>NZ_OAOJ01000001.1:0-4800000 GCF_900206255.1 Streptomyces sp. TLI_55
CCGATCAACCGCGTCCGTCACATCAGCCCGCACGACCAGCGCCTGCGGATGTGCCTGCGCGAATCGGTCAAGCGCATCCTGCGAACGTCCGCAGACGACGACGGACGCCCCTAGCTCCACAAAGGATTGCGCGAGGCTCAAGCCGATGCCCGAGGTTCCACCAGTGATGAGTACGGTCTGTGACACGATGCCACCTCTCCGTATAGCGTACCGATTGGTACGAAACACGTTAGCACATCCGTACCGATCGGTACCGAAGGCGTAGGATGAAGAAATGACCTCGACGACACCGGTCCCCCCTGGCAGGCCTCGCGCGTTCGACCTCGACGAGGCACTCGATCGTGCCGTCCTGGTGTTCTGGTCAAAGGGTTTCGAGGGTGCCAGCCTTGACGACCTCACCGAAGCGATGGGTATCAGCCGCCCCGGCCTGTACAGGGCGTTCGGCAGCAAGGAAGATCTCTTCTACAAGGCGTTGGAGCGGTACACCGAGGGCTTGACGGCCTACTTCGGCCGAGCTCTGGCAGAGCCCACCAGTGCGGCAGTGGCTACTGCCGTACTCCATGGGACGGTCGAGGCGGCAACCATGCCGGGATTGCCCGCGGCTGTCTTGGCGTGCAGGGTGCGTTGGCCACCGGGGATGACAGCCGCCCCGTCCGAGACACACTCATCGCATGGCGTGAGGACGGGATAGCCCACTTGACGCGCCGGTTTCAGCAGGCGGTGGACGCCGGTGACCTTCCGCCTTCCACAGATCCTCATCTTCTCGCGCTCTACCTGAGAACAGTCGCCAATGGGATCGCCGTCCAGGCCGCAAGTGGCAGTTCCCGCCCTGAGCTGCTGCAAGTCGCGAACCTCGCGCTGGGCAGCTGGCCAAAGCCATAGTCAGCCAGGCAGCCAGGCAGCCAGGCAGCCCGGGATCTGCGCACATGCTTGCGCGGGATGCCGACGCTGCGACGGGGTCGGCGGGACGGCGCGTGCCGGGGCCGAGGCGCGCAGTCGACCACCGATGATCAACTGTTCGTCAAGCCGTGCGTGTCGGCGGCATCCCGGCTCCCGCCCTTGTCGCGTCGGTGCCCCAGCTGGCCAGCAGTCGTAGTGCCTGCGCGGACGGCGAGTTGGGTTCGGCGTGGTACGTCGCCAGCGTCTGTTCGTGGTCATCGGCCAGATGGAACGACTCGAGGCGGAGCTCGAGTTCGCCGACGAGCGGGTGGTGCAGGCGCTGGATGCCGTGGCACTTGTCCTTGATGTCGTGGGCGGCCCACAGCCGCCGGAACTCCTCGCTCTTCACGGAGAGTTCGCCCACCAGTGCGGACAGCCGGGGGTCATCCGGGTGGGAGCCGGCGTCCAGGCGCAGCTGAGCGACGACGTCGTTCGCTTTGTGCTCCCAGTCCACGAACAGGTCGCGGTACTCGGGCCTGAGGAACACCAGCCGCGCCCAGTTCCGCTCGTGCGCGGGCAGTTCGGCCCAGTCGCCGAAGACCACCGCGGCCATTCGGTTCCAGGCGAGGAGATCCCCCCGCCGCCCCACGAGTATCGCCGGGCCGCCTTCCATGGTGTCCAGCAGCGTCCGCAGGTGGCCGCGCACCTGCTGGGTGCGGCCGGTCGGCCTCTTCTTGTGCTGTTTCGGCTTCGCCAGGTGTGTGAGGTGGGCGCGCTCGGCGTCGCTCAGCCTGAGTGCGCGGGCGATGGCGTCGAGGACCTCCGCCGACACGTACCGCCCGTTGCCCTGCTCCAGGCGCGTGTAGTACCCCACCGACACCCCGGCCAGCTGCGCCAGCTCCTCGCGGCGCAGCCCCGGTACCCGCCGGTGCCGTCCGAAGTCCGGCAGGCCCACGTCCTCCGGCTTCAGCCGGGCCCGCCGGGTGCGCAGGAACTCGCTGAGTTCGGCACGCGGATCCAGAGCGCCGTCGGCGGGCTCGTGCACCGGCTCGCGGTATTCGTCCATGCCTTCGAGTATCCCCGGTCGGACGTTCATCAGCCTGCACCAGTCAGTGGTAGGCACAGCGGATGTACATAAAGCCGTGACCTGGGTGAATACCGGATCGTCCAGCACGCTGGCCACTGTGCCCGGCTGGAAGGCAGCCGGGGCGTGACTTGCATCAGGAACGGAGCACACCCCATGACCGCAACACAGGGGACCGAGTCGAGGACGCACCGGAGCGAAACGGCCGCGGAGGTGGTCGGCCGCCTTCGTGCGACGTTCAACACCGGCGTCACCCGCGGACTGGACTGGCGCGTCGACCAGCTGCGGCGGCTGCGGGCGCTGCTGGTCGAGAACGAGCAGGAGCTGATCGAAGCGCTCTGGGCGGATCTGAGGAAGAACGCCGCCGAGGCGAAGACGCAGGAGATCGACTTCACCGTCGCCGACATCGACGAGACGCTGGCGAATCTGGAGAGCTGGCTTCAGCCTCGCCCGGTGGAGGTTCCCGCCCACTTCGGCCCCACGACCACGGCCTACACCACGTACGACCCGCTCGGAGTGGTCCTGGTGATCGCTCCGTGGAACTTCCCGCTGCACCTGCTCATCGACCCCATCATCGGCGCCCTGGCCGCCGGGAACACCGTGGTGGCCAAGCCGAGCGAGATCTCGGTGCACACCTCGGCGGTCGCCTCACGCCTCCTGCGCGAGTACTTCGACCCGGACGTGCTCTCGGTGGTCGAGGGGGGCGCCGAGGAGACCACGGCCCTGCTGGCAGAGCGTTTCGACCACATCTTCTACACGGGCAATGGCGCGGTCGGCCGGATCGTCATGGCCGCAGCCGCCAAGAACCTCACCCCCGTCACGCTCGAGCTCGGAGGCAAGTCACCGGTCTTCGTGGCGCCCGACGCCGACGTGGAGGAGACCGCGAAGCGGCTGGTCGGCGCCAAGTTCGGCAACGCGGGGCAGCAGTGCGTAGCCCCCGACTACGTGCTGGCCGACCCGGCCACCGCCGCCGCGCTGGTCCCCGCCCTTCGTGCGGCGATCGAAACCCAGTTCGGCACCAGCCCGCAGACCTCGGCCGACTTCGGCCGGATCATCAACGAGCGGCACTTCGAACGGCTCACCCGGCTGCTGGACTCCGGCCGGGCGGCGGTGGGAGGCCAGCACGACCGTGACGACCTGTTCATCGCACCGACCGTGCTCACCGATGTCGACCCCGCATCGCCGGTCATGCGGGAGGAGATCTTCGGTCCGATCATCGCCGTCGTCGAAGTCGAAGACCTCGATGCCGCCATCGCCTTCATCAACGAACGCGACAAGCCCCTCGCTCTCTACGCCTTCACCGAGTCCGAGGCCACCAAGTCGCGCCTGGTGAACGAGACGTCCTCCGGCGGCGTCGCCTGGGGCCAGCCGGTGATGCAACTGCTCATGACCGACCTGCCGTTCGGCGGCGTCGGCGAAAGCGGCATGGGCCGCTACCACGGCCGGTACTCCCTCGAGACGTTCAGCCACCTCAAGGGCGTCGCGGACGTACCGCTCGGCTAGCCTCGCGCGTTCTGCCGACACCACCCACACGCCGATCCGCCGGGACAGCGCGGACCCCTGCGTCGCAGACCCTCATCCCGTTTCCCTCCATACCGCAGAAAGAAAGAAACCCATGCCTGCCAACACTTCAGAAGCTGCGCCCGCCCCGTCACTCTTCTCCCCCGTCTCTCTCGGGAAGATCGAGCTCGCCAACCGCATCGTCATGGCACCGCTGACCAGGGTCCGGGCCGGTTCCTCCGGTATCCCCGGGGACCTGATAGTCGAGTACTACCGGCAGCGGGCGAGCGTCGGAATGATCATCACCGAGGGCACCTACCCCGACCACGCGTCGCAGGGGTACGTCGGTGAGCCGGGCATCGCCACCGACGAGCAGGCGGCCGGCTGGCAGCGGGTGTTCGACGCGGTGCACGCCGAGGGCGGCCGCATCGTCCTGCAGATCATGCACGCAGGCCGCGGCACCCACCCCGACATCAACGGCGGCCGCCGCATCCTCGCCCCCAGCGCGATCGCCATCGACAACAAGACGTTCACCGAGAAGGGCGAGCAGCCCTACCCCGTACCGGAAGCGATGACCACCGCAGAGATCCGGGCAGCCGTGAAGAATTTCGTCGCCGCGGCCCGCCGGGCCATTGACGCGGGAGCGGACGGCGTGGAGATCCACGGCGCCAACGGCTACCTGCTTCAGGAGTTCCTCTCCCCGGCGGCCAACCAGCGCACCGATGAATACGGCGGCTCGCCGCACAACCGCGCCCGCTTCGTCGTCGAGGTCGTCACGGCGGTTGCCCAGGCCGTCGGTGCCGAACGGGTCGGGCTGCGGATCTCGCCGGAGGTCGACCTCGGGGACGTCTTCGAGACCGACCGGGACGACGTCCTGGCCACCTACGGCACCCTGCTCGACCAGCTGCGCCCGCTGGGCCTGGCCTATCTCTCCGTACTGCACGCCGAGCCGGGCGGCGACCTGGTGCAGGAGCTGCGGCGGCGCTTCGACGGCAAGCTGATCGTCAACAACGGCCCCTTCGGGGGACAGACCACCCGCGAGCAGGCGCTCCAGCAGATCGAGGCCGGCCACGCCGACGCCGTGGTCGTGGGCCGGGCCCTCATCGCCAACCCCGACCTGGTCGAGCGCTGGCAGGGCGGCCACCCGGAGAACGAGCCGCGGCCGGAACTGTTCTACGGGCCGGGCGCCGAGGGCTACACCGACTACCCCTTCCTCGAAGCGGCTTGAGGCCCACGGTCACGCCTGTCCATGCGGCAGCCCCACTCCCCCATGGACAGGCGCCCGACCGGCGACACGATGCCCGCCCCCTTGCGCCCTCGGTCACACCGGCGATCGCCGGCTCGCGGACCGTCGAGTCCGTCAGGGCGTTGACGGTCCGCAGGTTCCTGGTCAGCAGCCTGCGTTCGGTGACCTCGTCGAGCACACCGCTCTCGTGCGTGGCCACCGCGGCGGCCTTCGGCCACAGCTGCCACCTGTGACCGTCTTCCGGCGGCGGCCCATCCACCAGGTCCGCCTTCCGTAAGGCAGTCCCTCGCCGATATCCGTCAGTTCGCCGCGGCCGACGCCCCAATGCGGGCACGGCAGGTCTGCGAGGCGATGGACAAGGAGATCGCGCCCAACAACATCCCCGCTTGAGACGCAAGCGGTGACCGGGCGCGGCATCCTGGCCGGGACCGGGCAGGGATTGTTCGCCCTGGCGCGGCCATAGCCGCCGGGCGGCCCCCGAACAGCGGTTGGCGCTCGGGCAGTTCAGGTGGCACCTTGGGCGTTGCTCTCGCACGCGATGCCGGGCCACAGGGGATGGTCAGTTAACAGCGGCTAACACAATGAGGTGGATCGCTCCTGGCTGCCGTGTCCAGGGCGGGAGTTGAGCGTTCGGCCCGGTGTGGGGACGTCGCCATGGATCGTGTCGGATGAGCTTTGGGACCATCTGGAGCCGCTGCTACCGCGGCGTGAGCGCAGGTTCCGGTATCCGGGTCGCAGGCCGTTGCCGGACCGGGCGGTGCTGTGCAGGATCTTGTACGTGCTGCCCACCGGGATCCAGTGGGAGTACCTGCCCAAGGACCTCGGCTTCGGGTCGGGCATGACGTGCTGGCGCAGGCTGCGGGACTGGAACGAGGCCAGCGTCCGGCAGCGGTTGCATGAGGTCCTGCTGGCCGAACTGAACGCGGCCGCACGTCTGGACTGGTCCCGGTGTGTGGTCGACTCCTCGCACGTCAGGCCGCTAAAAGGGGGCAGCACACGGGCCCGTCGCCGGTCGACCGGGGACGAGCGGGCTCCAGCATCACTTGATCACCGACGGGCACGGCACCCCGCTCGCGGTCCTGCTGACCGGCGGCAACCGTAACGACGTCACCCAACTCCTGCCCCTGCTCGACGCGATCCCGGCGGTTCGCGGTCGGCTTGGTCATCCTCGCCGGAAGCCGGACTCGCTGTTCGCAGATCGCGGGTACGACCATGACGTCTACCGCGACCAGGTCCGCGCCCGAGGTATCGTGCCCGCGATCGCCCGGCGCGGCACCCTGCACGGCACGGGACTGGGCACCTACCGCTGGGTCGTGGAGAGGAGTTTCGCCTGGCTGCACGGCTTCCGACGCCTGCGCATCCGCTGGGAACGGCGAGCCGACATCCACGAAGCCTTCCTCAAACTCGCCTGCTGTCTGATCACTCACCGACAGCTCGGCGTTTTGCGATGCCGTCGGTAGAGGTCATCGCGCGGCTGGGCGATGCAGTGACGCAGATCTGCTCTGCGGAGCATCCAGCGGCCTATGAAATGGCGACACCATGCTGCAGTTCACACGTGTCGTGCTGGAGGTGCAGCTGGCGGAGGTCTTGCAGTGCAGCGATGGGAAAGGAGTGCTGAACCCACTTCGCCCGATAGCCGTCCTCGCCATGCACCTGAAGGACTGACTGAGCGGCTTCCATTACGACGTGGCTGAGAAGATCTCGCGGCTGCGTAGAGGCCCAGACCAGTGTGCCCTTCTGGTCGGGCATGTTGAAGCTCGCGGACATGTCAGGGAAGCGGTAGATCGCCACGTCAACCTCCGAGCCCCTGCCTCGCAGGACCCACCTCACTTCAGCCGGTTCAAGGTCGAAGGAGAAACACTGGACAGGCATAGGGCCATACAGACCCGCCACACCGAGAAGCAAGTCGGCAAGCGCATCCGTGCAGTAGCTGACGATGTCCTTCCGCTCCGAAGAACGATCCCTGATGAGGCACGTTGCCCAGCCGCTGCCACTCAGTTCCCAACTGAACTGAAGATCGTTGGTCACCCCGCCCCTCCAGTGATCGTCTCCGAAGACGGTACAGCGCAGAGACAGGGGAACCCCCGCCTTCAACACAACCAACCGCCGCGGCCCAGCGGTCAGGAGATCCACTCGATCGTTTGGCGGGTGCGGCTGGCGCACCCTTCGTCTTCATTGTGTTAGCCGCTGTAAAGGGGCGGATCACGTGAGCGCGAGTGAAGGACGGGAGCACTGGGAGCTGCTGCCCGGAGCCGGGCTGGGGCCACTGCGGTTCGGGATGAGCCCGGCCGAGGTCGCCGACGCACTCTGGATGTCTGAGCCGCAAAAACGGGTGGGCGATCCGTACGGAGCAGGAAGACTTCGCCGACGGGGTGAAGGTGTTCTACGACGCGGGCAAGGTGGCGTGCATTGCCCTGGGCGCGGTCACAGGACCACAGGTCTTGCTAGCGGGCTTCGCGCCGGCCGGACGAGATCCCGAGCAGGGGCACCAATTGCTCCTTGACTACGCCGCCGGAGACGGCAGTTGCTTGTCGCACACACCCGATGACTCCCTCGCCCTGACCGATCTGGGTGCTCTTCTGCGCTCTCAGGGGTCGGTGGCGTGCGGATGTCGCGGCCGGTCTGTGAAGGAGGACTGGTTGGAGCCGGAGTACTACCGCGATCGCCTTCCTTTGGAAGGCGCCCGGCCACCGATGAATCGCGTTCGACCGTTTGGGAGGGTGTGAGTGTTCGACCGTGGATTGTGGACGATGGCCTCTGGACGTTGATCGAGCCGTTGCTGCCGCCCTGGCCACAAAGAGCACCAGGTCCGAGGCCGCTGGAAGACCGGTTGTGCCTGCAGGGCATCCTGTACGTGCTCTACAACGACGTCAGCTGGCAACTGCTGCCGCTGGAGCTGGGGTTCGGCTCCGGACAGACCTGCTGCCACCGGCCCAGCCGACGCCCTGGACTGGACGCGGGCCTGCGTGGACGCCTCCCTCATCCGCGCGAAAAAAAGGGGGTGATGCCACCGGCCCGTCACCGGTCGACCGCGGGAAGACCCGCAGTAAACACCACCTGATCTGCGACGCTAACGGCACACCACTCAAGGTCATCAGCACCGCGGCCAACCTCAACGACGTCACTCAGACCCCTCGCCCTGGTCGACGGCCTCCCACCCATCGCCGGGAAGCCAGGCCGTCCACGCAGGCGCCCCGACGCACTGCTCGGCGACAAGGGCTACGACAGCAACCCCAACCGGCGCGAGCTGCGTAGGCGGCGCATCTTGCAAGTGATCTCCCGCAAGGGCGCCCCGAACACCAAGGGCCTGGGCAAGCTCCGCTACGTCGTCGAGCAGACCTTCTCGCTCCTGCACCACTTCAAGCGCCTGGCCGTCCGCTGGGAAAGACGCCTCGACCTGCACGACGCCCTCGTCCCACTTGCCTGCGGCCTCATCTGCTGGAGACGCCTCAAGAAGGTCCGCCCATGATCGTGTTACGAGCTCCAAGCGTCGGACGTGGTCAACACGCGAGAGGGTCAGCCGTCGCTACGGAGCATGTTGAGGATCTGGGGCCAGGCAGCCGCTCCCAAGAGGGCGTCAGCCTCGGCCGTGCCTCCGTACAGGAATTGCGGGGATGCCGGTGCACGGCTCTCGCCTGGAAGCCGCGGGCGGTGGCCGGCATCGTGACGGGCGATCAGACGCACGGTGGCCCCGGCTGAGCGTCGGCGCCTGGCCAGTTGTTCGGCGAAGGGAAGGGACGGCCACATCGCGTCGTCGCCGCCCGCGACCAGCAGGAGGTCAGCCCGGGCCTTGTCCACGGGGATCTCCGCGGCAGGGAGCAGGTGCGCGAAGGCCCGCGCGCTGCGTTCGTACCATCCGCGGATGGCGACCGGCCCGCTGTCCGGCTCCGCGGGAGTCCAGGAATCATCCATCGGGACGAAAGGCAGCGCCTGCTCTCGCCAGGTCCAGGACGATCGATATGGGTGCTGCGCGCCGTCACGGCCTGGTCCGACGTTGCACCAGACATGGAACGTGGGCGACAGGGCGATGACCACGTCCACACGCGGATCGTGCACTGCCGTGAGCAGAGCCGCCTCAGCCCCCTTGGAGATGCCCAGGATGCCGACGCGTTCCGCTCCGTTGGCCTGGAGGAAGTCGACGGCGGTGGTGAAGATCTCCAGGGGGATCTCGCAGATGCCCGGGGGCTGTCCCGGCCCGCCGAACCAGCGGATCGCCATGGCCGTCATGCCCTGCTCGGCAAGGATGCGTGCTCTCTCCCGTTCGACGCGCCCGCTGGAACCCGCCAGAACCACAACGCCGATGTCGCTGCCGCAGGCAGGAGCGACCAGAACCCCTTCCCAGGGGTCGGTCAGCTCGCGCTCAACGACATCCACGTGGCTCCCCATCAGTCCGCCTCAGCCTGTCAGTACAGCCTCATCAGCCTCGCCGCTCGTCCCAGACGGACCGCACCCGGCCCCGTGGCCGCCCGCAGCGGCAACCCGCGGTCCCAGATGACACTGCTCTCCGCAGCCACCTCGAGTCGCCGGATCGTCACCAACCACCTGCAGAACGGGGAATCGCAGTCGCCAGGCTCCCGCCACCGGACGGCTCCGGCACAGATCTTACGGAGTCGTCGAACAGCGTCGCAGGGCAGGTCACATGCGCGGCTGCGCTCACACCTGTTCCTGGTAGACCCTGATATCCATGGGAAGAACGTTGCGGACGATCGACCAGAAACCGTGCAGCCGGAGCTCCTCGGCCCAGCTGTCGAGATCCTCGTCCGTGCCGTGGAAGAACCACGACTCAAAATGCCCCAGCGCACGCAGTTGACGGACAGGTTCGTACCGCAGCTCGCAGTGAAGCTGAAGGTAATGGTCATGCTCACCCGCGGCATCGCAGACCTCGAACTGCCGGACAAAATCCAGGACGAAAACAGGCGGCCCACCGAAAGCGTAGGTTCCGTACTGGCAGAGCAAGCCATCCGCATCAGGAGTACTCGCCGCATCAAAGCACTGCGAGCCAAAACGCACGAACCTCAACCACACCTCGTCCACACCCAGCCCGGCCAGAGCCTGCTGCCCACGGCTCAGCTCATGCCGAAGCCGCTCCCCGGCCTGCCCTATCGGCAGTCTCTTCGACATTGCTCTCCGTGTCGGTCGCGAGGAAATCTGACGTCTCGCATCAATCCTCTCAACCCGTCACCGTCACCCGGCACGACCACAAGGGCTGCAGAGCCTGCGGGGAGACGCAACCGAAGCAGGAACACCCTGCGGACGAGTCCGAATCCGGCACCCCTAGAACTGCCACCGTCACGCGCTGGTTCCCGTCCTCCACGCACCCCGCCATGCTCCTCATGCCGACCTACCTCCCCAACTCGGTACTGCCCGACTCGCCGGCCCGCACCGCCGACGTCCAATTGAGGTCGGCGGTCACCTCGTCGCCGGAGCGGGCGGCCAGCCGATGGTCGGGGCCCTTTGTTGCGCCGTGCAGGCTCACCGGCAGCCGATGCGCACCGGCGACGAGCCCGTGCGGTCCCTCGATCTCCACGGCCACCCCCTGCGCCCCGATTGGCTGCGCGAGACTGACGCCCGCGACGTACCGGGGCCCAGCCCGAACGAGATCGAGAACGTCCACTGGTGTCGGTACGGTCCGGTCCCGCCCAGCCGGTGGGCTGGGAGGGGACCAGCACGATTTCCGCACCGGCCGGTTCGTCGTCGACGACCCGGGCGAGAAACTGGGCACTCGGTTATGGGGTCGAGTAGGGGTCTTGGCTGATCAGGTGGGCCTTCAGGCCTTCTCCGACGCCGGGTTCCGGGGTGCCCGCCCAGTCCTTGATGAGCACGCCACCACTGCTGCAGCCCCAGGGGTTCCAGGTCCACGCGAGATAACTCATGTTGTGCGCGTCGGCCCAGTCCACCAGCTGCTGCATGTAGTCGAAGCCGCAGTTGTCCTGGCCGAACTCACCGATGACGACCGGAACTTGTTGTGCGAGCGGGGCGACCTGGCTGTCCCAGCAGGACGCTGTCGCACAGGCGTTGAAGCTGTACGAATGCCATGACGCGGCGATGTTGTTCAGCGGGTCGTTCGGCATGTGCGTCAGCCATTCGCGCATGTCGTTGGCCCACTCGAGGCCACCCAGCATGAGGATGTTGGTCGCGCCGGTGGCCCGGACCGCGTCGACCAGGTCCTGCATGCCGGCCGTCTCGTACGGGAGGCCCGTGCAGGTGCCGCCGTCGCGCCAGCACTGCCAGCCGACGGTCTTGTCCCAGTCGGCGGCGATCTCCGGGTACGGCTCGTTGAACAGATCGAGGACGACGGCGTCATTGCCCTTGAAGGCGCCTGCGACACCGGTCCAGAACTGGGGGGCGTACTGCGCGTCCGGCATGGGTTTCTGGCAGGTCGCGGTGGCGTCCTTGCAGTGCCAGTCCGGCCCGTTGGTATAGGCGCCCCGCGTCCAGTGCAGGTCGAGGATCGGGGTGATGCCATTGGCGACCAGCAGGTTGACGTAATCTTTGACGCCTTGCTGGTAAGCGGTCCCCTTGGGCGAGCCGTTGAGGCCGAGCCAGCATTCCTCGTTCAACGGCACACGTACCGCGTGGATGTTCCAGGTCTTCATCGCGTCGACGGAAGCCTGGTCGACCGGGCCGCCGTCCCACAGTCCCTTGCCCTGAACACAAGCGTATTCACCGCTGGAGCGGTCCACGCCCAGCAGCCGGTACGGCTTGCCGCTCGCGGTGACGATCTTGTTGCCGGAGACCTTCAGCTCCGGGGCGGGACCGCTTGGACTGGCGGTCGCAGTGGTGGTGGGGCTGGGGGTCGGGGATGTCACCGAGCCGGTGCAGGTCACGCCGTTGAGGGCGACCGACGCGGGTTGCGGATTGGCGCCCTTCCACGCGCCGTTGAACCCGATGGACGCCGACCCGCCCGTGTCCAGTGTCCCGTTCCAGTCGAGGTTGGTGGCGGACACATGGGTTCCGGACTGTGTCCAGGTGGCACTCCAGCCGTTGGTGACCTTCTGGTCGGAGTTCGGGAAGTCGAAGGTCGCGGTCCACCCTCGCACGGGGGAGCCGAGATTGGTGATGGCCAGGTCCGCGGTGAACCCTCCCGGCCATTCGCTCTGCACCTTGTACGCGACCGAGCAGCCGGTGGCGGCTGCCGATGCGGGCAGGGTGGCGAGGGCAAGGCCACCCAGGATCAGTGCACCGGCCGCGCCGGCGGCTATTAAGGTGTGACGACGTTTCACCTGGTCTCCTTGTTGCGTAAGGGATCGATGAGTTCGATACCCCATCTGATTGACGGACGGGTGGGCCAGGGGCCCAGGCCGAGGGCTGGCAGTTGACCGGTCCACCGGGCGGGTGCTGCGCGCCGTACGGATCGAGGAATCGACAACTGTCGCGTGTTCAGGTCCTGTCGTCCCGGCACGTTGCATGCGGGCGTCAGCAGCCGATCGGTGAGGAGCCCAGGGCCACGTCGTCGAACCAGAGGGTGTCGTCCCCGGTGCCGTAGCTCTCCCAGCCCAGGCGCAGGCCGGTGGGGCGGGGCGGGGTGCTGCGGGCGAGCCACTGTCCGTCGACGTTCTGGGTCGGCACCCCGTCCACGTGCAGTCCGGCGATCTCCTGGTCGTCGACCCAGGTGCGCATGGACTGGGTGGTGGTGTCGATCTGGTACCGCAGGCACAGCCACCGGCCGGTTGCCAGCGGGGTGCTGAGGGCGACACCCGCCGGGCTCTGTTCCGGCAGTGTCGCGTCGTCGCTCTCGCGGTTCCACTGCAGCGCGCCGTTCTGCCCGCCGACGCGCAGCGCCTTGCCGCCCTGTGAGGCGTCCGGCATGGACACGAAGGTGACGTGGTTGAGGGGCAGGGCGGTGGTGTGCCGGACCCGCATCCGCACGTACACCACGGGCCCGACGGAGGACAGATCGCGGGTGGAGGCTGCGAAGACGTGGTTGCAGTAGCCGGCGCCGCCGTCGACGCGCAGCGACCTGGTGCCGCTGTAGGCGACGGACGTGTCGACGCTGACCTTCCCCGTTCCCTGGCAGTCGGGTGCCGTGGTCTGCCAGGTGCCCGAGGGCACGGTGCCGGTCTGGTCCTCGAAGTCGGAGCAGATGGTCGCCCCGGCCCCGGCGCATTCGGCCGGCGCCGTGGCCGTCGGCGTCGGCGTCGGCGTCGGCGTCGGAGTAGTGGTTCCGCCGCACGGAGCGCCGTTGAGGGCGAAGGCGGTGGGGGCGGGGTCGGTGGTGCGCCAGGTGCCCTGGAGGCCGAAGTCCACGGACCCGCCGGCGGCGAGCGCGGCATTGTGCGCCGCGTTCACGGCGGTCACCGCGCTGCCCGACTGGGTGACCTGCGTGTTCCAGGCGGACGTGACCTGCTGGTCGCCGCCGTAGGCCCACTCCAGCCGCCAGCCGTTCAGGGCGGCGCCGAGATTCGTGACGCGGATCTGGGCGGTGAAACCGCCGGACCACTCGTTGGTGGTGTACGTGACCGTGCAGCCCGTCGCCGCGCCCTGTGCGCGCGACGTCGCGATGGCAGGAAGGGCAACCGCCACCACGGTCAGCACCAATGCCCACAGCTGCAGCCGCTGACGACGCACGCGTAATGAAGTCATGGCCATGATCACTCTCTCGACGGGAGTCAGGACACGGTGCAGAGGAGGGTGCCGAGGTCTCGGTCGTCGCCGCTGAGCGTCATCCCCCAGGTCGTCGATGCGCCCGGCGCCAGGGAGCCGTTGTAGGAGGTGTTGTGCACGGTGATGGCGGGGCGGGACGGATCCACCACCGCGTTCCAGCGGTTCGCCACGGTCACACCGCCCGGCAGGGTGTGGTGCACCGACCAGCCGGTGATCGGCCCGGACCCGGTGTTGGTGACCGTGACGTCGGCCTGGTACCCGCCCCGCCATGAGCCGGTCAGCTTCCACTGCGCCGTGCAGGCGGTGTCGCCGGAGGGGCTCGGCGCGGGAGTGGGAGGCGGTGTCCCTCCAGAGGTGTCAGTGGCGTAGGGGACGGCGGTGTAGTCCTGCGCGCATCCTCCCGCGCAGCCCGAGGGCAGCGAGAAGGAGTACGTACGGCCGCCGCCCAGCCAGGCGTCGGCGGCGTCGCGGATCCGTATGGTGAAGTCGCTTCCGCCGGAGGCCGTCGCGCCGATGACATAGGACTGCCCCATGTCGCTGTTCATGGTGGCGTCGGTCCAAGTGCCGTTCTTCAGGTACTGGATGCCGTGGACGCCGTTGGGCAGATGGGAGACGGCGATGGCGGGCCAGTACCGCTGGGCTCCCCTGAGGAAGCCGATACGGATGTCGCCGCTGTAGTCCGGGGCCGGGACGAAGCTCCAGGAGACATGACGGTTGTTCCAGCGGTCCGGGTACATCGCCCCCACGGGGGTGCCGCCGATCCGGAAGCGGTTGAGGGAATCGGTCGCCAGGTCGAGGTGGTTCGGGTCGTCCCGGCACCAGGCGTTGGAATCGGCACAGCTGTCCGCGACGAGCATGGTCAGGGTGGCGCCGTTGTACTTGTCGGCCACCCAGGAGCCGTTGCGGCAGAAGGGCTGGCCAGGGGCGCCGTCGTTGGTGCCGGAGCAGTAGTCCCCGATGGTGACCTTGACCCAGCGGCCGCAGTTGCGGCCGTTGTCGAAAGCACCCTTGATCGGTGCCCTTGAGTCCGGCACCGGGCGCGGGTAGGAGCCCGAGTAGTCGCCGGGTGTGTTGAACACGTTGAGCGCCACGAAGTCCTGGCTGTCCAGTTCGCGCTGCGGCAGACCACAGCCGCCGTAGGGGCTCCCGAGCCCGTCGAAATGGGTCGCGTTGCCCAGGACCTCAGTGGCGGCGGCGCTCGCCATGGACGGCTGGGCGGCCGCGGCCACGACGGGAAACGCGGCACAGCAAAGTGCTGCCAGCAACACAGCAATGCGCTTTCGGGCGGGCGAGCGGTGGATCGAAAGAAGCTGCATGGGGGGTCCGCCTTCTTCGGGACGGGGCGCCGTGACGTTCGTGTGGGACCCCTCTCGGAGTGAGGGGAGTGAGCGCTGGAGCACCTCCTCGTGGGAGCGCTCCCACAGTCTCCGTATCCGGGACTGTAGAAGAGGGCCATGCCCCTGACAAGGGGTCGCGTTTCTGTCGAGTTTCGCCGTGTCCGGGCTGGGGCGTGGGCTGGAGCGCGTGCCCGGCCCTCGTCGCGGCCCGGACCGCGGTGCTCAGCAGTCCTGCGCAATCCCCCGAACTCTCGCCACTTGAGCAGGTGTCAGAGTTTCTACCGGCGCCACTTGTTCGGGGCAGTTCGGAATGGCCCTCAGTGGAGGCGCTGGACATCGCACCCTCGGCGGCCGGTGACACCGACCCAGCGTCGGGGCTCACGGGAGCGTGCACGGACCGGGGGATCCTCTGGATCAGTCGAGCTGCGGAGATCACCCTCGCCGGCTCCTAGAACAGGCCCTTGAAGCCCTGTCAGCCGGTGGCGATCTTCGTGCGCGCCCCGAACACCGGACCTACCGTGTCCATGTTGACAACGGCCTTGCGGTACCCGGTGCAGGGTGTGTGTTCGCGGCCGTCCCAGTCGCGGAGCGGGTTGTTGGTGTTCGCAGCGACCCATTCCGGCTTGCGTGCACCGCGGACGTTGAGCTCCACCCCGTGTGGCACGTGGGGGCGCCAGGTCTTGCACATCACGTCCGCGTAGGCCGCCGGAATACCGTACAGCCACCGGACGGCCGGGGAGGACTGAGCCAGAGCTCGCAGGTCCTGCTCGACGGTCTGGCGCAGGACCGTGACACTTCCACGGACTCCAGGATGGCGGGCGGCAGGCAGGCGGCCAGGAGTTTCTCGACTCTGTGGGCGGCCCACCGGGCGGACCCGGCACGCCATTCACGCTCGGCCTGGGTGAGCAACTGCGTCGCGGTCGGGTACAGAACGAGTTTCTTGGAGTGCTTGCGCAGCTGGTCGGGCGTGATCACGGCACAACGATGGCACCGTGCTCGCATATCCTAGGCCCCGGTGCCCGAGCGGCTGCCACCGGTTCGGCCCAGCACCACCGGTCCGGTGGGCCGGTCCATGAACGCCAGCCGGTTCAGGCCGTGCCGGGCCAGGACGCGGTGCACGGTCGAGGCGGGCACGCCCAGGATCGGGCCGAGGCGGGCGGGCCGGGGTTTGCGGTCCTGGCGCAGGCGGCAAAATCTGGGCCTCCACCGCAGGCGCCGTGCGATGGGGTGACGTCAGCGGACGGCTGGAGCGGTCGTGCAGCCCTTGCGCGCCCTCCGCTCGCCAGCGGCGCATCCACTTGTGGGCCGTGACGCGCGAGATGCCCATCTCCGCTGCGACATGCGCAACGGGCGGCCGCTGCAGACCCGTTCGACGAGCAGCCGCGCCATGAACAGTCAGCCGGGCATTACGGTGGGACACGAAGACCTCCGTGCGGTGCACTCCTAGACAGCTCCACCACACCGGAGGTCTTCGCCGTGATCAAGCCCGGCAAGCGTTAACAACGCTCGTGATCAATACACCTAGGTCTTCTGCGTGACCGGATCGTCGGTTCGGTCTCCGTGCGTCTGGTGAAGGCGGGGCGGTGGCCGGTGACGGTGGTGCCGGCTATGCACGTGACTTCGGATGCCGTTTCGAGGTGACTGTGGATGTCACTCCGGCCGAATTGCTCGACTGCTGGGGGCTCTTGTCGCCGGAAAGTCGCAGGTCCAGGTGGAGCGCCCGCAGCGAAGCGAGGACGTACGACCTGGACGGGCAGCGAGCGGCGGCCACAATCGGCCCGCGAGGAAGGGCCGCAGTGACATCCGAAGTCGTCTCGAAACGGCATCCCTACGCACTGACACAGCCGGTGGTGCCGTAGCCGGGCTCATGGCTGGGCCGCAGCCCGGTGCCGGCCCTGCCGAGTCGGGCGCACGTCGGTCTGTTCAGGTCAGTGCCTCCTCGCGCAGCCGGTCCAGCACCTTCAGCCGGCCCTCCGTCTCGATGCGGGCGGTGGTCACGCGCTCCGGATAGCAGCGCATGAACATCCGCGTGAAGTGGGTGCCGTAGTGGATGTACTCGGTGGGGTCCGCGGTGTCGAGCGGGCGGGCCACCGCGTTGAAGGCCGGTTCGTGAAAATAGGCGAGGGTGTAGCGCTCGCGGTCGGCCAGGCGGACCTTGTGCGGGGTCGACAGGAGGGCGCCGCCGGTCATGAACTGCATGATGTCGCCGGGGAAGACGGTAAGGACGGCCGGGACCGGGGTGACGTAGGTCCACGGCTCCTCGTGTTCGTGACGCCCGGCCATGGACTCGCCGGGCAGCCAGTTGCGGCCGCGTTCCTCACCGGGGACGGGTGGCCGGACGTAGAGGCCGCCGACGTCGTCCTGCGCTGCGATGACGAGCAAGCCGTAGTCGGTGTGGGCGCCTATGCCGCGTTCGGAGCGCGCGTCGGCGGGCGGGAACCGCAGGACCCGCATGTGGTGCCAGCCGTCCGCGGTGAGCCGGGTGAAGTGATCGGGATCGTCCAGGCCGAGGCCGAGAGCCGTGAGCCGGAGCAGGCGGTGCCCCAACTCGCCGACGGCCGTCATGTAGCCCTTCATGGCGCGGGCGTAGCCGGGTGAGGGCCAGGGTGCCGGGCCGTGGCAGGGCCATTGGTCGATGACGCGAGGGTCATCGGCCGGGATGTCGGGGCACACCGTGAAGATCTCTGAGCCGTCCCGCTCCCCCGCCGTCTCCTCCTCGCCGGAGGCCACGTAGCCGCTGTAGCTGAGGTCCGAGACGTACCCTGCCTTCTCCTTGAGGGGTCTGCGACAGAAGGCCCGGGATGCCTCCAGTGCCTTTTCGGTGGCTTCCTGTTGGGCGGGGGTGGCGTGGACCTGGAAGATGCCGTCGGACTGCCAGGCGGCGACGAGCGCTCGGCCGAGGGCGCGGTCGGCATCCGTGCCGTCGACGGCGGCGGGCAGCCGGAACGTCCGCAAGGGCGCCGGGACATGTGGGTCAGTGGTCATTCTGGAACCTCCGAGAACTCCGCTCAGTGGTTGCGAGACAAACTACTCCGACCCACGAACTGAACGGCCGTTCAGTTCACTCGCTTCCGCCATGTATTGCGCGGTGCCTTCCGTCCCGGGCGTCTCGGCGTCGCCATGATCTGCCGTCACCCCTTTGCCGAACGCGAAGAGGTGAGGCGCATGGCCCGGTTCCGGATGGGCGAGGGATTCTCGGCCGCAAACCGATCGAGGGCGGCGCGGAGACGGAATCCGGCGCGGCCACGGCCTGGAACGGTCGCTCGAGCTGTGGCCGCCGACCGCAATCGGCGTAGGCGGCATCATCGGTGCGGGCACCTTCACTCCGTCCGGGACAGTGGCGGACGGTACGGCGGGACCCGCAGTCCTCGTCTCCTTCCTCGTCGCCGGTGTCGTTTCGAGTACTCGCACAAGCGGTCGACGTCGGCGGGGTGTCAGAGGGAGCGCAGGAAGTCCAGCAGGGTCGCGTTGAACTCCTCGGGCTTCTGCAGGCTGGGGAAGTGTGAGGTGCCTTCCACCAGGACCGAGCGGCCGTTGCGCGCGGTGTTCGCGAAGCGTTCGGCATCGGCGAGCAGGTCCGGCGAGTCCAGCGTGCCGTGGACGGTGAGCACCGGGACGTCGCGGGCACCCGGGCCCAGGTGTCCGTCATCGGCACATGCCAGTTCCGCTCCCCCGGGGTGTGCTTAGCGAAGGTGTGCAGGGCTTCCCCGGCGACATCATGCAGTTCATGACCGACGGCGCCCTCCTGTCGACCCCGCACAAGGTCCGCCTGGCCGACCGCGAGCGCTAGACAGCAGAACAGACCGCACCAGCGCCGCGCACCGTACCCGCCGGACGCACAGCCGGGGACGAACTGCTTGCCGAGATCGGACCAGGTCTGCGCGGCGTCCGATCAGTATGCGCAGGTCGACGGCGATCGATGTCGGCGGGGCTGGGGCGGCCGGCGCGCAGATGGAGGGTGTGGAGGGCGGCACCACATCCAGGCCCTGCGGCCCTCGCTCGTCGCAGGGCTCAACGTCCTCTGGGCGATGATGCGCGATCACACTTGGGGCGGTGTGGTGGAACGACGTCGAACCGAGCTTGGTGCGTTCGGAGTTGTCGGTGCCGGCGTGAACCAGGTCGTAGGCCGTGCCGCCGGTGGTGATGGCGGAGAGCTGGCTGCAGTCACTCCAGGTCTCGTACGTGCGTGCGGAGGCGGCGATACGTCCGCCGGCGGTTTCGTTGCCGAGTTTGCCGTACGACCACGGCGTGGTGGAGCCGATCTGGGCGGTCAGCTGGCTGGCGTCGTTGTAGGTGAAGACCGCGCTGCCGGGGCAGGTGGAGGCGGCGCCGTCCTGGGAGATGAGGTTGCCGGCCTTGTCGAAGCAGTACAGCGAAATCGTAGAAGCTGCCCCCTCGCAGTCGTCCGGGCCACTGTGGAGGCGCTGGACGCCGATGCCGTCCGGGCCGCGATCCCGTCCCCGCCGATCGGCGGCGGCGCGGCGGCCCACCGGATCGCCGACGCGCTCGGCACCCCGAACGTGATCCCGGCCGTCTCGACTTCAGAGCGCCGCGCACACCCACACCGCGTCATTCACCGTAGAGGTGTGGGACGCGGAACCGCCCATCCCCTCAGGCGATTGGGAAGCCACAGCAACGGTCGGCGTATTCACCTCATCGGGGCAGCTGCGCGCACGTTCCGTGGCGGGCGGTCCGATGCCGGATCGGGCCCCCCTCGCCGACCACGCCGGTAACCGGTCGGTGCGCGCCAGTGTGACACCACAGCCTTCGCTGCACGCAGCGAACCGACGCCGTCTCTGGCGTTCCCATGGGAGGCCCGTCCAGGACCGACATCGGCCCACGTCAGGGCAGACACAAGCACCTCCAGCACGCGCCACAGCATTTACCACGCCCCCGGCGCGCACCGAAGGTCGCTGAGTCGCTGACCTGGGTCTTCTGGTGTGGGGGCCCTGGACGGGCTAGTCCGGTGCGACGCGGTCCGGCGTGCCATCGAAGCTGAGAGGCAGGGGGTGCTCGCGCGTGATCGAAAAGAGGTCCCCCTGTGAGTGCCGACGTCGTGCGTGTCGCGGTCATCGGGGACTGCCCCATCTTCCGGCGCGGCCTGTCCCGCCTGATCCACACGGTGCCCGATCTCGATCTGGTCGCCGCCGCGGCGTCCGTGGAGCGTGCGGACGGCGGCCTGCAGCATGCGCACGTGGTCCTGGTGGATCTGGAGCAGCCGGCACCCAAGCTCGCCGCGGTCGTGGGGCAGCTGCGAAACCGGGGGCATGCCGTCATCGTCGTGTCGTCCTCGCCGCAGATCGACGCGGTCCAGGTGATCCAGGCAGGGGCCTGCGGCTATCTGAGTCGGCAGACCGAGGAGAACGAGGTCCTCACGGCGATCCGGATCGTCGGCTCCGGACGCAGCTACGTGTGCCCGCCCGCCAGCCGACTGCTCACACGTTCTGTGCACCTGACGGACCGGGAACGGGAGATCCTGCGGCTTCTCGCCCACGGCGCGACGGACCACGAGATCGCCGCCCAGTTGCGCATCAGCAAGCACACCGTCCAGTCGCATCTGGACCGCATCGGCGTGAAGACCGGGTCCCGGCGCCGCCGCGACCTGACCCGTCTCGCCATCGAACACGGGTTCACCAGCCAGTGACCAGGCCGCCGTGAACGGCTGCCGTGGGTAGCTGTGCCCACAGGTGGTGGGCAGACCTTGCCCTTGTTCCCCGCCCACCGAAACCGGAGCCTGGAAGACGGCCCCCATCAGCGCATCCGTTGGACGGCTCATCGGCATCCCGTGCCTGCGCGCTGCGCGCGCAGCCGTTCCCGACGCGTGCCGACAAGCAAGGAGAAGCCATGCGTCATCGTCTCGCCATCTGCACCGTCGCGACGATCCTGCCGGCGACGGCCGCCCTCTCCCTGACGGCAGCGACCCAGGCACACGCCGACCCCAAGAGCGCCACCGTGACGGTCACCGGTTCGGTCGAGGACTGCCCCACCGGGTCCCCGGCCGTGAAAGTGACCATCACCACGAGCAAGGAGAGCCGCACCGACAAGACCGATGTCGACGACACCGGCGAGTACTCGGTGAAGTTCACCAAGATCTCCAAAGCGGGCCTGTCCGCCACAGCCACCGTGACCTGCGAGGACGGCAAGACCTACAAGGACACCTTCAAGATCAAGCGGCCCGCCGACACATCCCTCATCCAGGAGACCGACATCGAGGCGCCCTAGCCTCGCACCGGCCCAGCGTCCGAAGTGGCCTGACAACTCGGGACCTTTGCCCGTACGCGAGCGGGGAGAGAAGTTTAGGTGTACGCCGGCAACAAGAAAGACGACAGCGCTGGACCAGCCGCAGCACGGCATGGGTGCGATTCCTTGCGAGTGACGGCCGTCATCACGTGGTGAGAAGCGATTCCCAAACCGGGGGACACGACTGTCGCTCGATCTTCCGTTCCATCAGGCTCGTTCGGTAGATCACTCCACGGCCGGCGCCGCTCGACGGTACGCCGGCGAGGGTAGACATGCCATCGGCTATGCCGACGTCAGCGGCGACCTCCCGGTCCAGCGGCTCTGCTCGGCGTCTCCGCAGTTTTATCAATGATGTTCGGCGCGTTCTCAGACGGGTTCTTCGGACCCGAGCCTGACGGAGTTCGGCAGGCTGCTTTGGATGTCCTTCCGCCCGGTGCGCAGTTTCGTCAGAACGCGCGCAAGGAGCTCACCTTCGCGGCGCACAGCGACCCCGTCCGTACGGTGACCGACTTCCTCGTCGGCCTGGCGAAGTTCCTCACGGTGTCACCGGCGGGCATCGCCTACCGGGCGCTGCTCGGCGAGGCACAGCACGACCCCGAAGTCAGCGGGCTCGTCGCCGAGGCGGACCTGCTGGCGGCACCTGCCCTTGCCGTGCTCGACCGGGTGCGGGCCAGGCTGGAGAACGTACCCCCGGACCGGTTCGCCGTCGCCGAACTGTGCGGTCCCGTCGTGCTCCTGGTCATGAGCGGGGCCCCGGCGCCGACCCGTCCGGCCCTCCAGGCTCACGCCCGCAGGCTCGTCGCGGCCTGGGCCTGATTCGCGACCGGCCAAGGCCCTGCGCGCACACCCCTTGGCGGCCCAGGATCCGGCCATGTGCTGCCCGTATGACGTCAGTCGCCCGGACGCCGAAGCGCGTCCGGCCGCGGGAGGAGTACGGGCGGGGTGCGCGAGGAGTACGGGGCGGGGTGCGCGCCCACCAGGGCCTCCCGGCAGTTGCCCCCAGGGCACCGCAGGCGGTCCTCCGTCCACCTGCGACGCGCTCTGCACCCGTCTGGCGATCAGGCCGTTCCCTGTCGGTGAGAACGAGGACACCGTCGAGCGCGCCCTGCGTGCCGTCACCACGCGCGAAGCGGCTCTGCGCTGAGGCTTGCGGCGGCCGTATGTCCGAACGGCGTGCGGGCGCGGGAGGGGCGGCTCATGATGGGGGAATCCGGCTGTTCCGCCCTTCCGAGTCGAGGAGACCGACCACACCATGAGCTCCTTCTCACCCGGATTCCGCGGGCGGGCCCGTTCGCTGGCGGACCGGCTGCCTCCCGGCCAGTACCCGACCGAGCAGTTCCCCGTGCTGTCCGCGGGGCCGACCCCGCGGGTCTCCACCGACACCTGGGCCTTCACCATCACGACGGAGACCGGGGACACACACTCCTGGACCTGGGCGGAGATGATGGACCTGCCACAGCAGGACACCGTCACGGACATCCACTGTGTGACCCGCTGGTCCAAGTTCGACACCCCGTGGCGCGGAG
Source organism: Streptomyces sp. TLI_55 (assembly GCF_900206255.1). NCBI lineage: Bacteria > Bacillati > Actinomycetota > Actinomycetes > Kitasatosporales > Streptomycetaceae > Streptomyces > Streptomyces sp. TLI_55. The sequence goes on from NZ_OAOJ01000001.1 coordinate 22,417, forward strand.
TCCCCATCGACGCCTTCTTCGAGGACGTGGAGACGTCCGCCGACTTCGTCGTCGCCCACAGTTACGGCGGCTACACCACCAACCTCCCGCTGGAGGACCTCCTCGACGGCAAGGCCTGGGTCGCGCACACCTACGACGGCTACCCGCTCTCCCCGGAACACGGCGGCCCGGCGCGGCTTCTCGTGCCGCACCTCTACCTCTGGAAGTCGGCCAAGTGGGTGCGCGGGCTGCGGCTCACGCACGAGGACGAGCCGGGCTTCTGGGAGACCGTCGGCTACCACAACTACGGCGACCCCTGGCGCGAGCAGCGCAACTGGGGGGACTGAGCATGGCGATGTCCATCGCATGGCGCCGGGCCCGCCTCGACGAGCGCCGCCCTCAGACCGCCACCGCCCGCACCCTGCTGTTCACCGTGCCCGGCTGGCCCGGCCATCTGCCCGGCCAACACGTCGACGTGCGTCTCACCGCCGACGACGACTACCAGGCCGTACGCAGCTACTCGCTGGCCGCGCCCGCCGACGGAGACCGGATCGAACTGGGCGTGCAGGCCGTGGCCGACGGCGAGGTCTCGCCCTACCTCGCCGACGACCTGCCGCCGGGCGCCGAGGTCGAGATCCGCGGCCCGCTCGGCAACTGGTTCGTCTGGCACCGCGAACAGACCGAGCCCACGCTCCTCGTCGCGGGCGGCTCGGGAGTCGTACCGCTTGCAGCGATGATCCGGGCCCACCGCGAGGCCCGCTCGACGAGCCCGTTCCACCTGCTGTACTCGGTCCGCACTCCGGCCGACATCTGGTACGGCGAAGAGCTCACCGACCACCGGGACCCCCACCTCGACGTCCAGGTCCTCTACACACGGCAGGCCCCGCCCGGCAGCCCCCGGGCCCCGGGCCGCCTCACGTCGACCGACCTGGAGAAGCCGGCCGCCCGTCTCGAGCCGACCAGTGCGGTGTACATCTGCGGCCCCACCGGCTTCGTCGAGACGGCCGGCAACCTGCTCGTCGACCTGGGCCGCGACCCCGCCACCATCCGCACCGAACGCTTCGGCTGACCGGAGGTCCTGATGGCAGATGACACCGCCCACCTCGACGGCAACTGTCTCGCCGGCCCGCTCTCGGAGATCCTCTCCGTGGAGGCGACCACGGCCTGGTGGCGCTGCCCGGAGTGCTCGCAGTCGGGCCCACTGGCCCAACTCCACGTCTACGGCCCGGAACCGGGCCTGACCGCGCGGTGCCCGGGCTGCGCGTACATCGCCCTCCGGCTGGTCAGGGAAGGGGAATACATCTGGCTCACGCTGGGCGGCGGGACGGGGGCGTTCCGCTTCCGCACGCCGTAGGGTCCACGGGCCCTCCGCCATCGGCGTGGATTCCGACGCGGCACCACGGCACCGCCACCGGGCTTCCGGGTGAGAAGAGCTCGCATGGCCACCCTTCTGCAGGAAGTAACCAGTGCCGCCGGGTGATACAGGCGTCGAGCAGGTGCGGGCGGTATGGATCCCCTTCAGCTTGTGTCTGAGGATGCGGACCAGCGCGGGTAGGTCGGCCACAACGCCGTTTGCCATGGCCCGCCGCAGCAGCGACCACACCCCCTCCCCCGGGTTCAACTCCGGCTCCCGAGCTGGCAGTTAACACCCGCAGCCACGCCTGTTCGCCTCGGCGCACTCCGCCGGCTCCCCCGCCGAATGCCGGCTCAGGTTGTCCCGGCACCACACCAGCGGGTCGTCCAACTGCCGGTGATCTCCTCGACCGGGTCAGGAACGACGAGGCCGCCGAACAGGCCCGCCGCGAACTCGAATACGCCCTGGCGGCGGGGCGGGCCACCAGCCGTCCACGCAGGGCGCGGGCCGCCCGATGAGCACCGGGCATCGGACCATGCCGATCCGGTGCGCACCACAGCCCGGTGAAGCCCTGGATTCCTGGCTGGAGTTCACCGCCGCACGCCTGACCTGCCCGTTCACCGACGTTCTCAGCGCGCTCGGCCTCCCCAACCGGGAGACGGCCACGGCCGCCCTGGTCCTGCCGGCCTGGACCATCCGCCTCACCCGGGACGAACGGGCGGCCATCACCGCGGTCACCGGGATCGCCGAAGACGTGCTCACGGCGATGACCTTCCAGCCCTTCGACGGGCACGCGGTGGACATCCTGCCCGGGTTCTAGCCGAGATTCTTTGAACTGGGCACGACCACGTACTGCCGCAGGTACAGGTCGCGGAAGCTCACCGGCCCACGCGGACCGGGGACCCGGTCGATGTTGATACCGGTCTCCGGCAGTCGCAATAGCTTGAAGCCGTCCAGAAGTCGCGTGGGGGAATTCCAGAAGACCCCGGAGCCGGCATAAGCATCAATGAACCGGGCAGCGGCAGCCGGGTCGTCGGTCGCGATGGCGGCCGCCAGCCCGGACGTCTCCTCATTCGCGATCCGCGCCGCGTCCGACGGACCGTCGGCGGCGTCGATCGTCACGGTTGCCGCACGCTCCGAGTCGAGTGCCCACTCGAATCCGCGCGGATGGGTGTGCGGGGGAAGAGATGCGGTGATGCCCAGACGGTGCAGGAGCTGAAGAATGCCGGGCAGCCGCTCTTCGTACACAGGCCGGTCGATGAGCAGCAGATTGAGCCGGTTGCACACGCCCAGGCGGTCGAGGCTGTCGGTGATCAGCCGGTGCGCAGTTGCTTCTGCGGCGGCCGAGTCCACGTACAGGACTCCGCCACCGTCGGCATGGGCGAGGGTCCGCACACCGTGACGTGCGCCTTCCTGGCCGAGGTCGCGGGTGCTGTCGCCACTCCCGCGAAGGATAACCAGCGGGATCAGCTCGGGCAGGGCCACCAGCGCGTAAGCCGCAGAGCGGTCTTCGCTGGGCACCAGCTGGATGGCGTCCGGATCCAGCCCCGCCTCGGCGAGCGCCGGCGCGATCACTTGATCCACCAAGGCCCGGGACGAGCCCAGCGCCGCCGATCCGGTGCGCAGCACACCCGCGTTGCGCGACTTGAGGAACTGGGACGCGATATCGAGCGTGACGTTCGGACGAGCCTCGAAGTTGGCGCCGATGACCCCGACCGGACGCCTGCGTTCCAACAGGGTGAGGCCGTCCGGGCGTACCTCGACGGCCCTGTCCCTCGGCTCATGCGAGGTATCCGCCAGCGTGCGCAGCTCCGCCGCCATGGCCTCCAACCGCGTCGAGGTCAGTCGCAGGCGATCCTGCAGCGCGGACGACATGCCCGCGGAGACAGCAGCCGCGAGGTCCTTCTCGTTGGCGACCATGAGAGCCGACTGCGCCGATCCCAGACGCTCCGCCATGCCACGCAGCGCCGAGTCGATCTCGGCGTCCGAGGCACTGATGAGAGCGGTGCCACCCTGCTTGGCTCGGATGGCACAAGCACGCACGACATCCAAGGAGGCGGGTGCTCGGTGGTCCTCGTCGCCTGTCACGGGCTTCCTCTCGCTGTCCGAATGCCACAGCAACCTAGAGGCAGGATCGTAGCATCGTTCAACAATCTTGTTCGGTGTCTGCCCCGGCAGTGCGGAGGGGACGCGGGAAACGGCTCGTGGCGATGTCGACGCTGAGAAGTCCACCGGCCCTGACCCAGGGATCAAGGCCGGTCTCATGACGAAAGGCTGACTCCTGGCGGTGAACGCCAGGAGCCAGCCGTGTGGATCACTAGGACCTGTTGGACGAGGCCCGCGCGACGGCCTTGGCGAGAACGTCGGCTACCTCGTCGGCATGGGACAGGTGCGGAGAGTGCCCGGAGGGAACACGAACACTGTGGGCAGCACGCGCGGCCCACTGTTCCTGTACCGCGGGCGGCAGTGCCGGATCCTCGGTGGCCACGACGTACGTCAGGGGCACCTGGGCGGGCGCGGCGCCCAGCTTCTCGGTGAAGGCGCGCATGCCCTGCCAGTTGAGGCGTTTGACGGCCTCGGCGGTCAGGGCGGGGTCGACTCCGCTGAAGATGGACTCCTCGGCGTCTCCCGCCTTGACGGCCAGGCCGTCGGGCGAGTGGTTCCAGGTGGGCGGGAAGTCGCCGCCCATCCACTCCATCATCGAGGTGCCTGCTTCGAGGGCGAAGGCGGCGATGTAGACGAGCTCCGTCACCTGGTCCGACTCTGCGGCGGCCCAGGTCGCCGGCACTCCGCCGTAGGAGTGCGCGGCGAGTACCACAGGTCCGTCGACAGCCGCGATGGCGGCGCGCACCACCTCGACGTCCTCGGCCAGCCCCTGGGCGGCCGCGCTGTCTGGACTGCTGCTGGGCAGTTGGACGGCTCGGGAGGCGATGCCGCGGGCGCTGAGCCTCTCACGCAGGGGGTTGAAGATCCACGGGGTGTGCATCGCTCCGTGCACGAGAACGACAGTGGGGTTCATCTGAGTTGTCCTCAAGTAGCGGAGGGTCAGTCGGTCATGGCGTCGCGGACCAGCGCGGTGTCCACGAACTGTTCGAAACGGACGATCAGGCCGCCGCGCACGACGAAGTGGTGGGCGACCCGGACGTCGATGTTCTTGCCGGTGGCCTTGTTGGTCGCCGTGTAGCGGGCGAGGACGACGACGTTCTCGCCGTCGACGACGTAGGTGTCGTCGTGGGCGGTCCAGCCGTCCCACTCCTTGCCCAGTTGTTCCATCACGCTGGTGGTGACCCCGTCGGGGGTGCGGTACGTGCCGGCCAGGGGGAAGCCGGCCATCTCGGTCCACTCCACGTCGGGGGCGAGGGTGGTGCGCAGGGCCTCCAGGTCACCGGCCGCGGAGGCCAGGTACTGGCGGCGTACGACGTCGGCGGGGGCTGTGGACGTTGCGAAGTCGGTCATGGTCAGCCCCACTTCATTTCGCCCTTGGCGACCTTGGCGCCGATCTGGGCGGCGATGAGCATGCCGTTGTCTGGGTAGCGGGCGATGAGAGCCTCGGTCAGCGCGGCGCCGTCGGCGGCCTCGCTGAGCTCCTCCTCGAAGGCGAGCAGATAGTCGCGGGTGGCGGAGATCGCAGAGGCGTTGGCCGGGGCGTTGGGCAGGCGGTGGCCGGGGACGACCAGTTCCGGCTGGAGGGCGGCCATCTCGTCCAGCAGGGTGACCCAGGCGGCGCGGTCGTCGGGGGTGGGGGTGTCGGCGACCCAGACGTGCTCCTGCTGGAAGAGCAGGACACCGCCGAGGAGGGCGCGGTGCTCGGCCTGCCACAGGTAGTGGCGGTCGGGCAGTCCAGCAGGACCGCCCTTGAGCTCGAAGCGGTGTCCTTCAAGAGTGAGGTCGCCGGTCAGGGGCTCGAGGTCGACCAGGCGCGTGGGCAGGTTCGGGCCGAGGGCCTCCCAAGCCATGAGCTTGCCCTGGTAGGAGTGCTGGATGTGCTCGATGACGATCGGCGTCGCGACGAACGTCGCGTCGGGGAAGGCGTCGGCGATCACCTCGGCGCCGAAGTAGAAGTCAGGGTCGGCGTGGGAGACGAAGACGGTGGTCAGAGTCTTGCCCGAGTCGAGGATCTCCGCGGCCAGGCGGTGGCCGTCGGCGCGGGTGAAGCAGGCGTCCACCAGCAGCGCCTCCTTCTCACCGGTGACCAGTGTCGCGGTCTTGTTCCTGCTGCCGACCGGGAAGTCCAGGTCGAAGACGTTGAAGGAGAGGGTGCTCATCGGGGATTCCCTGGAGAGGACGGAGGCTGAGACAAGGGCGACGCAGGAGGAGACAGTGACATGGTCACTCTTGCCACGCAGGTAACTGTCAGCAAGGTGAAAGAGCGACTCGGCATGGTCAAACGGCGACATGCGTCCCGGCAGCTGCCCCTTGCGGAGCCCCCTGGCCTGGACCACGCGGTCAAGTTTCGATCTCCCCGTACCGGACCGGGGACAGAACCGGGTTACCGGCGGTAAGTTCCCGCTGCCCTACCCCACTTCACAGGAGTTCCGCTTTATGCGCCGTCTCTTCGCGTGCCTCACGGCCGCGGCCATCACCTGCGGCGGGTTCGTCGCGAACGCGTTCCCGGCCGCCGCCGCGGACCCGTCGTCCGGGTCCTTCAGCACCCTGACCTACAACGTGGCGGGCCTGCCGGAGATCCTCTCCAGCGCGTCCACACCCCGCGAATCCAGCACCACCGCCATCGGTCAGCGAATCGCGCCCTACGACATCGTCAACGTCGAGGAGGACTTCAACTACCACGCCTACCTCTACGCCGGCGACACCGCGCACACCTACCGCACCCCCACAAGCGGCGGTGCGGGCATCGGCAGCGGACTCAACACCCTGTCCAAACTCTCCTACGACACCGACGACTTCGAGCGGGTCCACTGGAACTCCTGCCAGTACGACTCGGGCGACTGCCTGACCCCCAAGGGGTTCACGTTCATGCGTGAGCGGCTGGCGGAAGGCGTGTACGTCGACTTCTACAACCTGCACACCAACGCCGGCACGAATGACGGCGACGAGGCGTCCCGCGCGGACAACCTGAGCCAGTTGACCTCGTTCATCCAGTCCCACTCGGCGGGCAACGCGGTCGTCGTCATGGGCGACACCAACACCCGGTACACCCGATCCGCCGACACCATCGCGGAGTTCGGCGCGGCCAACGGCCTCACCGATGCCTGGGTCAAGCTGATCCGCGGCGGCACCGCGCCCGCCAAGGGCAGCGACGCGCTCGTGTGCGACCAGACCGGGACCACCGTGCCCAACACCTGTGAGGTCGTCGACAAGGTCCTCTACCGCGGCAGCAAGCTGGTGTCCCTGAACGCGACCTCGTACAACAACGAACACGCCAAGTTCCTCACGGACGACGGGAAGATGCTCTCCGACCACGACCCGATCACGGTCGGCTTCACCTGGTCACGCAACCCGGACTTCCAGCTCAGCGACCAGTTCGGCGGCCCGCATGGCGACTACTACACCGACATCGACGCCGTACCGTCGGGCGCGCGTCCCGTCAGCCTCTCGCTGCGCAGCGGCTCCCGGGTGGACGCCGTCGGCCTGACGCTCGGCAACGGCACGGTCCTCACCCACGGCGGCACCGGCGGCACGGCGTCGTCCCTGGCACTGGGCAGCGGCGAGTACGTCACCACCGCCCAACTGTGCCAGGGCCAGAAGAGCGGCCACACCCGGATTTTCTACGCCAGGTTCACCACCAACCTCGGCAACACCCTGACCGGTGGATCCACCACGTCGGACTGCGTGACCCGCACCGCCCCGTCCGGATGGCAGATCGCCGGCTTCCACGGACGCTCCGGTGACGAGATCGACAAGCTCGGCTTCATCTACGCGAAGCGCTGAGCCGACACCCGGCACCGACCATGCGGCGACGGCTCTGAGGCCGTCGCCGCATGGCGGCGGAGGGGACCGTGCGACCACTGTGCGATGCCGACCCTCACTGCTGACTCCGATGCGCCTGACGGAACGTACCGGGGGTGACACCGGTGTGCCGGGTGAAGAACTTGCCGAAGTTGGTGGGTTCGGGGAAGCCGAGGCGGCGGGCGATGGTCGCCACCGGCTCGTCGGTGTGGGCGAGCAGGCGCTGGGCCTCCAGGGCGACGCGGCCGTCGATGACGTGTTTGACAGGCTGACCGGTGGCGGCGGTGCAGGCGCGGGTGAGGGTCTTGACGGTGTATCCGAGGCGGTGTGCGTAGTCGGCGGCGCGGCGGGTGGTGGCATACGAACGCTCCAGTTCGGCGCGGAAGCGGGCGTAGACCTCGCCGCCCGCGTGCGGATCGGCGCCGCTGTCGGGCTGCGGCAGCCGGTCGATCTGCAACAACACGGTGGCCAGCAGGAGTTGCAGGATCTCCGCCGAAACGGCCTGCTCCGGCCGGTCGTACTCGGCGCGCAGCTGACCCAGCAGGGTGGACAGCACCGCGTAGGTGGGGCTCGCGCCCAGTTGCCGGCACGCCGGCCCGTACCACTCGTTCACCAGCCGGTCGGCGCTGCTGGTGTGAGGTGGAAAGGCCGGCGTGAACAGCAGATGCGTGCCGTTCGCGGTGCCGGGCCGGACGAAGCGCTGGACCTGGCCCGGCCGAACCCACAACAGGGTGCCGGGACGGACGGGGTAGGTCACGAAGTCGATCGCATGCTCCCCGCTGCCCTCCGTGATCAGGGTGAGGGTGTGGAAGTCCACCCGGTGCACCAGGTCGGGCCGCCTCCCCCGCCGCCGCCGTCGCTCGTGCAGGGTGGCCAGATCGATGATCTCGAAACCCGGGACCCGTTCCTCGGGCGGGTTGAAGTCGAGCCGCAGGATGGCGCCGCCCCGGGAGGGGTCGCCGTCACCGAGTCCCACGGGAAGCACCACGATCTCCAGATGTCCTCGATTTACCATGCCGCGTCTTCAGCGTATCTCGCCTGCCTGCGCTTTCGCGACGAAAGTAGAGGTCGTCAAGGCGGCGCAGGGTCGCCTCCACCTCCAGGAGTCCCTCATGAACGGCACAGTCACGGTCCTCGACAACGGCGCGGTGCGCATCCACAGCTACATGTCCCCGGCGGACACCTTCCACACCACCACCCAGCTGGTCGAGACCCCGGCCCGCGTCATCGCGATCGACGCCCAGCTGCTGCCCGTCTATGCCGACGAGACCATCGCCTACGCCAAGGGCCTCGGCAAGCCGATCGACCGCCTCATCGTCACCCACGCCCACCCGGACCACTACAACGGCGCCGCCCGCTTCGGCGTCCCCGTCCACGCGCTGGCCCAGGTGCGCGAGCAGATCATCGCCCGCGGCGACAGCCACCTGCCCACCGGACAGGTCATCCCCCTCAGCGAGTTCACCCCGTCCGTGGCCATCATCCCGGGCACGGAGGTCATCGACGGCGTCACCTTCGTCTTCGAGGCCGTCTCTGGTGGCGAGGCCGCCGACGAACTGCTCATCAAGCTCCCCGACCAGCGCGTCCTGATCGCCCAGGACCTCGTCTACAACGACGTCCACCTCTACCTGGGCAACAACGACATCACCGGCTGGCAGCAGGCCGTCGACGCCCTGGCCGCCGAGTCCGGCTACGACACGATCCTCGCCGGCCACGGCGCCCCCACCGGCCCGGAGGTCTACCAGGACATCCGCCGCTACCTCGACGACGCGCGCGAGCTGCTCGGTGACGACGGCGACGCGTACAAGAAGGCGATCGTCGACAAGTACCCGGCCCACGTCGGTCCGTTCATCATCGACATCGCCAACCGCTCCCTCTTCCCGGCCGGCAGCTGAGCGCCGCCGGCGTGTGCCGCCCGCGCCGCGCGGATCCGGGGCACTCCGCGCGGACCGCGTCCTCTGCGCTCATGGCCCCACATTGTTGATCACCCCCTTGGTCTGCTCACTTGCTCACGCCCGGAGATCCGTCATGTCCCACAACCGACTCTTCCGTCCCCGCGCCGCCGCCATAGCCGTGGCCTCCCTCCTCGTCCTGGGTGGTACCGCCCCGGCCATGGCCGCCTCAGGCGGCGATGCGCCCCACGCCGCCGCCCGGCATCACCGGGAACCCCTGCCCGCCAGCTACTCCATCCCCGGCGACAAGACCTACCCCGAGGGCATCGCACGCCAGAACGGCACACCCTTCTTCTACGTCGGCAGCACCAGCGACGGCACCATCTACCGCGGTGACGTCCACCAGAGCGCGACCAAGGTGTTCCTGCCGGGCGGAAAGGACGGACGGACCTCCGTCGCGGGCATGAAGACCGACCGTGCCGGACGGCTCATCGTCGCCGGCGGCGCCACCGGCAAGGTCTTCGTCTACGACACCCGCACCCGCACCCTGCTGCACGTGTTCGACACCGGCCGCACCGACACCTTCCTCAACGACGTGGCCCTCGCCCCCAACGGCGACGCCTACATCTCCGACTCGATCCACCCCGCGCTGTGGCACATAACCGCCGCCGAACTGAAGAGCAAGCAGGTCCAGCAACCACTGCACGTGGGCGTGGACCTCACCAACTCCCCGATGGTCTACGACGACGGATTCAACGGCAACGGCCTGGTGGTCACCGCCAACGGCCGATACGTCCTGCTCGCCGACTACAACGACTACGCCTTCTACCGCGTCGACCTGCGCACCCACCAGGTCGTCCCGGTCGACCTCGGCGGCGCCAAGGGCGTCTCCGGCGACGGCCTCCTGCTGAGGGGCAACACCCTCACCGCCGTCACCGAACTCGACCACCCCGACGGCCAGATCAGCGTCCTGAAGCTGAGCCACGACTACACCAAGGCCGAACTCGTGCGCACGGTCCACGGCCACGGCATGCACAGCCCCTCCACGGCCGCCGTCGACGGCCACGACCTGCTGATCGTCAACTTCCAGTTCCAGATCACCAATCCGGTGCTCCCGTTCAACGTGGCGCGGGTCCACGTCTGACAGCCAGCAGGCACAGCGCCAGAAAGGACACCAGCCTCATGAAGATCACCATCATCGGCGCCGGCAACATGGCCCGAGGAATCGCCACCCGCGCCCTGGCGGGCGGACACACGGTCACCGTCACCGCCAAGGACCCCGGCAAGGCCGTACGACTCGTCGACGAACTGCGCGGGCAGGCAACCGGCGAAGGCCGGATCGCCGCCGCCGACGCATCTGCCGTGGACACCGCGGACATCGTGGTCCTCGCCGTCCCCTTCGACGCCGCCAAGCAGCTCGCCGCCGCCTACGGAGAGCAGCTGAGCGGCAAGGTGCTGATCGACATCAGCAACCCCGTCGACGCCTCCCTCGACGCGCTCGTCGTCGCCCCGGGCACCTCGGCCGCCGAAGAGATCGCCGAGGCCGCCGGACCGGACGTACGCGTCGTGAAAGCGTTCAACACCACGTTCGCCACGCCCCTGATCGCCGGCGAGGTGAACGGCACTGTGCTCGACGTCTTCATCGCCGGTGACGACGAGGCCGCCCGTAAGCAGGTCGCCGACCTGGTCACCTCCGGCGGGCTGAACCCGGTCGACGTCGGCGCGCTCAGGCACGCCCGCGAGCTGGAGGGCTTCCAGCTGCTGCACATGGCCCTGCAGATCCGCGAAGCGGGCCACGGCTGGGCGAGCACGATCAAGATCGTCGCCCCCTGAGCCGTAGCAGTACCACCCCATCGAGCCCCACTGCCGGCCCGCGACCCCCACGGGCCGGCAGTGGACCGTCAGCAGAACCCCACCAGGAGAACCACCCCATGCGCGTCCGTACATCCCTGACCACCCTCGCCGCGACCGCGGTCCTGCTGGCCTCCGCGGCCACCGCAACCGCGGCGACCGAGCCGCTATCGGCGCCGCACATCACCAACCACTTCCAGCTGGCGGCCTCGCAGCAGCCCGAGAACATCACCGTCGACCGCACGGGGGCTGCGTACCTGACCTTCTCCTTCGCCCGGCAGATCGTCCGCGTCACTCCGGGCAGCCGGCCGCACGTCCTGGCCACCCTGCCCGCCCCCGCCAAGGCGAACACCCCCAACCTGGGCAAGGCGTTCGTCGGGGGCATCGCCCGCGCCGACGACGGCACCCTGTACGTCACCTACGCCACCGGTACCGCGGACCTCACCGGCGTCTGGGTCATACGTCCCGGTGGCCGCCCGCACCGTATCGCCGCCCTGCCCGCCGACGGGTTGCCCAACGGCCTCGCCCTCGACCAGCACACCGACAAGCTCTACGTCACGGACTCCGTAAACGGCGTCATCTACCGCCTCCCCGCGTGCGGCGGAAAGGCCACCGTCTGGGCCAAGGGCACGCAGCTGGAGCCCACCACGTTCGCCGGCGCCAACGGCCTGAAGCTGCACAACGGTTCCGTCTGGGCCACCAACCTCGACCGAGGCACCGTCCTGCGTATCCCGGTCACCGCCAAGGGCACCGCCGGAAAGATCCAGGTCCGGGCCACCGGCATGCCGTCCATCGACGACTTCGCGTTCACCGGCCACGGCGACACCCTGCTCGCCGCCCGCGACGACAACCAGGTCGACCTCGTCCGCCCCGACGGCACCCACACCACCGTCCTCACCCCGGCCGACGGTCTTCAGACACCCACATCCATCGCGGTCCACGGCAGCAAGCTGTATGTCCCCAGCGCCGCCTACATGACCGGCAAGGACCCCAACCTGCTCATCGCCCGCCTCGGCCGCTGACGCGGCCGGCAGGACGCATCCCACCCGCGCCGGTGCAGAACCGGCAGCACAGTGGTCCGCACGGTCCGCTCTCCCCGACAGCCCTGGAACCGACATGTCCGAACCCTCCCCGACCAGCAGCGCCGGGACAGCAGACACCCTCAACGCGCCGTCCCCGGACCGCCATCCGCGCCGTCTGCCCCTCGTCCTGATCCTGGGCTCCCTGACCGCGCTCGGCCCGCTCACCATCGACCTCTATCTCCCTGCCCTCCCTCAGGTCAGCGGAGATCTCCACGTCTCACAGGCCGTCACCCAGCTCACCCTCACCGCCTTCATGATCGGGATCGCGCTGGGCCAGCTGGTCATCGGGCCGCTCAGCGACACCCTCGGCAGGCGCCGTCCCCTCCTGACCGGCCTGACCCTGTACGTCGCGGCGAGCCTCCTGTGCGCCGTCGCCCCCAATCCCACGGTCCTCATCGGCATGCGCATGGTCCAGGGCCTGGCGGGCGCCGCCGGGATCGTCATCGCCCGGGCCGTCGTCCGTGACCTGTACGACGGACTCGCCGCCGCCCGCCTGCTCTCGTCGCTGATGCTCGTCTCCGGCACCGCGCCGATCCTCGCCCCCGTGCTCGGCGCCCAACTGCTGCGCCTGACCTCCTGGCACGGCGTGTTCGTCACCCTCACCGTGCTGGGCCTGGTCATCCTCGCCGCCACCGCGACCCTGCTGACCGAGACCCTGCCGGCACACCAGCGCCGGCGCGGCGGGCTCCCCGACACCCTGCGCACCATGCGCGACCTCGTCAAAGACGGCCGCTTCTCGGGCTGTCTGCTCACCGGCAGCCTCGGCTTCGCCGCCCTGTTCGCCTACATCGCCGGCTCCTCCTTCACCCTGCAAGAGGTCTACGGCGCCTCCCCGCAGACCTACAGCCTGCTCTTCGCCCTCAACTCGGTCGGCATGGTGGCCACCGGCCAGCTCAACGGCAAACTGCTCCTCGGCCGTTTCCCCTCGCACCGCATCCTGGGGGCGGGCCTGGCCGTACTCGCCACCGCGGGCACCGCCCTGGTCGTCCTGGCCACCCTCACGCACGTCGGCCTGCCCTGGATCGCCAGCGCGCTGTTCTTCACGGCCTGCCCGGTCGGCATGATCCTGCCCACCACCACCGCCCTTTCCCTTCAGCGTGCCCGGCACGCGGCGGGCAGCGCCTCAGCGCTCCTGAGCACCACCCAGTTCCTCATGGGAGCCCTCGCGCCCGCCCTCGCCGGTCTCGGCGACCAGGGCACCGCCCTGCCCATGGCCCTGTCGGTGCTCGGCCTCGCGCTGGCCGCGACGGTCTGCTTCCTGGCCCTCTGCCACCCATGGCGTCCCACTCCGGACTCGCTGGCCCCGTAAGCCCGCGAACCAGGCCAATGCCGTCGTCCTCGTTCGCGCAGACGGACACCTCAAGGAAACGAGCACGCCCCTATGCAGGAAAGCCCGCCCGCGACGGACATCCGAGCCTACGAAACTGTCGCTCTGTTCGGCCGTGCTCGATACCGCGGTGAACCGTGTTCTGCAGCGGAACACGCAAGCGATGAGACCGTGTGCGAAACCGTCGGCGGGAAGATCGTCCGCGTACCGGCGCGCGGCCATCAGGAAGTGCCGTCACGTCCCAGGGCCACGATGACGGGACGGGCTCCACGGCTGCTCTGGGGCGACATCCATACGGCAACGAGACTGCGCTGCTCTGGAACCTCGATCCGGCGGGCGCCGATAAGGACCTGACCCACGTCCTGCCCGAGGCGTACTTTGACGCAACTGATCCATGGGGCCTCAGCGACGGAGCGCGGAGGGTCAAGGCTGCGGGTGAGGCTGAGCACGCCCCCGCCCTTGCACACGTCGAGCACATCGACGTCGACAGGATCGTCTCCGGAGCCGCTGCCGCCCCCGACGTACCGCCACTGATTGCCGAACCACTCCATGAGCGCAGTGTGCTCACGCATCCGCGATGACTTCGGACGCCACACGATCCAGATCGCCCCGACCCCGGCAGTGTCGTCGATATCGACTGACACCACGGTGAGCACCCGCCGGGGCATCCACCACGGTTGGGGCTCCTCTTCCGCCAGCGCCCGCTTCACCACGCCCCGCAGAAAACTCTCCCACCGGGGCCCCGCCCACACGGCCTCTCCCCATGCCTGCATGCGCCTGCGATACCCGGAGCGCGAGAACATCAAGCCCGATGCCGCTGAGGCAACACCTCACTACCTCCAACCAAAAGATCATTACTGGACGGCCCTTAGAACTCCTAACGAAATGATCTTCGAGATGGTTGGATCTCTCCAGGACGGATGATCCGGGGGTGCGGAGTGGCACGGCCGAACCCGTGGGAAGTCGATGACGAGCTGTGGGCGGTGATCGAGCGCCTGCTTCCCAAGGTTGAGCGTCGCTCCCCGCATCCGGGACGCAAGCGGCATCCGGACCGGCTGGTATTCCAGGGCATCCTGTTCGTCCTGCACACCGGGATCGCCTGGGAACACCTGCCGCAGGAACTCGGATTCGGGTCTGGCATGACCTGCTGGCGCCGCCTGGCCGAGTGGACCGACGCTGGCGTGTGGCCCCGGCTGCACGAGGTCCTCCTGGCCAAGCTTCGCAGCGCGAACGCCCTGGACTTCTCCCGAGCGGCGGTCGACGGCTCCCACATCCGCGCGTTAAAGGGGGAGCCAAGACGGGACGAAGCCCTGTCGACCGGGGCAGGACGGGCAGCAAACACCACCTGATCACCGACGCCACCGGCATCCCGCTCGCCACCAGTCTCACCGGTGGCAACCGCAACGACGTCACCCAGCTGATCCCACTCCTCCAGGCCGTGCCGCCGGTGCGGGGCAAGCGCGGCCGGCCTCGACGCCGACCGGACGTGGTGCTGGGCGACCGTGGCTACGACCACGACAAGTACCGCCGCCTGGTCTGGCACCTCGGAGTGAAGCCGCAGATCGCCCGCCGCGGCACCGAACACGGCTCCGGGCTCGGCACCCAACGCTGGGTCGTGAAGCGCACGTTCGCCCACCTGCACTGGTTCCGCCGCCTGCGGATCCGCTGGGAGATACGCGACGACATCCATGAAGCCTTCCTCACCCTCGGATGCGCACTCATCTGCTGGCGGCGACTGCGCTCCGTGTTGAGCGGCGCCGTGGGCTAGTCACCAGCCGCCAGTCGGTTGAGGACTTCCATCGGAGTGAAGCTCCAGCCGACGAGGCGCGGTCCGCCCAGTTGATGCCGATCATGTATCCCTCTCGGGCGGCTTCAGGCAGATCGCGATCGCGCCAGGCATCCAGGGACATGGATTCAACACGTAGCCCATGCCCCCAGATCGTCGCCGCCCTCTGGGCCCGGGCTGAGGTCGACCAGTAGGGAAGACTTCGCGTGCCGTCCGCAGAGAGGGGAGCCGGGCTTCCCTCGTCATCCCGAACAAACCAGACCACTCCGCTCTGACGCGCATCTCGGAAGAATGCTGCCGCCTGCGAACCGCTCTGACTCATGCCACTGAGCCTAGCGTCCCCCGTCAATCATTTCGTTAGCGGTTCTTAGAGGTCCTAACAAAGGCGTTGGACGTGTCTGTGGGTGATGAGGCAGGTGGCGAGGCCGAGGAAGGCTTCGTGGATGTCGTCGCGTCGCTCCCAGCGGATCCGCAGGCGGCGGAAGCCGTGCAGCCAGGCGATCGTTCTCTCGACGACGTACCGGTAGACGCCCAGGCCAGAGCCGTGGGGCTGGCCTCGTTCTGCGATGACAGGGCGGATGCCGCGCTGCCACAGCAGGCGCCGGTACTTGTCGTGGTCGTAGCCGCGGTCGGCGAGCAGCGCGTCTGGCCGGTGGCGGGGCCGGCCGACAACCCCGGCGACGGCGGGGATCTTGTCGAGCAGGGGCAGGAGTTGGGTGACGTCGTTGCGGTTGCCGCCGGTCAGCGACACCGCGAGCGGGATGCCCTGGGCGTCGGTGAGGACGTGGTGCTTGCTGCCCGGCCGTGCGCGGTCGACCGGGCTGGGCCCGCTTTTGGGCCCCGCCGAGCGGCCCGCACATGGGAGGAGTCGATCACCGCCCGCGACCAGTCCAGCTTCTTCGCCGCACGCAGCTTCTTCAGCAGCACCAAGTGCAGTTCGTCCCACACACCGGCTTCGTTCCATGCGGCCAGACGCCGCCAGCACGTCATCCCCGAGCCGAAGCCCAGCTCCTGGGGCAGGTACTCCCACTGGATGCCGGTATGCAGCACGAACAGGATCCCGCACAAGGCCTGCCGGTCCGGTATCCGCGGCCTGCCCTCGACCAGCTTCGGTCCCGGCTCAGGCAGCAACGGCTCGATGAGCGACCACAGTTCATCCGAGACGATCCACGGCCGAGACTCTCGCTTTCCCACGATCAAACCAACGAGCGCCCACACCGAAAGTCACATGATCTACAGCTTCTGTTAGGGCCTCTTAGACACGCGCGCGAGCGTCACCAGTTCTTGCTCCGCGACGGCACCCTCTACGAACCCAGAACCCCACACCTCGCTTGACGAAAACATAGAGGCCCCCGCACACCACGCTCCCGTATTGCGATTCCGGCGTAGGGGGCCAGAGCATGCCGACGTCTGGTCTTCACGATGCCCTCCGCCCAGCGTGCGGGCGAGCTTCCCGGCACCACCGGTTCCGCCAGAGCGGCGCACACCCGATCGCAGAGCCTCAGTGGCTCGACGGTGCGGGCTGTGACGGCACGAGTGCCGGCTCTCCGCGGGACGGGGCCTCCGTGCCCGAGTCGTCGGGCCGCCCGCTCATGCGCCGCCACAGTCGTCCCAGCGACCGGTAGAAGCGGTCCGGCAGGAACACAGCGTCCGCGATGATCATCGCGCCGGAGAAGAGTGGCAGCCCCATGAGGACGGCGATGCCCAGATGCATGCCCAACAACATGGTCAGGACCGGGTATTTGAGTCGCCCGAACAGGACGAACGGGAAGGCGATCTGCAGCAGCACCGTCAGGTAGCAGGCGATGGCGATCAGTACGTCGTGCTCGTCCGCCATGAGGGAGAGCTCGGGCCAGGGCCGGAACAGGTCGAGGTTCAGGACGTAGTGGAGGGCGGTGCCGTTGCCCCAGGTGCCGCCCTGCACCTTGTAGAGGCCCGCGGATCCATAGAGGAAGCAGACCTGGGCGGCGATGACGAACATGCCACAGTTGTGCAGCACGGTCGTCAGGGTCCTGCGGGAGTCACTGAGTCCGGCTTCTGTCCGAACCACCGGCAGGTGCGTGGGCTTTCCTGTGGTCTCTCGAAGACGGGTTCTGCGCGCGTCCAGGGACCAGCGTCGGCCGCATGCGGTGAAGACCAGGTACACGGCCATCAGGAGGACGAGGTTGTCTCCGCCGTCCGTCATGAAGATGGCCCTGGAGTGGAACGAGGCCACCACGACCGCGAACAGCACGGACACCGCCCTGGTCCGCCAGCCCGCCATGAACAGCGCGGACGTGACAAGTGCCAGCACGTAGCAGGCCTCGAAGTACGCCCGACTGTCGGAGAGGGTGAGGATGCTGGCCCACCCCGTCTGGTCGAACAGTTGCCTGGCCAGCTCGGGCGTCCACGGCGACCCGGGACCCCAGATCTCGTCGCGGTGCGGAAACTCGCGCAGCAGGAAGACGAGGTAGAGAAGTCCGTAGCCGATGCGCAGGACCGCCGCGGCGTAGAGGGAGACCGGCCGCTCGGTCAGAACGGTGAGCAACGCAACGATCCGATGCGGTGCGCGTGCCTGCTCAGTTTCCATGGGAGGTCACCTTCCACCAGGGCAGATACCGCGTTTCGGCAGACGTCGGTGCGGCGGCGGCCGTGCCCGCCGCGGCAGGCACGGCGATGGGCACCGTGATCACTCTCAGCTGGACCGACTCGAAGGCGCCGCCGCGATGCTCGGTGATGCGCTCTGCGGCGATGTTGGTCAGGTACTGCTGGATCATCAGCGCCCGCTCCGAGCGGTACTGATCGTCATCACCGTGGGTTTCGAGGTACGAACTCCAAGCCCGCCGCAGCGTGTTCTGTGCCGTGTGGCTCGGGAACGCGTTGTGCTTCACCGCCGAGTTGTCGACGGCCGTCAGATCGAACCAGCCGCTCACCTGGACACTGCCGTCCGGGGCGGTGTGCATGGTCCTCGCCGAAATATCCCGGTTGACCGACTCGGGATCCGGCGCGAAGAGTCGCCAATTCTGCTCGAACAGCGGGAAGACCCAGGCATTGATCTGGCGGCTGTACTGTCGGGAAAGGGGATTCGGTGGTGCCACGTGCAGAAACACGAGGAGAACATGGATCAGGGCCGTCACCAGGCACAGAATCACAGCAGCGCTCGTTCCCGCTTTCAGGAGAACGAGCGAAGGCTTGGCGGGCGGGTGGTAGTAGGCCGGAGTTTTTCCACCCCGATCTCCCTGTTCTGTCGGCTCAGCGCTGGTCCTGGCTTCTCTCATCGCTTCTCCTGAGAATTCACCAGCGGCGCGCGACGGAATCGACAACGGTCCGCCGCGCGCCGCTCGTTCTGCTCGCTCACATGGAGTCAGGCAGTCTTCTTGTCATGACCTTCGTGGTCGCTGCCATAGCCCTCGGGCTTCTCGGGCTTTCCGCCGTGGCCGCCGGGCTTCTCACCATGGCCGTGGCCTTCGGGCTTCCCGCCGTGGTCGTGGCCTTCGGGCTTCCCACCGTGGTCGTGGCCTTCGGGCTTCCCACCGTGGTCGTGGCCTTCGGGCTTCCCGCCGTGGTCGTGGTCGTGCTCGTTGCCACCGGTGGCCCCACCGGGCGCACCACCGGTTCCGCCGCCCGTGACGCTGCCCGTGGTGCCCGCGACGAGGCCGCCCAAGGCGCCTCCGGTGGTTCCGCCCGTCGTCAGGACGCCGCCGAGAAGACCACCCAGGGCGCCACCGGTTCCGCCACCCGTCGGCACACCGGCGATGACGCCGCCTGTCGCGGTGCCACCCGTCGCGGTGCCGCCTGTCGTGGTACCGGCGATCACGCCACCCGTGATCACGCCACCGGTGGTGCCCCCGGCCGCGCACGGCCCCAGGAAGATCCTGTTGGTGTCCAGCGTCACTGCGCCGTTACCGGTGGCGCCCGCGTCGGCCAGCAGCCGGCCGTTGATGGTCGCTCCCGTGGTGGCACTGATCGACTCGCTGGCCAGGATGGTGCCCACGAACGAGGTGTGGGTACCGAGCGTGGCCGAACTGCCCACCTGCCAGAACACGTTGCACGGCGATGCGCCGTTGACGAGGTTCACCGTGCTGTTCTCGGCTGCCGTCGTCAGGGTCGAACCGATCTGGAACACCCAGACGGCATTGGGGTCGCCCTGGGCGTCCAGGGTGAGTGGACCGGTGATCTGTGCGCTGCTGTTCGCCCTGTAGAGGCCCGGCGTCAGCACCTGGCCGCCGAACTCGTGGGGAGCGTCGTTGTACACCACGGGGTTCAGCGACTGTCCGGCGGCCTGGTTGTACGCCGTGGTCAGCTCGACCTTGGCCTGGCCCGCGTGGGCATCGGCCGCGTGCAGAGTCCCGGGCGGGGTCACAACGCCGGGCGGGAACCCGGTGATGGCCGAACCGGGGCTCACACCGACGTTGAGACCTTCGACCACCGTGGGGCCGGTGTTGGTGACCGTCGCACCACCCAGTACGCCGTAAGTGGCCAGCGTCGTACCGATGGGCACGGGGGTGGCAATGGCATTTGCGCGTGTCGGCGTCAACGCGAGGACAGCAGCGGCGATCACCACGGCCGTCACCGCCGCGACCCAGGCCGACATGATTCGTCGTGGAGGAGCGTCAGGGATATTCAGCGTCATCGAGGGGCCAACTCCTTGGTTCGGATGGTCTTGGCGGTTCCCGCTCGCACAGAATCGCCTGTTTCTGGCGTTGGAATATTACTGAGGAGTGTGCCGGTCGTCGGTTTACACAAGCGGGTTGCCCGGAATCGCCGATTGGGCCATGAAAATACATAGGAATACTTAATGGTTCGGGTGGCTCAAAAATCGGAACTATCGCCGTCGACAGCCGTCCGGCACGGCCGACGGAAGGAAAGCGCACCACTCGGCGGCACACCCCACGGTCAGGCCGACGCGCCACGCCATTCGGCGCTTGGCAGGCGACGGGAAGGATGCTTTCGAGGAATCGCTCGGGACATTTCCGAGCCGCGCCGTCGACAGTACTATCAGCTGCGGGCCAATTCACTCTCCTGCGCCACTGCCCGGAAGGGCCAATCCGGCGTGTTCGCGCCGGATTCGCTGTCACCCCCGCCGTCGGCGATACCGAGGCCGGGAGGGTGCCGGACGATGGCCACTACCCGTATTCGCATCGACGCCGTCGACCTGCCCGGCCTCACCTGCACCGCTCCCGCCAACGGCAACGTCCCCGCGTACGACAACAGCCGACGACGTTGGACGGCTTCGTGGTGATACGAAAACGGGAGAAGAGGAGGCGACCCCCCTTCGGCATGCCGAAGGGCATCGTCCCGCTCGCGACGCCGGAAGGCCGGCGCCACAGTGTCCTCACCGTGGAAGGCGGGATGCTCTGCGGGCGCCTCGCCGACGTTCCGGTCAACGCCGGCCCAGCCGAGGCCCGGGCCGCCGCGGCAGCCATGGTGGTAGGGCTTGCACACGACTTCCACGAAGAACGCGTCGACGTGACCTGGGATCCGCCCGGGACCCCAGGACTGGTCCGCCCAGATCACCGTTGCCGCGACCCCGCCGAACATCTGTGGTGGGACGACAGCCCCAAGCGCCTGCTCTCGATTCCTGCAGGAAGAACGCCTGGCGACTCCTGCCGTTCAGGCACGTGACAAAGTCACAGTCCGTTTTGGCAGTCCGCGGAACACGACGGCATGGCGCATGATCAACAACGCCTCTTCCATGGCAATCTGCGGGCCAGCAGGATCACTTGGAGCCCGGAGGTACACCGCTCGTGGCGGCGCATAACAATCCCACCGTCAGGAGACGCCGCCTAGGCGCCGAACTGCGTCGGCTCCGCCTGGCCACCGGGCTCAAGAGCGCCGAGGTGGCCGAGCGGCTCATGGTCTCCCAGCCAAAGATCAGTCACCTGGAGAACGGCCGCCGCGCCATCAGCCCCCGCGACGTACGCGATCTGTGCGCGCTCTACGAAGTGGCGGACCAGCAGGTCATCGACTCCCTGATGCAGATGGCCAGGGAATCCGCACAGCAGGGCTGGTGGCACGCTTACGGCGACATCCCCCAGAGCGTCTATGTCGCTCTGGAGACGGACGCCACCTCCCTCCAGACCTACGGATCCATGGCGATCCCCGGGCTGTTGCAGACTCCTGCCTACGCCCATGCGGTCATCGGGGAAACGATCCCGCTGCCCACTGCCGAAGAAGCCGGCATGCGGCTGAAAGTGCTGCTGCGCCGTCAGCACCGGATCTACGACCCGCATCACCCGTTGCGCCTGTGGGTCGTACTGGACGAATCAGTACTGCACCGCATCGTCGACAGCCCGGACGTCATGCGTGAACAGCTGGAGCACCTGAACGCGCTCGGCGCCGAGCCGTACGTCACGGTGCAGGTCCTCCCCTACGCGGTGGGCGCCCATCCGGGCCTGTCCGGACAGTTCTCCATCCTGCAGTCCGCCGACAGCACCGCGGCGAAGGTGGTGTATCTGGAACGGTTCACCAGCGACCTCTGCCTGGACAAACCCTCTGACGTGCAGCTCTACAGCGGGATGTACGACCGGCTTCAGACCCAGGCGCTCGATCCCGACAGCAGCCGCGACGTCATCACCGACGCCATCAAGTCGTACATCGCCATGACGAGCCGGCCCCGGGTAGGCGAACGCTCCTGACTCCCTGGGGGCTGCGGTTGGTCCAGCATGCCCAGGCCGATGTCGGGGTGGCAGTGCAGGCACGGATCGACACCTTCCGAGGGAGCAGCCGACGTGGAACGCGGACCCGTCCCGTACAAGGTGCGCGGTCTGGAGCGACGACGCCGAGACCGGGTGCTCAGGGCCTCACCGCACGTCGCTGTCACACCTTGCCGAGCAGGTCCTGACGCTGTCCGCGCACTTCGACGACGACGGCACCCCTTATCTCACGCTGGGCCGCCACCAGGGCCGCATCGAGAAACTGCACCAGAACCTGGGCCACATGGGCCGCATGAACTATCACTGGGCCATGGGCGCGGTCATCGACCATTTCCTCGATTCCGTCAGCTGCTCCCCCGCCCTGGTGGTGTTCCAGACGGACAGCGGACCCACGAGCCGCATCGCGAATAAAGCCCTTCGGGGGTTGGCTGGGGAGCCGGTGTCGTGCGTGGTGGCTGGTCAGAAGGCGGTCGTGGATTGACGCCCATGGGGTGGGCCGCAGGTCGTCCAAGGGGCAGGGGTATCCGCAGCACTGCCACGCCTTCGAACGTGCGCCCGATAGACTCCTGGGCGCGTCTCGTTCGTGACTTAAGAGGAGTGACATGCGCTACGGCTATATCGGTTCGATGAAAGCCAAACCCGGTCACCGTGCGGAGGTGGTCGCCGTACTGGTCGCCGGCGCTGAAGGTCTACGCAAAGCGGGATGCCATCTCTACGTCGTGACCGAATCGGCCACCGACGCAGACACCGTGTGGGTGAGCGAGGTGTGGGAGAGCAAAGAGCATCACGACACGTCGTTGCAGTTGCCCGAGGCAAAGGAAGCCATCAGCAAGGTCATGCCGCTACTGACAGGTGAGTTCACTGGTCAGGAGACGCACGTCGCGGGCGGTCTCGGTATCTGACCGCGGCCGCGTGCCGCCAAGTCATCCTGCCCGACGCACCGGAGATCGGGTGAGGTGGTCTACGAGCGGCTGGTTCAGCACTCGCCTCCGGACAACGGTGCACGCGTCCGGCCCGGCCCAGCACTCTCAGGACGGACCGGGTCACCGCGGCGTCAACCGGCCGCATCACCGTCTTGATCAACCCCAGCGCGGGGCACCGCACGATGCAGCGGTCCCAGATCCCCATACAGCGCGGCATGGAAGGCAGCGGCGAGCTCACGGGCCCGCGCCTCGCTCGGCACCCCGTGCAGCATGAAGTACACCGGGCCCGCAAACGCGTCCGGGCCCGCCTCTCGCCCATCAATCAGGCGCACGATCGCTGCCCACATCGCGACGTTCACGGCGTCGACGACGACGTGGCCTGGGCCAGCGGTCAACGCATCCGTTTTCACCGTCCACCGCTCACCCTCACGTTCGATCCCCACGAACACGGCCCGCTGAGCCCTGGCCTCCCGATAGGCGGCATCGAACCGGTCGGTGGCGTCCGGGATCAGATGACCTGGGCAGGGAGTCGGCAGCTGCTGCATAACGGGCATCGTCCCAGGAAATACCCCAATTCACCGCAGACGTCGCGGAGTCCGGACCCGGGAGTCATCGATGCTCTGGCCGCTGGGGGCGGTTGCCTCGATCCTGCGAGCGTCAGGCTCGAGGCAACGGGCGGCCCAGGTGCCGGACGTGCGCCCCATCTCCCGGCCCGAACCCGAGATTCCGCCCCGCCCAGGGCAAGACATCGCGTCACGATGAACCGGTGCGCGACTTCACGGCCACGCAGGCAGCTTGTCGGATGAGCGTTCACCTCCAAAGGGGGGACGGCTTCACTCGACTCGGTGACCGGCGCGGGGTCTGCGTACCGCCGCAGTACACGTTCCCGTTGCCCCGGCATGGACAGCATGGACAGGGCGGTGCCGCGTGTGCTCGGCAAGGCGGTCTCATTGCGGGCGTTACCCGCGTACGCCGACGGCCGTCGCACCGACCCGCCGATCTACGCCCAGCTGGTCGCGGAGTGGCAGGCCACCGGGCGGGCTGTCCCGGATCCCTTGGAGACCCTGGAGCAGCCGAGCACTCCGTGGACCCCCTTCGCCGCTTCTGCCGCGGCGGCGGGTACAACGTGGTGCCTCGCACGGGCAGACCTGCGACCTGCGCCCGCCGGGCCGGTCTCCGGCCCACGCGACCAAGGGGCAGCCGACACGGTGGTGGCGGCTGCTGCGCTGCGGTAACCGCCTGGTCGACGTCCCGGGCGTTCGCGGTGAAGGCTGCCGGTCCCGGCGGTGTCTACTGCTGAGGGTGGGCGGGCGCCAGGACGGCGAGGGCGGCGTGGGCTTCCCGCAGGGCGCCTTCGAGGCGGTCGGGGTTGTGCAGGGCGCCGGTGCCGTCGGGCGGCACGATCCACTCCAGGCGTCCGGCGGCCCGGTAGGGCGGCGGCACCGCCACCCACGAGCCCCGGCCCGCACGCCGCACTCCCGCTCCGATCCATTGGCCGGCCGGATCGGGCGGCAGGAAGAAGCCCACCCGGACGGCCGCGCAGTCCACCAGGGTGGGCCCGGGCACCGTGCCCGGATCCCGCCACAAGAGATCCAGGGTGAGCAGGCCAAGGCGTTCAGGGACGCTGAGTACGTCCCAGAGCCGCCCGGCCTCCAGCAGCGCGGTGCCCTCTCCGCTGTCCCACTGCCGCTTACAGACCCGGGGATCCGTGGCGGCCGCGGCGAGCCACTCGATGCTCTGCTGCCACATGGCGTTGTGCATGCCTCACCCCAGGCTCTCGACTCCGTGTGCGCCCGTCCGCGCACGACAAGTCCGCGCACCGAACCGGCATATGCATGCTGGTAGATATTTCTGCCCCCTGGGAAGGGTGGCGCGGTCTGGCGCTTACCGCTGCCGGGTTCGCGCGTCCACCGACGGCTCGCCCCGGTCGGCCGTCGCCGTGGCCGACCCAAAGCGGCGGCCGTCCCGCGCATGCGCCGACGGCCGTGGCGCCCATCCGCCGATCTACGCCCAACTGGTCGCGGAATGGCGGCGATCTCACGGTGAGCAACGCGCTTCAGCGATGGATCGGGCGCTTCATCTGAGCGCGGACTGGGCACTTGGCTGTGCCGCGTGGCGCATGGTGTAAGGGCGCAGGTTCCACGCGGCGATCGCGACGCCGGAGGTCAGCCCGGCACCACTACGGGTGTGCGTCCGGGACGTGGAACGAGAGTGCCCGCAGCTGTCACCCCTGACGATCGTCAAGGTCCGGTGATGCCGTTCGGCTCGGGTTCCCGGCTGTTCCTGCTCCTACGTTCGGTCCTCATGGAACGAAAACCGCGAAGGAGAGTCCGAGCCGGTCGGCTGCTCGGCACGTTGGCCGTCCTGTGCATGGGAGCAGGAGTTGTCACTTGGTTGTCCCCCGGCGGCCTGGGCGAGGCTGGTGCTGTCGAGGTCACAGGTGGAGCTTCGGCGTCCGCGTACCGGTCGGTGACCGGGGCGGTGGCCGATGCACCGTCGTGGCTGGCCCCCCTCCTGGACATGGCCACCGAAGGCATTCTTGTGATCCTCGGAATATTGCTGGTCTGGATGTGGTGGACGGCAACCCGCCGCAAAGACACATGGGAGGTCGCGGGATCCGTCCTGACCGGTCTCGGCACCGTCGCGGCCTACGCGGTGAGCGAAGCGGTGAAGCTCGCCGTGGACGAGGAGCGCCCTTGCCGTGCGTTACGCGCAGGCGCCGAATCCGTCGCGGAATGCCCCGGAGTCGGAGACTGGTCGTTCCCGAGCAACCACGCCACCCTGGCCGCCGGCCTGGCCGTCGGTCTCGCCGTGCTGCGGCCCCGCCTCACCGCGATCACGCTGCCGCTGGCCGGGGCCGCTGCGCTCCTGCGAGTGCTGGTGGGGGTTCATTACCCGCACGATGTGCTCGCCGGCGCGACGCTCGGCGGCGCTGTCGTGACGGCGGTGTTGCTCGCATTCATGCCCCTTGCCCAGTCGGTGGCATCACGGCTGGGAAGGCTTAGGCGGAATGATCCCGGCCTCGTGAGCCACGACCGCGGCAGCGGCCCGGTTGTCCACGCCCAGCCTCGCCAGGATGGAACTCACGTGGGCTTTGACCGTTCCCTCCACCACATGGAGCCGCCGGGCGATCTGCCCGTTGGACAGGCCGCTTCCGAGAAAGGCCAGTACCTCTCTTTCCCGGGCAGTGAGGGCGGCGACCCGGTGGCGGGCGGTGGAGCGCCGACCGGCCAGGGTGCCCGCGCCCGTCGCGGCGAGGTGCGCGATGACACGGGCCGCGACTTTCGGTGACAGGTAGGCGGCGCCACCGGCCACCGCACGGACTCCGGTGATCAGTTCCTCGGGTTCACCCGACTTGATCAGGAAGCCTGCCGCACCACCGCCGAGCGCCTGGAGGATGTAGTCGTCCTCGCCGAAGGTCGTCAGCATGATGATGTTCGTGGTCGGCACGGTGTTGCGGATTTCCACGGCGGCGTCGATGCCGTTGATTCCCGGCATGCGGATATCGAGTACGGCCACCTCGGGACGATGGCGCCGGACCAGTTCCACGGCGGCGTGCCCGTCGACGGCCTCGGCGACGACTTCGATGTCCGGATCCGTGGCGAGTACGGCGCGCACCCCTGCCCGGATCATCGGCTCGTCATCGGCGATCAGCACCCGGATCATCGAGCGCTCACGGGGTGATCGTATCCAGGGACACCAGGGTGTCCTTCCGGAAGCAGAGCCGGTAGGCGTCGCCGGACCGGTCGTCGAATCGGTCGGCTGTCATCGCGTAGTACTCGCACGTTGTGCCGTCTCCCGTCGGCTCGGCAGTCAGCGGTCGATAGTTCGTCTGCCGGTCCGGCAGGAAACGCTGCACCTCGGAACGATCTTGCCCGACATGCAGGCGGGAGTAGTCGCGTGGGTCCAGGACCGACTGTGACGCCGACAGCATTTCCCATCCCATGAGAGCTCCGCTCAGCAAAGCTCCTGTCACAAGGGGCACCATGACGGCGGCGACCAGGGCCCGGCCGACCCGGCGTCGAGCGCGGCGATGTTCCTGCGGCAACTCGTCACGGCGAGAGGCTGAGGGCGAGAGCGGCGGTGGCGGCGAGGGGGTGTGCGGGATACGCGCGACGACTGCGTAGCCTCCATCCTTCGGGCCGTGGCCGAATGAACCGCCGGTCAACCGCATGCGTTCTTCGAGACCGATGAGGCCACGCCCTCCACTCCCAAGCCGCGGCCGCTGGTCGACCGGAGACGATGGCGGGCCGTTCTCCACCACGACTTTTGTTTCTGCTGGCGTATGCGTCACGTGGACAGTCGCGGTCGCGCCCGACGCGTGCTTGGCAACGTTGGTCAGAGCTTCCTGTACGACCCGGTGCGCCGCACGTTTGACCATGGGCGGCAACTCGTCCGCCTCGCCGTCGATGCGCAACTCCACCGTGAGGCCAGCCGCAGAAGCCTCGGAAGTCAAGCTCGTGAGGCTGGAGTTGTCGGGGTCCATCGGCGTGGTGTCGGACTCCTCACGCAGGACACCGATCACCTCGCCGAGACGCTCCACCGCGGCCGCGGCTCTGGCTCGGATGTCCCCTGCAGCCTTTTGATGGTGTCCTTCAAGGTCCGGCGCGAGTTTGAGTGCGCCGGCCGACAGGGCGATCAGGCTGAGATCATGTCCGAGTACGTCGTGCATGTCCTGGGCGATACGTGCCCGCTCGCGCAGCCGAGCTTGATCAGCGATCAGCTGCTGCTCGCGTTGCAGCTGATCGGCGCGCTCCCACCCGGCCCGGACAAGCTGCTGATACTGGCACCAGAACCGGCCCGCGAACCAGGGCAGCATCGTGGCGGCAACCACCACCGTCACAAAGCGGCCGGCAACGGGGAGCCAAGCAGGAACGACGGACAAGGCCACCATGCCGGCCGCGACTATCGCGACCACGGCGAGCGCTGTCGGCGCCGTCCGTCCCGGCCGTCGTCCTGCCAGGAACGCGGCGATGGCAGTCGGGACAGCCCACCACAGGTTCATCACGCTCAGACCGGCAGCCAACGCGGTCGCCGCTGTGAGAATGGTTCCAGGATCAAGTGCCCGCCGTAGAACAGCGGTTCCGGTCGCAGCCTCAGGGTTGATCATCGTGCTGTCCACGGAGGTGACGGTACGGCCATCGGGCGCCGTCCGACCATTGCCGAAAGTCCAATCTGCACCGGTGACCGGCGAGCACTGGGCGGCGAAGCGTCCCCAGCTCGTGCAGGCCAAGTGCATCCCTCGGCAGGCCCCTCTCGGGGGACACGCCGAGCTGGCCCGGCACCGACAACGCACCCCCCTCCCCCGACCGACGACCGACACCGTGTGACTTGGACACCTTGGTCAAGAGAGTCATGAGTCAGACCCCGGGCCCGGGACAGCACCCGCCGAAACGAAGGTCTGTCACTTCTCCCATTTCCCGGACCGGGACGGAAGCCGTGCGGCTTGCCATCGCACGGCCAACGGCGTCGACAGCGCCGATCGCCTGTTCATCAAAGCGCACGTGACGCAGTGGCCGCCGGGCCAGGGGCACGCGGCGCAGGCCGAGTTGTGCAGCCTCGGGCACGGTTCCGGGGATGCCGTGGACTTCGTGCTGCGTGCCACGAATCAACGTCTGCGCTGCGAGCTGCGGCCCAACGACTACCGCCGCCGGTGTGGAACGGCGGACAGCCTGGCCGCCGAGGAAGGGCACGTCGAGTGGGTCTGCGGGCTGGAGAGTGCCCTCACGCGGGACATGACGGCCCGCTGCGGCTATGCCGTGCGGGTGCGGTGCGAAACCGACGGCAACAGCCGCCGGGTTCTGATCGGCACCTCGGGCTCTCGGCGCAGCAGCCGCCCGTCGACCGAGGAGACGATCAGCGGACGGTCGCCGTCAGGGAGGCAGGCGGTGCACAGCGGCAGTGACGGCACCCGGGCGACGACCTCGCTGCGGCCCGCCAGGTCTACGGCCATCACCTCGCCGGCGGTCCAGTCGGAGAAGCACAGCCGGTCGCCGTGCCAGCGCGGTGACTCGACCAGACCCCGCCCGGTGAGCAGCGTGGACACCCCGGTCATCGTCATCACAGTCCGTCGCACCGACCGGCCAGGTGCCGCTCTCTCACCCTCTGCACGGAGAGCGTCCCCCCGAATCGACGGGCACGACCATGCGGTCGACAGGGCTGCCCCTCAGGACGGATCCACGCCCCGAACCCGTGCCAGCACGTCACGGATCATCTCGGCGCTGATCATGAAGTGCTGCCGGGCGATCTCCTGGGCTCGCTCGGGCTCACCGGCCGCGATGGCCTCGTAGAGCGCCTTGTGGTCCTCGCCGCCGCGGTGGAAGTCGGTCCGTTCGCCCTTGCCCCAGGGTTCGACGGGGAAGCCGAGGCTGATCCGGGCGAGCAGGTCGCGGCTGAGCATGACGACCTGCGGGTTGCCCGTGGCGGTGCGGACGGCCTGGTGGAAGGCGCTGTCCGCGGTCTGTTCGTCGCGCGGTGTGCGGGCGGACAGGTAGGCGGCCAGGGCGTCCCGCATGGAGTCGACGTCCTGGGAGCTGCGGCGGCGGGCTGCGGTCGCGGCCACCATGCCCTCCACCAGCCCGCGCAGGTCGAAGAGCTGCTCGAACTCCTCCCAGCGGGGCAGGAGTGTGTGGCGGACGGCGGCAGCGGTCGACTCGGTCCAGCTGTCGCGGACGTAGGCACCGCCGTTGCGGCCGCGGCGGATCTCGACGACACCGACGGCCTGCAGCCTGGCGATCGCCTCGCGCACGGTGGGGCGGCTGACCCGCAGCAGCTGGATCAACTCGCGTTCCACCGGCAGCCGTTCGCCCGGCAGGAAGTCTCCTACGGCGATCGCGGTGAGCAGCCGATCCGAGACCTCGTCGACGGCGGAGGCCACCCGCACCGGGCGCAGCTCGGGCGAGGGTGCGCCGCCGAGGAGGACACGGTCGAGCACCCGCGAGAACTCGCCACCCGGTTCGGATGCCTCAGGTACGGATGTCAGCTGGTTCCCCCTTGTTCGCCGCTCTTGTTAACGCACGCGGGCCACGTAAACACGCCGTTACGTCTTGGCCCGGCCCCGCTAAAAGGTCTTGTGCGCTGACCATTTACCCAATCACTATCTCACCCATCCGTCACACCCACACCGTTTTCAGCCAGCGGCCGGCTCGCACCGGCCGGTCCGGGAGGCTTCCTCGTGGCGATCCCCGAACCGAACCACACCGGAACCGTCGACTTCAACGGCCATTCCACCTGGTACCGGATCACGGGCGAACCGGGCCGGACCCCCCTGGTGGTCCTGCACGGCGGGCCCGGCGCCGGTCACAACTACACACTCAGCATCGCGAACATCGCCCAGCAGGACCGCCAGGTGGTGCACTACGACCAGCTCGGCACCGGACTGTC
Source organism: Streptomyces sp. TLI_55 (assembly GCF_900206255.1). Classification (NCBI taxonomy): domain Bacteria; kingdom Bacillati; phylum Actinomycetota; class Actinomycetes; order Kitasatosporales; family Streptomycetaceae; genus Streptomyces; species Streptomyces sp. TLI_55. The sequence continues at coordinate 52,533 of NZ_OAOJ01000001.1, forward strand.
CACCCATCTGCCCGACAAGGGCGCCGACTTCTGGACCGTCCAGCTCTTCCTCGACGAACTCGACAACCTCCTCAAGGCGTTGGGCATCGCAGACGGTTACCACCTGCTCGGCCAGTCCTGGGGCGGCATGCTCGCCGCCGAGCACGCCGTACGGCGCCCGACCGGACTGCGGGGTCTGGTCATCGCCAACTCCCCCGCGTCCATGGAGCTGTGGCTGAAGGCGGCGGCCGAACTGCGCGCCGAACTGCCCGCGGAGGTCCAGCACACCCTGCTCGCCCACGAGGCCGCCGGAACCACCGACGACCCCGCCTACCGCGCGGCCGAGCAGGTCTTCAACGAGCGCCACGTGTGCCGCCTGACACCCAACCCGCCCGAAGTGCAGGCCACTTGGGACAACATCGCGGCCGATCCGACCGTGTACCACACCATGAACGGGCCGAACGAGTTCCATGTCGTCGGCACGCTCAAGGACTGGTCCGTCGTCGACCGGCTGCACCTGATCGACGTACCCACCCTGCTGGTGTCCGGCCGCTACGACGAGGCGACCCCCGAGACGCTGCGCCCCTTCGCCGACCACATCCCCGATGTGCGCTGGCACATGTTCGAGCACTCAAGCCACATGCCGCACGTCGAAGAAGAAGAGCTCTACCTCCGGGTCGTGGGCTCCTTCCTCGACTCCACCGACTGACTCCAACGGCCCTTCCCCCGACGGGAGTTCATTGCGATGTCCCGCAGCACGAGACGGGGCGCGCTCGCCGCCGCCACCGTCGCCCTCGCCCTGACCGCCGCCGCCTGTTCGTCCTCCGACAGCGACTCCTCCGACAACCCGAGCGCGTCCTCATCCGGCTCCGGGTCCTCCGCCTTCCAGCCGCAGCACCAGGGCGGCACCCTGCAGCTGATGGCCCATGCGGCCGCCGGCACCCTCGACCCACAGGTCAACTACACGCTGCAGTACTGGCAGTTGTACCAGTCGATGTACGACGGTCTGCTCGCGTTCAAGAAGGTCGGCGGCCAGGAGTCGTTCACCGTCGTCCCGGACCTGGCGGCGGCGATGCCGAAGGTGACCAACGGCGGCAGGACGTACACCTTCACGCTCCGCAAGGGCATCACCTTCTCCAACGGCAAGGCGCTGACCACCGATGACGTGGTGGCGTCCTTCCAGCGCATCTTCAAGGTCTCCAGCCCCACCGCCGGCACCTTCTACAACGGCATCGTCGGCGCCGACGCCTGCATCAAGAAGCCGGCCTCCTGCACCCTGTCCAAGGGCGTGATCGGCGACGCGAAGGCCAACACGGTCACCATCAACCTCACCGCCGCGGATTCGGAGTTCCCGTACAAACTGGCCGTCCCGCACGCCAGCGTCGTACCGAAGGATTCGCCCACGAAGGACGCCGGCACCAAGCCGCTGCCGTCGACCGGCGCGTACATGGCCGCCTCCTACGATCCGAACCGCGAGCTGAAGCTGGTGCGCAACCCGCACTTCAAGGAGTGGTCGCGGCAGGCGTCGCCGCAGGGCTATCCGGACGTCATCGACTACACCTTCGGGCAGACGGTGGAGTCCGAGGTCACCGCCGTCGAGAACGGCCAGGCGGACTGGATGTTCGACGCGCCGCCCACCGACCGGCTGAACGAGATGGGCACCAAGTACGCCTCCCAGACGCATGTGAACCCGCTGACCGCGTTCTGGTACGCGACGCTCAACGTCAACATGGCGCCGTTCAACAACAAGTTGGCACGTCAGGCCATCAACTACGCCGTCGACCGGGCGGCCGTGGTCCAGCTGTACGGCGGCACCAACCTGGCCTCTCCCGCGTGCACCATCCTGCCGCCGGGCTTCCCCGGGCACGTCGACTCGTGCGACTACACCAAGGGCGGCGGCACCACCTGGAAGGCCGCGGATCTCGCCAAGGCCAAGGAGCTGGTGAAGAAGTCCGGTACGGCCGGGCAGGAGGTCGGCATCGTCGTCCAGGACGACGACGTCAACAAGTCGATCGGGCAGTACCTGCAGAGCCTGCTCACTCAGCTCGGCTACAAGGCGAAGCTCAAGCCGCTGTCGCCGAACATCCAGTTCACCTACATCCAGAACACCAAGAACAAGGTGCAGTTGGCGCTGACGTCCTGGTACCAGGACTATCCGGCGGCCTCGGACTTCCTCAACGTGCTCCTGTCCTGCGCCAGTTACCACCCGGGCAGCGACTCGAGCATCAACATCTCCGGCTTCTGCGACAAGGGCATCGACACGAAGATGCACACGGCGCTGAAGACCGCACAGACCGACGCGAAGAGCGCGAACCAGCAGTGGGGCGCCATCGACCAGCAAGTCATGGCCGAGTCGCCGGTCGTCCCGCTGATCAACCCCAAGCTCGTCGACTTCACGTCGAAGCGGGTCGGCAACTACCAGTTCAGCAAGCAGTTCTACATGCTCGTCGGGCAGCTGTGGGTCAAATGACCGCCTCAGAGCCCCTGTTGACCGCTGAGGCCCGGCGCTCGCCGGGCCCCTGGCGGACGGCCGCCGCCGACCTGGTGCGCAACAGGCCGGCGCTGGCCGCGGCCGTCGTCCTGCTGATCGTCGTCGTGGCCACGCTGTGCGCGCCCCTGTACGCGTCCCACATCGCCCACACCGACCCCTTCCAGTCCCACGTCTCCGGCACCACGGTCATCGACGGCAAGACCGTGCCGGTGCTCACCCCGAGCAGCACCGGCCTCGGCCTCGGCGTCACGCCCATCGGCCCGACCTGGGACCCCGCCCACTACTTCCTCGGTGCCGACAACCAGGGCCGCGACGTCATGGCACGCCTGCTCTACGGCGGCCGTACGAGCCTGTTCATCGGTGTCACCGCGGCTCTGCTCACCTGCGTCGTCGGTACGGCCGTCGGGGTCGTCGCCGGATACGTGGGCGGCGCCGTGGACTCCGTCATCTCCCGGATTCTGGACGTCATCTGGGCGTTCCCGGTGTACCTGCTGGCCATCTCTCTGTCGGTGGTCCTGCTCACCAACGGTCTCAAGCTGGGCCCGCTCACCGTCGACGCGGGGAGCCTGTGGCTGCCCGTCGCGATCATCGCGGCGATCTATGTCCCGTACATAGCACGGCCGTTGCGCGGTCAGGTGCTGGTGCTGCGCAACAAGGAGTTCATCCACGCGGCCGTCGGATCCGGCGCGCCCACCCTGCGCATCCTGCGCCGGGAGGTGCTGCCGAACGTGCTGCCCACGGCGATCGTGTTCGTCCCGCTGATGACCGCGCTGGCCATGCTCACCGAGTCGGCACTGTCCTTCCTGTCCGTCGGCGTGCAGCCGCCCGACGCCAGCTGGGGCACGATCATCGAGGACGGTCTGGGCCTGCTCTACACCCGCCCGACGGTGACGATCGCCCTCGGTCTGCTCATCGCGCTCACCACGGCGGCCCTCAACGTCCTGGGTGACGGGGTACGCGACGCGCTCGACCCGAGCGCTCGGCTGCGCGGAGGGGTGTGACGCTGCCATGCTCTCCTTCGCGCTCAAGCGGTTCGGCTCGGCCCTGCTCGTGATGTTCGCGATCAGCGTCCTGGTGTTCCTGATCTTCTTCGCCACTCCGGGAGTCGACCCCGCGGCACGCATCGCGGGCCGCAACGCCGACCCTGCCACCCTCGCCCAGGTGCGGCACTCCTTCGGCCTCGACCGCCCGATGCCGATCCGCTATCTGCTGATGATGCGCCACCTCCTCGTCGACCGCGACCTGGAGTCCTTCGTCAACCGCGGCGCCCGGGTCATCCCGCAGATCGTGCAGGCCACCCCCGTGACCCTGTCGCTGGTCGTCGGCGCCGCGGTGATCTGGATGGTGGCCGGCATCCTCATGGGCACGGCCGCGGCAACGCTGCGCGGCAAGGCGGCCGACCCGCTGATCATGCTCGTGGGCGTCGTCGGCGTCTCGCTGCCCGCCTACTGGCTCGGCGAGGTCGTCAACCTCATCACCCAGAAGCAGTTGCACAGTTCGGTCTTCTCCTGGGTACCACCGCCCGGCTACGTCGGCCTGAGTCAGGACCCGGGCCAGTGGGCGCTGCACATGCTCTTCCCCTGGCTGACCCTGGCCCTGCTGTACGCCGGGATCTACGCCCGCCTCCTGCGCGGCGAGGTCATCACCGCCCTCAACGAGGACTACGTCCGCACGGCCCGCGCCAAGGGCCTGTCCGAGCGCCGGATCCTGCTGCGCCACGCCCTGCGCTGCTCGCTGATCCCGATCGTGTCGCTGTTCGGCCTGGACTTCGGCGCCCTCGTGGGCGGCGCGGCGCTGCTCACCGAGGTGGTCTTCGGCCTGCCCGGCATCGGCAAGCTCACCTTCGACGCCCTGCAGAACCTCGACCTGCCCGTGATCATGGGGACCGTTCTGTACGCGGCCTTCTTCGTGGTCCTCGCCAACGCCCTGGTGGACATCCTGTACGCGCGACTCGACCCGAGGGCCCGCCATGCCTGAACCACTGCTGGACGTACGCGACCTGCGGGTCTCCTTCCGCACCCGCACCGGCCCGGTCACGGCCGTCGACGGCCTCTCCTTCACCGTCGCACCCGGCGAAGTCCTGGGCGTGGTGGGCGAGTCGGGCTCCGGCAAGAGCGTGTCGATGCTGGCCGTCCTGCGCCTGCTGACCAACCCCAACGTCACGGTGTCGGGCGAAGTCCACTTCCGTGGCCGCGACTTGCTCGCCCTTCCCGACAAGGAGATGCGTGCGATACGGGGCCGGGAGGTCGCCATGGTCTTCCAGGACCCGATGACCGCGCTGACCCCCGTGTACACGGTCGGCTGGCAGATCGCCGAGCAGATACGTGCGCACGAGCAGGTGTCCCGCAGGGCGGCGCAGGCCCGCGCGGTCCAGCTGCTCTCCGACGTCGGCATCCCCGACGCGGCCTCCCGGGTGAACGCCTACCCGCACGAGTTCTCCGGCGGCATGCGCCAGCGCGCGGTCATCGCGATGGCCCTCTCCTGCAGCCCCGCGCTGCTCATCGCCGACGAACCGACGACTGCGCTGGATGTCACCGTCCAGGCCCAGATCCTCGACCTGATGCGGGAGTTGAACGCCGACGGCGCGGCCGTCGTGCTCATCACGCACGACATGGGGGTGGTCTCCCAGATCGCCGACCGGGTCCTGGTGATGTACGGCGGCCGGGCGGCCGAGGAGGGCCCGCGCCGGGCGGTGTTCCACGGCCCGCGGCACCCCTACACCTGGGGCCTGCTGGACTCGGTGCCTCGCGTCGGCGGTCCCCGGCTGCACCGGCTGCCGACCATCGCGGGCATGCCGGTCTCGCCCGGCAGTCTTCCGGAGAGATGCGCGTTCGCACCGCGCTGCCGACTGCGTCACGAGCGGTGCGAGGAGCGCCCCGCTCTGTCCGGCGACAGCCACCGCGACGCCTGCTGGCTGCCACCGGACGAGCGCGCGGCTCTGCGCCTGACGGCACGGGGGGCGGCGACCGGCCCGGCGAACACGAACTCGGAGGCGGGGGCGACCGGCCCGGCGGACATCGACACGGAGGCGGCGAAGTGACGGCACAGGACATCGTGGCGGTGGACGAGGGCGCGCCTCCCGCGGGCGACGTCCTGCTGCGCGCCACCGACGTCACCAAGCACTACCCACTCCCCCGCCGCCGCAAGGTCCTACGAGCCGTGGACGGAGTGTCGCTCGACGTCCACACCGGCGAAACCCTGGGCATCGTCGGCGAGTCGGGCTGCGGCAAGTCCACCCTGGGCCGCTGCCTGGTCCGGCTCACCGAACTCACCGGCGGCCGGGTCGAGTTCGACGGGCAGGACATCAGCGCCCTGTCCACGCGCCGACTGCGGCCCGTGCGCCCGGGCATGCAGCTGGTCTTCCAGGACCCGCAGGCCTCGCTCAACCCCCGCCGCCGCGCCGGCGACATCGTGGCCGAGCCGCTGCTCGTGCACCGCTACGGCGACGCCACCACCGTCCGCCGCCGGGTCGCCGAGCTCTTCGACGTCGTAGGACTGGCCGCGGCGCACCTGGACCGCTATCCGCACGAGTTCTCCGGCGGCCAGCGCCAACGCATCGGAATCGCCCGGGCGTTGGCCACCAACCCGAAGCTCATCGTCGCCGACGAGCCGGTGTCCGCGCTCGACGTGTCGATCCAGGCCCAGGTGCTGAACCTGTTCGCCGACCTCCAGGAGGAGTTCGCGCTCACCTACGTCTTCATCGCGCACGACCTCGGCGTGGTCCGCCATGTGTCGGACCGGATCGCCGTCATGTACCTCGGCGAGATCGTCGAACTCGCCGGTACGGAAGCCCTGTTCGAGGCCCCCGCCCACCCCTACACACAGGCACTGCTGTCCGCGGTGCCGGACATCGACGACGGCAGCGCGCCGGACGCACCACCCAGGGAACGCATCGTCCTCACCGGCGAGGTACCCAACCCGGTGGACAAGCCGACGGGCTGCCCCTTCCGCACCCGCTGCCCCTACGCACGCGAGCGTTGCGCCGTGGAGCGCCCCCGGCTCACACCGACGCCCGCAGGACGCCGCGTTGCCTGCCACTACCCACTGACCGGCTGACCGCCCGCCAAGCCGTGGGAAACGGCTTGAGTGGCGACTGCTACACCGTGGGCAAGCGCCGGCGCCCCATCGGCCGCACGAGGTGCGCCATATGCTGTGAAGTCCGTGATCACGGCCACCACCGGATCACGTCGTCCAGAACCGTCATGACGGCAGCCGGGGTCGCCTCGGCGCCCAGGCGGACGATGTCCCGTGCGGCATCCGCGACTTGACGGGCGACCTCGACCCGGCTGACACCGGCCGCGCGGTGCAGTGCCGGGCGCCAGAAGTCCTGCCAGACGGGAGTGACCGAGGGGGACGCGGCGAGTGCGATCCGGCCCATGAGGTGGACGTCGTCGGCGTGGCCGGCACTTGCCGCGGCCAGTGCCTCGTAGCAGACCTCGGCCCGGCGCTCCGGGGGTAGCGCGCCGGCGGTGTCCGTCAACACCTTTGTGCGTGCCTCCACTTCGGCGACGAGCCTGGCCTGGGCGTGCGCGTCGGCGAGGACGGGCAGGGCCTCGGCCTCCGGCAGACAGGACGCGATGAGGATCGTCAACTGACAGCGCAGCAGGGGGTCGTCGATGTCCTGGGCGAAGTGATGAAGGTCCTGCAACACCTCTCGCCTGCCCGGCTCAGGGAACTGAGGGGCGAGAGCGAGGAGTACTTTGGCCTGGCCGTAGTCGTTGTACAGCGTCTCGGCGGCCTCCATCATCTGATGGAGTTCTGCCCCGGACATGCGCGACGCCAGCTTCCGTAGCGCCGGGACCATCACCTCACCATGCAGGCCCAGTAGTTGAAGGCCGACCGGAAGGATCGAGTGGGCGGGGAGGTGTTCGCAGAGATGAGCCAGGGCCATGGCGCGGTAGTGCGGGGAGTGCTCGTTGCCCGAGACGTCGAGGTTCAGTGCCAGGCGCACCGCGCGGTCGGCCACCGCCTCCGGGCGTGCCTGCTGTCGTAGTGGACTGAGCGCTCCTTCGTTGTGCTCGCTGGTGCGGGGTACCCGGTCTGGGTGAATCTCACGAAGAGACTGCGAACTGTCCTGGTCGCCTTGGTGATCTACGTGTTTGCCGTGTTGGCTCTGCGCTTCTCCGGGAGTGGCATCGCCTGGTGGAGGGCGCTGGCGATGGGCCTTGTCGTGACCCCGTTGGCGCTTTGGATGGCGTGGTTGCGCCGACGCTTTACGGAGCGGGCGGTTGAGTTCGGTCGGCGTAGGGCCTCGCCGTGGCCAGAGGAGCGCCGCCACTGAGGGTGGCGGTCCTGGCGTACTTCTCTTCGGCGGTGTGGCCGTCCCAATGGGCGCGCTGCTGCCCTGTGCGGGCTTGGCACGTCGTTCATACGCGCCGCACCTGCAGTCCTCGTGATCTGGGGCTCTTCTGAGCAACCCCATCGCAAGACCCGCGATTACACGGCCTTCGGTCTGTTCCGGTTCGACCATCAGCAATGCGATGACGCCTTGCGCATGCTGAACTCCGCAATCGGCTCCGACGGGACGTCAGGTAGGCCAGCCATCACACCGTGACCGGCCGACGCGCCCGAAGATCATTGCGGGACAGGCCTTGAGCCGTCACGAGCGGTGGGCTTCTTACGCCCGTCGGATGATCGGCGCAAGCAGTCCCTCGCCAAGCCAGAACGTCCAACCTCGGGCAAGCCTAGGCTGAGGGTGTCGCATTTCCCTGCGCGGACGAGATGGACGAGGTCGGTGGTGACTGTCTCCCAGTCGCCGACCTGGTGCCAGTCGGCACCGCCGCCCAGTTCATGGGTGAGCGTGGAGAGCGGGATAATCTCGCCCGGTGTGCGCGCCCAGGTGAGGAGCTCGTGGATGCGGGCGCCGTCGGGCTGTTGCACCTGGGGGTGGAGCAGGGTGTCTGCGGCGACCACGATGGTGTTGGTCTCCTGGGTGCCGAGGCTGGGGTAGTACGGCTCGTGCGCGAAGAGGAAATAGGTGCCCGTGGTCCGGGCCGGAGCGTCGGTCTGGCTCCGGGGCATGGGGTGGGCTCCCTTCAGCGGTGAAGTGGCGGCCGCAGGCAAATGAGCCGATTATTGGGCCGCGGGCTCGAAGGCGGGCGGGAGCGAGCCCAACGGGCCTGTCCCGCCATGCGGCTGGTGGCGGTCTTGCAGGCTCGCCTGCGCTGCGGCAGCAGCAGGGCTGAGGGACTGGGTAACTTGGCCGGCGAGCTGGGCCATCAGCCGCTCGATGTCGATGAGCCCGGCCGAGGCGGACTCGGTGTCTGCTGTCTGGAGCAGACTGGCGGCGTCCCGCAGGAGGCGGTGACCCATCTCGGCCCAGCGGCGCAGCCGCTCGGCGTCGTTGTCGGCAGCAGCCTGGACGAGCCGGGTGTGCAGTTCGGCAAGCCGCTGCAGGTAGCGGCAGACGGCGGCGTCTTCAACACTGCGCACATGCCGTGCGGCCCGGTCGTCGAGCTGGTCAGGCAGGCGCTCGGTGAGCGCCGGGGCGAGGAGCACCACCGGCAGCACGAGGACGACAGGGATGCCGCTCAGCAGTGTGTATGCAGGGCAGCAAAGAGACTTGTAGCCGCCGCGGTCATCGCGGAAAGCCGTAGCGACGCGGAGCTATGGGTGGTCAGGCGATCAGGGTGGCGGGATGGCGGGTCAGCCAGCGCAAGGCCAGCCGCTGCGTCAGCGTCGCATCTGGGATGATCACGCCGACCTGCTGCGGGTGTTGGGGCAGTGTGCCGTCGTCGGGCACGGTCCAGGCAAGCCGCCCCCAGCCGGTGCGCTCCACCACGAGTGCGGGCTCACACATGCCAGCGCATCCTGCGCCCGGGCAGACATGACCTCGACGCAGCACACGGGACTGTTCTTCCCTCCAGCGTCGCGGCTGACGGGCGAAAGGACGTAGAGGCTGCCCGGGGCCGTCTGCGGTGGCATGCGGGGCGTGTCGGTCATGACGGGCTCGCTTCCAGAAGGCCGGTCACGGTCAGGGCGGAGGCGCAGGTCGAGCAGCAGCCGTCCCCGTCGGGGTGAGCGCGCCGGGGAGTCGGACCGGGACAGGTGCGGCACAGCGGCCAGCCCGGGCAGGCCGGGCACAGGCCCTCATCGGGGGCGGTGCCGGGCCTGCCGCAACCGGAGCACTCCACGAGCGCCCGGTAGGCGATCGCCTCATCGACGGTGCGGTCGGCGGCCGATGGTGTTGAGGACTGCACTGTCCACGCAACCGCCTCCTCCCGGCCGGTGCTGGCGGTGGCCGGGGGCGGATAGAGCTGGGCGGAGCGCAGGCGGGCGGCGACGATCGCGTCGACGGAGGTGCGGATCCGGCCCGGCAGCGGGCGGCTGGTGATGACATGGCGCAGCTGCCTGGTGCTCCAGCCGGCCTCGAGCATCGCGGTGACCACCGGCCCTGGTCATGCAGAGCCTTTTCCTGCAGGAGCAGTTCGGGGTGGGCGGAGCTGATCGACAGCAGCAGCTGCGTGCCCGGGTCATCCGGCGTCGGCCGGCCCGTCCCTTCAGGCGGTGCTGCCGCCACGCCCGGCGTGCGCTCGCCGTGGGGGCATGGGTGCTGATGTATCCGAAGATCCCTTTCGCCTTGTAGGACGACGGCCGTCCCGGAACAAGGCGTTGGCGACCTGGGTGAACTGATCACCGGCCATCACGCCCCGGCGGATCCCCGCTCCGTGGCTCACTGCGCTCCCCCATGCGTCGTGAAGCCGGTCGCGGCGACGTCGTGCTGCTTGCCGCGGAGAGGGATACGGTCAGGGCTTTTCCGTGCACGCGCGCAGGTGAGGTCCATGCCCTCAAGGGCATCCGGCGGCCCTGACCAGACCATCGACCAGGTCAGGCCGACCACGGTCACAATCCGAGCAACATCCGCCGTGCTCAGCCGTGGTCAGGCCGCTTCATTGCGCAGCGCCGGACAGGCCCAGGTACCGCTGAATGCGCATGTCCGCGCAGCCCGCTGCGGCACCTTCTGTGCTGCGCATGTCCAAACCCCCCACTGCGCATACCGACGCCGCCCCCTCCGTGCGCACGCTTTGTTGCACAGACACGCGGCGGTGTCCGCTCACCTGCCTCGCAAGTGCCCGTGGTCAGGGGGTGGTCAGGCTGACCATGCCCTGACCACACGGTTTGTGTCCTCATCGTGACCGTGGTCGGCCTGACCTGGTCGATGGTCTGGTCAGGGTCGGCCGGTCTCCTGACCGGCAACATCCGTTCCGATCCAGGAGGTTGACGACGCCTCACCGAGGTCACGCCTCACCCGAAGAGGGGGCACTGCCGCAGCTTGCGTCCGCGCGACATCAAACGGAGAGCGCAGGGATCACCTCGGCGGCGATGCGCTCCGCGAGCGGCGCGGGGTCGCCGAGCGGGGTGAACAGGACAAGTTCCGCGCCGGCGTCGATCACCTCGCGGACGCCCGCCACGCACTCGTCCAGGGTCCCGGCGACCGCGGCGGCCTCGATGCTGGCGATCCGGCGACCGTAGACACGGGCCAGTCCGGCGTTGGTCCGCTCCCGTGCCCGCTCGGCGTCCTCGTCGATGTCGATGTAGATCCGCTTGGCGACCGGGAAGTCCGCCCTGCCCACCTTGGCCGCCTCCGCGGCGACGAACGCGACCTGCTCACGGAAGGCGGCCGTGGTGGAGGATCCGGCGCCGAAGAACCCGTCCCCCAGCCGCACCGCGCGCCGCAGCGCCGACTCGCTCGATCCACCGAACCACAGCGGCGGATGCGGCTTCTGGAGCGGCTTGGGCTCCATCGCGGCGTCCTCGAGCTGCCAGAACTCGCCGGCGAAGGTGACGCTCGGTCGCGTCCACAGCGCCTTGACGAGGTCGATGCCCTCGGTGAACCGCGCGAGGTACCGGGCCTTGTCCATGCCGAACGCGGCGAACGGCCGGTTCGGGCCGCCGGAGCCGACGCCCACCTCCAGTCGGCCTCCGCTCATCTGGTCGATGGTCGCCAGCGCCTTCGCGAAGTGGACGGGCTGGTGGAGTGTGCTCACGAAGACGGTCGTCCCCAGCCGTAGCCGGGTCGTGCACGCGGCGGCGTACGTCATGGCCTCCATCGGCGACAGCAACGCCCCGGTGCCGATTGGTGACTCCTGCGCCCAGACGCTGTGGTACCCGAGGTCCTCGACCCGCGCGAGGTATGCGCGGAAGGCTCCGGGATCGAACTCGCCGTCCAGGTAGAACTGGGGGATGGAGATAGCAAAGCGCATGCCTCCAACGTATCGATGAACACTGTCGCAGGCAGCCCTGTCCGGATGAGGCTTCGTCGGGATGAGGCTCACTGATTCACTTGAGAACCCTCAGTGTTCATATGGTCACTCTGTGGAACTCCTCCGACTCTCAAGGGCCCGCGAAGCGTCTCGGTGTTCACCCGGTGACGCTTCGTCTGCGGGCTGACTCGGGGAAGATTCCGGTTACTTGGGTTGGCCGTGAGCGCCGGTTCTCCTCGATCGACGTCGAGGCGATGACGGTTTCCACCGGTAGTGAGTGTGTCCGCCTGGAGGGCCTGTACGTGCGCGTGTCCGGCTCCAGCGGGCAGGAATCCTCGCTGGGAGCACAGGAGATGGAGCTGCGGGCCACCTCCACTGGTGAGATCGTCAAGGTCTTCCGTGACCGGGCGTCGGGCCTGCGGGAGGACCGGCCAGGTCTCAACCGTCTGCTGCGAGCCGTCGCCGATGGCTCGGTGACGGTCGTGCATGTCTCGCACGAGGACCGGCTCGCACGGTTCGGGGTCGGCTGGCTGGGGCACCTGCTGGCCGTGTACGGCGCAGACCTCCGCTCGATGGAGGCAAGGGCATGGGCCGCACCCACAACACCCGCTTGTCGCAGCACGTGCGCGGTCAGATCGCCGACCGCATGCACCACCTGGCGGCGGAAGCCGGGATCGCCGTGGCAACCGTTCCGGCACGCAACACCTCCAAGCACTGCCCGCACTGCCTGAGCCCGCTACGCCACCGCAAAGCCCCGACCGGTCCACCGTGCCCGGCTGGAAGTGGGCGATCTGCCCCAACCCGCCCTGCCGCTGGCAGGGCGACCGCGACCAAGGCGCATGGCGGCGCATCGCGACACGCGGACTCGCCCACCAGGCCAAGACCGTCGTTGACCGTGCCACCGGCACCATGACCATCCGCGCCGTGGTGGACAAGCTCGAAGCCAAAGCGGTCATCACACCCACGGCCACCGGGGGCGACCGGTCGAAGACCGGCCCGACCCGGAACCGAACCACACGCCCCGCACCCAGGCGACGCGGGGCACCCTCCCCCACCCGGCCCCGTGGCCGGGCGGGCCAGCGTCCGGAGGGGCACGCACCACCGGGCCGGAAGCGGCTGCCCCGCGCAGCCCACCGGCACCAGGGCGTGAAGACGATCAGCAAGACCACCAGGCGGCACAAGCCGAGCGGGGCAGCGTTGGGCGCTGGATTCCACCTCCACGCCCACGCCACCCCGCCACGCTGGCAAACGATCCAACCGATCCCGCAACACGCGGATCACACAGGATCACTCAGCTGATCAGAGACGCTCGGTCAGCCGTCGGACTCCGGCGCCGGGAGGTAGGCGCCGGGTACCGCGTTCGGCGCGTAGACCTTCTTGTCGCCGGGGTACGGCTTGGTGAAGTTGTGCGTCTGGTACCAGGTGTAACGGTTCATCTGCTCGGGGTTGGCGTAGTCCGGCACGGCGTTCGGGCCGGTCAGGCGCTGGTGCGAGGCCCAGGCCTTCCACTGCGCCGCGACCGTCTGAGCCGCCTGAGGCACCGCGGTGGTCGTCGGCGCGGCGGCCGCCTGCTTGTCCTGCGCCGCCGGGGTGTCCGAACCACAGGTGGGCTGGGGGCTCACGCCGAGGGTCAGCGAGGTCCGGTTGGGCACCGCGGTGAAGGGGATGTAGTTCGCCTTCGGGGTGAAGGCCCCGTACATCGGGGTGGCCGCGCTGTCGAGCTGGTTCATCGGGTGGATGCCGAGGATCTGCTCGATGGTGCGGACCATCGTGATCTGCGAGTAGTAGTGGTTGTCGACGGTGCCGTGCTGGGCGTACGGGCTGATGACCTGGACCGGCGCACGGTGGCCGTCGATGTGGTCGAGGCCGTTCTGGGAGTCGTCCTCGACGACGAAGATCGCCGAGTCCTTCCAGTACTTGCTGTGCGTGATCTCGTCGACCATGCGGCCGACCGCGAGGTCGTTGTCGGCGACCTCGGCGGAGGCGTTCGCCGGGCCGCCGGTGTGGTCGTTGGAGAACCAGAACATGTTCAGGTTCGCCGGACCGTTCTTCTCGAAGTCCTGCTTCCAGATCTGTTCCTTGTAGATGTCCGGGACATCGAGGTCGAACAGCGGGAAGCCCTGGACCGCCACCTTGTTGAGCGACGGGATCGCCGAACCGGTCTTGATGGGGTACTGGGTCTGCGCCCCGGTCGCGGCCATGTTCTTGGTGTCGCAGTAGAGGTTCTGCCAGGTCGCGCCGGCCGGCTTGGACTCGATCGACTGGAACTCGCCGAAGTCCTTGACGGACTTGCCGGCCGCCTGGGCGCCGGTCCAGATGAAGCCGGTCTTCTGGTGGCCGAGAACGTCGTCCTCGGTGTCGTAGCTGCGCGTGTACTCGCCGGCGGAGGACTCGGTGTACTCCGGGTTGTCCGACTGCATCAGCCAGTTGTGGCCCTCGGCGGAGTTCGTGCCGACGTCGTAGAAGTTGTCGTAGAGCCCGAACTGCTGGGCCAGCGCGTGCTGGTTGGGCGTCACGTTCTCGCCGAACGTCGTCAGCGAGGAGTCGCCGTCGCCCTGCGGCAGGTCGCCGAAGACCTGGTCGTAGGTCCGGTTCTCCTTGACCAGCAGGAAGACGTGCTTGATCGTCGAGGGGTCGCCCAGGCGCACCGGGACCGGCAGCGCCTTGCCGTGGCCCTTGCCGTTGGCGGTGAGGACCGAGCCGGCCGTCCAGCCGTTCTGCTTGAAGACCTTGGCCGTCTGCGAGCGGACGGTCTTGTCGTCGGGCAGCGTGAACTGCGTCAGGCTCGACGTGGTGTCGTGGGTGTTGTGACCACTGGCGGTGGTGGGGCGGCGAGCGTCGATGCCACGGGTGTTGGAGACGATCACCTGCTTGCCGACGGTGGTGACCCCCGAGGGGAAGTAGTCCGTGGGGAGCAGGCCGACGTAGCGGGCCGGCAGCTGCGCGGAGGAGTAGCGGTAGACGGCGACGGCGTTGGCGCGGCCGAGCGTCACCAACAGGCGGCCGTCGTCGGTGAGCGTCACGGCGTTGGGCTCGTAGCCGACGGAGGCCTCCGGCCACGGCTGGGTGGCGATGGTCTGGACGACCTTGTCCTTGGCCGTGTCGATGACCGAGACGCTGTTGTCGGCGGTGTTCGTGACGAACACCGTTCCCTTCTTGGCGTACACCGCGGTCGGGTGCAGGCCGACCTCGATGCTGCCGACGGCGGCCGACGGGTCCGACGTGTCGATGACGCTGACCGTGCCGGTGGTGGCGGCGCCGGTGTCGGGGTTGGCCGGCACCTGGGTGCCGTAGGAGTTCATGGTGGTCTCGCCGGCCTTGGCCGGGCGCCCGCCCTCGTTGCTGACGTAGAGCTTGCCGCCCACCAGGGCGAGACCGCGCGGGGCGTTGCCGACGGCCCAGCTCTGCTTGATGGTTCCGCTGGCCGCGTCGATGGCGACGACCCGGTTCTGGCCGTTGACCGCGCAGTACACGGTGGAGCCGTCGGCGGAGAAGAGCGCCGCGCCCACCAGCGCGTGCTTGGTGCCGTCGGCCGGGATGGAGACGGTCACCGGGTTGGCGAGGGTGCCGTCCGCGCCCACGGTGAACTTGGTGTAGCCGTCGGCCTGGCCCAGCCACAGCTGCGTGCCGTCGGGCGAGTACGTCGGACCCTCCTGGCCGACGGAACCGGTCTTGATGCGCAGGTCGTCCGCCGCGTTGGTGCCGACCTTCTGCTTCACCTGACCGGTCGCGAGGTCGAGGACGACCAGCGAGGCGTCGCCGTCGGCGACCGAGGCCGCGAGGTGGGTGCCGTCCGGGCTGACCGTGGACGACATGATCTTGCCGTCGTTGATGACGGTGCGGTCGCCGTACGGCTTGATGTACTGGTCGCTGGGGAGGACCTGGCCGTCGCGGGTGATCTGGGCGACCTGCTGGGTGCCGAACTGCCACGTCGAGGCGACGGCGGTCCCCGTGACGCCGAGCGCGACGGTGATGCCCGCCGTCACCATGAGGGTGCGCCGGCCGACGCGTCTGCCGAAGAGGCTGACCTGCTCTTTCTCGTTAACCCGGCGCAGCCGTGTTACCTGCATGGACTTATCCCTTCGAGGTGGTGTCGAGCAGTTCGACGTTGCCGTCGAACTGCCAAAGGGGGTTCGGGGCGTCCCCGGTGGGGGTACGGACGAGGAAGTAACCGTTGACTTCCTTCGGTCCGTCGCCGTCGGCCACGAACCGCCCGTCTGAGGCGACGTCGAGCTGGTATATGGCCGTACCGGCCACCGCGACGTCGGGGAGATGCCAGGTCACGACGCAGCGCCAGTCGTTGCCCGCGCCTTCTTGAGCGCCCTGGCCGTCGCTCTTGGTGCACGCGGCCGTGGTCCGCAGCTTCGCCTCCGTGACGGCGGGGCGGTGCAACTGCCGGGTCTGCAGCCGGTAGAGGTGGGCGAAGGCGGTGGCCACTGAACGCTGGACCTTGTCCTGCTCGATGCCGGAGCCCATGGAGGGCGTCGCCACGGCGACCACGGCGACGGTGGCGGCGGTGAGGGCGGCCAGCGGCAGCAGACCGAGCGTGAGGGCCCGGCGACCGGCACCGTCGTAGGCCAGGTTGGTGAAGTCCCGCCGCAGGAACAGCAGATAGGCCAGCGCCGTCGCCAGCACGGCCCACACCAGGCTGACCGTGACGCCGATCAGCAGCGGGCCGAGCTGGGCCGGGCTGGTGAACAGGCCGTTCCAGGAGATGAAGGCGTAGCCCGGAAGGGCGAGGCGTACGGCGACCGGCAGGGGCAGCATCTGCGCGACCTGCATGCCGAGGGCGACCAGCGGCGGCAGCAGCAGGCCCATCGGGGAGCGCCCCAGGGCCACCGACCCGAGCAGGCCGATCGCGGCGAGAGCCAGGGTCGGGGCGAGCGCGCACAGCCACGCCAGCAGGACCCGGCCGGCCGCGTCGCCCGGTGTCAGCAGATGGCCGTCGAGGCCGACCAGCGGCTGGTTGCCGACCGACGTCAGTCCGCCGATCACGCTGGAGCAGACGAGCCCGGCCACCAGCAGCAGGATGACGGTGAGGCTGGCCAGCGACTTCGCCACGAAGATCCGGCGGGGTGAGCGGACCGCCACCAGCAGATGCCGCCAGGTCCCCAGCCGGTCCTCGGCGGCGAACACGTCACCGGCGACCACCGACGTCAGCAGCGGCAGTGCCCAGGTGCCCGCGAAACCGAGCATCACCAGTGGCCCGGCCCACCCCGTGGCATGCATCCAGCGGCCGAACAGCGTGTCGGACGGCAGGGTGCTCTGCCGGCTCACCCCGGCCACGAAGAGCGCCGGCGCGATCCAGCAGGCGAGGACCAGCAGCCGGATCCGCCACTGCGAGACCAGTTTCACCAACTCGAAGCGGTAGCCGCGCGACAGCGGCACACGGCGGACGATGGCAACGCTGTCTTCGGCCATGGCCGTGGTCATCGGCCGTCCTCCTGCCGCTCGGTGAGGGCGAGGAAGGCGGCCTCCAACGGCGAGACGACGGGCGCCAGTTCGCGTACCGCGACACCCGACCGCACGAGGTGCGCCACCAGTTCGTCGAGCGCGGGCACCAGGGCTCGTACCACCAGCACCTCGGCGTCCTGCCGCATCCCGGTGTCCTCGACGACCCTGATCCCGTCCGTGTCGTCGGCCAGTCGGCGCGCGGCCAGCGGATCGGAGGTGCGCACCCGGTAGTCGAGTTCGCGGTTCTCGGTGGCCAGCTTGTTCAGCGGCCCGGAGAAGACGACCCGTCCGGTGGCGAGGATGGTCACCTCGGAGCACAGCGCCTCGAGGTCGTCCATCCGGTGACTGGAGACGACCACACTGGTGCCGTCCGCGGCGAGCCGGGTCAGAACCCGGTGCACATGTCTTTTGCCGGACGGGTCGAGGCCGTTGGAGGGTTCGTCGAGCACCAGCAGCCGGGGCTTGGTGAGCAGGGCGGCGGCCAGACCGAGCCGTTGCCGCATGCCGAGGGAGAAGCCGCGGGCCTTGTCGTCGGCGACGTCGGTGAGCCCCACCTGGTCGAGCACCTCGTCGATTCCCGCCGTCCGCGCGTCGTGGCCCCGGAGTCGGGCCAGCGCGGCGAGGTTCTGCCGGGCGGTGAGGGAGGGGTAGAGTCCGGGGCCGTCCACGAAGCCGGCGACCCTGTCGGGAACGGCGAGCGCCCGCTCCACCGGCGTCCCGAGGATCTCCAGCCGGCCGCCGTCGGCGACGGCCAGACCCAGCAGAAGACCGAGCAGTGTCGTCTTGCCCGCGCCGTTGGGTCCCACCAGGCCGTGGATCTGTCCCTGCGTCACATCGAGGTCGACGCCGTCGAGTGCCACGACATCGCCGAAACACTTGTTGATCCCACGCGCCCGGACCGCGAGAAGTGCGTCCATAGTCCCCTCTTCCCAAACCTCCAGGAAACCTAGGGACGCCACACAGCGCAGGCGAGGCACCGGGGTTGAACGTCCAGGGAACGGATCGTCAAGTGATTGGCAAGTACATGAGTACGAAGCACTCGCATCGGCCCAGAAGCGGGCAAGGGGCGGGAGAGGGGGCGGGTGGCTGCGGTGCTGACGTGGGTGGCTCAGCGGCGGGTCATGCTGACGGACCAGGGCGAGCAGTTGGGCAAGGAACTCGCGCAGGCGCAAGCCGAGGTGGCCCGTCCGGCGGCGGCTGCGGCTGCGGGCCGTTGCCCCGCGCGCGGCACATCAGCGCCACCGTCGGCGGCCGAGCACGCCGAAGAGGCGCTGGAGCGGATCGCAGCCGAGGTCGCGCCGCGGCTCGCTTGAAAGCGCGGCACACACGTGTTCTACCTCACAGTCGAGGCCGCTGGGCAACCCTTCCGTCGCTGAAATCTTCTCCTTGAGGTGAAGATCCTGAAGAGGCGGCCTCGCCTGCTCATACTCCTGACCCTGGCCGTGGTGGCCGCCGTGACCGTGACCGTCGCCATGGTCATCCAGGCGAACAAGATGGAGACGCTCTCCCCGAGCGAGGAGCGTGACCGGGCCGCGTCTGGAGCAGGCGTAATGTCGGGGCAGGTGGACTGCCGGAAGGTCAAGTGCATCGCGCTCACCTTCGACGGCAACCCTGGCGAACCCACCGACCGGTTGATGGACCTCCTGAAGCAGTACAAGGCGCCGTCGACGTTCTTCCTTGAGGGCCGGCGCATCCACAAGTTCCCGGATGTGGTGCGGCGGATCGCCAAGGATGGCCACGAGATCGGGGACCACACCTGGACGCACGCGGTGCTGACTGATGTCTCCGATGCGCAGATCCGCGACGAGCTGCGCCGCACGGCACGGGCCATCTCCGGCATCACCGGCAGCGAGCCGACGCTGATGCGCCCGCCTCAGGGCCGCACCGACGACCGCGTCTCCAAGGTCGCGAAAGAACTGGGGATGGCGCAGGTGCTGTGGACGGTGACCGCGAAGGACTACGAGACGGACGACTCCGCTCTGATCACCAAGCGCGTGCTCGACGGCGCCGGCCGCGACGGGATCATCCTGCTCCACCCGCTGCACAAGGGAACCGTGCCGGCCATGCCTTCCATCCTGACGGCGCTCAGCAAGCAGGGCTACACCTTCGTGACCGTCTCCCAGCTGCTCGCTCCGGCCAAGGCCGAGCCCGGCAAGATCTACAAGTGACTGTCTGACTTGCGAAGCGTCCGCCTCATGCGTCCCTCGCCACCACGGGAGGAGCGGCCACCGGTTCCGCCGAACGACGGCAGCCTGGGAGTCGTTGGGAATTCGCTGGTAGACGGCTGGGGGCGGCGCGGGACGCGCGCCGGGTTCACTCGCTGGCAGGCGGCGCAGAGGAGATCGTCATGGCCGTCTACCGCAGCATCGAGCTGCACCGGGAGCCGGTGGCCAAACGGATCAAGGCCACGGTGGTACTGGCCGATGACCCGGGCGGCGACCTCGCCGGCCGCTTGGTACGAGGGTCAGGCTGCCAGTGTCCCGTTCGACCGGGACTTACCAGCCCGTTGGTTCTGCGTGTTGAAGTGCCGTTGGCCTACGGCAATGGCTCAAGGCTCTGTTCGTGGTCAGACGGTGGTGAGGTGCGGGGTGCCCCGGGGCAGCCAGGTGAATGACTTGCTGTGCTCCGGGGGCAGGGCCCGCAGTTTCGTGGTGAGGGCTTCCGGGCCTTCGCGGAAGTGCTGCCAGCCTTCGTAGTGGACGGGATGGATCGTCGTGGGACGGATGGTCTCGCACAGGTCGAGCGCGTCAGCGGCGGTCATGGAGTAGCGGACAGGGCCGGTGAGAGGGAACTGGACGGCGCCCAGGTGGAGCAGGACGGTGCCGGGGCGCAGGGTGGCGGCGGTTTTGCGGACGGCGCCGTACAGAACCGTGTCGCTGATCATCATCGAGTGCGCTCGGAGCAGGTCCCGCAGATCACGTGGTGGACTTTTGCAGTGATGCTGAGGTTCAGTGGACCCCGTTGAGGCAAAGGCTGCCCGTATCAACCGGACGTGCTCAGTGTGGCGCGAGCGGCGGTGAGAATCGCCTGAGACAGCTCCGTGTCCCTGGTCGCTCTGGCCAGGATCAGAGCTCCCACCATCGTGCACATCCGGCTCAGCCCGTCATCCTCGTCGGTAGCCAAGAGCTGTGCGAGCTGGGCAACGCCATCGTTGTACTGGTCCTGGACGGCAGACCCGCCGTGTCCCCGTGCGATGTCAGTGGCGAGCGCTGCCACCGGGCAGCCCTCGGCGACTGCATCGCGGTGCTCGACGGACAGGTAGGCGGCGATCGCTTCATCACTGAGCCCGCCCTCGGCGGCAGTCTGCCGGTACGCCTGTCCGGCGGCATCCTCGAAGGCCTGCGTCACGGCCTCCTCGAAGAGGGCTTCCTTGGAGGCGAACTGCTTGTAGAACCCTCCGTGCGTGAGCCCCGCCTCCTTCATGAGGTCGACGACGCCGACCTGCGGCCCGCGTTCCCGGAAGAGTTCCGCGGCAGCCCGCACGACGCGCTGCCGGTTCTCCTGTGCTTGCGCTTGTGACACGCGACCCATCGTCCGTCTCCCTCTGGATGACATTCGACATCTATCATAGAGCGTGTTTAGATGTTGCCAATAATCTATTTGTGCGGGCGGCCCGGCAGGTCTGCCTCGGCAAGGAGTGATCATGGAACTCAAGGGATCTGTCGCGCTGGTGACCGGCGCCAACCGCGGGCTGGGACGCCATCTCGCGCAGCAGCTCGTGAACAGCGGCGCCACGGTCTACGCCGCGGCGCGCCGCCCCGAGACGGTGGATCTGGAGGGTGTCACCCCGCTGCGCCTGGACGTGACGGACGAGAAGTCGGTGCGCGCGGCCGCCCGCATCGCCTCGGACGTGACGCTCTTGATCAACAACGCCGGTGTCGCGCGGGCCAACCCGCTGATCGGCGGCAGCATGGAGCACCTGCACACCGAGATGGACACGAACTTCTTCGGCCCCCTCGCCATGACACGAACGTTCGCCCCGATCATCGAGGGCAACGGCGGCGGTGCCGTGCTGAACATCGTCTCCGTGGTCGCCTGGATGCACGCCGTTGAGGCTGGTTCCTCCACCGCCGCCCTGGCTGGTTCCTACGCCGCCTCCAAGGCCGCCGCCTGGGCCATGAGCAACGCGGCGCGCGAGGAGCTCGCCCCCCGCGGTATCTCGGTCTCCGCTCTGTACGTCGGTCTCATGGACACCGACATGACCGCCGTGTTGCCGCCCGAGGGGAAGGCCGACCCCGCCGACGTCGCCGCGCAGGCGCTGCGCGCGATCGAGCAGGACGCCCCGGAGATCCTGGCCGACGAGTACACCCGGCTGGTCAAGCAGGGGCTGTCCGGCACCCTCGCCGTACAGGCGTAACGCCGCCGGCGGACGGCCGCGAACGCGGACGGCGAGCCCCGCCATCAGCTCACCCGACCTCATCCCTGCCGTGATCCACACACTGTCAACCTTGCCTGGGGGCGAGTCGCTCCGCGAGACACCGCCCCGTCGCCCGATCAGCGGTCGCACTGAAAACGTTCAGTGTTCGGTGGCTTGTCAGGCCGTGCCGAAGATCCGGAGCGCGTACGTCGCCGCGTTCTCGCTCGTGCCGTACTCCTGCAGGTAGGTCGCGGCCCGGCCGGAGCGGTGAAGGGCACTGCCGATGGGCTTGTTGGCCTGGGCAAACGCCTTGTCCACGGCCGGTGTCGTCCGCTGGAGCCAGCTCGCCGCCGCCTGCGGGTGTGCGCCCGGGTGGTCCAGTTCGGCACACTGCCGCAGGAACTCGGCGCGGCCGGTGGCCTTCCGGTCGGCCGTGCAGGTGAGGGACTCCAGGTCGCCGTCCAGGCTCCACACGACGGCGATGCTCACCTTCGTGCCAGGCGTGGGGTGGGTGGAACCGGAGGAGATCCACACGGCGGGCCAGGCGTCGTTCGCCTTGAAGTCGTTCTTCTTCTTCGCGCTCAACGTGATGTTCCACCGCTTCGTCAGCCGGGCCAGGAAGGCTGCGCCGGAGTACCCCTGCGCGAAAGCGGTGCTGTGAATGCCGGCGGGGAGCTTGTCGGCGGTCGCGGGTTCGGTGGGCCAGTCGTCGAGATCGGCGGTGGCCGTGGCCGAGGGGGTGATCGCGGCCGTGACGGAGGGCGTGACCTCGCCCTCCCCCGGACCGGGTGACGTCGAGGAGGCGGAGCCCGGTGAGGAGCCGGCTTGCGAGGAGCAGCCGGCGAGGAGGGCGCAGACGGCCAGCGCCGCCGCCAGGGTGTGGGGGAACTTCATGGACGTGGGGCTCCGTTGCGAGGGCAGGTGTGCGAGGCGGTGCGCCGGTGCGCCCGGCCGTTTCCGGGCCGTGCGGCGCACCGCCGTGCCGTGGTGTGCGGCGAGTCAGGGCATCGCGTCGTGGAAGCAGATGCCCGTGCTGGAGGCCGTCGTGGTCGCGGAGAAGACGACGGCGTCGTAGGCGATGTCCAGGTCGCCCGTGTAGTCGGAGCGGCTGGTGTTGTCGGCCTGGAGGTTGCCGCCCTGCCACATCCGCACGGTGCCGAGTTCGACCCACACGTCCTTGCCGTTGCTCCTGGTGGCCTGGTTGACGCTGCAGGTGCGGGTGGCGGCCACGCCGGCGGTGTTCATGCCGACGTGGACGGTGTACGGGACGATGGCCTGGGCGCCGTGGTTGGGCAGGTGGACGAAGATGTCGTAGAGCAGACCGGTGGTGCCGGACTCGGACATCCGCGACGGGTTCGGGGTCCAGGTCGCGGTGACCTTGTGCCACAGGTTGGCGGCGCTGCCGGTGCCGCCGGCGTAGCCGTGGGTGAACCAGGCGTGTCCGTCGTATCCGGCGCCGAGTTGGTGCAGGTCTATCGGCGCGATGTCGCCGGTGGCGCGCCAGGTGCCGTCGCTGCGGTCGTAAGTGAAGTTGTCCCCGAGTTGCAGGGTGAACTTCCCTTCGGCCGACTGTGATTCGGTGCAGCCCTGGGTGTTGTCGTCGGGGTCGGGCAGGTCATCGACGAGCAGACCGGCGGGGGCGTTGTTGCAGGGGCCGGCGTCGTACTGCCGCTTCAGCGCCGGCTCACTGCTGCCGAGCGCGTGGACGAGGTTCTCGGAGGAGCCGTCGGTGCTGTCCTGGCCGGCGCCCCAGTTGACCGAGCCGTGGAACCAGCAGGTCTCGTTCTCGGCCGGGCACGGATCGCTGCCGGAGGCGGTGCCGGGGTCGCAGTTGTTGGAACTGTCGCAGTAGGCGCGGTAGTTCAGGTTCAGATTGAGCTTGCCGGCCGGGCTGGTGCCGCCGGTGGGGAACTGGGGCAGGGCGTAGGACGGCTGGCTGTTGTAGGTCAGCTGCGGGGTCTCGATCCAGCCCATGATCTTTTCCTCGTACGGCCAGTCCGCCGGGTGGGAGGCGTCGTCGTACGAGTCGCGCAGGAACGGGGCACGGTCGGCCGGGTAGTCGGGGTTGGCCGGGTTGTTGAACCAGCCCAGACCCGTGTGGCCGCCGTTCTGCGAGGAGTCGGTGTAGACGCCGCTGTTGTAGCCCCACAGCGCCATGAACCAGTTCTCGATGTAGGCGGGGTTGCCGGTGTTGACGTTCATGCCCTGGCTCTTGAGCTGGTTCCACGTCTGACTCAGGATCTGCACACCGGCGGCGATGTTGGCCGCGTAGTCGGTGGCGATGGCGTACGCCTCGGTGGGCTCGTACGGGTTCGGCTTGGCCTCGTTCATGCCCGTGGTGACCTGGGCGATGCCGTAACCGCAGTCGGCGGCCCCGCCGTTGGGGTAGTAGTGGATGCTGTCGCCGTTGCCGTAGTAGTCGCCGAGCAGCGGGTTGCCGCCGTCACCGGGCACCGAATGCCAGGACGCCTGCTTGAAGTTGGACTCCTGGGCGAGGATGCCGAGCATGACCTGGGCCGGGACGGTGCCGCCGCCGGTGAGCGCGACGCGCGGGAACAGCGACTGCGGGTTGTAGGCGGCGCTTCCGGTGCCGAGATAGTTCGACGGCCGGGTGATGTTCAAGTCGCCGTGGACGGCCTGGTCGACGGCCCACTCGACCATGTTGGGGCTCGGCTGGAGCGCCTGGGCGTGGACGTTGTTGCGCTTGACCAGGCAGTTGGAGTAGTGCGACTGGGGGTTGGGGTCGCTCGGGGTGATCCCGGACTGCGCGAGGGCGTCCTTCTCCGGCTGGCCGTCGACGTCGGGCTCCGTGTCGTCGGTGGTGTCGGCGGCGGTCGCCTCGGTTGTCACCTGCGTGGTCGACGTGGTGTCGCTGGCGGTGGCGAGGGCCTGTAGGCCGATGAGCCCGGCGCCCTCTCCGCCGGTGGCGCCGATCTTCGAGGTGATGCCCTTGAGTTCCTCCGAGGCCACCGAGGTGGTGAGCAGATGACCCTGCCGGGAGGCGGCGAGGGGCTTGCCGGGGGCGTCCTCCTTGACCAGGCCGGGCGCGGCGGCGGTGTCGATGCCGGACACCTTGCCTGCGACCAAGTCGCCGCCGCGACGCGGGAAGATGCCGAGTTGTCCGAGCGGTGCGGTGCCCAGTTTCGTCAGCTTCCGGCCGTTCCAGCGGTGCAGTTCGTCCCTGCCGTTCGAGACGACGGCCACGTCGACGGTCCCGCCGGCACTCGGAGCGAGCCCGAACAGACGTCCCGGGAGCTTGGTGAGCGTGCTGGTCGTGCCGTCGGCGGCGGCCTTGACGAGCCGCCCGTTCAACACGCCGAAGTCGCCGCCGACGGTCGGCAGCGGATTGGTGAACTGGCCCTTGACCGTGGCGTGTTGGACCGTTCTGCCGGTCGCGGCATCGACGTCGAAGAGTTCGGTGGACCCGTGCGCCGTGTCACCGACGGCGCTGCGGGTGAAAGTGACGGTGTCGCTCTGTCCGCAGCCCGGGGAGAAGTAGGCGAGCTGCACACCGGTGACCGAGCGGGTGACCCGTCCGGTCGCGAGATCCACCACGGCGGCGAAGGCGCCGTGCTGCATCAAGGCGGGTTTGTTGGCCGCCATGGACGGGGCGTAGACGGCGGCCGCGTACCGGCCGGAGCCGGTGGTGCAGACGTATCCGGTCCACGGGCCGATGCCGTCGAGCCCCTCCTCGGTGAGGTCGGCCACCTCCCGGTAGCGGAAGGACTGCGACTCGTCGGCCACCAGGATGTGGAAGCCCGCGGAGTCGCCGGTCCCGACGACCGCCCGGTCGGAGGACGTCCGCCAGCCGTCGCCGAGCGCCCGGTCGGGCGAGGTGAACAGTCTGCCGTCGCTGCGCGTCGCGGGCGCCGGTGTCGCGGCGGCCGCGGTCACTCCCGAGGTGGGTAGCAGACCCGCGGCCAGTGCCGCGCAGGACAGCACGGCGGTCCTGGCGGTCCGGCGGGTGCGTGCGGTGCGTGGAATCCTCGTCAGTGCCATTGGGTGCACTCCCCCGCTGTCCCTTGCTGCTTCCAGGTCTCCGGAGCCGGGTCGAATGCCGGGCCGTCGTCGGCGGAGCATCCCTTCGCCATCGCGTCGCCGCCCACCATGGGCGTCGCCTTGGCCACGTCGTCCTGGTCCACGTATCCGGCGGACAACGACGCCTCGCTGCCGCCGAGTTGGGGGACGTAGAAGATGTTGGCGGCCTGCGGAATGATGTCCGACGTCGGATCGACGGTCACATACGCCCACGAGGCGTCACAGGTGCCCGAGTAGTAGAACCGCAGGGAGTGGTCCGTCTCGTCGATCTCTTCCAGGAGCCGGGCGTCGCTGTCGCAGCCCATCGTCGCCGGGTTCTGGCCGGTGCACTCCGCTCCTTTGCAGCCGGCGGCCGACGCCGGGCCCGACGAGACGAACACCGAGCCGCCGGCCAGGGTGAGGGCCAGCAGCAGGGCTCTGAGCGAAGGAGCGAGCCGGAAGCGGAAGCCGGATGGGTGTCTTCGCCTGACCATGACCGTCCTTTGCACTCGTGGATGTGGTCAAATCCCCTGCGGTGGCGGCGGTTTCGCCATCGACTCACACGTGCGCGACGCTCCCGCCCCCCATTGCTGTCGCGCATCGGAGTGCTTGATCACGCGACCGTCACAGAGTCCTCGTCAGAGCCCGTCATGAACAACCAAGCTCTCCCCAAGGGCCGCCCAAGCTTCATCGCCCACGGGAGCATCCGGGCGCCGTGTGCATCCGCCAACAGCGGTAACTGGCTATGGAAGAAGCGAGCTGCCCCGAGTTTCGCAGCGGCCGATCTTGTCTTCCAGCCCAGGATCTTGCGGGGCCGGTTGTTGAGTGCGAACGCGACTGCTTCGAGGTCTTCGGCGGACCATCGACGCTTCCGTCAGTGGGGCGTTCATCGCGGCGGCCTCGTATCCGCCGAGCGAGGGCCCGTTCTTGACGTACGGTCTCTCGCCCCAGTCCCCGAGCCGCGGCCGATGGACCAGGAGCGTGGACCTGCTGCCGCGCTCGACGAGCGTGCCGACCGCGGACCTGCCCGTCCCGATGATCCTCGGCCTCCGCGCGTCGGATCCACTTCGACAACGAGGCCGGGTGGACGCCGATATCGGCGGCGATCTGTTCCAGGGTGACGCCGGACTCACGGCTTCGTGCGACCCGCACGACGTCCTTGCGGACCCTGCAGCAGTCCCGAACTCCACACCCTGGCCGCCGGCATACGCCCCGACCGCGCCGCCGTACTCGCCGCGCCGGCCACCAGCCTCACCTCGGGAGTGGTGGAAGGCAACGTCACCAGAATCAAGCTGCTGAAGAGACAGATGTACGGCCGGGCCAACTTCGACCTCCTACGACGCCGCATCCTCCTGTCACCTTGATCAACCGGTGCCACACCCGAAACGGCCACGAGGCCAGAAGGTGGACCAGAACCCGAGAAATGACAGCGCCATCAGCGGCGACTCCGTGTGATCCACGTCTCGTCACCCTCATGCAGCAGATGCCGGGGCGGCACCGTCTAGGTGGGGTGTGAGGAAGGAGACGTTCATGGATGGTGCCGACCCGGCGCCACCTCACAAGCGGGCCGAGTGCCCGGAGGTGGCGTTCGAGGACTTCGTCGCGCACAGGTCGGCTGCGCTGTTCCGCGGGGCCTACGTTCTCACCGGCAGCCGTGAGGCGGCCGAGGACCTGGTTCAAGAGACTCTGGAGCGCGCGTGCCGTCGCTGGCGGAAGGTCGCGGCAACCGAGTCCCCGGAAGCCTATGTGCGGCGGATCATGGTGAATCTGGCCAACGACCGCTGGCGCCGATTCCGGCGTTCGAACCGGCTGGACCTCATGGACGAGGGTTCTCAAGCGGACGAGTACGCCCGCTTGGACAGCCGGGACCAGCTCGTTCGCGCGCTGCTACAGCTACCGATGGGCATGCGCACGGTGGTCGTACTGCGGTACTTCCACGACATGCCGGACGCCGAGATAGCCGCAGATCTCGGGATCTCTGCCACCACGGTGCGTTCCCAGCTCGCCCGGGGCTTGGACAAGCTGCGCGCTCAGCTTCCCAGTCCTGTCCGGCAGCAGACCGAGGAGGTCGCCCCATGACCCGTCACTCCGCGCGAGCTCTCCATGACGCCAACCTGACGCCCTTCGAGCAGAACCTGGTAGATACCTTGAACGATGTCGCGAACACCCCCGACGCTCCGCAGTTCGACGCTGTGATCATCAAGCGCCGTATCCGGCGCAGGCGCTCGACCGTCACGGGCCTGGTCCTGGGTGCCGTCCTGATCGGTGGCGGCGCTACCGCGCTCGCTCTCTCCAGCCTGTCGGCCGGTTCGAGCCCCAGCGATGCATCGAACGCGGGCGTGGCCGCGACCGCGTCCCCGAGCCCGTCCGGGATCCCAGGCGATGCCCCCATGCCGTGGCAGGACCCCGCCGCCGCGCTCCGCGATCAGGGAGTCGAGGTCTGGACCGACACCGGCCGCCACACCGGGGCCGGGCACTTCCCACTGCCTGCCCAGCCCCACGCGGGCACCGTCTGGACCAGCATCGAGTGCCAAGGCAGCGGCAAGGTCACCGTCACCGTCGGCCCGTCCAGTTACACCGAGTCCTGCTCGGCCGGCGCTTCGGGCACGCTCAATGCCGATCAGCTGCCTTTCTCGACTGCAGCCACCCGCTTCGAGGTCACCGGCGACGCGGGCGTCACCTGGGGCGTCGCTGTCGGGTGGAGTCGTACTGCTCCGAGCCACTGACCGCGCTCGCCCTCGCGCCTGTGTCAGGGAGCCGGTTCGCCGGACCCTTCACCTCGCAACTGGTGCTGACCGGGCGGGTCAGCGCAGGAAGTCCAGCAGGTGCTTCGTCAGCTCCTGCGGAACTTCTTCGGGCAGGAAATGACCGGCTTGGGGGATGACCAGTTCGGTGACGTCGGTGGCCACCAGGCGCATGGTGTCCGCGGGCATGGTGCCGGTGCTGTACTGGCCGCCGATGGCCAGGACCGGGATGGCCAGCGGGCCCTGGTCGCGCCAGCGCTGGATGTGCTCGGCGGTGGTGTCGAGGGTGCGGTAGTACTCGAAGCTGGCGTGCCGGGCGGCCGGGTCGCGCAGGTGGTCGACGTACAGGTCCACGGCGTCCTGCGGGATGGCGCCGGGGGTGGCGGTCTTGGACGCGAACTGGTGGCCGAAGTAGATCTCCTCGCGGCCGGCTATCAGGCGTTCATTGAGGTCTGCGAGGCGGTTGATGACGAAGTGCGCCATGACCTCGTTGACGGTCGGGTCCGTCAGCATCGGCGGGAACGGGGTAAGGCCGGGCAGGATCGACTCGGCGCCGACGAAGTGGGTGACGCGGTTGCGGTGGCTTGCGGCCAGAGCGTAGGCGACCAGCATGCCGAGGTCGTAGCCGACGACGGCGAAGCGTTCGTGTCCCAGGGCGGTCATCAGCTCAGCCATGTCGTCGGCGGGGGTAGCTGCGTCGTAGCCGGTGGCGGGCTTGTCGCTGGCGCCCATGCCGCGCAGGTCGGGGGCGATGACGGTGAAGTGCTCGGCGAGGGCAGGCATGACCAGGCGCCAGCTGTACCAGAACTGGGGCCAGCCGGGCAGGAGCAGCAGCGGCGGGCCGTCGCCGCCGACCACGGCATGCAGGGTCATGCCCTCGTCGGTCGTGACGGTGCGGCTGGTGAAGGTGTCGGTGAACGCGGCGGACAGGCCCGGGACGTCGGTGACGGTGAACGTCATGGTGCTTTCTCCTCTGGACGCTGGACGCTGGGCGCGAAGCGGCGTCACATCGAAACGGATTATCTATCCATTTCAACGTAACACGAAACGGATGACTCATCCATTTATGCTGTGGACATGACCCCTGCACCGATGCGCAAGGACGCTGCCCGCAACCGGCAGCGCATCCTCGACGTGGCCCGCCGGCTCATCGACGAAGGAACCCCCTTGCAGCTCAACGACATCGCCCGCCTCGCCGGTGTGGGGGTGGCCACGACCTACCGACACTTCCCGACGACCGAGGCCCTGATGGAGACCGTGGCGGCCCCTGGCCTGGAGGCTCTGATCGCCCGCGCGGAACAGGCCCTGGGCGAGGAGGACCCCTGGGGTGCACTGACCGGCTTCCTCGGCATCACCCTCGAGACGCAGCTGACCGACCCCTCCATCACCCTCGTCCGGGCCGCCCCCGAACGCGTCCTGCCCCGCACCCAGGAGCTCACCGCCACGCTGGACGCACTCGCCGGCCGCCTGCTGGAGCGCGCACAGGCGGCAGGATCGGTTCAGGGCGTCGTCACCTGGGACGACCTGCTGCCTCTCATGTGCGGAATCGCCTTCGCCGCAGGCGTGCATGCCGATGACCAAGAGGAGCGTCTGGATTCCGGCCGCCGCTACCTGGGGGTGATGCTGCGGGGGCTGCACAGCTGATCCAGCACGAGCCGGGTGGACGCTACGCTGAACCAGCGACCGGCGGGGGCGGTGGCGCTCTGGCTGGCGCGGCGCATGGCCTCGTACAGCGCAGCGTCTTCCGGCGGGTCCGGCAGTAGGCCGCGGGCCGGGGGCTGGTGAAGTCCTCGCGCAGCTGCCCGCTGGTCTTGGCGCGGCCGATGAGCTCGAGGAAGCCCTCGTACGCCTGAGCGTGGTAGGTCTCCAGCTCCGGAGCGCCCGGGAAGTTCATGGTCAGGATGTCGGCAAAGCCGCGGTCGGCGGCCTGCATCGCACAGACGGTCTCGATGTGGCCGGTGAAGCCGTGACAGGCCTCCGGATCGGCCAGGGCAGCGTCGGTGGCCTGCACGTACGCCCTCATACGGTCGGCGACGACCGCAGCGAGCAGGACCTCCTTGCGGGGGAAGTGGCGGAAGAGGGTGGCGATTCCGCCCCCGGTTGCGCTCCGCGTCGCCGCGCTCGGACTGACCTGCGGAAACAGTCGCGCCAGCGCTCGCTGCGGGGTGCGGGTCTCGGGGGCTCATGACGTCAGACCAGCAAACCGGAATGCCTTATCCGATTGTCGTGTTACGGTGGACAGTGAACCGGATAGGGCTTTCCGGAAATGAAACGGATAGCCCTATCCATCACCCACCATCCCTCCGGGGAAAGGCTCTCTCATGCCCACCATCGCCATCGTCGGTGCCGGCCCTCAGCTCGGCCTCGCCATCGCCCGCACCTACGGCACTCACGGCTACGACGTCGCACTGATCGCCCGCAACCGGGTCAAGCTCGAAGTCCTTGCCGGCGAGCTGGCCGCCGAGGGCATCACCGCCGCCGCCTTCCCCGCCGACGTCCTCGACCGCCCCGCCCTCACCCAGGCACTGAAGGACGCAGCTACGCATTTCGGCGGCATCGACGTCCTGGAGTACTCCCCGGTCGGCGGCCTCCAGACCGTCATGACCACCCCGGGCGCCACCGAACCGGCCGACGTGCAGCACGAGATGGAGTTCCAGCTCTACGGAGCGATCGACGCCACCCGTGCGGTGCTGCCCGCCATGCGGGAGGCCGGTGCGGGCACCCTGCTGTTCACCACCGGCGCCGGTTCCGTCGACCCCGTGCCGCAGGTCGCCAACGTCAACGCCGCCGCCGCGGCGCTGCGCAACTGGGTGATCAACCTGCACAAGGAGCTGGACGGCACAGGTGTCCAGGCGGCGCACATCGCCATCAACGTGTCGATCGGCACGCCGGCGATCCCCGGATTCCCGACCGCCCAGCCCGAGGAGATCTCCCCGGTCTACTGGGACCTGCACACCACC
This sequence comes from Streptomyces sp. TLI_55, assembly GCF_900206255.1. Taxonomy (NCBI): domain Bacteria; kingdom Bacillati; phylum Actinomycetota; class Actinomycetes; order Kitasatosporales; family Streptomycetaceae; genus Streptomyces; species Streptomyces sp. TLI_55. The sequence goes on from NZ_OAOJ01000001.1 coordinate 83,738, forward strand.
AAGCGCGACCAGGCCGAACTCGTCTTCAACCTCTGAAGCCCATCAGCCACCCGTCCTCTTGGCCTCCTGGCCTCCCGGTATCTACGCCGCGCACTTCGTCATCAACACCTGGCCCGGGGAGACGGCCCCGAAAGCATTCCCCCGGGGCCGCCCCCGAGCAGGTCGCGCACCTTTCCCCGGACCCGCCCAAGGTGCGCGAGCCGATGGCGCAGCTGTCGGCATTCAAGCGCCTGGGCGAGCCGGAGGAGGTCGCCGACATGGTGGTCTTCCTCGCCACCGACCGGGCGCGGTTGATCACCGCAGCCGCGGCCACCGGCAACGTCACCGCCCTGACGTCACTGGCCGCTGTCGGCCTGAAGCTGCCGTTCGGCTTCGCGCCGAGCTCCGCCGCCTGACTTTGGTCCGACCGGCTGGATGTACCCGTGGTTCGTGCCCGGGTGCTCCGTGCGGCGGCGGGGTCGAGGTTATGAAGGGAATCGAACGGAATCGGATGGAAGTTCGCCATCCGGTCATTCCCGAATATCAACCTCAGGAGTCGCATGATGCGCCCCATCAGAGCGGCCTGCCTCGGCACGGCCACGCTGGTCACCTTCCTCGCCTGCACCCCCGTCGTGGCCGCCGCGACGGACACCGGTTCCGCCCACGCCAGGGGTAAGGCCCGGATCATCACAGTCCTGGCCGAGGTGGTCCAGCTGACCCGCTTCCCCGTCACCCCTGGCAGCGTCTCGCAGGGCGATCAAGTCGTCGTCCGCTCGGATCTCTTCGACGAGGCGCACACCAAGGTCGGCGAGACCCACGGCGCCTGCACCACCACCCGAGGCGACGCCGACGAAGCGGAGCAGTGCGTCGTGACGTACGTCCTCCCGGGCGGCCAGCTCACCACGCAGGGGGTGTACTTCAACTACGTCGACCAGGGCCCCTTCGACAGCGCGATCACTGGCGGCACCGAGGAGTACGAGAAGGCTCGCGGCTCGGTCCACTCCGACACCATCGCCACGAGCCCCAAGATCGTGAGGCGCTTCACGATCCACCTCGCCTGACGGACCCCGACGTCCGCCTGGCCCCGGAACCCGGCCCTCTCCCCGGCGTTACCCCCTGGGGGACAGCCGTACGTAGGGAAGAACGGGTCAGGGGACGTCCAGGGCTGATCACCTGTCACATCGTCATACACACCAACGACATGACCGGATTGGTGACGCCTTCACGCAGATGTGGCGTTGTACGCGACCAACGGTTCTGGCTCAGGTTCTGGGCCTGTCGCTGATTCGGGGGTGTCAGCCGGTTGATCAAGGTGACAGGAGGATGCAGCGTCGCAGGAGGTCGGAGTCGGCCCGGCCGTGCATCCGTCTCTTCAGCAGCTTGATTCTGGTGACGTTTCCCACGACCGCTCCCGGGGTGAAGGTGGTGGTCAGTCCGGCGAACACTGCTGCGTGATCGCACCGCATGTCGGCGGGCAGGGTACGGAGTTCTCGCTGTCCGTCCAGGCAGACATCAGCGAGCCAGATGCGTCGTTCGTAGTCCCTGACCAGGCGTCGGCTGCGCAGAAACCAGGCGAAGGAGCGGTTCGACGGCCGAGCGGCGGGGCAGTGGCTGGAAGCCGCGGACGTCCTCGCTGCGGCGGACGATGGCGAGGACGAACCCGAGATGCTGGGCGGTCCAGTCGGTGAGGTTGCCGGTGTAGCCGCCGTCGGCCCAGACTCGCGCCGGCCGCCGAAAACTGCCGGCTTCCGGTGGCAGAAGTGCCCGGGCGCCGTCCCGGTCGGTCACGGACGCCGGTGTGACCAGCACGGCCAGGAGAAGTGCGAGCGTGTCGGTGAGCAGGTGCCGCTTGCGACCGTTGATCTTCTTGCCCGCGTCGAAGCCCCGTGAGCCGAAGGTGACGGCGGCATCCGCCTTCACCGGCTGCGAGTCCACGACCCGGGAAGTCCGCTGGCATCGCCCGCCACTTGATGCCGTTGTCGACGAGGTAGCGCACCGCGTCGATCGTCTGCCGGTGGCAGTAGCCCTCCGGACGCCCGCCGCGGCCCGAAAGTCAGCCCGGAACCGGCAGCAGGTCCCTCACCACGGCCCACTCGGCATCGCTCATGTCCGAGCCGTATCGGGGCCGGCGCTGCGGCCAGTCGACGGCGTTCCCGAACCTGTGGGCGAGGCAGTCACACCCACGAGTGGACGAACCGGACTCGGCGACCGCGACGACCACGCGACACTTCGACAAAAGGGCCTCTTGGTTTTCGCTGGACGCGACATCCGCGAGCTACCAAGAGGCCCTTCCTTCATGCACCGACCCCGGACAACTCACCCGAACCAGGACCCCGTGCCCCTCACGGCGGCCCGTTCAACACCGCGCTCGCCCCCTCACAGAGGAGGACGCCTCGGTGCTGACCTTCCTCGTCCGGGTCGACTGACCTGCGCCGGCTCAGCCGTCGATACGGTGCGTGCTCCAGAACGACGTGAGGTCCGTGCTGGTCGCCGCCTGGGCCGCCGCCTTGAACTCGGCGGTGGTAGAGACGCCGTACCAGTGTGAACTCGCGTAGCTCTTCAGCAGGTTGGTCATCGCCGTGTCACCGATCAGCCGCCGCAGATCGTGCAGGGCGCACTTGCCGTAGCCGTAGACGACGGTGGAGTACCGGGACGAGTGGGCGTCCCAGTAGGCCATGGAGTTGGTTATTTTCTCCGCCGAGGAGGCCCAGGAGACGCTGTTCCAGCAGTTGGCGCCGGTCTTGCCGAGGGCGAGGTCGGTGGCGTAGTCGGTGAACGCTTCGTCCAGCCAGGGGCTGTTGTACTCGTCGTCGCCGACGATGCCGTACCACCACTGGTGGCCGATCTCGTGGGTGAGCGCGGTGGTGCTGACGAGGTCCAGGACGAAGCCCGGGTACTCCATGCCGCCGAACCAGTAGTTGTTGTCGATGACCGCATCCAACTCGCCGTAGGGGTAGGCCCCGAAGCGGCCGGCGTGTGCGTCGACGGCCGTCTTGGCGGTGCTCAACATCGACTGCGCGTCGGAGGAGCTGATGCCCGAGACGGAGTAGATGTTGATGGCCGTCCCGGCCGCCGAGGTGCCGGAGATCTTGCTGAACGGGCCCGCAGCCCAGGCGAAGTCACGGACCTTCGTCGCGGTCGCCGTGGTGACGGTGCGGCCGCTGGAGCCGGGGGTGTCCGTCGAGGTGCCGGTGGCCGGGACCAGGAGCGAACTCGGGTGGTCCAGGGTCACCTTGAAGTCGGCGGCCAGGGAGTAGAACGACTCGCCGTTGTTGGTGTACGGGTCCAGGTGCCAGCCCGAGCCGTCCTTCACCGCGAGCACGGGCAGCGCGTTGCCGATGTTGTTGAACGCCCCGTCATGGCCGAACCGGTCGGCGCCGCTGGGCACGGTGATGCCCAGGTCGAAGCCGATCGTGGCGGACTGACCCTGCGTCAGGGGTGTCGGCAGGGTGATCTGGAGCGCCGTGCAGGCGACGGAGAGTGAACCGGCCGTACCGCCGGTGACGTTGGTGACCGTGATCGGCATCGCGTCGCAGGTGCCGTGGTAGTTGTCCCACAGGCGCAGGTACACCTCGCTCAGCGCGGTCGAGGAGGCGTTGGTGAAGGTGGCGCTCTCATGGCCGGTCCAGACGGTGCCGGAGGTGTTGCTGCTCAGGTTCACCGTGTACGAGGGCGCGGCCGGCGTCCGTGTCGAGTCCGCCGGCGGGACGGTGCCGCCGGAGGTGTCGAGGGCGATGTCGTCGAGGACGAAGCTGGTCTGGAGGCTGGAGTCCTCGGTGCCGGTGAAGGCGAGGGTGACGGTCTGCCCCGCGAACGACGACACGTCGAGGGTCTTCTTCACATATCCCGTGGCCTTGTCGAGGTTCGACCAGGTCGCCAGCGTGGTGCTGCCGATCTTCGCCGTCAGCTTGTCGTAGGCGGTGGACGAGGTGGTCTCGGCGGTGTCGATGTGCAGCCAGAACGACAGGGTGGCGGTGCTGCAGCCGGACGGGATCGTCACGCTCTGCGAGAGCGTGTCGGTGTGCGTGCCGCCGGTGCCGTCGAGCCAGGCGAAGCTGGTGCCGCCGTGCGCGGACTGGCCGGAACGGCTGGTGATCACGCTCGTGGACGACTGCGTCCAGGGCGAAGTGCCGCTCTCGAAGCCGCCGTTGACGACCGCCTGGGTCGGCGTGCAGGCCGCGGCCGCGTCGGTGGCGGCGGACGCCGGGTGGACGGGGAGCAAGGACACGGAGGCCAGCGCGGCGACGGCGAGGGCGCGCGCGGCGACGGATCTGTGGGGGGTGGTTCTCACGCGTAACTCCTTTGCGGCGACCGGGATCCCGGTCTGCTCGGCGGCTATCCACCGGCTGGGGTGCGTCGGTGGGTGGCCGTGGGCTGCGTGCATCGATTGACGGGAGCATGCCATACGGGAGGGGATGATGGGGATGGGCACACCGACTCGGAGGCCAATTCACCGAGCGTGGATCCGATGGGCCGGAATCAGTCGCCGGCACCATGCCCGTTGAGATGGCCACCCTCGCCCCGGGCGACCTCAACGCCGTTGCGCAGGCCGGTGGCCGCCTTCAGGGAATCCGCTTCGACAGTGCGCGGAAACGCTCCCGGATCCCCTCGTGGCTGTTCAGACTCGCGCCCTCGCCATCGACCACCCACCGTCCGTCGGACGTGAAGAGTCCGGCGATGCCCTCCGGCTCCGTGGGCCGACTCACGGGGAGCCCCCAACGCCCCTTCCCCGAGGGCCAGTTGACCCACAGATGAATGTGCTCCACGTCACCCTGCAGCCAGAGGAGAAGTAACCCCTGCCGCACCGTCAACCTGGCATGCTCATGCGCACTTACTCGCAGGTAATAACCGCCGCGCACTGTCACGAGGACAGCCGTGCCGCCCGACCACGCCCACCCCCGCTCGTACCCGCTCACCCGAAGACCGCCATGGCACCTGCGCCATGCCACTACGCCATTCCTTCCCGAAGCACACCCCCTACCACCGCTCCCGAGGACTCACGCGTGCACAAACTCAGAGCGCATGCCCTGATTTCGGCCCTGTCGACGATCACCGTCGCGGCTCTACTGGCCACCGGCTGCTCCGCCCACTCCCCCGCCACCACCGGCGAAGCAGCCGGCTCGACGGCCGAAGCCTCGAAGCCCGGCACCGACGACGAACGACTCGCGGTCGTCTCCGCCCCGACCGGTGGCGTCGCCACCCCGACCGCCGTGGCCGCCGCCAACACGCCCGACCAGGCCCGGGCCCGGAAATCCGCGCTCACGGTCGCCTCGTACGACAGGAAGAGCCGCCGGGCGGTCATAGCGGCACCGACCTCCGGCTCGGGCACGACACCACCGGTAACCCCGTCGACAACGACCGCTTCCTCGCCCACCGCCTCCGGCACTCCCCAGGACGCAGGCTCGGGCGGCGCGAATTCCACCACCGCCGTGGCTGTCGGCGACGTCATAGCCAGCGCCCCCGCCCCCGGCGCCCCCGACGGCATACTGGCCAAGGTGACCGAGATCGTCGACACCGCGGCGGACGGCAGTGCGACCGTGCAGACGGAACCGGCCAAGCTCAACTCCGTCCTGGGCAAGAGCAAGGCGGACGGCGCGGTCCCCGTCGACCCGTCCGCCTTGAACGTCGAGCCGCTCGTCGAGGGCGTGAAGGTCTCCTGGGCGAAGACCGGGGATCTCACCTTCGGACCCGAGGGCGCGAAGCTCCCGTTGGGCAGCCTGCGCATCGACGTCGCAACCGCTGTGAAGACCGCCGCAGATGCCCCCGCCTCGGCCGCCGCCTCCCTAAAGGGCTTTGTCCAACTGGCCCCCGAGGTCGCCTTCTCGTACGACGGATCCCGCGCCGCCACGAGTTCCTCGCCCAGCGGCGCGTTCCTGGGGCTGACCGGCGAGTGGACCTCCCAGTGGCAGCTGAAGGGCCGCGCGGCCGGCGCGACGAACGGCAAGCCGATCCGCATCCCCTTCGCCGAACTGCACGCCGACCCCGTGATCCAGGTCGGCCCCGTCCCGATCGTCGTCAACCTCGATCTCGTCTGCTACTTCCGGGTGGACGCCGACGGCCGCGTCACAGTCGACGCCGAACAGCACCTCAAGGGAGACTTCCGCGTAGGCGGCAACTTCACCTGGGCCAAGGGCTGGCGCGGCGTCAGCGAATCCCACATGACCGGTGAGCCCCTCAAGACGACGGTCACCACCCTCGGTGACGTCAAAGCCGCCATGGGCGCCGAGGCGACGGTGGGCCTCTACGGCACAGTGGGCGTCACCGCCGACCTCGCCCACTATCTCCGCGCCGAATCCAACGCCACGGCCGGGGGCTCGGCGAACGGCACCGGCTCCGCGTCCGGCTCCTGGGCCCTGTACGGCGGAGTCGACCTGAGCGGCACGCTGAATCTGCAGCTCTCCATCTTCGGCACACCCGTCTTCCAGACACGGATACCGCTGGGCGCCGTGCACGAGGAGTGGCTGCTGACGAAGGGTGAAGTGAGGACGTAGACCCCCTGGCGGCCAGGACGAGCCGGAGCGGGCCTGCTCAGTACGCCACGCAGAAGCGCCCCTGATGAAGGCCGGCCTTATCGGGCTCGTCGTCGAAAGCGATGGCGTAGTCGGCGCCTGAGACGAAGGAACGGCCGCCGGCGTCCGCGAGGATGACATCACCGCCGAGCAGACGGCGCCCCCACGTTCGCCGGGCATGTGGGCGCCCGACTCGACGGCGGGGCTGAGGCAGAACCATTCCGCGCGTTGGCTTGTGCTTTGTCCATCAGGCGCGAACGTCGACTCGGACATAGGCGGGGCAGACAGGAGAATGCCCCGCCGGGACATCGTCAACGGCACTCGGCAGAGCGTCAGTGGGTGCGGGTTACCGGCGTTGGTGCCGGCGGGCAGCAAGGATTGCGACGTCGCCGCGTCGTTCGACCAGGCCGTCGGTGTAGAGCATGAGTGTGGTCCGGGGACCATGGTGGCGGTGAGGGGTTCGTAGCCGCCCAGCCCGGTGCCGATGACCCGAGCGTTGCGGGCGCACGGGCAGTGGCCGGCGGGCCTCCACCTGGAGCTGACCCCGGACCCGGTCACCGAGTGCGTGTCAGAGCGGGATGAGCCGCCGCGGTTCACGAACTACCGGTCCACGTGAGACCCGCGTCTGAACCCCGAGCAGTCGGCGGAGATGGTCTCCCATTTCCTCTCGCTGCTCTGAAGCATGTCCCGTACGCCCCACGGATACGGCCGGTGGCCCATCCTCACGAGGAGGACGGGCCACCGGACACAGGGAGCGACGGTCAGGAACGGGCCTCCAGAGGACGCTCGGCCGGACGGTTCTGGGCGGCGCCGGGGTCGCCCTTGCCACCGGTGATGCCGATGGCCCGGGCAGCCCCCGCCAGGACCAAGGCGGTGGCGACGAGCACGGCACTCACCACCAGGGGCGAGCGGTAACCGAAGTCGGCGCCCAGGGCGAGGCCACCCAGGGCGGGTCCGGCAGCGGCGCCTACGTTCATCGCGGCGGTGGCGAAGCCGCCGGCCAGCGTGGGGGCGGCCGAGGCCGTGTAGAGGGCCTGCGCGATCAACGTGGAGCCCACGCAGAACGACAAGGTCCCCTGGACGAAGGCGAGGATCAGCGCCACGGCGGGGTTCGCGGCCGTGAGGGCGAAGAGCAGCCAGCCCACCAGAAGCACCGCACCACCGACCGCCAGCACCTGGCCGGGACGGCTGTCCGCGAGTCGGCCGCCCACGTTGACCCCGACGAAGGCCCCGATTCCGAACAGCGCCAGCGTGGCAGGCACCCAACCGGAGCTCAGGTCCGTCACGTTGGTGATAACAGGTGTGAGGTACGTGAACGAGCAGAACGTCGCTCCGTTGACCAGCGCCCCGAGCACGAGCATCATGATCACCCGGGGCGTCCGGAACGCCCGCAGCTCGTGGTGGACGCTCGGAGCCGCAGGGTCCACGGGTGTCGCCGGTACAGATCGAAGCACCGCGAAGACCGCCGGGGTGCAGACGATCGCGACACCCCAGAAGGTCGAGCGCCAGCCCCAGAGCTCGCCCAGTACGGCGCCGAGGGGAACACCGGCGATCAGGGCCAGGGTGACACCGCTCAGGAGCACCGACGTCGCACGGCCCTTGGCCTGGGGTCCCGCCATGCTCGCCGCGGTCGCGAGGCCGACAGCGAGGAAGCCCGCGTTGGCCAGTGCGGCGATCACTCGCGTAACGAAGAGGACCTCGAAGCTGTGGGTGAGGGCGCCCACGACATGGGCCAGGAGGAAGGTGACGAGGAAGGTGAGCAGCGCTCGGCGTCGCGGCCATCGCAGGCTCAGCATCGCGACCAGCGGTGCGCCGACGATCATGCCGACGGCGAAGGCCGAGGTGAGCGAACCGACGGCGGGGAGGGACACACCGAAGTCCGTGGCCATGTCCTCCACCAGCCCGGACAGCATGAACTCCGACGTTCCCTGGGCGAATACGGCCAGCCCGAGAACGTAGACGGCAAATGGCATGAAGATGCTCCAACTACATCGCAGAAAGAGGGGACGCGACGCATGGACGGATGGCCATGCGGTCGCATGGGAGACGTCCCGGAGAGAGTTCCGGGCGTGATCCCGCGATGCGGTTGATCCGTGGCGGATGCACGACGTCCTGCTCGGCGACGGGGCCGGAGAAAGCAGGTTCGTCAGAGGTTTACGCGATCAGCCACCGGATCACCGGTGGCCCGCTTCTTTCCGCCTCAGGACTCGACATGTCTCTCAACATAGCAACGCCCAGATCGCCGTGTTAACGGGTTCGACAGCTCCGGCCACCCGCCCCCTCCGCTGTCTCCGGCCGGTACGGCTCATCGACTCGCGCCCATCGCCCCGTACGGAAAGAGTGTTCATGACGACCCATCAAACAGCCATGATCATGGTCGGTCTGGCGTTGATCCTCTTGCTCGCGCATGTGCTAGGGCGCCTCGCACGGCGGTGCGGCCAGCCAGCCGTCCTCGGCGAGATCCTCGCCGGCATCCTGCTCGGCCCGACGCTGTTCCACGGCGCCCTTTCAGACGCCGTCTTCCCCTCAGACGTCCGGCCGATGCTCAGCACACTTGGCAACCTGGGCGTCGCGCTGTTCATGTTCCTCATCGGGCTCGAGCTCGACAACCGGCTGCTGCGCGGGAACAAACGTGCTGCGCTCGGAGTGTCCGTGGGGTCGATCGTCTGCTCGTTCGGACTCGGCGTGCTGCTGGCGGTGTGGCTGTGGAACGATCACGCGGTCGGCGACCAACTCGGCTTCGTGCTGTTCATAGGCGCGGCCATGTCCATCACGGCCTTCCCGGTCCTGGCCCGCATCCTCACCGACTGCGGCATCCAGCACATCAGGGTCGGTGCGCTGGCCATGGCAAGCGCGGCCGTCGGGGACGTCTTCGCTTGGCTGTTGCTCGCGGCCGTCCTTACCTTCACGGGGAGCCAGAGTTCGTGGCAGGTGCTTCTCGTCCTGCCGTATGCGGTGGTCATGATCACGGTGGTACGGCCGCTCCTCGGCAGGTTCCTGGCCACCCGCGAGCCGCGCGGAGCGGATGACGGGGAGCGCGGGCCGGGTACCGCACCCCTGTGTGTGCTGACGGTGGTCCTGCTCGTCTCCGGCGCACTGAGCGAATGGTTCGGGCTGCACTTCATCTTCGGGGCATTCCTCGCCGGCGCGATCGTGCCGCGCGACGGCACGCAGCGGCTGCGCGCGACGGTCGTCGATCGGTTCGAGACGATCACCTGGATGTTGCTGCCCGCGTACTTCACGGTGGCCGGGCTGAAGGTCGACCTGAGCACGGTGGACGGGGACAGGCTCGGCGAGCTGGGTCTGATCCTCCTCGTCGCGATCGGCGGCAAGTTCGGCGGCGGTTACCTCGGAGCGCGGGCCGCGGGCCGACCCGGGCGGTCGGCGACGACACTGGGCATCCTCATGAACACGCGCGGTCTCACCGAACTCATCATCCTCGGTGTGGGACTACGTCTGGAGTTGCTCGACACGGATCTCTACTCACTCATGGTGGTCATGGCCCTCGTCACCACCGCCATGACCGCGCCCCTGCTGCGCTGGGCACTCACCGCCTGACCCCTGGCAGGGGCCGCCAGCCCTTGTGACAACACGCTGGCTTGGTGGCACCTATCGTTTTTCGGCTCACCTCATCAGCGAAATCACGACCTACAGCTGGCGCACCAGTACGCGGATACCTCCGGCGGCAACATCATCGAGACCGGAACCGACTCCTATCGCCTCGCCACCACCCGCACACGGGCTGCGCAGCGAGGGTCCGGTGCGGGCGCTGATACTGCCGGCGGCACTGCTGACGGTGGCCGCCGCACTGCTGGTCGCCATGCTCGCCTGGGCTCCGGACGAGCCCCAGGCCCGCTCCGGGGCTCAGGGACACCAGTGGTCCTGCCAGGCGGGGGCGGCATGCCTGCACAAGGGGGTAGCCGGGAAGAGGAACGCAGGACAAGACAGTACGCAGCGTCCGGATGCACAGTGGGGGGCACGAGCGGTGATCATGAAGGAGGCCCACGTGGCGGAGCCAGAGCGGACCGAGAGCATGGATCAGCGATCCCGTGGGCCGGCTGACACCCCTGTGGGCGGGGCACTGGCCGCCATCGGGACGGGGGCGTACGTGGTGGACGAGAAGGGGTGCATCATCGCGGTCAACGCCCGAGCCGCGCAGTTGCTGGCCCGGCCCGCCGAGGACCTCGTCGGCCGTGACGCGCACGATCTGCTGCACCGCGATGCCCGCGGGCAGCCGATGCCGACCAGCCGATGCAGCATGCGGCAGGCCTTCCACGCCGGACGCACCGCCCAGGCCGAAGGAGAGTGGTTCGCCCGCGGTGACGGCTCGCTGCTGCCCGTCAACTGGATGATCACCCCGTGCGACACCGGTGGCCGGGAGGCCGCCACGCTCGTTGTCTTCCACTGCGCCCAGCAGGCGCAGGAAGCGGGCCGGCGGCCTGAGCTGGTGACTTACGCGCTGACCGAGGTCGAGCGGCTGGCGCTGCTGGCGCAGACCACGACGCAGCTGACTTCCACCCTCGATGCCAACGAGGCGCTGCGTCGGCTCGTGTCGCTGCTCGTGCCCCGGCTGGCGGACTGGGTGGTCGTCGACCTGATCACGGAGCGGGACGAGGTGTGGCGCGCTGCCGTGGTCCATGCCGAGGACGACGCGCTGGTGCACCACGAAGAGCTGCAGGGTCCGATGCCCCCGGTGCCGGAAGAATCCCCGATGCCGCTCTCCAGAGCACTGCGTGGGGTTTCCTCCACCCTTGCCGGTCCCGAGACCTATCAGCAGCCACCTGATTCCGGCATCGCGGTCGAACAGCGCCGCCTTTTCGAGGCGACCGGCGTCCGCTCCGCGGCCATCGTGCCCATCCGCAGTGCACGGGAGGTCCTGGGGGCCCTGACCCTGGGCCGTGCCGAGACGGCGGAGGACTTCACCACCGCCGACCTGCCGCTGATCGAGGACCTCGCTCGACGGGCCGCGGTCGCTCTGGACAACGCACGCCTCTACCAGCGTCAGCGCAAGGTCGCCGAGACCATGCAGAACCACCTGCTGCCCCAGCTGCCACACGTGCCCGGGCTGGAGATGATCGCCCGCTATCTGCCCGCACCCGACGCCTCGCAGGTCGGCGGCGACTGGTACGACGCCTTCTGCCTGTCGGACGGCGCCACCGTCCTGACCATCGGAGACGTCGTCGGCCACGACCTGGACGCAGCGGCCGGCATGGCGCAGGTCCGCAACATGCTGCGTGCCTACGCCTGGGCCCAGCAAGAACCCCCCAGCCGGATCGTCGAGCGGCTCGACGAGGCGATCACGCACATCACCGACGTCCCCATGGCCACCATGATCTTCGCCCGTGTCAAACAAGCGGACGACGGCCACTGGGAACTGTCCTGGACCAATGCCGGCCACCCGCCACCCCTGCTCATCAGCCGGGACGGCATCACCCGCTACCTCACCGACGGCCACGGCATCCTCCTGGGTACCGGGACCCGCGCGCCCCGCCCCGACGCCACCGCCGCGCTGCCGGCCGGATCCACCCTCCTGCTGTACACCGACGGTCTCATCGAAGAACCCGGACACTCCCTGGACGCGGGCCTGGATCGGCTGCGCCAGCACGCTGCCGCCCTCGCCCACCGCCCTCTTGTCTCCTTCACCGACCAGCTTCTGCGGCGGGTCCGCCCCGCCGACAACGACGACGACGTCGCCCTCCTCGCTCTGCGGGCCCCAGGGAAAAACGCGGGGGACGGGCACAGTGCTCCCCTGGCTGTACGGACGGATCCGCGCGCGCTGACGTAGCAGGATCCGGGTACTGAGGCCTGCGGTGACGCCGCGGCGGTGTTGGAGCACCTGCTCGGCGAATGTGCGGCGATGGCACCCGGGTCGGTCGCAGAAGAACCGTCGCGACGGTAGGGAGGTCACCAACGGCCGTTCTGCCACAGGGCGTTCGGCCAGGCGGTGCCGGTAGCGGGAGTGCACGCGGTGCCCCGGCCGAAACCGCGATCGTCGACAACAAGCAGGTCGCGAAGGAACGGGCGTGGTGGATAAGGGTGTCGAGCTGGAGGCCGTGTGTGCAGCGGACGGGAAGAGGTAGTTGCACTGAGAGGAGCGCGGCGAGTTTCGGCGAGAGGACCGGTAGCACGGACCAGGAGCAATCCCGGTACCGCGCTCTGGCAGCCTACTCAGCGGAGAGGTTGCGGGGCGTCGCTGGTGTCACCTGGGGCGACGGTAGCGGAGTTCGTGTGCGCGGCGGATCCTATCCAGGCGCTTGCCGCCCGCCGCGCCCTGGCTGAAAGCGAGAACTCTTCGACAGATCGGGTCGTCGAGAGCCACCAGCTTCCGTCCGCCCCAGAACTCCATGAAACGGTGCGTGTACGCGTATGTGAGCGGATCGTCGTGTCCGAGTGTCTGGGCTGCGTCGGACAGGACGACTCGATAGTAGGCGAGTGCAAGCAAGAGGCTCGTATACGCCTTGGGTGAAGTGGCTGCGTCGGCCAAGGAGGCGTAGCAGTCGGCGAGTTCCCAGCGGGCGGTCAGGGTGGTCCAGTCGCCGGGCCCCAGTGTTCGGTGCGCGTCGGCGGCCACGCGATGAAGCAGAGTGATCGCCTGGTGGAGGTGGGAAGTGTTGCGCTGGTAGATCTTGGCCAACGTGAGTGTGGACCACAGGGTTTCGCAGTGGTTCGGGCCCAGGACCCGCGTCTGATCGGCAATCAGGTCTTCTAGTTGCGAAGTGATGTCGCTCGTGGAGCCGGCCCTTGCCTGCGCGTCGGCGAGAGCCAGCCGGTACGGGAGCACAGCACGGTGATCGGCGCCCAGGAGCGGGACGGTCTCGTCGAGGATGGATGCCAGGACACGGACCTGGTCATCGGCAGTACCGACCCGGTCCATGTGCTCCGTGTAGTGGATGACCATCCAGGCATACTCGGCGTCGCCGCTGCAGGGGCCGCCGTGGTGAATGTGAGCTGCCACGTGAGGCAAGAGCCGGGACCGCTGCGAGCGATCGGCGGCCTTCCAAGCGGACAGCAGAACACGTCCGGCCAGTTCCCGGAGGCTGTTCGAGCCTGTCTCGTCGCCGCGCTCACGGGTGATCGCCTGGAGGAGGCTGTGGACGTGGAGTGCATCGCCGGAGCGTGCCATGAGGCCGTAGGCAACAAGGCGTCCGATGGCCTCGTCGACGGCCGCTTGATCTTCGGCGCCGAGGTCCTCGTACCGAAGCACGTCGGCAGGGAGATCGCCGGGGGCGTACCAGGACACCACGCCAAGGATTCGGCCTGGTAACTGCCCGTGGTGCGAAGCGATTCGGTCCAGGGTGGCATCCCAGACGGTAGCGACGGCCGGGCCGGGCTCCTCTCCGGCCTGGCGCCAGGCCAGGATGTTGGCCCCGGGCTGGGAGAGGCGTTGCAGATAGGTCGCTGCTGATACGTGGTTCTGCATCAGGTAGCGGCCCGCCAGATCGATTGCCAGAGGCAAACCGCCGAGGGCCTGGCACAAAGCCCCGGCATCATCGAGCAGGATCTCGTCCCGGACCCGCAACCGCAGCATCGCCGTAGCCTTGTGCAGCGGCAGCACCCCGAGTTGGGTGGGGGTGGCGATGCCTTCCCAGTCGGTGGTGTGGCGGCTGGTGACGAGGAAGCGGCCGTTGCGGCAGGCGGTGATGAGTTCGGCCACGTCGCCTGGACCCCGTACGTTGTCCAAGACAACAAGCCAGCCCTTGTGGGCGGCAAGCCAGTTGCGGCCCCACTCTGCCGCGTGGGCGTCGGCGGCGTGGGCGAGATCCGGATACAGACGCCTTCCCAGCTCGGCCAGCCCGTGAGAGATCTGAGCCGGGGTTTCCGCGTCAATCCACCAGATCGGGTTGTAGCGGCGCAAGCGGGAACTGACATATTGCTCGGCCAGCGTGGATTTGCCGATTCCCCCAAGACCCGTGATCGCCAGTGCGCGGGCACCGGAGCCGCGCTTGAGGCGGGCAGGGACCCGGCCCACTTGCTCGTCGCGGGAGATGAGCAGTGAGCCGGCCGAAGGTGTAGCGCGCAACCGCACCACACCTTTGGGACTGTCCACCTGGTCAGCTCTCTTCAGCTCTCCAGGAGGGTGGTGGATCGTGACGTTGTCCCCGGTGATGGCGGTGCCGAGAAAGTTGCCACCGACCGCGATCGACCGCTCGCCCCAGGCCACGACCCCACGCGCAGAGGCAGTCTTCTCACTGGCCCGAGGTGTGCCGGACCCTTCATTCAATGATCCCGTCATGAGTGACCCGAGTGATGGCCGATGAACACGAAGCCCTCCCCATCCCTGCTCACCGCCACGGAACATGAACCGGACTCGGTGACCGGCCACGCCGTCCGCGGCGTGACGGGCCCCGGAAAGTCCGCGGTTGCACCTACAGTGGTCCGTGTCCCCGCGCTGCCGGCACGATGGTCGCCACCAATGCGTTGGTCAGTCCCCTCACGGGTGCCGTGCCCGTCGACGACGCGTCGCGGTCGTCCCTCCCCATCTCGCCCACCGTCGCTAGGGAGCCCGTGACACCACAGTTCATCCAGCTGCCATAGCTCGCCGCCACCCATGACCCTCCCCCGCTCTGCCGGATAAAGCGCACCTGCCACGGTGGCAGGAAACGCCCGGGCAGGTAAGGCCAACAGCCAAGGACCCCCACCGACGACGTGAGGCCTACACGCCCTCACCCGAGAATGCACGGGCTTCTGTCGACGGGTACGCGCACTTCTGGGCGGCGACACTGCGCCGCGGGGGCAAGGCATGGCCGGCGACAGCGCCCACCTCGATGCTTGTCGCCGACCCCACGGACAATCCGCTGCTGGAGCCCGACGGCCCCCGCTGCCCGAGGCGGGGCTCGCCTATCTGCACGCGGTCGGCATCGCCGCCGACCTCGGCGGCCAGGCGACGGAGATCCGTGCGTACCTGTCGGCGGCCTTCGGCCGCTATCTGGCCGCCAGCCCTGCCCTCAGCGGACCTCGCGATCCGGGCAGACACCGGCCACAGACTCGGGGCCATGCAGAGTCGGATCCTGAGCTGATCAGCTGTAGATATCGCGCCCAGGCGTACACAGGGGGTTCGTCGCCGCGGTATCGCGGCGGATGAAGATTGCGGATTCGCCTCCATTGACGGGTATCACCCAGCAGAGCTGATAGTGCCGGCGTAGTACTGCTCTCTTGGTGATCTCGGCGGGAGTGTTGTCCAGGGGCTGACCGGGACGATCGCGCAAGACATTGATCTCACGATGCCGGAGCATGCGCTGCCGGATGACGTCCGGGGAGGCCTCGACGCCGTACAACGTTCCGGACGCAGCCGGTGTCTGCTCCAGCGCGATGTCGTCGAGCGGCCCGAAAGCAGCAGGCCGGGCAAGTACCCATACGCGGCGACGTGCAGGCTGGAAGAGAACCGCTTCGGGGTCTCCCGGGACGGTGACGGTGAGCCCCCAATAGCTCTCCACCGTGTCGGTGCGACTGGCAGCGGAGCGCATCTGCCAGTACCAGGGGCCGAGCGCCGAGAACAGAGCGAAGGCCACGGCCGCTGTGGCGTACAGCTTGCGCCGCCTGCGCTCTGCAACTGCCTCCACTCGCAGGATCCGTTGCCAGTGCCGCAGCGCCTGGCCGACGACGAGTGCCAGGCCTGACATGCAGTACAGGACGTAGCGATCGACGTACCACGGCTGTGCGAGGGACACCGTGAGCAGGAATCCGGCAGGGACGATCAGGAGCGGCACGCCGAGCGTCGAAAGCGTTACCGCCCTGGCCTCGCCCGCCTCGTGCCGCCGAAGCACGACCCCCAAAGCTGCTGCCACAGCAGCAGGAACCACGAACCCCAGCCAGTCCTGAAAACTCGGTCGGCCCAGCCAGTCCAACTGCGCTGACGCCTGACCGGCACTGACCACAGCCAGTGGCGCCACAGCACAACCGACGAAGGCGACCACTACGAGCCAGCGGCGTCCGAGACGGCGCAGATGGCCGTCATGCCAGAGCGTCACGGCATGCGCAAGGATGACCAGCAGAGAAAACACATGCAGCCACCCGCCCAACAACAGCAATCCTGCATACCCGACCCACCAGCGTCGCCGGCGGTCCTGCAGCACGCGCACGAAGAACCACGTCGCCCAGACCACCGCGGCGCTCACCAACGCATAGGAGCGGGCCTCCTGCGCGTAGAACTGCACCTGGGGAACGCACAGGAAAGCAACTCCGGCCAAGAATCCGGTTGCTGGGTCACCGAGCCGGGTCCCGATTGCGTAGACCCCCAACACAGCAGTCACCGTACCGAGCACCGACAGCACCCGCAGTGTCAGGACGCCGTCGTCCCATACCCCAAGTGCAAGATGGGCAAGGAAGTAGTACAGGCCGTGGACGGCATCAATGTTCTGCACCAGGAGCCACAACTCTCCTGAGGTGCGCTTGGCCACGGCATAGCTCACCGTCTCGTCCCGCCAGGACGACGCGTCCCGGTCGAGCTTCCACAGGCCTACCAGCGAAGCCACCAGGACGAGACCAACCGCGAGCAGCTGCCGATACCTGCGGTTCAGCCGATCCTGATCAAGCACCGGATGCCGCAGGTCAGGTGCCCTCCATGTCTCCACATAGCCAAGCACCGTTGTCACGGGCGCCCGCAACAGAGCCGGCGACACGCGTAATCGCTCAAGCAGAGCCCGACAGCCGTCAAGGGCAACTGCCTGCACACGGCTATCCCCCACTTCCAACCTCCGCCATCCCAGACCCAGTTGTACAAATCAAGCTGCAACAGACGGAACATACCGGTTGCCCAAGGCTCGTGTTCCTGCAGCACCTGGTGTCGGTGGAACGACGGTGGTCTGGGGAGGAGTCATGAGCGTTCCCCGCCCCGTGGGTGTGCCTGGCTTCCGTGAGGGATCACCGGCAGGTGACCGACGCGATCGTCTTCGAGCTTCCAGACCGGAACCCATTGGGTGCATCTTCCGGAGAAATCCGGGAACTGGCGCGACTCGTCCGCGGGTTTGCCGCATGCTTCCGGCGTAGGCGGTGGTGTTCGGAGATCCTGTTGAGGCACCTGTGAAAATCACTGCAAGGAGAGCCCAGTGCGCCGCCCGTCCCGGAAAGCCTTCGCCGCCCTCGTCGCCGCCGGCCTCGCCCTCCCCCTTCTCACCCCCACACCCGCCTCGGCTGCCACCGCCACCAGCCGCTTCGCGAACTACCGCTACGGTGACTGCCTGCGCGAGGCCTCCGAAACCGAACTCATGGGCGACCGCTGCAACACCGGACGCGGCAGTCTCCTGTGGCAGTGGAACGGCCGCCTCAACACCAACACCACTCTCAAGAACAACGTCTGGGACCGCTGCCTCGACAGCAATGACCGGGGCGACGTCTACCCCCTGCCCTGCAACGGCGGCTCATACCAGAAGTGGCGCACCGTCCAGCCCGCCGCCGGCAGCGCCATCATGCTCCGAAGCGTCGGCACGGGCCGCTGCCTCTACCAGCAGGACAACGGCTACTACCGCACGGCCAGCTGCGACCGAAACGCCCAGAACCAGCGCTTCACCATCGGCTGAACGGAACTCCCGCCCTGCCCGTCATACGTCTCACTGGAGGCGGGAAAGAGGCGTCAACTGCGGTGATGAGGTACCACTCGGTGACCGTGTCGGGGGCCTGGTCGATGGCGGTGTCCCGACTTCGTGTGTGATTGCGCAGCCGGGGTAGGCGCCGGGGCCGTTCGACGTCGCCGGTGTGGATGGCGGTCATCACGGTGACGGCACCGTCGGTGACGCGGACGAGGCCGTTATGGCTGCGGTCCAGCTCGTCGCCGGCGGGCCCGTCCTCGTCGCTGATGTCGAACTGGTGGCGCTGAACGGGCGCGAGGCCGTTCCCCGTCTCGACCGCGTCGCTCATTCTGAAGCCCGTTTCGATGATGCGGACATACAGGTAGAAGCGGCTCGGAGCTCGGCCACTATCCCCGTTGTGCGTCGCGTTGATCATGCGCCGACTGAAGTCGCCGTTGCCAGTCGCGGCACCTTGCCCGATCGACGAACGCGCCTACGAGCAGCCCAGGAGGGTGGTGGCTCTCGGCCACCAGACCTATCGACGCCGATGATTCCCGGCCGGTGCTGGAGTCTGTCTTTAGACGGCAATCTTCTGGAAGGCGGCTTCATGACGACCCTGCACGACTTGCTCCAAGCCCACGTCGGTGCCGGTACGGTGCCGGGAGCCGTTGGCCTCGTGGCCCGGGGTGACCAGGTCGAGGTGGTGGCCGTCGGCACGCAGGACGTCGGCGGCGCCCCGATGGCGAGGGACTCCATCTTCCGGGTCGCCTCGATCACCAAGTCCGTCACCGCCGCCGCACTGCTGATCCTCGTGGATGAGGGCAGGATCGCACTGGACGACCCGATCGGGAGGTGGCTGCCGGAGCTGGGGAAGCCGGTGGTCGTACGCACGCCGGCGAGCCCGGTGGACGACGTGGTGCCGGCCAGCCGGTCCATTACCGTATTCGACGTGCTGGCCTCCCAGGCCGGGTACGGATTCCCCTCCGACTTCACACTGCCGGCGGTGCAGGAGTTGTTCACGGTGCAAAAGGACGGCCGGGTGCCGAGCAACTTCCCGCCGGCCGACGAGTGGATGGCGGCGCTCGGCCGCATCCCGCTGCTGTACCAACCGGGCGCTGCCTGGCTGTACGACACCTGTTCCGTCTTGCAGGGAGTGCTGATTTCGCGGGTCACCGGGCAGCCGCTGCCGGAGTTTCTGGCGGAGCGGATCTTCGGGCCGCTGGGCATGGTGGACACCGGTTTCGAGGTGTCGGCCGCCAAGCGGGGACGGTTCACCAGCTTCTACAGGCCAGGCGCCGACGGCAGTCTGGAGCTCGCCGACGACCCGGACGGCGAGTGGAGCAGCCTGCCCGCGCTTCCGCTCGGTAATGGCGGGCTGGCCTCGACCGCCGACGACTGGCTGGCCTTCTGCCGGATGTTGCTGGCCGGCGGGGTGACGGCCGACGGCCGCCGGGTGCTGTCGGCCGACTCCGTACGCATGATGACCACCGACCATACGAATCCGGCGCAGCGCGACATCGGCCGGCTGTTCCTGGAGGGCCAGGGCTGGGGCTTCGGCGGCTCGGTCGACATCGACCGGGCCAACCCGTGGAATGCGCCCGGCCGTTACGGCTGGGTCGGCGGCACGGGCACAGCCGCGCACATCGTCCCGGCCACGGGTGCGGTCACCATCCTGCTGACCCAGGTGGCAGCGATGGGCCCCGTGCCGGCACCGGTGATCAGGGAGTTCTGGCGGTATGCGGCGAACACCTGACACACACCCGTCCACCGAATTCGGCGCCTCCGGCTCGGCAGCCAGTGCATGACTACCACCGTCGCAAAAAAGGCACCCGGGTAGAGGTGGTTCACCCAGCACGGCTGCCACTCACTGCGACACGTGGCGGAGGAGCCCTTTTCCGGGGATCGCACGTGTTCCCGCCCGCGAAGGCCCGCCCAAACGCGCGCTCGGCCGCGGTGAACGTGATGGGGAGTAGCACGCCGACGGTGACGCCGAAGCCCGTTCCGGACGCCGACCAATACTCAGCCAGACCCCACACCTCGTCACCGAGCCGCAGCGCCAGACAGCCACTTCACCCGCGGTTCGCGCCACACTACGGCCGCGCGCGCCGTGGTCGAGGCTCTTTGACGGAGCTGGTAAATGCTTGACCTATATCCGATCACTTGAGCGGGGAGACGATTACCGTGACCGATCTCGATCCTTTCACCGATCTGCTCGACTACCCGATGTACGTCGTGACCGCGCAAGCCGACGGGGAAATGGCCGGATGTCTGGTCGGATTCGCCTCGCAGTGCTCGATTCGGCCCGCCCGGTTCATGGTCTGGCTGTCCAAAGCCAACCGGACCTACCGGGTAGCCGCACACACCGACCGACTCGCGGTCCATCTTCTGCGCCGCGGCCAGGACCAGCTGGCCCGGCTCTTCGGCGGTGAGACCGGCGACCACACCGACAAGTTCACCCAGGTCCCATGGCACGCGGGGCCGGGCGGTCTACCGGTTCTGGACGAGGCTCCCGCCTGGTTCGTCGGCCGCGTGGAGAACCGGATCGACGGCGGCGACCACGTCGGCTTTCTGCTCGCCCCCGAGGCGACGGAGAGTCTCACGGGCAGCCGCACCCCCGTGCTGACGTTGAGCGACACCCTTGACATCGCTCCGGGCCACCCAGCGAACTGAACCGCACGCCCCGGTCGCAGCAGTCCTCCTCCTCGATCACCATCCGCCGGTGCACTACAGCTCTGGCCGGCGGGCCATCCACGCGTCTCGGACGACTACCTCGGCGAGGCAGCACCGATAGCTTCGGCGGGCGTGGGGGCGAGGGTGAGCAGGGCCTGTCGGCCCGCGCTCAGGGGCCGTCATCGGCACCGGCCGACAGCTGCGGTGTCCTCCGCTGGGAAATCCGCGACGTCATCCGCCGTCTCTTCCACGAGGCTCGCCCCCGTCAACGACGGCCGCGTCCCGCAAACGGTCGCCTTCCTCCTCCCGGCCGGGGCCGTCAGTGGGGAAGCCGAAGCCGACGTTGTCGACGAGGCTCGTCACGGTGACATCGCGGGTCGCGATCTCACGGTCGAGTGTCTGTCCGGCCCCGGGTCTGCTGAGGTCGAGGGCGATCAGGGTGGCACGGCGAGCGAGGGCCGGTCCCCGTCGTGACGTAGAGGCACGACACGACCTGTCAATCCCTCATAACCGCGGCGGCACCGGCCACTGGTCGGGGCTCAGGTCCGGCGACGCCGAGGCCGATCGGTCGGCTCGCCATACGCGGCACTCACGGACTGGCCGTGCCGATCTCCCCGAGACCGCGGGCGCCAAGGCTCCTTGTCCCGACATCCTCGCTGCCGTCGCCCGGCGGACCGGTGAGGACGGGGTCGGGCCGGCCGAGCAGGTGAACGTCGGTGTCGGGCCAAGAGACCGACTCAAGCTCAAAACGGACGGAGTCCGGCAGAACTGACACCGCCAATTGGGCGGGCCCGGACAAAACTCGGGACCGCCCAAGTACGGTTACGGCAACATCCCACGTCGGTTCGGCGTCAAGCCCCCTTGGCAGGCTCGAACCCGCGGCCCTTTGTGCACCCGTGCAGTCAGCACAGCGCGGCCTTGTCGCCCGTGCCGTAGCCGAGCGGGGTGATGACGCGGATCTCGGGCTCGGCGGTGAGCAGTTCTCCCACCCGGCTCATCGCTTCGGTGAGAAAGGGAGCCTGGCTGTGTATGTCGATGGCCTGCTGTGAGGCCCACTTCTCGACGAGCACCATGGTGAGTGGATCGGCGGCGTCCTCGTGTGCCGCGTATGTGAGGCAGCCCGCGTCCTCGTGGGTTTGGGAGACCACCGACGCGATGACCTTCCGGGCCTCGTCCGCCCGCTCGGCGCGCAGACGCAGGGTACTGATCACGACTATGGATTCCACCGCTGGTCCTCCTCGCTGTGCGCACCGGCAGATCCGGCGCGCAGTCACTGAAGCACGCATGCAGGTGTGGGCGGAACCCGCATTATCGCAGGATGGAATACCCAACCGGCTTGGCACGTGCCATAGGCCTTGCCCCCGAAGAGGGGCTCTTCCACTGGACCACTCGCTAGGCGGGAGGTGCAACGACTGCCCGCGTCCGAATGATGAACCAGCCCCGGACCAGCGGCAGTTCCGACCCGGCCGGTCCCGTTAGGCGAAGGGGTACCTCTGCTCCAGCAAGGCGATACCCAGTGACGTGAGGCTGTGGAGGACTGCCTTGCCTTCCCGCCGGGTGGTGATCAGGTGGGCGTTGCGCAGCACCGTCGTATGGTGACTCGCGGTCGCCGGCGAGATGTTCAGACGGCGGGCCAGTTCCGTGGTGCTGCATCCGCCGTCCGCCGCCCTCAGCACCGCAGCCCTGGTGCGTCCCAGCAGGTGCTCAAGTGACTGGACAGCGGACTGGCCGACGCCCTCCCACAGGGCGGTGTCGAGCGAGGTCCCACTGAGGCCGGGGACGGCCAATGTGGGTGCCCGATCCGGGTCCAGTGGCGGAGACAGGAGTTGAATCTGCGGTGTGGAGAACATCGTCGGCGCGATGACGAGACCTCGCCCGTTCAGGTGGATGTCCTCATCGTGCCGGTGGGCCACTTCGAGCACAGGCGGGCGCCAGCGGACCAACGGGCCGCAGAGTGTGGTGAAGAGCCGCTCGACGCCGCCGTCGGCCATCGTGCTCACAAACGCGCTACGGACCTCGCTCAGATGGGAGCGCACCCGGCTCCAGTAGGGGGCGACGGTGACGCTGTGGCAGGCTCGAAGTGCCGCGGCCACCTGGAGGCGGGCTTCCCGGTCGCCGTCCATCAGGTTGCGGGCCCAGGAACGGTGGCTGGGGTGGAAGGCGAGGTTCTCCAGTTCGAGGCGCATCAGGGCGCGGGGAGCCGCCATGAAGTTGTCCACTGCCTCGTCGACGGATGCCGTGTCACCCATCAGGCTCATCGCGTCGATCAGCGGACCGCGCATGGGCATCAACGCGGCCAGCGGGCCGGCCTGTTCGCCCAGTCGGCTCTGCACCGACACCCGCCAGCGACGGAACGTGAGACTGGCGTCGCGGTCCTTCAACAGCCGCACACTGTCGAACGTCTCCGCCGCCACGCCGATCGTCGTGGCCACGCGAGTCCGCGCCAAGTCCTCCACCGTGAAGTGAATGCGTTTCACCAAGCGCCCCGTCGTCGCGTCACTGTCTGGACACAGCAGTCTCAGCCCGGCGCGGCAATCACACAACGATCGATCAGGCCACAGCCGGTCGAACCTGGATGGGTGCAGATCAGCACAACTACAGGCTCGCTGGAGGACGGCTTCGGCGCCATGGCGTCCCCAACGGGCGCCAGTATTGTCGGGGCGGTCGGCGATCGGGGGCCGGCCAGCGCCCTCGGCGGCCAGGTCAGGAACCTCACGGAGCCATGCCGGACGGCGCTGACCCGTTCATTAGAGTGGATCGCATGGACATGCGGAGGATCGTCGCGGTGCTGGCCGAGGAAGCCGAGCAACAAATACACGACCAGGTGTGGAAGCTGGCACCGAGCGATCGGACTCTCGCTCATGAGACTGAGGCCGGCCTGCGCAAAGTTGTCGGGCCGCCGGATGTTCAGGAGGCATTGCCGCAGATCGACCGGCTCGAACGCCTGCGGGAGACGCTCGCCGTCCTGGCGATCTCCCTCGCTCGCACTCACGGCCGCCTGGCCTGGTTCCTCTCCGGTGCCATCAACGCGCTCGAACCGATCCTGCGCTGGCGTGCCCTGACTGCTGATCGTGGCGGCACCTTCGGCACCGTCCTCGCGAGCCCTGAGGAATACACGGAGGCGGAGGAGGCCGTCCGCCGACTCCAGGACTGCCTTGCACAGATCTCTGCCGGGTAAGTCGCCTCGTGCTCAGGGCCGCCGCGGCCCAAGTGAGCCGCTGACTCTACCGGCAGGGCTGCCAGATCCGGGCGGCCGTTCACTCAGCAGGAAGTGTGCCGGAAATGCGCTTATTCTGCACTTATGGCCACTACGCGTGCCCGACCCATCGCTCTGGCGATCATCCTCGGTCTCGTGGCAGTGCTCGGGATCGTCTGGTTGGTCAGATCCGCAACCACCGACGGCCAGAACGCAGCTGACGAAGGAGCGGTCAGCCCGGCGGCCGCCTCCCATGGCAACGACCCCGATCCCGACGGCGGCATCGGGGGCACCGGTACCGCGGACGACGGGGGCTCCAGCTCCGGGGCCGCCTCGCAGGGTGCGTCGGCGGGCGGCGACACACACAGGAGCGGGCGCCGGTCCATCCACGTCAACGGGGTGCACCTCGACGGCAACGGCAGCGGCGACGGCTGCGCGACCATCATCAACAAGACGAGCACGCCCGGGACCTTCAACAGTGTCTCGTTCGCCGTGGCCAGCGGTCCGGCCAAGCCGGCCGTCACCTCCGACAACGCGGCGCACTGTTCGGCCGACAACCCCCCGTGCGCCGGGGCCAGGGTGCAAGAGGGAAACCAGTGTGACGCGGGGGCCGTCCTCCCGCCCGGCGTCCCGAACGGCACGTATGTCATCACCACAACGGTCAACTTCACCTACGTGTGCGTGGACCCCGCGAACTCGCCGTGCGACGAGGTGAAGGACTGGGGTGGTTCGCCACCGACGCCTCAGGATCCGGTGGTGATCAGTGGTTCGACCTCAAACAATGTTCCCCCGGTGACGATCGTCGTGGGAGGGGAGCCCGAGGACAACCCTGACGAGGAGCTCACTCCGGCCCCCGACACCCCTGAGGACGTCCCAGCCTCGCCCGACACCGTTTCCCCCGACGACGAGCAGCCGCTGCCTGACGTACCCGATGTCGCCGATGGGGCGTACGGGCTGGAGCAGGGCTGATGGCCGAGGAGGCGCCGCCCGCGGAACCGCCGCCCACGCCACCGCGACCATCGGTCACGGAACCACCGCCCACGCCACCGCGACCACCGGTCACGGAACCGCCGGAAGAACCCCGGTCCTCCGCCGACCAGCTCCCCGTCTCCACCCGGGTCCGCAAGCTGGCGGAGGCGATCGGTCCGACGACCCTGGCCACCGCGCTGCTCGTCTACTTCGGCTACGTCGCCACCCGCGCGCGCTACCAGTACTTCGGCGTCCCGCTGGACATGACGGGGCTGTCCAACCAGGACCTCATGCTGCAGGGCCTGGAAGTGGTGTACGTCCCGGCGGCCTTGATGTTCCTCGGCATCCTGGCGTGCGTCGGCATCCACGCCCTCGTCAAATGGCTGCTCGCCCGCGACACCGGCGGCGACGCCTCCAGCAACCGGGCCCTGCTGGCATACCTCATCATTCTCGTCGGCCTGCTTCTCATCGCCCGCGCCCTGATCGGTATGTTCGTCCAGGACTCCGACACCAGTGTCGTCATCGGTGCCACGCCGTTGTCGCTGGCGATCGGGCCGGCGGCGGTGGCGTACGGCGTCTGGGTCTACGCCCAACAGCACGGCCGGCGCCTGCTGTCGCAGCGGATGGCACGCAACGGGGCCCTGTGCGCGGTGGGGTTGTTCGTCGCCGGGCTGTTCTGGGCCTCGACCCAGCTGGCCTGGGCGTACGGCACGGGTCGTGGCGAGGAGGACGCCGCCCGGCTGGTGGACCGTCCGGAAGTCGTCATCGACACCAAGGACCCGCTCGACGGCCTGCCCACCGGCGTCACGGAGACCCGGCTGGGGGCGTCCGGGAAGACGGCGGACGCGGGGGCGTACCACCACCGTTACGCGGGCTTCCGCCTGTTGCTGTCGTCCGGCGGGCGACTGTTCCTGGTCACCCCGGACTGGGTTCTCGGCCGGGACCGCACCGTCGTCCTCCCCTACGGGGACGACATCCGGGTGCAGCTCTTGCCGCACCGCTGAGGGTGAAAAGGGAGCCGTCCCGTCCGGCAGCGTCGGCGGGGCGTCGGCGCTAATGTCCGAAACGACGATAGGGAGCGGTGGCATGGACCTGTTGCCGATCGAGATCAAGGTCAACATCGAGAGCGACGTGGCGGAGGCTCTGTCCGCCCTGGGCGGGGCACACGGAGTGAGAACGACACGCCGGATCTGGTTCGCCGAGGACCGGCACGGCGTCGCCGAGCGCCGGGTGCCGCTGCTGGACGCCGGGGTGATCGTACGGTTCAGGCTCGACGCCGGTGCGGACGATCTGACGGTCAAGTTGCGGCCGTGCACACGGGCGCAGTTGGTCGGGCGCTTCTCCGTACCGTTCGACGCGGACCCGCTCACGTACAAGATCGAGGAGGACTGGTCGGCGGAGCGCCGGGTACCGGCCGCCTCCCTGGTGCACGACCACCCGCCGGGGGCGCTGTCGGGCGCGGTGGCGCCCGACGGTGATCCCGCCGCGTCGGTCGACGCGGTGCAGGAACAGTTTCTGCGCACCTGCGCGCCCTCCGTGCCGTTCGACGGGCTGGTCGCGCTGGGGCCGATCCTCGCGACGAAGGTCGAGGACGTCGCGCTGGACGATCTGAAGGTGAGTCTGGAGGCCTGGTCGGTCGCCGGTCTGGAGTTCCTGGAGGCCTCGATCCGGGTCAAGCCCAAGGAGAAGGACGAGGTCAAGGAGTTCACCGAGCGTGCCGAGCGCAAGCAGCGCGAGCTGACGGACGCGGTGCGGGACCGTGGGGTGGCGCTCTCCGAGCACCCGGAGAACAAGACCCGCCGCGTCCTGACGGCACTGGTGAGGAGCATGCACAACTGAATCGGTCGCGTACGTCAGTGCTCTGGCGTCACGGCCAGGGCTCCGTCGGCCGCACCGTGTCGAAGGCGAGCCCGCTGGAGCTCTCCCCCGTACCGGGCGCCTTCTCCCTGCGGACCCAGCTGTGCCAGGAGCCGTCGACCCAACGGGCCAGCACCGGTCGGCGGGTGACGTACACCCCGTCGCGCGGCACCTCCTCCTCGTGCACCCACAGTCCGGGCGTGATGAGGCGGCCCTCGGGGCGGGCGTCGAGGCCGGGAGCGGTGAGGCCGACCAGACGGAAGCGGATCTCGGCGGTGCGGATCTCCTCGGGGACGAGCGGGAACCAGTAGTCCGGCACGATGGTCTGCACCGCATAGCTGGGCAGTTCCCCGGCCGGGGCGGGCTCCGGCCGGGTGGCGCGTGCCCAGCGGTCCCGGCGGTCGATCCGCTCGCCCCGGGCGTCGGTGTAGTGATGCTGAACGGCCCAGGCCAGGTTGGCCAGTTCGTCGCGGGCCAGGACCACATGTTCGAGGGGCTGTCCGCTCTGGCCGGGCTCGGTGGGCAGGATCAGCAGACCGGACGCCGCCGGCTGGTCCGGGTCGGGGCTGTGCAGGGTGAACATCGACCAGGACGGGTCGTCCTCGCCGGCCCGCCGGATCAGATGGTGGCGGCCGAACACGTCGCGTACCAGCAGTTGGTCCACGACGGTCAGGGAGGAGGTCGGCACTTCCAGGGGCACCAGGAACCAGTCGTTGCCGAAGACCGTGGCGAACGAGATCAGCAGCAGTCGGCCGGTGTCGAGTGCGGACACGTCCGTCGCGCCGAGGTCGACGCGCGCGTCCTCCATCTCCCAGAACCGGTCGGCCGGCAGCCCGCCGTAGCGCACGGTCGAGGGCAGGCCCTCCTCGGTGAACGGCCGGCGCTGTCCTTGCGGTGCCGCCTCGGCGTCGGGGTCGGGATGTACGTCCAGGCCGTACCAGTCAAGGCCGTCGCCCAGGTACTCCTCGGCGCGCAGGACCGTCCCGCCGGTGGACAGTTCCACGCCGTATTCGAAGCGGTGCGGGTCGAAGCAGTCCGGGCCGTGCTCGGCGAGTTGTCCGGCCCACCAGGTGCGCCACCGCCCGAGCACCTCGGCCAGCTGCGGCTCCGGTCCGCTGTCGAAGGAGCCCGCGTCCAGCGCGGCCGCCACCGACGCCGCGTCGGGCATCCGGCCGTCCAGCAGGCCGATGAGGCTCGTGTCCGGCTCGCCGGCCGGGAGCAGGTGGGGCGCGAGGACCGTGCGGGCGGCGGCGCGCAACCCGGCGTCGTCGCACATCCGCAGGAGTGCGGTGCCGCCTTCGGCGCGCAGCCGTTCATCGACCTGGACGGGTTCGTCCTCGACCTGGATGTCCAGCGGCCCCAGGCGTGGATCGTAGGGGGTCCAGTCCGTGCTCCCGCCCGGGCGCCAGGCGTCGATCGGGACGCTGCCGCCGCTCATCCGGACCACCGCGGGCGAACCGGCGTCCTGGGCGGCGAACTCGCCGAACTGCCACTGCCGGGTGAGCAGCCACAGCGGGTCGTGCACCCGGGCGGCCAGCCCCTGCTCGATGTCGGCGGCGCGGTGGTTCGGCTCCAGCCGGAAGGGTCCTTCCGGGTCGGTGTTCGGCCGACGGGTCTCCATCATGGACAACGCTCGCCCGGTCGCTCCGTGCTGGCTGATGCGGATGCCCGGGAGGAGGTCGTCAAGCTGCGGCAGGTCTTGCAGGTCGACGGCGCGCAGCTTGGCCAGTTCGAGTGTCTCGCGCAGCACTTGCACCAGGCCGTCGGAGGTCCAGCCGCGGCTGAGGTCCGGGGGCACGGCGATGAGGACGCTGTGCGGCGCCTTGGCGTCGGGGCGGTCGTAGTGGAAGGCCACGCCGGTCAGTTCGGTCTGCGGCGCACCCTCGGCGGGTGGTGCGGCCTCGGGGGGCGGGGGAGGCTGGTCGGAGCCGGGAAGGAGTTCGATCCACTCGTCGAGGACGAGGCCGGTGACGGCCGCGCCGGGTGCGACGTCCACGGGCGCGTGCCAGACGAGGTGCGTGGTGGCCAGGGGGCGCTGCCCGGCGGGGAAGGTGCCGCCGATCCACGCGTCGGCCGCGCCCGCCGGACGCTGTGCCGCGCGCAGCCGTTCGGCCCGTTCGGCGCGGGTCCCGGCCAGCAGCAGCGTCTCGTGCAGGGTGCGCACCGTCGGTCGTACGGCCGCGTTGCGCCGCAGCCAGTCCTCCAGTTCGGCCCCGGGCACGTCGCCGGGTCCGGCGGGCTGCGGTGCCACTGCGGTGAGTGTGGGCAGGAGGGGTACGTCCGCGCCGAGCACCTCGGTCAGCGTCGGGCGGGCCCGGGACAGCCAGGCCTCAGCCGTCGCCGGGGTGACCTGCTCCGCGGCCAGGGCGCGCAGTGCGGCCTGCGCCGGGTGCCCCGCGACCAGGGGGCTCGCGGCGAAGGCGGCGAGGCGGGTGCGCAGCCCGGCCGTGTCGACCGTACGGCCGACGGGGTCCTCGGGAAGGTGTGCCGGCAGCAGTGACTGCGCGGTGGTCAGCAGTGACCGGATCCGGGCCGCCCGACCGCGCAGAGCGCTCCATCCGGGTCCGGTGAACTCGACCGCGGTGTCCGGCGGGACACCCATGGCGCCGCGAACGGCCTGCCACAGCCCGGCTGGTTGGACGGCGGCCGCGTCCAGTACGGTCCGCAGGGCGCCCAATCCCAGCCGGTCGACGGTGACTTCGAACACGACCTGGCCGTCGGCCTGCGCGTCCACCTCATGCCCTGGGCCGTCGCTGTGCGCGTCCCCGTCGTGGTTCTGACCGTCGGAGTGTGCACCGAGCACCCCCGTGAGCGTCCAGCCCGCCGCCGGACCCAGCAGCTGCGCGACCCAGGCCTCCAGGGCGGGTTGGAGCGCGGCGAGGGGATCGTCCGGCCAGCCGGTCGGGGCGGCGTCGGGCGGCAGCAGCACGCCGACTCGGTGGGTGATGGCGCGCGCCCGGTGCGGAGTGCGCAGCACGCGGAAGGTGTCCGGCACGTCCTCGCCACGGCCCAGGGTGTCGGCGGTCAGCCCCGCGCGGATGGGGTTGCCGCCCACCAACTGGTGCACGCTCTCGGCCAGTACCAGGTCACCGACCGCGTCCAGGGCGTCGACGAGGTCCTCCAGCAACGGTGTCACCGCCGCCTGCTTCTCCGGCGGGACCACCGGCGCGGTGTCGATGACACTGGACAGGGCCGGCGCACCGGCGCCCGCCCGCGCGAGGGCCATCCCGTCGACCACATTGCGTGCGGCGATCACTTCCGCGCTGCGCGCCCACAAGTCGGTCTCGCCCGCCTCTCCTTGCGGTTCGGGTACGACCGGCAGGGGGAACTGGCGACGGAACCGTTCGACGAGTTCGTCCAGTTGGGCGTCGTGCAGGGCCCGTTCGAACCGATAGCCCAGCAGGGAGCCCAAGTTCTGGCCCTGGCGTACCCCGCCGAGCAGCCAGCGGGCGATGCGGGCGCGGCGGGAGGTCAAGTTGACCGCGTAGGACTGTTCGTCGGGGTTGCCGAGGAAGCCCGAGCGCAGGACGGCCGCCGTGGCCGCGTGGTGCAGGGACGGTGCGTGGATGTAGCCGTCCTGGGCGGACACCTCGACGGTGGTGTCCACGTCGTCCAGTTCGATGTCGACCTGTTCGCGCTCTTCCGGGGGCAGCAGGTTCTCCACCCAGCCGTAGCAGCCGAACCGGACACCCTCGACGCCGGACGCCCTCAGTTCGGCCAGCCGCCGTGACGCCAAGGAGGTGATCCAGGCGTCCAGCCGGTGCGCGTACGTGTCGATGACCTCCAGCAACAGCTCGGGCAGCCGGGTCACCGGTACGGCGGCGAGCGTCCGCAGCGCCTGTTCGAGGCGGGGTAGCGCGGCGGCGGCACGGGTGGCGGCGGCGACCCGTTCGGCGCGCTCCTGCTCGTCGAGTCCGTCGATGACGTCGGCCACCAGTTGGTCCACGTCGCTGGTGACGGCGAGCGCCTGGCGCAGGGGGTCGTCGGTGCCCTCCTCGCCGTCGTCGCCCTGGAAAAACGTCCAGTTGGGCAGGAACAGCAGGGCATCGAGCAGTCCGCTCGCGTCCGGTGGGGGTTCCGGCGGGAGGTCTGGCGGGGTTGTGTCGTCGTCCTCGGGCGGCGCGTCGTCGCCGTCCTGTGGTTGCCCGCCTCCTTGGCCCGGCTCCTCGGCCTGCACTCCCGGAAGGTCGAAGAACGTGCTGCGCCGGGGCGGGGTCTCGCGGCCCGAGGACAGCTCGACCGGCCATGCCGCGTCGAAGCCCGCGGCGTCCAGCCGGCCCGCGAGGAAGGCGCGTACGGCCCCCAGATAGTCCGCGGTGGCCGCGGCCCGGGCCGGGAAGGCGGTGGCGTCGGGCGTGAGCCGGGTGACGAACTCGGGGACGCCCGTCCTGTCGTCCAGGCCCCAGCCGAGGGAGGTCCAGCCGTCGCCGCTCGTGGTCCAGCGCAGCATCCCGTCGGCTGCGAGGCCGGGCAGACCCGGTCGGGCCGGGGGTTCGTCGCGTGCGGTCTTCGGCACGGCGAAGGCGGGGCCGTCCATGCGGCGCATGGCCAGGCCGGTCGCCACGGGCAGCCGTTGCAGCGCGTCCACGGTCACCTGGTCGACCGGCAGGCCCGGCTGGACCCGGGGGATGGGGTCGATGGGGATCTTGTTGTTCAGGGCCGCCCGCCAGCACTCCCGCAGGCGCAGCAGCCAGGGAGCGAGGAGGGCATCCACGTCGCGGGTGCGTTCGGCACGCCAGTCGCCGAGCGCGGTCGCGGGCAGCACGCCGTACGGCTGGCGCCCGACCCGCAGCATCGGCAGCGGCCCGCGCCCGCGCACATGCTCGGCGAGGTGGTCGCGCACGGCACGCCACGGGCCGCCGGGGGCGACACCGGTGACCTGCCGGGTGCCCAGATCGAGCGTGCTCAGCGCGGCCTCGGCGAATCCCTTGCCGAGGGTGGGCCAGGTGAGCAGGGTCAGCGCGGCGACGGCCGACGGCTCCGGGTCGTCCGCGCCGGAACAGCCGCGCAGGAACCCGGCGTCCGGCAGACCGAGGGCAGCGGCCAGGGCGTCGGCGACCGGCCGCCGGCCCGCCTCCGGGTCCGGGTCGGGGCCGGGGTAGGCGGGCGCGGAGGACCAGCCGGAGCGGGTGTGCGGTGTGTTGTTGGTGGCAGTGCCGGAGGGCAGGATGCCGAGTCCGCCGCCGAACCGGTGGCCGTGCAGCAGGTCGCGCAGCCGGGCGGCGCCGTCCGTCGCGGAGTCGTCGCGGACGCCGACGACCAGGAGTTCGTCCAGGTGCTCGGTGCCGTCGGGTGGGAAGTTGAGCTCGATGCCCATGCCGGCCTTGAGCGCCTGGAACCAGTCGGTCTCCCAGCCCTCGTCCTCGGCGCGCAGCAGGCCGATGGGCAGTGGGTCTGGGACCGGACGGCCGAGCTTGTCCACGACGACCTGGCCGTCGAGCAGGCCGAGGAAGCGCCAGCGTTTCGGCATCGCGACCTGCCGCCGACTCGGTTGTCCGGGGTCGTCTGGGCGCTGCTGGGGCGGCGGGGAGCCGGGGCGGGCGGCGCGGACCGCCCAGGACGCGCGGGCCGGACGCAGTCTGGTGAGGACCTTCTGCCAGGCTTCCGGGCCCGGGTTTCGCCAGTATTCGGTGGCGGCGGCCGCCTCGGCGGGGGTCAGCCGGGGATCGAACGGCGAGAGCAGGATGTCGTCCGGATAGATCCGCACGCGCAGGGTGCTCGGCTCCCACCAGATGGTCTCCACCCGCACCGGCAGCAGGGCGATCGGGTCGGTGTTGCCGTCGGGGAACAGCGCGGTGCCCTCGCCGAGGGCGTTGGTCAGCTCCTCCTCGGCATTGGCGGCGAAGCCGTTCGCCTGTTCGGCCGCGGCCCGCAGTTGCGCGAGGGCGGCCTCGGCCTCGGTGAGCAGTTCGGCGCTGGGGCGCTGGCCGATCTGGACGGGGTCGGGGAGTCCGGCCCGGATGTGCTCCTGGAGGCGTCGCACCACGGCCTCCTGCTCGTCCGCGAGGGCCTGGGCGGCATCCGCGTCGGTGCGTGCCCGGTCCAGCTGCGCGCGGGCCGCGAAGGCGTCCGTCATGTCGGGGGTGCTCCTGTCCTCGCGCGGTGGTCAGCCGCCCAGCAAGGTGGTGGCCCGGAAGGCCAGTTGGAACGGCTGTTGGAAGGCGATGCGGGCCATGTCGGCCGGGTCGTGGTTCCACAGCGGGGCATCGGGCTGCTGGGTCGGTGGTCCGGGCGCCTGGTCGAGCCGGACGCACGCGCCCTCGGGCACGCCGACGGCGTCCCAGGTCA
Source organism: Streptomyces sp. TLI_55 (assembly GCF_900206255.1). NCBI lineage: Bacteria > Bacillati > Actinomycetota > Actinomycetes > Kitasatosporales > Streptomycetaceae > Streptomyces > Streptomyces sp. TLI_55. The sequence goes on from NZ_OAOJ01000001.1 coordinate 116,710, forward strand.
GGTCCGCCCAGGTCTTCAGCTCGCCGGGCGGAGATCCGGCGTCGAACCCGAACTGGGTGCCACGCATGGGTTCGCGGAACACGAAGAACCAGTCCTCGGCGCGGGCCCGGGCCGCGTCGAGACCGGCGAAGAGGTAGAGCACCGTGGACTCGTCCAGTGCGAGCGGGGTGCCCGGCACGCCGTCGAACGTGCGAGGCAGCTTGCCGTCGACACCGCGTACGGCGAGCAGGGCGGTGCCGGGGAAGCGGCGCAGCAGGTCGCCGCGCACGAGCAGCACCAGATTGCCCTGGCCGCCGGTGCGCAATTGGCTGCCCAGCGGGGTGTCGGGCGGCCACAGCGCGATCTCCTCGACGTCCGCGTCGTCACCGGGCCAGAACCGGGCGAAGGGGGTGCCGCGCTGGTCGGTGGGGAACTCCCGCCACAGCAGTTCCCGGTTGAACTCGTGGTTGAGTCCGACGAGCAGGGCGGCGATGAACTCGGGATTGGTCTCCAGCAGCGTCACCGAGTCGGGCGGCAGCGCGCTGATGCCCGGCAGTGCCCACTCCGGCCAGCGGGCCAGGAGTTCCTCGGCGATGGGCACGGTGAACTTCGGGTGGGCCATGATCGGGCGCAGGGGGCGGGTGTCGGTCGGAGCGCGTTGCGACCAGAAGTCGGCGGGGATGCGGTCGGCCATACGCCGCATCTGCAGCCGGGTCGCGGCGAGCCCGGCGCGCAGCTCTCCCGGCAGGGCGTCCTCGGGTGCGCCGTCGCCCATGACGTCCATGTCTCTCAGCCCCCGCGCCAGGACCGGGTCGGGCGGCTGGTCGCCGGAGGTGTCGCCGGTCGAGCCCCGCCGGGTGCGACGGGCGAGGGCGCCGTTGCTGCGGGTCAGCCGGACGAACGAGGTGCTGGCCGTGCCGGCCAGTACCTTGTCCTTGGCCGAGGCCAGCAGTTCGGCCAGAGTGGTCTCGATCGTGCCCGACGCGCCTGCGGCCAGGGTGTTCTCGGTCGCCTCCGACCCGGGGACGGACAGGGGCAGGCGTCCGCTGAGCGGTGCCATGACGGTCACGAGGTCGGCGGTGTCCAGCGCGTCGAGGTGCTTGCGCTGGGCCTGTTCGGCCGCGGCGGCGGCCAGCTCCCCGGTCGCCAGCAGCCGGTTGGCCTGCCGGATCTCGCCGACCTGTTCCCAGGCACGGGCCATCAGGAACTCCTGCTCCAGCTGCACATACCGGGTGCCGAGTGCGGCCGCCACCCTGCGGCGGACCTCCAGGTTGAGGGTGTTCATCCAGTGGTCGGGCTCGTCGGGCACGGTCTGCCGGCCGGTGTGGTGGCTGCCGTAGAGGGGTGGGGCCACGGCGGCGGTGTCCCGGTCCTCGACCGGCGGCTGTGCCGGCCCCTCCTCGCCCGGTGCCACGGGCTCCTCGCGGCGCCGGGCGGGTGCGTCCAGGCGTTGGGTGAGCAGGGCCCGGAAGCGGTCTTGTGCGGCGGGCTCCGACCAGGTCTCGGGGACGGCCGTGCCGGGGGCGCGCAGTGCACCGTCGATGGCCACGGTGGCCGCTCCGGTGGATGCCTCGGCGGGCCAGGGGCGGCCGACGTCGATGACGCGGCTGCCGAGTCCGGCCTCGGCGGCGGACCGGAAGCGCAAACGGCGGGCCAGTTCCTCGAAGGTGCCCGCCTTCCCGGTGCGGAACCTCCACCAGTGGTAGACGGGCAGGTCGACGGTGTCGCGGCCGGCGATCGGCCAGGCGTCCTCGGTGGCCGCTCCCCCGGGCGTCACGTTCAGGCCCGCGTCGCGTCCGGCGGCGGTGGCGGGCACCACGGCGGCGATCCACCCCCGGTCCGGGGCCAGTCGGCGCGGGCACAGCAGCCGTGCGACGACGTCGGCCGAGTGGGTGCGCAGGTGCTGCTCCACACGTGCTCGCGCACCGGCGTCGTCGGTGACGTCGTCGGGCAGCCGCGCCTCCACATGGGCCCAGGCCCATCGCTCGGCCGGCCGGGGCAGCGCGGCGACGGGAGCGGTCAGCACCGGCAGCGGGCGCGCGTCACGCGGTGGCGCGGCCTCGTCCTCGGCCAGCACGATCAGCGCGATCCAGGGCTGCGGGGTGGGCCCGCCCGAGGGGGACACCGTTTTCGGGGACAGCAGCCAGGGCAGGTCGGCGTGGGCCAGCTCGACTCCGGCCAGCACGTTCTCCGCGGCGTCGGCGGTGCCGGGCGGTGGTTCCTCCCGCAGGATCATGCCGCGGTCGAACCCGAACACGTCCCCCGGACCCACCAGGGACAGCGTCGGCCCGTGCACCGGCGGCTGCTCCTCACGGCGGCCGCCGCTGTCCCGCGTGAACCGCACCGAGGTCGCCAGCGCCTGGCCCTGGGCCGAGGCGGCGGCCCCGAGCCGCGCCGAGGAGAAGAACCATCGGGTGCTCATGCGCCGCTCCCGCCGGACTCGAAAGGTGGCGGCGGACGTCTCCCGTGCGGCGCCGTCATGGACGTACCTCCCAGTGCTCGACGAGCCGCACCTCGTCGGGCTGTTGCGCGAGTTGTCCGCGGACCGCTTCCCAGGCGTCCGTCGTGGCGTCGACCAGCGTGACGTCGTCCAGCAGCGGTCGCAGGGTGCCGGCGGCGGCCACGCTGAGCGTCGGCGGGCGCACCGCGAGGGCCGCTTCGCGCGTGCGCCACCGTTCCAGCCGCTCGGCGGCGCTGACCGTGCAGACCGCCTCGCGGTGGAAGAAACCCGGCCAGGGGGAGAACTGCGGCTCTGGCAGGGGCGGTTCGTAACCGGTCTCGTAGCCGTCGTCGACCCGGTGACCGGCGCCGAGCCGGATGCCGTCGTCGGCGCCCGTCCGCAGCCCGCCGGCGTGGCTGACGAACGCGGGCCTGGTCAGCTGCTCGTCCTCGGTCAGGTCGAAGAACTCGCCGGGTACGAACCGCTCGGCCAACGAGGGCAGTCCGGCGGCGGACCTCGGCGTACCGAGGGTGATCTCCGTGATCGTCCACGTCTGCACCGGTACCGGTCGCCGTTCGAAGCGGGAGATCGGCACGCCCAGCGGAACGACGTGCTGGGTGACCCGCAGAGTGGCGTCGGGGTGGACGAGGCTGCCCTGGTTCAGTTTCTCGGTCGCCGCGGGGGTGAACACCAGCGCGGTGCGCTCCTCGGCCGGCCGCTCCGCCGCCCAGGCCTTCGCCTGCGCCAGCTCCGCGGTCAGCGCCTCGATCGGCGGGCGCGCGGGCTGCTGCCCGACCGCGGGCGGTGATCCCCAGCGGACGTCGAAGTCCAGCTCGACGTCCCAGAACAGCACCGAGATGCTGCCGGTGCCGAAGGCGTGCCAGGGCGCCGGACCCTCCAGGGTGAAGTCCAGGCCGATGCCTGCCAGTCGGCGGCCGAAGGCGCGCACCGCCACCCCGGCGCGCACGTGGACCGTGAACGCGAACGGATCGAACACGAACAGGGCGTCGAGCCCGAGCCAGCCCTGCACCCCGCAGCCGGCGATCGTCGCGTCCAGCTGCACCTGGCCGCCGAACATCAGCGCGTTAGAGGTGATGGCGAAGTAGGCCTCCATCCGCAGTCCGAACCCGTTGCCCGGGGCCAGGTCGACCTGGAGCCGGCGCAGCGCGGGCACCCGGGCGGGGCGGGTGTAGCGGGGGTGGAAGCCACCGGCGGACAGGACGAACTCCGGCTGCGCGCCGCCGCGTACCAGCAGATACAGCTCGCCCCGCACAGCGAGTCCCACGATCCACGAGCCGGACAGTGACACCAACAGCTCGACCAGCGGGACGGCCGGTTCCAGGCGGCCGAGCACACTCGCCTGCAACCGGATGAGCGGCACCGCCGGGTCGGGCAGCCCGACCAGCAGCCGGCCCACCAGAACCGCGCGCGCCGGGGCGGGCAGTTCCAGGATGAGGGCGCCGGACAGCGACACCATCCGTCCGCCCCAGGTGATGCGGACCATCGGCCCGACGAGGAAGCGCCCGGAGGCGACCGGGAAGGCGGCACCGAGGGATCCGGTGATCTCCTGGGCGCGTTCCACGACGCGGTCCGGGAACAGCACATGGTCGGCATTGCCGTCGCAGACCAGCTGCTGGAGGGCGGTGATGTCCGCGCGCCGGTTGACACCCACGAGTCCGCCGACCGCGTCCAGCGCGAACCCGAACCCCAGTTGGATGCCGGGGGCCGGGAACTGGGCGGAGAGCAGCACCAGGAAGCTGGTGGGCGCCTTTCCGTCGGGCGGCCGGAACAGTGCGACGGCCTGCACCCGCAGCACCCCGAGGTCGACCGAGATGAGCCCCGCGTACCCCTGGTCGGGGGTCCGCCGGACCACTCCGCCGCCGGAGACGGGCGGCAGTTTCAGCTCGGTGCCGATGCCGTCCGGGAACAGTTCGCGCAGCCGGCGCGGGTCGACGCCCGGACGGGTCGCCGGTGACAGGGCCACCGGCAGGTCGATGCCGGCGCCGTCGAGGAAGACCCGCAGGGGCAGCCCCGGGAGCCCGGCGGTGGCGGACACGGAAAGTGCGAGCCGTGGCTCGCCCCCGTCGGAGGTCAGTTCCAGGGCCGCGCCCCGGGTGGACACATACGGCGCGTTCACCCGCAGCGGGAGGGGGACGCGCAGCGCACCGGTCCCGGTGAAGCGCAGGCCCTCGCCCGCGTCCGCCCGGACGGTGACGTTGACCGCACCGGAGCCGTCGGACATCGGACTGGCCCCGCCGAGGCCGACCAGCCGGGCCAGCGCTGCGGGCAGGACGGCGGCGGTGAGCCGGCGCAACTCGACCTCGACGGCCGCGGGCACTCCCGGGGCCACGGTCACGGTGAGGCCGATGCCGTCGACGCCGATCCCCGGCCCGTCGGTCATCCCGGCGGCCAGTCGCCCGGTGCGCTGGAGCGTGATGGTCGCGGTGCCGCCGGGAGCCGGGGGCGGCAGGCCGGGGCCGAAGGCGGCGTCCCAGCCCTCGGGCGGGGCGGCGATGGTCGCCTCCGCGCTCCATGCCTGCGTGGCCGTCGCGGGCAGGGACAGGGCGGTCCCCGGGGTGACCACCACGTCGAACACCGGCCCGTCCGGGGCCGGGGACGGAGTCACTCCGAGCACGGCCCGCCCGGATGCCGCTCCAGACGGGTCGGTGAGCACCAGCGCCACTCCGAGCGGCGCGCCGGGCGCCCGCCGCCAGCCGTGCAGCCGCAACGGCACGGCCGAGTCGCCGCCGAGGTCGCCGAGCATCTCCCGGACGAGTTCCACCAGCGAGTTCCCGGCGGGCAGCCGGTCGTGCACGGCGAGCAGCCGTCCGGCGAGGACCGTGCCGGCGGCGGACGGATCCTCGCCGAGCTCGGGCAGATCGCGTACCAGCCCCTCCACGGCGTCCCGGGTCAGGGCGCGCAGTTGGTCGGCTACCTGGTGCAGGAGCTCGTGCGGGTCCATGGCGTCTCACCCCTGGTTGGCTTCGCCGTTGTCGATGACCAGCGCTCGGTCGAAGCAACCGACGCCGAGCCAGCGGCCGTTGGGGCTGAACGTCATCGTCAGCACTTCGTCGGTGCTCACCTCGTAGACCTTCTCGCCACCGAGGTTGAACAGCCGCACGAGGTTGTCGATGCAGGCGCTGGCCGCATGCTTGCCGTTCGGGCTGAACGCCACGTGCGTGACGGCTCCCGGGCTCGGCTGACCGGCGATCAGCTTCGGTGTCCGGCCCCTCTCCTCGCCACTCTCCGCTTCCCGGATCCGGGCGAACCCGTCGGAGCCGCCGACCACGGTCCACTTGCCCTTCGGGTCGAACGCCACACAGTTCGGGCTGGTGACCTCGTCCTCGGCCTCGCCCCCTACCCGCCACTCCTCCGCCCCTCCCTGCGCCTTGAACATGCGGGTGGTGTCGTCCGCGGAGCAGCACAGCACCCTGGACCCGTCCGGGCTGAACGCGACCGCGTGGACGGCGTTGGCGGGGGTCAGCTTCCCGACCTCGGTGCCGGTGGCCAGGTCGAGGACCCGCGCGGAGCCGGCGAACTTGTGGTTGCCGCCGTGGCGTTCGTCGATGGCCAGCGCGATCCGGGTGCCGTCCCGGCTCACGTCCACATCCGCGATGAGCGGCGTGTCGACGGTGATCCGCTTGACGGTCGCGCCGGTGGCCTGGTCGAGCACCGCGACCAGGGTGTCGGTGACGGCGACGACCTGTCCGTTCGCCCCGAACCGCACGGTGTTCACCGAGTTCCCCGGATCGAGCGGCCCCTGCCAGACGACCGCGCCGGACGTACTGTCCCGCAGCGACACGGACTCGAAGTCGGCTACGGCGATCTTGCTGCCGTCAGGGCTGAAAGCGATGCCGGTCACGGATCCGTCGACGGGCATGTCCAGCGGGACACCGATGCCGACCGGGCGCACCCGGAGCAGGGAGTCGCTGCCCGCGCTGGCGAAACGGGTGCTGTCCGGGCTGAAAGCGATCGCCTGGACGGAATCGTCGTGCTTGACGGTGAGTGCCACGGTGCCCGGCTCACTCATGAGCGGCTCCTCCTTGAGGCGAGGAGTTCGACGGCGAGGTGCGACTGTGCACGATCGAGGTGACGCTGTGTGCGATCGAGGCAACTCACCAGCCTAGCCGGAATGTCGACGCTCGCCACATGAACCGTCGCAGGTCACCGACCCGAACTGGTGTCGCATGGCGCGCCCCTGTCAGCGGTGCGAGCATGGAGGTGGTGTGATATGCCGCTTCGCGCTCTCGCGAGGAGGGATGGTCATGGCGAAACGTCTGATCGTCTGCTGCGACGGCACCTGGAACTTCGCCGACCAGCCCAGCAAGACGAACGTGGCCAAGGTCGCCCTGTCCGTGCGTTCGGGAACCGCCGCGGGCAAGGAACAGCGCGTCTACTACCACAGCGGCGTCGGAACCCGTCGGCGGGAACGGCTGCGGGGCGGCGCGTTCGGCGCGGGTCTGTCGCAAAACATCGTCGACGCCTACCGCTTCCTCGTCGAGACGTACGAGCCGGGCGACGAACTGTTCCTCTTCGGTTTCAGCCGGGGCGCGTTCACCGCTCGCAGTCTGGCGGGGCTGACCCGCAACTGCGGGATCGTGCGCCGGGACCACACCGACCGCATCCCGGAGGCGTGGGGGCTGTACCGCGACCGGATCGAGCAGCCCAACGGCGCGGCGGCCACGCTGTTCCGCCGCTCGTACGCGCGCGAGACGGAGATCCGCTTCATCGGGGTGTGGGACACGGTGGGTTCCCTCGGTATCCCGGTTCCGGACGCGGCCTGGCTCCAGCCGGCCGCCAAGCGGTTCAACCGCCGCTGGGCCTTCCACAACACCGAACTGAGCGGCTGGGTCCGGGCCGCCTTCCACGCGCTCGCCATCGACGAACAGCGCTCGGCGTTCCGGCCGACCCTGTGGCACCAGCAGCCCGGCGCCGCCGAGCAGGGGCAGGAGCTCCAGCAGGTCTGGTTCTCCGGGGTGCACTGCGATGTCGGCGGCGGCTACAAGGAAACGGGACTGTCCGACATCCCCCTGCTGTGGATGGTCGATCAGGCCCGCCGCCACGGGCTGGAGTTCGACCCCGACGCGCTCAGCGAGGCCGGGCCGAAGGTGATGAAACCCGAGGAGAGCATCGACTTCCGGGTACGGCCCGACGCGCTGGGGTCACTGCACTCCTCGCGGACCGGGATGTACAAGCTGGCCAAACCGCTGCACCGGCCGATCGCGGGAGCGGCGAACGACAAGGGCGAACCCGACGGCAACGAGTTCCTGGCGGTGCCCGCCAAGGAGCGTTACGACCAGAACAGCGATTACCGGCCGCCCGAACTGGAGCGGTATCTCGCCCGTCCCGACCGGATCCGCCTCGAGCCCGTCCTGCTGCCGGGCCTCGCCTCGGGCCTGCCGCCGCTGCCGTCCGCGCCGTCCGCGCCGAAGGGACCGGCCGCCACGAACGACGACCTGCACCGCACGACGTGACACCGCTGTGGCCGCTGCGGCCACAGCCGCCGATTGCCGGACCCCGCGAAGGCGGGCCCCGCCTTGGTGAAGGAGAACCGGGATGCTGACGTCCGCGCTCTTTGCCGGCGACCCGCTGCTGGAAGCGATCGCGCAGGACCAGGACCGCATCTCGCGGACCCGGCACCGCAACGATCCGGCCGTGCAGAAGGTGCAGATCGCCCTGCTCGACCGGGACCCGGACTGTCTGCCCCGGTTCGGGGCCGACGGCGACTACGGCGACGAGACCGCCGGTGCGGTGGCCCGGTTCAAGGTCGAGGTGCTCGGCGTGCCCGAGGCCGAGGTGATCGACGACGTCGGCCCGTTGACGGTGCAGAAGCTGGACGAGATACGCGCGGCCGTCGAAAACCCGCCCGTCCCGCCCGTGGAGAGCGTCGTACCCGAGGACTGGCTGCTGACCGAGGCAGAGATGGGCCCCTTCCGCTCGCCCGCCTTCACCCTGGACAACCTGGTGCTCTTCTTCGTCGACGGCGAGGCGTACTACGACACCCTGGCCGCCCGGCTGGACGCGCTGACCGCCGGTGACCGGGTGCTGTTCGCGGGCTGGCGATTCTCGCCCGAGCAGATGCTGCGCCCTGTGGTCACGGGTTCACCGGGCATCCTGGACCGGCTCCTCAAACTCCACACCGACGGCGTCGTGGTGCGCGCCCTGCTGTACGGCTCGCAGTTCTCCACCCTGCCGGTGCGCAGGCCAAGGGTGCCCACCCTGCCGTCCAAGGACAACTTCGACTTCCGTACCGCCCTGGTCGGCGCGGGCGCCCAGGCGGTCCTCGACGCCCGGGTGGGGCACTTCGGCTCGCACCACCAGAAGTGCGCGGTGGTGCAGGGGGCCGCCGAGGGGCCGTGCGCGTTCGTCGGCGGGATCGACGTCTGCCTCGACCGCTGGGACAACGCCGCCCACATCGATCCGCCCGTCCGGCAGCGCGAGCCCGACTTCCTCGGGGTCAAAGCGAGCCTGCCCGGCTGGCACGACGTGCAGTGCGGGGTGTTCGGGCCCGCCACCGCGCAGATCTGGCAGGCCCTGGTCCAGCGCTGGAACGACCCCACCACGCCCAGCCGCATCGACGCCACGCCGGTGCCGATCCCCTCCTCGGAGGAGCCCGGGCCGTCGCCGACCGCGGGCACCCAGGCCGTCCAGGTGCTGCGCACCCTCACCTGCAAGGGGGTCTACTCCTTCCTGCCGGGCGGCGAGTTCACCGTCACGGCCGCCTATCGCAAGGCGATACGCCGGGCGCAGCACTACATCTACATCGAGGACCAGTACCTGTGGCCCTCGCCGCTCGTCGACGACCTGCGGGACGCCACCGCCCGGGGTGTCCAGCTCATCCTGGTCACCGCGCGCGACTTCGACGCGCCGGGCCTGGGGGACGTCCACAAGACGCTGCGCGCCGAGGCTCTCCAGCGCATCGCCTCCGCGGCGCCCGCGAACGTCCACTGCTTCCATCTGGAGCAGGCGGCAACGGCCTCGCAGGTCTACGTCCACGCGAAGCTGATGATCGTCGACGACCAGTACGCCGCCGCGGGCAGCGCCAACCTCAACTTCCGGTCGCACACGACGGATTCCGAGCTGCATCTCGGCGTCTTCGACATGGACCTGGCCGACGGAACCGTCGGCGGCGCACCCCACCGCTTCGGCGTGTCCGTCCGTGATCTGCGCACCCAGATCTGGGGCGAGCACCTCAACGAGGACCCGTCGCTGCACGAGGACCCGCTGGTCGGCCTCGGCCGGATGCCGACCGGGGGCGGCAAGATCGGTCACCTGGTGAACTTCCCCGTTCCGCCGCAGGTTCCCGCCGTGGACTGGCGGGAGGTGCTGCGGGAACTGCTGCGCAGCCTCCAGCACATGGAGAACTGGCAGCTCCTCGCCCCGGTGGTGTTCGGCCCTCTCGCCATTCCCGTTCCGCTGGTACCGGACATGGACCTCGGGATCCTCGCGGACCTCGTGCCCAGCCCCGAGTCGTTCCTGCGGGACCTCCTCAACCCCAACACCGTGTGCTGAGCGGCGCACCGGATCGGCGCGCACGGGGTCGCGGGTCAGGCTCCGAACACGGTGAATCCGAGCCCGGCGAGCTGGGACGCGAGGGCGGACACCGTGTCCGGGTCGTCGAACGCCCCGTTCTCGGCCAGGCCGTTGGCCGCCTGGAACTCCTTGACCTTGCCCTGGGTGAGGGGGCCGTCCACTCCGTCCTGCGTCAGCGGCTTGATGCCCAGGGCGAGCAGTGCGCCTTGTACGCCGAACACGTCGGAGACGTCCAGCACGAGCTGCTCGACGGGCACCCCCTGAGACTCCGCCTGCGACGCCAGCAGGAAGTGGGCCCGGTCGAGCTTGTTGCGGATCCCGATGGTTCCGACGTCCGGTGTGAAGTGGCACTCGTCCGCGGCGCCCACCCACTCCCGGGCCGCCACATGCCCCTGGAACTTGGGGAAGCGGAACTTCGGACCCATCCCCCAGCACATGCTGAGCGTGGCCAGCTGGGCGTTGGCCGGCCATGAGGCGAACTCCCCGAAGCCCTCGCGGCCGGTGAGCACCGTCTCCATCTCGTCGAGCTTGGCGAACACATGGCGGTCGATCTCGTCGTCCTCCACGTGCAGGCGTGTCAGCGGCGGCCGGAAGTTGCCATGTCCGAAGGGCGCGAGGTCCAGTCGCGACTTGACCGTGTCCCATTCGGCGGCGACCTCCTCGGGCGTCGCCTCGGTGTCCGCGTCGTTGACCAGCCAGCGCAGCAGTCCGGCGGCGGCCAGGGAGAGGGCGCGCTCCTGGGGGGTCGGTGCGGAGTTGTCCCGCGCGGTCTCGTCGATCTTGTTGCCGATCCCGGTGCTCACATAGCCCTTCACATCGAGGTACATGAAGTGGACACGCCCTTCGAGAGGGTCGTTGAAGGAGATCCAGTAGTCGCGAACGCTCTGGTGCATGGTGCGGCCTTTCTCGCTCTGTCTCCGCCACGTCCGGGAAAGAGCCGCGCGAACCGGGGCGAGGGCCCGACGCCGAGCTCCTCGTCCAGCAGGCGGCAGAACGCCTCGTAGTGCCGGACGGCCTCGCCGACGTTGCCCTCCGCGAGATGCGCCGACACCAAGGCCCGGTGGGCGCTCTCGCGCAGCGGTTCGGCCCGTACGGCGGCCCACGCCACTTCCACTGCCAGGGCCGGTCTGCCCTGCCGTGTCAGCGCCTCGGCAAGCGCGTCGAGGGCGTGCAGCCGCAGCTGCCGCAGCCGCTCGCGCTCCAGCAGCACCCAGTCCTCGTCCCAGCCCGGCAGCAGGTCCTCGCCGGTCAGCAGTCCCAGTAGGGGCAGCGCGTGAAGCGCGGTGCCGTCGCCCTGTACGACGCCCAGCGCGGTCCGGGTGAGCGTGTGGACGTCCACCCGCAGCGCGGGAGTGACCAGCAGGGTGTCGCCGTGGCACTCGACCAGGGACGACTCGTCCCGCGGCAGCTTCCACAGGGCGGTGCGCAGGCTGCCCCTGGCGTGCCCCTCGGTGACCTCGGGCCACAGGGTGCCGGCGAGGACGGAGCGGGAGACCGGCCCGCGCAAGCCCATGAAGGCCAGCAGCCGTTGGGCGTTGCGGCACAGTTCGACGCTCTCGGAGCCCAGTTCCAGACGGAACTGGCCGAGCAGTCGCAGCCGGGGAGGACCAGACACCACGTTGACCGCCTCACGCACGGTGTTCCGCAACCATTTTCATCCTCTGCCGCACCCCCGGCAACTCGACCGGAACGCCTCCGCGCCTCCCCGATGACGCCCCGATGACGCCGTGCTGACGCCTCCTCCGTACCTTCGGACCAACCGATCACATCAGGAACGGGAGACCGGGAGCGGAGCCGTCATGGTCGCTCTGTCCAACGTCCAGTTCGGCAAGCGGAACGAGGACGTACGCACCGTGCAGAAGGCCCTCATCAAACGAGGCCACAAGATCCCCGGCGGGGCCACCGGCCTCTTCGGCGAACAGACCCGAGCCGCCTACCGCGCCGAACAACTCGCCCAGGGCTTCAAAGGAAGCGACGCCGACGGCAAACCCGGCCTCACCTCCCTCACCACCCTCGGCCACTTCGCCCACTTCACCGTCGTACGCGGCGGCACGCCGTCGAACGGAGCCGGGGCGCTCCCCCTGACCCGGGTCACCTTCCGCGATCCGGGCGACGAGTCGGGGGAGCCGGCGATGCAGCGCTATGCGCGCAAGGCCTGTCAACTGACCGGCATGGACCCGCAGTTCGGTGTCCCCGCGCTCACCACCATCGCCCGGCGTGAGTCCGCCTGCAACCACCCGAAGTTCCGGGTGAACACGACGGACGTCAACGCGCACGGCCGCACGGCCGCCGACGGCCATCCGCTCAACTGCTCCCGGGGCGCGACCCAGTGCATTCCGTCCACGTTCGCCACGTACCACCAGGCGGGCACCGCCGACACGCCCTATGACGTGGTCGCCTGCATGTGCGCGACGATCAACTACGTACGCCACCGCTACCACGTGAACCAGTCCGGCTCGAACTTCGCCGCCCGCGTCCAACAGGCCGATCCGCACCGGGCACCCCACGGGTACTAGGAGACCCTCATGGTCGCTCTGTCCAACGTCCAGTTCGGCAAGCGGAACGAGGACGTACGCACCGTGCAGAAGGCCCTCATCAAACGAGGCCACAAGATCCCCGGCGGGGCCACCGGCTTCTTCGGCGAACAGACCCGAGCCGCCTACCGCGCCGAACAACTCGCCCAGGGCTTCAAAGGAAGCGACGCCGACGGCAAACCCGGCCTCACCTCCCTCACCACCCTCGGCCACTTCGCCCACTTCACCGTCCAACGCGGGGGCGCGTCCCCCTCACCGCGGCCCGCCGGCAAGCGGCATGTGGCCTCGCCCGTGCCCGGGCACAAGGTCACCTTCCAGTTCTTCGAGCGCGGCGACTACGCCTGGAAGCCCGACGGGGTCGGCCGGCACACCGGGCAGGACTTCGCCGCCCGCTCCGGTGTGCCCGTGGTCGCCGTGCGCGGCGGCACCATCGCCTGGTCCAACGGGCAGGGCGGAGCCTACGGCCAGTGGATCGGCCTTTCGGCGGACAACGGTCACGTCTACACGTACTGCCATCTCTCACAGCGTCAGGTCAAGGCGGGCCAGCGGGTCACCGCCGGACAGCAGCTGGGCAAGGTGGGCACCACCGGCAACTCCACAGGGCCGCACCTGCACTTCGAGATGTCGAAGGGCTCGTCCTGGTCCTACGGCAACGTCGCGAAGCCCCAGTGGTGAGGGGGCCCACGCCCACGGTCCTACTGGAATGCCGGGATCCGCAACGGGACGCGGACGAGGACTTCCGCCACACCCTCGCCGACTCCGGTGACGATCGCACCGCCCACCCAGGCCGCCGTGGGCGCCAGGAAGACCGCCCCGATCGCGAGGACGGCCAAGGCGGTCGCCACGCTCGCGGCGTAGTCCTCCGCACCGGTCGTGATCCTCAACTGCACCTGGAGGTCGCCCGAGACCTGGGCCTCGCCCTGTGTGACGGGGTGCGACTTGAAGAGGGGCACGCTGCCGGTGTAGATCACCGTGCGTTCCACCGGTTCGAACTCGACGCGCAGGAAGGCCGTCTCGTCGCCGATGGTGCCGCCGATCCGGGGTGTGCCGTCGAGGCCCGTGCCGATGCTGACGGCCGCGAACAGGGAACCGATCGCCTCCCTCGATTCCGCGCGCAACCGGGAGCAGAGCTGGTCCAGGGCCACTCCCCCGATGGCTCGGGCGCTGCCGGACGCCACAGCCGTGTCCAGGGCCTTGAAGTCCGGGGACACCTCACAGCCCAGGTTGTACGCCTCATGGCTCCAGGCGACCTTGACCGGCCCGTTCACCCAGAGCTCCATGTGGAGACCGGGGCCGTCCCATTCCGCGACCTTGCCCCGGAGGGTGTAGCTCAAGGACGGCCATGGGGCGGCGGCGTTCTCCGGCAGCTCGTAGACCTCGTAGTTGGAGACGGCGAGCAGCAGTGGTGTCCCGACTCCGGCGGGGGCGCTGCCCGGATCGACCAGTTCCATCAGGCGCGTCCAGGTGCCCGCGCCCACGTCCACACGCGCGTCCGCGACAAGGCCGTCCTGAACGGTCTGGAACTCCCGGACGGCCTCGCACAGTTCGTCCGACGCATGGCCGTCCTCGATCGGCGGGAGCGAGTCCAGTGGCGTTCCGCCGGCCGGCAGTCCTACCGCATCGAGGAGTTCGGCGACCTGCTGCTGGTCGGAGGCGTGGTTGGGGCACTGGGTGCCCTCGTCGGTCAGACCGACCGCTTCGCGCAGTCCCCACGACATGGCCCCTGTCCTTCCCGGTCGGCTTCGCCGCGGGCGGCTTGTCTCAGGCGTCCTCGAAGAGCAGGTCCTCGGGGGGATGGGTCATGCGCACGGTCTGACCGTTCGAGGTCTCCACGACACGGTGCAGGCCCACGCACCGTTCGCCGGTGGACAGGATGGAGAAGCGGTCCCCGACTCCTGCCAGGAAGGCCGGGAAACACGTCAGCGGCATGTCCAGATTGAGGTAGTCCACCAGCCGTCGGAACAGCTTGGGGAGCAGTACGGCCTCGTCGGTCAGCGAGGCCAGGCCGGTGATCTTCGCCCCGGTCGTGGTGACATCGCCGGGCCACAGGCCGCGTCCGGCCTCCCGGGCCTCCTTGGCCGCGGTGGTCAGCTCCGCCCGCAGGCTGGTGAACAGGCTGCGGTAGAACGTCGGGTACACCAGACCCGTCGTCAGCATGTGGTGGTTGAGCGTCGTCCGCAGCACGGCGGCGTCGACGTCGATCTCCAGGCCGCTGGCCCCGGGCGGTGCTCCGCGCCCGGCCAGGGCGATGCAACGGCCGTGGACATCGGAGCCGCGGGTGAGGATGAACCCGGGCACCTGCTCCGGTGTGGTGGCCGTGACGGTCTCGTCGGCGTGCTGGACGTCGGTGAAGCCGAGCCAGTTGAGCAGCTCGTCCCGTGCGGCGTGGGCGAACTGCAGCGGCTGGTGAACGCGGTTGGGTCCGTAGTGCGTCTCCAGGGCGTCGATCGCGTCCAGCCGCAGAGAGGCGCGGCCCGCCGCGGTGTGTTCGACTCCGCGGCCCAGTCCGCCGCCGACCAGGCTCCACTGCGCGGGGTCGTCGGCCGTGAAATGCACCGTGTCCCCGTCCGGTTGGGAGCCCTTGACCTCGTAGAAACCCTTGATGAGCAGCATGGGCATGGCGACACCTCCGCAACGCGTCGGCCCCCAATTCACATGGTGCGCCTGGACGAGAGGTTCCGCATCTCAGGGCCACGGCACGCTGTCGCCGACAGGTTCCGCGTTCAACCGTTCCGAACGCAGGAGCAACGAATGACGCCAACTCCGCCCGGGCACGGTCCACTTCCTGTGCGTCCGCCGACACGGCCGGGGCGCGCCGACGTACGCGAGCCGGGCTCGTGAACGACGACACCCCCCGGGGCACGCCGTCGAGGTCGGCAGGCCATCGCGTATGTCGGCAGCGCATCTGGCCACACGCGGCAGGTACGCGACGAGCAGACACAGCTGGGCGGAAGCACCCTGAGGCCATGGACAGCCGGACCCCAGAGGGCTGCCCTCCAGAGGGTCCGCTCAGAGCTCCAACGCATCATTTAGCGGTGCCCACGTGAAAGACGCCGAATTTACTGGCGCCAGGGTCAATCATGCTTCGTTCTACCGCGAAGCGTCCGCGTCCCGGTCTCGGCTGCGTGGCCATTGCGGTGTGCCCCTGGTCAGTGGCGGAACGCGGCGGTCGCGACGTCGACGAAGGAGCGTATCAACGGGTTGGTGTCACCTTCGTTCCAGACGGCCACGACGCGGCTCGGTGTCATGTCGGTCAGCGGTATGACGGCGAACTCCGCGGGCAGGTCGTGGCCGAGCGGGGCCAGGCCGACCGTGCCATTCCACAGCACAGCCTGCAGGCATTCCTGGACAGCGCGTACGACGGGGCCCTCACGCGGGCTGCCGCCGTTCCAGTACGACTGCCAGACGGGGTCGGTGCCCTGCGGGAACTGGAACCAACGGCGGTCGCTCAGGTCGGCCAGGCGGAGGCGGTCGCGGCAGGCCAGCGGGTCGTCGGCGCGCAGGACCACGCCGACCGGATCAGCGCGCAGCGTACGTACCGTCAGGGCGGTCTCGTCGAACGGTGCCCGCGTCAGGGCGATGTCGACCAGTCCGGCGTGCAGCCCGCACGTTGGGTCGGTCAGATCGGTGTCGCGGATGCGGATGTCGATGCCGGGGTGGCGTCGACGGTAGGCGGCAGCCAGCCTGGTCACGGCCGGATCGGTGCCGTCGCCCAGGATGCCGATGGTGAGGGTCGTGGTGCCGGCCGCCGCACTCACCCGTGCGCGGACGCGGTCGGCATGGTCGAGCAGGGCCCGCGCCTCGTCGAGCAGCACCAAGCCCACAGCGGTGAGGGTGACGCCGACCGGCGAGCGGACGAACAGCGGTGCCCCTACCTCGGTCTCCAGCCGTTTGATCGCCCGGCTCAGTGGCGGCTGACTCATGTGCAGCCGGGTCGCGGCCCGGCTGAAGTGCAGCTCCTCGGCAACCGCCACGAAATAGCGCAGGGTTCGTAGCTCCACGCTGCAACGATACCCATCGGGCATCGGCGCCACGGAACGGGTCTTGGACACCGGCGGGGCCCCGGCGGTCCACTCGTGGGCACGACCACCTGACACCGCCCGCAACCGGACCTTCTCCAGGGCGCTTCCGACGAAGACGCCGATCGACCGCATCGATGAGGCTGCCGATACCCGGTGGCCCGTGAACGGGAACCATGAACATCGCCTATTGGATCGTCGCGGGGCTTCTCGCCCTCTTCTACCTCTACTCAGGGGCGCTGAAGGCGCTCCGCAACCGCGATCAGCTCCGGCCGATGATGGCCTGGGTCGACCGCATACCGTTGCCCGTCGTGAGGATGTTGGGGGCGGTGGAGACACTCGGCGCCGTCGGACTGATCCTGCCGCCGCTGACCGGCATCGCCCCCTCACTGGCGGCGGCCGCGGCCGTCGGCTTCGTGCTGCTGCAGATCGGCGCGATCGCCGTGCACCTGACCGGCGAAGACCGCCGCATCACCCTCAACATCGGGCTCCTCGCCACCGCGGCTGTGACCGTCTGGCTGGCCACCGGACGGTGACCGGCCGCCGCGCCGGACGGGGCCGACCGCGCGGATGACGCACTGACCGGCCCTCTCGTCACAGACCGGCTGCGCTGAGGACTTGGTCCATCCGACTCGACGGCAGCGCGGATGGCCAGCAGCCGCCTCACCACCGAATTGCGCCGCCCGTCAGACGAGTTGATAGCCGCGCAGATTGGTGAGCTGCAGATAGCAGTTCTGCAGGGAGCCCGAAGTGTCGCCCAGGGAGCGGTAGATGCCCCACTTGGGGCGCACGCGGTCGGCGAGGAAGGTGTCGATGCCGGTGCGGGACTGGTCGAGGACGGTGGTCGAGCCGTTCTTGAGGATCCAGCGCAGCGAGCCCGCCGAGCCGTTGCCGATCTTGATCTGGAAGTCCACGTCGATCCAGCGGTCCTGGAGGGGTTCCAGTTCGGTGCGGCCGATGAGGATGTCGTCGGTGAATTGCTTGAGTTCGATGGTCTGAACGCCGTTCACGCGGCGCAACGACTGCACGACGATGGGCGAGGAGCCGGTGCCGGGCTGTTTCATCTGCATGATGTGGGTGAAGCTCGTGGTCGCCTTCAGGGAGCTCGGGATGTACATCGAGTACGTGAGGCGCCACGACTGGCCTTCGGTCCACCGGAGGTAGTTGCTGCCGCTGCCGAGGCGAAGGCCGGTGACCTCGTGGCGCTGCCGGTCGGTGGAGGTGTCGCGGTCGACGGTGTGCATGGTGAAGCGCCAGTTGTTGCCCGTGGTGTAGATGTGCGGGGCGCCGGAGGGGTGAGAGCCGGCGCGGTCGTCCTCGACGGTCTCGAAGGCGCCGAGTCCGTCGCCGCTCGCCGAGGGGGACCACTTCAGCTGCCAGGAGGCGGCGTGTGCGGGAGCGGCGGGGAGGCCGACCGTGGTGGCGGCCGCGCCGCCGAGCGCGTAGCCGAGGAGCTTCCTTCGCGTGGTGCTCATGAGCGTTCACCTCGTCGTGAGCCGGGGGGGTGGCGGTGCACGGGGACGCGGGAGAGTCACCTACCTAGTCAGTTCAGGTATGTGACGGTCGTTCAGCCACACGTCCGTCGACGGGCTTCAGGGTGCCGCTATGACGGGTCCGGGTCAATGGTCCAGACCGATCGGCACACACTCCCGGGTTCACTTCCGGCCAACTGCTCCTCGCCGCCCCGCCGTTGAGGCGGGGCGTCTTCCGTGCCCCGCCCCCGGCCGGTTCAGCACTCCGCGCACCGGTGGACGCCCACGCCCTGTCACGCCTCGTCCGGGTAGTCCCACTTCAGGTCGATGCGGGCCTTCGGCGCGACAGCGCCGATCGCCTTGGCGACATCGGACTCGAACTGCTCGGACCATCTCCCGAACCCGGTGATGATGAGCGGCCCGTGCTCACTGCTCGTCAGAACCTTGGGCGGGTCATGGAAAACACTCACCCACATCCACGACTCGATCCCGTGCTCCCTGAAGAGTTCTTCCACTGCCACCCCCACCGTGTCGGCTTCCTCGGCGGAGGCAAGGTTCTCGATGTCGAGGTAGAGATGGATGTTCACAGACATACGCCCACCCTAGTGGCGGCCCGACAGCGGCTCATCGAGCCCCAGGGGTAAAGATCCACGGGCCGCCGTCAGCCACGTAGAGCGGCGCGGCGGGCCGGCCAGGTGAGCCGATCCGCGTCCGTCACCCCAGCCGATCACCGACGGCAAAGCCGATCAACCCCAGGGCCGGCGGAGCGCGAGAACAGCCGCTGTTGCCTACATTCCGTCCCCTTGGGACGTATGCCGCACTGCCACTGATGTCCCAATGAGACATGAAGGCGTGCAGTGGGGGGACATGAAGGCAGCGGAGCCTGTCACCCCGGCTTGAGCGCCCTGGCTCGGCCGCGATGGAGCGGCTCCTGGAACACAGCTGGCGGCCGCCACCACGGTCGCGGCGATCACGGAGCGAGCCGACGTCACCCGCCGCGCCTTCAGCCGGCACTTCTCCGGCAAGGAAGATGCAACCCTGGATTTCTTCCGGGGCGACCGCATCTGATCTCGGCGGTTGTAGACCACATCGCCGCCGCGGCCGACTTCGCGGACACCGGGTACGACGGTCACCTCAACCTCGCCCCCATCGCGCAGCGGGCCGCGGCGGAAGTCATCATGCTGACCCACGACGAGGACCTGCACCAGGTCAACCTCGGGGTGCCGTGACTGGGGGTGCGTTGCGCGTTCTGAGACCTACGGCCGCTCTCGCCCTGCGGGGCAAGGATCCTTCGCTGTCTCAAGGACCCTTGCCTCCGCAGGGCCCGGCCTCGCAGGCGACGCCCCCTCAGTACGAGGGCGCCGAGCAGTGAACGGAACGGTCACCAATAGTGACGTCGACCGGCGACCGCGTGCCCCATGGACCCCATGATCCAGAAGGCGGCGCCGACGACGGCAAGAATGATGCCGAGGGTCCACAGGATCGATATGCCGGTGAGGAAACCGACGATCAGAAGAATGATGCCGAGCGCGATCATGATCTACCTCCTGTTGTGACCTGCCGTAGCTCCCGAATGCCCCGAAACAGCCTGATCACGCCAACTGGACGAGCCCGCCGCTCGCTCTCTGTCCATCAGTCGGCCCGGCGGATCCGGCCACATCACCGGCATCGTCGCGTCCGACGGCGTCCCGCAGGGACCGGCTATGCCTCGTCGGCGTCGTCGGCGAGCGCGGCCAGGTCCCGGGCCGCACGGTCCGCACGGCGGCGGGCACTGCGGGCGGCCGGGGCGGCGTCCTTCACCGCGGTGTCCGCCCGGCCGACCTCCTCGGTGGCCTCGCGCAGTTCCGCTCGGGCTCGGCTCAGCTGTTCCTCCAGCTCAGCCAGGTGCGCCTCCGCCTCCCCGGCACGGGCAACGGCGGCCTGGTGCGCTCGTTCGGCCTCGCCGAGGGCGTCCTCTCGGCGACGGGCCTCCCCCTCTGCCTCGTGAGCACGAGTGCGCGCCCGCTCCACGCGCTCGCGCCCCCGATCCCCACCCCGATCCGGTGCCCTGAGCCGACGCCGGGCCAAGTTGATGGCCATTACATGGACCCGCCGTCCGGGCCTGCCTCCGCCGGTGAGAAGATCACGAGGTGGAGACCGGAAGAACTCCTTCGGCGCCGGACGCGCCGAAGCGTCATGCCGTCCACCGGCGGCCCCGACCAGCCGGAGCATCCTCCGTGTCCACGGAAGGGGAATGAACCATGTCCGTGTTCCAGCGCATCCTCGTCGCCGTCGATCCCGACCCCGCCCGGCTCTCCGCGATCCGCCTGGCAGGAGACCTGGCGAAGCTGACCAACGCCGAGGTGCGGGTTCTGCACGTCCTCGCCTCCGCCGCTTCCCTCGCCACGGTCGTCCCCCTCGAGGACGACGCCGAGGGCAAGGCCGTCGTGGACGAGGCGCTGGCGATCCTTGCCGAGAAGGGCGTCCGCGCGGAGGGCAGCCTCGCGCGCGGACTGACCACCCAGGTCGCCGAGTCCATCACCGAGTCCGCCGAGGCGTTCGGCGCGGATCTGATCATCCTGACCCCGCATCATCGGGGCTCCGTCGAGGCGTTGTTCAACCCGCGGGTGAGCGACGCGGTCGCGCACCGCACCAGCGCGGCAGTGCTGCTCGCCCCCGAGGGCCCCGCCGAGGACGGCATGAGCTGACGGTCCGGCGACGCACAGGCTGGAAGAGCAGCTGAGTGAAGGTGCCGGCACGGACACGCCTGCCCGTGTCGGCGCCTCCGCTCAGGGCGAGCGCGCAACCAGTGTTCTGGCTCTGGTCGTGGACCATGCTCGCCCGTCGGCACGGCCCCGACCACGAAAGCCTCCCCGAGTGACCCCGGAGTCGCCCGGGCACCGCTCGATCCGGACAGACTCCCGCAACACTCCCTTCCCTTCTATCTGCTCGTACGCAACGGGCTTGCGAGCGAGCAGGACATCACGGCTCCCGAATGGACCTTCTTCCCTCGGAGTTGCGCTGGGGCCACATGCGGGAACTCTTCGACGACACCTCCGTTCCCTTCGCCCGCTCCCTGCTCAACTCCGCGCTGATCGCCGTCACCTTCCTCCCGAGCTTCGTGTTCGTGTCGTCGCTGGGCTGGATCTCGACGTATCGGGGGCTGATCGTCCCGACGCTGTTCCCGGCCTTCGCCTGCTTCGTCTTCCGGCAGTACTTCCTGGGCTTCCCCGCGGAGTTGGAGGACGCGGCGCAGGTCGACGGGCTGGGCTACCGGCGGGCGTGGAACGGTCCGGGATCGACTGACGGGGGCTGCACCGCCCCTTTCCGGCCGCGATGAGCCCGTGACGTGTGCGACCGCGGGTTCGTGCAGTCGCACCGGGTGGCCGTGGTCGTAAGGGAGCGGCTCGCCGTTCAGCCTCGTGGCCTTGAGGCCGGCGCCGCTCGGTCAGACACGGACGGGTGCCGTGGCGCGGGCCGGTAGTTCGAGTCCGAGGTTCTCGCGGAGTGTGGTGCCGGTGTAGTCGGCGGCGACGATCTTTCGTTTGCGCAGCTCGTGCAGGAGGCCGTTGACGACGAAGTCGTGCTGGCGCGGGTCCGCGAGACCGCCCAGCGAGATCACGTCCAGGACGCCTGCGCGGAAGCGTTCCTCGACGGCGTCGGCGAGTTGCTCGGGGGTCCCCGCTGCGGCCCAGTGTCCGGTGTCCTGTGCCGCGATGATCAGTTCCCGCAGCGTGTAGCCCTGCCGCGCGTAGCCGGTGAAGATGTCGACCCGGCCGCGGCGGCGGTTCACCGACGCCACCTCGGGCAGCAGGCTCTCCGGCAGCGGCGCGTCGAGCGGGAGTTCCGACAACTCGACTCCGCCGCCGAGCATGTCGGCCAGCTGGGCTCGGCCGCGTTCGAAGTCGATCGACTCCCGCTTCTCGCGTACGAGTCGCTTGGCCTCCTCCTCGGTGGCTCCGTACGTGGCGTGGAACGAGCTGAAGATCAGGGGCAGTCCGTCGGCCCGTCCCAGGCTTTGGGCCTGGTCGCGGATCTTGCGGGTGAAGTCCAGGGCGTGGTCGAGAGTGGGCAGCGATGTGAACACGATCTCCGCGTAGCGGGCGCCCAGCGCGATCCCCGCCTCGGACTGCCCGGCCTGTATCTGCACCGGGCGCCGCTGCGGCAGTGGCGGGATGTTCAGCGGACCGGTGACGGTGAAGAACCGGCCGGAGTGGTGGATCGGGTGCACCCGGTCGCGGTGCAGTACCGCCCTTCCGTCCGCGTCGGCCGTCAGCGCGCCGGGTTCCCAGCTGTCCCACAGCGCGTTGACGACTTCCAGTGTCTCCGCGGCGCGCGCGTAGCGCTCCTCCGGGCTGGGCAGTTCGCCGGCACCGAAGTTCTCCTCACCGATCGAGGAGGTCACCAGGTTCCAGGCGGCCCGCCCGTTGCTGACGTGGTCGAGGGTGCCGAAGAGCCGGGCCAGGTTGAACGGGTGGTGGAAGGTACTCGACACCGTCGCGATCAGGCCGATCCGCGAGGTCACCTGGCTCAGCGCCGAGACGAAGACCAGCGGCTCCTGCGAACCGATGGCGCCCTGGGCGTCGAACCTGAGCAGGTCGGCGGTGAACAGCGCGTCGAACCGGGCCGCTTCGGCGAGCTTCGCCACCCGCACTGCGGTGTCCAGGGTGGATCGGGTCGGGTCGATCGCCAGGTCGTACGTCTCCGACGTGCCACCGGCTCCGGTCACCGTCTTGAGTGTTCTGGGCTGCTTTGCGCTCAACTGTTCATCCGTTCTGATCGTGGTCGATGGCATCCAGGAACGGCGGCTGCTTCTGGCAGCCCGGGGGTGACCCGCCGGGCACGCGTAATCAAGCCCGGTCGGGCATCACGAGGGGGCTGCCGGCAGCAGGCCGGGAGGTGCGGTCAGCGACAGAGCGCGGCGTGGGTCCGGCAGAGGTCGACATGGCGGCGCTTCGTCCAGACCGGCGGCACAGCCGCGACCGGTCCGACGTGCGTTGCCCTCACCATGACTCCCATCGGACGGGGCTCAAGGGCCCGGCAGAGCGCGGATCACTTTGATCAACGGCATCATCATGTGCCGCTGGAGTACGGGACCGCAAGGCCGCCTGCCGACGTGCGCAGGTAGCATCCGGCGCATGGACGTGGCGACGGGTGCACTGCCCAGGGGGCTCGGGCTGGTGGAGCGAGTGGTCCGGGGGGAGCTCGACAGCCGAGGGGGACCCGGGGTGGTCCGGCTGGCTGAGGAGAGCGGGCTGGACAAGGGGCAGGCGTCGCGGTTGCTGCGGGATCTGGTCGGCACCGGGACGCTCGCCCGGGACGGGAACGAGTTCCGTGCCGGGGCGGATCTGCTGGCCGTCGCCGCGGAGGCCGGGCCGTGGGGCGTGGAGAGCCGGGCGCTGCTGCGGGAGTTGGTGGTCCGGTTCGGAGCGTGTGCGTACGTCGACGTGCTCTGTGAGGCGATGGTGCTCTCGGTGCGGGCCGAGCTGGCGGCGTGGGCCGAGTTCTCCTGGGCGCGGGCGGGGCGGCTGACGCCGGTGTGGTGCACCGGGGCGGGGCGGGCGCTGCTCTTCGACCACTCGCGGGCGGAGGTGGCACAACTCCTGGGCGGTGAGGACTTCATCGGGGCGGGCGGCCCCTACGCGCCGCGCACCGTGGACGATCTGCTGGCGCGGGTCGCCGCGGACGCCGGGCGCGGGATCGCGGTGTGCGAGAGCGAGTACGACGAGGACGTGCTGGAGGTGGCCGCGCCCGTACGGGACTCGCGTGGAGACGTCGTGGCGGCGGTCAGCGCTGTCGTGCCGCACGCGGCGGCCAGGGACGACCGGGACGAGATCGTCGCCGCGATCGGTGACGCGGCGGCGCGACTGGCCTCGCTCCTCGGCTGAACCTCGACTGGACCACGGCTGTTCAGTCCCGGCGCGTCTCATGGTCCGTTGAGCGCAGTGCCGCGGTCAGCCAGTCGCTCCAGCGGACCACCGATTCCGCGCAGGTCGCCGTCGCCGGCTCGAGACGGCGGCGGGGGCCTACGACCTGCACGGCGGCGACGATCTCCCCGCGGAAGTCCCTGACCGGAGCGGCGAGCGAGTACAGGCCGGGTTCGGCCTCCTGATCGACGATCGAGTAGCCCCGCTTGCGGGCCGCGTCCAGTCGGGCCAGGAAGTCGTCCAAGCCGGCCGGGGTGTTGGGGCCGTGCCGGACGAAGGCGGTACGGGCGAAGACGGCGGCGACCTCGGTGTCGTCCGCGTCGAACAGCAGGGCCTGCCCGGCGTCGCTGCAGTAGGCGGGGTAGGCGCGGCCCACCCAGGAGACGAACGAGGACAGCGCCGGCGGCATCGACTCGAGGATCGTCACCGAGCTGGCGCCCCGCAGGACTCCCAGGTAGGCGCACTCCCCCGTGTCGGCGGCGACGCCCTCCAGCGCGGTGCGGCCGTCCCGGCGCAGGCGGGCCTCGGTGATCTGCTGGGCCCGCGCGTACAGCTCCCAGGCGACGGAGTAGCGCAGCGAAGCGGGATCACGGCGCAGGAACCGGGCCGTCTCGAGGCTGCGCAGGATGCGGGAGACCTGGCTTCGTTCGCGGCCCAGCAGCGCGGCGACCTCGGCGGCGGTGTGGCCGCGCGGGTCCTGCGACGGGTGCTGGGCGAAGAGTCGGAGCACGGCCAGGCCGCGTTTCAGGCTGCTGTCGGTGGTCATCGGGGGCCGAGCATAGCGCCAGGCCGCAGCGCCACCGCGCCCCTTCATTGCGGGAACATTGCAGCTTCATTGCACGATCCGTGCATCATGAGCAACTGGACTTGCCTATTACGCATCCGGGGATAGTCTCCAGCCATCCCTCGCACTTCATGCTCATCAGGAGTTCGCCTTGTCCGCTCTGCGCCCGCTAGTTCTCCTCGGTTCCGCGACGCTGCTTCTGGCGGGCTGCGCCGATCCCTCCCAGTCGGCCGACGCCTCTTCCAGCCCGTCGTCCGGCGCTTCTGCCGCTGCCCCGATCGCGAAGAACGCCGCGCTCGCCGCCAAGGTCCCGGCCGCGCTGAAGGCGAGCGGGATCAAGATCGCCAGCGATGTCAGCTACCCGCCGATGGATTTCTTCGCCACCGACAACAAGACGGTCGTCGGCGCCGAGGCCGACCTCGACAAGGCCCTCGGCACCGTCCTCGGCGTCAAGGTCACCATCGTCAACGTGCCCTTCGACTCGATCCTGCCGGGCCTCCAGTCGGGCAAGTACCAGCTCGGCGTCTCGTCCTTCACGGACACCGCCGAGCGGGAGAAGGTCGTCGACTTCGTCACCTACTTCGACGCGGGCACGTCCCTGCTGGTCCCGGCCGGGAACCCCAAGGCGCTCAAGCCCGGCGGTGACTCGCTGTGCGGTCGTACCGTCGCCGTGGCGAAGGGGTCCACGCAGGCGCTCGTGGACCTGCCGGCCCGCGCCAAGACCTGCAAGACGCCGATCAAGGTCAGCACCTTCCCGGACGGCACCGGCGTGAACCTCGCCGTCACCAGCGGCCGCGCCGACGCCGCCCTCGCCGACTCCCCCGTCGCCGCATATGCCGCCAAGCAGTCCGGCGGCAAGCTGGAGGTGGCCGGCGACTCCTACGGCAACGCGCCCTTCGGCATCGCCGTACCGAAGAACAGTGAGCTGACCGGGCTGCTCAAGTCGGCTCTGGAGGACCTCAAGGCGAGCGGCGGTTACGAGCAGGTCCTCGCCAAGTGGGGCCTTCAGTCCGGCGCCCTGGACAAGTTCGAGATCAACGCGGCCTCATGAGCGGGGAATTGCCGGTCTACCGCCGTCGCAGGCCGGGCCAGTGGGTGCTGACCCTCGTCGTCGTGCTCCTGGCCGCTAGCCTGCTTCAGTCGCTGATCACCAACCGGCGCTTCGGCTGGGACACGGTCGGCGCCTGGCTGTTCAGCCGGACCGTGATGACGGGCCTGCTGACCACCCTGGAGCTCACCGCCGCCGCCATGGCGATCGGACTCGTGCTCGGCATCGCGCTGGCGCTCATGCGGCTGTCGGACAACCCCGTTGCCCGGAGCGTCAGTTGGGCCTACATCTGGCTGTTCCGGGGCACCCCACTCCTCGTCCAGCTGCTGTTCTGGGGCTTCATCTCCGCGCTGTACCCGACGCTGTCGCTGCATCTGCCCTTCCTGCCGGCGATCGGTGACGTCCCTGCGAACTCCGTCATCACGACCTTCGCCGCGGCCCTGCTCGGTCTCGGCCTCAACGAGGCCGCCTATCTCGCCGAGATCATCCGGGCCGGGATCGTCTCCGTCGACCCCGGACAGTTGGAGGCGGCGGACGCGCTGGGCCTGTCCCGGGCCAGGACGCTGCGCCGGATCGTCCTGCCGCAGGCGATGCGGGTGATCATCCCGCCGGTCGGCAACGAGACCATCTCCATGCTCAAGACGACCTCCCTGGTGAGCGTGCTGGCCTACGCGGAGCTGCTGTACTCCGTGCAGATCGTGTACGCCCGCACCTACCAGACGATCCCGCTGCTGATCGTCGCCAGCATCTGGTACCTGGCCGTCACGACCGTGCTGAACATCGGCCAGCACTACCTGGAACGGCACTTCGCGAAGGGCGGCAGTCGATGATGATCGAGGCCACCAATGTCCGTAAGTCCTTCGCCGGGCGTGAAGTACTGCGCGGCATCGACCTCTCCGTACCGCGCGGGTCGGTCACGTGTGTGATCGGGCCCTCCGGGTCGGGGAAGTCCACCTTCCTGCGGTGCGTGAACCGTCTGGAGGTACCCGACGGCGGCCGGATCCTGGTGGACGGCGAACCGATCGGGTACGAGCCGTACCGGGACGGGCTGCGCGAACTGCGCCGCCGTGACCTGGCCCGGCAGCGCCGTGACATCGGCATGGTCTTCCAGCGCTTCCACCTCTTCCCGCACCTGACGGCCCTCGCCAACGTCACCGAGGGACCGGTCGGCGCGGGCCGTCCCCGCGCCGAGGCCACCAAGGAGGCGCTGGCGCTCCTGGACCGGGTCGGTCTGGCCGACCGGCGCGACGCCTACCCCGCCCAGCTCTCCGGCGGCCAGCAGCAACGGGTCGCCATCGCCCGCGCGTTGGCGATGCGGCCGAAGCTCATGCTGTTCGACGAGCCGACCTCCGCCCTCGACCCGGAACTCGTCGGCGAGGTGCTGGACGTCATGCGCGGCCTCGCCGCCGACGGCATGACGATGCTCGTCGTCACCCACGAACTGGGCTTCGCCCGCGAGGTCGCCGACGAGATCGTCTTCTTCGACGACGGACAGATCCTGGAATCCGGACCGCCCTCCCGCGTCCTGACCGCCCCCGAACACCCCCGTACCCGCGACTTCGTGACGAGAGTGCTGTGACGACCTTCCGCGACGCCCTGGCCGCCGGCCCCCTCGTCCTCGACGGCGGCATGTCCAACGAACTGGAGGCCCAGGGCCACGACTTGAGCGGCACCCTCTGGTCCGCCCGTCTGCTGCGCGACGACCCCGACGCGATCGCGGCCGTACACCGCGCCTACTACGCGGCAGGCGCACAGGTCGCCATCACGGCCGGCTACCAGGCCACCTACGACGGTTTCGCCCGGCTGGGCATCTCCCGCGCCGAGACCACGGCACTGCTGCGACGCAGCGTGTCCCTGGCCCGCGAGGCCGCCGACGCCGCCCAGGCCCAGAGTGGCGCGGCGCGCTGGGTCGCGGCGTCCGTGGGCCCGTACGGCGCGATGCTGGCCGACGGCTCGGAATACCGGGGCGACTACGGCCTCACCGTGGCCGAGCTGACCCGTTTCCACCGCCCCCGGCTGGAGGCGCTGGCCGAGGCCGCTCCCGATGTCTTCGCCGTCGAGACCATTCCCGACCTGCGGGAGGCCGAGGCCGTGCTGATCGCCCTGGACGGGCTGGGCATCCCGGCCTGGCTCTCGTACAGCATCCGCGGGACGACCACCAGCGCAGGCCAGCCGCTCAGCGAGGCCTTCGCGCTGGCCCGCAGCAGCGATGCCGTCGTCGCCACAGGGGTGAACTGCGCCCCCGCCGCCGACGCGACCGCCGCGCTGGTCCTCGTCTCCGGACTGCCCGGCGTCGTCTACCCGAACGGGGGCGGCATCTGGGACCCCGAATCCCGCAGCTGGCTGGGCGCGCAGGACGAGATCGCGGACCTCGCGCCCGCCTGGCTCCGCACCGGCGCGGCACTCGTCGGCGGTTGCTGCCGGGTCGGCCCGGCGGAGATCAAGGAGCTGGCCGAACGCGTCGGGGCTGCGCCGACAGACCGCTGAGCGGCATCCCAAGGCCGAGCGCACGCCCACACGCCCGAGCACCCGCATCCCCGAACCCCCTCCTCCGAACCCGCATCGCCCGCAAGGAACGCCACCCATGCCCCACCCCACCTCCCTCCCGGTGATCGACCTCTCCTCCCCCGACCATGACGTGCTCCACCGAGCCGCCCGCGACGTCGGCTTCTTCCAGCTGGTCGGTCACGGCGTCACCGCCGCCGAACAGAACCGGCTGCTCAGTACCGCCCGCGCCTTCTTCGCCCTGCCCGAGGCCGACCGGCTCGCCCTCGACAACCTCAACTCGCCCCACTTCCGCGGCTACACGCGCATCGGCAACGAGCACACCCAGGGCCGGCGGGACTGGCGCGACCAACTCGACATCAGCAACGAGCTGCCCGCTCGCGTACCGGCCGCGGGCGAGCCGCCGTACTGGTGGCTGGAGGGGCCGAACCAGTGGCCCGCGGCCCTGCCCGTGCTGCGGGAGGTCTCGCTGGAGTGGATGGCCCGGCTCAGCGCGGTCGCCCACCGGCTGCTGCACGAACTGCTCGCGGCCATCGGCGGCCCCGAGGACTTCTACGACGACGCCTTCTCGGGCCACCCGCGCAACCACCTCAAACTGGTCCGCTACCCCGGGCGGGCCCCGCAGGGCGACGACCAGGGCGTCGGCGTGCACAAGGACTACGGCTTCCTGACCCTGCTGCTGACGGACGAGGTGCCCGGACTCCAGGTGGAGACACCGGACGGACAGGGCTTCATCGACGTGCCGTACCTGCCGGGCGCGTTCGTGGTGAACCTGGGCGAGCTGCTGGAGGTCGCGACGAACGGCTACCTCAAGGCGACGAACCACCGCGTGGTCTCCCCTCCCGGATCACGCGAGCGCTTCTCCGCACCGTTCTTCTACAACCCCCGGCTGGACGCCCGGATCGCCCCGCTCCCCTTCCCCGGCGCGTCGCACGCGACCGGCGTGACGCAGGACCCGGACAACCCGCTGTTCGCGGAGTTCGGCTGGAACGAGCTCAAGGGCTGGGTCCGCGCCCATCCGGCTGTGGTGAGCAAGCATCATCCGGAGCTGACCATCGCGTGACGGTCAGCGCAGCAGGGGCAGCAACTGGTCGCCGACACGGCTGATCTCCTGCTTGTAGGGGGTGTCGGAGAGGACGAAGTGGGTGATGCCGAGCTTGCGGTAGTTCTCCAGGGCCGTGGCGACGTCGGCGGCGGAGCCGACCAGCCAGGTGGTTCCCGCTCCCCCGCCGCCGAACTTCCCGGGCGTGGTGTACAGGCAGGTGTCGAGCACCTCGCCCCGAGCGGCGAGGTCGAAGAGCCGCCGCTGTCCCACGGCGGTCCTGCGGTCCCCCGCCCAGGTCAGTTCCTTCCCGCCCTCCGCCGCCATCCTCGCGACCCGCTCCTCGGCCGCGCGCCAGGCCTCCTCGGTGGTGTCCCGGACCACCGTGGTGATGCGCAGCCCGAACTCCAGCGGCCGGTGCCTGCGGCCCACCTGCTCGCTCAACTCCTTGAGCCGGTCAATCCGTTCGGCGAGTCCGTCGAGCGGTTCGCCCCAGAAGAGCTGAACGTCCGCCTCCGCCGCCGACACCCGCTCGGCGGCCTCGGACGCACCGCCGAAGTAGAGCGTGGGATGCGCTCTCGTACCGATCGCGTACGGACGTGGGGCGACCGTGGAATCGGCGACCTGGAAATGCTCGCCGTCGAACGTCACGTCCTCCTCGGTCCACAGCCGTCGTACGAGATGGAGGAACTCCCTTGTACGGTCGTAGCGTTGCGCGGGATCGCTGCGGGTGTCCCCGTACGCGGCGAGGTTGTCGAGGCCGCTGACGATGTTGACCAGGACCCGGCCGCGGCTGAGCTGGTCGAGGGTGGCCGCCGCGCTGGCGAAGTGAGCCGGCTGCCAGTAGCCGGGGCGGATCGCGATCAGGGGCTTGAAGGTGGTGGTCCGGGCGGCCAGCGCGGTGGCAACGGTGAAGGTGTCCGGTCGCCCCCACCCGGTTCCCAGGAGTGCGCCGCCCCAGCCGTGGTCCTCCGCCGTGCGGGCGAGGTCGGTGGAGTACTCGACGGAGCCCCAGCCGGTCGTCGTGTCGTCACCGCGGTGCCCCGGCTCAACGGTGTTGGGGATGTACCAGAGGAATTCCGGGCTCATCAAGCTTCCGATCGCTGTGTGCGGGGTGGTGGCCGTCGGAGGGCGCCTCGGGGCACTGTGCGCGGATCGGTGTCGGACGCCCGGGACGACCGGACGTACGTCCTCTCAGGTCAAAGCGGACGCGACAGCACGCGGCAGTGGAACGGCGAAAGGCACCAGGAGGATCAACACTGGGCGCTGGACACGCGTACGAGGTCGACGCATCGCTCGCTGGTGAGCAGCAGGACCTCAGGCATGCGATCGAGTCTCCGAGTGATCGATCGGAATGTCAATGTGCCCGATCCGCAGCGGCACCGCCGGTGTGGTGCCGCCCGCCAACTGCCGCTTCCCGCCTGGTTGTATTTCTCCTGTCCCCAGTTCCCGCCTGAACGGACCCTCCACGCATGAGTTTCGGCGCCCCTTCCCACCGAGCGGCCGACGACCGCTACGAGAAGCTCGGCGACTACCGCAGGGCCGGCGCCTCGGGTCTGCGCCTCCCCGTCTTCTCGTTCGGCCTCTGGCAGAAGTTCGGCACCGACCGCCCCTACGCGACCCAGCGCGACATCGTCCTGCACGCGTTCGACCTCGGCATCACCCACTTCGACAACGCCAACCGGTACGGTCCACCTGCGCGCGCCGCCGAGAAGTTCTTCGGCACCGTGCTGCGCAGGGACCTCGCTCCGTACCGGGACGAGCTCGTCCTGTCGACGAAGGCCGGCAACCCGCTCGGCCCGAGTCCCTACCTCAAGGGCGGTTCCCGCAAGTCACTGCTGGCCTCGCTGGACCACAGCCTGCGCGATCTCGGCACCGACCACGTCGACATCTTCTACAGCCACAGCCCCGACCTCTCCACCCCGCTGGAGGAGACCGTCGGAGCCCTGGTGACGGCGGTCCGGTCAGGAAAGGCGCTCTACGCGGGCATCTCCAACTACACCCCTGAACGGGCCCACGAGGCAGCGGAGTTGCTTCGCAGGGCAGGAGTCCCGCTCGTGGTCCACCAGCCGCGCTACTCGATCTTCGACCGCACCCCGGAGCTCAACGGTCTGCTCGATCTCGCCGACCGGGACGGGTTCGGCCTCGTGGTCTACAGTCCACTCGCCCAGGGACTGCTCACCGACAAGTATCTCGACGGCACGATCCCCCCGGACGCCCGCGCGCGCGACAGCGCCTTCCTGTCGCCCGACGTCATCGACGCCACCTACCGCGAGCGGGTCACGGCACTCAACGAGATCGCCCGGCAGCGGGGCCAGTCGCTGGCGCAGCTGGCGCTGCAGTGGGTCCTGCGACAGCCTCAGGTGACCAGCGCGCTCATCGGCGCGAGCTCCACGTGGCAACTGGACCACAACCTCAAGGCACTGGAGTTCCCGCCACTGACGGACGAGGAACTCGGCCTGATCGACCAGCACGGCGTCCACGGAACCGGCTCACGCTGACAACTCACGTTCCCCGTGCGCGACTTCACAGGCTTGGAGACCCGGTTTCGAGGAGTCGCTTCCGCAGCACGGCGGCGCCGGATTCGGCGAGCCAGTCCGCGAGCGTGCGCAGTCCGGGATGGATGACGCGCAGTGCCTCGATGTCGGCGTTCCAGCGTGATCCGGCCGCCCAGCGTTCCCGCGCCCGGGCGATCTCGGGGTTGAGTGCGGTCGCCTCGGCGTGGGTGATCTGCTCATAGCGGATCGCGGCACCGGTGGCCTCGCTGATCGCGGCGACCGCCTCGGCCGGGGTAGGTGCGTCCCCGGCCAGCTCCAGACTCCGTCCCGCGTACCGGTCGGGCTGGTCGAAGGCCAGGGCCGCGAACTCGGCGATGTCCTCCACCGCGATGATCTGGGCAGGCTCGTCCGGCGGGAAGATGTGCCGGTGCACGCCGTCGGTGATCCCGTCGATGTCGATGGCCGTCGAACCGAGATAGTTCGACATGAACCGCACCGGGCGCAGCACGGTCACCGATCGGATCCGCTCCCGCAGATAGTCCTCGATGCGCTTCTTCCCCTCGGAGCCGCCCGGACGGCCCGGTGTGGACGCGACCCCCGTGAACACGACGTGCTCCACTCCCACCACGGCCGCGGCATCGGTCAGCGCCCGGCCACGGGCGAACTCCTGCTCCGTGTCCAGGCCGGTCGGCCCGTACGCCACGGGCGGTACGGCGAACAGTGCCGCTGCTCCCTCCAGCGCCGCGGGCAGACTCGACGGGTCGTCGAAGTCGCCGCGCACGAGTTGCGCTCCCGCGCTCTCAAGTGCCTTGGCGGCGGGGGCGGTCGTGTCCCGCACGAGCGCCCGCACCGGCCTGCCGGCCGCCAGGAGCCGGTGTGCGGTGGCGCCGCCCTGCCGGCCGGTCGCACCGGTCACAACGACCAAGCGGTCTGTGGTCATGTCGTCCTCCACCCCGGGATGGTCGGTGGGTGCGGTGTGGTGTGGTGTAGTGGGCCCCGGGGGCGATGTGGAATGCTCCACCCGGTTGAGTGGTACGGACAAGGGATTGCGTGACATGACGGCAGCTCCCCAGGACGCCGGCCGGGCCGATGCCCGCCGTAACCGCCGCAAGGTGCTCGCCGCCGCCTCGCAGGCGTTCGACGAGCACGGCCTGGACGTCTCACTCGGTGCGATCGCACAGCAGGCGGGCGTCGGCGCCGGCACCGTGTACCGGCACTTCCCCAGCAAGGAGATCCTGCTGGAGGCCGTACTCGCCCAGCAGGTCGACGACCTGGTGGACACCGCTCGCCAGTGGGCGGCCCGAACGGACCCCACCTCGGCATTCTTCGGCTTCCTTCTGGACGTCGTCGACACGTCCGACGGCCGCAAGCACGCCTGCGACGCCCTGACCACGCACACGAACTGGCCACGGCCGAGCCTGGCCGCGTCGGCGCGACGGTACCGCCAGGCACTTGAGCAACTGCTCCGCGCAGCCCAGCACGCCGGCGGCATCCGCACCGACGTGACCACGGACGACGTCTCAGCCCTCACCGTCGGGTGCGCGACGATGCGGGCCGCCCACCGCGACCCGAACCGCGGCACCCGCATGGTGCGGCTCGCCCTGGAGAGCCTGCGGGCACCCTCGTCCGTCACGCAAGGGTGGGGCTTTCGTGACACTCCCGGCGCGCTGCACACAGCGTCACAGTGCGAGGAATGCGGCGCCTGGTTCGAGCTCCGGCCCACCGGCCGCCCGGCCCGGTACTGCGGAGCGACCTGCCGACAGCGAGCGCATCGACGCCGCCTCGGCACGGCCGGCATGCCTGATGGAGGACGGGGCGCTGGAGCCGGAGACGTCGAGTAGGGCGACGTCCCGACTCCGACGGACCGGTTTCGCAGGCTCTACCGTCCTTGCACTTTCCCTATAATTCCTATCGGATTACTAGGGAAAGAAAGATGTCCGGTCCTCCCGGTGCGTGGAGACACCGCGCCACACCAACGACCTCGAGGAGACCACCGACATGGGCGTTGCCACCAAGCCGTCCCAGCCCGCCACGGCATCCCACCGGACAGGGCCCGGCCCCGCCCACTGGTTGCACGTGGCCCATGAGATGGCCGACGACCTCGCCACAGACGCCCCGGCCAGGGAGCACGCGGGCAAGCCCCCCTTCGAGGAGGTGTCCAGACTCCGTGAATCCGGACTGCTGACCCTGCTCATACCGGCCGAACTCGGCGGAGGCGGCGCGGACTGGGCCACCGCGTACGCAGTCGTCCGGGTGATCGCGGCCACCGACGCCGCCATCGCCCAACTGCTGGGCTCCCACTACTTCCTGTCATGGAGTCCCCGGTCCTTCACCGACCCCGACCTCGCCGCCAGTCTGGAACGGCTGTCAGCGACGGAGCAGTGGTGTTGGGGAGGAGGTCTCGCCGCGCAGGATGTCCCGCTGATCCTGAGCAGGAAAGGAAGGGGCTATGTACTCGAGGGCCGGCAGAGCTACGCCACCGGAGTTCTGATCGCCGACCGCCTCATGGTGCGGGCCGAGCGGGCCGGCAACCGCGAACCGGTCGCCGTCGTGGTCGATCCCACGCATCACGGGGTGCGGATCGACACCGCGGAAGCCTTCGGTCAGCGACTCGCGGCGGGAGGCGACGTGGAATTCGACGCCGTGCCCGTCGCCGCCCGCGACGTGCTCGGCTCGCTGGCCGCCGACGACGACGTGCTGTCACCGTCGGCCTCTCTGGCCTCGCCGATCGGGCGTCTCCTCTCCGTCCACCTCCTTCTCGGCCTCGCCGAAGGCGCACTCGCCGAAGCGCGCGAGTTCAGCAGGGCGGGCCAGTCGTCCTGGCGCTCCTCCTGGCCGGACGGCTCCCCCCAGGATCCGCACGTACTGTCCACCTACGGGGAACTCACGATCCTCACCCGCTCCGCCGCGGCCCTCACCGAACAGGCATTGGCAGCGGTCAACACCGGACTGGCCCGCGCCGAAGACCTCACCTACGACGAGTACGCCGAGATCTCGGTCCACGTGACGATGGCCGAAGCCGCCGCTTCCAGGGCCGCGCAGGAAACCACCCACCGCGCCCTCGACGTCGTCGGCTCCCGCTCCGCCTCCACACGGCTGGGCCTCGACCGCTTCTGGCGCAACGCCCGGGCCCACACCTTGCACCGGCCCGTCGCCCACCAGTTCCGCGACGCCGGGGACTACTTCCTCAACGGCGCCCACCCCCCGTTCGTCCTGCCGGCCTGACGGTCAGGGACAGGGTCGGTGCTCCCCCGTGCCCTCGCGCCGCCGCCTCATTGCAGTCGCGTGAATTCGTGAACCGTTGATCCTGGGCCGACGCGCCATGGGACACGTGACAGGCCAAGTACCCCACCCTGAACGGGCCGGACCGCCCAGCGGGAGCCAGTATGCGGACTCATCGAGAGGAACCCGCACGCTCCGCCTGACCCGCTGTTGGCGCGGCGGTGCTCGCCGAGGCCACATTGCCCACGGCTCGCTTGAAGTCGGGGCAGTCGACGAGCGGTTCGTGCGCGCAGACGGCCGCGTGCCGCAAGCTGTCGCGGAGCCGGGTGAGCCGGCCGATCTGCTCGTCGAGGGCGTCGGCCTTGGCGGTCATCCCTGTCCGCAGGTCCGTGTCGGACGGCCGTGCCTGGAGGAAGCGGCCGAGTTCGGCGACGGTGAATCCGGCGCTGCGTGCGCAGGTGATGAGCGCCAGGCGTTCGAGGACGTCCGGGTGATAGGTGCGGCGCAGCCCGTTGCGGCCGGCGGGAGCGATCAGGCCCTTCTTCTCGTAGAAGCGCAGCGCCGACGGCGCGAGTTGGCTCCGCTGTGCGACCTCGGCGATGTCCAGCAGCGACGCGTCCATCAAAGCCTCCTTGACTTGAACCGCGGTTCAAGTCGCAGCCTAGTCGCCATGAGGATCCATCACTTGAACTGCGGATCGGTCCGCACCATCGAGGCCACTTACAACGGCCCGCAGCCCGCACCCGCCGTCAACCACTGTCTGCTGATCGAGACCGACACCGACGGTCTGGTTTTGGTCGAGACCGGGCTCGGCCTGGCCGACGTCCGCGACCCGATCGGCACGCTCGGCGCCGAGTGGGTCGAGATGGCGCAGCCCACGCTCGCCGAGGAGGAGACGGCCGTACGGCAGGTCGCCCGGCTCGGGTACGCGCCGTCCGACGTCCGCCACATCCTCGTGACCCACCTGGATGTCGACCACTGCGGCGGCCTCCCCGACTTCCCTGACGCTCAGGTCCATGTGCTCGCCGCCGAACTCGACGCGGCGCACGCGGAGTCGCCCAGTTTCCGCTACCGCCCGGCTCACTGGGCACACGGACCCCGCTGGGTCACCTACGAACCCGGGCCTGGTGATGAATGGTTCGGCTTCACCGCCGTACAACCGAAAGGACTGCCACCGCAGTTCAAGCTGGTCCCCCTGGGCGGTCACACCGCAGGCCATACCGCGGTCGCCGTGCACACCGGCGACCGATGGCTCCTTCATTGCGGCGACGCCTACTACTACCACCGCGAACTCGAGGACGCGAAGGAGCCGCACCCTCTGCTGGACCTCGTCCAGACGGGCGCCGAGGTCCACCGCGATCTGCGCCTGGGCACCCAGGCCCGACTGCGTGAACTGCTCCGCGACCACGGCGACCGGGTCGAGACCTTCTGCGCCCACGACCCATGGGAGTTCGCCCGCTACCAAGGCGCCGACCGGGGGGCCGATCCCGATCTTTCCGTGTAACCGCCCGGCCCGACGACGGGTACCCGGACGTCGGTGTCCCGATCCGCAATCCGCTAGGCGGTGAACATCGTCATGATGGCGGCGATCCTTCCGTCGCGCACGGTGATGACGTCGATCCCGCGGACCGCGGGTGCGCCGGGCGGGCCGAATGCCCATGCGAGTGCCCCGGTGTCGGGCCCGGCGTAGCGCCGGCCGTCCTCGGTGAAGTCGAAGTCGGCAGGAGCGTTGGCGAGGAGCTCGGCAGCCTTGTCCGCGAGGGCGTCGCGCCCGGTCGTGGCGCCCTCGGGGTCGGTGAAGACCACGTCCGGGGTGTAGAGGCGGTCGATGGCCGCGCGCCGGCTTGCGGCGTCACGGTTGCCGAATACGTCGTGCAGGTTGGCGGCGAGCAGGTCGGCCACGTTGCGCATGATTCCTCCAAGGGTGTACCGGGCGACCGGGACGGCCGGCAGAGTTCGGCGGGCCGTCCCGGTGCACTGGTGTCAGGCGGCGGATGAGGGATGGTCGGCTGTGATGGTGATGGTCAGATCTGGCTTGCGCCGCCGTCGACGTATATCTCGGCACCGGTCATGTAGCTGCTGGCCTCGCCGGCGAGGAAGAGGACCGTCTCGGCGATCTCCTCGGGGCGGCCGAGGCGCTGCATGGGGACTCCGGCAGCCAGGCCCTGGAGCAGCTGTTCAGCAGCCTCGGGACCGCCCGCGAGACCGCTCAGGCCGGGTGTCTCGATCGGGCCGGGCGCGATGCTGTTGACGCGGATACCGCGGGTGACGAGTTCCGCCGCCCAACTGCGGGTCAACGAGCGCAGCGCGGCCTTGGTCGCGGCGTAGACGCTGAAGGAGGCGGCGCCCTTGGTGTCGATGTTGGAGCTGGTCAGGATGATCGACGCGCCCGGGCTGAGCAGCGGGAGCGCCTTTTGCACGGTGAACAGGGTGCCTGCGACGTTGGTGTTGAAGGTGTCGGCGTAGTGGTCCCAGGTGATGTCGGGCAGCGCCGCGAACTGTCCGCCGCCGGCATTGGCGAAGACGATGTCGAGGCTGCCGTGCTCCCGGATGCGGAGGAAGAGGCGGTCGAGGTCGTCGAGGTTGGCGACATCGGCTCGTACTCCCGTGGCGCGGTCGCCGATGGAGGCCACCGCCTCGTCGAGTGCCTGCTGCCGTCGGCCGGTGAGGAAGACGTGCGCGCCTTCTGCCGCGAGCCGTCGTGCGGCGGCCAGGCCGATGCCGGAGGTGGCACCGGTGACGAGGGCGGTCTTGCCGTCGAGCTGACCCATGAGGGGCTCTCCTTTTCTGTACCGCTCGGTACTTAAGTCGTTCACCCGTGGAGAACCGCGGCATGGGAGCAGCTATTCCGTACCGAGCGGTTAAAATTTTGGAGACCTACACGGGAGGGCGTCATGGCGGTACGCGGCAGACCTCGGGGCTTCGACGCGGAGGCCGCGCTGGACCGTGCCGTGGAGGTCTTCTGGCGCCAGGGCTACGACGGCGCCTCGCTCGCCGACCTCACCGAGGCGATGGGTATCAACCGCACGAGCATGTACGCGGCGTTCGGCAACAAGGAGGAACTCTTCCACCGTGCCGTCGCCCGCTACGCCGAGGCCGACATGGCCTACGCCCGCGAGGCTCTCGCCGAGCCGACCGCCTACGCGGTCATCGAAACCTTCCTCCGCGCCAATGCCGACGCCCTCACCCGCCCCGACCGTCCTTCCGGATGCCTGTCCGTGCAAGGCGCCCTGGCCGAGGGCGGCGACAGCGGCCGCATCGCCCGATTCCTGGCCGACAGCCGCCTCGCCGGCGAGCACGCCCTCGCGCAGCGCCTGGCCCGTGCCGTCGAGGAAGGTGATCTGCCCACAGGGACCGACCCTCACGCACTGGCCCGCTATGTCATGGTCGTCAGCGAAGGCAACGCCGTACACGCGGCGGCCGGCGCGGCCCGTGCAGCCCTCCACGCCACCGTCGACATCGCCCTCCAGGCGGTTCCTCGGCCTCATGCTCGGGCTGGCGCCTGACAGCTGTCTCTGGGGCGGTCGCCGGAATCGCTGCTTCATCACTCACTTCGGACGGCCCGTGATCGCACACCCTGAGGTGCTGCGGGCCGCACTCGCGGCCCGCAGCACCTCAGGGTCGGTGTTCTCGTCGATGGCGTACGGCTCACCAGCCGCCTGTCACGGGAACTGTGTGATCTTGGAGGGGATGGTGTCCGTGCCGGAGGTGGGGGCGCCCGTGTCGTTGACGACGTGGGCGTACTGACCCTTACCACCAAGGGAGATCACCTGGATGCTGTGCAGCTTGATGCCGGACTTGACCGGCACCTGGAACCCGTGGCGCTGCACGATGGAGGGGTCCGAGGTGTAGTTGCAGTAGCTGCCCAGACCCCAGGCCTCATGGACGTTGACCGCGTCGGCGACCTTGTAGGCGGCGTAGCCGACGATGCCGTCGTGGGTGATGGCGGCGGCGTTCGGGGCGTCGTAGGCCTTCTCGTTCTGGAAGAAGATCGTGCGCCCGCGTTCGCCGTTCCACAGCACGTCGTACTTGTTGAAGTGCTCGACGAACAGGCCGGTGGTCAGGACGTCGTCGCCGTTCACGACCAGACCGTAGTCGGCGCGGTTGGTCTCCCAGCCGACACCCTGCCCGTGGTCGGCGCGCCAGATCCATGTGTGGTCGACGACGACGTCATCGCTGTTGATGACGACGGAGTTGGTCGCGAGGCCCGGGCCCGCGCCGCCGATGCGGATGAACACGTCCTGCATGGTGGTCGGGTTCGCGGAATGATCCGCCGCCGCTCCGGCGGGGCCGATCTGCAGCAGGGTGTCGGAGCGGGTCGCGCCGGCGTCGATGAGGAATCCGGCGAGCCGGACCCCGTCGACGTCCGCTACGTGCATGGCGTCGATGCCGCCGTCAGGTACCAGCGTGGCCAGGCCCAGGCCGAGGACCACCGTGTTGGACCGGGTGACGTTGATGGTCTGGTCGAGGTGGTAGACACCGGGGGTGAACAGCAGGTTGAGCCCTTGGGCCAGCGCCTGGTTGACGGTGGCCGCCGTCGCCCCCGGCTTGACCACGTAGAACTGGTCCAGCGGGAGCGAGGTGCCGGCGTTGGCGGGCCACGACACGCCGCGTGCGTTGGTCCGCTTGGCCGGCACGAAGACCTTGTAGGTGGTGCCGTCGAGGTAGAGGAACGGCTTTTCGCGGGATATCGGAGTGGTGTCCAGCGTGGTGTACGGGCCGGTGTCGAAGTTGGTCGCGGGGGCGCCCTGGACCCCGGTGAAGGTCATGTTCCACACGCCGTTGGTCCAGCCGCCGACCGAACTGTCACGGGTGTACCACTGCTGCTGCGAATACGGTCCCACGGTGCCGTCGATCTTGGAGTCGGCGATGTAGCCGCCAGAAGCCCAGCCGTAGCCGTTGGGGGCCAGGTTGAGGCCGCCCTTGACGTGGATGCGACGGAAGGGGGCCGCCTGGGCGACGGCCCAGCGGTCGGTGCCGTTGGACGGGGTGAGGGCGAGGTTCTCCGCCGAGCGCCAGAAGTTCTGCGTCGCGTTTCCGTTGAACCAGCCCGCGTCGACGGTGATGTCGCCGTTGATCTGGGTGTCGTCGGGGTTCATGCCGAGGCCTGAGATCGACGTGTAGAAACCGAGCTGGGCGTTGATGCCGTTGTACGTGCCCGGCTTGAGGAGGAACTGGTAGCGGCCGGAGCCGAACTGGGCGGACTCCTGCTGGGTGAAGACCTGGTCGAACTTCTGCTGCAGGTTGGGCGTGGAGGGGTCCACGACGATCACGTTCGGGCCGAGATCACCGCCGCCCTGAATCGGGCCACCGGTGCCGCCTGACGTGGTGTGGACGGCGAACTCCCACAGCGAGTAGCCCCAAGAGGTGGCGCGGGCCGTGCCGAGGACGCGGACGTAGCGCCCCGTGCCGCTCACGTCGTAGGAGACGCGGCCCCCCGTCGCGCCGGTGACCGTCTTGAGGGTGCTCCAGTTCTGACCGTCGGGGGAAGCCTGGAGCTGGAAGTCCTTGCCGTACGCGGCTTCCCAGTTGAGGTCGATCCCGCAGATGTCCTGGGAGGAGCCGAGGTCGACGCGCAGCCACTGCGGGTCGGCGGCCTGGCTGGACCAGCGGGTGGAGTCGTCACCGTCGACCGCCGCGGATGCCGGGGTGCCGGCGTTCTCCGTGGAGGACGCCGAAGCGGTCTTGCCCTGCGCCGAGTTGGCGGTTGAGCAGGCGGCGGGCTGGGTGGTGCCGGGCGTCCCGAACACCTGGAACTCCCAGAGCGAGTATCCCCAGGGGGTGGCTCTGTGGATGCCCTGCATACGGACGTAGCGGCCCTGGCCCGAGACCGTGAGGGTGTCGGTGCCGCCGTCCCCACCGGTGACGGTCCGAAGATCGCTCCAGGAGCCGCCGTCCGGCGAGACCTGGATCTTGTAGTCCGTGGCGTAAGCGGCTTCCCAGTTCAGGACCACCTGACTGATCGAGGCCGCGGCCCCCAGGTCGACCTGCAACCACTGGTCGTCGGTGGCGGCCGAGGACCAGCGGGTGCCCGTGTCGCCATCGACCGCGGCGGCGGCGGGAGTTGCCGCGTT
The DNA here is from genome assembly GCF_900206255.1 of Streptomyces sp. TLI_55. Lineage (NCBI taxonomy): Bacteria > Bacillati > Actinomycetota > Actinomycetes > Kitasatosporales > Streptomycetaceae > Streptomyces > Streptomyces sp. TLI_55. Next base: position 157,766 of record NZ_OAOJ01000001.1, read on the forward strand.
CTCCGTCGAGGACGATGCGGCTGTCCTGCCCTGGGACAGGTTGGCGTCGGCCGCGAGGGCCGACGGTGGTGCGACGACAGGAAGGGTGATCAGCGCCACCGTACTGGCGAGCGCGATACCGAGAGATCTGAGTCTCATGCCATGTTCCCCTGGGGGTGGATGAAGGATCGTCGTGAAAGGCCGTGCTGCATGCGGGGTGCGGGGTGCGGCGCGCAATGTGGTGAACGATGCAACCACGTTGCGCCGGCACTTAGTTCACATCTTGATTTAAATGTTGACCTCAGTGTTCGGCAAGCCCTGGGACATCAGAATCCGTGCAAGTCGTGCACGCTCCAGGCGCCCTGACCCACCGTCAGCCTTCAGGGGGTGATGCCAGGGCAGGCCCGATGAAGCCGGCTGTGCCCGCATGAGCTGCGGCTTGGTTCTCAAATCTCACCTGCGGAACCAGAGGCGCAGGCCCAGCTGCACCTGCGCGCCATTCAGGCAGGCGCGTGGCTGTGCAGTCCGGCGTCGGAACGAGGGGGTGGCCACCGGTGCTTGGACCGGTGGCCACCCCTTCGCCAGGCGGGGTCAGGCGGTTGGCTACGGCCGTCATCACGAACCCTCAGTCCACCCACGCAACAGCCGCGACCGAAGTGGAGATCCACGTAGCGGTGCAGGCGCCACCGCAGGGTCAGGGTCAGCCGACCAGATCGGCGCGGTGCGCCGCGAAGTAGTCGGCGACCGGTGCGGCCGGCCGACCGGTAAGCCGCACGCGGTGGCCCGTGGCCTCGGTCAGCGCAGCAGCGATGTCTGTGTCCGTCACTGCCTCGGGCCCGGTGACCTCCAGGATCTCCCCCTGGCTGCCTCCCTCGGCCAGGACGGTGGCGGCCACGGCAGCGCTGTCGTCAAGGGTGAGATGGCCGATGCGCCCGTCCCGGCTGTTACCGGGAAGGACTCCGGTGGCTATGGCCCTGGGGGCCACGCCGATCAGGGTCAGCATTTCGACCCAGACGTTGAAGCGGACTACCGCAAAGGGCGGCCCAGAGTCCGCCAGCAACCGTTCCGTGGCCCTGTAGTCGGGGACAAGTGGGCTGGGGCGTCCCGGGACTTCGGCGCGGGTGCGAGAGGTGAAGACGACGTTCCCCACACCCGCCTTCGCGACGCCCAAGTCGGCACTCCTCTCCGGAGTGCGGGACAACGCCAGGACGCGGGCGGCGTCGGTGCGCTGGACGTCGTCCCGTAAGAAGGCACATTGATGTCACCCCTCCCTGAAACCCCGGCAGTCAAACCCGTCGGCGGCGTCACGGTGCTGGTAACCGTCGACGACCACCAGCGGTGTCCGGCAACGGCGCTGCTGCGTCGTGTCGACGACAAGTGGAGCCCGGTACTGCTGTCGCTCCTGGCGCAGCGCAGCCACGGGTTCAACGAACTCGACCGGTCGGTCCAGCGCATCAGCCGCCGCATGCTGGTGCGCACGCTGCGATCGCTGGAACGCGACGGACTCATCAGCCGCACCCTTCACCCCGGCACAGCCGCCCACGAGACCGAGATGCGGACAGCACGCGCCCGATACGACGCCGGATCCTGACCCACTCCCCACGAACCCGCGTGGGTGTGGACGGACCGCTGAACCCGTTTGCCGCGAAGCCGCACCGTCGACTCGAGGGCTCTCAGACGCACCGTCTGCTGACCCCGGCGCCGGGAGGCCGCCGAGCGCCGCCAACTGGCGGAGTGGGGGCTGCCGAACAAGCCCGTGAAGCCGCTGCGGGTGTGGCTCAACCCGGATCATGGATCGGCGCTGGACACACTTCCCTTCGACCCGGCGTGGGCGACAACGCGGGAAGAAGAGGCGGCGTTCGCCTGGGTAGACGACGAGATCACAGAGGCGGAGGATCGGTGTCAGACTTTTATTCCGAACAGCTTTTCCGCATTTCGGAACGCGATTTTCTCCTTGGCTTCGCGCGGTAAAGCGACCGCCCGGAACCAGTCGGTCTGGGTTTTCATGTCCGCAAACGGGTAGTCGGTTGCAAACAGTACTCGATCCACACTTATGTACTTCAGCAGGAGATCGAGCAGTTCAGTCTGAGGGAATGCACTGGTTGTGAACCAGAAATTATCATGGAAATACTGCTCGAACGGCTTTTCCAGGCTCTTCTCGGTCACTTCGCTCATCTTCTCCACGATGCGTTTGTAGAAGAACGGAAGACCCTCTCCCATATGGCCGATGATGATCTGGAGCTTGGGATATCTGTCGAATACCCCTGCGGTGATCATCCGGAGGCACTGGGTAACGACTTCCTGGTGCCATCCGTACGCAGAGATACTGAGAACCTGATCCTGGAACTCCTTCTGATATTCCGGCCGCATATTGCTGTAGTAGATCTGGAAAACCTCGTCGGGCGGCAGGCCCGGATGGATGTATATCGGCACATCAAGGGCTTCGGCGCGCGCCAGCAGGGGATCGAAGTCGGGATGGTCGAGGAACTTCTTCCCGATGATTCCATTGGTCAGACACCCCAGGAAGCCATCTTCCCGAACTGTGCGTTCCAGTTCGTCCGCCGAGGCCTCCGGACTCTGCAGCGGCAAGGTTGCAAATGCCTGAAAACGCCCTGGATAAGTGGCCATCGGTCCATCGACGAGCATCTTGTTGAGACGATACGCAAAATCGATTCCCTTCGAACCTGGGACATTCTGCACACCTGGCGTGTGTGCGGAGAGGATTTGAACGTTGAGCCCCGCCTCATCCATAGCGCCGATGCGGCGCTGACCGATCTCGGCAAGACCAGTATCCTCGAGGAACAGTCTGTCGTTCAGCACCATCAACTCATGAGTGGAAAAGGTCTCTTCCGCGCCAATGAAAGGCAGGTCCTGGTCGCGCAGCGAATATTCCGAGGTCTCGCCCGCTCCCGCACGGGAGGCAATGGCATGCGTGGAGAAGCCCGCACCAACGCCAAGTGCCGTGCCGGCCAGAAAGCCGCGGCGTCCCATCGTGAAGTGCTTCAGAGGGTTTCCGTTGGACTTCATGTCCATTTCTCCTCAAGTGTTTGTGTGGTGCGGTATCCATGCGGCATCCGTCCGCAAGACACTTCAGATCGCCCCTTCGTCGTTACCAGGCGCTTCCGAGGGCGCTGCGTCCACTGCCATCACCAGCCGCTTCCATACGGGTTGCAGCGCTCATCTGGATGCGTACTTCGTACCGAGCGAACCTGAGACGACTGTTAAAGCGGTGCTCAGGCCCGTTGGCCGAACCATGTGCCCAGCGCACGCACCAGCGTGGTGGCGTCGAGGTCCTGCCCGGTAAGCAAGTCCAAGGCGACGAGTCCGTCGGGCCGGATCAGCAACGCCCTGCGCTCGGTCGACGAGGCCAGCAGAAGCCGACGCCCCTCATGGAAAGGCCTGTCCCTCCTCAAGCACGTGCAGGTCGGGAGCGATCAGTGAGCTCGGGATCGCCGGCACAGCAGCAGGGGCGGTCCCGACCGGGGTGATCTTCTCCCGTCTCGCCACCATCGCGGCCCGCTCGAGCGTGGTGAACCGCTCCGGCTCGACGGTCGAAGTCCGGCAGTCTGCTGCCGGCATCACCAGCGCGTCCTAGACCTGCGCCTGACGGAGTCTCACGAGCGACGTTGGTACACCGTGACCTTGCGGCCGTGGCCTCTTGATTCTGTGCAGCGGACGAACTGGTCGGCGAGGACTTGCAGTTTGGCCCGGTCACGGTCAGTCGTGGGCGCGGACACGTGGTCGTCACTGACAACGATGATGCGGTCCGCGGCCAGCATGGCATCTGCAATCTCCAGCGGTGGCCTCTCCCGCCCGTACAAGGTGCCGGAAGCAGAGGGATCTTGGGCCAGGGCAACGTCTCTGGTTTCGGTGAACGCGCTCGGCGAGACTAGAGCGGTGTCGCGACGCGCTGCAGGTATGAACAGCACCGCGTCTCCCGGCTGACGGGCGCCCGCGACGTCGTGGGCCGCGAACAGGACATCATCAACACGGCTGCTCGCGCTGCGCATCGATATCTGAACGGGAAGCAGTCCGACGAAAGCGATGGCCAGGACTGATACGCCGATGCGCTGGGACGATGCCCGAAAGCGCTTCGTCATCCCCTGCCAGGCTCCCCCGATGAGCAACGCAAGTCCCAGGTAGCTGAAGAGAACGTAGCGAGTCTGGTAGACGGGCTGAGCGAACGACACCGCCACCAGCAGGAGCGGCGGAAGTCCGAGGAGCGGCAGGGCGACGGCGATGAGTGTGGGCTGGGCGCCGTGAGCAGTACGGGCAGCCGTCTCGGATCGTGCGCACCATGCGCAGGCTGCCCCTATGAGCAGGGGCAGGAGAAGGCTGAGGAGGGTACTCGGCTTGACCGGGGGTATCCAGGCGATCTGCTGAGCCTGCGCCTGGCTCGCGATGATGAGGGGCAAAGTGCACAGCACGACGGTGCACGCGGTGACCATCCAGCGTCGAACGACGGTGGTTGCCGGTCTCGTCACGACGATGGTGATCGCATGTGCGGTCAGCATCAGGAGCGAGAACCAGTTGAGCAGCGCCGCGGTCAGCGCGACGGCGCCGTACGCCGTCCAACGGCCTCGGGCCGGATCGTCGATCGACACGACGAGCAGCCAAGTGGCCAGGGCCGCACAGAGCATGACCAGCGCATACGGGCGCCCCTCTTGGGCGTACCGCTGAACGGCGGGCAGGAGCGCGAAAGACAGGCCCGCCGCCAGTCCCGCATACCGGCCGGCCAGGCGTGAGCCCAGGAGGACGATCACCGCAGCGGTGCACGTGGTGGCGGCGACGGAAGGCAGGCGCAGCGTGTAAAGACTGTCGCCGAAGAGCTGGAAGACGCCGTGCATGAACAGGTAGTAGAGACCGTGAACGACGTCGATCTGCCCCAGCAGGTGCCCGAGTTGGGGCACGGTCCGGTGGACCGCCGTCCACGTCGCCGCCTCGTCACGCCACATGCTGTTCTCGCGGGCGATCCCCCAAAGGCCAAGGATCAGCGCCAGGGCTGACACGCACAGCACGTGCAGCCGCGATGACGGCACGGTGGGACTCGTAGGCATGGGGAACTCCAGGAAGCGGCCATCAACACGCCGCTCCGATCACGGCTGCAAACCACGCTAGAGTCACGAATGATCTTGATCGTCCCCTGCCGGGACGAGCCTCGATGTCCCTCACAAGTACTGAGAGGTCCCCGCATCACCATGGAGACGTAGATCTGAAGTACCGGCCGCACACGACGAAAGCGCCAAGCGCCGCCTGATAATTGATCTTGTGGTGAGGCGTGGCGTGACCTGCCGGCACCGATGCCCTGTCCCTCTGGACCGACGAGGCTCCGCTCTGGTCTCGCTCGCACAGCAGGCGCAGCTGCCCCCGGAGTCTCCGTGCTCTCCCCTGCCGACCGCAGCCACGTGCTGTCCCTGCCGCCGTCTCAGCCTCCGTGTGGGACGCCTCCGCCGACGTACCCCACATCCGCTACTCGCTGAATGTCCAGGACGAGGCCCTCACCTCCGCCGCCTGGCGCCGAACGGCAACACGCTGTGGACCACCGGCACCGCCACGACTCGCCGCTGGCCCACGTCCTACGCCGCTGCGTGACGCTGTGCCGGACCCTGGGCGAGGCCGGTGGGCGCCGTAGCGACGCCCGCCGGCTGCCGAGCGGCACTCCGCAGCAGGCAGCTGGGTCCGGGCGACAGCGGTACGGCGGCTTCCCACCGCCCGGAGGCCGGACGGTGGCCGCCGAGACCACGGCAAGCCGACGCACCTGAGGCTCCTCGCAGTCAGGCAGTACGACGGCTCACCGATCTCCGCGGAGAACGCGCGGGTTCCCCTTCCCGGCAGACGGCCTTGTCGTGCCGCCCCGTCCGTGTCGTGGGTTGGTGCCGGTCAGGTCCGCGGCCGTGTCTCAGGGCTGTAGGCCTCGCCGGTGTTCAGGCTCTCGGCTTCACCGTCGGCCGCGTCATGCGCCGCGCCGACGAGGTCCGCTGTGGACACGGTCTGCTCGGTGCCCGTGGGCACCTCCCCTTTCCCGGCATCGTCCGACGTCAGTTCCTGCCGGTTCGATCCCGGGGTGAGCTGCTGGTCGAGGCGGAGTTGCCGGAGTCGGGCCAACAGGTCCTGCACGGCGGGCAGGGGCATGGTCGAGAGGTACGCCGAGATGTCACCGCCGCCGCCGATGTACTGCGGGACGTCGAAGCCGGCGAACTCGCGCACGATGCGGATCATCGCCACGTTGTCCCGGCCGAGCGCTTCCACCTCGGCCTTGATCTCCAGGCCGACGCGGCGGGCCTCGGCGCGCGCCAGGTACTTGTCGATGATGTCCTCACGCTCGGCGTTCTTCACGGCCTGGTCGAGCGTCTTGCCCCGCATCTCCTCGATGAGTTCCGCCTTGAGCGCCTCGAGCATCGACGGGTCGACGGGCTCGAAGTCGCCGAGGTTGGTCTCCAGAATCTTCACGCCCCACTTGCCCAGCGCGTGCTTGACCCGGTCGGTGAGGTTCTTGCGCACGTCCTCGTAGCTGTCCAGGAACTCGAAGACGGAGTAGGTCATGGCGATCTCGTTGAAGTAGCCGGTGACGGCCACGCCCAGGACGTCCCGTACGAAGCGCTTCATCGGTGCCGGATCGTCGACCAAGCCGCCCAGACCGCCATGGCCGGGTGTACTGTCGCCGCCGAACTGGCTGACCAGCGCGGGTGCCACCCGCGGCGGGATCTGGAGGTTCTGCCAGAGGTCCACGGACAGTTCGAAGCGGCCCTGGACCTTGACGGTGATCTGTCCCAGATCCGCGTCGTAGTTGTCGGCCTCGGACTGCTGCTTGTTGTGCCACTTGAGGATCAGCACGCGCGTGGGGATCACCAGCACACGGACGAACCACGGGTTGAGAGCGTACGAAGGGCCCTTGCCCAGGGTCTCCTGCTGGACGCCCCGCTGTCCGCCGTTCTCCAGAAAGACCCACGGCAGGCGGAAGTTGCGGTGGCCGGGCACCAGGGGAGCCACCGCGCCGTCCGCCTCCTGGCCGGGATCGGCGCCGTCCAGGGCGATGACCACGCCGGTGTAGTCCTCCTTGATCGAGATCTCTCGCAGATGAGCCTCGGTGAGGCCCTCGCGGGAAGCCGCCACGTTGTCGACCGTGATCACGTCGAACAACTCCGGGTTGATGTCGTAGCTGTTCCCGCCGCCCAGGATGGCCAGTTGCCTGCCTTGCTCGCCGCCACCGGCGAGAAAGGCCTCCCCGTCCTGGAAGCTCTCGCACGGGACGTGCCGGCCGAATCGCTGGTCCGGCGGCCGGACACCGCCCTCCCTCGCCTGGACCAGACCGATCGTGCCCGGCGGCACATACGTGCGCGGCCGCATCTCCACCCGGAAGAGGCGGGTGTTGATGTAGTACGCCTGACCGCCGCTCAACGTCCGTAGCTGGATGCCTTGTTCACCCTTGGCTCCGTCGGGGCCGCCGAGCAGGAACCCCACACCGTCCTGGAAGTTGTCACAGTCGACATGCCGCGCCAGCCGTCCCCGGCCGGACCTGTTCTGGCCTTCCAGGGCTGTCACCACGCCGATCATGTCCTGCGGCACATGCACCCTGGGCACGCAGTCCACCGAGTTGAACACCGGCCACAGCCAGTGGACGCCGGGTGACAGCGTACGGGCCAGCACACCGCGGGCGTTGTGCGGGTTGACATGCTGGTACGCGCGGTCCGGATGCTGGGGCACGTACCTTCGGGTGATGATGCCGACATGGTCGGCGGGCACGATGACGCGCGCGTTCCAGGCCACTGCCAGGGCAACGGCGAGGAAGAGAATCAAGAATAAGATCACGGGCCATATCCCCATTCCCGCAGCCGGGCGTGCAGCGCCAGCACGGTGGAACTCCAACGGTCGTACCAGTCCGGGTCGTTCTCGTGACCCGGGTCCCGCAGGGTCGGGTAGAACCCGGATCGTCTGCCGGGTCCTGCTCGTTGTGCGAAGTCACGGTAGAGCCGGGGCACGGCGGACTCGGCGGAGTCACGCCACCCCAGCGCGGCGCTCAGATCGGGAAAGCGCGGACCACGCCGTCCCCCGACCGGGGCGAGTGAGAGTTGACGCCGGAAACCCTGCCGCCCGTCGGTGCGTCCGGCCCACAAGGCGTCGATGCCCGCCAGCAGCCCACGCGGGACGGTTGCGGCGTCACGCGCGCTCAGCCAGCCCTGCGTGGTCCGGCCGGCCGCCTCCATCACCAGCCGGGTGGTCAGCAGGTCCGCGTGCTCGTACTCGCCCTCGGCGAGGTGGTCGCGCAGCTCTTCCAGCCCGGCGGAGGACGTCAGTCGCGCCGCCGGGACGTGGCCGCGACGGGCAGGCTCGGGCAGGCGGGGCGTCCGGGCGCCGGCGATGTCTTCGCGCAGGCGGCGCAATAGATCAAGGGCACTGTCATCGAGCAGGGCACCGTCGCGGGCATCGATGTGCCAGACGGTGGCGAGATGGTAGTTGGCCTCCCCGTCCAGCAGCACAGGGACGAAGGGCCGCCCGTGCACCTGGCCTTCCAGGATCATCCGGGTGACGTCGTCGGAGTCCTGCGACCGCGGGGTCATCACCACCACGACGGCCAGCGCCTCGCGCAGTTGCCGACGGATCGCCCAGAACTGGGCGTCACCCGGGCGCAGATCATCGACCGACCAGACCGGCAGGCGCGCCGTGCGCAGCTGACCGGCCAGCGCCCGGCCGTACTCGGCGTCGGCGTCCGCGTAGCAGACGACGAAGGCGGGAACGTCCGGTGCGGTGAGCGGCCGGGACGGGGAGCGCTGGGCGGCGGTGAGGTTGTCGCGGGCGCCCGCCGGGCCCGCCTGCCCGGGCCGGCCCGCGATGACGGCGGCCAGTTCGGCCGCCTTCTCGGCGAACTCCTCGTCGCTCACTTCGCTGAAGTCCCGCCAGACCCGGTTCGCGGCGAACGGCGGTACGGCGACGCGGCCCAGCAGGACCGGTATGAAACGCAGTCCCCGCTCGGCCGAGGCGGTGGCGAGCGCCGCGTACTCGTCCATGGCACGGGGTGAACGCGCGGAGGCCGGGCTGATCACGGCGATTCCGTTGCGGGTACCGAGCAGCGCACCGTCCAAGCGGTGGACGATCACGTCTGCCGGCTCGATGCTCCACGGCGCGAAGAAGGGCGTCAGCCCGTGCCTGACCAGTTCGCCGGCCAGCCGTTCCGCCCAGTCGGCGTCGTCGGCCGCGTAGGAGAGGAACACGTCGTTCGGCAGGTCGTTCAACGGCTCGGACCTCCCGGGCCTGGACGCGTTGGGGCCGTTCCCGCCGGACCGGCGGCCCGCGGGGACATCAGAGTAGGGCTTGATTTCCGCACACAGGACGGAATTTGCTTATGTCGTACTAATCCAAACTCTTCGGTGTATGAGGCCGTACCACCGGAGGTGGCAGGCGGCCTGCGGTGCCTCCGAGAGGGCGGATCGGCCACAGCGAGGCCGAAGACGTCCGAGGAGGCGTCCGCGGCAGCACCTCCGCCAAGGGCCCGGCGCGTGTCCCCAACTCGGACCTGCCCTGATCCTCCCAGCCGGGAAGCACCGAACGTTCCACCTCGGCCAGCAGGGCGTCGGCGCCCGGGCGCCGCTCCGGGTCCTTCGTCAGTCCAGCGGCCAACAGCTCCCGCAGCGGCGCGGGCACACCCGTAAGCGGTATCGCCGCAGTGGTGTGCCATGCCATCAGGCTGAACAACCTCCCTGGGGGAAAAGGCTGTTGGCCGGTCAGGCAAAGATGCAGCAAGCATCCGGCGGCGTACACGTCCGCCGCGGCGGTCGGCGAGCCGGTACCGCGCCAGAGCTCCGGCGCGCGCGACTCGGGGGCGCCCGTGGCCAGTGACGCGAGCCCGAGACCCATCACCGTGACTCCCCCGTCCGCACCCACCATCACCTTCCCGGCCCGCAGATCGCCGTGCGTGGTCCGGCGCGCGTGTACGGCGGCCAGCGCCCGCAGGACGCCGCACCACAGGACCGTCGCGGCGGGACCGGACAGCGCGCCATGGCAGTCCAACAGACGTACCAGCGTCGTTCCCTGTACCGCGTCACTGACGAGCGCCCCGCCGACAGCCGCGCCCGACCGTTCGTACGCCACCCGGTACGCGGGCGCCTGTACGAACATGTACGGCACGGCCGCCTCCGGCAAACGCAGCCCGCCCAGCCGGTCGACGTCCCCACGGAACGCGGTGGCCCGCACCCGGTGCACCAGAAGCCGCGCGGGCACGTACCGCACCACGGCCGGGCGTACTTGCCCCAACCCGGCGCTGTCGAACGGGCTCGCCGCCCCGCCGGCGTCGCCGACGACCGGCACGCCGTCCCGGCGGTCCCGGGTCGGAGCCGGCCACGCCAGCACGATCCGTCCGCACCGGCCCTGGTGCAGCTCCCGCACCTCGGTCCAGCGCGGCAGCCGCCACTGCCGGGTGACGCCCATGTCAGGCCCCCGCCGGGCGACGCGGCGCGGAAACGATCCGCACCAGGCGGGCGACCTCGCGGTCGTAGTGCTCGGTGCCGGGACGGGTGAGGTCGAGTGCCTGGTGGATCGCGGCGAGCGGGGGCAGCGGGTCGTCGCTGGTCCGGGCCGGCACGAACCGCAGTCCCCCCTCGAACTTGCGGTGCAGCAGCGCCGCGTATTCGTGGCGGGCGCGCTCATCGGCCGTGGTCCCGGAGCCATACAGCAGCACACCCCAGCCGGCCTCCATGAGCGCCTGGTCGGCCTCCAGCAGCGGAACCAGGCCGGGCGCGACCCAGCGCGCCAGGAACACCTCCAGATCCACCGCGCGCAGTCGCCCGGCGAGAAGTTCGGCCGCATCGGCATCTCCGGCGGCGTACGACACGATCACGTCGTAGGACCTCCGCCGCGCCGAGGGGTCCGGCGGCTCGGGTGGTCGGCGTCCGCCGCCACCACCACCGTGGCCGGCAGCCGAGCGCCGCTCGCGGTATTCGTGATGGGCGTAGAAGACGCCCGCCACTGCGGCGACCACGCCGACGATCCCGATCACCAGGTTTCCCCACTCGACCCCCGTCATGACGAGGAGTGTAGGGGCGGTTGCTTTCTGCAGTCGCCGGGTTTCACGCAGCGGCTCCATTCCGCCGCCGACACCTGCAGTTGTGTGACCGACGGAAGGCAGCAGCCGGCATCGACTTCCTGGACGTCAGGCCCGTGAGCGGGCTCTCGACCGCCGGCTCCTGATGGCTGCGCCCCCGATCCGACACGTCACTCGGATACGGGCTTCAGTCCATGCCCGCGTATCGGTTCAACGCCCTCTCAGGGCTTCGCTGATCCCCGGCTTGCGCGGTGATGGGCATTGAAGCGCGCTTTCTTCTGACGATTCCCGCACGTGTTCATGTCGCACCATTTGCGGGTGCGACTTTGACTGGTGTCGAAGAAGGCGGCTCGGCAGGTTGGCGATGCGCACAAGGCCAACCTTCCGTCTCGTTCACCTGCGATGATGCTGATCGCGTCGGCGGCGATCACGCTGAGGGCATCTTCCACGCAGGAAGCCGAGCTGAGCCGCCATTGCCGCTTGCCCTCGGGCGTCAGGATCGCTGCGGCCCGGCCCTGAGTGCTGCAGTCATTGATGACCTGGACAGCAGACGCAGGCATAGCAGCCTGGAGCGCGGCCGCCGTAGCGGCGGCGTGAATCGACTCCCTCAGTTCCCGAGCGAGGTCGAGCTGGGCAGTGGTGCAGGAGTCCACGGCGAGGCCGTTCACCGCCAGCCAGTCAACGAGTCGGTGCGGCGTGGGAATGCGCTCCACCGCGTTGCCGTGACGCTCCGACAGGGTCCCCGTGAAGCTGGTCGCCAGAACGTTGCCGAGACGGAAGTCTGGGAATCCAGCGCGCATGGAACCACCTTAGCCGGTTACAAGCAGCGTGAAGACGTGGAGAACCGTCTTAGCTGGTTCGCCAGGGTTCGCAGCCAGTTCCGTGATGCCCAGGAGGTCCCATGCCCCGTTCAACCAGCGACGTGCAAGCATTCGAAGCCCATGCAGCGGACGCCGACCTCGACGATCTGCGCGCGCGACTGGCCGCGGCGCGGCTACCGGAGGCCGAGACGGTCCGTCACGCCGCACCCGATCCCCGCCGATGGGACCAGGGTGTTCCGCTCGCCGACCTCGTCGAGATCGTGGACTACTGGCGCACCGGGTACAACTGGCGGTCGTTCGAAGCGCGCCTCAACGGGATCGGCCAGTTCCGCACGACCATCGACGGTCTCGGAATCCACTTCCTGCACCGTCGCTCCGCGCGCGCAGACGCCACTCCGCTGATCCTGACCCACGGCTGGCCGGACAGCATCGCTCGGTTCATCGACGTAGTGGACGAACTGGCCGATCCGAAAGACACAGGCACGCCGGCGTTCCACGTCGTGATCCCTTCGCTGCCCGGCTTTGGTTACAGCGACAAGCCCGCCACCACCGGGTGGGGAACCGAAAAGATCGCGGCCGCGTGGGTGGAGCTGATGGGCAGGCTCGGCTACAGCGAGTTCGTAGCCCACGGCGGCGACTGGGGAGGCAATGTCACCACGGTCCTCGGCGGCAGGTTCCCGGCACACGTTCTCGGCATCCACACAACGTCCGTGGAGGCACCGCCCAGGCTGACGACGGACGGGCTGACTGCGGTCGAGCGCGAGTGGACCGAGGAAACCCGCGATTTCTGGCACCACCGCGCGGCCTACGCGAAACAACAGGCGACCCGACCGCAGACCATCGGCTACTCGCTCGTCGACTCACCGGTCGGGCTTCTCGCCTGGATCCTCGACAAGTTCGCCGAGTGGTCGGACACCGAGGACAGCCCGTTCGAGAGGATTTCCCGTGACCGGGTTCTCGACGACGTCACCCTGTATTGGCTGACGCGCACCGGCGCATCGGCGGCCCGCATCTATTACGAAAGCCACCGATCGCTCGACCCGGACCTTCGGGTCGACGTCCCGTCGGCACTCACCATGTATCCCCGCGACGTCGAGAAGTGTCCGCGCCCCTGGGCACAGGAGCGGTTCCGGCAGATCGTCCGGTGGTCCTTGCCCCAAACCGGGGGCCATTTCCCGTCGTTGGAGGTTCCCGAGTATTTCGTCAAGGACCTGCAAGAAGGCCTCGCGGCAGTGCTGGCCGCTGCTGGGTGAACGCGGCGCTCCATTGCCACAGACCGGTATCACGGCGACAACGGCTCGTCGGGCGAGCCGTCGATGTCCGTGTCCGTTCTGGGCAGGGTCGCGGCTCTGGCGTCGGTAGACGTAGTCGCCGTGCAACCTGGGCTGCCGCTGCCGGAGTTCGATCATTTGTCCGGTCACCCGTGCGCCTGGGGCGAGACGGTGAACCTCCGCCAGACCGGGGCACAGTAGTCGGCGCCGAGGAAGGTCTGGAAGTCCCAGAAGACACCTCCGTCAAGGCGGCCGTACGCATCGCTCGGCCGGACGGGCTGGTTGAGAGGGTCGTGCTCGTCCTCCCAGTCGATGTCCGCGTACCCGGGGTCGTCGATGTCGTAGTGGGTCAGATAGCCCCGGGCATGCTCGATGTTCAGGTTCAGAGCCGGGAACTGGGCCAGCAGCAGGTCGGGGCGCCCTTGGCACGGAAGATCGCCGAAGAACGAGCCGATGATGCCGGTCTCCTGCTGGAACTGGTCGATCGTCGTGCCGTGGTGGAAAAGCTCGCAGCCCCAGAAGTCGTCGTCGTAGATGAAGACCAGCAGGCCCGGACAGTCGTAGACGCGTGAAACGTGAAGCTGGGCGCGTCGGCGCAGGACCCACTCCCAGCCCCGGGTCCAGTCCAGCACGGTCCAGTCGCCGCGCCGCTCGCGCAGGGCGTAGGAATCGAGGTTGATGTCGTGGACGTCCTCCAGGTGGAGTGTGTGCTCCTCCTGGTGCCAGAACTCCTCCAACGCGGCGTACACCTGCTCGTGGTCGACGCCGTAGAACAGGTTGACGCGCTTGAATGTGCCCATGTGTGCCCCCGAGGCATGTGGTCGACGCCGGTGGGCGCTCTCGCCTGACGAATGTCGCAGCCGTTCGGTCGTGGCTGGTGACCGGGCCCCTGGCGACGTCCGCCGATGCTACAGATGCCGAAACCCGCTACACACCGATTAATTGCATGCCTATGTCGATGGGCGGCAACGCTTGTCGATGAGTTCCGGCGACGTGTGGGCGGGGTCGGTGCGGGCAATGTCCATGAGTTTCAGCAACGTTGTGAGACGTCCTGCTTCGCCGGCGAACGACTCATAAGCGAGCCCCATCGAGGTCTCGTCGTCGACAACAACTCTGACAGCGTCGATGTCATGCGTGGCGTGCTCGGTGTCGCACCAGCAGGCCACGTTGACCGCCTCGTCGACGGCGAGGTGACCTTGCTCCGCCCATACGACCTTTCCGGGCTTGACGGCGGCACTGCCCCCAGAGCCGTGCGCGACCGTACTGGACGACGTGACAACGCGGGCTCACACAACAAGGGGCAGACCGACTGCCTCTGAGCACACCCCGCGCACCCGGCGCCCCAGGTGGCCGCACAATCAAGGTCCGTGATTCACGGATCCTCTCGGCGCTCAGCGCGGGCGCGGGATGCCCAGTGTCCGTATGAGCTGGGCGAGTTCCTCGCGGAAGAGCTTGTCCGGGCTGGTGGTCTGGGTGCCCATGTGGCCGTAGACCTCCAGCGAGACCAGTCCGTGCAGATGCCCCCAGATACGCAGAGCGAGGGCGACGCCTGCGGGCGGCAGGTCAGGGAAGGCGGGCCGTACCTTCTCCAGGAGCCCGGGGTCGAAGTCGGGCCAGTCGAAGGCACTGTCCTGGTAGAGGTGCCCGGCGTGCGGCCAGGCGGCGGCCGCGAGGGCGGTGAGGCCGGTGCAGACCCGGCGCGCGGCATCCGGGGCGGGGCCCGCCTCGGGGGCCTGGTAGCCGGGCACGGGGTCGCCGTAGATGAGGCGGAAGCCCTGGGGGTTGAACAGGGCCCAGGTCCGGAAGGCGTCGGCCCATGCCTCGATCCGGACGGCGGGCTCGGTGGAGGGCGTGGTCTGCCATGCCGCATCCACGGCGTCGGCCAGGGCGGTGTACACGTCGTTGATCAGCGTGGTGACCAGGTCGTCCCTGGTCGGGAAGTAGCCGTAGATGGCGTTGGCGGTCATCCCCATGTCGCGGGCGATGGCCCGCAGGGTGATGGCGTCCGGTCCGGCCGCGGCCATCAGGGCCAGTGCGACCTTCTTGATCTCGGCTGTGGTCTCGGCCCGTAGCCGCTCGCGCCGTCCCCCGGTTCCCGTGGCTGTCACAACAGGCACTCTACAGCGTCGACTTACTCAGCGCCGTATAGAAACTTCACGGCGTATAGTTTCCGCACGGCGTCACCGTTCGTGGCGTCCCACTTCTGCATGCACCGGGGAGAACCATGCACATCGGAGTCATCGGAGCTACGGGCACCATCGGCAGCCGGGTCGTCAGCGAGGCCCTCGATCGCGGACACAGCGTCAGGGCGTTCAGCCGGGACGCCGATCAGGCGCAGCGCGAAGAGCGTCGGGAGAACATCACCTGGACGAGCGTCGATGTCCTGGACCCGAAGAGCATCGCCGGCGTCCTGCCCGGACTCGACGTCCTGATCAGCGCATTCCAGCCGGGCAACGCCGCGAAGGACTTCGCGGACACCGTCCGGCGCTCGATCGCCGACCCGACCGCCTACGCGACGGCGGCGCGGGCTCTGCTGAAGGCGCTGGAGGGCCGCCCGCAGACCCGGCTCATCGTGATCGGCGGCGCCGGCAGCCTCGAAATCGAACCCGGAGTGGTGCGAGCGGACTCCGACGAACTGCTGCACGCCGCCCTCGACCAGCTCGGGCTGCCCCGTGAATACGCCGCAGCGGTACGCGGTCACCGTGACGCCCTGAACGTCCTGCGGACATCGAACCGGCTGTGGACCTACTTCAGCCCTGCGGAGGAGATCGGCCCCGGCGAACGCACCGGCCGCTTCCGCATCGGCGGCGACCAGCCCGTCCTGGACGCCGACGGCCGCAGCCGCATCTCGGTGGAGGACGCGGCCATAGCCCTGATCGACGAGGCGGAGCTGCCGCGCTTCGTGCAGCGCCGCTTCACCATCGGCTACTGACGACCACACCCCACGCCCCCGTGGGGGACGTACTCAACTCCCCCACGGGCCAGGGCAACATCCAACATCCACCCGAACCAACCCCGTAGGCCCGGCCGGGCCCACAGTCGGGCACGCTGTGACGGAGGTGCGCACCCGATGCAGCAGCGGCCTGTTGGCGACGACGGCTTTGCCGGTGAGAAGGAGTTCGGGGTGGCGACCGCGATGTCGATGTCGAGCAGGGGGCAGCGACCGAGCCTGTTGCGCCGACGCTGGCCCGACACGGACCAGGATTTCACCGGCCGCGAGGCTGCTTTCCCGCCCTACACAGCATGCGGCTGACCGACGAGAGCCCTGCGCCTTCGGTGAGGCATGGTCCCCCCGGCGGTTCGGCATGGACGTTGCTGGTGAGGGAGGCCCGCCAGCCCCGGCCAGACCATCGGGCCGACGGAGCCAACCAGCGCGGAACCGAAGCCGGAAGCGGCGCCGATGGCGGAGAACGCGATGTCGTCGAGCCGGGCCGCGTCCGGTTTGAAGCGCCGCCAGGCGACCATGACGAGCAGGAACACGCCGACGGCACGAGTGAGGGCGGGCAACGGCGCGGTGGCGAACACCAGCGCCCCGGCCGCGGCGGCGGGGACGGCCCCTGCGGCAAAGATGCCGCCCAGGCGCCGGTCGACGTCGCGTCGGTTGAACCACACCCGACTGCAGTTGCCGGCCAGTTGGGCGACGGTCAGGACCGCGACCGCGCCCCGGGTACCGAGGACGGTCACGAACACCGGCAGCAGGAGCACCCCGCCGCCGAACCCGGCGACCGCCGACGGTGCCGCGGTGACGAACGTCGCGGCCGCCCTCACGACCGCAGGCGACACCATCTCCATGGCAGCGCATGCTTCCCGCCCCCTGGGGGCCCATGCCAAGGACGGTGCACTCCGCACGGATCCACCGCGCAGCCATGGGGTCGGCCGGGGCTTGCGTCCGGGGGCCGTACCGTGATCCTGAGCAGGCCGCGGCCCGACTCCACCGTCTCCACCAGCACCGACGACAAGCGCGGCACCAGCACTCGCGACCGGGCCAAAACCAAGTAGTGGGAATTCCGTTGCCGGAACAACTGCATCGTCGGTCAAATGTCTCCATGACTCATGACGCCCCGGCGGACCATGTGAAGCAGAACCGGCGCTTCTGGGACGACGAGGCCGCCGCATGGCACGGGCCGCTCGCCCGTGACCACTGGGCGCAGGCGGAGCCGTCCTGGGGCTTGTGGTCCACCCCTGAGTCGCAGGTTTTCCTGCTCCCCGACGACATCGACGGGATGCGCACCATTGAGCTGGGCTGCGGTACTGCCTACGTTTCCGCATGGCTGGCCAGAGCCGGAGCCCACCCGGTCGCGATCGACCTCTCGGAGAAGCAGCTCGCCACTGCCCGCGCGATGCAGGCGGAGTTCGGCCTCGACTTCCCCCTGGTGCTGGGCAATGCCGAAAAGGTGCCCTACGAGGACAACTCGTTCGGACTGGCGATCAGCGAGTACGGCGCCTCACTGTGGTGCGACCCCTACCAGTGGATCCCGGAAGCCGCCCGGCTCCTCGTTCCCGGAGGCCGACTGGTGTTCTCGCGCTACTCACCGCTGTTCGCGCTGTGTGTACCGCCCGAGGGACCGGCATCCACCACTCTGACCCGCAGCCAATTCGGCCTGACACGGCTGGACTGGGGAAACCACGTGGAATTCGTCCTGCCGCACGGCGAGATGATCCGCCTGCTGCGGTCCTGCAACTTCGTCGTCGAGGACCTGATCGAGATTCAGGCGCCCCCGTCCGCGCGGGACTACTTCGAAGTCTCCGCCGACTGGGCGCAGCAGTGGCCCAGCGAGGAAATCTGGAAAGCCCGACTGGCGAGCTGATCGGGTCGACGCGCTGCCCGTCTCGAGGAGCTCACCCGCCGACCGGGCGCCGCTCACGCGGACCGATCGGCCAGGCTGTCTCAAGCAGGCGTCACACGGAAGCCCGGCCCGGCCCCGCCCGTGGGCGCGGGCCGGATTCTGGCCCCCGTGCACGTCACCATGCCTGCGGGTAGGTCACTTCGCCTCGGCGAGCCAGACCGCGTCGGGGCCGGCCGGGAATCGCAGCTGACCGGTCGTGTCGTGCACGGCCCGCCACACCGCCTCGGCGACATCGGTCTCCTTGGTGAACAGCTCCTGCCCCATGAAGGACTCCATGGCCTTCTTCGCCCATGGTGCGTAGGGCGCCGGGACCAGCTCGTCCGGTGCGGCGCCTTGCGTCGCCCTGGTGGCGAAGTTCGTCGTCAGGCAGGCGCCCGGCTGGACCGTCTTCGCCCGCACACCGAAGGGCGCGAGTTCGAGCGCGAGGGACGAGGTGAACCCCTCGATCGCCATCTTGCTCGCCTTGTAGACGGCTGTGAGCGGCATGTGCCCCAGCACCACGCTGGAGGTCACGTTGACCACCACGCCGGAGCCGCGTTCGCGGAACTGGGGCAGCACCGCCTGCGTGGTCGCCATGACACCGAAGGTGTTGGTCTCGAACACCTCCCGTACCAGGGCCATGCGGGTGCCCTCGAACACGCTGATCGCGGGGACGCCCGCGTTGTTGACGAGGGCGTCGATGGGGCCCGCCGCTTCGAGCGCGGCCGTGATGCTCGCGGGCTCGGTCACGTCGAGTTCGACGACGCGGAGCCGGTCGGACTCGGGCAGGACGCCCGTACGGGGGGTGCGCATCGTGGCGATGACGTTCCACCCCTGCGCGTGGAAGTGGAGGGCGGTCTCCCGGCCGTATCCGGACGATGTACCCGTGATCAGAACGGTCTTCATGTGTGCCCCTCGGCGATGTGTTGGGAGGTGCGGAGCATGTGCGCTTTCCTGCTCCGCTGAAGAACTGCCAATCCCATTGGATCGCTCTGACCTGCGGGAACGATAGAACTATCCTCGCTTCCCCTTGCCTGATCCTCCTCCGGTTGCCTTGCCGCTCAGGGCAGCACGCCGGTGGGGGCGCGCACGGCCTGACGCAGCCGTACGGCGTCCCGGCTGGGCGGTGCGCCGAACTGGCGGCGGTACTCCCGGCTGAACTGGGAGGGGTTGTCGTAGCCGACGCGCTGGCCGACTCCGGTGACATCGCCCGGGTGGGTGGCGAGCAGCAGCCGGGCTTCCTGGAGCCGGATCTGCTTCTGGAACTGGATGGGGCTCATCGCGGTCACGGCCTGGAAGTTGCGGTAGAAGGCGGAGGCGCTCATGCCGGACATGCGGGCCACGTCCTCGACGCGGAAGGGCTGCGCGTAGTTCTCACGGATCCAGCGCACGGCGCGGGAGACGTGGCTGAGGCCGCTGTCGGCGAGGCCGAGCTGGCGGACCGTCGCCCCCTGCTCGCTGGTGATGAGCCGCCAGAGGATCTCGCGTTTGACCAGCGGGGCCAGTACGGCCCGGTCGCGGGGCTCGTCGAGCAGCCGCAGCAGCCGGACCACGGCGTCGAGCAGCGCGGGCGGGGCATCACTGACGGCGATTCCCGAGGGCGTGCCTGCGCCGGCGCGGGGGGCGTCTCCGGGGCCGGCCTGGAGGAGCAACTCGGCGACGGCGGAGGGTTCCAGGACGAGCCCGAAGCCGAGCGCCGGCTGTTCGGGGTCGGCCTGGGTGAACTGTCCGGTGACGGGCAGGTCGACGGATGCGACCAGGTACTGCCCGGCTCCGTACTCGTAGACCCGGTCGCCCAGGGCGAGTCGTTTGGCGCCCTGGGCGATGACCGCCAGCACCATGCCGGACATGGACGGGGCCGGCGGTTCCGAGCGGTCGACCTTCGAGACGAGGACGCCGTCGATGGCGGTGGTCCAGTCGGGCCGGGCGTGCCGGGCCAGGAGGGTGCGGAGCTCTTCGAGAGGCATGGGGACATTTCAGCACCGTTGCAGGCCTTGACTCCCGTATTCGCGAGGATCGTGCAAGTGCGGGCAAGCATTGTTCTACCGTTGCCGCAGGTCAGGTGGATTCAATGGAATCACCGCACTCCACCACCGACCGAGAGGGCAACCGTGATCGCCAACTATGGATTCAGTGCCACCCTGACCGCCAGGCCCGGCATGGGCGACCGGCTGGTGCGTCTGCTGCTGACCGGCCTGACCGAGGGCAGCCCCGGCGCGAGCGAGCACTGCGTCGTCTACCTGGTCTCCCGCTCCGATTCCGATCCCGACGTCGCCCACGTCATCGAGGGTTGGACCAGCGAGGACGACCATCACCGGATCTTCGCCGGTGAGGCCGCCCGAGCCATCCTGGCGCAGATCGACCCGCTCCTGCCCAAGGAGCCCCAGTACACCGACCACGTCCCTCTCGGCGGCAAGGCCGCCTTCTGAAGCCCGCTCAATCCCCCGGCCCACCGGCCAGGCGCCTGCCGAGGCGGCACCGAGCTCGGCAGGACCGTGGGTGGTGTCGACGGCGGACTGTCGGGTGGAGCGGACGCGCTCGGCCAGGCCGCAGGCCTCGGCGGCGGCGCGCCCACGGGCCAGATCCTCCTCGTTGATGTCGATGCCGACGCCGGTGGCGGCGGGCGTCGACGCGAGGAGGCGAAGCATGAACTCGCCCCAGCCACAGCCGATATCCAGCACGGACACCGGCGAAATCGAGGGTAGGGACAGTCCAGCCGACCGCGACACCGGATATTCCCTACGGGGGTGAAGTGCCCGGGTGGTTTGTCGGCGCCCTCCCGCCTCCCGGCGAACTGCCGGTGGATCTTGTACAACCCTCCGGTGATGTGCGGGGTCTTGAGCTGGTGCGTGGACCGATACAGGGGTCTGCCGCATCAGTGCATTTGTGAGCAGGAGGTTCTGTGCACACCCGCACCCGCACCCTTCGAACTTCGACGGCCATCTGCGTGGTCCTGGCCGCGACCGCCGCCCTCTCCCCCACAGCCCTGGCCGGGCCAGCCACCGCCGAGCAGGCCACCGGCACGACCCGGGCCGACTTCAACGGCGACGGCGTGGCCGACACCGCCGCGGCCGCGTCCCTCGCCACCGTCGGCCGCCAGGAGCGCGCCGGGTACGTCGCCGTGACGTACGGCAACAGCACGAAGGCCCTCAAGGACCAGACCCGCCGCGTCTACAGCCAGAACACGCCCGGGGTGCCGGGCTCCGCGGAGAGGGACGACACCTTCGGCTCCACCCTGACCGCCGCCGACCTCGACGGCGACAGCTTCACCGACCTCGTCGTGGGCACCCCGGGCGAGGCGGTCGGCGACACCGACAACCAGGCGGGCACGCTGACCGTGCTGTGGGGCGCCAAGGGCGGCCTGACCGGGGGCACGGTGATCAAGGGCGCCCCGTTCGAGCGCCTGGGCGTCGCCCTGACCGCAGGGGACTTCGACGGCGACGGCCACCGCGACCTCGCCACCGGCACCACCGTCGCGTACGGCCCCTTCGGCCGCACCACCGGCCCGGCGCACACGGCTGCGATGGACGCCCGCGTGGGCGGCAACCCGGAAGAGGTGTGGAACCCGCCCGTGCTCGCCGCGGGGGACGTGAACGGCGACGGCCTCGACGACGTCGTCGCCGTCATCTCCCACGGCGAGGACGAACTTCCCTACCACGGTCCGCGTCTGGTCAACTGGTTCCCCGGCTCCGCGCACGGCCTCTCAACCGGGCAGACCCTGCGTGATGCGGCCACCGGCCAGACCATCGACGGCGGCCGCGACGTCGCCGTCGGCGATCTCGACCGCGACGGCCACGCCGACATCGTCCTGGGACGCCCCGGCGACGAGGACATGCAGGGCACCGACGATGTCAACGCCGTGGGCGGCGCCGTCGAGATCGTGCGCGGCGGCCCCTCGGGCCCCGACACCACCGTTCCAGGCATCCGCTTCGACCAGGACACCGTCGGCGTCCCGGGCACCGGCGAGTACGGCGACGACTGGGGCGGCCTGGTCTGTCTCGGCGACGTCGACGGCGACGGCCGTCTCGACCTCGCCGTCGGAGCACCGGGCGAGGACGTGGGCAGCGCCGCCGACGCCGGCGCGGTGACCCTCCTGCACGGCAGCCCATCCGGCATCACCGCCTCCGGCGCGAAGACGTTCACGCAGAACAGCACCTCCGTGCCCGGCACCGCGGAGCGCTCCGACACGTTCGGAGCCGCCGTGCATCTGGCGGACACGACCGGTGACGGCCGCGCCGAACTCTGGATCGGAGCCCCGGGCGAGAACAACCCGGCGGGCGGGGTCTGGGTACTCAAGGGCGCGTCACCCGTGCCGACCGGCACCGGTTCCGCCACCTTCGGCCCGCCGGCACTGGGCCTGGGCACCACAGCCAGCCACCTCGGCAGCGGCTTCGACCGCTAGGCCATTGTGGTGGGACCGTCCGGTCTCCCGCGCGGGTGCGGACGCGCCGCTCACTGACGTCCACAGCGGAAAGCGCCCGGGCCGCGCAGCGTCTGCAGTGCTCGAAACCGAGCACTCACCCCGCCACCGCCACCACAACTGCACGCGGCACCCCTTCGCACTCCAACAGCAGCGGCCCAGGTTGCGCGGCAACTGTGTGGTCAACGGCCGCAAGCAGCACGTCGCGGTGATACGCCGAACTCCTCCCGCGCACCTGGCTCGGGGCTGTGCCCCCTGTGAGACTGGCGCCAGCAGTGGTGGCCTTCTGCGCAAGAGGGCAGTGGCTCGTCACGTCGCTCCACGACAGCACCCTCTCTCGCTCTCTCAACCGCAGGCCCTCACAGCCCGGCCGCCTGGACCAGTGACGCCCGATCGCCGTCGTCCAGGTGAAAGCCGGCCAACAGCTCATCGTCGGCCAGCAGACGTCGCACCCATGCCGCGTCGGCAACGAACGCCGCCCGGCACAGGGCCCGTTCAGGGTGATCCTCTTCAGGGCCGCCGACCGCCATGTCCCACGCGCTGTCGGGGTCGGTCGGTGCGGACAAGGCGGCGGCTGCGAGCAGGAGCCCGAACAACTCGTTCCGACGTGGGACCGACGGATCGGCAGTCAGCCGAAGAAGGTACGGGACGACAGCCGGCATCGTCGCACTGATGGACATCGGCCCGGACATCACAAGCCAGTCCAGTGCCCGTTCTGCCATCTCAGCCGCGTCTGGATCGGCCAGCCCCCGCAGGACGACTGGGACATCAACCCGGCAGCCAGGAACGGAGGACCACTCCACGTCCTCGCACCCTTCCAGTGCCGGATGAAGACAAGCCTCTTGCCTCAGGTGCGGGTAAGCCGCCGTCAGCGCCGCTGTTGCGGTCACCGCTGCTGCCTCGTGATCCACCTTGCACACCAGCGCGCCTCCCATCCGCCCCCCTGTCACCGTACCGGCGGACATCGCCCCACCGACACCGGGGATCTACCCACGCGCCCGCTGCACGGACCCGGGAACGCAGCCCCTACCCACCAGCGCATCTATGTCCGCTGCACGGAAGTTGGGCCAGAGCCACTTCTCCCACACACGGCCAACTGGGCACCCAGCGCCTCCCGAACCCGCTCGGAAGTGCTGCAGCGGAACCAGCTCCTTACGGCTGGCCCCAATGGGGGTGCAACAGGCAACGGTCTCGCCCCGGTCGTCACTGGCGAGCGGCACTACGGCAAACACCACCGCCAATGCCACGAACAAACGGAGTACAGCTTTCTGACGGTGGCCGGGCTGTATGGCACGGCCAGGGCGAGCAGGTAGTCCAGAACTGAGCGCAGACGCTGCGGCCTGCTGGCCCTTTGACCAACAGGCCGCTTCTTCGTTCTCTCGCATGGTCGGGGCACGGCGCCGAGGGCCGGAGCTGGGCCATGTGAGCGGGTACGGACCCGGGTATCCCCGCCGGACGTACCTCTCAGCCGACACGGCGACGAACTCCAGCGCGCCGTTGCGCCCGCGGGCCTCGAGAAACGTCACGACCACGCACACCGTGAGCGCAGAAGATCCAGCTCAGGCGCCCGCTCAGGGGCCCGCTCAGGAGGTTCCGAAGGCCATGGTCAGTCGGTCCGGCTTGACGGTGATGGCCGTCTCGGGGCGGGGCGGGCGGGAGACGAGACGGAACCGCGGCCAGGCTTCCAGGACGGTCGCGAGGATGACCTGCATCTCCACCCAGGCGAAGTTCTCTCCGATGCACTTGCGGCGGCCGTCCCCGAAGGCGAAGAACGACTCGCGGGTCGACGGCAGACGGCCGTCGGCCCAGCGGTCGGGGTCGAAGGCGTCGGGGTCGGGGAAGTGGGCGGGGTCGTTCTGGTGGAGGTACGGGCTCCACACGACGTCGGCGCCCTGCGGGATGCGATACCCGCCCAGGTCGACGTCCCGGGTGGCGGTCCGGGTCACCATCCAGGCCGGCCCGTACTTGCGGACGCCTTCCTGGAGGACCTGCATGGCGTAGGAGAGCTCATCGAGGTCTTCCTCGCGCAGAGGCCGCCCGCCGCAGACCGCGGCCAGTTCAGCGCGCAGCCGTTCTTCGATCTCGGGGTGCCGGGTGAGCTCGTACAGGGTCCAGGCGAGGGCGGTGGCGGTCGTCTCGATCGCCGCGTTCATCAGGGTGATGGCCTCGTCCTGGAGTTGCTCGCGCGTGAACTGGTCCTCGGCCGCCCGCAGGGTCTCGAACAGCCCGGGCTGTTCGACGTCGGCGGCGGCCTGATGAGGGCATCCTCCCGCCTCTGCGACGTCGGCGGGCGTTTCCGTCGACCGGGTGGAGCGGTGGTCGATGGCCTGGTCCATGAGGGCACGCAGCCGAGCGATCCCGCGGGCCTGGGCTCGGTTGGCGGGCAGCGGCAGCCGGGTCACCCACGGCGGCAGCACGGTCTGCCGGATCGCCCCCTTCATCAGCTCGGGCATGAGGGTGGTGAACTCCCTCTGCAGGTGCGCGGGGAGGTCCGCGCCGAAGAGCGCGACGAGGAAGGCGGCGAGCGTGACGTCGTTCATGTCCGCGAACACGTCGCGGAGTTGCCCCTCATCCCACCCCGCGACCATGGCCCTGGCCTGCTCGATCATGGCGGTGCGGCGGGTGGCGATGTGGGCCTTGTTGAACATGGGCTGCATCAGCCGCCGGTTGCGCAGATGGGTGTCGCCGTCGCCGATCGTGGCCAGACCGTCGCCGAAGACACCTCGCAGGACGTCGAAGATCTTTCCACCCTTGGCGAAGTGCGCTGCCTCGGTGACCAGCACGGTGCGGGTGAGCACGGGATCGGTGACGACGTAGGCGGGGGTCGGCCCCAGACGTATTCGGACGACGCTGCCGTGATCGCGCAGCGATGAGATGAACGGCAGCGGAGTACGCACCAGATGATGGGCGTGCCCGATCAACGGGAGCCCGCCAGGGGCGGTCGGGACGGGGGCGGATACGGCGGCGGAAGCATTCACAGTTGGGACACTCCTCGTGTGGACGTCGATGCGGGCGAGTGTCTTCCCCACATCCACCGGCGAAATGCCTGTAGTGATGCGATGGCCCTTCTACGGATGACCGGGCGGCAGAGGGCCGCAGCGGGCCGCGGCCATTGCGGCTGATCACTGTGAGCCTGTGGCCACCAGCCTGACGGTGATGGGTTCGAGCTCGGTGATCAGTTCGTCGAGTTCGACGGGGGTCAGGCAGTCGTAGGGCGCGGCGGCCAGTTCGTCCGTGAGGGTTTCGATGCGTTGTTTGGTCTGACGGCCCGCGTCGGTGAAGTGGTCGTCGGCGTCGATGAGTCCGCGTTCGCGCAGGCCGTCCATGACCGCGGCCAGGTGCTGTTTCGGCAGGTGGTGGATGCGCCCGAACGACTGCGGAGGATGAATGCCCATGTCCAGCGCGGAGAGCACGTGGGCCTGTGTGCCGCCGATGCCCGCTCCGACGAGCGCGGCGATGTGCCCGTCACCGCGGTGCTCGCGCAGCATCGTCGCGGAATGCCACAGCCGGGCGACGGGGTCGCTCGGCACCGCGAGGGTGCGCATCCCGGCGTACATCACCCGGCCTTGCGTGGGCGCGCTCGTCGCGGCCTTGGTGAGTAGATCCGCGGTGCGCACCAGCCCCGGGGATTTGGCCAGGTCATCGCCGAGGATCCGTCGCAGCGACGCCGTGCTGCCCCGTTCCCGTGCCGCGAGGGACGCCTCGGGCGGGATCGTCTCCCAGGCGCTGGGGATGTGCCGTGCGGCTTCCCCGTCGGCAAAGCTGTAGAACGCGGCGTGCACGACCTCGGCCGACACCCGTCCCAGCGGCGCGGCGCGACTGGCGAAGTAGCCGTCCCAGTAGGTGCGGTGGCCGAGCGCGGCCAGTTCCTCGTTGCACTCGTCAGCGAAGTAGGTGACCAGGCAGATCGGCTCCCAGAGCTCGTACATGCGACGGGCGATGTGAGTCGTCGAGTCCGTGCGCGCCTTACCCATCGGGTTCTCCTTGATTGTCAGGTGTGCCAGCTTGGACCGTGCCGTACACCCAAACTCATCGGTGACCGAGGGGGCTCCCGCCGCGCGGGCGCACCTCTGTGCTTCCGCGGAGGAGAGGGAGTTCACGCATGGCGCGGCGGGGAGCGTTTCCGCCGCGCCCACAGCCGTCAGGTCACGGGCACAGACCGCGGTCGGAGTTGTAGTAGATGTCGATCGAACCGCTCCAGGTCATGCACTGGCCCGGCTCGGGGAGGGCCTTGTACACCGGGCCGGCGTAGGTCGTGTACGAGCCGGCGTCCCTCGCCGTGGAGGTGCTGGTCGGCCAGGTGTCCAGGGTGACCTCCATGAAAACGCGGGCGCCGGGCTTGTTGCGTACGGTGACGGCGCACCACTGCTTGTCCGCCGAGCTGTAGGCCACGTACGTGGTGGCTGCCACGGTGGTCCGCGAAGAGTTGATCGGAGTGGACATGAAGACCTCGTATCCCTTGCCGCATGCCCCGTTGTAGGCGCCGGCGGTGGAGGCCGAGGCCGGAGCGGTCGCGGCGAGCGTGCCACCCAGTGCCAGAACGGCAAGGGCGCCGGCGGTGACTGCCTTGTGGCGGATCGACTTCATGGAGTTCCCCCTGGTGATGTTGTGGCGGGACGGCCGGTCGTTGCCGTCCACGCAGAGTGAGACCGGCAGGCCCCACTGACAGTTGTGGGCTTCTTTGTCGCGGTCCTGTCACTGGTGTCACAAGCGTCGTTACGGCGATGAGGCGTCCGCACCACCAGAGGAAGAGGAGGCCTGTGGCCGGACAGAATCCGGCCGATCGCGGGAGGCTCGCATCGAAGAAGATCGGTCTTAATCGAGTGCGAGAGTCTCGGCCCGGGTGATACAAGGTGCGCGTGACTGATCATCTCGACTTCCCCACCCTGCTGCGGATGATTGACGAGCGTTCCGCCGCGTTCCGCGCCGCTGTCGCCGAGGCCCCCAGCCTCGACGCCGACGTCCCGTCCTGCCCGGGCTGGACGCTGTACGACCTGGCGAACCACCTCAGTGAGGGGGACCGCTTCTGGGCCTACATCGTGCGGAACACCGCGCCGGGCGACGAGCGGCCGAGCAAGGACGGCCTGGCGGCGCCCAGGGAGCGCGAGGCTCTCATAACCTGGCTGGCCGACTCGACGGAGCAGCTGCTCACTGCCCTGCGCGAGGTCGGCCCGGAGCGGGGCTGTTGGGCCTGGTGGGAGCCGATTGCCTCGCCGCACACAGTGGCCGCCGTGGCCCGCCGCCGCGTCCCCGAATCGCTGATCCACACCTACGACGCCCAGCTGGCCTCCGGCACCCCGCAGGATCTGCCGACGACCGAGGCGATCGACGCCATCGAGGAGTTCCTCGCCACCGTCTGCACCGGCACAGTCCCGTGGCCGGGCGAGCCCTCCACCATGGACTACCACGCAGCCGAGGCCGGCTCCTGGCGCCAGACAGTGGACTCCGCCGGTTCCCGCTTCACCCGCCTCACCGCGGCGGAAGCCGCCGAGAGCAAGCCCACTGCCGCCATCTACGGCGCGGCAAGCGAGATGGCCCTGCTCATGTACATGCGCATCCCGGCCGACTCGGTACGGATCGAGGGCGACGCCGACCTGCTCCAGCAGCTGCAGGACTGGGGCTGAGGCCGACACCAGCGCGAGCACGGTGCCCCACCCACCATGTGCCGGGCGCAAGTAACCGGACAGCGGCGGTCTTTCGGGTGCGCCGGAAGGAAACGACAGACGCAACGACTGCCATGGCGGTGATTCCTTGCCCTCGCGCATAGCCCTCGTCGGTGCCGGCCGAATGGGGACACCCCTGTGTGGACGCTTCGTTTCGGCGGGCCACACAGTGACCGTTTCCGATCTGCGTCCCGAACGGGAAGAGACGGTGCGGTCGTTGGGGGCGGGCTGGGCGCCCTCCGTCGCGGCCGCCGCAGCCGGGGCGGATGTGCTGGTCACCGTGGTTCCCGGACCCGATGAGGCTGCGGCAGCTCTTCCGGATGCCGTGTTCGCCGCCCTCGCTCCTGGGGCGGTGTGGATCGACATGACGAGCAACGCCCCCGCAGTCGCCCGGGAGTTCCCGGGAACCGGCTATACGACGAAACTCCTCATCAACCTCCTCTGGTTCGGGCAGGCCGCGGCAACCGCCGAGGCCCTGCTGCTCGGACGCCGAGCGGGCATCGACCTCGCCGCCCTCCACAACACGCTGGCCGACAGCGCGGCGGGGAGCGACTTCATCCGCCGGGACCTGCCGGCCCTGTTCGCCGGGGACTACCTTCGCTCCTACGGCCTCGACCGCATCCACGACCAGCTCGCCGTCATCACCGATGAGGCCCGAGACCTCGGCACCCCGCACGAGATGGCCGACACCGTGCTGCGCCTGCACCGCCTGGCCCTGGAGCGCTTCGGACCTGTGGACGGCGAACTCCTTGCCGTAGCCCTGTTGGAAGAGGCCGCCGGTACCCTGCTGCGCCCCTGACCGGTCCGGCGCCGACGCCGACGCCGACGCCGAGGAACGAAACCGTCCGACGAGCCGCTGAGCTCGCCGTCGCCGCCGTGATGTGCCGTCTCAATGTGTGGCGAGGCGTGCGATCGTCCCGATCTCGAGAGCGGTCCACATTGCGCCATCCGGTCCTTGGGCGATGCCGTGGGGCTCCGAAGACGGGCTGGGGAGATCGTGTTCGTCGATGCGGCCGTCAGGGGTGACCCGTCCGATGCGGTTGGCTCCCCACTCGGTGAACCAGCAGTTCCCGTCGGGGCCGGCCGCGATGGCGTGCGGGCGTGACGCGGGGTCGGGCAGAGCGAATTCATCGAGCTTGCCGTCCGGGGTGATGCGTCCGATCCGACCCGCTCCGATCTCGACGAACCACAGGACGCCATCGGCGCCGGCTGTGATGCCGACGGGGGCACTGGCAGGGGTCGGCAACGGATGGACGGTGACGGCGCCGTCGCTTGCGATGGCGCCGATCGCGTTCGCCTGATTCATCGTGAACCACAGTCGGTCGTCCGGACCTGCGGCGATGGCTGACGGGAAGGCTCCCGCGACGGGGAGGGGAAACTCGGTGACACGACCGTCGGTCGTGATGCGGCCGATACGGTCGGCGCCGGCTTCGGTGAACCAGAGTGCGCCGTCGGGCCCCGCCGCGATCCCGAACGGCCCGGCCTCCGAAGTCGGCAGCGGGAACGAGGTGATGTCCCCGGACGTGGTGATGCGGCCGATGCGGTGGCCGCGGAACTCGGTGAACCAGAGCGCGTCATCGGGACCCGCCACGATGATCGACGGTCCGCTGGATGCCTCGTCGAGCGAGTAGGAGGTGTGGTCGCCGTCGGGCGTGACCCGGCCGATCCGTCCGTGATGGACCAAGGTGAACCACAACGCGCCGTCCGGTCCGGCAGTGATTCCGTAGGGCCCGGCCTCGCGGTCGGAGACGGGGAACTCCGTGATGGAAACGGTCGGACGCTGTGGCATAGGCGGGTTCCTTGGGTGGTGGCGGACGGGAGAAGTCGACTGCGGATGCTAGCCCGGCATTGGCCCCCATGCTCCTGAATACCGCTGCAACACACACGGAGCCCTGCCCGGTTGTGCAGAGTCCGTCGCCTTCACCGCTCATGCACCACCCGCCCGTCGAACACGGTGGGATCCACCTGAACCCGTGTCATGGTGGGCGGTGTAGGCGCGCAGGGCGTTGGCGAGCGGCACGCACTGGTCGGGGCCGCTGGGCCGACCGCCCGGCGAGCCCGGCGAGCTTGGTGAGCGACGGCTCGGTGATCGACGTACCCGGGCGCGAGCGCGCACGAGCGTTGAACGATGCGGCGGCCACGAGCTGCTGCGGGCTTTCACCGACATCGGCGGGCGGTGGCTGCTGTGGCCAGCCAGGGGGCCTGGCACCGGGTGATCCTGCACCGCCACACGTCCGGGCCGGTCGCGAGCTGGACGTGCTCACCCAGGCGGCCACGGGACAGACCAACCAGGCGATCGCGCAGGGCACGGCCTCGCTCAGTTCCACAGCCCAGGCATCATCGGACAGGGCATGGTGGAACTGGACGGCGCAGTGATGCCCCGCATGTTCTCGCAGCTCAGCCGGCATGGCGGCAGGCTGCCATACGCGTGAGGTCGGAGTCGCGGCGGTCCCACCAGCCCTTCAGGCGGTGTTGCGGGCCCGGAAGGCGCTGGGGCTCACGCCCCGGTGGCGTTTGAAGGCGGCGCTGAAGCCGAAGGCGTCGGCGTAGCCGACGGACCTGGCGATCTGGGCGATGGAGGAGTCGGTGTCGGAAAGGAGTGCCTCGGCCTCGTCCATACGGCATTCGGTGAGGTAGGTCAGTGGCGGGCAGCCCATCACCTTGGTGAAGTGTTTGGCGAACAGCGCGCGGGAGACGCCGGCTTCGATGGCGAGCGCCTCTACCGTCCATCTCCTGGAGGGCCGGGCGTGGAAGGCTTCGAGGGCGGGCGCGAGGATCGGGTCGGCCAGACTGCGGTACCAGGCGGGGGCTTCCGAGCCTGCCTGCTCGAACCAGGTGCGCAGCGTGCACACCAGGGCCCAGTCCAGCAGTCGGTCCATCAGGGCCTGGGAGCCGGCCGAGCGCAGGGAGGCGTCGACGGCGCCCGTCTCCAGCCAGTCGCAGACCTCCGTGCCCTCACTGATCACGAGGACGGGCGGCAACGCGCGGAGCAGTCGTTCATGGCGATGGCCCGAGGCGCGGTATGCGCCCACGATCAGTGCGGTTGCTTCGTCCGGTTCGTTGCCCCAGCAGATGCCGCCGAGATCCTGGGCAGTGCATTCGGCATCCTCTACGAAGCATGCGATTTCGTACTCGACGTGCGGGCGGTCGAGGGCGGCCGACTGGTCCACGAGGTGAAACGTGTCGGGGCCGCGCACGACGACTGTGTCACCGACGCCGACCGCTTGTTCGGCGCCGTCGGGCAGCAGCAGGATGCCACCGCCCCGCAGGACGGTGACCATCGTGAGCGGGGCGCCGTCGACGAAGCGGATGGTCCAGGGTGCTTCCAGTACGGCGTGGCATACGACCGAGCCCTCGGCCCGGATGCCGCTGAGCAGCGCACTCAAAGGGTCCACCGTCACCATCGTAGACGAACTCCTATGCAGAAGAGCGTTTTCCCTATGGATCGTCTAATGGATCACGGGTGTACTGGACTGGTCGAACTGACCGAGACCAGCCAGGAGAAGACGTGTCGCACCGAAGCAGCGCTGCCAGGACCGCACTTGTGGTCGTCGCACACCACCGGGCCGATTCCCTCACCGCGCACACCGCCCGCCGTACCGCGGCGCAACTCGAGAGTGCCGGATACCGCGTCGACCTGCTCGACCTGCACGCCGAAGGGTTCGACCCGCGGATGAACGTGGCGGACCAGCCGGACTGGGGCAACCGGGAGAAGTCGTACTCGGACGAAGTCCAGGCCCATATGCGGCGGGTTCTCGACGCCGATGTCGTCGTCGCCGTGTTCCCCGTGTACTGGCAGAGCGTGCCGGCCCTCCTCAAGGGCTGGATCGATCGCGTGTGGAACTACGGGTTCGCCTACGGCCGCAGCAAGCCGCGACTGGCGGGCAAGCGCATGCTGTGGCTGGGCCTGGCCGGCGCCACCTCCGATGACCCCGTCACCGAGGGCATGCAGGCCCTGCTGGAGACCAACCTCAGCGAGGGCATCGCCTATTACTGCGGGTTCTCCCACTCGTCCGTCGCCCTGCTCCCCGACGCCGAGGAGCGCCCGCAGCGCCTCGACGCCGAGGGCAATCTGCTGGTCGGCGACGCGGTTGCGGGAGCCGAACGCGAGGCGCAGTACGCCGAGTTCGACCGCCGCGCACAGAAGGCCGTGGAAGAGTTCCTCGCAGCGGAACTGGCGGCGGCCTGAGGACGGACACGGACATCACCCCGCCCTGATCCACAGCGCGCCGGGCAGCGTTTCCGTGGCGTCAATCCCGGCCTGTCGAGGCGATGAGATCGAGCAGGCCGGGGAAGCGTTGGTTGAGGTCCTCGATTCGAAGGCGGCTGCGCCGCTCCAGTCCGTACTGCCTCTGGTGGATCACACCGGCTTCACGGAGGACCTTGAAGTGGTGGGTGAGGCTGGACTTCGGGCGGTCGAAGCCGAACCAGCCACAGGGGTGGTCGAACTCGTCGGAGTCCAGCAGGAGTTTGCGCGCCACGGTCATGCGCAGCGGGTCGGCCAGCGCGCCCATCACGACCTCGAGCCGTAGCGCATCAACAGGCGGCTCCGGCAGGAGTGGCGGCCTCTCGGACTCGGTCACGGCGTCAGGCATGCGGCCATCATAGCCGGTTGTACGAGAATTCTCGTACTGCTACGGTCCTGTACGAGTTTTC
The DNA here is from genome assembly GCF_900206255.1 of Streptomyces sp. TLI_55. Lineage (NCBI taxonomy): Bacteria > Bacillati > Actinomycetota > Actinomycetes > Kitasatosporales > Streptomycetaceae > Streptomyces > Streptomyces sp. TLI_55. The sequence continues at coordinate 190,437 of NZ_OAOJ01000001.1, forward strand.
TCGTACAGGGAGGTTGGGGTGGCAGTTGTACAAGAGGTCCCGGCGCGGACCGGGACGGGATGGCAGCTCGTCAGGGCGGCATGGGCGGTGACGGCCGTCTTCGCCCTGTCCAACTCACCCACCCCGCTGTACGTGTACTGGCAGCATGAGATGGGCTACTCCTCAGGCACCCTGACGATCGTCTTCGCCGCCTATGTCGCGGGCCTGGTGGTGACGCTGCTCGTCGCGGGACGCGCGGCCGACCGGTACGGCCGCAAGCGGGTGGTCGTACCGGGCATCCTGATCGCCTTGATCTCGGCCGTGTTGTTCATGACCGCAGGCAGCGTCGCTGCCCTGGTCGTGGCGCGGCTGCTCGTCGGTGTCGCCGTCGGCATCGTCGTGTCCGCCGGCATGGCCGCGGTCGTCGACCTCGGCGGTGAGGACCGCCGTCACATGACGTCGACGCTGGCCTCGATCGCCATGGTCTTCGGCGCCGGCCTCGGGCCGCTCCTGGGCGGAGTCGTCTACCAGGCCACACCCCACCCCGTCGGCTGGGTCTTCACAGTGAACATCGTGCTGCTGGTCGTCGCCTTGCTCGGATACATCGGACTGCCGCTGGAACGTCCGTCGAGCCAGGCCACAGGGTTCCTGTGGCCGCGTCTTCCCCGTGTCCCCGCGCGGAACCGTGGGCAGATCGCCGGCGGTGCCGCGGTCTTCGCCCCCGGCCTGACCGCCACGTCGTTCGTGCTGTCCCTCGGCCCCTCCCTGCTGGTGCTCGCCGTCGGAACCACCTCGCCGCTCCTCGCCGGCGGCGCGGCCTGCGTGATGTTCCTCGCCGCCACCGGCTCGCAGATCGCTCTCACCAGGCTTGCCGTACATCGGCTGTTCGCCCTGGGGACCGCCGGTACCGTCCTCGCGATGGGCGCCGTCGTGCTCACCCTGTTCACCAGGAACCCGGCACTCTTCGTCGCCTCGGCCGTCCTCGCGGGCAGCGGGCAAGGGCTCGGCCAGCTCGGCGGCCTCCGACTCATTGCCCACCACGTCGAGGGCAACCGTCGCGCCGAGGCCAACGCCGCACTGAACATCAGCGCCTACCTCCCCGCCGCGATCCTCACCGTCGCCACCGGATACGCCGTCAATGGGTACGGCATGCGCCCCGCGGCCTTGACTCTCGCGGCCATCCTGGCGGTTCTCGGGCTGCTCCTCGGCGTGGCCGCCTACCGCGCCCATGCGCACCGATGAGGGGCCAGGAGGAGCCTCATCGCCCGACGGCGTACAGCCGTCGATGGACGCGGTGAACACGACTGTGGGCTGACGAACCGGCCCCCTTCTCATGAGTAGCCCGATGGCGTGTCCGGCACCGCTCCAGCGCGGCGGGTCCAGCCATTTCTCACCAGGCGACCGCAGCCCCTGGTGCTCCTTGATTCTGCGCTCGCCGCCCTGCTGTGCGTCGGTCTGCTCTGGGCCGACGTCCGCAGCGGCGCCCACCACGCCACTGACGGCGAGGCCGCGCTGCGGACGGCGGGCATCGTCCTCGCCGCGTTCTGCGGCGCACCGCAGGTGTCGGTCTGCGTCGCCCTCGGACCTGGCGATGCGCCGCCGATCACGCAATCGACGTTCGCCCCTCAGCCGAGGTAGTCCGCGCGCCCCTCGTCGTCGAGCTCGAAGGGGCCCTCGGGGATGACGCAGAACTCATTGCCCTCGGGGTCCGCCATCACCAGGAACCCGCCGTCGGCGTACTGCTCCAGCCTGCGCCCGCCGAGGGCCTCGATCCGTTGCTGCTCGGCGGCGGGGTCGGGAGAGGTGACGTCGAAGTGCATCCGGTTCTTGCCCGACTTGGGTTCGTCCGTGCGCTGAAATCCCAGACCCAGCTCGTTCTCCCGCCGCAGCCACACGTAGGGGCCCATACGGCCCACAACCGGCCTGCCGAGCAGCTCGGACCAGAAAGCAGCGAGCCGTTCGGGGTCCGTGGCATCGACGATGAGGGCATTGATCTGCATGGATGAGTCCGCCATGCCTTGATCCTCTCAAAGGAGAGGATCAACAGCCCGTCAGGTGCGGCCGGGTTCCTCGGCGTCCCTCAGCTGAGAGCCGTAAAACGCCAGGTGGCGCTCCGCGGCGGTGGTCCAGGTGTGGCGGGCGGCCAGGCGGCGGCCCCTCTCCCGGCGCGCGCGGCTGTCCTCCGTGAGCGCGGCGCCGAGTTCGGCGGCCAGGTCCTGGTGGGTGGTCGCGAAACGGGCCGCGCTGTCGAACACCTCGCGCAGTACGGGGAGATCGCGTACGACCAGCGGAACTCCCGCGGCAAGTGCCTCCATTGCGGCAAGGCCGAAGCCTTCCTTGACGGAGGGGAAAGCGAAAGCGGAGGCGGCGGCCACCAAGGGTGGCAGCTCGTCCTCGGCGATCTGGCCCAACACGACGGGTTCGATGCGCAGTTCGGCTGCGCGGGCCTCCCAGCGGGCTCGGTAGTCGCGGTAGTCGAAGAGGGTCTCGCCGCCTGCGATCACCAGCCGTACGTCCGGGTGGGCGGAGCGCAGTTGGGCGTACGCCTCCAGTAGGTCCAGCGAGCCCTTGCGGGGTTCGATGCCGCCGATGGTGAGGACGTAACGGCCCAGGCGCGCACGCCAGTTGGCGCGGGCGGCCGGATCGGTGGTGGCGAAGCGGTCGTAGGCCACTCCGTTGGGGATGACCGTCGCCTTGATGCCCCAGCCGTCGGCCAGTTCGGTGGCGACGGCCGCAGACACGCAGAGGTGCGCGTACGGCTCGACAATGGCCCGCTCGTGGCAGGCGGCCAGTTCGGGGGTCGTGAAGTGGTCGATGTGGTGGACCGTGCGGATGCAGCGGCCACCGACCGCGTTGGCGCTGATGCAGTCCTGGGCGTGGACGATGTCGTACGCCACCGCGGAGAGTTCGAAAGCCTTGCCCAGGACGGCGATGGAGCGCAGGATCCGCGCGCCGACGGACTCCTCGGGCGGGCCGTCCGGGAACGGCACGATCCGAAGCCGTACGGCGGGGTCGACCGGCCGGAAGAAGCCCGCGTCTCCGCCCCGGCCCAGCGTCCACACCGTGACGTCCTGCCCGGCCGCGGCGAGCGCCTCGGCGAGGGCGAGGGTGTGGACGACACCGCCGCGCGGCTTGGTGGAGTAGCTCAGCAGAGCGATCTTCACGACGGGTTCTCCCGGTAGGCGTCGGGCCGGCGTTCGTCGAGGTGGCGCAGGATGCGGCGGGCCCGGTCGATCTCCTCGGCGACGTCGATCTCGGCGACCGCGAGGCCGGCCTTGGACCAGGTGCGGGCGAGGATGTCACCGCCCGGGCCGACCACCTTGGACTGGCCGAGGAAGCGCATGCCGCCCATGGCGCCGGTCTGGTTGGAGGAGGCGAGGACGACCTGGTTCTCGGCGGCGCGGGCCTGGTCGTACAGGTCGAAGAGCTTGGCCTGGCGGTCCTGGGCCATGCGCGGGGCGCGGTTGGTGATGGACGTGGGCCAGGCGGAGAGGCAGGCGAGGATCTCGGCGCCGTCCAGGGCCAGCGAACGGGCCGACTCGGGGAACGTCTTGTCGTAGTCGATGAGCATGCCGATGCGGCCGACGGGGGTGTCGAAGGCGTCGAAGCCGTCACCGGGCGCGTAGGCGGCGACCTCGCCGGCCGGCAGGTGCACCTTGCGGTGGCGGCCGAGGACACCGTCGCCGCTGACGCAGACCGCGGCGTTGTAGCGCTCGTCGCCGCCGTCCTCGCAGTAGCCGAGGCAGACCACCATCTCGGCGGCCAGACGGGCGACTTGGAGGATCAGCGGGTCGTCCGGCTTCAGAGCCGGCGGCAGGGCCTCGGGGTCGGGGTGGCGCAGGTCGGCGAGGTAGCCGCCGAGCGCGGCGTCGGGCAGGACCAGCAGGCCGGCGCCGGATGTGCGGGCGTCGTCGATGAGCTTGGCGATGCGGGCCAGGTCGAACTCCAGGTCGCGGCCGAAGTGGGCGGCCGCGGCCGCGATCCGGATCGTGCTCATGTGCTGACTGCTCCTGTGGGTACGTCGTAGGTCTCGGGCCGCCGGTCGCGCAGATGTCCCATCGACCGACGGGCGGTCTCCAGTGCCTGTGCGACGTCCAGTTCGGCGACGGCGACGCCGGCGGCGACGCCCGTGTCGGCGAGGATCTCGCCGCCGGGGTCGACGACCTTGGCGCTGCCGACGAAGCGTAGCGACCCGAACGTGCCCGCCTGGTTGGCCGACAGCCACACGATCTGGTTCTCCAGCGCGCGGGCCCGGTCGAAGAGGTCGAAGCGGCGTTTCCAGCGGTCGTCGACGAGATCGGCGGCCGCGTTCGTACGGGATCCGGGCCAGGCGGAGACACAGACCCCGATCTCGGCGCCGTCGAGCGCGAGCGCGCGGGCGGACTCCGGGAACGCCTTGTCGTAGCAGATCATCATGCCGATCCGGCCGACCGGGGTGTCGAAGGCGTGGAAGCGGTCCCCGGAGGCGTAGCTGGCGTCCTCGCTGAGTGGCTGGTGGACCTTGCGGTGGTTGCCGAGGACGCCGTCGCCGGTGACGCAGACGACGCTGTTGTAGCGGGCTTCCCCAGCCGCTTCGCAGTATCCGGCGACGACCGTCATCTCCCCTGCCAGGGAGGCCAGTCGGCGGATCTCGGGGCCGTCGAGGGCGAGCGCGGGCGGGCCCGCGTCGAGTTCGGTGGCATCGTCGAGGCTGAGCAGATAACCGCCCAGGCACGCCTCGGGCAGCGCCAGCAGGCGTACGCCCTCCTCCCGGGCTTCCTTGATCAGCCGTTCGGCGATCTGGAAATCCTCCTCCAGGTCGCGGCCGAACTCGGCGGCGACGGCGGCCATGCGCAGGGTGGTCATGCTGTCCCCATCCCGGTCACGGTGGACATGACCGCTTCGGTGATCTCTCCGTCGGGCCAGCGCAGCCCGACGCCTTCTCCTTCGGTGAGCTCCCCGCACACCGCACCTGTGGCGGGTCCGGCGGGCAGGGGCGGTGCGCTCGGTTCGTCGGCCGTGAGCATCGCGAAGCCCGGGAAACACGTGAACCAGTCCCCCACGGTCGCCGCCTCCGGCCGGGGTACGGCGGCCACGTCGAGCACCGCCCGGCAGCCGCTCGCCTCGGCGAGCATGCCGAGGGTGCCGGCGATGCCCGCCATCGACACGTCCTTGGCGGCGGCGGGCCGCGCGGCGGCCACCGCGCCGGTCATGGTGCGCAGTTCGTCCGTACGGCGGTAGCTGGTCGAGTCCCATTGGCGGCCCCGGTAGCCCGGTCGCCAGCTCCCACTGAGGTCAGCGGCGAGCCGTACGGCGTGTCCGGGGCGGCCGCCGCCACCGGGCACCGGCCGGTCCGTGCGGCCGAGCGCGGTCACCGACAGGGCGGCCGGGACGCCGAGTTGGGTGTGTCCGCCGAGCACGGGGATGTCGTACGCATGTGCCGCCCGGGTCAGTCCGGCGAGGATCCGGGCGGCGTGCGCGGCGTCGCGGGCGCCGACCGCGTCCAGCAGGCCGAGCGGTGCGGCGCCCATCGCGGCGAGGTCGTTGGCGTTCACGAGGACGGCGCACCAGCCCGCCCACTCGGGGTCCCGTTCGACCATGGACGGCACGATCGCGTCGCAGGCCGCGATCACGTCGGTGCCGGGGACGGGGGCGCCGTCGTCACCGACGAAGCCCGGGGGCGGCGCCAGGGCGGTGAGGAGCGGTCCGAGCGGGGACTTCGTGGCTGCCGTGAGGGCGGCGACGCGGCCGATCGGCCAGCGCATCAGGACGTGCGGCACGCCCGCGACCGTCGTGTCCCGCACCCGCTGCCAGCCGAGGCGCCGGAACAGCACCTCGTTGCGCGCCTGGACGGTCGCGTCGAATCGCAGCACGCCCTCCGCCTCGGCGCGGGCGCAGGCGGCCCGGACGAGCGCCGCGCCGATGCCGTGCGGGCCGCGCGCCCCTCGGGCGACGACCAGGCGCCCGCCCTGCCACCAGCCGAGGTCGGGACCGTCGTCGACCGGGCCCAGGCGCACTCCGCCGACCACGGTTCCCTCCGCGTCCTTGGCGACCAGGACGACAGTGCGGGGGTCGGTGTCGTGGTCGTCCAGGTCGTGATGCGCGAAGAGTCCTTGCTCCTGGACGAAAGCGGCGCGGCGCAGCTCCCGGTAGGCGGCCGTGTCCGCCGTGTCGGCCGCCTCCTCGATGCGGAAGGCGGGGCGGCGGGCGAGCGTGCTGCGGTCGCCGAGCAGGGCCAGGATGTCCTGCGGATCGTCCACCGTCGGCACGGCAACGGAGCCGTCGAGGTTCACGGCGCTCACCCGCCCGCCGCCTGGAGCACACTGCACGCTCCGCAGGCCGCACAGCCGGCCTTCTGGTCGGCGCCGCTCATCCCGGCGGCACGCAGCTTCGCGGCGACGCCCTCGGTGACGTACGTCAGGAGCTCCGCGCCCGGTGCCCCGACGCCGTCGCGGGCGGCGAGGGTGCCGCCCATGGGCCGGAACGGGACTACGAACGGGTACACCCCGCGGCCGATCAACTCGCCTGCGCCTTTGATGAGTTCGTCGGGATCCTCGCCCAGTCCGACGAGGAGGTAGGTGGAGACGCGGTTGGGTCCGAAGACGCGCACCGCCTCGTCCCACGCGGCCTCGTACTCGGCCAGCGGGACCGTCGACTTGCCGGGCATCCAGCGTCGGCGCACCTCGTCGTCGAGGGACTCGACGTGGATGCCGATGGCGGTGGCCCCGGCGTCGTGCAGGGCGCGGATCCAGGCGAGGTCGCCGGGCGGTTCGCACTGCACCTGGATGTGCAGACCGGGCACGGCCGCCAGTACGGCCCGGACCGACCGTGCGAGGGTGCGGGCGCCGCGGTCGGGTCCGGTGGTGGTGCCGGTGGTCATCACCATCTGCCGTACGCCGTCGAGCCGTACGGCGGCCTCGGCGACCTCGGCGAGCTGTGCCGGGGTCTTGGCGGCCACGGTGGCGCCCGAGCGCAGCGACTCTTCGATGGTGCAGAAGCGGCAGCGGTCGGACTCGGCATAGCGGATGCAGGTCTGCACGACGGTGGTGGCCAGGACGTCCGAGCCGTGCAGGCGGGCGATCTGCTCGTAGCGGATGCCGTCGGCGGTGGTCAGGTCGTAGAACTGCGGTCGCTGGACGGGGGTGAGGGAGATGCCGGTGTCCTCGTCGCCGAGCCACACCTTGCCGTCGCGCACGGAGTAGGGACTGTGGGGGTTGCGTGGGAGCGCGGCGTTGGCACCGTCGACGAGGACGTGTCCGTCGTCGCTGGGCCCCGCGCCGTCCGGCCGCCGCACGGGCGCGTCCGACGCGACGCCGCGCAGGGCGAGTTCGGCGCGGGTCATGATCCGCACGTCCACCGCCGTACCGCTGTTCCCGGTGCCAACGCTCACGTCGTGCTCCCTACAGCTGGTAGGTGGAGTTGATGATGGCGCCCTTGCGCGCGTAGTGGATCAGCGCGTCCTGGACGTCCAGAGGGTGGGTGGGGATGACGCCCTCGATGAGGTCCTCCTCGCGGGCGCCGTGCAGGGACAGGCCGAAGCGGCAGCAGTAGACCTTGCCGCCCTCGGCGATGAACGTCTTGAGCTGGTTGTTGATGTTGTGCTCGCCGGGGAAGGCGGAGTTGCCGGTGGTCGGGAAGCCGCGGGTGGCGAGGCAGTTGAGGGAGCCGGGGCCGTAGAAGTAGATGGCGGTCTCGAAGCCCTTGCGCAGGGCGCGGGTGGCCTGGAGGACGGCGACGAAGGAGACCGACGACTCGTGGGCGATGCCGTGGACGAGGGTGAAGTAGGTCTCGCCGTTCTCGGCCTGGTAGTCGGGGAAGACTTTGGTGGAGCCGTAGATGCTGGTGCCCTCGGGGAGCGAGGGGTGCGGGATCTCGTCGAGGGACTTCTGCTCGACGTCGGAGAGTTCGGCGGTGACGGCGGATTCGGACATGGCTGTCTCCTTGTGGGTGCGGAAGGGGGATCGGTCGGTCAGTCGTAGAGCGCGGCGAACGTGTCCCGGAAGACCAGGTCGCCGAGTTCGCCGCCGCCGGTGGCTTCGGCGAGTCGGGCGTACTCGCCGGTGAAGTCACCCCACGGCTGGTCGCTGGCGAAGAGCACCCGGTCGTGGCCGATGCCGCGGCGCTCGATCTCCTGGGCCAGCCAGCGGGGAGTGAAGCCGATGGCCCAGGAGAGATCGGTGTAGACGCGCTTGCCGGCGCTGATCCAGTCGAAGAACCGGGAGCCGACGAGCTTGATGTGGCCGCTCATCCCGCCGCCGAAGTGCACGAGATGGACGGGCACTTGACCGGCATACCAGTCGACGAGGTGGCCGACCTCGTCGATGTCGGAGGCGGCGCCGGGAGAGGTGTGGACGTGGACGACGAGCCCGTGCCGGGCGGCCTCGGCGAAGATGCGGTCCAGTTGGGGGCGGCAGGCCGGGTCCGTGGGGCGACCGCCCAGCAGGAAGCTCAGCTTGAGGGCTTTGACTCCGGGCTCACCCGCCAACCGGAGGGCCTCTTCGGTGCGTTGGGCGTCCTCGGGGCGCGGGGAGACCCACAGTCCGGCACGGATGCGGTCGTCGCTCTGCGCGGCCTCCAGCGCCAGTTCGTTGAAGGAGAAGGCGATCGCGGGGTCCGGGACGCCGTAGTTGGGGATGACCAGGGCCCGTTCGGTGCCCTCCGCGTCCAGGTCGGCGACGAGTTGCTTGACGGTGGCGCGGGCGGTGGTGTCCGGGTTGACGGGTGGGCCGCCGTAGAAGGGGTAGGCGGGCAGGACGCCGATGTGGCGGTGTGCGTCGTGGACCATGGTGTGGTTCCTCAGCCGCGTGGTGCGGTTCCTCAACCGCAGGGGTGTGGTTTCTCAGCCGCAGGGGTGTGGTTTCTCAGCCGATCGGGAGGGCGGAGGCGAGTTCGCTGGGGGCGCCGGTGAGCGTGCCGCACACGTCGGCCAGGCGGCGCGAGGCGTCGATGTGGTCCGCGAGGAACTCGGCGTCCCGGCCGACCCCCTCGAAGCGGCCCGAGCCCCACGAGTACTGCCAGGGCAGACCCAGGAAGTGCAGGCCGGGCGTGCTGGTGGCGCCGCGCCAGTGCATCGGATAGCCGCGGCCGTCGAAGACGGGGGCCTCGATCCACCGGTGGTCGCGCCGGAAGCCGGTCGACCAGATCACCGAGGTGATACCGGCGGCCTCCAGGTCCAGTGCGCGCGGCTGCTCGTTCGGCTCCCAGACGGGGACGTATCGGGGTTCGGTCGGGGCGTCGATGCCGTGCGTGGTGATGTGGGCGTCGATGGCGTCCTTGATGCCCTCGGCGACGGCGTCGGCGTGGTCGAGGTTCACCTTCAGGTCGTCGGCGAACTCCAGGCCGGTGCCGGTGATGGCGGTGAGCCGCCCGTACAGCCGCATACCGTCGCGGGCGAAGGCGCGCAGGTCGATGTCGCGGCCGCCGTCGCGTCCCGTGACGTAGTGGTTGACCCGCATGCGCACGGCGTCGGCGTCGTCGAAGTCGTCGATGGACTTGTCGTAGTGGCCCATGTCGTCGAGCCAGGCAACGCAGTCGCGGCCGCGGTAGAAGCGGGCCACACGAGGAGCGCTGCCGACCGCCAGGTGCACCTGGCGGCCGGCGAGGTGGAGGTCCTCGGCTATCTGGCAGCCGGACTGGCCGGTGCCGACCACCAGGACGGCTCCCTCGGGGAGTTGGTCGGGGCTGCGGTAGCGGGAGGAGTGGACCTGGGTGATGTCGTCTGGCAGGCGTTGGGCCATCGGCGGGACGGACGGTGTGTGGTAGGGGCCGGTGGCGACCACCACCTGTTCGGCGGTGAAGTCCCCGGCGGTGGTGGACAGTTCGAACAGCCCGCTCGGCGAGCGGCGCAGCCGGGTGACCGTCACACCCTCCGCCAGGGGCGGCCGGAAGAAGGAGACATAGTCCTCCAGGTACCGGACGATCTCGTCGCGGACCATGAATCCGTCCGGCTCGTCGCCCCGGTACGGGTAACCGGGCAGCCTGCACTGCCAGTTGGGGGTCACCAGGCAGAAGGAGTCCCAGCGGCGCTCACGCCACTCGTGCCCGACCCGGTTCGCCTCGATGACTACGTGCTCGACGCCACGCCGGCCGAGGCAGTAGCTCATCGACAGCCCCGCTTGACCACCGCCGACCACGACCACCGGGATCGGCGAACTTCCCCTGCCCGTCAGGCTGTCAGGGAGGGCGCCGACCGGCCGTATCGCCCCAGCCGAGCTCACCGCGTGCTCCCGTCGGCGCCGGTCAGGGCTTCGACCGTGACCTTGGCATCGCTGACGGTGGCGTACGCGGCGGCGGTCCGCTCGATCTGCGCGAGCTGGTCGGAGGCACCGGTACAGAAGAAGCCGAACTTCTCCTTCACGCGCTCCCCGGCGATGCCGAGTGCCGTACGGCTGCGCTCTACGAAATCCCCAAGTGCGTACTGGCTGCCGGGAACGAAATAGTCCTCGACCACCGTGGAGGGGGAATAGCAGCGCTGGGTCATGCCATCGGGCCAGCGCACCTGAAAATACATCTCGGGCATGACATCCTCCATGCCGGGCGCCGAGGTCTCGACACCTCGCCGCTGTCCGTGGAGACCAACTCCAGCCCTCGGGGATTTCCGAACCAAGTCATCCGGAATAAAGGGGAGTTGCCAAGATCTCACGCCGGTGGAACGGAAATGCCGCGCCGCCGCCGATGCGGGAGGGGGACCGTCAGAGGTCGCCGTGGTCCTGCCAGCCGCACGAACCGCAGATGACGAGGCGCAGGGCACGGTCGTCGTGGTGGTCGACGGTGACGTAGGGGCGCAGCCGGTCACTGCCGACACCGCACCGCGGACACGTCTCGTACTGACCCAGGGGGCCGAAGTCGCTGATGACCACAGGGAGTTCGGGTTCGGTCCCCTGGTCGCCGGCGAGCGTGGCGGTCAGGGCGAGGCGCGCGATCGCGGCCGCTGCCGCGTCCGTCACGCCGACGGCCAGGCGTACCTGGGGCAGGCGGTCCAGGAGGGGCGGCAGGGGGCAGTCGTCGAGGCGGACGGGTACGACGCGGCCGCCTTCCGCCCGGGCGGCGACCCCGGCGGCCTGGGCGGCGTACGACCACAGCAGGACGACGGCGTCTGTCCCGGCTGCTTCGGTGCCCGCGTCGGCACTGGGGACGACATCGGCACCGGCTCGCGACAGGGCGGCGGCGAGGGACGAGGCCTGGCGCTCGTCCTGGGGCTGGTACGAAAGTTGAGCGCGCACGATCTCATCATGTGCCAGCGAGGCATGCCGTGAGCGGTTCGGGCGGGGTGAGAGGAGTGCGGTGTTCGCTCTTGGGGCGGTGGCCGAGGACTGCGGTGGTGGCTCTCGGGTCGGTGGCCGCGGACTGTCGTACGGTCGGAACCGCGGCTGGGCACCCCTCCAGCCGCCTTCGGCTCGCCGCACTGGGAGCTTCTACTTGGTGCCGACCGTGCGCAGTGTGGCGAGCACCAGGGCCCGGGTGACGGTGACGATGTCGCTCACGTTGACCTGTTCCTGTGGACCGTGTGCGAGGCGTACGTCGCCGGGGCCGTACTGCAGTGTGGGGATGCCTGCCCCGGCGTACAGGCGCAGGTCGCTGCCGTAGGGGGCGCCTCGCTCGGTAGGTCGCGGGCCGCCGGTGATGTCGGCGTGGGCGTCGGCGACCTGGGCCGCGAGCGGATGCCCGGCCGGCAGCCGTCCGCTGGCGAACTGACCGCCGGGCCACGTGACCGTGGCGGGGTGGGAGCGCAGCCAGGGGTCGGCCGCGCAGGCTTCGGCCACGCACGCCTCCAGTTCGGTGCGTGCCTGGGCCGGGTCCTCGCCCAGCCGGACGCCCAGTCTCCCCTCGGCCACCAGGAGGTCGGGCACGCTGCTGGCCCAGTCGCCGGAATGGACGGTGCCGACGGACAGCGGGTACGGGATGGGGTATTCGGACATGAGCGGGTCGGAGCCGACGTTGCGGCGGGCTTCCAGGCGGGCGAGGGCGCGGTGGATGGGCAGGTAGGCGTCAATGGCGCTCACTCCCGCGTATCTGGTGCTGCCGTGGGTGGCCTGGCCGGGTACGCGGATGCGGAAGGTCAGGGCGCCGGCGTTCGCCGTCATGACCGCGCCGCTGGTCGGTTCGGTGATGATGCAGGCGTCGCCGGTGTGGCCGCGTCGGAGGGTGCCGAACGCCCCGAGTCCTCCGTCCTCTTCACTGACGACGAAATGCGTGGACACCTGGCCGCGGAGCCTTGCGCCCGCTTCCCGTATCGCGGCCAGGGCGGCGAGTATCGCCACCACTCCCGCCTTCATGTCGCACGCGCCTCGTGCGTGCACCGCGTCCCCGGTGACGCGGGGACGGAAGGGGTCGCCCTCCCAACGCGCCAGGTCTCCGGAAGGAACGACGTCGACGTGGCCCTGGAGGATCAGGGTCGGCCCGTCGCCCTGGGGCGCCGTGCCGCCCACCAGGCCCCACGCCTCGGTGCGCGGGGCCTCGCTGCCGGGAAAACGGGGATGGGCACGCAGCTCGGGCAGGTTCATCGACCACAGGTCGACGTCGAGATCCATCCGCGTCAGATGCCGGGCCAGAATGTGCTGAATCTCTGACTCCGCGGCGCTCCCCGTCACGCTCGGAACAGCGAGAAGTTCCAGCAGCAACCGGGCGATGGCCGCCTCGTCCACCGCGGCCAGGGCCGAGGCTTCCACATCGCTCAGGCTTGCTGTCATCTCACCACTGCTCCCCGCACGTGACATCAGGACAAGCCGGAGACTAGGTTCGGCGGGCAACGCAAACAATCGCCATTTGCTGCCGTCAGCTGTCGCTTTCTTGCAAAGTCAGCGGGCCTGTGGCTGTTTCTTGCGCCGGCCCGTGGGTTCCGACGTCTGGAGTGAGGTCATGGACGCCATCGATCAAGCGATCATCCGGCACGTGCTGCGCGACGCGCGGGCCACGTACGCCCAGATCGGCAAGGCGTGCGGGCTGTCCGCGCCCGCCGCCAAGCGGCGTCTCGATCGCTTGGTGGCCACGGGCGCGATCCGCGGGTTCACCGCTCTCGTCGATCCTCAGGCGCTGGCCTGGCATACCGAGGCGTTCGTCGAGGTCTACTGCACCGGCAATCCCACGCCCGCCGAACTGCGCCAAGCCCTGGAGGCCATCCCCGAGGTCGTCGAAGCCTGTACCGTCTCGGGCGCCGCCGACGCAGTCGTCCACATGCTCGCCGAAGACATCCCCCACCTCGAACGAGCCATCCAACGCGTGCGCGCCACCGCTCCTGTGGAACGGACCGAGAGCGCCATCGTGCTGTCCCGGCTGTTGAACCGGCCTCGCGTGTGATCGGCACCGTGGGACCACCACCGCGAGGGCCGAGGCCGGTGCCCGCCGACGGCGACTGTCCGGACATCACCGACGCCCGCCCCGGCGTCGCCCCCGTGCGCGATTCCGAGAACCCTGACGGCCCGAGGCCCGCCTTTTGTACGGGGGCCCAGGCGGCGTTCGTCCAGGGCGTGGCGTTGATGACGTGACCGGCAACGGGTTCCCGGCTCCGCGCGTCGCCGCCTGGTGAAGCCGTTCCATGTCCCAACCGCCGGCGCGGTCCGGCTCGTTCCCCTCGAACACGACGACCACGCTGCCGTCCCGGGCCTTCACAGTGCTTCTGGTTCCCATGTCGACACCGTCCCCGGTCCCCCGCTCCCACTTCTGATGGTGAATCGTGAGCTCGGTCCAGCGATGAGCCCTCAAGACACCTCGAGTGGCCACCACGACGCCGAACTCGAAGCAGTACAGCCGAGGAGTGGGACCACCCACGCGCCGCTCGAAACGGTCCGAGAAAAGGGCGAAGCCGCTGAGCGCGGTGCCCAGGACACCGAGCGGCGCGAACCAGCCGTGCCCCAGACCCCCTTCTCCTCGGACGATGTGCACGAGATCGAGCGCGGTGAACCATCCCAGGACCACAGCAAATGGCCCGAAGAGGATCCAGCCGTTCGAATAGGCAGGACAGGCGAACCGAACAAAGCGGCCATACGCGGCGTCCGCCCCCATGGCCAGCGCTCTGTCACGCTCCCGCTTGCCCCTACCCACAAACGCCTCCCCGTGTTCAGGAGGGAAGTTGCCCACTCTGATCCCCCGAGCAACGCAAGCACGAAGCCCGTACGGTTCCTATCCGGCTGAGAAAATGCCCCGCTATCGGCGGCTACCGGAACAGATGGTCGAGGTAATAGTCGATGGCAGCGGTTGCCTGTTCGGGGGTGCGCAGGCCCAGGACGACGGGTGGGCCCTGCGAGTCGGCGAGGCCGAAGAGGAGTTCTGCTTCCATGTCGGGGTCGCGGTCCGGCGCGATGTCGCCGGCTTCCTGTGCCATGCGGACCAGGCCGGCGAGGAGCTGGTAGAGGCGGGGCAGCCCGTCGACGTAGAGGGCGCGCAGCTTGGGGTTCGCCAGCATGCGGATGAGGTACGCGACGCCGACGAGCCACTCGCGGCGGCGCCGGTCGTCCCTGGGGATCGTCTCCAGCAGCACCCACCGCAGCGCTTCCCGGGGGGTGGGCTCGCCCTCGGGCCATGTCTGCTCGTTCCACCGCTGCTGCACCAGCCAGTCCTGGTACTCGATCGCGTAGGCGAGCAGTTCGTCCTTGTTGGCGAAGTAGTGCTGGATGCGCCCGGCTGAGACACCCGCCCGCGCCGCCACGGCCCTCACGGAGATCGCTTCCAGTCCTTGGTCGGCGACGATGTCCAGCAGCGCCTCGGCGATCTGGTCCCGGCGAGCCTTGTGATCCACCTGTCGCGGCACGTCGCGGGCACCTTCCTTCCGACCTTCCCCCTGCTTGCCTTCGTGGGCGGCTAGAGCCTAATGTCGTTTTTGCAATACGAATGTATCGTAACGAGGGACGGGCCTCCGGGGCGCTGCAGCAGCAAGAGGGAGGGGACGGACCGGACCATGGCGATGCGACATTCCACCACCGCTGCCGCGCTGGGCGCGGCTCTCCTCGTGGCGGTGACGGCCACAGCGGACGCGGTGCCGAGCTCGTCGGCGGCGGCCGCGCAGCACCCGCACAGACAGCGTGCCCACGGCCAGTTCCCCGAGGCCCGGTCGGACACCGTCCTGACCCGTCAGGGCCGCCTACGGGGGGTGACCGCCGACGGCGTCACCACCTATCAGGGCATCCCCTACGCCGCGCCTCCGGTCGGCCCGCTGCGCTGGCAACCCCCGGCCGCGCCCCCCATCTGGGCCGGCACGCGGACGGCGGCCGAGCCCGGACCGGCCTGCGCGCAGCCCGAGCTGCCGGACTCCGCGGAGGACTGCCTCTACCTCAACGTCATCACACCCGCCGATGAAGCGGACCGCGCGGCCCCGCGGCCGGTCGTGGTGTGGTTGCACGGCGGCGCCTTCAGCTCCGGCTCCGGCGATCAGTACGACGCCACCCGGATGGCCCGGCAGGGCGACGTCACCGTCGTAACCGTCAACTCGCGCCTGGGCGCCCTGGGCTTCTTCGCCCATCCGGACCTGCCGGACTCCGGGGACTTCGGCCTGCAGGACCAGCAGGCGGCTCTGCGCTGGGTACGGGACAACGCCGGTGCGTTCGGCGGTGATCCCGGCAATGTCACGCTCATGGGCGAGTCCTCCGGAGGCGCGAGCGTGTGCGCCCAACTCACGTCGCCCAAGGCCGCCGGCCTGTTCCACCGCGCGGTCGTCCAAAGCGGATCCTGCCTGCAGAACTGGCCCAAGAACACGCTCGCGCCCGGCGACCCCGCCGCCACCTATTTCGCCCACCAGAGCGAGCTGGCCGCCAAGGGCCGCGGTGCTCTGGGCTGCCGCAGTCTGAAGTGCCTGCGCGCCAAGCCCGTCAAGGACGTGCTGTCCCTCAACGGGCGCTTCCACCAGCCCGCCTACGGGACGAGTGTCCTGCCCCGCTCGCCGGCCCGCGCGCTCGCCGCCGGCACCTTCCACCGCGTGCCCGTCCTGCAGGGCAACACCCGTGACGAACACCGGCTGTTCGCCGCCCTGTTCACGTTGGACAGGCCGATGACAGCAGCGGACTACCGCCGCCTCCTCACACAGACCTACGGCCGGCGGCAGGCGGCCCGCATCGCCCGCGCGTACCCGCCCGGTGCCACACCGGCACTGGCCTGGGCCAAGGTCGGCACCGACCGCAGCTGGGTGTGTCCCACCCTGACCGCCGACCGGTTGCTGGCCCGGCATCTTCCGGTCTACAGCTACGAGTTCGCCGACCGCCACCCACCCGCGCCCGACCTCCGCCCCGACTTTCCGCTGGGCGCCTACCACAGCGCGGAGCTGCCCTACCTGTTCGGCATGGGCGACCTCCGCCTCGACGATGGGCAGGCCGCCCTCTCCCTACGCATGATCACCGCGTGGACGACGTTCGCCAGAACCGGCACACCCGGCGACGACTGGCTGCCCTTCCCCCACACCCGCCGACTTTCCCGGAGCGGGTTCTCCGGGGTGGACGCGGCGGCCGAACACCGGTGCGCCTTCTGGTCGGGCAACTCCTGACGCCGAGATCCGCACACCCCCGTGGACCGTACGAACGACCCCCTCCGGAGGATCCCCATGAGCGAAACCGGCACTCCGCTCGCCGAGGCCGACTACATCGGCGCCACCGCCCGCGAGTTGAGCGAGAAGCGAGCAGGGGCGAAGGTCGCCGCCGGCATCAGCCAAAAGACTCTCTTCCACCGCCGCGGCCGGATCGTCCTCCACCCCGACCAGCTCGTCCTCACCGGCTGGTCCGGCACCGGCGATCTCACCCTCACCCGCACGGACATCACCGCGGCAGAAACCCGCTTCACCCACCTCTACGGCCGTTTCCTCGGCGGCCTGCTCAACGCCGGCCAGCCCCTCATCCTCACCACCACCCACGCATCGGCCGACGAGGTGTACCTGCTCATCAACCACCGCGGCTTCCTGGAGACCACGGACGATCGGGCCTGGGCGCAACGCATCGAGCAGTGGCGCCGCGGCTGAAGCGCCTACTGCCGGCTTGCGCGCCTCAGCAGCAAGGCGTGTTCGCAAGGAGATCAGTCGTCCGAGTGCCGACCCTTGCCCTTGCCGTGCTTGCCCGGGCGCTCATGGCGCTCCTCGTCATCGTCTCCCGGCAACGGCGTCGGCGTGGACGGAGGGGTCGACGTCGGGGCGGTGTCGGCCGGGGGTGCTGAAGTGGCGGCCATGGGGGTGGGGGTTGGGGACGGTGTTGGGGCTGGGTCGTCGTCGCCTGAATTCAGCGATGCTCCGAGAGCCATGGCCGCGCTGAACACGACGAGGCCGGTGCCGTACAGGACTGCTTTCGAGGCCAGTTTGCGACCGCCGCGAGGGCGGGAGTGCCTGGTGGTGGTGCGGGTCTCGCGGGGCAGCGGTGCGGGTGCCGGCGGGGCGGGCGGGACGGGCATCAGGGCGGTGCCGTCCGGCACGGGTGGCTGCGGTGTCCCATGCTGCCCGGCGAGCCGGTCGGCTGCCTGCTCGGCGGTGGGCCGGCTCGCCGGGTCTTTCGCGAGCAGGTGCAGCACAAGGTCGGAGAGCGGCTGCGGTATCTCGGTGCGCAGTCGGCTGGGCGGTGGCGGAGCGGCACTGACGTGCTGCTGCACCACGGACAGCGAGGTCCCTCCACTGAACGGAGGGCGTCCGGTGAGGAGTTCGTACAGCACGCAGCCGAGGGAGTAGACGTCGGACGCGGGCTGGGCGGGGCGGCCCAGGGCCCGTTCGGGCGCGAGGTAGTCGGCGGTGCCGAGGATCTTTCCCGTCGCGGTCAGCGTGCTGTCGGCGGCGGCGAAGCGCGCGATCCCGAAGTCGGCGACCTTCACCGTGCGGTCGGTGGCGAGCATCAGGTTCGCGGGTTTGATGTCCCGGTGGATCACACCCTGCTGGTGTGCCGCCGCGAGGCCGGCGGCTGCCTGGGCGGCGATGGCTGCGGCCTCCGTCGGGGGCAGGACGCCGCGCAGGGAACGTTCCTGGGCCAGGCTCCAGCCGTCGACGAGTTCCATGACCAGGTAGAGCTGGTCATGGTGGGAACCGAAGTCGTACATCCCCACGACGTTGGGGTGGTTGAGCCGCGCCGCGGTCTGCGCCTCGAGGCGGAAACGCTCGGCGTCCGCCGCCTCTTCGGCACGTAGGAGTTTGACCGCCACGAGACGTCCGAGGACCTCGTCGGACGCCCGCCACACCTCGCCCATCGCGCCGCGTCCCAGCAGTTCCTGCAGTTGATAGCGGCCTGCCAGCAGCTCCTGCACACCCACCCCGATCACCATGCTGCTCGTACCCTTGCCGATCCGATTGGCATGTTTTGTGACCATTCGGGTCGCGGGCCAAGCCTACAAAGGGGGCGAGCGGACTGCGCGAGACCCCTGGGTCTTGGGGCCACCTGCTACAGCGCACCGGAGCCCGGGACTGTCACACCCCGCCGACTTCAACCGATGCATCCATGAGCCAGGCCGCCGCATTTCCAGCGCCCGGACCGAGCGCACCCGAGATCACTCCACGTCAGATCGGATTTCCTGTGAGCAACACTGACCCGATTCCCGGATATCAGACGTACAGGGAACGGCGGACTTGCCGGCCTGGTGGTCGCAGGACATTTTCATGATGGACACCCGCCTGACTCGGCCGCGTTCAGCACCCCCGCGCGCATCGCCTCCGACATCGGACGGGCAGCGCGGGCGGCTGCGGACCGGCGGCTCGCGGGCGATGCCCGAAGAATCCGCGCAGGAGCATCACACAGACTGCACACAGGTGATCGAAACCCTCGTTACCGTGACTGGCCAACCTCCCGTGCGAACGCGCACAGGCCGTGGCCAGGCAGGCCGACGGCACCGCCGACCCAGAAAGACCGGAACACCACAGATGGACTACTGCTCCACGTGTCGACGCCATCTCAACGGCGCCCTGGTGTGTCCCGGGTGCGGCGCCTACGCCCCCGACATCGCTCCGCCGGCAACAGGGCGTATGAGTTCGCAGGCGGTGGCGACCGACAGCGCGCCGCCCGCACAAGCGGTCCGTGATCCCTTGGCCTTCGGCACATGGCACGACGGCGCCTTGGAAGGCGGGGAGGACGGCGCCACCTGGGACACCCCCGTCGATGTCGAGGACGTACCTGTGGTGCGCGAAGGACGTGCCGCCCGGCGTCGCCAGCTGGCGCGCTGGAAGAAGAACAAACGGCGGGCAGCGGTCGCCACTGCCGTCGCACTCGTCGGAGGCGGCCTGACCCTCACCGCGATGAACCGGCACGCCCCCGACCAGGCAAGGGCGGCCACGGCACCGGACGAGCAGAGCATGGGCGGCGTGAAGGAGCAGACGCCCGCTTACGCCCGCCCGGCATCCGCGCCGCCCACCCCCCAGCGGTCGTCCGGCACTCCCGAGACCGGGTCTCCGGCCTCCGGCGCCCCCAGGCAGCAGACCCTGGCGGCCTCGCCCCGCCCCACACCGCCGATCGCGCAGCCGGACGCCGCCGCGCCTCCCGCCCCGGCTACGACATCGGTTCCGCAGCCGAACAACACCGCCTCCCCCTCCAGCGGCAACGATCACGACCCCGCCGGTACGGCAGCGGAGCAGCCCTCGGCGCCTGCACCCACCGAGAGCACGGACTCGGGTACCTCCCAGACCGGTTCCGGTTCCGATTCCGGTTCCGCACCGGCCTCGACGTCTCCGACGGAGCTGTGCCTGCTCGTGCTGTGCATCGGGTGACGCTGCTGGCGGGCCGGCAGGTGTCCGGACGGGCGAGCACGACGAATCATTGTGCCGCCTGGCGGTGCTGTCGGCCGACCGAGACGTGCCTGGGCGTCGGCGCGGCGGTGTCCTGGACGGGGACCTGATCGGTCCCCGTCGTCCTCGGGCTCCGCCGCGTCCTAGGCCTGCCCGGCCAGTGCGCCCACTCAGCAGCTCAACAGGCCCCGCCCCCTCAGCAGCGGCACAACGTGGTCCCTGACCGCGGGAGCCAGCTCGACGTCCTCCTCGGCGCCGGAGATCCAGCGCAGGTCCGCCAGTTCGGCGGCAGGGCGAGGTGTCCGGCCGACCTCGGCCTCGTCCAGCTCGCGTGCCAGTGCCTCCAGCGGCGTCTCGCCCGGATCGGGCTCGCCTCCGGGCAGGTAGAAGACCTCCGGGGCCACCCTCATGGCGAGCCGTCGGCCGCAGCGCCGACATCCCGCACGGCACAGCCGAGTTGGCCCCGTCCGTCGGCCTCACTACCGACGCACTCTCAAGCAACTCTCGAGAGCTAGATCCTAACGTGCACTTATTGCAGATGAGTTGCAACAACTGATCTTCTGCAATAGACGTCGACCGATCACGCATCAAGGAGTTGACCTCATGAGCGATCTCATCGTGCTGCCGGGACAGGGACGGAAACTGGTCACCAAGGCGCAGGAAGTCACCTTCAAAGCCACCGGAGCGCAGGGCTCCTCGGTGTCGATCTTCGAGGTGGTCGTACCGCCCGGTTTCGACACCGGCGCCCACTTCCACGAGCACGCACAGGAGTTCTTCTACATCCTGGAGGGCGAGCTGGAACTCATGGCGTTCGAGCCGACCGAGCGCACGGACGACGACTGGCTCGACTGGGAGTCCGCCGACGGCGACCGTCTCGTGCGCGCGAGCGCCGGCAGCGCCATGTTCGTTCCGCCGAACACCCCGCACGCCTTCCGGAACGCCACGGACCAGCCGGTGCGCATGCTGTTCCAGTGCTTCCCCTCCCCCGAACACGAGCTGTACTTCGAGGAGATCGCGGAGATCTGGTCGACCGGCAAGTCCGTGGACCCGGAGGCGGTGGAGCGCATGCGCAGCCGCTACGACGTCAAGCAGATCACGCCGATGCGCTTCCAGTCTCGTCCTGCGCAAGGGGTCGGGCCGCGTAGGTGATGCGGACGACGCCGTCGGGATGCCGTTCTGTTCTCGCGCGGACGCCGAAGACGTCGGCGAGGAGTTCCGGGGTGAGCACCTGGAGGACCGGGCCCGCCGCTGCCACGGCACCGCCGTGCAGGACGACCAGGTGGTCACAGAGGCGGGCGGCGAGGTCTAGGTCGTGGAGCACCGCGAGGGTGGTGACGCCGGTGCGGCGGATCAGGTCGAGGAGTTCGAACCGGGCCCGGATGTCGAGGTGGTTGGTGAGCTCGTCCAGGACGAGGAGCTGGGGGTCCTGGGCCAACGCCCGTGCCAGCAGGACGCGTTGGCGCTCGCCGCCGGACAGCGAGGCGTAGTCGCGGTCAGCGAAGGGTCGTGCGCCGCAGCGGTCCAGGGCGTCGGAGACCGCGGTTCGGTCCTCGGCGCCGTCGCGGCCCAGCAGGCCGTGGTGCGGGGCACGGCCCAGCGCGACGATCTCCTCCACGGTCAGCCCGGTGGTGTTGCCACCTGCGTCCTGGAGGACCGCGGCCGTACGGCGGGCGGCCGCCCGCGGGGTCAGTTCCCAGACGTCGTCCTCGCCGACCCTGACCACGCCGTCCGCCGGGCGGAGCGAGCGGTAGACGGTGCGCAGCAGGGTGGACTTGCCGCTGCCGTTGGGGCCGACGAGGCCGACGATCTCGCCCTTGCGGGCCTCCAGGCTCACGTCCCGCAGGATCGGGGCGCGGTCCAGGGTGACGTGGAGCTGGTCGACGGTCAGTTTCATGAGAGTCAGTCCAGGCCCTTGTTTCGGCGCAGCAGCCACAGGAAGAAGGGGGCGCCGAGCAGTGCGGTGAGGATGCCCAGCGGCAGTTCGTTGGGGCGGTTCAGGGTGCGGGAGAGCAGGTCGACGAGGACCAGGTAGACGGCTCCCAGCAACGCTGCCAGCGGCAGCAGTCGGCGGTGGTCGGCGCCGATGGTCAGCCGCACCAGGTGCGGGATCATCAGGCCGACGAAGCCGATGCCGCCCGCGACGGCGATGACGGTGCCGGTCAGAAGTGCGCTGAGGACCAGCAGGACGGCCCGAAGTCGGTTCACGTCCACGCCGAGCGCGGTGGCCGACTCGTCGCCGGCCAGCAGCACGTTGAGCCGGCGGCCGAACAGCGACAACAGGACCGTCGTGCCCAGCACGACCACGGTGACCGTGGGGATCTGGTCCCACTCGGCGCCCGCCACGCTGCCCAGCATCCAGAACATCACCGTCCGCAACTCGGTGGGAGTCGCCTGGAGTTGGACGAAGCTGGTCGCCGAGAGGAAGACGTAGCCGATGGCCACACCCGCCAGAACCAGGCGCGTCGGGGCCAGCCGCCCCTGGCGTCGGCCGAGCGCGAAGACCAGGGCGCCCGCCACGACCGCACCGAGGAAGGCCGCCGCCGACACCCCCAACCCGGCGAGCGCGGCGCCGCCACCGAGGGTGATGACCAGGACCGCGCCGAGCGTGGCGCCGTAGGAGAAGCCCAGCACGATGGGGTCCGCCAGCGGATTGGACACCACCGTCTGCAGCACCGCACCCGTCACCGCCAGGCCCGCGCCGACCAGCGCCGCCAGAAGCACCCGCGGGGTGCGGAAGTTCCAGACGATCTGATCGAGCGCGCGGTCGGAGGGCGCCGCCCCGGCGCCGGTGACGTGGTGGAGGACGATCGACCACACGTCACCGACGGGGACGTTGACCGCGCCGATGCTGATCGCCACGATCATCGTGCCGAGCAGCGCGACGGGCAGCAGCGTGAACGCCAGCGTGACCCTCAGCCGGGTCAGAAGGCGTCCGGGTGCAGCGTCTTCGCGATCTTCTCGACGGCCAGGTCGTTGCTCGGGCCGAGGTACATCGAGTCGGAGAGCGTCACATACGCGTTGTTCTTGGCGGCCGGCCACTGGGGGAACTCCTTGAGCAGCTTCTTGGCGTACGCCGCCGGGTTGGGGTCGTTGTAGGCGACGACGACGAGGGCGTCGACGTCGGTGGCGGCGACCTTCTCCTTGCTCAGGTCGGCGAAGGACGTCTTGGACGCGTTCCCGAAAGCGTTCGAGCCGCCTGCCTTGGCGAGGATGTCGTTGAAGATGCCATTGGCGACGACCGAGCTGAAGTCGTTGCCGCCCATGGACATGTTGGAGAAGAGCACCATGACGTTCGGTGCCTTCTTTCCCTTCACCTTCTCCGAGACGGCCGCGATGTGCTTCTCGGAGGCGGCGATCAGCTTCTCGGCCCGGTCGCTGACGTTGAAGACCTGGCCCATGTCGCGCAGCAGCTGATAGCTGTCGGCGATGGTCATCTTGGAGGTGTCCTGGTCGCAACCCTGAGGCGAGACATAGCTGTTCGCGCCGACGTCCTTCAACTGGTCCCGGGTGGCGAAGCCGTTCTTCTCGTCGAAGCCGTACGAGGTGGTGGACAGCACCAGGTCCGGGCGCAGGCCGAGCATGGCCTCGCGGGGGATGTCGTAGGCGTCGTTGAGTCTGACGTCACCGGTGGGCAGGTCCTTGATGGCATCGGCTCGGCCCGCGACCTCGGACATGCCGTAGGTCTGCTGGTTGGCGGCGATCTTGTCGCCGAGGCCGAGGGCGAGAAGGGTGGAGACCTCCGCGACGGAGGCGCCGTTCATGACCACGACCCGGCTGGGCGGCTTCTCGAAGGTCTCCTTGCGGCCGCAGTTGTCGAGGGTCACCGGATAGCCGGCCTTCGGGGCCGCGGCCTCGGTGCTCTGGTCGCTCCCCTTGTCGTCGGACGACGAGCCACAGGCCGCCGTGAGAAGACAGCAGGCTGCGGCCAGGGCGGTGACGACCGGCCGGTTGATCGACATTCGGGCTCCTTGGTTGCGCGTTGAACCCGCTGGTCCGACGGGTTCTGTTGCAGTAGTCGGGGTGAAGTGGCCGTGAGTTCCCGGCGGTTGGGGACTATTTCGCCGACGCCGCGTCTTCGCGCTCGCGCCGCCGCCCGGAGCGGTGTTCACCCGCGCTCAGGCCGCCCCGCTGCTCAGCGCCTCGGAGTCCAGGAGCAGCCGGTCCAGGCTCACGCGGGCGCGGGACACCCGGGAGCGGACGGTGCCGACGGGGCAGCCGACGAAGCCGGCCGCTTCCTCGTACGACAGCCCGACCACCTGAGTCAGCAGGAACGCCTCCCGGCGTTCCTCGGGCAGCGTCTGCAGCAGGTCGAGCAGGGCCACGCCTTCGTCGAACCCCGGCAGTCCGCACGGCTGGCTGCGCTCCGCCGCCGTCTGCCAGTCCGTGGTGTCGGCCAGCCGGGGACGTACGGCGGCGCGGCGCAGGTTGTCGACGACCGCGCGCCGGGCGATCGACAGCAGCCAGGTGCGGGCCGAAGCCCGGCCCTCGTAACGGTGCAGGCTGCTGAAGGCCCGCGCGAAGGTGTCCTGGGTCAGGTCGTGGGCGGTCTGGGGGTCTCCGCTGAGGTGGGTGACGTACCGGAGGACGTCGCCGTGGAGGGCGCGGACGAAGTGGTCGGCCGCCTCGGGGTCTCCGGCACGGGCGGCCAGCGCCCAGGCGGTCGCCGAGGCGTCGGCGGTGGCGCGGTCCGCGCAGGGAACAGGGAGGACAGAGATCATCACGTGTGTCCTTCTCGGGTCTTCCGGCGCCAGGCCCGCAAGAGGGCTCGGCTCACCGGCACTTGGGTGCGGCCGTACGCGAGCGGTACGGCGGAGTCCGGAGCCCGGGACGAAGAGGGCCGCTCATGGCAGCGCGTTCACGCTGGGGCGAGGGGCCCGCCAGGGGCCTGCGCGCGCGTGCGCCGCAGGTCAGGGAGGCGGAGGGGCTCCGGTGGATCCGGCTGTCTCAGAGGACAGCGGCACCCGTGGGCGGACCACGGAAGGTGAGGGAAGAGCACAGCAGCAGTCGCACCGGTGCCGGGCAGGCGGCGCCACGCCACCTGCGCACACTCGGAGGACCCAACGGGGCGGGCAACGCCAGCAGCAGCCGCAGGGGCGCCGCCAGCCAGGCGGCCGCCGCCCGCAGGAGCCGGAAGACGGCGCGCTCGCCGTAGGCCAGCCACAGTCCGCACAGGACGGCGGCCAGCAGGTGCGCGGCGAACATGCCGGCTGTGGCGGCACCGCTCGTGCCGCTCATGCCGTGCATGTGGTCCATGCCGACCGCGCCGTGCCCGAGGTGAGCGGCGGACCCCATGTCCATCCCGGCCATGGAGCCCATGTCCATCGCGCCCGCGTCGGCGTGGGGCATGGGCGCGGCTGTCGAGGAGAGTGTCTGCGCCAGGGAGAAGGTCTCGTGCAGCACCGCTTGGACGGCCGTCACGACGGCGACGATCAGGGTGCGGCCGCGCTCACGGCCGGCCAGCAGCCAGCCGACCGCACCGGTCGCCGCCGCACCGCCGGCCATGCCCCACCAAGGCACGGACGTTCCCGACATGGTCGCGTGACCGAGGGCAGCGAGCAGCACGCAGACGGCGGCGAACACACCGGCCCGCGTCGCGCGGCATCCCCCTCGGACAGTCATGACCCGCCCATCCTCGCACCCGGCGTCCGGTCGTCGTCAGGGGGTACGCGGGAAACCCCGTCCCCTGACTCAAGTCCGGGAAGGTGACACAGCTCACAACGGACACGCGGGACCGCGGGGACCTCAGTGACCACGGGGAACGACTGGTTCAACGAGACCGAGGGGTCACGCGGGCTGCCACAGCTCGATGCGGTTGCCCTCGGGATCAGTGACCCAGCCGAACCGGCCAACCCCCTCCATGTCCTGCGTCTCCTCGGCCACATCAGCTCCCTTCGCGCGCAGCTGCGCGAGCATGGCGTCCAGGTCGCGCACGCGGAAGTTGAGCATGGTCTGCTGGGCGGGGGACCCGAAGTAGTCGGTCCCGGACTCGAAGGGTGCGAACACCGTCGCCCCCGCTTCCTGTCGCCACAAGCCGTTCTCATCGGCGTCCAGGCCCAGGCAGTCGCGATACCACGCGGTCAGAGCCGCCGGGTCCGCTGCCCGCAGGAAATAGCCACCGATTCCGAGCACACGTTCCATGCCGCCATCCTGCCAGGCCCCCGGTCGGGCGGCGTGTCAGCGCGGCACTTCCACCTCGATGCCGGCGATCGGGTAGTTCCAGCGCCGGTCGGACCGGGAGCCGGTCTTGCGGGCGCCCTTCAGGTGCTTCACGAAGGCTCTGCGCTGGGCCGGGGTCGCCGAGCGCCAACGCAGTTCGAGGACCGGGCGGACCGGTGGGATGAGGTCGCGTACGCGCTGGTCGTACCCGGCGAGGCTCGCCTCGTAGTCGTACGGTCGGTAGACCAGGTCGAGGTCGATCGACGGTTCCGGGCCGCCGCCCGCCTCGTGGTGACAGGAACTCAGCCAATTGGCCAGGTAGTCCAGCCCGATCCTTATGTCGGAGGCCTGGTCCTGCCACTTGCCGAGGTAGGGCGCGTTCACCGCCTCCGCGGTCACCTCTTCCGGCATCACGATCAGACCGCGGACGTTGGTGCCCGCCAGGGCGACATGGATGCGCGGCCAGTGTCCGCCGGCCTCGATCCGGAAGGAGGGGAAGCAGCCCGCCATGCCCATCCCCGTCCGCAGCTGGGCCCAGTTCATCGCGTCGGAGGGGAGCCGCTCCGGCGAGTAGGGTCCGCTGGTGCGGTGCCCGAGGTCGCTCTCCCGCATCATGAACACGGCCTCGAACGCGTCACCGCGCAGGGCCATGCTGAGGGGGAAGTAGGCCCCGACCTCCGCCATGAACACCTTGCCGGTGATCAGGGCTCCGATGCTGGACCGGTCCGGAATCATCGCCGTCTCCTCCAACCCCTCCGGGCCGGCCCGGGTGGCACCGGGCCGGGCAGAGTGTCCAGTTCGGCCTGGACGGCGAGGGTGTCCGGGTGGTGCTCGCCCAGACGCAGCCGCCGTTTCGCCAGTACTTCGCGCAGGGCCCGCGCCGCGTCACCGTGCCGTCCGAGCCGGCGCTGCACCCGGGCCAACCCCACCCGGGCCTCCAGGGTTTGGAGGCCGTCGGGGCCGTAGCGCCGCACGAGCTGGGGCACCAGCCTGACGTACAGCCCCTCGGCCTCGTCCAGTTCGTCCTTGTCGGTGAGCAGGGACGCGAGTGCCGCGATCGCCTCCAGGGTGGCCGGATGGTCCGGTCCCAGGTCCCGCTCGCGTTCCGCGGTCACCGCCCGGATCAGGGCCAGGGCCTCCATCTGCCGGTCCAGGTCGATCAGTGCCGCGGCCCAGCCGAGCATCGCGCGCTGCGTCTCGACGTACCCGGCGTCCCACAGGTGGGAGCGCACGTCGACGACGAGCTGCCAGGTCCGCTCGGCCGCGGCCGGATCGCCCTCGCGGTGCAGGAGGTGAGCGGCCTCGGCGAGTGTGTCGAGGTCGTCCTGGAGCTGGAGGGCGAAGTGGTTGGCCCAGAAGGTCTCGGACCGGTCGAGTTCGTCCTCCGGTCTCAGCAGCAGCGTGAACGCCTCGGCCGTGCCCGGTGTCCTGTCGGGCTCCCGGCTCGCCAGGTCCTGGGCCACGGAGTGCATGTAGAGGCGGTAGCCGGTGTCGTCGCGGGACGGGACCTTGTCCAGTTCCGCGGCGAGTTCCAGGGTGCGGGTGACGGCGTGCCGCTGCCGCTCGCCGAGGCGCGCCATCGCCTCGATGAGCGCCGGGCGGCCGGCGTCACGGGACGGCAGCTCGACGGCGACCTCGGCACGCAGTTCTTCGATCACGGGCTCGGACTCCGCGCGCAGCACTCCGGTCGCCGAGCCGAAGTCGTACTCCCAGTCCAGGGCCCAGGTCAGCAGGCGGCCGCCGTCGTCGCCGGCCAGGAGCAGGGCGCCGTCAGGGGCCAGCGCGATGTCGGTGACCGCGCCGGAGAAGCCGGTGAAGGCCCGCAGTTCCCGGCCGGCCGTCAGGTCCCACAGGCGTGCCTGGCGGTCCTCGCCGCCGGACGCCGCGAGGAGGAAGTCCGGCGTGACGGCGAGGCCGCGCACGGCCGCGGTGTGTCCGGTGAGCACATGGACGCAGCGCGCGGCGGCGACGTCCCACAGCCGGACGGTGCCGTCGGCGGAGCAGGACAGCAGGTGCCGGCCGTCGGCGCCGGGCAGGACGTCGACCACGGCGTCGGTGTGTCCGGTGAGGACCGCCTCGCACTGTCCGTCGGCGGTCCGCCAGACGCGTACGGTCGCGTCGGCGCCGCCGGTGACGACATAGCGGCCGTCCTCGCTCAGCCGTGCGGCGCCGATCCACTCCGCGTGTCCGCCCAGCACCCAGCACAGTTCGCCCGCGTGCAGGTCCCAGATCTTCACGGTGACGTCCTGGCCGCGGGAGAGCCCGTAACGGTGGTCGGCGCTGACCGCCACGTCCAGCACGGCTCCGGGGTGGGCCTCCCAGCGTCCGAGGGACCGGCCGCTGGGGATGTCCCAGGCGGCGACGACGCCGTCGGCGGTCCCGGAGAGGGCCACGTGTCCGTCCTCGCTGACCGCGACGTAGTACACACGGTCGCGGGGGCTGGTGAACAGCTGGACGATGCGTCTGTCGCGGGGCTGCCAGGCGACGACCCGGCCGTCCTCGCCGCCGGACACAGCGAGCCGGCCGTCGGCGGTCATCGCCAGGGCGTTGAGGTGCCCCGTGTGCAGGCTGAGCGTGTGCAGCAGCTGCCCGGTCTCCACGTCGAAGACCCAGGCCTCGGAGTTGCCCGCCCGGGCGAGCGCGGTGGGGCTGCGCCCGCTGAGTGCCAGGGCCCAGGACCGGTCGTCGTCGGGGGTGATCCGGCCAGCCGACCAGGCGTCGACGAGTGCGGTACGGCGGCCGAGCGCACCGAGCCGGCGCCACAGGCGTACGGGTGCGGTGTGGCGCCGGTGGCCGGGCAACGCGCGGGCCGCGCGGATCAGTTCGGCCGCCTGCTCCAGCCGTCCGGCCGCGCCGTGCGTGGCCGCCCGGTCGAGCAGTTCGGCCGCTCGGGCGGCCGCGGCGGTGAGGTCCGCGGCCTGGTGGGGGCGGACGTAGCTCCAGGGGGCCGGCGGTCCGGCGGGCGGCAGGTGCCATACGCGTACGGTCTTGCCCTCGGCGGTGAGGGCGCGGTGCCCCCTCGCGCTCAGCGCGACCTGCTTGGTGTCGGGCGTGGCCTCCAGGGAGAGGCGGCAGCGGCCCGTGGCGAGGTCCCACACCCGTGACGGCTCGTTGCGTCCGCCGCTGGAGAAGCCGACCGTGCCGTCCGTGTTCAGGGCTGTCCGGCCGTACCGGGTCTTGAGCACCCGTGGCGCATCAGGGGAGCCCAAGTCGGCCAGGCGGACGTCGGGGCTTCCGCCGGTGACCGCGACGAGTCGGCCGTCGTCGGTGAACCGCACGCTCAGGCAGGCGTGGTCGAACCGGTGGACCAGTGCGCCGGTTCGGACGTCGTGCACCGAGGTCGTCCGGCGTGTGTGGTCGACGAGGCAGCACAGGGTGCCCCGGGCGCCCAGGAAGTCGACCCTGCTCTCGAACTCCCGTACCTCCACCGGTTCGCCGGTGTCCAGGTCCCAGGTGACGACCTCTCCTTCGTACCCGCTGGTGACCGCGTGCCGCTGATCCTCCGTCAGCGCGACGGCGAGCACCCAGCTGGGGTGGCCGGGGAGTTCGAAGCCGGTGGCGGTTTCGAAGTCGAGCACCAACGCGCGCCGGGTGTCCCCGCCGACGACCAGGACGCGTCCGTCGTCGCTGACCGCGAGTGCCGAGGCGCGGTAGGTGTCCAGGTGCAGTTCCTGGCGGCACTCCCCCGCGTCCAGGTCCCAGATCCGCAGTCCGCCGGAACCGTCCGCCGAGATTCCCGTCGTGCCGTCCGGGGTCAGGGCGAGGGCGGTGATCCAGTCGTCGTGTTCCCCGGGCAGGACGGACTGGGCCGGGACGGGCGCGTCCTGCACCGAGGCGAGGGCGGCGGCGATCTGCGGGTCGTCGGGCATCCGGGTGGACGCGTCCCGCAGCAGTTCGGCGGCGGCGGGCGCGTCGCCCCGCTCGCGGTGGACCAGCGCCAGCAGGTAGGTGCCGTCGTCGGGGTCGCCGAACCGCACGGACTCCAGCTCGTCGACCAGCTCGGCGTCGGTGATCACACCCGTACGCCAGCGGTGCAGTCCGCGGTTGTAGCGGGCGTGCGGATGGTGGGGGTCCGCCCGCAGGGCGCGGGTCCACAGCTCTTCGGCGCTGTCGCGGCGGCCGAGGTCCAGCATGGACAGCGCGTGGTTGGAGAGGCTGTCGGCGAGCAGGGTGGCCGCCGACGGGGCGCGGCGGGGATAGGGGCCGACCTCGCGCCGGTACACCTCGACCAGCCGCTCGGCGAGCGGGCCGAGCCGGGAGGGGCGGGCGGTGGGCTCCTGCGTGAAGCACTCGCGCAGGACGTCCAGCATCTCGACCGGCACCCGCTGGATCGCGCCCGGCGCCCGGGACCGGGTGTAGTCCTCGAAAGCGTCTCCGGCGGTGGTCCCGTCCCGCACCGGTGGCCTGCCCAGGAGCATTTCGAACACGGTGACCGCCCAGGACCAGACGTCCGTGGCCGGGGTGAGCCCGGACGGTGAGCGTGCCTGCTCGGGTGAGCAGTACGCGGGGTCCAGGCCGCCCCGGCTGACGAACGGCTCCGCGTCCCCGGCCGTGCGGGCCCGTGCCAGGCCGAAGTCGGTGACCTTGACCGTGCCGCCCCGGGTCAGCATCACGTTGGCGGGCTTGACGTCCTGGTGCACGACGCCGTTCTCATGCGCGTGCTCCAGGCCCCAGGCGGACTGGATCGCGACGTCCAGCAGCGTGGCCAGGGGGTCGTCGCCGTACAGGGTCCGGTTGCGGACGGCTTCGGCGAGGCTCCCGCCGTCGGCCCACTCGGCGAAGACCCTGGGCACGTCCTCCAGGGTGCGCACGTAGACGCAGTTGGCGATGTGCGGGTGCAGGCCCAGCCCCACCCACACCTCCGCCTCCCGCTCGAAGTCCCCGAGCCCCTCCGGCGAGCGGACGACGGCCGGACGCGGGGTCTTCACGGCCAGATCGATGTCCCAGCCGCGGTGGTGGACCCGGTGCACCAGTCCCAGGCCGCCGGTACGCACCACGTCCAGGACCTCGTACAGGTCCAGGATGACGTCCCCGCGGCGCCAGGTGGCCATCGGCGTCAGTCCACCACGGCGGCGTACAGGGGTGTTCCCAGCAGCACCGACCTGCCGCTGCCGTCCGGGCTCTCGCCGTGCAGCAGCCGCTTCGCCACGAACTCGACGTGCTCCGTCGGCCAGCGCAGCCGCTCGACGGCCCGCTGAACCCGGCCCAGTGCCGCGCGATCGACGTGGTCCAGGTCGCCGTCCACCGCGTCGGCGACGTACTCGTCCTCCAGATCGGAGGTGATCCCGAGGCCGTCGAGCATGGAGGACATCATCGAGCGCCCCACGCCGTGCGCCTCGGCGTTCGGAACGTGGTCGAACACGTGCCGGTACGAGCCGCCCAGGGCGAGGACGGTGTGCTCGGTGCGCCCGCCGAAGAACACCAGGGAGGACGCGGGGTCGTCGCGGAACGCGCCCCAGCGCATCGGCAGCGAGCCCCAGAAGTACTGGCCGGGTTCGTCCACCGTGCCGAGGTCACCATGGTCGTGGAGGTAACGGACGACCGCCTCGAGACGGGTGATCCGGTCGCTCGGCAGGCCCTCGGTGGTGCGCTTCGCCAACAGCACGGAGAGGTTCACGCCCACCTCCGTCTGACGCTTGGCCCCGAACCCGGGGTCGATCTGCGGCAACAGCATGTCGACCTTGCTGTCGGAGATGTACACGTAGTAACTCGGCGACACTGCCGGATCCTCCCCGTCTCGACCTTCCCAGCGTATCGATCACGCCCCGTTGTGGGCCATGGGATGGGCGGGCGAAGGGAGTTGAGCGGTACGGCAGACCGAGATCGGGCGGCTACGGTCCAGCGTGGACGTACGCGGCCCAGATGTGCGGGTGGGGGACGCGCTCGCGGAGTTCGCGGATCGTGTCGTGCAGGGCGCGGGCGGGGCCGGGGGTGCCGGGTGCGGTCGTACGGCGGTAGAAGTCGCGGGTCACCTGGTCCGCGTGGGTGCTGTCGATCTTCCACAGGGTGCCGACCGCGGTGGGGAAGCCGGCGAGCAGGAACGAGCTCGTGATGTGGACGGCCTCGTCCGAGAGGTGCTCGGTGGTGCGTGCGGTGCCGCAGGCCGCCAGGAACGCGAGCTGGGCCGCGCGCGGGCGGACCTGGCAGATCTCCCGGACGGAGACGTGTTCGCCGCTGGGCAGGTGGAGCAGGGCACCCGAAGGCTCCGAGGGGTCCGTCGCCGCGTGGCAGCCGAAGTGCGCCCAGGAGGCCTCGTGCAGCGCCCCGAGCACGACGTCCCGGGTGGCCTGCGGGCCGATCAACGTCCGGTGCGCGCCGAGGAGTCCGGCGGCGTAGTCGGCGGCGCCCGCGACCCCGGGCAGGTCGTCCTCGGCCGCGGCGACCAGCAACGCCCTCCCGTGCTCGGCGGTGCCGCGCTGCCGCGCGCGGGCCCGGGTGTACGCCAGGGTCTGCAGCCCTGGCACGTACGACGACACCACCGCGTCGAGCGCGGCGCCGCAGCCGTCGGGCGCGCAGTCGGGCGACCGGCACTCGGCCGCGTGCAGCGGCAGGGCGCCGAAGGCTCCCGTCGGCACCCACCAGATGCGCGGCCACTCGGCATCGGCGGGGACGGCGCCCGCACAGCCCATCGCCTCCAGCACCGGGCGCACGATCGTGTGCCACGTCCAGTCCAGCGTCTGGCGGACCGTGTTCCCGGCGGCGACGAGCTGGAGCGGGGACGGTCTCGACCCGCCTTGCGTGTTGATGGCGTCGACCGCTTCCCGCAGCTGTCGGGACTTGTCGGTGACCTCCTCGACAGTGGCTTCGAGGGGCAGGGCGGTGATCGTCCGGTCGGTGACGACCAGGGCATGGCAGTAGCGCTTGCCACCGTGGTTGAGGACGACCACCGGGCCGTCGGCCGCGAGCCCCTTCAACTCCCCCGCGGTGAGCGGTCGCAGGAAGCCCTCGAAGCCGGGCCGGGTGCGGATCTCCCGTACGAGGTCGTCGAGCGCGCGGGAGGCGCGCAGGCCCGCCAGCCGGGCCCATTCGGCGTCGCCGGGCGCGGACGTCTGCGGCTGCGCCTCGATCTGTGCCGTCAGCCGCTCGAACTCGTCGGCCAGCCCGGGAAGTTGGGAGCGCAGCTCGCCGAGGTCGGCGCGGGCCTCGATCCGCCGGGTCAGCAGCAACCCGCGGCCCCGCTCCAGGAGTTCGGCGGCGCGGTCGACGTCGGGGCCCACGAGGGTGCGGTCGATGGCGGGGAGTGCGCCCGGGAGGCGCCCCGCTTGCAGTTCCTGAATCGACTCCTTCGCAGCCTTCAGATACTCCGGGAGGCGAGGGGCGACGTCACGCAGTTCGACATTGCAGAGGATCAGCTCGACGATCGTTCTGATGTCTCCCTCGAACTGCGACAGACCGTGCTCGGCCGAGGCCTGGTCGGCGCCCCGGTCGGTGAGGGTCGCCATCGCCTCGATGGCCTCTTCGAGATGATCCAGGGCCTGGCCGATCTGCTGCCGGCCCAGCGCGCCGGCCGCGGCGCCGATCTCACCGTGCGCCCGCAGCCACACCGGGACGCCCGCGTCCCGCACCGCCTCGGGTCCGGCGGTGCCGTCGACCCGGCCCAGGACGGGCGCGAGGCGGGCGGCGAGAAAGTCCTGCGGGGTGCCGTCCGCGCCGGAGGTCATGTCCGGCAGGCGTCCCCGGACGAAGAAGTCGAGGGCCGATCGCATCACGGCGGCCAGGTCGAACGGGGCGCCCTCGGGCAGCTCCTCCGTCGAGAGCGCCCGGCTCACCTCGTCCGCCTCGGCGAACAGCTCCTGCGCACGCGCCGGTTCGGTGGCCCGGAGCTCGACGGCACGTTGCGCGAGCGCCCGGGCGAGGGTCGTCGCGGCCATCACGCGCATGGGGTGTCCCGGGCCGCACCGTGCGAAGGTCGACCGGCACTCCTCGACCACGGTGTCGGAGAGGTCGGGGCGGCGGCCGCCCGCCGGTCCCACGGTGTCGGCGAGGTTGACGTAGATGTCGCCCATCAGGTCGTACCAGGGCCGCTCGGCGGTGGCGGGTGCGGCCTCGATGACGTCCCGCATCCGGCGGGCGATCTGCCGGGCCCGCTCCAGCTGGGCGGGTTCATGACCGAAGAGGTAGTTCTGCAGGGCGTTGTGGAACTCGGTGCGGGCGCCCAGCAGTTCGGTGTCGGTCTCGGTCGGCACCGGGTCGCCCGGCCGCAGTTCAGCCAGGACCTCCGGCCCGAAGGGTGCCCCCGGGTTGGAGGCGAGCAGGGCCGCCGCCTCCCGGGCGCCCTCCGCGTCGAAACCGCGGAACGACAGGACCGTGAGGGCGTTCGCGAGCATCCGGTCGAAGCCGCCCGGGAGGTCGACCCCGTGCTCGCGGCTCTCGCGCAGCAGCGCCACGATCTCTTCGAGGGCGGCGTAGTCGGGTGCCTTGGTGTTCCGGGCGGACAGGGCGCTGCCGAGCACGGCGGAGAGGTAGGGGCGCATCTCGTCGCCCTCGGGCGTGAGGTCACGCAGTTCCCGGATGGCCGCGATGTCGGCGTCGAGGGTCTCGGGGCCCTCCAGCCGGACCTCGCCCATGCGGGTCAACACCTCGAGCATGCGCCCCAGTTCGCCGTCCGGCACGCCCCCGGTCTCGGTCGAAGCCACCGCGACGGGCAACGCGACCTCGAACCGGCCCTGCCGCAGCAGCTCCGACACGGGGGACCCGGCCGGGGCGGCGGCCACCGCCTCCTCGGTCAGCTCCCGGCACTCGGCCTCGAACAGCCCGGCCCGCGCGGGCGCGCTGTCGCGCAGTGCCTCGGCCCGCATTCCGGTGAGCGCGGCCAGGACGGCGACATAGGCGTGCCGGTGCAGCCGGTCGGCGGGGAGGGCGGCGAGGGCGGTGCGGTAGCGGGCGATGTGCTCGTCGCCGCTGTCGTCGGGCTCGAACCCGGTGGACAGGAAGGCCAGTTCGATGTCGATGTCGACGGGGGTGCCGTCGAGCAGGGCCTGTTGCCGGGCCTGTTCGGCCAGCCGCCGGATGAGGGGGGCGGCCCGCTCCAGGTCGGCCGGGTCCTCGCTCTCGCTCGCCTCCTGCAGCTCCCGGAAGGCGGCGAACATCTCCCGCTGCTCGTCACTCAGGGCGACGCCGTCCAGGAGCGGCAGCATCCGCTCCAGGTCCTCGGCGGTGGCGGTGTCGACGCTCACCTCCTGCCACTGCCGGTAGGCGTCGAGCAGGTCCCGGTGCCGGTCGTCCAAGGCGCCGACGGAGGCGAGGAGTTCGGCTGCCTCCCTGGCCGACGCGCCGTCCTGGCGCGCCGCCGCCAGGGCTGCGAGGGCCCGGCCGAGGGCGGTGACGACCTGGGGGTGCGCGGGGTGCAGGGCGGGGGTGGCGGCCAGGGACGCGCGCAGCCGCCGTACGGCGCAGGCGACGCGGCCCAAGTCGTCCTCGGCCACACCGGCGTCGGCGAAGGCCGAGCCCACCCGCAGGTCGAACTCGCCGGGCCAGGTGACCGGCAGGGTGTGGAGGTGGCGCAGCTGGCCGAGCCCCTCGGCGGTCTCGGGCAGGAGGGTGACCTGCGGGACCGCCGCGATCAGCTCCTCGACGACGGCGAGCGGAGGCGTGCCGAGCAGTCGGCAGGTGTCGACCAGGGTGCGCAGGGCGGGCGCGGCGGCGGCCTGCACGATGGCGGGGTCGAGGGTGGCGGGCGCGAGAGCGGGGTCAGGAGGGGCGGGCGCGACGGCATTCAGCCGCGCGCACACCGCACGCGCGTAGCGCACGGCCACCAGCAGCGCGTCCGGGTCCACCATGAGCTTGAAGCGCTCGACGTGGAGTTCGAGGAGGTGAACCGTCAACTCCAGGAATCCGGCGTGGTCTTCGTCGAGCACGGACTCGAACGCCGACTCCGACCAGGCGATCGCGGCGGCGAGCGCAGCCGGCCGCTCCTCCGGCGGGCCGGTGACCGCGGCATCGGCGTGCGCCCTGCTCACCAGATAGGCGAAGCTCGCCTCGTTGGACGGGTCGGCGGGATCGAAGCGCTCCACGAGGATCTCCGGGAGCCCGGCCTGCGGAGGCAGTCGCGGGCACAGGTGCACGAAAGTGCCGACGATGACGGACAGATTCTGCTCCGCCTCGGGATCCTCGTCGCCCAGGTGCCGGAACCAGAAGGTCCAGAAGACCTGGACGACCGACTCCAGATCGACCGGCGCCTCCGGCGCGGGCGCGGCCTGCCGCAGCAGGGCCAGCGCGTCGGCCACCGCCTCCGGATCCCTCAACGGCGCTGGATCGCGGGTGTTCTGAGCCGTGACGAGGCGGGAGACCACTCGGCCGCGAAGGTCGGTCATAGATCGTTACATTAGTCTGACTGAAAGTCAGAGGGCAGTGATTCTCCATACGTTGAGGGAGGCCGCCGTGGGGGACGGGGCGAACGCGCGCAAACTGTACGAGGATGCGGTGGAATACCTGTGCCGTCATGCGGAAGAGCTGCGACCACTGATCCCCGACGCCGTCTGGGAGTCGGCGGTGCCGGTCGTACGGGACGCGGACCCGGCCGATGACGCGTGGCGCAACGCCGTACGCGAGCTGCACGAGGCCGTCGAGGCGGGTGGTGTCCCGAACGGGCTGGGGCTGCCCGCGGTGATGGGCGTGGGCGACTGGCCCAGTCACCGGGTACCGCGAGCGTCCGGCTGGGTGTGCCCCAAGCAGAACCGTTGTGGCCGCGTCGAGTTGCGCAACGGGGCCGCTACCCCGACCCCGACGTGTGCGTTGGGCGGCGCCGAGATGCGTCCGGCGGGCGGCTGACGGCGATGGGGCTTCTCATCGAGCTGCAGAAGCGCATACCCGACGGCTGGTTCCTGCGACGGCTGCTGCCCGCCGTGCTGTTCTTCGTGGTCGCGGTCGTGGGCGGCGGCGAGCTGGGGCACGCCCACTGGAACGACGTGTCCCTCGCACGGGAGAAGATCGCCGACGCGCTGCGGACGGGCGGCGGCCTGTCCGCGGACACCGCCGCCTCGCTCGTGCTCTTCGCGGTGCCGGTGGTGGCGGCGGCGTTCGCGGTGCCCTATCTCGCGTCCGGGATAGGGGCGTTGGCCGCCGGGACCTGGCCGTGGTGGCTGATGCCGGTGGGTGATCTCGTGACCCGGTGGCGGCGACGGCGCTGGGTGGAGCCGGACGAACTGGCCAGGAGATCCGTACGGGCGAGCGCCGACGGCAACGCACTGCGGGCCGCCCGCCTCGACGTGCGCAGGGCCGCCGCGCTCGAGAACGGACGGCCCGGCTCACCCACCTGGTCCGGCGACCGGTTCCATCGCACCGAGGAGACGATCAGACAGCAGGGCGACGACCTCGTCACCGGCTGGACCTCCCTCCTCCTCGGCGCCCAGGACCCACCCCGCGCCGCCCTGGCCGAGGCCCGCGACGCCTACGACGCGGCCTGCGAGGCCCTCGTGTGGAGCGCGGCGTTCACGATCCTCGGCGCGTGGTGGTGGCCCGCGGCGCCGGCCGGCATTCTGCTGGGCCTGGCGTCGTGGCGCACGCTGCGGCACGCGGTGCAGGCGTTGTGCCGGACGACGGAGGCGGCGTTCGCGTTGAGGGGGACGCAGCCGCCCACTCAGCCCTGAAGGAGGGGTGGGCCCTCAGGAGAGACGGGAGCAACGCCTCGTACCGGCAGACCGGACCGCTCGCTGCCTTGAGGGGGCGCACTTCTAGAGTGAGGCGTCGCGGCAGGGCATCAGGGGCGGGGAGGACAGCACATGGCGGAGCTTGCGGTTCCTGGGCCGGAGCCGGACTGGGAGCGGGCGCCGGAACACCAGGGCGGAAAGCGCAACCCAGCTCTGCAAGCGAGCATGTGGGAGTACGCGGCGGGAGCCTTCCGGCTGGTCGCGGGCCTGTCACCGTCGCTGGAGGTCCTGGCCGCACGACTGCGGTTGGACATCGAGCGGGGCTGGGAGGATCTGGGCCCGGTGGATGTGGCGATGTTCCGCATCCAGAAGATCGACTTCGCCCTCAGCCGGCTGGAGGGCAGTCCCAGTCCCGATGTCCTGGTCTGGGTCGGCCGCGCCGTAGCTGATACCGATGCGGCGCTCGACATCCTGCTCAACGCGCTCGGCATCGGCGAGGCAGCCCTCACCTTCCGCGGTGACACCGAGACCGGCTTCACCGACCTGCGGAACAACGTCGAGGCCTGAAGAGGTCTGGTCCGTAGCGCTGTGCATTCAACTCAGGCTCACTGATGCCCTTCGGGTATCAGGGGCGTCGAAAGAGGTCTTGGACGGGGAGGCACCCCTGGATTCAGGCTGGTCAGCGAAGGCAGAGGCCTACGAATGACAGGAGCCACCACCATGAAGATCTTCCTCACCGGCGGGTCCGGATACCTCGGCAAGGCCACGCTCAGTGCGCTGATCCGCGAGGGGCACACCGTGGAGGCGCTGGCCCGCAACGACCGCGCCGCCGAGACCGTCGGCTCCCTCGGGGCGACGCCGGTGCGGGGTGGGTTGGCCGATCTCGGGGTGCTGAACACGGCCGCGGCCCGCGCCGAAGCGGTCATCCACCTGGCACAGGCCGAGACCGGCGACGAGGACCTCGCGGCCGCCACCGCCATGCAGGACGGCATCGGCACCGGCCCGTATGTGCACACCGGCGGCACCTGGGTCTACGGCGACACCGACGGGGTCGTGGACGAGACCGCCCCCTGGAACCCCCCGTCCGTGGTCGCATGGCGCAAGTCGGTCGAGGACGCCGTCCTGCGACGCGCGCGGGAGGGCGGCCGGCCGGTCGTGGTGCAGCCCGGCCTGCTGTACGGCG
Source organism: Streptomyces sp. TLI_55 (assembly GCF_900206255.1). NCBI lineage: Bacteria > Bacillati > Actinomycetota > Actinomycetes > Kitasatosporales > Streptomycetaceae > Streptomyces > Streptomyces sp. TLI_55. Next base: position 228,985 of record NZ_OAOJ01000001.1, read on the forward strand.
GCGAGAACCGTCTGATCGACCTCTTCTACGGCGTTCCGGGCAGGGCAGCCGGCGCCGTCCCTTACATCGGCGACGGTGCCAATCGCTGGGCGCTGGTGCACGTCGACGACATCGCGACGCTGTACGTCGCCGCTCTGAAGGCGAAGCCCGGTTCGGTGTACGTAGGCGTGGGCGGGGTGAACCCGACGGCCAGGGAGTGCTCGCTGGCCGTCGCCCGCTCTGTCGGCCTCGACGGCAAGGTCGTCCCGATCACGCTGGAGCAGGCCCGCGAGCAGATGGGCCCGATCGCGGACGCCTTCGCCCTGGACCAACAGCTCACCCCCGCGCGCGCCGAGGCCGAGGTGGGGTGGGTCCCCGTGCACACCGACCCGCTGGCCGTCCTCGCCGGCGGCGAGTGAACGAGCAGGCAATGGGGGCCCGTCGCCGGCGACGGGCCACCTGGCCCATATCGGTAGATTGGTGACCGACTGAGCCGTCGGCCGGAGACCCAGAGGAAGTGAGCGGTGAGTCCGGGTGGATCTTGACCTGCGAAAGCTCCGGTACTTCGTGGCCGTCGCCGAGGAGCTCCACTTCGGACGCGCCGCCGAACGGCTGCACATCGCGCAACCGGTGCTGTCCCGGCAGATCCGCAGCCTGGAGGACGAGCTGGGCGTCGAGGTCTTCGACCGTGACCGGCGCGGCACGCTGCTCACCCCGGCCGGCGAGCAGTTGCTGCAGGACGCCGTCCCGCTGCTGGCCTCGGCACAGGCGCTGTTGCGGCGTGCGAAGGCGGCCGGGCAGGACACTCCGACGCTGACCATCGGCTTCATGCCGGGCATCACCCTCACCCCGGCCACGGCCGCCTTCGCCACCGTCCGGCCCGGCGTCAACGTACGCCTGCTGCGCACGAGTTGGGACGACCAGGTGGACGTACTGCTGGACGGCCGGGCGGACATCGGGGTCGTACGACTGCCCATCGACCAGCGCGGCCTCCAGGTGCGGCCCCTCTTCACGGAGCCCCGGCTCGTCATGCTGCCGGCCGAACACCCCCTGGCGGACCGGGTGTCGGTGACCGTCCGCGACCTCGCCGGCGAGCACCTGCTCCAGGACCCCGATGCCGTACCCGAGTGGCGGGACGTGGCGCTGGAACTGCGTGACGGGCGACGCCCCGAGGTCCCGGCGATCCACCAGGTGGAGGAGAAACTGGAACTGGTGGCCTCCGGCGCCGGAATCTGCGTACTCCCCTTGTCCACCGCCACCTTCTACACCCGCCCCGACGTGATCGCGCTGCCCGTGGAGGACATCGGCCCGAACGAAGTGGCCCTGGCGTGGGTGGCGTCACGCCGCTCCCCGCTCCTCCACGACTTCGCCGAGGCCGCCGCGAAAACCCTGGGCCGAACTCGACCCCGGTAAGGTCGGCCAGGACGACGGCCAGCCGGGCTTCCGCACGGCCCAACACCGAACGCTCGTCACGCGGACCCGCATGCGGCGTAAGGCCACGCCCCAAGGCAGCAGTCACGTCCCCGACGGCCGCGGCTGTTCCGGCGGAACCGAGCTCTCGGCGATCGCCATCCACTGGTCCAGGTCAGCCTGAGTGAACTCTGTCCATGGGGGGATCTCGGGGAGCCGACGGAGGAAGTCATAGGCCTCGGAGATCTTGGTGCCTTGGAGGACCGGGCAATGACAGCCGACGACGGCCTCGGCGTTCAGGCGTTGGAAGTCGTCCACGACCGTCCGGAACTTCTGGCTGTCCAGCAATGCCACCCAGGGAGAAACCAGTCGTCCGCCGAAGAACTGGCCGTCGCGGAATTCGTCCGGCGACAACGCCGCTACGTCCGGCATCGGGGTCGGTACGTTCGTGGCGAAGGTGTCGACGGACCACAGAACGCTGGTCTTCGAATCGAAGAGGGCGCGCGTGGTGGGGTTGTCGTACAGGGGCGGTCGTTTGGCGACCAGGGTGCGGTCACCCACGTCGATCGTGTCGCCGTCGGTCATGAAGCGGCACCGGTTGATGGGGGTCTCCCACTCCTCGGCCATGCGGCCGATGGAGAACCATGTGGTCAGCAGGGTCGCATTCGGGCATTGGGCGAGCACCGCCAGGAGGTTGCCCGCGTGGTCGCGGTCGTCGTGGGTGAGGAAGATCCACCGTACGTCCAGAGGATCCACGACGGACCAGGCTGCCTCCAGCCACTGAGAGCGCACTGCGGGTGCCCCGGTGTCCACCAGAACCGGCTCGGCTCCCCGGATGACCATCGAGTTCATCGGAAAGTGGCCGACCGGTGGGGCCTCGAGGGCCCACGGGATGACGAACGTCTCCTCGGCGATCTTGTACGGCTGCAGAAGGTTGAACGTTTCCATGGTGTGCATCGCTGCTCTCCCTAGAACGGAGTCGCGCAGCATCCCTGATTCCAGTGCAGCCCCGAAAAAGGCCCTCGTCAAACGCAGGGGCGATGGCCGGGCCGGGAGATCAGGGCCCCTTCTCCGCAGACGCGTGGTGGTCTCGTACATAGACGGTGACCCGCGCCCCGTTGACATGGGTTGTTCCGGACTCGCGGAAGTAGCGCCGCAGAGTGCTTGTCTTCGCTGTCTCCTGCGGGCTGCTCAGCGAGTGGGCACCCGCCGCGCGGACGGCGACGATCCGGTCGAATTCCAGCATGCGGGCCGCGATGTCCTGGGCGGGTAGCTCGACACCTGCCAGCGTGTTGGACGAAACAGGGGCCTGTGCGAGGGCCAGGTCCGTCAGGTGACGGATGTCCGAGGGGTTGGCCGCGGTCAGGATCCGGTGTTGACCGGAGAGGTAGAGCAGCCCGTCGCCAGGGCGGCCTGCCTTGCGTACGGCGGCGGCGATGGCTGTGGCGTCGTTGCTTCGGGCCTGGGGTGTTCTCAGCGCCAGGCTCTGCGGGACGAGCGCGGCCAGTACGGCAACCGTGGCGATCCACGCCGTGCGGCGAAACCGCTGACGCCGGTCGAAGCAGTCGATCAAGGCACCCAGCAGCAAGGCGAATCCGATGTTGCCGTAGAGCACGTACCGGTCGACGAAAAACGGCCTGACCAGTGAGGCGGTCAGCAGCACAAGGCCCGGAAGCACAAGGATCGGCACCGCCAGCGTGGAAAGCCGCACCGGCTTCCTTCCCGCCAGGGGCGCCCGGGTACACGCCACGCCCACCACCGCGACGACCAGGAAGTAGCCGGGCCGCACCGGTCCGGCCATCCAGGACAGTTGCCCCGACTGCCCCACACTGCAGATCGCCAGCGGCAACAGGCCGGCCACCACGCCCACGGCCGCGACACTCCATGCCGCGAGCACCGGCCGTGGGACGCGGGAGACGACGAGGGTGACGCCGTGTGCGGCCAGGGCGAGGACCGCGAACTCGTGGAGCAGGCAGGCCACGAGCATGGTGAAGCCATAGACCGCCCACCGCCACCGGGTGCGTTGCGGGACGCCGGTCACCAGCGCATAGGTGGCCCAGGTGACCAGGGCGCAGACCATGGCATAGGAGCGGCCTTCCTGCGCGTACCTCTGCACCTGGGGAAGGACCGGAAACACCAGCCCTGCCAGCAGCCCGACGCGAGGGCCCGCCAGGCGTAGCCCCACGAGCCCGACTCCACCTGCGGCAAGGCATGTTGCCAGCACGGACGGCAGGCGCAGGGTCACCAGGCCGCCGCCGAAAACAGCGAAGATCTCATGCATGACGGCGTAATAGACGGCGTGGACCAGGTCGACGTGCTGGGCGGTGAGCCAGATCTGCGAAAGGTCGCGGTGCGCGAGCTGATACGTGACGACCTCGTCCCCCCACAGGGTGTTCTGCCGACGGACACCCCACAACCCCAGCACCATGGCCAGTGACGACGGCGCGATGACGACCACTGCTGTGGCCCGGCTCGGTGATGGTCGACGTACGGGAAGGGAAACGGTTCTGGCCAGGGCGGGGCCACGTGCGGCAACGGACATCGACGACGGGTCCTTTCAGCGGGAGCGAAAAACCCCGTCAGCGTGCACGGACCTCGTTGACGCGATGCTGACCCAACCTGACCGGCCGATCAGGAACGCGGTCAGGTGCTGTGCGAGGCTGCACGGCATGCGCATCCTGGTCGTCGAAGACGAAGTGGACCTTGCCCACACCCTGCACACCGGCCTGAGCGCCGAGGGCTACAGCGTCGACCTCGCCCATGACGGCCGGCAGGGACTGTGGATGGCCCGCACCGGCGAATACGCCCTGGTCGTCCTGGACTTGATGCTGCCCGGACTCAACGGCTACAAGGTCTGCGCCCAACTGCGCCGGGAGGGCAACTCCACTCCCATCCTGGTACTGACCGCCAAGGACGGCGACTGGGATCAGGCCGAGGCCCTGGACACGGGGGCCGACGACTACCTGGCGAAACCCTTCTCCTACGTGGTGCTCGTCGCACGCCTGCGCGCCCTGGTCAGACGAGCCGCCACGGTCGCCCCGACCGTCCTCGCCGTGGGCGACCTCTCGCTGGACGTCGGCGGCCGGATCTGTCGCCGGGCCGGGGTCCGAGTGGAGCTCACCCCCCGGGAGTTCGCCGTGCTGGAACTGCTGGCGCGCAGGGCGGGCCAGGCGGTCTCCAAAGCGGATCTGCTGTACCACGCGTGGCCCGACGAAGCCTGGGATCCCAACCTGGTGGAGGCGCGGGTCAGCGCCCTGCGCAAGAAGGTGGACGCCGCGTTCCACCGGCAGTCCCTGCAGACCGTACGCGGTATCGGTTACCGGCTGGTGGACGACCGTGAACGCGACTGAGCCGAGGCGTCGCTGGTGGCCGCGTTCGGTACGAGCCCGCGCGGCCCTGGCCGCCGCCGTCACCGCGGCCGTGATCCTGACCGGCATGGGCTGGTGGGTGCACCGCGAGGTCTACCGCCAGAGCACGCAGATCGCCGAGGAACAAGCCCGCGAGCATCTCCTCGCCCTCGTCGACCAGTTGAACGACGGGGTGGTTCCCGTACGCAGAAGCGCCGTGCCGTACGAGGTCGTCGCGACCGGCCGACGCTCCGCTGTCGCCGCCGGCGGAGGCATGGACGACTTCGCTTCCGGCACCCGCCATGTGCTGCCGGCCCCGTCCGGTCCCTCCGCCCCGGTGGACGACACCGCGGCATGGTCCTACACGGTCCGTCCCCTCCGTATACCGGTGCGCCGCGACTACGACCCCGGGAGCGGACTCGACCTGGCGGGCGGGACCTACCCGGTCCTGTACGCCGATGTCCGGGCCGCCGAACTGAGCAGTGCCGAAGCCGCCGCTCTGGGCGTCTCCGCCGACGCCACGCTACGGGCCTATGTGGTGCTGCTTCCCGACACGGCCGAGGCCATCACCCAGACCACCGACGGCCTGCTGCTGCGCGCCGGGCTCGTCGGCCTCGTACTGATCGCCGCCGCCGCGTACTTCACCGTCCGTATCGCGCTGCGGCCGGTGGAGGCCATCCGCGTCCTCACCGCCTCGGTCACCCCGAACGACCCCCGCGAACGCGTCACCGTCCCCGCCACCGGCCACGAGATCGCCGCCCTGGCCACCACCATCAACGCCACCCTGCAACGCCTCGACACCGCCGCCGCCCAGCAGCGCCGCTTCGTCGCGGACGCCGCCCACGAACTGCGCAGCCCCCTCACCACACTGCTCACCAGCCTGGAAGTCGCGCTCGCCTACCCGGAACGCACCGACTGGCCCGCCGCGGCCACGACCGCCGCACGACAGACCCGCCGCCTCCAGGCCCTCGCCGAAGACCTGCTGCTCCTCGCCCGTCTCGACACCCGTACCGCCGCAACCGACCCCGACACCGTCGACCTGACAGCCCTCGCCTCCCGGCTGACCGAGCAATACCCCCTCGCCGAACGGCCGTTGACCCTCACCTGCGACAGCACCGCCCCCGCCTACGTGCGCGGAAACCCCGACGAATACGAACGCCTCCTGCGCAACCTCGTCGACAACGCCGTCCGTCACGCCACGCACCGCATCCAGATCACCGTCCGCAAGGAAGCTGACGGGGTCATCCTCACCGTGCACGACGACGGCCCTGGCATCCCCACTGAGCACACCGAGCGCATCTTCGAACGCTTCGTCCGACTCGACGACGCCCGCTCCCGAGACCACGGCGGCACCGGCCTGGGCCTCGCCATCGCCCGCGACCTGGCCCACCGCCACGGCGGCACCCTCACCCTGGCTCCCCGGACCCTGGGGGCCTGCTTCGAGCTACGCCTGCCCCAATCCCCCACCCCGATCGACAAATGACACGCTTGACCGCGACAGCCTCCGCTGGGTGTCGCGCTGATTCGCTGACTGCAACCTGGGGGCCGAGGCCGGCTGTTCGTAGTCGACGAACCGTTTGTGGTCGGCCATCAGCTCGGCCGCTGCTGGTCACCATGAGGGTTCCCCGCGTTCCGACGACGTCTTGGAGAGCGCCGATGAGGGTCTGCGGTCCGCCTGTCCCGTAGCCGGGTCACGCACCATCCCTGAGCCACGGACCTGGGGCACCTGCATGTGTGCCCGGTACCGGACCACAACCGGACCTCAAGCGTTACGCGTCCGATCCAGCGGCCACACCAGGACGCAAAGAGCCCGGCCGACCGTGGAGTCGTTCACGGAGAGCCGCTCTCGAGGAGGCCGGGCGTTGGGGATCGAGCAGTTGTCGATGTACGGGTACGGGTCCAAGGCGGAGGTGCTCGCCGACGCGCGGCGGTACTGGAACCCGGACAAGACCGCGTTCTGGCAGGACGAGGGCGTCCCGCTCGTCGTCGGGGACCGGTCCGGGTACCGCCTCACCGATGTCGACGGGCACGAGGTGATCGACGTCCATCTGAACGGCGGCACCTACAACCTCGGGCATCGCAACCCCGAGTTGGTGGACTCCCTCACCCACGCCGTCCGGCATCTCGACATCGGCAACCACCACTTCCCCACCCCGGGCCGCGCCGCCCTGGCCCGCCGGCTGGTCGAGGCGACGCCGGGTGCGGACAAGGTCGTCTTCGGGTCCAGCGGCGGGGAAGCGGTGGACGTCGCGCTGAAGAGCGCCCGGTACGCCACCGGCCGGCGGAAGATCGTGTCGGTCGTGAAGGCGTACCACGGGCACACCGGACTCGCCGTCGCCACGGGCGACTCGCGGTTCTCGCGGCTGTTCCGCTCGGACAACCCCGGCGAGTTCGTCCAGGTGCCGTTCAACGACCTCGACGCGATGACGGCGGCCCTCTCCGGCCAGGACACCGCCGCCGTCATCATGGAGACGATCCCGGCGACCTACGGCTTCCCGATGCCCGAGCCCGGCTATCTGGCCGCCGTCAAACGGGCCTGCGAGGACACCGGCACCCTCTACGTCGCCGACGAGGTCCAGACCGGCCTCGGCCGGACCGGCGAGCTGTGGGGCGTGTACGACGAAGGCGTCACCCCGGACGTCCTGGTGACCGGCAAGGGCCTCGGCGGCGGCCTCTACCCGGTCAGCGCCGCCCTCCTCGGCCCGGCGGCGAGCGGCTGGCTGGAGCACGACGGCTTCGCCCACATGGCGACCTTCGGCGGCGCCGAACTCGGCTGTGCCGTGGCCGCGAAGGTCCTGGAGATCACCCAGCGGGCCGAGACCCGCGCCAACGTCCGCCGGCGCATCGACCAGGTCGCCGAGGGCCTCGCGGAACTGCGCGCCGAGCTGCCCGACGCGCTCACCGGGATCCGCCAGAAGGGCCTGGTCATCGGCCTGGAGTTCGGCGCCGTCGGTGCGAAGCCGGTCATGACCGAGCTCTACCGGCAGGGCGTGTGGGCGATCTTCTCCACGCTCGACCCGGCCGTCCTCCAGTTCAAGCCAGGTCTGCTGCTCACCGGGCAGGAGACGGCCGAGATCCTCACCCGCCTGCGGGACGCCGTACGGAAGGTGGCTTCCCATGTCTGACACCTGGGACGGGCAGATCACCGCCGCGCTCACCGCGTACGGCCGTGCCGGCGCCCTGTCCGGCGCCCGGCTGCTGAGCCTCTCGGAGAACGCCACCTACCTGTGCACCTTCACCGACACCCCCGAACCGCTCGTCCTGCGCCTGCACCGGCCCGGGTTTCGCACCCTGCCGCAGATCCGCAGCGAGCTGATGTGGACCGAGCGGCTGCGTGCGGACGGCGCGGTCGCCACACCCGCGGTCGTTCCGACCTCGGCGGGCGAGGCGGCGGCGAGCTTCCCCGGTGCGGGCGGCGTGCTCCAGCACGCGGCGCTCTTCGAGTTCGCGCCCGGCACCGAGCCCGACACCACCGACTTCGCCCGCGTCATGGAGATCGTCGGGCGGGAGACCGCGGCCCTGCACGAGCACGCGTCGCGGTGGCAGCGGCCCGACGGCTTCACTCGGCCCGAGTGGGACCTCGACCACCTGATCGGCGCCGCCTCGCTGTGGGGCCGCTGGCGGGACAACCCCGATGTGCGCCCGGACGGCGTCGAGGTCCTCGCCCGGGCCGAGGAGAAACTGACCCGCGAACTCGACGCATACGGCCAAGGCCCGGCCGAGTTCGGTCTCATCCACGGCGACCTGCGCGCCGCCAACCTCCTCGTCGCCTCCGACGCCGTACGGCTGATCGACTTCGACGACTGCGGCAACGGCTGGTTCCTGTACGACCTGGCGTGCTCCCTGTCGTTCGTCGAGCACGATCCGCGGGCCGCGCACTGGGTGGCCGCATGGCTGCGCGGCTACGAGGCACGTCGGCCGCTGCGGGAGGAGGACGTACGGGCCGTTCCCGCGCTGGTGATGCTGCGTCGGCTGATGCTCGTCGCCTGGGTGCACAAGCGCGGGGACACGCCCTTCGCCGCCTCGCTCCGGCCGGCGTTCGCGGCGCAGTCCGTCGAAGTCGCCCGGCACTACCTGGCCGACGGCTACCTCACCGCCGTACGCCATGACCACTGAGCGGAGCCCGCTCGGCCCGGCCGCGGGCCGGGTCGCGGCCGGTGTGCTGACGATGATCGGGCGCGGTGAGGTGCGCATGGGAGGCCGGCTGCCTCCCGAGCGCCGGCTGACGGAGATGTTCGGCACCAGCCGGGAGTCGGTCCGGCGGGCGCTGGCCTGGCTCGAAGCGGAGGGCGAGGTGCGCAGGCTGCGCGGGAAGGCCGGCGGCACTTTCGCGCTGCGCCCCAACCCCAACTGGCCCGTGTACAGCTGGAGTCGGCTCGCACACGGCCGCGACCGGCTGGTGGCGCGGCAGCCGGGAGTGGACGTGAACGTCCCCGCGCTGCTGCGGCACCAGGACTTCGCCGAAGCGACCCGGGTCGTGTCCACCGGGCTGCGGCGCGGCGCTCCGGAGGTCTGCGCCGGGCTCGGACTGCCGGAGGGGGCCGTCACGGTGGCGATCGAGCGGGTACGGCTCGCCGACGGGGTGCCGCTGTCGTGGGAGCGGCTGTTCGTGTCGGCCGAACGCTTCCCCCGGCTCCTGGACCAGGACCTGACCGGCTCCCTCTCCCAGGTGTTCCGCTACGTCTACGGCGTCACGGCGTGCGAGGTGTCCGAGCGGATCCGCGTCCGCCTCGCCGAGAGCCACCACACCCACCACCTCGACGTATCCGTCGGCCAGCCCCTGCTGGCGATCACCCGCACCTCCCACGACCAGCACGGCGAGCCCCTGGAGTTCTCCTACGACCTCTTCCGCGCCGACCGCACCGAACTCCACGTCTCGTCGACGAACCGCCCGGAGGTACGGCCATGACATCCAGAACCTCCCCGTGACGGCCGGACTCCTTCCCCCCAACTCCCCGATCAAGGAACCCATATGAACTCACAGCCCCAGACCAGGAAGGTCGCCGTCGTCGGCGGCACCCGAGGTATCGGCGCCGCCGTCACCTCCACCTTCGTCCGCGCCGGCCACGACGTCCTGCTGACGGGTCGGAACGTCCCTCAGGTCGTCCTGGAGAAGTTCCGTACCGAAGCGGCACGGGAGGGCCAGCGTGTCGAGGCGCTCGCCCTCGACTCCACCGCGCCGGACTCGGCCGAGCGGCTCGCCGAGGCCGCCTCCTCACTGCTCGGCGGCCTGGACGTGCTGTGCCTCAACGCGGGGATCTTCCCCAACAAACCGCTGGCGGAGCTGACGTACGCCGATGTCCGTGAGGTGTTCGCGGTGAACGTGGAGAGCCAGATGCTGGCCGTCGCCGCATGTCTGCCGCTGCTGCGGGAGTCGGCGGCGGGACGGGTCGTCCTCACCTCGTCGATCACCGGACCCGTCACCGGCTTCCCCGGCTGGAGCCACTACGGCGCGAGCAAGGCCGCCCAGTTGGGCTTCATGCGCACGGCGGCCCTGGAACTCGCCCCCTTCGGGATCACCGTCAACGCGGTTGCCCCCGGGAACGTGGCGACCGAGGGGCTCGACGGCATGGGAGAGGAGTACCTCGCCCGGATGACGGCGGCGATCCCGCTCGGCCGCCTGGCACGGCCCCAGGAGATCGCCGACGCGGTCGAGTTCCTCGCGAGCGAACGGGCGTCGTTCATCACGGGGCAGGTCGTCACTGTGGACGGCGGTCAGACGTTGCCCGAGTCGCCGGAGGCGGTACTGCCTGCCACGGGGCGGCCCACTCAGCTCTGACGGGAGTGGACCGGGCTGTTGGCGACTTCCTCCGGGCAGCGGCGCTGCGCGGCCTCGGCGCCCCGATCACGCAGCCAGTCCGTCACGGCCAGCGCCAGTGAGGCGGTCATGCCGACGAGCGCCACCCCGAGGGCGGCCAGCAGGGCGGTGCGGTAGTGGTCGGTGTCGCCCAGGACGAGGTAGTAGATGCCCGGTAGCGCCGCCGTGCCCACGGCCGCGCCGAGACGCTGGCCGGTCTGGAGGGCGCCGCCCGCCGCCCCGGCCATACGGACGGGGACCTCGCGCAGGGTCATGGTGATGTTCGGGGAGACCACGAACCCGCCGCCGATGCCGGCGGCGAAGAGGGCCGGCGCGGCCGCCCAGCGCGCCGCGTCGTCCGACACCAGCCACAGCAGCAGCGCGGTGGTGCCCAGACCGAGGATGACCGCGCTCAGCCCGCACACCGTGAGCACGCGGCCGAAGCGGTCCACGAGGCGGCCGGACATCACCGCGGCGGCGGCCGACCCGAGCGCGAAGGGAGTGACCGCCAGCCCGGACTGCAACGGGGTGAAGTCCAGCCCCCGCTGGAAGAAGAGGGCGAAGACGAGCCACACCCCGCTGAAGCCGACGAAGTAGAGCGTGCCGACGCCCGCGCCGACGGCGTAGCCGCGCACGGTGGAGAACAGTCGCGGGTCCAGTAGGGGCTGGGCGCCGCGGGCGACGAGGCGGTACTGGCGGCGGATGAAGAACACGAGGAGCACCGCGCCCACGGGGAAGAGCCACCAGAGGCGCCCGAGGCCGCCGGCGTCGGCCTGCACCAAGGGGTACATGACCGCCAGGACTCCCAGTCCGAGCAGGACGACGCCGGGAACGTCCACCGATCCTCGTCCGGAGCGTTCGACGCGTGGCAGCAGGCGCAGGCCGAGCAGGACGGCGAGGACGCCGATCGGGACGTTGACGAAGAAGATCCACCGCCAGCCGTCTGCCGAGCCGGCGAGAGCGAGGATCGCCCCGCCGGTCAGGGGCCCGGCGGCGGAGGAGATGCCCACGGTGGCGCCGAAGAAACCGAAGGCGCGGCCCCGTTCGGCGCCGCGGAACATCTGCTGGATGAGTGCGGAGTTCTGCGGGGCCATGAAGCCGGCGGCCAGGCCCTGGGCCAGTCGGGCCGCCACCAGCAGAGCGATGTCGGGGGCCGCGCCGCACGCCGCGCTGAAGAGGGTGAACGCGCTCAGGGCCAGCAGGAAGATACGCCGTCGATCGAGCGCGTCGCCGAGCCGTCCGGCGGTGACCAGGGCCAGCGCGAACGACAGCGCGTAACCGGAGACCACCCACTGCACCTGGGCGGGTGTGGCGCCCAGACCCCGTTGGATGGTGGGCAGGGCCACCGCCACGATCGTCACGTCGAGCAGGCTCATGAATCCGGCGACGAGCGTCACCCACAGCGCATGCCACCGGTTCGGATCCGGGGTGTACCCGGTCTCGTCACCGCCCGCCCGCGGTCCGCCCGCATCCGACTCCGACACCGCTGCCACAGGTCCCCTTCCACCGCTCCACGATCAGAGGACGGGTTCCCTCCCACGCTCCCGCACACACCCGGGCGACCGCCGGTCGTGGGCAGCCCAGTTCCCACCAGACCGCGTGCTCAGGCGTCGAAGCGGTGGCGGGCGGCCTCGATGTGGCCGAAGTAGCGGTGCGTCCAGTCGCACATTCCGTCGACGGTGGCGCGTAGGCCCTGGCCCGGCTCGGTGAGGGTGTACTCGACACGCGGCGGGACGGTGGGGTGCACGTCTCTCTCGACCAGGCCGTTGCGCTCCAGCATGCGCAGGTTCTGGGTGAGCATCTTGTGGCTGATGCCCTCGATCTCGGTCCGCAGTTCGCTGAAGCGCAAGGTGCGTTCACCGAGAGTCTCGATGATCAGGAACGCCCACTTGTTGGCAACTTCGGAGAAGATCTCTCGCGCCAACGAGTCCGCGCGCCTGAGGTCTGCGTCCTCGTTCGGGCCCTTGATCTGTTTGGTCACCATGAGGTTCCCCAGTCACTGAAAAGTGCGTTCTTCCATGTCAGCGTTCACTCTCCTACGGTTTCTGAGTAACCACAAGAGAGCGTCGGCACCCGCGGGCGCTCAAGACAGGAGACACGCAGCATGGCCATCAACCTCGTCAACCCGACCGGCTTGCCCACGATCGATGTCTACCGGCAGGTGTCCATCGCAACGGGGTCGAAGCTCGTCTTCATCGCGGGCCAGGTCGCCTGGGACGCCGAAGGGATCACCGTCGGCGAAGGCGACCTCGCCGCGCAGGTCGAGCAGTGCTACCTCAATATCGGCACCGCTCTGGCCGAGGCCGGCGGCTCCTTCGACGACGTGGCGAAGCTGACCTTCTACGTCGTCGACTGGACCCCCGACAAGATGCCCCCGCTCCTGGAGGGCATCTCCCGGGCGTCCGCGAAGCTGGGCGTCACCCCGGTCCCGCCGGCCACGCTGCTGGGTGTCGCGGCCCTGGACGTCCCCGACCATCTGGTCGAGATCGAGGCCACCGCAGTCCTCGACTGAACGGCAGCTCTACAGCCCCGTCCGCGTCAGCCGTGCGGCAGGATCACCGCGCGTCCGTTGATCTTCCCGGCGTGCAGGCGCTCGTAGGCCAGCGGGGCCTCGTCCAGCGAGAACGTCTCGGTGTGGACCGACACCGCACCGGCCCGGGCCAGCCCGAGGACCTCGATGAGTTCGCCGCGGCTGCCCCAGTAGGGCGCGGTGACGGACACCTCGAACGGGAGGTGTCCGAACCCGACGGGCAGCGCCCCGCCGCCGATGCCGACGATGGTCACGTCGGCTTCCACGGCGGCCACGGCACCCGCGGTGCGTACGGTCGGCTCGGCGCCGACGAAGTCGAAGACCGCTTCGGCTCCCAGGCCTCCGGTGAGCCGACGGACCGCGTCCGCGGCCCCGGCGTCCGACAGGACCGCCTCGTGCGCGCCGACCTCACGGGCCAGGCGCAGCTTGTCCTCGCCGACGTCGAGCGCGATCACCCGGGCCGGTGTCAGCGCGCGCAGCAGCTGGATGGCGACATGCCCGAGCCCGCCGGCGCCGATGACCACGGCCGTCGAGCCCGGCACCAGCTTGGGCAGCGACCGCTTGATCGCGTGGTACGGGGTGAGCCCGGCGTCCGTCAGCGGCACGGCGGCGACGGGGTCGAGCCCGTCGAGCGCCACCAGGTGGCGCGGGTCGTCCACGAGCAGGTACTCCGCCATGGCGCCCGGCGCCCCGAGTCCGGGCGGGCGGATGCCCAGCTCGTCGGCGCGCAGGCAGTAGTTCTCCTTGCCCTCGGCGCACTTGGCGCAGGTCCCGCAGCCCCAGGGTCCGTAGACCGCGACGGAGTCGCCCTCCCGTACACCGCTGACGCCCGCGCCGAGCGCGGCGACGGTGCCGACGCCTTCGTGGCCGAGGGTGAGCGGAAGCTCGTAGGGGAACCCTTCGGGGGGCCAGCTCATCACGGCGATGTCGGAGTGGCACACGCCGGCGGCGGTGACCTTCAACAGGACCTGGCCGGGGCCGGGTTCGGGGTCGGGGACGGTGACCACCTCGGGCGGTGCGCCGATGGTTCGGTACTGAAGCGCCTTCATGATCGAACTCCTCTGCGACTCAGACGGCCGTGTAGGCGCCGTCGACCAGGTGGTAGCTGCCGGCCACGAAGGAAGCGCGGTCGGAGAGGAGGAAGGCGATCAGTTCGGCCACCTCCTCGGGGCGGCCCAGCCGGCCGGCCGGGTGAAGGCCCACGAGGCCGTCGTAGGCGGCCTGGTCCATGCCCTTCAGCAGCGGAGTCTCGATGAAGCCGGGGCCGACCGCGTTGACACGGATGCCCTTGGCAGCGTACTCGGCGGCGGTGGTCTTGGTCAGGCCGACCACTCCGTGCTTGGCGGCCACGTAGGCGGGGGAGCCGGCGAAGCCGACCGAGCCGAGGATGGAGGCCACGTTGACGATGGCGCCGCCGCGGCCGGTGGACTCGATGGCGGGGAGTTCGTAGCGCAGGGAGTAGAAGACCCCGTCGAGGTTGGTGCGGACGACGCGGTCGTAGGCGGCGATGTCGTACGCGCCCGTCGGGGCGCTCGGACCGCCGATGCCGGCGTTGTTCACGGCGAGGTCGAGGCCGCCGTAGGTCTCGACGGCGAAGGCGACGGCCGCCTCGACGGAGTCCGGGCGGGTGACGTCGAGTTCGACCGCGGCGGCCTTGATGCCTTCGGCGCGCAGTGCGGCGGCGGCCTGCTCGGCGCCCTCGGCGTTGTGGTCGGCGATGACGACGTTGGCGCCGCCCGCGCCCAGTCGGCAGGCGGTCGCGAGGCCGATGCCGGAGGCGGCGCCGGTGACGAGGGCGGTGCGCCCGGCGAACTCGGTGGCGTAGTCGGTCGTGGTCCCGGTCGCGTTCTCGGTGGTGGTGCTCATGGTGCTCTCACTCTTCGGCAGTGCTGTCGGGGGCCGCGGACGCGGCCTCCGCGATCAGGGCGTCGTAGGCCTGTTCCACCAGGGCGGCGAGGTCTGCGGCTCCCGAGTCGGGGTCGGCGGCGCGGCGTGCCCAGAGACGCAGCGCCGCCGTGAGGACGCCGGCGGCGGCGTCGACGACGACGGCGGGGCGCAGGTCCCGCACGTCGTCGGTGCCGAGCCGCTCGGCGAGGATGCGGATCGAGTCCTCCTGGGCGTCGACGCGGATGCGTTCGTACGCGGCGAACAGGGCGGGCTCGCGGTCGACCAGGGCCATCAGGGCGCGCATCTTGGGGCGCAGATGGTGGGCCGGGTTGTCGTCGTCGGCGAGCCAGGCGCGCACGGCACGTCGGTAGGCCAGCAGGGGCGGCTCGGTCGCGGGGCGGTCCCGCAGCAGCGCGTTGATGCGGTCGCCGTCGCCGCGCACGAAGTCGAGTGCGGCGTCCTCCTTGCCGGTGAAGTGCCGGCTGAAGGTGCGGCGGGTGACGTCCGCGCGCTCGGCGATCGCCTCGACGGTGGTGTGGGCGAGGCCGCGTTCCAGGATCAGGTCGACGGCGGCGACGGCCATGGCGTTCCTGGTCTGTCGTGCCTTGCGCTGTCGCCGGTCCTCAGTCATGTCTTCCACCGTACACCTTGATGTCCCAATGAGACATCTGACCCATTGGGACACCACTGCCGGGCTTGGCCCTGACGCCTCAGGCCGACTCCTCCACCGTGTGCGAGTTGGTCAGGGTGAGAGCGCCGGCTGCCGCGATCAGGCCGACGAGCACGGCCAGGACGCCGTAGATGATCCGCTCGCCGTCGAAGAAGGACTGCACGAGGTCGCCGCTCCAGGTGCCCGCGGGCAGTTGGGTGGTGACCAGCGCGGCGATCAAGGTGCCGACGACGGCGGTGCCGACGCTGGTGCCGACTTCCTGGGCGGTGTCGTTGAGCGCCGCGGCGATCGAGGTGCGGTTGTCCGGCATCGCGTCGACCAGGGCGATGGCGCAGATCGTCATGACGGTGCGCAGCCCGATGGTCATCACGACCATGGCGGCGGCGATGGCGGCGTACCCGTGGTCGACGCCCCAGGCGAGCCCGGCGAGCGCACCGGCCAGGCAGGCCGCGCCGACCAGACAGGCGACGCGGTGGCCGAACTTCTTGGCGAGCCCTTCCGACACGGGGGTCGCGACGATCATCGTCACGATGATCGGCAGGTTCGCCAGGCCGGCCCGCACGGGGCTCCATCCGTAGGCGTACTGGAAATGGAGGATGAGCCCGAACATCACGCCGGCCATCGCGATGGACGTTCCGATCTGGGCGATGGCGGCACCGCGGACGGTCCCGCTGGAGAAGACGGCGAGGTCCAGCATGGGCGCCGAGCTGCGGCGCTCGTGCCGGACGAACCCGAGGCCCGCGGCCACGGCTCCGGCGATCGACGCGAGCGTGGTCGCGGAGAGCCAGCCGTGCTCGACACCGCTGGTCAGCGCGTAGCAGGCCAGGCCGATGGCGAGGACGCTCAGGACGGCGCCCGGGAGGTCGAGCCGGTCGTTCGTCAGGTCCTGAGGGCGGTCGGCGGCGACGCCGAGCCGCACCCCGATGGCGGCGATCAGCGCGATCGGCGCGTTGATCAGCAGGAGCCACTGCCAGCTCACGTGGGCGAGTGCCGTACCGCCGAGCAGCGGTCCGAGCACGAACCCGGACATGCCGACGACGATCATCAGGGTCATCGCGCGCATCCGCAGCGCCTGCTCGTCGAACAGCCGGAAGACGAGCGAGTTGGTGATCGGCGCCATGGCGGCGGCGGCAATGCCGAGCCCGGCGCGCAGGGCTATGAGCTGCCCGGCGGAGTCGACGGCGATGACGCACAGACTCAGCAGGCCGAACACGGCGAGGCCGATCAGCAGCACGCGGCGGCGTCCGACGCGGTCGGCCAGGGAGCCGGCCGTCAGCAGGAGGCCGCCGAAGGTGAGCGAGTAGGCGCCGGTGACCCACTGCAGGTCGGTGGTGCCGCCGCCGAGGTCGCGGCCGATGGTCGGCAGCGCGATCGAGAGCAGGGTGTTGTCGACCATCTCGACGAAGAAGGCCAGGCAGAGCGCGGCCAGCGGAATCCAGGCAGCGCGCAGGGATGAGTAGGTACGGGTTGGGGCTGACTCGGTGGTGGTGGTCGCGGTCATGGCCGGCCTCCTGTACGTGGGAACGGAAGCGTGGGAACGGAAGCGGTGGAACGGGATTCGATTAACGAACGACGTTCCATACTGGAACGCCGTTCGAGAGTAGAACGTCGTTCGATGAACACGCAAGTCTGTGATTGGATGGCTGCATGCCACGCCCGCGACCACGTACCGCCACCGAGACCTCGCCCCGGGGCCGCCAACGTGCCTCGCACTCCATGGAGGCCGTCCTCACCGCGGCAGTGGCCCTGCTCGACGAGGCGGGCCAGTCGGCCCTGACCTTCCGCGCCCTCGCCGCCCGGCTCGGCACGGGCGTCGGGACCATCTACTGGTACGTCTCCAGCAAGGACGAACTGCTCGACCGCGCCACCGACCACGCGGTCGGCGCCATCCTGACCGCCGTCGAGGAACAGCCGCTGAGCGACGACCCGATCGCCGCCCTGCGCGAGATGGCCATCACCCTCTTCGACGCGATGATGGACCGGCCTTGGCTCGCGGCCTACTTCATGCGCAACACCGACGTCCAGGGCAACTCACTGCGGCTGTACGAGAAGCTCGGCCAGCAGACCCTGCGCCTCGACCTCACACCGCGACAGCGCTTCCACGCCGTCTCGGCGATCGTGGGCGTCGTGGTCGGCACCGCCGCCGACCTCGGCGCGGAACTCCCGCAGGAGGTGCTCAAAGGCGAGATGAACCGCGTGGAGTACCTCAGCCGCTACGCCGAGACCTGGCGGAAGCTGGATGCCGCGACGTTCCCCTTCGTGCACGAGATCGCCGACGACTTCGCCGAGCACGACGACAGGGACCAGTTCCTCGCCGCACTGGAACTGACCCTGGCGGGCCTGCGCCTCCAGGCGGAAACTCCCTGACGCCTGGTTTCCCTCCTGTGAGGGCCAAGGCTGTCTCCGTGTGCGTGTCGGATTGCCCCGTTCCGGTAAAGCGAACAACGTCAGGAGGAACAAGCAGCAACGGGACACATCCGACCAGGAAGCAGGTTGCGCGCATGTCCGCCAGCGAGAGCGAGAACCCGGCGATCCCCTCCCCCACCCCCACGGCGCACCGGCCCCGGACGAACCGCGACTGGTGGCCGGATCAGCTGGACCTTCAGGTCCTCCATCAGCATTCCGCGCGTTCGAACCCGCTGGACGAGGGCTTCGACTACGCCAAGGAGTTCGCGACCCTCGACGTCGAGGCGCTCAAGCGCGACGTCTTCGAGGTGATGACCACGTCGCAGGACTGGTGGCCCGCCGACTACGGCCACTACGGTCCGCTCTTCATCCGGATGAGCTGGCACTCCGCGGGAACGTACCGGATCGCGGACGGCCGCGGCGGTGGCGGCGCCGGCGCGCAGCGGTTCGCTCCGCTCAACAGCTGGCCGGACAACGCGAGCCTGGACAAGGCGCGCCGCCTGCTGTGGCCGGTCAAGCAGAAGTACGGGCAGCAGATCTCGTGGGCGGACCTGCTCATCTTCGCCGGCAACTGCGCCATGGAGTCCATGGGGTTCAAGACGTTCGGGTTCGGCTTCGGCCGCGAGGACCAGTGGGAGCCCGAGGAGATCTTCTGGGGCCCCGAGGACACCTGGCTCGGGGACGAGCGCTACAGCGGGGACCGGGAACTCGCCGGCCCCTTCGGCGCCGTGCAGATGGGGCTGATCTACGTCAACCCGGAAGGGCCCAACAGCACCCCGGACCCGCTCGCCGCCGCCCGGGACATCCGGGAGACGTTCGCCCGGATGGCGATGAACGACGAGGAGACGGTCGCGCTCATCGCCGGCGGCCACACGTTCGGCAAGTGTCACGGGGCGGTCGACCCCAGCTACGTCGGCCCCGAACCCGAGGCCGCCCCCGTCGAGCAGCAGGGCCTGGGCTGGCGCAACACGCACGGCAGCGGGGTCGGCGGCGACGCGCTGACGAGCGGGCTCGAAGGGGCGTGGACGTACGAGCCGACGAAGTGGGACAACGGGTACCTGGACAATCTGTTCGGCTACGACTGGGAACTCACCACGAGCCCGGCCGGTGCCCACCAATGGACCCCCACCGACCCCTCCGCCCGGGACAAGGTCCCCGACGCCCATGATCCGTCCAAGCGGCACGCCCCGATCATGCTGACGACCGACCTCGCGCTGAAGGTGGATCCGGTCTACGAGCCGATCGCCCGGCGCTTCCACGAGAACCCGGACCAGTTCGCGCTGGCCTTCGCCAAGGCGTGGTTCAAACTCCTGCACCGCGACATGGGCCCCCGCTCCCGCTACCTCGGCCCGTGGATCCCCGAGCCGCAACTGTGGCAGGACCCCGTTCCCCCGGTCGACCACGATCTGATCGACGACTCGGACATCGCCGCCCTGAAGGCCACCATCCTCGCCTCCGGCCGGTCCGTGCCCCAGCTCGTCACCACCGCCTGGGCCTCGGCCGCCAGCTTCCGCGGCACGGACAAGCGCGGCGGCGCCAACGGGGCACGCATCCGGCTCGCGCCGCAGAAGGACTGGGAGGTCAACGCCCTCCCCGACGTGACCGAGACGGTACGCGCCCTCGAACAGATCCAGCAGGACTTCAACGGCTCGCAGGCCGGCGGCAAGCGGGTCTCCCTCGCCGACCTGATCGTCCTGGGCGGCTGCGCGGCCGTCGAGAAGGCCGCGGCCGACGCCGGACACGAGCTGACCGTGGGCTTCACCCCGGGGCGCACGGACGCCACGCAGGAACAGACCGACGTGGAGTCGTTCGCCGTACTCGAACCCAGGGCGGACGCGTTCCGCAACTACCTCAAGGCGGGCGAGAAGCTCTCCCCCGAGACCCTCATGCTCGACCGCGCGAACATGCTCAACCTCACCGCCCCCGAGCTGACCGTCCTGATCGGCGGCATGCGGGCGCTCGGCACCGGCCACAAGGGCTCCGCCCACGGCGCCTTCACCGACCGGCCCGGGGTCCTGACCAACGACTTCTTCGTCAACCTCCTCGACATGCGCACCCAGTGGTCCCCGTCGGCCACGGACGAGAACGTGTACGAGGGCCGGGACCGGGACACCGGCGAGGTCAAGTGGACGGCGACCGCGGTCGACCTCGTCTTCGGTTCGCACGCCCAGCTCCGCGCCCTCAGCGAGGTCTACGCCTCCCGTGACGCGGATGCGAAGTTCGTACGGGACTTCGTGGCGGCCTGGGACAAGGTGATGAACCTCGACCGGTACGACGTCCGCCACTGAGCGACCGTCAGGGCCCGCAGGTCAGGAGCTGCCTGAGCTCCTGACCTGCGGGCCCGCGCTGCGTCGGCCCCGGTCGAAGGCGTCGGCTCCGTGACACGCCGCCGGATGGCCTATGGAGACCATTTACCGATCTTCTGGTCATAACGTGCCGAATATGATGAAAACTCATGTCGCCGCGCTGGCATGTGCCGCGGCACTCACCGGGGCAGCGCTCGGCGCCGGACCGGCGGTCGCCGCCGCCCCCATGACGCACCTGGTCTTTCCCGGGGACTCGATCCAGAAGGCGGTGGACGCCGCCCAGCCGGGAGACACCGTTCTGCTCACCCCCGGCACCTACCGCCAGAGCGTCAAGGTGACCACCCCTGACCTCACCCTGCGCGGCATGGGCCGCCTCACCGTCCTGGAGCCCGCCCAGACCAAAGTCGCCGCGAGCTGTGGTGAGCACGGCAACGGCATCTGCGTGATCGGCACGAAGGACAAGGACATCGAAGGCGTCACCATCGCCGACCTGACCGTGACCGGCTTCTCCAACGCCGGGGTCATCGCGGTGGGGACCGACGGGCTGACCGTGCGGAACGTGACCGCGCTGAAGAACAAGGTCTGGGGGATCGCGCAAGAACGTTCGGTCCGCACCGTGTTGCGCGGCAACACCGTCCGGGACAGCGGCGACGCCGGCCTGTTCCTCGCGAACACGATCAAGGCCGAGGAGGGCGCCGTCGACACCCGGGGGACCCTGATCGAGGGCAACCGCCTGGAGGGCAACCGGATCGGTGTCACCGTCCGGCGGCTGCGCGACCTCACCGTCGCGCACAACCGCGTCACCGGCAACTGCGCGGGCGTCTTCGTCGTGGGCGACGAGAACAAGCCGAAGGCCGGCGCCCTGACCGTGCGCGACAACCGCATCGCCCGCAACAACAAGTCCTGCCCGAAGACCGAGCGCCTCGAGGCGCTCCAGGGCTCCGGCATCGTGCTCACCGGCGCCGAGGACACCGTGGTGACGAACAACCGCGTCATGGACAACGCCGGCGACTCCTCGATGTCCGGCGGCATCGTCCTGGCCAAGAGCTTCGTGGGCACCTCGAACGACCGGAACCGGATCACCGGCAACGTGCTCCAGGGCAACTCCCCGGCGGATCTCGTCAACGCGGGCACCGGCGACGGCAACACCTTCCAGGGCAATTCCTGCCGGGCGTCCCGGCCCGCGGGCCTGTGCTGACCGCCGCGGCACGGCTCATGAACTCCACGAAGGAGGGCGGCCCATGACGACCGCACAGACCTCACCCACGACCGCCACCGCGCCGCCGCCCATGCGGCTTCGGGAACTCGCCTTCGGGGCGGCCTGCGCGGCCGCCCTGCGCGCCGCGGCCCGCCTGAACGTCGCCGACGCCCTCGGTGACACCCCGCGGAGCGCCGAGGAACTCGCCGCCGCGGTGCGGACCGAACCCAAGCCGCTGCGACGGCTGCTGCGGGCCCTGTCCTGCTACGGCGTCTTCGCCGAGCGCCCGGACGGCACCTTCACCCACACCGACATGTCCCGGCAACTGCGCACGGACGACCCGCACAGCCTGCGCGACATCGTGCTGTGGTGCACCGAGCCGTGGACCTGGGACGCCTGGCCGCGCCTGGACGAAGCGGTGCGCTCCGGCCGCAACGTCGTCGAGGAGCTCTACGGCAAGGAGTTCTTCCCCTACCTCAACGAAGACGCCCCCGAGTCGGCCGACGTCTTCAACCGCGCCATGACGACCTCCAGCATGCAGTCCGCGCGCGATGTCGCGGCGTTCCTCGACCTGTCGACAGCCACCTCGGTCGCCGACATCGGGGGCGGCCAGGGGCATGTGGTGGCGAGCCTGCTGGAGAAGTACCCGTCGCTGCAAGGCACTCTGCTCGATCTGCCGCGCGTGGTGGCCAACGCCGACCCGCGGCTGCGGCCGGGAGGCGCGCTCGCCGACCGGATGCGGCTGGTGCCCGGTGACTGCCGTGAGGACGTCCCGGTCGAGGCCGACGTGTACGTCATCAAGAACATCCTGGAGTGGGACGACGACAGTACGACCCGCACCCTGGGCAACGTCATCCGGGCGGGCGGTCCCGGAACGCGGGTCGTGGTCATCGAGAACCTCGTCGACGACACCCCGTCGATGCGGTTCAGCACCGCCATGGACCTGCTGCTGCTCCTGAACGTGGGCGGCGCCAAGCACACCACCGCCAGCATGACCGACCGGCTGACCAAGGCGGGCCTGGTCATCGACGACGTACAACCGGTCAACCCGTATCTGCACGCCTTCGACTGCACCGTCCCCGGGTGATCGAGACCCCGGCGAACCCCTTCGAACCGCCGGTCGCCGGGCACGCAACCCTCGCGTGCCCGGCGACCGGCGGTTTGTGCGGGTGCTTCAGGAGTCGGCGTCCCGCTCCCAGCGGTAGAAGCAGCGCGCCATCGCGTCCTTCGGTGACCGCCAGGTCTCCGGGTCGTACGCGCTGACGTACGCCGACAGCCGTTCGCTGACGTCCCGGAACTCGGGGTGCCCGGCCACCTTGGCGATGGCGGGGCCGGGGTCCCGCTCGGACTCGATGAGGTGCAGATAGACGTCGCCGAACTGGAAGAGGCTGCGTCGGGCGACGCCCACGAGGTGCGGCAGCTCTCCCCGGTCCGACTCCTCGAAGATCTTCGCGATGTCGAGGGCCGACTCCGGCGCCATGCGGGCGACGATCAGGGACTGGTGCATCGTCCTGTCCTCCGTCCGGGTCAGTCGGACAGCACCGGCGCGGGCCGGCGCTCCGTGGCTGCCTGCTCGATCCGGTCCCGGATCAGCGCCATCTGGACCTTGGAGTTCCGGTTGATGTTGTCCGTCATCCAGTCGTCGTCGACCGGCGCGTCCGGCTTCATCGCGAAGTCCTGGGTCCACACCATCCGGGTGCCTTCGAGCACCTTCTCGTACCGCCACACGATGTTCATGTAGGCGAAGGGCCCGGTCTCGATGCGGCGGGCGCGCACCGTGAGCGTGTCACGGTCCGGCTCGCGTTCCGACACCCAGCTCCACACCTTGCCGTTCTCGTCGGGGTGCATGGTCAGCCGGAAGGTGGTCCGGTT
The DNA here is from genome assembly GCF_900206255.1 of Streptomyces sp. TLI_55. NCBI lineage: Bacteria > Bacillati > Actinomycetota > Actinomycetes > Kitasatosporales > Streptomycetaceae > Streptomyces > Streptomyces sp. TLI_55. The sequence goes on from NZ_OAOJ01000001.1 coordinate 252,387, forward strand.
CCCCTCCTGGGAGAGGATCTCGGCGGAGGCGTACTCGCTGAACAGCTGCGGCCAGTTGGCGACGTCGTTGGTCATGTCCCAGACCAGGTCGAGCGGCGCGCCGATGGTGATCTCGTTCTCGGTGTGCCCGGGCATGTCAGGCCTCCGTCAGAAGGACGCTGTTGACCAGTTCCAGGAACTGCTGGGGGGTCTTGCTCTTCTCCGCGTCGACCGGCATGGGCGTGCCGTACCGGTTCTCCAGCTCGCCCACGATGCCGAGCAGCGCGAGGGAGTCGATCCCGAAGGCGTCGAAGCCGGTCTCGTAGCCCTGACGGAGCTCCTGCGGGGAGACGGTCACTCCGGCGGACTTCTTCATGAGCTCGGTGAGCTCCTCCACTGTGATGCGGTCACTCATGCGGTGTTTCTCCCTGTTGTGTCGGGTGCTGGGTGAGGAGTGCTGGCGATGCCTCGTCAGGAGGCGTCACCGGCGCCGCGCCTGAGCACGAGCGCCGAGTTCGACCCCATGAGTCCTCGGCTGAGGACGAGCGCGGTGCGCAGTTCGGCGGCGCGGGCGCGGGAGGTGACGAGGTCGAGGTCGTGGCAGGCGTCGAAGACGTTGGGGGTGGGCGGGATCAGACCGTGCTCCAGCGCGAGCACGGCCGCGGCGACGTCCAGGACGGGCGCCGCCGCGTAGCCGCGGCCGGTGCCGGTCTTCGGCGCGGTGACGGGGACGCGCCTGCCGTGCGGGCCCAGGGCGTCCACGATCGCGAGCGCCTCGGCACGGTCCGCCTCCGGTACGCCGAGGGCGTCGGCGAAGACCACGTCGATGTCCTCGGGCGCGCAGTCGGCCTCCGCCAGGGCACCCAGGACGGCCTGGGCCAGCCCTTGCCGGGACTCCTCCCAGCGGGAGGCACCCGTGAACGTGGCCGCGTGGCCCGCCACGGTGGCGCGCACGGCCGCGCCCCGGTCGCGGGCCGCGGCCTCGCTCTCCACGACGAGCATGGCACCGCCTTCGGCGGGCACGAATCCGCAGGCCGCCGTGGTGAAGGGGCGGTAGGCGCGCTCGGGGTCCTCGACGGTGCTCAACTCCTCGTAGCCGAGCTGGCAGACCATCGAGTACGGGGCCAACGGGGCCTCGGTCGCGCCGGCCACGAGCACGTCGGTGCCGCGCCGCACGGCCCGTGCCGCATGCGCCACGGCGTCGAGGCCACCGGCCTCGTCGGCGGCGACCACACCGCAAGGCCCCTTGAAGCCACGGCGGATGGAGATCTGGCCGGTGCTCGCGGCGTAGAACCAGGCGATGGACTGATACGGCCCGACGAAACGGCTGCCCTTGCCCCACAGCTGCTCGAGCTCGCGCTGGCCGAACTCGCCGCCGCCGGAGCCCGCCGCGGTCACCACACCCACGGAGAACGGCGCCGGGTCCGTGTCGCTGCGGCCGAGGCCGGCGTCGTCGAGTGCCTGGTCGGCCGCGGCCATCGCGAAGTGGGTGAACCGGTCGGTCTGGACGAGGTAGCGCTCCTCGACCAGGGCCGGCGGATCGAAGTCCCGGACCTCGCCGGCCACTCGCAGCGGCAGGTGTCCGCATCCCTCACGGGTGATGCGGTCCAGGACGCACAGGCCCTCCTTGGTCGACTTCCAGAAGGTGTCGGTGCTGGTGCCGTTGGGCGCGACCACGCCGATGCCGGTGATGGCCGCACGCGGAGGATGTCCGCTCATCGTCTCTCCTCCCTCGGCAGGTTGAGGACCACCGCGGACTGGAAGCCGCCGAATCCGCTGCCCACGGAGAGAACGCTGTTCAGCCTTCGCTCACGGGCGATGCGCGGGACGTAGTCCAGATCGCACTCGGGGTCGGGCGTCTCGTAGTTCGCGGTGGGCGGGACGACCTGGTGGGTCAGGGACAGCGCGCAAGCGACGAGTTCGATCGCCCCGATCGCGCCGAGCGAGTGGCCCACCATCGACTTGATGGAGCTCATGGGCGTGTCGTAGGCGTGCGCGCCCAGGGCCCGTTTGACCGCGGCCGTCTCGTGCCGGTCGTTCTGGAGGGTGCCCGAGCCGTGCGCGTTGACGTAGTCGATCGCGGTGCGGTCCAGCCGGGCCTGGTCCAGGGCGTCCTCGATGGCCCGGGCCATCTCCAGGCCCTCACTGGTCAGACCGGTCATGTGGTAGGCGTTGCCGTACGTGGCATAGCCGCCGATCTCGCCGTACACGCGCGCGCCGCGGGCCCGGGCGTGTTCCAGTTCCTCCAGGACGAGGACCGCTCCGCCCTCCCCCATGACGAACCCGTTGCGGTCCGCGTCGAAGGGACGCGAGGCGTGGGCGGGATCGTCGTTGTTGGGGGACGTGGCCTTGATCGCGTCGAAGCAGGCCATGGTGATCGGTGAGATCGGCGAGTCCGACGCCCCGGTTATGCAGATGTCGGCCCGGCCCTCCTCGATCGTGTGGAAGGCGTATCCGACCGCGTCCAGACCCGAGGTGCAGCCGGTGGAGACCGTCTGCACCGGGCCGCGAGCCTCGAACCGCTCGGCCACCGTCGAGGCGAGGGTGCTCGGCGAGAACGCGCGGTGCAGATGCGGGCCGGCCTGCCGGTGGTCCACGTCCCAGCGCTGGCCCCGCTCGCTGACCAGCACATAGTCGTGCTCCAGCCGGGTGGTGCCGCCGACCGCGGTGCCCAGGGAGACCGCCACCCGCCACGGGTTCTCCACGGCGAGGTCGAGGCCGGAGTCCCGTACCGCCTCCTCCCCCGCCGCCAGGGCGAACTGGATGTACCGGTCGCACCGGGCGATCTGCTCCGGATCCAAGCCGTGGTCCGCCGGATCGAAGTCGCACTCGGCGGCGATCCGCGACCGCAGCCCGGCCGGGTCGAAAAAGGTGATGCCCCGCGTCGCCGTGCGCCCGTGGGACAGCAGGTCCCAGAAGGCCGGGACCCCGATGCCCTGCGGGGCGACGATGCCCAGGCCGGTGACCGCCACGCGCCTGGTCATGAACGGACCTGAGGTCGCTCGGCCACCCGCCCCGCGCCCGTGTGGGTCGGTTCCACCGCGATCGGCGCTCCGTCCGCGTCCTCGGTGTCGACATGGCCCTGCGGCGGGGTCGGGGCGAGCGGGCCGAGGTGGAAGACCATGCGGGCCTCCACCCTGCCGACGTTGCGGAAGCGGTGGCGCATGTAGGCGGGGATCAGCAGCCCCTGCTCGGGCTGCAGCGGATGGGTCTCCCCGTCCAGGTCCACCTCCAGCTGTCCGCAGAGGACGTAGATGAACTCCTCGGAGTAGGGGTGGTAGTGCTCCGCGATGCGGTCGCCGGGCTGCACGATGGCCACGCCCATGAAACCGCTGGTGGAGCCGACGGTGGCGGGGGTGAGCAGGGCGCGCAGGTCCCCGCCACGCCGGGTGTTGGGCTCGACCTCGCTCAGGTCCACGATTCCGGGAAGTTTGGTCACGACGTTCCTCCGAACAGGTGTTTCGTCGGCATGGCGCCGTGGACATCACGGCCCGGTTGCCGACGGGGCGATTCAGGCGTCGGACGCCCGGCGGTCAGTGACGAGGTCCATACGGGGGACGTCGAGGTGTGCGGCAGCGCCGTCCCTCGGTCCCTTGCTGTCGGCGTCGAGGGCTTCCGCGTCCAGGAGTTCCGCGAGCTCTTTCGCCTGGTCGGGCCCCGAGAGGCCGAGCATGGCAACGTTGTCGAACCCTTCACGCACGTCCACGAGCCGAACCACCACGTCGTCGCGCTGGAAGATCGTGCTGCGCAGCAGCGGCGTGCGCGGATCGTCGGACGCCGCCGCGTCCTGCCGGGCGAGCAGCTCGGCCAGGCGCATGCCGCGCCCTTCACGGGCCGGGTAGTACAACGCCTGCCGCACGGCCTTCGCGCTGTCCTGACCCGAGGTCACGTGGTGTACGGCGGGCAGCGCCGCGCGGGTGAAGAACAGGCGGGCGGCCTCGGGGTCGTCGAGGTCCCTGTCCTGCTCCAGATAGGGGTTGATGGCTTCCTCGACGGCTCGCACCTCGGGCTGCTTGGCGACGTGCCGCAGCGCGGCGAGCAGGTCGCCCCGCACCTCGATGGCCCGCACCACCCGGTTGCCGTGCATGAACAGGGAGGTGCGGCACAGTTGGGTGGTGTCGTCGACGCGTGACTCCGGCGAGGCGTAGCCGGCCAGGATCTCGGCGACGGCGTCCTCGCTGCCCGGCTTGACCGTGAAGGTGAGCGCGTGCCGGACCAGCCCGTCGCCGATTCTCGGGGAGGCCTGCAGCCCACGGGCGCCGGGCTCGGCGGCGGCCGCCGGGCCGCCGGTCTCCCGTACGACGTGGAAGCGCAGCGACCGGGTGTCGCGGACACAGCTGTGCAGCGGCTCCACCATCCGTACGTGGTCCTCGCTGTTGACCCAGGTGAGGAAGGGCGGGGCGCTCTCCCACTCGCTCGTGATGAGCCATTGCGAGGGGTTCTCGATGGACTGGCACAGCTGGTCGCTGACATGCCCGGGGACGGAGGCGACCTGGTTGCACAGCTGCTCGTAGGCCTCCAGGAACTGCTGCTGGGCACCTTCGTAGACGTCCACCAGCAGGACGACACGGAGCCGGGAACCGTCGAACACGGACTGGGCGACGCGCTGCGACGCCTCTCGCATGAGTGTTTCCGAAACACGTTCGGACGTGGTGGTCATCCTGCGCACATCTCCTTGACGGGTACGGACCGGACGGGTCTCGATCACGTCGATGCGGCTCCGACGTGCCTCGATCCCTCGATCCCTCGATCCTGAGCCCGCTTCCGGAGGTGCGCGACTCGTATGCGACTGTGCGGGCGATCCCGGGGGCCGGCGGACCAGGCCCGCTCAGACCAGGTGGGCGAAGACCACCAGGTTGTCCGTGTAGTCCCGGACCGAATGGTCGTAGTCACCCGCACAGGTGATGAGCCGGACCTGCGCCTGGGCCGTGTCGGCGTAGACACGCCGGCTCGGGAAGCGGTCCTTCTCGAACGTCTCCACGCTGTCGACCACGAAGGACGCGGTGCGCCCGTCGGCCCGCCGCACCTTGAAGGTGTCCCCCTTCTCCAGCTCTCCGAGGTCCACGAAGACGGCGGCGGAGGTCGTCGTGTCGACGTGCCCGGCGATGATCGAGGTGCCCGCCTCCCCGGGGGAGGCGCCCTTGGCGAACCAGCCGACGAGGTTGGTGTCGCCGGCCGGGGGCGGCTGCAGCTGTCCGGTGGGGCCGATGGCGAGGTCCGTGAAGGGGGCATCGACGGAGATCTTCGGAATGAGCAGGCGTACGGGTCTCGAACGCGGCAGATGCTTCCCCGTGTCCCGTGCGGCCGGCGGAGCCGCCGCGGCGTCGGTGTGCGGGGCCCGGGTGGGACGGGCGGCGTCGGACGGCGTGCCGTCATGGCCGCCGAACAGGCCCATGGCCAGCACCAGGGCCGCTACCGCAGCCACCACCAGCGCTTTGGTGCGGGGCGGGTTGTCTGCGAGGGAAGGGGGGTGGTCTGCCATCGGACGCTACCTCACCAAGGCGTGACAGAAGTTCGGATCAGGGACGGACAGGGGGAGCCGGCGGGCCGCCACGCGACACGCGCGTGGCGGCCGCGGCGGCTATCGCATCCGGCATGGTCTAGGCCACGCTTTCGGAGAACTTCTTACGACGGGCCGCGTACAGACCGGTGGCGGCGACCGCCAGCACGGCCAGCCCACCCGCGGTCACGGCCGGCGAGGCGAGTGCGCCGCCGCCGGTGTGCATGCCGCCGCTCGGCTTCTCCTCACGGCCGCTCCACCCGTCGCTGTCCTGCTTCCCGCTCCACTCGTCGTTGTCCTGCTTCCCGCTCCAGGAGTCCTCCTGCTTCGTGCTGCCGGAGTCCTTGCCCTGTCCCTTGTCCTTGTACGTCTCCGGGTCGAACCTGGGGTCCTTCGCGGTGTCCGAACCGTCCGCGTTCACCGCGGTCAGGGCCCCACCACCGGTGTGCATGCCACCGCGCGGCGAGTCGTGACCGCTGTCCTTGTCGTGCTCCTTGCCGTACGAGGAGTCGTCCTTGCTGTACGAGGAGTCGTCCTTGCTGTACGAGGAGTCGTCCTTGCTGTACGACGAGTCCGAGTGGTCCTCCCAGTCGCTGCCGGCGGCATGGGCGCCGGGTGCGCCCAGGACGAGGACGGTCGAAGCCGCCGCGGTGGCGAGGAGCATGCGAGCAGAGTGCATCTGACGTTCCCTCCGCCGAGGAGCGGACAGCTGGCGCTTCGTCAGCTGAGGTGATCCGTCCCCGACGTGATCCACCGTCAGGGCCCGCGGTGCCGCGCACCACTCGGGACGATCGCTCGGGTGAACGATCCACTCGCCCGGCGGCGGCAGAACCACGACCGCACGACGCGGCCGACCGGCCCCGTCGAGGGACCGGTCGGCCGCGTCTTCCAAGGTCAGACGAGTGCGAGCAGCGTGCTCAGGGCATCGCGCAGCACTGACTCGGCGTCAGGCTCCGCCCCTGCGGCCCGCCAGGCCACGAACCCGTCGGGCCGGACCAGCACGGCACCCGCGGGCGTCGTTCCATGAGCGGCCGCCCAGTCCGTCTCGCCCTCGGGCGTCAGCTCGGCATCAGAGCCGCTGCCCACCCGGTACGAGGTCAGCGGGACGGACATCGACGCGGCGACGCGGATGGCCGCCTCGTGCCAGCCACTTGGGTGATCGGCATCGCTGAGCAGGACGAACGACGTCTCGTAGAGGTCCAGGGTGGAGATCCGTTCGCCTCGATGGCGGACCGTCAGGTGCGGTGCCCTGCTGCCGGGTTCTCCGGACAGCTCGAAGCGTTCTGGTACGACCGGAGCGTCGGGGTCGGTTCCGAGGACGGCTCCGCGTGGATAGCGGTAGCCGAGGACCACGCCGAGGATGCCGCGCTGCGGGCCGCCGCCACCGCCACCGCCGCCGCCCATGCCGGGTGGCGGAGCGAAGCCGGGGTGGCTGTGCTCCACGGACCGTGCGGAGGCGCGGGCGCTGGTCGCCTCGGCCACCGGGCGCCGCTCGGCGTCGTAGCTGTCCAGCAACGCCTCCCCCGCCCAGCCGCCCAGCACCGCGGCCAGCTTCCAGGCGAGGTTGTGCGCGTCCTGGATGCCGGTGTTGGAGCCGAAGGCCCCGGTGGGAGACATCTCGTGGGCCGAGTCGCCGGCCAGGAAGACCCGCCCCGCCCGGTAGCTGCGGGCGACCCGCTCGGCGGCGTTCCAGGGAGCCTTGCCGGTGACCTGTACGTCGAGGTCGGCCACGCCGATCGCGCGCCGGATGTGCTCCGCGCACCGCTCGTCGGTGAACTCCTCCAGCGTTTCGCCCTGTTCGGGATGCCAGGGAGCGTGGAACACCCAGTTCTCCCGGTTGTCCACCGGCAGCAGCGCCCCGTCCGCCTCCGGGTTCGTCAGATAGCAGACGATGAAGCGGCGGTCGCCCACGACATCGGCGAGGCGGCGGGACCGGAAGGTGATGCTGACGTTGCTGAACAGGTCGCCAGGACCGCTCTGGGCGATGCCGAGTTGCTCACGAACAGGGCTGCGGGGTCCGTCCGCGGCGACGAGGTAGTCCGCGCGGATGGTGGTGTGCTCACCGGTCTCCCGGCTCTTGACCACCGCGGTGACGCCGGAGGAGTCACTGTCGAACGACAGCAGTTCGGTGCCGTAACGCAGATCGCCGCCGAGCCGCTCGGCGTGCTCCAGCAGCACCGGCTCCAGGTCGTTCTGGCTGCACAGACACCATGAGCTGGAGCTGAAGCGGGCCAGTGCGCCGCCCGCGTCGATCTCCTTGAACAGCCACTCCCCCGCGTCACCCACCAGCGTGGGTGTCTGGAGGATCCCGTGGTTGTCGTCCAGGGTGGCGGCGGCCTCCCGGATCCCCGGCTCGACGCCGGCCGTCCTGAACAGCTCCATCGTCCGGACGTTGTTCCCGCGCCCACGAGGGTGAATGGACGTCCCGGAATGCCGCTCCACCAGGATGTGCCGTACGCCCAACCGGCTCAGGAACAACGAGGTCGACAGCCCGACGAGTGATCCCCCGACGATGAGGACGGGGACGTGCTCCATCGAGTGCTCGGTCTGGTCGTCTCTTGGTTCCGTACTTCGTTCCATGGCCCGCCTTCGGCTCGCTGTGTCTGTCGACCGGCCGGATACGGCCGCGAGCCTCATGCATGCCCCGCCCGCCTCGGCGCGGGCCCCAGCTTCACCCGCTCAACTCGCCGGGTTCGCCGATACAGCGGACACGTCCACGATCGGTGTCCTCACGCGGGACCGTGCGGTGTGGAGACCGGTGGGCGCTCCTCGGACATCGGGGATTGCTCGGACAGGTCGAAGAGGTTGTCGCGCTGGACCACGCACAGGGCCCAGATGATGAAGCCGGACAGGGCGATCATCACCACCGACCACACCGGGTAGTACGGCAGGGACAGGAAGTTGGCGATGATGACGAGGCTGGCGATGACCACGCCGGACACGCGTGCCCAGGTCGCCGTCTGGAGCAGCCCGATGCTGACGATCACGGCCACCACGCCGAGGCCGAGGTGGACCCAGCCCCAGCCGGTCAGGTCGAACTCGAACACGTAGTTGCGTGTGGTCACGAAGATGTCGTCCTCGGCGATGCCCATGATGCCCCGGAAGATGTCGAGCAGGCCGACGAGAAAGAGCATCACGGCTGCGAAGGCCGCCAGGCCCGTTGCCCACTCCTGCTTGGCCGTATGCGCCGGCCGGGTGTGTGTCGCGGTCATCTTGCGCCTCGATTCGTGTGGCCCGGACGCTCAGCGGCCGGTCGTGCCGGGCGCGGAGCCGGTGGGCTGCGCCGGTCCCTGGCCTGCCAGGACCAGGTCCTTCGCCCTGCGGAACTCCTCGTCCGTGATGTCGCCGCGGGAGCGGATCTCGGACAGCTTGGCGAGCTCGTCGACGCTGCTGGTCCCGCCGGCCGCGGTCTGCCTGATGTAGGCGTTGAACTCGTCCTGCTGCGCACGCGCCTGTGCGACCTCCCGGCGCCCCATGTTCTTGCCGCGGGCGATGACGTAGACGAACACGCCGAGGAAGGGCAGCACGATGGTGAACACCAGCCAGCCCGCCTTCGCCCATCCACTCAGCTGGTCGTCGCGGAAGATGTCGACGACGATCCGGAAGAGCAGGATGAACCACATGATCCACAGGAAGAACCAGAGCATGCTCCAGAAGACGCTCAGCAGGGGATAGTCGTACGCCAGGTAGGTCTGCGCGCTCATGTCTCTCCTCCGTCCCGGGCCCCCGTCCCGCCGCCGTTGCTGTCCTCAGCGTGGACGGGACGAGGGCCCCGTGGCCTCACCCGGCGCGGGTGAACGGGCGCGACCGGGCAGCCGCCCGGTACCAGGCGGTGGCGGCGATGTACTCGCCGAGGGCTCAGCGGGGAGAGCACCAGCCCGGTCAGGGCACCGGCGCCGAATCCGTCGCGCAGCGGCGCCTGGAGCGGTGGCCGACGCCAAGGTGACGACCACGCCCACGGCTCCGGTGGTGTTGCTGGTCGGGCCGGTGGCGGAGAGGACCTCTCGCAGCTCCTCAAGGGTGTCGGCGAGCCGTACGGAGCACTCGACGACGTTGGGTCGGCTGCGGAAGGCGCGCCGGTGGCGGGGTCCTGCGACCGCTGCGACCGAGGCTCACGGGGCCGTCCGTGCGGGGTCAGCCACGCCGGAAACCGGGTGTGGCGTCATGCCGCCGTGTCGGGACCCGGCCCCGGAGGGAGCGTCTTTCGCAGCACGGCTCGCCATGCAAGGGCGACCGCAACCTCCGCCAGCCCCAGCAGGACGAGCCACAGACCGAGCAGCCGGGTCAGGGCGCGGGCCGATTCGGTGGGCAGGGCGAGCACCACGATCCCGGCGACGATGCCGAGCAGGGCGGCGGCCGCGATGACGCCTCGGTGCGGCAGGTACGTGGCGGAGATCGCCGTGTAGAGGGTGAGGATGCCGGACACGAGCCAGACGGCCCCGGTGATCAGCGAGAGCGCGGCGATCGTCTGCAGCGGGTTGCGCAGGCTCAGCACGCCGGCCAGGACGTACAGCACGGCCAGCAGCAGTCCCGGCAACCGTTCGTGCCCCTCCCGGCCGAAGACGGCCACGAACCGGAACGCGCCGGTCACCAGCAGGTACAGGCCGATGAGGACGGCCAGGACGTGCAGGGTCGCATCCGGCCAGACCAGCACCAGCACCCCCGGCACGAGCGTCGCCACAGCCGATGCCAGCAGCCAGGTCCAGGAACGGCCGAGCCGGGCGAGTTCCTCCGCGGGGTCGCCCGTCGGAGGGTCACCCGCCCCGTCAGGCCCGTACGGCTCCCCGGTACCCGATACCGGTTCACGCGACATGGTCATGGCTCCTCCTCGCGTGATCAGCCGCCGCTCCGAGAGCCGACGGGGCGGGTGATGGGGGGTGCACCCGACCGGTCCAGAGTCACGCCTGCCGCTGGGTGACCGGCTCACCCACCACGGGTGAGCCGTCGACGCCGCCGTGGCGGTGAGCTGGAGGTCCCCCGGCGTCGGGCTGATCCGGCGCCGGCCGCGACCGTGGCGCGCTCGTCCCGTGGCAGCGGGCGGCTCCGGGGCACCGGACAAGGAGGCGGGACCATGACCGTGCCGAACGTTTTCACCGCGTCGCTGTCCCCGGCCGAGCGAGCGGCCCACGGCAGGGAGGCGCGTCGGCGTGCGCCGCGTTCGTCGCACGGCCGGTACGAGGCCGCACCGCGGCGGCTCGACCCCGTCGAGGTGGTGGAGCGTCAGTCGGCGGAGCGGGTACCGGAGTTGGTGCCGATCCGCTACGGCCGCATGCTGGAGTCACCGTTCCGCTTCTACCGCGGCGCGGCCGCGATCATGGCGGCCGACCTGGCGCCGCTGCCCGACACCGGGCTGCAGGTGCAGCTCTGCGGGGACGCGCACCCGCTGAACTTCCGGTTGCTCGCCTCGCCCGAGCGCCGTCTGGTCTTCGACGTCAACGACTTCGACGAGACGCTGCCCGGGCCGTTCGAGTGGGACGTCAAACGGCTGGCGGCCGGTTTCGTGACGGCGGCCCGGGCGAACGGCTTCTCGCGCAAGCAGCAGAACAGCACCGTGCGGGCCTGCGTGCAGGCCTACCGGGAGCGGATGCACGAGTTCGCCGGGATGCGCACCCTGGACGTCTGGTACGCGCAGGACGCCGTCGACCGGCTGCGGGAGCTGTTGGCCTCGGCGATGGACGAGGAGGAGGCCCGCCGTACCGCCCGCGCCACGGAGCGGGCCCGCACCCGCACCCATCTCAAGGCCTACGGCAAGCTCACCGAGATGACGGACCAGGGCCGTCGTATCACCCCCGACCCGCCGCTGATCACCCCGCTCGACCAGCTGCTGGACGACCCTTCCCAAGAAGGGCGCGAGAAGCAGTTGCGCGGCCTCGTCGACCAGTACGCACAGACGCTCCCGTCCGAACGCCGCCATCTGTTGAGCCGTTACCGCCTGGTGGACATGGCCCGCAAGGTGGTGGGCGTCGGCAGTGTCGGCACGCGCTGCTGGATTCTGCTGCTGCTCGGCAGGGACGACGACGATCCACTGCTGTTGCAGGCCAAGGAGGCCGGGGAGTCGGTGCTGTCCGCCCACACGGGCGGCGACCGGTTCGACAACCAGGGGCGCCGGGTGGTGACCGGGCAGCGTCTGATGCAGACGACCAGTGACATCTTCCTGGGCTGGACGAGCGTCGTGGGCCTCGACGGCCAGGACCGGGACTTCTACGTCCGCCAGTTGTGGGACTGGAAGGGCATCGCCCAGACGGAGACCATGGGGCCGGACCTGCTCGACCTGTTCGGCCGGCTGTGCGGGGCGTCCCTGGCGCGGGCTCACGCCCGTTCGGGGGACCCCATCGCCCTCGCCGCCTACCTGGGCACGAGCGACCGCTTCGACCGTGCGCTCACCGAGTTCGCCCAGTCCTACGCCGACCAGAACGAGCGGGACTTCGCGGCGCTGGAGGCCGCCCGCCACGCCGGCCGGATCAAGGCGGAGCAGCGCTGAGCGGACCGCGCCGCTCCCCTCGTCCCCTCACTCCGGCAGCTGGCGCATCTCCAGGACCCGCAGTCCCAGCGACTGGCACCTCGCCAACAGGCCGTACAGGTGCGCCTCGTCCACGACGGGGCCGAACAGGACGGTCTGACCGGCCATCACCACGTGGCCGAGTTCCGGAAAGGCCTTGGCCAGCGTTTCCGACAGATGTCCTTCGACTCGGATCTCGTAGCGCACGAGCTGTTCTCCCACGAAGTGCGAGGGACGGGTGGACGTGCCCTTGGCTGCGATCGTCTCGCCTCGTGCCCGTTCGAGCCTCACCCGGTACAGGTGACCGTGCTGTGCAGGTCGGACGCCGTCGATCAGTGCGTCAGGACGATCTTGAAGGCGATGATCAGCAGGCCGAGCACCAGGTTGACCGACGCGGTGGCCGCCATCAGGCGCGGCGAGGCACCAACGTGTCGTGCCGCGGCCACGGACCAGCCCACCTGGCCCGCCACGGCGACGCACAGGGCCAGCCACCCGGCACCGCGCACGTCCATGCCCAGGAGCGGGCTGACGGCCACCGCGACGGCCGGCGGGACGGCGGCCTTGACGATCGGCCACTCGTCCCGGCACACGTGCGCCACGACCCGCCGGTCCAGAGGTTGTCGCGCGAGTCGGGCCCCGAACAGCTGGGCGTGCACATGCGCGATCCAGAACACCACACCCGTGAGCAACAGCAGCAGCACCAGCTCGGTGCGGGGGAACGAGCCCAGGGAACCGGCGCCGATCACCACGGAGGCCGCGAGCATGGACCCGTAGACACCGCCGGTGTAGTCCTCCCGCGGTTCCCGGGCCGTGTCCGTGCCGGTCCTGATTCTGGACACGGGTGACTCCCTCCGGACTCAGCGCGTCGAACCGGTGGCTTCGGCCGGCGCGTCGGCGTCGGGCCGCCGCGGCCGGCTCTCCCGTGCGGCCGGCAGGTGGTGCGTGACCAGGAAACTGGCGAGAGCGATACCGCCCGTGGCCAGGATGGCCGCCTTCAGACCGTCCAGTTGCGCGTCGGCGTAGGAGTCCGTGACGGCTTCCACCTCGGAGTCCGGCAGCCCGGCGCGCTCGGCGGCCGCGCGCACCTGGTCGGTGGGGACGAAGCTGATCCCGGCTTCGAGGGAGACGCCGACCTGTTCACGCGTCGCCTCGGACAGCTGGGGATGGGTTTCCACCTGTGCCGTGAAAGCGTGCGCCAGTGCACCGATCAGGATGGACCCGATGAGCGCGGTGCCCAGCGCGGAGCCCAGGTTCTGCGCCGTGAACTGGAGCCCTCCGGCCTCACTGCGTTCCTCCTCGCCGACGCTGGACTGAACAACGTTGCCCAGCTGCGAGGCGAGCAGGCCGACGCCTACGCCCAGCAGGGCCATGGCGCCGGCGAACTGGGCGTCGTCGATGGCCGGCTCGATGGTGGCCAGCAGCCACACGATGGAACCCGTCAGGATCAGCAGGGCCAGCCGGACCACCCGGCGCGGCCCCAGGATCCGGCCCAGCGACGACCCCGACAGGGAGGTCACGAACATGGTCACGGACACCGGAAGCAGCCGCAGCCCCGTCTCGAAGGCGTCGAACCCCTGAACCACCTGCAAGTACAGCGGGATGGTGAAGAACAGCCCCAGCAGGATGAGGTTCTGACTGAGCAGCGTCAGCAGCCCGGACCGCAGCACCGGCCTGCCCAGCAGGGACAGGTGGACGAGGGGGTCGGCGCCGGTGGCGTCGCGGCGCCGTTCCCAGTGCCGGAAGACGGCCAGGACGGCCGCCCCGGCCGCGACGACGAAGAGCGTGGGGGCGAAACCGAGGACGGTGAAGGGAGCGTTGCGGGGCTGCACCCACCCCCAGGTGCTGCTCTGCAGCACGCCGAGCACGCACAGCCCCAGCCCGGCCGCGGAGAGCACCGCGCCGACCCAGTCCAGCCGGGGCGGCGGACCGGTCGGGGCGGGCGTCGCGATCACCCGCCGGCACAGCAGGATCGCCACGACGATCACCACCTCGCCGGCGAAGACCAGCCGCCAGGTCAGATAGGTCGTCACCCAGCCGCCCAGCAAGGGGCCGACCGCGATTCCGGCACCAGCGAGCCCGCCGATGACCGCGTAGGCGACCGCCCGGTCCTTGCCGCGGTACGACTCCGCCACGAGGGCGGCCATGGCCGGCAGCACCATGGCCGCTCCGAGGCCCTCGATGACGGACCAGCCCAGGGTGAGGACCCACAGCGTGGGCGCCACCGCGGTCAGTGCCGAGCCCACGGCGTAGACGACCAGTCCCAGGAGGAACATGCGGCGCCGGCCCAGGATGTCCCCGAACCTGCCCCCGATGATCATGAATGCGGCCATGACCAGGGCATACAGGGTGATGACCGCCTGGATGGCGGTGACCTCCGTGTCGAAGTCCTCGACCAGCTGGCTGACGGACACGTTCATGACGGAGGTGTCCAGGACCATCAGGAACTGGGCCGTTCCGAGGACGATCAGAGCCCGCCAGTGCTTCACGCTCGCCACCTCGCCGGGTCCGTCCCGCTCAGCGGGCCGCGTCCATCTGCTCGTCGAGGGAGAGGGCGGCCGTGATCAGCGCGAGGTGGGTGAAGGCCTGCGGGAAGTTGCCCAGTTGTTCTCCCGTGGGGCCGACCTCCTCCGCGAACAGCCCTGCGTGATTGGCGTACGTGAGCATCTTGTCGAAGGCGTACCGGGCTTGCCCGAGCCGTCCCGCCCGGGCGAGCGCGTTCACGTACAGGAAGCTGCACAGCGAGAAGGTGCCTTCGCTGCCCCGCAGGCCGTCCGGGGACGCCGCGGGGTCGTAGCGGTAGACGAGGCTGTCGGAGACCAGTTCCTCCTCCATCGCGTCCAGCGTGGACAGCCAGCGGGGATCGTCGGGTGCGATGAATCCGACGGAGGGCATCAGCAGCAGGGACGCGTCGAGCGTGGTGGCGTCGTAATGCTGGACGAAGGCCTGGCGCTCGGTGCTCCAGCCGCGCTCCATCACCTGGCGCAGGATGTCGTCGCGGGCCGTGACCCACCCCGTGAGGTCGGCGGGGCGGGCGAAGTCGCGGGCCATCCGGATGCCCCGGTCGAAGGCGGCCCAGCACATCAGCCGGCTGTAGGTGAAGTCCTTCTGCCCGCCCCGGGTCTCCCAGATGCCTTCGTCGGGCCGGTCCCACGCCTTGACCAGCCAGTCGAGCACCCCGGCCAGGGACTGCCAGCCGTCGTACGGCGGAGCCGTGGCGGCGTCCTCGACGGCCTGGGACAGGGCGAGGGTCGCTTCCCCGTAGATGTCGAGCTGCAGTTGGCCCGCCGCGCCGTTGCCCACGCGGACCGGCGCGGAGCCTCGGTAGCCCTCCCAGTGGTCGAGGACCTCTTCCGGCAGGTCCGGGTCGCCGTCGATCCGGTACATGATCTGCAGGGGCTCACCGCTGACCGTGCCTCCCGCCCTGATCCGCTGGCCCAGCCAGTCGCGGAAGGCGTGCGCCTCCTCCAGGTGGCCGAGCCCCAGCAGGGCACCGACCGACATCGAGCCGTCCCGGACCCAGGTGTAGCGGTAGTCCCAGTTGCGCCCGCCGCCGATCTGCTCCGGCAGCCCCATGGTGGGAGCCGCGACGGGCGCTCCGGTGGGCGCGTAGGTGAGCAGCTTGAGAGTGATGGCCGCCCGGTTCACCATGTCCTGCCAGCGTCCGCGGTACCGGCTGCGGCGCACCCACGCGTGCCAGAAGTCACGGGTCTGTTCGAACAGCGTCGCCACGTCGGCCCGGCTCAGCGGTGGCGGGGCCGCGTCGTCCGGGTCCCCGACCGTCAGGGCGACGGCGGCGAAATCGTCCGGCCCCAGGATCGCCTCGCCACGGACGTCGTCGCCGTCCCCGCGCCAGGTCACCGGTCCGACGCTCTGCACCGTGGCCTGGGCGCCGGGCGCTTGGAAACGCACGGCGTCCTCGGCGACATCCACCCGGTGGGCGGCGCGGCCGTAGTCGAAGCGGGGGCGGCACTCGAGGGTGAAGCGGACCCGGCCGCGCGTGACCCGCAGGACGCGGACCAGCCGATGCCGGCCTTCCGGCCGCCGTGTCGAGGCCACCGGCATGAAGTCGACCACCTCGCCCACCCCGTCCTCCGCGAGGAAACGGGTCACGAGCACGGCGGTGTCCTGCAGATACAGCTGGACCGGGGGCCGCGGGGTGTCGGCGCGGACGCTGAAGTGTCCGCCGCGATCGTGGTCGAGCAGCGAGGCGAACACACTGGGCGAGTCGAATCTCGGGGCGCACAGCCAGTCGACCGTTCCCTCGGAGGAGACGAGCGCGACCGTCTGCAGGTCTCCGACCATCCCGTGATCGGCGATCGGGGGGTAGCGACGCATGTGCGGGGCTCCTTCCGGCGGCACGTCCCGGTCGTCGTGGCGCGCCCGGACCCTGCCACCTTGGCCACGCCCCGACCGGGCCGGCTTCCCCCGTCGCGGGTGAGTCCGCGCCGGGCCGCCGGCGTCCGGGCCCGGCGCGCCCGAGGATGCAGGGGCCCGGAGCGCGGAGGACGCTGGGAGGACGTCCCGGTGCGTGAGGGAAGCGGTAGGTGATCTCCATGGCAGACGGTGCTGCCGGCCGGCTGGTGGACGAGACGGCGGTCTCGATGCTGGACGCGCTGTTCGACCAGGCACCGATCGGGCTGCATCTGCTGGACGCCGACCTGCGGGTCGTACGCGTCAACACCTCGACTCCCGCCATGCGGGGTGTGGCCGAGGACGAGCCGGCGGGGCGCCCGGCCCGCGAGGTCTACGCCATGGTCGACGGCGATGTCGAGGCCCTTCTGCGCGAGGTCCTGGACACGGGCGTGCCCCTGGTACGGCACCTCGTACCGGCCCGCCTCGACGGAGTGCCACACCACTACGAGGTGACCGCAGTGCGGCTGCAGAACCCGCAGAACAGGGTCCTCGGTGTGGCGCTCGCCGTCGTCGACGTCACCGACAGCGAGCGGAACCGCGCCCGCGCCCGGGTGCTCGACACCGTGCGCGTGCACGTGGGCCGCACGCTGGACCCCACCGTGACCGGCGAAGAGCTCGTGGCCTCATTGGTCCCCGCATTCGCCGATGTCGCCATCGTGGAGGTGGTGGACGCGGTGATCCGCGGGGACGACCCGCCCCTGGCCCCCCTGCCGCCGGGCACCCCGCTGATGCGCACCGCGTTCCGCAGCACCCGCACGCCCTCGCCCCAGGCCCACCCGGTCGGCGACGTGTGCAGCCTGCCGGCGCCCACCCCCTTCACCCAGGCTCTGGCCGACCTGCGCCCGCGGACGGTCGCACTGGACGGCACCGCCCCCTGGTACTCCGTCGATCCCCCGCGTGCGGAAGCTATCCGCACCTCGAAGGCCCACTCGCTGCTCGTGGTCCCCCTCGCGCTGCGCGACGCGGCGCTCGGCGTGGTCAGCCTCTACCGCACCGGGCAGTCGCCCGCTTTCGACGCCGGCGACCAGGAACTGGCCATGGAGCTGGCCGCCCACACCGCCCTGTGCATCGACAACGCGCGCCGCTACACGCGGGAACACACCGTCGCGGCCACGGTGCAGCGGCAGTTGCTGCCCCGCCGGCCGGAGACCCACACTTCCCTGGAGGCCGCCTATCTCACCCTCACGGGCGCCGACCCCGGTGCCTGGTACGACACGATCGCCCTCTCCAGCGCGCGCACGGCTCTCGTCGTCGGCAACGTGTCGGGCCGCGCCCTGAACGCCGCGGCGACCATGGGCCAGCTGCGCACCGCCGTGCGCTCGCTGACCGCGTTCGACCTGCCTCCCGACGAGCTCATGGCCCGCCTGCACGCGACCGCCGGTCACCTGGCCGCGGAACGCGCAAACCTCCCCCTCGGCGATCCGCTGCGCCGCGAGGCCCTCACCGCCGACTGCGTGTACGCGGTCCACGACCCCCTGTCCGACACCTGCACGCTGGCCGCGGCCGGCGCTCTCGTCCCGCTGGTCGTACGCCCCGACGCCACCGTGCTGCTTCCCCGGACACCGTCAGGACCGCGCCTGGGCACGGCACCCGACGCCCCCTTCGCGGCCACCGAGATCGACGTGCCGGCCGGCAGCGTGCTGGTGTTCACCAGCGACCCGCTCCTCACCTCGTACCTGTCGGACGTCTCCGGGCCGCTGACCTCGGCGCCCCGCTTCCGGGACCGCCCGCTCCAGGACCTGTGCGACGCCCTAGTGTTCGCCCTTGGCGCCGGCCCGGGGATCGGCGCGGCCGCGATGATCGTCGCGCGCACCCGGGCCTTTCCCGCCGACCGGCGGGCCGCGTGGCGGCTCGACGCGAGCCCCTCGGCCGTCCCCGTCGCCCGACGCCGTACCCGCGAGCAGCTCGCCACCTGGGGCCTGAAGGGCGAGACGGCGGACGAGACCCAGCTCATCGTCAGCGAACTCGTCACCAACGCCGTCCGCTACGGCACTCCTCCCCTCGAGCTCCGCCTGATCCGCGACCGGACGTTGACGTGCGAGGTCCGGGACGCCGGCTCGGCCTCTCCCCGGCTGCGGCACGCCGGTGTCGCGGACGAGGGCGGGCGCGGCCTGTTCATCGCCGCCCAGCTCGCCCAGGCGTGGGGCACGCGGTACACGACGTCGGGCAAGACGATCTGGACCGAGCAGACACTGCCGCCGGCCGACTGAACTCCGCCCACTCCGGCAGCGGGATCACAGCAGCCGGAGGTCCCGGGCGCGGCGCACCGCGTCACCCCGCCGGTTCACCGCGAGCTTGCGGTAGACGCTCTTGAGGTGCGTCTTGACCGTGTTCACCGACAGGTAGAGGTCGGCGGCGATCTCCTCCGTCGACATCATCCTCGCCAGCCGCTCCAGCACGTCCCGCTCGCGTCCGCTCAGCTCGACCGCGACGAGCGGTGGGAGCGCTGCCTCCGGTCGCGCCCGGTCACTGTCTGCCGGCGGCCCCGGTGTCAGCCAGCCCGCCGCCAGCTCGTGCAGCGCCGACGTGGCCAACAGCGGCCGGATCCAGGCTCCGGCGTCGAGGAACGGACGCCGCAGTCGTTCGCGGCGGGCGTCCAGGAGCGCCCGCGCCACGAGCCGGTGAGCGGTGGCGGAGTCGCCCGCCTCCGCGGCGGCCTGTGCCCGCACCAGCGCCGCACGCACGGTCACCGCCGGGCCCGTCCCACCCTGGGTGTGGATGCTGTCGAGCAGGTCGATGGCCTCCGCGGGGCGTCCTGCGGCGAGCTGGATGGCCGCGGCCTCCACGGCACAGGCCGGCTGGTCCGCGCTGACGCTCCGAAGCGCCTCCGCGGCCTCGTCGGGCCGTCCTTCGGCCAGGTGCGCGGCGGAGGTGACGACCGCTTCGTGGCTTTCCGCCCACGGCGAGGACACCGCACCGGAAACGGCCGCGTCCGACGCCTCGACGGCAGCTCGTGCCCGGCCCTTGACCAGCAGGAGACGCGCTGTGGCGAGGGCGCGCCCCGCCCTCGGCACCGGATCGCGCGTTCCCGCGGGCAGTTCGGCCGTCTCGTCCAGCAGGGCCTGGGCCCGGTCCAGTTCGTTGCGGTCGACGGCCACGGCCGCCAGGACCAGCCTCCCGATGCCGGAGCCGGACTGCGGCAGCCCGTCCTGCTCGGCCTCGGACACCGCCGCCAGGGCCTTGCGCTCCGCCCGGCCGAGCCAGCCGTTCAGATAGTCCAGCAGGGCCAGGTGCGACCTCGACTCCTCCCGGGGCATCGCGGTGGCGGCACCTTCGGGAGCACCGGCCACCGCGGTCAGGGCAGCACGTGCCTCCTCGAAGTGCCCGGCCCACAGCCGCACCGAGCCCAGATGGGTCAGCAGCAGGGCGGGCAGTTCGGGATGCCGGTCCAGAAGGTGCTGCGGCACTTCCCTGCGCAGTGCGTCGGCGGCTTCGGCGGCCCTCTCGGCCTCTGGGAGGCATCCGGACAGGCGGGCGGCCAGTGTCTCCAGCAGCGCACAGCTCAGCTGGGCGGCCACCCGGTCCGGCGCCTCGCCTGCCAGCTGTTCCTCGGCGTGACGCAGGCTTGCCAGACCGTGGTCGAGGTCGTACCGGGCCAGTTCGCGAGCCGCCCGCACCAGTTCCGTGTCGGGGCTCCCGGCCCCGGGCGTCATGGTGGAGAACAGCTGGGCGAGGTCGTCCGACGGTGCTCCCGTGAGGAGTCGGCCGATCGCGAGGTCGTCGACGAGGGCGCCCGCCGCGGCGTCCCAGTCGCCCGCCGCGGCGCCGTGCGCGACCGTCTCCGGCAGGAATCCGGAACCGCGCAGCCACTGCGCGGCTCGCCGGTGGAGTTCCGGCTCCAGCCCGGGCAGGCGCATGCGCAGATGCACCCGGAGGATCTCCCCGAACAGCGGGTGGAGCCGGTACCAGGAGTGGCCGAGGTGCTCGACGAAGGCGTTCGCGCGGTGCAGGCCGAGGAGAAGCGGCTCGGCATCGGTCCGGCCGGTCAGCGCGTTCGCCAGCTCGGGACAGAACCGCTCCAGGACGCTGACCCGCAGCAGGAGGTCCTGTGTCTCCTCCGTCTGCCCCTTGAGGACCTCGGTCAGCAGGAAGTCCGCGATCGTGCTCCGCTCCGCCTCGAACTCCTTCAGGTAGAGCTCGGGATCGGCGTTCTCCCGGGCGGCCAGCGCGGACAGACGCAGGCCGACGGCCCACCCCCGGGTGCGGTCCACCAGGGCGCGCGCGGCGGTCACCGGAAGGCTCAGACCGTGCAGTTCCAGCAGGGTGACGGCTTCCTCCGGGGTGAAGGCCAGCTCGGCGGCACGGATCTCCGTCAGTTCACCGGCCGCCCGGTAGCGGTGCAGTGGCAGCAGTGGTTCGGTGCGGGTGACGAGGACGAGGTGCAGCCCCCGTCCGGCGTGGTGCAGGACGAACTCCAGCTGCTCGGCGATCTCGGGTGCGCTCACGCGGTCGTAGTCGTCGAGCACGAGGACCACGGGCCGGTCGCGATCGTTCAGTTCGGCGGCGAGCGTGGCGAGCAGCCTGCCGTCCACCGGGGGCGGGTCCGCCGGGAATCCGGCCGGGCCGGCTGCCCGTGCGCCGGCGGCATGCAGGGCCTGGACGACGTAGGCCCAGAACACCCCTGGATGCCGGTCCCCCTCTTCGACGCTGAGCCAGGCGACCGGGTGCCGCAGACCGGTCGCCCAGTCGGCGGCCAGCAGGGTCTTGCCGGCTCCGGCCGAGCCGTTGAGGAGTGTCAGCGGTGTCCGCAGCGCCTGCTCGAGATGCTCGACGAGCCGCTGCCGCCGCACGAAGGTGGCCGGCCTCGCGGGGATGGCGAACCGGGTGCGCAGGAAGGGGTCACCCAGCGGATCGGTGCCAGGGACGGACGGAGCCGTGGGCTCCGTATCGCCGCTGGAAGTCTCGGCCACGCCATTCACCACCCTCACCCCTGTCCGTCGGGACCAGATCACGGGCGGCGCTCCCCCTCCAGCATCCCAGCCTTGCGGGCACGGCGCTCGGCGCACGGCGCCACAGGCCCGTTCACCAGCCCTTGTGCGCGCCGCTCAGCCTCGGATCACGTCCTGTTCCAGGTCGGGCCGGAACGCGTGGAACGCGTCATGGCCCGGCTGGACGACGCCGTAACTGTTCTCCGGTACCTCGTTCCAGGCGCCGGGCAGGTCGCCCAGCGGCTCGGACACGACCAGGCGGGTGTCGTCGGAGACCTCCCGCAGGAACGCGGCGTCCGGGTGGAGGGCGCGCAGGGTCTCCACCCGGGTGCTGTAGAACAGCGACCGCGAGCGGCCTTCGCTGGAGTGGCGGAACGCCCAGAGCCGCTCGCCGTCGGCCACCGCGACGGTCATCTGGAGAGGGTGCTGCACGCCGTGCCTGTGCCCCGTCCTCTCGACGAAGGCCGCCATGCGCGCCACGGCACCGGGCGGATCGTCCGTCAGACCGAAGGTGAGGGCGAGGAAGAACATGAGTTCGGAGTCGGTGGACCCCTCGATGTCGGGGTACAGCGCCGGATCGACGGCCACAGCCAGGTCGCGGCGCAGGAGCCGGAAGCCGTCGATCATGCCGTTGTGCATCCACAGCCAGCGGCCGTGGCGGAAGGGGTGGCAGTTGGACTGCTGCACGGCCGTCCCGGTCGCCGCCCTGATGTGGGCGAAGAAGAGACCCGAGCGGACGTGGTGGGCGACCTCGCGCAGATTCCGGTTGTTCCAGGCCGGGCCCACGTCCCGCACGACAGCCGGAGTGGCCACGGACCCGTCGGCGTACCAGCCGATACCGAAGCCGTCGCCGTTGGTCGTCTCCACCCCCATACGGGAGTGCAGGCTCTGGTCGATCAACGAGTGCGACGGCTCGAACAGCACCTGGCTGAGCAGGATCGGGGTGCCCGAGTAGGCGATCCAGCGGCACATCTTGGATCCCTCCGCTCCGAGGATCGACACACCAGTATCTCGTGCCCGGGGCCTCGGGGCATGTCGAGCGCGGACGGCCGGATCGGACGCCTCGTGCGACGCCCGGTCAGATGCCGCAGGTCGGTGCGGACCAATAGGGCGAGGGGTCGAGCGCCACATGCGTGTGGTCGTCGTGGTCCGGGTAGCCCGGGCCGAGAATCTCCGAGAAACCGTGCGTACGGGCTTGCTGGGCGAGCCGGCACAGGCTCACCGAGCCGGTCAGGTCGGCCGCGTCGCCGTACAGGTGACGGCTCGTGGACGATCCGCCGACCGCGCTGTTGCAGGCGTAGGAACGAAAGCCGCTCGAGATCGTGATCGGCACGTCACCCAGCGCGTGGCGCATCGCCTCCAGTTTCCACATGGTCTTCAGCGCGTTGGCCTTCGCCGTGGCCGCGGAGACCGCGCCGCCCGACCAGTCGCCATTGCACTTGTTGAGTTCCGCGTAGCTGAAGTGGACCGGCGTGCAGTCCGCGTCCTGGAGGGCGTAGATCTTGGCATAGGTCGCGGGGCCCGCCACGCCGTCGGCCGTCAGACCGTACGCCGACTGGAACTTGGCGACCGCCGCCGCGGTTCGCGCCCCGTACTGGCCGTCGTAGGACAACCGCTCGCCGGAGGTGACCCATCCGGCGACCCGTATCTGCAGCTGTGTCACATCACTGCCGGACGTCCCCTGGGAGAGGGTGCGGCTCCACGTGTAGCAGTCGTCGGCCGCGGCGGTGCCCGCTCCGAATCCCACCCCCACCACCACACCTGACGCGATCATGACAAGAGAGGCGACCAAGCGTGCCACCCGTACGAACATTCCGGCCTCCCGATCGTACGTCCCGAAACAGCGCCGACCCACGGATCGGCCGCACCGGCGTGATCCTTCACCGCTCAGCGTGAGGCCGGTCGGCTACGCGCGTCAACGGGCGCGAACGTCCGTCATTTGTCCAGACCTTGGAGCGCAAGGCGCGCGGTGGGGTCAACCCGGCGGTTGGCCCCACCGCTCGCCCCTCGCCTCAAATCCGTCCGCCGGTCAGGCGGGTGATCGGACCGTGCGTGCGGCGACCCGCACGACGGCCCGCCAGGTAGGACGTCGCGCCCAGCGCCGACAGGCCCGCGCCCACACCGGCGACGAGGGCCTTGCGGTGGGCGATCAACGTCCACGTCGTCTTGGCCAGCGCCGCCGCCTGCCCCGAAGCGTTGATGACGGCCTGGCGGCCGGCCTGGACACGCTCAGCCGCGCTGTTCACGACCGCGGTGGCCGTCCCGGCCGCACGCTCTGTCGCGTCCACAGCCGCTGACGACGCGTCACCGACCTTCTCGGTCGCCTTGTCCGCCGCCTTCGACGCGGGAGCGGTCGCCTTCGCCGTGGCGCGCCGGGTCTTGACGGAAGCGCTCTGCCCGGCCTTGGAATCTTGATTCGTGTCGCTGTTCGATTGGCTCATGTATTGCGCGTTGCCGCGCACGCCGATGACAAACACGCTGGGTCGTTGCCGTCAAAGGTCCAGGGAGAGCATCAGCGGCAGGGGGCCCGGCTGTCGGAGTCGTTCAGGGGCATGCGTAAGGAAGACAAAACCGTCACACGGATCGAGGAAACCTCATGCGCCGATGCCGATCCACCGCACGCTTCACACAGCGGCACGCTCCGGACGACGGCTTTCTCGCGGACCTGGTTCGCGGAGGGCGCCGGTGAACGGCGGCATATCACCGCTGCGGGACCGTCACTTGGCCGCGGGTTTCATCGTCGTCATGTACTCGCTGCTCGGGGCCCTGACGGCCTGTCTGGTCGTGGCAGGGTTCTCAGGGCGCGACGCCATCGCAGGCGTGGCAGCTGTGGTGGGCGGAACTCTGGGAGGAGTTCTCGGTGTTCGGCGCATCCGCCGCACCCCCGCGGACGAGCGCGCCGACGACTCCCCCTGACCCGCGCCGGCCCGGGCGGTGGCAGCCGTATCCATGACATTGCGCGGTACTGGTCACCGATTCGCAACAGACGGCGCCACGGTGATCGAATACGCCACGGCGTGGCTGAATATGTTCTCTCCAGCTCACGCGGTCGCACAGGCAGCCGCGGCAACCACCCTCGGGGGACATCATGAAGGTCACGCACCGCCGCAGACAGATCGCGCTCCGGACGCTCGCCCTGAGCGCCTGCACGGCCGGCGTCCTGGCGCTCAGCGCCTGCTCCTCCCACTCGCCGGACGGGACCGCTGCGACAACCGCCGCCACTGCCTCGCCGGCCAAGGCCGGGAAGGGCTCCGAGGCGACCGCACCCGCCACGGCCGTGCCCGCCGGGAAGGTCTCGACGCCGCCCGCCTCCAAGGCGACCCCTCCCCCGGCGTCCCCCACCTCGTCGCCTGCCGGCACGCCGATCGCCGCCGGCACCGGTGGCGAGGACGACGGCTGCGACCACAAGATGCCCATCTCGCCGGACGAGATCGCCGTCTACCGCTACACACCCGAAGGCGGCTCCCTGAGCCTGATCTTCCGGCACGGCAACTGGGGCTGCGGCACACCCGATTCCGACGGCGCCCCGTTCGAGACCGTCGGCAAGGAAACCTACCTGCCGCTGAATCAGGCCGCGTACATCACCGTCACCAACCCCATCGTGACCAGCACCGAGAACCAGCACATCGGCGTCCAGGAGTTCCTGGACTGGCTGGAAGCACACCCCGACAGCGGTCTGGTCTTCCAGTACCACGTGGGCGCGGACGGAGCCATCGACAGCCTCGAGGAGATCTTCACCCCCTGACGCGGACGCGGACGGATCTCCTCACCGCGCACACGGCATCGTCCTGGCCCCTGTGGGCGTATGACGTCTCAAGGGGTCCGCCGGAAAGGGCGGCGCCGTGTGCGGGGAGGTCGAGGTGGAGGACGCGGCCGTCGTGCGGCAGGTCCGTGTGGGTCCACAGGTCCCGCACCCGGTCATCGGGCCGGGCGCCGACGGAGCCCAGCGGCACGTCGATCCGCTGAGGGCCGTCGGCGAGCGAGAACGCCGCGGCGTAGCGGATGCGGCCGTCGGTGTCCCCGGCGGTCCACAGCACCAGGTCCCCCTCCCGGAGCACCTCGGCTGATCTGCTCGGCATGGGTGAGCCGGGACATGCGGTCCTCGCCGCGCTCGGCGCGGATGCCGATGCGGCCGAGGGGCAGCATGTCGGCGTCCGCCCAGCCGCGTTCACCCTGCCAGGGGGCCCACCGGGCCATACGGGAGAACTGCGCCTCGACGTCCTCCCACCGGTCCCACGGGTCGTCGCACACGCGCCACATGATGGCGTTCTCCCGCAGCTGGCCGAGGACCGAGTCGGTGTCGGCGATCTCGTCGGCGGCGAAGTCGGTGCCGGCCACGGGCAGTCGGGCGGCGACGGCACGGCGCGGGATGCCGCGCATGATGTGCAGGCCGAACCGCAGGCCGAGTTCGTGCACTTCCTGTACGGGTGTGCGGAACGGCAGGGCTACCTCCCTGATGAAGGGAACGCGCCGAGGCCGTCGGGGAGTGTCAGTGGTCGGCGCAGCACGGGGTCGGTTCCGGTACTTCGAACGGGACCAGCACTCCCCCGGCCGCCGGCAGAGTTGCCAGTACGAGTTCGCCGCCCTGCCACTGCGGGCGAACGTGATCGCGTGTCACCAGCACCGTGCCCGGAGCGGGCGGGCCCGGGGTGCCGAGTACCGTCACGCGGTCGATCGCCGAGCGTGTGAGCAGTTCCGCGATCGTCAGAGTGCCGGTGG
Organism: Streptomyces sp. TLI_55; assembly: GCF_900206255.1. NCBI lineage: Bacteria > Bacillati > Actinomycetota > Actinomycetes > Kitasatosporales > Streptomycetaceae > Streptomyces > Streptomyces sp. TLI_55. The sequence goes on from NZ_OAOJ01000001.1 coordinate 278,425, forward strand.
CGGCGGCGGCCCCCGGGTAGAGGACCGCACGGCCCACCGGGTCGGGCAGGCCGTCGCGCACCTCGTGGCCGCGCGCGGCGAGCCGCTCCCGGACGGTGCTCAGGAGCGGCTCGGACGGGACGGTGAGGGAGAGCGCGACGCGCGGGCGGTCTCCCCGCACCAGGTGCGTGCAGCCGAACACGCCCTCAGGTAGGGCGAGTTCGGCGGCCAGCTCCTGGAGCAGGTGATCGCCCGCACGCAGCTCCCGGACGCCGGGGTCCAGCGTGAGTGCGTACCGCGTCACGACGGCAGGACCCAGATCGGGTTGGAGTAGAACCACAGGTCGAGCCACGGGTCTGCGTCGCCCACGACGTCGATGGCCGGGCCCGCCGGGTCGACGGCCGCGCCCATCGCACCGACGGCGCTCCGGTTGCCGTCGCTGCCGCGCAGCCGGACGTACAGCGGCCGGTCGACCCGGCCGAGCTGATAGGTCAGCCGGACGACACCGGAGGACTTGTCCACCTCGTAGGAGCGGACCACCTTCGCCGTGGGCGCGGTGAACGTGTCCTGGTCCGCGACCGGTCCGGTGACATCGCCCTGGATGACGTCCACGCGCGCCAACTTGGGCAGGTAACCGGCCCAGTTGGGGCCGCCCGCGAGCGCCACGTCGACCGTCAGCGTGACGCTCGTGCCCTTCTTCACCTGCAGGGCGCCGCCCAGCGTGGCCCACCGGCCGCCGCCCGCGAGCCTGGCGTCCAGGCCGTCGAGAAGCTGTCCGTGGTCGACCCAGACCCGGCCGGCGCGGATGCCGTCCATGACCGCGGCGTAGGAGAAGCCGTCGGCTCCCACGTGGGTACGGCTGTACTGACCGGGCCAGTAGTCGCCCTGTGTGACGTCGATCTTGCCGCCGTAGACCGGGTCCTCGTAGCGGCCGTTGGCGTTGAAGTCGCCGCCGGGTCCGCGCACCGCGGTGTCGGCGTAGACCTGGTGGCTGTCGCTGTTGGCGGTGATCCACCACGGCTTGCCCTCGGCGAGGAGGCTGTCCCACAGTCCGCCGACGGTGGCGGTCATCCAGTCGAAGCCGCCCCAGGTGCGGTAGCTCTCCAGCGGGTAGCCGGCGAAGGAGTTGGCGCTGGGGCTGTTGTCGTAGATGCCGCGGGCGCGGGCCATGCCCAGGGGCGCGGGCAGTCCGGCGGCCTGATGGCCGGGGGCGCCCTCGAAGCCGACGGCTATCTGGCGGCCCGAGCCGGTGGCGTCCCGCCAGCCGCGGATCTCGTGCGGGGAGTCGACGCCGCGCCGCGCCGGGTGGTTGGCGAGCATCAGCGCGTCCTTCACCTTGCGCCGCTGCACCTGCTCGGCCAGGAAGTTCAGGCCCGCGACGGCCAGCGCCTCGTTGGCGGGCGTGGAGTCGCTCGCGCTGTTGACGCTGCCGTCGTAGTCGGTCTCGAACTGCTTGAGGACGGCTACCTCGTTCTTGCCGGGATGCACGAAGACGGTGCCGTGCTCGGCGGCCGGGATGTTCCACTCCAGCCCCTGGAACACGAGGGTGTCCTCGTAGGCGGCGCGGGCCTGTCTGATGTCCGGGTTCACCTTGTCGACGCCGATCTTGGCGTGCGTCGCGCTGCCGTGATCGGTGATGACCATCCAGTCCAGGCCGTGCCGGGCGCCCTGGCGGACCTGGTCGACGACGCGGTACTTGCCGTCGCTGCTGTACTGGGTGTGGATGTGGTGGTCCCCGGCCAGCCACAGGAAGCCCTGGGGCCGTCGGCCGCCGGAGGCGGGGGCAGCGGCGGCCGGGGTGGTCGTGGCGAGGACGTTAGCGGCGACAAGTCCCGCGCCGAGCAGGCCGGCCCGGCGCAGCAAGGTGCGGCGGGACTGCTGCTCGGGGGTCAGGGCCTCGTCGGGCACGGAGGTGTCGAAGGCCGCGGGCAGGGCGGGGGCCGCCTCGTGCGGGTGACCGTCACTGTGGTCGTGGTCGTGACTGTGGTGGTGATGTCCGTGTCCCATGACGCCTCCTGGTTGCCGCTGCCTTCCGCGGCTGCCTTCCGCCGCGCGACCGCGCCGCGTGTGTGGAGGATCAAGGCGATAGATGAACGAGGACCGAGCGGAAGGTGGCCGCCGGGCACCCCACACGCGGCAGATCGGTCCGGCGCGCGAAGTTGCCCCTTCCAGGTCTTCAACTCATCAGCAGGGAACGGGAGTTGTACTTCCGCACCTCTTGACGGTTTTGGTATAGACCTTTAGGTTCGCTCCGCGGCCCCACGGAAAGGACCGACCAGACGATGAGCACCGTCAGATCCGGCCCCACCCGCGCACTCCTGCGCGTCCTGCTCCTGCTCGCCACGCTGCTGGGGCTCGCGACCGTACCGCCCCTCGCACGCGCGAGCACCTCCGCGACCCCGTTCAAGGTCCTGGCCCTGTACAGCGGCACCTACGACGCGGCGCACATCGACTTCGGCAAGGAGGCGAACGCCTGGTTCCCGCAGCAGGCGGCCGCCAACGGCTTCACCTACACGGCCAGCACCAACTGGGACCTGCTCGCCAACGGCGGGGTCAACACCTACCAAGTCGTGCTGTTCCTCGATGATCTGCCGCAGACGTCGGCCCAACGCACCGGTTTCGAGGCGTACATGAGAGGCGGAGGCGGCTTCATGGGCTTCCATGTCTCGGCGTTCACGACCGACGCGGCGAGCTGGTCCTGGTACCACAACACGTTCCTCGGCTCGGGTGACTTCGCGTCCAACACCTGGGGCCCGACCGCCGTGACCCTGAAGGTGGAGGACCGCACCCACCCGGCCACCGCCAACCTGCCGGCCACCTTCACCTCATCGGTCAGCGAGTGGTACAGCTGGTCCAGAGATCTGCGGCAGAACCCGGACATCAAGATCCTCGCGTCGATCGACCCCAGCAGCTTCCCGGTCGGCACGGACCCCAACCAGTCCTGGTACAGCGGGTACTACCCGATCCTGTGGACCAACACGAAGTACCGGATGCTGTACGCGAACTTCGGTCACAACGCGATGAACTACACGACCAACACGCGGCTTTCGTCGACCTTCGCGAGCGCGACCCAGAACCGGTTTCTGCTGGACGGACTCAAGTGGCTGGGCGGGAACGGCACCACGACCCCACCGACCGGCGACCAGATCTCCGAGACCGCCTGGTACACCCTGCGCAACGCCGGCAACAACACGTGCGTGGACGCCCGTTCGGCCGCCACCGCCAACGGGACGGCGATCCAGCAGTACGCCTGCAACAGCACGACCGCGCAGCACTACCAGTTCCGGAGCACCGACAGCGGATACCTGCGGATCACCGCCCGCAACGACCCCGCACAGGTGATCGACGTGACCGACCGCTCGACGGCCGACAACGCGGCGTTGCAGCTGTGGGTGTACTCCGGCGGCACGAACCAGCAGTGGCAGCCGGTGCGCGAGACCAGCGGGCTCTACCACTTCGTCGCCCGGCACAGCGGCAAGTGCCTGACGGCCGCCGCAGCGGCGACGAACAGCGTCCAGCTCACCCAACGAACCTGCGACGGTTCGACCGCGCAGGCCTTCCAACTCGCCGTGCAGTCCTGAGCCCTGCACGGCGACACCGAAGCGGTGGACCGGTTAATCGGTTGCGTGCCGCCGAGACGTTGTGTGTGATCCTCGGCCATGACGATGGTGTTGAGCACGCCGACGGCCGGCCAAGTCCGCGAAGCCATGACGGCGTTGCGGGAGTGGCAGTACGACGCAGCGCCGATGCAGCTGCATCCCGGCGACATCGGCTGGAACTACCGGTTCGGAACAACTGAGACGGCCGCGGCGATCCGCACCTGGAGCCGGGACGGACGGATCCTCGCGGTCGGGATGCTGGATTCGCCGACGTTGGTGCGGATGACGGTCGCTCCCGACGCCTTCCAGGACGAGGACCTGGCGCGGCGACTCGTCGGCGACCTCTCGCTGCCCGAGCGCGGCGTGCTGCCGGAAGGAGCCGTGTCCGTCGAAGCACCTCGGGGGCTACTGCTCCACGACCTGCTGACCGAGGAGGGCTGGGGTGTCGACGAGCCGTGGACGCCGCTCTTCCGCGACCTCGCCGAAGCGGTGGAGGACCCCGGTGTGTCGCTCAGGGAGATCGGCCTGGACCAGGCGCAGGACTTCGCGGACGTCCTGCGGTCCGCGTTCAACACCACGAAGCCCACGCGCGATTACCGTCACGGGATGTCCGCGGCACCGTTCTTCTCCGAGGCCCGCTGTCTGGGTGCGTACGACGACCACGGCAACCCGGCAGCGGTGGTGACGGTCTGGTCTGCCGGCTCCGGAAGGCCGGGACTGGTCGAGCCGATGGGCGTCCACGCGGACCACCGCGGCCGTGGCTACGGCCGGGCGATCACCCTGGCCGGGGCGGCCGCACTGCGGGCGATGGGCTCGTCGAGTGTGCGCGTGTGCACACCGAGTGCCAACGTGGGCGGTGTCGCCACCTACAAGGCGGCCGGATTCACGGCCATGCCTGAGATCGCCGACCGGATCCGCAAGGCCTGAGGAAGAGTTCCGTTACGCATGACGGAAGCCACGCCCGTGTGCCCTCACATACGAGCGGTTCCGACACCGCACACCTGCCGGTGCCCGGCATCGGAACCATCCGCAGTGCTCCCCTCGCGTCATGATGCCCGCACGACGTCCGCCCGCGCATTGCCGGTTCCCGGCAGAGTTCACTAAGGTCTGCATGCCGGTGAAGCGCTGAGAAACCGTCACCGGCGCGTCAGGATTACGGGGGCGGCGTGACGGAGCGGGAGATACCCGAGCACTATCTGGATGGCTATGCCCGCATCCTGGCGGACGTCTCGGCCACCGGTCGCCGTCTCACCCGTGCGGAGATCGAGTCCCGGCGCGCACTCGGCGAACAGGCCGCGGACGCCGGCCACGGTCTGCGCGCCCTGGTCGTCACTCACCTCGCGGCGGCCCGCGCCGCCTGGCCGGGCGCGCCCGGCTCGGCCGACAGCACACTCGCCGCCGTACAGCAGGTCATCGACGCCTTCGCCGAAGGCTACGAACGTGCCCAGCGCCTGGCGGTACGTCAGGAGGAGGCCGCCCGCCGGGAGTTCATCGACGACCTCCTCTACGGCCGCAGCGACCTGGGCCGCCTCGTCGAACGCGCCGAGCGCTTCGGGCTGCGCCTGGCCCACGCCCACGCCGTGGCCGTCGCGCAGGGCCCGGCCGCCTACAACGAGGGCGGGGCGGTGCCCCGACAGGTGGAGCAGGCCCTGATCACCCGCTTCGGCAACCGCAACGTCCTGCTCACCACCAAGGACGGCCGGCTCCTGTGCATCGCCCCCGGCCACGAGGACGAGATCCTGCCCTACTTCGCCAAGCGGGCGCACGCCGCCACCGACGGCGGCCGGGTCGCGATCGGACGCCCGCAGCCGGGTCCCGGCGGGGTCGTCCAGTCGTACGAAGAGGCCCTGAGAGCCCTGGAACTGGCGGAGCGTCTCGACCTCGACCAGCCGGTCCTGCGCGCCACCGACCTGCTCGTCTACCCCGTCCTCACCCGGGACCGGCAGGCCATGGCCGACCTCGTGGTGAACGCGCTCGGCCCGCTCACCACCGCCCGCGGGGGCGCCCAGCCCCTCCTCGACACCCTCACCGCCTACTTCGACTCCGGCTGCGTCGCCGCCGAGGCCGCCCGCCGCCTCTCACTGAGCGTGCGGGCCATGACGTACCGTCTGCAACGCATCCACCAGCTCACCGGCGCCGACCCGTCCGACCCGGCCCACCGCTACATGCTCCAGACCGCGGTCATCGGCGCCAGGTTGCTGGACTGGCCGAACGTGGAGCTGTGACCCGCTCGGAGCAAGGCCTGTGGAACAGGAATGAGGCGACGATGGCGTACGACGCGGGGTTGGCGGAGCGGATCAGGGAGCGGCTCGGTGCGGACCCGGCCGTCACCGAGAAGCGGATGTTCGGCGGGGTGGCGTTTCTGTACGACGGCAACATGGCCGTCGGTGTCACGGGAGACGACCTCATGGTCCGGGTCGGCCCCGACGCGACCGACACCGCCCTCGCCCGGCCGGGTGCACGTGTCTTCGACATGACCGGCCGCCCGATGCGCGGCTGGATCGTGGTCGACGGGGCGGCGGTCGCGGAGGACGACGCGCTCGGTGCCTGGCTGGACGAGGGACGCACTTTCGCGGCGAGCCTGCCGCCCAAGTAGATCGCCGCTCGAGGACAAGCCCTGGTCAGTGAGCGCGGTGTTCAGGGTCCGGTTCGGCTGGGGCAGCGACTTCGGTGACGCGGCGGTAGGCGGCTCGGGCGTGGTGGATGCGGGCCATGGCCGTGCCCACGAGGGCGGCGGTGCACAGGCAGGTGAGCCAGAAGGTGTCGCGGTACGAGGCCCAGGTGAGGGTGCCGGCGGGTGGAATCGCGAAGCCGTTGAGGAACACCCAGCAGAGCACGGCCGTGCCCGGGGCGGCGGTGAAGCGGGCCCACAGGCCGAGCAGGGCGGCCAGCAGGGACAGCGCGGCCAGGGCGGGGCCGGGGCGGTCCGGTCCTATGAGGGTGTTGTGCAGCGCCACGAGGGTCAGGGCACCGCAGCAGGCGGTGGCCCATACCCACATGGTGGCGACGGGTCGGGGAACGGGCTTTGCCTCCGCGCTGAGGGACACCCACTCGATCATGCTGTCAGTTCCTTCCGCTCCGCCGGCTCGGATCCCGGATGGGATTGTCCTACGCGGCCGAGAAGTGCGGTCACGTAGGGCATCACCCGGCGGTCGGCCAGTGGGCAGGCAGTTCGCGGCTGAGCCCGTCATGTAGGTGGGTGCCGCGGCGACCACGTCCTCGGGAGGCCGTGGTCGCCCGGGGGTCCGTGCTCAGGGTGCGTCGACGAGCGTCCGGCCCTCAGTGCGCAGGAGCGCGGCGACGGCACTCGCGTAGGCGGACTGGACGCGGGACCTCTCGGTCGCGTCGGGTACGGCGTTGGTGCATGCCGTGCCGGCGCTCGACCCCGACATCAGTTGTGAGCAGGGGCCGGGTTTGGTGTCCGGCAGGCCGAGGCTGTGGCCCAGTTCGTGGGCGGCGATCCGGGTCTTGTCGTACCCCTGGCTCACGGCCTGGCTGCCGAGTTCGACGCGGACCTGCCGGCCCGGACGCACGGGGCCGAGGGTGGCCTGCGGCCAGCCCGTGGTGGCGACGATCACGATTTCGGCGCCGGCGCCGGGTGCCGCTTCCACGAGCCTGACGTTGCTCACGTTCGCGTTCCACGAGGCGACTCCGGCCGCGATCGCCGATTCCCAGCCGCCGGCGCGGCTGTCGTCGTAGCGAAGGGTCACCACTGCCGCCTGGGCGGAGGGCGGTTCACTCGCGGGGGCGGCGGTCGCGGCGCCCGCCATGGCGAGGACGAGCGCCGCGGCGGACGTTCCTGCCTTGAGCCATGTGCCGAGGGGCATTGCTGCTCCTTCATCCGTGGGGGGATTTCCGGCCCCGGCGGGGCCGGGTACACGAAGGAGCGGCACAGGTGCTCCGGTCGGGCGGACACGCCGTCGACCGCCCCTCCGAGGCCTTGCGATGGTATGCCCGCGACACCCCGTCGGTCATGTACCTGCCATCAACTCTGTCCGTCAACCGCCCGTCCTCAAAGGAAGTTGGCCGGTTCGGTCACTTGCGCGACCGCTCGACGACGCACGTCACCACCGGCACATTGAGCATCCGCACGGGTCTCTCTGAGTACGTGGGCTCAGGAGGCGGCGGCCCCTCGGCAGCGAGAGTGGAGGCACACCGAACGACAGGAGAGACACGATGATCACGCCCCGCATCGACAGCCGCGCCGCATCCGGCCTGTGGCCCCAAAAGCCCCGTATCGCCGCGGTGTTGGCGAGCGCGGTCGCAGCTCTGGCGCTGACGGGATGCGCGGGCTGGGAGTACCGGGAGAACGTCTGCAGCAGTGGCGAGTACCCCGTCCTGGCCGTGGGCTCGACCGGCTCCGCCTGCGTCTCGGACAAGGAGGAACCCTCTGCGGGGTACGCCAGATACCCCGAGGGGAAGGTGCCGCAGGAGGTCGGCGACAAGTGGGACGTGTACTGGCAGACCCACACCCTCGACGAAGACGGCAAGACAGTTGACGTCCCGTAGGCAACGACCACGACGGCAACGGCGGGATGCCGAGTTGACCGAGGCCCTGGAAGAGAGCCAGGCCGATGAGGCATTGGGGCTGCTCGCCGCAGTACGGCCGAAGTGGAGCCGTATCCCTACGGGCGCGACGAGAACCCGGCCTGGACCCATCCGGAGACCCCTACGAGGCAGCGGCTTCCCGGTAGCCGATGTAGGCGGCCGGCTCGTCGTAGCGGTACCAGTCCGTCTCCGCGAGCCCCCGCACCCGCTTGACGAACTCCGTCCACGCCGCGAGACCGTGAAGCACTGCTCCGGGCCTTTGCCGGGCGTGAACGCCAGGCACGGCAGCTGCGGGTGCGCTGTGGTCGCTGTGATCACCGGCGGCGCGCGGTGCGCAGTTCGTCGGTGAAGCCGGTGAGGGCCTGTTCGGCCGTGGGGGCGGGGCCGAAGCGCTGTTCCTGGCGGGTGGGGTCGGCGACGTAGCGGCCGGTGTCGAACCAGTGGAACATCGCGGCCATGTCCTTGAGCAGGGGCATGAAGCGGCCGGCGACGGCTGCTGCGGCGCGAGCGACACCGGAGGGCACGGACCACACCTTGATCTTCTTTCCGGCGCGGGCTCCCATCCGGTCGGCTACTTCGCGCATGCTGACGGGGCGGTCCCAGCCGATGTCGATGCGTTCGCCGTCCGCCACCTCGGCATCCACGGCGGCGGCCAGGTAGCCGGCGAGGTCGGTCATGCGCACGAAGGTCAGCGGGACGGCGGTCTTGCCGATCCAGATCATGCGGCCCTTGTCGAGCGGGTCGCCCGCCCCGGTCGCGATCTGGTCGAGGAAGGCTCCCGGACGCAGGGCGACGAAGGGCACGCCGAGCTGTTCGCGGCGCTGTTCATGGCGGCGACGAGCGAGTCGACGTCGAGCATGTCGCCGCGGGCGATCTCGACGCCCCTGTCCTCGAGGTGGCCGGCGTCGCTGGTGGGCCGTACCAGGGCGCGGACCTTCTTGCCGCGGGCCAGGAGTTCGTCGACGACCTTGCTCCCCAGGGAGCCGATCGCCCCGACGACGAGGACGGGGAGAAGGGTGGAGTCGGTGTCAGGCACGGGGGTCTCGCTTCCTTCGGGTCAAGGAGGGCTTGAGAGCGCGCAGGGGCAGGGGCCACGGGTCCATACGGGGGCCGGTACGCCGACGGCCGGCGGTGTGGAGGCGGGTCGATGTCCCTCACGGGCTTCCTTCGGCTGCTGCCACACCACCGGCCGTTGACGGGCCTCTGTGCTCTACCGGCAGGTCAGCCGGGTTCTTCTGTCGGCATGGGCCGGCTGGTGATCGCGTCGGCGATCACGTAGGCGGTCTCGACGAAGGCCTGCGCCTGCTGCTCCGTCAGGTTGCCGGCGGAGATCTCCTCCAGGCCCGTCCACAGGGCGGCGATGGGTTCGCGCATGGCGCGGCCCTTGTCGGTGAGGTGGACGACCATCACGCGCCGGTCGTGCGGTGCCGGCTCACGGGTGAGCAGGCCCGCCTCCTGCATGCGGCGCAGGGACTTGGAGACGGTGGAGTGGTCCAGGCCGACGCTCTCGAGGAGCTCGGACTGGGTCTGCCCTTCCCGGTCCAACAACTGCATCAACAGCAGTTCCTGGCCGGGGTGCAGATCCATCTTGCGCAGCAGGGCGCCGGCGTAGGCGCGGTGGGCGCGGGCGAGCTGGAAGATCGCGTAACCCATCGGCCCTCCTGCGGCAGTAGTGGGAATCTGGTGCATGGTCTCCGCTTCTTCAGCCGGTGTGAGTGGGGTAGTCGGTGTATCCGACCGACCCGCCACCGTAGAAGGTCGCCGGGTCGGGGCTGTTCAGCGGCGCGCCAGCACGCAGACGTTCGACCAGGTCGGGGTTGGCCAGGGCCAGCGCGCCGACCGAGACGAGGTCGGCATTGCCGTTCTCGACGTCCTTGGCGCGGGTCGGGATGTCAGCGCCGGCCCGGTTGAGGATCAGGGTGCCCGGCCACTGCGCGCGCAGCGTGTCCAGCAGCGCCTCGTCGCCGGCGTGCATCAGGTGCAGGTAGGCCAGGCCCAGCGGGCGCAGCGCGGCGACGAGCGCCGGGTAGAGCTCGGCGGTGTCGGACTCGGCGATGTCGTTGTACGGGTTTCCGGGCGAGATACGGATGCCGGTGCGCTCGGCGCCGATCTCGTCGGCCACCGCTGCGGCGATCTCGACGGCGAAGCGGATACGGGCCTCGATCGAGCCGCCGTAGGCGTCGGTGCGCTGGTTGGTGTTGTCGGAGAGGAACTGGTGGATCAGGTAGCCGTTGGCGCCGTGGATCTCCACGCCGTCCGCGCCCGCCGCAACGGCGGCCGCGGCAGCACGCCGGAAGTCGGCAACCGTGTCCGCGACTTCCTGCGTGGACAGGGCGCGAGGTTCGGGCATCTCCTGCGGGCCGGACGCGGTGAACATCACCCCCTGCGGGCGGATCGCGGAGGGCGCGACCGGCTGGCGGTGGTGGGGGTGTTGTCGGGGTGGGAGATCCGGCCGACGTGCATCAGCTGGATGAACACGCGGCTACCGGCTTCGTGTACGGCGTCGGTGACCGTACGCCAACCGGCGATCTGGGCCTCGTCGTAGATGCCGGGGGTGAGCAGGTAGCCCTGGCCGTCGGCCGACGGCTGGGTGCCCTCGGTGATGATCAGCGCGTTGGAGGCGCGCTGCGCGTAGTACTCGGCATTCAGCTCGGTCGGCACGCCCTCGGGGGTGGAGCGGTCGCGGGTCATGGGGGCCATGACCAGGCGGTGCGGCAGAGAGACGCCGCCGAGGGTGGTCGGGGTCCAGAGGGATTCCAGCATCAAAGCGTCCTTCAGTAATGCGGTGACCGAACGGGCCACCGCAACAGGGGTGGGGGGAAGGGAAGTTGAAGGCGGGTGTGCTCAGTCGACGGTCAGGACGAGCTTGCCGCGCACGTGTCCGGTGTCGCTGGCGCCCTGGGCCTCGGCAGCCTGCGCCAGGGGGTAGGCGGTGACAGTGGTGGTCAGCTTCCCTGCCGCGGCCTCCTGAGCCACAGCGGCCAGGCTCTCGGCGGAGTGCCTCGGGGTGCCTTGCGAGAAGGTCACGCCCAGCTGGCGCGCCGCGAAGTCGGCGATGGTCACGATGCGGTCAGTGCCGCCGCGCAGCGTGATGGAGTCGGGCAGCGCTCCCTTGCCGGCCAGATCGAAGACCGCGTCCAGACCGTTGGGAGCCAGCGCGCGCACCCGCTCGACCAGACCCTCGCCGTACGTGGTCGGCGTCGCACCGAGCGAGGCGAGGTAGTCCTGGTTCGAGGCGCCGGCGGTGGCGATCACGCGGGCGCCGCGGGCGGTGGCGAGCTGGACGGCCACGGTACCGACCGCTCCGGACGCGCCGTGCATCAGCACTGTCTCCCCGGCGGCCACCTCCAGCTGGTCAAGGACCCGCTCGGTGGTCTCACTGGCGACCGGCAGTGCGGCCGCGTCCTGCCAGGAAAGGCCGGGAGGCTTGGGCACCACGGTGGTGGCCAGCGCGTACTCGGCGTACGCGCCGGTGTCGGCCCAGCCGAGCACCTCGTCGCCGACCTGCACGTCGCTCACGCCCGCGCCGAGGGCGTCGACCACGCCGGCCAGCTCGCCGCCGGGGATGGCGGGGAAGGTCGTGGGGTAGACGGCCTCGAGCATTCCGGCGCGGGTCTTGCCGTCGATGGCATTGAGCCCGGCGACCTTCACCCGGACCCGGACCTGGCCGGGGCCGGGCTGGGGGACCTCGACGTCCGCCTCGTGCAGCACGTCCGGGCCGCCGAACTCGTCGAAAACGATTGCCTTCATGGTGATTCCGTTCATTCCGATAGTTCCGCCACAAAAAATGTGGCTGGCCACATAGAAACCGTAACAGCAATCATGTGGCTAGCCAAGTATTACCGGGACCGGAGGGCGGAACGGCGGTCGCGACGGCCCCCGAGATCCGCCCGCGACCGGCAGCGCGGAACCAGCAGGTCCCTGATGATGCGGCCGCGTAGGTGCCGGGCCCTGGCCGCGAGCACGGCCGGTGACGCCTATCCGTGGCCGGCCACGATCATTTACGTCGTTGGCCACATGAAAGCGTGCCGGCGGTCAAGTAGTTGCATGTCGGGCCACCCCGGCGCCAGGGTCACCCACGCAGCGACCGACCAGGTCGCCTTAAGGCCTCTGCGCCGGGTCCGGAGTCCTGGACCTGGCGGCGGGCAGCTTCGACGGAATGTCACCCGGGGGCTGCGGCCGTCTCGCCAGAGCCCCGCAGGTGCCCGCACTATGGCGCGGTCAGTGTGAGTCGTCACCCGGGGGGCATGGCGCTCGCACTCGGCGGCGTCCGCCCACAGCGGCAGGTCGACCTCCCAGCCGTCGGCGCCGACGATGTGCGCCGCCTTCATCACGGACCCGTCGTCCTTCATGTCGACCTTGGGCACCTGGTGCAGGAACACCCCGCCGTTGAACCGCTCGCACAGCTCGGCGTACGCCACGGTGTCCAGGCCGTCCAGCACCTTGCCGCTCCCCACCGACACCAGCCCGCAGCAGGCGCCGCCGTCGACCGTCGCCGTGCTCGGCGTGCCGGCCATCCGGGTGCCGTATCCGCTGTTCGCGCACGAGGACTCGCGGGGCCTCATGGGGGTGTCCTCCTTGCAGCCGTTCACCAGTGGCAGCGCGGATTCGATCACCGTGACGACCGAACCCGCTTCCTAGTCGCCGCAGGAACCGCCCAGGGTTGCCGTGGGATTCGACATTTCTCAGGCGAGCCTGGCCGCATGACATCCCATGTCTGACGCGGTGCCAGGCGCCGACCGGCCAAACTTCCGGACGCAGGCGGTGTTTTGTGTCGCGACTCTAGACACGGGCAACGTTCATGCCCGTTAATCCATCCCACGTGTCGATGGAGCGGGACGACGGGACCAGCTGCCGACTGAGCTTCTTGTGCTCAGTTCTCGTCCGCCCAGCCTGTCGACCATTGTTCGATACCTCGAACATCGAGGAAGGTCAACAGCACGCCTGTCCAGCAGCCCCTGACGGGGCGAGGGAACCGCTCACTCAAGGAACGAGGTCCCCCATGCACAGACGTACGTTCAGCCGCAGGCACCTGCCCGTGCTGCTCGCGGCCCTGGTCGCCTCGGCGGCGACGCTCGTCGCCGACCCCGCTCAGGCCGCCACCAGCGGCGCCTTGCGCGCCACCGCTTCCGGCAGGTGTCTCGATGTGCCGGGCGCCAGCCAGACCGACGGCACCAACCTGCAGATCTGGGACTGCCATGGCGGAACCAATCAGCAGTGGACGCTGACCGACAGCAGCCAGCTGACCGTGTACGGCAACAAGTGCCTGGATGTTCCGGGCCATGCCACCACGGCCGGGACCCGGCCGGTGATCTGGTCCTGCAACGGCGGGACCAACCAGCAGTGGCGGGTCAACTCCGACGGCACGGTCGTCGCCGTGGAGTCCGGGCTGTGCCTGGACGTGTCAGGCGGCGCCACCGCCAACGGCACGGCGGTGCAGCTCTGGAACTGCAGCGGCGGCAGCAACCAGAAGTGGACCGGCCTGTCCGGGACGGGCAGCACGTGTTCGCTGCCGTCGACGTACCGGTGGAACTCGACCGGTCCGCTGGCGCAGCCGGCGAACGGCTGGGTCTCGCTGAAGGACTTCACCAACGTGACGTACAACGGCAAGCACCTGGTCTACGGCTCGACCGTCAACCAGTCCGGGTCCTACGGCTCGATGGGCTTCGCGCCCTTCACGAACTGGTCCGACATGGCGTCGGCCGGCCAGACCGGCATGAACCAGGGCACGGTCGCGCCCACCCTGATCTACTTCGCGCCCAAGAACATCTGGGTACTGGCGTCCCAGTGGGGTCAGTGGCCCTTCTTCTACCGCACCTCCACCGACCCGACCAACCCCAACAGCTGGTCCGCGCCGCAGGCGTTGTTCACCGGCAGCCTCCCGGGCGGTGCCGCCCCGATCGACCAGACCCTGATCGCCGACGACCAGAACATGTACCTGTTCTTCGCCGGTGACAACGGCAGCATCTACCGGGCGAGCATGCCGATCGGGAACTTCCCGAGCAGCTTCGGCTCGTCCTACACGACGGTCATGAGCGACACGGTGAAGAACCTGTTCGAAGCACCTGAGGTGTACAAGGTCCAGGGCCAGAACCAGTACCTGATGATCGTCGAGGCGCGCGGTGCGAGCGAGCAGCGCTTCTTCCGTTCCTTCACCGCCACCAGCCTGAACGGTTCCTGGACCCCGCAGGCCGCCACCGAGTCCAACCCCTTCGCGGGCAAGGCCAACAGCGGCGCCACCTGGACCAACGACATCAGCCACGGAGACCTGGTCCGCAACAACCCCGACCAGACCAAGACCATCGACCCCTGCAACCTGCAACTCCTCTACCAGGGGCTGTCCCCCAACACCCCGCCGGGCACCGATTACAACCTGCTGCCGTGGCGGCCGGGCCTGCTCACCCTGCAGCGCTGACCCACGGGCACGGCACCGGCTTCCGGTGCCGTGCCCGCCGACCCGCTGATTCAGCCATCACTCGCACAAAGGACGCACGCATGAGAAAGCCCTGGATCCTGCCGGTGCTCACCCTGGTCGCCGCCACGCTCGGGGTGACCGCGACAGGAGCGGCCCCTGCCTCCGCCGCCCCCAACACCCCTTTACGCGTCATGCCGTTGGGCGACTCGATCACCTGGGGTGTGGGGAGCAGCACGGGTAACGGCTACCGCGGTCCGCTGTGGAACGAGCTCGCCGCGGACGGCCACTCGCTGGACTTCGTCGGCACGGTGCGGAACGGCTCGATGTCCGACCCGGACAACGAAGGCCACTCCGGGTACCGCACCGACCAGATCGCCGCCCTCGCCGACGCCTCGCTGACCCGCTACCGGCCCAACGTGGTGACGCTGCACATCGGTACCAACGACCTCCAAGGGGCCTCCGAGGTCGACAGCGCGATCGCCCGGCTGAGGTCGCTGGTCAACCAGATCACCGCCGACGTCCCCGACGCGACCGTCCTCGTCGCCTCCCTGGTGGTGTCAACCAGCAGCTCGGAGGAACAGTGGCGGGGCACGTACAACCAGGCCACACGGCAGATCGTCAGCGACGCACAGGGTGCGGGCAAGCATGTCGCGTTCGTCGACATGAGCGGCCTGACCACGGCCGACCTGGCCGATCCGTTGCATCCCAACGACGCCGGCTACCAGAAGATGGCCGACGCCTTCCACCGCGGTGTCCAGGCCGCGGACAGCGCGGGGTGGCTGAAGAACCCCGCCCCCGCCCCGGCACACGTGCAGTCCGGCATCGCCGGCAAGTGCATGGACGTCAACGGCGCCGGCACCGCTGACGGGACCGCCGTCCAGACGTGGAGCTGCGCCGACAGCGCCAACCAGTACTGGTCGGCCTACACCGACGGCACCCTGCGCTCCATGGGCAAGTGCCTCGACGCCGCCGGCGGGGCCACCGCCAACGGCACCAAGGTGCAGCTCTGGTCCTGCCATGGCGGCGCCAACCAGGTCTGGCAGCCCTACAACGGCGGCTACCGCAACCCCGCCTCCGGCCGCTGCCTCGATGTGCCGGGCGGCTCGACGACGGACGGCACACAGCTCGTGCTGTGGGACTGCAACGGCGGTTCCAACCAGAAGTGGACCACTCTGACCGCCGGATGAACCCGCCTCCCGGGGCCTGAGGCGGCTCAGGCCCCGGGAGAGGCGACGCGTGGGACGGCAGACGTCGGACCGGCTTCCCCGGAGCTCAGGTGCACCCGCAGCCACTGCTCGGTGTTGCTCACGTGCATCAGTGCCGCGGCCTGGCTGAGGGTGGCATCGCGCGTGGACAGGGCGTTGAAGATCGCCTCGTGCTCCGCGAGCGTGCGGCCCGCGGCCCGGTCGTCGACCAGACCACGCCAGATGCGGGCCCGCAGGGTGCGGCCGGAGATCCCTTCGAGGAGGGTGAGGAGGCTTTCGTTGCCGGTGGCCGAGACCACGGCCCGGTGGAAGGCGGCGTCGTGGATGTTGAGCTGTTCGACGTCGTCGCGGGCCTCGCGCATGGCGTCCAGGTGCCGCTTCACCTCGGCCAACTGGTCCTCGGAGATCCGGGTCGCGGCAAGCGCCGTGGCGACCGGTTCGAGGAGCCGTCGTACCTCCATGAGGTCCTGCAAGGCGGCCGCGTCGCCCTGCAACAGGTCCACCGCCCCACCGAGCCCCTCCAGCAGCAGGCTCGGCTGGAGGCTGGTCACATAGGTGCCGTCGCCCCGTCGGACTTCCAGGACACGGGCGACGGCCAGCGCCTTGACCGCTTCCCGGGCGAGATTGCGCGAGAGGCCCAGCTGAGCCGCCAGGTCCGGCTCCGGCGGCAGCTTCGAGCCGGGCGGCAGGGCACCGGTCCGGATCAGCTCACGGATCTGCTCGATGGCCTTGTCCGTCAGAGACATTGGGCATCCCTCCCCCCACCGTGCCCGGCGAGCACGTCCGACCTGATCAGCCCCTGAGTACGAAGATCTTGCCAGAGACCGTCAGGTACGCGCTGATCCTTGAGTTTCACGTTCCGTACGACCTGTTCAGCGGTCCGCATGCCGAGGGTGACGTTGATGATACTGGGGTGGGTGTCCGGGAAGGCGATCGCGGCGGCGGGGAGGGTGGTCCCGTACGCCTCGCAGACATCGGCGATGGCCCGGGCCCTCGCGATCAGTTCCGGTGGGGCGTCCTGGTAGTCGTATCGCATGCCTTCGGCGGGCCGGTCGCGGGAGAGCAGTCCGGAGTTGAACACGCCGACGGCCACCACGCTCTTGCCGAGTTCCCGTGCGGCGGGCAGGACGTCGTCCAGAGCGGACTGGTCCAGGAGGGTGTAGCGGCCGGCGAGCATGACGATGTCGGCGGCGGTCTCGCGCAGGAAGCGGGCGAGCATGGCGGACTGGTTCATGCCGGCGCCGATCGCGCCGATCACGCCCTGGTCGCGCAGCTCGGCCAGGGCGGGCATGGCCTCGTCGGCGGCTTGGCGCCAGTGGTCGTCGGGGTCGTGGAGGTAGACGACGTCGAGGCGGTCCAGGCCGGTGCGCGTGAGCGTCTCCTCGACGGAGCGCAGGACGCCGTCGCGACTGAAGTCCCACTGGCGGCGCAGGTCGTCCCGTACGACGAAGCCCTCGGTGTCGACGCCGCGTGGCTCCTCGTTGGGGACGAGGAGCCTGCCGACCTTGGAGGAGATGACGTACTGGTCGCGCGGGCGGTCGCGCAGGGCGGCGCCCAGGCGGCGTTCGGAGAGGCCGAGGCCGTAGTGGGGTGCGGTGTCGAAGTACCGTATGCCGGCCTGCCAGGCCGCGTCGACGGCGGCCGTGGCGTCGTCGGGCGGGGTGACGCGGTAGAGGTTGCCGATCACGGACGCGCCGAAGCCGAGCTCGGTGAGAGAGACCGACGTGTGAGGGATCTTCCGCTGCTGCAAGGCCTGCTCCTGGGATACGTGCGAGGGGGCGCCGTCAGCGTCTGACGTGGGCCGAGCCGCCCGCGATGAGTGCCTCGACCTCGGTACGGGTGGCCATGGAGACGTCTCCGGGGGTGGTCATGACGAGGGCGCCGTGGGCGGTGCCGTAGGCCAGGGCGCGTTCCAGGCCGGCTCCGTCGAGCAGGCCGTGGATGAGGCCGGCGGCGAAGGCGTCGCCGGAGCCGATGCGGTCCAGGACGTGCAGGCCGGGCATGTACGGGCCGGTGATGACGCCGGTGTCGGCGGACCAGGCGGCCGAGGACCAGTCGTTGACCCCGGCCGAGGGCACCGCGCGCAGAGTCGTCGCCAGGACCTTCGCTCGGGGCAGGAGCGCGGCGACGCCGGCCAGGGCGTCGGGTACCTCGTCGGCAGCGACCCGCACGTCGCCCGGACACGCCCCGGCGAGGCCGAGGGCGCCGACCACGACATCGGCGTGCCGGGCCAGGCGCAGGTCGACCTCGCGGGCCGCCTCCGCTCCGCCGCGGCCGGTCCAGAGGCTGGGGCGGTAGTTGGGGTCGTAGGACACGGTGACGCCGTGGCGGCGGGCGGCCGCCATGGCCTCGTCGGCGACGTCGACGGTGGTGTCGGACAGGCCGGCGAAGATGCCGCCGGTGTGGAACCAGCGCACCCCGGCCGAGAAGACCGCGTCCCAGTCGACGTCCCCTTTGCGCAGCTGGGAGACGGCGGTGTGGGCGCGGTCGCTGACGCCGAGCGCGCCGCGGATGCCGTAGCCGCGCTCGACGAAGTTCAGGCCGTTGCGGGCGCCGCGGCCGATGCCGTCGTCGGGCGCCCAGCGGATCAGCGAGGTGTCGACGCCGCCCTGGAGGATCAGGTCCTCCACGAGCCGGCCGACCGCGTTGTCGGCCAGCGCGGTGACGACGGCGGTGCGCAGTCCGAAGCAGCGGCGCAGTCCGCGGACGACGTTGTACTCGCCGCCGCCCTCCCACACCTGGAAGGTGCGGGCGGTACGGATGCGCCCCTCGCCCGGATCGAAGCGCAGCATCACCTCGCCGAGCGCCACCACGTCGATCATGTCGTGCTCCTGTCCACCGCGTCGGCGGTCAGCCGGCGGATCTCCTCGTACTCACCCCGGTCGAGGTGGCCGGGGGTGGCCATCCAGCTGCCGCCGACGGCGAGGACCGCGGGCTCGGCCAGATAACCGGACAGCTGGTCGGCGGCGATCCCGCCGGTCGGCACGAACCGCACTCCGGGGAACGGCGCCGCGAGCGCGCGCAGGGTGCGCACCCCGCCGAGCGGCTCGGCGGGGAAGAGCTTGACGGTGTCCAGGCCCGCCTTGAGCGCGCGCATCAACTCGGTCGCGGTGGCGACGCCGGGCACGACGGGCACCCCGAGTTCGCCACACTTGGCGACGACCTCCTCGTCGAAGCCGGGCGAGACCACGAAGCGGGCCCCGGCCGTCACGGCACGCTCCGCCTGCTCGGCCGTGAGGACCGTGCCGGCGCCGACCGTGAGACCACCGTGGTCGGCCATCTCCTTGAGCACCTGATCGGCGTCCGGGGTGCGGAAGGTGACCTCCGCACACCGCGCGCCGCCCGCCGCGAGCGCGTCGGCCAGCCGGCCGGCGGTCGAGACGGACGGCACCGTGAGCACCGGCATCACACGGGCACCGTCGAGCACGGAGGCCAGGTCGCTGTCGCTCACCGACCGAGCCATCCGCCGTCGACGGGCAGGGTGACGCCGTGGACGTAGGCGGCCGCGTCGGAGGCGAGGAACACGGTGGCGCCGGCCAGGTCGTCGGCGCTGCCCCAGCGGCCGGCCGGGATGCGGTCCAGGATCGCCTTGCTGCGCTGCGGGTCGTCCTGGAGTGCCTGGGTGTTGTCGGTGGCGATGTAGCCGGGCGCGATGGCGTTGACGTTCACCCCGTGCGGGGCCCACTCGTTGGCCAGCGCCTTGGTGAGACCGGCGACGCCGTGCTTGGCGGCGGTGTAGCCGGGGACGGTGATGCCGCCCTGGAAGCTGAGCAGCGAGGCGGTGAAGACGACCTTGCCCTGGCCGCGGGCGACCATCGTGGCGCCGACGGCCCGGGTCAGCGCGAACTGCGCGTTGAGGTTGACCTGGAGCACCAACTCCCAGTCCGCGTCGGTGTGTTCGGCGGCCGGGGCGCGGCGGATCGTGCCCGCGTTGTTGACCAGGATGTCCACCGGACGTTCCCGGCCCGCGAGGTCGGCACCCAGGGCGCGAACGGCCTCGGGGTCGGCGAAGTCGGTGCGGATCGCCTCGAAGGTGCGCCCGGCGGCGGTGACGTCCTTCTCCACCGCGCTGCCGGACTCCTCCAGCGAGGCGCTGACGCCGATGATGTCCGCGCCGGCGTCGGCGAGCGCGCGGGCCATGGCCCGGCCGATGCCGCGCCGGGCGCCTGTGACGACGGCGAGCTTCCCGGTGAGGTCGAAGGCGGTCATACGGCGGCTCCCTGGGCCTCGTCGGTGCAGTCCACGAGGATCTTCATCACGTCTCCGCCGCCCTCCAGCGCCTCGAACGCCGCGGGTGCCTGGGTGAGCGGCACGACCTTGCTGATCAGCCGGTCGGCCGGAATCGTGCCGTCGGCGACGAGTGTCACCGCCTTCTCGAAGTCGGAGCGGTTGTACAACCGGGCCCCGATCAGGGTCAGTTCGCGCCAGAAGAAGCGGTGCAGGTTCACCTCGCGGGGACGGGGGTGGATCGCGACCAGGCAGAGTCGGCCACGCACGCCGAGCACATCGACCGCGGTGTCCACGCCACCCGCCGCGCCGGACACCTCGAACGCGACGTCCGCGCCCGCGTCCTGGGTCCATGCGGCCACCAGGGCGCCGATGTCGTCCGCGGCCGGGTCCCACACGGTCAGCCCCAACTCCCCTGCCAGCAGCCGCCGGTGGGCGCTGAGCTCCACCACCCGCACCTCCGCGCCGGCCGCCCGGGCGACCAGCGCGATCAGGATGCCCACCGGACCGCCGCCGACCACCACGACCTTCTCGCCGGCGGCGACCTGCGCCCGGCCCACGTCGTGCACGGCCACCGCGGTGGGCTCCACCAGCGCGGCCCGGTCCAGCGGCAGCGACTCGGGCAGCCGGATGAGCGTGGCGGCGGGCACGGTCCAGCGCTGCTGCATCGCGCCCGGCGAGTCGATGCCGATGAAGTCCAGGTGCTGGCAGATGTGCTGGTGGCCGTTGCGGCAGGCCGGGCAGGTGTCGTCCCAGCGCAGCGGCATCACGGTCACCGCGTCCCCGGGCGCCCAGCCCTCCACCCCGGCGCCCACCCGCACGATCCGACCGGACATCTCATGCCCCAGCACGGCGGGCGCGGCCACCCGCGCGTCCATGTCGCCGTGGAAGATGTGCAGATCGGTACCGCAGATACCGACGAAGGCGGGGGCCAGTTCCACCTCGCCGGGACCGGGCGGCACATCAAGCGCGGGAGCCGTGTCCAGGGTGCGGGCGGACGTGTAACGAACGGCGAGAGTCATCGTGTGGTCAGGGTCCCTTCAGCGCGGACGCCGATGGTCAGCAGCAGGTTGGCGTAGGTGCGGGTGTCGGCGGTGACGACGGCCAGCGCCAGGTCGGGCGAGCGGGCGGCGTCGTAGAACTCGTAGCGCCCGAGCGTGTCGACCGGTACGGGCGCCAGCCTCTTGCGGTAGTCCGCGATGGCCGGCGGCTCCGGCTCGCCCTCGGGCGGCACCATCACCTGGGCGGCCTCGACGGGCAGGGCGCGCAGCAGGACGTCGAGGACGGTGGTGACGTCCAGCAGGCCGGGGGCGAGGTTGAGGTGGACGGTCCTGGCGCGCTCGCCGGTGGCGGTGCTCGCCGGGTAGTGGCCGTCGGCGAGCAGGACACGGGCGCCGTGGCCGGCCCCGGCCAGGGCTTCGAGGATGCCGGGGTGGAGCAGTTCCGTCAGAAGCACTAGGTCCCCTCCTTCGTGGGGGTGGGGGTCAGGCGGTAGAAGGTGGTGGCGGTACCGGCGAGGACCGCGTGGGTCTCGGTGGCGGAGCAGTCGGTGAGGAGTTCGTCGACGGTGGCGGCCCAGCGGTTCCAGCCGCCCGCGAGGTTCGCCACCGGCCAGTCGGAGCCGAACATCAGCCGGTCGGGGCCGAAGGCGGAGAGCAGCACGTCCCATACCGGGCGGATGTCGTCGACCGTCCACTTCTCGTGGTCGGCCTCGGTGATGAGACCCGAGACCTTGCAGCGGACCTGGGAATGCCGGGCCAGCGTCCGCACTCGCTGTTCCCAGTCGGCCAGTTCCCCCCGTGCGATGGGGGGCTTGCCCGCGTGGTCCAGGACCAGCGGCAGCTCGGGGAGCCGCTGCGCGAGGCGGATCGCCTGCGGAAGCTGGTGGGGGCCGATCAGCACGTCGTATCCGAGGCCGCGCTCCCCGGCCGCCCGCAACCCGCGCTCGACGTCGGGTCGTTGGAGCCAGTGCGGGTCCGACTCGGCCTGTACGACGTGCCGTACGGCCCGCAGGTAGCCGCCCGCGTTCCCGCTGCGCAGGTCGTCGAGTACGTCACCGATCGCGGGTGACGTCAGGTCCGCCCAGCCGACGACGGCGCCGATCAGCGGATCGCTGTCGGCCAGTGCGAGCAGGTCGCGGGTCTCGGGCACGGACGCGATGCACTGGACGACCACCGTGCTGGTCAGTCGCCGTCCGGCGATCGGCCGGGTCGCGGCCGATCGCAGGGCGTGCGCGCTGAACGTGCGGCGGATCGGTTCGTGGGCGGGCTCGTCCAGCCAGGGCTGTGGCCGCACCTCCAGGTCCCAGACGTGGTGGTGGGCGTCGACGAGGGCCTGTGCGTCAGGCACGGGCGGTCCAGACGGGGCCGTTGGGGTAGGCGTACTCCTTGAGCGAGGCGGCGTGCATCTGCGCGCTCAGTCCGGGCAGCGTCGGCGCGAGGTAGTGGCCGTCGACGATGCGGACCGGGTCGACGAAGTGCTCGTGCAGATGGTCGACGTACTCGATGACGCGGTCCTCGGTGGTGCCGGAGACGGCGACGTAGTCGAACATCGACAGGTGCTGGACCATCTCGCACAGGCCCACGCCGCCGGCGTGCGGGCAGACCGGGACGCCGAACTTCGCGGCGAGGAGCAGGATCGCGATGTTCTCGTTGACGCCGCCGACCCTGGCGGAGTCGATCTGGACGATGTCCACCGCGCCGGCCTGGAGGAGCTGCTTGAAGACGACCCGGTTGGCGATGTGCTCGCCGGTGGCGACCTTGATGGGGCTGACGGCCTTGCGGACGGCGGCGTGGCCGAGGATGTCGTCGGGGGAGGTGGGTTCCTCGATCCAGTACGGCTGGTAGGGGGCCAGGGCGCTCATCCAGTCGATGGCGGGCTGGACGTCCCAGCGCTGGTTGGCGTCGACCGCGATGCGGATGCCGTCGCCGACCGTCTCGCGGGCGGTGCGCATGCGCCGTACGTCGTCCTCCAGGTCGGCGCCGACCTTCAGCTTGATCTGGGTGAAGCCGTCGGCGACGGCCTCGCGGGCCAGGCGGGCGAGCTTCTCGTCGGAGTAGCCGAGCCAGCCGGGGGTGGTGGTGTAGGCGGGGTAGCCCTTCTCGAGGAGCTGGGCGGTGCGCTGGGCGCGGCCGGGTTCGGCGCGGCGCAGGATCTCCAGGGCGTCTTCGGGGGTGAGGGCGTCGGACAGCCAGCGGAAGTCGACCTGGGCGACGAGCTCTTCGGGCGACATCTCGGCGAGGAAGCGCCACACGGGCTTGCCTGCCCGCTTGGCGGCGAGGTCCCAGGCGGCGTTGACGACGGCGCCGGTCGCCATGTGGATGGCGCCCTTCTCCGGGCCGAGCCAGCGCAGTTGGGGGTCGTGGACGAGGGAGTTGGAGAAGGCGCCGAGGTCGGCGCAGACCTGGTCGACCGAGAGGCCCACCACGTGCGGGGCGAGGGCCGCGATGGCGGCGGCCTGGACATCGTTGCCGCGGCCGGTGGTGAAGGCCAGGGCGTGGCCCTCCAGGCCGTCGCCGGCGTCGGTGCGCAGGACCACGTAGGCGGCGGAGTAGTCGGGTTCGGGGTTCATCGCGTCCGACCCGTCCAGGTGCTCGGACGTCGGGAACCGTACGTCCAGGACGTCCAGGGCGGTGATGCGGGCAGAGGAAGGAGAGGAGGACAGGGCGGATGACATGGCGGCAACTCCTGGAAGAGCAGGGGCTGGTACGGCCCGTGCGACGAGACGGCGGTACGGCGGAGGGCGGGCGGCCGGCGACGGCCGCCCGGGTCACTCCTGGACTTTGCCGCCGGTGATGCGGGAGATGGCGAGGGCGACGAGGATGATCAGGCCGTTGAGGGCGCCGATCCACTGGGCGGGGACGCCGCCCAGGGTCAGCACGTTCTGGATCATGAAGAGCAGCAGGATGCCGCAGAACGCGCCGAACATGGTGCCTTTGCCGCCGTTGAGGCTGATCCCGCCGATGACGGCGGCGGCGAAGACGGTGAAGATGTAGCCGTTGCCCTGCGCCGAGGCGACGGAGGCCAGCCGGCCGGAGAGCAGCAGTCCGGCGAGGGCGGCGAGCACGCTGCCGGTGACGATGACGATCCACAGCACCCGGTCGGTGCGGATGCCGGCGGCCTTGGCCGCGTCGACGTTGCCGCCGATGGCGTACAGCGAGCGTCCGAAGCTCGTCCAGCCGAGGACGACGATCGCGACGGCGAACAGCGCCAGGCAGATCCAGATCGAGGCGGGCATGCCGAGCCACTGTGTGGTGCCGAGGTAGAGCATCGACTCCGGCAGCTGGAAGAAGGTCTGGCCGCCGGAGATGCCGGTGAGGACGCCGCGCACGACGATCAGCATGCCGAGGGTGACGATGAACCCGTTGAGGCCGAAGCGGATGATGAGCAGGGCGTTGATCACACCGATGAGCGCTCCCACGGCGAGGGTGATGGGAATGGCCAATGCGCCGGGGAGCAGTCCGAGGCCGTGGGTCGCGCCGGTCGGCACCACCAGCCAGGCCGCGACACCGGGCGCGAGGCCCATGGTGGACTCCAGCGACAGGTCCATCTTCCCGACGATCAGGACCATGGTCTGGGCGAGGACCAGAAGGGCGATCTCGGACATGGTCTGCAGGACGTTGATGAGATTGTCGGTCTGGAGGAAGACGGGGTTGACGATCTGTCCGACGACGGCGATGACGACGATGGCCGGGACGAGCGCGAGGTCGCGCAGCCGGGCCAGGGGTATCCGGCCGCCGAACAGTGCGGTGCGCTTCGGCCGCGGGGAGTCCGGGGCTTTGGCGGCGGTGTCCGCGAGGACGGTCTCAGGCATGCAGGTCCACTCCTTCCATCGCGGCCACGAGGTCGTGGTCGTGCCAGCCGCGGGCGATCTCTGAGGTCACTCGGCCCTGGAACATCACCAGGACCCGGTCGCACATGCGCAGGTCGTCGAGTTCGTCGGAGGCGATGAGCACTCCGGTGCCGGTTTCCGCGGTCTCCTCGACCTTGCCGAGGAGGAACTCCTTGGAGCGCACGTCCACGCCCGCGGTCGGGTTGATCAGGACCAGCAGCTTCGGGTCGTCGGCCAGGGCTCGGGCCATGACCACCTTCTGCTGGTTGCCGCCGGACAGGGCGGAGACGGGCAGGTCGGGCCCCGGCGTCTTGATCGCCAGCTTCTCGATCATGTTGCCGGCGAGCCGGTCCCGTCGGTCACGGCTGAGGAAGCCGTTCTTGCCCAGCTTCTTGGGCACCGACAAGGTGGCGTTGTCGGCGATCGACATGTCGGGGACGAAGCCCTGGTGGTGGCGGTCCTGCGGGACGAACCCGGCGCCCGCGGCGAGCGCCGCCGGCACGCTGCCGAGCCGGGGCCGGTTGCCGGCGATCTCCACCTCCCCCGCCGCGGGCGCCCGCAGTCCTACGACGGTCTCGGCGACCTCGGTCCGGCCGCTGCCCGCGGCGCCTGCGAGGCCGACGATCTCCCCGGCGCCCACCTGGAAGGTGACACCTTGGTAGGTCTCGCCCTCCAGGCCGCTGACGCCGAGGGCCGCCGTGGCACCGGCGTCCAGCGAACTGGCCCGTTCCTCGCGCCTGTCGGCCGCGGCCTCGCCGGTCATGGCGGCGACGAGTTCAGTACGGGGGAGCTCGGCGACCGGCGCGGTCACGATGTGCCGGGCGTCCCGGAACACGGTCACCATGTCGCAGATCTCGTAGACCTCCTGGAGGTGGTGACTGATGAACAGGAAGGTCACGCCCTGCCGTTGGAGGTCGCGGATGCGGTCGAAGAGCCGGTTGATGGCCGCGCCGTCGAGCTGGGCGGTCGGCTCGTCGAGGATGATGAACCGGGCGCCGAAGGACAGGGCCCGGGCGATCTCCACGAACTGCCGCTGCTCCACGCTGAGATCACCGGCCGGGGTCTGCGGATCCACGTCCACCGACCACGTCGACAGCAGCTCCTGTGCCCGCCGGCGCACCCCCTGCCAGCTGATCAGCGGGCCGCGGGCGCGATCGTGCCGGTTCAGGAAGAGGTTCTCGGCCACGGTCAGCGTGGGGATGATCGTCGACTTCTGGTAGACGCACGCCACCCGCCGGCGCCAGGCGTCGCGGTCGGCGAGCCGTGGAGCGGGGCTGCCGCCGAAGGTGACCGTTCCCTCGTCGGCGGCCTGGAGTCCGGTGAGGACGGACACCAGGGTCGACTTGCCGGCTCCGTTGCGGCCGACGAGCGCATGGGTCTCGCCGGGCCTGATGGTGATCCCGGCGCCGTTGAGGGCCACCGTCGGACCGTATCGCTTGACTATGCCCGCCGCTTCGACGACGGGCAGGCCCGCGTGGGCCTGGCCGTCGTCCGCCGGGGCGGGCGCGGGGGTGGCTGTTCGCTCCCCGTCACTCATCGCAACCGCCTTGTGTTGGATAGCCGTTGGGTTCAGAAGAGCTGTCAGCCGAGGTTGTTGCCCCACAGCGACTTGTCGTCGCTCTTCACGCTGGACACCCCGCCGTAGGTGCCGCCGTCGGCGGTGACCAGCGGCGCGGACAGCTGGTCCTCCAGCACACCCTCACGGACCTGGATGATCGTGCTGTCGTGGTCGGTCTTGCCGGGCTTGAACGACTTCCCGTCGATCGCGGCCTTCAGGTAGTACAGCGCGTACTTGGCGTAGAGGTCGGCCGGCTGCGAGACGGTGGCGTCGATCTTGCCGGCGGCGATGTCCTTGAGCTCCTCGGGGATGCCGTCGTTGGAGACGACGAAGACGTGCTTCTTGTCCTTGGGGTCGACCAACAGGCCCTTCTGCTTGAGGACCTGGAGCGTGCCGGACAGCGCGAAGCTGGACTGCATGTAGACGCCCTTGATGTCCGGGTGGGCGGTCAGGTCCGTCTGGAGCTTCTGCGCGGCGACGGCCCCGTCCCAGTTGGTGGCCTCACCGAACACCTTGATGCCCGGGTAGCTCTTCTTCATGCAGTCGTTGAACGCCTCGGTACGGTCACGGCCGTTGATGGAGTCCAGGCCGCCCTGGAGCATGACTACCTTGCCCTTGCCGCCCAGCTTGGTGCCGAGGTACTGGCACGCCTTCTCGCCGTAGGCGCGGTTGTCGGCGCGCACCACCATGAACACCTTGCCGGTGTCGGGGCGGGTGTCCACGGTGACGACCGGGATCTTCTTCGCCTCCAGCTGCGCCAGCGTCGGCGCGATGGCGGCGGTGTCCTGCGGGGCCATGGCGAGGCCCTTGACGCCTTGGCTGATGAACGTCTGTGCGTTGGCCGTCAGCTTGGCGACGTCGTTCTGCGAGTTGGTGGTCTTCAGGTCCAGCCCCAGCTCCTTGCCGTACTGGGGGGTGTACTTGATGTACGAGTTCCAGAAGTCGGTGTCGGAGCGCGGGTAGTCGACGCCGACCAGCGGCTTGTCGCTCGACGAGGACGAGGTGGAGCCGCTGCCGCACGCAGTGAGCAGTGCCAGTGCGGACAGGGTAGATACTGCGGAACAGAGGGCTGTCCTGAGTCTCATCGGTGCTTCCTCGCGCCGGTCCCGTAGCGGGAGATGTTTCGCCTCGACGACATTTGCGTATCGCCGTTCAGCAGAGATGGGATGTTTATAGGCCTGCCCCTGCCGCACTGTCCAGACCCTTGCGGCACTTCTTGGAGAAGTGCCAGCTCACTTCGCTCCACAAGGGCAAGTACAGGCCAGATCCATCCCATCAATCATCATCGCTGGCCAAGCGGATCCGGCCACGAGGAGCCTGGCAGACATGCCATGTTTAAGCCCTGGAGAATCACAGCGAAACCCTAAAAAAGGGTCAAAACCCCTGAAGCGTCAACGCTTTTCATCCCTGCACGCTGGTTGACATCCCCGGGAGACATGGCGGACCTTCGTCCGTAACAAGTGGCGCTCCGCGCACAGGAGTTACGCCCCCTTGTGTTCTCAGCACTCCCCTGCCCCCCTCTGCAACAGGGATGTCTCCATGCCGAGTTCGTTCAACAGACGCCACTTCCTGGCCGGCGCCACCGGTGTGGCCGCAGCGGCCGTCGCCGGAGGGATCTTCGGTTCCGGCACCGCCCAGGCGGCGCCCAGCACCTACACGCCCGACTGGAACTCAGTCGACCAGCACCCACCGGCTCCGGAGTGGTTCCAGGACGCGAAGTTCGGGATCTACTTCCACTGGGGAGTCTTCAGCGTCCCGGCCTACGACAACGAGTGGTACCCGCGCAACATGTACCAGTCGGGCAGCAACGCCAACCAGCACCACATCGCGACCTACGGCCAGCCCGCGGCGTGGCCGTACCACAACTTCATCAACGGCGCCCAGGACCTCGCGGGCAACTTCGTGAAGTTCGCGCCGAAGCTGAAGTCGGCCGGCGGCAAGTTCGACCCCGACGAGTGGGCGCAGCTCTTCGTCGACGCCGGCGCCAAGTTCGCCGGCCCGGTCGCCGAGCACCACGACGGCTTCTCCATGTGGAACAGCCAGGCCAACGAGTGGAACTCGGTGAACAAGGGCCCGGGCCTCGACCTGCTGGGGCTGTTCTCCACCGCCATCCGCGCCAAGAACCTCAAGCTGCTGGTGGCCATGCACCACGCGTACAACTTCACCGGCTTCTACCAGTACGCCCCCGCCCAGACGGACGCCAGCCTCAAGAAGCTCTACGGGCAGCTCGGCGCGACCGCGGAGAACCAACTCTGGTACGACAAGCTCAAGGAGGTCATCGACCGCGCCCAACCCGACATCCTGTGGCAGGACTTCAACCTGACCGCCGTCGACGAAGCGCAGCGCCTGAAGTTCCTGGCCTACTACTACAACCAGGCCAACAGCTGGGGCCGTGAGGTCGTCGCCACCTACAAGGACGGGTTCAACGGCAAGGGCGAGGTCTTCGACTACGAGCGCGGCGGCCCGGGCGACCTCACCACCCCGTACTGGCTGACCGACGACAGCATCTCCAGCAGCAGTTGGTGCTACACCCAGGGCATCGGCTACTACACCATCCCGCAGATGCTGCACTCGTTCATCGACCGGGTCAGCAAGAACGGCAACATGCTGCTGAACATCGCGCCCATGGCGGACGGCACCATCCCCCAGGCGCAGAAGGACATCCTGCTGGGCATCGGTGACCATCTGAAGCGCTTCGGCGAGTCGATCTACGCGACCCGCGCCTGGACCGAGTACGGCGAGGGTCCGACGAAGATGGGCGGCGGCTCGTTCACCACCCCGCACGCCGGCACCGCGCAGGACATCCGCTTCACCCGCAACAAGGCCGGCAACGTCCTGTACGCCACCGTCCTGGGCTGGCCCGGCAGCTCCCTGACGATCAAGACCCTTTCCTCGGACCGCATCAATCTCTCGTCGCTGTCCTCGGTGAAGCTCCTCGGCACCACGGCCGGCACCTACATCGACCTCCCCGCTCCGGCCCAGAGCTCCTCCGGCCTCACGGTCACCCTGCCGGCCTCGGCGCCCTACAGCGCTAACGCGTACGTCCTCAAGCTCACCTTCTCCGGCACGATCCCGGTGCTGCAGCCGCTCGGCGGAGCGGTCGCCTTCGCGGACGTCAACTACACCGGAACCGCTGCGGTGCTCCCCCTCGGCGACTACACCACGGCCGACCTCACCTCGGCCGGGCTGGGCGCGGGCAGCATCTCCTCCCTGCGGCCGGCACCCGGCTACCAGGTGATCGGCTACTCCGGGGACAACTTCAGCGGCACCGCCTGGACCTTCACCGCCGCGAACCCCGACCTGCGGGTCACCGGCAACAACGACCAGATCGCCTCCCTGCGGGTCCAGTTCAACCCGGCGACGTACTTCCGGCTCACCAACGCCACCAACGGGCTCGCCCTGGACAGCGGCGGCAACGTCGCCTCCGGATCCAACCTCAAGCAGTGGACCTGGGACGGCAGCAACAACCTGCAGTGGCGCGCGGAGGCGCTCGACGGCGGCTACTACCGGCTGGTCAACCGGACCAACGGCATGGTCGCGGACGGCTGGGGCGCCACCGCCAACGGCGATCCGGCCCGCCAGGCAGCCTGGAACGGCGGCAGCAACCAGCAGTGGAAGATCGTCGCCCGCGGCGGCAACCGCTACTCGATCGCCAACCGCACCACCGGCCTGGTCCTCGACGGCGGCGGCAACGTCGCCTCGGGCTCCGTCACCAAGCAGTGGACGTACGACGGCAGCAACAACCTGCTGTGGAGCTTCACCGCGCAGTGACCGGCAGCACCACGGTTACCGGGCGTCCCTGGGCTCGGCGGCTGCCGCCGAGCCCAGGGACGCCCTGTCCAGGCGCCCTGCGCCTGCCGCGCCGCCTCAGCGGATCTAGCCTGGAAGCAACCGCTGGAAGTGTGCCTCGGCAGGCACGGCCACCTGGACGGAGGTGTCGCTCGTGGACAGGGCCGGCGAGCACGATGCCCCCACTGCCGCCGTCGTGGTCGCCCCGGACGGCGCAGTGAGCGGCTGGAGCGAGGGCGGACGGCTCCTGCTGGGCTGGTCGGCGGAGGACATCGTCGGGCGTCCGGTGACCGATCTGCTGGCCGGTCCCGCACCCGCCGGGTTCCCCGAGAGCCATGAGAGCGCCCGAGCCCCCGCGGGGCCGATCCCCCTGCGCCATCGGGACGGCTCCACGGTGGATGCCGTGGTGACGGCTCAGCCCCTGTCCGGCACCGGCGGGCGGGGGCTCGGGCACGTGGTGACCGTCCAGCGCTGGGAAAGCCGCCCGGTGATCGCCGACCGAGCCTTCGAGCAGTGTCCGTTCGCTCTGGGTGTCTACGACCCTGAGCTGCGGTTTCTGTGGATCAACGCCTCCTCGGGCCGGGTGATCGCGCACTCCGAGGAGCAAGTGCTCGGCAAGAAGTACCGCGAGCTGTTTCCCGAGTTCGACCGCTCGCTGTTTCCCGAAAGGGACGACAAGCCCTACACCGACGCACTCGCCCAAGTGGCGAGGACGGGCGAGCCCACGCGCCTCATCACTGTCTTCCAGCCGCGCGGCGGTGACTACGCCAATGCCTGGGCCACGAGCATCTGGCCGGTCCGGGACACCGAAGGCACGGTCCGCGCGGTCGCCAACTGGGGCTTCGACATGAGCGCCGAGTACTGGGCTCGGCAACGTCTGCTCATCCTCAACAGCGCCAGCGGCGGCATCGGCCGGACACTCGACGTGATCGGCACGGCCCGAGAGCTGGCCATGACCCCGGTGCCGCGATTCGTCGACCTGGTCAGTGTGGATCTGTTCGAGGAGGTGCTGCGCGGAGAGGAACCACCCGCCGAGTCCGCAGGCCACCCGGACGAGGCGGTCGGACTCGTCCGCGCCGCCCAGCACAGCGCGAGGGACGGCACCGACCCGGCTGCCGGGCCCACGGAGCCGGTCACGCACCGCCCCGGTTCGGTCGCCGCCCGCTGCATGGCGATCGGCAGGTCCACGGTCGAGCTCGCTGCCGACCCCGGCCAGGGCGGCGAGTGGGCCTTCGGACCCGGTCTCGCCGCCGACCCCGCCCACTGGCCACCAGGCAACCCGGTGATCGACGAGTCTCTCGCCGCGGACGGGCTGACGGGCCGGATCACCGTGCCGCTCCGGGCCCGCGGCGCGCTGCTCGGCGTCGTCGTCTTCTCCCGCCTGGACCGGCCGGAGGCCTTCACCGCCGACGACCTGATCCTCGCCGAAGAGCTGGCCGCCAAGGCGGCCGTCGCCATCGACAACGCCCGCCGGTACTCGCGCGAGCGCGCGACCGCGCTGACCCTGCAACGCAGCCTGCTGCCGCAGGGACCGCCGAACCAGGAGGCGGTCGAGGTCGCCTCCCGCTACCTGCCCGGGGGCACCGGCACGGAGGTGGGCGGTGACTGGTTCGACGTCATTCCGCTGTCCGGCGCCCGGGTCGCCCTGGTCGTCGGCGACGTGGTCGGACACGGCCTGCACGCCGCGGCCAGCATGGGCCGACTGCGCACGGCCGTACGCACCCTCGCGGACGTCGACCTGCCACCGGACGAGCTGCTGACGCACCTGGACGACCTGGTCCTCCACCTCGCCAGCGATCTCCGGCCCGACCACCACTTCCAGCCGACCGGCGAGTCCGGGGCCACGTGCCTGTACACCGTCTACGACCCGGTCTCCCGGCGCTTCACCCTGGCCAGCGCCGGCCACCCTCTCCCGCTGGTCATCTCCCCGGACGGCACCAGGACCCCGGTGCCCGCCCAACCGGGGCCGCCGCTCGGCATCGGTGGTCTGCCGTTCGAGGCCACCGAGCTCGAACTGCCCGAGGGCAGCCTGCTCGCGCTCTTCACCGACGGACTGGTGGAGAGCCGCGAGCACGATGTCGACCAGCGGATCACCGACCTCCAGCACGCCCTCACCGACGCGACCGCCTCGTTGGAGCCGCTGTGCGACTCGGTGATGGACGCCATGCTCCCCGATCGCCGCACCGACGACGCCGCCCTGCTGCTCGTACGCACCCGCGCGCTGGCCCGTCATCACGTCGCCGACTGGTCGGTCGAGCCCGACACCGCGCAGGTGCCGCGCGTCCGGAAGCTCGCTGTCGACCAGGTGGACGCCTGGGGCCTGGAGGAGGCGGCGTTCGTCACCGAACTGGTCGTCAGCGAGCTGGTCACCAATGCCATCCGCTACGGCGAACCGCCGATCAGGCTGCGGCTGATCCGCGACACCGCCCTGATCTGCGAGGTCTCCGACGCCAGCAGCACCGCCCCGCACCTGCGCCGGGCCCGCGCCTTCGACGAGGGCGGCCGGGGCCTGCTGCTCGTCGCCCAGCTCACCCAGGGGTGGGGCACGCGGCACACCACCGAAGGCAAGACCATCTGGTGCGCCCAGACCCTCGCCCCACCCACACCGGAGTGACACCCGGGCAGGTGGGGAGGAAGGACATGGTCACACCTCTGTGACACACGTACTCGACACGTATGTCGCAGCGGCGAGGCCGGCCGGTGGGCAGCCGGCCGGCCTTTCACCTCAGGGGTTCATCAGGTGCGGGTCCAGCGCTGGTTGCTGCCGCCCGAGCAGGTGTACAGCTGGATCTGGGTGCCGTTTGCGGTGCCGTTCCCGACGGCGTCGAGGCAGAGACCGGACTGCACACCGACGATGGATCCGTCGGAGTTGAGGCGCCACTGCTGGTTGGCGCCGCCCCAGCAGCTGTAGATCTGGACCTTGGCGCCGTTTCCGGTGCCGGCGGCGTCCAGGCACTTGTTGCCGTAGACCCTGAGTTCACCGGCGCTGGTGGACGTCCACTGCTGGTTGGTGGCGTTGTTGCAGTCCCACAGCTGGACCTGGGTGCCGTCGGTCTGGCCGGCGTTGGGAACGTCCACGCAGCGGCCCGAGCCGACGCCCTTGATCTGTCCGCCGCCGCCCGACGGAGGAGGCGTGGTGGTGCCGCCGTTGAGCGCGTTGAGGACGGAGGTGTAGGCGGGCTTCTTGCTGCCGTCGCCGTTGAACAGCAGCGGCGTCTGCTCCGACCGCCATGAGTCGCTGTCCCGCACGCCCCAGACGGTGACGCCGAGGCAGCGCGAGACGGCCAGGCAGTCGTTCACCACGTTGGCGTACGTCGTGGGCGAGGCGCCCTGGATGTCGAGCTCGGTGACGGCCACGTCGACGCCGAGAGCGGCGAAACTCTGCAACGTGGTGCGGTAGTTGCTGTTGTACGGGCTGTCGTTGTTGAAGTGGGACTGGAAGCCGACGCAGTCGATCGGTACGCCGCGCTGCTTGAAGTCCTTGACCATGTTGTACACGGCCTGGGTCTTGGCCCAGGTCCAGTTGTCGGTGTTGTAGTCGTTGTAGCAGAGCTTGGCGGCGGGGTCGGCGGCGCGCGCGGTGCGGAAGGCGACCTCGATCCAGTCGTTGCCGGTGCGCTGCAGGTTGGAGTCGCGCCGGGCGCCCGAGTTGCCGTCGGCGAAGGCCTCGTTCACGACGTCCCACTGGGCGATCTTGCCCTTGTAGTGGGCCATCACGCCGTTGATGTGGTCGATCATCGCCTGGCGCAGGCTGCTGCCGCTGAGGCTCTGCATCCAGCCGGGCTGCTGGGAGTGCCAGGCCAGGGTGTGTCCGCGGACCTTCTTGCCGTTCTGCACGGCCCAGTTGTAGACGCGGTCACCGGCGGTGAAGTTGAACTGGCCCCGCTGCGGCTCGGTGGCGTCGATCTTCATCTCGTTCTCGGGCGTGACCATGTTGAACTCACGGTTCGCGATCGAGGTGTACGCCGAGTCGCCCAGCCTGCCCGAGGCGATGGCGGTGCCGAAGTAGCGGCCGCTCTGGGCCGCCGCTGCGCCGAGTGTGCTTTCGGCGGCGTGCGCGGGCGGCGGCGTCACCAGGGCGACCACCGCGCTGAGTCCGATGGCGAGCAGCGCCAGCGGCGCGCTGCGGGTCCTTGGGCGGTCTGCGGCTCTGGGAAGGGCGTTCAAGCCCATGGCTGTGCCTCCAAGATAGACATCACGGAATGGCTGAAGCGCAGGGGGAAGACCGGACACCGCGCGCTGTTGCGGCACGGGCACGGGGATACTTCAACGTTCCGCACGGCTCATGCAGTTCGGTATTGCGAACTCAGGTCGCCCCTAGGTGACGGATGATTGACGCATTGTCAGTGGATCGTCAATACGTTTCACCGAGAAAGTTTCCTTGGATTCTTCGAAACATTCGAACGAGCATCAGGCCGGATAGCAAACATCGGCGCGCGAGCGTGGGCTGATTCCGCACGGCCCAGGCTGTGTTGACCGCCCACGGGCGAAGGTGCCGTTTCACCTTCTCATGCCTGCTCAGACCCTTTGAACCGGTGCGCCGCAGCACGCCCCTTCCGAGCGCTCCCGGCCGGCGCGAGGCCTCGCTCCACCCCGAAGGGTCAGAGCTATTTGAAGACAGAACAGCGCGAGACCTTGACCGAAGGACCCCTCATTTCTATGTTGTGGCGTCGAAAGATCCGTGAACTCCTCGAAAGTTTCGGCGAGTTCTTCTTTTCGGCCGCACCGCTCCGCGGTCCGCCGACGCCACCACGCCCCGCCCCCGAAGGAGGCCCTCCGATGTGGTTGCGCCACCCGCACACCGTCCTGCTCAGACGCTTACTCGCCGTCCTCTCGCCGCTCCTGCTGGTGGCCACCTTCCTCGGCGCCCAGCCCGCCAGCGCGGCAACCGTTGATCCCAACGCCACGTACGTGCTGGTCAACCGCAACAGCGGCAAGGCGCTGGACGTCTACAACATGGCGACCAACGACGGCGCCCGGATCACCCAGTGGACCAGGAACGACCAGAGCCAGCAGCAGTGGCAGTTCGTCGCCTCCGGGGACGGCTACTACCGCATCAAGTCCCGCCTCTCGGGCAAGGTCCTGGACCTCTACAACTGGTCCACCGCGAACGGCGGTTCGATCGTCCAGTGGACCGACCTGAACGCCACCAACCAGCAATGGCGGCTGGCCGACAGCTCGGACGGCTACGTGCGGCTCATCTCGCGCCACACGAACAAGGCCCTCGAAGTGCAGGGCGCCTCCACCGCCGACAGCGCGAACATCGTCCAGTACGACGACTGGGGCGGCACCAACCAGCAGTGGCAGCTCGTGAAGGTCGGTGCCGACACCCCGAGCGCGTGCGATCTTCCGTCGACGTACCGCTGGTCGTCGACGGGCGCGCTGGCGCAGCCCAAGTCCGGGTGGGTCTCGCTCAAGGACTTCACCGTCGCCCCCTACAACGGCAAGCAGCTCGTCTACGCCACGACGCACGACACGGGGTCGAGTTGGGGTTCGATGAACTTCACCCCGTTCACCAACTGGTCGGACATGGCCTCGGCCGGCCAGAACGCGATGTCCAACGCCGCCGTCGCGCCCTCGCTCTTCTACTTCGCGCCGAAGAACATCTGGGTGCTCACCTACCAGTGGGGCGGGACCGCGTTCTCCTACCGGACGTCGACCGATCCCACCAACCCGAACGGCTGGTCGGCTCCACAGGCGCTGTTCACCGGAAGCATCTCCGGCTCGGGAACGGGGCCCATCGACCAGACGCTCATCGGTGACGGCCAGAACATGTACCTGTTCTTCGCCGGTGACAACGGCAAGATCTACCGGGCGAGCATGCCGATCGGGAACTTCCCGGGCAACTTCGGCTCGTCGTACACGACGGTCATGAGCGACACGGAGAAGAACCTGTTCGAGGCGCCGCAGGTGTACAAGCTCCAGGGCCAGAACCGCTACCTCATGATCGTCGAGGCTCGGGGTGCGAGCGAGCAGCGCTTCTTCCGCTCCTTCACCGCCACCAGCCTGAACGGCTCGTGGACCCCCCAGGCCGCGACCGAGAGCAACCCCTTCGCCGGCAAAGCCAACAGCGGCGCCACCTGGACCAACGACATCAGCCACGGCGAGCTGCTCCGCACCAGCGCCGACCAGACCATGACCGTCGACCCCTGCCACCTGCAACTGCTCTACCAGGGCCGCAGCCCCAACTCGGGCGGCGACTACGGCCTGCTGCCCTACCGTCCCGGGCTGCTGACCTTGCAGCGCTGACGGCATGACAAAGGACCGGCCCCCCTGAGCCGGTCGGACTGAGCGGGCTCGGTGAAAAGCCGAGCCCGCTCGTGTCCGTTCACAGCCGCAAGCCGGCTCGGTGCCGTCAGCCGCGGCGGACCGCCCCCAGCTGGGCCCGGTGCAGGTCCGGGGCGGTGAAGCGCTGGGCCACCGTGCGCAGGACGCGGGCCATTGCCTGGGCCGGTGGGGTGGCGGGGCGGGCCGCGGCGCGGGCGAGGAGGATGCGGCGGGTGGGGGCCGGGACGTCGGAGGCGAACGGCAGGAGGCGTACGTCGCTGCGCCGGCTGGTGAGGGCCAGGCGGGGGGCGAGCGCGATGCCGAGACCGGCGGCGACCATGGCCTGCGCCTCCTGGTAGTCGTGCGAGGAGTAGGCGATGCGCGGTTCGAACCCCGCCTGGCGGCAGCTGCGGCGCAGGACGTCGGCGACTGGGTGGTTGTCGGCGCGGATGATCCACTCCTGGTCGGCGAGGTCGCCCAACCGCACCGAGGGGCGGGTGCGCAGGGGTGAGTCGGCGGGGACGACCAGCACCGTGGGGTCGTCCAGCAGGTGGGTGAGGGCGAGCGCCGGATCGTCGAGGCGGTTCCACTCGTAGTCCCAGAGCAGCCCTTGGTCCACCTCACCGGTGTGCAGCATCTCCCTGAGCTCCGCGAGGACTCCGGCACGCACCTCGATGCGGATGCCGGCGTGACGCCGCCGGAAACGTGTGAGCGCCAGGGGCAGCAGGGACGCGCTCGCCGTGGGGAAGGAACCGAGGCGCAGGCTGCCCTGGTCGAGGGCGGTGAAGGAGTCCAGGTCGGCCTGGGCGGCACGTAGTTCACGGCGGATGGCCTGGCCGCGCTCGGCCAGCGCGGCGCCCGCCGGGGTGGGGCGGATACCACGGGGCAGCCGCTCGATCAGGGGCTGTCCGGCCTCCTGTTCCAACAGGGACATCTGCTGGGAGGCGGCGGAGGTCGTCATGCCGAGGGCCTCCGCGGCGGCCGTGAGCGACCCGCGTTCGGTGGCCTCGGTGAGCAGCAGCAGACGGCGCACGTTGAGCATGCCGCTGACTTTAGCTGAGCTAAACCCAGGTGAAGCGAACTGCGATTGTTCCGAAGTCACACCCTCTGCGAGGGTCTGCGCAATCGCCGAGCGGTTCACCGGCCCGCAATGCGCCCGTAACCACCGCCTCGGCCCTTCCCCCTACCCCCGTTGATCCAGGAAGAGCCTCAGACGTGCACATTCCCGCGACCCTGGTACGTGGCGGCACCAGCAAGTGCTGGCTGTTCAACCAGGTCGATGTCCCCGCCGACCGCGGCGACCTCGAAAGGCTGCTGGTCGCCGCGTACGGCGCCACCGATCCCGTAGAGCTGGACGGGGTGGGCGGGGCGACCCCCACCACCTCCAAAGCGGCCGTCGTCAGCGCCTCGCCCCGGCCCGGCATCGACGTCGACTACCTCTTCGCCCAAGTCGGCATCGGCACGGGCTCGGTGGAGTGGACGAGCAACTGCGGCAACTGCGCCACCGGCGTCGCCCTGTACGCGGTGGCCAAGGGGCTGGTTCCGGTCACCGGCGACCAGACGCGGGTGGTGATGCGCAACATCAACACCGGCGCCGTCCTCGAAGGGATCGTCGACACCCAGGGCGGCGTGGTGCGCCACTTCGGCCGCCAGACGGTACCCGGCACCCGGGCCGGCGGGGTCGCGGTCGGCCTCACCTTCCGCGACCCCGCCGGCGACTCCGGGCGGCTGCTCCCCACCGGCCGGGCCGCCCAGGATCTACGGGTCGGCGCCGCCGAGCCGCTCCGCGTGAGCATGGTGGCCGCGGGCGCTCCGGTCGTCCTCGTCGACGCCGCCGGTGCCGGGCGCACCGGCGCCGAGACCGAGGAGCGGATGCGCGCGGACGTCCCCTGGCTGCGCGGCGTCCGTCATGCCGCCGCGCCCCTGATGGGGCTGCTCCGGCCGGGCGAGGAACCGGGCGACGCGGTGCCCAAGGTGGGCCTGGTCGGCCCGCCGGTGCCGTACACCACGCCCCTCGGTGAACGGGTGGCGGCCGAGGACTACGACGTGTCGGTGCGGATGCTGTCCATGAACGCCCCGCACCCCGCCATCGGTCTGACCTCGGCCGTGGCCGTCGCGGCGGCCGGGCTGCTGGAGGGCTCCGTGGTCTCCCGCATCACGGGCGGCCCGCGGGACGAGTGGCTGCGCCTCGGTACGCCCGCCGGTGTCGTCGCGGTCCGCTGCACCGACGTGCGGGACGGCCTGCCGCACCGGGTCACCGTGCAGCGCGCGGCCCGGCTGCTCGCCGACGCCCGGATCTACGTACCGGAGGGAGGCCAGCCGCAGGCCGCCTGAACCGCGCCAGACCTCCCCCTGTCACGCCGGCTCCCCGCCGCGCTGTCTTCGCGCCCTCGGGGCGCGCCCTCCCGTCCCCACCGCACCAAGGACAAAGATGTCTGCTGAAGTGATCTCCATAGGCGCCCTGTTGGTGATGTTCGTGGTCGGCACCGTGCTGCCGATCAACCTGGGCATCCTCGCCTTCGTGGCCACCTTCGCGGTCGGGACCGCCTCGCTCGGCCTCACCGAGGACGAGATCTTCGAGGGGTTCCCGGCGAAGCTCTTCGTCACCATCGTCGGCGTCACCTATCTGTTCTCCGTCGCCCGCCGCAACGGCACCATCGACTGGCTCGTCGCCGCCGGGGTGAGGCTGGTGCGCGGCAAGGTCGAGCTCATCCCCTGGGTGCTGTTCCTGGTGGCCGCCCTGCTGACGGCGTTCGGTACGTTCACCCCGGCCGCGGTGGCGATCCTCGCGCCGATCGGCATGAACTTCGCCTACCGCTACAAGCTCAACCCGCTGGTCGTCGGCATGATGGTGATCAGCGGCGGGCACGCGGGCGCGTTCTCCCCGCTGGCCGTCTCCGGTGCGCTGGTGCTCGGCCTCGTCGACAAGACCGACGTGCACGTCTCCGCCGTGACTCTGTTCAGCGCCAGCTTCGCGATCAACCTGGTGCTCGCGGTCCTCACCTACGTCCTGCTCGCCAAGCGTCCCGCCCCGCTGGCCGAGGGCGCCGCGGAGGCGGCCGACGACGAGGACCTCGCCGTCTCCGGCAGGCCCGACTGGCGGCAGTGGCTCACCCTCGGCTCCCTGGTCGCCCTCGTCGTCGGCGCGCTCGGCTTCCACCTGGAGATCGGCTTCCTGGCGCTGGCCGCGGGCTCTCTGCTGGCACTGGTGGACATGAAGCGGCAGGAGAAGGCCGTGGACGGCGTCAGCTGGTCCACCCTGTTGCTGGTCGCGGGCATGATGACGTACATCGCGATGCTGGAGAAGGCCGGCATCATCGAGGAGATCTCCGAACACGCCGCCAACCTGGGCGCCCCGCTCGTCGTGGCCCTGCTGCTGTGCTTCACGGTGGCCATCACCTCCGCCTTCGCCTCCTCCACGGCGATCCTCACCGCGATCATCCCGCTCGCCGTCCCCCTGCTGCTGTCCAGCCATCTCAGCGCCGCGGGCCTGATCGCCGCGCTCGCCGTCTCCACGACGATCGTCGACACCTCGCCCTTCTCGACCAACGGAGCGCTGGTCCTCAGCAACGCCCGCGGCGTGGACACCCGCCGCTTCTACCGCCAGGTCATCGGCTACACGAGCGGCATCGTCGCCTTCGGCCCCGTCATCGCCTGGGGCGCGCTGGTCCTGCCCTGGTCGTAGCACCCGTACCGATGGGGGAACCGGAGGGCGCCGAGCGACGTACGGCGCCCTCCGCCGCGAACGCGCACCGGCGTCGCTACGGCGGGATCAGTACCCGTAGATCATCTTGTAGGCCGCCTCGGGGAGGAAGTCCCCGGCCCTGGAGCCGGCGCCGATGCCGCAGTTGCCGTCCGACTCGCCCGGGGTCTTGATCCACAGCAGCATCTCGGCGCCTCCGCCCATCCGGGTGGGCGTGCCGATGCGGCGGCCGGAGGGGTTGCACCACTGGCCGTTGGAGCCGTTGCCGTTGCGGCTGGTGTCGACGACGAAGGGCTTGGTGTAGCCGTAGCGGGCGCTGAGTTCCCGGTTGACCGCGTCGCCGAAGGCGGTGTTCTCGGCGGTCGTGAGGTAGTTGGAGACGTTGAGCGAGAAGCCGTGGGCCTGGCGCAGGCCTGCCTCGTGGAGGCGCCGGGCCATGGTCGCCGCGTTCGTCCAGGCGGGGTTGCCGGCGTCCATGTAGACCCAGGTGTTGGGGGCCTGGCGGCTGAACTCGCCGAGGGCGCCGGTGAGCATGGCCTCGCGTTCGTCGATCTGGGCCTGGTTCATGCAGCCGTAGTCCCCGAGGGAGTCCGGTTCCAGGATGACGACGGCGGGGCGGCTCCCGATCCCTCCGGCGAACTGGGCGATCCAGCTCGCGTAGGCGGACGGTGAGGAGGCGCCGCCGGCGGAGTGGCCGCCGCAGTAGTCGCGGTTGTAGACGTTGTAGGCGACGAGGACGGGCAGCTTGTCGGCCTGGTCCGCGGCTCCGGCATAGGCCCCGGTGGCGGTTCCGATGGTGCCGCTCCAGGAGCCGAACCAGCGGGCCATCGGGGTGTTGGCGATGGCGGAGTTGATCGCGGGAGCCCGGCCGTCGCCGGGGTTGGCGGCCGCCCATCGCTTGGCCGAGGAATTGGGGTCCACATAGAACCCGCTCGTCATGGTGGTGGGGTCGGCCGCCTGAGCGGACGGTGCGGCGGCGAGCGCCAGCGGCAGGGCGCAGAGCGCTGCCGCCAGGGTACGGAGTCTGCGGCTCATCACAGGACCTCGGTTTCCTGGCAGGGAATGTCGGGGACTGGGAGCGCTCCCACTGGAAGCGGTCCCAATCGTGGATTCGGCTGGTTCAACTGTCAATGGCTGAGGCAGTGTTGGGCAAAACAGAGTCCTGCGGCGACAGATACTGGAAGCGCTACCAGTACCCCGACGTTGCGACTTCCCCGCCTGTGACAGACTCCCGCTCCATGGCAGAAGATCCGCCACGCAGACAGCCGACGCTCGACGAGGTGGCCGAACGCGCCGGCGTCTCCCGCTCCGTGGCCTCCCGCGCCCTCAACAACGCCCCGCACGTCAGCCGCGCCAAACGCGAGGCCGTCGAACGGGCCGTACGGCAGCTCGGTTACGTCCCCAACCCGAGCGCCCGCGCACTGGCCACGCGGCAGACGGGAGCGGCCGCCCTGGTCGTCTCGGGAGAGGATCCGTCGATCTTCGCCGACCCGTTCTTCGCCCAGGTCATCGTCGGGGCCACGGCCGCCCTGGAGGACGCGGACCTGCATCTGATGCTGTGTCTGGCCGCTTCCGACCGGGGCCGCAAGCGGGTGGCCGAACTGCTGCGGTCCAGGGGCGCCGACGGCGTCATGCTGATGGCACTGCGCGCGGACGATCCGCTGCTGCCCCTCGCCGAGGAGACGCGGATGCCCGTCGTGTTCGGCGGGCGTCCGGTCGGCGCGACGCCCCGGTGGTACGTCGACGTCGACAACGCCGGCGGGGCACGCGAGGCGACCGAGCACCTGGTCGCACGCGGCCGGACCCGGGTGGCCGCGCTGTGCGGACGGCTGGACACCGAGGCCGGTCGCGCCCGGTACCGCGGCTACCGGGACGCCTTGTTGGCGGCCGGCCTCGATCCGTTCCCGCCGCAGGAGGGCGACTTCACCGAGCCCAGCGGCGCCGCCGCCATGGCCGCGCTGCTGGCCAACCACCCTGACGTGGACGGTGTGTTCGCCGCCAACGACAACATGGCGGCGGGCGCGCTGCGCACGCTGCGCAAGGCCGGCCGGCTGGTTCCCGACGACGTCGCCGTGGTCGGCTTCGACGACCTGGCCGTCGCGCAGATCGCCGACCCGCCGCTCACCACCGTCCACCAGCCCATCCAGGCTCTGGGGCGGGAGATGGCGCGCATGCTGGTCTCGCTCGTCAAC
Source organism: Streptomyces sp. TLI_55 (assembly GCF_900206255.1). Taxonomy (NCBI): domain Bacteria; kingdom Bacillati; phylum Actinomycetota; class Actinomycetes; order Kitasatosporales; family Streptomycetaceae; genus Streptomyces; species Streptomyces sp. TLI_55. The sequence goes on from NZ_OAOJ01000001.1 coordinate 320,738, forward strand.
GGCCAGGACCCCACGCCGTTGATCCTGCCGACGCGCCTGGTCGTCCGCTCCAGTACCTGACCGCGGCAGGCCGACCCGCCACGGCAGGAGGGTCACCAGGGCGGCCGCGGCCGGCAGGGACGTCGTTCAGGGCGTGGACAGGTCGAACCGTGTGACGCGGACGGCGCCGCCGAGTGCCTGCGTGGCGTAGTTGAACAGGGCGAACCGGTAGCCCATGAAGAACCGCCAGTCGTTGCCCATCGAGAAGGCGGGGCCGAGGCGGGTGAAGGTGGTGCCGTCGGTGCTGTAGGAGAAGGTGCCGGGGCGTGCCGAGCCGGGGCGGATGTCCGCGTTCGCGCGCAGCCAGACGCGGGTGCCCTGAACGGGAGCGCTCGCGACCTCGGTTCCGGTGCCGGTGGTGTTCCAGTTGCCGTCCATGGTCAGCCCGTTGACCATCACCAGGCGCGTGGTGCCGCCGTCGCGCTTGAGGCCGATCCAGGCGGAGGAGTCACGCAGCAGCGCGAGTCCGGCCCGGTCGCCGTCCCGCATCGCGGAGTGGTCGAGGACGGCCGTGGCGGTGGAGGTGGGGCCCTGGATGCGGTGGGTGAGGGTGTTGCGGGCCCAGTAGAGGTCGTTGGTGACGGTCGCGGTGCGCAGGGTCAGGCCGTTGCCGAGTGCCCACTTGGTGTTGTCCGGGTTGTGGTTCCACTCCCATCTCGGTTTGAGGGTCGTGCCGTCGAAGGTGTCGACGCCGGTCATGGGGGTGACTTGGCGCGGTGGCGTGGGCACGGCCGGGCTCGGATACGAGGTGCCCCATGCGCCGTTCACGAGTTGCAGGACGGGCCAGCCGTCCGAGGTCCAGGTGACGGGTGCCAGGGCGGGCACCCGTCCGCCGGGGTAGGCGTCCACGAAGGCCAGGTAGTACCAGGCACCGCTCTGCGTCTGCACCAGTCCGCCCTGGTGCGGGACGCCGCCGCCGGGGATCGGCCCGGGCAGGTCGAGCAGGACCTGCCGCATGGTGTACGGGCCGAAGGGGCCGGACGTGGACTTGAGGATGTACTGGCCGTTGGCGGGGCGGGTCACGAAGATGTAGTACTGCCCGTTGATCTTGTAGAAGCGGGAGCCTTCCAGGGTGCCGACGCTCGACGGCGTCGTGAAGACCTGTTGGGTGCGCACCTGGGTGCGGCCGTCGGGCGAGAGCTGGGCCACGTTGATGGTCGTGTTGCCGTACGCCACGTAGAGGGTGTCGTCGGTGTCGACGAGCAGTCCCGCGTCGTAGTAGGGCGTGCTGATCGTCGTCAGCCTGTTCCACGGCCCTTCGGCGGCGGTGGCGGTGTAGACGTAGGTCCGGGCGAAGTCGATCTGGCCCAGCCAGTAGAAGGTCCTGTTGCTCGGCCGGTAGGCCAGGGACGACGCCCAGATGCCGCGCACGTAGCCGCGCGCACCGTTCAGGTCGTACTTGGCGCCGAAGTCGAGCGTGGGCACCGAGTGTCCGGCGATCTCCCAGTTCACCAGGTCGTACGAGCGCAGGACGGGCGCGCCCGGCGAGTAGTGCATCGTCGAGGCGGAGGCGTAGTAGGTGTCGCCGACGCGGATGACGTCGATGTCGGCGAAGTCCTGCCAGATCACCGGGTTGGTGAAGGTCGCCGCCCGGGCGGAGGCCCGGGCCGTGGGGAGGAGGGCGCCCGCGGCGAGGCCGGTGGCGGCCACCAGCGCGTGACGGCGGGACAGCTCGTGATGGGTCCATGACATATCCATGTGGGGGTGTTCTCCTCGCACTTCGTTCGGAGGAAGCGGCTCAGGCCATTCGGCATGTCGAACATGGATCGGCGAGTCGAGCAATCTGGATAGTAGAAGGCCGACGTAGGACGTCAAGACTTCACACACGATCGCAAGCCGCGTCGAAACATTCGAGCTGGGCGAAGTTCAGTTCTCGCAGGTCAGAGCCAATTATGTCCGGCGCGTTGACATGTTCACGCGCCTCTGTAACATCCCTGACACCGTGAGTTTCCGAACGAGGCTCGAAATTTCGAACCTCCTCCCAAGGAGCCCCTGGTGCCCAGACGCTCACGCGGACGACTGTTCCGCGTCCTCGCAGCCGCCGCCCTGACCATCACCGCGTCCGTCACAGCCTCCGCCCACTCCCCCGCCTCGGCCGCGCCGGGCAGCCCGGCCCTCACCCCGCCCCTGGGGTGGAACAGCTGGAACAGTTTCGGATGCGGGATCACCGAGACCCAGGTCCGCCAGGCCGCCGACGCGATGGTGTCCTCGGGCATGCGGGACGCCGGCTACCGCTATGTGGTCGTCGACGACTGCTGGTTCGACCCGCAGCGCGACGCGGCCGGCAACCTGCGGGGCAACCCGACCAAGTTCCCCAGCGGCATGAAGGCCCTCGGGGACTACATCCACAGCAAGGGCCTGAAGTTCGGCATCTACCAGGTACCCGGCGAGCGCACCTGCGCGCAGGGCACCGGCGCCTACCCCGGGTCGACGGGCAGCATGGGCCACGAGGCCCAGGACGCCGCCACGTTCGCCTCGTGGGGCGTCGACTACCTCAAGTACGACTGGTGTTCCTCCAGCGGCACCCGTGACGAGCAGGTCGCACGGTTCACGATCATGCGCGACGCCCTGCGTGCCACCGGGCGGCCGATCGTCTACAGCATCAACCCCAACAGCTTCCACGCGATCACCGGGGACAAGTACAACTGGGGTGAGGTCGCCGATCTGTGGCGGACGACCGAGGATCTGCTCGACATCTGGCAGAACGGCAACACCAACAGCTACCCGATGGGCGTCGGCAACGTCCTGGACGTCACCGCGCCCCTGGCCGCGCAGTCCGGCCCGGGCCACTGGAACGACCCCGACATGCTGGTCGTCGGCCGACCCGGACTGTCGCTGACCGAGTCCCGCTCCCACTTCGCCCTGTGGGCCCTCATGAGCGCCCCGCTCATGGCGGGCAACGACATCCGCACCATGTCCGCCGACGTCAGCGCCATCCTGCGCAACCCTCGCCTGCTGGCGGTGAACCAGGACACGCTGGGCGCGGGCGGACGCCGGGTGCGCGACGACGGCGCCACCGAGGTCTTCGCCAAGCCGCTCTCCGACGGTTCGGTCGCCGTGGGCCTGTTCAACCGCGGTGACAGCACCGCGACCATCAGCACGACGCCCGCCCAAGTCGGCCTGACCGGTGGCTCGTTCACCCTCACCGACCTGTGGACCGGCGGCACGTCCAGCACCTCCGGCCAGATCTCGGCGAGCGTCCCCGCGCACGGTGTCGCCGTGTTCCGGGTGACCGGCGGCAGCCCGCTGACCGCCACCACCTCACGCCTGCGCGGCGACGCCTCCGGCCGCTGCGTGGACGTCGACAACGCCTCCACCGCCGCCGGGGCCACCACGCTGCTCTGGGACTGCCACACCGCCGCCAACCAGCTGTGGACCACCTGGGCCGGCGGCGAGATCCGCGTCTACGGCGACAAGTGCCTCGACGCCTACAACCAGGGCACCACCAACGGCACCCGTGTCATCACCTGGCCCTGCAACGGCCAGAGCAACCAGAAGTGGACCGTCGGCTCCGACGGAACGATCCGCAACGCCCTCTCCGGACTGTGCCTCGACGCCAGCGGAGCCGCCACCGCGAACGGGACCCCGCTGGTCCTGTGGACCTGCAACGGCCAGGCCAACCAGAAGTGGTCGCGCGCGTGAGCAACCACGCCCCGAGAGAAGGAGTTTCATGAGCACAGGAATGACGAGGACAGGGACCCTCTTACGGTCCGCCGTGGTCGCGGTGCTGGTCGTCCTGAGCCTGGGCGGCACCGCGCTGGGCCGCGGCCAGACCGAGGCCACCCGCCCCGCCGCCAGCGTCACCGCCAAGGACGCCGCACCCGAGCGCGCCGCGGCCGTGAGCGCGGGCTGCGGCAAGACGCCCACCCTGACGAGCGGCACCTACACGATCCAGAGCGGCGGCAAGAACCGCACCTTCATCCTGCGCGTCCCGGACGGTTACGACCGCGACCACGGCTACCGGCTGATCTTCGGTTTCCACTGGCTGGGCGGCACCTCCACGGACGTGGCCACGGGTCGCACCGTGGAGACGGGCACCTGGGCCTACTACGGCCTCCAGCGACTGGCGAACAACAGCGCCATCTTCGTCGCACCGCAAGGCCTCAACAACGGCTGGGCCAACTCCGGCGGGGAGGACATCACCTTCGTCGACGACATGATCCGCCGCATCGAGTCGGACCTCTGCGTCGACACCACGCAGCGCTTCGCCCTCGGCTTCAGCTACGGCGCCGCCATGTCGTACTCCCTCGCCTGCTCCCGCGCCACCGTCTTCCGCGCCGTCGCGGTCCAGAGCGGCGGACAGCTCAGCGGGTGCAGCGGCGGCACCCAGCCCATCGCCTACCTCGGCGTGCACGGGCTCAGGGACAACGTCCTCGGCATCGCCGGCGGGCGGGCGATGCGGGACAAGTTCGTCCAGAACAACGGCTGCACCCCGCAGAACCCGCCCGAGCCCGCGCAGGGCAGCCTGACCCACCGGGTCACCACGTACACGGGGTGCTCGGCCGGACACCCGGTCGCCTGGGCGGCGTTCGACGAAGGACACATCGCCGCCCCGCAGGACGGGGCCCCCGGTGACAGCGGCAGGAGCTGGGTGCCGGGCGAGGTGTGGAAGTTCTTCTCGCAGTTCCAGACCTCCGACCCGTCACCGGGAACCGCCTCCTGCCGCGTCTCCGACACCATCAGCGCCTGGAACAACGGTCTGACCTCGAACATCACCATCACCAACACGGGCACCACCGCGATCGACGGCTGGTCACTGGCGTTCACCCTGCCCGCAGGCCAGACCATCACCTCCGGGTGGAACGCCGACTACTCGCCCACCTCCGGCCAGGTGACCGCCAAGAACGTCTCCCACAACGCGACCATCGCGCCGGGCGCGTCCACCACCATCGGTTTCCAGGCCACCCACACCGGCAACACGGCGGCGCCGACCGCGTACACGCTCAACGGCGCCACCTGCACGGTCGTCTGACCTCAACCAGCTCACCCAACGCCGCTTCCCGCCGGGGCCGTCGTTCCGGCGGGAAGTTGTCAGCGGCGGCTCCTGAGACGATCGACGATGCGCGTAAGACTCCGTCGCGACCGGCGCGGACGCGGCCGCATCGGAGGACGGCCTTCGGTTCCCGCCTCTCCGGCTTCGCCGGGGCTCCGCCCCGAGTGATCGTCCGGAGACAGGAGCGGCGCCCTGCGTTCTGCCTGAGCCACGATCTCGACATGCGATTCGTGCGCTGTGATGCGGAACGCCTCCTCGTAGGAAGCCAGGGCCGCGCTCATGGCGCCGCCCGCCAGACCCCGGCGGCGGATGCGTGATGCCAGCCAGGTGAAGAACCCCAGGACTGCGGCAAGGCCACCGATCAAGATCAGGTACGGCGTGAGCGCATCCATGGACGTCAGCCTAGTGGGCCGCGCACCGCGACGATGTCAGGCATCACCGCTCTCACGGTGTGCGAGAACCTCGGCCATGTGTGTCTGCGCCCAGTCCCGGAGCCCGCGCGTCATGTGGTGGAGCGAGAGACCGAGGTCGGTCAACTCGTAGGTGACGGTGACCGGAACGGTCGGCGTCACGGTGCGGGTGAGCAGCCCGTCGTGCTCCAGCGACCGTAGCGTCTGGGTCAGCATCTTCTGACTGACCCCGGCCAGAAGACGAGAGAGCTCGGAATAGCGGAGCGCCTTCGGAGCATCGGCGTGTGCGGCGCCGACGGGTCCCGGTTTGTTGTCGCCGCCCAACGCGCACAGGATCAGGACCACCCACTTGTCCGAGATCCGGTCGAGCAGCTGCCGACTGGGGCACTCCGCGAGGAACGCGTTGAACTCCACCTTGGCCTGAGCCCTCTTCTCGGCCGCCTTCATCGTCGTCAACTGATCGCACCTCTCACCGATCGGCGGGTTACGCACTCTCAAGTGCCTACTTCCTGACAGGAAGTTACTCCCCGATGCTGATCCAGGCAGCCGACAGGCGCCACCCCCTCGATCACCTGACGAAAGGCACCTCGATGAGCACGCCCTCCCGCCCTCTGCCCGGCGGCACCTGGACTCTGGGGGACATGACCGTCACCCGGTTCGGCTACGGTGCCATGCAACTGGCCGGCCCCTGGGTGATGGGGCCGCCCGCCGATCACGAGGGTGCCGTTGCCGTACTGCGGGAAGCGGTCGACCTCGGCATCACCCACATCGACACCAGCGACGCCTACGGGCCGCGTGTCGCCAACGAGTTGATCCGCGAGGCTCTGCACCCCTATCCCGAGTCACTGCACATCGTGACCAAGGTGGGTGCGACGCGGGACGCGCAGGGCGGGTGGCCCGTCGCCCGGCGCCCCGAAGACCTGCGCCGGCAGATCCACGACAACCTCAGCTCGCTCGGCCTCGACGTACTCGACCTGGTCAACCTCCGACTCGGCAACGCCGAGGGCCCCCGGCCCGGCTCCCTCGCCGAGCCGTTCGCGGCACTGGTCGAACTCCGACAGCAGGGCCTGATCCGTCACCTCGGGGTCAGCAACGCCACCGAGGAGCAGGTCAGGGAGGCACAGAGCATCGCGCCGATCGTGTGCGTGCAGAACATGTACAACCTCGCCCACCGCCACGACGACAAACTCGTCGACCGGCTCGCCACCGAAGGCATCGCGTACGTGCCCTACTTCCCCCTCGGCGGCTTCACCCCGTTGCAGTCCTCGGCGCTCTCGGCGGTCGCCGCCCGAGCGAAGGCGACACCGATGTCCGTCGCACTGGCCTGGCTGCTGCAACGGTCACCGAACATCCTGCTCATCCCCGGCACGTCATCGGTCGCGCACCTGCGCGAGAACATCGTCGGCGCGGGACTCCCCCTGTCCGACGAGGACTTGAGCGCGCTGGACGACATCGTGCGTTGACGGTCCGGAACGCTCTCTATACGACGTCGGCCGTGACGGGCCACGCCCCGCGGTCCAGCAGATCAAGGACGAGCGCCGCGATGTTCCAGGCGTCGTCCTCGCCGCGGTGGTGACGTCCCTCCAGCGGCAGTCCGGCGATCTGCAGAGCCTGGCTCATGCCGGGCTTCCTGCGCAGCCCGTACGCCGTGGTGAACACGGCCTTGGCGTTGGTGTGGGTGCGTTCCGTCGGATAGCCGAAGGGGTAGGCCACCCCGTCGGCCTGACTCTGCCTGGCGAACTGTCGGCGGTCGTACTCGCCCCAGCTCGCCCAGCGGCGCTCCCCGGCGCCGTGTTCCTCGACGAGGATCCGGCACGCCTCGGCAAACGTGACGCCGCGTTCCACCTCGGACTGGGTCAGGCCGGTCAGGTCCGTGCAGAAGCCGCTCACCGCCGAACGGACAGGGCGCACCAGGACACGGTGCCGTGACACGCGGCGCCGTGCCGACAGGTCCACGACCGTCAGACCGATCTCGATGATCTCGCTCACCGAGCCGGGCGGAGGTTGTCCGTCCCAACAGGTGGCTTCCACATCGATGACGTTCAGCAGGGAGGATTCGGCGCGCATGGCCCGAGGGTAGGGACGCCCGCCCGGTTCCGGCACCTCGATTTTTCTGCATAGGGGCCTTGTGCCGTCAGGGACGCGGCGGCGGAGGCGGCATGGTGGACAGGCCCGGCGACGCCTCGGGCCAGACCAGGAGCACCGGGCAGGGGGCGTGGTCGACGACGAAACGGCTGGCGGGGCCGAGACTGTGCGGGCCGAGGTGCGTACGGTCGCCGTCGCGGGCGAGGATCAGCAGGTCGCGGCCCTCGGCCGCGGCAACGACCTCTCGCTCGACGCGGCCGGTGCGCTCGGTACGCGAACAGGGGCGCTCCAGCCGGTCGGCCGCGGACCGCAGCAAGTCTTCTGCGGACGCGGCGGCGAGGCGCTCCAGTCGCGTGCCGGGATCGCGCTCGCGGTGCCCGCGGCCGAGCAGACCGGCGAAGGCACCGTGTGCCGCACCCGGGACGTCGGCCGGTGTGACATGCAGCAGGGCGATCTCGGCATCCGCCGAGGTGTGGGCGCGGGCGGCGTCCACACAGGCGGGCCAGGTGCCCTCGACGATCCAGACGACCACGGACATGGGCATGGGTCAGCCTCCTCCGATGACGGCCAGCGAGCCCCACAGTGCCAGCACGGCGGCGCCCAGGCTCGCGGGCACCGCGTACACGCCGAGCCGGGTGAATTCCTTCAGCTCCACCTCGCCCTCATGGGCGTGGACGATACGGCGCCACAGCAAGGTGGCCAGCGACCCCGCGTAGGTGAGGTTCGGGCCGATGTTCACCCCGAGCAGCACGGCGAGGACGGCGCCCGGACCCGACGGGGCGGTCAGCGGCAGCAGCACCAGCACCGCGGGCAGGTTGTTGATGACGTTGGCGAGGACGGCGGCCAGTCCGGCCAGCGCGAGCAGTTCCAGCAGCCCGCTGCCCTCGGGGACCAGGTGGCCCAGAGCCTCGTCGAGCCCGTTGTCGACGACCGCCTGGACCACGACACCGAGGGCCAGTACGAAGGCGAGGAACGGCACCGAGGTCGCGTCCAGCAGCGCCCGTGGCGTGGTGCGGCGGCGCAGCAGTCCCCTGACGGCGAGGGCCAGGGCGCCGCCCAGGGCCGCCCACGCCGGATCGATGCCGACCACCGAGGTCAGCACGAACCCGGCCAGGGTGCACGCCACGGTCACCAGGGCGAACATGGGCAGCCGTGGTGGGTCCGCGTCGGCGGGAGCCTGCGCTCCGGCGTCCAGGTCCGAGGCGAAGAAGCGCCGGAAGACGACGTACTCGACGGCGATGGCGGCCACCCAGGGCAGGACCATCAGCGCGGCGAACCGGGTGAAGCTGAGCCCGCTCGCCGTGAACGCCAGCAAGTTGGTCAGATTGGAGACCGGCAGCAGCAGGGAGGCCGTGTTCGACAGGTGAGTGCAGGCGTAGACGTGCGGTCTGGGGCGGGCGCCGAGCCGGGCCGCGGTGGCGAACACCACGGGCGTCAACAGCACGACCGTGGCGTCCAGGCTGAGCACCGCCGTGATCGCCGACGCGGCCATGAACACCAGCGCGAGCAGCCGCCGCGGCCGGCCCGCCGCGGTCCGCGCCATCCAGGCCCCGCACGCCTGGAACAGCCCTTCGTCATCGCAGAGTTGAGCGAGTACCAGCACCGCCGCCAGAAAACCGACCACCGGCCCCAGCCGTTGTACCTCGTCCAGCGCGTCGTCCAACGAGATCGCCCCCGTGGCGATCAGCAGCCCGGCGGCGGGGACGGCGACGACCGCCTCCGGCCAGCCGAAGGGGCGGACGACAGCGCAGACCAGCACCAGGACGAGCAGGACCGCGGACAGTGTCTCCGCGAGCTGGGTGTTCAGAATCGGGTCCTTCCGATCAGGAGCGGACGAATCGCCCCACGTCACACCGAAAGATATCCCTCACGCAAGCGGACACGCGCCCCGCCTCCGCCGAACCCATGCCCCTTCACGCCCCACCGAACCCGAACACCATGTCGGACCAGCCGGTGTCGGGTAGGCCGTCGTCGAGTGCCTCACTGATCGTCCGCTCTTCATAACTGAAGTGGGACTCCATGATCGCCGCCAGTCCGTCGAGTTCGCGCCCGATCGCCTCCAGAGCCGGGCCACGCGATGCGGCGGCTCTGTCAGCGAGTTCGCTCACCTGGGACAGGATCGAGGAGATCAGCCCATGGTCCTCGACAAGCTTCGACACGGTCGCTGCGAGATCCGGGCGTTGCCGTAGCAGTGCGGAGAACATCCCGTCGTCCTCACCCTGGTGGTGTGAGGTCAACGCGGCACAAAAGGCCAGGCAATGGGTGAGAAGTACGTCGTCGCTCAACCGGCGGTGACCGATACTCGTCCTGATCTCGCTGATCTGGCCACGGAGTTCTCGATGTGCTTGCGCGAGCTGCTGACTCAAGGCGACCACACGGTCGCCGTCACGGGAAGCCACAGAAAACGGCCCCTTCGGTTCCGCACCTCCATGTCTGACGCGACCCGTCACCGACACGCGATGCTGCCGGTATTCGATCACGCGATGCGGCGGCACAGCAATCACGGCTGCCCTTCGCAGCTGAGGGACGGCTACATGTCGTCGCCCTCCGCTTCCTGGCGGCTCGGCGGTCCGGCCGCGTAGGCCAGCGGAGGGGCGATCGCCTGGGCATCCGCTCCCTCTCCGACCCACAGGGCGATGAACAGCGCGGCGGTCGCTTCGAGGAGTCCCGCACGTTCGAGACCGCCGCCGGGCACGGCTTCACAGCCCACGTCCCGTACCAACTCATGCACGCGCGCGAGGGCCGTCTCGTCGTCTCCGCAGACCGGAACGGCCAGCGGTCGGCCGTCGAAAACCGGTGGCCGCATGCGCCACACGTCCTCGTGGCAGAGGTTGAAGGCCTTGACCACGTGGGCTCCCGGTGCCGCCGCGGCCAGTTGCTGCGCTGCTGAAGGGCCGCCGTCCGTCAGCAGCCGGAACCCCGGTCCCACCGGATTGGAGCAGTCCAGCAGCACCTTGCCGTCCAGGGCCGTGCGCAGGCTCCGTACCACGTCCCCTCCCGCCCCGAAGGGCAGCGCGGCCAGCACCACTTCTGCCGAGTCGGCGGCCGCGCGCAGGCCGGCGGACTTCGCGCCCTCTCCGATACGCGTCGCGAGCCGCTGCGCCCGCTGCGCGTCCCGACCCCCGATGACCACCTCGTGCCCGGCCCGCACCCAGTGGGTGGCGAGCGCGTCGGCCATGTTGCCCGTGCCCAGTACGCCGATCCTCATCACGCGGTCCCTCTCCTCGTCTGCTTCGACCGTTCACACCGAAGCTAGAAGGCCGTTCGGGCACCATTTGGTACGTGACCACCGACGCCTTCCTCGCCGACTGCCGCGCCCGTCTCGCCTTCGACCTGCTCTCCAACACCTGGAACGCCGTGGTCCTCTGGGCACTGCGCGACGGCCCGAGCCGCCCGGTCGAACTACGGGAGCGGATCGGGGGCATCAGCTCCAAGGTCCTCACGGAGACGCTGCGCCGACTGCAGTTCAACGGCCTGGTCGACCGGCAGACGGCCCCTGACACCCCATCACGGGTCGAGTACCGACTCACCCCGCTGGGGCGGACCTTGCTGGCACCGATCGACGCCTTCGGCGCCTGGGCCTTCGAGTACGGCGATGACGTCATGGCCGCGCAGGAAGCGGCATGCGCGGGCCCTCCGTCATCGCCGGGATCGACCTGTTCGTTCCAGCGAGACGGCTCTGCAGGGGGACCTGCCGGCTATTCGGCGACGTCGACGCCGTAACCGCGAGCGAGGTCGGCGAGGCCATGGTCGTAGCCCTGTCCCACGGCACGCAGCCGCCAGCCGTCCCCGCGGCGGTAGAGCTCGGCAAGGATCATGGTGCGTTCCGTGGTGGCCGCGTCGAGGGTGGCGCGGGCGGTCGGGGCCGCACCGATTCCGCAGGTGGCGGTGATCTCGATGGCACCGACGTCGGCGAAGGTCGCGGCACCGTCGATCGCGGCGGCGACGACGACCCGGTGAACCTCCAGGGGCAGCCGCTCCAGGTCGGCGGTGACGGCCTGCTCCGTCGGACCGTCCGGGGTGAGCCTCACGGTGCCGTCGGGGTGTTCGGGCGCGCCGTAGAAGACGAAGTCCTCGTCTCCTGCCACCTGTTCGCCCGCGTCGACCGCGAAAGCGACGACGTCCACGTCACACACGGCCTGCTGGCGCCACACGGCGGCCACCGTCCAGGCCGTGCCGGTGTCCGTCAGATCGAGGACGGCGCCTCGGACCAGGACCGCCGCCGTGTCCGGTCGGCTTGCGGCCGCGTTCCGGGCCGACGCGGGCATCGCCGACGTCGTGGGGGCGAGCAGCCAGGCGGCGTCGTACACGCGCAGGCCGAGCGTGGCGACACGGCTCATGCGCCGGTCCGCCTCCCCGCCGGGCAGCACGACGACGTCGGACACGCTGGCGGAGAGGTTGACCGCCGCGGAGGCTCCCAGGGCGACGGCACGCGCGCGTGCCTCGACGGCCTCGTCGTGGGTGCCGCCCAGGACCAGCACCCTGCGCCCCGTGAGCGGCTGATCCGCCCTGGCAACGGACGCTGCCGGTGTGGCGCTTCGCTGCGTCGGAACAGCAGGTGTCGGCGCAGGCGGTGCGGTGGGCGCGGTGGAGCCCTGGCGGGCGGCGCCCTTGGCCTGGCCCGGCTCTACCGCCTCCAGCAGGCGCAGGTAGGTCGGCTCGTCCACGAGGGGGACACCCTCGTTCGCGGCACGCTTCAGCTTGGCGGAACCGGCACCGGGGTCGTTGCTGACGATGACGCTGGTCTGGCCGCTGACCGACGTCATCATGTTGAGCCCGGCCGCCACCGAGCGGGCGACGAGTTCCTCACGAGCGACCCGGGTGTCCCCGGTGATGGCCACCTTCATCCCCTGCACCAGCGGCCCACCCGATGCGAGCCGACCCGGATTGCGGTACGCGCAGGGCGTCTTGGGCACGTACGGCCGGTAGTCCTGGCGCGGCGGACACTCCAGGAGCGGTAGGGCCAGGCCCAGTTGCTCGGCGGCGCTCAGCGAGCCGCGCAGGATGCCGGACAGCACCCGTACGTCGTCCTGCGCGTCGTGGGCCTTCTCCTGGTGCACGCCGTAGTGCGCGGCGAGCGTGCCCAGCTTGAGGTCGGGCGTCGACGGCCCGACCAGACGGTTGAGGGCCAGCGTGCACAGCCGCCTGCTCACCGGGACCCAGGAACGGACGTGGGCGAACTCGTGGGCCAGGAAGTCGTAGTCGAACTGGGCGTTGTGGGCGACCAGGACGCGGCTGCTGAGCAGCGCCCCCACCTGCGGTGCGATCTCCTCGAACGTGGGCGCGCCGACGAGACGGTCCGGAGTGAGGCCGTGGACGTGCACCGGGCCTGGATCACAGCCCGGGTTGAGAAGGGTCGAGAACTCCCCTGTCTGGTTGCCCTGTGCGTCCAACGTGAGGATCGCCAGCGAGAGGACACGGTCGCGGCCCGGTCGCAGCCCGGACGTCTCCACGTCCACCAGCGCCCAGTCGTGGAAGTAGTCAGGCAGAGTGGGCCACTTCGGGCCTGACGACAGCAGGGCCATGCGGGGCTCCCCCTCCCCTGGCGCGGCGGGCGACGGGCCCCTCCACGATGATGATCGGCCCGTGCATTTTTGCATATGCCGAGCGCCGTTCGTGGTGGATCTGTGACGGACAGCGACACGCAATGGTCAGTGGCGCTCCGCCACGGCCGCCGCTGCCGCGGCCAGGATGCGGTCCAGGACCGGGGCTGGGATCGCCGGGTTGGTGACCGCCGTGTGTGCTGTGTCGCGGTCGTGCAGCAGTCCCGCCAGGACGCGGGCCGGCAGTCGCGGATTGCGTGTCACGGTGTCGCGGACGTGAGCCGCCGGGTCGCTGAGCAGCCGTACCGCGTCGGCCGGTGACAGCCGGGGGTCCTCAGCCGCGCGGCGGCGCACCTCGGCTTCGGGATCCCGGACCAGGTGTGCGACGTCGGCCGGTGTGGACTCCGGGTCGTCCAGTGCCAGGCGGCGCATCCGGCCGCTGGGGTCGGTGATGTGGTGGAGCAGGCCCGTACGCGGGAAGTTGGGGTGGCTTCGCGGCCGGCCGGGGTGGCTGAAGCTGCCGTCCCACCAGCGCCAGACATCCAACAGCAGCTCGCCCGGCGCGTCTTCGCACGATTCGGCGAGGAACAGGCGGACCGCCCGGTCCTCGTCGCGCGCCAGGTGCGCCACGACATCCGGCGGGAGGCGGCGGGCTCGGGCCACACTGCGGCGGATGAGCGGGTGGGACGACGCGGCGAGACGGCGCATCGCGTCTGCGTCCGCGTGCAGTTCCTCGACCCAGGCAAGGGTGTACGACATCGACGTCGGGTCGAAGTCGTGGCGCACGGCGGTGCGTTGCTCCTCGGTGAGGTCGGGGCGCAGCGCCACCGTGGAGCGGATGTCGGCCTGCGGATCCCGCGCCAGTGCGGCGACGCCGTACGCGCTCAGGGCGGGGTTGGCGGCCAACGCCAGACGCACCTCCGGGTCCCCGTCCCGGATCAGTTCCGCCTCCAACTCGGGCTCGAGGCGGCACCGTTCGAGGGCCTGCTGTGGGTCGGGCAGGGCGGCGAGAATTTCGCGGGGCATCGGTACGGCGGTGTGGTGGGCGAGCAGTGCAGCCGTGCGTACCGCTTGGTCAGTGTCAGTCAGCAGCCGCTCACGCAGAGGCTCGGCGAGTTCCTTCCACCGGGTACACGCCGCCTTCCGGACCCGGGCATGCGTGTCGGTCGCGAGATCAGGAAGGTGCTGTGCGGGGAGGTCCGGAAGTTCGGCGGCCGCTGCTCGGGACGGGCCGGCGAGGAGGTCGTCGTACACGTCGTCGGGGAGTCCGGCGCCCCAGACGCGGGCGCGCTGCGCCCAGAACACGCGTCGCTCCGGTGACGGTTCGGCGCGCACCAGTCGTACCCACTGATCCGATGTGAGCTTGGGCCGGAACGTGTCGGCGGGCCTCGATCGCACCTGCGGGTCCGGGTGTGCCACGGCGGCGTCGAGGACGGCGGGCCGGTCGCAGCCGTGCAGGAAGCCCGCTTCCACGTCCAGCAGCCGGATCAACTGTGCGTCCGTGGCTGCCGGATTGGACCCGAGCCCCTCGGCCCAGTGCAGGGGCCACGCGGGCCGGCCAGGTACCGCCGCCCACACCTCGGCGCGCTCGGCCTCCGTCTCGCTCCCGACGACCTCGGCCGCCTCCTCCAACCGCTCCGGCAGTCGGTCGAGGGCCGTCACCCGAGTGCCGTCCGCGACGGGCAGCTGCGCCAGCAGCACCTGCCCGTCGAGGGACAGCGCCACGAACCCGGGGTCGCCGGTCAAGCCCGGCACGCCGCTCCCGGTGTGCCGGACCCGGGTCCAGCAGGAGTCGTTGCCGCCGATCCGGTAGCCGAGCACGGCGACGAGGAACTCGCCGCCGGCATCGCGAAGGCGGCGCCACCACGCGGCGTCCAGCGCTTCGCGGGCCGTCCCGTCCGGCGCCGCGACCCCGCGCGCGATCCGCCAGGCGGCCTCCGGCGGGAACAGGCTGCCCGGGCGTGTTTCCTCCACGACCCTGAGGTCGGCGCGTGTCAGCAGGTCGTGGAGATTCTCTCGGCGTCGCACGCGGTCATGATCTCCGCCGCCGAACGGTGGGACAAGGCCCGCCCGATCGGCAGGAGCCGATCTCCTTCATGGGCACGGCGCGGCGGCTGGTGGCGGAGACGTCCCGGCGCGCCTCGGCAGACCACAACGGTGGACGACCTCGCCAGGGGCTCCGGCGCGTGAGGGAGCCGCGACGTTGCGGGCGAAGACGCCGCCCAGTACGGGAGCCGCTGTCACTGCTTTGCGCGGTGGCTGCGGATGGTCAGGGCGACCGCGGAGACGAGGAACCAGAAGGCGCCGAAGGCCGAGTATCCGGCGACGGAGGACAGGCCGCTCGTCGCCGAGGCGGACATCGCGGCGAAGGAGACGCCGGCGAGGACGGACAGTCCGCCGCTGATGACCATGGGCCACTGGGCGCCGACGGTGTGTCGGCGCCGGATCGCCACGATGAGCTGGATCGCTCCGGAAAGCAGGGCCCAGATGCCGAACACGAGCAGCGTCGTCCCGATGGTGGAGAAGACGGCGATGATCATCCCGGCGGTGGCGGCGAGGCCGAGCGCCATGTTGGCGGTGCGGGCACGGTCCTCGGAGGCGGTGCCGGCCAGGCGACGTTCGAGGAGCGTGGCGATGACATCCCACAGGGGGTAGACGACGAGCAGCACGGCCGCGATCGCTGTGGGACTGTCCGTGGCCACGAGGGAGGCGGAGGTCGTGACGACGAGTGCCACCCAGATCAGGGAGAAGGCGACTCGGATCAGATGGAGCGATCGGAGTCCGGAGGACGTCGTCGCGGTCATGGTCGTGGTCCTATGCGAAGGCACGGTGGTCTGAGTCATCGGGTGTCCCGTTGGTGATCGTGGTGGTGTGAGACGGTCGTCTCGATGAGGAGTCTCAGAGGCTTCGGGTGCGGGTGCGTACTTCGAACGAAGTAGGTCTGTCATCGACGTCGGCCGGAAGGGCTTCACGCGCCCCCCTTCGCCGGGATCGGGCTCGCCGTCTACATCGTTCGAAGTACATGGCCGCGGCACATGTGCACGAGAATCAGGCCATGGGCAAGGCGCAGAACAGTCACGACGGTCCCGTGGCACCCCTGTGGGTGCGACGGCCCGAGGCGCTGCACCTCGTGGCCTATGCGGTGGCCGCGCTGGTGTTCACCGGCCAGATCGTGGCGGTGATCCTCCGAGGATCGGACTGGCCGACGGCCCTCTCCGTGCTCCTCGCCGGTGGCGGGGTCGCCCTGTCGTGGTGGCGCCCGTGGGCAGGACTGGTCGTGGTGAGCGCGGCGTCCTTCGCCGTCACGGCGGTGGGCCACGATCCGCTGTCGGTGTGGATGATGGCCGTGCTCGTACTGTTCTCGATCACTCTCAGGGGAAAGCAGCCGCTGGCCGGGACCGCCGTCGTTGCGGCGTTCTTCCTCGGGGCGTTCATGACGGTGGGAGGATTCCGGGGCGGCGCGGTCGTGGGGGCCGCCGCCCTCTTCTCGGCCGTGGCCGGAGGTGCGACAGGGGCCGCGTTGCGCATCCACCGAGCGCACTGGCGGACGCTGGAGGAGCGGGCCGAGAGTGCCATCGCCACCCGCGAGATCGAAGCCACCCGGCGGGTGACCGAGGAGCGGCTGCGTATCGCCCGGGACCTCCACGACGTCATCGGTCACCAGGTCGCGATGCTGAGCATGCATCTCGGTGCCGCGGAGATCGGGCTGCCGGAGGACGCCGAGCCGGCCCGGCAGGCCCTCGTATCGGCCAGGTCGAGCGCCCGCACGGTGGTCGTGGAGACGCAGCGGATCCTCGCGCTCCTTCGCATCGGCGACGACGTCTCGCCGGACGAGGCGCTCCGGCCGACCCCGGCGCTCAGCGGCCTGGAAGGCCTGGTCGCCTCGTTCCGGAGCATCGGCCTCGACGTCCGGTCCTCCCTCGTCCTCCCCGCCGGTTTCGTGGAGCCCAGTGTCGGCGTGACGGTCTACCGGGTCGTGCAGGAAGCGCTCACGAATGCCTACCGGCATGGCGAGGGGTCGGCCACGGTGACCGTAAGCGAGCGCGACGGCAGGATCTGCGTCACCGTCGAGAACCGCGTCAGCGCGGCGCCGCACGGTTCCGGTGCAGGTGGCGGGCTGGGACTGGTGGGGATGCGCGAACGCGTCGAGTCCTCCAGCGGGCGGCTGACGATCGCCAGTGACGACGGGCTGTTCCGGGTCCACGCGGAGTTCAGCCCCCTGGGAGCCGCCGTATGACGACGCGGATTCTGATCGTCGACGACCAGGACGAGATCAGGGCCGGGATCCGGGCGATGCTCCGGCTCGACCCCGGCCTCGTGGTCGTGGGTGACCTCTCCGACGGGCTCCAGGTCGCCCCCTACCTCCGGGACCACCCTGTCGACCTGGTCCTGATGGACATCCGGATGCCCGGCATCGACGGTGTCGAGGCCACTCGCCGGATCCGCAAGGAGCATCCGCCCGAAGAGCTGCGGGTGATCGTGCTGACCACGTTCGACCAGGACGACATCGTTCTCGCCGCGCTGCGCGCGGGCGCCAACGGGTTCCTGAGCAAGACCGTGAGCCCCGCCGAACTCGTCGCCGGCATCACCGAGGTCGTCGGCGGTGGCGGTGCGCTGTCCGCCGCCGCGACGGCCGCGCTCATAGGCCACATGACCGACAACCCGCCCCCGGTGATCGACAAGGAACTGCTGCGGCGCTTCGACGCTCTCACACCGCGGGAGCGGGACGTGGTCCTTCTCGTCGCGAGCGGTCTCGGCAACGACGAGATCGCGGCCCAGATGTCCGTGTCGCCGTTCACCGTGAAGACGCATGCGGTACGGGCCATGACGAAGGTCGGCGCACGCGATCGGGCACAACTCGTGTCGTTCATCTTCCGGGCCGGGCTCTATCCCTGAGGCTGCCCGACGGGGCGCCACGGGTGGAGGACTGGGGCGAGGCAGGCCGGGTTGCCGTCAGGCGTGGCGGATGACCTCGTACATGGTCGCGGACGCGGGCGCCGGATGCGGAACGTCGTTCCAGCCGATCTCTTCCGCACGCTTCTCGATCGCCGCTCGCGCGGCTCTGGCGGCGGCCTCGTCCTCGAAGAAGGCGATGCTCAGTCCGTTTCCGGTGACGGGACCGATGAGGTGATAGCTACCGTGCACGCCGGGAACACCGGCGGCGGCCTCCAGTACCCAGTCACGGTCGTCGGTCGGCATCGGTTCCCATACGGCCACGCGCGCGATCATCGCTGCCCCTCCGTGCATCAGTGTGTCCAGAACCCCCCGCTGCCCAGGGCCTGGCATCGACCCCGTGTCCACTGTGACACCCACGACGGCCGACCGGCGCGCCAAGTCCGCAATTGGGACACCGGATCGCGCATCGGACAGCGATCGGTGTCACGACTCCAGGATCCGGTCGAGCGTCCTGCGCCCCAGGCTGCTCATCGGCGGATTGCTCTCGGCGTAGTACCAGACCAGGCCCATCGCCTGTTGGAACGCCCATGCCTTGCCGCGCTCCCACTCCACGTCGTCGCAGGCCAGTGTCTGCCGGAGTACGTCCCGCGGGCCCGGCTGGAACAGGTGCCAGGCACTGACCAGGTCCAGCGCGGGGTCGGCCGGGCCGAAGCCGCCGGTGTCCAGTACGCCGGTCAGCCGGTTCCCGGCGACGAGTACATTGCCCGGAATCAGGTCGCCACGGCTCATCACGTCGGCGCTCGTGCGTGGCAACTCCCGAAAGCGCCCCCACATCCGACGCAGCCGGGGCACGTCGAGCAGTGCCTCGCTCTCCGCGAAGCACTTCGCCATCCAGTCGTCGTGATGCGCGAGAACGCCGCCGCGCCCTTCGCCGTTGAAGCGCCGCCCTTTCGTCTCGGCGTTCCGCAGGGCCGCGATGAAGGTGGCGAGGTCCTCGGCGAAAGCGTCCGATCCACTCGGGTCGGCGTCGGAGGCGACCGTTCCCGACAGCCATGTCTGGACCGACCACGGCATGGGGTAACCCGCGCCCGGCTTGCCGAGGGCGAGGGGTTCCGGAACGGGGAACGGCGACACCTGTGCCAGCTCCGCGCTCGCCCGGGCTTCCTGTTCCAGAACCGCGAGCGCCTCGGCGGCATCGATCAGACGCAGGGGGAAGCGCGCGCAGAGGTCGTCCCCGATGCGGAAGATGGCGTTGACGGTCCCGGTCGTCGACAGGAGGCGGATGACCTTGCCGCTCCACTGAGGGAACTGGTCTTCGATCAAGGTCGCCACGATGTCAGTGGTCACGTCCACTTGGTCAACGTGCATGGTCATTCCCGCGCATCCTCCCCCTGGCCCGGCCGAAAAACGCCGCAAGCGGACCAGATCAACTGGCACGACAGCCAGTCTTCATGGGCCACGATTCAGATCAACCGAGTTTTCGGCTCGCCAGGCGTCAGCAGCAGTCCGGCGTCAGATCGGCATCGCCTCACGGTTTCTCCCACACGGGGACCGGTGGGAGGCCGAGCTGTGAGCGAGCGCGGTCGGTGAGTTCCTGCACCAGCGCCGTCTTGGCTCGCGCATACTCACCTGGTCCCGTTCCGGCGGCGACGATCGACCGTTTGAGCTGCGCGTATCGGAGGGCGTCGGCGGGATGGGCGCGCAGGTAGTCCCGGAAGAGCCGCTGGTTCCGGGTGGGCCAGCTCTCCAGGGTCACCACGTGCAGGATGTGGCTGCGGACGCCGTCCACTGCACGGACGTACAGCAGCCGGTCGGTCATCCCGTTGTCGTGCGGTCGAAAGCCGAGGTCCGCGAGCGTCCCCTCATGAGGTGCTGCGTGCGCGAGGTCGTGGACGGCGGCCATCAGGTCGATGACGGGCTTGGCGGCCAGCCCCGGGACGGCGGTCGAGCCGATGTGCTCGATCTCCACGAACAGCCCTGGTAGCGCTGCCCGAAGGGCGTCGATGGCGGCAGCGGCCTGCTGGGGCCAGCTCGGGTCGTAGTCGGCTATGTGGACACGAGGGACACCTTCGGAGGGGGTTGGTGCGCGGCGGGGTCTCTTGCCGCCTACGCCGCGGATACGGGTTCCAGGACAAAGACGGGGATCTCGCGGTCGGTCTTCTCCTGGTACTCGGCGTAAGGCGGATACGCGGCGACCGCGCGCTTCCACCACTCGGCCTTCTCGTCGCCGCTCACCTCACGGGCCGTCATGTTCCGGCGTACGGGCCCGTCCTGGAGCTCCACACGCGGGTCCGACGTGAGGTTGGAGTACCAGACCGGATGACGCGGGAAGCCGCCCTTCGAGGCGACCGCCGCATAACGGCCCTCGTGCTCCACGCGCATCAGCGGGATCTTGCGGATCTTGCCGCTCTTCGCGCCGCGCATCGTGACGATGACGACGGGCAGGCCCGTGTCCCAGAGCGTCGTGCCCTGAGTGCCGCCCGAACTCTCGTACAGCTCGACCTGTTCACGCACCCACTGCGCCGGACTCGGCTCGTACTCGCCCTCAAGCGGCATCGCGTTCACCCCGTCGTCGCGTACGGACTGTGATGCCGCACAGTTCAACACAGGAGTTGCGTGGTGGAGAGCCCGTCGTTCCAGCCATGGCGAGAACGGGCTCGCCTGAACGCGCGGAACCTCATCTAGGCTGGCTCGGTGGCCGAGAAGCAGGAGTGGGTGCAGCCGTCAGGGGTGTGGGCGACGGCCGTCGGGGTTGCCCGGGTGCGGGCCTTGGAGAGTGAGCGGCGGGACGCCTTGTTCCGTGATCCGCTGGCGCAGGCCTTCGCCGCCGCGGGCGGACTGTGGCCTTCCTCGTCGCCGCCCGATGACGAGGCGGCACGGCGGCGACGGCTGGCCGTGGCGTTCTCGATCGTCATCAGGACGAAGTTCCTCGACGACCTGTTGCGGCAGGCGTCGGAGTCCGGGGTGCGGCAGGTGGTGCTGCTGGGTGCCGGGATGGACAGTCGGGCCTTTCGGATGGACTGGCCCGAGGGCACTCGGCTGTTCGAGGTCGACACGTCCGCGCCATTGGACTTCAAGGCTTCCGTGCTGCGTCAGGAGCGGGCCGTCGCTCGCTGCGAGCGGATCACGGTCCCCGTGGATCTACGGGAGGACTGGCCCGGTGCGCTGGCCGCCGCGGGGCACGATCCGGCGGCGCCGACCGTGTGGATCGCCGAAGGGCTGCTGATCTATCTGCCCGAAGATGCGGTGGAGCTGCTGCTGGACCGGATCAGCGCGCTGTCCGCCGTGGGCAGTTGGATGGGGCTGACGTTGGGCTCGCGCGGTGTGATCGAGCGTTTCGCCGCGGATGCGGCGCCGGGGTCGGCGGCGTCCATGTGGGTCTCGGAGATGCCCGACGACCCGGTGGGCTGGCTGGCCGGACACGGTTGGGACGCCGCCGGTCACACCCTGCGCGAGCGCGCCGCCGCGTACGGCCGGCCGTTCAGCACTCCGCCGCAGCGCGAGGAGCGGCCCGGCGGACTGATCTCGGCGGTCCGCCGATAAAACACCCTTGAATCGGGTGCTACTCGGGTTCGGGGACGAGCTTGTGGTCCAAGTGACGGGTGATCTTCCAGGCGCCGTCCGAGGTGTTGGAGAGCACTGTGTGGGTCAGGCCGGCCCGGGGATCGTGCACGCTGCGGAACGAGACTCCGGCGTCGTATCCCGTCAGCATCACCGTGTCGTGTGTGGCGTGCAGCCAGAAGCCCAGGCCGTACCGTCTGCCTTCCGAGGGCACGTCACTGTGCGGGCGCGTCATCTTGGCGACCCAGTCACGCGACACGATCTTCCCCGCGAACAGGGCACGCCACAGTGCACTGATGTCAGCGGCGGTGGAGTAGATCCCGCCGTCACCACTGCCGCACACCGGCAGATGGAACACGTTGGTCCGACTCACCCCCTCGATGGGGAGATAGCCGGTGGCCGTGCCCGGCGGCAGTTCGTCGGAGCGCAGGAACTCGGTGCCCCGCATGTCCGCGGGTGTGCAGACCCGGTCACGCACCAGTTCGTGAAACGGCCGGCCCGCCACGCGTTCGGCGATCAGCGCGAGCACCACATAGCCGGAGTTGCAGTACGAGAACCGCTCGCCGGGCGGGAACTTGGCCGGATAGCCGTGCAGCACCGCCAGATACGCCTCGGTGGTCGACAACTCGTTAACGGGGACCTTCAGTTGGTAGTCAGTGATCGCATGTCCTGCGTCCTCGTCGACGTAGTCGCCGATGCCGGAGCGGTGACCGAGGAGATGTTCCACGGTGACCCGCTCGTCGATCAGCGGCAGGTCCCGGCCGAGTACGGAACGGGCGGTCGTGGACAGACTCAGCGCACCGTGCTCGATGAGGCCGACCACCGTCAGTGCGGTCAGCCCCTTGGTTCCGCTGGCGATCCCGAATCTGGTCTCCAGCGTGTTGGCAACGCAGTGGCGGCGGTCGGCGAGACCGTACGCCTTGGCGAGAACCCGCACGCCGCCTCGATCCACCGCCACGACCCCACTGAACCCGCTCTCGCGTGCCAGCGCATCGACACCGTCCCCCAAGGCAGTCACAGGGACCAGGGTAGGGAGCGGGCCGGCCGGAACGCGAGGGCTCGGCCTCCCCTCTCCACGTCTTCACGCCATGCGATGCGGCCCCAAGTCCTGGAGCACGTCGGCCAGTTGGGCGGAGGACAGGGCTTGTCCGGGCAGGGGCTGGACCGTCCGCGCGGTGTGCAGGCCGGCGAGGAACAGGCAAAGGGGGCGGCGCCAGGCGTCGGGGGTGGCCGTGCCGGTCAGGGACGGGATCGCGCGGCCCAGGGCAGCCAGCGCGAACAGGACGTCCTCGACGGTGACGTCGTCGCGCACCGTGCCCTCCTCCTGGCCTCGCCGCAGCAGGAGTTCCACCGTCTCGTGGTTGTGGGCGTGCGCCTCCAGAAGCGTGTCGACGCCGTCGAGGCGGATGGTCATGAGGTCGTTGGTGCCGCGGTCGGTGGCCAAGGTCGTGAAGACCGCCTCCAGGTACGCGGTCAGTCCCGTCCAGGCGTCCGGCGCGCTCCGGGCCTGCGCTCCGGCGGTCATGGTGTCGGTCAGCTGGTCCTGGAAGACGGCGTCGATGAGGGCCGCTCGGGTGGGGAAATGCCGGTAGAGGGTCGCGTTGCCCACGCCCGCCCGGCGGGCGATGACGTCCAGCGGCGCCTGGAGGCCCTGCTCGGCGAAGACCTCGTGAGCCGCTTCCACCAGCAGCTCCCGGTTGCGCCGCGCGTCGCGTCGCAGTGCGCTCATCGCCGTCCTCCAGCCCCAAGTGGGGAGTGCTCCCCGGTCCGCATGCTATCGTCGGATCACGAAATGGGGAGCACTCCCCATTTCCGATGGGGGGGCATGGCATGGGCGAGTCGGCACTGGTGCTCGGCGGCGGAGGTCCGGTCGGCGGTGCGTGGCTGACGGGGGTGCTGGCCGGGCTCGCCGACGCCGGCGTCGACCTCGCCCGTGCCGACGTCGTCATCGGCACCTCCGCCGGGGCCGTCTTCGGCACCCGGCTCGCGCACGGCGAGCCACCTCGCGAACTGTACGAACGCCAACTCACCGGTACCGACCGGCTGTTGCTGGACGTCACGACGGCACAGACTCTCCGCTTCCTGTGGGCCGCGCTCGGCTCCCTTGACCCCGAGCGGTCGATACGGCGCCTGGGGCGCGCCGCGCTGGGGGCACGCTCCGGTGCCGACGCGCGCACTCTCGTACGACAGGTGCTGCGCGGGGCGGAGGACTGGCCCGCCCGTGATCTGCGGCTGGCCGCGGTCAACGCCCGTACGGGCGTCGTGGCCGTCCATGGTTCCGACTCCGGCCTCACGATGGTCGACGCGGTCGCCGCCAGCTGCGCGGTCCCGCTGGTCCTCGCACCCGTCGCCGCCGCCGGACAGCACTGGATGGACGGCGGCACCCGCTCCACCGCCAACCTCCACCTGGCCCGCGGCTACGACCGCGTACTGGCCGTCGCCCCGGTCGACAAGGCCGTGGGACCGCACCCCAGCGCCTCGCGACAGGCCATGGACCTCACCGCCGAGGGCGCCACCGTCAGCCTGTTGACCCCGGACGCCGCATCCCGCCGGGCCATGGGCCGCGATCTGACCTCCGACGCCCACCGCGTGGCCGCGGCGCTCGCGGGCCACGCGCAGGCGACCAGGGCCGCGGCGACGGTGGGAGCGGCGTGGCAGGGCTGAGAGGCCCGCAGGAGCAACTCACACACCCCGTGCGCCGCGTCCACATACCCGGCAGCGGTGAGGCTTGGCTGGTCGTGAGCCGGGAGGTCGCCCGCGCCGCGCTCACCGATCCGCGGCTGCGCAACGACATCCGGCACTCCGCGTCCTGGCGGAGCGACGGCGGCCATGCCCTCGGGCGGAACATGCTGCAGAGCGACCCGCCCCAGCACACCCGGCTCCGCAAACTGGTCGCCGGACACTTCACCCCGCAGCGCGTCGCCGGACTGCGGCCGCGGGTCGAGGAGATCGCCGAGGAGCTGATCGCCGTACTCCCGCGACGGGGCACGGCGGATCTGGTCGCCCGGTACGCGCTGCCGTTGCCGGTCACCGTCATCTGCGACCTGCTGGGTGTCCCGGTCGAGGACCGCACCGCCTTCCACGCCTGGTCGAACGAGTTGGTGATGCCCACCTCGCAGGAAGCGGCGGCCGCGGCGGCGACCGCGTTGACCGGCTGCCTGACCGAGCTCACCGGCCGCGAGGGAACCCTGCTCGGCGATCTCGCCCACGGCCCCGACGCACCCGACAGCGACGAACTTCTCGGCATGGCCTTCCTGCTCCTCGTCGCCGGACACGAGACCACGGTCAACCTGATCTCGGCCACCCTCCACAACCTGCTCACCCACCCCGAGCAGCACCAACTCCTGCGCGACACACCGGACTTGACCGAGGCCGCCGTCGAGGAGACGCTGCGCCACGACGCGCCGGTGCACACCACCGCGTTCCGGTTCGCCGCCGAACCTCTGGATCTCGCGGGAACTTCGATCGCCGCCGGCGACGCCGTCCTCGTCTCACTCGCCGCGGCCTCCCGCGACCCCCTTTACTTCCCCGACCCCGACCGCTTCGACATCACCCGCCGCCCCCAAGGCCATCTCGGCTTCGGCCACGGCCTGCACCACTGCCTCGGCGCCCCGCTGGCCCGGCTGGAGGCCTCGGTCGCCGTACGTCTGCTCCTGCACCACCGTCCCGCGCTCGCACTGGCGACCGAGCCGGCGGAACTCACCTGGCGCACGAGCACCCTGTTGCGCGGGCTGGCCGCACTTCCGGTGCGACTGGGTTGAGTCAGGCGCTGCGCCGGACTGCAGGCTGAGCGCCGCGAGACCGATCAGGAAGCGGCCCGGACATCCGCGGCTCAGGCGTCACCCTCCCGACGCCGCCGGCAGCTCCACGGTGATGCACAGCCCGCCGCCCGGGCGCGGGGTCAGCGTCAGGGATCCGTCGTGAGCCTCGGTGATGGTCTTGACGATGGCCAGGCCCAGGCCGACGCCCGCCTGGTCGGTGTGGATGCGCTCGGTGCCCCGCTGGAAGGGCTCGGTCAAGGTCGCGACACGGCGGGGCGTGAGCTGCTCGCCGGTGTTCTCGACGGTGAGCACCGCGGAGTGGGGGCGGTTGCTCGTACGGACCCGGACGGTGCCCCGTTCGGGCAGGTTGTGGACGATCGCGTTGTGCACGAGGTTGATGGCGAGTTGCAGCAGGAGGGCGGGGGAACCGCTCGTGGGGGCGATGTCCCCGCTGGTCTCGAGCGTGACGCCGTGCTTCTCCGCGAGCGGGTGCAGTGTCTCGGCCGCTTCCTCCGCGGCCAGGGACAGGTCGACCTGTTCTCGGGTGAAGGACCGCTGGTTGGCCCGGCTGAGCAGAAGCAGCGCCTCGGTGAGGTCGATGGCCCGGGTGTTGACGGTGTGGAGGCGCTCGACGAGCTCGCCGGTGTCGTGGTGCGGATCGGCGCGGGCGACGTCGATGAGTGTCTTCGAGATCGCCAGCGGGGTACGCAGCTCGTGCGAGGCGTTGGCGGCGAACCTCCGCTGTTCCGCGACGTGCGCCTCCAGCTGCGCGAGCATCATGTCGAAGGCGTCGGCGAGTTCGCGGAACTCGTCCCTGCGGCCCGGCATCCGGATCCGGTGGGACAGCGATCCGGCGGCGGCCGTGCGGGTGGCGTGGGTGATCCGGTCCAGGGGAGCGAGCATGCGTCCGGCGAGGATCCATCCTCCCAACAAGCCGAACACCAGCAGGAAGACCACCATCGCGCCCGCCGTCGGGGCGAACCCGCGCACGAAGAGGGTGCCGGGAGTCACCCTCACCGCACCCGCCTCATTGGTCTCCAACCACCCCTGTCGCAGCAGGAAGACTCCTACGGCGACGAGCAGCAGGGCACCCGCCAGCAGGAGGAATCCCGCGTAGCTGAGGGTGAGCTTGAGGCGGACGCTCAACCCCGGCGGCCTGCCCACGGTCACCACCTCCACCGCGCTGCCTGGGGACGTCTGCCGGCCCTCGGAGCGGTGGCGATGAGCATGGAGACACACATACGTCGAGGCTACGAGGGCGCGCATATCGTCCGCGTATCGAGAACTGCATACGCGCGAGCAACACCCCGCCACCTTGGCTGGTCGCATGTCCTCCAGCGCACCAGTACGAGCAGCAGCAACCGGAAACCCGGTCGTCCGGCCGATCGGCGCCGCCGATCACTTGGCGTTCGTACGGTCCCAGCGGTCGGTCAGCTTTCTGCAGACCCCGGCGTGGGGCCGCGTCAAGACCGAGTGGCGCAGCGAGTCCCTCGGCTGGTTCGAAGGCCGCCGCATGGTCGGTGCCGGGCTCGTCCTGCACCGACCGGTGCCGCGCCTCGACCGCTTCACGCTGGCGTATCTGCCCGAGGGCCCGGTCATCGACTGGAGCGGCGACATCGGTGCGTGGCTCGATCCGCTGGCGGCGTATCTCAAGGAGCACGGCGCGTTCGCGATCCGGCTCGGCCCTCCCGTGGTCACCGATGCCTGGAGCGCCGCCCAGGTCAAGGAGGGCATCGCCGACCCGGGCATCCGGCGGCTGACCGACCTGCCAGGACAGGGAGGCGATCCGGGCGGCGCCCGCGTGAGCGGCGCACTCAAGGACGCGGGGTGGCTGCCGCAGAACCCGCAGGACGGATTCGGGGTCGGGCATCCGCAGTTCAAGTACCAGGTCCCGTTGGCGGGAAGGACCGAGGACGAGCTGCTCAGGGGCATGAGCCAGCAGTGGCGCCGCAACATCAAGAAGGCGGCCGGGGAGGGCGTCGAGGTCACGGTCGGCGACGGGAGCGCGGCAGACCTCAAGGCGTTCCACGACCTCTACGTCCACACCGCCGAGCGCGACCGCTTCACGCCCCGGCCGCTGCGCTACTTCGAGACCATGTTCGCGGCGTTGAGCGCCGAGGCCCCCGAGCGGATCAAGCTCTACCTGGCCCACCACCAGGGCGACCTGGTCGCCGCCACCGTCCTGGTCCGCGTCGGAGCCCACGCGGTGTACGCGTACGGCGCCTCCGCCACCGACAAGCGCGAGGTGCGCGGCTCGAACGCCTGCCAGTGGGCGATGATCCGCGACGCGCTCGCGGCCGGCTGCGACGTCTACGACCTGCGCGGCATCACCCCGACCCTCGACGCCGACGACCCGCACGTCGGCCTGGTCCGGTTCAAGGTCGGCACCGGGGGCCGGGCGGTGCGGTACGTCGGCGAGTGGGACCTGCCGCTGCGGCCGATGGTGTACCGGGCCTTCGACCTCTACATGAGGCGACGCGGACGCTGAACTAGAGCCCGGCGGCGACTTCGTCGAGGCGAGCCCCGCGCGACGCCTTGACCAGGACCACATCGCCCGTGGTGACGCGCTCGCGCAGCCAGACGACGGCCGCGTCGTTGCCGGCGAGGACCACCGCCCGCTCTCCCGCGCCGACGGCGATCGGCCGGGCGGCCTCGCCGACGACGGCCACCACGTCGGCCCGCGCGGCGGCGTACGCCCCGACGGCACGGTGCTCGGCCTCGCTGTCGTCACCGAGTTCGAGCATGGCGCCGAGCACGGCGATCCGGCGCCCGCCCTCGACGGCCGCCAGGGCGTCCAGGGCCGCTCGGGTCGAGTCGGGGTTGGCGTTGTAGGAGTCGTCCAGCAGCATCGCCCCGCAGGCGAGGTCGCGCGGTTCCAGCCGCCGGGGTGACAGCGAGGCGGTGGCCAGGGCCGTCGTGACCAGGTCGAGGGGAACTCCGGCGGCATGTGCCGCCGCCGCGGCGGCCGACGCGTTGAGTGCCTGGTGGGCGCCTACGAGCGGCAGCGTGACCCGAGCCGAGGCGCCACCGGTGCGCAGCGTGAACGACGGCCGGCCGAGCCGGTCGAGCGCCAGGTCGTGTGCTTGTACGTCGGCGTGGGCCGCCCGGCCGAAGGTCAGTACCGGAGCGTCGGTGAGCGCACGCATCGCGATGACCCGGGGATCGTCGGCGTTGAGGACGGCGGTCCCGCCGGGCGCGAGCCCCTGCACCAGTTCGCCCTTGGTCCTGGCGATGGCGGCGCGTGACCCGAACTCCCCGATATGGGCCACGCCGACGTTGAGGACGACGGCGATGTCGGGCGCGGCCAGGGCGGTGAGCGCGGCGATGTCGCCGAGATGGCGGGCTCCCATCTCCAGGACGAGGAAGTGGGTGGCAGGGCCGGCGCGCAGCATGGTGAGCGGCACACCCAGCTCGTTGTTGAGCGAGCCGACCGTGGCGACCGTCGGTCCCGCGGCCGAGAACACGGCCGCCAGCAGGTCCTTGGTGCCGGTCTTGCCCTGTGAGCCGGTCACCGCGACGACGGTCAGCCGGTCGCGCAGCCGGGCCACGACCGCGGCGGCGAGCAGCTGCAACGCGCTGCGGGCGTCCTCGACGACGACGGTGGGCAGCGGCGTCGGCCGGGAGCCGAGCACGGCCACCGCACCGGCCTGCCCGGCCTGTTCGGCGAAGTCGTGGCCGTCGGCACGCTCGCCGTCGAAGGCGACGAAGAGGCCGCCCGGCTCTGCTCGCCGACTGTCGAGCACGGCCGGCGCGGTCACGGTCAAGGAACTGTCGCCCTCGGCTTTTCCACCGACGATTTCGGCGATCTCGCCGAGGCTCAGCGGGATCACTCCGACTCCCCGGAGGTCAGGCACGGTGTTGTACAAGTCATGCCTCCAGTCAAAGGAGTTGGACGTATCGCGGGCATATCGAAAACCCCATACGTTCCGGCAACAGCGGCCCGTCTTGACTGACGGCATGACCCACAGCGAAACGACCCGCATCACCGTCTACGGGTGCGGCCCGGACGAAGCTGTTCTGTTTGGCGAGTTGGCACCCGGTCTCGGTGTGCAGCCGGCCATCATCACCGCGCCGGTGTCCGAAGCCAATGCCGAACTGGCCTCCGGCAGCCGGTGCATCAGCGTCGGCCACAAAACTCCGGTCACGCAGGCCGCATTGCGCGCGCTCGACCGCTTCGGCGTGAGATACATATCCACCCGGAGTATCGGCTGCAACCACATCGACGTGGAATACGCGGCCGGTATCGGCATCGTCGTCGAGAACGTCTCCTACTCACCGGACAGCGTGGCCGACTACACGCTGATGCTCATGCTGATGGCGCTGCGGGACGCGAAGTCCCTCGTCCGCCGTACCGACCTGCACGACTACCGACTGAGCGATGTCCGCGGAAGAGAGCTGCGCGATCTGACCGTCGGAGTGATCGGAACGGGCCGCATCGGAACCGCCGTCATCGACCGGTTGCGTGGTTTCGGCTGCCGCATTCTCGCTCATGACAACCGCCCCCGTTCCGGTGTCGAGTACGTACCGCTCAATGAATTGCTGCGGCGCAGCGACCTGGTCACGCTGCATGCCCCGCTCACCGCCGCCACCCACCATCTGCTGAATCGGCAGCGCCTGGCGCAGATGAAGGACGACGCGCTGATCGTCAACACCGGACGGGGTGCGCTCATCGACACGGACGCCCTCGTTCAGGAACTGGAGAACGGCAGGCTGAGCGGCGCGGCGCTGGATGTCGTCGAGGGCGAGGAAGGCATCTTCTACGCCGACTGCCGGGACAAACCCCTGGAAAGCAAAGCCCTGTTGCGGCTGCAGGAACTCCCGAACGCCGTCATCAGCCCGCACACCGCGTATTACACGGACCGTGCCCTGCGCGACGCCGTGGCGAACTCCCTCACCAACTGTCTGACATTCGAAAGCAGGATCCAGCATGGCTAGGCTGAAGGTCGGCGTCGTCTTCGGGGGCCGTTCCGAGGAGCACCCCGTCTCCCTCAAGTCCGCCCGTGAGGTGGCCCGCCACCTCGATCCCGAGAAATACGAACCCTTCTACATCGGGATCACCAAGAGCGGCGCCTGGAGGCTCTGCGACGGGCCCGACGCGGAATGGGAGAACGCCGAATGCCGCCCCGTCGTGCTGTCTCCGGACAGCGACGTGCACGGGCTGCTCACACTGGATCAGGGCCGCTACGACACGATCCGGCTGGATGTCGTCCTGCCCGTCCTGCACGGCAGCCTCGGCGAGGACGGTGCGATGCAGGGCCTGCTGGAACTCTCCGGCATCCCCTACGTCGGCTGCGACGTCCAGAGCTCCGCCCTCTGCATGGACAAATCCCTCGCCTACCTCGTCGCCCGAAGCGCGGGAATCGCCACGCCCGAATTCCGGACCGTCACGGACGGCGAGAGCATCGATCCCGCCGGACTCACCTATCCGGTCTTCGTGAAGCCGGCCCGATCGGGGTCGTCCTTCGGCGTCACCAAGGTGTCGGGGGCCGAGGAACTTCCGGGCGCGCTGGAAGCGGCACGGCAGTACGACGCGAAGGTGCTGATCGAAGAGGCCGTCGTCGGCAGCGAGATCGGCTGCGCCCTCCTCGGCGCCGGGTCGCAGCTCGTGGCGGGCGAGGTGGACCGGATCGCGCTCTCGCACGGGTTCTTCAGGATCCACCAGGAAGAGACGCCGGAGACCGGTTCCGACAACTCCACGGCGATCGTGCCCGCCGACATTCCGCAGGCGTCACGTCTGCGCGTCCAGGAAGCGGCCAAGGCCGTGTACCGCGCCCTGGGTTGCGGCGGGCTCGCGCGGGTGGACATGTTCCTCAAGGAGGACGGAGAAATAGTCCTCAACGAGGTCAACACCTTCCCCGGCATGACTTCCTACAGCCGCTATCCGAGGATGATGGCGGCCGCCGGACTGCCGCTGTCCGAGGTCATCGACCGGGCGATCTCCCTCGCCCTGACGGGGAAGCTCCGATGAAGCCGATGGAGTCGATGAGGGGCGACTTCCTCTTCGTGGACGACGTGGCGCCCGGAATACGCTGGGACGCCAAGTACGCCACCTGGGACAACTTCACCGGCAAACCGGTGGACGGCTACCTCGTCAATCGAGTCGTCGGCACGACGGCTCTCTGCGCGGCCCTGAAGAAGGCGCAAGAGAAGGCCGCGTCACGGGGGTTCGGGCTGCTGCTCTGGGACGGCTACCGCCCGCAGCACGCGGTCGACTGCTTTCTGCGCTGGTCGCGGCAGCCGGAGGACGGCCGGACCAAGCGTCGGCACTATCCCCGAATCGACAGGGCCCAGATGTTCGAGAAGGGATATGTGGCCACCAGGTCGGGCCACAGCCGGGGCAGCACCGTCGACCTCACGCTCTACGACCTGGCCTCCGGTGAACTCGTGCCCATGGGCGGCGGCCACGACCTGATGGACCCCGTCTCGCACCACGGCGCACCAGGGATCAAGCCCGTCGAGACGCGGAACCGCGAGCACCTGCGCTCCCTCATGGAGACCTGCGGTTTCAGGGCGTACGAGTGTGAATGGTGGCACTACACGCTCGCCGACGAGCCTTACCCGGACACCTATTTCGATTTCCCGGTCGCATGAGAAGCACTACCGGACGGCGCCGCTCCCGCACCCACGGGACGGCGCCCTCAGTCCGGCAGTCCCTCCAGCGTCGCCGCGATCACGGCGCGGTCCGCGACGTCGATCAAGGCCTGGCCGATCGGGGAGACCGGTTCACGGGCGGGCAGCACCAGGCCCATCCGCTCGGTGCGCACCGGGTCCACCAGCGGGACGGCGCGCATGCCGGGCGGGACGCCGAAGACATGCAGCCAGGCGTGCGGTACGACGCTGGCCCAGTGTCCGGCCCTGACCTGCGCGAACAGGGAGGCGATCGAGTCGGTCTCCACTCTGGGGGTGACCCGCACGCCCACCGAGTCGAACGCCGCGTCGATGACCTGACGCCCCTGCATCCCGGGGTGCAGCAGGCAGAGCGGGTGGTGAGCGGCGTCCGCCCAGGGGATCTCCGCCGGGCCCGACTCGGGGGCGGTGCGCCGGGTCAGCAGGACGTACCGCTCCTGGTAGAGCGGCACGAACTTGAAATCATGTGCGGCGACGGTGCTGTAGTAGGTCACGGCGGCGTCGAGTTCGTACGTCCGGAGCCGGTTGATGATGTCCTCGGACCGCAGGTCGGCGAAGACCTGCACGGTGGCGAGAGGGTTGGCGGCGCAGAACGGCTGGGTCAGCAGGGCGACCGCCGTGGCCGCGGTGGGCACCGTGCCGATGCGCAGCCGTCCGCTCAGCCCGGCCCGCAGGGACTGGAGCTCGCCCTGCATCGCGTCCCGGTCGGCGAGGATGCGCCGGGCCCACATGACGACCCGCTCGCCCTCCGGAGTGAACCCCTCGAACCGCCGCCCCCGCTGCACGAGGGGCACGCCGAGTTCGTCCTCCAGTTTCCGGATGCCCTCGGACAGGGTCGGCTGGGAGACGTAGCAGGCCTGCGCCGCCTTCGCGAAGTGGCGGGCGCGGGCGAGGGCGACGAGGTATTCGAGTTGGCGCAGCAGCACCCTGCCCATGATCCATGGCCCGCGGCACGTCGGCATCGGGGGTCCGCCGTTCCACCGGGTTGATCGGCAACGCCTCTCACGTGATCGGAACTACCGCTTTGACCTGGGCCGACGCACGGGCGAAGAGTGGGCGGGAGGACAGGGCGGAAGGGGCGTGGCGTGATGCGGGACTTCGACGGGGACGAACCGAGTGAGGACGGGCTGTCGGTGTCGGCGCCCAAGACCTGGGCCACCGGCGCTCCCGCCGTCGTGCACGCCCTGCAGTACGCGCTGGGTCAGACCTCGCCGAAGCGGACCGCGCTGACCCTGCTCAACATCAACCAGACCAAGGGGTTCGACTGCCCGGGCTGTGCCTGGCCCGAGCCCGCCCCGGGGAAGCGCCACCGCAACGAGTACTGCGAGAACGGCGCCAAGCACATCGCCGACGAGGCCACCTCCCGCCGGGTCACCGTCGACTTCTTCCGCCGGCACTCCGTGGACGAGCTCAGCCGGAAGTCCGACTACTGGCTCAACCAGCAGGGCCGCCTCACCGAACCGATGGTGCTGCGCGAGGGCGCGACCCACTACGAGCCGATCGGCTGGGACGAGGCGCTGGACCTCCTCGCCGGTGAACTGCGCGCCCTGGACCATCCGGACGAGGCGCTGTTCTACACCTCCGGCCGCCTGGCCAACGAACCCGCCTTCCTGCTCCAGCTGTTCGCGCGGGCCTTCGGCACCAACAACCTCCCCGACTGCTCCAACATGTGCCACGAGTCCAGCGGTTCGGCCCTGGGCGAGACCCTGGGCATCGGCAAGGGCAGCGTCAGCCTCGACGACCTCTACGACTCGGATCTCGTGTTCGTCGTCGGCCAGAACCCGGGCACCAACCACCCGCGCATGCTGTCCGCGCTGGAGGAGACCAAGCGCCGCGGCGGCCACGTCGTCGCCGTCAACCCGCTGCCCGAGGCCGGACTGCTGCGCTTCAAGCACCCCCAGAAGGCCCGCGGCGTCATCGGCCGCGGCACCGACATCGCCGACCAGTTCGTCCAGATACGGCCCGGCGGTGACCTCGCCCTGTTCCAGGCGCTGAACCTGCTGCTGGTCGAGGCCGAGGACAAGGAGCCGGGCACCGTCCTGGACCGCGCGTTCATCGACGCCCACACCACCGGCTACGACGCCTTCACCGAGCACATCCGGCAGACCTCCTGGGATGCCGTGCTGGAGGCCACCGGGCTGACCCGGGACGAGATCGAGCGGGTCCATGAGCGGGTGCTGGCCAGCCGCAGCGTCATCGTCTGCTGGGCGATGGGCCTGACCCAGCACAAGCACGGCGTGCCCACCATCCGCGAGGTCGTCAACTTCCTGCTGCTGCGCGGCAACATCGGCCGCCCGGGCGCGGGCGTGTGCCCGGTGCGCGGACACAGCAACGTCCAGGGCGACCGCACGATGGGGATCTGGGAGCGGATGCCGCAGGCTTTCCTTGACTCCCTGGAACGGGAGTTCGGCTTCACCCCGCCCACCCGCCACGGCCTGGACTCCGTGGACTCGATCCGGGCCATGCGCGACGGACACGCGAAGGTCTTCCTCGGCGTGGCGGGCAATTTCGTCCGGGCCACACCGGACAGCGACGTCACCGAACAGGCCTTGCGCACCTGCCGGTTGACCGCGCACATCTCGACCAAGCTCAACCGCTCGCACACGGTGTGCGGACGCACCGCGCTGATCCTGCCCACGCTGGGCCGCAGCGACCGCGACCTCCAGGCGGGCGGCGAGCAGTTCATGACGGTGGAGGACTCCATGAGCGAGGTCCACGCCACCCGTGGCCGCCTCGCCCCCGCGTCCCCGCACCTGATGAGCGAGGTGTCCATCATCACCCGCCTCGCCCGCAAGGTGCTGGGCTCCTCGCCGGACATCCCGTGGGCGGAATTCGAGACCGACTACGACCTCGTCCGCGACCGCATCGCCCGGGTCGTCGACGGCTTCGAGGACTTCAACGAGCGGGTGCGCCGCCCCGGCGGATTCCGGCTGCCCAACCCGGTCAACTCCCGGGAGTTCCGCACCCCGAGCGGCAAGGCCGTCTTCAGCGTCAACGACTTCACCCTGCTCCAGGCGCCCAAGGGTCACCTCGTCCTGCAGACCCTGCGCTCGCACGACCAGTGGAACACCGTCCCCTACGCCATGGACGACCGCTACCGCGGCATCAAGGGCGGACGGCGCGTGGTCCTCGTCAACCCGGCCGACCTCGCCGACCTCGGCCTCGCGGACGGCAGCCTCGTCGACCTGGTCGGCGTCTGGTCCGACGGCGTCGAACGCCGCGCGGAAGCCTTCCGGGTCGTCGGCTACCCCACTCCCCCGGGCTCGGCCGCCGCCTACTACCCGGAGACCAACGTCCTGGTGCCACTCGACAGCGTCGCCGACATCAGCAACACACCTACGTCGAAGAGCGTCATGGTCCGCCTGGAACACACCGCGGCACCGGCACCGGCCTGACCTCGCGCACAAGCCCGGCACCTCCGCGTATGCCGCGGAGTTCGGCGGGGCGCTCGATGACGAACAACCCGTTTGAGAGCGCTCGTGATCTCTCCTAGGTTGGCCCGCGTGAGCATCGAGGTGCCCTTCCAGCCGCTTCCGGTCGACCAGTCGGACGTCCGCTACGCCTACGGCCCCGACTCGGCCGTCCAGCCCGGCGTGCCGGCCGGCGAGACACTCGAGTTCGACTGGACCGACAGCGCGATCTACCCGGGCACCTCCCGGAAGTTCTGGGTCCACGTGCCCGCCGCGTACGACCCCGCACAACCGGCGTCGCTGATGGTGTTCCAGGACGGCTGGTGGTACCTGGACCCCGAGGGCCAGGTCCGCGGCGGGATCGTCCTGGACAACCTCGTGCATCGCGGCGACATCCCGGTCACCATCGGCGTGTTCGTCGACCCCGGCGTCGCCCCTGACCGCGAGGACCCGAAGAACCGCAACACCGAGTACGACGCCTTCGACGACCGCTATGCCCGTTTCCTCCTTGACGAGATCGTCTCCGAGGTCACACGGCGGTACACGATCGCCGCGGATCCCGACCGGTGGGGCATCTGCGGAGGCAGCAGCGGCGGCAACTGCGCCTTCACCGCGGCGTGGCTGCGCCCGGACAGGTTCCGCCGCGTCATCGGGTACCTGTCCAGCTTCCCGCAGATGCCAGGCGGCAACCCCTACCCCGAGCTGATCCTGCGCACCCCCCGCAAACCGCTGCGCGTCTTCCTCCAAGCCGGCCATCGCGACCTTCGCTGGAACGCACCGGATGCGAACTGGCTGGCCCAGAACCTGCGCGTCGCGGCCGCACTCGCGGAAGCCGGATACGACTTCCGGCTCGTCCTGGGCGACGGCGGCCACAGCCCCAACCACGGCGGTGTGCTGCTCCCCGACGCCCTGCGCTGGCTGTGGCGGCCCGACGGAGGCTGAGCAGCAGCACCGGAGGGTTCAGCCCAGTTGCTCGGCCAGTCCCACGATGATTCCCTCCGGGCCTCGGACGTAGCAGAGCAGGTAGCTGTCCTCGAAGCGGGCGATCTCACCGAGGAGTTCGGCGCCGTGCGGGCGCAGGCGGGCGACGGTGTCCTCGATGTCGTCGACGGCGAACATCACGCGGTGCGTGCCCAGAACGTTGTGCGGCCGGTTGCGCGGGCCGTCCTCGATCACCGCCGGGCTGCGGTACTTGGCCAGTTCGAGTCGGCTGTGCCCGTCGGGGGTCCGCATCATCGCGATCTCACAGCGGACGCCGTCGAGCCCGGTGCACTGGTCGGCGAAGAGGCCCTCGACCTCCCCCCTGCCCTCCAGCTCCATACCGAGTTCCACGAAGTACGCGACGGCCGCGTCCATGTCCTCGACGACGATGCCGACGTTGTCCATCCGCTGAATCGCCATGACGGTTTCTCCTCCTTCGTCGTGCGGCCGGTGGTGGCCGCTGTTGTCCCTGGGACGGAGCCGGTGGCACGTTCTCGACATCCGTATCCGGTCGTTGTGCCGACCCTAGGCACGTGCGGTCGGCCGTTCCGGAGAGCGGGCGCCGCTCCGCGTGCCGTCTCGGTACTGTCGCTTCGTATGACCGACACGGAGATCGAGATCACCGCGGACCTGGTCCGCGATCTGCTGCGGGAGCAGCATCCGGACCTCGCCGGGTTGGCCGTCCGCGAGGTGGCGGGCGGCTGGGGGAACCAGATGTGGCGTCTCGGGGACGAGTTGGCCGTACGCATGCAGCGCATGGACCCCACCCCGGAGCTGCAACTCAAGGAACGGCGGTGGCTGCCCGTGCTGGCTCCGCGCCTGCCGCTGCCGGTGCCGACTCCGGTGCGGTTCGGCCAGCCGTCCGCGCGGTTCCCGAAGCACTGGACCGTGATGACGTGGGTTCCCGGTGAGCCGCTGGACCTCGGCTCGATCAGCCGTGGTGCGCACGCGGCCGACACCCTGGCGGGCTTCCTCCGGGCGCTCCATGTGGCGGCGCCGGCCGACGCACCGGTCGCCCGGGACCGTGGCGCGCACCCCAGGGACTGCACGGACGGCTTCGAGAACTTCCTCCAGGCCGTGGCCCCCGACGACGACCTCGCGGCCGAGATCCGGGCCGTCTGGGACGAGGCCGTCGCGGCTGCCGCGTGGGAGGGTCCGGCCGTGTGGGTGCACGGCGACCTGCATCCCGCGAACGTCGTCGTCGCGGACGGAACGCTCTCGGGCGTCGTCGACTTCGGTGACATGTTCGCCGGCGATCCGGCGTGGGATCTCGCCGCCGCATGGGTACTGCTGCCGGCGGGCGCGGCTTCACGGTTCTTCGACGCGTACGGGCGTGCGGACGACGCCGCGATCCTGCGGGCCCGCGGACTGGCCGCGATGAAGTGCCTCTTCCTGATGCTCATGGGACGGAACGGGGATCGGGGCCTTCCCGGCGGCAAGCCGCACTGGGGGCCTGTGGGCCGGGCGGCGCTTGATCGCGTTCTGAAGGGCGTCTGACGCGGGCTTTCGCGCGGATCGCATACAGCGCAGCCCGGCACCGTCTGTGCGGTGCCGGGCTGCTGTGGAGCCGAGAGCCGAGGCGTCAGCCCTGGCGGGCCTTGAAGCGGGGGTCCTTCTTGTTGATCACGAAGGTCACCCCGCGTCGGCGGACCACCTGGGCGCCGGGCTTGGCCTTCAGGGAGCGAAGGGAATTACGCACCTTCACAGCGGTCTCCTTCCAGTGGGGACGAGGGCTCGGGCGCCGTCAGTGACGGGCGGGAGCCGTACGGCCGTAGCGCCGCTCGAAGCGCTCCACGCGGCCCGCGGTGTCCATGATCCGCGAGGTGCCGGTGTAGAACGGGTGGCTCGCGGACGAGATGTCCACGTCGACGACCGGGTAGATGTTGCCGTCCTCCCACTCGACGGTGTCCTGCGCGTCGAGCGTGGAGTGGGTGAGCAGTCGGAAGTCCGCCGCGCGGTCGCGGAAGACGACGGGGCGGGAGACGGGGTGGATGCCGGGCCTCATGGGTGGTGCCTCCTTGGTGTGCCTCGGTCGGCGGCCGAGGCGGTGGTCATCGTTCTTCGCGGAACAGCAGGTGCCGGCCGGCGACCGGGTCGTACTTGCGCAGGACGAGCCGGTCGGGGTCGTTCAGACGGCTCTTGCGGGTCACGTAGGTCACTCCGGTGCCGGCTGTCGACCTGAGCTTGACCACGGGCCGCGCGGTGCTGCGTGCCATGAGGTTCTCCTTCCACCATCACCGGGCCGATTGACCCGGTCATGTCATGCAGTGTCTGTAACGCGGCCCCCCAGCCGTTCATTCCCGGTCCGGCGCGCCGGATCGCCGTAGTGCTACGCCCGGCGCGGCACCTGCGGCGACTGCGCGGCCTCGGCCTCCGCCTTGGCGTCGCTCACCGCCGCTGCGGCCTGCTTCTCGGCCTCGTCGGCGGCCGCGGCGGCGTCGAGCAGCAGCGACGAGCCCGCCTCCAGCTCGGGGCCGCGGGCCTCGCCCGGCGCCTCCGCGGCACCGGCGGCAGGTTCCGCGGAGGGAGCGGGAGCCGTCGACGCGCCGTCGTCCCCGAAGGCGCGGGTGACGGTCCGTACCGCCTCGGTCAGCTCCCCCGGGATCACCCAGAACGTGTTGTTGTCGCTGCTCGCCAGGTGCGGCAGCGTCTCCAGGTACTTGTAGGCCAGGACCTTGGGGTCGGCGTTGTTGCGGTGCACGGCCTGGAAGACCAGCTCCACCGCCTTCGCCTCGCCGTCCGCCCGCAGGATCATGGCCTGCTGGGCACCCTGCGCCTCCAGGATGTCCTTCTGCTTCGTGCCCTCCGCCGTGAGGATCTTGGCCTGGCGCTCCCCTTCGGCGTGCAGGATGGCCGCGCGCTTGTCCCGCTCGGCCCGCATCTGCTTCTCCATCGCCTCCTTGATGGTGTGCGGAGGGTCGATGGCCTTGATCTCCACGCGGTTGACCCGGATGCCCCACTTGCCGGTGGCGTCGTCGAGGACGGCCCGCAGCCGGGAGTTGATCTCCTCGCGCGAGGTGAGCGTCTCCTCCAGGTCCATGCTGCCGATGACATTGCGCAGCGTGGTCACGGTGAGCTGGTCGATCGCCTGCAGATAGTCGGCGACCTCGTAGGCCGCCGCCCGCGGGTCCGTGATCTGGTAATAGAGCACGGTGTCGATGTTCACCACGAGGTTGTCCTCGGTGATGACCGGCCGCGGGTCGGACGAATAGACCTGTTCCCGCACGTCGAGTTTGGTGTTGATGCGGTCCGCCATCGGCAGCACCAGGTTCAGCCCCGGTTGCAGGGTGCGCCGGTACCGGCCGAACCGCTCGACGTTGTAGCGGCGCGCCTGCGGGACGATCCGCACCGAGGAGGCGACGAGGAAGATGATGACGATGGCCGCCACGACGATGCTGATGACAACTGGTTCCACAGTGCCTCCATAGCTCTGCGTTCAGCCGCAGCTCTGCGTTCAGCCGCTCAGGGAAGAAGCTCGCGAGGGTAGACGACGGCGGTGGCGCCCTGGATCTCCATCACGTCGACCAGGGCCCCCACCGGGATCACATGACTCTCGTCGAAGGCCCGCGCGGTCCATTCCTCGCCGCCGAGTCTGACCAGGCCACGGGTCGCGGTGACCTCCTGCACGACCTCGGCGCGTCTGCCGATCAGCGCGTCGCTGCCGTCACGCATCACCGGCGGCTGTGCCATGTACCGCAGGGCGGCGGGGCGGGCCAGGAGCAGGCCCGCCGCCGCCGTCGCGCCGAGCGCCACGAGCTGTCCGAGGGTCCCGACGCCCACACCGGCGACCACCGCGGCGACCAGCGCCGCGCCCGCGAACAGCCCCAGAACCAGGGTCAGGGTGAAGAACTCCGCGACGCCCAGCGTCGCGGCAAGGAACAGCCACACGAACCATGGCATCCCATCGCCCTCCTTCGAAGGCCTCCTCCACCAAGCTACCTCCCACCCCAAGGAACAGGACCAGCACGGCGGCAGCGCTTGTCGAAGCGAGGGGCGGGCGGATCAGCGCAGCCCGGCGAAAAGGTCGTTCTCCGGTACGGCCGCCCCCGTGGTGTCCCGCACGCGGGCGAAGGTCTCGATGCCCATCAACTCGCCGAACTTCTCCTTACCCATCTTGAGGAAGAAGATGTTCTCGCCCTGGCTGGCGTGCGCGGCCAGGGCGTCGAACTTCTGGTCGCTGAACCCGGTCGTGTCCACCCACGTGGTGATCTCGTCGTCGGGGAGACCGATCTCGGCGAGAGCGGCGGCCTCCTCGGGGTCCGGTTCCGGCAGGTCCGTTGCGAACTCGCGCATGACCTCGCCGAACCGCTGCATCATCGAGCGCGGCGCCGTCGTCCAGTACACCTTCGGGGTCAGCTCGGTCATCCCCAGCGCCGCCATCGTGATGCGGTGGGCCTGGATGTGGTCGGGGTGGCCGTAGAAGCCGTTCTCGTCATAGGTGACGACCACGTCAGGACGGTAATGACGGATGAGCTCCGCGAGTCGGGCCGCGCCTTCCTCGACCGGGGTCCGCCAGAAGGATCCGGGGGCGTCGTTGCTCGGCCAGCCCATCATTCCGGAGTCGGCGTAGTCCAGCATCTCCAGGTCGCTGATCTTGAGCACCTCGCAGCTCGCGTGAAGTTCCTGTCGGCGCATCTCGGCGACCGCCGCCGGATCGTGCCCGGGATCGCCCGGCTTCACGCCCCCCGGTCCGTCACCGCAACTGCCGTCGGTACAGGTGACGAGCACCGTGCGGACTCCTTCCGCCGCGTACCGCGCGAGGACTCCCCCGGTCCCGGTGGCCTCGTCGTCGGGGTGGGCGTGCACTGCCATGAGCGTCAAGGGCCGGTTGGTCATGGAGTCCTCCTGGAGAAATATGTGTGGATCATCCAAGCAGTGCGGCGGGTGTGCCGCGGTCCTGGGGGCCGGATCCCGGTGGCGCGGACGACCTCGTGGTCTCCGTGTTCCCCGTCCGTGCGGCGCCGGCCCCTGTGTCCGTGCAACCTCGCCGACCGGACCGGGTGTTCCCGGCGCGGCCCCTCGGCTGCCTCGGCCGCTTCAGGCGTGCAGGGTGGGCCGGTAGATCAGTTCCCGGATGTTGCCGTCGAGAGTGCGGCTCTCGAGCAGGTCGAGGTCGAAGCCGGCCGCGTCTCGGAAGACCGGGAGTCCATCGGTCCGGCCGGTGATCACGGGGAAGAGCGTGACCTGGACGCGGTCGACCAGGCTGTTCGACACCACCGTCGCGGGCAGGTCCATCATCCGGGCGACCCAGGGGTCACGTCCTACCTTCTCGAAGACTGGAGTCAGGACCTGCGCAAACGTGCGATAGGTGTTGGCCCCCAGCACCATCCGCTGCTCGGCCTCGTACGTGTAGGTGGCAGTCACGGTGCTCTCCTCGGGGGTGTGGTGGAGCGGGTCCGTGGATTCAGACGGGACGCCACGGCAGAACTCATCGCTGGGGGCCTGGGGAGCGACATGATCAGCAGCGGCGAGGAGACTGCGGACGGAATCGAGGATCGGTACTCGATACGGACTTGGCTGGAGGTGCTGTTCAGAAGGGGGCGGCCCCGCATCGCGGATGAGGCCTCGCTGAAGAGCCGGGTGGTCCACTTCTGGAGCGGCGCCACAGTGACCCACCACGTCACCAGGACCGGCACACGGTGACCGGCACGACCGCCGGCCCGTGTGCCGCTAGGCCGTCATCTCCCCTGGCAGAGGCGACTTTCCAGCGTCCGCGACAGGGGGTACGGGCGCTCCGCGGGGAGCAGCCGCTGGGCTTTGGCCGCGTGCCCGCTCTGTGTCAGCGCCGCGGCCTTGCGGACCTGGGGAGTGAGGTCCGTGAGGCCGACGATCCAGTCGTCGACGAAGGTGCGGATCAGGTCGCGGCCGATGCCGACCTGGATGCTGTAGTGGTTCAGTGCGGCTCCACGCACCGAGCGTTCCGGGTCCCACTGGACATGTACGGCCGCCCGGCCCACGGCTGCCGGATCCCTGGTGGTGAGCACGGCCCGGGACAGTGCCTCCTCCCAGCCCAGCCGGGTGATCCGTACGGCGAGAACGCGCTCCTGGCCCGGTTTTCGGGCCCAGTTGCTGCGGTGCATCAGCCACGGGAACGAGGGCTTGATCCAGGTCATACGATGGAACGAGTACGGCGCGACGAAGCGCCCGGCGCGCAGTGCGGCGTCGGCTATGGCAGGTGCGTACGCCTGGTAGACCACGATCGTGTCGGCGTCGTAGTCCGCGCGGATCTGGAACTGGGGTGCCATGCGCCGCACCCTGTCATCCACCCGACTCGGACGGCGAAGCATTTTCCCGGTGCCGGCGTCGTCGTTCCCTGCCGGGCGGCCCTTGACCTCAAGTCAAGTTGAGCTTCTACGGTCGATCCGGTCGAACCGAGCGGGCCAACGAAGAGATCCCTGACATGGAGTACTCGCACAGCGACACCGAGCTGATCAAGCAGCCCATCGGATACTGGAGTTGGGCGCCCTACAAGGCCGTCGTCACCCGCATCCGCCTTCTACGACAAGGCGGCCGCCCTTCAGGGCGAACTCTGGACGGAACGGCACGCCGGCGTCTCCGACGAGGAATACCTGACCACCCTCAAGGTGCTGCAGCGGTTCATCCACAACACGGGCGGAAAGGCGTGGCACCACTGCCCCCGCTGCCCCACTGACTCACCTCGCCCGATAACCCCGCCACAGAATGCGCAGCGCTGCCGCGCTCGCCGGGCTCGCTCCGGTGTGCAGAAGGGTGGCGCGGTGGCGCTTCACGGCATCAAGTCGCAGTACCTGGACCGAAATCAGGGCGTCCAGGAAGGGGCGGTACGGCGGGGCGACCAGTTCCGGCAGGCGTCGGCACTCCGAGAGCACGGCGTCCACGCGCGCCGCCTGTTCGTCGACGAGGCGTGCCAGCGCCGGGGCGCATTCCTCGGGCCTGTCGCGCAGTCCGTCGATGTCCAGCCCGTGTCGCTCCAGTTCGTCCTTGGGGATGCCGACGCGGCCTTGGTCGACGTCCTCGCCCAGGTCGGCCAGGAAGTCGGTGCGTTGCATCGCCTCGATGAGGCGACGGCACCCGTGGCGGAACCGGTCGTGGTGCTCGGCGTCCGGCTCCGGGCCGATCAGCGAGGCCGTCAGCATCAGGGCGGGCAGGGAGTAGCGGTCGACGTAGTCCTGGAAGTCCGCGTCGGTCGCGAAGCCGGACCAGGTGGCTTCCACCGGTGCGCCGTCCAGGAAGCGCCGTACCTGCGCACCCAGGACCGGGTGGCGCCGCGCCGTGTCCGCCAGGGCCCGCAGGGTTCCGTTCTCGGTGGGTCCGCCTGCCAGGGCTTCCGTCGTCTGTCGGTCCCAGGTGCGGAGGGCGTCCTGCCGTGCGGGGATGTCGCCGGTGTCGACGCGTCTGTCGCTCTCGTCCATGAAAGCGACGGCGGCGATGACGGCCGGGTGGATCCGGGCCGGGAGCAGCAGTCTGACCGCCAGATACTCCTCACGGCGGTTGCGCCGCACGAGCTTGCGCTGGGCGTCGTAGGAGCGCCTCAGCTGCGGGTCGGTGATGCCGGCCTCGGTCAGGGCGGCGGACCAACGGGTCACTGCTCTCCTCGGGTTGTGTGCATTGCCGCTGGTTCCTGAGGAGCCTTTGGGGGCCTCGCCTTGTGCGCGGCCCACCACAGGATGCTGGAACCGAGCGGATTCTGCCCACGTCACTCGGTCCGATCGACCTGGATGCCCGAACAGACGCGCGGGAAAAGGGAGTTCAGACGTAGGTTGGGCGCCGGAAGGACCACACCTCGCTGAAAGACTGACGTGACTCATGACTGACCCAGTGACGACGCCCGAACCGACAGAGCACCACAAGATCGATACGTCGGTGCCGCACTCCGCCCGGATCTGGAACTACTGGCTCGGCGGCAAGGACAACTACCCCGTCGACGAGGAGGCCGGCGACGCCTACACCGCCGTCTTCCCCGGCATCGTCACCATCGCCCGCGGCAGCCGCGCCTTCCTTCGCCGCACCATCACGTATCTGGTCTCCGAGGCG
Source organism: Streptomyces sp. TLI_55 (assembly GCF_900206255.1). Taxonomy (NCBI): domain Bacteria; kingdom Bacillati; phylum Actinomycetota; class Actinomycetes; order Kitasatosporales; family Streptomycetaceae; genus Streptomyces; species Streptomyces sp. TLI_55. The sequence goes on from NZ_OAOJ01000001.1 coordinate 365,057, forward strand.
GGCATCCGACAGTTCCTCGACGTCGGTACCGGGCTTCCGACCGCGCAGAACACCCACGAGGTGGCCCAGCAGATCGCCCCCGAGGCCCGGATCGTCTACGTCGACAACGACCCGATGGTCCTGGCACACGCCCGCGCCCTGCTCTACTCCACCCACGAGGGCGCGACCGCCTACATCGACGCCGACGTCACGGACCCGGACCGCATCCTCGCCGAAGCCGCGAAGACGCTGGACCTCGACCAGCCCACCGGGCTGATCCTCAGCAACATCCTGGGCCATGTCGCCGACCTCGATCAGGCCCGCTCCATCGTCACCCGCCTCATGAGCGCCCTGCCCTCGGGCAGTTACCTCTCCATCAACGACGGCTCGCGCGGCATCGACCCGGTCTTCGAGCAGGCCCAGGACGCCTACAACAGCAGCGGCGCGGTGCCGTACAACCTGCGCACCGTCGACGAGATCACCGCGTTCTTCGACGGCCTGGAACTGATCGAGCCCGGCGTCGTCTCGGTCACGCAGTGGCGGCCGGAGCCCGGTACCCCCGCTCCGGAGATCGTGGCCGAGCACGGCGGCCTCGCACGTAAGCCGTAAGCCGTCACCATATGCGCCTCAACGGGAGGGCAGTGGACGTGAGTTGGGGGAAAGCATGCCGTCCCCGCGTGCCACTATGATCTTGGTCATGACAGTGCACACCCCCGAAAAGTCCCTCTCGCGCAAGCAGCGGCTTCAGGAACGGCAGCGCCGCCAGCTGCTCGCGGTCGACGTGGTGGACAAGGCCGAGGGCAAGGTCCGCAAGGCGGAGTCCGAACTGGCCGTCGCCGTCGCCGAGGCGGTCCGCGTCTTCGGCGACGAGCCGTCCGCGTGCGAGGGCCTCGACATGCCGGCCGAGACCCTCCGACGCTTCCTCGCCCTGGCACGCGACGCCGGCGTCGAACCCCTGGACACCACCGCAACCCCCTGATCAGTCGCACGCCTCTCAGGCAGCGGTGCGGGGCACGGTGATGGCGAGGTGGCCCTCCGCGTCGGGCTGCGAGCCGGTATTCGTCCTGCTGCGGCGGGTTGCCGCCCAGGAAGCGAGCCGCGTCCGTGTTGACGCCCCAGCAGGCCGGCGAGACCTTCACCTGGTCGTGCGTCAGCTGTCGTACGCGGACGTCGGCGCACCACGTGAAGCCGTCACCGCCCAAGCCCCACGGGTGACGCGGCGCGAACAGGTCGCCTGACCGGCGCCGGTCAGGCGACCTGTTCGCGGGCCAGCGCGACCATCGCTCGCGCCGCTGCCCCGGGGCGGCGGTCGGCCGCGGCGGCCAGGGACAGCGGCCACTCCAGGTCCGCGTCGTCGACGGTCAGGGTGACCACCCCGGGTGCGTCGCCCAGCAAGTAGCGGGGCAGCAGGGCGACGCCCAGTCCGTTGCGGACGAAGTCCACGCCGGTGCCGATGTCGGTGATCTCGACGGCGACGCGGCGGGCCAGGGAGGCGGCGGCGAAGGCGCGGTCGACCACCGCCCGGTTGCCGTATCCCGCCGGGGAGTCGACGAAGTCCAGGCCGGCCAGTTCGGCGAGCGGCACGCTGTCGCGCTCCGCCAGCGGATGGCCCACCGGGACGACCAGGTCGAGCACCGAGGAGCCGAGGTCGATCAGGCTGATGCCGGCCGGCGGTGGGCCGGGCAGGGACACGAAGGCGAGGTCCAGGCGATGCTCCAGCAGGGCGTCGACCAGGCCCTGGGAGCCGGACTGCGCCGCGGAGGTCTGGAGCAGCACACCGGGATGACGTCGGTGGAACTCGCCGAGCAGTGCCGGGAGGTCGATGAGACGGACCGAGGTGAGCGTGCCCAGGCGGAGGGTGCCGCGTAGTCCGCCGTGGACCTCGGCGACGGCATCGGCGGCCTCGCGCGCGGCGTCGAGGGTGGCGCGGGCCCGCGGCAGCAGGGCGGCGCCGGCGTCGGTGAGCAGCACCCGCTTGGAGTTGCGGTCGAGCAGCGGGGCGCCCAGTTCGCGCTCCAGGGCCTTGATGGTGGCGGAGACCGCGGACTGCACGATGTGCAGCCGGGCGGCGGCGCGGGTGAAGTTCTTCTCCTCGGCGACGGCGACGAAGTACTCGAGCTGGCGCAGTTCCATGCGCCCAACTATCTCTCAGAGAGATGGTGACGGTCTTCTACTTGCGTTGGACGCGATGATCGGGCCGCGCAAGACTGTTCAGCGTTCACCCACCTTCTTCGGTTGGAGGCTCCCGTGAGCCACACGGCGTCCACCCAGCACCGGCCCGTCACCCCGACCCGCCGCACGGCGACGCGGCCCCGGGCCGGCGCCCGGCGCCACGGCATCGGCTTCGGCCTCGTCGCGTTCGCCTTCCTCACCGCGATGGCGTTCTCCACCGTTCCCACCCCGCTGTACCCGCTCTACACGGCACGCGACGGCTTCTCCACCTTCATGGTCACCGTCGTGTTCGCCGTCTACGCGGTCGGTGTCGTCGTCAGCCTGCTGCTGGCCGGGCACGTCTCCGACTGGGTCGGCCGCAAGAAGATCCTGCTGCCGGCGCTCGCGCTGGAACTGCTCGCCGCGGTCCTCTTCCTCACCGGCACCGCGCTGCCGGTGCTGCTGGCCGCCCGCTTCATCACCGGGCTGGGGGTCGGGATGATCACCGCCACCGCCACCGCCCACCTCCAGGAACTGCACGCCGCCCACCGTCCGCAGGCCTCGACGCAGCGCTTCGAGCTGGTGTCGACCGGCGCGAACATCGGCGGCCTCGGGGTCGGCGCCCTCGTCGCCGGACTCCTCGCCCAGTTCGTCGCCGTGCCCCTGCGCACCCCGTACCTCGTCTTCGCCGTCCTGCTGGTGCTCGCCATGGTCGCCGTCGCGCTGGCGCCGGAGACGGTCGAGGAGCAGTTCGTGCGGCCCTCCTACCGCCCGCAGCGCATCAGCCTCGACACCGGCGACCGGGCCGGCTACCTCGTCGCCGCCGCGGGCGCCTTCGCCTCCTTCGCGGTCTTCGGCCTGTTCACCTCCGTCGCCCCCGGTTTCGTGGCCGGCACCCTGCACCACCCCTCCCGCGCGCTGGCCGGGGCGATCGTCTTCATGGTCTTCGGCGGCGCCGCCACCGCGCAGAGCCTCACCTCACGCCTGTCCACCACGGCGAAGAGCCGCCTCGGGCAGGCCGCCCAGGCGGTCGGCGTGGTGACGCTCGTCGCCGGTATGCACACCGCCGACCTCGCCGCCTTCCTCGCGGGCGGTGTGGTCGCCGGCATCGGGGCGGGCGTGCTGTTCAAGGCCTCCCTCGGCACCGTCGCGGCCCTGGCCGTGCCGGAGCACCGCGGCGAGGCGCTGGCCGGCCTGTTCCTCATCGCCTATCTCGGACTGACCATCCCGGCGATCGGCATCGGGGTGGCCACCCTCGGCTTCTCCTCGGTCACGGTCATGACCTGGTTCGCCGCCATCCTGCTCGCCGTGCTCGCCCTGATCGCCTTGTCGGGCCGCCGCACGAGCCTGCGCTGACCCGGACACCCCACGACGGTCGTACCGCCCTCCGCATGCCGGTCCGCCCCGGAGGCACAACACTGGAGCTCTGAGGCCATGTCCGCCGCCGGGGGCGGCGGCCCGGGCGGAGCGAGGTGGCGATGCGGGCGGAAGCGAGGAGGGTCGCCGTCGTAGGCGACTGTCCGCTCCTCCGCAGCGGCGTGGCCCGGGCGATCGAAGGCGCCGAGGGGCTCACGCTCGTCCTCGCCACCCGGTCGGCCGACGAGGCGGCGCGTGCTCTCGCAACCGGTGACGTCGCGCTGGTGGACCTCCAGCTGACCCCCGTCTGCCTGGCACAGGTGGTGGGGCGGCTCGTCGGCGGCGGTGCGAGGGTCCTGGTCTTCTGCTCCGTGCGGGAGAACCACGCCGTGCCCGCGATGCGCGCGGGCGCCCGCGGCTGCCTCAGCCGTCAGGCCGACGAGGCCGAACTGCTGGCCGCCGTCCGGCTGGTGGCCGACGGCTGCTCGTACGTCTCCGCGGCTCTCGCCGTACGTCCGGACACCGAGCCGGCCTGCCATGTCACGCATCGGGAGCGGCAGATCCTGGAGCTGATCGCGCACGGGGAGACGGACCACGCCATCGCCGCCCGGCTGGGCATCAGCGAGCACACCGTCCATTCCCATCTGGACCGGCTGCGCGACAAGGTCGGCTCCCGGCGCCGGGCCGACCTGACCCGCTTCGCCCTCACGCACGACATCATCCCCGCGGCCTCCTGGCAGGGGTAACGCTACCCCTGCGGGATGTGGGTTCTTCTGCCCTGTGGGGCTCCTCCTCCGCGCTCCACACTGAGGTCGAGAACCCTCTAACGCCGCTTCGGGAGGTCTTCCGCGATGAGTGGCATCTTCGGTGACACGCTCACCTTCCATCAGGAGGAGGGCGGCGCCGTCGAACTCGTCGCCTTCGGTGACGACAAGTACGCGAGGTACGAGACCGTCGACGGCTACTCGGTCGTCTACGACGCCGACCGGGGCGCCTACTGCTACGCGGAGACCGACAGTGCCGGCCCCGGACGCCGGTTCGTCTCCAGCGGCGTTCCGTTGTCCCAGCCCGCGCCCGTGGGCCTGCCGCGGCATCTGCGAGAGGGCCAGGGCTACCGGCGGGAGGTCTTCAAGGACCGGGTGCTGCAGACGATCCCTGAGGAGGATCGGGCCCACCTCGATCCCGACACCCTGCTCACCTTCGGCCCCGTCAAGGGCCTGCTGCCCGGCGACGCCCTGACGGCGGGCGACGTACAGGGGCTGACGATCCTGGTCGACTTCCCGGACACGGCGACGGACGTCACGGTGGACGACGTCTCCGCCCTGCTCAACAGCCCGAACTTCACGGCGAACGGCAACCGTTGCTCCGTCAAGGAGTTCTTCCGCACCATGTCGACGGGCAAGCTCCGCTTCACCAACACGGTCGTCGGCCCGTTCCGCATGAGCCGTCCCAGGCTCGCGTACGGGCTCAAGCAGCACCGGGGCGAACTCGTGCCGGAGGCGCTGCAGGCGGCCGCGGACGCCGGTGTGGACTTCAGCCGCTTCGACTCCCTCGAGCGCGGCATCGTCGACTCCGTGTGCATCATGTACGCCGGGCAGACGGAGTTCCGCGAGGACCTGTGGCCGCACAACTCCCGCTTCCCCGCCCAGATCGGCGACGTGCGCACGGACTTCTACACCGTCACCAGCATCGGCGACACGGCGGCCGACCTGCGCATCGGCACCTTCTGCCACGAGAGCGGGCATCTGCTGTGCCGCTGGCCCGACCTCTACGACTACGGAACCGTCGAGCGCGAGGGCGACGACTTCACCAGCGCGGGCATGGGCACCTACTGCGCCATGTCGGCCGGGGACCACCTGGGCGACGGGTTCCTGCCGTCGGCGGTCTGCGTGTACCTGCGCCGGCTCGTGGGCTGGACGCGGGACGTCGACATCTCCGTACCCGGCTCGTACGAGGCCGTGCAGGGCGAGTACGACAAGGCGCTCATCTACCACAACCCGCAGCGCAAGAACGTCGAGTACTACCTGGTCGAGAACCGCAGCAGGCTCGGCTTCGACTCCCGGCTGACCTCCAGCGGACTGGCGGTCTACCACTGCGACATCAAGGGGTCGAACGAGTTTCAGCAGGGCAACCAGGTACGCCACTACCAGTGCGCGCTGCTCCAGGCGGACGGCCACCTGGACCTGGAGACCGGGCTGAACTTCGGTGACGGCGGCGACCTGTACGGGCCGATCGCGGGCACCGCGCTCTCGCACGGCAGCCACCCCGCGTCCCTGTGGTGGGACGGCAGCGAATCCGGTCTCACCCTCTCCGGGATCGGCGCCCCGGGCGAGGTCATCGCCTTCACCACCGGCGAGCAGGGCATCGCGGGCACGCAGATCACGGGACGGTCGGCGCCGGGCGCCGAGATCCCGGACCAGGACGTCGGCGGGCTGACCGACTCGATCGCGCTGGAGGGGGCGGGCACGGTCCGCGACCTGACCGTCTCGATCGACATCGAGCACGCCCGCATCGGCGATCTGCGGGTGGTGCTGCTGGCGCCGTCGGGCCGTCGGGCCGTGATCCACAACCGTACGGGCGGCGACACCAAGAACCTTCGTCTCACCCTGACCTCACAACCGCCGTCGCTGCTGGCGCCGCTGATCGGCGACGCCGTGACCGGCGGCTGGCAGCTCAAGGTCACGGACGCGGTCGAGGGCTCCGCGGGGATGCTGCGCAGCTGGGAGATCACGATCCGCACCGGCACCTGACCCCAGGCGAGGCCCCCGATGGACCGCAAGAAGCTCGAAGAGCTCTTCTATGGCAAAGGTCCCCGGCCCGTTCCCTGGGCGACGGACTGTCCCATAAGGTTCGACGCCCTGCTGACCCTCGCGCACCCGCCCGAGGACACGACGGAGCCGCGCGAGGACCTGATCCTCGCCATCAACGAGGAACACGGTGTCCAGCAGATCCTGCAGAGCTTCCGGGACCTGCACATGATGGGCGACACCCAGCCGATCGCGTCCGGCAGCTTCATCGCGGCGAAACTGACCCTGCGCGAAGTCGTCCAGACCGTGCTGCCGAAGACGAACCTCAACCGTGTCATCCGCGATGTGAACAAGCTGGCGAGGAAGCTGGGCGGGGCCGGCGTCGCGGACGCGCTGCGGGAGGACGACCCGGGCACGGCAGGCCCCGGCGCGGTGAGGCAGCGGGCCAGCGACGTGCACGACAACTCCGCCAGACGCCAGGAGCGCACCCGGCACCAGCGGTGGTTCCTCAGGCTGCTGACCGCCATCGTCGCGGAGTCGAACCCGGCGCTGGTCGGCAAACGGCCGACGGACAAGGCGGTCTGCACCGAAGTGGCCGGGATGCTGACCGGCGTCCGTCTGGAGGAGGCCGACACCGAACCCTCGGTGGATCCGGGGGCACAAGGTGTCCTCGACCGCCGGCAGCGGTATCCGATCCTCTCCGTGACGGCCAACCGGCATGCGTCCTCGGCCGTCGTGCGCTCCCGGGCCACCATCAAGGCCGACGCCGCCGAGCACGTGTTCTCCGTGGACTGCAGCGCGATCGGCTGGGCCGTCGTCGACAGCGGCATCGACGCACGGCACCCCGCCTTCTACGACTGGGACACCACGACCAAGCCGGAGCCGATGCCGCTGCGCTCCCGCATCCCGCGCGCCTTCAACTTCGTCGGCGTCCGCAGGACCCTGTCCCTGGACGCGTTGAACGACGGACGGATCGACTGGCCCGAGGCCCTGCCGTACGCCGAGATCGACCTCGCCCAGGTCACCTCCAGGGCACAGCCTTCCGTGGTCCCGCGCTACCAGCAGTACACGACCCCGGTGGACCCGCACGGCACCCATATCGCCGGGATCATCGGTGGCTGGTGGCCGCGTCCCGAGGAGGAGTTCCGGGGCATCTGCCCGAGGATCCAGCTGTACGACTTCCGGGTCCTGGGCGACACGGGGACGGGGGACGAGTTCTCCATCGTGACGGCCCTTCAGGCCGTCCGGTACATCAACGAGCAGGCCGGAAGGTTCGTCATCGCGGGGGTCAACCTGAGCCTGTCGGTGCCGCACGACGTGGCGAGCCACTCCACCGGCTGGACCCCGGTGTGCATCGAGTGCGACCGCTTGGTCCGCTCCGGTGTCGTGGTCGTCGCCGCGGCCGGCAACTCCGGCTACGCGGGCGCCGTGCACACCCTGGGCAAGGACTACCGCGGTGCGAGCATCTCCGATCCCGGGAACGCGGAGTCCGTCATCACGGTCGGCTCCACGCATCGCAGCAATCCGCACCGCCACGGCGTGAGTTACTTCTCCAGCCGCGGCCCCACCGGCGACGGACGACCGAAGCCCGACCTCCTGGCGCCGGGCGAGGACATCGACGGGCCCGTGCCCGACCAGGGCATCGCCGCGCTGCACGGGACCAGTCAGGCGGCGGCCCATGTGAGCGGGGCGGCCGCGATGCTGCTGGCCCGCAACCGGGAGCTGATCGGGCGCCCGGAGCAGGTCAAGCGAATCCTGTGCGGGACGGCGACGGACCTGGGCCGGGAGCGGCACTACCAGGGGTCCGGCCTGGTCGACGTCCTGCGTGCCATGCAGTCCGTCTGAGACGGCCGAACGCCCAAGGAAGGACGCCATGTTCACCTTCGACTTCCTCAACGCCCGGCACGGCGACTCCTTCCTGGTCCGGTGGGGGCCGGACGAACGGGTCATGCTCGTCGACGGCGGTCCGAGCCAGGTCTACGAGACGTCCCTGCGCGACCGGCTGACACAGCTGCCGCCGGACGGCGCGGGCGCCCCGCGCATCGACGTCGTCTGCCTGTCCCACGTCGACGACGACCACGCGGTCGGGCTGCTCAAGCTGCTCGGTCAGATCCAGCACGCCCGGGAGGACCAGGAACCCGATCCCTTCGCCGTGCGGCGGGTCTGGTTCAACTCCGTGGAGGAACTGGTCGACCGGGAGGAGCCGGGGCTGAGCGCCTCCGCCCAGGAGCTCGTCGACCACGCGAGCACCGAGAGCAGTGCGGTGCGGGCCAGCTACAACCAGGGCCGGGCCCTGCGCGACGCGGCGGCCAAACTGGGGCTGGCGGGCAACCGGCCCATCGACGGACCGCTGATCACCGGCGAGGAGACGACCCTCGACCAGCTGCACGTCACCGTGGTCGCGCCGGACGCGACCGCTCTGGAGGAGCTGACGGACCGCTGGCTCAAGGCGCGCGAACTCCAGGACCCGGGTGTCATCACCTCGGCCTACTCCGACGGCTCCATACCCAACCTGTCCAGCATCGTCCTGCTGCTGACACACCAGGGCCGGACCGCCCTGCTCACCGGGGACGCCCGCGGCGACCGCATCCTCGACGGACTGCGCGCCACCGGACTCCTGGACGACACCGGCCCGCTCCACGTGGACCTGCTGAAACTCCCCCACCACGGCAGCGACCGCAACGTGGAGAGCGACTTCTTCGAGCAGATCCACGCCGATCACTACGTCATCTCGGCCGACGGGGTGAAACACCATCACCCCAGCGAGGACACCCTGCGCATGCTGGTCGACTCCCGCGACCGCGACGACGAGTACACCATCCACCTGACGAACCGGATCGGCTTCGCCGACGACACCCTCGCGGAGCTGCACGACCACCGCAGCTTCACGATTCACGAACGGTCGCCGGAGGAGCAGGCCCTGGTCATAGAGATCGGTGACGAGCCATGACCCCGTCCCACGGCCAGAAGGACCACCGCTGGGCGGTGGACTCGCCCACCCTCGGCACCGGCCTCCAGGCCCGGCCCTGCGGCGACACCCTGCGCCCCGCGGCGCCGCCGCCCGCCGCCGACCCGGTCGCCCTCGCCCTGTCCGGAGGCGGCTTCCGGGCAACGCTCTCCGCACTGGGCGTCATCCGGCTCCTCGCCGACGCGGGGATGCTGCGGGACCTCAGATACGCCTCTTCGGTCTCCGGCGGCTCCATCGCCAACGGTCTGCTCGCCGCCCACTGGGCCGCCCTGCGCCAACAGGGCTTCACGACAGCGGCCGTTGACGAACTCCTCGTCGAACCCACCCTCGAAAGGATCACCTCGCTCTCGCTCAAGAAGGCGCTCCTGCGAGGCCTGTGGCGCACTTTGGGCCCCGCGACCCGCACCGACCTCCTCGCCCGGCGTCTGGACGAGTGGTTCTTCCACGGCACCGGGCTCGCCGACCTGGACCCGCAGGTCCGCTGGATCCTCAACGCCGCCAACCTGACGACCGGCACCCGGTTCACCTTCGAACGGGACGTGTACGGCGACTACGCCATCGGTCTCGCGCCCACGGCCGGCACCGGCCTGAAGCTGTGCCGCGCGGTCGCCGCCTCCGCCGCGGTGCCGGGCGCCTTCCCGCCCCTGGTCCTCGACCGCGCGAGCTTCCCGTGCGGCACCGACGCACCCGCCCTGCTGGACGGCGGCGTCTACGACAACACCGGCACCGAGTCCGTCGACGGCGAGCGCTACCGCGATGTCTTCCTGCTCGTCCTCAACTCCGGCGGCCTGCTGCGCCCCGGCCCGTACGGCGGCGTACCCGTCGTCCGCGATCTGGCGCGTGCCAACTCCCTGTTGTACCGGCAGAGCACGGCCCTGCGCACCCGGCTGATCGTCGAGCGGTTCCGGCGCGGTCACGCGGCGGGCCCCGACGGCCCCCTGCCTCCCGGCAGCCGCAGGGGCGTCCTGGTGGCCCTGGCCACCGACTTCGCCGAGCACGGCGCAGGACAGCTGGACAAGTGGCGGGCCGCCTTCCCCGAGCACCGCACCTACGACGGCCGCGACCTGGCCCTCGTGCCGACCGTCTTCGACCGGATGCCGCAGCCCCTGTGCCGCGCGCTGGTGTACCGCGGCTGGTGGCTCGCCGGCGCCGGCCTGGCCGCTTACCACCCGCACCGCCTCCCGAACCTCACCGCGCTGACTCCCCCACCCCTGTGACCGTGCGGGAGCGGCTGCCCGGGCGGACCACCAGGGCCAGGGTGCTGACCGCACCGCTGTGCTCGAAGTGCAGGGTGAAGGCGATGAGTTCGCCTTCCCGCCATCCCGCCCTGGACCGCAGGGTGACATCCACCTCCTGCGGCGACATGGACAGCCCGCGGCCCGCCCGGACGGCGACCGAAGCCACCGGTTCCCGGGAAGCGGCCGCCTTCCCGGTCATGACGTGCCGGCTGAGCTCCAGGTCTCCCCCGGTCTCGGTGGACGTCACCCGGAGCAGCCGGTCGTCCGCGTCGCCGGTGTTGGCGATGTCGAAGAAGGCCGCGGTGCGTGTCGTGTCGCCGTACGGCAGGAGGACCCGCCCGGGGGACACGGCGATCCGGGGCGGCTCGCCCGCCTTCCCCGCCGTGACCCAGGTCGTCAGTCCACCGAGGGCGAGGCTGCACGCGGCGACGGGCGCGAGCGCGGAGTTCAGGGTGTCGGTGAGGCGGCGTCGGGTCGGGCGCCATGGGTTCGGTGCGGTCATCGGGTGCGGCTCCGGGCGGACGGGGCGGGGCGTGCGGGTGAGGGCTGCCAGGCGCGCAGCCGCAGGCTGTTGGCGACCACCAGCACCGAGCTGGCCGACATCGCCGCGGCGGCGAGCATGGGGTTGAGCAGGCCGACCATGGCGAGCGGGACGGTGACGGCGTTGTAGCCGAACGCCCAGACGAGGTTGGCGCGGATCGTGCCGAGCGTGCGCCGGGCGAGCCGGACGGCGTCCGCGAGCGCCTCGATGTCGCCGCGTACGAGGGTGACGTCGGCGGCGCCGATGGCCACGTCGGTTCCGGTGCCCATGGCGATGCCGAGGTCGGCGACCGCGAGGGCGGCCGCGTCGTTCACGCCGTCGCCGATGACGGCGACCCGGTGACCCTCGCCCTGGAGACCGCGCACGAGGCCGGCCTTCTCCTCGGGGGTGCAGCGGGCGTACGCCTCGTCGATGCCGAGCGCCTGGGCGACGGCCCGCGCGGGGGCCTCGCGATCGCCGGTGGCGAGCACGGGTCGTACGCCGAGCCGCCGCAGCCGGTCCACGGCACGGTAGCTGCCGGGCCGCAGCACGTCCCCGACCTCGATGATCGCCTGGGCGACATCGTCCACGGTCACGAGGACCGGCGTGCGGGCGGCGCCTTCCGTGACAGCCAGTCCGGCGGGCAACTCGTCGTCGGGGGAACGGACTTCGACGAGGTGCCCCTCGACCCGTCCGCGCACCCCGCGGCCCGGGAGCGCGCTGAACTCGCCCACCGCGGGGAGCCGCTCCCCCAGCTCCCGCCGGGCCTGTGCGGCGATCGCCCGCCCCACGGGATGCTCCGACCCCTGCTCCACCGCGCCCGCCAGCCGCAGCACGGCGTCGCGGCCGAGACCTCCCGGTACGGCCGTGACGCGGGCGACGGTCATATGGCCGGTGGTGAGGGTGCCGGTCTTGTCGAGGACCACGGCGTCCAGGTGCCGGAGGCCTTCCAGGGCCTGCGGACCGGTGACGAGGACGCCCAGTTGGGCCCCGCGCCCGGTGGCGGCCATCAACGCGGTCGGCGTCGCCAGGCCGAGCGCGCACGGACACGCCACCACCAGGACGGCCACGCACGCGGTGACGGCCGCCTGGGGATCGGCTCCGGCGCCGAGCCAGAAGCCGAGCGTGGTGACGGCCAGCGCCAGCACGACCGGGACGAAGACCCCGGCCACCGAGTCGGCGAGTCGCTGCGCCTTCGCCTTGCCCGCCTGAGCCTCGGTCACCAGCCGCGTGATCCGGGCGAGTTGGGTGTCGGCGCCGACCGCGGTGGCCCGTACGAGGAGCAGCCCGCCCGCGTTGACGGCCCCGCCGACGACGGCAGAGCCGGGTCCGACCTCCACGGGCTCGCTCTCCCCGGTGACCAGGGACAGGTCCACGGCCGAACTCCCCTCCGTCACCAGCCCGTCGGTGGCGACCCGCTCGCCGGGACGCACGACGAAGGCCTGTCCCACCTCCAACCCCTCGATGGGGATAAGCCGTTCGGTGCCGCCTTCCCGTACGGCGACGTCCTTGGCGGCGAGTCGGGCGAGCGAGCGCAGCGCCGCCCCGGTCCCGTGGCGGGCCCGCGTCTCCAGGAAGCGTCCGGCCAGCACGAACAGGGGTACGCCGACGGCCGCTTCGAGGTAGAGGTGTGCCACGCCGTCATCCGCGGCGGAGGGCAGCAGGCTGAGCGGCATCCGCATGCCGGGGTCGCCCGCGCCGCCGAGGAACAGCGCGTACGCCGACCAGGAGAAGGAGGCCATGACCCCGAGCGAGACGAGGGTGTCCATGGTGGCCGCCGAGTGCCGCAACCCCCTTACCGCGCGCTCGTGGAACGGCCAGGCGCCCCACACGGCGACGGGCGCGGCGAGGACGAAGCACAGCCACTGCCAGTTGCGGAACTGCAGGTCGGGCACCATCGACAGCACGAGCACCGGCAGCGCGAGCAGCGCGGTGGTCAGCAGCCGCTGCCGCTCCTCGCGGGACTCGTCGGCCTCGCTTGGCTGCTGTTTCGGTGACTCGGGGAGTGCGGCCGTGTAGCCGGCTTTCTCGACGGTCTCGACGAGTTCTCGTCGGCTGATGTGGGCCGGGTGGCTGACGCGAGCCCGACCGGTGGCGAGGTTGACGGTCGCCGTGACGCCGTCCAGCCTGCCGAGCTTCTTCTCGACGCGCTGCACGCAGGCCGCGCAGGTCATGCCGCCGATGGTGAGGTCGGTGGCGACAAGAGAAGTCACGGATTCCGTGCCCGTCACCGGGCGCCGCCCATGTCCATGTCGTTCATGTCCGAGCCGCCCGCGCCTGCCCCGCTCGTGCCGGTGCCGCGCATGCCGGGTGCCACCGGGCCCGAGGCCGCGCCGACGGCGTACGACACGGTGAACATCAGGGCCAGCAGCAGGAGGAAGGCGCAGAACGCGGGCGGCGGCACGCATCTCCGCAGCACCGCGCCCACGCCGGAGGAGGAATGCCGGAACTCGTCCATCAACCGCGACTCCAGATCACGTCGTACGGCGCCGGTCGGATCGGGCCGCGCCGGTTCAGGAGTCGGGTCGACGGAGCGTCAAGTTCCGCAGCCTTGATGTGATCTACGTCACTTACGCTGCGACGGGCCGCGCCGCACGGCGAACACCGCCGCCGCCAGTCCGAGCACGCCCACGACGAGGCCGGCGATGCCGAGGCCGCGTGCGGTCGAGTCGCTGCTCGACGCCGTCGACGCCGTCGAGGCGGTGCTCGCGGAGCCCTTGGCGCTTGCCGTCGCGCCGGAGCCCTCGGAGTCGGAGCCTTCGGCGCCTTCGGTGGTGAGCTTGAGGACCGGTGCCGGGTTCTCCGGCTCCTCGTCGCCCTGTGTGGCCTGCTCGATCCAGCGCACGGTCTTGCCGTCGGAGTACGTCTGGAGGGCCTTGAAGGTCAACTGGCCGGTGTCGTCGGGCAGTTGACCGAAGGCCACGTCGAAGTCCTCGTACTGCCCGGCCGTGATCTTCCCTCCCGTCCAGGTGATCTCGGAGACGGCGTCGGTGATGCTGCCGTCGTCGGTCTTCACCGGCGTCTTGAGCTTGGTGGTGGTGACCTTGGGAGTCCAGCCGTCGTGCGGGGAGACGAGGACGCCGAGGACGGGGTGGTCGGTGGGCAGGAAGACCTGCACCTTCGTGGTGCTCGCGGTGTCCTCCTCGTTGGGGACACGGAAGGTCAGGACGCCGTCCGTGGCGCCCTTGGCGTAGCTCTCGGGGTGGACGGTGACGTGCGCGGAGGCGATGCCCGCGGCGGCGAGGACACCGGCGGCGGCGAGCGTGGTGACGGCGCCGGCGCGGCGCAGGGTGGTGGACATGGCTGAGTGGATCTCCGTACTGCGAAAGGGATGTCGGGGTTCAGACGGCGTACGACATCCCGGCCGGCGGTCCGCGTCGACGCACGGCGTACCGCAACCGCGCGCTCGTCAGCGACCGGGACGCCTCACGGGTCCGCGGTCCGGGCAGCGGCCGGTCCGGCACTCCTCCGTCCGTCCGCCACCATGCGACGAGCCCCGGCACGAAGGCGATCGCCCAGCGCAGCAGCGACCACAGCGCGGCCTCGCCCCGCCGCAGCCACCAGGTGAGGGTGAGCGCAGCTCCGACGTGGACGGCGGTGGCGTGCGGGGTCAGGGCGTGGGAGTGGTCGGTCATCCGCATGCCGTGCAGGGCCATCGCGGTGTGCTGCGGCCGGAGGGAGTGGAAGGCGAAGTGCAGGGCGGCCTGGGCGGCGAGCGTCACCGCGCCGATGCCGGTCAGCGAGCGTTCCCGGCCCGCGAGCAGACAGCCGACCGCGAAGACGGGAACGGCCGCCGCGATCTGGACCCACACCGGCGGTGCCTCACCCGTGGCCAGCGCATGTCCTCCGGTGGCGAGCAGCACGCACAGCACGGCGAACACCGCCGCGCGCACACTCCGCACCGCCACCGACCCTCTCATCGCACCCGATGCTGTCATGCCGCCGGGAGGCCGCTTCCGCCGCCCGGGCACACGGCCTCAGGCAGCCCCGGCGATCACGGCGTGGGCAGCGCCTGCGCGATGGTGACGTCAGGACCTCGGTGAGAAGGTCGAAGCGGCGCCGCACCACGCGCGGGGCGTCGCCCTTCGCCACGACGTCGTCCCATCTGCTGTCCAGAGCGGGCCAGAGGTCGAAGCCGGGGTCCCCGGCGAGTCGCTCCCGATGGCGAGCCAAGGTTCACGCTGCGCGGCAAGGACGTTGGCGTAGTGCAGATCCCAGTGCAGCATCCGATCCCTGGGTTCTGCGACCATCAGCGGAAATGGCGGGACATGTCCCGCTCGTCGTCCACGAAACGGTACCCGAGGGCGCGGACGCTACCGATCGCCGTCGGTCCG
This sequence comes from Streptomyces sp. TLI_55, assembly GCF_900206255.1. Taxonomy (NCBI): domain Bacteria; kingdom Bacillati; phylum Actinomycetota; class Actinomycetes; order Kitasatosporales; family Streptomycetaceae; genus Streptomyces; species Streptomyces sp. TLI_55. Next base: position 380,350 of record NZ_OAOJ01000001.1, read on the forward strand.
GGCCCGCAGCGCGTGCAGTACGGCCACCATGTCCTCGTCGCCATGGCCCCGCGCCACGGTCTCGTCGTAGAGGGCGTGGCAGACGTCGAGGAGCGGGGAGGCCAGGTCGGCCTTGCGGGCGGCCTGCGCGATGAGCCGGTTGTTCTTGAGGACGTCCGCGGCGCCCGCCTGCACACCGAAGTCACCGGCCACCAGCTTGGCCGCCTTCACCCGGGACACGGCACTGGCCATCGGGCCGGCGTCCAGCACGTCCCGCAGCAGCCGCTGGTCGAGGCCGTGCCGGTCGGCGAAGTGGAACGCCTCGGCGAGGCCGGTGACCAGGGTGATCAGGAAGAGGTTCACCGAGAACTTCATCAGCAGCGCGCCCGGTACGGGACCGCAGCCGAACGTCTCCCGGCACAGGGGCGCGAGCAGCGGACGTACGGCCTCCACCGCCTCCTCGTCGCCGGCCAGCATCCCGACCAACTCCCCTTGTTCCGCGGGCACTCGGGAGCCGGAGACCGGGGCCTCGACGTAGCGTCCGCCCGCGCTGCGGACCGCGTCCTCCAGGCCGGCGGAGTACTCGGGCGAGGTGGTGCCCATGTGGACGAGGGTGCGGTCGGCGACCCGGCTGGCGAAGACCGGGGTGCCGCGTCCGAGGACCTCGTCCATGGCGTTCTCGTCGGCCAGCATGAGGATCACGGTCCGTGCCCGGGCGAAGAGCTCGTCCGGGCTCTCCGCGACCTCCGCTCCGGCGGCGCGCACGGGATCGCAGCGGTCCGCTGTGCGGTTCCAGACGACGAGGGGGGTGCCGGCGCGGGCGAGGTTGAGCGCCATGGGCTGCCCCATGACCCCGAGGCCGACGAAACCGACGCACACAAGGCACCACCACTTGGGTCGCGAGGAACCGCGGAACCGCACAGGACGGCGGACCATCCACTATGACAGCGGTCATAGTAGCCGAGGCCTATGACCACCGTCATAAGATGGCGGCGGTTCGACGACTCAGGGAGGCCGGGGATGTCCGAACGAGGACCGCGTGAGCGGATGGTCTTCAGCGCGGCGCAGCTCATCCGGCGCGACGGAGTCGCCTCCACCGGCATGCGCGAGGTCGCCGCCCATGCCGAGGCGCCGCGCGGTTCGCTGCAGCACTACTTCCCCGGCGGCAAGGAACAGCTGGTCAACGAGGCGGTGGCCTGGGCGGGCAGGTACGCGGGCAACCGTGTCGCCCGTTTCCTGGCCGCACTTCCGGAGCCGACACCGGGCGGGCTGTTCGCCGAGATGGTGCGCCAGTGGACCGACGAGTACGAACGCGCCGGCTTCGCGGGCGGCTGCCCGGTGGCCGCCGCCACGGTGGACTGCGCGGAGTCCACCGCGTCCACCCGCGAGGCGGCAGCGGCGGCGTTCGCCGCCTGGACCGGCCCGGTGGCCCGAGCGCTGGCCGACATGGGCGTACCCGAGGAGCGGACCACCGACCTGGCCACGCTGATGATCAGCACCCTGGAAGGAGCACTCCTCATCGCCCGCGCCGAACAGGACGTACGGGCCCTGACGACCGCGGCCCGGGAACTGGCCCCGCTGCTCGACGCGGCCGCGCGCACACGCTGAACTCTGTTTCCCCTCGGGGACTGTCCGGCGGGACCTTCGGGGGCGGCTCAGCTACTTCATCCACTCCCGCGTGCCGAACGAGGTGCACGCCCGTGACGCCCACGCCGTCGCGGCGCGCAGCGCCCCGGCGAATCCCGGGTCGGTCAGCTCGGGCTGCAGGGACAGCTGGTGGGCGAGTGTGCCGTGCAGTACGTCGCCCGCGCCGAGCGTGTCCACCACCCGCACGGCCGGGACGTCGACCGTGCCACCGCCGTGCGGCCCCTCCCACACGAGGGGCTGCCCGCCCCGGCTCACCGCTCTCCACGGGACGTGACGGTCGCGCAGGAACCGCAGGACCTCCTCGGGACCGGTGGTGCCGGGTGGGCGGAAGGAGTCGGCGCAGACGGCCACGTCGATGGAGGGCAGCAACTGTTCCGTTCCCGGCTTCCAGCTGCCGCCGTCCAGTACGGTCCGGCATCCGGCGGCCCGTGCGGCGCGCGCGACGGCCAGCGCGAGGTCCATGTGATGGCCGTCGAACTCGACGACGTCGTAGCCCGCCACCAGAGCGGTGAGGTCAGGGGGCTGCGCGATCCGGCGTCCCGCCGCGTTCGTCGACGCCACGGCCCGGTCACCGCTGGACGCGGTCACCAGGATCGAGGACACGGAGGGCGGCTCGGTCGAGTCGGCCGACAGGTCCCGCACCGTCACGCCGAGCCCTTCCAGGTCCGCCGCGGCCGCGACGCCCAGCGGATGGGAGCCGATCGACGTGAGGAGTGTGGCCGCGCCGCCGAGGTGGGCGAAGGCCGCGGCCGCGTTGGCGGCCGGACCGCCCGCGGCCACCGTCTGCCGACGGGCCGTCACCTTCTCGTTCGGGCCCGGCAGTTGGTCGACGAGTTGGACGACGTCGAACGTGCACAGGCCGACGAACAGTCCCGCAGGGTGTTGTGACACGTCAGTCGACCGTCCCGATGTGTGCGGTGGACGCGGTGGTACGGGCACCTTATTCCGCGTGTCCACTGATAAAATGGCCGCACGCTTCGACTTCGCCGGGGCCCGTACCGAGCGGTACGGGCCCCGGGCCATTCCGGGGCGCCTGATCAGGAAGGTTCCCCCGATGAACGCCAAGCCGTCGCACCCCGGACGCTCCGATGCCGATGCGCCTCAGCCGGTGTCCCCCGGCCTGCCTCCGGCCGCGTCCTTCGACGCGCTCGGGCTGCCCTCGGAGCTGGTGACGGCGATGACGGCCCTCGGGGTGACCGAGCCGTTCCCGATCCAGGCCGCCACCCTGCCCAACGCGCTGGCCGGCCGCGACGTCCTCGGCCGGGCGCGGACCGGCTCCGGCAAGACGCTGGCCTTCGGGCTGGCGCTCCTCGTCCGGACCGCGGGCCTGCGGGCGGACTCCAAGCGTCCGCTCGCGCTGGTGCTGGTGCCGACCCGGGAACTCGCGCAGCAGGTCAGCGACGCGCTGACCCCGTACGCGCAGACGCTGAAGGTGCGGCTGGCGACGGTGGTCGGCGGGCTGTCGATCAACCGGCAGCAGGCGGCGCTGCGGGCCGGCGTCGAGGTGCTCATCGCGACGCCGGGCCGGCTGACCGACCTCGTGGAGCGCCGGGACTGCCACCTCGACCAGGTGCGGATCACGGTGCTGGACGAGGCGGACCAGATGTGCGACCTGGGTTTCCTGCCGCAGGTCACACAGACCCTGGACCAGGTGCGCCCGGACGGCCAGCGGCTGCTGTTCTCCGCCACGCTGGACAAGAACGTGGAGCACTTGGTGCGCGGCTATCTGCACGACCCGGTGCTCGCGTCGGTCGACCCGGCGGCGGGCTCGGTCACCACGATGGAACACCATGTGCTGAACATCCACGCCGCCGACAAGTACGCGACCGCGACCGAGATCGCCGCGCGCGACGGGCGGGTCCTGATGTTCCTCGACACCAAGGCCGGCGTCGACCAGTTCACCCGCCATCTGCGGGCCAGCGGCATCCGGGCCGGCGCCCTGCACAGCGGGAAGTCGCAACCGCAGCGCACGCACACCCTGGGCCAGTTCAAGGACGGTGAGATCACCGTGCTGGTCGCCACCAACGTCGCCGCCCGGGGCATTCACATCGACACGCTCGACCTCGTCGTCAACGTCGACCCGCCGGCCGACGCCAAGGACTACCTGCACCGTGGCGGACGTACGGCGCGCGCCGGGGAGTCCGGGACCGTGGTCACCCTGGTCACGCCCAACCAGCGGCGCGAGGTGAACCGGATGATGTCCGAGGCCGGGATCCGCCCGACCGTCACCCAGGTGCGCTCCGGCGAGGCGCAGCTGACCGCCATCACCGGCGCGAAGCGCCCGCCGGCCGGGACGAAGACCTCCACCGGCAACGTCCCCTTCCGCGGCCTCGGCGACCGTACGGGCCGCCCCGCGAAGGAGTCCCGCAAGACGTCCGAGGCCCGCAAGATCGCGGAGGCCCGCGCGGCGGCCCGGGTGCGCAAGGGTCGCTGAGGCCGGGCAGGCGGCGGGCGCGGAAGAGCTCCTGCTCACACCTCGAACAACGCCGCCGCGTTGTCGTGGCACACGGCGCGCAGCCACTCAGGTCCGAGGCCCAGCCGCTCCAGGGCGTGCAGCTGCTGGACGTACGGGTAGGGGATGTTGGGGAAGTCGGAGCCCAGCAGGACGCGGTCGCCGAGACCGGCGAGCCGGGGCAGGGAACCGCGCGGGAACGGCATGAAGGCCTCGGTGAAATCGGTGAACGCCATGGTGGTGTCCAGCCGCACCTCCGGGTACCGCTCGGCGAGGCTCAGGAAGTCCTCGTACTCGGGCATCCCCATGTGCGCGACGATCAGCCGCAGCCTCGGGTGGCGCGCCAGCACCCGGGCGATCGGCTCGGGGCCGGTGTGCTTGCCGGGCGCGGGCCCGGAGCCGCAGTGGATCACCACCGGGATCCGGGCCTCGGCCAGCACGCCCCACGCCGGCCGGAGCAGCTCGTCGGCCGGGTCGTACGCCCCCACCTGCACATGCGCCTTGAACACGCGCGCGCCCGCTTCGACCGCCTCGCGGACGTACGCCTCGACGTCCGGCTCGGGATACAGGGTGGCGGTGTGCAGGCACTCCGGGGTGCGGTGGGCGAAGTCGGCCGCCCAGCCGTTCAGCCACCGGGCCATGCCGGGCTTGTGCGGGTAGAGCATCGAGGTGAACGCCCGCACGCCGAACCGGCGCAGCACATCCGCCCGTTCCGCCTCCTGCCGCCGGTACGTGATCGGCCACTCCAGCCCGCCGGTCAGGGCCCCCTGGGTGTCGAAGTACGCCCAGACCTTGTCCAGGACGCGCTCGGGCATGAAGTGCGTGTGGACGTCGATGAGTCCCGGAAGGCCGAGCTCCGCCCAGAAACGACGGACCTCGGCGGCTTCCGCCTCCCAGGACCCGGGGACCGTACGGTGATCGTGCACGGCTCCCACGATCGGCCCTGGCGCGAGGCGGGTCCAGCCGTTCGACGCCGGGCCGTGTGAGTGATCCGTCACGGCACCCGCGCGGCGCAGGTGACGTCCGTGGCCGGAAGGCGGCCGGTGGCGAGGTAGGCGTTGACCGTGTCGTCGACACAGGGGGTGCCGTAGACACCGTAGACCGCGTGCTGGTCGGCGCCTCGCAGGGTGACCAGGCGGGAGGAGGGCCATGCCCGGCGCACCGCGGTGGCGCCCTCGTAGGTGCTGCGCGGGTCTCCGGTGGCGTTGACGAGGAGGGCGGAGAGGTCGTCCCTGAGGGTGGTCGGGCGCTCGCGGGGCGGGCCCCAGAAGGCGCAGGGGTTCACGTTGTTCGTGACGGGGGCCAGCAGCGGGTCCCGCGCGCGGGCCTTCTGGACGTCGCGCCAGTAGACCTCCGGGTCGCGTGGTGCGGCGACGTCCCCGCACAGGATCGCCGTCTGGACGCTGCCGTACGAGGAGTCGGCTCCGGTGAGGAGGAAGGCGAGGGCTTCGGCCAGCCACGGAGACGCGGTGACCCGATGTCCGTCCGCCGCCCTCGACAGGTCGCGCATCGCCTGGGCGAAGTCCCCGTAGGCGGAGTCGTTGTCCTGCGAGAGGCCGTTGAAGACGATGAGGGGGACGACGTGCTCGTCCACCCGGTGGTCCCCGACGCGGAGGGGGGTGCGGGCCGCTGCCGCCTGGACCCGGTCCACGGCCGCCAGCACCTTCCCACGGCTGCGACCCAGGCCGTACGTCGCGTCGCGGGCGGCGGCCCACGAGGCCCAGCCCTCCAGTGCGTGCCGGTTGGCCTGCTCCGTGCCCCGCAGCAGCCGGGGGCCGTACCGGTCCGGGTCGATGACACCGTCCAGGACGACCCGCTCGACGCGGGTGGGGAACATCGTCGTGTACACCTCGCCCAGGTAACTGCCGTAGGAGTAGCCCAGGTAGGAGATCCGTCGCTCGCCGAGCGCGGCACGGATGACGTCCATGTCGCGGGCGGTGTTGCGGGTGGTGGCGTACGGCAGCACGTCCGCCGCGTGCTGCCGGCAGCGCTGTGCGAGGTCTGCCGCGAACGCCGTCATACGGTCGAAGCCCGCCCGGTCGAAGCCGGCGCTGCGGAAGGCGGAGCCGGTCGGCCAGTGGCAGTCCAGCGGGGTGCTGCGTCCGACGAAGCGGGGGTCCACGCCCACCACGTCGTAGCGCGCGCCGACGTCCTTCATCGCCTGGCGCACCCACGGCGGGTCGCCGAGGGTCTGCCCGCCGGGGCCGCCGCCGTTGAGGAGCAGCGGTCCGACGCGGTGGGCGGTGTCGGTGGCACGGATCCGCGAGATGGCGACGGTGATCGTCCGCCCGTCGGGGGTCGTGTAGTCCAACGGCACGGTCACGTCGGCGCATTGGGCGCCCGCCTGCTCCAACTCCTTGCCGGTCGTGTCGTCCTGGCCGCGCACACAGCTCTTCCAGTCGAGGCGCTGGTGGTGGTAGCGGGCGAGGGGGTCTGAGGCCGCCTGGGCCGGGAGGGCGGTGGCGGGCAGCGCGGTGACGGCGAGAGCGGTGGCGGCCAGGCCGAGGGCCGTCTTTCTCGTCGTAGGCGAAGCGCTCTGCGGCGAGCGGGCTAAACGGATCACTGAGGGGTCCCTTCTGTTCGTGCTGTTCCTTCGGCGGGCCGCCCTTCGCAGAAGGCGGTCTGCACTGTGTCGAGGAAGTCCTGTTCGGCTTGCAGGGTGTCGGGCACCTTGTTGAGCGCGACGGCCACGCTGCGTCCGCCGGGGCCGACGGCGGTCAGCGCCCGGTGGCCTCCGGGTACGGTCCCCGCGTGGCCCCACCACTGCCCGCCGCAGCGCAGCGGGGAGGCGATCAGGCCGAGCCCGTAGCGGGCGCCGGGCCACAGCCGGTCCGGGTCGGCGGCCACCGTCCGCCGCATGTCGGCGAGTTGGTCCGCGGGCAGCAGCCGACCGCCGAGCAGCGCGGTGATGAACCGGGTCAGGTCGGCGGGGGTGGAGACCAGCGCGCCACCGACGCCCCCGAAGGTCGTGTTCCAGGCGGTGCCGTCGGTGAGGCGGCCGTCGTCGGCGGTGAAGTAGCTGCGCGAGTGCGGTCCGTGGATGCGGGTGTCATCGCCGGGCCAGTACGTGTCGCGCAGCCCGAGGGGCCGGATCACGCGGCGGGTGATCTCCTCCTCCGGGGAGCGGCCGGTGACCTTGCCGATGATCAGGCCCGCGAGAAGGTAGTTGGTGGTCGCGTAGTGCCAGGGGTGTGTCGGTCGTGGCAGGTCGAGCGCGCGGGCGACGAGTTCGCGAGGCTCGAAGTGCCGGTGGCGGAGGCGCTCGGGGTGTTCCCACTCGGGGGCGTCGAGGTAGTCGGGCAACCCGCTGGTGTGGCGCAGGAGTTGGCGTACGGTGATGTGTCGGCCGTCGTGGCCGCCGTGCCGGATCAGGCCGGGGAGGTAGCGGTCGACGGGAGCGTCGAGCGCGATACGGTGCTCGGCGGCGAGCTGGAGCACGACGGTCGCGGTGAACGTCTTGGTGACGCTGCCGACGCGCAAGCGGTCGGTGGCGTTCATGGCGCGGCCCGTGCGCAGGTCCGCCGTCCCCGCGGTCTCGGTCCAACTCCCGCAGGGCGCGCCCGCGGTGGGGTCGGTCACGAGGACCGCGGCGCCGGTGATCCGGTCGCGATCGGTGAGCGTGCGCAGCGCCTCGCGGAGTTCGCCGTGGGTTCCGCACACGGTGTCGTGTCCAGTGGGGAGTTGGCGCGCGGCGGCGGGTGCTGCCGGTACGACCATGGCCGCCAACAGGGCCGCCACGCCTGCGCGTCTGCCCAGCGTCGAGGTGGTGCGGGAGGATGCCATGCGCCACAACGCTAGGCAGACACCGGGGCGGGGTCACTCGGGTAGACCGCCGGATCGCGGGTGGGGACAGCCACAGCGGGCAGCGGGGGTGTTCCCCTGTGGTGCATTGGCACTGGGCGACGCCGGTTACTGGGGGCAGGTGCAGCGGAGGACGATGCGGCGGCTCGTGGGCGGTGTGTGGCGGGGTGTCCTGGCGCCGGCCGCGCTGCGCGTGGGAGTCGGCGGGTTCATCGGCGAGGGCATCGGGGCCGGCGAACTACTCAACGCCGTGCGGACGATCGCCGACGACGGCACGCTCCCGCGCCCCGCCGAGACGCGCTCCCTGGTCGCCCGATTCCGCACCGCGCCGAACACCGTCCCGCCGTGACACCGAACGGCCCGAACGGCTCACGCCGCGCGAACGCGAGATGGCGGCCCCACCAGGAGATCGCCGAGCGGCTGTTCCTCAGCCCCTTCACCGTCCGCACCCATGTGCAGCGCGCCATGACGAAGCTGGAAGCCCGCGACCGGGCTCAACTCGTCGTCACCCACCGGACGGGCCTGATCCGGCCCACCCTGGAGGAGCAGCTGTGGCCGAACGGCCGACCTGGGCCACCCTCGACCGGCAGCCGCAAACGAACCCCGCGCCCGGCCCACCCGGACGAGCAGCCGCCGCACACCGCGCCCGGAACGCCCCAGGAAGAGCTGCCATAGCCAACCCACGCACCCGGCACTCAGCGTGCGCTCGGCGGCGGGGCCGTGCTCTGTCGGATGATCAGACGCGTCGGCACCAGCGTCGTGCCGTGCGGCGTGTCGTCATGGCGCAGCTTGCGCAGCACCGCCTGGACGCAGAGCCGCCCGACCTCGGCGAAGTCCTGGTGGACCGTGGTCAGGGGCGGCAGGAAGGACGACGCCTCGGCGATGTCGTCGAAGCCGATGACGCTGACGTCCTCCGGGACGCGCCGGCCGCTCTCGTGCAGGGCCCGCAACAGGCCCAGGGCCATCTGGTCGTTGGCTGTGAAGACCGCCGTGCAGTCCTGCTGAGCGGCCAGCTCCAGGCCCGCCCGGTAGCCGGACTCCGCCGACCAGTCGCCACGCACCAGCGGCGGCACCGGACGCCCCGCCGCGGTGAGCGTGGCCTGCCAGGCGTCGCTGCGGCGCTGGGCGGCGTAGGAGTCCTCCGGTCCGGCGAGGTGCCAGACGGTGTGGTGGCCGAGCCCGAGGAGGTGCTCGACGGCGGTGCGGGAGCCCCCGGCCTGGTCGGTGTCGACGACCGTGTACCGGTCCCCCGCGTCGGAGTCGGCGACGACCACCTGGACGCGGGGCGGCATGTTGATGGTGGCCGCGTCGAGGAGGTGCACCTCCATGATGACGATCACCGCGTCGACGGCGAGTTCCTGAAGCCGGGAGAAGGCGCCGCGCACCTCGTCCTGGGTGGGGACGGAGAGGGGCAGCAGGGTCACGGCGTAGCCCTCGGCGGCGGCCGCGGTGGCGATCGCCTCCAGGGTGCGGACGTTGCCGGTCGTGGCGAGGGAGAAGGTGATGACGCCGAGGGTGCGGAACTCGCCGCGCTTGAGGGCACGAGCGGCGCTGTTGGGGCGGTAGCCCAGCTCCCGCATGGCGTCGAGGACCTGGCGGCGGGTCTCCTCGTTGACGCCCGCGTAGCCGTTCGACACGCGGGAGACGGTCTGGGAGGACACCCCGGCCAGCCGTGCCACGTCGGCCATCGAGACCGAGGAACGGCTCACGCGGCGACCTCGGCGCGGCGCCTGCGGCGGCGAGTCGTGTGTCGCGTCCATTTGCTTCCCCCTACCCCCTGCCTCTCCCGGCATCGCTTTGATCACGATCCTCCGGGGAGACCCTTGACCGGTGTCATCGGAGGAGTGTAGACATGCCGCCATCGGATGTTTACGTAAACATAACAGCTCAAGTCACTTTTTCTGCTGATCGGTGTTTACGTAAACATCTCGGCCGCCCCGTGTAACGGGAAACCGCTGCGGGGCGGGGGTTCCATGAGTGAACGAGCGAGGAACGATCATGACAACGTTGCAACCGCCGGCAGCCGCCGAGCCGCGCCCGGCACCGCCTCCGGCGAAACGGGACCGACGCTCGTGGACGGGATGGGGCTTCATCGGCCCGTTCGTGGCGGTCTTCGCACTGGTCTTCCTCGCGCCCATCGCGTACTCGATCTATCTGAGCCTGTACCGCAACCAGCTCATCGGCGGCAACCACTTCGTCGGCCTGGACAACTACACCCAGGCCCTCAAGGACGACCAGTTCTGGCAGGCCGTCGGCCGGGTGGGGCTCTTCCTGGCGATCCAGGTACCGATCATGCTGGGCATCGCCCTGCTGGTGGCCCTGGCGCTGGACAGCGGCCGGCTCTACGGCAAGAGCTTCTTCCGGATCACGATCTTCCTGCCGTACGCCGTGCCCGCCGTGGTCGCCACCCTGATGTGGGGCTTCATGTACGGCACCAAGTACGGCCTGGTCGGCGACATCAACGAGGCGTTCGGCACCTCGCTGCCCGACCTGCTCTCCCCCGACTGGGTGCTCGCCTCCATCGGCAACATCGTGACCTGGGAGTTCGTCGGCTACAACATGCTGATCTTCTACTCCGCGCTGCGGGTCATCCCGACCTCGCTGTACGAGGCGGCGGAGATCGACGGCGCCGGTCAGTGGCGGATCATCAGCTCGATCAAGCTGCCCGCGATCCGCGGCGCGATCGTCATCGCGACGATCTTCTCGATCATCGGCAGCTTCCAGCTCTTCAACGAGCCGAGCATCCTGCGCCCGCTGGCGCGCAACGCCATCACCACCGACTACACGCCGAACTTCTACACGTACTCGCTGTCCTTCAACGGCCAGCAGCACAACTACTCCGCGACGGTGGCCATCATCATGGGCGTCCTCACGATGATCGTGGCCTACGCCGTCCAGCTGCGCGGCATGCGCAAGGGAGCGTGACCCGATGAGCACCTCTGTCACCGCTCCCCCCGCCAAGAGCGCCTCCCCGCTGCGCACCACGCGCAAGAAGCACACTCCCGACAAGCCGAAGCGGAGCCTGCTGCTCACGGGACTGATGGCCCTGATGGTCCTCTACACCGTGGCGCCGCTGATCTGGCTGGTCATCAACTCCACCAAGACCCAGGCCGGTCTGGGCTCCTCCAACGGACTGTGGTTCGCCCACGACTTCGCCCTGTGGGACAACATCCGGACCACGTTCACCTACCACGACGGCATCTTCGTCCGCTGGCTGCTCAACACCCTGCTGTACGTGGTGCTCGGCGCGGGCGGCGCGACGCTGCTGGCGGTGCTCGGCGGGTACGCGCTGGCGAAGTTCGACTTCCCCGGCAAGCGCGGGATCTTCGCCGTCGTCATCGGCGCGGTGGCCGTGCCGGGTACGGCCCTCGCGGTGCCGACCTTCCTGATGTTCAGCAAGATGGGGCTCACGGACACCCCCTGGGCCGTGATCATCCCGTCACTGGTCTCGCCGTTCGGCCTCTATCTGATGTGGGTGTTCGCCGCCGAGGCGATCCCGACCGAGCTGATGGAAGCGGCCCGGGTGGACGGGGCGAGCGAGCTGCGGACCTTCTTCCAGGTCGCGCTGCCGCTGCTGGCGCCGGGCATCGTCACCGTGCTGCTGTTCACCACGGTCGCCACCTGGAACAACTACTTCCTGCCGCTGATCATGCTGAAGGACCCGGACTGGTACCCGCTGACCCTGGGGCTCAGCGCCTGGAACTCCCAGGCGGAGACCATCGGCGGCGACGTGATCTTCAACCTCGTCATCACCGGCTCCCTGGTCACGATCATCCCCCTCATCGCCGCCTTCCTGTTCCTCCAGAAGTACTGGCAGTCCGGCCTCGCCGCCGGAAGCGTCAAGGAGTGACCTCGGCGACGCCCCCGAACCCCCCAATGCAGCACCTCTGAAACACCCGTTGAAGCACCACTGCAACACCCGTTTGAAGCACCACCACCCTCACTGTCCCACCCACGAAGAAGTGGAAGCACCTCCATGCGCAGAACCACGAGCCGCATCCTGCGCGGCATCGCCCTCGTCTCCACCCTCGCCCTCGGCGTCACCGCCTGCGGAAGCTCGGACGACGACTCCGACACCAAGGCCGTCTCCGCCGCCGACATCAAGGCGGCCCTGGACAAGGGCGGTTCCATCACGGTCTGGGCCTGGGAGCCCACCCTGAAGACCGTGGCCGCCGACTTCCAGGAGAAGTACCCGAAGGTCAAGGTCAACCTGGTCAGCGAGCGCTCCGGCGACAAGCACTACACCGCGCTGTCCAACGCGATCTCGGCCGGCAAGGGTGTCCCGGACGTCGCGCAGGTCGAGTACTTCGCGCTCGGCCAGTACTCCCTCACCAAGGGCCTGACCGACCTGGCCCCGTACGGCGCCGGCAAGCTCGCCTCGAAGTACACGGCCGGTCCGTGGAACGCGGTCAGCGACGGCGACAAGGTCTACGGCCTGCCGATGGACTCGGGCCCGATGGCGATGTTCTACAACAAGACGGTCTTCGACAAGTACAAGGTCGCCGTCCCGACCACCTGGGACGAGTACCTCGACGCGGCCCGCAAGATCCACAAGGCCGACCCGAAGGCGTACATCGCCAACGACGCCGGTGACGCGGGCTTCACCACCTCCATGCTGTGGCAGGCCGGTTCGCGCCCGTACAAGGTCGACGGCACCAAGGTCGGCATCAACTTCGACGACGCCGGCGCCAAGAAGTTCGAGACCGTCTGGCAGAAGCTGATCGACGAGAAGCTGCTCGCCCCGATCAACGGCTGGACCGACGACTGGTACAAGGGCCTCGGTGACGGCACCATCGCCACCCTGACCACCGGCGCCTGGATGCCCGCCAACTTCGAGACCGGCGTCCCGGGCGCCAAGGGCCAGTGGCGGGCCGCCGCGATGCCGGCCTGGACCAAGGGCGACAAGGCGAGCGCGGAGAACGGCGGCTCCTCGCTGACCGTCCCGGCGCTGGCCAAGAACAAGGAACTCGCCTACGCCTTCACCGAGTACGCCAACGCCGGCGCCGGCGTCACCACCCGCGTCGACCAGGGCGCCTTCCCGGCCACCAAGGCGCAGCTGGAGGACCCCGCGTTCCAGAGCAAGAAGTTCGACTACTTCGACGGCCAGGAGGCGAACAAGATCTTCGCCGAGTCCGCGGCGAACGTGGCGAGCGACTGGTCCTACCTGCCGTTCCAGCAGTACGCGAACTCGATCTTCAACGACACGGTCGGCAAGGCGTACGTCTCCAACACCACGCTGGCGGCCGGTCTGAAGGCCTGGCAGGACGCCTCGGTCAAGTACGGCGAGGAGCAGGGCTTCACCATCGAGAAGTAGTGCTCGCGGAAGCGAAGCAGTTCTCGCGGAAGCATTGAACGCCGGGCGGCGCGGCTCCCGGGCCGCGCCGCCCCCGTGCACCACCCCTTCGGAAGGACCGCCATGATCTCCACCCTCCACTCCCGCCGCCGCGGGGCGGACGGTGACCTCACCCCGCGTCTCGCCTTCGGCGCCGACTACAACCCCGAGCAGTGGCCCCGGGAGGTGTGGGAGGAGGACGTCCGGCTGATGCGGGAGGCCGGTGTCACCGTCGTCTCCGTGGCGATCTTCTCCTGGGCGCGGCTGCAACCGACCGCCGACACCTGGGACTTCGGCTGGCTCGACGAGGTCATGGACCTGCTGCACGCGGGCGGCATAGGCGTCGACCTGGCGACGGCCACCGCCTCCCCGCCGCCGTGGCTGACCACGGCCCACCCGGAGATCCTGCCGGTCACCGCGACCGGCGAGACCCTGTGGCCGGGCGCCCGCCAGCACTGGCGGCCCACCTCCCCCGTCTTCCGCGAGCACGCCCTGCGCCTGGTCCGCGAGATGGCCACCCGCTACGCCGACCACCCCGCGCTGGTCGCCTGGCACGTCTCCAACGAGCTGGGCTGCCACAACGTCTACGACTACTCCGACGACGCGGCCCGCGCCTTCCGCGACTGGCTGCGCGCCCGCTACGGCACGCTGGAGGCCCTCAACCACGCCTGGGGCACGGCCTTCTGGTCGCAGCGCTACAGCGCCTGGGAGCAGATCCTGCCCCCGCGCCTTGCGGCCTCGCACCCGAACCCGACGCAGCAGCTGGACTTCAAGCGCTTCTCCTCCGACGTCCTGAAGGACTATCTGCGCGCCGAGCGGAACCTGCTGAAGGAGATCACCCCAGACGTTCCGGTCACCACCAACTTCATGGTGATGGGCGAGACGAAGGGCATGAACTACGCGGACTGGGCCGAGGAGATCGACTTCGTCTCCAACGACCACTACGTCCACCCCGGCCCGCAGTCCCGTGACGAGCTGTCCTTCTCCGCGAACCTCACCAGCGGCATCGCGGCCGGCCGGCCCTGGTTCCTGATGGAGCACTCCACCAGCGCCGTCAACTGGCAGCCGGTGAACGTGGCCAAGCGGCCCGGCGAGCTGGCCCGTGACGCGCTGCTGCACGTGGCGCACGGCGCCGACGCCGTCTGCTACTTCCAGTGGCGGCAGTCGGCGGCCGGCGCCGAGAAGTACCACTCGGCGATGGTCCCGCACGCCGGCGCCGACAGCGAGTTGTTCCGCGCGGTCGTCGAACTCGGCGCCACCCTCAAGACGCTGGCTCCGGTGGCCGGTTCGACCCGGGAGAGCGCCAAGGTCGGCATCGTCTTCGACTGGGACTCCTGGTGGGCGAGCGAGCAGGACTCGCACCCCACCTCGCTGCTCAACTACCGCCAGGAGGGCCTGGACTGGTACTCCGCGCTGCTCGCGCTCGGCGTGCGCGCCGACCTGATCACCACCAAGAGCGACTTCGCGCGCTACGACGTGCTGATCGCACCGGTCCTGCACGTGGTCCCGGCCGAGCTCGCCAAGGAGCTCACTCGGTACGCCGAACAGGGCGGCCACCTGGTCACGACCTACTTCTCCGGCGTCGTCGACCAGAACGACCACATCTGGCTCGGCGGCTACCCCGGCGCCCTGCGCGACCTTCTCGGCATCCGTGTCGAGGAGTTCGGCCCGCTGCTCGCCGACGAGTCGGTCGCCCTGGACGACGGCTCGACCGGCACCCTGTGGACCGACCGCATCACCCTGGCCGACGACCGGACCGAGGTCCTCGCCCGCTACGACTCCGGCGACCAGGCCGGGCGGCCCGCCGTCACCCGCCGTACGGCGGCGGCCGGTTCGGCGTCGTACGTCTCCACGCGCCTCGGCGTCGCCGGGCTCACCGCGCTGCTGCCGCGCCTGCTCGAACCGGCGGGCGTGCACAGCGAACTCCCCGCCGAGGCGCGCGGACGGGTCGAGCTGGTCGTCCGCGGCAACGACGACGAACAGTTCCTGTTCCTGGTCAACCGCACCGACGACACGGTGCCGCTGCCCGGATTCGCCGGTGACGTGCTGTACGGCACGACCGGCGACGGCGGACTCGTCCTCGGCCCGCGCGAGGTCGGCGTGGTGCGCCGGCCGTCGGCCTGACCGCAGTTGTCTCCCCGGGCGGCACATGGCCCCGCCCGGGGCACGACCCTCCCCGCGAGGTCCGGCGGGAGGGACCACCGCAGCGTTTCCACCTATGAAAGCTGGGAGCACACGATGGCAGGACTCACCCGCAGCAGACGGCTTCTCGGGGCCGCGTCGATGACCGCGCTGGCGACCGGAGCGGCGCTGCTCTCGGGGCCCGCGCCGCTCGCGCAGGCCGACACGGCCACCGCGTCGGTCACCGTGCAGCCCGACCCGTCGTACAAGCAGGACGCGTTCGAGGGCTGGGGCACCAGCCTGGTCTGGTTCGCCAACGCCACCGGCGACTACCCGAAGGAGATCCGCGAGAAGCTCGCCGACCTGCTCTTCGGGGACGACGGTCTGGCGCTGAACATCGCGCGCTACAACATCGGCGGCGGCAACGCCCCCGACGTGAAGGACTACCTGCGCGCCGGTGGCGCGGTCGAGGGCTGGTGGAAGGCGCCGGCGGGCACGACCCGTACCGACACCGACTGGTGGAGCGCCGACGACCCCGCCGACTGGAACCCGGACGCGGACGCCACGCAGCGCTGGTGGGTCGAGCGGATCAAGCACGACATCGACCACTGGGAGACGTTCTCCAACTCCCCGCCGTGGTTCATGACCGAGAGCGGCTATGTCTCGGGCGGGTTCAACGCCAACGCCGAGCAGCTGAAGGAGAGTTCGGTCGGTGACTTCGCCGCCTACCTCGCCGGGGCGACGAAGCGGCTGGAGAAGTCCGAGGGCATCGAGGTCGACACCGTCGACCCGTTCAACGAGCCCAACACCGGCTACTGGGGCACGCGTCTGGACGCGAACGGCGAGCCCGTGGGCGGCCGTCAGGAGGGTGCGCACATCGGGCCGGCGATGCAGGAGAAGGTGCTGGCCGCGCTGGCGCCCGCGCTGAAGAAGGCCAAGGTCAGGGCCGACATATCGGCGATGGACGAGACCAACCCCGGTCTGTTCGCGACCAACTGGAACTCCTACTCGCAGGCGTCCAAGGACCTCGTCGGCCAGATGAACGTCCACACCTACGGCACCGGTCAGCGCACCACGGTCCGCGACCTCGCCAAGGCGGCCGACAAGCCGCTGTGGATGAGCGAGGTCGAGGGCGACTGGGGCGACGGGCAGAGCTTCACCGACATGCGTCCCGGGCTGGGCCTCGCCCAGCAGATGGTGAACGACCTGCGCGAACTGGAGCCCAAGGCCTGGGTGTTCTGGCAGCCGGTCGAGGACTACGACAACATGAAGCCGGGCGGCGAGTCCGCCAAGGGCGGCAACTGGGGCTCCGTCCAGCTCCCGTTCAGCTGCACCTCCACGGACACGTTGAAGTCCTGCCCGATCTACACCAACACCAAGTTCGACACGGCCCGTAACTTCACGCACTTCATCAAGCCCGGCGACCGCCTGATCAAGGTGAACGACACCTCCAGCGCCGCCGCGGTCACGAAGGACGGCAAGGGCGCCTCGCTGGTCCACGTCAACTCCACGACCGCCCCGCGGGCGGTGACGATCGACCTGTCCAAGTTCGGGAAGATCAAGGACGACGCGACCGTCATCCCGACCGTGACCGACGCGGCCGGCAAGCTGGTCGAGCAGGCCCCGGTCGAGGTCGTCGACGGCAAGGCGACGTACACCGTCCCCGCGCAGTCCGTGACCTCCTTCGCCGTCAAGGGTGTCTCCGGCGTGGCGAAGGACGCGAGCCTGTTCAGCAAGGGCGCGTCGTACACGCTGACCGGTGTGCAGAGCGGCAAGGCGGTGACCGTCGGTACCAACGGGACGAACCTGGTCATCAACTCGGCGAACGGCACGGTCGCGCAGGAGTGGCGCCTTGAGGCCAAGTACGGCAAGAAGGGCAGCAACCGCGCCCGCTACGTCTTCGCCAACCCTGCCGAGGGCAAGCGGCTCGCCGTACGGGACAACGTGCCGGTGATCGAGCCCGACACGGGCGACCGCGACCCGGCGACGGAGTGGATCCTCTCGACCACGGGCGACGGCACCTGGACGCTGGTCAACCAGGCGACCGGCCGACTCCTCGAGGTCGGCGGCCAGGCGACGACCGAGGGCGCGGCCGTCACGACGTGGCAGGCCAACTCCGGTTCCAACCAGCGCTGGCGGATCACCGAGGTGAGCTGATCAGCCCCGTCTCACATCGAACCGAACGCCCGGCTGGGCCTCCCCGGCCGGGCGTTCGCCTGTTCCCACACTGCTCACCCAGACACGCAGCGGCCCCGGCTCCCCGTCCGCCAGGAACTCCTCGACGATCGGCGCGAGATCGTCCGAGGGGCGGTAAGCACCGCGGAACGGCAGCTCGTCCGCGGTCCCGGACCCGGTCGAGCACCTGAGCTGCCCCGCCTGCGCGTCGTGCCACACGTAGAACGTCGCCGCACCGGAGAACCCCAGCTCACGGATTCGGGCCCGGATCGCTGCAGCGGTCCGTTCGAACGCGGCGACCACATCGGAGACGGACAGCGACGCTCTGTCCCCGTCCGCCGCACTCAGCCACCAGGTGTTGCTATCGCACTCGGCCTGCCGGTCGGCGGGGTCCAGCACCAGGGGTTCGTTCGCCACTTCGGCGATCCATGTCAGCAGCACCGGTGCAGTGTCCCGTGTCGGTTGCCTGTCGGGGCTGTCGGGGCGGTGTCGGGGATCTGTCGGCGTGGGGCCGGAGGGTTTCCGGAGAACCTGTCGGCGCCCGGTCGGCAGGTGTACGGCTGCAAGGAGTCGTCATGACCACGCATGTCACGATCATCGGCGCCGGCCTCGGCGGGCTGACCCTCGCGCGCGTCCTCCATGTCCACGGCATCCCGGCCACGGTCTACGAGGCGGAGGTCTCCCCCGCGGCGCGGGCGCAGGGCGGGATGCTGGACATCCATGAGCACGACGGCCAGGCGGCTCTGGAGGCGGCGGGGCTGAGGGACGAGTTCCGCGGTCTCGTACTGGAGGGCCGGCAGGCGATGCGGCTCCTCGACCAGAGTGGGGCCGTCCTGTTCGAGGAGGCCGACGACGGTACGGGCGGGCGCCCCGAGGTGCTGCGCGGTGAGCTGCGCCGGACGCTGCTCGACTCGCTCCCGGCCGGGACCGTCCGGTGGGGCCACAAGGTGACCGGCACACGCGCCCTGGGCGAGGGCCGGCACGAGGTGACCTTCGCCGACGGCGGCACCGTCATCACCAGCCTTCTGGTCGGCGCGGACGGCGCCTGGTCGCGGGTGCGGCCGCTGCTGTCCGCCGCCGGGCCGCGGTACATCGGCATGTCGTTCGTGGAGACGTATCTCTTCGAGGCTGACACCCGGCACCCGGCCGCAGCGAAAGCCGTCGGCGGCGGCTCGCTGCTCGCGCTCGCCCCCGGCAAGGGCATCCAGGCCCACCGGGAGAAGGGTGACACCCTGCACACGTATGTGGCGCTGGCGCGGCCGCAGGAATGGTTCGCCGACATCGACTTCGGCGATTCCGTCGCCGCCGCCGCACGGATCGTAGGAGAGTTCGACGGCTGGGCGCCGGAGCTCACCGCTCTTCTCACGGACAGCGACACCGCACCCCTCCTGCGCCCCCTCCACGCGCTGCCCGTCGACCACCGGTGGCAGCGGGTGCCCGGGGTCACCCTGCTCGGCGACGCCGCCCACCTCTCGGCCCCGAACGGCGAGGGCGCCAACCTCGCCATGTATGACGGCGCCGAACTCGGCAAGGCCATCGCCGCACACCCCCACGACGTCGAGGCCGCTCTCGCCGGATACGAGCAGTCCCTGTTCCCCCGCAGTGCCCAGGCCGCCGCCGAGGGCACCCGCCTCCATGAGCTCCTCTTCGGCGACACCACACCCCACGGACTCATCAGCGCGTTCACCGAGGACGACCCGACCCTGTGAGGCAGAGAAGAAGATTGTCCTGCCGGTGATGTCGAGATCCCGCGTCCGGCTCCGTCCCCGGGATGAACGCGGCCACAATGGGCCGCACCCGCACCGAGGAGAGCGATCATGGCCAAGTACCTGCTGCTCAAGCACTACCGCGGCGCCCCGGCACCGGTGAACGACGTGCCGATGGACCAGTGGACGCCGGAGGAGATCTCGGCGCACATGCAGTACATGAACGACTTCGCGGCACGGCTGGAGAAGTCCGGCGAGTACGTCGACGGTCAGGCGCTCGCCCCTGAGGGGTCGTGGGTCCGCTACGGCGGTGAGGGGCGTCCGCCGGTCACCGACGGCCCGTTCGCCGAGACCAAGGACCTCATCGCCGGCTGGACGATCATCGACGTCGACAGTCACGAGCGGGCCCTGGAGCTGGCCGCGGAGCTGTCCGCCGCGCCGGGGGCGGGCGGCAGGCCGATCCACGAGTGGCTGGAGGTCCGGCCGGTCATGAGCACGCACTGCACGGTCACGGAGTGACCCCACCGATGGACGAGGCCCTGCTGCGCGGCCTCACCCCGAGCGTGCTCACCGTCCTCGTCCGCCGCGGAGCAGACTTCGCGGCGGCCGAGGACGCCGTGCAGGACGCGCTCGTCGAGGCGCTGCGCGTGTGGCCGGCCGACCCGCCGCGGGACGCCAAGGGGTGGCTGGTCACCGTGGCCTGGCGCAAGTTCCTCGACGCGACCCGCGCCGAGACCGCACGCCGCCGCCGCGAGGACCGCTTCGAGGAGGAACCGGAGCCCGGTCCCGCGTCCACGGTCGACGACACCCTCCAGCTGTACTTCCTGTGCGCCCACCCCTCCCTCACCCCGTCGTCCGCCGTCGCGCTCACCCTGCGCGCGGTCGGCGGCCTCACCACCCGGCAGATCGCGCAGGCCTACCTGGTGCCCGAGGCGACCATGGCGCAGCGCATCAGCCGCGCCAAGCGCACCGTCTCCGGCGTACGGTTCGACCAGGCCGGCGATGTCGCCACCGTCCTGCGCGTCCTCTACCTCGTCTTCAACGAGGGCTATTCCGGCGACGTCGACCTGGCCGCCGAGGCGATCCGGCTCACCCGGCAGCTCACGGCCGTCGTCGACCATCCCGAGGCGGCCGGGCTGCTCGCGCTCATGCTGCTCCACCACGCCCGCCGCGCCGCCCGGACGGCGCCCGACGGGAGCCTGGTGCCGCTCGCCGAGCAGGACCGCGGCCGGTGGGACACCCGCCTGATCGCCGAGGGCGTGGAGATCCTCCAGGCGGCCCTCGCCCGCGACCGGTTGGGCGAGTACCAGGCCCAGGCCGCCATCGCCGCCCTGCACGCCGACGCGTCCCGCGCCGAGGAGACCGACTGGGTGCAGATCGTGGAGTGGTACGACGAACTGGTGCGCCTGACCGACAGTCCGGTGGTCCGGCTCAACCGCGCCGTCGCCGTGGCGGAGGCCGACGGCCCGCGCGCGGGCCTGGCCGCCCTCGCCGAGCTGGACGCCGCGCTGCCCCGGCACACGGCGGTGGCGGCTTACCTCCACGAACGCGACGGCGACCTGAAGACGGCGGCCCGCCTGTACGCAGAGGCCGCCCACCAGGCCCCCAACCTCGCCGAACGCGACCACCTCACCCGCCAGGCGGCGCGCCTCAACACCCGCCTGCATCGCTAGACGACCTACAAGACGGACCGGCCACATCGACAGGGGGAGACAGACGTGGAAGCAGGGTCACCGGGCCCTTCCCGACCCTCGGGTCACGGGAGTCGGCGTCGGGGTCCTCCTCGGCGGGTTGACCGCGGTGGTGTCCGTCACCGCGATCGGGAAGGCGTGGGCCACGTGCGACACCGGCAACGGTGCGGCGGCCAACGCCATGACCCTGCTGTTCCTGATGACGTGGCTCGGTATGCCGGACTCCTATCCCGACCCGCTGTGCCCGGGAAACGTGCCGCCGTGGTGGCCGGGCTTCATCCCTGCCTGACGCCGCGCACCACCCGGTGGCGCAGGTAGACGAACTTCGACTTGAAGGTGCGGGTCTCGACCAGTTCGAGATCCGCTCGCTGCTCATGCCGCGGATAGAACGAGTTCCCGCCGCCGACCAGCACCGGGTACACGATGCTCCGGTACTCGTCGATCAGTCCCGCCGCGGCCGCCTGAGCGGCGAGCGCCGCGCCGCCGATCGCGATCTCGCCGTCCCCCGGCTCGGCCCGCAACCGCTCGATCTCCTCCACCAGATTCCCGGAGACCAGCCGGACGTTCTTCCCCCGGACCGACGACAGCGTCCGGGAGAAGACCACCTTCGGGAGCGGATTCCACAGCGCGACCCACTCGCGCGTCGCCTCGTCGAGCGTCGGATCGTCCTGGTCGACGGTCTCCCAGTACAGCATCGTCTCGTACAGCCGACGCCCGAGCACATGGACGTCGACGCCGCGGATCTCGTCGATCCAGAACCGGAACACCTCGTCGTCCGGCTCCGACCACGCGAAGTCACCGCCGGAGTCGGCGATGTAGCCGTCAAGTGAGACGTTCATCGAGTACGTCACGGTGCGCATGAGTGGTCCTCCTCGGTGGCGGGTTCGACAGTACGACCGCCACACACCTCCGAACTCATCGCGACGCGCGGGAACGTGGCCTCCTTCGTCGAGGGGGCGCCTCGGATCCGCCCCGCATCCTGTGGGTAAGATCCGCGAACACTTTGTGAACTTCTCGTGCAGTCGCGGCACGTGGGTGGGGGTTTCTCGATGTCGTACCGACTGCGTGCTGTCCGCGCGTTCGTGCTCCTGGTCGGCTTCTTCCTCATGGGCGGAGCCCTGCTGTCGGTCATGGTGGCGTTCGACTGGCTGGTGATCACACGGCTGGTCACCGAGAGCGCGGCCGGGATCGAGGGTGCGGCGATAACCGTCACCTTCCTGCTGGCGTGGGCGATCCTGCGCGGCATGTTCGCCTTTCTGCGGGCCGGCCGGCTGGGGCCGGTGACCGACGCGGTGGCGGTCGCCCCTGACGACCAGCCCGAACTGTGGGAACAGGTGCGGGCCGCCGCCGAAGTGACGGGGCAGCGGACGCCGGACGAGCTGTATCTGGACGCCGACGCCAACGCCGGCGTGATCGAGCAGAGCCGGCTGCTGGGACTGCTGCACGGCCGACGCCGGATGTTCCTGGGCCTGCCGCTGCTCGCCGGGCTGACGGTCCCGCAGCTGCGGTCCGTCCTCGTCCACGAGTTCGGGCACTACGGCAACCGCGACACCCGGCTCGGCGGTGTCACGGCGCGCGGCCGGCAGGCGCTGATCCACACGGTGGAGGCCTTCCAGGAGGGCGGCACCCGGTTCCACTACGTCGTCGGTGTCCTGTACGTCGGCTACGCCAGGATGTTTTTGCGCATCACCCAGTCCGCGGCCCGGCACCAGGAACTCGCCGCGGACCGGATGGCCGCCCGGTACGCGGGCCGTGACGTGACGGCCGCCGCACTGCGGACGCTGCCGGTGCTCGCCGCCGCGCACACCCACTACATGCAGACGTACGCCGCGATGGGCAGCGCGCTGAAAGCGCTGCCCCCGGTGGGCGAGGTCCACGGCGGTTTCCGACGGTTGCTCGCCGCCCGGAGCGGGGAGCAGCTCGGCGCGCTGCGCGCCGGACAGCGACCGCCGCGGCCACACCCGTACGACTCGCACCCGCCGCTGGCGGAGCGGATCGCACTGATCGAGCAGTTGCCCGCCGATGACCGGCCCGAGCAGTCGGCGGCGGACCTGGCCGATGAGCCGTCTGCGTTGGTCCTGGTGCGGGACGCGGACCGGGTGTTCGCCGAATTGGAGGCGCGCACGCTGGCGCCGGAAGCGGCGTTGCTGCGGCGCATGAGCTGGGACGACCTCACCATGGCCCGCGCGGTCGCCGACGCCGAGGAGTGGTCCGGGCCGTTGCGGCTCGCCGTGGCCAGAACACTGCGCTCGGAGGCGTCCGCGGAGACGGGCGACGAGCACCTGCTGCCCGGTCTGGAGGAGATACTCGACGCCGTCGACCGCGGTCTGCTGTGGATGGAGATCGCCGACCGCATGCCCAAGCCGTATCAGGCGGCTCGGCTGACCGGGCAGTCGGCCCGCAACTTCATCCGGCCCAGGATCTTCGACGGCATCGCGGGCCTGATCCACCTGCGCCTCGCCGAGTCCGGTCACGTCGCGCCGGACATCGCCTGGTCGGGCCAGCCGGGGCTGGTCCTGCCCGAGTCGTGGGAGAAGGGCATGGACGACGCCATCGACGCGGCCGTCGCCGACACACCCGACACCGCTCCCCTGCGCACGCTGCTCATGGAAGGGGCCGGTTCCGGCCCCGCGTGATCTCCCTGGGCACGGTCAGGGCTCCGGCCCCTGGGTCCGCAGCCCGTATCTGATCATCCATCGCCCCGGCGTCGTCCTCGAGCCCGCGCCGCGCACAGCGGTCTACCGCTTCGACCGGCGCAGGGGCCGAGGTCGGACCCACGTAACCTCTCCCTGTGTCACCCTCCCGTCTGCATCGCGTCGCCGTCCTCGTGCTCGAGGGTGCGAAGCCGCTCGACGTCGGAATCCCGGCGCAGGTCTTCACGACCCGCGCGAGCATGCCGTACGAGGTGCGGGTGTGCGGGGCGACGCCCGGGCTCGTGACCGGCGGCGACGGCCTCGCGTACTACGTCGAACACGGCCTCGACGCCCTCGCGTGGGCCGACATCGTCTTCGTCCCCGGCTACCGGCACCCGGACCGCGACGAGCCGCCGCCGGCCGTCGTCGACGCGCTGATCGCCGCCCACGACCGGGGCGCGCGGCTCGCCGCCATCTCGACCGGTGCCTTCGCGCTCGCCGCGACGGGCCTGCTCGACGGCCGGCGCGCCACGACGCACTGGCACTACACGCGCGCCCTCGCCGCCAGGCACCCGCTCGTCCAGGTCGACGAGAACGTGCTGTTCGTCGACGAGGGCAGCGTGCTCACCTCCGCCGGTGCCGCCTCCGGGATCGACCTGTGCCTGCACATCCTGCGCGGCGACCTCGGCGTGGCCGCGTCCAACCACGCGGCCCGCCGGCTCGTGGCCGCCCCCTACCGCAGCGGCGGCCAGGCCCAGTACGTGCCGCGCAGCGTGCCCGAGCCGCTCGGTGAGCGCTTCGCCGACACCCGCGAGTGGGCGCTGCACAGGCTGGGCGACCCCCTCACCCTCGACACGCTGGCCAGGCAGGCCGGGGTCTCGGCGCGCACGTTCTCCCGGCGCTTCGTGGAGGAGACCGGGTACACGCCGATGCAGTGGGTGATGCGCGCCCGCATCGACCTGGCCCGCGAGCTGCTGGAACGCTCCGAGCGCAGCGTCGAGCAGATCGCCGCCGACGTGGGGCTCGGCACGGGTGCGAATCTGCGTCTGCACTTCCAGCGCATCCTCGGGACGACACCGAGCGAGTACCGGCGCACCTTCACCAAGGGTGAGTGACCCGCCCCTCAAGACCCCCGCAAGGACCCCCCGTAAAGGCCTGGCGGGATCCTTTTGAACCATGGCGATCACGCCACTGTCGGCGGGCCGCCCCGCGCGCGAACCTGGGGGCAAAGGGAAGGGACCCCACACATGACTCGCATCGCCATCAACGGATTCGGCCGCATCGGACGCAACGTGCTGCGCGCACTGCTGGAGCGCGACAGCGACCTCGAGGTCGTCGCCGTCAACGACCTCACCGAGCCCGCCACGCTCGCCCGACTCCTCGCCTACGACAGCACGGCCGGCCGGCTCGGACGCCCGGTCACCGTCGACGGGGACACCCTCGTCGTCGACGGCCGGCGGATCAAGGTGACGGCCGAGCGCGAGCCGGCGCAGCTGCCCTGGGCCGAACTCGGCGTCGACATCGTCCTGGAGGCCACCGGCCGCTTCACCTCGGCCAAGGCGGCCGCCGCCCACCTCGACGCGGGCGCGAAGAAGGTGCTCGTCAGCGCGCCGTCCGACGGTGCCGACGTCACACTCGCGTACGGGGTCAACACCGACGCCTACGACCCGGCCGTGCACACGATCGTCTCGAACGCCTCCTGCACCACCAACGCGCTCGCGCCGCTCGCCTCGGTCCTGGACGAACTCGCCGGTATCGAGCACGGGTTCATGACGACGGTGCACGCCTATACCCAGGAGCAGAACCTTCAGGACGGTCCGCACCGCGACGCCCGGCGTGCCCGCGCCGCCGGTGTCAACATCGTGCCGACCACGACCGGTGCCGCGAAGGCGATCGGCCTGGTGCTGCCGAACCTCGACGGCAAGTTGTCCGGCGACTCGATCCGCGTACCGGTGCCGGTGGGTTCGATCGTCGAGCTGAACACGACCGTCGCCCGTGACGTGACCCGCGACGAGGTGCTGGAGGCGTACCGTGCCGCGGCGGAGGGGCCGCTGGCCGGTGTCCTGGAGTACTCGGAGGACGCGCTGGTCTCGTCCGACATCGTGGGCAACCCCGCCTCGTCGATCTTCGACTCGGCTCTCACGCGCGTCGACGGCCGTCATGTGAAGGTGGTCGCCTGGTACGACAACGAGTGGGGCTTCTCCCACCGCGTGATCGACACCCTCACGCTGCTCGCGGCCGGTTGACCGGTCGCCGGGGCGGTGCAGGTCGAGCCGCGACCGCCCCGGCCGGCTTGGCCGCCTTACGGACCGGCGGCCCGCCGCCCCTTGTCATGTGGGGATGAAATCGGGATCCGGAGGACTCAACTCCCCCACAGCCGAAGGTGATTCGCTCAAATATTCGTCGCCGGACTGCCATATTCGACAACCACTTCGGAGGTGGTTGTGACTCAAGAGGCGACGACATCCGGCCCGCCGCAGGAGGGTGCGCACCTGCCCCGGCGCAGCACCGCGGAACGCATCGGCGACCTGCGCCGGCGCCGTGAGCAGGCGCTGGTGGCGGGCGGGGCGCGCAGGCGTGGGGAGTTCGGGGCGCGGGAGCGGGTCGAGCGGCTGGTGGACAAGGGGTCCTTCACCGAGACCGGGCTGTTCGTGCGGGCCCGGGCCGACGGGAGTGGTGCCCAACGCCCTTACGGCGACGGGGTGGTCACCGGCTTCGGTACGGTCGACGGCCGCCGGGTCTGCCTGTTCGCCCAGGACGCCACGGTCTTCGGCGGCAGCATGGGCGAGGCGTTCGGCGAGAAGACCGTCGCGCTGATGGACCTCGCCCTGAAGACCGGCTGCCCGGTCGTCGGCCTCAACGACTCCGGCGGTGCCCGCATCCAGGAGGGCGTCGCCTCCCTCGCCCTCTACGCCGAACTGGTACGCCGCAACGTCCAGGCGTCCGGCGTGATCCCGCAGATCTCCGTCGTGCTGGGCCCCTGCGCGGGCGGGGCCGCCTACTCCCCCGCGATCACCGACTTCACGGTGATGGTCGACGGCGCCTCGCACATGTTCGTCACCGGCCCCGACGTCATCGAGGCCGTCACCGGCGAGCGGGCCACCGCCGAGGAGCTGGGCGGCGCCCGCACCAGCAACGCCGTCAACGGCAACGCACACTTCCTCGCCGCCGACGAGGAGGACGCCCTGGACGTCGTACGCGAGCTGTTGTCGTATCTGCCCGCCAACAACCTCGAACCGCCACCGGAGTTCGCCCCCGGCGACGCCCCGGCCGGGGACGTCCTCGACGCCGTCGTGCCGGACCGGCTCGGGCAGGCCTACGACATGCGGGAGATCCTGCGCGCGGTCGTCGACGACGGTGAACTGCTGTACGTCCAGGAGCTGTTCGCGCCGAACATCCTGTGCGCCCTGGGACGGGTCGAGGGCCGGTCGGTCGGGGTCGTCGCCAACCAGCCGCTGCACGCCGCCGGCGTCCTCGACATCGACGCGTCCGAGAAGGCCGCGCGGTTCGTACGGTTCTGCGACGCGTTCGGCATCCCGCTGGTGACGTTCGCCGACGTCCCCGGCTATCTGTCCGGCGTACGGCAGGAGCGGGGCGGCATCATCCGCCGCGGCGCCAAGCTGCTGTACGCCTATGCCGAGGCCACCGTCCCCAAGGTCACGGTCGTGGTCCGCAAGGCGTACGGCGGCGGGTACGCGGTGATGGGGTCCAAGCACCTCGGCGCCGACATCAACCTCGCCTGGCCCAGCGCCCGTATCGCCGTGATGGGCGCCGAGGGGGCGGTGGGGGTCCTGCACCGGCGCGAACTGGCCGCCGCCGACGATCCCGTCGCACTGCGGGCTCGCCTGGTCGCCGCGTACGAACGCACCCACGGCACGCCCTATCCGGCCGCCGAACGCGGATACGTCGACGCCGTCATCGCCCCGCGCGACACCCGCGACCACATCCGCCGCGCCCTGGCCGCCCTGCGCGGCAAACGCGCCCCGCTGCCGCAGCGCAGGCACGGCAACATCCCGCTCTGAGCCCTGAGGCCCTCCCAGCGATCCGCACCGAGGCACATCCCGCCCCCGCGACGTCAGGAGCCACACCCCATGGACCGCCGCCACCCCCCGCTCTCCCCCGCGTGCCGGACCCTGCCCCAGTACGTGCGGCACTGGGCCGACACCACCCCCGACCGGCGCGCCCTCACCTTCGTCGACTTCCCGGCGCCGGGCTCCCGCGGCGTCCACCGGACGCTGACCTGGCGGCGCCTGGACCTGCGGGTGCGGGCGATCGCCGCCCGGCTCGCCGCACAGGCCGAACCGGGTGCGCGCGTCGCGGTGTTGTGCCCGCAGGGCACGGAGTACGTCACCGGGTTCCTGGCCGCGCTCACCGCGGGACTGGTCGCCGTACCGCTGTATCCGCCCGGCCTGCCCGGGCACGGCGACCGGCTCTCGGGCGTCCTGGCCGACGCCCGTCCCGCGGCCGTCGTGACCACGAGCCGTATGGCGAGCGAGGTGCGGGATCTGCTGAACGGCAGCGGGACGCGGATCGTGTGCGCCGACGAGGTGCCGGACGACGAGGCCGACGACCGGCCGCCGGTCGACGTGGACGCCGAAGCGCTGGCCTACCTCCAGTACACGTCCGGTTCGACACGTGCCCCGGCGGGTGTGGAGATCACCCACGCGAACGTCGTCGCCAACGCCGGGCAGGCCCTGGCGGCGTACGGCGCCGACACCGGTCCGGTGACCTGTGTGGGCTGGCTGCCGCTGTACCACGACATGGGGCTGGTGCTCAGCGTCGCCGCGCCGGTGGTGCGCGGGGCGCTGTCGGTGCTGATGGATCCGGCCGCCTTCCTCAACGAGCCGGTACGGTGGCTGCGGCTGCTCGGCGCCCATCCGCGGGCCATCGGCGCCGCGCCGAACTTCGCGTACGACTACTGCGCCGGCGCCGTCACCGACGACCAGAAGGCGGACCTGCGCCTCGACGGTGTCGCCGCGCTGATCAACGGGAGCGAACCGGTCCGCCCGGGCACGGTCGAGCGTTTCCAGGCGGCCTTCGCCGACCGGGGGTTGCCCGTCGCCGCGCACTGTCCTTCGTACGGGCTCGCCGAGGCCACGGTCTTCGTCAGTGCCGCCCGGCCCGGACAGCCGCTCGGCCGGTTCGCGCTCGACCGGGACGCGCTCGCCGCCGGGAAGGCGCTGCCCGCGCGCCCCGATGATCCGAGGGCCGTGCTGCTGGCCGGCTGCGGCACCCCGGCGGGTCAGCGGGTACGGATCGCCGACCCCGTCAGCCGTACCGTCCTGCCCGAGGGGGAGGTCGGGGAGGTCTGGGTGCGGGGGCCCAACGTCGGGCGCGGGTACTGGAATCGGCGGGAGGAGAGCGAGCGGGTCTTCGGCGCCACCTTCGCCGGTGGGGCCGATGCACCGGACGGGCGGTGGCTGCGCACCGGTGACCTGGGGGCGGTGCTGGACGGGCAGTTGATCGTCACGGGGCGGCTGAAGGACCTCGTCATCGTCGACGGGCGCAACCACTATCCGCAGGACCTGGAGGCCACGGCCCAGGACGCGCATCCGGCGGTCCGGCGCGACCGACTCGCCGCGTTCGCCGTGCCGGGCAGGACGGGAGAGACGAGCGGGTCGGGCGAGGCGAGCAAGGCGGGTGAGGCGGGCGAGCGAGTGGTGCTGGTGGCCGAGCACGTGCGGGCCGCCTCCCTCGCCTCGCTGGACGTGCCGGCCGTGGTGCGGGCGGTGCGCGGCGCCGTATCCACGCGGCACGGGCTGCGGCTCGCGGAGGTCGTGCTGGTACCGCCGGGGGCGGTCGCCCGCACGTCCAGCGGCAAGGTGTCCCGGGCGCTGACGCGGGCGCGGTATCTGGAGGGGGCGTATGGGCGGGAGGGGGGTGGGGAGGCGGGGAGGGGGTCGGGGGGTGACGCCGCGCGTGGCGGCACGCCTGATGACTCGATCGGCGGCGCGTTCCGTGGCGCGGCTGGTGATGCCCCTGGCACCGCGCCCGCTTCCTCGGCCCACGTCACGTCAAGGACCGTCGGATGAGCGGGAGCGACGCCGCGGCGCTGCGGCGGCTCATCGCCGAGCGGGTGGCTTCCTGGCTGGGCACCGCCCCGGAGGACGTGCCGATGGACCGGCAGCTCGCGGAGCTCGGCATGTCGTCGCGGGACGCGATCGCCCTGACCGCGGAGTTGTCCCGCGTCACGGGCTGCGAACTGCCTCCGACCCTGCTGTGGGAGGCGCCGACCGGGCAGGCGCTGGTGGCGCGGCTGTGCGGCACGGCTCCCGGCCCCGCGCCGCTGGTGAGGGCAGCGGGCGCGCCCGGCGAGCCCGTCGCGGTCATCGGCGTCGGCTGTCGGCTGCCCGGCGGGGTGCACGGCCCGGAGGACTACTGGCGGCTGCTCTGTGAGGGCGGGGACGCGATCCGGCGGGTGCCCGAGGACCGCTGGCGGGACTTCACCGCGTTCCCGCCCGCCGACGCCCACCCCTACGGGGGTTATCTCGACGACATCGCCGGGTTCGACGCGGACTTCTTCCGCATCACGCCGCGCGAGGCCGCCGTGATGGACCCGCAGCAGCGGATGCTGCTGGAGGTCGTCCACGAGGCCCTCGACCACGCCGCCGTCCCGGCCGCCTCCCTCGCCGGCACCGCCACGGGCGTCTTCGTCGGCGTCTCCGCCCCGGAGTACGGGCAGTTGACCGGCGCGGACCCCGACGCCGTCGATCCCTGGGCGCCGGCCGGTGCGGCGCTGAGCGTCACGGCGGGCCGGCTGGCGTACGTCCTGGACACGCGTGGGCCGAGCCTGGCGGTGGACACCGCCTGTTCGTCCTCGCTGGTCGCGGTGCACCACGCGTGTGTCAGTCTGCGGGCGGGCGAGAGCGACATGGCGATCGCCGCCGGGGTCAACCTGCTGCTGTCGCCCGCCGTCACCGTCGCCTTCCGACGAGCGGGCGCCCTCGCGCCGGACGGCCGGTGCAAACCGTTCTCCACGGAGGCCGACGGCATCGGCCGCGCCGAGGGCTGCGCGGCGGTGGTCCTCAAGCGACTGTCGCACGCCGAGCGGGACGGCGACCGGGTGCTGGCGGTGATCCGTACGACGGCCGTCAACTCCGACGGACGGTCCAACGGCCTCATGGCCCCCAACCCGGCCGCCCAGCGTGCCCTGTTGGAGACGGCCTACGCGCGAGCCGGGATCACCCCCGCGCAGGTCGACCTCGTCGAGGCGCACGGCACCGGCACCCCGCTCGGCGACCCGATCGAGGCGGGCGCGCTCGACGCGGTCCTCGGACACGGTCGCGATCCCGATCAGCCGCTGCTGGTGGGCTCGGCGAAGGGCAACCTCGGCCATCTGGAAGCCGCCGCGGGAATCGCCGGGCTGGTGAAGACCGTACTCGCCCTGCACCACGACCTGATCCCTCCGTCCCTGCACTGCGCGGACGGCAGCGCCCTGCCCGGCCCCCGGCTGCGGGTCGTGAGCGAACCCGAGCCGTGGCCCCGCTACAGCGGCACGGCCACCGCCGGAGTCTCCGGATTCGGCTTCGGCGGCACCAACGCCCATGCGGTGCTGCAGGAGTGGCGAACCCCGCTCCCCGCCCCGCACGACGATCCCGCCGCCCGTCTGCACCTCCTCTCCGACACCGACCCCGAGCGCCTCCGCGACACCGCCGGCCGCCTCGCCACCTGGTTGCGGACGCCCGAGGGACGCGCGGCACACCCCGCCGACGTGGCGAGGACACTCGCCGGACGCACCGGCCGCGGCCCGGTGCGTGCCGCGATCGTCGCCCGCGACCGCGACGAACGCGCCACCTCCCTCGACGAGTTGGCGTCCGCGCGCCCCGACGGACGCGTCACGATCGGCGACCGGGACCTCGTGGGGCCCGGCACCGTGTGGGTCTTCTCCGGATACGGCACCCAGTGGCCCGGCATGGGACGCCGGCTGCTCGCCGAGGAACCGGCGTTCGCCGCAGCGGTGGAGAAGCTCGACCCGCAGCTCGCCGCCGAGTGCGACGGCCTGTCCCTGTACGACCACCTCGCGGCCGGCACCGGCCTGGACCGCCTCGACACCGCCCAACCCCTGCTGTTCGGCATGCAGTTGGCGCTCGCCGAACTGTGGCGCGCGTACGGCGTGGAACCCGCGGCCGTGATCGGTCACTCCATGGGCGAGGTGGCGGCAAGTGTGTGCGCCGGCGCCCTGGACGTGGCGGACGCGGCGCGGGTCATCGCCGTACGGGCTCGGCTGCTGAGCGGACTGCGGGGTGGCGCGATGGCCGTGGTGGATCTGGAGGACCGCGAACTCGGCGATCTGGAAAGGGACTTCCCGGGAGTGCAGGTGGCTGTTCACTCCTCGCCGCGACAGAAGGTCGTGACGGGAACGGAGGCGGTGGTCGGCCGTCTGGTCGACCGTCTGCGGGGGGAGGGCCGAGTGGCGCGGGCGATGCGGGTCGTGGGCGCCGGGCACTCCCCGCAGGTCGACCCGCTGCTGCCGGGGCTGACCGAGGCGCTGGCCGGGGTGCGGGGGCGGCGGGCACGCGTGCCCGTGTACTCCACCGTCCTCGACGACCCTCGCGGCACCAGCGCGTTCGACGCCGCTCACTGGGCGGCCAACCTGCGCAGACCCGTACGCCTCGACCGGGCCGTCGCCGCGGCGGCCGCCGACGGCCACACCGCGTTCGTCGAGATCTCACCCCATCCGGTGCTCACGGGCGCCGTCGCCGACACCGTGCCCGACGCGCTCGCGACGGCCACACTGCGGCGTGACGCGGACGGATTGACTGCGTTCCTGGGGCAGTTGGGCGCCCTGTACGCGGCGGGCCAACGACTGCCCCTGCCACCCGGCCGGGTCATCGACCTGCCGAGGCCGCGGTGGCGGCATGTGCGGCACTGGTGGACGGACGGAAGGGCGGGGGAATCAGCCCGACGTCACGCCACTGCTGGTGGCGTGAGTCCGGTCGAACACGGCCGAGGACAGGGGCAGTTCGCCACCGCCCCGGCCACCGGAGGCCATGCGCACCCGACCGAGCACTCCCCCGTCCTGGCCCGTCTGAGCCACCACATCGCCACGGTGTCCGGTCACTCCCCGACCCGCGTCGTCCCCACGGCCGCGCTCGCCGATCTCGGCCTGGACTCCCTCATGGCGGTCCGTGTCCGTACGGCCGTCGAGCGGGAGTTCGGCGTCGAACTGTCCCTGCGTGACCTGCTCGGTGCCGCCACGGTCGCCGACGCGGCCGCCCGCATCGAGCAGGCCCTCCCCCAGTCGGCCGGTGGCGCGACCCCGCGTCCCTTGCGCGCCACCGGCTCCCGGCCGCCGCTGTTCCTCGTGCACGCGGCCGGCGGTCGGAGCACCGTGTACCAGCCACTCGCCGATCGACTGGGCGCCGAGCAACCGGTGTTCGGTCTCGACCGGCTCGACGAGGCCCGCACGGTCACGGACAAGGCACTCCGCTACGCCGACGCGATCCGTTCCGCTCACCCCAACGGGCCGCTTCTGCTGGGTGGTTGGTCCTTCGGCGGCTTCGTCGCCCAGGAGACGGCACGCCAACTGGCAGCCGCCGGACGCGAGATACCGCTCGTGATGCTCATCGACTCCGTGCGCCCCCTCCCCCGGCCAGGGCAGACGCCGGGCGGCCGCATACGGGCCCACTTCGAGGGCTTCGCGCGGTACGTCGCCGAAACCTACGACGTGCGGCTGGAGTTGCCGTTCGACGAGCTGATGGCGATGGACGACGACAGGGACCGTATCGACGCAGTGCTGGCCGCCGTGCGAGAAGCCGCCGACGTGCCGCGCGCCGCGTTGGAGCACCAGCGGGCCTCCTATCTGGACCTGAGGATCGGCGAGGCGCATCGGCCGGAACGGTACGACGGCCGTGTGCTGCTGCTCCGTGCCACCGATCCCGCTCCGCACACGGTCCGTGATCCGGCGTACGAACGCGACGACGAGGCGCTGGGCTGGGACGAGGTGTGCCCGCGTCTGGAGGTCGTCCGGGTGCCCGGCCATCATCTGGCGCTGCTCGACCCGCCGTACGTCGACGAGATCGCCGCCCGTCTCGGCCGGGCGCTCGCCGCACGCGTCCCCGCTCCCTGAACCGATCCGAACGCGAGGAGCCGCCATGCCCAACCGCATCACCAGAATGTCCCGGCGCACTGTCGCGAAGGCGGCGACCGCCGTGGGTCTGGCCGCGTTGTTCGGCACTGCCACCGGCATCGGCCGTGCCCGGGCGGCGACGCAGGTGGGGGCGCGCACGTTCGACGTGTCCGTGGCCTCCGCCGCCCTGCGCCGCAGCGCACCGGTGCGGCTGATCCTGCCCACGGGCTTCGACTCGGCGCCGACCCGGAGGTATCCGGTGCTGTGCCTGCTGCACGGCGCCCACGACGACTACACGTCCTGGACGCGTGAGACGGACATCGAGGCCTTCACCGCGGGCCGCGACGTGATCGTGGCGATGCCGGACGCGGGGCCGACCGGCATTCCCAGCGTCTGGCGCGACGGCGTCGACTACGAGACGTTCCAGGTGACGGAGGTCCCCGCGCTGCTGGCCCGGGACTACCGGGCCTCCGGCGTGATGGCCGTCGCCGGGGTGTCGACCGGGGGGTACGGGGCGATGGCGCACGCGGCCCGGCATCCGGGCGTGTTCGCCGCCGCGGCCTCCTACAGCGGGGTCCTGGACACCACGGCGCTCGGCGTGCCCGCCATCGTGGACGCGATCGTGGCCCGGGAGAACCTGCCCGCCGCCTCCTTGTGGGGTAATCCGATCCTGAACCTCCTCACCTGGCGGGACTTCAATCCCCGTGCCCGGGCCGAGGGACTGCGCGGCACACCGCTGTTCGTCTCGCAGGGCAGCGGTCTGCTCGGGGGCGGCGGCGATCCGTTGCCCGGGGTGCTGGAGAGCGCGCTGTGGCCCTCGGCGCACGGGTTCACCGACGCGCTGGCGCGCCTCGGCATCGCCGTGGACAGCCACTTCTACGCGGGCGGAGGGCACAACTGGGCTTACTGGAAAGGCGAGTTCGCCCGGTCGTGGCCGATGCTCGCCCGTGCCCTGGGCGTACCGGAGTGATGTCGGTGCCGTGGGGGCACGGAACGGAGCGGAGGGGACGCCCGTCCAACCAGGGACGCCCCACCCGTCCCACGGGCAACCCCGCGCGGGCGAGCCGACTCCGGGCGAAAGGAGTGTCCGCGATGGCGTTCCCCACTCCGCGCGGCCTGACGGGCGGCCCCGGGCCCACACCGGTCCCGGCCGAACTGGCCGAACTGCTGCGCGCCCAACTCGCCGCCGTCGCCGATCAGGTGGAGGAGGAGGTCCGCCGTCAGGTGCCCGAGTACGCCGTGCCGCGCGACGGTCCGTACGGCAGGAACCTCAGGGCCGGTGTAGTGCAGGCGCTGACCCTGTTCGTGGACCACATCGCCGACCCGGACGACGACGGGGAGTCGATCGCCGCGACCTACTACGCCCTCGGGCGCGGCGTGGCCCAGGAGGGCCGCAGCCTGGAGGTGCTCCAGTCCGCGCTGCGGGTGGGCGGCATGCACGCCTGGCGGTGCATGGGCCGCACCGCGGAGACGCTCGGGCTGGACTCGACGGTCGTGGCCGCGCTGGGCGAGCTGGCGTTCCAGACCGTGCACGAGGTCGCCGAGGCAGCTGCCGCCGGGTACGCGGAGGGGCAGCTGGGCAGCTCGGACGAGTTGGAGCGGCGCCGTCGCCGGCTGCTCGACCTGCTGCTGGGTGCGGACCCGCCGGCTCCGGAGGTGGTGCGGAAGCTGGCGCACGGCGCGCGGTGGACGGTGCCGCGGCAGGTCGCCGTCGTCGCCCTCGCGGGCGGCCCCGGGCGGGGTGAGGAGGACCGGCCGCTGGCCTCGTCGGGGGCGCTGGTGGACATGGAGTCCCGGCCGCCCCGCATGCTGGTGCCCGATCCCGACGGCTCCGGGCGGTGGGCCGGGCGCAGCTTCACGCTCGCGTTGCGGGGCCGGCCGGCCGCGATCGGGCCGACCGTGCCGCTCGCCGAGGCGGCGCAGTCCTTGCGGTGGGCCACGCGGGCGCTGGGCCTGATGGGGCGCGGTGTGCTGCCCCGGCAGGAGGTGGTGCGCTGCGCCGATCATCTGTCGACGCTGCTGCTCCACGCGGACGAGCCGCTCCTCGGCCGGTTGCAGGCCCGCGCGCTCGCCCCGCTCGACGCGGTGTCGGCGGGGCAGCGCGCCCGGCTCACCGAGACCCTGCTGGTCTGGCTGCTCAACGGCAGCAACGTCCCGGACGTCGCCGCCCGGCTGCACATCCATCCGCAGACGGTCCGCTACCGGCTGCGGCAGCTGGAGAAGCTGTTCGGCGACGCCCTGCACGATCCGGACGCCCGTCTGGAGATGATCCTTGCGCTGCGCGCGGAATCCGCACAGCCGCAACAGGAATGAATTCCGCACTCACCGCAGGACGAAAAAGCGCGGCACTTCCATCATCGCGTTCATAACACCCTTTCAGGCATCGCGAATACGTTGACGAAGTCCCCTTTCGCAGGCGCTTCCCGCGCCCCCCTCGCGGAGGATTCCATGCGTATCCGTTTATGCCTGGCCGCGCTCTCGCTCGTCGGCGGAGCCGGCGTCACCACCCTCGCCACGCCCACGGCGTCCGCCGCGGCCTGCACGGACATCGACGTCGTCGCGGCCCGCGGCACATTCGAACCGGGCACGCTCGGCTTCATCGTCGGCGACCCCGTGTATTCCGCATTGCAGCGGAAAATCAGCGGAAAGACCTTCTCCAGCTACAAGGTGAACTACCCGGCCGACCTCTCTCTGACGTCGGCCGCGCAGGGCAACGCGGATCTGGTGAACCACGTCGATCAGCAGGCCGCCGCCTGCCCGAGCCAGCGTTTCGTCCTCGTCGGCTATTCGCAGGGGGCGAACGTCGTCGACAACTCCCTCGGCATCAGCAGCGAGGGCGCGGTGGTCGGCAGCCCCATCGTCGCCACCCTGCCGGCCGCGGTCGAACCGCGCGTCGCGGCCGTGCTGTTGTTCGGCAACCCGATCCGGGCCCTCGGCAAGAGCGTCACCGGCGTCTACCAGAGCCGCACCGTCGACTTCTGCGCCACGGGCGACCCCATCTGCCAGAGCGGCGGGACCGACGTGCTGGCCCACCTCGGCTACACGGCGAACGCCGACGCGGCGGCGACCTTCGCCGCAGGCAAGGTCTGAGTGCGCGAAGGGGTTTTCCGCGAGCGGCTCCGTGGCGGCCTGCCACGGAGCCGCTCGCGGAAAACCCGTTGGCGGAGCTCGGCGGCCGCTGCTAGCTTTCCGGAGGCCGTGCGAGAGAACGAGGAGGTGGTACCCGTGAACGTATCGACGTGGGTGCTCTCCTCCGGGGTCACGGTCGGGCGATAGGTCGTCCGGGAGCGCCGTTCCAGCGCACTCCCGAAAGGCACGACCATGGCCCTTCGCTTCACTTCCGAACAGCGTCTCGACGACGGCGTCCTCGAACGCGGATTCACCCTGGGCGAGATCCCCGGCTTCCTCTGGACGCCCTCCTCCGCGGCCGCGCCGTCGCCGCTCATCCTGCTCGGCCACCCGCCGATCGGACTGGACAGGATGTACCCCCGCTTGGTGGCACGAGCCCGGCACGCCGCCGCCGACGGCTTCGCCACGGCCACCATCGAGCTGCCCGGGAGCGGTGACCGGCCCCTGTGGCCCGCCCTCGAACAGGCCCGCGCCGAGCTGCGCCGGGCCCTGCAAGCCGGCGAGCCGGTGGGCGAGGAGATCATCGATCCCCTCGTCCTCCCCCTCGTCGACAAAGCGGTCCCGGAATGGCGGGCCGCCCTGGACGCCCTCCTGACGCTGCCCGAGATCGGCGGCCCGGTCGGATACTCGGGCGGGATCATCTCCATCGGCGTCCGCCTCGCGGTCGTCGAGCCGCGCATCGTGGCCGCCGGTCTCTTCGCCGGTAGCTTCGTGCCCCGAGCGATTCTCGAGGAGGCCCGCCGGGTCACCATTCCGCTGCACGTCCTGCTGCAGTGGGACGACGAAGGCAACGACCGGCAGGCGGCCCTGGACCTGTTCGACGCCTTCGCCTCCAAGGAGAAGTCCCTGCACGCCAACATGGGCGGCCACACCGGCGTCCCGCAGTACGCGGCGGACGCGGCAGGGCAGTTCTTCACCCGGCACCTGAAGTGAGCCCGAGCCCGCCCCGAGCCGTCGGGGCGGGCTCCCCGGGCGCCCTAGGTCAGATCCACGTCGGCCTGCAGCAGGTCGTGGTCCGAGTACGCGGTGGGGTGCACCTGGTGCCGGAGCGAGGCGATGCCTCGCAGGAAGACGTAGTCGAACTTGCTGTACCAGTCGGTGGTCGTGTCGCAGGTGCCGGAGGTCTGGGGGTGGCACTGCGGGTCGGTGTCCGCGGCCAGGGTCCACATCGGGGCGAGTTCAGGGGTGTCCGGCGTGGCGTTGAAGTCGCCGATCACGATCGCCCGGTCGTACTTGGCGACCGCCGCCGCGAGCACCCGTACCTGGCCGACGCGCACCGACTCCTGCTGCCGCTGGGCGAGATGAGTGTTGAAGACCCGGACCTTCCGGCCGTCCACCGTGGTGGTGACCGCCAGATATCCGCGGTCCTCGGAGCCGCCGTCGGGATACTCCACCAGGACGCGGTCGGTCATCGGCGCCGCCGAGAGCAGCGCCTGGCCGAAGCCCCCCGGACTCCACGGCACTCCCCCGCAGCGGCCCCAGTTCTGCAGGACCGCCCCGTACTCGACGTGGTACACCAGCCCGTACAGGCTCTCCAGGAGATCCCGGATCCGCTTCACGTCGCCGGTGCACGCCTCCTGCAACCCGATCACCTGGGGCGCGTAGGTGGCGATCTCCGCCGCGCGGTCGACGTTGCTCTTCTCGCAGGGGTTGCAGAGGTTCCACGTCATGACCCGGTTCGGCACCACCTCTCCGGCGGCGCCGGCCGGCAGCGGCCTGCCGACGAGGGCATCGCCCGGCGCACTGGGGCCGAGAAGCAGCACGCAGACCACGATCATCGCGCCCGCACACAGCCGCGCGCCCCTTCCGAACACCGACGCCTCCCCGCACGAGCTACGACCACTCCGTACCAGAGGCTATGCGACCCGCCTGTCGGCAACCTGTCGGCGATGGCTGATACAGGTGGTCCACCCGCCTTCGCGGCCCGCCCCCCTGACCGAGGAGGGCGGGCCGCCGGGGTCATCCGACGAGGTCGGTCTGCTCCAGGAGCAGGCGGTCCGCGGCCAGTTCGGCCGCGCTCTTGTCGGCCAGGGCGTTGACGGCCGCGTTGAACCGTTCCATCGAGGTGGGGTGGTCCGGGCCCAGGACGTACTCCTTCAGGGTGCGGCGGAACGGTGCCATCGGATCGTTCGCCGGCGTGCGCACCGAGCCGAGGATCTCCGGCAGACGGGTGCAGTCGCGGTCGAGGAGATAGGCGCCCCCGGCCGTGGTGTAGGCGGCGCGGAACTCGTCGTCGGGCAGGTCGTGGGCGTTGGTCAGGACGTACGGCTTGAGGCTGGCGACGAAGTCGGCGACCACCGAGGAGACGTCGCTGACGAGGATGTCCGCCTGGTTGAAGCACTCGTACAGCGTGGGCAGTTGCTCCAGGATGACGTGGTGGCGGCTGGTGCCGTGGCTCTCCCAGAACAGGCGGTGCCACTCGGCGCGCAGGGTGTGCCATTCGGCCGCGTCGTCGTGCTCGGGCAGCCGCGCCTCACGGGTCTGCTGTGCGTCGTCGCCCTTGAGCCGCCCGGCCAGCTCGTCCAGCCGGGACCGGATCTCCGTCAGCCGCGGGCGGACGGCGGCGAGGTCGGACTGCGTCCGGACGGCCTGGCGGCGTTCGTTGTCGGCGTGCAGCAGATCGCGGATGGCCTGGTCGGCGGCCGCCGCCTCGGCCGAGCGCTTGCCGGTGAGCGGGTGCGGCTTGTAGATGATCCGTACGTCCTCGGCCAGGAGCTTCTCGATCAGCCGCGTGCCCATCGGGATGAGGGACGTGTGGCAGTCGTCGTCGCTCCACCCCTCCCAGGTGGGGGCGTACATGACGACCGGACGCGGGCCGGGGAGGCGGTCGGCGTGCAGCTGGATCGGCGCGAGCTGCGGTCGGCCCACCTCGACGATGGCCGCGTCGCTGATGGCGTGCCGCACCCGGCGGTAACGGTCGCGCCCGGCCCGCCCGGCCACCCAGATCTCGTCGTAGACCTTGCTGACCCGGTTGCTGCTGGCCAGCTTGTCGCTGTCGCCGTGCCCGATGAAGACGTGCTTGGCCTCCGCGATGCGCAGCATGTGCACGTTCTTGCCGGCGTTGCCCGGGTAGAGGACGACTCGTACGCCGGACAGGTCCAGCTCCGCCAGGTCGTCGGCCTTGGGCACGCACAGGACGGGCAGCCGGGTGCGGCTGAGGTGGCGGAACGAGGCCCGCTCGCGCAGGATGATCAGCGGACGCCGCTCCAGCCGCTCCAGCGTCTCGATCCACATGTTCACCTGGTACATGAAGTCCCGCGACACCGCGGCGAAGCTGAAGTAGAGCGCCACCTCGGGTCCGTACGCGGCGAGTTGACGGTTGACCTCGATGAACACGTCCTCCCGCGCGGGCATGTGACGTGTCCTCAGGTACTGCACCGCCAGCGCGAGCACCGCCAGCGCGGTGATGCCGACGGTCAACGCGAAACCGGCGTACGCCCACGCCCAGGTCCCGGTGGCCAGCGCCACCAGGAAGCCCGCGTGGGCCAGGAGGTCAAGGTGCAGGAGCTTGCGCAGAAAGCGCCGGAACAGCAGCGCCGGCGGCTGCTGCGGGAGCGGCAGCCCGCTCATGTCCAGGTTGCGCACCACCAGCGGCAGCACCCGGCGCCGCCGTACCGCGTGATGCAGCGCGGTGTACAGCATCACCAGCGCGAAGTGGACGCTGAACACGGCGAGCGCGGCGACCAGCATCGCATCCGGCGCGTCCATCCGCTCGGCCAGGGCCAGCAGCATGACCGTCCGGACGGCGAACCGCAGCGTGCGGTCCAGCTGGAGCGTCGCCAGCCGCCGCACGAACCCCGGCGAGCGGACATGCAGCGCCTCGTCCGCGACGTAACTCACCACGGACGCCACCGCGAAGCCCCCCAGCCACGGCAGCAGAGCGAACACCGGCAGCGCCACGAAACCCGCCGCCAGCAGCAGAGCAAGAAACAGGTCAGTCGTCCCGCGCACTCTCAGAGCACCACACAACTGACGCACGATCATCGACAAGGTTCCCCCCACGGAACTGTGCACGGCCGTATCACCGTTGGTCGCCAGTTCGACCCGGGAGGGCCTCGCATGGTTGTGCACCCCGAGATCACAAAATGTTCAACTGTGATTCATCAGAGGTTTGAGAAGCCGTGACACACGACGGGGCGAGAGGGGTCAGGCCGGACGGATCGCCCCCTTGATCGCCGACTGACCGGCGAAGAACACCGACTCCTCGCGGACGGCGGCTCCCGGGCCCGGGGCGTGGATCATCATGCCGTTGCCGGTCCAGATGCCTACGTGGCCGAGGTCGTCGTGGAAGAAGACCAGGTCCCCCGCCTCCACTTCGGCGAGGGCGACCGGCGTGCCGACCCCGGCCTGTTCCTGAGCGGTTCGGGGGAGCGTCACCCCGGCCACCCTCCAGGCGGCCTGGGCAAGACCCGGCGCGTCGAAGGACCCCGGCCCCGCCGCTCCCCAGACACACGGGCGACCTATCTGGGCACGGGCGAAGGCGATGACGCGGTCTGCCTTGGTGGTGGGGGCGACACCGGCCGTGCCGGTGAACGCCGGGGCGGTGACGGGCGATTGAGGGGGTTGGGCGACCGACGGCTGCGTGACCGGCGGTTGGGCGACCGGTAGCTGTGCGACCGGCGGCTCAGGGAAGGGCAGTTGCGTGACCGGCGGTTCTGTGACCGGCGGCGCGGTGATCGACGGCAGCCCGGCGCCGTAGGTCGCCGTGGTCGTGCCGGTCGGCCAGTCGGTGGCGTAGGCGGCGGTCGGATCGGTGGGCACACCAGTGAGGTACGGGGCGATCGGGCCGGTCGACGGTGCGGCGCCGTAGGGCGTGGCCACGGTCACGCGGAGATCCGCGTCATACGAACCGGCGAGCGGGTCCTGAGCGGTCGGCGGTGTCGTCGCGGCGGGCTCGGGCAGCGGCCACTGTGCCGTGTTGTCTCCGAGGACCGGCAGCGGGCCCGTGCGCCAGACGTCCTCCTCCGACCGGGTGCCGAAGGCCTCGACGGGCTCGACCGGTGGGAAGGGCGCGGCGGGCCCGGCGGCCAACTCGGGAGCGGGCCCGGCGTTCCACTCCGTGACGGCACCGGCGGCAGGCTCCGGCACGCCCCCGACGTTCCACTCGGGAACAGGCTCGGCGTTCCACGGCGGGACGGGCGCCACGGGCAGCACCGGGGCGGGCGCCGGGGTCTGCTGCGGGAGGGGCCATGCCGTGGGGTCCGGGACGGGTCCAGCCGTCAGCTCCGGGGCGGGCCACGGGGTGGGCTCCGCGACAGGTCCGGCCGTCGACTCCCCGGCAGGCCATGGGGTGCGTTCCGAGACCGGGCCGGACGTCGAATCCGGGGCGGCCCATACGGTGCGTTCCGAAGCCGGTCCGGCCGCCCGCTCCGGGGCAGGCCATGCGGTGGGCTCCGCGACAGGTCCGGCCGTCGACTCCGGGACAGGTCCCCCCGTACGCTCCGCGACAGGTCCCGCCGCCGCCCTCTCCGGGGCAGGTCCGGCGGTCAACTCGGCTACAGGCCTGGCCGATTGCGCGGCAGACGGCAGAGCAGCCGGCATTGAAGACGCTCCCGCGGCAGCCGTGGGCGCCTCAAGGGCCCTGCGCTCGGCAGGGCGTTCCACGGGGCGGGCGGGCTGCGGCGCGCGGGCCGGGCGGCTCGGGCGGTCCGGGCCGCGCCCCTCCGGCTGGGTCACCGGCACGGTCGGCCCCAACTTGGCCCGGGCCACGTCGAACCACTGGCGCGTCAGATCCCGCAACGCGGGTTCCGTGGGCCCCTGGGAGCGCCCCCGGCCGGAAGCACCGCGTTGCCGCGGAATCGCCGCCGCGCGGGTCGCGTTGAAGGTGCCCGTGTCGCTCTCGGCCCTGTCGTAAAGGCTGTTGATCCGTCGGGCCACCTCGTCACGGCTCGGCGCCTCGCCTCCGTCCATCGACGCGCCACCTGGGGACTGCGAGAGCAGAGGTTCCGGCGACATGGGACGGGCTCCTTCCGTACGAGAGCGCACGAGACGGCCTGCCTGGCGGAGGAAGTCGTGCGGGCAGCGACCAACCTAGCCAACTTGTAATTCTTTAGTGAAGGTTGAAGGGTTAAATGCCCGATACGCTTCTGTGACCTTCGTCCCTTCCCGGATGTTCACCAGCTGATCCCAGCCGCCACCGGCAGATGGTCGCTGCCCGTCGCCGGCAGCACCCACGAGCTCTCCGCCGCCACTCCCCTGACCATGATCTGGTCGATCCGGGCCACCGGGAACGATGCCGGCCAGGTGAAGCCGAAGCCGTCCCCGGCCGTCTCCTGGACCGAGCGCAGCCGCGAGGTGATGGCGTCGAGGGCGCGGTCGTCCGTGGTGCCGTTCAGGTCGCCGAGCAGGACGATCCGCTCGCTGCGGTCGGCGGCGAGGGCCTCGCCGAGCGCCTGCGCGCCCATGTCCCGCGAACCGGTCCAGAAGCCGCCCCTGGGCATCACGCGTACGGAGCCGAGGTGGGCGACGTACACCGTGAGCGGGCCGTGGTCCGTGGCGACGGTGGTGCGCAGTGCCCGTTGGTAGCCCATCTTCTCCTCCACCGACTTGGTGGCGCCCAGCGGTCCGGCGTCCTGCTTGATGTCGACCGGCCGGGTGTCCGACAGCGGCAGTCTGCTCCACAGTCCGACCGTGCCCAGCACCGCGTGGTGGGGGTAGGTCTTCGCCAGTTCCTTCTCGTACGTCCCCTTGGCCGGCTCGGCCAGCTCCTCCAGGGCCAGCACGTCCGCCCCGGACGCGGCGAGGTCCCGGGCGGTGCCCGCCGGGTCGGGGTTGTCGGCGCCGACGTTGTGGCTGACGAGGGTGAGATCGCCGGCGCCGTGGGACTTGTCGGTGAGCAGCCCGCCGAAGAGGCTCAGCCACACCGTCGTCGGCAGGAGCAGTGCCACGACGGCCGCGGCGGAGCGGCGCCACAGTGCCCCGGCGAGCAGCAGCGGGACGAGCAGCCCCAACCATGGAAGGAAGGTCTCCACCAGGCTGCCGAGGCCCCCGCGGTCCGTGATCGACGCGTGCAGCAGCATGACCAGGCCCAGCAGCAGCGCCAGCGCCGCGAGGACCGGCCCGCGCCTCCAGGGTTCCGGCCGCAGGACGCCGCGGACCGCCCGGCGGACGCCCGCACGCCAGGTGGCGGGGCCCACGTCTCGCCGTACGGCGTCCTCCTGGGGCCGTTCCGGGGCGTGGGCCTGCACCGATGTCCGTGGGGTGGTTCGAGTCATGCGGCCAGTCAAGGCAGGGCGGTGTTGCCTGGCCGTATGCGGTTTTCGATATGCCGACGATATGTGGGGGCTCGTAGCCTGGAGTGCATGCGTGTGCTGATCGTCGAGGACGAACCGTATCTGGCAGAAGCCGTCCGCGACGGGCTGCGCCTGGAGGCGATCGCGGCCGACATCGCGGGTGACGGCGACACCGCGCTGGAACTGCTGAGCGTCAACTCCTACGACATCGCCGTCCTCGACCGCGACATCCCCGGGCCGTCCGGTGACGAGGTCGCCAAGCGCATCGTCGCCTCCGGCAGCGGGATGCCGATCCTCATGCTCACCGCGGCCGACCGCCTCGACGACAAGGCCTCCGGCTTCGAACTCGGCGCGGACGACTACCTCACGAAACCCTTCGAACTGCGCGAACTCGCCCTCCGGCTCAGGGCGTTGGACCGCAGGCGGGCGCACAGCAGGCCGCCGGTGCGGGAGATCGCGGGGCTGCGCCTCGACCCGTTCCGCAGGGAGGTCTACCGGGACGGCCGGTTCGTCGCGCTGACCAGGAAGCAGTTCGCCGTGCTGGAGGTCCTCGTCGCCGCCGAGGGCGGGGTCGTCAGCGCCGAGGAACTCCTGGAGCGGGCGTGGGACGAGAACGCCGACCCGTTCACCAACGCCGTGCGCATCACCGT
Source organism: Streptomyces sp. TLI_55 (assembly GCF_900206255.1). Lineage (NCBI taxonomy): Bacteria > Bacillati > Actinomycetota > Actinomycetes > Kitasatosporales > Streptomycetaceae > Streptomyces > Streptomyces sp. TLI_55. The sequence continues at coordinate 424,967 of NZ_OAOJ01000001.1, forward strand.
GTCGGCCCTGCGCAAGCGGCTCGGCGAGCCGTGGATCATCGCCACCGTGCCGGGCGTCGGCTATCGCATCGACGCGCAGCCGGGGGCCGGGGGCGCGGGTGGGGACCGTGGATAGGCAGCCCGGGGTGAGTGTCCGCCTCAAGCTCACGCTCAGCTATGCCGGGTTCCTCATGGTCGCCGGTCTGCTGCTGCTCGCGGCGGTGTGGCTGTTCCTGCTGCGGTACGTCCCCGACCGGGCGATGCTCTACAACCCCGACGACAAGCCGAACGGCGTGTTTCCCGTCCGGGGTGCCCTCCAGCACGTCTTCGCTCCGCGGGCGGCCGCGGTGCTGGCGTTCCTGCTGGTGTTCGGGCTCGTGGGCGGGTGGCTCCTGGCCGGCCGGATGCTCGCCCCGCTGACCCGGATCACGGACGCCACCCGCCTGGCCACCCACGGCTCGCTGGCCCACCGCATCCGGCTGCCGGGCCGCAGGGACGAGTTCCGTGAACTCGCCGACGCCTTCGACGCGATGCTCGCCCGGCTGGAGGCCCACGTCGCCGAGCAGCAGAGGTTCGCGGCGAACGCCTCGCACGAGCTGCGCACCCCCCTGACGATCTCGAAGACGCTGCTCGACGTGGCGCGCGGCGACCCGCACGCCGACACCGGCGAGCTCGTCGAGCGCCTCCACGCCGTCAACGCCCGGGCGATCGACCTCACCGAGGCGCTGCTCCTGCTCAGCCGCGCCAACCAGCGGTCCTTCGTCAGGGAACCCGTCGACCTCTCCCTCCTTGCGGAGGAGGCCACCGAAACGCTGCTGCCGCTCGCGGAGAAGCACGGGGTGACCATCGAGACCGACGCCGACCTCGCCCTGACGAGCGGGTCGCCGGCGCTGCTGCTCCAGCTGACGACGAACCTGGTGCACAACGCGATCGTCCACAACCTGCCGGAACAGGGCACCGTGTGGGTCGGCACCGGTGTCCGGGGCGGGACGGTGGTGCTCTCGGTCGAGAACACCGGCGAGCGGCTCACCCCGGAGCTGGCCGCGACCCTGACCGAGCCGTTCCAGCGCGGCACCGAGCGCATCCATGCCGACCATGCCGGTGTCGGCCTGGGGCTGGCCATCATCAAGACCATCACGCAGGCTCACGGCGGAACGCTCACGCTGACTCCGCGCGCCGCGGGCGGGATCCACATCACGGTGGAACTGCCGGCGGTCGTTTCGTAGGCGGCGACCGCATCGCACCGCCGGTCTCCGCCTTCCGGAGGTGCCGCTGGCGTTCCTCTCCGCACGCGTCGCGTCGGAGCAGGGCCGCGCCGAGCGGGGTCAGGGTGTGCACGACCGTGTTGGCGTACCGGTGGCTGGTGATGAGACCGGCGTCGCGGAGCAGCGTGGTGTGGTGGCTGGCCGTGGCGGGTGTGACGCCGGCGTACCGGGCGGCCTCCGTCGTCGTGGCGCCGGCCGCGGCCGCGCGCAGGACGGCGGCGCGGGTGGGCCCGAGCAGGCCGTTCAGGGGCGCGGCGTCAGTACGGGGGACTGCCGTCGGGACATGCTGGACGGGGTAGAGCAGGACGGGCGGGAGGCCGGGGTCCGCCAGCGCGACGGGGGCGTCCCAGCAGAAGTAGGAGGGGATCAGCAGCAGTCCGCGCCCGTCGAGGTGGACGTCGCGGCGCCGCGGATATCCCGGGATCTCCAGCACCGGGTGGCGCCAGCGGATCGCGGGCGACAGGCCGGCGAGCACGGCCTCGGTCCCGGCGCGCAGCAGCGTCCGGGCATGCCGGGCCCGCTCGGCGTACAGGCGTTCGTGGATGTCCTCCTCGTGCGGGGCGATCACGGCGTGGTGGTAGGCGCGCAGGGCGTGCACGAGCTCGCCCCGGGTCTCCCGCTCGGCCACCCGGTGCGCCCAGGCCGGGCCGCCCACCGTCCCGCAGAGCCGCGTCACCTCCTCGGTCACCCGGTGGCGCGGGGTCGCGAGAATGCTCTCCAGACCGGCGTCCAGACCGTCGACGCCCTCGGTCGGGGTGAGGAAGTCCGGGAAGTAGCTGGCCCGTGGGAAGAGCGGCAGGAGCAGCGGCATGACGGTGCGGTCCAGACCGGTCCGGTGGAGTGTCGAACGGGCGGTGCGGTACCAGAGCGCGTGCGCCCAGCGGCCGTCGCGGGTCTGGAAACGGTGCAGGCTGGCCGCGACCTCCCACAGCGGATGAGGCCCGGCCGCCACGGTGAGGCGGGTCAGGTCCTCCGGCGTGAAATGAAAGCGGAGCATCCCATTCGCCCCTCCCTCCCCGACTGCCACCTGCGATGTTTCACCTCTGTCGCATGAGCATGACAGCGACGGGAGGGGCGCGGAACATGAGTTCACGCCAGCCGGGTCCGTCGGGCGAAACGGGGCTACGGGGCGCCCGGCACCGCCGTCGCAGGACCGCGGTCGACGCGGCGCCCACGGCGGATCACGGCACCGACCACCAGAAGGGGATCCGTATGTCCTCGCACGAGCACGAGCACGAGCACGAGAGCACCCCCGCACCGCGCCGGCCGCGCCGGTTCCGCCGGCCCCTCGCGGTCGCCGTCCTCACCGGCGCCCTGGCCGCCCTGAGCCTGGTCGTGCCCGGCACGGCCAACGCCTCCGCACAGGCGTGGGAGTGCAGCAGCGGTGATGTGTGCGTCTGGAACGCCACCAACGGCACCGGCAGCCGGTGTTCCTGGACCAACGCCGACCCGGACTGGTGGAGCGGCTCCATCCAGTGTTCCTGGTCCGACACGCAGAACGCCCGCTCGGCCTACAACCGCGGCACGTCCTCCTCCTACGCCGGCGTCGCCTTCTACTCGGGCGCCAACTACAGCGGCTACCTCGGCTGCCTGTCCCAGAACGGCGGCTGGGACGACGACTTCAACGTCAGAATCCGCTCCCACCGCTGGGTCACCTCCTGCTGACCCCGCCCTGACGAAGGGGGCCGGCCTCGCCGAGGCCGGCCCCCAGGAATTCGACCTCCGCCAGGTCATCGCGGACGTCGCTACGCTCGTGCGCCATGCGGCCCACACGCCTCGACACCGCCCGCATCCGGGCGGCCCGCCAGGTGATCGACCCGGCGTTCCTCGACACCCCGCTCTACCGCTGCGACGCGCTCGAAGCCGAGCTCGGCTGCGCGGTGAGCGTCAAGCTGGAGACGGCGAACCCGGTCCGCAGCTTCAAGGGCCGCGGCACCGAACTGGTCGCGAGCCGACTCGCCGAGCACGGACCCGGAGCCGTGGTGTGCGCCAGCGCGGGCAACCTCGGTCAGGCCCTCGCCTGGTCCGCCCGCGACCGCGGCCTCGAGGTCACCGTCGTGGCCTCGCGTTTCGCGACCGCGGCCAAGCTCGACCGCATCCGCGCGCTGGGCGCCCGGCTGGAGCTGGTGGACGGCGACCACGAGGCGGCCCGCGAGCGCGCGGCGGCCCTCGCCCGGCGTGAGGGCATCAGACTGCTGGAGGACAGCCTCGACCTCGAGACCTGCGAGGGCGCGGCGACCATCGGCCTGGAACTCGTCGCCCAGCAGGCCGCCGTCCCGGCGCACGACGCCGTCCTGATCGCTCTCGGTGGCGGGGCGCTGGCGACCGGCGTGGGGCATGTGCTCAAGGATCTGGCGCCCGGCGTCGAGGTGATCTGCGTCCAGCCGCGGGGCGCTGCGGCGCTGACCCTGTCCTGGCGTGCCCGGCGGGTCGTCAGCACCGAGTCGGCCGACACCATCGCCGACGGTGTCGCCGGCCGGCACCCCATTCCCGCCGTCCTGGACGACCTTCTGCTGGTCGCCGACGACGCCGTCCTGGTCGAGGAGTCGTCGATCATGGCCGGGATGCGACTGCTCCTCCACCACGCCGGGCTCGTCGTCGAGCCGTCGGCCGCGCTCGGTATCGCGGCGGTCCTGGAGGACCGCGACCGTTTCGCGGGCCGGCATGTGGTCACGATCGTCTGCGGCAGCAACGTGGACATGGCGGCGTACCACCGCTGGACCGGTACGGCGCTCACGCCCCGTCAGGATGCTCGGCCGCAGCTGTGACACCGGAGGGTGCCGCGGGCTCCGTGGTCCGCGCCTGTTGCAGGACCTGGCGGGCCACTTCGCGCAGCGCGGCCACGGCGGGCTTGTCCCGGTTCCCGGGGAGCCAGGCGAGTTCGGCGGTGGAGACGCCCAGCTCCGGGACGTCGACGTAGGTGAGGCCCGCGCGCGGATACAGCCGGCGGGCGGCGGAGGGCAGGAAGGTGATCGCCTGTTGCTGGGTGACGGCCAGGACCATGCTCTCGGTGTCCCGGACCACCGGCCCGAAGCGGACCGGCGTCCCGTCGGGGCGCGGGTTGACCGTGAGGTGGTCCCACCACGAGCGCGGTACTTCCGGAGGCATGTCGACGACGACGCGGTCGGCGAGCTGGGCGAGGGTGAGCACGTCCCGGTCGGCGAGCGGGTCGTCGGCGGGTAAGCACACCACGCGGGTCTCCGTGGCCAGGTGCAGGGACTGGATGCCCGGCGGCAGCGGGCCGCGCAGGAAGGCGGCGTCGACCTCGCCGGTGCCGAGCCTGCTGAACATGTCGACGAAGGTGAGGTTGCGGACCTCGATCTCCAAGTCCGGGTGGCCGCCGCGGAGTCGGGCGAGGATCGCCTGGGCGTACGGCATCGCGGCCTCGGCGCCGAGGCTGCCGATCCGCAGGCGTCCGCGGGTGGTTCCGGCATGGACGTCGGCGGCCTGGAGCAGCCGGGCCATGGCGTCGACCACCGCCCTCGCCTCGTGGACGAGCCCCTGACCGGCGGGGGTGAGCCGCACGGCCCGGCTGCCGCGTTCGACCAGTTCGACGCCCAACCGCTGTTCCAGGGACCTGATCTGCTGGCTGAACGCGGGCTGGGTGACGTAGACGCGCGCCGCGGCTCTCCCGAAGTGGAGTTCCTCCGCGAGGACCAGCAGTAGACGGAGTTGGTGGATGCTCGGCTCGCGTGTGCCGCCGGGCCCACGACCAGGACTCATACAGGGAAGTTTATCGAGAAGGAGCCGATCCTCTCCGCCTTCTGATCTTTCCGGTGCGAGGCGGTCTGGACAGGATCGACACAGCTGCCGGGCGAACCCGCAGGCGATGACGGGGCCTTGCCGCGGCGAGGGGACGGCAAGGGCCCGCCGTCCCACCGCTCGCCGGCGGTCCGAGCCGATCCGAATCTCATCGCCGTCGAGGACCACCCGTGCTTCGCATCCACTTCGACTGGAGCGACCTGCAGAACGTGCGGATCGCTCAACAGCCCGACCCGCTGTGGGAGTTGATGTGCGCTATCTGCCGTTGGCAGACTCGCCAGGGCCCCCTGTCCTTCGGCCACTGGCGCAGAGAGACCACGCAGCGGCTGTCGCTCGACGTCCGCGCCGCTCGCGCCCTGCGCACCCTGCGGACCTTCGTCCCGGCCACCGGCTACATCCCCGACTTCCTCACGCCGCCGCTCACGGGCGAAGGGCTGGAGGCGGGGCTGGAGGCGGTCCGGGCGACACCCCGTGACCGGCTGGTGGCCGAACTGACCCGGCTCGCCGTGTCAACGCCCTTGCCACGACGCGCGAGAGGGCTGTACGAGCCGACGTACGGCTCGCTCATGCTCGTCGCGGACGTCATGCGGCACTCCTTCCGCACCCTGCTGGAGCCGTACTGGGGGCATGTGCGGTCCGCGGTGAGCGACGACGTCTCCCTGCGCACCCGGGCCCTGCTGGACGGCGGAACCGCCGCCCTCCTGAGCAGTCTGCGCCCGTTCGCCCGCTGGAACCCGCCGTACCTCGACGTCGACTATCCCGTCGAGCGGGAGTTACGGCTGGAGGGCCGCGGGCTGGTGCTCGTGCCCTCGTACTTCTGCTGGCGCAGACCCACCGCGCTCGCGGATCCCGGCCTCGATCCGGTGCTGGTGTACCCCGTCACCAAGCAGCCGATCGAGATCCTGCGCACCGGTGGGGAACGGCTGGACCGGCTGCTGGGCCGGACCCGCAGCGCCGTCCTCGCCGACGTGGCGGGCCACCGCACCCGTACGACGAGCGAGGTGGCGCGGGGCCTGCGGCTGGCACCCGCCAGCGCGAGCTACCAGATCGGCGTCCTGCGCGAGGCGGGCCTGATCGTGAGCCACCGCGACGGCAAACACGTGGAGCACTCGGCCACGGCGCTGGCGCACAACCTCCTGTCCGGCACCGGGGCGACGATTCGATGAGGATCGAAAGCATGGCCGCGCCCGAGGGTCCGATGCGACTGTCCCGGTGACCACCGAGAGGAACAGGGGAAGCAAATGAACCTCCGCAAGCGCCTGTTGGCCGTGACCTTCCTGACCATCACCGGACTGGCCGGCCTGACCGCTCCGGCCCTGGCGGCGCCGATGCCCTGGGAGACCAGCGGCACGGTCACCGTGCAGTGCGGCGATCCTTGCTACCAATAGACGGCTGTGACCGCGCGTTTCGGCGCCGCAACAGATGTCACCGGCGTGTCACAGCCCTCCCGGGCCTCACAACCTGACGCGTGGCAGCCGTGTCGAACACCGCGTCGGACCCAGACCAGCCGACAGCGCCATCACTGACTGACCATCAACCTTCCACGGGGGAAACAGACATGAGCTTCACCCTGCGCAACACCCGCCGCACCGCGAGCTCGGCCGCCGTCGCCGCGGCCTCCTTCCTGGTGCTGACGGGGGCCGGCATCCTGGCCGCGCCCACCGCGTTCGCGGGCGTCCCCGGCGGCACCGCCGCCGCCGACCGCAACAGCGACTTCAACGGCGACGGTTACAACGACGTCGTCACCGGCGCCCCCGACGGCACCGTCGACGGCAAGGAAATCGCCGGGTACGTCACCGTGCAGTACGGCGCGCCCAACGGAATCGGCACCAACAACACCGTGCCGAGGGGCGAGGTCCAGCTCCTCAGCCAGTCCACCGCCGGCGTGCCCGGAACCTCCGAGTTCGGCGACCGCTTCGGACAGGCGATCGCCACCGGCGACCTCGACGGCGACAGCTATGACGACCTGATCGTCGGCGCGCCCGGCGAGGACGAGGGCAGCGTCGAGGACGCGGGCCGGGTGACCGTCGTGTACGGCTCCGCCCAAGGCCTCGACACCGGACGCACGGCGAGCTTCACCGCCGCCACTCCCACCGCCGACGCCCGCTTCGGCCTGGCGCTCGCCGCCGCCCGGTTCACCGGGGACATCGACGCCGACCAGCTCACCGTGCTCGACCAGTCGGGCCTGAACGTCTTCACGTACCACGCGGGCGTCCTGCGCCAGGTCGGCACCCCGCACTCCACCGGACACGCCCTCAACGGTGCCTATCTGACGACGGGCGACTACGACCACAACGGCTTCGCCGACCTCGTCGTCTCCGGCTACAGCCCCGACGACGACTACGGCAAGGGCTGGTCGGCCCTCTACGCCGGCGGCCCCGAGGGCCTGGCCTACCAGCGGGACCTGCACGGCGGTCTGGGCTCGGCCTCCGGCGACATCAACGGCGACGGGTACGACGACCTCGTCGTCGGCCAGCTCAGCGGCGTCGACGACACCACGGGCGACGCAGACGCACCCGGCGGCCTCGTCGGCGTGTACTACGGCGGCGCGCACGGCCCCGCCGGCACCCCGCAGTGGTGGTCGCAGAACTCCCCCGGCGTGCCCGGCACGGCCGAGCGCGGCGACGCCTGGGGCAACGACCTCTCCGTGGCCGACGTCGACGGTGACGGCCGCGCCGACGTGGCGGTCGGCGCACCCGGCGAGGACGTCGGCACCGTCGCCGACGCGGGCGCGGTGTGGCTGCTGCGCGGCTCGCGGACCGGCCTGACCGGCACCGGCTCGCAGTCCTTCGACCAGAACACCGCGAACATCCCCGGTACCGCCGAGGCGAGCGACGCGTGGGGCGCCCAGGTGCGGCTCGTGGACACCGACGGTGACGGCCGCGCCGAGCTCGTGGCCGCCGCCCCCGACGAGAACGCCGGCGACGGCGCGGTGTGGCTGCTGCCCGCGAGCGGCAGCGGCCTGCTCGCCGAGGGCTCCCGGTCCTACGGGGCCTCCGCCCTCGGCGGCACCGCCCACGGCGCGCACTTCGGCTCGGTGATCGACGAGTAGACCGACCGCAGCATCCCCGGGCCGCTGCCGGCCCCCTGACGCTCAACGAGCCGCCCTGTGCGGCTCGTTGTTCGTCGTCCGCTGGTTCTCGCTTCAGCCGAACCGCAGGACGCGCGGCGCGAAGGTGCCCTCGGGGCCGTCGGCGCGGCCGACCGACCACACCGTCGCCGTACCCGGCACCGGCGCCAGCCGCAGCGTCCGGGAATCCCCCTCACCAGCCACGGCCGGTTCGTCGTACCCGGTGAACGACTGCCCGTCCCAGGCGAGGAAGTCCGGTCCGGGCACCAGCGGGGGCGTGCTGCCCGGCGGGCCCCACTTCTGCGAGCGGGCCACCGAGATCCAGCCCAGCGCGCCGGAGGGGGCGGGCGTCAGGGACGTGACCCCGCCGAAGTCGGTAGGTACGGTCACCTTGTTCCACGTCTGCCCGTCGAAGCGGACCAGCAGCGGCGGGATCGGCCGCCCCGGCGGACCGCCGACGAAGCCGGCCGTGCCGCCCGCCCACACCTCCGTCGGCGAGACGGCCAGCACACTGCCCACGGCGGACCGGGGGAACCCGTCGACGACGGTCTGCTGCCACTCCTGGCCGTCCCAATGGGACACCGCCGCCCCCGAGTTGGTCTCCCCCGCGGCCCACACGTCGTCGGCCGCCAGGAGGTGCAGGCCGTACACCGACCCCGGCGGCACCGGCACGTCCCGCCAGCCGCGCCCGTCCCGGCGCAGCAGCGCCTGCGCGCCGTCCCGGGTACCGATCAGCCAGGTCTCACCGCCGCCGGCGACGGCCTTCGTCAGGACGACCCCGCGCGGCGGCCGGCTCTCGGACCAGGTGGTGCCGTCGCAGTGCAGCAGACGGGTGCCGCCCGCCGCGTCGCGGCCCACCGCCCAGACCGCGGTCGGCGAGGTCGCGGCGACGGACAGCAGCTCTCCCTGCCAGCCGATCCCGGGCAGCGCCTGTCTCTGCCACGCGGTGCCGTCCCAGCGCAGCACCAGCGGGAAGCCCGGCGCCTCACGCCCCACGGCGTCGGCGCCCACCGCCCACGCCCGGTCCGGACCGAAGGCCACGGCCTCGTTCAGCGCGGCCTGCGGGCGCACCTGCGCCGGGAGCGGAACGTGCTGCCAGGACGTGGTGTCCGCCGCGGCCGAGGTCATGAGCGTCAGGAAGGTCATGGCGGCGGCGAGAGCGGCGACGAGAAGTCGGCGTGCCATGGTCAGCCTCCCAGCCGCTCGCTCATCAGGTTCGGTTTCGAGCCGTAGATCTCGACGGTCCCGAAGGACAGCAGCGCGGACCCGGCCCTCGCCAGGACGCTCGGCTTGACGTCGATCGCGTTCGTGCGCTGCGGGCCGTAGGAGAAGCTCGTGCGCGAGCCGTCCACGCGTCCGTACTTCGACTGGAACGCGCGGTCGCTGCGCAGCGGGATCCACAGCGCGCCGTCCGGGCCGCGCACCATGCCCGCGGTGTAGGTGTCGCCCACGGGTGGGTAAGTGGTGCGCCAGGCATGCCCGTTGAAGGTCATCAGGTAGGTGCGGGACACACCGTCGGTGTACTGGCTGCCGCCGATCGTGATCCTTCCGGACGGTTCGAGCAGCATCGTGTGCACATTGCTGTCCGGCGGCAGCGGCACCTTCGCGTCCCGCCAGGCCGTGCCGTCCCAGCGCAGGACGGCCGTCCCGGTGCTGGTGTCCGCCCAGGCCCAGGCGTCAGTGGCGGAGCGCGCGGTGATCCCCATCAGGAACAGCACCCCGTCCGGGGTGGTCTGGGCCGTCCAGCCGGAACCGTCGTAGTGCAGCACCTTCAGCCCGGTGTCGTCCTCACCGACCACCCACGCGGCGCCCGGCACCGCGGCGAAGTCCTGGTAGGTCCACAGCGTCTGCGGCAACGGCACGGCACTCCACCCGCCGGCCGACCGGCGCAGGAGCTCTCCCGTCCCCTGGCGGTTGCGGAGGATCCACATGTCCTCGCCGACGAACTGCACCTTCCCGAGCCAGCCCGGCTCGGCGGCACCCGGGAAATCGGTGTCACGGTTCCATGCGGTGCCGTCCCACCGGTACAGCATCGGCCGCAGTCCGTCGGCGGCCTGCTCGTAGCCCGTCGCCCACGCCTCCCCCGGTCCGCGGGCGGCGAGATCGGACACGATGACCGGCGGTGCGGCCGCCGGCACCGGCAGCACCGACCAGCTCCTCGTGGCCGGCGTCGCGACCGCGGCCGGTGACACGACCGCGGCACAGGTGACGACAAGGCAGATGATGATCGCGCGGAGACCGTTCACGAGACCTCCCAGGCTGCGAAGCCCGCACACGGTACGGGCGTTCACCCACCCGTGAACAGACGGCATCCGGCCATCAAGGACCCCTGCGAACACTCGACGCGTCTCGGAGCCTCCGCGGCTACGCCGGCCCCAGGGCTCCCAGCAACAGGGGCAGGGAGCGGTGGAGTTCGCGCTCCCAGTAGGGCCAGTCGTGGGTGCCGGGGCCGTAGAAGTCGGTGGTGAGCCGCACCCCGGCCGCCTTCAGCCGGTCGGCGACCGCGTGGTTCATCTCGTTCAGCGTCGCCTCGAGGTCGTCGTGGACGCCGGGCGGGTCGAAGGGGCCGGCGGTGCCGTCGCCGCTCGACAGGAAGACGGGGGTCGGGCGCAGCCGCTTCGCGAGGTAGTACGGGTCGTGCTCCTCCCAGATGGCGCGCTGGGCCACCGGGTCGCCCCACATCGCGAGCGGGTCCTGACCGTAGTCCCGCAACAGGCTCATCAGGCCGTTCGGGAAGTCGCCGTACAGCGGATGCACCACGCCGCTGTAGCTCGCGGCCGCCCGGAACATGCCGGGGTGGTGGGCGGCGTAGAGCAGGGTGCCGAGGCCTCCCATGGAGAGGCCGGCGATCACCCTGCGATGGCCGGCGCCGTAGCCGTGCTCCAGCAGCGGGAGCAGCTCCCGCAGATGGAAGGTCTCCCAGGCCGGCGACCCGCCCTTGCCGTGGTTCCACCAGTCGCTGTACCACCCGTACTCCCCGCCCTCGGGCATGACGACCAGGGTGCCGCGCAGCTCGGGCAGCGTCGCGACGTCGGTCTGGCGGGTCCAGCTGTCGTACGTGTCGCAGCAGCCGTGCAGCAGCAACAGCACCGGCCAGCGCTGGTGCGTGCGCCGCTCGCCCCAGCCGTCCGGGGTGAGCAGCCGCACCTTGGCCGTGCGGCCCAGCGCGGGCGACGAGACGGTCAGGTCGACCAGGCGGTTGCCCACCTTCTCCTCCGCCACCACCTTGGCGCCGCCGCTTCCGCCGCCTCCCGCCCCACCGGCCGCCGCGGTCGCGGTCGCGGTCCCCGGCAGGACCGCCATGACCAAGGCGACCAGGGCTGTCCAGAGCAGCAGACGGACACGACCAGGGTGCACAGCGAGCCTCCACTTCGAGCGAATCGCTCGGTCAGGGATCGGTACCACCGGGGAGCGTACGGATCGGTGGGGTATGGGTCACTACGCCATACTGCTGAAGTCAGACGGACGACAGCGTTCCAGCGGCAGTCGGGAGCAAGGCGTGCACTCTTGAAGCGGATCTTGGTGGTGGGTGTCACCGGCGCGGGCAAGTCGACGCTCGCGCGAGCCCTCGGCGGTCGACTGGGGCTGCACTACCACGAGATGGACGCGCTGTACTTCAACGGCCCCGGGTGGGTGGTCAACGGCAACCTGGCCGAGGACGTGTCACGGCTGACCGCCGAAGGCGGGTGGGTCATCGACTCCCTCGGCTACCCGGAGGTGCGTGACCTGCTGTGGGACCGGGCCGACAGCGTGGTCTGGCTGGACTATCCCAAGCGGGTCGTCATGCCGCGCGTACTCCGCCGCTCCCTCCGGCGCAGCATCACCCGCGAGTCCCTCTTCGGCGGCAACAGGGAGACCTGGAGGGGCTGGCTGAGCCGGGAGCATCCGGCCTGGTGGGCCTGGTCCCAGCACGGGCCCCGCCGGCGCGAGATCGAACGCCGGGTCCACGATCCCCGCTTCGCCCCGTTGAAGACCCTCCGCTTCACCCGTCCTGAGGACACCGCGGCCTGGTTGGCATCCGTCTGACCGGTGCCGGGCCCTGGGATCACGGGTTACGCGAGACCGGTGGTCGGCGCGAGGCCCGCGAACACGATGTCGAGCATGCGGGAGCGCACCTCGTCGTCCAGCGGCGCGTGGGCGGCGGCGCGGGACGTACCGACCAACAGGGCGTAGACCTCGGGCAGTTCGACGTCGTCGCGGACCGAGCCGGCCTGTTGGGCGCGGTCGAGGAGTTCGCCCACCGCTCGGCGCAGGGCTTGCGCGGCGTCCGTCGCCCGGCTGTCGGCGGCGCCGCCCGCCTCCGACAAGGCCTCGGCGAGGGCGATCTTCTTCGTCGCGTCGGCGACGAGATGGCGGAAGAAGCCGAAGAACGCCTCCCCCGGCTCCTGGGCGTCGAGCCGCGCCTCGGCCTCCGCCGTGAGCCGCTCGAAGTGCCGGACGAGCACGGCCTCCAACAGGGCGGCCTTGGTGGGGAAGTTCCGGAAGACGGTCGCGATGCCGACCCCGGCGAGGCGCGCCACCTCCTCGGTGGACGCCGACTTTCCGCCGTGCCCGAAAACGTCCTCGGCGACATCGAGGACACGCTCGCGATTGGCCTGCGCGTCAGCTCGCCGTGCCATCCAACACCGCTTTCTCGTAAGTCCGTTGACTACCGGAGTGACGACTCCATATATTCGGAGTCATCACTCCGGATAATAGCGGACCGCACGCCTGAGGAGAGTCCATGTCAGAGGTCCCCGAGCCCGAGCACCGCAGCCCGCGTGACGTCTTCCTCGCCCTGGTGAACGGTGTCGCGGAGGGCCGCTGGGAGGAACTCCCCGAGCTCTACGCCGAGCACACCGACGTCGTCCACCCCTTCCACCCGCTGCGCGCCCCGGCCCTGCGCACCCGCGAGGAGCTGCGCGCACACTTCGCTCCCACCGGCACGGGCCCGCTCCTGATCCGCCGCCCGGCGAACATCACCATCCATGAGACCGCCGACCCCGAGGTCATCGTCGCGGAGTTCGAGTACCAGGGCCACGTCGCCGAGAGCGGCGAGGAGTTCGCCCTCCCCGGCATCTTCGTCCTGCGGGTGCGCGAGGGGCAGATCGTGAGTTCCCGCGACTACTTCGACCACCTCGCCGCGGCCAGGGTCCGCGGAGGCCTGGACCCCCTCTTCGCGGCACTGACCGGATGACGGTCGGCAGCGCACAGATCAGGACTCGCCGTGGTGGAACGCCTTCGCCCGTCGCCCCACAACAGGTCCGCCCTTCATCCGAGTTGCCGTAGGCGCAGGCGGTCCACGAGCGCCTCGGGATGGTCGGCGGCATATTCCCGGACGACCGCTTCGAAGCTCGCGTCGGGCCGCAGGCCCAGGTGTGCGGCGCGGGTGTTGTCGAAGTCGGCGGGCCAGGAGGCCACGACGGACTCCACGGTCGGATCGGGGGTGAACGTCACGAGGTCGGCGGTCTCCGGCCCGGCGAGCCGGCGCAGGGTGTCGAGCATGTCGGCGACCGAGACGGTGAGGGCGGGCACGTTGACGGGGGCCGGGCCCTGGATCCGGCCCGGCCCGTCGCCGTGCTCGGCTTCCGCGATGCGCAGCAGGGCCTGGACCGTGGTCCGCGGGGAGGCCAGGGCAAGCGTCAGCTCCGGGGCGACCGGGCAGACGGTCGGCCGTCCGGCAAGGGGCTCGCGGATGATCGCGGAGACGAAACCGGACGCGGCCGCGTTGGGCCGTCCCGGTCGTACCGCCACGGTCATCAGCCGGGCCACGCGTCCCTCGACGTAGCCGCGGCGGCTCATGTCCGCGATGAGGTGCTCGCACATCAACTTCTGTGTGCCGTAGCTCGATCGCGGTGCGGGCAGGGTCGTCTCGGAGACCGGCTGGGGGAGGTCCCCGCCCGCCGGTCGGCCGTAGACGGCGATGCTGCTTGTGAACACCACCCGTACCGTCGGGCCACCGGTCGCCGACTGCGTCCGCGCCGCCTCCAGCAGGGCTCGGGTGGCGTCCACGTTGACCCGCATACCGAGGTCGAAGTCGGCCTCGCACTCGGCGGACACCGCCGCGGCGAGATGGAACACCACGTCCACCGGCTCGGCGAACACCTCGGCGAGACGGTCGACCAGGTCGCCGGTCACCACCTGCGTGAACGCGTCAGCGGTCGGCCCGGCCTCGGGCGGAGCCACGCGGTCGACCAGCACCAGCCGGGTGATCGGTACGCCGGTGAACGTCCGGGCGCGCCGGAGTTCCCTGACCAGCAGGCGTCCCAGGAACCCGGACGCGCCCGTCACGACGATCCTCACTCGCGTCTCCCCCTCAACACCGGACGGTTGGCAGCTCAACAACGATGACGCACCCCGTCACCCTCCGACCAGTGCGTACGTCGGAGCGATTCGTGCGGCGCGAACGGGTGGACTTGCGCGGTGGGCGCCCCTGCGGAGAACGCGCGCTCACGGCGCGGATGGTGACGTGACTGCCTCGCCCCAGACCTGGAAGAGGCACCGAGACGTGAGACGACGTATCCCCGCCCGCCGTGTCCTCGCCGCGGCGTTGCTCGTGGCGTCCTTGCTGACCCCGCTGGCGGCGGCCCCCGCCACCGCCGCCGAGTCGCCCCGCAGCAGCGCGGGCGACGACTGTCCCCCGCGTGAACTCGATCCGAAGCTGGTCGCCCGGCTGGACGCGGCCATCGAGAAGGTCCGCCGGGAAGCCGGCATCCCCGGTGTCGTCGCCGGGCTGTGGATGCCGGGCAAGGGCAGCTACGTCCGCGCCACCGGCGTCGCCGACAAGGCCACCGGCCGGCCGATGACCTCGGACGTGTTCGTGCGGATCGGCAGCGAGACCAAGACGTTCACGGTCACCGCGCTGCTCGAACTCGTCGACGACGGCCTGATCGGGCTCGACGACCCGATCTCCCGTTACGTCCACGGCGTGCCCCGAGGGCAGCGGATCACGCTGCGCCAGCTCGCCGAGATGCGCAGCGGCCTCTACCCCTACACCGCCGACGCGGACTTCCAGCACGATCTGCTGAGCGACCCGAAGCGGTTCTTCACCCCGCGGGAGGTCCTGGCGTACGGCTTCAAGCACAAGAACACCTTCGCGCCGGGCGAGAAGTTCGAGTACTCCAACACCAACCTCGTGCTCCTCGGTCTGGTGGTGGAGAAGGTCAGCGGGCGGCCCCTGGCGGACTTCCTGGAGGAGCGGGTGCTGCGGCCCGCCCGGCTGTCGCGCACGCTGCTGCCGCGAGGCTTCGAGTTCCCGCAGCCGCACCCGCGCGGGTACACCGACCAGACGCTGACCGGTGAGGTAGCCGACACCACGGACTGGAACCCCAGCTGGGCCTGGGCGGCCGGGGCGATGATCTCCGACCTGCACGACCTGCGCCGGTGGGCGAAGATCGTCGCCACGGGCACCCTACTGCGGCCCGAGACCCAGGCGCAGCGGCTGAAGATGCTCCCCACCGGCTTCCCCGGCACCGACTACGGCCTGGGCATCTTCGAGAGCGGCGGCTGGATCGGGCACAACGGGTCCATCCCCGGATACGAGACGGTCACCGTCTACCTGCCCTCGAAGAAGGCCACCCTGGTCCTGATGATCAACACCGACATCTTCTCCCAGGGCCAGGAGCCGTCGACCCTGCTGGCCCGGGCGATCACCGAGATCGTGACGCCGGACCACGTGTACGCCCGTCCGATCCCGCCGCGGTAGCGACGCCGGGCACCGCGCGACAGACGGCGGCGGGAGTCTTTCAAAGTGCAGCGGGCCGTCGACCAGGGCGCGGTCGGCCGGACCGGCGTCACCTTCGATCCGGGCAGGAAGTCCTTCACCGTCGAGTACCTCGACGCCGAGGGGCTGGGCACCTTCACTCGGGCCGACTAGACGTGCCGGGCGCTCACCCGCTCGCCGCCTGCCGCACCGCCCGAGGTGAGGCGCCCAGTTCCTTGCGGCAGGTCTTGTTGAAGGCCTGGAGGTCGGAGATGCCGACGGCTGCGGCGATCGCCGGGATGGCCAGGGTGGAGGCGTTGAGGAGGTGCCGGGCGCGCTCCATGCGGCGGTGTCTGATGTAGCCGACGACCGTGTACCCGGTGTCCTCGCGGAACAGGCGGGTGAGGTGGGTGTGCGAGACACCGGCGGCGCGGGCGACGGCCGGGATGGTCAGGGGGCCTGCCAGGTGTTCCTCGATGTGGGCCATGGCGGTGCGCAGCGCGGGGTGCCGGGGGCTCGGGCTGTTCTCGGCGGAGTCGGTCAGGGTGGTCGTGCGCCACAGCACGGTCCACAGTTCCGCCGAGGCGCGCAGTGGGGACTGGGTGATCGCCGCGACCGTCTGACGCAGCAGCCCGCTCAGCGCGGTCGCGTCGGCTCCGGTGTCCTGCATAGCCGGAAGCCGGCGTCGCTCGCCCTCGCCCGGCAGCCGGAAGTGGGCGTACAGGTGCTCGCAGCGTGGGGCGTCGTAGTGGAAGTGCACCTCGGTGTCGGGCGGCACCAGGCTCAGATGCCCCGGCCGGATCGGGTGCGACACCCCGCCGAACTCCAAGGTCCCGGAGTAGCTGTAGAGATGGAGCTGCCACAGCCTGGGCAGCCGGAACACCTCGTGCGGCCCGGCCGCCCCGTGCACGCCCACCCCCGCGTTCGCCACCTCGGGCGGGAGGTCGAGGGCCAGTTCCACGTCATGCCGCATGGTGGAAAATTACCAGTGGTCGTCGATTACAGCCCATTGCGGGAGCGGTGACCGATCCTAGGCTCGCCGTATGTCAACCACACCTCAGCTGCTGAGCAGCGTCCAGGTGGCGCGGTTCGTGGCGCACGGTTTCCTGCGTCTCGACGGCGTCGTGCCGGCGGAGATGAACGCGGAGGCGCTGGGCGTCTTCGCCGCCGATCTGCCCGTCGTGCCGTACGGCACACCCGTGCCGAAGGCGTTCCCCGAGGACTCGTTCGCCCGCAGGCTCGTCGAACTGCCCGCCGTGGCAGGGGCGTTGCGGAGCCTGGTCGGCCCGGACCCGACCGTCGACCACCACTTCGTGCACACCCGTCAGCCGCACGAGGGCAGCGCACAACCGCTGCACGCCGACGCCCTCATCGACGTACGCCCGGACGCCTTCGACGTGCAGCTCATGTACTACCCGCAGGACGTCACCGCGGACATGGGCGGCACGCTCGTCGTGCCGGGCAGCCATCTGCGCCGCATCAACGAGTCGGACACCGGCCGCTACCAGAACCTGCTCGGCCAGACCCGGCTGACCTGCACGGCCGGCACGGTCATGCTGCTGCACCACGGCATCTGGCACGGCGGGCGGCGCAACGACAGCGACACCGTCCGCCACATGTACAAGATCCGCTTCAACCCGACCGTGCCGCAGGTGCGGTTGTGGGACGTGTCGGATCTGAACTCCCCGGCCGTGTCGGAGGAGTTGGTGCGCACCTTCCCCTGGTACGAGGGCGCCACCGGCCGGCTGGAGATCCACAACCGGATCCACCTGTGGCGCGCCCTGAGCGGCGACAGCGGCTTCGACATCGACTACTGGGCCACCCGTATCGCCAACCGGCCCGCCCTGAGGAGCCAGGCATGACCATCGCGGAACACGAGGCGACCCCGATTCCCGCGGGCGTCACCCGCCAGCAGGTCCTCGTCCTGTACCTGTCCACGTCCGCGCTCGACGCGCAGGTGGTCGGCTGGGCCCGCTACGACGGCACCGGCACCACCCGTCCCACCACCGGCGACAGCGACGAACCTCCCTACGCCACCGGCGTCGCCGCGCTGGAGGACGGCTGGCGGCTCTTCCAGGCCGCCCAGCTCATCCCGCCCTACCCGGGCGCGGAGCACGAAACCTCGTTCCTCAAGCACGAGTTCTTCTTCGAGAAGCTCGTGCAACTGTGAGGCGCTGAGGAGTCGTCAGTCCGGCTCCGGCAACCGGCCGAGGGCATCGCGGAGTTGGGCGCGGCCGGTGACGCCGAGCTTGGGGAAGATCTTGTGCAGGTGGTAGCCGACGGTGCGCGGGGAGAGGTAGAGCCGGGCGCCGATGTCCCGGTTGGTCAGGCCCTCCGCCGCCAGCCGGGCGATCTGCCGCTCCTGCGGGGTCAGGTCGCCCACGGCGTCGGCGGGGGTCAAGGACACGCCCGCCGCGCGGAGTTCGGCGGCGGCCCGTTCGGTCCAGGGGCGCGCGCCCAGTCGTACGAAGGTGTCGTGGGCGGCGGTCAGCTGGGGGCGGGCCTCCGCGGTGCGCCGACGGCGGCGCAGCCATTCCGCGAAGTCCAGGCGGGCGAGGGCGAGTTCGAAGGGCCAGCGGGCCGCCGCCGGGTCCTCGGTCGCGGCGCGGAAGTGGGGTTCGGCGTCCTCGGGTTCGCTCAGCAGGGCCGCGGCGCGGTGCACGAGCGCGGCCAGCCGGGCGGAGCGCGGCCGGCCGAGGGTGCGCTGCACGGCGTCGAGCACGGCCCGGGCGTCGTCCGCCCTCCCGGCGCGGACGGCCGCGGCGGCGAGGTCGGCGAGGTGGTAGAGGGAGGCGTGGTAGTGGACGGGGGCGGGCCGGGTTTCGTCGGTGAAGGTGGCGCGGAGCTGTCCGTACGCCGTCTCGTGGTCGCCCTCCGCCGTCGCCGCCAGGGCGAGCGCATAACGGTGACGCACGTACAGGCTGCGGGAGCCGCGCAGGTCCCGGCCGCGGACGGCGTCCGCCGCCTGGGCCCGCGCGCCGGTGTGGTCGCCGCGGGCGGCGCGCAGGGTGGCCCGGAGGATCGGTGAGCCGACGGAGACGTTGTCCGCGCCCGCCTCGGTCGCCATCCAGAAGGCCTCCTCGGCGGCGGCCTGTGCCGCGTCCCAGGACCCGCTCTCGAAGTGCGCCAGGGCCAGGGCCTGGGCGACGGTGCAGTTGGCGCCGGCGGTGGCGGCGCTGCGCAGGTGGTCCCGGGCGCGACCGAGGAGACGTACGGCCTGATCGGTCTCGTCCAGGATCCAGGCCGCGCCGCCGAGGGTGACGAGTCCTGGCAGGGTGCGCTCGGAGTCGTCCGGCAGGGTGTCGACGGCGGCGGTGAGCTGCTTCACCAGCTGCGGCCGGTCGGTGAACGGGTGGGTCGCCCCCCGGGTCCAGACCCGGTCGGTGCCGTCCGGCTGCGGTGCGACGAGGCCGTCGATGCGCTGGATGTCGTGCCGGTGGCGGGGGTCCCCGGAGTTGTACGCGGGGGTCGCCGCCGTTCCCAGGGCGCTCAGGGCGAGGGCCGGTGCGGGCGTGGCCATGGATTCCGCGACGGGGATCAGGAAGGCCAGGGCGTCGTCGTGGCGCAGGGTGACGGCGAGGGACCAGCCCGCGCGCAGGGAGGCTTCGGCGAGGAGCTGGGGGTCGTCGGTCAGCGTGGTGACGCGGCCCGCGATCTCTCCGACCCATTGCGGGTGCCCCGCGTACATGGCGGACTCGGCCGCGGCGAGCAGGCGGCGGGCGCGTTCGCCCGGGTCGGGGGTGAGGTCCGCGGCGCGTTCCAGGGCGGTCGCCGCGGCGGCGTGTCCGCCTCGGTCGCGGAAGCGGCGGGCGCTCTCGGCGAGGGCGTCGGCGATCTCCGCGTCGGGGCCGAGGGCGGCCGCGGCGAGGTGCCAGGCGCGGCGGTCGGGTTCGTGGGCGAACGCGGCGGCGAGGGTGAGGTGGGCGGCACGGCGTTCGGCGAAGGTGGCCGCCTGCTGGACGGCGGAGCGGACCAGCGGGTGCCGCAGCCGCACCTGGCCGCCCTCGACCCGGACCAGCCCCGCCTGCTCGGCCGGGGCCCAGATCTCCGGGTCACCGACGTCCGGGACATCGGAGAGCCGGGCGGTGCCCGCGGCCGCCGCCAGGAGCAGGGCGCGTCGCGTGGCGGCCGGCAGGGCGGGCAGGTCGGCGGCGAACAGATTCTCCAGGCGGGCGGTCAGCGGCAGGGCGTCGGCGGCGGAACCGAGGGCGCGGTCGGCCATGGGCGGTGCGCCGCCCGGGTCGCGGGCGAAGGCGCGCGTGAGCTCGATCAGGGCGAGCGGGTTGCCCGCCGCCTGCGCGAGGATGCGGGAGCGCATCCGGCCCGTCGGGGGCTGCGGCTGCGCGTCCAGCAGCCGCCCCGCCGCGGCCCGGTCCAGCGGCCCGGCGATCAGATGCGGGAAGTCGCGGTCGAAGCGCGCCGGTACCGCCGCCTCACGCGCGGCGAGCAGCAGGACCGCGGGTTCCCCGTCGAGGCGCCGGGCGACGAAGGCGAGGACGTCCAGTGAGCCGACGTCCAGCCACTGGGCGTCGTCGACGGCGATCAGCAGCGGCTGCCGGGCCGCCGCGGCCAGCAGCAGCGTCAGCACCGCGGCCCTGATGGTCAGCGGGTCCGGCGCCGCCGCTCCGCCGGCCGGGTCCATGCCGAGCGCCTGGCGCAGGGCGTCACGCTGGTGTGCGGGCAGCCGGTCGACGCCGTCGAGGACGGGGCGCAGCAGCTGGTGCGCCCCGGCGAAGCCGAGGTCCTGCTCGCCCTCGCAGCCCCGTAGCCGCAGCACCCGGCGGCCGCGCTCGGTGGCCTGTGCGGCGGCCCGGTCGACCAGGGCGCTCTTGCCCGCTCCCGGCTCACCGGTCAGCACCAGCACGCGGGGGCCGTCGCCGTCCGCCGCGTCGATCAGGCGGGCGATCCGTGACAGTTCGCGCTCCCGGCCGAGCAGTGCGGGTATGTCCTCCTGCCCGGCTCCGAAGTCGTCGAAGCCGCTGATCCCGCCGAAGTCCATGAAGTCCCGTTCCCGCCCGCCACTGCTCACGCCTCATACTGCCAGGTCACCGGCACAGGACTGGTCACATGACAGAAGCGCGGCCCGCCCCCTCGCTGGCAGCCTGCGAGCACCGGGCAGGACACAGAGGCGGGAGCAGCGGTGGGGTGGGAAGCGGACGTCGACCGGCTCCTGACGGATGCCGGCGAACCGCGGTCCCTGCTGGTACTGGGGGAACCCGGCAGCGGCAAGACCCGGACGCTGCTGATCGCCGCGCGGAGGGCTACGGCCCAGGGGGCACGTGTGCTGGCGGCGCGCGCCTGTCCGTCGGAGGCGCGGGAACCGTACGCCTGCCTGCACCAGCTCCTGCTGCCGGTCCGGGACGAGTGCGAGATGTTGGCGGAGGACGAACGCCGGGTGGTGCAGGCCCTGTTCACGGCGTACGACGACCCACCCCGGCCACGGGACCTGGCCACCGCCGTCCTGGCTCTGCTGACCCACCTGGCGCGGTCGGGCCCCGTGCTGCTGGCGGTCGACGATCTCCAGCACTGCAACCGCGATTCCGCGGCCGTGCTGGCCTTCGTGTCCCGGCGGCTCACCGGCCAGGCGGTCACCGCGCTGTTCACGGCGAGCGGCGACACGCCCCCTCCCGGACTCCCCGATGACATCGCCGTACGGTCATTGCGCCCCCTGACCCCGAAGGCGGCGGCCCGGCTGCTGGACGCGCAGCCCGGTGCGCCCACCGGGCGGGCCAGGCTGGAGCTGCTCCGGCAGGCTGCGGGGAATCCGCTGGCGGTCATCGAGCTCAGCCGTGCCGCGGGCCGGCCCGGGCGCATCCCGCGCGCGGTCGCCGAGGCTGTCGACGCGCTGCCGGAGGACACCTGCCGTGCCCTGCTGTACGCGGCCCTCGCCGAACCGCAGGAGGAACTCGCCACCCTGATGGCCGCGTTGGGCACCGACGACCTGCGGGTGTGGGCGGCGGCCGAGGCGGCCGGACTGGTCACCGTCACCGACGGCCGCGTCGTCTTCCGCAACGCGCTGACGCGCCTCGCGGCCCTGCAACGGCAACCGGTGGCACTGCGCCGGCAGGCCTGCCGGGACCTGGCCGCCCGGTCGGTCCACCGCGCCGGGTATCTGGCCACGGCGGCCATCGGCCCCGACGAATCGGTGGCGGCAGCACTCGAAGAGGCCGCCGACCGGGCCGACCGCTTCACCGCGGCCCGCGCACTGGAGCGCGCCGCGCAACTCAGCCCCCGCCCCTCCGACCGCGTCCGCCGGCTCACCGCGGCCCTCACCGCCGCGAGCGAACATGGCGACCCGGAGTGGGTGCGCGAGCTGTACGCGGCGCTGGCGCAGGCGAGTCCTGGCGCGGCGGGATCGGGTGCCGCGGTCTGCGCCCTGAGCGGGGCGCTGTCGCTCCAGTCGCACCAGCGCGAGGCGTTCGACCTGGTGATGGGGCGGACGGATGACCCGTCGACGCTCTTGGCCCTCGCGATCGCCGTCGCCCGTCAGTCCGGGCTTCCGGAGCACCGGCGGGAGGTCGGGCGGCTGGCCGGCGTGGACGCCGACGACGTCCTCGCGGCCCTGAGCGCGCGGGCCTCGGCCGCATCGGGGTCGAGCCGGACGGGCCGGCTGCTCGCGGCGGCCTCGCTCGCCCATCACACCGACGATTCCGACCGGTGCGCGGAGCAGTACCGTCAGGCGGGCGAACTGCTGCGCGCCCAGGGCGCCTTGGGGCCGTTGGGGTGGATGCTGCCGGACCAGGTGGACGCCCTGCTGGGTCTCGGGCGGTGGGCGGAGGCCGAGTCGCTGATCGAGGAGGGCCTCGACCGCGCAGCCGTCCACCGCTGGACCCGCGTCGAGATGGACCTCCAGGCCCTGCGCATGACGTTGCGGGCGCTGCGCGGCGAGAGCGTCCCGGGCACCGCCCTCACCGGCCCCGACCGGCGCTCCGTCAGCCTCCACGAGAACCGGGCCACCCATGCCCGGTTGCTGCGGGCCCGCGGCCTGACCGCGCTCGCCCTCGGGGACGCGGAGGGCGCCTTCCGGCAGCTGCGGACACTGTTCGCGGACGACGGCGAGCCCCTGGACCCCTTCCTCTCGCCGCGGTCCGTCGCCGAACTCGCCGTCGCCGCGCACCGCACGGGCCGGCAGCGGGAGGCGGCCCATGTCCTGGCCCGGGTCCGGCATCGTCAGGGTGACCGCCCGACGACCCGGATGACGCTGCTCATGCACCACGCGGCGGCCCTGGTCGACGAGGACGCGGACCCCGAGCACCACTTCCAGCTGGCGGTGGTCAACTCCGAGGCGGCCCACTGGCCGCTGGAACGCGCTCTGGCCCGGCTGGACCTCGCCCGCTGGCTGCGTCGACGCAGGCGGCCGTTGGAGGCGCGCGCCCAGCTGACCGTCGTACGGGAGGCAGCCGAGCGGCTCGGTGCCCGGCAGCTGGCCGAATCGGCGCGGGGCGAGCTGCGTGCGAGCGGGGTGGCCGAGGCTCCCGCAGCGGAGCATCCGCTGGCCGAACTGACCGCCCAGCAACGGCAGATCGTCCGGTTGGCCGCGAAGGGCATGTCGAACCGGGAGATCGGCGAACAGCTCTTCCTGTCGCCGCGTACAGTGGGCTCGCACCTGTACAACGTCTATCCCAAACTCGGCGTCAGCAGCCGCCATCAGCTGCGTGATCTCCTCGTGTGCGAGAAGTGACCGGGCGAGAGGCGGACATCGCATGGAGCCGGACGGGCAGCACCCGTCCCCGCTGGTTCTGGAGCCCCTGGCGCAGCGCCTGCTCGACGCGTCCTCGGCGCCGCCGTTCCTCCACGAGCTGTCCCCGGCGGCCGGCCGTCAGGTCCTGAGGGAGTCCCAGGTGCAGCGGATCGAGGACTTCGCGGTGGACGCCGTGTTCCAGGTGGCGCCCGTGGGGCCGTCCGGGCTGGTGGGGTTCTGGCTGTTCAGACCCGCCGGATCCCGGGGGCCGCTGCCCGCCCTGCTCTACACCCACGGCGGCCGGTGGATGCTGGGCGACGCGCACACGCACGCGCGGCTGATCAGCGACCTCGTGGTCGGCGCGGGGGTGGCCGCCGTCGTTCCCGAGTACAGCCGCACCCCCGAGGCGCGCTACCCGGTGGCCGTCGAGGAGTGCTACGCCCTGCTGTCCTGGGTGGCCGAGCACGCCGCCGAACTGGACGTGGACGCCGCCCGGTTGGCGGTCGCCGGAGACTGCGCCGGCGCCACCCTGGCCATCGCGCTCACCCTGCTGGCGAAGTCGCGTGGCGGCCCGCGCCTCGGCGCCCAGCTGCTCTACTACCCGATCACCGACGCCCGTTGCGCGAGTGCCTCCCAACGGCAGTTCGCCGAAGGGTACTTGCTCACCAGGGAAGCCCTGCGCGCCTATTGGCGTCACTACAGCGACGATCCCCGGCGGCTCACCGAGCCGACCGCCTCCCCGGCACGCGCCGGCACCGCCCAACTGACGGGACTGCCACCGGCACTGGTGATCACGGCCGAGGCGGACGTGACGCGCGACGAGGCGGAGCAGTATGCGCGACGGCTGCGCCGAGCAGGCGTCGAGGTGACCGCGGCCCGCTATCTGGGCACCGTCCACGACTTCGTCTCCCTCACCGGCCTGCGCGACAGCCCCTCGACCCGGGCGGCCGTACGGCAGGGTGCCGCCTTCCTGCGCGAGCGGCTCGGCGGCGCGAACCAGTCGACCGACTGATGCCTGAAGTGCCCGCCCCCAGGCAGGCTGACGGGTATGTCAGCCTTCTACGATTCCTTCACGGAAGACGACTGCGCGGCGCGGGGGCGCGGCCAGGTGTTCTGCACCCGTTCGGTGCCGCCCCGCGAGAGCCTGGAGTTCTGGCACGACGCGGTGTTCGCCACGCTGGTGGGGATGGACATCCGCACGGAGAGCGGGACCTACGACGCCACGATGCGCACGGACCGCCTCGGCGACCTGCGGATCACGACGGTCGACTGCGACCCGGGAGAGGTGCACCGCAACGCGGACCGTGTGGCCCGCGGGGACGGCACCCAGGTGTTCGTCGCCGTCCAGACCAGCGGCACCGCCCAGGTCGAGCAGGACGGCCGGTACACGGAACTGCGGCCCGGTGACATCGCGTTCTTCGAGACCGTACGCCCGTACCGCACGCGTTTCCCGCAGCGGTTCCAGTTGAAGATCTTCGCCGTGCCCCGCGGCCTCCTCGGCCAGCCGGAGGCGGCCCTCGGACGGATCACGGCACGGGCCGTCCGCCCGCGGGGCGGGCTCGCCGCACTGCTGTCGCCGTTCCTGTCACGTCTGGCGGACACCTCCGAGTCCTACTCGGGGCCGGTCGCCGACCGGATCGCCGAGAGCGCCGTCGGCCTGCTGGCCGCGGCCGCCGCCGAGCAGCTGGGCGGGGCACCGGCCGAGCTGCCCGGCGCCGAGCGGGTGCTGCTCCTGCGCGTCCAGCGGTTCGTCCGCTGGCACCTGGCGGACCCCGGCCTCACACCCGCGGTCATCGCCCGGGCCCACGGCATCTCGGTGCGCTATCTGCACCGGCTGTTCGAGCAGGAGGGCACGACGGTCGGCCACTGGATCCGCCGGCTGCGGCTGAAGGAGTGCCGCAGGGAGCTGACCCACACCGCCGCGCTGGGCGCGGTCGCCCGCCGCTGGGGATTCAGCGGCACCGCGCACTTCGCCCGGGCGTTCCGCCGCGAGTACGGCACCTCTCCCACCGACTGGCTGCTCACCGAACGCGACCGCCGCTGCCTGGAGCCGTCTTGAACGGGCCCGCGTGCGAGCAGCGGTCCTTCTCGCACGCGTACGGCGACGTCGAACTGGTCACCCGTACCGACCCGGCGTCCTGGCGAGGCTCCCTGCGCCTGCTGCACCTGGGCGTGCTCCAGGTGGCGAGCGAGGAGACGGACGCCGTGGAGGTCGTACGGACCACGCGGGACACGGCGGCGGACGGCCGCACGCATCTGTTCGCCCGTCTCCAACTGCACGGCACCGCCCTGGTGTTCCAGGACGGCCGCCGCGCCCGCCTGCGCCCGGGGGGCCTGGTCTTCTACGACGCTGGCCGGCCGTTCAGCGTGGTGCTGCCGGAGGAGCAGCGGGCGCGGGTCCTGATGGTCCCCCGGCCGCTGCTGAGGCTGGGCGAGGCGGAACTGAGCCGGGTCACCGCGAAGGTCATCGACGACACACCCGACAGCCCGGGCGCGTTGCTGCTTCCGCTGCTGGACGGGCTGGTGCGCGAGATCGACGCGGTCGCCCCGGCCACCCGCGAGGACCTCGCGCGTGCCGTCGCGGACCTCCTCGCGGCCCTGGCCGCCACCCGGTCGACCGGCGCCGAGGCAGCCGACACGGGGCCGTCGGCCGGGACCGGGCAGGCCGCGATGCTGGACCGCGTCAAGGCCACCATCGAGGCGCGCCTGGCAGAACCCGAGCTCTCCCCCGGCGTCCTCGCCGCGGAGCACGGCATCTCGCTGCGCTATCTGCACAAGCTCTTCCAGGAACGGGGCACCACGGTCGGCGGCTGGATCCGCAGACGCCGGCTGGAGGCGTGCCGGGCCGAACTCGCCCGCCCCTCGGCGGCCGACCGCACCATCGCCGCCGTGGCCGCCCGCTGGGGTTTCGCCAGCCCGACCCACTTCAGCCACGCCTTCCGCAAGGCGTACGGGGTGTCTCCCGTGCAGTACCGGGGGCAGCGGCAGGGTGGCTGAAGGACCTGGCGCGCGCTGCCGTGCGCTGCCGGACCGGCATCGGTGCACTGATGAGCAATCGACCCTGGCCTCGCAGTTCTAGCGTCGTCGTCGAGGCGCCCGTTACAACGCATTCCCTTACCGAGGAGAACCCCATGTCCGACGCCGTCGAGCCGGTCCAGCCGGTGCTGGAGCCGGCCGCCCAGGCCTTCGCCGAGGCGACCGCCAACCCGCCCTACCTCTTCGATCTCGGCCCGGTCGAGGGCCGCAAGGCGGTCGACGAGGTGCAGTCCGGGGACATCACCAAGCCCGCCGTCGACGAGGAGTGGATCACCGTTTCCGGCGGCCCCACCGGCAGCGTCCGCGCCCGCATCGTCAAGCCCCAAGGCGCCACCGGCAGCCTCCCGGTGATCGTGTACATCCACGGCGCGGGCTGGGTGTTCGGCAACGCCCACACCCACGACCGCCTGGTGCGGGAACTCGCCGTCGGCGCGAACGCCGCGGTCGTCTTCCCCGAGTACGACCTCTCGCCCGAGGCCCGCTACCCCGTCGCCATCGAGCAGAACTACGCCGTCGCCCGCTGGGTCGTGCAACAGGGCGCGGGCAAGGGCATGGACGCCAGCCGGATCGCGGTGGCCGGAGACTCCGTGGGCGGCAACATGGCCGCCGCGCTGACCCTGATGGCCAAGCAGCGCGGCGACGTCCCCCTGGTCCAGCAGGTGCTGTTCTACCCGGTCACCGACGCGAGCTTCGACACCGCCTCCTACCACCAGTTCGCCACCGGCTACTTCCTGCGCCGCGACGCCATGCAGTGGTTCTGGGACCAGTACACGACCGACGAGGCCGAACGCGCCCAGATCACCGCCTCCCCGCTGCGCGCCACCACCGACCAGCTCACCGGACTGCCCCCGGCCCTGGTCATCACCGGCGAGGCCGACGTCCTGCGCGACGAGGGCGAGGCCTACGCCAACAAGCTCCGCACCGCCGGCGTCCCCGTCACCGCCGTCCGCTACCAGGGCGTCATCCACGACTTCGTCATGCTCAACGCCCTGCGCGAGACCCACGCCGCCGAAGCCGCCATCAACCAGGCCGTCGCCACCCTGCGCACCGCGCTGCACGGCTGACCCGAGAAGGAGAACCACCCATGTCCACCACTCCCACCGTCGTCCTCGTGCACGGCGCCTTCGCGGACGCCGGCAGCTGGTCCGGCGTGATCGAGGAACTCCAGGGCCACGGCATCCCCGTGATCGCGCCGCCCAACCCGCTGCGCGGCCTCGCCTCGGACTCCGCCTACATCGCCTCCCTGGCGTCCCAGATCGACGGCCCCGTCGTCCTCGTCGGCCACTCCTACGGCGGTGCTGTCATCACCGTCGCCGGCGTCACGGAGAACGTGGTCGGTCTGGTCTACGTGGCCGCCTACGTCCTCGAAGAGGGCGAGAGCCTGGGCGAGTTGCAGGGCCGTTTCCCGCTCTCCCCGCTCGTCAGCAACCTCAAGCAGGGGACCTACCCGATCCCGGGCGCCGACCCGGGTGTCGAGGTGACCATCGCCGAGGGCGCCTTCCCGTCGGTGTTCGCCGCCGACGTGCCCGCGGACCTCACCAAGGTTCTCGCCGCGGCCCAACGCCCGCTGGCCGCCTCGGCGTTCGAGGAGACCGCACCCGTGGCCGCGTGGAAGACCAAGCCGTCCTGGGCGCTCGTCGCCGGCGCGGACGAGGCGATCAACCCCGAGGTCGAGCGCTTCGGCGCCAAGCGGGCCGGAGCCACGATCGTCGAGTTGGAGGGTGCCTCGCACGCGGTGGCGGTATCCCAGCCCGAGCAGGTCGCCGACCTGATCCGCGACGCGGTGCGCGCGACGAGCTGACAAGCGCTTGGTGGGTGGCGCGGCCGGACATCATCGCGATGTCCGGCCGCGCCGTCTCAGAGGTGACAGGTACTCAGCGGTACCCAGCGGTAATCAACGCTCAGCGCTTCAGCGCTTCAGCGTGAACGTGAAGTCGTCCGAGACCTTGCCGGTCAGCCGGACCGCCGAGACCAGCCTTCCCTCCGCGATCAGTCGCTCGGCCTCGGCCCGCGAGAGACCGCAGGCTTCGGCGATCAGCCGCACCGGCCGGACCGGGATCCGCGCCGCGAAGCGGACCGACACGTCGAGCACCTCGCACTCCAGGTGATCCGATCCGCCGGTGTCCAGACGCCAGGCGCCGTCCCAGTCGAGGGCGACGCGGTTACGGCGCTGCACTACCGGGTCCTGGAGCAACTCGGCTGCCAGGGAGGGGTCGTTGGCGTGCATCCGGTCCAGCTGGTCGGGCCGGACGGAGCGGACGTTCATCCGCTCCCAGACGGTGAGCTTGGCCGTGTCGCCGCACCCGGCGCACAGCACGAGGAGCCAGGCGTCGAGGCGCTTGTGATGGGCGTTGACGCGGAACTTGCCGTTCGCCCGGAAGCGCGGGGACGCGCACGCGGGGCAGCGGCGCAGGACGGTCGGCAGGCAAGTGGGCATGACGACCCAGGTGTTGAGCACAGAGATACACCGGTTTCAGTGAGAAATCCGCAGCAGGAAGCAGCGCGGCGCACAGGTGCGACGCGCGACAGATCAGCTCTCGGGGGGTCTCACACGGTGTACAACGGCACGTCCTTTGCCAGACGACTCGGTCCGGCAGCACCGTAGGGCCGTTCGGTGACGCCGCTCCACTCATTTTCCGACGGCTCCGCCGGGGATCTGGTGGACTGACGGGGCGCCGGCGGGCAGCATCTCGGGTTCTTCGCCGGCTCGACGACCGGAACACCCGCAAGCACACAAGGAGACGCCCGTCATGTCACTCGCCCGCGTGCACAACTTCTCGATCTCGCTCGACGGCTTCGCCACCGGCGAGGACCTGAGTCTCGAGGCACCGTTCGGCCACGCGGGTGAACGGCTGCACGGGTGGATGTTCGCCACCCGGTGGTGGCAGGAGACCACCGGCGGCAACGGCGGGAGCAGCGGCCTGGACGATGTCTTCGTGCGCCGGTTCGACCCCGGGATCGGCGCCGAGATCATGGGCGCCGGGAAGTTCGGTTACCCCGGGTGGCACAAGGACGCGGACTGGAAGGGCTGGTGGGGACCCAACCCGCCCTTCCACACACCGACGTTCGTCCTCACCCACCACACCCGTCCGTCGATCGAGATGGAGGGCGGCACGACCTTCCACTTCCTCGACACCTCGCCCGCCGAGGCGCTGGAAACCGCCCGCGAGGCCGCGGGCGGCCTGGACGTCCGCATCGGCGGGGGCCCCACCGTCATCCGTGACTTCCTCGCCGCCGGGCTCATCGACCACCTGCACGTGGTGGTCGTACCGATCCTGCTCGGCCGGGGCGTACGCCTGTGGGACGGGCTGGAGGAACTGGAGACGGCGTACGCGATCGAGGCCGTCTCCTCGCCGAGCGGGGTCACGCATCTGACGCTGACGCGCAAGTGAAACCGCCGCGCGTCGGCGACTGACGCGTCAGCTCCCGAGCGCGTTCAGCACCACGGCCCTGGCCTCCTCCTGGACCTGGCGCAGATGGTCGGCGCCCAGGAAGGACTCCCCGTAGATCTTGTAGACGTCCTCGGTGCCCGAGGGGCGGGCCGCGAACCAGGCGTTGGCGGTGCCGACCTTGATGCCGCCGAGGGCGGCGCCGTTGCCGGGCGCCTCGGTGAGGACCGTGGTGACCGGCTCGCCGGCGAGGGTGTCGGCGGTGACCTGGCGCGGGGAGAGCTTGGCGAGCAGGGCCTTCTCCTCGCGGGAGGCGGGCGCGTCGACGCGGGCGTAGGCGGGGGCGCCGAAGCGGTCGGTGAGCTCGGCGTAGTGCTGGGAGGGGGTCTTGCCGGTGACGGCCGTGATCTCGGAGGCGAGCAGGGCCAGCAGGATGCCGTCCTTGTCGGTGGTCCACACCGAGCCGTCGCGGCGCAGGAAGGACGCCCCGGCCGACTCCTCGCCGCCGAAGCCGAGCGAGCCGTCGGACAGGCCGTCCACGAACCACTTGAAGCCGACCGGCACCTCGACCAGCGGCCGGCCGACGTCGGCGGCGACCCGGTCGATCATGCTCGACG
This sequence comes from Streptomyces sp. TLI_55, assembly GCF_900206255.1. NCBI lineage: Bacteria > Bacillati > Actinomycetota > Actinomycetes > Kitasatosporales > Streptomycetaceae > Streptomyces > Streptomyces sp. TLI_55. The sequence continues at coordinate 455,447 of NZ_OAOJ01000001.1, forward strand.
ACACCAGGGTCTTGCCGATCCCGGCACCGGCGGGCCACTGCTGCCGGTGCGAGAACAGGTACGAGATCGCCACGGCCAGGTAGTGGTTGGGGTTCATCAGGCCCCCGTCCGGCGTGACGATGCCGTGCCGGTCGGCGTCGGCGTCGTTGCCGGTGGCGATGTCGAAGCGGTCGCGCTGCTCGATGAGGGAGGCCATGGCGTACGGGGAGGAGCAGTCCATGCGGATCTTGCCGTCCCAGTCCAGGGTCATGAACCGCCAGGTGGGGTCGGTGAGCGGGTTCACCACCGTGAGGTCGAGGCGGTGCTGTTCGGCGATCCGGCCCCAGTAGGCGACCGAGGCGCCGCCGAGCGGGTCGGCTCCGATGCGCACACCGGCGGACCGGATCGCGTCCAGGTCGAGCACGCTCGGCAGGTCGGCGACGTAGGCGCCGAGGAAGTCGTGGCGTCCGGTGCCGGGGGCGGCCAGCGCGCGGGCGTACGGGATGCGTCGTACGTCCTTCAGGCCACCCGTGATGATCTCGTTGGCGCGGTCCTGGATCCAGGAGGTCGCCTCGGAGCCGGCCGGGCCGCCGCTCGGCGGGTTGTACTTGAAGCCGCCGTCGGCGGGCGGGTTGTGCGAGGGAGTGACGACCACGCCGTCGGCGAGACCGGAGGTGCGGCCCCGGTTGTGGGTGAGGATCGCGAGCGAGACGGCGGGGGTGGGCGTGTAGCCGTCGGCCTGGTCGATCAGGACGGTGACGTCATTGGCGGCGAACACCTCCAGGGCCGTGATCCGGGCGGGCTCGGACAGGGCGTGGGTGTCGGCGCCGAGGAAGAGGGGGCCGTCGGTGCCCTGGGCGACGCGGTACTCGCAGATGGCCTGGCTGGTGGCGGCGATGTGGTCCTCGTTGAAAGCCGCCACGAGGGACGAGCCGCGGTGTCCCGAGGTACCGAACGCCACGCGCTGCCCGGGTTCGGCCGGGTCGGGGTGGAGCGCGTAGTACGCCGTGACCAGCCGGGCCACGTCGATGAGGTCCTCGGGTCCGGCGACCTGTCCCGCTCGCGCGTCCTGCATTTCCCCGCACCTCCGCAAGAGTCGACCATTGCGTACGGCCCCCATTCTCCCCTGCGCCGGCCGGAGGGACGCGCACCGGGCGACCGTTGTGCCACGCCTACGGCGGCTGCGACGATGCAGGTCGGCGAGCGAAGGGGAACATCCACGTGACGCGCGAGGACCAACGGCCGCCTGCCGCAGTGCTGTTCGACGCGCTGGGCGCCGACTACGAGAAGGCGTTCGCCCACGCGCCCGCGCATCTGGCGGCGCTGGAGTGGCTGGTCGAGCGGCTGCCGCCCGCCGCGCGCGTTCTGGATGTGGGCAGCGGCACGGGGCGGCCCACCGCGGCGGCGCTCGTCGCGGCGGGCCATTCGGTGCTGGGCGTGGACGTCTCCCCCGTCATGGTCGAACTGGCCGACCGCCAGGTGCCGGAGGCCGAGTTCCGCCAGGCCGACATCCGTGAACTCGCGCTGGAGTCGGCGTCGTTCGACGGGGTGTGCGTGTTCTTCTCACTGCTGCAGATGAGCCGGGCCGAGCAGTCGGCTCTGCTGCGGCGCCTGGGCGGGGCCCTCAGGCCGGGCGGGCATCTGGTGCTGGCCACGGTGGCGGCCGACGTGGAGGACGTCGAGGTGGCCTTCATGGGCCGGGCGGTCCGCGCGACGAGCTTCGCCGAGGAGGACGTCGCCGCCGCGGTGGAGGAGGCGGGCCTGACGGTGCTGGCCCGGCAGCACCCCACCTTCACCCCGGACCACCCGGACGCCGCCCCCGAGCCCCACCTGTTCCTGCACTGCCGCCGCGACGCGGAGCGGCCCTGACGCCCCGGCCTTCCGGGCCGTGCCTGGTGCCGCGGGTACTAGGTCCGCGGCACGAGGCGGGCTCCGCCTGAAGATCGTCCGCGAGCCCGATGCAGCCTCCCGGGGCGGCAGCCATCCTTTCGGCGTCACCCCGCCGAAGGAGCGCAGCATGTCGAACATCGCCTACCCGGAGCCCCGCTACCACGGAGACAAGGGCGAGGTGAACGCGGCCTTCCGCCCGGCCGGCACCCCACCGGACATCTCCTCCCCCGGCGCCTCCACCCACTACCTCGCCACACACGCCTCGACCGGCGGCGAATTCGGGCTCTACAAAGTCGAATTGGGGGCACGGGCAGCCGGCGCCCAGACGCATTTCCACAAGGCGATGTCGGAGTCCTTCTACATCCTCTCCGGCGAACTGGAGCTCTACAACGGCGAGAAATGGGTCACCGGCCGCGAGGGCGACTTCCTCTACGTCCCCGTCGGCGGACTGCACGCCTTCAAGAACGTGACCGACGAGCCGATGTCCATGCTGATGCTGTTCTCCCCCGGCGCTCCCCGCGAGGAGTACTTCGAGCAGGTCGCGGAGATGACCCGGCGCAGCCGCGAGGAACTCAAGGAGTTCCGCATCCGGCACGACAGCTACTTCGAGGAGGACTTCGATTTGGAGCTCTAGCAGCTGGGGTGACTGCCACCGATGGCCCTGACCTGCGCAATCGCGTCGACGTCCCTCTCAGACGATGGTGCGTTTTGTCACGAGATGCGATGATTCCCGTCCGGGTCTGTGTCGACAGCCACAGCAAGCCGGCTGCACGAAGGCGCATACTGAGCCATGACAAAGCCTGCGGCACGAACGCGTCATTTGCCCACAAGCCCCTTCAAAGCCCCGGCCACACCGGCTCCCAAGCACTTCGCCGAGGGCGACCAGGTCACCCACGACATGTACGGCCTCGGCCGGGTGGTCGGCATGGAGGACGGGATCGCGGCGCTCGTGGATTTCGGCTCGACGCAGATGCGGATCTTGAGCCCGTACGCCAAGATGACCAAGCTGTAGGACCACGGTGCCCGTCACGGCACTCCAGGCCCCGTAAGGGACCTGCAACGAAAGGCAGACCTCTCATCGACCCCACGTCGCTGTTCTCCGCCCCGGAAGGGCAGCCAAGCCGTTCCACCGCTGTGTCGCCGCCTCCGACGATCAGCCCCTTCCAAGCCCCGGATTTCGGAGACGCCGAGGTCCTCTGGTCCGAGGATGCGCAGGTGCCCGCCCCGGGCACGGGTCCGGCGCGACCCAAGGCCGCCTAGCGATCCCCGACGAGTTCGAATCTCGTGCCCTCCGCCAGTACCTCACCGGGCACGATGCCGAAGGGCCCCACCGTCCGCGGTGGGGCCCTTCGACGTTGTCCGTCTCGGTTCGTCTTCGGGAGCCCTCAGAGGGCGCCGCCGGGAGGACGGTCGCGGTGGTGCGACGGGAGTGCGGGATCAGTCACACCATCCTGGAGGCGCTGATACGGCATGTTCCGCCGTGGCCACAGCCTCCGGCGATGCCCCCGGCGGCGGACGGTGGTCGCGGGGCCAGCCTGCCGGTGGGGTGGGTCAGAGGACGCGCAGGACTCCGACGACCTTGCCGAGGATCTGGGCCTGGTCGCCCGGGATCGGGTCGTAGGCGGGGTTGCGGGGCATCAGCCACACCTGTCCGTCCTGGCGGCGCAGCACCTTGACGGTGGCCTCGTCCTCCAGGAGCGCGGCGACGATGTCGCCGTGGTCGGCGCTGTCCTGGCGGCGGACGGTCACGATGTCGCCGTCGCAGATCGCCGCCTCGATCATCGAGTCGCCGGACACCGTCAGCGCGAACAGGTCTCCCTCACCGACGACCTGCCGGGGCATGGAGTAGACGTCCTCGACCATCTCTTCGGCGAGCAGCGGGGCGCCGGCGGCGATCCGGCCGACGAGCGGCACCTCGACGGGTACGGCACCGCGATGCCCCAGGTCGGGCGCCCAGGAGGGCCGGACCTGGTAGGCACGGGGCGTGTGGGGGTCGCGGTAGAGGACGCCCTTGCGTTCCAGCACCATCAGCTGGTGGGCGACCGAGGACGTGCTGGCGAGCTCCACGGCTTGGCCGATCTCCCGCATCGACGGCGGGTAGCCCTGCCGCGCGACCGTCTCCGTGATGTAGCGCACGATGGCCGCCTGGCGGTTCGTCAGCTCGCCTTCGGCGACCTTCGCGCCTGGGGGACGGCCCCGGCGGGCGGGCGCTGTGTTCTCCATCCGGGGCACCTCCGTACAAGATCCTTACGGAATGTGACCATATCCCACGCTTCTCTGGATAGGAACACTGTTTCGATCGGAAGGGCGGGTTCAGTGCGGGAAGACGGCACCGACCAGGACGACGTGGACAGCGGTGCGGTCGACCGCGTGGCCGTCGGTATCGGGGAGTTGACCGAGGTTCCGCGCGTCGCGGTCGTCATCGATGTGATGCGGGCCTTCACCGTGGCCGCCTGGGCCTTCACGCGCGGTGCCGAGCGGATCGTCCTGGCCTCGTCGGAGGAGGAGGCCCTGGCCTTGAAGGAGAGCCGCCCGGGTTGGCTGGCGCTCAAGGACGGTCCTCCGGCCGCGGGCTTCGACACGGTGAACTCCCCGGGGCTGATCAAGTCGGCCGAACTCAGCGGTCGTACGGTGGTGCAGAAGACGACCGCCGGCACCGTGGGCGCGCTGGCCGTCGCCGACGCGCCGCTGGTGCTGTGCGCGAGCTTCGTGGTGGCCGGGGCGACGGCACGGTTGCTGCGGGCCGCGGGGCATGGTCCCGTGACCTTCGTCGTCACCGGTGAGGAGGGCCGGGCCGACGAGGATCTGGCCTGCGCCGAGTACATCGGCCGGCGGATCGACGGGGACGATGTCGAAGCAGCCCCGTATCTCCGCAGGGCGCGGGCTTCCCGGGCCGCAGCCGATCTCGCGGAGGGAGTGCGGCTCGGATACCGGGGAGTTCATCGGGACGATGTCGAACTCTGCCTGGAGGTCGACCGCTTCTCCTTCGCGATGGTGGCGCGACGCGAGGAGTCCCTCATGGTGCTGCGGCCAGGATGTCAATCAGTGGGCGCGGGCTGACTCCCGACGTTGTCGCAGCGCCTCGATCTCGGTCTTGAGGCGTTCCGCCTCCGGGCTGAGGTCGTCGGCCGCCGCGAGGATCCGGGCCGCGTCCGCGATCAGCGCGTTGTCGCAGATGCCGCGGTCCGAGTGGGCGACGGCGTGGAGCCGGCGCAGGTAGTCGTCCGCTGTGTCCAGTCCGGTGGCGAGCCCGGCCGGAGCGTCGTACGCGAGCGGGCCGAGGAAGGCGACCGAACCTACCGGGACGGGCGTCCTCGCGGACCCCTCTGTCAGGGTGACGTCCAGGAGGTAGAGGCTCGGGCTGAAGGACGGTGCGTCGCCGATCGTGAACAGGACGCGTTCCACCTCCCCCGCCGCGAGGTCGTAGTCCCCGTCGACGGACACGGTCGCGGGGAGATGCCGATCCGCCGTCGGGGACAGGTCGATGTCGTAGTCCGCGGTGATCTTCGTGATGCCGCCGGTTTTGGGCAGGCAGGGCGGTGCGTCGTCTGGCGGCAGCAGGTCCCGCACCTCGCGCAGGGTGAAGCGGAACTCGCCGATCGCCGCCTTGAGTTCGCCCGGATTGCGGAGAGTGAGGGTGAGTCTCGTCGCGAGGACGGTGCCGGCGCGCCATCGCGTGCCGGCACGGAACCTCGCCGGAATCTTCTGCGGCGCCGGGAACTCCCGGGCGACGACCTCGACCCGGGCCGACTTCGACGGCGCCGCCGGGCTCACGGGGGCCGACTGCGCGGCGCCGCCCGCCGGGCCTTCGTCACCGGGCGCGAACGGGTTGGGCAGCCAGCCGAAGAACACCGTGACGAACGCCAGTACAGATGCCATCGCCAGCGCCGTCAGGCTGGTGCGCCAACCGTCACCCGCGCTGCGGGTGCCGTCGCCGCCGCTCCGGGTGCTGTCACCTCCGTCGCGAGAGCCGTCGCCCGCGTGCCTAGAACCGTCGCCCCCATTCCGGAGGCCGTCACCTCCGGTCCCAGAACCGTCTCCCCCGCTCCGGAAGCCATCGCCTCCGGTCCCAGAGCCGCCGCCCCCAGTCCTAGAGCCGTCTCCCCCATTCCGGGCGTCGTCGTCCCCAGAGCCGTTCGACCCGCTCCCCCGCCCGTCTTCACCCATGCCCCGCCACTCCCCCGTCAGGCAGGCCCAGGACTGGCCGCCGTCCCAGGTGCCGGTCCGCGCTCCCGCGCCTCCCCATCGTGCCGTGCGGACCGCCCTGGCGGCACCCGGCGGAGCAAAGGACTGCGGTCGGGCGATCTTTGCGGGGACAATGGCAGCGACCACCCCACCCGTGGGACCTCGCGACTCGCCCGGAGCGTCATGAACCCGGCCTCATCGACGAACCGAACGGAGCCCGACGGCTTCGACAGACGGGCGCGGGCGCTGGCCCGGCTCGCCCTGGTGTGTCTCGCGGGTGCCGTCGCGGCCGTGGCGGCCGGTGCGAGCCAGCTGCTGATCCTGCTGGCGGGCCTGGGCGGGCTGGGGCTGGCCGGGGCGGGCCTGTGGTGGGCGCTGGCGCATCGCGGGCCGGCGCGTCTGTGCGGCGCGCTGCTGGCCGTGTGCGCGCCGGTCGGCGTCCTCGTCCTGTACGCCGTCTCGGGCCTGTGGCTGGTCGCGGTGGCGGCGCTGGGGGCCTGGGCCGCGGCGCTGGCCTGCGCCCGGAGCGCGCTGCGCCGGCGCCGCAGACCGCACGGCATGCGTTCGCGTTCCGTACGGCGGCCCGTCCGGCCCGTGCTGATCATGAATCCGCGGTCGGGAGGCGGGAAGGTCGGCCGGCACTCGCTGGTGGAGCGGGCCGAGGCGCTCGGCGCCCGGGTGATCCTGCTCGACCTCGACGCCCGGCCCGACCCGGCGGCGATCGCCCGGCAGGCCGTCGCCGAGGGCGCGGATCTGCTCGGCGTGGCCGGCGGCGACGGCACCCAGGCCCTCGTCGCGCAGGTGGCCGCCGCGCACGACGTGCCGTTCATGGTCCTGTCCGCCGGGACCCGCAACCACTTCGCCATGGACCTGGGCCTGGACCGCACCGACCCGGCGACCGGCCTGGACGCCCTCACGGACGGCGTGGAGCTCCGCGTCGACCTCGGCGACGTGGCCGGGCTGCCGTTCGTGAACACGGTCTCCTTCGGGGCGTACGCCGAGATCGTGCAGTCCCCCGACTACCGCGACGCCAAGGCCGTCACCGCGCTCGACCAGCTGCCTGACCTGCTCGCCCCCGACGCGGCCACGAGGCTTCAGGCCCAGGCCGACGGCGACCGGCTGCCGGTGCCGCAGGCGCTCCTGGTGAGCAACAACCCCTACGTCCTCGCCGACCCGCTCGGCGCGGGGCGGCGGGCCCGGCTCGACACCGGCCGGCTGGGGGTGGTCGCCGTCCGGATCGAGGGCGCGGCCCAGGCCGCCGAGCTGGCGTTCCGGGGGGAGCGAGCCAGCGGCATCACCTCGCTGACCGCACGTCAGGTGACCGTCGAGTCCGAAGCGGACCGGATCGCGGTGGCCGTGGACGGCGAGGCGCTCACTCTGCCGCCGCCGGTGGTCGTGACCGTACGGCCCGGCGCGCTGCGGGTCCGGGTGCCCCGGCATCGGCCCGGTGCGCCCTACACGGCCCCGTCCGTCGACTGGCGGCACATCGTCCGCCTCGCTCTCGACCGCCCCTCCCCCACCACCAGCACACCGCAGGAGCACAACGATGCCTGACCGCCCGCAGCGTGACCCCCGCGCCTCCCGAGCACTGTTGCGCGATCTCGCCGCCCTCGACCAGGCGCTGTACGAGGCCGTGACGGTCACCGACACGCCGACCCTGGACCATGCCCTGCGCCGGCTGTCCGCGGCGGCGGACCACTCCAAGATCTCGTTCGCGGTCGCCGGTCTGCTCGCTCTGTGCCCCGGGCGGCCGCGCCGCGCGGCGGTCCTGGGTGTCGCGGCCATCGGTGTCGCCTCGACGACCGCGAACCTGCTGGGCAAGCGGCTGGTGCGCCGGCGCCGCCCGCACCGCGCGGAGGACTCGCCCTTCCCCGGCCGGCATGTGCCCATGCCGAAGTCTGCGTCGTTCCCTTCCGGTCACACCGCGTCGGCCGTCGCCTTCGCCGCCGCCGTGGGCCCGGTCCTCCCCGTCGCCACGCTTCCGCTCGGGCTGCTCGCCTGCGCGGTGGGCTACTCCCGCATCCACACCGGGGTGCACTACCCGGGTGACGTCATCGCGGGCGCTGTCCTGGGCACCGGCGCGGCGGCCGCCGTCCTCGCCGCCGGCAGCTGGGACGGCCCTCACCGTACGCGTTGTCCCTGATGCCGGTCGGATCAGGGCGGCCCAGGGGTCCGCTTCGGCGGTACGGCCACCACCCCCGTCGCCGCGGCTCTCAGGAGGCCGCGGAAGGTGGGGCATTCCATGTGGCTCGGGGCGGGGCAGGCGGCGGCGTGTCTCAGGGAGTCGCGCAGGACGGCCAGTTCCCGCATCCGCGCCTCCAGTTCGTCCGCCTTGGCCGCGAGCTTCTGCCGGTCGAGGTCGGGCCGCCCGTCCGGCGCGACCATGCGTCCGATCTCGTCGAGCGAGAACCCCGCGGTGCGCCCCAGCGCGATCAGCGCGAGGCGTTCGAGCACGCCGGGGTCGTACTGCCGGCGCAGACCACGCCTGCCGGAGGAGGTGATCAGCCCCTTCTCCTCGTAGTACCTCAGGGTGGAGGCGGGGACGCCCGCGCGTCGCGCCACCTCGCCGATGTCCAGCACTGTCATCTTCTTGACCTCAAGTCGACTTGAAGTAGCACGCTGTCATTCGAGCCCGCCGATGGCAAGAAGCCGCCGATGGCACGCAAGCACAGGAGACGCTCATGGAGTTCAAGCAGTCGCCCGACGACGACCAGGGGGCCCGCTGGGGTCGGGCCGGCCATGTCTGGGTCGAGAAGCAGGAGTTGCTGGACGGATTGCTCAGGCCCCTGGAGGAGGTGCTCGTCGAGGGGCTCCCCAGCGGCACCGGGGACCGGGTGCTCGACGTCGGCTGCGGCACCGGCAGCACTACGGTCGCCGTCGCCCGGCGGCTCGGCCCGGAAGGGCACTGCGTCGGCGTCGACATCTCCGAGCCGATGATCGCCGCCGCCCGGGACCGGGCGCAGCGGGCGGGCGTGGCGGCGTCGTTCGTGGTGGCCGACGCGGCGGACCATCCGTTCGAGCCCGCGAGCTTCGACGCCGTCGTCTCACGCCTCGGCGTGATGTTCTTCGACGACCCGATCCACGCCTTCACCCGGCTGCGGCGCGCGGCCAAGGACCGGGCATCGCTGCGGTTCGTCGCCTGGCGCGGCGCCGCCGAGAACCCGTTCATGACGACCGCCGAACAGGCCGCCGCGCCACTGCTTCCGCAGCTTCCGCCCCGCCGGCCGGACGGGCCGGGCCAGTTCGCCTTCGCGGACCCCGACGCGGTCCGCGGCATCCTGGCGAAGAGCGGGTGGGGCGAGGTCACCGTCCGACCGGTCGAGCTGCCGTGCACGCTGCCGACGAGCGAGCTCGTGGGCTACTTCACCAAGCTCGGCCCGCTCGGGTTGGTCCTGCCCGACGTGGACGAGGACACCCGGCAGCGTGTCGTCGAGACGGTCCGTGCCGCGTTCGAGCCGTTCGTGCAGGGTCCCGAGGTCCGTTTCACGGCGGCCTGTTGGCTGGTGGAGGCCCGCGCGGCGGCGTAGCCAGGTCCTTCTCCCCGCTTGCGCGGCACGGCATTTGGGCCGTTTCCTACCGGCCGGGACGTACGATGCCCGGGCCGTTCCGGCCGCCCCGGCATCTCACGAAAGGCCCCGCACGATGACGTACGGCGATGTCACCGCACTCGACGACCCGGTGGGCTCGTCGCTGCGCGGTCACCACGCTCATCTCGGCCGGCGGCTCGGCCGGGCCGCGACCTATGTGCCAGGGGTGGCGACCTTCTCGGCGGTGCCCGCCGACGCGGAGGCGGCGGACTGGGCGGATCTGGCCCAGCTCCTCGGGGGCGGCCGGTTCGCCGATCTGTTCAGCTGCACCGCCACCCCGCCGTCCGACTGGGAACCGGTCTTCGTCCTGGACGGCCGACAGATGATCGGACCCCACGACGGCCCGGTCGAGCCGACCGATGTCGTGGAGCTGGGCGCGGCCGATGTGCCCGAGATGCTCGACCTCGTCACGCGGACCGAACCGGGCCCGTTCTGGCCGCGCACTCACGAACTCGGCACGTATCTAGGCATCCGCGACGGCGGCCGCCTGGTGGCCATGGCGGGCGAACGGCTGCGGCCGCCGGGCTGGACCGAGATCAGCGCGGTCTGCACCGCGCCCGAGGCACGCGGGCGCCGCCACGCCCGCCGTCTGATCGGTGCGCTCACCGCCCGCATCACCGCCCGCGGCGAGCGCCCCTTCCTGCACGTGGCCGAGAGCAACACCGGAGCGCTCGCGCTCTACGAACGGCTCGGCTTCGAGAGCCGGAAGCCGGTGACGTTCCGCGGGTTCCGTACGCCGTGAGGCTCACACTGGAGAGACGTCACCTGCTGTCGCTGTTCCCGGTGCCGTCCGCCACGGCCGCCCGGCCCGCCTCCAGCCGGGCCGCGGGGATGCGGAACGGCGAGCAGGAGACGTAGTCCAGACCGGCCCGGTGGAAGAAGTGGATCGAGTCCGGGTCGCCGCCGTGCTCGCCGCACACCCCCGCCTCCAGGCGGGGGTTGACGGCGCGGCCGGCCTGCGCGGCCAGCTCCACCAGGCGACCGACGCCGTCCTGGTCGATCGTCTCGAACGGCGATGTCGTGAACACACCCTTGCTCAGGTAGAGCGGGAAGAACGACGCCTCGGCGTCGTCGCGGGACAGGCCCCAGGTGGTCTGCGTGAGGTCGTTGGTGCCGAAGGAGAAGAAGTCGGCGGCCTCGGCGATGCGTCCGGCGGTGAGGGCGGCGCGCGGGAGTTCGATCATCGTGCCGATGGGCAGGTCGAGCGGGGTGCCGGTCTCCGCCGCGACCTCGGCGAGGACACGCTCCGTCTCCGTCCGGGCCAGGCGGAGTTCCTCGACCGTGGCGACGAGCGGGATCATGATCTCGGCGCGCGGGGCGCCGCCGTCGCGCAGCCGCCGGATCACGGCCTCCGCCACGGCCCGCACCTGCATCGCCATCAGCCCCGGCACGGCGAGCCCGAGGCGGACACCCCGCAGCCCCAGCATGGGGTTCTGCTCGTGCATGCGCTCGACGGCGTGCAGCAGGGCCCGGTCGTGCGGGTCCGGGTGCGCGCGGGAGGCGAGGCGGACGGCGAGTTCGGTGCGGTCGGGCAAGAACTCGTGCAGCGGCGGGTCGAGCAGCCGGATGGTCACGGGCAGGCCGTCCATCGCCTCGAGAATGCCGGTGAAGTCGGCGCGCTGGAGCGGCAGGAGAGCGGCGAGCGCCTGCTCCCTCGCCGCGTCGTCGCGGGCCAGGATCATCGCCTCGACCAGGCTGCGGCGTTCGCCGAGGAACATGTGCTCGGTGCGGCACAGGCCGATGCCCTGGGCGCCGAGAGCGCGGGCGCGGGCGGCGTCCCGCGGGGTGTCGGCGTTGGCCCGGACCTGGAGGCGGCGTACGGCGTCGGCGTGGGCGAGGGCGCCCAGCACGGCCCGTGTCAGGGACCCGCTGCCGGTGCCGTTCTCCAGAGCGCTGCCGACCTCGGACGCGGCGAGCGGCAGCGCGCCCTGGTGGACGGTGCCCGCGGTGCCGTCGACGGAGACGGTGTCTCCCTCGCGTACGACGACACCCTCGGCGGTCGTGAACCGGCGGGCCACCGGGTCGACGGCCAGTCCGTCCGCGCCGCACACACAGACCTTGCCCATGCCGCGGGCCACGACGGCCGCGTGGCTGGTCTTGCCGCCCCGGCTGGTCAGGACCGCTTCGGCGGCGATCATGCCGGGCAGGTCGTCGGGGGTGGTCTCGCGGCGGACCAGGACCGTCTTCTCGCCGGCGGCGGCCCGTCGTACGGCCTCGGCGGAGTCGAAGACCACGGCGCCGACCGCCGCACCCGGTGAGGCGGGCACGCCGTGGGCGATGGGCACGTCGGTCGAGGTGGTGGCGAAGCGGGGGAACATCAGCCGGGTCAGCTCGGTGCCGTCGACCCGCATCAGGGCCTCGTCGGCGCTGATGGTGCCGTCCACGCGCAGGTCGTGGGCGATGCGGAAGGCGGCCTCGGCGGTGCGCTTGCCGACGCGGGTCTGCAGGATCCACAGCTTGCCGCGTTCGATGGTGAACTCCACGTCGCACAGGTCGCGGTAGTGGTCCTCCAACGTGCGCAGGTGGTCGCGGAGTTCGACGTAGGCGCGCGGGTCGATCGACTTCAGCGCGCTGAGCGGCAGGGCGTCGCGGACGCCCGCGACGACGTCCTCGCCCTGGGCGTCTGGCAGGTAGTCGCCGTACATGCCGCGGCGGCCGGTGGCGGGGTCGCGGGTGAAGGTGACGCCGGTGCCGGAGTCGGGGCCGAGGTTCCCGAAGACCATCGCCTGGACGTTGACGGCGGTGCCGAGGTCCTCGGGGATGTGCTCGCGGCGGCGGTAGACATGTGCGCGTTCGCCGTTCCAGGAGTCGAAGACCGCGCGGACGGCGCGGGCGAGCTGGTCGGCGGGGTCCTGCGGGAAGTCCTCGCCGGTCTCGCGGCGGATGACGTCCTTGAACTCCTCGGTGAGTTCGACGAGTTCGCCGGTGTCGAGGTCGTGGTCGTCCGTCGTGCCGCGCCGGGCCTTGTGCGCGGCGATGGCCTGCTCGAACAGCTCTCCGTCCACGCCCATCACGGTGCGGCCGAACATCTGGACGAGCCTGCGGTAGGAGTCCCAGGCGAACCGCTCCTGCCCCGACGCCTTGGCGAGCCCGGTGACGGACCGGTCGTTGAGGCCGATGTCGAGGATGGTCTCCATCATGCCGGGCATGGAGAAGCGGGCGCCCGAGCGCACGGACACCAGCAGGGGGTCGTCGGGGGCGCCGAGGGTCCGGCCCATCGCGCGCTCCAGCGCGGCGAGGGCGGTCGCGGCCTCGACGGCGAGCTCGGGCGGCTCCTCGCCGGTGGCCAGGTAGACCTTGCAGGCCTCGGTGGTCACGGTGAACCCGGGCGGGACGGGCAGCCCGAGCCGGGTCATCTCGGCGAGCCCGGCTCCCTTGCCGCCGAGCAGGTCGGCCAGGTCGCGGCTGCCCTCGGCGAATGCGTGGACGTACTTGACCGGCGCGTTCATCGTGGCCTCTCAGGCGTGGGGTACGACGGCCACGGGGCAGCCGACGTGGTGGATGGCGGCATGGGCGAAGGGGCCGGTGCGCGGGCCCGCCGGGCGGTCGGTGCCGCGGCGGCCGACGACGAGCAGGCTCGCCCCGGACGCGGCGCGGACCAGCACGGACCGGGCACGGCCCTCGGTGACGGTCTCGGCGACCTCGACCTCGGGGTACTTCTCCCGCCACACCTGCAGGACGGCGGTCATGAAGCCGAGCCATTCGTCGGCGCGCTGCGGCTCCTGCACCAGGCCGATGTCCCCGGGGCCGAGCGCGATCGCGGAGGGCTGCTGCCAGGCGTGCACGACACGCAGCCGAGCGTGGCGCAGCCGGGCGGCCTCGAAGGCGAACTCGATCACCTCGTCGCAGCGGTCGTCGAGGTCGAGGGCGAGGACGACGTCCCGGTAGGGGGTACGGGTGGAGTCGTGTCCGGCGGCGTCCGGAACGTGCTCGTCCGGCGCCGTCTCCTCCGCGCGCACGAGGACGACGGGCCGGGCGGCCCTGGCCACCACGCCGAGGGCGACGGAGCCGACCACGAACCCGGTGAAGCCGCTCAGGCCACGCGAGCCCAGCACCAGCAGGTCGGCCTCCTCGGCCGCGTGCAGCAGAGCGGCGGTCGCGGGCCCCTCGACCTGCTCCTCCTCGACGCGGACGCCGGGGCAGGTGTGCTGAACGCGTTCCTCGGCCTGGCGCAGACAGCGCCGGGCGAGGTGCCGTTGCGCGGCGGTGGCGGGCTCGCCGTCCTGGCGCGGGTGCCGGCTCCAGGCGTGCAGCAGCTTCAGCGGGCGACCGCGCCGTGCCGCCTCCCGCGCGGCCCATTCGGCCGCGGCGAGGCTCTCGGCCGATCCGTCGACGGCGGCGATGACGGGCAGCAGCATGGCGCGCACCTCCTAGGGGTCGTCCCTTGCTCGTCTCCAGCGTCGTCCCGCGCGCTACCGGCAGGTAGGGGCCCCAGGGGCCCGTTCCGGGTCCGTTCGGCCCCCTGTGTGGGAGGCGGGCGCGCGGCGAGGGTGGAGACCGCGGCTCCGAAAGGCGGCACACCATGGGCCGAATGATCATCACCTGCGTCGACCGGTCCGCCCGCAGCAGGGCGGCGGCCGACTGGGCGGCGCGCGAGGCGCTGCTGCGGGACCTGCCCCTGCACGTGGTCCACGTGACGGCGTCGGACGAGTGGCCGCACCGCCCGGACCCGGTGGCGGATCGGGTGCTCGCCGCACTCGTCCGGCGACACCCGGAGTTGGCGGGTCGCGGCAGCACCCTTCACGGGGCGCCCGCGGACGTCTTGCGTACCCTCGCGGAGGATGCCGAACTGCTGGTGGTCGGCCTGCGCGGCGAAGGCGGTCACGCCGGAGTCGCCGTCGGGTCGACGGCTGCGGCACTGGCCGTGTCCTGCCCCGGGCCGCTCGTCCTGGTGCCCGGCACCCTCGCCGGCGAGGAGCCGCCGGGCCGGGCCGACGGGGTGACCCTGGGGATCGACGCCCGCGACCCGGTGGGCCCCGCGGTGGACCTGGCCTTCGAGGCCGCCCGGCTGCGGGCCGTGCGGCTGCACGCCGTCCACGCCTGGAGGTTTCCGCCCCAGGCGGCGCACTCGCCGTTCCCGGTGCTGGAGGAGGACCGGGCGACCTGGGAGGACCAGGAGGTGCAGACGCTGGCGGACGCGCTGCGGCCGTGGCGCGGCAAGTACCCGCACGTCGACGTCCTGGAGGACGTGGTGCTGTTCACGCCGGCCGAGGCGCTCGCCCACACGGCCCGCAACTCGGGCCTGGTGGTCACCGGACGCCGCTCGGGCGGCACGGCGCTCGCCCTGCTGGAACACGCGCGCTGCCCGGTGGCCGTGGTGCCCGCGTGAGCCGTGGTCGCCGTCGCACCCGGGTGAGCCCTGTTCACCGTCGTGCCCGCGTGAGTCCCGGTCGCCGTCCCACCCGCCCGAGACCCGGTCGCCGTCCCACCCGCCCGAGTCCCGGTCGGCCCTCGCGCCGGGGCCCTTCGGCCCCTGTGGGCCGGGGCGGCCGCATCGCACCGTGAGAGACATGCAGAGGCCTGGTCGCATCGCCGTCATCGGCGTCGGGAACGAGTTCCGGCGCGACGACGGCGTGGGCTGGGCCGTGCTGGCCCGGCTGTCTGAGCGGCCCAGGGTGCCGGTCTGCTGAGGAGGGACGGCGGTGGGTGCCGGTCTGCTGAGGGGTGGCTGAGGCCTGGTGGGGTGTCGGGCGGTCGACGGGACATCAGCCGGTCTTGTGACCCCAGCGTGGGCCGACGCAGGCCCATTCCTTGTCCCACTGCGCCATGCGCCGCCGGTCCAGACGCTCGTGGAGGACCCAGCCGAGGGGCAGGACGAGCACGCTCGCGCACACCGCGGTCGCCGCGCCCAGCACGACGCCCTGGAGCTCGGCTTCCTCGCTGCTCACGGGCGCGGTGGCGAGGTTGCCGCGCTGATCCAGCCATATCCGGGCCACGCTGCCGGCCTTGATCCCCGGCTCGACGCGGGCGAGCCCCGTGCGGGGCGAGCCGTCGGGGGCCGTCCAGCGCACCTTGGCCCAGGCGTAGTCGCCCGACGAGGTGGAGGTGGTGGCGGTGTCGGAGGCGTCCTGGGTGAGGACGGCCGACACGGGGTGGCGCTGGGCCCGCCGGTCGTCGAGGCTCTGCTCCACCGCGTGGGCGGTCACCATGCCGACGGCGGCTCCCGCGACGAGGGCCAGGAACCAGAGGGTGAGCAGCAGCCAGCCCTCGACGACATCGCTGCGCCGCCTGAGCGGGTTGCCCCGCCACCGCCACAGCCGCACCCTGCGTGCCTTCCCGCGAACTGTCCGCGTCATCGTCCGACACCTCCTCGTCGGCGAACCACAGCCGAAGACCGCTCCTGCCGACGAATCTCCCAGCCCCGGCAGCATGAGCGGCAGGGGCCGACCGGACGTCCGCCAGGGACCTTCGGGTGCGTCCGGCACCCGACCGGCCCAGCGGCTCACCCGGCCCACGGGCCCGTCCATGCCCGCGGTCCGTGCCGAAGCATGAGCGGCACCTCCTGCGTCCAGGATCGTCCTCGGAGAGATCCCGCGCGCGTCCTCCGGGGGCGGGCCGACGCCCGGGTGGCAGCGCGCGTACGTGTCGGCGACGCGGGCGAAGACGTCGTACGCCTCCTCCATGGCGTCCGGCGGGAAGGTGTGCGGGCCGTCCGCGCACCCGGTCTTCCCTGCCCGGGTGCGCGGACGTGACGGCACGGGCCCCGATCAGCCGCCGTGCCGCACCGGAATGGTCGTGGTGCCCGACTTCGCCCTGGGCACCGGGACCGTGATCGTCAGCACGCCGTCCTGGTACGCGGCGGTCGTCATGTCGCCCTTCGCCCCGGCGGGCAGCCGGACGCAGCGGGCGAAGGTGCCGTGCCGGAACTCGGTGCGGTGCCTGTCGGTGGGCTCCGCGGTGCGCTCGGCGCGCGGCGTCAGCAGCCCTCCCTCGACGGATCTGCGCTCTCGCCGCCCGTTCAGCGCTCCGTCGCGTCCTTCGTCAGCTCGTCGGCGATGCCCTGGGCCCACTCCTCGATGCGGGCGAAGTCCCGGAAGTCGCCGCCCTTTCCGCTGCGGACGATCATCTTGGCGATGCGTCCCTCGGCGCCCTCCACCAGACAGCCGCCGAAGGTGACGTGGCCGCGGGCGTCGAGCCGGTTCATGGCCCGCCGGACGCCGGGCACCGGCGGGATGTCCTTCTCCGACGCCGAGGCGTCCAGCGGTCCGCTGCTGAACAGCCACAGCGGCTTCTCGGCGAGTGCGCGGTGATGGCGGCGGACGAAGCGGCGCGCCTGCCGGTGCCAGCGCCCCGCGTACAAGCCTCCGCCCACCACCACGGCGTCGTAATCGGCCACGCTCGCGACGGAGGCGGCCGGCCGGGCCCATGCATGCAGGCCCGCCTTGTTCAGTACGTCCGCGACGGTCTCGGCGATCTGTGCGGTGGATCCGTTCGTCGTCCCGTAGGCGACCAGCACGCCGGCCGACATGACGGTCCACCTCCTTTCCACCCTTGGATTCATGAGTTCACGGCTTGCGGAGCCAGTCGTCGCCCACGCCGTGCAGCGCCTGTGCCGCGGGCTCCACATGGGAGTCGTCGAGGCGGTAGGTGAGCTTGCCGACGACATCGACCACGCCGTCGATCTGGCGGGCCATCGAGACGGCGATCTCCGTCTCGCTCTTGCGTTCCATGTGTCCGGAGAGCGTGACGACGCCCTCGACCACGGCCACCTCGACACTCCTCGGCGGCAGCCACAGGGCGCGGATCAGAACCTCGTCGATGACCTCGGCGCGGATCTCGGCGTCGGGCCGCAGGAAGACCTGGAGGAGGTCGCGGCGGGTGACGATGCCGACCAGGCGCTGCTCCTCGTCCAGGACGGGCAGCCGCTCGATGTGGTGCTCGGCCATGGTGCGGGCGGCCTCGACGATGGTGTCGTCGGCGAAGACCGTGACGGGCGGCGCGGTCATCAACCGGCCTGCCGTACGGGCCCTGGCCTTCACGGCACGCGCACGGCCCCGGCGGGTGAGCGCGGCGAACCGGTAGCGCTTCCTCGGTTCGTAGGGGTCCGGGGCGTCGGCCTGCCGGACCATGAGATCGGTCTCGGAGATGACGCCGACGACCTTCTCGTCCTCGTCGACCACCGGCAGTCCGCTGATGCGGTGCTCGCCCAGCAGCCGGGCCACTTCCTTGAAGGGCGTGCCGTACCGGGCCCGAACGACGTCCGTGGTCATGACGGAGCCGACCTTGTTGTGCTTCATCGTTGTCCCTCCTCAGCGGAGACGGCGCAGATACGGGTCGTGGGGGCTGCGGGGCAGCAGGCGTACGCGCGCATCGAGCACACTGATCCCGCCCGGTGTCGCGAGAACGGGGTTGAAGTCGGCCTCGGCGAGCTGCGGCAGGTCGCTCGCCATGCGGGACAGCCGCAGCAGCAGTTGTTCGAGGCCTTCGAGGTCCACGGGCCGGGCGCCGCCGGCTCCGAGGAGAAGCGGGGCGCAGCGCGGTGCCGTGATCAGGTCGTGTACGTCGTGGTCCGTGAGCGGGGCGAGGCGGGCGATGGGGGTCCCCCCGGTCGAGCGAAGCCGAGACTGGGGGAGGTCGGAGAGGATCTCGGTGGCGGTGCCGCCCAGCCCGAAGAGCACGAGCGGTCCGAACACCTCGTCCTGTACGACCCCCGCGAACAGCTCGGTGCCGCGGTCGGCGAGCGGCTGCACGACGACTCCGGTCAGCCGGCCGGCGAACCTGGTCTCCAAGTCGCGGTAGGCGGCGCGCACTTGGGCGTCGCCGCGCAGGTCGAGGTGGACCGCGTGCTCGGCGCTCTTGTGCAGCAGTCCCGGCCAGTGGGCCTTCATCACGACCCGGCCGTCGGCACCGCGCAGCCGCTGGGCGGCGAGGACGGCGCCGTCCTCGGTGTCGGCCCATGCCCAGGACAGTTGGGGGATGCCGTAGCAGTCGAGGAGTTCGGCGCAGTCGCGCGGGTCGAGCCAGCCGCCGTCCGGATGGGCGTCGAGCCAGGCGGCCACGACGGTGTGGGCGCGTTCCGTCTCCACGCCGTCGAGGTCGGGGACCGTGCCGGCCGGGCGCGCGAGCCAGGCCGCACGGCGGGCCGCGTGGGCCAACGCCCGTGCCGCCGCCTGGGGTTCGGAGTACGAGGGGACGGTGCCGTCGCCCTGCGCGGTGGGCAGCAGTTCGACGGGCAGGGCCTGCTCCAGCCGGACCGCGGCGACCGGCTTCGTCCTCGGGCCGGGGGCGCCGGTAAGAGCCCGGACGAGGTCGTCGCCGGTCGCGGCGGCGACCGCCGTGGGGACCAGGGCCACGAGGACGGCGTCGATCCCGCCGTACCGCATGATCCGGTCGACACAGTCCATGAGCTGCCCCTCCGAGACGGCGGCGGTGGCGTCGACGGGGTTGCCGACGGCGGCGCCCTCGGGGAGTACGGCGAGCAGTTCGTCGATGAGTTCGGGGGTGGGCGTCGGCAGCGTGAGCCCGGCCTCGGCGCAGGCGTCGGCCGCGAGGACGCCCGCGCCGCCCGCGTTGGTGACGATCAGGACGCGGGGTCCGGCGGGCGCCGGCTGGGAGTGCAACAGGGCGGCGGCTTCGAGTAGTTCGCCGACCGAGCGGGTGGCGGTGATGCCGGCCTGGGTGAACAGGGCGCCGCGGGTCATGGTGCGGGTGGCGGCGGCCGCGGTGTGCGAGGCGGCGGCGCGTCGTCCGGCCTCGGTACGGCCGGCGTCGACCGTGAGAACCGGCATCCGGCGGGTGACGCGGCGGGCGGTGCGGGAGAAGGCGCGGGGGCTGCCGAAGGACTCCAGGTGCAGCAGGGCGAGGTCGGTGCGGCCGTCGCTCTCCCACCACTGGAGCATGTCGTTGCCGCTGACGTCGTACTTGTCGCCCAGGGAGACGAAGGAGGAGACGCCGATGCCGAGCCGGGACATCCCGTCCAGCAGGGCGATGCCGACGCCGCCGGACTGCACGGCGACGCCCGCGGTGCCGGGGTGCGGGTGGCCGGCGGCGAAGGTGGCGTCGAGGCGCAGGGCGGGGTCGGTGTTCGACAGGCCGAGGCAGTTGGGGCCGACGAGGCGCATGCCGTGCTCGCGGCAGGCCGTCAGCAGGGCCCTGGCCTGGTCCGTGTCCAGTCCCGCGGTGACGACGAGGAGGGCGCGCACGCCCGCCTTGCCGCACTCCTCGGCGGTCGCGGGGACGGCGGCGGCCGGTACGGCGAGCACCGCGAGGTCCGGTGTCCTGGGCAGCGCGGTGACGGAAGGGTGGCAGGGCACGCCGAGGATGGCATGCGCGCCGGGGTTCACCGCGAAGAGCTGCCCGGTGTAGCCGCCCGTGCGCAGCTGGTGCAGCACGGCCCGGCCCACCGAGCCGGCCTTGCGTCCGGCGCCGACGACGGCGACCGCACGCGGTCGCAGCAGCGGTTCCATGCTGGCGATGCCGGCGCCCCGGCCGCGTTCCTCGACCGCGGTGAGGTAGCTGTCGCTGTCGTCGAGAGCGATGGTGCAGCGCACCTCCGGGCCCTCGAAGCGGCGGGCGGTGCGCAGGCCGAGGTCGGCGAAGAGCCGCAGTACCTCGTGGTTCTCGCTGAGCGCGTCGGCGGTGAAGGTCGTGATGCCCTCGGCGCGGGCGGCCGAGACGAGATGCTCGACGAGCAGGGTGCCGACGCCGCGGTGGTGCAGTCCGTCGGCAACCGCGATGGAGATCTCGGCCGTGCGGGCGTCTGGTTCGGTGCCGCCGGTGTCGTATTCGGCGAGGCCGATGACCTGGCCCTCCGTCTCGGCCAGCAGCGCCCGGTAGCCGGGGTGGCGCGGGGCGCAGGCCCGGTCGGCGGCCCTCGCGGCCGACCGGCGGCTCGCGGCGAAGAACCGCAGGCGCAGGTTCTCCGGGGACATCTCCTCGTACAGCCCCTGGAGCTGGTCGTGGTCGTCGCGCCGCACCGGGCGGATGCGGACCGTGCGGCCGTCCGCGAGCAGGGCGTGGACCGAGGGCCGGTCGAGTGTGTCGTCCGTCATGACGGATCTCCTCACAGGTCTTCTCGTACTCGGAGCGTCCTGCGGAACCGGCACCGCTCCCATGGGCCACCCGGGTGGCTCCGCCGGACCGGTCGGCCCCTCCGGCCGAGGGTCTGCCGCCGCTCGGGGAGGCGGCGTCTCGGCGTACGGCGGACTGCGGCTGCCCGCCGCGCGGTCCGCGGGCCGGAGCCCGGGATCGCGCGGCAAGGGCGCCGTTCACACCGGATGCGGTACGACCGCCACCGGGCACGCCGAGTGGTGCAGGGCGGCGTGGGCGACCCGGCCGATTTGCAGACCCAGGTGGCCTTTGCGCCGCTTCGCGCCCACCACCAGCAGGTCGGCGCCGTGCGAGGTGGTCACCAGGACGTGGCGGGCGGGGCCCTCCAGCGTGCGGGGACGTACCTCGACGTCCGGCGGGGCGTCGCGCAGGGCCTCGGTCAGGGACTTCTCGGCCTCCTCCGCGTGCAGCCGGGCGGGAGCGTCGGCCAGCAGGGGGTGGTCGGTGGTCTCGTGCGCGGGGCATCGCCAGGCCTTCACGGCGTCCAGGACCACCCCGCGCCGCCGGGCCTCCTCGTAGGCGAACCGCCGTACGGCCGCCGCCTCGTCGGGGTCCTCGCCGATGCCCACGACGACGCGGCCGTGGGTGCCGTGCGAGGCCTTGGTGTCGTGGTTGCCGCGCAGCACGATGACCGGGCAGTGGGCGTGGCCGGCGACCGTCAGGCTGACCGACCCGAGCAGCGCTTCGGCGATGCCGCTGCGGCCGCGAGTGCCCACGACCAGCACGGAGGCGTTGCGGCCCTCGTGCACGAGGGTGTACTCGGGTTCTTCGAAGACGACGTCGGTGGTCACCTTCAGCTCGGGCTGCCGGCTGCGGGCGCGTCGGGCGGCGCCGGCGACGACGTCCTGCGGCAGCACCTCGGCGTCGGGCTTGCCGAGGTCCCGGGCGAGGGCGGCGCTCTCGTAGCGGTCCCACCGGCAGGCGTACACCACCCGCAGCGGCACTCCCCGCAGCGCGGCCTCGTCGGCCGCCCAGTCCGCGGCGCGCAGGCTCGGTTCGGAGCCGTCGACGCCTACGACGACGGGCAGTTCCATCACGTTCACCTCCCCGGGGCGAGGTCGAAGACGATGCGGGCCTTGACCTGGCCGCGCAGGACGTCCTCGATCGACTCGTTGACGGACGACAGCGGCCGGGTCTCGCTGATGACCCTCGTGCGACCGGCCGCGTGCAGGTCGAACACCTCGGCGAGGTCCTGCCGGGTGCCGACGATGGAGCCGATCACGCTCGTCCCGTTCAGAACGGTGTCGAAGATCGGGACCTGGATCGTGCCGTGCGCGGGCAGCGCGACCATGACGAGCTTCCCGCCGCGCCGCAGCCCGGCGTTGACGGCCGTGAAGGCGGCCTCGTTCACGGCGAGGGCGATCGCCGCATGGGCCCCGCCGTGTTCCTTGAGGACCTCGGCGACGTCCTGCTTGCGGGCGTCGATGACGAGGTCGGCGCCGAGTTCCGCGGCGAGTTCGAGCTTGTCGTCGGTGACGTCGATCGCGGCGACGGTGGCACCGGCGATCTTCGCGTACTGCACCGCGAGATGACCGAGTCCGCCGACGCCGGAGATCGCGACCAGCTGGCTCGGGCGCACCCCCGCGACCTTGAGCGCCTTGTACGTCGTCACGCCCGCGCAGGTCAGCGGGGCGGCGTCGACGGCGCTGACGCCGTCGGGCACCGGCTGGGCGAAGTCGCCCCAGGCGAGCATCTTCTCGGCGTACCCGCCGTCACAGCCGTACCCGGTGTTGATCTGCTGCTCGCACAGCGTCTCCCAGCCGGACAGGCAGTGCTCGCACCGCCCGCAGGCCTTGCCGAGCCACGGCACCGCGACCCGCTGTCCGAGGCTCAGGTGGGCGACGCCGGCGCCGAGTTCCTCGACGATGCCGACGCCCTCGTGCCCGGGCACGAACGGGGGGCTGGGCTTGACGGGCCAGTCGCCGTGCGCGGCGTGGATGTCGGTGTGGCACAGCCCGGAGGCCTCGACCCGGATGCGGATCTGGCCGGGGCCGGGTGCGGGGTCGGGGCGCTCCTCGATGACCAGGGGCTCGCCGAAGGCCCGTACGACGGCTGCCTTCATGGGGTCAACTCCTCTGTCGGTGACGTCAGTTGTGGGCAACCACGGCGACAGGCGCGGTGGCGTGGTGCAGGACGGCATGCGCGACGGGCCCGATGTGGGCGCCGAGGGCGCTGCGCCGGATGCGGCGGCCGACGACGACCAGGCCGGCGTCGCGGGCGGCGTCCACGAGCCGGTTGCCGGGGCTGCCGGAGGCGGGTGCCTCGGTGACCTCGACGTCCGGGTACTTCTGCCGCCAGGGCTTGAGCGCCTCGGTCAGGGCGGCGGCCTGGTGACGGGTGATCTCGTCGTGCAGATACGGGTCGGCGGACAGGCCGTAGACGTAGTACGGCGGCAGGTTCCAGCCGTACACGGCCCGCAGGCCGGTACCGCGCCGGGCGGCCGTCTCGAAGGCGAAGCCGATGACGGTGTCGTCGGGGCGGTGCGGGTCCAGTCCGAGGACGACCGGCTTGAAGGGGGTGGCGGCCGAAGGGATGCCGGCCGGGTCCGCCTCGTGCTCGTCGGCGGCCTGTTCCCCGGCGCGGACCAGGACGACGGGCCGTTCGCAGTGGGCGATGACGGACAGGCCGACGGAGCCGACCATGAATCCGCCGATCCCGCTCAGTCCGCGCGAGCCGAGAACGAGCAGTTCGGCGTCCTCGGCACTCTTGGTGAGGACCTCGGCCGCGCCGCCGGTCGACTGCTCCACGGTCACCTCGACACCGGGGTGCCGCAGCCGCAGTCCCTCGGCGGCTTCGCGGGGGATGCGCTCGCTCCAGTGCTGCCGGGTCTCCTCGCCGAGGAGCGGGGCCTGGGCCATGGGGTCCGGGACGGGCTCCCAGACATGGACGATCTTCAACGGCAGGCCGCGCAGCTTCGCCTCGCGGGCCGCCCATTCGGCGGCGGCCCGGCTCTCGGAGGAGCCGTCGAGACCTGCGACAACGGTGCGCACCATGAGTTCTGCCTCCTGTCGGTGTCTGTGCTCAGCGTCGCGCCGGGTGACGCCGGTGCAGCAGGGGCCGCAGGTCCCCGCACGGGGCCGAACGGCCCACCCTCGGGCGGTGGTCTGAAGGGCCCTTCGCCGCAGGGGGTACCGTCGCCGAACCTGAAGGCAGCCGGCGAAGGGATCCGCATGTCACACGGCTCGGGCGGACGCGCCCCGCGATGGCGTCGCCTCACGCCCGGACTGGCCGCGCTGGCGGGCTACCGCCGGGCCTGGTGGCGCGGGGACCTGCTGGCCGGGGTCACCGTGGCGGCCTATCTGGTGCCTCAGGTGATGGCGTACGCGGGCGTGGCCGGGCTGCCGCCGGTCGCCGGGCTGTGGGCCATCCTGCCCGCGCTCGGCCTGTACGCGGTGCTGGGGTCGTCACGCCTGCTGTCGGTGGGCCCGGAGTCGACGACCGCGCTGATGACGGCGACCGTGGTGGCACCCCTGGCGGGAGCCGATCCCGACCGTTACGCCACGCTGGCCGCGACGCTCGCGGTGACGGTCGGCCTGCTGTGTCTGGCGGCCTGGCTGCTGCGCCTGGGTTTCGTCGCCGATCTGCTGTCCCGTCCGGTCCTCATCGGGTACTTGGCGGGCGTGGCCCTGATCATGATCGTGGACCAGCTGCCGAAGCTGACGGGCGTCGACACCTCAGGCGAGGGCTTCTTCCCCCAACTGTGGTCCTTCTTCGGGAACTTGAAGCAGCTCGACCCGGCCACCACGATCTTCGCCGCCGTCGCGCTCGCGTTCCTGTTCACGGTGGCACGCCTGTTCCGCACGGTCCCCGGTCCGCTGCTCGCGGTGGTCCTCGGCACCGCGACCGTGGCCGTGTTCGACCTCGACCACACCCACGGCCTGAAGGTGATCGGCGCGGTCCCCTCGGGCCTGCCCTCCGTCGCGACCCCCGACCTCACCGAGCTGCCGCGGCTGGTGCTGCCCGCCCTCGGTGTCCTGCTGGTCGCCTACACGGACTTCATCCTCACCGCCCGCGCCTTCGACCCCCACGACGACAGTGGCCGGGGGCTCGACGCCGACCAGGAGTTCCTGGCGCTGGGCGCGGTCAACCTGGGCTCCGGCTTTCTGCAGGGCTTCCCGGTCAGCAGCAGCGCCAGCCGTACCGCGCTCGCCTCCTCGGCGGGCGCCCGCAGCCCTGCGTACTCCCTGGTGGCCGGCGTGGCGGTGCTCGCCGTGCTGCTGTTCCTCAGCCCGCTGCTGGCCCGCACCCCGTCGGCGGTGCTCGGCGCGCTCGTCGCCTACGCCGCGGTCCGCATGATGGACCTGGCCGGCTTCGCCCGCCTCGCCTCCTTCCGCCGCCGCGAACTGCTGCTGGCGCTCGGCTGCCTGGCCGGTGTGCTCACGCTGGACCTGCTGTACGGCGTGCTGGTCGCCGTCGGTCTGTCGGTCGCCGAGCTGCTCAGCCGGGTGGCCCGGCCGCACGACGCGGTGGAGGGGCTGGTGCCCGGCGTGGCCGGCATGCACGACGTGGACGACTATCCTTCGGCCCGCACCATCCCCGGGCTGCTCGTCTACCGCTACGACTCCCCGCTGTTCTTCGCCAACGCCCAGGACTTCCACCGCCGCGCCCTGGCAGCCGTCGACGAACAGACCGAGCCGGTCCGCTGGTTCGTCCTCAACACGGAGGCGAACGTCGAGGTCGACATCACCGCCCTCGACGCGGTCGACGACCTGCGGCGCGAACTGACCCGCCGCGGCGTCGTGTTCGCCCTGGCCCGGGTGAAGCAGGATCTGCTGGACGACCTGGAGGCGTACGGGCTCGTCGAGTCGGTGGGCCGGGAGCTGATCTTCCCGACGCTGCCGACGGCGGTGGCGGCGTACCGGAGCTGGTCGGCCGCGCGCTGAACCCCGGTCAGGCGCCCGGCAGATCGGGTCGCACCAGGGTCCCCGAGCGGCCGTGCACGATCTCGTACGCCGCGTCCAGCGCCCCGATCGCGGCCAGCTGACCGGTGTGCTCCACGAACCGGGCGGCGGCCTCCGCCTTCGGCCCCATGGTGGCGGGGTCGTAGGCGGCGGCACGGAGTTCGGCGGGGGTGACGTCGAGCACCGGCCGCCGGTCGGGGGTGCCGTGTCGGGCGTAGACGTTGGGGACGTCGGTGAGGACGAGCAGGAAGTCGGCCTTCACGTCCTCGGCGAGCCGGGCGGCGGCGAGGTCCTTGTCGACGACCGCCTCCACGCCGCGCAGCGCTCCGGTGACCCCGTCGGAGACGACGGGTACGCCGCCACCGCCCGCGCACACCACCACACTGCCCGTCTCCAGCAGCACCCGGACCGAGTCGCACTCCAGAACCCGTTCGGGCTGCGGTGCCGGGACCATCCGCCGCCGGCCGCCCCGCGTCCTGGCCATCACCCAGCCGTGCTCGGCCGCCAGGAAGTCGGCCACCTTGTCCGGGTAGGCCGGTCCGACGGGCTCCGTGGGCCGCTCGAAGGCCGGATCGTCGCCCCGCACCTGGGTATGGGTGAGCAGGGCGACGACCCGGCGCCCGGGCAGCGCGTCCCGCAGACCGCGCACCAGCAGGGTGCCGATCAGGCCCTGGGTCTGGGCGCCGAGCAGGTCCACCGGGTAGGGCTCGACGAGCGACCGGTCCGCCACGCTCTCGTGGGCCAGCAGGCCGAGCTGGGGGGCATTGCCGTGGGTGATGACGAGGTCGTGTTCATGGGCGAGGGCCGCCACGGCGGTGGCGACGCGGACGACGTTCGCCCGCTGGACGTCCGCTTCGGGGCGGTCGCCGCGGCGGAGCAGGGCGTTGCCGCCGAGGGCGACGACGATGCGCATGGCTGGACTCCTCGATCCGGGTCCGCTGGAGCTGGTCCCATCGAACGGCGTCCCCGCCCCCGTCCGCAGGGTGCTGAAGGGCATCGGCGCGCCGCCGGCCGGCCCTGGGACGGGGCCGGGTGGCCCATGGTCGGGACGTCCCCGGGCGTCCACGCTGGTGGTGGTAGCTCCGTATGCCGTCCCCGACGCCCGAGGCTCCCCACCCCGGGTCCGTGCGGCACACGACCCTCTGGAGGCACGCCATGAACGCACCCGCAACGACGACGATGCCGCGGGCGCTGCCTGCCGCACACCGCGACCGCCTGATGCGCATCGGCCGTGAGGTCTCCTTCCCCGAGGGCGTCCGGCTCTTCGAGGAGGGCTCTCACGCCGACCGGTTCTGGATCATCCGCACCGGAACGGTCGACCTGGACGTCCATGTGCCGGGCCGGCGGGCCGCGGTCATCGAGTCCCTGGGACACAACGAACTCGTCGGCTGGTCCTGGCTGTTCCCGCCGTACGTCTGGCACCTGGGCGCCGGCACATCGTCGCCGCTGCGGGCGTACGAGTTCGACGCGGCCGCGGTGCGCCGACTGTGCGAGGACGACCCCGAGTTCGGCCGGACGATCGCCCGGTGGGTCGCCGAGGTCGTCGCGCATCGCCTGCAGGCGGCCCGCACCCGGCTGCTCGACCTGTACGCCCCCTACGGCAGCGGCGGACTGCGCTGACCTGAGTCCGTATCGATCTCGTACCGAGGAGTCACCGTGTCCGGAGCACCGCACATCGTCAGTGACGTCATGACGCGCGACGTGGCCTGCGTGGAGCGCGGCGCCGCCTTCAAGGACATCGTGCGGACCATGCAGGAGCGCAAGGTCAGCGCGCTGCCCGTGGTGGACGGCGGCGGCCGCATCGTCGGGGTGGTCTCCGAGGCCGATCTGCTGCCGAAGGAGGAGTTCCGCGACAGCGACCCCGACCGGTACACCCAGCTGCGGCGGCTGGCCGACCTGGCGAAGGCCGGTTCGGTGACGGCCGGCGAGCTGATGACCTCCCCCGCCCTGACCGTCACGCCCGACGTGACGCTCGCCCAGGCGGCGCGGACGATGGCGCGGGCCAGGGTCAAGCGGCTGCCGGTCGTCGACGCCGAGGGCCGGCCGACCGGGATCGTCAGCCGGGCCGACCTGCTCAAGGTGTTCCTGCGCGGCGACGAGGACATCGCGGAGGAAGTGCGGCGGGAGGTCGTCGCGTATCTGTTCCCGACCCAGGCGGACGCGGTGCGCGTCGAGGTCCGCGACGGTGTCGTACGGCTGGGCGGCCGGGTCCGTGACACGTCCCTGGTCCCGGTGGCGGCACGGCTGGTCCGCGCGGTGGAGGGGGTCGTGGACATCGAGTTCCGGCTCGACCACGGCGAGCAGGCGGATCTTCACTGATCCCCGCGCGCGACTGGCGGTAAGGGCCGGCTGATCTCCGGTGTCCGGATCGCCTCGTGACGGCGGACGGCCCCGGCACGCAGGGGGCCGGTCGGCCGGGATTCAGTCCGGCAGGTCCAGGTGCCCCGTCTCCCCCGGCGCAAGACGCACCGCGCGGTCCGGCAGCCGCACATCGATGGGGGTGGCGTCGGACGACGGCACCGAGATCTCCAGCCGGCCGCGCTCCAGGTGCAGCCGTACGCCCCAGTGGCCCTGGTAGCGGAGGTTGAAGCCGTACGAGGACAGCTCCGGCAGCGGCACCGGGTCGAGCCACAGGGCCCCGCCCCGTGTCTCCAGGCCGGTCAGTCCGCGCTGGACCAGGTCGAGCGTGCCGGCCATGGCACCGAGGTGGATGCCCTCGCCGGTGGTGCCGCCCTGGATGTCGGCGATGTCGCCCTGGAGTGCCTCCTGGCAGTACTTCCAGGCCTCCGCCCGCCTCGCCCGGGCCAGCACCCAGCCGTGCACCAGGCCGCTGAGGGTGGAGCCGTGGCTGGTGCGGTGCAGGTAGTGGTCGACGGTACGGCGCCACGTCTCGTCGTCGAGCCGCAGCCCCAACCGGTCGAACAGGCCGCGCAGTTCGGCCGGCGAGAAGAGGTAGCCGAGCATCAGCACGTCGGCCTGCTTGGAGGCCTGGTAGCGGTTGACGCTGTCCCCCTCGGCCTCCAGGATCCGGTCCAGGCGCCGGATGTCGCCGTAGCGCCCGCGGTAGCCGTCCCAGTCGAGCTCGGCGAGGTCGCCGTAGCCCTCGAACTGGCTGATGACTCCGGCGTGGAAGGGCACGTGCAGGGTGCGCGAGACGTCCTCCCACAGCTCCAGCTCGCCCTCGTCCAGGCCGGTGCGCTCGACGAGTTCGCGGCGACGGGGTTCGGGCAGGGCCCGCAGTAGTTCCAGGGTGCGGGTGAGGACCCAGGCGGCGGTGACATTGGTGTAGGCGTTGTCGTCGAGGCCGGGTGTGCTCGCGTCGGGGTAGGCCTCGTGGTACTCGTCGGGTCCGACGACGCCCTTGATGCGGTGCCGGCCGAGATCGTCGTCGTAGACGGCCGAGTCGGCCCAGAAACGGGCGATCTGGAGCAGCGTCTCGGCGCCCTTGGTGTGCAGGAACTCCGTGTCGCCGCTGGCCTCGCAGTACTGCCAGACGTTGTAGGCGACGGCCGAGCCGACGTGGTGCTGGAGCCGGGAGTGGTCGGGCAGCCAGCGCCCGGAGCGCGGGTTGAGGTGGAGCTGCTGGGTCTCCTCGCGTCCGTCGCTGCCGCTCTGCCAGGGGTACATCGCCCCCTTGCGGCCGGCCTCGCGCGCGGCGGCGCAGGCCTGTTCGAGGCGGCGGTGGCGGTAGCGCAGCAGGGCGCGGGAGACCTCGGGGAAGTGCAGGTTGAGGTAGGGCAGGACGAACAGCTCGTCCCAGAAGACATGGCCGCGGTAGGCCTCGCCGTGCAGCCCGCGGGCGGGCACGCCGACGTCGAGGTCGGCGGTGTGCGGGGAGAGGGTCTGCAGGACGTGGAAGAGGTGCAGCCGCAAGACACGGCCCGCCTCCCCGGCCACGTCCAGGGCGGCCCGGCGCCACAGCTGGTCCCAGGCGGTCAGATGCGACTCCAGGAGGTCATCGAAGCCCGGTGCCCGGCCCACCCGGTCGACCGCGGCGTAGAGGGGGTCGCTGATCGCCGGGTCGTGGGAGGTGTGCAGGGCGACGGTCTTGTCGACGGTCGCGGGCCGGCCGGGTTCCAGGTCGAGGCTCAACTCCTGAATGGCATACGGCGATTCGTGCCGTACGGTGACGGGCGCGCCGGCGGTCAGCCGGGCCGCCATGCCGATGCGGATGTCCGAGGTGCGGGTGCGGCAGCGCAGCCACACGGTGTCCGGGTCGGCGGTGCCGGTGTGCACATGCGTGAGATGGCGGCCGTCGAGGTCGCGGTAGCGGGGCACGCCCGCGTTGGTGACACCCCCGTCGAGCGCCGCCTCGACCTCCAGCGGCCCGGCGAAGCCCTCGGCCGTGAACTCGGTGCGCAGGGCGGCCAGATGGGGGTCGGCCATGTGCACGATCCGCAGCTGACGTACCGTCAACACCCCTTCCCCGCCCAGGTCGTAGCGGGTGCGCCGCTCCAGCACGCCGGAGGCCGTATGCAGGGTGAGCCGGTGGTCGCGCACCTTGGTGCTCTCCGGGGTCAGCCATGTCCCGCCGGGGAGACGGAAGCGCAGCGGAAGCCAGTTGGGGACGTTGACCATGTCCTCGTTCTCGACGCTGCGGCCCGCCACCTCGGAGGTGAGCCGGTTGTAGCAGCCGGCGACGTAGGTGCCCGGGTAGTGCACGTCGTCGGCAGCGCACTCCGGCAGCGCGCCCCGGGTGGCGAAGTAGCCGTTGCCCAGCGTGCACAGCGACTCGCGGAGCCGTTCGCCG
Source organism: Streptomyces sp. TLI_55 (assembly GCF_900206255.1). Lineage (NCBI taxonomy): Bacteria > Bacillati > Actinomycetota > Actinomycetes > Kitasatosporales > Streptomycetaceae > Streptomyces > Streptomyces sp. TLI_55. The sequence goes on from NZ_OAOJ01000001.1 coordinate 485,788, forward strand.
GCGGGCGCGTAGCCCTCGTACTCCCAGGTCCAGCCCGTCACTGCGTCTCCCCTGCCCCGACCAGTTCCGCGAGATCCCGTACGACGATGTCGGCACCGCTGTGCAGCAGCCGGTCCCCCGAGTCCCCCGTGGCGGCGCGGTCCACACCGACCACCAGGGCGAATCCGCCGCTGCGGCCCGCCGACACACCGGCCAGGGCGTCCTCCACGACGGCGGCGCGAGCGGCGGGGACGCCGAGGCGTCGTACCGCCTCCAGGAACAGGTCGGGCCGCGGTTTGCCGGGCAGCTGGAGCCGCGCGGCCTCGCCGCCGTCCACGAGGACGTCGAAGAGGTCCGACACCCCGGCATGGTCGAGCAGTTCACCGGCGTGGCGGGAGGCGGAGGCCGCCGCGACGGGCACGTCCGCCCTGCGCAGGGCGCGCACCAGGCGGACCGTACCCGGATAGGCGTCGACGCCGTGCGCGCGCAGCCGCTCGGTGAACAGGCGCTCCTTGTCGGCGGCGACGGCCCGCACGGTGTCGTCCGAGGTGTCGAGGCCACGGGAGGCGAGGAAGGCGGCGGCGCCGTCGAGGCGGGACTTTCCGTCCACGTGGCGCAGATAGTCGTCGCGGACGTCGAACGGGCGCCGCAGGGCGGGGTCGTCGGGCGGGTGGGCGCGCAGGAAGGCGTCGAAGGCCGTCTTCCACACCGCGGCGTGCACCCGGGCCGAGTCGATGATCACGCCGTCCGTGTCGAAGACGACGGCCCGGATGTCACGCAGGGCGGGGGCGAGTTCCTCGCCGAGGTCCGCGGGGGTGCCGGAGCGGCCCACGGTCACACCTGCTGCGGGACGATGGCGACCGGGCAGTCCGCATGGTGCAGCAGCGTGTGTCCGACCCGGCCCAGCTGGAGACCGAAGTTACCGGTCCTGCGGCGCGCACCGATGATCACCAGATCCGCGGCGGCCGACCGGTTCAGCAGCACCTTGCGGGCCGGTCCTTCCACGGTGGCCCGGCGCACGGGGACTCCCGGGTGGTCGGAGGCGGCGTCGTGGAGCACCGCGTCCAGCAGGGCGGAGGCCTGTTCGGAGTGCTCGTGGGCCGGGTGTCCGGACAGCAGCGGATGATCGGCCGTCTCGTACTCGGGGCAGCGCCAGGCACGCACGACGTCCAGGGTGCACCGGCGTGCCTCGGCCTCGCGGAAGGCGAAGCGTACGGCCTCGCCGGACGTGGCGGGTTCACCGGCGCCCAGGAGGATCCGCTCGTGGGCGCCCTCCCGGCCCGCGCGGTCGCCGCGGACGACGATCACCGGGCAGTGGGCGCGGGCGGCCACGATCAGCCCGACCGAGCCGAGGAGCAGGCCCTGGAGCTCACCGCGGCCACGGTTGCCCGTCACCAGGGCGGAGGCACCATAGCCCTCGCGCAGCAGCGCTTCGGCGGCCTCGTCGGCGATCACCTCGGTGGACACCTTGACCTCGGGGTTGCGCCGGCCGGCACGATCCGCCGCGTCGGCGACGATGTTGTCGGCCCTCACCTGCTCGGACGGCCGGTCCGGGCTCGTCGACGGCAGGGCGCCCTCGTAGCGCTCCCACAAGGAGGCGTACACCAGGCGCAGCGGCAGGCCGTGCCGGGCCGCCTCGTCCACGGCCCAGTCGACCGCCAGCAGACTCGGTTCCGATCCGTCGACGCCCACGACCAGGGGCAGCTCCATGGCTTCCACCGCCTTGTGTCGGGCCGCACCGTTGCAGCGCGGAGCTCCACGCTCACCGTCCCATGCGCGGGCGCACCACAGGAGGGGTGGATCGGCCCTGGCCGGGGGCCGATCGGCCCCTGGCCGGGCTCCGCCGGCCCGAGGAGCTGCAAGTGAGAAGCCGGAGAGAGTGCTCTCCACCGGGCCCGCCGGCCTCATCGGCCGCACGGCCTTCATGTCCAAGCCGGGCACGGGTCGGCGATCGGGCGATCGGGCGATCGGGCGATCGGGCGATCGGGAAACGGTCGTCGAGCGGCCCTCCACGGGCGACCACGACGATCACCGCAACTACCGCGCGTGACCACCGACGGCACCGTCCCCGTGGCGGCCCGGCCCGGACGCACAAAAGCCGAGGCCGCGCCCCGGACTGGTTCATAGACTGAGCGCATGAACGACACCGAGACCTGGGAGACCGTCTGCAGGGTGTGCGGGTACGACGACGATGACGTCTTCTGGGCGGACGGCTGGCCGACGGCGGAGATCTGCTCCTGCTGCGGCAACGAGTCCGATGTCGGTGACGCAAGCGTCATGGGCCTGCGCACCTACCGCGGCTACTGGGTCGGGCAGGGCGCCCCGTGGCGCAGTCCGAGCGCGGAACGCCGGCACAAGAGCCGCGACTGGGACCTGCTGCGTCAGCTGGCGAACATCCCCGAGCAGTGGCGTTGAGCAGGGCCACGAGGGCCGAGGCGGGTGCGGCGCCCCGGTCGCTCAGCAGGAAACAGAGGTGCGGTGGTCCGTGGTGCCGGTACGTGACGGGGTCGGCCGCGGTGCCGTCGGCGGGCGGTGCGTACGGCGGTTGATCCGGCGCAGCCACAGCTCGTCGAAGAGCGCGGCGAGCGCGAAGGTCAGGCCCATCGCCGCGAACAGCAACAGGGCGAACCTCTCCCAGAACTCCGGTGTCAGACTCGTGCCCACTGTCCTCGCCCCCTCCTCGGTCGGCGTCGTTTCCCTCACACCTCCAGCAAACTCCGGCACGACACCGGGCACATGAGCCGACCGGCCCGGACCCGGGGTCCCCGTGTCCCTGGTGCTCAGGGCTCCTCCACGAGATCCGGGTCGAGGAGCGGCCGCCATGGCGGGCCCGTGAGCGCGCTCTCCACGTCCACCACGCCCTCCACGGCCCGCGTGAGCCGTACGGCGATGGGGACGAGCCCGGTGTCCCGGACGCGGCCGGTCAAGGTGACGACGCCGTCGCGCACGTCCACCCGGACCGGTTCCAGCGGGTCGGGGAAGAGCGGCCCGACGACCTCTCGGCGCACTTCCTCGGCGAGGTCCGCGTCCGTGCGCAGAAAGACCTTGAGCAGGTCGGTGCGGCTGACGATGCCCGTCAGGACACCGGCGTCGTCGACGACCGGCAGGTGCTTGACCTGGTGCCGTGCCATGATCCGGGCGGCCCGGGCGAGGCTCACGTCCGCGCCGACGGTGACGGCGGGTGCCGTCATGAGCTCGCTCGCGGTACGCGCCTGGGCTCGTGCGAGGGCTTCGGGGCGGCGCAGGCGGACGTCCGCGTCGGGGTCGTGCGCACGGAACTCCTCCTTGGGCAGCAGATCGGCCTCGGAGACCACGCCCACGACCCGGTGCCCGGCGTCCACCACGGGCAGCGCGCTGATCTGGCGGCGCCGCATGGCCTTCACGATGTCCTTGAACGTCACGGTGCTCCCGAGGGCGACGACGGTGCGGGTCATCACGTCGCTCACGAGGCGGGGGGTGCTGTGCATGGTGGCCTCCGGCTGAGCTCGGCCGTCGTCGCGGGGACGACGTCTGTCTCCAGACTGGGGCGAGCGACCATCAGCGGGCTTGGGCCGACCGGCCCTCGTCAAGGGCCCCGACAGGGCAATCTCCCCGGCGTGGCCGCTCCGGCGCTGCCCACAGGGGCCGTTCGGCCCCCTGCCGGGCCGGGTCAGCCCCTGCCCGCACCGCGCCGGCCCGACGGAGGCTGGTGACGAAGGGATCCGCGCACCGGCGCGCGGACACTGATGCGGGGAGGTGAGGTCCGTGCCTCGCCCCGTTGTCGTAGGACTGGACGGATCGCGCGAGAGTCTCGCCGCCGCCGACTGGGCGGCCCGGGAAGCACTGCGGCGCGGCCTGCCGTTACGCCTGGTGCACGCGTGGGAGGGCGGGACGTCGGCCGGCGAGCCGGGGTTGCCCGAACTGGCGGCGCCCCGCTACTGGTCGCAGCGGATTCTCCGCGCCGGCCTGGACCGGCTCGGTGAGAGCTACCCGCAGGTGCGGCTGAGCGCCGATCAGGTCCCCAACTCCGCGCCCGACGCTCTGGTGGCCGCGGCCGCCGAGGCCGAGCTGCTCGTGCTGGGCAGCCGCGCCTTCAGCGGCTTCGGTGGCTTCATGGCCGGATCGGTGGCCTTGGCGACGGTGGCCCGGGCGACGCGGCCGGTGGTGCTCGTACGGGCCCCCCAGACGCCGGAGTCCGAGCACGTGCCGGACGCCGACGGCCGGCCCTCGGTCGGCACGCCGTACCGCGACGTGGTGGTGGGCGTCGACCCCGCGCACCACTGCGAGGAGTTGCTCGCGTTCGCCTTCGAGAGCGCGATGATACGAGCCGCGCCGCTGCGGGCGGTGTACACCTGGCGGCTGCCGTACCTGTCCCGCGCCATCGAGGCCAGGGCCCGCATGGCGGTGGTCGGGGCCGCGGCGCACGCTCTGCAGACGGCCCTGGAACCGTGGCGGGAGAAGTACCCCACCGTGGAGGTGCACGAGCTGGTGCCGGAGGGCCGTGCCGCGGTGCAACTGACGTACGCGGCCCAGAACGCCGGCCTGCTGGCCGTCGGCCGCAGGCTCCGGCCGCCCCATGTCGGCACGCACACCGGGCCGGTCGCGCACGCGGTGATGCACCATGTCCCCTGCCCGGTCGCCGTCGTACCTCACGAGTGAGCCGAGAGGGCAGAGATCGTCCTTCCCGGTCGGGACGCGGGTACACCGACGGGGAAGGGCCATATCGGAGCCTCTCGGCCTCGCCCGCGCGGTCGCAGAGACCGTCGCACCCTGCCGCCCGGAAGTGATCGCCGCCTACCCGATCTCCCCTCAGACCCACATCCTCGAGGAGCTCAGCCACCTGGTGAAGTCCGGTGCGCTGAAGCCGTGCGAGTACGTCAACGTCGAGTCGGAATGCGCGGCGATGTCGCTGTGCATCGGCGCCTCGGCGGCCGGCGCTCGTACCTATACCGCGACGGCGAGCCAGGGCCTGCTGTACATGGTGGAGGCTTTCTACAACGCCTCGGGGCTCGGGCTGCCGATCGTGATGACGGTCGCCAACCGGGCGATCGGCGTGTCCATCAACATCTGGAACGACCACAGCGACTCCATGTCCCAGCGCGACTCCGGCTGGATCCAGCTGTACGCCCGCGCCAACCAGGAGGCCGCCGATCTGCATCCGCAGGCCTTCCGGCTGGCGGAGCGCTGGAGATGATCCCGGACATCGCGCGGGAGTTCCGGCATCCACGGCGCTCTTCGAGGCGCGCCTCTGCATGTCGTGCGGGAGGAGATGGGCCCGGAGGAGTTCAACCTGCTGCACAACCGCGTCGAGCCCGAGGCCAGTGTCGTCTGCGCCGAGCCCGGCGTCATCGGCGCCTGGTCGTGGATTCCATGGCAGTCCATCCGGGTCGCGGAAGGAAAGAACCTCTCCTTCATCAACGCCATCGGGCACATGACCGCCGGCCATGGCCCCTGGGGAAGCGTCGTCATCGACGATCAGGGCCGCATCGTCCTCAACGCCGAATAGGCCGTCGTCGCCTCCATCAACCGCTTCGACCTCCTCGCCTGGACCGTCACGTCCGCTGACGCCGCCCAACTCCACGCCGACCTCACCGGCGAGTACGGCGTCTACGACTGGACCGCCATCGAGAGTAAAGCCCCGGTGTGGAACCAGCACATCGTGCAGCCCAAGAGGCTCCGCAAGTTCTCCTCCAAGGCCAAGGCCGGAAAGCTCGCCTATGGTTCTGAGACCTGGGACCAGTTGGAGACGCCCTGGCTCAAGCCCACCCACCGGGTCGTGGACTTCGGCGCGGGGTACGGCGACTACGCCAAGTACCTACGCGCGAAGGGCTTCAGTATCCACGACTACGAGCCCTACCGCTGCCGCGACGGCTCATACGCCGTTGACATCCGCGCCGTCGTCGGCATGATCCGCGACATCGACAAGGACATCCAGGTCAACGGCCTGTACGACGTGGTGGTCCTCAACTCCGTCATCAACGCCACCACCACCCTCGACTACTAACACTGGGTGATGACCACCGTCAATGCCCTCTGCGCGGCGGACGGCGTCGTATGCCTCGGCACCCGCAACCTCGCCCGCGAACTCAGGGACGAGCAAGCCAAGCGGGTCACCTCCCAGACAGCCACAACGAAAATGAGCTTCCTCGACGAGGACAACGTCGAGATGAACTTCGTCAAGGGGAAGTGGCAGAAGCTGCGTTTCCACGCCCCCGAGACCCTGGAGCCGCTGCTACGCCGCTACTTCGAGGACGTGCAAGTCACCGACCTCAGCGGCTCCAACATCAAGGCCACCTGTCGACACCCCATCGCGCTCCCCAAGGAGGAATACGAGAAGGCATTCGAAGAGGAATTCAACATGCCGCACCCGAACGGCTTCCGACATGACAGGCATCTGGAATTGGTGGGAAATTTGATAAAATTGACAGTAGAGAGAAATGAATCTCTTGCCAATTGAAACGGGTGAATGGGGAGCGCATGTCGCAGCGAATACAGGTCCAAATTGAATCACGAACTCGGTACTACATCATGTGGCCGGCAGGCGTGCGGCACGTAGCCCTCGACCAACACTGCCTGCGCAGCTTCGGCCAGCCCGACCACCCCCGGCTCGACATTAGCCGCCGGCGCCAGACGATCGAGCTCCCCGAGAGCAACCCGCCCCCGGCCTGGTATCTGTGCGCGCCGCTCAATCCGTGGAAGTGGAGCGATAACGCGCACCTTGCCTTCGAGAGTGCACCGGGAGAGCAGCGGGAGGCCCGCCCTGGTACCGGGCCTGTATGTGCACCTGGCGAACGCTCGCCCCATCACCGGATGGGGCGAGCACAACATTCAGAGAACGAGCCGCGCCGAAAGTCGGTCCGTTTCCGGACTTGCCGCAGCTACCAGTTCGCCTGGTGGTTGCGCACTGAGCGCAACGCGCCCGACGCGCCAGCTGAGTACGCGCCGCCCAAGCGGCCTGGCGAGGAACAGATGTCATTCATCTGAGCGGCGTGGTGCGGGGGTGCTCCCGTGTCACGAACCATCGTCCCCAGGGTCGTCCGGATCACGAAACGCTCGCTTCGCGCGATGCCACGACTCGGCGATATCGGGTAGCTGATCGAGGAGACCCTTGATTGCGAACAAGGTGATCGCCAATACGCCTGAAATGCCAACAATCCACAAGATGGCGGAGTCCACCAGTTTGTCCCCTTGGTGACTTTCGCCCAGCGCGCGTCAGCACTGCTTCGAGGCCCCTCCCGGGGGCGTGCCGTGATGCAGCTAGGGCGTCAACAGGAAGCGGGAGAACACTGCCTGCGGTGCTCGCGGCACGCGGGTCCCCTGCAGTCGAGCTACGGCGCATGGAGCGGTGCCCACTGGAGGCGGGGGTGCGGGGAGGATTCTTACCGGCAACGCTCGCAGCAGTATGCGCAGTTGCTCAACCAACTGGCCAAGGAACTGCAGGATGGCTGTCACGGCGCGTTGGAGGGCGCCCCACTCCCTCGTCACAAAGGCTGTTGCAAGGCAAGACTTCGCTGTGAAAGTGGGAATGCTGGGAACCGTGCCTTGTGCTGCTTTATCTGCGCAAGACTCGGAAAGGCGCCAATCCGTGAGTTGCTGGTACGCGTGAACGGCGCGTCGCGCACCCCGTAGGTCAGAAACGAGTTGGTTCCGGGACAGGACTTCGGGTTCAATCCCTGCCCGTGCCTTACCCCAAATGATGGCCAGTTGGAAAGTTTTGCCCGTTGCAGTCTCTAGGGCCCTCCAACCCACCCTTTGCGGTGCAAGGTAGTGCTCCGCTGTGATGACAAGACGGGTGACTGCTGCTCCAACTGCTCCCAACTCATCCCGGCCACCCAGCTCGCGACCGGCCGGGGGGCCAACCGGGAGGGTGAAGGGGACGAGTGGGGCGCGCATGAGGCGAGACTAGCCCAAGTTGCGGGCATGGGTGCGATCATGGGTGCGGGCGCGGGGGCGCACCCGAGCTGTGAAGGACTCCCGCCGTGGGACGCCCCGACAAAGCCGCGCGTGCGGCCATCGCGCGCCGCCGCTCGGACGCCATCGATCCACGTCTCGCTGGCGTGGACTGGTTGACGATCGCCCGTAAGCTCGCCGCCGACCCGACCGTCAACTCCGACGGGATCGCCTACCCGCAGGGCTACGGGGTCGAGCGGTACCGCAAGGACCAGGACCCGCCCACCAACGAGGCCCTGATTCATGCCGCCTGCCGGGACGTCCGCACCGCACTGGCCGACCGCCGCGCCGAACTCAACGACGACGTAGATGAGTTGCGTGCACTGGAAGCCGACCGGCTCGACCGGCTGTTCTTCGTTGCGTGCAAGAAGGCCGTCCGGGACCAGGACCTTGCTCCCATCGACCGCACCCTGCGGATCATGGAGCGCCGGGCACGGCTGCTCGGCCTCGACATGCCTGTCCGTGCGGAACTGTCCGGCCCGGCCGGTGGACCGGTCCAGGTCGAGAACGTGGCCGTCGACGAACTCGACGCTCTGATCGCGCTGACCGATCCGGACGGCGCATGACCCCGCGCGATCACGAGAGCGTCATAGCCCACTACAAGACCCTTCCGTCAGCGCAGCGGCGGTCCATCGTGCGGGCGGCATCTCCCACGCTGCGCGCCGAGTTGGTGCGCGTCGAACGCCAACTCGCCATGGACTGTTCGCCAGGGGCGCTCGCCGCCGTCCTCACCGGCGGGCGCGAGATGCAGGCCCCACACCTGGATCTCATCGACCGCGCGTTCATCGACATGGCCGATGCGACCGGGTCATGCTGACCATGCCCCCGCGGCACGGCAAGAGCCGACGGGCCTCTCGGTGGGCGCCCCTCTGGTACCTGCGGCGCAATCCCGGCCACCGCATGATGATCGCCAGCTACTCCGCCGACCTTGCCGACGATCACGGCCGGTGGATCAGGGACGCCATCAACACCTGGGGCGACGACCTCGGCATCCAACTCAAGGCGGGGAACCAGGCGGCCAACCGCTTTGACATCGCCGACGGCGAAGGCGGCCTCCTCGCGGCCGGTATCGGCGGTGGCATCACCGGACGCGGCGCGCACATCGCCATCGTCGATGACCCGGTCAAGGACATGGCGGACGCTGACAGCCCCACCATGCGCAAGCGCGCCTGGGACTGGTGGACCTCCGTCCTGCAGACCCGTCTCGAACCCGTCGGCGCGATCTGCCTCATTCAGACCCGGTGGCACGAAGACGACCTCGCCGGACGCATCCTCGCCACGGAGCGCAACGCCTGGCGAGTCATCGACCTGCCCGCCATCGCCGACAGTCCCGACGACCCGCTCGGCCGCACACCCGGTCAGTCGCTGTGGTCCGAACGCTTCGGCCTCACCCACCACGCCAAGACCCGCAAGCGAGTCGGCGAACGCGTATGGGCCGCCCTCTACAGGCTTTCGAGAGTCCCTACGTAGTGCGGTTCCCGGGGCAGGGTAGTGAGCGGATGGCCAATGTCCTTGAACGCGGCAGCACCAGCGGAGGTCGAGACGCAGACACAACAACGGGTGTCGAGACGCGTGAGTTGCCGCTGGGGTTCAACGCCGCTGCCAATTCAGCACAGGCCGAATCACTCGAAGCCGCTAAGGAGGTCGCGAGGTCCAGAGGGGTCATTGTAGCCAATGGACTTCTCATCTCGGGATGCCTAGATTCTCAGCTCTCTCAGGAATCCAACGGCAACGGAGTCTTCACCACGACCCTGATGAGGACATGGGCCAACAACAGCTTTACAGGTTCATACTTGGCCTTCCACAAAGCGATCGTGTCCCAGATGGGGCCGACCCAGGTGCCTGCGCTGAGCTTGTTTGGGAGCGACCCCAATTCTCTGGCAGCAAGGACACCTTTCAATAATCCCTAGCCGTAATTTCGTAATGGGCCGCCGACGGAGTCGGGGGCCCATTACGTTGTCGGTGGCCGGGGGCGGGCGAGCTGAAGGTCCGGGTGTTGTTTTGGGTGGACGCCGGATTCCACTGCTCCGGGCTGGACCCTTTATTGGTAGGGAAAATCGCGTGCCCTGGGCAGCCGGGGTTCGAGGAGCGCGAGCCGTCCGAAACCGGTTCCGACTGGGCTCGGTTGTTCTTGTCAGTTGGAGACGTAGTTGGGGTCTGGAAGGGAGGCCGCATCAGGAAGGGGGTGCCTCCCCTTCAGCCCGATCCGTTTGATGCCTACGGTCTTCAGGAGAGCGTCCACTTCCTTCAGCGCCGCATCGTACAGCTCGTCAGTGTTCGGGTTCTGGCTCAGCCGGTCCAGAACCCCCGAGATGTCTACGAGCCCTGGCACTACGTAGTTCTGCTGGTGCCAACCCAACCGTGCATCCTGCCGCTTGATGGCGTCTTCTTCAAGTTTGGTTTGTTTGAGCTTCGCCGCGGCCAGACCGATCTCCTCCGCCATACGCACCCGCATGTCGCCCGCGATGCGTACCAACGAGGCTCGGATCGCCTCCTGCCGACGGCCCTCCTGGCTGAGAGAGCTGTTGACCACCTCCTCGACGAAGTTCTCGATCACCACATCGGGCAGGAAATCCGCGTCGTACTCCCGCCGGACTGAAGCCCTAGATCGGTGATGGACGAGGTGGGAGCGGAAGGCGAGAACAGCCAACTGGAGCTTTTCGAGGTCGGTGGCTCTGCGCTTTCCTCGCTCTTGACGTTGGGCCGTGAGCACAGCCATCACGGGCGAGAGGATGGCCGTGGTGAATGCCGCGATCGGACAGTAGCGGTGGTGCCGGACGGGCGCTCCTACTCCTCGTCGCGGGGCACCGGCACCCGCCACTCCAGCCTGGTCCCCCCACCCTCCGGCGTGCGGATCTCGAACGCGCCGCCCGACTGCCGGGCCCGCTCGGCCATGTTGTCGAGGCCGCTGCGCCGCCCGCCGGCCGGGACGCCCACCCCGTTGTCGGTGACCGTCAGCCGCACCTCGTGCCCGTCGGTCTCCAGGGACACCTCGGCACGGGTGGCGTGCGCGTGCCGGGCGACGTTGGTCAGGGCCTCGGTCAGGACGGCAGCGACCTGGTCGGCGATCTCGCGCGGCACATCCGTGTCGACGAGGCCGACCATGCGGACGCTGGGCGCGAAGCCCAGCACGGTGGCGGCCTCGCCCGCCGCCCGGACGACACGGGCCCGCAGGCCGGTGCCCGAGGCGCCGTCGCGGGCCCGCAGGCCGAAGATGGTCGACCGGATGATCTTGATGGTCTCGTCGAGGTCGTCGACGGCCCGGGCCACCCGCTCGGAGGCCTCCCGGTGGTCGATGAAGCGGCCCGCGCTCTGCAGGGTCATACCGGTGGCGAAGAGCCGCTGGATGGCGAGGTCGTGCAGGTCGCGGGCGATCCGGTCACGGTCCTGGAGCAGGGCGATCTGCTCGGCGTCCTGGCGGCGCTCGGCCAGTTCCAGCGCGATCGCGGCCTGCGCGGCGAAACCGTACAGGGGTTCGGTCTCCTTCTCGGAGAACGCCGGCCGGCCCGCCTCCCGCACCAGCAGCAGCACACCCCGCAGGCCCTCCCCCGTGCCGATGGGCACCGCCACGGCCGCGCCGAGGCCGGCGAAGCGCGGCTCGGCGTTCGGCACCCGCTCGTCACGCGACACGTCCGGGCTGATCACCGGGGAGCCGTCGGCGAAGGCCTGCCCGATCAGGCTGTTGCCCACGGGCAGGACGAGCCCGTGATGCGCCTCGGAGCCCGTCCCGACAGCCAGCTCCACCCGCAGCGACTCGGTGCCCTCCAGGGGCATGGCGATCACGGCGAGGGCCGCGCCGGTGATCTCCCGTGCGCTCTCGGCGATCAGGGCGAGGGCCGCGCCGCGTTCGCTGCCGGACATCAGACTCTGGGCGATGTCCGCCGTGGCCCGCAGCCAGCGCTCCCTGAGCCGGGACTCCTCGTACAGCCGGGCGTTGTCGATGGCGACGCCCGCGGCGACGGCGAGCGTCGACAGGACCGACTCGTCCTCCTCGTCGAACTGCGCCCCGCCCCGCTTCTCCGTCAGGTACAGGTTGCCGAACACCTGGTCACGCACCCGGATGGGGACGCCGAGGAAGGTGTTCATCGGCGGATGGTGGGCCGGGAACCCGTAGGACGCGGGATGCCCGGAGATCTTCACCAGGCGCAGCGGCTCCGGATGGGTGATGAGCTCGCCGAGGATGCCGTGGCCCTCGGGGTAGGGGCCGATCCGGGCGATCTGCTCCTCGGAGACGCCGACGGTGTGGAACGCCGACAGCCGCTTGCCGTCGGAGCCGATCACGCCCAGGGCGGCGTACCGGGCGTCCACCAGGACCGCTGCGGCCTCCACGATGCTGTACAGGGCCTGTTCGAGGTCTAGTTCGCGGCCGACCGAGAGCACCGCCTCCAGGAGGCTGTGCACCCGGTCGCGGGTGCCGCGGGCCGCGTCCAGCCGGGCCTGCAGCTCCTCCAGCAACTCGTCGAGCTTGAGCTGCGGCAGCCGGACGCGGGCCTCCCCGGCCCGCTCATGGCTTCCCACCCGCGCTCCTCCACGTCTCCTCGCGACGTTCAGACCGACCGTCGCGGTCACATGCCACGGTAATGGTCCAGGGCGAGAAGCAATACAGAATCCGAGCAGGTGGGCCCGGGGGCGTCAGTCGCGCCGAAGTCGCGCGGCGACGTACTCGGTCAGGTCCAGGAGGCGGTTGGTGTATCCCCACTCGTTGTCGTACCAGCCGAACACCTTGACCAGCTCACCGTGTGCCTGGGTGAGCGGTGCGTCCAGGACGCAGGAGGCGGGGTCGCCCACGATGTCCCGGGAGACGATCGGGGCGTCGGAGACCCGCAGCACACCCTTCAGGGCCCCGGCGGCCGCCTCCCGGAACGCCGCGTTGACCTCGTCCGCGGTCGCCGGCCGCTCCAGCACGACGGTCAGGTCGGTCAGGGAGCCGTCCTCCACCGGCACGCGCACGGCGATGCCGTCCAGGGTGCCCGCCAGCTCCGGCAGCACCAGGCCGACGGCGCGGGCGGCCCCGGTGCTGGTCGGGATGATGTTGACGGCGGCGCTGCGGCCGCGGCGCAGGTCCTTGTGCGGTCCGTCGAGGACGACCTGGTCGTTGGTGTAGCCGTGGATGGTCGTCATGAGCCCCTTGTCGATGCCGAACGACTCGTCCAGCACCTTCACCATGGGCGCCACGCAGTTGGTGGTGCAGGAGGCGTTGGAGACGACGTGGTCGCTCTCCGGGTCGTAGGAGCCCTCGTTCACCCCCATCACGACGGTGGCGTCGACGCCCTTGCCCGGTACGGAGAGCAGCACCTTGCGGGCGCCCGACTTCAGGTGCAGACCGGCGTCCTCGCGGGTGCGGAAGCGTCCGGTGGACTCGATGACGATGTCGACGCCCAGGTCGCCCCAGGCCAGCGCGGCCGGGTCCCGCTCTGCGGTCACCGCGATCCGCCGGCCGTCCACCGTGAGGGAGTCCTCGTCGTGTTCGACGGTGCGGCCGATTCGGCCGTACGTCGAGTCGTATGCCAGCAGGTGCGCCAGCGCCGCCGGCGAGGTGATGTCGTTGACCGCCACGACCTCCACGGGCGTGCCGACCGCCCGCTCCGCGCGCTCCAGTACGAGGCGCAGGTAGTTGCGGCCGATGCGGCCGAATCCGTTGATGCCCACGCGCACGCTCATGTCCGTCGTCCTCCTGATCGGTGTCCGGTGGTTGCGGTGCGCTGCCAGCCTCCGGCCCGGGTGCCCGCCGCGGGAGGGGCCGTACGGGGACGGGGCCCGGGCCACCCGGCCCTGGGAGCGAGCATCAGTGGGCGGGAGGGTGGAGTCGTCGGCAGAAGATCAGAGGGAGATGGGGCACATGGCTTTCAGCGGCATCCAGGTGCGGGCGACGGGCGATGTCGACGCCGAGGCGCTCGGGTACGTCCGGGCGAAGGTCGTCGCAGCCTTCGAGCGGCCCGGGCTCCCGGACGTCAGTGGCGAGGTACGGATCGACCACGCGGCGGCGCAGCACGTGGCGCAGCCCTGGTCGGCGGCGGCCGAGATCCGGGTGGGCGACGCCCTCGTCGTCGTACACGCCCAGGAGGCGAGCGCGACCGAGCTCGCCGACCGGTTGCAGGACCGGCTGCGTGGCCGCGCCAACCGACTGGCCCATCGCGGCGACGAGGCGCGCAAGGCGGCGACACCGCCGCCGTGGCGCGGGGGGCCGGGTACGGAGACCGACGGCTGAGCGACGGGGACGAAGGGGTGAAGAGGGGGTGAGGCCGGATGGGCCTCACCCCTTCCACGTCGTGCGGACGGTCGTCAGGTCGTCGGCACCAGCACCACCGGGCAGTGCGAGCGGTGCAGCAGGGTGTGGGCCACCGGGCCGAGCCGGGGGCCGAGGTGACCGGCACGGCGGTGGACGCCGATGACGACGACGGCCGAGTCGCCCGTGGCCGCCAGCAAGGCGTGCGCCGGTCCGGTGCGCACCGTGCGGGCCGCCACGCCGACGCCGGGGTGCTGCTCCTCCAGCCGGGCCAGGCTGAAGCGGGGTACGGCTTCCTCGGCCCGGTCCTCGCGCTCGCGGCGCCGTTGCCCGGGGCCGGTGGCGGGGATTGGCGAGGGCTGCTCGGGCGTGATGTGCCGGTGGATGCGGGCGTGCACGACGCACAGCCGGACAGCGCGGCGCTCCGCCTCGTCGAAGGCGTACGCGGCGGCCTCGGCGTCGGAGTCGTCCTCCAGGCCCAGCAGCACCTCCTCCTTGCCGTCGCACGGGTGATCACCGCGTACGACGAGCAGCGGGCCCCGCACCCGTGTGGCCAGCCGCAGGCTCACGGAACCGGCCATCAGGCCGGTGACCCCGTTGAAGCCCCGGGTGCCGACGACCGTGAGGGCCGCGCCCTCGCTTTCCTGCGCGAGCGCCCGTACGGGGCTGCCCGCGACGGCCCGGGACGTCACCGTCAGGCCCGGGTGGCGTTCACGCACGCGTGCGACGGCCGAGGCGAGGGACCGGTCCGGCCTGGTCGCGGTCGGGCACGGCGTAGACGATCCGCAGCTCGGCACCGCGCCGCACCGCGTCGTCCGAGGCCCAGTCCAGGGCCCGTACGGCGACCAGTGAACCGTCCGTTCCCACGACCACCTGCTGGAGAGTCATGTCCCCTCCTCCTCTGCTCTGTGGTCCCGATGCTTGTCCGCCCGCACCACCCCGGGCAGGGGCCGGGCGCACCCGATGAAGCGTCGTACGGCCCCTTTCGCAGGGCCGTACGGACCGGTGTCAGTCCGGGAGGTGGACGCCGTAGAGCGTGTGGCCGCCGACGAGTGCGCGGCCGGTGACGAGGTCGGGCTCGATCCGGACGAAGACCTCGTCGGGCGAGGGCACCCAGGAGCGCGGACCGGTGCGGGTCAGGCGGTCGTGCTCGGCCGGGTCCCTGACGACCGAGGCGGCGCCGGTGACGACGACGCTCCAGCCGGAGTGCGTGCCGGCGTCGACCTGGTCGGCCTCGAAGGCCACGACCGCGCCGTCGATGGCGCGCACCAGCTCCGATGCGGCCGCGGTGCGCAGCAGCACGGCGCCGTCGCCGTCCAGACAGAAGTTGACCGGCAGCACGGCGGGCAGGGCCTGGCGGGTGTGGACGATCCGGCCCATGGGCACCTCGGCCAACAGCCGCAGGCATTCCTGCCGTTCGAGTTCGCGGAATCCGTCGTTGGGATACATGGCCAGACCGTCTTTCGCCGGGAGCGGCAGGCGTGAGGAGCACGTCGTCCGTCCATGGTCGGCGAACGGGCATCGTGCGCGAAGGGCCGTCAGTCCCGGATGTTCCGGACAACGGCCCTGTCACGCGGCTGCCCGGCGCTCCTTGCTCAGCTGATCGAGCAGGACCGCCGCCAACAGGCCGGTGACCGCGGCCGTGCGTGTGGCCGGCAGGGTGGTGCGGCGGGACAGAGAGTTCCCCGGGCAGGGGGCAGCAGGGCCGGAGAACACGGCCCGCCGGAGGGACGACCGGGCGTCGTCCGCCGTATAGGACAGGAACCGACCTAGGAGCGGCCTACCGTCGACACATCGGGCACCACCGGCGAAGGGGAACACCATGACCGAGCAGAGGACTGCCGCTCCCCAGGGCTACACCAGCGTGGCCCCCTGGGTCGTCACCGACGACACGGGGGCGTTTCTCGACTTCGTCGCCCAGGCATTCGAAGGTGAGGAGCTCGGGCGGGTGGTGACCGAGGACGGCCTGATCGGACACGGGGAGATCCGCGTCGGCGACACGGTCGTGCTCGCCTTCGATCGCCGCGCCGACTGGCCGGTCATGCCGAGCCTGCTGCGCGTCTTCGTCGGCGACGCCGACGAGGCGTTCTCCCGGGCCCTGGCGGCGGGCGGCCAAGTGGTCACCGCCGTGACGAACGACGCCTTCGGGCAGCGGGGCGGTCGCATCAGGGACCCGTTCGGCAACATCTGGTGGGTGGTCAGCCATGTGGAGGACGTGCCCGAGGCGGAGATGTGGCAGCGGTTGCGCGAGCCGGTGTACGCCGAGGCCATGCGCGTGGCCCAGGAGACGCTGGACGCGGAGCTCAGCGGTCGGCGCAGCGGACGCAGCAGCGCGCCCGTCAGGAGCGGCGACTGACTGGGCCCGCGCCCGGGCCCGGCGCGGCGAGCCCTACGGCGTGTCGCCCACCGGCGGCAGCGCCGCCCAGATCTCTTGCAGCAGCGTCTCGTAGTGCTCCCCGTAAGTGACCACGCCCGCGTACACCGCGTCGAGGGCGGCCCGCAGCGGGTCCGCCTCCGCGGCTCCGGTCACCGCGGGAAGCGCCATGTGCGGCTGGGACATCCGCCGGGACGGGTCCGGGGCTCCGTAGGTGACTGCCATGGTGAACGCGGCGGTTCGGGACCGCCGCCCGGGCACCGGCTGCGGGTTCGGCCACTCCACGACGGCAGCCGCCGGGCCCACCACCTGCGGCTCCTCCCAGGCCGTCAGCTCCGGCCGTGGCACGGGCGGCTGGAACGGGGGCCGCTCGGGCGGGACGGCCTCGCCCACGGTCCCGTCCGGGGCGTGCGGGTCGTCGGCCAAGGTCCGCCACATGCGGTCCCAGTCGTCGAAGGGCGGCGGCAGGGGGCGTCCCTCCGCCAGCGCGGTCAGCCCGTCGGTGACCCAGTCGAGGGCCGTGAGACCGGACCGCTCGCAGGCGCGCCGAGCCGCCAACAGGGCGACGGCACGCTGGGCTTCCGGACCCGCGGCGTCGATCGCATGGACCAGGGGCGGGTCGAACGGCACCAGACCACGGACGTTGCCCAGGACCTCCCGCAGGGCCTGGCTCGGCAGCTGCCCGCCCCACTCCCAGCGCTCCAGGGCGAGCCGGTTCTCCCGCTCGACCCGCTCCTGTTCGAGTCGCTCACGGCGCTCGGCCTCGGCCCGCTCCTCGGGGGTGGGCGGAGGATGTTGCTCGGCCGCGTAGTTGTGCCAGTAGGCGGCGATCTCCGACGTCTGCTTGAGGACGCGGTCGGTGGCCGGCGGGGCGGGCCAGAACTGCAGGAGATAGCTGTCCAGTTGTGGCTCGTCGTCCATCCGGGTGTCTTGTCTGTTCGCCTCGTCCATGCCCTTCGCGCAGTAGCGCACGCGGTAGTCGGTCTCCTCCAGGTCCAGCTCCCAGACGGCCTCGCCCGCCCACTGCACCAGTCGGCTGTCCGCCGAGACGGGACGGAAGGACACCTCCACCACGTCCTCCCACTGCGGGTCCAACGCGGGCGGCTCCTCATGGACCTCGACGGTGAAACCGACGTCCCCCGTGTGCAGCCCGGTCGTCAGCCACAGGGCGCCCGGGATCGCAGCGCCGCACAGGCCCGCGCGCTGTCCGGCGAACGCCTCGGAGAGATCCGGGCCGAAGCTGTCCGGGTCGCTCTCGACATAGATCTGCCCGTAGTGCACGAACACTTCGCCTTCGACCGGCCTGCGCATCGCTGCCTCCCCGTTGGATGTGCCACCACCCTACGGACGGCCACTGACAGCGCAGCGGGACCGCTCAAGGACCGCGCTAGGACTTCTTCGCCGTCCGGGCCCGGTACGCCGCGACCGTCGTCCGGCTCGCGCAGGCGTTGGAGCAGAAGCGGCGTGTCCGGTTCCGTGACTGGTCCACGAAGTAGTTGTCGCAGCCTTCCGCCGCGCACCGCCCCAGCGTCACCGCCGGCTCCCCGGCCACGACGAGCGCGAGCTGGGCGGCGATCAGCTGGCCGGCCCAGCGCTGGGCCGGAGTGCCGTTGCGGCTGAAGTGGACGTGCCAGCCGCCGAGTCCGTCGTGGTCGGACAGGTGCATCTCCGGCGGATAGTCACGCAGCAGCCGGTGCACGGCCTCGGGTGCGGTGCCGTCGACCGCCTGCGCCAAGGCCTCCCGCACGAGGTCCGGCAGCGCGCCGTAGTCGCCGCCCGGCGGCGGAGTGACCTCGTGTTCCTCGAAGAACTGGCCGACCAGTTCGCCGTGTGGGTCGAGGGTCCTCGTGTTGGCCAACTCGACGGCCAGCCTCGTCACGTTCCCGACGTAGTCACCGTATTGCACTTGACCACCTACATCGCCGCTTCCTAATGTAGGCACCATGATATCTGACGACACCTACATTGCCCGTCGACTGCATCTGTTCGGGGAATGGGATGCCGCGCTGGCCGTCCTGGGTCCCGACGGTGAACCCGAGTTGCGTGCCGAAATCGCCGTAGAGCGCTGGTTCTTCACGATCCAGGGTCACGAGGAGGCCGAGAAGGCGGTCGCGGCGCTCGACCCCGCGTCGCCGACCGCGCAGCTGCTCACGGCACGACTGGCTTACAGCCGACTGCTGTTCCGCCGCGACCCGCGTCCCGACGACCGCGCCGTCGCCGAGGCCGGCTACCGTGCGGCGGTCGAGGGCGGCGACGAGAAGCTGCGCGGCTGGGCCGAGTTCCACTGGGGGGTCCTGCTGGACAACATCGACGAGGACCCGGCAGCCGCCGACCCGCACTACGACACGGCACTCGCCATCGCCACGGCTACGGGCGACGAGTTCCTCGAGTCGTACATCATCCGGCACATCGCTCCGCGCAGGGAGCCCGCCGAGCGGATCGCGCTGCTGCGCCGCTCGCTCCACCTGCGGGGCGCGCTCGGCGCCCGGCCGCAGACCGTCGCCGCGCAGGCGCTCCTCGCCCGCTGTCTCCCCGAGGACGACCCCGAGCGCGCCGAACTCATCCGCACGTTCCGCCCGGCCGCGGAGGAACTGCACATCGGCTGGCTGCTGTCCGACGACTGAACCGACTGCGCATACGGTGAGCACAGCTTCGTGACGTGTGCGAGAAGGAGACAGGATGAGCGGGCGGCGGCCGACGGGGTCCGGCGGGTTCGTTAAGGTGTGCGGGCTCACCCAGGAGCAGCAGATCGACTGGGCCATCGAGCTGGGCTACGACGCCATCGGGGTCGTGGTGACCCCCAAGAGCAAGCGGTACTGCCCGCCCGAGCGGGCCGTGGCGCTCGCCGACCACGCGCGCGGACGGATTCCCACGTTCGCCGTGGCGCTGGCCCATGAGGAGACCGAGGCCGTCGCCGAGCACTTCGACACGATCCAGGTCTACGAGATGGTCGACATCCCCCATCTCGCCCTCGCCTCCGGCACACCACCCGAGCACCCGGAGGCCCTGGAGTACTTCTTCTACGACGCCAGCACGGGCAGCGGTGTCTTCGCGGACATCCCCGCGTGGGTGAAGGACGTGCCCGGGCGGGTCGTGATCGCCGGGGGCCTCGACGAGCACAACGTGGCGGGCGTGATCGAAACCTTCGCCCCCTACGGCGTGGACGTCTCCAGCAGCGTCGAGACCGCGCCGGGGATCAAGAGCCGGGAGAAGATGGCCGCCTTCATCGCCGCGGCCCGCTCCCACTGAGCGGGCTCACTCCAGCAGCGTGCGCAGGGGTTCCGCCGGCAGTCCATGGCGGGTGTGGCCGCGCGGGCCCGTGGTCGTGGTGGCCGTCAGCAGGCAGTTGAGGACGGCCTCCTCCACCGCGTCGAGCACGGCGCCGAAGAGCGGGTCGAGCCGGTCGTCGGGCAGCACGGCCGGACCGGCGGGCTCGCCCAGCGGGCGGGTGCCGAAGGCGAGGCCGTAGTCGCCGCTGCCGTGGCCGTACGCGGCACCGACGCGGGCCAGCGCGTAGACCGCGCGGCGGGCCACCCGGGTCAGCTGGCGGGCGTCCAGCGGCGCGTCGGTGGCGGCCACGACCATGCAGGAACCGCGGTCCGGACCGGCGTCCGGGTCGGGCAGACCGACGTCGACCGGAGTGACCGTGCGGCCCGAAATCCTGAGCGTGCCACCGAAGTTGGCCTGCACCAGCACCCCCACCGTCACCTCCCGGCCGCTCAGCGCGAGCCGTCGCGACGAGGTGCCGACACCGGCCTTGAACCCGAGTGCGGAGGTCCCCGTGCCCGCCCCCACGCAGCCCTCGGCCACCGGTCCGTCGGACGCGTTCTCCAGCGCGGACCGGACATGCTCCTCGCGCACCGGGCGGGAGCGGATGTCGGACAGCAGCCCGTCGTTGCACTCCCCCACCACGGGGTTCAGGCTCCGCACGTCCTCGTTGCCCGGCCGCTCCAGCATCCAGCCGACCAGGGCGTCGGCGACCCGGAACGCGGAGAGGGTCGAGGTGAGCAGCACCGGCGTCTCCAGCGCGCCGAGTTCGGCCAGCTGCGTGCCGCCCAGCAGCTTGCCGTACCCGTTGCCCACGAACACCCCGGCGGGCAGCGGACGTTGCGGGCCGATCCCGTCCGGCACGATCGCGGTGACACCGCTGTGCACCCGCGGCGGGTCGATCAGCGTGGTGTGGCCGACCCGGACGCCCGGCACGTCGGTGAGCGCGTTGTGCGGCCCCGTGGGCAGATCACCGACGCCGAGCCCGATGTCCCGGGCCCGAGGAGCGGAGCCGGAGGAGGAGGGGCGAGGGGCGGGTGCGCTCATGATCGGCACCCTACGCGGGCACGGTTCCGCGCCTCGCTCAGTTATGCCTTGTCGAGCTGGTCCGCCAGATCGGCCAGGCCGTCGGCGTACAGGTCGAAGCGGTCCTCGGGGGCGGGCGGATCGCCGACCGGGCGGGCGACGTACGCGGTGCGCAGGCCGAGGCGCTGGGCTCCGCGCAGGTCCCATGCGTGGGCGGCGACCATCAGCAGCCGCTCCGGCGGTCGTCCGGAGACGCTGACGGCCAGTTGGTAGACCGCGGGGTCCGGCTTGAAGGTCGCGGCCTCCGCGGCGGACAACGCCTGGTGCCAGCGGAGTCCGGCGTGGGCGCTGAGTTCCAGCAAAGCCGTACGGCTTGCATTGGACAGCCCGATCAGCGGGAACCGCTGGGCGAGCCGCGCCAGACCCGCCAGGGTGTCGGGCCACGATGGGAGCCGCCGAGCGGACAGCGCCAGCGCGGCGGCCGCCGAGTCGTCGGCTCCGGTGGCGTCGGCGACCAGCCGCGCCGCCTCCCGGTCGATCACCTCGCTGGTGGTGAAAGGCCTCGCCCCCGCCACGACGCGGGCCTGCTCGTGCTCTACGTGCCGCTGCCAGAGGGCGAGGAGCTCCTCGACCCTGGGCTCGTCGAGCGAGGGATCGAGTGCGCGGATGGCGGCGCGGAGTCCCGCCGGTTCGTCGACGAGGGTGCCGAGCACGTCGAACACGACGGCGTCGATCTCAAGCTCTGCCATGGGCGGGCCCTCCCGGAGGGGTCACGGTGACGGGCGGCGCGGGCACCGGTCAGTGCCCGCGCCGCCCGGTGTCCGGCTCACCGTCGGGCGGCGCCGATGGTGATGATGCCGGCCAGCTTCGGGCTGGTAGCGTTGTCGTAAACGACCTCGCCGCCCGCCTTCTTCCAGATCTTGATCCGGAACGTGTCCGCGGTGGCCGTGACCCGGAATCCGTAGCCGCTGCCGCCGTTGACCGTGCCGGACCCCTGGTAGACGGCCTGGTCGCCGGTGACGACGAGCCAGTCGGAGCCGGTCGAGCGGAACTTCAGCTTGGCCGGGCCGAAGTCGAGCGACGCCCATCCCGTGGGGATGGTGGCTCCCTTCTCGTACAGGGCCACGAGGGAGAAGGCGGCCTTGCCGGTCAGGGCCGGGCGGGCGGGGTAGGCGCCGGCCGGGGAGGTGTAGACCCCGGTGCCGAAGGCCGGTCCGGCGGAGCGGTCGTAGACGATCAGCTCGGGGAGGGTCCTGCTGTCCGCGGCGCCGTCGTCGTCGGTGACCGTGACGACCGGGCGGCGGATGCCGGCCTTGGTGTAGGTGTGCTCGGCCCGGCAGCCGGTCGTGGTGACCTTGCCGGCCTGGGGTGCGGTGCCGTCCTTCCAGTCGACCTTGCAGGTGTGGGTGTCGGAGGAGCCGGGGTCGGTGAAGGCGGCCGTGACGACGGCGGTCCTGCCCACCGACACCGCGGACCGGGGTCCGGTGGCGGCGGTGATGGCCGGTGCCGCGTTGGCGACCTTCACGGTGGCCGTGTCGCGGCTGCGGCCGCCGGTCAGGGTGACGGTGTAGGTGCCGTCGTCGGTGCAGGTGAGGGTGGTGTGTGTGGCGGTGGGGTCGGCGAAGGCGCAGGGTGCCCCGTCCTCGACCGTCCACTTCGGGCTGCCCGCCCCCGACAGGGTGCCGTTCAGCGCGAGCGCGTCGCCCTCGGTGCCCTCGGCGTTCGGGCCGGCGTGCACGACGGTGACCGGGTCGATGCTGGTGAGCGTCGGCACGACCTTCTTGATCAGGTCGTCCGCGTCGAACTCCAGCTTGTCGACGGTGGTTTCACGGTGTGTGCCGTCTCCGCCCGGGATGGCGAACCGGTGGTAGGCGATGTACCAGTCGTCCGTGTTGGGGACGTGGACGACGGAGTGGTGGCCAGGACCCTTGATGCCGAGCGCGAGGTCCTTCTCCAGGATCACCCCGCGCTTGGTCCACGGGCCGGTGGGCGAGGAGCCGGTGGCGTAGGCGACCCGGTAGTTCTCGTCCCGGGTGTCGTTCTCCGACCACATGAAGTAGTAGGTGCCCTTGCGCTTGATGACGAAGGAGCCCTCGTTGTAGCCGCTGGGGGTGATGTCCTTCGTCTTCGCGGTGTCGATCGAGACCATGTCGGCGTTCAGCGGCGCGACGTAGGCATGGCCGTTGCCCCAGTAGAGGTACGACGTCCCGTCGTCGTCCGTGAACACGGCGGGGTCGATCATCTGGCCGCTGAGCTGGCCCGCCTTCAGCAGCGGTCGGCCGAGGGCGTCCTTGAACGGGCCGGTCGGCGAGTCGGACACCGCGACACCGATGTTGGCGTCGGCGCAGAAGTAGAAGTAGTACTTGCCGTCCTTCTCGGCGATGGTCGGCGCCCAGGCGCGGCTGTCCGCCCAGGAGACGTCGGGACCGAGGTCGAGGATGACGCCGTGGTCCTTCCAGTGGACCAGGTCGGTCGAGGAGTAGGCCTTGAACTGCGTGCCGCTCCAGCCCTCGAAGCCGTCGGTGGTCGGGTAGAGGTAGAAGGTGTCGCCGAAGCGGACGATGTTCGGGTCGGCGTTGAGGCCGGGCAGGACCGGGCTCTTCATGATGAGCGCCGAGACCGTCCAGGTGCGCTTCTTGCCGTCGGAGCCGGTCACTTCGTACGTCACCGGCTTGCTGAAGTCCTGGACGCTGCCGGAGGCGGGGCTGATCGCCGCGCCGTGCGCGAGGGTGAACTCCGGTGCCAGCGAGGTGAGATCGGCGCCTTCCTTCAGCGGCAGCGTGATCTTGCCGTCCGCGTTGTCGATGATCGCGTCGACCTTCAGACCGGACTGCGTCGCCTTGGCGATGCCCGCGGTGTTGCCGCTGAGCTCCATGACCTCCGCGGCCGTCAGGGCGCGGTCGTAGATGCGGAAGTCGTCGACCTCGCCGCCGAAGTAGGGGTCGGCCGCGTACAGGGAGCGGCCGATGTAGCCACTGTAGTCCTTGTTCGCGTCGTACAGTTCGGACGGCTTGATGCCGGTCGTGGTGCGGGCCGCCTCGACGCCGTCGACGTAGAGGATCATCGTGCCGGTCGTGCCGTCGAGGGTGACGGTGACGTGCCTCCACTCGCCCGGGGTGAGCTGGGAGCCGGCCGTCAGCTTCGACTCGGCGGACCAACTCGCCTTGGTGATGGCCGAGTAGAGGCTGGAGCCGCCGTTGGACGGGGTGGCGAACAGGTACTTGTCACTGTCGGGGCCCAGCCCGAACAGCCACTGGAAGCTCGCGCCGCCCTGCCACTTGGCGTACGTCGACACAGTCACGCTGTCGGCGTTCTTCAGCACGCCGTTCGGGATCTTCACGTACGGGGACGTGCCGGCATCGCCGGACATCTTGAACGAGCCGCCGTGGACTCCGGTGCCGAACGCGGGAGTTCGGGCGTAGGTGCCGTGGTAGCCGTGGCCGCTGGCGTCGCGGGCGATGTTGCCGCCGGTCTCGTCGAAGTCGTACTCCAGGAGCAGGTCCGCCGGAACGTCGGGGCCCTCCGCGGAGACGGTGACCTCGGCCTGCACCGGCAGTGCGGCGCCGTCGGGCAGGCTGCCGGTGACCGTGAAGGTGCCGGGCTGCGCGTACTTGGACGCCGGGACGTCCTCCCAGTCGACGGCGACGGGGCGCTTGACGCCGTCGGCGTAGGTGGCGATCACGGTGCCCGGCAGGACCGGAGCCTCACCGGTCCGCGTCTTCACCTGGACACCCTCGACGCTCTCCACCAACTGGTCGGGCTGGTAGGCGCGCAGCAGCCGGTCGTACTCGGCCTGGGTGACCGGCAGGACCGTGCCGTGGCGCGGCCTGGACGGCAGGTCGTAGTCGGCGACCGGGGTCCAGACACCGGAGTCGAGGTCGGTCGTCTCGAAGGGGAGGTAGCCGCGCCCGCCGAACTCGTCGAGGAACGCGTACCACTTCTCCTCGGTGTTCGACTTGAACACCAGCGGCCCCTCGGCGGCGCTCATCGCGCCCTTGCCGATGCCCTCGGCGACGGGGCTCCACGAACCCAGGATCGAGTCGCTCTTCTCCTCGAAGATGAACTTGCTGTTGGGGGTGGAGGAGGAGTTGTTCCGCTCGTCCTTCGACAGGCGGTAGTAGGTGCCGTCGTGACGGATCATCGTGGAGTCGATGACCGAGTAGCCGCGGTCGACCCAGACCTTGGGCTGGCTGAAGGTATAGAAGTCGCGGGTGGTCGCGTACATCATGCGGTTGTACGTGTCGCCCGAGTGCGCTTCGTTGTCGTACAGCTTCGACGCCCAGAAGACGACGTACTCGCCGCGCTCGGCGTCGTAGAAGGCCTCCGGGGCCCAGGTGTTGCCGGCGCTGTCCGGGGAGACCTTGACCAAGCGCTGGTTCGTCCAGTGGACGAGGTCGGTGGACTCCCAGACCATGATGGACTTGCTGCCGCTGCGCTGGGCGGCGTCCCAGTCGCCGTTGCCGTAGATCCGCAGGTCGGTGGCGATCTGGTAGAACTTGTCGCCCTCCGGGGAGCGGATGATGAACGGGTCGCGCAGGCCCTTCTCGCCGAGCGTGGAGGTCAGCACCGGCTTGCCGTCGTTCAACTCCCGCCACTTCAGCGGGTCGTCGCCCTTGCTGAGGGCGGCGTAGAGCTGTTCGCCGTCCGAGGTGCCCTCACCGGTGAAGTAACTGAACATGTAGCCCTTGAGGGCTTCCTGCTTGGGGAGTTCGGGGACCTTCGCGGTGAAGGTGCGGGTCGTGGACGCCTCGCCCTTGGTGACGGTGGCGGTCAGGTCGACGGTGGTGGCGCCGGCGCCGTGCGCGGGGCGGTGGACGACTCCGTCGTCGGTGATGACGTCCGAACTCGCCGAGGACCAGGCGACCTTGGTGCCGTAGTCGCCGTCCGCGGGGAGGGTGAGGTTGCCGCGTACGTCGTCGAGGTTGTGGACGGTGAGGGCCTCGGCGGCCTGCTCGGTGGCGGTCTTGTCGTCGAAGGCGGGCAGGACCGTGACGTCGAAGGACCTGGTGTCCGTCACCGTGCCCTTCTTCAGGGTCGCGGTGAGCGTGGCGTGGGCGTTCGGTTCGCCCGCGGCGGGGCGCGTCACCTGGCCGGTGTCGGAGACGGCGGCGGTGTTGTCGCTGGCCCAGCTGATCGTGGAGCCGCCCGCCGTACCGGTCTTGGGCAGGTCCAGGTCGGCGGTGACGGCGCTGGTGTCACCGAGGTCGAGGGCCGCCTTGTCGTCGGCGACGCCCTGGGCGGCCACGGGGAGCGAGAGCCGCTCGACCTCGGAGGCGTCCAGGGCACGGTCGTAGACCCGGAAGTCGCGGATGCGGCCCTTGAAGAGCTTGTCGCCCGAGTAGACGGACTTTCCTATGTAGTTGGCGGTGGTGGTGCCGGAGCCGATGGCGCCCGGGGTGATGGTGACCGCGGTGTTGCGGCCGACCTCGACGCCGTCCTCGTACAGCACACCGGTCGAGCCGGTCTGGGTGTAGGTGAGGTGCTTCCACACCGCGCGGGTCAGGTTGTGCGCGTCCGAGGGCTTGGTGGTCTGCTCCGTCGACCAGTTGCCGGTCGCGATCGAGGTGCGCAAACCGTTGCCGGTCGTGAACAGGTAGCCGTTGCCGCTGCTGCCGCTGGAGTTGCCGAAGCCGTAGATGAAGTACGGCGTGGACTGCGCCGCATCGACCAGCACGTCCGTCGAGACGGTGATCGCGCTCATGCCCTTCATGACGTCGTTCGGCACCTTGACGTAGGTGTCGGAGCCGTTGAAGGTGAGCCCCTGGCCGGAGGCCGACCAGTCGGCGGTACCGCTGACCGTGCCGTCCCGGCCGTGGCCGGAGGCGTCGGTGACGGTGCTGCCGGAGGCGTTGTCGAGCTTGTACCAGAGGGCGAGTCCGTCGGTGATGTCCGCGGTGTCGGCGGCGGTCGCGGAGGTCACCGGAGCGGTGAGGCCGAGGAACAGTGACACGGCGGTCAGGCCCGCGAGGCGGCCCGCCCAGCGTCTCGCGCGGGGGCGCGGACGTGCGAGGTGCGTCATGTGGGGTTTCCCTGCTGAGGCATGGCTGACGGAGGAGGGGGGCAAGCAGGAGTCAGCCGGGAACGGGCGCCTCGGCCAAGGGCGCCCTGACGTTGCGGCTGTGTGACGTCGTGTTGCGAGAGTGTCAAACGGGTTGTGGGGCAGCGTCAAGAGGTTTCGAACAATGTCCGACGGGTCGAACAGACGGCTTCGGGGGTGCTCAACGGCGGGAGCGCCAAGGCGCGTTGGCGCGGGCCCCGCGGAGCCCGCGCCCCAGCTGCCCCTCTCAGCCCACCGCGCGCTTCACCAGCGCGCCGATCCGTTCCTCCACCTCGGCCGTCACCTCGGTCAGGGCGAACCCGGCCGCCCACATCGGACCGTCGTCCAGCTTCGCCAGGTCGCTGAACCCGAGGGTCGCGTAGCGCGCCTTGAACTTCTCCGCGCTCTGGAAGAAGCAGACGACCTTGCCGTCCAACGCGTAGGCCGGCATGCCGTACCAGAGCTTGGGCGCGAGCGCGGGAGCGGCGGCCGTGACGACGGCGTGCACCCGCTCGGCCATCACCCGGTCCGGGTCCCGCATCTCGGCGATCTTCGCGAGTACGTCCCGCTCGGCCTCCGCCGCCTTGTCCGCGTTCGAGCGGCGCCGCGCGGCGGTCTTCATCTCCCGCGCGTGCTCCTTCATCGCGGCCCGCTCCTCGGCCGTGAACCCCTCGTAAGCGCCGTCTTCGGTACCAGCCATCACGCATCTCCCCCTGGTGAACTCCGCTGCCCCGGATTTTCTGGAGGGGGACTGTATCCCGGCTGCCCACCAGGGTGAACCCTGTGCGACAGCGGTCAGCCCTGCTCCCTGCGCCGCAGTTCCGCCGAGAGGTGATGCTGCAACGGCTGCCCGACCGCCGCGAGATCGTGGACGAAGGTGAGCGTGTCGGCGTCGGTCAGCGTGTAGCGGCGGCGGGTGGCCTCGACCTCCTTGGCCGTCGGGGTCAGCGCCACCTCGTGGGTGGACAGGTCGACCGCGCGCTCCTCGGCATGGCCCACGGCGATCTCCGCGATGCCGGTGGGCTGGGTGATCAACGCCTCCACCCGGCCGTCCGGCTGCAGCCGCCACCAGCCGCTCTCGCGGGCCGCCGGGCGGATCGGGGTGTCGTCCGCGTCGATCAGCCAGGCCCGGGCCTCGTAGCGGAGGAAGGGGCGGCCGTCGTGGCTGAAGGTGACCTCCTGCGCGTAGGCGAAGTCCCCGTCGAGGGTCGGGTATCCCCCGCGGCCCCGGCCGCGCCAGGTGCCCAGGAAGCCGAGCACCGGCTTCAGCAGGGCGTGGGGTGCGGGTGCGGCGTCCGGCCCGTGGGCTTCGCCGTACGGGTACTCCGGTGCGGGGTGGGACACGCTGTGCTCCTCGGGGTCGGGCGGGTCGGGGAAAGCCTAGGCCGCCCCCGCCCGCGCAACTTCACTTCCCCAGCCGGTAATTCACTCGCCCGGCCGGAAGCCGGGCACATAGGCTCCCGCCCGCGCACCTGGGACGCGACACACGACCGCGAGGGGACCACCATGGAAACGCCCGGCTCACGCACCGATCGCTTCGGCTTGCTGCTCGACCAGTTCGACCGGGCCCGGGAGATGGCCGAGGTCCGGCTCACCGGCCTCAGCGACGAGGAGTACCTGTGGGAGCCCGTGGCCGACTGCTGGTCGCTGCGGCGCCGCGCGGAGGCGGTGACGCCCAGGGCGTTCGGGCCCGGTGAGTGGGTGCTCGACCTGGGCGCGCCGGACATCCCCCCGAACGAGTACACGGAGGTCGCCCGGCAGGCCGCCTCCGGCATGTCCGTCGAGAAGATCGCCGATGACTGGAGCGTCAGCGTCGAACGCGTCCAGGAGGTCCTCGACCACACCGGCCCGCTGGAACCCGCGAAGACGCCGGTCACCACCATCGCGTGGCGCCTCGGACATCTGCATTTCGAGTTCGCGGGCACGTGGGAGTGGGCCTTCGGCGAGCGGCGCCGGGATCCGAAGCTGATGGTCGACTTCTCGCCCTCGGCGGCCGTGACGCTGGAGCGGTTCTGGCCGGTGATCGACCGCTGGCGCGAGAGCGTGGGCCGGATGACGGAGGAGCAGCTCGACACGGTCGGATTCTCCCAGTACCCGTACGGTGGCGACGCCGACGAGCCGTACATCACTGTGTTGTGGGGCGCGAACCTGGAGTTCATCCACCACATGGCCGAGATCGCCCTCCTGCGCGACCTGTGGCAGGCGCGCTTCGGCACCGCCGGGTGACCGGAGCCCGGCCCGGGGAAATGCCGTGGAGCCGCAGCTCGGGGGCGTGTTAGCGTCCCCACGCCGGCCGCGGGACTTCGGTGCGACTTCCGGAACCTGCCTATAAAGCAATGATTCGCAGCTCGTGCCTCCATTCCCCGGCCGGCATTCAGCAACAAGGGGGCGGGAAGAGGGATGGAGTCGTACGGGGATCTGGTCGCGGCCGACGACGTGCTGCTCTTCGTCAACGCGGCGATCACCGCGACCGGGCAGCGCGAGTTCCACGCCGACGCGGACGAGCAGCGGCTCTCGCTCGACTTCCTGCACGCGTACATGCTCGGCAACTACCGCGATCTCTACGCGGGTGTGCTGGCGCTGGACATCAACGACCACAACGCCGCGCTGATCGTCCGCCGGCTGCTGGAGACCTCCGCCGAGGCCACCGTGGAGCAGCGCCGCAGCGAGGGGCGGCTGATCGCGGGGCGGCTGGCGCTGCTGCCGCCGCAGCGTGTCTACGGGCTCTTCCGCGCGCTGCGCCGCGCCGGGGTGAACAACCGCCGTACCCGCGCGCTGCTGCGCGACTGGCTGGCCGGCCGCCCCGATCTGGCCTTCGACGCGGTCAAGTACCGCAGCGGCCTCAAGCAGGCCCTGCGGCACGCGCATCTCGCGCCGGGCGACGGCGAGTTGGGTACGTTCCTGTTCGCGCCGCTGAGCCGCGCCCCCTACGACACCCCGATCCTGGAGACCTGGCGCCGGGCGCACTACGAGCAGGCGGCCGTGTACGAGCTGCCGTACACCGTGGCCGAGGGTTTCGCGGCCAAGCACGGCATTCCGCGTGCCGTCTTCCTGGAGCGGATCGCGCCCCGGATGACCCGACTCGAGGCGCTGCGGCTCCAGGAGACGGCGCAGCGACGAGGCGTCGCGGACGCGGTCGCGGTCGACCTCGCCCGGATGCCGCTCACCCGGCTCGCCGGCTATGTGCTCTCCCTGCCGGCCGCGGAGCGGGTCGAGCGGCGCGACGAGCTCACCGGCGCGCTGCGCTCGGCCGCCGCGCGGGTCGCCGTCGCACACCGCGGGACGTGGGGCCGGGTCACCGCCGTACTGGACGACAGCTTCTCCTCCTACGGCTCGGGCGTGAAGCGGCGTAGGCCGCTCGCGGTCGCCCTCGCCTGCCACTACCTGCTGGAGGCGCTCGCCGGCCGGTACGCCGGGCTGTGGACGTCCGGCCGCCGTGAGGCGCTGCTCGCGCATCCCGTGGGTCCGACCCCGCTGGGCGAGCGGATCCTCGACGCGCTGGAGACGGCCCCGGACCGGCTGGTGATCGTCTCCGACGGCTGGGACAACGCCCCGCCCGGACTCGCCGCCGAGGTGCTCCGCGTCTGGCGCACCCGCCTCGACCCGGAGCACCGCACGAGCGTGGTCCACCTCAACCCGGTCTACGACGCCGACGACTTCGACGTACGACGGCTCGCCCCGAGTGTGCCGACGGCGGGCGTGCGGGACGCGGAGGATCTGCCGGCGCTCGTCGAGATCGCGCAGTTCGCCGAGGGGCGGACCGGTCTTGCCGAGCTGACGGCCTATCTGGACGCCCGCGCGGATCAGCTCGTCGCCGTGCCGGGACAGCGGACCGCGGCCGGGGGTGCGCGATGACGACGTACAGCAAAGACCATGCCCCGTCGGCCCTGTTCGACGGGCTGCGGACGCGGCCCGCGCAGGTGTGGGGCGCCGTGCGGCTGGTGCCGCTGGTGCGCGCCGAGCCGGTGACGGATCTGCGGCTGCATCCACGCATCCACCCCGGGCCCGGGGTCGTCGACCTGGGCCGGAAGGGCAGTTACTGCTCCTACATCCCGCACAGCTTCGTCGCCGAGTGGACCGGGGACGGCTCCCCGGCCGCCGCCTACGGCACGCAGCTGGCCGAGGGCCCGGCGGAGCGGGAGTCGGTGGCCGCGGTGCGGCTGCACTTCCATCGCCGGATGGCGCGTCAGGAGGCCAAGCGGCGGCTGCGGTTCCTGCCGCTGCATCTCGCGCTGGAGGGCTATCTCGCGCTGCACTTCGGCGGTCCCACCATCGCGTGGGAGGAGTGGTCGCGGCACGCGGTGCGGCAGGGGCTGTCGCCGCGCGTCGAGGCCGCCTACCTGGGGCTCCAGGTGCCGGGGCTGGCCGAGGCGTTGAGCGTCTTCGAGATCCACCCCGGCCAGTGCGGTGTCCTCGTGTACCTGGCCGACGCGCTGGCCGCCGCGTTCGTGGTGCCGCATCCGGAGGACTACCGGACGCTGCATCCGACGCTGGTCCAGGACCTGTACGGCGATCTGGTGCACCACTACGCGACGCTGATGCCGCCGGTGGCGGACTTCCGGGCGCGCGTCGACGACAGCGGCATCCGTTCGCTGGGCGAGCTGCGGGCGGCCGCGGCCGAACAGACGGACCGGTGGGCGGAGTTCCACGACACGACCATGTCGGCCGGGCTGGTGGAGCAGGAGAGCAGCTGGCAGCAGGTCCGGCGGATGGGGCGCTTCACGCTCTCCCGCTTCCTGCCGGAGTTCCGTCCGAAGCAGGACAACCACATCGGGGAGGCGATCCTCGACGAGCACGGCCGGACCGTCTACCTCAAGACCTTCCGGCTCTCCGAGAACCAGGTCCGCCGCGGCTTCCTGCTCAGCCGGCTGGCCGCGCACGACTGGCATCTCGCGGACACGGCCGCCGAGTTCGGCGTCGAGGCCACCGTGCTCGCCAAGCGGTTGGAGACCGCCGGCTTCGGCCTCCTGCTGCGGCAACGTACCTGAGGCGGGTCAGGACGTGTGGTTCGTCGGGGGGCCGGACCGGCTGCCGGCCGCCGGGGGGCCGGACCGGCTGCCGGGGGTTCGGACCATGTACACATCCACCCCGTCCTCGGACTCCAGGACGAAGCCGTGTCGCTCGTACAGTCTGCGGGCCGCGCTGCCCTGGAGGACGTTCAGCCGGGTCAGGGCGCCCTCCCGGTCGGGGCGTTCCAGCAGGCTGCCCAGGACGGCCGAGCCGATGCCCTTGCCCTGGAGCTCCGGGACGAGGAGGAAGTGCTCCAGCCAGTAGGCGTCGTCGGCCGGCCGCAGCGCCACGCAGCCGACCAGGGCGCCGGCCACCTCGATCGCCGAGGTGTGCTCCGGCTGGTAGGCGTCACGCAGCCGCTGCCGCACCCGGTGCTCGTCGTACCGCCCGAGCCGCTCCAGGTCCGCCCTCATCGCGACGGCACGGATCTCGACGATCTCCTCGAGATCCGCCATCGACGCCGCCCGCAGCTCCCAGTCCGCCATGATCATGATGTTATCGCCCGGACCGGGCGCCGCCTCAGCCGATGGGAGCCGTGCGGATGGCCGCGATGTCGAACTGCAGGCGCACCTTCTCGCTCACCATGGCGCCGCCCTCGGCCAGCCTGGAGCTGTAGTTCAGGCCCCACTCCGTGCGGTCGATCGTCGTGGTGCCGTCGAAGCCCGCCCGCTGGTAGCCGAAGGGGTCCGTGACGTGGCCGATGTAGGTGAGTTCGAGGAGCACGGGGCGGGTGGTGGCCTTGATGGTGAGATCGCCGGCCATGCGATAGACATCGTTGCCAAGGGGCTCCACGGCGGTGCTGGTGAAGCGCATGCGCGGGTGGTTCGCCGAGTCGAAGAAGTCGCGGCCCACGAGGTGGGCGTCGCGTTGTTCCACTCCGGTGTCGACGCTGGCCGTGGACACGGTGATCTCGGCCTGCGAACGGGACGGGTCCCGGCCGTCGAAGTAGAGGCGGCTCTGGTATTCGGCGAAGGCTCCGCGGACCGTGGTCACCATGGCGTGCCGTACGGAGAAGCCGATCCTGCTGTGAGCCGGGTCGATGACCCATTCGCCGGTCAGGGCGGCCAGGGTGGGGTCCGGCAGGAGTGTGGTGGGGGTGCCCGGCCGGCCGGTGGGGGGTGTGGGGGTGAGGGTGGGCTCCGTGCGGCGGAATGGAGTACCACGACTGAACAAATTCATGATTCACCTAATTACTGCACGGAAGTTGGCGAGGCAAGACCGCGTGGGTGATCGACGAAATATCCACAGGTCCGCCACGAACTCCCCCATGGCGAGGACAATTCACTACTTCGAGTCGATATGGGGTCGGCGAATTGCGGAATTTGCCGATTCGCGTGGGAGGACGGGAATTCTCACAGCGCGTCCGCCGCACTATCAACAGGCTCCACGAGGGGAAATTCACCCGACCCGTTGAGCCGACTCCCGAATCTCAGGGTGTCGGACAGTACTGTGCCGACACGGGGACTCGACCACGTAGGCGAAGAGGTGGACGCATGGCAGGCAAGGCGAAGGAGAAGTTGTCGCGCAAGGTCTATGAGGGTGAACTGCTGCGCCTGCAGACCGAGTTGGTGAAGCTTCAGGAGTGGGTGCGGGCCGAGGGCGCGCGGCTGGTCGTCGTGTTCGAGGGGCGGGACGCGGCCGGCAAGGGCGGCACCATCAAGCGGGTCGCCGAGCATCTCAACCCCCGCGTCGCCCGTATCGCGGCCCTGCCGAAGCCGACCGAGCGGGAGCGGACGCAGTGGTACTTCCAGCGGTACGTCGGGCATCTGCCGGCCGCCGGGGAGATCGTGCTGTTCGACCGGTCCTGGTACAACCGGGCCGGCGTGGAGCATGTGATGGGCTTCTGCACCAAGGAGGAGTACCAGCTGTTCCTGCGCCAGTGCCCCATCTTCGAGCGGATGCTGATCGAGGACGGCATCCTGCTGCGCAAGTACTGGTTCTCGGTGAGCGACACCGAGCAGCAGGACCGTTTCCGGCGCCGGCTGGAGGACCCGCTGCGCCGCTGGAAGCTGTCCCCGATGGACCTGGAGTCACTCACCCGCTGGGAGGCGTACTCCCGGGCCAAGGACGAGATGATGGTGCACACCGACATCACCGAGGCCCCTTGGTACGTCGTCGAGAGCGACGACAAGAAGCGGGCCCGGCTGAACATGATCGCCCATCTGCTGGCCTCGCTGCCCTACCAGGAGGTCCCGCCGCCGGTGCTGGAGCTCCCGGAGCGTCCGGAGTCCACCGGCTATGTGCGGACACCGCGCGATCTCCAGACCTACGTCCCGGACCACGCGGCAGGTCTCTGACGCCCCGCCGTCACCGGCCGGTGTGCAGGGGTTCGGCGGGGGCGTCGTCCACCTGCTGGAGTGCGGTGAGCAGTTCGTTCTGGCCGGTGAGCAGTTCGGTGAGGATCCGGCGGGCGGCGCGCAGCAGTTCGGCGACGTCGCCGCCGGCGAGCGCGTAGCGGACGGTCGAGCCCTCGCGCATCGACACCACGATCCCCGAGCGGCGCAGCACGGCCAGCTGCTGGGACAGGCTGGACGGCTCGATCTCGATGTCGGCGAGCAGGTCCCGCACGGACACCGGCCCGTGCTGGAGGAGTTCCAGCACCCGGATGCGCACGGGGTGGCCGAGCATGCGGAAGAACTCCGCCTTGACCTGGTAGAGGGGGGCCTGCATGGCTGCTCGCTCCTTGTCGGCTGGGTGGGACCGCGGTGCGACGGCACCTGAGGGGGCACCGCCGCATCACAGGCCGCCCTCGGATGCCGATCCTTCACGCCCCGGGCCGTGCGCGAACACACATTGGGACCATGCTGATGTGGTGACTTGAAGAAGTCTTCACATGATGGGCAGCGGTGGCCCCGGCTGCGTCGCCCGGGTCAGATCTCGATCGCCTCCTCGACGCGTTTGAGCTGGTGCCGGGCCATGGCCAGGTTCGAGCGGGTCTTGTCGAGGACGAGGTAGAGGAACAGGCCGTTGCCGCTGCGGCCGGTGACCGGCCGGATCAGGTGGTACTGGCTGTCCAGCGTGATCAGCATGTCCTCGATACGGCCCTTGAGGCCGACCTGCTCCATGGTGCGCACCTTGGCCCGGACGACGTCCGTGTTGCCGGCTGCGGCGACCGTCAGGTCCAGGTCCTTGTTCCCGCCCAGGGTGCCCAGCGCCATTCCGCTGGTGTAGTCGACGACCGCGGCTCCCACGGCCCCCTCGACCCCGGCCATCATCTCCTTCAGCGACACTTCCACACTCGCCACAGTGCCTCCCTTGCGCTGGTTGACTGCGACGGACCGGCGCCGCCGACCCGCCTCGATGCCCCCGGACCGTACGCATGCGGCCGCGCCGCGCGGACCGACTCTCTGGGACTGACCCGTGCGCGGCGGACAACGACCGAACAACGGCGCGACGGGATCGTTCGGGAGACCGGAACTGCCGTGACGGGACGTGAAGTTGACGCCCGGGCCGACGCGCCCGGGGGTCGCCCCGCGTCGCGGGAGGCCCTGCCGCCGTTGGGCCGATCGGCCCTGTGGGCCGTCCCCATGGGGCCCTGGGGCACGGGAGGGGCCGGCAGCGAGGGTGGTGTGTCCCGGGAACCGTGCCCGGCACCGACTTGTTCTTGTTCCACCTCTCTTCCCGGAGGCTTCATGCTGTCCGCAGAGTCCGCCGCCGTCGTCCGGGCCACGCTGCCCGCCGTGGCCGGAGCCCTCGACGAGATCACCACGCGCTTCTACGGCGCGATGTTCCACGACCGCCCCGAACTTCTGGACGGGGTGTTCAACCGGGGCAACCAGGCCAGCGGCGCCCAGCGGCGTGCGCTGGCCGGAGCGATCGCGGGCTTCGCGAGCGCCCTCCTCGCCGATCCGGACGCCCGCCCGGACGCGCTGCTGGCGCGGATCGCCCACAAGCACACCGCGGTCGGGGTCACCGAGGACCAGTACACGGTCGTCCACAAGTACCTGTTCGGTGCCATCGCCGAGGTGCTCGGCGACGCGGTCACCCCGGAGGTGGCCGCCGCCTGGGACGAGGTGTACTGGCTGATGGCCGGCGCGCTCATCGCCCAGGAGGCCCGTATCTACCGGGAGGCGGGGGTCGTGGCGGGTGAGGTGTGGCGGCCGTGGACGGTCGTCGACCGGCACGAGGAGACCGCGGACGTCGTCTCCTTCGTCCTGCGTCCGGCCGACGGCGGTCCGGCCCCCGCGGCGAAGGCCGGGCAGTACGTCAGCGTCCGGGCCCTGATGCCGGACGGCGTGCACCAGCTGCGCCAGTACAGCCTGTCCGGCGACCCGGGCGGCGAGTTGCGCCGTATCACCGTCAAGCGGGTCGGCGGCGGGGAGGTGTCCACCCTCCTGCACGGCGCGGTGCGGGCCGGGGACGAGCTCACCCTGTCCGCGCCCTTCGGTGACGTCGTCCTCGACGAGACGGACACACCGCTCGTCCTGGTCTCCGCCGGCATCGGCTGCACCCCCATGGTCGGCATGCTCGCCCACCTCGCCGCCACCGGCTCCACCCGCAGGGTCCTGACCCTGCACGCCGACGTCTCCCCCGGCACCCACGCCCTGCGCACCGAGACCCGCGCGCTCACCGCACAACTGCCCGACGCCGAGGCCGTGTTCTGGTACGAGCGTTACGGCATCGCCGAACCCGGCGCTCGCTCCGGCCTGATGAACCTCGACGGGATCGACGTGCCGACGGACGCCATCGTCTACCTGTGCGGCCCGCTGCCGTTCATGCGCGCCGTCCGCACCCAGCTGCTCGACCGGGGTGTCCCGCCGCGGCACATCCGCTACGAGGTGTTCGGCCCCGACCTGTGGCTGCCGGACGCGTCCTGACGCGGTACCGCTCGCGCGGTCCTTCACTCCGGAGGAGGGTGGAAGCGCAACTGACGCGTCAGTGGGCGCCCTTGGATCAGCCTCGTCCCCGCGTCCCGCTCCGGCGGCACGCTCGCTCGTGCGCCGCGCCGCGGGGACGACCATGCGAGGCCGTGCGGTGGGGGCCGTGCCGCCTCGCCCAGGCGGCCGCCGCCGGAACGGACAGCCGACGGCGGCCGCCGAGTGCCGTACCTGTCGTACGGCCGGAGGTCCGTGACTGTCGTACCCCCAGGGGTTCCTGACCGTCGTACCGCACCGAGACAGCCACGAGACGCATATGCGGCGGACAGGTTCCGCCGGGGTGCGGACAGTAAGTGACATGGCGCCTCAAGTCCCGTCCTGGTGCGGTGAGATGACCCGAACCGTGACCGGCAGCGGGTGGGGAGAGACATGGGTCCGATTCCAGTACCGGACGTGGCGGACGGCCCCGAGCGGACGTCGTGCACTTGCGGCGCAGAGGTCCGTCCCACCGAGCCGGGGGCCGACGAGGACCGGTTCCGCGGTCTTCTGGAAGCCGCCCCGGACGCCATGGTCATCGTCGACGACGGCGGGATCATCAAACTCGTCAACGCCCAGACCGAGGCCCTGTTCGGCTACGGCCGCGAGGAACTCCTCGGTCATCCGGTGGAGTTGCTGATCCCGCACCGCTTCCGCCCGCACCACACCCGGCACCGCGGGGGCTACGCCGCCAACCGCCAGGTCCGGCCCATGGGCGCGGGACTCGATCTGCACGGACTGCGCAAGGACGGCACCGAGTTCCCCGTCGAGATCAGTCTCTCGCCGCTGGAGACCGCGGACGGGCTCCTGGTCTCCGCGGCGGTCCGCGACGTCAGCGACCGCAGGGCCGCCGAGGCCCGGATCAACGAGCTCGCCGCGCTCGTGGAGTCGTCCCAGGACGCGATCCTCGCCAAGACCCTCGACGGCTACATCACTTACTGGAACGCCGCCGCGCAGAGCCTGTACGGCTACACCGCCCAGGAGGCCATCGGCCGGCACGTGTCCGTGCTGGCGCCGAGGGAGAAGCGCGGCGAGGTGACGGCCCTCCTCAAGCGGCTGTGCCACGGCGAGAAGGTCGAGCACTTCGAGACCCTGCGCCTGACCCGCTCCGGCGAACTGCTGGACGTCGACGTCACCTTGTGGCCCACCCGGGACACGGCGGGCACGGTCGTCGGCGCCTGCGCCATCGTCCGCGACATCAGCGACCGCAAGCGCGCCGAGGCCGAACTCACCATCCTCTACGAGCAGCAGCGGCACATCGCGCTCACCCTGCAACGCAGCCTGATGGGTACCCCGTCCGCGGTCCCCGGCCTGGCCACGGCCAGCCGGTACCGGCCCGCCACCCAGGGCGCGGGCGTGGGCGGCGACTGGTTCGACCTGATCCCGCTGGGCGCCGGCCGGGTGGGGGTCCTCATCGGTGACGTGATGGGCCGCGGCCTCGAAGCCGCCGCGGTGATGGGCCAGTTGCGCTCCGCCGCACACGCCCTGGCCAAGACCGGCATGCAGCCCCGGCAGCTGATGCAGGCCCTGGACACCTGTGTCGCCGATCTGGACGTCCCCGACCAGCTGGTCACCTGCTGCTACCTGGTCGTCGCCCCGGACAGCGGAACCGTCACCGTCTGCTCGGCCGGTCATCT
This sequence comes from Streptomyces sp. TLI_55, assembly GCF_900206255.1. Classification (NCBI taxonomy): domain Bacteria; kingdom Bacillati; phylum Actinomycetota; class Actinomycetes; order Kitasatosporales; family Streptomycetaceae; genus Streptomyces; species Streptomyces sp. TLI_55. The sequence goes on from NZ_OAOJ01000001.1 coordinate 524,126, forward strand.
GCCGGTGCTGGTCGCTCCCCCGGGCTGCGGGGTCCGCGGGCTGACGACCCCGGTGAACGCGCCGCTCGGCGTCGGCGACATCCTCTACGAGCAGTCCTGCGCCGACATTCCGCCCGGCGCCACGCTCGTCCTGTACACCGACGGGCTGATCGAGACGCCCGGCAGCGACATCGAGGAGCGTCTCGGTGAACTCACCTCCGTCCTGGACGGGTTCTTCGTCGACACCCCCTCTCTGGAGATCGCCGCGGACCATGTCCTGACGAGCCTGCTGCCCGACGCCGACAGCCATGACGACGACGTGACCCTGCTGCTGGCCCAGCTGCCGGCGGCGCCGCTGGCGGCGCTCACCACCGATCTGCCGGCGCTGCCGTCCTCGGTCCCGGACGGGCGCACGTTCCTCAACAAGGCGCTCATCGCCTGGGAGTGCGCCGAGTCGGCGGAGGAGGCCCGGCTGCTGCTCTCCGAGATCCTCACGAACGCGGTCCAGCACGCCGAGGGCCCGATCACGCTGCATCTGTGCCGGACGGCCACGGACCTCACGGTCGAGGTGAGCGACCGCAGTCCGCACCTGCCCCAGCCGCGGATCGCGGCGGAGGACGAGGAGTCCGGCCGCGGTCTGCTGCTCGTGCGCGCCCTGGCCGACGGCTGGGGGGTACGGCCCACCGACGAGGGCAAGACCACGTGGTTCACGCTGAAGCTGTGAGGCGCGGCGCGGCCGCTATGTCTCCTGGACGGGCACCCGCCACACGAGCCTCGTCCCGCCGCCGGGCGGTGAGGTCGACTCCAGTTCCCCGCCCAGCTGTTCGGCGCGCTCGGCCATGTTGCGCAGCCCGCTGCGGCGGCCCTGGGCCGGGATGCCCACCCCGTCGTCGGAGACGGTCAGCCGGAGGTCGCGGCCGTCCGTCGCCAGGACCACGTCGGCACGGGTGGCGTGGGCGTGCCGGGCGATGTTGGTCAGGGCCTCCGAGAGAACGGCCACCGCGTGTTCGGCGACGTCCTTGGACACGTGGGTGTCCAGCAGGCCTTCCATCCGCACGCTCGGCGCGAACCCCAGCACCGGTGCCGCCTCCCCGACGACGCGCACCACGCGGGCCCGCAGCCCGGAGCCGGGGGTGTCCTCGCGGGCCCGCAGGCCGAAGATGGTCGACCTGATGATCTTGATGGTCTCGTCGAGGTCGTCGACCGCCCGCAGCACCCGCTTGGACGCCTCGGGGTGGTCGATGAAGCGGCCCGCGCTCTGCAGCGTCATGCCGGTGGCGAACAGTCGCTGGATGGCGAGGTCGTGCAGGTCGCGGGCGATCCGGTCGCGGTCCTGGAGGACGGCGATCTGGGCGGCGTCACGACGGCGGTCCGCGAGCTCCATGGCGACCGCGGCCTGCGCGGCGAACGCCTGGAGCGGTTCGATCTCCTGCCCCGAGTACACCGGGTGTCCGGCCTCCCGTCCCAGCAGGACGACACCCCTTACGCCCTCCCCCGTCCCGATGGGCACGGCGACCGCGGGGCCGAGTCCGCCGACGCCCGACGGCACGGCCGCGGTCCAGGCGTCCCGTGAGACGTCGGCGATGGTGGTGGGGACGCCGCTGGTGAAGGCCCGGCCGATCAGCCCGTCGTCCACGGGGGCCAGCAGCCCGCGGTAGGCCTCGGCGCCCTCGCCGATGGCCAGCTCCATGGTCAGCGAGCCGGTGCCCTCGACCGGGACGGCGACGAGCGCGAGCACGGCGTTGGTGATCTCCCGGGCCCGTTCGGCGATCACGCGCAGGACCTCGCCGCGCTCGCTGCCGGACATCACACTGTGCGTGATCTCCGCGCTCGCCCGCAGCCAGCGCTCCCTGAGCCGGGACTCCTCGTACAGCCGGGCGTTGTCGATGGCGACGCCCGCGGCGACGGCGAGCGTCGACAGGACCGACTCGTCCTCCTCGTCGAACTGCGCCCCGCCCCGCTTCTCCGTCAGGTACAGGTTGCCGAACACCTGGTCACGCACCCGGATGGGGACGCCGAGGAAGGTGTTCATCGGCGGATGGTGGGCCGGGAACCCGTACGAGGAGGGGTGCTCGGAGAGCTTCGCCAGCCGCAGCGGCTCCGGGTTGGTGATCAGTTCGCCGAGGATGCCGTGGCCCTCGGGGTAGGGGCCGATCCGGGCGATCTGCTCCTCGGAGACGCCGACGGTGTGGAACGCCGACAGCCGCTTGCCGTCCGAGCCGATCACGCCCAGGGCCGCGTACCGGGCGTCCACCAGGACCGCCGCGGCCTCCACGATGCTGCGCAGGGCCTGCTCCAGGTCGAGCTCGCGCCCCACCGAGAGCACCGCCTCCAGAAGACTGTGCACCCGGTCCCGGGTGCCGCGGGCCGCGTCCAGCCGGGCCTGCAGCTCCTCCAGCAGCTCGTCCAGCCTCAGCTGCGGCAGCCGCACCCGGGCCCGATCGAACTCCTCGGCGCTTCCCACCTGCGATCCTCCAGGTCCCGTACGCCCTGCGGCGGCCGACCGTGCCGGTTTCCTGCCACGGTATCGGCCCGCCGGAGCGAACGGTACGGAGTCCGGGAACGCCCGTGCCGCGTCCGGGTTCAGCGGCCTTCCTGCCGGAGCCGGTCCTGGGCCTGGGTGGCGATGACGGCGGCCTGGATGCGCCGCTCCACGCCGAGCTTGGCCAGCAGCCGGGAGATGTGGTTCTTCACGGTCTTCTCGGCGAGATACAGCCGCTGCCCGATCTGCCGGTTGGTGAGCCCCTCACCGATCAGGGCCAGGATCTCCCGCTCCCGCCCGGTCAGGCCCGGCAGCGCCTCCGGCTCCTCCTCCTGCTGCTGTCCCTGACGGAGCCGGGCCATCACCTTGGCGGTGGCGCTCGGGTCGAGCAGCGACTGGCCCGCGGCCACCGTGCGCACGGCCGACACCAGGTCGGAGCCCTGGATCTGCTTGAGGACGTAGCCGGACGCCCCTGCCATGATCGAGTCCAGCAGGGCCTCCTCGTCGTCGAAGGAGGTCAGCATCAGACAGGTCAGCTCGGGCATGCGGGAGCGCAGTTCCCGGCAGACGGTCACTCCGTCGCCGTCCGGCAGCCGTACGTCGAGGACCGCGACCCGCGGACGCAGGGCGGGAACCCGGACCAGGGCCTGCTCGACGGTGCCGGCCTCGCCGACGACGGTGATGTCCGGTTCGTCGTCGAGCAGGTCGCGCACCCCGCGTCGTACCACCTCGTGGTCGTCCAGCAGGAAGACCCTGATCGGGTTGTCGGGGCCGGGCTGTCCCGCGCCGTCCGCCATCGAACACTCCTCGTCCCGTGTGCCGTGCCGGTGCCCGCTGCTCGTGGGTCGCATCGGCCTCTTCTGGAGATCCTTCTCTTTCCCGGGCCGAAAGACCAGGGCCGGTCGGCCCTCTCTCGCCCCGGCCGCGTCCCGGGGGGCCGGACGGACGACGGGCAGGGCCGAACGGCCCTGGCCCTCCCCCGCCACCGGGCGTTCCATCGATCTGTCCCCCGCCCTTCGGCAGAACGCACAGCCGGTGCCGCAGCTCACGGAAGACCTTCATGACGATCAAGAGGGAACTGGACAGTTCCGAAGCGCTGAGACTGCTCGGCGGGGTGTCCCTGGGCCGGGTCGTCTTCACCCGTCACGCGCTGCCGCAGATCCGCCCGGTCAATCACGTGGTGGACGGCGGCGACATCGTCATCCGCACCCACGAGGGCGCGGCCCTGACCTCGCACACCGGCCAGGCGGACGGCCCGGGCGTGGTGGTCGCGTACGAGGCCGACCTCATCGACCCCGACACCCACCTCGGCTGGAGCGTCGTCGTCACCGGCTACGCCCATCTGGTGACGGACCCGCGGGAGCTGGCCCGCTACCGGGCGATGCTGCGGCCCTGGGTGGAGCAGACGATGGACTACGCGGTCCGTATCCGCCCCGATCTGGTGACCGGGGTCCTCCTCACCGCGGCGGACGCCTGATCGCACGCGCCGGGGCCACGCCGCGTCCGTGCGGCGTGGCCCCGGTGCGTGCGGGCGGGCCGGTTCACATCAGCCAGCGGTTCCGGCTGACGAAGGGCAGCCGCGCCCAGGCCCTGCCCAGCCCCCAGGTGGCGCCGGCGCCGGCGGCGGCGAGGGCGATCAGGACAATGGCGTAGACGACGTGGTAGTCGGTGAACGGGTTGGTCGACATGCTCGGCGTCCCGTCGGACAGGTGCTTCGCCGGCGGCCACTCCGCGATCCACATCAGCGCCATCATCGCCGTCCCGGCGACCGCGGCGAGGCGCAGCCCGATGCCCGCGATCAGCGCGAGGCCGATGCCGAGGAGGCCGAGCATGAACAGCCAGTCCGCCCAGCCGGCCCCGGCCCAGTCGTGGAAGGTGGACTCCATGGGTCCCGCGGCGACCCCGCCGAGGAAGCCCTTGGTGGGCGAGCCGCCGTCGATCCAGCCCTTGCCGGACGGGGTGGCGTAGCCGAAGCCGAAGGTCTTGTCGAGGAACGCCCACAGGAAGACGAACCCGGTCAGGACGCGGAGCACCGCCAGGACGTACGGGCTGTTCGCCGTCGCCGTCGTGACAGCGCTCGTCTCGGTCGGGGAGCTCGCCGTCCCGCTCCGGCGCAGGGACGGGAAGCGGAATCCCGGGTGACGGTGCGGGTGATCGTGAACGGCCATGGTGCTCATCCCTTCCAGGGGTGACGCTCGGGTGCTCGACGACTGTCGTCGCACCCTCAATGTCCCGCTGCGCCGGCCGGCGGCGGAGGGGCTGCGCGGCCTGCGTCGGGGGGCCGAACGGCCTTGCCCGCAGGGCCCGTTCAGGCCTGTCGGGGAGGGTCGTCGTCAAGGTCGGCGGGGATCTGTCGGATCTCCCGGCCGGTGATCTCGTCGGCGTCGACGCACACCCACAGCTCGCGCCGGCCGCCCGCCCAGGGCGCGCTGTACGCCCGTTCCGTCAGCCGGCGGATCGTGGCGGGCTCCTGCGCCTGCCTGGCCCGTCCGCGGACGAGCACGCTCCAGCCCCCGCTCATGGCCTCGTCGATGTGGTCGACCTCGAAGGCGACGCGCCGGCCCAGGGCCTCGGCGGGAGCGGTGCCGGGCGCCGCCCGGAAGGCGATGGTGCCGTCGACGACGGTGTAGTTGACGGGCAGGACCGTGGGCCCGTCGGCCGTGGTCACCGCGAGGCGGCCCACCCCGTGTGTACCCAGCCGGCGACGGCACTCCGCGTCGCTCAGCGCGACGAGTTCGGCATGCCGGGCCGCCTGTTCCCGGCCCGGCGGGGCCTCGGTCTCGCCGCCGGTGAGGGAGGTGACCCCGGTCTCCAGCGCGGCGGCGAGCCGCAGCAGGGCGCTCCTGCCGGGGATCGCGGCGGAGGACTCCTCCAGGTACCGAAGGTAGGAGCAGGACATGCCCGCCCGGTCGGCGGTGTCGGCCCGGGTCAGCCCGAGTTCCGTGCGACGCCGTACGAGGCGGCGTCCCAGGTCGCCTCCGGGGCGTTCGGTGCGTGCCGTCGTACCGGATGATGTCGTGTCGGCCACGATGTCTCACCTCCTGCTGGTGCCGGGCCGCCTGAACGGCCCGGGGCGGACCGGGCCCTTGCCGCCGGTCCCCCTCGCGTCCCCCGAGGTTCAGCATCGGCCCTGACGGCCGGTGCCCGCTTGGGCCGGTCGGGCCCCCTTTGCCCGGTTCCGCCGCCCGCCGCGGCGAGCCATCCGCCAAGGCCCCGGCCAGCCTCCTGAACAGGGCCGACCGGCCCTCGACGTTCCGTGTGGCAGGGCGTGGACTCCTCGTGGGTCTTGAACATGGTCCGAGCCAACTCGGTGCGCCCTGATCGGTGGAACCTGCGCCCGGTGTCCTTCGTCGACTGCAGCGGACTGCGCGCCCTGTGCCGGGCGCGCAACCGGGTCCTCGCCCGCGGCGGACGGTTCCGCCTGGTCACCGAGAGCGCCCGGCTGCTGGGGATTCTGCGGTGTGTGGATCTGGGCGACGCTTTCGAGGTGCTGTCCCGGCTGCCCGAGGGGGTCGCCCCCGCGCCCCGCCGTCGGCTAACTGGGCGGCGACTGCGCGTCGAGCACGGCGTGCGGGTCGTATCGGGGTGTGAGGGGGCCCTCGGGGCCGTAGCCGATGCGGATCAGCATCTGGGCGTGTCCGCTGCGATCGGGGTGCGGGCTCAGGGTGCGCCGCAGGTCGGGCCACTCCATCGGCTGGTGCAGCAAAGACGCGCGCAGGCCGTGGACGGTGGCGACGAGCAGGGCGTGTTCGAGTGCCTGCCCGGCGCGCAGCCAGTCGGTACGGCGGTCGTGGCCCGTCGTGAGGAGCCCGACGACCGGTTCCGTCTCGAAGGGCTGGGCGGGGAGCCGTTCGGCGTGCCGCTGCGCGGTGAAGTCGCGCATGGGGATGCGTTCCCGGGAGTCCTGCGGGCCGAGCACGGCCCACGGCATACCGGTCTCCGCCGGCGAGTCCGGGTCCTGGTGCACCCAATGACGGCTCTCGGCTCCGCGCGCGCCGTCCGCTCGGTTGCGGAGTTCGGCTTCCTGCACCACCCGGAGCAGACGGGCGGTCTCGTCGACGGCCGGGAAGCCGAGCGAGGCGCCTTCCGTCCGGGCGGCATCGGCGAGTTCGGCGAGTGCGTGCTGCGGCAGGGGGCGGCCGGAGAAGGGGAAGCGGCTGCTGCGTCGGCGCCAGACGGCCGGGTAGAGGTCGTCGCGGTGGCCGGTGGGGTGCCCGCTGCGGCAGCCGTCCAGACGGACGGTGGCGAGCAGGCCCGGGTCGTCCGGGCGGGGCAGCAGTCGGACGAACGGTGACCAGCCGAAGTGGGCGGCCGCGACACGGAGGTTGAAGACGGACGTCCCCACCGACACATGCAGGGCACGGCCGACGGGGTCGGTGTGGCGCAGGCCCCGCTCCGCCGAGGCCCACACCTCGAACGCCGGGGTCTCGGCGTCCAGCCGGAACCGCCACGGCTGGGTGTTGTGGATCGACGGCGCGGCCACGGCCGCGGCGAGGCAGGCTTCCAGGGTCCTGGCGTCGAGGGGTGTCGATCGCATGATGACCTCCTTTCGCACCCACTCCCGCACGAACGTCGGCACAGAAGCGGCACGGTCCTTCGAGCGTGCCCCTGGCGCCGGGCGAGGGGACGGGGCCGTTGGTCCCTCGTCGGCGGCCGCTCGGCGAGCCGGGCCCCCGCTCACCTCCACGCGCCCCTCGCGGTACAGCCACGCCGCCATCGGTGCAACTATGAAAAAATCGCCTATAGCGGCACCGAAGGAGAACTCCTGTGAGCAGCCCCGCCGACGAGTCCGGCTACGGGAACATCCAGTTCGACCGCACAGGTCAGGCCGCGGCCTTCGACGCCCTCGGCGACCGTTACGACGAGGCCTTCCCGCACAAGGAGGGGCAGGTCGCGGCCGCCGAGTGGCTCGTCCGGTCGCTGCCCACCGGGTCCCGCGCCCTTGATCTGGGGTGCGGCACCGGCATTCCGACCGCGCTCCAGCTGGCGGAAGCGGGCTTCGACGTGGTCGGTGTCGATCTGTCGGACGGGATGGTGGCCCTGGCGCGCAAGAACGTGCCCGGCGGGCGGTTCCAGCAGGCGGACATCGCCGATCTGCGGCCGGGCGGCCCGCTGGACCTCGGCCGCTTCGAGGCGGTGGCCGCCTTCTTCTCGCTGCTCATGCTGCCGCGCGCGGAGATCCCGCTGGCGCTGCGGACCGTGCACCACCTGCTGGTGCCGGGCGGCCTGTTCGCGCTGTCGATGGTGGAGGCCGACGTCGACGACTTCTCCATCCCGTTCGTCGGGGAGAGCATCCGGGTCTCCGGCTATCTGAGGGAGGAGCTGCGCGAGGTGGTCGAGGCGGCGGGCTTCGAGATCGTCGACGAGTCGTCGTTCACCTACGCCCCGGCCTCCGCGGACATCCCACCCGAGGTGCAGATCTTCCTGCGCTGCCGACGGCGGCACGCCTGACGACTCCTGTTCCGGCCGCCCCACGCGGGCCGCCCGGCGGGAAGGACACGCATGACGAAGCGCCTCGGCAGCGGCAAACGCACCGGCGGCAAGGCGGCCGGGGCGCGCGGGCGTGCCGCTGCCTCCCGTCTGCCGACGCGCTCCGCCCCGCCGCCCGTCTCCGGTGACCGTCCGGACGAGGGCCGGACCGAGGCGCAGACGGACCGGCTGCGGTACCTCGACGCGGCGACCCGCAGCATCGCCCGCGGCATGGACCTCGACGAGACCCTGTCCGAGCTGTGCCGGGCGGCCGTCCCGGCCTTCGCCGACACGGCTCTCGTTCATCTGTACGACCCGCTGCCGGTGGGCGACGAGACCGGCCCCGTCCCCGGCGTCCTGCGGCTGCTCACCACCGAGCAGGCGTCCTCCGAGGCCCCGGCCGCCGCGGCCGAGGCCGTCCATCCCGCCGTGGGCGGCCCGCTGGCGACACGGCTGCGGGACGGCCGGCCGATCTTCGGCGACGCCCCGCACGCGGCCGCCACGGTGGCCGAACTCCTGGGCGCGGCGCACCCGCCCGGGGCACTGCCGCGCGGTCGGCGCCTGATCCTCGCTCCCCTGCACGGTCGCAGCCACGTCCTCGGCAGCGTCACCCTCCTGCGCGGTGCCGGCCGCCCGGGCTTCACCGACGACGATCTGCTGGTCGCCTCCCAGCTCGCCACCCACACCGCGCTCGGCATCGACAAGGCGATGCTGTACGCCCGCGAGGCGTCCGTCGCCGACGCCCTCCAGCGCACCATGCTCCCGCCGTCGCTGCCCGAGCCGCCCGGCGTCCGGCTGGCCAGCCGCTATCTGCCGGCCTCGCGGACCGCGCAGGTGGGCGGCGACTGGTACGACACGATCCCGCTGCCCGGCAACCGGGTCGCCCTGGTCATCGGCGACGTGATGGGCCACTCCATGACGTCGGCCGCGATCATGGGGCAGCTGCGGACCACCGTGCAGACCCTGGCCCTGCTCGACCTGCCTCCCGCCGAGGTGCTGCACCACCTCGACGAGCAGGCGGAACGGCTGGGCACCGAGCACACCGCGACCTGTCTGTACGCCCTCTACGACCCGGTCCTCCAACGGCTGCTGGTCTCCAACGCCGGCCACCTGCCGCCGGTGCTGCTGCACCCCGACGGGCACGGCGAGATCCTCTCGGTCCCGCCCGGGGCGCCGATCGGCGTGGGCGGCGGCGGTTTCGAGGCCACCGAGATCCACGCGCCGGCTGGGGCGACCCTGCTGCTCTACACCGACGGCCTGGTCGAGTCCCGCGACTCCGACGTAGTGACCGGCATCGACAACCTGCGGGCCCGGCTGCAATCGGCCACCGCGGGGGCCGCGCCCCCGTCACTGGAGACCCTGTGCGACGCGGCGCTCGACACCCTGGGCGGCGGCGAGCGGGACGACGACGTGGCGCTGCTCGCCGCCCGTTTCGAAGGCCTGCTGCCGGAGACCGTCGCGTACTGGTACCTGGCCCCGCGCCCGCAGACCGCCGGCCAGGCCCGCCGGCTGACCCGCAGGACGCTGGGCCGCTGGGGGCTCGAATCCCTGATCGAGTCCACCGAGCTCATGGTCAGCGAGGTGGTGGCCAACGCCGTGCGGTTCGCCTCGCGCCCGATCACCCTGCGTCTGCTGCGCACGGACGTGCTCCGCTGCGAGGTCGGGGACGACTCCCCGGTGGTGCCGAGAATGCGGCACGCCCGGTTGAGCGACGAGGGCGGCCGGGGGCTGTTCCTGGTCGACCAGGTGGCCCAGCGCTGGGGGGCGACGCGGCTGAGCTCGGGCAAGGTGGTCTGGTTCGAGCAGCCGCTCCCCGAGGCCGACCCGCGCTGAGCGGCGGCGGCCGGCCCCCTGCTCAGTCCTCCGGGCGTCCGCCGAACCGCCAGTCGTGGATCTCGACGCTCTCGTACCGCCCCGCCCGCGCGTACGGATCGCCCGCCATCATCGCCTCGGCAGCCTCACGGTCCGCCAGCTCGGCCAGCACCGCGGTGCCCCGCCAGGTGACGCCGTCCTCGGCGAGCAGCGGCCCGTACGCGATCAGCCGGTCGCGGAAGCCGTCCTCGAGGTAGCGCCGCTGCGCCGCGTCGAGGAGTCCGAGCTCCGCGACCGCTTCCGGCCCGCCCTGGGCGATGATCAGGAAGCGACCGAATCCGGCCGTCGTCCCCGTGTACTCCCACATCGTGCGCCCCAGCGTGTTCCGCCAGCGACGGATGAGGCCGTCACGGTAGACACCGGCCTTGTAGTTGGGTTCCTCGAACGCGAACCGCTGCGCGGCGGCCGCGTCGGGCAGGTCGACGATGTGCATGCTGCCGCTCACACCGTCGCCCTTGGCCGGGAACGTGGGCCCGCGCGCGATCATCTCCTCGGCGTAGCCGTCCATGAACGTCCAGTGGTCCTCGTTCAGCCGCATGCGCAGGTCGAGGGAGTCCGCCCGGTCCCGGCAGTAGATGAAGTACTCCATGTCGCTCCCCCAGAAGGTCGTCCGTACGGGATGGCCGGTTCACATCCTCTCCCGGTTTCGATCTTCTAGGGTCCGTGGTCATGACACGCTCTTCGGACCCTTCGCCCTTGTGGCGTGACCAGCGGTTCGTGCTGCTGCTGTGCGCGCGGGTCGTCTCCGTCCTGGGCAACGGTTTCGCCCGCGTGGCGCTCGCGTTCGCGGTGCTCACCCTGCCGGGCGCAGGCGCGGGCCGCCTGTCCCTGGTGCTGGCCTGCCAGGCGTTGCCGCAGCTGGTGTTCGTGCTGGCGGGCGGGGTCATCGCGGACCGGATGTCACGGTCGAGGCTGATGGTCATGGCGGACGTGCTGGGCACGACGGCGTACGCCGGTCTGGCGGGGATGGTGCTGAGCGGTCACGCCCCGCTGGTGGGCATGTGTCTGCTGGCCGTCGCCGCCGGGACGGCCACCGCACTGTTCGCCCCCGCGATGGACGGCCTGGTGCCGCTGCTGGTGCCGGCCGACCGTCTGCAACGGGCGAACGGGCTGCTGCGGATGGGCACCAACTCCGCCCTGCTGCTGGGCCTTTCGTTGTCCGGGGTGACCGTGGCCCTGGTCGGTGCCGGTTGGGCCCTCGCGGTCAATGCGGGCTCGTTCGCCCTGAGTGCCGTCCTCACCGCCCGGCTCGCGGTGGCCGCACGGCCGCGCGCCAAGGCGTCCGGCTGGCACGAACTGCGGGAGGGGTGGCGGGAGTTCGCCTCGCGGCAGTGGCTGTGGGTGGTGGTGGCCCAGAGCGCGGTCGTGGTCGCCGCGCTCAACGCCAACCTCGGTGTCCTGGGCCCGTTGATGGCCGACCGGTACCTGGGCGGGGCGCGCGCGTGGTCGGTCGTGGTGGCCGCGCAGGCCGTGGGGACGATTGCCGGGGCGGGGCTGGCCGCCCGGGTGCGGGTGCGCCGTCCGCTCCTGGTCGCCGTGGTGTGCATGTTCCCGGCCGCCGTACCCATCGCACTGCTCAGCGCGCGGGCCCCGGTGTGGGTGATCGCCGCGGCCATGTTCGCCGCCGGCGTCGCCAGTGACGTCTTCGGTGTGCTGTGGTCCACGACCGTCCAGCGGGAGATCCCCGAACACGTGCTGTCCCGGGTCAGTTCCTACGACTGGTTCGGCTCCCTGAGTCTCGCCCCGCTCGGCCTCCTGGTCGCCGGCCCGATCGCCTCCGCCGTGGGCGTCGGCCCGGCGCTGGCCGGCTGCTCGGCCCTGGTGGTGCTCGCCACGGCGGCCGCCCTGCTGTCACCCCAGGTTCGCACCCTGCGCCACCCGGCGGACAGGGTGTCGGCCGCCGCCCTGGAGAGCGCCGGTTCCTAGACTCGTGGGCCGGATGCGAGGGAGGTCGGCATGCTGCTGGACACGGAGCCCGAGGGATGAGCGGCGAGGGCCCCGACGCCGTGGCGGCCCGGCTCACCGGGCGGACCGTGGTGACGCGGCGGCGGCTCACCGGGGCGGTCACCGAAGTCGCCCTCGACGGCGGGCCGGTGGTCGTCAAGGACGCCGGCAGCGCGAGGGCGGCGCGTGCCGAGGCCGCGGGCCTTGACTGGCTGGGCGCGGCCGGTGCGGTACGGGTACCGGTGGTGCACGGGTGCGAGGGGCGGTGGCTGGTCACCGGGTCGGTCCCGGAGGGGCGGCCGGAGGCCGCGGCGGCCCTGCGCTTCGGCCGCGAGCTGGCCGCACTGCACGCCGCCGGCGCCGAGACCTTCGGCGCCCCGCCCCCGGGCGGCCCGACGGACGCGTACATCGGCGCCGCCCCGATGAGCAACGTGCCGGGGGACGACTGGCCCGACTGGTACGCCCGTCACCGCGTCCTGCCCTATCTGCGCCGCGCCGTCGACGAGGGCACGCTGCGGTCCGCCGAGGCCGCCGTGATCGAGCGGGTCTGCGAGCGCGTCGACCAGTGGGCCGGCCCCGCCGAGCCGCCCGCGCGACTGCACGGCGATCTGTGGAGCGGCAATGTGCTGTGGGGCGCCGACGGCCACGTCTGGCTCATCGACCCCGCGGCGCACGGCGGCCACCGCGAGACCGACCTGGCCATGCTCCAACTGTTCGGCTGCCCGCACCTCGCCCAGGTACTGGAGGGCTACGAGGAGTCGGCGCCCCTCGCCCCGGGCCGGCGGCAGCGCGTCGGACTGCACCAGTTGTTCCCGCTCCTGGTCCACGCCGTCCTGTTCGGCCGCTCCTACGCCGAACAGGCACTCGCCGCCGCCCGCCCCTACACGAACGCCTGACCGGGCCTCCTGGTGCGCGCCGGAACTTATCGGCCCGGCCGCTAGTTTCTACGTAGCTGTAGATATGAGGGGTGTCGGTCCGTCAGCGGGACGGGCCGGGCCCCGACACACCTTTGGGAGTACCGATGGCTCTGTGGGACCGCATCAAGGAGTCCGCGTCGACGATGCAGACCCAGCTCGTGGCGAAGAAGAACGACCTCAAGAGCGGGGCGTTCCGTGATGCCAGCATGGCGATGTGCGCGCTGGTGGCCGCCGCCGACGGCACGGTGGATCCCTCCGAGCGCCAGCGCGTCGCCCAGCTGATCGCCACCAACGAGGTTCTTCAGAACTTCGACGCCATGGACCTCCAGCGACGTTTCGACGAGAACCTGAACAAGCTCACCGCCGACTTCGCCTTCGGCAAGGTCAGCGTGCTCCAGGAGATCGGGAAGGCCAAGAAGAAGCCGGCCGAGGCGCGTGCCGTGATCCAGATCGGCATCGTCATCGGCGGCGCCGACGGCGACTTCGACAAGACCGAGCAGGCCGTAGTCCGCGAGGCCTGCTTCGCTCTGGACCTGCCGCCGCACGAGTTCGACCTCTGACAGCCAGGCCGTGGCTGACCGGCGCGTGAAGACACCGCCGGTCAGCCTCGGGACCCGCCCCTCAGCCGGGCGCAGGCATCAACTGGTCACGCAGGTAACGCCGTTCAGCGTGAAGGCGGTCGGCGCCGCGTTGGCCGTGCTCTTGGCGCCGATGAAGCCGACGGTGACGGCACCGGCGGCGGCGATGGTGGAGGTGTAGGACGCGGGGGTGACGCTGACGTTCGCACCGCTCTGGGCCGGGGTGCCGCCCCACATGGTGGAGATCGTCTGGCCGTTGGCGAAGGAGAAGCCGAGCGTCCAGCCGTTGATGGCGGTGGTCCCGGTGTTGCGGATGGTGATCTCACCCTGGAAGCCGCCCGGCCACTCTCCCACGACCCGGTAGCCGACCGAGCAGTTGAGCACCGGAGCCTTGCCGGTCGTGACGTTCACCGTCGCCGAGCGGGCCGAGCGGTTGCCCGCCGCGTCCCGGGCGTAGACGGCGAAGGTGTACGCCGTCTCGGCCGAAAGCCCGGTCAGAGTCACCGAGTTGGTGGTGGAGGCGGCGACCTTCGTCTCGGTGCCGCCGCTGATCCGGACGACGTCGTAACCGGCGACGCCGACGTTGTCGGTGGACGCGGTCCAGGTGAGGGCCGCGGAGGTGGCCGTCACCGCCGAGGCGCTCGGGGTGCCGGGGGTCGTGGGCGCCTGGGTGTCGCCGGACCCGCCTCCGCCGTAGACGGTGGCTTCCTTGGCGGTCTGGGCGATGCCGTTGGTGCCGTTGAAGATGCGCCGGCCCCACGAGCTGAGCTTGTTGGGGTCGAAGTCGATGGCGAGGTCGAGGATCGGGTCGGTGTTGCCGCTCCAGGACCAGGCCAGATAGCCGAGGTGGAGCCGCTCGGCGGTGGCCATCATGGTGTCCTCGTCCGGGTCGCCCCACTGGTCGGCGGGGCCGCCGAACTCGCCGATGAGGAGGGGGAGTTCGGCGTCGACGAAGGCGTTGAGATAGTCAGTGATCTCGGCCGCGGTGTCGAAGACGCTGTACATGTGGATCGAGAAGATCAGGTTGCCGGTGGTGTCGGCGTCGTAGACGCTCTGGGCGTTGGCGCGCATGACGCCCTGCCAGTCCTGGCCCCAGTTGGGCGCGTCCACCATGATCGTGTGCGCGAAGCCGGCGTTGCGCAGCTTCTTGACCGCGGCGATGGTCGGGGCGGTCCAGCCCTCGGGGTCGGTGTTGCCCCAGGGCTCGTTGCCGATGTTGATGATGATGTAGTTCTCCTGGCCGGCCAGGACGTCCTTGAGGCCGATCCAGTAGTCGGCGGCCTGGTCGAGGGTGCCGGCCGCGGTGTCCTCGCCGTACCCGGTGGTGTCGTGCACCTCCAGGACGCAGATGAGCCGGTTGGCCTTGCACTGACTGACAACGTTGCCAACGTCCGCCGCGCTGTTGGCGGTCCAGCGGTGCCCGTCGGCGAGGACGACACGGACGGCGTTGGCGCCGAGGGCCTTGATGTCGGACAGTGACTGCGTCTCGTTCGGGTACCAGGTGTGGGCGTGGTTGACGCCGCGCATCACGAAGTCGTTGCCGTTGCCTTCGAGCAGCCGGCCGTTGCCGATGTGGAGCCCGGTGGCCCGGGTGTCCGGCGGCTCGGCCTGGGCGTACGCGGCGGCCGGCCAGAGGGCGCCCAGGAGGACGAGCCCGAGGAGGGCTGCCGCGAGGCGGGCGCACAGGGTCTTCCCTGACGTGCTCTTTCTCGTCGTGCTTCTTGTTCTTCTCACTGCGACTCCTGGGAGTGAGCGCCAAGAAACTCAGGCATGGGAGGGGAGCATGGCGGGATCGATTATGGGAGCGCTCCCATGAAAGCGACGCGCCAGGTACACGTCAATAGAATGAGCAAAGACCCGCTTCTGCGGTCACGTTGACGGAGGAACCGCGCCGCCTCACCCGCAGCACCCACCCCCTCCCCCGTCCCCCGACACCGCGTCGAGCCGGCAGAAGCACGACGCCTCGATCGGTACGTCCGCCAGCGCGACCGCGAGCTTCAGCTGCTGGGCGACGATCCGCGCCTCCCCCGTCTTGCCGAGCCGGACCAGGCACTCGTGGAAGCCGTGCAGCGCCCAGACGTTGCCGGGGTGCTGGACCGCGCGGGGCAGGGTGTCGTCGAGACCGAGGTCGGCGCGGTAGACCGCCTCCGCCTCCGCGACCCGGCCCTGTTCCAGGAGCAGGGCGCCGTACGCATGCCGGGTGGGCTGCATCCACCCCCACGGCTCGTCGTAGGGCAGGTTGTCGTCGAGTGCGATCGACCGCTCCAGCGCGGCGAAGGCGGCGTCGAAGTCGCCCTTGCGGTAGGCGAGTTCACCGTCGAGCATCGCGGAGGCGACGGCAAGGATGTCGGCGCAGGTGTTGTTGAACAGCATGCGGGTCTCCTGGACCCGGGCCACCGCCTCGTGGAACAGGACGCGTTCGGCCTCGGCCTCGGGGACGCGGCCGAGGGCGGACAGGGCGACTCCGCGGGCGTAGCGGAGCATGGCCGTCGTCACGCTGTACAGCTCCGGGTCGGCGGGCAGCGGCAGTTGGAGGATGTCGGTCCAGCGGCCGAAGCGGATCAGCGCGTGGACCCGCATGGCGAGGAAGGCCTCCAGCCAGTCGGCCATGGGCGGGCTCGGTACGCGCAGCAGGTCCTCCGGGATCGACGCCTCCAGCTCGGCGGCGGTCTCCAGGGCGATGCGGGACTGGCCGAGGAACATCGCGCCGTAGATCTTGAAGTGGTAGTTGTGCGACCGGTAGAGGGTGTAGAAGTTCATCGCGCCGGCCCGGGCGTGGTACTTCTCGTCGGCGCTGATGGCGGCGCTGTTGTCGGACACGACCCGGCGGTAGTCGCCGCACAGGACGTCCAGGTGGGACGGCATGTGCTGGAGGTGCCCGGCGTCGGGGACCAGGCCGCGCAGCCGGTCGGCGACGGGCAGGGCCTGCTCGGGTGTCGGGGACATCTCCATGAGGTGGATGTACAGGTGCAGCACGCCGGGGTGCCGCGCTCCGGTGCCCGAGGCGAGCACCCGGTCGAGGACCGCCTTGGCCTCCAAGGTGCGGGCGCCTTCCGCCGGTTGACCGGTCCTGAGGTTCCACAGCTGCCAAGGGGTGAGGTTCATCAGGGCGTCGGCGTAGAGCGTGGCGATGTCGGGGTCGCCGGGGGCGAGTTGATGGACGGCGCGCATGCTGTCGGCGTACGGCTCGTTCCACACCGAGCAGTCCGCCACCGGCTTCGCCTGCGGATAGCGGGCGCGCAGGGCCTCGATCAGGGCCCGCTCCACGGGGGTGGCGGCGACCCCGGCCTTCTCGTGGGCCCGTTCGACGGCGGCGTGGGTGCGCTCGACGGTGCGGGTGAGGTCGTCGCCGTCGAAGAACTCCCAGGGCTTGTTGTAGTTGGGGCCGAGTGCGTACGCGATGCCCCAGTAGGCCATGGCGCAGTCGGGATCGGCCTCTGCTGCGGCTTGGAAGCACGCGACCGCTTCCTCGTGATGGAAGCCGTACGTCCACACCAGCCCTCGGTCGAACCACAGTTGGGCCTCGGGCGACGAAGTGGTCACCGTGCGGGTGTGGGTGCCGAGGTCGTAGTAGTCCATGGGATTCCCCCGAGCGCGAGCGGGCCTGGATTCGCGACGTTACAGGGTGATTTGCGCCCGACACGCCGACGACCGTCGCCGCCGCGCAGGCGCCTCAGCGTTCACGTTCCTCGGCGACCGCCGCCTCGTAGGCGAGCAGGGTGTCGACGAAGAGGCGGCGCTGCTCCGGCTCCAGCGGGGTGAGCACGCGACGCCAGGCCTCGGCGCCGGGGGCGAGCCAGGCGGCGATGGCCTCGTGCTGGTCCGGGGCGATGGCCACGATGCGACGGCGCCGGTCGGCGGGGTCCTCGCGGCGGTCGAGGACGCCCTTGCCGCTCAGGTCGCCGACCATCAGGCTGACCGTGGTGGGCGCCACCTCCAGACGGGCGGCGAGGTCGTTCACGGTCAAGGGACCGTCGAACAACAGGCAGGCCAGCAAGGAGAGATGGCGGGGCGCCAGCGACAGCGACTCCAGCGCCTCGGGCACGGGGATGCGCTTCACCCGGCCGACCATGCGCGGCATGAGCAGCAGCAGCTCACGCACCGCGGTGTCCACGCCATCCGTCTCGGCCTCGCGCCGCACGGATCCGGCCATCACGCACCCCTCGCCATTTACCTTTGATGTCAAAGATGCTTTGCTTTCAAAGGCATCACACCCACTCACATCAAACCGGAAAAACGTCACGCCCAAGAACGTCACGCCCGAGAACCGGCCCGAACGGAGATTCCACCATGCCTCACTTCACCGTGCACATCAGCGAGAGCGTGCTCGACGGCAAGACCGAGGAGGGCCTGATCCGAGGGCTCGCGGACGCGGTCGGCGCGGTCTACGGCGAGCCGTTCCGCCGCATGGTCGCCGTGGACCTCATCGGCATCCCGCGCCACCGGCGGGGCGTCGGCGGCGTGCCGAGCGAGCGGGCCGCCCCGGACATCAGGCTGAGCCTGCGCGAGCCGGCCTACCGGCTCCCGGACGTGCCGGACGCGCCGGCCCGGTTGATCGCCGCGATCACGGACGCGGTGGTCGACGTGCTGGGTGAGCCGGTGCGCGAGGAGGTGGCGGTGAGCCTGACAGCAGTGCCCGAGGGGCGCTCGGGCGTGGGCGGCCGGGTGGGCTGAGAGCCTGTGTCCTCCGGTCGCCCGACACGGATATGACACAGGCTCTGAGCTCATCGCGGGGCCAGGCGCCACAGCGAGGTGATCTCCGCGGCTCGGGCGGCGTGGAGCGGGTCCGTGGTGTCCCTCGCCCGGGGATGCCGGGGCCGGGTGTCGAGCCGGTCCACCACACGAAGCCCCGCCGCCTCGATGCCGGTCAGCAGATCACGGCGGCTGCGCAACCCGAGGTGTTCGGCGAGGTCGGAGAGGATCAGCCATCCCTCGCCGCCCGGGACGAGACGGCCCGCCAGGCCGTCCAGAAAGCCGCGGAGCATCTCGCCGTCCGGGTCGTACACCCCCTGCTCGACCGCGGACGTCGGCCGGGCCGGGAGCCAGGGCGGGTTGCACACGACGAGGTCGGCGCGGCCTTCGGGGAACAGGGCCGGTCCCACCACCTCCACCCGTCCGCCGAGCCCCAACCGCCGCACGGTGTCACGGGCGCAGGCCAGGGCGCGCGGAGCGATGTCGGTGGCCACGACCTGGCCGACACCGCGCCGGGCCAGGACGGCGGCGAGCACACCGGTCCCCGTGCCGAGGTCGAAGGCGGTTCGGCTGGACGGCGAGGCGGGCAGAGGCGCTCGCGCGACGAGGTCGACGTACTCGCCCCTGACCGGGGAGAACACGCCGTAGTGCGGGTGGATGCGGCCGCCGAGGGCCGGTACGTCGACGCCCCTCTCCCGCCACTGCCGCGCGCCGAGGACGCCCAGCAGTTCCGTCAGGGCGACCGCCGTACGACCGGCCGGCGCCCCGTACGCCTCGACGCACGCCTGGCGCACGTCGGGCGCCCGGCGCAGGGCCAGGGTGTGGTCGTCCTCCAGCAGCACGATCAACCTGCCCAGCAGGCGGGCCCGGTGGCCGCGGGCCTGGCGGTGGAGGTGGAAGGTCTCCGCCGGGGTGTTCCCCTGACGAAGCGGTCGCCGGTCGGCGCGGCGGCGCATCGCGTTGAGCAGTTGGCGTGCGTTGTGGAAGTCGCCCCGCCACAGCAACGCCGTTCCCTCGCGGGCGAGTCGGTGGGCGGTGGCCGCTGTCGTCCGGTCGTCGGCGACGACGACCCGGCGCGGCGGGGGCGCGGCGCTCTCGGAGTGCCAGCGGGCGGATCGGGCGGTGCGGTCTTCGGTCCAGTGGATCGTGGACACGGAGGTACTCCTCGTGATCGAACGTGCAAGGGCACGAAGAGCACTTCGACGAGGAGCAGCACCGGCGGCCCGTGCCGCGGCACGGGCTCGGGATGCGGGCAGGAAGAGTTACGGCTCCCGCGTCGAAGCGCGCGAGGAGACGTCGCCCAGCACCATGCCGAGGGTCACGAGGGGTCCTTCCGGAGAGATGCCGTACGAGGCTTGCACGGTGTCCCGCGTCCGGGCAAACCGCGCCGCGGGTGACGCCGAAAACCCGTTGCGGCCGCCCGCCTCCCCCTGGACCCTGGCCCTCATGCCTTACCTCCTGCGCTCCGCGCGGCTCGGCGACGCGCCCGCGATCACCGAGCTGCTCAATGCCGTCGACGAGATCGAGATCGGCCGGCGCGAGACCGACCTCCCCGAGGTCGAGGCCGATCTCAGGCATCCGGAGGTCGATCTGGAGCGCGACTCCTGGCTGGCCTTCGACGGGGAGCGGCTGGTGGCGTACGGGCTGCTGTGGGACGACTCCGGTAACGAGCGGATCGACGTCGACCACTACGTCCTGCCCGACGATCAGGAAGCCGGCGAACAGATCCTGGACGCCCTCCAGATCAGGGCCGTCGAGCGGGCCCGGGCGAACGGCGCCGCCAAGGCCGTCGTCCATCTGCACCTCAACACCCGGCCGACCCTGGACACTTCACTGATCGAGGCACGGGGCTGGTACGTCGTACGCCGCTACCACGTGCTGGAACGCCGGCTCGACCAGGCCGTGGATCACACCCCGGAGCTGCCCGAGGGCGTACGCATCCGTCTCTGCGCCACCGAGGCGGACCGGCAACGCGCCCATCTGCTCTACCAGTCCACCTTCGCGGAGCACTTCGACTTCCAGCCGCGCGCCTATGAGCAGTGGCTGCACGACATCGACGCCGAGCGCCTGGACTGGTCGCTGGTGTGGCTCCTCGCCACCGAGGAGTTGGGCGACGCCGGGTTCCTGATCGCGCGGGACGACCGCCCGGCCATGGGGTGGATCCGCAGCGTGGGGGTGCTCAGGGAAGCCCGGGGGCGGGGGCTGGGCGGGCTGCTGCTGCGGCAGGTGTTCGCCGCGTTCGCCGCGCGGGGGCGGGACACCGTGGGGCTGGGGGTGGACACGGCCAACGCGACCGGGGCGCCCGAGCTGTACGGACGTAACGGGATGAAGCTCCACTACGCCGTCGACACTTGGGAAGCGGTTCTGACCTGAGCACGGCGGCGGAAGGTGCGCGGATGCCCTCGACCCGGGACTTCTACGACGACCTGGCCTCCGACTACCACCTGATGTTCGCGGACTGGGACGCGAGCACGGCCCGCCAGGCCGCCGCCCTCGACACCCTCGTCCGGCAGCGTCTGGGCGCGGGCCCGCACCGCGTCCTGGACTGCTCCTGCGGGATCGGCACCCAGGCGATCGGGCTGGCCCGGGCCGGGTACGACGTCGTCGGCAGCGACCTCAGTCCCCGCGCGGCAGCGCGCGCCACGGCCGAGGCGGCGGCCCGGGGCATCGGCCTGCCGGCGGCCGCCGCCGACATGCGCCGGCTGCCGTTCGCGCCGTCCGTCTTCGACGTCGTCGTCAGCGCCGACAACTCGCTCGCTCACCTGCTCTCCGCGCAGGACGTCGCGGCGGCCCTGGGCGAGATGCGACGGGTGCTGCGGGACGGCGGGGTGCTGGTGCTCACGGTCCGGGACTACGACGAACTCCGCCGGACCCGGCCCACCGCGACACCTCCGCAGGTCACGGAGACGCCGGAAGGCCGGGTGGTCACCTTTCAGCTCTGGCACTGGCACGAGGACGGCGAACGCTACGACCTGGAGCACTTCCAGCTGATCCCCGCCGGGGACGGCTGGACGGTCCGGCGGCGTACCGCCACCTCCTGGGCGCTGCCGCGGCCGCAGCTGACCCGGCTGCTCGCCGAGGCGGGCTACGCCGACGTCCTGTGGCACGCGCCGGAGGCGACGGGGTTCTACCAGCCGGTCGTGACGTGTCAGGTGCGGCGGGCCAGCAGGTAGGCGCGGCGAGTCTCCGCCTCGTGGGCGTAGTGCGTGCGCTCCAGCTGCATCTCCACCGTGAAGCCGACCGATGCGAGAAGGTCCGTGAGGTGCGCGGGGTCGAGGAAACGGAAGTCGACGTCGACGGAGTGGCCCCACCATTCGTCCAGGTGCCGGACCTCCTCGCCGACGTGGAAGGAGAGCAGGAGCAGGCCCTGTGGGCGCAGGACCCGCACCATCTCCTCGAACGCGCTCCGCAGTTCGCCGGGTTCGAGGTGGATGACGGTGTAGAGGGCGATCAGGGAGCCGAACTCGCCGTCCTTCGCCGGGAGTTCCAGCAGGTCGCCCTGGCGGAACTCGACCTCCGGGAAGCGGCCGCGACCCGCCTCGACCATGCCCGCGGACAGGTCGATCCCGACCGTCCGGGCGCCCTTCCCGGCCAGCCAGGCCGCCACATGCCCGGGGCCGCAGCCCAAGTCACCGATCACCGCCCCCGGTTCGGTCTGTTCGAGGAGCGCGGTCAGCAACGCCCGGTCCAGGGGCTTGCCTTCGAGCTCGGCATGGAGCCGGGTCGTGTACTCCTCGGCCACGGTGTCGTAGCTGTGCCGTACGGACTCATGCCGCGCGTGATCGCCCATACGGCCAGCATGTCATCCCGGCGTGGAACGCCGGTCAGGCGGCTCGACCGGCCTTGAGGGCGGCCGCCGTGTCGACCACGCGGCGCGCCTGATGGCGGGCCGCCTGCGGGGAGACCTCTCCGGGCGGACCGTCGCCGGCCACGTGGGAGGCGCCGTAGGGGTTTCCCGACTGGAACGTACGCCGGTCGCCTGCCGTCACTTGGCGTCCGTCGCCCGCCGCCGGGGGCACGAGACGCGGCCCCGCCGCACCGGCCGCCCGGCACGCCGACGTCGTCAGGGCTTTCGGACAGGCCTGGGAGGCGCAGGACATCGACGCTCTCGTCGGCCTGCTCGATCGCCCGCTTCTACGCCGGCCGGCCCGTTGCCGCGCGCATCTGGGCGTTGCTCAACCCGGACAAGCTCCGGCCCTGGACGACGGAACGCTGACGCACGGCCCGGTAGCCGTCACTCCATCAGCCCGGCCGCGAGTGTCGCGCCCAGTTCCCAGCAGGCCTGCACGTCGGGCTTGTCCGGTGTTCCGGTCACCGTCACGGCGTCCGCCGCGTGGCGCCAGCCGAGGCCCGTGGTGACGGCCTCGATGCCGCGTACCGCGCCGGTCACGTCGCTGCCACCATGCACCCAGTAGCCGAACGGCCGCCCTCGCGTCTCGTCCAGGCACGGGTAGTAGACCTGGTCGAAGAAGTGCTTGAGGGCCCCGGACATGTAGCCGAGGTTCGCCGGTGTGCCCAGCAGGAAGCCGTCGGCGGCGAGCACGTCGGAGGCGGTGGCCGCGAGCGCGGCCCGCCGCACGACCTGGACGTTCTCGATCTCCGGGTCCGTGGCCCCGGAGACGACGGCTTCCAGCAGCGCCTGGCAGTTGGGCGAGGGGGTGTGATGCACGATCAGCAAGGTAGGCACACCCCGCACCCTGCCGTCGGCCGGGCACCCGGCGCAAACGCGGTGGCCGCCGCGCGGGCTACTTCACCTTGCCGGTGAAGATCGCGGTCTCCGACTCGTAGTCCGGCGCCACCTCGATCTGGAGGAAGGACTCGCCCTTGGGCAGCTCGCAGCCCCACGGCACGGAGAGGGACCGGCCGGCCAGGATGTTGGTGTCGGGCAGACCGTCGAGTCCGTCGTCGTAGATGGACTCCCCTTCCTTGCCCTCGTCGCCGTAGGCGCAGTTCACCGTCATCATCGAGGCGTCGATCTTCTTGTCCGACTTGTTCACGATCTTGATGGTGAACTTGGCGTACGGAGTCTTCTCCGGGGACGCGTACTCGCTGGAGACCGCCCGAGTGATCTTGGTCAGGCTGATCTCGACGTCGTTGTCGTACGCGATCGTGTCGTCGAAGCCGTAGGAGTCGTCGCCGGAGTCCTCGGCCGGGGCGTCGGAGTCCGCCGCGTCGGTGGCGGAGTCGTCGGCGGCACTGTCGCCGCCCTCGGCCGGTGCCGTCTTGGTGACGGTGACGGTCGGCGCCGCCTCGGCCTTGCCGTCACCGGTCACGCTCGCGGTGACGACGGCGGCGAGGACGGCCGCGACCACCGCCGCGCCGGCGGCGATGAGGACCGTGGTGGTCTTCTTCGGCGACTGCGGCGCTTGCGGCGGCTGCGGCGGGTAATAGCCGGGCCCGGGCGGCGGGTTGTAGCCGGGCATGGGCGGCTGCGTGTTGTCGTAACTCATGGTCCCCCCAGGGATGGTTCTGTTGCGCGATCAATCATCGCCCGGGGGACCGTGATTGTGGAGGTGTCGTAATGAAAATGTGCTGATGAGCGGGGTGTTCGGCTACTCCGTGCGCAGTGCCGTCGCGGTGCGGGTCCGCGCCGCCCAGCTCGCCGGGAGCAGCGCGCCGAGCGCGGCGATGAGGAGGCCGGCGCAGCCGAGCAGGAGCAGTTCCGGGGTGTCGTACACGTCGAGGACCGCCTTCGGCAGGCCGGTGTCGGCGGTCTCCGCCATCTTCGGCAGGACGTAACCGTGCAGCGCGAACCCGACAGGCACCCCGATCAGCCCGCCGACCACGCCGATCCCGGCCACCGAGGCCAGCACGAGGCTCACCGTCTGCCGCGGCGACATGCCGAGCGCCTTGCACACGCCCAGGTCGTGGACGCGCTCCCGGGTGTCGAGGACGACGGAGTTGAGCACGCCGAGGCCGGCGACGGAGACCAGCATCAGGGTGAGCAGCGCCGCCATCGCGTCGAGGACGAGGATCAGGTTGTCCTGCCGTGAGGGGGAGTTGGCGATGGCCTGACCGCCGAGCGCGCTCACCGTCCGGTCGAGCTTCATGGCGTACTGGGTGGCCTGGACGCCCGACTTGAGGTCGACGAGGAACATCTGCGGCTCGACGGTGGGGAAGTCGGCGAGGCTCGCGTGGAAGCGGAGTCCGTCGTCGGAGGTGTCGAAGGCCTCGCCGACGATCGTCAGGGTCCGCGTCTGCTCGCCGACCGTCACCCGCAGCGGGTCGCCGACCTCGGTCTCGGTGGTGTTGAGGAAGTGGGTGGAGACCACGACCTGGCCGGGCCCGGTGATCCAGTGCCCGGAGATCATCTCGTAGGCGGCGGCGCGCAGGTCGCCGTCGTAGAGCACCGCCTGCACGGCACCCGGGACGCCGAGCGCGGTGCCGTCCGTCTGGGTCCTTTCGTAGGAGGTGTCGGTGCCGGACTGCTGCTCGATGGCCGCGGCCACCCGCGTGGGATCGGCCGTGGCGGTCTCGCCGCCGCCGGGTCCCGAGCGGGGCTGGCCGGTGAAGACGGTGACCGGGGCGCGGTCCTCCGGGTCCTGCGCCGAACCGACCGCGTTGAGGGACGCGGTCAGCCCGAGCGCGAAAGTCGCCGCGACGGTACCGAAGGCCACCGCGAGCAGCATCGCGAGGGTGCGCACCGGGTGCGCGAAGGGACCGGCGAGGCCGTACGTCACCGCGCGCGGCAACGGCAGCCGTCCCGCCGCCCGGTGGGCCCACTGCCCCCGCCCGGTGCGTGGCGCCCGGCCGACCGCGATGGCCTCCACGGTCGGCAGCTGTCCGGCCCGCAGCGCGGGCACCAGCGCGGCGACCGCGACGACGAGCAGCGCGGCTCCGGCCACCAGGACGTCCACCCACCAGGCCACCGACAGCGACGCGCTGCCGTAGACCGTCTCGGTGTCCTCCAGGAGCGGCATGGCCATCAGGTTTCCGAGTACGACGCCCAGCGCGATCCCGGCTCCGGCGGGGACCAGCGCCTGGGCGACGTAGGCGCGGACCACCTCGCGCGGGGTGAAGCCGAGGGCCTTGAGGATGCCGATCCTGCGCAGGCTGGTGCCGACGGCGCCGCTGATGACGCTGCCGACGATGATGACCGACATGACGATGCCGAGGACGCCGAACGCCATGAGGAAGGGGATGGTGGGCGCCGCGCTCTGGTCGGCGGCGCGCTTGGTGTCCAGCCAGGACTCGGTGCCCATGAGCGCGCCGGAGGGCAGGGCGGCGGTGAGCCCGCGGCGGTCGGCGGCGAGCTGCGCCTTGGTGTCCGCGGAGTCGAAGCGGTAGAGCATCTGACGGGTGACGCGGGTGTCGTCGGAGGCGAGCGCGGTGACCTGTGCGGGGGTTGCCCAGGCGTCGGCGGTCTCGCCGACCGAGTGGGCGAAGCCGACGACCGTGAGGGCCGTGCTGTCCGCGGCGTCCGCGGTGTGGAGCGTGGCACCGAGCCGGAGGGCGGGGCCCTCGAACTCGCTGGACAGGACGACCTCGCCGGCCTTCGTCGGCCACCGTCCCGACTTCAAGTCGAGCCGGTCGACCTCGGCGTGCGGCTCGGACCGTCCTACCAGCGTCACGGGCGGCAGGTGGCCACCCCCCTCGTCCACCGGCCGGATGGTCGTGACGGGGTAGGGGCCCGCGCTGCCCGTGACCCCGTCGAGCCGTCCGGTGGCCTTGAGTCGGTCCGGACTCACCTTGGCCGGGTCGAACTGCGCGACGAGGTGCGCCCCGTTCTGCGCGGCGAAGGCGTGGTCGAAGGGCGCGTTGGAGGCGACCATGAGCGATCCGGCGACCACGGCCGAGGCCACGGCCATGAGGGTCGCGAGGGCGATGACAACGGTCTGCACCCGCCGCCGCCCCACCCCGGACCGCACGACACGACTGAGCGCACTCATCGGGCCGCCCCCGCCTGGGTGTCGAGAGCGAGGTGACCGTCG
This sequence comes from Streptomyces sp. TLI_55, assembly GCF_900206255.1. Lineage (NCBI taxonomy): Bacteria > Bacillati > Actinomycetota > Actinomycetes > Kitasatosporales > Streptomycetaceae > Streptomyces > Streptomyces sp. TLI_55. The sequence goes on from NZ_OAOJ01000001.1 coordinate 549,990, forward strand.
ACCAGGTGGATCGTGCGGCTCGCCACCGCCTCGGCGAGGGACGGGTCGTGGGTGACCAGCACGATGGTCTGGCCGCCCCGGTGCAGGTCCACCAGCAGTTCCCGTACGTCGTGGCCCGAGGCGCTGTCGAGGGCGCCGGTCGGTTCGTCGGCGAGGAGCAGCGCGGGCCGGTTCACCAACGCCCTTGCCACCGCTACCCGTTGCCGCTCACCGCCGGACAACCGGCCCGGGTAGGCGCGGGCGTGCTTCTGGATGCCCAGCAGCTCCATGAGCTCGCCGGCCCGGGCGGCGGCCTTGCGGCGTGCGGTGCCGGTCAGTTGGGCGGGGAGCTGGATGTTGTCGGCGACGGTGAGGTCGTCGAGCAGGTTGAAGAACTGGAAGACCATGCCGATCCGTTCACGGCGGAACCGTGCCGACGCGTGCTCGCTCAGCCGGTCGACGCGCTCACCGGCGACGGTCACCGTGCCGCTGGTCGGCTTGTCCAGGCCCGCGACGAGGTTCAGCAGCGTGGACTTGCCGCTGCCGGAGGGGCCGGTGACGGCGAGGGCCTCGCCCTGGGCGACACCGAGGTCGATCGGTCCGAGCGCGGGCGCGCCGGAACTGTCGTAGCGCTTGGCCACGCCCGACAGTTCGATCACTTGAGTCATGGGAGTCGTCCGTCCTTGTGAGTGGAGTGGGCTCTTGCTGTGCACCGGCCCAGCGAAAGTAGGGGCGGGCGCGGGCGCGGCGCGTCGGCCGGGGCACCGACTTGCGCCCCTTCGCGCGGACGATCCGGTCCTGGGGTCATCCCTGCGGCGTACGCCTCGGGGACGGTTCGCCGGTCCGACAGGCGGACGCGTCCCCGGTCGGGGGACCGCACAATGTGCGGATGGAGACGGAGGACCGGCGCGGGTGGCGGCGGCAGTTGCGGGACACGCTGCGCCCTGAGCCGAGGCGTGAGCCGTTGTCCCGGCGGGCCGTGTGGGCGGACGCGGTGCTGGCGGTGCTGCTGACCGCCGTCGCGCTGTTCGTCGCGGCGCGCTATCCGGGCGACGGGCCGATGAACGTCACCCCGGTCGACCTCGGTGGACCGACCCCGCCCCGGCCGCCCGCGCCGGGACGGTGGGGGGTGGAGGAGCGGCCGGTCACCCCGCCCCTGGTCCTGGTCGTGCTCTCCGCACTGCCGCTGGCGGTCCGGCGGCGCTATCCGTTCGTGGTGTTCGCCGTGGTGATGGGCGCGACGCTGGCCATCGGCGACGACGCCTCCTGGATCAACGTGCTGACCTGCGTGGTCGGGGCGTACAGCGCCGTCATGTACAGCAGGCACCGGGTGGGGGCGCTGGCCGGGCTGTTCGTGGCGGCCGTGCTCGCCGGGCTGGCGTTCCGGGACACCGAGCCGGTGCTGCCGGGGTGGTCGAGCCCCGCGGTGGTCCTGCTGATCGCCGGGGTGCTGGCCGGGCTCGCCCGGGTGTGGCAGCGGCAGCTGGCGGCGGGCCGGGAGCGGTTCGCCCGCCTGGAGCGCGAGCAGGAGGAGGCGATGCGCCGGGCGGTCGAGGAGGAACGCGCCCGGATAGCCGCCGAGTTGCACGACGTCGTGACCCACAATGTGAGCGTGATGGTCATCCAGGCGGGCGCGGCCCGCAAGGTGATGGACGCGGCACCGGAGCGGTCGAAGGAGGCGTTGCTGGCGGTGGAGGCGGGCGGCCGGGCGGCGATGTCCGAACTACGGCACGTCATGGGGCTGTTGGCGGCCCCGGACCCGGACCAGCCCGAGGCACTGGAGCCCCAGCCGGGGCTCGCGCAGCTCGACGCGCTCATCGTCCGCGTGCGGGCCGCCGGTACGCCGGTCGGCATCGCGGTGTCGCTGCCGCCCGAACCCCTGCCGCCCGGCGTCGACTTGACGGCGTACCGCGTGGTGCAGGAGGCGCTGACCAACACGATCAAGCACGCGCCGGGCGCCGAGGCGTCCGTCACGATCGGCTACGGCGACGACCGGCTGGAGATCGAGGTCGTCGACACCGGCGCCGTCCGCGATGCCGCACCGCCGGACGGCAACGGCCGCGGTCTGATCGGGCTGCGCGAGCGACTCGCCGTCTACGGCGGTGAGGTGACCGCCGGTCCGACGCTCGCGGGCGGCTACCGCGTCAGAGCCCTCGTCCCGTGGCGGACCGCGTGAGCGGGCCCGCGCTGCGCGCCGTCATCGCCGACGACCAGGCCCTCGTCCGGACCGGCTTCGGGATGATCCTCGCCGCGGACGGCATCGAGGTGACCGCGGAGGCCGCCGACGGCGCCGAGGCGGTCGCCGCGGTCCGGCGCACCCGCCCCGACGTGGTGCTGATGGACATCCGGATGCCCGGCATGGACGGCATCGAGGCCACCCGGCGCATCCTCGCCGACGACACGGCCGAGGGCACCCGCGTCATCATCCTGACCACGTACGACCTCGACCACTACGTGTACGCGGCGCTCACCGCGGGCGCCTCCGGCTTCCTGCTCAAGGACGTCACCCCCGAGCACCTGGTCGCCGCCGTACGTCTCGTGCAGTCCGGCGACGCCCTGCTCGCGCCGGCGATCACCCGTCGGCTGATCGAGCGCTTCGCCCAGCGCGAGGAGCCGCGCCCGACCGCCTCCCCGCACCGCGACCTCTCCGCGCTGACCCCGCGCGAAGTGGAGGTGCTGCGGCTGCTCGCGACGGGCCTGAGCAACGCCGAGCTGGCGGAGCGCCTGTTCCTCAGCCCGACCACGGTGAAGACCCACATCGGCCGCATCCTGTCGAAGCTGGAGCTGCGCGACCGTGTCCAGGCGGTCGTCCTCGCCTACGAGTCGGGGCTCATCACGCCGGGAAATCCGGAAGACGTCCCGGGCGCCGATCGTTACCGTTGACCCATGGAGGTCACCCAGCACACCCACACCGCAGCCGCGCGAGCGACCAGCTCCCCGGCTGCCACCGCCTGACCTCACGTCACCTCTCCCCGGCGGCCGGAAACGGACCGCCGGTGCAGTGCGCGTACGCCCCTCGCTGTTTGCACGGTCCTTTCCGGTGCCCCGCACTTGAAGGAAGACCGTCATGAACACCGACCGCACCCTGCGCACCTTCACCGACTTCTACGTCGAGCGCGGCCACCACCTGATCACCGGCAGCACCCTGCTCCCGCCGCCCTCGGACCCGGTGCTGTTCACCACGTCCGGCATGCACCCGCTCACCCCGTATCTGGAGGGCCGCCCGCATCCCCAGGGGCGGCGGCTGGTGAACGTCCAGCGCTGTCTGCGCACCACCGACCTGGAGGAGGTCGGCGACCGCACCCATCTGACGGTGTTCGAGATGCTCGGCTCGTGGTCGCTCGGCGACTACGGCCACTCGCAAAGCCTGCGCTGGGGCCACGAACTGCTCCGCGACGGCTTCGGCATCCCGCAGCGGCACCTGTACGTCACCGTCTTCGGCGGCGACGACCAGGTCGGCCCGGACACCGAATCCCTGCGCACCTGGGAGGAGTTGGACGTCCCCGTCGAGCCGACCGTGGAGGACAACTGGTGGTCCAACGGCCCCGTCGGCCCGTGCGGCCCCGACTCGGAGATCTTCGTCTGGACCGGCGACACCTCGCCGGAGGGCAGCCCCACCACCGACCCGCGCTGGGTGGAGGTCTGGAACCACGTCGGCATGCGCTACCGCCGCCACGAGGACGGCAGTCTCACGCCCCTGTCGCAGCGGAACATCGACACGGGCATGGGGCTGGAACGCCTGCTGACCGTCCTCCAGGGGCGCAGCTCGGTCTACGAGACGGATCTGTTCGAACCCTGGACACGGCTGCTCCCGCGGCTGTGGGACCTGGACGAGCCCTCGTTCCGCCTGGTCTGCGACCATCTGCGCTCCGGTGTCGTCGTCATCGGTGACGGCGTACGGCCCTCCCCCACCGGGCGCGGCTACGTCCTGCGCCGCCTCGTCCGCCGCCTCCTGACCACCCTCTGGCAGCAGGACCGCGGCCGTACCCTGTCCGACCTGCCACGGGAGCTCGTCGAGCACACCCTGGACCACTTCCGGCTGCCGGGCGGCACCGACCCCGTGCTCGGCGTCCTGCTGGAGGAAGAGCGCCGCTTCGGCAAGCTCCTCGACCGGGGCCACCGCGTCCTCTCCCGCCCTCAGTTCCGAGGGCAGCTGACGGAAGAGGACTACCGCTACCTCCACGACACCCACGGTCTGCCCCGCGATCTCGTCGTCGGCCTGCGCGGCCTGCACGGATGAGCCGCCACGCATGATCGAACCCGGGCCGCCCGACCGCGTTACCCCTCGGGCGGCCGGGGCACTCGGGGGCCGCGGCGGCTTCCCTCCGGAGTCGCCCGATCCAGTCGGAGGTGGAGAGCATGGGGCACGGCGGAAACGTGATCGACGAGCTGGTCACCGATCACCGCGAGGTCGAGGAGTTCTTCGGTCGCATCGAGGCACTGCCCCCGGGCGACAAGGACCGCAAGGTCCATGCCGACCAGGCCACCATCGAGCTGGTCCGGCACTCGGTCGCCGAGGAGGAGTACCTGTATCCCGCCGTGCGGGAGCACCTGGCGAACGGCAACACCCTCGCCGACCGGGAAATCGAGGACCACGCGAAGGCCGAGCAGCTCATGAAGGACCTGGAGTCCTGCGAGGCCGACGACCCGGAGTTCGACCGGATCGTCGGCGAGCTGATGGCCGAGGTGCGCGCGCACATCGCCGACGAGGAGGAGAACCTGTTCCCCCAGCTGCGCGCGGTCTGTCCGCCGGAGCGCCTGGACGAGCTGGGCGACAAGATCCGCAAGGCCAAGAAGCTGGCGCCGACCCGCCCGCACCCGTCCACCCCGAGCGAGCCGCCGGCGAACAAGCTGCTCGCGCCGGGCCTGGGCCTGGTCGACCGGATGCGCGACGCGCTGACGGGCCGCGGCAAGGAGGACTGACCCGCCCCCGCCGTCAGCGCTGTTCCTGAAGGCGGCCGAAGAGCGGAGCCGCCTCCGGGAGGGCGCCGCCCACCGGGGTCACCTGGCGGGCGATGCGCTCCGCCGCGCCCGGCACGAAGGGCCCCAGTTCCTCGCCGAGCACCCGGCATGCCGTGACCAGCGCGGCGAGGACCGCGTCGAGGCGTTCGGCCGCGTCGGCGTTGCCCTGGCGCTCCGCCCGGGCCAGTTCCCAGGGGCGGGTGGCGTCGATGCAGCGGTTGGCCTCCTCCACGATGGCCCAGGCCGCGTCGACGGCCCGCCGGAAGTCGAAGTCGCCGAGTGCCGCGTCGATCCGCCCGGGCGCCGCCCGGCACACGTCGAGCAGCGGCGTCACCGCGAACCGGTCGGTGCCGAGCGCCGGTACGGTGCCCGCGCGGTACCGGTGGACCATGGTCACGATCCGGTGGACCAGGTTCCCGAGGCCCCCGGCGAAGTCGGCGTCGGCACGGGCGGTCAGCCGTTCCTCGGTGAAGTCGGCGTCCCCGACCCGGGGAACGTCCCGCAGCAGCCACCACCGCACCGGGTCCGTGCCGTACGCGGCGGTCAGGGCGACCGGATCGACGGTGGTCGTCCCCTTCCCGGACTTGCTGATCTTCCGTCCGCCGACCGTCAGATAGTCGTGGACGAGGATGTCGGTCGGCAGCGGCAGGCCCGCCGACAGCAGCATGGCCGGCCAGTACACGGCGTGGAAGCGTACGACGCCTTTGCCGACGAGATGGACGCGGCGGTCCCCGGCGGCCCACCACCGCTCGTAGGCGGGGTCGTCGGTGCCGTAGCCGAGGCTGGTGACGTAGTTGCCGAGGGCGTCCCACCACACGTACACGACCTGGTCGGGGTCGTCGGGCACGGGGATGCCCCAGCCGCGGGCACGGGTGTGGGAGCGGGAGACGGAGAAGTCGTGCAGTCCGCCGTCGATGAGGGCGAGGACCTCGTTGCGGCGGGCGGCGGGTTCGATGCGCAGCGCGCCGCCGGTGGTCAGTTCGCGGAGTCGGTCGGCATACCGCGAGAGTCTGAAGAACCAGTTCTCCTCGGCGACCCGCTGCGGTGCGGTGCCGTGTTCGGCGCACCGGCCGTCGACCAGTTCCTCCGGGGTGTAGAACTGCTCGCAGCCTACGCAGTACAGCCCCTCGTACGCCTTCCGGTAGAGGTCCCCGGCCGCCGCGCACCGGCGCCACAGGCGTTCCACCCCCGCCCGGTGCCGCGGGTCGCTGCTGGTGCGGATGAAGTCGTCGAGGGACAGGGCGAGCGGGTCGCGCAGGGCGGCGAACGCGTCGGCGTTGCGGTCCACCAGGGTCCGCACGTCCACGCCCGCCGCCTCCGCGGCGAGCACGTTCTTCAGCGAGTTGTCGTCGGTGCCGCTCAACAGGCGGACGTCGTCGCCCCGTTGCCGGCGATGCCGGGCCAGGGTGTCCGCTTGGACGAGCTCCAGGGCGAAGCCCAGGTGGGGGCGGGCGTTGACGTACGGGATGGTCGTGGTGATGTAGTGGCGTGGTGTGGTCATCGGTCCTCCCGCCGGTACCGGGACCTGTCCGCACCACGCGTCGAGGCCCCGTCCCGGGGCCTCGGATTCGGTACGCGTCCGTGCTCAGCAGCCCCAGTGCGGGGGCATCATCCGGTGCTGAGTCGAAGGCGTGATCATGACGACGAGGGTAGCAACGGCGCCCGGCGGTGGACACCTGCTTTTCCGGCGTCCCCGAGGGTCGATCACCCTCGGGGACGGCCGGGCGCCGTGCGCTCCCTCCCCGTCAGCTCTTGCCGAGGAGTCGCCAGATCTGGTTCTTCTTGGTGCTCAGCGCGCTCGCCGGGTCGCAGGTCCACTGGTGGACCAGGGCGCCGGCCGTGGTCGAGACGCCGCTGACGTCGACGCACTTGCCGCTGTGCACGGCGACGAGTTGGTAGTCCTTGCCGTTGCCCAGTGCGGTGACGGGGTTGAGGGTGAACATCTGGTTCGTGGTGCCGCTGCAGGTCCACTGGATGACGGCGGCGCCGTCGGCCGTGGAGGCGCCCGAGACGTCCAGGCACTTGCCGCTGTGCTCGTTGACGATGGTGTAGGTGTTCGCCCGGCCGGCCACCGGCTTGAAGTCGAGCATCTGCTGGTAGCCGCCCTCGCACAGGTACTGCTGGTACTGCGTGCCGTCGGCGGTGCTGAGGTTGGTGTCGTCCAGGCACTGACCGCTGTGCTGTGCCACCGCGACCGTGGAGACGGTCGTGTCGGACGGCGGCAGCAGCGTGACGGTGTAGCCGTCGGCGGCGTCCGTCCACGGCACGCTCACCGAGGCCGAGTTGCCGCTGACGGTCAGGGTCTGGTCGGAGACCGTCACCGGGCCCGTGACCGCGCCGCCGCCGTTGTTCGGGATGCGCTGGACGACCGCGCGCACCCGGCCGTTCTCCACCACCGAGGTGGTGTCGAGGCGGTTGAGGTTGACGGTGACGTTGCCGGTGTTGTTGTTGGTGCCCAGCAGGATCTTGGCGTTGCGGGCCGTGTTGTCCTTGGTCGCCAGCCCGTCGGTGTTCGTACCGGGCGTGAGGTTCACGATGTTCCCGGTCTGGGAGCCGTAGTACCGGTAGAGGAACCACTCGCCCTTCGGCAGGTACCGACCGGAGCTGTCCTTGGTGAGCAGGTCGGCCGCGTAGTCGTGCAGGCTGGGGCCCCCTCCCCAGTTGGAGCGCAGGCCGTCGGCGCCGGCCCGCTCCAGGCGGCTGATGAACCAGCCGCCGCCACCGGGGTTCTGCTGCTCGCGCCCGGCGTACTCGTTGATCTGGTACGGCCGGGTGTTGGTCAGGCCCGCCGCGGCGAGGGTCGAGTTGGCGTTGTTGACGGCCGTGACGGGGTCGTGCGGGATGGCGTGCCAGCTGTAGATGTCGGGGGCGACGTTGTTGGCCTTGACGTGGTTCAGGAAGGTGGTCCACCAACTGTTGGAGGAACTGGGCGGGTTGGCGATGCTGGGGCCGACGATGAGCTGCCCGGGCAGGTTGGCCCGCACGGCGGCGTAGAAGCGGGACCACATCTGGAGGTACTGGCTCTGGGAGCGGCCCCAGAAGCCGCTGAGGTCCGGCTCGTTCCACAGGTCCCACTCCACCGTCATGTTGTTGGCCTTGACGTCGGAGATGAGCTGGTTGACGAAGTTGTCGAACTGCGTCCAGCTGCCGTTGTCGCCGGGGAAGCCCGTGTTGGTGGTGCCGTCGGCGCCCCACAGGTCGTGCGGCAGGATGACGAAGGTGCCGCCGAGCGCCTTGGTGCGCTTGTACTGCGCGAGGGTGGCGTTCCAGCGGGTCCGGTACTCGGCGAGGCTGGAGGCGTAGCCGCCGCCGTTGAGCTGCGCGCCGCCGGCCCGTTCGAAATGCCACTTGATGTCTTTGAAGAAGTGGTCCGGTGGCTGTGACCCGTCGACGGTCAGTCCGTAGATCATGCCGGAGGCGCGGTAGGTGGGGGCGCCTCCGGCGGTGGCGAAGTCGACGGTGACGGCGGTGTCCGCGGCCTGGGAGGGGGCGGCGGGGAGCAGGGTCGTGGCCAGGGCGGCCAACAGGACGGCGAGGGAGGCGGTGGACCTGCGTCGGGATCTGCGGGGCGATGTCACGGTGCGGCTCCTGCGGGGGTGGGGGTGGGCCCCGGGCCCGGTCGGGCCCGGGGTGGTGCAGGAGGCGGCCGGTCAGCGGCCGTCTCTGTGTGCGTGCGCCTCGGCCAGCAGGAGATAGCTGGCGGCGGTCCAGGTGTAGGCGCGGTCTCGCAGACCCGTTCCGGTGACGGCGTCGAAGTTCTCGGCGAAGCCGTGCGTCTCGCAGAGGGTCCGGAAGCGGGCACTGATGTCGTCGGCGAGCCGGTGGTGGCCGGCCCGGCGCAGTCCGTCCTCGATGAGGACGGTGGCCGGGGCCCAGATGGGGCCGCGCCAGTAGCCGTCGGCGAGATAGTGCGGGGAGGTGGTCAGTTCGGTGGCCAGGCCGTACGGCGTGAGGTGGGCCTTGATGTGATCGGCCAGCGTGCTGCCGACCTCGGCGGGCAGATGCTCGCCCAGCACGACGGGCATCAGGTCGAGCAGGCTGGAGGTGCTCCAGGTGTCCCCGGTGGCGACTCCCCGGGCGACGAAGCGGTCGCCGGTCCAGAGCTGGTCGAGGAGCGTGGCCTGCGTCTCCTCGGCGGTCAGGGTCCACCGGCGTGCTTCGTCCTCCTTTCCCAACTCCCGTGCGATGGCGGCGAGTTCATGCATCTGGAGGACCAGGAAGGCAGCCAGGTCCGCGGTGACGACGACCCGCTCGGGGTCGAAGGTGGTGGCGTTGTCCCAGCCGCTGTCGTTGCCGTGCTGGTAGTAGGGCAGTTGGGCGCCGGGAGCGCGGCGGGCGGTGAGCCAGAACTGGGTCCAGCGCTCCAGCCGCTCGTACACCTCGGCCAGTTCGGCCCGGCCCGGCGGCGTCGGCAACCGGCGGCGCAGATGGCCGAAGGCCCAGCCGTGGATGGGCGGTTTGACGAAGTTGTGCAGCACTTCGGAGTGGGTGACCGAGTCGGGCAGGGCGCCACTGGCGTCCTGGTGGTCGAAGGGCAGCTGGAACTGGTCGAGGCCCAGCTCGGGACAACCCGACGCCAAAGCGAGGGCGTTGAAGCAGTGGTCCCAGCTCCAGACCTTGTCCATCCAGTGCTTGGACATCAGCACGCCGGGCCGGGTGACGAGTCCCGCCGGCCGGACGGTCGCCGACCAGACGACGTACGCGGCGAGTTCGGCGGCCGGGGTGGCGGCCGAGCGCCAGGGGGCCACGGCGTCCACGAAGTCCGCGAAGGCACTCCGCGCGGCCTCCACGACGTCGTCGAAAGCAGTCGAGGACACGTACGGCGGGCGGGCGGTGTCCAGTTCCTCGATGGCGATCTCCCAGCCGCCGCCCGCCGACGCCGTGACGGCGAGACCTCGGTCGGTGCTGCCCAGGGTCTGGTCGCCGGGCGTGGCGGCGATGGCGCCGGACAGCAGGGTGACGCGGTAGCGGCGTCCGGTCTCGTACGACGTGAACACGTGCGCGTCCGCCGCCGGGTCGTGGAAGAAGTACGTACCACTGAACGGGGTCAGGGCCCGCGCCGCGGCGAACACCCCGATGTCCAGGCCGCTGCCCCGCAGCCGTACGGTGTCCGGCGACTCGTAGGCGAGCTCGACGCGGCCCGCCTCCCCGGTCCAGGTGAGCAGTCCCGGTGTCCCCTGCCGGTCGGTCTCCGCCCGCTCGCCCGCGGACAGGGGGACCAGGCGCAGGACGGCGTGCATGCCGTTCTGGTGCGAGACGAGATGGAGGTCGTCGGCGTACGTCTTCTCCGCCACCACGGGCGAGACGTCGAACCACGATCCGTAGGTGCTGAACGGGATGTCGGCGAGGGAGAAGGCCGGGCCGGTTCGGGCGACGGTCATGAAGGGGCTACTCGTTTCTTCAGCGAGGGAGTGCTCTTCAGCAGGGGGTGCACTTCAGCAGGGGATGCACTTCAGCAAGGGGTGCTCTTCAGCGAGGGGGTGCGGAGGTCGCTTCAGTCCTTCACGGCACCGGCGGTGACGCCCGCTGCGACATAGCGCTGGGCGAGGACGAGGATGACCGCGGCGGGCAGCGAGGCCACGACGGCGGTGGCCATGATGGCGTTCCACTCCTGGTTGTTGTTGCCGATGTAGTGGTAGATGCCGAGCGTGATCGGCTCGTGGGCACCGCCGTTGACGAGCGTGCTGGCCAGCACGAAGTCGGACCAGGACCACAGGAACGCGAACAGCGACACCGTGACGACGGCGTTGCGGCTCATCGGCAGGACGATCGACCAGAAGGTGCGCAGCGCCCTCGCTCCGTCCATCTGCGCGGCCTGGATCAGCTCGCCGGGGATGCCGGACATGAACGCGGTGAAGATGAGCACCGCGAAGGGCACGGCCAGGGTGGAGTCGGCGACGATCAGGCCGGGGACGGACTGGAGCATGTGGAGCTGGAGGTAGATGGCGTAGAAGCCCATCGCCATGATGATGCCGGGGATCATCTGCGCGGCCAGCAGCAGGAAGCTCAGGACGCCGCCGCCACGGGGCCGCAGCTTGGCCAGGGCGTAGCCGGCGGGTGCGGCCAGGGCCACGGTCAGTACGACGGTGCCGAGCCCCACGACGAGGCTGGTGCCGAGGTACGGCAACTGCTCGTCGAGGACGGTGCGGTAGCCGGCCAGGGTGCCGTGGATCGGGAACAGGTCCGGTGGGCTCTTGCGCATGTCCTGGTCGCGGGTGAAGGACACGTTGACCATCCAGTAGACCGGGAAGAGCATGATCCCGGTCAGCAGGACACCGAGGGCCGTCTTCCATCGGGTCTTCCGTGTCTTCATGACATCGCCTGCTTTCTCTGCACCCGGACGTAGATCAGTCCGAAGACCAGCGCGGCGACCACGAGCAGGTTGCCGACGGCGGCGCCCGGGCCGAAGGCGGGCACCAGGTTGCCGAAGCCGAGCTGGTAGGACCAGGTGGCGAAGGTGGTGGACGAGTCGGCGGGACCGCCCTTGGTCATGATCCAGATGATGTCGAAGACCTTGAGCGTGTAGACGAGGCCCAGCAGCAGGGTGATCGCGGACACCGGGCGCAGCAGCGGGAAGGTGATGCGCCAGAACCGCTGCCAGGCGTTCGCGCCGTCGATGGCGGCGGCCTCGTGGAGCGAGGCCGGGATGGACTGGAGGCCGCTGTAGAGGACGACCAGGTTGAAGGGGACACCGATCCAGACGTTGGCGATGATCACCGAGGCCAGCGACCAGTCCGGTGAGGTCAGCCAGTTGACCGGGTCGATGCCGACCGCGCTCAACAGGGCGTTCACCACGCCCGATTCGCTGTTGAGCATCCAGGACCAGGTGGAGGCCGACACGATCAGCGGCAGCAGCCACGGCACCAGGAACAGGGCGCGCAGGGTGGCCGAGAGCCGGAAGTGCTGGTTGAAGAAGACCGCGAGGGCCAGGCCGAGGGCGTACTGGAAGACCAGGCACACGGCGGTGAAGACCACGGTGTGCAGCAGGGCCGGCGCGAAGGTCGGATCGTCCAGGACGGTGCGGTAGTTGGCGAGGCCGGTGAAGGGCGCGTCGCCCTGGACGAAGGAGCGGACGGTGTAGTGGCGCAGGCTCAGGTCGAGGTTGCGGTAGAGCGGATAGGCGTAGAAGAGCAGGAGGTAGAGGGTGACCGGGGTGAGGAAGGCCCAGGCCGCCCACTGCTGGGAAGTCGGACGGCGGCGGCGCGGTGCGGTGGGGGCCGGGCCACCGAGCGTGGCCCGGTGGTCCGACTTCTGGAGTGTGGCACTCATCAGATCGCCCTGACGTGGGGTCACTTGACCGCGGACTGGGCGGCGGCCAGCGCGTCCTTCGGGGACTTCGAGCCGCTGAGGGCGGACTGGACGGCCTTCCACATCTGCTCGGAGATCTTCGGGTACTTGGTGCCGAGGTCGTCGCTGGTCCGCCCCTTGGCGGCCTTGACCGCGTCGACCCACGGCTTCAACTCGGCGTTCGCCGCGACCTGCTTGGCCTGCACCTCACTGGTGGGGGCCACGTAGGACAGGGTCGTGTCGGTGTCGTAGAGGTGGTCGGTGCTGGTCAGACAGGCGACGAGCTTCTGCGAGGTGGCGTAGCGCTCGGTGTCGCTCTGGACGGGGAGGGTGACGAACTCGCCGCCGGTCGGGGCCGCCGCGTTGCCGCCCTTGGCGCCGGGTATCGGCAGGACGCCGTAGTCGAAGCCGGCCTTCTTGGCGTTGGCGAGCTGCCAGGTGCCGTTCTCGGCGAAGGCGTAGTCGCCGCTGGCGAACTCCTGCCAGCTGGTGGTCTGGGTGTTGTTGATGACCGAGTTGGGCGCGTACCCCTTCTTCAGCCAGTCGCTCCACAGCGCGAGCGCCGACACGCCCACGGCGGAGTCGAGTTGGGTCAGCTGGGCACCGGAGCCCCAGAACCACGGCAGGAACTGGAAGCTGCCCTCCTCGGTGCCGATCGCGGAGAACGTGATGCCCTTCTTGCCGGCCTTGTCGACCTTGGCGAGGGCCGCCGTCAGAGAGGCCCAGTCCTTGATCGAGGCGACGTCGACGCCGGCCTTCTTGAGGACGTCCTTGTTGTAGTAGAGGGCGAGGGTGTTGGCGCCGATCGGGGTGCCGTACGTCTTGCCGCCGGTCTGGCCGGCCGCCAGCAGGTTCGGGTCGACCTTGGAGGTGTCCAGCTTGTTGTCGTCGGTGGTGGTGAGCACGCCCGCCTCGGCCAGCGTCGAGACCACCGGGTTGTCGACGATGAGGACGTCCGCGGAGTTGTCCTGCTGGGCCGCCAGCAGCGCCTTGTTCGACAGGTCGCTGGTGTCGAAGGCGGTCCGCTTGACCTTCACCCCGGCCTCGGTGCCACAGGAGTCCAGCAGCTTCGCCCAGGCCGAGGTCTTGTCGAACTGCGGGTAGGGGTCCCAGATCGTGTACGTCCCACTGTCCGCCGTGTTCGAGCCACCGTCCGAGCCCGAGCCACAGGCGGTGGCGGTGCCGGCGAGGGCCAGGGCGGCGAGGGCGGCGGCGGTCAGGCGACGGTGCCTGAAAGTGCTGTTCATCGCGGGTTCCTTAACGGTTTTCGGCATGCGGGTGCCGAGGCACGGACTTTTCGGGCGGGGCGGTGCCGGGGCAGTGGGGTGCCGGGCGGAAACGGGCACGGCGGAGGGCGCCGTGGTGCGATGGCGTCGGGAAAGGGTTCCGGGCGAGCCAAGAAGCGGCGGGTCGAGAAGGGTTCCGGGCGAGCCGGGGTCAGGCGGTGCCGGCTCCCGCGGGCCCGGTGCTGGCCCGCAGCGAGATCGGCGGTGTGAGCAGATGGTGGCGGGGCGGTGCGTCGGGCTGGTCCAGTCGCTCCACGAGCAGTTCGACGGCGAGCCGGCCCAGCTCCGCCGCCGGTACGTCCGCCGCGGTGAGCCGCGGGGTCACCGTCTCCGCCCAGCGGCCGGCCACCACCCCGGTGACGGAGAAGTCGCGCGGCACATGGCGGCCCGCCTGGGCGAGCCCCCGGTAGATGCCGCCGAGGGCGGCCTCGTTTAGGGTGACCAGGGCGGTGGTGCCCGGGTCGTCGTGCAGGATGCGCTCCACGCAGCCCTGGCCCGAGGCCGCGTCGTCCCCGCAGCAGTACGTCCGGACCGTCAGCCCGCGCTCGGCCGCGGCCTTGGTGAAGCCGTCCAGGCCACGGTGCGCGGACTCGTACCCGGCCCGCAGCAGCTGCTCGGGCCGGTTGACGAAGGCGACCCGGCGGTGGCCGAGGTCCGCCAGGTGGTGGACGCACGCCGCCGCGAGGGCGGTGTGGTCGAGGGCCACCCACCAGGTGCCCTCGGGGTGGGCGGTGCGGCCGATGGCGACGGACGGGAAGTCCAGCTCGGCCAGGTGATCGACCCGGTCGTCGGCCAGCCTGATCTCCATCAGGATCGCGCCGTCGACCCGCCGCTCCCCCAGCATCCGCTGGAAGGAACGGTCGCTGTCGACGCCGCTGGGTGACAGCAGCACGTCGTAGTCGTAGGCCGCGGCGGCCTCGACCACGCTGCCGATGAAATCGAGCTGCATGCCCGTGTAGTGGTTCCCGGCCGGCGGGAAGACCAGCCCGATCGTGCTGGTCCGCCCGTTGGCCAGGGCACGGGCACTGGCGCTGGGCCGGTAGCCCAGCTCGTCGACGACCTGCTGGATCTTGCGGCGGGTGTCCTCCGAGACCGGGCGCTTGCCGCTCAGCGCGTAGGAGACGGTGCTCCGCGAGACACCGGCCCGCCGGGCGATCTCACCGATGTTCACGGGGACTCCTTCGTCGAAGTCGAAGCCGATTCATGCGCGAACCGCTGACGAACCGATTCACGTGCGAACCGCTGTCGAACCGGTTCGCGTGAAGTGACGGTAGGAAGGGCCCCGGCGCCTGTCAACACCTCTGACAGCATCCGGAGTTCCTTGTCCCGGGGGATTGCCCGCCCCCTGCCCCGGTGCTAGCTTGCCGAACCGGTTCGACAAGAAGATCCTCAGCACCAGTTGACCGCCGCATCCGGCGCAGTCGAACCGGTTCGAGTCGCCGAACGCAAGGATTGAGGACGCAATCCATGGCATCCCCCTCCCCCGACACCCCTTCCCGGCGCCCCACCCCGCCCGGCCCGCGCCGCGCCTCCGCCGCCGTCGCGCTGACCCTCGGCGCGGGCCTGCTCGCCGCGCCGGCCGTGCCCGCGCAGGCGGCCGAGGCCCCTCAGCCCACCGCCCGCTACACCTTCGACCAGGACGATCTCGCCTCCGGCCGCATCACCGACAGCTCCGGCAACGGCCTCACCGCGACCCTGGTGAACGGCTCCACGGCCCGCTCGGTGGACGGCACCGGCGGCGGCAAGGCCCTCTCCCTGCCCGGCGGAGCTCCCACCTCCGACGGCGCCTACGTCCGACTGCCCCGCGAGGTGGTCGGCGACGCGAACGACCTGACGGTTTCCGCCCGCGTGAAGTGGAGCGGCGAGAAGTCGTCCTGGCAGCGCCTCTTCGACCTGGGCACCAACACCACGAAGTACCTGTTCAGCACCCCGTACAACGGCAACGGACTGTTCCAGACCTCCGTGACCACCGGTGGAAACGGTGCGGAGTCCCAGGTCCGCGGCTATGCGATGCTCCCGGCGGACGAGTGGCGGACGGTCACCGTCACCCTCGACACGACCGCCGGCCGGCTGACCACCTACCTCGACGGCGTCGCGGTCTCCTCCGCCGCGACCGGCATCAAGGCCAAGGACCTGCTGGACGGTTCGGCCACGGCGGCCGGGTACATCGGCAAGTCCTTCCACCAGGACCCGCTCCTCAAGGGCGTGATCGACGACTTCACGGTGTGGCACGCGGCGTTGAACGCCGAGCAGGTGGCCGGTCTGGTGGATGCGGTGCCGACCGTCGGCGAGCTCTCGCGGACCTCCTTCGACGTCCGTACGACCGCGGGCACCGCCCCGTCCCTGCCCGCCGTCGTCCGCGCCGCCTTCTCCGACGGCTACGACCGCGACACACCCGTCACCTGGGACGCCGTACCGTCCGAGAAGTACGCGCGCCCCGGCACCTTCACCGTGGCGGGCAAGGCGGCCGGGCGGAGTGTCGAGGCGGAGGTCACCGTGGTTCGGGAGGGAGCGCTGACCGTCGACCTCGGCTCGGACACGGGCGCCTTCCACGGCGGCGCCTCCGGCACCCTGTACGGCGTGTACGGACCGGACGTCCCGACGAACAACCTGATGGCGGGCATGGGCCTGCGCACGGTCTCCACCAAGGCGCAGGACGGCCCGCAGCACCCGGGTGCCGACGCGCTGGAGGTGGTGAAGCCGCTGGCCGACTCCACCGACGGCGACGTCTACATCTACATGACGGACATCCACCGCGGCTTCCCGTACGAGTGGCCCGGCGACACCCCGGCCGAGAAGCTCAAGCTCTACGAGGAGAAGCTCGCCAAGCAGGTCGACCAGGTGCTCCGGCTGCCCGAGGAGTACCAGGACAACATCGTCTTCGTGCCGTTCAACGAGCCCGAGGGCAACATGTTCGGTACCGGGCAGTGGAGTTACGACCGGGTCAGCTGGCTCAGCAAGCCCGACGCCTACTTCGCCGCATGGGACTCCGCGTACCGGCTCATCAAGGACAGGATGCCGGAGGCCCGGATCGCCGGCCCCAACACCAGTGTCCTGTACGACCAGGTGAAGGGCTTCCTCACCCACACCCTGGCCGCCGGCACCCTCCCCGACGTCATCACCTGGCACGAGCTGAGCCACCCGGAGGCGGTGCGCGAGAGCGTCGCCCAGTACCGGGCGTGGGAGAAGGACCTGTTCAAGGGAACGGCCCGGGAGGGCACCCAACTCCCCGTCAACATCAACGAGTACGCCTTCAACTACCACACCTCGGTTCCAGGCCAGATGATCCAGTGGGTGTCCGCGATCGAGGAGTCCAAGGTCGACGCCGACATCGCGTACTGGAACATCGACGGCAACCTCTCCGACTCCGCGGTGCAGTCCAACCGCGGCAACGGCCAGTGGTGGCTGCTGAACGCGTACGCGTCGATGACCGGGCACACGGTGGCGGTGACCCCGCCGTTCCCCGGCGAGAACTACACCATGCAGGGTGTCGGCACCCTCGACGCGCAGAAGAAGCAGGCCCGGCTGATCTTCGGCGGGTCCACCGGCAAGGGCCACATCACCTTCGACCACGTGCCGAAGACGCTCTTCGGCTCCCAAGTCCACGCCTGGGTACGGGAGATCGAGTGGAGCGGTCAGGTCGGCGACAACTCCGGCCCGAAGCTCCTCACCGAGACCAACCTCAAGGTCGGTGACGACGGCAAGGTGGTCGTGGACTTCGGCGACGGCACCCTGCCGACGCTGAAGGAGTCCTCGGCGTACGAGATCGTCCTCAGCCCGGCGGGCAAGGCGAGGAGCACGCAGACCGCGCCGGTGCGCTGGCAGGGGTCCTACGAGGCGGAGGACGCCGCCCACACCGGGTCCGGTTACTCGAAGAACGGCCCGGAGGGGTCCCCGCGCGACGTGTCGAAGTTCTACACCTCGGGCGGCTACGACGTCGGCGGGCTGCGCACCGGCTCGGACGTCACGCTCGACTTCACCGTGGACGTCCCCGAGGACGGCACCTACGACCTGAGCGTCTTCGCCAACTCCCTCAACACCTACGACAAGGTGAAGGAGCAGGGCCCCACCAACGTGTTCCTGCGCGTGGACGGCAAGGCGGACGGCGAACAGGAACTCAACCTGCCGCTCGGCTACAAGTGGGTGGTCTGGGACCACACCGACACCCAGGTCCACCTCACCAAGGGCAAGCACACCCTGACGCTCGCCGCCAGGAGTCTCGACGGCAAACGCGTGACCAAGGGCGACGCCATCGTCGACCGCCTCACCCTGACGCTGCCGCACCCGTCCGCAGACACGCGGGTGTACGAAGGTGAGCTGGCCTGGCTGGGCGGCGGGGCGCGCCCCGTGTACGACCTGCCGAAGCGGGCCGCCACGGGATCGGGCGCGGCCCGGCTGGCGAAGGGCCAGACGGCCACGTTCTGGGTCTACTCCCCCGCCGACCGCGAGGCCACCCTCAAGGTCGACACCCTCGACGGCACCGGCGCCCGGCTCTCCGTCAACGGCCACGACGTCCTGCGTCTGGCCAAGGACCGCAGCACCGTCGCCGTCTCCCTCTCGGGCGGCGTCAACAAGGTGACACTGACCGGGAGTTCGAGCCCCGTGCTGGTCGACCGCCTCTCGGTCACGCCCACCGAGGGCACCCTGCCGGTGACGACGTACGAGGCCAAGGACGCCGTACTCGCGGGCTCGGCCACGCTGACCCCGCTGTCCCTGGCCACCGACGGCACGGCGATCACCGGGATCGGCGGCGCCCCGGGCAACGCCAACACCGCGCGGTTCACCGTCTCCGCGGACCGGGCCGGCCTCTACGCCCTGCGCATCCGCTACTCCAACCCCGAGCAGTCGGAGGCCACCCACTACAACCCGGACCCGCTCGCCCGCCATGCCGACATCAGCGTCAACGGCGGCGAGACCCGGCGGGTCGGCTTCCCGCACAGCTTCCATCAGAACAACTTCTGGGAGCTGACCGTCCCGGTCCAGCTGAAGAAGGGCGCGAACACCGTCACCTTCCGCTCCGAGGAGCTGCCGAACTTCGACGGCACGACCTACGCCTCGGACACCTTCCCCGGCGTACTGCTCCGCTCCCGGTACGCGCCACTGATCGACCGGATCACGGTCGCGCCGTACGCGAGGGAGGTCGGGTGAGCTGATCAGCGCGGGCGCGCCGCACCGGGCGTACGGCCGTAGCGGCCGCGGTAGACCCGGGTGAAGTGCGCCTGGCCGGCGAATCCCCAGCGGTGGGCGATCTCGGCGACCGTCAGCTGACGGGAGCCGGGATCGCCCAGCTGCTCGTGGGCCCGGGCCAGGCGTTGTTCGAGGATGTGCCGGGCGGGAGTCACGCCGGTCGGCGCGAAGACGCGGCTCAGATGCCGGTCGATGTAGGACCGGGCCATCGCCAAACGAGCGGAGGTTCCGCCGAGTCGGGGCGCCGTCAGCGAGCGGACCAGGTCCAGCACCGGCGCCGACAGCTCCGCGTGGGCACATCGTTCGGCGAAGATCTCGCGCGGGATGTCCATGAGGAGCTGGCGCATGCGGGTGGGAAAACCGAAGAGGTACGAACGCCGGGTGTCGTAGAGGACCACATCGCCCGCTCGGACGGTGAGGCAGCCGCCCTCGTGGAAGAACACCGCCTCACCGTCGGCGAGCAGGCTGACGAAGACCGAGTCCTTCGGGAGGTCCTCGCGAGCCGCAGGCCGCCCAGCCGGTAGTTGGTCTGGGTGGCGAGCAGACCGTCGCTCTCGTACGCCACGAGGGTGTGGCCCTCCCCCGGTGCCTCGTAGACGAAGTCACCGGCGTGTGCCGTCCAGGGCCGTTCCAGATCGCCTCACTTGCCGGAGATCGTGTAGGCGAAGACCTCATGCGGGTGGTAGTGCCGGTTGACGAGCCCGGCCTCCTTGGCGGGCAGGATGTCCGCCCACGAGTTGTCCTTGACGTTGATCCACAGCGGGCGCGAGCCGACGGTCTCGGTGAACGGGACGTAGTACCGGTCGTCGTCGGTGGCCACCTGGGACAGACAGACCTCGGGACCTGCCCTCCGGCTACACGCCGGCCGTCGCGTAGAAATGCGCGCGTACCCGCCGCAGCCACGCCTCCACGGCCGCCTCGTCGGGCTGCTCGGGCAGGGCCGGGCGGCTCTCGGCGAACGCCGACTCGTAGTGCGCGAGGAGCGGGCGCGCGGCCGTCGGGTCGGCGGCGACACGGTCGCCGAACTCGACGTACTCCTGCGGGTTCTCGAGGCGGATGGTGAGGCGACCGGTGGTGTACAGCTCCAGGCCCTGGTGGCACAGCCGCTTGAGATGACGGGCGTGCTTGGCGGTGCGGACGTCGGCCGCGCGGCCCTCCAGGCGGCGGAACTGCTGGGTGGCGTACCCGAGATAGGCGTCCCGGACCCGCTTGGCGCTCAGGAACGCGGTGCGCAGGCCGATGAGTTCGTCGCCGAGCGGGGTACGGACCTCGTACAACTCCGGCGGCAGCCAGGCGAGTTCCATCGCGGTCGGGTTGCCGCCGAGGGCGAGCCTGCACCACTTTGCGGCCTCGTGCAGGGTCCTGTCCGGGGCGGTGCTGACGTGCGACTCCTTCGGCCGGTGCAGGCCGTGCAGGGCCTCGGTCGGCGCGGCGAACATGCCGAGGCGGTCCACGTCTGAGCCCGCGTGGGCGAGGCCGTAGGCGGTGGAACCGACGATGCCGGACAGCAGGACGTTCGGGACGGGCATGGTCGGTCACCTCTCCTCGGGGCGGGGTCGTGTGCCCTCATTGTGGTGACCTGCGAGGATGCGGTCATCACATTTTTCGGCGCAGGGGAGTCGGCGCGGTGTTGGTCGGGGTGGGGAAGGCTTGGCGGCGGACGGCTTGTGCGGCCGTGCTGGTGAGCGTGGTGGCAGGCTGCTCCGGGGCAGGCGGGAAGGACGCCGGGCCGTCCGCGAGTCCTTCGGTGAGCGCCTCCGGGAAGGCCGAGAGCGCCGGCACGGTCGGCGGGGCCGGCTCCGCCTGTCTGCTGCCGGTCGGCTTCGACCTCGCCGCCCAATGGAAGGCGGAGGCCATCGACGGCTCGACGGCGGACGCAGGCGGAGCATCTCCTGCCGACGAGGACATGGCGGCCCTGCTGCGCCAAGGACCGGTCAGCCTGGTGTGCGAGATCGACGCCAAGCCCGCCGGGCACCTCGGCTTCCTCCGGGTGTTCACCGGGGAGGCCGGCAAGAAGCACACCGACGCCCGGGCCGTACTGGAGGCCTTCGTCACCGCCCAGGACGGGGCGCGGAAGGCGAGGTACAGCGCCTTCGAGGCGGGCGGCCTGGCCGGTGCGGAGGTCGAGTACCTCGCCACCAGCGAGCTGCTGGACGAGACGAAGCAGGAGAGCGCCTTCGCCGTCGTCACCCCGGACGGACCGGTCGTCGTCCACCTCGGCGGCGCGGACACCGCGGAGCACCAGGACATGTTCCCGGCGTTCGAGCTGGCGAGGAAGACGCTCCACACGGCCTGAACCGCCGGCCCGGCGCACCGAACGCACGCATCCCCCGAAATTGATATCCGGACAAGCTGCAACCTTTTCCTCAACCCGGTTGTCTCAACAGATATCAGGCACAGGCACATGAATCCCGGGGGACATCATGCGACGCAGCAGAACGACATGGGCCACCGTCGCCCTCATGGGTGCGGCACTCGCCGTGGCCACGGGGCCCGCACAGGCCACCACCAGCTGCCCCACCGGCTGGGGCAGCCTCGACAAGAGCCGCGCGGTCGGCAGCACGGACTCGGTGACCAACGCCAGGACCGGCAGCCACACCTGCTACGACCGGCTCGTCGTCGACATACCCGGCGCCGACAAGGCCGAGCTCGGCTATTCCGTCCGGTACGTCAGCCAGGTCCGCCAGGACGGTTCCGGCCGCGTCGTCCCGGTGACGGGCGGAGCGGTCCTGGAAGTGCGGGTCACGGCACCCGCGTACGACATCGACACCGGCTCCCCCACCTATCCCGGCCGCACGGGCCGTCCGCTCCCCGGCGTGGACCTCGACGGATACCGCACCTTCCGGGACGCCCGCTTCGTCGGCAGCTTCGAAGGGGACACGCAGTTCGGCCTCGGCGTCCGCGCCCGGCTGCCGTTCCGGGTCCAGCGCGTCGACGACCGGATCGTGGTGGACGTCGCCCACACCTGGAGGTGAACCGCCGAGTCCTACGCTCCCGTGTAGAAGGCGATCGTCGCCGCGGTCGTGGACTCGACCGCCTTGGCGTCGGCGCCCGACGCACGGTACGCCGTGCCCCAGGCGTTGCCGGAGATCGTCGCGCACCGCTTGCCCTCGTCGGAGAGCTGCCAGGCCACCGACTCCTCCTGGGTCATGGCTCCGCCCGCGAGATGCAGGCCGAGACCGAGGGACATCAGGTCCCAGCCGACTCCGGTGGCGCCCGGGCCGTACTGGTCCCAGAACGCGTCCGGTACGACGGCGACGTGCTCCAGCACGAACACGGTCCGCCCGTCGCCCTCGGGCGTCAGCCGCACCTCGACCTCACTGAAGCCCGGGTCGGGTCCGAACAGCCAGCTCACCCGCAGCCGCTCCGGCGCCTCGCACTCCAGGATCTCGCCGCCCGCCTGGCCCTCCAGCTGATAGTGGCCGCCGACCTTGAAGTCCCCGCTGACCGGCAGGAACCAGCGGCTGATCCGCTCGGGGGAGGTGACCGCGTCCCAGACGTCGGCGATGCCGGCGTCGTAGGTGCGCCGCAGCAGGACGGTGCGGGCGTCACCCGCGTCGACCTTGCGGGTGCCGACCTCCCGGTGCAGCCGCTTGATCTCCTCGACGAAGTCAGTCATCTCCGCTCGCTTCCTCTCTCAGCCTGCGCTCACGCCGACCGCGCGCGAGCTCCGTCCCCAGCGCGTCGAGGCGCTGCTCCCAGAACCCCCGGAACCGGTCCAGCCAGACGTCCACCTCCCGGAGGGGCTCGGCCTGGACGGCGTACAGCCGTCGCGTTCCCTCGGCGCGCACGGACGCGAATCCGCTCTCCCGCAGCACCCGCAGATGCTGCGAGACGGCCGGTTGGGAGATCCCGAACTCACTCCGGATCACCGCGCTGACCTCGCCCGACGTCTGCTCACCCGTGGCGAGCAGCTCCAATATCCGGCGCCTGACCGGATCTCCCAGTACGTCGAAGGCGTGCACGATCCCGACTATGCCACGAGCCACTTATATAAGGCAACTCTTATATAAGAACGTTGGTCGGCTCAGTCGCCGGTCTCCCGGAGCAGATACCGGATCGAGGCGCCGACGACCGCCAGCCACACCCCCGTCACCGCGACCGGCCCGCCGATCAGGTCGCCGTACTTGTAGGACGGGAGCGCGAGGACCACGGCGAACCAGGTGACGAGGCCCCATCCGGCGAGCGAGCGTGGCAGTTCGCGGCGCGCCCGGAACACGACGACACCGCCGGCGCCGACGCCGTAGAGCCCGGCGGCGAGCACGGCGAGGGCAAGGGCGGCGTCGAACGCCGGGTCGTCCCGGGTCGCCCAGACCTCATGCGCGGTCAGCACGGTGAAGGCGCCCACCAGCACCGCGCCCGTCCCCCACACCCGGCGCCACACGGCCCGTCG
Organism: Streptomyces sp. TLI_55; assembly: GCF_900206255.1. Classification (NCBI taxonomy): domain Bacteria; kingdom Bacillati; phylum Actinomycetota; class Actinomycetes; order Kitasatosporales; family Streptomycetaceae; genus Streptomyces; species Streptomyces sp. TLI_55. The sequence goes on from NZ_OAOJ01000001.1 coordinate 573,084, forward strand.
GCGGCGACGGATCTCCTGGTACGTCAGTCCCTCGGTCCGGCGGCGCTCGGCGTGCTCCCGGGAGCGGCGCGCCTCTCGAACGCGCGCCCTGCGCCTGCGGATCTCGCGCCGCCTGCGCCGCTCGGCCGTGTCGCCCCATGGTCCGGGCATCAGCAGACTCCCCCCGTCGCCCTCTGGGAGGAGCCCTTCGCCCGGCCGCTGATTCAGGCCGGGACGCTCACGAACCGGTCCAGCGTCCGGGTCAGTTCCTCCGGTTTCTCGACCGGGAGTTCGTGACCCGCGTCGATGATGCGGACCTCGGCGTCCGGGTACGCCTTCGCCATGCGCAGCATCTGCCGTACCGGCAGCTGGATGTCGTGGTAGCCGTGGACCATCAGGGTGGGGACGCGGATCTCGCCGACCCGGTCCAGGACGTCGAAGGCGCGCATGGCGCCGTACAGCGTCATGACCACCTCGCGCGGGGTGTTCGCCGAGGCCTTGACGTACGCCCGGATCTCGTCGCGCGGATAGCCGGGGGCGAAGGCGCGCTGGATGTTGGCGGCGACGAACAACTTGAAGGGGACCAGCGTCGAGACGCCCATGAGCAGGCCCCTGCCCCGGCTGTAGGTCATGCGGCCGATCGAGTTCACCAGCACCAGGCGTTCGACCCGCTCGGGGTGGGCCAGCGTGATGGTCTGCGCGATCATGCCGCCCATGGAGTGGCCGACGAGGACGCAGCGCTCGACGGCGAGGTGGTCGAGGAGGGCGAGGACGTCGTCGGCCAGCTCCGCGATCGTGCGCACTCCGGCCCCGCTGCTGTCGCCGTGGCCGCGCAGATCCAGCCGTATCACCCGGCGCTTCGCCGCGAAGTGCGCGAGCTGGTGGTCCCAGCGGTGCCGGTCGGCCGTCCAGCCGTGCACGAACACCAGGGGCACGCCCTCGCCGTCGCGGGGGCCCTCGTCGTCGTACGTCAGCGCTGCGCCGTCGACTTCGAGCTGCGGCATGGCGGCCTCCCTGCGGTCCCGTGGGTTACTGACCGGTACGGTAGCCGCCCGCCGGGCCGGCGTCACCGTGCCGTGGGCCACTGCCCCTCCCCCGGGTCCGCCCATGGCGCGACGCCCGGCCGGGAGTACCGTGCCGGGCGCCGTGGTGAACCGGGATCAGCCGCCGTTCAGCCGCGCACGCAGGAGTCCCTTGCCGATCTCCGCGCCCTTGCGGCTGTCCGCCCGGGCCTCGCGGAAGAGGTCGGCGACCTCGGTGTCCTTGTCGCGTTCGGCGTCCTGGATGTACGACTCCAGGCGCAGCGCGTTGCTCGATCGGCCTCCGCGCGGGTCGGTCAGCCGACGTCCCACAGGAACCGGTGCGTGTGGATGCCGAAGTAGGGGAACGAGCGGACCTCTTGGACCCCTTCGACGGCGCGTACGACGTCGTTGACGAAGTCCAGCAGGTCCCGCGGCCCCGGGGTGACGACCTCGACGAACAGGTCGAAGCCGCCGGAAGTGAGCACCGAGTAGACCACCTCGGCGCGGTCGGCGAGTGCGTCGGCGACGGCACGGGGGTCGCCGTCCACGCCGATGCCGAGCAGGGCCATGGCCTGTCCGCCCATGGCCATCGGGTCGGTGACCCCGACGACCTGGACGGCCTTGGAGTCCAGCAGGCGTTGCAGGCGCTGGCGGGCGGCGGACGCCGAGAGGCCGACCTTGGGGCCGAGGTCGGCGTAGGCGATACGGCCGTCGGTCTGCAGTTCGCGCAGGATGGCCCGGTCGATCTCGTCCATGCCGTCAGCCCGCCAGCTCGGCGAGGGCGGCGGCGAAGACCTCGGTGTGGGTGTCGACGTCGCGCTCGGTGGTGTCGGGGCACATCAGCGCCATGTTGTGAAAGGGCGTCAGGAGGATGCCCCGGTTGGCGAGGTGGAGGTGGAGGAAGTCCTCGAGCTCCTCGTCGCCGGCCGCCGCGGACTCGGTGCCGGTGCGGGGTGCGGGGGCGGCGAAGCGGTACTCGGTGCGGGCGCCGAGCCTGCTCACCGACCAGGGCAGGGCGTGGGCGTCGATGCCCGCGCGGACGCCCGCCTCGAAGCGTTCCGACAGCTTGGTCATGTGGGCGAACGCGTCGTCGGTGAGGACGTGTTCGAGGGTGGCGCGCATCGCGGCGACCGAGAGGGCGTTCCCGGCCAGGGTGCCGCCGACGCCGCCCATGTCGACGAGGTCGAGGTCGGCGCGGCCCAGCAGCCGGTCGGCGAGTTCGGCGGACAGGCCGTAGGCGCCGGCGGGGATGCCGCCGCCGATGGCCTTGCCGACCGTGAGGAGGTCGGGCTCCAGGTCCCAGGCGGCCGTGCAGCCGCCGGGGCCGGCGGAGAGGGTGTGTGTCTCGTCGTTGATCAGCAGCGTGCCGTGCCGGCGGGTCAACTCCCGCACGCCCGCCAGGTATCCGGGCTCCGGCAGGACGATGCCGATGTTGGTGAGGGCGGGCTCCATGAGGACGGCGGCCACGTCGCCGTGGGCGAGTTCGCGTTCCAGCTGCTCCAGGTCGTTGAACTCGGCGACCCGGCTGGTGAGGGTGACATCGCAGGGTGCGCCCACGTTGCCGGGGCGGGCCGTGCCCTCGCCGTCGGGTCCGACGACGATGAGGGACTCGTCGACGCTGCCGTGGTAGCTGTAGCTGTTCACGAGGATCTTCGAGCGGCCGGTGACGGCCCGGGCCAGCCGGATCGCCCATCGGTTGGCGTCCGTCGCGGTGAGCGAGAAGCTCCAGCGTGCCAGTCCGAAGCGGCGGGTCAGCTCGGCGCCGACCCACTCGGCGTCCTCGGTGGGCAGCATCGCCGTCGCCCCGCCGAGGTCGGCGAACCGGCGCTGGACGGCTTCGGCCACCGGAGCGGGCGAGTGTCCGGCCATGGCACCGGTGTCGCCGAGGCAGAAGTCGACGTACTCATGGCCGTCGATGTCGGTGACCCGGGCGCCCCGCGCGCTGTCCAGGTAGCGGGGGAAGGGCCCGGCCGTCTTGTTCATCCAGGTCATCGGGACCCGCCCGAAGAGATGCCCGGCGCGCGCGTAGGCCTCCCGGGAACGTGGGCAGCGCCGCTCGGCCTCCGCCCTCTCGCGGGCCAGGAGGTGCTGCAGGCGGGTGCGGTCCATGGGTACCCCGGGAGGTGAGTGCCGACTGATCGACGTCAGCGTACGACGGAAAACGCACCGATCTCAAGAAGCAGCAACTGATTCGATTGTCGCCACGCTCGATTCGAGCGTCAGCATATTGCGCGGAAGTGAAACGACCGCAGGGGCGCGACCGGTCCCCCGTTCCGGTCACGCCCCTGCGGCTCGATGAACTTACGTGAATGACAGCGCGGTTGTGAATCGCGTTCATGCCAGATGGGCCACCTCGGGCACTCACCTGTGCACAGGTGAGTCCGAATAGCGCACTTTCTTACGAAGATGAGCGCGCGGCTACCCGGCGAGCCGAGGTGACGGAACGTCGCCGGTCGCCAGATGGGCGAGGACCACCTCGTACAGGTCGCTGCCGCCCGCGAGAAGCTGACGTTGCAGCACGGGCTCGGCGCTGCGCACGTGTTCGCGCACGGTCTGCGCGTGCACGCCGAGGGCCTGAGCGGTCCGTTCGGAGTTCCCGCCGGCGGCGATCCACGTGCGCAGGGTGCGGCGCAGGTCGCGGGCGTCCGGGGCGAGGCGTCCGACGAGGTCGTGCGCCCAGGTGCGCAGCGCGGGTCCGGACAGCACCTGCGCCAAGCCTGCGGCCCTCCCTCGTTCCGCCGCGGGGACGGCGGGCGCCAGTTCCAGGCCCACCTGGGTGTTCAACGCCAGATGGACGACGGCCCGGGCGGTGAGGTCGGAGAAGGACACGCCGAGCAGGCCCTCGACCCGCTCCATCCGGGCGCGCACGGTGTTGCGGCTGACGCCGAGGACCTTGGCCGCGTTCACCGCGGTGAACTCCAGGCCGAGCCGGGTGGTGGCGAGGAGTTCGGCCCGGGTGTGGTGCGCCAGCGCGTCGAGGGGGCGCAGCAGGTGGGCCGCCCAGCCGTGCAGGAGCTCGGGGTCCATCAGGCGTTCGGGGTGGGTGCGTTCGGCGTAGACCGCCGCGTGGTCCGGCCGGAAGTGGGCCACCGCGAGGGCGCTGACGGCCTGTCCGTAGGCGGTGGCGGTGCGGGCGAGGCTCTGCCGAGTGCTGCCGCCCAGGAAGGTGCCGGGGCGCCGGTCGATCACGGTCAGCAGCTCACGGGCGGCGACCTCGCCGGGGGTGACGACGATGACGTGCTGCTGCATCGCCGGGCAGCCCACGACGAGGGCCTGCTCGGCGGTGACGTGCAGGCATTCCTCCAGCAGCCGGTCGCGTTCCGCGGCGGCGCCCTCGATGACGTAGACGCAGGCCGAGTCGGTGTCGAGCAGCCCCGGCCACAGCCCGGCGGCCACCCGGCGGGCCGAGACGATGTCCTCCACCATGAGCAGCTGGAGGATCGCCAGTCGCAGGTCGGCCGTGGCCCGTCGCAGCCGGTGTCCCGCGGCGGTGGACTCACGCGCCCTGAGCAGGAGTTCGACGACCTGGGCGGTGTGCGTCACCATGTCGGCGGCCCGCCGGTCGAACGGGACGTCACGGGAGACCGCCAGCACACCCGCCGTGGCCGAGCGCGGCTGTCCCACCCTGACCAGGCGCTGGTGGCGCCCCTCGCCCTCCCAGGCGGCGGAGGCGATCCGGCCCGTGCCGATGTCGGCGACCAGGGTCTCGTCGAGCGGGATCGGGGTGCCGGCGAGGAGGTTCCCGGTGTCGTCCTGGAGCACGGCCGTCCCCCGCACGCCGTCCGCGAGCCAGTCCACCACGCGCCGGACGTCCCGCCCGGCGGGCCGCAGCTGCTCCAGCAGTTCCTGAGACCACGGCACCTCGGCGTGCGCCCTCCGCACGCCGTTCTCACTGCCCGCCACGTCGCCCTTCTCCTCGTCCTCGCGTCGACCTCGCCCTGCCGGTCACGGGACCGTACCTCAGACCCGGGCGAGGGTCTCCCCGTCCGGCAGGCGGTACGAGGGGCCGAACGGCGATGCGAGGGACCGAACCCTGCGGCGCTGCGCCGGCACCGTCCTCCTGCGCGGTCGGCGCCCGCCTACGGCATAAGCTCGGTGAATGGCGAAGTACTTCGACGTGCACCCCGACAACCCGCAGCCGCGCACCATCTCCCAGGTAGCGGACAGCATCCGGGCCGGGGCACTGATCGCATATCCGACGGACTCCTGCTACGCGCTCGGCTGCAAGCTGGGCAGCCGGGACGGCATCGAGCGGATCCGCACGATCCGCAAGCTGGACGACCGGCACCACTTCACCCTCGTGTGCCAGGACTTCGCACAGCTGGGCCAGTTCGTACGCGTGGACAACGACGTGTTCCGGGCCATCAAGGCCTCGACGCCGGGCAGTTACACCTTCATCCTGCCGGCGACCCGGGAGGTGCCGCGCATGCTGCAGCACCCGAAGAAGAAGACGGTCGGCGTCCGCATCCCCGACCATGTGGTCACCCAGGCCCTGCTCGCCGAGCTCGGCGAACCGCTGCTGTCCAGCACCCTGCTGCTGCCGGACGAGGACGAGCCGATGACCCAGGGCTGGGAGATCAAGGACCGCCTCGACCATGTGCTGGACGCGGTGGTCGACTCGGGCGAGTGCGGCACCGAGCCGACCACCGTGATCGACTTCTCCGACGGCGAGGCGGAGATCGTACGGCGGGGAGCGGGCGACATCTCACGGTTCGAGTGAGGAGAGCCGGGGACGAGGGGGTCCTCGCAGGCCGCTTGCATGGTGCGTGAAACGATATTCACGGTCCGACCCCGCCGGGCCGGCGAGCTGCTCGCCGTCACATGCACAGAGAGGCACCCCCCATGACCTCCGTACAGGGAACCGCCGTGGACGTCCCCACCGCGGACGGCGTCGCCGACGCCTATCTGGCCCACCCCGAGGACGGGCTGCCCCGTCCCGGTGTCCTGCTCTACCAGGACGCCTTCGGACTGCGCCCGCACCTGAGGTCGATGGCCGACCGGCTGGCCGGCGAGGGGTACACGGTCCTGGTGCCCAACGTCTTCTACCGGCACGGCCGTTCCCCCGTCTTCGACCTGCCGGAGTTCATCGACACCGACGCGCGGCCCGACCTGTGGAACGCGATCGGCCCGGTCATGCAGTCCCTCACCCCCGAGCTCGCCATGCGGGACGCCGACGCGTACCTGGCCTGGCTGGCCGAGAGCCCCTTCGTGGCCGACGGTCCGGTGGCGCTGACCGGCTACTGCATGGGCGCCCGGCTCGTGCTGCTGACCGCGGGCACCTACCCGGACCGGGTGGCGGCCGCGGCCGGTTTCCACGGCGGCCGCCTCGCCACCGACGCCCCGGACAGCCCGCACCTGGTCGCCAAGCACGTCACCGCCGAGCTGTACTTCGGGCACGCCGACGAGGACGCCTCGATGCCGCCGGAGCAGATCCGGCTGCTGGAGGACACCCTGACCGCGGCGGGCGTACGGCACCGCAGCGAGGTCTATCCCGGCGCCCACCACGGCTACACGCAGGCCGACACCGCGGCGTACCACCGCGAAGGTGCCGAGCGGCACTGGGCGGCGCTGCTGGAACTGCTGAAGCGCACGTTCTGAGGAAGGTCCCGGCCGGCGGCGCTCACCCAACAGGTGGGCGCCGCCACGCATTTGCCGACGGGCGCATTCCGTCGACTTCATTGACATGCCCGCGCCGCAGCGCAACCCTGAGAGCGCTCTCAGAACAGGTACGGACCAATCCCGTTCCTCCCCCTATCCCCCCACGGAGGTGGAGAGTGCTCGGACGACTCAGGCATCGGCTCCTCGCCGCAGCAGGATCGGCCGCTCTGCTCGGCACGCTGCTCACACTCGGCTCGCCGTCCACTGCGAGCGGCGCGGTGCCCGCCACGATCCCGCTCAAGGTGACGAACAACTCCGGCCGCGGCGACGCGGTCTACGTCTACAACCTCGGCACCAACCTGGCCACGGGCCAGCAGGGTTGGGCGGACGCGGCCGGCACGTTCCACGCCTGGCCCGCGGGCGGCAACCCGCCGACCCCGGCACCGGACGCGTCGATAGCCGGCCCGGCGGCGGGCCAGTCGAAGACGATCCGCATCCCCAAGTTCTCCGGCCGCATCTACTTCTCGTACGGCCAGAAGCTGGACTTCCGCCTCACCACCGGCGGCCTCGTGCAGCCGGCGGTGCAGAACCCGAGCGACCCGAACCGCACCATCCTCTTCAACTGGTCGGAGTACACGCTCAACGACTCGGGGCTGTGGCTCAACAGCACCCAGGTCGACATGTTCTCCGCCCCGTACGCGGTCGGCGTCCAGCGCTCCGACGGCAGCACGGTCAGCACCGGGCGCCTCAAGTCCGGTGGCTACAACGCCGTCTTCAGCGCCCTGCGCGCGCAGTCGGGCGGTTGGGGCGGCCTGGTCCAGACCCGCGCCGACGGCACGGTGCTGCGTGCCCTGTCCCCCGCCTACGGCCTGGAGACCGGAGCGCTGCCCGCCTCCGTCCTCGACGACTACATCAACCGGGTCTGGCAGAAGTACGCCACGTCGACCCTCACGGTGACCCCGTTCGCCGACCAGCCGAACACCAAGTACTACGGCCGGGTCTCCGGCGGCGTCATGAACTTCACCAACGCGTCCGGCGCGGTCGTCACCAGCTTCCAGAAGCCGGACGCGAGCAGCGTCTTCGGCTGCCACAAGCTCCTCGACGCCCCCAACGACGCCGTCCGCGGCCCGATCTCCCGCACCCTGTGCGCGGGCTTCAACCGCTCGACCCTGCTGACCAACCCCAACCAGCCGGACACCTCGTCCGCGGGCTTCTACCAGGACGCGGTGACCAACCACTACGCCCGGGTCATCCACAGCCAAATGGCGGACGGCAAGGCGTACGCGTTCGCCTTCGACGACGTCGGGCAGCACGAGTCCCTGGTGCACGACGGCAACCCGCTCCAGGCGTACCTGACCCTGGACCCGTTGAGCTGAGCCCGCCGGAATGACCAGTCCGGTGCGTGCTGTTGGGACGCACATGACCAACGATCAGCGCGCCATCACCAACCCCCGGGTGGGGGTACGAGCAGCTGGTCCGGCTCGGGACCTTCATCGTCGACCACGACCTCGACAAGCTCCAGACCCTCGGCAAGGCGCTGCACGCGCGGTTCGGTGACCGGCTGCCGGCCCAGACACTGAGCGGCGTGGCCTCGCCGGCCTTGCCGGGGATGCTGTTCGAGGTGGACGCGGTGGCGGTGCGGCCGTAGAGCTGCCGCCGAGCGGGCGAAGGCGCACAGTGGGGGGATGGACGCAGACGACAGGAACATTCTGGCCCGGGGCCGCGTGGCCACCCGGCTGCCGGCGCAGGACCTGAACCGGGCGCGGCGGTTCTACTCCGAGGTGCTCGGTCTGGAGCCGGTCGACGAGCGGCCCGGTGGGTTGCTGTACCGGTGCGGTGGGACGGAGTTCGCCGTGTTCAGTTCGACGGGGGCAGCCCCCGGCACGTTCACCCAGATGGGCTGGGAGGTCGACGACCTCGACACGGTCGTCGCACAGCTCCGGGAACGGGGCGTGACGTTCGAGGAGGTCGACGTGCCGGGTCTGCGGACCAAGGACGGGATCGCCGACGTCGACGGGAACTACCCGAGCAAGGGGGCCCGAGGGGAACGCGCCGCGTGGTTCCGGGACAGCGAGGGCAATCTGCTGGGCATCGGGGAACCGGTGGTGTGAGCGCGGCCTCAGTCGGGGCGCCGCAGGAATTCACGGGCCCCGCGCAGCCTCGTCCGCAGGGTGCGCTGCGTGCGTGCGCTGTCCAGGCGGACGTCCAGCGCACCCGGGGTGTGCACGTCGGCGCGTCGTCCGGCGGGCAGCCGCGCCGCGTCCAGTCCGTCGCGTGCGGCGATCAGGACGCCGAGCTCGTGGCGGCTGACCGCGTCGGGACCGCCCAGATGGCACACGCCCGTGCGCTCGGTGGCGGCCAGCTCCAGCAGCACCGCCGCGAGGTCGGTGACATGGACGGGGCAACGGATGACATCGGTGAACAGCACACCCTCGCGCCGCCCCTCGGCCAGCTCGTGGACGAAGTCCTCGTGCGGCGAGCCTCCGTCGCCGACGATGAGTGAGGTACGGGCGATGACCGCGTCGGGGGCGAGCACCCGGATCGCCGTCTCGGCGGCGGCCTTCGCGGCGCCGTACGGCGTGACGGGATCCGGCACGGCGGACTCGTCGTAGCGGACATCAGAGCCGGAGAAAACAGCGTCACTCGACACGTGCACCAACCGGGAGCCGTACGCTCCCACGGCCACCGCCAACCGGACCGCACCGTCGGCCGTCACGCCCCAATCACCCTTGCGATAAGCCGCGTTGACGACAACATCCGGCCGCACCTCCCCGACCACGGCCTCGATCTCACCGGCCCGCAAGAGGTCCAGCGGCAGCCAGTGCACCCCGGGCAGACTCCCCGCACGGCTGGCGAAGGTCGCCGTCACGCCATGCCCGGCGGCGATGGCCAGCCGAGCCACCTCACGCCCCAGGAACCCACTGCCGCCGACGATCAGGATCCTCATGATCGCCCACGCTAGAGCTCCGCCGCCCCTCACGCCCCACCGAGCCGCAAAATGGCGGCGACCGTCCCTCAGCCGCCCGACAGAATGCCGCCATGACCACGGAGTTCACCGGCACGATCGAATGCAGGCCCCTGGGCCGCATCTGGGGCGTGGAGGACGAGGACGCGGTGTGGCAGGCCGCGATCGACCTCGATCTCCTCAACACCGGCAATGCCTACGACGCCCTCGCCTGTCTCTTCGGCGTCCGCAACTCCTTCGGGTTCCGACCGCTCGCCGAGGGACGCGGCCTGCCCGAGGACGCCTCCGACGGAGTGCGGGAGAGGTTCGCCTGCTGGGGCGGGCCGGACTCCGCCTGGGGAACGACCTGGATCACCTGGGCCGAGTTGCAGACCGCCGACTGGGACGAGACCGACGAGTCGGGCAGGAAAAGCCGCCAGGCCGCCGCCGGCGCCGCGACGCACTGGGGGCCGGTGTGGGACGTGATGCAGACCCTCGGCGGGGTGCACGGGGCGGAGCATGTGCGGCTGGTGGTCTGGTTCGACTGACCTGTCGAGCCGGCTCGCTCCGGCGAAAGTCGTTCATGGCTCAATACCGCCCCCGCGTGACCGAAGTGAACACGCGATAGTCCAGAGTTAATTGGTTACTACCGGTAATGCTTGCTTTACGCGGGTCTTACGGCGTAGACCTTGCCCCACCACAAACGGTGGCTCTGGGGGGAGTTGGCGTATGGAAGGCACCGTCGACGGATTTCGCTACGGCGCGGTGACGCCGGTCGCGGCGTATGTGATGGCGTGTCTGGGTGGGGCCCTGGGGCTGCGCTGCATCGTGCGGTCGCTGCTCAACGCCGAGTCGTGGAAGCCCGGTTGGCTGGCCCTCGGTGCCGCCTCGATCGGGTGCGGCATCTGGACGATGCACTTCATCGCGATGATCGGCTTCCAGGTCGAGGAGACCCGGATCCGCTACGACACGGGCCTGACCCTCCTCAGTCTGGCCGTGGCGATCGTCGTGGTCGGCGTCGGCGTGTTCATCGTCGGCTATCGCGGCGCCGGCACCGCCAACCTCGCCTTCGCGGGCATCGTCACGGGGCTCGGCGTCGCGGCCATGCACTACCTGGGCATGTACGCCATGCGCCTCAACGGCGCCATCGACTATGACGTGTTCACCGTCGCCCTCTCCGTCCTGATCGCGATCGTCGCCGCCACCGCGGCCCTCTGGGCGGCCGTCACCGTCCGGGGTTTCCTGACGAGCCTCGGAGCCAGTCTCGTCATGGGCGTGGCCGTCTCGGGCATGCACTACACGGCGATGGCCGCCGTCAGCGTCCATGTGCACGGCACGACGGGCGGTTCCTGGGCCGGCGCCTCGGCGTCCTCGCTGCTGCTGCCGATGCTGGTGGGGCCGGTCATCTTCCTCGTGCTGGCCGGTGTGGTCGTGATGTTCGACCCGCTGCTGGTGCTGGGCGACGCCGACTGGAGCCGCGCCACCGCCCGCCGGAAGCCCGCCGTTCCGCCCGCCGAAGAGGCACTCGCGCCGGCACACAGCTCGCCCTTCGAGACCCCCGTCGGCCCCTCACGCGCACGCCAGCACCCCTACGACACCCCGCAGCGCGCCGCCGAGTGGTGACACCGGCCCCAACATCCGCCGTCCCCAGGTTCGTTCATTGGCATTCGGGCTCCCCGCCGACCGGCCTTCCCTAGATCGTTGTTACGGTTCACCGGTGTCTGACTCCTCACGCGATACCGCCGAGGGCGCCGGCTGGGGCGCCGCGGAACGCGGCGCCTACGAGCGCCTGATGCCGACCCGGGTCGAGAAGATCTCGTGGCTCGACCCCAGGATGCTGTGGGCGGCCCGCAACGGCGTACTGGCCTCCTGGTTCGGCGACCCGACGGGCCGCACCCGCAGCCGCTGGGTCGCCCAGCGCGCCGCGGCCGGCGCCCCCGCGGACAAGGTGATCCGGCGTGACGACCCGGACCGCTTCTCCTTCATGGTCATCGGCGACACCGGCGAGGGAGACGCGCCCCAATACGCTGTTATGCCGGGCTTCTTGAAGGTCGGTCAGGACACCAGGTTCACGGTCCTGGCGAGTGACGTCATCTATCCCGTCGGCAGCGCCGACGACTACGGCACCAAGTTCTTCCGCCCGTACCAGGACTACCGAGCGCCCATCTACGCGATACCCGGCAACCACGACTGGTACGAGGACCTCGGCGGGTTCATGCGCGTCTTCTGCGACGACGCCCCGCCGCTCGCCCCCGAACCCGCCCCGCGCCCTCTGACCCGCGCCTGGCTGCGCTCCCTGCTCTGGCACCGACCGCGCCGCCACGACGGCCAACGTCTGGACGAGGTGCGGAAGTTGCGGTCCGCCCCGGCCCAACAGGCCGTCCAGCCCGGCCCGTACTGGGCGATCGACGCCGGGCCGCTGCGGATCATAGGCATCGACACCGGACTGCTCGGCACCCTCGACGCCGAACAGGGCGCCTGGCTGCGCGAGGTGTCCCAGGGTCCGCGCCCGAAGATCCTGGTCACCGGCTCGCCCCTGTACGTGGACGGCGAGCACCACCCCTGCCCCATCGACGGCGGCGGCACGGTCGACGACGTGGTCCGCGACCCGGCGCACCACTACGTCGCGGCGATAGGCGGCGACATCCACAACTACCAGCGCTACCCCGTCGACGTGGACGGCCGCACCATCCAGTACGTCGTCTCGGGCGGCGGCGGTGCCTTCATGCACGCCACCCACACCATCCCCCGGGTCGACATCGCGGGTGTCACCGAGGACACCTTCCGCTGCTATCCGCTGCGCGGCGACTCCCTGGCCTTCTACAGCAGGCTCTACGGCCGCCGGCTGCGGCTGCGCCGCTTCTTCACCCTCACCGATGCCGAGGCGGCGGCCGTCGTCGGTGAGCGGCTGCAAATTCGGCCGGGGCGCGCCCCGGGACCGGAGGTCCGCATCACCCGCCGCACCCGTCTGGTCGCCGGGCTGCTGGGCACCGGCCGCCGTCCCGACAAGGCCAAGCGCTTCCGGCTCCCCGTGCGCAAGATCTACACCCAGCTGTTCTCGCCGAGCTCGGCCACCTACAGCCCGCCGTTCTTCAAGTGCTTCCTGCGCCTGGACGTCACCCCGGAGTCGGTCACGCTGCGCTGCCACGCCGCGACCGGGAACCTCGCCCAGGAACTGGACCCGCCGGTCGAGGACGAGGTCACCATCGCCCTGACCTGACCTGACCTGACGGGAACACCACGGGACGGGCCCGAGTTGGCACAGTCGTACGACGTTGATCCATGACCCGTGGAGGGGCCCGTGCCACCCACCTCTCGTCCCCTGCGCAAGCTGGGCTTCCTCACCATCGGACTGTTCGACGAGGCCGACCCTCGCCGCGGTCACGAGTCCACGCTGGAGATCATCGAGCTGGGCGAGCGGCTCGGGTTCGACAGCGCCTGGCTGCGCCACCGGCACCTCCAGTACGGCATCTCGTCCCCGGTCGCCGTCCTCGCCGCCGCCTCGCAGCGCACCCGCCGCATCGAGCTGGGCACCGCGGTCATCCCGCTCGGCTGGGAGAACCCGCTGCGGCTGGCCGAGGACCTGGCGACGGTGGACCTGCTGTCCGGGGGCCGGGTCAACCCGGGGGTGAGCGTGGGTCCGCCGATGCACTACGACCAGGTCAAGGAGGCCCTCTACCCGGACACGGCGGACGCCGAGGACTTCTCCTACGAGCGGGTGCGGCGGCTGCTGGACTTCGTGCGCGGCAAGTCGGCGACCGACTTCAGCGGCGTGGAGGGCTTCGAGGTGTTCTCCGACCGGGTGCAGCCGCAGTCTCCCGGCCTCGGCAGCCGTCTCTGGTACGGCGGCGGCAGCCTCGGCTCGGCGCGCTGGGCCGGTGAGCACGGCATGAACTTCCTCACCAGCAGCGTCGTCAAGGCCGAACACCCCGAGGAGACCACGGACTTCGCCGAGATCCAGCTCTCCCACATCCGCGCCTTCCGGGCCGCCCACCCCGACGGCGAGGCCGCCCGGGTCTCCCAGGGGCTCGTCGTCATCCCGACCGACTCGGCCTCACCCGCACAGCGCGCGAAGTACGAGGAGTTCGCCGCCAAGCGCACCCCTCGCACCACGTCACCGCAGGGCCCGGCCCGGCTGATGTTCGCGCCGGACATCGTCGGCACCTCGGAGGAGATCGCCGAGCGGCTGCACGCGCACGCCGCGTTCCGGGAGATCGACGAGGTCGCGTTCGCGCTGCCGTTCACCTTCGAGCACGAGGACTACGTCCAGATCCTCACCGACATGGCGACGCACCTGGGCCCCGCGCTCGGCTGGCAGCCGGCCGGCTGACTCACCACCGCCCCACCTCGGTCCCGACGATCGGCTCCGACGGCCTTCCGTCCACGCCCACCGGCACGTCCCCGGCCAGCATCACCCGGTGCATGGTCCGGGGAAAGCCGAGGTGGGCGTTGTCGCTCGGCGCCAGATGGATGGTGGCCCGGTTGTCCCAGAACGCCACACTGCCGGGCTCCCAGCGGAAGCGGACCGTGTACTCGGGCCGTACCGCCTGCTCCAGCAGCATGTCCAGCAGGGCCCGGCTCTCCGCGCGGGAGACGTCGGCGAGCTGCTCGACGTAGTAGCCGTTGACGTACAGGATCCGCTCCCCCGTCTCCGGATGGACGCGGACCAGGGGATGCAGCGTGGCGACCTGGTGGTCCAGGAGATGGCGGACGTAGGCGTCGTCTCCGGGGCGGGGCTGGTAGCCGACGCCGAGCCGGTGCTCGGCGCGCAGTGTGTCCACGAACTGCCGTACGGGCGCGGAGAGTCCGGCGTAGGCGGCGGCCAGGTTGGACCAGGTGGTGTCGCCGCCGTAGGGCGGGACGGTCTCGGCGCGCAGGATCGTCGCGGCGGGCGGATCGACGCGGGCGCCGTGGTCGCAGTGCCAGCCGCGCAGCAGGGTGTGCCGGCGGCGTTGCAGCCACTCGTCGTGCTCCATGCCGAACTTCCCGCCCAGCTCCAGCCGGTCGGCGGTCGTCTCGACCTCGGGGAAGTCGGGCGGCGAGGCGCTGCCCCGCTTGCGCAGCACGACCGGCGCGCCGAACCGGCGCGCGAACGCCACATGCCCCGCGTGGTCCAGCTTCTGGTCCCGGAAGAACACCACCTTCCACCGCAGTACCGCCGCACGGATGGCGGCGACCACGGTGTCGTCGAGCTCTCCGGCCAGGTCGACGCCCGTGATCTCCGCGCCGATGTGCCCGGCGACCGGTTTCACCTCGATCCCGGACACCGCCTCCGCCGCCGTCGGGTCCCTGTCCGCATTCGTCGTCATGGCGAAGATCGTGTCAGCGATCACGGGCCCTGGCGACAGCGCCTGCCGAGGATCTCCTCCACCAGGTCGGCCACGGACCGCCCGGTCGCGTCGACACGGCACAGCCCGGCCGCGTCGACGGACTCCCGCACCAGTTCCTGGAAGCGCTGTGCGCGGGCAAGGAACCGGTCCACGAGGTGCCGCTCCTCGGCGCTCGCCTGCGCGTACCGCGCCGACGCGTGCATCCGGTCGGCCAGCGCCTCGTCGTCCGCGGTGAGCCAGACGGCCTCGGTGTGCGGGGTGCCGAGCGCGGCGACCCGGCTGGGCCAGAGCGCCGAGCCTTCGAGCACCAGGCCCGGTCCCTGGCCTTCGGCGTGCTCGGTGATGAGCTCCTCGATGCGCGGCCACAGCCGGGCGTAGTGGTCGAGCACCGAGTCGATCAGCTCGTCGACGCCGAGGGTGCCGTAGTGCTCGGCGACGTGCGGCGGCACCTCCCGGTCCGGCGTCCGTCAGGGGCGGCCGGGGTGCCGGGCCAGCAGATCCGTCGGGCGGTACGTGAACCCGAGCCGCTCGGCGGCGGCCTGGGCCACGGTCGACTTGCCGGTGTGGGAGGTCCCTCCGATGAGCAGTACGCGCATCTCATCGACCATAGATGACCTCACACGGTGAACTCCCGTATCACCGTGTTCCGGAACACCGCCGTCCCGTCGATCGTGAACAGCGCGAGCCCGGTGTCGACCAGATACGGGAACGCCTCCGACGAGTGCACGTACCGTCCGTCGTCCACGAACATCTCGACGGACGTCCGGTCGACCAGGATGCGCAGCCTGACCGTGCGGGCGGAGCGGTCGAAGGGGCTGTGGCTCTCCTGCCACCTGCCGGAGGTGTCGGGGTTGACGGTGTTGCGGCGGTTGAGGAACGCGTAGTCGCCGTAGACACCGGCGTCGATGTGCCGGCCCCCGTCGGCGGAGCGGCGCAGCTGGAAGCCCGCGCCGGTCAGCGACTCCCAGGTCACCTCGGTGGTCACCTCGTAGGAGATGCCCCGGTAGTCGAGGACGCGGGTGCCGGACACCGACAGGTCGCCGAGGTCGATCGTGCGCGAGACGTGGTCGTCCAGGGCGGCGATCGGGCGCGAGGCCAGGTAGTAGGTACCGGTGGCGGCGCGCTTCAGGGTGATCTCGCGGACGATCGAGTCCGTCCCGTTGAAGCCGTCGCAGTCGATGGTGGGGGTCGTGTTGGCGTAGTCCCAGTTGTTGAGCCAGCCGATCGCGTAGCGGGCGCGCTGGTCCAGGGTGCCGTTCGCGCCGCGCTTCTCGAAGGTGACGGCCCCGTACCAGTCCCAGCCGTGGTCGAGCCACTGCGGGTCGCTCGCGTCGGGGGTGAAGGCGGTGCCGTCGAAGGACCCGGTCCAGTAGGCGTACGTGTTGGGCAGCCCGGACCCCTTGCCGTTGGCGCTGACGCCCAGCACCCACTTCACGGTGCCGTCCGAGGCCGTGATGCGGAACAGGTCCGGGCACTCCAGGACGCCGATGCCGTCCTTGACGAACCCGCCCACGTACGTCCAGGACTTGAGGTCCGCCGAGTGGTAGAAGCCGACCTTGGTGTTCTCGGCGAGGGCCATCACCCAGCGGCCGCGTTCCTCGTCGCGGATCACCTTGGGGTCGCGGAAGTCGCGTACACCGGGGTTGGGGAGCACGGGGGCGGTGCCGTGGTTGCGGAAGGTGCGGCCGCCGTCGGTGGAGTAGTACAGGAACTGCTCCTGGTGGTCGGTGCCGCCGCCGGGCGACATCGTGACCAGGACGACCACCGCGCCCGCGCCGAAGCCCGCGGTGTTGTCGGTGTCGACGACCGCCGAGCCCGACCAGACGTCACCGTTGACGGTGGTGTCCTTCGGGACGGCGACCCCCCGGTCGGTGAAGGAGACCAGGTCCCTGCTGGTGGCCAGCCGCCAGGCGGTGCCCGCCTCGGTGCCGGCGGTGAGGTAGTCCGGGTTGTAGAGGTAGTAGTAGTGGTACTCGCCGTCGATCCACACCGGCCGCTGGGGGTCGTTCTTCCACTGGTCGGGGACGGTGAAGTGGTAGGCGGCGCGATAACTGGCGCAGTTCCCGGCCGACTTGGGCTTCGCCGCGGCCGGTGACACCGGCAGCAGCGCACCGGCCACGCCGGCCGCCGATCCCGCGAAGAGCGCTCTTCTGGAAAGGCTGGAAAGTCTCATGGCCACAGGACTGTGCGGCCTAACACGTTAAAGGTCAAGGTTTCTAACTCGTTAAAGGTGGAGCCGTCACGACTCTTGACAGGGACGTGGCACGGTTCCCATCATCTGGGGCATCAACCCTGAACTAACACGAGTTAGGCCCGTTGGATGACCGACTCGCACTTCTCCCGCCGCTCGCTGTTGCGGTACGGCGCCTACGGCGCGGGTGCCGCCGCGCTGGCCGGCACCGCCGCGAGCTGGGACCGGCTCACCGGAGCCGACATACCCGGCCGCGACGACGGTTCCCTAGTCGTCGCCACCCTCGGCCCGGCCTACGGCCCGGCGGCCATCCGCACGCTCACCGAGGGTTTCAAGAAGGTCCACCCCGACATCAAGCTGCGGATCAACGCGGTGCAGGCCACCGACTGGTCCGACTTCTTCGCCAAGATCCTCACCCAGATCGCGGCGGGCACCGCCCCCGACCTCGTCTACGTCGCCACCGAGGGCGTCCAGCTGTTCGCCCAGCGCCTCGGTGTCGCCCTCGACAAGTGGGTGAAGCGGGACGCGGACGAGCTGCGCGACTACTTCGCCGACGTCCACCCCTCGCTGGTCGAGTCGATGATGTACGAGGGCAGCCTCTACCAGCTCCCCGTCGAGTTCAACGCCGCCGACATCTACCTCAACAACCAGGTCCTGAAGCGGGCGGGCGCCTCCTTCCCGGCGGCCGACTGGACCCGCGACGACTTCACCGCGCTGCTGCGGGACATGAAGAAGTCCAGCGGCTCGCAGTTCACGCCGTACTTCTGGACCAACCGGCTGTGGGGTGGGGTCGTGCCGTGGCTGTTCGCCAACGGCACCAACCTGCTGAGCGAGTCCAAGGCGCCCGGCGGGTCCTGGCTGTGGGACTCCTTCTACCCGGCCGCCGACCGGCAGGGCCGCGGCGGCGGTTACCGGTGGACGACCCCGCAGGCCACCCACGAACGCGTCGAGGAGGCCTACGACTATCTGGCCTCCCTCATCCAGGAGGACCTGTGCACCCGCCCCGAGGGCGGCAACGGCCAGAACCTCATCGGCGTGTTCTCCACCGGCCGGGTCGGTGTCACCCCGGCCGGCGGCTTCTGGGCGGGCGGCCTGAACCTGGCGGGCATGAAACCCGGCAGCTTCGACGTGCAGTACTTCCCGCGCTGGCGCACCCAGCGCATGCAGTTCGGCGCCGCCGGCTACGCCCTGCTGCGCACCTCGAAACTCCAGGACGAGGCCTGGGAGTTCATCAAGTTCGCGTCCCGCAGGGACACCCTGATGCGGCTCTTCGAGACCAACCAGACCACCCCGGCCCGCCGCTCGATGCTCACCGCCGACCGCTACCGGGAGATGGGCCCCAGCCACTGGCAGGTCTTCTACGACACCCTCGACAAGTTCCCCGACACCGGGCCGATCCCCGCCCCGCCGCAGGTCGCCGAGGTCGAGCAGGTGCTGCTCAAGCACACCGGGACCGCCCTGGCCTCGCGCCGCTCGGTGGCCCCCGCGCTGCGCCGGATGCAGTCCGATCTGGAGAAGGCCATGGAGCGTGACGTATGACGAACACCCAGATACCCGCCGCACCGCCGCAGCAGAAGGTGACCGAAGCCGCGCCCGCGCCCCGGCCGTCCGCCCGCGAGCGCGGGACCCGGCTGCTGGCCGCGCTGTTCCTGGCGCCGACGATCGTCGGGATCGTGATCTTCACGGTCGTCCCGATCGTCGGATCGATCGTGCTGAGCCTCTTCCACTGGAACGTGATCGACTCGCCCACCTTCGCCGGAGCGGCCAACTACCGCGAGATGATGAACGACTCGACCGTTCTGGTCTCCTTCCGCAACACGCTCGTGTTCATGGTGCTCGCGGTGGCGCTCCAGCTGCTCATCGCGCTCACCCTCGCCCTGGCCGTGAACGGACGCATGCCGGTGTGGCTGCGGTCGGTGTTCCGCTCGGCGTTCTTCTTCCCGCTCATCCTGTCCGCCGCGTCGATCTCCGTGGTGATGAAGTACCTGTTCAACCAGGACTTCGGGCTCGTGAACTGGCTGCTGGGGCTGATCGGGATCGCTCCCGTGCCCTGGCTGACCTCGGAGAACTCCGCGATGGCGGCGGTCATCCTGGTCTATGTGTGGCAGCAGTTCGGCTTCTCGTTCCTGCTGTTCGTCGGCGGTCTGAACAACATCCCGAAGGAGATCCACGAGGCCGCCTCCCTCGACGGCGCGACCGGACTGCGCAAGCACCTCAGCGTCACGCTGCCGCTGCTGTCCCCGACGCTGCTGGTCGCCTCGGTGGTCGGCATCATCAACGCGCTCCAGGTCTTCGAGCAGCCGTACGTCCTGACCAACGGCGGGCCGGGCGACTCCACCCGCACCGTCGTGATGGTCATCTACGAGACCGCGTTCGAGCAGCTGCGCTTCGGCGAGGCGTCCGCGGTGGGCGTGCTGCTGTTCGTGCTCGTCATGGCGGTCACCGCCCTCCAGTTCCGGCTCAGCCGGCGTTTCGTCCACTACCAGTGAGCCGGGTGAACTCCCTATGAGCCAAGCGACCTTGACCGCGAGCCGGGCACGGCACACCCTCGCGCCCTGGGCGCGGATCGCCGGACTGACGGTCTGCGCACTGCTGACCCTGGGACCGGTCATCTGGACCGTCTCGACCTCGCTGCGCACCCCGGCGGAGTCCTTCGACCTGCCGCCGAAGATCATTCCGACCAGTCCGACGATCGAGTCGTACCGCGGCGTCTTCGATCAGATCGATGTGTGGCTGCTGGCCCTCAACTCCACGCTGGTGACCGCTTTGATCGCGGTCGGCCAGATGATCACGGCCGGGCTCGCGGGGTACGCGTTCGCCCGCCTGGAGTTCCGTTTCAAGAAGCCGCTGTTCGGTCTGGTCCTGGCGACCATGATGGTCCCCTTGCAGGTCACGATCGTTCCGGTGTTCCTGGTGCTCAAGTCGATGGGTCTGACCGACACCCTGCTCGGTCTGATCGTTCCGGCGTTCCCGACCGCCTTCGGCACGTTCCTGATGCGGCAGTACTTCCTCGGCATGCCGAAGGACCTGGGCGAGGCGGCGATGCTGGACGGCTGCGGGCCCTGGCGGACCTTCCGGTCGGTCTACGCCCCGCTGGCCACGCCCGGCCTCGCGATCGTCGGCGTGCTCGCCTTCAACTACCACTGGAACGAGTTCTTCCGGCCGCTGATCCTGGAGACCTCCGGCCAGAACTACACCCTGCCGCTGGGCCTGGTCTCGCTCCAGGGCAACCTCGGCACCGGCTCCATCTCGGTGGTCCTCGCCGGTGTCGTGCTCTCCATGATCCCCGCCGTCGCCGTGTTCGTCGTCGGCCAGCGCCCTCTGCGCGAGGGCATCACGTCCGCAGGAGTCAACCGTTGAACGTCGACCCCGACGCCCCGCGTTTCAGGGTCCGCCCGCCCGCCAACTGGATCAACGACCCGAACGGGCCGTTCCGTTGGCGGGACCGGTACCACCTCTTCTACCAGCACAACCCCGACGCCCCCGTCCACACGAACGTCCACTGGGGCCATGTCTCCAGCCCCGACCTCGCTCACTGGGAGCACCACCCGATCGCGCTCACCCCGACGCCCGGCGGCCCCGACGAGGCGGGCTGCTGGTCGGGCTGCGTGGTCGACGACAACGGCGTGCCGACCGCCGTCTACACCGGCATCGACCATCACCACACCGGCGTCGGCACGATCTGCCTGGCCCGTTCCGTGGTCCCCGACGACGAGACCCTCACCGACTGGAAGCCGCTGCCGACACCCGTGGTGAGCGGCCCGCCGGACGGCCTGGACGTGGTGATGTTCCGCGACCCGTTCGTCTTCCGCGCCGCCGGACGACGCTGGGCCCTGGTCGGCGCGGGCCACGCCGACGGCACACCCTCGGTCCTGCTCTACGACTGCGACGACCTGGCCGACTGGCGGTTCGCGGGCGTGCTGCTGGACGGCAACGACCCGGTCGCGACGGATGTGTTCGGCGACAAGGCGGTCGGCTGGGAGTGCCCGCAGCTGTATGCGACGGCGGGCGGCACATGGGTGCTGGTGGTGTCGCTGTGGGACGGCGACCCGATGAGCACCGGGTATCTGACGGGCCGTCTGGACCCCGACGGCGACGGCGGACTGAGGTTCGCGGCACGCGGTGGCGGCCAACTCGACCACGGGCGGGACTTCTACGCCCCCGCCGTGCTGCAGGAGGAGGAACGGGCCCTGATGTGGGGCTGGTCCTGGGAGTCCCGCGACCAGGGCGCGATCGACCGCGCGGGCTGGGCCGGCACCCTCACCGCGCCCAGGGTCGTGGGCGTCCACCCGGACGGCGCGCTGAGCGTCGTACCGGCACCGGAGCTCCAACTCCTGCGCGCACCCGAGCCGTTCGTGACCGCGCCGGACCAACGGACCCCGCTGCCGCGGTCGTACGACCTGACGGTCACCGCCCGCACCCGGACGACCGTCGGTCTGCTGCGCTCCGCGGACGGCACGGGACTGACCGTCGTCCTCGATCCGGACGAGGGCAGGGTGACCGTGGACCGCGGCGCCGGCGGTCCGGCGCCCGTCGTCGTGCGGGCGCCCGCGCGGCAGGTGCGCGTTCTCGTCGACGGCTCGCTCGTGGAGGTGTTCGTCGACGACCGGGCGACGGTCACCGAGCGGGTCTACCGGCGCGACGGCGAGGTACCGGAGCTCACCGTGTCGGGACCCGGGGCGACCGTCATCGGATGGGAGCAGGTCCCACCGACGCACGGCTGATCACCGGGCACGCGAGACGCCGTACCGTCGCGGGCGGCGTCTTGCCCGTGTCGATCGCGTCGAGGAGCAGCCGCGTCGCCGCCTCGCCCATCGCCCGGTGCGGCAGCGCGACCGTGGTGAGGGGCGGGGACAGATAGGCGGCCATGTGCTCCTGGTCGTCGTAGCCGACCACGGACAGGTCCTCGGGGACGGACAGCCCGAGGCGGGTCGCGGCGTGCAGGACGCCCGCCGCGACCCGGTCGTTGTAGCAGAAGACGCCGGTGGGGCGGCGGTCGGCGGGCACCCCGTCGAACAGCTTGAGCGCCCCCTCGTGGCCGCCGGAGATCTCGCCGCCGGTCCGGACGACCCACTCCTTCGGGACGGTGATCCCCTCGGCGCGCAGCGCGTCGCGGAAGCCGCGCAGCCGCTCCACGGAGGCGATGTCGTCGAGGCCGCCGATGTGGGCGATCCTGCGGTGCCCCTCGGCGAGGAGCAGCCGGGCCGCCGTACGGCCTCCGGCGCGCTCGGCGGGGATGACGGCGGGCAGCGAGTCGTCCTCGGGGATGCAGTTGGCGAGCACGGAGTGGGTGCGGTGCAGGCCCTCGGGGACGCGGACCCGGCGCAGGGAGAAGGCGGCGTAGATGATGCCGTCCACGCGCCGGTCGAGGAGTTCGGCGACCGCGGCGTCCTCCTTGGCCGGGTCGCCGCCGGAGTCGACGGTCAGGACGAGGTGCTCGCTGTCCCAGGCGGTCTCCATGGCTCCGCGCAGCAGCCGCCCCGCGAACGGCGAGGAGGCGATCTCGTCGGTGACCAGGCCGATCACGGCCGTACGGCGGCGGCGCAGGCCACGGGCGACGGGGTCGGGGCGGTAGCCGAGCCGGGCGGCGGCCTGGCGGATGCGTTCCTGGGTGGCGGGCGAGAGGTTGCCCTCGGCGCGGCCGTTGAACACGAAGGACACCGCGGTGTGCGAGACGCCGGCGAGCCGCGCCACGTCCCGTGACGTGGGGCGTTGCTTGCCCGTCGGCTGCTGCTCCTCGGTGCTGCCCATGCCGTCCGCTGTCCTCGTCCCGCCGTCCGCTTGATCACCGCTCACCCTATCCGTGACGCTGGAGGGACGACATGGTCGAGGGAAAGGTCCGGCAGTGAGCAACGTCCCGGTACACACACTCAACGACGGCACGCGCTTCCCGGCGATCGGCCTGGGCACCTGGCCCCTGGACGACGCGGACGCGGAACGGGCGGTGACCGAGGCCCTGCGCCTGGGCTACCGCCTGGTCGACACGGCGACGAACTACCGCAACGAGGCCGGAGTCGGCCTCGGCGTAGCCCGCAGCGGGGTCCCGCGCGAGGAGGTCGTGGTGACCACGAAGCTCCCGGGCCGCCACCACGGGTACGAGGAGACCCTGGCGTCCTTCGAGGAGTCCCGCCGGCGTCTCGGCCTGGACTACGTCGACCTGTATCTCATCCACTGGCCGCTCCCCCGCGTCGACAAGTACGTGGACTCCTGGCGGGCCATGATCAAGCTGCGCGAGGACGGTCTCGTGCGGTCGATCGGGGTCTCCAACTTCACGGCGGAGCACATCGAGCGGCTGGAGAAGGAGACGGGCGTGCTGCCGTCCGTCAACCAGATCGAACTGCACCCGCACTTCCCGCAGCAGGAGCTGCGCGCCTTCCACACCGCGAAGGGCATCGTCACCGAGAGCTGGAGTCCGCTGGGCCGCCGTGCCGACCTGCGGGACGACCCGGTGCTGGCCGGCATCGCCGAGGCGCACGGGGTGACACCCGGCCAGGTGGTCCTGCGCTGGCACACCCAGCTCGGCGCGGTGCCCATCCCGAAGTCGTCCGACCCCGGGCGGCAGCGCGCGAACCTCGACGTCTTCGGCTTCGAGCTGGACCCGGACCAGCTGGCGGCGATCGCCGACCGCAAGCATGTGCGACAGGGCGGCGATCCGGAGACGCACGAGGAGTTCTGAGCCCACGGGGTACCCGGTGCGAACCACAGGTACTCCGTGCGGCCGGACGGAAGGAGTCGCGGATGGCTGAGCGGGACCCGCTGCGGGACTACCACGGCAAGAGGGACTTCGGCCGGACCGGTGAACCGCGGGGGCGGCAGGCGCCCTCGGGCGACGCACCCCGGATCGTCGTGCAGATCCATGACGCGAGCACCCTGCACTTCGACTTCCGGTTGCAGGTGGGCGACGTACTGAAGTCCTGGTCGGTGCCCAAGGGGCCGTCCGGCGATCCCCGGGACAAGCGGCTCGCCGTGCCGACCGAGGACCATCCGCTGGAGTACGAGGAGTACGAAGGGGTGATCCCGCGGGGCGAGTACGGCGGCGGGACCGTGATCGTGTGGGACCGCGGGACGTACGAGCCGCTCAGCCACGACCGGAAGGGGCGGCCCGTCGACTTCGCGGAGTCGCTGGAGCACGGGCACGCCACCTTCCGGCTGCACGGGGAGAAGCTGCGCGGCGAGTACGCGCTCACCCGGTTCCGCACCGGGAAGGACGAGTCCTGGCTGCTGGTGAAGGGCTCCGCGGATCACGCCCGGCGGCAGGGCACCCCCGATCCGCGGCGCGCCCGTTCGGTCCGCTCCGGCCGGACGCTCGCCCAGGTCGCCGGGAACGGCTGACCCGGACGCCCGCCCAGTTCGCCGGGAACGGCTGATGACAGTCTGCTGAATCCGCCCCCAACTGCCCTTCTCTGCCTCTATGTTCGCAGCGGTACGCCGTGATCGTCCGCCCGAGCCTCTGGAGGCCCCCGTATGCGCACCCCGCTCCGCGTAGCCACCGCCGGGACGCTGGCCCTGGTCACCGCCCTCGCCGGGGGCACCGTCGCCCGCGCGACCCCGCCGGGTCCCGGGGTCACCGCGAAGCTGATCGCCCAGAAGACCGTGGGCGGCACCGACTACACGGTCCGGGAGATCACCGTGCCGCCCGGCCAGACGACCGGATGGCATTTCCACGACGGTGTCGTGTACGGGTACGTGAAGCAGGGCACGCTCACGCACTACCACTCCGACTGCGCCGTCGACGGCGTCTACACCCAGGGCACCGTCGTCCGCGAGCCGGGCGGGCCGAGCGACATCCACCTCGGGCGCAACCTCGGCGACACCCCGCTCGTCCTGGAGGTGCTGTACGTGCTGCCGCACGGCTCGCCGTTCTCCGAGGACGTGCCGAACCCGGGCTGCCCCTTCCAGTGAGGGGTCCCGGCGATCAGCCCGGGGGCAGGGGCTGTTCGGCCCAGATCGTCTTGCCGGAGCCGGTCTGCCGGCTGCCCCAGCGGTGGGTGAGCTGGGCGACCAGCAGCAGTCCGCGCCCGCCCTCGTCGTAGGCGTGGGCGCGGCGCAGGTGCGGCGAGGTGGAGCTGCCGTCGGAGACCTCGCAGATGAGGGTCCGGTCGCGGATCAGCCGGAGCTGGACGGGCGGTTCGCCGTACCGGATGGCGTTGGTGACGAGCTCGCTGACGACGAGTTCGGTGACGAAGGCCGCCTCGTCCAGTCCCCACACGGTCAGTTGCTCGGTGGCGGCCTGCCTGGCCTGGGCCACCTGGGCCGGGTCGGGCGGAATGTCCCAGGTGGCGACGCGGTCGGCGCCGAGCGCCCGGGTGCGGGCCAGCAGCAGGGCCACGTCGTCGCTGGGCTCCTCCGGCAGGACGGCCTTCAGGATCGTGTCGCACAGGGCGTCGAGGGAGCTGGCGGGCGCGGTCAGGGCCCGGCACAGTTCGCTCGTCGTGTGGTCGATGTCGCGGTCGCGGTCCTCGACGAGGCCGTCGGTGTAGAGGGCGACGATCGCGCCCTCGGGGAGTTCCACCTCGCCGGCCTCGAAGGGCAGGCCGCCGACGCCGAGCGGGGGTCCCGCGATCATGGGGACGCACTCCGCGGTGCCGTCGGGCAGCACGAGGGCGGGCGGCGGGTGACCGGCGGCGGCGAAGGTGAGCCGCCGCGAGATGGGGTCGTAGACGGCGTAGAGACAGGTCGCGCCGAGTTCCGCGACCTCGTCGTCGCTGTCGTCGGCGCCCAGGTGGGTGACCAGGTCGTCGAGGTGGGTGAGGAGTTCGTCGGGCGGCAGGTCGACGTCGGCGAGAGTGCGCACGGCCGTGCGCAGGCGGCCCATCGTCGCCGAGGACGAGATGCCGTGGCCGACCACGTCGCCGACGACGAGGGCGACACGGCCGCCGGAGAGCGGGATCACGTCGAACCAGTCGCCGCCGATGCCCGCGAGGGAGCCGGACGGCAGATAGCGGTGGGCGACCTCGACGGCCGCCTGTCCGGGCAGGCCCTTGGGCAGCAGGCTGTTCTGCAGGGCCAGCGCGGTGGTGCGTTCCCTGGCGAAGCGGCGGGCGTTGTCGACGCAGACGGCGGCCCGGCTGGCGAGTTCCTCGGCGAACACGGCGTCGTCGGGGCCGTAGTCGTCGGACTGGCTGATGCGGACGACGACCGCCACTCCGAGGGTGGTGCCGCGGGCCCGCAGGGGTACCGCCATCATCGAGTGGACGCCCGCACGGTGGCGCTGTCCGGCGGGGGCGCGCGCGTTGCGCTCCGCGACCCACCGCATGAAGGCGGGCTCGCCGGCCTGGCTGACGATGACCCGCCCTTCCCGTATCGCCCGGGCGGGCGGTGAGAACGAGGGATAGAAGTCCATCTCGCCCAGGTGCACGGCCGCTTCGGGGGTGCCCCCGGTGCGGGAGCCGTGGGCGACGCGGCGCAGCGGGACCTCCGTGTCGGTCAGCGCCGGCCCTTCCTCGGCTCCGAGGACCCAGTCGAACAGGTCCACGCTGGCGAAGTCGGCGAACCGGGGTACGACGACCCCGATCAGCTCCTCCGCCGTGCGCACGAGGTCAAGGGAGGTGCCGATGGCGGCGGCCGCCTCGTTCAGCAGGGCCAGCCGCTGGCGGGCCCAGTACTGCTCGGTGCTGTCGAAGGCCGCCATGCCGGTTCCGACGAGATTCCCGTCGGCGTCCCGCACCGGCCACATCTCGGTGGTCCAGGCGTGCTCCCGGTTCGAGGACGGCGCGTGCGCGTAGCTCTCGTAGCGGGTCGGTCTGCCCGTCTCGATGACCTGCTCCAGATGCCGCAGGAATCCCCGGTTGTACCCGACGTCCAGAACGGTGTCCATGAAGTACCGGCCCAGCAGGGTCTCGGCGGGCACCCCCATCACCTGGCAGGAGGCCTCGTTGAGCCGCAGATAGCGCTGGCCCGTGTCGAACACGGACAACGACATGGAGGCCTGCTGGAAGGCCCGCTCCGCCAGGGAGGGCTCGCGGTCCTCGGGCGACGCGACGGTGATCACGTGTCCGGCGGGGCCGCCGTCCTCGCCCAGCACGGGGCACGCCGTGACGCGCAGGGCGACGGACGATCCGTCGCGGTGCCGCAGTACGACGGTGCCGGCCAGCGTGGCCACAGCTTCGGGCGGCGGGTCCTCGGCGAGCAGCTCACGCACCGGCCGCCCCACAGCCTCCTCGGCCGGGTAGCCGGTCAGTCGCCGGGCACCGTCGCTCCACCCCGTCACCGTGCCGCGGGCGTCGATGATCGCCGCGGCGGAGGCGTGCTCCATGTCGTCCAGGATGGTCCCTTTGCCGCACCGCATCAACCGCGATGGGGCCTTCGGGACCCGGGCGTCACTTCCGGTGGGCCCGCAGGGCTGCGAGGGCCTTGTCCGCGTGGGTGTTCATCCGCAGCTCACTGCGCACGACCTCCAGGACGGTGCGGTCCTGCGCGATGACGAAGGTGACCCGCTTGGTAGGGGCCAGCGAGAAGCCGCGGGCCACGCCGAACCGCTCCCGGATGGTCCCGTCCGCGTCGGACAGCAGGGGCATGCCGAGCGAGTGGGCGCCCGCGAACTCCTGCTGGCGCTCCACGGAGTCCCCGCTGATGCCGACGGGGCGGGCGCCGGCCTCGGCGAACTCGGCGGCCAGGTCGCGGAAGTGGCAGGCCTCCGCGGTGCAGCCGGGGGTCATCGCGGCCGGGTAGAAGAACAGCACGATCGGCCCGTCCGCCAGCAGCGAGGTCAGGCTGCGGGGCGTGCCGGTCTCGTCCGGCAGCTCGAAGTCCTCGATCGTGTCACCGACCGCTATCACCTTGCTCATGCCCGGCCCTTTCCGTTGTTCGCGACGTTGCGTGCCCACAGCACGAGGGGAAGTTGCAGCGGCAGCCGTCCCAGGGCGGCGGCCTTCTGCGGGGCGGGCCGGTCGCGCCAGTCGACGGCCATCTTCACGTTGGCGGGGAAGACCCCGACGAAGAACGCGGCCGTGGCGAGCGCGGCGGTGCGCCGGGTCCGCGGCAGCGCCACCCCGGCGGCCAGCGCCAGCTCCACGGCGCCGCTGGCGTACGTCCAGGTCCGCGGCTCGCCCGGCAGGGCGCGGGGGACGAGGGCGTCGAACTGGCGGGGGTTGGCGAAGTGGGCGACACCCGCTGTGGCCAGCAGGCCGGCGAGCAGCAGGGGCGAGCGTTGGGACCGCGGCACGGTTCCTCCTATGGGGGTCTGCCGCGGGATATTACTGGACCGTACAAACAGGTCGTACGGCGGCCTCTTCCCTTACGGGGAACGCCGGTTGTGGGTGCCACGCCCCTCCGGATCGCGCTGGCCCGCTCATCGCGTTGCCGCTGCTGTGCGGGCTGCGGGAGCCGGGCCCCGAGGTTCAGGTCGTGCCCGCCGGGTCCGGCTCCTCCTCGACGGCGTAGGCCAGGAAGTCGTCGACCATGCGGTGGAACAGCGTGGCGAGCTGTCCCAGCTCCTCCGGCGACCAGTCCGCCAGCGCGAGCATCATGCCGCGGGCGCCCGCCGCCCGGACCCGGGCGACGGCCTGGCGGCCGGCGCCGGTGAGCTCGATGCGGTGGGCGCGCCGGTCGTCGGGGTCGGGGACCCGGGTGACATGGCCGGACTTCTGCAGCTGCTGCACCGTGCGGGTCACATGCGAGGCCTCCACACCCAGCCGGTTGGCCAGCTCCCCCGGCCGCAGCGGCTCCGAGTCGGCGACCTGCCGCAGCAGCGCCACGGCGGCGCGGTCCAGCGGCACCCCGGCCAGGGCCATGAGCCGCTCGTGCTGCCGGGCACGCGTGCTCAGGTACGTGATGCGGTTCAGCGCGCGCTCGATCTCCACGACTTCCGCGGACGCGGGGGTGTCGGCGATCTCGGGGCGCGGTGGTGTGGCCATACGAGCCACTTTACCATCTCGTTGCGTAACTCAAGTAATCTGCTGTGGGCGCTCCGGCGTCACCGGTGCCAGCCACATTCCGACGACCGCGTCCACGAGACCGGAGGCGGCCGCCTGCCAACTGGCCCGCGGGGTGGGGCTGTTGTCGGCCAGCGCCCGCTCGCGCTCGGCGGAGACGTGCAGGATCAGATGGCGGGCCATCTCCCCGCGTTCGGCGCGGACTTCGGCGGGCAGCTCGGGCAGACAGCGCCTGACTCCCTCGACGATCTGCCGCAGCGACGGCGAGGCGAGGGACTCCTCGACCATGATCTGGTGCAGGGCCGGGTCGGTGGCGACCTGGGCGCAGAACCTCGCGTACCAGGTGGGGCTGCCCAGCGCGGCCAGGTGTTCGGGGACGGGGCGCACCAGGCAGTCCACCCAGTCCCGTACGTCCGTGGAGTCGCCGATCCCGGCCAGCAGCCGGACGCGGATCTCCTCGATGCGCGCGGCGTGCTTGCGGATGATGGCGCGCACCAGGTCGGCCTTGGTGCCGAAGTGATAGCCGACGGCGGTGTTGTTGCCCTGTCCGGCGGCCTCGCTGACCTGGCGGTTGGAGACGGCGTAGACGCCGCGCTCGGCGAACAGCCGCTCGGCCGCCGTCAGGATCAGCTCCCGCGTCGCGCTGACCTGCTCCGCCCGTACCGCCCTGTCTGCCGCCATCGTCGCCTTCCGTTCGCCGCGCCGGCGTTCCGCCGTGCTGTCGTACCGCGGGGGAAGCCTACGCAACAGCACGTCAGAGGGCCTCAGCGGTCTCGCGTCCGCCCGGGACGGTGAGCCGCGTCGACGTGCGCCGTTCACGATTCCGGCCGGATCCGCGACCCGCGGGGTCCGTCCCCGGGCGCGTCCCCGCGTCGGCCGGTCCCGGTCTGGATGATGGTCCTGTTCGCTGCCGAGCAGGCGGTGCCCCCCGTTGTCCCCCACCACGCCCCCCACCGCACCGGAACCGGAAGAACGGACCCCATGACCATCCGCGTACTCCTCGCCGACGGCCAAGCCCTGCTGCGGGCCACCTTCAGGATCCTCGTCGACTCCTGCCACGACATGGAGGTGGTCGGCGAGGCCGCCGACGGCGACGAGGCCGTCCGCCTCGCCCGCACCCACCGTCCCGACCTGGTCCTGATGGACATCCGGATGCCCGGCACCGACGGTCTCGCCGCCACGTCCGCCATCTGCGCCGATCCCGAGCTCAGGGACACCCGGGTGCTGATCCTCACCACGTACGAGATCGACGAGTACGTGGCGCAGGCCCTGCGGGCCGGAGCGAGCGGCTTCCTCGGCAAGGACGTCACCGCGGACGCGCTGCTGGCGGGCGTGCGGACCGTGGCGGCGGGCGAGTCCCTGCTGTCGCCGCTCGCCACCCGCACGGTGATCACACGGTTCCTGGCCGCCCCGGTCCCGGGCAGCCCGGCGGCGATGCCGGGGGACCTGGCCGCGCTCACCGCACGGGAGCGCGAGGTGATGGCGTGGGTGGCCGAGGGGCACTCCAACGAGGAGATCGCCGAGAGGCTGGTGGCCAGTCCCCTGACCGTACGCACCCACGTCCACAGCGCGATGACGAAACTGGGCGCCCGGGACCGCGCCCAACTCGTCGTCATCGCCTACCGGTCGGGGCTCATGGAGGTCGCGCCGCCCAGCCGACTCAGCCCTCCGCCAGGGTCTCCAGCCACTGCTGGAGCAGGCCCGACTCCGCCGCGGTGAACGTCTTCGGCGGCGCGGCGCGCAGCCGGGCCGCGAGGGTGGCGGCGGCGACCGGCACGCCGTCCGGCGGCGCGGGCGCCGCCGAGCGGGTCAGCGAGTCGATCACCGCGTCGCGCAGCCGCGTCGAGAACCCGAGGTCCGGGTACTGCTCGGGCCGGGTGAGCATGGACAGTGCCGCCCCGACGTTGGCGGACATGATCACCTGTGTGGCGACAGCGGGCGGGACGGTGAGGCGTCCGGCCGCGGCGCAGCGTTCGAGGATCGCGTGCAGCAGGGCGTGGGCCTCGCGCGCCGCGGCGGGCGGGACGGTCAGCTCGGGCGAGTACATCAGCCGGTAGTGGTGGGGGTGGTCGAGCGCGAAGCGCATGTGGTTGTCCCAGCCGTTCCTGAGGTCGGCGACGGGATCGTCACCGGGCCGGGCCGCCCGTTTGGAGGCGAGGTACTGCTCGAAGCCCCGGTCCACCACGGCGGCCAGCAGTCCCGCCTTGTCGCCGAAGAGCCGGTAGAGCATCGGCGCCCCGACCCCGGCCGCCTCGCACACGGCTCGCGTCGAGACCTCGGCGGCCGGCGCCTCGGCCAGCAGCTTCGCGGCGGCTTCCAGGATCTTTTCCCTCGCGTCCATGGGTGCACGGTACGCCATCCGTAGCGGCGATACGAATGGGGAATAGCATCGCTACGGTCCCGTGTTATCGTCGCTACGAGATGAACGTAGCGTTGCTAACTCATGAGGGAGCCATCATGACCACCACCGAACCCGGCACCGGACAGCGCGTCGCGATCGTGACCGGCGGCTCGCGCGGCATCGGACGTCAGGTCGCCAAGCAGCTCGCCGCCGACGGTTTCGCCGTCGTGGTCGGCTACGCGGGCAGCAAGGACGCGGCCGACGAGGTCGTGCGCGAGATCGAGGCCGAGGGCGGCAGCGCCTTCGCCGCCCGCGCGGACGTCGGCGACGAGACCGAGGTCGCCGCCCTGTTCGACCAGGCGGAGACGGTGTACGGCGGCGTGGACGCCGTGGTGCACGCGGCGGGCCGGATGCCGCTGGCCCCGATCGCGGAGCTGGACCTTGCCGACCTCGACGCGCTGTACCGCACCAACATCCGCGGCACGTTCGCCGTCGACCAGCAGGCCGCCCGCCGGCTCCGCCCGGGCGGGGCTCTGGTGAACGTCTCGTCATCGGTGGTCGGCCTCGCCTTCCCCGGCTACGGCGCGTACGCCGCGAGCAAGGGCGCGGTCGAGGCGCTGACGCTGATCCTCGCGCGGGAACTGCGCGGCCGTGACGTGACGGTCAACGCCGTGGCGCCCGGCCCGACCGCCACCGACCTCTTCCTGAACGGCAAGGACGAGGAGACGGTCGCCCGGCTGGCCGCGCAGCCCCCGCTGGAGCGGCTCGGCACCCCGCAGGACATCGCCGCCGTGGTGTCGTTCCTGACCGGCCCGGGCGGACGGTGGGTCAACGGGCAGGTGCTGCGGGCCAACGGCGGCATCATCTGAGGCGGGCCCGCCGGCCGCCGTTCAGGCGAAACAGCTCGTCGGCGGGCGTGCCGGGGCGCAGGCCCGTCGACAACTGAGCCGTGAGCCTCCCCCTGATCCCGCCCATGCTGGCCACCCCCGGCACCCTGCCGCCCGCCGCGCAGGACGCCCGGTGGGCCTACGAGACCAAGCAGGACGGCCAGCGTGTCGTGGCCTACCTGGCCGGGGACGGGAGCGTGACGCTGCGCGCCCGGTCGGGGGAGGACATCACCGCCGCCTATCCCGAACTGCGGTCGCTGGGCGACGCGCTCGGCCGCCGGTCCGCCGTCCTCGACGGCGAGATCCTGGCGCTCGACGCACAGGGCCGTGCCGACTTCCAGTTGCTCCAGTCCCGGATGGGGCTGGCCCACGCGCCCGCCCGGGCAGCGCGGAAGGCGGCCGAAACGCCCGTGCACCTGGTGCTGTTCGACGTGATGCACCTGGCGGGCCGGCCCATGATCGCCCTCCCCTACGTACGCCGGCGCTCACAGCTTCAGGAACTGGGCCTGGACGGTCCGTTCTGGTCCACGCCGGGCGCCCTCGTCGGGCACGGCGCCCAGGCCCTGGAAGCCACGCGCGCCCACGGCCTGGAGGGCCTCGTCTGCAAGCGGCTGGACTCGGTGTACGAACCGGGGGTGCGCTCCCGCGCCTGGATCAAGATCCGGAACATGCACAGCGAGGACGTGATCGTCGGGGGCTGGCTGCCCGGCAAGGGGCGGCTCACCGGCCTGCCGGGCGCGGTCCTGGTGGGCCAGCGAGCCGCCGGGCGACTGCGGTACGTCGGCAGCGTGGGCACCGGGTGGAGCGAAGCGGAACGGACCCACCTCGCCGGGCTGTTGGACGCCGCCGCCACGGACACCTGCCCCTTCAGCCCGGCGCCCCGGGTCGCCGGCGCCCACTGGGTGCTGCCCTGGCTGGTCGGCGAGGTCCGCTACAGCACCCGCACCCGCGCGGGCCTGTTGCGCCAACCGTCCTGGCTGCGCCTGCGGCCGGACCTCACCCCGGAGGAGTCGGCCGCCGACCTACCGGACGATTCCGTCTGAGATCCCGGACGCCATCCAAGCGTTCGGACTGTTGTTACCTGTGAGTTGCTTACGACCTCTTGGCGCGGACATGAAAAGCCGGGAAGCTGTCCTGGCCCGGGAAGTGGAACCCCCAACTTCCCTCTCCCCCACAGCCGTTGGGCTGCGCCCGCACCAAAAGGAGGACGCAGTGTCGTCGAATCCTTCCGGAACGCACCGCAAGAGATGGGCGATCGGCGCGGCCGGCGCCGCCGCCCTGGTGCTCGCCTTCCCCAGCACGGCCCTGGCCGCCCCGCCCGCGGCGCTGCCGAGCAACGCCGAGGCCGCCGAGTACACGTACCAGCCCGCCTTCGACTACGACACGGACGGCTGCTACTCCTCATCGGCGATCGGTCCCGACGGCACCATCAACGGCGGCCTCAAGCCGACCGGTTCGCTCAGCGGCGACTGCCACGACCTCTCGGACCTGAACAACACCAACACCTACTCGCGCTACAAGTGCAACAACGGCTGGTGCGCCTACCTGTACGGCCTGTACTTCGAGAAGGACCAGGCCCTCGCGAACAGCAGCATCGGCGGCCACCGGCACGACTGGGAGCACGTCGTGATCTGGGTGCAGAACGGCACGGTCCAGTACGTGTCGACGTCCAACCACGGCTCGTTCACGGTGAGTGCCGCCTCCAGTGTCCGCTTCGAGGGCACCCACGCGAAGGTCGTCTACCACAAGGACGGCATCAGCACCCACTGCTTCCGGCTCGCGGGCTCGGGCGACGAGCCGCCGGAGAACGCCAAGGGCACCTGGCAGTACCCGCCGCTGGTCGGCTGGAACGGCTACCCGTCGACGGCCCTGCGCGACAAGCTCAGCGCCTACGACTTCGGCAGCGCCAACTTCGGCCTGAAGGACGCCAACTTCGCCGCGCACCTCAGCTCGGCCAAGCCGTCCGGCATCGCGTTCGACCCGAACGCCTGATCAGTACGGTCCTCGGGCGTGGGACCTAGGTCCCACGCACCGCCGGGATTCCGTCCCGCGCCCGATCACCGCACCCTCGCGCCCGGCATACGGTCCGATCATGACCACGACCGGACACCTCGAAGAAGCCCTCGAACGGGTCCACGCCGCCGGCCCGGAGTTCGACGGCTGGCTCACGAACCACGCCCCCATGGTCGTCGAGGCACTGGCGACGCACGGACAGACAGGCGCGGTCCACCGCTGGCTGGACCTCTACCAGGACAGGCTGGACGACTTCCCGGACCGCTGGGAGCCGGTCACGGACGTCAACTGGGCCGAGGCGCTGGGCGATCCGCGCCGCATAGCGGACTGGACCGACTACTACGCCCGGATGCTCGCCGAGCGGCCCTGGCGGGACGTCCTCGCGACCTGGTGGCCGCGGCTGCTGTCCGGCCTGTACGGCGGCGCCACGCACACCGTCATCCGCGTCGGCCACGCCGTACGGGCCCTGGAAGCCGCCGAGACCCCGCCCCGCGTCGCGGAGTTCGCGCACGCCCTCGGCTACTGGGCGGCACGGCACCAGCCGCTCACCGGCATCACCACGGTGCCGGGTGCGCCGACGGCCGCCCAGGCCCTGGACGCCGTACCGGCCATCGCGCCCGGCAACGTGGGCTTCCGCAAGCGTCTGGCCGCCGTGCATCAACTCCCCGTCTGGGCCGACGACGTGACCGACCCCGACACCGCGCGCGTCCGCCTCACCGAGCTGGTGCACGCCGCGACCCACCGCTACGCCACCCACGGCCACGGCGAGCCGACCATGCTCGTGCACGCGGCCACGGCCCCCAACGCCGTGCTGCGCACCCTCGATTCACTCCCCCGCGACCTGTGGGCACCGAGCCTGCACGCCGCGTGGACCGCGTCCGCGGCGGTGACCGCGATGTACGGCCCGGTCGAACCGGTCGCCTACACGCCACCGGCCCGTCTCACCGGCGAGGAGGTCCTGGAACGCGCCCTCGCGCACGGCGACGAACACGTCATCAAACTCGCCGACACGGCCCTGGACGTCGGCGACGAGCAGGCGCTGGCGGCGGCGCTGCGCGCGGTGGAGATGAGCGATCCGCTGGTCTGATCCCACCGGTACGGCACGGACCGTCCACCGGAAGGGTCTATCGTGTCCCGCATGTCCGTGCCCGAGCTGATCCGTATCGTCTCCCGCGACTCGCCCATGGCGCTGGCCCAAGTGGAGCGTGTCCGCGCCGAGTTGGGCGTCCTTCATCCAGGTGTGCGCACCGCGGTCGTGCCGGTGAAGACGACCGGTGACAAGTGGCTGGGCGACCTGTCCCAGGTGGAGGGCAAGGGGGCGTTCACCAAGGAGGTCGACGCGGCGCTGCTGGCGGGCGAGGCGGATCTCGCGGTGCACTGTGTGAAGGACGTGCCGGCCGACCGGCCGCTCCCGGCCGGCACGACGTTCGCCGCGTTCCTCAAGCGCGACGACATCCGGGACGCGCTGATCCATCCCGGCGGGCTCACGCTGGACGAGCTGCCCGAGGGGACGCGGATCGGCACCTCCTCGGTGCGCCGGGTCGCCCAACTGGCCGCCACGCACCCGCATCTGGAGTGCGTGCCGTTCCGCGGCAACGCCAACCGGCGGCTGGCCAAGCTGGCGGCCGGGGACGCGGACGCGCTGCTGCTCGCGGTGTCCGGCCTGGAGCGCATCGGCCGCGAGGACGTGATCAGCGAGATCCTCTCCCCCGAGACGATGATGCCGCCGATCGGCGCGGGCATCCTCGCCCTGCAGTGCCGGGAGGGCGACACCGACCTGATCGACGCGGTCAGCGGTCTCGGCGACCCGGACACGCATCGGGAGGCCACCGCGGAGCGGATGTTCCTGCACGTCCTGCAGGGGCACTGCAACAGCCCGATCGCCGGGTACGCGCGCGTGGACCGCGGCGGCGAACTGTCGCTGCGGGCCTGTGTGTTCACGCCCGACGGCAAGACCAGGCTGAACGCCCACGAGTGGGCGGGCCGCCTCGACCCGGCCACGCTCGGCACGTCGGTGGCCGTCGCGCTGCTGCGTCAGGGCGCCCGCGAGATCATCGACGGCATTCCGCACTGACCGGGGCGACGGTCAGGCGGTGCCCTCCTCGGCCTGGTCCCGCAGGAAGTTGCTGACCTGGCAGGCCAGGCCCTCACGGGCCGCCCCCGGCTGCACGGCCCCGTCGAGCAGACCGATGCCGCCCGCCCACAGCCGCCGGTCGGCCCAGTCGTCGTCGACGCGCAGCTGGATCTGCACGTCGACCTGGCTCAGCGCGGCCTCCGGTCCGGCCGCGTAGAGCACGGCGGTGGCCCGGCGCAGGGGGTAGACGTCGAAGCCCTCGATGAACTGCGAGTTGCGCCAGTCGATGAAGGCGCTCTCGCCGTCGGGGCCGATCCGCACGTCGATCTGACCGTCCTCCAGATGGATCGTGGAGTGCCGGGCACCGCGGTTCTCGATCGTCACCCGCACACAGAAGTACGTGAGCCCCTCGGCGGCGTCGTCCCGTCCGCGTGGTGGCTCCGCGGCCTCCAGGCGGTGGACGCGGACACGCAGACCGGCATGCTCCTCGTACTCCTGCCAGTCCCCGACCACGTTCGGCTCGTACACGATCCACCTCTCCACCCTCAGAGAGCTGCTTCCTATCTGTGTGCTCAGTGCACTGTCAAATGAGCAGAATGCGCTGTGGCCAGCCCATTCACCCCCTTTGATCAGCGATCATGCCGTGCGCAGGAAGAATCCGCCCGGAGCGCTCCTCGGGCCGTGCTCGGGCGTGCCGCACATCACGTCGGTGCGCAAGATCAGCGAGCGAGCCGGCCGAGCAGTGAGGAGGCCGCGGCGATGCCGAGCGCGGCGGCGACGAGGAGCACCGCGAAGTCGGGAGCGAGATGCGCGGGCGTGCCGAGGAGGAGGCCGCGCAGCGCGTCCACCTGATAGCTGAGCGGGTTGACCTTGCTGACCGCCTGGAGCCAGCCCGGCATGACGGAGAGCGGGTAGAGGGCGTTGGAGCCGAAGAACAGCGGCATGGTGATGGCCTGTCCGAAACCCATCAGCCGGTCGCGGCTCAGGACGATGCCGGCGATGGTCATCGACAGGCAGGAGAAGAAGGCCGAGCCGAGGACGACGACGACGGCGGCGACGCCGAGCAGCTTCAGCGGGTTCCAGGTCAGGGCGACGCCGAGCACGGCGGCGATGAGGACGACGACCACGGCCTGCACGAGCGACTTCACGCCGGCCGCGAAGGCCTTGCCGGTGATCAGCGCCGAGCGCGGGG
Organism: Streptomyces sp. TLI_55; assembly: GCF_900206255.1. Lineage (NCBI taxonomy): Bacteria > Bacillati > Actinomycetota > Actinomycetes > Kitasatosporales > Streptomycetaceae > Streptomyces > Streptomyces sp. TLI_55. Next base: position 610,528 of record NZ_OAOJ01000001.1, read on the forward strand.
TGGGGGTGACGAGGAGCTTGTTGAGGATGCCGGCGTCGCGCTCCCAGATGATCTGGATGCCGTAGAAGATGGCGATGAACATCGCGGACTGGGCGATGATCCCGGGCGCGAGGTAGTCGATGTAGGGGATGCCGTCGGTGGGGATCGCCTTGATGCGGGTGAAGGTCTGGCCGAAGATCAGCAGCCAGAGGGCCGGCTGGACGGCACGGGTGTAGAGCTCGGTGCGGTCATGGCGCAGTTTCTGGAGTTCCACGGCGCACATCGCGCCGACCCGGGCGGGCAGCAGCCGCCAGCCCGCGCGGGGCCGGGGCGCCTGGAGGAGCAGGCCGATGCCGTCAGCCGACGCGGCCTGCGGTGCGGCGGGTGCTTCGGACATCGCGGAAGTCTCCTGACTCGTCGTCGAGACCGCTGCCCGCGACCTCGCGGAAGACGTCCTCGAGGGTGGGCAGGGTGGTCGTGCCGCGGCGGGCGGCGAGGCCCTGGCGCAGTTCTTCGGGGGTGCCGAGGGCGCGGATGCGGCCGTGGTGCATGAGGCCGACGCGGTCGCAGTACTGGTCGGCCTCGTCCATGTAGTGGGTGGTGACGAGGACGGTCATCCCGGTGGCCGCGCGGACGGCGTTGATGTGCTCCCACACCCCGGTGCGGGCGATCGGGTCGAGGCCGATGGTCGGCTCGTCGAGGATCAGCAGCCGGGGTGCGCTGACCAGGGCCTGGGCGAGTTCGAGGCGGCGGACCATGCCGCCGGAGTAGGTCCCCGCGAGCCGGTCGGCGGCGTCGGTGAGGTCGACGGCGGCGAGGGCCTGTGCGACGCGTGCGGCGCGCTCGCGGCGGGGCACGTCGAAGACGCGGGCGAACAGGGCGACGTTCTCGCGGCCGGTGAGGCCCTGGTCGGCGGACAGCTGCTGCGGCACGTAGCCGAGCAGACGTCGTACGGCCATCCGGTCCCCGGCGGTGTCGTGCCCGAAGACCCGGACCATGCCCGCCGGTACCGGCAGCAGGGTGGTGATGCAGCGGATGGCGGTGGTCTTGCCCGCGCCGTTGGGCCCCAGCAGTCCGAAGACCTCGCCCTCGGCCACGGTCAGGTCGAGTCCGTCCACGGCGCGGGTGCCGCCGAAGGCGTACGCGAGCCCGGTGCAGGCGACAGCGTCCGGTGTCATGGCTCCTCCCCTTCCTCACGCAGGTTCTCGGCCAGCAGCCGCAGCGCCGGGACCGCCGCGACCAGCGCCTCCCTATCCGCCTCGGCGAGCCTGGCGAGCTGTTGGCGTACGAGGTCGGCGCGGCGCCGGCGCCATGCGACGAGCCGGGCCTCGGCCGCCGGGGTCGGCAGCAGCCGGGCCGCCCGCCGGTCGGCGGGGTCGGTCTCGCGCACCAGATAGCCCTGCCGGGCCAGCTGGTTGACCAGGGTCGACACCGAATTGCCCGCCAGGTAGAGGTCCTTGGCGGCGTCCGAGATGCGGATGCCGGGCCGGGCCACGACGAGCCGCAGCAGCTCCACCTCGGCGCCCCGCAGTGGCGGCGCGGGCATCTCCCGGCGCAGCCGGCGCCGGATCAGCCGCTGGACCCCGACGAGCGCGTCGGCCAGCTCCTCCGGAAAGGTCTCGTGCTCCACACCATCGAGATTAGCTCTGTAGCAGAGGTAATGAACCCAAAGGACGGTCAAGGCCGAGGCGAGCTCCGCGGCCGCGACGTGTTTGGATCGGTTTGTAGCGGGAATTCGCATTTATGTGCTTCGGACAGGAGGCACGTCCATGGGAGCCGCTCCTCGGCCCCGGCGACCTCCGCCTGTCGTCCGCGCAGACCTCCTCCCATGGTGTCCGTCCCGCCGGCACCCCGCTGAGGAGGTGCGCACGATGCCTGTCACGACCAGGACGAAGCCGCACCCGCATGACGACGCACCCGACACCGCCGACGATTTCGTCCGCCTGCGCGAACTGCCCGACGGCCCCGAGCGCCGCGCCCTGCGCGACGAGCTGATCCGCCTGTGGCTGCCCATGGCCGAGCGGATCGCCGTCCGCTTCAAAGGCCGCGGCGAGTCCCTGGAGGACCTGTACCAGGTCGCCGCCCTCGGCCTGGTCAAGGCCGTCGACCACTACGACCCCGAGCGCGGCCACGCCTTCGAGGCGTACGCGGTCCCGACCGTCACCGGTGAGATCAAGCGGCACTTCCGCGACCACATGTGGACGCTGCACGTGCCGCGCCGGGTCCAGGACCTGCGCAACCGCGTCCGGCGCTCCGCCAAGGAGCTGGCGCAGACCATCCCGGGACGTGTCCCGACCGTCGCCGAGATCGCCGAGCACGCCCAGCTGACCGAGGACGAGGTGCGCACCGGCATGGAGGCGCTGGAGTGCTACTCCGCGCTGTCGCTGGAGGCGGAGATGCCCGGCACCGACGGCTACGCCCTCGGCGACGCCCTCGGCGGCCCCGACCCCGGCTACGACGTGGTCGTCGACCGGGTGTCCGTCGCCCCCTGCCTCCTGGCCCTGCCGGAGCGTGAGCAGACCATCCTCTACCTGCGCTTCTTCGAGGGGATGACCCAGAGCAGCATCGCGCAGCTGCTCGGCATCTCCCAGATGCACGTCTCCCGGCTGCTCAGCGCCTGCTTCGCCAGGCTGCGCACGGAACTGGAGGCGGAGGCACGCTGAGCGGTCACTCCGAGGGGGCCCCGGGGATCTGGGTCGGGCCGTGCCGGTCGAGAGCGGCCTCCAGCTCGGCGCGGATCTCCGGGGGCATCCGTCCGTCCCGGCCCCAGATCAGAATGAGGTCGGCGACATTGCGGAGCTTGATGTTGGTCCGCTGGGAGACCTCCTTCAGGACCTCCCAGCCCTCGTCCGGCGTCACCCGGCCGAGCGCCACCATCATCCCGATCGCCTGGTCCACGACGGCGTGCGAGGCGACAGCCTCTTTCAGCTGCTCGACCTGCTCCTCCAGTTCGAAGATGCGGTCGGCCTCGTCGGAAGAGTCACTCGATGCGGGGGTCACGGCTCCATGGTGCTCACTCCACCGGCGCAATGCCACCGGACCTGCGCAGTCGTTTCGGGCGCGCCGCGCGGGTACTCGACAGGCGCCCGGCACAGTTCCCGTTGGACACTGGAGACAGCCCTGTGGCTGCCCGGCCGGCGAGACCAGGACGCGACTGCCATGAATCACGACATGAAACTTCCCCGTGGGACGACGGATGTCGTCTCCACGCACTCCGTGTTCGGCGCACCCTGCTGGGTGAGCCTAGCCAGCCGCGACCTGGAGACCACCGAGGGCTTCTACACCGCGGTGCTGGGCTGGGAGTGGCGGCCGGCCAAGCTCGGCGACCGGTTCCGGATGGCGGTGGTGGACGACACGCCGGTCGCGGGGATCGCCGCGGTGGCCACGATGTGGCAGATGGCCGTCGCCTGGACGCCGTACTTCGCGGTGGCCAGCGCCGACGAGGCCGTGGCCCGGGCGCAGGAACGGGGCGGCACCGCCGCGGTGGGCCCGCTGTCCTTCCCGCCGGGACGGGCGGCGCTGCTGGCCGACCGGGACGGAGCCGCCTTCGGGATCTGGGAGGGCGAGCTCTTCTCCGACTGGGAGAGCTGGCGGCGCGCGTCCCCCGCCTTCATCCGGCTGCACACCCGCGACGCCTTCGACGCCGCGATCTTCTACGGCGAGATCCTCGACTGGGCCTCGGACCGTCCCGGGTGCTGCGAGGTCACCTACGAGGGCGGCGAGGTCGTACTGCGCAGCCAGGGCGAGATCGTGGCGCGGATCGAGTCGGGCGCTCTCGGCGCGGCACCCGACCCGACCATCCGTCCGCACTGGCAGGTGCACTTCGCCGTGTCGGACGTCTCCGCCTGCGCCCGCGCCGCGGAGATCCACGGCGGCAGTGTCCTGTCGAAGACCGGCGACGAGGCGGTGCTGCGCGACCCCGACGGTGCCCAGTTCACCGTGACGTCGCGTCCCGCCCGCTGACCGGAGCGCTCGCCGAGGGTCGCGACAGCAGCACCAGGCTGCGCGCCCCGACGCTCACCACCGACTCCGCCTTGTGCTCCGCCTCGTCCGCGCCCTGGGGCTGCGCGGTGTCGATCAGCGTCGTCCAGCGTTCGCCGTACGCCGGTTCCGGCAGCCGGAAGTCCACCTGCTCCCAGTAGCTGTTCAGCAGCAGCAGGAAGGAGTCGTCGACCACCGGACGGCCGCACGCGTCGGGTTCGGCGATGGCGTCACCGTTGAGGAAGGCGGCGACGGAGTGCGCGTCGGGGCGCATCCAGTCGCCGTCGGTCATCTCGCGGGCGTCCGGCGCGAACCACACCAGGTCGGGCAGTGGCTGGCCCGCGTACGTCACGGTCTCGCCGCGGAAGAAGCGGCGGCGGCGCAGTGCGGGGTGGGCGGCGCGCAGGGCGACGACGTAGCGGGTGAAGTCGGCGAGATCACGCTGTTCGCCGGTCAGCCGCCAGTCGATCCAGGAGACCTCGTTGTCCTGGCAGTAGGCGTTGTTGTTGCCGCGCTGGGTGCGGCCGAGTTCGTCGCCGTGGCTGAGCATCGGGATGCCCTGGGACAGCAGCAGGGTGGCGATGAGGTTGCGCTGCTGACGGGCGCGCAGCTCCAGGATCTTCGGATCGCGGGTCTCCCCCTCGGCGCCGCAGTTCCAGGAGCGGTTGGTGCTCTCGCCGTCGCGATTGCCCTCGCCGTTGGCCTCGTTGTGCTTGTCGTTGTACGAGACGAGGTCGCGCAGCGTGAAACCGTCGTGCGCGGTCACGAAGTTGACGCTGGCGCGCGGGCGGCGCCGGCTGCGCTGGTACAGGTCGGAGGAGCCGGTCAGCCGGGACGCGAACTCGCCCAGCGAGCCGGGCTGGCCGCGCCAGAAGTCCCGTACGGTGTCCCGGTACTTGCCGTTCCACTCCGACCACAGCGGCGGGAAGTTGCCCACCTGGTAGCCGCCTTCACCGACGTCCCAGGGCTCGGCGATCAGCTTGACGCGGCTGATCACCGGGTCCTGCTGGATCAGGTCGAAGAACGCCGACAGCCGGTCCACCTCGTGGAACTGCCGGGCCAGCGTGGCCGCGAGGTCGAAGCGGAAGCCGTCGACATGCATCTCGGTCACCCAGTAGCGCAGCGAGTCCATGATGAGCTGAAGGACGTACGGGTGCCGCATCAGCAGGCTGTTGCCGGTGCCGGTGGTGTCGTAGTAGTGGCTCCAGTCGCCGTCCACCAGACGGTAGTAGGAGGCGTTGTCGATGCCGCGGAAGGAGAGCGTGGGGCCCTTCTCGTTGCCCTCGGCGGTGTGGTTGTAGACGACGTCCAGGATCACTTCGAGGCCGGCCGCGTGCAGCGCCTTCACCATCGACTTGAACTCGGCGACCTGGCCGCCGCGGGTGCCGTGGGCGGCGTAGCCGTTGTGCGGGGCGAAGAAGCCGATCGTGTTGTAGCCCCAGTAGTTGGACAGACCGCGGTCCTGGAGGACGCCGTCGTGGACGAACTGGTGGACGGGCATCAGCTCGACCGCGGTCACCCCGAGGGACGTCAGATGTTCGACGACCGCGGGGTGGGCCAACCCGGCGTAGGTGCCGCGGAGTTCGGCGGGGACGTCGGGGTGGGTGCGGGTCAGGCCGCGGACGTGGGTCTCGTAGATGACCGTGTCGGCGTACGGCCGGCGCGGCGGCTGGTCCGCGCCCCAGTCGAAGGCGGGGTCCGTGACCACGCCGAGCAGGGTGTGCCCGGCACTGTCGGCCTCGGGGGCGTAGAACGAGGGGTCGTTGTCCATGTCGCCGTCCACCGCCCTGGCGTACGGGTCCAGGAGCAGCTTCGCCGGGTCGCAGCGGTGGCCGAGTTCCGGATGCCAGGGTCCGTGCACCCGGTAGCCGTAGCGCTGCCCCGGACCGATCCCGGGCAGGTAGCAGTGCCACACGAAGCCGTCGACCTCGGCGAGCGGGACGCTGTGGTGACTGCCGTCGTCGTCGACGAGGACCAGTTCCACGCACTCGGCGACCTCGCTGAACAGCGCGAAGTTGGTGCCCTTGCCGTCGAACGACGCTCCCAACGGGTAGGGGTGCCCGTTCCAGACGGGCACCCCTGCCGTGCGTCGGCGCTTCGCGGTCACCGTGCGTCCTCCAGGACGCCGCCCACGACCGGTTCCTCGCGGGGCACCTGGAGCACCTCGCGCAGGCTCGGCGCGGGGGCCGTCGGCACCAGCGGGACACGCTCGCCGGCGCGGGCGCGCTGCGAGAACCAGATGACCTTGCTGCCGGTCTCGGTGGCGCAGCAGCCCCAGCCGTCGCTCATGGCGGCGATGTGCGCCAGGCAGCTGCGCAGGTCCTGGTCCGGGCGCAGGTCGCGGTCGTTGTCACCGATCGCGGTGATCAGATGCTGGCCGTTCCACCACATCTCGATCGAGGTCTCCTTGTCGGTCGCGTGCTCGTCGATGGCCCTCAGCAGCATTTCGGCACCGCGACAGACGGGCTCGACGAGGGTGTCGAGATCCCAGTACCGGAGATGAGCGGCCAGAATTCGCTTGACCTGGCCGACCCGTTCCGGGGTGACTTCCACGTCGAGGTGGTAGTAGCAGGGCACTGCGGTCTTCATCTTCGTTCGCTCCTCACCGGCGAAGCTCCGCCTTCACCTCGACCCTGGCGGGCCGAGCCCCGAACGCGCAGCGTGAGCAGTGATCGCTCCTGAGTGACCTCAAGCGTGCGGTCGCTACGCCATTCGTGCAACACGAGCAGATCAACGGCTGGATCGCCGTCCGATGCGCGATGGTTGAAGATCCAACAAGACGCTGCGTCGTCGCACGTGCACCATGAGTGAGACCCCCCCCACGGAAGGTGAACCGCGCCATGCTGCTACCGGCCAAGGCCGAAGTCGCCCGGCAACTGCGGCGGTACCGGGCCTGGGAGCGCGTGATGCTCGCCTCCCCAGCCGACCGCACGGTCCGGGCCACCTTCGAGGACTCGGGCTACACCCTCTGCGTGCTCATGGGGAAGCGTTGCGCACGAGAGGCCGCCGACGCCGCCGAACGCTATCTGCGGATGGGCGTCGTCACGTACCTCCAGGAGCAGGACACGCAGCTGTGTGCCACCGCCCCGGTGCACCGGGGCCCGCCGGTGGAGCTCACCCGTTCTCCCGCGGGGAGGTAGTCCCTTCCGGCGCAGCTTGGATCCCCGGCCGGGCCCCATGGCCCGGCCCTCGGCACGGCGGAGGCGAGACCCATGAGTGCGAGCGAGATCATCGGCCGTATCCCGGTACGGGACGTCCGGCCCGCCGTCGACGGCGGCAGCAGCCCGGCCAAGGCGGTCGAGGGCGAGACCTTCCAGGTGACCGCCACGGTGTTCCGCGAGGGACATGACGCGGTCGCCGCGAACGTCGTCCTCACCGACCCCGAGGGCCGGCCGGGCCCCTGGACGCCGATGCGTGAGCTCGCACCCGGCACCGACCGCTGGGGCGCCGACGTCACCCCCGGCTCGGTGGGCCACTGGACCTTCCATGTCGAGGCCTGGGGCGACCCGATCGCCACCTGGCGCCGGCACGCCGGCATCAAGATCCCCGTCGGTCTCGACGTCGGCCTCGTCCTGGAGGAGGGCGGCGACCTCTACGAACGGGCGGCCGCCGGAGTGCCCGAGGCTTCCGGTCAGGCGCTGGTGCTGGCCGCGGCGGACGCCCTGCGCGACGACTCGCTGAGCGTGTCGGCCCGGTTGGGGGCGGCGTTGACGCCGGAGGTGGACGCGGTCCTGGCGGCGCATCCGCTGCGGGAGTTCGTCACCGCCTCCGGGCCGCTGCCCCTGCTGGTCGAGCGGGAGCGGGCCCTGTACGGGTCCTGGTACGAGTTCTTCCCGCGCTCCGAGGGCACCCCCGAACGCCCGCACGGCACCTTCCGTACCGCGGCGCGCCGGCTGCCGGCGATCGCCGCGATGGGCTTCGACGTCGTCTACCTGCCGCCCATCCACCCGATCGGGACGACGTTCCGCAAGGGCCCGAACAACACCCTGGCGGCCGGTCCGGACGATGTCGGGGTGCCGTGGGCGATCGGCTCGCCCGAGGGCGGCCACGACGCGATCCACCCCGACCTGGGCACGATCGAGGACTTCGACCACTTCGTGCAGGAAGCCGGACGGCACGGCCTGGAGATCGCGCTGGACTTCGCGTTGCAGTGCTCCCCGGACCATCCCTGGGTGCAAAAACACCCCGAGTGGTTCCATCACCGTCCGGACGGCACCATCGCGTACGCGGAGAATCCGCCGAAGAAGTACCAGGACATCTATCCCATCGCCTTCGACGCGGACCTGGACGGTCTGGTCGCCGAGACGGAGCGGGTGCTGCGGCACTGGATGGACCACGGGGTGCGGATCTTCCGGGTCGACAACCCGCACACCAAGCCGGTCGTGTTCTGGCAGAAGGTGATCGCGGACATCAACGCCACCGACCCGGACGTGATCTTCCTGGCGGAGGCGTTCACCCGTCCGGCGATGATGCACACCCTGGGGCAGATCGGCTTCCAGCAGTCGTACACGTACTTCACCTGGCGCAACACCAAGCAGGAGCTCACCGAGTACCTGACCGAGCTGTCGGGGGAGGCGGCCGCCTACATGCGGCCCAACTTCTTCGCCAACACCCCCGACATCCTGCACGCCTACCTCCAGCACGGCGGCCGGCCCGCCTTCGAGGTCCGTGCCGTCCTGGCCGCCACCCTCTCCCCCACCTGGGGCATCTACAGCGGCTACGAACTGTGCGAGAACACCCCGCTCAGGCAGGGCAGCGAGGAGTACCTGAACTCGGAGAAGTACCAGCTCCGCCCCCGCGACTGGGAGACGGAGAAGGACAACATCACCCCCCTCGTCACCCGGCTGAACGAGATCAGGCGCCGCCACCCGGCCCTCCACCGCCTCCGGAACATCCGCTTCCACGCCACCGACAACGACGCCGTCATCGCGTACAGCAAGCGCACCGGTTCGGACACGGTTCTGGTGGTCGCCAACCTCGACCCTCACCACACCCAGGAGGCCACGGTCTCGTTGGACATGCGGCAACTCGGCCTGGACGGGAACGCATCCATGTCGGTGCACGACGAACTGACGGGTGAGACCTACCAGTGGGGCAGGAGCAACTATGTGCGCCTGGCCCCCGGCCGGGCACCCGCGCACGTGCTCCACGTCCAGCCGTCGGCACCGCAGAGCGGAGGGTCCAGCGCGTCATGACTGTCAACGAGCCCGTCCACGACACCTTCGAGGACACCCCGGCAAAAGACCGGGACCCCGACTGGTTCAAGCGCGCCGTCTTCTACGAGGTACTCGTCCGCTCCTTCCAGGACAGCAACGGCGACGGCGTCGGCGACCTCAAGGGCCTGACCGCCAAGCTCGACTACCTGCAATGGCTCGGCGTCGACTGCCTCTGGCTGCCGCCCTTCTTCAAGTCACCGCTGCGCGACGGCGGTTACGACGTCTCCGACTACACCGCCGTCCTCCCCGAGTTCGGTGACCTCGCCGACTTCGTGGAGTTCGTCGACGCCGCCCACCAGCGCGGCATGCGCGTCATCATCGACTTCGTCATGAACCACACCAGCGACCAGCACCCGTGGTTCCAGGAGTCGCGCAACAACCCCGACGGTCCGTACGGCGACTACTACATGTGGGCCGACGACGACAAGCAGTACGCCGACGCCCGCATCATCTTCGTCGACACCGAGGCCTCCAACTGGACGTACGACCCGGTCCGCCAGCAGTACTTCTTCCACCGCTTCTTCTCCCACCAGCCCGACCTCAACTACGAGAACCCGGCGGTGCAGGAGGAGATCCTGGCGGCCCTGCGCTTCTGGCTGGACCTCGGCATCGACGGCTTCCGCCTCGACGCCGTCCCCTATCTGTACGCGGCCGAGGGCACGAACTGCGAGAACCTGCCGCCCACCCACGAGTTCCTGAGGCGCGTGCGCCGCGAGATCGACCTCATGTACCCGGACACGGTGCTGCTGGCGGAGGCGAACCAGTGGCCCGAGGACGTCGTCGACTACTTCGGCGACTTCCGGTCCGGCGGGGACGAATGCCACATGGCCTTCCACTTCCCGGTCATGCCCCGCATCTTCATGGCCGTACGACGTGAGTCCCGCTACCCGGTCTCGGAAATCCTCGCCAAGACCCCGGCCATTCCGTCCGGTTGCCAGTGGGGCATCTTCCTGCGCAACCACGACGAGCTGACCCTGGAGATGGTCACCGACGAGGAACGCGACTACATGTGGGCCGAGTACGCGAAAGACCCGCGGATGCGCGCCAACATCGGCATCCGGCGGCGCCTGGCACCTCTGCTCGACAACGACCGGGACACCATCGAGCTGTTCACCGCCCTGCTGCTGGCGCTGCCCGGCTCGCCGATCCTGTACTACGGCGACGAGATCGGCATGGGCGACAACATCTGGCTCGGCGACCGCGACGCGGTCCGCACCCCGATGCAGTGGACCCCGGACCGCAACGCCGGCTTCTCCACGGCCGATCCCGGACGTCTGAACCTGCCGATCATCATGGACCCGGTCTACGGGCACCAGGTCACCAACGTCGAGGCATCGATGGCCTCGCCGTCCTCCCTGCTGCACTGGACCCGCCGCATGATCGAGATCCGCAAGCAGAACCCGGCGTTCGGCCTCGGCTCGTACACCGAACTCCAGTCCTCCAACCCCGCTGTGCTGGCCTTCCTGCGGGAGTACGAGGACGACCTGGTCCTGTGCGTGAACAACTTCTCGCGGTTCGCCCAGCCCACCGAGCTGGACCTCCGTGAGTTCGACGGCCGGCACCCGGTCGAGCTGTTCGGCGGGGTGCGGTTCCCGGCCATCGGTGAACTGCCGTATCTGCTGACTCTCGGCGGGCACGGCTTCTACTGGTTCCGGCTCTCCCGAGTCGCATCCCGCATCGGCCGACGCTCTTGAGCGTGCCGACGAAAGGACGCGTCACCATGCCGAAGACCGCATTCCCGAGCCCGAGCGACACGGCCGTCGTGGGGCCCATGGCCTCACTGGCCGGGCTGCTGCGCGAGTGGCTGCCCCGGCAGCGCTGGTTCGCGGGCAAGGACCGGCCCGTCACGGACCTGGTACTCCTGTCCCTGACGGAGCTGTTCCCGGGCTGTCTGCATCTGCTGGTCCGCACCGGACACACGCCCGTCCCCGCCCCCGGCGGCACCACGACCGGGTCCGGGGACTGCTACCAGCTGCTCCTCGGCGTCCGTAAGCATCTGTCGCCGCGGCTCGGCCGGGCGCTGATCGGGCGGGCGGAGTCCGGACCGCTGGCCGGGCTGACGGTGTTCGACGCGTTGCAGGACCCGCGTTCGGCGCAGCTGCTCCTGGAGCGGCTGCGGCATCCGGGCGCGGCGGGCCCGCTGCGCTTCGAGGCCGACCCGGCGGCGTCCGTGCCGACCGGGCTGGTGCCGCGGGTGCTGGACGCCGAACAGTCGAACTCCTCGCTGGTGTACGGCGACGCGTTCATCCTGAAGGTCTTCCGGCGGGTCCAGCCGGGGGTCAACCCCGACCTGGAGGTGCCGGGCGCGCTGGCCGGGCAGGGCTGCCGTCGGGTGCCCGCGCCCGTGGCCTGGTTCCGGACGACGCATCCGTACGGGGCCACGCTCGGTGTGCTCCAGCCGTTCCTGCCCGACGCCGCCGACGGCTGGACGCTGGCGCTGGAGGCGCTGGCCCGCGGCGACGACTTCACGGCGCAGGCCCGTGAGCTGGGCCAGGCCATGGCGGACGTCCATCTCGCCCTGGCCGCGGCGTTTCCCGTCGAGGCGGGCACGACCGGCGGACCCGCCGACGATCAGAACAGCCGCACGGCGGCCGCGATGACCGAGCGGCTGGCGTCCGCCGCGCACTGCGTGCCCGCCCTCCAGCCCTTCGTGCCGCGGCTGCGGACGGCGTTCGCCGCGCTGGAGGGCTGCGACGCCGGGCCTCCCGCGCAGCGCATCCACGGCGACTTGCATCTGGGCCAGGTGCTGCGGGCCGGGCGCGAGTGGTTCGTGATCGACTTCGAGGGCGAGCCGTCCCGTCCGCTCGCCGAACGCCGCAGCCCCCACTCCCCGGTCCGGGACATCGCCGGGATGCTGCGTTCCTTCGACTACGCCGCCCGGCAGCGCCGCCCCTGGCGCCCGGAGTGGGCGCGCCGCTGCCGGGAGGCCTTCTGCGCCGGCTACGCCGCCCGGGCCGGCTGGGACCCCCGCAAGAAACACGGTCTGCTCCGCGCCTACGAGACGGACCGAGCCGTGTACGAAGTGCTGTACGAGGCCAGACACCGTCCGGACTGGCTCCCGGTACCGATGGCGGCGATCGAGCGACTCGCCGTAAGGGGAGGCTGAAGCCATGGCCCTGCGTGACACCTCACCCCCCGAGGCGGGCGGCCCGGTCCCCTGCCGTGCCGCGCCCGCCCTGGACCCCGGCGACCGCGCCCGGCTGCTGGCGGGCGCCCACCACGACCCGCACGCCCTGCTGGGCGCCCATCCGGTGCCCGGCGGGATCGTGTTCCGCGCCCTGCGTCCCTTCGCGCGCGCGGTGAGCGTGGTCGTCGACGGGAAGCGCAGCCGGCTCGTCTCCGAGGGCGAGGGTCTCTTCACCGGCGTACTCCCGCTGGCGACGATCCCCTCGTACACCCTGCTGGTGGCGTACGAGGACGGCGAGCACGAGGTCCACGACCCGTACCGCTTCCTGCCCGCCCTCGGCGAGACCGATCTGCATCTCATCCGTGAGGGCCGGCACGAGCAGCTGTGGAAGGCGCTCGGCGCCGAGCCGATGACCCACCAGGGCGTGACCGGCACCCGCTTCACCGTGTGGGCGCCCAACGCGCAGGGTGTGCGGGTCGCCGGCGACTTCACGTGCTGGGACGGGACGGCGTTCCCGATGCGGTCGCTCGGTGCGGCCGGGGTGTGGGAGCTGTTCCTGCCGGGGATCGGGGAGGGCACCCGGTACAAGTTCGAGATCACCTCCCGGTCGGGCCATCGCTTCTTGAAGGCGGACCCGATGGCCCGGCGCGCCGAGGTCCCGCCGGACACCGCGTCGATCGTGACCGTGTCGCACTACGAGTGGGACGACGCCGAGTGGATGGCCCACCGGGGCGATGTCCCGGTGCACGAGGCGCCGTTCTCCGTGTACGAGGTCCATCTGCCGTCCTGGCGGCCCGGGTTGACGTACCGTCAGCTCGCCGAGGAGCTTCCGGCGTACGTCAGGGATCTCGGGTTCACGCACGTCGAGTTGATGCCCGTCGCCCATCACCCCTTCAGCGGTTCGTGGGGCTACCAGGTGACCGGCTTCTACGCGCCGACGGCCCGGCTCGGCTCGCCGGACGACTTCAGGTATCTGGTCGACGCCCTGCACCGGGCCGGGATCGGCGTGATCATGGACTGGGTGCCCGCTCATTTCCCCAAGGACGACTGGGCGTTGGGCCGGTTCGACGGGGAGCCGCTGTACGAGCCCGGGGACTGGCGGCGGGCCGAGCATCCGGACTGGGGGACGTACGAGTTCGACTACGGGCGCGTCGAGGTGCGCAACTTCCTCGTCGCCAACGCCGTGTACTGGTGCGAGGAGTTCCACATCGACGGGCTGCGGGTGGACGCGGTCGCCTCGATGCTCTACCTCGACTACTCCCGGGACTCCGGCCAGTGGTCGCCCAATGTGTTCGGCGGCCGGGAGGACCTGGACGCGATGGCGTTCCTTCAGGAGATGAACGCGACCGTGTACCGCCGGGTGCCGGGGGTCATGACGATCGCCGAGGAGTCCACCGCCTGGGACGGGGTGACCCGGCCGACCGAGAGCGGCGGGCTGGGGTTCGGGCTGAAGTGGAACATGGGCTGGATGCACGACTCGCTCGGCTACATCGAGCACGAGCCGGTGCACCGCAAGTACCACCACCACGAGATGACCTTCTCGATGGTGTACGCGTACAGCGAGAACTACGTCCTCCCCATCTCCCACGACGAAGTCGTCCACGGCAAGCAGTCCCTGGTGTCGAAGATGCCCGGCGACTGGTGGCAGCAACGCGCCAACCACCGCGCGTACCTGGGCTTCATGTGGGCCCACCCGGGCAAGCAGCTCCTCTTCATGGGGCAGGAGTTCGCCCAGGGCGCGGAGTGGTCCGAGCCCGACGGCCCCGACTGGTGGCTGCTCGATCCCGACTACGGCGCCGAAGCCGATCACCGGGGCGTCCGGGACCTGGTCCGTGACCTCAACGGCCTCTACCGTCACACCCCGGCCCTCTGGCAGCGCGACACCACCCCGGACGGTTTCCAGTGGGTGGTCGGCGACGCGGCGGACGACAACGTCTTCGCGTTCCTGCGCTACGACGCCCACGGCGACCCTCTCCTCGCCGTGTCGAACTTCTCCCCCGTCGTCCGGCACGACTACCGTCTGGGCGTCCCCGGCGTCGTCCCCGCCTGGCGGGAGGTCCTCAACACGGACGCCGGGCGCTACGGCGGCAGCGGGGTCGGTACGGCCGATCCGGTCAAGCCGGAGGAGGGTGTCCTCGCGCTCACGCTGCCGCCGCTCGCCACGGTCTGGTTCACGCCCGTGTGATTGGCCTCCGCGTGGGCAGTCGGGGTACGGACCCCGCGTCATGGCAGAAGGGCGGCCCCCCACGTGCGCACCGTCGGAGTGGAGGAGGAACTCCTCCTTGTCGATCCGGAGACCGGCGAGCCCCGGGCTCTGTCCGCGGCCGTCCTCGCGCGGGCCGCGCTGGACGAGGCGGACGGGGAGGTGTTCGAGAAAGAACTGCACACCGAGATGCTGGAGTTCGCCACCCACCCGCAGTCGGAGATGGCGGAACTCCGTGCGGAGATCGTCCGCTGCCGCAAGGAGGGCGCGCGGCTCGCCGAGGGGCTCGGCTGCACGGTGGCGGCCCTGGCGACCTCGCCCTTGCCGGTCCAGCCCTCCATCGGGGTGGGACGCCGCTACCAGTGGATGGCGGAGCAGTACGGCATCACCAGCCGGGATCTGGTCCTCGGCTGTCACGTCCATGTGTCCGTGGAGTCCGACGCCGAGGGCGTCGCGGTGATCGACCGCATCCGGCCGTGGCTGTCGGTGCTGTCCGCGATCAGCGCCAACTCCCCGTTCTGGCAGGGCGGCGACACCCTCTACAGCAGCTATCGCAGCCGGGTGTGGCAGCGCTGGCCGTCGGCCGGGCCGACCGAGGTGTTCGGCTCGGCGGAGTGCTATCACCGGCGGGTCGCCGGCATGGTCGCCACGGGCGTGCTCCTCGACGAGGCGATGGTCTACTTCGACGCGCGACTGTCCCAGCGCTATCCGACGGTGGAGATCCGGGTCGCGGACGTCTGTCTGCAGGCGTCGACCGCCGTCCTGGTCGCGACCCTCGCCCGCGGCCTGGTGGAGACCGCGGCCCGCGAGTGGCGCGCGGGCCAAGAGCCGCTGCCGCACAGTGTGAGCCTGCTGCGGCTGGCCGCGTGGCGGGCCGCCCGCTCAGGGCTGACGGAGGAGCTGCTGCACCCGGCGACCATGCGCCGGATGCCCGCGGAGGCCGTCGTACGGGCGCTGCTGGACCACGTCGGCGAGGCGCTGGCGGAGACCGGTGACCTCGACTGCGCGCGGGAGGCCCTTCAGGAGCTGCTGCGGTACGGCAACGGGGCACGGGTCCAGCGGGAGCTGATGGAGCGGACCGGGAGTCTGCGGGAGGTCGTCAGGGAGTGTGCGCGCCGCACCCAGGCGTGAGAACCCGGCGGGGTGTCCCGCGGTAACGCCGAGATCACCAAACCGGCACTCCTTGTCGAATCCGGACACCGACCGCTCCCGCCTGGGCTACATTCAGGCACCGCCGATAACGGTTCTCACCGGTGGAGTCACACCCCGTACACATCAGGAGCAGCGCATGCGCGACGTGGCCCTCGCTCCCCCGTCCGTCTCCCCGCTGACCGGCGGGCTCGCCGACAGTGTCTTCGAGACGGCGGACCGCAATCCCACCCTGCCGATGCTCGCGCGCCGCTCCGGTCCCTCCGCCCCCTGGGAGGAAGTGACCGCCGTCGAGGTGCGGGACGAGGTGGTGGACCTGGCCAAGGGACTGGTGGCCTCCGGGATCGCGCCGGGGCACCGCGTGGCGATCATGGCGCGCACCCGGTACGAGTGGACGGTCCTCAGCCATGCCCTGTGGGCCGTGGGCGCCGAGGTCGTACCGCTCTATCCCACGTCGTCGCGCGACCAGGTGGAGTGGATCCTCCGGGACGCGGCCTGTGTCGGCGTGTTCGTCGAGGACGAGCAGAGCGTGATGACGGTCGGTTCGGTGTGCGCCTCGCTGCCCCGGCTGCGGCATGTCTGGCAGCTGGACACGGGGGCGCTGGAACAGCTCGTGGAGCGGGGCGCGTTCATTCCGTTCACGACGGTGGAGTCGCTGCGCCGCATCGTGCTGCCGGACTCCACCGCGGCGGTCGTCTACACGTCCGGCACCTCCGGCCGGCCGATGGGCTGTGCGGTGAGCCACCGGGGCCTGGCCAGCGCCTGCGACGTGCTGCTGGAAGGCTGGGGGCACACGGTGGTGCCGCCCGGCGGCCAGGGCAGCGTCCTCGCCTTCCTGCCCTTCTCCCATGTGTACGGACTGCTGGTGCAGAGCCTGTGCATCCGCGGCGGCCTGCTGATGGGGCACGAGCCGGATCTCAGCCCCGAGACGCTGTCGGCGTCCCTGCTGTCGTTCCGGCCCACCTACTTCTGCGGTGTGCCGTCGCTCTTCGAGAAGATCTACAAGAACTTCCTGCGGATGGCCCAGCAGTCGGGCCGCGGCGCCCTGTTCGAGCGGGCCGCGGAGACCGCCCGGGACTTCGCGGCGGCCGTCGAACGCCACCGGCTGGGCCTGGGCCCGGGTCCCGGCCTGGACCTGCGGCTCCAGCACGCGCTGTACGAACGCACGGTGTACCGCAGGCTGCGGGCCGCGCTGGGCGGCCGGGTGCTGCGCGCGGCCTCGGGCGGGTCGCCGCTGGGCCGTGAGCTGTGCCTGTTCTACGAGGGCATCGGCCTCTACGTGAACGACGCCTACGGACTGACCGAGACGAGCGGCGGCATCACGGCGCAGCCCGTGGGCCTGGAGAAGTCCGGCACCGTCGGACAGGCCCTGCCCGGGACGGACATCCGGGTGGCCGACGACGGGGAGATCCTGGTGCGCGGCCCCTCGGTGTTCCAGGGGTACGTCAACGACGAGGCCGCCACCCGGGCGGCGCTCGGCAGCGGCTGGCTGGCCACCGGAGACCTGGGATATCTCGACCCCGAGGGCTATCTGACGATCACCGGCCGCAAGAAGGACATCGTCATCACCAGCGGCGGCAAGAGCGTGGCCCCGGCCTTCCTGGAACAGCGGCTGCGGATGCACCCGCTCATCCACCAGGCGGTGCTGGTCGGCGACAACCGGCCCTGCGTCGGGGCGCTGATCACCCTGGACCCGGACTTCCTGACCCACTGGCGCGCCGCGCTCGCCCTGCCGGGGGACGCGCCGAGCCGGGAGGCACGTGAGGAGAACGCGCTGCGGGAGGAGATCGGACGGGCGGTCGCCGCGGCGAACAGCTCCGTGTCCCGGTCGGAGTCCATCCGTGTCTTCCGGGTGCTGCCGGAGCCCTTCGACCGCACGAGTGCGCTGCTCACGCCGTCGATGAAGCTGCGCCGGGACGCGATCGTCGAGCACTACGCGTTCGAGATCGACGCGATGTACCAGGGCCGCTCGCACGGCACCCGGCAGCGGCTGCCCGAGGAACCGGCCGGCTGGGAGGACTCGGACAACGTCTTCCGGTGACAGAGGTAGCCCTGGGTCCGATTGACCTCGGCGCCTTCGGGAACTCGCACAAGCGCCGACGTCGAAGGACGCCGGCCGAACGACCTGGCCGACGAACTCGTAGGGACGACCTAGTGGCCTCCGTGGAGATCCCGAGCCGCACCACGAGCTTCCCGGGCGAGCCGCAGAGTGTGACGGGAGCGCGCCTCGCCGCGGAGGACTTCCTGTGCGTCCTGGCCGATGCCCGCCCGCCGGACGCGGTCGAGTACTGGCACGACATCCTGCTGGTCGTCACCGAACTGGCCGCCAACGCCGTGCAGTACGCGCCCGGGGAGTTCTCCCTGACCATGCGGCGGACCTTCGACGGTGTGCACGTGACGCTGCACGACTCCAACCCCACTCCGCCGGCCCCGCGGCCCTTCCATCCGCGCACCGGCGGTGGCGGGGTCGGCTGGCATCTGATCCAGACCCTGTGCCAGCAGGTGAGCGTCGTACCGGAGCGGGACGGCAAGGACGTGCATGTGTTCCTGCCCTGGTGAGACACACGACTTTCACGCGCAATCGGTGCACTCGCGCACCCGTGCGGGCATGGTGGGTCACGACACGTTCGTCTGCCTGCCGCACCCGGCTGGCGGAACGGCATCGGGCACGGTGGGATCGGTGGGATGGGCAGCAGCGATCCAGGGCAGACGAACGTCGTTCGACTCGGACCGCCGGAGCCGCAGAAGGGAAGAAACAACGTGACACGACCCAGGATTCTGGTGGTTGGCGCAGGCTTCGCCGGCGTGGAGTGCGTACGCCGGCTGGAGCGCAAACTCGGTGCCGACGAGGCCGACGTCACCCTGGTGACGCCGTTCGCCTACCAGCTCTACCTTCCGCTGCTCCCCCAGGTGGCCTCCGGGGTGCTGACACCCCAGTCGATCGCGGTGTCGCTGCGACGGAGCAAGAAGTACCGCACCCGGATCATCCCGGGCGGCGCGATCGGCGTGGACCTCAAGGCGAAGGTGTGCGTGATCCGCACCATCACCGACGAGATCGTCGACGAGCCGTTCGACTACATCGTGCTGGCGCCGGGCAGTGTGACCCGCACGTTCGACATCCCCGGGCTCACGGACCACGCGTTCGGCATGAAGACCCTGGCCGAGGCCGCCTACATCCGCGACCACGTCATCGCGCAGCTCGACCTCGCCGACGCCAGCCACGACGAGGCGGAGCGGGCCGCGCGGCTGCAGTTCGTGGTCGTCGGCGGCGGTTACGCGGGCACCGAGACCGCCGCCTGTCTGCAGAAGCTCACCCACGCCGCCGTCAAGCGCTACCCGCGCATCGACCCGGCGCTCATCAAGTGGCATCTGATCGACATCGCCCCGAAGCTGATGCCCGAACTGGGCGACAAGCTGGGCCGCACCGCGCAGGACATCCTCACCAAGCGCGGGATCGAGATCTCCCTCGGCACGTCCATCGCCAAGGCGGGTCCGGAGGAGGTCACCTTCACCGACGGCCGGGTGATCCCGACGCGCACGCTGATCTGGACGGCGGGTGTCGTGGCGAGCCCGCTCATCTCGACGCTGGGGGCCGAGACGCTCCGCGGGCGGCTCGTGGTCGGCGCGGACATGAAGATGCCGGGACAGGACGGGGTGTTCGCGCTCGGCGACTCCGCCGCGGTCCCGGACGAGGCCAAGGGCGAGGAGGGCGCGATCTGCCCGCCGACCGCGCAGCACGCGATGCGGCAGGGCAAGCACGTCGCGGACAACGTCATCGCCACGCTGCGGGGCGCGGCGACGACGCCGTACGTCCACAAGGACCTCGGTCTCGTCGTCGACCTCGGTGGCACGGACGCCGTGTCCAAGCCGCTGGGCATCGAACTGCGGGGCTTGCCCGCCCAGTTCGCGGCCCGCGGCTACCACTGGGCGGCGCTGCGCACCAATGTGGCCAAGGTCCGCGTCGCCACCAACTGGACGCTCAACGCGCTCGCCGGTGACGATTTCGTCCGCACGGGGTTCCAGGCCCGCAGGGCGGCCAAGCTCAAGGACTTCGAGTACACGAACGCGTACCTGACCCCGGAGCAGGTACGCGCCCACGTGGACGGAACGGAGCGCCAGGAATAGGCCGCCCCGGCGGACCGGGCCGCGGGAGACGGGCGATGCCGCACATGACGCGGGAGAACGACGCCCAACACAGGCGGCCCGATCCGCGGGACGGGGCAGGCCGTTGGTTTCGTGTCGTGACGAGGAGCGGGCGGGCGCGGGTGCGGGAGTTTGTCGTGGCGTCCGATCCTGGGCTGCTGCGGCTGACGGCCGGGCTGCGGACGGTGGGTGCCATCGCGCTGACGCTGGCCGTGCTCGCCCCGCTGGGCGCCGACGTGCCGCATCTGGTGGCGGGGGCGATCGCGGCGATGGTCGCCACGTTCGCCGTCCGGGACAAGGAACGTCCCGCGCAGGCCGGCACGCTCGCGCTGGGCCTGCCGGTCGCGCTGGCCGCCGTCACCCTGGGGGCGCTGCTCGGCTCCCATGTGGTCGCCGGCGACCTGTTCTTCGTCGCGCTGATCTTCTGCGCGGTCTACGGGCGACGCTTCGGCGACCGGGGCACCGCACTCGGGCTGATCGGGTTCCAGGTGTACTTCCTGTCCCTGTTCGTCGGCGCGACGGTGTCCGGACTGCCTTCGCTGTACGGGGCGATCGGCGTCGCCTTCGCGAGCAGCGCCCTGGTGCGGTTCGCCCTGGTACCGGAGACACCCGCGGGGACACTGGAGCGGCTGCGGTCCGCCTTCCGCGCCCGGCTGGCCCAGCTGGTGACCGCGCAGCTCGAACTGCTCGACGCGGGCCCCGAGGACGTCGACAAGGCCCTGGGGCACGTCCGCGAGGGCACCGCCCGGCTGCACGACACCGCGCTGATGATCCAGGGCCGGCTGGAGGCCGGGACCGCCGACGAGAGCGTGGCCCGGCTCGTGCAGCGGCGGGTGGCGGACGCCGAGGTGGCCGCCGAGCGGCTGGGCCTGTTGCTGCTGAGCGCGCGCAGCGCCGAGCGGGCGGACACGCTGACCCTGCATCTGCCGGGCGCGCCCGTGCCCGCGGGTGGGCTGCTGCCGGTGCGGGACAAGGCGACCGACACCCTGCGCCGGGATCTGGAGGCGCTGCGGCTGCTCGTCCTGCGGCCGGTGTCCGCGGGGCACGGCACGGCGCTGGCGCAGGTCCGCAACCGGCTTCTCGGCTACCGGGACGAGGAGAACCTGCCGGTCGCTCCGCCCGCCGTCCAGGACGTCTTCCGCGGCGTCGGCGAGACCGCGCGCGCGGTGCTGGGGCTGCGGGTCGCGCTCGACGGGCCGCAGGACGAGTCGGACGACAGCCCCGCCACGGCCCGCTCGCGGGAGGAGCTGGACGCCGAGGACGCGGCCATCGACGCGGGCGAGGAGGTGACGGAGGAGGAGCTCACGGGACTGCGGCGGCCGACGACCCGGGCGGCCGTGCAGGTGGCGGTGGGGTCGTTGCTGGCCATCGTGGGCGGGGAGCTGCTGTCCAGTCAGCGCTGGTACTGGGCGGTGCTGACCTGCTGGATCGTGTTCATCAACACCGCCTCCACGGGCGAGATCCTGGTCAAGGGCTACCGGCGGCTGGTCGGCACGGTCCTCGGGGTGGTGGCGGGCATCGGGCTGGCGGCGTTGGTCGGGCCGCACACCTGGACGGCGTTCGCGCTGGTGCTGGTGTGCGTGTTTTTGATGTTCTACACGGCGCCGCTGTCGTACACGCTGATGTCGTTCTTCGTGACCGCGGCGCTGGGGCTGCTGTACACCCTGCTGCACACCTACAGCTTCTCGGTGCTGGTGCTGCGGATCGAGGAGACGGCGCTCGGGGCGGCGTGCGGGGTGCTCGCGGCGGCGCTGGTGCTGCCGGTGCGGACGGACCGGCGTACCAACGATCTGCTGGTCGCCGTCCTTGACCGGCTCGCGGACGTCACCGAGACGGCCGTGGACCAGCTCAGCGGCGGGCCGCCGGCCGATCTGCTGGACCGGGCGCGCGACCTGGACCAGGCGCTGGCCGATCTGCGGGCCGCCACCCAGCCGCTCACGCATCCCGTCACGCCGTTGCGGGCCCGGCGGGACACGGCGCGGTACGTCGTGGCCCTGCTGGAGACCTGTGCCTACCAGGCGCGGGCCCTGGCCGCGACCGCGGAACTCCTGCCGACGCATCCCTCGATCGCGGCGGACCCACGCCTGCGCGGTGCCGGGCAGCGCATCCTGCGCAACATCCGCGCCATCGCCGCCCACGTCGCCGACGAACACTCCACCGACGAGGTCAGAACGGGACCGAGCATCGCCGCGCTGCTGGAGACCGGTGGTCCCGACGCGCCCCGCTTCGGCCGGGTGACGGACCGGGTGCTGCGGCATCTGGGCCGCCTGGACGAGGGGGTGGTGGGCCTGGCCCGCCCCCTACGGGTGCCGGTGGCCCGGCCACAGGCGTGAGGCCGACGAGCGTCGCACCTCACGCCTGCCGCCGGCGCCGGCCTCACACCCTGCGCCACCTCGCCAGGGCGAACGAGAACAGGCCGAACAGCACCAGGCCGGCCGCCACGCAGGCCAGCAGCCACGGGCCCAGCGGGGTGTCGGCGAAGGACCGGAGGGTGTCGTCGAGGCCTTTGGCCTTGTCGGGTTCGTAGTCGACCGCGGCCCGGACGGCGAAGGCTCCGGCCGTCGCGAACACCAGACCGCGTGCCGCGCCCCCGCCGACGCCCGTGACGTCCACCAGACGCCGCGTCCACGGGGACATCTCGCCGAGCTTGAAATCCTCCTGGTACGACCGCATGAGCGCCCGGACCCCGATCCACACCCCCGCCACGGCGACCCCGACCCCGGCCAGCGCCACGAGCCACTGACCGGCAGGCATCTCCAGGACCTTCGCGGTGACGTCCTTGGACTGCTTGTCGCTCGCCCCCTGGCCGCCCCCGCCCGCCCCGGCCGCGAACGACAGCACGGAGTAGGCGACGAAGCCGTAGAAGACACACCGGACCACCGCCAGCAGCCGCTTCTTCGCCGTACGCCCGTCCCGTCCGACCGAGCCGAACAGCGCCTCGGACAGCCGCCACAGGGCCATGCCGACGAGCCCGGCGCCCAGCGCCCACAGCAGGACGGACCCGAAGGGCTTGTCGGACAGCTCGGCGAGGGCGCCGCCGCGGTCGGCCTGGCGTTTTCCGTCACCGAAGGCGATCTGCAGCGCCAGCGCGCCGACCAGCAGGTAGATCACACCGCGGGCGACGAGCCCCGCGCGGGCCGCGCCCTCGGTCACCGAGCCGCGGGCCGCGCGTTCGGCGTCCCTACGGCCCGCACGGGCGGTGGCAGTCGCATTCATCTCGGCCTCCCGCCCTCCGAATGCCCAGGGCGCGGCCCGGCACACCCGGGCGGCGGCGCCAGGTTCACAGCGAGGCCCTCTCACCCAGCGCCTCGGCGCGCACCCGGGCGCAGCTGCGGCTGATCAGCCGGGAGACGTGCATCTGCGAGATGCCGAGCTGGTCGGCGATGCGGCTCTGCGTCATGTCCTCGAAGAAGCGCATGTAGAGGATGGCGCGTTCCCGCTCGGGCAGCCTGCTCAGGCCCGCCTTGACGGACTCGCGGTCGACCACGACGTCGTAGGAGGAGTCGGAGCTGCCCAGGGTGTCGGCGAGGCTGTATCCGTCGTCGCCGGTGGAGAGCTCGGCGTCCAGGGACAGGGCGCTGTAGCTCTCCAGCGCCTCGAGTCCCGCGGTGACCTCCTCCTCGGTCAGACCGGTGTGGGCGGCGAGGTCGGCCGGGGTGGGTTCGGGGGTGCCCGGCGTCTGGGTGAGCTCGCGGCGGGCCACCCGCACCTTGTTGCGCAGTTCCTGCACCCGGCGGGGCACCCGCAGCGCCCACATCCGGTCCCGGAAGTGCCGCTTGACCTCGCCAGTGATGGTGGGGACCGCGTAGCTCTCGAAGGCGCCGCGCTCGGGGTCGAAGCGGTCGACGGCCTTCACGAGCCCGAGGGCGGCGACCTGCCGCAGGTCCTCCAGGGACTCGCCGCGTTCGCGGAAGCGGCCGGCGATGCGGTGGGCCATGGGGAGCCAGGCGGTGACGAGTTCGTCGCGGACGGCGTCCCGCTCGGGGCCGTCCTCCAGGGCGGCCAGGCGGGCGAAGAGCGTCGCGGTGTCGGGGGCGTCGTCATGCCGCCGCCGGGGCGCCGCGGCCGACGTGTCGGGCATGCTGGGGCGGCTTGTCGATGTATCGATAAGCATGCTGTATCGCTCCTGACAGATGGTTTCAAGGACTTGACCGTGGGAGGAGCGCGGTCCGGACACCCGGAGGGCCCGGAAGCAACCCTGTCGCTCCCGTCGGCGCGCCTCCG
Organism: Streptomyces sp. TLI_55; assembly: GCF_900206255.1. Classification (NCBI taxonomy): domain Bacteria; kingdom Bacillati; phylum Actinomycetota; class Actinomycetes; order Kitasatosporales; family Streptomycetaceae; genus Streptomyces; species Streptomyces sp. TLI_55. Next base: position 634,550 of record NZ_OAOJ01000001.1, read on the forward strand.
GTCCGAAGCACGAATGTGCGTCTGCCCTGCCGCCGGGGGAGCAAACTCCGCTTCGCGACGGAAGACAGACGTTGCGTCAGGACAGGGGCACGACCGCGGTGATGCACTTGCCTCCGGAGGCGAGGCCGGTGATCCGGACGTCGCGTGCCAGCCGGCAGACGATCGGCCAGCCATGGCCACCCACCCGCCATCGGCCGTGCGGGTCGACGGGTTCCTCGGTCACCGGGAGCGCGTCGCTGCGGTCGCTGACGGAGACCCGTACGCCGGGCTCCTCGACGTCGACGCGGAAGTCGGTGACCCCGCCGCCGTGCAGGATGGCGTTGGTGGTGAGTTCGGAGACGACGAGCAGGGCGTCCGCCACGGACTCCCGGTCGCAGGAGGTGCCGGTGACACGGCAGCGGTCGGCGACGGCCCGCTCCACGGCCCGGCGGGCCTCGGCGGGCTTGCATGGGCAGTGCAGCCGGCAGCGGCCGGCCGTGGACGGCTCGCGAAGGGGCGTCGACGGTGGGCTGCCCGAGGTCACCCGTGCGGTGCCGGGTACCGACGATTCGGGGCGGATGGGGTCCTGTGCTCCCTACACATGGTTCTGGGCTCCCTGAAGGGTTTTCGGCAAGAGCCTGGCCATTTCGTGCTCCGGGCCATCGCGATCGGGCGGACTCTCACCTGCCGGGCGCACGGCCGACCGGCCGCGGCGGACTGCCTCACGCAGCGCGAGCACCGCAGGTCTCTCCTCTTCGGCTGACCGCTGCGGGACGGGTCAAACCTCGATCGCGGGGGCCATCCGGGCGCCGGGACGGGGTACCCGGAGCGCATGACGGATGTGGTGGACTCAGACGAACTGTTGCGGCGTATCCAGCGGGCCCGGGCGTGCGCCCTGGAGGAACAGCGGGCCTGGGGGACCCGGCGCGAGGAGCTGCGGCCGACCGATCCGGACGGTGCGCGGGAGGCCGACGTGCGGACGCTGGCCTTCGAGGCCGTCGTCACGGTGCTGGACGAGATCCTCACGCCGGGCAAGCGGGCCGGGGCCTGATGACGGGCGGTCGCGATTGGACTCCCGGGGTACGGGAACCCCGGACCGCATGGCAGTCGATCACACCCGGGCACCGGTACTGGAAGCGCTGGAGACCTATCGGCGCGAGGGCCTGCTGGCCTTCACGCCGCCGGGGCACAAACAGGCGCGGGGCGCCGACCCCGCCGTGCGGGAGGTGCTGGGCGACGCCGTGTTCCTCGGCGACGTCCTCGCGTCGGGCGGCCTCGACGACCGGCTCACCCGGGGCCGGGTGCTGGAGCGCGCCGAGGAGTTGCTGGCGGACGCCGTGCACGCCGAGCACACGTTCTTCACCACGTGCGGCAGTTCGTTGTCGGTCAAGGCGGCGATGCTGTCCGTGGCGGGCCCGCACGAGAAGCTGCTGATCGGCCGGGACGCCCACAAGTCGGTCGTGTCGGGGCTCATCCTCTCGGGCATCGAACCCGTCTGGATCGAACCGCGCTGGGACCCCGAGCGGCATCTGGCGCACCCGCCGTCCGCGGAGGCCTTCGAGAAGGCGTTCGCCGACCACCCCGACGCCAGGGGCGCGCTGGTCACCAGTCCGACGCCGTACGGGACGAGCACGGATCTGCGGGCCGTCGCCGACGTGTGCCACCGGCGTGGGCGGCCGCTGATCGTGGACGAGGCGTGGGGCGCGCATCTGCCGTTCCATCCCGACCTGCCGTCCTGGGCGATGGACGCGGGCGCCGACATCTGTGTGACGAGCATCCACAAGATGGGCAGCGGTCTGGAGCAGGGGTCGGTCTTCCATCTCCAGGGCGATCTCGTGCCGCCCGAGGTGCTGAAGCTGCGCTCGGACCTGCTGGGGACCACCAGTCCGTCGGTGCTGCTGTACGCCGGGCTCGACGGCTGGCGGCGGCAGATGGCCCTGCACGGCGAGGAGCTCATGGGCGCGGCCCTGGACCTGGTGACCGAACTCCGGTCGGCGATCGGGCAGATCGAGGGGCTGCACGTCGAGGGCCGGGACGACTTCTGCGGTCCCGGGCTGGCCCACGACTTCGACCCCTTGCAGGTGATCATCGATTTGGACGGGCTCGGCATCACCGGGTTCCAGGCCGCCGACTGGCTGCGGGCCGAGCGGCACATCGAGGCGCATCTCGCCGACCACCGCCGGCTGGGCGCGCAGATCACCCATGGCGACGACCGGGAGACCACCGGCGAGCTGCTGTCCGCGCTGCGGGATCTCGCGCGTGCCGCACCGAAGCTGCGTCCGGCCCCGCGGGTGGAGGTGCCCGCGCCGTCCGAACTGCGGCTGGCGCAGGCCAGGTCGCCCCGGGACGCGTTCTTCGGTCCTGCCGAGAACGTGCCGGTCAAGAAGGCGGCCGGGCGGATCGCCGCCGAGATGATCACGCCGTATCCGCCGGGGATCCCGGCCGTCCTGCCGGGCGAGCGGCTGACCGAGCCGGTGCTGCGGTATCTGCGGACGGGCAAGGCGGCGGGCATGAACCTGCCCGACCCGAGCGACCCGGAACTGGAGACGATCAGGGTGCTGGAGACCGACGAAGAGTGAAACGGGTCACGTGACCGGCTTTTGGTTTCGCACCGGCCCCCAGGATGGTTTACCGTTCATTCATACGTGGTCGTGGAGTTGACCCCGCCGGTCCTCCGCTCACCACCTCTGAACTGCCCTGGCTGGCCTCCCCCGTCCAGCCAGGGCTTTTCCTTGCCCGCGTGGCTTCCGTGCCGGAACCAGTACCGTCCGCCGAGGTGCCCGAGACGGCGGCAGCGGCTGAAATGGGCGTAGGGAAAGCCCCGGAACCGAATCGCCGGCGAGGAGCCCCGCGTCATGACCAAAGCGACGAAACTGCTGACCGCCCTGCCCCCGCCGCAACGGCAGCGCCTGATGACCCTCGCCCGGGAGGTCTCGTTCCCCGAGGACGCCCGGATCTTCGAGGCGGGCGGCACGGCCGACCGGTTCTGGGTCATCCGCTCGGGCGCGGTCTCCCTCGACCAGCAGGTGACGTCCGTGCAGCGGGTGACCGTGGCGAGTCTCGGGGCGGGGGATCTCCTCGGCTGGTCCTGGCTGTTCCCGCCGCACCAGTGGGACTTCGGCGCGGTGGCGTTCAGTCCCGTGCGCGCCTACGAGTTCGACGCGGCGGCCGTGCTCGGTCTGTGCGAGGAGGACCCGGCGCTCGGGATGGTCCTGGTGCGCAGCGTCGCCGAGATCCTGGCGCACCGGCTGGAGATGACCCGGGGCAAGCTGATGGAGCAGTACTCGATGCGACGCCGGGTCCTCTAGGGACCGGGCCGCGGGTCAGATGCGGTGACGGCGCCGGACGCTGTGGGACCGGGGGCGGGGTCAGATGCGGTAGTGGCGTCGGCCCCGGTAGGACCGGGCTGCGGGTCAGACGCGGTGGCGGCGCCGGACCCGGCAGGACCCGGGGCTGCGGGTCAGACGCCGTAGCGGCGCCGCACGCTGTAGGACGAGGCCGCTGGATCAGACGCCGTAGCGGCGCCGCGTCTTGCAGGACCGGGCGGCGGGGTCGGACGCCGTAGCGGTGCCGGATCCTGTAGAACCGGGTCGCCGGGTCAGACGCGGTAGCGGCGCAGTGCCGGGACCGTGGCGGCCAGGCCCAGCATCACGGTGACGACGAGCAGCCCGCCGCCCGTCACGGCCGCGCGCGGGCCGAAGGCGGCGCCCGCGGTGCCGTGCAGGACGTCGGCGAGGCGCGGGCCGCCCGCGACGACGACCGTGAAGACGCCCTGCATCCGGCCGCGCATCTCGTCGGTGGCCGCGGACAGCAGGATCGCGCCGCGGAACACCATGGAGACCATGTCCGCGACCCCGGCCAGGGCGAGGAAGGCCACCGCGAGCCACAGGCTGTCGCTCAGCCCGAACCCGGTGATGGCCACGCCCCAGGCCACCACCGCGCCGATGACCATCCAGCCGTGCCGGCGGGCCCGGGAGAAGGTGCCGGAGAACAGGCCGCCGAGCACCGCGCCGATGGGGATCGCCGCGAACAGCAGGCCGAGGGCGAGCCCTTCGCCGTACGGCGCGTAGGTCTCGCCAGCGAGCTGCGGGAACAGGGCGCGGGGCATGCCGAGGACCATGGCGACGACGTCGGCGAGGAACGACAGCAGCAGCACCTTGTGCAGGGCGATGTAGCGGAACCCTTCCGCGATCTCGCGCAGGCCCGCCCGGCGCTTGGTCTGTGCCGCGAGGGGCGGCAGGGAGGGCAGCCGGTAGACCGCCCACAGCGTGACGCACAGCGCCAGGGCGTCGATCAGGTACAGCTCCGGCAACCCGATGACCGGGATCAGGGCGCCCGCCAGCAGCGGCCCGACGACCTGACCGGTCTGGGCGACGGTCGAGCCGAGGGCGTTGGCCGCGGTCAGCTCCTCGGCGGGGACGAGGCGGGCGATGGAGGCGGTGCGGGCGGGCGCGTTCAGGCCCCAGAACGCCTGCTGAAGGGCGAGCAGCACCATGAGCGCGGCCACCGACTCCAGCCCGGCGACGGCCTGGAACCAGAACAGCAGCGACGTGAGCGCGATGCCGCTGTTGGTGACCAGGAGCAGCTTGCGGCGGTCCACGCTGTCGGCGACGGCGCCGCCCCACAGCGCGAACACCATCAGCGGCAGCAGCCCGGCGAGACTCGCGTAGCCGACCCAGGCCGAGGAGCCGGTGATGTCGTAGACCTGTTTGGGCACCGCGACGGCGGTGAGCTGGCTGCCCACGGCCGTGACGACGGTCGAGCTCCACAGCCTGCGGTAGGCGGGGCGGCGCAGCGGGCGGGTGTCCATCGCCCAGCGGCGCCAGCCGCGCCGGGCCGGCGGGGCCTCGGCCGGGGCCGGGGCCGGTGTCTGCGGTGCGGTGCTGCTCTCGCTCGTGTCCACGGACTTCCTGGTTGCTCGTTACATCTTTCGGGACCAGGGTTCACTATGACACTTGCGTACGAGCAGGCGGGACGCACAATCTCACCTTGTGGAACGGCCGTTGGGCGGGACTCAGGGGCCTCAGGCGCCGGCGATCAGCAGGGCGCCGAGGGCGATCATCATCGTGGCGACCAGCCCGTCCAGGACGCGCCAGGCGGACGGGCGGGCCAGGAAACGGCCGAGCAGGCGTCCGCCGAAACCGAGCGCCGCGAACCAGACCAGGCTCGCCAGCGCCGCCCCCAGTCCGAAGGTCCAGCGCAGGTCGCCCCGGTCGGCGGCGACGGAGCCCAGGAGGAAGACGGTGTCGAGGTAGACGTGCGGGTTGAGCCAGGTCAGCGCGAGACAGGTGAGCACCGCCCGCCTGCGGGACCCGGCCGCGTCACCGTCCGTGCGCAGGCCGGACCCGCCGGGACGGACCGCACGCCGGGCGGCGAGGGCGCCGTAGCCGAGCAGGAACGCGCCCCCGATCCAGCCGACCGCGGTCAGCGCGCCGGGCCACGCCACCACCACCGCGCCCACCCCGCCGACGCCGAGGGCGATCAGGGCCGCGTCGGACAGGGCGCAGATGCCGACGACGGCGAGGACCGCGTCCCGGCGGATGCCCTGGCGCAGGACGAAGGCGTTCTGGGCGCCGATGGCGACGATGAGCGAGAGTCCGGTGCCGAAGCCGGCGGCTGCGGCGGAGAGCGAGGCGGTCATGGCATCGACGCTAGTCAGAGGCATGGATGGAGTACAGCTAAAGATTCTTACGTATCATTAGCGCTCGTGATGTGGTCATGATGGCGGAGCTTCCTCTCGACCAGGTGCGGACCCTGCTCGCGGTGGTCGACGAGGGCACCTTCGACGCGGCCGCCGCGGTGCTGCATCTGACACCGTCGGCGGTCAGTCAGCGGGTCAAGGCACTGGAGCAGCGCACGGGCCGGGTGCTGCTGGTGCGGTCCAAGCCGGTGCGGCCGACCGAGTCGGGCGAGGTGGTCGTGCGGTTCGCGCGGCAGCTGGCGCGGATCGAGCGGGACGCGTGGGCCGAGCTCGGCGCGAGCGCGGACGGCGAGCCGACGCGGGTGTCGATCGCGGTCAACGCCGACTCGCTGGCGACGTGGTTCCTGCCCGCTCTGACCCGGGTGCCCGACGAGCCGCCGCTCCGCTTCGAGCTGCACCGCGAGGACGAGGAACACACGGCGACCCTGCTGCGGGAGGGGCTGGTGATGGCCGCGGTGACGTCGTCGCCCGACGCCGTCGCGGGCTGCTCGGTGCGTCCGCTGGGCCGGATGCGGTACGTCGCCGCGGCGAGCCCCGACTTCGTGGACCGGTATCTCGGCGGGCCCCTGGGCGACGCGCTGGCGAAGGCGCCCGTGGTGACCTTCGACCGGCGGGACACCTATCAGGACCGTTTCGTGCGGGAGTTGGGGCACGGCAGCGACGGAGCGAGCCCGGCGCGGCACGCCATCCCCACCTCCGAGGGGTTCGTGGAGGCGGTGACGCTGGGGCTCGGCTGGGGCATGGTGCCGCAGGTGCAGGCGGGCCCGCTCCTGCGCGCCGGGGACCTGGTCCAGCTGGCGCCGGAGCGGCCGCTCGACGTCCCGCTGTACTGGCAGCAGTGGAAGCTGGACTCCCCCGCCCTTGCCGCGGTCGCCGAGGCGGTGACGACGGCGGCGGCCCAGGCGCTACGGAGCTGAGCGATCCCCGCCCACCAACGCCAGCTGGGACTCTGCGCTGTCCAGGAGCATCTCCAGCGCCGTCGGATAGGCGCTGTCCACCATGCGCTTCGCCAGCAGCGGCGCGGCCTCGGCGATGCGGGGGTGGGTGGTGCGGGGCAGGTGGGCGTAGGTCGAGCTCCACATGTCCTCGTCGGCGTGGAGCGCGGCGCTCGGCAGGGCGAGGGAGGCGGCGTCGAGGGCGGCGAAGGCGAGGGTCTGGTCGATGAAGGCGTGGTAGATGCGCACGGTGTCGGGGAGCGGGAACCCGGCCGTGCGCAGCACGTCGAGGACCGCCTCGTCGGCCGCCAGTTCATGGGGGCGGCCGGTGACCCGGCTCGTGGTCAGCAGGGCGGCCTGCGGATGGGCGAGGTACGCGGCGTGCAGGCGCAGGCCGACGGCCCGCAGGTCCGCCCGCCACTCCCCCGTCGGCTCCCAGCCGCGCAGGGCCTGGCCGATGAGCGCGTCGCCGATGGCGAGGGTCAGGTCGTCCATGCCGCGGAAGTAGCGGTACAGGGTGCTCGGGTCGGCGTCCAGGGCGAGGCCGAGGCGGCGGGCGGTCAGGCCGGCGCTGCCGTGTTCGCGCAGCATGCGCAGCGCGGTCTCGACGATCAGCTCCTCCGTGAGGATGGTGCCGCTCTTGGTGGGGCGGCGTCGGCGCCGCTTCTCCTCGGGAACCACCGGCTTCGGCACGGCCACGACCTCCTCGCTTATGCCAACGCCATTGACCTTAAGGGAAGCGGCGGCGTTGTATCGACGGCGGGCCCCTCACGTCGTAGACCTTCAGCCGTAGGAGTGTTGTCATGCGTGTACTGCTCGTGGGTGCCGGAGGGGTGGGCACCGCCGTCACCCGGATCGCCGCCCGGAGGTCGTTCTTCGAGGCGATGGTGGTCGCCGACTACGACCTGGCGCGGGCCGAGGCGGCCGTGGCGGCGCTCGGTGCGGACGGGGCCCGCTTCCGGGCCGAGCGCGTCGACGCGGGTGACGAGGCCGCGGTGGCGGCGCTCCTTGAGCGGCACGCCTGTGACGTCCTCCTCAACGCCACCGACCCGCGCTTCGTGATGCCGCTGTTCCGCGCGGCCCGTGCCGCCTCCGCCACCTATGTCGACATGGCGATGTCCCTGTCGCGTCCGCACCCCGAGCGCCCCTACGAGGAGTGCGGGGTCAAGCTGGGCGACGCGCAGTTCGAGGACGCCGTGGAGTGGGAGAAGGCGGGGCTGCTGGCCCTCGTCGGCATGGGGGTCGAGCCGGGTCTGTCGGATGTCTTCGCGCGGTACGCGGCGGACGAACTCTTCGACGAGATCGAGGAGATCGGCGTCCGCGACGGCGCGAACCTCACCGTCGACGGCTACGACTTCGCCCCGTCCTTCAGCATCTGGACCACGATCGAGGAGTGCCTCAACCCGCCGGTCGTCTACGAGGCCGACGGCTGGTTCACCACCGCGCCGTTCAGCGAGCCGGAGGTGTTCGACTTCCCCGCGGGCATCGGCCCCGTGGAGTGCGTGAACGTCGAGCACGAGGAGGTGCTGCTGATGCCCCGCTGGATCGGGGCGCGGCGGGTCACCTTCAAGTACGGCCTGGGCGACGAGTTCATCGAGGTCCTCAAGACCCTCCACAAGCTGGGCCTGGACCGCACCGACCCGGTCACCGTCCGGGACGCGCGGGTCTCGCCCCGGGACGTCGTGGCGGCCTGTCTGCCCGACCCGGCGACGCTGGGCGAGCGGATGCACGGCAAGACCTGCGCGGGCACCTGGGTGAAGGGCGTGAAGGACGGGGCGCCGCGCGAGGTGTACCTGTACCACGTGGTCGACAACCAGTGGTCCATGGCGGAGTACGGCAGCCAGGCGGTGGTGTGGCAGACGGCGGTCAACCCGGTCGTCGCCCTCGAACTCCTCGCCACCGGTGCGTGGAAGGGTGCGGGCGTCCTCGGACCGGAGGCCTTCCCCGCCGGTCCCTACCTGGATCTGCTCACCGCGTACGGCTCGCCGTGGGGCCTGCGCGAGCAGTAGAACCAAGTCTCTTCGAACTCCGTTGTTTCACATGCGCATCGACAGGTGACCCGAAAGCGAGTAAGCCATCCGCGAGGGCACGGACGACTTGGAGCGCAGGTGACATCGATGGACAACTGGCGAACCCATGCCGCGTGCCGCCACGAGGACCCCGACCTCTTCTTCCCGATCGGCAACACGGGCCCGGCACTGGTGCAGACGGAGCAGGCGAAGGCGGTCTGCGGGCGTTGCCCGGTGCGGGAACAGTGCCTGGAGTGGGCCATGGAGACGGGGCAGGCGATCGGCGTCTGGGGCGGTACGAGCGAGACCGAACGACGTTCACTGCAACGACGCCGGGCCAGGGCCGGACGTTCCTCCGGGTAGGCCGGGGACCCGCAAGGTGAAGACGCTTCCGGTGCCGGGCTCGCTCGTCGCCTCCGCCGTGCCGCCGTGCGCGGCCATCAGGTGGCGGACGATCGGCAGGCCCAGGCCGCTGCCTCCGGTGCGGCGGCTGCGGGACTTCTCGGCGCGCCAGAAGCGGTCGAAGACATGTGGCAGGTCCTCGGGCGCGATGCCGCTGCCGGTGTCGGTGACGTCGAGGACCACGTCGTCGCCGTCGGCGCGCGCGGACAGTGTGACCGTGCCGTCGGCGGGCGTGTGACGCAGCGCGTTGGAGACGAGGTTGCCGAGCGCCTGCCGCATCCGCACCGGGTCGGCGTCCAGCCACAGCTCGCCGTCCGTCCTGGTGCGCAGGGTGACGCCCGCCGCGTCGGCCGCGACGCGGTGGGCGGCGGCGACCTGACCGAGCAACTCACCGGCGGCGACGGGCTCGCGGTGCAGCCGCAGCGTGCCGGCGTCGGCCGCGGCGAGGTCCTGGAGGTCGTCGATGACGCGCTGGAGGACGAGCGCCTCCTCGTGCAGCGAGGCCAGCAGCTCCGGTGCCGGGGCCACGACACCGTCCCTGGTCACCTCCAGCCAGCCGCGGATGTTGGTGAGCGGGCTGCGCAGTTCATGGGCGATGTCGCTGACCATCGCCTTGCGCTGGGCCTCCAGGCGTTCCCGGCGTTCGGTGAGGTCGTTGAAGGCCGCGGCGAGGATGCCGGTCTCGTCCCGCGTGGTCACGGGCACCCGCACATGCAGTTCGGGCGGCTGCTGGGCGGCGGCGGTCAGCGCGCGCAGCGGCCGGACGAGCCGGGTGGCGACGACGGCGGTCACCGCGACGGTGACGGCGAGCACGAGCCCGGCGGCACCGACGACCTTGGCCTTGTTGGCCGGTGACATGTCGAACCGCACCGCGGTGCGGTCGCCGCCGCCCAGGAACAGCTCGGCGGCCGGTGCCACGTAGGGGTCGAGCTGGGCGCGGCGCGCGCTGTCGACGCAGGCCTGGAACTTGCGGGCGGACGCCGAGCCCGGCGGTACGTCGACCTTTCCCAGCTGGTAGCGGCCGCCCAGGCTCCGGTCGGTGAAATCGAAGCCGACGAACAGCGCGTCGGCCAGCTTCACGTCCTGTCGGCCCAGGCAGCCGCGGGCACGCTCCGTCAGGTCCGCGAGGGCCTTCTCCTCGGTGGGGGTCGGGGTGTTGAGGCGTCCGTCGGCGCAGTCGTCGGGCACGTCGTCGTCGTTGCTGAGGACCGGACGTCCGCTGGGTGTCTTGACGATGCCGGTCTCGATGCCGAACCGGGCGAAGCACTTCTGCCGCACCAGCGCCAGTTTCCCCAGCTTGGCGCGTTCCTCGGCGGTCAGCCGGTACGGCCCGACCACCCGCGGGTCGACGCCGCTGCGCTGCGCGCCGCGCTCGGTGTAGGTGTCGGTGCGCAGGGGGTCGACGGTGGCGGCGGCACGGGGCGGCAGCGAGGTGCCGGCCGGCGCGGAGTCGGCGAGGGGGGTGCGGTCGGTGGTGGTCAGGGCGATCCGGCGGCCGGTCTTCTCGGACAGGGAGCGGACGAGTTCGCCGACCCCCTTCCACGTCGGGTGGGTCGCCGCGTACCCGCTCAGCCGGGCGAGGACGTCCATGTCCTCGGCGAGCACCTGCCCCTGTTCCTCCCGCAGCGCCCGGGTCGTCGTCTCCACCGCCAGCCACGCGGTCGCCGCCACCGAGCACACGGCGATCAGCACCGAGGCGACGAGCAGCCGGACCGACAGGCGTTTGCGCAGGGGGATGCGGCGGCTCATCCACGGCCGCCGCTGAGCTTGTAGCCGACGCCGAACACGGTCAGCAGCCGCACCGGCCTGCGCGGGTCGGTCTCGATCTTCCGGCGCAGGTTCATGATGTGGACGTCGACGGCCCGTTCGGTGGACGCCCGGTCGATGCCGCGGGTGCACTCCAGCAACTGCCGCCGGGAGAAGACCCGTTCGGGCTCGGCGGTCATGGCGAGCAGGATGGCGAACTCGGCAGGCGTGCACTCCACCGGCTCCCCGTCGCAGCGCACTTCGTGCCGCACGGGATCGACCTCCACCCCGGCGGCCCGTACGGGCACCGCGCCGCGTCCGCTGCGTCGCAGCACCGTCCGGATGCGCGCCATCAGCTCACGCGGGCTGTAGGGCTTGGTCATGTAGTCGTCGGCGCCGACGTCCAGGCCCAGCAGCACGTCCTCCTCGGTGGCACGGGCGGTGAGCATCAGCACCGGGACGTCGCCCTCCCGCCGCAGCGCCCGGCACACGCCGAGCCCGTCGAACACCGGCAGCATCAGATCGAGCACGACCAGATCGGGCCGCAGCCGCCGCACCGCGTCGAGGGCGGCCCCGCCGTCGTGGACGACGGTGGCGGTGTGGCCCTCCGCCAGCAGGGAGCGGCGTATGAGTTCGGCCTGCATCTCGTCGTCCTCGGCGACCAGCACATGTGCGCACACCCGGCGAAGCCTAAGCCGCTCAACGGGCCAGGGAGTGGGCGTCGCCCATGACGACGACCGGGTGACGGGCCGGGTCCAGGGCCCGGAGGAGCTGTTTCATGTGCCGCTCGGCGATGCCGACGCAGCCGTGGGTGGGGCCGCCGTGGTCGACGTGCAGCCATATGCCGCCGCCGCGGCCCGCGCCGAGCGGACGGGTCCAGTCGAGCGGGGAGGTGCCGGGCTCGCGGTTGTAGTTGATCGCGACGACGTAGTCGAAGGAGCCGGCCAGGGGTTCGCCCTCGAAGCCGGTGCCGGTCGCCGTGAAGCCGCCGCCCTGGTCGTACGGCAGCCGGGTGCCGGGGTCGCGGCGCAGTCCGCCGGCGTCGGTGAGGCCGAAGACTCCGATGGGCGAGCGCAGGTCGCCGGCGTGGTGGTCGTCGCTCCAGCCGCGCAGCGCGTTGTGCGCGGGCCAGGTCTCCCCGGCCTCCCAGCCCGCGTCGGTGCGCTCGTACAGGACGACGGTGGACCGCGGGGAGTTCTTGCCGCGTCCGGTGACGACGACGGCCTGCCGGGCGTCGCCCGGCACCTTCGCCCAGGTCTTCGGCCCCAGACCGGGCAGCTGCTGCGGGGCCACGTCCAGGGAGACCGGCGGCGCGGGCCGGATCGTGGTGGTGACCGGCGCCCGCTCGGGGGTGGCCGCGGCCCCTCCCCCGCACCCCGTGAGCGCGAGGGAGGCGGCCAGCAGTACGACGTGGGGTCTGCGAGTGATCATGGGTCGACCTTCGCCGACACTTGTTTGGAACTCGTCAGGTCGGAGGGCCGGGTCGGCTCCACCTCTCCCTAGGGTGCGCTGGGCTTGCCCTGTCCGTACACCCAGGTCCGGAACAGAGCGTCCAGGTCCTTCCCCGACTCGCGCTCCGCGAGCGCCACGAACTGCGCCGTCGTCCCGTGCCCGTCCCGGTGCTCGGCGGTCCAGGCGTGCAGGATCCGGAAGAACGTCCGGTCCCCGACGGCCTTGCGGAGCTTGTGCAGGGCCATGGCGCCGCGCGCGTACACCGGGGTGCCGAAGATGTTCGCGCCGCTGCCCGGGTCGCCCGGCGGGAACTCCCACAGGCCGTCGCTCGCGGGACGTGCGTACAGCGCGTCGAAGGTCTTCTGCGCGCTGTCGCCGCCGTGCTGTTCGTCGTAGAGCCACTCGGCGTAGGTCGCGAAGCCCTCGTTGAGCCAGATGTCCTTCCAGGAGGTGAGGCTGACCGAGTCACCGAACCACTGGTGGGCGCTCTCGTGGACGAGCGTGCTCAGGTCGGGCGCCCGGTCGTACACGGGCCGGGTCTGGGTCTCCAGCGCGTAGCCGACGTTCGGGGCGCGGTCGACGATCGAGCCGGCCGCCTTGAAGGGGTACGGCCCGAAGAGCTTGCTCTCCCAGGCGAGCACGGACGGCAGCTGCTTGAGGACCGGGTCCGCCTTGGCCACCTCGCGCGGGTCGACGGCGTTGTAGATCCGGATGCCGTCGCGGGTGGTGGACTGCGTGACCTTGAACTTCCCGACCGTCGCCGTGGCCAGATAGGCGGCCATGGGCTCGCTCTGGCGCCAACGGAACGTGGTCTGCCCGTGTTCGCTCCGCTTGCCGAGGAGCACGCCGTTGGCGACGGCGGTGCGGCCGTCGGGAACGGTGATCGTGAAGTCGTACGACGCCTTGTCCTTGGGGTGGTTGTTCGCCGGGAACCAGGTCATCGCGCCCTGGGGCTCGCCCGCGACGAAGGCGCCGTCGTCGGTGGGGATCCAGCCGTCGAGGGAGCCGTCCGGGTCGGTGACCGGCGCCGGGGTGCCCTTGTAGGTGACGGTGACGCGGAACCACTGGCCGCGGTGCAGGGCCTTGCGCGGGGTGACGGTGAGTTCCTGTCCGTGGCGGCTGAAGTCCGCCTTGTCTCGGCCGACCGTGAGGCCGGTGATCTTCAGGCCGTTCAGGTCGAGGTTGAAGCGGCTCAGGTCCTGGGTGGCGCGGGCGGTGAGGACGGCCTTGCCGGCGAGGTGTTTGCTCGACGGGTCGTAACGGAGGGTCAGGTCGTAGTGGTGGACGTGGTAGCCGCCGTTGCCGGCCAGCGGGAAGTACGGGTCGCCGACACCGGCCGTGCCCGCCGACGGGGGTGCCGCGGCGCCGATCAGTGCGGCGAGGGCGACGGGGACGGTGCCGAGCACGAAGGTGCGTCGGACGACTCTGGGCACGGGCGCTCCAACGGTCGAGGGGCGGGGACGGCTTCACACTAAAGGTGATCTCCGCGGAACTCGCCCAGCATCAGGTCAAGTCGTCACACGCGCGGAGCTACTCTCCGGACACCACCGACCTCGGAGAAAGGCCCCGCAGTGAGCGTTCGCGTCCGCCGCGTCTACGAATCGCCCGAACCCGAGGACGGCGTCCGCGTCCTGGTCGACCGGCTGTGGCCGCGCGGCCTGTCGAAGGACGCGGCCCGGGTGGACGAGTGGCCCAAGGCCCTCACCCCGTCGACGGAGCTGCGCCGCTGGTACCACGCGGGCGAGGGCTCGTACGAGGAGTTCGCACGGCGCTACGAGGCGGAGCTGGCGGAGCCGGAGGCGGCAGAACTCCTGGACCATGTGCGGGAGTTGACAGCCAAGGGGCCGGTGACCCTGCTGACGTCCGCGAAGACGCCGGAGGAGAGTCATGCGGCGGTTCTGGTACGGCTGTTGGGTTGAGGGGGCGGTCGCCGGTCACACAGCCCACCCCGACAACCCCGCCCACCCAGCCGCCTCACAACTGACGTCTCACCCCGTCTGCTTCGCCACCGCCCGCCCCGCCGCCCGCCCCGAGAACAGGCAGCCGCCGAGGAACGTGCCCTCCAGGGCGTTGTAGCCGTGGACGCCGCCGCCGCCGAAGCCGGCTACCTCGCCGGCCGCGTACAGGCCCTCGATCGGGTTGCCGTCGGCGCCCAGCGCCCGGGAGTCCAGGTCGGTCTGGATGCCGCCGAGGGTCTTGCGGGTCAGGACGTGCAGCTTGACGCCGATGAGCGGGCCGGCCTCGGGGTCGAGGATGCGGTGCGGGGTGGCGACGCGGCCGAGCTTGTCGCCGATGTAGCGGCGGGCGTTGCGGATGCCCTGGACCTGGGCGTCCTTGCTGTACGGGTTGGCGATCTGGAGGTCGCGCGCCTCGATCTGACGGCGGATCTCCGCGGCGTCGAGGAGCGGCTTGTCCGTCAGGGCGTTCATCTTCTCGACGAGTTCCTCCAGCCCGGGCGCGGTCACGAAGTCCGCGCCCTTGCGCAGGAACGCGTCGACCGGCCCCGGCGCCCCCTTGCCGAGCACCCGCGTCTTGAGGAACCCGACGCGGTCCTTGGCGGTGATGTCGGGGTTCTGCTCGGAGCCCGACAGCGCGAACTCCTTCTCGATGATCTTCTGGGTGAGGATGAACCAGGAGTGGTCGTATCCGGCGATGTCCTCGGTGGTGCGCAGGTGCTTGAGGGTGCCGAGTGTGTCGTAGCCGGGCAGGCACGGGTCGGGAAGGCGGCGGCCGAGCGCGTCGAACCACAGGGAGGACGGGCCGGGCAGGATGCGGATGCCATGGCCGGGCCAGATCGGGTCCCAGTTCTGCAGGCCCTCGGTGTAGTGCCACATGCGGTCGCGGTTGACCAGCCGTACGCCCGCCTCGGCGCTGATGTCGAGCATGCGGCCGTCGACGTAGGCGGGGACGCCGGTGACCATCTCGGTGGGCGGGGTGCCGAGGCGCTCGGGCCAGTAGCGGCGCACGATGTCGTGGTTGGCGCCGATGCCGCCGGTGGTGACGACGACGGCCTGGGCGGTCAGTTCGAAATCGCCGACGCGGTCGCGGTTGGACTGCACGCCACGCGCGGAGTTGTCCTCGGCGAGGACGGTGCCGCGTACGCCCCGGGCGTGGCCGTCCTCGATGACGAGGGCGTCGACCTGGTGGCGGTGGTAGAAGGTCAGCAGCCCGTCGCGGGCGGCCTGCTTGGCGTGGTTCACGAAGGGCTCGACGACGCCGGTGCCGGTGCCCCAGGCGATGTGGAAGCGCGGCACGGAGTTGCCGTGCCCGTGGGCGCGCAGATCACCGCGCTCGGCCCAGCCGACCGTGGGCAGGAACTTGATGCCGTGCCCCTCCAGCCAGGACCGCTTCTCGCCGGCGGCGAACTCGACGTAGGCGCGCGCCCAGCGCACCGCCCAGGAGTCCTCGTCGTCGACGCGGTCGAAGCCGGCGCTGCCCTGCCAGTCGCTCCAGGCCAGGTCGAAGGAGTCCTTGATGCCGAGCCGTCGCTGCTCCGGGGAGTCGACGAGGAACAGCCCGCCGAAGGACCAGAAGGCCTGTCCGCCGAGGTTGGCGGCGTTCTCCTGGTCGACGAGCGCGACCCTGCGGCCCCGGCTGGTCAGTTCGTGCGCGGCGACCAGACCGGCGAGGCCGGCTCCGACGACGATGACGTCGGCATCCATGGCGACCGTCCCTTCCTCATGCGGTGGTGTCAGTGGTACTGCCGTCGGTCAGCAGCGCGGTGAGCAGTTGCTTGAGCCAGGCGCGGGCGTGTGCGACGTCCCGGTCGAGCAGCAGTTGGGTGGTGACGCCGTCGTACGCGGCGACGACGGCGTGAGCGGCGCCGTCGAGGTCGGCGAGGACGGCGGGCAGTGCGGTGTGGCCCCGCGCGCGGGCGAGCCGTTCCCGGATCGCCTCGCGCAGCCGCGCCCGGTGTTCGAGGAGGCTCTCGGCGACGGCGGGCTCGCGGGCGGCGTGCACCAGGAAGTCCGTCTTCACCAGCAGCCAGTCCCGGTCGAGGAGCAGCACCTCGGTGACGCGGTCGACGGCGGCGGGGACGTCGAGGTCGGGCCCGTCCAGGGCGAGTGCCCCGGCCACCTGGTCGGCGATCAGGTCGGCGCGTTCCCGGTAGAGGGCGAAGAACAGCTCGTCGAGGCTGTCGAAGTTCGAGTAGAAGGCGCCCCGGCTGTATCCGGCGGCCTCGCAGACCTCCTCGATGGAGACGCGCCCGAAGCCTTTGGCCGCGAAGACCGCGAAGGCGGCGTCGAGCAGATTGGCGCGGGTGCGCACCCGCCGCTTCGTCACGCGCCGCGCTGTCTCCACGACCGTCCTCCGTCATCCGACCCCGGTTCGATACGCGAATGTATCGGATACACAGATGTATCGAAAGACCCGGGAATCCAGCACCTCCCCATGGGAACAGATTTTCGAATAAGGCGTACGCTGGTTCCATGTCCACGCACCTCCAGGCCTCCCTCTTCGACCAGACCGACCGCCTGAGCCTCGGCCCCCTCGACGGAGTCACCCGCACCGAGCTCGGTTCCGGCGCCTGGATCGACGTGCTGCCCGGCTGGCTGGCGGGCTCAGACACCCTGTTCGAACAGCTCGCCGTCGAGGTCCCCTGGCGCGCCGAGCGACGGAAGATGTACGACAACGTCGTCGACGTCCCCCGCCTGCTCGCGTACTACGGCCGCGAAGACGTCCTCCCCCACCCGGCACTGACCGAGGCGCGCGAGGCGCTCACCGCGCACTACGCCGACGAGCTGGGCGAGCCGTTCACCACCGCCGGGCTCTGCTACTACCGCGACGGCCGGGACAGCGTCGCCTGGCACGGCGACCGGATCGGCCGGGGCGCCCGTGAGAACACGATGGTCGCCATCCTGTCCGTCGGCGCACCCCGCGATCTGCTGCTGCGCCCGATGCGCGGCGGCGGGGGCACCGTCCGGCGCCCGCTGGGCCACGGCGATCTGATCGTGATGGGCGGCACCTGCCAGCGGACCTGGGAGCACTGCGTACCGAAGACCACGCGAGCCGCGGGACCGCGCATCAGCGTCCAGTTCCGCCCGCACGGCGTGCACTGAGGCGGAGAGGCGGCCGCTTCGGGCGCACGCAGGGGGCTGCCTCCGGCGGACGGTGCCGGAGGCAGCCCTTCCCCCGCCTCGACCCCCTGCCGACCCATCTGATGTGATGCCCCCGTCGGGCAGCGAACCTCCTCATCGAGCGGGACGATCATGCGGGCTGAAGTGCAGCAAGTCGCCGACGGCACCTACCTGGTGCACGGCTCCCACACCAACTGGGTGATCCTGACGGAGGGCGACGCGCTCACCCTCGTCGACACCGGCTATCCCGGGGACCGCGCGCTGGTCCTCGACTCCCTCACCCAGGTGGGCGGTTCACCGGAGGCGGTCACGGCGGTGCTGATCACGCACGCCCACAACGACCACCTCGGCTCCGCCGAGCATCTGCGCGCCGCGTACGGCACGCCGGTGCTGCTGCACGAGGCCGAAGTGCCGCACGCCCGGCGGGAGTTCCTTCAGCAGGTCACCGTCGGGGAGGTGATGAAGAACGGCTGGCGGCCGGGCGTGGTGCCGTGGGCGCTGCGCGCGATCCGCAACGGCGGCACGGCGCACGTCCCGGTGAGCAAGCCGGAGGCGTTCCCCGAGCCGGACCCGCTGGACGTGCCCGGCCGCCCGGTCCCGGTGCACACGCCGGGCCACACCGACGGCCACGTCGCCTTCCACCTCCCGGAGGCCGGCGTGCTGATCTCGGGGGACGCCCTGGTGAGCGGCCACCCCACCTCACGGATCGAGGGCCCGCAGCTGCTGCCGGACATGTTCCACCACGAGCGCGCCCGTGCCGTCGCGTCGCTGGACGTCCTCGCGGAGCTGGAAGGCGATCTCATGCTGCCGGGGCACGGCCCGGCGCACCGCGGTCCACTCCGTGAAGCGGCACTTCTGGCCAAGGAGCGCGCGCTCTAAGGTGAGGTGACGATCACGGCGAGACGATCACCGCGAGACGGTCTCCGCGAGACGAGGACGAACGGCCCATGGCACTGCAGATCAGCGCGACGAACCCGGAGCATCCCGTGCTCCTGCTGGAGCTGCCGTGGGACGTTCCCCTGGAGGAGTGGCCGGAAGAGGTCCTGGTCCCGCTGCCGCGCGGCATATCCCGGCACGTGGTGCGCTACGCCCGCGCCGGGAACGAGGTCATCGCCGTCAAGGAGCTCGCCGAGCGGCCCGCCCTCAACGAGTACGACATGCTCCGCGACCTCGACCGGCTCGCCATCCCGTCCGTGGACCCGCTCGCCGTGGTCACGGGCCGCACCGACACCGACGGCAACCCGCTGGAGTCCGTCCTGGTCACCCGGCATCTGGGCGGCTCGATGCCGTACCGGTCGATGTTCGAGACGACGATGCGGCCCGCGACCATGCACCGCCTCATGGACGCCCTGGCCGTCCTCCTCGTCCGTCTGCACCTGGCCGGGTTCGCGTGGGGCGACTGCTCCCTGTCCAACACCCTCTTCCGCCGGGACGCGGGCGCCTACGCCGCCTATCTCGTCGACGCCGAGACCGGCGAGCTGCACCCCCAACTCAGCAACGGACAGCGCGAGTACGACCTCGACCTGGCCCGTGTGAACATCAGCGGCGAGCTCCTCGACCTGGAGGCCTCGGGGGCGCTGCACCCCTCCGTCGACGCGATCGCGTTCGGCATGGAGATCTGCGAGCGCTACCGCAGCCTGTGGGAGGAGCTGACCCGTACCTCGGTGTACCCGGCGGGCAAGTACCACTACATCGAGCGCCGCATCCGCCGCCTCAACGACCTCGGTTTCGACGTGGCCGAGATGCAGATCGAGCACGCGAACAACGGCGACACGGTCACCTTCGTGCCCAAGGTCGTCGACGCCGGCCACCACCAGCGCCAGTTGCTGCGGCTGACGGGCCTGGACACCGAGGAGAACCAGGCCCGGCGACTGCTCAACGACCTGGAGAGCTGGATGGCCACCCAGGACGACTACGCCCCGGGCGACCCCCTCGGCGCCCGCCCCGAGGTCCTCGCCCACCGCTGGGTCCGGGACGTGTTCCGGCCGACCGTGCGCGCCGTGCCGGTGGAGCTGCGCGGTGCGATGGACCCGGCCGAGATCTACCACGAGCTGCTGGAACACCGCTGGTACCTGTCCGAGCGGGCCCAGCACGACATCCCCCTGGACGCGGTCGTCGCGGACTACATCGAGAACATCCTCCCGAAGGCCCGCGAGACCCTGCTGCCCACCGAGCCCGCGGCGGAGTGACTCAGGCGGGCGGGACGACGGCCACCGGGCAGCCCGCGTGGTGCAGGACGCCGTGCGCGACCGATCCGATGCGCGCTCCCACGGCGGTACGACGAGCCCGGCGGCCGACGACCATCAGCTGGGCCCGCGCCGCCACCGACAGCAGCACCTGACCGGCGCTGCCCATCTCGATGTGCTCGACGACGGGGACGTCCGGGAAGCGCTCCCGCCAGGGCTCCAGGGCCGTCTGGAGCGCCTGCTTCTCGCGCGGCTCCAGACCGCCCGCCTCGTCGAGGAGCTTCAGCGAGCCGGGGCTGTAGGCGAACACCGGGGGCAGCGTCCAGGCCCGTACCGCACGGACCGTCGCCCCGCGCGCGGCGGCCGTCTCGAAGGCGACGGCGAGGGCGGCGGCGCTGTCCTCGGGGTCCTCGCCCTGCTGGCCGACGACGATCTCCCGGCCGGCGGCCTCGGCGGTCGGGTCGTCCCCGGCGCGGACGAGCACGACGGGCCGTACCGCCTCCGCGATCACCTGCTGGCCGACCGAGCCGAGCAGGAACCCGACGACCGGGCCGTGCCCGCGCGAGCCCAGCACCAACAGCTGGGCGCCCGCCGCGGCCTCCACCAGCGTCTCGACGGTGCCGCCCTCCAGGACGTCGGTGGTCACGACGAGCCCGTGGTGGCGCACGGCGACGACCTCGGCGGCCTCGGCCACCGCGTCGCGCACCCAGCCGGCCTGCGTCTCGGGGTCGGACAGCACGTCGATCGCCACGTCCGCCTGGAACCGCCAGGCCTGCACCACCCGCAGCTCCAACCCCCGGCGGACCGCCTCCCGCGCCGCCCAGTCCAGCGCGGCGAGGCTCTCCTCGGTTCCGTCGAAACCCACGGTGATCGGGCGCGTCATACGGCTGTCTCCCTCGGCGTCAAATGATCAGGCGGCTGTCCCCAGTCTTCACTACGCTGCCGCCATGAGCCTGGTGTGGGAGCAAGTGAACGTGGACGCGGCCGATCCCGTGGCCCTGGGCCGCTGGTGGACCGAGGCGCTGGGCTGGGTCGTCGTCAACGACGACCCCGGGGAGTACGAGATCCGCCCCGAGAAGGACCGGATGCCGGGACTGCTCTTCTCCCCGGTCCCCGAGCGCAAGACGATCAAGAACCGGCTTCATCTCGACTTCCGCCCCGACGACCAGGCGGCCGAGGTGGCCCGCCTCCTCGCCCTCGGCGCCCGGCACGCCGGCCCCGAGTACGGCGGCTTCTCCTGGGTCACGCTCCTCGATCCCGAGGGCAACGAGTTCTGCGTGCTGAGCGGCGGGACCCCGCATACCTGAGCGAAGCAGGGCGTTCGAACATACGATGGGCGACAGCCACAGCCGACAAACCGGGGTGGGAAACGCATGGCACAGGCCGCCGAAACAGCGCGGACCGTCATCCTGACCGTGGACGACGACCCGGGAGTCTCCCGTGCCGTCGCCCGAGACCTGCGGCGGCGCTACGGCGAGTCGTACCGCATCGTGCGCGCCGAGTCCGGCGAGTCCGCGCTGGAGGCGCTGCGCGAGCTGAAGCTGCGCGGCGACCTGGTCGCGGTGATCCTCGCCGACTACCGGATGCCGCAGATGAACGGCATCGAGTTCCTGGAGCAGGCCCTGGACGTGTACCCGGGCGCGCGCCGGGTGCTGCTGACCGCGTACGCGGACACGAGCGCGGCGATCGACGCGATCAACGTCGTCGATCTGGACCACTATCTGCTCAAGCCGTGGGACCCGCCGGAGGAGAAGCTCTACCCGGTCCTCGACGACCTGCTGGACGCCTGGAAGTGCAGTGACTACCGGCCCGTGCCCGCCACCAAGGTGGTCGGGCACCGCTGGTCGGCGCGCTCGTCCGACGTCCGCGAGTTCCTGGCCCGCAACCAGGTGCCGTACCGCTGGTACTCGGCCGACGAGCCCGAGGGGCAGCGGCTGCTGGCGGCGGCCGGTGCGGACGGGCAGAGTCTGCCGCTGGTGGTCACGCCGGACGGCACTCCGCTGGTGGCGCCCGAGGCGCCGGAGCTGGCCGCGCAGGTGGGCCTCGCGACCACGCCCACGGCCGAGTTCTACGACCTGGTCGTCATCGGCGGCGGCCCGGCCGGCCTCGGCTCGGCCGTGTACGGGGCGTCCGAGGGGCTGCGGACCGTGCTGGTGGAGCGGTCGGCGACGGGCGGGCAGGCCGGGCAGAGCTCCCGCATCGAGAACTACCTCGGCTTCCCGGACGGCGTGTCCGGCGCCCAGCTCACCGACCGGGCTCGCCGGCAGGCCGCGAAGTTCGGCGCCGAGATCCTCACCGCGCGCGATGTGACGGCGCTGGAGATCAACGGGGCCGCGCGGGTCGTACGGTTCTCCGACGGCTCGGCGATCGCCGCGCACAGCGTGATCCTGGCGACCGGTGTGTCCTACCGCCAGTTGGAGGCTCCGGGCTGCACCGATCTGACCGGGTGCGGGGTGTACTACGGCTCGGCGCTGACCGAGGCCGCCTCCTGCCAGGGGCAGGACATCTACATCGTCGGTGGCGCCAACTCGGCCGGGCAGGCGGCGATGTACCTGTCCAAGGGCGCCAAGTCGGTGACGCTGCTGGTGCGCGGACCGGACCTGGCCGCGTCCATGTCCCACTACCTGATCCAGCAGATCAACGAGGCACCGAACATCTCGGTCCGCGCGCGGACGGTCGTCGAGGCGGCCCACGGCTCCGACCACCTGGAGCAGCTCACGCTGCGCGACGTCGACACCGGCGAGACCGAACTCGTCGACGCGCAGTGGATGTTCGTGTTCATCGGCGCGGCCCCGCTCACCGACTGGCTGGACGGCACGGTGCTGCGCGACGACCACGGGTTCATCCTGGCCGGGCCCGACCTGACCGCCGACGGGCGGCCGCCGGCGGGCTGGGAGCTGGACCGGCCGCCGTACCACCTGGAGACCAACATCCCCGGGGTGTTCGTGGCGGGCGACGCGCGCGCCGAGTCCGCCAAGCGGGTCGCGTCCGCCGTCGGAGAGGGAGCCATGGCCGTGATGCTCGTCCACCGGTATCTGGAGCAGTCATGAGCGGGCAGTTGGTGCCGTGCAGCCCCGCGGAGATCGGGTCGCTGTTCCTGTTCGAGAAGCTGTCCCCCGAGCAGTTGGGGCAGTTGTGCGAGGCGGGGCGGGTGGAGAGGTTCGAGCCCGGGCCCGTCTACGCCGAGGGTGAGCCCGCCACCTGCTTCTACGTCATGATCGAGGGCACGGTCGTGCTCTCGCGCCGGGTCGGCGGGGACGACGTCGAGGTCAGCCGCACCTCCCAACGGGGCGTCTACGCGGGCTCGATGCAGGCCTACCTGGGCGACCGGGTGCCGCAGGTCTACAACAACTCCATGCGGGTCACCGAGCCCACCCGGTTCTTCGTGCTGCCGGGCGAGAAGTTCTCGGACTTCATGCAGGAGTGGTTCCCGATGGCGGTCCATCTGCTGGAGGGACTGTTCTTCGGCTCGAAGAGCACCCAGCGGGCCATCGGCCAGCGCGAACGGCTGCTGGCGCTGGGCTCGTTGTCCGCGGGACTCACGCACGAGCTGAACAACCCGGCCGCGGCGGCGGTGCGGGCCACGGCGACCCTGCGCGAGCGGGTGGGCAAGATGCGGCACAAGCTCGCCATCATCGCGCAGGGGAACTACGCCCCCGAGGTGATGGCCAACCTCATCGACATCCAGGACCGCACCGCCGAACGCGTCGCCAAGGCACCGACGTTGAGCCCGTTGGAGGCCTCCGACCGGGAGGACGCGGTCACCGACTGGCTCGACGACCACGACATCCAGAACGGCTGGCGGCTCGCCCCCACCTTCGTGCAGGCCGGGCTCGACGTGGACTGGCTGGACCAGGTCGCGGCGGCCGTGGACGAGGAGCTGCTGCCGAACGCGATCGGCTGGCTCAACTACACCGTCGAGACCGAGCTGTTGATGGACGAGATCAACGACTCCACCAACCGCATCTCGCATCTCGTCGACGCCGCCAAGCAGTACTCGCAGCTCGACCGGGCCCCCTTCCAGAACGCCGACGTCCACGAACTCCTCGACAGCACCCTGCTGATGCTCTCCGGCAAGATCGGGCAGCAGATCAAGGTCGTCAAGGACTACGACCGCACGCTCCCGAAGATCCCCGCCTACCCGGCGGAGCTCAACCAGGTGTGGACGAACCTCATCGACAACGCGGTCTCCGCGATCAACGGGGCGGGCGGCGAAGGGACGTTGACCGTGCGGACCGCTCTCGAGAACGAGCGGCTGCTGGTGGAGTTCCGGGACACCGGGCCCGGCGTGCCGAAGGAGATCCGCGGCCGGATCTTCGACCCCTTCTTCACCACCAAGCCCGTCGGCGAGGGCACCGGCCTCGGCCTGGACATCTCGTGGCGGATCGTCGTGAACAAGCACCACGGCACGCTGCAGGTCGAGTCGGAGCCGGGCGACACCCGTTTCCAGGTGCTGCTGCCGCTCACCGCCGAGGAGAACGACACCATCGAGGAGTTGGCGTGACCGACATCCAGGGACTGGACCCCAGCGTGCCGCCGAGCGGGAACGGCTGTGTGGAGTGCGACGCCGCGGGCGGCTGGTGGTTCCATCTGCGGCGGTGCGCGCAGTGCGGTCATGTGGGGTGTTGCGACTCCTCCCCCGCCAAGCACGCCACGGCCCATTTCGCGGAGACCGGGCATCCGTTGGTGCAGAGCTACGAGCCCGGAGAGGAGTGGTACTGGAACTTCGAGACCAAGGAAATGTTCGAGTCCGGTCCCGCGCTGACCCCGCCGGACAGTCATCCCGCGGACCAGCCCGCTCCGGGGCCCGAGGGCCGGGTTCCCGCGGACTGGGCGAGGACGCTGCGCGGTTGAGAGCGGGGAACTCCCCCCGCGCCCGAACGGGTCGGCACAGTGACAGGATGTATCCGTGCCTCTGACCTCGTTCTCTTCTCCACTCATCGGGCGTGACGACGAGTTGTCCCGCCTCGCCGGTGTTCTCGAGCGCGCCCGCGGCGGGGCGGCTCGGGGTGTGCTCATCGGAGGGGACGCCGGCGTCGGCAAGACCCGGTTGCTGGACGAGGTCACCCAGGGCGCCGCCCGGGACGGGATGACCGTGCTCACCGGGCACTGTGTCGATCTCGGGGACGTCGGCCTGCCCTATCTGCCGTTCACCGAGATCCTGGGGGTGCTGGCCGCCGACGAGCGGTTCGCGGGCGTGCTCGCCGCACATCCGGTGGTCGACCGGCTGCTGGGCGGCGGCACCGACGACGTGCGGGACATGGGCGGACGGCTGCGCCTCTTCGAGGGGATCGCGGGACTGCTGGCCGATCTCTCGGACGTGGCACCCGTGTTGCTCGTCCTGGAGGACCTGCACTGGGCCGACCAGTCCTCACGGGATCTGCTGCGGTTCCTGCTCAGCCGCGGCATCCTGCAGCGGCCGGCCGGCGGGGCGCCCACCCACCGGCTGGCGGTGTTCGCGTCGTACCGCGCCGACGACCTGCACCGCCGGCACCCGCTGCGGCCGCTGCTGGCCGAGCTGGTGCGGCTGCCCGCCGTCGAGCGGCTGGAGCTGCGGCCGCTGGCCGACACCGAGGTGGCGCAGCTCGTGCAGGCCCTGTGGGACCGGCCGCTGCCGGACGCCACGGTCCGGCGGATCGTGGAGCGGGCCGAGGGCAACGCCTTCTACGCCGAGGAACTCGTCGCGGCCACCGACACCGAGGTGGGCGGGGTGCCGAGCGGGCTGGCCGACGTCCTGCTGATCCGCTTCGAGCAGCTGTCGGACACCGCTCAACTCGTGCTGCGCACGGCCGCCGTCGCCGGGCGGCGGGTCGAGCACGACCTGCTGCGCGAGGCCGTCGGGCTCCCCGAGGACGAGCTGGAGTCGGCGCTGCGCGAGGCCATCGGGCGGCAGCTGCTCGTGCCGGGCGACGGGGACACGTACTCCTTCCGGCACGCCCTCGCCCGGGAGGCCGTCTACGCCGATCTGCTGCCCGGTGAACGGGCCCGGCTGCACGGCGCGTTCGCCCGGCTGCTGACCGAGCGCGGCCATCGCGCCGAGACGGCGGCGGAGCGGGCCCACCACTACCGCGAGAGCCATGACCTCGCCGAGGCCCTGGCCGCCTCGCTGGAGGCGGCCGATCACGCCCAGCGGGTCGGGGCGCCCGCCGAGGAGCTGCGGCATCTGGAGACGGCGCTCGACCTGTGGTCGGCGGTGGAGATGTCAGCCCGCCCCTCCGGGGACCGGGTCACACTCACCCTGCGCGCCTCCGCCGCGGCCGCGCACGCCGGCGAGTCGCATCGCGCCGTCTCCCTCACCCGGGCCGCGCTCGCGGGCATCGACCAGGACGCCGACTCGGAACTCGCCGCCCGCGTCCGCTACACGCTCGCCGGGAACCTGATCAGCGTCGACAACCTGACCTCGGCGTTCGCCTACAGCAGTGAGGCGCTCGCCCTCATTCCGGCCGAGCCGCCGTCCCGGACCTGGGTGTGGGCGGCCGCCACGCATGTCATGGCGGCGCGTCATGTCGGGGAGAACGAGACCGCGTTGCGGGTCGCCCACGAGGCCCTGCGGGTCGCCGAGCAGCTGGGGGCCGCGGACGCCCGGGCCGACCTGCTCATCTCCCTCGCCGGCCTGGAGGGCGCCGGCCGGCGCACCCCCGAGGGGCGCGAACGCCTCGACCAGGCCAGGCAGTTGGCGCACGACTCGGGTAACGCGTCCGTGGAGCTGCGGGCCCTGTTCAACCTCGCCATCGGCAGCTACGAGTCCGGTGACCTCGAAGAGGCGCTCCCCTATCTGTCCGAGGGCATCGACCGGGCCCGCCGCGCCGGACTGCTGTCCTCGCTGTATCCACAGGCGATGCGCCACCTCCAGCTCCTGGTCCTCTACACGCTGGGCCGCTGGGACGAGGCGCTGCGGGCGGCGAACGGGGCCGGGATGCTGCCCGCGATCGACGGGTACGCCGCCGGGCCCGCGCTCTATGTCGCCCTCGCGCGCGGCGACTTCACGGCCGTCGACCGGGCCCGTGCCCTGCTGCGGGGCCCGTTCGACTGGATGGCCACCCTCGTCGCGGCCATCGCGCTGACCGAGGCGGCGTCGCTGCGCGGGGACGCCGAGGCCGCGGTGGAGCAGGTGCGTTCGTCCGTGAAGGCGCTCACCGACGACGCGGGCACCCGTCCCGACGTCGCGGTCCGGCTCGCCGCTCTCGCGCTGTCCGCGGTCGCCGACACCACCGCCGGGCTGCGGTTGAACGGTGACGAGGCGGGCGCGATGCGGTGGGCGGCCCCGGCGGACGAGCTGGTGGAGCTGGCCCGGTACACGGCCGCGCGCGGCGACGACGGGAATCCGCAGGGTCCGGAAGGGCAGGCGTGGCTGGCCCGCGCCGAGGCGGAGTGGGCACGGGCCGTGTCCGGTCCGGACGTGGCGGCCTGGGCGAAGGCGGTCGCCGCGTTCGACTTCGGCGACACCTACGAGCACGCGCGCTGCCAACTGCGGTATGCAGAGGCGCTGTTGGCGGCCGACCGGCGCGAGGAGGCGGCGGTCCAGGCCGGCGCGGCGCGCGAGGCGGCCCTGAGGCTGGGGGCGACGCTCCTGCTGGAGCAGACGGACACGCTGATCCGCCGGGGCAGGCTGTCGGCGGCACCGACGGCACCGGACGGGCCCTCTCCGCTGACCGCCCGTGAGCAGGACGTGCTGCGGCTCCTCGCCCTCGGCCGCAGCAACCGGCAGATCGGCGAGGAGCTGTTCATCAGCGGCAAGACGGCCAGCGTCCATGTCTCCAACATCCTGGCCAAGTTGGGCGCCGCGAGCCGTACGGAGGCGGTGGCCGTCGCCTACCGCGAGGGCCTGATCGCCCCCGAGTGACGACTCGTCAGTTCTCGGTGCACTGCAGGCTGTCGAGGTCGACGGCGTCCGCCATCGCCTGCATGCCCTTGTCGTTGGGGTGGATGTGGTCCCCGCCGTCGAAGAAGGGCAGCATCCGCTCGGGGTCGTAGGGGCTGCGCAGGACGCGGTCGAAGTCGGTGACCGCGTCGAACTCCCGGCTGCCCCTGAGGTATCGGTTCACCTCCTGTCGTACGGCCTCGGTGGCGGGGTCCCATCCCGCCCAGCCCTTGAAGGGGCCGACGGTGGAGACGACGAGGCACTTGCCGGCCGCGTGCACCCGGTCGGCGATCCGCCGGTAGCCGTCGATCAGGTCCTGGGCGGTGGCACCGGCGTGGTGCTTGATGTCGTTGATGCCCTCGAAGAGGAAGACCGTGCGGACGCCGGGCTGGGAGAGCACGTCGCGGTCCAGTCGGTTCAGGGCGCTCTGGCCGGGGCCGTCCGTCAGCACTCTGTTCCCCGCGATGCCCTCGTCGGCCACGCCCCTCACCGTGCTCGGGGACTTCTGGAGGCGTCGGGCCAGATAGTCGGGCCAGCGGCGGTTCAGGTCGGCCGTGGAGTGCCAGCCGTCCGTGATGGAGTCCCCGAGCGCGACGACCGCGCCGATGCCGGGGGCCCGCACGGAGACCGCGTCGAGGTAGAACCAGGAGCCGGTCGACGCGGTCCACCGGGCGCCGCTCTCCTCGGCGGTGTGGTCGCCCTGGGTGAGGTAGGAGGTCTGCAGGGCCATCCAGTGGCCGGTGGCGGGGCCGGCCGCGTCCGGGCTGTGGATGCTGACCACGAGATCCGTGCCGGCGGGCAGCTTCCCGGGCAGCGGGTCGCTGTAGACGCTGGTCCCGGAGGGGACGGTGACGGAGTCCGCACCGGCGAAGGTGAGCCGCCGGTTGCTGCCGCGGACCAGCTCGGCGCCCTCCTTGCGCAGCCCGGCGTAGACGCTGTCGAAGGTCACGGGCCGGTCGCCGAAGGCGTTGGAGAGCCGGATGCGCAGATCGCGGCCGGCGACGCTGGTGTGCACGACCATGCGGTAGCCGCGGTCGGCGACGGCCTCGCCCGTGCGGTCGGCACTCGCGCCCCAGGTGATGACGCCGTCGGGCGGGATCTCCGCGGCCGACGCCGACGGGACCTGGAGGACCGCGGCCAGCAACACGGCTGCCACCGGGCGGCGTAGCCGGGTCACCGGGCGACTCGTCCCCCCGAACTCCACGGTCGTGGTGCGGTCGCCGACGCTGTGTACCCGTGCCTCGTTCGGTTTCCCATCCCCCCACCGTAGATCGGCGCCGAAACCGCCCCGCGCCCCCGTCCCGGCGCCGAAGAGGGCGCGCCGGTCGGCGACACGGGTGCGCGGCGAGACGCCGGCCGCCGGGCGAGAGGTGCCCGGCGGCCGGGGTGGGTCAGTGCCGTGCCGCGGGCGCGTTCGCCGGGGTCACGTTGACGGCGGCCCAGGAGCGGTCCACCGCCTTGTACTCCGTGCTGCCCGCGCCGTAGAGGTCCTTGGCCGCCTTCAGCGTCGCCACGCGGGCGTCGTGGAAGTCGGTCGTGGAGACCATGTAGCGGGTCAGGGCGCGGTAGTAGATCGCCGTGGCCTTGGAGCGGCCGATGCCCGTCGCGGGCAGGCCGTCGAAGGTCGGCGAGTCGTAGGTGACGCTGCCGATCGTCTTGCGGCCGCTGCCCTCGGCGAGCAGGTAGTAGGCGTGCGAGGAGACACCGGAGCCGGCGTGCACCTCGGCGTCGTAGACCGCAGGCGACCAGTAGTCGATGGCGCCTTCGAGCACGTCGAGGGACGGCTTGTCGAGGCGGCGCAGGAACTTCTGGTCCAGGCCGAGCTTCTCGCCGAGCAGGTAGTTCGGCGGGTTCTTCGGGTTGTTGGCGCTGAACTCGACGTTGGAGCCGAAGATGTCGGCGAGCGACTCGTTGAGCGAGCCGGCCTCGCCGTACTGGTTGCCGTCCTGGTCGACCCGGGTGGGCTCCAGGCGGGCGGTGGCGTCCACGACACCGTGGGTGAGCTCGTGGCCGGTGACGTCGAGGACGACGAGCGGCTTCTTGAAGAAGTCACCGTCGCCGTCGCCGTACAGCATGCAGCCGCAGTACGAGTCCCAGAACGCGTTGGCCACCTTGTTGCCGAAGTGGACCATCGCCTTGGCGCCCTTGGAGTTGTTGGCGATCCCCTTGCGGCCGAAGGTCTTCTTGTAGAAGTCCAGGGTCTTGGTGACGCCGTACTGGGCGTCGACGGCGGCGCTGGCCCGGTTGGAGACGGCGCCGTTGCCCCACTTGTTGGTGGTGGAGGTGAACTTCTTGCCGCGGGCGAAGTTCTCCAGCTCCTGGCCCTTGGCGTCGCGGGTCTCGGTGCCCCAGCGGGTGGGGTCCTTCAGGAGGTAGCTGCGGGTGCCCGTCTTGGTGGTGGTGAGCGGGACCTTGCCGGCGAAGAGGGAGTTCCCGGTGCCGGAGGCCGTCGCCGCGAGCGCGGAGGTCTGCGGGGCGGTGCCGGTGGCGGGGTCGAGCGTCTCGCCGCGCTCGCGCAGGGTCTCGATGAGCTTGGGCGACAGGAACTCGTCGCTGTCCGGCGTGTTGCTGCGCACCTTGCCGGTGAGGGCGTCGACGACGACCGTGCGGGAGCCGGCCTCGACGGTGCCGCTGTCGGTGACCCGCACCTGGTAGGCGAGGGCCGCCGCGCCGTCGCGGGCGTCGACGACGAGTTCGGCCGGTCCGGCGTCGCCCTTCGCGACGGCGGCGGCCTTCTCCTCGGCCTGTCCGGCGCTCAGCCGGGCGTGCGTGGCTTCGGGGGCGACCTTGTGGTCGGCCGCCCGGGTGACACCCGCGTAGGTCAGCCGCTCGGTGAGGTGGACGACGAGATCGCCGCCGAGGACCGGCATGCCCTGATGCGACCGGATGAACCGGACGTGCCGGGCGCCCTCCGGGTCGATCAGCACGTCCTGGGCGTGGAGTTCGTCGCCCTGGGCGACTCCGGTGGCGGAGGCGTGGGCGAAGGCGGCGGCACGGGCCGCGTCGACGACGGTCGCGGCGGTCACGGCCGCGGCCTGCTCGGGCTTCCCCGTGGACGGGCCGGCGAAGGCCGTACCCGCGAGCCCCGTGGCGGCCGTCGCCACCGTGACGGCGACGGCCAGGCTGCGTATATGGGGTCTACGCACTATTGAGGGTTCCTTCGTGCGAAGGCGGCCGGGATCACCAACCGCCCTGAGACATGGCGCGGTTGGGCGCCATGGGGGCTGGTCGGGCCCCGGTTCGCAACCCTTACGGATGAGTCATGTCCACGTAAAGCCCAAATCATCGGTTTTCTGGCTTTTCATGGCAATACTTTGCAAATCCGCACCGCGCAGTGATCAGTGGGTGACCAACTGTGCGTCGGCTGTGGAGATGTGACGGGATGCGAGAAGGTTGCCCGGCGTCCGTGTGACCGATCTCGCATCGAGGGCTCACCGCCAGAAACGGGAGAAACAGTCGGATGTCATCACAAATGCTGCGCAACGCAACGGTGTCGGGGACGGTACTGCTCTCCCTGCTGGCGGTACCGGCCCACGCCACGGCGGACACCGCGTCCACGGGCTCCCCCGGCACCGCCGCCCTGGCGACGCCGGACCTCGAAGGCGTCCGCGCGGTGCTGCGCACGGCCCGGCGGCAGGGTGCGCCCGGCGCACTGGCCCGGATCGACGACCAGGGCACGGTCTACCGGGCGGTCACCGGGGTCGCCGACCGGAAGACCGGACGCACCATCAGCACGCTCGACCGGTTCCGCATCGGCTCCGTCACCAAGACCTTCTCCGCTGTGGTGCTGCTCCAGCTGGTCGACGAGAAGAAGCTCGCACTCGACACGTCGGTCAACCACTACCTGCCGGGCCTGCTGCCCGACGACGGCATCACCGTGCGGCACGTCCTGAGCCATCGCAGCGGGCTGTACGACTACACCAACGACATGTTCGCGAGCACGGTCCCGGGCTTCGAGGCCGTCCGCACCAAGGTCTTCACCTACCGCGACCTGGTCAAGCGCTCGCTGCGGCACGCCCGCACCAACCGGCCCGGCGCCGCCTACTCGTACTCCAACACCAACTTCGTAGTCGCCGGGATGCTCATCGAGAAGCTGACCGGCCAGTCGGTGCGGACGGCGTACCAGGACCGCATCTTCGCGCCCCTGAAACTCCGCGACACCTTCTACGTCCACCCGGACACGAAGCTCCCCGGCCGCTACGCCCGTGGCTATCTGACCCCCGACACGCCCGGCGCGGCCCTGGTCGACGCCACCCGGCAGACCACGTCCTGGGCGCAGAGCGCGGGCTCGATCATCTCGACCGCCAAGGACCTCAACACGTTCCTGTCCGCGCTGCTGCGCGGAAAGCTGACGTCCGCCGCGAGCCTGGACCAGATGCAGCGCTGGTGGAAGGTGAACAGCAACACGTCGTACGGCCTCGGGCTGCGCCGCCGGACGCTGTCCTGCGGGGTGTCGGTGTACGGCCACACGGGCGCCGTCCAGGGCTACTACACGTACGCGTTCACCTCGAAGGACGGCAAGCGCAGCCTCAGCGCGGCCGTGAACACCTCCAACAACGGGACGGTCCTCAACACGATGTTCGGCACCCTGGAGTCGGCGTTCTGCGGCAAGCGGGCGAAGGTACTGCGCGGCTCGGCGGCGGGGGTGGAGCGGTACGAGGACATCGCGCCGGGGGTGCTCAGGGACTGAGCCGACGGGAGCCGGGCACCACGGGAGGGCCGGGGCGGCGGGAACCAGGGCAGCTGGGCCGGGTCGGCGGGAACCCGGCCCCGCAGACCGCGTCGACGAGAACCGGGCCCCGTGGGCCGCATCGGCGAGAACCCGGCCCCGCCGGCCGCATCGGCTGGACCGGACCGTGAAGGCCGCATCGGCCGGAACCCCACCGTGAGGGCCACGTCGGCCGGAACCCCGCCGGAGGGCCACGTCGGCGGGAACCGGGGCGGTTGGGCGGACGTTGTCCGGACACCCCCTCCCGGGGCTCCGCACCTCGACACCAGCAGGACGGCCGATGACCGAGTTGGTTCCCGGGGGCAATCTGCCCCTCCCGGGCGGCATCGTGACCGTCCGGGTTCCCGGCCCGTTCGACGTGTCCGCGCTGATCACCGACGAGGACGGCAAGGTCCGGGGCGACGCCGACCTCGTCTTCTACAACCAGCCCGCCGCCCCCGGAGCCCGGCTCACCTCCGACACCCTGACCCTCGACCCGGCCCGACTGCGTGCCGGCGCCGCCAAGGTCACGGTCGTCGTCAGCCCGGCCGAGCCCGGCACTCCCCTGGGCCGGCTGCCCGCCCCCGTCCTCGACGTCACCGGTCCCGGCGGCCGCCTCCTGGCCCGCTTCGCCCCGCCCCGGCCACGGCAGGAGACGGTCCTGCTCCTCGCGGAGGTCTACCGGCGCGGCCCCGGCTGGAAGCTGCGCGCCCTCGGCCAGGGGTACGCCGACGGACTGGCCGGTCTGGCACGGGACTTCGGCGTGGAGGTCGCCGACGACACGCCCCCGCCCACCGCGCCGCAGGCCGCCCCATCCCTATCCCTGTCCCCCTCCCCCTCCCCCGCCGGCTTCCTCGGCCTGGTCAACTCCGCCCGCGCCGCCGCCGGTTCCCCGCCCGTCGCCCTGGACCCCCGGCTCACCTCCGCCGCCCAGGCCCACGCCTCCGCGATGGCCGCGTCGGGCCGCCTCGGCGTCGAGGCCCCGGACGGCGTCTCCGTCTACCAGCGCCTGACCGCCACCGGATTCACGTACGTCACCGTCGGCGAGCACCTCGTCTCCGGCCCGCGCAGCCCGGCCGAGTTCGTCGACCAC
Organism: Streptomyces sp. TLI_55; assembly: GCF_900206255.1. Classification (NCBI taxonomy): domain Bacteria; kingdom Bacillati; phylum Actinomycetota; class Actinomycetes; order Kitasatosporales; family Streptomycetaceae; genus Streptomyces; species Streptomyces sp. TLI_55. Next base: position 667,700 of record NZ_OAOJ01000001.1, read on the forward strand.
TGCCTGCGCACCGCCCAGCCCCGGCAGACCCTGCGCGACCCGGCCTTCACGCACGCGGGTCTGGCGTACGCCGCCGACCACCGCTCCGGCGACCTCTACTGGACCGCCCTTTGGGCCCGCCCCCTCACCCCCGCCGAACTGGCCCGGACCGCCTCCGAGGTGGTCGACCGCACCAACGGCGAGCGCACCCGCCACGGTCTGCCGCCCCTGACCGTCGACCCCCGTCTCACCGCCGCCGCCCAGGCCCACAGCACGGACATGATCGCCCGCGCCTTCTACTCCCACACCGCACCGGACGGCAGCAAGCCCTGGGACCGGGCCGCCGCCGCGGGCGCGAGCCGGCGCTCGATCGGCGAGAACATAGCCTGCGGCCAGCGCTCCCCCGCCGAGGTCGTCGAGTGCTGGATGAACAGCCCCGGCCATCGCGCCAACATCCTCAAGCCGGACTTCACCCACATCGGGATCGGCTTCGCGGGCGGCGGTCCGGCGGGCACGTACTGGACCCAGCTCTTCGGCGCCTGATCCCGACACGCCACCACCCCCGGCCCCGTGACGGAACCAAACCGTCCGGGACACCATGCCCTCATGAAGGGTGATCTGTTTTCCAGTGAGCACATGGTCCAGCCGGCCACGGCGCCCGGCATGACGGTCGAGAACGCCAAGTGCATCAGGTACGCGGTCAACGGTGAGATGCTCGCCCGCCAGGGCTCGATGATCGCCTATCGCGGCAATCTCCAGTTCGAGCGCAAGGGCCAGGGCGTGGGCGGCATGCTGAAGCGTGCGGTCACCGGCGAGGGCCTGCCGCTGATGGCCGTGCGCGGTCAGGGCGAGGCCTGGTTCGCGCAGGAGGCGCAGAACTGCTTCGTCGTCGACGTCGACCCCGGCGACGAGTTCACGGTCAACGGGCGCAACGTCCTGTGTTTCGACGCCTCGTTGTCGTACCGGATCGCGACGGTGAAGGGCGCCGGGATCAGCGGGGGCGGCCTGTTCAACAGCGTCTTCACCGGGCAGGGCCGCCTCGGCCTGGTCTGCGAGGGCAATCCGCTGGTCATCCCGGTCTCGGCGCAGTTCCCGGTGTACGTCGACACGGACGCGGTCGTCGGCTGGACGGCCGGCCTCCAGACCTCCCTGCACCGCTCGCAGTCCATCGGCTCGATGCTGCGCGGCGGGTCGGGGGAAGCGGTCCAACTGATGCTCCAGGGCCAGGGATACGTCGTCGTACGCCCGAGCGAGACGACCCCGCACAAGCCGCAGCAGCACTAGCGCCCGTCCGGCGGATCAGGTCGCAGACGCGGGGCTCGGTGCGCGCCACGTAGGGTCGGAGCGGTGCGGGACGTCCGTACCAGGAAGGGTGACTGCCTTGATCGGGATCTCCGAGATCGAAGCCACGGCCGAGCAAATCGCCGGACACGTCGTCCGTACCCCCACCGTGCCGAGCCCCGGCCTGTCCGCGCTGCTCGGCGCCCCGGTCACCGCCAAGCTCGAACTCCTCCAGCGCACCGGCTCGTTCAAGGCGCGCGGCGCGACGGCGAAGCTGCTCTCGCTGAGCGCCGCCGAACGGGCCGCCGGTGTGGTCGCCGTCAGCGGCGGCAACCACGGCATCGCGCTCGCGATGACGGCCGCCGACCTCCATGTGAAGGCCACGGTGGTCATGCCGCGCTCGGCGCCCGCCCGTGCCGTGGAGATCGCCGAGGCGGCCGGTGCCGCGGTGCGGCTGACCGAGGACATGGACGGCGCGTTCTCGCTCGTGACCCGGCTGCGCGACGAGGGGCTGACGCTGGTCCACCCCTTCGACGACCCGCTGGTCATCGCCGGACAGGGCACCGTGGGCCTGGAGTTCGCACAGGACGCCGGTGAACTCACGGACGTCCTCGTCAGCATCGGGGGCGGCGGGCTGATCGCGGGGGTCGCGGCGGCGCTGCGCGCCCGGCGTCCGGGGGTGCGGATCTGGGGTGTGGAGACCGAGGGCGCCACGGCCATGTCGGAGGCGCTCGCGGCGGGCGGGCCGGTGCCGGTCGCGCTGTCGTCGATCGTGTCCACGCTCAGCGCCCCTGCCGTCTCGCAGCTGACGTACGACCATGTGTCGGCGCTGGTCGACGAGGTGCTCGTGGTCACCGACCGGGAGGCCGTGCAGGGCTCGCTCCAGCTCGCCGACCACGCGAAGGTGTGGACCGAGCCCGCCGCGGGCTGTCTGCTGCCCGCGGCGCGGCGCGTGCTGGAGCGGGTCGGGGACGGCGCCCGGCTGGGACTGGTCGTCTGCGGCGGGAACGCGACGACCGGGGACGTCATGGCCTGGGCGGAACGATTCGGCCTTCTCTGACCATGCGTCACCCTCCGTTGACCGATCGTCAGTTCCGGCCCGGTGACCGCATGTCAGGAAAGCAGTTGCGCTTCGGCTGAACGCACCCGGTCGCGCCCTTCGTACCTGTGGGAAAGGTGAGAGCCAGGGTTCAGCGAGGGATGAGCATGGGCGAGGCGCACGTCTCCACACAAGAGCTGGTCGCCGGACGGTACCGGCTCCTGGAGGTCCTCCACCGCGAGACCAACCGTGTCTGCTGGTCCGGCGAGGACGTCGAGGCCGGCCGCCCCTGTCTCCTCACCCAGATAGGGCTGCCGCCCGACCCCGACGGGGAGGGCGCGCGCCGGGCCGTAGCCCGGGTCGTGCGGATGTCCGAGACCATGGGCCGGCTCTGCCCGGGCCGGGTCGGCGCGGTCGTCGACGCCGTCGAGGAGTACGGCACCCTGTGGACCGTCACCGAGTGGATCGACGGCACCCCGCTGGGCGAACTCCTGGAACGCCAGGGCACGTTCGACTACGCGCGCGCCGCCCGGATCGGCCTGGAGCTGCTCGACGTGCTGGAAGCCGGGCACAACGAGGGCATCACCCACGGCGAGCTCAGTCCCGGCCAGGTGTTCGTGCGGGACGACGGCCCCCTCGTCGTCACGGGCTTCGGGCTGGCCGGGGCGACCCTCGCCCCCCGGGTCAGCGCACCCTCGTACGCCTCTCCGGAGCAGGCCCGTGACGAGCGGATCGGTCCGGCCGCGGACCTCTGGGCGCTCGGCGCGATGCTCTACACGATGGTCGAGGGCCGGCCGCCGTTCCTGGACCGGGACAGCCCGTCGACGACGCTGAAGGGCGTGGACCGGCTGCCGCTGCGCAGCCCGGTGCGGGCCGGACCGCTCACCCCGACCGTGCAGGGGCTGCTGCGCAAGAACTCCCGGGAACGGCTCAGCCGTCAGCTGGTCCGCGAGGCCCTCGCCCGCGTCGTCAGCGAGGACCCGGACGCCGCGCCGGCCGAGCCCCCCGCCTCCCGGCTGCGCCGCCTCTACACCGCCGGACCGGGCCGCAGCCGGCGCACGATGGCCGTCGGCACGGTACTGGCCGTCGCCACCGTCACCGCCGCGGTCCTCGCCGCGACCGGTCAATTCGCCACGGATTCCGACAACTCCGCGGCGGAGGCCCCGCCGGTCAGACCCACGGCCTCGGCCCCCGGCGGACAGCCGGCCCAGCCGTCGCCGAAGCCGACCCCCACCCCGACGGCGACTCCCACACCCACACCCACACCCACCCCCACCGTCGAAGCGACCGGCGCGACCCCTTCCCCGACCCCCGAGTTCCAGCACTACACCGCACCTCAGGGCTTCTCCGTCTCGCTCCCCCGGGGCTGGAAGGTGCTGAGCACGAAGACGCAGGACGACCTGGCCTACCGGGTCATCCTCGGCGCCGAGGGCGACCCCCGCACGCTCGCCGTCACCTACAGCACGCGCGTCGGCGACGACCCGGTCGCCGTCTGGCGGGACGACGTCGAGCCGTCGCTCAAGCAGTACGGCGACTACCAGCGCGTCGGGGACATCCGCGCGACCACGTACCAGGGCCGCGAGGCCGCCGACATGGAGTGGCTAGCCACCGTCGACGGCACCCGCGTGCAGACCCTGGGCCGGGGCTTCCTCATCGGCGGCGGCCGCGGCTACTCGCTGCGCTGGACGACCCCGGCGGCCGACTGGGACGACGCCGCCAACCAGAAGGCCCTGGAGACGATCCTGCGGACCTTCAGGGTGCCGTCAGACTGAGGGGCGGGGTGCGCGCATCGCCCCGATGCGGGAGCTGTGCAGGGGCCGTGTGCGCCAACTCGCGGTGAACGTCCGGTCCGTGAGCGAGCAGGTCACGTCGACGTGGTGCGGCGTCTCCAGCAGCGCCACGTCGAGCACGAGGGTGTCCTCGCCGGTCCGGCCTCCGCTCACCGCGGCCGGCACCGGGCCCTCGGTGACCGTCCAGCCGGCCTCACCGCACCCCAGCTCCAGCCGCTGCCCGTCCTCGACGAACGTCACCCGCCGGCCGTCCGCGGCGACCTCCACGGCCGTCAGCTTCGGCAGAGCCGCGCAGCCACCGCCGTACGGCGTGAACGTGACGGCGTCCTCCGACGGGACCTGCTTGCCCGCGGCCGGCGGCAGCGCGAGCCCGGCCATGCGCTCGGCCAGCGAGGCGTCCGCGTCCGGCGACGTCCGCCCGAACGCGGGGAGCAGATGCCGCCAGACCAGGTCGAGGACCTCCTGCATCTGGTCGGTGGCCCCGGTGAACGCGATCACGGCGTCGTGCTCGGGCAGCACGATGCAGTACTGCCCGTACGCCCCGTCGCCGCGATAGCCCTGCTGGGACATCCAGAACTGGTAGCCGTACCCGTGTCGCCAGTCCGCCGACCAGGTCTCGTCCCCGCTCGCGATGTGGGGCCGGGTCGCCTCCCCGACCCACCCCTCGGGCAGCAGCCGCTCGCCCTCCCACACACCGTCCTGGAGGTAGAGCTGCCCGAGGCGGGCGATCGCGTCGGTGGTGGCGTGCAGTCCGCTGAAGCCGAGCTGGCGTCCGGTCCGGTCGGTCAGCCAGGCGACGTCGCCGATGCCGATCGGGTCGAACAGGCGGGGGCGCAGATAGTCGGTGAGGGTCTGGCCGGTGACCCGCTGGACGATCGCGGCGAGGGTGTAGGTGGTGGGCTGGTTGTAGGCGAAGACCGTGCCCGGGTCGCCGTCCGGCGGCAGCAGCAGGAAGCCGCGCACCGGCTCCTCGGGGTCCGCTGCCAGTGCCCGCTCATGGGTCTCGGCCGCGTGCCCGCTGGCCATCGTCGCGACATGCCGGACGCGCATCGCGCGGCTGCGCGGGTCGGTGATGTCGGCGTCGAACTCCGGGAAGTACGAGATCACGGTGTCGTCGAGCCGGAGCAGCCCCTCGGCCACGGCGAAGGCGGCGGCCGTCGCCGTGAAGCTCTTGCTGAGGGAGTACAGCAGATGGGGGCGGTCGGGGGTGTACGGCGCCCACCAGCCGGAGGCGACGAGCTTGCCGTGGCGCAGCAGCATCAGGCTGTGCGGCTCGATGTCGGGGGCGGCTTCCAGAGCGTCGAGGAAGGCGTGGACGCCGGACGCGTCGACGCCTTGGGCGGACGGGGTGCTCGTGGGCATGGGGCGAACACTCATGCGGGCATCCTCCCCCGACGGCCCCGCCATGATCCAGATGTCGGTCGGCCGTTTTCGGTGGCCCAGTCAGGGGACTCGCGCCGTATGGTGCAAATCGGATACACGATGATGACCGAGCAGGCCGGGCCCCGTGAGCTGGTCGAGCATGTGGTGCGCGCCGAGGAGGTGGGGTTCGACTTCTCGGTGACCTCGGACCACTACTTTCCGTGGCTGCGCTCGCAGGGTCACTCGCCGTACGCGTGGAGTGTGCTCGGCGCCGCCGCGCAGGCCACCTCGCGCATTCCGCTGATGACCTACGTGACATGTCCGACGTTCCGCTACCACCCGGCGGTCGTGGCGCAGAAGGCGGCGACGATGCAGTTGCTGTCCGAGGGCCGGTTCCGGCTGGGGCTCGGCTCGGGAGAGAATCTCAACGAGCATGTGGTGGGCGGCGGTTGGCCGTCCGTGGACGTGCGGCACGAGATGCTGGAGGAGGCGGTCGAGATCATCCGGGCGCTCTTCGCGGGCGGCCATGTGAACCGGCGGGGCACGCACTTCGACGTGGAGTCGGCCCGGTTGTGGGACCTGCCGGACGAGCCGGTGCCGATCGGTGTGGCCGTCTCCGGTGAGCAGTCCTGCGCGCTCGCGGGCCGGCTCGCCGACCTGGTGATCGCGACGGAGCCGAAGGCGGGCCTGCTGGACTCCTTCGACCGGCACGGCGGCGCGGGCAAGCCGCGCGTGGGTCAGTTGCCGGTCTGCTACGACCCCGACCGGGACACGGCCGTGCACCGGGCGCACGCGCAGTTCCGCTGGTTCGGCAACGGCTGGAAGGTCAACTCCGAGCTGCCGCACCCCGACGCGTTCGAGTCGGCGACCCAGTTCGTGACGCCGGACGACGTCAGCGCGTCGATCCCGTGCGGCGACGACCCGGACGACTTCGTCGAGGCCGTACGCCCGTACGCGGAGGCCGGTTTCACGGAGATCGCCCTGGTACAGATCGGCGGCGAGTCGCAGCCGGCGTACCTGGACTGGGCGGACAAGACCCTGCTCCCGGCACTGCGCGACGCCTTCGGCGACTAGACACACAGGGTCTGCCAAAGCATCGCCAATGGGTCGATATAGGCTGCCGGTCTGCACGTGTGCAGTCCCTTCAGCCCCTGCTCAGGAGAGACACCTGTGACCCTAGCGATCGATCCGTCCGAGGCGTCGGCCGAGACGTCCCCCGCACCGCTGTCCGACCTCGTGGCGCGGGACGCCCGTGAGTTCGGCGTCTACGCGCGGACCGGCGGATGGGCCTTCGGCCTGATGGTGGCGCGCAGCGTCCGGCCCGGCGGGCAGGGCGCGGACGAGAGGCCGAAGGTGTCGGCGAAGGAGTTCGCCGAACTCGCCGGCTGCTCGGCCGACCGTGTCATGCGCTACTACAAGGCATGGGACCGGGCCGCCGACGACGGTCTCGTCCCGCACTTCGAGGCGCTCGCGCCGGGCCAGGAGGTGGAGCTGCCGGACGCCGACGTGTGGCTCAGCTACTACGTCTCCCGCAACAGCGCCACCTCCGAGCGCGGCACCGCCATCGCCGAGGCCGCCGAGGCGGAGGGCATCCGGCCGACGAAGGCGCTGGAGGTCGCCGAGAACCCGACCGCGCTGCGGGCCGCGATCCTCGCCGACCCCTCCACCGCCCGCGCCGCCCGCCAGGCGCTCCTGGACCGGGTGCGCGAGGACCCGGAACTCCAGTCCGAGCTGGCCCGGGACGTCGTGCGCACCGACGATCTGAAGAAGGCCGTCGCCACCGAGAGCCGGGCCGCCGACCGGATCGGCTACGTCCGCCAGATCGCCGAGTCCGGCCAGATCAAGACCCCCGCCGGCCAGACCGTCGACGCGCCCGCCGACCTCCGCCAGGAGGCCGAGCGCCACCTCTCGCTCCTCGACGAGCTGGAGGACGACGAGGACACCGGCGAGTGGGCCACCGAGGCCTACGACACCATGAAGACCCTCGTCGTCGAGGCTGTGGAGGCCGATCCCGAACTCCGCGTCCAGGAACGGCGGACGAAGTTCTACAACAGCCTGCACAAGGCGACGAAGGTCTTCGAGGAGCTGACCTTCGACGATGCGCAGGACTTCTACGAGGACGACATGGTCCAGCAGCTGGAGGAATTGCAGCAGGCCATCGGCGCCTGCATCACCGCGTTGCGCGGAGCCCACGGGAATCACTCTCCGGAGTGAGCATCTTGTGCGCGACAGGGGTACTAGAGGGAGCCAAGCCCGTTCTCCCCGGAGGCCCTCAGGTGAACCCCCTCGTGCACAAGTCCCTGGTCGTGCAGCTCCAGGCCGGCGTCACACACCGCTTCCCGGTGCTCGCCCACCTGTCGTACGAGGCCTCCGACCCCTTCGCCGTCACGGCGGTGTTCAGCCATGACGGCCGGGTGCTGGCCCGCTGGCGGCTGGACCGCGACATGCTCGCCGAGGGGCTGGTCAAGCCCGTCGGACTGGGAGACGTACGCATGCGCCCCGTGTCCACGGGCATGGGGCACGAGCTGCGCATCGAGTTCCTCGGCGACCCCCACCCCGACGGCGGCCGGCATCACGCCGTGGTCTTCGCGTGGGCCCCGGCGGTGACCACGTTCCTGCGCAGAACGCGGGAACTGGTCCCGCCGGGCAGCGAGCGGACCGGGGTCGACGAGTTCCTCGCCGAGCTCTTCGCACAGGACCGGGCTGAGTAGCCGTACTCATGTCAGGCGGGCACGGGGCCAGCACGATGGGGCTCCGACGAAAAGGAGCCTGACCATGACAGCAGTCCGCCGCCCGCTGCCCGCCCTCCTCGCGGGGGCCGTGGTCGTGGGCATGGTCGTCTCCGCGTGGGCCCCCAAGGACCGCGCCACCTGGTTCCTGGAGACCGTGTGGGTGCTGGTGGGGCTGCCGCTGATCGTGCTGACCTGGCGCCGCTTCCCGCTCACGGGCCTGCTGTGCTGCCTGCTGGCCGTGCACGCGGTGGTGCTGATGGTGGGCGGCCATTACACCTACGCGCAGGTGCCGCTCGGGAACTGGCTGCGCGACGAACTGGGCCTGGAGCGCAATCCGTACGACCGTCTCGGCCACCTCATGCAGGGCTTCGTACCGGCCGTGCTGGTACGGGAGTTGCTCAGCCGCACCTCGCCGCTGCGCGGGAGCCGTTGGCTGGCGCCGCTGACGGTGTGCGCGTGCCTCGCCTTCAGTGCCGTGTTCGAGATGCTGGAGTGGCTGGCGGCGGTGGTCGGCGGTCAGGCGGCCGACGCCTTCCTCGCGACGCAGGGGGATGTGTGGGACACGCAGTGGGACATGTTCTGCGCGCTCGTCGGGGCGACCGTGTCGGTGCTGATGCTGGCCCGGGTGCACGACCGTCAGCTGGCGAAGCTCCCGCGCCCGGACGTCACTTCGTCGTGTAGCGGCGCCGCACCCACAGCGGGACGACGAACCAGCACACGAGGTACCACGCCACTACCGCGGTGACCAGCCACGGCACGAACGCGTCGTGGGTGGCGACCCGGAGGATCAGCAGCAGCGAGGAGGCGGTGGTGACGAGGAGCAGCACCAGGCCGATGAAGGTCAGCCTGGAGGCCCACTCCACCGCCCGTGGCTTGATGCGCCGCCCGGAGACCAGGCGGTGCAGCGAGACCGGCCCGATGAGAGCGCCGGTGGCGGTGGCGCCGAGGACGACCGTGACGATGTAGATGGTCTTCTCGGTGTCGCCGAGGTGGGCGTACTTCGGGGTGAACACCACGGTCAGCAGGAAGCCGAACAGGATCTGCACGCCCATCTGGGCGACGCGGATCTCCTGCATGAGCTCGCCCCACATGCGGTCGGCTCGCTCGTCCGCGGTCTCGTCTCTGCCGGTACGCCTCTCCGCTGCCTGCACCATGCGGGACGGGTAACCCGGTACCTGATCGTTCAAACGGCCGGATCACCCGTCCCCACGGCGCTACCAGCGGCTCTCGACCTGGTCCTTGATCCGCCGGTCGTAGATGTCCTGGATCGCGGCGAGCGTCTCGGCGGACAGCTCCGGCAGCGCGGCGGCGGCCGCGTTGGCGCGGGCCTGCTCCGGGTTGCGGGCGCCGGGGATGACGGTGGTGACGCCGGGCTGCTGGATGATCCAGCGCAGGGCGAGCTGCGCCGGGGTGTACCCCTCGGGGGCGAGCGCCGAGAACTCGGCGGCGGCCTCCACGCCGGTCGTGTAGTCGACGCCGGAGAAGGTCTCGCCGACGTCGAAGGACTCGCCGTGCCGGTTGTAGGTGCGGTGGTCGTTCTCGGGGAAGACGGTGTCCTTGGTGTACTTGCCCGACAGCAGACCGGAGGCCAGCGGCACCCGGGCGATGATGCCGACGCCTGCCTCCTGGGCGGCGGGGAGCACCTTGCGCAGCGGCTTCATGCGGAAGGCGTTGAAGATGATCTGCACGCTCGCCACGCCCGGCCGGGCGATGGCGGTGAGTGCCTCCTCGCAGGTCTCCACACTGACGCCGTACGCGGCGATGCGCTCCTCCGCGACGAGGGTGTCGAGCGCGTCGAAGACCTCGTCGCTCGAGTAGACGGGGGTCGGGGGGCAGTGCAGCTGCACCAGGTCCAGGCGGTCGACGCCGAGGTTGCGGCGGGAACGGTCGTTCCAGGCGCGGAAGTTGTCGAGGACGTAGTTCTCCGGGATCTGCTCGACGCGGCGGCCCATCTTCGTCGCCACGAACACATGCAGATCGGGGCGGCTGCGCAGGAACGTCGCGATGGTCTGCTCGCTGCGGCCGTCGCCGTAGACGTCGGCGGTGTCGAAGAAGGTGACTCCCGACTCCGCCGCCGCCTCCAGTACCGAAAGGGCTTCCTTGTCGTCGACGTCTCCCCAGTCGGCACCCAACTGCCACGTACCGAGACCGACGACGGATGCCCGCTGACCCAACCTGCCGAAAGTGCGCTCGTCCATGGCGTCAGTCTGTCATCCGTCACGGCTGTGCGCGGAACGGGCTCCTCCAGTGCGCCCCCTGTGAATGATTCACTCACATGAGTGAAAGGCTTCGACGGGCAAGCGCTCTCTGTCAAGTGGGTGCCTAGCTTGAGCCCGTGACGGACTCATGGACCCGCAGGAGCTTTCTCTTCAGCGCAGCCGCCCTGACCCTGCTGCCGGCCGATCCGGCGGCCGCCGCGGCGGAACTCCCGGACTTCCCCGCCGACGTCGGCCTCTACCGCACGGCGTACCGGAACTGGGCCGGCGAGATCACCGCGACCGGCCTGTGGGCCTGCGCCCCGGCCGACGGGAACCAGACCGTCGCCGTCGTCAACTGGGCCTGGCGCCACGGCTGGAGAGTGCGCGGCCGGGGTTCCTCGCACGGCTGGTCCCCGCTGACCCTCACGGAGGGCACGCCGTCGGACGCCCCCGTCCTCCTCGTGGACACCGCCACCCGTCTGACCGGCCTGGCCCTGGAGTCGTCGCACACCGTGCGGGCGGGCACCGGCGTCACGCTGGAGGCCCTGCTGACCTTCTTGGAGGGGCACGGCCTCGGGGTCACCGCCGCCCCCGCGCCCGGCGACCTCACGCTGGGAGGCGCCCTGGCGATCGACGCGCACGGCACCGCCGTACCGGCGCGGGGCGAGCAGCGGCTGCCGGGGCAGACGTACGGGTCGCTCAGCAACCGGGTGCTGAGCGTGACGGCGGTGGTGTGGGACGAGGGCAGCGACGCGTATGTGCTGCGGACGTACGACCGCGCGGAGGCGGACACCGCCGCGCTGCTGACCCACCTCGGACGGGCCCTCGTCACCGAGGTGGTGCTGCGCGTCGGCGCGAACAGCAACCTGCGCTGTGTGAGCCGTACGGACATCCCGGCCGCCGAACTCTTCGCCGCGCCCGGCGGGGACGGGCGCACCCTCGCGAGCTACCTCGACAAGGCGGGGCGGGTGGAGGCGATCTGGTTCGCGTTCACGGAGTTCCCGTGGCTGAAGGTGTGGAGCGTCGAGGCGACGAAACCGCTCACCTCCCGGCGCGTGACGTCGCCGTACAACTACCCGTTCTCCGACAACGTCCCTACGCTGGTGGCGGACATCGCCGGGCGGATGGTGTCGGACGCGGCCTGGTATCTGGCGCCGGTGCTGGGGAACGCGCAGTACGACGCGGCCGCGCTCGGGCTGGTCGCGACACTGTCGGCCGACATCTGGGGTCCGTCGAAGAACACGCTGCTGTATCTGAAGCCGACCACGCTGCGGGTCAACGCCAACGGCTACGCGGTGCTCACCCGGCGGGACCAGGTGCAGCGGGTCGTCGCCGAGTTCACCGCCTTCTACCGGGAGCGCCTCGCCGGGTACTCCGCGCTCGGCCGGTTCCCGGTCAACGGCTCGGTGGAGATCCGGGTGACGGGCCTCGACGATCCGGCGGACGCCGAACTCGTGGGCGCCCGGGCTCCGTTGCTGTCCGCGCTGCGGCCCGACGCCGGGCATCCGGAGTGGGACACCGCCGTCTGGCTGGACATCCTGACGCTGCCGGGGACGCCGTACGCGGAGAAGTTCCTGCGGGAGATCGAGCGGTTCCTGCTGGAGAGCCACGACGGCACGGACTCCCTCACCCGGATGGAGTGGTCCAAGGGGTGGGCCTACACCGAGGACGCGGTGTGGGACGACGAGGAGGTGCTGGGCACGGTGGTGCCTGCCTCGCTCGGGGACGGGACGTGGGGGCAGGCGGCCGGGATCCTGGACCGGCTCGATCCGCATCGCGTGTTCGGGAACGCCTTCCTGGACCGGTTGTTCGGCTAGCGGGCCGGAGGCGTCAACTGGGCCTGCACCAAGGGGGCGTAGCGGTCGACGATGTCGTCGATCGCGCTCGCCCTCAGGTGCGGGCCGCGGGCGACGCCGTACATGGCGCCCAGGCCCAGCAGGGTGCCGACGGCGAGTTCGGCGCGCAGGCCGGCGTCGGGGCCGGTGAGGCGGTCGGCGAGCTGTTCGGTCACCTGGGTGCGGAAGTTGGCGCGCAGGGTGTCGCCCAGCTCGCCGTGCAGGGGCGCGAACGCGATCCGCAGCAGGGGGTCGACGCCGCGTTCGCTCTGGCTCTCCAGGACGTGCCGCACCATGTGCCGGCCGAGGTCGGGCAGCGGGGCGTCGAGCAACTCCTCCGCGTCGGCCTCGAAGGACATGACGCGGGCGAAGAGGGTGTCCTTGTTGCCGAAGTACTTGAGGATCAACGGCGGGCTGACTCCGGCGCGTTCGGCTACGTCCTTGAGGGTGATGTCGGTGTGGGCGTGCCGGGTCAGGAGAAAGCGGGCCGACTTGAGGATCGCCGCCTTGGTGGCCTCGGCGTCCCGGCGCGCGGGTGCCGCGTCGGAGGAGGTGGGTGGCGTGCTCACGGCTCTCATGCTCCCTCCAGCACCTCCTTGCGGGGTCCGCGGGCTCGCCGGGTGCCGCCCGTCCCGGGATCGCCGGGGATGCTGAGTGCGACGGCACTGGCCGCCAGGGCGATCGCGCCCGCGATGCCGAAGGCCAGCAGATAGCCGTGCAGGGTGGGCACCGGGAGACCGCCCACCGGGCTGGTGTGCCGGACCAGCACCGCGGCGACGGCGGCGCTCGACACGGCCTGGCCGATCGTGCGCATGAGGACGTTGACGCCGTTGGCGGACGCGGTCTGTCCGGCCGGGACGGCGTGCAGGATCAGCGTCGGCAGCGCCGAGTACGCCAGGGTGGTGCCGGTGCCCACGATCGCCGCGCCCACCATGATCATCCACAGGTCGCGGCTGTCGGCGATCCGCACCGCGTACCCCGCCGCGATGACCGCGGCGCCCAGGGCCAGGGTGACGCGCGGGCCGCGGGCCGCCGAGATCCTCGCGGAGAGGGGCGAGAAGAGCAGCATGATGAAGCCGCTCGGCAGCAGCACCAGACCGGTCTGCACGATCGACAGGCCGAGCCCGTACCCGGTGGCCTCGGGCGCCTGCACCAGCTGGGCCGTGACGAGCGAGTTGGCGTAGAAGGCGAACCCGGTCAGCAGCGCGGCCACGTGCGACAGCCCGACGCGCGGCCGGGACACCAACCGCAGGTCGACCAGCGGCCGTTCGGCCCGCAGCTGCTGCCACCACCACAGGGCGAGGACGACGCCGGCGGCCGCGAAGAGCCCGACGATCCGCGCGCTCCCCCACCCCCACTGCCCGCCCTGCGACACCCCGAGCAGCAGACACACCAGGCCGGTGGCCAGCCCCAGCGTGCCCGGCACGTCGAACCGGCCGGGCTCGCGCACCGGCGACTCCCGCACCGCCCACCACACCCCTGCGACGCCCACGGCACCGAGGACCGCGGTCACCCAGAACATGACGTGCCAGTTGGCGTACTGCACGATCACCGCCGCGAGCGGCAGCCCCAGCGCCGCGCCGATGCCGACGGTCGAGCTCATCAGCGCGACGGCGCTCCCCCGGCGCTCCGGCGGGAGCTCGTCGCGCAGGATGCTGATGGACAGCGGGACGACGGCGGAGGCGGCGCCGGACAGGGCGCGGGCGGCGATGAGCACCCGGATGTCGGAGGACAGGGCGCACAGCACCGAGCCGGCGGTCATCAGGGCGAGCGCCGCCATGAGGACCCGGCGTTTGCCGTACATGTCCCCGGCCCGGCCGAGGACCGGGGTGAGGACGGCGCCGGACAGCAGGGTCGCGGTGACCATCCAGGAGACGGTGCCGGGCGAGGCGCCGGTCAGCCGCGGCAGGTCCGGCAGCAGCGGGACGACCACGGTCTGCATGACGGCCATGAGGATGCCGCCGTAGGCCAGCACCGGGACCGTCAGCCGGTCGCGGAGCGGGCGGGGTATCGGCGCGGGTACGTCCATCGGCACTCCAGCGGGACACAAAAGAGGGTGAATGGCTATTCACCATAGTGGGTGAATAGCCATTCACCTAGTGGGAATCTGGAGGATCGCTCAGTCCTTGCGGGACTCCAGGGCCCGTGCGTGCACGTTCCGCGCGATCTTCGGTCCCAGCCAGCGCTTGAAGCGGCGCAGCACCTCCAGCTGCCCGGCGGCCCGGTCGATCCGGTAGTAGAGCTGGGGCGGCACGTACGGCAGCAGCGGGGAGTGGCGCTGGCCGAGCAGGGCGAACATCTGCTGCGGGGGCAGGCCGATGTAGCGCGGGAGGTTCTCGTACCACTGGGCGCTGTAGCGGGCGGCGCTCTGGACGGAGAGGAGTTCCGCCCTGCGCTGCCGCTCGTAGCGGGCGAGCGCCTCGGGAAGCTGGGTGTGCTCGCGCAGCGCCTCCGCCAGGGCCATGGCGTCCTCCAGGGCGAGGGTCGTCCCGGCGCCGATGGAGTAGTGGGTGGTGTGGGCGGCGTCGCCCATGAGGACGAGGTTGCCGTGCGACCAGGTGCGGTTGGTCAGGGTGCGGAAGTTCAGCCACTGGGCGCTGCCGTCGGCCGAGGAGCGGCCGATGAGGGCGTGCCCGTCCAGCATGCCGGCGAAGAGCTTCTCCAGCAGGGCCAGGCCCTCGCCCTCGTCGGCCCGGTCGAGGCCGAGGCCGGTCCAGGTCTCGGGGGCGCACTCGATGACGCAGGTGCTGCGGTCGGGGCCGAAGCCGTAGCCGTAGCACCAGATCCAGCCGTGGTCGGTCTCGACGAAGGCGAAGGTGAAGGCGTCGAAGACCTTGGTGGTGCCGAGCCAGATGTAGTGGTTGCGGCCCGCCTTGACCTCGGTGCCGAAGTGCGCGGCGTGCGCGGTCCGCAGCGCGCTGTGGACGCCGTCGCCGGCCACGACCAGGTCGGCGTCGGGCAGGTTCTCCGGGGTGATGCCGTGCTCGAACTCCAGACGGACGTCGAGCGAGCGGGCGCGGGCGGCGAGGAGTTCCAGAAGGCGGTGGCGGCCGATGCCGTGGCCCTCGTCGCCGTCCTGGCGGGTCGCGAGGTCCCGGACATGGGCGACGCCGTGGTTCCAGCGGACGGAGTGCTCCTCGACGGCACGGGCCGACTCGGGGTCGTGCGCGTGCAGCTTGTCGAGCAGTCCGCGCCAGTAGGTGACGCCCCAGCCGTACGTCGAACCCTCGGGGTTGCGTTCGTAGACGGTGACGTCGTGGGACGGGTCCTGCAGTTTGAGCAGGATCGACAGATACAGGCCGGCGGGCCCGCCGCCGACACAGGCGACCTTCACGCGTACCCCTGGTCATCACTCAGAGCGGTCATTTGACGACGCAGGGTAGCAGTGCTTTGCGTCAGCTTCCGCGGGTGAGGCAGGTCACCGGCGAGGCGCCCCTCCGGGAAAGATCACTTGGCGGGCGGCCCCGCGCCGCGGAATTTCCCCCTCCGGACCTCCGACCTCACCCCGCACAGCAAGATCATCTTCGTTCAATCTTGCACCAGATATCGGTAATTGTCCGGATCGCAGCCAACCGGTCGCAGCCGCCTCTTCGGCACCGATAGGCATACGGGGTCATCCGACGAACCCACCCGAAAGGACCGACCCCGTGCCCGAACTGACCCGGCGTCACGCCCTCGCCGCCGCGGCCGCCGTCGCCGCCACGGTCGCGGTCGCCCCGCAGGCCGCCGCCCATGACCACCACTCCCCCGACACCTTCGACGAGGTCTACAAGGGCCGCCGGATACAGGGCCGGCCGGCCTCGGGAGGCGGTCACCACCACGGCACCGGATACGCCGTGTTCATCGACGGGGTGGAACTGCACGTGATGCGCAACGCCGACGGCAGCTGGATCAGCGTCGTCAGCCACTACGACCCGGTGCCGACCCCGAAGGCCGCCGCCCGCGCCGCGGTCGACGAGCTGCAGGGCGCGCAGCTTCTCCCCTTCCCGGCCAACTGACTTTCCCCGTAACCGTTTTGGAGCACCGCACATGACCGTCCGCAAGAACCAGGCGAACCTGAGCGCCGACGAGAAGCGGCGGTTCGTCGCCGCCGTCCTGGAGCTGAAGCGCAGCGGCCGCTACGACACCTTCGTCACCACGCACAACGCGTTCATCATGTCCGACACCGACAACAGCGAGCGCACGGGCCACCGTTCACCGTCGTTCCTGCCCTGGCACCGCAGATACCTGCTGGAGTTCGAGCGGGCGTTGCAGTCCGTGGACGCGTCCGTCGCGCTGCCGTACTGGGACTGGTCGACCGACCGCTCCCCGCGCGCCTCGCTGTGGGCGCCGGACTTCCTGGGCGGCACCGGGCGCAGCCGGGACGGCCAGGTGATGGACGGGCCGTTCGCCGCGTCGTCGGGCAACTGGCCCATATCCGTGCGGGTGGACGGCCGTACGTTCCTGCGCCGCTCGCTCGGCACCTCCGTGCGCGAGCTGCCGACCCGCGCGGAGGTCGACTCGGTGCTGGCGATGGCGACGTACGACATGGCGCCCTGGAACAGCGCGTCGGACGGCTTCCGCAACCATCTGGAGGGCTGGCTCGGGGTCAATCTGCACAACCGGGTCCATGTCTGGGTCGGCGGCCAGATGGCGACCGGGGTCTCCCCCAACGACCCGGTGTTCTGGCTGCACCACGCCTACGTCGACAAGCTGTGGGCCGAGTGGCAGCGGCGGCATCCGGACTCGGGGTATCTGCCGGCCGCCGGGACGCCGGACGTGGTCGACCTGGGCGAGACGATGAAGCCGTGGAACGACGTACGCCCGGCGGATCTGCTGGACCACCGGGGGTACTACACCTTCGACACGGACTGAGGCAGGCTGATCAGGCCCCTGCCGTCCGGCACTCCGGGTGGCCCCAGCCCTGGTCGTTCTTGGCGATGTCCGCGCCCGCCGCGTAGGAGCGGCCGCACAGGCAGCGGCCGGGGAACTTCGCCTTGATCGTGCGGGACGAGGAGGCCGAACCGCCGCTTCGCCGGGGCGACTTGGCCTTGCCGGGGCGGGAGGTCTTCGGGGTGTCCGGGGAGGGCGGCGGCTCGGGGGAACCCTGGTCGCTGCCCGCGGGCTCCTGGACCGTGGCGGCCTGGCTGGCGGCGCGGTCCGCGAAGTCGTTGAGGCGGTCGCCGTCGACCTGGTGGGCGGGGACGTAGCGGAAGTCGACCGTGCGGCCGTCGAGGAGTTCGTCGATGCGGACGACCAGCTCCTGGTTGGCGACCGGCTTGCCCGCGGACGTCTTCCAGCCGTTGCGCTTCCAGCCGGGCAGCCAGGTGGTGACGGCCTTCATGGCGTACTGGGAGTCCATCCGGATCTCCAGCGGCACGTCCGGGGCGACCGCCGTCAACAGGCGTTCCAGCGCGGTCAGTTCCGCGACGTTGTTGGTGGCCTTGCCGAGCGGCCCCGCCTCCCAGCGGGCCGGGGTCTCCGTCTCGTCGGCGACGACCCAGGCCCAGCCGGCCGGTCCGGGATTTCCCTTCGATGCACCGTCGCACGCGGCCACCACACGTTCACGCATGCGACCGATCATGCCACGGCTGGACCAGCGCCTGATCTCAGACCTCGCTGATCTTCGGCATCTCGCCCTCGGTCGTCGACATGTCGATCACCGAGAAGTTCGCGCCCTGCGGGTCGCTGAGGGCGGCGAACCGGCCGAAGGGGCTGTTCATCGGCCCGAAGCGCAGGGTGCCGCCGAGCTTGGTGGCCTTGGCGACGGCGTCGTCGCAGTCGGCGACGGCGAAGTAGACGTTGATGTACGAGGGGACCTCGGGCGGGAACTCGTCCGTCATCCTCATCCGGCCGAGGACCGTGTTCTCGCCGACGTCGAACATGCCGAAGTCCATCGAGTCGTCCTCCATCCGCTTCCTGGAGTACGGGAAGACGGCCGGGAAGAACGCGTCCACCTTCTCGGGGTCGCGCGTGAAGATCTCCGCCCAGGCGTACGCCCCGGGGGTGCCGACGGCCTCGAAGCCCTCGTGGACACCGGCCTGCCAGACGCCGAAGGCGGCGCCGCCCGGGTCCCGGCCCAGGCACATCGTGCCGAAGTCGCCGACCGCCATGGGCTCCATCAGGACCTCGCCGCCGTGGTCACGGATCTTGGCCGCGGTCGCCGCCGCGTCCGGGCTCGCGAAGTACAGGCACCACTGCGACTGGCCCTCCTGCCCGGGCATGGGCGGCACGACGGCGGCGACGGCCTTGCCGTCCGCATAGGCCTGTGTGTAGTTGCCGTACTCCGACGAAGCTTCGCCGAAGGTCCAGCCCAGGACGTCGCCGTAGAAGGCCTTCGCTCCCTCCACGTCACTGAACATCGCGTCGACCCAACAGGGGGTTCCCTCAGGTTGTACGGCCATGACTGCGGCCCTCTCCGGTTCGGTGGGTGTCCGGATTCTCACGCTAGCCACGTGTCCGCCGGGGCGCGCGCCGTACCGGGGACGACGAGCTCCTTACCGCCCTCTTGACTCAGTCGCACGGATCGGCGAGTTTAACGATAAACGCGGTTTAACGATAAACACGGCCTCGCCCTGGAGGGCATCTCGTGTCAGACACCACTGCCGTCATCAACCTCGACCTCACGGGTCCGACGATCAGCCGGCATCTCTACGGCCACTTCGCCGAGCACCTCGGCCGCTGCGTCTACGGCGGCTTCTGGGTCGGCGAGGACTCCCCGATCCCCAACGAGGGCGGTATCCGTCTCGACGTCGTCGAGGCCCTGCGCGCCCTCAACATCCCCAACCTGCGCTGGCCGGGCGGCTGTTTCGCCGACGAGTACCACTGGAAGGACGGCATCGGCCCGCGCGAGCAGCGGCCCCGGATGGTCAACACGCACTGGGGCAACGTCGAGGAGAACAACCACTTCGGCACCCACGAGTTCATGGCCCTGTGCGAACTACTGGGCGCCGAGCCGTACATCAGCGGCAACGTCGGCTCCGGCACCGTGCAGGAGATGAGCGAGTGGGTGGAGTACCTCACCCGCGACGGCGACAGCCCCATGGTGCGGCAGCGCAAGGCCAACGGGCGGGAGGAACCGTGGCGGGTGAAGTTCTGGGGCATCGGCAACGAGACCTGGGGCTGCGGCGGCAACATGCGCGCCGAGTACTACGCCGACCTGGCCCGCCAGTACGCCACGTACTGCCGAGACCACGGCGACAACAAGCTGTACCGGATCGCCTCGGGAGCCGCGGACGCCGACTACCAGTGGACCGAGACGCTGATGCAGCAGATCAGCTGCTTCGGCTGCGAGGCCACCCCGAAGAACTTCTTCCAGGCCCTGTCGGTGCACTACTACACGCTCGCGGGCCCCTGGGAGGCCAAGGGCAGCGCCACCGACTTCGACACCGACGACTACTACCGCACGATGGCGGCGGCCCGGAAGATCGACCGGATCCTCACCGGCCACTCCACCGTCATGGACGTCTACGATCCGGGCCGCACGGTGGGGCTGGTGCTGGACGAGTGGGGCACCTGGTGGGACGTGGAGCCGGGCACCAACCCCGGGTTCCTGTTCCAGCAGAACACCCTGCGGGACGCGCTGGTCGCGAGCGTCCACTTCGACATCTTCCACAAGCACGCGGCGCGGTTGCACATGGCCAACATCGCGCAGACCGTCAACGTCCTCCAGGCGATGGTCCTCACCGACGGCGACAACCTGGTGCTGACCCCGACCTACCACGTCTTCGAGATGAACAAGGGCCACCAGGACGCCAGTTCGCTCACCGTCCACCTGCGGGGCGAGGACCCGGAACCGGAGCGCCTGTCCGCCTCCGCCAGCGTCAAGGACGGCACCGTGCTCATCTCGCTGTCCAACCTCGACGCTGCGGAGCCGGCCCGGGTGACGCTCGACCTGCGCGGCGGCAGCCTGGGGGCGACGACCGCCCGCATCCTCACCGCCGACCGGCTCCAGGACCACAACGCCCCGGGCGCGGCGGAGACGGTCGCGCCGCGCGCCTTCGACGATCTCAAGACCACCGACCGGGGGCTCGAAGTGACCCTGCCGCCCCACTCCTTCGTCACCCTCCGGGCCCCGCTGGCCTGACCCGCGCCCCGGCCCTGCCGCTCGCGAGGGGGCGGGGCCGGGATGTAATGGTCCGGCGGACGTCGGCAGCACAGAACAGGGGGTGGCCATGGCGACCATGCAGGACGTCGCCCGTGAGGCCGGTGTCTCGGCGATGACGGTGTCCAACGTCATCAACGGTCACCCCAAGGTGAGCGAGGCGACCCGGGAGAAGGTCCTCGAGGCCATGGCCCGCCTCGACTACCGCGTCAACGTCTCCGCCCGCAACCTCCGCAAGGGCCGTACCGGCACCATCGGCCTGGCCGTACCGGAGGTGGACAGCCCCTACTACGGGCGGCTGGCCTCGGCCATCATCGCCGCTGCCGCGCCGCTCGGCCTGCGGGTCGCCATCGAGCAGACCTACGCCCTGCGGGACAGCGAACTCGAGGCACTGGCCCTGTCCCGCAACCGCCTCTACGACGGGCTCATCCTCAGCACGGTGGGCATGGGGCCGCAGGACACCGAGTGGCTGACCATGGACCATCCGGTGGTCATCCTGGGCGAGCGGATCTTCGGCGGCCCGGTGGACCACGTCGCCATGCCCAACGTCGAGGCCTCCCGGGCGGCCACCCGTCACCTCGTGGAACGGGGCTGCCGGCGCATCGCGTTCGTGAGCGGCACGGTCGGCGAGGAGGTCGACGTGTCGAGCCTGCGCCACACCGGCTACCGGCAGGCCCTGGCGGAGGCCGGCCTGCCCCTGGACCCGGAGCTGCACCGACGCCTGGCGGCCTTCTCCCGGGCCGAGGGGGCGCGCTGCGCCCGGGACATGGTGGAGCGCGGGCTCGACTTCGACGGGGTCTTCTGCGTGACCGACACCGTGGCCATGGGGGTGCTGCGCGGCCTGGCCGACGCCGGGGTCCGGGTGCCGGAGCAGGTCAAGGTGATGGGCTTCGACGACGTCCCCGAGAGCGCGTTCCTGGTGCCCTCGCTGTCCACCGTCGACCCCGACCACGACACGATGGCCGAGCGCGCCGTCCGTCTCCTGGTCCGCCGGATCGAGCGGCCCGGCGCCCGGCCGGAGCCGGAGGAGTTCGTCAGCCGTTTCTCCGTGGTGGCGCGGGAGTCCACGGGCGGCCCCGCCTGACGCCGTCGACCGCCCTCGTCAGGGCGTCGGCGAGCGTGGCCGTGGGTTCGAGTACGTCGAGTGTGCCGTGCGCGTGCAGCAATCTGCGTTGACCGGCGTCACACAGCAGGGCGAACCCGCGCTCCGCGGCGAGGGCCCGGCGGCGGAAGCGCAGCAGCACGCTGAGACCGGTGGAGTCGATGAAGGCGACCGGGCGCAGGTCGACGACATGGCCGGGGGTGTCCAGGCGCAGCAGGGAGTCCAGCCACAGCCGTAGCCCGACGGCCGTGGCCAGATCGATGTCACCGTGGAGTTCGGCGATGAGCAGGCCGTTCGCGTCTTTCAGGAGCCGGTGTTCCCCGGCCGGGGCCCAGTGGGCAGGGCCGACCGGCTCCAGCGTGTTCTCGTACAAGCCGTCCGTCCCTGTGCCCTGCCCACCGTGCACCCCGGATGCCGTGTTCCGGAGCGGACACGGGCGGTGACTTCGTCATCCCCGCACCGCGCGCACCCGCTCCGGAACTCCCCCTGGGCGGCTCCCCCTTGAACCGTGGGCATGCACTGTTCTACCTTCGCCACATGGTCGGGGCATCAACGCCCGCTCACCGGTGCCACAACGAGCGGACAGCAGTTGGGCCAGGTGATGTGACATGCGTCCGCACCTCGCCTTGATCGAGGACGACCCCGATTTCGCACTGATGTGCCGTTCCTATCTGGAGCGGGCCGGTTTCACCGTCACCTGGGCCATGGACGCCCGCGCCGGCAAGGCCGCGCTGCACGAGGGCGGCATCGACCTGGCCGTCCTCGATCTGGGCCTGCCCGACGGCAGTGGCCCGGAGCTGCTGCGGGCACTGCGCTCCACCAGCCGGCTCCCCGTCATCGTGATCACCGGCCGGGGTGCGGAGGCCGACCGGGTGGCCGGTCTGGAGATCGGGGCGGACGACTACCTGGTCAAGCCGTTCTCGCAGCGGGAGCTGGTGGCCCGTATCCACGCCGTGCTGCGCCGCGCGCAGCCGCCGGACATCCCGACCGTGTTCCAGATCGGCCCGCTGCGCATCGACACCGCCGCCCGCCAGGCCTCCTGCGAAGGGTTCCTGCTGGCGCTGCGGCCCAAGGAGTACGCGCTGCTGGAGATGCTGGCCGCCGCGCCCGGCCGGGTGTTCTCGGCGGAGCAGCTCCTGGAGCGCATCTGGGGAGCGTCCTGGCAGCAGCCCGCCACCGTCATCGAGCACGTCTACCGGCTGCGCGGCAAGCTCGCCCGGCTGCCCGCGCCCGCCCCGCGGATCACGACCGTCCGCGGCTACGGCTACCGACTGGACCCCTGACCTGCCCCGGAGAGGGCCGCCATGCCCGAGACCCTGGACTTCCGGCGCCTCTTCGACGCCACCCTGTCCCCGCTGCTGGTCCTCACCCCCGACTTCACGATCGTCGAGGTCAACCGCGCCTACCTCACGGCCACCCGGACCGAGCGCTCGATCGTCGGGAAGCGCATCTTCGAGGTGTTCCCCGACAACCCGGACGACCCGACGGCCGACGGCGTCGCCAATCTGCGGCGCTCGCTGGAGGCGGTGGTGGCTACGGGCCGTACCGACACCATGCCGCTCCAGCGCTACGACATCCCCACCGGCGAGGCGGGTGGCTTCGACGAGAAGTACTGGAGCCCGGTCAACGCCCCGGTCCTGGACGCGGACGGGCGGGTCACGCACGTCATCCACCGGGTCGAGGACGTCACGGAGTTCGTGCATGTGCGCCGGGTGGGGCGGGAGCAGCAGCGGGTGGCCGCCGAGGCGCAGATGCGGGCCGAGGGCATGGAGATCGACCTGTTCGTGCGCGCCCGGGAGATCCGCGAGGTCAACGAGCAGCTGCGCCGCGTCAACGCGGAGCTGGACGCGGCGGGGCGGCGGCTGCGGGAGGAGCAGCAGGCCAAGGACCGGTTCATCGCCACGCTCTCGCACGAGCTGCGCAACCCGCTCGCCGCGGCGACCGCGGCCACGGAACTGCTGGCGCTCGACATGCCCGACGGCCATCCGGCGCTGTCCGTGCTGGAGCGGCAGCTGGGCACGCTGGTGCGCATGAGCAACGACCTCCTCGACGGCACCCGGGCGCTCACCGGGCGGCTGGAGCTGGTGCGTGAGCGGGTCGACGTGCGGTCGGTGGTGGAGAGCGCGTGCGCCGACATCCGGGGCCTGTTCGGGCACGAGGGCCGCAAACTGGACGTGGGGCTCCCGGCGGCGCCGGTGGTGGTGGACGGTGACCGGCTGCGGCTGGCGCAGGTGCTGACGAACCTGCTGTCGAACGCGCTCAAGTACACGCCGCCGGGCGGCCGCACCCAGGTCGCGCTGCGCACCGACGACGGCCGGGCCCGGCTGACCGTGCGGGACGACGGCATCGGTTTCGACCCCGCCCAGGCCGAGGACCTGTTCGGCGTGTTCATGCGGGCGGCCCCGGCTGGCCCCGACACCCCGGAAGGCCTGGGCCTCGGCCTGGCCGTCGCACGGACGGTCGTCGAGCTGCACGGGGGCCGGATCAGCGCGCACAGCGAGGGCCCGGGCCGCGGCGCGGCGTTCACGGTGCTGCTGCCCGTCGCCGACCCGACGGCACCGGAGCCGCCCCGGCCGGTGGCCGTGCGCCCGGCCCGGCGTCAGCTGTCCATCCTGATCGTCGAGGACAACGCCGACCTCGCCCTGACCTACCGCACCCTGCTCCAGCGGCAGGGCCACCATGTCACCGCCGTGCACACGGGCGCCGACGCGCTCACCGCCACCGAGGACGATCTCTTCGACGTCGTCCTGTGCGACCTGGGGCTGCCCGACGTCGACGGCTACACGGTCGCCCGCACGATCCGGGCCCGGTCGCACGGCGACCGGGTGCGGCTGATCGCGGTGTCCGGATTCAGCCGGGGCACCGACCGCGCCCGGTCCCGGACGGCGGGCTTCGACGCGCACCTGGCCAAGCCGCTGCCGCTCAACGACCTCGTCGACCTGCTGGAGCGCCCCGACCGGGCCTGATGCGGCGGTGACCGGCGTACGTCTTCCGCCTGGTGCCCGGCTGTGCTTGCCTGGGGAGCCGATTTCGGTGTCCGGGGCGGGAGTTGCCGCATGCGCAAGCCGTGGATCGTGGGATTGGTGCTGGCCGGAGTGCTGCTCGGCGCGTGCTCGGACCCGGAGTCCGGGCCGGAGGCGGCTCCGCCGTCGCCGGCCGTCGGCACCACGCACCAGCGTGCCGCCGCCAGCCCGAGCGCCCCGGCCAAGGCACCGAAGGTGCTCTACCTCGGGGACTCCCTGGCGATGGAGGCGCAGAAGGTGCTCGGCCAGGAGCTGCGCCGCGATCTGCGCGCCGAATACACCAGCAGGCCGTACTCGGGCACGACGGTCTGCGACTACCTGGAGGGCACCGGCGCGAAGTCCCTCGTACCGGACGGCGACAAGGCGGCCGCGCTCGTGCGGTCGCTGCACCCGGACTTCGTGGTGCTGCAGTTCTGGGGCAACGCGTGGGGTTACACGTGGTGCATGGACGGCATCACCCACGCCGACGACCCGACGACGTACTTCAAGCGGTACCGGGCCGACATGGCCCGGCTGACCGAGCAGATCGCCGCCGCGGGCGGCGCCGCGCGGCCGCGGATCGTGTGGGTGGCGCAGGGCCCGGACCCGATCACCCCCGACCGGGTCCGGCGCGTCAACGAGCTGTACGAGAAGCAGGCCGCCGCCTCCGGAGACCTCGTCGCGGACGCCGGGGCCTGGGTGAGCGCGCCCGGGGCCCGCTACACCTGGGCGCAGTACCTGCCCTGCGACGCCTACGAGCACGAGCACCCCGCCTACTGCACCCAGCCGGGCCGGGACCGGACCGCCTTGCACCTCGACAAGGACTACCTGCACTTCTGCCTGGCGCCCACGACGTCCACGCCGAAGCCCTGTCCGGTCCGCTCGCCCGGCATCCTGCGGATCGCCCGGGAGATCACCGGCGTGATCGGCCGGGCCGCCGCCGGGTGACGCTCACTCGCCGGCGTAGACCCGCTCCAGCTCGGCCTTGTCGAACTTGCTCATCGCCATGAACGCCTTCGTCACCCGGACCGCCTTCTCCGGGTCCGGGTCGCTGACCATGGCGATCAGGTTGTCCGGGATGACCTGCCAGGACACGCCGTACTTGTCCTTGAGCCAGCCACAGGGGCCGGGCTCGCCGCCGTTCTCGGTGAGCTTGGCCCAGTAGTAGTCGATCTCCTCCTGGCTCTCGCAGAAGAGCTGGAAGGAGATCGCCTCGGTGAACTGGAACTGCGGTCCGCCGTTCAGGGCGACGAACTTGTGCCCGTTGGCCGTGAAGTCCACGGCCATCACCGAGCCGGGCTCGCCCATGCCGCCTTCGTTGACCCGGGCGATCGAGCCGATGCTGGAGTTCTTGAAGATCGAGACGTAGTAGTGGGCTGCGTCCTCTGCGTTGCCGTCGAACCAGAGACACGTGGTGAAACCGTCGGTCGCCATGGGGTCCTCCTGGGGCGTGGAATCGCTGTCGTGGGTGTGGACTCATCCATGCCGCGAAACTCATCGGCCGCGCATCTGATTGCCCCGTCCGGCCTACCATCCGCATCATGACGTCAGCTCCCACGGAAAGCAGCGCGGACCCGATCCGCCCCTACCGCATCGACATCCCGCAGAGCGACCTCGACGACCTCCACGCCCGCCTCGACCGCACCCGCTGGCCCGACGACCTGTCGGCGACCGGCTGGGCCTACGGGGTTCCGGCGGACTATCTGCGCGACCTCGTCCACCACTGGCGGCACTCCTACGACTGGCGCGCCGCCGAGGCCGAGCTCAACGAGTGGCCCCAGTTCACGACGGTCATCGACGGCACGACCGTGCACTTCGCCCACATCCGCTCCCCCGAACCGAACGCCACCCCGCTGATCGTCACCCACGGCTGGCCGGGTTCGATCGTCGAATTCCTCGACGTGGTCGGCCCGTTGACCGATCCGGTGGCCCACGGCGGCGATCCGGCCGACGCCTTCCATGTCGTCGTACCGAGCATTCCCGGCTACGGGCTGTCCGGGCCGCCCCCGGACACCGGCTGGGACGTCGGGCGGATCGCCCGGGCCTGGGCCGAGCTGATGCGGCGGCTGGGCTACGAGCGGTTCGGCGCGCAGGGCGGCGACTGGGGCTCGGCGATCTCCCGTGCGCTGGGCCGGGTGTGCCCCGAGCGGGTCGTCGGCGTCCACGTCAACCTGGTGATCGGCGCGCAGGCCACCCAGGAGCCGACCGCGGACGAACTCGCCGCGCTCCCTCCCGACGAACGGGAGTACACCCTCAAGTCGTGGCGCCGGTGGAGCGCCCGGTCGCGCGAGGGGACGGGGTACATGGCCCAGCAATCAACGCGGCCGCAGACCCTCGCCTACGGTCTGACGGACTCGCCGGTCGGCCAACTCGCCTGGATCGTCGAGAAGTTCCAGGAGTGGACGGACTCGGAGCGGTATCCGGAGGAAGCCGTCGACCGGGACCGGCTGCTGACCAACGTGATGCTGTACTGGCTGACCGGGACGGCCGGTTCGGCCGCCCGCCTCTACTACGAGCAGGCCCACCCCCGGGGCGAGCAGCCGACCCGGCCCACCGAGCCGTCGACCGCGCCCACCGCGGTGGCCATCTTCCCGGCCGAGATCTCGCTCCCGCTGCGGCGCAACGCGGAGCGCACCGACACGATCGTGCGCTGGACGGAGCTCGACCGCGGCGGGCACTTCGCGGCGATGGAGGAGCCGGATCTGCTGGTCGAGGACGTGCGGGCGTTCTTCCGGCAGCTGCGCGAAAAGGCCTGATCAGAGGCCCTGCGCCGGTTTCTCTGCCCGTGGCGAATCTGCCACGGGCAGAGAAACCGGCTACCGGCGGCCGGTCGGGCCGAGAGTGAAGTCGACGGCATCCCGACCACCACTCCGCACGGAGGCACACCGATGACTCCACTCACCCCGCTCCTGCCACGGGCCGAAGAGGGCGACACCCCGCCCTCCCGGTTCGACGACGACCTGGCCGCCCAGTTGCTCGGGCAGCGGATCGTGCTGCTGGGCACGCAGGTCGACGAGGTCTCCGCGAACCGCGTCTGCTCGCAGCTGCTGATCCTCTCCGCGGAGGACCCGCGCACCGACATCAGCCTGTACATCAACAGCCCGGGCGGCTCGGTGTACGCGGGCCTCGCCATCTACGACACGATGCGGCTCATCCCGAACGACGTGTCCACGCTCGCCATGGGGTTCGCGGCCAGCATGGGGCAGTTCCTGCTCTGCGCCGGCGCGCCCGGCAAGCGGTACGCCCTGCCCAACGCGCGGATCATGATGCACCAGGGCTCGGCGGGCATCGGCGGCACCACCGCCGACATCGAGATCCAGGCGGAGAACCTGGACCACAGCAAGCGGACCATGGAGCGGCTGCTGGCCGAGAACACCGGCCAGACACCGGAGACCATCGCCCGCGACGGCGACCGGGACCGCTGGTTCACGGCCGAGGAGGCCAGGGAGTACGGCATGGTGGACCGGGTCCTGGAGTCCCTCGCGGACGTCCGCCCGGCCGCCTCGAAGCGACGGATGGGGCTGTGACATGGCGAACTACACGATTCCGTACGTCGTCGAGCGCACCGCGCACGGTGAGCGCAGCTCCGACGTGTTCAGCAGGCTGCTGTCGGAGCGGATCATCTTCCTCGGCACCGAGATCGACGACGGCGTGGCCAACGTCGTCATCGCGCAACTCCTCCATCTGGAGTCCTCGGCGCCGGACCACGAGATCTCGATCTACATCAACTCCCCCGGCGGCTCGTTCACTTCCCTCATGGCGATCTACGACGCGATGACGTACGTCCAGACGCCGATCTCGACGGTCTGCGTCGGCCAGGCGGCCTCCACGGCGGCCGTGCTGCTCGCGGGCGGGGATCCGGGGCGGCGGATCGTGCTGGAGCACGCGCGCGTGCTGCTCGGCCAGCCGGCCAGCGGCGGCAGCCGGGGCAGCATCTCCGACCTCGCGCTCCAGGCCAAGGAGATGATCCGGATCCGTGCGCAGGTGGAGGAGGTGCTCGCCCGGCACACCCGTCACGACATCGCCACCCTGCGCGCCGACATGGACCGCGACAAGGTCTTCACCGCGCAGGAGGCGGTGGCGTACGGGCTGGCCGACGAGGTACTGAGCCGGCGCCTCGTGAGGGTGTGAGGCGCCGGGTGGGCGTCAGGCCGCCAGGCAGAGGCCGTCGTACGACGAGGACGTCGCCCGGCGGGTTGCGGCGGACGTCCGGCTGGTGAGCCGCACCAGCTCGCCCTGGGCCCGCGCGAGCAGGTCGCCGAGTCCGAGGCCGAGGGCCTGGGCGGCGGCCGCGAGGACCTCCGAGGAGGCTTCCTTGCGGCCCCGCTCCACCTCGGAGAGGTAGGGCATGGAGATCCGCGCGGCGTCGGCGACGTCCTTCAACGTCCGCTCCTGGGCGAGCCGT
The DNA here is from genome assembly GCF_900206255.1 of Streptomyces sp. TLI_55. NCBI lineage: Bacteria > Bacillati > Actinomycetota > Actinomycetes > Kitasatosporales > Streptomycetaceae > Streptomyces > Streptomyces sp. TLI_55. Next base: position 696,508 of record NZ_OAOJ01000001.1, read on the forward strand.
TCACGCCGCAGCACGTCACCTACGAGGTCCCGCCACAGGGGTTCCTTGGGGGGCGGCGACCCGGCGGGGCGATCGGCGACGGGGCGGACGGCCGGCGGGGTGGTGATCCCCGGGCGGGCGGCGGACGGGCGGTCGCCCGCGGCGCGGGCCGGGATCGGGCGCAGGGGGATGACCCGGGCTTGGTTCGGCGCTTGTTCGCTCACCTTCCCAGCCTAAAAGCGTTGGACGGCTTGGGAAGGGATCAGCATTCTGCCCTGGGTGGAATCGCGGAGGGCGAAGGGTGACGGGCATGGCGCTGCGGGAGACGTTCAACGAGGACGCGGAACTGTACGACCGGGCGCGGCCCACGTATCCGCCCGATCTGGTCGCCGAGTTGGGCCGTGCGGCCGGGCTCGGCCCCGGGAGCCGGGTCCTGGAGGTGGCGCCCGGTACCGGTCAACTCACGCTGCCGCTGGCGGAGTTCGGGGGTCGGGTCACGGCGGTGGAGCTGGGTGCCGAGATGGCCCGAGTGGCCCGCCGGCGGCTGCGGGGGTTCCCTCATGTGTCCGTGGAGGTGGCCGACTTCGAGGAGTGGCCCTTGCCGGCCGAGCCCTTCGATCTCATGGTGTGCGCGACCGCCTGGCACTGGTTCGCCCCGGACACGCGGGTGGAGAGGGCCGCGGACGCGCTGGCGCCCGGCGGCCTGCTCGGCGTCGTCGTCACGGATCATGTGGCGGGCGGCACCACGGAGTTCTTCCACCGGTCCCAGGAGTGCTATCAGCGCTGGGACCCCGCCACGCCGCCCGGTCTGCTGCTGAAGGAGGCGGCCGAGATCCCCACGCGGGCCGAGGAGTTCGAGCGCTGCCCGCGCTTCGAGAACGTCACGGTGACCCGGTACTTCCAGGAGATCACGTACACCACCGACGCGTACCTGGACGTGCTGCTCACGTACTCGAACCACCGCGCGCTGGACGCGGGGCGCCGCGAGGGCCTGCTGGGCTGCATCCGGGAGCTGATCGACTCCGGCTACGACGGCCGTGTCACCAAGCGCTATCTTCACGAGCTGATCACGGCCACCCGCACCGAATCTTCACGAGCGGATCTGTGACGTCCGTCATACTCGCACGCTGGAGCCGCACGCCACACGCGCCGTCCACCGGCTTCTCACATCCCGGCCCCGCGCCGGGGGCATGGTATGCGCTACCCCGGGTACGCGCTGGGTGAGGACCGGCGGGTCACCCGCTGGTGAAGCGATGACATGGACGTGGGAGAGGACATGGACACCGCCGTGACCGGGTCGGAGGCACAGCTCGTCCAGAGGAGCGCCGGGACCAGCACGGGTGACGGATCGCTGCCGGGAGTCGTGGACCCGCGGAGCGTCGCTCCGCGTGACGCGCGGGAGCTGTCCCGCCAGTTCTTCCAGCGCCTGACCGAGGTCGAGGAAGGCACACACGAGTACCAGTACGCGCGCAACACGCTGATCGAGATGAACATGTCCCTCGTGCGGTTCGCCGCCGGCCGCTTCCGCGGGCGCGGCGACGACATGGAGGACATCGTCCAGACCGGCATGATCGGCCTGATCAAGGCCATCGACCGGTTCGAACTCACGCGCGAGGTCGAGTTCACCTCCTTCGCGCTGCCGTACATAGTCGGCGAGATCAAGCGGTTCTTCCGGGACACCACCTGGGCGGTGCACGTGCCGCGGCGGCTGCAGGAGCTGCGGGTGGAGCTGGCCAAGGCGCGCGAGGAGCTGGCCAGTCGGCTGGACCGGGAGCCCACGGTGGCCGAGCTCGCCACCTTGATGAACATCTCCGAGAACGAGGTCATCGAGGGCCAGATCGCCTCCAACGGCTACAACTCCGCCTCGCTGGACGCCGCCCTCACCGGCGACGGGCCCGAGCACGGCGAGTCGGTGCTCGCCGACTTCATCGGCGTCGAGGAGGACGGGCTGCGGCTGGTCGAGGACTTTCAGTCGCTCGCGCCGCTGATGGCCGAGCTCAGCGACCGCGACCGGCAGATCATCCATCTGCGGTTCGTGGAGGAGGCCACCCAGGCGGAGATCGGCGAACAGCTGGGCTGTTCACAGATGCATGTGTCACGGCTGATCAAGCGGATCATCGCGCGGTTGCGCCAGGGCATGCTGGGCGAGCTGGGCTGCGCCTGAGGACCGGGCGAGAGGTGGCCCCGCGGGACGGCCGCGGCGGTCACCTCTCGCCGAGTCTGACGGTGGCGCTGACCCGCTTGCCGACCGGTACCCGCTCGACGGCGACCTCGGCCGCCAGCGCGTGGACGATCTCCAGGCCGTGCCGGCCCACCCGCTCCGGGTCCTTCGGGAACCGCAGGGGCAGCGCGGCACTGCTGTCGTAGACGGACACGGTCACGGCGGCGTCCGTGCCCTCCAGGTCCAGGATGTACGGCCCGTTGCTGTGCCGGTCGGCGTTGGTGACCAGCTCGCTCACCACCAGGAGCACCTCGTCGTCGGCCCGGGCGCCGACCTCGGCGCACCACTCGGTCCTGAGCCGGTCGAGGAACTGCGCGGCGAAGTGCCGGGCCTCGGCGATACTGCCCGGTTCGCCCGTGTAGTGGGCCGCCCGCCGGAGTGGGTCGACGGGCACGTCGAAACCGGTCGGTATCACTGCCCCGTCCAGGTGCTCGGTCATGCGTTTCTCTCTCGGAAGCCGGACTGGCCGGACGCTGCTGCACCAGTGCTCGTACCCAGAGTGAAGCACCGCAGTCCCCATAACGGGTCGTGTCGGTCACACCGACGGTGACGTCACGTCCGGGGCATCGGGTGCGGGGGTGCCGAGTGAGGACTGATCTTCCGGGGTCGTCCCTGGTTCGGTGGTCTCCGGTTCGGGGACCACCGGCGCGGAGCTCGGCGTGGGCGAGGACGGGCTGGCGGACGTCGGCGGACACGGGGTCGCCGAACCCGTGGGTGTTCCGGTGGGCGTTCCGGTGGCCGTGGAGACACACGGTGCCGGGGAGGACGGGCCGGTGGGCGGCGAGGTCGGCGGCGAGGTCGGCGGCGACGTCGGTGTCGTGGGGGCCGTCGGCGTCGTCACGGTCACGGACGGCGAGGGCTTCACCGGTGGGACGGTGTGCTGGTCCTTGTGACCCGTGTCGCCCCGGTGACGGGCGATCCACTCGTTCTCGTCGGGGTCGTAGATCACGAAGACGTTGACGACCGTGATCGACGGCGCGACCACGACCACGTTCGAGGGCCGGTACGACGCCCATCGGTCGCCGGTCTGCCTCGGTGTGGTCTGCTGGGCGACCGGCGGGGTGAGCGGGTTGCCGCAGGCGCAGCGGACGCGGGGCACGCCGTGGCTGTCGACGAGGACGGCGGTGCCGGCCTGGAGGACGGCCTGGTAGCTGGTGGCGGCGCCGTCGCGGTAGCCGTGGTTGGTGACGCGGGTGTCCATGCGCAGCTGCACGGGGGTGAGGGCGCGCAGGTAGACGGGCACGTGGGACGGCTGGACGCCGGCGACGGAGGCGAAGGCGGTGTTCTTCGCGGGGGCCGCCTGGAGGGCCTTGATCTGGGCCTCCACATCACAGCTGGAGACGTTGCGGGTGCCGCCGTAGAGGCCCGGAGCGCCGCCGTCGACGCCCCGTACCGCGTTGGTCGCGGCCGATTCGGTCGCCGGGGAGGGGGAGACGGGCGGGGCGGAGCTGTCCTTCGCGGTGGACTCGGTGAAGGGCTCGGGGCCGGTCTTGGAGGCGGCCTGGAGGAAGACCTCGCCGCCCTTCGCGGTGCCGCCGCCCCCGCCGCCGTCGGAGCGGCTGAGGACGAGCGCCAGCACCACGGCGGCCACCACCGCGGTGGCGAGCACGGCGACCCTCGGCACGGACCGCCACCAGGGGCGGTGCGGTTCCGGCGAGGGCGTCCCGCCGCTGCTGCCCGGTGGCTGCGAAGGCGGCCCCGAGGGTGGCTGCGAGGGACCGGACAACGGACCTGAGGGCGGTCCGGTGGGCCGGCCGGAGGACGGAGGTTCGGCGCTCACGAGCCCTTCTTCCCGACGTGGGAACCTGCGGCTTTTCTACCCTTACGCCGCTTTTACCACGACGTTTCCATTGTGTGCTCCGGTCCGGTGCCGCTCGCAAGCCGACGCGGACGGCCCTCCCGGCGGGCGGGGTCCCCGGGCGCTGCTTAGCGTGGTCAGGGTGAGCCCGCGAACCCGCTCCGACCAGGCCGTTGCCCCGCACGGCTGGGTACAGGCCGCCGTCACCGTGCTGTCCGGACTGCTCGTCATGGGCGTGACCGCGGCCCTGGGGCTGTGGGCGGCCGGGGCGGCGGATCTGCCCGACGGGGCGTTCCCCCGGGTCGTCGCGGCGACCGTCGTCACCGCGGTGGGCGGCACGATCAAGCTCTCCGGCAACGCCGGGAGCCTCGCCGACACCCAGGCGGGCCTGACGGTCATCCCGCTGTCGGTCACGCTGACCGGTGCCCTCGTGATCGCCTGGGGTTTTCTACGGCCGTTGCGGCACCGCGCGGTCGCGAGCGCCACGGAGCTGGCGGGCTGGGCGGCGCGGGTCGCCGTGCTGTGGCTCCTCGGCCTGATCGCCCTCGCCCTGGGGGCTCGCCAGACCTTCACGCTCTCCCTCGGCGACAGCGCGCTCTCCGACCTCGGCGACGTGTTCGGGGTGACCCCGAAAGTCGGCTTCGAGACGGACGTCCCGCTGACGCTGCTGTTCGGCCTGCTCTGGCTGGCCGGGGTGCTGGCGCTGGCGCTGCTGGTGTCGCGCGGGGCGCCGCTGCCGGGCCGGCTGCTGCGCTTCCAGGCGTCGGTGCGGCCGGCGGCGTACGCGATGGTCGTGCTCCTGCTCGCCTATGTGGCCCTGGGCATCGTCGTCGCCCTGGTCGTGGCGGTGACGCGCGGTCACGCGGCGGAGACCCTGGCCGTGGTCCTTCTCGGCCTGCCGAACCTGGTCTGGCTGGCGTTGACGCTGGGCCTCGGCGCCACCTGGAACGGCCGGGTGGAGGGCCCGTTCGGGCTGCCGATGCCGCACGTCCTCGACGAGGTGCTGCGCTCGAAGGACACCGCCACGCTGAACCTGTCGACCCTCGCCGAGCACGACGGCCGGGTGTGGTGGCTGCTGGTCGTCGACGCGGTCCTGCTGCTCGCCGCCGCGTTCGTGATGGCGGCCCGCTCCCCGTCCCGGACGCGCGCCTGGCAGCACGCCCTGCACCTGGCGGTGGCGCTCGCGCTCACGGTCCTGATGATCTGCCTGATCGGCCGCATCACCGCCCACTACGGCCTGTCGGTCCTCGGCATCGGCGACCTCGGCGGCGACCTGGGCGGGGAGCTGTTCCTCGAACCCGAGGTGTGGTCCGCCGTCGGACTCGGAGCGCTGTGGGGTCTGGCCGCGGGCTTCCTGGGCGGGGTGCTGGCGCGGCCGGTGCGGCGACGGGGCGAAATGAACGCGGACGGCCCGGTGTGACCGGAAAGGTTTCCCGGGTTGCCTGGCAGGATCTCCCCATGCTTGACGAGAAGCTCGACGCCCTTGCGCAGATGATGGCAGAGCACATGGACAGGCCGTTCCCACCGGGGTTTCGCGGCCTGGACATCGAGGGCCGGGACATGGTGATGCTCGACTCGGACGCCTATGCCTACGCCGCCTCCGTCCACGACGACCTGTTCGACGAGCAGACGGCCCACGCGCAACTGACGCGGCTGACGTCGGCGTTCGAGAAGGTCCTTCCGACGATCGAGGACGAGTACGCGGCCCATTACTACACGCAACTGCACAACATGGTCGTGCTGTCCGCCGAGATCGAGAGCCGGCGCAGGAAGTAGCCCCCGCCAGGAGCGCAGCGAATCAGGTGAGCCCTGGCGGTCGGAGCTCTAGCCACCTCTGAAGACCGGTTGCGCCCACGGCGGTGGCTGTTTCGGGGCGGTCACCGCGGAGGTCGCGACGCGCACGGCGACCTGCGTCGGGGCGTGGCCGGCCGGGCGGTCGCCGGTCATGGCCGTGCGCAGGGCGGAGACGAAGGTGAGGCAGGTGCCGTAGCGGTCGTCGGGGCTCTTCGCGAGGGACTTGGCGAGGACGGTGTCGGCGTGCGGCGGGAGGTCCGGGCGGGACTCGGTCAGCGGGGGCGGTTCGTCGTACTGGTGGGCCCAGAGCAGGGCCATGTCGTCGTCGCGACGGAACGGCGGGCGGCCCGCGAGGGTCTCGTAGACGACGCAGGCGAAGCCGTAGACGTCGCAGCGGCCGTCGACGGGCTTGCCGGAGATCTGCTCGGGGGCCACGTAGTCGAGTGTGCCGACGAACTGGCCGACCGTGGTGAAGCCGGTCAGGGACAGGGACTTCTTCGTCAGACCGAAGTCGGTGAGGTAGGCGTGCTCGGGGTGGTCGCTGTCGGTGCCGCGGGCGATCAGGATGTTGCCGGGTTTCACGTCCCGGTGGACCAGCCCGTGGTCGTGGGCCTCGTCCAGCGCGGAGGCGATCTGGGCGGCGATCCGCAGCGCGGGCTCGGGCGCCAACGGGCCCCGGCGGTCCAGGAGATGGCGCAGGTCGCTGCCCTCGACGTAGCGCATGGCGATGTACAGCACGCCGTCCGTCTCGCCCGCCTCGAAGACGGGGACGATGTGCGGGTGGTCGATCGCGGCGGCGGCCCGTGACTCGTGGGTGAAGCGGCGGCGGAAGGTGTCGTTGCGGGCGAGTTCGGGGGCGAGGAGCTTGAGGGCGACCGTGCGGTCCAGGCGCAGGTCGTGGGCGCGGTAGACGACGGCCATGCCACCGCGGCCGATCTCGCGCTCGATGCGGTAGCCGGCGATCTGCCGGCCGATCAGCTCGGAGGGCCGGCCGGAGAAGAGGCTGGTGTCACGGGCCATCGGGCGTCACGACCTGGGTGGCGGCGTGCCCGGGGTCCCCGGCGGCGGCGACGGGCCCTTCCTCGGCGGCGTAGGTGCTCAGCCGGGTACCGTCGGCGTAGACCCAGCGGCCGTGCTGGGCGTCGTACAGCCAGACCGACTCGCCGTCGACGACGACGCCGATCCGCAGGCCCCGGGTGCGGCTCTGGAAGGCCTCGCTGTCCAGGCCGCCGCCGGCCAGTTCCTCGACCGCGGACCGGTAGCGCGTGAGCGTCTCCTCGGCGCGGGCGAGCAGCGGGCGCGGGTCGGCGGTGCGGGCGAGCGGGGCGTCCGCGACGGGCGGGTCCTTGGGTACGGCGACCAGGAAGCGGCCGTCGACCCAGGCCGACCAGCCGTTGGCGCACAGGACGTGTCCCCAGTCGCCGCGCCGCTCCAGGAGCTGGACCGGCAGCAGCGGGTCGAGGGGCACGGTGGGCCGGGCGGGGTCGGGTTCCTCCCAGGCGGGCATGCCGTGCTGGGGGACGACGTGGGTGGGCCGGAAGCCGGGGGTGGTCATCACGACTTCCGCAGGACGGCCGGTTCGTGGCGGCGCAGCAGGCGGGAGACGACGAATCCGAAGAGCGCGGACAGGACGACGAGCATCCCGACGTTGAGCAGCCACACCTTCGCCGAGTGCCGGAACAGCGGATCGGCGGTCAGTTCGCCGGGCACGATGCGGGCGAGGCCCACCGTGCCGGCCATCGCGCCCAGAGCCCAGCGCGAGGGCACCAGCCAGGACAGCTGCTCCAGGCCCGGCACGCCGTCGAGCTTCAGCAGGGCTCCGCAGAAGACGACTTGGACGATGGCGAGCAGCACCAGCAGCGGCATCGTCACCTCCTCCTTGCGGACCAGCGCGGAGATCAGCAGGCCGAGCATCATCGCGGTGAACGCCAGCAGGGCGACGGCGACGGTGATTTCGACAAGGGGCGACATCAACACGCCTTCGCCGCCGGGCGCGTTGAGGTCGACGCCGAGCAGGGCGACCAGGGTCAGGACCACGGCCTGCAGGACGGTGATGGTGCCCAGGACGACGATCTTCGACATCAGGTACGCCGATCTGGACAGGCCCACGGCTCGCTCGCGCTGGTAGATGGTGCGTTCCTTGACGAGTTCGCGCACCGCGTTGGCGGCCCCGGTCAGCACGCCGCCGACGCACAGGATCAGCAGCGCGTTCATCGCCGTCTCCTGGGTCAGCTTGCTGCCGGCCAGGGCGCGGGCCATGGCACCCATCACGAACGGCAGCGCGATCATGATGGCGAGGAAGGTGCGGTCGGCGCTGAGGGCGGTGGCGTAGCGGCGGACCAGGGTGCCGAGCTGGGCGCCGCGGCTGCGGGGCCTGGGCGGCGGGGTGATCACGACGGGCCCGGAGCGCGGCACCCGGGGCTGGCCGGAGGCCTCGGTGACGTACTGCCGCTGGAAGGGCGAGGTACGGAACTCTCCCGCCCAGTCCCGGTCCTGGTCCCGCTCGAAGGCCTCGAAGGCCTCGGGCCACTGCTCGTAGCCGAAGTAGGCGAGGGTGTCCTCGGGCGGCCCGTAGTAGGCGATCCGGCCGCCGGGCGCGAGGACGAGGAGCCGGTCGCAGACGTCTAGGCTGAGGACGCTGTGGGTGACGACGATGACGGTCCGGCCGTCGTCCGCGAGGCCGCGCAGCATGTGCATCACCGAGCGGTCCATGCCGGGGTCGAGGCCCGAGGTCGGCTCGTCGAGAAAGAGCAGCGAGGGCTTGGTGAGCAGTTCCAGGGCGACGCTGACGCGCTTGCGCTGGCCGCCGGAGAGGCTGTGCACGGGCTGGTCGGCGCGCTGGCGCAGGCCGAGTTCGTCGATGACCTCCTCGACCCGTGCCTGCCGCTCGGCCTTGGCGGTGTCCTGCGGGAAGCGCAGTTCGGCGGCGTAGGTGAGGGCGGCGCGGACGGTGAGCTGGGCGTGCAGGATGTCGTCCTGCGGGACCAGGCCGATGCGCTGGCGCAGCTCAGCGTAGTCGCGGTAGAGGTCGCGGCCGTCGTACAGGACCGTGCCGTGGTCGGCGGGGCGCTGGCCGGTGAGGGCGCCGAGGAGGGTGGACTTGCCGGCGCCGCTCGGGCCGACCACCGCGAGCAGGCACTTCTCCCCCACCGGGAACGACACGTGGTCGAGGAGCGTCTTGCGGCCGCGGTCGACGGCGACGGTCAGGTCCTGGACGTCGAGGGAGACCTCGCCGGTGTCGACGTACTCCTGCAACTGGTCGCCGACCAGGCAGAACGCCGAGTGGCCGATGCCGACGACGTCACCGGGCCCGAGCTGGGCGCGGGTGACGGCGCTGCCGTTGAGGTAGGTGCCGTTGTGGCTGCCGAGGTCGACGATCTCGTAGCTGCCGTCGGCCAGGGCGCGCAGTTCGGCGTGCCGGCGGGAGACGACCAGGTCGTCGATGACCAGGTCGTTGTCGTCGGCGCGGCCGATGCGGACCGTGCGGGTGGGCAGCGGGCGGACGGTGGTGGGCTGCCGGAAGGTGCCGGTGAGGCCGGGCATCGACACGGCCGCGACCGCCGAGGGGCGCTCGGGGGCGACGAGGACCGCCCGCGGCCCGTCGGAGGGGCTGCCGAAGCGGATCACGCAGCCGGGGCCGACGTCCCGCTGCTGGATGCGCAGGCCGTCGGCGTAGGTGCCGTTGGTGCTCTGCTCGTCCGCCAGCGTCCAGTGGTCGGCCTCGGGCCGCAGCACCGCGTGGTGCCACGAGACCCGGGCGTCCTCGATGACGATGTCGCTCAGGGGGTCGCGTCCGACGTGGTAGTCGTGGCCCGGGCTCATCACGGTGGAGCCCGCCTCGGTCTCCAGGACGAGTTCGGGCGCAGTCGGCGCGCTCGGCCGCTCTGCCATGCCGAGATTCTATCGATTCGTCCCGGTGTGCGCCTTTTCTGCGAGGCGCCTCAGCCGACGGAGACGACCAGGGCCGGGATCGTCCGCTGCATCCGCAGGGCGTCGACCGACTCGGCGAGCAGCTCGTACTCGGTGGTGTCGTCGCTGGTGGCGATGCGGATCAGCCGTCCGGCCGCCAACTCCTCGGCGACCAGCTCCTGTTGGGCGGCGTCCGCGCACCAGGCGCGGAGCACGGCGGGCACGTCGGGCACGGAGGGGCCGACCGGGACGAGCGCGCTCGGCGGGACACGGCTGATCTCGGGCTGCGGGTCGAGGCGCTCGGCGATCCATGACGCCCGGTCCCGTAACCACCACAGGGCCAGGGCGAGGGTGGGGGCCCGGTAGCTGCCCAGCGGTACGCCGATGCGCTGCCCTCCGCAGGTTCCGTACGCGGTGACATGGCACAGGAATTCGTCGTGCACGTTCACTCCCCCGGTGCGTAGTGCGCCTGTCGGCTGGCCTCGCTTTCGATGCGGCTCCGGACTTGCGGTCACCGCGGCTCATGTGCGGTGTGTGATGGCACCCTCGCTGGATGTGAATGCCCTTTCAGTTGAGTATGTTCACTACTGAAACACTGTCACCACGACTTTTTGGCCACTCTCTTGGCATATTCACCGGGGGACGTGGCCGAAACCTGGCCGCCCGTCGATTACCCGAGGAGTAATCGACGGGCCGCGGCACGGCGGGCAGGGTTGCGGTACCGGGTCACCGCGAGCGGGACTCGGGCCCTGACCAGCAGAGACGACCTCAACGGAGGCTGATGCCGCATGTCCGCGAACACCGAACGTCACGACAGTGCCGTCGCACGTTACTTCGAGGCCTGGAACGCCGTCGATCAGGAGACCCTGACGAAGGCGGTGGCGGCCGCCTGGGCCACGGACGGCAGCTACACCGACCCGCTGGCCGACGTCCGCGGCCACGAGCAGATCGCCGCGGTGATCTCGGGGGCACACGAGCAGTTCCCGGGGTTCGTCTTCCGGCAGACCGGGGTCGTGGACGGCCACCATGACACCGCGCGCTTCTCCTGGGAGCTGGTGAACGAGGCCGACGGTTCCGCGCCGGTGGCCGGATCCGACGTGATCACGCTGGACGAGCAGGGCCGCATCCGGTCGGTGCTGGGGTTCCTGGACCGGGTGCCGGCCGGGGCGTGATGAGTTTCGGCGCTCGTGGTGGTCTCTTGAAGAAGAGGCCACCACGAGCGAGAGGCGGACGTCATGACCGCGAAGATCGACCAGCAGTTCACCGCGGAGCTGGTCAAGAGCCCGAACGAGGGTGGCTGGACCTATCTGGTCTGGCCTGAGTCCGTCGCGTTCTTCGGCACCCGCGGCCTGGTCAAGGTCAGCGGGACGATCGACGGGCATCCGTTCCGCAGTTCCTTCATGGCCCTGGGCGACGGACGGCACAAGCTGCCGGTGAAGGCCGAGGTGCGCAGGGCCATCGGGAAGGAGGCGGGCGACACCGTGACCGTCCGCCTCCAGGAGCGCCTCACTTCGTGAACGGCCCTACTTCTTGATCACCGCGTCGATGCGGGCCAGTTCCTCCGCGTCGAAGTCCAGGTTGGCGATCGTGCCGACGCTGTCCTCGATCTGCTGCGGGCTGCTCGCGCCGACGAGGGCGGAGGTGACCCGGCCGCCGCGCAGCACCCAGGCCAGCGCCAGCTGCGCCAGGGTCTGGCCGCGGGACTTGGCGATGTCGTTCAGCTCGCGCAGCTGGGCGACCAGGTCCTCGGTGAGGGCGTCGGAGCTCAGGAACGGGCTGTCGCTCGCCGCCCGCGAGTCCTCGGGGATGCCGTCGAGGTAGCGGCCGGTGAGCACGCCCTGCTCCAGCGGGGAGAACACGATCGAACCGACCTGGAGCTCGTCCAGGGCGTCCAGCAGACCCTCGTCCTCGGGGCGCCGGTCGAGCATCGAGTAGCGCGGCTGGTGGATGAGGAGCGGGGTGCCCAGCTCGCCCAGGATGCGGGCGGCCTCGCGGGTCTGCTCCGCGGAGTAGTTGGAGATGCCGACGTACAGCGCCTTGCCCTGCTGCACAGCGGAGTGCAGGGCGCCCATCGTCTCCTCCAGCGGAGTCTCCGGGTCGGGGCGGTGCGAGTAGAAGATGTCGACGTAGTCCAGGCCCATCCGCGTGAGGCTCTGGTCCAGCGAGGACAGCAGGTACTTGCGCGAGCCCCACTCGCCGTACGGGCCGGGCCACATCAGATAGCCCGCCTTGGTGGAGATGATCAGCTCGTCGCGGTACGCCGCGAGGTCGGACTTCAGGGCCTCGCCGAAGGCGGACTCGGCGGCGCCGGGCGGCGGGCCGTAGTTGTTGGCCAGGTCGAAGTGGGTGACGCCGAGGTCGAAGGCGCGGCGCAGGATGGCACGCTGGGTCTCGACGGTGCGGTCCGCCGGGCCGAAGTTGTGCCACAGGCCGAGCGAGATCGCGGGAAGCTTCAGGCCGCTGCGTCCGGTGCGCCGGTAGGGCATCTCCGCGTAGCGGTCGGGGTGTGCGGTGTACAACGCGACTCCAGAGGGGTTGGCACGGTTTCCCGAGAGGCTCTCAGAGCAGATGCCCGAGAGCCGGTATCCACTCTTTCGTGACCTGGGTGCATTGGTCCAACAGAAGAATCCGATGGAATTCAGCGGACGGGTTTCTGAGTAGGCTTCCACGTCATGGAACTCCGCCATCTCCAGCACTTCGTCGCGGTCGCCGAGGACCAGCACTTCACCCGGGCCGCCGAGCGGCTGCTGGTGTCCCAGTCCGGGCTGTCGGCCTCGATCCGGGCGCTGGAGCGGGAGCTGCAGACCCCGCTGTTCGTGCGCACGACCCGGCGGGTGACGCTCACCCCGGCCGGGCGGGCGCTGCTCGGTGAGGCGGAGCGCATCCTGGCGCAGGTCCGGTCGGCCCACGAGGCGGTGGCCGCGGTGCAGGGGGTGCTGCGGGGGATGCTCGCGCTCGGCTCCGAGCAGTGCATCGCCGGGGTGTACGTGGCGGGGCTGCTCGCCTCGTTCCGGCGCAGGCACCCGGACGTCGAGATCTGTCTGCGGCAGGCCGGTTCCGGCGCGCTCGCGGAGGAGGTCGCGGCCGGCCGCCTGGACCTGGCCTTCGCGGTGCGGACCGCGCAGGAGGACACCGACCAGCTGCGTGTCGTACCGCTGGCCGCCGAGCCGATGACCGTCCTGTGCCATCCCGACCACCGGCTCGCGCGGGCCGGGGCCGCCGTGACCCCGGAGGACCTGGGCGGCGAGGTGTTCGTCGACTTCCACCCGGACTGGGGCCCGCGCCGCACCACCGACGCCGCCTTCGCCGCCGCGGGCGTACGGCGGGCGGTCGCGTTGGAGGTGAACGACGTGCACAGCCTGCTGGACCTGGTGGACGAGAACCTCGGCGTGGCCGTCGTACCGCGCCACTTCCGGCACAAGCGCCCGTCGCTGACCGCGCTGCCGATGAAGGGCACCGGGGAGGCCGTGTACGAGACGGTCGCGCTGCTGCCGCCCGAACAGGCCACCAGCCCGGCGGCCCGGGCCCTGATGGCGCTGCTGGAAACAGGGGGTGTAGGTACACCCCAGGAGGGGGCCCACCCCTCCTGACCGGGCCCGTTTCCCACCGCAGACTCATGAGCGTCCACTCACGACAACTGCGGTCAGGAGCACGGGAGATGACGGACCACACACGACGGAACGTACTGCGCGGGGCGGCGGCCGTCGCGGCGGCGGGCGGGCTGCTCGGCACGGGCACCCGGGCGGCGGTCGCCGCTCCCCAGACGCCCACGACACACCGATTCCCCTTCCTGGAGGGCGCGTTCAAGCCGGTCACGGAGGAACTGACGGCCTTCGACCTGCCGGTGACCGGACGCATCCCGCGGGAGCTCAACGGCCGCTGTCTGCGCAACGGCCCCAACGTCCTGGGACTCGAGGACCCGCGCGCCCACCACTGGATGCTCGGCGACGGCATGGTGCACGGCGTCCGGCTGCGCGACGGCCGCGCCGAGTGGTACCGCAACCGCTGGGTGCGCTCCTCCCAGGTGGCGAAGAAGCTGGGCGAGCCCTATCCGGGCCCGGTGCCGCCGGACGACTTCCCCTGCAACACCCATGTGATCCCGTACCGGGGGCGCGTCCTGACGCTCCAGGAGAGCGGGCCGCTGCCGTACGAACTCGACGACGAGCTCAACACGGTCGGGACGTACGACTTCCGGGGCACCCTGAAGGGTCCGCTCACCGCGCACACCAAGTTCGACGTCCACGCCGGCGAACTGCACGCCATCGCCTACTACCCGACCTGGGACCACGTACGGCACCTGGTCATCGACCCGACGGGCCGGGTGTCACGCACCACCAAGATCCCCGTGACGGACGCGCCGATGATCCACGACTTCGCCCTCACCGAGCACCACGTGGTCATCCTCGACATGCCGGTCACCTTCGACCCGGCGGGCGCCGAGCGCGGCGACATCGTCCCGTACGTCTGGAACGACAAGCACCCGGCACGGGTGGGGGTGCTGCCGCGCAAGGGCGGCGCGGTGCGCTGGTTCGAGGTCGACCCGGTCTACTACTCGCACACCCTCAACGCCTACGAGGAGGGCTCGGAGATCGTCGTCGACATGACGAACTTCGACGCGCCGTTCTTCGTCGCCGGCAACGGCTCGGGCGGACCGTACGGGGCGAGCACACCCCGGCTCGACCGCTGGACGATCGACCTGCGGCACGGCCGGGTACGCACCCGCACCCTCGACGACCGGCCGCAGGAGTTCCCGCGCGTGAACGAGGCGTTGGTGTCCCGTCGGCACCGTTACGGCTACTCGGCGGCGTCCGCCGAGATGGCGCAGGCCTATATGGCGGTCGACGGCAACCCGCCCGACCGGGCGTTCAGCAACGCGCTCATCAAGCAGGACCTGCTGCGCGGCACGACCCAGGTGCACCGGCTGCCGCGCGGCGCGGCGGCGAGCGAGGCCGTGTTCGTGCCGCGCGAGCACAGCAAGGCCGAGGACGACGGGTACGCGATCGCGTACGTGCACAACCCTGATCGCGGGGCGTCCGACCTGGTGATCCTCGCCGCCCAGGACTTCACCGGCGAGCCGGTGGCCCGCATCCATCTGCCGGGGCGGGTGCCGCTCGGTTTCCACGGGAGCTGGATTCCGGACGCATGAGCGGCCCGGGTGCGCGATGGTGGGGGGCATGCATGCAAAGGACATCCTCATCGACGGTTTCAGCCGTATCCAGGAAGAAGTCCACGCCGCCGTCGAGGGCCTGACCCCCGACGACCTCAACCATCGTCCGACCCCTGACGCCAACTCCGTCACCTGGCTCGTCTGGCACCTCACCCGGGTCCAGGACGACCACGTGGCCGATGCCTTCGGGCTCGACCAGGTGTGGCTGACCCAGGACTGGGAGAAGCGCTTCGGCCTCGACCTGCCGCCCCGCGACCACGGGTACGGCCACACCTCCGCGCAGGTCGCGAAGGTGCGGGTCGACTCCGCCGAGCTGCTGACCGGCTACTACGACGCCGTGCACGCGCAGAGCCTGGAGGCGCTGCGCGGGGTGAGCGCGGCGGACCTGGAACGGATCGTGGACACGCGCTGGGATCCGCCGGTCACGCTCGGCGTACGGCTGGTCAGCGTCCTGTCCGACGATCTCCAGCACGTCGGACAGGCCGCCTACCTCCGGGGCCTGCGTCAGAGCGCGTAGCCCGGCAGGACGACGTCCTCGATGAGGGCCTTGCGCTCGTCGAACGGGATGAAGGCGCTCTTGAGGGCGTTGACCGTGACCGTGCGCAGGTCCTCGACCGTCCAGCCCGCCTCCTCGACCAGGAGGGACATCTCGCGGGTCATGGTCGTGCCCGACACCAGCCGGTTGTCGGTGTTGAGCGTGACGCGGAAACCGAGGTCCTTCAGGGCCGTGATCGGGTGTTCGGCGATCGACGTGGCGGCGCCGGTCTGGAGGTTGGAGGTCGGGCACATCTCCAGGGCGATCCGGCGGTCGCGCACCCAGCTCGCGAGGCGGCCGAGCTTGCCGTCGACGATGTCCTCGGTGAGGCGGACGCCGTGGCCGATGCGCTGGGCGCCGCACACCTGGACGGCCTGGTGGATGCTGGGCAGGCCGTGGGCCTCACCGGCGTGAATGGTGAACGGCACGCTCTCGCGGCGCAGGTGCTCGAAGGCGGCGAGGTGGTCGGCGGGCGGGAAGCCGTCCTCGGCGCCGGCGATGTCGAAACCGACGACGCCGGCGTCGCGGAACGCCACGGCCACGTCGGCCGCCTCGGCGACGCGGTCGAACATGCGCATGCCGCAGAGCAGGGTGCCGACACGGACCGGCGTCCCGGCGGCGGCCGCCTTGGCCATACCGGCGGCGAGACCCTCCTGAACGGTCTCCACGACCTCGCTCATGGCGAGCCCGCCCCGGGTGTTCAGCTCGGGGGCGTAACGCACCTCGCCGTACACCACGCCGTCCGCCGCCAGGTCGAGGACGTACTCCTCGGCGGTGCGCAGCAGGCCCTCACGGGTCTGCATCACGGCGAGGGTGTGCTCGAAGGTGGCGATGTAGCGGACCAGGTCGCCGGAGTTCGCGGCGTCGTAGTACCAGGCGGCGAGCTCGTCCGGGTCGGTGGTGGGCAGGGTGTGGCCCACCTCCGCCGCGAGCTCGATCACGGTGGCGGGGCGCAGGCCGCCGTCGAGGTGGTCGTGCAGGACGGCCTTGGGGAGGCGGCGGATCACATCGGCGTCTACGCGCGTAGCAGTCATGGCGGGGTCTTTCCTGGGGAGCGGGGGCAGTGCGGCGGGAGAAGGTGTCAGGCGGCGTCAGGCGGCGGGCTGGAGCAGGTCCCAGCGATTGCCGTACAGGTCCTGGAAGACGGCGACCGAGCCGTAGGGCTCGTGGCGGGGCTCTTCCAGGAAGGTCACGCCGGCGGCCAGCATCCGGGCGTGGTCGCGGGCGAAGTCGTCGGTGTGCAGGAAGAGTCCGACGCGCCCACCGGTCTGGTCGCCGACGCGGGCGCGCTGGGCGTCGCCCTTGGCGCGGGCCAGCAGCAGGCCGGTGCCGCCCGCGTCCGCGCCGGGCGCCACGACGACCCAGCGGGAGCCGTCGGGCCGCGGGACGTCCTCGACGAGCCGGAAGCCGAGGGCCTCGGTGTAGAAGCGGATCGCCTCGTCGTAGTCGTCGACGACGAGGGTGACCAGGGCGATGCGTCTCATCGGGGCCTTTCGGGGCGCGGGGTTAGCCGGAGAGGTTATACGTAAAACTCTCCGCGCGCCAGTCACCTTCCGCGGGTCTTAGGTCCGTGGCCCGATGCGACGGCGCCCGTCGGCCGGATAGCGTCCCGGAATGAAGATCGACAAGCAGCCCCGCGACCCCGCACAGCGCAAGCAGGACGCCCTCGCCCGGCTGGAGCGGGAGATGGACGTCTGGGTGGCCACGGCGGACGCCGCCGGGGTGCCCTGTCTGGTCCCCCTCTGGTTCCGCTGGGACGGCGAGGCCCTGTGGCTGGCGACGCGTCTGTCGACGCCGACCGGCCGCAATCTGCGGGACGCCGGGCGGGCACGGCTGGCGCTCGGGGACACCCAGGACGTCGTGATCGTCGACGGCGAGGTGGAGATGTTCGCGTCGGACACCGTGCCCTCGGCCGCCGCGGAGGGATTCCTCGCGAAGACCGGCTGGGACCCGCGCGCGGACAGTCTGCCGTACGTCTGGTTCCGGATGCTTCCGCACACGGTGCAGGCACGGGACGGCGAGCACGAGATGCGGGGCCGGTATCTGATGCGGGACGGCATCTGGCTCGTGTGAGGCATACGGCCTGTTCGGTAGCCGTGGCGGGCGGCGCGGCTACCGAACAGGCCGTTTCCTATGGGTGCCTATGGGCGCCTATGGGCGCCCTACCACCAGGAAGTGCAGGAGGCAGCGTCGGGGTTTTCCGACGGGCTCCACAGCAGGGCGCAGACCTGGAAGGCATGGCTAGCCGAGCTGCTGGTGGGGTAGGCCGGGGTGGTGATCCGGATACCGGCCGACTTCACCTCGAAGGCGCCGCACGTGATCGTCGAGATCTTGTTGTCGTTGGTGACGTACATCCAGACGGCGGCCCTGACGCCGGGCCCCCAGTTGCTGGGGCTTCCGGTGGTCAGCACGCCCCATCCCATTTGCCTGCCGCCGACGGTGCCGCTCTCCATCGCGTACGAGGCGACGGCGTGGGGATTGCTGAGCACCATCGCTCCGGCCCCTCCCACCCCGCGGCCGCTGAGGCTGTCGGGGATGTCGGTGAAACCGTTGGCCCCCGCGGTGCAGTCCTCCGGTGCCGCCTGAGCCGTACCGGAGGAACCGGCCAGGAGCCCTGCCCCGAGGACGAGGGCGGCCGTCGTCATGCCAGTGACGCGGCGGAGTGTGTTCATGTCTTCTCCCTGCTCGAACCGGCGACGGTCCCCACAGATCGGCTCTTCGCCGTCGCGCCCGTCTACCGCAACTGCCGTGCTGTGAGCAGGACGGTGTGGGCGGGCTTTCCGTATGAGCGGCTGGGCTGCTCAGTCTTGCGGTGCGTGCAGGGAGTTGAGGCGGGCCAGTTCGTTCTCGGTGAGGCGGATGGCGCCCGCCGCCACGTTCTCGGTCAGGTGGTCGGGGTTGCCGGTGCCGGGGATGGCGAGCAGGTGCGGGCCCTGGTGCAGGGTCCAGGCGATACGGATCTGGGCGGGGCTGGCGCCGTGCGCCTGGGCGATGGCCAGCACTTCGGCGTCGTGGTCCGCGGTGGCGCCGTGTTCGCCGGCGTTCCCGGCCACCGCGTAGAACGGGACGTAGGCGATGCCCTGTTCGCCGCAGATGCCGAGCAGTTCGTCGGGGTGGTCCAGGGCGTAGCGGTTCTGGACGCTGACCACAGGGGCGATGGCCTGGGCCTCGGCGAGATGGTGGGGTTTGACGGCGGAGAGGCCGAGGTGGCGGATCAAGCCGGCCTCGCGCAGGTCGGCCAGGGCGCCGAAGTGCTCGGCGATCGAGTCCTGCCGCATGCGCCGCAGGTAGACCAGGTCGAGGTGGTCGCGGCCCAACTGCCGTAGGTTCTCCTCGACATGGCCACGCAGGTCCTCGGGGCGGGTGAAGGTGCCCCACTCCCCCGTCCAGTCACGGAAGGGGCCGACCTTGGTGGCGATGACGAGATCGTCGGCATACGGCGCGAGCGCGGTGTTGATCAGTTCGTTGGCGGAGCGCAGGGCGGAGAAGTAGAAGGCGGCGGTGTCGATGTGGTTGACGCCGAGTTCGATCGCCCTGCGCAGCACGGTGATCGCCTGGCGCCGGTCGCTCGGTGTCCCGTGATGGAAGGCGGCGCTGCCCGTCACCCGCATCGCGCCGTAGCCGAGGCGGTTGACGGGCAGGTCGCCGAGTTTCCAGGTTCCCGCGGCGTCCGCGGTGATCGTTTCGGAGGTCATCAGCGGAGTGTCACACAGGGTTCGGTGGTGGACGAACCCTTTACGGACTCATGGTTCAGCCGTCGCCATAGTTCAGCCGTCCCAGGACCAGTCCGCCACCTCCGGCAGGTCCGTGCCGTGCTCGCGGATCCAGTCGTGGTGGCGCAGCCGGGTGTCCTCCATCTCCTGGCGTACGGCGGTGGCGCGGACGGCGAGGCCGGGGACGCGGTCGATGACGTCCATGACGAGGCGGTAGCGGTCGAGGTCGTTGCGGACGACCATGTCGAAGGGGGTGGTCGTGGTGCCGTTCTCCTTGTAGCCGCGGACGTGCAGATGGGCGTGGCCGGTGCGGCGGTAGGCGAGGCGGTGGATCAGCCAGGGGTAGCCGTGGTAGGCGAAGATCACCGGCTTGTCCGGGGTGAAGAGGCCGTCGTACTCGAAGTCGCTCATCCCGTGCGGGTGTTCCTCGCTCGGCAGCAGGCGGGCGATGTCGACGACGTTGACGACGCGCACGGCGAGGTCGGGGATGTGGCGGCGGAGCAACTGGGCCGCGGCCAGCACTTCCAGGGTGGGGACGTCGCCCGCGCAGGCCAGCACCACGTCGGGTTCGCGTGTGCCGTCCTCGGTGCCCGCCCAGTCCCAGGCGCCGAGTCCGCGGGCGCAGTGGAGGCGGGCCTGGTCCATGGACAGCCAGTCGTAGCAGGGCTGTTTGCCGGCGACGACGACGTTCACGTAGTCGCGACTGCGCAGCACGTGGTCGGCGACGGACAGCAGGGTGTTGGCGTCCGGCGGGAGGTAGACCCGTACCACCTCCGGGCTCTTGTTGAGGATGTGGTCGACGAAACCGGGGTCCTGGTGGGAGAAGCCGTTGTGGTCCTGGCGCCAGACGTGCGAGGTGAGCAGGTAGTTGAGGGAGGCGATGGGGGCACGCCAGGGCAGCCGGCGGGTGGTGCGCAGCCACTTGATGTGCTGGTTGACCATCGAGTCGACGATGTGGACGAAGGCCTCGTAGCAGGAGAACAGGCCGTGGCGGCCGGTGAGGAGGTAGCCCTCCAGCCAGCCCTGGCAGGTGTGTTCGGAGAGGATCTCCATCACCCGGCCGTGCCGGTCGAGGTGTTCGTCGACCTCGTAGGTGTCGGCCTGCCATGCCTTGCCGCTGGCGGAGTAGACGGCCTGGAGGCGGTTGGAGGCGGTCTCGTCGGGGCCGACGAGGCGGAAGTCGCGGTGGTCGGCGGTGGCCCGCATGACGTGTTCGAGCAAGTCGCCCAGGACGCGGGTGGGTTCGTGGAGGGTGGCGCCGGGCTTGTCGACGGGGACGGCGAACCGCTCCAGTGGCGGCAGGGGCAACGACCGCAGGAGGAGGCCTCCGTTGGCGTGCGGGGTGGCGCCGAGCCGGTGCGGTCCGTCGGGGACGTGGGTGAGGAGGTGGGGGCGCGGGCGGCCCTGCTCGTCGAAGAGTTCCTCGGGCCGGTAGGAGCGCAGCCAGGCCTCCAACTGCCGTAGGTGGTCGGGGTTGTCGCGTACGGCGGACAGCGGGACCTGGTGGGCACGCCAGGTGCCGGCGACGGGCAGGCCGTCGACCTCGGCGGGGCCGGTCCAGCCCTTCGGGGTGCGCAGCACGATCACCGGCCAGCGGGGGCGTTCGCCGGCGTCCTGCTCGCGGGCGGCGTGCTGGATCGCGGCGATGCGGTCGAGGGCGGTGTCGAGGGCCTCGGCCATGGCGCGGTGGACGGTGGCCGGGTCGTCGCCGGTGACGTGGAGCGGGTCGTGGCCGTATCCCCTGAGCAGGGCGTCGAGTTCGTCCTCGGGGATGCGGGCGAGGACGGTCGGGTTGGCGATCTTGTAGCCGTTGAGGTGGAGGATCGGGAGGACGGCGCCGTCGTGGACGGGGTCGAGGAACTTGTTGGAGTGCCAGGACGCGGCCAGCGGGCCGGTCTCGGCCTCGCCGTCGCCGATGACGCAGGCGACGAGGAGGCCGGGGTTGTCGAGTGCGGCGCCGTAGGCGTGCGAGAGGGAGTAGCCGAGTTCGCCGCCCTCGTGGATCGAGCCGGGGGTCTCGGGGGCGACGTGGCTGGGGACGCCGCCGGGGAACGAGAACTGTTTGAACAGCCGGGCCATGCCCTGCGCGTCCCGGGTGACGTCCGGGTACGTCTCGCTGTACGAGCCCTCCAGCCAGGCGTTGGCGAGGACGGCGGGGCCGCCGTGTCCGGGGCCCCAGACGCACAGGGCGTCCAGGTCACGGGCCTTGATCACCCGGTTGAGGTGGGTGTGGACGAGGTTGAGGCCGGGCGAGGTGCCCCAGTGGCCGAGGAGCCGCGGCTTGACGTGCTCCGGGCGCAGCGGCTCGGTCAGCAGGGGGTTGGCCATGAGGTAGATCTGGCCGACGGCGAGGTAGTTCGCCGCGCGCCAGTGGGCGTCCAGGGAGGTCAGCTCCTCGTCCGTGAGTACGCCGGGCTGTCGCTGGGTGGCGGCGGACATGGGTTCCCCTTCCGGTCGGTGTCGGGGTACGGCGGGCGTCGGGGTTCGGTGGGCGCGTGCGAGTGGCGGTGCCCAGATCCACCCTGACCCGCCGCGCCGGGTACCCGACAGGGCCGACCGGGCTACATGAAGGGGGTAGATGGGGCCCGGTGGGGAGGCGCGTGGGTTGCCGTACCTGCTGTGTCCGCCGACGAGAGCGCGTCCGGTGACCAGGTCGTACTCGATGCGGGCGAAGGCCTCCCGGGGGTGGAGGCGCAGGTGAGCGGGCCGGAGCGGGACAGGCGTTGGTGTGTGCGGGCCGGTCGCTGACGACGGCGGCGTGCCCGGTGACGACGACACTCCGAGCCGGCGTGCGCGATGCGGCCGGTGGGAGCGGTCCGGTCCGGTAGACGCCCGCGGGATGATGAGTCCTTCGATCGGACAGGGGCGGCGGAGGCTTCGGATGGGGTACGAGTTGCAGGCCGCGGTCGCGGGAGACGGGCTGCTGCGGGCGGCGGCGCGGGACATCCCCGGCGCGCACGCGGTACCTCTGCTCCAGGGCCTGTCGCTGCTGCCGATGACCGATGAGCTCTTCGACGCGGTCACGGACGGCAGCCCCGCGGGTCCCCTCGGGTTCTGGAAGCTCCCCGGCGGCTTCGAGGGGGCTGCTCGCCCAGTGGTCCGCGGCCGGGCCCATCGCCTACGTCGAGGCCGAGTATTTCGGGGGCGTCGGCGGGCAGCGTGCCGCCGCCTGGGACGGCGGGACCCTGGCTCTCGGGCCGCTGGGAAAGGCCACCCGGCGCGGACTTCGCACCGTCAGCCCGGTCTCTCAGGCCCTACGCCGCCTCGGCGCGCGCCGAAGCCTCGGGGAGGACGAGTTCTCGGCCGTCGGCCTGGACCGCCACCGCCACACCGACGACTGGATCTCGGCCCGGTCAGGGTGAGCCGAGCCAGGGTGAGGCCGACACAGGCTGCTACCCGACCGGGGTGAGCCTAGCCGGGCTGAGGCCGGCCCGGCTCGAAGGCTGGTCGGGTCACGGGTTGGCAGCGAGTCATTGGCCTGTCGGGCTTTCAGGGCGTCCCGGCCTCAGCCCAACGGCTTGTTCAGGATCGCCTTGCGGTGGCTGAACGTCTCGATCGAGTAGCGGCCGTGGTAGTTGCCCATGCCGCTCTCGCCGACGCCGCCGAAGGGGAGGTCGGAGACGGTGAGGTGGGCGAGGGGGAGGCCGTAGCCGAGGCCGCCGGAGGAGGTTTCCGCGGCGAGGCGGGCGCGGGTGTCCTCGGACTCGGCGAAGACGTACAGGGCGAGCGGCTTGTCGCGGTCGTTGATGAAGTCGATCGCCTGGTCGAGGTCCGGCACGGTGACGATCGGGAGGATCGGGCCGAAGATCTCCTCCTGCATGACGGGCGACGCGGGGTCGACGTCCGCGAGGACGGTCGGGGCGATGTACTTCTGGGCGCGGTCGGTGTCGCCGCCCACGACCACGCGGCCCGAGTCGAGCAGCCCGCTGAGCCGGTCGAAGTGGCGTTCGTTGACGATCCGGCCGTACTCGCCGGAGGCGGCCGCGTCGGTGCCGTACACCGCCTCGACCGCCTTCGCCAGCAGGGGCTCCAGGGCCGCCGCCGTCTCCGGGTCGGTCAGGACGTAGTCGGGGGCCACGCAGGTCTGGCCGGCGTTGAGGAACTTGCCGCGGGCGAGACGGTCGGCGACGACGGCGAGGTCCGCGTCGGGGGCGACGAACGCCGGGGACTTGCCGCCGAGTTCGAGGGTGACCGGGGTGAGGTGCTCGGCGGCGGCGCGCATGACGATGCGGCCGACGGTGCCGTTACCGGTGTAGAAGATGTGGTCGAACCGCTCCGCCAGCAGCGCCGTCGTCTCCGGGACACCGCCCTCGACGACCGCGAACGTCTCGGTGTCGAGGTACTCGGGCAGCAGCCGGGCCAGCGCGGCCGACGTCGCGGGGGCCAGCTCGCTCGGCTTCACGACCACGGCGTTGCCCGCGGCCAGGGCGCCCACGACCGGCGCGAGCAGCAGCTGGGCGGGGTAGTTCCAGGGCGCGATGACGAGGACGACGCCGAGCGGGTCGTACTGCGTCCAGGCGGTCGCGTCGGTGCCGAGGTGCGCGGGGACCGGCGCGGACTCGGGGCGCAGCCACTCCTCGAGGTGGTCGAGGGTGTGGTCGATCTCGCGGATCGTGAAGTCGATCTCGGTGCGGTAGGCCTCGGTGGAGCTCTTGCCCAGGTCGGCGTGGAGGGCGGCGGCGAGCTCCGCGCCGCGTTCCGTGAGCAGTTCGCGGAGCCGGCGCAGCTGCGTGGTGCGCCAGGCGAGGGGCTTGGTGCGGCCGGTGCGGAAGGCGGCGCGCAGTCGGGCCACGACGTCGGCGGGCTGCTCGGGGGTCGGCTGCTGGTTCACGGTGCCTCACTGGTGCTGCACGGGCCGCTGGGCACGGCCTCGACGGTTAGATGCAAATGCCAACCTTTTCTACACCGAAATACATTCCCTCACCACGTACATAACTTTGCGCTACGGGTTGATCACACTCTGCTGGTCGCGTCGAGCGTGCCCGCCAACCGCTCCAGCAGCCCCCGCAGCAGCTCCTCGTCCCCGTCGCTCAGCGCGGGCCAGTCGGCGCGGACCGCGCGGTCGACGCGCCGCCAGTACTCCTGGCCGCGCGGGGTGAGGTGGGCGAGGATGCGCCGCCGGTCCAGCGGGTCCACCCGGCGGTGGACGAGGTTCTGGTCGACGAGGTGGTCCACGAGCTTGGTCAGCGTCGGCGGCGGCAGGAAGGCGGCCTCGGCGATCGCCGTCATGTGGTGCCCCTGCCCGTCGGAGAGCAGCCCGAGCACCCGCCAGGCGTCGAGCGAGCAGCCCTCCTCGTCCAGCACCGCCTGGAGGCGTCGCGCCGCCAGCCGCTCGGCCCGGGTCAGAAGCTGCACCAGGTCGCGTGGCTGACGCGGTGATGAGGGGGGCATCGCGCTCCTAGGTCACGGGGTGCGTACATCGTATGAGACAGGCTGGAGTTCACCGGGCGGACCCGAAATCATGACGGCATGTTCCGGCCTCGTCCACCCGCCCCCGACTGGTTCACCGCCGACGCCTCCGTGCTCGGCGTGGCCCTGGTCTTCCCGTTGCAGGGGCCCGCCGGGATCTTCGGGCCGACCTGCGAGTTGTGCGCGCAGCTCGCGGCCGAGGAGGTCAACCGGGCGGGCGGGGTCCTCGGGCGGGAGGTGAAGCTGCTGCCCGTCGACGGGGGCGCCCCGCCGCGGGAGATCGCCGACCATGTCGAGGCGCTGGTGGACCTGGGGGTCGTGCAGGGGGTCACGGGCTGGCACATCTCCTCGGTGCGGCAGGCGCTGGCGCCGAGGATCGCCCATCGGGTGCCGTACGTCTACACCGCGCTGTACGAGGGCGGCGAGCACACCGCCGGGGTGTTCCTGACGAGCGAGACACCGCGCGACCAACTGCGTCCCGCGATGGGACTGTTGGCACATGAGCGCGGGGTGCGGCGCTGGTTCGTCGTCGGCAACGACTATGTGTGGCCGCGGCGCACGGCACGGGCGGCGCACGCGTACGCCCGCGAGTCCGGCGGGGTGATCGGCGGCGAGGTCTATCTCCCGCTCGGCACCCATGACTTCGAGCCCGTCCTGCGGCGCATCGAGCGCTCGGACGCGGACGGGGTGCTGATGCTGCTGGTCGGCAGTGACGCCGTGCGCTTCAACCGGGCGTTCGCCGCCTACGGGTTGCCCGCGCGCTGTCTGCGGCTCAGCACGCTCATGGACGAGAACATGCTGATGGCGAGCGGCCCTTCGGCCACCGAGGACCTCTACAGCACCGCAGGCTTCTTCGCCTCGCTCGCCAACCAGGACACCCTCGACCTCCACGGCCAGTACGCCGACCGGTACGGCATCGAGGCGCCCGCGCTCGGCAGTCTCGGCGAATCCTGTTACGAGGGCGTGCTGTTGCTCGCCGCGCTGCTCAAGCGGGCCGGGACGCTCGACGTGACGGCGATCGGGGCGGCGGCCGGGACGGTGTCGTACGAGGGTCCGCGCGGCCTGATGCATCTGCGGGACCGGCATGTGCGGCAGCGGATCTATCTGGCGCGCGCGGACGGGCTGGACTTCGATGTCCTGACGGAGCTCGATCTGCACAGCACCCGCCCTTGACAGGCGCCCGGCGCCGCCAAGATACTTCCCACAGAAAGTAATTAGAATGCCTCGGGCGAATTGTGATTTCTGTTTCCGAATGCAGATCACACGCTGTCCGGGGCGTTTTTTGTTGCCTCCGGGAAAGTCGAGCGAAACACCCTGGAAACAGGGGGACTTGAGTCTGTGGACCGCACTTCAGCAGGCCGTTCACCCTAGGGGGTTGGTTTGTCCAGCGGTTCCCGCAGTTCCCGTGTTCCTCGCCGTGGCTTCCTCGCCGTCGGCGCCGCCCTCACGGCGGTCGTGACGCTGTCCGCGTGTGGCGCCAAGACCGACGCGGCCGGCTCGTCGTCCGACAAGGCGGCGAAGATCGACGTCAGCGGTGACACCGTCAAGGTCGGTCTGCTCAACTCGCTGTCCGGCACGATGGCGATCAGCGAGGTGACCGTCCGCGACTCGCTGAAGCTCGCCATCGACGAGATCAACGCCTCCGGCGGCGTGCTGGGCAAGAAGATCAAGCCGATCAGCGAGGACGGCGCCTCCGACTGGCCGACCTTCGCCGAGAAGGCGCAGAAGCTCATCAAGGAGGACGGGGTCGCGGCCACCTTCGGCTGCTGGACCTCCGCCAGCCGCAAGGCCGTCAAGCCCGTCTTCGAGAAGAACAAGTCGCTGCTGTTCTACCCGGTGCAGTACGAGGGGTTGGAGCAGTCGCCGTACATCTTCTACACCGGCGCCACCACCAACCAGCAGATCGTCCCGGCCCTCGACTACCTCAAGAGCAAGGGCCTCAAGAAGCTGTACCTGGTCGGCAGCGACTACGTCTTCCCGCGCACCGCCAACAAGGAGATCAAGGCGTACGCGAAGGCCAACGGCATGACGATCCTCGGCGAGGACTACGCGCCGCTGGGGTCCACGGAGTTCTCCACGATCGCCAACAAGGTGAAGGCGTCGAAGGCGGACGCCGTCTTCAACACCCTCAACGGCGACTCCAACGTGGCCTTCTTCAAGGAGTACAAGTCGGCCGGTCTGACCGCCAAGTCGATGCCGGTCGTCTCGGTGTCGATCGCCGAGGAGGAGGTCAAGTCGATCGGCACGCAGTACCTGGCGGGCCAGTTGACGGCCTGGAACTACTACCAGACCACCACGGGCGCGGCGAACGCGAAGTTCGTGAAGGCGTACAAGGCCAAGTACGGCCAGGACAAGCCGACCAGTGACCCGATGGAGGCCGCCTACACCTCGGTCTACCTGTGGAAGGCCATGGTCGAGAAGGCGAAGTCCTTCGACCCGGAGAAGGTGAAGGCCGCCTCCGACGGCATCACCTTCGACGCCCCCGAGGGCAAGGTCACCGTCGACGGCGCCACGCAGCACGTCTACAAGACCGCCCGCATCGGCGAGATCGGGACCGACGGCCAGATCAAGGAGGTCTGGAACTCCGGCAAGCCCGTCAAGCCGGACCCGTTCCTCAAGGGCTACTCCTGGGCCTCCGGCCTGTCCTGACCGACCGTCATCCCCCGCGGGGTCCTCAGGGGCCCCGCGGCGGCCGTCCCCCGGAGCCGCCTCATGACCGTGATCCTCGGTCAGACCTTCACCGGCATCAGCATCGGTGCCGTCCTGCTGCTCATCGCGCTCGGCCTCTCGCTCACCTTCGGCCAGATGAACGTCATCAACATGGCCCACGGCGAGTTCATCATGGCGGGCGCCTACACGACGTACGTCCTGCAGAAGTCCATTTCGAGTGCGGGAATTTCGCTGCTGGTCGCTCTGCCCGTCGCATTTCTCGTCTCGGGCGCGCTCGGCGCGTTGCTGGAATGGCTGCTGATTCGCCGCCTGTATCTGCGGCCACTCGACACCCTTCTCGTCACCTGGGGCGTCTCATTGATGCTCCAGCAACTCGCCCGGGACATTTTCGGCGCCCCGAATGTGCAGACCCGCGCGCCCGACTGGCTGACCGGCAACATCACGGTCATCGGCGGCGACGACCCGCTCACCTTCGCCAACAGCCGGCTGTTCATCCTGGGGCTGGCGGTCGCGGCGGTCGTCGCGCTGTCGCTGACCCTGCGGCTCACGCCGCTGGGCAGGCGCATCCGGGCCGTGGTGCAGAACCGGGACCTCGCCGAGGTGTCCGGCATCTCGACCTCCACCGTGGACCGGACGGCGTTCTTCCTCGGCTCCGGGCTCGCGGGCGTCGCCGGGGTCGCGCTGACGCTGGTCGGGCCGATCGGGCCGACGATGGGCACCAACGTCATCATCGACGCCTTCCTGGTGATCGTGGTCGGCGGCATCGGACAGCTCAAGGGCACGGTCATCGTGGCGTTCGTGCTGGGCGTGCTCCAGTCGGTCCTGGAGTACTCCACGACCGTCAGCGTCGCCAAGGTGCTGGTGCTCGTCGCGATCGTCGCGTTCCTCCAGTGGCGGCCCCAGGGGCTGTACACGCTGCGCACGAGGAGTCTCGTATGAACGTCCTCACAGGCCGCTCGGCACGTGCGTGGGCGGGGTTCGCCGGTGCCGCGGTCGTCCTCTTCGCGATCGCCCCGCTCGCCCTGTCGGACTTCCGGCTCGGACTGCTCGCCAAGTACCTGTGCACGGCCATGGTCGCCGTCGGCATCTGTCTGGCCTGGGGCCGCGGCGGACTGCTGACGCTGGGTCAGGGCGTGTTCTTCGGGCTCGGCGGCTACGCCATGGCGATGCATCTGAAGATCGCCGACGCCGGGCCAGGCAACCTGCCCGACTTCATGCAGCTGTACGGCACCGCCACCGAACTCCCTTGGTGGTGGAAGCCGTTCGAGAACCCGGCCTTCGCGCTGGCGGCGACCGTGCTGCTGCCGATGGCGGTGGCCGCGCTGCTCGGGCTGTTCATCTTCCGGCGCCGGGTCAAGGGCGCGTACTTCGCGATCCTCAGCCAGGCCCTCGCCGCCGCGCTGGCCATCTGGCTGGTCGGCCAGCAGGCCACGACCGGCGGCACCAACGGACTCACCGACATCCAGGGCTTCTTCGGGTACTCCCTCGACGACCCGGTCAACCAGCGGTTGGTGTACTTCGTCATCGCCGCCGCCCTGCTGCTGCTCATGGCGATCGCCCGGCAGCTGATCAACAGCCGGTACGGCGAACTCCTGGTGGCCGTACGGGACTCGGAGGAGCGGGTGCGCTTCCTCGGGTACGACCCGGCGAACGTCAAGCTCGTCGCGTACGTCGTCGCCGCCGGCATGGCGGGGCTGGCGGGCGCGCTGTTCGTGCCGGCGGTCGGCATCATCTCGCCCGCGCTGATCGGCATCGTCCCGTCCATCGAGTTCGTCATCGGCGCCGCGGTGGGCGGCCGGGCCAGCCTGGTCGGCGCGGTGCTCGGCGCGGTCGCGGTCGCCTGGGCCAAGACCGCGCTGTCGGAGGAGTTCCCCGCCGCCTGGACGTACTTCCAGGGGCTGCTGTTCATCGTGGCGCTGGCCTTCCTGCCGGGCGGGCTGGCCTCGCTGGCGGTGCTCGTACGCCGGCGCAAGGCATCCCCGGCGAAGAAGACGGCGGCCGTCCCGTTGGGAGAAGCAGCATGAGCGAGTTGGAGATACGCGGGCTGCGGGTGACCTTCGACGGGTTCACCGCCGTCGACGGGGTGGACCTCGACGTCGCCCCGGGCGATCTGCGGTTCCTGATCGGGCCCAACGGCGCGGGCAAGACGACCCTCGTCGACGCGGTCACCGGGCTGGTGAAGGCGGAGGGCTCGGCCAAGTTCGGCGGCGCGGAACTGCTCGGGCGGCCCGTGCACCGGATCGCCCGGTCCGGCATCGGTCGGACCTTCCAGACCGCCACCGTCTTCGAGGAGTTGACGGTCCTTCAGAACCTGGACATCGCGGCGGGCGCGGGCCGGAGCATGTGGACCATGCTGCGACGCCGCAAGGACGTCCCGGAAGCGGTCGCGCGGGCCATGGAGACGGTCGGCCTCACCGAGCTCGCCGACTCCCCCGCCGGCACCCTCGCCCACGGGCAGAAGCAGTGGCTGGAGATCGGCATGCTGCTGGTGCAGGACGTGAAGCTGCTGCTGCTCGACGAGCCGGTGGCCGGCATGAGCCACGACGAACGGCAGGCGACCGGCGAGCTGTTGCAGCGCATCAGCGAG
The DNA here is from genome assembly GCF_900206255.1 of Streptomyces sp. TLI_55. Lineage (NCBI taxonomy): Bacteria > Bacillati > Actinomycetota > Actinomycetes > Kitasatosporales > Streptomycetaceae > Streptomyces > Streptomyces sp. TLI_55. The sequence continues at coordinate 726,290 of NZ_OAOJ01000001.1, forward strand.
GAGCGCACGGTCGTCGTCATCGAGCACGACATGGACTTCATGCGGTCCTTCGCGCGCAGCGTCAGCGTGCTGCACGCCGGCAAGGTGCTCAGCGAGGGGACGGTGGCGCAGGTGCAGGCGGACCCGAAGGTGCAGGAGGTGTACCTCGGGCACGTGGAGGACACCGCCGTGGTTCAGGAGGCGTGATGCTCGAGATCGACGACGTCCGGGTCGGCTACCACCGCAGCACGGTCCTGCACGGAGTGTCCGTGACCGTCCCGAAGGACGGCGTGGCGGCCGTGCTGGGCCACAACGGCGCGGGCAAGAGCACGCTGCTGCGTGCGGCCGTGGGCCTGCTCACGCCGGTCGGCGGGACGATCCGGCTGGACGGCGAGGACATCACCCGCCGCAAGCCGCACGAGCGGGTCGCGCGCGGGATGGCGTACGTCCCGCAGGGCCAGCAGTCGTTCCCGCACCTCACCACCGCCGAGAACCTCCAACTCGTCGCCGACGGCCGCAAACGCGGCAGGGCGGCGGTGGCGGAGGCGCTGGACCTCTTCCCCGCCCTCAGGACGCTGTCGAACCGTCGCGCCGGGCTGCTCTCGGGCGGCCAGCGGCAGCAACTCGCCATCGCCCGCGCCCTGGTGACGGAGCCTCGGATCCTGCTCCTCGACGAGCCGACCGAGGGCATCCAGCCGTCGGTGGTCGCCGAGATCGAGGAGACGATCCTCGCCCTCGCGGCCCGGGGCGGGCTGTCGGTGCTGCTGGTCGAGCAGCACGTCGGCTTCGCGATGCGGGCCGCCGAGCGCTACTACGTCCTGGAGGCGGGCCGGGTGACCTCCTCCGGCGAGGGCGGCAAGGAGTCGGAGGGGGCGGTGCGGGAGGCGCTCAGCGTGTGAGGCACTCCATGCAGGCGCGCTAGGCGTGTGGCGCACTCCATGTAGGCGGCTCAGCGTGTGAGCACTCCATGCAGGCGGGCTCAGCGTGTGAAGCGCTCCAGATAGGCGCGCTCGGCCGGACTGCCGCTCAAGGCGACGGCAGCCTCGTACTCCTGTCGGGCCTCCACGTCCCGGCCCAGCCGGCGCAGCAGGTCCGCACGGACGGCGTGCAGGACGTGGTAGCGGTCGAGGTCGAGGGCGTCGACGAGGTCGAGGGCCGGTTCCGGGCCCTCGACCTCGGCCACGGCGACCGCCCGGTTCAACGCCACGACCGGGCTGGGGGCCAGCGCCATCAGCTGGTCGTACAGCTGGAGGATCTGCCCCCAGTCGGTGGGCGGCGCGTCGCTGTGGACGGCCTGGATGGCGGCCTGGATCTGGTACGGCCCCGGCTGGTTGCGGCGCAGACACCGTCGTACGAGAGCATGCCCCTCGGCCACGAGCGCGCGGTCCCAGCGGTCGCGGTCCTGCTCGGGCAGCGGGACGAGGACCCCGTCGGCGTCCTCCCGGGCCGCCCTGCGGGACTCGACCAGCAGCATCAGCGCGAGCAGGCCCGTGGCCTCGGGCTCGTCCGGCATCAGCTCGGTCAGCAGCCGGCCGAGGCGGATCGCCTCCGCGCACAGGTCGGCCGAGCCCTCGTTGAAGATCAGGTAGATGACCGCGAGGACCCCTTTGAGCCGGTCCGGGAGGTCGGCGTCACGGGGCACCCGGTACGGGATGCGGGCGTCGCGGATCTTCGCCTTGGCGCGGACCAGGCGCTGGGCCATGGTCGGCTCGGGCACCAGGAAGGCGCGGGCGATCTGGGGTGTGGTGAGTCCGCCGAGGAGGCGCAGGGTCAGGGCGACCTGGGCCTGAGGGGCGAGCGCGGGGTGGCAGCAGGTGAAGATCAGACGGAGCCGGTCGTCGCGCACGGGGCCCTCCTCGGCCGGTGCGTCGGGGGTGTGCAGCAGAGCGGCCTCGGCGTGCCGGGCCTCGCGTGAGGACTCGCGGCGCAGCCGGTCGATCGCCCGGTTGCGGGCGGTGGTGATGATCCAGCCGGCCGGGCTCGGCGGTACGCCGGTCTCCGGCCAGCGCCGTACGGCCGTGGTGAAGGCGTCCTGGACCGCTTCCTCGGCGAGGTCGATGTCGCCGAGGAAGCGGACGAGGACGGCGACGGCGCGGCCGTACTCCGCGCGGAAGACGGCCTCGACGTCGACGGGCTGCCCTGTCACTCCTCCGCCTGGTGCATGAACGGGCGCACCTCGATGGGCAGCGTGGTGGCCCAGGTCGCCTTCCTGCCCCACTCCAGGGCCGCGTCCAGGTCGGGGGCCTTGATCAGGCAGATGCCGCCGAGGTACTCCTTGCCCTCGGCGTACGGCCCGTCGGTGATCAGGACGTCGCCGTCGCTCGGGCGCAGCACGGTGGCCGTCTCGGGGCCGTGCAGCCCGCCCGCGAAGACCCAGGCGTCCGCCGCGCGCAGCTCGTCGTGGAAGGTGTCGAGGTTGCGGACGATCTCCGCCATGGCCTCGGGCCCGGGCGGCGTCCCGTCGGTCGGGGTGATCACACTGAGCAGGTAGTACTGCATGACGTCCTCCTTGGCGTCGTGTCCTTCTCTCACCTCCTACACGAACGGCACACCCCCGGATCGACACCGCGCACGACGAGATCGGGAGAATCCTTCCCATGACCACCTCGCCACTGATCGCCCGCGCCCGGCAGCTCGCCGACACCCTCCTCGTCCCGAACGCGGAGCGAGTCGATCAGGCGGAGGTGCCCGCGAGCCACCTCGACGCGATCCGGCGCTCGGGCCTGCTCGGGGTGAGCGCGCCGGAGGCGTACGGCGGGGCCGGCGCCCCCGACTCCGTGGCGCGGGAGGTCCAGGAGATCCTGGCCGGGGCGTGCTGCTCGACCTGGTTCGTGCAGACCCAGCACCACACGCCGGTTCGGATGCTGGCGAAGTCCGAACTCCCGCTGCGCGAAAGCCTGTTGCGGCCGCTCGCGACCGGCGAGCTGCTGGCCGGGATCGCGTACGCCCATGTCCGGGCCTTCCCGCGCGTCGTCGTACGGGCCACGGCGGAGCGCGACGGCTGGCGGTTCGACGGGACCGTGCCCTGGTACACGGGCTGGGGGCTGAACGATGTCATGCTGCTGGCGGGGATCACCGACGCGGACGAGATCGTGTTCGCGTTCGCCGACGCCCGCGAGCAGCCGGGGCTGCGGCCCTCGGCGCCGATGCGGCTGGCCGCGCTGACGGCTGCCCGTACGGTCTCCCTGGAGCTGGACGGGCTGTGGCTGCCGGAGTCGTCCGTGCTGCTGCGCACCCCGCAGGAGAAGTTCGCCCTCCTCGACATCCCGCGCAGCACCAACGCCTCCCCGGCCGTCTTCGGGCTGGCGTACGCCGCGCTGCGGATCGTGGCGGAGAGCGGCGAGCCGGAGACGGCCGAGGCGCTGCGCGGGGGCGTCGACGAGGTCCGCCGGGAGGCCTACGCGCTGGCCGACCACCCCGTCGCGCACGAGCACGTCGAGGAGCGGCTCGCCCTGCGGACACGCGCGTACGACCTGATGCGGGCGGCCACGACAGCGGCGGTCGTGTCCGGCGGCGGCCGCACCATGGACCTGCGCAACCCGGCCCAACGGCTGGCCCGCGAGGGGATGTTCCTGCTGATCCAGGGCCAGACGTCGGTCGTGCGGCGGGCGCATCTGGACGCGCTGGGCAGGCCCTAATTCAGGAAATCGAGCAGGGCGGCGGTCAGTTGTGCCGGTGCGTCTTCCTGTACGAGGTGGCCGGCGCCGGGGATGAGTTCGAGACGGGCGCCGGGGATGCGGGCGGCGAGTTCGTGGCCCTTGGTGACGGGGATCCAGGTGTCGTCCTCGCCCCAGCAGATCAGGGTCGGGATCGCGATCTCTCCGTACCGGTCCTCGATCTCGTCGGTGTAGGCCTGGTCCGCCTGGGCGATCTGACGGTAGAAGGCGGCCTGTCCCTCGTCGCCGAGCCAGGGCTGGACGAGCCGGTCGAGGACCGCGGGGTGCAGGCCGGGGCTGCTGGCCGAGGTGACGTACTCGCGGACCAGGGCCCGGTGCAGGGCGGGCGGGAGTTGCTCGAAGACGTCCGAGGACTTGCCGACGAGGCGAAAGAAGGGCGAGCCCCAGGGGGCCAGCGCCACCGGGTCGACCAACGCGAGCGCGTGGTAGCGGGCGCCGTGCAGCAGATGGGCGCGCAGCGCCACCGCGCCGCCGAAGTCGTGGGCCACCACCCGGGGTTGGTCCAGTTCCCAGTGCGCCAGGAGTTCGGTGAAGACCCTCCCCTGGGCGGCCAGGGAGACGTCCTGGCCCGCGGACATCCGCGAGGTCCCGTAGCCGGGCATGTCCCACACGAACACCTGGTGGCGGCGGGCGAGCGCGCGGGCCACGGCACGCCACACGTACGAGGAGAACGGCGTGCCGTGGTTGAGGACGACCGGCGGGCGACCGGGTTCACCGAGGCGGTCCCAGCGGACCTCCCCGGACGTGCTGCGGTAGCTCCTGGTCAGCTGCCACTCACCCACGGACTCGCTCCTCTCCGTCAGCCTGACGGCTTCAACTCGCGAACGGCACCTGTGCCGAAGAGGTGATCGCCTTCCCGGCCGGGTGCTGCCACAAACCCTGCGCGGCCAGCCGCGGGAGCACTCCCTCACCGAACCAGTAGGCCTCCTCCAGGTGCGGGTAGCCGGAGAGGACGAACTCGTCGATGCCGAGGGCGTGGTACTCCTTGATCCGCTCGGCGACCTCGTCGTGGCTGCCGACCAGGGCGGTGCCCGCGCCGCCGCGCACCAGGCCGATGCCGGCCCAGAGGTTGGGGTGGATCTCCAGGCCGTCCCGGTTGCCGCCGCCGTGCAGGGCGAGCATGCGCCGCTGTCCCTCGGACTCGCTGCGGGCGAGCCCGGCCTGCACGGACTTCACGGTCTCCGGGTCGAAGCCGTCGAGGAGCCGGTTCGCCTCGGCCCACGCCTGTTCCGAGGTGTCGCGGGTGATGACGTGCAGCCGGATGCCGAAGCGCAGGGTGCGGCCCTGCCGCGCCGCCAGCCCGCGCACCCACGCGATCTTCTCCGCGACCTGGGCGGGCGGCTCGCCCCAGGTGAGGTACACGTCCACGTGCTTGGCCGCGACCTCGCCGGCGATGGGCGACGAGCCGCCGAAGTACACCTCGGGGACCGGGTCGGGCAACCGGGCCAGCTTCGCGTCCTCGACCCGCAGGTGCTCGCCCTTCAGGTCGACCGTCTTGCCGTCCCACAACCCCCGTACGACTTCCAGGAATTCGTCGGTACGGCGATAGCGGCCGTCCTTGTCGAGGAAGTCGCCGTAGGCCCGCTGCTCATGGCTCTCGCCGCCGGTGACGACGTTGAGCAGGAGCCGTCCGCCGGACTGGCGCTGGAAGGTGGACGCCATCTGCGCGGCCAGCGTGGGCGAGACGAAGCCGGGTCGGAAAGCGACCAGGAACTTCAGGCGCTCGGTGTTCTGGCTGACCATCGCGGTCGTCAGCCACGCGTCCTCGCACCAGGCGCCGGTCGGCGTGAGCGCGCCGACGAAGCCGAGGTCCTCGGCGGCCCGGGCGATCTGGCTCAGGTAGGCCACCGTCGGCGGCCGGTCCCGTCCGGAGACGGTGGCCGGGGTGCCGTGGCCGCCGCCGACGACATGCCGGCTGTCGCCGTTGGTGGGCAGGAACCAGTGGAAGGTGAGGGACACGTGGGGGTCTCCGTTCGTGGGGCTGATGCCTGTCGGGCGGATCAGGTCACCGGACAGGCCTAGAGCAGTCCGTGCCGGGGTGGCCGGGTGCCGTTGAGTACGTACCGGCCGATGTGCTGGATCTTCCAGCGGGTCGGGTCGTGCAGGGTGTGGGTGCGGGCGTCGCGCCAATGCCGGTGGAGGTTGAGGGAGTTGAGGGCGGAGCGGGTGCCGGCCACCTCGAACAGCGCGCTCCCGACCTCCACGGCGGCCTGCGCTGCCTGCACCTTGGCGGCGGCCACGGCGATGGACGCCTCGGCCGCCGAGTCGTCGGTGAGCTCGGCCTGCGCCGCCTGCACGACGCGTCCCGCTTCCCGCAACAGCGCTTCGGCCGCGCGCACTTGGAGGGAGAGTTCGCCGAACCGCTGGATCAGCAGCGGGTCCTCGGCGGCCGTCTCGGCGCCGCTCTCGAACCACGGCCTGCTCTTCGTCCGGACGAACTCCGCCGCCTCCGTCAGCGCTCCCCCGGCTATCCCGGCGTCGATGGCGGCGTGCAGCAACTGCGCTACGGCGCCGTGGAGTTGCGGGCCCTCGAAGGTGAGGTGGTGCGGCAGGACCCGGTCGGCCGGGACCGGCACGCCCGCCAGGCGGACGGTGCCGCTGGCGGTCGTCCGCTGGCCGAGGCCGTCCCAGTCGTCGACCACCGTGACGCCCGGCGCGTCGGACGGCACGTACGCCACGTGGAGCTTGTCCTCCTCCGCGCGGGCCAGCACCGGGATCCAGTCGGCGAACAGGGCGCCGGTGGAGTAGTGCTTGACGCCGTCGAGGACGTACGAGCCGTCCGGCTGCAGCGTCAGGCGGGTGCGGATGTCCTGGACGTGCTTGGTGCCCGCCTCGGACTGGGCGTTGCCGAAGCGCCGCCCGGCGAGGAGTTCGGCGAAGAAGAACTTCCGCTGCTCCTCGGTTCCCTGTCGGCGGATCACATTGACGTAGGCGAAGTGGCTCTGCGGGATCTGCGCGAGGCTTCCGTCGGCGGTCGCGAGCAGCCGGAAGATCTCGGCGAGGGTGGGCGCGCCGACGTCCGCGCCCCCGTGCTCGGCGGGGACCGTGACAGCGAGCAGGCCGGACGCGGAGAGCCGGTCCAACTCCGCGCGTGGCAGCCTGCGTTCGGCGTCCCGCTCGGAGGCTCCGGCACGGAACTCGTCGGCCAGGGCCGCCGCGACCGCGAGGGCCTCCGCGTCGTCGGCGATCACATGGGCGGTCATCGTCGGCTCAACTCGCCGCGGCCAGGACCGGAGTGCGGCCGAGGGCGGCCGAGAACTGGTCGACGACCTGGGCGAGGGCATCGCGGGCGGTCGCGGCGACGGACAAGGTCCCGTCCTCGTGCGGGGTGATGTCCTTGTCGAGGGTGAACCAGCCCTGCACGATGTGGGCGGCGCCCATGGAGTTCAGGACCGGGCGCAGGGCGTAGTCGATGGCCAGGACGTGGGCGGTGGTGCCGCCGGTGGCGAGCGGCAGCACGGTCTTGCCGGTGAGCGCGTACTGCGGCAGCAGGTCGAGCAGCGCCTTCAGGACTCCGGAGTACGACGCCTTGTAGACCGGGGTGCCGACGACGACGCCGTCGGCGCGGGCGAACAGCTCGGTGGCCTCGACGATCGCGGGGTGCTGGAAGTCGGCGCCGAGGAGGGCCTCGGCGGGGATCGTGCGCACGTCGAGCGGGACGACGGTGTGGCCCTGGGCGATGAGGCGCTGGTCGAGGTGGCGCAGCAGGCGGTTGGTGCGGGAGGAGGCGGACGGGCTGCCGGAGACGGACAGGACGGTGGCCATGGGCCCTCTTTCGGGGAGGCGGGGCGCCCCTGGCGAGCGAGCCGGGGGCGCCCCTGGGGAAGCGGTCAGGAGTACCAGGTGGGTTCGGGCAGTTCGCCCTCGAGGACCCAGCGGCCGACCTCGCGCCGCTTGTAGGCGACGGGGTCGTGGAGGGTGTGGGTGCGGATGTTGCGCCAGAACCGGTCGAGGCCCTCTGCGGTGGTCGTGGACCGGGCGCCGGTCGCCTCGAAGATCTTGCCGGCGATCTCCAGGGCGACGTCGGTGGCGCGGGCCTTCACGGCCGCCACCCGTACCTCGAAGTCGCCGCGCGTCTTCTCGGTGACCGCATCGGGGTCGTCGTGCAGCTTCTGTCCCTCGACGGCGACCGCGTCGGCGAGCGCCTCCACGGCCCACAGCTTGGCAGTGAGGTCGCCGTAGATGTCGATGACGTACGGCTCGTCGACCGCCCGCCCGTGTCCGCCGTGCAGCCAGGAGCGGGACTTGGTGCGGGTGTAGGTGGCGGCCGTCTCCAGGGCGCCGCCCGCGACCCCGAGGTAGAAGTTGACGAAGACCAGCTGGATCGTGGGGACGTTGAGGGTGTTGTACGTGCGCGGCTGGAACTGCTTGTCGACGTAACCGGCCGCCGACGACCACGGCGTACGTACCCCGTCGAGGGTGACGCCGCCGCTCTCGGTGAGGCGCTGGCCGATGTTGTCCCAGTCGTCGTGGAAGGTCAGGCCCTCGCTGTCGGAGGGCACGATCGCGAAGACGTGCTGGTCGGTGCCTTCGAGGACGCCTTCCAGGACGGTGACGTCGGAGACCTTGCTGCCGGTGGAGAACGACTTGCGGCCGGTGAAGACGAGGTCGTCGCCGTCCTCGGTGACCACCACGTCCTTGTCCCGGGGGTTGACGGCGCCGCCGAAGAACCAGCGGTTGCGAGCGGCTTCGGCCTCGACGTGCTCCCACTGCTCACGGGTGCCGACCAACCGGGCGGCCCAGTTCCACAGGTAGTGGTAGCCCAGGAGCTGGCCGATGGAGCCGTCGGCCTTGGCGACCTCGCGGACGACCCGGTACGCGGTGGGCCAGTCCTGGCCCGCGCCGCCGTGCTCCGTGGGGCCGAGCAGGGTGACGAGGCCGGCGTCCTTGAGCAGCTGGACCTCGGCGTACGGGGTGGCGCCGGCCCGGTCGCGGGCGGCGGCGTCGGTGGCGAGGACGGCGGCGACCTCGGCGGCGCGGGCGATCCAGTCCTGGGCGGTCCGGGGGGCGGGACGGTGCTGCCAGTCGGTGTGCGTGGCGGTGCTCATGTCGGTGCCTCCTCAGACCTGGGCGGGGACGGACTCGGGGAGCTGGGACTCCAGTTCACGTACGAGGGGCAGGACACGCTTGCCGAAGTACTCGACCTCCTCGTGGTAGTGCAGGAAGCCGAGGAGGAGCAGGTCGACGCCGAGCTTCTTGTAGGCGACGATCCGCTCGGCGATCTGCTCCGGGGTGCCGATGAGACCGGTGCGGAAGCCGTCGTTGTACTGGACGAGGTCCTCGAAGGAGGAGTCCTGCCACATGCCCTTCTTGTCGGCGGTGGACTGGCCCGCCTGCTGCACGGCCGCGCCGAAGCCCTCGACGGCCTCGGTGTCGGCCTTGGCGACGATCTCGCGCAGGGTGTCGCGGGCCTCGGCCTCGGTGTCACGGGCGATGAGGAAGCCGTTGAGGCCGAACTTCGGTGCCGTACGCCCCACTTCGGCGGCCGACTTGCGGACGTCGGTGATCTGCTCGACGACCCCGTCGAAGTCCTTGCCGTTGGAGAAGTACCAGTCGGAGACCCGCCCGGCCATCTGGCGTGCGGCGGTGGAGTTGCCGCCCTGGAAGATCTCCGGGTGCGGGCGCTCGGGGGTGTTGAGGGGCTTGGGCTTGAGGGAGAAGTCACGCAACCGGTAGAAGTCACCGGCGAGTTCGGTGTGGTCCTCGGTCCAGATCTGGCGCAGGGCGCGGATGAACTCCTCGGAGCGGCGGTAGCGCTCGTCGTGCTCCAGCCAGGGCTCGCCGAGGGCGGTGAACTCGCCCTTGAACCAGCCCGATACGACGTTGACCGCGAACCGGCCGTTGGACAGGTGGTCGGCGGTGGCGCCGAGTTTGGCGAGGACGCCGGGGTGCCACAGGCCGGGGTGGACGGCGGCGATCACCTTCAGGCGTTCGGTGGCCAGGAGGAGCGCGAGGCTGAAGCTGGTCGACTCGTGCTGGAACTCGGCGCCGTAGCTGGCCATGTAGCGGACCTGGCTGAGCGCGTAGTCGAAGCCGTTGTTCTCGGCGAGGACGGCGAGTTCGCGGTTGTAGTCGTAGCCCCAGTCGGTGCGCTGCTCGATCTTGCTGGTGACGAGTCCCCCGCTGACATTGGGGACCCAGTAGGCGAATTTGACGGGCTCTGCGGGCATGCGGAACTCCTGTTGCGGATGTCGCGAAATGTTTTCGGGCACGCGGAATTCAGGAAATGCGCGGACGCGGTGAATTCAGGCGGGAAAACAGAGGTGACGCGGGGAACCTTGAGCCGGGCTCAGGCCGCGGGGCAACAGGAGGCGCTGGAGACGCGTGCGAGGTCGACATGGCGTCGCCGCGTGAGGTCCAGTCGCATCTTCATGTCATCGATCGTGACAGTCGCCGGTCGGGGCCGTCAAGGTAAACCCGACCGGTCTCGTATCGCGGACCATTGAATTTCACGAAGGTGTGACAGGGAAACCCTTGAACGCGCCGGGAAATGGGCCGCATTCTGCCTGGCATGCGCACCGAACAGCTCGAATACATCGCCGCGGTGACCCGGCTCGGTTCGCTGCGCCGGGCCGCGGAGGAACTGCGCCTTTCCCAGCCCGCGTTGAGCGAGACCGTGCGGAATCTGGAGCGCGAGCTGGGCGTGGACCTCCTGGAGCGCAAACGCTCGGGCGCGACGATGAGCGCGGAAGGGCGGGAGCTGCTGCCGCACATCGTCAACGTGCTGGACGCGGTGGACCGGTTGCGGGCGGCGGCGGGCGAGCAGCACCGCATCAGCCGGATGGTGCGGGTGGGCACGGTGAACACGGCGACCGTGCCGCTGCTCATCCCGGCGGTGCGCGACTTCCGCGCCTCCCATCCGCACACCCAGGTCGAGGTGGTCGGCGCGCAGCAGACCGAGATCCACCGTGCGCTGGCCGAGGGCGGCCTGGATCTCGGCCTGGTCAACCACCTCGACGGCGACGACGTGCCTGCGGGCATCGAGTCCACGGAGCTGCTGCGCGGTCGGCCGGTGGTGTGTCTGCGGCCCGACCATCCGCTGGCCGCGCGCACGGTGGTGACCGTGGACGATCTGCTGGCCGAGCCGCTGATCGCGATGCGGACCGGATATGTCATGCACCGCTATGTGCACCGCCTGCTGCGCGGTCGCGGACCGTCCTTCTCCTACTCCACCGACGGCGCCGAGATGGGCAAGCTGATGGTGGCCGAGGGGCTCGGGGCGACGGTGCTGCCGGACTTCAGTGTGGTGGGCGACCCGCTGGAGCGGCAGGGCACCATCACCTGGCGGCCGATCGCCGGCGACACGACGCGGGTGCTGCTGATGCTCCAGCGTCGCCGGGCCGAGTCCGTGCCGCGAGCGGCTCAGGACCTGCACGAGGCGTTCGTGCGCCGGGCCCGGCGACCGGCGGGGTCCGGCCAGGACGAACCTGACCGGTGACCTAAGGGTGAGGGCCGTCGGGACGCGTCAGGTCAGTCGTCGTCGCCCTGGAGCACCACGAGGAACGCGTCGGACTTCAGGTCCATGACGACCGTCGCGGGTTCACCCTGGGCGCGGCGCTGCGCCGCGTACTCCTCCGCCGGCCACGATCCGCGGGGAGAGCCTGCCGGGAACCGCTCCAACACCTTCGCACCCATGGGGGCGATCACCTCCGACATCGATCTTCCGTTCCGTACGACGGCGGCATGACGGTCCACCGTCATAGTGTCCGGTTGCCCGGGAACGCCACGGACAGTCCACTTGAAAAGAGGCAAAGGAGACCGCATCCGGCACGGCCCCACGCCTGGAAGTGATCACAGGGGGACGTGACACGAAGGGTCTGCGGCAGATGAACGACGAACACACCGGAGCGGCGCCGACCTGTCTGGTGACCGGCGCGACGGGCTACATCGGCGGCCGGCTCGTGCCCGAGCTGCTCGCCGCCGGGTACCGGGTGCGCTGCCTGGCCAGGTCCCCCGGCAAACTCCGCGACCAGCCGTGGTCGGGCGACGTGGAGGCCGTACGCGGGGACGTGCTGGACGCCGACGCCGTCGCCGAGGCCCTGCGTGGCGTCGACGTCGCCTACTACCTGGTGCACGCGCTGGGCACCGGCGACACCTTCGAGGAGACCGACCGGCGGGCCGCCCGGATCTTCGGCGAGCAGGCCCGTGCCGCGGGCGTGCGCCGCGTCGTCTACCTGGGCGGGCTCACCCCCGCAAACGTGCCCGAGCGGGAGCTGTCGCCGCATCTGCGGTCCCGGGCCGAGGTGGGCCGCATCCTGCTGGCCTGCGGGGTGCCCACCACCGTGCTGCGGGCCGCGGTCGTCATCGGCTCGGGCTCGGCCTCCTTCGAGATGCTGCGTTACCTCACCGAGCGCCTGCCGGTGATGGTGACCCCGAGCTGGGTGCGCACCCGCATCCAGCCGGTGGCGGTGCGCGATGTGCTGCGGGCCCTGGTGGGCAGCGCCCGTATGCCGTCCGACGTGAGCCGCGCCTTCGACATCGGCGGCCCGGACGTGCTGACGTACCGGGACATGATGCTCAGGTACGCGGCGGTCGCGGAGCTGCCGCGCCGGCTCATCGTGTCCCTGCCGATGCTCAGCCCCGGCCTGTCCAGCCACTGGGTCGGGCTGGTGACGCCCGTACCGGCGTCCATCGCCCGTCCGCTGACGGAGTCCCTGCGGCACGAGGTCGTCTGCCAGGAGCACGACATCGCCCGGTACGTGCCGGATCCGCCGGGCCACCCGATCGGCTTCGACGAAGCCGTGCGGCTGGCCCTGCGCCGGGTCCGCGACGCGCAGGTGGCCACCCGCTGGTCCTCGGCGTCCGCGCCGGGCGCCCCCAGCGACCCGCTGCCCACCGACCCCGACTGGGCGGGCGGCAGCCTCTACACCGACGTACGGGAGATCGACGTCGACGCCCCGCCCGCTGCCCTGTGGCGGGTCATCGAGGGGATCGGCGGGGAGAACGGCTGGTACTCCTTCCCTCTCGCCTGGGCGCTGCGCGGCCGCCTCGACCGTCTCGTCGGCGGGGTCGGACTGCGTCGGGGGCGCCGGGACGCGGCCCGGCTGCGGGTCGGGGACTCGCTGGACTTCTGGCGGGTCGAGGAGATCGAACCGGGGCGGCTGCTGCGACTGCGCGCCGAGATGCGGCTGCCGGGCCCGGCCTGGCTGGAGATGTACGCCCAGACCGACGAGGCCGGCCGCACCCGCTACCGCCAGCGTGCCCTCTTCCACCCCCACGGCCTGCTCGGGCACCTCTACTGGTGGAGCGTCTCCCCGTTCCACGCCCTCGTGTTCGGCGGCATGGCCCGCAACATCGCCCGCGCCGCGGCCCGGACGCCGGCCGAACCCGCCCCCAGCCGCTGACCCTGTCGCCCGTCCCCCTCCCCCGGAGTTCGCGAAATGCACGTCTCGATCGTCCTGTTCACGTCGGACCTCCGCCTCCACGACCACCCCCCGCTGCGGGCCGCGAACGAGGCGCGTCATGTGGTGCCGCTGTTCGTGCGCGACCGGGGTGTGACGGACGCCGGGTTCGCCGCCCCGAACCGGCTGGCCTTCCTCGCCGACTGTCTGCGGGACCTCGACGCGGGCCTGCGCGAGCGGGGCGGCCGCCTGGTGGTCCGCAGCGGTGACGTCGTCGAGGAGGTCTGCAAGGTGGCCACGGAGACGGACGCCGACGAGGTGCACATGGCGGCCGACTTCAGCGCCTACGCGCAGCGCCGTGAACAGCGGCTCCGGCGCGCTCTGGAGGCGGACGGCCGCCGCCTGCACGTCCACGACACGGTGACCTCGGCGGTCGCCCCGGGCGCGCTCGCGCCGGCCGCCTCCGACCACTTCGCCGTCTTCACCCCGTACTTCCGGCACTGGAGCGGCGTACGGCTGCGGGAGCCGATGGCCGCGCCGCGCGCGGTCCGGGTCCCGGACGGGGTCGGCTCGGAGGAACCGCCCTCGCGCGCCGGGCTGTCGGGGGTCTCGGCGGGCCTGGCCGCCGGCGGTGAGGCGGCGGGCCGGACGCGGATGACGTCGTACCTGCGCGACGGCGTCGGCCCGTACGCGGTCCGCCACGACGACATGGCCGGGGACGCCACCTCCCGCTTCTCGCCGCATCTGCACTTCGGCACCCTCTCCCCGGTCGAACTGGCCCACCGGGCGCGCAAGATCGGCGGACCGGGCGCCGAGGCCTTCGTACGGCAGCTCGCCTGGCGGGACTTCCACCGTCAGGTGCTCGCCGCCCGCCCCGCCGCCGCCCTCGCCGACTACCGCACGAAACACGACCGTTGGCGCTCCGGACGTACCGCCGACGAGGACGTCGAGGCCTGGAAGGAGGGGCGCACCGGCTACCCCGTGGTCGACGCGGCGATGCGCCAGTTGCGCCATGAGGGCTGGATGCACAACCGCGGCCGGCTCCTGACCGCGAGCTTCCTCACCAAGACGCTGTACGTCGACTGGCGCGTGGGTGCCCGGTACTTCCTGGAGCTCCTGGTGGACGGCGACATCGCCAACAACCAGCTCAACTGGCAGTGGATGGCGGGCACCGGCACCGACTCCCGCCCCAACCGGGTCCTCAACCCGGTCACGCAGGCCAAGCGGTACGACCCGGACGGCGCGTACGTACGGCGCTGGGTGCCCGAACTGGCGGACGTGGACGCCCCGTTGGTGCATGAGCCGTGGAAGCTGCGCGGCCTGGACCGGGCCGCCCTCGGCGACTACCCGGACCCGATCGTCGACCTCTCCGAGGGCCTCGCCCGCTTCAAGCGGTCCCGCGGACTCGGCTGACGGGGCCTCCGTCAGGGCCGGTCGCGGCGGCGGACAGCAGCTCGACCGCGTCCTTGAGGGCCGCGGGCCACGGCATCTCGCGCGCCGCCGCGCCCGACCAACCGGGGCCGCCGACCATCACCACGGGCCGTCGGCGGGCGCCCTTCACGCCCCAGCGGGTGGCGGCGACATGACGGGCGAGCGGCAGGTCGGCGGTGGAACGCCCCTGCGCCCACAGGAAGACGGCGGACGGCCCCAGGCGCCGCACCGCGGCGGTGAGCGCCTCCCCCGGCACCGCCGCGCCGAACATCCGTGTGGGCAAGCCCAGTTCACCGAGCGCGGCGTTGAGCGCTTCCAGGGGCAGGGTGTGCTGCTCGCCGGGCACACAGGCCAGGACGACGGGGCCGGCCGCCGACTGCGAAGCCGCGGGGGTGAGGCGGCGCAGCGCGGTGGAGACATGCCAGGACAGCAGGTGCTCGACCTCGACGTAACGGTCGCCGGAGGACGCCCACTTGCGCCCCACCGCGTGCAGGGTGGGCATCATCACCTCGTGCCAGGCGGCGACGACGCCGTACTGATCCACGGCAGCGGCGAGCAGCTCTTCGACGGCCGGAGCGTCAAGCCGGACCGCGGCGCGGGCCAGCCCCCGGCACTCCTGGCGCACATCCCCGAGCGGCAGCGCCCCGGCCGCCCGCGAACGCGGCGACTCCCGCGCGGCCACCTCGGCGGCCGGGTCGGGCCCACCGGTGCCGGACCGGGCGGCGCGGGCCGCCTCGGCGGGCGGCACCCCGGACGAGGTCAGCCGGCACATCGTCTCCAGGACCTCGATGTCCCGGGGGCTCCAGCGCCGGTGCCGCCCTTCGCCCCGTACGGCGGGCCCGATTCCGTAGCGGCGGTCCCAGGAGCGCAGCGTGGTCGGCGACACGCCCAGCCGCCGGGCGACGGCGCCGGTGGTGAGCGGGACGTCGGCCAGCCGGGAGGCCTGCTCGGCCCGCTCCGCGGGACTTCGATGCACGGGCTGCTCGCTCATGGCGCGAATATACGACGCAGAACCGATGCAAGTTGATGACCTCGACAGACGGCTCCCACGATGGGCGCACCGGACCGAGTTCCGGTGAGGCGTACCGATGGACGAGGAGCCTGCGAAATGACCGAGCAGCCGATCGCCGCCCTGGCGTCCCGATGGGCGCCCGGGGAAGCGGCCCTCGCCGACGAGGAGGTCGCCCGGGGACTCGTGGCGGGCGACGAGGCATGTCTGGCGGAGGCCTACCGCCGCTGGTCCGGGCTGGTGCACACGCTGGCGCGAAGGTCCCTGGGTGACACCGAGGAGGCCTCGGACGTGACCCAGCAGGTGTTCCTCGGGGTGTGGCGCGGGCGCGGGGGGTACCGCCCCGAGCGCGGGGCGATCGGCGGCTGGATCGTCGGCATCACCAGGCGCAGGATCGCGGACGCGCTGTCCGCACGTACCCGCCGTACGGAGCTGGTGGCGGCCGTGGGCTCGGCGTACGGCCCGGCCGCGCCCGCCGCCGGGCACGCCGAGGCGGTCCTGGACCGGGTCGTGGTGCAGCACGGGCTGGCCAGACTGCCGGCCGCCCAGCAGCGCGTGCTGCGGCTGGCCTTCTACGCGGACCTCACCCAGACCCAGATCGCCGACCGCACCGGCTGGCCGCTCGGCACCGTGAAGAGCCACTCCCGGCGCGGGCTGCGTCAGCTGCGGGGGTTCCTGGAGCAGGGCGCAGCGGATATCTACACATAAAGGAAAAATAAGAGCAGAATGTACGCAGGCGGCGCTTACCGCACAACCGCAGCAGACGCGGTCGGCCTGCGAGTCAGAAGGAGACGAGTCATGACCAACGTCTCGCCCACCCGGGGTGACATGACCAGCCACCCCGATGTTTCCGAAATGCGGGCACGGTACGCCCGTATGCTCGGTGGTCGCGATGTGGCGCTCGTGGACGGACCGGTGTTCCTGCTCGGTCTGTACTGCGCCGTGTCCCCCTGGATACTCCACTACACGACGAGCCAGCCCGCCCTCGTGACGCACAATCTCATCGTCGGCATCGCGATCGGCCTGCTCGCCCTCGGGTTCACCCAGACCCCGGAGCGCATGTACGGCCTGAGCTGGGCGTTCTGCGCGGTCGGCATCTGGATGATCGTCGCCCCGTGGGTGGTCGGCGACAGCCCGGACACCGGCGTCGCGCTCAACAACATCATCATCGGCGGCCTCGCCGTGATCCTGGGGCTGTTGTGCACCAGTGCGGCGACGAAGAGCGCCATCAGGACGTGACAGCAGGGGCCACCCCGCCCCGAACGTTCCGAGAGGACGAGACTCCGGCCGGTCCGCGATGCGCGGACCGGCCGCTTCACGCGCGGCTCAGCCGGCCGGCATCAGCCACGGCTCCTCAGGCAGCGGACTGCCGGTCTCCAGGAGCGACTTGAGGTTGGACAGCACCGCCGGCCAGCCCAGGGACACATCGCCGAGCGCACCCTCGTCGGGCAGGTCCTCGTGGATCACCGTGAGGCGGACGATCTCGCCGTGCGACTGGATGTCGAAGGTGACCCGGGAGTACTTGTCGTCCTGCCCCTCGTCCTCGGGAGCGGCCCAGCTGGTGACGAGGCGGCGGGGGCGGTCGCTCTCCACGACGGTGCCGACGACGTCGGCGATGCCGGAGCCGTCCGTGCGGACGTGTTCCCAGCGGGAGCCCTGCTGCCAGTCGGAGACGTTGCTGTGCCCCCAGTAGGCCGCGGTCAGGTCCGCGTCGGTGAGCGCGTCCCATACCTTCTCGGGGGTGCTCCGGATGTAGGTGACGTACACGAACGTGGGCTTGTCGGTCATGGCTTCCTCGGCTCGTCGCTTCACGGCGCCGAGCGCGCTCAGGCGCGGGCGCTCGAACTTGTCGATCCACCGCTCCTGGATCTCGTGGAGCGGGACCGGGTTGAGGTAGTGCAGCTTCTCCCGCCCCCTCCGCACCGTGCTGACCAGGTTGGCGGCCTCCAGGACGGACAGGTGCTGGGTCACGGACTGCCGCGTCATGGCGATGCGCTCGCACAGTTCTCCGAGCGTCTGACCGTTCTCCTCGTGCAGCCGGTCCAGCAACCGCCTGCGCGTCTCGTCGGCCAGCGCCTTGAAGACCTGGTCCAACCCGGGGTCGCTCTCTGATCGCACACTCAACGTTATGCAGGTAATTACTTGCATGTCAAGGCGACCGGTTCGGGTGGTATCCGGGTGATATCTGCACTCAGCGCAACCGCGCGTCCAGCTCCCGCCGATTGCGCTCGACCCACTCGTACGCGGCCCGCACCTCGTCCACGGCCCCGCGTTCGCGCAGCGCGACCAGGGCCGGCTCACCCCGCTCCGCCCCGGCCTCGATGCCTCGCCGGCATCGGTCCTGCCACCACAGGACCGCCTCGACCAGGCCAACCCCGCCGGTCAGCCCGTAGGCGTCGCGGACCAGCCGCATGCCGCGCGCCGCCTCCGCCACCTCCGTCTCGCCGGGCCCGAGGTCCAGGTACTGCCAGCAGACGTGCGCCACGTCGTGCACCCGTTCACCGGGCGCCGCGAGGTCCCAGTCGACGAAGGCCAGCGGCCGCCACCCGGTGCCGTCGACCGCGTAGACGGTGTTCTTCGGCGCGAGGTCGTTGTGGCAGACGACGTCCTGGTCGCCCGCCAACGCCGTGCCGTGGGTGAGGTCGTGGAACTCCCGGACGAGCCGGGCGACACGGACGAGTGTCTCGTCACGGCGAGCGGCGGCCCGCTCCTGCGGGGTGACGGCCGCGCGGCCCTCCAGATAGCCGAGCACCTCCCGGCCCTGTTCGTCCGTCCCCAGGAGGCGGGGAGCACCCTCCCAGCCCCGTTCCGCGAAGAGCGCCAGCAGTTCGCTGACGTACTCCGATCCGGCCGACGGGGCGCGGCGCACGGTCGATCCGATCCGTACGGCCCTACTGACGGCTCCGCCCTCCAGCGACGTCTCCTCCACGGAAAAGAAGTATCCGGCCCTGGAGGCAGGCTGGCACGCTCAGCCCATGGAGCACTGCGAGGTACTGCTCATCGGCGGCCGGGCCGGGGTCGGGAAGACGACCGTAGGTTGGGAGGTCTCCGCGCGATTGCGGGGTGCCGAGGTCGCGCATGCCGTACTCGACGGGGACTTCATGGGGGCGGTGCATCCCGCGCCGGCGGGCGATCCCCACCGGGCCCTTGTCGCCGAGCGCAACATCACCGCCGTATGGGCCAATTACGCCGCGCTCGGGTACCGCAGGCTCGTCTACACGAACACCGTGTCCGTGCTGGAGGCGGCGACCGGGATGTGGCGGCGGGTCATGGGCGACGACGTGCGGATCGTACGGATTCTGCTCACCGCGACCGACGAGACGGCCGGACAGCGGCTGGCCGGGCGGGAGTTGGGGTCCGAGTTGGAGCAGGAGCTGCTCGGCAGCGCGCGCAAGGCGCGGATGCTGGACGAGCGTGCGCCCGCCGACACCCTGCGGGTGGTGACCGACGGGCGCACGGTGATCGACATCGCGGCCGAGGTGGTGGCCGCGACCGGATGGGCCGCGGCGAGGGTCAGCTGACGTTGAGTGCCGTGTCGTCGATGACGAACGAGGTCTGGAGCGTGGAGCCTTCCGTGCCGGTGAACTTGAGGGTCACGGTCTGGCCGGCGTAGCTCGCCAGGCTGAAGCTGCGCTGGGTGTAGCCGCTCGCGGCGTTGAGGTTGGAGTAGGTGGCCAGGGTGCCGAGGACCGTGCCGGAGCTGTTGAGCACCTGCACCTTGAGGGTGTCGTAGGCGGTGCTGGTGCTGGTCTCGGCGGTGTCGACGTGCAGGTAGAAGCTGAGCGTGGCGGTGGTGCAGGCCGACGGGACGGTCACCGACTGCGCGAGCGTGTCGGTGTGCGCGGAGCCGTAGCCGTCCAGCCAGGCGTAGTAGGAGCCCGAACGGGCGGACTCGCTGCTGGAGTTGGTGATCACGCTGCTGCTGGCGGTCCAGGTGCCGTTGCCCGACTCGAAGCCGTTGTTGCCCAGGAGCTGGGCGGCGGTGCAGGTGGTGCCGCCGCCACCGCCACCACCCCCGCTGCCGCTCGCGCCGGCCAGCCATTCGGTGGCGTTGAGGGCGAGGGCGGCGTTGGTGGCGCCCGAGTCGTTCCAGCCGTCGTAGAGCGTGTTGCCGGACTGGCCCGTGCCGTCGTCGATGGGCGAGCTGTCGCCCCAGAACGCGACCCGGCCGCTGCCGAAGGTGCTGGTGGCGAAGAAGGCGCCGGTGTTGCCGGAGTAACCGGTGCGGTAGAGAAGGCCCTTGACGGAGGAGTTGTCGGCGGGCTTGAGGGTGGCCGTCGTACCGCTGGCGATCAGGCTCTTGGTGACGGTGCCGAACGAACCGTGCAGCACCGGGTTGGTGCTGTCGCTGATCGCGCTCGGGTAGTCGGAGCTGATGCTCAGCGAGTCGATGGAGAAGCCGAACGGGTCGGTGGAGTCGACGCTGTTGTTGGTCATCAGGTCGTTGAGGATCTCGACCGCGTCCTCGCCGTCGTTGTTGCGGTCGGCGCCGGTGTGGTCGGAGATCATGAACAGGCCGCCGCCGTTCTTCACGAAGTTCATGATCGCCGTCTTCTCGGCGGTCGTGAACAGCGTGTTGGGCTCCGGCAGGACGAGCGTGTCGAAGTTCGCCAGGTCCTGGGCGCCGGAGCCGCCGTAGGTAAGGCTGGAACCGGAAGGCAGCGTCTTCAGGCTGTAGTTGCCGGTCTTCTGGAGCGCGACGCCCCAGGAGGAGAGGGCGCCGGTCCAGTCGGTCTCGGCCGACGGGGAGGAGTCCTGGCCCAGGGGGTCGGGCTGACTGGTGGAGACGATCCAGTCGGCGTTGCCGGCCGTCTCGGCGTGGGCGTTGTCGAACAGGATGCGGTGCGGGGTGGCCGCGGCGGCCGGGATGGCCGTGGACGTCTCGACGGCGGCGCCCGTGACGAGCAGGCCGAGGACCGC
Source organism: Streptomyces sp. TLI_55 (assembly GCF_900206255.1). Taxonomy (NCBI): domain Bacteria; kingdom Bacillati; phylum Actinomycetota; class Actinomycetes; order Kitasatosporales; family Streptomycetaceae; genus Streptomyces; species Streptomyces sp. TLI_55. The sequence goes on from NZ_OAOJ01000001.1 coordinate 746,647, forward strand.
GAGGCCGGTCGTGAGTCTGTGGCGGGATCTGGGGAGCTGGGGCATCCGGCTTACCTCCGGGTGGGGTTGGGGCAGGAGCGGGTGCGGGGCCGGGCTACACGCGTAGACGCGGGGCAGATCTGCGCGCGTAGAACTTCGGTCGGGGGAATCCCCGGACCGACGCGATTTGAAAGGTACATGGCAGTCAGGGCACTGAACAGACGTCCCTTCACACACCGGGTCAACCTTTGACCCCACGTTGGCCGTTGGTTGAAACGACACGGACTGTTGCCGGTTTCCGGGGGCATGTGAACGAGTGCGGGGGTCTGGAGAGGAGGGGCTGGGATGGAGATCTCGGGGATCATCAGTGCCATCATCATCGGCATCGTCATCGGCGTGCTGGGCCGGCTCGTGGTGCCGGGCCGGCAGCGCATCGGCATCCTGCTGACGATCGTCGTCGGCATCGTCGCCGCGCTGCTCGGCTCGGCGATCGCGGCGGGGCTCGACGTGGCCGACACCAAGGGCGTGGACTGGATCGAGTGGCTGATCCAGATCGGTCTCGCGGCGGTGGGTGTGGCGGCGCTGGACCGGTCGAGGGTACGGCGCTGAGCGCAGGAGGCAGGAGACGGGTGGATAACCCGTTGCGTTCGGGTTCGGGCGGCGGCTAGCTTCGGCGGGCTCGCCGCCCGAACCCGACCGTGACGGAGCCCCGTTGACCCTGCGCATCACGCCACTGGCCGACCCCGAACCCGGCACGTCGAGCCGCAGGCTGGCCTGGCTCGCCTCGGGCGCCGACGGCGCACCGGTCGGGTCCGCCTTCCTCCGGCTGTTCACCAAGGAGGGCCAGGAGCATCTCGCCGAGCTGGAGATCGCCGTCCACGCCGGCGAGCGACGGCACGGAGTCGGCACGCGGCTGCTGGAGGCCGCCGTGGCCGTGGCCCGGGCCGAGGGACGGCGATCGGTCATCGCCCAGGCCGAACAGGACTCCGCCGCCGACGAGTTCCTCGCCGCGCGGGGCTTCCGCCAGGTGCTGTCTCTTACCTACGCCAGGCTCGCGCTGAAGGATGTCGACCTCGCCGCGCTCGCCGAACAGGACCGGCCGGGCTACGAGTTGACCGAGTGGGACGGCACGGTGCCTGCCGAACTGGCCCAGTCCTACGCGGATGCGCGGCGCGCCATGGACGACATGCCCATGGAGGGCACCGACTACGGCACGGTCGTGTGGGACGTGGAGCGCGTGGTGGCGGCCGCCGACGCGGTCGCGCGGCGCGGGGATCTGCTGCACACCGTCGCCGCGGTCGACACGGCGGAGGGGTCGATCGTCGGCTTCTCGGAGCTGGTGGTGCCGGGGGACGGACTCGGCGACGGTCAGCACTACGGCACGGCCGTCCTGCCGGAGCACCGCGGCCGGGGCCTCGCCCGCTGGATGAAGGCGACGTCGATCCGCCGGGCCCGCGAGCGGCACCCGGACCTCGCCGGGCTCCTCACCGACACCGCGGACGGCAACGCGCCGATGCTCGCGGTCAACGCGGCCCTCGGATACGTACCCACGCACAAGGCGGTGGAGTACCAGCTGGACCTCTGAACTGCCCTGGAAGGGAAGGGACTTCCTGGCTCAGGCCGCCGCCCGCAGCGCCGCCAGTCCCTCCCGAGCCGACGGGTACACCGGCGTCCAGCCCAGTTCCCGCTCCGCCTTGGCGATGGACACCCGCAGGGTCGACGCCATGATCGCGTGGGCGTACGACATCGGACGCATCGTCCACAGCGGCACGGGCAGTGGCTTCGGGAGCCCGAACTCCGCTGCCACGGCCAGGAGATGGGCACGGAACCCGAGGGGCGTGCGGTCGGCGATGTTGTAGGCCTGGCCGGGGCGGCCGTGCTCGACTGCGGCGGCCATCGCGCGGGCCGCGTCGGTCAGCTCGATCCAGGGGACGACATGGCCGTGGTCGGCGGGGGCGGGGAGTTGCCGCTTGCGCAGCATGGGCAGGAGGTTCTCGGTGCCGCCGGGACCGTAGAACGCGCCGTAGCGCAGGGCCACGCCTTCGAGACCCGCGGCCTCGAACGTGAGCCGCTCCTTGGTGCGCATCCCGGCGAGGTGCCGCTCGAACTCCGGGTTCGTGCCGCGCGGGCCGAAGGCGTCGTCCTCGGTGAGCTCCCGGTCGCCGTGGTCGCCGTAGCCGTACCCGAAGACCATCGACTCCGCGACGAAGCGGCGGGCGCCGGTCGCCTGTGCGGCCTCGATGAGGTGGGCGGTGCCCTCGATGCGCAGGGCGTTGGTGGCGTACATGTCGCGGTGGCGCAGGGGCGGTTTGCTCAGGGCCGTCACGGCGTGGATCACCGTGTCGAAGTGGCGGCCCTCGACGGCGCGGAGCACGGCGTCGCGGTCCATGAGGTCGGCCCGCACGCCGTTGTCCCGACTGCGACCCAGGCCGGTGACCTTGTGCCCGGCGTCCGTCAGAGCGCGCGTGATGTGCCGGCCGAGGACGCCGCTCGCACCCGCGAGCAGGATGCTCTGGCTCTGGCTGCCGGGGTTGCTCTGGTTCGTCGTCATGACTCTGCGACGGTTCGGGCGGGCACCGGCGTGACATCCCGTCCGCGTGCGCTACGTCACGGTGTGTACAGGTACGGCGTCGTCGTGGTCAGTGGTGCGAAGCCGAGGCGTTCCAGGATGGGGCGGCTGGTGCTCATGGCGTCGACCTGGAGGTAGCGGTAGCCGCGTTCCACGGCCTCGCGGGCCCGCAGGGCGACCAGGGCGCGGTAGATGCCGCGACCACGCCACGCCTCGACGGTGCCACCGCCCCAGAGCCCGGCGAACCGGGTGCCGGGAACCAGCTCCATCCGGGCCGCGCTGACCGGCGTGTCCCCGTCCAGGGCCACGACGGCGACCACGGTCTCGGGGTCGGCGGTGAGCTGGGCGAGCAGCTGGCGGCGCAGCCGGGTGCTGTCGGTGCCGAAGGCCGCCTCGTGCACGTCGGCCACGAGATCGACACCGGCCTGGTCCGTGACGGGAACGACGCGGATTCCCTCGGGCGGCTCGGCGTCCAGGGTGAGGTCGTTGACCTCGCCGATCATCAGGGTCTCCTCGGGCTGCGGGGTGAACCCCGCCGCTCGGAGCCGCTGTCCGAGGTCCACGGGCAGGTCGTGGCCGTAGAGCTTCCACTCGAACTCGTGACCGAGCCCGGAGTAGTACGCGATCTGCTCGGCGATCGCGGCGTCCGCGCTGCCGGCGTCCAGATCGGACCACACCACGCCGTTCCAGCCATGCGCGGTGGAGACCTGCCGGACCACCTTGTCCGTCCGTTCGATCCGGGACTCCGGGCTGTCCGGCTGTGCGCCCTCGCGCATGTCCCGGTCGTACAGGGCGAGCACCGCGTCATGATCCATGGGTTCACTCCAGCACCAGGGGGCATCCGCGGCAACACCTTTACGGGCCATGATGTCCGGGAACATTCCGCAGTCGCCGGGTCGAGGAGGGCCGTACGCCATGGTCGTGAAGGACGAGGAGCTGCCGTATCTGCGCCGCTGTGTTGAGCTGGCCGCCGAGGCACTGGCGGCCGGGGACGAGCCGTTCGGCTCGGTCCTGGTGGGCGGGGACGGCGCGGTGCTCGCCGAGGACCACAACCGGGTGGCCTCGGGGGACCGCACCCGGCACCCCGAGTTCGAACTGGCGCGCTGGTCCGCGGCCCATCTGACGCCGGAGGAGCGGGCGGCGGCGACCGTGTACACCTCCGGCGAGCACTGCCCGATGTGCGCGGCCGCGCATGCCTGGGTGGGCCTCGGCCGCATCGTGTACGTGGCCTCCTCCGAGCAACTGGTCGAGTGGCTGGGCCGATTGGGCGTGCCCGCGGCTCCGGTGCGGGCCCTGCCGGTGCGGGAGGTGGCACCGGACGTGGTGGTGGACGGGCCGGTGCCGGAGCTCACGGAACAGGTGCACGCGCTGCACCGCCGCTTCCACGAGCGGTGAGGGGCCCATGGGGCTCGGGATGCAGCCGTCCGGGTGAGGTGCCTACGATCGAAAGAGGATCCCGGACCAGGTAGGACGGCCCGGTCTCCTCCACAGGGGGAGGCGCTTGCCCTTGCTGCCGGCACACCGGCTGATGGCGGCCTACATCTCGGCGGTCGCCGTCGCCACCCTCGTCTACCTGACGGTTCCCGTTGCGCGTACGCCGCTGTGGGCCGTCATCGGGCTCTCCGGTGTCGCCGCCATACTCACCGGTAGCCGGCTGCACCGCCCCGCGCACCGCTGGCCCTGGTGGGTACTCGCCGCCGGGCTGCTGACCTTCATCGCGGGCGACACGTACTACAACGTGATGGAGGACTACTTCGACGCCTCCAACCCGTTCCCCTCCCCCGCGGACGCCTGCTACCTCGCCACCTACCCGCTCTTCGCGATCGGCCTGTCCGGACTGATCCACTACTGGTGGTCGGGCCACGACCTGCCGAGTCTGCTCGACGCGCTGATCCTCACCAGCGGCCTCGCGCTGCCGGTGTGGGTCTACCTGGTGCTGCCGCTGGCCGAGGTGGAGGGGCTGACCTGGGAGCAGCGGGCCATCAGCATCGCCTACCCGCTCGGTGACGTGCTGGTCCTCGCCCTGCTGGCACGGCTGCTCACCCCCAGCCCGGTGGAGGGCCACAACCGGTCGGTGCAGCTGCTGTTCGTCGGCACCGCGACGCTGCTGGGCTTCGACATCGCGTACGGCATCCTCCAGCTGAACGCGACGTGGGAGACCGGCACCCTGCTGGACACCGGGTGGATCGTCTTCTACACGGCGTGGGGACTGGCCGCCCTGCACCCGTCGATGGCGGCCCTGACCGCGGCCGTACCGCAGAAGGTGTCGCTGCTCCCCCGGCCGCGCCGCCTGCTCCTGCTGGCCGCCGCGACCCTCATCGCGCCCGGTGTCCTGCTCTACGAGGGGCTGAGCGGCTCACTCCACCACACCTCCGTGATCGCCGCCTTCTCCAGTGCGCTGTTCCTGCTGGTCATCCTGCGGCTGGCGGGCATCGTCGTGGTCCACCGCAAGGCGGTCGCACGGGAGCTGGCGCTGCGCCGGGCGGGGGCCTCGCTGGTCTCGGCGGTACGGCTGGAGGAGGTCGCCCGGTCGTGTGAGACGGCCGTCGACACCCTGCTCGGCCCCGCGGTCCGCCACCGCACCCGGCTGCTGCCCGCCGAGCGGGCCGCCGAGTTCACCCCCGACGGCAGCCGCATGATGTCCCGCGCCGAGATCGACCGCGATCTCGCCGCCGGCTTCGCGGGTCTGCCCGCCGTCCTCGCCTGCCCGATGACGCCGCCCGACCGTCCCACGGCACAGATCCCGGGGGTACTGCTGGTCGGCGGCCCGCGCCAACCGCTGCGCGAGACCCGGGCCTCGCTGGAGATCCTCGCCTCCCACGCGGGCCTGGCCGTCGAGCGCGTCGCACTGCGCCAGGAGATCATCCGCCGCGAGAGCGAGGCCTACTTCCGTACCCTCGTGCGGAACACCTCCGACGTCATCCTGATCGTCGAGGACGACAACACCGTCCGCTACGCCAGCCCGTCCGCGGCCTCCATCTTCGGCCACACGAACCTCGTCGGGGCGCCCCTGCCCGACCTGGTCGACCCGCGTGACCGCAACCGGGCGGCCCGGCAGCTCGACGCCGTACGGGAGCGCGGACCGCGGGCCACCCACGACCACTGGTGGGTACGGCACCGGGACGGCCGGGTCGAGGTGGAGGTGCGGTGCAGCGACTTCCGCGACGAGCGCACGGTCGCCGGACTCGTGGTCACCCTGCGCGACGTGACCGAGCAGCGGCGCCTGGAGCACGAGCTGACCCAGCGGGCCTTCCACGACTCCCTGACCGGCCTGCCCAACCGGACCCTGCTCCTGGAGCGCATCGAGCGGGCCCTGCTGCGCGGCCGCCGCGAGTCCTCCCTGACCTGTCTGCTCTTCATCGACCTGGACGACTTCAAGCTGGTCAACGACACCCTCGGGCACTCCGCCGGCGACCATCTGCTGAGGGCCGTCGGCAGCCGGCTGTCCAAGGCGCTGCGGCGCACCGACACGGCGGCCCGGCTGGGCGGCGACGAGTTCGCGGTGCTGATGGAGGACGCGCGCGAGCCACTGGACGCGGAGCTGCTGGCGGCGCAGGTGATCCAGACGCTGACCCGGCCGTTCGTGCTGGGCGAGGAGTCGGTGACCGTCTCCTCGAGCGTCGGGGTGGCCACGGCCCGGGACAGCACCGACGCGGAGGAACTGCTGGGCCACGCCGACCTGGCGCTGTACGCGGCGAAGGCGGCCGGCAAGCGGCAGTGGCGGCGCTTCCAGCCGCTGCTGCACAGCCGCATGGTCGAGCGGCACGACCTGCAGAGCGCGCTCGCCCAGGCGGTCGCCGGGAAGGAGTTCGCGCTGCGCTACCAGCCCGTCGTGGACATCACCGCGGGTGAGGTGGTCGGCTTCGAGGCGCTGGTGCGCTGGCCGTCCCCGGGCCGCCGGCCGGTGTCGCCTGAGCAGTTCATCTCGCTGGCCGAGGAGACCGGGCACATCGCGGTGCTGGGCTCCTGGGTGCTGGAGAACGCGGTCCAGGACATCGCGGGGCTGCAACGGCTGCCGGGCCCGGGCGAGCCGCCGTACGTCAGCGTCAACGTCTCCGCCCGGCAGTTCCGGGACGCCGGTTTCGTCGACCAGGTCGGCGAGGCGCTCAGGACACCGGGGCTGGCCCCGGGATCACTCCAACTGGAGCTCACCGAGACGCTGTTGCTGCGCCACGACATCCAGATCCAGGGGGTGCTCCAGGCGCTCAAGGAGCTGGGCGTCCACATCGCCGTGGACGACTTCGGCACCGGCTTCTCCTCGCTGCGCTATCTGCGGGACTTCCCGATCGACGTACTGAAGATCGACAAGACGTTCATCGACGACATCACGCGCGACCCGCAGCAGGTCGCGCTCGTCGAGGGCATCGTGCGCATCGCCGACACGCTCGGGATGCAGGTGATCGCCGAGGGGATCGAGGAGCCCGGGCAGCGGGACCTGCTGGCCGGGATGGGGTGCCGGTTCGGGCAGGGCTTTCTGTTCGCCCGGCCGATGACGGTGCGGCAGAGCGAGCGGGTGCTGCGGGAGCGGGACGGCGTCCGGCGCGCGACCGTCACCGACGGGGCGCCCGCCGCCGGCAGGGCGCCGGTGCGGGGTGAGCGGGCGGTGCGCTGGGCCGACCTGGAGCATCTGCGACGTACCAGCCTGATGACCGACGCGGTCCTCGACGAGGTGCGGGGCCGGCACATCCGCAGCCGCGGCCACTGGCTGATCGACTTCGCGTCCTGCAACTACCTCGGCTTCGACTGGGACCCGGAGATCGCCGCCCGCATCGAGCCCATGGTGCGCCGATGGGGCACCCACCCGAGCTGGTCGCGGCTCATCGGCAGCCCGCGGCCGTACCCCGAGATCGAGGAGCGGCTGGCCGAACTCCTGGGCGCCCCCGACACGTTGCTGCTGCCGACGCTGACGCTCATCCACTCCTCCGTCATCCCGGTGCTCGCCGAGGGCGGCCATGTCCTCGTCGAGGCGACCGCGCACCGGACCGTGTACGACGGGTGCGTCGCCGCCCGCAGCCAGGGCGCCACCCTGCGCCGCTTCCACGCCGAACGCCCCGAGGAACTGGACGCGTTGCTCGCCGCGGTCCCCGGCAGCGGCCCCCGCCTGGTGTGCCTGGACGGCGTCAACAGCATGAGCGGCAACCTGCCGGACCTGCCCGCCCTCGCGGCCGTGTGCCGCAGCCGCGGCGCGACCCTCTACGTGGACGACGCGCACGGTTTCGGGGTGGTCGGCGAGCGCCGCCCCGACGAGAGCAGCCCGTACGGTGCGCGCGGCAACGGCCTGGTGCGGCACACCGGGGAGACGTACAACGGGATCGTGCTCACCGCCGGCTTCTCCAAGGCGTACTCGTCGTTGCTGGCCTTCCTCGCGCTGCCGACCGAGCTCAAGGAGCGGCTGAAGACGGCCGCGGCCCCCTATCTGTACTCGGGCCCGTCGCCCACCGCGTCCTTGGCGACCGTGCTGGCCGGTCTGGACGTCAACGAGCGTCGCGGCGACGGCATACGGGCCGAGCTGTACCGCAAGACGGTCCGGGTGCTCGACCATCTCGACGACCTGGAGGTGCTGACCCTCAACAGGGACCGGCTGCCCATCGTGGAGATCCCGCTGGCGGACCCGTCCGACCTCGACGCGGTCGCCGCGTTCCTGTGGGAGGAGGGCATCTACGTGACGCTCGCCGCCTATCCCCTCGTACCCCGTGACCGGGTCGGTTTCCGCGTCCAGATCACGGCGCTGAACTCCGACGAGGACATCGAGCGGCTCACGGCGACGCTGTCACGGCTGGCCGCCAGGTTCCGGCTGCGCTCCAAGGGGTGAGGCGGCGGCGGTCGAGTCAGTGCGCCGGCGACGGGTGGAAGGGGTGAGTCGATGATGACGACGCACAACGACGACGTGGACTGGGACCGTTGGCCGATCGCGGACTACCTCGCGGAGAACTACCGCGAGCTGCACTCGTCGGACGCCGCCGTCATCGCCCACCACTCGGCCTTCTACCGCCGGTTCGCGCCGGGCGAGATCGCGCGATCGGTGGAGTTCGGCGCGGGGCCCAACCTCTACCCGCTGATCCTCGCGTCGGCCGCCAGCCGTCGCATCGAGGCCGTCGAGGCGGGGGCCGGCAACGTCGCCTATCTGGAGCGGCAGATCCTGTGCGGGCCGGAGGCGAGCTGGCTGCCCTTCCACGCGTTGGGCCGCCGCCTCAACCCCGATCTGCCGTCCACGCTGGCGAGGTCGCTCGCGCGGGTGCATGTGGTCCACCAGGACGTCCGGACCCTGGAACGGGGCGGGTACGGGCTGGCGTCGATGCATTTCGTCGCGGAGGGGGCCACCGAGGACCGCGAGGAGTTCGCGGACTTCTGCCGGGCGTTCGTGCGGTGCGTCGCGCCGGGCGGGTTTCTGGTGGCGGCGTTCATGGAGAACATGCCGACGTACCGGATCGGGCCGGCGTCGCGGTGGCCGGGCTGTCCGGTGGACCCGGAGACCGTGAGGACCGTATTCGCGCCGCTGACCAGCGAACTGACGGTGCATCACCTCGACTCCGATCCGACGCTGCCGGACTACGGGGACTCGGGGATGGTGCTGCTGACGGCTACCGTGGCGGCTCGGTGAGCCCGCGGTGGCCTCGCCGACGGCTGTCGCGGCTGCTCGCGATGAGCACGGCGGAGGCCCCGCCGGTCGCCATTCCGGCAGGGTCTTCCGTCGGCCTCGCACGCAGGGGCGTCAGCGCTGCGCGCCGGGGCGGAACCGCCGGTACAGGGCCGCTCCGCCGAGCAGCAGCGCGGCACTGCCCGCCGTGGCCGGGAGCGTGAGGTCGGTGCCGGTGTGGGCGAGGGAGGCCACGGGCTGCCGGGGTGCGGGCGCGGTGGCCTTGGGGCCCGGGTGCGCCTTGGGCGGCGTGGGCTGCGTGGGCGGCTTCGGGGCCGGGTGCTGCGGGGTCTCGCCGGGGGCGTCGCCGGGGGTGTTGACGGACTCGTTGCCGGTGGCCGGGTTGCCGACGCCGACCACGTTCACGCTGTTGCCCGTGACGTTCACGGGGAGGTGGACCGGGAGCCGGACGCCGTTGCCCGAGATCACCCCGGGCGAGTCCTTCTCGTCGCCCCCGGCCGCGGCGCCCGCCGGTCCGGCGGACTCGCCCCCGCCCTCGTTGGCACAGCCGTTGCCAGCGGCCGGGTTCAGGAGCCCCACCACGTTCACGGTGTTGCCACAGACGTCCACCGGTACGTGCACCGGCAGCTGGATCGTGTTGCCGGAGATCACCCCGGGCGAGTCGGCCGCGGTTCCGTCCGCCGACGAATCGGCGGACGCCGGCATCGACACAGCCATGGCGCCGGACAGCGCGGCGACGGCGATCACACCGTTTCGGGTAACCCGTCTCATAGGTTCCCTGCCTTCCAGACTTGGTCACGGGCAGTCGCCCGCACCGGATAAAACGCGGGTGAACCATCCGAGTTATGGCTTATCGGCCTTTCACCCCATCGAGCGGCACGGTTGTCGAACTAGCGGTAAAACCGTCGAATGCACATGGAGTGGCGCAGGATAAGGCACTTCATATGATCCCGCCCGTCCGGAGGCGCCCCTTCCGGAGGCCGCCTATCGTGAGCGTGGGTGCCGATCTCCCGGTCCGCGACGGGCGCCCTTGGAGGCATCGATGCTGGCCAAGCTGTCTGGGCGGCCCCTGCTCCGGCACTGCGCGGTCACCGGGGCGGTCGGACTGGCGCTGCTGGGCGCGGGGCTGCCGACGGTGACCACGGACAAGGACAACGACGAACCGGATCTGTCGCGGTTCTACGACCAGAAGGTCACGTGGTCCCAGTGCAAGGGCCTGGACGCGCCCAAGGACCTGCAGTGCGGCAAGGTCACCGTCCCCCTCGACTACTCCCGGCCCAAGGCGGGCACGCTCGAACTGGCCCTGGCCCGCTATCGGGCGACCGGCGACTCCCGGGGTTCGCTGCTGCTGAACTTCGGCGGTCCGGGCGGCGCCGGCGTCAGCGAACTCGCCGCCGGCGGAGATCAGTTCATGGGCCTGGCCAAGGGCTACGACGTGGTGTCCTTCGATCCGCGCGGCGTCGGCCGGTCCTCGCCGGTCAGTTGCGGGGACGGCACCGACGAGGCACTGGCGGCGACGGACGACGGTTCCGAGGTGAGCGACGATCCGCGGTCCGTGCTCACGCAGTTGAAGAAGGCCGCCGCCGCCTGCGCCGAGCACTCCGGCCCCGTCCTGTCCCACATCGGCACGGTCGACGCGGCCCGCGACCTCGACGTGATGCGCCAGGCACTCGGCGACAAGAAGCTCAACTACCTCGGTTTCTCCTACGGAACCCGGCTCGGCGCCGTGTACGCGGCCCAATTCCCCAAGAAGGTCGGGCGGTTGGTCCTCGACGGCGTCGACACACTGACCGAGCCCATGACGGAGCAGGCCCTCGTCGGCGCCGAAGGGCAGCAGAAGGCACTGGACGACTTCATCGACTGGTGCGCCGAGGACGTCGCCTGTCCGTTCGGCCAGGACCCGCGCAGCGCCCGGGACCAGGTCGTACGGCTCATCGACTCGCTGGACGAGGACCCGGTGCCGACCGACTGGGGCGGCGCCTTCTCCGGCCAGGACCTCGTGGGCGCCATCTCCCAGGCGCTCTACAGCAGGGAGCTGTGGCCGTCCCTGGAGCGGGCGATCGCCCAGCTCGTCGAGGACGGTGACACGCGGGGCGTCCTGAGCTTCACTGGCGGCGGCTACGCGCTGCCCCGCCGTGCGGCCGACGACGACGGCGACGGCAACGGCGGGCTCGCCGACGAGGACGAGGTCCCGCTGGACAACCTGCCGGCCGCGCTGATGGCGATCAACTGCGCGGACGACCCGGACCGCCCCAGCGCCGACGAGATCACCCGCAACCTCGGCCGGCTGCGCGCCGAGTACGAGGAGGTGTCCCCCGTCTTCGGCCGCTACCGCCTGACCGAGGTGCTGACGTGCTACGGCCGCCCCAAGGGCACCGACTACATCCGCGAGGACGTCCGGGACGTCGACAGCCCGAAGATGCTGCTCGTCGGCACCCGCGGCGACCCGGCGACGCCGTACCGCTGGACGGTGGAGACCGCGAAGCGGCTGGGCGACGCGGCCGTGGTGCTCGACAACAAGGGCGAAGGCCACACCGGGTACGGCTCCTCGAAGTGCGTACAGCGCAAGGTCGAGGCCTTCCTGCTGTACGGCTCCCTGCCGCCCACCGGCAGCTCCTGCGGCTCGGAGGAGGACGACCATTGAGCGCCCTCACCGTCCTCGGGTGAACCCGTCCGCCCCGCAGCTTTCGCCGTTCGCCGCCGTCTGCGTTTGACTCGTGGTGTGCGTCGGTTCCTGTTGCTCGTGTTCGTCACCCTGGCCGCTGCCGGGGCGCTGCTCCTGTCCGTCGCCGTCTCTCCCTGGTGGTGGTGCGCGGCGGGGCCGCTGCTCGCCCTCACCGGGCTCGGCGCCTGGGACCTGACCCAGACCCGTCACTCGGTGCTGCGCAACTACCCCCTGCTCGGGCATCTTCGCTTCCTGCTGGAACGGCTGCGGCCGGAGATGCAGCAGTACTTCGTCGAGCGGAACTACGACGGCCGCCCCTTCGACCGTGATGTGCGCAGCATCGTGTACGAGCGTGCCAAGGGCGTCGACGCCGAGGAGCCGTTCGGCACGGAGCGGGACGTGTACGGCGACGGGTACGAGTTCCTGGTGCCGTCGATACGGCCGGTCGAGGTGCCGCAGGAGGTGCCGACCGTGCGGGTCGGCGGTCCGGACTGCACGGTGCCGTACGACATGGCCCTGCTGAACGTGTCCGCGATGAGCTTCGGCTCCCTGTCCTCGCGCGCGATCCTCGCTCTCAACCGGGGTGCCGCGCTCGGGGGTTTCGCGCACGACACCGGCGAGGACGGCCTGTCCGAGTACCACCTGCGGGGCGGCGGCGACCTCATCTGGGAGATCGGGACCGGCTACTTCGGCTGCCGCACCCCCGAAGGGCGCTTCGACAGCCGGGAGTTCGCGGACAAGGCCACGCTGCCCGAGGTGAAGTGCGTGTCCCTGAAGCTCTCTCAGGGCGCCAAGCCGGGGATCGGCGGTGTCCTGCCCGGCGCCAAGGTGAACGCCGAGATCGCGCGGGCCCGGGACGTGCCGGAGGGCCGGACGGTGGTGTCACCGCCGTACCACCAGGTGTTCGGCACTCCGCGCGAACTGGTCAAGTTCCTCGCCCTGATGCGGGAGTTCACGGGCGGCAAGCCGACCGGGTTCAAGCTGTGCGTGGGGTCGCGGCGGCAGTTCCTGGCCGTGTGCAAGGCGATGCTCGCGGAAGGGGTGACGCCCGACTTCATCGTGGTGGACGGTGCCGAGGGCGGGACGGGTGCCGCGCCGCTGGAGTTCGCCGACCATCTCGGGATGCCGCTCACGGAGGGGCTGATCACGGTGCGCAACGCCCTCGTCGGCACCGGGCTCAAGGACCGTGTCCGGATCGGCGCGAGCGGCAAGGTGGCCACGGGCTCGGACATCGTCAAGCGGCTGATCCAGGGCGCCGACTACACCAACGCGGCCCGGGCCATGATGTTCGCGGTCGGCTGCGTCCAGGCCCAGCGCTGCCACACCAACACCTGCCCCGTCGGCGTCACGACCCAGGACCCGCGCCGGGTCCGCGCGCTGGACGTGGCCGACAAGTCGGCGCGCGTGCACCGGTTCCAGCGCGCGACGGTCAAGAGCGCGATGCAGATCATGGCGGCCATGGGGGTGAGCGACCCCGCGGAGCTGACCACCGGGATGCTGGTGCGGCGCCTCGATCCGACGACGGTCACGCCGTACGCCGACCTGTACGAGTGGCTCGCCCCCGGCGAGCTGCTCCAGCAGCCGCCCGCTTCCTGGGAGGCCGACTGGCGGGCGGCGGACCCGGACTCGTTCAGCTGAGCGTCCTCGACGCCTTCGCCTGAGGGTCACCCCTCCCAGTACGCCAACCGCCGCAGCGCCTGCGCGGCGGTCAGCGCCCGCTCGCCCCCCCTCGGTCAACTCCAGGACCACGGCCCGGTGTTCACGCGGGTGCGGCGACTTCGCGACGAGCCCCGCCGCGGTGAGCCGGGCGACGAGCGCGGTGACGCCGACTCGCGCAGCCCGAGCGTGCGGGCGAGCTGCTGCTGGGTCTGCCGAGGCTCGTCGCGCTGGCCGATGTTGACAGAGGACACCGGCCGGCGCCACTCCCACTTCACCGATGAAGTGATGTGCGCGGTGAGCGACCGTGCGCGCGCAGGATCGTGCCGGTCGCCGGGCGCAGGTACTCGACGGTGAACCTTGACGTGATCAGGCCCGGCCCGCCGGGTGGTGCGGGCCGGCCGCACCCGGGTGGTGACCCGCTGCGACGTCGTCACGGTCGACGACACCGGCGCGGAGAGCCTGTGCGCGGTGGCCCAGGGGAACATCGCCGTGCTCGAAGGACCGGGCGCAAAGGGCTGGTTCAGAACTCGACGGGATCCCGCACGATCGGGCAGGTCATGCAGTGGCCGCCGCCCCGGCCGCGGCCCAGCTCGGCGCCGACAATGGTGATGACCTCGATGCCGGCCTTGCGCAGCAGGGTGTTGGTCTGGGTGTTGCGGTCGTAGGTGAACACCACGCCGGGCTCCAGGGCGACCGCGTTGTTGCCGCTGTCCCACTGCTGGCGTTCGGAGGCGTACACGTCCCCGCCGGTCTCCACGACTCGCAGCCCGGGCAGTCCGAGCGCCTTGGCGACGACGTCGACGAACGGGGTCGAGCCCTCGTCGGTCAGTTCGACGCCGGGCGCTTTGTCGCCGGGGCGCAGGGAGAAGGTGTGGACGCCGTCCATGATGGTCGGGTAGAGGGTGACCAGGTCGCGGTCGGCGAAGGTGAAGACGGTGTCGAGATGCATCGCGGAGCGCAGTTTCGGCATGCCGGCGACGATGACGTGCTCGGCCGCGCCGTTCTGGAACAGCGCGGCGGCCACCTGGGTGATGGCCTGGCGTGAGGTCCGCTCGCTCATGCCCATCAGGACGACACCGTTGCCGACGGGCATGATGTCGCCGCCCTCGAACGTGGCCTGCCCCCAGTCGAGTTCGGGGTCGCCCCACCAGACTGTGGAGCCCACGTAGTCGGGGTGGAAGCTGTAGACGGCCTTCATCAGCAGCGTCTCGTCGTGCCGGGCGGGCCAGTACAGCGGGTTGAGGGTGAGGCCGCCGTAGAGCCAGCAGGTGGTGTCGCGGGTGTAGAGGGTGTTGGGCAGCGGCGGCATCAAGTACTCGCGTACGCCGGTGGATTCACGGGCGAGGTCGAGGTAGCCGGAGCGGAAGTCCTCGGGCAGATCGGTGGTGGCCAGGCCGCCGATCAGGTATTTCGCGAGGCGTTCGGGTTCGAGGGTCTCCAGGTACGCGCGGGTCTGCTCGACGAGGCCGAGGCCGACCTCGTTGGCGACGATCTTCCGGTCCAGGAGCCAGTCCCGGGCGCCGGGCACCGCCATGGTCTGGGCGAGCAGGTCGTGCAACTCGACGACCTCGACGTCGCGTTCGCGCAGCTTGTTGACGAAGTCGGCGTGGTCGCGCTGGGCGTTCTCCACCCACATGACGTCGTCGAAGAGCAGGTCGTCGGAGTTGGTGGGGGTGAGCCTGCGATGGGCGAGCCCGGGGGCGCAGACCAGCACCTTGCGCAGTCTGCCGACCTCGGAGTGGACGCCGTACGCGGGACGGGTGTCTTGACTACTGGTCACGGGGTGCACCTTCCGGGTCTTCACAGGCTGATCCAGCCCACCGCCAGGGCCACGACGCCGAGGGCCGCGCCGGCCACCGACACCGCGAGGATCACCAACTCACGTGGGGAGAACGGCCGTCGGCCCTGTTCCTTGCGTGCCATCACGAACAGCACGGTGGCGGGGGCGTAGATGATGAAGGAGACGAGGACGAACTTCAGGCCCGCCGCGTAGATGAGGAACGCGGTGTAGACGGTGGCGACGACGGCGATCGCCAACCGGCCCCGCGGCCCGCGCCGGCCGATCTTCACCGCGAAGGCCGCGGCCAGCAGGAACGGGATCAGCGTCAGGGCGCTGGTCAGGTCGAGGGCGAAGTTGAAGGCGTCGTCGGAGAACAGGGTGACGACGAGGACGATCTGACTGAGCACCGTGGACATCACGAGCGCCGGCACGGGCACGTCGGCGGCGGTGGCGCGCTTGAGGAAGCGCGGCATGTCGTCGTCCTTGGCGGCCACGTACAGCACTTCCGCCGCCATCAACGTCCAGGCCAGATAGGCGCCGAGCACGGAGACGATCAGGCCGACGCTCACGAAGACCTTGCCCCACGTGCCGACCGCGTGCTCCAGCACCTCGGCCATGGAGGGCTGGCGCAGCTCGGCGATCTCCGCCATCGGCATGATGCCGTACGACACGATCGTCACCGACGCGAAGATCGCGAAGACGCTCAAGAAACCGAGGACCGTGGCCCGGCCGACGTCCTCACGGCGCCGCGCGTGCCGGGAGTAGACGCTCGCGCCCTCGACCCCGAGGAACACGAACACCGTGGCCAGCATGGTGCCCTTGACCTGGTTGAACAGCGATCCGGCGTAGTCGGCGCCGCCGAAGTTGTCGGCGAAGACGCTCGGTTTGAGATAGAAGAGCGCCAGGATGACGAAGACGATGATCGGCACGACCTTGGCGACCGTGACGATCCGGTTGATCGCCGCCGCCTCCTTCACTCCCCGGCTGATCAGGGCGAAGAACAGCCAGAGACCGACCGAGGAGAGCACCACCGCGAGGACGGTGTCGCCGTCGCCGAGCGCGGGGGCGATCGCGCCGATGGTCGACATGATCAGCACCCAGTACGTCACGTTGCCGACGCAGGCGCTCGCCCAGTAGCCGAACGCCGAGAAGAAACCCAGGTATTCACCGAAACCGGCCTTGGCGTACGCGTACACGCCCGCGTCCAGATCAGGACGGCGCACCGCGAGCGTCTGGAAGACGAAGGCGAGCATCAGCATGCCGGTGCCGGCCACGGCCCAGGCGATCAGGGCGCCCGCCACCCCGGTCTCCTGCGCGAACCGGCGCGGCAGGGAGAACACACCCGCGCCGACCATCGAGCCGACCACCATGGTGGTGAGCGTCGGCAGGGACAGTTTCGCGGCGGGGGGCGCCTCGGTCTTGGTGTCGGCCTGACTCATCGGAGACCTGTCCGTCCGTCATGAGAAGACTCAGCGACGCTAACAGCGAAACGTCCTGATTGCCTGACTTGGTTGCTCCTAATGCCCTATCCGGCAATCAGTCCTATCGTGCTGGTATGGAGCACGCACTCAGTCCCACGACCCTCTCCGAGCTGCGGCGCCCGCGCCCCTATCCGGCGGTCTCCGTGCTGACTCCGACCCATCGCCGGGAACCCGAGAACACCCAGGACCCGGTCCGGCTGCGCAACGTCGTGGCCGAGGCCAAGAAGCAGCTGGAGGCCGATCCGGCCGTTCCCAGGGAGCGGCGCATCGACGTCGCCCGCCAGCTCGACCAGGCCCTCACCGAGGTCGACCTGGCCCACGCCGAGGACGGTCTGGTGATCTTCGCCGCGCCGGGTGAGCACCAGGTGTGGTCGCTCGCCCGCCCGGTGCCCGAACGCGTCGTGCTGTCGGACACCTTCCTGACCCGCAACCTCGTCTCCGCGCAGGCCTCCGAGCGCCCCTTCTGGGTCCTCTCGGTCGCCCCCGACCGCGCCACGCTCTGGAACGGCGGCACGGACCGTGTCGTCGAGGAGCACCTGGCGGGCTTCCCGCTCACCAGGGACCACCGCGAGAACTTCGACGCCGAACGCCAGGAACGCATCGGCGACCTGCCGAGCACGTTCCGGGACGAGAGCACCCGCCACTTCCTGCGTGACGCCGACACCGCGATGGCCAAGATCCTCAGGGACCAGCCACGCCCGCTCTACGTCACCGGCGAGCAGGCCGCGCTGTCCGTCCTGGACGAGGTCGGCAGCGTCACGAAGGAGGCCGTGCACGTCCCGCACGGCGGCCTGGCCCACGGCACGCCGGACGCCGTCTGGCAGGCGGTACGGCCGCTGCACGAGGCCGAGAACCGCAAGAACACCGCAGCCGTGGCCCACGAACTGGAGACGGCACGCGGCCGGCGGGCCTTCGCGGCCGGCGTCGACGAGGTCTGGCAGAACGCCCGGGAGGGCCGGGTCAGGCTGCTCGCCGTCGAGGAGAACTACCGGATCACCGTGCGTGACGACGGCGGCGACCACCTGGTCCCGGCCGCGAGCGACGACCTCGACGCCCGCGAGGACATCGTGGACGAGATCGTCGAGCAGTGCCTGGAGACGGGCGCCGACGTGCGCTTCGTCCCGGACGGCACGCTGGGCGACGCCCGGGGAATCGCCGGGGTGCTGCGGTACTGACGCCGCTCTCGGGGATG
The DNA here is from genome assembly GCF_900206255.1 of Streptomyces sp. TLI_55. Taxonomy (NCBI): domain Bacteria; kingdom Bacillati; phylum Actinomycetota; class Actinomycetes; order Kitasatosporales; family Streptomycetaceae; genus Streptomyces; species Streptomyces sp. TLI_55. Next base: position 764,570 of record NZ_OAOJ01000001.1, read on the forward strand.
ACCACACCGCACGGAAAGGCCCTGAAATGGCGCAGACATCCAGCGGGGTCCGACGCCCCGAATACAGCGCACGACACCTGGGCGGCGGCCTCACCCTCTTCGCCGGCTGGGCGCTGGAGCTGAGCGGGACGCTCAGCATCCTCCTCGGTGTCGTCGGCGTCACCCGCGACACCATCTTCAGCTCGCCCGACTACACCTACGAGTTCAGCCTGACGGCCTGGGGCTGGATCCACATCGTCGTCGGCATCGGACTCGTCGCCGCCGGCCTGGGGGTGCTCCTCGGCAAGAGCTGGGGCACGGGGGCCGGCGCCGCACTGGGCGCGATCAGCCTGATCACGCAGTTCATGTTCATCCCGTTCTATCCGCTGTGGTCGATCAGCGTGATGACGCTCGACATCGTCGCCGTCTGGACCCTGGCCAGAGCCATGGCGGTGGACGACCGGCGCCCCTGACAGGGGTGGCGACAAGAATCCGCTCAGACGCTCCCGAACAGCGCGCTCAGCCCCCGCTCGACCTCCGCTGCGACGTCCTCCTGCCCGGCCGCCACGACCGCGTACGTGCGCAGCAGGAAGCGGCGCAGCGCGGACGTGTCGAACTGGAGCAGCGCCAGCCCGTACGGCGAGTGCAGTTCCACGACCGTACGGGCGCGGCCGTACGGCCACAGGTGGACGTCCCCGCCGCCCGCCGGACCGCGCAGACCCGCCTCCAGCAGAGTGCGCCCGAAGGTCCAGGTGACCACGTCGCCGTCGAGGCAGATCTCGGGCGGGAAGTCGATGTGCACCGCGAGCGGGTCGGCGGCGGTGTAGCGGAAGGTCGCGGCGACGGGCAGCTCCTGCTCGTCGGCCGTGACCAGACGGCCCTGGGCGGGCTGCTCGATGGTGAGGTCCATGGTCGGTCTCCACTACGGGTCGGAGGTCGGCCGTATCGCCGATGTCTTTACGACCTCGCAGGGGCCGTCTGCATTACGCGGAAGCCCTCATCAATTTCTGTGACCTGCGTCACTCTCGAACGGTTCCCACGCCGGCACCTCACACGGCCCTGCCCTGACCCCTTGAGTCCCTTAGAACATCCAGCCGTCGAACACACAAATGAATCCGCGCCCCATACCCCCGACGCTCCGTCAACTCACGTACGCTGACTACGACTTGCCCCACCAGGCGGCGTACGGCAACAGCACGGCGAAACCCCTCCGTGAAGACTGTGGCATATGCCAGAAGCACCACCGTATCGTGTGTTGCCAAATCCCTTACAGGGCGTCGCGGGCTGTGCAACAGTCGTAACGGTCCCTCCGCCCGCTTTGGTCGTACCGTCCCGCATCGGAGTGCGTCATGCCGTCCCACCTCTCCGCGGACCACCCAGCCGCCCAGCCACCCGGGCGCGGCTCGGTCGACGCGCTGATATCGCAGGCGCGACGACTCAAGGGCGACGTGGACGCCGTACGACGGGACGCGCAGGAGGACGGATCGGACCCGCAGGGACGCTGGCAGCGCGCGCTCTGCGACCTGGCGCTGCACCAACTCAACGACCTGGACGCCCACTTGGCCCAGTTGCGGGACGGCCCGTCGGTGCCCGCGCCCGCCGGTCCCGCACCCGCCGAGCAGTCCGCGCCGACCGCTCCCCGGCGCGGCTCCCTGCTCAGCCGGGTGGGCAGCGCGGAGTGGAACCTGCTGACGGACGAGGCGAGTTGGTCCGGTGAGCTGTACCAGATCCTGGGCCGCGACCCGGCCACTCCCCCGCTCACGCTCGACGAACTGCCCTCCCTCGTCCTCGACGAGGACCGGCCGAAGCTGACCTCGATGGTCACGGACTGTCTCGTCGACGCGCGGCCCATCGACGGCGAGTTCCGGATGCTGCACACGGACGGTTCCGTGCGCACGGTGCACATGATGGGCGAGCCCGTGCTCGACACTGACGGCAGCACCGCCTCGATGTGGGCCGTGCTGCGGGACGTCAGCGAACTGCGCCGCAGTCAGAGGGTGGTGAGCGAGACCCGTGACTCGCTCCAGCGCCACCGGCACCGCGCGCAGACGGAGCACCGGCTCGCGGTCGAGCTGCAGGAGGCCGTGCTGCCGCCGTGGCGCGGTTCCCTGCGGCTCCCGCAGCAGGGACCGGAGACCCTCGATCTCGCGGCGCACTATCTGCCGTCGTCGACGAGCGCGCTCATCGGCGGCAACTGGTACGACGCCCTCCAACTCGCCGACGGCGACATGCTGCTGAGCGTCGGCGACCTCACCGGACACGGCGTGGCCGCGACGTCGGGCATGGCGACCCTGCTCGGCGCCGTACGCGGTATGGCCATGGCGGGCACCGGACCGGGCCAACTGCTGTCCTGGCTCAACCAGTTACTCGACGCCACCGTCCAACCGGCCCTGGGCAGCACGGTCTGCTGCCGCTACCGGCCCGAGACCCGCACCCTCACCTGGGCGCAAGCCGGACACCCCGCCCCGCTGCTGTTCCGCGACGGGACGGGGCGCAGGCTGAGCGCACCGGACGGCGTCCTGCTCGGCGCGACCCCCGGCGCCGTCTACGAACAGGCCGAAGAGCCCCTCGAAGCCGGCGACCTGCTGGTCCTGCACACCGACGGACTGATGCCCGGGCAGGAGGACAGCACGGCGGCCGTGAACCGACTCCTCGACCTGGCACCGCGCTTCGACGAGGCCGGCACCGCACAGGACTGCGTACGGCTGGTCGTGGAGGAGTTCGGCGGGACGGAGCGCGCGGACGACGCCTGCGTGCTCATCGCCAAGCTCACCAGCTGAGAGTCCGGTCAGCTCACCAACCAGCTCAGAATCTGTCTCAGCGAATCTCTCTCAGCGAATCTGTCTCAGCGCACAAACCCCCTATGCCCGTGCGCTGTTGCCACCCTTCACCTGCTTCGGCAGGGCCAGCTTGATCTCCTCCCTCAGCTCGTGGATCTTCGGGTAGCTGGAGTACTCGGCGGTGAGCCGGTACATCTGACGCAGCCGGTCCCAGGTGCGGTGCGAGGAGTTGGACCCCATCGACACCAGGGCCAGCCGGGCGTAGGTGCCGCCCTGTTCCGGATCGTCGGCGATGAAGCAGGCGGAGGCCATCGACAGGAAGTCGAAGATCTTCGACCGCTGCCGTCCGTCGACCCGCAGGGCCAGGGCCTTCTCCGCGTAGTGCTGGGCGTGCACGGCCGCGCCGGGCTCGTGCTCCGCCAAGGTGCGGTAGGCCAGGGCCTGCATGCCGTACAGGTCCTCCTCCTTGAACATCTGCATCCAGCTCGGCGGCGGCACATCGCTGCGGTCGGAGACGAAGAGGTCCTCCGCCTGGCCGAGGGTGCGGCGCATCGCCTGTCCCTTGCCCATGGACGCCTGTGCCCAGGCCTCCACGGTGTAGAGCATCGCCATGGTCCGCGGCAGCACCTCGTCGCCGGAGCCGGACTGGGCGAGCTTCATCAGGTCGAGCGCGTCGTCGGGCCGGCCGAGGTGCACCATCTGGCGAGCCGCCCGGGAGAGCGCCTCCCCGGCGCGCGGCCGGTCACCGCCCTCACGGGCCGCATGGGCGGCGATGACGAAGTACTTCTGGGCCGTGGGCTCCAGGCCGACGTCGTGCGACATCCAGCCCGCGAGGACGGCGAGGTTGGCGGCGACGCCCCACAGGCGCCGCTGGAGATGGTCGGGGTGTCGGTAGGCGAGCATGCCGCCCACCTCGTTGAGTTGGCCTACGACCGCCTTGCGCTGCAGCCCGCCGCCGCGGGCCGCGTCCCACGCCCGGAACACCTCGACCGAGCGCTCCAGTTCCTCGATCTCCTGCGACCCGATGGGGGCGGCCTCGTAGCGGTCGAACCCAGCGGGGTCGGCGTGCAGGGGGTCGTCGAACTGGGGGGCATCGGCGGTGAGGGCCGGGTCGGTGTGCAGCCAGTCGTGCATGGCACTGCTGAGTACGGATCCCGCGGTGAGCGCGGCACCCGCACCCACCAAGCCGCGTCGGTTGAGCATGAGGTCCATTCCCGTGAATTCGGTGAGGACCGCAGCGGTTCGGTCGGGCGCCCACGGCATGCCGTCGGGATGTTCAGCGCTCCCGTCGCCCTGCCGTTTCCCCGTACGCCCGTGCCGGACCAGACCGAGGTCCTCGATGGTCACGACACGGCCGAGACGCTCGGTGAACAGGGCAGCCAGCACCCGGGGCACCGGATCGCGCGGGATCTCTCCCATGTCGATCCACCGCCGCACCCGTGAGGTGTCGGTCGACAGCTGGGGGTGGCCCATGGCCGCCGCCTGCCGGTTGACCAGCCTCGCGAGTTCACCCTTGGACCAGCCGGCCAGGCCGAACAGGTCCGAAAGTCGGGTGTTGGGTTGTCCGCTCACGTCAAGCCCCCAGGTTCTCGGCTGAGTTGACAGTAGCCCGGGGAGAGTTGCCGGGCGACTATTCGCCAGGGTTCGCCAGGGTGCGCCAGATGGTGTGCCAGTGGGCATCGGGTGTCAGGTAGGAACGCGCCACCCCGACCCGGTCTCCTACATATGACGGGTGCATTCCCCAGGGTGCACCCGGGCGGCCGGGCCGGCGGCGCGATTGCGCAGACGTACCCCATTTGCGCAGACATACCTGCACTGCTGGCACACGAAGGGATCTGTTTCGCCCATGTACACAGCATCGTCCTCCGTGTCCGCCCCGCCCCGGTCGCTGCACCCCCGCCCGGCGGGCAGCGGCCCCTACCTCGATCCCGCCCGCCCGGCGGCCCCCGTACTCGGTGCCGGCAGGACGCGGCGTGTTCCGGGGATCGGTACCCAACCGCTCAGCGGGAGACTCGACTTGTCCGGCCCTCAGGGCGCGCAGTTGCGTACGGCGATCGCGTCGGTGCACCGGATCTGCCCGGAGTTCGCTCCGGTGCAGGTGCTGCGCCGCAGCGGACGCTCCGTCCTCCTGGTGGGGACGACCGGGCGCAGCACGGCCGTCGCGAAGTGTTTACTGGACCACTCCCCGGTGTGGGCCGAGCGGATCCGCCACGAGATAGCGGCATACCGCTCGTTCGTCCGGCAGCGCCCGCCCGTGCGGGTGCCCCGGCTGATCGCGGCGGACCCGGACAACTGCACCCTTGTGATCGAGCGGATGCCCGGCCGGGTGGCGGCCCTGCACCGGCACCCGGCGGAGGCGCCGCCGCGGACGGACATCAGGGCGGCGCTCGGCGCGATCTGCCGGCTCAACGCCTGGCGGCCCCCGGCGGGCACCTTCGACGCCCCGCTGGACTACGCGGCCCGGATCAACCGCTACCACGAGCTGGGCCTGCTGACCGACCGGGACATGGGCGACCTGCAGAAGCTGCTGCACGGCATCGCGCTCTCGGCGGGCCGGCAGGGCATGGGCCAGTTCTGCCACGGCGACGCCCTGCTCTCGAACATCCTGCTCTCACCGGCCGGTCCAGTGCTGGTGGACTGGGAGCACGCGGGCTGGTACCTGCCGGGGTACGACCTGGCGACGCTGTGGTCGGTGCTCGGGGACGCGCCGGTGGCCCGGCGTCAGATCAGCCAGATCGCGCAGTCGGCCGGTCCGGCCTCGCGCGACGCGTTCCTGGTCAACCTGATGCTCGTACTGACCCGTGAGATCCGTACGTACGAGACGGCCGTGCAGCGTTCGATGCACGACACGACCCCGGCGGCACCGGGAGCGGCCCACCCGGGTGCTGCGCCGTCCGGCGAGGAACAGCGGCTGCTGCTGAGGCGGCTGCACGACGACTGCCAGCTGGCCCGCCGGGCCGTACGCGCGGCGGTCGGCACTCGCTGACGGGGACGAGGGTCCGCGGTGCGCCAGGGACAGCGGCGCACCGCGGACCTTCGTATGTCCGCTCGCTCTTCCCTGGCGAGCCGGTCCATTGGTGTACGCCACTGACGCCCCGCAGGCACGCGGGCCGCCGCCACGAAACTCCTGCATCCCCTGGTTGACGAGGGAATTCGCCCTTCCCTGGGCATGATTGACGGATCGTCGGCAAGCCGGTACCACTGACGCACGCCCGGCCCCGCACGGCCCATCGCGCCCGACCGTCCCAGGAGGCTGCTTTGCGAGTCCCTGCCCACCGTGCCTCCGGGCACAGACGTACGCGCACCGTCATCGCGACGGCGGCTCTGCTGCTTCCGCTCCTCGGCGCGGCCCCGTCCGGCGCGCGGACGTCGGCGAACAGCCTCCAGCTGGCCTTCGCCTCGGCGGCCGCCGAGTATCACGTGCCGCAGAGCGTCCTGCTCGGTGTCTCCTACCTCCAGTCCCGTTGGGACGCCCACGCCGGGGCGCCGAGCGTGACCGGCGGCTACGGCCCCATGCATCTCACGGACGCCCGCACCGCCCTGGCCGGTGCCGCCGCCCATCACAGCGAGGGCACGGAGGACGCGCGCGGCGACAGCGCCCGCACACCGCTCCTCCCCACCGCCGAGGTGCCGACGCCCGCCGAGCTCCCGGCCCGGCTGAAGACGCTGCCGAAGGCGGCGGAACTGACCGGCCTGAGCGCGCGGGAGCTGCGCACCGACCCGGCGGCGAACATCGCCGGCGGTGCCGCGCTGCTGGCCGACGCCCAGAAGGACCTGGGCGAGCCGCTCAGCGCCGACCCGGCGGACTGGTACGCGGCGGTGGCCCGCTTCTCCGGCGCGGACGACACCGCGACGGCGTCGGCGTACGCCGACGACGTGTACGACGTGATCCGCACCGGCGAGGAGCGCACCACGGACGCCGGCCAGCAGGTCGCCCTCGCGCCGCAGCCCGGCCTGGCCCCCGCCACCGCGCAGCTCGCCGAGACCGGTCTGCGCACGCTCGACACCAGTGACACCGAGTGCCCGAAGTCGGTGTCCTGCGAGTGGATCCCGGCGCCGTACGAGGAGTTCGGCGACAACGACTACGGCAACCACGACCTGGGCGACCGCCCGGCCGCGCAGAGCATCAAGTACATCGTCGTCCACGACACGGAGGGCGCCTGGGACGGCGTCCTCAACCTGGTCCAGGACCCCACCTACGTGTCGTGGAACTACACCCTGCGCTCCACCGACGGCCATATCGCCCAGCATGTGAAGGCCAAGGACGTGGCCTGGCACGCGGGCAACTGGTACATCAACGCCAAGTCGATCGGTCTGGAGCACGAGGGCTTCCTCGCGAACCCGGACGCCTGGTACACGGAGGCGATGTACCGCTCGTCGGCGCGGCTGGTGAAGTACCTGGCGAAGAAGTACGGCATCCCGCTGGACCGGCAGCACATCCTCGGCCACGACAACGTGCCTGGCCCGACCACGTCGACCGTCCCCGGTATGCACACCGACCCCGGCCCGTACTGGGACTGGCGGCACTACTTCGCGCTGCTCGGCCACCCTTTCAAGGCCACCGCGAAGAAGAACTCCGGGGTGGTGACGATCCGTCCCGACTACGCGACGAACCAGCCCGAGTACACCGGCTGCGTCACCAAGGACGTGCCGTGCGCGGCGCACGGGTCGAGCGAGGTGCGCCTGTACTCCGGCCCCGGCGAGACCTACCCGCTGATCAAGGACATCGGTCGGGGCACCGCACCGACGACCGGAGTGAACGACATCTCCTCGCGGGTCTCCACCGGCCAGCAGTACGCGGTCGCCGACCGCGACGGGGACTGGACGGCGATCTGGTACCTGGGTCAGAAGGCCTGGTTCAAGAACCCGGCGAAGGACCCGACGGCGGTGTCCGCGTCCGGCCGGGTCATCACGCCCAAGGCCGGTCTGCAGGAGATCCCGGTGTACGGGCGCGCCTACCCCGAGGCCTCCGCCTATCCGACGGGGGTGCCCGCGCAGGCGGTGTCGCCGTTGCCGTACAAGGTGCTGGAGAACCAGAAGTACGTGGTCGGTGACACGGTGCCCGGCGAGTACTACTACGCGGTCACCTTCACCACGGACTCCCACAAGGTCGTGGTCGGCAAGGACCTCTACTACGAGATCCAGTACGGTCACCGCGTGGCGTTCGTGCGGGCCGCCGACGTCGACGTGCAGCCGTCCCGCTAGGGGACGGCCGGTTCAGCCCTGCTGGAACAGCTCCGCCGGGAGCGGTTTCAGCAGGGCGTACAGGTCGTCGGTGATGGGGCGGTCCCAGGCGGCGATGGTCACCAGGACGTTGTCGCTGCGGTCGAACTGCACGCAGGAGATCCGGCTCTCGGAGAGCTTGAGGCGGCGCACGATCATGAGGTTGTCGCCCTGCATGACGGGCATGTCCTCGGTCTCGGTGACGGTCACCTCCTCGTCGTTCTCCAGCGCGATCAGCAGCTGGGCGACCTCGAAGGGGATCTCGCCCTCGGCGAGGTCACGGGCCGGGGAGCCCTCGGGGAGGTTGCCGATGATCATCGCGGGACCGCGGCCGCCGAAGAGGTCGTAGCGCAGGAAGACGCCCTGGCAGGTGCCGTCGGGGGCGGGCAGCAGGCCGGCGCCGAGGTTGCCGGGCCAGTCGCCCGGGTCCATGGCCAGTACGTCGAAGTCTGGGCCGGCGGGAGTCGCGCTGCGGCGGCGGAGGAACGACATGTGCCTATCGTACGGGGCCTTGAGGTGGTGGGGCGGACGCCCCTTGACGCTATTGCCCTCAGGTCCCTTTCAGGGCCTCCCGCAGTCCTGTGCTGTCCGTGCCCATCTTTCGGTAGACCGCCGACATCAGGCGTACGACGGTCTGCTCATCGATGTGCAATTCGCTCGCGATCTCTGCCCTGGCCAGGCCCTTCACGGTCAGGTTGGCCGCCGTGCGCTCGCGGGACGTGAGCGTGTCCGTCTCCGTGCTGTGCAGGCGGCGTGGGCGCAGGCCCGCCGCGGCCAGCTCGTCGCGGGCCTCCTCCACCAGCCCGTCGGCGCCGCACTGCACCGCCGCGTCCAGCCCTCGGTACAGATGCTCGGCGGCCTCCGCCGCCCGCCCCGTACGCCGCAGCTCGGTGCCCAGGGCGACCAGCGCGCACGCCAGCTCGTACCCGGCCGGGGAGCATTCCAGGTGGGATACCGCCTCCTCCAGGTACTTCACCCGCGCTGAACCCGACGAGACCTCCGCCGCCGTGCGCAGGGCCTGGCCGATGGCGGAGGGGGTGCCGAACTGGCGGGCCCTGGAGAGGGCTTCGAGGGCCGTGGTGATTGCGCGTTCGGGGGTGTCGTGGCTCTCGGCGCGGGCCAGGTGGAGCTGCCAGGGGCACCAGGCGGGGTTGCGGATGCCGCGAGGGTCGAGGCGGCGGCCCGCGGAGGCCAGCTGGCCCACGGCGTCCTTGGTGAGGCCGCGGGCGAGGAGCAGTTCGCCATAGACGGTCTGGGCGTCGGGGAAGACGACGGCGGCCGGGAAGGGCTCGCTGAAGGCGTAGTCCTCGGCGGTCTGGGCGGCCTCCGCGACCCGGCCGCGGGCGAGGAGGACCTCGATGAGGATGCCGACGGCGTACCAGTGGGCGGGGGTGCCGGGGCCGACGCGTTCGGCCAGCCGCAGTCCCGCGCGGACGAAGTCCTCGGCCTCGGCGAGCCGGCCACGGCGGTAGCGGAGGTAGGCGAGGAGCGTGTAGCCGAAGGAGAGGTGGGCGCCGCGCCAGCCCTGGCGTTCGAAGTCGGCGATGCCGGCGGCGAAGAGTTCTTCCGTGCGGCCGGGGCGGTCCGCGTACATGAAGGCGAGCGCTACCAGGACCGGTACCTCGAAGCCGCGGTCGGGTTCGGCCCAGCCGAGGCCGCCGGCGAGGGCGCGCTCGGCGTGGTGGAGGGCGACGTGGGCGGGTTCGCCGCGCAGGATGGCGTCCCAGGTGCGCAGGCCGATGATGTACCGCTCGGTGAGGTCGCGGCCCTTGAGGCGGTCGGCGAGTTTGGCGAGGCGGCGGGAGCGGGAGGGGTGGTCGGGTTCGTCGGCCCGGAAGGCGTCCCACATGAACTGCTCGGAGACCATGCGCAGCTTGACGCGGGCGTCGTCGGTGACGCGGATCTCGCGGGCGAGGGTGTCGGAGGCCTCCGCGAGGCGGTCGCTGTGGGCGAGGACCTGGGAGAGGCGGTAGACGATCTGGTGGCGCAACTCCCGGTCGGCGATGGGTTCTTCGAGGGCGGCGCGCAGATGGTTGACGGTGGTGGCGGGTTCGGTGAGCAGGGAGGCGCTGCCGAGTTCGTGGAGGACGGCGGCCCGGTCGTCGAAGGGCGGGGGTTCGCGCAGGGCGCGGGCGAGGTAGCTGCGGGCGGCGTCGGGGGCGCCGGAGCGGAGGGTCTCGGCGGCGGCGGCGCGCAGTTGCTGCACGACCCAGTTGTCGCCCTCGGGATGGGTCTCCAGGAGGTGGCGGGCGGCGGCGGAGGGGCCCTGGCCGTCGTCGATGAGGCACCAGGCGGCCTGGCCGTGCAGGGCGACGCGGACGCCGGAGGGGATGGCTCGGTAGACGGCGGTGGCGATGAGGGGGTGGACGAACTCGAGGGTCTCGGCGCCGGTGAGGATGCGGGCGCCGCGCAGGGCGTCGGCGGCGTCGGCGGCTTCTTCGTGGCCGAGTCCGGCGACGGCGGCGGCGAGCGCGGGGTGGATCTCGGTGCCGAGGACGGCGCAGGCCCAGGCGAAGCGGACGGTGGAGGTGCCGAGGCGTTCGAGGCGGGCGATCAGGCCGCTGCCCTTGACGGCGGCGGCGAGGTCGCGCAGCAGATGGGCGCCGGCCTCGGTGGGGTTGAGGCCGCGGTCGTGGACCTTGGCGGTGAGTTCGACGGTCTCGAAGGGGTTGCCGGCGGTGACGGCCCAGCACTCCCGGCAGAACGCGTCGTCGGCGTGGGTGCCCAGGGCCTCCCGGACGAGGCGGGCGACGGCGACGGCGCTGAGCGGTTCGAGATCGATGGGACGACCGCCCGCACGCCCCGGCAGCCCCCGGAACGACTCGGCGTGGTCGGGAAGTTCGTCGGGCCGGTAGGCGACCACCACGAGCAGCGGCAGTTCCTCGGCGCGGGGCGCGAACGCGGCGAGCCAGCCCAGGGATTCGGGGTCGGCCCAGTGGGCGTCGTCGAGGGCGAGGACCATCGGGGCGCGCTGCACGGTGAGATGGGTGAGCACCCAGTCGAGGCCGTCGCGCAGGCCCTGCGGGTCGGGCGGGGCGCCGCCGGTCGGGGCGCACAGGCCGAGGGCGGGGCCGACGATGTCGTACCAACTGCCCAACTGGGCGCGGAGATCGGCCTCCGCCGCGCCGGCGAACTGGGGTTGCAGCAGTTGCCGGGCGACGTGGAAGGCGACGCGCTGTTCCTGGTCGCCGCCGCGGGCGGACAGGACGGTGCAGCCACGGGCGGCGGCGCGGCGGCGGACCTCGGCCATCAGCGTGGTCTTGCCGAGTCCGGCGGGTCCGGCGAAGGCGAGGAGGGCGCCGCGGGGCTGCCCGCCCGGTTCGGCGCCGTCGGCGCGCAGTCCGGTGAGCTCGCCCAACGCCTCGTCCACTGCGGCGAGTTCGCTCTCGCGCTCGAAGAGCGTCCGGTTGCTCCGCATGCTGCGCCGACCCATGGCACACCCCCTGCCGCGGTGGCGCGTCCGCGCGGGGAGCGGGCGCACACCGTGACCTACAGGCACCTCAGCGTACGCCTCACGCGGGTCGCGCGACCCGGTTCGGGCATTACTGGTCGAGGCTGGGCCACGCGTCCGCATGAGGACCGGTCAGGTGTGGCGAGTGACTGCCGTGCGTGGCCTCGGGGCGCCACACTGTGAGGAGGGTGGAGCGCCACATCGCCGTCGGGGAAAACGGGGGGCAGCATGGGGGACGACGCAATGGCGGCCGTCGGCCGGATGGTGGACGTACGGGTGGATCTCAGCCCCGATCCCGAGTTCGGCGCCGAGGCCGGGGAGCGTGCGGCGCGGCAACTCCGGTCCGAGCTGTCGGAGTTGGATGTGGAGTCGCTGCGTGTCCTGGTCAGCGGCCCGGCTCCGGACGGTGCGAAGGGGTCCGACGCGCTGGCCGTGGGCGCGGTGGTGGTGGCGCTGAGCGCGTCGGGCGGGGTGTTCACCTCGCTCGTGGAGACGGTACGGGACTGGTTGGGGCGTTCTGCCGCGCGGCATCGAGTGTCGCTGACGATCGACGGTGACACGATCGAGCTGGAACACGCCACCGCCGACGAACGACGGGCGCTCGTCGAGGCGTACATCCGCCGCCACACGGAGGACTGACCGGCCGTGGGACGCCGACTAGCGCTGCTCGTCGCCACGTACGAGCACCAGGACAGCGGGTTGCGGCAGTTGACCGCCCCGGCCCACGACGCCGAGACGCTCGCCACGGTGCTGCGGGACCCCAACATCGCGGGGTTCGAGGTCACCACGCTGATCAACCAGCCGCATCACCGGGTCGGCGAGGCGATCGGCGACTTCTACAGCGACCGGCGCCGCGACGACCTCACGCTCCTCTACTTCACCGGTCACGGCCTCAAGGACGACAGCGGCCGCCTCTACCTCGCCATGACGAACACCCGCCGCGACAGCCTGCTGTTCACCGCGCTGTCCGCCGAGCACATCGACCAGGCCATGGACGGCTGCCCCTCCCGGCAGAAGGTGCTGATCCTGGACTGCTGCTACAGCGGGGCCTTCCCCGCCGGGCGGCTCTCCAAGGGAGACGCTGAGGTGCACACCCTGGAACGCTTCCAGGGCCACGGCCGCACCGTGCTCACCGCCTCCGACGCGACCCAGTACTCCTTCGAGGGCGACCGCGCGCACGGGCAGGCCACCCAGTCCGTGTTCACCCGGTACCTGGTGGCCGGACTCCGTGACGGCAGCGCCGATCTCGACGGCGACGGCGACATCACCCTCGACGAGCTGTACGGCTACGTCCACGACCGGGTCGTCGACGAGATGCCGCAGCAGCGCCCGAAGAAGCTCGACAGTGTCGAGGGCCGGATCGTCATCGCCCGCAACGTCAACTGGTCCCTCCCCGCCCATCTGCGCAACGCCCTGGCCAGCCCCATCGCCACGGACCGCCTCTCGGCCCTCGACGGCCTCGCGCATCTGCGCCGCGTCGGCAACGAGCGCGTCCGCGCGGTGGCCCTGGAGGAGATCCGGCGCCTCGCGCAGGACGACAGCAAGGTGGTGTCGACGGCGGCCATGGCGCAGCTGCGGCCGGTGGCGGCGCCGAAGCAGGAAGCGGCTGTGAAACCGCCGGTACCGCATTCCGAATCTGTACCGGAACCCGAGGCGCCCGCTGCTCCGATCACCGTCGCACCGCGCCTGCGGCGCAGACGGTTCTACCTGCTGACCACGGCCATCGCTCTGGGGCTGGCGGCTGTCGTCGGTGGACTGCTCGCCTACGGCGGCGGGGACGACCGCGAACCCTGCCCCGCCGCCCTGCAGCCCACGGCCACCCTCCCGCGCAAGGGGAACGACTGGATCGAGTTCAGCCCGGACGAGAAGACGTTTCTCACCATGGACGCGGGCAGCGGCAACACGGTGCGGCTGTGGGACGCGAAGACACGCACACCGAAGTCCGTGCTCGGACACCAGACGCTCCCCAACAACGCCGTCGGGTTCAGCCCTGGCGGCCAGTTCCTCGTCACCCAGAGCGCCTACGACCCGGACGAAGCCGCCACGGTCCAGCTGCTCACCGTGGCCAACGGACAGACCATCTCCGTCCGCACGAGTGCCGACGGAGTCGCCAGCGCCGCCGTCGACCCCGAGGGCGCGGTGCTCGCCACAGCCGATGCGTCACACCCCGCCAAGGAGTACAAGAACCCCATACAGCTGTGGAACACCAGCACCGGCAAGAGCATCCGCACCCTCACCGGCCACGCCAACGGCGTGGAGACCATGGAATTCAGCCGCGACGGGAAAACCCTCGCGACAGTGGGCCGCGACGGCAAGGCGAAGCTGTGGAACTTGGCCGACGGAAACGCGATCGCCACCGTCTCAGGCTCCGGCGGGGGACAGTTCAGCCCCGACGGCAAGACCTTCGCGGCCTGGTCCAGCGACAGAACAGGACCCTTGCGCCTCATCGACGTGGCAACCGGTGACATCGACGCACGCCTGTCCGGCGCCTTCGCCGGAGTCTTCAGCCCCGACGGCACGACCATCGCCGCCGGGACTCCCAGCGGGGGTATGCGGCTGTGGAACGTCCGCAAGCGCGAGTTCGTCGCAGACATCAGCGACAAGAGCGTCTTCCTCGGTTTCAGTCCCAGTGGGGCGGTCATCGCCGTCGGGACCGAAGACACCCGCAAGGTGGAGCTGTGGGACGTGAAGAGCCACAAGACCGTCTCCACGCTCACCGGCATCGGCTCGGCGCACACCTTGAAAATGAGCTACGACGACAAAACCCTGGCGATGGTCAGGAAGGACGGCTCGATCGCCTTCTGGGACATCTCCGCCTGCTCATGACCCAGCCCCCTGCCGATGCCGCTCATGGTGCCGCGCTACCCTCGCCCGGTTCCCGCAGGCCGGCTTGCACCATTCCTGCCGTGGATGCTCCTTCAGGAAGTACCGCACACAGCGTGGCCCGTGGCAGGCGCGCAGTCGCTCCCGATCGGGACCGGCGAGGAAGGCGATCGCGGCCCGTGAGAGCACCGCTGTCAGGTCCTCCTCGCCGTCCGGCACACGGTTCTCCACGACGGGTTCGGCGTCCTCGGCCCAGTGCAGCACCGGGACCGTGGGCGTGCGGGCGGCCGCGGCGTTGAGGAGGTCGACGGCGTCGGGTACCGGCATCAGACGGGTCGCGTCGGCGGGGCTCGGGGCGCCCGGGCGTACCGCGCGGGCGAACAAGGCGCGGACCGCCGCGCGCAGTTCGCGTACGGCGGCCAGTTCCGCGTCCCCGGCGGCGAAGCCCGGCGCCACGGTGTCGGGGTGGGCCTGGACCCAGGCCGTGAGGCCTGCCGGGTCGGTCAGGTCGTCGGCGACGCCGCCCTGGCCGTCGTGGCGGATGGTGAGGGCGAGGTCGAGGGCGAGGCGGGCGTCCCTGCTGATCGAGTCCTGCATGGATCTAATGATAGAGGCCGCATCTACCCATTAGGCGCGGTTACCCATTGGCCGCCTCGGGCGGCACCACCGCCACCGGGCTCGCCGCGTGCAGCAGCACCGCCTGCGTCACCGAGCCCATCATGCGCGCCGGCGCCAGCAGTCTGCGCCGATGGCGGCCGACGACGACCAGCTCGGCGTCCTTCGAGGCGGCGACGAGATGGCCTGCCGCGTCGCCCGGCGGCGCCTGGATGTCGACCGGCAGGGACGGGTGGCGCTTGTGGTGCGGGGCGAGGAAGCCCTCGGCGAGCGTGCGGGTCTCGTTCTCGACGGCGTCCTGGTCGATCACCGGCGGGACGAGTTCGCCGGGGACGGCCCAGGCCTGGAGCGGCCACTGGTAGGCGGCGACGACCTGGAGGCGGGCGCCGCGCAGGGCGGCCTCGGTGTGGGCGAAGGCGAGCGTCGCCTCGTCGGGGGCGTCGACCTGAAGGCCGACGACCACGCGCGGGCCCGGCTCGACCTCCACGTCCTCGTGCACCTCACGTCCCGGCGGGGGCACCACGACCACCGGGCACTCCGCGTCGCGGGCCGCGGCCATGCCGTTGGAGCCGAGCAGCAGGCTGGCGAAACCGCCGCGTCCCCGGGAGCCGAGCACCAACAGCTGGGCGGTGGAGCCGAGTTCGGGCACGACGGCGCTCGGCGCGCCCTCCAGCGCGAGGTACTCCACGACCGGCCGGTCGGCGCTGTCCGCGAGGTGTTCGCGCACGTCGTCGAGGACCGGGTCGTCGTCCGGCGCGGGCGGCCCGGCGGCCAGTACGTCGGGCTGGGCCCAGGCGGCGTACTGCCGTACATGGACCACCCGCAGCGGTGCCCGCCGCCTGCGGGCGGCGTCCACGGCCCAGTCCAGGGCGCGCAGGCTGTCGTCCGAACCGTCGACCGCCGCGATGACCGGCAGGGTGCTCATGGGTTCCTCACCTCCGGGATACGACCGTCCCCCGGGGCCAGCCTCGCTCAGGCCGTCACCCCGGAGGTGTGCTCACGGTCGCGTGTCCGGAAAAACGGGTGGAACACCCCCGGATCAGCGGCTCACACCGAGCCGCGACACGTCACCTCGTCTCGTCTGCTGTCAGGTGAGGTCGAACTCCCCTTCCCTCGCGCCCGACACGAAGGCACCCCACTCGGCGGGTGTGAAGATCAGGGAAGGGCTCTCCGGGCGGCCGCTGTTGCGCATCGCGATGAATCCCTCGACGAAGGCGATCTGGACATCGCCCAGGCCACGGCTGCTGGACTGCCATTCGGCGGTGCTGAGGTCCAGCTCGGGCTTGTCCCAGCCCATGAGCGGCTGCTGCTGGATGGTGGTCTCGGCCACGTCCGTGCTCCTCCCGATTGCGTCGTCCGCGGCCAGCCTAGCGATCCACTTCGGCCGCCGACAGGCCACGTGAGGGGGACCTTTCCACGACCGTCCGGACGGCGTTTCACGCATCAGGGGGTTCGGACCCCACCAGCCACATCGAGAAGAACTGCGAGCCGCCGCCGTAGGCGTGCCCGAGCACCTTCCGCGCCCCGTCCACCTGGTGCTCCCCGGCCTGTCCGCGCACCTGGAGCGCCGCCTCCGCGAAGCGGATCATGCCGGAGGCGCCGATGGGGTTGGTGGACAGGACGCCGCCGGACATGTTGACGGGCAGGTCGCCGTCGAGTTCGGTCACGCCGGACTCGGTGAGCTTCCAGCCCTCGCCCTCGTCGGCGAAGCCCAGGTTCTCCAGCCACATGGGCTCGTACCAGGAGAACGGCACGTACATCTCGACGGCGTCGATGTCCCGGCGCGGCTCGGCGATCCCGGCCTGGCGGTACACGTCCGCCGCACAGTCCTTCCCGGCCTGCGGCGACACCGCGTCCTTGCCCGCGAAGAGCGTGGGTTCGCTGCGCATGGCGCCGCCGAGCACCCAGGCGGCCGGGCGGGGGGCGCGGGCGGCCCCGGCCCGGTCGGTGAGCACCATCGCGCAGGCGCCGTCGGAGGACGGGCAGGTCTCGGAGTAGCGGATGGGGTCCCAGAGCATGGGCGAGGCCTGGACCTTCTCCAGGGTGATGTCGTGCTCGTGCAGGTGCGCGTAGGGGTTCTTCAGCGCGTTGCGCCGGTCCTTGTACGCGACCAGGGAGCCGACCGTGTCGGGCGCGCCGGTGCGCCGCATGTACGCGCGCACGTGCGGAGCGAAGAAGCCGCCCGCCCCGGCCAGCAACGGCTGCTGGAAGGGGATGGGCAGGGAGAGTCCCCACATGGCGTTGGACTCGGACTGCTTCTCGAAGGCGACGGTGAGCACGGTCCCGTGGACGCGCGCCGCGACCAGGTTGGCGGCGACGAGGGCGGTGGATCCGCCGACCGAGCCCGCCGTGTGCACCCGCAGCATCGGCTTGCCGACGGCACCGAGCGCGTCCGCGAGGTACAACTCCGGCATCATGACGCCCTCGAAGAAGTCGGGCGCCTTGCCGATGACGACGGCGTCGATGTCGGCCCACGTCAACTCGGCGTCGTCGAGGGCGCGCCCGGCCGCCTCCCGGACGAGTCCGGCGATCGAGACGTCCCGGCGGGCGGCGACGTGCTTGGTCTGGCCGATGCCTGTGACGGCCACGGGCTCCTTGCTCATCGCGGATCCCCTTCGAGTACGGCGACCAGGTTCTGTTGCAGACAGGGGCCGGAGGTGGCATGGGCGAGGGCCCGGTCGGACTCGCCCCGCTGGATGCGCGCGGCGGCCTCGCCGATACGGATCAGTCCCGCGGCCATCATCGGGTTGGCGGCGAGGGCACCACCGGACGGGTTGACCCGCACGTTCTCGTCCAGGCGCAGGGCCTTGCGCAGCACGACCTCCTGCGAGCTGAACGGCGCGTGCAACTCGGCGGTGTCCACGGGTCGTTCGAAGGCCCCCGCCTTCTCGGCGGCCAGGCGGGCGGAGGGTGAGTCGGTGAGATCGCGGACGCCGAGGCCGTGGGCCTCGATGCGGTGGTCGATGCCGCGGATCCAGGCGGGGCGTGGGCACAGTTCCCGGGCGCGTTCCCCCGCCGCGAGGATGACGGCGGCGGCGCCGTCGCCGATGGGCGGGCAGTCGCCGGTGCGCAGGGGGCGTACGACATAGTCCCCTTGCGGCACCGAACCGCGCAGCTGGGCACGGGTGTTGTCGGTGGCGCGGCTGCGGGCGCCGATGCCGGCCAGGGCGGGCTCGTCGGTCTCGCCCGCGTCGATCAGGGCCTGCGCCTGGAGGGCGGCGAGGGCGACGGAGTCGGGCCACAGGGGTGCCACGTAGTACGGGTCGAGCTGACGGGTCAGTACGTCGCGGACGGAGCCGGGCGAGGACTTGCCGTACGAGTACACCAGCGCGGTGTCCGCGTCCCCCGACAGGAGCTTGGTCCACGCCTCGTACAGCGCCCACGCCCCGTCCATCTCCACGTGCGACTCGGAGATCGGCGGCCAGGCGCCCACGCCGTCGAGGGCGAGGGTGAAGGAGAAGGCGCGGCCGGCGAGGTAGTCGCAGGAGCCGGAGCAGGTGAAGCCGATGTCGGCGGTCTTCAGGCCGGTGCGGTCGAGGACGTCGTGCAGGACCGGCATGAGCATCTCCACCTCGGACTGTTCCTCGGTGGTGCGCAGGATGTCGGACTGTGCGAAGGCGACGACGGCGATGTCCCTGGTCACGGCTGTCACAGCAGCTCCTTGTAGGTCTCGTAGTCCGCGTCGGGTTCGCCGGTGGGCCGGTAGTGGTCGGGATAGCGGCCGCCTTCGGTCCACACCGGTTCGACCCTGAGCCCCATCCGCACCTGGTCGTACGGGATGCCGCCGATGCGTCCGTGCAGGGCGAGGTCGGCGCCGTCGAGAGCGATGTGGGCGTAGACGTAGGGGACTTCGATGTCGAGGTTCTTCGCCTTGATGTTGACGATGCAGAAGGTGGTGACCGTGCCCGCCGGGCCGACCTCGACCTGTTCCGAGGTGGCGACGCCGCACGTGGGACAGGCGCCCCTCGGGGGGACGTACACCTTGCGGCAGGACGGGCAGCGTTCGCCCACGGCGCGGCGGTCGGCGAGGGCGTTGATGTAGGCGGTCTGGGCACGGCCGGGCGAGTAGGTGTAGTCGAGGCGGGCGTGGGCGACGATGCCGGTGACGGGGTCCTCGAACTCACCGCTGTGGCCCGCGGGTTGGGCGGGGTCGCCGTCGTACGGCTCGAAGCAGGCGATGTCGGTGATCGCTCCGACGCGGTCCTCGGCCCAGCGGACGCGGACGCGCAGGCCGGTGTGCACGGCGTCGGGGCCCGGGGCGTCGAGGGCGTGGAGGAGGGCGGTGTCGGCGCCGTCGAGGCGGACGAGGACCCAGGCGAAGGGCGAGGACAGGGGCTGGCCGCGGCGTGGCTCGTGGTTCCAGGCCCAGGTGGTGACCGTGCCGGTGGGGGCGACCTCGACGAGGTCGCGGATCTCCTCCGCGGTGACGGGGTCGTACTCGACGGGCGGGACGAGAGTGCGGCCGTCGCCGGTGCGCACGCCGAGGACGACGCGGTCGCGCAGGCCGGTCAGGAAGGCGCTCTGGACGGGGCCGAGGGAGCGGGTGAAGGGGAACTCGACGACCAGCGGGGCTTTCAGGACTTCCGGCATCGCCGGCCTCCTTCAGTGGCGCTTGTAGACGGGCGGGCGCTTCTCCGCGAAGGCGCGGGCGCCTTCCTTCGCGTCGGCGGTGTCGAACACCGGCCAGCCGCGCTTGAGTTCGGCGGCGAGGCCTTCCGTCTCGGTCAGTTCGGCGGTCTCGTAGACGGACGCCTTGACGGCCTCCACCGCCAACGGGGCGCAGGCGTTGACCTGTTCGGCGATCTCCAGGGCCCTGGTCAGGGCCGTGCCGTCGGGGACCACATGGCCGATCAGACCGATGTCCGCCGCCTCGCGGGCGCTGTAGGGGCGGCCGGTGAGGAGCATCTCCAGGGCGTGGGTGCGCGGGATCTGGCGCTGGAGGCGGACGGTGGAGCCGCCGATCGGGAACAGGCCGCGTTTGACCTCGAACAGGCCGAAGGTCGCCGACTCCCCGGCGACGCGGATGTCGGTGCCCTGGAGCATCTCGGTGCCGCCCGCGACGCAGTAGCCCTCGACGGCGGCGATGACCGGTTTGCGGGGGCGGTGGTGGCGGAGCATCGCCTTCCAGTGCAGGTCGGGGTCGGCCTTGAGGCGGTCGCGGTACTGCTCGCCCTCCATGCCCCGGCCGGCGAGGGCCTTGAGGTCCATGCCGGCGCAGAAGGAGCCGCCCGCGCCGGTGAACACGATCGAGCGGACCGTGTCGTCCGCGTCGGCTTCCAGCCAGCCGTCGTACAGGCCGACGAGCATCGCCAGCGAGAGCGCGTTCTTGGCCTCCGGCCGGTTGAGCGTGAGCACCAGTGTGGCGCCCTCGCGCCGCACGGTGAGGTGTTCCGTCCCACCCATGGACCGTCTCCCCTCCGAGCTTTTCTCCGCCGGACTTCTCTCCGCCGAGCTTTTCTCCGCCGGACTTCTCTCTGGCGACAGACCGACCGGCAGAACGAGAACAGGTTGCAGGAGTGGACCGACCTCTTCAAGAGTTTTCTGACAGACAGTCAGATTTGTTGTGCGCGGGCTCTTCACACTTGTGCCGCCCTTTGCTCTGATGACCGGCAGCCGGTCATGGGCGGGGTCAGGAGGAGCTGTGGAGTACAACCTTGCCGACCTGTTCGAGTCGGTCGTGGACGTGGTCCCGGACCGTGAGGCGCTGGTGTACCTCGACATCCCCGGTACCGGAGCGGAGCGCCGGTTGACGTACGCGGAACTGGACGCGGCCGCCAACCGCGTCGCCCACCATCTGATCGACCACGGCATCCGGCCCGGTGAGCACGTCGGACTGCACCTCTACAACGGCATCGAGTACCTCCAGGCCGCGATCGGCTGCCTCAAGGCGCGGATCGTGCCGGTGAACGTCAACTACCGGTATGTCGAGGACGAGTTGGTATACCTGTACCGGGACGCCGACCTGGTGGGGCTGTTCTTCGACGCGGAGTTCGGCGAGCGGGTGGCGGCGGCGCTGCCGCTGACCGAGAAGCTTCGGCATCTGGTGCGGGTCGGGGACGGGGAATCCGGGCCGGACGCCGTGGCGTTCGCGGACGCCGAGGCCGCCGGGTCGCCCGAGCGCGGGTTCCCGCGGCGCTCGGGCGACGACCAGTTCATCATCTACACCGGCGGCACCACCGGGATGCCCAAGGGTGTGATGTGGCGTCAGGAGGACCTGTTCTTCTCGGGGATGGGCGGTGGCGCGCCGACCGGTGAGCCGGTGAAGCAGCCCGAGGAACTCGCCGAGCGGGTCGCCGCGGGCGGCTCGGGGATCACCTTCTTCCCCACTCCCCCGCTGATGCACGGCACCTCGACGCTCACCGCCTTCATCGGCTTCAACTTCGGCCAACGCGTCGTGATCCACCGCAAGTTCGTGCCCGAGGAAGTGCTGCGGACCGTCGAGAAGGAGCGCGTCACCAGCATGTCCCTGGTCGGCGACGCGATGCTGCGCCCGTTGATCGACGCCCTCGAAGGGCCCATGAAGGGCACGGACATGTCGTCGATGTTCAGCGTGTCGTCGTCCGGGGCGATCATGTCGGACACCGTGCGCCGGCAGTTCCAGGCTCTCGTCCCGAACGTGATGCTGCTGAACAACTTCGGCTCCTCGGAGTCCGGCTTCAACGGCACCGCGACGGACGACTCCGGCCCCGAGCGGGGCTTCCGGGTCCGGGTCAACTCCCGCACCCAGGTGGTCGATCCGGCCAGCCACGAGCCGATCGCGCCGGGCGAGGTGGGCCGGGTCGCCCAGTGCGGCCACGTACCGCTCGGCTACTACAACGACGCGAGGAAAACGGCCGAGACCTTCTTCGAGAAGGACGGGGAGCGCTGGGTGCTGCTCGGCGACATGGCCACCGTCGACGAGGACGGGATCGTCGTCGTACTGGGCCGCGGATCGCAGTGCATCAACACCGGGGGCGAGAAGGTGTACCCCGAGGAGGTCGAGCAGGCGCTCAAGTCCCATCCGGACGTGTACGACGCCCTGGTGGCCGGGGTGCCGGACGTGAAGTGGGGCCACCATGTGGCAGCGGTCGTACAGCTGCGGGACGGCGCGGCCCAGCCGTCGCTCGACGACATCCAGACGCACTGCCGGTCTCACCTCGCCGGGTACAAGATCCCCCGGCAGCTGGTGATCGCGGAGTCCATACGGCGCTCCCCGAGCGGCAAGGCGGACTACCGGTGGGCGCGGGAGGTGGCGGCACGCGAGGTGGCGGCGGGGGTGGACGCGGCGGGGGCGGACGGATGAATTCCGGTCGTCACGATTGAACCGTCGGTGGCCCACGGACGTACTGGTGGTGGCAGGCTCGCTCCCAGGGCTTTGTTCGTCATGCCATCGCAAGACCGTACGGAAGGACCGCCGGGTGTCGCTCTTCACACCTCGCTCTCGTCAGTCGTCGGACAGCACCGAGTTGTCGGACGCCACCGGGAGCGAGGAACCGGCTGAGGCGGAAGCGGCGGAAGGGCCGGAGGAGGTGGCGCCCGCCGGGAAACCCGGGTGGTTCGGCTGGCGTCGCCGCTACCCGCGTACCGCGCGGGGCGTGAGCATCGGTACGACCGTGCTGGCCGCTCTGCTGGTCCTCGGCGCGCTGCTCGTGCCCAACCGCCTCGACTGGATCAGGTTCGAGTCCTTCCTGCGTCTCCCCGTCGAGGCGATCCTCCTGGCGGGCCTGCTGCTGGCGCTGCCGACGAGGGCGCGCCGGATCACGGCCGTCGCCTCGGGCGTGTTCCTGGGCCTGTTCACGGTCGTCAAGTTCCTCGACATGGGCTTCCGGCAGACCCTGGCCCGCCCCTTCGACCTGGTCTTCGACTGGATCCTGCTGGACGACGCGGCGGACTTCGTCCGGGAGTCGTACGGCCGTTCGGGAGAGCTGCTCGCGATCACCGCGGTAATCGTGCTGTTCGTGTCCGTGCTGACGCTGTGCACGCTCTCCGTGATGCGGCTGTCCAACCTCATGGCACGGCACCGCGCGGTGGCCGCCCGTACGACACTCGTCCTGGGCACGGTGTGGATCCTGTGCTTCACCATGGGCGTGCAGTTCAGCGGGCTCACCTTCGCCACCAAGGGCAACATCCAGTTCGTCGCCAACCGGGTCCAGCAGGTGCACGACGGCTTGGTCGACGCCAAGGTCTTCGAGAAGCAGGCCAAGGTCGACGCCTTCGCGAACACCCCGCCCGACCAGCTGCTGACCGGACTGCGCGGCAAGGACGTGCTGTTCACGTTCATCGAGAGCTACGGCCGGATCGCCATCGACGACCCGGCGATGGCCCCGCAGATCGACGCGGCCCTCCAGGACGGCAACAACCGCCTCAAGGCGGCCGGGTTCCAGTCCCGCAGCGGCTGGCTCAGCTCGCCGGTCACCGGCGCGGGCAGCTGGCTGGCCCACTCGACGTTCCTGTCCGGCCTCTGGGTCAAGAACCAGCAGCGCTACCGCAGCCTCACCACCGGCGACCGCGCCACCCTCACCAGCTACTTCCAGAAGACCGGCGCCTGGCGCACGGTCGGCATCGTGCCGGGGGTGCGCAAGGCGTGGCCCGAGGGCAAGTACTTCGGCCTCGACCACATCTACGACTCCACCCACCTCGGCTACAACGGCCCCTACTTCAGCTGGACGCCGGTCCCCGACCAGTTCAGCCTCGAATCCTTCGAGCGCCTCGAGCACGGCAAGCAGAACCGCGACCCGATCATGGCGGAGATCATCCTGGCCTCCAGCCACAACCCCTGGTCGCCGATCGCCCACATGATCGACTGGGACCAGCTCGGCGACGGCTCGGTCTTCGAGCGGATCAAGAAGGAGGGGACGGACCCCAAGGAGGTCTGGAAGAGCGCGAAGCGGGTGCGCACCGAGTACCGCAAGGCCATCGAGTACTCGTTGCAGAGCCTCACCGAGTGGGTCGAGCGCTACGGCGACGACAACACGGTCCTCGTCTTCCTCGGCGACCACCAGCCCGTTCCTACCGTCACCGGCGGCGACACCAACAAGGACGTGCCGATCACGATCGTGGCCCGCGACCCGAAGGTGCTGGACCGGATCTCCTCCTGGGGCTGGACGGAGGGCCTCAAGCCGGCCGGGAACGCGCCGGTGTGGCCGATGGACAAGTTCCGGGACCGCTTTATGACGGCGTACGCGAAGTAACGGGTCACGCAGGGAAGTACCGGGTCACTCCGTGAGGAAGGGTTCCACCGCTGCCAGGAACTCCTCCGGACACGTCTCGTGCACGAGATGCCCGGCCCCGTCGACGGTGACGAGCCGTGCGTCGGGGATGGCGGCGGCGACCGCGGCGACCTGATCCTGCGGAATCAGGCTCGTGGCCCCGCCCCCGATCACCAGCGTGGGCATGGTGATCAGCCCCATGTGGTCCCACCACACAGGATCGGGGGCGTTCCGCTGCCGGTCGGTGTCCCGCACCATCGCCCAGTCGAACGGCAGGTCTCCGTCGGGCCGTTCGGCGGGCGGGCGGGGCGGGTCGAGGGGGAAGGGCGCGGGGACGTCCTCCAGGACGAGACGCCGTACGACGTCCGGGGCGCGCTGGGCGAGGAGGTAGGCGACGGTGCCGCCGAGGGAGTGCCCGACGACATCGGCCCGCCGGATGCCGAGCGCGTCGAGGAAGCCACGCACGTCGTCACGCATCGCCTCGCACGCATAGCCGCCCGGCCAGTCACTGCGCCCGTGACCGCGCAGATCGGGGGCGTACACCCGACGCGGTCCCGCGGCGAGGCGTTCCGCGACCCCGGTCCAGTCCGCGCCGTCGGCGCCACGGCAGTGCAGCAGGAGGACGGGCGGCGCGTCCTCGGGGCCCCAGGCGCGGTAGGCGAGGGTGATGCCGTTGGCCTTGAGGTTGTTCATACGGGGCAACGTATCCGGGAACGCGACGGCGCACGCCCTGCTCTGCCGTGAGCAGAGCGGGTATCCGCGCCCCTACGCTGCCGTGGACGGAGCCGGCGCCACGCTCTCGTCGAGGAATGCGGCGACCCGTCGTACGAACCACTCCGGATCGTCGAGCCACGGGTAGTGCGCGGCGCCGGGCTGGACGGCGAGCTCGGCGTGCGGGAAGACGGCGGCGGTGTGGCGGGCCAGCTCGGGCCGAGGCGCCCCGTCCAGCTCGCCGGCGAGGACGAGGACCGGGGCGGGCAGCCGGGCGAGGGCCGCTCGGGTGGCGGGCGGGTCGTAGGCACCTTCGGAGCCGTACACGTCCGCGGCCTCGTCGTTGAACTCCTCGTCGCCGCGGGCGTGGTGTTCCTCGGCGGCCTGGTCCCAGCGGCCGTAGAAGAACGGCGCGATGGCCGGGTCGTAGTCGGGCGCCCCGCTCAGCCAGGCCTCGAACGCCGGGAACGCCTCGGCGAACCAGGGCTCGTCCTTCCGCAGAAGCGCCGCGGCCAGCCGGTCCTCGGACGAGGCCGTCGTCCCGAGCGCCCACGGGTTGGCGGCGACCAGCACCAGCCGCCGCACCCGCGCCGGGTACCGGGCGGCGTACAGCATGGCGAGGCTGCCACCGGCCGAGTGCGCGAGGACGTCCATGCGCTCCAGCCCCAGCTGCACCCGCAGCGCCTCCACGTCGTCCACGAGCCGATCGCACCGGTACGTCGCCGGGTCCGCCGGCACGGCGGAGTCACCGGTCCCCCGCAGATCGAGCAGCACGAGCTGCCGGTGCGCGGCGAGGCCGCCCAGGTCCCCGAGGTAGCGGGAGGCCTGCATGGGCCCTCCGGGCAGGACGACGAGGGGATCACCCTCGCCCTTCAGGTGGTAGGCGAGCTCGGTTCCGTCGGACGCGGCGAAGATCGGCATACCGTGATCCTCACGACCGATCGCCCCCGGCCGCAACGGAATTCCGTCCGCCGCCCCGGCCCATCCGGAAAATCCGCCGCCCGGGCGCCTCCGGAAAAGTGGACGTCCACCTCTTGCTTGATCTCCCGCGGCCTGGGTTACTGATCCCCGAGACCTCGACCGAATGATCGGTCGCCCGGATTGCTGTGGTTGGTGAGGTGGACGTGCCGATGGCGGATGCGGCGGAGTTGCTGGACGCGGGGGAACGGCTGGACGGGCCGGCTTTGCGGGCGCTTCAGTTGGAGCGGCTGCGGGCGTCACTGCGGCACGCGTACGACCATGTGCCGTTCTACCGCGAGTCCTTCGACAAGTCGGGCATCCACCCCGACGACTGCCGCTCCCTCGCCGACCTCGCCCGCTTCCCCTTCACCACCAAGGCCGACCTGCGCGAGAACTACCCGTACGGGATGTTCGCCGTGCCCCGTGACCGTATCCGCCGCATCCACGCCTCCAGCGGCACCACCGGCCGCCCGACCGTCGTCGGCTACACCGACGGCGACCTCTCGCTCTGGTCCGACATGGTGGCCCGCTCCCTGCGCGCGGCGGGCACGCGCCCCGGCGACACGGTCCATGTGGCGTACGGATACGGCCTGTTCACCGGAGGCCTCGGCGCGCACTACGGCGCCGAACGGCTCGGCTGTACGGTCGTCCCCGCGTCCGGCGGCATGACCGCCCGTCAGGTCCAGCTGATCCAGGACTTGAAGCCCCGGGTCATCATGGTGACGCCGTCGTACATGCTGACGATCCTCGACGAGTTCGAGCGGCAGGGCGTGGACCCGCGCGACACCTCCCTGGAGGTCGGCGTGTTCGGCGCCGAGCCGTGGACGGAGCAGATGCGCCGGGAGATCGAGGAGCGGTTCGCCATCGACGCGGTCGACATCTACGGGCTGTCGGAGGTGATCGGCCCGGGCGTCGCTCAGGAGTGCGTCGAGACCAAGGATGGCCTGCATGTGTGGGAGGACCACTTCTTTCCCGAGGTAGTCGACCCGATCACCGGCGAGGTGCTGCCGGACGGCGAGCAGGGGGAACTGGTCTTCACCTCGCTCACCAAGGAAGCGATGCCCGTCATCCGGTACCGGACCCGGGATCTGACCCGTCTGCTGCCGGGCACCGCCCGCGTCTTCCGTCGCATGGAGAAGGTCACCGGACGCAGTGACGACATGGTGATCCTGCGGGGCGTCAATCTCTTCCCCACGCAGATCGAGGAGATCGTGCTGCGCACCCCGGGCGTCGCGCCCCACTTCCAGCTGCGGCTGACCCGGGAGGGGCGACTCGACGCGCTGACGGTACGGGCGGAGGCCCGCCCCGACGCCACACCGGAGGACCGGGAGGCCGCGGTACGGTCCATCGCCGCGGCCGTCAAGGACGGCATCGGTGTGTCGGTCTCCGTCGAGGTCGTCGAGCCCGAGTCGCTGGAGCGTTCGGTGGGCAAGATCCGGCGGATCGTCGACCTGCGGTCGAACAGCAAGCAGTGATAAGGAAGTTGAGCGCACGCCGGTCCCCCCTGCGACGATGGGGAGCATGGTGGATTCGGGGGAGCACCGGTACGACGCCTTCCTGTCCTACGCCCGCGCAGACGATCCCGACTTCCGCCGGGCTCTGCTGGAGGGCCTCGCCCTCGCGGGGTACCGGGTGTGGTTCGACCGGGAGGCGATGCCCAACCGCGGGACCACGTTCGGACAGGAGATCAGGCGCGCCGTCGAAGCCTCCGACCGGCTCGTCCTGCTGGCCGCCCCGGGAGCCCTGTCCTCCGACTACGTCGACCAGGAATGGCGGTACGCCGACGACATCGGCAAGCCCGTCGTACCCGTGGTCCGGGCTGTCTCCTTCAGCGACCTTCCCGACCGGCTCGGCCACTATCACGCGGTGGACGCCGAACGGCAGCCGGTCGACGCGGCCGTGGCCGAACTCGCGAGGCTGCTGGGCGAGCCGGTACGGCCGCTCGGACAGTGCTTCCACCTGCCGGGGCGGCCCCCGCATGCCCGGGACCGGGCCGAGCTGACCGCGCGGCTGTCCGATGCCCTCCTGTCGGACCGCATGGGCCCTCAGGAGGCCGGCCAGGCGCCTCGCGTGGTGGCGCTGTACGGCATCCCGGGGTCCGGAAAGAGCACGGTGGCCGCCGCCTTCGCCGCGGCCACCCGTACCCGCCGGGTCTTCTCCGACGGCATCGTCTGGCTCGCCGCAGGGCCGGACTTCCAACCCCTCAGCGCGGCGCGTGAGTTGCTGCGGCTGGTGGCGCCGGGTTCGTTGCTGCCGGAGAGCAAGGGCGAGCTGGACGTCCGGCTGTCGGCGGTGCTCGGGAACCGGGAACTGCTCGTCGTGCTGGATGACGTGCGGACGCCCGAGGGGGCGCTGCCGTTCGCGAACGCTCTCGGCGCGGGTGCGCGGCTGCTGCTGACCTCGCTCGACCCGGCCGTGGCGACGGCACTCGGGGCGGAACAGATCCCGGTGGGCCGGTTCGACGACGATGCTGCGCGAGGACTCCTCGCGGACTGGGCGGGCGGGGTCCCGTTGCCGAGGGAGGCGGACGTCGTTCTGGAGGCCTGTGACGGCCTGCCGTTCGCCCTCGCGGTCATCGGCGCGATGATCGCGAACCGGACCCCCTGGGAGGATGTGGCCGAGGCGCTGGGTTCCCGGCGGCTCGACGAACTGGCCGCAGTGTCCCCGGGCTATCCGCACCGCACGGTCCTGGCGGTGCTCACGGCCTCGTTCGAGGGGCTGGCCATCGACGACCCGCGGGCGGCCGAGTGCTACCTGGAGCTGGCCGGCCTCCAGCCGGGCGCCGTCCTGAGCCGGTCGGTGCTGGTACGGCTGTGGTCCCGGCCGGGCCGGCTCACGCCACTGGCGGCAAGGCTCGTCGTTCCCACGTTGGAGCGCCGCCTGCTGCTGCGGCCGGAGCCCGAGAGCGACGGCTTCCGACTGCACGCACTCCATGAGGACTTCGTGCGGATGAGGCACCCCGACCCGGAGGTCCCGGCGCGGGAACTCGTCGCGAGCTACCGCCGCGACAAGGGTGCGGCGAGCTGGTCCGAACTGTCCGACGACGGCTACGTCTTCGATCACCTCGTCGCTCACGTGACCGCATTGGACGACCGGACCACTCTGTTCGAGATGGTGACCAGGGAGTGGATCCAGGAGCAGTGGCGGCGGCACGGCGATCTGGGCCAGGCCCTGGCCGATGCGCGCCGGGCCATCGCGCTGACCGTGCAACCCCCCGTCGATCTGGTGAACACCGCCCGGTTGAGCGTGCTGACCGGGCAGATCTCCGCGACACTGCGCCAGGTGTCGCCCTGGCTGATCGGCGCGCTGGCCAAGGCGGGGGACGTGGACCGGGCCGTGCGGTGGGCGGGTGACCTTCCCGACCCGCCGGAGCGCTTCGCGGCGCTGATGGAGGTGGCCCAGATCGTCCTGGACAACGGTGAGTTGACCTTGGCCCGTCGGCTCTGCCGGGTCGCCGCGGAGACGATCGGGGCGCTGGGCGGGCGAGTGGAGAGCGGAGCCCTGGCGGGGCTCACGGGCCTCAACGCCGTACACGCGCTGGTGCACTTCCCGCACCCGGATCAGTGGGAGGGCACCGAGGACTCGCTGGTCGCCGTGGCCCGGATTCCGCTCAACGCGTTGGTCTGGCTGGCTCCGCTCGCCTGGCGGGCGGGGACGTTGGCCGATCTGGTGACCGTCACCAATCCCGCCTGGGAGTTGTACAGCCATCTGCTGCCCCTGGTGGCGGTCGAGGAGTTGGCGCAGCAGGAACAGCCGGCGGTCGCGCGGGCGTTGCTCGACGTCTGCCCGGAACCGCCCCCTGGCAAGTGGCGCAAGAAGCACCAGGACGACCTGGTGAACGCCGCCCGCTATCGCTACGCCGTGGCGCTGGCCGCCGTCGGCGACATCGACAGGGCACGCTCCATGACCGACACGCTGCCCCGCGACTACCGGTCGGTCGGCCGACGTGGGCTGGCACGCCATCTCGCGCGGGCCGGGCGGAACGATGAAGCCGTCGAACTGTTCGGCTCCATCGAGGACCCCACGGTGGCGGCCGACACGCTCGCCGACATCTTCGACGCCGTCCTGAAGCGAGGCGTCGCCGACGAGTGCCGACCTGTCGCGGGCCTCGCGGAGGCCTGTGGCATGCCGGGCGCGGCCGGCATGTTGTGGGCGGCGGCCGGCGATCCGAAGCCACGGTGGCGCGCTTCCGGTGCCGACGACCCGCGGACGGCGCTCCGCATGGGCGTCGGAATCGCCCAGACGTATTGGGAACGCGGAGCGCGCGCAACGACCGTCCGAATGGTGCGCAAGCTCGTCCGGGTCGCCGAGAAGGCGCTGGGACCGCAATGGTGGGCCCCGGACACGATCGTCGACGTGCCCCCTGCGGACGCGCAAGCGGCAACCGCGCTCGCCTCGCTGCTGGTGCGGACCGGACAGCCGCTGCCGAAGAACTTGAAGGGCGTGACGATGGGCGTCGAGCACAGCTGGGGAGGCATTCCGCTCTTCAAGATCGCCTGGATCAAGGAACTCGCGGCGAGCGGCCGTTTCACCGAGGCGGTCGAGATCGCGGAACTCCCCTCCGCTTACGGGGGCAGGGTGCTGGGCCTCGCGGAGGTTCTGGCCTCGACAAATCCCTCTGCCGCCGACCCAGCCCTGACCGGGCGGATCCGGCAGACGGCGTACGAGTTGGCCGGGGAACTGAGGGCGAGGGCCGTGGACGGGCCCCTCGACGAAGCCCTGTCCCGCGTCCTGCGCACCCACGGCCTGGACGGCCCGGTCGCGCCGCTCGCGGCGGCCCTGGAGACCCGGACCGACGTTCCCCTGTCCCTGGGCGTCATGGCCGGGCATCTGGCCGACGCCGGCCGTTCCGAGGACGTAGGGCGGCTGGCGCGCCGGACCCTGGAGGCCCCGGCCCTGGCCGCGCCGGACCCGAAGGCGCGTGCGATGATCCTGGCCGCCGTCGCCCACAGCCGCCCGGGCCCCTCACCCGAACTCAACGCTCTTCCCGGCCTGCTGACCGACGTCCGGACGGCTGCCGGGGCGCTCGACGTCCTGGCCGAAACCATTGACCTGTACGGCCGGTACGCATCCGTGGACGCTGCCGCCCACCTCGCCAGAACAGTGCCCGCCGGCCCCGAAGCCGATCTCGCGGACACCTTGCCGTCCAGCAATCTGCTGAAGTATCCCGTGGAGATCTCGGACCTCGACATCGCCGAGGCGGCCACGACTCGGGCCACCGCGGCGACGGCGATGACGCTGGTCCTGGCGCGGGCCGGCCAGGAGACGGCGGCCCAGGGCTGGTTGAGGACCGCCGAGCAGTTCCTCGAAGGCGCCGCGTGGCTGTCCCCGGCGTGGCAGGGCGCCGGGGCGGTGGCCCGGTACCTGTGGGCCGCTCGGTGCGCCCTCGATCCGACGGCGCGGCCCGAAGAGTCACGAACGGCCGCCGAGGTCGCCTGGTACCTGTGGGACCGAGGGCATCACGGGGCGGCGGAGCGCTGTGCCCGTATGTTCCGCGATCGGCTGCGCAGTCCTTTCGACGGGCCGTCCGTCGGATACGCGGAGGACTTCCTGCGCGACGCGCAACTCCACACGGCCGTCCGCACCTCGTTGACCGCGCTGATGGCGGTGGCGGCGGCCGAGCGCGGCGACGCGAGGCTGGCGGCCGAGCGCGCGGCCGAGGTGGAACTGCGCCCGATGAAGGGGTTGCCGTCCCTCAGCCTGGCCGAAGGAGCCGCCTTCCAGGCCTCCGTCGCCCTCGGACTCCACGCGGGTGGCCGGTCCGACGATGCGAGGGACCTGCTCGACCACGCGCTCTCCGACACCCTGACCCTGGCCCGCCGCGGCGAATTCGCCCCCTTCGACGGACTGTGCAGGGCGATGGTCCTGCTCTTCGCGGCCGAAGACGCCCACACCATCTGGGCGTACTGGCTCCAGGCCGCCGCCCAGTCCGGTTCGTACGCGGCACTCGGGATGATCGCCAGTTATCTCCGTTGGCTTCCGGCCCCAGCCCTGGAGGACATCGTGGTCAACCCGGACACCGGCGACCTCGAACGGCGGCGGAACGGAGCCGTCAGCCCAACCGGTCCCTGAGCTCCCGCTTCAGGATCTTCCCGCTCGCGTTGCGCGGCAGCTCGTCCACGAACACCACCCGCTTCGGCGCCTTGAAGTGGGCGAGCTTGTCGCGGGCGTGGTCGATCAACGCCTCCTCCGTCACCGCACCGCGCGGCACGACCACCGCCGTGACCGCCTCGATCCACCGTTCGTCGGGCAGCCCGATCACCGCGACCTCGGCGACGCCCTCGTGCGTGTAGAGGGCGTCCTCGACCTGGCGGGAAGCGACCAGTACGCCACCGGAGTTGATGACGTCCTTCACGCGGTCGACGATGGTGAAGTAGCCGTGCGCGTCCCGGACCGCGAGGTCGCCGGAGTGGAACCAGCCGTCGCGGAAGGCCGCTTGGGTCTCCTCGGGCTTGTCCCAGTAGCCTTCGCACAACTGCGGGGACTTGTAGACGATCTCACCGGGGGTGCCGTCGGGGACGTCCTTGCCGTCCTCGTCCACGACCCGTGCGTCGACGAAGAGAACCGTGCGACCGCAGGAGTCCATCCGACCCTTGTGCTCGTCGGGAGCGAGGACGGTCGCCAGCGGGCCGATCTCGCTCTGGCCGAAGCAGTTGTAGAAGGCGAGCTTCGGGAGCCGTTCGCGCAGGCGTTCCAGGACCGGTACCGGCATGATCGAGGCGCCGTAGTAGGCCTTGCGCAGGCCGCCGAGGTCGCGGGTGGCGAAGTCGGGGCGGTTGGACAGGCCGATCCAGACCGTGGGCGGTGCGAAGAGGCTGTCGGCGCGGCCCGCCTCGATCAGGTCGAAGAGGCGGTCGCCGTCGGGGGCGTCGAGGATGATGTTCGTCGCGCCGACCGCGAGGTAGGGCAGCAGGAACACGTGCATCTGCGCCGAGTGGTACAGCGGGAGCGAGTGCACGGGGCGGTCGCCGGCGCTCAGATCGAGGGCCGTGATCGCGCTCAAGTACTCGTGCACCAGGGCGCGGTGCGTCATCATCGCGCCCTTCGGGAGGGCGGTCGTACCGGAGGTGTAGAGCAGCTGGACGAGGTCCTCGCTGCGCGGTTCCGGGCCGTCGTAGGGGGAGGACGCGGGCAGGCGCGTGAGCAGGGAGCCGTCGGTGTCCCGCAGCGGCAACGTCCGTACGCCGTCCGGGAGTCGGGCGGCGAGGTCGGGGTCCGTGAGGACCAGCGTGCTGCCCGACTGGCCGACGACGTACGCGAGGTCGTCGCCGGTCAGGTTCTGGTTGACCGGGACGTGCACCAGGCCCGCGCGGGCGCAGGCGAGGAAGGCGATGAGGTAGGCGTCGGAGTTGTGGCCGTAGGCGCCGACCCGGTCGCCGGGCGCGAGGCCCTCGCCGAGGAGGACGCTCGCCGCGCGGGAGACGGCCGCGTCGAGTTCCTCGTACGTCCATGAGCGCTCGCCGTACTCCACCGCGACCCGCGCCGGGGTGCGCCGGGCGGTGCGGCGCAGCACCCCGTCAACCGTGCTGCCGTGTCCAGACGTCATACAGGTCAACCTACCCGTTGGTACGCTCAACCGCTCCTTCCCTCAATGACGTTGGGAGGCACCATGCGCACCCGCCTCAGACGTGCCGTCGTCACGGCCGTCGCCCTGCTCACCGCCACCTCCGCCCTGCCGGCCGCCGCCGCTCAGGGCCAAGGCCGGCAGCAGCACCCCTCGCACGGCGGCCTGTCCGCCACCATCCGCTACACCGAGTACGGCATTCCGCACATCGTCGCCAAGGACTACGCGGACCTCGGCTTCGGCACCGGGTGGGCGCAGGCCGCCGACCAGGTGTGCACGCTCGCCGACGGTTTCGTGACCGTGCGCGGCGAGCGCTCCCGCTTCTTCGGTCCCGATGCCGCGCCCGACTTCTCCCTCTCCTCGGCGACCAAGAACCTGTCGAGCGACCTCTATTTCGAGGGAGTTCGCGAGTCCGGCACAGTGGAGAAGCTGCTGGCCGAACCGGCGCCGGTGGGGCCGAGCCGGCAGGCGAAGGACCTGATGCGGGGCTTCGCCGCCGGGTACAACGCCTGGCTGCGGCAGAACCGGATCACCGACCCGGCGTGCAAGGGCGCCGCCTGGGTCCGGCCGGTGACCGAACTCGACGTGGCGGCACGCGGGTTCGCGTTCGCCGTGCTGGGCGGCCAGGGCCGGGGTGTGGACGGGATCACCGCCGCCCAGCCGCCGGCGACCGCCGTGGCGGGCGCCCCGAACGTCCAGGACACGGCCCGGGCGGCCCGCGAGCTGCTGGCCGCCGACTCCGCCGACATGGGGTCCAACGCCGTCGCCTTCAGCGGCGCGACGACCGCGAACGGCCGCGGTCTGCTGCTGGGCAACCCGCACTACCCCTGGCAGGGCGGCCGCCGCTTCTGGCAGTCGCAGCAGACGATCCCGGGTGAACTGAACGTCTCCGGCGGCTCGTTGCTCGGCTCGGCGACGATGTCCATAGGCCACAACGCCCGCGTGGCGTGGAGCCACACCGTCGCCACGGGCGTCCCCCTCAACCTCCACCAGCTCACGCTCGACCCGGCCGACCCGACGACGTATCTCGTGGACGGCAAGCCGGAGCGGATGACGCAACGCACGGTCACCGTCGAGACGAAGGACGGCGCCCCGGTCACCCGCACCCAGTGGTGGACGCGGTACGGCCCCGTCGTCACCTCGCTCGGCGCGTCCGTCCCGCTGCCCTGGACGAGCACGACGGCATACGCCCTCAACGACCCGAACGCGGCCAACCTGCGCGCCTCCGACACCGCGCTCGGCTTCAGCAAGGCGCGCGGCACGGCGGACGTGCTCAAGTCCCTGCAGCGGACACAGGGGTTGCCGTGGGTGAACACGATCGCCGCCGACGCGGCCGGTCACTCGCTGTTCACCCAGTCCCAGGTGCTCCCCCGCGTCACCGACGAGCTGGCCCAGCGCTGCTCCACCCCGCTCGGCAAGGTCACCTACCCGTCGGCGGGGCTCGCGGTCCTCGACGGCTCGCGCGGCGACTGCGCGCTCGGCGGCGACGCGGACGCCGTGCAGCCCGGGATCTTCGGCCCGGCGAAGATGCCGACCCTCACGGACGCGCCGTACGCGGAGAACTCCAACGACAGCGCCTGGCTCGCCAACGCCGAGCGGCCGTTGACCGGGTACGAGCGGATCTTCGGCACGATCGGCACGCAGCGGTCGCTGCGGACGCGCGGGGCGATCGAGGACGTGGCGGCACTGGCGCGGCGCGGTGATCTCACGGTGGCGGACCTCCAGGGGCAGCAGTTCGCCAACCGGGTGCCGGCCGGCGACCTGATCGCGGCCGACGCGGCGAAGGCGTGTGCCGCGTTGCCCGGTGGCACGGCAACGGGCAGTGACGGAAAGGCCGTTGACGTGACCGAGGCGTGCGGGGTGCTCGCGGCGTGGGACCGCACGGCGAACACGGGCAGCCGGGGCGCGCTGCTCTTCGACCGCCTGTGGCGGCGCATCCCCGCGGCCCAGCTGTGGAAGGTGCCGTTCTCGGCGGCCGACCCGGTCGGCACCCCGAACACCCTCAACGCGGGCACGACGGCGTTCACCACCGCGCTGGCGGACACGGTCACCGAGCTGCGCACGGCGAACATTCCGCTCAACTCACCACTGGGAGAGCACCAGTTCGTCGTCCGCAACGGCAAGCGCATCCCCGTCCCGGGCGGCACCGAGTCGCTCGGCGTCTGGAACAAGGTCGAGCCCGTGTGGGACGCGGCGGGCGGCGGCTACACCGAGGTAACGACCGGCTCCAGCTACATCCAGGCGGTCGGCTGGAACGGCAGCCGCTGCCCGGTGGCCCGCACCCTCCTGACGTACTCCCAGTCCTCGAACCCCAACTCCCCGCACTACAGCGACCAGACCCGCCTCTTCTCCCAGGAGCGCTGGGTGACGTCCCGGTTCTGCGAGAAGGACATCCTGTCGTCGCCGTCGCTGCGGGTGGTGCGGGTCCGCTCGTGACTCACACCGGCCGGGTACGCCCCTCCCAGTACGGATCCCGCAGCCTTCGCTTGTACAGCTTGCCGTTGGGGTCGCGGGGCATCTCCGTGATGAAGTCGATGGTCTTGGGGCATTTGTAGCCGGCGAGTTGTCCGGCGCAGTGGGCGAGGAGGGCGACGGCCAGGTCGGGTCCGGGGTCGTGGCCGGGGGCCGGTTCGACGACGGCCTTGACCTCCTCGCCCCAGTCGTCGTGCGGGATGCCGAAGGCGGCGGCGTCGGCGACGGCGGGGTGGGCGAGGAGGGCGGACTCGATCTCGGCGGGGTAGATGTTGACGCCGCCGGAGATGATCATGTCGATCTTGCGGTCGCGGAGGAAGAGATAGCCGTCCTCGTCGAGGTAGCCGAGGTCGCCGACGGTGAAGAAGTCGCCGATGCGGTTCTTCTTCGTCTTGGTCTCGTCCTTGTGGTACGAGAAGCCGCCGGTGTTCATCTTCAGGTAGACGGTGCCGAGTTCACCCGCCGGCAGCCGGTTGCCCTCGTCGTCGAAGATCGCCAACTCACTGATGGGCCAGGCCTTTCCGACCGTGCCGGGCTTCTTCAGCCAGTCCTCCGCGGTGGCGAAGGCGCCGCCGCCCTCGCTGGCCGCGTAGTACTCCTCAACGCACGGGCCCCACCAGTCGAGCATGGCCCGCTTGACGTGGTCGGGGCAGGGGGCGGCGCCGTGGATGGCGTGCCGCATCGACGAGACGTCGTACCGTGCCCGGGTCTCCTCGGGCAGCGCCAGCAGGCGGTGGAACTGGGTGGGGACCATGTGGGTGTGCGTGCAGCGGTGCGTGTCGATCAGGCGCAGCATCTCCTCGGGCGTCCACTTGTCCATCAGGACGAGCCGGTGGCCGATGTGCAGGGACGCGCTCGCGAACTGGAGGACCGCCGTGTGGTACAGCGGCGAGCAGACGAGGTGGACGTTGTCGTCGTACGGCTTGATGCCGAAGATGCCGAGGAAGCCGCCCAGGTAGGCCTCCTCGGGGGCCTTGCCGGGCAGCGGGCGGCGGATGCCGCGGGGGCGGCCCGTGGTGCCCGAGGTGTAGTTCATGACCCAGCCGAGCTCGCGGTCCTCCGGCACCGACTCCGGTTGCCCGTCGAGGAGTTCGGCGTACGGCCGGAAGCCCTCGACCTCGCCGACGGCGTACCGGTGTGTGGCCGGGAGGCCCGCCTCGTCGGCGGCGTGGCGGGCGGGCGCGGCGAAGCGTTCGTGGGCGAGGAACACCTTGGCGCCGGAGTCGGCGACGATCCAGGCGATCTCGGGGCCGACGAAGTGGTGGTTGATCGGGACGAGGTACAACCCGGCCTGGGTGGCGGCGAGATGAGCGGTGAAGAGCTCGATTCCGTTGGGCAGGACGACGGCGAAGGCGTCACCGCGACGCAGCCCGGCGGCCCGCAGGCCGTGCACGAGACGGTTGGCGGCGGCATGCAGCCGCCCCGCGGTCCATTCCTCGCCGTCCGGGGCGACGAGAACGGGGCGGTCGGGGTCGGCGGTGGCCTGGGCCCAGAATCCGGTGGGGGGTGTGCTCCGGGACGCGCTCGTCACTGACTGCTCCTTCCGGCGATGCGGTTGATGCGGTCCACGGCGTGTTCGAAGCCGCGGGTGAGGTCGTCGAAGACGTCCTGGACGCTGCGTTCGCGGTTCATCCGGCCGACGATCTGTCCGACAGGGGTGCCGAGCAGGGGCTCGACCTCGTACTTCTGGATGCGGGTGAGGGCGTCGGCGACGAGGAGGCCCTGGAGCGGCATGGGGAGGGTGCCGGGGCCGTCGGGGTCGTCCCAGGCGTCGGTCCACTCGGTGCGCAGCTGGCGGGCGGGTTTGCCGGTCAGGGCGCGGGAGCGGACGGTGTCGGAGGAGCTCGCGGCGAGGAGTTTGCGGGTCACCGCGGGCGAGGACATGTCGGCCTCGGTGCAGGTGAGCCAGAGCGAGCCCAGCCACACGCCCTGCGCGCCGAGGGCGAGCGCGGCCGCCACCTGCTGGCCGCTGCCGATGCCGCCCGCGGCCAGCACGGGCAGCGGGTCGACGGCGTCCACGACCTCGGGAGTCAGCACCATGGAGGCGATCTCACCGGTGTGACCGCCGGCCTCGTAGCCCTGGGCGACGACGATGTCGATGCCGCCCGCCTTGTGCTTGAGCGCGTGCCGGGCGCTGCCCGCGAGCGCGGCCACGAGGACGCCCCGGTCGTGAGCGCGCTCCACGATGTCGGCGGGCGGCGAGCCGAGGGCGTTGGCGAGCAGCTTGATCGGGTAGTCGAAGGCGACGTCGAGCTGGGTGCGGGCGACCTGCTCCATCCAGCCCGTGATGCGCCACCCGGACGCCTCGCCCTCGGCCAGCTCGGGCACGCCGTACTTGGCGAGGGTGTCCCGCACGAACTGCCGGTGCCCCT
This sequence comes from Streptomyces sp. TLI_55, assembly GCF_900206255.1. Lineage (NCBI taxonomy): Bacteria > Bacillati > Actinomycetota > Actinomycetes > Kitasatosporales > Streptomycetaceae > Streptomyces > Streptomyces sp. TLI_55. Next base: position 802,708 of record NZ_OAOJ01000001.1, read on the forward strand.
CGGGGATCATCGCCTCGACGTCCGCCTCCGTGACGCCTTCGACCTTCTTGGCGGGCATGACGACGTCCAGGCCGTACGGCTTGCCGTCCACGTGCCCCTCGATCCAGTCGAGGTCGCGTTTGAGGTCGTCGGGGGCGGTGTAGCGGACCGCGCCGAGCACCCCGAAGCCACCGGCCCTGCTGATGGCGGCAGCGACGGCGGGGAACGGCGTGAAGCCGAAGATGGCGTGCTCGACTCCCAGTTTCTTGCTCAGCTCCGTCTGCATGGGCGCAGGATGCCGCAGTCCTCCGGAGGACGGAAGGGGTTTTCTGATGCTCCGTCAGATTCCGGGCCGGGGCTGAAGTCACCTGCCGGGGATAGAGTTTCCCGATGACTGATGAGGCGCACACCGGACTGTCCCGCCGTCAGCTCACCCGAAGAGTCCTCGCCCTCGGGGGCGCCCTCGCCATCGCCCCGTTCCCGGCCGGCCCAGCGTCGGCGGCGCCCCCCGGCAGCCGGCGGCCCACGCTCCGCCACGGATCCGCGCGACAGGCCGGTCTCCTGGAGGACCACCTCCGTCAACTCGTCACCGACGCCGAGTCGTTCCTCGGCCCCTCCCCCAAGCACCCCTGGTACGCGGGCGCCGTGCTCCTCGCCGGGCGCGGCGGCACCGTGGCCCTGCACCGGCCGATCGGGACGGCGGTGCGCTACTCGGCGTACGACGAGAAGACGGACACGGGCGTGGAGTTCCCGCCCGCCGACCAGATTCCCATGACCGAGGACACGGTCTTCGACCTGGCCTCGGTCTCCAAGCTGTTCACCTCGATCCTCGCCGTCCAGCAGATCGAGCGAGGCCGCCTGGAACTGGAGGCGACCGTCGCCTCCTACCTCCCGGAGTTCGGCGCCGCGGGCAAACAGGCCATGACCATCCGTCAACTCCTCACGCACACCTCGGGATTCCGCGCCTGGATCCCGCTCTACAACGCGCCGACCTACGAGGAGAAGCTGCGCCTCATCTGGAACGAGGCGCCGCTCAACCCGCCCGGCACCAAGTACCTCTACTCCGACCTGAATCTGATCTCGCTCCAACTGGTCCTGGAGAAGCTCACCGGCCGCACCCTGGACGTCCTCCTCCACGACGAGATCACCGCCCCGCTCGGCATGCGCCGCACCCGCTACAACCCACCCGCCTCCTGGAAGCCGAGGATCGCGGCGACGGAGGACGCCCGTAAACCCTGGTCGGGTCTCGACCGGGGTCTGGTGTGGGGCGAGGTGCACGACGAGAACGCGTTCAGCCTGGGCGGAGTCGCCGGTCACGCGGGCGTCTTCTCCTGCGCCTGGGATCTGGCGGTACTGGGGCGGACACTGCTCAACGGCGGCGTCTACGGCCGGACCCGCATCCTGCGCCCCGAGTCGGTGGAGCTGATGTTCACCGACTTCAACACCGCCTTCCCCGGCGACGAACACGGCCTCGGCTTCGAGCTCTACCAGCACTGGTACATGGGCGCGATGGCCACTCCCCGCACCGCGGGCCACACCGGATTCACCGGGACGTCCCTGGTCCTCGACCCGACGACCGACTCCTTCCTGATCGTGCTGGGCAACTCGGTGCATCCGGTGCGCAGTTGGCGCTCGGGCTCGGCACCCCGGGTCGCCGCCGCGAACAACCTGGCGCGCGCGGTCCCCGTCCGCCCACGGCACGGTCGTACCGCCTGGTTCTCCGGCATGGCGAACGCCACGACGGCCACCCTCACGCTCCCCGCGCTGGACACCTCCTCCGGCGACGCACACCTGCGCTGCGCCCTGTGGTGGGACACCGAACCGCAGGCGGACGCCCTGGCGTTGGAGGCCTCGACGGACGACGGCACGACCTGGCAGCCGGTGCCGTTCACGACCGGCACCGAGGAGCATCCCTCCGGCACGGTCACCGGCTGGTCGGGGCGCGTGTGGCACCGGCTGACGGCCGGACTTCCGGCACACCGGCAGTTGACCCTGCGCTGGCGTTACACCACGGACCGGCTGTACGTGGGGCGCGGGGCGTATGTCGACGGGCTGCGGGTCGAGACCGCTGACGTCGTCCTCTTCGACGAGTCACGGCCTGGTGACGCCGGACGGATCGCCGCCGCGGGGTGGGCCCCGGCCGCCGACTGACGGTGCTGCGGCCACCGGCAGGTAGCATCTCGGGGAATCATATGAGCCGTGTAAATTAAGGTAGTTCGCGGGTTTTCCTCGCGCACGACCGTCGACCCGGGATGGAAATGGCGAACGTCTTCATCAGTCATCGCAAGGTCGATGTGTCCCAGGCGGAGCGGCTTGCCAAGGATGTCTCCGCCGCGGGGCACCAGGTGTGGTTCGACGAGTGGGAGATCGGAATCGGGGATTCCATCGTCGACCGCATCACCACCGGGCTCGAAGGAACGTCCTATCTGGTGCTCTGCTATTCGGCGGCCGGCGTCATGAGCCCGTGGATCTCCCGGGAATGGATGTCGGCCCTCCACCGCCAGTTGGACGGCTGCGGGGTCCGCATCCTGCCGGTGAAGTTCGGTGGCTCCGCCCCGGCGATTCTGGCCGATCTCCGCTACGCGGATCTCTCCCAGGACTGGGACACGGGACGCGCGCAGCTCTTGAAGGCCATTCGCTGAGGCCATTCGCTGAACATTTTCGGGGGCACGATGGTCCAGATCCTGATCGCGCATGCCGACGGCGACGAGGCGGTGGCCGCCGAGATCGCGAAACCGCTGGAGAACGCCGGGTACGAAGTCGTGCATCACGGCAGCCTGTTCGTCGGCGACTCCCTCATGCAGAAGGCGTCACAGGCGATCGCGCAGGGCAGCCCGGTGGTGCTGTGCGGGACCGTCAGGGCGATCGGGACCGGCTGGGCCAACTTCCTCGTCAACGCCGCCAGACGCCATCAAGAGGCGCGGATCTTCGCACTCCAGATGGAGGAGAACGCGTATCTCGACTTCCTGACGCTCGATGGCCGGATCGCCCGGTACTGGCAGGACCCCGCACGAGCCGTCGCCGACCTCCTGGCGGCACTGTCGGAGTACTACCCGACCCGGAAACCGGCCGGCGCCGAACAGCGGCTGGACCAGCTCGAACAGCGTTATCGCGAACTCGCCCTGGAAACCTGCGACATCGTCGATCTCGCCAACTTCCCCATCGGGGACCGCGAACTCATCACCAGGGATCTGCTGCTGCGCAGCCTGTATGTGTCCCTGCGCGTGACGGTCGACATCCCGCCGGGCATGGAGTCGCACGACCTCGACCGGAAGCTCCAGGATCTCGAAGCACGGCGCAAGGAGCAGGACGAGGACCCGGAGGAAGACCAGGAAGAGGCCGGATCGCGCTTCTCGGTCGGAGAGCGACTCGCCCATTCGAAGCACCTGGTGGTCCTCGGCGACCCGGGCGCCGGGAAGAGCACCATGCTGCGGTGGATCGCGACGGCGTGTCTGCTGCGTCTGAAGGCCGACCCCGACTGGAGCCAACTCCCGGACGTCGACACCCTGCCCGACGCCGACTGGCTCCCCCTCCTCATCCGCTGCCGAGATCTCGACACGAGCAGGATCGCCGGATCGCTGGAGGAAATGATCCAGCATCACCTGTGCGACACGGAGTTCTCCAGCGAAGAGGCCGCCGAGCTCACGCCGCTCCTGCTGCGCCGCATGCGGGAGGGCCGGGTGCTGCTGCTCATCGACGGCCTGGACGAGATCTCGGACCCCGGTCTGCGGGCCAAGTTCTGCCGCAAGGTCGAGAAAATACACCTCGCCTTCCCCGATGCCCCCGTCATCGTCACGTCCAGGATCGTCGGATACCGCGAGATGAAGCTGCGGATCACCCGGGGCTTCGAGCACGTCACGGTCCAGGAGCTGACGCCCCAGGACAAGGACGACTTCGCCCGCCGTTGGTGTGTGGTGACCGAGTCGCCGGCGCGGCGGGAGTCGGCGGCGCAGGAACTCATCAGCGACATCCACAGCACGGACCGCATCGAGCGTCTGACCGGCAGCCCCATGCTGCTCACCACCATGGCGCTGGTGAAGAAGAAGGTCGGGAAGCTGCCGAGCCGCCGGGCGGACCTCTATCGGGAGGCCGTCGACGTGCTGCTGCACTGGCGCAGTGACGTGGACGAGCGCATGGACCCCCACGAGGCGCTCCCGCAGTTGCAGTACCTCGCGTATGCCATGTGCGCGTCCGGGGACCAGCAGATCCGGCAGGACAAGGTCGTCGAGACCCTGGAGCGGATGCGCCGGGAGTTTCCCGCCGTTCGCCCGGTCCGTCAGCGCTCCGCGGTCGAGTTCCTGCGCCGGCTGGAACGGCAGACCGGAATCCTCGTCGAATCGGGACACGTCAGCCACGACGGGGAACTGATCCCGGTCTATGAATTCCGGCATCTGACTTTTCAGGAGTACCTGGCGGGCTTGGCCCTCGTCGCGCGGAGATATCCGGACCGCAATCGGCAGATGTCGCTCGCGGAACAGGTGGGCGCGCTGACCGCGGAGACCACCCCCATCGAGACGTCGTCGGATCGCGTGGAAACCGTGATCGCCGAGAACTGGCGGGAGGCCATCCGGCTGACCGTGATGACCTGCAACGACGACGACGTGGACGGAGTGCTCCGGGCCATCGCCACGCCGTTGCCCGGGGAGAACGCGGCCACGACGGCACGGGCGCGGGCCGCACTCGCGTGTGCCTGCCTTGCCGATGAACCCAACGTCAGCGAGGAGGTGGCGGCCGACATCATCACCCGGTTCGTCGCCGAGCTGACCGACCTCGACGGAACCGGCCCCGCGGAGACCGTCGCCGACCTCACTCTCGAAGAGATGGGAGGCTCCAGTTGGGCTGGCGTTCTCAGCCGGCGGATCGTCACCGAGTGGTTGCGTGATCCTTCCCAGTACCACCGCCTGGCCGGCCCCGCCGCCATGCTCCTGGGCCGGTCGGCACCGACCGACGAGGAGGCTCTGCACGACTGGGTCCGGAACCAGGTCGCACGCCTCGATGAGTCCGAGCCCGCGGCGGTCGTCGAAGCCGGGCTGGCCCTCATGGAGATCGGCTACACCGGCAAACTCGTCCTGGTCCCCGATCTGACCTCGAAACTCACGTCCACCCTGTCCGGGGGCCCATGCGAGGCCACTGCGGCAGCGTGGGCTCTTGGGTGGGTCAAAAGGTCGTCGGCCTGGGAACCGACGGCCGGCGAACTCGCGGATCTGGCCGATGCCGTGGCCAGGAGACGGCTTCCTCCCCAGGCCGTCGTGTTCCTGTTGTGGTGCTTCGACGATGCCCAGGTACCAGGGCACGACGACATGGCTCGGGCCCTGATGGACGCCTACGTCTCGGCCGACCGGGGTGCCCGGACGGACATCGGCGAGAAGTACCTTGCCTTGTTTCCACAGACGGTTGAGCCCGTCGTACAAGCGAGCCGACACCAGCGCGCAGACATCCGGCGCGAGGCGTCACTCCTGCTGGCCCGGCTGGATAGCTCCCTGGCCATGGACTCCTTGTTGGGGGTACTGATCGACGACGACGGGACAGCGCACGACGACGTCGTCAAGGCGCTCGGCACCCTCGGGGATCCCCGGGCGGTGGAACCCCTGCTCGCTCTCCTCACGGCCCCCGACGGCACCACGAACCACACCGTCGCCACGTCCCTCGGGGAACTGGGCGACCGACGAGCGGTCCAACCCCTGATCGACGCCCTCCCCCACACCAGCGAAGAGGTGCACACGGCTGTCGTCGAGGCGCTCGGCACCCTCGGGGATCCCCGGGCGGTGGAACCCCTGCTCGCTCTCCTCACGGCCCCCGACGGCACCACGAACCACACCGTCGCCACGTCCCTCGGGGAACTGGGCGACCGACGAGCGGTCCAACCCCTGATCGACGCCCTCCCCCACACCAAAAAAGCGGAGCGCGCCGCAGTGGTAGCAGCGCTCGGGAACCTCCGCGACCCCAGGGCCCTGGAGCCCCTGCTCGGCATGCTGAATCCGGCCGGGCACAACGTGGATCCCCTCATCGCGCACGCGCTCGGGCTTCTCGGCGACTCCCGGGCGGTGCAGCCCCTGCTCGACGCCCTGCCCGGCGACGGTGGCACACCGTCCACGGTGGTCGTAGAAGCACTGGGCCGTCTGGCCGACCGCAGAGCCGTCGACCCCCTACTGAGCGCGCTCAGGGTTGCTGCCGACGCAGAACCCCAGGCCGTCGACCTGCTCGTACACCTGGTCGAGGCACTTGCCGGCATCGGCGATCCACGAGCGCTCCAGCCGCTGTCGGAACTACAGGCGGACGACGTCCCCCGACTCCATTTCCGAGCGCTTACCGCACGGATGGAGCTGGGAGACACGGAGACCCGCAAGGCGCTGGACGAGGCCATGACGCACAGCGATGTGATGACACGGCGCAGCGCGCTCTGGGCCCTCGCGGCGCTGGAGAGTGACCGAGTCGACCAGGTGCTGCTCTCCAGGGACCGCGACGGTGACGCCCCTGGAATCGACCCTCAGCAGAAGATCACAGAGTCGGCCCTCCCTTCGTACGCCAACGCCGTGCGACTATCAATCCGCCAAGTCCGCTCCCGATACGAGGAGTTGGCAAAGCGCTACCCCCTCACGCTCGCCTGGCTCCAACCACCCTCGACCTGACGACGCCAAGCCGTCACCCCGCCCCAGCCTCCAGCACCGCCATCGCCGCATTGTGCCCCGGCACCCCACTCACCCCACCGCCACGCACCGCACCCGCCCCGCACAGCAGCACATTGGGGTGCCGGGTCTCGACGCCCCAACGGCCGGTCTCATCCTGGGCGTACGGCCAGGACAGGTCCCGGTGGAAGATGTTGCCGCCGGGCAACCGAAGATCGCGCTCCAGGTCCAGTGGAGTCTTGGCCTCGATGCACGGGCGGCCCTCCGCATCCGTCGCCAGGCAGTCGGCGATGGACTCGGCGAGATGCGCGTCGAGTTGGGCGACCGTCGCCTTCAACAGCTCCTCGCGCACACCGGAGTTGTCGGCGTCGAAGAGGCGTGCCGGGGTGTGCAGTCCGAACAGCGTCAGGGTCTGGTACCCCTGCTCCACCAGCTCCGGCGCCAGGATCGACGGGTCCGTGAGCGAGTGGCAGTAGATCTCGGAGGGCGGCGCGGAGGGCAGCCGGCCCGCGGCGGCCTCCGCGTGGGCGACGGCCAGCTGCTCGTAGCCCTCGGCGATGTGGAAGGTCCCCGAGAACGCTTCGCGCGGGTCGACGGAGGCGTCCCGCAGCCTCGGCAGCCGCTTGAGCAGCATGTTCACCTTGAGCTGGGCGCCCTCCGCGGGGGCCGGGGGCGCGTCGCCGGTCAGCTCGGCCAGCGCCTGCGGGGAGGCGTTCACCAGGACGTGCCGCGCCGCGACGACGCGCTCGTCGCCGTCCGTCCGGTACGTCACCTCCGCCGTACGGCCGTCCGTGGCGATCCGCACCGCCTCGTGGCCGGTGGCGAGGACCGCGCCCGCGTCCCGTGCCGCCGCGGCCAGGGCGTCCGTCAGCGCGCCCATGCCGCCGACGGGGACGTCCCAGGCGCCGGTGCCGCCGCCGATCACGTGGTAGAGGAAGCAGCGGTTCTGTTTGAGGGAGGGGTCGTGGGCGTCGGCGAAGGTGCCGATGAGGGCGTCGGTGAGGACGACTCCCCGGACCAGGTCGTCGGCGAAGCGGTCCTCGACCGCGATGCCGATCGGCTCCTCGAAGAGGGTCCGCCAGGCCTCCTCGTCGTCCACCCGGTGGCGCAGTTCCTCGCGGGTGGGCAGCGGTTCGGTGAGGGTCGGGAAGATCCGTTCGGCGACGCGGCCGGTCATGCCGTAGAAGCGCTGCCAGGCCTGGTACTCGTGCTCGCCGCCGGTGAGCCGCGCGAAGGCCTCGCGGGTGCGCCGCTCGCCGCCGCCGACCAGGAGGCCGGTCGGCCGGCCGTCCCGCTCCACGGGGGTGTACGAGGAGATCGTGCGCGTACGGACGCGGAAGTCCAGGCCCAGATCACGCACGATCTTCTTCGGCAGCAGGCTGACCAGATAGGAGTAGCGCGACAGCCGGGCGTCGACGCCGGCGAAGGGCCGGGTGGAGATCGCGGCGCCGCCGGTGTGGTCCAGCCGCTCCAGGACCAGGACGGACCGTCCGGCCCGGGCGAGGTAGGCGGCGGCGACGAGGCCGTTGTGTCCGCCGCCGACGATGACGACGTCGTACGTGTGTCCAGGGAGTGCAGGCATGCCCCTTCGTAACACGCGATGATCTAGGTCGGCCAGAGGGGCGACGCATCGTGCGGCGGGGTGCAGACTCGGCGCATGGAGCAGATTCCTCGAACGCCCGATCGACTTCACGGCGGCCCGGGCGGCGCCTAGTCAGCCGGGGGATCTCCTGTTCAAGGAGGACGAGGACCAGATCTACTGTCTGCGGTGCTGGACCGTGATCAGCGGCGCTGAGGCGACGTCCTCGGTTCAGCCGCCGCCCGCCGCGTGCTGCTGGCGCAGCACCGCCACCCTGCGGTACAGCTCGACCGCCTCGGCGCCGCGGCCCAGTTGTTCCAGACAGTGGGCCTCGTCGTTGCGGCTGGCGAGGGTGTCGGGGTGGCCGGCGCCGAGGACGCGTTCCCGGGCGGCGGCGACGCGGCGGTACTCGGTGAGGGCGTCGGTCCAGCGGCCCAGCCAGCCGAGGCCGACGGCGACCTCGCGGCGGCTGACCAGGGTGTCGGGGTGCTCGGGGCCGAGGACGCGCTCGCGGATGGCGCACACGTCGCGGGACTCGGCGAGGGCCTCCTCCCAGCGGCCGAGGCGGCCGAGGTTGACGCCGAGGCCGTGGCGGGCGCGCAGGGTCTCGGGGTGGGCGGGGCCGTTGACGCGGGTGCGGTCCTCGATGAGGTCGCGGTAGAGCTGGAGGGCCTCGGCGCTGCGGCCGAGGCGGCCGAGGCTGATGCCGACCTCGTAGCGGGCGGCGAGGGTGTCGGGGTGGTCGGGGCCGAGGGCCTGGGCGCGGGCCTCGGCGACCTCGTGGTAGGTCTGCAGCGCTTCCGGCCAGCGGCCCAACTGGCCGAGCGCGTAGGCGACTTCGTAGCGGGTGACCAGGGTGTCGGGGTGGGTCGGGCCGAGGACGCGTTCGCGGGCGGCGGCCACGTCGCGGGCCATGCGGTAGGAGTCCTCCAGGCGGCCGAGGCGGCTGAGGTTGAAGGCGAGGTTGTGCCGGCAGCGCAGGGTGTCGGGATGGTCGGCGCCCATGGTGCGCTCGCGGGCGCTCAGGACGGACGAGTAGACCTGGTGGGCGTCGAAGTGCCGGCCCAACTGGCCCAGCACGTATGCCATTTCCTGGCGGGCGGCGAGGGTGTCGGGGTGGTCGGGGCCGAGGGCGAGGCTGCGGGCGCGGGCGACGTGCTTGTACTCGCGCAGGGCGTCGGCGGCGCGGCCCGTGCGGGAGAGGGTGAAGGCGACCTCGTAACGGCTGGCGAGGGTGTCCGGGTGGTCGGGCCCGAGGAGGTGCTCGCGTTCGGCGGCGACCGCACGGTGCACCTCGCCCGCCTCCGCCCAGCGCCCGAGGCGGCCCAGGCTGATCCCGGCGTTGTGCCGTCCGGCCAGGGCGGTGATCGCCTCCGGGGGCGGCGCGGGCGGCTCGTCGGGGACGGGTTCGGGGGGCCTGGCGACGATCGTGCGCGGGATCCACTCGCCGGTCAGGGCCGCGCCCTCCGCGGACGGCGCGGGGTCGGCGCCGGGCCCGACCGCCTTGTGGCCGGTGGTCATCCCCCGGGTCCAGGAGGGCAGGCGGGTCGCGCGGGACGGCGGATCGAGGGCCGGGCGGAGCGTCGGCTGCGGGGTCACCACCGTGGGCACGTACGTCGGCGTGGTGCGGCCCAGGCTGATGCGGCGCCCCAACTCGCGTGCGTCGTGGGGGCGTTGTTCGGGCAGCTTGGCCAGCAGGTCCAGGATGATCTTCTCGAAGTACGCGGGCACCTCGGCGCGGTGGCCGCGCGGCGGACGGGGCGGGGTGTCGCGGTGGCCGACGAGGATCGCCCACGCGTCGTCGAGGTCGAAGGGCGGCACCCCGGTGGTGATCTCGTAGAGCACGCACCCCAGCGAGTACAGGTCGCTGCGCTGGTCGACCTCGGAGCCGCCGATCTGCTCCGGCGACATGTAGTGCGGGGTGCCCATCGCGATGCCGGTGCCGGTGAGCCGGGAGGTGAAGCCGATGTCATGGCCGAGCCGGGCGATGCCGAAGTCGCAGATCTTCACGGTGCCGTCGGTCAGCCGCATGATGTTGGCGGGCTTGAGATCACGGTGCACGATGCCCTGCTGGTGGGTGTAGGCGAGCGCGGCGGCCACCTGGTCGGCGATGTCGACGACGTCTGCTACGGGCAGCGGATGCCCTCGGTTGTCCTCCAGGAGCTGGCTGAGGTTGCGGCCCTCCAGCAGCTCCATGACGAGGAAGAGGATGCCGTCGTCCTCGCCGAAGTCATGGACGACGGTGACCCCGCGGTGCTGGAGGGCGGCCGCGACCCGGGCCTCCCGCCGGAACCGCTCGCGCAGGACGCGGGTGAACGTCTGGTCGTGGGAAGGGCCGAGCGGCTTCAGGCACTTCACGGCGACATGGCGGCCCAGCGACTCGTCGCGGGCCCGCCACACCTCGCCCATGCCGCCGCGCCCGATCAGGTCGAGCAACCGGTAGCGGCCCTGGATCAGCTTGCTGTCCCCCATCTGCTGCGATCGCCCCCGTCGAAGTCGCGCCGCCCCACCCCTGGTCCGTCCAGTATGGCGAGCTATCTCCCGACTTTGTACGGTGCCGGGCGGGAGCCTGGGCCGAGCCGTGCCATGGCGCGGAGGATGTGTTTGGGCGGCAGTTGCCAGCGAAGACGTGCGGGAACACAGCGCAACAGGGTGCCCGTGACACGCAACTGACGGGTGACGGTGGCGGGTCGCGGGGCCGGTCTGCCGTACAACTCGTGGGCGTACGGCGGCAGGGCGGCGTACGCCAGGTGTGCCACGCGCCGCCACAGCACCTCGCGCGCCGGGACGAGCAGCGGGTGCGTCGGCGGACGGAGCAGGAAGTCGTCCACGGCGCGTGCCTCGGGTCCGGCGGCGAGTTCGGGCCGCACCTTCTCGAAGTAGGCGGCCATCTCCGCCTGGTTCGCCGGTACGGCGTCGGGGTCGAGGCCCACCAGGCGGGCGCTGACCCGGTGTTCGGCGATGTAGCGGTCGGCGAGTTCGTCGGTGAGGCGGAAGCCGGAGCGCCGGGCAACGTGCAGATAGGAGTCGATCTCCGCGCAGTGCACCCACAGCAGCAACTCGGGTTCGTCGACGCCGTAGGTCTCGCCGGTGTCGGGGTCGGTCGCGGTCAGCATGCTGTGGATCTTCCGGACCCGGGCACCGGCCCGCTCGGCGGCCTCCGCGGTGCCGTACGTCGTGGTCCCGACGAAGTTCGCGGTGCGCAGCAGCCGGCCCCAGGCGTCCTGCCGGAAGTCGGAGTTCTGCATGACCCCGCGCACGGCCCGCGGATGCAGCGCCTGGAGATACAGCGCGCGGACACCGGCGACCCACATCATCGGGTCGCCGTGCATCTGCCAGGTGACCGAGTTCGGGGTGAACAGCCCGGGATCTGCCATACCCGCAGGCTAACGCCGTACCCGCGGCATCCCCAGACCGATCCACGAGATGATCTCCCGCTGGATCTCGTTGTTGCCGCCACCGAAGGTGAAGATGACGGCGGAGCGGTAGCCGCGCTCCAGTTCGCCGTGGAGCACCGTGCCCGCCGAGCCCTCCTTCAGGGCGCCGGCCGCGGCGACGACTTCCATGAGCCAGGCGTAGGCCTCGCGGCGGGCCTCGGAGCCGTAGACCTTGACGGCGGAGGCGTCCTGGGGGGTGAGCGTGCCGTTCTGGACGGCGTTGACCATCTGCCAGTTGAGCAGCTTCATCGCGTCGAGCTTCACCTGGGTCTGGGCGAGACGGCGGCGCACCCAGGGCAGGTCGACGAAGCGGCGGCCGTCGGCGAGCTTGGTCTCCATGGCCCAGCGCTGGACGTCGTGCAGGGCGCGGATCGCCATGGTGCCGTGGGCGGCGAGGGTGACGCGCTCGTGGTTGAGCTGGTTGGTGATCAGCCGCCAGCCCTGGTTCTCCTCGCCGACGCGGCGCGCGACGGGGACGCGGATGTCCTCGTAGTAGCTGGCGGTGGTGTCGTGGCCCGCGAGGGTGTTGATGACGGTGCAGGAGTAGCCGGGCTCGGTGGTCGGGACGAGGAGCATGGTGATGCCCTTGTGGGGCGGGGCGGCCGGGTCGGTGCGGGTCGCCAGCCAGACCCAGTCGGCGGTGTCGCCGTTGGTGGTCCAGATCTTCTGGCCGTTGACGATGTATTCGTCCCCGTCGCGTGTCGCACGCGTCTTCAGCGCCGCGAGGTCCGTGCCGGCGTCGGGCTCGCTGTAGCCGATCGCGAAGTCGATCTCGCCGGAGAGGATCTTCGGGAGGAAATAGGCCTTCTGCTCGTCGGTGCCGTACCGCATGATCGTCGGGCCGACCGTGTTCAGGGCCATCAGCGGCAGCGGGACGCCGGCCTGGGCGGCCTCGTCGAAGAAGATGAACTGTTCCATCGCGGTCAGTCCGCGGCCGCCGTACTCCTTCGGCCAGCCCACGCCCAGCCAGCGGTCGGTGCCCAGCTTCCGGATGATCTCGCGGTAGAAGCGCTTCTGCTCCCGCCGGTCGCCGTGCCGGGCGTTCGCGTCCTCCGGCACCAACCCGGCGAAGTACGCGCGCAGTTCGGTGCGCAGCCGCTGCTGCTCGGGTGTGTATGCGAGATGCACGGCGCCTCCAGGCTCCCCGGGACCGGTCCTGACGGCGCACACGGTAGAACGTGTTCCAGAAATAGGGAATGGCAAGGCTCCACCGAGGCATACGAAACCGAGGCATACGAAAAGGCCCCCGCGACGCGGGGGCCCGTTCGGTCGTGAACTGCTCAGTGTGCGACGGGAGTCGGCTGCTTCCCGGCGCCCGCCGACCGCTCGGCCCGCTTCGGTGCGAGCTGCCGCTCCGCGAGCAGCCCGAAGACCAGCCCGAAGGCGGTCCACAGGGTCACCTGCACGGCGAGAGCGGCGAGTCGGTACTGCCACAACAGGGCGGCCGGGAAGTGCTCCGGCACCTCGTTGAACGACGGCAGGAACGCGTACGCCAGCCCGACGACGAGGACGAAGAACGCGCCCGCGGCGAGGGTGGCGTTCCAGTTGCCCAGCCGGGGTGCGAGCCGCTTGCCCAGGATGACCGTGCCCACCGTCAGCAGCACGCTGAGGACGATCATCAGGAAGAACAGCGCGGTCCGCTGGTCGAGCGTGTCGGGGTCACCGACGGCCGGCGGGTTGGCGGGGTACTTGAGGAACGGCACGACGTACACCGCGACCAGCCCGGCGACCGCCAGGAGCAGCGCGCTCGCGCGCGGCCCGAAGCGGCCGATCCGGCCGAGCGCGAAGCAGTACGCGAGCGCCGCGATGCCGCCGAAGGCGACCCCGTAGACGAGGACGCCGGTGGACAGGCCCGCGGTGGACTGGAGCGTACGGCTGACCAGTTCCTCGCCGCCGTGCTCGTGCGCGTGGGCCTCCTCGAAGGCGATGGCCTGATCGACGCGCGGCTCCCCGAGGAAGTACGCGACGACGAGCGCGGCCAGACCCGCGACGAGGCCCGCGAGCATGCCGCGGACCAGGAGGTTTCTGACAGTTGCGGAGTTCATGCGCGGATACGCTTCCTCGCCGCGGTCAGTGGCAGGGGAAGCCGAGCAGATGGCGGGCGTCATGCACCCACTCGTGGACCCCCTCGCCCGACACGAGGGAGGTGGCGCCCTGTTCGGCGCCGACGAAGTAGAGCAGGACCAGCATCAGGACGCCGAAGAAGACCGCCCAGGGGACGATGGCGCCGATCGGCAGCTTGGCGGGTACGGCGGTGGAACTGGTTGTCGGCTGAGCGACGGTCTGCGCCATGGCAGGACCTCCTGGGGGAACTCGCGTCCCGTCTCGGTGGTGCACAGGACGACGGGGCGGGTCTGACTCACCCGGCCCGCCCGTCAGGAGCGTGCCCGGCATACAGTGGCGCGACCGTGCCGGAATCCCACCGGCTTCCACCGAACCGTCGTCGATATCCACGAGAAGGTACCGCGTGGGAGGGATACGGCCAAGAGCGCATGGTCCGGCCACGAGCGCCCCTGAAGCGCTGTGCGCATGTCAAATACGTGGTACGGAAAGGATGTTGAGCGGGGGAATGGACCGATGACCAGCCGAGTGATGTTGATCTCACCCGCGATCACCGAGGCCCTGCGGGAGGCCCGCTTCGACGACGGCTGCCCCCTCGACGCCTCCGGCCTGCGGAGCGCGAAGGCCGCCGCGGGCACGCTCCCGACGGCACACCGGGTCTGTTCCTCCCCCACCGTGCGCTGCCGCGAGACGGCCGGCGCGCTCGGCCTCGACGCCCTGGACGCACCGGAGTTGGCCGCCCTCGACACGGGGCGCTGGCGCGGATCGACGCTCGCCGAGGTGGGCGCCGCGGAACCGGAGGCGCTGGGACGCTGGCTGTCCGACCCCGAAGTGGCGCCGCACGGCGGGGAGTCGGTGGCCGCGCTGTGCGACCGGGTCGGGGCATGGCTGGACGAGCTGGCCGGGCTGGCCGAGGCTGCCTCGGAGACGGCCCGCACGATCGCCGTGGCCGAACCCGAGATCGTGCGCGCGGCCCTCGTCCACGCCCTGGGGGCGCCGAGGTCGGCCTTCTGGCGGACGGACGTGGCCCCGCTCACCGCCGTCGAGCTCAGCGGAAGGGCGGGGCGCTGGAACGTCCGGATGGGGCGGCCCCTCTAGGCCCTGAGTCCCTCCGGGGCACGTCTGAGTCGAGGCACGTCTGAAACCCTCCCAGGGGCACGCCCCGCCTCAGTTCAGCGTGGCCATGAAGTCCGTGCACGCCTGGGCGCACTCCCGGCAGGCCTTCGCCGCATCCTCCGCTCCCGGCTCGTTGTCGAAGGCGTGGGCGCACTCCAGGCAGACCGTCCGGCACCACTCCAGCTGGACGCGGATGCCGCCCTCGTCCAGCCGGTTCTGCTCGGACAGCACCCGGCAGGTCGCGTCGCACACCTCCGCGCACATGATGCCCTTGCGTCGTACGAGTTCCTGTTGCTCGGTTCCGTCCGGATCCACGAGGCTGGCACGCACCGCGCATGCCCGGGCGCATTCGGTGCACGCCTGCGCACACGCGAAACGGTCCTCCAGGAACCGGATGAGCTCCTGTTGGGGTGTCATCGCTGTCACACCGCGCGGGTAGCCGCCGCAGGTCGCGTCAAACCCCGTCGCCGGAGGTTGCCGCCGGTCGGGGCGGTCGGGTTCACTCCGGACGCCGGGGGTACTCGCGGGATCATGACTAGCGCATGGATGGAGATGGCCGCGGGTCGCGGCGCCCTGGGCGTCGGGCTGATCGTGGCGGGCCTGGTCGTCGTCGCCCTGCTGCTGGGCGCCTTCTGGATGGGCGCGCGCGTCCGTCGCCGCGAGCCTCCGCCGCCGCGCCCCGAGGAGCAGCCGCGGCTGCCGGAGGGCGGGCCCGTCCGCGAGGTCGCGGAGAACAGGGAGCCCGACGAGGTGCCGAGAAGCGACCACCGTCTCACCCCGCACGAGATGCCCGGCTTCGGCAACAGCAGCACCCGGACGGGCCCCGAGAAGTCCCGCCGCCGGTGGACCGACGGCAAGAGCGGATCGTTCGGCGGCGGGTGACCGGACAGCCGTCGACCCACGGCCCGCGGGCCCGCGCGGTGCACGGCACCGGGGGCCTATGGTCCACGGGCCCGCACAGTGCACGCCACCGGGGGCCCACGGCCCACCGGCCCGCACAGTGCACAGCCCCGACGATCCACAGCCGCGGGCCCGTACAGCACACAGCCCCGAGGATCCACGGCCGCGGGCCGTACAGCGCAGAGCGCACAGCGCACAGCACCGAGGGAAGTGAGTTCCATGGCCGACGGCGGCCGCAGCGCCCTGCCGCTGCCCGACTACGACCATCTGCCCATCGGCGGCCTGGAGAGCCGGGTGCGATCGCTGGCCCCGGAGGAGGTGGAGACGCTGCTCTCCTACGAGCGCACCCACGCCAACCGGCTCCCGGTGACCGAGGTGCTGACCGCGCGCCTGGAGCAGCTGGACGCCGGCGCCGAGCAGACGTCCGGCGATCCCCAGGCGCTGCGCCCCGAGACACGCGGAGGACGCCACGGTTCCCCCGTCTCACCGACGACGTCGCCGGAACCGTACAGCCCGCCCCCGCACGGCACCCCCGACCAGCGGGGCAGGCCGAAGGGCGATCGCACCTAGGACCTGCCCGGCGGCCCGGTCAGCCCGCGGTCAGCGGCAGAGCCTCGAAGACGTGCCGCTCCCACAGCCGGCGTGAGGCCTCCTCCGGATAGGCGGTCACCGTCGGTTCGGTGTCGAGGAGCCGGGTGAGCCGGTTCTCGGGGTCGTACGCGGGCCAGCCGGGGTCGCCCGTGGTCGCGAAGGCGGTCCAGGCAGACCGTACGTACGCGGAGAGCTGTTCGGTCTCGGGCGTCGGCTCGGGGCCGACCAGCATGCTGCCGAGTCCGCCGCCCTGGGGGCCGAAGACCAGGGGGACGTCCAGGCCGTGGCAGGCCCCGAGCGCGCCGCCGTGGACCGGGGCGGACCAGGTGAGTTCGTAGAGGTGTGCCCGGCCGCCGCCGACCGTCTGCGCGTCCGCCAGGCGGAGGGAGGGCATGCGGAACAGCCAGTCGGACTGGACGAGTTCGAAGAGCTGCTCCGCCGAGGCGTCGGGGAACGCGGCGCGGTAGGCCTGTTCGGAGTCGGGTGCCGGCCCGAAGCCGGCCAGCGCGGCGGACGCCAGCTGGTCGTCGACCTTGCCGAGCAGCCCGCCCATCATCAGGAACAGCCGGTACTCGTCGCGGTTGTGCCCGACGATCAGCTCCACGTCCCGGGCCGAACCCTCCGCGAGGGCCGTCCACGGCATGTCGGGCAGGACGTCCCCGTCGACGACCGGGGAGTACGGGGTGGCGGTGAGGGCGACCGTGCCCCACCGGGGCCGGAAGCCGCGCATACGACCGCCCAGCGCGGCCCCCGCCTCGGGCAGCTTGCGCGGGTCCACGCCCGCCAGGTCGGCGACCGTCGGGCGCAGCCCGAGTTCCCCGGCGACGGCCGCGCCGATGTCCCGGGCCAGCGCGTCCGAGAAGTACGTGCCCGGCACGCTCTGCGCGATCGCCCGGTGGAACAGACCGCGCGCCCTCGGCATGGCCAGCAGCGCGGCGACGGACCCGGCGCCGGCCGACTCGCCGAAGACGGTGACCTGGTCCGGGTCGCCGCCGAAGGCGGTGATGTTGTCGCGCACCCACTCCAGTGCGGCGACCTGATCGAGCAGCCCCCGGTTCGCGGGAGCGCCCTCGATGTGGAGGAACCCCTCGACGCCGACCCGGTAGTTGAGGGTGACGACGACCAGGTTCCCGTCCTTGGCGAGCCGGCCGCCGTTGTAGGTGGGGTCGTCGGCGGCGCCCATCTTGTAGGCGCCGCCGTAGATCCACACCATCACGGGGCGGCGGGCCGCCGGGTCGGCCTCGGGTGTCCAGACGTTGACGGTGAGCCAGTCGTCGCCGGTCGGCAGGGACCAGGGCGCGACAGCCGGGGCGTCGGGGGCGAACGGCTCCTGCGGGGGCGGCGGTCCGAACGCGGTCGTCTCCCGCACCCCCTCCCACCGCTCGGCCGGCCGCGGCGCCGCGAACCGCGCCTCCCCCACCGGGGGCTGCGCGTAGGGGATACCGCGGAAGACATCCAGACCGGCCTCGCGGCGACCGCGGACCACACCGGCCGTCGTACCGGCCTCGGGAGACTCGCTCCTGCTCATCGACGACTCCTTGAAGGATCTGTGTTGCGCCGAGTGTCACACCGGGGGCCGCACTTGACCAGCCCCCGGTGAAACACGCTTCACCAGGCGAACACACAGTTCCCGCCGGACGACGTCAGGGATAGCTCACCAGGTTGGCCACGTTCGTGGAGGAGTTGGACGGGCCGCCCCGGTCGTTGATGACGTGCCGGATCGTCCCGGTGCCGCCGAGCGAGACGGTCACCATGTTCTGGAAGCGCACGTTCGGGGTGTTGGGGACCTCGAAGGCGTGCTCGGCGGTGACGCTCGGGTTGACGTTGAAGTAGCAGTAGCTGCCGAGCCCGTAGGCCTGGTGGCTGGTGACCGAGTTGGCGACCTTGTAGGCGGCGTAGCCCTGGGTGGAGCCGTTCATCCAGGACGCCTGGTTGGGCGGGTCGTAGGGCATCTCGTTCTGGTAGAAGTACGTCCGGCCGCCGTTGCCGTTCCAGATCGTCTGGTGCTTCTGGTAGTGCTCGACAAAGAGGCCGTACATGGTGACGTCGTCGCCGTTGACGACCAGTCCCGTGTCGGCGGTGTTGGTGGTCCAGCCGACGCCGGAGCCGTGGTCGGCACGCCAGATCCACATGTGGTCGCCGATCACGTCGTCGCTGTTGACCACGAGGCTGGTGGTGGCCTTGCCGACGGCGGCGCCGCCGACGCGGAAGTAGACGTCGTGCAGCGAGGTGGGGTCGGCGGCGTGGTCGGCGGCGGCGCCGGACGGGCCGATCTCCACCAGGGTCTGGGAGTTGGTGGTGCCTGCGTCGAAGAGGATGCCCGCGAGCTTCACGCCGTCGACGTCGGCGACGGTCATGGCGGTGACGCCGTTGTCGGGCACGAAGGTGGCGAGTCCGAGGCCGAGCACGACGGTGTCGGGGCGGGTCACGCGCAGGGTCTGGTCGAGGTGGTAGACGCCGGGGGTGACCAGCAGGTTCTTCCCTTCGGCCAGCGCCGAGTTGATCTGCGCGGCGGTCGCGCCCGGCTTGACGACGTAGAACTGGTCGATGCCGAGCGAGGTGCCCGGGGCGCTGCCGCTCGCCCAGGTGGTGGCCGAGGAGTTGGTGCGGACGGCGGGCACGAACACCTTGTAGGCGCCCGCGGCGTCGACGTACAGGAAGGGCTTCTCGCGGACGGTCGGCGTCTGGTTCACCGTGGTGTAGGGCGGGTTGGGGAAGCTGTTGCCCGGGACGCCCTGGCTGCCGACGAAGACCATGTTCCAGTTGGCGCCGGTCCAGCTGCCGAGCTGGGAGTTGCGGGTGAGCCACTGCTGCTGGGTGCCGGAGCGGACCTGACCGTCGATCTTGCTGTCGGCCATGAAGCCGCCGCTGGACCAACCGCCGTCGCTCAACTCCAGGTTGCCGCGCACATGCATGCGCCGGTAGCCGGAGGCCTGCGAGACCGCCCAGCGGTCCGTGCCGCCCGTCGGGTTGACGGACAGGTTCTCGGCGCCGCGCCAGAAGTTCTGGGTGGCGTTCTGCGGCGGGAACCAGTCGGCCTCGACGTGCACGGCACCGTTGATCGTGACCGAGTCGGGTGACTGCCCGAGCCCCAACACCTGGGTGTAGAAGCCGACGTTGACGTCGTTGCTGTAGGTTCCGGGCTTGAACATCACGGCGTAGCGCTGGGAGCCGAACTGGTTGGTCTCCTGCTGCTGGAAGATCTGGTTCAGGCGGCTCTGGATCGTGGACGACGGCATCGACGGGTCGAAGACGACGACGTTCGGACCGAGGTCGACGTCGCCGGGCGCGGTGCTCACGGGTGCGACCTGGAAGCGCTGGGCGGCCGTGCCGTTGCAGGTGTACTGGACCAGTTGGACGCTGTCGGCCGTGGAAGCGGCGGGGACGTCGAGGCACTTGCCGCTGTTGCGGTTGACGAAGTGATAGGCGCCGCCGCCCTCGTCGACGGGCAGCCACTGCTGGTTGGCGCCGCCGCCGTAGGTCCACAGGTGCACGGCCGCGTTGTCGGCGGTGGACACGTCGCTGACGTCGGCGACCTGCTGGGGGTCGTTGCGGTTGTTGATCCGGACGTAGCCGTCGCTGGTGGCGGTGAGGCTCCACTGCTGGGCGGTGGTGCTGTTGCAGGTGTACTGCTGTACGGCGGTGCCGTTGACGGTGGCCGCCGAGCGGGCGTCGAGGCACTTGCCGCTGCCGGCGTTGACGACCGTGGCCCACCCGGTGGGCAGGGCGGCGGCCGCGGCGTCGGCGGGCTGGAGGCCGGTGAGGATCGAGGCGGCGAGGGCGGCGGCCATGCAGACCGCGGCCCTGGGGCCGGTGAATCGGGGGCTTGGCATGTCATCTCCTGTGGGCTTAGTTCAATTCGTGAGTTAAGAAGTGAGAGATGGACATGTCAAGAGCTTGGTACGGACCAACCAGTGACGGTGGTGACTCACCACGTCGTGACCTTCTCCGCCGGACGTTCGATACTGCATGCATCAGGTATCCCGTTCAGGTTCGGCCAGGAGGTACCCATGCGGATGCTCATCAACGTCCCCGAGACCGTCGTCGCGGACGCGCTGCGCGGACTGGCGGCAGCCCATCCCGAACTCACCGTCGACGTGGAGAACCGGGTGATCGTCCGGCGGGACGCCCCCGTGGCCGGGAAGGTGGGCCTGGTCTCCGGCGGCGGTTCCGGGCACGAGCCGCTGCACGGCGGATTCGTGGGCCCCGGCATGCTGTCGGCGGCCTGTCCCGGCGAGGTGTTCACCTCCCCCGTGCCCGACCAGATGGTGCGGGCGGCGGCGGCCGTGGACAGCGGCGCGGGCGTGCTGTTCATCGTGAAGAACTACACCGGTGACGTCCTCAACTTCGACATGGCCGCCGAACTCGCCGAGGACGAGGGCATCCAGGTGGCGAAGGTCCTGGTCAACGACGACGTGGCCGTCACCGACAGCCTCTACACCGCCGGCCGGCGCGGCACCGGCGCCACCCTCTTCGTCGAGAAGATAGCCGGAGCCGCCGCCGAGGAGGGTCAGCCGCTGGAGCGCGTGGAGTCGATCGCCCGGCAGGTCAACGAGAACTCCCGCAGCTTCGGCGTCGCGCTCAGTGCCTGTACCACGTACGCCAAGGGCAGCCCCACCTTCGACCTGCCCGACGGGGAGCTGGAGCTGGGCATCGGCATCCACGGCGAGCCGGGCCGGGAGCGGCGGGCCATGATGACCTCGCGCGAGATCGCCGACTTCGCGGTCCATGCCGTCCTCGACGACATGAGCCCGCGCAACCCGGTGCTGGTACTGGTCAACGGCATGGGCGCGACCCCGCTGCTGGAGCTGTACGGGTTCAACGCCGAGGTGCAACGGGTGCTGACCGAGCGTGGTGTGGCCGTGGCCCGCACACTCGTAGGCAACTACGTCACCTCCCTGGACATGGCGGGCGCCTCGGTGACCCTGTGCCAGGTCGACGAGGAGACGCTGCGGCTGTGGGACGCGCCGGTGAAGACCGCGGGGCTGCGCTGGGGCATCTAGGGCCTGTCAACCGACCTACCACGCAAGGAGATCCAGTGCTCGACGCCGACTTCTTCCGCCGTTGGATGACGGCGACCGCCGCGTCCGTGGACCGTGAGGCGGAACGGCTCACGGCCCTCGACTCCCCCATCGGGGACGCCGACCACGGCAGCAACCTCCAGCGCGGGTTCCACGCCGTGACGGCCGTACTGGAGAAGGAGGCCCCGGCGACCCCCGGCGCCGTGCTCATCCTCGCCGGACGGCAGCTGATCTCCACGGTCGGCGGGGCCTCGGGGCCGCTGTACGGCACGCTGCTGCGGCGCACCGGCAAGGCGCTCGGGGACGATGCCGAGGTCAGTGAGGGCCAGTTCGCCGACGCCTTCCGTACGGGGGTGGACGCCGTCATGGCCCTGGGCGGGGCGGCACCCGGCGACAAGACCATGATCGACGCACTGGTGCCGGCCGTCGACGCGCTCGGCGACGGGTTCGGCGCCGCACGGGCCGCCGCCGAGGAGGGCGCCCAGGCGACGACGCCGCTCCAGGCCCGCAAGGGCCGGGCGAGCTATCTGGGCGAGCGCAGCATCGGGCACCAGGACCCGGGCGCCACGTCGTCGTCCCTGCTGGTCGCGGCGCTCGCGGAGGCGAACGGTGAGTGACGGCGAGCTCGTCGGGATCGTGCTGGTGTCGCACAGCGCGGAGGTGGCGGCGTCGGTCGCGGCCTTGGCCAAGGGGCTGGCCGGGGGTGGCGTGGACGTTCCCGTCGCCCCGGCGGGCGGCACCGAGGGCGGTGGGTTCGGCACCAGCTCCGAGCTGATCGCCGCGGCCGCCGCCTCGGTGGACCGGGGGGTGGGCGTCGCCGTCCTCACCGACCTGGGCAGCGCCGTGCTGACGGTGAAGGCGCTGCTCGCGGAGGGCGACGAGCTCCCCGAGGGCACCCGCCTGGTGGACGCCCCGTTCGTGGAGGGCGCGATCGCGGCGGTCGTCACCGCGTCGACGGGCGCCGACCTGGCGGCGGTGGAGGCGGCGGCAGCGGAGGCCTACACGTACCGCAAGGTCTGAGAGCCGCCTCCAGGAAAGCTCCCTCCAGGAGAGTCCCCCTAGGAGAGTCCCCGCGCCGCGAAGGCGAGGGCCGAGCGCATGGTGTCCGCCAGCTCGGCCTCCGCCCTCGCGGCGTCTGCGTTCTCGCCCTCGACGCGCCAGGCGTAGTGCTCCACCGCCGCGCGCAGGGCCGCGTTGAACATCGCCGCCTGGATCGTGGGCCGCAGATCGTCCGCGGGCAGCCCGGCCCGCTCACCGAGGGCGCGGGCGAACGCCGGTTCGGCCTCGTCGTACGTCTGGAGCCAGATCGCCCGCAGGCCGGGTTCGGTGCGGGTCAGCCGTACGAGCGCACCGACCGTCGCCCGTTCCGGACCGGCGACGAAGGCGGGGGCGGCGGCCGGCCTGGGGTCGAAGATCTCCTCCAGGGGCTGCCCGGGGGCCCACTCCCGCAGACAGTCGACGATCACGTCGATCCCGGCCGAGAACAGCGGCCGTACACAGCTCTCCTTGCTCGGGAAATAGCGCCAGACGGTGCGGGCGGAGACACCGACCGCCTGGCCGATCTGTTCGCCGGTGGTGGCCGCGACGCCCTGGGCGACGAACAGGTTCACCGCGGCCCGGGCGATCTCCAGCCGGATCTCGGCCCGGCGCTCCTCGGTCAGCGGTGGTCGTCCCGTGCGTCCGCGGGCTGCGGTCATGTCGTCCTCCGGCCGGCAGTGATCGTCTCCGGAATTCTCCACCATGACTTTATGTCACTCACAGACATTAAGTCGTAGAGTGCAGGCACCCAGGCACACTCGCAGCGCACAGACAGGGAACCGCCATGGCCACTGGACTCGACGGACGCAGCGTCATCGTCACCGGAGCGGGCTCGGGCATCGGGCGGGCCGCCGCCCTGGCCTTCGCCGCGGAGGGCTCGAAGGTCGTGGTGGCGGATCTCAACGCCGAGACGGCGGCGAAGGTCGTCAGCGAGATCGAGGAGGCGGGCGGCACCGCGGTGGCCGTCACCGGCGACCTGAGCGAGCAGGCCGTCGTCGACCGCGTGACCTCGACCGCCGTGGAGCGCTTCGGGGGTGTGGACGTGCTGGTGAACAACGCCGGGATCATGGACCGGATGTCGGCGGCGGCGGACGTGAGCGACGCGGAGTGGGAGCGGGTCATCCGGGTCAACCTCACCGCGCCCTTCCTGCTCACCCGGGCCGTGCTGCCGCACATGCTGAAGGCGGGCAAGGGTGCCATCGTGAACACCGCGTCCGAGGCCGGGCTGCGGGGCAGCGCCGCGGGCGCCGCCTACACGGCCTCGAAGCACGGCGTGGTGGGTCTGACCAAGAACCTCGCCGTGATGTACCGCAACCAGGGCATCCGGGCCAACGCGATCGCCCCGGGCGGCACGGCGACGGGGATCGCCGTCGACATCGACGGCGAGGCCCACGGCCCGCAGGCGCTGGGCCCCTACTTCGGCAACGTCGGCCGCGTCTCCGAGCCGGAGGAACAGGCCGCCGCGATCGTGTTCCTCGCCTCGGACGCGGCGAGCAACATCAACGGCGTGGTACTGGCCGTGGACAACGGCTGGTCGGCGGTCTGAGGCACTCTCGCACGAAGGCCGTGCCGCCCACCTCCCCGCACGCAAGGCCGTGCCGCCTACCGCCCCCGCACGAACAGCCGCGCCAGCCGCTCCCCCGTCGCGATCGCGGCCTTATGGTCCTCGATGGGTTTGACCTGGGAATCCTTGAAGACGATGTAGGTCACCCCGGAAGGCGTGCCGCCGCCGCGTGGGTCGGGGCGGATGCCGAGGGCCTTGGCGCCGGCGTAGGAGGCCTCGCCGATGATGCCGCGGGGGCCGACGTCGCCGACGACCGCGTACTGCACGCGGTCCTTGTAGATCACCGCCGCGACCGAGCCGCCCCGGACGCCGCTGTCCCGGTAGTTCCAGACGGGGCTCGGGGCGGGCACCACGATGTAGGGCAGGGCTTCGGCGCTCAGATAGCGGCCGTCGGCCTGCTGGTAGGCGGTGGCCGGGGAGAACAGCGGGTCGGTGCTCCGGTTGCAGTACCGGCCGGGCCGGCCGTCGCAGTCGATGTCCATGTCGGCCTTCCAGAACACGGCCCCGTCGGTGCCGCAGACCGGGACGGTGGCGGGCAGGCCGTCGTCGGTGGCGTACCGGCCGCGGGAGACGGGGATGCAGTCACGCACCTTGGCCAGCAGGTCGGCGGCGCGGACATCGCCCTCGTGGCGCACCACCGGCTCCTGGAAGGCGAGGGGCTCGACGGCGGGCGATGTCGTCGGGGCGAGCAGGGCGGCGCCTGCCGCGGCCAGCGTCAGCGACTGGACACGCACGATAAGGGACCCTCTCCTGGGGGACGTTGACGGACACTCAGCCCAATCTGATGCCGGATCGCGGACCCGGCCACCCTGAGGGGGCCGGACGGTGCACGGCCCCGTGGGCGCGTGCGCCCCGTCCGAACGTCCGACAGGGGCCGGGCGCCTGAGCCTGCGTCGGCTCCGGCGGCCCGGCCGCCCGCGTCCGGCGCGGGGACAGCGACGACAGCGGCCCGCGCCAACGGCATGAACTCCCGAGCCCTCGAAGGGAGTTCGCCATGAGGTGGTTCAGCATACGTAACCGTCCGCCGTGCCCACCAATGCCGCCCCTCTTGATGCGACCACGTCAGCGCTGCATAGTGAGTGACGGCGTATTGGTCCGGACCATTGCCCCCGGGAGGCGCACTCGTGCGACGTGTTGCCGTTCTCTGCGGGACGCTCCTGCTGCTGGCGGGCTGCGGCTGGGGCGGCGCCGAGGCCGACGAGGGCAGAATCCCCGGGGCCCCCGCGGGTCTCACGGCGGCCGCCGGCAGCGCGACCAGCGTGCATGTGATGTGGAGCGCGGTGTCCGCGGCGGACGGGATCGACGGCTACGAGGTGTATCGCGGCACCACGAAGGTGCGGGACGTGCCGGGTTCCGAGCACATGGTGGACGTCTCCAGGCTCAGGCCGTCCACCACCTATGTGTTCACCGTGCGCGCCCGGGACACCGCCGGCCGGCTCGGCCCGCCCAGCCGCGAGGTCCGGGCGACGACCCCGGCGGCCACGCGGGCGGACGTCTCGGCGCCGACCCGTCCGGGCCGGGTGACGGGGCGGGTGGTCGGCGGCCGGGCGGTGCAGCTGTCGTGGTCCGCGGCCTCGGACGACGTGGGTGTGGTGTCGTACGACGTCCATCAGGGCGGCACGAAGATCCACAGTGTGGGCGGGAACCAGACGGCGACCGTGGTGACGGGGCTGCGCCCCGGCGTCGCCTACTCCTTCACCGTGCGGGCCCGCGACGCGGCCGACAACGTCTCCCCCGCGAGCACCGTCGTCCGCCTCACCACTGCCGCCGGTGCCGACGACGGGCGGGGCACGGCCCCCACCGGCTTCCGCGCAACGACCCGGCGGGCCGGCGACGGGGCGTACTACTTCGACCTCTCCTGGGTGCCGCCGCGTGCGGACGGCGTGGTCACCGAGTACCAGATCCGGCTGGACGGACGTCCGGCGACCTCGCTGGTGTACGGCGGGACGGCGCCCACCGAGCGGGCCACGTACAGCTTCTACGCGGGGCGGGAGGCGGGTGCGGTCCACCGGTTGCGGGTGCGTGCCAGGCTGCCCGACGGCACCTGGGGCGGCTGGTCGCCGGAGCGGTCGGTCACCACCGGCGCCTGACCCTGCCGGGACGGCGCGCTTGCGCCGGACGAGGTAATCCGTCACCTGCCCGGGGGCCGTCCGCATGCGCGGCGCGCCGGGGGCACGTTGGCTGCCCCTGAGGCGCACGGGCCTTTTCCGATCCTCGGCGGCGCATGGGACGTACCGCCAACCGTGCCGCCGGAGGGCAGTCCATGCGTACAAGTCAGCTTCTCCTCCGCTCCGGCCTCACCGCGGCCGCAGGCGCCGCGCTGGCCGTCTCCCCGGCGGTCGCGGCCTCGGGCATCTCCGTGAGCACCACCGGCTCCACGGTCTCGGTGACGACCAGTGCCTGCACCCAGGTCAACGGCAGCTGGGGCACCGCCTCGCTCCTCAACAGCAGCCAGGCGAACTTCGCCCAGGGCCGTCAGGTGACGCTGTCGGGGACGAACTCCCTGCAGTCGGCCGCCTGGTCGAACGTGAGCCCCGGGACGTACACGGTCGTCGTCATGTGCTCCAACAACGCCACCGCGGGCACCCAGTCGGTCATCGTCTCGACGGCCTCCACGCCGACCATCTCCGCGACCGCCTCGCCCTCCCGGGGCGTGATGGGCGGCCTCGGCGGCGGCATCAAGGACTACGGTCCGCTCACCCTGGGCGCCGGTGCCGCGCTCGTCGGGATCGGCGGCATCGCGGCGGCCTGGTTCCTGCGCCGCCGCGCCAAGCCCTACCGGCTCTGATCGGGCAGTTCGGCGAACTCCTCCAGCGCGTGGGTGAGCCACCGCGTCCAGAAGGTCTCCAGATCGATCCCCGCCCGCAGGATCAGGTGCTGCAACCGGTCCTGCGGGCTGTCCTTGCCCGGCGGGAAGTCGCGCTGCTCGATCTCCTCGTACTCCGACAACTGCCGCCGGTGCAGCTCCAGATGACGGCGCAGATCGGCCTCGATGCCCGCGACGCCCTCGGTGCCGATGGCGGCCGCCGCCCGCAGCCGCAGGAACAGCGTGTCGCGGTACGGCTTGGGGTCCTGGGAGGCGGCCGTCCAGCGGGCCAGCTCGGCGCGGCCCGCGGGCAGGACCTCGTACGACTTCTTCTGCCCGCGGGCCGGCTGCGGTGACGGCAGCGCCCGGATGTGGCCCTCGGCCTCCAGCTTTCCCAGCTCGCGATAGATCTGCTGGTGCGTCGCCGACCAGAAGTAGCCGATCGACCGGTCGAACCGGCGGGTCAGTTCGAGACCCGAGGACGGCTTTTCCAGCAGGGCGGTCAGGATCGCGTGCGGGAGTGACATGGGGTCATCCTAGGGACGCCCCTAGAGGGCGGCCGCGACCTCGGTGCCCTGCTTGATCGCCCGCTTGGCGTCCAGTTCGGCGGCCACGTCGGCGCCGCCGATCAGGTGGGCGCTCACCCCGGCGGCGACCAGCTCCTCGTACAGGTCCCGGCGCGGCTCCTGCCCGGTGCACAGCACGACGGTGTCGACCTCCAGGACCGTGCTCTCCTCACCGACGGTGACATGCAGTCCGGCGTCGTCGATGCGGTCGTAGCGCACGCCCGGGACCATGGTGACGCCGCGGTGCTTGAGCTCGGTGCGGTGGATCCAGCCGGTGGTCTTGCCGAGCCCGGCGCCGACCTTGCTGGTCTTGCGCTGGAGCAGGTGGACGGTGCGCGGCGGCGCGGGGCGCTCGGGCGCGGCGAGGCCGCCGGGGCCGGTGTGGTCCATGTCGACGCCCCAGTGGCGGAAGTACGTCGCCGGGTCCTCGTGGGCCTTGTCGCCGGAGTCGGTGAGGAACTCGGCGACGTCGAAGCCGATGCCGCCGGCGCCGAGGATCGCGACGCGGTCGCCGACCGGGACCTTGTCCCGCAGGACGTCGAGGTAGCCGACGACGCTCGGGTGGTCGACGCCGGGGATGTCGGGGGTGCGGGGGGTGACGCCGGTGGCGACGACGACCTCGTCGTAGCCGGAGAGGTCCTCAGCGGCGACCCGGTTGTTCAGGCGTACGTCCACGCCGTGGGCGTCGAGCTGGTGGCGGAAGTAGCGCAGGGTCTCGTCGAACTCCTGCTTGCCGGGAACCTGGCGGGCGACGTTGAGCTGGCCGCCGATCTCGCTCGCGGCGTCGAAGAGGGTGACGTCATGGCCGCGTTCGGCGGCGGAGACGGAGCAGGCGAGGCCCGCCGGGCCCGCGCCGACGACCGCGACGCGCTTCTTGAGCCGGGTCGGGGACAGCACCAGCTCGGTCTCGTGGCAGGCGCGCGGATTGACCAGGCAGGAGGTGATCTGAAGGCTGAAGGTGTGGTCGAGGCACGCCTGGTTGCAGCCGATGCAGGTGTTGATGGCCTCCGGGGTGCCGGCGGCGGCCTTGTTCACGAAGTCGGGGTCGGCGAGCATCGGGCGGGCCATGGAGACCATGTCCGCGTAGCCCTCGGCGAGCAATTCCTCGGCGACCTCGGGGGTGTTGATGCGGTTGGTGGTGACGAGGGGGATGCCGACCGCGCCCATGAGCTTCTTGGTGACCCAGGCGTACGCGCCGCGCGGCACGGAGGTGGCGATGGTGGGGATACGGGCCTCGTGCCAGCCGATGCCGGTGTTGATGATGGTGGCGCCGGCCGCCTCGACGGCCTGGGCGAGGGTGACGACCTCGTCGTGGGTGGAGCCGCCGGGGACCAGGTCCAGCATGGAGAGCCGGTAGACGATGATGAAGTCCTCGCCGACCGCCTCGCGCACCCGTCGCACGATCTCCACCGGGAAACGCATCCGGTTCTCGTACGACCCGCCCCAGCGGTCGGTCCGCCGGTTGGTCTGCGCGGCGATGAACTCGTTGATCAGGTAGCCCTCGGAGCCCATGATCTCCACGCCGTCGTAACCGGCCTGCCGGGCGAGGCGGGCGGCGCGGGCGTAGTCGTCGATGGTCTGCTCGACCTCGGCGTCGGTGAGCTCACGGGGCGGGAAGGGGCTGATCGGCGCCTGGAGGGGGCTCGGGGCGACGAGGTCCCGGTGGAAGGCGTACCGGCCGGTGTGCAGGAGCTGCATCGCGATCCGGCCGCCCTCGCGGTGCACGGCGTCGGTGATGACCCGGTGCTGCTCGGCCTCCGCCTCGGTGGTGAGCTTCGCGCCGCCCTCGTAGGGCCGCCCGGCGTCGTTGGGCGCGATACCGCCGGTGACGATGAGACCCACTCCCCCGCGCGCCCGCTCGGCGTAGAAGGCGGCCATGCGCTCGAACCCGCGTTCGGCCTCCTCCAGACCGACGTGCATGGAGCCCATCAGGACACGGTTGGGCAGCGTGGTGAAACCCAGGTCCAGCGGGCTCAGCAGATGGGGGTAACGGCTCATGGCAGGCCTCCGTGCGCGGTGTCGTCCCTCCTGTTGTAGAGGACCGCGCACGGTTTATGCAACTAGTTGCAGAACCAGCCCCGGGGTGATGTGCCGCAGGTCACCTGCTCTCGAGCAGAACATGCAGCTCCCGCTCCTGGTCCCCGGAGGCCGAGGAGAGGTCGCGGACCGCGAAGAGGGAGTCGAGGGTGGAGCGCAGCCGTTCGATGGCCCAGTAGCCGCCCTGCGCGTCGGCCTCGACGGAGGACGAGAGCCGGGGCGGGGCCGCGCACTCCTGGACATCAGTGACCTCGAAGGTGCCGAGCCACACCATGGGGCGGGTCTCGTGGAGCTGCTGGGGCACGTCCTCGGCGGACCGGTCGGACTCGAAGCACTGGCTGAGCACGTCGAACACGATCCGGGCGTCCTCCTTGCTGCACCCGCTGATCTCCAGGGAGACGGGTTCCTCGTGCATGCGCACACGATCCATCGTGATCGCTCCTCTCATGGCGACGGCGCGGTCGCACGAGTTCCCCCGTGCACCGCGCCACACCTTCAGAAAAGCACCACTGCCGGGCCGGGACCAGTGGCGGACCCGGCCCTTCGGCCTCAGCTCTTGGTGAACCGGTACGTCTTGCTGTCGGTCAGCACACAGAACCCGGGCGAGACGACGATCACCCGCAGGGTGCCGGTGCGCCGGTCGTAGTCGATGCCCTCGGCCTCGAAGGTGCCCGAGCAGGAACTGCGCAGCGGGAGCTGGCGCAGGGCGGTGACATGGCCGGTGACGTTGCTCGTGCCCGGCTCGGCGGACAGGTCGATCTGGAGCAGCGGCTTGGTGATGCCGAAGAGGGTGCCCGCCGGGTCGTCGGAGGAGCACAGCAGGCGCGTCGCGGTGACGAAGTCGCAGCCCTGTACGTCGCGTACGGCGTGGTCGAGGGTGACGGTGGAGGCCTGCGAGAGGTTCGCCGAGGGCGAGGTGCTCGCGTTGACGCCGGGGGTCGGGAAGACCAGGAAGCGGGTCATGGTGCCGTACTCGCCGGACAGCATCCACTGGCCCGACGGGGTGATGGCGACCCAGGAGTTGTTGAGCGCCTCCCCACTGCCGAGCGTGTGGACGTACTCCGACCATGTGCCGCCGGGGGACTGCACCCGGTACATCTTCGCGGTGCCCGAGTCCGCCTGGTAGGGCTCGATGTAGTAGCCGTCGTAGGAGGCGTCGGGGTCGCCGACGTGGTTCCAGCCGCGGCTGCTCACGCTCAGCGGGATGGTGCCGATGCCCGTGTAGCGGTTGGCGCTGTTCGCCGGGACCTCGACCGAGGTCAGGCCCTGGCTCTCGGTGAGCGGGTCGGCGCGGTCGGAGCCGGCCTCGGTCCAGGTGTCGGCGGCGCTCGCGGGCGTGGTGGTCGACAGGACGGCGGCGGCGGTGGCGAGGGCGACGAGTCCGGTCAGGGCGGCTCGACAACGTTGCCGGGTGCGCAGGGGCATGGCGGGCGGCTCCTCGGAGGGGGGTGGGGTGCGCTCGGCGGACAGTGTGGCGCCTCCGAGTAGTCATGTACAGACCAATCGGGAACGGGGAAGCGAACTTCCGCCCTCGCAGGACGCGCTCCGCCGTGTTGAGGGATGGTGGAGGAGGACGCCGATGGCGCCCCAGAGGCGGTTGGACGCGGTAGAACAGGGGAGTCGGCACGGGGGACGACGTGCCGTGTGGACGGTCGAAGGCGGTGCGTGCAATGAGTGCAGCCCGGTCTCCCGGCGCCGAGGGCGACGAACCGGTGCGCGGGGCGGTACGGCCCAGCGGGCTGCTCGATGTGCTGGGTGTGGCCTCCGTGGTGCTCGACACCCAGGGCCGCATCGTGCTGTGGAGCCCGCAGGCGGAGGAGCTGTTCGGTTACTCGGCCCGGGAGGCGCTCGGCCAGTTCGCAGCCCGGATCATGGTCCACGAGCAGTACCTCGACCTGGTCGTGAAGCTCTTCGCCGACGTCATGGCCACCGGGCAGAGCTGGGCGGGCGCCTTCCCGATCCGGCGCAAGGACGGCACCACACGCCTGGTGGAGTTCCGCAACATGCGGCTGCTCGACGACCACGGGGACGTGTTCGCCCTGGGGCTCGCGGCCGACCAGTCCACCGTGCGCGGCCTGGAGCGGGACGTGGCGCTGTCGACGCGGGTGGTGGCGCACTCCCCCATCGGCCTCGCCGTCCTGGACACCGATCTGCGGTACGTCTCCGTCAATCCGGCACTCGAACGGCTCAACGGCGTCCCCGCCGAGGACCACCTCGGCCGCACGATCCACGAGGTGCTGCCGCACATAGACGCCGCCGCTCTGGAGGCCGCGGCGCTCGACGTCCTGAAGACCGGCCGTCCGCTGGTCGACCACGAGACCGTCGGCCACACCCCCGCCGACCCGGACGAGGAGCACGCCTGGTCGATCTCGCTGTACCGACTGGAGGACGCCTTCGGCACCGTCCTGGGGGTGGCCGCCTCGGTCGTGGACGTCACCGAGGAGCACCGGGCGGCCGTCGAGGCGGAGTCCGCGCGGCGGCGGCTCGCCGTCATCGCGGACGCCTCCGCACGCATCGGCACCACCCTGGAGCTGGACCGCACGGCCCGCGAGCTGGCCGACGTCGCCGTGCCGGAGCTCGCCGACATAGCGGCCGTGGATCTGCTGGAGGCGGTGGTGGACGGCAGACGCAGCAGCCTCGGCCCCACCGAGCCCGCCGTGATCCGCGCCCTGGCCGTCAAGGCGGACGACGAGGCCTCGCCGGCGCTCGACGCGGCCGACCCGCCCGGCCAGGTCGCCCGGTACGGCCCGGACCGCCTGGTCACCGAGTGTGTGCGCACCGGCGACCCGGTGCTGGTGGCCGAGGTCGAGGAGGCCGACCTGCCGCGCATCGCCCGTTCCCCGGAGGCGGCCGGGCTGCTGGCCCGCGCTGGCGTGCACTCGTATCTGGCGGTGCCGTTGATCGCGCGCGGTGAGGTACTGGGCGCCCTGGACCTCAAGCGCACGGCCAATCCGCTGCCCTTCAGCGAGGACGACCTGCTGCTGGCCCGGGAGCTGGCGGCGCGGGCGGCCGTGCAGATCGACAACGCCCGCTGGTACCAGAACGCCCGCGACACCGCCCTGACCCTCCAGCGCAGCCTGCTGCCCAGCCATCCGCCGGTCACGGGCGGCCTGGAGGTCGCCTCCCGCTACCAGCCGGCCGGGGCCACGGCCGAGGTCGGCGGCGACTGGTTCGACGTGATCCCCCTCGACGGCTGCAAGACCGCGCTGGTTGTCGGCGACGTGATGGGCAGCGGCATCAACGCCGCGGCCACCATGGGCCGGCTGCGCACCGCGACCAACACCCTGGCCTCCCTCGACCTCGAACCGGCCAGGCTCCTGGAGCACCTCGACCGGATCACACAGGATCTGGACCACTCCATCGCGACCTGCGTCTACGCCGTCCACGACCCGCATCTGCGCCAGTGCCGGATCGCCAACGCCGGACATCTGCCGCCGGTCCGGCTGCGCGCGGGGCGCAAGCCGGAGCTCCTCGAACTGCCCACGGGGGCGCCGCTGGGCGTGGGCGGGGTGGCGTTCTCCACCACGACCGTCGACCTCGACCCCGGCGACCGGCTGGTCTTCTACACGGACGGCCTCGTCGAGACCCGCCAGCACCCGCTCGACGAACGCCTCGACGCCCTCCTGGAACTGCTCGACGGCCCCGACCGGCCTCTGGAGGAGGTCTGCGACCTCCTGGTCCGCACGCTGCACCAGCCGGACAACTCCGACGACGTGGCGCTGCTCATCGCCCGCGCGCAGACGCCGAGTTGATCTTCCGCTCACGCGCGCGAGGATTCACAGGCAGGCATTACCCGCTTCTTATCGGCCGCCTACGACAATCACAAGAAGGCAGGGCATGGAGCCACAACGCCGGTGGGAGCGAGCCATGACGGACGATCCGGATCAGGAAGCGACGCGGCCCGAGGTACTCGTCGGACCCGGCGGGTCCGGGGAACCCACTCCGCTACGGGACCGGTGGCGGCGCCGGTCGGTCCGCTCGCGCGCGGTGACGGCCGCGGCGGCCGCGGCCGCCCTCACGCTCGGCGGCGCCGCCCTCGCGTACGCCGCGACCTCGTCAGGTTCGGACGGCGGAGCGACACCCTCCGCCTCGACTTCGGCGTCACCGTCACCGGGCGAGCGCGGACCCGGGCACCCGCACGGCTGGTGGCTCGGCGGCGAGGGGGTGCACGGGGAGTCGACGGTGAAGGACCGCGACACCGGCAAGTGGGTCGTACGGGTGTGGCAGCGCGGCACCGTCGAGAAGGTGGACGGCGACCAGGTGACCGTCAAGAGCGAGGACGGCGCCCGGTGGACGTGGACCGTGCCCTCCGACGCCACGGTGCTGCGGGAGGGTGACAAGGGCTCCGGAGCGGACGCCCTCAAGAAGGGCGACACGGTCTACCTCTCCGGCACCCGCTCCGGCGACGACACCAGGACCGCCGACCACGCCTTCGCCGGCACCTGGGAGAAGCCGGACCCGGGCAAGTGGCGGGACAGGATGCCGGGTCCGGAGAACCGGCGTGACGGTTTCCCGGGACACGGCTGGGGCGGAGCGCCGAAGCCGTCGCCGTCGGAGAGCGGCGCCACCACGTGACGGCGGAGGAGATCGCCGATCCCGCCACCACCGACGCGATCGGCTGACCGGCTACGCCCTGACGCCGATCACGACGTTGGCGTACAGCTCCTCGGAGACGAGCAGACGCGTAGCAAGACCGCTGCCGGTGAAGGCGTCGACGGCGGCCGGCGCCTGGCGCTCGCTCGTCTCGACGAGCAGACAGCCGCCGGGGGCGAGCCAGTCGGGCGCCTCGGCGGCCACCCGGCGCAGTACGTCGAGGCCGTCCGAGCCGCCGTCCAGGGCGACCAGCGGTTCGTGGTCGCGGGCCTCCGCGGGCAGCAGTCCGACCTCTTCGGTGGGGACGTACGGCACGTTCGCCGCGAGGATGTCCACGCGCCCACGGAGTCGCTCGGGCAGTGCCTCGAAGAGGTCGCCCGCGTGGACGTCGCCGTCGTAGGCGGCGACATTGCGGCGGGCGCAGCGCACCGCGGCCGGGTCGATGTCGGCGGCGTGCAGTTCGGCTCCGCCGAGCGCGTCGGCCAGGGCCGCACCGACGGCGCCCGAGCCGCAGCACAGGTCCACGACCACGGCCGCGGCCGGGGCGTGGGCGAGGGCCTGCTCGACCAGGAACTCGGTGCGGCGCCGGGGCACGAACACGCCGGGTTCGACGGTGATGCGCAGGCCGCGGAACTCGGCCCAGCCGACGACGAGTTCGAGGGGGACGCCGGTCGCGCGGCGGTCCACCATGGCCGTCAGCTCGTCCGGCGTGCGGGCGGCGGCGAGGATCAACTCCGCCTCGTCCTCGGCGAAGACGCAGCCGGCGGAGCGCAGCGCGGCCACGACGGAGTCACGGGAAGCGGGAGCGGAGGGGGAAGAGGGGGAAGCGGGAGAAAAGGGAGGCATGGAAGCCGAGGGCCTTTCGGTAGCCGAAGGGCGCTCTCGCGGTCACCTACTACCGGTGTTCCGCGCCGACTCGGGGAGCGAGCACCCGACCTGACACAGCGGTAATGGGTCCCACCTCCTCGGTCCAGCGGCCGGGAACGTCCCCGACCGGACGGTTACCTTACCCGAAGGATCACACCTCGACACCCGAAGGATCACACCCCGACCGTCTCCTCCACCTCTTCCTCCGCGTCGGCCTCATGAGCCGCCGGAGCGGCCTCCTCGGGCGCCTTGCCCCGCTCGTAGGCGGCGGCGACCGCCGTGACGGCGAGCCCGAGGAGCAGCCAGACCACCAGTGTCCAGACGTTGCGGGCCAGGCCGTCGCTGCCGAAGTACAGCAGGCTGCGGGCGCCCTCGACGAACCCGGCGCCGTTCCAGAAGGCGTGCAGGGTGCCGAAGAAGCCGTTCTGGAGCTCGGGACGGTACAGGCCGCCGGAGCTGGTGAAGTTGAGCATCACGAACAGGACCATCATCGCGAGGGTGGTCCAGCGCTTGAGGAAGGTGTGCAGGCCGACGCCGATCAGCAGGATGCCCGCGGAGTACAGCCACGCCATGCCCCACAGGCCGGCGAGGCCGTGGTGGGCCAGGTGGAAGACGGGTCCGGCGAGCAGCGCTCCGATGCCGCTGACGACCGCGGAGACACCGACCGCGAGCAACGCCCGCACCCTCAGCGGCAGGCCGGCGCCCGCTGCGCCGAGCGCGGCGACCGAGGCGTACGAGCCGATGCTCAGCGCGATCAGCAGGAAGAACAGGCCCTGTCCGGTGGGGTCGTCGGCGACGGGCGGGGCCACGTCGGTCACCTTCAGCGGCACGCCCTGCCCGGCGGCGACGGGCGTGAAGACCTTCTCCACGGCCAGCGCGTCCATGTCGGAGCCGGCACTGGCGATCACGAGCTCGGGCGTCTTCGCGCTCGGCACGTAGGCGCCGGTTATCTCACGTGACTTCAGCAGGTCGACGCCTTCGGCGCGGGTGGCCACCGTACGGACGTCGAGGGCCTCCCCCGCCTTGTCCTTGACGGTCTGGGCGAACACCTTCGCCTCAGGGCCGGCGCCGACGACGGCGACCGGCAGATGGTGGGGCTCCGGGGTCACGAAGGCCCCCATGTACGCGAGCCCCATGCCGATGCACATCAGCAGCGGGGTGACCAGGTGGGTGAGCACATGGCGCAGCGCGGGCGACCTCATCGTGCGTGACCTCCGAGTTCCGTGGTGGGCCAATGACTGCTTGGCCAAATGGTTGGCTTATACAACTCTCACTTCAAGTTGTACTATACAACCAGAACTGGAAGAGGGTCCGGAGGAGGGTTTTCGTGGACGCCACCGAGGCCGTCGAGAGCATCCAGCGCGAGATGACGGCCTTCGCCCGTCGCGCTCGGGCCTCGGCGGGGCGCATGCACCCCGAGCTGTCGCTGGTCTCGTACACCTTGCTCGGGCACCTGGAGGAGCGCGACGGCTGCCGGGCGACCGACCTGGCCGCGCACTACGCCCTCGACAAGTCGACGGTCAGCCGCCAGGTGGCGGCCCTGGAGCGGGCCGCGCTGGTCGAGCGGCGGCTGGACCCGGACGACCACCGTGTGCAGGTGCTGCATCTGACGGAGGCCGGCCGGGAGATCCTCGCCCAGGTCACGGAGAGCCGCCGGGCCGCCTTCCAGGAGCGGCTGGCGGACTGGCCGGAGGAGGATCTCGTACGGTTCGCCGGCTATCTCGTGCGCTACAACTCTCCCGGCGCCGACCGCCCCTAGGACACGGCCACCAGCCGCTCCGGGGCGCGGGCCGCCGCGAACGCGGTCGTACGGCGCAGCCGGAAGCCGAGGGCCTCGTACAGCCGGATGGCGTTGGTGTTCTGGGCGCTCGTGTGCAGGAACGGCGTCTCGCCGCGTTCCCTGATGCCGTGCGCGACGGCGAGGATCAGCCGGGTCGCCAGGCCCTCGCCGCGGAAGGCGGGGTCGGTGCAGACCGCGCTGATCTCGGTCCACCCCGGCGGGTGCAGCCGCTCCCCCGCCATGGCGATGAGGGCGCCGTCCCGCCGTATGCCCAGGTAGGTGCCCATCTCGATGGTGCGGGGCAGGAAGGGGCCGGGCCGGGTGCGTTCGATCAGGTCGAGGATCTCGGGGACGTCTGCGGGGCCGAGGGGCACCGCCTCCGGTTCGGGGGCGGCGGCGAGTCCGTCGTCCACGAACTGCACGCCCTCCATCCGGAACGTGACCTCCCAGCCCTCCGGCACCTCGCCGCGGAAGCCCGGCAGCGGCACCTCGGCGCCGGGACCCGCGAGCGCCGCGAGGTCCGCCCAGTCGTCCGGGGCGGGGTCCTCGGGGAGCGCGAGCCACGGGGAGACGTCGACGGGGTAGCGCAGGACGCGGCCCCGCCGTTCGGCGAAGTGGGCGTGCGGGCCGGTGAGGGAGGCGAGGGCGGGATTGTCCAGGACGTGCGCCGCGCCCACCGGCGCGGTGTCGAGCGCGCTCATCGGGCGACCTCGATGACGACCTTGCCGCGGGCGTGGCCTTCCTCGACGGCGCGCAGCGCCTCGCCGGCCTCGTCGAGGGGGAAGCGCTGGATGACGTGCGGGTCGAGGCCGCCGTTCACCACGAGCCGGGCCAGGGCGTCCAGGACGGCCGCCGTGCGGGCCCGGGCGACGCGGGCGCCGCCGAGTTCGGCGACCGCCTCGGGCGCCGCGCCCGCGGTGATGAGCTTCGTCCGGTCGGTGAGGAGCTGCGCCGCCTCGGCCAGCACCTCGCCGCCGACCAGGTCGTAGACGCCGTCGACGCCGTCCGGTGCCGCCGCCGCGGCGCGCTCGGTCCAGCCCGGTCCGGAGGGGACGTGGACGGCCCCGAGCGACTCGACGAAGTCCTTCTTGCCCTCGCTCGCGAGGCCGAGCACCCGCACCCCGTCCGCCCGGGCGATCTGCGCAGCCGCGGAACCGACCCCGCCGCCCGCGCCGGTGACCAGCAGCGTCGCCCCGCTCGGCAGGTCGAGCTGGCGGATGCCGTCGTAGGCGGTCGCGGCGGCGACGGGCAGGGTCGCGGCGTCGGCGAAGGACAGCCCTGCGGGCTTGTGCGCGGTGAGCGCGGCGGGCAGCAGCGCGTACTCGGCGTACGCACCGGCCGCGGTGTTGCCGAACACCTCGTCACCCACGGCGAACCCGTCCACGTCCGCGCCGATCTCCTCGACGACGCCGGAGACCTCGCTGCCGAAGACGACCGGGAAGACCGGCTCGCCGGAGTCCGTCGGGCGGCGGTAGCCGGTGCGGAGCTTCCAGTCGATGGGGTTCACGCTCGCGACGCGCACCGCGACCAGGATCTGACCGGCGCCGGGGACCGGCCGGTCGACCTCGACGAGGGCCTCCGTCTCCGGTCCGCCGTACCGCGTGAACACGTACGCCTTGGGCATGGCTCCCACTCTCCTTCACTCGCGCCGGGCATCAGACGGCAAGGAAGACCGGCGGACGGCTATTCCCGGGGCGGCGGAGTGTTCATACGCGCTTAATGAATGCCGCCGTGTTCATACGGCCGTCACGATCAGACCCTCTGACCAGGGACGGAGCACAACCGTCGACAGCGTACGGTTGAACCATGAACGTCACCCGAGGCTTCACCGGACGCCCCCGCGTCCCCAACGCCGGGCTGCCGCCCGGTCAGTACGACGCGGGCGACGACTGGCCCGTGCTGTCCGCGGAGGTCACGCCGGAGCTGTCGCCGGCCGACTGGACCTTCCGTGTCGACGGGCTGGTCGAGGAACCCCGCACCTGGGACTGGGACGAGGCGCACGCGCTGCCCGGTTCGGTGTACGAGGGTGACATCCACTGTGTGACGAGCTGGTCGAAGTTCGGCGTGCGGTTCGGGGGCGTGTCCCTGGACGCGTTTCTGGACGCCGTACGCCCGCAGCAGGCCGCCACCCATGTCGTCGCGTACTCGCACACCGGGTACACCACGAACCTGCCGCTGGCGGACCTGACCGGTGGACGGGCGTGGCTCGCCTGGGAGTTCGACGGCAAGCCGCTGTCCGCCGAGCACGGCGGTCCGGCGCGGCTGCTGGTGCCGCACCTGTACTTCTGGAAGAGCGCCAAGTGGATCGCGGGGCTGCGGATCCTCGATCACGACGAACCCGGGTTCTGGGAGCAGAACGGCTATCACGCGCGGGGCAACCCGTGGGAGGAGCAGCGGTACTCCGGTGACTGACACCCTCTCGACCTTCACTCCGCCCACGCGGTTCGCCGTGCCCGGGCGCATCGCCGTGAGCAACCGGGCCGCCGCGCTGTGGCAGACGGCGACGCTCACCGAGATCCGCCGGGAGACCCCGCACGCCGCCACCTACCGGTTCGCGGTGCCCGCCTGGGCGGGGCATCTGCCCGGCCAGCACCTGATGCTGCGGCTGACGGCCGAGGACGGCTATGTGGCCCAGCGCCACTACTCGATCGCCTCCGCGCCCGACGACGAGGGGCACATCGAGCTGACCCTGGACCATGTCGAGGGCGGTGAGGTGTCGGGCTGGTTCCACACCGTGGCCAGGCCCGGCGACCAGGTCGAGGTGCGCGGCCCGCTGAGCGGCTTCTTCGCCTGGCCCGGCGACCGGCCCGCGCTGCTGATCGGCGCCGGCTCCGGCGTCGTACCCCTGATGTCGATGGTGCGGCACCACCGGGCACGGCGGTCCGACGTCCCGCTGCGCCTCCTGGTGTCCGCGCGCAGTCCCGAGGAGCTCGTCTACGCGGGCGAGTTGGGCGCCGAGACGACGCCCGTGTTCACGCGGAGCGCCCCTGCGGGGGTGCCGGTGGGACGTATGGCCGCCGCACATGTGGCGCCGCTCCTGGCCGAGGCGCCGGAGGGTGGGTGGGAGGCCTATGTGTGCGGGTCCAACGCCTTCGCCGAGCACGCGTCGCGGCTGCTGGTGGCGGCCGGGCAGCCGGTGGACCGGATCCGGATCGAGCGCTTCGGCTGACCCTCCCGAGGCCGTGCGCAGTCATGGCCTCGGGAGGACAATGACCTGCATACGGGGTATCGGAGACCGTTGTGGGCACTCGCAGCAGTGCGAGGAGGTCGACATGCGAACCCGGGTCCGCGGCTGGCGCTGGCGGCACAATCCGCTGCGACGCCGGTCGGACGTGGTCGAGGCGTGGACAACGCTGGTCGTCGTCCTGCTGCTGCTCCTGGTCGCGCCCCTCGCCGGGGTGTTGACGGCCCGGTGGGCGCACTCCGAGGCGCAGGCGGTGGCGGTGGCCCAGCGCGCCGACCGGCACAGCGTGCGCGCCGAGGTCGTCGGCGGGATCCCGAACGAACTGCCCACGGTGCAGGGTGGCCGGGCGCACACCTTCCGTACGACGGTCACCTGGACCGAGCCGGGCGAGGGGCGCCGGACGGCCACCGCCCGGGTGCCCGCCGGGTCGCGCGACGGTGACATGGTCACGGTGTGGTTCGACAGCCGGGGGCGCAACGTCCCGGAGCCGACGGACGCCGTCTCCGTCTGGCAGCACACCGTCACGATGGGCGGGTGCGCGACCGCCGGGACGGTCGGCGTGATCCTCCTCGGCCGGCTCGTCGTACGCCATGTGGCCACCCGCCGCCGCCTCGCCGAGTGGGAGGCGGAGTGGGCCCGCACGGAACCGGAGTGGACGCGCCGCCGGCCTGCGTGAGCCCTGCGGACCCCTGAGGAACTTCCCTACCCGTCGATGCCCTGCATCCGCCGCGCCACGCTCCCGTGGTCCCGCAACACGTCCCGCAGTCCCGGCAGTACCGGCTCGCCCCGGTCCACCAGGACCCGGCCCGCGACCACCGTCGTCCACGCGCGAGCCGGTCCGCAGCGCAGCCACGCCTCCACGGGGTCGGTCAGCGCGCCCGCGAGGGCGATCTCGTGGAGGTCCCAGACGACCAGGTCGGCGCAGGCGCCGGGGCGCAGGTGGCCGATCTCGTCGGCGCGGCCGAGACAGCGGGCCGAGCCGCGGGTGGCCATGTCGAGGGCGTCCCGGGCGGTCATGGCGCCGGGGCCGCCGCGGTAGCGGCCGAGCAGCAGGGCGCCCCGCGTCTCCATCCAGAGGGAGGCGTGGTCGGTGGAGGCGGAGCCGTCGCAGCCGATGCCGACGGGCAGGCCGAGTTCCCGCATCTCGCGCACCCGGGCCGTGCCGCCGCCGATCAGCATGTTGGAGCTCGGGCAGTGGGCCACGCCGACGCCCGCGTCCGCCAGGCGGCGCAGCTCGGCGTCGTTGGGGTAGATGCAGTGCGCCACCCAGGTGCGGTCGCTCATCCAGCCGCAGTCCTCGAAGTACTCCACGGGCCGGCAGCCGTACGTCTCCAGGCAGTACGTGTCCTCGTCGTGGTCCTCGGCGAGATGGGTGTGGAGTCGGACGTCATGCCGCTCGGCGAGTTCGGCGGTGGCCGTCATGACCTCCTTCGTCACCGAGAACGGCGAGCAGGGCGCGAGCGCGACCCGGATCAGGGCGCCCGGTTCGGGGTCGTGGTGTGCCTTGATCAGCCGCTCGCTGTCGGCGAGCACCTCGTCCATCGGCTGCGTGACGCTCTTCGGCGGCAGTCCCCCGTCCTCGACGGACCGCGTCATGGAGCCGCGGGTGGCGTGGAAGCGGAAGCCGATGTCGCGGGCGGCGCGGATCTCGGCGTCGACCAGGCGGGGACGCGGGTGGACGTAGAGGTGGTCGGAGGACGTGGTGCAGCCGCCCATGAGGAGTTCGGCCATGCCGACGTACGCCGACACATAGGCGGCCTCCTCGTCGAGGGCGGCCCACAGCGGGTAGAGCGTGGTCAGCCAGTCGAAGAGGGTGCCGTTCACGGCGGGGGCGTAGGAGCGGGTGAGGTTCTGGTAGATGTGGTGGTGGGTGTTGACCAGCCCGGGCGTGACCAGCCGTCCGGCGGCCGACACGGTCGTATCGGCCTCGGGTTCGTGACCCGACGTTCCCACGGCGGTGACCCGACCACCCGCTATGGCCACCCAGCCGCCCCGGATCTCCCGCTCCCCGTCGACGACGAGCAGGTCGGCGTCCCTGACCAGCAGTTCGACATTCCGAACGGGCACTTCGGAGGCAGCTGACATGGCGCCATCGTAGGCCCGCGACCGGGCAAGGGCCTGGTGATTCGTCGGACCACCCACGTACGGTGTGATCATCCGCACCTGTCATCCGAACTCCACATCCTTGCCCCTCATCCCAAAGGCGGTCCTACATGGCTCTGTTCGACCTTCCCCTCGATGAGCTCCGCACGTACCGCAGCACTTCGCCGGAGCCCGAGGGCTTCGACGCGTTCTGGTCCAAGACCCTCCAGGAGGCCCGGGAGCACGACCTGGACGCCCGCTTCGAGCCCGTCGACACGGGGCTGTCCACGGTGCGGGTGCACGACGTGACGTTCGCCGGGTTCGGCGGTCACCCGGTGAAAGGCTGGCTGACCCTGCCCGCCGCAGCGCAGGAACCGCTCCCGGTCGTCGTGGAGTTCATGGGGTACGGCGTCGGGCGCGGGCTGCCGCACGAGCATCTGCTGTGGGCCTCCACGGGCCGGGCGCACTTCGTGATGGACAGCCGCGGCCAGGGCAGCGGCTGGGGCGGCGGGGGCGCCACGGCCGATCCGGTCGGCGCGGGGCCCTCCTACCCCGGTTTCATGACCCGGGGCATCGAGTCGCCCGAGACCTACTACTACCGCCGGCTGTTCACCGACGCCGTGCGGGCAGTCGAGGCCGCCCGCTCACATCCGCTCGTCGACCCCGCGCGGACCGCCGTCACCGGCATCAGCCAGGGCGGCGGCATCACCCTCGCGGTGGGCGGGCTGGTGCCGGACCTGGTGGCGGTCGCGCCGGACGTGCCGTTCCTGTGCCATTTCCCGCGCGCGGCGACCATGACGGACAGTCACCCGTACCGCGAGATCGGCATGTTCCTCAAGACGCACCGCGGCCGCACCGAGGACACCCTGCGCACCCTCTCGTACTTCGACGGTGTCCACTTCGCCGCGCGCGGCAGCGCCCCGGCCCTCTTCTCGACGGCCCTGGAGGACACGGTCTGCCCGCCCTCCACCGTCTTCGCCGCCTTCAACAACTGGGCGCACGAGGACCGGGAGATCGAGGTGTACGACTTCAACGACCATGAGGGCGGCGGCCCTTACCAGGAAGCGGCCAAACTGCGCTGGCTGCGCTCGCACCTCTGACGGGCGTCGCACACCTTCCCTCCAGTCCGACCAGTCGGTACGTTCAAAGGGCCCGGGTCGCAGCGTCGCGGCCCGGCTTTCCGGTGTGCGACACGGAGGCCGCCCATGTCCGAGCACGAATCCCTGGTCCAAGGCCACTGCGACGAGCGGTTCGCGGCGGTGCGGACCGCGTTCGAGGAGAACTTCCGGGACCGGGGCGAGCTGGGC
Source organism: Streptomyces sp. TLI_55 (assembly GCF_900206255.1). NCBI lineage: Bacteria > Bacillati > Actinomycetota > Actinomycetes > Kitasatosporales > Streptomycetaceae > Streptomyces > Streptomyces sp. TLI_55. Next base: position 845,842 of record NZ_OAOJ01000001.1, read on the forward strand.
GCCGCCGTGGCCGTGACGGTCGACGGCCGGACCGCGGTGGATCTGTGGGGCGGCTGGGCCGACGCGGCACGCACCCGCCCGTGGGAGCGGGACACGCTGGTCAACGTGTGGTCGACGTCGAAGGGACCGACGGCCCTGTGCGCCCACGTACTCGCCGACCGCGGGCTGCTCGACCTCGACGCGCCGGTGGCCACCTACTGGCCGGAGTTCGCGGCGGCGAGCAAGGAGAAGGTGCTGGTACGGCATCTGCTGTCGCACCGGGCCGGACTGGCCGGGCCGCGTGAGCCGCACTCCCTTCAGGAGCTCTACGACTGGGAGTTCACCACGCGCCGGCTCGCGGCGACCGAGCCCTGGTGGGAGCCCGGCACTCAGTCGGGCTATCACGCGTTGACCTACGGCTTCCTGGTCGGGGAGGTGGTACGGCGGGTGTCGGGACTGCTGCCGGGGGCCTTCCTTCGCCGGGAGGTGACCGGGCCGCTCGGCATCGACTTCAGCATCGGCCTGCCGGAGAAGGAGTACGGCCGGGCGGCGGAGCTGGAGCACATGGCACCGCCGGCGAACGGCCAACAGGGCGCGGCCGTGCAGTTGCCGCCCCTGGCGCTGGCCGCGCTGGCCAACCCCCTGATGGGCGCGGCGGACGCCAACTCGCCCGCTTGGCGCGCCGCGGAGATCCCGGCGGCCAACGGGCACGGCACCGCGCGTGCGGTGGCCCAGCTGTACGGCGTCTTCGCATGCCGGGGGACCTGGGACGGCCGTCGCGTCCTGTCCCCCGCGGCCGCCGAGCGGGTGCGCGAGGGGCAGGGCAGCTGCCGTGACCTGGTGCTGGGCGCCGGGCTCGGCCGGGACACCGAGGTGGCGCTCGGGCTGTGGCTGAGCGGGGACGGGGGATCGTACGGGCCCAACCCGCGCGCTTTCGGACACGACGGCTTCGGAGGGTCCTGCGGTCTCGCGGACCCGGAGGCGGGGGTGTCGCTCGGGTACGTCATGAACCGCATGGGGCCTCGAATCGCCGACGATCCACGGAAGACGGCACTCGTCGAGGCCCTCTACAGCGCCCTGTGACGGGCGGTCCGGTTTCGGCCGAACCGGCGGGCCGCCCTTCCCAAGTGGTTTAGACCAATGCTAGATCTGGTGGCGCACTGAGTCCGCACGGCTACGGCACGTCACTACAGGAGGCGCGGCATGGCCCGCACCACCCCGCACCAGGTCCAGGACCAACCGCTGTACCGGAAGGTCGCCACGCAACTCCTCGGGGAACTGCGCGACGGCACCGTCCCGCCCGGTGAACGGCTGCCGAGCGAGCGGCGGTTGGCCGAGCGGTACGGCGTCAGCAGGGAGACCGTACGGCAGGCTCTGGAGGTGCTCCGGCGCGATGGCATGGTCGCCACCGACCGGCGCGGCAGCCATGCCGCCCTGCCCGGGGAGCCGGTCCGGGCCCCGTCCGCGCTCGCGTTCCCGGTCGGCGCCGCCCCCGCCGTCGCCGCCGACCGGGCCACCGTCACCTGGGAGACTCCCCCGCCGGAGCACGCCGAGGCGCTCGGGCTCGCCCCGCACCGGCCGACGCTGGTGCACCGCTACGAGTCGGCGGGCACGGGAGGCCGCCGTACGGCCGTGACGTCCTTCTCCGCGGTGGCGCTCGCCGAGGTCGAGGAGCTGGCCCGGTACCGGGAGCGGGCCGACGGCACCGCCTCGGCGCAGCTGTGGCGGGCGTACGACTGGATGCGCAGGGCAGGTCTGACCCTGCACCACCGCGACTCCATCACCCCGCTCGCGGACTCGCCCGCGGTACGGGTGACCCGGCGGGTGCACGACCAGTACGCCCGGCCGCTGGAGATCACCGACCTGGTGCTCGACGACCGACAGGGCCCCCTGGTCTACGAGTTCACGCTGCCGGCCGACGGCTACTGAAGACCGGCCGTCAGGACGGCAGGCCGGCCACCACCATCCGCACCCGTGGGCTCCCGTCGCCGCGGTCCCCGAACTCGGGCAGGGCTTCGAGGTCGACACGGAAGCCCGCGGCTTCCAGTTCCCGGCGGACGTCTCCCAGCCGGAAGGCCCGGTAGTACATGACGAACGGGGGCCGCCAGACGGCGTTCCGCACCCGCATGACCAGGTCGAAGCCGAGGAGCATCCAGTAGCCGAGGGACCCCGGGCGGGGCGGTGCGACGACGGGGAACGCGAAGCAGCCGCCCGGTCGCAGCACGGAGCGGACCTGGCCGAACAGCCCGGGCAGCTCGCGCGGCAGGAAGTGCCCGAACGCCCCGAAGCTGACGACGAGGTCGAAGGCGGGGCCGAACGGCAGGGCGCGGGCATCGGCGCGGACCCAGTCCACGCGTGGCCCGGGAGCGGCGGGCCGTACGCGCCCTCGGGCCACGGCGAGCATGCCGTTGCTGAAGTCCACGCCCGTGACGCTCTCCCGGCACACCCGCGCGAGCACCCCGGCTCCGGCTCCGGTCCCGCAGCACAGGTCGAGGCCGGCGTCGAAGGGCCCCCTGCGGGCCAGGGCCCGGCCGACGGAGTCCAGTACGGAGTCGGGGGTACGGAACGGCGTGTGGTCGAACTTCGGGGCGAGCAGGTCATAGCCGCGTTCCACGGACGACAGGGCCTGGACGGCGAGTTCGCGGAGGCTGGGGCCTTCGGGGCTGAACATCGCGTCAGCTTAGGGGAGTACCCGCCCGCCCCCGTGGACATCCCGTCTCTCCCCGTCTACCCTCCAACACACTTACTCAATTAATTGACTACGAGGTGAAGTCGGATGCGTGCTTTCCGCGAGGCCGTCGAGGCCTGGGACTTCGACGCCGTTGAGGCGCTGCTGGCGGAGGACGTCGTCTTCACCAGTCCGGTCGTCTTCAAGCCGTACCCCGGAAAGGCGATCACGGCGGCGATCCTGCGCGGTGTCTCACGGGTCTTCGAGGACTTCCGCTACGTACGGGAGATCGAGGGCACGGACGGCGCGCACCACGCCCTGGTCTTCGAGGCGCGCGTGGGCGACCGCACGCTCACCGGCTGCGACTTCCTGCACGTCAATGAAGACGGTCTGATCGACGAGTTCACGGTCATGGTCCGCCCGCTGTCGGGCGCCCAGGCCCTGGCGGAGGCGATGGGCGCCCAGTTCGCCCGCATCGAGGAGGAGGCGCGGGCGCGACTCGCGTGAGCGGGCCGGCTCAGCCCACGTCCAGCACCGCCTTCCCGCGCAGCCGACGCTCGCTCAGCGCCGCGACGGCGTCCGCGATCTTGTCCCACGGGCCCCGCCAGCCGACCGGCACCCGCAGCTTCCCGGCGGCGACCAGGGCGAGCAGACGGTCCAACTGCGCGCGGCGGTCGGTGAGTCCGCCGCCGTTGTAGACCGAGACAATCGACTTCGGCGCGGGACTGCCCAGCGTGGAGCCGACCGGCAGCACCGCGTCCCCGCCGGACGCCCAGCCGACGCTCTGCAGGTTGCCGCCGGACGCCAACAGGCCGTAGGAGGCGGCCAGTTGGGTGCCGCCGACGTTGTCGATGACGATGTCGACCGGCCGCGTCACCTGCTCGGTCCCGGACACCACCTCGTCGGCCCCGAGCTCCCCGACCCACCGGCGTCCGTCCTCGGATCCGGCCACGCCGACGACGTACGCCCCGCCGAGCGCCGCGAGCTGCACCGCGAAGCCGCCCACCCCGCCGGACGCCCCGGTGACCAGGACCCGGCGGCCGAGGAGCGGTCCCGCCTGTTCCAGCGCGCGCAGGGCGGTGCCCGCGGCGACGGGCAGGGCGGCGGCCTCGCCGAGGTCGACGCCGTCCGGGACCACGGCCACGTCGGCCACGTCCAGGGCCCGCAACGCGGCGAATCCACCGCCCTCCCCGAACCCCACGACCCGGCTGCCCACAGCGGGCCCCGTGCCGTCCGCGGCGGCACGCACGACGACGCCGGACGAGTCGAAGCCGATCACCTCGCCCGGTGCGCCGCGCTCCGCGAAGTAGAGTTCGGCGGCGTTCAGGGAGCTGTGCCGGACCTCCACCAGGACCTGCCCCGGCCCGGGTGCCGGGTCCGGCGCCTCCCCCGGGCTCAGTCGTCCGGGTGCCTCCGGGTCCACGATCAATGCGCGCATTGCCAGTCCCTCCGGTCGCCATCGGCCATTCGCCGACCCCAACCGTGGCCGATCCGGACTTCTTCCCGCCACTCCACGTCCGTTGCCGCTTGGATGGCCTCATGACCACCGACGAGCACGCGCGGCTCATGCGGGCCAACCAGGCAAACTGGGACGCCCGCACCCCCGTCCACCTCGCCAGCCGCTTCTACGGGCTCGACGAGGACCGCGACCCGGCCCGCTGGTTCGCCGACTTCGAATGGGACGACCTGGGCGACCTGTCCGGCCGCGACGTGCTCCACCTCCAGTGCCATCTGGGCACCGAGACGATCGCCTTCGCCCGGCGCGGCGCCCGCGCGACCGGCCTCGACTTCTCGGCGGCCTCGGTGGCGGCGGCCCGGGACATCGCGGCGAAGGCGGGCGTCGACGTCGACTACGTACAGGCCAATGTCTACGACGCCGAAGCGGCCCTGGGCGGGCGGCGGTTCGACGTCGTCTACACGGGCAAGGGCGCGCTGTGCTACCTGCCCGACCTGGAGCGGTGGGCGGACGTCGTCGTCCAACTGCTGCGTCCGGGCGGGAAGTTGTACGTCGTCGAGTTCCATCCCCTCCTCAACTCCCTCGGCCCCAAGCCCGCCCCGGGAGAAGGGCCGGAACTGCTGCTGCGCCACGACTACCTCGGCGGCGCCGGGGCCGTGCGCCGGGACGCGACCCACACGTACACCGACGGGCCGGCCGTCGAGGGGGCCACGGACAGTTACGAGTGGATGCACGGAACAAGCGAGGTCCTCAACGCGTTGGTGCAAGCAGGACTGACCGTCCGGCGTCTCACCGAGAGCGACGAGCTGCCGTGGCCGCGCTGGCCGCAGATGGTTCGCACCCCGTCCGGCTGGTGGCGGCTCCCCGAGCCGCGCATCCCGCTTCTCTACGGACTCCTCGCCACCCGCTGAACCGGCGTGGTACGGTCCTGCTAGCACTTGTGTACGCCCAGTCGTGGGCGCCGGTGCCAGTTCCCTCCCCAGTTCGCCGATCGGCGTACTCGCCGTACCGGCTTCTTCCCACCACCTCGTGACCACACGGGTCCGATGGCTGGTTTCCCGCCGCTAGAAGGCGCTGTGTCCGCCTTCCCTCCTCGCGGCCCCTCTCCCCCTTCCGCATGCCTCATGCCGTACGTCCGTGAAAGGACCCATCACCATGACCACCACACTCGAACACCCCCCGATCCAGCAGGAACCCCCGGTCCGCGCCGTCTCCGGCGTCCTCGACATCGACGCCGGCGGCAAGGGCCATCTGCGCTCCGCCGACCTGCTGCCGCAGCCCACCGACCTCCAGGTCTCCCCAGCGCTGATCCGCCGTCACGGCCTGCGCAAGGGCGACCTCGTCGACGGTGTCCGCGGCACCCAGCGCGCCCTCACCGAGGTCGCCCGGGTCAACGGCCGCACCCCCGACAAGAACCGTCGCCGCTTCGGCGACCTGACACCGCTCCACCCGCGCGAGCGCATCCGCCTCGAACACCCCGCGTCCGGCCTGACCGGCCGCGTCACCGATCTGCTGGCCCCCGTGGGCAAGGGCCAGCGCGGGCTGATCGTGGCCCCGCCGAAGACCGGCAAGACGGTCCTGCTGCAGCAGGTCGCGGCGGCCGTCGCCGGTAACCATCCCGAGTGCCGGCTGATGGTGGTGCTGCTCGACGAGCGGCCGGAGGAGGTCACCGACATGCGGCGCTCCGTGCGCGGCGAGGTGTACGCCTCCACGTTCGACCGCACGCCCAAGCAGCACATCGCGCTCGCCGAGCTCGTCATCGAACGCGCCAAGCGGCTCGTCGAGGCCGGCGAGGACGTCGTGATCCTGCTCGACTCGCTCACCCGGCTGTGCCGGGCGCACAACAACGCCGCCGCCGCGGGTGGCCGGACACTCAGCGGTGGCGTGGACGCGACCGCGCTGATCGGCCCCAAGCGCTTCTTCGGCGCCGCCCGGCTGGCCGAGGAGGGCGGCTCGCTCACGATCCTCGCCACCGCCCTGGTGGAGACCGGGTCCCGCGCCGACGACTTCTTCTTCGAGGAGCTCAAGAGCACCGGCAACATGGAGCTCCGCCTCGACCGCGAACTCGCCGCCCGTCGCGTCTTCCCGGCCGTCTCCCTCAACCCCTCCGGCACGCGCCGCGAGGAACTCCTCCTGCCCCCGGCCGAGTTGGCGGCCGCGCGGGGGCTGCGCCGGGCCCTGCGGGACAAGGACGGCCTGGAGACGCTCCTGGAGCGCATGCGCGAGACCCCGGACAACGCGACGTTCGTCCACCGCATCCAGCCGACGCTGCCCACGGCCTGACGCCTCGTCGGCCCGTCCCGACCCACGGTCGGCCCATCCCCCGTCCGGGTGCTCGCGCGTCCCGTACGGCCCGGGCAGCACCGCGTGGAGCAGGTCCGTTTCTAGCTTTGCGGTATGACCATCGGATTTCCTTCCCGGGCTGTCGCGTCGGCCTGCGCGCTGTGCACGGCGGGCCTGCTCGTGCTCGCCCCCGCCGCGGCCGTAGCGTCCACCGGCTCCGACCCCGACGCGCCCGGCGGACCGCAGGCCTCCGCCCCGCCGCCACGCCTGCTGTACCGCTCCGGCACCCAGGTGCGGCCGCTCGGCGATGCGCCGCGCCTGCCGGACGTCTCCGCGCTGTCGTGGGTCGTGGCCGACGCGGACAGCGGGGTGGTGCTCGCGGCGCACGACGCGCACCGCAGGCTGCCGCCGGCCAGCACGCTCAAGACGCTGTTCGCGCTGACCGTGCTGCCACTCCTGCCCGCCGGCATCCGGCACCGGGTGGGCAACGACGAACTGGCCGACGTCGCCGACGGCAGCAGTCTGGTCGGGGTGCGGGAAGGACAGACGTACCAGGTCGCCGATCTGTGGCGCGGGGTCTTCCTCAACTCCGGCAACGACGCCGTGCACGTCCTCGCCGGGCTCGGCGGCGGCTGGCGCGCCACGGCCGTCCGGATGCAGGCCAAGGCCCGGGCGCTCGGCGCCCGCGACACGCAGGTGCGGTCCCCGGACGGCTACGACACGCCGGGTCAGGTCTCGTCCGCCTACGACCTCGCCGTCTTCGGGCGGGCGGGGCTGCGCAACCCCGACTTCGCGCGGTACTGCCGTACCGCGGAGGCCAGGTTCCCCGGGGGCGGCGGCTGGTCGTACGCCATCCAGAACACCAACCGGCTGCTCACCGGCGCCGACGGCGTCGAGCCGTACGACGGGCTGGTCGGCATCAAGAACGGCTACACCAGCCACGCCGGCAACACCCTCGTCGCCGCCGCGAAGCGGGGCGGGCGCACCCTCGTCGTCACCGTGATGAACCCTCAGGCCGGCGGCGGCTTCGCCGTGTACGAGGAGGCGCGGGAGCTGCTCGACTGGGGCTTCGGCGCGGCCGGTCGCGTCGCGGCGGTGGGCTCGCTGGACGCCCTGCGCGGCAGACCGCGGCCGGGCACGGCCGCCGTGCCCGTGGCCGCCGCGACCGTGCCGGAGCGCGGACCCGACTGGACGGGGGCCGGGATGGTCGTCGCCGCGTCGGCACTCAGTGCGGGCGTCGTCGCCTTCGCCCTGCGCGCCAGGAACAGGCGGGCCGCGCGCGGCTGACCGGTCGGCAGCCACAGCAGCAGACCGAGCGTGACCCAGGTGTACGTGTTGCTGCCGAGGAACCCGTCGACACCGGACGCGTCGTCGAACCACAGCCAGACCACACTGGTGCACAGCACCGCGTACAGGGCGCCCGCCACGCGCGCGTGCCCGGCGCGCACCAGCACGGCGAAGGCCGGCAGCAGCCACACCAGGTGGTGCACCCAGGTGATCGGGCTGATCAGGCAGGCGGTCAGCCCGGTCAGCGCGAACGCCGCCGTCCAGTCCCCCGCGGCGGCCGCCGCACGCGCGCGGACCGCCCAGACGCCGAGCGTCAGCAGCACCGCCACCGCCCACACCGCTCGGTCCGTCTCCCCCAGCCGCGCCAGAATCCCTTGCAGCGACTGGTTCGAGACATAGTCCAGGCGTCCCACCCGCGTCGTGTCCCACATCGCCTGGGTCCAGTAGAAGCGGGAGGCGTCCGGGGCCACCCACGCCGCCAGGGCGGTGGCGCCGCCGGCCACGGCCGTCGCGACGGCGGCGGCCCGGCGGCGGCCGGCGAGCAGCAGAAGGCCGATGAAGAGCGCGGGCGTGAGTTTGACGGCCGCCGCCAGACCGATGCCCCATCCTGCCCACCGGCCCCGGCCGGTCGCGAGCAGCCAGGCGTCCGTCAGCACCAGGGCCAGCAGCAGGAGGTTCACCTGGCCGAAGCTGAACGTGTCCCGCAGCGGCTCGAACAGCGCCAGCGCGCACACGGTGAGACCACACCCGTACCAGCCGAAGCGCCGGAGCGGCCGTCCGCTCAGCACGCGCGCGACGACGGCCGTCGCCGTCGCGTTGAGCAGCACGGAACCCGCGATCGCGGCGGACAGCGGCAGCAGCGCCATCGGCAGCATGGCGACGGCGGCGAACGGCGGGTAGGTGAAGCCGTACGTGGTGCCGGGCACCCGGTAGTCGTAGATCCGCCCGCCGTGGTGAACCCAGCTGTACACGGCCCCGTGATAGACGCGCAGGTCGAACCAGTCGCGCAGCAGCGGCACGGTCGCGGTGAAGACGGTGACGGCGGTGGCGAGCGCGAGGAGCAGCAGCAGTCGGCCGCGGTCGGTGCCGGGCAGGTTCATGCCGTACGACCCCACGCCGGCGCCCGGTCCGTCTGGTGGGCCTGCCAAAGGACGACCACGGCCAGGACGCCCCCGGAGACGGCCAGCACCAACTGGCCGGCATCGGCCGGGCCGCCGCTGGGCAGCGTGGCGAGCGCCAGGACACCGGTCACGGCCGCCACCCGGTGCCGTACCGACGCGGTGGGTGCCGCGGCGGCGATGAGGAACAGGCCCCACAGGGCGTACCAGGGGCGGATCGCCGGGCCGAACGCGGCCACCGTGGCGAGGCTCAGGCCGAGCGCGTACACCGGGCGTGGCCGCAGCCGCCACCATATGGCCGCCACGAGGCCCGCGGTGAGGGCGATGCCGAGCGCGTGCCAGACGGGGACGGCCAGGGGTGCCAGGTCGCTGCCGAGGTGTTCCAGGAGAGCGCCGGTGGCGCGGCCCAGGAGGCTGGTGAGGGCCCAGTTCTGGGGCGACACCGGGGTGCTGAGCGCGCGGATCCAGCCGTACCCCGTCCCGGCCACGGCCGTCGCGACGACCGTGGTGGCCGCGGCGGCGAGAGCGGTGGTCACCACGGCCCGCGCCGGGCGCCGGCCGGCCCGGGTCTGGAGGACGACGACCGCGGCCAGCCCGAGCACGGCGGGCGCCTTGACCAACGCGGCGAGCGTGACGAGCACGGCGCCCACGACCGGCCACCGGCCGAGCGCCGCGACCAGGCCCGCGCCGAGCAGCCCGAGCATGATCGCGTCGTTGTGGGCGCCGGCTACCAGATGGAGCAGGACGAGCGGGTTGAGGGCGCCGAGCCAGAGCGCCGCGGCCGGGTCGGCGCCGCTGTGCCGGGCGAGCCGGGGCAGCGCCGCCGCCATCAGGGCCACGCCGGTCAGCGCGACGAGACGCATGCCGAAGAGGCCGGCCGGGAGTTCGCCGCGGGTGAGGCCGGCCAGCGCGGAGGCGACGGCGAGGAAGACCGGGCCGTACGGCGCACCGGTGTGCCGCCAGATCGGGGCGACCTCGTCGGCGAGCGGGCCGCCGAGCTGTGCGGGGCCGTGCGCGTACACGTCCATGTGGGCGTCGACCATGGCGCCCTGGGCGAGGTAGCTGTAGACGTCACGGCTGAACAGGGGCGGGGCGAGGAGGAGGGGTGCCGCCCACAGCGCCAGGACGAGGAGCAGTTCGCGCGGGGCGGGCGGCTCGGGGGTCCTGATCAGCCGGCCCAGCAGCGCCCAGGCCGCGATGAGCAGGACGACGCCGAAGTAGACGCCGATGAGACCGACGGCGGCGTGCACGGAGGCGGGGTTGAGCAGGTCCCTCACGGGGAGGGCGCCGGCCGTTTCACCGCCTGCCGCGAGGACGGTGGTTCCGGCCAGGCCGAGTATTTGGCAGCGGCGTAGGTCGACCACGCTGGGAGCGTTGCGCTGTCAGGTGGCCGGAACTTGACGGGGGTGTGGCACACCTGTGTCAAGAAGACGCCCTAGAAGACCGACAGGCCCGTCAGCGTCGTGAACCGGTCCAGCGCCGCCACTCCCGCGACCGAGTTGCCGCGTTCGTCGAGCCCCGGGCTCCACACGCACAGCGTGCACCGCCCCGGCACCACCGCGATGATGCCGCCGCCGACCCCGCTCTTGCCCGGCAGGCCGACGCGGTAGGCGAAGTCGCCCGCCGCGTCGTACGTCCCGCAGGTCAGCATCACCGCGTTGACCTGCTTGGCCTGGCTGCGGGTGAGCAGCCGGGTGCCATCGGCGCGGATGCCGTGCCGGGCCAGGAAGCCTGTCGCCAGGGCCAGGTCGGCGCAGGAGGCCATGAGGGAGCACTGCCGGAAGTACTGGTCGAGCAGACCGGGCACGGGGTTGTGGATGTTGCCGTACGACGCCATGAAGTGGGCGAGCGCGGCGTTGCGGTCACCGTGGGCCGACTCGGAGGCGGCGACCTCCTCGTCGAACTCCAGCTTGGGATTGCCGCTCTCCGCCCGGAGGAAGGCCAGCAGCTCGCCCGCCGCGTCTCCGGTACGGGAAAGCAGCCGGTCGGTGACGACGAGGGCGCCCGCGTTGATGAAGGGGTTGCGTGGGATGCCGTTCTCGTACTCCAGCTGGACCAGGGAGTTGAAGGGGTTGCCGGAGGGCTCGCGGCCCACGTGCTCCCAGAGTTCGTCACCCTCCCGGGCCAGGTCGAGGGCGAGGGTGAAGACCTTGGTGACGGACTGAGTGGAGAACGGCTGCCGCCAGTCCCCCACGCCGTACACCGTGCCGTCGAGCTCCGCGACGGCCATGCCGAAGCGGCGCGGGTCGCAGGCCGCGAGCGCCGGGATGTAGTCGGCGGGGCGACCCCGTCCCGGGGTGCGCTCGATCTCCTCGGCGATGCGCTCCAGGACCGGCGCGAAGGTCAGGGACGGACTCATGATCACCATTGTGCCTCCGGGCCGGTCGGGACGCGCTTCCAGCAGGTGCGGGGAGGGATCAGGCCAGGGCCTGCCCACTGCCCGCGACGACCTCGGGCCGCAGCAGGTCGGCGAGCCTCTCCGCGGGCAACAGCCCCTTCTCCAGCACCAGTTCGGCCACACCCCGGCCGGTCACGAGGGCCTCCTTGGCGATGTCGGTGGCGGCCTCGTACCCGATGTGCGGGTTGAGGGCGGTGACCAGACCGATGGAGTTCTCGACGCTGGCGCGCAGCTTCTCGGTGTTGGCGGTGATGCCGTCGACGCAGCGCTCGGCGAGGGTGCGGCAGGCGGCGCCCAGGTGCGTGATGCTCTCCGACAGGGAGTGCAGGATGATCGGCTCGAAGGCGTTCAGCTGGAGCTGTCCGGCCTCGGCGGCCATGGTGATGGCCACGTCGTTGCCGATCACCTCGAAGGCGACCTGGTTGACGACCTCGGGGATCACCGGGTTGACCTTGCCGGGCATGATCGACGAACCGGCCTGCACGGGCGGCAGGTTGATCTCCCCGAGCCCCGCGCGCGGACCCGACGACAGCAGCCGCAGATCATTGCAGCTCTTGCTCAGCTTGACGGCGATCCGCTTGAGCACACCGGACATCTGGACGAACGCCCCGCAGTCCTGGGTGGCTTCGACCAGGTTGGCGGCGGTGACGAGCGGCAGCCCGGTGATGGCGGACAGGTGCCGCCGCGCGGCCTCCGCGTACCCGGCGGGGGCGTTGAGCCCGGTCCCGATGGCCGTGGCCCCCAGGTTGATCTCATGGATCAACTGGACGGCCTCGTCAAGACGGTTGCGATCCTCGTCAATCATGACGGCGTACGCGGAGAACTCTTGACCGAGCGTCATCGGCACCGCGTCCTGCAACTGTGTACGGCCCATCTTGAGCACGTCACGGAACTCGACCGCCTTACGGGCGAACGAGTCCTGCAGTACAGCCATCGACTTGAGCAGTCCACGCACCGCGAAGACCGTCGCGATCTTGACCGCGGTCGGGTAGACGTCATTGGTGGACTGCCCGAGGTTGACGTCCTCGTTGGGGTGCAGATGCCGGTACTCGCCCTTCGCGTGCCCCAGCAGCTCCAACGCGCGGTTGGCCACGACCTCGTTGGCGTTCATGTTGGTCGAGGTGCCGGCCCCGCCCTGGATCACGTCGACCACGAACTGGTCGTGCAGCTTCCCGTCCCGGATCTCCCGGCAGGCCTCGACGATGGCGGCGGCCTTGCGCGGCTCCAGCAGCCCCAGCTCCTCGTTGGCGAGCGCGGCGGCCTCCTTGACGGCGGCGAGGGCGTCGATGAGATGCGGGTAGGCGGAGATGGGCGTCCCGGTGATGGGAAAGTTCTCGGTGGCCCGCAGGGTGTGCACACCCCAGTAGGCGTCGGCGGGAATGTCCCGGTACCCGAGGAGATCGTGCTCACTGCGGGCGACGACGGTGGTCATGAGGTTCGGTTCCTCTTTCTAAAAGGGGGTGGGGTCATTTCCCTAGGGGCGCGGGGCTGTATCAATCTGCGGCTCCGCCGCGCGGGCGCGACCAGCCACAACGGGCCCGCAGTCGCCCTTCAACAGATCCGGCACATCCTCAGGCGCAGGCCGAAACCACAACGGGCTCCAGCGACCGAACCGGCCGCACACACCCCACCGGCTCCCCACCCCCAAGAAGCGCCTCGCCCTGAAACTCGGTGAGCAGCTCCGGAGAAACCCCGGCCCAGGCGAGCGCCGCCGCCGCCACGGGAACCCGCGCCCGATTCGCCCCGTCCGCGATCTTCACGGCCACCGCCCGCCCATCAGGCAGCGCGGCGACCTGAACACCCTCGAACCCGTCCTTGGCGAGCAGCCCGGGCACGGCCCGCATCAGCGCGGCGACATCCCGCCCCGCCCCGGACGCCATCTCCGGATGCGCACGCATCGCGTCGGCGACCCGCGCCTCGGGCGTACCCGGCACGGCGGCGGCGATCCGCGAGACGGCACGGGCCAGCCCGTTCAGGGACACGGAGAACAAAGGCGCCCCGCACCCGTCCACCGTCACGCGCGCGATCCGCTGCCCGGTGAGGTCCTCGACGATCTCGGCGATGGCCTGCTGGAGCGGATGCGCGGGATCGAGGTACCCGTCGAGCGGCCACCCGTTGAGCACGCAGGTGTACAGCATCGCCGCGTGCTTGCCGGAGCAGTTCTGGGCGAGCCGCGAGGCCGCGCGCCCCTCCCGCACCCACTCGTCCCTTACGCCGGGATCGAAGGGCATGTCGGGAACGTTGCGCAGGGCGTCCTCGCCGAGGCCGGCCAGGTCGAGGATCCGCCGCGTCCCGGCGAGATGCCGCTCCTCGCCGGAATGGCTCGCGGCGGCCAGCGACAGCAGCTCGCCGTCGAGCGGCAGCCCCGCCCGCACCATGGCGACCGCCTGCACCGGCTTGAGCGCCGAGCGCGGATAGAACGCGGCCTCGATGTCGCCGAGTTGGAAGTCGACGCGGCCGTCGGCGCCGAGGACGACGACGGAACCGTAGTGGATGCCCTCCACGACCCCGCCGCGTATCAGGTGGGCGACGGGGGCGTGGAGGGGCTCGCGGATCAGGGGTGCGTCCGCGACGGAACTGATCGACATGACTGCCTTCTAGGGGTGCGCCGCGCGGATCACGCGTGGCCGCCGGTGGGGTGGATCTCGGCGCTCACGTGCGTGTTCACGTGTCGGCGCCTGCGGAGGGGGTCTCGGCCGCCGTCCGGGCGATCCGGCCGCGGATGGCGTACCACCCGGCGACCAGCGCCCCGATGATCAGCGGCAGACACAGCACGGTGGTGCGTCCGACGCCGCCGTCGGCGTACATCAGGACCAGGACGGAGGCGAGGAAGACCAGCGTCACGATCTCGGTCCAGGGGGAGCCCGGCAGTCGGTAGCCGGGGCGGGTCAGTTCGCCCTTCTCGGTCTTCTGCCAGAAGAGCATGTGACAGACCATGATCATGCCCCAGGTGGACAGGATCCCGATCGCGGCGAAGTTCAGCACGATCTCGAAGGCGTCGGCGGGGACGACGGCGTTGAGGCCGACGCCGAGGACGCAGATGCCGCTGGTGAGCAGGATGCCGCCGTAGGGGACCTGGCTGCGGCTCATGACGCCGGTGAACTTGGGCGCGGAGCCGGACTTGGCCATGGAGCGCAGGATGCGGCCGGTGGAGTACAGGCCCGAGTTGAGGGAGGACATGGCCGCGGTGAGGACGACGAGGTTCATCACGCCGCCGGCGGCCGGGACGCCGATGTTGGAGAGCACGGTCACGAAGGGGCTCTGGCCGCCGGTGTACTTGTTCCACGGCAGCAGCATCGACAGCAGGACGACCGAGCCGACGTAGAAGAGGCCCACGCGCCACATGATCGAGTTGATCGCCTTCGGCATGATCTGCTCGGGGTTCTCGGTCTCACCGGCCGCGACGCCCACCAGTTCCACCGAGGCGTAGGCGAAGACGACGCCCTGGAGGATCAGCAGCATGGGCAGCAGGCCGTTGGGGAAGACGCCGCCGTGGTCGGTGATCAGGGCCGGGCCCGGGGTGGTGTCGCCGACCTCGTGCTGGGTGACCAGCAGGAAGATGCCGATCAGCATGAACGCCACGAGCGCGCCCACCTTGACGATGGCGAACCAGAACTCCAGCTCGCCGAACATCTTCACCGAGATGAGGTTCACGGTGAGGACGACCGCGAGCGCGACGAGCGCGATCACCCACTGCGGGATGTCGGAGAACATCCCCCAGTAGTGGGTGTAGACGGCCACGGCGGTGATGTCGGCGATGCCGGTGGTGGCCCAGTTCAGGAAGTACATCCAGCCTGCGACGTAGGCGCCCTTCTCGCCCAGGAACTCCCGGGCGTACGACACGAAGGCGCCGGAGGAGGGGCGGTACAGGACGAGTTCACCGAGGGCGCGGACCACCAGGAAGGCGAAGATGCCGCAGACCGCGTAGGCGATGAACAGGGAGGGGCCGGCGTCGGCGAGGCGGCCGCCCGCGCCGAGGAAGAGGCCGGTGCCGATGGCACCGCCGATGGCGATCATGTTGACGTGCCGGTGCTTGAGGGACTTGCTGTATCCCTCGTCTCCCGCGTCGACATGGCCGGAACGTTTCTGCACGTCGTCGTGCAGGATCTGCTCGCTCACGCCTGGGGGTCGCCTTCCGTGGGGGTGTCCGTGCCCTTGCCAGGGGGACGCACGATGTCGGTGAGGGTGGTCTCGACGCGGTCGAGGTGGTGGGACATGGCCTCCACCGCGTCGTGTTCGGAACCGTCGAGCAGCGCCTCGACGATCGCCCGGTGCTCGCGGTTGGACTGCTCGCGGCGCCCGCCCAGCTCGTTGAGGAAGGCCGACTGACGCGCCAGTGCGTCCCGGATCTCCTCGATGACCCGGCGGAACACCGGGTTCTGGGCGGCCTCGGCGACGGCCAGATGGAACAGCGTGTCCATCGCGACCCACGCGGTGGTGTCCGTCTCCCGCTCCATGCGGTCGAGCAGGTGCGCCAGATGGTCGAGGTTCTCCGGGGTGCGGCGCAGGGCCGCGTACCCGGCGACGGGGATCTCGACGTGCCGGCGCACCTCCAGCAGGTCACTGGCCGCGTAGTCGCCGAAGGTGGGGTCCTCCACGGCGCTGGCGACCACGAAGGTGCCCTTGCCGGTCTTGGAGACGGTCAGCCCCATGGTCTGCAGCGCCCGCAGGGCCTCGCGCAGCACGGGGCGGCTGATCTCCAGCGTGCGGCAGAGCTCGGCCTCGGAGGGGAGCTTGTCGCCGATGGCGTAGTCACCCCGCTCGATGGCGGAGCGCAGATGCGCCAGCACCGCTTCCATGGCGCTGACGCGCCGCGGGGGCTGTCCGGCTGTCCGGCTGTCTGACAGGTTCACGGGAGAGATACTCCGGGCGGCGGGAGGGTGCTGTCAAGACACCTGAAAGGAGAATTTCACGGGGCGTGAGAGCTGAATGCGGGTTCACGCCCCGTCGAGGCCGGTCAGCTGTCCAGCACGCCGGTCGCCAGCAGGCCGAAGAGCAGCACACCGACGACGATCCGGTAGATCACGAACGCGTTGAAGGAGTGCTTGGCGACGTACTTCAGCAGCCAGGCGATGGAGCCGTAGGCGACGACGAAGGAGACGACCGTGCCGACGGCCAGCGGGGCCGCGCCCACGCCGGTGCCGAGCGCGTCCTTGAGCTCGTAGATGCCGGCTCCGGTCAGCGCGGGAATGCCGAGGAAGAAGGAGAGGCGGGTGGCGGCGACGCGGTCGAGGTCGAGGATGAGCGCGGTGGACATGGTGGCGCCGGAGCGGGAGAAGCCGGGGAAGAGCAGCGCGAGGATCTGGGAGCTGCCGACGAGCATCGCGTCCTTGAACGTGGTGTCGTCCTCCCCTCGCTTGTGGCGGCCCATCTGGTCGGCCGCCCACATCACGGCACTGCCGGCGATCAGCGAGCCCGCCACCACCCACAGCGAGGCGAGCGGCCCCTCGATGAGCGGCTTGGCGGCCAGGCCCACGGCGACGATCGGGATGGTCGCGTAGATCACCCACCAGGCGAACTTGTAGTCGTGGTGGTACCGCTCCTCCTTGTCGCGCAGTCCACGGAACCAGGCGGAGACGATCCGCACGATGTCCTTGCGGAAGTACACGAGCACGGCGGCGATCGCGCCGACCTGGATGACGGCGGAGAACCCGACGACGGCGTCGTCGTCGACCGGGATCTTCATGAGCCCCTCGGTGATCTTCAGATGACCGGTCGAGGAGACGGGCAGGAACTCGGTCACCCCCTCGACGGCTCCGAGGACGACGGCCTGACCGACGCTGATGACGCTCATGTGATCCAGTTCTTCCGACGGAGAGGACGAGGCGGGGGCGGGCACAGTTTTACACCGCCTGGGCCAGCTCCACGCCCACGTACGCCGCGCCCAGACCCGCGATCAGGCTCGCGCCGACATTGGCGAGGGCGTACAGCCCCGCGCCCGTCTCGGCCAGCCGCAGCGTCTCGTACGAGAAGGTCGAGTACGTCGTCAGCGCCCCGCACAGGCCCGTGCCGAGCAGCAACTGCAGGTGGGGTCCAGCCGCCCCGCTGACCAGGCCCAGCACCAGACAGCCGGTGACGTTGACCGCGAAGGTGCCCCAGGGGAAGACCGAGTCGTGGCGGGACTGGATCGCGCGGTCGGTGAGGTAGCGCAGCGGGGCGCCGACCATGGCACCCGCGACGACGAGTAGCCAGTTCACAACGACCTCTTACCCTTGCCGTCCGTTTTGCCGGAATCGGAGCCCGAGTCGCGGCCGACGTACCTGATCACCTCGCAGTCGTCGAGGATGACCAGCCCTTCGGTGACGAGTTCGTCGAGCTGGGGCAGGAAGGCCCGCACCCGGTCCTCGGTGTCGACGATGACGATCGCGACGGGCAGGTCCTCGCTCAGGGACAGCAGCCGGGAGGTGTGGATCAGGGAGGAGGCGCCGAAGCCCTCGATGCCGCGGAACACGCTGGCGCCGGCGAGGCCCGCCGTGTGGGCGCGGTGCACGATCTCGCTGTAGAGGGGCTTGCGGTGCCAGGTGTCGTTCTCGCCGACGAACACGGTCACGCGCAGGGCACTTCCGGTCAGCCTCGTCATGGCTGCCTCCGCTTCAGGACGCGGCGGGTGGCGGTCGCGGCGAGCCACACCGCGGTGAGGGCCGCGAAGAGGGTCGCGGCGAGGTAGGCCAGTCCCGTGCCGGGATGGCCGGAGGCGATCAGTCTGCGGATGTCGACGGCGTACGTGGAGAAGGTGGTGAAGCCGCCGAGGACTCCGGTGCCGAAGAACGGGCGCACCAGCCGGTGGGCGGCCCACACGTCGGTGATGAGCACCATGAACACGCCTATGACCGCGCAGCCGACGACGTTGGTCCAGAAGGTCGCCCAGGGGAATCCGCCCGGCTGGAGGGGCCACCAGAGGGAGAGCGCGTAGCGGGCGGTCGCCCCGATGGCGCCGCCGAGCGCGACCACGGCCACGACGGGCGCCTGACCGCGCAGCACCGGCGGTCGTCGCGGGGTGGGGACACGGAGGCTCTCGGCCTCCGGGGCTGTCATGGTCGTACGTCTCCCTGCCTGGACGGCCTGATCATGGCCGGTCAACAGGGTAACGCCGGGGTCACTTGCCGGGCGGCTCGCACAGGGCGATGCCCCGCTCCCACAGGCTGCCCAGGACCAGATGGCCGGCCGCCTCGCAGACGCTGGTGACCATGCGGAAGCCGGAGTGGCGGCGGGTGAGGTGGTGGACGGTCCCGCCGGAGTCGTCGACGGCCAGGACGCCGATCGTGCCGGTGGGGCGGAACGGGGCGCGGACCGCCAGGCGGGCGGCGGTGCGGCGGGCGGCCGGGCCGGCCCGGTGCAGGAGGTCGAGCGGGGGGACGCGGGGGCCGGCCAGGGAGACCCAGATCGGTCCGTCGGGGCCGGCCCGCCAGAGGTTGTCGGGCATGCCGGGGAGGTTCTCGGCGAAGGGTTCGGTGCGCCCCGCGTGCGGTCCGGTGAGCCAGTGGCGGGTGAGGCGGCAGGCGCCGGTCTCGGCGACGACGAGAAACGATTCGTCGGCGCTCAGGGCCAGTCCGTTGGCGAACTGCAGTCCCTCCGCGAGGACTTCGGGCCGCTCGCTGCCGGGCGCGAGACGCAGCAGCCGGCCCGTGGCGGTGTGCTCGACGATGTCGCCGATCCACTGGTCGAGGGGGTAGCGGCGGCTGGAGACCGTGAAGCAGATGCTGCCGTCGGACAGGGCGACGGTGTTGCTGCAGAACCTCAGCCGCTCCCCCGCCACCGAGTCGGCGAGGATGCGTACGAGGCCGTCGGTGAGGTCGACGCGGAGCAGGCCGAGTTCGGCGTCGCACACCAACAGGTCGTCGTCCGCGAGGAGTTCGAGGCCGAGCGGCCTGCCGCCGGTCTCGGCGAGCACCTCGACGCGGGTCGCGGCCGGATCGGCGAGGCCGTCCAGGCGCAGGATGCGGCCGTCCGCCACACCGGTCACCACGCGGCCCCGGCTGTCGGCGACGACGTCCTCGGGGCCGTGGCCGCCGATGGCGACGTACCGGTGCGGGACCAGCTTCTGTGGACGCTCCACGAACTACCGCCTCTCTCGCGCTGCTCTGTCTACCAGCCTTTCTCGAACATGCGGGCCACCTCGGCTATTCGCACCTCGTCGCGCCGGTAGTAGACCCGGCGGCGGACCCGCTTGGTGCGCAGCAGGCCGATGTCGGCGAGCAACTCCAGGTGGGTGTCGGCGACTTGGCGCCGCACGCCGAGTTTGGCGGCGACGGCGGCCGCGGTGACGCCGTCCTCGGCCGGGCAGCCGCGGCGCTGGGCAGGGAAGTGCGCGACCGGGTCCTTGAGCCACTCCAGGATGTCCAGCCGACGCTGACTGACGGGAGTCCTCAGCATGTCGTGCGCCTCCGTTCGACCTCCTCGAAACCGCGTGTTCCCACTGTCCCGCAGTCGACGCCGTCATGGATGGACTTCTCACACCTTGTCCGGTACCGCACGCACTTGCGAGAAAAGGTAGTTCGGTACTCACACAGGACAACAAAGGGGCCCGGCCGCGTCCGCGCGGCCGGGCCCCCTGTCCTACGGGGACTACCGATGGCTGAACCACGCCATCGCGGGCAGCGCCTTGTTGTCGTAGTCGAACAGCGCCTGGTTCTCCCAGCCGTTGCCGGAGGAGGAGTCGGTCGGGTCCCAGCCGTTGCCGGTGACCGCGGTCCAGGTCGACTCCCAGTAGAAGACGCCCAGGCCACGGCCGTTCGGGACGGCCTCCACGATGCTCGCGACGTCGTTCATCCAGCGGGTCTGGCCGGCCGTGGTGGCGGGGTAGCCGGAGACCAGCTCGCCGGTGAGGTCGATGATGTTCTCGTAGGAGTCGTCGCTGTCGAGACGGAAGGGGTAGGCCGTCTCGGCGACGAACACCGGCTTGCCGTAACGCGAGGCCGCGTCGTCCAGGGTCGTCTGGAAGTCGTAGAGCGAGCCGTGCCAGTAGCCGTAGTAGGACAGGCCGATGACGTCGAACTTGACGCCGGCCGCGACCGCGTTGTCGAACCACCAGCGGGTGCCGCTCAGGTCACCGCCCTTGGCGAGGTGCAGCGCGACCTGGGTGGAGGAGCTGACCGCCTTGACCGCGCTGTAGCCGGAGTTGAGCAGCCCGGCGAGCTGCGACCAGTTGTCGGTGGAGCCCGCCGACCACAGCATGCCGCCGTTGATCTCGTTGCCCACCTGGACCATGTCGGCCGTGGTGCCCTGCGCCTTCAGCGCGTTGAGGACGTCGTAGGTGTGGTTGTAGACGTCCGTCTTCAGCTGGCTGTAGCTGTGGCCCGACCACGCGGCCGGCACGGTCTGGGCGCCCGGGTCGGCCCAGGTGTCGGAGTAGTGGAAGTCGACCAGCAGCTTCATGCCCTGCGCCTTGATGCGCTTGGCCATCGCCAGGACCTGGGTCTTGCCGTTGTAGCCGTCGGCCGCGTTGACCCAGACCTTGACGCGCGCGTAGTTCTGTCCGGCGGACTTGAGGATGGCGAGCGCGTCGCCGGTAGTGCCGGAACTGGTCCGGTAGGTGCCGCCCAGGGCCTCGCTCTTGGCGAGGGAGGAGACGTCGGAACCCTTGATCGACGTACTGGACGTACCGGACGCGAAGGTCAGGTCGTCAACATTGATCCAGTTGCCGGCGTTCGCGTCACTGTTGATGCTGATCGTGCACTGGTTGTTGGTCACGTTGACCGGCACGACGATGTGCAGCCATCCGCTCGGGGAGACCGGCAGATCGGTGCGCTGCTCGGTGCCGCCGCAGTTCTTCAGGGCTATGTAGGCGGAGTTCTGGCCGCCGCCGGAGCGGACCCACGCGGTGAGCTTGTAGTTCCCGTTGGTCAGCCCGGACAGGTACTGGTACGTCTCCACCTTGTAGGCGGCGGACGAGTAGTGGGTGAGGCGGTAACTGCCGCCGTGGCCGCCGGACTCGGTGTACGAGGCGGCGGTCGTGCCGTACTCGGACCAGCCGGCGGGGACGGCCACGCCCGCGCCGTCGGACTCGAACCCGCCGTTGGTCAGCGTGCTCGCCGCCTGGGCGGTCTGTGCGGGCAGGGCGGTGAGGGCGAGCCCCGCGGTGAGCGGGAGGAGCAGGGCTCGCAGGGTGCGTCTGGGATGGAACATCGTCGTCCGTCGTCCCTTCGACATATGGGGTTGGGGGTGCCTTCGCCGAGGACGGCGAAGGGCCCCTCCACCCGCGGCTCGCGGCTCGCACGGGCGGAGGGGAGTCGATGGCGCCCTGGGTCCTGTTGTCGACAGGGCCTGAGGGGCCCGCGCTCAGCCGTCGAGCCGTACGACCCGCACGGCGCCCGCCGGGAGCTCCAGGCGGCCCGCGGCGCGTTCACCGGTGAGGAGTTCCGTGCCGGAGACCTCCAACGGCACCTTGGCGTCCGATCCGGTGTGGTTGATCGCGAACAGGTAGGTGCCCGACTCGCCGGTGCGGCGCACCACTTCGACGTCGCGGGGCAGGTCGGCGCGCGGCGCGATCCGGGCGTCCTCGGCGGCCCAGCCCAGCAGGGCGTCGAGGCCCTCGGCACCGAGGCGGGTGGAGACGTACCAGGCGGAACCCTGGCCGAAACGGTGCCGGGTGACGGCGGGGTGGCCCGCGGTGAGGCCGTCGGCGTACGTCCACACGGTCTCGGCGCCCCGCGGGACGACGAACTCCGTCCAGACGTCACCGCTGAGCTCGGAGCCGTCGGGGCCGGTGAGGCGCACCGACTGGTCCTTCAGCAGCGGCGAGAACTCCTCGACGGTCAGGCCGAGGACGTCACGCAGCGGGCCGGGGTAGGCGCCCTCGTGCACGGCGTCGTGCTCGTCGACGATGCCGGAGAAGTACGAGACGACGAGGGTGCCACCGTTCTCGACGTACCGCTCGAGGTTGTTCCCGGCGGCCTCGGTCATCAGGTAGAGGGCCGGTACGACGACAAGGGGATATCTCGACAAGTCGGCTTCGGGGTGGGCGAAGTCGACCGTGAGGTGGCGGTCGTAGAGCGTCTCGTAGAAGGCGTCGGCGCGCTCGCGGGCGTCGTGGTCCTCGCTGGGGCGCCAGTCCAGGCTCTGCGCCCACCAGGAGTGCCAGTCCCACAGGACGGCGACGTCGGCCTCGGTGCGGGTGCCGCGGATCGTGCTCAACGAGTCGAGGGACGCGCCGAGTTCGACGACCTCGCGCCACACGCGCGTGTCGGTGCCGCCGTGCGGGAGCATCGAGGAGTGGAACTTCTCGGCGCCGCGCCGGGACTGGCGCCACTGGAAGAACATGGCGCCCTCGGAGCCGCGCGCCACATGGGCGAGGGAGTTGCGGGCCATCTGGCCGGGAGCCTTGGCGGGGTTGCGGGGCTGCCAGTTGACGCCCGAGGTGGAGTGCTCCAGAAGGATCCAGGGTGCTCCCCCGGCCACCGAGCGGGTGAGGTCGGCGGCCATCGCGAGGTTCACATGGGTGCGGCGGCCGTCGGTGATCAGGTAGTGGTCGTTGGTGACGATGTCGACCTCGCGGCCCCAGGCCCAGTAGTCGACCGAGTCGCACTGGCTGAGGGCGGTCATGAAGTTGGTCGTCACCGGGATGCCGGGCGCGAGGCGGTGCAGGATGTCCCGCTCCATACGGAAGTTCTCGCGCATGGTGGCGTCGGCGAAGCGCTTGTAGTCCAGCGCCTGGGCCGGGTTGCCGACGGTGGGGGTCAGGCGCGGCGGGTTGATGTCCTCGAAACCGCCGTAGCGCTGGCCCCAGAACGCCGTGCCCCAGGCCTCGTTGACGGCGTCGACCGTGCCGTACGTCGACGCGAGCCAGCGACGGAAGTGGGCGGCGCAGGCGTCGCAGTAGCAGGCCGAGACGGGGACGCCGTACTCGTTGTGGACGTGCCACATCGCGAGCGCCGGGTGGTCGCCGTAGCGCTCGGCCAGCTTGGTCGTGATGTTCGCGGCGGCGGCGCGGTAGTCGGCGTTGCTGTGGCAGATCGCGCCCCGGGAGCCGAACTCGTGGCGCATGCCCTCGGCCGTCACCGGCAGGGCGTCGGGGTGGGCCCGGTAGAACCAGACCGGCGGCACCACGGTGGGGGTGCCGAGGTCGACGCGGATGCCGTTCTCGTGCAGCAGACGAAACAGGCGATCGAGCCAGCCGAAGTCGTACACCCCGGGTGACGGCTCCAGCAGCGCCCAGGAGAAGATGCCGGCGCTCACCATGGTGACGCCGGCCTCACACATCAGGCGGACGTCCTCCTGCCACACGCTTTCCGGCCACTGCTCGGGGTTGTAGTCCCCACCGAAGGCGAGCCTGGTGAGGCCCTTGGGGCTGGTCTCCGGCATGGATCTCTCCCGTTTAATCGATCATTTGGGAACGTGCACAGACTGAATCAGTGGTGCGATCCCAACATAACCGCACAGCAACAACCATTGACAAGTGTCCGGGATGTTTCTCTACTGTGAACGCTCACAGAAGCATGGCAGGTCTTCGCAGCAGGCGGGGGCCCAGGTCAGGGGAGAGATCCATGCCCATCACGAAGCGCAGCCGGCTCAGCAGAGTGGCAGCATCCACCGTCGCCGTCGCCCTCGGCGCCACCGCGCTCGCCGCCTGTGGTTCGGACGACGGCGACTCGAAGTCCGAATCGGGGCCGGTCTCGCTGACGTACTGGACCTGGACCCCCGGCATGGACAAGGTCGTCGACCTCTGGAACCAGGGCCAGGGCAAGAAGGACCAGATCACCGTCACGGTGAAGAAGCAGGCGTCCGGCGACACCCTGGTCACCAAGATCCTCACCGCGCACAAGGCCGGCAAGGCCCCCGACCTGGTCCAGGCCGAGTACCAGGCACTGCCGACGCTGGTCAGCAACGACGCCCTCGCCGACATAGCGAAGAACGTCGGCGACGCGCAGGGCAAGTTCGCCGAGGGCGTCTGGCAGCAGACCACGCTGGGCACGGACGCCGTCTACGCGGTCCCGCAGGACATCGGCCCGATGATGTTCTACTACCGCCAGGACCTCTTCAAGAAGTACGGCCTGACCGTCCCCACCACCTGGGACCAGTTCGCCGAGACGGCCCGCGCCCTGAAGAAGAAGTCCCCCGGCACGGACCTCACCACCTTCTCCGCCAACGACTCCGGCCTCTTCGCGGGCCTGGCCCAGCAGGCCGGCGCCCGGTGGTGGACCACCGAGGGCGACAAGTGGAAGGTCGGCATCAACGACGCGGCCACCAAGAAGGTCGCCGACTTCTGGGGCGGTCTCGTCAAGGAGGGCGCGATCGACAACCAGCCGATGTACACCCCGGCCTGGAACAAGGCGCTCAACACCGGCAAGCAGATCGCCTGGGTCTCCGCCGTGTGGGCGCCCGGCACGCTGACCACGGCCGCGCCCGACACCAAGGGCAAGTGGGCGATGGCCCCGCTCCCCCAGTGGTCCGCGGGTGAGAACAGGACCGGCAGCTGGGGCGGCTCCTCGACGGCCGTGACGACGGACTCCAAGCACCAGGAGGCCGCCGCCGAGTTCGCCGCCTGGCTGAACACCGACGGCGCGGCCCTGACCGCGCTGGCCAAGGAGAGCGGCATCTACCCGGCCGCCACCAACGCCCAGACCTCGGGCGCCTTCGCCGAGCCGCCGGCGTACTTCTCGAACCAGGCCGACTTCTACACCAAGGCCGCCGAGATCGCGAAGACCACGGCGCCCTCCGCCTGGGGCCCGAACGTGAACGTCGCCTACACGGCCTTCAACGACGCCTTCGGCGCCGCCGCCAAGAACAAGTCGGACTTCGCCGCGGCCCTGGACACGATGCAGGCCGCCACCGTCGCCGACCTCAAGAAGCAGGGCTTCGGGGTCTCCGAGTGACGAGCGCACGCCGGACGTCGTACGGGGTCAAGGGGGCCCCGTACGCCTTCCTGATCCCCGCCACGGCCCTGTTCCTGGTCTTCTTCGCGCTGCCCATCGGGTACGCGGTCTGGCTCAGCTTCCGCAAGGTGCACGTCTCGGGCCTCGGCCTCGGGAAGGGCGCCCGCGAGGAGGTCTGGGCCGGCCTGTCGAACTACACGGCCGCCCTCCACGACAGCGAGCTGCTGCACGGTGCGCTGCGCGTCCTCGGCTACGGCTGCATCGTCGTCCCCGTGATGCTGGGCCTCGCCCTGCTCTTCGCGCTGATGCTCGACAGCGACAAGGTCCGGTTCACCCCCTTCACCCGCCTCGCGATCTTCCTGCCGTACGCCATCCCCGGCGTCGTGGCGGCCATGCTGTGGGGCTTCCTGTACCTGCCGGACGTAAGCCCGTTCTACTACCTGCTGGAGAAGTTCGGTCTGCCGCAGCCGGACCTGCTCGACGGCGGTCCGCTGTACCTCGCCCTCTCGAACATCGCGGTGTGGGGCGGCACCGGCTTCAACATGATCGTCATCTACACCGCGCTCCAGGCCATCCCGGCCGAGGTGTACGAAGCGGCGAAGCTGGACGGGGCCACCCCGCGCCAGGTCGCCCTGAAGATCAAGATCCCGATGGTGGCGCCCTCACTGGTGCTGACCTTCTTCTTCTCGATCATCGCCACGCTCCAGGTCTACAACGAGCCGACCACCCTCAAGCCGCTCACCAACTCGGTGTCCACGACGTGGAGCCCGCTGATGAAGGTCTACCGGGACGCGTTCGGCACCAACGACATCTACGCGGCCGCCGCCCAGGCCGTGATCATCGCGCTCGCCACGCTGCTGCTGTCCTTCGGGTTCCTGCGGGCCGCGAACCGTCGCCAGAAGCAGGAGGCAGCACGATGAGTTCTCTTGCCGTCCGCAAGGCCGAGCCGGCCGCCGGCACCACGCCCGGCGCCGCCCAGGGCCCGCCCCTGCGCCGCCGGATCGCGCTGGTCCCGACGCTCACCCTGCTGATCGGCGCGCTGTACACGCTGCTGCCGGTCGCCTGGGTGGTCATCGCGTCGACCAAGTCCGGCGAGGAACTGTTCTCGACCTTCACGTTCCTGCCGGGCTCGGGCTTCGTCGACAACCTCAAGGACCTGAGCGCCTACCGCGACGGCGTCTACTGGCAGTGGATGGGCAACTCCGCCTTCTACGCCGGGTGCGGCGCGCTGCTGTCCACGGTGGTGTCGGCGTTCAGCGGCTACGCGCTGGCGATCTACCGCTTCCGCGGCCGCGAGACGATGTTCAACGTGCTGCTCGCGGGTGTGCTGATGCCGCCGGTCATCCTCGCCGTGCCGCAGTATCTGCTGCTGGCGCAGGCGGACTTGACCGACTCGTACCTGTCCGTGCTGCTGCCGCAGATCCTCTCGCCGTACGGCGTCTACCTCGCCCGTATCTACGCCCAGGCCGCCGTGCCCGCGGACGTGGTGGAGGCCGGGCGGATGGACGGGGCGAGCGAGTGGCGGATCTTCAGCCGGGTCGCGCTGCCGATGATGGTCCCGGGCATGGTCACGGTGTTCCTGTTCCAGTTCGTGGCGATCTGGAACAACTTCCTCCTCCCCTACATCATGCTGAGCGACGACGAGAAGTTCCCGATCACGCTCGGTCTGTACACGCTCCTGGAGCAGGGCGCCAACACCCCGGCGCTGTACACCCTGGTGATCACCGGCGCGTTCCTCGCGGTGTTCCCGCTCATCGCGCTCTTCCTGGTCATCCAGCGGTTCTGGAGTCTCGATCTGCTGTCCGGGGCCGTAAAGTCATGACCATGAGCAACACGGGGGGCCGCCGCAGACCGCCGACGATCCACGACGTGGCGCGCGAGGCCGGGGTCTCGCGCGGCACGGTCTCGCGGGTGCTCAACGGCGGCCACTACGTCAGCCCGGCCGCCCAGGAAGCGGTCAACGCGGCGATCCGCAAGACGGGTTACGTCGTCAACCGCCACGCCCGCTCGCTGATCACCGGCCGTTCGGACTCCATCGGCTTCCTGCTGACGGAGCCTCAGGAGCGGTTCTTCGAGGACCCCAACTTCAACGTCCTGCTCAGCAGCTGCACCCAGGCGCTGGCCGCGCACGACATCCCGCTGCTGCTGATGCTGGCGGGCACGAAGGACGAACGGCGGCGCATAACGCGGTACATCACCGCGGGGCACGTCGACGGGGTGCTGCTGGTCTCCAGCCACTCCGGCGACCCGGTCGCGGAGGAGCTGCGCGAGGCGGGCGTACCGCTCGTGCAGTGCGGCAAGCCGATGGGGCCCGGCGCCAAGGTGAGTTACGTGGCCGCGGACGACCGGGACGGCGCCCGTGACATGGTGCGCCATCTGCTGTCGCTGGGGCGGCGCCGGATCGCCATGGTCAGCGGCCCGCTGGACACCCCGGGCGGTGTCGACCGGCTCGCCGGTTACAAGGAGGTGCTCACGGACGCGGGCATCCCGATCGACGAGCGGCTCATCGTCTCCGGCGACTACAGCCGGGCGAGCGGTGAGGCGGGGGCCGAGCGGCTGCTGGCGCAGGCCCCCGACCTGGACGCCGTGTTCGTGGCCTCCGACCTGATGGCGCAGGGTGCCCTGGCCGCGCTGGCCAGGGCGGGCCGGCGGGTCCCCGAGGACGTGTCCGTGGGCGGCTTCGACGACTCCGTGGCCGCGGTGGAGGCGACCCCGGCCCTGACCACGATCCGCCAGCCCTACGACCGGATCAGCGCCGAGATGGTGCGGGTGCTGCTGGCGCAGATCAACGGCGAGGACCCGATGGCGGTGATCCTGCCGACCGAGCTCGTGAAACGGGACTCGACCTGACCGCGCCGGCAAGCGGTCAGGATCGGAGAAGCGGTTCCCCCTCCCCCGACCTACGGTGAAACCACCGACGAAAACCCAACGGAGGAGCACACCATGACCGCCGGACTGAAGACCATCATCTACCCCGTCAAGGACGTCGCCCGGGCGAAGGCCGTGTTCAGCGCCCTGCTGCAGACCGAGCCGTATGCCGACGAGGCGTACTACGTCGGCTTCAAGGACGCGGGGCAGGACGTGGGTCTCGACCCCAACGGGCACGCGCGGGGCATGACCGGTCCGGTCCCGTACTGGCACGTGGACGACATCCGGGCCCGGCTCGCCGCGCTGCTCGACGCGGGCGCCGAGCTGCTCCAGGACGTCACGGACGTCGGCGGCGGCAAGCTGATCGCCTCCGTGAAGGACCCGGACGGCAACCTCATCGGGATCACCCAGGACAGCTGACGCCACCCCTGCCCCCATATGGATGCATGCGCATTAACATGGGGGCATGGCAGTGAACGCGGCCGGGGCCCGGCTCGAGGAACAGTGGCGGGACATCCTGGCGGTCCACGCCCGCACGATGTGCGAGATCGACCGGGTGCTGCACCCGCACGGACTCGGCGCGAGCGACTTCGAGGTGCTCGACCTCCTCGCCGCCGAGGCCCCGGCGGAGGGCGACCTGTGCCGGGTGCAGAACCTGGTCGGCCGGGTCCACCTCAGCCAGAGCGCGCTCTCCCGGCTGATCGGCCGGCTGGAGAAGGACGGCCTGGTGGAGCGCTCCGTGTGCGTGGAGGACCGGCGTGGCGTGTGGGTCGCCCTGACCCGCAAGGGACGCGACCTGCACGCCGAGGTGCTGCCGCTGCAGCGGGAGGCACTGGGCCGCATGCTGGGCGACTGAGCCCCGGGAAGGGCGCTGAATCCTCGCGGAATCCCCGCCGCTGGGAGAAGGCTGTGAAGACCGGAAGCGGGTGGGGTGTACCCGGTCAGGCGCGTGGCCATGCTGAACGGAGTACTGCGCGCGCAGATCGGAGAATCCGCAGTGACCGTGGTACCGGGCCGGGCGGCCGACTTCAGCTCGTACGCGACGCGCTCCGTGGAGGAGGCGCACGACGTGCTCGCCGCCCACTACTACGACATGGACCTGCGGGTCGTGGGCCCCAGCGAGGACTTCACGACCAGGCTGAGCGTGCTCGGTCTCGGCTCGCTCACGGTCGGCGACATCTGCTTCGGCACCGAGATCCGCAGCGGATTCGCCGCGCCCGGCTCCTATCACCTGGCCGTCCCGGTGCGAGGGTGCTTCAGCGTCCAAGAGGGGCGCGGGGACGTCGTGTTCGCGACGACGGGCAGCGCCGTCTTCTTCGATCCGTCCCGGCGCATCCGGATCGACGCCTGGTCGCCCGACTGCCAGGCGCTCACCGTGAAGATCGACAAACAGGCCCTCCATCTCACCCTGCAGTCCCTGCTCGACCGGCCGGTGTCCCGCCCGCCGGTCTTCGGGCCGTCGGTCGACATGCGGGACGGACCCGGCCGCAGCTGGGCGCGGTTGGCCACCTGGGCGCTGCTGGAGAAGGACACCTCGCTCGGGCTGCTGGAGCGGCCGCTGATCCGCTCGCGCATCGAACAGACCCTGCTGGAAGGGGTGTTGCTGGCGGCCGAGCACAGCTACCGGGAGGAACTGGAGGCTCCCGCGCCGCCACCGATGCGGCCCGCCTCGGTCAAGCGGGTGATGGACGCCGTACAGGAGCGGCCGTCCGAGGCGTACGACGCCGCCCGGCTGGCGGGGATCGCGCAGGTCAGTGTGCGCACGCTCCAGGAGGCGTTCCGCAGGCACGTCGGGATGTCGCCGATGGCGTACGTGTACGACGTACGCCTGCAGCGGGTGCGCGCCGAGCTGCGGGCCTCGGAGCCGGGGACGGCGACGGTGTCGGGCGTGGCGCACCGGTGGGGGTTCGTGCATCTGGGCCGGTTCGCGTCGCGGTACCGGGAGCGGTTCGGTGAGACGCCCGCGCGCACGCTGCGGGGCACGTGACCCGGTGCGCGGCAATCCGCCGCGTTTTGCGGACAGCAGCCGCGCATCCCGGAGCGACGCCATCGCCCCGTGGTCATATGGTCACACCACGTCGATCGTGGACGTCCGGGGAGGAGCGGAGTCGGCGCCGCTCCTCCCCCAGCGGATCCCCCGGTCAGCCGTGCGAGCGGCCCAGCAGGGTGCGCACGCCCTCCGAGGTGAGCGTCAGCGGGTGCGCGGACGCGGCGTCGATGCTGAGGGCCAGATCGTCGGTCGGCCACTCCGCGGCGAGCGCGCCCAGCGGCACCAGCCGGTAGCGGGAGACGAAGGGCAGCAGACCGGCCATCTCGTCCTCCGAGGTGAACACCGGCACCACCGGATCACCGCCGGGCTGCTCGATGACCGGCAGGGCCACCGCCGAGGGGTTGTCGGCGTCCTCCTCACTGGCGTCGTCCGGCACCGGCACGAGGACGTCACTGCTCACCAGCGTGTCCAGCGCCACCGTGTCCTCGGTGTTCTCGGCCAGCGCGTCCAGCGCCCGCCGGGCCGGCGTGGTGTTGTCGTGCGCGGGTGTGTCCATGGTGAATCCCCTGGTAGCGGTGTTCGTACGGCTTGCCCGGGCGCTCGGTCCCGGGCGCGGTCCTGCTCACGTACCCGATCCGGACTGTGGCATTCCCCTATGGATCAGGGAATCAGCGGGATGTGCTCCGCGAAGAACCCGTGAGTTCCGGTTCGGGAGGGGCGATCACCGTGCCTCCTGGCGTGATTGAACACGGCAACAGCGGCTGCTGTACCCAC
The DNA here is from genome assembly GCF_900206255.1 of Streptomyces sp. TLI_55. Classification (NCBI taxonomy): domain Bacteria; kingdom Bacillati; phylum Actinomycetota; class Actinomycetes; order Kitasatosporales; family Streptomycetaceae; genus Streptomyces; species Streptomyces sp. TLI_55. Next base: position 876,474 of record NZ_OAOJ01000001.1, read on the forward strand.
CGGACAACGCCAACTACGCCGGAGGCTGGGGGCGGAGGCGGTGTCCGGCGGGGGTGAGGACGAAGGCCTCGTCGAAGTGCGCGTCACCGAAGCGCACGGCCCACAGGACGGGTTGCTCGTACGCCGGTTCCCACACGGGGGACGCCTGGTCCAGGTTGCCGTTCCAGAGGTGGAAGAACACCATCGGGTGGTCGCGGTCCTCGCTGACGTAGGCGAGGGTCTTGCCGTACCTCGGGTTGGTGCCGCCGAAGAGGATCGACGGCTCCCCGAACTCGGCGACCACGTCGGGCCATTGCCTGTCCTCGGCGGCCCAGTCGCGGACCCGGTCCATGAGGGCCTGATGCGTACGGGAGTCGAGGAACCGGTCCGGCTTGAGCCAGCCACGCCGGTGGGCGAACTCTGCGTGCACCGAACCCACGTCGTGGTCGTCGCTGCCGCGGATCAGTTCACGGAAGACGCCCTTGACGCCGATGGCGCTGAACGCGCCCCGTTCCCGCAGGGGTTGGATCACCTCGTCCCAGCGGGCCCCGGGCTCCCCCTCCATGAAGAGGAGGTGTTCGATGAGCATCAGGATCGCGGGCTCGCCGCCGAACATCCCGGGGCGGGTGAGGGCGTGGTTCAACTGGCCGACGAGATAGGCGTGCATCTCGTCGGCGGACACGACTGCTCTGGACTCGATCACCCGGACAGTCTCACAAGAACCGGCCCGCCGGCGGCCACTCCGCCACCCGGGCTTCGGTCATGTCCTGTCCGCCAGCACTTCCGCGACCGTGGTCACTCTGACCAGCGGCCGGTACAGGCTCAGCAGGTGCAACGCCTGCGCGTGGGAGTCGTCGTCCGCTCCCGCGCACGCGTCGGCGACGACCACCACCTCCACGCCCGCGTCCGCCGCCGGGAGCGCCGTGGACAGGACGCAGCAGTCGGTGCTGACGCCGGTGAGGTAGAGGGGGCCTTCCAGGCCTGCGCGTTCGGCGAGTTGTGGGGTCCATTTGCCGAACGTCGGGGCGTCGAGGACGTGGGGGGCGGTGGTCGCGAAGTCGTCCGTCAGGTGCCAGAGGGGGGCGTCGGGGGGTTGCAGGGCGAACGGCCACTGTTCGTAGTAGGCCCGCCAGGCGCCGGCCGGCCGCTCCGGGGCCACGAAGCGGGTGAACGTCACCCGGTCGCCGAAGGCCGGCAGCAGGCGTCCTACGCCCTGAGCGGCCTCGGCGAACCGCGGGGTGGCCCAGGGGCTGTCCGGGTCGGCGAAGACGCGCTGCATGTCGATGACCGTCAGATGGCCGGTGGTCATACGGCGCCCACCTGCGCCTCCTGTGCACGCACCCGTCCGCGGCGCAGCGCGAGGGTCCCCAGGAAGCCCAGCGCCAGCGCCGCGAGGACGCCCAGGTTGGCGTAGGCCCAGGCGCCCGACTTGCCGCCCAGGCCCAGCGGTTGGAGGAGATAGCCCTGCCATGTCAGCCAGTCCGCGGACGCGTTGGTGACCAGGCCCCAGCCGACGGCGGTCGCGGCCAGCGTGAGGAGCAGGGGCGTCAGGGGGACGTCGCCGTAGCGGCCGTCGGGGCGGTAGAGGTCGGGCTCGGCGTAGTCGCGGCGGCGGAGCAGGATGTCCGCGAGCATGATGCCGCACCACGCGGCGATCGGGACGCCGAGGGTGGTCAGGAAGCCCATGAACGGCCCCAGGAAGTCGTCGGCGAAGAAGACGATGTAGACGGCGCCCGCGATCATGAGCACGCCGTCGACGAGGGCGGCCAGCGGGCGCGGGATGCGCAGGCCCGCCGACAGCAGTGCCAGGCCGGACGAGTAGATGTCCAGGACCGCGCCGCCGACCAGGCCCAGCACCGCCACCACGGCGAACGGGACCAGGAACCACGTCGGCAGGATCGTGGTCAGCGCGCCGATGGGGTCGGCGGCGACGGCCGCGTTCAGCGTGGTCGACGAGCCCGCGAGGAGCAGCCCGAACACCAGCAGGAGCAGCGGCGCCACCGACGCGCCGAACGTCGTCCAGCCGATCACGCCCCGGCTCGACGAGGTGCGCGGCAGATAGCGGGAGTAGTCCGCGGCGGCGTTGACCCAGCCGAGGCCGAAGCCGGTCATCATGAACACCAGCGCGCCGATGAACTCCTGCGCGGAGCCCGCCGGGATGTCGCTGACGGTGCTCCAGTGGATGTGGTCGGCGACGAGACACACGTACACGACCGTCAGCACGCCCGTGACCACGGTGATCAGGGTCTGCAGCCGCATGATCACGTCGAAGCCCATGACCCCGCCGACGACGGTGAGCCCGGCGACCACGATCAGGGCGACCACCTGGGTCCCGGTGCCGCCGCCCCAGCCGAGCCGGTCGAAGACGGTCGCGGTGGCCAGGGTGGCGAGGGCGCACAGGACCGTCTCCCAGCCGACCGTGAGGACCCAGGAGATCACCGACGGCAGCCGGTTGCCGCGGACGCCGTACGCGGCCCGGCTGAGCACCATCGTCGGGGCGGAGCCGCGTTTGCCCGCGACGGCGACGAAGCCGCACAGCAGGAAGGAGAAGACGATGCCGATGACGCCGGCGATCAGGGCCTGCCAGAAGGAGATCCCGAAGCCGAGCGCGAAGGCGCCGTAGCTCAGTCCCAGGATGGAGACATTGGCACCGAACCACGGCCAGAACAGCGTCCGCGGGGTGCCCTTGCGTTCGGCGTCGCCGATCACGTCGAGGCCGTGCGTCTCCACCTGGAGCTGTCTCGGGCTGTTGTCGAGGGATTCCCGGGCGTTCGTCATCAGCGACCTACCTGTCCACTTGTGGCTGAGTGGACCTTACCCAGGTGAGTCAGTCTCCAGCGGTCGCCGCCTTCTTGATCGCCTCCCGGATGCGGGAGTACGTCCCGCAGCGGCACACGTTCTCGATCGCGTCGATGTCGGCGTCCGTCGGCTCGGGCGTCCTCTTCAGCAGGGCGGCCGCGGCCATGATCTGGCCCGGCTGGCAGAAGCCGCACTGGGAGACGTCGCAGTCGAGCCAGGCCTGCTGCACGGGGTGCAGGGTGTCGCCGTCGGCGAGGCCCTCGATGGTGGTGACCTCGCGTCGCGCGCAGTCGGCGACGGGGACCACGCAGGGCTGTATCTCGGCGCCGTCGAGATGGCTCGTACAGGCGCGGCACACCCCCACACCGCAGCCGTACTTGGGTCCGGTGACGTCCAGCAGGTCGCGCAGCACCCACAGCAGCGGCATGTCGTCGGGGGCGTCGACGGTGACATGTTCGCCGTTGAGGACGAAGGTGTGACGGGGCATCAGAGGCCTTCCAGCGGTCAGAAGTCGAGGGGGAAGCGACGGGGTTTGGTGCCGGTGGCGCGGGCGTAGGCGTTGGCGACGGCGCCGGCCGCCGCGGGGACGCCGAGTTCACCGGCGCCGCCCGGCTCGCCGCCCGTGGGCAGGATGTGGGCCTCGAAGTGGAGGGGGGCGTGGCGTTGGCGGGCCCAGTGGAAGTCGGCGTAGCTGCTCTCGCGGACGGCACCGCGGTCGATGTGGAGGCCGGCCCACAGGATCGTGGAGATGCCGTCGACCGCCGTGCCCATGAGCTGGGCCTCCAGTCCGCTCGGGTTGACGGCCGTCCCGACGTCGGCCGCCATCACGACCTTGGTCACCCGGGGGTTCTTGGGGTCGGCGGCGTCGATCTCCACCAGGCAGGCCACGCAGGACCCGTACTCCTCGTGGACGGCGACACCCTGGGCCTGTCCCGCGGGCATCGTCCGGCCCCACTGTCCGGCGGTGGCGACCTTGTCGAGGACCGCTTTGACGGCCTTGCCGCGCAGTGTCGTACGGCGGAACGCCACGGGGTCCTTGCCGAGGGTGCGGGCGATCTCGTCGACGACGATCTCCTCGGCCGTCCGCACGGTCCCGGAGTCGACCGACCGCCAGGCGCCGAGCGGCATCGCCAGCTCGACGGAGCCCGAATCCCCGGACAGTTTCCCGAAGTTGTAGAGGCCGCTGTCACTGGGCACCGGGGAGCCGGCGGCGGAAAGGGCGGCTCCCTTGATCCCGCCCTGCGCGGACTTCCCCTCCCACGCCTCGCTCACCGAGGCCGTCGCGTGGGCGAAGGCGACGACACGGCCCTCGGCGTGGCTGACCCGGATGCGGTGCTGGAAGGCGGGGCGCATCCGGCCGTGCTTGATGTCGTCGGCGCGGCTCCACATCAGCTTCACCGGGAGGCGCGCCTTCTTGGAGATGAGGGCCGCCTCCATGGCCGCGTCGTGGTCCAGCCGGCGCCCGAACGAGCCGCCGCCGCGCACGACATGGACGCGTACGGCGGACGACGGCAGCCCGACCGCCGAGGCGATGTCCTCCCGCGCGCCCATCGGCGACTGGGAGGAGAACCAGATCTCGGCACGGCGGGCCCGTACGTCCGCGACGGCGGTGAGGACCTCCATCGGGGCATGGCTGACGAAGGCGAACTCGAACCGCTCCTCCAACTGGGCCGATCCACGCGGCGGTCTGCCGAGCGGCGGGACCGCGGCCCGCAACCGCGAGCGGATGGCCGCGTCGGACAGGCCCGCCAGCGGACCGGGAGACCAGGTGATCTTGAGAGCGTCCCGTGCCTTGAACGCGTAGTGGAAGGAGTCCGCGACCACGGCAACTCCCCCGGGAATCCTGACCACTCGCAGGACACCGGGCAGGGCTCGGGCCGCGCGGTCGTCCACCGAGACGACCTTGCCGCCGAGCGTGGGCGGGCGGGCCACCACGGTCGGCTTCGCCGACGCCGCCGACAGGTCCCCGGTGAAGCGCGCGCGACCGGTGACGATGTCGCGGGCGTCGATGCGGGTCGTCGGGTGTCCGATCACGCGGTGCCGGGACGCCGGTTTGGGCTTGCTGGACACCCGGGGACGGCGGACCCGGGCCGCGGTCTCGGTGAGCGAGCCGAAGGTGGCGGTGCGGCCGTCCGGGGCGACGACCATGGTGTCCCGGGTGCGCAGCACGCGCGCGGGCAGCCGCCAGCGCCGCGCCGCGGCGGTGACGAGTCGGGCGCGGGCCGTGGCGGCGAGGTTGCGGGCGGGGCCGTACAGCGAACTGACCGAGCTGGAGCCGCCGGTGTACTGGTTGCCCTTGGTCCGGGCCTCGGCCAGCGGGATGTGGACGTCGGTGAGCCGGGCGTCGAGTTCCTCGGCGATCATCATGGCGACGGCGGTGGTGACGCCCTGGCCGACCTCGACGCGCGGCAGTCGTACGACGACCTTGTTGTCCCGGGTGATCTCCAGGACCAGCATCTCGTCGTCGGTGCCGGTCACGACGACGTCGGAGTGCCGGGTCGTCGCGCCCTCGGCCGCCGGCGCGTCGCAGCCGAGGGGGGCCGCGACGGTCAGCGTGGACGCCGCCAGCGTGTAGACCACGAACCGGCGGCGGGACAGCTCTGCCACGGCGTACTCCCCCTGTGAACGTCCTGTGTCTGCAGTGTGGTTCAGCAGATAGGAGGGCGCTGGGCCCGCACTGGTTGCGTGCCGGGGCCATTCCCTTCTGCTCGGGGAGCGCTGGCGTCAGTTCGCCGTCTCCGGGCGGCCCGGCGCGGCCCAGTGGGTGTGGAAGGCGCCGGGGCGGTCCACGCGCGCGTACGTGTGGGCGCCGAAGTAGTCGCGCTGGGCCTGGAGGAGGGCGGCGGGCAGGCGTTCGGCGCGGAGGGTGTCGTAGTGGGCCAGGGCTGCCGAGATGGCCGGGACGGGGATGCCGCGGCGGGTCGCGGAGGCGACCGTCTCCCGCCAGGGGACCTGGGCGTCGGTGATCTCCATGGCGAACTCCATCTCGCCGAGCAGGCTGACCAGGTCCCGGTCGGCGGCGTAGGCCGCGCGGATGCGGTCCAGGAAGGCGGCCCGGATGATGCAGCCGCCGCGCCAGATGCGGGCGACGGCACCGAGGTCGATCTTCCAGCCGTACTCCGCGGCGGCGTCCTGGATCATCGTCCAGCCCTGGTCGTAGGCGATGACCTTGGAGGCGTACAGCGCGTGTTCCACCTGGGAGGTGAAGCGCTCGGCCTCGGTGCGGCTGAGCGGCGGGGTGGTGCCGCCGGGGAGGCCTCGGTACGCGGCCCGCAGGTCCGACTGCCCGGAGGCAGCGCGGGCGAAGGTGGCCTGGGCGACCGCGGTGACCGGGGAGGCGAGGTCCAGGGCCGTCTGGACCGTCCAGCGGCCGGTGCCCTTCTGGCCGGCGGCGTCCGCGACGACGTCGATGAAGGGCGCGCCGGTGGCCTGGTCGGTGTGGGCGAGGACCTCGGCGGTGATCTCGATCAGGTACGAGCCGAGGCGGCCCGCGTTCCACCGGCGGAAGACGTCCGCGATCTCGGCCGGCGTGTACCCGGCGACCTGGCGCAACAAGTCGTACGCCTCGGCGATGAGCTGCATGTCGGCGTACTCGATGCCGTTGTGGACCATCTTCACGAAGTGCCCGGCGCCGTCGGTGCCGATGTGGGCGGCGCAGGGCTCGCCGTCGACGTGGGCGCTGATGTCCTCGAAGAGGGGGCCCAGGAGGGCATACGCCTCCGTGGATCCGCCGACCATCACGGACGGGCCGCTCAGCGCGCCCTCCTCGCCGCCGGAGATGCCGGTGCCGACGAAGTGCAGGCCGCGCTCGCGCAGGGCGGCCTCGCGGCGGCGGGTGTCGGCGAAGTGGGCGTTGCCGCCGTCGACGACGATGTCGCCGGCGTCGAGGAGCGGGACGAACTCCTCGATCACCGCGTCGGTGGCGGGGCCGGCCTGCACCATGATGATCAGCTTCCGGGGGCGTTCGAGCGCGGCGACGAACTCCTCGGCCGACTCGGCGGCCACGAAGGTGCCCTCGTGCCCGAACTCCTGGACCAGCGCGCGGGTCCGTCCGGCCGAACGGTTGTGGACGGCGACCGTGGCTCCGTGGCGGGCGAAGTTCCGCGCCAGGTTGCGGCCCATCACGCCCAGTCCGGTGACGCCGATGGATGCGCTTGCGTTCATGTGGTCCGTCCCTTGGATCGGTGTGGCGTGGTCTGGCGGGGCACGCGGCCCTGTGCCCGCTGGTACGGGCGGGAGACCCCACCCCGTTCAAGGGGTCAAACGAACATGTGGTTAACATATGAGCGCTGCCTAGCTCGAAAGATGGATCTTGTGACTGTCAACGAGGACTCGTTCACCAACTGGAAGACCCGCGAGGAGATCGCGGAGTCGATGATCCCGATCATCGGGAAGCTGCACCGCGAGCGGGACGTCACCGTCCTGCTGCACAGCCGCTCCCTGGTGAACAAGTCGGTGGTCAGCATCCTCAAGACCCACCGCTTCGCCCGGCAGATCGCCGGCGAGGAGCTGTCGGTCACCGAGACGCTGCCCTTCCTCCAGGCGCTCACCACCCTCGACCTCGGCCCGTCCCAGATCGACATCGGCATGCTCGCCGCGACCTACCGCGCCGACGACCGCGGCCTGACCGTCGAGGCCTTCACCGCCGAGGCCGTCGCCGGTGCCACCGGCGCCAACAAGATCGAGCGCGGCGAGGGCCGCGACGTCGTCCTGTACGGCTTCGGCCGCATCGGCCGCCTCGTCGCCCGCCTGCTCATCGAGAAGTCCGGCTCCGGCAACGGTCTGCGGCTGCGCGCCATCGTGGTCCGCGGCGGCGGCGACCAGGACCTCATCAAGCGGGCCTCGCTGCTGCGCCGCGACTCCATCCACGGCCAGTTCCAGGGCACGATCACCGTCGACGAGGCGACCGACACGATCACCGCCAACGGCAACGCGATCAAGGTGATCTACGCCAACGACCCGTCCGAGGTCGACTACACGGCGTACGGCATCAAGAACGCGATCCTCATCGACAACACCGGCAAGTGGCGCGACCGCGAGGGCCTCTCGCAGCATCTGCGTCCCGGCATCGACAAGGTCGTGCTCACCGCGCCCGGCAAGGGCGACGTCCCGAACATCGTGCACGGCGTCAACCACCACACCGTGAAGCCGGACGAGCAGATCCTGTCCTGCGCGTCCTGCACCACCAACGCGATCGTGCCGCCGCTGAAGGCGATGGACGACGAGTACGGCGTGCTGCGCGGCCATGTCGAGACGGTCCACTCGTTCACCAACGACCAGAACCTGCTGGACAACTACCACAAGGCCGACCGCCGCGGCCGTTCCGCGCCGCTCAACATGGTGATCACGGAGACGGGCGCCGCCTCGGCCGTCGCCAAGGCACTGCCCGACCTCAAGGCCCCGATCACCGGCAGCTCCATCCGCGTGCCGGTGCCGGACGTGTCGATCGCCATCCTCAGCCTGCGGCTGGGCCGCGAGACCACCCGCGAGGAGGTCCTCGGCTATCTGCGCGACGTCTCGCTGAACTCGCCGCTGAAGCGCCAGATCGACTTCACCACCGCTCCCGACGCCGTCTCCATGGACTTCGTCGGCTCGCGCCACGCGTCGATCGTCGACGCCGGCGCGACGAAGGTCGACGGCGACAACGCGATCCTCTACCTCTGGTACGACAACGAGTTCGGCTACTCCTGCCAGGTGATCCGGGTCGTGCAGCACGTCTCCGGGGTGGAGTACCCGACGTTCCCGTCGACGGCGGTCTGATCCCCGTTCCTCGCGAAGCGGCCCCAGGATTTCCTGGGGCCGCTTTCGTGTTCCTCAACTTGCCGGCCGTGCGCATCCGTTGACCGGGGCGTGTGGTGACAGCAGAATGAGCGCGCGCCTTTGAGAGCGCTCTCAGATCTCTTCGTGCATCCCCTCTAGGAGACCCATGACCCTCAGCCGTCGCGCACTCATCGGGACCGGACTCGGGGCGGGCGCCGCGGTCCTCACCGCGGCCGGTGGGGGTACGGCGGGAGCGGCGCCGCAGCGCCCGGGCGCCGCCCGGCATCGCGCGCAGGCCTTCCTCGCCGCCGCCATGGACGCCTATCCGGAGCACGGCACGCTCCGGCTGGCGCAGAGCTACACCGACCAAGCCGGCCTGTTCAGCACGGCGTTCACCTACGACAACGCGCTGACGATCCTGGCGCTGCTCGCGGGCCGTTCGGGGGACGGCACGTCCCGGGCGACGGTGCTCGGGGACGCGCTCCTGTACGCGCAGGCCAACGACCCCGACCACGACGACGGGCGGCTGCGGCAGGCGTACAACATGGGCCCGTACACCTTCTACGACGGCTCCCCGCAGCCGGACGGGTTCGTCCGGGCGGACGGCAAGGCCAACGTGGGTTGGCAGTTCGGCTTCACCGGTACGGCGGTGGGCGACATGGCGTGGGCCGGGATCGCGCTGGCCGCGCTCACCCGGCGCACCGGGGAACGCCGGTTCCTGGCGGGCGCCGTGCGGATCGGTGAGTGGATCGACCGGGTGGGCCGCACCGCCGAGCCGCTCGGCGGCTTCAAGTTCGGGGTCGACGGGGCGAACGCGAGGCTGCCCTTCACCTCGACCGAGCACAACACCGACCTGATCGGCCTGTTCGGGCAGCTCGCGCGGCTGACCGGGGACCGGGTGTGGCGCGAACGGCGTTCGGTGGCAAGGGAATTCGTCGAGAAGATGTGGGAGCCGGCCGGCGGCTTCTTCTACACCGGTACCGACGACGGTGTGACGATCAACAAGTCCCCGATCCCCGAGGACACCCAGACCTGGACCCACCTGGCCCTCAACTCCGCCGCCCACGCACACTCGTTGGACTGGGCCTCGCGCGAACTCGCCGTCCTGGACTCGGCCGACCGCCCCAACAGCACGGTGCCGGCGGGCCAGTCGTACGCGGGAGTGACCTTCAGCTCGGCCAGTCTGCTGGCGAACGAGGACGCGCCGATCGCCTCCGGCCAGCCCAAGCCGGACCGCGACGGCGTGTGGTTCGAGGGCACGGCCCACCTCGCCCTCGCCCTGCGCGACCGGTGTGCCGCCGGGGACGAGAAGCGCGCCCGGAACCTGCTCGCCTCCATCGAGCGCGCGCAGGAACTTCTGGGCGGCGGGCAGACGTTGGGCTCCCGTCCCGTGGCCGCCGGGTCCGGTGTCGTCTCGGCGAGCAGCCCGCTCGACACCGGTTTCGGGTTCGGCTACTACCCGTACCGGCACACGGGCGCGACCGCCTGGTACCTGCTGGCGGCGACCGGGACGAACCCGCTGCGCGCCTAGGCGGAGACCAGGCCGGCGATATGGGCGGTGACGGTGTCGAGGATGTCCGTCCAGGCGTCCTCGTCACCGAGGACCAGGTAGTTGAGGGTCAGGCCGTCGGTCATGGCGGCGAGATAGCGGGCCAACGCCGGGACCGGCACGCGGAGTTGGAAGCCCATGGTGGTGGACAGCTGCTCGATGATGCCGGTGTAGAGCTCGCCGTAGAGCTCGTACTGGCGTCTGGCCAGATGCTCGAACCCCGGTTGCCGCAGGGCGTACTGGGTGAGTTCGTAGGTGAGCATGTGCTCGTCGGGGTGGGCGCGTACGTGGTCCCAGTACGCCTGGAAGCCGGCCCGGACGGTCTCCTCCAGGGAGGCCCTGGGTTTCAGGGCCTCCTGCACTATGCCGACGTAGTGGTCGGTGATGGTCGTGATGACCGACTCGACCAGCTCCTGCTTGGAGTCGAAGCAGTAGTGGAAGACGCTCAGGGAGACGCCCGCCTCGGCGGCGATGGAACGGGTCGTGGTCCGGGCCACGCCGTCCCGGGCCATCGCCCGGATCGCCGCCTCGGTGAGCTGCCGACGCCGTTGTGCCGACGGCATGCGTGCCATGTGCGCGTCCCCCGTTGTGGTGTCAGGCGCTGTGGACGCCGACTTCGTAGAGCGAGTATCCCCAGTCGGTGCCGCGGTCGAGGCCGTGGACCCGGACGTAACGGGCGGGCGTCCCGGTGAACTTGGCCGTGTCGAGGCCGCCGTCGCCGGAGGTGGTGGACCAGGCGGTCGTCCAGTTCGTGCCGTCGGTGGACAGTTCGATCCGGTACGACTTGCCGTACGCCCGCTCCCAGTCGAGGGTGACGCGGGAGACGAGGTGGGTGGCGCCCAGGTCCACCTGCCACGACTGGTCGTCGCTCCAGTCGCTGGCCCAGCGGGTGCCGTCGTCGCCGTCGACGGCGCGGCCCGGCTGGTAGCTGGTGAACGGGTTCCACTCCGAGGAACTGGCCGTCGCCGTCCGCCCCTCGGCGAGGTTGACGCCGGCCTGGTGCTGCTCGGTGGCGCCCCAGGTGTCGAGGTAGGACTCGGCGCCCCGGAAGAGGTCGCCCACGACGTCCTGCCCGCCGACCTGCCGGATGTCCTCGATCCAGTCGGGGATCATGCCGACGTGGGCGGCGCCGTCGGTGTTGTAGTCGAAGGTGCGTGAGCCGGTGGTCTGCTTGTCGATGACGGAGCCGCCGTCGACGCTCTTGAACGGGTACTTCACCGGGTTCGAGGTGTTCGCGCCGCGCGGCCCGGGGTGGTCTCCGACGCCGTTGAAGTCGGTGCCGAAGCCGTAGCCGACGCCGTACTTCTCGCGCAGCGCGGAGGTGCGGGCGGCCTCGGCGACGAAGCCCTCGGAGCCGTGCATGTACTGGGCGACGAACCCGCCGAGGGAGTAGACGCGTTCGGTCCAGTTGAGGTCCATCCAGCTGTGCGAGGAGAGCACGCCCGGGTAGTCGGCGGCCTCGAACAGGTCAAGGGCCTGGCCGACGGCCTTGACGCTCATGTGATCGATCTCGAGCATCATCTTGCGCTGCATCATGCCCTTCACGGCGTACTCACCGAGGTCGGTGAGCCCGCGGACGTTGCACTGCGCGTCGTCGGCGTAGGTCGGCACCTCGGTGCCCGCGGGCAGGTCCGCCTCCGCGGCGGAGGGGGCGGTGCCGATGGGGTTGTCGTGCTGGGGGCCCTTGCACTTCTCGGTCTTCCAGAAGGTGCCGGTGGACAGGAACTGCCCGACGTTGATGGCCGTTCCGAGCCCGCCCTCGTCGAAGCGGACGCCGCACAGCGCGTTGTCGAGCTTGTGGCACAGGAACATGCTGCGCACGCCGAGGTCGTAGAGCTCGTCGAGCCCCTTGTCGATGTCCGCCTTGCTGCACTGCGGGATGTCGAGGATCTGCTTGCAGCCGAAGGGCTCGGAGGTCTCGACGCCGAGGACGACGGCGAGCTTGCCCGCCTTGATCACCTGCCGGGCCTGGGCGGTGTCGGTGACGATCCGGAACCAGCCCTTGCCGGGGCCGCCGTACATCGCGTCGATGTAGTCCTGGAGCTGGTAGGTCATCTTGGCCTGCAACCGGATCGAGGTCATCTCGTCACAGCTGCGGTCCTTGAAGGGGTAGACCGAGCAGATCACGCCGTTGGTGACGAGGTCGTTGACGAGCACCCGCTGCCCGCCACGCCAGGCGCGCTCGAGCCAGGCGTAGTAGTCGGCCTGGTGCGTCATCGAGTCGTACGCCGGCCAGTCCTTGAACGTCGGCCAGCCGACCGGGTCGTGCCTGCCGTCGCCGCCGTGGGTGATGTAGTCGAAGATCGCGAGGGTGCCGTCGGGGTAGTGCTCGGGACAGTCCTTGAGCGCGTCGGCGACGCCCTGCGGGGAGAAGACCTTGCCGCAGATGAGCCGGCCGCCGAAGGCCTCGTTGGAGAAGAGGTGGTTGTGGGCGTCGACGAACCCCCGTACCTCACCGGCGGAGTCGGTGCCGGTGAACGGCTCGCCGGTGACGTTGATCTGCGCGTCCGGCGCGGGACGTGCGGTCGGGTTCCACCAGTCGCTCGCGGCCGCGGAGCTCGGGGTGGGTCCGAGGGCGATGGCGAGCACGAGGAGGAGGAGCGACACGACGGTGACGTGTTTGCGTCTGCCGTACGGGCGTCGAGGTTTGGTCATGACCCACGTCCCTCGGTCGGCGGCCATGCGTCTTTGTCATGACCGGCGCAAATCTGTGGGACGAGGATGGCTACTTGCGAGTTATGAGTCAAGGGTCCGGGACAGTTGACCTGATGGAAGGGGGCGGGGCGTCCCCAACTCGTACGCATGGGGGACCCCCAGTGACTACTCTGGTGAAACGGGCTGTTCAGGCGGGGCGTTGACTACGGGGTGGGTGCGTGACCAAGCGGCTGGTGTTTCTCAGTCATACCTCGGAGTTACGGCAGCATCCGGCCGATCTGTCGTATGTCGCAGCAGCGGAGAAGGCCGTCAGCTCTGCTCGGGACGTCTGCATCGACATGGCGTACTTCGCTGCTCGCGACCAGCTACCCGCCCATGCCTGCCGGGAAGAGGTCGGTCAGTCCGACGTCTATGTGGGGATCATCGGTTTCCGCTACGGGTCACCGGTACGCGACGAGGAGCATCTCTCCTACACCCAGTTGGAGTTCCGCGAGGCCACGAAGCTCGGGAAGCCTCGTCTTGTGTTCCTGCTCTCCGAAGAGAGCCCAGATCTGAGGCTGCCCTGGAACGCGCTCAGGTGCGAACACGGCGAGCGGCAGGAGGAGTTCAGGAAGGAACTGCGCGACAGCGGGGTCATGCTGAAGGAGGTCAACAGCCCGGAGGATCTCAAAAGTGCGCTGCTGCACGCGCTCTTGACGCTCGTCCCGCCGCCTGAGCCGGCTGACGCCCCGCGCTCCCCCGCGACCTTGGACGCACAGGCCTGGCAAGGACTCGAAGACCAGCTGCGCGGCACGATTCCGCCTGCCTGGGCCGAGAAGGCGTACCGATGGTCCTTTCGCGTACAAGGAGACGCGGCTGGGGCGGCCGCGCCGTTCCCGCCCCCCGCCGAGGACCTCTACGACTGGGCGCGGGACCTGGACGCACGTGAACAGGCCGGTGCCGCGATGCCGAAGGTGGTGGCTTTCGCGCACGCCCTCGCGACCGGCTTCAGGACCGGCGGGGTGCCCCAAGGCGCCAGACGCGCAGGTGCGTTGCGTGCATGGGTGCGTGAGGTCCGGGAACGTTTCGGGCTCAGCGATCTGCCGCGCGTGCCGAATCTCACCACATTCGAGGTCGCACTGCTCGTACAACTCGATCAGAATCCTCAGGATCCGGCCCAGGTGTTCGTCGACATCTCGCTGTACTCGCCGTCCGACCCCTCACAGTGGAAGCGGGTGCACCCTCACGAGGACGCCTCCCAAAGCCTCAGCGTTCCGCTGGACAGCATGCCCGAGCTCATGGAGCAGTGCCTGGACGGCCTACAGCGCCACGCCCGGGCACTGCGCAGCGAGGAGGCGGATTTCCGCCGCCCCCTGGAACTCAAGGGCATCGAATTCGCGGTCAGTGAGACGTTGTTGGAGACCGATTTCGACCAATGGCTGTGCAAGCTCGGCGTGGACGAACCGTGGAAGCTGGGCGCGCGGTTCGACGTGTGGGTCAGCTGCCCCGAGGCGCGGAACAACATCGCGCACTTCCACGATCTGTGGTGGGCCCGTTGGGAATGGCTCAACGATCCGGATGCGCAGGACGACAAGCCGGCCGCCCACTGGCTCGACGCCGAGGAACTCGGCCGGCTGAGCACGCATCGCGACCACTGGGAGCAGTGGGAGCACCATCCCGCCTGCGTGGCGATCGCGGCGGAGGAAGCCGGACCAGCCCGGCGCGCCGCGCTCCACCTCGGCATGCCCGTCATCGTGTGGCGGCGGGCAGGCCGCTCCGGAGCGGCCGCTCTGCCAGAACTGCTGACCCTGGAGAGCGCCGAGCACGTCAGACAACTGCCGCGATCGGTGAAGACATTACGCCGAAGTGACGACGATCCCGGGCTCGTCCTGCTCTGGGACGATCCGAACCACCCTCTCAAGAACATGCCCTACTCCGACGCAAGCTTCGCCTGATGGACCGCCCCGTACCTGAAACGCCCATGACCGGAGGTGCCGTGAACGACTGGTGGATCTACAAGGGCGAGGGCCAGACCGCGGAGCGGCTGGACCGGCTCGCCGCACACCGGCCGGACTGGCGCGTGTTCGACGGCGAGATCGATGAGGACTACACGGTCCCCTCGCTGACCGAGGCCGGCAAAGAGCGGGGCGCCGGTTACATCGCCGACACCCCGGAGATCGACCTCGTCAACACCGCGCTTCTGCTGCGTCGCCCGCTGCTGGTCACCGGGGTGCCGGGAGTCGGCAAGTCGACGCTCGCGCACAGCATCGCGGAGGACCTGGAGCTCGGCCCGGTATTGCGTTGGACGGTCACCAGCCGGACCACACTGCGGGACGGGCTGTACCGTTACGACGCCCTGCGCCGCCTTGAGGACGCCAACCTTCGGCGGTTGTCGGGCCCTGGACGTCTGCGGCCGCAACGCTCACCACTACTGCGACCGGCGGGCGCACGCCCGCGGAGGATCGAAGGGCGTTCCGGCACGGAGCGGGCCACCGGCATCGGCCGGTATCTTCAACTCGGGCCCCTGGGAACCGCCTTCGTACCCACCGCACGCCCGCGTGTCCTGCTCATCGACGAGATCGACAAGGGCGACATCGATCTGCCGGGTGACCTGTTGACCGTCCTGGACGAGGGCAGCTTCGACATCCCGGAGCTCGTGCGCATGTCGGACGACTCACCGCAGGTCTGCGTGAGCACCGACGACCAGTCGGGCCTGGCCCGGATCACGAACGGCAGGGTGCGTTGCCACGCGTTCCCGATCGTGGTTCTCACCAGCAACGGCGAGCGTGAGTTCCCGCCCGCGTTCCTGCGCCGCTGCATCCGGCTCAACCTGCCCCTGCCCAACGAGGACAAGCTCCACCGCATCCTCGTACGCCGCATCGGTCAGGAGGCCGCCGACGCGGCCCGGGCCGAGGGCGGAGTCATCGAGACCTTCCTCAAGCGGCGCAGCAGCGGTGAGCTGGCGACCGACCAGCTCCTCAACGCCGTGCAACTCCGCCTCGCCGGAGCCTGGACCGCGCCCGAGGACCTCGCCCGACTGGCCGAGGCGACCATGCACCGGCTGAGTGGACCCGACGCCCAGTGATCTCCGATCTGTTGGCCCTGCTGGCCCAAGGCGGGGTGGACGACCCGACGCCCGAGGAGCTGGCGGACATACTGTGGCTGGCCCAGCAGGTGCTGCCGCAGGGCCTGGCGCCCGGGGACGCGGGCGACGGGACGGACGAAGGATCCGCGTCCGGCTCCGCACCCGGGGGACCCACCGAGCACACCCCAGCGGAGGCGGAATCCGGGCCGGACTATGAAGTGGTTCCCGCGGACGAGGACCTCGTGGACATCCACGTCCCCGGAGGCGACCATGACGAAGGTTCCGCCGGCCCTGGCGGCACACCCGTACGGATCCCGGCCGCGGGCTCGCTCCCCCATACCCTGGCGCTGACCAGGGCGTTGAAGCCGCTCACCCGCAAGGTCCCGTCCCGGACAGCCTTCGAGCTCGACGAAGAGGCCACCGTGGCACGGGTGGTGGACGAGGACATCCTGCTCCCTGTCCTGCGGCCCGAACCTGCGCGGTGGCTCAGCCTGGCCCTCGTGGTCGACTCCGGTCCCTCCATGAGCCTGTGGCAGGACGAGATCCACGAGCTCCAGCACGAAGTGGCACGCCTGGGTGCCTTCCGCAACCTGCGGCGCTGGAACCTGCTGCCCTCGGCCGACGGCGACGCCGTCGAGCTGCGCCCGCATCCCGCGGCGAACCGTCCCGCACGTCATCCGCGCGAGGTCGTCGATCCGGCAGGCGCTCAGTTGATCGTCGTCCTCAGTGACACAGCCGGGACGATGTGGCGCACCGGCGCGGCGCACCGGCTGCTGGCCGATTGGGCCCGGCACTCCCAGGTGGCCCTCGCCCATCTGCTGCCGGCGGCGCTGTGGAGCCGCGTCGGGCTGGTGCCGACGCCCGCCCGCCTCCACATTCCCCAGCCGGGGCTGCCCAACAGCCGCTGGCGATCCGAACGTCTGGTGCCGACCGACCCCGGCTCGACGGGCATCCCGGTGCCGGTGGTGGATCTCGTACCACGATCCTTGCGGGCCTGGGCGGAGATGACTTCCGGCAGTGGCCGATGGACGAAGTCGGCCGCGCTGTTCGTGCCAGGGGTGGGCCGGGCTGCGCCTCGGCGTTCCGTGGTACCGGCGGGGGCGGCGGAGACGATCCGCCGGTTCCGCGTCACCGCGTCTCCACATGCCTGGAAGCTGGCGGGTCTGCTGTCGGCCCACTCGCCGGTGACCGTTCCGCTGGCCCGGCTGGTGCAGCGGGCGATGCTGGGGGATGCGTCGCGGGGGGATCTGGCCGAGGTGTTCCTAGGGGGGCTTCTGCGTCGTACGGCGGAACCTTCCGTGCTCGGGGAGCTGCGGTTCGAGTTCGACCCGGAGGTGCGTGAGGCGCTGCTCGGCGCGCAGTACCGGGATGACGTCGAGGCGGTTCGGGAGCTGGTGCGGACTCAGGTCACCGCCTATCTACGGCCTCGCTTCGGGAGCCCGCGCAGTGTGCGGGGTGTGCTGGCCGACCCGGCGCGGCAGGGCGGCGTGACGGTGGTGGCGGAGGGGGAGGCATATGCCAGGGCCTCTCGCGGCGACCTTATGCGGATGGGGGCGACGGTTGAGGCCGCGCGAGCTCCGCAGGAGGAGTCCGGCGACGAGGCTGACGGCCGGGAGAGGGTGTTCATCAGCTACGCGGGGGCGGACCGCGCCTGGGCCGAGTGGGTGGCTTGGCAGCTGCAAGAGGCGGGGTTCGGGGTGGAACTCGACGTCTGGCACTGGAGGGTGGGCGACAACCTCGTCTGGCGGACGAGTGAGGCGCTCGAGCGTGCGGACACGGTGGTGGCGCTGTTCTCAAGGGCCTATTTCGAGCAGGGGCATTGGACCGAAATGGAGGCGGTCTCGGCGATCGCGGGCGAGGGCCGCCTCATCCCCCTCGTGGTCGAACCTCTGGAACCCCGCGACATTCCGGCGTTGCTGGCTGCCCATGTGCGCAGCGATCTCCACAGCATGGAGGAGCCGGAGGCCCTCTCAGCGCTGTTGAGGGCCGTCTCGGATCCGACGCCTCCGGCGGAACGCCCTCGGTTTCCCGCCACGCCCGAACGGAGTCACCCGATGGCGCCGAGACTCCCGAGCGCCGTGCACGCACCTCATGCATGGAACGTCCGGCGCCGCAACGCCGACTTCGTCGGTCGTGAGGACGTGCTCAGGCATGTACGGGAAGCCCTGCTCGAAGACAACCGGCCCTCGATTCAGGTGCTGCACGGTCTGGGCGGGGTCGGCAAGAGCCAGATCGCGGTGGAGTACGCCCATCGCTTCGCCGGTCAGTACGACATCGTCTGGTGGATCGCCGCGGAACAGACCGACCGACTACCCGCCGCGTATGCCGAGTTGGCGGACCGACTGGGACTCACCTTTCAGGAAACCGGCATCAAGCACAACGCCCGAACAGCACTGGATCACCTGCGTGAGCGCGGCCGCTGGCTCATCATCTTCGACAATTCCGAAGACCCCTCCGCCTTGCGGCCCTGGCTCCCCGAAGGCCCCGGCCACGTCCTCATCACCTCACGCAACCCCTCCTGGCGCAGCCTCTCGCGCAGCGTCGCCCTGGACACCTTCTCCCGCGCCGACTCCGTGCTCTATCTGACACGCCAGTTGCCTGATATCAGCGAAGCGCAGGCGAATGCACTGGCCGAGCAGCTCGGTGACCTGCCCTTGGCCCTCGCCCAGGCTGTCGGTGTGGTGGCCGAAGGCATGCCTGTAGACAGCTACCGTGCGTACCTCCTGTCCGGCGACGCGGAGCTGCTGCGGTTCGGTGAGGGCCACGACTATCCCGTGTCCTTGGTGTCTGTGGTGAGGCTCTCCGCCGAGCGCCTCGCCCTCGACCATCCGGACTCCGTCCAACTCCTCGACTTCGGTGCCTTCTTCGGCCCCGATCCGATTCCCCTCGCCTGGCTGAAGCACATGCGGAGGCCGCTCTCTGCCGACACCGACGACGACAGGTCGCCGAGCGACCTCCTGACGCCCCTCGCGCGCCACGGACTGGTCCGTGTCGACGAGAACTGTTTCCAGATCCATCGTCTGACGCAGACCGTCCAACGGGGCCAGGTGGAGCCGGCGCGGGCAGCCGAACTGCGCGAGGGGGTCACTTCTGTCCTGGAGGCAGCGGCGCCTGGCTCCCCCGATCTTCCCGAACTCTGGCCTCAGTGGGAGGCCGTGACCGCGCACCTCCTGGGACGCCCGATCCTTGACGAATCCGGCCAGTTCGCCCTGTGCCACACGCTGTTGGGGTCGGTCCGCTATCTGACGCGCAGCGGCCGAGTCCTGAAGGCCCAGCGGGTGACTACGGGGTTCCACGAGCTGTGGAGCAGCCGCCTCGGGGCGGATCACCCCGACACCCTGGCGTGGGCCGCCTCGCTTGCGGAGGCGGAGGCAGCAGTCGGTCAGTACGCCCATGCTCACGAACTGGCCCGGGACGTCCTCGAACGCCGCCGCCGCGTCCTCGGCGAGGACCATCCCGACACTATCGCCAGCACGACCGGCGTGGCCGAACTCCGCGCTCACCTTGCCGAGTACGAGGAGGCACGCCACCTGTACGAGGACGCTCTCCAGCGAAGTCGGCGGATGCTCGGCGAGGAGAACCCGTTCACCCTTGCCTCTTCGGCCGGCCTGGCCGTCACCCTCGTCGCGCTCGACGAGCCCGGGGAGGCACGCCGACTGCTCGAAGACATCCTTGCCCGGCAGCGTCGTGTTCTGGGCGAGGACCACCCCGACACGCTCAGCTCGGCCTATGGCCTGGTCGTCACCTTCCGTTCGCTGCAAGAACACCTTCAAGCCCGCCTGCTGGCCCAGGACGTACTGGAGCGTTGCCGTCGCATCCTGGGTGACGACCACCCGATTTCCCTCACTGTCGCCAGCGCTCTCGCCGTTACGGTGAGCGATCTCGGCGAACAGGCAGAGGCCCGACCGCTGGCCGAGGCCTGCCTGCTCAGGCTCCGCCACACCCTGGGCGAGGACCACCCGACGACCCTTGAGGCGGTTCGCGTCCTGGCTGTCATCCTGAACCGCCTCGGCTATCAGCGTCGCGAAGCGACCGTGCTCCTGGAGGACGCTCTCACGCGCAGCCGCCGTATGCTCGGCGCCGACCATCCGATCACGCGAAACACCCTCCAGGACCTTGCCGCCACCTACCAGGCGATGGGCTTGACCCGCGCAGCCCAGAAGCTCCTCGCCTCCCGGGGCGAAGGCAACTCCTCCCGTCGGTCTCGCCGTTGACCCACGACGGACCGCTGCCTCGACCTGGCCGCTTTCCGTCGCCAGGTAAGCTGGAAGACTGCTCAATTCTGTGTCTCCAGGACCCAAACCCGGCCCCCGTACATACGGCCGTCACCCCGAAGTCAGGCACACCGATGCCCCTGGGCGTCCCCTCGCCCGCCCCCGCCAGGGAGTAGGTTGCGGGCGGACTCCTGAACGCGATCACCGAGGGACGTGATGTCAGCCATGACCACCACGCCGGACCAGCCAGTCGTCGTCACCGGTGCCACAGGTCGCCTCGGTGGACGGGTCGCCCGCATCCTCGCCGAGCGGGGCACCGAACAGCGGCTCCTCGTGCGCAGCCCCGACCGGGCGCCCGCGCTTCCCGGTGCCACCGCGGTCCGGGCTGAGTACGTCGATCACGACGCCATCGTGCGCGGTCTCGCCGGAGCGTCCACCGTGTTCATGGTGTCCGCGTCCGAGAGCGCCGACCGGCTCGCCGAGCACAGGACGTTCGTGGACGCCGCCGTCGCGGCCGGAGTACGGCATCTCGTCTACGTCTCCTTCTTCGGCGCGGCACCCGACGCCACGTTCACGCTGGCCCGCGACCACTTCCACACCGAGGAGCACATCCGGGCCACCGGGCTGGCGTACACGTTCCTGCGGGACAACATGTACGCCGACTTCGTGCCGGCCCTGGTGGGCGAGGACGGGGTCATCCGGGGCCCGGCAGGTGACGGGCGGGCGGCGTTCGTCGCCCAGGACGACATCGCGGAGGCCGCCGCGGCGGTCCTGGCCCGGCCGGACGACCACGCCGGTGCCGTGTACGACCTCACCGGTCCGGAGTCCCTGTCGCTGGCGGAGGCCGCGGCGATCCTCACCGAGGTCGGGGGCCGCACGGTCACCTATCACCCGGAGACGGTCGAGGAGGCCTACGCCTCCCGTGCCTCCTACGGCGCCCCGCCCTGGCAGGTCGACGCGTGGGTGTCGACGTACACGGCGATCGCGGCCGGTGAACTCGCCGGTGTCAGCGACGCCGTGCCCCGCCTCACCGGCCGGCCCGCCACGGCCCTCGCGGACGTCGTCCGGTCGGCGGAGGGCTGAGTTCCGCCGCTGGTGGGACGTGGCTGGATCAGTCGTCCTGACGGGACGGGACCCCTCAAACCGTAGCCAGAGCGCGATCGGTGATCAATGATGAGCGCTCCGTGCGACTTTACGAAGGGTTCCGCCCGATGAACGTCAGAATCCAGCCCACCGCCCAGGTCGACGAGACGGCCACGATCGGCGAGGGGACGACGGTCTGGGACCTGGCCCAGATCCGGGAGGACGCCCGGCTGGGCAGCGGCTGCATCGTGGGCCGGGGCGCCTACGTCGGCCCGGGCGTACGGATCGGCGACAACGTGAAGCTGCAGAACTACGCGTTGGTGTACGAACCGGCCGTGCTCGCGGACGGGGTGTTCGTCGGCCCGGCGGCCGTGTTCACCAACGACTACTTCCCCCGCTCCGTGGACACCGAGGGGAAGCTGAAGCGCGGCGGCGACTGGGAGGCCGTGGCCGTCGTCGTGGCCGAGGGGGCGTCGATCGGGGCGCGTTCGGTCTGTGTGGCGCCGGTCAACATCGGTCGTTGGGCATTGGTCGCGGCGGGGGCCGTGGTGACCAAGGACGTCCCGGACTTCGCACTCGTGGCGGGTGTGCCGGCGCGCCGGATCGGCTGGGTCGGGCGGGCCGGCGTACGCCTCGTGGAACGCGATCCGGGCACGTGGGAGTGCCCTCAGACGGGCGGGCTGTACGACGAGAAGGACGGCGAACTCGTCGAGCGCGCATGACTCCTGTTTCCAGCCGTTCCCAATTGTTTCCCTCAAAGGCCAAATCCTCGAACATCTACAGGCATAACATGTGTGCGAAGTGTGCAGTCCATGCACAATGACCGCACAAGCCAGTAGTGCCCAGGGGGGGTTACGGGGTGGTGGGGACACCTGTGCCCGCGTCCAGGAGTGAGAGCCGCTCGGACGCCTGACGTCCGCCGTCCGTCGTAGGCCGATTTTGGTCCCGACGTTTCATCAGTCTGTCCAAAACACGGCCCACAGGGGGGTTGGTGTGTCCCAAAGATGACCACGTCACGTCTGGCCGCGCTCGGTCGTGAGGAACCGTCGCTGTTCGCCCTCGCCCAACGCCTGCTCACGGTGGCGGAGTTGGGTCTGCCGGCGATGCTGCTGCCCGGCAAGGAGGCCTTCGTCTTCACCATGGCCGGTCGCCGGGCACCGGACGGTTCCTGGGCCCTGGAGCGGCGCGGGACCAGCACCCGGTACGCGGCCATCACCGCGCTCGGCGTGCGCTTCCTGCCCGAGGACCGCCAGCGGGCGGCGCTCGGCGGGCGCACCGCCCAGGAGTTCACGGGCCTGCTGGTCGAGTCCCTGCCCGGGGTGACCAACCTCGGGGACGCGGCGCTCATCGCCTGGGCCGCGGCCGCGACCGGGCACCCGAAGCTGTCCGACGCCCTCGCGCGGGTCGAGGCGCTGGACGCGTACGACAAGCCGCAGTACACGGTCGAGGCTGCCTGGGTGCTCTCCGCCTACGCGGCGGCCCGTGACACGGTCGATGTGGAGAGACGTTTCACCTCCGCCCGTGACCGGCTGCTGAAGGCCCGCATCGGCACCGGTCCGCTGTTCCCGCACGCGACCGCGCCCGGCCTGCTGCCCTGGTACCGGGCGCATGTCAGCTGCTTCGCCGACCAGACGTATCCGCTCCAGGCCCTGGCCCTCGCGCACGCGAGCGGCGACGGGGACGACGAGGCACTCGCCGCGTCCGAGGCCTGCGCGCGGCGGATCTGCGAGCTGCAGGGTGACGGCGGCCAGTGGTGGTGGCACTACGACGCGCGCACCGGCCGAGTCATCGAGGGCTACCCGGTCTACAGCGTCCACCAGCACGCGATGGCACCGACCGCCCTGTTCGATCTCACCGACGCCGGCGGCAGCGACTTCGGCGCGGCGATCCGCAAGGGCCTGCGCTGGATGACGGAGGTGTCCGAGTTCGCCGAACACCCGGACGTCCGCGAGCCGTTGATCCTCGACGAGCTTGGCGTGACCTGGCGCAAGGTCTACCGGGGTGACCCGAAGAAGGCCGTCCGCGCCGTCCGGGGACTGACCACCAGGGCGCTTCCGGGGCTTCGGCTCGCCTCCCTGGACCGGGTGTACCGGCCGCTGTCCGTGGACCGCGAGTGCCGGCCGTACGAGTTCGGCTGGATGCTCCACGCCTGGCAGGGGGGCCGGATATGAGTGGGCGTCAGACCCTGTTCGGGGTCGAGCTGGACCCGTTGACCATGGACCAGACCGTCGAGCGCTGCCTCGAAGCGGTCCGGGACGGCAGGCAGTTGGAGATCGGCGTGGTCAACGCCGCGAAGCTGGTCAACATGCGGCGCGACGAGCGGCTCGCCAAGGCGGTGTCCGGCTGCGATCTGGTCCTCGCCGACGGACAGGCCGTGGTGTGGGCCGGGCGGGTGCTGAAGGCCCCGCTGCCGGAGCGGGTGGCGGGCATCGACCTGTTCCTGCGGCTGCTGGCCGAGGCGGAGACGGCGGGGGTGTCGGTGTACTTCCTCGGCGCCAAGGAGGAGGTGCTGGAGGAGATGGTGCGGCGGGTGGCCGCGCGTTTCCCCGGCCTGAAGGTGGCCGGTCACCGCAACGGCTACTTCGACGACACCGAGCAGGCGGCGATCGCCGACGCGATCGCCGAGAGCGGCGCCCAGATGCTCTTCCTTGGCATGACCTCGCCGAAGAAGGAGATCTTCACCGCCGCTTACGGAGAGCGCACCGGGGCCCGTGTGGTGCACGGCGTCGGCGGCTCCTTCGACATCCTGGCCGGCCTCACCAAGCGGGCCCCCGCGACCTGGCAGCGCTTGGGTCTGGAGTGGCTCTACCGCGTGCTCCAGGAGCCGCGCCGGCTGGGCCGGCGCTACCTCACCACCAATGCTGCCTTCCTCCTCATGACGGCGCGCGAGCGTTTCCGGCTCACCCCGTCGACCGCTCCCGCGAACAGGAGTCACTGATGCGCGTCGTCGTGGTGGGACAGGGATACGTCGGCCTGCCGCTGGCCATCCGGGCCGCCGAGGTCGGACACGAGGTGATCGGGTACGACGTCGACTCGCGCCGGATCAAGAGCCTCGCCGCGGGTGAGTCGTTCGTGGAGGACGTCTCCTCCGAGCGCATCCGCGCGGCGCTGGACAACGGCGGCTACCGCGCGAGCGAGTCGGCCCGCGACTGCGGCGGTTTCGACGTCGCCGTCGTGACGGTGCCGACGCCGCTGCACGAGGGCACCCCCGACCTGCGGTACATCAAGGAGTCGGCGGTCACCCTCGGCCGCTATCTGCGCCCCGGCGCCACGGTGATCCTGGAGTCGACCACCTACCCGGGCACCACCCAGGAGCTGTTCGCGCCGCTCCTGGAGGAGGGTTCGGGTCTCGCCGCGGGCACCGACTTCCATCTCGGGTACAGCCCGGAGCGGATCGACCCCGGCAACACGGTGTGGGGCTTCAAGGAGACACCGAAGGTCGTCTCCGGCGTGAACGAGGCCTCCCTCAAAGCGGTCGAGGGCTTCTACGCCCAACTCGTCGACACCACCGTGCCGGTGAGCTCGCCCAAGGAAGCCGAACTCGCCAAGCTCCTGGAGAACACCTTCCGGCATGTGAACATCGCGCTGGTCAACGAGATCGCGATGTTCGCCCACCATCTGGACATCGACGTCTGGCAGGCCATCGAGGCCGCGTCCAGCAAGCCGTTCGGCTTCATGAAGTTCACGCCGGGACCGGGCGTGGGCGGGCACTGCCTGCCGATCGACCCGTCCTATCTGTCCTGGCGGGTGCAGCGCGAACTCGGCCAGAGCTTCCGGTTCGTGGAGCTGGCCAACGACATCAACAATCACATGCCGGAGTACGTGACCCGGCGCATCACCGACCTGTTCAACACCAGACGAAGATCCGTCAACGGCTCCCGCATCCTGCTGCTCGGACTGGCGTACAAGAAGAACACCGGTGACGCCCGCGAGTCGCCGGCCCTGCGCATCTCCCAACTGCTCCTCGACATGGGGGCCCAGGTCCGAGCCGCCGACCCGCATGTCGTCGAGAGCCTCCCGGTGGACGCCCGGCTGGTCCGGGTCGAGCCGGACGCGGAGGAGCTGGCCGCCGCCGACGTGGTGGTCCTGCTCACCGACCACGACGGCTTCGACTACGAACTCATCGCCGAACAGGCCCCGTTCGTCCTCGACTGCCGTCGCCGCCTGTCCCCCGGCCCCACGATCGAGGTGCTCTGAACCATGCCGCGGATCGTCTGCGTCGCCGGGGCCCGCCCCAACTACATGAAGATCAAACCGGTGATGGACGCCCTGGAGCGCCGCGGCGCCGAGGTGCTCCTCGTCCACACCGGCCAGCACTACGACCCGGCCATGAACGACGTGTTCTTCGCCGACCTCGGCATCCGGCCGCCCGACCGCTTCCTCGGCGTCGGCTCCGGCAGCCACGCCGAGCAGACCGGACGCGTGATGACCGCCTTCGAGCCGCTGCTGGAAGAGGTCTCCCCGGACATCGTCGTCGTGGTCGGCGACATCAACTCCACGCTCGCCTGCGCCCTGGTCACCGCCAAGGCGGGACCGCTGCTCGCCCATGTCGAGTCGGGGCTGCGCAGCCGGGACTGGAGCATGCCGGAGGAGGTCAACCGGGTCGCCACCGACCGGGTCAGCGACTATCTGCTGGCCCCCTCCCCCGACGCCGTCGACAACCTGCGGGCGGAGGGGTACCGGGAGGACCAGATCCACCTCGTCGGCAATGTCATGATCGACACGCTGCTGGCCAATCTGGAACGGGCCCGCGCCTCCGACGTGCTGGACCGGTTCGGCCTGACCCGGGGCGAGTTCGGCCTGGTCACTCTGCACCGCCCCGCCAACGTGGACGACCCCGAGGTGCTCGCGGGGCTCCTCAAGGCCCTGGGCGAGATCGCCGGCCGCTGCCCGCTGGTGCTGCCCGTGCATCCCCGCGCGGCCGGCAAGCTGGCCGAGCTCGGCGTACCCGGGGGCATCCAACTCGTGCCGCCCGCCGGGTACTTGGACTTCATCGCGCTGCAGGACGCCGCCCGTGTCGTACTGACCGACTCGGGCGGTGTGCAGGAGGAGACCACCGCCCTCGGGGTGCCGTGTGTGACTCTGCGGGACAACACCGAGCGGCCGATCACCGTCGAGCAGGGCACCAACGTGCTGGCCGGACGCGATCCCGCCCGGATCGTCGCCACGGTCAACCGAGTTCTGGACGCCCCGCCGGCACCGCGCCGCCCCGAACTCTGGGACGGCAGGGCCAGCGAGCGCATCGCCGAGGTGCTGGTGAAGGGAGGCACCTCGGGCACCCGGCCGAGACCCACTGATCAACCGAGACCCACGGGCCGAACGCTCCCCATATGATCCGCTTGCAACATATGCTCGTCGAACATCTGGTCACTAGGGGGGACCATGGATCTCGCTGAGATCTTCCGAGTCATGCGCAGGCGCTGGTACGTCCTGCTGCCGGGGCTGCTGGTGACCGCAGCCCTGGTCTTCGGCGTGACTCAGGTGGTTCACGTGACCTACCAGTCGCAGAGCACGGTGGTGCTGCTGAACTCCGAGAAGGCGACCCGGGCCTACGACGGGAATCCCTTCCTCAGCACCCAGACCTCGCTCACCGGCATGGCCGACAGCCTGGCGCGCAACCTCAACTCCGACGACTCGCTCCGGGAGCTCAAGTCCCGTGGCGCGAAGGGGACGTTCGAGGCGAAGCTGGCTGACAACGCGCAGGGGCCGCTGCTCTGGCTGACCGTCACCGGCACCGACCAGGCGTCCGTCCTGTCCTCGGACAAGATCCTGACCGCCTATGCCAAGGAGCGGCTGGACCAGTTCCAGCAGGACCAGTCGGTCGACTCCAAGGCCATGATCCGCATGACGACGATCGTGGCCCCGCAGACCCCGGTGGCGCAGACCAAGACCCGGCTCGAGTACATGATCATGGCGGGCGGCGCGGGGCTGGTGCTCAGCCTGGTCGCCGTCTTCTACGTGGAGGCGCGCAGGCGGCAGCGGCGGCCGGACGCACCGGAGGAGGCGGAGACCCCCGACCGGGACGCGGGGACCACCGACCGGGACGCGGCGGCCGACGTGCCGGTCGTGGAGGAGACGCTCGCCATCCGCAGGCCGCCGAGCTGGTCGCAGTCCACCGGGAACGAGCGGACCGCCGCCCAGCCCCAAGAGCCACGGCCCGTCATGGCCGGAGCATCCGCCGCAGAGCCGCGCGACGAGGAGTCGACCCATGGACATCGCCCGCGCACCGGACAGCGCGACCGGTGAGACGAGCGACGCGCCCGCTCCGCCCCTCGTCACAGAAGTCGCAGAAGCCGCAGAAGCCGTAGAAGCCGTAGAAGCTCTAGAGCAACCCTCGCTCGGCCGCAAGGTCCGCTCCGCCGCCCGCTGGAGCCTGATCAACACCGTCGTCCTGCGGCTGGGCAACTTCGCGACCGGCATCGTCCTGGCCCGCTTCGCCCTCGGCCCCGCGGAATGGGGCGTGTACGGCATCGCCCAGACCGTGCTGCTGGTCCTGCTGTCCGCCAACGAACTGGGCGTGGGCCTGGCCATCGTGCGCTGGGAGGGGGACGCGCGGCGGTTCGCGCCGACCGTGCTCACCCTCAGCACCCTCTCCAGCGGGCTGCTGTACGTGGCACTGTTCGCGTCCGCCCCGACGGTGGCCGCTCTTCTCGACTCGCCGGACGCCGCGGGCGTGCTGCGGGTGATGTGTCTGTGCGTGCTCATCGACGGCGTGGCCCAGGTGCCGGGCGGCTTCCTCACCCGTGAGTTCGCCCAGGGCAAGCGGATGATCATCGACGGACTCAACTTCGTCGTCGGCACCGGTGTGACCCTGGTCCTCGCCTTCGCGGGCTGGGGCGCGATGAGCTTCGCCGTGGGGGCCGTCGCCGGGAACGTGGTGACGCTGATCGGCTGCGCGCTGGCCGCGCCGGGCACCCTGAAGTACGGCTGGAACCCCGAACAGGCCCGCGCCCTGCTGCGGTTCGGGCTCCCGCTGGCCGGGGCGAGCATGCTGGCGCTCGCGGTCGTCAACGTCGACACCATGGTGGTCGGCGCGACGCTGGGCAACATCTCGCTGGGTTTCTACGTCCTCGCCTTCAACATCTCCGGCTGGCCCGTGCGGATCATCTCCGAGGCCGCGCGCCGGGTCTCCTTCGCCGGCTTCTCCCGCCTCGCCGACTCCCCGCAGGCCCTCGCCCAGGGCTTCAGCCGCGCCCTCGGCGTCCTGATGACCGGCACCGTCCCGCTGTGCGTCGTGCTCGCCGGCCTCGCGGAACCCGTCATCCGCCTGATCTACGGCGACCGGTGGGCACCCGCCGCCTCAGCACTGCCGTGGCTGATGGCCCTCGGCCTGATCCGCATCGGCAGCGAACTCGCCTACGACTGTCTCGTCGCGGTCGGCCAGCGCCGCTCGCTCTTCCTGGTGCAGGGACTGTGGCTGGTCGCCCTGATCCCGGTCCTGCTCGTCGCCGCGCGTGTCAACGGCACCGCCGGGGTCGCCCAGGGTCATGTCCTGGTCGCCGGCGGCCTGGTGGTGCCGGTGTTCCTGATCGCCCTGGGCCGTGGCGGCATCGGCGTCGCCCGGATCGCCCGGGCCTGCGCGTGGCCCTTCCTCGGCGGGGCCGTGATGGCCGTGGTCGTCCTCGGCCTGGAGCCCCTGCTCGGCGACGGCCCGCTCGCCCTGCTCACCATCGGCACGATCGCCCTGGCCGGCTACACGGTGTGCGTCCTGCCCAGCCGCGACTTCCTGCGCGGCGTCGACCGGCCCCACCGCGGCCGGCACCGGGCGACCGCGCCGCTCCGGTCTCCCCAACAGGACTTGAGGTGACCCGGATGTCACGGCCCACCCGCCGACGCTCACTCCAGGGGCTGCTGCTCGCGGCCTTACTGACGGTCGCGAGCGCGGCCTGCTCGGGCTCGGGATCGGACGAGTCCGCGTCGGCGGGCTGCCCGAAGGACCGTCCGTCCTGCCGTACGAGCGCCGCCCCGAAGGCATCGAGCGCCACGCCGTCGACCGAGATCGGCGAGGCGACGGAAACCCCGGCCGCCTCGCCGTCCCCGTCGTCGACTCCGTCGACCCGCCCGTCCTCGTCGGCGAAGGCGCCCGCCCCGAGCGGCACGCCCGCCGCCCGGACCGGCTGCGCCTCCCCCGGCGCCTGCGGCTTCCCCGACGCCCGCACCACCGGCCCCCGCACCCGTCTGACCCCCAAGAAGACCGGCTACCAGACCATCCGCACCGACGGCACGGTCATCCGGGGCCAGGACATCACCGGCTCCCTCGACATCTATGCCGACAACGTCACCATCATCGACACCAAGATCACCTCGGACAGCTGGTGGGGCATCAACCTGCGCCCCGGTTTCAGCGGACTGCGGGTCCTGCACTCCACCATCACCGCCGTCCCCGGCACGGGCCCGGACAACGGCGGCGTGGACTACGCCGTTTCGAACATGGGCGGCAGCTCCATCGAGGTCGGCTGGTGCGACATCTCCGTGTTCGGGGACGCCCTGTCGATGGGACAGGGCGACATCCACGACAACTACGTCCACGACATCGAGCCGTTCGTGAACCTCGGCGGCGAGTGGCAGCACACCAACGCGGTGATCAGCGGCGGCGGCAACACCGGCCAACTCACCATCCGCCACAACACCCTGCTCAACGAGACCAGCCTCAAACAGGGCTCCTCGGGCAGCATCGGCCTGTTCGCGGACGTCGGCGTGGTCCGCAACGTCACCGTCGACGACAACTGGATCGCCGGCGGCGCGTACGCCCTCTACGGCGGTTCCACGGGCGCCACCGGGATCAAGGTCACCGACAACATCTTCTCGACGGAGTTCCACCCCGCCTCGGGCGGCTACGGCGTCGTCGCGCACTGGAACGACAAGGGCGCGGGGAACGTATGGCGCAACAACCGGCTGTCCGACGGCCGCCTCGTCACCCCGGAGCCCGCCTCGTGAGGCGCGTCCTGCGGATGCCGTGGACGCTGCTCAAGGCGGTGTTCGGCTGGCTGGTGCTCTTCGAGGCCAGGAACAAGGTCCTGCTGGCGCCGTCCGCGGTGCGACTGCGCCGGATCGAGGACGCCGAGGTCCGACGGCTGTCGGCCGCTCTGCCCTCCCCGCCCTCGGCCCTGGTCGCCACCGTGATCGCCACCCACCGGCGCCCCGACGCCCTGCGCGCCGCCGTCCGCTCGGCCCTGGACCAGACCGTGCGTGACCACGTCGTGATCGTGGTCGACGACGGCGCCGGACTCCCCGAACTCCCGGACGACCCAAGGCTGTTCGCGGTCTCGCTGGCCCGCAACACGGGCGTGGCGGGCGTCGTGCGCAACGTCGGCATCCGGCTCACGCGTTCGCGGTACGTCGCCTTCCTCGACGACGACAACCTGTGGGAACCCGACCATCTGGAACGCGCGTTGGCGGCCCTGGAGTCCGCCGACGCACCCGCCGGCGTCTACACCGCACTGCGCCGCGTCCTGCCGGACGGCAGCGAGAAGGACATCCTGTCGGTCCCGTACGACCGGCGCCGCGCCGCCCGCGAGTCCTTCCTGGACACCAACGCCTTCGTCGCCCGCCGCACCCGCTCCCTGCACTTCAGCCGCCTGCGCCGCACCCCGGAGGTGCTGCCCCGGGAGGACTGGGAGCTCATCCACCGGTACGCCCGACGGCACCAGGTGCGGCACGTGCCGCACCCGACCGTGCGGTACCTGGTGAACCCCGCCAGCTTCTACACGGACTGGTGACGGCCCGTGACCTCCCACTCCTCCGTTCCTCCTACAGTTCCGCTCCGACCTCAGGTGGTTGCCCCGATGGCCCGATCCCGCGCCCTCAGAAACAAGTTCGTCGACGCACCCGGCTCGCTCGGCGAACGGATGCGTGTCGCCCGCTGGGAGCGGTTCCGGCGCTGCTTCCCCGGCATCGAGGGCATGCGGGTCGTGGACCTGGGCGGCACGGCCGAGATGTGGCTGCGGGCGCCGGTGCGGGCCAAGCACGTCCACCTGATCAACCTGGAGGCGCACCCCGCCGACCTGCCCGACTGGATCACCGCGGAGAACGCCGACGTCACCGACCCGGAGGTGGCCGCCGAGCTCAGCGCCCAGGGCGGTTACGACCTGGTGTTCTCCAACTCGACCATCGAGCACGTCGGCGGCCACAGCCAGCGGCGGAAGTTCGTCGCCGCGGTCGAGCAGCTCGCCCCGCTGCACTGGATCCAGACGCCGTACCGCTACTTCCCCGTCGAGCCGCACTTCGTGGCACCCGGCTTCCAGTTCCTGCCGCTGGCCGCCCGGGCCCGGCTCGTCCGACGCTGGCCGCTGGTGCACAGCCGTCCCGACAGCCCCGAGTCGGCCATGAACGCCGTGATCAACATCGAGCTGCTGACCCGCACCGAGATGCGGTACCTGTTCCCCCGGTCGGTGCTCCTCAGCGAGCGGGTGCTCGGTGCCCCCAAGTCGCTCATCGCCGTGAGAACGGAGACCGTATGTTGAACAACCTGGTCAACAGACATGACGCGGACCGGCTCCTGCGCAAGGTGCGCAAGCTCGAACTCAACCCCGTGCTGGCCAAGTTGCGCGTGCGGGGCGGGGCCCGGGTCGTCCAGCACTGGTCCCAGGTCGACCCGTCGCTGACCGAGTGGTGGGCGATCCCCTCGGTCATCAAGCGGTGGAACCTGCTGATGACCGGGGACGCCGAGGTGTCCTTCCCCCAGTACGTCGCCGCCAAGCACTTCGCGCCGCGCACCGATCTGCGGGGGCTGTCGCTGGGCTGCGGGACCGGTGGCAACGAGCTGCTGTGGGCGAAGACCGGCGCGTTCTCCCTGCTGGAGGGGGTGGACGTGGCGCCGGAACGGATCGATTTCGCGACCCGGGCCGCCGCGGACGAGGGGCTGGCCGACGTCCTGCGCTTCCGGGTCACCGACGTCAATCAAATGACCGCGGACGGGGAGCGCTTCGACGTGCTGCTCGGGTTGCAGTCACTGCACCACTTCGACAACCTCGACGAGACGCTGCCGCGGCTGGCCCAACTCATCGAGCCGGACGGGCTGTTCGTGATCGACGAGTTCGTGGGGCCGACGCGCTTCCAGTGGACCGACGCGCAACTGGACGCGGCGAACGCGCTGCTGGCGCACCTTCCCGAGGAGCGGCGGCGGTTGGCCGACGGGCGGATCAAGCGGCGGGTCGTGCGGCCCAGTCGGATGTCGATGGTGCTGGACGATCCCTCGGAGGCGGTGGACGCGGCGGCGTTGCTGCCGGGGTTGCGGCGGGAGTTCGAGGTCGTGGAGGAACGGCCGTACGGGGGAACGGTGTTGCATATCGCGTTCTCCGGCATCGCCCATAACTTTCGGGATCGGTCGCCCGAGACGCTGGAGTTGCTGGAGCGGTGTTTTGCCGCGGAGGATGCGGCTCTGGCGGATGTGGGGCATGACTTCGTTGCGATGGTGTGTCGGCGTCGGGCCTAGGTTGTCTGCGGGTGCGTGGGGGCTGGTCGCGCAGTTCCCCGCGCCCCTGGGTGGGTCATGGGCCCGGCGTCTTGTTCAGGACCCCCGGTTGCGCCAACGCCGCTGCTGCCGCTCTGCTCGCCGGTCTGCCCAGCGCCGCTCGTGACGTCTCCCTCAGCAGGACCGCCGTGCGGAAGGCTGCCGTCGCCAGGCGGCCGTGCCTACGGCCGTACAAGCGGACCCGGTTCAAGGTGAGCAGCGTCCACAGGCGAGGTGACACCTGGGAGTCGCCTCCCAGGTGCACCGCCTCGGCGCTCGGCTCCAGCTGTGTCGCGTACCCCAAGTCCCTTGCACGCAGGCAGAATTCCGTCTCCTCGGAGTAGAGGAAGAAGGACTCGTCCCACTTGCCGCACACCGCCATGCACTCCCCCGAGATGGCCATCAGCGCACCCGTCGCCCAGTCCGCCCGCGTGGGCTGTCGGTATGCGCTCGGGTCGGTGACCAGCTCGCTCAGGGCCGGAAAACGGCCCGCCCGGGTGTTGCCGATGACGGCCTCGCCCAGCGCCCGGAGCACGGTCGACTCCCGGCGCAGGGAGCGATGCGGCGTGTCCCGGCCCTCCTCGTACAACAGGGGTACGGCGATCCCCACGCCGCCCCCGAGGCTGTCCACCAGGCGTTTGGCGCAGCCCTGGCGCATGCGGACGTCCGGGTTGCAGATGAGGGCGACCCCGTAGTCCCCCGCCACCTCCAGCGCCGCGTTGATCCCGGCCGCGTACCCGGCGTTGCGGCCCGTCTGGACGACCGTCGCCTCCGGGGCGAGGGTGTGGAGCACCTCCACCGTGTCGTCGGCCGAGTCGTTGTCGGCGACCACCAGCCGCCAGTCGAGGCCCGCCATGCCGTCGGGCAGGGCGGCGAGGAACCCGGGGAGCACCGCGGCGCTGTTCCAGGTGACGACGATGACGGCGACGGTGCTCATCGGGACTCCACGAGTTGGGGGAGCTGGGCTTCTGGTGCCTTACGGGGCGCCCGGACCACCTCGGCAGCGGCGGCCTCCCGGCGCACGAACCCCAGATAGCTGCCGCCCGCTCCCAGGACCAGGAAGAACATCCCCGCGTACATGGGGAAGCTGAGCGCGTCGAAGGTCGCGCTGATGACCAGGGCGACCAGGGCCGAGGCGAGGAACGCCTGGCCGAGTTCGCGGTCGGACTCGGTGCGGGCGAGGCGGCGGATGGCGCCGCCGGTGTGCATCCCGGTGACGAAGAGGGCGAACAGGGCGATCAGGCCCAGGATGCCCATCTCGGCCAGGGTGAGCATGTACTGGTTGTCCGTGAAGAAGTACAGGTCGGGGGTGAAGGTGCCGAACCCTCGGCCGAACCAGGGGTGTTCGTTGAAGTACGGCACGATCGCGCTGTACTTCACCGTGCGCGCCTGCGTGCTGCTGTCGGAGTTGGACAGGAAGCTCGCGAACAGGTTGGTGATCGTTCCGATGAGGCCCGGGATGATCACCTTGAAGCCGGCCACCGAGCCCAGGATCAGGCCGATCGCGGCCCAGCGGCGCTGCGGCCTCCAGCGGGGCACCATCACCAGAATGACGATGAAGGCACCGATGATGGAGGTCCGGGAGACCGTCAGGGGCAGCGCGCCCGCCATGATCGCCACCGGCGCCCAGCGGCGCCACGCCCTCACGTGTCGTCGTACCGGATCGAAGGCCTGGTGGACGGCGAACGGGACCAGGATGGCCAGCATGCCGCCGAACTCCAGCGGGTGGGCCGTCGTGGAGCGGGGCCGGGTGAAGGAGCCGCGGTCCATCGCGCTGATGCCGGCGGTGCTCGACTGGAGGCCGGGGATGTGGATGGAGTCGGCGATGTTGGTGGCGGCGAAGAAGTCGTAGTAGCCGATCAGCGCGACGACCGTGCCCATGACGACGAGGCGGCGCATCAGGGTCTCCAAGCGGCTGCGCTCCTGGATGCCGGCCGAGGCCAGCACCACCAGCGCCACCCACACCCCGAGCCCGATGAGGCCGCGGTCGGCGCCGAGGACCTCCTCGTGGCTGCTCTCCCGGGTCGCGTTCGCGAGGTAGGCGAGGAGGACGGCCGCGGCCAGCAGGCACATCACCACGCGCACCAGCCTGGTGCCCGGGGCCGGCAGGATGCGGCCGCCGAGCCAGGTCGCGAGATACCAGAGGAGGCCGAGGAGGGCGAAGACATTGGCCGGCGTCCCGACGCCGCCCAGCGCGGGCAGCGTGAGGTTCGAGGGGACGAAGAAGGCCAGGGCCAGATAGCCGGTGAGGATCGTCGTGGCGTCCAGGCGCCGGGACAGCAGGCCCTTGGGGCGCTCGGGCGGACTGGCCCGGTGGCGCCGGGGGACGTAACTGGGCTGGGCCCGGCCTCGGCGGCGTACCACCGCGACGCCCTCGGCCAGGATGGACAGCAGGAACGCGGCGACCATGCCGACGATGACGACCGCCGCGATGTTCTGGTATCGGCTCTTGGGCTGTGAGACCGGGGTCTGGGGCAGGACGACCGGCGCGGCCTGCACCGCGTACACCGACGGCACCTTGGAGGCGGCCTGCAGGGCTTTGAGCTGTTCGCCGGTGAACTTGGTGAGGGTGGTGGTCTCGCGCAGCACCTTCGCCCGGTCGGTGCCGGTGACGCTCAGGGTGAGCAGCGGGCTGTCGGCGTTCGGGGCGAAGCCGACCGTGTAGCGGTCGGTGACGCCGCGGGAGTGCAGCTCCTTGGCGGAGTCGTTCGACTGCAACGTCCTGATCAGCACGTCGGCGGTGACGACGAGCGAACCTCCGGCGTTCGACAGGGGGTTGCCGAAGGTCGGGGCCAGTTCGGCGATCGCCGTGGAGTCGAGCAGGGTGACGGAGCTCTGCGACTCGTAGGACACCGGGACGGTACGGAAGAGATAGCCGCCGGCGAGGACGCTGAGCAGGGTGAGCGGCACCATGCAGTACCAGCGCCTGCGCATGATCGCCAGGATGTCACCGAGGCTCATGCGCCCTCCCTTCCACGCAACCGGTTTGATCCGCTGGCGACTTGCCCCGGTTGATGCGAGTATCGCTGGCGACGGAAGGAATCCCCGCTGTGTCGCCTCGTGAGGTCGCCGAAGCGCTGTTGCGCCGCTGGTACGTGCTGGTGTTCGCGCTCGTGCTGACGGCCGCCGGAGCGTACCAAGTGCTGCATCCCGCCCCGCGGTTCCTCAGTTCGGCGGTGGTCGTCCTCAAGCCCCCGGTCACGGGGAACCAGCCGAACCAGCTGACGAATCTGCAACCGCCGCTCGCCACGCTGTCGTACGGCGTCATCCAGCAGCTGGAGTCGCCCGAGGGGCGCAGGGAGCTGGCGGCCGCCGGTGTCCATGGCTCGTACCAGCTCATCCCGCGCAACAGCGGCACCAGCGCCACGCCCCGCTATCTCATTCCCTCGCTCCAGGTGCAGGTGAAGGGGGCGAGCGCGGCGGAGGCGGACACGGCGGTCAGCCGGGTCATCGACGTCTACACCCGGCATGTGACCGAGTTGCAGGAGGCGCAGGGGATCGCGGCCGATGCGCGGATCAGCGCGTCCGTCCTCGTGGCGCCCAGCGCGGCCCCGGTGCAGGGCACCAGGACCCGCGCCCTGGCGGGGACGGCGCTGCTCGGGGGCATCGGCGGGATGCTGGCCACGCTGTGGTTCGACCGGTTCGCGCTGCGCCGCAGGAGCCGGAAGGACGGCTCCCCGGAGCGGCCCCGTCCGGTCGAGGAACTCGCGGTGGCGGGCTGAGTGGTTCACGGGCATCAGATTCCGCGGCGCTTCCAGGACTCCCACCACAGCCACTCCCGCCCGCGCTCGGCCACGGCCGACCACACCAGCGGCTGGAGGTACGGCATCGCCTTCGGGCCGATCCTTCTGCGCAGGTTCAAGGCGCGGTACTCGGGCAGCGCCCGGTAGCCCGGCAGGCACTCCTCGGCGAACGCCACGCACTCGTCGACCGGTACGACACCGGTGCGGCCCCGGTCGTAGGCGCGGTAGGCGCGGCGCAGCGCGTAGCGGGCGAGCCGGGTGTGGACCTGGTCGGCCAGCCGGTCGGCGTGCGGGAGCCGGTCGCCGCACTTGGCGAGCACGGAGTCGTAGGCGATGAGGCGCTGGCGCAGGTCGTCGAGCTGGCCGCCGAAGTCGGTCGTCGACATGTTGTTGCCGTGGACGCGGTAGAAGGCCTGGTCGGCGCCGCGGATGTAGCCGACGTCGGCGTGTGCGGCGAGCCGCATCCACATCTCGATGTCGCCGGCGTGCGGAAGGGCCGGGTCGTAGCCGCCGACCTTGCGCTGGAGGTCGGTGCGGACGACGACCTCGGGCGACGTGATGCAGCCGGTGCCCTCCCGGAAGCGTCGCTCCAGCCACCACTGGCCGGGGTAGACGACCGAACCGGTGCTCCGGGTACGGGCCTTGGGCAGCGGGCCGCCGTGCTGGAAGCGCAGGGGGCGCCCGTAGGCGAAGCCCGCCTCGGGGTGGGCGTCCAGGAGCGCGGCGGCCCGGGTCAGGGCGCCCGGGACGAGCCGGTCGTCGGCGGAGAGCAGGGCCACGTAGTCGCTGTCGGCCCACTCCAGCAGGCCCTCGTTGTACGTGGCGATGTGGCCCTTGTTGGTCTCGTGGACGTGCACCTCGATCCGCGGGTCGGAGGCGGCCAGCTTGCGGGCGACGTCCGCCGAGTCGTCGGGCGAGGCGTCGTCGATGATGAGCACCCGGAGGTCGACCCCGGGGTTCTCGTCCAGGACGCTGCTCACGCAGTCGGCGAGGAAATGGCCGTACTTAAAGCACGGGATGACAACACTGACGCTGCTCATCGGTGGGGGTAGCCAATCCCCGGTGGTGGTCTCCCCGTCGGGTGCGGGAGACCACCACCGGTGGGTTCTCGTCGGTCAGTTCTTCTTCTTGCGGACGGTCTTGCCGGTCAGGGTCCAGCTGTGGGACTTCACCTTCGTGTGGTGCTTGTCCTCGGCCGTGAGCGTGACCTTGAACTTCGTGCCGTCCGGCAGCGGACCGGTCAGATGGACGGACACCTTGTGCGTGGCACGGCTGTAGGAGACGACCGCCGTGACATGGAGCTTCTTGGCGGCCTTGGTGCCCTTCAGGATGGTCAGGTCCGCGTCGACGTCCGCCACCTTGAGCTTGTCGGACACGGTCATGACGAGCGGGTGCTTCGCGTCGGCGGTGTAGGTGACCGTGGACGCGCCCTCCTCGGACGCCGTCTCCGCCGCCAGCGACCCGCTGGGGTTGGTGGCGGTGAAGACCGGGCCGACCCAGTAGTTCGACGAACCGTAGGAGCCGGTCGGGAAGGCCGAGTCCGCGCCGTACCGGTAGAGCCCGTTGTGGTGGGCCGTGGTGTCGGCGGTGCCGGTCAGCGGATAGGACTGGTGGGCCGAGGCGAAGTAGCCGCCGTCGACCGCGTAGTGGCCGTTGGGCGCGTGGTAGGAGACGACGTACGCCGTGTCGGCGGTGACCGCCACCGGGGTGGCGAAGGTCAGCGTCTGCCAGCCGGTCGCCGACTCGTTGGTGAAGGTGCCGCTGGCCAGCAGCGTCCCGGAGTCGGTCCACAGGCTGCCGGTGTGGGTGCCCGTGTTGCCGGCGCCCTTGTAGAAGGTGACGCCGGTGATCCAGCCGGCCGCCGAGGACGTGAACCGGGTGCCCAGCTCCAGGGAGTTGGGGTCGGCGGTCATGTCGGGCGTGGACGGCACCGCGGAGGAACTCCACAGCGTGCAGGGGCAGGTGACCGCGGGCGGGGTGGCGCTGGTGGTGAAGGACCAGGTCACCGGGTCCGTCATGGCGTTGCCCCACACGTCGGAGGCCTGGACGGTCGCCGTGTACTTGGTGTGCAGCGACAGTTCGGTCGACGGGGTGAACGTCGCCTTGTTGGCCGCGGGCAGCGTCACCGATCCCGGGACGGTGTTGCCGTCCGGGTCCTTCAGCGTGAACGTCAGGTTGTCGGAGTCGACGGACGCGCTGAACACGGCCGACACCGACGCGGTGATCGCGGCGTCGGTCGCCCCGGAGGTCGGGGAGGTGGAGGTGACGGTGGGCGGGGTGGTGCTGGCCGTGGAGGTGTCCAGGACCACGTCGACCCAGTAGTTGCTGCCGGAGGCGGCCGAGGTCGGGAAGGCGCTCGTCGAGGTGTAGCGGTAGACGCCGTTGCCGCCGTCGGTGCCGGTCTTCAGGGCCGTCAGCGGCGCGAGTCCGGCGTCACTGTTGGCGAAGGTCGTGTCGTAGGAGTAGCCGCCGTTGGGTGCGAAGTACGAGGCGACATAGGTGGTGTTGGCCTTGACGGTGACCGGGGTGGCGAAGTTGAGCTGCTGCCAGCCGGAGGCCGACTCGCCCGTGAAGGTGCCCGTGGCGAGCAGCTTGCCGTCCTTGGTCCACAGGTTGCCCTTGTGGGTGCCGGTGTTGTACGGCGACTTGTAGAAGCGGACTCCGGTGATCGAACCGGCCACCGTGGTACGGAACTTGACGCCGAGCTCCACCGAGCCGCCGTCGCCCGCGTTGACGGTGCCGGGCACGGCCGTGGCCGGCCAGACGGTGCACGGGCAGGCCTGCGGGCCGACCGTGATCGGGATGGTGGTGACGG
Source organism: Streptomyces sp. TLI_55 (assembly GCF_900206255.1). Taxonomy (NCBI): domain Bacteria; kingdom Bacillati; phylum Actinomycetota; class Actinomycetes; order Kitasatosporales; family Streptomycetaceae; genus Streptomyces; species Streptomyces sp. TLI_55. The sequence continues at coordinate 915,587 of NZ_OAOJ01000001.1, forward strand.
CGCCGATGTTGACGCTGTCGTCGACGGCGCGGACCTTGATGGACGCCGAGCCCGGGGTGGACGGGGTCCAGCTGTAGCTCCAGGAGCCGAGCCCGGTCGCGGCCTGCCAGGTCGTGCCGCCGTCCGTGGACACCTCCACACGGGCCACCACACCACCGGAGTCGGTGGCGGTGCCCTTGATGGTGACCGGCTTCAGCGCGGGCACGGTGACCCCGGAGGCCGGGCTCGTGACGGTGATGGCGGGGCCGGTGGTGTCGGTGGACTTGGTGGCGGCGACGAGGTTGCTCTGCCGCGTCAGCGGCTGGACGCCCATGTCCGCGAGGAGGTTCACGGTCGCCTGCTGCATGCGGGCGTCCTCGGTGACGACCTGGTCCGCCGGGTCGTACGTCGGCAGGTTCGTCAGGCCCCACGACCACTGCACGGTCCCCGCCCCGAAGACCAGGGCGCCGGAGTCCTGGTCACGGAAGGCGACGAGGCTGTGCTTCGCGGTGCCGTTGCCGTAGGTGTTGCCCCAGTCCATGCGCAGCTTGCCGTCGTTGATGTCCACGGTCGTGGACGACAGGTCGATGGCCCCGGCGGGTCGGGTGGCGTTGTCGAGGTCGCTGTCCCACTCGTAGCCGAGGGTGCCCTCCGGGAAGGTCGCCGTCTGACTGGACGTCAGGTTGGCGATGGAGGTGTTGCGCCACAGCCGGTTCTTCCCGTAGGAGCCGGGGACGGTGATGGCGTCGGCGCGGTAGCCGTTCACCGTGAACATGGAGCCGGTGAGGATGTTCGGCGGCTGGTAGGACTGCCCGTACTGGGTGCTGGTCGGGTCCATCCAGGTGCCGGTCCACTGGCCGCTGGGGTCGGCGACGCCGTTGTTCTGCGCCATCTTGGTCATCTTGTAGCAGACCAGGGTGCGGTTGGCGGTGTTCGCGCCGTCGATGCTCGGGGTGAGGCGGGTCTTCCAGAAGACCTCGTTGCCGCTGAAGAAGGCCTGCTGCACACCGGCCTTGCGGGCGGCGAGGACCTTGGAGTACTGGTCCTGCGTCCAGTACTCGTCATGTCCGGAGGACAGGTACACCTTGTGGTTCTTCAGCAGGGTCTCACCGCGGGTCGACACGTCCACGCCGGACAGATAGCTGACGTCGTAGCCGTTGCGCTCCAGCCAGGCCAGCATCATGTACTCGGAGCCGTAGATGCCGTTGTCGCCGCCGATGTCCAGCGGGCGGTTGTAACTGACCTCGTAGGCACGGCCGTCGGGCGCGGGTCCGGCGCCGCCGTACAGGTCCTGGCCGCCGTAGTCGTTGTAGGCCTGCCAGGTCTGGTCGCTGGTCTGCACGACGATGTCGGAGGTGCTGGAGTCCTTGCGGACCACGAACGGGTAGGGCATCAGACCGTCGCCGTCGGTCTGCGTCAGGTTCGCGATGTACAGGCCGGACACGGCGTCGCTGGGCACGGTCCAGCTCGCCGTCACGGGCCAGTTGCCGCAGTCGACCAGACCGGTGCCGGCCTTCTTGGTGCAACTCGCCGGGTTGGACGTGTAGTTGGCGGGATAGGTCGTCGCCGCCTGCGCCGCCGTGGACATCAGGCGGGCGCCGTCACCGCCGTACCAGCCGAGCCGGTAGATCTCGATGCGGTACGAGGTCTTCGACTGGATCTTGAACTGGACGGTGTCCCCCGCCTGGACGCTCTCCTTGGTGGTGAACCCCTTGATGTCACCGTAGGAGTTGGGCGAGTACCAGTCCGTCGACGGGCTGCCCGTCTTGGAGTTCTCGCAGACGATCGGATTCGAGCCCGATCCGCACGGATCGGCGGCGGCCTGGGCGGTTCCGGCCTGTGGGAGCACCGCCCATATGACTGCTGCTGCGACGGCGAGGCGCACGCCCCGGATCCGTCTGCTCCATCTGTTCATGTGTACCTCTCAGCGGTGCTGTGCAAGGCCGACCCGTGCGGTCGGGGCGGAGCGGGGACCAGTCAGCCGGCGAGCGCGTCGGTGAGCGTCTCGACGACGCGCTGCTGCTGGTCGGGGGTGATCTGCGGGAACAGCGGCAGCGACAGGATGCGGTCCGCTGCCTTCTCGGCGTGGGGGAAGTCGCCGCGCTCGTGACCGAGGTGGGCGTACGCCGGAGTGAGGTGCACGGGGGCGGGATAGTGCACCCCGGCACCGATGCCCTCGGCGTTGAGCTTGCCGACGAGGGCGTCGCGGTCGGCGTCGGTGACCTGGACGACGTACAGGTGCCAGACATGGGCGTTGCCGGGTGTCGTCACCGGGCGCAGGATGCGGCCGGCGTCGGCGAGTTGGGTGAGCAGTTCGTCGTAGCGGGCCGCCGCCGCCCGCCGGGCCGCGTTGCCGTCCGCGAGCCGCTTGAGCTTGGCGCGCAGGACGACGGCCTGGAGTCCGTCGAGGCGGCTGTTGAACCCGGGTACGTCGTGGCGGTACTTGGCGACGCCGCCGTGGTTGGCGATGGCCCGCACCAGGTCGGCGGCCGTTTCGTCGTCGGTGAGGACGGCACCCGCGTCGCCGTAGGCGCCCAGGTTCTTGCCGGGGTAGAAGCTGGTGGCCGCGATGCCGCCGCTGCCGGGGGTACGGCCGTCGCGGGTGGCGCCCTGGCACTGGGCGGCGTCCTCCACGACTGTGACACGGTCGGGCAGTTGGCTCCGGAGCGCGTTCACCTCGGCCATCTGGCCGTACAGGTGCACCGGCACGACCGCTCGGGTCGCCGGGCCGACGGCGGCCAACGCGGCCTGGGGATCGAGGAGATGACTGTCGGGCAGGCAGTCCGCGAGGACGGGGCGGGCGCCGATCCTGGCGACGGCACCGGCCGTGGCGATGAAGGTGTTGGCGGGCACGACGACCTCGTCGCCGGGCCGTACTCCGCTTGCGCGCAGGGCGAGTTCGACGGCGTCGGTGCCGTTGGCGACGCCCACGACGTGTCCGACCCGGCCGAAGTCGGCGTACTCCCGCTCGAACTCGCGTACTTCGTCGCCGCCGATGAACGCGGTGCGGGCGAGGATCCGTTCGAAGCCGGCCCGCACCTCCTCGGCGACCTCTTCGTGGGCCGCCTTCAGGTCCACGAGCGGAATGTGGTTGTTCACGTGGCCGGTCCCCCCATAGTTCGCGTCACAAGTTCTGCCAGCGCCGCGGCGCCCGCCTCGCGCAGCCGCCGCGCCGGGCTCCCCACCCAGACCTCGCCCGGCGGAACGTCGCCGAGCACGCTGCTGCCCATGCCGATCTGCGACCAGGCGCCGATCGTGGTGCCTTCCCTGACCAGGACGCCGGAGCCGACATAGGCGCCCCGCTCCAGCCGTACTCCCCCACCCAGCCGGACGCCCGCGGTGAGCGTCGCGTAGTCCTCGATCACGTCGTCGTGGGTGAGGACGACGTGCGGCATCACCGAGACATGCGCGCCGACCCGCACCGCGGCGGTCAGCACACAGTGCGCGAGCAGCACCGAGCCGGGACCGATCACCGAGGTGCCGGACACCACGGCCGTCGGGTGGACGACGGTGGCGTACCGCTCCTCGGGCAGGCCGAACCGGCGGATCAGCCGGGCGCGGGCCGCGTAGTCCCGCGGGTTGCCGACGCACACCACGACCCGGACGTCGGGCAGGTCGTGCACCAGGTCGCCACCGCCCAGCACGGGTACGCCGTCCACCTCGGTGCCGTGCAGGGCGGGGTTGTCGTCGAGGTGTCCGAGCAGCTCGAACTCGCCCGCGTCCCGCACCGCCTGTGCGGTCTCCCGGGCGAAGCCACCGGCGCCGACGATCACAAGTCCGGTCATCCACCCGCCTGTTCGCGCAGCGCGGTGACCACCCGGTCCTGCTGGGCCTCGGTCATCGTGTGGAACAGCGGCAGGATCAGCGAGTCGCGGGTGATCCGCTCGGTGACGGGCAGCGGGGCGTGCGGGTGGTCGGCGTAGGCCGGTTCGAGGTGCGCGGCCATGATCCCGCGCCGGGCGGAGACCCCGGCGTCGGCGAGCGCGCCGAGCAGGTCGTCCCGGCCGACGGGGAAGTCCACGTCCAGCAGCACCCAGTACGACTGGAAGTTGGACTGCCCGTGCGCGGGATCGCGTACGACGGTGAGGCCGGGGACGTCCCGCAGCAACGCGTCGTATCGGGCGGCCAGTTCACGACGGCGGGCGATCATCGCGTCGAGCTTGCCGAGCTGGACCATGCCGATCGCGGCCTGGACGTCGGTCATCCGGTAGTTGAAGCCGACCTCCAGGTAGTTCTCCAGCACGGGCTTGTTGCTGGCGTGGCGCTCGGCCGCCGAGGCGTTCATGCCGTGCTCGCGCAGCCGACGCAGCCGGGCGGCCCACTCGGCGTCGTCGGTGGTGAGCATGCCGCCCTCGCCGGTGGTGACGAGCTTGCGGGGGTGGAAGGACCAGGCGGCGAGCAGCGCCCCGTGTCCGACCGGCTTGCCGCCGACCGTGGAACCGATCGCGCAGGCCGCGTCCTCGACCAGGGGCAGGTCCCAGTCGGCGCAGGCGGACCGCAGGGCGGCCACGTCGGCGGGGACGCCGCCTTGGTGAACGGCCAGCACCGCCTTGGTCCTTGGCGTCCGTACCGCGTCCACGGTGGCCGGGGTCAGGTTGCCGGTGGCGAGGTCGACGTCGGCGAACACCGGCTCGGCGCCGACGTACCGTACGGCGTTGGCGGTGGCGATGAACGACAGCGAGGGCACCACGACCTCGTCGCCGGGGCCGAGGTCCAGGGCGACGAGGGACAGGTGCAGGGCGGTGGTGCAGGAGCTGACGGCGATGCCGTGCTCGGCGCCGACCCGTTCCGCGAAGGCCTTCTCGAAGGCGGCGACGCGCGGGCCCTGGGCGACCCATCCCGACAGCACGGCGTCGGAGGCGGCCTGGGCCTCCTCCTCGCCGAGCCACGGGATCATCACCGGGATGCGGTCGGTGCTCACTTGGCGGCCTCCCGCTCCGCGCGCCACCATTCGACCAGGTCCTTCAGGCCCGTGCGCAGGTCGATCTGTGCCGTGAACCCAAGGCGTTCGGCCGCCCGGGAGGTGTCGGCGAGGCGGCGGCTGACGCCGTTCACGGCGCGGGCGGGACCGTGCACCGGCTCAAGTCCCGTCGCCCCCATGGCCTCCAGCAGGCCCTCGGCGAGTTCCTTCAGCGACGTCTCCGTGCCGCTCGCCACGTTGAAGACCTCGTCGGTGATGTCCGACTCGGCGGCCAGCACATTGGCCCTCGCGATGTCGCGGACGTCGACGAAGTCCATGGTCTGCGTGCCGTCGCCGAGGATCAGCGGCGGCTCGCCCGCCTCGATGCGCTCCATCCAGCGGATGAGGACCTCGGTGTACAGGCCGTGGATGTCCATCCGGGGGCCGTAGACGTTGAAGTAGCGCAGCGCCACGTAGTCCAGGTCGTACATGGCGTGAAAACTGCGCAGCATGCCCTCGTTGAAGGCCTTCGCGGCGCCGTAGAAGGTGTCGTTGTTGTACGGGTGGTGCCGCTCGGTCGTCGGGAACTCCTCGGCCATGCCGTAGACGGACGCCGAGGACGAGGCGATCACCTTGGACACGCCCGCCGCGGCCGCCGCCTCCAGGACGTTGAACGTCCCGTCGACCAGCACCTCGTTGGCGAGCCGCGGCTCCTCCGCGCACTGGGTGATACGGATCGCTGCGAGGTGGAACACCAGGTCGGCGCCCTCCGTCACCTTCTTCACGGTGTCGATGTCGCGCACGTCGCCCTCGACGACCTCCACCACCCCGCTCGGCAGGGCCTGCGCGAGGTTGGCGCGCCGTCCGCGCACGAAGTTGTCGAGTACGACGATCTCGCGGGCGCCGCCTTCGGCGAGGAGGTCGACGAGGTTGGAGCCGATGGTGCCGGCTCCCCCGGTGACCAGGATCTTCTTGCCACGAACGCTGCTCAACTGCTGTGCCCTCTCACGTGTGGTGATGTCGTTCAACGCCCGGCGCGCAGGCCGACGACCGCGCCCTTGAACTCGAGGCTGCGGGAGGCGGCTTCGAGGATGTCCAGCACGCGCAGGCCCGCGCGGCCGTCGGTCAGCGGCGCCCGGCGCTCGCGGATGGCGTCGCCGAACTCGTCGACCATGCCGCGCAGCGCCTCCTTCTCGCCGAGGGCGGGCGCGACCATGTCGCCGGAGCGGTAGGAGACGAGCATGTCCCGGCGTTCGTCCGCGCCGATCTCCTGCGGCGAGGCCAGATCCACGCCCCGGTCGTAGACGGCCACCCGCTGCAGGGGGTTGAGGTCGTCCCAGACGAGGGTGCGCTTGGCGCCGCCGACCATGGTGGTGCGCACCTTGGTCGGGGAGAGCCAGTTGACGTGCACGTGGGCGATGGCGCCGGTGTTGAGCGTGAGCGTCAGATAGGCGACGCAGGCCTGACCGGCGCCGATCGGGTCGGCCCCGTGGGCGGCGACGGCGACCGGTTCGACGCCCGCGGGGAGGATGAAGTCCAGGATCGACAGGTCGTGCGGGGCCAGGTCCCACATGACGTCGATGTCCTTCTGGACCAGCCCGAGGTTGATGCGCACGGAGTCGACGAAGTGGATCTCGCCGAGTTCGCCGGAGTGGACCATGTCCCTGATCCGGCCCACGGCGGGCGTGTAGCAGTAGGTGTGGTCGCACATCAGGGTGAGGCCGCGGTCCTCCGCCTCGGTCACCAGGCGCATCCCGTCGGCGTAGGTCGCCGCGAGCGGCTTCTCGACGAGGACGTGCTTTCCGGCGCGCAGGGCGGCCAGCGCGATGTCGAGGTGGGTGCCGGCGGGCGTGGCCACGGCGACGGCGGCCACGTCGGGGTCGGCGAGGACGGCCGCGTAGTCGGCGGTGGCCTGGACGGTGGAGTAGCCGCCGAGGACCCGCTGGGCGCGGTCCACGTCGAGGTCGCACAGCCAGCGCAGCCTGAACCGCTCGCTGGCCTGGAAGTTGCGGACGAGGTTGGGACCCCAGTAACCGGCCCCGACGACCGCGACCCCCATCGGCTCCTGCGTCACAGCGCTCCTCTTTCCTCGGTTCTTCGGTAGGTCGCGGTTCTCCGTTAGGTCCCGGCTCATCAGTAGGCCCCCGTTCCGCGCACCACCACGGACCCGGTGCGCAGGAGGATGGTCAGGTCGAGGCCCATCGACCAGTTGTCCACGTATCCGAGATCGAGCCGTACGGCCTCGTCCCAGGGCAGGTCGGAGCGGCCGCTGACCTGCCACAGCCCGGTGAGTCCCGGCTTGACGAGCAGGCGCCGTTTGATGTCCGCGGTGTACTCCTCGACCTCCGCCGGCAGCGGGGGCCGGGGGCCGACGAGCGACATGTGGCCGCGCACCACGTTGAGCAGCTGGGGCAGTTCGTCGAGCGAGCTGCGGCGCAGGAACGCGCCGACGCGGGTGACGCGCGGGTCCTGCTTCACCTTGAACAGCAGCCCGTCGCTGTTCTCGTTGAGGTGCGCCAGTTCCGCCTTGAGGGCCTCCGAATCGGGCCGCATCGTCCGGAACTTGAACATGGTGAAGTGGTCGCCGTACCGGCCCACCCGCTGCTGGCGGAAGAGCGCGGGGCCGGAGCTGTCCAGCCGTACGACCAGCGCGACGGCCAGCATGGGCAGTGCCAGGAGAAGCAGCAGCACAGCGGCGAGGGAACGATCCAGCAGTTCCTTGGGCAGCCGGGAGAACCGGGAGAGGTTCGGCGCCTGGATCCGCACCAGCGGCACACCGTTGGTGGGCCGGACCGTGAGCCGGGCGGCGGACACGTCGGCCAGCGTCGGGGCCAGCAGGAAGTCGACGCCCTGCGCGGCCGCCGCCCAGGACATCCGGCGCAGGACGAAGGCGTCCAGCTCGGGCGCCGGGAGCACCACCATGGCGTTGACGCCCATGGCCCGCACGACGTCGTTCATGTCGTCGACGCCGCCGAGGACGGGTATCCCCAGCGCGCGGATGTCCGGGGCGTTCTCGGGATCGGTCAGGCACACTCCCGCCAGCTGAAGCGCCTGTGCGCCGCCGCGGCGCAGCACGCCGACCAGCTCCAGGATGCCGCGCGAGGGCCCGACCAGAAGGGTCGAGCTGCGGTCCCGGCCGCGGGCCCAGCGCCTGAGCAGTCCACGGCGCAGCAGGTGCCGGACCGGCAGGGCGATCAGGACAGCGGGTACCGCGGCCATGGTCATGTCATGGAGAAGGGCCGCATCATGCGTGAACAGCCAGTACGCGGCGGCGGCCAGCGCCGGCAGCGCGACGGCTCCGCGCAGCACCCTGCGGTACTCCTCGGTGCCCTGCCCCAGGGCACCGCGGTCGTAGGTGCGATGGGCGAGCATCGCCAGGATCCAGGTCGGAGGCAGCACGAGGGCCACCGCCCAGCGGCCGTAGGCTCCGTGGATCACCAACGCCGCGGCAACGGCCGCGAGGCCGTCCGCGACCAGCAGAACGGTCCGGTACTTACGGTCCCAGGGTCTTCGTCGAGCGACCGGACGTCTAAGTTCCGCATCCAAGTGCTCATGCGTGACCTCAATGGTCATGGCCCCCCACCACAGGCGCAGCTACCCCTGGCCGCAAGAGATCAGGACATACCGTCGCACGTCCGCGGCAGGGCTGGATCAGTGCCGTCGTGTCTCCTCCACACGGCGGCACCGGAATCAAGAAAGCAGAGCCAAGAAGCAATCAAGAAGGCCTGCGACGGTTCCCCAACCGCCCCACGCCCTTTGCAAGTTGGTCAATGAGAGTTTCCCATCCGGTTACCGAGGCTGAGCCTTGGCATGCCTTCAGAGGCAAATCCCCTCCCTCACCAGCCTGGCGGCTCTCAATCTAGAGCATTGACCACAGTCACGGGAACAGTTGGACGAAACACACATCGCAATCGCGACACCAACGCCATACTGCCCAGGTGACGAGCATCGTGATACCGGCTCACAACGAGGAGCGCGTCATCGGCCGGCTCCTCGATTCGCTGCTGGACGACCCCGCGGACGGCCGGGCCGACATCGTCGTCGTGTGCAACGGCTGCACCGACGACACAGCCCGAATCGCATCCGAACGCGGCCCGCGCGTAACGGTGGTGGAGATCCCGGTCCCCTCCAAGCACGCGGCGCTGCGCGCGGGCGACGAGCACGCGCTCGGCTTCCCCCGGATCTACGTGGACGCCGACGTCGTCCTCACGGGCGCGGACGTACGCGCCCTCGCCGAGCCCCTGGCCGACGGCGCCTCGGGCATCCTTGCCACCGCCCCCGAACGTCATCTCCCGCTGGCCGGCTGCGCCTGGCGGGTGCGCGCCTACTACCGGGTGTGGCAGCGCCTCCCGGCGGTGCGCGAGGGCCTGTTCGGGAGAGGTGTCATCGCGGTCTCCAAGGAGGGGCACGCCCGGATCGCCGCGCTGCCCCCGCTGATGGCGGACGACCTGGCGGCGTCCCTGGCGTTCACCGCCGAGGAGCGGCGCGTGGTCGCCGGGGCGCGGGTCGTGGTCCATCCGCCGCGCACCTGGCGGGACTTGATCAAACGGCGGATCCGGGCCATGGTCTCCACGGCACAGGTCGAGGAGCAGCGCGGGCCGGAGGAGGCCTCGGCCCGCACCAGCACGGCTGACCTCAAGGCCGTGCTCCGCAGGGAGCCGACGCTGATCACGAGTGTCGTCGTCTTCGCCGCGGCGGCGGTCGTGGCCCGGCGGCAAGCCCAAAAGGCCATCCGGGCAAGGGACTTCGACACCTGGCTGCGGGACGACAGCAGTCGGCAGAACTGATCGCACCGCACCTGGAGTTCAGCTCGTGTAGCACCGCACCTGGAGTTCAGCTCATGTACCTCACCGACCGTTCCGCCACGCCGGAGGCGGACACCACTCCGGGCCGAAGACGCGGCCCGGGGCCCCGGGTCGCCCCGGTCGTGCTCGTGCTGGGCACGGTCAGCCTGATCACCGACGTCTCCTCGGAGATGGTCACCGCCGTCCTCCCGCTCTACCTCGTCACCACGCTCGGCTTCAGCCCGCTGGGCTTCGGCGCCCTCGACGGCGTCTACAACGGCGTCAGCGCCCTGGTCCAGCTCACCGGCGGCCACCTCGCCGACCGGATCCGCAACCACAAGCTGCTGGCCGGGCTCGGCTACGGCCTGTCCGCGCTGTGCAAGCCGCTGCTCCTGCTCGCCGGCAGCATCGGCGCCCTCGGCACCGTCCTGGCCCTGGACCGCACCGGCAAGGGGCTGCGCACCGCCCCGCGCGACGCGATGATCTCCCTGTCGACACCGGTCGAGCGGCAGGGCCGGGCCTTCGGTGTGCACCGGGCGATGGACACCACCGGCGCGATGCTCGGACCGCTGGCCGCCTTCTTCATCCTGCGCGCCGCGGCCGACGGCTACGACGCCGTGTTCGGCGTGAGCGCGTGCGTCGCTGTGCTCGGCGTGATCGTCCTCCTGCTGTTCGTGCCCGGCAAGCGGCGCGACACGCAAGACGGTGCCGGGGCCGAGCCGAGGCCGCCGGTCCGGGTCGCAGAGGCCCTCGCCCTGCTGCGGCTGCCCCGGCTGCGGGCGCTGGCGGGCTGTGCCGCGCTGCTCGGTCTGACCACCGTCAGCGACGCGTTCGTCTATCTGCTGCTGCAGCGCCGGGCGGGAGTCGGCGAGGAGTGGTTCACGCTGCTGCCCCTGGGCACGGCGGTGGTGTTCCTGCTGCTGGCCGTGCCGCTCGGCGCGCTGGCCGACCGGATCGGGCGGCGCACGGTGTTCCTCGCCGGCCACGTCGGCCTGCTCACCGCGTACGCCCTGCTGCTGTGGGCGCCGGACACCCCGCTGCTGGTCCCCGCCGTCCTCGCCCTGCACGGCTCGTTCTACGCGGCCACCGACGGGGTCCTGCCGGCCGCGCTGGCCGGGGTCGTGCCCGAGCATCTGCGCGCCAGCGGCCTCGCCATCGTCGGCACCAGCCAGGCGCTGGCCCGGTTCTGCTGCTCGCTCGCCTTCGGCGCCGCCTGGACCGTGTGGGGCGACGGCACGGCACTCGCGGGCTCGGCGATCGGCCTGCTGTGCTGCGCGGCGGTCGCGGGCGTGGTGCTACGACCGTCCGGCGGGCCACGATGACCGGCGCACCGCCCACCGGCACCGTCGTGGTACTACGACCGCCCGGCGAGCCACGATGACCGGCGCACCGCCCACCGGCACCAGCACAGAACCGACAACCGCCCCAAGGAACCCCATGACTTCGCTCCGCCGCCGCCTGCTCATCCTCGTCGCGGCGGTCGTCCTGCTCGCGGGTCTGGCGACCGGCCTGGTCCTGCACGCCGCCGACCGCGCCGACGAGGCCAACCGGCCGCAGGCCGGCGGACCCGCCGTCAGCTCCGGGAAGCTGACGCTCGACCGCAAGAACCTCCTGACGTTCGTCAACGCGGCCGCTGGCCCGCACCGCACGGCCGTCGCCTCGGTACCGTCCGCCGACCCCGGCGCCGGCCGGACCGCGTCCGACCTGAAGTGCGCCCGCTTCTACGCCGCGGCGGGCACGGGCATCTGCCTCCAGTCCGACACCGGCGTCCTCAAGCAGAGCAACCGCGCCCTTCTCCTGGACGCCGAACTGCGCACCGTACGGACCTTCCCGCTCGCGGGCATCCCGAGCCGGGCCCGGGTCTCGCCGAGCGGCCGCTTCGTCGCCTGGACGGTGTTCGTGTCCGGCGAGTCGTACGCGTCCGCCTTCTTCTCCACCCGCACCTCGCTCCTCGACACCCGCACGATGAAGCTGATCCCCAGCCTGGAGACCTTCTCGATCACCCTGGACGGGAAGCCGTACAAGGCGGCGGACGTCAACTTCTGGGGCGTCACCTTCGCCTCCGACGACGACACCTTCTACGCCACCTTGAACACCGCCGACAAGACGTATCTGGTGCGGGGCTCGCTCTCGGCGAAGTCGGTGACCACGCTCGTCGAGAACGTGGAGTGCCCCTCCCTCTCCCCCGACGGAACCCGGGTCGCCTTCAAGAAGCGGGTGCTCTCCCGTACCGACCTTTGGCGCGAATACGTCCTCGATCTGCGCACCTTGCGCGCGACCCCGCTCGCCGAACGCCACAGCGTCGACGACCAGGCCACCTGGCTCGACGACGACACCGTCGCCTACGCCCTGCCCACCGAGGGCAAGGTCGGCAGCACCGACCTGTGGAGCGTCCCCGCGAACGGCAAGGGAGAGCCACGGCTGTTGATCGCGAGCGCGTCGTCCCCTGCCCCGCTGTAGACGCGGCGTTTCCACACCCGAGCATGGTGGTCTGACGCATAGCCGTGCCCCGAACTATGTTGTCCCGCCACATGTGCGCCTGACCTGCGTGTTCCTACGGTGTGCGACACGTACCCGTCCCCACAGCACACGAGGAAGTGGCGCTCATGGCCTCCGCAGCATCCGCTCCACCCACGCCCACCACACCGGGCAACCTGAAGCGCATCGTCGCCGCCAGCCTCATCGGCACGACCATCGAGTGGTACGACTTCTTCCTCTACGGCTCCGCCGCCGCCCTCGTCTTCAACAAGCTGTTCTTCCCGGACTCCGACCCCCTGGTCGGCACCCTGCTGTCGTTCCTCACGTACGCCGTCGGTTTCGCCGCCCGCCCGCTCGGTGCCCTCGTCTTCGGGCACTACGGCGACCGTCTCGGCCGCAAGAAGCTGCTGGTGCTGAGCCTGCTGCTGATGGGCGGGGCGACCTTCGCGATCGGTCTGCTGCCCACGCACGCGACGGTCGGCTCGGCCGCTCCCGTGCTGCTGACCGCGTTGCGCCTGGTCCAGGGCTTCGCGCTCGGCGGCGAGTGGGGCGGGGCCGTCCTGCTGGTGTCCGAGCACGGCGACGCCAGGCGGCGCGGATTCTGGGCCTCCTGGCCGCAGACCGGCGCACCCGCGGGCCAGCTCCTGGCCACCGGTGTGCTGTCCCTGCTCACGGCGGTCCTCTCGGACAGCGCCTTCACCAGCTGGGGCTGGCGGATACCGTTCCTGCTCTCCGGCGTCCTGGTGATGGTCGGTCTGTGGATTCGTCTCTCTGTCGATGAATCGCCTGTCTTCAAGCAGGCGTTGGCGCAGGCCGAGGCCCGCAAGGCCGAGCAGGACACCGCCGCGGAGAAGCTGCCCCTCGTCTCCGTGCTGCGCCACCACTGGCGCGACGTCCTGGTCGCGATGGGCGCGCGCATGGCCGAGAACATCAGCTACTACGTCATCACCGCCTTCATCCTCGTCTACGCCACCACCGCCGCGGACGTCTCCAAGCAGACCGCCCTCAACGCGGTCCTGATCGCCTCGGCGGTGCACTTCGCGGTGATCCCGCTGTGGGGCGCGCTGTCGGACCGCATCGGCCGGCGTCCGGTGTATCTGCTCGGCGCGGCCGGCATCGGCCTGTGGATGTTCCCGTTCTTCTCCCTCATCGACACCGGCGACTTCGGCAACCTGATCCTCGCCATCACCGTCGGTCTGGTGCTGCACGGTGCGATGTACGCACCCCAAGCCGCCTTCTTCGCCGAGATGTTCGCGACCCGGATGCGCTACTCGGGCGCCTCGATCGGCGCCCAGTTCGCCTCGGTCGCGGCGGGCGCCCCGGCGCCCCTCATCGCCACCGCGCTGCTGGAGGACTACGACAGCTCCACGCCGATCGCCCTGTACGTCATCGCCGCGGCGGTGCTGACGCTCATCGCGGTGGGCGTGGCCAAGGAGACCCGCAACCGGGACCTGGCCGACGTGGAGTCCACGGCCGACGCGGAATCCGTGACGACGGCGACGGCGGACGCCCGGACCGTCTGATCACCCGCCCACCGGCCCCCGTACGCGCCTCGCGTACGGGGGTCAGTGCGGTGCGGGTGCGGAGAGTATGTGCAGCCGCAGCGCGAGCTGGATCTCCAGCGCGCGGGCGGGGCTCTGCCAGTCGTCGCCCAGGAGACGGCCGATGCGCTCCAGGCGCTGGGCGACGGTGTTCACATGGACGTGCAGCTCGTCTTTCGTACGGGCCGGGCTCATGCCGCAGGCGAAGTAGGCGTCGAGGGTGCGCAGCAGATCCGTGCCGCGTCGTTCGTCGTACGAGACGACCTGGCCGATCGTGCGGTCGACGAAGCCGGTGATGTCGCGGTCTCCGGCCAGCAGCAGGCCCAGGAACCCGAAGTCCTCGGCGGCCGCTCCATCACCGGTGCGGCCGAGGAGCCGCAGCGCGTCGAGGCAGCGCCGGCCCTCCTCGTAGGCGGCGGTCACGGTGTCCGGGCGGCTGGCCAGGTCCTCGACGGGGGCGGAGGCGCCGACGGTGACCGCCTCGTGGACGGCCGTGCCGAGGTGGCGGGCGGTGCGGCGGGCCAAGGCGGTCGCGGTGTCGCCGGGTTTCAGGGGAAGCAGCAGGACGGTGCCGCCGTCGCGGGCGGCGGCCAGGCCGTGCCGGGTGGCGGCGAGGTGGGAGGCGGCGGACCACAGGCGTCTGCGGGCGTCGGCCTCCTGCTCGGCGTCGGCGGTGGTGCCGTCGAGGCGGGCGGCGAGGACCACGTGGGTGGCGTCGAGGTCGGCGTGCAGGCGGGAGGCGCGCTCGCGCAGCAGGCGGGGGTCGCGGTCGCGGGCGTCGAGGAGGTCGTCGAGGAGCTCGCCTCGGACGCGTTGTTCGGCCTCGGCGGCGGAGCGCCTGGCGAGCAGGAGCAGCGAGGTGACCATCGCCGCGCGCTCCAGGGTGCGCTGGTCGACGGGGTCGAGTCCGGGGTGGCCGTGCAGGACGAGCGCGCCGAGGAGTTCTCCGCCGGCTGCGACGGCCGCGACCCAGTCGTCGCGATGGCGTACCGCGTGTCCTTCGGCGCGGGAGGCCTCCAGGGCGTCGGCCGGTGCGGCCTCGGCGTCCAGGAACTCGACCGTGCCGTGCAGGACCTCGGCGACGGCCGCCGCCACGTCGTGCACCCCGCCGCCGCGCAGCACGAGTTCGGCGAGCCGGTCGTGGACGTCGGAGGCGCGCTCGATGACTCCGCTGCGGTCGCGGATGATCTCGTTGGCGCGCTCCAGGTCGGCGAGGGCCGAGCGGGTCTCGGTGAGGAGGTTCGCGGTGTCGATGGCGGCCGCGGCCAGCGCAGCGAAGGAGCCGAGCAATGCGATCTGCTCCCGCTCGAAGACCCGGGCACGCCGGTCGGCGGCGAACAGCACCCCGATGACGTGGTCCCCCAGCGTCAGGGGCACGCCGAGGATCGCGACCAGGCCTTCGTCCCGCACTCCGGCGTCGATGGTGCGGGTGTGCTGGAAGCGGTCGTCCTTGAAGTAGTCGTCGGTGACGTAGGGGCGGGAGGTCTGGGCGACGAGGCCGCCGAGCCCCTCCCCCATGCCGAGCCGCAGTTGCTGGAAGCGGGCGGCGACGGAGCCCTCGGTGACCCGCATGTAGGTGTCGCCCTGGGCCGGGTCGTTGAGGCTGAGGTAGGCGACGTCCGTGTTGAGCAGCGACCGGGCGCGCTGCACGATCGCCCGCAGGACGGCGTCCAGGTCGCGCAGTCCCGCCAGGTCGTGCGCGGTCTCGAAGAGCGCGGACAGCTCGGCCTCGCGGCGGCGCCTGCCCTCCAGCTCCGAGCGCACGCGCAGCGCGACCAGCTTGGCCTCCTCGAGCGCGGTGATCCGCTCGGCGGGGTGTCCCTCGGCGCGGGCGAGCAGCACCGGCTGCTCGTAGGCGTCGGCGGACGCGCCCCGGGCCAGCAGTTCGAGGAACGGGGCCTCGGCGCTGCCGGTCGGGCGTTCGGCGGACTGCACGTGATCGCGGGACATGCTCACAGGATTCCTCATCGCACGCTCACCTCGTCAGCCCTGTGGAAAACCCTGGAGGGCCCACGGCTCAATGCGCCGTCCAGCCCCCGTCCAGCACCAGGGACGTGCCGGTCACGAACGAGGCCTGCGGGCCGCACAGATACGCGACGGCGTCGGCGACCTCCGCCGGCTCGATGAGCCGCTTGACCGCGCTGTCCTGGAGGAGCACCTCGGTCAGGACGCGCTCCTCGGGGATGCCGTGCGCCCGCGCCTGGTCGGCGAGCTGCTTCTCGACCAGCGGGGTGCGCACATAGGCGGGGTTCACGCAGTTGGAGGTGACGCCGTGCGGGGCGCCTTCCAGGGCGGCCGTCTTGGACAGGCCCTCCAGGCCGTGCTTGGCGGCCACGTACGCCGACTTGTAGGCGGAGGCGCGCAGTCCGTGCACCGAGGAGATGTTGACGATACGGCCCCAGCCCTGCCCGTACATGTGCGGCAGGGCGCCCCGCACCAGCCGGAACGGGGCCTCCAGCATCACGGTGAGCACCGTGTGGAAGACGTCGGGCGGGAACTCCTCGATGGGGCGTACCAGTTGCAGCCCGGCGTTGTTGACCAGGACGTCGGTCCCGGCGGCGGCGAGTTCGGCGGCGTCCAGGTCGGTGAGGTCGAGGACGTGCGGTTCGACGGCGCCCGCGAGGCCGCTGGCCGCGTCGACGAGCTCCTCCAGCCCCGCGGCGTCCCGGTCCACCGCTCTCACCTTCGCGCCGGCCGCAGCGAGCCGCAGCACGCAGGCGCGCCCGATGCCGCCGGCGGCGCCGGTGACGAGGGCGGTGCGGCCGCCGAGGTCGAGCGTGGGGGCGTAGGGGGCCGGGAGGGCGCGAGCAGCTGTCATGACACGACCCTAGGCAGCCGCCGCACCTCACCCCATGTGGCCGCAGCCCATACTTCAGGCGGATCCAGTGGGGTCGAACCATGTGGGTGCGTCCGCCAGGGCCTGCTTGATGCGGAACTTCCCGAACTCGTTCAGCTCGGGCAGGGCGTCCACGTCGAACCAGCCCACCTCAAGCGACTCGTCGTCGTTGACCTTGGCCTCGCCGTCGACGGCCCGGCAGCGCACGGTGATGTCCATGTACTGGCAGAGGTCACCGTTGGGATAGGTGATCGGCTCCAGCGCCTGGACGAGGACGATCCGCTCGGCGACGCAGCGCACCGCCGTCTCCTCGAACACCTCGCGCACCGCGCAGGCTGCGGGCTGCTCCCCCGGCTCCGGGATACCGCCGATCAGCGCCCACCGACGGGTGTCGGAGCGCCGGTTCAGCAGCACTCTGCCCTCGTCGTCGAAGACGACGGCGGCGACTCCGGGAAGCCAGAGCAGCTGATGACCGACGGAGGCACGGAGATCACGGATGAAGTCGGGAGTAGCCATGCCCCGACCCTAACCGGCGACCTCTACCCGCCTGTTGCGCACGCGCGCCGAGATCGCCCAGGCCAGGCCGCCCGCGGCGACCAGGACCAGCAGCAGCTCGGGCAGGGTGCCGAGCTTGGTGGCCGGGGTCTCGGAGGAGCGCAGCGGGACCTTCTGCACGAGGGAGTCGGCGACGAACATGCCGGTCTTCTGGGTGATCCGCCCGTCCGGCATGATGATCGCGCTGACGCCGCTGGTGACCGGCACGGTCACGGTCCGGCTGTGCTCGACGGCGCGGACGCGGGACATGGCGAGCTGCTGGTAGGTCATCTCGCTGCGGTCGAAGGTGGCGTTGTTGCTGGGCACGGAGATCAGCTGGGCGCCGTCGGTGACCTCGGAGCGCACGGCCCAGTCGAAGGCCGCCTCGTAGCAGGTGACCAGGCCGACCTTGGCGCCCGCCATGGTGAACACGCCCGGCTTGGTGCCGCGGCTGAAGTCCTGGCGGACCATCGAGGTCCACTCGCTGTTGATCGCGCCGACGAGCGAGCGCAGCGGGAGATATTCGCCGAAGGGCTGGATCTGCCGCTTGTCGTAGGTGTCGGTCGGGCCCTTCACCGGGTCCCACAGGATCTGCTCGTTGTAGAGCTTGCCGTCGCGCTCGACGACACCGCCGACCGAGATCGGCACGCCCATCGCCTTGGCGGCACCCTCGATGACGGCGTACGCGTCGGAGTTGGCGAACGGGTCGACGTCGTCGGAGTTCTCCGGCCACAGCACGAAGTCGGGCTGGGGCACCTTGCCGGCCTTCACCTTCGCGGCCAGTCGCAAGGTCTCCCGCGCGTGGTAGTCGAGGACGGCGCGCCGCTGGGCGCTGAAGTCGAGGCCCGCGCGGGGCACGTTGCCCTGGATGAGAGCGACGGTCACGGTGCCGTTCTCGGCCTTGTCGCTGACCAGCGGGCGGGCGGCCAGCGCCCCGAGGACGGGGACGACGAGGCTCAGCAGGGCGACCACGGCCGCCGACCGGCGTATGTCCTGGCCGCGGCGCTTGGCGACGGCGACGCGGACGACGTCGTAGAGTCCGAAACCGCACAGGACGACCGCGAAGCCGAGCACCGGGGTGCCGCCCACCGCGGCCAGCGGCAGGAACACGCCGTCGGCCTGGCCGAAGGCGATCTTGCCCCAGGGGAAGCCGTTGAACGGCACACGCGCGCGTGCCGCCTCGCCGGCGATCCACAGGGCCGCCGACCACAGCGGCGCGCCGGGCAGCTTCGACACCGTGGCGATGCCCGCGCCGACCAGCGCGACGAAGATCGCCTCGATCGCCACCAGCGCGATCCACGGCCCGGGGCCGACCTCCACGCCGGTCCACACCAGCAGCGGCAGCAGGAAGCCGAGGCCGAAGAGGTAGCCGAGGCCCAGGCCCGCCTTCCAGCTGCGACCGCGCAGCACCCAGCCGAAGACGGCGAAGGCGGGAAGCGCGAGCCACCACAAGGTGCGGGGCGGGAAGCTGACGTAGAGGAGCACTCCGGAGAGCGCGGCGGCGAGGGCCGGGACGAAGCGCACGAGGCGGGCCCCGCGCGGGGCGGCGGCGAGCGGCTGAGCCTGGTCCGACTCGTCCACGGATGTTGCGGTGACGGTCACTCCGGGAGTGTACGGCGGGTGACCTGGGCACCGACAGCGCGGTCCACATGGCAGCACGGCCGTCGCCCCACTCCGCCGACCCGTACCACATCCGTCCTGCACAACTCGTCCACAAACCGTCCATCAGCGGTTACGGTGTGCCGGAGCCTTTGTCGTGCGGCCGGTCAGGCGGCGGTGCGACGGCGTACGGCCGGTCAGGCGACCGTACGAGCGGGCCCGGCACAGGTCGTGGGGAGACCGGTTCGGGGGGTCTGGTGAGATCCACGGAGATGACGTCTGCGTCCGATCCTGGAGAGGACGGCGACAGACGAAACGTTTCTGACGCTGCGGGTGTCGTGGTGCTCGGGGCCTGCGCCGTGTGGGCCCTGGTGACCGCGGCCGTGCACGACGGCCGTCCCGAGGGCGTGCTGCTGGCGGTCCTCGCGGTGGCCGCCGGGTACGCGGCGGGCCGGATCTGCGGTGCGCTCCTGCCGGTGGGGGCGCTGTGTGCTGCGGCGACGACCGGGGTCGGCCTGGTGGTGGCCACTCCACGGCTGTCCCCAGGGCCGGAGATCGTCGCGCCGCTCGGTCACGCGGGCGGCACCGCGGCGGTGCTGACCCTGTCCACGGGTGCGGCGTGCTGCGCCGCGTGGGCCGCGCGTACCCCGGCCTGGCGGCTCGGCCTGCGCGGCGCCGCCGCCGGGATCGTCGTGACGGCCGGGGTGCTCGGCTCGGTCGGCGGCTGCGCGGCGAGCGCCGCGGTGCTGCTGGCCTCGCTCGCCGCCGGCCGGATGCGCGGTCACCGGGGCGCGGGCTTCGCCGGACTGGCCCTGACGGCGGCTCTCACCACGGCGCTGCCCTGGGCGGTCGCCGGGAAGGCGCTGCCGGAGGGGCTCACTGTGTCGCTGGAGGGCCAGTTGACCCAGCAGCGGATCGACCTGTGGCACGACGCCCTGCACCTGGCGCACCACGACGCCGCGCTGGGCGTGGGCCCCGGCCGTTTCGGTGAACTCAGCACCACCGCGACCCGCACCCTGCTCTCCGACGGCAAGCCGCACTCTGCACCGCTGCAACAGGCGGCGGAACAGGGCGTCGTCGGCGTGCTCCTGCTGGCCGGGGTGTTCTGCTGGATGCTCTACACGCTGTGGCGCTCGCGGCGCCCGACACCGGTCGTGCTCACCGCCGGGGCGGCGCTGACGGTACTCGCGGCGATCGCCTCGGTGGGCAACGCCCTCAGCTTCACGACGGTGTCGGTGGGCGCCGGACTGCTGGCGGGACTGGCCACGGCCCGTCCGCTCACGGACGAGTCACCGCCGCCGGCGGCGGAGGTACGCCCCGCGGGTGACCGACTGACTCCGTGACCTCAGTGCGCCGCACCGGGCGTCCGCGACCGCAGCCGGTCCCGGATGATCTGGACGGCGGCCTCGGCGTCGTCCACGGTGATCGTGAACGTGTGTCCGTCCCACAGGCTCAGCCGGACGCCCTCACCGCGGCGGACGACGACGGCGGTGCCCTTCTCGGGCCGCCAGCGGTAGCCCCAGCCGCCCCAGTGCCGCGGGGTGACATGCGGGTCGACCTCGGCGCCGGCCACCGACGACAGGGGGATGCGGCGGCGCGGCAGGCCGATGTGGCCGCAGCGCACCTCCAGGGACTCCTCGTCGACCTTCAGGGCGACGTGCACGAACGCGAGCGTGCCGAACAGGACCAGCAGCCCGGCCGCGATGCAGCCGACGACGGCCATCGCGAGCGGGGCGATGCCGGAGGTCCAGGCCGAGTCGACGGCCAGCTCGATGCCGAGCGCCAGGCACGCGGCGCCGACGAGCGCCAGCAGCCACTGGAACCGGTTGGTGGCCCGACCGGTCCAGACAGGGGGATGCGGCACGTTCTCGCCGTGGGGGTGGTCCCTCATGCCTATGAGGTTACTCAGGTTTCGCCGCGCTGGTAGCGCGTCGCGGAGAGTGACCGGTTTGGACAGGGCCGTTCGCCGCCCCGGTTCACCGAGCGGGGGTGACCGCCTGGAGGAACCTTCCTTCTTCGTACGTCAGGGCGGTCTCCGGCAGGGCTTCCTGGCGTCCGCTGAGCAGGACGGTGAGCGTGCCCTGGGCCGCGGCGTCCGGTGCGGGGGCCGCGCCGACGCGGCGCAGGGCCTGGGCCGCCACGGCTCCGGCCGTGCCGTGCAGGATCAGCGGCGGGCGGCCGGGCTTCTGGACGGCCGCCCGGATGCGTTCGGCGACGAGTTCGTAGTTGGTGCAGCCGAGGACGACGGTCGTGACGTCCTCGGGCGTGAGCGCGGCCGCGGCGGCGACCGCGACGTCGACGGCCGCCTCGTCGGCGTGGTGCACGGCGTCCGCGAGCCCGGGGCAGGGCACCTCGGTGACGTCCACGCCGGCGGCGAACTGCTCGATCAGGCCGCGCTGGTAGGCGCTCCCGGTCGTGGCGGGGGTCGCCCAGATGGCGACGTGGCCGCCCCCGGCCGCGGCCGGCTTGATCGCCGGGACGGTGCCGATGATCGGCAGGTCCGGCTCGAAGCGGGCGCGCAGGGCGGGCAGGGAGTGCACGGACGCGGTGTTGCAGGCGACGATCAGGACATCGGGCGCGTGCTCGGCGGCGGCCGCGGCGACGGCCAGGGCCCGCTCGGTGATGTCCTCGGGGGTGCGCGGTCCCCACGGCATGCCGTCGGGGTCCCAGGACAGGACGAGATCCGCGTCGGGCCGCAGCCGGCGTACCGCGGCGGCGGCGGGGAGGAGGCCGAGTCCGGAGTCCATGAGCGCGATCTTCACCCGGCCACGATAGACGATGAGCCCTTGGCGGCCGGTCCCGTGGGGCAGACTGCGCCCGTGAGCGCCATCGCGTGGACCGCCGCCGTCTCCCTCGCCGCCTGGCTGTGGCTGTTGCTCTGCCAGGGCTTCTTCTGGCGCACGGACGTCAGACTTCCCGTACGGCGGGAACCGGACGGCTGGCCGTCGGTCGGTGTCGTCGTGCCCGCGCGCGACGAGGCCGAGGTGCTGCCCGCGAGCCTGCCGTCACTGCTCGCCCAGGACTATCCGGGACGAGCCGAGATCTTCCTCGTCGACGACGGCAGCACGGACGGCACGGGAGAACTCGCCCGGGAGCTGTCCCGGCGGCACGGCGGGCTGCCGCTGACGGTCAGCTCGCCGGGCGAACCGCCCGCGGGCTGGACCGGCAAGCTCTGGGCGGTGCGCCACGGCATCGGCCTGGCACGCGCGCGTGACCCCGAGTACCTGCTCCTGACGGACGCCGACATCGCGCACGCCCCCGACAGCCTGCGCGGTCTGGTCGCGGCGGCGCGCGCCGGCGGGTTCGACGTCGTCTCCCAGATGGCGCGGCTCCGGGTGGAGAGCACCTGGGAGCGCCTGGTCGTGCCGGCCTTCGTCTACTTCTTCGCCCAGCTGTACCCGTTCCGCCGGATCGGGAAGAGGGGATCGCGTACGGCGGCCGCGGCGGGCGGCTGTGTGCTGCTGCGCGCCGACGCCGCCGAGCGGGCGCGGATCCCGGACGCGATCCGGCACGCCGTCATCGACGACGTGGCACTGGCGCGGGCGGTCAAGGGCGCGGGGGGTCACATCTGGCTGGGACTGGCCGAGCGGGTGGACAGCGTCCGGCCGTATCCCCGGCTGCACGACCTGTGGCGCATGGTGTCGCGCAGTGCCTACGCGCAGCTGCGGCACAGCCTCCTGCTGCTGACCGGCACGGTGGCGGGGCTGGCCCTGGTCTATCTGGTGCCGCCCGTGGCGCTGGTCGCGGGGCTCGTGGCGGGCGATGCGATGGTGGCCGTCCTCGGCGGTGCGGCGTGGCTGCTGATGACGGGGACGTATGTGCCGATGCTCCGCTACTACCGGCAGCCGCTGTGGCTCGCTCCGCTGCTGCCGTTCACGGCGTTCCTCTATCTGCTGATGACGGTCGACTCCGCGGTGCAGCACTACCGGGGGCGCGGTGCGGCCTGGAAGGGCCGCACCTACGCACGTCCGGACACCGTCCCCGAGGAGGGGTGAGCGGGGGCTATTTGCGGCCGGGGGTCCAGTTCATGCCCCAGCCGTAGGCGTAGTCGACGGTCCGCTGCGGGCTCACGCCGCGCTCGGGCACCAGATAGCGGGCCTCGCGCTGGACGACGAGGTCGGAGCCGGTGTTGGTGATGAGGGCGAGCGCGCACACCGTCGAGGGGACGGTGCACTCGTCGAGCGAGAAGTCGATCGGGGCGCCGTACTGCGGCTGGAGGGTCACGGTGGCGTGCAGGTCGGCGAAGGAGCGCGCGCCCTCGTAGATGGTGACGAAGACCAGGATGCGGCGGAAGAGCTGCTTGTGGTCGAGGTTGATCGTGAGGTTCTCGCCGCTCGCCACGGCGCCGGTGCGGTCGTCGCCGTCGAGGTGGATGAACGGCGGCTGGTGCAGGGAGCCGAAGGCGTTGCCGAGGGCCTGGACGACGCCCTTGCTGCCGTCGGTGAGCTCGTACAGGGCGCACAGGTCGAGGTCGAGGTCGTTGTGCATGGCGACCGGGCGGCCGAGCTTCCCGGCCCACCCCGAGAACTGCTTGCGCACCTCCCAGTTGAGGTTGACGCGCATCGCGCCGGAGGTGCCGCCCTGCTTGGTCAGCGAGACCGAGGGGGACGCCTTGGTGAGCGTGACCTTCGTCAGACGGACCGGCTGGGCCGCGGCTGCCGGAGGGGCCACCGGCGGTGCGGCGGGCGGCGGCGGCATGGTCACCGGGGGCATGGGCGGGGGTGCGGTGACCGGGGGCGCCACGGCGGGTGCGGGCGGCGCCGCGGCGGCGGCGGCCTGCTGGGGTTCGTCCACCGTGATGCCGAAGTCGGTGGCCAGCCCTTCGAGTCCGCGGCTGTAGCCCTGGCCGACGGCACGGAACTTCCAGGCGCCCTGACGGCGGTAGAACTCGCCCAGCACGAAGGCCGTTTCGACGGTCGCGCCGGTGCTGTCGAAGCGGGCGACGGAGGTCCCCTGGGCGGCGTCCTTGACCTCGATGTGCAGACCCGGCACCTGTCCGAACGCACCGCCGTCGGCGGAGGCGGCCAGCACGATCGTCTCGACCGCGGGCTCCACGCGCGCGAGGTCGACGAGCAGGCTGTCGGTCACCTGACCGCCGGCGTTGCGCTTGCCCTCGTGCCGGACCGCGCCGGAGGAGTGCACGGGCTGGTTGTAGAAGACGAAGTCGCCGTCGGAGCGCACCTTGCCGCCGACCAGGAGCAGCGCCGACGCGTCGGCGTCGGGCACCCCCGGCCCGGTGCTCCAGCCCAATTCCACCCGCAGCGCCGTGGCCGGCACCGGAGTATTGGATCCCTTCGGCATTGACATGTCCGCCCCCATCACGTGACACCGCGCCAGGCATGTCCCGGCAGCCCATTGGTTCTCTACAGGGTCAACCTATTCCCCGTGACAGCGAACTCCCATGGCGCGCACAGAAAGATCGTTCTCCAACCGCCGGTAACCCGCCCGGAACTCGGCCTTTACAGGATCCGAACGCAGGTCGCAGTCCCTTTTTGCCGAGTTCGCTCGCATTGGGGATCCCAGGTCACGGCCGACACGGAAAACAACCCTCTTATCGGTCTCCCCAACCAGCACATCGTGGGCTTAACTTATGTGCCATGACCTCCCCCCGCTCCACTTATGGCGGCGGCTACTACTCCGCCTCCTTCCCGGACACTCCGATCTATGACTCGCTCGTGGCCGAGCGGGGCACCCCGCAGATCGCCCCGATCCGGGTCCCGGCCGAGTACGCCATGCCGAGCAGCAGCAATCTGCCCGCGCTGCCGTCCGCGCTGCCCGCCCTCCCGGCGGGACCGTCCCAGCCCTCCTACGGCTACCCGCAGGCGCAGCAGCCCTCGCCGCTGCAGCAGGCGCCCGCCGCCTACATCCCGCAGCAGGCGTCCGCGCCTCGCGGTTACCCCGGGCCGCAGCAACAGCAGCCGCGTCCCATGAACCAGGGCATGGGCTACGAGGCGATGCGCCCCGCGGCTCCCCGGCCCGCTCCGGCGCCGTACCAGGAGCCGTACAACAACCAGCAGTACCGCGGCTACTGAGCCGACCCCGGGACTGTCCGTGCCTGCTGGCACGATGGGTCCATGGGGAATGCGCAACTGCAGTCGATTCACGTACATCCGGTCAAGGCGTTCCGGGGCCTGGCGCCCCGGGAGGCCGCCGTGGAGCCCTGGGGTCTGGCCGGAGACCGGCGCTGGGCGCTGATCGACGACGGGGGAAAGGTCGTCACGCAACGCCAGCAACCGCGCATCGCGCTCGCCGCCGCCGAGCTTCTGCCCGGCGGCGGCGTTCGGCTGTCCGCACCCGGCATGGAGCCGCTGACGGTGCCGGTGCCGCGCCCGGGCGGCACCGTGCCGATGCAGATCTTCCGGGACAAGGTGGAGGCGGTACCCGCCGAGGACCCGGCCGTGCACGCCTGGTGCAGCGCCTACCTGGGCGCGGACGTCCGGCTGGTGCACATGGACGACCCGGCGACGCGCCGGCCCGTCGACCCCGAGTACGCGCGCGAGGGCGAGACCGTCAGCTTCGCCGACGGCTATCCGCTGCTGGTCACCACGACCGCCTCCCTGGACGCCCTCAACTCCCTGATCGCACAAGGTGATCACGCGGCCGAGGGACCGCTGCCGATGAACCGGTTCCGGCCCAACGCGGTCGTGTCCGGCACCGAGGCCTGGGCCGAGGACCACTGGTCGCGCCTCGCGATCGGCGAGGTCGAGTTCCGCGTCGCCAAGACCTGCGGCCGCTGCGTCGTGACCACCACCGACCAGGACAGCGCCGAGCGCGGCAAGGAGCCCCTGCTCACACTCGCCCGCCATCGGCATCTGGGCGGCAAGCTGGTCTTCGGGCAGAACCTCGTCCCCCTCACACCGGGCGTGATCCGCGTCGGCGACCCGGTCACGGTCCTGGAGTAGAAGAGATCCGTTCGAGGACCGCTCGCGGGAACTAGCTCCAGGGGGCGTGGCGTTGGCATGTGTGAGAAGTTCATAAGAAGGGCCCGGCGCGGGTGATTTCCCTCTCTCTTCGCCCGGCTCCGCGGGTGATCTGCCGTCCCGAGAGTTATCACGGAACGGGAAGGGGGTGCGGACGGTGCGAGCGATCAGCGGACTCTGGCGCTGGCGGCACAATCCGCTGCGCCGTGCGACCGACCTCGCCGAGGCCTGGGTCGCACTCGCGGCACTGCTGCTGATCCTGGTCGTCACACCGCTGGTCGGCGCCGTCGTCGGCGGCGTGGCCCAGGACGCCCTGCAGCAGTCCGTCCGGCAGCAGCAGACGTCCCGCCATGAGGTCACGGCCACCGTGGCGCGCGTGCTGGGCCGTTCCCCGCTGGACGCCGATCCCGAGACGACCACCGGCAGGGATCTGCGCAGCCGCGTCCTCGCCGACTGGACCGCGCCGGACGGCACCGCGCAGCACGGCCCGGCGCTGGCGAACCTCAAACACCCGCACCGGGGCGACCGGTTCGCGATATGGACGGACGCCCACGGCCGCATAGTGGCCCGCCCCCTGGACTCCGCGACCGCCACCACGCACGCGGTGCTGGCCGGGGTCGGCGCGACCCTGCTCGGCATCGGTCTCGTCGAGGGCAGCAGGCGGGTGATCGTCTGGCGCATGGTCCGTCGCCGGTACGCCCGTTGGGACCAGGCCTGGGCCAAGGCGGGCCCGGACTGGGGCAGGACCGGGACCGGCAGCTGACCGCCTTCCCACTCTGGTCAACCCACCACCCGCACGCACGCTACGGTGGACCGGCCGAGGCATTCGGCATCCAGACCCGCGTACCACGAGGTGGGGGCACAGCAACGCCATGGCACAGGGCACGGTCCAGGTGACGCACACCGGCACATCGCGGTGGCGGCGCCGCACGGGTGAGTACGCGTCGCTCGCCGCCGCCCTGGAGGCCGCGGCCGACGGCGACGTCCTCACCATCGCCCCCGGCACCTACCGGGAGAACCTCGTCGTGCAGCGGCCGGTGACCCTGCGTGGCCCCGAGGGCTCGCCCGGTTCGGTGCGGATCGCGCCGCTGGACGGGGTGCCGCTCACCGTGCGGGCCTCGGCCGTGGTGCAGGACCTGCATGTGGAGGGCCAGGACGCGGCGGCACCGGCGCTGCTCGTCGAGGAGGGCACCCCGGAGCTGACGGACATCCGGATCGTCACCCGGTCCGCGGCCGGCATCGAGGTGCGCGGCGGCGCCCGCCCGACGGTGCGGCGCTGCACGGTCGACAACCCGGCCGGCGTCGGCATCGCCGTACTCGACGGCGGGGGCGGGGTGTTCGAGGAGTGCGAGGTCGTCGCCGCCGGTCAGGCCGGTGTCGCGGTCCGCGGCGGCGGCCACCCGCGCCTGGAGCGCTGCCGGGTGCACCACGCCTCGGGGGTGGGGCTTTCGGCGACCGGCGAGAACTCCGCGCTGGAAGCGGTGGGTTGCGAGGTCTACGAGGTGCGGGGCAGCGGCGTCCAGGTCACGGGCCGGGCCACCGCGCATCTCACCGACTGCGATGTGCACCGCACCACCGCCGACGGGGTCACCCTCGACACGGACGCCGTGCTGACCCTGGCCGACTGCCGCATCCACGACATCCCCGAGAACGCGGTGGACCTGCGCTCGCGTTCGGTCCTCACGCTGACGCGCACGACGGTGCGTCAGTTCGGGCGCAACGGCCTGTCGGTGTGGGACCCGGGCACCCGCGTGGACGCCAACCAGTGCGAGATCTTCGACAGCACCGGCGACTACCCGGCGGTGTGGGTCAGCGACGGCGCGACCGCGGTGCTGGACTCCTGCCGGGTGCACGACGTTCCGGACGCCCTGTTCGTCCTCGACCGCGGCTCCCGCGCGGACGTGGTCGACAGCGACCTCTCCCAGGTGCGCAACACGGCCGTGTCGGTGAGCGACGGCGCCACCGCCCAGCTCGACGACTGCCGGATCCGCGACGCCGCGACCGGCGCCTGGTTCCGCGACCACGGCAGCGGCGGCACCCTCAACAACTGCACGGTGGACGGCACACAGACGGGCGTGATCGTCACCAAGGGCGCCGACCCCACCATCGAGCGCTGCACGGTCGACTCCCCCGCCGAGGCCGGCTTCTACGTCTCCGCGGGCGGCCGGGGCAGCTTCCTCAACTGCCGTGTCACGGGCAGCTCCGGCTACGGCTTCCACGTCATAGACGGCTGCCGCGCGACCCTGCGCAAGTGCCGTACGGAGCGGTGCGCGCGCGGCGGCTACGAGTTCGCGGACGCGGGGCCCGACACCGGTTCCGGCACGGGTCCGATCGTCGAGGACTGCACGAGCGACGAGAGCGCGGGCCTGCGGCCCCCTGCCGCTGTGGAGACCGCCGTGCTGACGGCGAGCCAGTCCCCCGGCCTGCTCGGCAGCATCCCCGGGCAGCGCACCACCGAACAGGAACCGCTGGTCACCCCCGCCGAGCCGGAGCAGCCTGCGCGCACCTCGAAGGCCGTCCTCGGTGAACTCGACGCGCTGGTGGGCCTGGAGTCCGTCAAGCGCGAGGTGCGGGCGCTCACCGACATGATCGAGGTCGGCCGCCGCCGGCAGCAGGCGGGCCTCAAGGCGGCGTCCGTCAAACGGCATCTGGTCTTCACCGGCTCCCCCGGCACCGGCAAGACCACCGTCGCCCGGCTCTACGGCGAGATCCTCGCCTCCCTCGGTGTGCTGGAGAAGGGTCATCTCGTCGAGGTGTCCCGCGTCGACCTGGTCGGCGAGCACATCGGCTCGACGGCGATCCGCACCCAGGAGGCCTTCGACAAGGCGCGCGGCGGCGTGCTGTTCATCGACGAGGCGTACGCGCTGTCCCCGGAGGACTCCGGCCGTGACTTCGGCAAGGAGGCCATCGACACGCTCGTGAAGCTGATGGAGGACCACCGGGACGCGGTCGTCGTGATCGTCGCGGGCTACACGGCCGAGATGGAGCGCTTCCTGTCGGTCAACCCCGGTGTGGCGTCCCGCTTCTCGCGGACCATCACCTTCGGCGACTACGCGCCCGACGAACTGCTGAGGATCGTCGAGCAGCAGGCGGACGAGCACGAGTACCGGCTGGCGCCGGGTGCGCCGGAGGCCCTGCTGAAGTACTTCACGGCGATCCCGAAGGGCCCCGCGTTCGGCAACGGCCGCACCGCCCGGCAGACCTTCGAGGCGATGGTGGAACGGCACGCGAGCCGGGTCGCCCAGGTCGAGGAGCCGAGCAAGGACGACCTGACGCTGCTGTTCGCGGAGGACCTGCCGGAACTCCCCTGACCTGGCGCTACCGCTGCGCCGGTACGTCCGGTCGCAGCCTCGCCAGCAGTTTCGCCCGCTCCTGCGCGAACGCCGGGTCGGCCTGGTAGTCGGAGTGACCGAGGATCGGTGCCGGCAGCGGGTGTTGCTCGGTGCGGCCGTAGGCGAGGGGGTCCTTGAGGGGTTCGTGGTCGACCTCGGGGCCGCAGTCGCCGGACAGGCGCATGGGGCCGCCGATCGGGTCGGTGGGCCGGTACAGATTGCGCCAGCAGGCGACGTCGTGGTGGAGGGCGCTGAGGGCGGCCGGTCCGAAGTGGGCGGGGAACCAGCGGCCGTAGAGGCGTTCCAGCGGTGAGCCGTAGGTGAGCAGGGCGACCCGCCGGCGGTCGGCGGGGGTCAGTTGCCAGGCCGCGGCGGCGGCGAGGACGCTGCCCTGGGAGTGCCCGGAGATCACCAGGCGGCCGCCGGTGGCGCGGGTCCAGGTGGCCACCCGCCAGGTGAGGTCGGGTACCGCGCGCTCGGCGTAGCAGGGCGGCGCGAAGGGGTGGGCGGCGCGCGGCCAGAAGGTGCCGACGTCCCACAGGATGCCGATGGTGCGGCGCGCGGAGGGGTCCTTGTAGGCGCGCCTGCCCCAGGTCACGAAGAGTATGAAGCCGAACCCGATCAGCCAGGAGCCGAGCGCCTGCGAGGTGTCGGCGGCCCCCTGGAGGAAGGCGTACGAGTCTCCCGCCGCCTCGGCCGGCACCTTCTGCGTCGTCATCGCGCCGACCAGCGCGCCCGCGCCCAGGAACAGGGTGACGGCGGAGGTGACGCCGAGGATGCGCGGGGTCCGGTCGGTGAGGGTGGCCAGGGCGCGGGCGGTGGCGATGCCGCGGGAGCGGGCCCGGTCCTTGGGTTCTCCCGGGTAGTCGGTGTCGATGGCGGTCAGCTCGGCCCGGCGCAGCCGCCAGGCACGCCGCCCCAGCCAGCCACCGAGCACGACCAGAACGACGAGGAGCGCCGGGATGACGGAGGCCTGCCAGGTCAGCAGGACCGGCGGGCCGGGGATCGAGGCGCCGGTGCCGTCCAGCCAGTCGGCGACCCGCTGGGAGACCCCGCCGGACATCACCCCGCCGAGCGCGCAGGCCAGCATCGCGACCGCCGGGCCGCCGAGGCCGCGCATCGCGGCCCGCGGGTCGGGGTGCGTGCGGTGCAGGACCCGGGCGACGACGGCCAGGACGATCACGATCAGCCCCTGGGTCAGGGCGATGCCGCCGAAGGTCGCGTCGCCCGGCAGCCGCCCCCGCGACTCCCACCCCGGCCGCTCCCAGCCCGCGTACACCAGGGTGAGCAGGAGCAGCCCGAGCGCGGCGAGCGGCAGACGTCGTACGAGATGCTCGTCGAGCTCCCGGTCGAGGCGGTGCTCAGTGCGGCCTCGGCGGCACACCACCCAGACGACGACCGCCCCGCCGGCGGCGATCGCCAGGAGCAGCAGCCGGCCGAGCGTGTCGAGCGCGGCTGGCCCGCCCGTGCGGCGGTCGAAGCCGGCCGGCGCCGAGGCGACGGCCGCGGCGACGGTGAGCAGGGCCGCGGCGGTGTGCGCGGCGCGCAGCCGGGCCACCAGCCGGCGGCCGTACCAGAAACCGGGGCGGCCGAGGGCGGTGCGGGCGGTGTCCTCGTCGTGCTCGGCCGGGTGGGTCAGGGGCTGCTGGGACTCGTATGCGTTCCAGGTGCGGTGGGACAGGTACCACAGCAGGCCGGTCAGCGCGGCGGGCAGCAGGGCGGCGACGGCGATGCGGCGGCCGGGGCGGCTCCACCAGCCGCCGTCGGAGACGGTCGGGGACAGGAAGCCCAGCCAGGTGTGCCGGTCGGCGCACGCGCGCGTGCCCGCGCACTGCCATGCGGTCAGGTCGAGGGCGACCTCGCAGACCGCCGCGACCAGCAGCACCGTCAAGGTCAGGGCGGCGAGTCGCACCAGCAGCCCGTACAGGCGGACCGTCCGGGTGCGGCCGCGGGCGCTCGGGCGCATCCAGTGGGCGAGGTTGACCACCATGAACGGCAGCAGCAACAGCCACAGCGCGCGGGAGGAGTTGCCGGAGGTCAGATTGCACCAGACGTACGCCTCCGGCACCGGCTCCTCGCCGCGCCCCTCCGGTCGTCCGGTGTCGGCGTCGACGTCCTCGGCGCGCCGGAAGACGGCCGCCGTGTCGTCGCCGGTGATCCGTACGGTCCGCGGATCGTCGAGCATCTTCTCGGGCGTCGTCCCGCCCACCCCGTGGACCAGCAGCTCCAGGGCGGAGCCGGTCGTCGAGGCACGTTCCTGCGCACGTTCCACTGTTTCGCTCTACCCCCGTGACGCGGCGTCTGCATGTGCCGGTGCGGGCTCAAGGATCTCCGCCGGGACGGGCTCGTGCACCCCTCGTCACGGAATCTCCCCGATCCGTGTGACAGACGGGGTGACGACGGGGTGAAGGTGACATGCGCGCGTCGTGACAGTCGGTGCCGCGACCCGTACCGTCCCGTGCGAGGATGGAACGTCCGCGGGCTGGTGGGAGCCGGTGCGCCGGGCGTGTCGAACGGAATGCGGCGAAAGGACCGGAGCGTACGTGAGTGAGAATCAGAACCTCCTCGCGGAGCAGCGGCGCGCCCTCATCCTGGACGAGGTGCGGCGCCGCGGCGGCGTCCGGGTCAACGAGCTGACGCGCAAGCTCGGCGTGTCGGACATGACGGTGCGCCGCGATCTCGACGCGCTGGCCCGGCAGGGCGTCCTGGAGAAGGTGCACGGCGGCGCGGTGCCGGTCGTCGAGGCGAGCACCCACGAGCCGGGCTTCGAGGCCAAGTCGGGTCTGGAGCTGTCGGCCAAGGAGGACATCGCGCGCGCGGCGGCCGAACTGGTCGCGCCGGGCAGCGCGATCGCCCTGTCGGGCGGTACGACGACGTACGCGCTGGCCCATCATCTGCTGGACGTGCCGGATCTGACGGTCGTCACCAACTCGGTGCGCGTGGCCGACGTGTTCCACGCGGCGCAGCGCACCTCGGGCCCACGGCAGGGCGCGGCGACGGTCGTACTGACCGGCGGTGTGCGCACCCCGTCCGACTCGCTGGTGGGCCCGGTCGCCGACCAGGCGATCGCGGCGCTCCACTTCGACGTGCTCTTCCTCGGTGTCCACGGCATATCGGTCGAGGCCGGTCTGTCCACGCCGAACCTCGCGGAGGCGGAGACCAACCGCCGCCTCGTGCAGTCGGCGCGCCGGGTCGTGGTGGTCGCCGACCACACCAAGTGGGGCACGGTGGGCCTGAGTTCGTTCGCGGCGCTGGAGCAGGTCGACACGCTGGTGACGGACGCGGGGCTGCCGACGGCGGCGCGCGAGGAGGTCGCCGAGCATCTGCGGCGGCTGGTGGTGGCCGGCGAGGCCTGAACCGGTACAGACAGTTGATGGTGCGTCAGCTACGGTGACACCCTCCGTTCACTACGAGGAGGGTGGGGCCATGGCGCACCAACTGCGCGAGGTGGGGCTCGACTTCGTCGAGCGGGCACCCGTACGGCTGGTCTTCGCACGGGACATGTCCGCCCCTCCGGAGCAGGTCTTCCGGGCGCTCGCCGATGATGTGCCGGGCTGGGCGGAGTGGTTCGCCGCGGTGACGCTGGCCCGGCCCACCGGCGAGGGCACCACCCGCGAGATACACCTCAGGGGCGGCGGGCGTTTCCAGGAGACGATCATCGCGGCCAAGGAGCCGGAGGTGTACGCCTACCGCGTGGACGTCGCCAATGTGCCCGGCGTCCGGACCCTCGTCGAGGAGTGGCGGCTCGCCCCCTCGGGCACCGGCACCCATGTGCGCTGGACGTTCGCCACGGACGGCACCGCCGCCTACCGCCTCGCCATGAAGCTCGCCGCGCCCGGACTGGGGCGCGCGTTCCGGGACGCGGCCACCGCCCTGGACCGGCGGCTGACGAAACAGGCCTCAGCAGGGCCAGACGCCGGTCTCCAGCAGTGAGTCGATCGCCGCGCTGTACGGCGTGATGTCCAGGCCCTGCTCGGCGAGCCACGCGTCCGAGTAGTACTTGTCCAAGTAGCGGTCGCCCGGGTCGCACAGCAACGTCACCACGCTCCCCTGCCGTCCCTCGGCCACCATCTCGGCGACGATCTTCAGCGCGCTCCACAGGCCGGTCCCGGTCGAACCGCCCGCCTTGCGGCCGATCGCCTTCTCCAGCGCGCGGACGGCGGCGACGCTGGCCGCGTCCGGGACCTTCATCATCCGGTCGACGGCACCGGGCACGAAGCTCGGCTCCATGCGCGGCCGGCCGATGCCCTCGATACGCGAGCCGCAGTCGCAGGTGACGTCCGGATCGCCGGTGGTCCAGCCCTCGAAGAAACAGGAGTTCTCCGGGTCGGCGACACAGATGCGGGTGTCCCGCTGCGTGTAGTGGACGTACCGGGCGAAGGTCGCCGAGGTGCCGCCGGTGCCGGCCGTGGCCACGATCCACGCGGGCTCCGGGAACCGCTCCAACTCCAGCTGGCGGAAGACGGATTCGGCGATGTTGTTGTTGCCGCGCCAGTCCGTGGCCCGTTCCGCGTAGGTGAACTGGTCCATGTAGTGGCCCCCGGTGTCGACCGCGAGGCGGGCCGACTCCTCGTACATCTTGCGCGAGTCGTCCACGAAGTGGCACTGCCCGCCGTGGAACTCGATCAGGCGGATCTTCTCGGCGCTCGTCGTGCGCGGCATGACGGCGATGAAGGGCACCCCGATCAGCCCGGCGAAGTAGGCCTCGGAGACCGCCGTCGAACCGCTGGACGCCTCGATCACCGGGCGGTCCGGCCTGATCCAGCCATTGCACAGGCCGTAGAGGAACAGCGAGCGGGCCAGTCGGTGCTTGAGGCTGCCGGTCGGGTGGGTCGACTCGTCCTTCAGGTAGAGGTCGATGCCCCACCGCTCGGGCAGCGGGAAGCGCAGGAGATGCGTGTCGGCGGAGCGGTTGGCGTCGGCCTGGACCTTGCGGACGGCCTCTTTCAGCCAGTCGCGGTAGGTCGCGTCGCTGCGGTCGACGTCGAGGGTGTCGAGGGTCTCGCCCGTCCGGGACTGCTGGGGAGTGCTCACAGCGATGCTCCTAAGGAGGTGGCGTCGACGGCGGACCGCGCTGTCGACGCCATCGATCATAAACACCTTCCGCACGCTTCTCACCTGCATAAACACACCTTTGAGCACCCCAAAGGCCACCCTGTAGGGCACGCTTCGCAGCGCCCCCGGGGGCGCATTCGGACGAGTGCTCCGGGCGCCCGGAGCGAGCGCCTCATGCGCACTGGTGCTCGACGCCTGGTGCGGGCAGACTTCACCGGACGGGACGCGGGTCCCCACGGGGGGCACACTGGATCACGCAGACAGCCGGTCACGGGCCGGCCCGACGAGGGCGCACTAGGGGGCGGGGAGACATGGCGGAACCGGAGTTCAAGGCCACGGGCGTGCGGATCGGGAAGCGGCTGCGCTCCCTCACCCGGGCCGGTCAGGTCCGGATCAGCGACGGCCGACTGGAACTGCTCACCAGCTACGGCAGCGAGATCGACAGCGCGCCGGTGCAGGCGGTGCGCGCCTCCAAGCCCTGGTTCGCCGCCGACGACCGGGCGCTCGCCGACCTCAACGGCAAGCGGTACCTGCTCACGCTCGGCGACCACGACCCCGCTCCGGGCGAGCCGGGGCCACCGGCGGCGCGCCGGTTCATCGAGGCGGTACGGAAGGCTGCGGGACGCAATCGGTGAGCCACCGCGAGTTGCGGCACCTCACCCCTTGAGCCACGCTGTTCTCACGTCACTCTGGGTTTACCGGCGATAACGCTGCGAACCAGCCCGCCGGGCATGGCAGCAGGCGGCCGTTTCACCAGGCACCCTGCTGGATCGATCCGAACTCCGTGTTCTTCCGGACCTCTTCAGTCGGGGAGTCGCAGCCGTGATCAGTCACCCAAGCAGGCACTGCACGGTGGAGCTGCAAGCCCTGCCGTCGCGGATCGGCCAGGTCCGCAGAATCGTCTCTGCGCAGTTGCGCTACTGGCATCTGGACCCCCTCATAGACCGAGCTGCGCTCGGTGTGACGGAGTTGCTCACCAACGTCCACCGGCACGCCCAGCCCGACAAGATGTGCACCGTGGAGATCGAGCTGCTGCTCGACCGGCTCACGGTCTCGGTGCACGACCACGACCCGCGTCTGCCGGCCGTGGACACCATGACGGACGACGACTCGCTCGCCACGTGTGGACGTGGGCTCGCGATGGTGGCCGCCGTCAGTGAGAGCTGGGGGGTGCGCCCGGAGGGCGACGACGGAAAGGTCGTCTGGTTCGCGCTGTCCGCGCCCGCCGTGGTGGGCGCCGGTACCTCGCGGCCGTCGCGGCGTGCGGGTGGGGAGAAGAGCGGGCGGGTGTTCGCCGAGATCGAGCACGCCGTCGACGGCCGCAGGGCCGAACATGCTCCCGCCCGGTCGGCCGTTGCCGGCTGACCGGGCGGTGACAGGCCCTGCCGCCCTGAGGACACGGGCTGGAGCCGGCGCTCGCATGGGCGCTGGCTTTGGCGTTGGGCCGACGTGTACACGTCCGCCGTAGCCAACGCGGCAGCGGTCACCGAAGGGCCGGGCATGCCGGACGCCCCGGCCTCAGCACTCGATGACGTTGACGGCGAGGCCGCCGCGGGCGGTCTCCTTGTACTTGATCTTCATGTCGGCGCCGGTCTCCTTCATGGTCTTGATGACCTTGTCGAGGGAGACGTGGTGCCGTCCGTCGCCGCGCAGGGCCATCCGCGCGGCGGTCACGGCCTTCACCGCGGCCATGCCGTTGCGTTCGATGCACGGGATCTGGACCAGGCCGCCGACCGGGTCGCAGGTCAGGCCGAGGTTGTGTTCCATGCCGATCTCGGCCGCGTTCTCCACCTGCTCCGGGGAACCGCCCAGCACCTCGGCGAGACCGCCCGCGGCCATCGAGCAGGCCGAGCCGACCTCGCCCTGGCAGCCGACCTCGGCGCCGGAGATGGAGGCGTTCTCCTTGAAGAGCATGCCGATCGCACCGGCGGCGAGCAGGAAGCGGACGACGCCGTCCTCGTCGGCTCCCGGCACGAAGTTGACGAAGTAGTGCAGAACGGCCGGGATGATGCCCGCGGCCCCGTTGGTGGGCGCGGTGACGACCCGGCCGCCCGCCGCGTTCTCCTCGTTCACGGCCATCGCGTAGAGCGTCACCCACTCCATCGCGCGGGCCAACGGGTCGCCCTCGCCGCGCAGTTGGCGGGCGGCAGCGGCGGCCCGGCGGCGGACCTTCAGACCGCCGGGGAGGATGCCCTCGCGCCCCAGCCCGCGGGCGACGCAGGCCTGCATGACCCGCCAGATGTCGAGGAGCCCGGACCGGATCTCGTCCTCGGTGCGCCAGGCCTTCTCGTTCTCCAGCATCAGCGCGGAGATCGACAGGCCGGTCTCCTTCGTCAGGCGCAGCAGCTCGTCGCCGGTGCGGAACGGGTACGCCAGGACGGTGTCGTCGACCTTGATGCGGTCGGCGCCGATCGCGTCCTCGTCGACGACGAAGCCGCCGCCCACCGAGTAGTACGTCTTCTCCAGCAGCGGCGCCCCGTCGGCGTCGTACGCGAAGAGGATCATGCCGTTGGCGTGGTACGGCAGCGATCGCCGCCGGTGCAGGACCAGGTGGGTCGAGGCGTCGAATTCGATCTCGTGGGCGGGCCCGATCTCCGCGCCGAGCAGCCGGATGCGTCCGGTCCCGCGAATGCGTTCGACGTCCAGGTCGGCCTGGGCGACGTCGACCGTGTGCGGCTCGTTCCCCTCCAGGCCGAGCAGCACCGCCTTGGGCGTGCCATGACCGTGGCCGGTGGCACCGAGGGAGCCGAAGAGCTCCGCGCGGACCGCGACGGTCTGGGCGAGCAGGCCGTCCGTCTTCAGCCGGGCGGCGAACAGCGCGGCGGCACGCATGGGTCCGACGGTGTGCGAACTGGACGGTCCGATGCCTATGGAGAACAGGTCGAAGACGCTGATTGCCACGCCATGCTCCGTGGGACGGGAGGGATGTGCCGACGGGTCATGGGCACGCCCCTGCGGGAGGGGGTCGGTTACCGGGCGGCGTACAGCGGGTGCTTGTCGGCCAGGGCCTTGACCCGGGCCTTGAGCGCCTCGGCGTCGTACGACGGCTTCAGGGCCGCCGCGATGACGTCCGCGACCTCGGCGAAGTCCTCGGCCGTGAAGCCGCGGGTGGCCAGCGCCGGGGTGCCGATGCGCAGGCCCGACGTCACCATGGGCGGGCGCGGGTCGTTGGGGACGGCGTTGCGGTTGACCGTGATGCCGACCTCGTGGAGACGGTCCTCGGCCTGCTGCCCGTCCAGCTCCGACTCACGCAGGTCCACCAGGATCAGATGCACGTCCGTGCCACCGGAGAGCACGTTGACCCCGGCCTCGCGGGCGTCCGCGGCGGTCAGACGCTCGGCGAGGATGCGCGCACCCTCCACCGTACGCCGCTGGCGCTCCTTGAACTCCTCGCTCGCGGCGACCTTGAAGGACACCGCCTTCGCCGCGATCACATGCTCCAGGGGGCCGCCCTGGAAGCCCGGGAACACGGACGAGTTCAGCTTCTTCGCGAAGTCCTTCTTCGCCAGGATGATCCCGCCGCGCGGCCCGCCCAGCGTCTTGTGGGTCGTGGAGGTGACCACATCGGCGTACGGCACGGGGTTGGGGTGCAGCCCCGCCGCGACCAGACCGGCGAAGTGCGCCATGTCCACCCACAGGAACGCCTCGACCTCGTCGGCGATCCGGCGGAACTCCGCGAAGTCCAGCTGCCGCGGATACGCCGACCACCCGGCGATGATCACCTTCGGGCGGTGCTCCTTGGCCAGGCGCTCCACCTCGGCCATGTCGACCAGACCGGCGTCGTCCACGTGATAGGCGACCACGTTGAACTGCTTGCCGGAGAAGTTCAGCCGCATGCCGTGGGTGAGGTGGCCGCCGTGCGCCAGGTCCAGGCCCAGGATCGTGTCGCCGGGCGAGGCCAGCGCGAACAGGGCGGCCTGGTTGGCCGAGGCACCGGAGTGGGGCTGGACATTGGCGTACTCGGCGCCGAACAGCTCCTTGATCCGGTCGATGGCGATCTGCTCGGCGACATCGACGTGCTCACAGCCGCCGTAGTAACGCCGGCCCGGGTAGCCCTCGGCGTACTTGTTGGTCAGGACCGAGCCCTGCGCCTCCATGACCGCGAGCGGGGCGAAGTTCTCCGACGCGATCATCTCGAGGGTGGACTGCTGCCGGTTCAGCTCGGCGTCGACCGCCGCGGCGATCTCCGGGTCGAGCTCGTGTAGGGGCGTGTTGAACAGGGTCATCGGCGGTCTCCTGCTGCTCATGCGGGTTCCTGACCGGTGTTGTCTCGCATAACACAACCTCGATCGCTATACGCAACATGGTTTCTGTGTGGCACAGGGGTTGTCAAGGGAGCGGTCGTACATCTGTCGGCCGGCGTGCAGTCCGTCGACCGTGCTGTCAGCGTCCTGGAGATCCTCGCCCAGCGCGGCGAGGCGGGGGTCAGTGAGGAGATCGGCGAGACCGTCAACATCGCTGTCCTGCAGGAGCACTTCGCGGTCAACCGCCGGCAGCACGGCATCGCGCTCCTTCTCTGACAGGTGGGCCAGCAGAACCTGGGACCGCGTACCTGATGGAGTCCAGCGGCAAGTCCGGAATGAAGGGGCTGACGCCGCGCACACTCACCTCCCGGGCAAAGCTGGATGAGGACCTGGCCCAGGCGCGCGAGCGCGGATACGCCGTGACGCTGGAGGAGTTGGAGGTCGGGCTGCACGCCGTGGCCGCCCCGATCCGGGCCCGGGACGGCGAGGTTGTGGCCGCCCTCAGCGC
This sequence comes from Streptomyces sp. TLI_55, assembly GCF_900206255.1. Classification (NCBI taxonomy): domain Bacteria; kingdom Bacillati; phylum Actinomycetota; class Actinomycetes; order Kitasatosporales; family Streptomycetaceae; genus Streptomyces; species Streptomyces sp. TLI_55. Next base: position 954,297 of record NZ_OAOJ01000001.1, read on the forward strand.
CTCGGGGCCGGCGTACCGCTTCACGGAGGAACGCGTTCACGAACTCGCGCCGTTGTTGGTGAAGGGCGCGCGGGAGATCAGCCATCGGATGGGCTGTCTGGGCTGAGCCCACGAGATCAGCCGTCGGATGGGCGACTTGCGTGAGGCGCCCATGAGCACGGGACGGCTGAGCGCGTGGCAGGCCTCCTTCGACCGAGCGGCAGCAGCAGCTCAGATGTATTCCGTCGCCGCGTCGAGCAGCCAGTCCGCCAGATAGCCGGCGAACGACGAGCGGACCAGGACCCAGAATCCGGCCCGGGGTTCGTCCCGGGCGACCAGGACCACCTGCGTGCGCCCCAGGGTGGTCTGGGCGCAGCGGCCCGGGCCGAAGGCACGCGGATGCAGGTCCAGGGCGCAGCCGTGGGCCAACAGGTCGACGGCGCGGGGGCCGGTGACCAGAAGCGTGGTGCGCTGCGCGGAGACGTCGGTGACGGAGACCGGTTCGGCGCCCGCGGCCTCCCTGATCCGGCTCTCCAACTCCCGTTCGCCGCCCGGCCGGTCCACCAACAGCCATTCGTCGGGGCCGAGCCACAGCGCGGTCAACTCCCCCGCGCGGACGACGGTGTTGGGTTGCAGGGGCAGTTGGAGGCCCAGCGCCAGCCCGATGGCCTCCGCCGCCGGGCCCTTGGCGTCGAAGCGCACGTTCAGCTGGGTCAGGAAGGGGAGTTCGGCCAGTCGGACGGCGCCGCCGGAGCCGCGGGTGGCGGCGGCCAGACGACCGGCGGCGTGGGCCAGGGGGCTGATGAGTGCGGTGTCAGCCATCGCGGCGGGCTCCCTCGGGGTCGTAGAGGACGGGGCTTGCGACGGTCACCGGGACCAACCGGTCGCCGACGGGGGCGTAGAGCCGCTCGCCGATGCGGTCCCGGCCGCCCTTGATCAGGGCGAGCGCGAAGGTCCGGCCGAGGGCGGCGCTGCGGTAGCTGGAGGTGACGTGGCCGAGCATCGGCACGGGCGGGGCGGGCAGCACACGGTCGGCGACCAGATGGGTGCCCTCGGGGAGGAACGCCGCCGGGTCCTCGGGGAGCAGGCCGACCAGGTGCTTGCGGTCGGGGCGGACGGTGTCGGCGCGGGCGAAGGAGCGCTTGCCGATGAAGTCGGGCTTCTTCTTGGAGACCGCCCAGCTCATGCCGAGGTCCTGCGGGGTGACGGTGCCGTCGGTGTCCTGGCCGATGATCGGGTAGCCCTTCTCGGCGCGCAGGACGTGCATGGTCTCGGTGCCGTACGGGGTGATGCCGTAGGGGGCGCCGGCCTCGTACAGCGCCTCCCAGAGGGCGCGCGCCCGCCACGGCGACACGTTGATCTCGTAGGCGAGTTCACCGGAGAAGCTGATCCGGCAGACCCGGGCCTCGACGCCGGCGACGGTCGTCTCGCGCCAGGCCATGAACGGGAAGTCGTCGTTGGCGACGGCGAGTTCGGGCGCGAGCGAGCCGAGGACCGCGCGGGACTTCGGGCCGACCAGGGCGACCGTGGCCCACTGCTCGGTCACGGAGGTGCAGTGGACCTTGAGTTCGGGCCACTCCGTCTGGAGCCACTCCTCCATCCAGTCCAGCACGGTCGCGGCGTTGCCGGTCGTCGTGGTGACCAGGAAGCGGTCCTGGGCGACGCGGATGACGGTGCCGTCGTCGAAGACCATGCCGTCCGGGCGGCACATGACGCCGTAGCGGATCATGCCGACCTTCAGGGTGCTCATCATGTTCGTGTAGAGCAGGTCCAGGAAGACGCCGGCGTCCGGGCCCTGGACGTCGATCTTGCCGAGGGTGGAGGCGTCCATGAAGCCCACGCTCTCGCGGGTCGCGGCGCACTCGCGCAGGACGGCGGCCTCCATGTCCTCGCCGTCCTGGGGGTAGTACCAGGGGCGCTTCCATTGGCCGACGTTCTCGAACAGGGCGCCGTGCGCGACATGCCAGTCGTGGAGGGCGGTCGTGCGGACCGGGTCGCTCAGAATGCCCCGGTCGCGGCCCGCGAGGGCGGCGAAGGAGACCGGGGTGTAGGGCGGACGGAAGGTTGTCGTGCCGAGCGCCGAGATGTCCACGCCGAGCAGTTCGGCGACGACGCCACTGGCCAGGACGCCGGACGTCTTGCCCTGGTCGTTGGCGGTGCCGGCCGTCGTGTAGCGCTTGGTGTGCTCCACCGAGCGCATGCCGGCGCCGGTCGCGCGGGTCAGGTCGGCGACGGTGACATCGCGCTGGAGGTCGACGAAACGGGAGACGTCCGCGTCCGAGGGACCCGGGACGACGTACACGTGCATGGGCGGGGTGGGCGACGGCTGGGGGGACACGGCGGGGAGGCGGGGTGCCTCAGCCGGGTATCCCTCGGCCTCGATCGCGCGGGTGCCCGCGGCGGCGCCCTGGGCGAGGGCCCCGGCCAGGTCGGACACGCCGCTCGCGGCGCCCGCGACCTCGACCGCCTGGCGGCCGGAGTCCGGGACGAAGGAACCGAGTTCCTCGCTGTAGCGGAGTTTGCCGCCGGACTGGCTGAACAGGTGCGCGACCGGGTTCCAGCCGCCGGAGACGAGGAGGAGGTCGACGGCGAACTGTTGTTGGCCCGCGGACTCGCCGTACGGGGCGACAGTCACGGAGGTGATCCGCGGGTCGCCCTCCGTGCCGAGGACGGCGTGGGCGGGGAGGACCTCGATGCCGGCCTCGCGGGCGCGCTCCGCCCACTCCCCCGGTTCGGGGCGGGTGTCGACGATCGCCGAGACCTCGATGCCGGCCGCCTTGATGTCCAACGCCGCCGCGTAGGCACTGTCGTTGGTGGTGAAGACGACCGCGCGGCGGCCAGGGAGGGCGCCGTGGCGGTTGATGTGCGTACGGGCGGACGAAGCCAGCATCACGCCGGGGCGGTCGTTGTCCGGGAAGGCCAGGGAGCGTTCGTGGGCGCCGGTGGCGAGGACGACCCTGCGGGCGCGGATGCGCCAGACGCGTTCGCGGGCGGTGTTGGCGGGGGCGGCGGCGCCCAGGTGGTTGGTGCGGCGTTCGACGGCGAGGAGGTGGTTGTCGTCGTAGTAGCCGAAGACGGTGGTGCGGGGCAGGACGCGGACCTCGGGGGCGGTGGCGAGGTGGGCGGTGGTCTCCCTGACCCAGTCGAGGTGTTCGGCGGTGCCGAGGAGGCTGCCGCCGGGTTCCGGCTGGTCGTCGGCGAGGATGACTCGGGCGCCGCTGCGGGCTGCCGCGGCGGCTGCGGCGAGGCCGGCGGGGCCGGCGCCGACGACCAGGAGGTCGCAGTGGGCGTGTACGGCGTCGTAGCGGGCGGGGTCGGGGGTGGTGGCGAGGCGGCCCTGGCCGGGGAGGCTCGTGGCGACCAGGCCGTCGTAGAGCTCGACCGTCGTCGCGGGGAGCATCGGCTCGGGGAAGGGTTCCTCGATCTGGATGACCGCGTTGGGTTCTTCGACGCCGGCGGAGAAGATGCCTCGGGGGCGGCCGAGTTTGATGCTGGTGCCGGTCTGGATGATGCCGTTGGCGAGGAGGGCGGAGGCGAGGGTGTCGCCTTGGTAGCCCTGGTATTCGGTGCCGTCGAAGGTGAAGGTGAGGGGGGTGGTGCGGGTGATGCGGCCTCGGGTGGGGTGGCGGAAGGGGTTTGTCTCGCCCCCGCCGCCCCTACCCGTCCCATCCTCAAGGGGCTCCGCCCCCTGGACCCCCGTCGGCCCTGAAGGGGCCTCGTCCTCAAGCGCCGGACGGGCTGAGAAACCTGCACCGGCGTCAGTAGGCGAAGCCCCCTGCGGGCGGGTGGGGGTTCGGGACGGCGATGCCTCGTCCGCGGACGCCGGACGGGCCGGCATGACGGGCCTGGGGTCAACAGGTGCTGGGCGTTCTTCTCCTGACCTGTACACCGTCAGGATCTCGTTCGTCGACGTGTCCCTGATCGCGTTGAACCAGCGGCGGCAGCCCGCCGCGTGGCTCCAGCGTTCCGCGAACGGGCCCTTCGGGTTGTCGCGGAAGAAGAGGTAGCGGGCCCATTCCTCGTCGGTGAGGGACGACGGGGTCTCCGGGTAGGCCACGTGGGCCTGGCCGCCGTAGTGGAACTCGGCCTCGTCGCGGGGCCCGCACCACGGGCAGGGGATCAGCAGCATGTCGTTCGGCTCCCTTGAGGATCCCTTAGTGGGCCACCGCGGCGGCGCCGTGCTCGTCGACGAGCGCGCCGGTGGTGAAACGGTCGAGCGAGAAGGGGGCGTTGAGGGGGTGGGGGGTGTCGTGGGCGATCGTGTGTGCGTAGACCCAGCCCACCCCGGGCGTCGCCTTGAAACCGCCCGTCCCCCAGCCGCAGTTGAGGTAGAGGTTGTCCACGGGGCTGAGGCCGACTATCGGTGAGGCGTCCGGGCTCACGTCGACGATGCCGCCCCAGGTGCGCAGGACGTGGGCGCGGGCGAAGACCGGGAAGAGCTCCAGGGCCGCCGCCATCTGTTCCTCGATGATGTGGAAGGCGCCACGCTGGGTGTAGGAGTTGTACGCGTCGATGCCCGCGCCCATCACCAACTCGCCCTTGTGGGCCTGGGACACGTACACGTGGACGGCGTTGGACATGACCACCGTGGGGTGGACGGGTTCCAGGAGTTCCGACACCAGTGCCTGCAACGGGTGGCTCTGGAGCGGGAGTTCTATGCCCGCCATGGCCGCCAGGACGGATGTGTGGCCTGCTGAGCAGAGAGCGACCTTGCCCGCCGCTATCGGGCCGAGGTTCGTCTGGACGCCGACCACCCGGTTGCCGACCACGTCCAGACCCGTGACCTCGCAGTTCTGGATGATGTCGATGCCGGCCGCGTCCGCCGAGCGGGCCAGGCCCCAGGCGACGTGGTCGTGCTTCGCGATGCCCGCGCGGGGCTGGTACGTCCCGCCCAGGACCGGGTAGCGCACGTCCGGGGAGGTGTTGACGATCGGGCAGACTTCGTTGACCCCATCCGCGTCGAGCCACTCCGCGTCCACGCCGTTCAGGCGGTTCGCCTCCACGCGGCGCACGCTGTCGCGGACGTCCTGAAGGCTGTGGGCGAGGTTCAGCACGCCCCGCTGGGAGAAGAGGATCGGGTAGTCGAGCTCGTCCGCCAGGCCCTCCCAGAGCTTGAGCGCGTGCTCGTAGATGCCCGCGCTCTCGTCCCACAGGTAGTTGGAGCGGATGATCGTGGTGTTGCGGGCCATGTTGCCGCCCGCGAGCCAGCCCTTCTCCAGGACGGCCACGTTGGTGATGCCGTGGTTCCTGGCGAGGTAGTGGGCGGTCGCGAGGCCGTGGCCGCCGCCGCCGACGATGACGACGTCGTACGACCGCTTGGGCTCGGGCGTGCGCCACAGCCAGTCGGGGTGTTCCGGCAGCTCGGCGCCGGGGGTTCGGGGGCTCATCGGACGGCTCCGTCCGCTCGGCGCGACAGAAACAGGTTCATACGGTGTTCGCGTTCCTCTCGGCGGCCTCGACGACGTTGGCGAGCAACATCGCGCGGGTCATGGGGCCCACCCCGCCCGGCATCGGCGCCAGCCGGCCGGCGACCCGGGCGGCGTCCGGGTGGATGTCGCCGACCAGGCCCTGGTCGGTGCGGGTGATGCCGACGTCCAGGACGGTCGCGCCCGGGCGGAGCATGTCGGGGGTGATCAGGGCGGGTGAGCCGGCGGCGGCGATGACGATGTCCGCCTCGCGGACGTGCCAGGCCAGGCCCTTGGTGCCGGTGTGGCAGAGGGTGACGGTGGCGTTCTCGGAGCGGCGGGTCAGCAGCAGGCCGATGGGACGGCCGACCGTGATGCCGCGGCCGATCACACAGACACGGGCGCCTGCGAGGGGGACGTCGTAGCGGCGCAGGAGTTCGACGATGCCGCGCGGGGTGCACGGCAGCGGGGCCTCCACGCCGAGGGTGAGGCGGCCGAGGTTGACGGAGTGCAGGCCGTCGGCGTCCTTGGCCGGGTCCATGCGTTCCAGTACCGCGTTGGCGTCCAGGTGCTTGGGGAGCGGGAGTTGGACGATGTAGCCGGTGCAGGCCGGGTCGGCGTTGAGTTCGTCGATGACCTCCTCGACCTGCTGCTGGGTGGCGTCGGCGGGCAGGTCGCGGCGGATCGAGGCGATGCCGACCTGGGCGCAGTCGCGGTGCTTGCCGCCGACGTAGGCGCGGCTGCCGGGGTCGTCGCCGACCAGGACGGTGCCGAGGCCGGGCGCGCGGCCGGTGAGGGCGATCAACTTGGCCACGCGCTCGGTGAGTTCGCGGCGGATGGCGGCGGCGGTCGCCTTGCCGTCGAGGAGTTGGGCGGTCATCGTCTACCCCCGGTCAGCCGCGCAGGCGGGACATGGTCGGGTCGAACAGGGGCTCCTCGGCGACGGTGGCCTCCACGCGCTGGTCGAAGTACCCGATGTGCAGGGCCGTGCCCGGGGTGGTGAGTTCCGTCGGGAGCCAGGCGTAGGCGATGCCCTTGCCGATCGTGTAGCCGTAGGCGGCGCTGGTGACGTAGCCGACGGCGCGGTCGCCGTCGTAGACCGGCTCCTTGCCCAGGACCACCGAGTGCGGGTCGGCGATGGTGAGGCAGGTGAGCTTGCGCTGTACGTCGGACTTGCGGCGTTCCAGGGCGGCCTTGCCGATGAAGTCGCCCTTGTCGAGCTTGACGGCGAAGCCGACGCCGGCCTCGTAGGGGTCGTGCTCGTAGGTCATGTCGGTGCCGAAGGAGCGGTAACCCTTCTCCAGGCGGAGGCTGTTGAAGGCACCGCGTCCTGCGATGACGCCGCCGAGGGGCTGCGCCGCCCGCCACAGGGTGTCCCAGAGCTTCTGGCCCTGGTCGGCGGTGGTGTAGAGCTCCCAGCCGAGTTCGCCGACGTAGGACAGGCGCATGGCGGTGACCGGGACGCTGCCGATGTAGGCGCGCTTGGCGCGGAAGTACTTCAGGCCGTCGTTGCTGAAGTCCTCGTCCGTCAGGGGCTGGAGGACCTTGCGGGCGAGCGGGCCCCACAGGCCGATGCAGCAGGTGCCGGGCGTGATGTCGCGGACCTGGACGGTGCCGTCGGCCGGGAGGTGGCGGGTGAACCAGTCGAGGTCGAGGTTGCCGTTGGCGCCGACCTGGAAGAGGTCGCGGCCGAGGCGGGCGACGGTGATGTCGCTGCGGATGCCGCCGTCGTGGTCGAGGAGCAGGGTGTACGTCACCGAGCCGACGGACTTGGCGACCTTGCCGGTGCACAGCCGCTCCAGGAGGTCGGCGGCGCCGGGGCCGCTCACCTCCAGGCGCTTGAGGGCCGTCATGTCGTACATCGCGACGGTCTCGCGGGTGGCTTGCGCCTCGGCGCCGACGATGGGCGACCAGAACCGGGCGGCCCAGTCGTTGGGGGTGGGGATGGTGCGGCCCTCGACGAGGCCCGCGTTGGCCTCGTACCACTGCGGGCGCTCCCAGCCGTTGGCCTCCAGGAAGAAGGCGCCGTGCTCCTGCTGGCGGGCGTGGAAGGGGCTGGTGCGGATCGGGCGCGGGTCCCCCGACGGCTGGAGGGGGTGGAGGATGTCGTAGACCTCCTCGAAGTTCCGGCAGTCGCGGGCCAGGACGTACTCCGGGGAGAGCTGGTGCGGCTCGAAGCGGTTGACGTCGCACTCGTGCAGGTCGAAGGACGAGCAGTGGCCGTCGACCAGCCATTCGGCCATCGCGCGGCCGACGCCCGCGGAGTGGGTGACCCAGACGGCCTCGGCGACCCAGAAGCCCTTGACGTCCGGGGACTCGCCGAGGAGCGGGAAGTTGTCGGTGGTGAAGGAGAACAGGCCGTTGATGCCCTCCTCGATCTTCGCCTCGCGGGTCGAGGGGAGCAGCGACTGCGTCTCGGCCCAGGCGGGCTCGAAGTCGTCCTCGGTGAACTTCAGGACCGAGGGCATCTCGGCGTTGTCGTCGAAGGCGCGGATGTCGTCGGCGGAGATCGGCATGGGGCGGTGGCCGTAGTAGCCGATGCCGATGGCGTCATAGCGCTCGCGGTAGTAGAGGTCGGCGTCCTGGTGGCGCAGGATCGGGCGGACCGCCTCCTCGGTCCGGCCGGCGAGCGCGGGGACGGGGCCGGTCCAGGCGAGCTGGTGGGCCAGCGGGGTCAGCGGGAGGTTCATCCCGGCCATGCGGGCGATCTTCGGGCCCCAGATGCCCGCGCAGCACACCACGATGTCGGCCGGGATCTCGCCCTGGTCGGTGAGGACGCCGGTGACCTCGCCGTCGGCCTTGAGGACGTCGAGGACCTCGTGGCGGGCGAGGAAGCGGACGCCGCGCTCGGCGGCCCGGCGGATCTGCGCCTCGACGGCGAGAACGGCCTTCGCGAGGCCGTCGGTGGGGACCAGCAGGCCGCCGAGGACCTTGTCGCGGTCGACCAGCGGGTGCTGCTCGACGCACTCGTCGGCGGTCAGCAGCCGGGCCTCGATGCCCCAGGCGGTGATCCAGCCGTGCCGGCGGTGCAGTTCCGCCAGGCGCTCGGGGGTGGTCGCGACTTCCAGGCCGCCGACCTGGAGGAAGCAGGGCTTGCCGTCGACGTCGAGGGAGCAGAACTTCTCGACGGTGTAGCGGGCCAGTTCGGTCATGGTCTTGGAGGAGTTCGTCTGGAAGACCAGGCCCGGGGCGTGTGACGAGGAGCCCCCGGTGGCGGGCAGCGGGCCCTGGTCGACCACCGTCACTTCGGTCCAGCCGCGTGCGGAGATCTCGTCCGCGAGTGCCGCACCCACGACACCCGCTCCGATGATCACCACTCGGGGTCCCGCCATCGCCGCACCTCCGCTTGAGTTGCTTTTGACGCAACGTGATTCAGGTTGCGCAACTCAATGTGCCTGCCGTGCAGGTGGGTGTCAAGAGGTCCGTTGACGTCGGGGAACGGCCGGGAAACGGGAACGCCCGGTGGGCGGCGCGCAGGGGGTGCGCGCCGCCCACCGGGCGTGTTCGACCGGCTGGTGACCTGGGGTCACTTGATCCAGGCGTCGACCTTCGACTGGTTGGCCTCGACCCACTTCTTCGCGGCCGCCTCGGGCTTCATCTTGTCCACCGCGATGTACTTGGCGACCGTGTTCTGGTCGTCGTTCGTCCAGGTGAAGTTCTTCACCAGGTCATAGGCGGGGCTGCCGGACTTGGCGAACTTCGCGCTGACGATCTTGTCCAGCTTGTACACGGGGTAGTCGCAGGCGACCTTCTCGGCGTTCGCGTCGCAACCCGACGTGTACGCGGGGAGCTTGACCTTCTTCAGCGGCACCTCGGACATGAACCACTGGGGCTCGTAGAAGTAGCCGATCACCCATTCCTTGTCCTTCTCCGCCTTGCGGAAGGCCTGGATGAGGGCGGTCTCGCTGCCCGCGTACACCACCTTGAAGTCGAGCTTGAGGTTCTTCACCAGCGCCTCGTCGTTGGTGACGTACGACGGGTCGCCGTCGAGGAGCTGGCCCTTGCCGCCGGACTCGGAGGTCTTGAAGTTGGCCGCGTACTTGTTGAGGTTCTTGTAGTCGAGGATGTCGGGGTGCGCCTTGGCCAGCCACGGCGGCACGTACCAGCCGATGAGGCCTTCGTTGCCGGTCGCGCCGGCCTCGACGGCGGTCTTCTGGCCGGTGATGTACTTCTTCTTCAGGTCGTCGTGGCCCCAGTTCTCCACGACGGCGTCGACCTCGCCGGTGCCGAAGCCCTGCCAGGCGATCTCCTCCTTGAGGTCCTTCTGGTTGACCTTGCAGTGGAGGTCGTTCTCGGCGACGTAGGCGAGGACCGCCGCGTTGGCCTCGTAACCGACCCACGGGTTGACCGCGAGGTTGAAGGTGCCGCACTTGCCGGACTCGCCCGAGCCGCCGGCGCTGTCGTCGCCGACCTTCGCCCCGCCGCAGGCGGTCAGGGTGAGGCCGAGTATCGCCATGCCGGCAGCGCCGGCCCGCCAGTGTCTTGCCATGGTGTGGTGCTCCTTAAGCGCCGGCGCGGCGAGCCGCTGCCTGAGTGATCCGGTCGAACATGACTCCGAGAAGGACGATGGCGAGCCCCGCGGCAAGCCCCTTCCCGTACAGCTGGCCCTGCGAGAAGCCGGCCACGACGTCGTAGCCGAGGGCGCCCGCCCCCACCAGGCCGCCCACCACGACCATCGACAGCACGTAGATCAGGCCCTGGTTGGTGGCGAGGGTCAGGGCACTGCGGGCCATCGGCAGCTGGACCTTGGTGATGATCTGCCAGGTGTTGCACCCGGCCGCGGTGGCCGCCTCCACAGTGGTGGCGGGCACGTTCCGGACCCCGTCCGCGACGATCTTCATGGCGACGGGCGCGGCGTAGACGACGGCCGCGACGATCGCCGTGAAGCGAGTGGCGCCGAACAGCGCGAGGAACGGCACGAGGTAGACGAACGGCGGCATGACCTGCGCCGCGTCGAGGGTGGGTCGCAGCAGCCGGTCCACCAGTTGACTGCGTGCCATCCAGACCCCGAAGCCGATGCCGAGCAGCATCACGAGGACGGTGGCGACGACCGTGGAGGCGAGGGTCGTCATGCTGTCCGACCAGAGGCCGGTGCCGACCAGCAGGCCTACGCAGACCGCGGTGGTGAGGCCCGCGGTCCGGCCGCCGAGGACGACGCCGAGCGCGACGAGGGCGGCGCCGACGAGCCACCACGGGGAGTCGGTGAGCAGGGTCTGGAACGGGTTGAGCAGACCGTTGGTGAGCGCGTCACGGAAGCCGTTGGTGAGACCCGAGAGGTTGTCCTGCGCCCAGGTGGTGGCGTCGCCCGCGGCGCTCGCGATGTTGCTGCCGAGGCTGCCCTCGCCGGGGAACTCGGCCGCCCACACGTAGGTGTGCGACATGTAGATCAGCACGGCGGTGACCGCCGCGCCCGCCCCCAGCAGGGGCCGGCGCCAGGCGAGGAACCGGCTGCCGGAATCGCGGGCCGCCTCCTCGCGCGCGCTCGCGGCGGTGGTGACCCGGTCCAGCACGATCGCCAGGACGACGATGGCCAGACCCGCGTTGAAGGCGGTGCCGACGTCGAGCGACTGCAGGGCCTGGACGACGGTCTTGCCGAGGCCGGGCGCGTCGATCAGGGCGGCGATGGTCACCATGGCCAGCGCGGCCATGATCGTCTGGTTGACGCCCATCACCACGGTCCGCTTGGACATCGGCAGCAGGACCTTCAGGAGGGACTGCCGTCGGGTGGCGCCGAGCGAGTCGGCGGCCTCGACCGTGGTCTCCGGTACGGAGCGGATGGCGTGCGCGGTGATGCGGATCGTCGGCGGGGCCGCGTAGATCAGGGTGCAGGTCGTGGCGGAGGCCGGGCCGATCTGGAAGAACAGCGTCAGCGGGGCCAGGTAGACGAAGGTCGGCATCGTCTGCATGAGGTCCAGGAAGGGTGTCACGATCGCGTTGAACCGATCGGACAGCCCCGCCCACACGCCCAGCGGGATCGCGAACAGCAGCGCCACGACGACGGCCGAGGCGGTCAGCGCCAGGGTGTCCATGCTCTCCTGCCACAGGCCCTGGAGCCCGAGGAAGGTGAAGCCGGCCACCGCGAGGAGCGCCACCCGCCAGTTGCCGACGGCCCAGGAGACATAGCCGACGATGCCGACGACCCCGAGCCAGCCGATCTGCGGGACCGGGCGGTCGCCGGCCGGCTGCGAGATCAGTTCCTGGACGAAGGTCACCAGGTTGTCGATGACCAGGCGGATCTCGTTGAAGAAGTACAGGAAGAGCGGGTTGGAGTTGCGGTTCGCGCCGATCGAGTCGTTGACGTCGTTGAACCACCGGTGCAGGTCGGTCAGGTCGGCCGCGGCCAGCGCGAGGGTCTGCTTGCCACGCAGCACGAAGAACAGGACCAGCCAGACGACGAAGATCGCCGCCACCACCATGGACCGGTTGACCTTGCGCTCGGGCTTCGCGGGAGCGGCCCGTTCCGCGACGCTCTCGGTCTTCTCGGGTTTCTCGATCGCGACGGTCATCAGTGGCCGCCTTCCTGCCCGGCGACCACCGCGAGGATCTCCTCGTCGCCGACGATGCCGAGCAGCTTGCCGTTCTCGACGACCTTGACCGGCTTGTCGGCCGCGAGGACCGCGCGGGTGGCCTCCTTGACCACGACGTCCGGACCGAGCTCGGGGCCGTCCAGTGCGTCGCCGTCGGCCGGCGGGCGCATGATCCAGCGCAGGGTGAGGACGTCACCGCGCGGCACGTCCTTCACGAACTCCCGTACGTAGTCGTCCGCGGGGGCGCCGACGAGTTCGTCGCCGGTGCCGCACTGGACCATCTTGCCGTCGCGCATGATGAGGATGCGGTCGCCGAGCTTGAGGGCCTCGGAGAGGTCGTGGGTGATGAACACCATGGTCTTGCCGACCTCGTGGTGCAGCCTGATGACCTCGTTCTGCATGTCCCGGCGGATGAGCGGGTCGAGCGCGGAGAACGGTTCGTCGAAGAAGAGGACGTCCGGGTCGCCGGCCAACGCCCGGGCGAGGCCGACGCGTTGCTGCATGCCGCCGGAGAGCTGGGCGGGGTAGGAGTTCTCGTAGCCGGCGAGGCCGACGAGTTCGACGACCTCCTGGGCCCGCTTGGTGCGTTCGGCCCGGCTCATCCCGCGGATCTCCAGTCCGAAGGCCACGTTGTCGACGACGCGGCGGTGGGGCAGCAGTCCGAAGTGCTGGAAGACCATGGAGAACTTGCGGCGGCGCAGGTCGCGCAGGCGGGCCGCGTCGGCCTGGCGGATGTCCTCGCCCTCGAAGACGATCTCGCCCGCGGTGGGTTCGATCAGCCGGGTGAGACATCGCACCAGGGTGGACTTGCCGGAGCCGGACAGGCCCATGACGACGAAGACCTCGCCGGGCGAGACGTCGAAGTGGACGTCGCGCACGGCGGCGGTACAGCCGGTGCGGTCCATGAGCTCGCGGCGGGTCAGGCCGCACAGTTCCTCGGAGTCCGGCACCTGGTCGGCCTTCGGTCCGAACACCTTCCACAGCCTGCGCACGGAGATGACCGGGGTCGCGCCCGAGTCCTGAGGGGTGCTGCCCCGCTGCGGCACCTCGGTCTGTGTGGTCACGTTCGACCTTCTTTCGGCGTTCAGCCGCGGAACCAGTGCTGCGGCCGGGGTCGGATGTTCTGCCAGATGTGTTTGGGCTCTCGGTACTCCGCGAGGCCGGTCGGTCCCAGTTCCCGGCCCACACCCGAATGCCCGAAGCCACCCCATTCCGCTTGCGGCACATAGGGGTGGTAGTCGTTGATCCACACCGTGCCGTGCCGCAGCCGCCGGGCGACCCGCTGGGCCTTCCCGGCGTCCTGCGTCCACACGGCTCCGGCGAGTCCGTACTCGGTGTCGTTGGCGATGCGTACGGCGTCGTCCTCGTCGGTGAAGCGCTCCACGGTGAGGACGGGTCCGAAGGACTCCTCGTGCACCACCCGCATGTCCTGGCGGCACTCGTCGAGGACGGTCGGCGGGTAGTAGTGGCCGGCCGCCAGCGCCGGGTCGGTGGGGCGTTCGCCGCCGCAGCGCAGGACGGCGCCCTCGGCGATCCCGGCGGCCACGTAGGCCTCGACCTTGTCGCGGTGCTGCGCGGAGATCAGCGCCCCGGTGTCGGCCTCGGCGTCGAAGGGGCCGCCGAGCCGGATCAGCCGGGCCCGGCGGACGACCTCATCGACGAACCGGTCGTGCAGCGCGTCCTCGACGATCAGCCGGGCGCCGGCCGAGCAGACCTGGCCCGAGTGCAGGAAGACGGCCGTGAGGGCGAAGTCCACGGCCGTCTCGAAGTCGGCGTCGGCGAACACGACGTTGGGGTTCTTGCCGCCGAGTTCGAGGGCCACCTTCTTCACGCTCGCCGCGGCCGTGGCCATGATGCGCTTGCCGGTCTCCAGGCCGCCGGTGAAGGAGACCATGTCGACGTCCGGGTGCTCGGAGAGCGGGGCGCCCACCTCGGGGCCGGTGCCCAGCACGAGGTTGGCGGCGCCGGCCGGGAGCCCGGCCTCCTCCAGCGCCCGCAGCAGCAGGACCGAGGTGGAGGGGGTGAGCTCACTGGGCTTGAGGACGATCGTGTTGCCGGCCAGGAGGGCCGGGGCGACCTTCCAACTGGCTTGCAGCAGAGGGTAGTTCCACGGGGTGATCAGTCCGCAGACGCCGATCGGCTCGTAGACGACGCGGCTGACGGCGTCGTCCCGGCCGGTGTCGATGACCCGGCCGGTGTCGGTGCCGCCGAGGCCGCCGTAGTAGCGGAAGCAGGAGACGACGTCGGCGATGTCGTACTCGCTCTCCACCAGCCGCTTGCCGGTGTCCAGCGACTCGGCGCGGGCGAATTCCTTGGCGTCGCGTTCGATCAGGTCGGCGGTGCGCAGCAGCAGCGCGCCACGCTCCCGCTCGGGGGTGCCCGGCCAGGTTCCTTCGTCGAAGGCGCGGCGGGCCGCGGCGATCGCCGCCTCCGCGTCCGGGCGGGTTCCCTCCGAGACGGTCGCCACGACCGTGCCGTCTGCGGGGCAGCGGATCTCCCGGTGGCCGCCGGCCACCGCGTCCCGCCATTGTCCATCCACGTACAGGTCTGCCACGCGCCGAGCCTTTCCAGGGAAGCCGTTGCGCATTGTGCACCCGATTGCTTGTGATGGAACACCCTGGCGAATGTCCAGACAGCCGTCAAGGGGTTGGCTGATGACGATTTCGCAAGGGGCTCATCGACCCCTCTCTCTTGACCGGCAGCCCTCTTCCGGCCAACTATGTTGCGTATCGCTCACTGTGTTGTGCAATACGCACCGACGGAGGCCCCGATGTCCCCTCGACCGCAACCTGGCCGCGAATACGTCCTCACCGTCTCCTGTCCCGACAGCGCCGGGCTGGTCCACGCCGTGAGCGGCTTTCTCGTCAGGAACTCCGGAAACATCCTGGAAAGCCAGCAGTTCGACGACCGACTTCAGGGCCGCTTCTTCATGCGGGTCCACTTCGACGTCTCCGACCCCGACACCGGCCTTGAACAACTGCGTGACCGGTTCGGCCCGGTGGCGCAGGCGTACCACTTCACCTGGGCGCTCAGCGACGCGTCGACGCCGACCCGGACGCTGATCATGGTGTCCAAGTTCGGGCACTGCCTCAACGACCTGCTCTTCCGGCAGCGCACCGGCGCCCTCAACATCGAGATCCCCGCGATCGTCTCCAACCACCGGGACTTCGAGGGGCTCGCGGAGACCTACGGCATCCCCTTCCACCACGTCCCGGTCACCCGGGACACCAAGTCGGAGGCGGAGGCACGGCTGCTGGAACTCGTCCGGGACCTGGACATCGACCTGGTGGTGCTGGCCCGCTACATGCAGATCCTCTCGGACGACCTGTGCAAGCAGCTGGAGGGCAAGGCCATCAACATCCACCACTCCTTCCTCCCCAGCTTCAAGGGTGCCAAGCCCTACGACCAGGCCTATCAGCGCGGCGTGAAGCTGATCGGCGCGACGGCGCACTATGTGACGAGCGATCTCGACGAGGGCCAGATCATCGAGCAGGACGTGGTCCGCGTGGACCACTCGCTCGACCCCGGCGACCTGGTCACGGTGGGCCGGGACGTGGAGGCGCAGGTGCTCGCGCACGCGGTGAAGTGGCACAGCGAGAGCCGGGTGATGGTGGACGACAACCGCACGGTGGTCTTCCGCTGAGCGACCCGCGACGAGGGGGCGGGGCCGGAATCGGCCCCGCCCCCCTTCTTTTGTATACGGCTCAAGCAGCGGCCTACGGCTTCAGGAGCCGAGCCGGTCCAGCAGGGCCCGCCGCCACTTCTCCGTCTCGGCGATCTGGTTGAACGTGAACAGGTGCAGGCCGGCCACCCCGGCCGAGGGCGCGGTGAGGGCCGCCTCGGCACGGGACAGCAGCCGCTCGGGGGCGTATCCGCCGGGCGTCGCGAACCGCACGAACCACGAGGCGTGCTTCGTCAGAAACCGCGTCGACTCCCCCACCCCGATCTTCGTGGCCATCGCCAGCAGCTTCGCCCGCTGCACGGGCCCGGCGACGCCCACGTGGACGGGCAGGGTGATGTTCCGCGCTCGTATACGAACGAGCCAGTCCCCCAACACCCTCGGATCGAAGCAGAGGTTGCTGACGATGTACGTGGCGTGCTCGCGCTTGTCCCACATCGCCTGGACGGTGACGTCGTCGTGGATGAGCGGATGGCTCTCGGGGTAGCCCGTGACGCCGACGCGGGCGAACGGGCTGCCCAGCTCGCTGAGCCTGCGCAGCACCGGCAGCGCCCCGTCGTAGCCGCCCGCGGGCGGGTCGGCGTCGCCGGCCGGGACGAAGACGTCGGCCACGCCCGCCTCGGCCAGCCGGTCGACGACATCCTTCAGATGGGCGTCGTCCCGCAGCAGCCGCGCGGGCACGTGCGGGACGACGCGGTAGCCGTGCGCGGCGAGCCGGCCGGCCAGACCCAGGGTCGGTTCCAGGCCCTTGACCGGCGACGCCGTCACGGTGACGACGACATCGCGCGGGACATGGGTGAGGACCTTGTCCTCGGTGGCCTTCGCGGGCAGCACCTCGTAACGGACGCTCTCCAGCAGCGCCCTGAGTCCTGCGGCGGCCAACGTCTACCCCGCCTGCTTCTGGGCGTCGCGGTGGCGGTAGTACGCGGCCTTCGACGGCGCCTCGGGCTCCTTGCCGAGGATCAGGTCGGCGGCCTTCTCGGCGACCATCATGACCGGGGCGTAGATGTTGCCGTTGGTGACGTACGGCATGACGGAGGCGTCGACCACGCGCAGTCCCTCCACGCCGTGCACCCGCATGCTGAGGGGGTCGACGACGGCCGTCTCGTCGGAGGAGGGGCCCATCTTGCAGGTGCAGGACGGGTGCAGAGCGGTCTCGCCGTCCTTGGCGACCCAGGCGAGGATCTCCTCGTCCGTCTCGACGGACGGGCCGGGCGAGATCTCGCCGTCGTTGTAGGGGGCGAGGGCGGGCTGGTTGAGGAGCTTGCGGGCCACCCGGATCGCCTCCACCCACTCGCGGCGGTCCTGCTCGGTGGAGAGGTAGTTGAAGCGCAGGGCGGGGTGTTCGCGCGGGTCCTTGCTCTTGATCTTCACCGAGCCGATGGCGTCGGAGTACATGGGTCCGACGTGCACCTGGTAACCGTGGCCGCCGGCGGGCACGGAGCCGTCGTAGCGGACCGCGATCGGCAGGAAGTGGAACATCAGGTTGGGGTAGTCCACGTCCTCGTTGCTGCGCGCGAAGCCGCCGGCCTCGAAGTGGTTGGTGGCAGCGGGGCCCTTACGGAAGAGCCACTGGAGCCCGATGAAGGGGGCGCGCCACTTCGCCAGGTACGGCTGCATGGAGACGGGCTGTTTGCAGGCGTACTGGATGTAGACCTCCAGATGGTCCTGCATGTTCTCGCCGACGCCCGGCAGGTCGTGGACGACGTCGATGCCGAGGGCGCGCAGTTCGGCCGCGTTGCCGACGCCGGAGAGCTGGAGCAGCTGCGGGGAGTTGATGGCGCCGCCGCAGAGGATGACCTCCTTGGCGCGAACCTGCTGGGGCGCCCCTTGCCGCGCTGGTACTCGACGCCGACGGCCTTCTTTCCCTCGAACAGGACGCGGGTGACGAAGGCGCGGGTCTTGACGGTGAGGTTGGGGCGCTTGCGGGCGGGCTTGAGGTACGCCTTCGAGGCCGACAACCGGCGTCCGCGGTGGACGTTGCGGTCGAACTTGGCGAAGCCTTCCTGCCGGTAGCCGTTGACGTCGTCCGTCGGCGCGTAGCCCGCCTCCTCGGTGGCCTTGAGGAAGGCGTCGAAGAGGGGGTTGGTGGCGGGGCCGCGTTCGAGCACCAGCGGGCCGTCGTGGCCGCGGAACTCGTCGTCGGGATCGGCGGCGAGACAGTTCTCCATACGCTTGAAGTACGGCAGACAGTGCGCGTAGTCCCAGGTCTCCATGCCCGGGTCGGCGGCCCAGCGCTCGTAGTCCATGGGGTTGCCGCGCTGGAAGATCATGCCGTTGATGCTGCTGGAGCCGCCCAGCACCTTGCCGCGGGCGTGGTAGACGCGCCGGCCGCCCATGTGGGGCTCGGGCTCGGACTCGTACTTCCAGTCGTAGAAGCGGCTGCCGATCGGGTAGGTCAGCGCCGCGGGCATGTGGATGAAGACGTCCCACGGGTAGTCGGACCGGCCCGCCTCCAGCACCAGCACCTGGTGGGCCGGGTCCGCGGAGAGCCGGTTCGCCAGTGCGCTGCCGGCGGATCCGCCACCGACGATGACGAAGTCGTACTGCACAGGAGCCATGGTGCCTCGTCTCGCTCGCGCCGTAGATATGCGAGGCATGCTAACGCCGGTAGCGCGATACGCACCAGGTTGCGAACCGCGCAACTTCAAACGACTTGGTTTCGGGTGCGTTACTTGCAGTCGTGTTGTTTACTGCGCGTATAGTTTCACTGTGAGCAACTACAGCACTGATACGGAAACGTCGAATTCACACGCCGGCGGTGTGCAGTCGGTGGACCGGGCGATCAGCGTCCTGGAGATCCTCGCGCAGCGTGGCGAGGCGGGCGTCAGTGAGGTCGCCGGTGAGATCGACGTCCACAAGTCCACCGCGTTCCGGCTGCTCGGCGCCCTGGAGGCGCGCGGTCTGGTCGAGCAGGCCGGCGAGCGGGGCAAGTACCGGCTCGGCTTCGGGATCGTGCGGCTGGCCGGCGCGGTCACGGGGCGCATCGACATCACCCAGCAGGGCCGCCCCGTGTGCGAGCGGCTCGCCGAGGAGATCGGCGAGACGGTCAACATCGCCGTCATGCAGGAGCACTACGCGATCAACCTGTACCAGGTGCGCGGCCCCGGAGCGATCACCGCGCACAACTGGGTCGGCCAGCTGACCCCGCTGCACGCCACCTCCAGCGGCAAGATCCTGCTGGCCCACCTGCCCGCGAAGGAGCGCGCCGCGCTGCTCGCCGAGGCCGGCCTGAAGAAGGTCACGCCGCACACCATCACCGCGAAGACCAAGCTGGAGAAGAACCTCGCCGAGGCGCGGGAGCGCGGCTACGCCTTCACCCTGGAGGAGCTGGAGGTCGGCCTGCACGCGATGGCCGCCCCGATTCGCAACCGGGACGGCGAGGTCATCGCCGCGCTCAGCGCCTCCGGCCCCGCCTACCGCTTCACCGAGGAGCGGCTGCACGAGCTCTCCCCGGTGCTGGTCAAGGGCGCCGAGGAGATCAGCCACCGCATGGGCTACCTGGGCTGAGGTCAGCCCTGGGACAGCCCCAGGCGCTCGTTCACCCAGTCGTGGAAGGCACCGATGTGGTGCTCGCTGGGCACCAGCACACCGCCCTTGGCGTACATACGGGAACTCATGCCGGGCTGGGTGCGCTCGCAGGCGTCGAAGTCCTGCTGGTTGACGCGGTGGAAGAGCTCCACGGACCGACTGACGTCCTTGCCGCTCTCGACGACGTGCGGCAGATACAGCCAGTCGCACTCGACGATCGTGCGGTCGACGGCCACCGGGTACATGCGGTGGAAGATCACATGGTCGGGGACGAGGTTGATGAACACCTGCGGCTTGACCGTGATCGCGTAGTAGCGGCGGTCCTGGTCGTCCGCGACGCCCGGGATGCGGTCCAGTCCCTCGGAGCCGTCGACGGTGAAGCCCCGCACCTCCTCGCCGAACTCCGCGCCGTGTCCCACGTAGTACTGGGCGGCGTAGCCGTCCGCGAACTCCGGGAGCACCTCGGTGAGTTCGGGGTGGATCGTGGCGCAGTGGTAGCACTCCATGAAGTTCTCGATGATGAGCTTCCAGTTCGACTTCACGTCGTACGTGATGCGCCTGCCGACGGAGAGGTTGTCGATGTCGTAGCGCTCGATCGACGCGACGTCACCGAGGCGCTCGACGACCGCGCCCTGCACGTCCTCCTCGAAGGACGGCGGGTTCTCCGCGAGGCACACCCACACATAGCCGAGCCATTCGCGCACGGCCACGCTCACCAGGCCGTACTCGGTGCGGCCGACGTCGGGCATCTTGGTGAGGTTGGGGGCCGCGACCAGCTTGCCGTTCAGGTCGTAGGTCCAGGCGTGGTAGGGGCACTGGAAGGCCCGCTTGACCTCGCCGGTCTCCTCCGTGCAGAGCTTGGCGCCGCGGTGCCGGCACACATTGAAGTACGCACGGATGGCGTTGTCACGCGCGCGGGTGACGAGGATGCTCTCGCGGCCCACGTCGACAGTGCGGAAGGCGCCGGGCTTGGCCAGTTCGGAGGCGCGCGCGACGCAGAACCACATGGTCTCGAAGATGCGCTCCTGCTCCTGGGCGAAGATCGCCGGATCCGTGTAGGAGGAGCCGGGAAGGGTGGCGATCAGACTGTCCGGCAGGCTGGTCGAGGTCACGGGGCACTCCTCGGGAACGTCGTGGTAGGAGCGCCCCAAAGGGGCGCGAGGCGGTGCTTATGTGCGGCTCCGCCGCGGGGCGCGGCCGGCCACAACGGCGGCGCGGGCGACAAACGACCCATCTCGCTGCTCACCGCGGAGCGCCCAGCTGCTTGCGCCAGCGCGTGAACAGCCTCGGCTGGTTCATCCCGAGCACGGCGACCGGGTCGCCCGCCCGCCGGTAGACGGCCAGCACGTCACGGCCGTCCGCGCTGCCCGCCTCGACGGTCACGCTGTCGGCAGCGGCGGCGTGACCGGCGAACTGGATCTTCACGCCGTACTGGTCGGACCAGAAGTACGGCGGCCGGGGAACCCCCGGTTCCACCGCGCCCTGCGCCAGCAGCGTGGCGATCGCGGCGTCGGGGCGCTCGCGGGCGCCGGTCCAGTGCTCGACCCGGCGGTGGTGGCCCGCGCGCGGGTCGTACCAGTTGGCGCAGTCGCCGACCGCGACCACCCCGGCCAGGCTGGTGCGGCCGTCGGCGCCGCACTTGACGCCGTTGTCGAGAGCGATGCCGGAACCTTCCAGCCACTCGACGTTGGGGCGGGCGCCCACGCCGACGACCACGATGTCGGCGGGAAGGCTGCGGCCGTCCTCCAGCAGGACGGCCTCGACGCGGCGTTCGCCGCTCAGCCCCTTCACACCGACGCCGCACACCAGTCGTACGCCGTGGTCGGCGTGGAGACCGGAGACGACGGCGCCCATGGCGTCGCCGAGCGGGCCGGCCAGCGGGGTCGGGGCCGCCTCGACGACGGTCACCTCCAGGCCGAGGGCGTACGCGGTGGAGGCGACCTCGGCGCCGATGAAGCCGCCGCCGATCACCACCAGCCGTCCGCCGCGGGCCAGTTCGTCGCGCAGGGCGCGGGCGTCGTCCAGGGTGCGCAGCGTGTGCACCCCGGCGAGGCCCTCGGAGCCGGGCAGGGTGCGGGCCGCGGCGCCGGTCGCGAGGACGAAGCCGTCGGCGCGGACCTCGCGTCCGTCGGCGAGCCGGACCGTACGGCCGCGGTGGTCGAGGCCGACGGCGCGGGTGCCGAGCAGCCATTCCGCCGCCAGGTCCTCGTCGTCGCTCTCCAGGGCGAGTTCGGCCTCGGCGAGGGTGCCGGCCAGGAACTCCTTGGACAGCGGGGGCCGGTCGTAGGGGCGGTGCGGTTCGTCCCCGATGACGACCAGCCGGCCGTCGTAGCCCTGCTTGCGCAGAGAGCGCGCCGCCGACAGGCCGGCCAGCGAGGCGCCGACCACGGCGACGGTCCTCACGCGGGACCTCCGGCGAGCCGAGCCGCGATGCAGGGCGGCAGGTTGGGGGCCGCCGTGGACAACTGGACGTAGATCACGCCGTCCTCGACGACGACCTCGTGGGTCCGCACCGGGAGCTTGGCCGGCGGGGCGTCCACCGCGCCGGTGCGCAGGTCGAACTTCGAGGCGTGCAGCGGGCATTCCACCTCGCAGCCCTCCAGCCAGCCGTCGGCGAGCGACGCGTCCTGGTGGGTGCAGGTGTCGTCGATGGCGAAGAGCTCACCGTCGTCGGTGTGGAACACCGAGACCGGCGGATCGATGTCGAGCCGGTGGGCCTCACCTCGCGGGAGATCCGCGAGACGGCACGCGGGAATCATCATGACACCTCGGTGCGTATAGCGAAACGGATTGCGATTGACGCAACGCCAGTCTGCGGGCCGCTCCGAACCCTTGTCAAGGCATCACCACGCCCGGTTCGAACGGCTTGGCGGACGAGTCTCCGGGCAGCTCGAAACGCCCGTTCCACCTGCGGAAACAGGCGGAACGGGCGCCGTACGAAAGCCCCGTGGGACCGGTCAGAAGCCGCGGTCGATCCACTCCTGGAGGTGCGGCGCCTCCGCGCCGAGGGTGGTCGTCTCCCCGTGCCCGGTGTGGACGACGGTCTCGCCAGGCAGCGTCAGCAGCCGGTCCCGGATCGAGTCGATGATGGTCGGGAAGTGGCTGTACGACCGTCCCGTCGCTCCTGGCCCGCCATGGAACAGCGTGTCGCCGCTGAACAGGGCCGTCAGGGCCGGCGCGTACAGGCAGACCGCTCCGGGCGCGTGGCCGGGCGTGTGCAGCACGGTGAGCTCGATGCCGGCCACCGAGATGCCCTGGCCGTCGGTGAGTTCGGCGTCCGGCGCCCGCTCGGGGTGGGTCTGCTTCCACAGCGGGAGGTCGTCGGGGTGGAGCAGCACCGGGGCGCCCGTGCGTTCGGCGAGCGCGGGCGCGGCGTCGATGTGGTCGTTGTGGGCGTGGGTGCACACAACGGCCCGCAGCGTGCGCCCGCCGACGGCCGCCGCGATCGCGTCAGCGTCATGGGCGGCGTCGATGACGATCACCTCGGAGTCGTCGCCGACGATCCACACGTTGTTGTCGACGTCCCAGGTGCCGCCGTCCAGGGAGAACGTCCCCGAGGTGACGAGGTGCTCGATGCGGGCGGTCATCAGAAGACCACCACCGAGCGCAGGACGTCGCCGTCGTGCATCCGCCCGAAGGCCTTCTCGACCTCGTCCAGGGCGATGGTCTCGGTGACGAATGCGTCGAGGTCGAGCCGGCCCTGGAGGTAGAGGTCGATGAGCATGGGGAAGTCGCGGCTGGGCAGGCAGTCGCCGTACCAGGACGACTTCAGCGCGCCACCGCGGCCGAAGACGTCCAGCAGCGGCAGTTCGAGCTTCATCTCCGGGGTGGGCACGCCGACGAGGACGACGGTTCCGGCGAGGTCGCGGGCGTAGAAGGCCTGCTGGTAGGTCTCCGGGCGGCCCACCGCCTCGATGACGACGTCGGCGCCGAAGCCGCCGGTCAGCTCGCGGATGGCTTCGACGGCATCCGTCTCACGCGAGTTGACCGTGTGGGTGGCGCCCAGCTTCTTCGCGGTCTCCAGCTTGCGGTCGTCGATGTCGACGGCGATGACCTTCGCCGCGCCCGCCAGAGCGGACCCGGCGATCGCTGCGGCGCCGACGCCGCCGCAGCCGATGACGGCGACCGAGTCGCCGCGTCCTACGCCACCGGTGTTGATGGCCGCGCCGATGCCGGCCATCACGCCGCAGCCCAGCAACCCGGCGGCGGCCGCCGAGGCCGACCGGTCGACCTTGGTGCACTGCCCGGCCGCCACCAGCGTCTTCTCCGCGAAGGCCCCGATGCCCAGCGCGGGCGACAGCTCCTCGCCGGTCGAGGCCAAGGTCATCTTCTGCTTGGCGTTGTGGGTGTTGAAGCAGTACCAGGGGCGTCCGCGCAGACAGGCCCGGCACTGCCCGCACACCGCACGCCAGTTGAGGATCACGAAGTCACCGGGGGCCACGTCGGTGACGCCCTCCCCCACCGACTCCACGACACCCGCGGCCTCGTGGCCGAGCAGGAAGGGGAAGTCGTCGTTGATGCCGCCCTCGCGGTAGTGCAGATCGGTGTGGCAGACCCCGCAGGCCTCGACCTTCACCAGCGCCTCACCCGGACCCGGGTCGGGCACGATGATCGTCTCCAGGCTGACGGGGGCGCCCTTGCCCCGCGCGACGACAGCACGGACCTGGTGCGACATGGCCACTCCTCGGGTGATGATCGAGCCTCGCGTCTGATGTTGCTCATTACGGCACGTATTTCATGTGCCGCAACACAGCATCATGGAGTGCGGACCAGGGGTCAAGGAACTCGACAGGGTTGCCTCCACCCACCGGTCCGCAGGCCCGTCACTCCGTGGCGATGGCCCGCAGTACGTCCAGACGGGCGGCCCGCCCGGCCGGGCGCAGGCCCGCGAGGGCGCCCGCCGCGAGGCCGACCAGGGCCACGATCGCCAGTCGCGCCGACGGCATCGCGAAGGCGAACGCGCTGTCGCTCGCGCCGTCGGAGGCCTTGACGAGGACCCAGCCCAGGAAGGCACCGAGGCCGAGCCCGCCGACGGTGCCGAAGGCGGCGACCAGGACCGCCTCCCAGCGGACCATGGCCCGCAGCTGGGAGCGGGTCTGTCCGACGGCCCGCAACAGGCCCAGTTCGCGGGTGCGTTCGTGGATCGCCAGGGTCAGGGTGTTGGCGATGCCGAGCAGTGCGATGAGGACGGCGAGGGCCAGCAGGGCGTAGACGAGGGTGAGCATCATGTCGATGCCGCCCGCCGACGACTGCGCGTACTCGTCCCGGGTCTGGACCTCGGGGTTGCCGTAGTGCGCCGCCACCTTCTCCACCGCGGCCTTGCCGGTGTCCGTGCTGACGCCGTCCTTGAAGGCCACGGCCAGCAGGGTGTCGGAGTCCTGGGTGCGGTGCGGTGCCCAGGCGGTGCGGGTGATGACGTAGTCCCCGGCCAGTTCGGAGCGGCCGTAGACGGCACGGACCGTGAAGGTTTTCATCTCGCCGTCGGTGAAGGTGAGCCGGGCCTTGTCGCCGGTCTTCAGACCCTGCTTGTCGGCCTCGCTCTCGGTGACGGCGATGCCGTCCGTGCCGAGGCCGGCCAGGGAGCCCCGCACATCGCCCAGGTCGAAGGTGCGCGCCAGGGCGAGCGGGTCGGTGACGGTCAACGCCCGTCCCTTGCCGTCGACTTCGGCGACCCCGCGGCCGAGGCCGACGGCCGTGTCCACCTCGGGCAGCTTGGCCACGGCGCCCGCCAGCCGGGGGCTCAGTCCGCTGCCGCCGGCGCCGAACGACGGGGTGCTCACGGCCACGTCGCCCGCGAAGGAGCGCGAGACCGTCTGGTCCATGGTCGCCTTCAGCGAGGCGGCGAACACCGTGAACAGGGCCACGACGGCGACGCCGATCATCAGCGCGCTCGCGGTGGCGGCCGTCCGCCGCGGGCTGCGCAGGGCGTTGCGGCGGGCGAGGCCGCCGGTGACGCCCCGCAACCGGTCGAGGGGGCTGCCGAGGACCCGTACCGCGGTGGTGGAGGCGACCGGACCGAGCACCACGAACGCGGCCAGGGCGAGCACGGCTCCGGCGCCGGCAAGCCACAGCGACGGGGTGACCAGGACGCCGCCGATCGTCAGGCCCAGGGCGAGGGCGCCGAGGCCGAGACCGGTGACGGCACGGACGCGGGAGGCGGCGGAGGTGTCGACCGCCGTCTCGCGCAGGGCCGCCATCGGTGCGGTGCGGCCCGCGCGGACGGCGGGCAGCAGCGCGGAGCCGAGGCAGACGACGGTGCCCACGGCCAGCGGCAGCACCAGGGACAGCGTGCTGACCACCAAGTCGCCCTCGGGGAAGGGGAATCCGATCGCCGGGAACAGGGCCTGCAGACCGGCGGCGATGCCGATGCCGCCCGCCAGGCCCGCGAGCGAGGCGGTCACCGCGACCGCGGTGGCCTCCACGAGGGTCGAGGCGGTGACCTGGCGCCGGGAGGCGCCGAGGGCGCGCAACAGGGCGTTCTCGCGGGTGCGTTGGGCGACGACGATCGCGAAGGTGTTGTGGATGGAGAAGGTCGCGACCAGTAGGGCGACGCCTGAGAAGACGAGGAGGAAGAGGGTGAACACGGTCAGGAACTGGCTGGAGATCATCTCGGTGTTCTCCTCCGCCGACTCCTGGCCGGTGATGGCCTCGACTCCCTTGGGGAGCACGGGAGTCAGCCGGTCCACCAGCTGCCGCTGACCGACTCCGGAGGCGGCCCGGACCTTGATGGTCGACGCCTCGCCCGGCCGGGCCGTCAGGTACTTCTCGGCGTCCGCCCGGGTCATGCCGGTGAAGGTCACCTGGGCCATGCCGTCCTCGCCGCCGAAGGTGGCCAGGCCGACGACGGTCACCTGCACGGGGTCGGGGGTGCGCAGGGTCGTGGTGTCGCCGAGGTGCAGGCCGCCCCGCTCGGCGGTGCCCCGGTCGATGACGACCTCGCCGGACCGGGCGGGGGCGCGGCCCTCGGCCAGTTGGTAGGCGTTGAGCTCGGGGTCCGTGATCCAGTTGCCCGCGAGGGTGGGCGGGCCCTTGCCGCCGATGGGCTCTCCGTCGGCGCCGACGAGCTGGCCGGCGCCCTGGATGTCGGGGGCGGCCGCGGCCACACCGGGGACCTTCTCGATGGTGTCCACGAGGTCCGCGGGGACCGGCGCCCGCACGCCCTGGCTCTCGCCGGGGGTGGTGATGGCGTCGGCGCTGCGGACCACCGCGTCCGTGCCGCCGGCGGCCCGCCCGAACATCGTGTCGAAGCTGGCGCGCAGGGTGTCGCCCATGACGAGGGTGCCCGCCAGGAACGCGACGCCGAGGAACACGGCCAGGAAGGTCCCGGCGAAACGCCGCTTGTGGGCGCGCAGGGAAGAAGTGCTCAGGCGCACGGCGGCGTTCACGACGACACCTCCGAGGCCGGGGAGGTCCCCGCGTCGAAGGCCTTCATGCGGTCCAGGACCCGTTCGGCCGTCGGTGCGGTCATCCGGTCCACCAGGCGCCCGTCGGCGAGGAAGACGACCTCGTCGGCGTGGGCGGCGGCCACGGGGTCGTGGGTGACCATGACGACCGTGCGGGAGGTGTGGCGCACCGTGCGGCCGAGGAGGCCGAGGACCTCTCCGCCGGAACGGGAGTCGAGGTTGCCGGTGGGTTCGTCGGCGAAGACGACGTCCGGCTGCCCGGCGAACGCCCTTGCCACGGCGACGCGTTGCTGCTGACCGCCGGAGAGCTCGGACGGGCGGTGGTGCAGACGGTCGCGCAGGCCGACGACGTCGATCAGGGCCTCGACCCACTCCTGGTCGCCCTTGCGGCCGGCCAGGTCGAGCGGGAGCGTGATGTTCTCCCGCACGGTCAGCGTCGGCACCAGGTTGAACGCCTGGAAGACGAACCCGACCCGGTCGCGGCGCAGGAGGGTCAGGCGACGGTCGTCCAGGGAGCCCAGTTCGGTGTCGCCGATGTAGGCGGCGCCCGCGCTGAGGGTGTCGAGACCGGCCGCGCAGTGCAGGAGGGTGGACTTGCCGGAGCCCGAGGGCCCCATGATCGCGGTGAAGCGGCCGGCGGGGAAGGCGACGCTGACGCCGTCCAGGGCACGTACGGCGGTGTCGCCACCGCCGTACACCTTCACCGCGTCGACCACGCGTGCGGCGGTGCGCACCTCGGTCGTGACGGTCATGCCGCACCGCCCTTGCCCGTGCGGCGGCCGAACTGCTCGTCCAGGACGGAGAGCCGGCGCCAGTACTCGTCCTCGTCGATCTCGCCGGAGGCGAAGCGGTGGCCGAGCACGGTCAGGGGTGAGTTGTCGTCGACGGCGAACCGGCGGGGGCCGCCGCGACCGCGCCACGCCGTGCGGCGCAGGACGGTGACGGCGCCGACGACGACGGCCGCCCAGATCAGCGGGAAGAGAAGGATCCACGGGCCGGGCCCGCCGTCCCAGTGCGCCAGGGTCTGCATCTCGGGTCATCTCCCTAGTGAGGTGCTGCTGCGATGTCTCGAGAGTGGCCTCGACCGGGGGTCCGGGTCGTCGTACAGCCAGCGGCAGTGCGGATACCTCCCCGGGAGTACGCCAGGACCGACAGCGCTGCTCCCCGACCCTCTAGCCGTCTGTAACTACTAGTATGTACAGTGAGCTCATGAGCACCCCGGAGCGACTGATCGAGTCCACCCGCGAGCTGCTGTGGGAACGCGGCTACGTCGGCACGAGCCCCAAGGCCATCCTGGAGCGCTCCGGTGCCGGGCAGGGCAGCATGTACCACCACTTCAAGGGCAAGCCCGATCTCGCGCTGGCCGCGATCCGGCGGACGGCCGAGGAGATGCGGGCTACCGCGGAGGGCGTACTGGGCGGGCCGGGGACGCCGTACGAGCGCATCGAGGCGTATCTGCTGCGCGAGCGCGACGTGCTGCGCGGCTGCCCGGTCGGCCGGCTGACCATGGATCCGGACGTCGTCGCGAGCGAGGAGCTGCGCGCGCCGGTCGACGAGACGCTCGACTGGCTCCGGGAGCGGATCGCCGGGATCGTCGAAGAGGGCAAGGAACAGGGTCAGTTCGCGCCCGCGCTGGACGGCGAGGCCATCGCGGCCACCGTCGTCGCCACCGTGCAGGGCGGCTACGTCCTGGCCCGCGCGGCCGGGTCCGCGGGAGCGTTCGACGCGGGCGTCAGGGGGCTGCTGTCGCTCCTCGCCCCTCGACAGCGATAGCCAGGAGGCATTCCTCATGCACGCCATGCAGTACGAACTCACGCTGCCCGCCGCCTATGACATGGACGTCATCCGGGCCCGCGTCGCCGCCAAGGGACATCTCCTCGACGACTGGGAGGGCCTGGGCCTGAAGGCGTATCTGATGCGGGAGCGGGGCGAGCACGGCTCCCCCGTGAACCAGTACGCGCCGTTCTACCTCTGGAACACCGTGGAGGGCATGAACTCCTTTCTCTGGGGCGGTGGTTTCCAGGGGCTGAGCGACGACTTCGGGCGGCCGTCGGTGCGGCAGTGGACCGGTCTGGCGTACGAGGAGGGCGGCGCCGCCGGCTCCCGCGCGCGGGTCGCGGTGCGGCGGCGTCAACCTGTTCCGGACGGCGTGGAGTTGGGAGCGTTCACGGCGGACGCGGCGGGTGAGGCGCGGCGGTTGGCGGGCGAGGACGGGGCGCTGCTCGCGGCGGCCGCCGTCGACACGTCCCGCTGGGAACTCGTCCACTTCTCGCTGTGGGCGCACGACACCCCCAAGGCGGAAGGCGACGTCTTCCAGGTCCTGCACTTGTCGGCGCCGGGCCTGGACCGACTGCCCCGCGGTCGCCAGTGGTGAGCGCGGTCCGCACGGTCCTCGGCGACGTGGACCCCGCGGGTCTCGGGGTGTGCGACGCTCACGACCACCTGTTCTTCGGCAGCCCTCAACTACCGGGCCAGGAACTGCGGGACGTGTCCGCGGCCCGCGCCGAGCTGGCCGCCTTCCGGGCCGAGGGCGGCGGCGCGGTGGTGCAGTGGACGCCGTACGGGCTGGGACGGCGGGCCGCCGATCTGCCGCCGCTGTCCCGGGAGACGGGGGTCGCCGTGGTCGCCGCGACCGGGCTGCATCAGGCCGTCCACTACGACGAGCGGGTCCTCAAGGAGCTGCGGGGTCCCCGGCTCGCGGAGCTCTTCGTCGCCGAACTCACCGGCGGTATCGGCACGTCGGGGGTGCGGGCCGGGCTGATCAAGGTGGCGGGCGGTTTCCACGCGCTCGACGCGCACGCGCGCTGGACGATGAGGGCGGCGGCCGAGGCCCACCACGCGACGGGGGCGCCGATCGCGGTGCACCTGGAACTGGGCACCGGCGCACTGGACGTACTGGACCTCCTGTGCGGGGAGTCGGGCGTGCCGCCGCATCGAGTGATCCTGGGGCACCTCAACCGCTCCCCCGACTCGGTCACGCACCTTCAGGCGGCGGCTTCCGGCTGCTGGCTCGCCTTCGACGGGCCGTCGCGCACCCACCACGCCACCGACTGGCGGATGCCGGACGCGGTGCGGGCCCTGGCCGAGGCGGGGTTCGGCGACCGGCTGCTGCTGGGCGGCGACACGACAACCGCGGCGGCCCGCTCGGTCGACGGCGGGCCGGGGATGCCGTACCTGCTGCGCCGGGTACGGCCGCGGCTGGTGGCGGCCGTCGGCGCCGAGACGGTGGAGCGCATGATGACGGTGAACCCCGGCCGGGCCTTCGCCGTCGAGTGGCGGTGAGCGAGCATGATCGGCACGGGGTGACGCCGAGAGGGAGTACATGGCACTGGAAATGCGCGACCGTTGCGAGCGCTGCGAGACGACCGCACTGCCGCCGGACGCCGCCGCGCGCATCTGCGTCTACGAGTGCACGTACTGCGTCGCGTGCAGCGAGGCGATGAACGACATCTGCCCGAACTGCGGCGGCGAACTGGTGCCCCGACCCCGCCCCGCCCGCACGGACACGGCCTGACAGGACCGCGCCGGGCAGATGTCAGGCCACCGAGATGTCCACCGGCGGACGCAGCTTCGCCGCCGCGGCCAGGGCCTCGTGGGCCGGGTGGGTGTCGAAGGCCTTCAGCAGCGCCTGGTCCGCCGGGCGTTCGGCCGCCGGGAGTCGACGGCCTCGATGACGGACTCGTTGACGATCTCGGACCAGGGGTGGCCGCGTTCTCGAACTCGTCGATCTGGGCGCAGGGCTGTCGACGCTGGTCGCGCTCGGCTGCGGTACGGGGGTGGTGCCGCGGCTGGTGCTGGAGCACAGTGCGGTGCGGGAACGGCTGGCGGTGCTTCCGGCGGACCCGCCGCCCGAGCCGTTCCCGATCGGGTTGTGCGTACGGCGGGCCGATCTGCGCAGGCCGCTGGTGGCCGCGCTGTGGAGCCTCACGGCGCCTTGAGAGGCCGTGCCTTGAGGTCACCGGACCCTCAAGCCGGCCTTGAGGTCACCGGCCCCTCAGGTCCAGACGCCTGATGCGCTCCACGTTCTCCTGGTCCTCCGCGTCCTCGCTGACCTCGGCCGCGAACCACGCGTCGAGGATCTCCTTCATCAGCGGCTCGGACGTCAGGCGCAGGCCGAGGGCGAGGACGTTGGCGTCGTTCCAGCGGCGGGCGCCGTCCGCGGTGTAGGCGTCGGTGCACAGGGCGGCCCGTACGCCGGGGACCTTGTTCGCGGCGATCGACGCGCCCGTGCCGGTCCAGCAGCAGACGACCGCCTGGTCCGCCGTCCCGTCGGCGACCTCCCGGGCCGCCGCCTCCGAGCAGGCGGCCCACTGGGGGTCGGCGCCGGGTGCGAGCGCCCCGTGGGCCGTCACCTCGTGGCCACGGCTGCGCAGCTCGGCGACGAGGGCTCGGGCCACGGGTTCGTCCATGTCGGAGGAGACTGAGATCCGCATGCTCGCGAGCCTACGCGGATCACAAGGACAGATGACGAGGGCGGATCACCAGGGCAGGGAGCCCTTCGCGTCGAAGTAGCCGCCGGTCGGTCCGTCGGGGCCGCTCAGGGCCATGCGGACGATGATCTCCGCGCCTTCCTCGACGCTCTGGTGGCCCGTGCGGCCGTTGAGGTCCGTCGCGGTGAAGCCCGGTTCGACGGCGTTGATCCGCATCTCGGGGAACGCCTTCGCGTACTGCACGGTGATCATGTTGACGGTGGTCTTGGACGCCGGGTAGGCGATGGCCTGGTAGAAGTGGGCCGGCGAGTCCGGGTCCGACAGCGCGGTCAGGGAGGCCAGGCCGCTGCTCACGTTCACCACGACGGGCGCCGCGGACCGCTGGAGCAGCGGGAGGAAGGCGTGGGTGACGCGGACGACGCCGAAGACGTTGGTCTCGAACACCGTGCGCATCTCGTCGGCGGTGGTGTCGGCGGCGGTCGGGATGGCGTTGTCCGGGCCGCGTACCTCGATGCCGGCGTTGTTGACCAGGACGTCCAGGCCGCCCTCGGCCTCGACGGTCTTCGCGGCGGCCTGGACGGAGGCGTCGTCGGTGACGTCGAGCTGGACGAAGCGGGCGCCGAGCTGTTCGGCGGCACGGCGGCCGCGGTCGGCGTCGCGGGCGCCGATGTAGACGGTGTGACCTGCTGCGACGAGCCGGCGTGCGGTCTCGAAGCCCAGGCCCTTGTTGGCTCCGGTGATCAGTGTGGTGGTCATGGCTTCACCCTCCCTCCGGTCCGGGCGGACAGCCAGAAGACCCTTCTTCCTGGGACTCGCAGTACCAGGCACCCGCCCGGTCGGCGCGGTTCACTGGAGGCATGACGACGACGGAGCTGGGGCAGGCGCTGCGCCGCTGGCGGGACCGGGTCGCGCCGCAGACCGCGGGGCTGCCGGCCGGCGGTCAGCGGCGCGCGGCGGGGTTGCGGCGCGAGGAGCTGGCGCTGCTGGCGGGGATCTCGGTCGACTACGTCACCCGGCTCGAACAGGGCCGGGCGGCGAACCCGTCCGGGCAGGTCGTCGAGGCGCTGGCCCGGGCGCTGCGGCTGTCGGGGGACGAGCGGGAGTATCTGTTCCGGCTGGCCGGGCTGGTGCCGCCGGGGCCCGAGACCGTGCCCGGGTACATCACGGCGAGCGTCCAGCGGCTGCTGGACCGGCTCGTGGACACACCCGTCGGGGTGTCCGACGCGGCGATGACGCTGCTCGTGGCCAACCCGATGTACGCCGCGCTGATGGGTGACCCGTCGGGCCTGCGCGGCTTCGAGCGCAACGGGGTGTGGCGCAACTTCACCGGCGCGCCCACCCGGGTCCGGCACACCCCGCAGGAGCGGCGCGACTTCGAGGTGGGGATGGTCGCGGAGCTGCGGGCGACGTACGGCCGCTATCCCGCCGACCGGCAACTGCGGCGGATGGTGGCGGAGTTGAGGGCGGGCAGTGAGCGGTTCGCCGAGCTGTGGGACGCGGGGGTCGTCGGCCGGCTGGAGGGCTCGCGCAAGACGATCGAGCACCCCCACGTGGGGCTGCTGACGCTGGACTGCGATCTGCTCCGGGTGGAGGGCAACGACCTGCACATCCTGGTGTATTCGGCGGAGCCGGGCACCGAGGAGGCCGAGAAGCTGGCGCTGCTCTCCGTCCTCGGGACCCAGTCACTGGTGGGCTAGGGCCTGTCTGACAATTCCCGTCGTCCGCCCGAAGGGCGGGCGCCGCGGCGCCTTGCGATCACACGCGCCAGACGCCGCGG
The DNA here is from genome assembly GCF_900206255.1 of Streptomyces sp. TLI_55. Taxonomy (NCBI): domain Bacteria; kingdom Bacillati; phylum Actinomycetota; class Actinomycetes; order Kitasatosporales; family Streptomycetaceae; genus Streptomyces; species Streptomyces sp. TLI_55. The sequence goes on from NZ_OAOJ01000001.1 coordinate 987,028, forward strand.
CGCAGGCGGGAATTGTCAGACAGGCCTTAGGGCCCTGATGGGGTCGTCCAGCACCGGTTGCCACGCCAACTCGGCCGCGCCGACCAGGCTGTTGTGGTCCAGGGTGCACGCCAGGATCGGTACGCCGCCGCTCTGTCCCCACAGACTGCGGTCGGCGACGACCGCGCGCAGTCGGTCGGGATCGGCGGCGAGGAGGGTGCGGTGCAGGCCGCCGAGGATGATGCGGTCGGGGTTGAGGATGTTCACCAGCCCGGCCAGGCCCAGCCCCAGGCGGTCGATGAGGGTCTCCGCGGCGGTGCGGACGGTCGGGTCGTCGTAGTGGTCGCGGATCAGGTCGATGGCCTGCTGGAGCAGTGACACCACGGGTCCCGGCTCGCGCCCGGCGGCGGTGAGGAGGGCCAGCGGGTCGGCCTCGACGTCGAGGCAGCCGCGGCTGCCGCAGTGGCAGGGGCGGCCCTCGGGGTTGACCGTGAGGTGGCCAACTTCCAGGGCGAGGCCCGAACTGCCGGTGTGCAGACGGCCGTCGAGGACGAGCGCGCCGCCGACGCCCCGGTGTCCGGTGGCCACGCAGAGCAGGTCGCGGGCGCCGCGGCCCGCCCCGTGCCGGTGCTCGGCGAGTGCGGCGAGGTTGACGTCGTTGCCCGCGAACGCCGGTCCGCTGATGCCGGCCGCGCGCACGCACTCGTCGAAGATCCGGCGTACGGGGGCACCGACGGGCCAGGCCAGGTGGAGCGGGTTGAGCGCGGTGCCGTCGGGTTCGGCGACGGCGGACGGCACGGCGAGACCGGCGCCGACACAGCGGAGCCCCGTGGTGCGCAGCAGGTCGGCGCCGGCCTCGACGACCGAGCCGATGATCTTCGCCGGGTCGGCGTCGACGGTCTCGCGAGCGGGCGCGGTCGCGGCGATACGGCCGCCGAGCCCGACCAGCGCCGCGCGGAATCCGTCGGCGTGCACCTGGGCGGCGAGGACGACGGGCCCGTCCTCGGCGACCGCGAGCCGGTGCGAGGGCCGGCCCTGGGAACCCGCGGCGGCGCCGGGCCGGGCGTCGACCCGGATCAGCCCGAGCGCCTCCAGCTCGGCGGCGACGGCTCCGGCCGTGGCCCGGGTCACGCCGAGCTCGGCGGTGAGCACGGCCCGGGTCGGGGCGCGTCCGGTGTGCACGAGCTCCAGCGCGGGCCCGAGCGCACCGCGCCCCCGGTCCAACCGCGTCCTCGAGGTGGTCCCTTCCCCCGCCGGCCGGGGGTCCGCGTTGCCGCTCATGAGGGCGAGTCTCCCATGATCCGCTGCGCGGGCCGCCTACCGGCCACTGACTCTCAGCGTGATGTTCAGCCGCCCGGTCAGCCCCAACTGCGGCGGTGCCGTGCCCGGGTACACCTTGGGTACGCCGTGGTAGGCGAGCCGGGCAGCCCCTCCGAACACGAACAGGTCCCCACTGCGCAGCTCCACGTCCGTGTAGGGCCGGGTCCGGGTCTCGGTGTTCCCGAACCGGAAGACACACGTGTCCCCGAGGCTGAAGGACACGACCGGCGCGTCCGACTGCTCGTCGCTGTCGCGGTGCATGCCCATGCGGGCGTCGCCGTCGTAGAAGTTGATCAGTGCGATGTCGTACGGAAGTGGCGTCATCCCGAGTGCCTCCCGTACCGCGTCACGTCCCAGCTCCCCCAGCCACGCCGGGAACGGCTTCACCGGGGAGCCGTCGCCGTCGACGACCGTGCGGGCATAGCCGTACGGGTACCAGTGCCACCCCAGACACACCTGCCGGGCGGTCATCGTGCCGCCGCCGGGTGTGCGCACCGTCCGCAGCCCGGCCGGCGGACGGGCCCAGTCCCGGCAGACCTCCAGCAGCTCGCGCTGCCGCCCGGCGTCGAGCCAGTCCGGCACGTGCACCGCGCCCGGCGCCACCTCGGTGCGGGACCTGGGGAACAGCTCGGCGTCCATGGACTCCATCCTGCCAAGAAGCCCTGAGCTGCGGCTCCGGGCGGCGTGGGGGCGTGCCTGGGCCTTCCCGGGGTCGCTTAGCCTGGAGGGACGATGAACGACCGTATGACGACGCCCTGGGGCGAGCTGACGCTGGCCCGTTTTCCCGAGGACCCGCGTGACCGGCTGCGTGCCTGGGACGCCTCCGACGAGTATCTGCTGCGGCACCTCCGGGAGGTCTCCCTGTCCGGCACGGTCGTGGTCCTCGGCGACCGCTGGGGCGCGCTGGTGACAGCGCTGGCCGCGCACGGGCCGACGCAGATCACGGACTCGTACCTGAGCCAGGAGGCGACTCGGGCGAACCTCGCCCGCAACGGTGTCGAGACCGGCACGGTGCGGCTGCTCACGACCCAGGACCCGCCCCCGGAGCGGATCGACGTGCTGCTGGTGCGGGTGCCGAAGAGCCTGGCCCTGCTGGAGGACCAGCTGCTGCGCCTCGCGCCCGGGCTGCACGCGGGCACGGTCGTCGTCGGCACCGGCATGGTGAAGGAGATCCACACCTCCACGCTGAGGCTCTTCGAGCGGGTCATCGGCCCGACCCGCACCTCGCTCGCCGAGAAGAAGGCCCGGCTGATCTTCAGCAGCCCGGACGTGTCCGGCGAGACCGCCGCCAACCCGTGGCCGTACAGCTACGCCCTGCCCGAAGGCATCGGACCGGTCTCCGGGCGCTCCGTCGTCAACCACGCGGGCGTCTTCTGTGCCGACCGGCTCGACATCGGCACCCGGTTCTTCCTCGGCCATCTGCCGGACAGCAAGGGAACCCAGCGCGTCGTGGACCTGGGCTGCGGCAACGGAGTGGTGGGCACGGCGGTGGCGCTGGCGAATCCCGAGGCCGAGGTGCTGTTCGTCGACGAGTCGTTCCAGGCGGTGGCCTCCGCGGAGGCGACGTACAAGGCGAACGGCGTGCCGGGGCATGCCGAGTTCCGGGTCGGGGACGGGTTGAGCGGGGTGCCGGACGGGAGTGTGGACCTCGTGCTCAACAATCCGCCGTTCCACTCCCATCAGGCCACGACCGACGCCACCGCGCGCCGGATGTTCGCCGACGCCCGGCGCGCGTTGCGGCTGGGCGGCGAGCTGTGGGTGGTCGGCAACCGCCATCTCGGGTATCACGTGACGCTGCGGCGGCTGTTCGGGAACAGCGAATTGGTCGCCAGTGACCCGAAGTTCGTGGTGCTCAGGGCCGTCAGGAAGTAGCGCGGCCGAGCAGGCGGACGGTTCGCTCCACCTCCCTCGCCATCGCCTCCCGTCCCACGCCCAGGTACTTGCGGGCGTCGACCGCCTCGGGGTGGGTGCCGAGGTACTCCCGTACGGCGCCGGTCAGGGCGATGTTGAGGGCGGTGCCGATGTTGACCTTGGTGATGCCGCCGGTGACGGCCGCGGTGAGTTCGTCGTCGGGCACGCCGGACGAGCCGTGCAGGACGAGCGGGACGTCGAGGGTCGCTGCCAGGCGTTTGACGAGGTCGTGGTCGAGGCTCGCGGTGCGGGTCGTCATGGCGTGCGTGCTGCCGACGGCCACCGCCAGGGCGTCCACGCCGGAGTCCACCACGAAGGCGCGGGCCTCGGCGGGGTCGGTGCGGGCGCCGGGGGCGTGGGCGTCCAGCGGGGGTTCGCCGTGCTTGCCGCCGACCTGCCCCAACTCGGCCTCGATCCACAGGCCTTGGGCGTGTGCCCAGTCGGCCGCGGCGCGGGTGGCGGCGAGGTTCTCGGCGTAGGGCAGCCGGGCGGCGTCGTACATCACGGAGCCGAATCCGACGTCCGCCGCCTGCCGCAGCAGGGCGTCGCTGTGGACGTGGTCGAGGTGCAACCCGACGGGAACGGCGGCGCGTTCGGCGGCGGCGACGGCGGCACGGGCGAGGGGGTGCAGTCGCCCCAGCCTGAACTTGACGGCGTTCTCGCTGACTTGGAGGACGACGGCGGCACCCGCCGACTCGGCGCCGGCCACGACCGCCTCGACGTGTTCGAGCGTGACGACGTTGAAGGCGGCGACGGCGGAGTGCGCGGCGGCGGCAGCGGCGACCAGGTCGCCGGTGGGGACAAGAGGCACGGCTACTCCTGCGCGCCGGCGAGGATCACCGAGCGGGTGAGGTGGCGCGGCCGGTCCGGGTCGAGGCCCCGGGCTGCGGCGACGGCGATGGCGAGCCGCTGGGCGCGGACCAGTTCGGCGAGCGGGTCGAGGCCGCCGTCCACCCACAGGGCCCCGGTGCCCCGCACCTGTTCGGCCAGACCCTCGGGCGCCTCGCCGAACATCCAGGTCGCGGTGCCCTTGGTCGTGATGCTGATGGGGCCGTGCCGGTACTCCATCGCCGGGTAGGCCTCGGTCCAGGACAGCGAGGCCTCGCGCATCTTCAGTCCGGCCTCGTTGGCCAGGCCCACGGTCCAGCCGCGGCCGAGGAAGGTGAACTGTGTGCAGTCGACGAGGCCTTGGGGCAGCGGGTCGGCGAGCGCGGCGCGGGCGTCGGTGACGGCTGCCTCGGGGTGCAGGCCGAGGTGGGCGCGGAGGAGGGTCAGCGCGGTCGTCGCGAACCTGGTCTGCACGACGGACCGTTCGTCCGCGTAGTCGAGCACGACGACGTCGTCCGCGGCCGTCATGACGGGCGTGTGCGGGTCGGCGGTGATCGCCGTGGTGCGTATCCACCCCTTCAACCCCCCGAGCAGTTCGAGGACTTCGGTGGTGGTGCCGGACCGTGTCAGGGCGACGACCCGGTCGTACGACCGTCCCCGCGGGAACTCCGACGCGGCGAAGGCGTCGGTCTCGCCCTGGCCCGCGCCCTCGCGCAGCGCGGCCGCGGACTGCGCCATGAAGTACGACGTGCCGCACCCCACGATCGCAACCCGCTCCCCCGGCACCGGCAGCACCCCGCGGTGTCCGTCCGCCTCGGCCGCCGCGCGGGTCCAGCACTCGGGCTGGCTCGTCAGCTCGTCCTCGACATGCGTCATGGCGTTGCCCCTCCCCTGGATGCATGCTTCTACGGATGATTGTTTGTGCAAGATATAGCGAGCTTTCGAGCAGGATCAAGCATTCGGGCGGCTGCGGGGTGCGCTAGGGTCGCCGGGTGATCGAGGATGGGAGAGTGCGCATGTCCCGCGACGCCCGCTGGAAGGCGCTGCTGGAACTGCTCGTCGAGCGCGGCCGGCTGGAGGTCGAGGAGGCCGCCGCCGAGCTGGAGGTCTCCGCCGCGACGATCCGGCGCGACTTCGACCAGCTGGCCGAGCAGCAGATGCTCGTGCGCACACGGGGCGGGGCGGTCGTGCACGGGGTGTCGTACGAGCTGCCGCTGCGCTACAAGACCGCCCGGCACGCCTCCGAGAAGCAGCGCATCGCCAAGGCGGTCGCGGATCTCGTCGCGCCCGGTGAGGCGGTGGGGCTCACCGGTGGTACGACCACCACGGAGGTGGCGCGCGCCCTGGCCGTGCGCAGCGACCTGGCGTCCGGCTCGCCCGCGCTGACCGTGGTCACCAACGCGCTCAACATCGCCAACGAGCTGGCCGTGCGCCCCCAGTTCAAGATCGTGGTGACCGGTGGGGTCGCGCGGGCGCAGTCGTACGAGCTCATCGGGCCGCTCGCGGACGGGGTGCTGAGCCAGATCACCCTCGATGTGGCGGTGCTCGGCGTGGTCGCCTTCGATGCCACGCACGGGGCCGCCGCGGCCGACGAGGCGGAGGCGGCGATCAACCGGCTGCTGTGCGAGCGGGCCGAGCGGGTGGTCGTGGCCGCCGACTCCAGCAAGCTGGGGCAGCGGGCGTTCGCCCGGATCTGCGCGGCGGAGTCGGTGGACGTCCTGGTCACGGACACCGCCGTGGGCACGGAGACGGTACGGCGCTTCGAGGAGGCGGGGGTGAGGGTGCTCGCGGTCTGAGACGGCCGGCGAAGATCCCCCCTCGTTCTGGGCACCGGCGCCACCGGATCGACCTAGGCTGGGCTTCATGGAGGCTGCCATGAGCGGACCATCGACCGACCAGCCCGACCGGCCGTATCTGCCGATCGCCGAGCACGGCCTCATCGGCGATCTGCGCAGCGTGGCCCTGGTGGGCACGGACGGCACCATCGACTGGTACTGCTGCCCGTCCTTCGACGCGCCGAGCGTGTTCGCGGCGATCCTGGACTCCGAGCGGGGCGGCGCGTTCGAGCTGGCGGCCTCGGTCCCGGCCCGGACCAAGCAGTTCTACTTCCCCGACACCAACGTCCTGATCACCCGCTTCTTCACCGAGGACGGGGTCGGCGAGGTCCAGGACTTCATGCCCGTGGACGGCGAGAAGGCCGAGGTGGAGCGGCACCGGCTGATCCGGCGGGTGGTGTGCGTACGGGGTTCGATCCCGTTCCGGACCCGGGTCGCCCCGCGCTTCGACTACGGCCGGCAGCAGCACCGGCTGCGCATGGTCGGCGACGTGGCGGTCTTCGAGTCCGACAGGCTGTCGCTGAGCCTGACCGCGACCGTGCCGCTGGAGACGGACGGCCTGGACGCGCGCGCCGACTTCAAGCTGGCGGAGGGCGAGTCGGCGGTGTTCGCGCTGGACCAGGTCGGCGGGGACGTGTCGCCGCGCCGGTGCGCGCGGACCGAGGCCGAGGAGCAGTTCGCGACCACGGTGGCGTACTGGCGGCGCTGGCTGTCGCAGTCCAAGTACCGGGGGCGCTGGCGGGAGATGGTGCACCGCTCGGCCCTCACCCTCAAGCTCCTCACCTACGCGCCGACCGGCGCGATCGTCGCCGCGCCGACGACGAGCCTGCCCGAGCAGCTGGGCGGCGAACGCAACTGGGACTACCGGTACGTGTGGGTGCGCGACGCCGCGTTCTGCGTCTACGCGCTGCTGCGCCTCGGCTTCACCGAGGAGGCCGAGGCGTTCATGAACTTCGTGACCAAGCACATCAGTCCGGGCGACGGCAAGCCGTCCGGGCCGCTGCAGATCATGTACGGCATCGACGGCCGCACCGACCTCACCGAGTCCGAACTCCCGCACCTGGAAGGGCATCAGGGCTCCGCACCGGTCCGGATCGGCAACGCGGCCTCGGACCAGCTCCAACTCGACATCTACGGCGCCCTGATCGACTCCATCTACCTCTACGACAAGTGGGCCAAGCCGATCTCCAGCGCCCAGTGGGACGACGTGTGCGCCTTGGTGGATTGGGTGTGCGCGCACTGGGACCAGCCCGACGAGGGCATCTGGGAGACGCGCGGCGGCCGGAAGACCTTCCTGTACTCGCGCCTGATGTGCTGGGTGGCGATCGAGCGCGCGATCCGCATGGCCAACCGCCGTGGCCTGCCCGCCGATCTGCTCCGCTGGCGGGAGTGCCGGGACACCATCTACCGGCGGATCATGAGCCGGGGCTGGTCGGAGGCCCGGCAGGCGTTCGTGCAGCACGAGGACGGCGATGTGCTGGACGCGGCCGTGCTGATGATGCCGCTGTCCAAGTTCATCGCCCCGACCGACCCCAAGTGGCTGTCCACACTCGACGCGTTGACCCAGGAGCTGGTCTCGGACTCGCTGGTCTACCGCTACGACCCGCTGGCCAGCCCGGACGGACTGCGCGGCGACGAGGGCACGTTCTCGATCTGCTCGTTCTGGTACGTCGAGGCGATGGTGCACGCCGGCCGGGTCGACGAGGCACGGCTCGCCTTCGAGAAGATGCTGACGTACGCCAATCATCTCGGCCTGTACGCCGAGGAGATCAGCCACACCGGTGAGCAACAGGGCAACTTCCCCCAGGCGTTCACCCATCTCGCCCTGATCAGCGCGGCGTTCAACCTGGACCGGGCGCTGGGCTGAACAGGTCAGTGCCCGTGCGCGTCTCGACGCCTCCGTGCCCTTCACCGGTGGTCACGGTGAACGCCGCCGTGTGGACCTGTCCCTGGTGCTTGAAGTCGAGGAACAGGCGGTACGTCCCGACACTGGGCGCGGTGGCCGTGAAGGAGATGTCCGGACCGGACTCGGTCGCGGCGTCGCCCGGTGCGCCGCCCGGGTGGACGTGGAGGTAGGCCAGGTCGCCGGAGCGCAGCGCGACGAGGTGGCCGTAGGCGCCGAGGTAGGGCTGGAGGTCGGTGACGGGGCGGCCGTCGCGGGAGACCTTGAGCTTGAGCTCGGTCGCGGTGTTCGGGGTCAGGCCGCCGGCCAGCTCGACCTTGTAGCCGTCGACGGTCGCGGTGCCGGTCGGCGCCGGGAGCTTCTGGGCCGTGTAGCTGCCCGAGGCCGCCAGGTCCGCGCCGAGGACGAGGTTCTCGGCGCCCTTCTTCGCCGGGGTGAAGTCGGCGAAGACGCGGTAGCCGCCCGCGCTAGGCAGCTCGACGGGGATGCTCCAGGTGCCGTCGGCGGCGCGGGTGGGGTGCAGATGGCGGTAGGTGCCAAGGTCGCGTGAGGCGACGATGAGGTGGAGTTCCTTGTCGTGCTCGCGCTGGTACGCGGTGACGGCACGGCCCGCGGAGTCGCACACCGCGAAGCGCAGCTCGGTCCGCTGCCCGGCCGTGACCCGCGGGGTCTTCAGGTCGAGGGTGTAGCCGCCCTCGGAGATCTGGAGCCCGCCGGCCGGGGCTTCCTGGTGACCGCTGCCCGAAGATTCCTGGTGACCGCCCCCGCCGCCCCCTTCCTCATGGCCGTCATGAGCGGCGGGCGCCCCCTCCGTGATCACCGGGTCGATGCCCTTGCCCACGCCGTAGGCGGTGCCGAAGGTAGCGGCGAGCGCGGCGGCGAACGCGGAGATCTTGAGTCCGGCATGCATGGCCTGCTCCTCGGAGATCACGGCCCCGCCTCGGTCGCCAGGGCCTCGATGCAGTTGACAATACCCCCAGGGGGTATGAAGTCAAGCCGTTTCGATGCTTGCACCGGATACCCCCTATGGGTATATCTTGGGCCATGGCGGCGACACTCCGCCCCCCTGTCCAGTCCACGAGGAGCAGCAGCGATGACCACCACCGCGACCGGAGCCCCTTCCGAGGTCGAGCTCGCCATCGGCGGCATGACCTGCGCCTCCTGCGCCGCACGCATCGAGAAGAAGCTCAACCGCATGGACGGGGTCACCGCCACGGTCAACTACGCCACCGAGAAGGCGAAGGTCAGCTTCGCCGGTGACGTCTCCGTCCAGGACCTGATAGCGACCGTCGAGAAGACCGGGTACACCGCGCAGGAGCCGTCACCACCGGAGGACCCCGGCGACGACGAGCCCGTGGACGACGAACTGCGCACCCTGCGCCAGCGGTTGACGACCGCGGTACTCCTCGCCGTGCCCGTCGTCGCGATGGCCATGATCCCGGCTCTGCAGTTCGAGTACTGGCAGTGGCTGTCGCTCACGCTGGCGGCGCCGGTCGTGACCTATGCCGGATGGCCCTTCCACAAGGCGGCGTTCACCAACGCGCGGCACGGCGCCGCGACCATGGACACGCTGATCTCGGTCGGCACGCTGGCCGCGTTCGGCTGGTCGCTGTGGGCGCTGTTCCTCGGCACCGCGGGCGAGCCGGGTATGACGCACCCCTTCGAGCTGACGATCGCCCGCGGCGACGGCGCCGGGAACATCTATCTGGAGGCCGCGGCCGGCGTCACCGCGTTCATCCTGGCCGGGCGGTACTTCGAGGCACGCTCCAAGCGCAAGGCGGGTGCCGCGCTGCGGGCGCTGCTGGAGCTGGGCGCCAAGGACGTGACCGTGCTCGGTGCCGACGGGCGTGAACAGACCGTTGCCGTCGGTGAGTTGAAGGTCGGTGACCGGTTCCTGGTCCGGCCCGGCGAGAAGATCGCCACCGACGGCACGGTGGTCGAGGGCTCCTCGGCCGTCGACGCCTCGATGCTGACCGGCGAGTCCGTGCCGGTGGAGGTCGCCCAGGGCGACGCGGTCACCGGTGCCACCGTCAACGCCGGCGGACGGCTCGTCGTCGAGGCCACCCGGGTCGGCGCCGACACCCAACTCGCCCGCATGGCCAAGCTGGTGGAGGACGCGCAGAACGGCAAGGCGGCGGCGCAGCGGCTCGCGGACCGGATCTCCGCGGTGTTCGTCCCGGTCGTGATCGCCCTCGCGCTCGGCACCCTCGGCTTCTGGCTCGGCAACGGCGCCGGACTGACGGCCGCGTTCACCGCCGCGGTCGCCGTGCTGATCATCGCCTGCCCGTGCGCCCTGGGGCTGGCCACGCCGACCGCGCTGCTGGTGGGCACGGGCCGAGGTGCCCAGCTCGGCATTCTCATCAAGGGTCCCGAGGTCCTGGAGTCCACCCGCAAGGTCGACACGATCGTCCTCGACAAGACCGGCACGGTCACCACGGGCCGGATGACACTGCTGGCCGTGCACACGGCCGACGGCACCGACGAGGCCGAAGTCCTGCGGCTGGCGGGCGCGTTGGAGCACGCCTCCGAGCACCCCATCGCCCGTGCCGTCGCCGACGGCGCGCTGACGAAGCTGGGTTCGCTGCCCACGCCGGAGGACTTCGCGAACGTGCCCGGCCTGGGTGTGCAGGGGATCGTCGACGGTCACGCGGTCCTGGTCGGCCGGGAGCGGCTGCTCGAAGAGTGGGCGATGGAACTTCCTGTGGAGCTCGCCCGGTTGAAGTCCGAGGCCGAGGCGTCCGGTCGTACGGCGATCGCGGTCGCCTGGGACGGGGAGGCGCGGGCGGTCCTCGAAGTCGCCGACGCCGTCAAGGAGACCAGCGCCGAGGCGATCACGCGGCTGCGGGCGCTGGGCCTGACGCCGATCCTGCTGACCGGTGACAACGCGGCGGTGGCGCAGTCCGTCGCCCGCGAGGTCGGCATCGCGCCCGAGGACGTCATCGCCGAGGTGCTGCCGCAGGACAAGGTCGACGTCGTCAAGCGCCTTCAGGGCGAGGGGCGTTCGGTGGCGATGGTCGGTGACGGCGTCAACGACGCGGCCGCCCTGGCCCAAGCCGATCTGGGGCTCGCCATGGGGACGGGCACGGACGCCGCCATCGAGGCCGGCGACCTGACCCTCGTCCGCGGCGACCTGCGCGCGGCGGCGGACGCCATCCGGCTGGCCCGGCGCACCCTCGGCACGATCCGGTCCAACCTGTTCTGGGCCTTCGCCTACAACGTGGCCGCCCTGCCGCTCGCCGCGGCCGGCCTGCTCAACCCGATGCTCGCGGGGGCGGCGATGGCCTTCTCGTCGGTGTTCGTGGTGGGCAACTCGCTGCGGCTGCGGTCGTTCAAGGCCGCGAACTGAGCGTCGTACGACAGGAACGGCGGCCCGCTGAAGAGGAGTTCAGCGGGCCGCCGTCCCATGCCCTCAGCGGAGCCCGGGTCAGCCCAGCTTCTTCAGCAGCTCGTCGGCGAGCGGCGCCGACGATGCCGGGTTCTGGCCGGTGACGAGGTTGCGGTCGACGACGACCTTCGGCGCCCACGGCTGGCCGACCTGGACGTCGACGCCCGCCTCGGTCAGCCGGTCCTGGAGCAGCCACTTGGCCTTGTCTGCGAGGCCGCCCTGGATCTCCTCGTCGTTGGTGAACGCGGCCACCCGGTAGCCGGCGAAGGTGTTGGTGCCGTCGTCCTTCACCGCGGCGAGCAGCGCGGCCGGGGCGTGGCAGACCACGCCGAGCGGCTTGCCGGACTCCAGGGCGCGGGTGAGCAGCTTCCCGGAGTCGGCGTCGACGGCCAGGTCCTCCATGGGGCCGTGGCCGCCGGGGTAGAAGACGGCGGCGTAGTCGTCGAGGTCGACGTCCGTCAGCTTGACCGGGTGCTGGAGCTCGGTCATCGCGGCGAGCGCGGCGGCGGTACGGTCGGCGCCCTCCTGGCCGCCGTTGAACGCGGGCGCGAGGCTGCCCTTGTCGACGGTGGGGACGACGCCGCCGGGGGTGGCCACGACGATCTCGTGTCCGGCGGCCTTGAAGGCCTGGTACGGGGCGACGGCCTCCTCGGCCCAGAAGCCCGTGGGGTGCAGGGTGCCGTCCGCGAGGGTCCAGTGGTCGGCGCCGGTCATGACGAAGAGGATCTTTGACATGGGTCGAACGTAGGCGAGCACACCCATAGAAATCCAATAGGCTCACGTATATGAGAGATAGGGAATCCAATGACCACCCGGCCGGAGGCCCCCTCGACCTGAACTTGCTGCGCACGTTCCTGACCGTGTACCGTACCGGCTCCTTCACGGCCGCCGCCCGCCTGCTCGGCCTGTCGCAGCCCACGGTGACGACCCAGATCCGCGCCCTGGAGCGGCAGCTGGACCGGGAGCTGTTCGAGCGTCTGGCCCGCGGGGTGGCGCCCGCGCCCTACGCGGACGAACTGGCCGCCCGGATCGTCGAGCCCCTGGACGCGCTCGCCTCGGCGGCGCGGCCGGAGGACACCCCCGCCGAGCCCGTACACCTCGCCGGTCCGGCCGAGCTCCTGACCCGTTCCGTCCTGCCGGGCATCGCGCCGCTCGTGGAGAAGGGCGTACGGCTGCGGGTCACGCCCGGTCTGACCGAGCCGCTGCTGGAGGATCTGCGCGCGGGCCGGCACGACCTGGTGATCGCCACCTTCCGGCCGCGCGGCCGGACGCTGACGGCGGTGGCGCTCAACGACGAGGAGTTCGTGCTGGTCGCCGGGCCCGCGTGGGCGGAGCGGATCGGTGGCGCGGCCCGGCTCGCGGCGGAGGGGGCCGCCGCGCTGCACGGCGTCCCCCTGGTCGCGTACGCCGAGGACCTGCCGATCGTGCGCCGCTACTGGCGGCATGTCTTCGGCAAGCGTCTGGTGTGCCAGCCCGCGGTGACGATGCCCGACCTGAACGCGGTCCGGGCGGCGGTCGCGGGCGGTACGGGTTTCTCGGTGCTCCCCCGCTATCTCTGTGCCGACGAGCTGGCGTCCGGCGTGCTGGTCCTGCTGCACGATCCGGAAGACCCGCCCATCAACACCGGCTTCCTGGTGCAGCGCCCCGGTGTCTCGGGCAACCCGCACGTGGCCGTCGTACGCGACCATCTGCTGCGCGCCGCCCGGGAGTGGTAGTCAGGGCTTCAGAAACGCAGGGCTTGAGCGCTCAGGGCTTGAGGAACGAGGAGCGGGCGCCCTCCAGGGTCGCGTCGATACGGGCCGCCTGTCCCTGGGTGAACATGAACATCGCGATGTCGTCGGTGTAGTCCATGTAGTTGACGAACATGTCCCCGTCGGGTGCGTTGTTGCAGGTCACGTGCGGGAAGGTGGGGGTGCCGAAGTTGGGGCCGCCCGCGTTGGGGGTGTCCGCGACGAAGTCGGTGCCGCTGCATCCCTGGCCGTCGTCGCCCCAGATGTGGAAGAGGTTCAGCCAGTGGCCCACTTCGTGGGTGGCGGTCCGGCCGAGGTCGAAGGGCGCCTGTGCCGTACCCGTCGTACCGAAGAAGCGGTGCCCGATGACCACGCCGTCGGTCTCGGGCGGGCCGCCCGGGAACTGGGCGTAGCCGAGGATCTCGCCGAGGGTGGGGTCGGGGTCCTCGATGCGGGGGGCGACCCACAGGTTGAGGTACCGGTCGGCGGGCCAGGCGTCATGGCCGCCGCTCGCCGCGAACTTGACGCCGTCGTCCGTGCGGAAGAGGTCGCTCGCGGTCTCGGTGCGGGTGATGCCGTCGGTGGGCGCGCCGAAGGGGTCCTCGGTGGCGAGCGCGAACTCGATGCGGCAGTCGGCGGTGAGGGGCTGCCAGACCTCGGGGACCTTCGAGATGTCCGGGTTGAGCATCCGGTAGTCCCGGTTCAGGACCTCGATCTGGCTGGCGATCTGTGCGTCGCCGATGTTCTGCTCGGGCGTGCGGTGGACGACGTGCACGACCACCGGGATGACCGTGACGCCGGCGCGGGCCGAGGTCTCCAGGCCGGTCTCGAAGGCGAAGGCCGTGTTCTCCACCGCGTCCCGCGCCAGGGCGTAGGAGGCGTTCTCGGTCAGCAGCCGCCGGTGCACCGGCATCGTGCCGCAGACACGGCGGGTGGGGACGGGGGTGGTCTCGTCGATCTCGTTCTCGGGCACGCTGCACCGCCTGACGATGGCCGCGTCCGTGCGACGCGGAGGAGAGGGTGGAACGGGCCCGTTGAGGTTTACGGTAGGGCGACCGCACGGACACGGTCAGCGGAATCACCGAATTCACGGTAAGTACGGCGTTGCATTCCGTATCGGGTCAACCGGACAGGTTTCCGGCTGAACCGGCAGGGAGCAGGAGGTGCCCGAGCATGAGCGGTCCGCCGCCGGAGCTGATCGGCGCATGGGTGCATTCGTACGAGGAGGACTCGCCCGGCGTGACGGTCTACCGCCGGGCCGGGTACCCGCTGCCGCCCGCGCGGGGCCGCCGCGCACTGGAGTTCGCCGCCGACGGCACCTTCACCGAGCGGCCCCTCGGACGCGGCGACGCCCCGGGGCGCCGGACCGGCAGCTGGGCACCTGCGGACCAGGAGGGCCGACGGCTCGCCCTCAACCTCCCGGACGCGGAACGCCAGTTGGAGGTTCTGCACGTCGACGACCAGATCCTCAAGGTGCGGGCCGCGGACGGGGGGCGGCATGTTCCGTAGCGGTGCTGTGGCGGTGGCGGCGGTCGGTGCGCTGGCGCTGACAGGGTGCGGCGCCGAGGAGTCCGGGGGCGCGGGTCCGGGGTCCACCCTTGCCTCCGCCGCCCAGGACTCACGGGCGGCGGCGCCGGAGCCGACCGTCACTTCCGGCGCCGACAGCTCCGGGGCCGCGGCGCCGGAGGCGACGGCTGGAGCCACGACACCGGCACCCTCACCGACACCGACCCCTGACCCCGCCCAGACCCTCGTGTCCCTGAGCATCAGCGGCGGTTTCGCCGGCGTCTCCCGGCAGGTGGTCCTGCGCGGCGACGGCACCGTCCACGCCCGCGACAACGGCACCTCCGCGACGCGCCACCTCCGCGCGGCCGAGTTCACGCGGCTGCGGACGCTCCTCGGCGACCCGGCGCTCGGCGAGGTCCCCGACCTCACGGTCAACACCGGCGCCGCCGACCTCTTCCAGTACCGGCTCCGCTTCGACGGCCGCACGCTCACGACCGACCGCTCCGCGGCGCACCCCGCCCTCGACCGTCTCATCGACGCCCTGAGCGCGTTCCTGCCGAAGGGCTGACGGCGTACTCCCCCGTCAGTACGCCGGCTTACTCCCGCTGTGAGACGACCTCGCCGCCCCGGCCCGGCACCGTGGGAGCCATGAAACTCAGCCGCCCGGCCCGCAAGGGCTCCCTCGTCCTCCACGTCGTCGCCTCCGCCGGCTGGCTCGGCCTCACCCTCGGCCTGCTGGCACTCGGGATCACCGCGGCCACCACCGGCGACCCGGTGATCGTGGAGTCCTCGGTCCGGGCCATGAAGCTGTTCGCCGACTGGCTCCTCCTCCCGCTCGCGCTCCTCACCTTTCTCAGCGGACTGCTGCTCTCGCTGGGCACGCCCTGGGGGCTGGCGCGGCACAAGTGGGTCTACACGAAGTTCTGGCTGTCCCTGGCCACGCTCACCGCGACGGCGTTCGTCCTGCGCCCGGCCGTGAACTCCGCGGTCGCCGCCGTCGCCGCGGGGCACCCGCTGCCGGACACCGGTGACGTCCTGTTCGGACCGATCGTCTCGTCGAGCGCGTACGTCTTCATGACGGTGATCTCGGTGCTCAAGCCCTGGGGGCCGACCCGGCGCGGGCGCAAGCATCGGGCCGCCTCAACTCCCGCCGCCCGAGGCGCCATTGACGCCCCCGCCGAGACCGCGTCACGGTGATGGTCCGTCAGACGACTCCGGAGGGCGTCCATGACTTCAGCGTCGGCACCCCGCTCCGACTCCGAACTCCTCGCGCGCGTACGGGAGATACGTCCACTGATCGCCGAACACGCGCTGCGGACCGAGCAGGAGAGGCGGGTGACCGGCGAGGTCGTCGCGGCGCTCACCGAGGCCGGCGTCCACCGGATGAACGTCCCCCGGCGGTACGGCGGCCACCAGACGCGGCTGCGCACCCAGGTCGACGTGCTGGCCGAGGTGGCCGGGGCGTGCGGGTCGGCCGGTTTCACCGCCCTGATCCAGGCGGGCTGCGCGTTCATCGCCGCGCTCTTCCCCGACGAGGCGCAGGCCGAGATCTTCGCGAGCCCGGAGGTGCGGGTCGGCGGCACGCTCGTCCCGGACGCCACGGCGGTCGCCGTGGACGGGGGATATCTGGTCAACGGCACCTCGGGCTTCGCCACCGGGTGCCGGCACGCCGACTGGCATCTGCTGACCGTCCGGGTCGAGTCCGGCGAGGGGCCGCCCGAAGTGCTGTGGACGGCCGTACCCGTGTCGGAGCTGGAGATCCTCGACGACTGGCACGTCTCCGGGCTGGCCGGCTCAGGCAGCAACAGCGTCGTCGCCCAGGACGTCTTCGTGCCCGCGCACCGCGTCCTGCCCGTCGGGCCGCTGCTGGCGGGCGAGTTCCCCTCGAAGGCGAACGCCGACGACCCCTTCTACCGGATGCCCGTCCTGCTGCTGTTCTGCGCGTGGACGGCCCCGCACGCGCTCGGTCTGGCGCGGGCGTCCCTGGCGGGGTTCACGGAGCGCATCCACCGGCGGGGCATCACCTACACCTTCCACGCGCGGCAGCACGAGGCGACCGTGACGCACCTCCAGGCCGCCGAGGCGGCGATGAAGATCTCCTGCGCCGAACTGCTGGCGGACGAGTTCGTCGCCCGTATCGAGGCCGGGGAGCCGTTCACCCAGGAGGAGCGGGCGAAGATCCGGGCGCAGACCGGTTATGTGGCGCGGCTGTGCAAGGAGGCCGTCGATCTGATCGCCTCCGCGTCCGGCGCGTCCTCGCTGCGCCTGGACGTGCCGGTGCAGCGGGCGGTCCGCGATCTGCACGCGCTCAACCTGCACTCCTTCGTCAATCCGGCCACCAACCTGGAGCTGTACGGGCGGGTGCTGTCCGGGCTCGATGCCGGGACGCCGTTCCTCTGATCCAGGGGTCGCTCGTGGCGCGCTGGAGAGGTGATCCAGACCACGAAGGAAACGATGTCGTATCGCTGGTCTCGGGGCTATGCTGAATCCCAAGCGAACGAAACCGTTTCGTTCAGGAGGGTCGCCACCATGACCTCTGTACTCATCGTCAGCAGCCAGTCGCTCCAGCGTCTCGGCCTGCGCATGCTCCTGACGGACCAGCCCGACCTGACCGTCTCGGGCGAGGCCACCACCGGCGCCGAAGCGGTCCGCATGAGCGCCGTGCTGCGCCCGGACGTCGTCCTGCTCGACGGCCGCGTCCAGGACACCGATGGCATCGATGTCATCCGCCGGATCACCCATCCCCCGGCCTTCGCCGCCTCCCCCGGCCTCTCCGAAGCGGCGGCCCGCCCGCCGCGCGTCCTCGTCCTCGCGCCCGACACCCATGAGCAGCACGCCTACGCCGGACTGCGGGCCGGGGCCGGCGGGTTCGTCCTGGAGAGCGCCGCCCCCGAGGAACTGGTCGCCGCCATACGGGTCGTGGCCGTCGGGGACGCCGTCATCACCCCCAACCTGACCCGCGCCCTCATCGACACCGTCCGGCAGCAGCAGCCGGTCCGTCCCGCCACCACCGGGGTCGGCCTGGACACGCTCACCGAACGGGAACGCGACGTCCTGACCGCCATCGCCTCCGGCTGGTCGAACGCGGAGATCGCGGCGCGGCTGAGCATCGCCCCGACGACCGTGAAGTCCCATGTCAGCCACATCCTCGCCAAGATCGGAGCGCGCGCCCGCGTGCACGCGGTGGTCTTCGCCTACGAGACGGGTCTGGTGCGGCCCGCCGCCTGAGGTCACCGCGGACGTTTGAGTCCGCGAGAACCGGTCAGGCGCGGGGGATGTTCCAGCCTCCCGCCTCCATGGTCCCGTCCCCCACGTCCGCCAGACCGGCCCCCGGCACCGCGCGACTCCCGCGCGGCGTACCGGGGGCAGTGCGGTGAGCGGACCCCTCGCGGACCGCCCGCCGGTCCAGGACCCGGCGCCCGGCCCCGGCCGGCCCGCCGAGGACCGCGACGCGTTCTTCGACAACGCCAAGTACCTGGCGATCGTGCTGGTGGCGACCGGCCACGCGTGGGAGCCGCTGCGCGACGGCAACCGGACGGTCAGCGCGCTCTACATGCTCGTGTACGCCTTCCACATGCCGGCGTTCATCGTCATCGCCGGCTACTTCTCCCGCACCTTCGACGCGAGCCCGCGGCGGCTGCGACGGCTGGTGACCGGGGTCGCCCTCCCCTATGTCGTCTTCGAGACGGCGTACACCCTCTGGACGCGCTGGACCGACGGCGTCCCGGACCGTCCGGTCAGCCTCCTGGAACCGCTGTATCTGACCTGGTTCCTGGCCGCGTTGTTCATCTGGCGGCTGACCACCCCGGTGTGGCGGCACGTGCGCCGGCCGCTGTCCCTCGCGCTCGGTGTCGCGGTCCTGGCGAGCGTGACGCCGTCGATCGGCGAGGACCTCGATCTCCAGCGCACGTTGCAGTTCCTGCCGTACTTCGTGCTGGGCCTGTGTCTGCGGCCGGAGCACTTCCGGCTGGTGCGCCGCAGGTCGGCGCGGCTGCTGGCGGTGCCGGTGTTCGCGGGTGCGCTCGGTGTGGCCTACTGGGCGGTGCCGCGGCTGAGCGGTGCCTGGTTCTACCACCGGGACAGCGTCCAGGAGCTGGGTGCGCCCGGCTGGTCCGGCCTGGTCATGACACCGGTGCTGTTCGGCTGCTCGGTGCTGCTGGTGGCGTGCTTCCTCGCGTGGGTGCCCGGGAGACGGACGTGGTTCACCACGCTTGGCGCGGGCACGCTGTACGGCTATCTGCTGCACGGGTTCGTCGCGCAGGGCTCCGAGCCCTGGGGCTGGTACGGGCCCGCGTGGGTCCACACACCGCTCGGCGCGCTCGCCGTCACGGCCGTCGCCGCGGTGACCGTGACCCTGCTGTGCACCCCGCCGGTGCGCCGGGTCTTCCGCTTCGCCGTGGAGCCGGACCTGCCGTGGTTCTTCGGACGGGACGGGCGGAGGGAGCGGGTGGCCGCGGTCGGGTGAGCGCGCGGTGGTCACTGAACCGCGACCACCGCGCCCGAGGGGTGCCGTCCGCCGACCAGCGCACGGCACCCCTCGGGATCAGCTCACTCGCCGACCGGCTTGCCGCGCTGCCAGGCCCAGGCCAGGCGGTCCGCGCCGGACTGGTTGGTGGTCTTCAGCCAGGGCTTCGCGGGGTCACCGGTCAGCTCCTGTATCGAGTAGATGTCGTCGGTCCGCAGGCCCGGCCAGTACACCGAGCCCATCTTCAGCTCGCGGAAGGTGTCGGTGACGGCCTGGATGAAGTTGACGTAGTTGTCGTCCGGCGTCTTCACGTTGTAGTTCAGGCCGGTGGTCATCGGCGCCCCGAACTCGTCGGCGACGGTCCGGTTCGCGCAGTCGCCGATGCGCACCTTCAGGTCGGCGACCCACTCGTCGTAGGTGGCGTACGACTTCCAGAAGCCGTAGTGGTGCAGGGAGAGGTACGTGCCCTTCAGGCGCGGGTCGGCGCAGACGGACGTGACGTGGTCGTTGTAGCCGGCGCCGCTGACGAAGACGCGGTTGCGCGGCACGGACTTGTAGGTGTCGAGCCACTTCGCCGCGATGTCGGCCCACTCGGTGTCGGTGTAGCCGTGCGGCTCGTTCATCGGCTCGAAGTAGACCTTCGGGTTGCCCTTGTAGGCCTTGACGACGGTGTTCCACATCGGCCAGTAGGTGGCCTCGTCGTCGATGTAACCGTCCTTGCGGTCGCCCGTGCCCTCCCAGTAGGACACGATCACCTTGAAGCCGTGGGCCGTCGCGGCGTCGATGACGGCGCGGTACGACTTCCAGTAGGCGCCGTTGACCGTGTACGGGTTGATCGGCAGCCGGACCGTGTTGGCGCCGAGGTTGGCGCGGAACGCGGAGATGATACGGCCGGCCTTGGTGTAGGTCTGGGCGTAGGTGTCGCTGGTCGACAGGCCGGACAGCTGGAGCAGGTCGTCGGCGAAGTTGTCGCGCGGGTCGGCCCAGTTGACCCCCTTGAACTGGGTGGTGTCGATGCTCGGCGCGGCGGAGGCGGGGCTGCCCGCGAGGCCGGCGGCGGTGACGGCGGCGATCGCGACCGCGGCGAGGGCGGCCCGGGTGCGGGGCTTGAGACGGGTGCTGACAGGGGTCTTGCGCATCGACGTACCCTTCCGGAGCGACAGGATGTTTACGTAAACATCACGGCGCCGGAATCGTGGCATCCACCCCCACGACCGTCAAGGTTTCCCGCACGTAACATCCGTTGCGACGGCAGCGCGTGACGGGGCCCGGCCCGCAGGCACGGCCGGGCCCCCACGGTTCAGGCGGTGTGCAGGGTGAGGCCGTACCGGTTGAGGATCTCGTTGACGGGCTGGAACCAGGTCTCGCCGCCGCTGGAACAGTTGCCCCAGCCGCCGGACGTGACGCCCTGGGCCTGGTCGCCGCTGATGAACGAGCCGCCGGAGTCTCCCGGTTCGGCGCAGACGCTGGTCTTGGTCATCTGATGCACCGCGCCCTGGCTGTAGTTGACGGTCTCGTTCATGGCGAGGACCGTGCCGCAGTGCCAGTGCGTGGTCGAGCCGGACCGGCAGATGGAGGAGCCCACGGGCGCCACGTTGGAGCCGCGCACCAGCTGGTCGGAGACGGTGCCCCAGCCGAGCACGACCGGCACCGTCCACCAGCCGCTGCCCACGTTGACCCAGGCGTAGTCGTTGTCGGGGAACGACGAGCCCTGGAAGTTGCCGACGTAGCTGCGGTCCCAGCCGTAGACGGCACCGGTGTGCTGGTCGCAGTGTCCGGCGGTGATGAACCCGCCGTACACCGAGAAGCCTATGGAACAGCGGACGTTGCCGGTGTAGAAGGGGTCGCCGCCGACGGTTCCGGCGGCGAAGGTCCGCGGTGCGGTGGAGACGTGCCGGACCGTGACGGGGCCGGTGCGGTGGGCCCGGTCCACGAAGCGCCGGACATCGTTGTCGGCCTTCTCGCCCGCGACGACGTCGACGACGACCGTGCTCGCCCGCGGGTCGACACGCCAACCGGCGATGCCCGCCGGGGCGTTGAGCTTGTCCAGTCGTGCCTGGGTGGCGGCGAGTTCGCGGGCCGTGTGGGCGACGGTGCGGACGTCGGCGCCGGTGGCCCGCACCGCCCGGACGGTCGCCGGTGGCGCGTCCGGGGTGAGGCCCACGGTCAGGGTTTCGGAGCCGGCGTCGTACCAGGTGCCGCCGAGTGAACTCCCGGCGGCCTTGCGGGCCTTGGGCTCGGCGGCCGTGGCCCGCTGCTCGGCGGCGAGCCGCCGCTCGGCCTGGGCCTTGGTGAGGTGCAGGTCGTGTTGCAGGGCGGTGAGGAGACCGGCGGAGGCGGGCGCCTTCGCCGCATGTGCATCGCCGGAGGAGGCGGTAGCGGGTGCGGTGCCCGCCGCGAAGCCGGCGCCGAGTGTGAGCAGCACGGCCAGGGCGGCATGGGCAAGTCTGGTGCGTCTCATGGGGGTTGGCCCTTCGTCGTTCCAGTGAGTGGGGTGGAACAGCGGGGAACAGCAGGATGCTGAGAGCGCTCTCAGAGGTGTGGCCGGGCCGAGCCTAGCGGCTGCTCATGGTCAGGTCCATACCAATTCGGCCAGTCTGCCGACGGTCACGTGATCTGGCTCAACTCGCCCGGGTCCGGCGCGTCGTCGGGACGGCCCGGCATAGGCTGGTCCAAGATCCGCAGCGGAGCGGACTCCCCCGACAGGAGGCCCGATGGGTGTGGCGGACGCGATCAGGGTTCGGCCGGTGCCGGAGCTCCTCGTGGAGAACGCCGTACGGTACGGCGAGCGGCTCGCGTTCGCCGACGACCGGCGCGGGGTGAGCTGGGCCGAACTCGACCGCAGGACCGCACGGTTGGCGACCGGACTGGCAGTCGCCCGCGGAACCCGGGTGGCGTTCTTCCTCGACAACGGCGTGGAACTGGTCGAGGGCCTCCTGGCGACCGTGCGCGCGGCGGCGGTCGGGGTGCCGTTGCCGCCCCGTGCCACCCACACGGAGCTGGCCCAGCTGCTGGCGGACTGCGACCCTGCCGTGGTCGTCACCGACCAGCGGCGGCTGCCACGGATCGCGGGCATGGTCGCGGGGCGGCCGGTGCGGCTGGTGGTGATCGGTGAGGGGCCCGTGCCGGAAGGCGCGTCGCACTTCGAGGATCTGGTCTCGGGGCAGCGGGCCGCGCCCCGTGACGACCTCGGTCTGGACGAACCCGCCTGGCTGCTCTACACGTCCGGCACCTCGGGCACGCCCACGGCGGCCGTGTCGAGTCAACGCTCCGCGCTCTGGTCGTCGTTCGCCTGCTATCTGCCCCGGCTCGGACTGACCGCCACGGACCGGGTGCTGTGGCCCCTGCCGCTCGCCCACACCTACGCCCACTCCCTGTGCGTCCTCGGCACGACCGTGGCCGGGGCGAGCGCCCGCATCACCTCGGCCGCAGGGCCTGCCCATCTCACGCGGCTGATCGGCGAGTTCGAGCCGACCGTGCTCGGCGGGGTGCCCCTCACCTTCCGGCAGCTGCTCGACACGGGCCTCGGTGCGGTGCCCTCGCTGCGCGTGTGCGTCACCGCGGGCGCGCCGAGCGACCCGGAGCTGCGGGAGGAGGTGGAGCGGCGGTTCGGGGCGCCTCTGCTCGACGGGTACGGCTCCACCGAGACCTGCGGCAAGATCGCCATGGAGTCGCTGGACGGCCCGCGGGTGCCGGGAAGCAGCGGCACGCCGGTGCCCGGCATGGACGTCCGGCTGGTCGACCCGGACAGCGGCCTGGACGTCGCCGGCGGCGAGGGCGAGATCTGGGTGCGCGGTCCCGGCGTCATGCTCGGCTATCACAACCGGCCCGAGGCGGACGCCGACGCCCTGCGCGAGGGCTGGTACCGCACCGGAGATCTGGGGCGGTGGGGTGCGGGCGGCTGTCTGACCGTCACCGGACGACTCAACGACCGGATCGTGCGGGGTGGCGAGAACGTCGACCCGGCCGAGGTCGAGGGGGTGCTGCGGGGTCTGCCCGGGGTGCGGGACGCGGCCGTGGTGGCGCGGGCGCATCCGCTGCTGGGCGAGGTCCCGGTGGCGTTCGTGGTCCCGGCGGAGGAGTCGCTGGACCCCGCCGGGCTGCTGCGCGGGTGCGCGGCGGTGCTGTCGGCGCACAAGGTGCCCGAGGAGGTCCTGTTCACGCCGGCCGTCCCGCGCACGGCGGCGGGCAAGCCGCGCCGGGCGGTGCTGCGCGAGACGCTCGCCGAGCGGCCCCCGGCGCCGGACCTCGCGGGGCTGGCCGGTCTGACCGCCGGTGAACGACGGGCCGCGCTCACGGAGTTGGTGTGCCGGGAGGCCGAGGCGATCCGGGGCACGGTCGCCGACCCCGCTACCGCGTTCGCCGACCTCGGGCTGACCTCGATGGACGCCATGACCCTGTGGCACCGGCTCAGCCTGCGCACCGGACTGCGGCTGCCGGCGACCCTGGTCTGGGACCACCCGACCCCGGCCGCGGTCGCCGCCCACCTGGACACCCGGATGACCGGCGGGGCGGCACCGGCGACGGTCCCGCCGCCGCGCGGCCCGGAGGCCGAGCCGGTGGCGATCGTCGCCGTCGGCTGCCGCTACCCGGGCGGGGTGAGCTCGCCGGAGGACCTGTGGCGGCTGGTCTCCGACGGTGTGGACGCCACCGGTGACTTCCCGGCCGACCGCGGCTGGGACGTCGATGCCCTGCACGATCCCGACCCCGACCGGCTCGGCACGACGTACACCCGCCGCGGCGGTTTCCTCGACGGCGCGGCCGACTTCGACCCGCTGTTCTTCGGGATCTCGCCGCGTGAGGCCCTGGCGATGGACCCACAGCACCGGCTGCTCCTGGAGGTCGCGTGGGAGACGCTGGAGCGCGCCGGCATCCCCGCGCCCGCGCTGCGCTCCAGCGCGACCGGCGTGTTCGTGGGCCTGATGCACGCCGGGTACGGCAGCGGGCTCTCGCCGCACGAGCTGGAGTCGCACATCGGCATCGGCTCGTCGGGCAGTGTCGCCTCGGGCCGGATCTCGTACGTCCTCGGCCTGCGCGGTCCGGCCCTGACCGTGGACACGGCGTGTTCGTCGTCGCTGGTCGCGATGGACCTGGCCGCGAAGGCGCTGCGGGCGGGCGAGTGCACACTGGCGCTGGCCGGCGGGGTGACGGTGCTGTCGAGTCCGCAGCCGTTCATCGCGTTCAGCCGGCAGCGCGGGCTGTCGGCGGACGGCCGGTGCCGGTCGTTCGCGGCGGGCGCGGAGGGCACCGCGTGGGCCGAGGGCGTCGGCCTGGTGCTGCTGGAGAAGCTGTCGGACGCCCGGCGCCACGGCCACCCGGTGCTGGCGGTGCTGCGCGGGTCGGCGGTGAACTCCGACGGCGCGTCCAACGGCCTCACCGCCCCCAACGGCGAGGCCCAGCGCGACCTCATCCGCCTGGCGCTGGCCGACGCGGGCCTGGGCCCGGCGGACGTCGACGTGGTCGAGGGCCACGGCACGGGCACCGCGCTGGGCGACCCGATCGAGGCGGGCGCCCTGCTGGCCACCTACGGCCAGGACCGCGACCCGGCGGACCCCGTGTGGCTGGGCTCGGTCAAGTCCAACCTCGGACACTCACAGGCCGCCGCCGGAGTCGCCGGAGTGATCAAGATGATCGAGGCGATGCGCCACGGCGAACTCCCCCGCTCCCTCTACGCGGAAGAGCCGTCACCGCACGTGGACTGGTCCGAGGGGGCGGTACGACTCCTCGACCGCCCGCGCCCCTGGCCGCGCCGCGACCGGCCGCGCCGGGCGGCGGTGTCGTCGTTCGGCATCGGCGGCACCAACGCCCATCTCATCATCGAGGAGCCACCGTCGCAGGCCGCGGTCGGCAGCGGGAACCGTCTTATGCTGTCCGCCCCTTGGCTGGTGAGCGGCGGCGACGCGGCCGGACTGCGAGCGCACGCCGGGAAGTTGGCACAGGCGCTGGCGGACGTCACGGACGACGCGGCACTCGACGTGGCGTACTCGCTGGCGACCACGAGAACCCCTCTCCCCCACCGGGCGGCCGTCCTGACCGACAGCGCCTCCGAACTCCTCGCGGGACTGCGCCGATTGGCGGCGGGCGAGGACGGCCCCGGACTCCTGAAGGGCGCGGTGCGCGGCACCCCGAAGCTGGCGCTGCTGTGCGCGGGACAGGGCACGCAGCGGGCCGGAATGGGCCGCGAACTGGCCGCCGCCTTCCCGGAGTTCGATGCGGCCTTCACCGAAGTGTGCGAGCTGTTCGGGCCGTTGCTGGACCGGCCGCTGCGCGAGGTGATCGACGACCCCGACGGCGCTCTGCTGGACCGTACGGACTACGCGCAGCCCGCCCTGTTCGCCTTCGAGGTGGCGCTGCACCGGCTGCTCGCCGCATGGGATGTACGGCCGGACTACCTGGTCGGCCACTCCGTCGGCGAGCTGGCCGCCGCCCATCTCGCGGGGGTGTTCTCGCTCGCCGACGCGGTCCGGCTCGTGGCCGCGCGGGGCCGGCTGATGGCTGCGTTGCCCGAGGGCGGCGCGATGATCGCGGTGCGGGCACCGGAGGCGGAGGTCGCGCGCAGGCTCGCCGCGACGCCCGGCCGGGTGGCGATCGCGGCCGTCAACGGGCCGACGTCGGTCGTGGTGTCCGGCGACGAGGACGCGGTGACCGCGCTGGCCGCCTCGCTCGGCGGGCGGAGCACCCGGCTGCGGGTGAGCCACGCCTTCCACTCGCCGCTGCTCGACCCGATGCTGGCCGAGTTCCGCGCGGTCGCCGAGACCGTGACGTACCGGCGGCCGTCCGTGCCGGTGGTCTCCACGGTCACCGGCCGCCCCGAGCCGGACGCGCTCGCCACCGCCGACCACTGGGTACGGCAGGTGCGCGAGACCGTCCGGTTCGCCGACGCGGTGAACTGGCTGGCGGAGGCCGGCGTGACGGCGTTCGTCGAGGCCGGTCCCGCCGCCGCGCTGAGCGTGGCGGCCGAGGGGTGTGTCGCGCCGGACACGGACGCGGTGTTCGCTTCGTGCGCCGACGCGCGGGAAGCGCTCGGGGCGCTCGCCGCCCTCCATGTGCACGGGGTGCCGGTCGACTGGCGCTCGGTGTACGCGGGCAGTGGCGCGCGGCGGCGCGCGTTGCCGACGTACCCGTTCCAGCGGCAGCGCTACTGGCTGCATGCGGTACGGCACCCGGTCGCGGCCGGGCATCCGCTGCTGGGCGAGGCCCAGCCGGACGCCGACGGGCCCGGCGTCCGGCACACCGGGGTGCTGTCCGCCGTACGGCAGTCCTGGCTCGCCGACCATGTGATCGGCGGCCGGGTGCTGCTGCCCGCGGCGGCGTTCGCCGAGCTGGCCTGTCGCGCGGCCGGGGCGTCCGGGCCCGTACGCCTGGCCGAACTGGCCTTCCGGGAGCCGCTGGTGCTGCCGGAGTCGGAGGCGGTGCGGGTGCAGGTCGTCACCGGCGGCCCGGACGAGGAGGGGAAGCGGCCCGTCGCCGTCTGGGCGCAGGCGGGCGAGACGTGGACGCGGCACGCCACGGCGACGATCGCCCCGGTCGGCGCGGCACCCGTCGTACCGCTCCGGGTGTGGCCGCCCGCCGGTGCCGAGCGACTCCCGGTCGACTACGACCGGCTCGCCGAGCACGGCCACGACTACGGACCGGCTTTCCGCGCGGTGACCGCTCTGTGGCGCCGGGGCACCTCCCTGTACGCCGAACTGGCCCTGCCGCCGAGGGAAGCGGCGACCGCGGGGTCCTACACGCTCCATCCCGCGCTGCTCGACGCGGCCCTGCACGCGGCGCTCCTGGCCGACGGCCCCGGCGCGGCACGGGTCCCGCTCACCTGCGCCGGGCTCACGGTGTACGCCACCGGCGCCACCACCGCCCGGGCCCACCTGGAACGGCTCGGCCCGGACGAGTTCCGGGTGACACTCACCGACCCCGCCGGGCAGCCGCTCGCCGCGGTCGAGTCGATGGTCACGCGGGTGCTGCCAGCCCAACGACCGGTTGCACGGGGCGAGTTGTATCGCCTGGCATGGCTTCCGGTGACGGCAGGCGGCAACGCCGATACGCGTCATGAGATGTTCGACCTGCCGAGGCCAGGCGTGGACACGGACACACCCGCCCGCGTCCGGAGCCTGCTCGACGGCACGCTCGCGCGGATTCAGGAATGGGTCGGCGACTCCCGCCCCGGGCGGCTGCTGATCCTCACCCACAACGCGACCGGCGACGATCCCGACCCGGCCGAGGCGGCGGTGGCCGGGCTCGTCCGCAGCGCCCAGTCCGAGCATCCCGGCCGGATCGTGCTGGTCGACCGGCGCGGGGGTCCGGCGTCCCCGGCCGACCTGGAGGCGGCGCTGCGCACCGGCGAACCGCAGGTCGCCCTGCACGACGGTGCCGTGCTCGTGCCCCGGCTGACCACAGTGCCGTCCACCGTCGAGACCGAGGCACCCGTCCTCGATCCCGACGGCACGGTGCTGATCACCGGCGGCACCGGGGCACTCGGGGCGAGTCTCGCCCGGTACCTCGTCGACCGGCACGGGGTGCGTCAGGTGGTGTTGGCCGGGCGGAGCGGTCGTACGCCGACGTGGGTCGCCGAACTCGACGCGACGGTACGGGTGATGGCGTGCGACGTGAGCGACCGGGACGCCGTCGATGACCTGGTGGCGGCCTGTGGGGCGGCGTTGACCGCCGTGTTCCATCTCTCCGGCGTCGTGGACGACGGGGTGGTGGACGGTCTGACGCCGGAGCGGCTGGCGGCCGTGCTCGCGCCGAAGGCGGACGCGGCCTGGCATCTGCACGAGGCCACCAAGGGGCTCGGGCTGTCCGCGTTCGTGCTCTACTCGTCGGCCGCGGGTGTGCTCGGCCGCCCCGGACAGGCCAACTACGCGGCCGCCAATGGATTCCTGGACGCGCTCGCCCGCCATCGCACCGCCCAGGGGCTGCCCGCGCAGTCCCTGGCCTGGGGGCCTTGGACGACGGCCGACAACGACGGCATGGCGGCCCAGGTCGCTCCGCAGCGGCTCGCCGACGGGGGTGTCCTGTCCCTCGGCGAGGAGGAGAGCATCGACCTGCTCGACCGGGCGTCGCGGACCTCGGAACCGGTGCTCGTGCCGATCGCGTTGGACCTGGCGGCGCTTCGCGCGCCGACCGCGCCGCCGGTGCTCACGGACCTGCTGCCGCGCCGCCCGGCCGCCCCCGCCACCAGTGCCCCCACGCAGGCGCCCGGTGCCTGGCGTGAGCGGCTCGCCGCCGTGCCGTTGGGCGAACGCGAGGCCGTGCTGGCCGAGTTGATGCGCGCCGAACTGGCCCTGGTGCTGGGCTTCCCGGACGCCGCCGCCTTCCCCGCCGAGCGGGCCTTCACCGAACTCGGCTTCGACTCGCTGACGGCGGTCCAGTTCCGCAACCGGCTCAGCGCGTTCACCCGGGTACGGTTGGCGCCATCGATCGTGTTCGACCATCCGACGCTGCCCGCGCTGGCCGCGCATGTGCACGAGGCGCTGCGTCAGGTGCTGCCGGACGCCGAAGCGGAGGTCGCGGCGGACGAACCGGCCTCCTGCCGTTTCGGCCCCCTCTACCACCAAGTCCTGCGTGAGCGCGGCCCGTTGGAGGCCATGGGCCTGCGCTTCCTCGCCTCCCACGCCCTGCCCTCCTTCACCGCCGCCGACCGCACCCGGCATGCCGTCCCGCCGGTCCGGCTGGCGCAGGGCCCGGGCACGGCCCTGGTCTACGTCCCGGACTACCTCACGCCGTACCACCGCGTTCCCGCCGGTCTGGCCAAGCAGTTCGACGGTGAACGCGACCTGTTCCTGCTGGAACACCCCGGCCTGGGCCCCCGGCGGGCCGTTCCGGACAGCGTGGACGCGGTCGTCAGGACGCATGTCGACACTCTGCGGACCTTGTCGGTGAGCGGTCCGGTCGTCCTCGTCGGCTACTGTGCGGGCGGCACGATCGCGCACGCGGTGGCGCGGGAGCTCGCGCGGACCGGCCGGCCACCGGCGGGGCTGGTCCTGCTCGACGCGCACGCGGGTGTGCTGCGCCGGGACGACGAGCGGGCGTTGGCGCTGATGGCCGCCGGTGCCGAACTGCCCGCCGACGTCGTCGCCGAGTTCGACGACTCGCTGCTGATCGCGGGCGGCGGCTACGCACGGGTGCTGGAGAACTGGGAGCCGGAGCCCTCTCCGGTCCCGACCCTGCTGGTACGGGGTCGCCCGACCGCGCAGATGCTCCGCATCGACCCCGACGCCGACTGGCAGCCGCGCTGGCCGCTCCCCCACGATGCGGTCGACGTCCCCGGCGACCACTACACGCTCGTCCATCACGACGCCGACACCACGGCCGCGGCGATGCGCGCCTGGCTGCCGGCGTGAGCCACCGAAACAAGCACCGCACCACGGGAGTTGACGGATGACGCAGGAGTACAACCTGATCGTGGTCGGCGGCGGACCGGCCGGCTCGACGGCCGCGACCGCCGTGGCCCTGCGCGGGCACCGGGTCCTGCTGCTGGAGCGCGAGACCTTCCCGCGCTACCAGATCGGCGAGTCGCTGTTGCCCGCGACCGTGCACGGCCTGTGCCGCATCCTCGGCGTCGCCGACGAGGTGCAGCAGGCCGGTTTCACCCTCAAACGCGGCGGCACCCTGCGCTGGGGCCGCGATCCGGAACCGTGGCAGTTCTCCTTCGCCATGACCCCGCGCGTGCCCGAACCCACCGCGACCGCGTTCCAGGTGGAGCGCTCACGCTTCGACGAGATCCTGCTGCGGGGCGCCCGGCGGGCCGGCGCCGAGGTGCGCGAGGGCAGCACGGTGCGGCGGGTCGTCGCCGACGAAGAGCGGGTGCGGGGTGTGGAGTTCACCGACGCGGACGGCAACACCCGTGCGGTGTACGCCCGGTACGTCATCGACGCGTCCGGCAACACCAGCCGCATCCACACCGGCGTCGGCGGCGGGCGCGTCTACTCCGACTTCTTCCGCAACCTCGCCGTGTTCGGCTACTTCGCGGGCGGCGCCCGGCTCCCCGAACCCAACAGCGGCAACATCTTCTGCGCCGCGTTCGACGCGGGCTGGCTCTGGTACATCCCGCTGCGCGACGACCTGACGAGCGTCGGCGCGGTGATCTCGCCCGAGCACACGGGGGCCGTGCAGCGGGACGCGCGGGGCGCCTGGCGGGACATGATCGCGGCGTGCCCCGAGGTGAGCCGCCTGGTGGCGGGCGTACCGGAGGCGACCGAGGCGCCGTACGACCAGGTGCGGGTGCGCCGGGACTGGTCGTACTGGAAGCAGTCCTTCTGGAAGCCGGGCATGGCGCTGGTCGGCGACGCGGCCTGCTTCGTGGACCCGGTGCTGTCCTCCGGTGTCCATCTGGCCACGTACGGCGCCCTGTTGGCGGCCCGCTCGGTGAACGCGGCCCTGGACGGCAGCGTGCCCGAGGAGCAGGGCTTCGCGGAGTTCGAGGCGCGCTACCGGCGCGAGTACCGCGTCTTCTACGAGTTCCTCATCGCCTTCTACGACATGGAGCGCAACGAGGACTCGTACTTCTGGTCGGCGAAGAAGATCACCAAGGTGGATCTCGGCGAGGCGGCCGCGTTCGCCGAGCTGGCGGGCGGGCTGGTCTCCCGCGATTCCGCGGTGGTCCGCACGGACTGGCACACGGCCGCCGCGCAACTGGACGGGGCCGTGGGCGAGTTGGCGGTGTCGGACGACCGGATGAACCCCCTCCTGTCCGCCCCGGTCGTCAGCGAGACCTTCCGCACCGGCAACGACCTTCAGGAACAGGCTCTTTACGGCGGCCCGCTCGACGACCCCGGCCCGCCGTCCCCGGGCGGGCTGGCCGTCACACCGGACGGCCTGTCCTGGGCCAAGGAATGATCGCCGCGTCCTGTTGACCTTGCCCGAAGGGGAACCCGCAGCATCGGCGTACCGATGGCTGCGGGAGGGGCGAGGGTGCGCGGGCTGATGATCGACGTACGGCCGTTGCGGCGGGCCGAGTTCCGGCGACTGTGGGCGAGCGGCACGGTGACCACGCTGGGCGCCCAGCTGACGGCCATCGCCGTGCCGATGCAGCTGTACGACCTCACCGGCTCCTCGGCGTACGTCGGACTGGCCGGGTTCGTGGGCTTCGCGCCGATGGCGCTCGCGGCGCTGTGGGGCGGCACGCTGGCGGACGTACGGGACCGGCGGCGGGTGCTGCTGACGACCACGGCCGGGATCGCCCTGACGTCCCTGCTGCTGTGGGCGCAGGCGTGGGCGCGGCTGGAGTCGGCGGGGGTGCTGCTGGCGCTCGTCGGGGTGCAGCAGGCGCTGTTCGGTGCCAACGCGGCGGTGAGCGGGGCGGTCGTCCCGCGCCTGGTGCCGCGTGAGCTGCTGCCCGCCGCGAACACCTTGCAGTCGCTGGTGTCCTGGTCGGCCGGGATCGCCGGCCCGCTGCTGGCCGGGGCGCTGCTGCCGGTGGTCGGGGCCGAGTCGCTGTATCTCGCGGACGCGGCGACGCTCGGCGCCGCGCTGTGGGCCGTGTGGCGCCTGCCGCCGCTCCCGCCCACCGCCGAACAGGGCGCCGGAACACGGCAGTTCGTCGCGGGCTTCCGGCTGCTCGCCGCCCGGCAGGTGCTACTGGTCGTCTATCTCGCCGACTTCGCGGCGCTGTTCCTGGGCATGCCCGCCGCGCTGTTCCCGCAGCTGGCGAGGGAGACGTACCCGGGGGCGAACGTCGGCGTGCTGTACGCGGCGATCTCCGCCGGGGGCGTGCTCGCGGCGCTGTTCTCCGGTGGCTTCACCCGCACGTCCCGGCACGGTGTCGCGGTCGCGGTGTCGGTGTGCGTGTGGGGTCTGGCACTGGCCGCGTTCGGGCTCACGGACTCGCTTGTGGTGGCGGCGAGTTGGCTGGTGGTGGCGGGCGCCGCGCTGTTGACACTGGGCGTGTTCCGCAAGTCCGTCCTGCAGTCCGCGGTACCGGACGGGATGCGGGGCCGCCTTCAGGGCGTCGACACCGTGATCGCCGCGGGCGGTCCCCGGCTGGGCGACCTCGTGCACGGGGTGGCCGGCGCGTCCTTCGGGGCGACCTGGGCCGTCACCGGCGGCGGGGTACTGGCGGTGACGGCCGGGCTGGCGCTGCTGATGTTGTTCCCCGCGTTCAGGCAACACCAGGCCGCATGAGAGCCGTTACTCCGGCGGGGTCGGCGTGTCGTGAGTGCGGTACATCGCCTGGACGTCCAGTTCCAGCTGGACCGTGGGGCCGACGACCGCGATGCCCCGGGCCAGCATGGAACGCCAGTTCAAGGTGAAGTCTTCGCGGTGCAGCTCCGCCTTCGCGAGGGCGGCGCAGCGCAGTTCCTCGCCGTAACCGCCGTTGACCATGCCCAGGTAGGTCGTGTCCAGCGACACCGAGCGGCTCACCCCGTGCATGGTCAGGGTGCCCAGCAGGGACCACTTGCTGCCGCCGCGGTAGGCGAAGCGGGTGCTGCGGAAGTCGATGTACGGGAAGTGCTCGACGTCGAGGAAGTCGGCCGAACGCAGGTGGGTGTCACGGGTGTTGTTGCCGGTGGTGATGCTGGCGGCGTCGATGCGCACATGCACGCGGGAGTCGGCGATGTCCTGGGTGACCTGGATGCCGCCCTCGAAGCGTTCGAACCGGCCGTGCACATGGGCCATGCCGACGTGCTTGGCGATGAAGCGGATCGCGGTGTGCGGCGGGTCGAAGAGCCAGGTGCCGGGGACCGGGAGCTCGGCCTGCCGGGCGGGCTGGAGCCAGACGCTCTGCGGGGACAGCCCGGCGTCCGCGACGACCTCGACGGTCTCGCGATGCGGCTCCAGTCCCTCCGCCATGACCATGAGGCTGTAGCTGCCGGGCGGCAGCACGGCGAGGAACGTTCCGTACGGGTCCGTGGTGCCGCGTGCCACGACCTGGTGGCTGCGGAGTTCGGTCACGGTCACGTCGGCGCCGCCCAGAGGCTGGTTCACCGGGTCAAGGACCTCGCGGACGAGGACACCGGCACCGGGCGGAACGGGAAGCGTGTGGCCCGCGGCGCCTCCGGAGGCACTCCTGAGTCGCCGCCGGAGCAGTCCGAGGGGCATGGGTCTCACCTTTCAGTGGGGGGACAGTGGGTGGGTGTGGGGGGGGAGACAGAGGGTCAGAGATGCCCGAGGATCCGCCGTACGGCTTCGGTGAGCCTGCGCTCGGCGTGGTCCGCGCTGTCCGCCGCCGTCGCGTGCCGGAAGGCGACATGACCGTCCGGCCGTACGAGGAGCGCGCCGCCGTCGGCCACCTCGCTCAGCCGGGCCCAGTCGCCGTACGGGTCCTCGTACTGCTGCCCCGGCCCGATGACGACGGTGGCGATCTCCACGTCCTGGACCGCGGCGGCCCGCGCCCAGTCCGCGCCGCCGATGCCGGTGAGGAGGGTGAAGCGGCCCTGGCCGACGGTGTCGAGGGTGGAGAGCGTCCGGGTGCCGGAGGTGATCCAGGCGTGCGGGAGCTTGGCGCCGGGGCGGGTGGTGGGCTGGTGGTGGAGCTCGGGGTCGCGGTCAAAGCCGGGGTCGGCGGTGCCGTCGGGGACGATCGCGGCGGAGGTGTAGCGCTGGTTGAGGTCGACGCCGTGCGCGTTGAACTCGTACGCCTTGAAGGCGATGGCCTCGCGCAGCCGCGCCCGCTGCTTCTCGGCCGCCTCGCCGGTCTCCTTGCGGGCGGCGATGTTGGCCCACAGCTGCTCGGGGGTCTGCGGGGAGAGTCCGTCGAGCGCCTCGAAGATCGGGGCGGTCTCGCCGATGGACTTGTTGGCGCGGGTGACGATCTGGCGGCCGATCGGGGCGCGTTCGGCGGTGTAGGTGTCGAGGAGCTTCGGGGAGGCGGTGCCGTCGAGGACGAGCTTGAGCTTCCAGGCCAGGTTGTAGGAGTCCTGGATGGAGGTGTTGGAGCCCAGGCCGTTGGACGGCGGGTGCCGGTGCGTGGCGTCGCCGGCGCAGAAGACCCGGCCGTGGGAGTAGGTCTCGGCGTACATCTCGTTGACGGTCCAGGCCGAGGACGACTTGATGGTCACCGGGATGTCGTCGTCGCCGACCAGCTGGCGGACGATCGACTCGGCGTACTCGGTCGTCAGATCGGGGGCGCCGGCCGTGACGTCGTACCCCCACACGATCAGCCACTCGTTCCAGGGCCGCACGCAGCGCACCAGGCCCGCGCCGATGCCGCCGACCGTGGCGCCGGGGGCGAGCACCCAGTAGAGGGTGGAGGGGCGGTGGGCGGTGTACTTGCTCAGGTCGGCGTCGAAGACGATGTTGATGCTGCCGGCCACGCCCATCTGGCCGCCCATGGGCAGCCCGGCGTCCTCGGCGACCTGGCTGCGGCCGCCGTCGGCGCCGATGAGGTACTTGGCGCGGATGGTGTACTCGTCGCCGCGCAGCCGGTCCTCGACGGTGACCGTCACGCCGTCGGCGTCCTGGACGAAGGACTTGTAGACGGTGGAGAAGCGCAGCCGGGTGCCGCGCGCGACGGCCGCGTTCATGAGCACCGGCTCCATGAGGTGCTGGGGCAGGTCGCACATGCGGGTGGGGCTGGCGAGTTCGTGGGCGGCCTGCACCAGCGGGTCGTTGCCCCAGGAGCGGACCCGGCCGAGCTCCTCGCCGGCCAGGCTGGTGCAGAAGGTCGTGTTGCCCATCAGGTGCTGCGGGGTGGCCTTCGCGACGACCTCGTCCTCGACACCCAGGTCGCGGAGCACCTCCATGGTGCGCTGGTTGGTGATGTGTGCCCTGGGGGTGTCAGCGAGGCTCGCGTAGCGGGTGACGACGATGTTGGGGACGCCGTAGGTACTGAGGGCGAGCGCGGCGGAGGCTCCCGCGGGACCGCTGCCGACGATGAGTACGTCGGTCACGACATCGGGCTCGGCGATGGGGACGCGGGGCACGGGAACGCTCCAGGGAAGGTGAAACAAGAAAGTAGAGAGGCGAGATGCGAACAGGCACTGGCTTCTCAAGATCATGAACGGGGTGGCCGAATCTCGGGTGTCTCAAAATGAGACAGAAGGGCGGTTGTTTTGCGTTCAACCGTCCCCCTTAGGCTGAGCGGTGCCATGACCACCGCAGAGCGCCCCACCGCCCTCAGCTCGCTGCGCCGTGCCCGGGAGCTGTTCCTGCGCGGACAGCAACCGCCGGACGGAGTGCCCGAGGACGTCCTCGCCGCGTGGAAGCGTGCCCGGTTCTTCGGCGTACGACACGACGTGGGTTCCCCCGCGCCGGAGGCGGCCGGGCCCGTCGACTCCCCCTTGCTGACCGCGGCCCGCCCGGTGCTCGACCGGATCGCCGGGACGCTCGGCGGCGGGGACACCGCCCTCCTGCTCACCGACGCTCGGCTGCGGGTGCTGTGGGCGGGCGGGTTGGCGCCGGACCACCTCTGCCGGGACCTCTCCGAGGAACGGGTCGGCCACAACAGCGCGGCCCTCGCCCTGCACACACGTCGCCGGGCCGAGGTGCACGGCCCCGAACACTTCCTCGACCGCTGGCAGGACGTCTCGGCGGTGAGCGTGCCGGTGCGGGCGCCGGAGACGGGGCAGCCGGTGGGGACGGTGACGGTGGCTGGCGGGTTGTGCGGCGGGGGCGGAGAGTGGACGGCGCGTGGGGAACGGACCGAGTACGGGCCGCACCCCGGTGCTTCGCTGGCCGAGGCCGTCGCGGCGGCCGTCGAGACCGAGCTTCTCGCGCGGACGCGGACGGCCGAGCGGGGGTTGCTGGACGCCTACGCGCGGGCCGTGGGAGAGCAAGGACAGGCGGTCGTCGCCCTGGACGGCCGTAACCGGCTGGTCAGCGAGGCGGCGGGGCGGCTGCTGTCGCCGGAGGCGTTGGAGGCGCTGGAGCGGAGGGCGGTCGCGCTCATACGGGAGTCTGATTCCGGCCATCCGGCAGGGCTCGCGGACGGCCACCCGGACGCTTCCGCGCATCCGACAACACTCACGGACCGCCACCCGGAGGGGGCCGCGCATCCGACAACACTCACGGACCGCCACCCGGAGGGGGCCGCGCATCCGACAACACTCACGGACGGCCACCCGGACGCTTCCGCGCATCCGACAACACTCCCCTACGGCCCAGACGGCGCCGCCGCCTCCCTCACTCCCGTCTCCCACCAGGGGTCCGTCATCGGCGTGGTCGTGGTGCTGGAGTCGTCGGGGTGTCCGGCGCCGGTCGCGGTCGGCAGGCGTGACCTCGGCCTGGCCGGCGGCTCGGTGCCGTGGCGGCACGCGGTCGGGCGTGCCCTGGAGCTGGCCGCGTCCGGTGAGCCGCTGCTCCTGGTCGGCGAACGCGGCACCGGGAAGACCTCGCTGGCCCGCGCGCTGGTCGCCGACGCCCTGCTCGTGGACGCGGCCGAGACCGAACTCGGCGCCGACGCGGACGTGTTGCGCACCGGCCGCCCCCTCCTCGTCCGCCACGTCGAACGGCTCGCCCCGCCCGACACGGCGACCCTCAACTCCCTCCTCGCGGCGCACCCGAACGTCCCGCTCCTCGTCACGTACACCCCCGGAGCATCGCCCGGCCCCTGTCTCCAACGCCTCCTGGACACCCTGGCCGCCCGCTCGGTCACCCTCCCCGCCCTCCGTGAACGCCCCGACGACATACGGGAGTTGCTCACCTTCCTGACGCCGGGCCCCCGGCCCGGACACCCTCCGCTCACCTGGTCCCTCGACGCGCTGCGTGCCCTGGAGCGGCATCCCTGGCCCGGCAACGTGACCGAACTCGCCCACCTGGTCCGGACGTTGGCCGAGCACCGTCGCACGACCGGCCCCGTCCGCCGCAGCGAGCTCCCGGACGCCGTACGCGAGGGACCGGCGCCCCGGCCCCTGACTCCGATGGAGCTCGCCGAACGGTCCGCCATCCTGGACGCCCTCCACCTCCACGGCGGCAACAAAGCACGAGCGGCGGCCTCTCTGGGCATCGCCCGCGCCACGCTCTACCGGAAACTGCGGGGCTACCGAGACTGAGAGCAGGGGCACACACGCGAACATCCCGGTGAAGGACGGGGTTTGAAGTGCTGTCAGCGGATGGGTACAAGGATCGGGTGGGCGCCTGAGGCTGTCGGAGGGGGTGGTGCCGCATGCCGTTCGGGGATCTGCACCGGATATCGGTGCTCCACATCGACCGCGACGCCGACCTGCCGCTGAACTACCTGTATCTGCCGGAGTCCGGCACCTTCCAGACCCTGGGCTACGTCCGTCTGCGGGGCGTGACCGCCTGGAACGGCATGACACACACCGGTCCGGACACGGTCGAGGAGCGTGACGCGTTCCTGATGAAGGTGCTGACCACGCTCCATGTCCCGCCCCATGAGGCGCAGCGCATCGTGCGCACCGCCGACCACGTCTCCTTGGGCGGCGGCCCCGGCTCCAGCGGTCCGGCGCCTTTGACGGCCGCGGCCCCGGAGGAGGAGCAGGGCGGCACCCACATGGTCGGGCCCGGTGTCGTCGTGGGGCTGGTGAGCGGGCTGCTCGTCGGGCTGCTGCTGGCGGGCTGGTCCGGCGCGGTGATCGGGGCGTTCGTCGGGGTGTCCACGTTCCCGGACCTGTTCATGGGCGGTTGGCAGCTGGTGCACCGCGACAGCCCCCGCAACTACGTGGAGATCCACGACACTTGGGCGATCCTGCTGCTCGCCGCGGGCACGGTCGCGGGAGCCGTCGGCGGTTACGCGGTCGGCGACGGAGGCTTCCAGCGAGCGCGGGGCGTCTTCCTCGGCATGGCGGCGGTGGCGTTCGTCCTCGCCCTCCTGGCCACCCGGTTCAGCATGGAGCCGTTCCGGCAGCGGTCGGTGGTCTGGTTCGGGCCGTTGGTCGTGGGCGGGTTCGCCTGGGCCGCGCACGCCCTGTGGAGCGGTCCGGTGCTTTTGACGGTGGGGATCGTCGTCGGATCGGTGGTCTCGGGCTCGCTGGCGCGCCGGATCGCCGGCGTGGTCTGACCGAGGGCACGTCGGTGCGGCGGCGGCAGCAGCGGTCAGGTGTCCGGCGACCGGTCCGCGGTGCGGGGGGCCTGCCCTGGATCGGCCTGGGCGATCTGCCACGACCGGGACGGGGCGTCGTACGAGATCCGGAAGCGCCCCTCGGCCTCCTGCAACGTGGCCACCACGTCCCGCAAGTCGCGCGCGGCCTCCGGCGGCAGCCGTTTGGGCATGCTGATGGCCAACCGGCCGTCCAGCGCGGCGATTTCGAGGAGCTCGGTCTCCTCGACCCCCTGACCGAGCTCCTCACGGCGGCCCGGCCGGACCAGGCCCGCGATCTTGGGCCACACCTCCTCGCCGGCCTTGCCCGCGATGGCCTGCACGAAGGGCTGCACCGCCGCGGTGACCACGACCGTCGTCACCAGGTCGAGCAGCCCGATCCGCTCGCCGGAGTCGCGCACATCGCATTCCCAGCAGCGCGCGGCCGTTCTCCGGTGGCCGCAGACCGGGCACGGGAACTTCGCCAAGTCGCCTGTCATCCTCACCTCGCTCGCGGGACGGCCGGGATCATCGCGTCAGCGTGCACCGAGGATGCGATCACCGCAAGGCGGCGTGCGCACGGGCACGGCCGCTCGCGGGGCGGGGAGAGCCGGTGAACGACGGGTTCCAGAAACACCATCAGCTCGCGCGCCGGGCTTTGTGGGAGCTGCAACGAGCGGTCAAAAGACGCAACTTGAAGAAGCTGGCGGCCGCCAGGGACGCGTTCGCGGACGTCCTGGACGTCATGTCACCCGCGCATCCGGACCGGCCCGCCTGCCTCGGTAATCTGAGCACGGCCCTGCGTCTCCAGTACGAGTGGGGCCGCGACGCCTCCGCCGTCGAACGGCTCGTCGAGGTCGACGAGTCGATCCGGTGGAGCCTCGAACCGGACCATCCGCAGCGCGCCCTGCACCGGCACAACCTGCGGAACGTCATGGCGCAGCTCATGACCGGCCCGCGCCCTCCGGGGCTGCTCGCACAGGCGGTCCCGCTCGCCAGGGAGGCCGCGACCGACCCCGCCGAGCGGACCCTGTACCTGGAGGCGCTCGCCCTCTGCCTGGACGAGCTGTTCGAGCGGACCGAGGACGCGGACGTCATGGTCGAACTGATCGCGCTGGACCGGGAACGGGTGGCCGCGCGCCGTCCCGAAGACCCCGAAGTCGGGCCGATCCTCGCCGACTTGGGCGCCGGGCTGCGCACGCTCGCCCTGTTGCGGGGCCGCCCGGAAGACCTGCCGGAAGCCGTCGACGTCGGTCGGCAGGCCGTCGAGAAGTGCCCGGACCGCCATGAGAACCGGGCGTCCTGCCTCGCCCTGCTCGCCAACTCGCTACACGCCCGGTTCATCCAGCTGGACCGGTCGATGGAGACGTTGCGCGAGTCTGTCGCGGTCGCCCGGCAGGCGGTCGCGGCGGCGCCGCCCGGGCACCCGGACCGGCCCGCCGCCCTCAACGGCCTCGGAATCGGCCTGCGTTCGGTGTTCGAGGAGGCCCGGGAGCTCGACGCCCTGCACGAGGCCGCGCAAGCTCTCGAGGAGGCGGTCACGGAACTCGGCCTGGACGAGCCCGCCCGCCGCGCCCGATACCTCGGCAACCTCAGCGCCGTGCACCAGGAACTGTTCAAGCGCACCGGGGAGATGCGGGCGATCCTGGCAGCCGTGGAGGCCTCCCGGGAGGCCGTACGGCTGAGCCCCCACGACACTCCGCAACGGGCCGGCCGCCTCAGCGACCTCGGCAACGCGCTGCACATCCTGTCCACGGGCCTGTACTTCGCCGCACCGGGGGACGGGGAGGTCTTGACGACGACCGGCGCTGGAGATCTGCCGTACCTGCGGGAGGCGGTCGAGGTCGCCCGCGCCGCAGTGGCGGGCACCCACGACGACCCCGACCTCGGCGGACGGCTCAGCAATCTCAGCGTGGCCACCCGCACCTTGTACGAACTCACCGGCGACAGCGCCGCGTTGGACGAGGCCGTACGGGCCGCCCGTGCGGGCGTCGCCGCCTCGACGGCGGACACCACGAACCGCGCGACGGCGCTCATGGCCCTGGTACGGGCCCTCGCCCAGCGCCGCCCCGCCACACCGGACGCCCTACGGGAGATGCAGGAGTGCTGCAAGGACCTCGCGACGGCCACGACCACGCCCCGCACCCGCGTCATCGCCCACCTCCTCCTCGGCCGTACGGCGATGTCGGCCCACCCTCCCGAGGCCGCGACCGCCCTCGCGGCGTACGAGAGGGCCGTCGCGTGGCTGCCGGAGATCGCGCCGCGCCAACTGCTGCGCCCCGACCGGGAGTACGGCCTGGCCGAGCTGGCCGGCCTGCCCGCCGAGGCCGCCTCCGCCGCCCTGCATCTCGGCCGCCCCGAACACGCGCTGGTGTTGCTGGAACACGCCCGGGGCCTGCTCCTGCGGGAGGGCATGAGCGGCCGCGACGACCTGGCCGAGGTGCGCCGCGCGGACCCGGAGGCCGCAGAAGAGCTCGTACGCCTCCGGGACCTGCTCAACGCCTCCGACCAGGGAGGGGCGGACCTCTATCGCAGCGACGCAGACCCCGTCCCCGTACGACGAGCACGGCACGGCACCAGGACCCACCGACATGGTGAACTCGCCCTGCAATGGGAGCAGTTGCTGGACCGCATCCGCTCGCGCCCCGGCCTGGAGGGCTTTCTGCTCCCACCGACGATCGAGTCCCTGCGAAGCCGTCCCGTGGACGGTCCGGTCGTACTGGTCAACCCCGGCCCGTCCCGCTGCGACGCGCTGCTGCTCACACCGGACGGCGGCGTCCGCGCCCTGCGCCTCGACTGCGACCACGCCGAGCTGCGCGAGCGGGCGCGAGCCTTCCGGCGGCTGCCGCGCTCCACGGGGCGCGCGGCGTCGGACGAGGCCGAGCTGCTGGGCCACCTGGCCTGGCTGTGGGACCGCATCGGCCGGCCGGTCCTGTCGGAGCTCGGTCTGCTGTCCCCGGTACGGCTCCCGGCGGAGTCGGCCCCCAGGATCTGGTGGTGCCCGATCGGCGTCGCCGCGTCCCTCCCCCTGCATGCTGCGGGCCGGCACGGCGCCGACGATCCGGCCGGGGTCTGCGCGGTCATGGATCACGTCGTGTCGTCGTACACCTCGACCGTGCACGCGCTCCGCCGGGGCGGCACCGGCGTGACGGACGATCACAAGGCGAGCAGACCGCTGGAGGGGCTGTCTGACAGGTCTCTGGACGGCCTCCTTGTGGTCGAGATGAGCGAGACCCCCGGCGCGGGGCCGCTGCCCGGGGCCCGTCTCGAGGCCGAGCGGCTGACCGAGCTGGCCGCGCACCCCACCGTCCTGTCCGGCCGCGCGGCCACCCGGGAGGCCGTCCTACGGGAACTGCCCGGCCATGCCATCGCCCACTTCGCCTGTCACGCCGTCACCGACCCCCGCTCCCCGTCCCTCGACCGGCTGCTGCTGCACGACCACGGGTCGGCCCCCCTCACCGCCGTCGAGCTGTCGTCGGTGCACGTCCCGCACGGCACGCTGGCCTATCTGTCGGCCTGCGAGACGGCCACGTCCGACGAACGCCTCGCCGACGAGGCGATCCACATCGCCACCGCCTTCCAGCTCGCCGGCTACCGCCATGTCATCGGCACGCTCTGGCCCGTCGCCGACAGCGCCGCCGGACGCATCGCGGACGACTTCTACACGGGCCTGCCGTCGTCGCTCGACGCCGCCAGAACCCTGCACCGGGCCGTACTGGACCTCCGCGAGGACGCTCCCGCCAGGCCGTCCCGCTGGGCGGCACACATCCACTTCGGCGGCTAGGGGAAGGGGAAGGTGGCACCCCCACCCTCCCCGTACAAACGCACATGCCATGCCATCACGGAAAGGGGCCTGCTCATGCGATGTGACAGGAGACTTTCAGCTCGCAGCTGCGGCACTATTATCGGCGCATGCACACCGTGACCGGTCCGCCAGGGCCGGTGCGACGTGTTCGTGAGGACCAGAGGGAGTTGGACCCGTGATGACCCGTTCCGTGCGCCGGACCCGCCGGATGATGCAGGTGGCCGGCGTCGGCGCCGCCGCCCTGCTGGCCCTGACCGCCTGCTCGTCCTCCGACGACGACTCCGCCGGCACGTCCGACCCCTCCGGCTCCGCCTCGGCCTCCGGCAAGCTGTCCGGCGAGGTCACCGTCTTCGCGGCGGCCTCGCTGAAGGAGAGCTTCGAGTCGCTGGGCAAGACGTTCGAGAAGGCCCACCCCGGTACGAAGGTCACCTTCAGCTTCGGCGGCAGCGACGCGCTCGCCGCGAGCATCACCGGCGGGGCCCCGGCGGACGTCTTCGCCTCCGCCAGCCCCAAGACCATGAAGATCGTGACGGACGCGGGCGACAACGCCGGCGAGCCGGCCACGTTCGTACGCAACCAGTTGGAGATCGCCACCCTGCCGGGCAACCCCGACAAGGTCGCCTCCCTGAAGGACCTCACCGACTCGGACCTGAAGGTCGTCCTGTGCGACAAGACGGTGCCGTGCGGCGCGGCCGCCGAGAAGGCCCTGACGGCGAGCAAGGTGAAGCTCACCCCGGTCTCCTACGAGGAGGACGTCAAGTCCGCGCTCAACAAGGTGGTGCTGAAGGAGGCCGACGCCGCGCTCGTCTACAAGACCGATGTGCAGGCGGCGGGTGACAAGGTGGAGGGCGTGGAGTTCCCCGAGTCCGCCGACGCCGTCAACGACTACCCGATCACCCTGCTGAAGGGATCGAAGAACACCGCCACCGCCGAGGCGTTCATCGCGCTGGTGCGGTCCGCCGAGGGTCAGAAGGTGCTGACCGGGGCCGGGTTCCTGCAGCCGTGACCTCGCCGTCCCTGGACAAAGCGGGCGCCGCGGATACCCTCACCGCCGGGCCACGGCGCCGCCGCGTCCGTGGGGGCGGCGCTCCGCTGCCGCTCCTCGTACCCGCGCTGATCGGCCTGGCGTTCCTCGTCCTGCCACTGGTCGCCCTGCTCATCCGGGCCCCCTGGCACAGCATGCCCGACCTGCTGACCAGCACCGAGGTGTGGCAGGCGCTGCGGCTGTCCCTGGTCTGCGCGACGGCGGCGACCGCGGTGAGCCTGGTGATCGGGGTGCCGCTGGCCTGGCTGCTGGCCCGGGTGGAGTTCCCGGGGCGGGGGCTCGTACGGGCCCTGGTCACGCTGCCGCTCGTGCTGCCGCCGGTCGTCGGCGGTGTGGCGCTGCTGATGGCGCTGGGCCGCAACGGTGTCGTCGGCAAGTGGCTGGACTCCTGGTTCGGGGTCACGCTCCCGTTCACCACCGCCGGCGTCGTGATCGCGGAGGCGTTCGTCGCGATGCCGTTCCTCGTGATCAGCGTGGAAGGCACCCTGCGGGCCGCCGACCCGCGCTACGAGGAGGCGGCCACGACGCTCGGCGCCTCCCGCTTCACCGCGTTCCGCCGGGTCACCCTGCCCCTCATCGCGCCGGGTATCGCCGCCGGCGCCGTCCTGGCGTGGGCGCGGGCGCTCGGCGAGTTCGGCGCGACGATCACCTTCGCCGGCAACTTCCCGGGCCGCACCCAGACCATGCCGCTGGCCGTCTACCTGGCCCTCCAGAACGACCCGGAGGCCGCCATCGCCCTCAGCCTGGTGCTGCTCGCCGTGTCGATCGCGGTCCTGGCGGGCCTGCGCGACCGCTGGATGACCACGTCATGACCGACATCGAGAAGACGATCCGGTACGACGACGCCGAGGCATCCTCGGCGGACGGTCTCGACGCCCGTCTCGTCGTCGAGCGCGGCTCCTTCCGGCTCGACGTGGCCCTCACCGCGGCCCCCGGTGACGTCGTCGCCCTCCTCGGTCCCAACGGCGCCGGCAAGACCACCGCGCTGCGTGCCCTCGCCGGTCTCGTCCCGCTCACCGACGGTCATCTCCGCCTGGACGGCGCGGAGTTGGACCGTACGCCCCCGGAGTCCCGCCCGGTCGGCGTCGTCTTCCAGGACTATCTGCTCTTCCCGCACCTCACCGCACTCGACAACGTGGCCTTCGGACCCCGCTGTCACGGCACCGGCAAGGCGGAGGCCCGCGCCCAGGCGGCCGTATGGCTGGAACGGATGGGCCTCGCGGACCACGCGTCCGCCAAACCCCGCCGGCTCTCCGGCGGTCAGGCCCAGCGCGTCGCGCTCGCCCGCGCCCTGGCCACCCACCCCAGGCTGCTGCTGCTCGACGAGCCGCTCGCCGCCCTCGACGCCCGCACCCGCCTCGACGTCCGGGCCCAACTCCGGCACCACCTGGCCGACTTCGAGGCGGTCGCCGTACTCGTCACGCACGATCCGCTGGACGCGATGGTGCTGGCGGACCATCTCGTCGTCATCGAGGAGGGCCGGGTCGTCCAGCGAGGCACGCCCGCCGACATCGCCCGCCATCCGCGGACCGACTACATCGCCCACCTGGTGGGCCTCAACCTCTACCGGGGCGAGGCCGAGGGGCACACGGTCCACGTCGACGGCGGCTCCACCGTCACCACCTCGGAGGACCTGACCGGCCCGGTCTTCGTCGCGTTCCCGCCCAGCGCGGTCACCCTGCACCGCGACCGGCCCACGGGGTCGAGCGCCCGTAATTTCTGGCGCTGCGAGGTGTCCGGCCTGGAGACCCATGGCGACCAGATCCGTGTCGCCCTCGGCGGTGAACTCCCCTTGGCCGCCGACCTCACCACGGTCGCCGCGGCCGAACTCCACCTCCACGCGGGGGCGGAGGTCTGGGCGACGGTGAAGGCGACGCAGACCCACGCCTACCCTGCCTGAGCGGGCTCGGGGAACCCGGCGTCCCGCCCGGCAGTTGCCTGGCGTTCCCGGAACCCGGCGCCCCGCACGGCAGTTGTCAGCGTCCAAGGAACACCATCGCCACCAGGACGACGACGAGCAGCGTCACGTAGGCGAGGGAGTGCACCCGGTCCGGGACCCGGCCGGTGACGCGGCGCGTCAGGGCGATCGCGGGCAGGGAGCCCAGCAGCAGGGCGGCGCCGGCGGTGAGGTCGACGTAGCCGAGTGGTCCCGT
This sequence comes from Streptomyces sp. TLI_55, assembly GCF_900206255.1. Classification (NCBI taxonomy): domain Bacteria; kingdom Bacillati; phylum Actinomycetota; class Actinomycetes; order Kitasatosporales; family Streptomycetaceae; genus Streptomyces; species Streptomyces sp. TLI_55. Next base: position 1,031,806 of record NZ_OAOJ01000001.1, read on the forward strand.
GCCGGTGGGGGCGAGCGCGTAGACGAGGGTTCCGGTCACGGCGACGGGGACGCTGAGCGGGTTGGCCAGGGCGGTCGCCTCGGCCATCGGCAGCCCGCTACGGCGCAGCAGCGGCACCGTCATGACGCTGCCGCCCACGCCCAGGGCGGCGGCCACCAGACCGATGCCGGTGCCGCCGAGGGTGGTGGTGGCGGGGCCGAGCGGCTTCGGGTCCGTCCCGGGTGGCACGGAGAGGAAGCCCTTCCGCAGCACGCTGTCGGTGATCGTCACCAGCAGATAGGCGGCGAACAGCAGGCGCAGTGTCGTACCGCCGAGCAGGGTGGCCGCGAAGGACCCGGCGGCGGCCCCGAGCGTGATGAACGCCGCCAGCGGCCAGACGTACGCCCGCCGCAGCCGGCCCTGACGCCATGGGTCGCGGGCTGCCACGACGGCGTTCACGACCATCACCGCCGCCGATGTCGCCACGGCGACGTGCATGGCGTCGGCGGCGCCGCCTGGGCGGGCGCCGGCGGTCAGGACGCCATAGACGACGGGCACCGTGACGAAGCCGCCGCCGAAGCCGAAGAGAACGGTCGTGACGCCGGTCAGGCAGCCGAGGAGCAGGAGGGTGAGGAGCGAGGTCAGCACGGGCACGACGTTAGGGATCATGGAGGATGGCGGGCAATCGTTGAATCGCCAGGTTCCTACGCGCTGCAGACACCCGTAGCCTGCCGGCATGCGCAACATCCCGGTCGCGGAGGTGGACGACCTCGACCGTGCCGTGCTCGCCATCGGCACCGACTATCCGGCGGACCATCTGCTGCCCTGGCACGAGCACCGCCGCGCCCAGGTCCTGTACGCGGCCACCGGCGTCATGCGGGTGGAGACGGCCGACGGCAGCTGGACGATCCCCACGGCCCGCGCCGTGCTGATCCCGCCGACGACCAGGCACCAGGTCACCATGACGGGCGTCAGCACCCGCAGCCTCTATCTCGAACCGGCCGCCGTCCCCTGGTTCCCGGCGCGCTGCCGGGCCGTCGACGTCTCCGCGCTGCTCCGGGAACTGATCCTGGAAGCCGCCGAGTTGGACCCGTACTACCCCGAACACGGCCGCGACGCGGCACTCGCCGCCCTCCTGCTCCACGAGTTGAGGAATCTCGCCCCGCTCCCGCTGGACCTGCCGCTGCCGTCCGAGCCCCGACTGCGCGGCCTGTGCGAGGAGTTCCTGCACCAGCCCGACATCCATGATCCGCCCGCGCGTTGGTGCGCGGCCCTCAACGTCAGCGAACGCACCCTCGCCCGGATGTTCCGGCACAGTACGGGCCTGAGTTTCTCCCAGTGGCGGCAACGCGCGTGCGTCCTGCACTCCCTCCACCACCTCACGGCGGGCGTGCCGGTCACCCGTGTCGCGGCCCTGCTGGGCTACGACAACCCCGCCGCCTACACGGCCGCGTTCAGGAAACTCCTCGGCCGGCCGCCTACGGCGTACCGGGGTAGCGGTCCCGGCGCCGCCGAACCGCACGGTCGAACGAGATGATCACTCGATCGTGAGTTCCTCCGGGCCGGCCCCCGCTGTGCGGCGATCCTCGAAAGGACGGACGCGCGACCGGCGTCCGCGAGTCCGGCGGGTGGGGATGAAGTTGACGCGAGAAGAAGGACGGCGCGAGAGCCTCGACGAGCAGGCGTTACTCCTGGTGGCGGGGCTGGCCGACCTGGCCGTGAGCACGCTGGGGTCGGCCGTGGGCACGGTCCGGAGTCTGCTGCGGCGTTCGGACGCGGCGGAACTCGCCGCGCAGGCCGAGCAGGACCTCGCCGCGCGGGGACGCCTGGTCCTGGACCGGTATGCGGTCGTGCCACCGGCCCACTTGGAGATCCTCGCCCGGCAGGCCCTGGCCCGGAAGAGCGCCGGTGAGGACTGACCGCTGGGAACCGGCGGCGTTCAAGGCCCGCGTCGACGAGGTGCTGAGCCGCTTCGTGGCCGACGAGGCCGACCGGTTCGCCGGCATCGACCCTCTGCTCGGCCCGGTGGCCGGGCAGTTGGAGGACGCGGTGTCGCACGGCAAGCGACTGCGCGCGGCCTTCTGCTACTGGGGCTGGCGTGCCGTGGGCCAGCCGGACTCCGACGCGCTGGTGCGGGCGGCGGCGTCCATGGAGCTGGTGCACTGCGCGGCGGTCGTCCACGACGACCTCATCGACGACAGCCCCCTGCGGCACGGACGCCCCACGGCGCACATCGCCCTGCGGGACGTCGTACGGCATCGCCCCCATGCCCCGGCTGCGGCACGGTCGTTGGCGATGCTGCTGGGCGATCTGCTGATGGCGCTGGCGGGGCAACTGTTCGCCACCAGTGGCCTGCCCGCCGCGTATCTCGCCCGCGCCCGGCCCTTGTGGTCGCTGATGGCCCGGGAGCTGATCGCGGGCGAGTGCCTGGAGATCCTGCGCACGGGAACCGGTCCGGACACCGACGCGTCGCTGAAGGTGATCCGCTACAAGACTGCCAAGTACACCGTGGAACATCCCCTGTTGATCGGCGGCGCCCTGGCCGGAGCCGGCACCCGGCTGCGCGAGGGCTACTCGTCGTACGGGCTGCCCCTGGGCGAGGCCTTCCAGCTCCGGGACGACCTGCTCGGCCTGTTCGGGAACCCGGCGCACACCGGCAAGGCCAACGCCGACGATGTGGAAGGCCACCGGCCCACGGCCCTGCTGGCGGAGACCTGGCGCCTGGCCGGCGACGACGACCGCGAGCGCCTGCGCACCCTGCTGGGCCGGCCCGGCGCGGACACGGAAGCCCTGGACGAGGTCCGCGAACTGATGCGTGCGCTGCGGGCACCCGACCGTATCGAGAACATGATCAGCGCACGGGTCGAGGAATCGCTCGGCGCCCTCGACCAGCTGAATCTCCCACCGCACGCCGCCGCCGCGCTGACCACGCTGGCCCGGTCGGCGACGAATCGCCTGTCCTGAAGCGACCCCGGGCACCCCCTCAGACGACAAGGAGCATTGCCATGAACCGCACCGAGGCCTCGATGGACGCCCTGCGGCAGACGGGGGACGAACTCGCGGACGGCACTGTCGCCACGCTCTTCGAACGCGGCGAGGTGGGTACGTTCAACTCCCTGATGCGGTACGTCTCCACGGCCGGCGCTCCCCTGCCGGACGGGCTGCCCGAGGTCGCACGCGAGTACCTCGAAGCCACCCGCGTCCCGCCGAACTGGGTGGACTGGTCGGAGATGGAGAAGGCCCGGTTGTTCTTCATCGACAACAACGTGCACGTCTCCACCGCGCTGTCCTTCGCCTCCATGCCCGCCTGCTATGTCGTCCCGCACGTGGCGAGGCTGCTGTCGGCCACGCACGGGCTGGAGTACCCCGCCAAACGGATGGCGGAGACCGGCCAGTTCACCGTCCGTCTCATGCAGCCCGACGCCTTCGAGGCGGGCAGCCGCTTCATCCCGGCCGCCCAGAAGGTGCGCCTGCTGCACGCCTCCATCCGGCACCATCTGCGGCGCGAGAACCGCTGGGACGTCGACGCGTTGGGGGTGCCGATCTGCCAGGAGGACATGATCGGCGGGCAGATGTTCTTCTCCCTGCTCGTGCTGGACAGCCTGCACCGCCTCGGCATCCACATGTCACAGGAAGGCGCGGAGGCCTACTACTACGCGTGGCGGGTGGTGGGAGCGATGCTCGGGGTGGACCAGGACGCGGTCCCCAAGTCCCTTGAGGACGCCCGCCAGTTCCTCGACCTCTACATGATCCGGCACATGGGCCCGTCCGAGGAGGGCGTGCGTCTGACCCGCCAACTCATCGACCTGTACGAGGAGGTCGTCCCCGGCACGTTCTTCGACCCGATCGTGTCCGCGCTGATCCGCTATCTCGTCGGCGACACCTGCGCCGACTGGCTGGAGGTGCCGCACACTCCGTGGGACACCGTGGTCAAGGCCGTGCCCCACCTCCTGGGCGTCCTGGAGTCGATCGAGGACCGCTCCCCGCTCGGCGCCTGGGCCCTGGACCGCATCGGCCACCTCACGACGGTCTTCGAACTGTCCTCCCTGACCCGCGGCCGGGTCATGCACTACGCCGTCCCCGAACACCTCAAGAAGGACTACGGCGTCCCGGGCACGACCCCCCGCACCCGACGCTGGGTTCCGCCGACCGGCGTGTCGGGCCGATGAGTTCTCCGGTCGCCGGAAGTCTTCCGTTGGACGAGCCCGCACGCTCGGGTGGACGAGCCCGAACGCTCGCGTGGACGTGCCCGCACGCTCGCGTGGACGTGCCCGCACGCTCGGGGCAGCGAGAGGAGAGGAAGACCAGGATGAACAATCCGATTCGGCTGTACATGTCGATGTCGCTCGACGGCTTTGTCGCCGGCCCGGACGACCGGCCGGGGCAGGAGCTCGGACGGGACGGTGGACGGCTCTTCAACTGGCTCGACGACCGGAAGTCCGCCGGCCCGAGCGGCCAGGTCTACCGCGAGGCGCTGGCGACCGGCGCGGTGATCTCCGGCCGCCGCACCTTCGAACTCGCCGGGCGCTGGCAGGGCGACCACCACGACGGCGTGCCGATCTTCGTCCTCACCCACCAGGTGGCGGACGGGGACGTCCCACCCGGCCACGCGCGTTTCGTCACCGATGTCGAGGCATGCGCCCGCGAGGCCCGCGCGGCCGCCGGGGACCGGCCGGTCATGGTCCACGGGGCGGGCGCGGCGCAGGCGCTGCTGCGCGCCGGGCAGCTGGACGAGATGGAGATCCACCTGGTTCCGGTCCTCCTCGGGGAGGGGCGACGGCTGTTCGAGCACCTGGGCGGCGCTCACATCGAACTCGGCCTCGTCCGACGCCTCGACGACCGGGACGTCACGCATCTCCGCTACCGGGTGCGGCGGCCCGAGGAGGCCGCGTGAAGACGCTCTTCGTCTCCTACCGCGTCACCGACCTCACCCGCTCGCTCGCGTTCTACACGGCCCTGGGCTATGCCGAACTGGGCCGGGTCGAACTCGGCGGCGGGGCTCGCCTCGTACTCCTCAACTTCCCCGACGAACCGGCGGCGTCACTGGAACTGGTCCACCGCCCCGACGCCGGACCGGTCGATGTGGGCACCGGTTTCGACCACCTCGCGATCCAGGTGGAGACGCTGGCCACCACCCTCGACACGCTGACCGAGGCAGGCCTGCGCCCCGAACCCCTCCAGTACCCGGGCGGCCCGCAGGGCCCGAAGACCTCGTGGCTGACCGACCCGGACGGCTACCGGATCGAGCTGGTGGAGTGGCCACCCGGCCATGCCGACGGCATCACGGCGGCGGACTTCGCGTGAGTACCGGAGTACCGGAGTACCGGAGTACCGGCCCAGCGCTCCCCGGCCGTCTCGGCAGCCCTCCCCCACTCAGCCGGGCTTGACCGCCCGCGTCGCGAAGTAGTTCGACATGTACGCAGCGGATGCGTTGGACTGGTGCGGCGCCTCCGCGAAGCCGGTGAGGACGAACCCCGCGGCGAGTTGCCCGCCGATCTGGTCGGTGAGGGTGTGGCTGTACTCAAGGGCGGCGTCCGCACCGAACTTCGCGGCGCGTTCCTCGGCGGTGTACTGCGTGACATCGCTGTAGGGCAGCTTGTGCACGACGATCAGCTCGCCCCGCTCGTCGAGCGCCTCGTGGTCGAACAGGTACGCGTCCGGGTTGATGAAGCCCGCGAGCAGAGTTCCGCCCGGTCGCAGCACGCGGAAGCACTCACGCCACACCGGCGCCGGCTCCGGGACGAAGAGGTTGGAGACCGGATGGAACACGACGTCGAAGCTTGCGTCACCGAAAGCGCCGAGGTCGCGCATGTCGCCCAGGACGGTACGCAGCTCGAGTCCGTCGCGGGCCGCCACCATCTGGTCCTGGCCGAGCTGGCCGGGCGAGTTGTCGAAGACGGTGACCCGCGCCCCGGCGGCGGCGAGGATCGGCCCCTGCTGGCCACCGCCGGAGGCCAGGCACAACACGTCCTTGCCGGTCAGATCCGCCGGCAGCCAGGAGCGGTCGACGGGCTCATGCCCGATGAGAACGATCGACCAGTCGCCCCCGCGGGCCCGCTCGACCTCCTCAGCGCTCACCGGCCTCGACCACTCGATGCCCTCTTGGACGTACTTGTCCCAGGCGGCCCGATTGTGGGCAGCCGGGTCGACCCCCTTGTCCTGCACGTTCAACTCCCTGCTACGGCCAGGCGGACACCTGCGCCACTGACGGTTCGACGCTCAAGCCAACACGATCGCAGGGCGCGGCCTCAACGAAATTACCGATCCTCGAGGCGCCCACGGGCTGCTCACCAGGCGACGTACCGGCCCACTGGCCAGACGCCGACCCCGCCCCGCTCACCCGACCACCCTTGCCCACAACCGAGCACACCCCTACCCTGATTTTGTGCCGCCAATAAACAAACCCCGAACGCACAACGCCGTGCCGGGCCACACCCCCACCGACCTCAGCCGCCTCCGCACCGCCCTCACCGTCTTCTTCGCCCTCGACGGCTTCATCTTCGCCGGGTGGGTCGTCCGCATTCCCGACATCAAAGAGCAGACCGACGCCTCCGCCACCACCCTTGGCCTCGCCCTCCTCGGCGTCTCCGCGGGCGCCGTCATCACGATGATCCTCACCGGCCGCCTCTGCCGCCGCTACGGCAACCACCAGGTCACCGTCGTCTGCGCCGTCCTGCTCTGCCTCAGCGTCGCGCTCCCGCCCCTCACCCACTCCGCCCTCGCGCTGGGCGCCGTGCTCCTGGTCTTCGGCAGCGCGTACGGCGGGATCAACGTCGCCTTCAACAGCGCCGCGGTCGACCTGGTGCACACCCTGCGGCGCCCGATCATGCCCAGCTTCCACGCCGCCTTCAGCCTCGGCGGCATGGCCGGCGCCGGCCTGGGCGCGCTGGTCGCCGGTGCGCTGACGCCCACCCGGCACCTGCTCGGCCTCACCGCGCTCGGCCTCCTGGTCACCGCCCTCACCGGCCGCGTCCTCCTGCGCATCCCACCCCCCGCACCACCCCAGGACACCCCGAAGGCACCACCCCGAGCGCACCGGCCGGGCCCCGGCACCCGCCCCCTCGTCCTCACCTTCGGACTGATCGCCCTGTGCACGGCGTACGGCGAGGGCGCCCTGGCCGACTGGAGCGCCCTGCACCTCAAACAGGACCTGCATGTCACCGCCGGCACGGCCGCCGCCGGATACTCCTGCTTCGCCCTCGCCATGACCATCGGCCGCCTCACCGGCACCCGCCTGCTCGAACGGCTCGGCCAGACCCGCACCCTCGTGGCCGGCGGCACGACCGCCGCGCTCGGCATGCTGCTGGGCGCCCTCGCCCCCGCCCTGTGGCTCACGCTCCTCGGCTTCGTGATCACCGGGCTCGGACTGGCCAACCTCTTCCCGGTCGCCATCGAACGCGCCGGCACGCTCGCCGGGCCCGACGGGGTGGCGATCGCCTCCACCCTCGGCTACGGCGGCATGCTCCTCGGACCCCCCGCCATCGGTTTCATGGCCGACTGGTTCTCCCTGCCCCTCGCGCTCACCAGCGTGGCGGCGCTGGCCGCGACGGCAGCCGCCATCGCCCTCCTCACGCACCGCGCGACACATCGTTGAGCGCGTGATCCGGCACGTCCGTGGATCCGCCGACGATCACTCCGGCCGCATCTCCGACCCTGCCTTACGAGCGCGCTCGATACGGCAAACTCCCCCGCCACGCTCGATACGACAGACTCACCCCCATGGACACCTCCTCGGACACACCCCGGAACGCCCCTTTGGACACCGCCGAGTTCCTCCGGATCCTCGACCGGGAGGGCCGCCTGCTCGCCGACGCCGCGGAGCAGGCCGGTACCGACGCCAAGGTGCCGACCTGCCCGGAGTGGCAGGTGCGGGACCTGGTGCGGCACACCGGCGCGGTGCACCGCTGGGCCACCGGGTACGTCGCCGAGGGGCACCCGTCCCGCCGCCCCCTCGACGACGCGCCGGCCCTCGACGGCGCCGAGCTTCTGGCCTGGTTCCGGGAGGGCCACGCGCACCTCGTGCGCACCCTCGCCTCCGCCGCCCCCGACCTGGAGTGCTGGTACTTCCTGCCCGCCCCGTCCCCGCTCGCGTTCTGGGCCCGCAGGCAGGCGCACGAGACGAGCGTGCACCGGTTCGACGCGGAGGCCGCCCGCGGCGGCACGCCGAGCGGCCTGGACCCGCGGTTCGCGGCGGACGGCGTCGACGAACTGCTGCGCGGCTTCCACGCCCGTCCCAGGAGCCGGGTGCGCAGCGAGGAGCCGAGGGTGCTGCGGGTGCGGGCGACGGACGCGGACGACGACGCCGTGTGGACCGTACGCCTGACGCAGGAGCCGCCCGCGGCCGAGCGGGGCGAGGCGGGGGACGCGGAGTGTGAAATCAGTGGGCCCGCAGCCCAGTTGTACTTGTCGCTGTGGAACCGCGCGCCGTTCCCGAGCGTGACCGGCGACCGCGCGCTCGCCGAGCTGTGGCGGTCGAACTCGGCCGTGTGACGCGAAGTCTCCCTGACTCAGCCTGAGTTCAGCATCCGCGTCAACACCGCACGCTGCACGGGCAGTACCTCACCGTGCAGCGTGCGCCCCTTGTCCGTGAGGCCCACCCGGACGCCGCGCCGGTCCTCGGGACACATGCCGCGCTCGATGAGCCCGTCCTTCTCCAGTCGGGCGATCAGCCGGGACAGCGCGCTCTGGCTGAGATGGATGCGGTCGGAGATCTCCTGGACGCGGTACGTGCAGGCCCCGCCCTTCGCGCTCCCGTCCGCGAGCACGTCGAGAACCTCGAAGTCGCTGGCGCACAGGCCGTGTTGATGCAGGGCGCGGTCGAGTTCGCACTGGGTGCGCGCATGCAGCGCCAGGATGTCCCGCCACTGTTCCACGAGTGCCTGCTCGGCCTTCTTCGCCGCCATGGGCGCACCGTAGCAGAGACCAAGAATTATTGCACCGTAATTAAATGCACTTGCATCCGATGCATACGCATGTAGTGTCGTCGCCATGACCTCTCCGCTCACCATCCCCGCGTCCGAAGGACGCTGGACCCCTCGGCTGTGGGGCACCCTCCTGGTGCTCTGCGCCGCGATGTTCCTGGATGCGCTGGACGTGTCCATGGTCGGCGTCGCCCTGCCGTCCATCGGTGCCGACCTCGGCCTGTCCACCTCGACCCTGCAATGGATCGTCAGCGGCTACATCCTGGGATACGGCGGTCTGCTGCTCCTCGGCGGCCGCGCCGCCGACCTGCTGGGCCGCCGCCAGGTCTTCCTGGTCGCCCTCGCCGTCTTCGCGCTCGCGTCACTGCTCGGCGGGCTCGTCGACTCCGGACCGCTGCTGATCGCCAGCCGCTTCGTCAAGGGCCTGAGCGCCGCGTTCACCGCGCCGGCGGGTCTGTCCATCATCACCACGACCTTCGCCGAGGGCCCGCTGCGCAACCGCGCCCTGTCGATCTACACCACCTGCGGCGCCACCGGTTACTCGATGGGCCTGGTCTTCTCCGGCCTGCTGACGGAGGCCAGTTGGCGGTACACGATGCTGCTGCCCGCCCCCGTCGCGCTCATCGCCCTCGTCGTCGGCCTGAAGCTGCTGCCGCGCACCGAACGCGAGAAGAACAGCGGTGGCTACGACATCCCGGGCGCCGTCCTCGGCACCGCATCGATGCTGCTGCTGGTGTTCACCGTCGTCCAGGCGGCCGACGTCGGCTGGGGCTCCGCCCGAACCATCCTTTCCTTCCTTGCGGTTGCCGCTCTCCTCACCGCCTTCGTGGCCGTGGAACGACGCAGCCCCAGCCCGCTCATCCGGCTCGGCGTCCTGCGCTCCGGTCCTCAAGTCCGGGCCCAGCTCGGTGCGTTGACGTTCCTCGGCAGCTACATCGGCTTCCAGTTCCTGGTCACCCTTTACATGCAGCAGCTGCTCGGCTGGTCGGCGCTGCACACCGCCCTGGCCTTCCTGCCGGCGGGCGCGCTCGTGGCGCTCTCCGCGACGAAGGTGGGCACGGTCATCGACCGTTTCGGCACCCCACGGCTGATCGTGCTCGGCTTCGCCCTGATGGTCGTCGGCTATCTGCTGTTCCTGCGCATCGACCTCGACCCGGTCTACGCGTCCGTGATCCTGCCGACCATGCTGCTCGTCGGCGCCGCCTTCGCGCTGACCTTCCCCTCCCTCAACGTCCAGGCCACGAACGGCGTCGACGAACACGAGCAGGGCATGGTGTCCGGTCTGCTCAACACCTCGGTGCAGGTCGGCGGCGCACTGTTCCTGGCCGTGGTGACGGCGGTGCTGACGGCCAACGCCCCGACGGACCCGGCGGCGTCGAGGCAGGAGATCCTCGACGGCTATCTGCCCGGCCTGGTCGTGGTCACCGGCGTCGCGGTCGCGGGCCTGCTGATCTCCCTCACGGGCCTGCGCGTCCGGCGCCCGCGACAGCCGTCCGTGGTGGTCGCGAAGTCCCTCGCCCAGGAGGAGACGGAACGCGTCGCCGTACGCGACTAGCCGCGCCTTTCCGGAATGCGCCCGGCGGAGCCTGCTTGCTCCGCCGGGCGCACGGCTGTGAGACTTGTCGGATGACGGCATACGGGGGACGGCCGGACCAGGCCAGGCGCGACGCGATCACCGTCGAGATCGGATACGCGCTGTTCAGCGCGGCGTTCGCGGCAGCGGTGCTCTTCGGGGCGGTCGCGGGACCGGCGTTGCTCTTCGATCTGCCGGACACGCTGGAGAGGGTGCTGATCCGGCTCGGTCTCGGGATGGCCCCCGTGCTGTTCGCGGCCCGGGTCATCAGTGTGCTGACCCGCTTCCATCAGCACACCGCACAGCAGACCACTCAGCCCAGCCAGCCCGGCCGCACCAACCCCGACTCGTAGGCCAGCACCACGAGTTGCGCCCGGTCGCGGGCGCCCAGCTTCACCATCGTCCGGCTGACATGGGTCTTCGCGGTGAGCGGGCTGACCACCAGACGCCGGGCGATCTCCTCGTTGGACAGCCCGATGCCGACCAGCGCCATCACCTCCCGCTCCCGTTCCGTGAGTCCCGCGAGGGCGCCCTCGACCGCGGGCTCCTTGGAGCGCGCCGCGAACTCGGCGATCAGCCGCCGCGTCACCCCCGGCGACAGCAGCGCGTCGCCCTCCACCACCGCCCTTACGGCGCGCAGGAGTTCCTCCGGCTCGGTGTCCTTGACGAGAAAGCCGGAGGCGCCCGAACGGATCGCCTCGAAGACGTACTCGTCGAGCTCGAAGGTCGTCAGCATGACCACCTTCACGTCCGGCAGGTCACCGTCGCCGGTGATCCCGCGGGTCGCCGCCAGGCCGTCGAGCACCGGCATGCGGATGTCCATCAGGACGACGTCGGGCCGGAGTTCGCGGACCATCCGCAGCGCCTCCGCACCGTCCGACGCCTCCCCCGCCACCTCGATGTCCGGCTGCGCGTCGAGCAGCGCGCGGAATCCGGCCCGTACGAGTGACTGGTCGTCGGCGAGCAGTACGCGGATCACCGGTCGTCCTCCTTGGCCTTGACCTTCAACGGCAGTACGGCGAGCACCCGGAAACCCCCGTCGGGCCGCGGTCCCGCCTCGATCGTGCCACCCAGGGCCGCGGCCCGCTCCCGCATCCCGGCCAGCCCGTTGCCGCTGCCGCCCGCGTCGGCGCCGGTCGCGGGGCCGTCGTCGTCGATACGCAGCCGTAGCGTCGTACCGTCGCCGGAATCGACGCGCACGCGCGCGTGCCGCGATCCCGAGTGCCGTACGACATTGGTGAGGGCCTCCTGCACGATGCGGAACGCGGCGAGGTCCGTGCCGGGCGGCAGTTTGGGTGCCGTTCCCTCGACCGTCACGGTCAGGCCCGCGCCGGCGGCCTGTTCCACCAGCTCGGGGAGGCGGTCGAGGCCGGGGGCGGGGGCGCGGGGCGCGTCTCCGGGGGTGCGGAGGGTGTCGAGGACCTGGCGGACCTCCCCGAGCGCCTCCTTGCTGGCGGCCTTGATGGTGGTGAGGGCGGTGCGGGCCTGCTCGGGGTCGCTGTCGAGGAGGGCGAGACCGACACCGGCCTGCACGTTGATCACGGAGATGCTGTGGGCGAGGACGTCGTGCAGTTCGCGCGCGATCCGCAGCCGCTCCTCGTCCGCCCGCCACCGCGCCGCCTGCGCCCGCTCGGCCCGCTCCCGCGCCCACTGCTCCCGCCGGGTCCGGGCCAGCTCCGCCACCGCGACGATCGCCACGGCCCAGGCCGCGACCACGCCCTCCGACCCCCAGGTGGCGGCCTGGTCCCCGGACGGGGGCAGCCACCGGTAGAGCCAGTGCACCACCAGCGACTGCCCGACCCAGAGCAGACCGAGGGCGGTCCAGGCGGCCGTACGGTGTCCGGCGACGACGGCACTGAAGCAGGCCACCGCGACGGCCACGAAGACGGGTCCGTACGGATAGCCCGCGCCGAGATACAGCATGGTGGCGGCCGCCGTGCCGAACACGACGACCACCGGGTACCGGTGCCGCCACAGCAGCAGCCCGGCCGCCACCACGAGCAGCACGCGCGCGAAGGTGTCGAGCGAGGCCCGGTCGTGCACCTGCTGCTCGGCCGCGAAGCGGGAGCCGCCGAGCACGAAGGCGGTGATCAGCACGGTGGAGCGCCAGGGCCACCGGGCGACGGCGTCCTCGTCTCCCCAACGGTTCCACCACGGCGGCCCGTGCCGCCACCACGAGGGCGGACCTCCGCGTACGCGCTGCTCGTCCATGTCCGCCACGCTAGACGCCACCCCGCGCGCGGGGCGTCAGCCGGGCGAGGTGATCACACGTACTCCCCGCGAAGTACGTCGCCGTCCCCGGTGGTGATCAGCGGCGCCGCTGCGCCGGATGCCCTCGGCCGCCGGCAGGGGTGCCGCTACTCGCCGTACACCAGACCCACCCCATGGGCGAGCTGGCCCACCGCGTGCCGGAAGAACGTCGCCCGGTCCTCCACCACCCGGTTGAACTGCCCGAAGAGCTCGAACCCGACCAGCCCGTACAGCTGCGCCCAGGCCGCCACCAGCGTGGTGACCGTCTCCGGCGGGAGGTCGGGGGCGAGGTCTGCGGTCATCCGCTCGGCCTCGGGGCGCAGTTCGGCGGGCAGCCGGGGCTTGGCGAGGCCGCGGCCCTGGTACGCCTCGCGCGTGATGCCGATGAGCAGGAGCCCGACGCGGGACGCGGCCGGGACGGTCGCCTGGGGCGCGCTGTACCCGGGGACCGGGGAACCGTAGATCAACGCGTACTCGTGCGGATTCCCCAGGGCCCACTCGCGCACCGCCTCGCAGACCGCCACCCAGCGCTGTGCGGGCGCGGCACCGGCCGACTTCTGATGCGCCGCCTCCGCACGCTCGCCGAGGGAGTTGTAGGCGTCGATGATGAGCGCGGTGAGCAGGTCGTCGCGGCTGGGGAAGTACCGGTAGAGCGCGGAGGAGACCATGCCGAGCTCGCGTGCCACGGCCCGCAGCGAGAGCTTGGCGGCGCCGTCGACCGCGAGCTGTCTGCGCGCCTCGTCCTTGATGGCCGCGGTGACCTCGATACGGGCGCGCGCTCGGGCGCCGCGGGGAGTGTTGTCGTCTGCGGAGCTCATACGAGCCAGTGTCCCATGAAACGAGAGCGGTGCACACAAACGAGAGCGCCGATGTAAATAGAGAGCGCCTGCTCTTGCTTTAGAGCACCCATCCGGTGCAGACTGAAGACCAAGCGAGAGCACCGCTCACAAAAGAGAGCGGCGCTCCATACAGTCCCTGGGGGACCCCATGTCCGCGTCCACGCACGTCAAGAAGCCCGGCTGGTTCACCGTCAACGTCTTCAACCGCATCGTGGCCTGGGTGACCCGCCGCGGCCTCAGCGTCTGGGGCTCCCGGGTTCTCGCCGTGCGCGGTCGCAAGAGCGGCGAGTGGCGGACCACCCCCGTGAACCTGCTGACCGTCGACGGCGAGCAGTACCTCGTCGCCCCGCGCGGTCACGTCCAGTGGACGCACAACATGCGAGCGGCCGGCGGCGGTGAGCTGCACCTGGGCAAGAAGGTCGACGTGTTCACCGCGACGGAGGTCGCCGACGACGACAAGGTCCCGCTGCTGCGCGCCTACCTGAAGCGCTGGAAGGCCGAGGTCGGTGTCTTCTTCAACGGAGTCGGCCCCGACTCCCCCGACGCCGACCTGCGCCGCATCGCCCCGGACCACCCGGTCTTCCGGATCACGATCACGAGCTGACGCCATGCCTCGGGGCCGCTGCCGCACCTCACCGGCGGCCCCCGGCATCGCCACCCGCCACCCCGGCGTCACCACCCACGCCCCGGCGTCACCTTGGCATCACCACCCACGCCGAGGCCTCGCCCCCACTCCCCCGCATCCGACTCCCGCCGCACCCGCACTCAGGCGTCCAGCCCCGCCCACGCGCACCCAGGCGTCCGGCCCCGCCTCACCCGCACCCCCGCATCAGGCCCCCGCCTCACCCGCACCCTCACGTCGGTCCCCCGCCTCACCGTCAGCCGCGTCGGCCGCCCCCGCAAGACCCACCCGCCGGTCCAGCGCCGCCAGCACCCGCTGCGCCATCGGACGCCCCCGTACGATCTCCCCCAACGACGTCGACCCGCGGGTGATCTCCATGAACGCCCGCCAGGCCGGCCGGAACCCGGTCAGCGCCGCATGGAACAGTCCCGGCCGGCGCTCGAACATCAGCAGCAGCCGCTTGCCGACGCTCATCTCGACGCCGAGGCCCGCCTTGATCGCGAAGGCGTAGTTCAGGGCCTGGCGCCGGGTGTCCACGGCGTCATGGGCCTCGGCGATCCGCACCGCCCACTCCCCCGCGAGCCGCCCCGACCGCAGCGCGAACGAGATGCCCTCGCGGGTCCACGGCTCAAGGAGCCCGGCCGCGTCCCCGCACACCAGCACCCGCCCCCGCGACAGCGGGGAGTCGTCGGCACGGCAGCGGGTCAAGTGCCCTGAGGAGATGCTCGGTTCGAAGCCGGCGAGGCCGAGCCGGGCGATGAAGTCCTCCAAGTACCGCTTGGTGGCGGCGCCTTCACCGCGCGCGGAGATGACCCCGACCGTCAGCGTGTCGCCCTTCGGGAAGACCCAGCCGTAACTGCCGGGCATCGGCCCCCAGTCGATGAGCACCCGCCCCTTCCAGTCCTCCGCGACCGTCTCCGGCACCGGGATCTCGGCCTCCAGACCGAGATCGACCTGGTCCAGCTTCACCCCGACATGTGCTCCTATGCGGCTGGCGCTGCCGTCGGCGCCGACCACCGCATGCGCCAGCACCGTCTCACCGCCCTGGAGGACGACCGCGACCGTGCGCCGGTCCGGCACCGCCGAGCCGTGCTGCTCGACCCGCTGGACGGTCACGCCCGTCCGCAGCTCGGCGCCCGCCTTCTGCGCGTGCTCGACGAGCTGCTGGTCGAACTCGGACCGGTTGATCAGCCCGAACAGCATCTGCTTGGAGCGGCGGGTGCGCGTGAAGCGGCCGTTGTGCGAGAACGTCACCGCGTGCACCCGGTCCCGGAAGGGCAGCTCGAAGCCGGGTGGCAGGGAGTCGCGGGAGGGTCCGATGATGCCGCCGCCGCACGTCTTGTAGCGGGGCAGCTCCGCCTTCTCCAGCAACAGCACACGCCGCCCGGCGACAGCGGCCGCGTAGGCGGCCGAGGCCCCCGCTGGCCCCGCGCCCACCACGACGACGTCCCACACCTGCCGCGCGTCGTCCGCCGAAGAGTTCTCGCTGGTCACGATGGTCTACTGCTCCGATCAAGCCGCTTGCCGCTGCTGCCTTGTGCATCCTACGACCGCCATCGCCGCAGGCCACTGTGGGAGGATCTCCGTACCCATACGTACAACGTCGCACCTACAAGGAGCGTGCCCATGTCGTCGAATCCGGTCGCCGAGACCGTCGCCTCACTGATGCCCCGGGCGAAGGCGGAACTCACCGAACTGGTGGCGTTCAAGTCGGTGGCGGACTTCGACCAGTTCCCGAAGAGCGAGAGCGAGGGCGCGGCCCGCTGGGTCGCGGACGCGCTCACCGCCGAGGGCTTCCAGGACGTGGCCCTGCTCGACACCCCTGACGGCACCCAGTCGGTGTACGGCTATCTGCCCGGCCCCGAGGGGGCGAAGACGGTCCTGCTGTACGCGCACTACGACGTGCAGCCGCCGCTGGACGAGTCGGCGTGGACGACTCCGCCGTTCGAACTGACCGAGCGTGACGGCCGCTGGTACGGGCGCGGTGCCGCCGACTGCAAGGGCGGCGTGATCATGCACCTGCTGGCCCTGCGCGCGCTGAAGGCGAACGGCGGTGTGCCGGTGCACGTCAAGGTGATCGCCGAGGGCTCGGAGGAGATGGGCACGGGCGGGCTGGAGCGGTACGCCGAGGACCACCCGGACCTGCTGGAGGCCGACACCATCGTGATCGGCGACGCGGGCAACTTCCGCGTGGGCCTGCCGACGGTGACGACGACGCTGCGCGGCATGACCCTGGTCCGCGTCCAGGTCGACACCCTCGCGGGCAACCTGCACTCCGGGCAGTTCGGCGGCGCGGCGCCCGACGCGCTGGCCGCGCTGATCCGCGTACTGGACTCGCTGCGCGCCGAGGACGGTTCGACGACCGTGGACGGGCTCGCCCCCGGGGCGGCGTGGGAGGGTCTGCAGTACGACGAGGAGCAGTTCCGGCAGGACGCCAAGGTGCTCGACGGCGTGGAGCTGATCGGTTCCGGCACGGTCGCCGACCGCATCTGGTCCCGCCCGGCCGTCACCGTCCTCGGCATCGACTGCCCGCCGGTCGTCGGCGCCACCCCGTCCGTGCAGGCGGGCGCCCGCGCGCTGGTGAGCCTGCGGGTGCCGCCGGGCGTGGACGCCGCCGAGGCGACGAAGCTGCTCCAGGCCCACCTGGAGACGCGTACGCCGTGGGGCGCCCGGGTGCGCACCGAGCAGGTCGGCCAGGGCCAGCCCTTCAGCGCCGACCCGACCAGCCCGGCGTACACGGCGATGGCCGACGCGATGTCGGTGGCCTACCCGGGCCAGGAGCTGCAGTACGCGGGCCAGGGCGGCTCCATCCCGCTCTGCAACACGCTCGCCGCCCTCTACCCGAGCGCGGAGATCCTGCTCATCGGCCTGAGCGAGCCGGAGGCGCAGATCCACGCGGTCAACGAGAGCGTCTCCCCCGAGGAGTTGGAGCGGCTGTCGGTGGCGGAGGCCCTGTTCCTGCGCAACTACGCGGCGATGTGAACCGCCTGACGGCACACTCCGACATCGGCATATCCCTGGACCGCCTCGACGACCACGACCTCAGCGATCTGGTGGCGTCGGGGCGGCCGCTGGGCACCGGCATCGGCGGCCGGGCCACTCTCGTGGAGGTGGCGGGCCGGCCGGTGTTCGTGAAACGGGTGCCGCTCACCGACGTGGAGCGGCACCCGAACCACGTACGGTCCACGGCGAACGTCCTGGGCGTGCCCCTCTACTGCCACTACGGTTTCGGCAGTCCGGGGTTCGGTGCCTGGCGTGAACTGGCCGTGCACACGATGACGACGGACTGGGTGCTGTCCGGCAAGTACACGGGCTTCCCGCTCATGCATCACTGGCGGGTGCTGCCCGACACGCCCCAGCCGCTCCCGGCCGAACTCGCCGACGTGGAGCGGACGGTGGCGTACTGGGGCCCGGGGGTGCGCGACCGCGTCGAAGGGCTGCGGACGGCGTCCGCGAGCCTGACGCTGTTCCTGGAGCATGTGCCGTACACCCTGCATGACTGGTTCGACGCCCAGTTGCGCACGAGCCAGGCCGACCGTGCGTGCTCCCTGGTGGAGCGGAGCCTGCGGGCGGTCACCGACTTCCTGCACGCGCGCGAACTCCTGCATTTCGACGCCCACTTCAAGAACATCCTCACCGACGGCCGGCAGCTCTATCTGACCGACTACGGCCTCTCCCTCTCGGCCCGCTTCCAACTCGCCCCGCACGAGCGGAACTTCTTCACCAGGCACCGTCACTACGACCGCGCCTACACGTCCAGCTACCTCGTGAACTGGCTCACCGTCGCGTTGTACGGCTACGGCCCGGACGAGCGCCGGGCGTTCATCGAGGCCTGCGCCGAGGGCATGCGCCCCAGAGGCATCCCCCGGGCGGCGGCGAGCATCCTCGTCCGCCACGCGCGCGTGGCGTCCTTGATGGGCGACTTCAACCGCCGGTTCCAGCAGGAGAGCAGGACCACGCCGTATCCGACGGAGGAACTGAGACTGGCGAGCGCCTAGGTGTGCTGTCCGGACAGCACACCTAGCCCACCGGAATCCCGGCCTCCAGGTACAGCGCGGCGCCGCGTTCGCGTGCCCGCAGGGCCCAGCGCAGCCGCTCGTAGCGGACGGGGGGCAGCAGTTCGGCGGCCTCCTGCTCGCTGACGAAGCGCCATGCGCGTAGTTCGGGCCCGGGCAGCAGGAGCCGACCGGCCTCGGCGGCGTCGAGCCGGCCGCCGTCGAAGAGGAGGCGCAGTCCGCCGTAGCCGGGAGGCACGGGCTGTTCCCAGTCGACGACCAGCAGGCGCGGTACGTCGTCCAGCTCGATCCCGGTCTCCTCGGCGACCTCGCGCATGCCCGCGCGCGCGGGAGCCTCGCCGGGTTCGACGACCCCGCCGGGGAACTCCCAGCCGGGCTTGTAGGTGGGGTCGACGAGCAGCACGCGGTCCTGCTCGTCGAAGAGGAGGACGCCGGCGGCGACGGTCTCGGCGGTCGGCTCGGGGGTCTGCACGATGTCGCAGACGGGTACGGCACCGGAGCCGACGGCCTCGGCGATCCGGACGGCCGTCTCGTACGGGGTGAGGGCGCTGGTGTCGACGAGATGGGCGTCGGCGGTGAGCCAGGAGGCGAGGGCGGTGCGGTACGGCTCGATGTGGTCGTACGACCACTGCCGTACCCGTATCTCGCCGTCCGGGAGGTCGGGCGGGATCTCCCGCCCGGCTATTCGCTCGCGCAGGATCGTTTCCGCCGGGGCGAGGACGAGGTGCTGGACGGTGATGCGGCGGGCGGCGAGGCCGCCGAAGATCTCGTCGCGGTACTCCTGGCGCAGCAGGGTCATGGGGACCACGAGGGTCCCGCCGAGCTCGGTGAGCAGGGCGGCCGCCGTGTCGATCACGAGTCGGCGCCAGATCGGCAGGTCCTGGAAGTCACCGACCTCGGCGAGGCGCTTGGGCGGGAGCAGGTGTGTGAGCGCTCCGCCGACGACCTCGGGGTCGAAGAGCGTGCTGTTCGGGATCAGTTCGATCAGTTCCCGTGCGGTGGCGGTCTTCCCCGCACCGAACGCGCCGTTGATCCAAACGACGGTCACGGTTCCCCCTCTTCTGTTGGCCCCCTGAGGCTTGCCCGCTCCACCCCGGCACGGAAACCAGCCCCAGTTGAGGGCCCTCGTACGACGGTGCCGGCGCCCCCCTGCGGCAAGGGGCGCCGGCACCGTGGTCCCGCGCTCGTCAGTCGTTGTTCTGGCCGAGGGCGTTCTTGTCCACGGCCAGGCTGTCGCTGGCGATCGTGTGGTCGAGGGTGCTGAGGGTCTTGTCGACGTCGAGGTCGGTGAGGTTGTCGCCGACCGCGTGGGACGGGGTGATGGCGGCGACGACGAAACCGGTGGCCAGGGAGGCGATGGCAGCCATGGTGCGCTTCTTCATGCCCCGTTCAACTGAGAAACGGCACGGGGGTCACGCGCCCGTCCGCGCGGGCATCCGACCGGCTCCGGCACGGGCGCGTCGTACGAGGTCACGGGCGGCGTCGGACCACCGCGGGTACGCGAAGGCGAACCCCGCCTCCAGCAGGCGTCCCGGCACCACCCGGCGGCTCTTGAGCAGCAGTTCGGTGTCCGAACGCAGCACGAACGCCCCGATCTCGGCCATCCACCGGGTGGCGGGCAGCCCGAGGGGCATGCCCTGGGCGGCCCGCAGGTCCCGCATGAACGCGCGGTGCGGCAGCGGGCCGGGGGCCGCGAGGTTCACCGGCCCGGCGAGGTCGTCGCGGTCGACCAGGAACTCGACCGCGCGGACGAAGTCGTGCTCGTGGATCCAGGAGACGTACTGCGCCCCGCCCGCCACGGGGCCGCCCAGCCCGAGCCGCACCATGGTCCGCAGCACGTCGAAGACCCCGCCGCGGTCCGGGCTCATGACCATGGCGGACCGGAGAGCGACCTTCCGGGTGTGCGGGGTGTCGGCCTCGCCCTGGGCCTGTTCCCATCGCCGGGCGATCTCGACGCTGTAGGCCCAGTAGCCGGGGACGTCCGGTTCGGTGCCGCCGATGACTCCGCCGGCCTCGTCGTGGGGCGCGTCGAAGCGATGGGCGTAGACGGTGGCCGTGCTCATCTGCAGCCAGACGCGCGGCGGTCGTACGGCGCCCGCGATCGCCTCTCCGACGACCCTGGCGGAGTCGATCCGCGAGTCCATCATGGCCTTCAGGTTGGCCGGGGTGTAGCGGCAGCTGACGCTGCGCCCGGCCAGGTTGATCACCACGTCGCTGCCGTCGACCGCCTCGGCCCAGGGCCCGAGCGTCTTGCCGTCCCACCGCACCTCATGGTCCCGGGTCGGCCGCCGGGTCAGGACGACGACGTCATGGCCCGCCGCGCGCAGAGCGCGGTCGAGGACGGCGCCCACCTGCCCGGTTCCCCCGGGGAGCACGAACTTCATCAGGTTCCCCCTTCGTGTGCAGGGAGCCTAACCCACAAAGTTGAACGCGTTCAAAACGCAGGCTTCGCCGGGCCGGGCGCGACAGGGGTCTACCGGGATCCCGCTTCGACGCGTACATGTAGTCATCCCATCTTTCGCTGGTACGGAGGAACGTAACGATGCGTAACCTTCACACCCGCACAACCCGTGGCCGAGTGGTCGGAGCACTCGCCGCCGCACTGCTCGCCGCGGCAGGACTCGCCGCACCCTCGGCGCGGGCCGCCGCACCCGCCCTGGACGACGGTCTCGCCCTCACCCCGCCCATGGGCTTCAACAACTGGAACTCCACGCACTGCCGTGCCGAGTTCAACGAGGCGATGGTCAAGTCGATCGCGGACATCTTCGTGGACAAGGGCCTCAAGGACGCCGGATACCAGTACGTCAACCTCGACGACTGCTGGGCCCTGCCCGAGCGGAACGCGGACGGCAAGCTCGTACCGGACCCCGTCCGCTTCCCCAACGGGATCAAGGCGGTCGCCGACTACGTCCACTCCAAGGGACTGAAGTTCGGCATCTACACGAGCGCGGGCACCAAGACGTGCAACAGCGCGGGCTTTCCCGGCGCGCTGGGCCATGAGTACAGCGACGCCCAGCAGTTCGCGGACTGGGGCGTGGACTATCTCAAGTACGACAACTGCAACAACCAGGGCGTGGACGCCAAGTCGCGCTACACGACCATGCGCGACGCCCTGCGGGCGACCGGCCGCCCCATCGTCTACAGCATCTGCGAGTGGGGCGAGAACAAACCCTGGGAGTGGGCGTCCGACGTGGGCCATCTGTGGCGCACGACCGGCGACATCAGCGACAACTGGGGCTCGATGCTCTCGATCCTGCGGCAGAACCTCCCGCTCGCCGCGCACGCAGGACCCGGGCACTGGAACGACCCGGACATGCTGGAGGTCGGCAACGGCGGCATGACGGACACCGAGTACCGCTCGCACTTCTCCCTGTGGTCGATCATGGCCGCGCCGCTCCTCATCGGCTCCGACCTGCGCCACGCGAGCGACGCGACCTACGAGATCCTCGGCAACAAGGAGGTCATCGCGGTCGACCAGGACCCGCTCGGCAAGCAGGGCACCGTGGTCTCCTCGGAGGGCGGCCGGTGGGTCGTCGCCAAGGAGATGCGGGACGGCAGCCGCGCGGTGGCCCTGTTCAACGAGTCCGGGACCGCACAGCGCATCGCCACGACCGCCGCGGCCGTCGGCCTGCCCACCGCCCACGCCTACACCCTGCGCGACCTGTGGCAGCACCGGAGTTACAACACCGCGGGCACCATCGCCGCGACCGTCCCGGCGCACGGCACGGTCCTCGTACGGGTCTCCGCCGACTCCGCGTGGGCCAAGCACCCGCCGGCCGCGGAACTCGGCCTGGAAGGCAGCCAGTTGATCGAGGCCGGCGCCCCGGCCACGCTGACGAGCACGGTCACCGACCTGGGCCGCACCCCGGCCCGGCAGGTCTCCGTCGCCCTCACCGGCCCCGCCGGCTGGTCCGTGCGCCCCACCTCGGCGACCACGGCGGCCGCCCTGCCGACGGGCCGTTCGCTGCGCACCGGCTGGACGGTGGCCGCCCCGGCCGGGACGCCCACCGGGTCGTACGACCTGACACTCAAGGCGCGTTACCGCTCACCGGCCGGCGTCCGTGTCGCCACGGACCTGACCGTGACGGTCTCCGTGGTGGTGCCGCCGCCCTCGGGGACCTCCCGACTCAGCGACCTTCCCTGGCTGTCGGCCCTGAGCGGATGGGGGCCGGTGGAGCGCGACACCAGCAACGGGGAGAACGCCGCGGGCGACGGGCACCCGATCACCATCGGCGGCGTGGTGTACGCCAAGGGACTCGGTGTGCACGCCCAGAGCATCATCGAGTACTACACGGGCAGGACGTGCGAGACGGTCACCGCGGACGTCGGCGTCGACGACGAGAAGGGTGCCGCCGGGACGGTCGCCTTCGAGATCTGGGCGGACGGCACCAAGGTCGCCTCGACCGGGGTCCTCACCAACGCGATGCCGGCCCAGCCGCTCACCGCTGACGTCACCGGCGCCCAGGTGGTCCGGCTCGTCGTCACCGACGGCGGCGACGGCCTCGACTCGGACCACGCGGACTGGGCGGACGCCCGGTTGACCTGCTGAAGCCCACCGGGCGGGCCGGTGATGCCAACCGACCCGCCCGGCCTCCAACATGACCATTCCGACCGCTCCCAGCCTCCAGCCCCCCAGCCTGAACGTTCCTGCGGAATCAGACCGGCGCCTTGTCCGCCCCCTTGGCGAGCGCCGCCGCGGCCGCCCCCACCAGCCCCGCGTCCGTGCCCATCTGGGCCGGTACGACCGCCAGACGCTGGACGAAGGACAGGGTGGCGTAGTCGGTCAGGGCCTTGCGGAGCGGCGTGAGGAGCACCTCGCCCGCCTTGCCCACTCCCCCGCCGATCACCGCGATGTCGATCTCGACGAGGGTCGCGGTGGCGGCGATCCCGGCGGCCAGCGCCTGCGCGGCCCGCTCGAAGGAGGCCACGGCGACCGGATCGCCGGCCCGGGCCGCGGCGGCCACCGCGGCGGCGGAGGTGTCGCCGTCCGGTCCGGGCCGCCAGCCGTTCTCGTAGGCCCGCCGGGCGATGTTGGGACCGCTGGCGATGCGCTCCACGCAGCCGCGCGAGCCGCACGCGCACGGGTCGCCGTCCATGTCGACGCTGATGTGACCGATGTGGCCCGCGTTGCCGGTCGGCCCCGGATGCAGCCGGCCGCCCAGCACCAGGCCGCCCCCGACGCCCGTCGACACCACCATGCACAGCGCGTTGTCGTGCCCGCGGGCGGCGCCCTGCCAGTGCTCGGCCGCCGTGATCGCCACGCCGTCGCCGATCAGCTCGACCGGCAGCCCGCCGGTCGCCGCACGGACCCGTCGGACCAGCGGATAGTCGCGCCAGCCGGGCACGTTGACCGGACTGACGGTGCCCGCGGAGGCGTCCACCGGGCCCGCGCTGCCGATACCGAGAGCCGAGGCGCGTCCCCACAACGGCGACACGGTGAGTTCGCCGAGCACCTCCTCGACGGCCCGCATGACGGTCTCGCCGTCCTCCTGGGCGGGCGTGGCGCGCTGCGCGCGGACCAGGATGTGGCCGCGGTCGTCGACCAGCGCGCCCGCGATCTTGGTGCCGCCGATGTCGAGCGCTGCCACGAGGTCGGTGTGCATCAGTGTCAAATCTCCCCGTCAACCGTCAGAAAGGCGGGCCGTTCCGAGGTGGGGGCACGGACACGGCAATTGTGGTGGACAGTGTCCCCCGCATCTGACAACGTTGTCCAGGCTCTATGCTCGACGCCACATCCTCATACAAAATCATGGACGCCGCACCCCTCTCCGGGGGATGAACCCGTGGATGCCCCGTGGACGACAGGACAGGACGCCGTATCGTGCCCGAGACCACCCGCCGTGCAGAGCGAATCGCCGCCACGCGTTACGGCAACCGTCCGACGATGAAGGACGTGGCCGCACGCGCCGGAGTGGGCCTCAAGACGGTCTCCCGCGTGGTCAACGGCGAGCCGGGCGTGACCCCGGAGACCGAGCGGCGGGTGCAGGAGGCCATCGACGCGCTCGGCTTCCGCCGCAACGACAGCGCGCGGGTGCTGCGCAAGGGCCGTACCGCCAGCATCGGCCTGGTCCTCGAAGACCTCGCGGACCCGTTCTACGGCCCGCTCAGCCGCGCGGTCGAGGAGGTGGCCCGTGCCAACGGCGCCCTGCTGATCAACGGCTCCAGCGCGGAGGACCCGGACCGCGAGCAGGAATTGGTGCTGGCGCTGTGCGCCCGGCGCGTGGACGGTCTGGTGGTCATCCCGGCCGGTGACGACCACCGTTATCTGGAGCCGGAGTTGAAGGCGGGCGTGGCCACGGTGTTCGTGGACCGTCCGGCCGGGCAGATCGACGCCGACGTGGTCCTGTCCGACAACTTCGGCGGCGCCCGCGACGGTGTCGCCCACCTCATCGCGCACGGCCACCGCCGGATCGGCTTCATCGGTGACATGCCCCGCATCCACACCGCCGCCGAGCGGCTGCGCGGCTACCGGGCCGCGATGGAGGACGCGGGGATACCGGTCGAGGAGAAGTGGATGTCCCTCGGGGTCACCGATCCGGAGCGGGTGCGCCGCGCGGCCGAGGGGATGCTGTCCGGGCCCGATCCGGTGACCGCGGTCTTCGCGGGCAACAACCGGGTGACGGTCACCGTGGTCCGGGTCCTCGCCGAGCACACGCGCCGGGTGGCCCTGGTCGGCTTCGACGACATCGAGCTCGCCGACCTGCTCCAGCCGGGCGTCACCGTCGTCGCCCAGGACGCCGCCGCCCTCGGCCGCACGGCCGCCGAGCGGCTGTTCCGGCAGCTGGACGGCACGCTGGTCACCCCGGAGCGGATCGAACTGCCGACCCGGCTGATCACCCGCGGTTCGGGCGAACTGCCGCCGGCGGACTGAGATCGTGCCCTTGAGCGACCGCACCCTGGAAGCGCTCGGTCTGGCCGAGGCGCCGCGCGATCACCCGCTGCTCTACCCGGGCGCGTGGCCCTCGGACTCCGGACTCCTCGACGGGGACCGGCTGTTGCCCCTGGTCCGCCTCGTGCACGAGGACCGCGTCCCCGTCCTCGCCGTCGGCTCCAACGCCAGCCCGGCCCAACTGCGCCACAAGATGGCCGAGCACGGGATCGTCGCCCCGATCCCGATGGTGCGCACCCGCGTCACGGGCCTCGACATCGGCGTCTCCGCCCATGTCAGCCGGCTGGGCTATGTGTCCGCCTCCCCGGTCGAAGCGCCGGGAGCCGTACGGGAGTTGTACGTCATCTGGCTCGACGCCGAGCAGCTGGCGGTCGTCGACGCGAGCGAGGGCGCGCATCTGGCGGCCGGGAACTACCGGCGCGCGTGGCTGCCCGCCCCCGAGGTGCGGTGCGAACTCGCCGACGGCAGCGCGCTGCCGGGCGCGTATGTGTACGTCAACACGCACGGCGTCCTCCACGACGGCACCGGCGCCCCGCGCAGCCACCCCGGCCAGCGCCCCCTGCTCACCGAACTCCTCGTCGGATCGGCCCGGTTGAGGGAGCTGTTCGGCGTCACGCCCGAGGAGTTCTGCGCCCGGGCGCGCGCCGACCACGGGCTGTGCCGGGAGGGGACGCGGCTGTTCAGGCGGGAGAAGCTGGTGACGGCCTCCGGCCTGGAGCGGTACGCGGAGGCTCAGCAGACGGGCAGTCCGGGCACCGGCTCGTCGTTGGCGCCGCCCTTGAGGTAGACGTCGCTGACGAAGACGCCGGTGTTGCCGCTGTCGTCGTCGGTCTTCGCCCACCAGACGTTGGTCCACTCGCCGTAGGTCTCGCGGCGGCCCAGATTCTGCTGGCAGTAGAAATAGTTGGTGCCCGCGTTGAGGACGCCCGCCTTGGCGCCGGAGGCGGTGTAGGAGTCGGCGGTCCGCCAGACCTGGCAGTTGTACTTGCCGCCGCCTGCGGAGACGCAGGACGCGGCGGGCTTGGTCGTCTCGCCGGCGCCGCCGGCGCTCGGGGCGGGGGCATGGCCCGAAGTCCTGCTCGGGGCCGGACTGGTGGCCCGCGCGGTGGGCTTGCCGTCGGCCGTGGCACTCGCGGACGGAGTTGCCGTCGGCGTCTTCTTGGCGCCCTGCTCCGTCGGTTCGGGCTCGTCCGTGCGTACGGCGTCGCCACGGCCGCTCGCGGCCGATGTGGCCCCGGCGTCGGTGACGGAGGACGTGGAGCGCGCGTCGGTGTCCGTGTCGCCCGAGTCGTCGAGGAATGCCACGGTCGCTCCGGCCGACGCGAGCACGAGGGCGACAGCCGCCGCGACGAGCAGAACCTGGCGCCTGCCCCGCGCGGGGCGAGCGGCGTCCATGGGCCCGGTGACGTCCGGAACGGCCTGGGCCGGGGGCGGGCCGAAGCCCTGCGGCGCCGAGGGCGCGCCCGGTGCCGGGGGCGGGCCGAACCCCGGCGGCACCGCCGGCACGCTGTGCTCCGTCACCACGGGCGCCGCCGGCGCCGTACCCCGCAGCCGTGTCGTGGCGGAGTCGGCCGCCCCGGAGTCCGCGACCGCCTGGAGCAGTGCGCGGGCCTCCTCCGCCGCCGGGCGCCCCTCGGGGCGCTTGTCGAGGAGCAGCTGGAGGACGGGTGCGAGCGCGCCCGCGCGCGTGGGCTGCGGCAGGGCCTCCGAGACGATGGCGGTGAGCGTGGAGAACGTCGACGTACGCCGGAACGGCGACGCGCCCTCGACCGCCGCGTACAGGGTCGCGCCCAGGGCCCAGACGTCCGAGGCGGGGCCCGGGTCGGCGCCCTGGGCGCGCTCGGGTGCCAAGTAGTCCAGGGAGCCGACGAGTTCGCCGCTGCGGGTCAGATGCGTGGCGGAGCCGTCGCCCGGGTCGTCCATCGTGGCGATCCCGAAGTCGGTGAGGACCACGCGGCCCGACCGGTCGAGCAGGATGTTGCCGGGCTTCACGTCCCGGTGCAGGACGCCGGCGCGGTGGGCGGCGGCGAGCGCGTCCATGACCTTGGCGCCGATGCCGGCGGCCTCGTGGGGGTCGAGGGTGCCGCGGTCGCGCAGGACGTCGTCCAGGGACGGTCCGTCGACCAGCTCCATGACGATCAGCGGGCGGCCGTCGACCTCGGTCACGTCGTGCACGGCGACGACTCCGGGATGGCGTACCCGGGCCGCCGCGCGGGCCTCGCGCTGCATGCGCAGCCGCAGATCGGACAGTTCCGGCCCGTCCGCGTCGGTGTAGGTGCGCAGTTCCTTGACGGCGACCTCACGGCCGAGGACCTCGTCCACCGCCCGCCAGACCACGCCCATGCCGCCCCGCCCGAGCTGGGCCACGACGCGATAGCGCCCGGCCAGCAGCCGGCCGGTCCCGTCCGCCCGTCCGTTGTCCCCCGAAGACACCGCCGCCCCGTTCCTCCGTACGCAAGTGCAAGGTCGCGTACAGAGTACGGGGCGGCTGTGACAGTCCTCGTCGAGGTCGCCGAGGTGTTACTTGGCCGAGGCCGTCAGGTCCGCGCGGCGCGGTCCGGCGTACGACTGGAGGCGCGCCAGGGTCAGTCCGGTGAGGCGGGTGACCTCGCCGGTGTCGAGGGCGCCGCAGTCGAGGCCGCGCAGGAGGTACCCGGCGAGGGCCTTGGCGGTGGCGGGCTCGTCCATGACGTCGCCGTCGACGTGGTTGGCGTAGGCGGCGAGGCGCTTGGCGGCCGCTTCGAAGCCTTCGCGGTAGAAGGCGAAGACGGCCGCGTAGCGGGTCGGGAGGTGGCCGGGGTGCATGTCCCAGCCCTGGTAGTAGGCGCGGGCCAGGGCGCGGCGGGTGAGGCCGTAGTGCAGCTTCCAGGCCTCGTGGACCCTCTCGGTGGTGCCGACCGGCAGGACGTTGGTGGAGCCGTCCGAGACGCGTACGCCGGTGCCGGCGGCGGCGACCTGCATGATCGCCTTGGCGTGGTCGGCGGCCGGGTGGTCGCTGGCCTGGTAGGCGGCGGAGACGCCGAGGCAGGCGCTGTAGTCGAAGGTGCCGTAGTGCAGGCCGGTGGCGCGGCCCTCGGCGGCGTCGATCATGCGGGCGACGGTGGCGGTGCCGTCGGCGGCGAGGATGGCCTGGCTGGTCTCGATCTGGATCTCGAAGCCGATGCGGCCGGGGTGGAGGCCGCGGGCCTTCTCGAACTGCTCCAGGAGCCGGACCATGGCGGTGACCTGCTCGGGGTAGGTCACCTTGGGCAGGGTGAGGACCAGTCCGTCGGGCAGGCCGCCGGCCTCCATCAGGCCGGTGAGGAAGACGTCGAGGGTGCGGATGCCGCGGTCGCGGACCGGGGACTCCATGCACTTCATGCGGATGCCCATGTACGGGGCGGCGGTGCCGTTCTTGTACGCGTCCGCAACGAGTCGGGCCGCGCGGGCGGCGTCCTGGTCCTCGTCGGTGCCCTTGTAGCCGTCCTCGAAGTCGACGCGGAGGTCTTCGATCGGCTCGCGCTCCAGCTTGGCTCGCACGCGCGCGTGGACGGGTTCGGCGAGGTCGTCGGAGAGTCCGAGCACGGCGGCGAAGGAGGCGGCGTCGGGGGCGTGTTCGTCGAGGGCGGCGAGGGCCTGGTCGCCCCAGGAGCGCAGGGTGTCGGCGGCGAAGACGTTGCCGGGGACGTAGACGGTGTGGACGGGCTGGCGGGTGCCCGGGTCGCCGGGGTAGCGGCGCTCCAGTTCGGCGTCGACCGGCGCGAGGGAGGCGCTGATCTCCTCGCTGACGGCGCCCGCGAGGCTCGTCGCCACCTGCTCCTGCTGACCCATGCCACACCCTCCTGTTTTCCGCACTACGGAATCAACAATCCGTAGAGCGAAGTTATCCGTGGTTCTTCCCGCAGGTCAACACCCCGTCCACAGCATGAGCCGCCACGCCCCTTCCGGCACCCCCCACCCCACCACGCCCTCTTTCGCACACCGGTTCCCCCCTTCATCCTGATCCGTCGGGAGGGGATTTCATGCCGGACACCGACAGAATGACGCGTCGCATGGGACTGAGAACCATGGTGGCCACCGCGCTCACCTTGCCCCTGATGGCCACGATGCCCGCGTCCGCCGCCCGCCCGGTCGGCCGCCGCCTCGATGCCATGACCTTCAACCTGCGCTTCGCCAGTGCCGTCGAACCCAACAGCTGGGCCGTGCGCCGCCCGGTGATGCGCGCGCTGCTGCGCCGCGAGGCCCCCACGTTCATCGGCACCCAGGAGGGCCTCTACCAGCAGCTGCTGGACATCCACGCCGACCTCGGACCGCACTACGCCTGGATCGGCACCGGCCGCGAGGGCGGCAGCCACGACGAGTCGACCGCGGTCTTCTACGACACCCGGCGCCTGGCCCCGCTCGAACACGACACCTACTGGCTCTCCGACACGCCCCGGACGATCGGCTCGAACACCTGGGGCGCCGCGCTCCCCCGGATCGTCACCTGGGTCCGCTTCCGCGACCGCGCCGACGACGGGCGGGAGTTCTACGTCCTCAACACCCATCTCGACCACGTCAGTCAGTACGCGCGCGAGCGCGCCACCCTGCTCATCGCCGAGACGATCGCCGCGTTCGACCGTTCGTTACCGGTCGTCGTCACCGGCGACTTCAACGCGGCGGCCCACGACAACCAGGCCTACGACAACCTCGTCGCGTCCGGGCTCGTCGACACCTGGGACGCGGCCGCCGAACGCGGCGACGCCTACGGGACGTTCCACGGCTACGAGCCGCTGACGCCCGACGGCGAGCGCATCGACTGGATCCTGGCCAGTTCGGGGGTGAAGGTCCACCGGGCCTCGATCAACACCTTTGCCGTCGACGGGCAGTTCCCGAGCGACCATCTGCCGGTCCAGGCGACTTTGACCCTGGGATGAGCCGAGGCCCCCGCCACCGCCTGGAAAGCGGTCGCGGGGGCCTCGTCCACCCGAAGGACAGGCGCTGCGGGGATCAGCCCTTGCGGGCCTTGACCTCCTCGGTCAGGGCGGGGACGACGTCGAAGAGGTCGCCGACCACGCCGTAGTCGACCAGGTCGAAGATCGGGGCCTCGGCGTCCTTGTTGATCGCCACGATCGTCTTCGAGGTCTGCATGCCCGCGCGGTGCTGGATCGCACCGGAGATGCCCGAGGCGATGTACAGCTGCGGCGAGACCGACTTGCCGGTCTGGCCGACCTGGTTGGTGTGCGGGTACCAGCCGGCGTCCACGGCGGCACGCGAGGCACCCACGGCCGCGCCGAGGGAGTCGGCGAGCGCCTCGATGATCGCGAAGTTCTCGGCGCCGTTGACGCCACGGCCGCCGGAGACGACGATCGCGGCCTCGGTCAGCTCCGGACGGCCGGTCGACTCACGCGGGGTGCGCCCGGTGACCTTGGTGCCGGTCGCGGCGGCGGAGAAGGTCACGGACAGCGCCTCGACGCTGCCCGCGGCCGGGGCGGCCTCCACGGCGGCCGAGTTCGGCTTGACCGTGATGACCGGGGTGCCCTTGGAGACACGGGACTTGGTGGTGAAGGAGGCGGCGAACACCGACTGGGTGGCCACCGGGCCCTCGTCGCCGGCCTCCAGGTCGACGGCGTCGGTGATGATGCCGGAACCGATGCGCAGCGCCAGACGGGCGGCGATCTCCTTGCCCTCCGCGGAGGAGGGGACCAGGACGGCGGCCGGGGAGACGGCCTCGACGGCGGCCTGGAGGGCGTCGACCTTGGGGACGACCAGGTAGTCGGCGTACTCGGCGGCCTCGTGGGTGAGGACCTTGACCGCGCCGTGCTCGGCGAGGGCGGCGGCGGTGTCACCGGCGCCGTTGCCCAGCGCTACGGCGACCGGCTCGCCGATACGGCGGGCCAGGGTCAGCAGCTCCAGGGTGGGCTTGCGGACGGCACCGTCCACGTGGTCGACGTAGACGAGGACTTCAGCCATGGGAATGCTCTCCTGCTTGGATCGGATGAGGGGCGGTCGGCGATGTCGGGCTCAGATGAACTTCTGGCCCGCGAGGAACTCAGCGAGCTGCTTGCCGCCCTCGCCCTCGTCCTTGACGATCGTGCCCGCGGTGCGCGCCGGACGGGCCGCAGCGGTCTCGACCTTGGTCCAGGCACCCTCGAGACCGACCTCCTCGGCCTCGATCTCGAGGTCCTCCAGGTCCCAGGACTCCACCGGCTTCTTCTTGGCCGCCATGATGCCCTTGAAGGAGGGGTAACGCGCCTCGCCCGACTGGTCGGTGACGGACACGACGGCCGGCAGGGACGCCTCCAGCTGCTCGCTCGCGGCGTCGCCGTCCCGGCGGCCCTTGACGGTGCCGTCCTCGACGGAGACCTCGGAGAGCAGGGTGACCTGCGGGACGCCCAGGCGCTCGGCGACCAGCGCCGGGACGATGCCCGCGGTGCCGTCGGTGGAGGCCATGCCGGAGATCACCAGGTCGTAGCCGGCCTTCTCGATCGCCTTCGCGAGCACCAGCGACGTGCCGATCGCGTCGGTGCCGTGGAGGTCGTCGTCCTCGACGTGGATGGCCTTGTCGGCGCCCATGGACAGCGCCTTGCGCAGCGCGTCCTTGGCGTCTTCCGGACCCACCGTCAGGACGGTGATCTCCACGTCGTCGTCGGAGTTCTCCGAGATCTGCAGCGCCTGCTCGACCGCGTACTCGTCCAGCTCGGAGAGCAGGCCGTCCACGTCGTCACGGTCGACGGTCAGGTCATCGGCGAAGTGCCGGTCGCCAGTGGCGTCGGGCACGTACTTCACGGTGACAACGATCCTCAAGCTCACGCCGGCTCTCCTACTGCTGCGTCGACATTTCCGGGCTGCCTACTTGCAGGCAGCATAGGCGCCCCGAGGGGCCGATCCCGATCGGGGCGGCCCGCGCTCCGAACGAAATATTACTCGTCAGTACACCCAGTTCGTTCCCGCTAAGCAAGCGCTTTGAACTGTGACCTTTGCAACGCAGCGTAATCGGAACTCGACGGTCCCGCAGAGGGAGGGCCGGCGTGCGGCGCGAGCCGTCAGTCGCGCAGTCCGCTGAAGCCGCCCTGGTGGTACAGGAGCGGACGGCCGGGGCCGGCGGGGTCACCGAGGAGCACCTCGGCGAGGACGATCCGGTGGTCGCCCGCGGGCACGCGCGCGACGACGCGGCACACCACCCAGGCGAGGACGTCGTCGAGGACGGGGACACCCTGGGGCCCCTCGCGCCATCCGGTGGGCGCGCCGAAGCGGTCGGCGCCGCTGCGCGCGAAGGTGGCGGCCAGCTCCTGCTGATGCTCGCCGAGTATGTGGACGCCGACGTGCTCGGCCTCGGATATCGCAGGCCAGCTGGAGGCTCCGGTACCGATGCCGAAGGACAGCATCGGGGGCTCGGCGGAGACCGAGGTGAGCGAGGTGGCGGTGAAGCCGACCGGGCCGCCCTCACCACGGGCGGTGATCACGGCGACGCCCGCCGCATGCCGCCGGAAGACGGAGCGCAGCAGATCGGGGGAGGCGAACTGAGGGGTACGGAGGTCCGGCGTGGCCGTCATGGGGTCGTCCTTCTGCGAGGCGGGGCGAGCTGGTCCGTGGCTGCTCAACAGCCCGGACAGCGCGCGCTCGCGGTGCGGGCCAGGTCGACGTGGACCCGCCCGAAGAGAAGGAGTTCGGAAGGCATACAGTCAGGCTGACGATAGGTGGTACGCCCAGTCAAGTACGTCCCGGCATATGGGAGCTGCCTCACCGTCACACGGCCTCGCCGAGGGCCGCGATGACATCCGCCTTGCGCGGCTGCCCGGTGGCGCGCCGCACCACCCGGCCCTGGGCGTCGAGCACCAGCACGGTCGGCGTCTTGAGGATGTCCAGTGCGCGTACGAGGTCCAGGTGGGCCTCGGCGTCGATCTCGACGTGGGCGACCCCGGGGACCAGGTCGACGACCTCGCCGAGGACTCTCCGGGTGGCCCGGCAGGGCGCGCAGAAGGCGCTGGAGAACTGGACGAGGGTGGCCCGCTCCCCCAACTCCGCGCCCAGCTCGGCCGAGCCGAGCCGCTTGTCGTCGTCACGCCCGCGCACCCGCACTCTCCCGTTCCGCTGCCTGTGCAGCACTCCGTAGACGCTCGCCGCAGCGAGCACCAGTACACACACCACGACTCCGGTCATCACCCAGCTCCAGCGTTCACGAGACTGCAAAGATTCCCCACTCCACCCATGGCCTTCCATGCGGAATGCTTGATTCATGGACATCGACGTGAGGGGACCGCGCTTCGGGGCGGCCGTGACGACCCTAGTGCTGGCGGTCGTGCTCATCACCGGCAGCGTGTGGCTCCTGGCCTGGCAGACCCTGGCGTTCGCGCTGGGGGCCGCTGGCGGCGTGGGACGTTCGCCGTACGGCTGGCTGTTCCGGAAGGTCGTGCGGCCCCGCATCGGTGCGCCGACCGAGTTCGAGGCGCCCGAACCGCCGCGGTTCGCACAGGCGGTGGGCCTGGCCTTCGCGGTCGTCGGCCTGGTCGGCTACGGCGTCGGACCGGCCTGGCTGGGACTCGCGGCGACCGGGGCCGCGCTCGCCGCCGCTTTCCTGAACTCCGCGTTCGGGTACTGCCTGGGGTGCGAGATGTACCTGCTCGTGCGGCGAGTGACCGTACGCGCATAGTAAAGGCGGCGTAAAAGCACGAGGTGGATCAAGGCGCCGACGTGACAAGGATCTCGCCGTTCGCGGGCACGAGGACTGGCCCCCCGCCCGTTCTTGGGGCACGATCTGCGAGATGCCGTAAACCTACGGTGTCGTAACTTTCCCGCCGGGAACCCCCTTTCCCAGGCAGAGAAGGAAGGGTCCACCCCGTCCATGGCAGAGCTTGTCTACCGACCTGTCGTCGGCCTCGCCCGCACGCTGTTCAAGGCGTGGGACCTGAAGATCGACCTCAAGGGTTCGGAGAACATCCCGCGCTCTGGCGGCGCCGTGCTGGTGAGCAATCACATCAGCTACCTGGACTTCATCTTCGACGGGCTGGCCGCACTCCCCCAGAAGCGTCTTGTGCGCTTCATGGCCAAGGAGTCCGTGTTCCGGCACAAGATCTCCGGTCCGCTGATGCGCGGGATGAAGCACATCCCCGTGGACCGCAAGAGCGGCGAGGAGGCCTACCAGCACGCGCTGCGGTCGCTGCGCTCCGGTGAGATCGTCGGGGTCTTCCCCGAGGCCACGATCTCGCAGTCGTTCACCCTCAAGACCTTCAAGTCCGGTGCCGCGCGCCTGGCTCAGGAGGCGGGCGTACCACTGATCCCGATGGCGCTGTGGGGCACGCAGCGGCTGTGGACCAAGGGCCACCCGCGCAACTTCAAGCGCAGCCACACCCCGATCACGATCCGGGTCGGCGAGCCGGTCGAGGCGCCCAAGGACAAGTACGCGGGCGCGATCACCCGCCAGCTGCGCGAGCGCGTCCAGGAGCTCCTGGAGGCCGCCCAGCGCGCCTACCCGCACCGCCCCAAGGACGCCGACGACACCTGGTGGATGCCGGCCCACCTCGGCGGCACGGCGCCCACGCCGGAAGAGGTCAAGGCCGCCGAGGCCCGCTGACCGCCCGAGATCACCGACCCGCGCCGCCGGCTCCGCCGCTCGCCCGATAGGGTCCGCCCGTAAACGGGTGGACGCGCTACGGGGGCAGGGAATGCGGCGCTGGGTCAAGGTGGCGGTGTCGGCCGCGGTCGTACTGGGCGTGGGCGGCTGGATCGCCACCCCGTACGCGCAGGACTGGTGGCTGCTGCGCACGGCTTGCGACGGCGTGTTGCCGGTCGACGCGGTCCGTGAACTCGGGCGCGACGGCGACCACTTCAAGGACGCGGAGTCCGCGACCCACGAGGAACTGGGCGACTACAGCTGCTCCCTCGGCTTCGACGGCGACGACGTGCGCGACGACCGACTGTTCGCGACCGAGGCGTACACCCGGCGGGACGACGTGGACCGGGAGTTCATGACGGTCCTGTCCGAGTCCGGGTTCGACCGCGTGGGACCGATGGCGGACGGACTGCCCGGCTACGTCGACAAGTACGGCGCCCTTCAGTTCCTCCTGCCCTGCCCGGAGTTGGGCAAGGACGACGAGGGACGGCAACGCAAGCTGCTGGTCCGCACCTGGCTCGGCCGGGACACCCTGCGGGCCACCCCCGCCGCCTACGAGACGGCGGTGGCTCTCACCAACTCCGCCTCCGACCGCCTCGGTTGTGGCGCCGAGCCGCTGAAGGCGCCCGACGAGGACGCCGCGCCGGTGGATCCGCAGGAGGACCCGAAGACGGTGCCGCTCGCCGACGCCGGTGACACGGCGTGCGGGTGGGCGCTCAAGGCCGGCGGGCTCGAGGCCGCGCAGTGGCGGGTGGCGGTGCTCATGAACGACGCGGGTCCAGTGGGACGTTGCGACCTGTACGCGCGGGACGCCGACTCCGGCGAGTGGGAACCCCGGCTGTGGTTCGCCGCCTGGTACGGCGACTGGAGCAACCGGCTGCTCGCCGAGGAGCGGAGACACGGGACCGGCTCCCGTACGGCGACCGCCCGTTGCGACGGCGAGGCCGCCAACTTCGCGCTCAGCGCCGCCAAGGACGTTCCCGGCGTCGACGGGACCGGGAAGCGCGAGCTCTTCGCGGCCTTCACCGAGGCGCAGGTCGCGCAGCGGAACTGCACGCGGCTGCGCCTGGGCGGCTGACCCCACCCCCCATCAGTACGAGGTCAGCCAGAGCGCCCTGACGTACCGGTCATCCATCAACTGCCGTAGCTGCGTGGCACGTTCCGTCGGCACCTGGCGCGCCTTCGCCCAGGCGTCGAGGACCGTGAACAGCTGGTGCCGCCCGTCCGACAGGTCGCCGCTCAGCGGGCCGGAGACCGGCCGCTCGGCGATGTCCCCCATGACCGGCCGGCTGCTCACCTGCCGCGGGGCCGCCTGATAGGCGCCGCGCGTGTGCTGTCGTACGGCCTTGTCGAAGGCCGCGAGGTCGGGGATCGTGCCGTCCCTGGCGTACCGTGCCCGGTGGTTCATGAGGCTGCCGATGCGGTCGGTGAGGTGTTCCAGGTCGACGTCGGCCCAGGTCGTGGTCGACTTCGGGCTGCCGTCCTTCTCCTTGCCCGGCCGGTAGGCGGGGTCGGCGCCGGCACTGGTGAGGCGTTCGAGGTAGTAGGCGAAATACGCGCGCTCGGCGTCGTAGAGGATGGCGAACGCCTCGGGGTCCTTGGCGAGTTCGCCGACCAGGGCCTCCGGGTCCGCCCGTACGTCGGAGTAGGGCTGGGTGTGCTCGAAGTCGGCGTGGGCCTCGTGCGGGGCCAGGAAGCGGCCGTACGTCGTCCAGCCGGTGTCGTCCGCAGCGGCGCCCACGGCGTCCACCGCCGGGCTGTAGGCGTCGCGGCTGGGGCTCAGGAAGCGGTTGGCGTCGACCACGTACTCGGCGAGGACACGGGCCACTCCGGGGGCCGCCCCGCTGGGCACGGTGTCGTCGTCGAACGCGGCGACCACGGCGTACGCGGCGCGGGCCTGGGCGAGCGTGTGCGGCTTGCCCTTCGCCGTGGCCCGGGTGGCGGCGAAGGCGACCTGGCCGAGCACCTCGCCGCCGTCGCCGCACGGGTTCTCGTGGATCAGCAGCTCGCGCACGGCGTCGTACCGGGACAGGTCGTCGCCGGGGTCGAGGGCGCGGGTGGCGGCGGCCGGGTTCTTCGCGAGGGCGCGGGTCGAGGCCGGGATCTCCTGGCAGGGAGCGTCCTCGACGGAGTCCGCGAGAACGATCGGTACGGCCGTGGCGGTCGCCAGCAGGGCCAGCGCCACGGCCGAGGTGAGCAGCCAGTGCTGCCTCAGCCGGGCGAGGGGCCTCGTGGACTGCTCGTCGGTGCCGGTGCTGTTCTCTTGCGTTCCCCCGTCATGCATACGGGGAGATTAACGATCGCGACGGATCAGCCGCGCAGCGGGTCGGCGGCGTGCACGTCGATGCGCGCTCCTGGGCTGAACTTCTCCAGCAGTTCGGCGAGTTCGGCGCCCGCCTGCTCGACCTCGGCGACCGGCATCGGGGCGAGGCTCTCCAACAGGAAGATGCCGGAGACGGTCTCCTCGGTGAGCCGGGTGCGCGGGCCCTGGCGCCAGTTCCAGCGGCGGCAGGTCACCCCCAGCTCGTCGCGCCACACCACCTCACCGGCATCGGGGTGCTCGACGACCTCCTCGCCGCCGGCGACGGTCACGAACTCTTCGTCACCGCCGGCCCGCACGAGCCGCATGCCGCCCTGGATGCGGTCGATGTCCTCACCGCCGACCGGGATCAGATGGGCGACGCTGATGGCGTTGTAGAGGTCGACGAGCAGGTTGATCCGCGGCAGTCCGCCGTCCGCCAACGCCCTCTTGGCCAGCGCCTCCGCCGAGTTGCGGGTCCGTGACGGCTTCGACCCGAACGCCGTGTACATCTCGCGCCAGGCCGCCATGTGCGGGTCCTCGTGCGGGGCGCGCCCGTCCAGGCGTACGGCGAGACGACGGGCCGCGTCGTCGAGGAGCGCCGAACTGGCGTCGGTGCTCGGCCCGTTGACGAGGCCGTGGGCCTCGATCGCGACATGCGTGAAGCCGGGCGCGAGGGCGCGGACCTCGTCGGACACGGTGAGGGAGAAGGTCATCGCCTGCCTCAGAGTTCGGTCGGGAGCGTCTTCCACAGAGAGGACCGGTCGGGGGCGGCTTTGAGGACGCTCAGGACGGCCGGGTGCGGTTCAGCATACAGGACTGGATAGTCCAGCTCATTGGACTCAAGGTCGGGCACCCACGCCAGCCGCTCACCGTCGAGGGAGAACTGCGCGTCGACGCCCGGCTTGTTTCCGCGCGGGTCCTGCCGATGCCAGGCACCGTTGAAGCGGACCGCGACCAGGCCGTGCACCTCGTCGAACTTCTGATAGCAGAGTGCGGTGGGAATGTCCTCGGCCCGCAGCAGGGCCGCCAGCGCGTGGGACTTCGCGTAACAGATGCCGGTGCCCTGCTCCAGGACGTCGGAGGCCCGCCAGGTGACGCGCGGGTCCCCGGAGTCCTGGGAGTGCGGGATGGTGTCGCGGACGAACTCGAACGCCAGCCGTGCATAGGCATACGAGTCCTCGGCGTCCCGCGCGAGCCGGGCCGCGGCCTGCCTGACGAGCGGATGGTCATGGTCGATGACCTCGTCGGCGGCCAGATAGGCGGACAGATCAGGGGTGTTCTGGATCAGCTCCATGCCCGCAGAGCATAGAAACGCGATCACCCGACCGTCAATGACTTTACGAGTGATCGCATATCTATGCATTCGAAGCCGGGGCACTACTGGTGCGCCATCTCCTCCTTGAGCGCCGCGACGAACGCGTCCACGTCGTCCTCGGTCGTGTCGAAGGCGCACATCCAGCGGACGACGCCCGCGTTCTCGTCCCAGAAGTAGAAGCGGAAGCGCTTCTGGAGGCGGAGGCTCACGTCGTGCGGGAGTTTGGCGAAGACGCCGTTGGCCTGGACCGGGTAGAGGATCTCGACGCCGTGCACGGCGCGGACGCCCTCGGCCAGGCGCTGGGCCATCTCGTTGGCGTGCCGGGCGTTGCGCAGCCACAGGTCCTTGGCGAGCAGCGCCTCCAACTGCACCGACACGAAACGCATCTTGGAGGCGAGCTGCATGGACAGCTTGCGCAGATGCTTCATGTGGGAGACCGCGTCCTGGTTGATCACCACGACCGCCTCGCCGAACAGCGCGCCGTTCTTCGTCCCGCCGAGGGAGAGGATGTCGACGCCGACCGCGTTGGTGAACGTCCGCATGGGGACGTCGAGGGACGCGGCCGCGTTGGCTATGCGGGAGCCGTCGAGGTGGACCTTCATGCCGTGGGCGTGGGCGTGGTCGCAGATCGCGCGGATCTCGTCCGGCGTGTAGAGCGTGCCGAGCTCCGTGCTCTGGGTGATCGAGACGACCTGCGGCATCGCCCGGTGCTCGTCCTCCCAGCCCCACGCCTGCCGGTCGATCAGCTCGGGGGTGAGCTTGCCGTCGGGAGTGGGGACGGTCAGCAGCTTCAGACCGCCCATCCGCTCCGGCGCCCCGCCCTCGTCCACGTTGATGTGGGCGCTCTCCGCGCAGATCACCGCGCCCCACCGGTCGGTGACCGCCTGGAGCGCCACGACGTTGGCGCCGGTGCCGTTGAAGACCGGGAACGCCTCCGCCGTGGGCCCGAAGTGGCTGCGGATGATCGTCTGGAGGTGCTCGGTGTAGTCGTCCTCGCCGTAGGCGACCTGGTGCCCGCCGTTGGCCAGGGCCAGGGCGGCGAGCACCTCCGGGTGGGCGCCGGCGTAGTTGTCGCTGGCGAAGCCCCGGGTGTCCGGGTCGTGATGGCGTCGGGCGTCGGTCTTCGGCGGGTTCACGGCTTCTCGGTGAGCCACAGACGGTTTCCGTTCACTTCTCCGGCGGGCTTGTCCCAGACCTCGGCGATGGCTCCGGCCAGATCCTTGACGTCCGTGAAGCCCGCGAACTTGGCGTTGGGTCGCTCGGCGCGCATCGCGTCGTGCACCAGGGCCTTGACCACCAGGATCGTGGCGGCGGAGGTGAGCTCCTCACCGGCCCCGGCCTTGCGGAAGAAGTCTGCCATGGCGAGCGTCCACGCCTCGGCGGCGGCCTTGGCGGCGGCGTACGCGGCGTTCCCCGCGGTGGGCTTGCTCGCGCCCGCCGCGCTGATCAGGACGTAGCGGCCGCGGTCGCTGCGCTGGAGCGCCTCGGAGAAGGCGAGGGAGGTGTGCTGCACGGTGCGGATGAGCAGCAGCTCCAGGAAGTCCCAGTCGTCGAGGCTGGTCTTGATGAAGGTCTCGCTGCCGCGCCAGCCGCCGACGAGGTGGACGACGCCGTCGACCCGGCCGAACTCCTTCTCGATTCCGTTGGCCCACTCCCGCGTGGAGTCCAGGTCGAGCAGGTCGACCGGCTCCCCGGTGACGGTGGCGCCGCCGCCCCCGTCGCGGGCCGCGCTCACCGCCTCCGCGAGGCGCTCGGGGTCGTTGTCCGCGCCGACGACCGTCGCCCCGGCCTCCGCGAGCCGCAGCAGTGTCGCGCGGCCCGCGGGTCCACCCGCGCCGGCCACCGCGATCACCGCACCGCTGAGAGCTCCGTTCCCCGCCATGTTCTTCGCCTCCTGAGCTTGCCGTGCAGTGTTCTCGGTACCGCGGTCGTTCACGCGGCGACCCGCTCGGCGCTCTCCGCACGGATGCCCTTGGTGCCGGCGATCACGTTCTTCAGCTTCTTGGAGAGGGCCTCATAGAACATGCTCAGCGGAAACTCGTCCGGAAGCACGTCATCGACGAGTTTCCGGGGCGGCTGGGACAGGTCGAGGGCGTCCGGACCCTTGGCCCACTTGGAGCCCGGGTGCGGGGCGAGGTACTGCGAGACCAGGTCGTAGGCGGCGAACCAGTGGACGAGCTTCGGACGGTCGATGCCCGCCCGGTAGAGGTCCTCGATCTCGGCGCACAGCTGGTTGGTGACCTGCGGGGCGCGCTGCCAGTCGATGTGCAGCTTGTTGTCGGTCCAGCGGACGACGTCGTGCTTGTGCAGGTAGGCGAAGAGCAGCTGGCCGCCGAGGCCGTCGTAGTTGCGCACCCGCTCGCCGGTGACCGGGAAGCGGAACATGCGGTCGAACAGCACCGCGTACTGCACGTCACGGGCCTGCGGGACGCCGTCGGCCTCCAGCTTCACGGCCTCCTTGAAGGCGGTGAGGTCGCAGCGCAGCTCCTCCAGGCCGTACATCCAGAACGGCTGGCGCTGCTTGATCATGAAGGGGTCGAAGGGCAGGTCGCCGTGGCTGTGGGTGCGGTCGTGGACCATGTCCCACAGGACGAAGGCCTCCTCGCAGCGCTTCTGGTCGTGGACCATCGCGGCGATGTCCTCGGGGAGGTCGAGGCTCAGGATGCCGACGGCGGCGTCGGTGACGGCGCGGAAGCGGGCGGCCTCGCGGTCACAGAAGATGCCACCCCAGGAGAATCGTTCCGGCGCTTCGCGCACGGCGATCGTCTCGGGGAAGAGCACGGCGGAGTTGGTGTCGTAACCGGCCGTGAAGTCCTCGAACTTGATGCCGCAGAACAGCGGGTTGTCGTAGCGGGTGCGCTCCAGCTCGGCCAGCCACTCCGGCCACACCATGCGCAGCACGACCGCTTCGAGGTTGCGGTCGGGGTTGCCGTTCTGCGTGTACATCGGGAAGACGACCAGGTGCTGCAGGCCGTCCGCGCGGCCCTTGGCGGGCTGGAAGGCGAGCAGCGAGTCGAGGAAGTCGGGCACCTCGAAGCCGCCCTCGGCCCAGCGCTCCAGGTCCTTGACCAGGGCCTGGTGGTAGGCACGGTCGTGCGGGAGCAGGGGGGACAGCTCCTCTACGGCCGCGGAGACCTCGCGTACGGCCGCCTCGGCGGTGGCGCGGTCCGGGGCACCCTCGGCGGTGAAGTCGATCGACCCGTCCTTGGACTGCCAGGGCCTGATCCGCTCCACGGCACCCTTGAGCACGGGCCACGCCGGGTGATCCACCACCCTGGTCGCGGGAGGAACCTGCTCCTCCATAGCCGCCTGCACAAGAATTTCCGTCATGTCCCATCCTCCACGGGAGAACCTCGCGTCAGGACACCGTATGCATATGTGGTTCCTGTCAGCAAGAGGGGGCCCCGCAAATTATCCTGCCCACCCCCATGGTCACGAAACTTTTTCCTGCCGGATGCCATGACGGCGCTCCCGATGGGTATACGTGATCCTCTTGGGGGCACGAGTGGTCAATGCCCGCAGGACTCGCCCACCCCAGGGTGACCGCCCGAAGCGGTACCGGCCAGTCCTGCCCCTCGCGCCACGCCGATCCCCCGTGTACGCAGGGGTTCATCACCGGCCGAGGCCATTAGGCTGCGGAAGCCGAGCCGCCGTCGACGGAAGCGAGTTGAACCTTGAACTTCCTTACCATCGGTCATCGCGGAGTCATGGGTCTCGAACCCGAGAACACCCTCCGTTCCTTCGTCGCCGCCGAACAGGCGGGCTTCGACGCCATCGAACTCGACCTGCATCTCAGCAAGGACGGGGCCCTCGTCGTCATGCACGACACGGACGTGGACCGCACGACCGACGGGACCGGCCCGATCGCCGAGAAGACCCTCGCCGAGCTGCGCACCCTGGACGCGGGCCTGGGCGAGAAGGTCCCCGTCTTCGAGGAGGTCCTGGAGGCGGTACGGTCACCGCTCCAGGCCGAGATCAAGGACATCGCGGCGGCGCGGGCGCTGGCCGAGGTCATGCTCAAGCGGGACCTGGTGGGCCGGGTGGAGGTGTCCTCGTTCCACGACGAGGCGATCGCCGAGGTCTCCCGCCTGGTGCCGGGCGTACGGACCGCGCTGATCGGCAGCCGGTACGGCACCGACATCGTGGAGCGCGCCCAGGAGGCCGGCGCCGCGACCGTCTGCCTCAACATCCGCCGGATCACCCTGGAGATCGTCGAGCACGCCCGCAAGGCGGACCTCAGGATCATCGGCTGGGTGGTGAACACGCAGGACCATCTGCGTCTCGTACGCGCCCTGCAACTGGACGGCGCGACCAGCGACTACTCGGAGATCAAACGCACCGCCCGCTTCACGGCGTGACGATCAGGGTCTGCTCGGCGGATCAGGTCGCAGGAAAGCAGCGGTGCCCCAGTGACGCTGGTGAGCGGGGTGTGGTGCGTCGAGCTGCAAGGCGGAGGAGGGAGTCGACGCGGAGCGTCGGGGACCGACGACAACGCGGCAGATCGGCGTGCCACACCCCGCGTCTGCGGCATGATCCGCCGGGCAGGCCCTAGGCGAGCGGCTTGACCAGCAGCTCGAACTGCAGGTCGTCGCGCTGCGGGATGCCGAAGCGCTCGTCGCCGTACGGGAACGGGGCCATCCGGCCCGTACGGCGGTAGCCCCGGCGCTCGTACCAGGCGATGAGGTCGTTCCGTACGGAGATCACCGTCATGTGCATCTCCGTGACGCCCCAGGTCTCCCGCGCCGCCCGCTCCGCCTCCGCGATGATCACCTTGCCGA
Source organism: Streptomyces sp. TLI_55 (assembly GCF_900206255.1). Lineage (NCBI taxonomy): Bacteria > Bacillati > Actinomycetota > Actinomycetes > Kitasatosporales > Streptomycetaceae > Streptomyces > Streptomyces sp. TLI_55. Next base: position 1,074,861 of record NZ_OAOJ01000001.1, read on the forward strand.
GGCCGCCGCCCTGGAGCCGGGGGCTGACCGCGAACATCCCGAAGTAGGCGTGGTCACCGCGGTGTTCGAGCTGGCAGCAGGCGACGACCTCGCCCTCGCGCTCGACGGTGAGCAACCGGCTGTCGGGCGACTTGATGACCTGGAGCACGCCCTCGGGGTCGGTCCGCTGCCCCTGGAGGATGTCCGCCTCGGTGGTCCATCCGGCCCGGCTGGAGTCCCCGCGGTACGCCGACTCGATCAGCGCGACCAGCGCGTCCACGTCGGCGTCGGTGGCATCGCGGAAGGTGAGTCCAGCGGTCATGGGGCGTTTCTCCACTCTCGGGCACGACACGGGCACCGACGAGGGTAACGCCCGCACTAGGCTCCGCCGCATGGTGCACGTACTGAGCGGCCGGACCCTGATCCACCCCGTCGACCCCGAACGTTCCCGCGTCTTCTACGGCGAACAACTCGGCCTCGCCGTCTACCGCGAGTTCGGCACGGGACCGGAACGCGGCACCGTCTACTTCCTCGGCGGCGGCTTCCTGGAACTCTCCGGCCGCTCCGAGACCCCGCCCTCCCCGGCCGTCCGTCTGTGGATGCAGGTCCAGGACGTCACGGCGGCGCACGAGGAGCTGGTGGCGAAGGGCGTCGAGATCGCGCGACCGCCGGTGAAGGAGCCGTGGGGCCTGATCGAGATGTGGCTCACCGACCCGGACGGCATCAGGATCGTCCTCGTCGAGGTCCCCGCGGACCACCCGATCCGCTTCCGCCCGGGTATCTGAGGACCGCGGCTGCGACTGGCGCGTTCCTTCTGTCGCCTGGGCACCGGCCGAATGGCAGGCGTACGCGGCCGGGCCCAGCGTGCGAGAGGGGGCTCGCGTCGGTGGAAGGGGCGTGGCGGCATGAGGCTCGACAAGCCGGTGGCCGGTGGGCCCTGCTGGGCCGAGGTGGGAACGCCGGATCTGGCGGTGGGCCAGCGGTTCTACGGCGCACTCTTCGGCTGGCGGACGGAGACCGACGCGCGGGAGGACATGGGCGGGTACACGATCGCGTACGTCGGTGATCTCCCGGTCGCGGGGATGATGCCGCTCGGCGCGGAGGGGCGACCGACACCCAGGGCGCCGGCTTCCATCTGTGGCAGGCCCAGGGGTTCGGGGGAGCCGGGCTGCTCAACGCCCCCGTCCTCATGGAGCCCACGTCGGTGCCGGACGGGCCCCGGATCGCGGTGCTGCGGGATCCCGGCGGGGCGGTGTTCGGGGTGTACCTGGCGGGCACGGAGGGCTGAGGCGCACGGCTTGCGTTGGAGCGCGCTCCAGCTCATAGCGTCGTACGCACGACGACCTGTCTGAAGGGGAACTGATCGTGCGCTACACACTGTTCGGCAAGACCGGCCTGCGCGTGAGCGAACTCGCGCTCGGCACCATGGTCATGGGTGACGACCCCGCCTACGGCTCCGACAAGGAGACCAGCGCCAAGCTGCTGGACGCCTATGCCGACGCGGGCGGCAACTTCCTCGACACCGCGGACATCTACGCCGGCGGCGACTCCGAGCGCATCCTCGGCGAGCTCCTGGCAGGCCGGCGCGAGGAGTTCGTGCTGGCGAGCAAGTACACGTGCGGCACCCGCGAGGGGGACGTCAACGCGGCCGGCAACCACCGCAAGAACCTGGTGCAGTCGCTGGAGGCGAGCCTGAGGCGGCTGGGCACCGATCGGCTGGACGTCCTGTGGGTGCACGCGCGGGACAACTTCACGCCGGTCGACGAGGTGATGCGGGCGCTGGACGACCTGGTGCGGACGGGCAAGGTGCTGTACGTCGGCGTCTCGGACTGGCCGGCCTGGGAGATCGCACAGGCCAACACCCTTGCCGAGCTGCGGGGTTGGTCCGCGTTCGCCGGTTCGCAGTTGCGCTACAACCTGCTGGAGCGCACGCCCGAGCGCGAACTGCTGCCGCAGGCCCGGGCGTTCGGCCAGGCGGTGTTCGCGTGGGCGCCGCTGGCGGCCGGGAAGCTCACCGGCAAGTACCGCCGGGGTGAGACGGGCCGGCTCGACGCGTGGGGTGACAAGCCGAACTCACAGGAAGAGGAGGTCATCACCGCGGTCCTGGACATCGCCGAACAGGGTGGCTGGAGCCCCGCCCAGGTGGCGCTGGCCTGGCTGCTGGGGCGCCCCGGGAACGTCGTGCCGATCATCGCGGCCACCAAGGAACACCAGCTCGCCGACAACCTCGGCGCTGTCGACGTCCGCCTCGACGCCGACGCGGTCGCCCGCCTCGACGAGGCGAGCGCGGTGCCGCTCGGTTTCCCGCACGACTTCGTACGGGAACCGACCGTCCTCCGCAACATCTACGGCGATCTCTGGGAGACCATCGACGACCGCCGCTCGGGCTACCGCCGGACGGCGACGGACGTCCTCTAGGGGCGCCAGGAGCTGCGCGATCGGTGGGATCAGGCGCGTAGCGCCCCCAGCCGGCCCTCCAACTGCCCGAGCAACTCACCGAGCAGTCCGGCGAGTTCGCCCTGGCGCTGCGGGTCGAGGACGGACAGGACGGCCGTCTCGTAAGCGAGTTGTTCGGGCAGGATGCCGTCGACGATCTCCCGGCCCGCGTCCGTGAGGCGGACGTGGGCGACGCGGCGGTCCCGGGTGTCCCCGCGGCGTTCGACCAGGCCGCGTTCGGTCAGCTGCTTGAGGCGCTTGGTGACCGCGGCGCCGGAGGAGAAGGTCTCCCGGGCCAGGTCGCCCGGTGTCAGCTCGTGCCCGGTGCGGCGCAGCGCGCCGAGCAGGTCGAACTCGGGGCGGCTGAGTCCGGCCCGGCGCAGCGGGGCGTCCTCGGCCTGCTGGAGGAGGGCGGCGCAGCGGTTGACGCGGCCGATGATCTCCATGGGGCCGGTGTCGAGACCGGGGTGGACGGCCTGCCACTGCCGGACGACCGCGGAGACGGTGTCGCCCCCGGTCGCGTCCGCCTGCCGTCCGTTCGGTGCCGTCATGGCCGTATGCCCTCCGTCGTCGCGTTCCGGTGCACCTCCTGGTGCCGTACCGTCGCGGCGAGCGTACGGTGTCCGGCCTGCTCGGCGTGCACGACCCGCTCCTGGGGCAGTGCGCCCTGCCACCACTCACCGGCCGCGGCGTCGTCGGCGGCCCGCAGCTCCACCAGGTGGGCGGCGAGGGCGCGGCGGGCGGACTCCAGGGCGCGCGGGTCGGGGTGCGGCTCGGCCAGGAGGCGGGCGGCGTGTTCGCGGGCGCGCTCCACGGCGGCCAGCGTCCGCTCGATGCGGCTGCCCGCGCGGCGGTTGGTGACGACGATCGCGGCGCCGAAGCCGACGAGGGCGCCGACGACGGTGTCCACGATCCGCTCGGTGATCAGCCGCCCGGGTTCCTGGAAGCCGGCGAACTCGGTGATCAGCAGCGCCATCGGGGTGACGCAGACGCTGCCGAGCCAGTAGTTGCGGCTGATGAGGGCCTCGGCGCCGAAGTTGAAGGCGAGGCAGACCAGGACGAGGGCGGCCGGGCCGAGGTGGGCGAGCGGGACGACGGCGGCGAAGAGGAGAACGCCGGCGAGGTTGCCGACGACGCGCTGGACGCCGCGGCTCCAGGTGAGGGTGAGGTTGGCCTGGTAGAGCGAGGCCGCGGTGACCAGGGCCCAGTACGGGCGGCCGACGCCGAGCGCGAGGGAGGCGTAACCGGCGAGGGCGCAGCCGACGGCGGTGCGCAGGGCGAGCGGGGTCAGTGGGCCGAGCCTGCGCCACAACGGAGGTGCGGGGACGGCGAGTTCGGCGTCGACGCCGAGGAGTTCGCCGTGGTCCGCGGTGGCGGGGACCGGTGCGGTGCCGCGCAGGTCGCGAGCCCAGGCGCGCAGACGTCGTGGGTCGGTGTCGGCGGGGGCCGCGAAGGCGACCTCGGCGCGGACGACCAGTCGGTCCAGGGCGCGGCGGGTCGGGGTGCGGGCGCCGGCGGACAGCAGGGACTGCCAGGCGGCCTGGATCGCGGCGGCCGCGGCGGCCCTGGTGCGGGGGTCGTGCTGCTCGACGTGGGCGGCCGTGGCGTTCAGGGCGTGTGCGGTGGCCCGGCGCTCGGGGCCGTGCGGCCGGACCAGTCCGGGTGCCATGCCGATGATCCATGCCCAGGCGCCCGCCGCGAGGGCGAGGGCGAGGTGGCCGGGGACCTGGGCGAGGGTCTGCGGGGCGAACAGGGAGGCCGAGGTGATGAAGGTGAGGACCACGTTGCCGGGCGGGCCGACCCGGGTCGCGTCGCACAGCGCCTTCTGCACGGCGGCCAGCAGGGCGCCGACGGCGACCAGGACGGCGGCGTCGGTGGTGAGCGAGGCGGTGACGAGGGAGACGGCGAGGCCGCCGACCATGCCGAGCACGACCCAGGCCAGGGCGCGGGCCCGGGCGGCGTAGGGGCGGTTGTGGGCGTACAGCGCGCACAGGGAGCCGGCCATGGTGTACATCGCCAGGTCGAGGCGGCCGAGCGCGAGCAGGATGAGGTTCGGCGGGGCGACCGCGACGACGACGCTCAGGGCGGGCTTGAACCAGATGTCCGAGGGGCGGCCGAGACGGAGGACGCCGGCCAGGGGGAGGCGCCGGACGCGTGACGGGGCGGGGACGGGCTTGGCACTGCTCATACCGACAACCTTAACAGGTGTTTTACCAGTAAACGATAAAGGCTGACCTGCCGTGCTCCGCCGAATGCTCCCCGTGTACACCCTTGCGCTCGCGTGCGCGCCGCGTGGCCGGGGCATCCCCTCCCCGTCCGACCGTCTAGCGGGGAGGCGCGTGTGCACGGACCGGCTTCGCCCGGCTGGCTGCTGGTCGCGCTGTGTGCGGCGACCGGGGCCTACTGCCTGCTGCGGATGCGCAGCGATGTCGAGGAGCAGCGCCGCGCGGCGGGCGGCGAGGCGCTCATGGGGTTCGGCATGGCCGCGATGGCCGTCCCGGCCGCGGTGTTCACTCCGCCGTCCTGGGCCTGGGCGGCGTACGCGGCCGTGTTCGGGGCGGCGGCCCTGCGGGCCCTGTGGGCGGCGCGGACCAGCGCCCACCATCTGCATCACCTGGTGGGGGCGTCGGCGATGGTCTACATGGCGGTGGTGATGGCGGCGTCACCCGGACACCACGGCGGCGGCTCCGGGAGTCCCGTCGTGACGGGGGCGCTGCTTCTCTACTTCATGGGCTACGTACTGCTCTCCGGCGTGCGGCTGGTGCCCGTCACGGCCGGGGGCGGAACCGTCGCGTGGGGAGACCGGCCCGAAGTGGCGCGGGCCTGCCGGCTGTCGATGGGGATCGCGATGGTGGCGATGCTGGCGACGCTCTGACGACCCGGGCCCCCTGCGGCCACAGCCGTGTCCTGCGTCACTTTGCCGCGGGATGCCGTACCGGTGGGCGGCGGGCCGCTCATAGGGTGCTCCCATGATGGTCCCCGCGGCACTGTTGCTGCTCGGCGCCCTGACCGCCGTAGTCGCCCCTCGGCTGCTCGCCCGGTCCGACTGGCCGGACCGTGAACCGGTGGTCGCGCTGTGGGTGTGGCAGTGCGCGGTGGCGGCCGTACTCCTGTGCTGCGCCCTGTCGATGACACTGAGCGCGGCGGCGGCCTGGCAGGCGGTACGCGGCCATGTCTTCGCACCGGCGCCGCGCGCGGTGGTGGAGGCCTATGCGCTCGGGGCGGGCGGCACCTGGGCGGCGACAACGGCGGTGACGCTGGCGCTCGGTGGGGTGTGGAGCGCGGCGATGCTGGTGCGTGAGATCGTACGGGCGCGGGCGCGGCGTCGGCTGCGCCGGGCCGAACTCCTGGTACGGGCCCCGCTGTTGCCCGGCGAGGAGAGCGGCACCGGTCGCCTCGTGGTCCTGGAGGGTGAGCGCGCGGACGCCTGGTGGCTTTCCGGTCCGGCGCCTCAACTCGTCGTCACCACGGCCGCGTTGCGGCGCCTGAAGGGTCGTCAGCTGGATGCCCTGCTGGCCCATGAGGAGGGGCACGCGCAGGCCCGGCACGACTGGCTGCTGCACTGCTCGTCGGCGTTGGCGGGCGGGTTCCCGCAGGTGCCGGTGTTCGCCGCGTTCCGCGACGAGATGCACCGGCTGGTCGAACTCGCCGCGGACGACATGGCGTCCCGCCGCTTCGGCCGGCTGACCACGGCGCTGGCGCTGGTGGAACTCAACGAGGACCGGGGCGTGTTCGGCCCCGGCCCGACCCCGCACGCCCACGTCCCCCAGCGGGTCCACCGCCTCCTCACGCCCCCGGACCGACTGCCGGCCACCCGACGCCTGGGCCTGACGGCGACCGCGGCGCTTGTGCCGATGGTGCCGTTGCTGGTGGCGTTCGTACCGGGGTTGCGGGCGTTGGGCTGGGGCGGCTGAGCGGCGGGCGCTCCGGAGGGCTCGCCACCACCCCCTGATCCTCGGGGCGACCGGCGGGATTGGCCTCCGACCCCCGTGGTCGGCGAGGATCGTTGTATGCACTCCCCGCCCGTCGACGCCCCGCCCAGCCCGCCGGACCACCACACGGCAGTCCGCGCGGCCGGGGTCCTGGGCGCGTGCTCCGTGCTGCTCCTCACGCTCGTCGCGGTGCGCTGGCGTCCCCTGATGAACTTCGACGGGGACATCGCCGACACCACCCATCGGTGGGCGGTCGAGGAATCCGGGCTGACCCACGCGTTCCGCATCCTGACGGACTGGGTGTGGGACCCGTGGACGATGCGACTGCTGTGCGCGGTGGTCGTGGTGTGGCTGGTGTGGCGACGGTCGGCGTGGTGGACGGCGATCTGGCTGGCGGTCACGTGCGCGGTCGGCACGCTGATCCAGCAGTCCCTCAAGGCGGCGGTGGACCGCCCCCGCCCGGTCTGGCAGGACCCGGTCGACACGGCCCACTTCGCGGCGTATCCCTCGGGCCACGCCATGACGGCCACGGTCGTCCTGGGCCTTCTCCTGTGGCTCCTGCACCACCACGACGTGGGCCGCACCCTGTGGCGCACCGCCCTCACCCTCTCCGTCGTCTCCGTCCTCGGCGTCGGCCTCACCCGTATCTGGCTCGGCGTCCACTGGACCACGGACGTCCTCGGCGGCTGGCTGCTGGGGGGACTGGTGGTGGCGGTGGCCGTGCTGGTGCACGGGCGTCGAGAGGCGTAGGGGAGCCGTGCTCCGGCGCCGAGCGCGGTGGCGTGCGGCTCGTAGGATTTCCGCATGATCGCCGTGCTGTTCGACTTCTCCGGGACCCTCTTCCGTATCGAGTCCGCCGAGTCCTGGTTGCGGGGCGGGCTCGCCGAGGCCGGGATCGTGGTGCCCGAGCCGGAGATCGTCGAGACCGCGCGGGCGCTGGAGGTGGCGGGGGCGCTGCCGGGTGGCACGAACCCCGTGCGGGTGCCCGCGGAGATGGCCGGGGCGTGGGCGACCCGCGACGAGAGCGCCGAGCAGCACCGGGCCGTGTACACCGCGCTGTCACGCCAGGTGGCGCTGCCGGACCCGGCACTGCACGACCTGCTCTACGACCGCCACATGTCCCCGGCCGCCTGGCAGCCCTACCCCGACGCCGGCAAGGTGCTGCGGGCGTTGCGCGAGCGCGGCATCGCCATCGGGGTCGTCAGCAACATCGGCTGGGATCTGCGGCCGGTGTTCCGGGAGCACGGCCTCGACCCGTACATCGACGCCTACGCGCTGTCGTACGAGCACGGCGTCCAGAAGCCCGACACCCGGCTGTTCGCCGCCGCCTGCGCCCACCTCGGCGCCGAGCCCGGTCGCACGCTCATGGTCGGCGACGACCGGCGGGCCGACGGCGGGGCCGCCGCTCTGGGGTGCGCGGTGCACTTCGTGGACCACCTGCCGGTGACCGAGCGGCCGGGCGGGCTGCTGCCCGTGCTGGATCTGGTGGACGAGGGCGGGAAAACCCGGTCGTCCGGCTGAACGGCGAGCCAGTAAGTAGCCTCAGGCCACCACTGGGGTGTGAGGAACCGTCCGTCTCGGACGATCCCCCGCGTCGCCCGAGACGGACGGCAGCCCTGACCAGCCGTTTCATCGGCCGATCCGAACGCGTTGAGTATAGTTGGCTGGCAGCCAGTCAACGCAGGAGTTACAGCATGTCCCCGCGCAGCGCCTCGGTCAATGAAGAATTGCGGCGGCGATCCCGCGAGCGGCTGCTGCAGGCGGCGGTCGAGGTGGTCAGCGAGCGCGGGTACGAGGCGACGACGCTCGGCGACATCGCGGACCGGGCCGGCTCCGCGCGCGGTCTGGTGTCGTACTACTTCCCCGGCAAGCGCCAGTTGGTGCAGTCCGCGGTGCACCGGCTGATGAACCGCACGCTGGAGGAGGCGCTGGAGCGGGAGCCGCACACCGAGGACGGCCGGGAGCGGATGGCGCGGGCCATCGACGCGATCCTGGGCCTGGCCCGGGACCGGCCGGTGCTGATGCGTCAGCACATGGCGGGGCTGCTGCAGGCCGAGGGGTTCCTGCCGTGCCCGGAGCAGCGGCGCCTGGCCGAGCTGCTGCGGGACACCGTCGTACGCAATGGATCACAGGACCCGGACGCCGACTACCCCATGCTGCGGGCCCTGTTGATGGGCTCGGTCTACGCGGCGCTGGTGCCGGGCGTGCCGATGCCGCTGCCGGTGCTGCGCGCCGAGCTGTTCAAACGCTACCGGCTGGACTGGGAGTTGGGGGTCCCGCCGGACACCGAGGCGGCGTCCGGCGGGACGGGCGACACGGATCTGTCGCGGTTCTTCGCGACCGGGGCCGCACCGGAGTGCGGCCCTGAGGGTCAGTCGAAGTAGTCGGGCTGCGTCTGGGTGTTGAGCTCCTTCAGCCGGACCCACTTGGCGGGGTCGGTGCGTCGGTCGCTCAGCTTCAGGACGTCGAAGCCCTTGGTGATGTCGTTCGAGTAGATGTAGCCGTTGTAGTAGTACGCCGACCAGGAACCGCCGACCTTGAGCGTGTCGGTGGTCAGCGGGCCGCGCTCGAAGTAGCCGATCTCCTTGGGCTGCGAGGAGTCGGTGAACTCCCAGACGGAGACGCCGCCCTGGTACCAGGCCTGGACCATGATGTCCTTGCCCTTGACCGGGATCAGCGAGCCGTTGTGGGCCACGCAGTTCTCGGTGTCGGCCTGGTGGCGCGGAATCTTGAAGTAACTGCGGAAGACGAGCTTGCGCTTGTCGCCCTTGCCGACGATGTCGTAGATGCCGTCGGCTCCCCGGTTCGGACCGACCGTCGCGTTGCAGGTGGCGGCGCCACCGCCGCCCAACTCATCGGTGAACACGACCTTGTTGGCCTTCTGGTTGAAGGTCGCCGAGTGCCAGAACGCGAAGTTCACGTTGTCCTGCACCTGGTCGATGACCTTCGGGTGCTCGGGGTCGGCGATGGAGAACAGGATGCCGTCACCCATGCACGCGCCCGCGGCGAGGTCCTTCGAGGGCAGCACCGTGATGTCGTGGCAGCCGGTGGTCTTGGAGACACCCGGGTTGGTGGGCGCGCCCGGGTTGCCTCCGCCGTCCGGGCCCTCGCCCGGGAACAGCACCGGGAAGCCCACGACCGCCGCCTTCTCGGGGGCGTTGCGCGGCACCTTGATGACCGAGATGCCGTCGTGCGGGGGCTGGCAGTCGGGGTAGGCGGCGTTCGGCGAGTACGAGGAGACGTAGATGTAGACGTTCTTGCGCTCGGGCACCAGCGTGTGGGTGTGCGAGCCGCAGGCGGTCTCGACGGCGGCGACGTACTTGGGGTTGGTCTTGTCGCTGATGTCGAAGACCTTCATGCCCTCCCAGGAGGACTTCTCGGTCACCGGCTGCGTGGTGCTGTTGCAACTGCTGTCGCTGCGCGAGGAGTCGGTCGACAGGAACAGCAGGTTGCCGGAGACGGAGATGTCGTTCTGCGAGCCGGGGCACAGCACCTGGGCGACCGTCTTGGGTGCCTTCGGGTTGCTGATGTCGAAGATGCGGAACCCGTCGTAGTTGCCGGCGAAGGCGTACCTGCCCTGGAAGGCGAGGTCCGAATTGGTGCCGGGCAGCGCGTCCTTGGGGATGTTGGCCAGGTGCTCGATGTTGTCGGAGTGGACGATCTCGTCCTGGCCGGGTATCTCGCCGTCGGCTATCGCCGACCTCACCTGTGCCTCGGTGCTCTGCGACACCTCCTTGCCGGAAGCCGCCGTGCCGTCCCCGGGATCGGGGGTGGCGGCGGCCGGGACGGCCGTCAGCAGGGCCGCGAGGAGTCCGGTCGCGGCGGCGACAACTCCCAGGCGTCTGTGTCGGGTTCGGGGATCTTTCAGGATCACTGCTTCCTCCCTGGTGCCGTTCGCCTCGGAACGGTTCACACACCACCGAAGTATGGTCTTGACCATGCACACACCAACAGGGGGCAACAGAATCGCAATGAAGTTTTCTGCTCGATAATCCGCGGAAGCGTGCTAGGACAGTCACGGCGCTCACAAGGTGCCACCCAACCCACCTGCCACAGGAGGCCGTTGTGCTCATCCGCCGCGCGTCCCTCGCCACGGTGACCGTTCTGGTGCTGCTCGGCCTCGGGGCCTGCGACTCCGACTCGGACGCCAAGCCGGCGGCGGCGACCGGCCCTTCGGTGCTCGCACCCGGCGAGCCCGGCGAGGCGAACCGCACCCTGTCCGCCGCGGAGGCCGCCGACCAGCGCGCCGAGGACGACTCCCCCAACTCGGCCGACGTCTCGTACGCGCGGATGATGATCGTGCACCACACCCAGGCCCTGGAGATGACCGAACTCGCCCCAGACCGCGCCGCGTCCACCCAGGTCAAAAAGCTCGCCGAGCGCATCGCGGCGGCACAGGGGCCCGAGATCGACGCCATGGAGAGCTGGCTGACGTCGTACGGCAAGGACCCGAAGGGCGGGGCGCACGACCACGCCTCGATGCCGGGCATGGCCACCGAGGCGCAGTTGAAGAAGCTGAAGGCCGCCAAGGGGAAGGCCTTCGACCAGCTCTTCCTCACCCTGATGATCACGCATCACGAAGGGGCGCTCACCATGGCCACCGACGTGAAGGGGCAGGGCAACAACATCCGTATCGAGGAGATGGCCGACGACGTGGTCGCCCAGCAGACGAGCGAGATCTCCCGGATGCGGGACATGCTGTGAAGGGTGTGTTCAGCGGCGCGCGTGACGGGGCGTCAGATAGCCCGCGTCGCGCGCCTGCGCGATCATCCTGAGCGACTTGCGGCGGCTGTGCCCGGTCGCGCACATCACCGCGAGCACCGGATCGAAGCCCTCCTCCTGGGCCGCCCGGTACTCCTGCGCGACGAGCCACCGTCCCTCGACACCCCGCGGCCACGCGGGCCGGGCCCGCCGCGACACGCCCGGCTCGCCCTCCTCCGGCGCCGGCGCGACGCCGCACGCCTCGAAGAGCGGGCCCTCGATCCAGTCGGCGAGGACCGCGAGGTCGTCGAGGGAGAGCGCCGGCTGGGCGCGCACGTCCTCCAGGGAGGCGCAGCCGTCGGCCACCACGGCCAGCAGATCGACCTGGGCGCCGTCGCTGAACGCCAGCCGGACATGGAACCACGAGGTGGCGTCCTCGCCCTCCTGCACTTCCCACGCGGGCCACACGGACACGGCACCGTCCGTCGGACAACGATCAGAAAGATTAAGAAACGATGCTTCTAGCACACACGCAACGTAACCGCATGATCACTTTCCATACCAACGGACACGCGTCCCCGGCTGCGTACAGCACCCTGTCAGCGCAGCAGCCAGGGTGCGATGCTGGAGACATCAGCGATCTGCTCTGATCCCCACGGGTAAGGAGTACCGCCGTGCTTCGTGTCGCCGTCGTCGGCTCCGGGCCGAGCGGGTGCTACACCGCCCAGAGCCTCGTCCAGCTGGACCCCGCGGTGTACGTGGACGTCCTGGACCGTCTGCCGTGCCCGTACGGGCTCGTCCGCTACGGCGTGGCCCCCGACCACGAGAAGATCAAGTCCCTCCAGAACAACCTGCGCACGGTCCTGGAGCACGAGCGGGTCCGCTTCCTCGGCGGCGTCAGGGTCGGCGCCGGCGGATTGCCGACCGCCCGGCTGCGGGCGCTGTACCACGCCGTCGTGTACTGCGTGGGCGCGGCGACCGACCGGCACCTCGGCATCCCCGGCGAGGACCTCCCGGGCAGCTTCTCGGCGACCCAGTTCGTGTCCTGGTACAGCGCCCATCCGGACGCCGTCGACGACGGTTTCGTCCGCACGGCCCGCTCGGCGGTCGTGATCGGCGTCGGGAACGTCGCCGTCGACGTGACCCGGATGCTGGCCCGCGGCGCCGCCGAACTGAGCCCCACGGACATGCCCCAGCCGGCCCTCACCGCACTGACGGCGAGCCGGGTGACGGACGTCCACATGGTCGGCCGCCGCGGCCCCTCCCAGGCCCGCTTCACCACCAAGGAGCTGCGCGAGCTGGCCGGACTCCCGGACTCGCAAGTGCTGGTGGACCACGAGGAGTTGACCCTCGACCCGGCCTACCCGGACCCGGCAGACCTGCCCGCGCCCCAGCGCCGCAACGTGGAGGTGCTGCGGGGCTGGGCACAGGCGCCTCGGACGCCTTCCGCACGCCGCATCCACCTCCGCTTCTTCCTCCGTCCCGTCGAACTCCTCGCCGAGGCGGGGCGGGTGGCCGCGGTGCGCTTCGAACGAACGGCACCGGACGGCCACGGCGGCGTCACGGGAACGGGCCAATACGAGCAGATCGAGGCCCAGTTGGTGCTGCGCTCGGTGGGCTACCGCGGAGTGCCGCTGGAGGGTCTGCCGTTCGACGAGCAGAGCGGCACGGTCCCCCATCTCGCCGGCCGCGTCCTGCGCGACGGCGTGGTGGCGCCGGGTGAGTACGTGGCCGGCTGGATCAAGCGGGGCCCCACGGGAGTCATCGGCACGAACCGCCCGTGCGCGAAGGAGACGGTGACGTCACTGCTGGAGGACGCCGACATCCTCGTACGGGAGGAGAGGCGGGGGGATCCGCTGGAGGCGTTGCGGGCAGAAGGGGCGGATCCGGTGGACTGGACCGGCTGGTGCGCCATCGAGCAGGCAGAGGCAGAACTCGGCGCGTCCCTGGGCAGGGGCGTGGTGAAGCTCCCCGATTGGGAGTCCCTCTTGACGGCCGCGCACCGCAACGCCCTTTAGGGGCGCGGGGCTGTATCAATATGCGGCTCCGCCGCGTGGGCGCGACCAGCCCCAACGCACCCGCACCAGGAAACAAACCAGCAACCACCCCGAAATCAACAATCTGTTTAAGGAGCCTACGGTCCCACCCATGACCAAGCACCCCGTCGACGAAGTCCCACCCGCCCGCCACCTTCTCGCCTTCGGCCTCCAACACGTACTCGCCATGTACGCCGGTGCCGTCGCCGTCCCCCTGATCGTCGGCAGCGCGATGAAACTGTCGCCCGCGGATCTGGCCTATCTGATCACCGCCGACCTCCTGGTGTGCGGTATCGCGACCCTCATCCAGTGCATAGGCTTCTGGCGCTTCGGCGTACGCCTGCCGATCATGCAGGGCTGCACGTTCGCCGCAGTCTCCCCCATGGTGCTCATCGGCACGACCGGCGGCGGCCTCCCCGCGATCTACGGTTCCGTCATCGTCGCGGGCCTCGCGATCATGCTGCTCGCGCCGGTCTTCGGCAGACTGCTCCGCTTCTTCCCGCCGCTCGTCACCGGCACCGTGATCCTGATCATCGGCCTGTCGCTGCTGCCGGTCGCGGGCAACTGGGCGGCGGGCGGGGTCGGTTCGGCGGACTTCGGGGAGCCCAAGAACCTGGGGCTGGCCCTGTTCGTCCTCCTCGTGGTGCTGGGTGTGCAGCGGTTCGCGCCCGCCTTCCTCAGCCGGGTCGCGGTGCTGATCGGCATCGTGGTGGGCCTTGCCGTGGCCGTGCCGTTCGGGTTCACGGACTTCGACGGGGTCGGTGACGCCGACTGGCTCGGGATCAGCACGCCGTTCCACTTCGGGGCGCCCACCTTCGAGGCCTCGGCGATCGCGTCGATGCTGGTGGTGGCGCTGGTGACGATGACGGAGACGACCGGTGACCTGATCGCGGTCGGCGAGATGACGGAGCGCAAGGTCGAGCCGCGCGCGCTGGCGGACGGTCTGCGCGCCGACGGCCTGTCGACCGTCCTAGGCGGTGTCTTCAACACCTTCCCGTACACGGCGTACGCGCAGAACGTCGGCCTGGTCGGGATGACCCGCGTCCGCAGCCGCTGGGTGGTCGCCGCGGCGGGCGGCATCCTCGTGCTGCTCGGCCTGCTGCCCAAGCTGGGCGCGGTGGTCGCGGCGATACCGGCGCCGGTGCTCGGCGGTGCGGGGCTGGTGATGTTCGGGACAGTGGCGGCGAGCGGGCTGAGGACCCTCGCGACCGTCGATTTCAAGGGCAACAACAACCTGACGGTGGTGGCCGTCTCGGTGGCGATGGGCATGCTGCCGGTCGGTGTGCCGACGGTCTACGAGAAGTTCCCGGACTGGTTCCAGACGGTGATGAACAGTGGTATCAGCGCGGGCTGTCTGACGGCGATCGTGCTGAACCTGCTCTTCAACCACCTTCCCTCGAGGGCAGGTTCAGCCGAGGCGGACGGCCTGGCGGTCGGCGGCGCCGAGCAGGGCGTCCAGGAGCCCCGGGAAGAGGTCGTCTAGGTCGTCCTTGCGCAGGCCGTTCATCTTGGCCGTGCCCCGGTAGATCTGCCGGATCACCCCCGCCTCGCGCAGCACCCGGAAGTGGTGCGTGGTCGTGGACTTGGTGACGGGCAGCTCGAACTGCGAACAGGTGAGCTCGCCACAGACGGTGGCGAGCTCGCGCACGATCGCGAGCCGCATCGGGTCGGAGAGCGCGTGCAGGACCGGCTCCAGCCGGATCTCGTCCCGGGCCGGATGCGGCAGGTCACGGCTGCTGGCAGCGGGCGAGGTCACAGCGGCTCCACCTCTCAGGGAAGCCTTCGGCAGGCTTCGGGACATCTTGAAGAAGTCTTCGGGGTGGCCATTGTACGAAACCCTTCGTAGTTTGACATCCACCGTACTACGATGCCTATCGTACGAGCCGACCGCTGGTCCCGTGACGAATTGGAGCCCGCCGTGAGCGCACTCTTCGAGCCCTACACCCTGCGTGACCTGACGATCCCGAACCGGGTGTGGATGCCGCCGATGTGCCAGTACTCCGCGGCACCCGAGGGCCCGGACACCGGGGCGCCCCACGACTGGCACTTCGCGCACTACGCGGCGCGCGCGGCCGGCGGCGCGGGCCTGGTCATCGTCGAGGCCACGGCCGTGAGCCCCGAGGGCCGGATCTCGCCGTACGACCTCGGCATCTGGAACGACACCCAGGTCGAGGCCTTCCGTCGGATCACCCGCTTCCTGGTGGGCCAGGGCACGGTCCCGGGCATCCAGCTCGGCCATGCCGGCCGCAAGGCCTCGACCGAGCGGCCCTGGAAGGGCGGCGCACCGGTCGGAACGGAGGGCCATGGCTGGCAGCCGCTCGGGCCGAGCCCGGTGGCGTTCGACGACAAGCACCCGGCGCCGACCGAGCTGACGGTCACTCAGATCCAGGACATCGTCGGCCAGTTCGCGGATGCCGCCCGGCGCGCCCTCTCCGCCGGCTTCGAGATCGCCGAAATCCACGGCGCCCACGGCTACTTGATCGGCAACTTCCTCTCCCCGCACTCCAACCACCGCACCGACGCCTACGGCGGCTCGTACGAGAACCGCACCCGCTTCGCGCTCGAAGTCGTGGACGCCGTACGGGAGGTGTGGCCGCAGGACAAGCCGCTGTTCTTCCGGATCTCGGCGACGGACTGGCTGGAGGAGGGCGGCTGGACGCCGGACGACACCGTACGGTTCGCCGCCGATCTCCAGGCCCACGGCATCGACCTTCTCGACGTCTCCACCGGCGGCAACGCCTCCGGCGTGCGGATGCCGGTCGGCCCCGGCTACCAGGTGCCGTTCGCGGCCCGCGTCAAGGCCGAGACCACGCTGCCGGTCGCCGCGGTCGGCCTGATCACCGAGCCCGAACAGGCCGAGAAGATCCTGGTCAACGGCGAGGCGGACGCCGTGCTCCTGGGCCGTGAGCTGCTGCGCAACCCGTCCTGGGCGCGGCAGGCCGCGCGCGAGCTGGGCGGGGACGTGCACGTGCCGGACCAGTACCACCGGTCGGTCTGAGCCGGCGGCCCGCGGCTTCGGGAGGACCGGGACCTGGGGAGTACGTCCCGGTCCTCCCGAAGAAGTAGGGCACCCCCGGCGGTTGCTCCCCCCAGGTCAGGGGTAATGCCTTCCCAGGCACGATGTGCCAGGCGCCCGCGACAGCGAGGCTGTTGGTATCAGGCATGAGGAGGGCGTCATGAAGGGCCAGACCCGTATCCGTGTCATCCGCAGGCCCGTTCCCCGCCGGGACGAGACGATCGACCGCAGGACACCGTCGGGACGACTGCTGCCGTACTGACGGCGCCTGCGGCCGGAGTACGTCAACCGACCGTGCAGGACTTTCCGTTGAGACTGAAGGCGCCCGGTGCCGCGCTGTTCCCGGTGTGGGTCGCCTGGTAGCCGATGCCGACGCTCGCGCCCGGGGCGAGCGTCGCGTTGTACGAGGCGTTCGTCGCCGTCACCGCGCCGGAACTCGGCGCGTACGTGGCGTTCCAGCCGCTGGTGATCGTCTGCCCGCCGGGCAGTGTGAAGGCGAGCTGCCAGCCGTTGACCGTGCTCGTGCCGGTGTTGGTGATCGTCACGGACGCGGTCAGGCCGCTGCTCCAGGCGTTGGTGGTCACGGTCACCTTGCAGGGGCCGGCCGGGGGCGGAGGCGTGCTGCCGCCGCCGTCGAGGCCGAAGAACGTGAGCACGCGGGCGCCCATTCCCGAGGCGTACACACCGTGGCCGACGCCCTGCAGGCTGATCGCCTCCACCTGGGCCCGGTCACCGGTGCCGCCGTAGCGGGTGCGGGTCCAGCCGGACTGGGGCGAGTCGGTGGCGGCCGGGGTCTGGCTCACCCCCTGCACGTTCGTCCACTGCTTGATCTCCTCGCCGAAGTTGGGATAGCGCAGCGTGTCGTCCGCGGTGCCGTGCCACAGCTGCATCCGCGGGCGCGGGCCCGTGTAGCCGGGATAGGCGGCGCGGGCGATGTCGCCCCACTGCTGCGCGGTGTGGGTGATCGTGCCCTGCGCGCAGGCGCTGTTCCACTCGGAGCCGTCGCTGGTGGCGAAGCAGCCGAACGGCACGCCGGCGAAGGCGGCGCCGGCGGCGAAGACGTCCGGATAGTCGCCGAGCAGGACGTTGGTCATCATCGCCCCGGAGGAGATGCCGGTGACGAAGACGCGGCCGGTGTCCGCGCCGTAGCGGCCGACCGTCCAGTCGACCATCGACTTGATGCCGACCGGGTCGCTGCCGCCGCCGCGCCTGAGGGCCTGCGGCGAGGAGACGTCGAAGCACTTGCTGGAGCGGGTGACGGACGGATACACGACGATGAAGCCGTACTTGTCGGCGAGCGAGGCGTACTCGGTGCCGGAGTACATCGCCGGGCCGGAGCCGGTGCAGTAGTGGACGGCCACCAGGATCGCCGGATGCGCGGTGACGGTCTGGGGGACGTACAGGTACATCTGCAGGTTGCTGGGGTTCGTGCCGAAGTTGGTGACCTCGGTGAGGGTCGCGGTCGGGGCGGCCTGCCCGGCGGCGGCCGGGGGTGCGGTGAGGAGCACGGTGGCGAGCAACGCCACCAGCATTCCGTGGAGCGCGACAAGGACCGCGCGCAGCGGTCTCCTCGCGATGGTGCCGGCAGTGGCGGACACGTCGGGTCCCTTCGTGATGACGGCTCGTGGGGGCATCGCTGAGGGGAGCACCAGGCATGGTGGCATGCACATGGCCGTGATGGAAGCGCTCCCACAGCACAGAAACCCTCTGCGCGAGGCGTTGACCAGAAAGCGCTTACCCTCTACGTTCCGTTCAGCAGGGTGACCGGACAGCACGCCCTTTCCCGAGAGAGCCGCAAGGAACTGGGCCCGCTGTTCATGTCAAGGCACATCGTTCATGTATGCGATCGACGATCAGCCCCCACACAGAAGGAATCGGGACATGACTTCTTCACCACCTCCCCGCACCCATCGGCGCGTACTGACCGGCGCCGCGGCCGCACTCGGGCTTTCGGTTGTCATGATCATGGCAATCAACACACCGACGGCGAGCGCCGCCACCTGGCCCACCCCCACCAGCAGCAAGGCGGTCACCGCCACCATCTCGCTGTCCGGCACCAAGGACTACGGGATGCAGCGCCTCTACGGCGACGGCCCCCTGGGCACCGACAACCAGGGCGAGGACCAGGGCCCGATCCTCAAGCTGGCGGCCGGCACGGTCCTGAAGAACGTCATCATCGGCGCGCCCGCGGCCGACGGCATCCACTGCGAGGGCAGCTGCACGCTGCAGAACGTCTGGTGGGAGGACGTCGGCGAGGACGCGGCGACGTTCAAGGGCTCCTCGTCCTCGAACGTGTACACCATCTCCGGCGGTGGCGCGAAGGAAGCCAGCGACAAGGTGTTCCAGTTCAACGGTGCCGGGACGCTCAACGTCAGCAACTTCGCCGTGAAGAACTTCGGTACGTTCGTCCGCTCGTGCGGCAACTGCTCGACGCAGTACAAGCGGACGATCAACCTCAACACCATCGAGGCGACCTACAAGGGCGGCAAGCTCGTCGGCATCAACACCAACTACGGCGACAGCGCGACCCTGCGGGGCATCACGATCGTCGGGGACTCCAGCAAGAAGATCGTCCCCTGCCAGAAGTACATCGGCAACAACACGGGCAAGGAGCCGACCACCAACGGTTCGGGTCCTGACGGGACTTACTGCAAGTACGCGTCCTCGGACATCACGTACAAGTAGTCACGTCAGCCCGCCTCCCCCACGGTGAAGGCGGCCGTCCGAAGCGTCCCCGCACGGCGCTTCGTACGGCCGCCGCATCCTGCGCGGCTCACCGCGTCCCGAGTTCGCGCCGGTAGTCGGCGTACGCGGTGCGCAGGGCGGTTCCCGGCCAGTCGGCGGGCAGGAGTTCGGCGGGCAGGACCGGGTCCGCGAGCAGATGGCGGACGACCGCCGCGAAGGCGGTGAAGCGGTCGGCGGGGCGGTCCACGCGCGCGGTGTGCGCGAGCAGGGCCCGGCCCTTGGCGGCCCAAGCGTCCAACGGCCAGAGGTCCGCGGCCAGTTCGGCCGCGGGGCGGTCGGGCCGGGCCGCGCACCACTCCCCCACCCCGGCGAGGTCGTCCGGCAGCGGGCGGCTCACATTGGCGGGGCGCAGCCAGACGCCCTCCCTCAGCTCGGCCAGCCGCAGCGCGGCCAGCCGGGTGCGCAGGTCGGCCCGTTCGGCGGGGCCGCGGCCCGTCGCCGTGATCACGAACATCTCCCAGTCGCCGTTCCACGCGCGCGTGCGGGGATGCACGGCATCGTCCTGACGCCGCTGACGCTCCAGAAGCCGGTCGCTCAGGCGGTGGACGGTGTCCGTGCGGCGCAGGTCACCGGCCGCGACCATGCGGCTGAGCGCGGCCCGCGCGGTGGAGCCGCCGACACCGAAGGGCTCCACCCGGCGGACCAGCTCCTTCACCGGCAGCTCGGGCGGATGCGCGCCCAGCAGCAGACTCAGGACCACCGAGCGCGCGGACAGGGGACGCAGTTCGAGCTGGTCGGGCTGCTCAGCCTGGTTCGTCCGCATGGTCACGTACTGTATTGCGTATTGCAGCATTGCTACAGCCGTAGCCATAGTGCAACACTCGATCCATGGTCTTCTCACTGGCGCACGAGGGCAGCGCGACGCACGACGTCACCAATCAGCCCCCTCCCTTGGCCCCCTACGACGCGTCGGAGGACGTGGCCCTGTTGGAAGGGCTGCGCCGGGAGGGCGCCGGCTGGGCCGAGGAGGACGTGCGGCGGATCGGCCGGATCGCGGGCAGCGCTCAGGCGCAGGAGTGGGCCGATCTCGCCAACCGTCACGAGCCCGAGCTGCGGACGCACGACCGGTACGGCCATCGCGTAGACGAGGTCGAGTTCCACCCCAGCTGGCACCACCTGATGCGGACCGCGGTCGCCGAGGGACTGGCCGGCGCGCCCTGGGCCGACGACCGGTCCGGCGCCCATGTGGCGCGCACGGCGAGCGGGTTGGCGTGGGGGCACACCGACGCCGGACACGGCTGTCCGACCTCGATGACGTACGCCGCCGTCCCCGCGCTGCGTCACCAGCCGGACCTCGCGAAGGTATACGAACCGCTGCTCACCAGCCGGGAGTACGAACCCGGACTGCGGGTGCCCAGCGGGAAGCGCGGGCTGCTGGCGGGCATGGGGATGACCGAGAAGCAGGGCGGGTCCGACGTCCGGACGAACGCGACGGTGGCCGCGCCGACCTCGGAGTCGGGCGTGTACACCCTGCGCGGGCACAAGTGGTTCACGTCGGCGCCGATGTGCGACGTGTTCCTGGTGCTGGCGCAGGCGCCCCAGGGGTTGTCTTGTTTCCTGGTGCCGCGCGTCCTGCCCGACGGCAGCCGCAACACCTTCCGCATCCAGCGGCTGAAGGACAAGCTCGGCAACCGCTCGAACGCCTCCTCCGAGCCGGAGTTCGACGGGACCGTGGCGTGGCTGGTCGGGCCCGAGGGGCGGGGCGTGAAGACCATCATCGACATGGTCAACTGCACCCGCCTCGACTGCGTGATGATGTCGGCCGCGCTGATGCGCAAGACGCTCGTCGAGGCGGGGCACCACGCCCGTTACCGCAGCGCGTTCGGGGCCCGGCTGGTCGACCAGCCGCTGATGCGCAACGTCCTCGCCGATCTCGCCCTGGAGTCGGAGGCGGCCACGACCCTGACCCTGCGGCTGGCGGGCGCGGCCGACCGGGCGGTGCGCGGGGACGCCGGTGAGCAGGCGTTCCGGCGGATCGCCACCGCCGTCGGCAAGTACTGGGTCACCAAGCGGGGCCCGGCATTCACCGCGGAGGCCCTGGAGTGCCTCGGCGGCAACGGCTACGTCGAGGACTCCGGCATGCCCCGCCACTACCGCGAGGCTCCCCTGCTGTCGATCTGGGAGGGCTCGGGCAACGTCAACGCCCTCGACGTACTGCGGGCGTTGACGCGGGAGGCGGGGACCGCCGAGGCCCTGTTCGGTGAACTGGCCCTGGCGCAGGGGGCGGACGCCCGGCTGGACGCCGCGGTGAACCGTCTCAAGGGCCTGCTGCGCGACGGCTCGGAGGCCGGGGCGCGGCGCCTGGTCGAGCACATGGCGCTCACCCTCCAAGCCTCACTGCTGGTCCGGCACGCCCCGCCCGCGATCGCCGACGCGTTCTGCGCGACCCGACTCGGCGGCGACTGGGGGCACGCCTTCGGGACGTTGCCGGATTCGGCGGACGTGGCGGCCATCCTGGGGCGGGCGCTGCCGGGCACTGGCTGACGCAGCGCTGCCTCTTGGCTGATGTCGGCATGGCCGACAGACCGTCACCCCGCGATTCCGTTCGGTTGTCAGTGCCGTGGTGCAGACTCGGGATCACTTGGCACTACGCCTGGGGAGGGCAGCGTGTTCACGGGGATCGACGAGGTCGACTGGGCTTCGATGCGGCATGCGTACGGCAGTGCGGAGGACGTGCCCGGACTGCTGCGGGGGCTGGCCTCCGCGGACCCGGCCGAGCGGGAGATCGCGCTCGACGGGATGTACGGCGCCGTGCACCACCAGGGAGACGTGTACGACTCGACGCTCGCCTGCGTTCCGTATCTCTTCGCGCTCGCCGCGCGCGAGGAGGTGCGGGACCGGGGCGAGATCGTGGAGCTCCTCGTCAGCATCGGCGGCGACGGAGAGCCGCCCGAGGGCATGGCCGAGGCCACCGCAATGGCCCGCGTGGCGGTCCGGGCCGGCGCCGAGGTCTTCACCCGGCTCACCGGCGACCCGGACCCGGGGGTGCGCCGGACGGCCGCGAATGCCGTGGTGCGGTTCCTCGACGAGCCGGGGCGGGTGCTCGGTCTGCTCCGCGAGCGGATCACCGTGGAGCGTGACGACCGGGTCCTGATCGCGCTCACCGAGAGCCTGGGCCTGCTGGCCGGCCGGCACCCCGGGCACGCGACCGAGGCACTGGATCTCCTCACCACCCTGGGCATGGCTCCCTACGGTCCCGGTCAACGGCTGGCCGCGCTCGGGCAGTTGGCGGGCCTTGCCCCCGACCGGCTCCCGGCCGACCTGGTGCCCACGGTCCTCGGCCTGCTCCGGCAGCGGTCCGAGCAACGCGCCCGCCCGTCGTGCGAACCCGATCGCCCCGACACGAACACGCTGGTCGGCCGACTGCGGCGGCTGCGGCCTTCGGACGAGGAGGGCTCCCAGCTGCTGCGCACCCTGCACACGGCGCTCGACGGGCGGGTGGCCGACCGGATCGCCCTGCTGAACGGGCAGTTGACCAGCGCGGACCCGACCGTCCGGTGCAACGCGATGTGGATGTCCCTGGGGCTGTTCCTCGACTGGCGCGCCGACTACAGCACGCCCGTCGCCCTGATCGGCACCCAACTGGCCGCCGAAGAAGACCAGTTGCGCTATGCGGCGCTTTCCGTTCTGGATGACCTCTATCACTTGGCCGCGCCCGCCGCGGACGACCTCCACCGGCTGGTGATGTCCCGCCCCGACCTGTGGGTGCAGCACCGGCAGTACGGCGGGCCGGCGCTGGGCGGACCGCTCAAGGCGCTGGCCAGGAGCGGGGATCCGCGCGCGGTGCCGGTGCTGGCGGAGCTCCTCGACACCCCCGGCGCTCCCTCCGACCTGGGGCATGTCGTCGGCCACCTCGGCGCGAGCGCCGGACGCCTCGCACCCGCCCTGCGGGAGAGTCTCGCCCGCCTTCCCCTGGACGCCCCGGACGTCCACGACCGTGCGGAGGCGTTGCTGTCGGCGCTCGGGGCCCTCGACGACACGGAGAGCGTGCCGCTGGTGCTGCGGCTGCTGACCGGTCTCCCGGAACACCGGCTGCGACCGATCGTCGTCGACGCGGCGCTGCGCACGCTCCGCGGGTTCGGAGCCGCGGCACCTGAGGCGATACCCGTGATACGCGGGCTGCTGGAGGGGGACAGCGCGGTCGAGGCGGCGGACGCGCTCTGGGCGCTCGCGGGGGACGCCGACGCCGTACTGCCCGTTCTGACGACACGGGACGGGGACGTCGTCGCGCACCGGGAGGCATCCGAGGTGCTGGGCCGCATGGGGCCGGCGGCCGCGCCCGCCCTGGACGGACTCCGGCGGATGCTCGACTCGCCGTACGAGTGGCAGCGGACCATGGTCGCGTGCGCGCTCTGGCGGATCGGCGGCGAGACGGAGGCGGCGCGGGTGCTTCCGCTGCTGCGCAGGACGTGGACGGAGACGCCGAACCTGCGTCAGCGCATCGCGGAGTGCGTCGCGGACCTGGGCCCGGCGGGAGCGCCCCTGCATGACCTGCTGCGCACGGAACTGGCGTCTCCGCAGCGGTACACGGCCCCGTCCGGGGGGTTCGGGCCCGTGGTCGTCCTGTCGGACGAGCGGTTGCTGCGGATCTGCCGGGGGGTGCTGGGGGTGAGGTGAGCGGGGACGGGTGCGGCGGGTGCGGGGCCGTGGGTCGGCTGGTCTTCGGCAGCGCTGGTTGCTCAACCAGCCGTCCGGCCCCGCTGTTGTCCGAAGCGGGCCCAGTCCGCGTCCCATTGGTCGATCCGGCGGCGTTCCAGGCGGGCGCAGAGGGTGCGGCCGCCGACGAACGGCACGAGCGCCGCGCTCGCTCCCACGAGGGCACCGATCAGGGCGGCGCGGAGGTGGGCCTGTGCCGGGGTCGTGGGGCGGGTGACCAGGCGGCCCTCCGTGTCGGTCCAGACGGCGACCGGAGTGCCGGTGGCGCTGCCGGGGCGGACGCGGACCTGGCCGGTGTGCGAGGAGCCGTCGGGGGCCGCCCAGCGCACCTTCGCCCACACCTGGTCGCTGCTCGCGGTGCCGGTCTGCCCGGCGAAGGTGCCGGGTGCCTTCGCCACGAGCCGGGCCTCGACCTGCCGCCACTCGACGCGCTCCCGGGCGAGGGTGCCCTCGACGGACCGGCTCGTCGCCAGGCCGGCGACCACTCCCGCGAGGGCGGTGAGCAGCCAGGCACCGAGCACGACCCAGGCCTCCACCTTGTCGGCGCGGCGCCGGAGCGGATTGCGCCGCCAACGCCACAGCCACACCTTCGAACCACGGAACGCCATCGAAGGCTTCCTCCTCATGTACGCATGAACATGCCGGGCCGCCCTTCCATACGGGGGACGTCGCCGAGGTGCTCACGAAGAATCCCCTCGACTCGACCGTCGCACAGGTGCCACGGCTCCGCGCGGTCTTCGCGAAAGCGGTCCACGGATCGCCGACACGAGTTACCATCACCGCCCTGACCTGCGGCGGAGCCCTTTCCGGGGGTGACTGTCAGTGGCTGGGTGCAGACTGGCCGATATCTGAGACAAGGACGTCGCGGAGGTGATCGGCATGACCGAGGTACTGCTCGCCGTGGGGACCCGCAAGGGCCTGTTCATCGGGCGCAGGCGGGGTGGGACCTGGGAGTTCGACGAGGGTCCGTATTTCAACGCGCAGGCCGTGTACTCGGTCGCGATCGACACCCGGGGCGAGCGGCCGCGACTGCTGGCGGGCGGCGACAGCGCGCACTGGGGACCGTCGGTGTTCCACTCCGACGACCTCGGCCGCACCTGGACCGAACCGGCTCAGCCCGCCGTCAAGTTCCCGAAGGACACGGGCGCTTCGCTGGAGCGGGTGTGGCAGCTGCATCCGGCGGCCGCGGAGCCGGACGTGGTGTACGCGGGCACCGAACCGGCGGCGCTGTACCGCTCCGAGGACCGTGGCGAGACCTTCACACTGGTCCGCCCGCTGTGGGAGCACCCGACCCGGTCGAAGTGGGTCCCGGGCGGCGGCGGGGAGGGGCTGCACACGGTCGTCACGGACAAGCGCGACCCGCGCTCGGTGACGGTCGCCGTGTCGACCGCCGGGGTGTTCAGGACGTCGGACGGCGGCGCGAGCTGGGTCCCCTCCAACTCCGGTGTCTCGGCGGTGTTCCTGCCCGATCCCCACCCGGAGTTCGGCCAGTGCGTGCACAAGGTCGCACAGGACCCGGTGACCCCGGACCGGCTGTATCTGCAGAACCACTGGGGCGTCTACCGCAGCGACGACGCGGGCGCGCAGTGGACCGACATCGGCGAGGGGCTGCCGTCCACGTTCGGCTTCGCGATGGCCGTCCACCCGCGCCGCGGTGACACCGCGTACGTGTTCCCGATCAACGCCGACGCGGACCGGGTGCCCGCCGACCGCCGCTGCCGGGTGTTCCGTACGACGGACGCGGGCAAGAGCTGGGAACCCTTGTCCGCCGGTCTGCCGCAGGGCGACCACTACGGCACCGTGCTGCGCGACGCGCTGTGCACCGACGACGCGGACCCGGCCGGGGTGTACTTCGGCAACCGCAACGGCGAGGTGTTCGCCTCGGCCGACGACGGTGACAGCTGGCAGCAGCTCGCCTCGCATCTGCCGGACGTGCTGTGTGTGCGGGCCGCGGTGGTGGGATGAGCCACGCGGGGGGACCACCGGGCCTTGGCCACCGGTTGATCGCCGTTGCCTGTACGGCAGTAGGGTGACGCCCGTGGCACCACGACCCTTGCATGAGATCGTCGAACCGGGCTGGGCGAAGGCCCTCGAACCCGTTGCCGGGCGGATCGCCGAGATGGGCGACTTCCTGCGGGCGGAGATCGCCGCGGGACGCACCTACCTCCCGGCCGGACCCAACGTTCTGCGGGCCTTCCAGCAGCCCTTCGACGACGTCCGCGTCCTGATCGTCGGTCAGGATCCCTATCCGACGCCCGGGCACGCGGTGGGACTGTCGTTCTCGGTCGCGCCGGAAGTGCGTCCGCTGCCCGGCAGTCTGATCAACATCTACCGCGAGCTGAACACCGACCTGGGGCTGCCGCAGCCCTCCAACGGCGATCTGACGCCGTGGACCCAGCAGGGCGTGCTGCTGCTCAACAGGGCGCTCACCACGGCCCCGCGCAAGCCGGCCGCACACCGGGGCAAGGGCTGGGAAGAGGTCACCGAGCAGGCGATACGGGCGCTCGCGGCGCGTGGCAAGCCGCTCGTGTCGATCCTCTGGGGGCGCGACGCCCGCAATCTGCGTCCGCTCCTCGGCGACCTGCCGTCCGTGGAGTCGGCGCACCCCTCCCCCATGTCGGCGGACCGCGGCTTCTTCGGCTCCCGTCCGTTCAGCCGGGCCAACGACCTGCTGGTCCGCCAGGGAGGACAACCGGTGGACTGGCGCCTGCCGTGACCGCGCCGGGCGGGGGCGACGGGGGCCTTGCGACGGGCGCGGGCGACGGGGGCCTTCCGGCGGGCGCGGGCGACAGGGGTCTTCCGGCGGGCGTGGGCGGCAGGGGACGTGCGACCGGGCCGGGCGGCGGGGGACGTGCGACCGCCCCGGGCGACGGCGGAGCTGCCACCGCTCCGGATGACGGCGGACGTGCCACCGGCCCGGCTGAGATCAGGGGCCTCCCGGCGCCGGCCGGTCCGGGGATCCTCGCGGTCGATTCCGGCGGCTCCGGGCTGCGGGTCGCCCTCGGTACGGCGGAGCGTGGTGCGCTCGGGCTGCGGGAGTCGCGGGTGCCGGTCCGTACGGGTGCGCGGGGCATCGACGCCGCGCATCTGATGGAGCAACTGGTGCCGATGGTGCGCGAGTTGGCCGCCGAGACGGGTGTTGCTTGGCCGGGCACGGCCGTCGTCGGGGCCGCCGGGCTGAGCACCCTCGGCGACGCCCTGCGCGCCGAACTCCCGGGCGCCCTGCGACGGGAGTTCGGGGTCGGGTCGCTCGCACTTGTCGCCGATGCCGTCACCGCCTATGTCGGCGCTCTCGGCCCGCGGCCTGGTGCCGTCGTCGCGGGCGGCACTGGACTCATCGCGATCGGCACGGATCTGACCGGCTGGCGCCGGGCGGACGGCTGGGGGCATCTGCTGGGCGACTGCGGCAGCGGCGCCTGGATCGGCCGGGCGGGGCTGGAAGCGGCCCTGCGCGCGTACGACGGGCGGCCGGGCGGCTCCGCCGGGCTGCTGGCCCGCGCCGAGGGCGAGTTCGGGCCACTGACCGGGCTGCCCGGCCTGCTCTATCCGCGCCCGGACCGGCCCGCAGTCCTCGCCTCCTTCGCCCCGCACGTCGCCGCCTGCGCGGCCGACGACGGCGACCCGGTGGCCACCGCCATCCTGCACACGGCGGCGCGGCACATCGCCGAGTCGGCGGCCGCGGTCTGCCCGACCGGCGGCGAACCCCAGGTGGCCGTCACCGGCGGGCTGTTCAAGATGGGCGCCCCGCTCCTCGTACCGCTGGAAGAGGAGTTGGCGAAGCGGCTGCCGCACGCGCACCGGGTCGAGGCCGCCGGGGATCCGTTGCACGGGGCGGTACGGATCGCCACAGACCTGGCAACCGGGGCGCTCACCCTGCCGAGTGATACGTCGATGGTGCAGGTGATGACCGGAACGGGCGACTGATCCCGACAGGGCACCCGCTTCCGATCCGTACGTAACTCATCAGACAAAAGCGGACGGATACCGCTCACCTGCACCCTCCCCGAACAGGGAAGCCCAGTGAGCCAGTAACATGCGGCGCCATGAGCTCCCCCACTGGGCCCGCCGGCCTGCCCGTACGAATGCCGCGCCCTCGCCAGCCCGGAAGGCACCGCCGTCCCGAGCCGCTGGCGGCTCCCGAGGGCGCGCCCGCGCTCGTCCTCGCGGTGCCGGGCACGCCGAGCGCTGCCACGCGCAGCCTCGCCGAGGAGGTCGTGAGCATCGCCCGCTCCGAGCTCCCCGGCCTCGACGCGCGGATCGGCTACCTCGACGGGGACGACGCGGAGTTCCCCACGCTCCAGTCCGTGCTCGCGCACGCCGGCGAGGAGCGCACCGCCCGCTACGAGCAGGCCAGGGCCGCGGGACTCGACGTCAAGGAGCCCGAGGGTCCCGTCGCCGTCGTGGTGCCGCTGCTGGCCGGTCCGGACAGCGCGCTGCTGCGGGTGATCCGCCAGGCCGTGATGGACAGCCGCGTCGCGGCCGACCTCACCGATGTGCTCGGTCCGCACCCGCTGCTCGCCGAGGCGCTGCACGTGCGGCTGTCCGAGGCCGGGCTGGCCCGCGCCGACCGCGCCCGGCTGTTCACCGTGGCGACCGCCGCGGACGGCATCATCCTGGCCTCGGTCGGCGGTGAGGAGGCCGTGCAGGCGGCCGGTATCACCGGCATGCTGCTCGCCGCGCGCCTCGCCGTGCCGGTGATGGCGGCCGCGCTCGACCAGGAGGGTTCGATCGCGTCCGTGGCCGAGCAGCTGCGGGCGTCGGGTTCGCAGCAGCTGGCGCTGGCGCCGTACCTGATAGGGCCGGAGATCGACCCGGGTCTGGTCGAGGAGGCGGCGAGGGAGGTCGGCTGCTCCGCGGCCGAGGCGCTCGGCCCGTACCCGGCGATCGGCAAGCTGGCGCTGGCGAAGTACACGACGGCGCTGGGCATCGCCCCGCAGCAGCCGCAGGGGGCTCCGACGCGCTGATCCGCGCGTACGGAACGAGAGCACGACGTGAGCAGCGCCGAAGGGCCCGCTCCCACCACGGGAGGCGGGCCCTTCGGCGTACGGCACCACGGCCGGGGCCGTCTCAGCCGTCTCAGCCGAGGACCACGCAGGACGCCGCCGGCACCTTCACCGCACCGGCGCGGGTGGGCAGGCCCGTCTCGGGGTCGAGCGCGAACCAGGTGACCTCGCCGGAGCGCTCGTTGGCGACGTACAGGAACCCGCCCGACTCGGCGATCGCCCGGGGCCAGTGGCCGCCGCACGGCACGGTGGCGACGAGCCGCAGTTCGTCACCGTTGACGGCGAACGTGGACAGGACGTCCTCGCCGCGGGTGGCGGTCCACACGAAACGGCCGTCGGGCGAGACGACGACGCCGGAGGGGTAGGCGTCGCCGGCCGGGGCGTCCGTGAGCACCTGGACCTCGGTCAGTGGCTTCAGCAGGCCTTCCGTGGCGTCCCAGCGGCAGACGGTGAGGGTGGGGGCGAGTTCGTTGACGACGTAGGCGTATGTGCCGTCCGGGTGGAAGGCCAGGTGGCGCGGTCCCGAACCGGGGCGCAGGGCGATCTCGCGGTGCGGGTCGGGCGTGCCGCCGGTCAGGGTGCAGACGCGTACGGAGTCCGTGCCGAGGTCCACGCTGACGGCCCACCGGCCGCTCGGGTCGGCCTGCACCTGGTGGGCGTGCGGGGCCTGCTGACGCTTGGTGTGCGGGCCCGAGCCGGTGTGGCGCAGGGTGCCGGAGGCGGGGCCGGCGAGGGTGCCGTCGGGGCGCAGCGGTACGGCGGTGACGCTGCCGGAGCCGTAGTCGGCGGTCAGGACGTGGCCGTCGTACAGGCCGAGGTGGGTCGGTCCGCCGCCGACCGGCACCGGACGTCCGGCGGGCTCGGGGCGGTCACCGACGACGCGGAAGGCGGCCACCGCGCCCTCGGCGGTCTCGCTGACCGCGTAGAGCGTGCCGCCGTCCGGCGCCAGGGTCAGGTAGGAGGGGTCGGGCAGGCCGTCGTAACTGCTCAGGGGCGTGAGCGCGCCGGTGTCCGGGGTGACGGCCGCCGTCACGATGCCGGGGCCTCCGGCCGCCGTGAACGAGCCGATGTAGGCCTTCCGCTGCCGCTCGCCACCGTCTGCCACCGCTGTCCCCTCTCGGTCCTGAGCCGTTGGGGCTGACGGTAGCAGCGGTCTAGACCATACGGCGAAGGTTTCGCCCGGCCGCGGCGGACGTCAGTACCGCCCCTCGCGGCCAGGAGGGCCTCAGGCTCCGACCAGTGGTGACCCCGGCGGCGTGCGCAGGGGTGTCGCCAGGTCGGCGAGGGCTCGTTCCAGGCCGTGCAGGTGAGCCAGGGCGGGGCCCTCGGCGGGCGGGTGGTCCGTGACCGGCAGGTCACCGTGTGTGCCGCCCGTGAGGGCCTCGACCGCCGCCTCCACACGCCAGCAGGCGGCGGCCAGGCGGGCGTCGTGGGAGGCCTCGGGGTCGGCGGCGACGGCGACGAGGCCGCGGATCTCGCGGGCGCAGTCGTCGAGGAGCGTGAGGACCCGGCGGGCGCGCCGCTTGCGGCGGAGCATCGGGTTCAGCGGGTGCACGAGCGGGGCCACGGAGAGCCGTACCCGGGCCAGCAGCTGCTCCAGCTCGGCCACGCGCCGGGCCGGGTCGGCGTCCGCCCCGGCGAGGCGCGCGGCGGCTTCGGCGGTGCAGGCGTGGACGCAGCGCAGGGCGCGCTGGATCCAGGCGTCGGTCGTGGTGTGGGTGGTGACGGGCAGCACGAACAGCACGGCGAGGACCGCGCCGAGCGCACCGATGCCGGTCTCCGCCAGGCGCAGCGCGAGCAGGTGCGGAGTGAGGACGCCGAGGAGGCCGTAGAGCAGCTCGGCGAGGACGGTGACGCAGAGCATCATCCAGGTGTACGAGACCGCAGCGGTGTAGAAGATGCCGAACACGCAGGCGGCGAGGAGCACGGCCGTGGGCAGCCCGGCGCCGTCCAGCGGGACGGCGATGAGCAGGCCGAGGCCGATGCCGATCACGGTGCCGAGGACCCGGCGGAAGCCGCGCACGAGGGTCTCGCCGCGCGACGTGGTGTTGACGAAGACCCACCAGGTGGCGCCGACGGCCCAGTACCAGCGGTCTCCGGACACCAGCTGCCCCACGACGAGCGCGAAGGCGGCGCCGACGGTCGCCTGGACGGCCTGGCGGGTGGTCACCCGGGCGAGGCCGGTGCCGGCGGGCGGGGCGGCCACCGGAGCGGGCGGCAGGTGGCGCTCGTAGCACCACAGGCCGAAGCGCACGGCCGCGGCGGTGGCCACGGAGAGCAGGACGGCGGCGTAGAGCTCGGGCAGCCGGTCGCTCGTGGCATGCAGGAACTGCGCCACGAAGAAGGTCATGAACGCGAACACGCCGAGGCTGTGCCCGCGCGGACCCCACCGGCGCGCGTACACGCCCGCGCCGATGACGGCGAGGAACGTGAGGTCGCGGGCGACGGGGTGGTCGTGCAGCTCGGCCGCGGCGGCCAGCACGGGCAGGCCCACGGCGGGCAGCAGCGCGGTGGTGACCGCCTGGCCGCGGACCGTGGCGTCGGTGACGGTGAACAGGGCGAGCAGCGCGGCGAGCCCGCCGGTGACGGCGCCGACGAGGGAGTGCCCGGCGAACCCGCACACCACGACCGCGAGCCCGATGCCGACGACGGCCCGCGCCGCGAAGCGCAGCCGCACCCGGCCCGGGTCCGGAGCAACGAACACCCTCTTCAGCACTGCTTCCCGCCCCCTGCGTCGTCAATGGGCACACCGGCATGAAAAAGGCGCCGCGGAGGTCCGCAGCGCCATCGACGGGTTTATTGCAGCACCAGCCCCGCGACTGGCTCAAGTGGCATCGAATAGGCTGATCCATTGGCACAGACAAAAGGGACCCTGCCCATCCACCGGCGGGCCAACGGACCACGAACGAGGAGGCCGGGCGCGATGGCCGTGGACGAGCTCGACACCCGCATCCTGCGGCTGCTGCTGGAGCAGCCGCGCACGAGCGTGCGCGAGTACGCCCGTATCCTCGGGGTCGCCCGGGGCACCCTCCAGGCCCGCCTGGACCGGCTGGAGCGGAACGGCGTGATCACCGGCACCGGCCCCTCCCTCTCCCCCGCCGCCCTCGGCCACCCGGTGCTGGCGTTCGTGCACATCGAGGTCACCCAGGGACGGCTCGACGACGTGGGCGACGCGCTGGCCGCCGTACCGGAGATCGTCGAGGCGTTCTCGATCGCGGGCGGCGGCGACCTGCTGACGCGAGTGGTGGCGCGGGACAACGCGCATCTGGAGGACGTGATCCAGAAGGTGATCAGCCTGCCGGGCGTGGTCCGCACCCGCACCGAGGTGGCCCTGCGCGAGCGGGTGCCGTACCGGCTGCTGCCGCTGGTGGAGTCGATCGGCCGCGCGGCCCGGAACTGACCTCTGGCCTCCTGCACGCCGACTGCCTTTTGACATCCTGGACGGCATGAGCAATCTCGGCCCGACCTCGGTCATCTTCGATCTCGACGGAACGCTCGTGGACAGCGAGCCGAACTACTACGAGGCATCGCGCGCCCTGCTCGCCGTCCATGGGGTCCGGGACTTCACCTGGGAGGACAACTCCCAGTATGTGGGCATCAGCACCTGGGAGACGCTCGGCCTGTGGCGGGAGCGGTACGGGCTCACCGTGCCGCCCGCCGAACTCCTCGGCGAGCTCAACCGGCGTTATCTGGACCTCGCCCGGGTGAACACGCCCGCATACCCCGAGATGCGCAAGTTCGTCGAGTTGCTGGCGACCGAGGACGTCCCCATGGCCGTGGCCTCGGGTTCGTCGCCGGAGGCCATCGCGGCGATCCTGGCGGGCACCGGCCTGGACGCCTTCCTGCACACCGTCGTCTCCGCCGACGAGGTCGAGCGCGGCAAGCCCGCCCCGGACGTCTTCCTGGAGGCGGCCCGCCGGCTCGGCGCGGCCCCGGCCGACTGCGTGGTCCTGGAGGACGCGGCGCCGGGTGCCGCCGCCGCGCACGCGGCCGGGATGCGCTGCATCGCGATCCCGTACGTCGCCGCCCAGGCCGACGCCCCGGAGTTCGCCACCGCCGATCTGCTGCTGCGCGGCGGCCAGGAGGAGTTCACGGCCCGGGCCGCGTACGACTGGCTGGCAGCCTCGGCCCGCCCGTCCTGATCGGCTCCTGATCGGCCGGCGATCGGCGCGGTGCCCCGCCCCGCAGCCGGGGCACCGCTCGCCCGGCGCGCGGGCTACGGTCGTGACCCGTGCGTCGGCTTCGGGGCCGGCTCGATGTTCTGGTTGAGGCGGAAGACGTTGTCCGGGTCGCGGTCGGCCTTGACGCGGGCCAGGCGGGCGTAGTTGTCGCGGTAGCTGGCCCGGACCCGTTCCTGTCCCTCGTCCATCATCATGTTCACGTAGGCGCCGCCCGCCGAGTACGGGTGCAGGGCGTCGAAGTAGTCGACCGTCCAGCGTTTGATCAGTTCGGCGTTGGCGGGGTCGGGGTCGACTCCGGCGTACACGGAGGCCCAGTTGGCGTGCCGGTAGGCCCAGGGCGTGTCGTCCTGGCCCACGTCGTGGGCGGCGCCGTCGATCGGGTAGAGGTGCATGGTCGACTGCATGGTGGGGACCTCGGCGCCGAACTTGGCGTGGAGGGCGACGGCGTCGTCGGGGATGGTCTCGACGAAGTCGGCGCGCCAGTACCACTGGTGGCCCGGCGGGTAGAGCCCGTCGAACATCGTCTGCAGTTCGGAGTGTTGCAGCACCATGGGCGCGTGCAGCAGCGGCGTGGGCAGTGCGTCGAGCAGCGGGGCCATCTCGCGGGCGGCGGCCTCGGGGTCGGCGCCGGTCCAGCACCAGACGATGCCGGCGGTCTTGCGGAGCTGGATCTCCTCGGGGAACGGCGGGGCGGGCGGCACGGTGCCGTGCAGGAAGAAGCCGTTGAGCTCGCGGGGCGCGTTCAGGATGAAGTCCCGGTAGGCGGCGAGGACTTCGGCGCTGTCCTCCACCGGCCAGAAGGTGGGCCCGGCGACGACCGTGCTGATCTCGTGCAGCCGGAACAGGAACGAGGTGACCACCCCGAAGTTGCCGCCGCCGCCCCGCAGCGCCCAGAACAGGTCGCTGTTCTCGTAGCCGCTGGCGATCACCTTCCTGCCGTCGGCGAGGACGACCTCGGCCTCCAGCAGGTTGTCGATGGTCAGCCCGCACTTGCGGGTGAGGTGGCCGAGCCCGCCGCCGGTGGCGAGGCCGCCGACGCCGGTGGTGGAGATGATGCCGCTGGGCGTGGCGAGGCCGTGGGCGTTGGTGGCGCGGTCGACCTCGCCCCAGACGCAGCCGCCGCCGACCCGGACGGTGTGGGAGTCGGCGTCGACCTCGATGTCCTTCAGCGGGGACAGGTCGAGGACGACGCCGTCGTCGACGGTGCCGAGGCCGGCGCCGTGGTGACCGCCGCCCCGTACGGCGAGGGGCAGGTCGTGGGCGCGGGCGAAGGCGATGACGCGGGCGACGGCGTCCGCGTCGGCGCAGCGGGCGACGAGGGCCGGGTGCCGGTCGATCATCGCGTTGTAGACGCCTCGGGCCTGCTGGTGGGCGGGGTCGTCGGGGCCGATCAACTCACCGTTGAAGGCTGTGAGTTCCGTGCGCGCCGCGTGGGCGATGGTGCTGGACATGCGGTCCCCCGTTTCGGAAATTCGTGCCGATTCGCCCGTTCTACTCGCGTCGTCACCGACCGGACATCCGTGTGCGTCACCCAGCTCGGGCCCGCCGGGTACCTACGTTTCGGCGTGCGGAAGCGGCGCCTCGGGCTCCGGGGGCGGGCCTCCGTCGTCCGCCAGCAGGCCGAGCCGGGCGGCACGGTCGGCCGCGTGTCGTCGGGTGGGGGCGTCCAGCTTGTCGAGGACGGCCCGTACGTGGTTGTCGACCGTCCGTACCGACACCACGAGCCGGGCGGCGATCTCCGCGTTGGTCAGCCCGTCCGCGAGCAGCCGCATGACCTGGAGCTGGCGCCGGGTGAGGCCCGCGGGGTTCTCCCGGGTCGCGGCGACCGGGCCGCGCGGGATGTGCCGTACGCCGATCCGGCGCAGCTCGGTGCGCAGCAGCCGGGACCGTGGCTCGGCGCCGAGGGCGTCGAGGGTGGTGAGCGCGGTGAGCTTGTCGGCGGGGTCGGGGCTCTCGGCGAGGGCGGCGGCGTGTTCGTAGGGGCAGCCCGCCTCCAGCCATCGGCCGGCGGCCTGCCGCCACAGGCCGCGGGCCTGGAGGGCGTACGGGTGGTCCGAGTCGTCGAGCCGGACGGGGTGGCCGGCCTTGGTGAGCCAGTAGCCGAGCTCGGCGCGGTAGGGGACGCCGGGCAGCCGGTCGGCCTGGGCGTGGACGGGCCCCGCGGCGGCGGTGACGGCGGCGAGGTCGCCGCGCAGCCAGGCCGCCTCGGCGAAGGCCGCCGCGACGGGCCCGGTGCGCTGGAGTTCCCTGGTGCGTACGGCGATCTCGCGGGCCTCGGCGAGGAGTTCACCGGCGCCGGGGCGGCCGCAGCGGACGCGGACCCGGGCGAGGACGGTGAGCGCGGGGCAGCGGGCGGGGACGAAGTCGTGCATACCGTACTCGGCGTGTTTCTCGGCCGCCTCCCAGTCGGCGGCGGCAAGACGCCGTACCGCCAGCTCCACGTGGAGGTAGTTGAGGAAGCCGAGGTGTTCGGCGCGGTCGGCGAGGTCCATGGCCGGGGGCAGGAACAGGTCGGCCTCGGCGTACCGGAGGTTGTCGAGGAGGGTCCAGATGAGGTTGGCGTAGGCGCGGCAGGCGTGTTCGACCTCGCCGGCGGCGAGCGCCACCTCCAGGCTCTCCTCCAGCTGGAGCCGCCCGCCGGGGTCGCCGCCGCGCCAGCGGGCCGTGCCGACGTTGTTGAGGGCGTGGGAGAGGATCGCCGCGTCGTCGGCCTTGCGGGCCAGGGCGATGGCGCGTTCGCCGAGTTCGACGGCCTCGGCGTAGCGGTCGGAGAGCATGCGCAGTTGGGCGGTGTTGCTGACGGCCAGGGCGAGGAGCCGGTCGTCGCCGGCGTGTTCGAGGACGGCGACGGCTTCGCGGGCGGCCTCCTGGGCCTGGTCGGCGTCGCCGGCCCACCAGTGGATGCGGGACAGCCAGCGCAGGTCGGCGCCGAGCCCGAGGGTGTCGCCGAGGATACGGCGCAGGGCTACGGCCTCGCGCTCGGCGGTGACGGCGGCGGCCGAGTCGGCGATGGTGTAGCTCTCCACGGCGTAGCGTTCGAGCAGGTCGGCGAGGTCGGCCGGCCCGTAGCGGTGCCGCCCGCGCAGGACGAGCCGGAGTTGGGCGGCGGCCTCGCGGTGGGCGCCGGCGCACGCGGCGTCCTTGGCGGCGTCGGGTCCGTAGCGGGCGATGGCGTCCTGGTCGCCGGCCTGGTCGGCGTGGTGGACGATCCGGGCAGTGTCGCAGCCGGGCCGGGCGACGAGCGCGGCGAGGATGGTGCGGTTGAGGCCGATGCGGCGGGCGGCGGGCAGGGAGTCGGCGACGGCCCGCCGGATCAGCTCGTGCCGGAACGCCACCCGGTCCGGCTCCACCGTGAGCAGTCCGCGCTGCTCGGCGGTGGCCAGCACGGCGACGCCGTCCGTGAACAGGGCGTCCACCAGGGGCCGTTCGACCGCCGAGGGCACGACGGCGAGCTGCTCCAGCGCGTCCACCGTCGCCGGGTCCAGGCCCCGCAGCCGGGCCAGGACGGCGTCCACGACCGTCGGCGGCACTTCCCCGGTGCCGCCCGCGGCCACGATCTCGGCGACGAAGAACGGGTTGCCGGACGTCACCTCGTACACCTGAGCGGCATCCAGCCGGCGGGAGGCGCTGAGCGCCCGCACCGCGTCGAGGGAGAGCCGGGCGAGGGGCAGGCGGTGCACCCGGGAGGTGCGGGAGACCTGGCCCAGCAGATGACGCAGGGGGTGTTCGCGGCTGAGCTCGTCGTCGCGGTAGGTGAGGACGAGCAGCGCGGGCAGCGCCTCGATGCGTCTGACCAGGAAGCGCAGGGCGTCCAGGGAGGCTTCGTCGGCCCAGTGGACGTCCTCGACGACGAGGACCGCGGGGTGCGGGGCGGCGGCGAGTTCGCCGTACAGGGCCTCGTAGACGCGATGGCGGTCGCCGCCCTCCATGACGGCGCGGGCGAGGTCGGCGCCGACGCTGCCGACGAGGTCGCGGAACGGGCCGAGGGGGCGGCGGGTGGCGAGGTCGTCGCACTGGCCGACGAGGACGCGCGCCTGCGCGGGCAGCCGCTCCGGCATGGCCCTCACCAGGCTGGACTTGCCGATGCCGGCCTCACCGAAGACGAGCGCCACCGAACCGGCACCGGCTGCCGCCTCCCGGGCGGCCGCGGCCAGTCGCGTCAGCTCGCGCTCGCGTTCGAGGATCCACCGATCCACGGGCCGATTCTGCCAGAGCGCTCCGCTGGGGAAGCGGGTCCGGAGGGTGCCGGATGCGGCCATTCTGCGGGGGTCGTTTTGTGGGGGCGCTCGTTTTGCGGGGCGCGGTCGTTTTGCCGGGCGTGGTCGCTCTGCCGGGCTCGGTCGTTTGCCGGGCTCGGTTGCTCTGCCGAGGGCAGTGGCTCCGCCGGGCGCGGTCAATCCGCCGAGGGCGGTTGCTCTGCCGAGGGCGGTGGCCCCGCCGAGGCCGGTGGGCCCGCCGGGCGCGGTGGCTCCGCCGAGGGCAGTGGCTCCGCCGAGGGCAGTGGCTCCGCCGAGGGCAGTGGGCCCGCCGGGCGCGGTCGCTCCGCCGAGGGCTGTGGCCCCGCCGAGGACCGTGGCCCCGCCGGACGCGGTCAATCCGCCGGGCTCGGTTGCTCTGCCGAGAGCCGTGGCCCCGCCGGGCGCGGTCACTCTGCCGAGTGCGGTTGCTTTGCCGGGCGCGGTTGCTTTGCCGACTGCGGTCGCTTTGTTGGCTGCCGTCGCTTTGTTGGCTACAGCGCCGTCGAGGCTGTTGGCTACGGCGCCCTCGAGGCTGTTGGCTGCGGCGTCGTCGAGGCTGGTCGCGTGGGGGTCAGTGCACGGAGAGGCCGCCGTCGACGAAGATCGACTGGCCGGTGACGTACGCGGCGGCACGGCTCGCGAGGAAGACCGCCGCGCCTTCGAAGTCCTCGGCGAGGCCGTTGCGGCCGACCATCGTGCGGGCGGCGAGCGCCTCGACCTTCTCCGGGTCGTTCGCGAGGCGGGCGTTGAGGGGCGTCATCACGAAGCCCGGCACGAGCGTGTTGCAGGTGACGCCGTACGGCGACCAGGCCTCCGCCTGGGATCGGGCGAGCGATTCGAGACCGCCCTTGGAGACGCCGTAGGCACCGCTCTGCACGAAGGCGCGGTGCGCCTGCTGGGAGGTGATGTGGATGATCCGCCCGAAGCCGCGCTCGGCCATGCGGGGGCCGAAGCGCTGGCCCAGCAGGAAGGGTGCCTCCAGGTTGACGGCCAGGGTGGTGTCCCACACGTCCTCGGTCAGCTCGCCCATCGGGGGCCGCAGGTTGATGCCGGCGGAGTTGACGAGGATGTCGGGCTCGCCGAAGGCCCGCACCGCTTCCTCGGCCGCGGTGCGCACGCCGTCGCGGGTGCCGAGGTCGGCACTGACCCACGCGGCGCGACAGCCGTCGGCGGTCAACCCGTCGACGGTCGCCGCCAGTTCCGCCTCTTTGCGGGCCACGACGACGACACTCGCCCCGGCGCGCGCCAGGGCGCCAGCGACGGCCCGCCCGATGCCCGAGCTGCCGCCGGTGACGAGGGCGACGCGGTTCTCGAGGGAGAACAGTTCCGAGAGGTAGGCCTGCGAGATCATACCCGCACCCTATTTCAGCACCGTATTTCATTACCGCCGGGCTTCCTTGATCACCGATGATGACGGTATGACCGCACCCCTGACCGTCCACCGCGTCCTCGGCGACCGGCCTTTCGCCGAGATCGGCAGGCCCACGACCGTGGCCGTCGCCGAGGAGCGCGGGCTCGTCGTCGTGGGCGGTGATCTCGGGTATCTGCAGTGGTCCGCGGACGGCACGGCCGGCAGCCGCTGGCGGCAGTACCGGGTGGGCGTCTACGGCGCGGACGATCTGCGCTGCCGAGGGGTCGTCTCCTCCCGCTGGCCCGTCCAGTGCCTTGCCTTCCATCCCACGCTTCCGCTCGTGGCTGTCGGCACGGGGTCGTACGACGGGGGGTATTTCTTCGAGGGTGAGCTGCTGCTGCTCGACCTGGAGTCGGGGCGGGCACGGTCCGTCATGCGCGGGGCGCGCGAGGTACTGAAGCTGGAGTGGCGGAACGCGCGGACGCTGCGGCTGGTCCTGGCCCCTCCGGACGAGGGCGATTTCGACGAGGAAGCGCACACGCAGGGCTTCGACGTGGTCGTCGAGCGGCCCGACTGGAGTGCCGTCCCGCAGGGCTCGGTGCCGCAGGAGGAACTGTGCGGGCAGCGGATCACGTTCGAGCGGCCGGAGCACGAGGACGCCGTCGAGGCCGTGGCCGCGCTGACCGGGGAGCCGGGGTGGGAGCCGCGCCGCCAGGTCTGGGACGTCCATGGGCTCGCGGACGGGCGGGTGCTGGCCTGTCTGGAGGAGGTGCTGGCCGAGGCGTGGCTGCCCGACGGCCGGCTGGACTGGTGTGTGCCGGACGAGGAGGGAGGACGGCAGCTCGTCGTCCGTGAGCACGAGGTCTGGGTCAACGCGGAGCGACGACGTGTGCGCCGGGTGGGGCGGGAGTGGGTCACCCCGTCGCCGCACATCGCCCGGCTGTCGCCCGTGGACGGGAAGTCGCTCGGCACCCTCGCGCTCGGCTTCCCTACGGTGTTCACCACACGTCGGGACGGCTGGCTGGCGCTCCGGCCCACGGACGTGCGCAGGCGGCGCGACGCCCAGCCGGTCGGCCTGGTCCCGCCCGCCGGGGAGACCCCGGAAGCGACCGTGACGTTGAGCGGCTACGACCTCTTCAACCACGCCTTCCCGATCCGGCGCAGCAGTCGACTGCTCTTCCTCCAGGGAAACGGGCGCGAGCCGTGGCGGGACAAGTGGGTGGTCGAGGTCGATCCGTACGGCACCGACGGGCCGCGTCGGCTGTTCCCGCTCGACTGGCGGACGCCCGCCAGGCATCTGTTCGGCGGGCCGGGTGTCGAGGTCGGCGGGGATCTGGTGCACGCGGGGGCCGTGCACGACGGTGCCGGACTGCTGCCGGGCAACGCCTTCGTCGTACGGCGGAGTCTCACGGACGGGGCGGCGCGCTGGGAGTTCACCGGCGACCATCCGGCGACCGCGGTGGACGGCGACGAGGACACGGTGTACGTGGCGTACAACTCGGGTGAGCTCGTGGCCCTCAACGCCGTGGACGGGAGTGTCCGTTGGCGGCGCCACCTCACGGTCGGCGGTCAGCCCGTCGTCGCCCTCTGCCTCGAACTCACCGCCCCCGACCGGCTGTTGGTCGGCACGGTCGACGGCCGCATCCTCGACTGTTCGATCACACCGTAGGTCCTAGGACCTGCGTTTGGGCTTGCCCCGCTTGGCCGCCGGCGGCTTGTGGCGTCCGCCGGCCGGGGTCGCCCGCTTCTGCTGCGGCTTCCTGGGCTGACCGGAGGCCTTGGCCTTCGCGGGCTTCGCCTCGGGCTGCTCCTTGGCACGGCCCCGCGTGCTGTTGACCGTGCGCCCGCGGACGATGCCGATGAAGTCCTCGACCATGTCCGTGGTCGCCTCCTCCGGCCAGGACAGGGCGACGGAGGACTCGGGGGCGTCCGTGACCGGCCGGTAGGTGAGGTCCTTGCGGTGGTGCAGACGGGCCAGGGACTGGGGGACGACGAGCACCCCGATACCGGCCGCGACCAGCTCGATCGCGTCCTCCGTGGTCGCGGGCCGCTCGAAGGCGGGCTCCCCCGGCGGCTGCTCCCAGTCGAAGACGTCGTCGAGGGGGTGCAGCACGGTCTCGTCGGCCAGATCCTCCAGGGTCACCTGCTCGACGGCGGCGATGACGTGGTCCTTCGGGACGACGACGACCGTGGTCTCGGTGTAGAGGGGGATGGCGCTGAAGACCGTACGGTCGACCGGCAGCCGTACCAGACCGGCGTCCGCCGAGCCGTCCCGCAGGGCGGCGACCGCCTCGGTGCCGGAGAGCTGGAGGAGGGTCAGCGGGGTGTCCGGCAGCCGCTCGTGCCAGATCCGCACCCACTTCGCGGGCGTCGCTCCCGGGACATAGGCGAGCCGGAACGCCGGAGGGTCTGCCGGGCCTGTCTTCGGGGGTTCGTCCACGCCTGTCACCTGGCCAGGTTACCCGCCGTGGTCGGCGAGGGTTCACCCAGTCGATACCCTGGACACCATGACGCAGCACCAGAGCCCCCAGACGATGAAGCCCGCGACCGCGGCGAAGAAGCTGGGTGTGTACCTCGAGGCCACCCCCGCCGAGTTCCGTGAGGGTGTGGTCTCGCGGGCCGAGCTCAACCAGCTCCAGGCCGATCCGCCCCAGTGGCTCCAGGACCTGCGCGCCAACGGCCCGCACCCCCGTCCGGTGGTCGCGGCCAAGCTCGGCGTGTCCATCGCGGGCCTCGCGCGCGGCGGCGTGACCGAGCCGCTCACCACGGAGCAGATCGAGGCGCTCAAGCAGGAGCAGCCCGAGTGGCTGGTCAAGGAGCGCGCCACGCAGGCCGAGGTCCGCAAGGAAGGCGCCCGGGTCAAGAAGCTGCACGCCGAGAAGGCGGCCCGCGCCGACCGGGACTGACGTAGGACGCTCGGTTCCTTGCATCACCGACACATCTGTTGGACCAGCTCGTGGTCGACACGCCAGTAGGTTGTCCGGCATGAGCGAGAGCACGACCCGGCTGGCCGGGAAGGTCGTTGTCGTCACGGGCGCTGCCCGTGGTCAGGGCGCCGCGGAGGCCGCCGCCCTGGCCCGGGCCGGGGCCCGGGTGGTCGCCACCGACGTACGTCCCGAGGGCGACGGCTGCCGTCGTCTCGACGTGAGCAAGGAGACCGACTGGGCCGAGCTGGCCGCCGAGCTCAAGGAGTCGTACGGCCACGTCCACGGCCTCGTCAACAACGCCGGGATCATCCAGCGCGGCCGGCTCGGGGACGTGAGCGCCGAGGACATGGCGCGCGTGCAGGCGGTCAACACCACCGGTCCGCTGCTCGGCATCCAGTACCTCGCCCCGCTGATGCCGCCGGGCTCGTCCATCGTCAACGTCGGTTCGTCCGCCGCCCTGACCGGTTACTACCCGGTCGCCTACACGGCCAGCAAGTGGGCGCTGCGCGGGGTGTCGAGGATCGCGGCGATGGAGCTGGGGCCGCGCGGCATCCGCGTCAACACCATCCACCCGGGCTACATCGAGACGGACATGACGTCCGCCGCCACGGAGGCCTTCCGTGCGACGACCCTGCGGGAGACGCCGCTGGGGCGCAGCGGCACCGTCGACGACATCGCCCCGCTCGTGGTGTTCCTGATCTCCGACGAGTCGTCGTTCATCACCGGCACGGACATCCCGGTGGACGGGGGTCTCACGGCGCACGGGGGCGTCAAGTCCATCTCGGACGCCATGCGGCCGGACGCCTCGTAGGCAGGGCTGCCGTGCGGGCCGCCGGTCCCCCGTTCCGGCGGCCCGCACGGAAGAGGGAGAGAACCAGACACCCCCTCCGGGCCTGTTCTCCCCCGCTGTTGCATTCTGGAACGGCGGAATGACCCGCAGGTATGGGTAGAACTGCGTACGTGAGCGGGCGGAGCGGGAACGTGGCACAGGGGCTGGGCGGGGCCTACGAACGGATGCTGTCGGTCGCCGTGACCGCACTCCACGAACGGGACCCCGACCTGCTCTGGCCGCTGGTGGCGGCCGCGCTGCCGGGGCTGTGCGGCGGCGAGGCGCTGATCTACAAGCTGGACGACTGGAGCGAGGACGGCGGCACGCTGGGGCTGTCCGCGGAGGCCGCCCCGGAGTTCGGCGGGCTCGGGGAGGAGGCGATGGGGCTGCTGCGCGCGGGCTACCCCTTCGCCGGGCACTATGCGGCCGTGCCGGACCGGGCGCCGGTGACGGCGCGGACGGCGGCGGGGCGGGCGTGGGGCACGAGCCCGACCGCGCGGCTGCTCGACGAGCTCCTGGACGTCGACCATGTGCTGGGGATACCGCTCCCGGAGTCCGGTTCGCCCATCACCGGCTGTCTCGTCTACCGCTCGGGCCGGGACTTCACCGAGGACGAGGTGCGGGTCGCCGGGCGGCTCCAGCCCCTCCTGTCCGGGATCGAGCAGCAGCGGCAGCTCCTGGAACGCTGGCGGCGGACGGTCGCGCCGGACGCGGAGACGGCCGAGGCGGGGCTGACGCCCCGGGAGACGACCGTGCTGCTCCTGCTCACCGACGCGCTGACCGCCGCCGCGATGGGCCGCAGGCTCGGCATCTCGGAGCGGACGGTGCACAAGCACGTCGCGAACATCTACCGCAAGCTCGGCACCCACGACCGGCTCGGAACCGTGCTGCGCGCCCAGCAGTTGGGGCTGGTCCCGACGCCCGCCGCACGGCGGTGAGGGCACCCGCCGCCTCACTGCGCCGAGGGCGTTCCGCCGCCGTTGCCCTGGAGCCGCTCCAGGTCGGACGGCCGTACCTGAATGGCGAGTACGGCGATCAGCGCGGCGACCGCGGTGAAGATCGCCGCGACGATGAACGCGGCCGAGACACCGGCGGTGAGGACCTGGTCGGCCCACTTGCCGGGCAACTGTCCCGTGCGCTTGAAGAAGAGCTGCTCGGCGGGGGTGGCCTGCGCGAAGAACTTCTCGGTCTCGTTGCTGCTGGCCGTACCGTACGTGGTCACCAGGATGGACAGCCCCAGCGAACCGCCCACCTGCTGGGTGGCGTTGAGGAGCCCGGAGGCCGCGCCGGTCTCCTGCACGGGCACGTTGGAGAGCGCCATCAGGGTCAGCGACACGAACTCCATGCCCATGCCGAGGCTGAACACCAGCATCGGGCCGAGGACACTGCCCGCGTAGGTGGAGTGGATGTCGGTCAGCGTCAGCCAGGCGAGGCCCGCCGCGGCGAGGATCGCGCCCACCACCATGAACGGCTTGGGCCCGTAGACGGGCAGGAACCGCGAGGCCAGTCCGGCGCCGACCGCGATGACCGCGCTGACCGGCAGGAAGGCGAACCCGGCCTGCAACGGGCTGAAGTCCAGGACGTTCTGCACGAAGAGCGTCAGGAAGAAGAACATCCCGAAGATCGCCGCCGCGAGGCAGAGCATGATGCCGTACGTCCCCGCCCGGTTGCGGTCGGCGAACATGTGCAACGGCGTGATCGGCTGCCGGGAACGCCGCTCGATGAGGACGAACACGGTGAGGACGACGACCGCCGCGCCGAACGAGCCCAGGGTGTACGGGTCCCGCCAGCCCTCCTGGGCGGCTCTGATGAACCCGTACACCAGCAGCACCATGCCGACGGTGGAGGTCAGGGCGCCGGCGATGTCGAAGTGGCCGGGATGGCGCTCGGACTCCTTGATCCAGCGGGGTGCGGCGAGCGCGATGAGCAGGCCGATGGGGACGTTGACGAACAGCACCCAGCGCCAGTTGAGCCACTCGACGAGGATGCCGCCGGCCAGCAGCCCGATCGCGCCGCCGCCCGCCGAGACCGCGGCGAACACCCCGAACGCCCGGTTGCGTTCGGGTCCTTCGCGGAACGTCGTGCTGATCAGGGCGAGCGCGGTCGGTGAGGCGATGGCGCCGCCGACGCCCTGGAAGGCGCGCGCGGCGAGGAGTTGGGCCTCGTTCTGGGAGAGCCCGCCGAGCAGGGAGGCGAGCACGAAGAGCAGCACACCGATGATGAACATGCGCCGGCGGCCGAGGATGTCGCCGGTCCGCCCGCCGAGCAGCAGCAGTCCGCCGAAGGTGAGCGTGTAGGCGTTGACCACCCAGGA
Source organism: Streptomyces sp. TLI_55 (assembly GCF_900206255.1). Taxonomy (NCBI): domain Bacteria; kingdom Bacillati; phylum Actinomycetota; class Actinomycetes; order Kitasatosporales; family Streptomycetaceae; genus Streptomyces; species Streptomyces sp. TLI_55. The sequence goes on from NZ_OAOJ01000001.1 coordinate 1,119,205, forward strand.
CAGGCTGGTGGTGGAGAAGTCCAGCGAGCGCTGGATGTCCGGGAGGGCGATGTTCACGATGGTGATGTCGAGGACCACCATCAGCTGACACGAGGCGATGACCAGCAGCGCCATGGCGTTTCCGCCACCCCCGGTGCCGGGGGTGGCCGTCTTCGCAGCTGAACTGGAGCTGGTCATGGGCGTCGCACTCTCGGGAGTGGCACCGTCACCACGGGTCAGTGAACGGTGCCGTCCACTAGACGACCGTACGCCGGTGTGACGCCCGTCACCACTCGATCGGGAAATCCGCCCGGGCGGCTCAGCCGATCACGAACAGCAGATCGCCGCCCTCCACCTGCTGGATCTTGTTGATGGCCAGCCGGGAGACCTTGCCCGCCTTGGGCGCGGTGATCGCGGCCTCCATCTTCATCGCCTCGATGGTGGCGACCGTGCCGCCGGCCGCGACCTCTTCGCCCTCGGTGACCGCGAGGGTCACCACACCGGCGAACGGGGCGGCGACATGGCCGGGGTTGGAGCGGTCTGCCTTCTCGGTGACGGGGAGGTCGGAGGAGACGGCGACGTCGCGGACCTGAATGGGCCTCAACTGGCCGTTGAGCGTGGACATCACGGTCCGCATGCCGCGCTCGTCGGCCTCGCCCACGGCCTCCAGACCCATCAGCAGGCGGACGCCGGGCTCCAGGTCGACGGCGTACTCCTGGCCCGGGCGCAGCCCGTAGAAGAAGTCCTTGCTGTCGAGGACGCTGGTGTCGCCGTAGGTCTGACGGTGTGTCTCGAACTCCCGCGTGGGGCCGGGGAAAAGGAGCCGGTTGAGGGTGGCGCGGCGGTCCTTCTCCAAGCCGTCGCGGTCCTCGGCGGTCAGTTCCGGCGCCGGCTTGGGGGCGGCGCGGCCCTCCAGGGCCCGGGTGCGGAACGGCTCCGGCCAGCCGCCGGGCGGGGTGCCCAGCTCGCCGCGGAGGAAGCCGATGACCGAGTCGGGGATGTCGAACCGCTCCGGAGTCGCCTCGAACTCCTCCGGCGACACCCCGGCACCGACCAGGTGCAGGGCGAGGTCGCCGACGACCTTGGACGACGGGGTGACCTTGACGAGGTGGCCGAGGATCTTGTCGGCGGCGGCGTACATCGCCTCGATGTCCTCGAAGCGGTCGCCGAGCCCGAGCGCGACGGCCTGGGTGCGCAGGTTGGAGAGCTGCCCGCCGGGGATCTCGTGGTCGTAGACCCGCCCGGTCGGCGAGGCGAGGCCCGCCTCGAAGGGGGCGTAGATCCGGCGGACGCTCTCCCAGTACGGCTCCAGGTCGCCGACCGCGAGCAGGTCGAGGCCGGTGGGCCGGGCGGAGTGGTCGGTGGCGGCGACGATCGCCGACAGCGACGGCTGGGACGTCGTACCGGCCATGGAGGCCACCGCCCCGTCCACGGCGTCCGCGCCGGCCTGGATCGCGGCCAGGTAGGTGGCGAGCTGGCCGCCCGCGGTGTCGTGGGTGTGGATGTGCACCGGCAGGTCGAACTCCCGCCGCAGCGCCGATACGAGGGTGGCGGCGGCCGGCGCCCGCAGCAGACCGGCCATGTCCTTGACGGCCAGGACGTGCGCGCCGGCCTCGACGATCTGCTCGGCGAGCCGCAGGTAGTAGTCGAGGGTGTAGAGCCGCTCGTTCGGGTCGGACAGGTCGCTCGTGTAGCAGAGGGCGACCTCGGCGATCGCGGTGCCGGTCTCGCGTACGGCCTCGATGGCGGGGCGCATCTGGCCGACGTCGTTGAGCGCGTCGAAGATGCGGAAGATGTCGATGCCGGTGGCGGCGGCCTCCTGTACGAAGGCGTCGGTCACCTCGGTCGGGTACGGGGTGTAGCCGACGGTGTTGCGGCCGCGCAGCAGCATCTGGAGGCAGATGTTGGGGACGGCCTCGCGCAGGGCGGCGAGCCGCTCCCACGGGTCCTCGGCGAGGAAGCGCAGCGCCACGTCGTAGGTGGCGCCGCCCCAGCACTCCAGGGAGAGCAGCTCGGGCAGGGTGCGGGCGACGACCGGGGCGACGGCGAGGAGGTCCTTGGTGCGCACGCGGGTGGCGAGCAGCGACTGGTGGGCGTCGCGGAAGGTGGTGTCCGTGACGCCGATGGTCGGGGACTCGCGCAGCCAGCGGGCGAAGCCCTCCGGGCCGAGCTCGGTGAGCCTCTGCTTCGAACCGGCGGCCGGCACCTCGCCCGTGAGCCGCGGCAGCTTGCTCGTGGGCTCGATGAGCTGGGGGCGCTCGCCGTGCGGCTTGTTGACCGTGACGTCGGCGAGGTAGGTGAGCAGCTTGGTGCCGCGGTCCGCGGAGGTGCGGGAGGTGAGCAGGTGGGGGCGCTGCTCGATGAACGACGTGGTGACGCGGCCCGCCTGGAAGTCCGGGTCGTCCAACACGGCCTGGAGGAACGGGATGTTGGTGGCCACGCCGCGGATGCGGAACTCGGCGACCGCGCGCCGGGCCCTCTTGACGGCGGTGGCGAAGTCCCTGCCCCGGCAGGTGAGTTTCACCAGCATGGAGTCGAAGTGGGCGCTGATCTCCGTACCGGCGTGGGTGGTTCCGCCGTCGAGGCGGATGCCGGAGCCGCCCGGGGAGCGGTAGGCGCTGATGCGGCCGGTGTCCGGGCGGAAGCCGTTGGCGGGGTCCTCGGTGGTGATCCGGCACTGGAGGGCGGCGCCGCGCAGGGTGACCGTCTCCTGGGAGAGCCCCAGGTCGGCGAGCGACTCACCGGCGGCGATCCGCAGCTGGGACTGGACGAGGTCGACATCGGTGACCTCCTCGGTGACCGTGTGCTCGACCTGGATGCGCGGGTTCATCTCGATGAAGACGTGATTGCCCGCGGGGTCGAGGAGGAACTCCACGGTGCCGGCGTTGCGGTAGCCGATCTCACGGGCGAAGCGGACGGCGTCAGCGCAGATGCGGTCGCGCAGCTCCGGGTCGAGGTTCGGCGCCGGGGCCAGCTCGATGACCTTCTGGTGGCGGCGCTGGACGGAACAGTCGCGCTCGAAGAGGTGGATGACGTTGCCCTGGCCGTCGGCGAGGATCTGCACCTCGATGTGGCGGGGGTCGACGACGGCCTTCTCCAGGAAGACAGTCGGGTCGCCGAACGCGGAGGCCGCCTCGCGGGCCGCCGCCTCGATGGACTCCCGCAGCTGGGCCGGGTCCTCGACGCGCCGCATACCGCGCCCGCCGCCACCGGCGACGGCCTTCACGAACACCGGGAAGCCGATGTCGTCGGCGGCCCGGACCAGCTCGTCGACGTCGCTGGAGGGCTCGGAGGAACCGAGGACGGGCACGCCGGCGGCTCGGGCCGCGGCCACCGCCCTCGCCTTGTTGCCGGTGAGTTCGAGGATCTCCGCGCTGGGTCCGACGAAGGTGATCCCGGCTTCCTCGCAGGCGCGGGCCAGCTCGGGGTTCTCGGAGAGGAACCCGTAGCCCGGGTAGACGGCGTCGGCACCGGCCTGCTGGGCGGCGCGGACGATCTCCTCGACGGAGAGGTAGGCCCGCACCGGGTGCCCCGGCTCACCGATCTCGTACGCCTCGTCGGCCTTGAGCCGGTGCAGTGAGTTGCGGTCCTCGTGCGGGAAGACGGCGACGGTCCTCGCGCCCAGTTCATAGCCGGCGCGGAAGGCGCGAATCGCGATCTCGCCTCGGTTGGCTACCAGTACCTTGCGGAGCATTCCCGATCCCTTCGGCCTGCCGGTGACGGACACCATGGTCGCGGCTACGGCCCCCGGGTGCCATGAGAGGCAGGTCACTCGGAAACGGAGATTTAACCTGTTTGCCCGTTGTGACCCCACCGTACGTGCAGCGCGGCCGGCTTCCGGAAGACCAGACCGTACGGTGCCGCCGCATGCCCCTCGTCCAGGCGCAGGCCCGGAAGCCGGGCGAGGAGAGTCCGCAGGGCGACGCGGGTCTCCAGACGGGCCAGGTGGGCGGCGATGCAGTGATGGGGGCCGTGGGCGAAGGCCAGTTGGAGGCGGGCGTTCTCGCGGCGGACGTCGAAGCGGTCGGGGTCGGGGAAGACGGCCGGGTCGCGGTTGGCGCCGGCGAGGGAGACGGTGACCAGGTCGCCGCGCCGGATCGTCGCCGGGCCCAGGTCGGTGTCGCGGGTGGCGTAGCGGTCGACGACGGCGGCGCCGGGTTCGAGGCGCAGGGACTCCTCGATCGCCCCGTCGAGGAGGTCGGACTCGGCCTGGACGAGGGCGAGTTGATCGGGGTGGCGCAAGAGGTGGAGTACGGCGTTGGTGATCATCGCCTCGGTGGTCTCGATGCCACCGAACATCAGGACCGCGGCGTTGGAGGCGATTTCGGGCAGGGACAGCCGGTCGGCGGCGGCGCCGAGCAGGGAGGACGTGCCGCGGGTGGTGTCCACGGCGGCCCTCAGCTGTGCGTAGGCGGCGGTGCCGGCCGGGCTGGGGGCGTGGCCGGCGGTGATGTCGGAGACCGACGCCACGATGGCCTCGTACCAGGCCAGGACGGTGTCGGTGCTGACGCCGGACAGACCGAGCGCCTCGGTGACGACGGCGACCGCGAGCGGGCCGGCGAAGGAGCGGCGCAGTTCGGCGGCGCCGGCCGGTTCGAGGACGGTGACGAGCCGGTCGGTCTCCTGCTCGACGAACGCGGCGAACCGGTCGTGGGTCTGCCGTGGCCGGAAGGGGGCGGCGAAGGGGTCGCGGTGCCGGGCGTGCTCGGGGCCGTCGAGGGAGAGCATGCTCGGGCCGACCACCTGGGCGGTGGAGAAGCGGGGGTCGTCGACGGTGAAGGTCCTGGCGTCCCGCATCACGGTCAGCGCGAGATCCCGCCGGGTCACCAGCCAGCCGTCGAGCTCGGGCAGCCAGGACACGGGCTCGTGGGCGCGGAGCAGGGCGAGGCGGGGGTGGGGGTCACCGGCGAGTTCGTCGAGGGTGGTCGCGGCACCCAACGGGAACGATTCGAGAACGCTCATCACACTTCCGGGCGGGGGTCGGGGGCGGTCACAGGTGGCGCTCCGGGCGGGGGGCAGGGAGTTCGGGAGCGGTCACAGCCGACGCCCCCGGGCGGGGCGGGTCCGGGGGCGTGGGCCGGTCCTCGCTGCTGAGGGTCGCCGTCAGACGTCCCGCGTCGAGGGCCACGCGCACGTCCATGCCGCTCGCCACGGCCGGGGCGAAGGCGGCGGGCGGGGTTTCGTCGAGGAGAAGGACGAAGTGCAGGGCGAACGCGGCCAGGTCCTGTGGCATGGCGTCGCCGTCGAGCCGCAGGTTGGCCTGCCAGGCGGCCTGGCATAGCGCGTCCCAGTTGCGGCCGAAGTAGCCGGGGAAGGAGAGCTCGTCGGCGAAGGCGGCGAACACGGCTTCCTGGGTGACCAGTTGACGCCCGTCCAGGCGGAACACACGTCCGCCCCGCGCCACCAGCTCGGCGCTCTCGGCCGCCATCCGAGGGTCGCCGCGGTCGGTGAGGACGACCCATGGCGGGCGGCGCTCGGTGAGCCAGGCGTTCATGGCCTCAGCGCGCCAGGAAGTCGGCCAGGCCCGTCAGGAGCCGGTCGACGTCGTCCGTGTCGTTGTAGGGCGCGAGGCCGATGCGCAGCCCGCCGGTGTCGCCGAGGCCGAGCCGCCGGGAGGCCTCGATCGCGTAGAAGGAGCCGGACGGCGCGTGGACGCCGCGGTCGGCGAGGAAGCGGTAGGCGTCCACCGTGCCGTGTTCCTCGAAGGTCAGCAGCAGGGTGGGCGTGCGGTCGGCGGCCCGGGAGTGGATCGTGATCCCGTCGAGCGCGGCCAGCCCCTTGTCCAACTGCGCCCGCAGGAGCTGCTCATGGGCTTCGAGCCCCGTGAACGACGCCTCCAGGCGCTGGCGTCGCGTCCCCGTGGCCTCGGTGTCCATGCCCGAGAGGAAGTCGACGGCCGCCTGGGTGCCGGCCAGGAACTCATAGGGCAGCGTGCCCAGTTCGAAGCGTTCCGGGACGACGTCGGTGGACGGCAGGAGCTTGTCGGGGTGCAGGGTCTCCAGCAACTCCGGGCGGGCGGCGAGGACTCCGTGGTGCGGGCCGAGGAACTTGTAGGCGGAGCAGACGTAGAAGTCGGCGCCGAGCTGCGGCAGGTCGAGCAGGGCGTGCGCGGTGTGGTGGACGCCGTCGACGTAGACCAACGCCCCTGCCTCGTGGGCCAGTCGGGAGATCGCGGGGATGTCGGGGCGGGTGCCGATGAGGTTGGAGGCGGCGGTGACGGCGACGAGCCGGGTCCGCTCGGAGAGCACCGCGCGGATGTCGTCGACGGTCAGCTCGCCGGTGGCCGGGTCGAAGTCGGCCCAGCGCACGACGGCTCCGACGCGTTCGGCGGCCTGCACCCACGGTCGGATGTTCGCGTCGTGGTCGAGCCGGGTGACGACCACCTCGTCGCCGGGCGACCAGGCCTTGGCGAGGGTGCGGGAGAAATCGTAGGTGAGCTGGGTGGCGCTGCGGCCGAAGACGATCCCGGACGCCTCCGCGCCCAGCAGGTCGGCGAGGGCGGCACGCGTCTCGGTGACGATCGTCTCGGCGTTGCGCTCCCCCGGCACACCGTGACCGCGGTTCGACAGCGGGTGGGCCAGGGCGTCGGCGATGGCGTCGATGACGGGCCGGGGTGTCTGGGTGCCGCCGGGGCCGTCGAAGTGGGCCGTGCCGGCCGCGAGGGCGGGGAACCGGGAGCGGAGGGCGGCGATGTCGTACGTCACGTGCAGCTCCTTCGAGGGTGGCCGGTGCACGAGTCAACCTCATCACGCGGGCGCGGGCGACATCGCCCCCGCGTGACGGCGCCCGAACGTCCGAGGGGCGAGCGGCGTCCCAGGAGTGACGTGCTCCACGGGGGGCGACGAACGAAGGGACCACGATGACGGTCGTACGCATGGGTGCCGGGCTGCTCGCCGCGGCCGGACTGATCTGCACGGTGGCCGCCTGCGGCGCGGAGACCTCCTCGGCCCCGGCCGGGAAGGAGGCGACGTGGGAGGAACCCGCCGCGTACACCTACACCCTGACGTCCACCGAGGGCGAACGGTCCCTCATCGGCAGGTTCCGGGTCACCGTCAGGGACGGCAAGGTCACGAAGGCGGTCGGCCTGGACGACAGCGCACGCCGGCTGGTCAAGCGGACGCCGGACCAAGTACCCACCCTCGGCGCGCTGTTGGGCGTACTGAAGCAGGCCCGGAGCGACGGCGCGGACACCGCGCAGGCCGAGTACGCGGCCGACGGGCACCCGGAGCGGATCTTCCTGGACTGGGACGAGAACGCGGTCGACGACGAGGAACGGTACGTCGTCGAGTCGTACGACCCCGTCTAGCTGCTCGCGCCCCACGACTCCCTTTCAGCGGATGCTCATGGCGCCGAGCAGCCGGAGCGAGGCCTCCGTCTCCGAACCCGGCTCGACGTTGTAGACGCACAGGGTCTGGTCGGTGTCGCCGGGCGGTTCGAAGGACTCGTAGGAGAAGTGGAGTTCGCCGACGAGGGGGTGGTGGTAGTGCTTGGTTCCGTGGGTGCGGTGGAGGACTCGGTGGTCGTTCCACCAGCCGCTGAACTCGGGGCACTTCAGGGTGAGTTCGCCGACGAGGTCGGCCAACTGCCGGTCCTGCGGATACCGTCCGGCCTCCAGGCGCAGCACGGCGACGGTGTCGGTGGCGATCTGCTCCCAGTCGCCGACGCGGGTGCGGGCCTCGGGGTCGAGGAGGTAGTAGCGGGCCAGGTTGCGGCGGTTGGCGGGGAGCGCCTCGAAGTCGGTGAGGACCTCGCGGGCGAGGAGGTTGGCGGCCAGGACGTCGGTTCGGCGGCCCAGGACGAACGCGGGCACGTGGTCGAGGGTCTGGAGCATCAGGTGCAGGCCCGGCCGGACCCGCTGCGGGGCGACCGGGGCGCGGCGCGGCGCGGACGGGCGGGCCAGCAGGTCGGTGAGGTGCTCCCGCTCGGACAGGTCGAGCTGGAGGGCGCGGGCGAGGGCCTCGACGACCTCGGGTGAGGGGTTCTGGGCGCGGCCCTGTTCGAGGCGGGTGTAGTACTCGGTGCTCACCCCGGCCAGGCGGGCCGCCTCGTCGCGGCGCAGTCCGGGGACCCGGCGGGCCCGGCCGTCCTCGGGCAGCCCGGCCCGGTCGGGGGTGAGGCGGGCCCGGCGGGAGCGCAGGAAGTCGGCGAGTTCTCTGCCACGGTCGTCCATGCGTCCAGTCTGCCGAAGGCGGACGTGAGCTGCCCGGGCGTGGGTGGTCCTGCCGGTACCTGCCTCGCGGATACCTGCCCGGTCAGGGCACTTTCCGGGGCCCTGCGGGGGCTCGGCGGGCGGTTGTCTGGATGAGGGCCGCAGCGGCCCCCTCGTTCCGTGATCCATACCTCGGAAGGCATTCCTCATGACCACCTCCGCACTCCCCCTCTCCGGCCGGGTCGCGGTCGTCACCGGCGCCTCCAGCGGCCTCGGCGAGGCCTCCGCAGAGCACCTGGCCGCGCTGGGCGCCCGGGTCGCCGTACTGGCGCGTCGCGCCGGGCGGTTGGACGATCTGGTCGCCCGGATCGAGAAGAACGGCGGCCAGGCCCTCGCCCTCTCCGTGGACGTCACCGACGCGGCGGCGGTCCAGGCGGCCGCCGACCGGGTGGCGGCCGAACTCGGGGGCGCCGACCTGCTGTTCAACAACGCCGGCGTCATGCTCCCCGCCCCCGTCGAGGAGTTGGCGACGGAGCAGTGGCGGCAGCAGATCGACCTCAACGTCAACGGGCTGATGAACGCCATCGCGGCCTTCACACCGCAGTTGGTGGCGTCGGCCGCCGAGCGCGGTGTGGCCGATCTGATCAACACCTCGTCGATCGCGGCCCAGAACGTCTTCCCGACCTTCGCCGTCTACTCCGCGACGAAGGCGTACGTCAGCCATCTCTCCCGGCACCTCCGGGTCGAGCTGGGTCCGAAGAACGTCCGTGTCTCGGCGCTGGAGCCGGGCATCGTCGGCACCGAGCTCCAGGGCCATGTCACCGACGAGGGCGCCCGCGCCTGGCTGGACGGTGCCCGGGAGTCGATGGAGTGGCTGGTCCCGCAAGACATCGCCGAGACCGTCGGGTTCATCGCGTCGCTGCCGCCGCGGGTGAACGTCCAGCAGGTCACGGTCATGCCGACCGGCCAGGCGAACTGATCGCCACGGCGTGGGACGCCGGAGACCTCCGGCCAATGTTGTGCACTTTATTGACGGCAGTTACGTGAGGGCCTAATTTCGCGGTGTCCTTCCCCGGTCATGAGAGACCGCTCTCAAGGGTCACCGCTCTCAAGCGGTCACCCCTCTCATGGCAGACCGCTCTCAAGGGAGACCGCGATGCCCTCGTCCCCCGTCGCCGCACCGCCCACGGCCTCCGAACGGACCCGCCAGCTGCGCCGAGTGGCCCTCTCCGGGCTGCTCGGCACAGCCGTGGAGTTCTACGACTTCCTCGTCTACGGAACCGTCGCCGCGCTCGTCTTCGGCGAACTGTTCTTCCCGGGCGCCGACCCGGCCGTGGGCACGATCGCCGCCTTCGGCACCTTCGCCGCCGGTTATGTCGCCCGGCCCCTCGGCGGCATCCTCTTCGGCCACTTCGGCGACCGCCTCGGCCGAAAGTCGATGCTGCTGCTCACGATGGGCCTGATGGGCGGCGCCAGCTTCCTCATCGGCCTGCTGCCCACGTACGACACGATCGGCGTGTGGGCGCCGGTCCTGCTGATCGCCCTGCGCGTCGTCCAGGGCATCGCGATCGGCGGCGAGTGGGGCGGCGCCACGCTGATGGTCGTCGAGCACGCCGGGGAGCGGCGCCGCGGCCTGTGGTCCAGCTTCACGCAGATGGGCGCCCCGCTCGGCTCCCTGCTGTCCACGGCCGTCGTGGCGTACGTCGTGACGCTCCCGAAGGACGAGTTCGCGGCCTGGGGCTGGCGGCTGCCGTTCCTGCTGAGCGTCGTCCTGCTCGGCGTCGGCATGTTCGTCCGGCTGAAGGTGGTGGAGAGCCCGCTGTTCGCCGAGGTGAAGAAGGACAGCGCCGAGTCTCGGCTGCCGATCCTCGACGTGCTGCGCAACCCGCGCCCGGTGCTGCTGGCCTGCTGCGTCGGCATCGGCGCCTTCACCGCCCAGTCGCTGCTGACCAGCTACATGATCGCGTACGCCACGGGCATCGGATACGCCCGTCCGCAGGTGCTGGACGCCCTCACCGTCTCCGCCTGTGTCGCCCTCGTCGTGCTGCCGTGCGCCTCCGCGCTCTCGGACCGGGTCGGCCGCCGCCCGGTGGTCCTCGTCGGAGCCGTCGCCTCGGCCGCGCTCGCCTTCCCGGTGCTGGCGCTGGTCGACTCGAAGTCGCCGGGGCTGCTGATCCTGGCGGTCGTCCTCGGTCACGGCATCGCCCAGTCCACGATGTACGGCCCGCTCGGCGCCCTGCTCACCGAGATGTTCGGCACCAAGGTCCGCTACACCGGCGCCTCGCTCGGCTACCAGGGCGCGACCCTCATCGGCGCCGGCTTCTCCCCCATGATCGCCGGGAGCCTGGTGGCGGGCAGCGACAGCGGCACGCCGGTCGCCTGGCTGCTGTGCGGGGGCGCCGTGATCACCGCGATCACCGTGTGCTTCGTCCGCGAGACCCACCGCACGACCCTCACCGAGCCCACCGCACAGCCCACCACCCCCCACACGGAGGAGATCTCCGCATGACGACCCGTACCCGCACGGCGTCCGCCTTGGCACTCCTGCTCGCCGTCGCCGCCCTGCCCGCCACGGCAGCGGCGGCCCCCGCGGAGACCAGCCACGTCGAGGGGCAACTCCCCTCCGGCGTGGCGTACATGATGGACGTGCCCGCCGACTGGAACGGCACCGTCCTGCTCTTCAGCCACGGCTACCGCCCCAAGGGCAGCCCCAACCCCGCTCAGAACGCGCCGAACGACCCGACCAAGTCCCTTCTGCTCCAGCAGGGTTACGCCCTCGTCGGCTCCTCCTACGCGAGCACCGGCTGGGCGGTGACGGACGCGGTGCCGGACCAGCTGGCCACCCTCGCCGCCTTCAAGGACCGCTTCGGAGCGGCCCGCCGGACCATCGCGTGGGGGCAGTCGTACGGCGGGCTCGTCACCACCGCCCTCGCCGAGCGCGCCCCGCGGCGCATCGACGGTTCCCTGTCGATGTGCGGCCTCGTCCACGGCGGCGTCGCCAACTGGAACAACACCCTCGACCCGGTCTTCGCCCTCAAGACGCTCCTCGCGCCCGACTCCGGCATCCCGCTCGTCGACATCCCGGACCAGGCTGCGGCCACCAGCGCCGCCAACACGCTGACGGCCGCGGTGGATTCGGCGCAGACCACGGCCGCGGGGCGGGCCCGGATCGCGCTGGCCGCCGCCCTGCACAACATCCCGGTCTGGAACGACCCCTCCCAGACCCGGCCCGCCGCCACCGACTGGGACGGTCAGCAGGCCAACCAGTACAGCGCCCTCAAGGGCCTGGTGCAGGTCCCCGCGTTCAGCTGGCGGCTGGAGGCCGAGACCCGGGCGGGCGGCAACATGTCCTGGAACACCGGCGTGGACTACGCGCGGCTCCTCGGCCAGTCCTCCGTCCGCAAGGAGGTCACCGAGCTGTACAAGAAGGCGGGTCTGTCGCTGCGGGCGGACCTCGCCACCCTCAACAAGGCGCCGCGGATCTCCGCCGATCCGTCCGCCGCCGCCTGGATGAGGGGCACGAGCGCCTTCACCGGCAAGCTGACCAAGCCGCAGCTGGACATCCACACCATCGGCGACGCCCTCGTCCCGGTCCAGACGGAGAGCGCCCTCAAGCGCGCGGTCACCGCCGCCGGAACGTCCGCCCTGCTGCGGCAGGCGTACGTCGACAACGCCGGGCACTGCACGTTCAGCCCGGCCGAGCAACTCGGCGCCCTGCACACGCTGGAGGACCGCATCGGCACCGGCAAGTGGCCGGCCACGGATGCCGCCGCCCTCAACGCCCGTTCCGCCGCGGCCGATTCCACCACTCCGGCCCGCTATGCGACGTACCGCCCGACGCCGTACCTGCGGCCCTACGACCTCGCGCACCCGGGCGACGGGCGCTAGAGGGAGGGGCAGTCCTCGTCGGTCCCGGTGGCGTGCCATCCGCTGCCGTCGGTCACCTCGACGGTGACCGGGGCGGCGGACGGGGCGGTGACCCGGTGGGCGCCTGCGGCCGTGCAGATGACCTGCCGGGTCGCGAGGGGGTTCAACGGGCCGGTGCCGAGGGGCAGTCGGAGGGTGATCCGGTCACCGCGCACGTCGGCGGTGGGGTCGTCCGTCGGCGTCTGCCCTTGCAGGTCGGTGGGCGCGTCCGTCGGCGACGGCCGTGGGGGATCACTGGCGGCCGGCTCGGTGGCGGTCGGTGCCGGCGCGGCCGGAGTCGCCCGGCGCTCCGGGATCTCCGTGGCCAGCCGCTTCCCCGCCTCCCCGGGCGTCGGCCCCCGCAGCAGCAGCCGCACCGCGTCCCCGGCGTTCCCCGGCCACGCGGTCGTGCGCGGGACCGCGACGAGCGCGTCGTCGTACACGAAGTAGACCGGCGTGATCGGCCGGATCCCGCTCGCGGGCTCGCCGGCCTCCACCACGCCGGTCGTGGGGATGTCGCACGAGGCGAGCGCGAGAAGCGCCGGCACCGCGAGCAGCGCGAGGCGGCGTGGTGCGTTCATGACGGGTACTCCTCGGACAACTCGTCGCGCTGCAAAGGGAGTTCTACGGTGAAGACGGCACCGCCCTCCGGATGGTTGGCCGCGCGGACGGTGCCGCCGTGGATGCGGACGTTCTCGGCGGTGATCGCCAGACCGAGGCCGCTGCCCTCGGAGCGGCTGCGGGCGGTGTCGGACTTGTAGAACCGCTCGAAGACATGCGGCAGGACGTCGTCCGGGATACCGGGACCGCCGTCGCGCACCTCGATGACGGCCCTGCGCTCGCCGGAATCGGGCACGTCCAGGTGGACGCGCACCGGTGCGCCGCCGTGCTTGAGCGCGTTGCCGACCAGGTTGGCGACGACCACGTCGAGACGGCGTGGGTCCACGCGCCCGCGGGCCGCGTCGGGAGGCGGCAACCGTGTGCCCACCGTGTCCGACCAGCCGCGGGCGGCGAGTGTGCGCCGGATCGACTCGGCGAGGTCGATCTCGTCGAGGTGCAGCACCGCCGCTCCCGCGTCGAATCGGGAGATCTCCATCAAGTCGTCGACGAGACGGGTGAGTTTGACGGTCTCCTCGCTGATCAGCCGCACCGCGGTGGCCGTGTCGGGGTCCAGTCGGGCGGCGTCCTCGTCCAGGACGTCGGTGACGGCCGACATCGCGGCGAGCGGCGTGCGCAGCTCGTGCGAGACGTCCGCGGCGAAGCGCCGGGCCCGCGCCTCCATCTCGCGCAGCTCCGCGACCGACGTCTCCAGCGCGGCGGCCGTCTCGTTGAACGCGTGGGACAGCTCGGCGAGTTCGTCGGAACCGTGGACGTCGAGCCGGGTGTCGAGGCGCCCCTCGGCCATCCGCCGGGTGGCCTGCCGGAGCGCCCGCACCGGCACGAGCACGCCCCGGGCGGCGAACAGCGCGAGCACCACGGCGAGGCCCAGGGCCGGCACCATGGCCCGTTCGACGGCGCTGACCAGGGCGTCGACGTAGGCCTGTTCCGTGGTCTGCGGCACGACCAGGAACACCCGGACGCCGGATGCCAGCCGGGACCCGTCCGGGTCGCCGAAGGTGACCGACATGCCGACGACCAGGGAGGGACGGCCGCCTTCGTTCACCCGCTGGAAGACGGTGGCCCGGCTGGCGGCGACGGCCGTACGGACGGCGGGCGTCAGCTCGGGGAAGCGGTCACCGGGCACGGAGGAGGCGCGCAGCTCCCGGTACGTCACCAGCACCCGCCAGCTGCCCGACGCGTCGGCGGCGGCGACGTCCGTCGCGAACTGCTGAAGCGCGGACCCACCTGGAGGGTAGGGGAGTTCGGGGGCGCGCTCGCTCAACTGCGCCCGCAACTGCCCGATCACCGCGTCCTGGCTCTGCTGGAGGACCCCGATGCGGGCCTCCCGGAAGGTCAGCGCACCGGTCGTGGCGGCGGCGACAGCGGCGACCAGCCCGAAGGCAACGACGAGACGCGGCCGTAGCCCGCGCAGTCGGCGGTGCTTCACGGGGCCGCGAAGCGGTAGCCGAACCCGCGGACCGTGTGGATGTACCGGGGCGCGCGCGGCGGTTCGGCCATCTTCGTGCGCAGCCGCTTGACGCAGGCGTCCACCAGACGGGCGTCCCCGTGGAAGTCGTGCTCCCAGACCGCCTCCAGCAGCTGCTGCCGGCTGAACACCTGGCCCGGCGACGCGGAGAGCGTGAGTAGCAGTCGCAGTTCGGAGGGGGCGAGCGCGATCGGCTCACCGCTCAGTCTGACGGTCAACCCGGCGCGGTCGACGGTCAGTTCGCCGTACGTGTCGATCTTCGGCAACCCTTCGCCTGCGGGCACACCGCCCGAGCGGCGCAGGACAGCGCGGATGCGGGCGTCGAGCACCCGGGCGGTCACGGGTTTGACGACGTAGTCGTCGGCCCCCGCCTCCAGGCCGATGACGATGTCCACCTCGTCGCCGCGGGCGGTGGCCATGATGATCGGCAACGCCTGGTCGACGGCGCGTATCGCGCGGCAGACGTCGAGTCCGGTCATGCCGGGCAGCATCAGATCGAGGACCACGATGTCCGGTCGGAACGACCGCAGTTGCTCCACCCCCTCCTCCCCCGTCGAGGCGGCGGCGACGTCGTGGGTCTGACGGCGCAGCGCCAGGGCGACGCCCTCACGGACGGCACGGTCGTCTTCGATCAACAGCACGCGTGGCATGGGGTCAGTATCCACAAGGGCACCACCAGCCACGGGAGTTACCCTTTCGTTATCCGCCGGGCCAGGTCCGATCACATTCCGATCACAACGTGATCGACGTGACCAAGCACAAGCGAAAACCCGTCAGCAGTCATCGCCGGAGGGCTTCCGGGCGACGCCGGAAAGGCCAACTGACCTTCGGCCTGGCCGCGTTGACCGTCCTCGGGGCCGTCGGCTGCACGGTGGTGGCATGGCCGCCCTCGAACCCGCCCCCGCGGTCGTCGGACAACTCCCTGTCTCAACCGCCCACAAGCACGTCACCGACGCCGACTCCCACACCGACTCCGAGTGTCACGAAGCCCCCGGCCCTCCCTCGGCAGGGCCCCGGCACATATGTCACGGCACCGGGCGGGAGCGCGAAGGCGGGCAAGGGAACGCCGTATCGCTACCGGGTCGAGGTGGAGGAGAACATCGACCTGTCCGCGGAGGGGGTCGCGGAGGCGGTGGACCGCATCCTCGGTGACCCCCGCGGCTGGACCGCCGACGGGCACTCGGCGTTCCGGCGGGTCGCCGACGGCCCCACCGACTTCGTCGTCCGCCTGGCCACCCCCGCGACCGTCGACGAGGTCTGCGGCCGAAGCGGCCTCGACACGGGCGGCAAGTACAACTGCTCCGCCAACGACCAGGTCATGGTCAACCTCGACCGCTGGGTCCTGGCGACCCCCGTCTACGCGAAGGACGTCACCGCCTACCGTGCGCTGATCATCAACCACGAGGTGGGCCACTTCCTCCACCACGGCCATGTCACCTGCCCCGGCAAGGGCGAGCCGGCCCCCGCGATGATGCAGCAGATCAAGGGCATGCACGGCTGCGTCCCGAACGTCTGGCCGTACGACGCCGAGGGCCGGCTCATCACCGGCCCCGCCGCTCCGTGACACCGCGCCCGCCGGGTTCGCCGCTACGCCTGCGGCTTCGTCTCCCCCTGCGTCGCCCGCAGGTCGGCGAGCAGCTCGGCCTGGCCGGCCAGGACGCCGGTGAGGATGGTGCGGGCCACGCGGAGGAGCTCCGCGACGTGCGGGCTGGTCAGCGAGTAGTGGACAGTCGAGCCCTCCTTGCGGGTGACGACCAGGTTGGCCCGCCGCAGCACGGCGAGCTGCTGGGAGAGGTGGGCGGGCTCGATACCCACCTCGGGCAGCATCTCGGCGACGGCGTGCTCGCGCTCGCTCAGCAGCTCCAGGACCCGGATACGGGCCGGGTGGCCGAGCGTCTTGAAGAACTCGGCCTTGAGTTGGTACAGCGGCGTGCTCACCCTGCCGTCACCTCCCCGGCGCGGCAGCACGGCCCGCAACTCGGCGGGCCCCCGGCCGCCCCTCGCGTCCACCCACTCGTCACGTCCATGCGCCCCATCCTCGCCGAATCAGATGCGGGCAGGGGCGGGGGTGTGCTCATCGGGCGGCTTCCTCGCTGGTCGTTCGGGACCGGGGCTCGGCGCGGGCCGGCAGCAGTCCGGCCGTCTCCAGGTGGTCGCGGGCGGCGCGGATCGCCTCGGGTGTCGTGGCGTACTCCCGGCCCTCGTGCCGCAGCAGCGCCAGCGCGCCCGTGGCGTCGAGGACCTGGCGCTGGCCGGTGCGTATCCCGGAGGCCAGGACGAGGATGCCGCGCCGGTGCAGCCTCTCCACCGCGTCCTTCAGGAGCAGGGCGCCCGTGGCGTCCATGGTCGACACCCGGGACATGCGCAGGACGACGACCCGGACGTCGGCCACGTCGGTCAGCTCCAGCAGGAAGCGGTGGGCGGCGGCGAAGAACAGGGGGCCGTCGATGCGGTACGCCACGATGTGCTCGGCCAGCAGGGCGTGCTCCTCGGCACTGTGGTCGCCCCGGTCGAGGGGCACCTGGTCGAAGCGGGCCTGCTTGGCCACGGCGCGCAGGGCGAGGGCGCCCGCCGCGGCCAGGCCGATGATCACGGCGTAGACCAGGTCCAGGACCAGGGTCGCGGCGGCGGTCAGGACGAGGATCAGCGCGTCGGAGCGGGTGGCCTTCGCCATGGCCCGCAGCGATCCGGTCTCGACCATGCGGACCGCGGTGGCCAGCAGGACGCCGGCGAGCGCGGCGAGCGGGATCCGCGACACGAGGGGTGCCGCCGCGAAGACGATGACGGCGAGGATCGCGGCGTGGGTGAGGGCGGCCAGCCGGGAGCTCGCGCCGGTGCGGACGTTGACGGCGGTGCGGGCGATGGCGCCGGTCGCCGGGACGCCGCCGAACAGCGGGGCGGCGATGTTCGCCAGGCCCTGGCCGAACAGTTCCCGGTCCGGGTCGTGCTTCTGACCCACCGTCATCCCGTCCGCCACCGAGGCGGACAGCAGGGACTCCAGGGCCGCGAGGGCCGCGACCGCCACGGCCGGGGCGAGCAACGTGCCCAGCGAGCCGGGCTCCAGGAAGGACAGCGAGGGGGCGGGCAGCCCGGACGGCAGGTCGCCGATCGGTCGCGCCGCGTCCAGGCCCGCGGCCTGGGCGACCACCGTGGCGGCGACGACCGCGAGGAGGGAGAAGGGGACGGTGGGTCGCCACCTGGCACCGCCGAGCATGACCACCGCGACGGCGCCGGCGAATCCGACCGCGGTCCAGTTCGGGGACGTCGCGAACGCCTCGACCGCCCGCCAGGCCACCACCAGCACCCGGTCGCCCTCGGGCTTGGGCACGCCGAGCGCGTTGGGGATCTGCTGGAGGCCGATGACGCAGGCGATGCCGAGCGTGAAGCCCTCGACGACCGGGGCGGGCACGTACTGCATGTACCGGCCGGCCCGCAGCGCGGCCAGGGCGACCAGCATGACGCCGGCCATCAGCCCCACCATGAGGACGCCCGTCGGACCGTACTCCCCGACGATCGGGACGAGGACCACCGTCATGGCGCCCGTCGGGCCCGACACCTGCAGATTCGATCCGCCGAAGACGGCGGCGAGCGCGCCCGCGACCACCGCGGTCGCCAGTCCCGCCGCCGCGCCCAGGCCCGAGGAGACCCCGAAACCGAGGGCCAGCGGCAGCGCCACGATCGCCACGGTCAGGCCGGCCAGCAGGTCCCGCCGCGGATCGCGGCGCAGCTCGGCGAGGTCGTCCCGACCGGGCAACAGCGCACCGATCCGGGCCCGGACGGCCCGGGCACGGGCCGTCGCCCTCATCAGATGTGGCTCGTGCACGATGCCTCGGCTTCCCCCGCGCGCCCCACCCCGGTGGCGGACGCGAAAGGCACAGCATCTAGTGAATTGCGAAATTATGCAATTGCGCACCCAGCTACAGCACCCCGCGCTTCGAACAGGGGGAGGATTCTCGATCACCCCGTCCGGGTAGCCACCCACCCCATCGTCCTCATCGGAGGCCTCGGTGTTCAGAACTCGACGCATCACCCTCAGGCGCTCACGCTTATCCACCGCGGTCCTGGGCCTGCTGGTCCTCGCCGCCGTCACGGGTTCCGGCACGGGCGCCGCCGCGGCGCCCACGCCCGGCGCCTCGGCGACCGGCGCGGCCGCCGCCGTCGAATCCCTGGAGGTCGCCGGGACGAGCTGGGCCGTGGACCAACGCACCGGGCGATTACGGGTGTTGGCTGACTCCACGGTCTCGGACACGGACCTGGCCAGACTGCGGCAGACCACCGGACGGTTCACCGGCGCCGCGACCCTCGCCCGGCTCGACGGCCCGCTGCGCACCCTCGTCTCGGGCGGTGACGGCATCTACGCGGCCGCCTGGCGCTGCTCGGCCGGGGTCAACGTCCAGAGCGGCAGCACGTATTACTTCGTCACCGCCGGCCACTGCACCGACGGCGCGGGCACCTGGTACACCGGCTCCGCCATGACGACGGCGATCGGCCCGACCACCGCCACCAGCTTCCCCGGCGACGACTTCGGCATCGTCCGCTACACCAACGCGGCCGTGCCGCACCCCGGCACCATCGGCACCGTCGACATCACCGGGACCGCCACCGCCTACGTCGGCCAGGCCGTCTGCCGCCGGGGAGCGACCACCGGCGTCCACTGCGGCAGGGTGACCGCCGTGAACGCGACCGTCAACTACGGCGGCGGAGACGTGGTCTACGGGCTGATCCAGACCAACATCTGCGCGGAACCCGGCGACAGCGGCGGCCCGCTCTACGCCGGCGACAAGGTGATCGGCATCCTCTCGGGCGGCTCCGGCAACTGCACCTCGGGCGGGACCACTTATTACCAGCCGATCCAAGAGGCGCTGAACGCCTACGGGTTGTCGGTCTACTGAGCTCCGCGCTCGCTGAGCGGAGCGGCAACCGCCGGTGGGGCAGCGTCCTCTCCCTCGCCGGACCGGCGGCGGAGGGTCTGCGCCGGGATGGTGAGGACGGCGAGGCAGGCGATGACGCACGCGATCCCGGCCCAGCCGGCGGCCGGGAGGCGTTCGCCGACGACCAGCACCGCGAGCACGGCCGCGACCGCCGGTTCGAGCAGGGACAGGGTCGTGGCGGTGCTCGCCGGGACGTGCGCCAGCCCCCAGCCGAACAGCACGTACCCGGCGAACATGGGGACGACGGCCATGTAGGCGCCGACTCCGGCATTCGACCAGGAGCCGACGAGCGCGCCACCGGTCGCCAGCAGGACGGGTACGAGGAGCAGCCCGCCGAGCCCGAACACGGCGCCCATCGCCGCGCGGGAGGGGATGCCACCGGTGAGGAGCCGGTGCGCGGCCCAGGAGTAGAGGGCGTACGTCGTGGCGGCGACCAGGCCCAGGCCGACGCCGAGCAGCGTGGCCGCCATGGACCCCGCGCCCGTTCCGTCGTCGGCGTGGGCGGCCTCGGCGACGCACAGCAGGGCGGTGCCGAGCAGACCGAGGGCGGCGGCGAGCAGCCAGCGCCGGGTGAGCCGGCGGCGGTCCAGGACGCGTTCGATGAGCGCCGAGGCCAGCGGGGCGGTGCCGATGGAGACGACGGTGCCGACGGCGACTCCGGCCAGGTGCATCGAGGTGTAGAAGGCAAGGGGATAGATCGCCACCGAGGCGGCGCCGAGCAGGACCGTGCCGCGCCGCGCACGAAGCCGGTCGGCGTCGCGGACGATCCGTGGTGCGGCGACGAGGGCCTGGAGGAGTCCGCCGAGGCCCATCGCGACGGCGCCGATGGCGAGCGGGCCGACCTCCGGGGCCAGGGTGGCGGCCGTGCCGGTCGTCCCCCACAGCACGGAGGCCGCCAGCACGCACAGAGCGCCCGTCGTGGCGGAACCCCCGTGTGCGCTGCCCTTCACAGTCGGTCCAGCAGGGCCGCCGCGAGGGTGCGGGCGTGTCGGAGGCGTTCGCCGTCGCCTTCCAGGCCGGCGCGGGCCATCGCGCCCTCCAGCAGGAAGGAGAGATGCTCGGCCGTGGCGTGGGCCGTGTCGGGACGATCGGGCAGCAGCTGCTCCAGATGCCCGGCGATCAGCTGCTCGACCTGCTCCTTGTGGGCGCGGACCACGGCCCGGCCCTCGTCCCCGGCCGGGAGTTCGGCGGCGGCGTTGAGCAGTCCGCAGCCCCGGAAGCCGCGCTCGTAGGCGAACGCGGCGTGGTCGGCGTAGGCGTCGAAGACCGCCAGCACGCCGTCGCGCGGCCCCTCGGTCTGCTCCAGACGCGCCCGGTACAGCCCGAGCCATTCCTCGTGCCGGGCGTCCAGATAGGCGCGGACCAGTTCGGCCTTGGAGGAGAAGTTGTTGTAGAGGCTCATCTTGGCCACACCGGCGTCGGCGGTGATCGTGTCGATGCCGGTCGCGGCCACGCCGTCGGCGTAGAACCGGCGGGCCGCGGCCGCCAACAGCCGTTCCCGGGCGGGGCGCCGCCGCGCCTTCCCGGCGGCGCCCGCGTCGGTCTCACTCATCACAGGGATCCAAACTAGGTAGGTAGGTCTACCTAGACTGTAGCGGACGGAGCCGCCGCCGGCGCCCTGGTGTCGACCGTCTCAGGAGCCCGCGAGGAACGTGAGGCGCACCTTGCGCTGCGGGTTGTCCTTGTTGGTGTCGACCAGGCACACCGACTGCCATGTCCCGAGTTCCAGCCGCCCGTCGATCACCGGCAGCGTCGCGTGCGGCGGCACGAAGGCCGGCAGGACGTGGTCGCGGCCGTGGCCGGGACTGCCGTGCCGGTGCTGCCAGCGGTCGTCGGCGGGAAGGAGGGTGTGCAGGGCGGCGAGCAGGTCGTCGTCGCTGCCGGCGCCCGTCTCGATGATCGCGATCCCCGCGGTGGCGTGCGGGACGAAGAGGTTGAGGAGGCCGTCCCGGCCGGCGGCGGCCTCACGCAGGAAGGCCGCGCAGTCGCCGGTGAGGTCGACCACGCGCTCGGCCGATCCGGAGGTGATGTTCAGTACTCGGGTGGTGAACGTGTCTGACATACCGCCATCGTCACCCATGCGTCGGGCCGCGAGGGCGATCCGCCGCTCGCCCCGCGATACGGCGGGTCCACTCCGCGAGACGCCATTGACCATGGCCACGCCATCTGGCTACTTTCGACGGCATGTTGCGTTCAGTCCTGCTCACCACGCGCGGTCACATCGACCTGCTGCGGGTGGCCTCCGCCGCGTGTCGCCGCGGCCGCTGACGCCTTTCACCGCCTCTTCCCCGCTTCTCGCATCCGCGTCACCCCTTGCCCGTCCACGTTTCTGACGCGGCGGCACCTCGGTGCACCCCGTTCCTGACGCGGCGGCGTTCCGGCGCACCCCGCTCTCCCCCTCCGTGGAGCACTCATGAGCATCAGCCATGCCCCACCCAGCACTCCTGAGCCGGATATTTCCGATATACCCGGCAAGGACGGCTCGTTGGAGCTCGAACCCCTCGTCCCCACCTCCTCCCGTCGCACCCGCGTCCCCCGCTGGCTGCGCCGCACGACCGGTCCGGTGATCCTGGTCCTGCTGTGGCAGGTCCTCAGCGCCACCGGCGTGCTGACCTCCGACGTGCTGGCCTCCCCGGGCCGGATCGCCCAGGTCGGGCGCGATCTGATCGCCGACGGCTCGCTGACCTCCGCCATGGGCACCTCGCTCCAGCGGGTCGCGGCGGGGCTGCTCCTCGGCACGCTCGTCGGCACGGGACTCGCCCTGGTCTCGGGCCTGTTCAGGATCGGCGAGGACCTGGTGGACGCGCCCGTCCAGATGCTGCGGACCGTGCCGTTCGTCGGTCTCATCCCGCTGTTCATCATCTGGTTCGGCATCGGCGAGGCGCCGAAGATCGCCATCATCACGCTCGGCGTGACCTTCCCGCTCTACCTCAACGTCTACGCCGGCATCCGCGGTGTGGACTCCCAACTCATCGAGGCCGGTGAGTCGTTGGGGCTGTCCAGGTGGGGGCTGGTACGGCATGTCGTACTGCCGGGCGCCCTGCCCGGTGCCCTGACCGGGCTGCGTTACTCCCTCGGCATCGCCTGGCTGGCGCTGGTCTTCGCGGAGCAGGTCAACGCGGACTCCGGGATCGGGTTCCTCATGGTGCAGGCGCGGGACTTCCTGCGGACCGACGTCATCGTGGTCTGCCTGATCGTCTACGCCTTCCTCGGCCTGCTGGCCGACTTCGTCGTCCGCTCCCTCGAAAGGCTGCTGCTGCAATGGCGACCGACGTTCACCGGCCGGTGAGCACGCAGACCGCGGTACGGGTCGAGGGGCTGACTCGCTCCTTCGACGGCCGCGCCGTCATCGACAATCTGCAACTCGACGTCCGGCAGGGAGAGTTCGTGGCTCTCCTCGGCCGCAGCGGCTGCGGCAAGTCCACCCTGCTGCGCATCCTCGCCGGTCTCGACCGGGATATCGAGGGCACCGTGTTGGTGCCGCGCCGCAAGGCCGTGGCGTTCCAGTCGCCCCGGCTGATGCCGTGGAAGAAGGTGTGGCGCAACGTCCTGCTGGGCCTGCCCGGCAAGCCGGGACGCCCCGTCGCCGACCAGGCGCTGGAGGAGGTCGGCCTCGGCCACCGCGCGGACGCCTGGCCCAAGACGCTCTCCGGTGGCGAGGCCCAACGCGCCTCGCTGGCCCGGGCGTTGGTGCGGGAGCCCGATCTCCTGCTGCTCGACGAGCCGTTCGGGGCGCTCGACGCCCTCACCCGCATCAAGGCCCAGCGCCTGGTCGACCAGTTGTGGCAGCGGCGCGGCTGCGCGGTCCTGCTCGTCACGCACGACGTCGAGGAGGCCGTCCTGCTCGCCGACCGCGTCCTGGTGATGGACGACGGAGTCATCGCCCACGAGCAGCACATCGACCTCGACCGACCGCGCGACCTCACCGACCCCCGCTTCGCCGAGCTCCGCGCCGGCCTGCTGGAACGGCTCGGCGTCGACACCGCCGCCGAAGCCGCCTGAACCACCCCCACCCCCAGAACGGAACCACCATGCGACGACGCCTCGCCCCCGCCGCCCTGCTCCTCCCGCTCGCCCTCCTGCTCACCGCCTGCGGCGGCAGCGCCTCCGCCGGGTCCGACACCGACGGCCAGGGGTCGCTCACCCTCAACGTCGGTGACCAGAAGGGCGGTTCGGAGGCGATCCTGCGGGCCGCCGGCGAGCTCAAGGGCCTCGACTACAAGATCAAGTGGTCCACGTTCACCTCGGGCCCGCCGCTGCTGGAGGCCGTCAACGCCAAGGCCGTCGACATCGGCGGGGTCGGCAACACCCCGCCGGTGTTCGCCGCGGGCGCGGGCTCGAAGATCACGGTCGTGTCCGCCTTCCACGGCACCTCCAAGGGCGACGCCATCCTCGTGCCGAACGACTCGAAGCTGACGAAGCCCGAGCAGCTCAAGGGCAAGTCCGTTGCCGTGGCGCAGGGTTCGTCCGCCAACTACCAACTGGTCGCCTCCCTGAAGGCGGCGGGGCTGAGCCTGAACGACGTGAAGGTCAAGTACCTTCAGCCGGCCGACGCGCTCGCCGCGTTCACGTCCGGCAAGGTCGACGCGTGGGCGGTGTGGGACCCGTACACCTCGCAGGTGCTCCAGGCGAAGCAGGGGCGGATCCTGACGACCGGCGACGGGGTCACCAACGGGCTCACCTTCCAGGTGGCGGCGCCCTCCGCGTTGCAGGACAAGAAGAAGGCCGCCGCGATCAAGGACTACCTGGAGCGGCTGCGGCGGGCCACGACCTGGGTGCACGACCACCAGGAGGAGTGGGCGAAGGTCTGGGCGAAGGACACCGGGCTGCCCTACGAGGTCGCGCTGGCCTCGGTGAAGCGGACCAACGCCACCCGGATCTCGGTCGCCGTCGACAAGCCGCTGATCGCCTCCGAGCAGGAGATCGCCGACACCTTCACCGAGTTGAAGCTGATCCCGAAGAAGGTCGACTTCGCCGACTTCGTGGACACCCGGTTCAACGCCGGTCTGCCGCCGTCGACCACGCCGGCGCGCGGCGAGGGCTGATCGGGGAAGATCCCGGACCCGGACACGGTTAGTAGAAGGGTGAACAACACTGAGGTCGTCGTCATAGGCGCTGGTCAGGCCGGTCTGTCCAGCGCCTATCACCTGCGCCGGACCGGGTTCGAGCCGGAGCGCGACTTCGTCGTGCTGGACCACTCCCCCGGCCCGGGCGGCGCCTGGCAGTTCCGGTGGCCGTCGTTGACGTACGGCAAGGTGCACGGGATGCACGCGCTGCCGGGGATGGAGCTGACGGGCGCCGATCCCGCGCGGCCGTCCTCCGAGGTGATCTCCGAGTACTTCGAGGCCTACGAGCGGACGTTCGACCTGCGGGTGCGGCGGCCCGTGGACGTGCGCGCGGTACGGGAGGGCGAGGACGGGCGGCTGCTCGTCGAGACCTCGGCCGGCACCTGGGCCACGCGGGCGCTGATCAACGCGACCGGGACCTGGGACCGGCCCTTCTGGCCGCGCTATCCGGGCCAGGAGACCTTCCGGGGGCGGCAGTTGCACACCGCGCAGTACCCGGGGCCCGAGGAGTTCTCGGGGCTGCGGGTCGTGGTGGTGGGCGGCGGGGCGTCCGGCACCCAGCATCTGATGGAGATCGCCCCGTACGCGGCCGCCACCACCTGGGTGACCCGGCGGCCGCCCGTCTTCCGCGAGGGCCCCTTCACCGAGGACGTCGGCCGGGAGGCCGTGGCGATGGTCGAGGAGCGGGTGCGGCAGGGGCTGCCGCCGAAGAGCGTGGTGTCGGTGACCGGGCTGCCGCTCAACGACGCGATCCGGCAGGCGATCGCCGACGGCGTCCTGGACCGGCAGCCGATGTTCGACCGGATCACCCCGGACGGGGTGGCCTGGAACGACGGCCGGCACGTCGACGCCGACGTGATCCTGTGGGCGACCGGCTTTCGCGCCTCCATCGACCATCTGGCCCCGCTGAAGCTGCGCGAGCCGGGCGGCGGCATCCGCGTCGAGGGCACGCGCGCGGTCGCCGACCCGAGGATCCACCTCGTCGGCTACGGCCCCTCGGCCAGCACCATCGGCGCCAACCGCGCGGGGCGGGCGGCCGTGCGGGACATCAGACGGCTGCTGGCCGGGGAGCCGGTCGCCGCCTGACGTCCCGGCACGTCACTTCGCGGGCTGCGCGCTCTTCTTCTGGTTGGCGTTGAACTCGGCCACGTTGCGCAGGTGTTCCTCGTAGTTGGCGGTGAAGCGGGTGTCCCCCGGCTTCACCGTGACGAAGTACAGCCAGTCGCCCGGCGTCGGGGTGATCGCGGCGCGCATCGCCTCCTCGCCCGGGTTGTCGATCGGGGTCGGCGGCAGGCCCATGCGCTGGTACGAGTTGTAGGGGCTGTCGATCCGGGTGTCGGCGTCGGACGTCTTCAGCGTGGCGCGGTTGAGCGCGTAGTTGATGGTGGAGTCCATCTGGAGCGGCATCCCGCGCTCCAGGCGGTTGAAGATGACCCGGGCCACCTTGCCCATGTCGGCCTTGGCGGCGGTCTCCGCCTGGACGATGCTCGCGATGGTGACGGCCTGGTAGACGTTCATCGCGTTGTGCTGGGCGCCGGCGGCGATAGGTGCCCCGTTGAACTTCCGGTTCGCGGTGTTGACCATGAACGACAGCAGCGACTCGGGCGTCGTCTTCTCGTTCAGCGGGTACGTCGCCGGGAAGAGATAGCCCTCCGGGTTGCCCTCGGCGTCGGTCGGCAGCTTCAGAGCCGCCCTGGCCAGCGCCTTCTTGGCCGTGCCTGCCGGGCGGGCGAGGGCCTTGTCGATGGCGTCGTACACCTGGCCGGCGCGCCAGCCCTCCGGGATCACCAGCGCGGTGGGCTTGGTGTCCTGGTCGCTGTCCAGGCTCAGCAGCGGCACCGCCACGGCGGTGCCGGCCACGACGGCCCCGGTCGCGATGAGGACGAGTCGGCCCCGGCGCGTCAGTCGAGTCGTTCTCCGTGACGGAGTGTTCTGGTACATGCGGGCACGGTAACCCCCACATCGTTACAAACCCGGCATATCTTCAGCTTGTCGGTTCCAGTTGAGCATCCCGGCGTACGAGGGCCGCGTACCGCCCGTCCAGTTCCAGCAGTTCCTCGTGCGTGCCGCGTTCGGCGGTGCGGCCGGATTCCAGGACCACGATCTGGTCGGCACCCCGGATGGTGGACAGCCGGTGCGCGATGGTGAGCGTGGTGCGGTTGGCGGACAGGGCGTCGATGGCTTCCTGGACGGCGCGCTCGGTGCGGTTGTCCAGGGCGCTGGTCGCCTCGTCGAGGATCAGGACCGGCGGATCGCGCAGGATCGTCCGGGCGATGGCCAGTCGCTGCTTCTCGCCGCCGGAGAAGCGGTGGCCGCGCTCGCCCACGATCGTGTCGTAGCCGTCGGGCAGGCCCGCGATGTGGTCGTGGATCTGGGCCGCCTTCGCCGCCGCGTGCAGTTCCTCGTCGGTGGCGTCCGGCTTGGCGAAGCGCAGGTTGTCGGCGACCGAGGCGTGGAAGAGGTACGTCTCCTGGGAGACGACGCCGACCGCGCGCGCGAGCGTGTCGAAGTCGAGGTCGCGGACGTCGACGCCGTCCAGGGTGACCCGGCCGCCTGTCACGTCGTACAGCCGCGGCACCAGGTGGCCCAGCGTGGACTTGCCGGCGCCGGTCGGGCCGACGACCGCCAGACTGCCGCCCGCGGGGACGGTGATGTCGACGCCGGTGAGGGTGGGGGCGCTCTTCTCGTCGTAGCGGAACTCGACGTTCTCGAACCGGACCTCGCCCTTGACGGTGTCCAGGTGGACGGGGTGCTCGCGCTCGGTGATGTCTATCGGCAGGTCGAGGTACTCGAAGATGCGCTGGAACAACGCGAGGGACGCCTGTATCTGGACGCCGGTGCCGAGCAGGCTGACCGCCGGGCGGAACAGGCCCTGCTGGAGCGAGACGAAGGCGACGATGGTGCCGATCGAGACGTCCGGGCCGCCCATCTGGAGGGCGAGTCCCGCGGTCCAGTAGATGACGGCGGGCATGGCGGCCATGACGATCGTGATGACGGCCATGCGCCAGCGGCCCGCCATGTTCGACCGCACTTCGAGGTCGACCAGGCGCTCGGACTCCTCCGAGAAGGACTGGGTCAGCGAGTCGGAGCGGCCCATCGTGCGGCCGAGGAGGATGCCGCTGACCGAGAGGGACTCGGTGACGGTGGCGGCCATCGCGGCCATCTGCTTCTGGCGCTGGGTGGTGATCTTCTTGCGTTCGTTGCCGACCCGGCGGCTGATCCACACGAAGACGGGGAGCAGGAGCAGCGAGACGACGGTCAGGCGCCAGTCGAGGGCGACCATCGCGACGATCGTGGCGACGACGCTGGTGGCGTTGGAGACCAGGGAGGTCGCGGTGGAGGTGACGGTGGCCTGCATGCCGCCGATGTCGTTGGCGATGCGGGACTGGACCTCGCCCGTGCGCGTGCGCGTGAAGAACGCGAGCGACATGCGCTGGAGGCGGTCGTAGACGGCGGTGCGCAGGTCGTGCATGACACGCTGGCCGACCGTGGTGGAGATCAGGGTCTGCAGGACACCGAAGACGCTGGTCAGGACGGCGCTGAGGATCATGCCGAGCGCCAGCAGGCTGAGCAGCCCGGTGCGGCCCTCGGGGATCGCGACGTCCAGCACCTCCTTCAGCATGAAGGGGGTGGCGACGGAGACCAGCGAGGCGGCGCCCACCAGGAGGCCGACGACGGCGAGGCGGCTGCGGTAGGGGCGGAAGAGCTTCAGGATGCGGCGGACCTGCCGGGGCTGCTCCGCGGATGCGGAGTCGCCGAGCGGCGTCCACTTGGGGGCGTTGTCGGGGTGCATGGGCTCCTTCGGAGGCTCGTCATGAGGGACTTACGGACCATAGCTCATTGTTACCTATGCTCACAATGCACATAGTCCTGTTATTGTTCCCGTATGAGCGACCCCGCTTCCGTGACCGCCCCAGCGCCGGCGCCCGCCCCCGATTCCGACGGCCTGCTCGCCGAGCAGCTGCTCCGGTTCACGCGGCGTGTGCACCGCATCCAGAAGCGGCACATCGAGCAGAGCGGTCTGGGCGTCACGCCCGCGCAGTCGCGGCTGCTGCGCACCCTCGGGCACTACGGCTCGCCCCCGCGCATGGCCGATCTCGCCGAGCGGCTGGAGGTCGTGCCGCGCGCGGTGACCACACTGGTCGACGGCCTGGAGGCGGGCGGCAAGGTGCGGCGGATGCCCGATCCGACGAACCGACGGGTCATCCGGATCGAGCTCACGGACGACGGACGACAGGCGCTGCGCAAGCTGCGCGCGGCACGGCGGTCGGCGGCGGCGGAGATCCTGGCGCCGTTGACGGAGGAACAGCGGCGGGTGCTGGGCGGGTTGCTGGACACGCTGGTGGACTGCGGGAGCTGAGCCGGCGCAACCCCGCTGCCCCCGAAAGGCTCCTTGCGTCACCCCAGTTGCCCCCTGCCACCCAAAGCAGAAGCAACCTGGACGAATCCCTCCCCTCCGCGCACACGCCGCTCTACCGTGGAGCGCGAGGACCGTGCCGTCCGCCCGACGTGCGCCGGAGGC
This sequence comes from Streptomyces sp. TLI_55, assembly GCF_900206255.1. Classification (NCBI taxonomy): domain Bacteria; kingdom Bacillati; phylum Actinomycetota; class Actinomycetes; order Kitasatosporales; family Streptomycetaceae; genus Streptomyces; species Streptomyces sp. TLI_55. Next base: position 1,147,844 of record NZ_OAOJ01000001.1, read on the forward strand.
AACAACCGCCTTCCCGCGCCGTCGTCGCCCGACCGCCACGTCCTCGACGGGTGAAGGGGGACCGTTCCGCGCGGTCCCCGATCGATCAGGGGGAATCTCATGACCGCGTACGACACACCCATGCCCGGACAGGGCGACGACGTGAAGATCTCCGGCGATTCGCTGGCGGTGCTGACGAACACCCGCAGCGAGGAGTTCGAACGGGAGATGAAGGCGAGGGAGGACCGCGCACGCGTCAACGCGGCCCTCATCGAGGCCTCGGCGCCGGCTCGTCCCGCCCTCGCCGACGACGGGGCGGCCACGGCCTGGCAGGACAGCGTGCGCGCGGCGATGGCACGGACACCGGAGTACGCGCGCGCGGCCGCGGCCGCGGTACCCGACCTCCAGCTGTTCGCCCGCCCGTGGCCGTGGCAGCGGGTCAACGCGTCACCCGGCCAGACCGCCACGGCGGACCTGGGACAGGGAGAGACACACGTCGGGCTGGGGATCTACTTCACGACCGGGGCCGCGGGCGGCAGTGCGGAGATGGGCGGCGGGTTCCGGCTCGGGAGCTTCGCCGACTACGAGTTCCGCACCACCGTGGACTACCGGTACGACTGGTACTTCTCCACCGCCGTCGGCGGAGCGGACAGTCAGGGCTGGGTCTCGGTCATCGTGGACGAACTGCTCGACGGTCCGGGCGCCCAGTGGCACTCCGTGCTCAACCGCAGGTTCCAGCTCTGGTCGGACTCCACCGGCAGCGGTGGGTCGGACGGGGCGAGCGACCCCGGCAACCGGATCACCGTCAACGAGCGCTTCCGCGGCCGGCCGGACGCCTCCTACGTCTGGTGGGTGGGCGGCAACGAGACGATCCAGACCGAGTTCCAGGCCGCGTCCCAGGCCAACCTCTACGTCGACCTCAGCTACCTCGTCGCCGTGGCACGCGTGTGAACTGAGCGGCCATGCCGAGGCCGTGGCCCTCGGTCGGGGGATCCCGCACCGAAAGGCCACGGCCGTCGGGGTCAGCCGGCCTCGCCGGCCGGCTCCTTCGCCGGCTGGGCCGGTACGGCAGCCGGTGCGGCGGTCTCGGCGTCGGGCGCGGTGCGCGTCTGCGCGGCCGCGTCCTCCGCCGCGGGGACGGCCTTGCCGTCCAGCACCTTCTTCGCCTTTTCCAGGTCCAGCGCCCCCTCCCACCGGGACACCGCGAACACGGCGACGCAGTTGCCGAGCAGGTTCGTCACGACGCGCATCGAGTCCATGATCCGGTCCACGCCCAGCAGCAGCGCCACCGCGCCGGCCGGGATCGCGCCAAGCGAGGACGCGGTCGCGGACAGGGCGAGGAAGGCCGAGCCGGGGATGCCGGCCATGCCCTTGCTGGTGAGCATCAGCACGAGGATCACGGTGATCTGCTGGCCGAGGCTGAGGTCGACGCCGACCGCCTGGGCGATGAACAGCGTGCCGATGGACAGGTAGAGCGAGGCGCCGTCGAGGTTGAACGAGTAGCCGGTCGGCAGCACCAGACCCACGGCGTCGTCGCGGGCGCCCGCCTTGCGCAGCTTCTGCATGACACGCGGCATGACCGACTCGGTGGAGGCGGTGCCGAGCGCGAGCAGCATCTCGGCGCGGATGTAGCGCAGGAACTTCCAGAGGCTGAGCCCGGTGACCATGCGCAGGGCGACGGCGAGGAGCGCGATGAAGAAAGCGGCGGCCGCGTAGCACAGGACGATCAGCTTGGCGTAGGTCTCGATGACGCCGAGCCCGTACTGGCCGATGAGGACGGCCATCGCGCCGAACACCGCGACCGGGGCGAGCCGCATGATGAAGCCGACGACCGCGAAGATGATCTCCTGGGCCTGCTCGACGGCGGGCAGCACCTTCGGCACCTTGGTGTGGCCGAGGTGGAGCAGCGCGGCGCCCACCAGGCAGGCCAGGATGAGGACTTGGAGGAGGCTGTTCTCGGCGAAGGCCCCGATGAAGCTGGTCGGGATCGCGTTGACGATGAACTCGGTCGTCGAGGGCAGCGAGCCCCCGCCCGTCTTCGCGTCGACCGCCGAGGCGTCCAGCGTCGACGGGTCGACATGCATGCCGGAGCCCGGCTGGACGACGTTGGCGGCGAGCAGGCCGATGACCAGCGCGAGCGTGCTCGCGACCTCGAACCAGATCAGGGCCTTGAGCCCGATCCGGCCGAAGGCCTTGAGGTCACCGGCCTTGGCGATCCCGACGACGACCACGCAGAACACGAGCGGGGAGATGATCGTCTTGATGAGCCGGGTGAAGCCGTCGCCGAGCGGCTGAAGGTCGGTGGCGAAGTCGGGCCAGAGCTTGCCGACAACGATGCCGAGGACGAGCGCACAGAGGACCTGTGCGAACAGAGAGGTACGCAGTACGTGTGCGACGCGTCGCGGCAGGGACGGGACGGACGGCGGCACGGGCACTCCTTGGGGGGACGTTGACGCGCGGAAGTCCAGGGGGGAACTTCTGCGATACGGAAAGCGGCTTCCGTGGCGATCACTTTGACCGCGCCGTTGATCACCCAAGAGACCGCCGTGTTTCGGCCCCGTAAATCACGCCGTGAGTGACGCATCGCACACAACTGCCGTCAGCAGCCCGCGCGATCCTCGGTCAGCACCCCCTGGACGGTGGTCAGCGAACGGTCGTAGCAGCGGCCCGGGCCCACCAGCCGGTAGCGCTCACTCGTCGTGCCGACCGCGTGCCGCTGGTCGCGCGGGACGTTGAGCGTCCAGGTGGCGTCGCCGGTGTAGGTGTCGTCGAGGCGTTGCCGCAGGCGCCCGTCGGCGACGACCGAGGCTCGGTCGCCGAGTGTCAGCACCGTCCGCAGCCGGTCGTCGTCCGTGCCGATCGTCGTGGTGCCGTTCATCGTGTACGTCCGCTGCGTGCGCATCGTGTGCGCCGGGCCGCGTCCGTCGACGGTGACCGACTCCGCGTCCGTCCAGGTCGCGTCGAGTCCGTCGAGGTTCTCGCCCTCGGTCCAGCGGTGCGTGGAGGTGTTCGTCAGCGACCGGCGGACGGTGGTGGTCACGCGGCCGTGCGAGGTGTCGACGTATCCGGCGACGGTGAGCCGGTGGGCGCCCTCGGTGTCCAGGCGGTGCTCCGAACCGGGGGTGTGCACCGAGGAGTTGGTGAGGTCGCCGACGGTGTGCGTGGTGAGCCTTCCGGTGACGTGGGCGCGCTTCGCGTCCTGCCAGACGGCGACGTTCACCGGCGCGCTCCAGCCGCTCTGCCCCTCGGGGACGCCGACGACATCGACCTGCACGTGGTGCGGCTCGCCGTCGTTGAGGAGACCGGCGAACGGCGTCAGGTCGTATTCGATCGGCTTGACGTCGAAGGCACGCGGTCCCGGAATGACGTACCAGAGGAAGGGATTGGACCAGCCACCGGTCCACACGTGCGGGAACGGGGCGGCGATTCCGGCGAGTTGGCCGTCGACCTTGATCTGCACCTCGCGATAGGGGCCGCCCGCGGCCTTGCAGGAGTACGGCGCCGCGTCGGGCACCGTCAGGTACCAGTACTCCTCGCACCCGCCGCCGGAACCGGTCGCGTACACCTCGGCGACGATCCGTTCGCTGTTGCGCGGGGTGGTGACCGTGCCGTCGGGGGTGAGGGGCAGGACCCGGTCGGGAGCGTTCGCCGCGTCCGGCCGGCCCGCGTAGAACGTCAGCGTGACCTTCACGTCGATGACACCGGTGTACGTGTCGTCGACGACGTTGCCGATGAGCATCTCGACGTCCTGGGCGGAGCGGAGGGTGTCGCTGTAGCGCGTGACGTCCTTCTCGACCGACCACTCGATCCCGTCCGGCGACGGCTCCGGAGTCGACGTCCGGAAGATCTCGACCCCGCCGACCCGCAGATAGCCGAGCCGGTCGTACTGACGGCCCTTCACCTTGCCGTCCATCCGCAGGGCCACCTTGCTCCAGCGGTCGCCGCAGCCGGCGGGGGGCGTGTAACTGCCCTTGTACGGGGTGAAGTCGCGGAACTGGGCTTCCGCGAGGGTGACTTGGCAGGACCTGCCGGAGGGCTTGGCGACGGGCGGGGCGGCGGTGATCGGATCGTGCCAGTCGCTGCCGAACTCCGCCGGTACATCGGCGGATCGGGCCGGTGCATCGGCGGCTTGGGCAGGTACCTCGGCGGCTTGGGCCGGTGCCTCGGCGGCTTGGGCCGGTGCCGCTCCCAGGAGGGTGCTCGCGAGGAGGGTCGCTCCGGCGAGCATGGACATGATGAGCCGTCTCTTCATGGCCGGTGTTCTACGGCGAGTCGGGCGCCCGGCGCAATCACGCCTCCGGCGTGAGGACTAGCTCGCCAGGTCGGCTCTGTCTCCCATCACCACCACAGGATGCCGGTCCGGGTCGAGCGTGCGCAGCAGGTACTCCATCGCGGACCTGGAGAGGCTGACGCAGGCCGACGTACCGCTGCCGTGGTCCATGTGCAGCCAGATCCCGCCGCCCTTGCGGTCGCCCTCGGGGCGGGTCGGGTCGTTCGGCGCGGTGCCCTTGACGCGGTTGTAGTCGATGGCGATGACGTAGTCGAAGTCGTGCCAGTGCGACTTCGCCCACCAGCGCGGGGCCGTGAAGGCGCCGGACCGCGTGTACGGGAGTTCCGAGCCCGGGTCCTTCAGCACACCGCCCGCGTCGGTGAGCGTGAACACGCCCACGGGGCTGCGCTTGTCGCCCTCGTGGTGGTCTGCCGTCCAGCCCTTCTTGCCGTTGTGCGCGGGCCAACTGCGCGTGCGGTCCCAGCCGGTGCCCCGCTTCGTGTAGAGCACCACCGTGGCGTCGGGCGAGTCGACGCCTTCGCCGTAGACCGCGACGACCTGGCGGGCGTCGGCGGGGACGCGGCGCTGGAAGCGGTCGCCGATGCCGGGGATGCCGGTCGGGGCCGGGGTCGAGGCCGTGGTCGCGGCTCGGGCCTGCGGATTCGCCGGCGGGTCGGCGTCGCGTGGCTCCGCGCAGCCGGCCAGGGCCAGCGTCAGGAAGCCGCAGAGCATCGCACGCCGTACATCGATCGCCACCCCGCCATGGTCGCACCGGGAACTCCCGGTCGCGCGGAAAACCGGTTGCCCCCGAGCACGCAATGACGCGAACCTTTCACGGTTTGCTACCGCCGTCCGCGGTCCCACCCACCCCCTTGACACGAGCCACTGGGACGTCATCCGTCATGCAGATTCAAGACCTTCCCTATCCCGACCCGGGTGTGCCGGACGCGCGCTCGGGTCCCCGATTCCTGTGGTGGCTCTTCCGGAATCAGCTGGGCGGCCAGCTCAGATCACTGGCCTGGGGACTGGTGCACTTCCTGTCCGTCTCCGCCCTGCCGTTCTGCGTGGGCTACGCCGTCCAGGCCGTCGTCGACCGCTCCGGCACCCGACTCGCCCTCGCGGGCGGGCTGCTGGCGCTGGCCTGCGCCGGCAACGCGATCGGCGACACCTTCCTGCACCGCGCCGCCATCACCAACTGGATCACGGCCGCCGCCCGCGTCCAGCAGCTGCTCGCCCGCAAGGCGGCGACGCTGGGCTCGGCGCTGACCCGGCGGGTCGCCGCCGGTGAGGTCGTGGCCGTCTCCACCGGCGACGTCGAGAAGATCGGCTGGTTCGTGGAGGCCGTCTCCCGGTTCACCGCCGCCGCGCTCACCATCCTGTTCGTCTGTGTGGGCCTGGTCGTCTACCAGCCCTCGCTCGGGGTGGTCGTCGCCGTCGGGCTGCCCGTGCTGGCGCTCGCGGTGCTGCCGCTGCTGCCCCGGGCGACCCGGCGCGCCGACTTCCAGCGTGAGAAGGCCGGCCGCGCAACCGAGCTGGCCTCGGACACCGTCGCCGGGCTGCGGGTGCTGCGCGGCATCGGCGGCGAGGAGCTGTTCCTCGACCGCTACCGCAGCGCCTCCCAGGAGGTACGGCACGCCGCCGTGCGCAGCGCCCGGATGTGGTCGCTGATCTCGGCGATCCAGGTGCTGCTGCCCGGACTGCTGCTCATCGCGGTCGTCTGGCACGGCGTGGGCCTCGCCCGTGAGGGCCGGATCTCCGTCGGCGAACTGGTCACCGTCTACAGCTCGGTCATGGTGATGACCTATCCGCTGCGGCACTTCGAAGAGATTGCGATGGCCTACTCCTTCTCGCGTCCGTCGGCCCGCCGGGCCGCGCGGGTGCTGTCGCTGCGGCGCGCCACGTCCGAGGAGGGCTCGCAGGCCGGTACGGCACCCACGGGTGACCTGTACGACCCGGCGACCGGACTGCTCGCGCCCGCGGGCCGGCTCACCGCCGTGGTGTGCGGGGACCCGGACGCGGCGGGACGGCTGGCGGAACGGCTCGGCGGCCACCCGTCCTCCACCGAGGAGGAGCCGTCGGTGCTGCTGGGCGGCGTACCGCTGGACGAGCTTCCGCTCTCCGCGGCGCGCACGGCCGTCCTCGTGCAGGACAAGGACCCGGTCCTGCTGTCCGGCACCCTGCGCGAACTCCTCGACGTGCCCGCGTCGGGGGACGTCGACGCCCGCGAGGCGCTGACGGCCGCGCAGTGCGAGGACGTCCTGGCCGCCCTGGTACAGGGCTCACTCGGCGCCGAGGACCCGCTGGACGCCCGGATCACCGAACGCGGGCGCTCCCTGTCGGGCGGTCAGCGCCAGCGGCTCGCCCTTGCCCGGTCGCTGTTCACCGACCCGGAGGTGCTCGTCCTGGACGAGCCGACCTCGGCCGTCGACTCGCACACCGAGGCCCGTGTCGCCGAGGGCGTGCGGGAGTTGCGGGCGGGCCGCACCACCGTGGTGTTCACGTCCTCGCCGCTGCTGCTGGACCGCGCGGACCGGGTCGTCCTGGTCCACGAGGGCGAGGTCGTGGCCGTGGGCGTGCACCGCGACCTCGTGCACAAGGAACCCCGGTACCGCGCGGTCGTCACCCGCGAGACCGAGCCGGAAGAACTGCAAGAACTGCAAGAACTGGAAGAGATCGAGGAGACAGCATGATCGGCGTGGCGCCACCGGCGTACGACCCGGCGGCCCCGACGACGGCGAACACCCTGCCCGTCGGGGGCTCCGCGACCGTACGCGCATATGTGGCCGAACTGTTCCGCCGGCACCGCCGCGCCTTCCTCGTCCTCGTCGCCGTCAACACGGTGTCGGTGATCGCGTCGATGGTGGGGCCGTGGCTGCTCGGCGGACTCGTGGACCGGGTCTCGGAAGGGGCTCGGGAGGTTCATCTGGAGCTCACCGCGGGCCTGTTCGTGGCCGCGCTCGCCGTACAGGCCGTGTTCGTACGGCAGGTGCGGCTGCGCGGCGCGATGCTCGGCGAGCGGATGCTGGCCGACCTGCGCGAGGACTTCCTCGTGCGCTCGGTCGGCCTGCCGCCGGGCGTCCTGGAACGGGCCGGCACCGGTGACCTGCTGTCCCGGATCACCACCGACATCGACCGGCTGGCCAACGCCATGCGCGAGGCTGTGCCGCAGCTGTCGATCGGCGTGGTGTGGGTGGTGCTGCTGCTCGGCGGGCTCGTCGTCACGGCGCCGCCGCTGGCCGCGGCCGTGCTGCTCTCGCTGCCGGTGCTGGTGATCGGCTGCCGCTGGTACTTCAAGCGGGCGCCGTCCGCCTACCGGTCCGAGTCCGCCGGGTACGCCGCCGTCGCCGCCGCGCTGGCCGAGACCGTGGACGCCGGGCGCACCGTCGAGGCGCACCGGCTCGGGGAGCGTCGCGTCGAGCTGTCGGAGCGGCGGATCAAGGAGTGGACGGCGTGGGAGCGGTACACCCTCTGGCTGCGGTCGGTGCTGTTCCCGTTCATCAACGTCACCCATGTGATGATCCTCGGCTCCGTCCTGATGGTCGGCGGGGTGATGGTGCTGCACGGCTGGATCGACGTCGGCCAGCTGACGACCGGTGCGCTGATCGCGCAGATGCTCGTCGACCCGGTCGGGCTGATCCTGCGCTGGTACGACGAGTTGCAGGTCGCCCAGGTGTCGCTGGCCCGGCTGGTCGGCGTCCGCGAGGTCGAACCGGACGCCGGTGACGCCGCCGTGGCCCCCGAGGGACGCCATGTGCACGCCGACCGCGTGCACTTCGGCTACCTCGAAGGCGTGGACGTGCTGCGCAAGGTGTCCCTGGAGGTCGCCCCCGGCACCCGGATGGCGCTCGTCGGCCCGTCCGGCGCGGGCAAGTCGACCCTGGGCCGGCTGCTCGCGGGCATCTACGCCCCGCGGGACGGCCGGATCACCCTGGGCGGCGCGGAGCTGTCCCGGATGACCGCGGAGGGCGTCCGCTCGCACGTGGCCCTCGTCAACCAGGAGCACCACGTCTTCGTGGGGTCCCTGCGCGACAACCTCCTCCTCGCCCGCACGGGCGCCGAGGACGCCGAGCTGTGGGCGGCGCTGGGCGCGGTCGACGCGGACGGCTGGGCGCGGGCGCTCGACGACGGCCTCGACACCGAGGTCGGCTCGGGCGGGCTCGCGCTCACCCCGGCGCAGGCCCAGCAGATCGCGCTGGCCCGCCTGGTGCTGGCCGACCCGCACACGCTGGTCCTGGACGAGGCGACGTCCCTGCTCGACCCGCGCGCGGCGCGTCATCTGGAGCGGTCCCTGGCCCGCGTCCTCGACGGCCGCACCGTCGTCGCCATCGCCCACCGGCTGCACACCGCCCACGACGCGGACGTGATCGCCGTCGTCGAGAACGGCCGCATCAGCGAACTGGGCAGCCATGACGAGCTGGTCGCGGCGGACGGGGCGTATGCGGCGCTGTGGAGGTCTTGGCACGGGTGAGTCGTGACACCGGTGAGCCGTGGCACGGGTGAGGAGACCTGAAGGGGGCCGTCGTCTTGGAGCGACGGCCCTCTTTCAGTAGCCGCTGTCGCCGTCGCTGTCCGTCGAGGGCGCGGCCTGCTTCACCGCCGAGCCCTTCGCGTTCAGCACGTACCAGATCCCGTCGATCCCCTGCCCCTTGAGATCCTCCGGCGCCTTGTCCTTCGCGTAGTAGTAGAGCGGGTGTCCGGCGTACGTCGCCTGCGGTGCGCTGCCCTTCGTGGTCCCGATGAGGCCCGCGTCGGCGCCGGAACCGGCCTTGGGCTTGCCTTCCGCGGGCGGCCACAGCTTGAGGCAGGCGGTGTCGCACTTCATGGAATTGGTGTTCTTGCCGTCCGCGGTGAACAGGTAGAGCGTGCGGCCGGCCCCATCGACGAGGATGTGGCCGAGCGGCGAGTCGCTCACCTTCACGGTGGAGATGTCCGTCGCGGTGGACGCCTCACGGGTCGCGGTGGATGCCTTGCCGTCGGATCCGCCGCCGTACGATCCACCGCCACCGCACGCGGCCAGCCCCAGTGCCGCCACGCATGCGATCCCGGTCAGGGTGATCCTGTTTCGGCTCATGATCGTCTCCGTTCCTTCCGACGGAGGTTGTACGGCTGCCGTCGGCGAACGGATTGCCGCGCAATCCCTCCGCCCGGATCGGACGTATACAGAAGCGTGGAACTGTTCCCCCGCGCGGACCGGGTCGACGACGCCTCGCTCGTCGCCGGTCTCGCGCTGGGCGACGAGCAGGCGGCGACCGCCTTCGTGCGCCGCTTCCAGAACGCCGTGTACGGCCTCGCCCTGTCGGTGACCCGCGAACCGGGCCTCGCCGAGGACGTGAGCCAGGAGGTGTTCGTACGGGCCTGGCGGGCGGCCGGCGCCTACGACCCCCGCCGCGCCTCCGTCCTCACCTGGCTGCTGGCCATCACCCGCAACGCCGCCATCGACGCCGTCCGCGCCCGCAGACCCACGCCCGTACTGGCCGAGACCCTCGAACGGCTCATCGACGTCACCCTGCGAGCCGACGCGGAAGAGACCGACGGCACGGAGCGGCTCGCCCTGGTCGCCCTGGAGAGCGAGCGCGCCCTCGCCCGGCTGCGCTCCCTGCCGGAGGAACAGGCGCGCGCCGTCGCCCTCGCCGTGATCGGCGGCTGTACGGCGGCGGAGGTGGGCCGGCAGGAGGACATCCCGCTGGGCACCGCCAAGACCCGGATCCGCACCGGCCTGCGCAGGCTGCGCGAGGCGCTGAAGGAGGGAGGCCGCGATGGCACATGACCCCGGGCCGGACACCCACCACCCCGACGAGGACGAACTGCTCGCCCTGGCCCTCGGCACCCTCCCCGGTGGGTCGGCCGGACTGCTGCGCCACCTCACCGTCTGCCCGGCCTGCCGCTCGACGTACGACGACTTCTCGGCGGCCGTCGACTCCGTGCTGCCCGCAGCACCCTCCGTGGCGCCTCCGCCCGGATTCGAGGCGCGGGTCCTCGAACGGCTGGAGCTGCCCGCGCCGACGGGGCGCACGGGGTGGCGGCGGTGGTACCGGAGGCCCGTGCCGGCGGGGCTCACCGGGCGGCGGCGGTCGTACCGCAGGCCCGCGGCGGGGGCGCGCACGGGGCGGCGGCGGTCGTACCGGAGGCCGCTGCTGGTCGCGGCCGCCGCGGCGGCCGGGATCTGTCTGGGGGCGGCCGGTGCGGTGGTCGTCGACCTCGGGTCGCCGTCCGCCTCCCAGGTCGCCGTGAGCGACCGCGGGGCGCTGCTGGTCACCGGGGCGGGGGCGACCGTCGGCACCGTCGAGCCCAGCCGCTTCGGCGCCGAACCCGTCCTCGTCATGCAGATCACGGACGGCTCCTCCCCCGGCACGCGCTACACCTGCCGCCTCGTGCTGAAGGACGGCACCACCCGCGACGCGGGCCACTGGCGGCTCCCGTCCTCCGGCCGGGCCACCTGGATCGCGTACGGGGCCGCCGACTCCGTGGACCGGGTGGAGCTGGTGACGGACGGGGGGCAGGTGTGGTCGTCGGCGCGCTGGGACCTGTGACTCCGGAAGCCGTGCGCCCGTGCCGTTGCGCGGTCCCGAACGGGGGTGGAAGGCTGGATAACGGCACCGGCTCGGGGAGTGTCCCGTCCCCACCACCTGGAGGTACCCGTGAACAGCGCCGACGGATGGGGCGACGACGTCTACCAGCCCGACGGATCCGAGATCCAGGAGGACTCCGGGCTGCTCGACGCGGAGGACACCCTGGAGGACGACGGTGTCGAGGATCCCCTCGACCGGGGCTGGTCCCCTCCGGAACGCCCGTGGGCGGTCGAGCACACCGGTGTGACGGCGGCCGAGCGCGAGAGCCTGGACCAGCGGCTCTCCGAAGAAGTGCCGGACCTCCCCGTCCCGGACGGGGACGGCATCGGAGACATCGACGGCACCGACGGCGAACTCCTCGACAACGAGGTCGGCGCGCGTCGCTCCGGCCGTCTCGTCGCGCCCGACGAAGGCGCTCACGAGGACGAGGAGAGCGCCCTGGTCGCCACGGACGTGGGCATCGACGGCGCCGCCGCCTCCGCCGAGGAGGCCGCGATGCACATCGTCGACGAGGACGCCGAGGACGCCCTGTCCGGCTGACCCCGAGGAGCACGAGGAGCACGCATGCAGCAGGACAAGCACCCCGACTACCACCAGGTCGTCTTCCGTGACCGCTCCGCCGGTTACGCCTTCCTCACCCGGTCGACCGCGACCAGCGAGCAGACCATCGAGTGGGACGACGGCGAGACGTACCCGGTGGTGGACGTCGAGATCTCCTCGGAGAGCCACCCTTTCTACACCGGCAAGGCCCGCACGGTGGACACCGAGGGACGCGTCGCCCGCTTCGAGCGGCGCTACGGGAGCGCGGCCGGCCAGGACGCCGAGGGCTGAGCGGCACGCCCCCGGCGCGGAGCGGCACACCCTTGGCGCCGGGTCCCGCACCGCGGTCAGATGAAGTTCAGCGCCGCCGCGCAGCCCACCCCGCCCAGCACCATGAACGCCGGCATCAGCACCTTCAGCTCGACCCAGCTGCCGGCCCGGAACCGCAGGGCCTTGGGCGGGCCGATCGGGTACCAGCGCTTGCGGCCCACCGGGATCGGCCACAGGATCGGGCAGCCCGAGACCGTCAGCGCGTCCCCGATGTCGTGGACCAGCGCGCCGAGCACGATCGGCAGGCCCAGCCACAGGTACTCCTGGCCCGGGTCCGTGAACAGCCAGTCCGCGCCGTTGCCCGGCTTGTCCAGCACGCCGGCGATGATCCAGGCGCTGGTCGCGGCCAGCAGCCAGACCAGGACGTCGGCGCTGGAGCCGCGGGTCGCCCGCCACAGCAGGCCCTCGATGGCGAGCACCATGTGCACGAAGAGGATCGCGAGGACGGCCCAGCGGCCACCGGTGATCGCCGCGACCGAGGCGCCCGCGCCGCTCAGGACGGCCCACAGCCACGTGTGGGTGAGCGTGCGGTGCCCACCGGAGCGACGCGGATCGCCCTGCTTCTTGGTGGCCTTGTAAACGGCGTAGGAGAGTTTGTCGACGATCTCGCAGAGCCCTCGGGAGATGGGCCCGAAGGCGCGCGAGATGGTCGCCGCCTTGTGGTCGAGGTCGGGGGCGAGCGCCGCCCCCGCGCAGATCAGGGCACCGGCCAGCAGGACCGGCCAGGGCATCGTGTGCCCCGTGGCGGCGGCCGCCGCTCCGACGCCGAGCCAGGCCGCCGCCCCCGACAGTGAGTGTGCTGGTCCCATCATGGCCGTTGCCCGCCCCATTCCTCGTGTACCGCTGCGCAGTTGACCGGATGCCCTGACGCCTCGTCGGCGACACAGCGTACTGCTCGTGATCTTCGTACCCGCATCCGATTCCCCTGTAGTGGGGACGGGCAGGCAAGATGGGTGGGTGACCCTCATCGATCAGCTGCCGCCGACCGCAGACCCCGACGCCCTCTACGAAGCCTTCGAGTCGTGGGCCGAGGAGCGCGGGCTCACGCTCTACCCCCATCAGGAGGAGGCGCTGATCGAGGTGGTCTCCGGTGCGAACGTGATCGTGTCGACGCCCACCGGCTCCGGCAAGAGCATGATCGCGGCGGCCGCCCACTTCGCCGCGCTCGCCCGTGACGAGGTCACCTTCTACACGGCTCCGATCAAGGCACTGGTCTCGGAGAAGTTCTTCGAGCTGTGCAAGATCTTCGGCACCGAGAACGTCGGCATGCTCACCGGCGACGCCTCCGTCAACTCCGACGCCCCCGTCATCTGCTGCACCGCCGAGGTGCTCGCGTCGATCGCGCTGCGCGACGGCAAGCAGGCGGACGTCGGCCAGGTCGTGATGGACGAGTTCCATTTCTACGCGGAGGGCGACCGCGGCTGGGCCTGGCAGATCCCGATCCTGGAGCTGCCGCAGGCCCAGTTCATCCTGATGTCGGCCACGCTCGGCGACGTCTCGATGTTCGAGAAGGACCTCACCCGGCGCACCGGCCGTCCGACGGCGGTGGTCCGCTCGGCGACCCGTCCGGTGCCGCTGTCCTACGAGTACAAGTTCACCCCGCTCACCGAGACGCTGACCGAGCTGCTGCAGACCAGGCAGGCACCGGTCTACATCGTCCACTTCACCCAGGCGCAGGCCGTGGAGCGGGCGCAGGCACTGATGAGCATCAACATGTGCTCGAAGGAGGAGAAGGAGCAGATCGCCGATCTGATCGGCAACTTCCGCTTCACCACCAAGTTCGGCCGCAACCTCTCCCGTTACGTACGGCACGGCATCGGGGTCCACCACGCCGGCATGCTGCCCAAGTACCGGCGTCTGGTGGAGAAGCTCGCGCAGGCGGGTCTGCTGAAGGTCATCTGCGGCACCGACACGCTCGGCGTGGGGGTCAACGTCCCCATCCGCACGGTGCTGTTCACGGCCCTGACCAAGTACGACGGCAACCGTGTCCGCACCCTGCGCAACCGCGAGTTCCACCAGATCGCCGGCCGCGCCGGGCGGGCCGGTTTCGACACGGCGGGCTTCGTCGTCGCCCAGGCGCCCGAGCACGTCATCGAGAACGAGAAGGCGCTCGCCAAGGCGGGCGACGACCCGAAGAAGCGGCGCAAGGTGGTCCGCAAGAAGGCGCCGGAGGGTTTCGTCGGCTGGACGGAGAACACCTTCGAGAAGCTGATCTCCTCCGAGCCGGAGCCCCTGACCTCCCGCTTCCGGGTGACGCACACGATGCTGCTGTCGGTGATCGCCCGCCCCGGCAACGCCTTCGAGGCGATGCGGCATCTGCTGGAGGACAACCACGAGCCGCGCAAGGCGCAGCTCAAGCACATCCGCCGGGCGATCGCCATCTACCGCTCGCTGCTGGACGGCGGCATCGTCGAGAAGCTGGACGAGCCGGACGCCGAGGGCCGCATCGTCCGCCTCACGGTGGACCTCCAGCAGGACTTCGCGCTGAACCAGCCGCTGTCCACCTTCGCCCTCGCCGCGTTCGAACTCCTCGACCCCGAATCGCCGTCCTACGCCCTGGACATGGTCTCCGTCGTCGAGTCGACGCTGGACGACCCGCGGCAGATCCTCGTCGCCCAGCTCAACAAGGCGAAGGGGGAGGCCGTCGCCGCGATGAAGGCCGACGGCGTGGAGTACGAGGAGCGCATGGAGCGCCTCCAGGACATCTCGTACCCGAAGCCCCTGGAGGAGCTGCTCTTCCACGCGTACAACACCTACCGCAAGAGCCATCCCTGGGTCGGCGACCATCCGCTCTCCCCGAAGTCCGTCATCCGTGACATGTACGAACGGGCCATGTCGTTCACGGAGTTGGTGTCCTTCTACGAGCTCGCGCGCACCGAGGGCATTGTCCTGCGCTACCTCGCCAGTGCCTACAAGACGCTGGACCACAACATCCCCGACGACCTCAAGTCCGAGGATCTCCAGGACCTCATCGAGTGGCTCGGCGAGATGGTCCGCCAGGTCGACTCCAGCCTGCTGGACGAGTGGGAGCAGCTCGCCAACCCGGAGGAGATGACCGCCGAGGAGGCCCAGGAGAAGGCCGACGAGGTCAAGCCGGTCACCACCAACGCGCGCGCCTTCCGCGTCCTGGTCCGCAACGCCATGTTCCGCCGCGTGGAGCTCGCCGCCCTGGACCAGGTCGAGGAGCTGGGCGAGCTGGACGCCGACGCCGGCTGGGACGCCGACGCGTGGGGCGAGGCGATGGACAAGTACTGGGACGAGTACGACGACCTCGGCACCGGCCCGGACGCCCGCGGCCCGAAGCTGCTCATCATCGAGGAGCAGCCGGAGAACCGTCTGTGGCGGGTCCGGCAGATCTTCGACGACCCGAACGACGACCACGACTGGGGCATCAGCGCGGAGGTCGACCTGACGGCCTCCGACGCGGAGGGCCGCGCGGTCGTCCGGATCACCGACGTCGGCCAGCTGTGAGCACAGGAGAGACGCGGTCATGACGACGAACCCGGCCGAGCGACTGGTCGACCTGCTCGACCTGGAGCAGATCGAGGTCAACATCTTCCGTGGCCGCAGCCCGCAGGAGTCCTTGCAGCGGGTCTTCGGCGGCCAGGTGGCGGGCCAGGCGCTGGTCGCCGCCGCCCGCACCACGGAGGGCGACCGGCCCGTGCACTCGCTGCACGCGTACTTCCTGCGCCCGGGCCGGCCGGGCGTGCCGATCGTGTACCAGGTCGAACGGGTGCGGGACGGCCGGTCGTTCACGACCCGTCGGGTCACCGCCGTGCAGCAGGGCCGCACGATCTTCAATCTCACCGCCTCCTTCCACAAGCCTGAGCAGGGGTCGTTCGAGCATCAGTTGCCGCCGGCCCGCAAGGTCCCGGACCCCGAGTCGCTGCCGACGGTCACGGAGGAGATCCGTGAGCATCTGGGCGCGCTGCCGGAGCAGTTGGAGCGGATGGCGCGCCGTCAGCCCTTCGACATCCGTTATGTGGACCGGCTGCGCTGGACGCCCGAGCAGGTCAAGGACGCCGAGCCGCGCAGCGCGGTGTGGATGCGCGCGGTCGGGCCGCTCGGGGACGACCCGGTCGTGCACACCTGCGCGCTGACCTACGCCAGCGACATGACGCTCCTGGACGCCGTGCGCATCCCGGTGGAACCGCTGTGGGAGCCGCGCAGCTTCGACATCGCCTCGCTGGATCACGCCATGTGGTTCCACCGGCCGTTCCGCGCGGACGAGTGGTTCCTCTACGACCAGGAGTCCCCGATCGCCACCGGCGGACGGGGCCTGGCGCGGGGGCGGATCTACGACCTGGAGGGGCGCCTGCTGGTGTCCGTCGTCCAGGAAGGGCTGTTCCGGGCGCTGTAGGTCGCGGGCCGGGCGGGCACATGTCGTGCGCGCCTCCCCGTCATGCGCTTCTGCGGCGCAGCCAGCCCATGAGTCCTCGGGATGTTTGCCGGGTGGCGGCTTCCTCGGGCGGCGGTGGCGTGGTCGGCCGCCGCTCCCCCGCCGGGCGTGGGGCGGGCCGGAGGGTGCGGGCGTCCTCCATGGCCCGGGTCAGGTCGGCGCGCAGTCGACTGATCTCGTCCGGATCGTCGGCCGTCATGATCTTCTCGGTGAGCTGCGCGGCCGGCGTGCCGGGTGCGCCCTGGTGCGGCGGCACGGGGCGGAAGCGGTTCAGATAGGAGCGCTCGTACGGATCCCGGACGAGCTCCGCGATCTGGGCGGAGTCGAGGAAGGCGGCGAGGGCCCCGGCGCTCTCCCACGGGCCGTCGGCCGTCCGCAGCAGGAACTCCCGGTGCCGGGCACGCCAGTTGCGGGCACGCAGGTCCACTCCCTCCGCCAGCAGGCCCCGCATCCCCTCGGGGGTGCGACGGGCGTGCAGCAGCGGGGTGTTCCGCTCGTCGGCGGCGAACTGCTCCAGTTCCTCGGCGAGATAGAGCCAGACGACGGCCCGGTACCTGTTGAGGTAGAAGCGCACCGGTGCCACGACACCGAGGCGGGCCAGCCGGGTGAACCTGCCGGCGGGGATGTCCATGAGGTCCGCGCCCTCGGTGGTGCCCACGACCCGCACCCGCTGCTGGAACGCTTCGGGGAAGTCGTCCTCCCCGCGGAGCCGGTCCAGTTCGCTGCGGGGGACCCGTCGGCCCCCTCCCCCTTCGTCGGGCACGGTCCGGATATGGCCGAGATGCACGCCCAGGTCGAACTCGTTCCGCTTCAGACCCAGTTCGCGCGCCGCGCGGCCCGGGGTGAGAGTGAGCTGCTGGGGCCTGGTCAGGGTGCTGCCTGTCATGGTCGTACTCCCCCGTGGAGTCGGTGCTCACGCTGTGTGCGTTCGCCGTGACAAAAACCGTAGCCGGTCGGGCGAATCTCGGAGCGGGCCTGTGGATAACTCCACGGGGGGTGATGAATCAGCAGGTCAGAGGTCTGCGGCCGGACTCCGCTCGGGCTGGCGGACGTCCACGCCGAGGTGCTCGCCGACCCGGTTGACGAGCAGCGTCATCTCGTAGGCGATCTGACCGATGTCGGCCTGCGCGCCGCTGAGCACGCACAGACAGCTGCCGGTGCCCGCCGCAGTGACGAACAGCACCGCGTCGTCGAACTCGATCATCGTCTGGCGGACTCTGCCCGCGCCGAAGTGCCGTCCGGAGCCCTTGGCCAGGCTGTGCAGCCCGGACGCGACGGCGGCGAGGTGCTCGGCGTCCTCGCGTCGCAGACCCGTGCTGGCCCCCGCCACCAGGCCGTCGTTGGACAGCACCAACGCGTGCCGGACGTGGTCGACCCGCTCGGTCAGATCGTCCAGCATCCAGCCGAGTCCCTGGTTCTGCGCCATGTCTCCGTCTCCCCGTGTGACGTCTCCCCCTGGCTGGAGGAGTTCTTCGCCACCCTTCCCGACGACCGGCGTCAGGGGCAAGGAGAACGGGGCATGGCACAGGTAAGAACGGCGGCCTTCGGTCAGTTCGGCGCGGCGGGGCCGCCGGAGCCCAGCTCGGCGACGACCGGCCCCCTCGTCGCGCCGCCCACGGGGTTCAGCCCACCGAGTCGAGGAGCCGGGCGGTGTGCATCCGCCCGGCGTACTCCACGAGCCGGATCAGCACCTCCTTCCCGGAGTCGCGGTCCCGGGCGTCGCACAGCACCACCGGGGTGCCGCGGTCCAGGTCGAGGGCGCGGGAGACGTCCTGGGCGCCGTAAGTGCGGGCTCCCGTGAAGCAGTTGACGGCCACCACGAACGGGATGTGCCGGTGCTCGAAGTAGTCGACCGCGGGGAAGCAGTCCTCCAGCCGCCGGGTGTCCGCGAGGACGACGGCGCCGAGCGCCCCCTGCGACAACTCGTCCCACAGGAACCAGAAACGGTCCTGCCCGGGGGTGCCGAAGAGATAGAGGGAGAGGCCGGAGCGGATGGTGATGCGGCCGAAGTCCATGGCGACCGTCGTCGTGACCTTCTGGTCCACGCCGTCCGTGTCGTCGACCAGCTGACCGGCCTCGCTGAGCAGTTCCTCGGTCCGCAGCGGCCTGATCTCACTGACCGCGCCCACCAGGGTCGTCTTGCCCACGCCGAACCCGCCGGCGACCAGTATCTTCAACGCCAGCGCGGCCTGCTCGCCGCCCTGGGCATCGGAAGTCTCGGAGACCATCGATCACTTCTCTCGGGAGTGCCGGCAACGGTCGGCCGTGCAGGTGCGTGAAGTCAGCATGATGACAACTGCGGCACCCCTTCGAGGGGTTGGACCGCTATTAGACCGATGTGACCGAGTCGTGCGCATGCGCTTTCGAACTTTCATCTACAGAGCTCGCAGTCCTTCGATGACCTCGCGCAGAATCCGTTCGTCAGGAAGCTGCGCGGGCGGCACGGGACGGCTGACAGTGACGCAGCCGAGTTCCAGGAGGTCACCGAGCAGTACCCGGACCACGCCCAGGGGCAGGTCCGCGCCCGCGGCGAGTTCGGCGACGGACTGGGTCTCCGGGCGGCACAGGTCGATCAGCGCCCGGTGTTCCGGCCCCAGCGAGGTGTCCTCGTCGGGGCCGGGCGCCGCCGCATCCAGCGTGACGAGGGCGATGAGGTCGAAGCGCACCCCGGTGGGACCGGGCTTGGTCCGTCCGCCCGTCATGGCGTACGGGCGGACGAGGGGTCCGGCCTCGCCGTCGTACCACTGGCTGCCCTGCTCGCGCGGGGCGCCCGTCATGTCCTCCGTCATGGGCGGACCGCCTTCTCGTCTCATCCGGCGGGCGGCCGTGCGGCTACCCGCGGCGCCGTGTACAGGTGCTCGCCGACGCGCTTGACCAGGCGGGCCATCTCGTAGGCCACCAGACCGATGTCGGCGGTCACGGCCGTGAGGAGCGCGAGGCAGGAGCCGTCGCCGGCGGCGGCCACGAACAGGTAGCCGTCGTCCATCTCGACCATCGTCTGCCGCACCCCGCCCGCGCCGAAGTGGCGTCCGGCGCCCTTGGCCAGGCTGTGGAAGCCGGAGGCGACCGCGGCGAGGTGCTCCGCGTCCTCGCGGCGCAGGTCGGTCGACGCCCCCACGGCGAGGCCGTCGTTGGACAGCACCACGGCGTGCCGTACCTCGCTGACGCGCAGCACCAGGTCGTCCAGCAGCCAGTCGAGTTCGCCGGACCGCTGAGCGGCCCTCATGGCCGGGTCCTGGATCATGCGTGGTCTCCTTCGCTGCTGTCTCTTGGCGCGGGGGAATCCGGGGCGGCGCCGTGTCCGGGCCGGCGGCCGCCGCCGCGTGCCCAGCCGTCGCGGTAGGCCGCCATCCGGTCCCGTACGAGCTCAGGGGTGCGCCGGTCGTCGCCCTGGGGGTCGGGCCGCGGTTCCGGTTCCTCGGTGCGCGGCGCACGCAGCTGAGGAGCCAGGCTTGCCTGCCGGACGCGGCGCGGGAGGTCGTCCGTCGCGTCCGGTCCTTCGGGGTCCTCCTGGGGGCGGTGCAGACGCAGGGTGGCGACTCCGGGGGGCGGGGTGTCACTGGCGGACTCCGCCCTCGCCGCCGCCCTGTGCTCCGCCGGGGCCGGTGGTGCGGGGGCCACCAGTGCGGGCCGGTCGGCCGGCGCGTGGACGGACTCCTGGAGCCGGGCGGCACTGGGCACGCGCGCGTACTCGCGTTCCACATCGGCCGCCTTGCGGGGGGAACGTTCCTCCGCGCCGCTGTGCAGCAGGGCGGTCGGCAGCAGGACCACCGCCGTGGTGCCGCCGTACGGCGAGGTGCGCAGGTGGACCTTGATGCCGTGCCGGGCCGCCAGCCGGCTGACCACGAACAGGCCGAGCCGGTCGCTGTCGAAGAGGTCGAGCGCCTCGGACTGCTCGATGCGGCGGTTCGCCTCGGTGAGGGTCTCCTTGCCCATGCCGAGCCCGCGGTCCTCGACCTCGATGGCGTAGCCGTTGCCGACGGGTTCGCCGGTGACGCGCACGCGCGTGTGCGGCGGTGAGAACTGTGCGGCGTTCTCGACGATCTCGGCGAGGAGGTGGGTGAGGTCGGCGACGGCGCCACCGACCACGGACGCCTCGGGGAGCTGGCGTACCTCCACGCGCGCATAGTCCTCGACTTCCGAGACGGCAGCGCGGACCACATTGGTCAGGGAGACCGGCATGCGCCAGGCCCGGCCGGGTGCGGCTCCGGAGAGGATGATCAGGCTCTCCGCGTGCCGCCGCATCCGGGTCGTGAGGTGGTCGAGGCGGAAAAGGTCGCTCAGCTCGCCCGGGTCCTCGGAGCGGCGCTCCATGCTGTCCAGGAGGCTCAGCTGACGGTGGACCAGGACCTGGCTGCGCCGGGCGAGGTTGACGAACACCCCGGAGATGCCGCTGGCGAGCTCGGCACGCTCCACGGCGGCCCGCAGCGCGGCCCGGTGCACGGTGCCGAGGGCCTCGGCGACCTGCCCCGTCTCGTCCTCGGAGGGCGGCCCGGACGGTGCCTCCGCACGGATGTCGATCTCCTCCCCGGCGCGCAGTTTCCGCATGGCCTCGGGGAGTTTGCGCCGGGCGATCTCCAGGGCGCTGTTGCGCAGGCTCACCAGCTCGACGACCAGACCGCGGCCGATGCGCACGGAGATGACCAGGGAGGCGGCGACGGCGACGAGACCGAGCAGGACGGCCGCGCCGGCCGGGGTGAGCAGTCCGCGGGTGAACGGATCGGCGCGGTCGGCGACCCCACGTCCCGCGTCGGACTCGATCGTCCGCATGCCGTCCTGCACGCGCGCGTGTGCCTTCGCCCAGGTCGCCTCGGGTGCCGCGTTGATCGCGGAGGCGCCGGCCCGGCTGGTGAGGACCCGGTCCTCGACGGTCGCGACGGCGACGTAGTCACCGCTGTCGGCAAGATCCCGCCAGGCGCCGCGTTCGGAGCCGCGCAGATCGGCGACGGCGGCCTCGGTGAGGGCGCGGCGGGTGTCGACGGCGCCGGTGAACAGCCGCAGCCGGGTGCCGTCGAGGCGTCCGGCGAGCCGTGCGCTGGAGAGCACGACGTCCTCCTGGGCCAGGGCCTCGCCCGCGCGGGAGAACTCGAGCAGCACGCGCGCGTCGGAGCCCAGTTCGGCGTCCTGGATGCCGGTGAGGGCGCCGCCGACGGAGAAGGCCGTCGAGATCGTGCGCGTGTAGCGCCCGTACGTCTCGTCCCAGCCCGCGCGGCGGTCGAGGACCGCGGTGCGCAGGGAGCTCAGTGCCTCGGCGCCGCTGACGAAGGTCTCGAGGCGCTGGGCCACACCGGCGGGCAACTCCTCGCTGTCGGCGACGGTGTTGTCCTCGCCGAGCCGCAGTTTCGCGACGGCTTGGTCGGTGCGGTCCGCGAGGGCCTTGAGGTCGCCGGCGCGGCCTGCGGCGGGGTCGGTGGCATAGCGGACCGCGGCCGCGCGCTCGGTCTGGAGGGCGGCGACGGCCGCCGCGACCGGGGTGCGGATCTCGGAGTCGACGCGCTGCAGCTGCCGCAGCCGGGAGACGTCCTGGGCGGTGGTCACGGTGGCGTACGCCCACAGGGCGAGCAGGGAGACCACCGGCACCATCAGCAGGCAGACGATCTTGGCGCGCACGGTGCGCGGGCGTATCCGCCAGCCTCCCGCGCGCGTGGGCGGGTCGTCGGGGTCGACGCCCATCGGGTCGTCCGGCCCTTCGTCGGCCGGTGGTCCGGCGTGTGCGCGGCGGCCGCGGGCCGGGCCGGCGGACGGTGGCTCGGAGCCGCTCGTGGGGGTCCTACGGGGTGTTCGCATGGCCTCCTGCCTCGGAGAGTGGTTCGGCTCGCCCGGAGGGCCCTCAGTGGGCGGCGACGTGCTCGACCGGCCGCTGGGCGGAGGCGGAAGCCTCGCGCTCTCCCGTCGAGGGCGACAGCGCGACGAAGGCCGAGGTCAGGAACAGATAGGACCCGAGCCCGACGGCGAGCGGGAAGATGAACTGCATCGCCGTCGCCCCGGGCAGCGCGGCGCCGGACGGTGTGACGCGCACACTCACCGCGAACATCCCGGTGTAGTGCATGCTGCTCACCGCGGCGCCCATGATGAGGGAGGCGATGGTGACGGCGACGGGCGACTTGATGTTGAGCGCCGCCCACAGCGCGGCGGTCGCGGCCACCACGGCGATCAGGACGGAGAGTCCGACGAGCACCGGGTCGTAGTGCACCTGACCGTGCAGACGAACGGCCGCCATGCCCAGGTAGTGCATGCTCGCGACACCGAGTCCGGTGGTGAGCCCGCCGAGGAAGAGCGCGCGGGCGCGGTCGCGGCTGTAGCCGACGGCGAAGACGCCGGCACAGACGACGATCATGGCGACGAGCAGGCTCACGATGGTGAGCGGCACGTCGTAGCGGATGTCCGTGCCGCTGACGCTGAAACCGAGCATGGCCACGAAGTGCATGGTCCAGATGCCGGTGCCGATCGCCGAGGCAGCGGTGATGAGCCAGTTGCGGCGCGAGCGTCCGGTGGCGCCGAGCGCGCGCATGGTGCAGCGCAGGCCGAGTGCGGCGCCGATGCAGGCCATCACGTACGACAGCACGGGGGTCAGCCAGCCGAGGGCTGCGTGGTCCAGGTGTCCCATGGCCCCGGGACGCTAGTGGGGGCACGGGTGCACAAAGGGGGCGCATTTCGAAAGCTGTTGGAATATGACGCAGCGATGTACCTGAACGATCGCGTCCCGCTCGAACGTGCGCGCAGAAGCATCACCCTTGTCGGTGAGGGATCATGCGGAACATGAGCGACGACCACACACATGTCCAGGAGTTCTTCGGCGCCCGGGCAGCCGACTGGGACGCCCGGTTCCCCGACGACGGTCCCGCCTACGCGGCCGCGGTCGCCGAGCTCGGGCTGCGCGAAGGAGACCGCGTGCTCGACGCCGGCTGCGGCACCGGACGCGCCCTGACGCCCCTGCGTGCGGCCGTGGGCCCCTCGGGAGCGGTCCTCGGGGCCGATCTGACCCCGGCCATGCTTCAGGCCGCCGTACGGGCGGGACGGGACCGCGACGGGCAGCTGCTGCTCGCCGACGTGGCCGCGCTGCCGTTGCGCTCGGGGTCCCTGGACGCGGTGTTCGGGGCCGGGCTGATCTCCCACCTCCCCGATCCGGCCGAGAACCTGCGGGAGTTGGCGCGCGTGGTGCGCCCGGGCGGCATCCTGGCCCTGTTCCACCCGATCGGCAGGGCGGCGCTCGCGGCGCGGCAGGGTCGTCAGATCACTCCGGAAGACCTGCGCGCCGAGCCCAACCTCCGTCCCCTGCTGGCCGGTTCCGGGTGGCGGATGACGTCGTACGTCGACGAGGACGCGCGGTTCCTGACGCTGGCGGTGCGCGAAGTCTGACCGCTCTCACGCCGGTCCGGCGACCGCGGCCACGAACGCGTCGGGGTTGTCGAACATGACGTTGTGGCCGGCGCCGGGCACGGTCACCACGCGCACGCCCGCCTCCTCCAGCCCCTCCCTGCCCTCGAGTTCGCCGCTCGACTCGCCCTGCAGGTACACGCGGTCCACGGGGAGCCCTTCGAGGATCGTGCGCATCACGGGGTCGGAACCGCGCCGCAGCCCGACCGCCGAGCGGTGCAGGGCGCGCGGGTCGGCCAGCCGCATGGTCGCGGCCCACAGCGGTCCGACCGCCTCCAGCACGCGCGCGTGGCCGCCGTCGACGAAGGCGTCCTCCTCATAGGAGGCGATACCGCTGCTGCCCGCGGTCGGTGGCGGGAAGGCGTCCAGGTTGGCCTCGGTGAGCACCAGGCGGGAGACCAGCTCGGGCCGCCGGTGGGCGAGCACGATCGCGACGGCGCCGCCCATGCTGTGCCCGATCACCTCGGCGCCGGTGAGCTGCGCCGCGTCCAGTGCCTCCGCCAGGGCGTCGGCATGGTCCTCCAGCGTGTAGCCGAAGTGCTCGGGCCGGTCGCTGAGGCCGTGCCCGGGCAGATCCACGAACAGGCTGCGCCTGCCCGCGAGTTCGGGCCGGGCGGCGATGTGGGCGTGGTACACGGAGGACATCGCCCCCAGCCCGTGCACATACACGCGCGCGGGTTCCTCGCCGGGCACCTCCGTCCAGCGGATACGGCTTCCCTTGCTGTCGAACTCGGCCTGCTGCATCGCGTCCTCCCTCGTCGGTGTCAGCGACGACAATACATCGGTTACGAGGTATAGAGAAGACGATGTATCCGCTGCTCGATGTATGCCCTGCGCGATGTATCAACTGAGCGATGTACACCGTGCGTACGGCAGAATGCGGGCATGCTGGAGCTCGCCATCCTCGGATTCCTGTACGACGCCCCCCTGCACGGCTACGAGCTGCGCAAACGCATCACCGCGCTCACCGGGCACGTGAAACCGGTCGCCGAGAGCACGCTTTACCCGGCGATCAAGCGTCTGGAGAAGGCCGGGCTGCTGGAGCGCGCGACGGAGCCCGGTTCCGTCGCCGCGCCGCGACACGTGCTGACCCTGACCGAGGACGGCCGTCACGAGCTGCGCCGACGGCTCGCCGAGCCGGTGCGGCCCGACATCACCGACGAGAACCGCTGGTTCACGCTGCTCGCGTTCCTCCGGCACCTGGAGGACGCGCCCGCGCAGGCGGCCGTGCTGCGGCGCAGGCTGGCGTTCCTGGAGGAGCCGGCGAGCTTCTTCTACGAGGGTGACCGGCCCCTGAGCGCCGAGGAGTTGGACGATCCCTTCCGGCGCGGGATCCTGACGATCGCCCGCGCGACGTCCCGCGCCGAACTCGGCTGGCTGCGGGACACCTTGGCCTCACTCGACGGCTGAGCCGTCCCGATGCCGTACGGGGCATCCGCGTACGCCCGGAACGGGGCGGGTGCCCAGTTCCGCCAGCCGGTAGCCGTCCGGGTAGCCCTTGATCTCCCAGTTCTGCCGGGCGAAGTGCGGTGCGCGGCGCGGCGGGAGCAGCCGGACCGCGCGACCGCGCAGGCGTACGGCGCCCCGCACCAGCCCGCGGGTCGCCGCGCCGGGAGCCGGATAGCGGAAGGCCCGCAGCAGGGGTTCGTCGAGGAGGGCGAGCGTCGAGGTGCGCAGCAGGGGCGCCAGGGGGCGCGGGTACCAGGACGCCATCAGGTCGAGCGTGGCGTCCGAGACGCGCCGCGCCCCCTCGTCCCAGCCGAAGTGGGCCTCCTCGTAGGCGTCGAGGCAGTCCTCGAACTCCTCGTAGCTCTCGGGGATGTCCGTGATGCCCATGTGCCGCCCCAGGGTGCGGTAGTGGACGGCGGAGGCGACGATCTCGTGACGGGACAGTCGACGCCACGCGTAGGTGTCGATCCACCGTCTGGGCATCACGACGAACGTGCACAGGACGTAGCGCATGTCGTCGTCGGTGATGTCGTAGCCGCGGTGCATCTGGTTGATGCGGCGGATCGCCGTACGGCCCTCCTCGCTGCCGAAGCCGTGCTCGACGACGGCGTCCAGGAGCAGCGAGGTGTCGTCGTACCGCTTCTGCGTCCGGTCCGTGAGCTCCGCAGTCTCGGCCAGCAACCGGCCGATGCTCGGGACGGCGTAGGTGCGGTAGAGGGCCAGCTCCAGGGAGCGGGTGAAGTCCCAGGGGAACTCGTACGCGGCCATCAGCCGGTAGATCTCCGAGGCCTCCTCGTACGGGTCCATCCGCCGTATCTGCCGGAGCCGCTCGAACCGCTTCACCGCGGCGTCCCCCTTCTGCCGTCGAAGCTCCAACTCTACGTTGAGTAGGAGGAGATGAACGATCAGTAAGGGCAGCACACCACGCAGGGGGAAGGTGGTCAGCATGTGGGGCAGGATGCGTAAGTCGTTCACCGGATTCGTCAACACCGGGCGCGCCGACATCGACAACGGCCGGGACAAGCGCGCACACAACCTGTTCGAGGCCGCGGCGGCCTATGTGTCGGCCTGCGCGGTGGACGACCAGGAGCAGATCGACGAGGCGGCGGGCTGGGTGTCGCCGGAGGCGTTGTCGTTCGGGGTGAGCGAGCTGGCGTGCCGGGCCGTCATCGCGCTCGCGCGGGAGCGCGACGAGTCGCCGCAGACCGTGGCCCGTGCGCTGCTGGGGCTTCCGGCGGCCTGAAGGCGGGCCAACCGCGGTCGATTCGCCCCGTCCGACCGGAAAACTGCAGCTCCGGGGTGCATGGGAGTCGTGACAAGCTGCTTCCGCTCGCACTAGGGTGCGCGCCGTTGGACGAACCGATGGGGAGGCTGGGATGGCCGGGACGGACGAGGACGCCGTCGCCGCCGCGGACGATGCGCTCTATGTGCTCACGGCGGTGCTGCTGACGCCGGCGAAGTTCCCGAGCGTGCTGGGCGACGACTATCCGGAGGCCTGTGCGGCGCTCGGTCTCGCGCCGCTCGCCGACGGGTACGGCTTGGTGCTCGGCCAGGACGGCGACGGCTCCCGCTGGACGGTCGTCATCGACGACGTCTCGCTGGTCGCCGTCGCCATCGCGTCGTGGGACTGCGGCATGGAGTACGAGCTGTCTCCCGACGAGGACACGGTCGTCGCCGCCCTGCCGGGCTGGCCGCTCGCCGTGGCCGTCGCCGCGCCGGGCGTGCCCGCTCCGCACGATCCCGGCCCGGAGGTGGCGGACCGCCCGCCGCTGACGCCGCCGGACACCTCCACGTGGGGGCCGGCCCAGCGCCGTCTGGGCGCGGACGAGATCGCCGTCCAGTGGTCGCTGTGGCGGGAGCAGATCAATGACGCGGAGTTCCCGATGCCGGGGGCGACCGCCGCCGGGACCGACGAGGCCTCGGGGACGGCGGAGACCTCGGAGAAGAGCGAGGGCAACGGCGGCCACCAGGGCATTCGGCGCGTGCTCGCGGAGGCTCGCGGGTACGTGGACACGCCGCCGCCGCTGGGCCGCGTCCGGTCGTCCTTCGCGCCCGGGGACGCCCGCACGCTGCGCGCGGACGGCCCCGGCTGGTCGCTCGTGGCCAGGACCGACGACATCGCCTTCGTCCTGCTGGACGAGGAACCGGGCGAGGTCCTCCCGGTCGGCCGCGGCCCGGAGCTGCCGGGTCTGCTGGAGGCGCTCGACAAGATGGCGGTACGGCCGCTCTGAGCGGGGGCGGCCGGGACGGCTGATCCAACTCTGGCGGGCGGTGCGCGGCGGAACACCCATGCCGCGGCGTCATTCCATGTGGTCCCACCCCATGGATGACCCGGCGGCGCACTCGCACCATGGGGCAGCTCTCGACTCCCCGTCCCGTCCTGGAGGCCGGTCATGCGTGTGTCCCGAGGTGTTCCCGTCGTCGCCCCCACCCTGGTGGCGACCGCCCTCACCGCAGCCCTCGCCCTGCCGACCGCCGCCGCGGGCGCGGGCGTCGAGGCCGGTCACTGCGCACACCAGGAGCGGACGCGCGTCCCGGGCGCGGCCTTCCAGCAGAGCGCCTGCCTCGCCGACCTGACCACGACCGGGCTCGCCGGTACGCCCTACACCGACCCGGCCGACCAGGCGGGGCTCACGGCCCAGGGGACACGGACGCCGTCCGGGGTGCCCGGCGTGCAGATCGACGGCTACTTCCCGGACTCGTCGCGCTTCAACGCCACCCACGGCTGGCGGCATGACGCCCAGTTCGTGATCCGGTTGCCGGACCACTGGAACGGCGGGCTGGTCGTCACGGGCGCCCCGGGAACCCGCAGGCAGTACGCGACGGACAAGGCGATCTCCGACCGGGTGCTCGCCCAGGGCTACGCGTACGCCGCGACGGACAAGGGCAACAACGGCACCGACTTCTACCGCGACGGCACCCGACCCGGCGACGCGGTCGCCGAGTGGAACACGCGCACCACCCAGCTCACGCGCGCGGCCAAGCGCGCCGTCGCCCAGCACTACGGGCGGTCACCGCGCCGGACGTACATGACCGGGATCTCCAACGGCGGCTATCTGACGCGCTGGCAGCTGGAGAACCACCCGGAGCTGTACGACGGCGGCGTGGACTGGGAAGGCGCCCTGTGGACCGAGGACGGCACCGGTCTGCTCACCTCGCTGCCCACTGCCGTGGCCCGCATGACGGGTTCGGCGACGGACGACGACCTGTACCGGGTGGGGTTCGCGCGCGGCTCCGAGTTCCTGTGGCCCTACCACGAGAAGGCCTACTGGGGTGTCACGCAGAAGATCTACCGCGCCGAGTTCGACCCGGCCTACGACCCCGACTGCCCGGGCCCGACGGCCGGGACGACCACGGAACAGATCCTGGCGCCCTGTGCCACGGACGCCTCCTACGATCTGGCGTCGCGCCCCGAGTCGGTCCGGCGTGCCGTGGCCAGGGTCGCGCTGACCGGTCGCATCGGACGCCCGCTGATCACGCTCCACGGCGACCTGGACGCCCTGCTGCCCAAGGCGGCGGACTCCGACGTGTACGCCCGCATGATCGACGCGCGCGGGAAGGGCCGCCTCCACCGCTACTACTCGGTCCAGGGCGGCACGCACGTCGACGGGCTGTACGACACCTATCCGGACCGGCTGCGTCCGATCCTGCCCTGCTACCGGACGGCCTTCGACGCACTGGTGGCGTGGGTGGAGCGAGGCACCCCGCCGCCCGCGGACCAGGTCGTGGACCGGCCCGCGAGCGGCGACGTGGTCGACTCCTGCGCCCTGGACCACCCGGCCACCGCGGCCCGGTAGCCCGCGGGTCTCAGCGACCGAGCTCCTTGCGTGTGACACGGCGCAGCCTGCGCCGCTGCGAGGGGTCCAGCGTGAGGTACGCGGCGGCCGGGACTCCCAGGACGATCAGGAGCGCGGCCCACCACGGCAGCCAGAACAGCAGGATGATGCCTACCGCCACACCGCCTGCGGCGATCTTCGCGTTCTTCGACATGTGTCGCCTCCTTCGCGGCCACTGCCGCTCTCTGTCCTGAAAACGGGCCCGCGCTCCCCACGGTTCCGCACCACGACCCTGAGACGTCCCTGAGACGCGACCCCTATGCGCCCCTGAGACGCCCGTCCTGAGATTCACGTCCCTGAGACGGGGATACCCATCCGCTTGCCGAAGTGACCCGGCTCATAGCCGGGTCATGCCGGGCCCCCTCTGGCGGTGCTGTACCCTCGGCCATCGCGCATCCGGTAGTCAAATTTGAGGAGTGCTGCATTCCTGTGCCGAGGATTCCCGCGGCGACACCGTCCGAGATCTCTCAACTGGCCCGCTGCTGTGCCGTGTTCGTACCCGGCGACCCGGCCCGTACCGGCCGCGTCGCCTTCTGGGACCCCGAGGCCGACGCGCCACCCGGTGTCGCGTCGGGGACCGTGGAGGACCTGAGCGTCGTCGTGCCCGGCGAGGGCGGCGTGGCGGCGGTGG
This sequence comes from Streptomyces sp. TLI_55, assembly GCF_900206255.1. Classification (NCBI taxonomy): domain Bacteria; kingdom Bacillati; phylum Actinomycetota; class Actinomycetes; order Kitasatosporales; family Streptomycetaceae; genus Streptomyces; species Streptomyces sp. TLI_55. The sequence continues at coordinate 1,177,224 of NZ_OAOJ01000001.1, forward strand.
TCGTGCCGGCGGTGCTGCTGCCCGTGCGGTCGGCCCTGCCCGTCCTCACGCGCGCGCGTGCCGTGGCCGACGGCCACCGGGCGGCCGTGTTCTGGGGCACCGCCGCCGTGCACGCCCTCCAACTGGCGGCCCGTGGGCTGCTGCTGCCCGGCCTGTCCGAGGGCGACCACGACGCATGGCGGGCGGGGCCGCTGCGCTCCGAGGACGTGGAGCGCATCCGCGCACTCGCCGCCGCGATGCCGCCCGAGGCGCACGCCGTGCCTCTGGGGGACGGCGAACCGGCGGGAGACTTCGACTCCCTGCGCCTGCCCGACCCCGAGCGGCTGCTGCGGGCCTTCCTGGACGCGGTGGCCGACGCCCTGCCCCGCTCCCCCGCGGCCTCGCTCGTGACGGGCGGGCCCGCCTATGCCGTGCCGGAGCCTCGGCACCTGCCCGAACTTCGGCCCTGGGCCGCCGATGTGGCCGCGGGCCATGACGCCGGTGTGCGGTTGTCGCTGCGGATCGAGGTGCCAGGCCTGGAGACGGCGACGCAGGAGGGCGCGGGCCTGGTCTTCCGGGCCGTACCGCAGGTGCACAGCGTGAGCGATCCGGGTCTGGTCGCGGACGCCGCCGCGGTGTGGACCGGCGCCCAGGACGCGTTCGGCACGCACGCGCGGATGGACGCGCTGCTGGCGCTGCGCCGCGCGGCGCGCGCGTGGCCGCCGCTCGCGCCGCTGCTGTCGGCGCCCGTGCCGGACGCCGTCGAACTCGCCGACGACGAGATCGCCGACCTCCTCACGGAGGGCGCCCGGTCGCTCGGCGCCGCCGGGGTCGACGTGCACTGGCCCAAGGAGCTGGCCCGCAAGCTGACGGCCCGCGCGGTGGTCGGCCCGCCGGACGAGGAGTCGGGCCCCGCCAGGGCCTTCTCCGACACTCCGTCGTTCCTGTCCGCCGACGCGCTGCTGGCGTTCAACTGGTCGTTCGCACTGGGCGGGCAGCGGCTCACGCGCGAGGAACTGGACCGGCTCGCCGAGGCCAACCGCCCGGTCGTGCGGCTGCGTGACCAGTGGGTCCTCATCGATCCCCAGGAGGTGCGCCGGGCCCGCGACCGGCAGGACCGCAAGGTCACCCCGATCGACGCGCTGGCCGCCGCTCTGACCGGCTCCACGGAGGTCGACGGCCGCCGGGTCGACGTACAGCCCACGGGGTGGTTGGCGAGCCTGCGGGAACGCCTCGCGGACCCGGGGACGCAGGAGCCCGTCGAGCAGCCCGCGGCGCTCGCGGCGACCCTGCGCGACTACCAGCGGCGGGGCCTCGACTGGCTGGCCCGGATGACCTCCCTGGGGCTGGGCTGCTGTCTCGCCGACGACATGGGACTCGGCAAGACCATCACCCTCATCGCCCTTCATCTGCACCGGCAGACCGATCCCGCGGCCGCCGGTCCCACGCTCGTGGTGTGTCCGACGTCCCTGATGGGCAACTGGCAGCGCGAGATCGAGAAGTTCGCGCCCGGCACGCCCGTGCGCCGCTTCCACGGACCGCGCCGCGACCTGGACGCCCTCGCGGACGGGGAGTTCGTCCTCACCACGTACGGCACGATGCGGCTCGACGCGGGCCGGCTGGCCGCCGTGTCCTGGGGCATGGTCGTGACGGACGAGGCCCAGCACGTGAAGAACCCGTACTCGGCGACGGCACGGCAGCTGCGGTCCATCGACGCACGCGCGCGCGTGGCGCTCACCGGCACCCCGGTGGAGAACAACCTGTCCGAGCTGTGGGCCATCCTCGACTGGACGACCCCCGGTCTGCTGGGCCGTCTCGGCACCTTCCGCACCCGGTACGCGCAGGCCGTGGAGGGCGGCCAGGACCCGGTCGCCGCCGAACGGCTCTCCCGGCTCGTGCGCCCCTTCCTGCTGCGCCGCCGCAAGTCGGACCCGGGGATCGCCCCGGAGCTGCCGCCGAAGACGGAGACCGATCGCGCCGTCTCGCTCACCGCGGAACAGGCCGGTCTGTACGAGGCGGTGGTGCGCGAGACGCTGGCGGAGATCTCCGGCGCCGACAGCATGGCGCGCCGCGGGCTGATCGTGAAGCTGCTCACCGGCCTCAAGCAGATCTGCAACCACCCGGCGCAGTTCCTGAAGGAGGAGCAGCCGGCCATCGCCGGACGGTCCGGCAAGCTGGAGCTCCTCGACGAGCTGCTCGACACGATCCTCGCCGAAGGGGCGGGCGTGCTGGTCTTCACGCAGTACGTGCGGATGGCCCGCCTCATCGAGCGACACCTCGCCGCGCGGGGGGTGTCCTCGCAGTTCCTGCACGGGGGGACGCCGATCGCCGCGCGGGAGGCGATGGTGCAGCGCTTCCAGGACGGTGAAGTGCCGGTCTTCCTGCTGTCGTTGAAGGCGGCCGGGACCGGGCTGAACCTGACCCGGGCCGAGCACGTCGTGCACTACGACCGCTGGTGGAACCCCGCCGTCGAGGCGCAGGCCACCGACCGCGCGTACCGCATCGGCCAGAAACGGCCCGTGCAGGTGCACCGGCTGATCGCCGAGGGCACCATCGAGGACCGCATCGCCGACATGCTCAGCCGCAAGCGGGAGTTGGCCGACGCGGTGCTCGGCGCCGGCGAGGCGGGACTCACGGAGCTGACGGACGCCGAGCTGGCCGACCTGGTCGAACTGCGAGGGGGCGCGCGATGACCACCTACGACGAGACGAACCCGTACGACGAGACAAACTCGTACGACGGAACGACGGAGCGGACGTTCGCCGCGTTCCCGCCCGCGCAGGGGCGGGGCTTCGCCCAGACCTGGTGGGGACAGGCCTGGCTGAAGGCGCTGGAGGACACCGCGCTGGACACACGGCAGGTGAAGACCGGACGCGCGCTCGCGCGCGCGGGGGCCGTCGGCGCGGTGTCGGTGCGGCCGGGCCGGATCACGGCCGTCGTCCAGGACCGCGACCGCACCCCGCACCGGGCGGACGTGCTGCTGGAGCAGCTGTCGGGCGAACAGTGGGACCGCTTCCTGGAGATGGCCCTGGAGCGGGCCGGGCACATCGCGGCACTTCTGGACCGCGAGATGCCTCCGCACCTGGTCGAGGACGCGGAGTCCGCGGGCGTCGACCTGCTGCCGGGCCTGGGCGATCTGGAGCCGGAGTGCGACTGCGGCGCCTGGGACCACTGCGGACACACGGCGGCGCTCTGCTACCAGGTGGCACGCCTCTTGGACCAGGACCCCTTCGTCCTGCTGTTGATGCGCGGACGCTCCGAACAGGCCGTGCTGGACGACCTCCAGGCCCGTACCGCAGCGCCCGCGTCGGTCGAGGCGCCGGCCCGTCAGGAGGGCGTGGACGCGGCGGAGGCGTTCGCGGCCGGGGACATCCTGCCGCCGCTCCCGGCGCTGCCGGAACTGCCCGAGGAACCGGGCATACCGCCGTCCCTGGACACCGGGACATCGGCCCCGCCCGACGTCGACCCGGCCGCGTTGGAGTACCTCGCGGCCCGGACCGCCGCGGAGGCGCACCGGCTGCTGATCGAGGCGTTGCGTGGACAGGGAGCCGCGGAGGAGGAGTTGACGATCGGGCAGGACGCGGTCCGGCTCGCGCTCGGCGACCCCGGCGGGGCCGTGGCCGAGCGGTTGGCCGCGGGGTCGGGGCGGGACGCGCAGGAGCTGGAGACGGCCGTGCGCGCGTGGCGGTACGGCGGAGTGGCCGCGTTGTCGGTGCTGGAGGAGGAGCGCACGGTCGAGGGCGAGGAGCTCGCACGCGCGCGTGCCGTCCTCGACGCGGCATGGGACGAGGACGAACGTCCGTCGCTGTCCGCGCGGGGCTGTCGTTGGACCGTCGCCGACACCCGGAGTCAGCTGCGCCTGGGTCGCGACGGCCGCTGGTGGCCGTACCGGGAGGAACGGGGACGCTGGGTGCCCGCGGGCGCGCCGGCCAACGACCCTGCGACGGCGCTGGTTTCGGCGGAGGAGGCCGCCAGCACCGGCTGACATCCGGGGCTCGTCGAAGTGCCGCACGCGAGCTCGACGAGCCCCCGCCACACCCCGTTCACCCGGCCGTCGTACGGCGTTCCGCGCGGGGCCCAAATCTGGCCGCTGTCAGCACACTTGTTCACAGGAGGCCTGATGTCCCCGCATGCCACCGGCCGGCGCCGCGTCCACCGTTCCGTCGCGGCGGGCGTGCCCCTCGCCGTGCTGGCCGCGCTCGTGGCGGCCGCCCCCGCCGAGGGTGCCGCGCCCGAGGCGGCGCACGTGACGCGTACCGCGACTCTCGGGGACATCCCGCTGGGCACCTTCAGCAACACGCTGCTGCCCGGCACGGTGGACGACGACCGGGGCGTGGACCTCGGCGGCATCGGCAGCGACCTCTACCCGGCAGGCCGCAGAGGTGAGTTCTGGACGGTCACCGACCGCGGCCCCAACGGCCAGATCAAGATCGACGGCAAGAAGCGCCGCACGTTCCCCGTGCCGGCCTTCGACCCGGCGATCGTGCGGATCAAGGTGTCCGGGGACACCGTCGAGGTGCTGGACGCGATCCCGATCACGACCTCGTTCGGCAAGCCCGTCACCGGGTTGCCCGACCAGGAAGGGCGCGACGAGGCGCCGTACACCTATGACGCCCGGACGCGGCTGGCGTACGACCCGAACGGGCTGGACACCGAGGGCGTCGTGCGGGCCGCGGACGGGAGTTTCTGGCTCGTGGACGAGTACGGGCCGAGTCTCGTGCACGTCTCCGCGCGCGGGAAGGTGCTCACCCGGTACGTGCCCCAAGGGCTGAACCTCACCGGCACCGACTACCCGGTGGTCGAGGCGCTGCCCTCCGTGCTGCTGCACCGGAAGATCAACCGCGGTTTCGAGGGGCTCGCCCAACTCCCGTGCGGCGACCTGGTGATTGCGGTGCAGAGCCCGCTGTCGCTGCCGGACACCGCCGCGGGAGAGGCGTCGCGCACGACCCGGCTGCTGCGGTTCTCGCCGAAGAAGAAGGCCGTCACGGCCGAGTACGCGTACCGGTTCGACCCCGTGAACGTCGTCGACCCGAGCGAGGACGACACCTCGGAGCTGAAGATCTCCTCGGTGGTCGCCGTCGGCGGCGACCGGCTGCTGGTCGAGGAGCGCACCGACAAAGCCGCGCGGCTCCAACTCGTGCGCCTGGAGCGGGACGCGGACATCCTCGGCGGCGCCTGGGACGACGACACGACGTCCCCGTCGCTGGAGCAGCTCGACGACCCGGCCGCCGCGGGGGTGCCGGTGCTCGGCAAGCGTCTCGTCGTCGACCTGGGGACCGTCCACGGGGTGCCCGGGAAGATCGAGGGGATCGCGCGCGTGGACCACGACACGCTCGCCCTGATCAACGACAACGACTTCGGGATGACCGACGGCGCGGGCGCGTTCGACGCGCAGGGCCGGCTGGTCGACAGCGGTGTGGAGACGACGGTGACGTACGTGCGGCTGCCGCGCGGGATCTGATCACGTCAAGGGTTGCGTGAGCTTTCGGCTGCCGACACCCGTGTCGGCAGCCAGGCTGCACGCGACGTCGTCGATGCCGACCCGGTAGCCGGTGGTGTCCGGGTACTGCACGAGGGTGCCGCGCACGGTGTCCTCGGGCTGGCTCTCCGCCTTGCTGTCCAGGATCTGCTCGCACAGGTCCGAGGCGGCCTTCTTCAGGGCGCTGTCGCTCGCGTAGTCGCCTTCCAGCTCCGTCACTTTCACGACCTCGGCGTCATGCGGCTCCCGGCAGGAGCGCTTGGCGGCCTGTCCGGGCCGGGCGGCGTCGGTGTCGAAGCAGTCGCCCGCCTGGAGCAGGTAGTACGGCACCTCGTCGGCCGCCAGGGACGGGATCAGCGACTCCAGACCACTGGGGAACTCGCTCGGCAGCTCGGTCGGGAACTGCGACGGCAGCCGCGTGGGCACCTCGCTGGGGAGCTTGCTGGGCAGTTCGCTCGGCAGGCTCAGCGTGGGGCGGGGTGAACTGCTCGCGCTGGCAGTGGGCTTGTCGTCGGGCGAGTCGTCCCCTCCGGCCCCCATCAGGACGACGGCGGCCACGGCGGCGCCCACCGCGAGCACGCCGAGCAGGATGAACAGCGGGTTGCGTCCCGGACCGCGCCGCCCGCCCGGGCCCTCGGGCGGGTCCGGCGGAGGCGGCTGCCATCCCCCGTAGGAGGGCGGGCCGTTGCCTCCGGGAGGAGGGCCGTACCCTCCGGGTGGCCCGTAGCCCCCTCCTGACCCGGGGCCGAAGCCCTCAGGAGGCGGTCCGAAACCGCCGCCGGACGGCGGAGTGCCACCCGGCGGCCCGGGCGGCTGAGGCGGTACGGGCGGCATGGCCATACCGTCCAGAGTCGCCGCGAAGCGGGCAGGGCGCGACCCCCGCACGGAAGTTGATACCGACTCATGCCATGGACGGCATGATTCCGGAGTATTCCGTGCGGAGGCCGACCGCCCCTACACGCGCGCGTGCCTGACAAAACCGGCGGCGGCAGATGCGCCGCGGGTCCACGCGCGCGTGCGTTCATGACGTGCGCACGCGCACGGGTCAGCCGCGCGCACCCAGCAGGTGGTCCATCGCCAGCTGGTCGAGCTGCTCGAAGGCCATACCGCGCGCGGCGGCCGCGTCCACGTCGAACTCCTCGAACGCGGTGCGGTCGGCGAGCAGCGACTTCAGGCCGTCCGCCGCCGTGGGCTGCGCCAGCTCGTCCAGACGCGCGGCACGCAGCGCCTCCTGGACCGCCGGGTCGGCACGGAAGGCGGCCGAACGCTCCTTGAGGATCAGGTAGTTGCGCATGCAGCCCGCCGCCGACGCCCAGACGCCGTCGAGGTCCTCGGTGCGCGGCGGCTTGAAGTCGAAGTGCTTCGGGCCCGCGTAACCGGCGCTCTCCAGGAGGTCGACCAGCCAGAAGGCGGCACGCAGGTCGCCCGCGCCGAAGCGGAGGTCCTGGTCGTACTTGATGCCGGACTGGCCGTTGAGGTCGATGTGGAAGAGCTTGCCCGCCCACAGGGCCTGCGCGATGCCGTGCGGGAAGTTCAGCCCGGCCATCTGCTCGTGGCCGACCTCGGGGTTGACTCCGTAGAGCTCGGGGCGCTCCAGGCGCTCGATGAACGCCAGCGCGTGGCCGACGGTCGGGAGCAGGATGTCGCCGCGGGGCTCGTTCGGCTTGGGCTCGATGGCGAACTTCAGGTTGTAGCCCTGCTCGGTCACGTACTCACCGAGGAGGTCGAAGGCCTCCTTCATGCGGTCCAGGGCCACGCGGACGTCCTTGGCGGCGCCGGACTCGGCACCCTCGCGGCCGCCCCAGGCGACGTAGGTCTCGGCACCGAGCTCGACCGCCAGGTCGATGTTGCGGATGACCTTGCGCAGCGCGTAACGGCGCACGTCACGGTCGTTCGCGGTGAAGCCGCCGTCCTTGAAGACCGGATGCGTGAAGAGGTTGGTGGTGGCCATCGGCACCTTCATGCCGGTGGCGTCGAGGGCCTCCCGGAAGCGCTTGATGTGACCCTCGCGCTCGCTGTCCGAGGACCCGAAGGGGATCAGGTCGTCGTCGTGGAAGGTCACACCGTGGGCGCCGAGCTCGGCCAGGCGCTGCACGGTCTCGACAGGGTCCAGGGCACGCCGCGTGGCGTCGCCGAACGGGTCCCTTCCCTGCCAGCCGACGGTCCACAGGCCGAAGGTGAACCTGTCCTCGGGGGTGGGCTGGTAGTTCATGCCGCGGCTCCTACTCGCTGACGACTGCTCTCCACGACTATTTCGTCATGGCGGTTTACAAATTAGTATGCACACGCGTCTCAGGGAAGAGACAAGATGTCTCCAGAGGGAGACACGCCGCACATGAGGGAGAAACCCGATGTCAGCTGCCGAGGGTCCGCTCGTCGTCGGCGTGGACACGTCCACGCAGTCCACCAAGGCGCTGGTCGTCGACGCGTCGACCGGCCGGGTGGTCGCGAGCGGTCAGGCGCCGCACACCGTGTCGTCCGGCGCCGGCCGCGAGAGCGACCCGCGTCAGTGGTGGGACGCCCTGGGCGAGGCGCTGCGCCAGTGCGGCGACGCCGCGCACGAGGCCGCGGCGGTGTCGATCGGCGGCCAGCAGCACGGCCTGGTCACGCTGGACGAGCGGGGCGAGCCGGTGCGCCCGGCCCTGCTGTGGAACGACGTCCGCTCGGCGCCGCAGGCCGCGCGGCTGATCGAGGAGCTGGGCGGTCCCAAGGCCTGGGCGGAGCGCACCGGCAGCGTGCCGGGCGCGTCCTTCACGGTCACGAAGTGGGCCTGGCTGGCCGAGCACGAACCGGACGCGATCCGCGCGACGAAGTCGGTGCGCCTCCCGCACGACTACCTCACCGAGCGCCTCACCGGCCAGGGCACGACCGACCGCGGCGACGCCTCCGGCACGGGCTGGTGGGCGTCGGCGACCGAGTCGTACGACACCGAGATCCTCGCCCACGTGGGCCTCGACCCGGCGCTCCTCCCGCGCGTGGTCCGCCCCGGCGAGGTGGCGGGCACCGTGCGCGACAGCCATGACCTGCCGTTCTCCAAGGGCACCCTGGTCGCCCCCGGCACCGGCGACAACGCGGCCGCAGCCCTGGGCCTCGGCCTGCGCCCCGGCACCCCGGTACTGAGCCTGGGCACCTCGGGCGTGGTGTACGCGGTGTCCAAGCGGCGCCCCGCCGATCCGACCGGCACAGTGGCCGGCTTCGCCGACGCACACGGCGACTGGCTGCCGCTGGCCTGCACCCTGAACTGCACCCTCGCCGTCGACCGCGTCGCCGCCCTCCTCGGCCTGGACCGCGAGGCCGTGGAGCCCACCTCCGACGTCACGCTCCTGCCGTACCTGGACGGCGAGCGCACCCCGAACCTGCCGAACGCCTCGGGCCTGCTGCACGGTCTGCGCCACGACACCACCGGCGGCCAGCTGCTCCAGGCCGCCTACGACGGTGCCGTGCACGCGCTCCTCGGCGCGCTCGACCTGGTCCTGGACGAGGACGCGGACCGTTCGACGCCGCTGCTGCTGATCGGCGGCGGCGCCCGGGGCCGGGCCTGGCAGGAGACCGTACGACGGCTGTCGGGGCGTCCCGTGCAGATCCCGGAGGCCAAGGAGCTGGTCGCGCTCGGCGCCGCCGCGCAGGCCGCCGGCCTGCTGACCGGCGAGGACCCGGCCGCGGTCGCCCGGCGCTGGAACACCACCGCCGGTCCGGTGCTGGAGGCCGTGGAGCGGGACGAGGCGACGATGGCGAGGATCTCCGGGGTACTCTCCGACGCGGCTCCGCTGCTGGCGGGCGGTCATTGAGCAGCACACCGATGACCGAGGACTGAGTCACTGAGGGACTGAGGGACTGAGGGACTGAGGGAGGCATGACCGCACCGCTGCACGACACCCACGCGGCCGGTCCGGGGCGCGCGCTGCCCGACACCCAGCAGGGCATGCGGCGCCGCAACCTGGCCCGGGTGCTTCACGCGGTCAGCGCCGAGGGCCCGCTGTCCCGTGCCGCGGTCGCCTCCCGGATCGGGCTGACCCGCGCCGCCGTGTCCAGCCTCGTCGACGAGCTCATACGCTCCGGCCTGCTGGAGGAGCTCGGACCCGAGCGGCCGGGCCGGGTGGGCCGCCCCGGGTCCGCCCTCGCCGTCAGCGGGCACGGCCCCGCCGGGATCGGCGCCGAGATCGGCGTCGACCATCTCGCGGTCTGTGCGGTCGACCTGCGCGGAAGAGTGCGGGCCCGGGCCGAGCGGCACGTGGCGAACCGCGGCCGTGCCCCCGGACCCGTGATCGAGGAACTGACCGAGCTGGTGCACCGGGTCGTCGCCGACGCGCAGGACGAGGGGCTGTGGCCGGCGGGGCTGGCGGTGGCCGTGCCGGGGCTGGTCGCCCGCGACGCCCGCACCGTCGTGCGCGCCCCGAACCTCGACTGGCACGACATCGACCTCGGCGCCCTGCTGCCCTCCACATACCCGCTGACCGTGGACAACGAGGCGAACTTCGGCGCGCTCGCGGAGCTGTGGCTCGGGGACGCCACGCCGCACGACTTCCTCCATGTGTCGGCGGAGATCGGTATCGGTGCGGCGCTCGTCGTCGCCGGAGGTCTGCTGCGCGGGACCCGCGGCTTCGCGGGCGAGCTGGGGCATGTGCCGGTGCAGCCGGAGGGTCCGCTGTGTCCGTGCGGGGGGCGCGGGTGTCTGGAGCAGTACGCCGGTGAGGAGGCGGTGCTGCGGGCCGCCGGGCTCGAACCGGGCGAGGACCGGGTCGGGCTCCTCGCGGGCCGGGCCGCCGACGGTGACGAGGCCGTACGGCGTGCGCTGCGCGAGGCGGGGGCGGCGCTCGGTGTGGCGCTGACGGGGGCGGTGAACCTGCTGGACCCGGAGAGCGTCGTGCTCGGCGGCGCGCTGTCGGGGCTCGCGCCCTGGCTGCTGCCCGCGCTGGAGGCCGAGCTGGACCGGCGTACCGCGGGCCCCGCCTGTCCGGTGTCGGTGTCGCGGCTCGGTCCCGAGGGACCGCTGCTGGGTGCCGCGCACTCGGTGGTGCGCGGGGTGCTGGACGACCCGGCCTCGGTGGCGCAACGGGCTTGATTCCACGGGCGCTCCCTGGCCGAACAGGCCTGATCCCACGGGCGGCCATTGTCCGAAGAGCCTTGAATTGAGGCCCACTTCACCCCTGTGGGTGATCAAGATATCCACAGATCAGGCGTCGTCCACCGAAACCCACCGCGCCCTTCTGCCCACCCCGCCCGCGCCGTACCTTGATTCACGCGAGGCGCACCCGCCATGACAGCGGGCCCTGAGCAGAACGGAGCAGTGCAGCAATGAGCGAGCCCAGGATCCTCACCGTCCGACCCGAACCGGGCGAGTACGCCTGGACGTTCGGCGGCGTCCCACCCGTGGCGCGGATCGCGCCCGGTACGGTCCTCGACCTGTACACCGAGGACTGCTTCGCCGGCCGGGTACGGTCCGAGAAGGACCTGGTGTCCGAGGTGTGCGAGTTCCCGTTCCTGAATCCGCAGACCGGCCCCTTCCACATCGAGGGCGCCGAGCCGGGCGACACGGTCGCCGTGCACTTAGTGTCGATCGAACCGGCAAGGGACTGGGCCGCCTCCACCACGGTCCCCCTGTTCGGCGCGCTCACCTCCACGCACACCACGGCCACCCTCCAACCGCCGCTCCCCGAGACGGTGTGGATCTGGCAGCTGGACCGGACACGTCGCACGGCGTTGTTCCGGGCGCGCGACAGCGACATCGAGGTCGAGCTGCCCATGGACCCGATGCACGGCACGGTGGGCGTGGCTCCGGCCAATCTGGAGGTCCGCTCGGCGCTGGTGCCCGACGCGCACGGCGGGAACATGGACACACCGGAGATGCGGGCCGGCGTCACCTGCTATCTCGGGGTCAACGTGGAGGGCGCGCTGCTCAGCCTCGGCGACGGGCACGCCCGGCAGGGCGAGGGCGAGACCTGCGGGGTCGCCGTCGAGTGCGCGATGAACACGGTGGTGATCGTCGAGTTGTTGAAGGGTCTCGCCACACCCTGGCCGCGCATCGAGTCGGACACCCACATCATCTCGACGGGGTCGGCACGCCCGCTGGAGGACGCGTTCCGAATATCCCAGCTCGACCTGGTGCGGTGGCTGGTGCGGGACTACGGGTTCAGCGAGCTGGACGCGTACCAGTTCGCCACCCAGGCAGTCGAGTCGCCGCTGGCCAACGTGTGCGACACCAACTACACGTGCGTGGCGAAGATCCGCAAGGAGTGGCTGCCCGCGCGGGAGACCCACCGAGGCGTGCACGCGCGACTCCGGGAGACGGCCGCAACCCTGCTCGCCTGAGCCGCGTCTCGATCAACACCGGACCATCGAAAGGCTCTTCGACCATGGAACGGGCAAGACCTCTGCCCAGCAGACGCCGATTACTCAAGGGCGCCGCCCTCGCGGCCGTCCCGTACGCCCTGCTGCCCGACCCGCCGGCGGGCGCCGAGACCCACGCCGTCGACCACTCCACCGCCGAATGGCAGCCCGCGACCTCCGCGAACTTCACCACCGCGGACCGCCGCACGCCCCGCCCGGTCGACCTGGTGATCATCCATGTCACGCAGACCAGTTACCGCAAGACCCTGGGCGTGTTCCAAAGCCCCGCGAAGAAGGTCTCCGCGCACTACGTGGTCCGCTCGCGGGACGGGAACATCGCACAGTGCGTCAGGGAGGCCGACATCGCCTGGCACGCGGGGAACTGGGAGTACAACACGCGCAGTATCGGCATCGAGCACGAAGGGTGGGTGGACCGGCCGGCGTACTTCACCGGCGCCCTGTACGAACAGTCGGCGGCGCTCACGGCGGACATCTGCGTCCGGCACGGCATCCCGATCGACCGGGCGCACATCATCGGTCACTACGAGGTGCCGGGCACGGACCACACCGACCCGGGGCCGTACTGGGACTGGGGGCGCTACCTGAGAGCGGTCGAACAGGCCGTCCCATGACGCCGACGTCGCGTTGGCCCGTGACGCGCTTCGCTCGTGACGTCCTTCGCCCATGACGTCGTTCGAGTGACTGCGGTCGAAACGGTTGTCCGCGCGCGTACCGGGAGTGACGATGGCAGCAGCCGCATCGCCTGTCGGGGAGGCCCAGTTGACCGATCCGTGGGTGGCCCTGGAGCCGGGGGCCGACCCTGCCGAGCACGTGCGCATGCTGCGCCGGGCGCACGAGACGTTCACCGAGGGGGGTACCGTGCCGCGGCCGGTGCGTCCGGTGGTGGCGGACTCGTGGCGGCGTTCCGCGCGGGCCGGCGTCGGTCCGGACGCCACTCCGAGCGTGGAGCTCCTGGACGGCGACCTGGGTGCCTACCGGGCCGAGCATCCGCTGGCGCGGGTGATGCCGCTGTTCCGTGAACTGCTGGGCACGTTCGCGGCGGACGGCGAGCATCTGCTCGCGGTGTGCGACGCGCACGGCCGGCTGCTGTGGGTGGAGGGGCATGCGTCGACCCGGCGGCGGGCGGACCGGATGAACTTCGTGCCGGGTGCGCGTTGGGCGGAGACCGCGGTCGGGACGAACGCGCCGGGTACGGCGGTGGCCGTGGACCGGCCGGTGCAGGTGTTCGCGGCCGAGCACTTCATCCGGCAGGTGCAGCCGTGGACCTGCGCGGCGGCCCCGGTGCACGATCCGCGCACGGGCCGGGTGCTCGGTGCCGTCGACATCACCGGCGGGAACGGGCTCGCTCATCCGCACAGCCTGGGGTTCGTGCAGGCGGTGGCGCGGGCCGCCGAGTCCCACCTGGCGCTGCTCGCGCCGGAGATGCCGGCCACCGACCTGGCGGAGCTCAGCGCGCTGGGCCGGGACGAGGCGCGGCTGCTGGTCGGCGGGCGCTCGGTCCGGCTCAGCCGCCGGCACAGCGAGCTCCTCGTGCTGCTGTCCCGCCATCCGGAGGGGCTGACCGGCGACGAGCTGCTGTGCGCGCTGTACGAGGACGAGTCGGTGACGCCGGTGACGCTCCGGGCCGAACTGGCGCGGCTGCGCCGGGTGCTCGGGCCGGGGCTGCTGGAGTCACGCCCGTACCGGCTCACGGTGCCGGTCGAGTCGGACGTGGCCGTGGTGGAGCGGCGGCTGGAGACCGGCGCGGTGACGGCCGCGGCGACGGCGTACTCCGGTCCGCTGCTGCCCTCCTCTCAGGCCCCGGCGGTGGTGCGGCTGCGGGAGCGGCTCGCCGACGGGCTCCGTGCGGCGCTGATCGCCCGCTGCGACCCCGACCTGCTGGCGGACTGGGTGCACACGCCCTGGGGCGAGGACGACTTCGACGTATGGCGGGCACTGGCGGCGGCGCGGCCGACGGCGGCGGTGCGGGCCCGGCTCGCGGCCCTGGAGTCCGAGCTCGCCTGGCGGCGGCCGGCGGCAACGTAGTTGCAACGTCCGCTTGCCTAGCCTCGCGCCGAGAGCTGCCCAACGGCGGGCAGCGCTTCGCAGGGAGGCAGAGCAGCATGACCCGTTACGCGGCGCCCGGCACCGAGGGCGCGATCGTCTCCTACCAGGCACGCTACGACCACTTCATCGGCGGCGAGTACGTGCCCCCGGCCCGCGGGCAGTACTTCGAGAACCCGTCGCCGGTGAACGGGCAGCCGTTCACCGAGGTGGCACGGGGCACGGCGGAGGACGTGGAGCGGGCGCTCGACGCGGCGCACGCGGCGGCGCCGGCCTGGGGGCGGACGTCGGTGACCGAGCGTTCCGACATCCTGCTCAAGATCGCCGACCGTATGGAGGCCCATCTCGAACCGCTGGCCGTGGCGGAGAGCTGGGAGAACGGCAAGCCGGTGCGCGAGACGCTGGCCGCCGACATCCCCCTGGCGATCGACCACTTCCGCTACTTCGCGGGTGCGATCCGCGCGCAGGAGGGCTCGCTCGGCGAGGTCGACGACGACACGGTGGCGTACCACTTCCATGAGCCGCTCGGGGTGGTGGCGCAGATCATCCCGTGGAACTTCCCGATCCTGATGGCGACCTGGAAGCTCGCGCCGGCGCTCGCCGCGGGCAACGCGGTCGTGCTGAAGCCGGCCGAGCAGACCCCGGCGTCCATCCACTACTGGCTGAGCCTGGTCGCGGACCTGCTGCCGCCGGGCGTGCTGAACATCGTCAACGGGTTCGGCGTGGAGGCGGGCAAGCCGCTGGCGTCCAGCCCGCGGGTGGCGAAGGTGGCGTTCACCGGCGAGACCACGACCGGCCGGCTGATCATGCAGTACGCCTCGGAGAACATCACCCCGGTCACCCTCGAACTCGGCGGCAAGTCCCCGAACATCTTCTTCGAGGACGTCTGGAGGGCCGACGACGACTTCCGCGACAAGGCGCTCGAAGGCTTCACCATGTTCGCCCTCAACCAGGGCGAGGTGTGCACGTGCCCGTCGCGGGCGCTGGTCCAGCGCGGGCACTACGCCGAGTTCATGGAGGCCGCGGTCGCCCGCACCGAGCTGATCAAGACCGGCCACCCGCTCGACACGGACACGATGATCGGCGCCCAGGCGTCCAACGACCAGCTGGAGAAGATCCTCTCCTACCTGGACATCGGCCGGCAGGAGGGCGCGAAGGTCCTCACGGGTGGTCAGCGCATCGAGCACGACGGGGAGTTGAAGGGCGGCTACTACGTCCAGCCGACCATCTTCGAGGGCGACAACCGTATGCGGATCTTCCAGGAGGAGATCTTCGGCCCGGTCGTCTCGGTGACCTCCTTCGACGACTTCGACGACGCCATCAAGATCGCCAACGACACCCTCTACGGCCTCGGGGCCGGCGTGTGGACCCGGGACGTCAACACGGCGTACCGCGCGGGCCGCGCGATCCAGGCGGGCCGGGTGTGGACGAACTGCTACCACGCCTACCCGGCACACGCGGCGTTCGGCGGCTACAAGGGCTCGGGCATCGGCCGCGAGACGCACAAGATGATGCTGGAGCACTACCAGCAGACGAAGAACCTGCTGGTGTCGTACTCGCCGCGGAAGCTGGGCTTCTTCTAGAGGCACGAAAAAAGGCGCCTGACCTGGACTTTTGCCCGCCAGGCGCCTTCCCCTCGGCCGGCCAGGAACAAGGATCGACTTGCGTCATAACTCCCAGTTCATCCCACCGTTGTCCCGCTCCTGACCACTGCTTCCGGACCAGTCACGGACCAAACCCCGACTCACCCTTCAGATCCCGCGCCCTGGCTGACGCGGTCCCACTCCTGCATTGACTGCTCGATGAGCCGGTTGGCCTGCTCTCGGACGCCGTCCAGGAACTTGGCGTAGTGGCGGAAGAGGACCTCAATGCTCTGGCCCGCGCGACGAGCGCACTCGGCGGGGTCCACACCGGAGTACAGCCAGAACGAGATCCCGGCGTGCCGGAGATCGTAGGGCCGCTTGGCCAGCTTGGAGGCGAGTTCTGTACGGGTCAGGACGTACTTCCGTGCCCCCGCCCACGTTGTGCCATATGCAGCTGCGTCCACGTAGTTGCCGACCTGGTCCCGGAACAGGCGGCCGTCCGGCGCCACGCCGAAGCGTTCGATGTGCGCGTGGAGCATGCGTACGAACTGCGGCGGGATGGGCACAGGCCGGGTTGCGGTAGCCGCGCGGCGTTTGAGGGAGTGCACCTCGTGCACCGAGCCACCGTCCGTCCACTCCTTGCCTGAGGTGACGACGCCCCCCGAAAGGTTGACCAGGAAGCGGTGGCCGAACTCCGGGTCGTCGCGGTGCGCGTCGAACAGCGCGTGGGCCCGGTATGCCTCGGTCAGTTCGGCGTCGGTGACCGGGGACTTCAGCCACCGGTAGCAGGGCTGGCGGGCCAGCCCGAGCACCCGGCACGTCACCGCCACCGGCACCCGACGAGGGGCGACGGCGGCGGCCGGCTCGCGGACGATCGGGTACATCATTTTGCCGGCAGATTCGCCTGCGACAGATACGCCGCGGCCCGGCGCAGTACCTCGTTCTCCTGCTCCAGCAGCCTGATCCGCTTGCGGGCCTCGGCCAGCTCAGCCGACTCACTCCTTGCGGAGCCAGGATCTGCGGCCGGGCCCGGCTCACCGCGTTCCTCGGCCTCCGCACGTCGGATCCACTTCGTCAACGAGGCCGGGTGGACGCCGAAATCAGCGGCGACCTGCTCCAGGGTGACGCCGGGCTCGCGGTTGCGCGCGACCCGCACGACGTCCTCGCGGAACTCCTTCGGATACGGCTTGGGCATTGCGACATCCTTCCAGCCCGTCTCTCAGCGAGCCAGATCAGGTGTCACCCAACCCTGCAGCAGTCCCGATGCCGAGCGGCAGCCGTGGCTGGTTCGCGCCTAACACTCCCCGCCTCGAGAGAAAGGATCCACAACCGTGACCGGCAAACGGGGCTTCTTTCAGATCGCCGTGAAGGGCGTCTGTCGCGGTTCGGCAGCCCGACTTCCGCGGCAGCGCCGGAATAGTCATGAAATGCCTAAGATTGTGCAAAGTGGGATAATTTACGTAACTTGGGACCGTCGTCACCGGTGTCCCCCCACTGACCTTGAAAAGGCGGATCCGACCATGTCGAAGAAACCACGTTCGTCCGAGCCACCGCACGGAAGGGGTCCCAGCCGACACCAGGACATCGAACATCACGGCTGGTCACCCGACGTGGACGAGACCCGCCAGCAGGACAACCCGAGCGCCGAACGCTCCTTCCGCGCCGAGCACGCCGGCAAGCGCGGTCCGGGCCGGACGAAGTCCGCCGAGGAGACGAAGTCCGTCCCCGGTGACACGGTCGAGAGCCCGAACGCAAGCGGCGAGGAGTACGGCGACGTGGACGAGAAGGGCAGGCGCGACACCGGACGCAAGGGCCGCTCGCAGCGCCCCAGCGGCACGAAGGACGCTGCCGCCAAGACCGGCGTGGACCCACAGGATCCGCCGTCCGGGCGCTGACCGGATCAACCCTCCGATCGGGCCCGGACGACAGGTTCCCCGGCGAGACACACCCCTGTCAGCAGATCCGCGGAAGTTGCTCCCCGATCGGCAGATCGACCACCCGCGTCCCGCCCAGGCCGGTCCGTGCCACCACCATGCCGGGATGCCCCTCCACGGCCTCACCGATGATCACGGAGTCCGCGCCCAGAGGATGGGCTCGCATCGCGGCGAGGACCGCTTCGGCGTGCTCGCGCGGGACGAAGGCCACGAGCTTGCCCTCGTTGGCGATGTACATGGGGTCCAGTCCGAGAATGGCGCAGGCGTTGGCCACGGCCGGCGGGACCGGGACGTCGCGTTCCCGAATGACCACCCCGGTGCCGGAGGCCTGCGCGATCTCATTGAGTGAGGCGGCCAGGCCGCCTCGGGTGGGGTCGCGCAGGACGTGCAGATCAGAGGTGACGGCGAGCATGGCGTCGACCAGGCCCCCGAGCGGCGCGCAGTCGCTCTTGATCTCCACCCCGAACTCCAGGCCCTCGCGTACGCTCATGACCGCCACCCCGTGGACACCGATGGCGCCGCTGACGATCACGACGTCGCCGGGGACGACCCGCTGAGGACGCAGATCGACGCCCGCCGGGACGAGACCGATCCCCGCGGTGTTGATGTAGATCCCGTCGCCGTGGCCGGCCTCCACCACCTTGGTGTCCCCGGTGGCCACCTCCACACCGGCGGTGCGCGCGGCCGCCCCCAGCGCCTCGGAAACCCTGGTGACCACGTCCAGCTCGACGCCCTCCTCCAGGATGAATCCGCAGGAGAGGTAGGCGGCGCGGGCACCGCTCATGGCGAGGTCGTTGACGGTGCCGTTGACCGCCAGGTCTCCGATGCTGCCACCGGGGAAGAACAGCGGCCGCACCACGTACGAGTCCGTCGAGAACGCCAGCCGGGCGCCGCCCAGGGAGAGGACGGCGGCGTCACCCATCTGGGCGAGCACCTCGCCCCCGAAAGCGGGAGCGAAGATCTGCTGGACCAGTTCGGCGGAGAGCACTCCGCCGCCGCCGTGACCCATGACGACACGCGGCCGGTCCCGCAGCGGCGCCGGACACGTCCACGCCTCGACGTCCAGGGCGGGGACGGGGAGATCGGTGGTGTCAGACAACGGGGGTCGCCTCCTGGACCTTGGTGGCGGGCATGTCCAGCCGCCGGTAGAGGTAGTACGCGGCGCAGGCTCCCTCGCTGGAGACCATGGTGGCCCCCAGCGGTGTACGAGGCGTGCACAGCGTGCCGAAGGCCTCGCACTCGTGCGGCTTGAGCAGTCCCTGCAGGACCTCTCCGCTGCGGCACTCGGCCGGCTCCTGCGTGCGGATGCCCTCGACGGAGAAGCGCTGCTCGGCGTCGTAGGCGCGGTATTTCGGTGCCAGCCGCCAGCCGCTCTGTGGGATCACCCCGATGCCGCGCCAGGCGCGGTCGGTGACCTCGAAGACGTCCTCCAGCATGGCCCGGGCGGCCGGGTTGCCCTCCGCGCGAACGGCACGGGCGTAGGCGTTGTCGACGGTGTGCTCACCGCGTTCCAGCTGCTGGACGGTACGGCGCACGCCTTCGAGGATGTCCAGTGGCTCGAAGCCCGTCACGACGATCGGCACCCGGAAGCGCTCCGCCAGCTCCGGGTACTCCCCCATGCCCATGACGCTGCAGACATGGCCGGCCGCGAGGAAGCCCTGCACCCGGCAGCTCGGCGACGACATGATGGCCTCGATGGCGGGCGGTACGCGGACATGGGACACCAGCATGCTGAAGTTCGGGATGCCCAACTTCCGGGCCTGATGGACCGTCATGGCGTTGGGGGGTGCGGTCGTCTCGAAGCCGATGCCGAAGAACACCACCTCGCGGTCCGGGTTCTGCTGGGCGATCCGCAGCGCGTCGAGCGGTGAGTAGACGACGCGCACGTCACCGCCCTCTCCGCGGACCTGGAACAGGTCCCGTCCGGTGCCCGGCACACGCAGCATGTCACCGAAGGAACAGAAGGTCACCTCCGGTCGGGAGGCGATCTCCAGAGCCTTGTCGATGACCTCCAGCGGAGTCACACACACCGGACAGCCGGGTCCGTGGATCAACTCGACCTCCTCCGGCAGGAGTTGGTCGATGCCGTGGCGGATGATGCTGTGCGTCTGCCCTCCGCACACCTCCATCAGGGCCCACGGCCTGGTCACCGTGGCGTGAATGTCGTCGAGGAGCCGGCGTGCCAGCTCCGGGTCCTGGAACTCGTCGATGTACTTCACTAGTTTTGCACCTCTTCCACCGGTTCCGAGCCTGCCGCCTCCGCCGCCGCCGTTTCCCAGGGGTCGCCGAACTCCTCCTGCAAAAGGCCGAGTTCGGCGAAGAGTTCGAGTGTCTGGCGCGCCGACTCCTCGTCCAGCCGCTGCAGGGCGAATCCGACATGGACGATGGCGTACTCGCCGACCTGGAGGTCGGGCAGATACTCCAGGCACACCTCCTTGACCACGCCGCCGAAGTCGACGGTGGCCATCCGGGTGCCGTCCCGTTCCTCGATGTCCAGCACTCTGCCGGGTACGGCCAGGCACATGAGCCTCTCCTCGCTGTGGGTCGCGCGTCTGCTCAGTCGGTGGGGGTGAGAGTGGGAGTGGCGCGGGCAGCCACCATCAGTTGGCCCAGCGCCAGGCCACCGTCGTTGGGCGGCACCAAGTGGTGCCGCAGGACCGTGAAGCCGTCCTCGCGCAGGGTGGCGGCACAGGCCGAGGAGAGCAGCGTGTTGGCGAACACGCCTCCCGTCAGGGCGACCGTGTCCAGCCCGTGCCGCTCTCGCGCCCGCGCGCACATCCGGTGCACCAGGCCGGTCACACCCCGGTGGAAGCGCGCGGCGACCAGGGCCGGCTCGACACCCACGCGCAGGTCGCCGACGATCGCCGCGAGTACGGGTGCCGGATCGGCCCGTACGGCGCCGTCGCGGTTCTCCTCCGACGCGTGCAGCGCGAAGGCGTACGCGGTGGTGTCGTCGGCGGGTGCGTGCAGAGCCGCTCGCTCCAGTTCGACGGCGGCCTGTGCCTCGTATCCGGCTCGATGGCACACCCCGACGAGAGAGGACACGGCGTCGAAGAGGCGGCCCATGCTCGACGTGGGGACACAGTTCAGGTCGCGCTCCAACTGGCGTGCCAGTAGGTGGAGTTCGTCGGGCGGGCAGGCGGTCGTACAGGCGAGGTCGTCGGACCAGGCGATCCCGGCCGCCCTCAGATGGGCCAGCGCCATGCGGTACGGCCGACGCACCGCGGCGTCACCACCGGGCAGGGGAACATACGCGAGATGTCCGAACCGGGTGAAGCGGTCGTAGTCCGCGAGCAGGAACTCCCCGCCCCACACGGCGCCGTCGTCGCCGTGGCCGGTGCCGTCGAAGGCGACGCCGATCACCGGCCGGGTGCCGTCCAGTCCGTGCTCGGCCATGGCGGCGGCGATGTGCGCGTGATGGTGCTGGACGCGTACGACGGGCCGGTGCGCCGCGTTCCGGTCGGCCCATCCGGCGGAGCGGTAGCCGGGATGCCGGTCGGAGACCAGGGCCTCGGGCCGCACTCCCGTGATGGACTCCAACTGTGCCACCGCGCGCTCGAAGACCCGCTGTGTGCCCACGTCGTCCATGTCGCCGATGTGCGCCGACAGCCAGGCCTGACGGCCCGCCCCGAGACAGAAGGCGTTCTTCAGGTCTCCGCCGACGGCGAGGGCCGGCCGCACGGGCAGCGGCAGGGAGACCGGCAGCGGGGCGTAGCCGCGCGAGCGGCGGATCACCAGTGGCTCCCCGTCGCAGACGCGGACCACGGAGTCGTCGCACGGGACGTGGATCGGCCGGTCGTGCGTGAGCCAGGCGTCGGCCAGGTGCGCCAGTCGCTCCAGCGCCTCGTCGTCGTCGGTGACGATGGGCTCACCCGACAGGTTACCGCTGGTCATGACGAGCAGCCTGGGGCCGTCGGGGTCGCCGGGCAGACCGAGCAGCAGGTGGTGCACGGGTGTGTAGGGCAGCATCACGCCGAGGTCGGGGCTGCCGGGTGCCACGGCCTCGGCGGGCCGAGGATCCCCGCCGGCGTGCGGACGCCGCCTCAGCAGGACGACCGGCCTGGCCCGGCCTTCGAGGAGGTTCCGTTCCGCCGGGCTCAGCCGGACGAGGTGACGGACGTCGTCCGCGGTCCTGGCCATGACGGCGAACGGCTTGTCCCCGCGCGCCTTGCGCCGACGCAGGAGGGCGACCGCCTCCTGGTTCGTGGCATCGCAGGCCAGGTGGTAGCCGCCCAGGCCCTTCACGGCGAGGATCGCTCCCCGCTTCAGCAGCGCGCGGGCCTCGGTGACCGGGTCCACCCCCTCGACCTCGCCGATCCTTGCCTCCTGGGCGAGGACCAGCTTCAGACGAGGCCCGCAGGCCGGGCAGGCGACCGGCTGCGCGTGGAACCGGCGGTCGGCCGGATCCTCGTACTCCCGGGCACAGTCGGCGCACATCGCGAACCCGGCCATGGTGGTGTTCGCCCGGTCGTACGGCACACCGGTGACGATCGTGAAGCGCGGGCCGCAGTGGGTGCAGTTGACGAACGGGTGCCGGTAGCGCCGGTCCGCCGGGGCGGTCAACTCGGCGAGGCAGTCGGGGCAGGTGGCGGAATCCGGGGAGACCAGGGTGCGGGCCGGTCCGCCGGTGCGCGAGGTGCGGATGGTGAACGCGGTGCCGCCGACGGGAGGCATCTCCCGGTGGTGGACGGACTCCACCCGGGCCAGCGGCGGTGCCTGGGCGGCGATCAGGTCGCAGAACCGGGCCACGGCCGAGGCGCTGCCCTCGACCTCCGCGACGACGCCCTCCGGGGTGTTGGTCACGTGTCCGGCCAGGGCGAGTTCGGTGGCAAGGCCGTAGATGTAGGGCCTGAAGCCCACGCCCTGTACCACTCCCCGGACGGTGACCCGGCGGCGTCGTGGGGTGTTCTCGGCGACGGCGGTCGGAGCCTGCGGACCGCTCACGAGTGGGTGTGGGCCATGGTGCCGGTGGCCTCCGGGTGCGTGTGCGGGTGTGTGTGGTGATGGGGCTGCCGGGTCATGACCGGTGAGTGGACAGGTGTGCCGTCCATGGCGGCCAGCGCCCGGTCGAGCAGCGAGCCGATTCCCAGTCCCCGGCGTGCCGACGTCAGGATCACCTCGACTCCGGGGTTGACCTGCTGCACATTCGCGCGGAACGCCGTCTCGTCGAACTCGACGGCCCCCGCGATGTCGGTCTTGGTGACCACCACGAGGTGGGCGAGGCCGAAGGCGGTGGGGTACTTGAGTGGCTTGTCCTCGCCCTCCGTCACGGAGGCGAGGGTGACCCTCAGGGTCTCCCCCAGGTCGTAGGAGGCCGGACAGACCAGGTTGCCGACGTTCTCCACGAACAGCAGCCGGGTGTCGTCGGGCAGCCACCCGTCCAGGTGCCCGGCGAGCATCCCCGCCTCCAGATGGCACAGTCCGTCGGTGAGCACCTGCTTGACGGGGACCCCCGAACGCGCCAGCCGGGCCGCGTCGTTCTCGGTGGCCAGATCGGCGCTCAGCGCCGCGACGGGAACGGCCCGCTCCCGTGCCCGCAGCAGTTCGCGCTCCAGCAGCGCGGTCTTGCCGCTGCCCGGACTGGACAGCAGGTTGACGAGCGCGATGCCCCGAGCCGCGAGGTGCGCGCGCAGTTCGTGGGCGCTCGCGTCGTTCTTCGCGAGTACGGCCTGCCGCAGGTCGACGACACGACACATGGTTCAGCGCTCCTCGGAGATCGGTTCGCGGGTGGGCGTGTGCGCGGGGCCGAGGCCGTCCTCCCAGTGCACGTCGACGATCTGCAGTTCCCGGCCCGCGAGCAGGTCGGTCTGCGTACCGCCGCACGCGGGGCAGGTCAGCCGGGGCGGCATGCCGACGGCCCATTCGTGTGCGCAGGGGGTGCAGCGGGCTCGTCCGGGCACCGCTTCGGTGATCAGTTCCGCGCCTTCCAGCAGGGTTCCGGTGCAGGCCAGTTCGAAGGAGAAGGCGAGGGCGTCGGGTACGACTCCGGCCAGTTCGCCCACCTGGAGCCGTACCGATCGCACTGCCGTGACGTCCTTGGCCCGTGCGGCGGCCTCTTCCACCTGGTCGACGACGGCAAGCGCGACGGACATCTCGTGCATGGTGTGCGTCCTTCCGTCCGCGGCTGCCTCCGGTCGGCCTTCATTAGAGGCGCGCGCGGCCGGGTCGCACGGCCCGGCACGCCGTGGCCGGCCGGCGGGTACGCCGTTCGACGCAACCGCGCGCCACACCGGTGGCGGCCACGCTTCACATCCGTCTGATGCGCAGGTAGCGCCTCAGGTCGGGAAGTACCTCATAGACGACAGCGACCATGGCGGCGACGGCCGCTCCACCGATGACGATCTTCTTCATCCCGTCTCTCCTCATGTCGGAGCCTCAGCGGTTGAGGCCTGCGCCACGGACGGCTCGCCGTCCCGCAGCAGCTCTTCGATCAGCCGGACGGCCTCCGGTACGGCATCGGACACCGGCGGGCTGAGACCGATGCCCTCGTCCACCGAGGCCGGTTCGCATCCCACGACCAGGACGCGGCGTGGTGGCTCGCCGCCGGTCCCGGCGCACAGGGTGCCCAGCAGCGCCAGGACGGCGTCGGGGGTCATCCGATGGCCGTCCAGCGTGGCCGCGGGGGGCGAAGGGCTCCCGCCGATGTCGTGTTCGATCACGTACAGCGTGCCGGGGGCTTCGCCGCGCGCCGTGGCGTCCACGAGAACGAGGGTGTCGTAGCCGTCCAGCAGCTGATAGGCGAGGTGCACCCCGCGCACCCCGATGTCCACGACCTCGATGTGTCCGGGCAGGTCGTGCTCGGCGAGCCGGCGGGCGGTCTCCACGCCGAAGCCGTCGTCTCCGAGGAAGACGTTGCCGATGCCCGCCACGAGCGTCCTTGGACCAGGCGGTGGGGGAAGGTTCATACGTCGTCCTCCAGCGGTGTGACCTCGTCGGGCTGGAAGTACAGGAACCGTCCCTGCTCACGGCGGACGTCGGCGCCCGGGTCGCCCTCGACGGTGACCGCCAGGTGCACCCCGCCGTCCACGTCGTGCAGCACCGCTTCGACCTTCGCGGTGCGGCCCCGCAGGAAGATGTCCTGCGCGTCGGTGCGCCGCGCCCCGGGACGCAACTCGACGCGGCTGCCCTGGCCCACCGACCGGCCGTCCACGACCACCCGGTCCTGCGCCGGGTCGAAGCCCGCGTCGCTCGCCGGGTCCCACCAGGGGGTGTCCGGCCGCGTCACCCCGTATTCGTCGGGGAAGCCGCCGTCCGGAGCGGCGGGGCCGGGACCGGTCACCTCGCGCAGGCTCCGCACCGCCCCGTGCAGACGCTCCAGGACCTCGGCCGGCATCGAGTCCGCCAGTTCGATCACGGCGGCCGCCCGCTCGTCGGTGCCCCGGGCCTCACGTTTCTCCTCGTCGGTGAGGGCCGCGGTGCGCAGCGCGAGGATCTCGTCGATCTCGGTGGCGTCGTAGAGCGCGCCGGGGCTCTCCGGAGCGATGGCCGGATGGTCCTGCAGGATGATCGGCGAGGACAGCACGAGGTCGGCGCGGCCGGGTTCGCCGGCAAGCACGGGCCAGGTGTGCAGGTTGCGGCAGGCGGCGACCGCGCCCTTCGCCCACTCGGGGGGATCGGTCATCGAGAGGAACGATCCGGCGCTGAGGGCCATGAGGAGGTGGCTGGCCACCAGGGAGTGCGGCAGCGCCGCCTCCCGGTCCGCGCCGCGGCCCTCGGGCGGTGTCCAGTCGCTCGTGTTCTCGACGACGGCGGTCAGCCGCAACACCCGGTAGGGGCCGTCGAGTTCGCGGGCGGACAGCCGGACCCTCCCGCTGATCTCCTCGCAGCGCCGGACCAGCCGGCCGACGGCGCGGCCGGCCTCGTCCAGGACCGGCTCGGTGTCCTCGCGGGCGGGGAGCCGGAAGGGGTACGTGACGCCGTCGCCGAGGAGTTCGTCGACCGACGCGACCACCTCGACGCGCTCCTGGCTTCCCTCGTCCCAGGGCACCAACACCCGGTCGTCGAGGCGGAGTTCGGGAACCGTGTCGTAGCCGCCGTCCGGGCGGGCCTGCTGCACCGTGCGCCGTCGGGCGTGCAGGAAACGCACCTCGACCGAGAGGGTCGCCCCCGCCTTCGGTTCCATCAGGCATTCGGTGTGCTGGAAGTCGTGCTCCTCGCACTCGGCGCCCCAGCCGGGCGTCACGAGCACGCCGAACTGCCAGCGCAGCCGGTTCTTGGCCGCCGAGGCGCGGTACGGGTAGAGCACATAGCCCTCGAAGAGGACGGCGTCGGCCACCTGCCGGGCGAGGGCGAGGCGCTCCTCGGTCTCGGGGGCGAACGCGGTCACGGTCACGGATCGGTCCTTCCGGTGGTGGCGGTGAGGGCGCGCAGCGGGTGGTGCGCGGGCGGGTCGGCACCCATCTCCAGCAGCGCCGCGACGGTCGCCTCCCAGGAGGGCAGGGCGTGCCGGGAGCGGTAGGCGAGGAGGGCGTCCATGGTGTCGCGGGGCAGCCGGATCCAGCCGCAGCCGGGGAAGTGCTGCTCGACCATCTCCCGCCAGGCGGTGACGGGCATCCGGAAGGCCGCCTCGCGGTCCCACGGGACGGGCTCCACCTGGAAGCCGCCGGTTCCGGTGAACGCCGTACCCGAGAAGAGCATCAGCAGGGGGACTTCGCCGTCGGTGAGGGCGGTGAGGTAGCGGGTGGCGGCGATGTCCATGTCGTAGGTGCAGGGCACGACGAGGTCGGTCTCGATCTCTCCGGTGAAGCTCGGGACCATGACCGAGACCTGGGCGAACTGCACCGGCTGGAGCGTGCTGCCCCAGCGTGAGCGCTCGCCGAACAGGTCCGCGAGGCCGTCGGCCTCGGCGGGCTCGTAGCCGCGGCGGGCGGGTTCGATGCGGATCTGGCAGCGCAACGCGAGGGCGTGCACGCGCGCGTTGTCGCCGGCGGTGACGCGCAGCCGGAAGACGAGGGTCGGTCCGGCGGCGTACTGGTCGGCGCGGACGCCGGTGCAGGCGAAGGAGAACGCGGTCACGGGTGACCCACCTCGCCCAGGGGCCGGACGCGTCGCGCGACGTCCGCGAAGAACGCGTCCAGCGCGGCGCGGGCTTCGGCTCCACCGTCGAAGCCCTGCCACAACAGGCGCATACGGCCGACGAGTTCGTAGCAGATGTCGATCGGTACGAGGTGGCACTCGAAGCGGCCGTCGGTGCGGCGCAGCAGCAGCGCCTCCACGTCGGGTTCGAGCAGTTCGGCGAGGCGGCTGCCGCCGAGGACGTCCGTCCACGTGGCCGGTTCGAGTTCGCTCTCGGTGGCTCCGGCCGGGCTCGGGTAGAGGGCGACCAGCCGGTCGAGCGCCGCGTTGCGGAAGAGGAAGGCGACGCCGACCGGGATCTGCAGCGCCTCCCAGGCGGTCTCGTCGAGGTGGTGTCCGGGGTCGGTGAGGTAGCGGGCCGGAACCGTGCGGAAGCGGCCGGCGGCGGCGCCCGGCTGTTCCATCAGCAGCGCGCACGGAGGGCAGGCGCAGACGAGGGCGCGTTTCTCGGTGTCGACGAGATGACGGTGGCCCGCCTCCACCGCCACGGCGCACAACTCACACCGTTCGGGCTGCGGAGGCCTGTCGGTGAGGAACCTCCGCAGGCCGGGCGTGCGCGTCGCCGGGGACGCCGTCATCGGGCCCCCGTCGGTGCGGTGCCGATCTGGAGGAGCGTCGGCCCCGCCGGGGCGGTCTGTACGTCGACCGCTCTGACCTCCGGTGCGAAGCAGGCGAGCGCAGCCTCCGCGGCCTCGCGGGCACCCGTGCCGGAGCCGCAACCGCAGCCGCCGGCCTCCCGGGCCCGCACGGTCAGGGTGCCGCTCTCCTCGTCGAAGGCCACCACCTCCAGGGTGTGTTCCGCGACCCCGTCGAGGGCGCGCGCGATGCGGGTGTCGCGGTCCTCGGGGTGCAGGTCGTGCAGGACGAGCAGGCTCGCGACCAGGTCGTCGCCCAGGAGGCGTGCGGCTGCCTCGCCGGGAGCGCCGGACAGCAGGTGGAGGATGCGGGCGAGGCCGGCACCGTAGAAGTCCATGAGGGAGCGAACGAGTTCCTCCGCGGCCTCGGCGGCGGCCGGGTCGCCGCTCTCGGCCAGCCTGTCGAGGATTTCCTCGACGCGGCGCCCGGTCTGCTCCGCGGAGCTGACCGCGCTCATCCGCCCAGTCCGCTCAGGCCGGTGGGCACGTGCATGGACTTCACCGTCTTGCCGCCGCCGACGTACATGTGGACACCGCAGGGCAGACAGGGGTCGAAGCTGCGGACGGCGCGCATGATGTCGATGCCCTTGAAGTTCTCCGGGGTGTTCTCCTCGAAGATGGGCGTGTTCTGCACGGCGTCCTCGTACGGGCCGGGCGTGCCGTAGGTGTCCCGGACGCTGGCGTTCCAGGGGGTCGGCGGGTAGGGGTGGTAGTTGGCGATCTTGCCGTCCCGGATCACCATGTGGTGGGAGAGGACGCCGCGGACCGCCTCGGTGAAGCCGACACCGATGCTCTCGTCCGGAACCTCGAACTTCTCCCAGGTCTGGGTGCGTCCGGCACGGACCTCTGCCAGTCCCTTCTCCGCGCAGTGCAGGGCGACGGCGGCGGCGTACGCCTGGAAATAGGTGCGTGCGCGGTTGCGCTCCAGCGCGTTGGACCACTTCGGGATCTTCCACTCGAAGGTGGTCTCGGGCTTGGTCATGGTGCGGGGCAGGTTGATGACCACGCTGTGGCCGGTGGCCTTGACGTACCCGATGTCGACGAGACCGGACAGGGCGGTCGACCACAGGCGGGCGATGGGGCCACCACCGGTGTCCAGGGCGAGGTGGTCCTTGCCGTCGAACCAGCGCGGGGACATGACCCAGCTGTACTTGTCGTCGAAGTTCCGCTTCTGCGGGGTGGGGATGGTGTGCTGGTTCCACGGGTGGCGCGGGTCCACAGGGTTGCCGAGCGGGTCGTGGGTGACGAACTGCTCCTGGCCCTGCCAGTCCTCGTAGTAGGAGCTGCCCAGCAGGATGCGGATGCCGAGGTTGATCTCGGTGAGGTCGTTGGTGACGAGCTTGCCGTCGACGACGATGCCGGGCGTGACGAACATGCGCCGGCCCCAGTCAGTCATGTTGGCGTAGGTGAAGTCGCAGTACTCGGGGTCGTTGAGCGCGCCCCAGCAGCCGAGCAGGACACGTCGGCGGCCCACTTCCTCGTACCCGGGCAGCGCCTCGTAGAAGAAGTCGAACAGGTCGTCGTGGAGGGGCACGACGCGCTTCATGAACTCCACGTAGCGCATCAGGCGGCTGAGGTAGTCCGTGAAGAGCTGCACGGAGGCGATGGTTCCGACGCCGCCCGGGTAGAGCGTGGACGGGTGCACATGGCGGCCCTCCATCAGGCAGAACATCTCGCGCGTGTAGCGGCTGACCTGGAGGGCCTCGCGGTAGAACTCGCCCTCCAGGGGGTTGAGCGAGCGCATGATGTCGGCGATCGTGCGGTAGCCGTGCTCCGCGGCGTGCGGGGCCTCGGTGCGCTCGGCGAGTTCGAGGACGCCGGGGTTGGTCTCCTTGACCATCTTCTCGCAGTAGTCGACCCCGACCAGGTTCTCCTGGAAGATGTTGTGGTCGAACATGTACTCCGCGGACTCGCCGAGGTTGATGATCCACTCGCCGAGGTGCGGGGGCTTCACGCCGTACGCCATGTTCTGCGCGTACACCGAGCAGGTGGCGTGGTTGTCACCGCAGATGCCGCAGATGCGGCTGGTGATGAAGTGGGCGTCGCGGGGGTCCTTGCCGCGCATGAAGACGCTGTAGCCGCGGAAGACCGACGAGGTGCTGTAGCACTCGGCGACTCGCTTCTGCTTGAAGTCGATCTTCGTGTGGATGCCCAGGCTGCCCACGATCCGGGTGATCGGGTCCCAGGCCATCTCCACCAGGCCGCTGCCGTCGCCGGCCGCCTTCGTCGTCGGTGCCATCTGTGTGCCGTGCCCTTCGTTGCGCGGGAGGTTCAGGTGGGGGGTGCATGCACGAGAACGGGGAGCGGGTCAGCCGCGGCGATTGCTCACCACGGGGGGCGGTATCCGGTGGTGATCCTGTCTCCGGGTTGGCGCCACTTGGGCTCCTTGTCCACCGTCTTTGCGGTGATCGACCGCAGCTTGCGGACCACGGCGCCGTACGCGCCGCTGGCGTTGCTCGACACCTTGGCGCCGGGGGGTTCGTCCATGAACGGCATGAACTTGTCGGGGAAGCCGGGCATGGTGCAGGCGATGCAGATGCCACCGACGTTGGGGCAGCCGCCGATCCCGTTCATCCAGCCGCGCTTGGGCACGTTGCACTTGACGACCGGGCCCCAGCAGCCGAGCTTGACCAGGCATGTCGGCGAGTCGTACGACAGGGCGAACTGGCCCTGCTCGTAGTAGCCCGCGCGGTCGCAGCCCTCGTGCACGGTGGCCCCGAACAGCCAGGTCGGGCGCAGCTTGTCGTCCAGCGGGATCATCGGGGCGGCGCCAGTCGCCTGGTAGAGCAGGTAGGTGAGCGTCTCGGAGAAGTTGTCCGGCTGGATCGGACAGCCGGGGACGCACACGATGGGGATGCCCGCGTGGGACTTCCAGTCCCAGCCGAGGTAGTCGGGCACGCCCATCGCGCCGGTCGGGTTGCCCGCCATGGCGTGGATGCCGCCGTAGGTGGCGCAGGTGCCGATAGCGACGACCGCCAGCGCCTTCGGGGCGAGCCGGTCGATCCACTCGCTGGTCGTGATCGGCTGGCCGGTCTCCGGGTTGTCGCCGAAGCCGCACCAATAGCCCTCGGGCTTGATCGCCTCATTGGGGATGGAGCCCTCGACGACCAGGACGAACGGGTCGATCTCGCCCCGCTCCCCCTTGAAGAACCACTCGATGAACGTGTCCGAGCCGCCGACCGGACCGCACTCGAAGTCGATGAGCGGCCAGTGGACGGCGATCTTCGGAAGGCCCGGCAGCACACCGAGCACGATCTCCTCGATGCTGGGCTGCATGGCCGCCGTCAACGCGACCGAGTCACCGTCGCAGCTCAGGCCCGCGTTGATCCACAGAATGTGGATCGTGGGTGTCTCGTCGGCGGCCGCTCCGCTCGCGTCCGCAGCGCCGACCGTGTCGGGCGTCGCCTCAGTCATGGGACCGCCTCCTGGGGAGGTAAGGGATGAAAGCCTAGATTTCGACCATCGCTTCTCTTCGTATCAGCCGTTCGGCCGTGACGAGACGCCATACAGGGCCATTCCGGTGACATCCGCGGCGGAGGGGGTCGGGCCGGTTTGCGCGACCCGGGCGGGACCGAGATGCGGCGGGGTGCACGCCGGCCGCTCCTTGTGGACGAAGGCACGACGCAGCGAGTGGTACGGGGCATCCGGGTCGTCGAAGGTCCGGCGCATCCGGGCCAGCTCCTGCTCACGGAAGCCGGCCAGCGGGGTCACGCTCTCCAGCCGGTCCAGCTCCGTCTTCTTCGCGGTGATCCTTGACGCCGTCGCCGGCAGTGACGCCAGCCGGGCCGCCAGGCCGTCAACCTCCCCCGCGAACGCGTCCGGACCGCAGTCGACCACCCGGTTGACGAGGCCGAGGCGCAGGGCGGCCGCCGAGCTCACCGGGAGAGCCTCACGCATGAGCCGTTCCGCCGTCGCCGGACCCACCCTGCGCGGCAGGGTGTGCGTCCAGTACTCCGAGCCGTACAGGCCCATCAGGCGGTAGTGAGGGTTCAGAACGGCGCCCGAGCGACACCACACCTCATCGGCCGCCAGGGCGAGCATCACCCCGCCCGCCGCGGCGTTGCCCGCAACCGCCGCGACCACCAGTCGGTCGGTCGTCGTCAGGACCGCCTCGACCAGATCGTCGATGGCGTTGATGTTCGCCCAGGACTCGGCAGCGGGGTCGTCCGCGGCCTCGATGACGCCCAGGTGGATCCCGTTGGAGAAGAAGTCCCGTTCGCAGCCCAGCACCAGTACGGACGTGGGCCGCTCGCACGCCTCCCGGTAGGCGTCCAGCAGACGTCGGCACTGCTCCGTGCTCATGGCGCCGCCGGGGAAGGAGAACGAGAGGAACCCGACGTCCCCGTCCTCCCGGTAGCGGATGTCCGTCCAGGTACGGTGCCGCACCTCGGGCAGCAGGGGCAGGGCGTGCTCGGGCAGGGGCGGCAGCAGGTCGCCCAGGGCCCGCACGGCAGGCAGTTTGTGCGTGGGCGGCTGCCCGGGCACGCGCCGGGGCCGCAGCTCGGGGATCCACACGGCTCCGTCCTTGGTGGCCCGGCACACCGCCCCGGCCCGAGTGGCCAGCAGCTCGCCCGGGCGGCCGCGCAGCACGCTCTCGGGATGACCACCGTGCAGATACCACTCACGGCCGAGCAGGACGTCCAGCACACCGGGCTGCGAGTCCGCCGCTCTCAGCTTGCGCAGGACGTCCTGCGTGGTGTCCTCGGCCCAGTCGATGCGCCGGACGCTCTGGTCGAGGTAGGGGCGGGGGCGCAGCCGGGCGTCGGCCGTGCGTGCCGCGTCCTGCTTGCGTGGTACGTAGGTTCCCTCGGCGAAGCGCTCCACCGCGAGCATGACGGCCTCGAGCGCGGCGTCGGCGATCTCGCCCCGGTACAGCTCGCTCTTGGGAACCGGAGGGACCTGGCACGGTACACAGGCCCACACGTCACCGGCGTCCATCTCCCCGTCGGCCTGCAGGACGGTGACGCCCCACTGGTCGACGCCCTCGTGGATCGCCCAGTCCAGGGAGGAGGGTCCCCGGTCGCCCACGGGCCCCGGATGGACGATGAGGCAGGTGTGCGCTGTCCATACCTCCTCGGGAATCGCCGTCTTCAGCATCGGCGCCACGATGAGCTGCGGTGCGTGCCGTCGCACAGTTTCGGGCAACGGGCTGCCGGGCAGGGCGAGTTCCACCGCCACGGTGTGGCCACGGTCGCGCAGTTCGGCGAAGACACGCTGGGTGAGGCTGTTGAAGCCACTGGCCAGGAGCAGGATGTGCACCGCTGCCTCCGAGACGGACGAACGGCAGGCAGGGATGCCCGCCGGACGCGATCCTCGGGCAAGGCGGCCTGCCGCTCCCGACGACAGGCGGTGGGATCATCCGAAAGCGGGCGCCGATCCGCCGTCCGGCCTCACTGGCCACGACCAACGGCGGCACCGACGGTCCGGCTCACCGAGCCGACCGCGGTAAGTGCTCACATTCGTCGCAGGCCGCTGGTCATGCGCTCCCACCGGGAGCGGGTGGCGCCGAAGTGGGTCTCGTGTGCCCAGATGTGGGTGCAGGACCGGCACTGCAGGTGAAGCAGGCTGCCGACATGGGAAAGCAGGTAGCGCCAGTGCTCGGAACAGGTGCGCCCCTGCTCGCAGGTGGCGCACCCGCGACGGTCGTCGCAGTTCGGGCAGGCCACCCAGGCGCGCCGCCCGATGTCCGCCTGCGGGTCAAGCGGCAGCATCGCTGCCCCCTCTCCGAGGCAGCACTCCGGCCGAGACCAGCTCGTCGTACACGCGCTGCTGCTCCGCGCTGAGGCCGGAATACAGCAGCTCATACGCCGCTTCCTCGCCGCGCAGCACGGCGACGGTGTCCCAGTCGGGGCCTAGAGCGTCCAGGACATGAGCGCGCCGGAGCAGCTCATGTGAGCTCAGGTCGACGTCCAGGTCGACCGTCGGGAGCGGGTCGGGTCGGTCCGTCGCGGGCCTGCTTTCCGCGGCGGTTTCGTCCGGTTCGCCTGGAAGGGCGCGGCCATGGGAGGACATGCGACCGAACGTAGGCAAGCGCTTCTCGCCCCGGCAAGAGCAGGTGGGAGAAGTCACAGCAGGCCCGCGCCCCAGGGGAACGTCCGGTGCGACCCGTACATGCCAGGTGATGCTGGGCCCATTCCCCGCACAGCACGGATACACCCCGGGCAGAGGACGGCTGCGGGGGTCGGACCGATCCTGCCGGAAACACGTCAGCACTTCGCTGAGGCCCTGTGCATCGGGTTCGAGGATCAAGATCCGGACCATTTACGGGCCGCTCGCCCCGCCAAAGCCGCACCAGGCATCATTCCTGCTGGTCATGCCAGATGCGGGGCGGGCACCACCATCAGACGAAGAACGTTCTAGTTTCATACAGTCCAAAGAAACTTGGGTTCTTCTAGAACCTGAAGTCGGTTGCCTGGAGACGCCGTTGCGCTCCGGGCAGTCCGACACCGGAGTCACTTTGGGTAAGCAACAGACTGCCTCAGGTCGATGGTCGACCTGCACGAGGACTGTCCCCGGACCAGTCACGGACCAGACTCCCGTCCGGGGTGAGGCAGGCGATAACCCTCTGACACCTGTGGTGGCACGACACGACATAGCGGGACCGCGCAGGCCCTGCAGCACGCTCCGCGGGCGTGGGAGCATGCTTCGAGCCCGACCGCTTTCATCACGTGGTCCCCATGACCATCGCGCTGGCGGCCGTGTGCCTGGCGTGGTGCGTCAACTCACCCCAGAGTGGTGGGGACCGATTTACCCGGCCGACTGTCAGTGCCTGCGCATAGCCTGCCGACATGCCCTCGAATACCGGTGAGCTCCGCCACGTCAAGCTCGGCTCGATCTTCAAGCCCGAGGTTCCCCTGGGGTCGGCCCGGGACACCCCCATCACCTGCCACGCCTCGGCAACAGGCAAGGGCAAGCTCCAGGGAAGCCCCGAGTGCCGCGCACTGCGGTCGGCCGCTTCTGTGAACCAGTTCGACATCCCGTTCGGCGAAGCCGTCGAGCGGCTCTGTACGAACTGCCGGTGGGCTTTGTTCACGGACAGCCCGATCCTGCCGCTCGGCGCGGCAGTGAACGACGTGGACTCTCTCACCATCTGGCTCGACAGGGACCCTGAGGACGAGGATGACATCAAGTCCGAGCGTGACGCGGCCATCGCCCTCTCCACCGGCGACCACCCGCCCCACACCGATGACGTCGGCGACGCGGATGAGGAAGACGACGAGGCTGGGCACGACGAGGAGTGGGAACGTATGACCGCGCCCGCGATCTCCGCTATGGACGCCTCTCACACTGGCGCCGACTGCACTCCTACCTGATACGGAGCAACCAGGCAGTAGCCGATTACCCGTTCCTCGCCCCGTGGGCCGACGGACTGCAGAGTCGGCTCACCGCCGTCCTCGACGCCGAGCGTCGGGCTCTCGCGAACCTCGTCCAGCCGGCCCATCTGCTGGAGGCTGCTGCCGTACGCGTCCTGCCCACGCCGCAATTCTCCGGCGATCCAGGCTTCGCCGGATTGGGACCGGAGGCGGAGAAGACCTTCCGGCGAGCCTGGTACGAGTGGAGTCGCCGAGCCACCTGGTCCTGGCAGCGCCTGGAAGATCATGACTTCTCGGTGTACACCGTCGTCAGCGACGCCTTCGGACGCCGCCGCAAGGGGAAGCCCGAAGCTCACACCGCCTTCCGTCAGCTCACCGCCGACTGGATCCGCCAGGCGCGAGAAGAAGCCGCCCGCCCCGCCACCGCGCCGTGGCAGCTGGTGGCAGTCAAAGCACCCGCTCTCCCACGCACCCGCCACCACGAGCCGGAACGCGACCCTCTCCCCCTCTGGGAGGCATCAGTCATCGCCACCTACCAGGTAGCTTTCAACCGGAAGTCAGGCACTACAGCCTTGCTCGTTCCTCACCTCGTCGCTGAGCAACTGCTCGCCTGCGCCTCCCACGACATGCCGGTCCAGCGACTTGCGCCCGACGGCAGCGCTCTGCCTGCGGAGACGCTGCTGGAGCAGTGGGACCACGAAAGCCTCACCCATTCGTGACCTCGCGCTGTCAGCCCGCCACCAACACGACCGTGCCCAGGGCCCGGGCAGCCTAACCAACAGCGACCCCCGGGCTTCCTACCCCTCAGGAGCGGACAGTCCGTTCTCAGACCTCCCGGGGATCTTGCTGGTCGAGCGCAGCCAGCACGGGAGTCGGATCGTCGATCAGATCGAACAGGCCGCTGGTCCGTCGCGCCCCGGGGTTCCGGTGCCGGGGCGGAGGTGGCCCCGGCACCGGCCCCGTCACGCCTCGTCGCGCAGGCGGGCGGCCAAGGCCGTCAGGGGCTGTGTCTCCTCCGTGTGGCCCAGGGCCGTCAGGCGGGTGATCGCCGCGTCGAGGCGGGTGAGGGCCGGGGCGGGGCGTTCCAGGTAGAGGCCCTCCACGGCGCCGGCGAGGCGGACGCACTCGGCCCACTCCCCGGCGTGGTCCTGGTCCTCGCCCGGCTCGCCGAGCAGGGCGAGGGTCTTGTCCAGGGCGATCAGCGCGTCCTCGTACTCGCCGGCGTAGGCGTTGACCCGGCCGTGCTCATAGGCCAGGGCGCTGTCCAGGGAGCGGCCGTGGGCCTCGTACGCGGCGGCGCGGGCCTCGTCGGCGACCCGTCCGGCGTCGGCGAGGAAGGCGCGGGCGTCGGCGAGACCGTCGGGGCCCTGCTGCTGGGCCTGGAGGCGGGCCAGTTCGCGCAGGCAGTTGCTGAGCATCTCGTAGCGCGGCTCCTTGGCGTGCGCGGCGAGGGCCTGGTCCACGGCAGCGCGGGCCCGGTCGAACTCGCCGGACTCGCCGAGGAGTACGGCCGTCTCCGCGGCGATCATGGCGTGGCTGCCCGGGTCGTCGTCCCAGCCCGCCGACTCGGCCGCGAGGGCGACGAACTCGGCGGTGGCGGCCTTGAGGTCCTCCCCCGTGCGCAGCGCGCGGGCGCGGGTCAGCCGCAGCTGGGCGACGAGCCGGTCGTCCAACTCGCCCGAGACCACGTCCGGTTCGATCAGCAGGGAGTCGAGCAGCGCGATGCAGTCCTCCACGCGGCCCAGGTCCAGGCTGAGTTGGGCCGCGTTGCTGTAGGAGCAGAACGCGTCCGTCCGGCTGCCGCGGCGCAGGTCCGCCTCGGCGGAGCGCGTCAGATGGCGCAGGGCCTCTTCGGGGCGGCCCAGGCGCATGCAGGTCTCGGCCAGGTCGCCGTGGAGGCGGGTGGTGTCGACGGTGTCGGCCGGCCAGTCGGCGGCCAGCCGCAGGGCCTCGCTCAGGTCCGTGTACGCGGCCTCGGCGTCCCGGAGGCCGAGCTGGAGCCGGCCGCGCAGCCCGAGCGTCCGGGGCAGGTGCCAGGCGGGGCCGTGCTCCTTCAGCCGGTCGAGGAGGGCGTCGATCTCGGAGACCGCGGTGGGCAGGTCGCCGGAGACGGCGTAGGTGCTGGCCCGCAGCAGCAGCGCCCCGGAGATCTGCCCGGTGAGCTCGTGCCGGGTGGCGAAGTCGTGCAGCAGGTCGATCTCGGCGTGGACCGGCGCGATGTGCTCCTCGTTCCCGGACGTCTGCAGGCGTACGGCGAGCGTGGTGGCCCGCAGCCGCAGCAGTCGCGCCTCCTGGTAGGGCGCGAGGCCGGGCGTCTCCTCGTGCAGCCGGACCATGGCGGCGTGGGCGTCGGTCAGCCCGGCGACCCGCACGTCGGCGGCGTCCTCGCCCTGCGGGGGTATCTCCGCCGTGGCGAGCAGCGCGCAGGCGCGGGAGACGGCGGCGTCGGCCGGTTCACCGGCGGCGTCGTACAGGGCCGCGGCCTCCTCGTGGAGGGCGGCGGAGTCGGCGTACTCCTCCTTGCCGCCCGCCCGGTGGGCTTCCTCGGCCAGCAGGTCCGCGCGCAGGCGGACGAGCGGGCCCACGGCCGGGTCGTCGGGGTGGCTGTAGCCGGATGCGGCGACGAGTGTGCGCAGACGCGCCCAGCAGGTCTGCGCCTCCGGGTGCCCCACCTCGTCCAACTCCCGGGCCCGGAGGATGAGTTCGGTCAGGGACTCGGGGACGGCGGGCGCCGCGGGGGTGGTGGGCGCCGCTACCGGGGCGGCCTGGGCCACTTCGTCCAGCTCCCGCGTGCGCAGGGTCAGTTCGAGCCGGTCCAGCAGCGGGGCCCGGTCGAGGCGGGCCCGGCGGCGGTCGGCGTGGGTCGCCGTGCCGTTGCGGACGTCGAAGCGGGCGGCGAGGTCGTCGGCGCGGCCGCGCACCTCGGCGCGCAGCCCGGCCACGGTCCAGGTGCGGCCCGCATATCCGGCGGCGGGCAGTTCACCGTGGCCGAGGGCCTCGACGCGCTGGAGGAGGACCTCCACGCCGGTGAGGAAGCCGAGCTGGTCCAGCGGGGAGTCGACCTCGTCGAAGAGGTTCCGGTTCTCGGCGAGCAGTTCCAGGCCGCGGGCCTCGTTGCCGGTGAGCGCGCAGAACTCCAGGTGCCGGCCGACCTCTTCGGACATCGAGGGGTTGCGGCGGCAGGCGCGGTAGCCGGTGAGGTGCAGTGCGCGGGCCCGGTCGGTGTCGCCGGTGCGCAGCAGCGGCAGCAGCGCGTACGAGGCGGAGCGGGCGGGCTCCTCCTTGCAGGACTCCTTGCCCGCGAGGACCGGCTCGAAGGCGCGCAGGGCCCCTTCGTCGTCGCCCGCCCGGAGCAGGTACCGGGCGCGCTGGCAGGTCTCGCAGGCCTCGCAGTCGCTGAGCCGGGTGCGGATGCGGGCCGCCCACAGGTCGTAGGCGAGGGCGGTGTCCTCGCCGACGTGCGCGGCGAGTTGGTACGCCTGGCCGTAGTACGGCTGGAGGCCGAGGTCGGCCTTCTCGTACCGCTCGCGCATCTCCGTGAGCCACTGGCGCAGGCTGGTGAGCGGGATCTCGGGCAGCTGGCGCAGGGCGTGGGCCACCCACTTGAACCGCCAGAACAGCTGGTGGCGCAGGCGCTCGTCGAAGACGTCGGGCTGCTCGTCGAAGAGGGTGAGCAGGCGCGCGAAGACGACGGGCGACTTACGGGGTTCGGAGCCGTAGGTGTACGCCTCCTGGAGTTCGAGGAGCGCGTCGATGAGCGGGCCGGGCTCGCCGAACTGCTCGGCGGCGTCGACGAGTTCCTCGGCGGTGACGGTGCGGGTGCGGCCGTAGGGGCGCCGGTCGTTCTCCTGGAGCGCCTGGTACAGCTCGTCGGTGTTCTGGGGATGAGGTGCGGTAGACATCGTCAGCTGTCCTTGCGGAGGGCGTG
Organism: Streptomyces sp. TLI_55; assembly: GCF_900206255.1. Lineage (NCBI taxonomy): Bacteria > Bacillati > Actinomycetota > Actinomycetes > Kitasatosporales > Streptomycetaceae > Streptomyces > Streptomyces sp. TLI_55. The sequence continues at coordinate 1,215,541 of NZ_OAOJ01000001.1, forward strand.
GGCGAGGAGGTCGAGGAAGGAGCGGTTGATGAGGCTCGACTCGGCGGGCCGCAGCGGGCGCCGGGACAGCATCGCGGCCTGGCCGTAGAGGGCTTCGGCGCTGGTGCGGGCCAGTTCGGGTTCGTCGATGGTGACGGCGGTGCGGACCAGCGGGTTGAGCTGGTTGAGGATCAGCTGGGCGCGCGGCGCCTCCTGGCGCAGGGCGCCGAGGATGTCGCCCCACAGGCCGCCCTCCTGCTCGCGGGCGAGCTGGGAGCGGGTGCGTTCGTGCCGGGCCTCGCGGCTGTCGACGAGGAGCGCGGGGGCGGACGCGGGCTGGAAGGTGCGCAGGGCGACGTCGCAGTCGAAGACGGCGAGAGCGTCGCGGGCCTGGGCCAGATAGGCCGCGGCGGCCAACTCCGTCTCCCGGTCGACGGGGTCGAGGTGGGCGGTGAGGGTGGCCGGGTCGAGGTCGGCGACGGTGACCTCGGGCCTGATCTCGGGCAGCCGGTGGACCAGTTGGCGGTCGTAGGTGTAACCGCCGTTGACGACACCGAGGCCGGCGGCCGAGGCGATGGCCGCGACCTGGCGGAACTCCTCGACGCTGGACGTCACGAGGACGGTGCGGTGGGTGCGGGCGAACTCGTCGAGGGTGCAGTGCCCGGCGGTGGTCTCGAACGGCAGCCAGGGCAGCAGCATCCGCAGGATCTCGTCGTCGTGCACGGCGAGGGACTTCACGGCCAGGTGGTGGGCCTGGAGGAAACGGCCGAGGAGTTCGGGGTCGCTGGCGGCGGCGCGGGCGATCCACTCGCGCAGCCGTTCGGCGAGCGCGTCACGGACGGCGGCGAGGGTGTCGTCCTCGTAGAGCGCCTCGCGGGACGCGGTCGGGCGCAGGCTCTCGGCGTCGACGACGCAGCGGACGAAGAAGGCCCACTCGGGCAGGATCTCCTCGGCCTGCTCGGACAGCAGCATGCCCTTGACGTGCACGCGGTGGCCGTGGCGCCGCCCGGCGGGCACCGCCTCGGGCAGCACACAGGCGATGCCCTTGAGGCCGACGGCCGGGAGGTCCAGCTCGATGGTGTCCAACGGCGTGAATCCGAAGACCTCTTCGCCGTACGCGGCCAGCGCGCGGGAGCGGGCTCCCGGGGTGGGGTACGTGCTGGACCAGGGCGCGGGCTCGGGGTTCACCGGTACGGCCGGGCCGCCCGAGCCGTCGTGGAAGGTCACCGGGTGGCGCAGCAGGGAGCCGAAGTGGCGGGCCAGCGCGTGCACTTGGGTCGGGCGGGTCCACTCGTCCGCGTCGGCGCGCGGCGTCAGTGTGACGGTCGTACCGGGCCGGGGGCGGGCGGAGGCGGGCAGGGTGCGGACGGTGTAGCTGCCGTCGCCGCGGCCGCGCCATTCCACGGCGGGGGCGTCGGGGGTGCGGGCGGAGCGGCTGACGACGTGGATCTCGTCGGCGACCAGGAAGCAGGAGAGCAGGCCGATGCCGAACTGGCCGATGAAGTCGGCGCGTTGCTCGGCGACCTGGTCGGCGCGCTTGCTGCTGCGGCCGATCGTGGCGAGGAAGGTGTGCACGTCGGCCTCGGTGAGACCGACGCCGTCGTCCTCGACGCGTACCGTCGCGCCGTCCGCGTACAGGCGGATACCGAAGGAGCCGGCGGGCTCGATGGCGTGCCGTGCGGTGAGGGCGTCGACCGCGTTCTGCATCAGTTCGCGCAGGTAGACGCGGGGGCTGGAGTAGAGGTGGTGGGAGAGGAGGTCGACCAGGCCGCGGAGGTCGACCTGGAAGGTGCGGTCGGCGGCGGCGGGCTCGGCGGCGTTGTGACGCAGGGGCATGGGGAAGTCCGGGGTGAAGGATCGGCGGAGGTGGTCGGTGGCCGGGTGGCCGGGCGACCGATGGTCAGAAGGCCTTGCGGAGGCTTGCGTACGCCTCCATGGCCGGGTGGCCGGTGGCTGAGGTGGCCTTGCTGAGGCGTGTGTATGCCTCCTGCGCAGGCTCAGAAGGCCTTGCGCAGGCGGCTGTACGCCTTCTGCGGATCCGACATGAAGACCCACGGCCACTCGGTGTACGCGCCCTCCAGCTCGCGGAAGACGTTGGAGGCGGTGCTGCTGCCCGCCAGCGCGAGGGCCATGGCGAAGATGTTGTAGTCGCCCTGCCAGCCCAGGCGGCGCTCGTAGGCGTGGTGCAGGATGCTGCGCTCCGCGGCCTCTCTCAACTCGGCGCGGATCCGCGGGTCCTGGAGGCAGTCGCGGTGGTCGGACTCCACCCACTCCTCGATACGGGCCATGGCGACGGCACAGCCGAGCCGGTGCCCGTCGGGCGCGGCGGCGAAGGCCTTCTGGGCGAACTCCAGTGCCTCGCCCGGCTTTCCGCCCCAGCGGGGCTGGAGGTGCGACACCCACTCCAGGTGGATGTCCACGTTCAGCGGGTCACGGCGCAGACCGGCCGCGAGCCTGGCGTCCTGGATGTGGTCGGCGAGGGACATGCCGCGTCCCGAGGTGATCAGTTGGCGCCAGGGCGTGACCCAGTCGGGCCGCAGCTCGGCGGCCTCCAGCAGGTGTTCCTCGGCGATGGTCAGCCGCTCGTAGAAGGTCTGCCACTGATCGCGGCTGACGTCCACGGCCCGGGCGGAGGTGCGGGCGTCCCAGCCCCAGGAGATGTGGCGCGCACCCGATATCAGCAGGGCGGTGGCCCGGAGTTCGTCGTCGCCCTTGTCCTGGTCGGCGGCCTTGAGGATCCACTCCTCCACGCCGTCCACCACGGACAGTTGCCCCAGGACCGCCTGCTCGTGGCCGAGATCGAAGGGGGCCAGAGCCGTCTTGACCGCCGCCCAGTCACGCGTGCGGGCCGCCTCGACCAGTGCGAGCACCCGCGCGTCCCCGAGCGCCTCCAGCTTGTACACCCCGCCCCGCTGCTTGCGCGCAGGAAGCGCGTGCGGATGCTCCGCCGAGCCCGCGCTTCTCCCGAACAGCTTCCCCAACATGCCGTGCCCTCCCCTGGCCCCGCCTGATCGTTCGGTGCAGCATAAACGGCACCACCGACACCGCTTCCACAGGGTTTTCACACCCGCCGCACGTCACCAGGCCCTATGCCTTCGTCTCCCCGCCCACCGCGCGCAGCACGAACGGCAGCAGCCGGTCCGCCGCCGTCCGTGCCGTGGCCTCGGCAACCTCGTGGGGCGGTTGCGGAGCCAGGGTGAACATGCTGACGACCGGGCCTATGACCAGGTCGCCGACCAGGTCACGGTCCTTCAGGGGCGGGATCTCACCGCGGGCGAGCGCACGCTCGACGATCACGTCCACGCGCTCCCGCACCGGCGCCATCAGTGCGGCCGTGAGCGCCTCGGCCAGGGCGTCGTTGTGGGCGGCCTCGCCGATCAGGGTGCGGATCAGCTGACCGCTGCGGCCGGTCAGCGCGACGGCCTTGTCCCGCAGGAGGTCCCGCAGATCGCCTTCGAGCGTGCCGGTGTCGGGCTGGGCCCCGAGGTCGCCGGCGTAGGCGGCCACGGCGGCGATCACCAGGTCCTCCTTGGAGGCCCAGCGACGGTAGAGGGTGGCCGTGGAGACACCGGCGCGGGTGGCGACGGCGGCCGTGGTCAGCCCGCCGTACCCGCTCTCGGCCAGGACGGCGAGCGCGGCCTCCAGCAGCGCCCGGTCGCGCGCGGCGTCACGGGGCCGGCCCCGCTGCGGTACGGCGTCAGCCACGCGTCAGTCCCGGGAGGTGCTCGGCGAGGTGCAGGGCGTGCAGGCGCTCGAACTCCTCGTGTGTGCAGCGGCCGTACGCCGGATGCGGGGCGTGGTCCGCGGTGTGCGCGGTGAACAGGGCCACGGCGTCCTCGAAGTCGGCGACGGCCTCCGCCACCGGCCGGTCCGCCACCAGCGGCGGGGCGCCGTCGATCTCCGCGCCGAGCGGGTGCTTCATCGCGCCGCGGCGCAGGAAGAGCCGCTTGGCGAGCACTCCGGCGGTGGCCCGGAACAGGGCGGGCTTGAGGCGCGGGTATCCGACGACGGAGTAGCGGACGGTCTGGGCGCAGTGCTGGAGCGTCTGGGAGAGGTTCCACGGACCGCCGGGGGCGAGCAGCTCCCGCTCGGGGCGGTCGAGGGCGGCTCGGAGCAGCGCCGCCGAGCTCTGGAGGGCGGGAGGACTGGAGGAAGTGGCCGGACTCATGGGCCACAGAATAACCGATTACCGAAACGAAAAACTTTCGTTTCGTTTATGCTCGCCCGCATGCCCTCCACCACAGACCTGGCACACCCCGACACGGCGGCCGACACCGTCCGCCGTCTGAACGCCGCCTTCGCCACCGGCCTGACCCGCCCCGTGGCCTGGCGCAAGTCCCAACTCCGGGCGCTGCGCCGGATGGTGACCGAGCACGAGGAGGTGTTCGCGGCGGCCCTGCGCGCCGATCTCGGCAAGAGCCGCACGGAGGCGTACACCACCGAGATCGGGTTCCTGGTCAATGAGATCGACCACACCCTGCGCCACCTGGACCGCTGGCTGCGGCCGCGCCGGGTCGGCGTGCCCCTCGCCCTGGCACCGGCCCGGGCCCGCACCGTGCGCGAGCCGCTGGGCACGGTGCTGGTCATCAGCCCCTGGAACTACCCCCTCCAGCTAGCCCTGGCCCCGCTGGTCGGCGCGCTGGCGGCGGGCAACTGCGCCGTCGTCAAACCGAGCGAGCTGGCGCCCGCGACATCGGCCGCCCTGGCCGAATGGCTGCCCCGGGTGCTGAACCCGGAGGCCGTCGCCGTCGTAGAAGGGGGAGTGGCAGAGACGACAGCCCTGTTGGAACAGCGGTTCGACCATGTCTTCTACACCGGCAACGGCACAGTGGGGCGCATCGTCATGGCCGCCGCGGCCCGGCACCTCACCCCCGTCACGCTGGAGCTCGGCGGCAAGAGTCCCGCCGTCGTCGAACCCGGCACCGACCTCACCGCGGCCGCCCGCCGCATCGCCTGGGGCAAGTTCATGAACGCCGGGCAGACCTGCGTCGCGCCCGACTACGTCCTGGCCGTCGGCGACACGGCCGACGGCCTGCAGGGCGCGCTCGCCGCCGCGATCCGGGAGATGTACGGCGCGGACCCGGCCGCGAGCGAGGACTACGGCCGGATCGTCAACGAGCGGCACTTCGACCGGCTCGCCGCGCTGCCGGCCGGCGGCCGGGTCGTGGTCGGCGGCGAACACGACCGCTCCCGGCTCTACTTCGCGCCCACCGTCCTCGCCGACGTCGACCTCGACTCCCCCGTGATGCGGGAGGAGATCTTCGGGCCGATCCTGCCCGTCGTACGGGTCCCCGACCTGGACGCGGCGATCGCGTTCATCACCGCGCGGGAAAAGCCGCTCGCGCTCTACGCGTTCACCGCATCGGCTGCCTCCAAGCGCCGGCTGACGGCGGAAACCTCCTCCGGAGCACTGGCGTTCGGGGTGCCCAACGCCCATCTCGCCGTGCCGGGGCTGCCGTTCGGCGGCGTCGGGGAGAGCGGTCTGGGCCGCTACCACGGGACGTACTCCCTCGACACGTTCAGCCACGTCAAGGCCGTACTCGACAAGCCGCGGCTGCCGGACACCCTGCGGCTGGCCTATCCGCCGTTCACCCGCGGCAAGGACCGGCTGCTGCGCCGGTTCACCTGACCTGACCGAGAAAGGCCGTCACGCGCGTGAGAACAGCAAGCCGGGCCCCTTTGGCCATGCGGAACTGGAGCATGGCGAAGCGCCTGTACGTCGTCCTCCTCATCCCCGTGCTCGTCGCGCTCTCCCTGGGCGCCTTCCGGGTGAAACGCTCGATCGACACGGTGCGGGACGCCGAGGACGCCGTCCGGGTCGCCCAACTCGTGCAGACGGCCAACAAATACGCCAGTGACGTCATCAACGAGCGGGACGTCTCGGTCGTCCCGCTCCTGACGGGGAAGCGGTCGGACAGTGCGATCACCAAGGCCCGCGCGATCACCGACCAGGACCGTGAGGCCTTCGACCGGGCAGTGGCGAACATGCCGCGCTCGACGCGCCTCCTCCAGCGCGTCGCGGCGGTCCGCACCGGCGAGAAGGCGCTGACGGAGCTGCGCGTGGACGCCTTCACGGCCAAACTCCCCGGCGTCCAGACCGAGGAGAAGTACCACCTGGTCCAGCACCCCCTCATGGAGCTCTCCAACGAGCTGGGGTTCGGCAGCAGCAACCAGGCGAGCTTCGGCCGCACCCTGTACGCCCTCTCCCTCACCCAGGCCGCCGAGTCGCTGACCCGGGCCATCGGCCAGCGCGTCCTCGTCCAGGACCGCGACGACCTGGCGGACGGTGAACTGGCCGTCCAGCTCGCCACGTTCCGCTCCTACGCCTACCTCCAGCAGGTCGCGCTCCAGGAGTTCGCCGGCGCGGGCACCAGCGCGGACATGGACCGCCTCGAACGGGCCATGGACACCGCCCAGAAGAATGGCCGGTCCCTTGCGGCCAAGGCGGCGCAGGAGGCCGCGGACGCCGGGAAGCCGTTCGTCGCCCCGCCGCCGCTGGAGGAGATGATCGAGCGGATCTCGTCCGGCGCCACGGCCGAGAAGCTGGCGGCCGAGGGCATCACCCAGGAGTCGTTCTTCACCGCCTCGACGCTCGCCTTCGACGCCTACCGCAGCGTCGAGGTACAGCTCTCGGACACCGCGCTCGCCAAGGCCGAGGACATCTCCGACGGCGCCCGGCGGGACGCGATCGTCAACTCCGCGGTCGTCGTGGCCGCGGTCGTGGCGGCCTTCCTGCTGGCCATGTGGGTCGCGCGCTCGATGACCGACAGCATGCGCCGGCTGCGCGGGGCCGCCCTGGACATCGCCCAGACGCAACTGCCCGCACTGGTCGACAAGTTGTCCCAGCCGCGCCCGCATCCGGTGAACACCCGCGTCGCCCCCATCCCCATCGACACCAGGGACGAGATCGGCGAGGTCGCCCGGGCCTTCGACCAGGTTCACCGCGAGGCCGTCCAACTCGCCGCCGAACAGGCCCTGTTGCGCGGCAACGTCAGCACCATCTTCACCAGCCTCTCGCGCCGGTCGGAGGCACTCGTCGAGGGACAGCTGCATCTGCTGACCGACCTGGAGAAGAACGAGGCCGACCCCGACCAGCTGGAGAACCTCTTCCGGCTGGACCACCTGGCGACCCGGATGCGCCGCAACGGCGAGAACCTGCTCGTCCTCGCCGGGGAGGAACCCCGGCACCGCTGGGACCAGCCGATGCCGCTGATCGACACCGTGCGGGCCGCCGCGTCCGAGGTCGAGCAGTACGAGCGGGTCCAGATCTCCGGCATCCCCGACACACTCGTCCACGGCCGCGCCGCGACCGATCTCGTGCATCTGCTGGCCGAACTGCTGGAGAACGCGACCACGTTCTCCTCGCCGCGCAGCCCGGTACGGGTCACCGCGGCCCAACTCCCGGACGGGCGGGCCATGGTGGAGATCCACGACGAGGGAGTCGGCCTGACCCCACAGGACTTCGCCGACCTCAACCGCAAACTCGCCGACCCGCCGACCGTGGACGCCGCGATCTCCCGGCGCATGGGGCTCTTCGTGGTCGGCAGGCTGGCCGAACGGCACGGCATCCGGGTCCAGTTGCGACCCGCCCGGGCGGAGTCCGGGGCCATCGCGCTGGTCATGCTGCCGTACACCACGCTGGCGGACGAGGGGGCACCGGCCACGTACAGCAGCCTCTGACGCGGCGGCGCAGGCGGCGCGGCGCAGGGGCGGCGGCTCATTCACCGGGTGGATGAGCCGGATACGGGATTCGGATCGCGGGAGGGATGGCGGTGGCCGGGCCGGGCCACTCATAGTCGTCCCCACCTGGTCGTCCCCACCGCGTGCCGCTGTCTGCTCCAGCGGGAGCTGCCACCGGTGGGCGTCCCTCCGCATGCCGTGCGCCGTCGGCGCCGCGACCGGCATGCCCGCTCCCGCATCTGTCCCTGGAGTCGCCATGCCCGCTTCCGTGCCCCAGTCCCCCACCCTGACGGACGACGACGCAACGCCCGCGTCCCCCGTCGCCGTCGCGGGCCCGGCCCATCTGCTGCGCCTTTCCCTTCTCATGGCGGGCAGCTGTCTGCCGATCCTCGGGGCGGTGCTCATCGCCCCGGTCCTGCCGAAGATGCAGGACCACTTCGCGGCCGTACCCGGCGCCAAGGCGCTCGTGCCGCTGGCCCTGACCGTCCCGGCGCTGGCGCTCGCGCTGCTCGCGCCGTTCGCCGGGGTCATCGTGGACCGGCTGGGGCGCAGACGGCTGCTGATCGGGGCGACCCTGCTGTACGCCGTGTTCGGTACGGCCCCGCTGTGGCTGGAGTCCCTCGACGCGATCATCGCGAGCCGGGCGTTGGTCGGGGTCGCCGAGGCCGCGATCATGACGTGCTGCACCACGCTGATCGGCGACTACTACAGCGGGCGGCAGCGCGTGAAGTACCTCGCCCTGCAGACCATGTGCGCCTCCGCGTCGGCCACCGTCTTCTTCGCGCTCGGCGGGGCGGTCGGAGCGGCGGGCTGGCGGGTGCCGTTCTGGGTGTACGCCGTGAGCCTGGTGCTGGCGCCGCTCATGGCCTCGGCGTTGCCGGCACCGGCGGCGGGCGGTACTGCGGCAGGCGGTACGGCGGCAGGCGTCGAACCCGGACGCGCCTTCCCCTGGCGGCAGTTGGGCGGCATCTGCGCGCTCACCTTCTTCGGCGCGATGGTCTTCTACACCGTGCCGGTCGAGATGTCGTACCTCCTCGACGACCTCGGCGTGACGAGCACCGGCGTGATCGGGCTGGCCACCGCCGTCGCCAGTGCGGCGACCGTGGGCGGAGCCGTCACCTTCGCACGGCTGAAGCGCGCGCCCGGGCCTCTGCTGCCTGCGGTGCTGGCGGTGTGCGCGGTCGGCTTCGGGGTGATGGCCGTGGCCGGGAATCCGGCACTGCTCGTGGTCGGAGCGGTGGTCAACTGCGTGGGTACGGGGATGCTGCTGCCGGCCCTGCTGACGAGCGCGATGTCCCGGCTGGCGTTCGAGGACCGCGGGCGGGGGACGGGGCTGTGGACGGCCGCGTTCTTCGGCGGCGAGTTCGTCTGCCCGCTGGTGCTGCTGGGCGCAGAGGCCCTGGTGGGGAGTCTCGCGGGGGCGGTGGGGGTGTTGGGAGCCGCGGCGGCGGTGGTCGCGGGCGGCCTGCTGACGGCCGGGCGCCGAGGCCGGAGGACCGAGCCGCAGCCGGTGTCCTGACGCGTCTGCGGGGAGGTCTGGGCATCGAGCCCCGCAGCCGTTGCCCTGACGCATCTGCCAGAAGGCCGGGCATCGAGCCGCAGCCGGTGTCCCGACCCACCGCCACCGCCCTACCGCGTCGCCATCAACTCCGCCCCCACCTCCTCCGCCTTCCGGCGCAGCCAGATGTGTGCCGCGTCCTGCGTGTGCACCGGGTGCCACCACATCGCCTGGCTCACCGGGACCGCCTCGAAGGGGCACGGCAGGACCCGTACCGCCGCGGACCGGATCGCCCGGCGGGCCAGGCGTTCCTGGATCATCGCGATCCGGCGGGTGCCCTCGACCATGTGCGGGAGCAGCTGGAAGGTCTGCACGGACACCTCGACCCGCGGGCTGATGCCGAGCATGCTGAGCTGCCGCGCGACGGGGGCGTCGTAAGGGCGCTGGTAGACGGCCCAGGGCAGCCGCGCGAGGTCGTCGAGGGTGAGGGCGTGGCCGACGTCCGGGTGGTCGTCGGCGAGCAGGCACAGCCAGCGGTCCTGGTAGAGGTCGACCGCGGGGAAGCCGTCGATGACACCGTGCGGCATCAGCAGTCCGTCGACGGTGCTGAGCACGGTCGCGGTGTTCTCGACGACCGACGGCGCCGGATGCTGGAAGCTGAGCCGGACGCCGGGGGCCTCGTCGTGCATCGCGCGGGCCAGCGCGGCGCCGAAGACGGCGGCGCCGTAGTCCGAGGCGAGCAGGGTGAACTCGCGGGTCTCGGCCGCCGGGTCGAAGTCGGCCTGGCTGGAGAAGAGGCGTTCCAGCAGGTCACAGGCGCTGGCGCTGCGGTCGCGCAGGGCGACGCCGAGCGGGGTGAGCTCGTACGCGTTTCCCGTCCGCGCCAGCAGTTCGTCACCGAAGTGCCGGCGCAGCCGCGACAGGGCGGCGCTCATCGCGGGCTGGCTGAGCCCGACCCGCTCGCCGGCCCGGGTGACGTTGCGCTCCTCCAGCAGGGCGCGCAGGGCGACGACGAGGTTGAGGTCGAGTCGGGACAGGTTCACCGGGCACCACCAGGGACGTTCTGGGAGGTCCATGGAAGGACTATCCATGGCGTGGATGCGGCTCATACGCAGGATCTATTTCCGTGATTCGCCGATCACGGTCAGAGTAGACCGCATCCCAGCAGGAGGAAATCTGATGTCCACACTCGTGCAACCTGCCGGCCCCTTCGCGCTCGGCACGTTCTCCACCCCCGGCGGGGCTCCCTTCCCCGGCCTCCTGGCCCGGGAGCGGGTGCTCGACCTGAGCCGGACCCTGCCGTGGACGCCGTCCGACGTGCGGGCCGTGGTGGAGCGGTGGGACGAGGCGCTGCCCCTGTTGCACGGCCTCGCGAGCGACGAGGCCCAGGACTGGCTGCCGTCGGCGGGGCTGCGTGTGCACGCCCCGCTGGAGCCCCGGCAGATCTTCCAGTCCGGCGCGAACTACCGGCAGCACGTGATCGATCTGGAGGTCGCCCACCGCTCCCCCGACGACCCGCGCACGGTCGAGGAGGCCCGCGCGGAGACCGCCGCGATCATGGACCGCCGGGCCGCCGAGGACCTGCCGTACGTCTTCATCGGCCTGCCGAGCACGATCGCGGGGCCGTACGACGATGTCGTCCTCCCGGCCTGGGCCGAACAGCCGGACTGGGAGCTGGAGTTGGCGGCCGTGATCGCCAAGCCGACCTATCGGGTGTCCGTCGAGGAGGCCTTGGACCACGTCGCCGGGTATACGATCGCCAACGATCTCACCGACCGGGCGACCGTGTTCCGCCGGGACATGAGGGCCATCGGCACCGACTGGCTGCGCTGCAAGAACGCGCCCGGGTTCACGCCGCTGGGCCCCTGGCTGGTGCCGGCGGGGTCGATCGCGGACCCGGGTGATCTGCGGGTGACCCTCAAGCTCAACGGCGACACCATGCAGGACGAGTCCACCAAGGACATGCTCTTCGGCGTCGCCCGGCTGGTGTCGTACATCTCGCACACCTCCCGACTCCTGCCCGGCGACCTGGTGTTGACCGGCAGCCCGGCCGGGAACGGCCTGCACTGGGGCCGGTTGCTGCGGGACGGCGACGTCATGGAGGGGTCGATCACGGGTCTCGGCGTGCAGCGCACGCGATGTGTCGGGGAAAACGCGTGAACCGGCACGACCCCGAGGGCGCGATCGTCGAGGCCGCCAAGGAGTTCTCGAACTGGGGGCGTTGGGGCGCGGACGACGTCCTCGGCACCCTCAACTTCCTCGACGAGGCCAAGCGGCGTGAGGGCGCCGCCCTGGTCCGCCGGGGTGTCAGCTTCTCGCTCTCGCAGCGCTTCGACATGAACGGCCCGCAGAAGGGCTGGCGGCGGCGGACCAACCCCGTCCACACCATGCTCGACACGGGCACCGACGCCGCCCTCGGCAACCAGGGCTTCCCGCACGGCATCGGCGGCGCCGACGACGTGATCGCGATGCCGTTGCAGTGCTCGACCCAGTGGGACGGGCTCGGGCACATCTTCGACCACGGCAAGGCCTGGAACGGACGGGCGGCCGAGCAGGTCGTCACCTCCGACGGCGACCTCGTCACCGGCATCGAGCACATGGCACCGTACGTCGCCGGACGCGGCGTCCTGCTGGACGTGGGCCAAGTCTGCGGTGACGGGGGCGAGTTGCCCGACGCCTTCGCCATCACGGAGGAGCATCTCACCGCGACCGCCGAGGCCCACGGGGTGACCGTGGGACGCGGTGACATCGTCCTCGTGCGGACCGGACAGCTCGCCCGGGTGCGGCGCGACGGCTGGGGCGACTACGCGGGCGGACCCGCGCCCGGGCTGTCGTTCACCAGCGCCGGCTGGCTGCACCGCACCGAGATCGCCGCGGTCGCCACCGACACCTGGGGGTTCGAGGTCCGGCCCAACGAGTTCGAGAACGCCTTCCAGCCGCTGCACCAGGTCGTCATCCCCAACATGGGCCTGCTGATCGGCGAGATGTGGGACCTCGACGCGCTCGCGGCGGACTGTGCCGACGACGGCGTGTACGAGTTCTGGCTCACCGCGGCGCCGCTGCCCATCACCGGCGCCGTCGGCTCTCCGGTCAACCCGATCGCCGTCAAGTAGCCGGGTCCTGGGCCGGTCGAGGAGCCGCGCCCCACGCCCGCCGAGTGGCCGCACCCCGGGCCCCTCAAGCAGCCGGCCCCTGGGCCCATCGAGAAGCCGCTCCCCAGGCCACTTCACCCATCGGCCGCACACGACAGCCGCGTACGACAACCGCACCCCACCACCGCACCTCACGACCGCCCCCCACCCGCACCACCTTGGCCCGCACCCGCGGCCGAGCCGCACCCCCGCCGCCCGATGTCGCGCGGCCCCACCCGGGAGGTATCCCCGACATGGCTGACAGCCGCACCCCTTCCGTCCTCATCATCGGCGGAGGCACCTCCGGAAACGCCCTGACCGTGCTGCTGCGCCGGGCCGGGATCGCCGTCAACCTCGTCGAGGCGAGTGCCGACTGGAAGGCCGCCGCCGGCTCGGGCATCACCCTTCAGGGCAACGCCCTGCGTGTGCTGCGCGAGGTCGGTGTCCTCGACGCGATCGAGAAGGAGGGCTACAAGGCGGAGGGCGTCGCCATCCTCGCCCCGGACGGCACCGTGCTGGCCGCCCATGAGGAGTTCCGCACCGGCGGCGACGACCTGCCCTCCCACATCGGCATGCAGCGCCCCCGGCTCCAGCAGCTCCTGATCGACGAGGTCCTCGCCTCGGGCGCCGACGTCCGCCTCGGCACCAGGGCCACGGCCCTCGCGCAGGACGGCGAGGGCGTGGACGTCACCTTCACGGACGGCACGAGCCGCCGCTACGACCTGGTCGTCGGCGCCGACGGCCTCGGCTCGGCCACTCGCCGGTTGATCGGCGTCACCGAGGAACCCCGCCCCACCGGCATGGGCATCTGGCGCGCCCCCGCGCCCCGGCCGGCCGGCGTCCGCCGTACCGAGATGGTCTACGGCGGTCGGTGTTTCATCGCCGGGTACTGCCCTACCAGCGAGGACACGGTCTACGCGTACCTCGTCGAGCCAGCCCGCGACCGGGCCGCGATCGACCCGGCGGCCTACGCCGACGAGATGCGGGTGCTCAGTGAGGGCTACGGCGGGGCGTGGGACGAGATCCGCCCGGCCCTGACCGATCCGGCGGTCGTCAACTACACCTGGTTCGACCGGCACTTGGTGGAGGGGCCCTGGCACCGCGGCCGGGTCGTGCTGGTCGGCGACGCCGCGCACTGCTGCCCGCCGACCCTCGCCCAGGGCGCCGCGATGTCCCTGGAGGACGTGCTCGTCCTCGCCGAACTGCTGACCGGCCTCGACGACTGGGCCTCGGCACCCCTCGACCGGATCCTGACCGACTACCACGCCCGGCGCCTGCCCCGCGTCCGTCTGGTCGTCGACGCCTCCGTCCAGCTCGGCCAGTGGCTGCTGGACGGGGTGCGCGACGCGGACGTGCCGGGCCTGATCCAGCGCACCATGACGGTCCTCAAGGAACTCCCGTGACCACGCCCGCACCCCGGCCTCCGACGATCGACGTCCACGCCCACCTCCTGCTCCCGGAGGTCGACGAGGCAGCCGCCGGTCACCCCGGTCTCGCCGAGGCCCGCGCCCTGGACGCCCGCCGCAACGGCCCCGCCGCGCTGGCGGTGAGCGGCCCCATGGTCGGCGCCCGGATACCGAGGCTGACCGACGCCGCCGTGCGCCTGGCGGCGATGGACGAGCAGGGCGTGGACGTCCAGCTGATCAGCCCCTCCCCGTCGCACTACCACTACTGGGCGCCCCCCGAACTGGCTGCGACGCTGGGCAGATTGGCCAACACGGGCATCGCCGAGCACTGCGCCAAGGCCCCCGACCGCCTCCTCGGCCTCGGCCTCACCCCGCTCCAACACCCGGATCTCGCGGTCGAGTTGCTCGACCACGCCCTGGAACTCGGCCTCCGGGGCGTCGAGATCTCCTCGCACGCCCCCGGCCGCGAACTGTCGGACGAAGCGTACGAACCCTTCTGGTCCCGGGCGGAGGAGACCGGCGCGCTCGTCTTCCTGCACCCCTTCGGGTGCACGCTCGACGAGCGTCTGGACCGGTGGTACCTGTCCAACACCGTCGGCCAGCCCACGGAGAACGCGATCGCGCTGTCGCACCTGATCTTCTCCGGTGTCCTGGACCGCCATCCGGACCTGAAGCTGATCGCGGCGCACGGCGGCGGCTATCTGCCCACCCACATCGGCCGCTCCGACCACGCCTGGCGGGTCCGCCCCGACGCCCGGCGCTGCGCGCGGGAGCCGAGCAGCTATCTGCGGCAGCTGTACTTCGACTCCCTCGTCCACGACCCGGCCGTGCTGCGCGCGCTGGTCGCCGCCGCCGGCGCCGACCGTGTCCTGCTCGGCTCCGACTTCCCCTTCGACATGGGCACCGACGATCCGCTGGGCGCGCTGCGCGCGGCGGGTCTGCCGGACTCCGACTTCGACGCCGTGCGGGGCGAAAACGCTGCCGCCCTCCTCCGGAAGGACTGACATCATGCGTCTGCTCACCCACCTTCGGCACGTCGACCTCGCCGTGCCCGACTACGACAAGCAGCTCGACTTCTACGCCGGCGTCTGGGGCCTGACCAAGGTCGAGGAGGATTCCGGGATCTCCTTCCTGGCCGCCGAGGGCAGTCCCGAGCGCTATGTGATCCGGCTGCGCAAGGCCGAGGAGAAGCGCCTCGACCTGGTGTCCTACGGGGCGGCCTCGGCCGCCGACGTGGACACACTCGCCGAGCAACTCCTGGCCGGAGGAGTGCAGTTGATCTCCCAGCCGGACAAGGTCGACACCCCCGGTGGCGGCTACGGCTTCCGCTTCTTCGACGTCGACGGCCGCACCATCGAGGTCTCGGCGGACGTGGCGGTACGACAGCACCGCAGGATCGAGGAGAAGGAGTCGATCCCGGTCAAGCTGTCGCACGTCGTGCTCAACTCCCCCGATCTGAACCGCACCCGGGAGTGGTACGAGACCCACCTGGGCTTCCGGCTCTCCGACACCCTCTCCGCACCCCACATGGGCGAGGTCATGCACTTCATGCGGATCAGCAACCAGCACCACTCGATGGCGATCGCGCAGGGCCCGCACACCGCGCTGCACCACGTGTCCTTCGAGATGCGCGGCATCGACGAGTACATGCGCGGCTCGGGCCGGGTGATGCGCTCCGGGGCCCGCAAGGTCTGGGGTCCCGGCCGGCACATGGCGGGCGACAACACGTTCACCTACTTCCTCGACCCGCACGGCAACACAGTCGAGTACACGACGGAGTTGGAGAACCTCGACGAGGACACCTGGCACCCGCACGTCTACGACTTCTCGCAGCCCGAGGTCACCGACCAGTGGGGCACGGCCAATCCGATGAACGAGCTGGTCGCCAAGGAGTCGTTCAACGACGTCGACCACGGCTGCTTCATCGCCCCGCCGGTCTGAACCGACCCGGTCTGATCCGACCCTCCCGACAGGACCCCTTCCATGCGTTTCGCAAGCTACGAGTTCCGCGGTCGGCGGCAGGTGGCCGTCGTCGAGGCGGACGGCACGCTGTACCCGCTGCCCGCCGTGCGTTCCCTGACCGGGCTGCTCGCCGAGACGGGCGGCCTGGACCGGCTGCTCGACGCGGGCGCGACCGCGCTCGACGTACCGCCCGGCCCGCACGTCTCCGAGGTACGGCTGCTGCCGCCTCTCCAGCCGCCCACCGTGCGGGACTTCGTGACCTTCGAGGAGCACGTGGAGGGGGTGCGCCGGTCCGTCGACGGGAGCGCGGGCGTGCCGGAGCAGTGGTACGCGGCCCCGACCTTCTACTTCGCCAACCCCTATGCGATGTACGGCCCTTACGACGACATCCCGGTGCCGCCCGGGTCGGCCGTCCTCGACTTCGAGCTGGAGGTCGCCGCCGTGATCGGCCGGGAGGGCCGGGACCTCACCCCGGAGGAGGCCCGTGAGCACATCGTCGGCTACACGGTCTTCAACGACTGGTCCGCCCGCGATCTGCAGTCCGCCGAGATGAAGGTCAACCTCGGCCCGTGCAAGGGCAAGGACACCGCCACCACCCTCGGCCCGTACCTCGTCACGGCCGACGAGGTGGAGCGGTACCGCGACCCGGACGGCTTCCTGCGTCTCGCCCTCACCGCCTCGGTGAACGGCGAGGTGGTGGGCAAGGACCTGCTGTCCCACATGAGTTGGACCTTCGAGGAGATGACCGCCTACGCCTCGCGCGGCACCTGGGTGCGCCCGGGTGACGTCCTCGGCTCGGGCACCTGCGGCAACGGCGGCTGTCTTGCGGAGCTGTGGGGTGTGCGCGGTCGCCAGGACCCGCCGCCGCTGAGGCCGGGTGACACGGTCACGCTCGCCGTCGAGGGCGTCGGCACCGTCTCCAACACGGTCGTCGCGGGCGCCGCACCGGTGCCCCTCCCTGCCGGGCGGCGGCGGGGCCGGGAGCGGCCGTGAAGCGGCTGCTGGGCAAGGTGGTCGTCGTCACCGGCGCCGCCCGCGGTCAGGGTGCGGCGGAGGCGGAGGCCCTCACCCGGGAGGGCGCCCGGGTCATCGCCACCGACGTGACGGACGCCCCGGGCTGCCGCCGCCTCGACGTCACCAGCGAGAAGGAGTGGGCCGAACTCGCCGCCGAACTCGGGGAGTCGTACGGCGAGGTGCACGGCCTGGTCAACAACGCGGGCATCACCTGGCGCGCTCGCCTGGACGACGTACGCCCCGAGGACGTCGCGCGCGTGCACGCCGTGAACGTCACCGGACCGCTCCTAGGCATCCAGCACCTCACCCCGCTGATGCGGCCTGGCGCCTCGATCGTCAACGTCGGCTCCACCGCCGCCCTCACCGGTCACTACCCGGTGGCGTACACGGCGAGCAAATGGGCGCTCAGAGGTCTTTCCAAGGCGTCCGCTCTGGAGCTCGGCCCGCGGGGCATCCGGGTCAACACCATCCATCCCGGGTTCATCGAGACCGAGATGACCGCGTCCGCCGCGCCCGCCTTCCGCGAGGCGAACCTCCGCGAGACGCCGCTCGGCCGCACCGGGACCGTCGAGGAGATCACCCCGCTCGTCGTGTTCCTCCTCTCCGACGCGGCGTCGTTCATCACCGGCGCCGAGATCCCGGTCGACGGCGGCCTCACCGCGCACGGCGGGGTCAAGTCGATCTCCGAAGCCCTCAAGACGCACTGAAGCAGCAAGAACCGCACGATCGGAAAGATCCCATGGACAAGGTCAGCGCGAGCGCCGCCGAGGCGGTCGCCGACATCCCCGACGGCGCGTCGCTGGCCGTCGGCGGCTTCGGCCTCAGCGGCGTCCCCGAGGTGCTCATCCAGGCCCTGCACGCCCAGGGCGCCCGCGGCCTGGAGGTCGTCTCGAACAACTGCGGCGTGGACGGCCGCGGCCTCGGCGTCCTGCTGGCCGCCGGCCGGATCGCCCGCGTGACAGGCTCGTACGTCGGCGAGAACAAGGAGTTCGCCCGCCAGTACCTGTCCGGCGAACTGGAGGTGGAGCTGGTGCCGCAGGGCACGCTGGCCGAGCGGCTGCGGGCCGGCGGCGCGGGCATCCCCGCGTTCTACACGCCCGCGGGCGTCGGCACCCAAGTCGCGAGCGGCGGCCTGCCCTGGCGCCACGCGGCCGACGGCTCGGTGGCCGTCACGTCCCCCGCGAAGGAGATCCGCACCTTCCAGGGCCGCCCGCACGTCCTGGAGCACGGCATCACCACCGACTTCGCCCTCGTACGGGCCTGGCGCGGCGACCGCCACGGAAACCTGGTGTTCCGCAGATCCGCCGCGAACTTCAACCCGCTCGCCGCCATGGCGGGCCGGATCACGGTCGCCGAGGTCGAAGAGCTCGTGGAACCGGGCGAGTTGAGCCCCGACGAGGTGCACGTCCCCGGTGTCTTCGTCCAGCGGGTGGTCGAGTTGACGGCTCGTCAGGCCGCCGACAAGCACGTGGAGAAGAGGACGGTACGAGCATGAGCTGGACCCGCGACCAGATGGCCGCCCGCGCCGCCGCCGAACTCACCGACGGCTCCTACGTCAACCTCGGCATCGGCCTGCCCACCCTGATCCCCGGCCATCTCCCGCCCGGCGTCCACGTCGTCCTGCACTCCGAGAACGGCATCCTCGGCACCGGCCCCTACCCCACGGAGGCCGAGGTCGACCCCGATCTCATCAACGCGGGCAAGGAGACCGTCACCGTGCTGCCGGGGGCGTCGTTCTTCGACTCGGCCCTCTCCTTCGGCATGATCCGCGGCGGCCACCTCGACACCGCCGTCCTCGGCGCCATGCAGGTCTCCGCACACGGCGACCTCGCCAACTGGATGATCCCCGGCAAGATGGTCAAGGGCATGGGCGGCGCGATGGACCTCGTCCACGGCGCCCGCCGCGTCATCGTCCTCATGGAGCACACCGCCAAGGACGGCAGCCCGAAGATCGTCGAAGAGTGCACGCTGCCGCTCACCGGGGAGCGCTGTGTGCAGCGCATCATCACCGACCTGGGCGTCCTCGACGTCACGCCGACCGGCCTCGCCCTCGTGGAATGCGCGCCGGGCGTCACCGCGGAGGACATCGCCGAACGGACGGACGCCCCGGTGGCGCCACCCGGTCGTCACGCGGCCGTGTAGCCCTCCAGGATCCCGACGCACCGCGCTTGCTACTTCCGGCCGACGCCCCCGTAGAACCCGATCGAGGCGGCCTCGTCCGGCAGCGGGCCGTCGGGGCGCCAGAACGGGACCTGGGTCAGTCCGGGGTCGACAAGGTCGAAGCCGTCGAAGAGGCGCTCCACCTCGGCGTGGCTGCGCAGGTTCATGCTGGCCGTCGCGTTGTTGTAGACGGCCTGCGCGTCACTGCGCTCGAAGAGGTCCCCGGTGGCGTGCGAGAGGACGAGGAAGCTGCCGTCCGGGAGCGCGTCGCGCAGGGTGGAGACGATCTCGGCCGGCTTCTCCGCGTCGGTCACGAAGTGCAGGATCGCCACGAGCAGCAGGGCGACCGGCTCGTCGAAGTCGATGATCCGCCGCACCTCGGGATGGTCCACGACGCTCCGCGGATCGCGCAGGTCGGCGAGGACGATGCTCGTCTCCCCCGTGCGGCTGAGCAGCGCGTCGGCGTGCCGCTTCACGATCGGATCGTTGTCGACGTAGGCCACGCGCACGTCGGCCGCCGCCTCGTGGGCGATCTCGTGCACGTTCGGCGAGGTGGGCAGCCCGGTGCCGATGTCGAGGATCTGCCGGACGCCCTCGCCGACGACGTACCGCACGGCCCGCCGCAGGAAGTCCCGGTTGGCCCGCACGCTGACCCGTGCCTCGGGCGCGACGGAGACGAGCCGCTCCCCGGCCTCCTCGTCGACCTCGTAGTGGTCCTTGCCGCCCAGCAGATAGTCGTAGATCCGGGCGGGGTGCGGCCTGGTGGTGTCGATCTCCCCGACGGTGCCGTCCTGCGTCACGTTGCACTCCCCTTGATGATCGGCATGCGTGATCGACCGACGACAGTTTCACACATCAACTTCGGCGCGGGCTGCCGGAGTTCGCCCAACGGCCCGGCCCCCTCCCCACGCACTCCTCCGATCGCCGGATAAATACCCCCAGGGGTATCTGTTACCTTGAGGGACAGATACCCCCGGGGGTAATTTCCACGAAGGAGAAGTCCGTGTTCTTTGTCGACACCCTGGAGACCGAAGGGCTGGGCAACCGCAGCTACCTGGCGGGCGGCGCCCGGACCGCGGTGGCCGTGGACCCACCCCGCGACATCGACCGCGTCCTCGCCCGAGCGGCACGACGCGGGGTGCGGATCGTGGCCGTCGCCGAGACCCATGTGCACAACGACTACGTCACCGGCGGCCTGGAGCTGGCCCGCCTGACCGGCGCCCGCTACCTGGTGCCCGCCGGCGCCGAGGTGGCGTACGCCCGCGTCCCGGTCGCCGACGGGGACCAGGAGCCGGTCGACGGGGACCTGACGCTGCGGGCGGTGGCCACGCCCGGACACACCCCGCACCACACCTCGTACGTCCTCCAGGAGGCGGGGCACGCGGTGGCCGCCTTCACCGGCGGTTCGCTGCTGATCGGCGGCGTGGGCCGCCCCGACCTGGTCGAACCCCGGTTGACCGAACGGCTGGCCCGGGCCCAGCACGCCTCCGTGCACCGGCTCGCCGCGGAGCTGGCCGACGAGGTCACCGTCCTGCCCACGCACGGCTTCGGCAGCTTCTGCTCCTCCTCCGCAGCGGGTGGCGAGGGCGGCACGATCGGCGGCGAGAAGGCCTCCAACCCGGGGCTCCTCCAGGACGTGGACACCTTCGTCAAGGAGCTGCTGGCCGGGCTCGACGACATACCCGCCTACTACGCCCACATGGGCCCGGCCAACACCGGCGGCCCCGCTCCCGTGGACCTGACGGCGCCGCGCCGCGCCGACGCCGAGGAGATCGGCCGGCGGCTCGCGGCCGGCGAGTGGGTCGTGGACCTGCGCGGCCGGGTCGCCTTCGCCGCCGGGCATGTCGCCGGGGCGTTCAACTTCGAGGTCGACGGACAGCTGGCCACGTATCTCGCCTGGATGATCCCGTGGGGCAAGCCGGTGACCCTGCTCGCGGAGAGCGCCGAGGACCTGGCCCGCGCCCAGCGGGAACTGACCCGGGTCGGCATCGACCGCCCGGCCGCCGCGTCCGTCGGCACCCCCACCGACTGGGTCGCCGACGGGACCGCGCCCGCCGCCTTCCGCCGGGCCACGTTCGCCGACCTGGCCGCCGCCCACGAGCGCGGCGAGGACGTGGTGGTCGTCGACGTGCGCCGGCACGGCGAGCGCGCGGGCGGCTGGATCGAGGGCAGCGTCCACCTCCCCGTCCACCAGCTCCACCACCGTCTGGACGAGGTGCCCGAGGGCACGGTGTGGGTGCACTGCGCGGGCGGCATGCGCGCCGCCATCGCCGCGTCCGTGCTCGACGCGGCCGGCCGCGAGGTGGTGGCCGTGGACGACGGCTACGCGGGGGCCGCCGAGGCGGGCCTCACGCTCCGCACCACCGACTGACGCGCGGGATCAGGGAACACACATGAGGTACGACTCCCACGGCACCGCCCGTGTCACCACCACCGAGGCGCACCGTCTGCTCCGCGACGCCGGGGCCGTCCTGATCGACGTCCGCGAGACGGACGAGTTCCGGGCCGGTCATGTGCCCGGCGCCCGGCATGTCCCCCTCTCCCGGATCGTGACCGCGGACCTCCCCGACACCGGCCCGCTGGTGCTGATCTGCCGCTCGGGCACCCGTTCCCAGCGGGCCGCGGCCCTGCTCGCCGCCCGTGGCGTACCGGCCGTCGACGTGCGGGGCGGCATGCGGGACTGGGCCGCCCAGGGCCTCCCCGTCGAGGGCGTCCACGGGTCCGCCGGGGCCGTCATATGACGGCGCTCGTCCTGGCCCTGATCGCGGGCGGCCTGGTCGGACTCGCACTGGGCGCGCTGGGGGCGGGCGGGAGCATCCTGACCGTCCCGGCACTGATCTACCTGCTCGGCTTCAGCCCCGCCGCCGCGGCCACGGGCAGCCTGGTCATCGTGATCGTCACGTCGGTCACCGCTCTGGTGGCCCATGCCCGGGCCGGGGCGGTGCGCTGGCGGGCCGGGCTGCTGTTCGCGGCGGCCGGTCTGCTGCCCGCCGCCGTGGCCGGCGCTCTCGCCGCGCGGCTCCCGGAGGCCCTGCTGACGCTGATGTTCGCGGCGCTGGCCGCCCTGGCCGCCGTACGCATGCTGCGTCGTCGTACGCCACGGGGAACCGGAACCGTGTCGACCGGCCGCGCGGCGGCTGCCGGGGCCGGGCTCGGGACGGTGACCGGGTTCCTCGGGGTCGGCGGCGGCTTTCTCGCCGTACCAGCGCTGGTGACGGTGCTGGCGGTGCCGATGAGCGCGGCGGTGGGGACGAGTCTGCTGGTCATCGTCGCCAACGCGATGGTGGCGCTCATGGCCCGGGCGCAGTCGGCCGTCCAGCTGGACTGGGCGCTGATCATGCCGTTCCTGGCGACCGCCGTCCTGGGGGCGTGGGACGGCAGACGGCTGGCCGCGAAGGTGTCCCCCGCGGCGCTTCAGCGGGCCTTCGGGGCCGTACTCCTGACGATCGCCGCGGCCATGGCCGTCACGGTCGCGTGGTGATCACCGGCCGGCGCCGTTCTGACGTCAGGCCAGCGAGAGAAAGAGCTTCTCCAGCCGGGAGCGCATCTGCGCGGAGTCGCGCACCTCGGGGTCCTCGCTGGTCATGCACTGCTCCAGGCCGGTCGCGATGATCGAGAACCCCGCCCGGTCGAGAGCCCGGGAGACCGCGGCGAGCTGGGTGACGACGTCCTCGCAGTCCCGCCCCTCCTCGATCATGCGGATGACTCCGGCCAGCTGGCCCTGAGCGCGGCGCAGCCGGTTGAGCGCCGACTTCAGCTCCTCGGCGGACATGTCGAGTTGCACGTTTTCTCCTCCTCTATACCCCCGTGGGTATCCTACCCGTGCGGGACAACACCTCATCGAAGGGTTCTGTTCCATGACCACCCCCGTCACCGTGGCCCCCGCCCGACTCGCCGAGTTCACCGTCGTCGACGTGCGCACGCCCGCCGAGTTCGCCGGCGGCCATGTCCCCGGCGCGTACAACATCCCGCTGGACCGGCTCGACGAGGCCGCGAGCGCGCTCCAGAAGGCCGCCGCGCGCGGACCGCTGCTGATCGTGTGCGCCTCCGGGGCCCGCTCCGCCAAGGGCTGCGACCGGCTCGCCGCGCTCGGCATCGAGGCGCTTTCCCTGGAAGGTGGCACCGGCGCCTGGATCACGGCCGGCCACCCGGTCGAGCGCCGGGCGGGGGCCCGTACGCCGTGGCCGATGGACCGGCAGGTGCGGCTCGCCGCCGGTTCGCTGGTGGTGGCGGGCTTCGCCGCCGGGCTGGCCCGGCGGCCCGCGCACTGGCTGTCCGGGCTGGTCGGCGCCGGGCTGGTCTTCTCCGCCGTCACCAACACGTGCGGCATGGCGATGCTCCTGGCCCGGCTTCCGCACAACCGGCCGGGCGCGGACGCCGTGCCCTTCGAGGAGACACTGCTGCGCCTGGCCGGGTGAGCCGCCGGAGGGGCGGGGTGATTCCGGTCCCCCGCCCCTCGCCGTCTGGGTGCGGGCGGGCCCGTGGTCGCGTACCTATGAAGGACACGCCCTTCACAAGGACACCGTCCCCGTGAGGGGCCCCGCGTCGCCGCGACCCGACGGAGAGCCATGACCGACGCAGACCCCAAGGCCCCCGGCCCGGCCGATCCCCCGGACCCCGCCCCCGCCGCTCCCCAGGCCCGTGCCGCCGGCCTGCTACGGCGCCCCAAGCTCTGGATCGTCCCCACCGTCCTGAGCGGACTGCTCGCCCTGCTGCTGTCCCTCCTCTACATGGGCGGCATCGTCAACCCGCAGGGCGAGCTCAAGAACCTGCCGATCGCCCTGGTCAACGGCGACACCGGCAAGCCGCTCCCCGGCCAGCGGCAGAACCTGGGCACGCAGATCACCCGGTCGATCCTCGCCGACACGTCGAACGACAAGGCCGAGTGGCGGCGGCTGAGCCCGGCCGAGGCCAAGGACGAGCTGGACTCCGGCAAGGTCTACGGCGCGCTCGTCATCCCGGCCGACTTCACGGACTCGGTCGCCGCGCTCACCACCACCGACGCCGCCGAACGCCCGACGATCACCGTGCTCACCAACCCCGGCAAGGGCAGCCTCGGTTCGTCCCTCGCCAGTCAGATCAACACCCAGGCGGCGCACCAGGCCTCGCAGACCATCGGCGAACAGCTGGTCCAGGCGGCGCCACGGGCCACCGCCACGGACAAGCTGCTCCTCGCCGACCCCGTGGCCGTCGCCACCCAGGTCGGCCATCCCGTCGGCACCCACAGCGGGCTCGGGCTGACCGCGTTCTACTACACGCTGCTGCTGGTGCTGGCCGGCTTCATGGGCGCCAACGTCATCAGCAACGGCGTCGACACCTCGCTCGGCTACGCCGACAACGAGATCGGCCCCTGGCACACCCGGCTGCCCACGGTGCCCATCAGCCGCACCCAGACGCTGCTGCTGAAGATGGCGATGACCGCGGGCATCACCCTCATCACCGTGTCCCTGGTGATGCTGGCCTGCGTCACGCTCCTCGGCATGGACGCGACCCATCTGCCGCTGCTGTGGATCTTCTCGTACTGCGCGTCGCTGGCCGTCGGCATCGGCGTGCAGGCCATCAACGCCGCGTTCGGCGGCATCGGCCAACTGGTCTCCATGTTCGTGTTCATCGTCCTGGGCCTGCCGTCCTCGGGCGCCACCGTCCCGCTCCAGGCGGTCCCCGGCTTCTACCGCTTCCTGTCCCACTTCGAGCCCATGCGCCAGCTCAGCGACGGCGTCCGCGCGATCCTCTACTTCGACGCGCGCGGGGACGCCGGCCTGAGCCGCTCCTGGCTGATGATCGCGATCGGCACCGCGGTGGGGCTGCTGTTCGGCTACGCGATGACCCTCTACTACGACCGCAGGGGCCACAAACGCCTGACACCGCAGCCCGCTTGAGCTCGGTGAGCGAGGTCGTCATCGTGCCGCGCAGGGCGGGGTCTGCAACCTTGTCGCAACCTCCCGTGTGCTGCGCTGGGTCGTATGGATGAGGAGATCCCGCGCGTCGAACTCACCCCCGCCGCCGCCGACCTGCTGCGCAGACTGCGCGCGGCGCACGGCCCGCTGATGTTCCACCAGTCCGGCGGCTGCTGCGACGGCAGCGCCCCGATGTGCTATCCCGAGGGCGAGTTCCGCACCGGCGGCTCGGACGTGCTGCTCGCGGAGCTGGAGGTCGAGGGCGTCGCGGAACCGGTGACGTTCTGGATGTCACGCAGCCAGTACGCGGCCTGGAGCCACACCCGCCTCATCGTGGACGTCGTCGAGGGCCGCGGCAGCGGCTTCTCCCTGGAGGCGCCCGAGGGCGTACGGTTCCTGATCCGTTCACGCCTGGTCGCCCCCTAGTCACCCCCCGGACGGCCGTCGCCGTCTGGTGCGCCCCTCCTGGGTCCTGGGAGAGTTGACGGGACCTCAGGGGGGACTGTGACGCATCGTCGAACAAGGTTCCGTGCGGGCAGACGGGCACTGACGTTTCTCATTGGATTCGGCGCGCTGGCCGGTGCGGCCCTGACGGGGGCGGCACCGGCCGGTGCCGTGCGGGCCGCGGCCGTACAGGTCGCGTCGGGTGTCAGCTACCAGCAGTACGACGTCCAGGCGGCCAAGGGCCCGACGCGCATCCATGTGATCCGGGCCGACCTGCGCGATCCGAGGGTCCGGCTCGACCTGCTGTATCCGGGGGCGGTGGCCGCGCGGGCACCGGTGTCCCAACTGGCCGACGCCCAGGGCGCGGTGGCGGGGGTCAACGGCGACTTCTTCAACATCACCGAGACCCAGCATCCCGGCGTGGCGGCGACCGGGGCGAGCGTGGGACCGGCGATCGCGAGCGGACGCGCCCTGAAGGCGGCGGTGCCGGACGGGCAGCGGTTCGGGCCCGCGCTGCCGCCCGGGACCTCCACGCGGGACGTGCTCGGCATGGGGGTCGACCGACGGGTCCGGCTCGGCGGCCTGACCCTGGGCGGTACCGTGCGCGGCTGGGGCGCGAAGCTGCCGCTGGGCGGGTTCAACCAGTACGCGCTGCCGGTGGGTTCGATCGGCGCCTACACCAGCGCCTGGGGCAGCGTCTCCCGGCTGCGCGCCACCTGCGGCACGGACACCGACCGGGCCGCCCCGTGCAGCACGGACACCTACGAGGTGACGATCCGCCACGGCCGGGTCACGGCGACGGCCGACACCCCGGGCAGCGGTCCCCTCGACGAAGGGACCACCGTCCTCGTCGGCCGGGAGGAGGGCGCGCAGCAACTGCGCAAGCTGTCCGTGGGCGAACCGGTACGGGTACGGCACCGCCTCGTGGCGACCACGAGCCGGGTCCCGTACCGCTTCGCCGTCGGCGGCTTCCCGGTCCTGAGGGGCGGGGTCCCGCTGCCCGGTCTGGACGCCACCACCTCGGCCGTGCGGACCGCCGTGGGCGTCTCGGACGGCGGCCGGCGCCTGCTGCTGCTCGCGGTGGACGGGGCGCCGGAGTACCGCACCGGGCTGACGATCGCCGAAGTGGCGGACACCCTGCGGGGGTTGGGCGCCGTCGACGGCTTCAGTCTGGACGGCGGCGGCTCGTCCACGCTGGTCGCCCGCGACCCCGGCGCGACCGCCGTGACGGTGCGCAACCACCCCACGGGCGGCGCGGAACGCCCCGTCCCGAACGGCATCGGGGTCTTCTCGACCGGCTGAGGCTCAGGGTCTGAGGCTGCTGACGATGTCCGCGGTGGCCGTCAGGCCGCTGCTGATGGTGGGCGCGATGCTCGTACCGGCCAGGAAGAATCCGAGCAGCGCGCACACCAGGGCGTGGGAGATCTTCAGCCCGCCGTTGCGCAGGAAGATCACCGCCAGGATCAGGAGCAGCAGCACCACTGAGATGGAAATCGCCATCGCCAACCTCCTCCGCCACGCCGTCCCGTCCGGTTCACGGCGTTCGGCCGCAAGTGTGGCGTAGCGGAGGGTTCGTCCGGGCGGCTGACCTGTCCGCCGAACGTGTGGTTTCGCCGCCTATCGACGGGCGTCGAGGAAGGCCTCGAGGCCCGCCAGGTCGTCGGTGTTGAGGTAGTCGACGCCGGCGGCGAGCAACTCGCCCCACAGCGCGTCGCGGGCGGGTCCCGCCACGTCCGGGGTGGCCCAGAAGCGCACCTGCTGGCCGCGCGCGTGGGCGGTGTCGACGATGCCGTGCAGCTTCTGCCGCTCGGCCTCGGGGAAGGCGCCGACGCCCTGCCAGGTGAAGTTGAGCGTCCAGTTGTCGCTGATCAACGAGATGAAGGAGGCGGGCGCCGAGGAGCCGAGGTCGGTGAGGCGGCCGTCGTAGAAGGCACGCCGGACGGTCTGCGTCTCCAGGGGCGTACGGGCCGCGCGGTCACCGGAGATGACGGCGGTGACCGGGCCGGGGAACACCTTGCCGTGGGCGTAGGTGGTGAACAGGTGCTTGTACCGCTGGAGATGGCGGTCCAGCTCCAGATACGTCGACGAGCCCTCGGTCTTGATGTCGATGAGCAGCTGCACCGGCCTGCGCCAACCCCGGTACACGGAGCCGTGGTTGGCCTTGACGATCCGCGACAGCGGGTCGAGGTACAGGGACTCCAGGGTGCGGCTCGGATCGAGGTCGTCCACGGTGTGGCCGATGAGGAGCTGGTCGCCGACGAGGAAGATGTCGGCCTCGACGCTGCCGAAGCGGTGGTCCAGGGCGTCGAAGAGCGGCCGGGGATGCTCGTAGTCGTTGTGGGCGTGAGCGCGCCACAACGGCCGCGGCCGGTGCTTCTGTTCGCCCGCGAGGGCCTGCGTGGCGGGCTTGGCCACCGCGCCCGCGAGGGCGGCGCCGAGGGTGGTGAGGGCTCTGCGACGGGTGGTGAGGGCCATGTCTGCCTCCGTTCGGGGCGGTACGAGACATGGGCGAGTATGCGGTCGCAGGCACGCCGATGGGCATGGCCGTGAGAGGAGTTGGCCGGAGTGCCGCCGTCTGTTCATCACCCCCGCGAAGGGCGCACGAAAAAGCCCGCCCCAGGTGGGGCGGGCTTTGTTCGGTGAACGTCAGGGGGCTTGCAGGTCCACGAGTTCGGCCAGGGCCTCGCGGTGGACACCCGCCGTGCCGTACGCGAGCGCGTCGGCCTTGGCCCGCTTGAGGTACAGGTGGATCGGGTGCTCCCACGTCATGCCGATACCGGCGTGCAGCTGGAGCGCCTCCTCCGCGGCGTGCACCGCGACGGGCGCCGCGTAGGCCTGGGCGACGGCGACCGCCACGTCGGCGTCCGTCCCGGTGGTGAGCGCGTCGGCGGCGTTGCGGGCGGCGGCCCGGAGGTTGACGACCTCCAGCCACAGCTGCGCGAGCCGGTGCTTGAGCGCCTGGAAGCCGCCGACGGGACGGTTGAACTGCTTGCGCTCCTTGAGGTAGCGCACGGTCTCGGTCAACAGCCAGTCGGCAGCGCCCAGTTGCTCGGAGGCGAGCAGCCCGGCACCGGCGCGCAGGGCGCGGCGTACGGCGGGCTCGGCGTCGCCGAGGAGCCTGCCGGGCGCCCCTTCCAGCGTGACGGTCGCGAGCGGCCGGGTCAGGTCGAAGGAGACCTGCGGGGTGACGGTCGCGTCGGCGGCGTCGACCGCGTACAGTCCGCCGTCGTCCGCGGGCACGAGCAGCACATCGGCGACCGCGGCATCCGCGACACCGGTCAACTCCCCGTGCAGGGCCCCGCCTTCATGGCGTACGACCTTGTAGGCGCCGCCCGCGGCGATGTTCAGGGCGACGGCGAGGGCGCCGATCCTCCGCCCCGCCGCCAGCTCGGCGAGCAGGGCCTCGTCCCCGAGCTCCAGCAGGGCCTCGGTGGCGACGACCGCGCTGGTGAGATACGGGACGGGAGCCACCGCGCGCCCCAACTCCTCCAGCACCACGGCGACTTCGCGATGCGTGGCGCCCTGGCCGCCCTGCGCTTCCGGCACCAGCAGGCCGGCGAGGCCCATGCCGTCGGTGAGCGCCTTCCAGGCGGCGAGGTCGTGCGGGGCGTCCGACTCGGTGCGGGCGATGACGCCGGGGGCGTCGCAGTGGTCGGCGAGCAGGTCCCGTACGGCGGACCGGAGCGCCTCTTCCTCCTCGGAGTACAGCAGGTCGCTCATCGGGCCAGGTCCTTCCATGCGACGTCCTTGTCGGTGCGCGGCTCGGACGGCAGGCCCAGGACGCGCTCGGCGACGATGTTCAGCAGGACCTCGCTGGTCCCGCCCTCGATGCTGTTGCCCTTGGAGCGGAGGTAGCGGTAGCCGGCGTCGCGGCCGACGAAGTCCACCAGCTCGGGCCGGCGCATGGTCCAGTCGTCGTACAACAGGCCTTCCTCGCCGCGGAGTTCGACCTCCAGGCCGCTGATCTCCTGGTTGAGGCGGGCGAAGGCGAGCTTCATGCCGGCGCCCTCGGGGCCGGGCTGGCCCAGGGCGAGCTGCTGGCGCAGGCGTTCGCCGGTGAGGCGGGCGACCTCGGCCTCGACCCAGAGCTTGAGCAGCCGCTGGTGCAGGTCGTGGGTGCGCAGTTCGGGGCGTTCGCGCCAGGTCTTCGAGACCGGGCCGATCATGCCGCCCTCGCGGGGCAGCCGCATGCCGCCGATGGCGACGCGCTCGTTGTTGAGGGTGGTCTGCGCGACCTTCCAGCCGTCGCCGACCGCGCCGAGGCGGCGGGAGTCGGGGACGCGGACGTCGGTGAGGAAGACCTCGTTGAACTCGGCCTCGCCGGTGATCTGGCGCAGCGGCCGGACGTCCACGCCCGGGTCGGTCATGTCGCACAGGAAGTACGTGATGCCCGCGTGCTTGGGCACGTCCGGGTCGGTGCGGGCGATGAGGATGGCCCAGCGGGCGTTGTGCGCGCTCGACGTCCACACCTTCTGCCCGTTGACCACCCAGTCGCCGTCGCCCTCACGGACGGCCCGGGTGCCGAGGCCGGCCAGGTCGGAGCCGGCGCCGGGCTCGCTGAAGAGCTGGCACCAGACCTCCTCGCCGGTCCACAGGGGGCGCAGATAGCGCTGCTTCTGCTCCTCGGTGCCGTACTTGAGGATGGTCGGCGCGGCCATGCCGAGGCCGATGCCGTTGCGCCGGGGGTCGTTGTCGGGGGCGCCCGCGGCCTCCAGCTCGGCGTCCACGACGGCCTGGAGGGAGCGTGCCGCGCCGAGGCCGCCGAGGCCCTCGGGGTAGTGCACCCACGCGAGACCGGCGTCGAAGCGGGCCCGCAGGAAGTCCAGGCGGTCGGTCGTGGCGGGCGGCTGGGCGGCCAGCAACTCCGCGGTGCGGCGCTTGAGTTCGGCTGCGTCGGTCATGCGGCGGCTCCCTTGCCGAGGGCGGGGACGACGGCGACCCGGCCGGTGGTCACCCCGTCGCCGACGCGCTGCACCGCGGCGGCGGCCTCCGTCAGCGGCACTCGCTCGCTGACCAGCGGCTTGATGGCGCCGCGGGCGGCGAGTTCGGTGAGCTGCTCATGGCAGCGCTGGACCAGCTTGGGGTTCTTGGTGCTGTACAGGCCCCAGTGCAGACCGAGGATCGAGTAGTTCTTCACCAGGGCGTGGTTGAGGCCGGGGCTGGGGATGGTCCCGCTCGCGAAGCCGACGACCACGATCCGCCCCTCGAAGGCGACGACCTTCGTGGACTGGGTGTAGGCGTCACCGCCGACCGGGTCGTAGATCACGTCGGCGCCCCGCCCGCCGGTGGCCTCCTTGACCGCGGCGACGACGTCCTGCGCACGCCGGTCGATCACGACGTCGCAGCCCAACTCCCGGGCCACGGCGGCCTTGTCGGCTCCGCCGACGACACCGATGACGGTGGCGCCGGCCGCCTTGCCGAGCTGCACGGCGGCGCTGCCGACCCCGCCGGCGGCGGCGTGCACGAGCAGCGTCTCACCGGCCTCGATGCCGGCCCGCCGGTGCAGACCGAACCAGCCCGTCTGGTAGCCGATGTGCAGCGCGGCGGCCTCGGCGTCGTCCAGCGACTCGGGCGCGGGCAGCAGAGCGGCGGCGTCCGCGACGGCGTACTCGGCGAAACCGCCGTACGGCAGCGCGGGGTTGGCGAGCACCCGGCGGCCGTCCTCGGTCTCGCCGCAGATCTCCACGCCCGGCGTGAACGGCAGCGGCGGCCTGACCTGGTAGTGGCCGCGGCACATCAGCACGTCCGGGAAGTTGATGTTCGCGGCACGCACCTTCAGCAGGACCTGGCCGTCGCCGGGCGTCGGTGTCTCGACGTCCGCGAGCCGCATCACCTCACCCGGCTCACCGTTCTCGTGCACTTGCCATGCCTGCATGCGATGCCTCCACGCGACTACGTCGTACGACCTGGGGTAGTCGCATACTAAGCGGTCGCTTGCCGTTCAGGGAACAGTAGCGTCCGTCACGGCCGCCGCGGCTTCACGCCCGCTTCGGCTTCGCCCGTACGTGCATTCGCTCGCCCTGCGGCCCGAACAGACTCAGGAACTCCGCCGGCCCCTCCCCCGTGGACCCGAACCAGTGCGGCACCCGCGTGTCGAACTCGGCGGCCTCCCCCGCGCTCATCACCACGTCGTGTTCGCCGAGAACGACCCGCAGCCGCCCCGCCAGCACGTACAGCCACTCGTAGCCCTCATGGGTACGCAGCTCGGGTTCCTCGTTCCGCTGCGGCACCAGCACCTTGTACGCCTGGAGGCCGCCCGGTTGCCGGGTCAGCGGCCAGTAGGTCCGCCCGTGCCGCACCAGCGGCGTGGCCCGCACCCGCGGATCGCCCACCGGCGGCGTCCCGACCAGCTCGTCCAGCGGCACCTGGTGCGCCTGCGCGATCGGCAGCAGCAGCTCCAGGCTGGGCTTGCGCAGCCCCGACTCCAGCCGGGACAGGGTGCTGACGGAGATGCCGGTCACCTCGGACAGCGCGGAGAGCGTCACCTCGCGCTCTTTACGGATCCGCCGCAGCCGCGGCCCCACGTCGGCGAGAACGCCCTCTACTTCTTCGGTACTCATGCCCGTATTGCAGAATCGGCAAAGACGTTTGTCAATCCCGCACCGGCAGCGCGACCGTGGCGGCATGACTGACACCCACGCATACGAAGTGATCGTGATCGGTGGCGGCGCGGCCGGCCTCTCCGCGGCGCTGGTCCTGGGCCGCGCGAGGCGCCGGACCCTGGTCGTCGACGCGGGCGAGCCCCGCAACGCGCCCTCCGCCCACCTGCAGGGCTATCTGACCCGGGACGGCATGTCCCCGGCCGAGTTCCTGGCGACCGGCCGCGAGGAGATCGCCCGGTACGGCGTCGAGCTGGTCCAGGACCGGGTGGTCGAGGTGGCCGAGGGCTTCGCCGTGACCCTGGAGAGCGGCCGCACGCTCCGGGCCCGCCGCCTCGTCGTCGCCACCGGCCTCAAGGACGAGCTCCCCACCGTCCCCGGCGTCGCCGAGCGCTTCGGCAAGGACGTCCTGCACTGCCCGTACTGCCACGGCTGGGAGGTCCGCGACCAGGCCTTCGGCGTCCTCGCGACGACCCCGCTGAGCGTGCACCAGGCGCTGATGGTGTCCCAGTGGTCGAAGGACGTGACCTTCTTCCTGCACACGGTCGCGGAGTCCGACCTGTCGGACGACGACCTGCGCAGACTCGCGACGGCGGGCGTGAAGGTGGTGCCGGGCGAGGTCGCGGGCCTGCGGATCGAGGCCGACCGCCTGACGGGCGTACACCTTACGGACGGCTCGGTGCACGCGCGTGAGGCGCTCTTCGTCGCGCCGCGCGCGGTCCCGCAGAACGGGCTGCTGGAACAGCTCGGCGCCGAGCTGAACGAGACCCCGTTCGGCGCGTACCCCGTGGTCGACGCGACGGGACAGACGACCGTTCCCGGCGTGTGGGCGGTGGGCAACGCGATGGGCTTCGGAGAGCAGGTGATCAACGCGGCGGCGGGCGGCTACCGGGCCGGGGCCACGATCAACGGGGAGCTGCTGATGGCCGACCTCGACTCGGCCGTCCAGGTGTAGACCCGCCACCTCCGGTGCACGATTGCTGCATGCTTCTTGCCCGGCTGGCCCAGGTGTCCCAGGAGGTCGCCGCGACCTCGGCACGGTCGAAGAAGACCGCGCTGCTCGCGGAGCTGTTCCGGGAGACGGAGCCCGACGACGTGCCGATCGTCATCCCGTACCTCGCGGGACGACTGCCACAGGGCCGGCTCGGCGTCGGCTGGAAGGTGCTGAGCCACCCGGTCGCTCCGGCCGCGGAGCCGAGCCTCACCGTCCGCGCGGTGGACGCGCTCCTGAGTCAACTCGGCAAGGTGTCGGGCACCGGCTCCCAAGCCGAACGCGCCAGACTCGTCGGCGAGTTGATGAGCGCGGCCACCGAGCCGGAACAACGCTTCCTCCTCGGCCTGCTCAGCGGCGAGGTGCGCCAGGGCGCCCTGGACGCCGTCGCCACCGAGGGCCTCGCCCAGGCGACGCAGACCCCGCCCGCCGACGTCCGCCGCGCGGTCATGCTCGCCGGGTCCCTCCAGACCGTCGCCGAGGCATTGCTCGCGGACGGCCCCGAGGCCCTCGACCGCTTCCGTCTCACCGTCGGCCGCCCGGTGCTGCCGATGCTGGCGCACAGCGCCACGTCCGTGGCCGAGGCGGTCGAGAAGCTCGGCGCGTGCGCGGTCGAGGAGAAGCTCGACGGCATCCGCGTCCAGGTGCACCGCGACGGCGACACCGTCCGCGTCTACACCCGCACCCTCGACGACATCACCGACCGCCTCCCCGAACTGACCGCCGCGGCGCACGAGTTGAGAGGCGACCGCTTCATCCTCGACGGCGAGGTCATCTCCTTCGACGCGGCCGGGCGGCCCCGCTCCTTCCAGGAGACGGCGGGCCGGGTCGGCTCCCGCGTGGACGTGGCCACGGCGGCCGAACAGGTCCCCGTCTCCCCCGTGTTCTTCGACGCCCTGTCGGTCGACGGCGACGACCTCCTGGACCTGCCCTTCGCGCAGCGGCACACGGAATTGGCCCGGCTCGTCCCCGAGCCGATGCGGGTGCGCCGGACGCTGGTGTCCGGCCCGGACGACGTCGGCGCGGCGGAGTCCTTCCTCGCCGAGACGCTGGAGCGCGGCCACGAGGGCGTGGTGGTGAAGTCCCTCGACGCCCCCTACAGCGCGGGCCGCCGCGGCGCGTCCTGGCTGAAGGTCAAGCCCGTCCACACGCTCGACCTGGTCGTCCTGGCCGCCGAGTGGGGCCACGGCCGCCGCACCGGCAAGCTCTCCAACCTGCACCTGGGGGCGCGGCAGGGGGACGGCTCGTACGCGATGCTCGGCAAGACCTTCAAGGGCATGACCGACGCGATGCTGACCTGGCAGACCGAGCGGCTCCAGGAACTGGCCACCGGCACCGACGGCCACGTGGTGACCGTACGCCCGGAGCTCGTCGTGGAGATCGCCTACGACGGTCTGCAGCGGTCCACCCGCTACCCGGCCGGCGTCACCCTGCGTTTCGCCCGCGTGGTCCGCTACCGCGAGGACAAGCGCCTGGAGGAGGCGGACACCGTGGAGACGTTGCTGGCCGCGCATCCCGAGGTGAAGCCGTGAGGACGAGCGCCGGTCTGCTGCTGTTCCGGCGCACCGAGGCCGGGGTCGAGGTGCTCCTGGGCCACATGGGCGGCCCGTTCTTCGCCCGCCGGGGCGCCGGGGCGTGGACCGTCCCCAAGGGCGAGTACGTGCCCGAAGAGGAGCCGGCCTGGGAGGCCGCCCGGCGTGAGTTCCAGGAGGAGCTCGGGCTGGCGCCGCCGGACGGGGACGCCGTGCCCCTGGGCGAGGTCAGGCAGTCGGGCGGCAAGATCGTCACCGTCTGGGCGATCGAGGCCGACCTCGACCCCGCGACCGTCGTCCCGGGCACGTTCCGGATGGAGTGGCCGCCGAAGTCGGGACGGCAGCAGGAGTTCCCGGAGCTGGACCGCGTGGCCTGGTTTCCCGTGGAGCGCGCCCGCGAGGTGATCGTCACGGCACAGGCCACGTTTCTCGACCGGCTGGCGGAGCACTCGCCCTGACACGTTGCGGCGGGGCCCGCCGCGCGGGAAGGTCGAAACACAGGTCCGCTCCCCCAGGAGGTCGGTCATGCCCATCGCGACGGTGAACCCGGCGAACGGCGAGACGCTCAAGACGTACGAGGCCATGGGCGCCGAGGAGATCGAGCGCCGGCTCCAGCTCGCGGAGGCCACCTTCCGCACCTACCGGACGACGCCGTTCGCCGAACGCGCCAGGCTGCTGCACCGGGCGGCGGAGCTGCTCGACGGCATGCAGCAGGACATCGGCCGGGTCATGACCACCGAGATGGGCAAGCCCGTCAAGCAGGCCCGCGCCGAGGCCGCCAAGTGCGCCAAGGCGATGCGCTGGTACGCCGAGCACGCCGAGTCGCTGCTGGCCGACGAGGAGCCCGCCGACGCCGACGTGAAGGACTCCGGCGCCTCCCGGGCCCTCGTGCGCTACCGCCCGCTGGGCCCGGTGCTCGCGGTGATGCCGTGGAACTTCCCGCTCTGGCAGGTCATCCGGTTCGCCGCGCCCGCGCTGATGGCGGGCAACGTCGGCCTGCTCAAGCACGCCTCGAACGTCCCCCAGACCGCCCTGTTCCTGGAGGACCTGTTCCACCAGGCGGGCTATACGGAGGGGACCTTCCAGACCCTGCTCATCGGCTCCGGCGCGGTCGAGGAGATCCTGCGCGACGAGCGCGTCAAGGCGGCCACCCTCACCGGCAGTGAGCCCGCGGGCCGCTCGGTCGCCGCGACCTGCGGTGACATGGTGAAGAAGACGGTCCTGGAACTCGGCGGCAGCGACCCGTACGTCGTGATGCCGTCCGCGGACATCGACCGGGCGGCCGAGATCGCCGTGACGGCACGGGTGCAGAACAACGGGCAGTCGTGCATCGCCGCCAAGCGCTTCATCGTGCACGCCGACGTGTACGACGCCTTCGCCGAGAAGTTCGTGCGGGGCATGCAGACGCTGAAGGTCGGCGACCCGATGGACGAGGCCACCGACGTCGGCCCGCTCGCCACCGAGCAGGGACGCGCGGACCTGGAGGAACTCGTCGACGACGCGACGCGCAGCGGCGCGCGGGTGCTCTGCGGCGGTGAGCGGCCCGAGGGCGACGGCTGGTACTACCGGCCGACCGTCCTCACCGACATCACCCGCGAGATGCGCATCCACCGCGAGGAGGCCTTCGGGCCGGTGGCCACGCTGTACCGGGTGCACGACCTCGACGAGGCGGTGCTGCTCGCCAACGACTCGCCGTTCGGCCTGAGCTCGAACGTGTGGACGCGGGACGAGGCCGAGGTCGACCGTTTTGTACGGGATCTCGAAGCCGGTGCCGTGTACGTCAACGGGATGACCGCGTCGCATCCGGCGTTCCCGTTCGGCGGCGTGAAGCGGTCCGGGTACGGACGTGAGCTGTCCGGGCACGGAATCCGCGAGTTCTGCAACATCACGACGGTTTGGCACGGAGCGTGACGCTTGCGCGGCCAGGGCCTGTCCGGCGGATCGGCGTGCCAAACCCCGCATCTGCGACATGATCCGCCGGACAGGCCCTAACATCCCGGGTGTGAACCGTGAAGTGACTCTGCCGCTGATCGTCGACGACCGGGGCACCTTGCAGGTGGCTGCGGCCGATGTGAGCAAGTTGTTGCGCACGGTCGGGGGGCGATGGCTGCACCTTGTCGAGGCGGGCGAGGAGGGCCTCGACGAGGACACGGTGGCGGCCCTGACCATCGAGTTGGCCAAGCTCGCCGATCGCATCGATGTGGCCTGCATCGCGCACAGTAGCGGCGGCGCGTCCTGAAGGTCGTTGCGTCAGCACTTGTTTGGGACCCGACCCATCCCTGAAACGGAGTAACCCCGCGCGAAGTCGTCTGCCCCTCGGGTGATCGTGGACTGGACCACCCTCTGAGGCGAAAGCAGGCACGGATCATGGCGACTTTGTGCAGACCCTCGGTGTCCGTTCCAGAGCACGTGATCACGATGGAGGAGACGCTGGAGCTGGCGCGCTCCCTGCACGCGGACCATCCCCAACTGCCGCTGGCCCTCCGACTGATCGAGAACACCGGAGTCCGCACACGGCACATCGTGCAGCCGATCGAGGAGACCCTCAAGCATCCCGGCTTCGAGGAGCGCAACAAGGTCTATGTGGCCGAGGCGAAGGCCAGGGTGCCGGCGGTGGTGCGGCGAGCACTGGACGACGCCGAGGTCCTGGCATCCGACATCGATGTCATCATCTATGTCTCCTGCACGGGCTTCATGATGCCGTCGCTGACCGCCTGGCTGATCAACGAGATGGACTTCGACAGCACCACCCGGCAGATCCCCATAGCCCAGCTGGGCTGTGCGGCCGGCGGGGCGGCGATCAACCGGGCGCACGACTTCTGCACGGCCTACCCGCAGGCCAACGCCCTCATCGTGGCCTGCGAGTTCTGCTCGCTGTGCTACCAGCCCACCGACCTCGGCATCGGGAACCTGCTGTCCAACGGCCTGTTCGGCGACGGCATCGCGGCCGCCGTGGTGCGCGGCAAGGGCGGTGAGGGCATCGCCCTGGAGCTCAACGGCTCGTACCTGATCCCCAAGACCGAGGACTGGATCATGTACGACGTCCGGGCCACCGGCTTCCACTTCCAGCTGGACAAACGGGTGCCGGCCACCATGCAGCCGCTCGCGCCGGCGCTCCAGGAGCTCGCCGGACGGCACGGCTGGGACGCCGCCGACCTGGACTTCTACATAGTCCACGCGGGCGGGCCCCGCATCCTCGACGACCTCAGCAAGTTCCTGCAGGTCGACCCGCACGCCTTCCGGTTCAGCCGGGCCACGCTCACCGAGTACGGGAACATCGCCAGCGCCGTCGTCCTGGACGCGCTGCGCCGGTTGTTCGACGCGGGCGGGGCACCCGACCGGGCGCGCGGGCTGCTCGCCGGGTTCGGGCCCGGCATCACCGCGGAAATGTCCCTGGGCCGCTGGCGGCGCACCGACGAGACGGACTGACATGACCGAAGAGACGATCACCGAGATCCTGCCGCCGATCCGGCACTGGCCGGCCCTCGACCTGAGCGGGACCGACTTCGACCCGGTGCTCACCGAGCTGATGCGGGAGGGCCCGGTCACCCGGATCCAGCTGCCCAACGGCGAGGGCTGGGCCTGGCTGGTCACCCGGTACGACGACGTACGGATGGTGACCAACGACCCCCGGTTCAGCCGGGAGGCCGTCATGGACCAGCCGGTCACCCGGCTCGCCCCGCACTTCATCCCCGAGCGGGGCGCCGTCGGTTTCCTGGACCCGCCGGACCACACCCGGCTGCGCCGCACGGTGGCCGCCGCGCTGACCTCGAAGGGCGTGGAGCGGGTCCGGGAGAAGTCCCGCCGGATGCTGGACGAGCTGGTCGACGAGCTGGTGCAGGACGGGCCGCCCGCCGATCTCACCGCCACCGTGCTGACCCCGTTCCCCATCGCCGTGATCTGCGAGCTGATGGGCGTCCCGGCGGCCGACCGACACGTCATGCACACCTGGACCCAGCTGATCCTGTCCTCCGCGCACGGCAAACAGGTCAGCGAGAAGGCCAAGAAGGAGATGGGCGCCTACTTCGGCGACCTCATCGGGCTGCGGGAGGGCAGCACGGGCGAGGACGTCGCCTCGCTGCTCGGCGCCGCGGTGGGCCGCGGCGAGGTGACGCTGGACGAGGCCGTGGGGCTCGCGGTGCTGCTCCAGATCGGCGGCGAGGCGGTGACGAACAACAGCGGCCAGATGTTCTACCTGCTGCTGACCCGCCCGGACCTCGCGGACCGGCTGCGCACGGAACCGTCGATCCGCCCCCGCGCCATCGACGAACTACTGCGCTACATCCCGCACCGCAACGCGGTCGGCCTGTCACGGATCGCGCTGGAGGACGTGGGCATCCGGGGCGTGCGCATCCGGGCCGGCGACCCGGTCTACGTGTCGTACCTGGCCGCCAACCGCGACCCGGACGTCTTCCCGTTCCCGGAGACGATCGACTTCACGCGCAGCCCCAACCCGCATGTGTCCTTCGGCTTCGGCCCGCATTACTGCCCGGGCGGCATGCTGGCCCGGCTGGAGTCCGAACTGCTGGTGGACGCGCTGCTGGACCGGCTCCCGGAGCTGAGGCTGGCGGTGCCCGCGGACCAGGTCCCCTTCAAGAAGGGCGCGTTGATCCGCGGTCCCGAGGCGCTTCCGGTGACGTGGTGACGGCTCCCGAAGGGCTGCTGGTCCCCCCGGGGCACGGCCGGGTCGTGCAGACCCCCGCCCAGCACGTGACGTTCAAGGTGACCGGGTCGCACTCGCGCACGGCCTCCACCTTCGAGGTCGTCGTCCCGCCCGGCTTCGACGTGGGCGCCCATGTGCACACCCGCAGCGAGGAGTTGTTCTACGTCCTCGAAGGCGAGCTGGACGTGCTCGCGTTCGAGCCGAGGGTGCGCACCCCCGACAACTGGCAGCGGTGGGAGTCGAGTTCGGGCAGCCGGGTGGTACGCGCGACCCCGGGCACGGTGATCGTCGTACCCCCGGGCTGTCCGCACGCGTTCGCGAACCCGACGGACACCCCGGCCAAGATGTTCTTCCAGGCGTCCCCGCCGCCGGATCACGAGCGGTACTTCGAGGAACTGCTCGAGATCCTGGGCGGCGGGGGTCCGCCGGATCACGCGGCGATCGAGGAGCTGCGCCGGCGGTACGACATCGAGCAGCTGACGCCGCTCAGGCACCGTTAGCGGATCGGCATCCCCGAGAGGGTGCGGGCGATGACCAGGCGCTGGATCTCGCTCGTGCCCTCGAAGATCGTGTAGATCGCGGCGTCGCGGTGCATGCGCTCGACCGGGTACTCGCGGGTGTAGCCGTTGCCGCCGAGGATCTGGACCGCCTGGGCGGTGACCTTCTTGGCCGTCTCGCTGGCGAACAGCTTCGACATCGAGCCCTCGGCCGCGGTGAACGGCTTGCCGTTGATCGCCATCCAGGAGGCGCGCCAGACCAGCAGCCGGGCGGCGTCGATGGACGTACGCATGTCGGCGAGCTGGAAGGCGACGCCCTGGTTGTCGATGATCGGGCGGCCGAACTGCTCGCGGGTCTTGGCGTAGTCGAGGGCGACCTCGTACGCGGCCCGGGCGGTGCCCACCGCCATCGCGCCGACCGCCGGGCGGGAGGCCTCGAACGTCGCCATCGCCGCGTTCTTCACGCGCTCGCCGCCCTGCTTGGCCCGCTCACGGGCCCGGGCGAGGCGCTCGTCGAGCTTCTCCTTGCCGCCGAGGAGGCAGGAGCCGGGCACCCGCACGTTCTCCAGGACGACCTCGGCGGTGTGCGAGGCGCGGATGCCGTGCTTCTTGAACTTCTGGCCCTGGGACAGGCCGGGCGTGTTCGGCGGGATGATGAAGGAGGCGTGGCCCTTGGAGCCGAGCTCCGCGTCGACCACGGCCACGACCACATGGACGTTGGCGATGCCGCCGTTGGTCGCCCAGGTCTTGGTGCCGTTGAGCACCCACTCGTCCTTGGCCTCGTCGTACACCGCGCGGGTGCGCATCGAGGCCACGTCCGAACCGGCGTCCGGCTCGGAGGAGCAGAACGCCGCGACCTTGACGTCGTTGACGTCGCCGTACATCTGCGGGATCCAGGTGCCGATCTGCTCCTCGGTGCCGTTGGCGAGGACGCCGACGGCGGCGAGACCGGTGCCGACGATCGACAGCGCGATGCCCGCGTCGCCCCAGAACAGCTCCTCCATCGCCATGGGGATGCCGAGGCCGGTGGCGTCGAAGTACTGCTGGGCGTAGAAGTCGAGCGAGTAGATGCCGACCTTGGCGGCCTCCTGGATGACCGGCCAGGGAGTCTCCTCACGCTCGTCCCATTCGGCGGCCGCGGGGCGGATGACGTCGGCGGCGAAGCCGTGCAGCCAGTCCCGGACCTCCTTCTGTTCGTCGTTGAGCTCCATGGTGAACTCGGCCATGTCCCCTCCAGCGGCGGCGCAAATACATGTTACTAGCGGTAACCCGAGTCTGTTACCGACCGGTAGGAAAAGTCAACTCCTGATGACACCTCGGCAGCCCGTTCGATGCATGAGGCATGGTGAGTGTTAGCTTGCGCAGGCATTACCGAATCAGCACGGGTGGGGAGAGCTCATGGACACCACGCAGCGGACCGATCAGCAACGGTCCGCCGACCGCCGTCGGCGCGAGCTGCTGGAGGCCGCGGACCGGGTGGTCCTGCGTGACGGACCGCAGGCCTCCATGAACGCGATCGCCGCGGAGGCGGGCATCACCAAGCCGATCCTCTACCGTCATTTCGGTGACAAGGGGGGACTTTACGCGGCGTTGGCCAAGCGGCACACGGACGCGCTGCTGGATTCCCTGCGGGCCGCGCTGGACGCGCCCGCGGAGCGGCGGGAGCGGGTGGAGGCCACGCTCGACACCTACCTCGCGGCGATCGAGGCGCGGCCTCAGGTGTACCGGTTCCTGATGCATCCCGCGGAGGGGGGTCAGGTCGGGGACCAGGGGTTCGACGTCGGCAAGCACTCGGCTCCGCTGCTGCGGCGGATGGGCGAGGAGTTGGCGCAGGTCATCGAGGACCGGGTGGATCTCGGGCCCGGGAGTCAGCAGCTGGCTCGGGTGTGGGGGCACGGGATCGTCGGGATGATGCATGCGGCCGGGGACTGGTGGCTGGGGGAACGGCCTTGTTCTCGGGCTGAGTTGGTGCGGAGTCTGGCGGACTTGTTGTGGGGGCGGCTCGCTGCCGCGGGGGACAAAGTGGGGGGTCCGGGGTTTTGAGGGTTGTGTTTCGGCTTGCGGCCGGTGGGGGCTGGTCGCGCAGTTCCCCGCGCCCCTGACGGCATGCACTTCACCGGCGCCAAGAAGCTCGATTCACTTGGCGCATCAACCTGCTGTGGCGCCAGCCCGTCAGGCGGTCCGCGTACACCTTGCCCTCCAAGTGGTCGCACTCATGCTGCAAGCACCTTGCGAACCAACCCGTGCCATGCACCGTCACCGGCTCGCCCGTCATCGTGAAACCCTCCACCACCGCGTGGTCGTAGCGTTCCGTTCCCGCCTCCAGGCCCGGCAGGGACAGGCAGCCCTCCGGGCCCCGCAGGACCAGTCCGTCCGCCTCCACCAGGCGCGGGTTGACC
This sequence comes from Streptomyces sp. TLI_55, assembly GCF_900206255.1. NCBI lineage: Bacteria > Bacillati > Actinomycetota > Actinomycetes > Kitasatosporales > Streptomycetaceae > Streptomyces > Streptomyces sp. TLI_55. The sequence continues at coordinate 1,257,393 of NZ_OAOJ01000001.1, forward strand.
ACATGCCCGAGGTGCCGGACGTCCTCGTCGTCGGGACAGTCGTAGACGAACACCCGCCGCGGCACGCCGATCTGGTTCGCGGCGAGGCCGACTCCCTGGGCCGCGTACATCGTCGCGAACAAGTCCTCCACGAGCGTCGCCAGTTCCGGGCCGAAGTCCGTGACGTCCTCGCACGGGGCGTGCAGGACGGGGTCACCGAGCAGGGTGAGGCGCCGGACGCGTCCACGGGTGCCCGGAATGGAGCTGTTTCGCATGGCCGCAAGGGTACGGCGATTCGGGACTGCGAATGGATCTCGATAGGCTGACCACCACCACGTTGCCGTCAGGCGCGGCGCGTACGCAAGGAGGATCGAGAACTGATGGCAGGCAACTCGGACCCGCTCACGCCGCGGGCCAAGATCGCCGTGACCGCGGGCAAGGCGGTCGCGGCGGCGTCGCGCGCCGCGGGGCGCGGCAGCGGTTCGGTGATCGGCGGCCGGGTGGCGCTCAAGCTCGACCCCGACCTCCTCGCCCGGCTCGCCCAGAACCTGGATGTGGTTCTTGTCTCGGCGACCAACGGCAAGACCACGACCACCAGGCTGATCGCCGAGGCGCTGCGGGCCGCCGGGCCCGTCGTGTCCAACGCGCTCGGCGCCAACATGCCCGCCGGCATCACCTCGGCTCTCGCCGGCAGCTCGGACGCCCGCTACGGCGTGATCGAGGTCGACGAGAAGTACCTCGCCGGCGTCGCCCGGGACACCGCGCCGAAGTGCATCGCGCTGCTCAACCTCTCCCGCGACCAGCTCGACCGTGCCGCCGAGACGCGCATGCTCGCCGAGGCCTGGCGTGAGGGGCTGGCCGGCAGCAAGGCCGTCATCGTCGCCAACGCCGACGACCCGCTGGTCGTGTGGGCCGCCTCCTCCTCCCCCAACGTCGTCTGGGTCGCCGCCGGGCAGATGTGGAAGGACGACGCCTGGTCCTGCCCGTCCTGCGGTGGTGTGATGCAGCGGCCGGGCGACGACTGGTTCTGCGGAGAGTGCGGGTTCCGGCGGCCGACGCCGAGCTGGGCGCTGTCGGGGGACCACGTGCTGGACCCGCACGGTTCCGCCTGGCCGATCCATCTGCAGCTGCCCGGCCGCGCCAACAAGGCCAACGCCGCCTCGTCGGCCGCCGTCGCCGCCGTGTTCGGCGTTCCGCCGCAGGTCGCGCTGGAGCGCATGTACCAGGTGCAGGCCGTCGCCGGGCGGTATGACGTGGTGCAGTTCCAGCAGCGTGATCTGCGGCTGCTGCTCGCGAAGAACCCGGCCGGCTGGCTCGAAACGTTCAGCCTCATCGATCCGCCGCCGACCCCGGTGATCCTCTCGGTGAACGCGCGCGGCGCCGACGGCACCGACACCTCCTGGCTGTGGGACGTCGACTACACGCGGCTGACCGGCCACCCGATCTGCGTCATCGGTGACCGCAAGCTCGATCTCGCGGTGCGTCTGGAAGTCGCCAACCAGCACTTCCAGGTCTGCGAGAACCTCGACCAGGCCGTGCAGCTGTGCCCGCCGGGCCGCATCGAGGTCATCGCCAACTACACCGCCTTCCAGGACCTGCGCCGCCGCGTCGGCAACTGACACTCAGGGGACTTTTGTGAGCGACAACCAGCTGCGGGTCGTCTGGATCTATCCCGACCTGCTCAGCACGTACGGCGACCAGGGCAACGTCCTGGTCGTGGAGCGCCGGGCGCGGCAGCGGGGCCTCGACGTGGCCCGGCTCGACGTGCGCAGCGACCAGCCGATCCCGACCTCCGGGGACATCTACCTCATCGGCGGCGGCGAGGACCGTCCGCAGCGGCTCGCGGCGGAGCGGCTGCGCCGGGACGGCGGACTGCACCGGGCGGTGGAGAACGGCGCGATCGTGTTCTCGGTGTGTGCCGGGTACCAGATCCTCGGGCACGAGTTCATCAACGACCTCGGCCAGCGGGAGCCCGGTCTCGGGCTGCTCGACGTGGTCTCGGTCCGTGGTGAGGGCGCGCGGTGCGTCGGTGACGTCCTCGCCGACATCGACCCGCGCCTCGGGCTGCCCCCGCTGACCGGCTTCGAGAACCACCAGGGCGTCACCCACCTCGGCCCCACCGCCCGCCCGCTCGCCAACGTCCGCCTGGGCAACGGCAACGGCACGGGGGACGGCACGGAGGGCGCGTACAACGACACGGTCTTCGGTACCTACATGCACGGTCCGGTGCTGGCGCGGAACCCGCTCATCGCCGACCTGCTGCTGAAGCTGGCGCTCGACGTGAACGCGCTGCCGCCGACCGACGACCGCTGGTACGAGGCGCTGCGCAACGAGCGCATCGCATCCGCGCAGCAGCCCGCGTGAGCTGGAGGTTCACCAGTACTCAAGGGTGACTTCACCAGCCCGTCTGACGATGTGTCCGCACACCTGAGCGGGGCCGTCCAGCAGGCGGACGCACGGTTCGGTCCCGCCCCCTCCTGCCGCTAGGGTGGCGGGGATCGAGCCGGACAGCGTGGTCCGGTCCCCGGCCCACGTTGAGAAGGTTGTTTCGGGCTATGCGCATTGGTGTCCTCACGTCCGGCGGCGACTGCCCCGGCCTGAACGCCGTCATCCGGTCCGTCGTGCACCGTGCCGTCGCCGACCACGGCGACGAGGTCATCGGCTTCCGGGACGGCTGGAAGGGTCTCCTGGAGTGCGACTACCTCAAGCTCGACCTCGACGCGGTGGGCGGCATCCTCGCCCGCGGCGGCACGATCCTCGGCTCCTCCCGGGTCCAGCCCTCCCATCTGCGTGACGGGGTGGAGCGGGCCAAGGGGCATGTCGCCGAGCTCGGTCTCGACGCGATCATCCCGATCGGCGGCGAGGGCACGCTGAAAGCGGCCCGGCTGATGTCCGACGCGGGCCTGCCGATCGTCGGCGTGCCGAAGACCATCGACAACGACATCGCGGTCACGGACGTCACCTTCGGCTTCGACACGGCCGTCGGCGTGGCCACGGAGGCCCTGGACCGGCTCAAGACCACCGCCGAGTCGCATCAGCGCGTGCTCGTCGTCGAGGTCATGGGGCGGCACACCGGCTGGATCGCGCTGCACTCCGGCATGGCGGCCGGCGCGCACGCCATCGTCGTACCGGAACGGCCCTTCGACATCGAGGAGTTGGCGCGGCGGGTCGGCGAGCGGTTCGAGGCCGGCAAGCGGTTCGCCATCGTCGTCGCGGCGGAGGGTGCGAAGCCGGCGCCGGGGTCCATGGCGTTCGACGAGGGCGGCAAGGACATCTACGGGCACGAACGCTTCGCGGGGATCGCGCGGCAGCTGTCCATCGAGCTGGAGCAGCGGCTGGGGAAGGAAGCGCGGCCGGTGATCCTGGGGCATGTGCAGCGGGGCGGTACGCCTACCGCGTACGACCGTGTTCTTGCCACGCGGTTCGGGTGGCATGCGGTGGAGGCTGTGCACCGGGGGGAGTTCGGGCACATGACCGCGCTGCGGGGGACGGACATCGTGATGGTGCCGTTGGCTGAGGCGGTGGAGACGTTGAAGACGGTTCCTGAGGAGCGGTACGCGGAAGCGGAGTGCGTGCTCTAGTCGGCTGGCGGGTGCGGGTTGTTCGTGGTTGCTCGCGCAGTTCCCCGCGCCCCTAGGGCGTTGACTGCCCCCGGTGTCAATAGGCGCCGGGGGCAGCTTTAGTCTTGGGGCGGACGTAAGTGCACAACCCCCACGAATCAGGAGCCGGCGTAATGGATCACAGCGGGCACGGCATGACCATGGATCTGCCGCCGTTCACGCTGGGGCGGGGGCTTCAGTGGTCGGCCGACCCGTTCTTTCTCGTCGCCTGCCTCGTGGGGCTCGGGCTGTACGGGTACGGGGTCTTCCGGCTGCGGCGGCGTGGGGACGCCTGGTCGGCGGGGCGGACGGTGTCGTTCGTCGTCGGCGTGCTGACGATCATGCTCGTGATGTGCACCCGGCTCAACGACTACGGCATGGTCATGTTCAGCGTGCACATGGTGCAGCACATGGTCATCAGCATGCTGTCGCCGATCCTGATCCTGCTCGGTGCTCCCGTGACCCTCGCGCTGCGGGTGCTGCCCGCCGCCGGCAAGGGGCGCAAGGGGCCGCGTGAGCTGCTGCTGGCGCTGCTGCACAGCCGGTACATGCGGATCATCACGCATCCGGCGTTCACGATCCCGCTGTTCATCGCGAGCCTGTACGCGCTGTACTTCACGCCGATCTTCGACTTCCTGATGGGGTCGAAGACCGGGCACCTCGCGATGATGGTGCACTTCCTGGCCGTGGGTGTCGTGTTCTTCTGGCCGATCATCGGCGTCGACCCGGGACCGCACCGGCCGGGTTATCTGATGCGGATGCTGGAGCTGTTCGCGGGCATGCCGTTCCACGCGTTCTTCGGGATCGCGTTGATGATGGCGTCGACCCCGATGGTCGAGACGTTCAAGAACCCACCCGCCTCGCTCGGTATCGACGCGCTGTCCGACCAGAACGCCGCGGGCGGGATCGCCTGGGCGTTCAGTGAGATCCCGTCCGTGCTGGTGCTGCTCGCGCTGCTGTTCCAGTGGTACGGCTCGGAGCAGCGGCAGGCCCGGCGCAAGGACCGGGCCGCCGACCGGGACGGCGACAAGGAACTCGAGGCATACAACGCCTATTTGGCCTCATTGAACGCACGTGGGCGCTGAAAGGCCTTTTGCGACTTCGTCATTCAGTAGCATGAAGCGCGTTGGGGGAACCGCCGGGGGGAGCGGTGATGACATTTCGCGCATTTATGCAAAGGCTCGCGACGAAGGTCGCGTGTCTGTTGGTTCTCGTTCTCGCGGTGAGTGGGTGCGACAGAGGAACGCCTTTGCTGGTGGTGAAGGCGGTCGCGGCCGGTGTGCCGTCGCTCGCGCCGTTCTTCGACGAACGCAGCGGGCTCGGCCAGGACGCGCCGGACGTCAAGGCGCAGCCCGTGCGAGGCAGTCTGCAACAGGGCGACACTCCGGGTCTGTACGGCGGCTCGAAGCAACAGACTGTCTGTGACGTCAAGAAACTCAGGGCATTCCTCACCGATCCCACGAACGACCAGAAGGCACAGGCGTGGGCGCGTGCCCTGGGAATCACCACCGGCGAGATACCGGAATATCTCAATCGGCTCACACCGGTTCTGTTGCGTCACGACACTCTCGTCAAGAACCACGACTACAAAAAAGGAAAGGCCGTTCCCTACGACTCGCTGCTCCAGGCCGGAATCGCGATTCTCGTCGATCAGCAGGGGCAGCCGGCCGTGAAGTGCAGCTGCGGAAATCCACTGCGTCCTTTCACGGGTGACACGAACCGCATCTCGGTCAAGTTCGAGGACGGGAACCAGGAGTGGAAGGGGTACGACCGTTCCTCGGCCGTGGCCGTGCGGCCCGCGGCCCGTCCCCTGGAGAAGATCGCCCTGGTCGACGTGGACGATCCCGACCGCGGGATCAACCGGCCGGTCGGCACCGGGGGCGCGAAGGACGCCACCTTCGACACCCGGAAGACCGAGGCCGTCCCCGGTCTTGCGGGGAAGACCTTCGGCGAGGCCCGTCAGACGCTGGCCGACAAGGGGCTCGCGGCCGGGTACGACACCGGGTCGGTGCCGGCGGACGGTGCGCGGGTCACGGCGACCGATCCGCCGGCCGGGACCGAACTGCGGTTCGGGCAGTACGTGATGCTGAGCGTGGCGGAGGGTTCGTCTTCGTCGTCCGGAGGCGGCGACACCATCTCTCCCCCGCCGTCGGAGCCCTCCGTGTCCGGGCCGTCGACGCCCGGTACCTCCGCGCCGGAGTCGAGCGGCAGCACGTCGAAGTCGCCGTCCAGCAGCCCGTCGAGCAGTCCCTCGACGAGCACACCCTCCGGCCCGTCGACGTCCACGTCCCCGTCGATTTCGACCTCACCGTCGACCTCGCCGCCGACCGTCACCAGCGCACCGCCGCCGTCCCCGCCACCGCCGGAGACCACCAGCGCTCCCCCGGTGACGACCAGCGCGCCGCCGCCCGTGACGACCGTCGCGCCGCCGCCGAGCAGCGAGTCCGCGCCCCAGGTGCCGACCGCAAGCGTCTCCACGTAGCGCCCCCGCAGAACCCGGGAGTCACCGGATGCCTTCAGGACCATCGACATCGGGAGTGGGCCGGGTCATCGCCGGCCGCTATCTGCTGCTGAACCAGCTGGGCAGCGGTGGCATGGGCCATGTGTGGCTCGCCCACGACCAGAGACTCGCCTGCGAGGTCGCGCTCAAGGAGATCGTCTTCCGGGACCCGTCCGAGGCCGGTGACGAGCGGGAGGCCCGGGTCGCCCGGGCCCGCGCGGAGGCCCGGCACGCGGCCGGACTGCGCGGCCACCCGCACGTCCTGACCGTGCACGACGTGCTGGAGCACGACGGACTGCCCTGGATCGTCATGGAGTACATACCGGGCGCGGTGGACCTGCGTGAGCTGGTCGCCCGGCGCGGCCCGCTGGCCCCCGCCGAGTGCGCCCGCATCGGGCTCGCCGTCCTCGACGCGCTGACCGCCGGGCACGAGCGGGGCGTCATGCACCGGGACGTGAAACCGGCGAACATCCTGCTCGCGCCGGACCGAGGCGGGTCGCCGTACGGCCGCGTCCTGCTCACCGACTACGGCATCTCGGTGCAGCCGGACGCCGGGGAGACGCGGTACACGCTGACGTCGGTGCTGGTCGGTACGGCCGGTTATCTGGCGCCGGAGCGGGCCACGGGTGGCTCGCCCACGCCGGCCGCCGACCTGTTCTCGCTGGGGTGCACGCTCTACCACGCGGTGGAGGGGTGCGGTCCCTTCGAGCGCGACTCGCACTTCGCGGAGATCAGCGCGGTGGTGACGGAGGAGCCGCGGCCACCGGTGCGGGCGGGCGCCCTGGCCCCCGTACTGGCGGCGATGCTGGTCAAGGAGCCGGAGCTGCGGATCTCCGCCGCGCAGGCGGAGACGGCGCTGTCGCAGATCGTCACGCCGCACGCCGATCCGTTCGCCCGGACCCAGACGGACCTGGGCTCCCAGCCGCCGTGGGCGCAGCCCGCGCCGCCCCCGCCCGGTCCGGTGGCACCGCCGCCGCTGGTCACCAGCGGTGGCGGGAGTCGGCGGCGGACCCGTCCGCGGGCCCTGTACTCGGCCCTCGCCGGGCTGCTGGGGCTGGCACTCGTCGGGGGCGGGGTCTGGTACGCCGTGGCGCAGCAGGCGCCCGGGGGCGGTGGTGGCGGCGCGACGGCATCGCCGTACGGGACGGACGTCGGGCTCGGTAGAGCGCTGCGCGACGGTGACTGCGTGACCGTGGACTGGCCGAGCGGGGTGCCCTTCCAGGGGACGCCGCAGGTGGCGCTGGACGCGCGGTGCGGCGGGCCGCCGGACGGGCAGGTGATGGCCTTCGTCGCCGCCGCGTCGGCGGCCGAGGCGCGGGATCGGGGTCCGGCGCGCTGCGAGGAGGTGACCCAGGAGATCCGCGGGAAGCTGGCCGATGTGCGCAGCCTCGCCCTCGTACCGACCGCCCAGGGGTTCACGGCCGCGGGACGCCGTACGGCATGTCTGGTGGTGGGCGCGCACGGGCCGGTGTACGGGCCGCTCGGCGGGCACCGGAAGCCGGGGACGAAGTTCCTCGACGTGTCGTCCATGCAGAAGCGGGACTGTCTGGAGGTGCGGTCCAACCGGGACGCGCGGCTGGTGAACTGTGCGGGGCCGCACGACGAGGAGGTCCTCGGGTTCACCCGTTTGGCCCAGGACGTGACGCTGGAGGAGGCGGGCGCCGAGGCGGCGGACCTGGCCTGTGGCCGGGATGTGGCGCCCGGCGACTACGGCTTCGACCCGTCAGTGTACCGGGCGGGGTCCTGGACGAGCGAGGGCCCGTGGAAGGCGGGCACTCATTTCGTCGTCTGCACCGTCAGGAAGCAGAACGGGGGCACCATGGAGGGGGACGGATCCTGAGGAATCCCGAGGAGGGTGTCGCGATGCCCGGTTCCACGGACGGCTCGACCAGAACGATGGGGGTGCTCACCGTCGGCGGACTCGTCGTGGTGACCGCCTACACGGTGGCGCTCGGCAGCAACGGCTGGCTGTGGTTCGGCTGGGTCGTGCTGGGACTGATCACGCTCGGGATGGTCGTCACCCGCAGCACCTGAGGCCGGCGCCTAGTGGACGCCCGGCTGGTACTTCGGCAGCCGGGCGGTGATCCTCATGCCCGCGCCGACGGCGGTCTCGATGACGAGGCCGTGGTCGTCGCCGTACACCTGGCGCAGCCGGTCGTCGACATTGGACAGCCCGATCCCGCCCGAGGGGCTGACCTCGCCGGCGAGGATGCGGCGCAGTACGGAGGGGTCCATTCCCGCGCCGTCGTCCTCGATGACGACGAGGGCTTCGGCGCCCGCGTCCTGTGCCGTGATCTGGATGTGGCATTTGTCCGCCTTGCCTTCCAGGCCGTGCTTGACGGCGTTCTCGACGAGCGGCTGGAGGCAGAGGAAGGGCAGGGTGACCGGCAGTACCTCGGGGGCGATCTGCAGGGTGACGGAGAGGCGGTCGCCGAAGCGGGCCCGCACGAGCGCCAAGTAGTGGTCGATGGCGTGGAGTTCGTCGGCGAGGGTGGTGAAGTCGCCGTGCCGGCGGAAGCTGTAGCGGGTGAAGTCGGCGAACTCCAGGAGCAGTTCGCGGGCCCGCTCGGGGTCGGTGCGCACGAACGACGCGATGACCGCGAGGGAGTTGAAGATGAAGTGCGGGGAGATCTGGGCGCGCAGGGCCTTGATCTCGGCCTCGATGAGACGGGTGCGGGACCGGTCGAGGTCGGCGAGTTCCAGCTGGACGGAGACCCAGCGGGCGACCTCCCCGGCGGCCCGCACGAGCACCGCGGACTCGCGGGGCGCGCAGGCCACGAGGGCGCCGTGGACGCGGTCGTCGACGGTGAGCGGGGCGACCACGGCCCAGCTCACGGTGCAGTCGAGGGCGTCGCAGGTCAGCGGGAAGGCCTCGCCGCGGCCGGTCTCCAGGGGCCCGGCGAGGCGTTTCATGATCTCGTCGCGGTGATGGCCGCCGACGCCGTCCCAGACGAGGACCCGCTCCTGGTCGGTCAGGCACAGGGCGTCCGTGCCGAGCAAGGTCCGTAGTCTGCGGGCCGACTTGCGGGCCGTCTCCTCCGTCAGTCCCGCGCGCAGCGGCGGCGCGGCGAGGGACGCGGTGTGCAGGGTCTCGAAGGTGGCGTGCTCGACGGGGGTGCCGAGGCCGCCGAGGTTCTCGGAGCGCGCGGTACGGCGGCCGAGCCAGAAGCCGGCGGCGAGCAGGGGCAGGATCGCCACGCACAGCCCGGCGAGGAATCCGCTCATCGCCCCGCTTCCCCCGTGTGCTCGCGGCATGCGCTCATGCCTTCACCTCCGTCCGCAGCTCTTCCGGCAGATGGAAGCGGGCCAGGATCGCCGCCGTCCCGGCCGGGACCTTGCCGGGGGTCGCCAGGGACACCAGGACCATGGTGAGGAACCCCAGCGGCACCGACCAGAGGGCCGGCCAGGCGAGCAGGGCGCGCACCGCGCCGGAACCGGGGAGTCCGGCCATGGTCGCCGCGACCGCCACCAGCGCGGAGCCGCCGCCGACCAGCATCCCGGCCGCCGCGCCCGGCGGGGTCAGCCGCCGCCACCAGATGCCGAGCACGAGCAGCGGGCAGAAGGAGGAGGCGGACACGGCGAAGGCCAGGCCCACCGCGTCGGCGACCGGCAACCCGCCGACCAGGGCGCTCGCCGCCAGCGGTACGGCCATGGCGATGACCGTGCCAAGGCGGAAGTGCCGTACGCCGCGCGACGGCAGCACGTCCTGGGTGAGCACGCCCGCGACGGCCATGGTCAGCCCGGAGGCGGTGGAGAGGAACGCGGCGAAGGCGCCCCCGGCGACCAGCGCGCCGAGCAGGTCGCCGCCCAGGCCGCCGATCACCCGGTCCGGCAGCAGCAGGACGGCGGCGTCCGCGTCCCCGGTGAGGGTGAGCTCGGGGGCGTAGAGGCGGCCGAGGGCGCCGTAGACGGGCGGCAGCAGGTAGAAGGCGCCGATCAGGCCGAGCACGGCGACGGTGGTGCGGCGGGCGGCGACGCCGTGCGGGCTGGTGTAGAAGCGGACGACGACGTGCGGCAGGCCCATGGTGCCGAGGAAGGTCGCGAGGATCAGGCCGTACGTGGCGTACAGCGGGCGTTCGCCGCGGCTCTCGGCCTGCGAGGGCGAAAGGCCGGCGTCGCTGCGGCGGTCGGCCTGGGGGACGGGGTCGCCCGCGGCGAAGGTGAGCAGGGTGCCGGCGTCGATGTGATGGGTGCCGGCGGGGAGGCGCAGCGCGGTGTCCGTGTGGGTGCGGCCGTCGACGGTGCCGTCCACGGTGACGGTCAGCGGGCGGTCCAGCTTCAGGTCGAGGCTGTCGCCGACGCGGACCACGCGCTGCTCGCGGAAGGTCGCCGGTTCCTCGAAGGCGTGGCTGGGGGCGCCGTCGCCCTGCCAGGCGAGGATCAGGAACAGGGCGGGGACGAGGAGGGCGGTGAGCTTGAGCCAGTACTGGAAGGCCTGCACGAAGGTGATGCTGCGCATGCCGCCGGCGGCGACGGTGGCGACCACGACCACGGCGACGATGACTCCGCCCAGCGAGTCGGGGGCGCCGGTCAGCACCTGCAACGTCAGCCCGGCGCCCTGGAGTTGGGGCAGCAGGTACAGCCAGCCGACCCCGACGACGAAGGCCCCGGCCAGCCGTCGTACCGCCTGGGAGGCGAGCCGGGCCTCGGCGAAGTCGGGGAGCGTGTACGCCCCGGAGCGGCGCAGCGGGGCGGCGACGAAGAGCAGGAGGACCAGGTATCCGGCGGTGTAGCCGACCGGGTACCAGAGCATGTCCGGGCCCTGGACGAGGACGAGGCCCGCGATACCGAGGAAGGACGCCGCCGACAGGTACTCGCCACTGATGGCCGCCGCGTTCAGCCGTGGCCCCACGGTGCGGGAGGCGACGTAGAAGTCGGAGGTGGTGCGGGAGATGCGCAGGCCGAAGGCGCCGACGAGGACGGTGGCGACGACGACGAGGGCGACGGCCGGAACGGCGTAACTGGAGTTCATCGGTCCTCGACGAGCCGCACGAAGTCCCGTTCGTTGCGCTCGGCGCGCCGCACGTACCAGCGGGCGAGCAGCACCAGCGGGACGTAGACGCCGAAGCCGAGGACCGCCCACTCCAGCCGGCGGGCGTCGGGCAGCGCGGCGAACAGCAGCGGGAGCGGGCCGATGAGGAGGCCGAGGACGGCGAACACGGTGAGTCCGGCGCGGAGTTGGCTGCGCATGAGGGAGCGGACGTAGGTGTGGCCGAGGGTGGTCTGTTCGTCGATCTCGGTGCGCGGGCGGTAGTAGCCGGAGGCGCGCCGGGTGCGGCGGGGCGGGCCGGTGACGACGACACGGCGTTCGGCGGGGTCCTGGTGCGGCATGTCAGGTCCTCCGCATCAGCAGGTCCCGCAGTTCGCGGGCGTGGCGCCGGCTGACCTGGAGTTCCTCGCTGCCGACCAGGACGCTGACCGTGCCGGTGTCGAGGCGGAGTTCACCGATGTGGCGCAGGGCGACCAGATGGCGGCGGTGGATGCGGACGAAGCCGCGGGAGCGCCAGCGCTCCTCCAGGGTGGACAGCGGGATGCGGACCAGATGGCTGCCCTTGGTGGTGTGCAGCCGGGCGTAGTCGCCCTGGGCTTCCACGTGGGTGATGTCCTCGACGGAGACGAAGCGGGTCACGCCGCCGAGCTCGACGGGTATGTGGTCGGGGTCGGGTTCGTGCACGGGGATGCGGGGGGCCTGGCCGTCGGGTTCGGCGGGGCGTCGTACGAGTTCGGCGGCGCGCCGTACGGCCTCGGCGAGCCGCTCCTTGCGGACGGGCTTGAGGACGTAGTCGACGGCCTTGAGGTCGAAGGCCTGGACGGCGAAGTCCTCGTGGGCGGTGACGAACACGACCAGCGGGGGCTTGGCGAAGCCGGTGAGCAGCCGGGCGAGGTCGAGGCCGTCGAGGCCGGGCATGTTGATGTCGAGGAAGACGACGTCGATCGCCTCCGGGCCGTCCGGCCCCGACTCCAGCGCGCGGTTGATCCGGCGCAGCGCCTCGGTCGCGTCGCCGGCGCCCGCCGCGCTGCCGATGCGGGGGTCGGCGTTGAGGAGGTAGAGCAGTTCCTCCAGCGAGGGGCGTTCGTCGTCGACAGCCAGGGCGCGCAGCATGAACCCGGAGTGTAGGAGTAATTCGTACGTCTGGACATGTGCCGGGGCGTGGACGTTCCCGCTGGGTATCGTGCCGCCATGAACAGCAGGCCCCCCGCGTTCGACGCACTCGACCGGAAGATCATCAGCGCGCTGATGGCGAACGCCCGGACGTCCTTCGCGGAGATCGGCGCCGCGATCGGACTGTCCTCCACTGCGGTCAAACGGCGGGTGGACCGGCTCCGGGAGACCGGGGTCATCACCGGGTTCACGGCGACCGTGCAGCCGTCCGCGCTGGGCTGGCGCACCGAGGCGTACGTCGAGGTGTACTGCGAGGGCGCGGCCCCGCCGCGGCGGCTCGCGGAGGTGGTGCGCAACCATCCGGAGATCACGGCGGCGATGACGGTGACCGGGGGCGCGGACGCGCTGCTGCATGTGCGGGCGCGGGACGTGGAGCACTTCGAGGAGGTGCTGGAACGCATCCGCGTGGAGCCCTTCATCCGCAAGACGATCAGCGTGATGGTGCTGTCCCATCTGCTGCCGGAGAGCCCCGAGGCGGGCGCCACCCAGCCGGCTCCCGCACCGTCGCCCTCACCATCGCCCGAATAAACATCCGAACGCGCAGTGAAGCTGCGCGTTCATGGTCGAAGACGCAGCATTCCTGCGCAGACACGCAATTCTCGTTGCTTGTCGGGTGGGACCGTCACTTCCTACCTTGGTGTCAACCCCCAGTCGACACCGCAGGAAGCGGAGGAACCCCTCTGTGTCCGACTCCCGTGTGCCGCGCCGTCGGCGATTCCTCGTCTGCGAACCCAGACATTTCGCCGTGCAGTACGCGATCAATCCCTGGATGCAACCCGATGTCCGCGTCGACGTGGACCTGGCCCGGGAACAGTGGCAGGCGCTGATCGGCGCCTACCGGGCCCACGGCCACACCATCGACAGCGTGGAGCCGGCCCCCGGTCTCCCGGACATGGTCTTCGCCGCGAACTCGGCGGTCGTCGTGGACGGCCGCGTCTTCGGCTCCCTCTTCCACGCGCCCGAGCGGCGCCCCGAGTCCACGCACTACGACACCTGGTTCAAGGCGGCCGGCTTCGACGTCCACCGCCCCGAGTCGGTCTGCGAGGGCGAGGGCGACCTGGTCTGGACGGGCCGGTACATGCTGGCCGGCACCGGTTTCCGCACCACCCGGGAGGCGCACCGCGAGGTGCAGGAGTTCTTCGGGCACCCGGTGATCAGCCTGACGCTGGTGGACCCGCGCTTCTACCACCTGGACACGGCGCTGTTCGTCCTCGACGACTCCGCCGAGGGCAACAACATCTCCTACTACCCGGAGGCGTTCTCGCCGGGCAGCCGGGAGGTGCTGGCACGCCTGTTCCCGAACGCGGTGCTGGCCACCCTGGACGACGCGCTGGCCTTCGGCCTGAACTCCGTGTCCGACGGCCAAAACGTCTTCATCGCACCGCAGGCCGAGTCCCTGTCCGCCGCCCTCGCCGACCACGGCTATGTCCCCGTGCCCGTCGACCTGTCCGAGTTCCGCAAGGCAGGCGGCGGCATCAAGTGCTGCACTCAGGAGATCCGTTCATGACCGCTCCCGTGACCACGCGCACCTCCGCCGACCTGATCCGCGCCGAAGAGCCGGTCCTGGCACACAACTACCACCCGCTTCCGGTGGTCGTCGCCCGCGCCGAGGGCACCTGGGTCGAGGACGTCGAGGGCCGCCGCTACCTGGACATGCTGGCGGGCTACTCGGCCCTCAACTTCGGCCACCGCCACCCGGCCCTCATCGAGGCCGCCCACCGCCAGCTGGACCGCCTCACCCTCACCTCCCGCGCCTTCCACAACGACAAACTGGCCGAATTCGCCGAGCGGCTGGCCGAGTTGACCGGCCTGGACATGGTGCTGCCGATGAACACGGGCGCCGAGGCGGTCGAGTCCGGCATCAAGGTTGCCCGCAAATGGGCGTACGACGTGAAGGGCGTCCCGGCCGACCAGGCGACGATCGTCGTGGCGGCGGAGAACTTCCACGGCCGTACGACGACGATCGTGTCGTTCTCCACGGACGAGACGGCGAGGGCCGGTTTCGGCCCCTTCACCCCGGGCTTCCGGATCGTGCCCTACAACGACCTCGCGGCCCTGGAGGCGGCGGTCGACGAGACGACGGCCGCGGTGCTGCTGGAGCCGATCCAGGGCGAGGCCGGCGTGATGATCCCCGACGACGGCTATCTGACCGGCGTCCGCGAGCTGACCCGCCGCAAGGGCTGCCTCTTCATCGCCGACGAGATCCAGTCGGGCCTCGGCCGCACGGGCCGCACCCTCGCCGTGGACCACGAGTCGGTCGTCCCGGACGTCCTGCTCCTCGGCAAGGCGCTGGGCGGCGGCATCGTGCCGGTGTCGGCGGTGGTGGCCCGGCGTGACGTCCTGAGCGTGCTGCGCCCCGGCGAGCACGGCTCGACGTTCGGCGGAAACCCGCTCGCGGCCGCGGTCGGCACGGCGGTGGTGGAACTCCTGGAGACGGGCGAATTCCAGCGCCGGGCCACCGAGTTGGGCGTGGTCCTGCGCGACGGCCTGACCGAACTGGTCGGCAAGGGCGTCCTCGGCTTCCGCACCCGGGGCCTGTGGGCGGGCGTCGACATCGACCCGGCCTTCGGCACCGGCCGCGAGATCGGCGAACGGCTGCTGCGGGAAGGGGTGTTGGTGAAGGACACCCACGGCTCGACGATCCGGCTGGCGCCGCCGCTGACCATCACTGCGGACGAACTCACCGGTGCGCTCGGGGCGTTGGAGAAGGTGCTGACGCGGGACTGAGCTTGGAGGTGCGGCTCTCGCTGACGCGGACTGGGCTGGGGGTGCGGCTCTCCGGTGGCAGAGAGCCGCACCCCGTCCGCACAAGACCCCCGCGTCCGCCACTCATGCGCGTGTTTCCGTCATCGTGCACTCGATCACGTTGCCGCCGCACCCTCACCCGCACCAGGCTGGCCCCCGCGGTCATCCCCACCCGCGCCCCCGTTCCCCGCGCTCCCGCATGCACCTACACTGGCACCCCCACGACACGCCGGTTGACCTGCTGGAACGCGGCGGTTGAGCCGATATGCCGGAGTGAGGAGCGTCCCCTTGTTCTATTACCTGCTCAAGTACGTGTTGCTGGGACCCTTGTTGAGACTGGTCTTCCGGCCTCGGATCGAGGGTCTTGAGCATGTACCGGCCAGCGGTCCGGCCATCATCGCGGGGAACCATCTGTCCTTCTCGGACCACTTCCTGATGCCGGCGATCCTCAAGCGGCGCATCACGTTCCTCGCGAAGAAGGAGTACTTCACCGGGCCCGGCGTGAAGGGCCGGCTCACGGCGTTCTTCTTCCGGAGCGCCGGGCAGATCCCGGTCGACCGTACCGGCAAGGAGGCGGGGCAGGCGGCCATCCGGGAGGGGCTCGGGGTGCTCGCCAAGGACGAGCTGCTGGGGATCTACCCGGAGGGCACGCGGTCGCACGACGGACGGCTGTACAAGGGCAAGGTCGGCGTCGCGGTCATGGCGCTCAAGGCCGGGGTGCCCGTCATCCCCTGCGCGATGATCGGCACCTTCGAGGCGCAGCCGCCCGGGAAGGTCATCCCCAACATCCACCCCGTCGTCATCCGCTTCGGCGAGCCCCTCGACTTCTCCCGCTACGCCGGCATGGAGGACGAGAAGGCGATCCTGCGCGCCATCACCGACGAGATCATCTACGCCATCCTGAACCTCTCCGGTCAGGAGTACGTCGACGAGTACGCGGCCGTCGCCAAGGCGCAGGAGGCCGAGGCCAAGGCGGAGAAGGAGCGGCGGTTCCCGCGGATGCCGCTCGGGTGAGCCCGCCCGGGGTCGGGCTCTGCTCTGGGCAGAGTTCCCCACGAGGGTCGGCCCTGGCGTCGTAGCGTCGCCGTATGACACGACGTGCTGTGGTGATCGGGGCCGCCGGACAGATCGGGCGGGCGGCGGTGGACGTGCTGGCCCGCGACGGGTGGGACGTCACCGCCCTCTCGCGGGGTGGCGGGCGCGACGACGGGTGGCCCGAGGGGGTACGGGCCGTGCCGGGCGACCGCGAGGACGACGCCGTGCTCGCCGAGGTCGTCGGTGACGGATGCGATGTCGTCGTCGACGTCGTCGCCTACGGAGGCGGCCACGCACGGCAGTTGGTCTCCCTCGCCGACCGGGTCGGGTCCGCCGTCGTCATCTCCAGTGTGTCGGTGTACGAGGACGACAAGGGGCGGAACTTCGACACGCAGGAAGAACCGGACGGCTTCCCCGAGTACCCCGTGCCGATCACCGAGCAACAGCGCACGGTCCGGGCCGGCGACACCTCGTACAGCTCCCGCAAGGTCGTCCTCGAACGTGAACTCCTCGCCGCCGGTGAGCGGTTGCCCACGACCCTGTTGCGGGCCGGTGCCGTCCACGGGCCGTACTGCCGCTCGCCGCGCGAGCTGTACTTCGTCAAGCGCAACCTCGACGGACGGACCCGGCGGGTCCTCGCCTACGGCGGGCAGAGCCGGTTCCACCCGGCGAGCGTCCACAACATCGCCGAGTTGATCCGGCTGGCCGCCGCCCGCCCGGGCAGCCGTGTCCTCAACGCGGTGGATCCGGACGCGCCGACGGTGGCGGAGATCGCTCGGGCCATCGACGCGGTGATGGGGGTGGAGGAGCGGGAGGATGTGCTCGTCGACGGGCCGCCGCCCGCTCCCACCGTCGGGGACACCCCGTGGTCGGTGCCCGTGCCGGTCGTGTGCGACATGTCGGCCGCCGAGCGGGAGTTGGGGTACCGGGCGGTGGTGCGGTACGCCGACCGGCTGGCCGAGTCCGTCGCCTCGATCGAGGCACAACTGGCCGGGCGGGACTGGCGCGAGGCCTACCCGAAGATGCTCCAGGCGTACGGCGACCTCTTCGACTACGCGGCGGAGGACGCCTGGTTCAGGGCATGAGAAAGGGGCGGCCCGTCTGCGGGCCGCCCCTGCCTGTCACACCCTTACGGCTTCGGCGTGGCGTGCGGTCCGCACGTCACGTCGGCGGCGTCCAGCGTGCCGCTGAGCAGGTAGGCGTCCACCCGCGTGTTGATGCACGGGTTGACCAGGCTGGTCACGCCGTGCGAGCCCGCGTCCTTCTCGGTGATGAGACGGGAGCCCTTGAACCGCTTGTGCAGCTCGACCGCACCGCCGTACGGCGTCGCCGCGTCCCGCTCGGACTGCACGATCAGCACACCGGGCAGGCCCTTGCCGGTCCTGACGTCCACCGGCGTCTGCTGCTTGACCGGCCAGGTGGCGCACGGCAGGTTCATCCAGGCGTTGGCCCAGGTGAGGAACGGGTAGTCCTTGTGCAGGCGGGTGTTGTCCCGGTCCCACTTCTTCCAGCTGGTGGGCCACTTGGCGTCGGTGCACTCGACGGCCGTGTAGACGGCGTTGCCGTTCTCCGAGGAGATGTTGCCCGCGGTGTCGGTGAGGTCGGGCGCGGCCGCGTCGACGACCGCCTGGGTGTCACCGGCGAAGTACTTGCTGAGCACCGTGGCGGTGGAGACCCACGCGGAGTCGTAGTACGGGGCGCTCTGGAAGAAGCCGATCAGCTCGGCCGGGCCGACCACACCACCGATCGGGCTCTTCTTCGCCGTGGCCCTCAACTCCAGCCACTTCGCCTGGACTTCGGCACGTGTGGTGCCGAGGTGGAAGGCGGCGTCGTTGGCGGCGACCCAGTCCTGCCAGTCGTTCCAGCGCTTCTCGAAGGCGACGTCCTGGTCGAGGTTGGCCTCGTACCAGATCTTCTCCCGCGACGGGTTGACGACGCTGTCGACGACCATGCGACGGACGTGGCCCGGGAACAGCGTGCCGTAGACGGCGCCGAAGTAGGTGCCGTAGGAGACGCCGAGGAAGTTGAGCTTCTTCTCGCCGAGCGCGGCGCGGATGACGTCCAGGTCACGTGCGCTGTTCGGCGTGGTCATGTGCGGCAGCATCTCGCCGCTGCGCTTGTAGCAGCCCTCGGCGTACTCGCGGGCCAGCTTGCGCTGGGCGAGCTTGTCGGCCTCGGAGTCGGGCACCGGGTCCATCTTGGGCGCCTTCACGAACTCCTGCGGGTCGATGCAGGAGATGGGCGCCGAGTGGCCGACACCGCGCGGGTCGAAGCCCACGAAGTCGTACGCCTTGGACACGTTGACCCACACCGGTGCCTTGGTGGTGACGCGGCGCGGGAAGCGCAGGCCCGAGGCGCCCGGTCCGCCGGGGTTGTAGACGAGCGCGCCCTGGCGCTCGGCGGGGGTCCCGGTGTTGCCGATGTGGTCGACGGCGAGCTTGATCTGCTTGCCGTTGGGCTTGGCGTAGTCGAGCGGCACGGTGACCCAGCCGCACTGGATGGGCTTCTCAAGCCCCCAGTCGGCGGGGCAGTCCTGCCAGTCGATGCCGGCCTTCTCGGCCCGGGCGGCGGCGATGGCGACGCCGCGGGCCTCACGGTCCTGGCCGTGCCGTGCGCCCGCGTTGGCGGTGGGCGCCGCCACGGCCCCGGCTATCAGGGTCGCCGTGACGAGCACTCCGGCGGAGCCGAACGCCGTGGCCCGCCTTGTCGGTCTGTGGCGCTTCAAGTGCGACCTCCCCGTACGTCATTGATGAGTACGGAGATCCTCTCGGCTGTGGGTTCCCTGGCAACAGGGTCCGTCTGCCTTCTTTGCCAATCCGATAACCGGAGAGGGTTGTTCGCTAACCGACCTTCGTCACCCGAGCGACGTCAGGGCCTCGTCCAACAGCCTCCGCAGCCGCAGCGCGTCCGGCGCCACCGCGCTCACCAGCGCGGCCGGCCCGGCGAGCGGCATCACCACGGCGCCGTCCCCCAGCACCCGGGCGGGCGCCGGATCGGCGGCGAACTCCGGTCGTACGACGACGAGTTGACCGACCGCTCGATGCCCCGCCAGCACGGCCGGGCCGTCCCATCCGCCGGGCGCCCCGGGCCCACAGGCGAGCTCCTGGTCCAGCACGGTACGCCCGCCGACCCGCACGACGAGTCGGCTGCCGAGCCGCCCCGGCTCCTCGCCGACCCGCCCCAGCACCTGCTCCTCGCGCAGCACGAGCCGACCGTACGCACCGACGTCGACCTGTGTCGAGACGTACAGCTCACTGCCGTTCGCGGAGATCAACTGCTCGGGCAGCCAGTGCAGTTCACCGCCGTCGGCGACGGTGAGGCGGACGTCGTAGCGCGCCTCGCCCTTGGCCTGTCCGGGCAGGGCGATGGTGGCGGCGGCCGACCCGAGGTGCAGCCGGGCTCCCTCCTCCACCGTCGCCTGGACGGTGAAGTGGTCGCCGCCGAGCGGCCCGCTCATCGCGCCGACGAGCATGACCCGTGCCTCGGTGCCGTTCCCCCGCGTCCGGCGCAGCGCCAGCGGCCCGTCGCCCTCCAGCACCGGAAGCGAGGTGCCGCCGCGCCCGTCGTCGCGGGCGAGGATCCGCGCGGTCGCCTGTACGCCGCCGCTCATGCCGTCCACGCGGCGAGCTGCGAGCGCACCCACGCGGCGACGTCCGTGACCCCGGCCTCGGTCCGCAACGACTGGAAGACGACCGGCAGTTCGGCGCGCTGCGCCTTGGCGTCGGCCGCCATCCGGGCGAGGTCCGAGCCGACGTACGGGGCGAGGTCGGTCTTGTTGACGACGAGCAGGTCGGCGGTGGTGACGCCGGGACCTCCCTTGCGCGGGATGTCGTCGCCGCCCGCCACGTCGATCACGAAGATCTGCGCGTCGACGAGCCCCTTCGAGAAGGTCGCGGTGAGGTTGTCGCCGCCGCTCTCGACGAGCACGAGGTCCAGCGGCCCGACCTCGTCCTCCAGGTCCTCGACGGCTTCGAGGTTGGCGGAGATGTCGTCCCGGATCGCGGTGTGCGGGCAGGCGCCCGTCTCCACGGCGGTGATCCGCTCGGGCGGCAGCACGGCCTCCCGGAGCAGGAACTCGGCGTCCTCGCGGGTGTAGATGTCATTGGTGACGACGGCGAGGGACAGCTCGTCGCGCAGGGCGCGGCACAGCGCGGCGACCGTGGCGGTCTTGCCGGAACCGACGGGGCCGCCGAGGCCGATCCGCAGGGCGCGGCGGGCGCCGTCGGGGCGGTGCGCGTCCGCGCTGACAGCGGCGGGGCCGTCGTGGGAGTGGTCGAGATGCATGATTACGGCTCCTTCAACTGCGACGAACTACGACGCGAACAGCCGCACAGCCCATGCGGCGTGCAGCTCCGCGGAAATCTCCAACAACGGCGCGGAGGCGGCGGGAAGGGCGTCGACGCCCACCTCGGCGACCTCGCGCGCCGCTTCCACCGCCCGGTCCGCCACCCGGTCCAGCTCCGGCGCCAACCGGGCCAGCACCCCCGTGGCGTCGAACGGGTCGAGGCTCAGCAACCGCACGGTCGCCGACGCCGGCCCGCTCACGCTCTCGTACGCGGCGCAGTAGGCCGCGTCGACGGCCTCCAGTCCGGCGGCCCGAGCCGCGAGCCCCAACACCACCGGCTGATGCGCGCCCTTGGGGAACTCGCGTGCCAGTGCGTCGAGTTCGGCCGAGGGCCAGGTCGCCCGCGCGGCCCGCATCAGCTGCCGCCCGAGCTTCCGCGCGGCGGTCCGCAACGCGGGCGACGGTGTGCGGGCGTCCGCCGCCGCGTCCAACTCCCCGGGATCCACGCCGAGTACGGCGGCGGCGGCCAGGGACGCCGCCACCAGTCCCGCCGTGTGCAACCGCCCCCGGCAGAACTCCTCCAGGCTCGAAGCCCCGTTGATCCGCCCGGCCTTGACGGCCGCCTCCGCCCCGCCGGAGTGCGCGTGCCCCCCGGCGGGAAAGCGGCCGTCGGCCAGGACGAGCAGTGCGGCCCTAGACATCGCGATCCCGTCCCATCAGAACAGGAAGTAACGCTGGGCCAAGGGCAGTTCGGCCGCCGGAGTCGCCTCGACCAGCTCCCCGTCGATGTGCACGGCGAAGCTGTCGGGATCGACCCGCACCGAGGGACGGGCGTCGTTCTCCCGCATGTCCGCCTTGGTCACCCCACGGGTCGACTCGATGGCGACGAAGCGCTTGCCGAGTTGCAGCCGCTCCGGCAGCCCGTCCTCGATCGCCAGCGGCGCGACGAAGTTGAACGAGTTGGTCGCGGGCGCCCGCCCGATCGCCCCGTACATCGGACGCGGCAGGATCGGCTGCGGAGTCGGGATCGAGGCGTTGGCGTCGCCCATCTGCGCGTAGGCGATCTGCCCGCCCTTGACGACGAGATGCGGCTTGACGCCGAAGAACGCGGGCTCCCACAGCACGAGGTCGGCGAGCTTGCCGGTCTCCACCGAGCCGATCTCCCGGGCGAGGCCCTGGGCGACGGCCGGGTTGATCGTGTACTTGGCGATGTACCGCCGCACCCGCTGGTTGTCGGCTCGCCCGTCCCCGGGCAGCGCGCCCCGCTTCCGCTTCATGACATGCGCGGTCTGCCAGGTCCGCATGATGACCTCGCCGACCCGGCCCATGGCCTGGGCGTCGGACGAGATGATCGAGATGGCGCCGAGGTCGTGGAGGATGTCCTCCGCGCCGATGGTCGTCGGCCGGATCCGTGACTCGGCGAAGGCCAGGTCCTCCGGCACCGCCGGGTTGAGGTGGTGGCACACCATCAGCATGTCGAGGTGTTCCTCGGCGGTGTTGACGGTGAACGGCCGAGTCGGGTTGGTCGAGCTCGGCAGCACGTGCGGCTCGGAGACGACGGTCATGATGTCGGGCGCGTGCCCGCCGCCCGCACCCTCGGTGTGGTAGGCGTGGATGCCGCGTCCGGCGATCGCCGCGAGCGTGTCCCCGACGAAGCCGGCCTCGTTCAGGGTGTCGGTGTGGATGGCGACCTGGATGCCGGTCTGGTCCGCCACCGTCAGCGAGGCGTCGATGACGGCCGGCGTCGAGCCCCAGTCCTCGTGGAGCTTGAGTCCCAGCGCCCCGCCCCGGATCTGGGACAGCATCGCCTCGTGCGAGACGGTGTTGCCCTTGCCGAGGAAGCCGATGTTGAGCGGGTACTGCTCCATCGCCTCCAGCATCCGGGCGAGGTGCCACGGACCGGGCGTCACCGTCGTGGCCTTCGATCCCTCGGCCGGACCGGTACCGCCGCCCACCAGGGTCGTCACACCGGCGGACAGTGCCTCGTCGGCGATCTGCGGGCAGATGAAGTGGACGTGCGCGTCGACCGCGCCGGCCGTGAGGATGCGCCCGTTGCCCGCGATGACCTCGGTCTCGGGTCCGAGCACCAGGTCCGGGTGGACGCCGTCCATGGTGTCGGGGTTGCCGGCCTTGCCGATGGCGGTGATCCGGCCGTCGCGGATGCCGACGTCGGCCTTGACGATCCCCCAGTGGTCGATGATCACGGCACCGGTGATGACGGTGTCCGGGGTGCCGTCTGCGCGCGTAGCACGCGCCTGGCCCATGGACTCGCGGATCACCTTGCCACCGCCGAAGACGGCCTCGTCACCGGCGAGTCCGGGACCGCCGGAACGATCCTCCTCGATCTCGACGATCAGATCGGTGTCGGCGAGCCGGATGCGGTCGCCGGTCGTCGGGCCGAACAGGTCGGCGTACGCGGCACGCGAGATCTCAGGCATCGAGGGCACCTCCGGTCTCCCCGCGCAGTCCGGGCACGATCCGGGCGCCGGCCAGCGGGACGAGTTCGACGTCGACGGGGATTCCGGGCTCGAAGCGCACGGCGGTGCCGGCGGCGACGTTCAGCCGCTTGCCGCGCGCGGCGGCGCGGTCGAACTCCAGGCCGGGGTTGGCCTCGGCGAAGTGGTAGTGGGAGCCGACCTGGACGGGCCGGTCGGCGGCGTTGAGGACGGTCAGACGGGTGACCTCACGGCCCTCGTTGTAGACGATCGGGTCCTCGGCGAAGAGGATCTCTCCGGGAATCATGGCAGCCCCCGTCAGACGATCGGGTCGTGGACGGTGACGAGCTTGGTGCCGTCCGGGAAGGTGGCCTCGACCTGGACGTCGTGGATCATCTCGGGGATGCCCTCCATGACGTCGTCCCGGGTGAGCAGCTTGCGCCCGGAGGCCATCAGTTCGGCGACGGTACGGCCGTCACGGGCGCCCTCGAGAATGTGCGAGGTGATGAGCGCGACGGCCTCGGGGTGGTTGAGCTTGAGTCCACGGGCCCGGCGCTTCTCGGCGACGTCGGCCGCCACATGGATCAGCAGCCTCTCTTGCTCGTGCGGGGTCAGTTGCACGTCCCACCTCACAGTCCTCGCTCCGGACCGTGCGGGGTCCGGTTGCCGCAGCCGCCGGGCAAACTCCCTGGTGGCGTGCCGGAAGGCTAGTTGGACCGGGTTTCAGGCAAGTTAACCGAGCTGTGATCCATCGGATGTGTCGCGGCGGTGGTCGCCGGGGAGGTCCCGCACGCTCATCAGCGCCCGCAGCCCGTCCTGGAGGATGTCGCTCGGCATCGGTCCGAACAGGGCCTGCTGGGCGATGAAGCCCATGGCCGCGGACATCATGGTGCGGGCCACGTGGTCCGCGGACACGTCCGACCGCATCAGCCCGGCGTCCTGGTAGGCCTGCACGATCCGCCCCCAGGCCTGCTGCACCGCGCCGTAGCCGTCGCGCAGGACGGCCGCGAGTTCGTCGTTGCGGAGTGTCTCCGTCCATACCTGCACGACGAGCCGCGGGAACGCGGGACGCCCGTCCACGGTCAGGAACTCCTTGGTGGCGAGGACCCGGCCGAGCACCGTCGCCACCAGGACGTCCGGCGGCGGGGGCGGGCTGCTGAGGGCCGCCTCGGCGAAACCGGCGCGGACCTGGCCGAGCACCTCCTCGACGATGGCCGCGATGAGGGCCTCCTTGCCGCTGAAGTAGCGGTACACGGCCCCGGCCGACAGATCGACCTCCTTCAGCACGTCCTGCATGGAGGTGGCATGGAAGCCGTTGCGGGCGAAGCAGACCGCGGCACCGTCGAGGATCTGCCGACGGCGGGCGTCGAGGTGTTCCTGGGATACGCGGGCCATGGTCATCAACATAAAACGAACGTTCCTTCTTGACAAGACGCGTTCCCGACAGGACGGTGGGAGAGAAAGAAAAACGAACGATCATTCTCTTTAAATCCAAGCCCCTCCGAGCCAGTACGAGCCAGGAAGGCCACCTCATGTCCACCGCTTCCGCTACCACCCCCGTCGGCGACCACCGCCGCCTCCTCGCGGTCGCCGTCCTCGTCCCGCTCCTCGCGGCCCTCGCCCTGTGGGCCTTCGCCTGGCCCGCCGCCCGCACCGCGCCCCGCGACCTGCCGCTCGGCGTGGCCGGTCCGGCCGCCGCGACCGCCCAGGTCGAGCAGCAACTGGCGCGGCACAAGGGCGCGTTCGAGATCCACCACTACGCGGACGAGGCCGCCGCCCGGGACGCCATCGAGGACCGGACCGTGTACGGGGCGGTCGTCGTCACCGCCCAGGGTCCCGAGCTGCTGACCGCGTCGGCCGCGAGCCCGGTGGTGGCGCAGCTGCTCCAGCAGGCCGTGGCCCAGCCGACGGCGGCCGAGGGCACCCAGGTCAGGACGGTCGACGTCGTGGCGGCGCCCGCGAAGGACCCGCGCGGCGCGGCCCTGAACGCCAGTGTGCTGCCGCTGGCCCTGGCCGGGATCGCCGCGGGGGCGGCGGTGACGTCGGTCGGACTGCGCGGGACGCGTGCCGCGGTAGCCCTGGTCGGCGCCTCGGCCCTGGCGGGCATGGCCGCCGCCGGGATCACGGACAGCTGGCTCGGCGTCGTCACCGGCAACTGGTGGGCGGAGGCAGGGGTGTTCGGGCTCGCGACGCTCGCGGTGAGCAGTGCCGTGGCCGGTCTCGCCGCGCTTCTGGGCACCGCCGGGATCGGGATCGCGTCCGGCGTGATCATGCTCTTCGGCAACCCCTTCTCGGCGGCCCCCTCGGCGCCGCAGCTGCTGCCCGAGCCGGCCGGCGCGATCGGCCAGTGGCTGCCGCCGGGCGCGAGCGCGACCCTGCTGAGGTCGGTGGCGTACTTCGACGGCGCCGCGGCGACCGGCCCCGCCCTCACCCTGACCTGGTGGGCCGCGCTCGGCCTGGGTGCCGTCCTGCTGGGGAACGCGCTCAAGGGTCGCAAGAAGAGCGCCGCGTCCGCGGCCGAACGGGAGCTGGTGCCCGCCGGCTGACCCGGGCACTCTGGGACGGACCGCGCACCTCCGCTGTAGCGGACGGGGGTGTGCGGTCTTTTTCGTGTCCCGCTAGGAGGCGCCCGTGCCCCGATGGTGGGCCGCGATGCCGAACCGCTGCGGCTCGCGGGGTGGCGAGGACAGCTCGCGCACGGTCGAGACCGCGCTGATCACCTGCTCCTCGGCGGGCTCCGGAAGCTCCTGGAGCTCCTCCAGCCGTTCGAGGTCGGCGGCGGAGACCAGGGCGACGAGCGGCTTGCCGTGCCGCGTGACGACGACGCGCTCACCGCCGTACACCACTCGGTTGATCAGGTCGGCGAGTTCAGCCCTGGCTTGCGTCACCGGAATCTCGTAGGCCATACCCCCATCATAACGTCACGTACATCCTGTACATTTTTTACAGACGCCGAAGGAGGGGTACCCAATGACCCGACCGACCGCCCGCCATGTCCTGCCCGAGTTCACCGAACGCACGAGCTCCGGCAGCAAGACGATGGACCCGTACTCGAAGCTGCTGGAGGAGCGGATCGTCTTCCTCGGCACCCCGGTGGACGACATCTCGGCGAACGACGTGATGGCGCAGTTCATGCACCTCGAGTACCAGGACCCGGACCGGGACATCTCGCTCTACATCAACTCCCCCGGCGGCTCCTACAGCGCCATGTCGGCGATCTACGACACGATGCAGTTCGTCAGTTGTGACGTGGAGACGATCTGCCTCGGGCAGGCCGGTTCGTCCGCTGCCGTACTGCTGGCGGCCGGCACCCCCGGCAAGCGGTCCGCACTGCCGGGTGCCCGCATGGTGATCCACCAGCCCTCGCTGCCCGAGCCGATGGAGGGACAGGCCTCCGATCTGGCCATCCAGGCGGAGGAGTTGGGGCGCGTCCGCGACCGCCTGGAGGAGATGCTCGTACGGCACACCGGGCGCACCCGGGAGCAAGTCACCGAGGACATCGAGCGGGACAAGATCCTCACCGCGCATGAGGCCCTGGAATACGGCCTGGTGGATCAGATCGTCCCCAGCCGCAAGGGCTCGCGCCCCGCGCCCGGCACCCGGTGAGCGGGCGATGCTGCCACCCGAGCTCCCGCCGCTGCCCGCGCTGACGCGCGCCGAGGGCGAGTTGATCGACCGTTATCTCGACGTGGTCGATCTGCTCGGCCGGATCAACCCCGCACACCACGGCGACACCTACCGCGGACTGCGGGCCGCGCAGGCGCTGGTCGCCAAGGCGGCCGAGCTGCGTGACGCGCTGGCGCTGATGCACCAGCGCGGCGAGACGGAGCTGCATGCCGCAACCCTGGCGCAGGCGCTGCGCGTCCTGGACGGTGAGCGGCGCACGGCGCGGGTCACGGTGCCGCCGCACTCCGGCAGTTGACGCGGACGCACCCGGTCCGGACCGTCGGCCGCGACGGCGAAGCGTCCGGACCGGGCTTGAAACGGACCAAAAGACGTACCCCCATTTGGAGTAGTCGCCGGTCGTTCTGTGGGGCCGTCAGGGTTGCGCAACGCGCGTAGCCCGTGGCCGGAATGAGTCGCTCCGTCGCTGGTCCGAGGCTCCTCGACCCCCTCGACAGTCCCTCGAACAGAGGAGTGTCCACCCGAACGGGTGAGTGGTGAGTAACGCCACAAATCCCCGATTCCATTGGGTTTTTCGTGTGTCCGTACGTGAAGATCCCTGTCTGACGACAAGCCCCCGCCGCAGCGGCGGGGCGATCCGGGTGGACGCCGAGTCCTGCCGCCACCCGGATGACCGGTCGACAGGAGTGGATCGGCAGGAGTGGAGGACCCAAGCACGACGGGTCGCCGGAACAGCGCTCAACGGCCGTTCCGAGCAGCCCTTGGGGTGAAGCCGCAGTTTGCGGCCGGGCAACTTCGCCAGCCCGAATCCGACAGGTCATCCTTCACAGGCGGCTGACGAAGGGTTGCGCATGTCTGCGCTCAATCGTGTCCCGTCGCTGATGGCCCGAGCCGGTACCGCCTCGGCCCTCACCATCGCCGCAGTGGGCGGCTCCATCGCGGTCCCGGGCGTCGCCTCCGACGCCGCGGCCGCGACACCGGCGACGAAGGCACTCCAGGTCGCGGCTTCCAAGAAGGGCTCCCCGTACAAGTGGGGCGCCGCGGGGCCGCACAGGTTCGACTGCTCCGGGCTCACGCTGTACTCGTACAAGAAGGCGGGCAAGAAACTGCCCCGGACGGCGGCCCAGCAGTACAACAAGACCCGCCACATCTCGGCCGGCAGCCGCAAGGCCGGCGACCTCGTGTTCTTCCACTCGGGGTCGAACGTGTACCACGTCGGGATCTACGCGGGGAAGGGGAAGATCTGGCACTCCCCGAAGAGCGGAGAGGTCGTGAAGCTCCAGAAGATCTGGACGAAGAGCGTCTGGTACGGCCGGGTCAAGTGACCTTCCCGCGGGGGTGGCGGCGACCTGACCCGCCGCCACCCCTGCGGGGCCTCCGGACCCGTTGAACACGCCGTCGGTCAGGGCTCTTGCTGACCCGCCGCCGACACCGGCTGCGCCGGTACCGTCCACGGGAGCTCGATGGAGACCGTCTTGCCGCCCTCGCGGGTGGGGCGGACTCTCAGCTTGCCGCCGCACTCCGCGGTCAGCCAGCGAATGATCACCATGCCACGGCCGTTGTCCTGCTGGACGGCGGCCGGAAGCCGTTTGGGGAAGCGTGGGTGGCTGTCGGTGACTCCGATGCGCAGTTGCTCGTCACGGTCGAGCTGGAGGTCGACCGTGAAGGTGGGTGACTGGCCGAACGTGTGCTGTACCGCGTTGGTGGCGAGTTCGGAGACGATGAGCCGGATCGTCTCCGCCGCCTCGGTGTCCGCCGGCAGGCCCCACTCCGAGAGGGTGCTCAGGACGTAGGCGCGGGCCGCGGAGACCGAGGCGGGATCGCTCGGCAGAGTGACGGATGCTTCCAGATGGTCTGCCATGGCGAGGTCGTCCCTTTCCCACGGGACCGCAGTCCGACACGGAGCGGATGGTTCGAGTACGGTCCCGGACTGGTGCTTCTTCGCCAGACTGCCATTACCAGGCCGGTCACGGTGCCGATCCACCAAGATATGCATATATCTGTCGCTCGAAGCGGTGAACTCTCCGACGGAAGACCGTATTTGGGTGGCTCGGAAGGAGTAAGGAGTAGCCCATGCAGCACGGTCCCGCGGTACGCCGCCGGAAACTGGGCGCCGAACTGCGTGCGTTGCGCACCGGCGCGGGGCTCACCAGTGGTGAGGCGGCCCGGCTGGCGGGCTGGCACCAGTCCAAGGTGAGCCGGATCGAGACCGGCGCCAGCGGGGTGAAACCGGCCGATGTGCGGTTACTCCTGGACGTCTACGAGGTCCACGACAGCCAACTCAGGGAGTTGCTGCTGGTGTTGGCGGGGGCCGACGAGGGCGGTGGACGCCATCACTGGTGGCACGCCTACCGCGGGGTGCTGCCCCCGACGTACCGGGACTTCATCAGCCTGGAGTCGCAGGCGACCGCGATGCGCACACTGGAGATCTCCGTCGTCCCCGGGCTGTTGCAGACGCCCGAGTACGCCCGCGCGGTCACCCGGGCCGCGGTCGGCGGCCTCGACGGCGAGACCGACGAAAGGCTCGACGCGCTGGTCGAGGTGCGGCTGGCCCGGCAGGACGTACTGCGGGCCGATCCGCCGCTGGAGCTGGCCGCGGTGCTGGACGAGGGGGTGCTGCGCCGGGAGATCGGCGGCCCCGACGTGATGGCCCGGCAGTTGCGGCGGCTCGTCGAGGCGGCCCGGCTCCCCCAAGTCAGGCTTCAGGTGCTGCCGTTCGCCGCGGGAGCCCACATCGGCATCACCGGCCCTTTCGTTATCTTCTCATTTTCGCGCACTTCTGATCTGGACGTGGTTGTTCTCGACCACTTGACGAGTAGCCTCTACCTCGAGCGGAAAGAAGACCTCCGGGCCTACACCGAGGCCTTCAACACCCTCAAGATCCACGCCCTTTCGCCTGAGGACTCGTTGGATTACATCGCCGCGATAGGTGACGGCGCGTAAGGAGGCACCATGTCTGCACTGCCTCGGAACGTTCCTACCAGTACCGATCTGCTCGACGTGGGCTGGCTGCGCAGCAGTTACAGCACGGGAGCGAACAACTGTGTCGAGACCGCTCGGCCAGGGTCCGGCCCCCGGGCCGGACTCGTCGCCGTACGCGACTCCAAGGACCCGTCCGGACCCGCGCTGCTCTTCTCCCCCGAGAGCTGGGCGGAGTTCACGGCCGCGTTCTGATCAGTTCCGATCCTGAACGGACACGGCCGTGTCACGCCGACTCATGGTCGTGTCTCACCGATCACCTGTACAGCGCGTTCGATCTGCGCCTCGGAGAGGTCCGCGCGGGCGGTCAACCGCAGCCGTGAGATGCCGTCGGGCACGGAAGGAGGACGGAAACAGCCCACGGACAGGCCTGCCGCACGGCAGTCGGCCGCCCACTGCACGGCCCCCTCCGGGGACGGCGCGCGCACGGAGACCACCGCGGCGTCCGGTCGTACCGCCTCGTGACCCGCGGCGGTCAGGCGTGCGTGCAGTTCGGCGGCCACCTCGCGTGCCCGGGCCGCCCGCTCGGGCTCGCGGCGCAGCAGGCGCAGCGCCGACAGGGCGGCACCGGCCGCCGCCGGCGCCAGACCCGTGTCGAAGATGAACGTCCGTGCCGTGTTGACCAGGTGGTCGATGACCCGGGCCGGGCCGAGCACGGCCCCGCCCTGGCTGCCGAGCGACTTGGACAGCGTGACCGTCACGACGACGTCGTCGGCGCCCGCGAGCCCCGCCGCGTGCGGGGCGCCCCGGCCGCCGTCGCCGAGGACGCCGAGGCCGTGGGCGTCGTCGAGCACCAGACCGGCGCCGTACTCCCGGCAGGCCTCGGCGTGCGCGGCCAGCGGAGCGGCGTCGCCGTCGACGGAGAACACCGTGTCGGACACGAAGACGGCCGGGCCCGGACCCTCATGGGTCTCCAGCGCCTTGCGCACGGCGTCCGGGTCGGCGTGTTCCACCACCTGCGAGGTGCCCCGGGCCAGCCGGCAGCCGTCGATCAGCGAGGCGTGGTTGCCGGCGTCGGAGACGATCAGCGAGCGGAGCGGGGCCAGCGCGGTGACCGCGGCGAGGTTGGCCGCGTAGCCGGAGGAGAAGACGAGGGCCGCCTCGAACCCGCAGAAATCGGCCAGCTCGCGTTCCAGCTGAGCATGGAGCTCGGTCGTGCCGGTGACGAGTCGAGATCCGGTGGAGCCTCCACCCCAGGTCCGGGCGGCCCGCGCGGCCCCCTCGACTACCTCGGGATGACGGGTCAGCCCCAGGTAGTCGTTGCTCGCGAGATCGAGCAGCGGCGAGTCGGCGGGGCGCGGGCGCAGGGTGCGCACCAGGCCCCTGCGGGTGCGCACCCGCACCTGCTGGTCGATCCAGCCGAACGCCATGGGTCCTCCGGAGGTTTTGTAGGCAGCGAACAGACACTAGTGGGACGAGCAGCCGCCCACTGTGTGGCAATACCCACACAGCGAATGGCAGCTGTTGTACGAACTCTCCTTGGCCGGAGACGGCTCCTTAGGACAGGATCAGCTTTCATGGACCTGCTGAACACGCTGGTGGACAAGGGGCTTCGGCGCGAGCTGCCGACCCGCGACGAGGCGCTCGCCGTCCTCGCCACGTCCGACGACGACCTGCTCGACGTGGTGGCCGCGGCCGGAAAGGTGCGCCGGCACTGGTTCGGCCGACGCGTGAAACTGAACTACCTCGTCAACCTCAAGTCCGGCTTGTGCCCCGAGGACTGCTCCTACTGCTCGCAGCGGCTCGGCTCCGAGGCCGGGATCCTGAAGTACACCTGGCTCAAGCCCGACGAGGCCTCCAAGGCCGCCGCCGCGGGTCTCGCGGGCGGCGCGAAGCGGGTCTGTCTGGTGGCGAGCGGGCGCGGTCCGACGGACCGGGACGTGGACCGGGTCGCGGGCACCATCAAGGCGATCAAGGACCAGAACGAGAACGTCGAGGTGTGCGCCTGCCTCGGGCTGCTCTCCGACGGCCAGGCCGAGCGGCTGCGCGAGGCGGGCGCGGACGCCTACAACCACAACCTCAACACGTCCGAGGCGACGTACGGCGACATCACGACGACACACACGTACGCCGACCGCGTCGACACCGTGCAGAAGGCGCACGCGGCGGGTCTGTCGGCCTGCTCGGGTCTGATCGCGGGCATGGGCGAGTCGGACGACGACCTGGTCGACGTGGTCTTCTCGCTGCGTGAGCTGGACCCGGACTCGGTTCCGGTCAACTTCCTGATCCCGTTCGAGGGCACCCCGCTGGCCAAGGAGTGGAACCTCACCCCGCAGCGCTGTCTGCGCATCCTGGCGATGGTGCGGTTCGTCTGCCCCGACGCCGAGGTGCGGATCGCGGGCGGCCGTGAGGTCCATCTGCGCACGATGCAGCCGCTCGCCCTGAACATCGCCAACTCGATCTTCCTCGGCGACTATCTGACGTCCGAGGGCCAGGCGGGCAAGGCCGACCTGGAGATGATCGCGGACGCCGGTTTCGAGGTGGAGGGCGCGGGCGAGGTCACGCTGCCGCAGCACCGGGCGGACGTGGCCGCCGCGTCGGGCGGATGCGGTTCGCATGCCGAGGCCGGGTGCGGTTCGCATGGCGAGGCGGGGTGCGGGACCGGCTGTGGTTCCGTGTGCGGTTCCCATGAGCCGGCCGCCGTTCCCGACGTCAACGAGCCGCGCACGGATCTGGTCGCCGTACGCCGTCGGGGTGCCGGGACGGATCTCGCGCCCAATGCCTGAGCTGCCCGTGTCCGAGCTGCTGGAGCTCGACCGGCGGCATGTGTGGCATCCGTACGGGCCGATGCCCGGCCGTGCGGAACCGCTCGTCGTGGAGTCGGCGAGCGGGGTGCGGCTGCGCACGTCCGCCGGGGAGCTGGTCGACGGCATGTCGTCCTGGTGGTCGGCCATCCACGGCTACAACCACCCGGTGCTGAACGAGGCCGCCGCCGGGCAGCTCGGCCGGATGAGCCACGTGATGTTCGGCGGGCTCACCCACGAGCCCGCCGTACGCCTCGCGAAGCACCTTGTCGACATGTCACCCGAAGGCTTGGAGCATGTGTTCCTGGCCGACTCGGGTTCGGTGTCCGTCGAGGTCGCCGCGAAGATGTGCCTCCAGTACTGGCGCTCGCTGGGCCGCGGCGGCAAGCAGCGGCTGCTGACCTGGCGAGGCGGCTACCACGGGGACACCTGGCAGCCGATGTCGGTGTGCGACCCCGAGGGCGGGATGCACGACCTGTGGACCGGGGTGCTCCCGCGCCAGGTGTTCGCGGACGCGCCGCCGGCCGAGTACGAGGAGTCGTACGCCGACCAGCTGCGCGCCCTCGTCGAGCGGCACGCCGACGAACTGGCCGCGGTGATCGTGGAGCCGGTCGTGCAGGGCGCGGGCGGGATGCGGTTCCACTCCCCCGCGTATCTGCGGGTGCTGCGCGAGGCGTGCGACGCGCACGACGTGCTGCTGGTCTTCGACGAGATCGCGACCGGCTTCGGGCGTACGGGCGCGCTGTTCGCGGCGGAGCACGCGGCGGTGACGCCGGACGTGATGTGTGTGGGCAAGGCGCTGACCGGCGGCTATATGACGATGGCGGCCACCTTGTGCACGGCGCGTGTGGCCGACGGCATCTCGCGCGGCGAGGTCCCGGTGCTGGCGCACGGCCCGACGTTCATGGGCAACCCGCTCGCGGCGGCGGTGGCCTGCGCGTCGATCGAGCTGCTGCTCGGGCAGGACTGGCAGGCCGAGGTCAAGCGGATCGAGGCGGGGCTCACGGAGGGCCTGGCGCCGGCGCGGGAGCTGCCGGGCGTCCGGGACGTCCGCGTCCTCGGCGCGATCGGCGTGGTCCAGCTCGATCACGAGGTGGACATGAAGGCGGCCACGGAGGCGGCCGTGCGCGAGGGCGTATGGCTGCGGCCGTTCCGCGACCTCGTCTACACGATGCCGCCGTACGTCACGGGCGACGCGGACGTGGCACGGATCGCGCGGGCCGTGTGCGCGGCGGCGGGAGAGGGTTGAGATGTCAGTACTGGTGATCACGGGCACCGGCACGGAGGTCGGCAAGACGATCACGACCGCCGCGGTCGCCGCCGCCGCGGTCGCCGCGGGCCGGTCGGTGGCCGTGCTCAAGGCGGCCCAGACGGGCGTACGGCCCGACGAGCCGGGCGACGCTCAGGAGGTCGCGCGTCTCGCGGGGCCGGTCACGACGGCCGAGCTCGCCCGCTACCCCGAGCCGTTGGCCCCGGGGACGGCCGCGCGCCGGGCGGGCCGCGCTCCGGTGCGCCCGCAGGAGATCGCGGAGGCGGCCGCCAAACTCGCCACCGAGCACGATCTGGTGCTGGTCGAGGGCGCGGGCGGGCTGCTCGTACGGTTCGACGAGGCGGGCGGGACGCTGGCGGACGCGGCGCAACTCCTCGCGGCGCCGGTGCTGGTGGTGGCCACGGCCGGACTGGGCACGCTCAACACCACCGACCTGACGGCCCGTGAACTTCGCTCCCGGGGGCTGGAGTTGGCGGGGGTCGTCATCGGTGGCTGGCCGAACTCGCCCGATCTGGCGATGCGGTGCAATGTGACCGACCTGCCCGAGGTCGCCGACGCGCCGCTGCTGGGGGCGCTGCCGATGGGCGCGGGCGCGCTGGCACCGGCCGACTTCCGCGCGGCGGCACCGAGTTGGCTGGCGCCGCGGCTGGACGGGGTGTGGGACGCGGGGGTGTTCCGGGGGCGGGAGGCCGCCTAGTCAGGTGCGGTCCGCGTCGGCGGGGACCCAGGAGAAGGGCACGTCTGCGGCGGCCCATGCGTCCAGGTCCACCGCCATGACCGCGTCGACGAAGACCTGGGGTGGCCGATAGGCGTGCGCGTCGATGTAGTGGCCGATCAGGACGGGGGCCGCGTAGGCGGTTCCGGGTGCCCCCGGGACGCGGATCTCTCCGTTTCCGCGTGCGGGGTCGTCCGGTGGGCACAGGTCGCAGAAGTGCCAGCCCCGGCACAGGTTCACGCTCTGGACGGCGATGATCGCCCGCAGCTTCTCCGTGAAGGCCGCCGGTACCGGGCCGGTCGCACAGGGGCGGCCGACCTCCAACCAGCCCACGGCCAGCCGCCGGTAGGCGGGGCGGAAGCCGACACGGAAGAACGACCGGCCCTCGGCTGCGAAGGTCTCGTCCTCGAAGTAGTCGTACGGGCTCAGGTCTTCATAGAACATCCGCGCATCATCACATCCCCTCCCCCTCCGCCAGCAACCGCACCAGCTCGATGCGCGACCGGATGCCCAACCGCGCGAAGACGCCCCGCAGATGGTGGTCGATCGTGCGGGGGCTGAGGGCCAGCCTCGTCGCGATCTCGCGGTTGGTGGCGCCCTCGGCGGCCATGCGGGCGACCATGAGCTGCTGGGCGGTGAGGCGGGTGGTGGGGTCGTCCGGGGCCGCCGAGGCGGGAGGTGCGGGGGTGCCGAGCGCGCGGAGTTCCGCCCGGGCCTGGGCGGCGCAGTGCGGGGCGCCGAAGTGTTCGAAGGCCTCCAGGGCGCTGTGCAGGCGGTCGCGGGCCTCGGTGCGGTGCCGCAGCCGGCGCAGCGCACTGCCGAACAGCAGCTCCGTGCGGGCGCGTTCGAAGTCGCGGGTGCCCCGGGCGTGCAGGTCGAGCGCGGTGCGGTAGTGCTCGACCGCTTCGGCGCCCGGTGCCAGCAGGGCCCGGCACCGGGCGCTGAGTGCCAGGTCGTCGGGGCTGCGGACGGCGCTCGCCCAGCGGTGGTAGTCGGCGTGCGCGACCCGGGCCACCCGGGTGTCGTCGGTGCGGACGGCCGCCTCGACGTAGTGCGGGGTGGCCAGGTGCCGGATGGCCCGGTGACCGTGGCCGGGACCGAAGCCGGCGAGCGCCCGCAGCCGGGCCGCCGCCGCGGCGAACCGCCCACTGCTGAGGTCGAGATAGGCGAGCGCCCACTGGGCTAGCCCGGCGGGCAGACCGAGACCGCGCCCGAGGGCGTACGACCGGGCCGTCGCCGCGCGTTCCCGGCACACGTCGGCGTCGCCCGTGAGCGCCGCGAACATGGCCAGGGCCGCCTGGAGATGACAGGCCCCGTTGTCCTGGCCGGTGGCGTACGCCAGCCAGAGCGCGTCGGCCGCGGCGGCCTCCCCGGCGCGCGGGCGCCCGCTCCAGAAGTCGGCGTAGGCACGGAACTCCATGGCCTGCGCCACGGCGACCGTCGCGCCGCGCACGCGCGCGGAGGCGGCCGCGCGGACGGTCGCGGCGGTGGCCCGCGTGTGGTCGCCGAGCAGGAGGGCGGCGATGCCGGCGTGGATCAGGAGGGTGGGGTCGCCGCCGGGGCCGCAGCGCCCGGCCGTCGCGCCGAGCAGGTCCCGCGCGTCCTCGTAGCGCCCCTCGAAGGCCGCCGCGAGCCCGCCGAGCGTCCCGGGCGGCTCGATCCCGAGCCGCCGCGCCACCCGGTCGGCCTCCCGACATCGCCGCAGGTCACCGGTGTAGATGGCGGCCTCGGTGGCCCGGGCGAGGAGGTGGAGGGCGGGGTTGGGGACGTCGAGGGTGGGGAGAGTGGGGCGCGTGGTGTTCAGTGGTGCGGATGGTGCGGATGGTATGGGAGAAACGTTCCGGCCGATCGACTCCGAGAGCGCGCCCCCATCACCTCCCCCCTCCTCCGACTCCCGCACCACAGCCGTCAGCAGCGCGTCGAACGCTTCGGCCGCGTTCCCGGCCCGCAGGGCGAGTACGCCGGTCAGCGCGTCGTCCTCGGTGCGCGCCGCCAAGGCCCGCGCCCGGTCGCCCGCACCGGACTGCCAGGCGTACCCGGCGGCACGTGTCAACAGACGGGTTTGCTCCGCCCGGTCGGGGCACAGCGCGGCCGCGCGTTCGGCGAGGGCGCGCGCCAGCGGGAGGCGGCCCTGGTCGCGGGCCGTCGCGGCGGCCGTGGTGAGCTCCGCCGCCAGCCTGGCGCTCGGGCCGAGGGCGCCCGCGCCACGGTGCCAGGAGCGCAGCGCTGTCTCGCCCTCCGTGCGCAGGACGCGGGCCAGCAGCCGGTGGACGTCGCGCCGGTCCGCCGGGGAGCCGGTCTCGTACGCGGCGATCCTCGTCCAGGCGTCACGGAAGACGACCCCGTCGGCCCGTGTGTGGGCGAGCCCGGCGGCCTCGGCGGCCTCCAGGAGGCGGGTGTCGAGGCGGGCGGCGGCGACCGCGCGCAGGAAGGCGTGCGTGGCGACCGGGTACTGGTCGGCCGCGGCGAGGAGCAGCAGGAGGCGGGTGTCGTCGGGCAGGGCGCGGATCTCCGCGCGGTGGGCGCGCAGCAGCGACGGGGCCAGGTCGGTGGGTTCGGCGGGGAGGGGGTCGAGGCCGGCCGAGCGGCGGTCGCCGAGCAGCCGTACGGCCTCGGCCGCCGCGCGCGGATCGCCGTGCACGGCGTGCAGGAGCCGGACCCGGACGCCCTCGGGCAGGGCGGAGAGCAGGGCCTGCCGGGCGTCCGTGACCGGCGGTGGCGAAGTGGGGGCAAGGGGCGGGGGGTTCACCGGAGTCACCACGCCATCGACGTTACTGGCGAGTTAATTGACCCGTAAAGACTGGCGATTTCGCCGATGCGGCGCGCGTAGACCCGGCCGCACCCTCCTGACAACCCCACCCGTATCAGGAGGCATCATGCAACTCCGCATGCGCCGCACGTCAGCGGCCGTCTCGGCCGTGGTCGCCGCGTTCCTTCTGTCGCTCTCCCTGTCCGCGGCCCCCGCTCAGGCCGCGACCCACGATCCGATCGTCTTCGTCCATGGCTTGAGCAGTGACGCGAGCAGCTGGGACGACTGGATCGCCGACTTCAAGGCCGACGGCTACACGTCCTCGCAGCTGTACGCGTTCTCGTACGACTGGTCCAAGTCGAACGTCACCACCGCGAGCCAGCTCTCCAGTTACGTGAAGACCGTGCTGTCGCAGACCGGCGCCGCGAAGGTGGACCTGGTCGTGCACTCGATGGGCGCGCTGAACTCCCGCTACTACCTCAAGAACCTGGGCGGGACGTCGTACGTGGACGACTTCGTCTCGGTGGCCGGCGTCAACCATGGCACGACGACCGCTTCCTGGTGTTCCTGGCTGTACACGTCGTGTGCCGAGATGTACACGGGCAGTTCGTTCCTGACCTCGCTCAACTCCGGTGACGAGACCCCGGGCAGCGTCAGTTACGCCAGCTACTGGTCCGACTGCGACGAAGCCCTCACCCCCGACACCACCGCGGTCCTCAGCGGCGCCACCAATGTCGAGGTCGGCTGCATCTCGCACACCGACATGAACAACGACTACGGCGTCTACCAGCAGGTGCGCGACTTCGTGGCATAGCTGCCCGGCGGGAGGTGCACGGACCGTGTACCGGGGGACAATCACCGTAGGGCCCGTCCTTTCGGGAGGTCGCCATGCCGCTACGGTCCGCCGGCTCGGGCAGGTTGCCGAGTGATCCCGTGCACCACCCGCTGTTCGCCCGTTACTACGCCCGCGTGAGCGTGAGCGCGGAGACCCGCTGGGGCATGGCCGGGGTGCGGGACCGGCTGCTGTCCGGGCTGTCCGGGCGGGTCATCGAGATCGGCGCGGGCAACGGACTGAACTTCGCGCACTATCCGCGGACGGTCGCGGAGGTCGTGGCGATCGAACCGGAGCGCGCTCTGCGGCAGTTGGCGGTGGAGTCCGCCCTGCGCTCCGAGGTGCCCGTGGACGTGGTGCCGGGCGCCGCGGAGGCGCTGCCGGTCAAGAGCGAGGCGTTCGACGCGGCCGTGGTCTCGCTGGTGCTGTGCAGCGTGCGGGATGTGCCGCGGGCGCTCGCGGAGATACGGCGGGTGCTGCGCCCCGGTGGTGTCCTGCGGTTCTTCGAGCACGGCCGGGGCGGCGGAGCGGCGATGCGCTTCACCCAGCGGGCGCTGGAC
Organism: Streptomyces sp. TLI_55; assembly: GCF_900206255.1. Classification (NCBI taxonomy): domain Bacteria; kingdom Bacillati; phylum Actinomycetota; class Actinomycetes; order Kitasatosporales; family Streptomycetaceae; genus Streptomyces; species Streptomyces sp. TLI_55. The sequence goes on from NZ_OAOJ01000001.1 coordinate 1,295,607, forward strand.
CGGACGGTGTGGCCGCCGCTCGCCGGGGGCTGTCATCTGTCCCGGGAGCCGGTGGCCTCGCTGCGCGAGGCGGGGTTCGAACTCGGGCCCTACCGGCGGGTGTTCATGCCGGAGAGAGGGCCGAGGACACCGGCGTCCTTCTGCGTGCTGGGCACCGCCTGGCGTCCCGTCGAGTGAGCGGCCCGGCGCTCACAGGCTCCACTGCCGCAGTTCCTCCGCGATGTCGTGCACCGAGGCCTCCCCGCTCTTGACCAACCGGGCCAGGTCACGGACCTGTTCGGGCGAGGTGACGACCTTGAGGCCGCTGGCGACGAGGTAGGCGTAGGCGACGGAGGACGCGAACAGTGCGTTGGAGCGCTCCAACGCCGGTACGTGGATCAGGAGTTGGAGCAGGGCTGCGGCGCGGGCCTGCGGGCTGTCGTAGACGGGTACGTCGAATATCTCGGCCTGGTGGCGCGCGACGGCCGCGACGAGGGCGCCCCAGTCGACGACCTGCGGGTCACCCGGTGTCTTGTGTTCGGCGAGCATGAGGAGCCAGGCGAGGTCGATTGTCACGTTGTCGCTCAAGAGGTCAGCGACGTCCCTCGTGCTCGGCGCCGAACTCCTCGGCGAACACGTTCTCGTACTGCTTCATGAAGTCGGCGGCGGCCTCCACGAAGGTCTGCCCGACCTGGCCGGCATCCTGCTTGACCAGCTCTTCGATGTAGCGGTTGACGCTCATGCCGCGGGCCAGGGCGCGTTCGCGAGCCGCGCGGGCGGTGCCCTCGTCCACTCTTACGTTCAGCTGGGTCTTCGCCATACCTCGACGCTAGCGCCGAACCGCTAGCACCGGCAAGGGGTCCACCCGGGGATGGAGATTGCCCCTTACATCGGTATCAGGGGCCCGACCTGGGGTGGAGACCGCCCTGCACTCAAGGGGGATACCGGGTGTGGGCGGGGTCACATTACCCTCGGCCGGACAAGGGAGTCGGTACGTCCAGTGAGCGTCGGTACGTCCAGCGAGCAAGGAGGCAGTCTTGTCCACATCTGCTGCGGAGCACGCCCCCGGCCAGGCCCCGGCCGACGGGATCGCGGCCCGCGCCCGCGGACTGACCAAGGCGTACGGCTCGGGCGAGACCACGGTGCTCGCCCTGGACTCGGTGGACGTGGACATCGCGCGCGGCCGCTTCACCGCGGTCATGGGCCCTTCGGGCTCCGGCAAGTCCACGCTGATGCACTGTCTGGCCGGGCTCGACAACGTGTCCGCCGGTCAGGTCTGGCTCGGCGACACCGAGATCACGGGGCTGAAGGAGCGCGAGCTGACCCGGCTGCGGCGGGACCGGATCGGGTTCATGTTCCAGTCGTTCAACCTGATCCCGACGCTGAACGCGGCCGAGAACATCACCCTGCCCATGGACATCGCGGGCAAGAAGCCCGACGAGAAGTGGCTGGACCAGGTCATCGACACGCTCGGGCTGCGGGCCCGGCTCAAGCACCGGCCCGCCCAGCTCTCCGGCGGTCAGCAGCAGCGGGTTGCGTGCGCGCGGGCGCTGGCCTCCCGGCCGGAGCTGATCTTCGCGGACGAGCCGACCGGCAACCTCGACTCGCGGGCCGGTCTGGAGGTGCTCGGCTTCCTGCGCGACGCCGTGGACGACCTCGGGCAGACCGTCGTCATGGTCACCCACGACCCCGGCGCCGCCGCCCACTCCGACCTGGTGCTCTTCCTCGGGGACGGGCGGATCGTCGACGAGATGGAGCGGCCCACGGCGGAGGCGGTGCTGGAGCGGATGAAGCGGTTCGACGTGATCCGCGGCCAGGCCGACACGGCCGAGGGCAAGAGCGACGGCGGCTCATCCCCCGGCACATCCGCTAACGCGTCCCCCGACGTCTCCCTCGACAAGGACTGAATCGGTGCTGAAGGCGACGCTCCGCAGCTTCCTCGCGCACAAGGGACGGCTGCTGCTGTCCGCGCTGGCCATCGTCCTGTCCGTGGCCTTCGTCGCGGGCAGCCTGATCTTCTCCGACACGGTGACCCGGACCTTCGACCGGCTGTTCGCCTCCACGTCCGCCGATGTGACGGTCGAGCCGAAGGACGACCTCAGCTCCCAGGTGCCGACCGGCGAGGCCCGCACCCTGCCCGCCGCGCTGGCCCAGCAGGTGGCGAAGGTCGACGGTGTCGCCTCGACCCACCCGGACGTGGGCGTCGAGAACATCACGGTCGTCGACAGCGACAACGAGTCGGTCGGCCCGACCACCGGCGCCCCCACCATCGCCGCCGACTGGTACGTCACCGACCGCAGCCCGGTGAAGCTCACCTCGGGCCATGCCCCGCGCGGCGCCGGCGAGGCCCTCCTGGACGCCGACACCGCCGACAAGAAGCACGTGAAGATCGGCGACACGCTGACGGTGCTGGCCCAGCCGGGCACCTTCAAGGTCCGCATCGTCGGCATCGCCACCTTCACCACCACCAACCCGGGCGCGGCCCTCGTCTTCCTCGACCCGGACACCGCCGCGACCCAGCTGCTCGGCTCGGCGGACAAGGCGACGAGCATCTCCGTGGACGCCGCCCCCGGCGTGAGCGACGCCCAGCTCAAGAGCCGGATCGCCGCCACCCTCGACACCGGCACCTACGACGTGAAGACCGCCGACGAGCAGGCCGACTCCGCCGCGGAGGATCTCGGCGGGTTCCTGGACGTCATCAAGTACGTGATGCTCGGCTTCGCCGGGATCGCGGTGCTGGTCGGCGTGTTCCTGATCGTCAACACGTTCTCCATGCTGATCGCCCAGCGCACCCGGGAGCTGGGCCTGCTCAGGGCGCTCGGCGCGGATCGCCGGCAGGTGCGCCGCTCGGTGCTGACGGAGGCGGTCCTGCTCGGTCTGGTCGGCTCGACGCTGGGCCTGGCGGCGGGCATCGGGCTCGCGGCCGGGCTGATCAAGCTGATGGGTGTCTTCGGGATGAACCTCAAGACCACGGAGATGGTGGTCGGTTGGGGAACCCCCGTGGCGGCGTACGTCGTCGGCGTCGGCGTCACCTTCGTGGCGGCGTATCTGCCCGCGCGGCGCGCGGCGAGCGTCTCGCCGATGGCCGCGCTCGCCGACGCCGAGATCGCGGGCATCGGCAAGCCCCTCAGGACCCGGGCGATCGTGGGCTCGATCGTCGGAGCGCTCGGCGCGGCGGCGCTGGTGGGCTGTGCGACGGCGACGAAGACGTCCTCGTCCGCGTCCCTGCTGGGGCTGGGTGTCGTCCTCACCCTGATCGCGACGGTGATCGCGGGACCGCTGCTGGTCCGCCCGGTGATCCGGGTCCTCGGCGCGGCCTTCCCGGCCCTGTTCGGCTCGGTCGGCCGCATGAGCCAGCGCAACGCCCTGCGCAACCCCCGTCGTACGGGCGCCACCGCGGCGGCCCTGATGGTGGGCCTCGCCCTGGTCGGTGGCATTTCGGTGGCGAGCGCGTCGATGTCCAAGTCCTTCGACCAGCAGATCGACAAGACACTGGGCGCCGACTTCGTCGTCCAGAACAGCAACTTCGTGCCGTTCTCGCAGACCGTCACCGACGCGGTGCGCGACACCGAGGGCGTCGGTCTCGTCGTACGGCAGCGGTTCGCGCCGCTCGCGGTGCATCTGCCGGACGGCAAGCGCATCGAGACGACGGCCGCGGGCTACGACGACAAGGTGGACGACGTCGCCCATGTCACGTACGCGGACGGGGACTCTGCGGCGGCGCTGGCGCCCGGCAGCCTGGGCATGGACGTCGACTTCGCCAAGGACCACGACGTAAGGATCGGCGACACGCTCCCCGTGGAGTTCCCGGGCGGGCAGCGCACCGAGTTGAAGGTCGCCGCCTTCACCGACCAGGACGGCTCGGACGGGTTCGGCATGCAGGGCGGGCTGTTCTTCGGCATCGCCACGGTCGAGAAGTACGTGCCGGGCGGCCAGGACTCCGCGCTGTACGTGAATGCCGCCTCGGGCACGAGCGCCGACCAGCTGCGCGCCCGGCTCGACAAGTCCCTCGACCCGTATCCGCAGGTCCAGGTCCGTGACCTGGCCGACTACAAGAAGCTGGTGCACGACCAGATCGCCGTGCTGCTCTACCTCGTGTACGCGCTGCTCGGCCTCGCGATCGTCATCGCGGTGCTCGGCGTGGTCAACACCCTTGCCCTGTCGGTGGTGGAGCGCACCCGGGAGATCGGGCTGCTGCGCGCCATCGGGCTCGGCCGACGCCAACTGCGCCGGATGATCCGCCTCGAGTCGGTGGTGATCGCCGTCTTCGGCGCGGTCCTGGGGTTGGCGCTCGGGCTGGTGTGGGGGGTGTGCGTGCAGCAGGTGCTGGCCTTGCAGGGCATGAACGCGCTCGCCATCCCGTGGTCGACGATCGTCGCGGTCGTGGTCGGTTCGGCGGTCGTCGGCATCGTGGCGGCCCTGCTGCCGGCGTTGCGTGCATCGCGCATGAATGTGCTGGCGGCCATCGCGCACGAGTGATGGAATCGGCGTGACCTCAAGTCGTCGGTGTCCGAGGAGAGTTCATGCCGCGTCCGTTCCGCTTCGGCGTCAACCTGATCGACCCCGCGCCCGCCGCGGAGTGGCGCGCCAAGTGTCGCCGGGCCGAGGAGATCGGTTACGACGTGATCCTCGTCCCGGATCACCTGGGCATGCCCGCGCCGTTCCCGGCGCTGGTCGCGGCGGCCGCGGCCACCGAACGGCCGCGGCTGGGCACGTTCGTGCTCAACGCGGGTTTCTGGAACCCGGCGTTGCTCGCCCGCGAGGTCGCGACGACGGACGCGCTGACGGACGGACGCCTCGAACTCGGCCTGGGCACCGGGTATGTACAGGCGGAGCACGACCGGGCCGGGCTGCCCTTCGGATCGCCAGGCGCGCGCGTGGACCATCTCCGGCACACGGTCGAGGAGTTGGGGCGCCTCCTCGACACGAAGGTGCCGTTGCTGCTCGGCGGCAACGGCGAGCGGATGCTGCGGCTCGCCGCCGAGCACGCGGACATCGCCGCGTTCACGGGCGCGTATCTGGTGCCGGGGAGCACCGAGGGCAAGCTGGTGCCGACGACCCTCGATGAGTTCGACGCGCGGTTCGCCCGGTACCGGGAGCTGGCGGCGGGGCGGGCGGAACCGGCGGAACTGAACCTGCTCCTCCAGATGGTGGTCGTCACCGACGATCCGGAGGCAGCCGTACGACCGCTCGTCGACCGGGTCCCGGGCCTCACCGTGGAACAGGCGCTGGAGCTGCCCATCCTGCTGGTCGGCAGCCAGGCGGAGGTCACCGCGAAGGTGCTCGCGCTGCGCGAGACGTACGGGTTCAGCTATCTGACCGTGCTGGAGCCGCATCTGGAGGCGTTCGCGCCGGTCGTGGCGGAGCTGGGAGGCAAGTGAGCGCGTGTGGTCCTGACGCTGTCCGGATGTTGAAATTCCGGGTCTCGTTCGCGGGGTGCGTGATGGGATCGTCGTATGACTGATCTGCACATCAGGAGCGCCGCCCCCGAGGACCTCGACGCCGTGCTGGCCTTCTGGAAGACGGCCGCCGAGGGCACGAGCATCAGCGACGACCGGGACGGCGTCGAGCGGCTCGTCGCCCGGGATCCGGAGGCGCTGATCCTGGCCGAGCGGGACGGCGAGCTGGTCGGCACGGTGATCGCGGGCTTCGACGGCTGGCGCTGCCATCTGTACCGCCTCGCGGTGCACCCGGAGCGCCGCCGCCAGGGCATCGGCTCGGCGTTGCTCGCCGCCGCGGAGGAGCGGTTCGTGGCGCTCGGCGGGCGCCGCGGGGACGCGATGGTGCTGGTGCGCAACGAGACGGGGCAGGCGGCGTGGCGGGCGGCCGGGTACGCGCCGGAGGAGAAGTGGCGGCGCTGGGTGAAGCCGCTCACGGATTGAGCGGTTCTTTTCTTAGGCGGTTTTGCTCCTCTCAAGCGGTTTTACTTTTCCTTTGCCGCGGGTAGGTCACCCGACCTCCCGGCGAAAGGTGTGGGCTGCCACGCTCTGGCCGATCATGGGACGGAGGTGACCCGATGACCGAAGTGCTCCTGCTGCTCGTGGCGATCCTGCTCTCCGTGGCCTGTGGTGCCTTCGTCGCCGCGGAGTTCTCGCTGACCACGGTCGAGCGCGGCACCTTGGAGCGGGCCGTGGAGCGCGGCGAGCGGGGCGCGGCGGGCGCCCTGAAGGCCGTACGGAATCTGACTTTCCAGCTCTCCGGGGCGCAGCTCGGCATCACCGTCACCAACCTGGTCGTCGGCATGCTGGCCGAGCCGTCGATCGCCAAGCTGATCGCCGGCCCCCTGGAGTCGCTCGGCATCTCCGCGTCGACGGCCTCCTCGCTGGCGCTGGTGCTGGGTACGGCGCTGTCCACGGTGTTCCTGATGGTCGTCGGCGAGCTGGTCCCGAAGAACTGGGCGATCTCCTCGCCGCTGGCCGTGGCCAAGCGGGTGGGCAACGCGCAGCGCTGGTTCAGCGCCGCGTTCCGGCCCTTCATCACGCATCTCAACAACACCGCGAACCGTGTCGTGCGCCGGCTCGGCGTGGAGCCCACCGAGGAGCTGGCCGCCGCGCGCGGGCCGCAGGAGCTGGCGGCGCTGGCCCGCTACTCCGCCAAGGAGGGCGCGCTGGAGGCCGACACCGCCGAACTCTTCGTCCGCACCCTGAACCTCGCGGATCTCACCGCGGAGAACGTGATGACGCCGCGCGTGCAGGTCATCGCGCTGGACGCGCAGGCGACCTGCGAGGACGTCGCCAACGCCACGCGCGCGACCGGCCTGTCCCGCTTCCCGGTCTACCGCGGCAGTCTCGACGCGGTCGTGGGCACCGCGCACATCAAGGACGTCCTGACCGTTCCCGCCGAGCGCCGGCCCCGGGTGCCGGTCTCCGAACTGATGCGCGAGCCGCTGCTCGTCCCGGAGTCGCTCACCGTGGACCGGCTCCTGGACCGGCTGTCCGGGAAACGCACGATGGCCGTGGTCATCGACGAGTACGGCGGCACGGCCGGGGTCGCGACGCTGGAGGACATCGTCGAGGAGGTCGTCGGCGAGGTCCGCGACGAGCACGACCCGCACGAGACGCCCGACCTGGCCCCAGCCGGGAACGACGACGCGGGCCGCGCGCTGTACTCGGCCGACGGCTCGGCCCGTGTCGACCAGCTCGCGCGCGTGGGACTGCGGGCGCCCGAGGGACCGTACGAGACTCTGGCGGGGCTGGTGGCGGCCGAGCTGGGCCGCATCCCCGTCGTCGGCGACACCGTCGAGGTCGCCGGCTGGCGGCTGGACGTCGTGGACGCCTCGGGGCGCCGGGCCGCGCGGGTGCTGCTGCACGCGCCGCCCGACGGTCCTGCGGACGAGGAGGTGGGGCCGTGACCGCCGTCCAGCTGCTGATCGGTTTCGCGACCCTCGTGGTCAACGCCTTCTTCGTCGGCGCCGAGTTCGCGCTGATCTCCGTGCGCCGCAGCCAGATCGAGCCGTATGCCGAGGAGGGCGACCGGCGCGCCAAGAGCGTGCTGTGGGGGTTGCAGCACGTGTCGGCGCTGTTGGCGGCCGCGCAGCTCGGCATCACCCTGTGCACCCTGGTCCTGGGTATCGTCGCCGAACCGGCCATCGCGCATCTGCTGGAGCCGGTGTTCCACGCGCTGGGCGTGCCGACGAGCGCCGGACACGCGGTGTCGTTCGTGATCGCGCTGACCGCGGCGACCTATCTGCACATGCTGCTCGGCGAGATGGTGCCGAAGAACATCGCGCTGGCGGAGCCGGTGCGCAGCGCGCTGACGCTCGGCCCGCCGCTGGTCGCCCTGGCCCGGGGGCTGCGCCCGGTGATCTTCGCGATCAACGCCTTCGCGAACGCCCTGCTGCGGCTGCTGCGGATCGAGACGAAGGACGAGGTCACGGCGACCTTCTCGGACGCCGAGCTGGCCCGCCTGGTGAGGGACTCCGACGAGGCGGGCCTGATCGACGACCGCACCCGGGAGCGGCTGCACGACGCGCTGGAGCTGGGCCGCCGCCCGGTGGGCGACGTGGTGCTCCCTCTGGAACGCGTCGTCTACGCGCGCGTGGGGGTCACTCCGGAGGAGCTGGAGCGGCTGTCGGCCGAGTCCGGGTTCTCCCGGTTCCCGGTCGTGGACGAGACGCGCAGGATCATCGGCTATCTGCATGTCAAGGACGCGCTGGACGCCTCGCCGCGGGACGTGCCGTTCCGGGTGCGGGAGATGCGGCCCATCGCGCGCGTGCGTGAGAGCACGCCGCTGGACGACGTGCTGACCGCGATGCGGCGCAGTCGGACGCATCTGGCGGCGGCGGTCGGGGACGACGGGCGGCTGGCGGGGCTGGTGACGATGGAGGACGTGCTGCGCCGGCTGTTCGGGCAGCGGACCTGAGCGCTGCGGGGCCCGGGGACCGAGCGGCGGGCCTGAGTCCGGGATCACGCGGAGAGGACCGACCGGCGTGCCTGAGCCCGGGATCACACCGAGGGGACCGACCAGCGGGTATGTGCACGGGATACCATTTCTGTCGCCATGCAGAAGAACCCCACATACACCAGCCTCGTCGCGGTCGGCGACTCCTTCACCGAGGGCATGTCGGACCTGCTGCCGGACGGCTCCTACCGCGGCTGGGCCGATGTCCTGGCCGGCCGGATGGCCGCCCGCACGCCCGGTTTCCGCTACGCGAACCTCGCGGTGCGCGGCAAGCTGATCCAGCAGATCGTCGACGAGCAGGTCGACGTGGCGGCCGCCATGCAGCCGGACGTGATCACGCTGGTCGGTGGGCTGAACGACACCCTGCGCCCCAAGTGCGACATGGTCCGCGTCCAGGATCTGCTGACCGAGGCCGTGGAGCGGCTCGCCCCCTCCTGCAAGCAGCTGGTCCTCATGCGCAGCCCCGGCCGCGAGGGCCCTGTCCAGGCCCGCTTCAAGCCGCGCATGGAGGAGCTGTTCGCCTGCGTCGACGAACTGGCCGAGCGGCACGGCGCCCTGGTCGTCGACCTGTACGGGGCGCCGTCGCTGAGCGACCAGCGCATGTGGGACGTGGACCGGCTGCACCTCACGCCCGAGGGCCATCGCCGGGTCGCGGAGGCCGTGTGGCAGACGCTCGGCTACGACCCCGAGGACACCGAGTGGCGTACGCCGATGCCGGCGACGGTGCCGCCCCACTGGCTCGCCCGGCGCATCGCCGACGCCCGCTTCGCCAAGCAGCACCTGCTGCCCTGGATAGGGCGGCGCCTGACCGGGCGCTCGTCCGGGGACGGGCTGCCGCCGAAGCGGCCGGAGCTGCTGCCGTACCAGGACCCGACGGCCTGACCTGGACCCGACGGCCCGGCCTGGACGGGACGGCCTGACCTGGCGTGACGCAGGTCTCGTAGGTTCCGCCGAAGCCACCCATGGCGCTGGCCTGCACGATTCGCCAGTAGAATCCGTACACGTGACTTCCGCTCCCGCCAAGCCCCGCATCCCCAACGTCCTCGCCGGACGCTACGCCTCCGCCGAGCTCGCCACGCTCTGGTCGCCCGAGCAGAAGGTGAAGCTGGAGCGGCAGCTCTGGCTCGCCGTGCTGCGGGCCCAGAAGGACCTCGGCATCGAGGTCCCGGACGCGGCGATCGCCGACTACGAGCGTGTCCTCGACACCGTCGACCTGGCCTCCATCGCCGAGCGCGAGAAGGTCACGCGGCACGACGTGAAGGCGCGGATCGAGGAGTTCAACGACCTCGCGGGGCACGAGCACGTCCACAAGGGCATGACCTCGCGCGACCTCACCGAGAACGTCGAGCAGCTCCAGATCCGGCTGTCCCTGGAGCTGATGCGCGACCGTACGGTGGCCGTGCTGGCCCGCCTCGGCAAGCTGGCCGGCGAGTACGCCGAGCTGGTCATGGCCGGCCGCTCCCACAACGTGGCCGCACAGGCCACGACGCTGGGCAAGCGGTTCGCGACCGCCGCCGACGAGCTGCTCGTGGCGTACGCACGCGTCGAGGAGCTGCTGGGCCGCTACCCGCTGCGCGGCATCAAGGGCCCGGTCGGGACCGCGCAGGACATGCTCGACCTGCTGGGCGGGGACGCGGGCAAGCTGGCGGAGCTGGAGGACCGGATCGCCGGGCACCTCGGCTTCTCCCAGGCCTTCACCTCCGTCGGCCAGGTCTACCCGCGCTCGCTGGACTACGAGGTCGTCACCGCGCTGGTGCAGCTGGCGGCGGCGCCTTCGTCCCTCGCCAAGACGATCCGGCTGATGGCCGGGCACGAGCTGGTGACCGAGGGCTTCAAGCCGGGCCAGGTGGGCTCCTCGGCGATGCCGCACAAGATGAACACGCGGTCCTGCGAGCGCGTCAACGGCCTGATGGTCATTCTGCGCGGCTACGCGTCGATGACCGGCGAGCTGGCGGGCGACCAGTGGAACGAGGGCGACGTGTCCTGCTCGGTGGTGCGCCGGGTCGCGCTGCCGGACGCGTTCTTCGCGCTGGACGGTCTGCTGGAGACGTTCCTGACCGTGCTCGACGAGTTCGGCGCCTTCCCGGCGGTCGTGGCCCGCGAGCTGGACCGCTACCTGCCCTTCCTCGCCACCACCAAGGTGCTGATGGGCGCGGTCCGTGCGGGCGTCGGCCGTGAGGTCGCCCACGAGGCGATCAAGGAGAACGCCGTGGCTTCGGCGCTCGCGATGCGCGAGCAGGGTGCCGAGCGCAACGAGCTCCTCGACAAGCTGGCCGCCGACGAGCGCATCCCGCTCGACCGCGCCCAGCTGGACGCGCTGATGGCCGACAAGCTGTCCTTCACGGGCGCCGCGGCCGACCAGGTCGGTGTGGTCGTCGGCCGGATCGAGGAGATCGCGAAGCAGCACCCGGAGGCCGCCGGTTACACCCCCGGAGCCATCCTCTGACGCGCTTCACCGCCGCCGAGTTGGAGGCCGCCCGCGACCGTCTGGTACCGGACGTCGTCGCGGACGGTCTCCGCGTGCTGTTCTGCGGGATCAACCCCGGTCTGATGACGGCAGCGACGGGCCATCACTTCGCCCGTCCGGGCAACCGCTTCTGGCCGGTGCTGCATCTGTCCGGCTTCACACCGAGGCTCATGAAGCCCGCCGAACAGCAGGAGTTGCTGTCGTACGGGCTCGGCATCACGAACGTCGTGGCGCGGGCGACCGCGCGGGCGGACGAGCTGAGCGCGGAGGAGTATCGCGAGGGCGGGCGGCAACTGGCGCTGAAGGTGGCGCGGTTGCGGCCGCGGTGGCTGGCGGTCGTCGGAGTGACCGCGTACCGGGCGGCGTTCGACGACAAGAAGGCCCAGGTGGGTCCGCAGGAGCGGGTGATCGGGGACACGCGCATGTGGGTGTTGCCCAACCCCAGTGGGCTGAACGCCCATTGGACGGCGGCGACGATGGCCGAGGAGTTCGCGCGGTTGCGCATGGCGGCGGAAGCCTGAGGGCTGGCGGCAGACGCCTGATGGTCACGGCGGGTCCGCTTCCGTGACGGCGGCCCATATACGCGGCCGGCTCTCGTCCTCCCGGTCGGCCACCGCCAGGGTGAGCCGGCGGATGCTGTCGGGCACCTCCCATGTGCGCACGTCGATGGCCGAGGCAGTGAGCGACAGCCAGGGCTCGGGTATCGCCTCGCCTCGCGTGATGCGCTCCTCCAGGGTCACGGTCCCCCAGCGTTCCGCCGCTCCCCATCTCTGTGTGAACAGCTCGACGAGCGCCGCCTCATACGCGTAGCAGTCGCTCACGTCCGGCCAGTCCCCCGGCCCTAACCACGCGATGTGGTACCGCTCGTGCTCCGAGGGAAAGTCACGGGCGCACAACGCGTCGATCAGGGCCAGGTCCTTCGCGATGTCCATGTGATCCAGTAAACCGGGCCCCACTGACAACTGGTGTGCCGTCAGGCATCCCTGCGTCGCACGCTCCAGGCACCCGCGGCGAGCGCCGCCGCGGTCCACAGCGCGGTCACCGCCAGCCCGGACCACGGCCCCAACCGCCCGTCGTACGTCTCGTACAGCACGATCTGGCCCGCCCGGTCGGGCATGAAGTCGGTGACGCCGCCGGGCACGTCCCCGATCACGAACGAGACGACGAGGATGAACGGGATCAGCAGCGACAGGGCGCCCACGCCGCTGCGCAGCAACGCCGCCAGGCCGGCCGCGAACAACGCCATCAGCATGAGATAGATCCCGCAACCCACGACGCCGCGCGTCTGCTCACCGGCGGTGAGACCGCTCGCCGCGTCGCCGAGGCCCGCGCGGGCGACGACGAGGGCGGCGACGGCGGTGACCAGGCCCACCAGCAGGGCCGGTACGGCGATGGCGGTGAGCTTGGCCGTGAACCACCGCCCCCGCTGCGGCACCGCGGCGAGCGAGAGCCGGAGTCCACCCCCGTGGAACTCCGAGGAGATCGCCATGGCGCCGAAGGAGATCGCGGCGATCTGGCCGGGCATGACGCCGGACAGTGCCATGAACAGCGGGTCGAAGTCGGGGTCGGACGTGTCGGAGGCGCCGGCGATCGCGGAGAACGCCGTGGTCGCCGCGAACAGCGCCAGCAGCGCCCCGAGCAGGGAGCGGAGCGTGCGGATCTTCAGCCACTCCGCGTGAAGGACGGGAACGAACGGCATCTCAGGCCTCCTGCGGCTGTGCGGTGAACTCGGTCTCGGTGGCGGTGAGGTCCAGATAGGCCTGCTCCAAGGTGCCTTCCTCAGCGGCCAGTTCGAGGAGGGGCACACCGGCGGCGGAGGCGAGACGGCCGATGTCGTCCACGCGTGCGTGCCGCACGCTCCAGTGCCCGTCCTCGTGTTCGGCGGCGTCATGACCGTGCTCGGCGAGGACCGCCTTGAGGGCGGTGGGGTCCGTGGTGCGGACGCGTACGCTCGGCTGCACGCGCGCGTGGATGAACTCCCGCAGCGGGGTGTCCGCGAGGAGCCGGCCGCGGCCCAGGACCACGAGGTGGTCGGCGAAGGCCGCGGTCTCGTTCATGAGGTGGCTGGAGACCAGGACCGTGCGCCCCTCCCCCGCGAGGCGGCGCAGCAACTCGCGGATCCAGATGATGCCTTCGGGGTCGAGCCCGTTGGAGGGCTCGTCGAGCATGACCACCTCGGGGTCGCCGAGCAGGGCGGCCGCGATGCCGAGCCGCTGGCGCATGCCCAGGGAGTACGTCTTCACCCGTCGCCGGGCCGCCGGGGCGAGGCCGGTCTCCTCCAGCAGTTCGTCCACGCAGCGGTCCGGGATGCGGTTGCTCGCGGCCAGGGTGCGCAGATGGTCGCGGCCGGTGCGCGAGCCGTGCGCGGCCTGCGCGTCCAGCAGGGCGCCCACGTGGCGCAGCGGCTCCTGGAGGGTGGCGTAGGCGCGGCCGCCGACCGTGGCGGTGCCGGAGGTCGGCCGGTCGAGACCGAGGACGAGTCGCAGAGTGGTGGACTTTCCGGCGCCGTTGGGGCCGAGGAAGCCGGTGACGCGGCCGGGGCGGACGGTGAAGGTGAGGTCGTCCACGGCTCGCCGGGTGCCGAACTCCTTGGTGAGGGCGTGGACTTCGATGCTGGTCATGGCAGCAGCCTGGCTGTTGGGGGCGGGCCTGGGCCTCCCCCAGGAGTGGAGATCGTCTCCCCCGTGCGGGGGAGGCTGATTGTCAGTGGCGGCTGGCACGATGACGCAATGGCCCGCTTGCTGCGCCCGTTCGGTCGGGCGGTGACGTACACACGATTGCTGCATCTGTACATCGCGATCGTGTGGCCGGCGATGTGGTTGTTCATCGAGGAGGCCTGGTGGACCTGGGTGGTGGCGGGTGTGGTGCTCGCCCCGGCCGGGCTGGTGCCGGCGATGCGGACCGTGGAGGGTCTGCAGGCGAGGCTGCTGCTGACCGGCCACCGGCACGACAGCGAGGGCACCGACATCGTCGTCGCGCCGTCCGCGTCCTGGAGCGACCGGGGGCGGGTGGTCCTCTGGCTGGAGGCGCGGCTGCTGCTGGGCTGCGTGACCTCGATGTTCACCTTCCAACTCCTCCTGGCCTCCGTGGACCTGGCACTGTCCCCCTTCGGCCGGGACGCCGACGAGGGCGTGCTGTTCCTGCCCGACGGCCACCACGGGTGGCACGTGTTGTTGGCGCCCGCGACGCTGGCGGTCCTGGCGGCGACCGTGGTGGGCTCGGGCCACTTGATCACCGCGCTCGCCCGCCGCCTCCTCGGTCCGTCCCCGGCCGACCGGCTCGCCGCCATGGAGGAGCGCACCGAGCAACTGCTGGAGCGCACCCGTATCGCCCGTGAGCTGCACGACTCCATCGGCCACGCCCTGACCGTGGCCGTCGTCCAGGCGGGAGCGGCCCGGGCGGCCGCCGATCCCGCCTTCACCGACCGCGCTCTGGACGCCATCGAGGAGACCGGGCGGGCCGCCCTGGAGGATCTGGAACGCGTCCTCGGCATCCTGCGCGAGTCCGAGCGACCGGTGAGCAGCCGGCCGACGCTGGCGGACGCCGACCGGTTGCTGGAGTCCGCGCGGGCGTCGGGCGCCAAGGTCGACGTCGACATGACCGGCCCCCTCGACACCGTCCCCGGGCCGGTCTCCCGCGAGGGCTACCGCATCCTCCAGGAATCGCTGACCAACGTGCTGCGGCACGCGGGCGCCGTCCCCGTCCGGGTCCGCGTCGCGGTGGCCGACGGCGCGCTCGTGCTGGAGGTCCGCAATCCGCTCACCGGCGACATAGCCGGGCCCGGCAGAGGCAGCGGGCTGCGCGGGATACGCGAGCGCGCGGCCCTGCTGGGCGGGCGTGCGCACACCGGCCCTGACCAGGGTGACTGGCAGGTGCATGTGGAGCTGCCGGCGCGCTGATCTACGCTGGCCGGATGCCGGTCACCGTTCTCCTCGTCGACGACGAGCCCCTCGTACGCGCGGGTCTGCGGGCCGTGTTGGAGGCGCAGCCCGACATCGAGGTGGTCGGGGAGGCCGCGGACGGGGCGGCGGTGATTCCGCTGGTGCGGCAGCTGCGGCCGGACGTGGTCGCCATGGACGTACGGATGCCGCTGCTGGACGGGATCGAGGCCACGCGCGCGGTGCTGCGGACGGTGGCGGAGCCGCCGAAGATCCTCGTGGTGACGACGTTCGAGAACGACGAGTACGTGTACGAGGCGCTGCGGGCCGGGGCCGACGGGTTCCTGCTGAAGCGGGCGCGGCCGGCCGAGATCGTGCACGCGGTGCGGCTGGTCGCCGAGGGCGAGTCACTGCTGTTCCCGGCGTCGGTGCGGCAGCTCGCTGCCGAGTACGGCGAGGGGGGCGGGAACCGCGCGGCCCGCGCGGCGATGGAGCGGGCGCAGCTGACCGAGCGGGAGGCGGAGGTGCTGCGGCTGATGGCGCGGGGGCTGTCGAACGCGGAGATCGCCGAGCGGCTCGTGGTGGGGACGGAGACGGTGAAGTCCCATGTGAGCGCTGTCCTGGCCAAGCTCGGGGCACGGGATCGCACGCAGGCGGTGATCGCGGCGTACGAGTCGGGCTTCGTGGCGCCGGGCTGACCGGAGCGGCGGACGACGCCCGGTCGGGCAGCAAGCGGTCTCTGCATCCCCGCGCTCGCCGGGGTCCGCCGTGCCGAGTACGATCCGCCCAACACGCGCACGAGCTGGGAGGACGGACGTTGGGGCGGCTGACCGGCGGGGATCCCTCGCTGCTGCGGAGGATCAACTCCGCGGTGGTGCTGCACGCGCTGCGCGCCACGGACTGCGCGACGCTCACCGAGATCACCCGCGTGACGGGCCTGTCCCGGCCTACGGTCGAGGGCGTGGTCGAGGGACTGATCGAGGCCGGGTACGTCGTCGAGAAGGCCGCGGACGAGAGCGTCGTACGGCGTCAGGGGCGGCCCGCGCGGCGGTTCCGGTTCCGGGCCGAGGCCGGTCATCTGCTGGGCCTCGACATCGGCTCGCACCGGGTGGCCGCGCTCCTGTCCGACCTGGACGGCCGGGTCCTCGGCGCCGTCGCGAAGGACGTGGCCGAGTCGGCCCCCGCCGACGAGCGGCTGGAGCGGCTGCGGACCGCGGTGGCGGAGCTGCTGCGCCGGGCCGGGGTGTCACGGGGCTCGCTGCGGGCCGTTGGAGTGGCCTCGCCGGGAATCGTGGAGGCGGACGGCACGGTGCGGCTGTGTGCCGCGCTGCCGGAGTGGACGGGGCTGCGGCTGGGCGAGCGGCTGAGCCGGTCCTTCAAGTGCCCGGTGCTGGTGGAGAACGACGCCAACGCCGCGGCGGTCGCCGAGCACTGGAAGGGCGCGGCCACCGAGTCCGACGACGTGGTGTTCGTGCTGGCCGGGCTGAGTCCCGGCGCGGGGTCGCTGATCGGGGGGCGGCTGCACCGGGGGTTCGGCGGGGCGGCGGGTGAGATCGGCGCGCTGCATCTGCTGGGCCGTGAGGTGACGCCCGAGACGCTGCTGTCCACCACGGACGAGCCGTTGCACCCGCTCGACGAGCAGGCGGTCGCCGAGGTCTTCGCGCAGGCGCGCGAGGGCGACCAGCGCGCCCGCGCGGCCGTCGAGCGCTTCATCCAGCGGCTCGTCCACGACGTGGCCGCGCTCGCCCTCGCCCTCGACCCGGAGCTGGTGGTGATCGGCGGCTGGGCGGCCGGTCTGGACGGCGTACTGGAGCCGCTGCGGCGGGAGTTGGCGCGCTACTGTCTGCGGCCGCCGAAGGTCACCCTGTCGCTCCTCGGCGAGGCGGCGGTGGCGACGGGGGCGCTGCGGCTGGCCCTGGACCACGTGGAGGAGCAGCTGTTCGCGGTGGAGGGCACGGTGACGGCGCGGCGGTGACCGATTCGGCGTACCGCCACGGACACACCGCGCGCCCCGGAGCTGCTCCGGGGCGCGCGGTGTGTCATGCGGCGGCAGGGGCGACGGTCAGGACGCCTGGCGTTCCGGCTGCTGGTGGATCTCCACGCCGCCGGAGTCGCCGAACGTCAGCCGGCAGGTGTCGGCGCGGTACGTGGCGACGGACAGCGCCGCGGTGCGCCCCCCGGCGAAGAAGCGGGTGGTGACGACGAGGACGGGGGCGCCTGGCAGCCGGTCCAGCTGCTTGGCGTCGTCCGCGCGGGCCGAGCCGAGTTCGACCGCGCTGTCCTGCCCCTCCAGCTCCAGGCGCTGCAGCTCACGCAGCACGGCACGCGCGCGTGCCGCCCCGGAGGGGGCGTCGATGGCCGACAGCTCGGGCACCGACGACTGCGGGACGTAGAGCAGTTCCGCGGCGACGGGCTGGCCGTGGCTCATCCGGGAGCGGCGCACGATGTGCACGGTGTCCTCGCTGCCGGTCTCCAGCGCGGCGGCGACGGCGGCCGGCGGGACCTCCAGCGCGCTGTCGGCGAGCTGCCAGGCGTCGGTGGCGGTGCCCGGCCAGGCGTGCTGCTCGGTGCCGACGGCCACCCCCACGCGCGGCGGCGCGACCGTCGTACCGACCCCGCGGCGGCGCTGGAGGCGGCCTTCCAGTTCGAGCTGTTCGAGCGCCTGACGGAGCGTGGCGCGGGCGACGCCGAAGCGGGCGGCGAGGTCTCGCTCGTTGGGCAGGATCTCGCCCACGGAGAACTCGGAGTCCAAGGCCTCACTGAGCACCGTCTTGAGATGCCAGTACTTCGGTTCCGGCACCGATTCCAGTTGCGTGGTCCCCACCCTGTCCTCCGCAATCGCCGTGGTCCGGCGGCGTTTTAGCGCCCTTGTTTATTAAAGGTTGTTGCACTTATCTGCGACCATAGGGCGGCCCCCACCCTTGGTCAAGACCAATCCTCGATCCCTCGCGGCACTCACAGGGACGGTGCCGTGGAGCGTTCACGAAGCGTTCGTACCGGGCGGTGTCCGTGACATGACGGCAAAGCCCCCGTCGCACCGGACGGGGGCTTCGAGCGGCAGCGCCGCTAGGCGGAAAGCGATTGCAGCTTGTCGGGGTTGCGCACGATGTAGACGGACTGGATGCGGCCGTCGGCGATGTCCACCTGGAAGACCGAGTCGGGCTTGCCGCCGGACAGGACCAGCACCGCGGGGCCGCCGTTGACCTCCACGATGCGCCACGTCATGTCCTCCACGCCCTTGCGGGCGGCACCGACGACGAAACGGCCCACGTGATCCGCCGTCTCGATGACCCGCAGCGGTGCCCGCGACTTGCCGCCGCTGTCGCCGACGAGGCGGACGTCCGGCGCCAGCATCGACATGAGCCCCTCCAGGTCGCCCTCCGCGGCGGCGGCGAGGAAGCGTTCGGTGAGGTCCCGGCGCTGGACGGGGTCGACCTCGTAGCGGGGCCGGCGTTCCTCGACGTGCTTGCGGGCCCGTCCGGCGAGCTGGCGTACCGCGGGCTCCTCGCGCTCCAGCATGGTGGCGATGTCCGCGTACGGGTAACCGAAGGCCTCCCGGAGCACGAACACCGCGCGCTCCAGGGGCGAGAGCGACTCCAGGACGACGAGGACGGCGAGGGAGACGGAGTCGGCGAGCACGGCCCGCTCCGCGGTGTCCGGGACGACGTCCCCGAAGTCGGTGACGTACGGCTCCGGCAGCCACGGGCCGACGTAGGCCTCCTGGCGCGCCTTGATCTGGCGGAGCCGGTCGATGGCGAGGCGGGTGGTGATCCGTACGAGGTAGCCGCGCGGCTCGCGCACGTCGTCCCGCTCGGCTCCGGACCAGCGCAACCAGGCCTCCTGGACGACGTCTTCCGCGTCGGCCACCCGCCCCAGCATGCGGTAGGCCACTCCCAGCAGGACGGGGCGGTGCTCTTCGAATACGTCGGTCACGGTGTCGGTACTCACGGCTCCATCCCAACCGACGCGCTCCGTGCTGTCCAGGCGGAACCAGGAGGCCGACCCACAAGGGCTACCCGCCGGTAGTAATTGCTGACAAGCTGTCTACGCAGCGTCCGTCAGCGAGCCCCAGACGAGGAGCACACCCCCATGGCCGCCACCGTCTCGTTCAAGGTCCCTTCCCCGCACGGCCCGCGGTCCGTGACCGTCGACTACGCGCGCGTGGGCGGCGGTGAGCCGCTGCTCCTGCTGCACGGCATCGGCCACCACCGCCAGGCCTGGGACCCGGTCGTGGACATCCTGGCCACCGAACGCGACGTGATCGCCGTGGACCTGCCCGGCTTCGGCGCCTCCCCGGGGCTGCCCGACGGACTCTCGTACGACCTGGCCACCACGACCGCCGTGTTCGGCGCGCTCTGCGAGGAGCTGGAGCTGGACCGGCCGCACGTGGCGGGCAACTCGCTCGGCGGTCTGCTCGCCCTGGAACTCGGCCGGGAGAAGCTCGTACGGTCCGTCACCGCGCTGTCTCCCGCAGGCTTCTGGTCGGAGGCCGAGCGGCGCTACGCCTTCTCCGTGCTGCTCGCGATGCGGGGCATCGCCCAGCGGATGCCGCTGCCCCTGGTCGAGCGGCTGTCGCGGTCCGCGGCCGGCCGGACCGCGCTGACGAGCACCATCTACGCCCGGCCGGGCCGCCGTTCACCCGAGGCCGTCGTCGCCGAGACGCTCGCGCTGGTGAACGCCACGGGCTTCGCCGACACCCTGCGCGCGGGCGGCGCCGTCCGGTTCACGGACGACATCCCCGGCATCCCGGTCACCGTGGCCTGGGGCAGCAAGGACCGGCTCCTGCTGCGCCGCCAAGGAGTCCGCGCCAAGCAGATCATCCCCAAGGCCCGCCTCGTGCGGCTGCCCGGCTGCGGCCACTGCCCGATGAGCGACGACCCGGCGCTCGTCGCGCGCGTGATCCTGGACGGCAGCCGCTGACGTCTTCCGGGTTCTGGTGAACGCCCCTGACCCCAGGGCGACTCCGACACCGACGAGGGCGCTGCCGACGGCCTGGGCGGCGCCGTAGGCACCCGTGCCGACGAGCGGGGCGGTGCCGGCCGCGGCGACCGGGATGAGGCCGGAGAACAGCGTGGCGCGCTCCGCGCCGATCCGCTGCATGCCCATGTACCAGCACACGAAGCCCACGACCGTGACGACCGCCGCCTGCCACAGCAGGGCGGCGGCCTCGGTGCCGGTGGGCCGGCGCAGCCATGCCGTGCCGTCCAGGACGAGCCCGGCCGCCAGGGACTCGGCCGCGGCGACGCCGCACACCGTGGCGGACAGCAGCCGCGGCCCCAGGGGACGCAGGACGGGCACGGCGAGCACCGCGAAGCCGACCTCACCGGCCAGCGCGCACACGGAGTAGGCGATCCCGGTCGCGTCGGTGCGCCCCCAGCCCTGGACCGTGAAGGCCCCGACGGCCACGAGCAACGCCCCGTACAGGACCACGCGTTGTGGCCGGCGGCCGTCGAGCGCCGGAACGACGACGGCCACCACGACCGGCGCGCAGCCGACGAAGACGCCCGGGACGGCGGGTTCCGCGGTCCGTTCGGCGGCGATGACGGCCATGTTGAACGCGACCATGCCGACGCCCGAGAGCAGCGCGAGACGGCCCCATGAGCGCGGCCCGAGCCCCCGCAGCCGGGGCGCGGCGCCCCGGCCGGCGAGGGGCAGCAGCAGCAGACAGGCCAGCCCGTAGCGGAGGAACTGGCCGCCCGCGTACGGGTAGTCGCCGAGCTTGCTGTTGGCCGTGAAGGACGCGCCGACGAGGACGCAGGCGAACGCGGCGAGCAGCGCTCCGCGCGTGGTGGTGGCGTTCATGGGAGCGACGCTAGGCAGCGGGGCGGTCCGGTTTAAGGTCCATTGGTGAGACGCCGTCGGGGACCAATCGGGAGTGGCCGGAGGGGGATGCCGTGACGGGGGCGGACTCGGCCGCGGGCGGGCGCGGCGGCTCGGTCGCCTGGGAGGTGCTGCTCTCGGCCGCTTCCGCCCCCGCACGCGCGCGTGGGCGGTCGTTGCAGGCCGCGTTGCGCGAGGCGGTGCGGTCGGGGCGGCTCGCACCGGGGACCCGGCTGCCGTCGAGCCGGGATCTGGCGGCGGACCTCGGGGTGTCGCGGGGCCTGATCACCGAGGCGTACGAGCAGTTGACGGCGGAGGGGTATCTGCGCAGCGGCCGGGGCGCGGGGACCTGGGTGGGCGGCGCGGTACGGGCCGCACCGCCCCGCGCGCGTGACCTCGCGCCCCGCCCGCCGGGCGCCCGGGCCGACTTCGTGCCGGGGACCCCGGACCTGTCGTTGTTTCCCCGGACCGCCTGGGCCGCTGCCCAGCGCGCGGTGCTGGCGGAGCTGCCGCACCACGAGCTCGGCTATCCCGACCCGCGCGGGCTGCCCCGGCTGCGCACCGCGCTGGCCGAACTCCTCGCGCGCCGCCGGGGCGTGGTCGCCGATCCCGAACGGATCGTGGTGGTCTCCGGGGTGGCCCAGGCGACGACGCTGCTCGGCTTCGCGCTGCACGCGCGCGGGCTGCGCACGGTGGGCGTCGAGGATCCCGGCAGCCCGCAGCACGACGACCTGTACGCGGCGGCGGGCGTCACCCCGGTGCCCGTCCCGCTGGACGACGAAGGGCTCGCCCTGGAACCGCTGCGGGCGTCCGGCGTACGAGCGGTCGTGACGACGCCCGCCCACCAGTACCCGACCGGCATCGCCTGCTCGGCGCGGCGCCGGACCGAACTCCTCGACTGGGCACGCTCCGTGGACGGGTTCCTCCTGGAGGACGACTACGACGGCGACTTCCGCTACGACCGCGCACCCGTCGGCGCGCTCCAAGGCCTCGACCCCGAGCGGGTGGCGTACGCGGGCTCGGTCAGCAAGTCCCTCGCCCCGGGGCTGCGGCTCGGCTGGCTGCTCGTACCGGAGGCGCTCGCCGACGAGGTGATCGAGCGCAAGCGGACCATGGACCTCGGTCATCCCACCCTCGACCAGGCGGCCTTCACCCGGTTCGTGGAGCGCGGCGACTACGACCGCCAGCTGCGCCGCTGCCAGCACGCCTACCGCGAGCGACGCGACGCGCTCGTGGCCGCGCTGGAGGAGCACTTCCCCGGCTCGCGGGTGTCCGGGATCGCCGCCGGGCTGCATGTCATCGTCACGCTGCCGCAGCGGTACGGGCCCGAGGATCGCTTCCTCACCCGGGTGGCGGCGGCCGGGGTGGCCGTACGCCCGCTGTCGGCGTGCACCCACGCGCGTGCCGGTGACTCGGCGGAGGTGCGGCTCGTGATCGGCTACGCGCACCTGTCGCCCGCGCGCATCCGTGAGGGCGTGCGGCTGATGGCCGAGGCAGCCTCCCGGTGAGTACCCGACGCTGAACACCGGCCACGCGCGGGCCCTCGGTGACCGTACACGCGTGAGCTCTGTCTCGAACGCCGGTTCCTTTGCGAATGCGGTCAGTTGTTCACTTGCGGTTTCCGTGTGCGCTGCGGCGCACCAGTAGTCATGGCATCGCACACTGGCCGGATCCCGTCCCTGGAGGCGCATCCATGTCCCAACGTCCGTTCCCCGGCCGCCGCAGCGTGCTGCGCGGCTCCCTGGTCGCGTCGGCGGCCCTGACCCTGCCCGCCGCGGCCGGCGCGGCACCGGCGTTCGCGCTGTCCGGGCGTCCCGCGGCGGGGTGGGGTGTACAGACCGGCGACGTGAGCGCGCACTCCGGTCTGGTGTGGGTGAGATCCGACCGTCCCGCGCGGATGATCGTCGAGACGTCCGCGACCGAGTCCTTCCGCAACGCGCACCGGTGGCACGGCCCCCTGCTCGGCGCCGACACGGACTTCACCGGCACCACCCGCCTGCACGGCCTGCCCGCCGGTGAGCAGATCCACTACCGGGTGCTGCTCGCCGACCCGGACGACCCGCGCCGTACCGGCGAGCCGGTCACCGGCACCTTCCGCACCGCGTCGGCCGGGCGCCGCGACGGTGTGCGCTTCCTGTGGTCGGGCGACCTGGCGGGCCAGGGCTGGGGCATCAACCCGGACTTCGGCGGCTACACGATCTACAAGGCGATGGCCGCGCTCGACCCGGACTTCTTCCTGTGCAGCGGCGACAACATCTACGCCGACGGCCCCATCTCGGCGACGGCCACTCTGCCCGACGGCAGTGTCTGGCGGAACGTCACCACCGAGGAGAAGGCGAAGGTCGCCGAGACGCTGGCCGAGTTCCGCGGCAACTTCCGCTACAACCTGCTCGACGAGAACCTGCGGCGGTTCAACGCCCAGGTGCCGTCGATCATCCAGTGGGACGACCACGAGGTGCGCAACAACTGGTACCCGGGCGAGGTCATCGCGAGCACCGACACCCGCTACACCGAGAAGAGCGTCGACGTGCTCGCGGCGCGGGCCCGGCGGGCGTTCGGCGAGTACTTCCCGATCTCCACGCTGCCGACGGGCAAGCGCGAGGGCCGGGTCCACCGGGTGCTGCGGCAGGGGCCGTTGCTGGACGTGTTCGTGCTGGACATGCGGACGTACCGCAACGCCAACTCGCCCGACGACCAGACCGTGGACCCGCAGGGCATCCTCGGGCGCGAGCAGCTGGAGTGGCTCAAGCGGGAG
The DNA here is from genome assembly GCF_900206255.1 of Streptomyces sp. TLI_55. Taxonomy (NCBI): domain Bacteria; kingdom Bacillati; phylum Actinomycetota; class Actinomycetes; order Kitasatosporales; family Streptomycetaceae; genus Streptomyces; species Streptomyces sp. TLI_55. Next base: position 1,318,906 of record NZ_OAOJ01000001.1, read on the forward strand.
CTGTCGCGGTCGCGTGCGGTGTGGAAGGTGATCGCCTCCGACATGCCGCTCGGTCTTGTCGTGCCGGACACCACCGAGGGCAAGGCGAACATCGAGGCGGTGGCGCAGGGCGACCCGGGCGCGCCGCTCGGGCGTGAGCTGCAGATCGCTGAGCTGCTGCGGCACATCAAGCACCGGCGGATCACCGGCACGGTGTGGCTGACGGCCGACGTGCACCACACCTCGGCGCAGCACTACCAGCCGTCGCGGGCCGCGTTCACGGACTTCGAGCCGTTCTGGGAGTTCGTCTCCGGTCCGCTGAACGCCGGCGCCTTCCCGGCGAACGCCCTCGACAACACCTTCGGCCCGGAGCGGGTGTTCGTGAAGGCGCCGACCGCGGCGAACGTGTCCCCCGCCGGCGGCTACCAGTTCTTCGGCGAGGTCGACATCGACGGCGACAGCGGCGAGCTGACGGTCCGGCTGCGCGAGCAGGACGGCACCGTGCTGTTCACGCAGACGCTCCAGCCGGGCCGCGTGGGTCAGTAACCCCGCACCGGCTCCCGTACCCTCGACGGCGGGCCGCGTACCGGCGTCATCTCCCGGTACGCGGCCGCCTGAACTCCCGCTCCCGCAGGGCGTTTTCGCAGGTCAGGGCCGATTGTCAGTGGTCGCCTCTACGGTTTTTCCATGACGCGATCTTTGCAGGCCGTGGCCTATCGCCGACCCTCCGCGCTTCAGTCCGCGGCGGGTGTCCAGCGCCTGGGACTGGAGACCTCGCGGGGTGCGACCCCCGCGGGCGTGGCGGACCATCCGCGGTTCTTCACCGGCTTCCTGACGTCTCCTCAGGTGGCCTCCGCGGGTCTGCTCGCGGTCGCCGACGTGGCGGCGGCCCGCTACTACCAACGCCAGCTGCGCGCCTCGCTCGACCCGGTGGTGACGGGCAACGGCGACCGGCTGCGCTTCGAGTCCTTCTCGGGCTGCGGTGGCGTGTACGCCCGCCTGGACGTCCTGGACGCGGGCCTCGACGGCGGCGAGGTGGGGCACGGCACGACCAACGTCGACGTGAACAACCCCCTGCGCGAGGCCCTGTCGCGGATCGGCGCGGACGATCCGCTCCATCTTCGGGTCGGACCTGAGGAGTTGGCCGTGACCACGCTGGACGGCCCGGTCCTGGAGAAGAAGGTGCCGCTCCCCGACCGCTGGCTGCGGGGCTTCGCGGAGGCCCAGGTGATCGCGGCGGGCTTCGACCTGCGCGCCGAGCTGTCGGCGGCCGAGGCCGTGCGGTTCCTGCGCTCGCTGCCGCGCACCGCGGCGCGAAGCGGCGGCCCCCGCTGGGTGGTGCCGGCGGGCGGCACGCTGCGGCCGACTACCCGTGCGGTGCCGGGCGCGGTCTGTCTGCCGGGCCCGGAGCGGCTGATCGCCCTCCAGCGGGTGCTCCGGCACGCGACCGCGCTGCGGGTGTACGGCCCCACGGTGGCGGCCGGGACCGACGCGACGGCCAGTGCCTGGGAGGCCGTCCTGCCGGGCATGCGGCTCACCCTCACCCTGTCCCCCGACGCCTCGCGCGGCTTCTCCGGCGAGGGCGGCGTCCTGGAAGCGCTCGCCGGCGACGAGGCCGCCGAGGACGCGGAGCTGATCTCGGTCCTCCTGGCCTGGGAGCCCCGCGTCGACGTGGCCGACCTCGCCGTGGCGGCGGGCCTCACGGCCGAGCGGGTCCGGGCGGCCCTGATACGCCTCGGCACCTCGGGCCGCGTCGGGTACGACACGGCGGAGGCGGCCTACTTCCATCGCGAACTTCCGTACGACGCCGAGCGCGTCGAGCGTCACAACCCCCGGCTGCGTTCGGCCCGGTCCCTGGTGGCGGCGGGCGCGGTCGCGCTGGACGACGCGGGTGGCACGGTGACGGCGGCAGACGGCCATGTGCACCGGGTACGGGACACGGCGGGGGTGTTCACGTGCAGCTGTGTGTGGTGGGCGAAGTACCGGGGCGGGCGCGGTCCGTGCAAGCACGCGCTGGCGGTGCGGATGGCGCGGCGGGGTGCCGCGGTGGGGCGGGAGACGGTGCGGGTCGACGGGGGTGTGCGATGAACGCGTTGATGGAGGCGGTGCGGGCGGGGCGGACGGGTGAGCTGCCGGGCCTGCTGGACGGGATGACGGACGCCGAACGGCGGTCGTACCTTCCGGAGTTGAAGGAACTGCGCAAGGAGCTGCGGGCGGACCGGTGGGAGGCGCGGGCCCGGCGTGCCTACCCGTCGCTCCAGGTGGCGGGGGCGGCCTGTCAGACCGGGGCGGCCGCCGTGGCGAACTGGCTGGCGTCCGCCGACATGCGCTGGGGGCAGGCGCCCCCGGCCGTGCTGATCGACGTCCTGGCCGACCGCGAGACCCACTGGCTCGCCGATGTGGCGCACCGGCTCGCCCAGCGCCCGCCGAGCGCGCAGGTGCCGTACGAGCTGATGGCGGGCCTGGTCCGGCTGTCGGCCTGCCCGGTCCCGACGACACAGGCCTATGTCGAGGGCTGGGTGCGGCACACCGGCAGCGTCTGGCAGCGCGGGGACACGCTGCTGGGCCGGCTCCGCAAGGACCCGCACCTCCCGCGGCTCGTGGCCGCGCTGTTCGAGACGGACGACATCGGCGGCACCCTGCAGTGGCCGGCCGACGAGGGCCCCGGCAGCTGGACCGGGGCGCTGGCCCAGCTCACCGCCGAGGGCGCGCTGGAGCGCGGGGCGATGATCCACGCGTGTGTGTCCCGGCTGCTGCGGGGCGGATCCGCCGCCGATCACCGGGGGTTCCTGCGACTCCTCAAGGCCCTCGCCCTCACCCGCGACGAGGAGCGGGAGCGCACGGCGGAGTGGCTGGCGCTGGCCGCGGACGCCCCCTCGGTGGTGGCCGGTTACGCGCAGTCGGTGCTGGGCGGCCTCGCTCTGGAAGGCGAGTTGTCGGCGCGCCGGCTGGCCGAGATGTCGGGCGCGGTGCTGTTCCGCACCGAGAAGAAGCTCGTCCGCGCCCAGCTCGTCCTGCTGGGCAAGGTCACGGCACGCAACGCCGCCACGGCCGACGAGCTGCTCCCCGCCGTCGCGCAGGCCTTCGGCCACGAGGACTCGGACGTCCAGGAGCGGGCGCTGAAGCTGGTGGAACGGCACGTGAAAAAGGCCGGCCCCGCCGCGCGAAGCGAACTCGCGATGGCTGCCGAGCAGTTGATCCCGACGCTGCGCGTCCGGGCGGTCGCCTCGCTGGGCGCGGCCCCGGCGGCCATCGGGCCGGTGATGTACGAGGAGGTGCTGCCTCCGGTGCCGGAGCCGGTGCGGCTGACGCCCGCTCCGGCGTCGGTGGCGGAAGTCGCCGAGGAGGTCGGCGCGCTGCTGGTGACCGGCGACGACGTGGCGGCGTTCGAGCGCACCCTGGACGGGTTGGTGCGGCACGCCCACGACGACCGGGAGGCCCTGGTCGAGGCGCTCGGTCCGGTCGTGGCGCGGCTGTGGTGGGTCACCGCCGATGAGGAACGCGTCCGGGAGAGCACGTACTTCACCAACTTCACCCATCTCCATCTCGTGCTCGCCTCGCTGCTGGGCAAGGTACGGACGGCGGCGCTCCACGCGGCCGTCACCCAGGGGACGACGGGGCAGACCTGTGTGCACAGCGCCCTGGACCGTGCCTTCCAGGCCCGGATCGCCGAGGTGGCGTTCCGGATGCGGACCGACCCGCTGCCGTTCCTGCTGTCCACGCCGACCTGGAGCACGGGCCTCCTGGAACCGGAGGACCTGGTGGAGCGCCTGATCGACTACCGGCGGCTGGGCGCCCGGCCCTCGGACGCCGACTTCGCGCAGGCCCTGCTGCGCGTGCGGCGCGGGGACCGGGCGGCGGCCGCGTCGGCGGCGGAGCGCGCGGCGGCCCTCGGCACCCCGGAAGGCGCCGAGCTGGCCCGGTGGCTCACCTCCGGCGGCCCGCAGCTCCCGGTCGGCCGACGCCGCACGGCACACGCCCGCGTCCTGGTCGAGTGCGGTCAACTGGAGGAACTCCAGGACGACTTCCCGCGCGAGTTCCGGCCGCTGGGGCGGCCGGTGAGCGTCTACCGGGAGCGCTGGTACTGCTACCACTGGGACGACTCGATCCGTCCGCACTGGCTCGCCCTGCTCCCCGAGCGCCGCGAGCTCGTCGCCGCCCGGATACTGCGCGACCTCTCCACGGTCGCCGTCGAGGAGACCCGCGGTGCCGCTGCGGTACTCCCCCTGCTCGCCGAGTCCGGCGGCGAGGCGGGCGACGCCGTCCACCTGTGCGTGGCGTACGGACTCGGGGCCCGCCACGAGGAGGACCGGCTCGCCGCGGTGGACGCGCTGCTCGTGCTCGCGGCGCGGGAGCAGCTCGACGCGGCGCTGCTGGGCACGGACCTCGGGCAGATGGTGCGGGACGGGGTGGTGAAGCCGCTGCGACTGGCCGACTCGCTGCGCACGGCGGCCGCGACGGGGGCGAACGCGACGATCTGGGGGCTGCTGCGCCACATCCTGCCGCCGCTGCTGGGCGACCTCGCGGCCGGCGGTCCGGACGGGCAGGCCGCCAGGAGCCGGGGGCTCGGAGAGCTGCTGGCGGTGGCCTCGGAGTGCGCCGAGCGGTCCGGCGCGCGGGGTGAGCTGCCGCACCTCGCCGGGGCGGCGGCCCGGCGCGGGTCGTCCCGGCTGGTGACGCAGGCCCGGCGGTTGCAGGGGGCGTTGGTCGAGGAGGCGGTGGCGTGACAGAACAGTGAGGAGACGGTGGCGTGACAGAACGGTAAGGAATCCGACAAAAACCCCAGATCCAGTCTTTACCGCCCGGTCACAAACCGTTCGTGATCACGCAACACCCTTCCTTCACAGTGGCTGCATGAGTCGAGAAATGTCTGATGTGACGCGTGCGAAGCATGGACGTCCGGTCCACCACTGGCGCCGGGACGTCATCGAGCTGGCCGCGCTGTTCACGGCGGTCGCGGTGGCGGACGCCGTCGCCAATCTGATCGGGCACGGGCCCGACGGTCCCGAGCTGCTGCTGGCCTCGGCGGTCGTGCTGGTCGCCACGGCGGCGTTCCACACATGGTGGTCACGCCGCCACGGTCACGCGCCGCCGGTGAGCGATACCGGTGCCCGGCCGTCCTCCGCGGAGGCGCAGGCCGGGCCGTCCGCCGACACCGGGGAGAGCGTGCTGTGGCGGATGCGGACGACGGTGAAGGACGAACCGGGGTCGCTGGCCGCGCTGTGCACGGCCCTCGCCGGCCACCGGGTCGACATCCTCAGCCTCCAGACGCACCCGCTGGCCGAGGGCACGGTGGACGAGTTCCTGCTGCGGGCGCCCGGCGAGCTGTCTGCGGCGGAGATCACCCGGGCGATCGCACTGGCCGGCGGTGCCGGTACGTGGATCGAGCGGGCCGACGCCCACGACCTGGTCGACGCGCCGACGCGGGTGCTCGGTCTCGCCACCCGTACCGCGCTGGACGCCGCGGAACTTCCGCTGGCGCTGCGGCAGTTGCTGGGCCGGTGCACCATCAGGTCGCTTCCCGGCACACCGGCCGGAGGGGGCCGAGGTCCGGAGGACGTGCCTGTTGAAGGGGTGCTTGAGGACACCGTGATGAAGCTGCGGGCACCGGAAGGCGGAGTGATCACCGTGGAGCGGCCGTATCTGCCGTTCACCCCGACCGAGTTCGCCCGGGCGCGGGCGCTGGTGGAGCTGGACACGGTCCTCGGACCGCGCGTGCCGCACAGCCAGGACGTGCTGACGCTGCCCGAGGGCAACGACATCATGGTGCGGCGGGCGGACATCGGGGATCTGGAAGCCGCGAAGGCGATGCACGAGCGGTGCAGCCCGCGAACGTTGTCACTGCGCTATCACGGACCGGTCGGTGACGCGGACCGGTATCTGAACCATCTGCTCAGTCCGCGGTTCGGGCGGACGCTGGCCGTTCAGACCACGTCGGGGCGGCTGGTCGGGCTCGGTCATCTGCTGTGGGACGGGGACGAGACCGAGGTGGCGCTGCTCGTCGAGGACGAGTGGCAGCGGCGCGGGATCGGGGGCGAGTTGCTGCGCAGGCTGGTGGGGATGGCCGGTGAGGCCGGGTGCGAGAGTGTGTACGCGGTGACTCAGTCGTCCAACACGGGCATGGTCGCGGCGATGCGGGATCTGGGCCTCCCCCTCGATTACCAGATCGAGGAGGGGACCCTGGTGATCACTGCGCGGCTGGCTCCGGAGGGTGTGGCGGAGCAGGTGAGCGCGGGTTCGCCCGAGCGCCGTAGGGGTTAGTGAGAGGCGGCGGGTGCGGGTGTTCTGTGGCTGGTCGCGCAGTTCCCCGCGCCCCTGAGGGACGTCAACCCAAGGGCGCCATCAAGATCCGCCCAAAGATCCTCTACGTCCTCCAAGCCCACCGACATCCGCAGCAAGCCCTCGCTCACTCCGGCGTTCCGGCGGTCGTCCGCGTCCACGATGCGGTGGCTGATGGACGCCGGGTGCTGGATCAGGGTGTCGACGCTGCCGAGGCTCACCGCCGGGGTGATCAGGCGGACGTTCGCGATCACCTCGTGCGGGTCGCCGTGGACCTCGAAGGCGATCATCGCGCCGCCGATGCGCGGGTAGTGCACGCGGGCGACGCGCGGGTCGGCGGCGAGACGGCGGGCCAGTTCCGCGGCGGTCGCGGAGGCCGCGTGGACGCGGACCGGGAGCGTCGACAGGCCGCGCAGGAGCAGATAGCCGGCCAGCGGGTGCAGGACGCCGCCGGTGGCGAAGCGGACCTGGCGGAGCCGGCCGGCGAACTCCTCGTCGCAGGCCACCACGCCCGCCATCACGTCACCATGACCGCCGAGGTACTTGGTGGCGCTGTGCAGCACCAGCCGGGCGCCCTGTTCCGCCGGGCGCTGGAGCACGGGCGTGGCGAAGGTGTTGTCGGCGAGGAGCGGGACCGTGCCACAGGCGTGCGCGACCGCGCGCAGGTCCACTTCGGCGAGCGTCGGGTTGGCCGGCGACTCGACCATGACCAGGCCGGTGTCGGGGCGCAGGGCGTCGGCGATGCCGGCCGGGTCCGTCCAGGTCACCTCCGAGCCGAGCAGGCCGGCGGTGAGGAGATGGTCGCTGCACCCGTACAGGGGGCGGACGGCGACCACATGGCGCAGGCCCATCGAGCCCCGTACCAGAAGGACCGCGCTGAGCGCGGCCATGCCGCTCGCGAAGGCGACCGCGGACTCGGTGCCTTCCAGGCGGGCCAGGGCGGTCTCGAAGCGGGCGACGGTCGGGTTGCCGAGGCGGCCGTAGACGGGCGGGCCGTCCGGATCGGCGCCGGTGGCGGCGAAGGCGTCGATGCGGGCGGCCTCGGCGCGGCTGTCGTACGAGGGGTAGGTGGTCGACAGGTCGATGGGCGGGGCGTGCAGTCCCTGCCGGGCGAGGTCGTCGCGGCCGGCGTGGACGGCCTCGGTGGCCAGGGCTCTCGTGGGCACAGGCGTCGTCTCCATGCGGGACAGGGTGAACAGCGACCGGGCCGGTGGGGCCGAACGCCGTGTTACGTTCGGGCCATGGCCGAATCTGTCGTACTGGATCCGGTGGACCTTCATCTTCTGCGGCTGTTGCAGAACGACGCCCGGACCACCTATCGCGACCTCGCCGCCCAGGTGGGGGTCGCGGCGTCGACCTGCCTGGACCGGGTGACCCGGCTGCGCCGGGCCGGGGTGATCCTCGGCCATCAGTTGCGGCTGGACCCGGCGAAGCTCGGGCGCGGCCTCGAGGCGCTGCTGTCGGTGCAGGTCAGGCCGCACCGGCGGGAGTTGGTGGGGCCGTTCGTCGAGCGGATCAGGGCGCTGCCCGAGTCGCGGACCGTCTTCCACCTGACCGGGCCCGACGACTACCTCGTCCATGTCGCCGTCGCGGACATGACGGATCTGCAGCGGCTCGTCCTCGACGAGTTCACGGCCCATCGCGAAGTGGCCCGGGTGGAGACCCGGTTGATCTTCCAGCAGTGGGACTGCGGGCCGCTGCTCCCGCCTACGCCCTCGGCTCAATCCGGGTGACGTGCGGCGTCCCCTCGTACGAGGATGGACCGCATGTCACAGACCAACAGCCTGCCCCGTGAGGTGGCCGACGCCTACGTCGACGCCCTCATCGCCCTCGACCCGGTCACCGGCACCTATCTCGGCGTGAAGGAGAGTTCGAACCGTCTGCCCGACACCTCGCCCGCGGGCCAGGAGAAGGTCGCCGAGCTCCTCCGGACCACACTCGCCCGCCTCGACGAGGCCGAGCGGCAGCCCGGCGCGGACAGTGACATCGAGCGGCGCTGCGCCCGGCTGCTGCGCGAGCGGCTCACCGCGGAACTCGCCGTGCACGAGGCGGACGAAGGCCTGCGCTCGGTCGGCAACATGGCGACGGCCGCGCACTCGGTGCGCGAGGTGTTCACCGTGACACCGAGCCAGACCGACGAGGACTGGGCGGCGATCGCCGAGCGGCTGCGGGCCGTACCGACCGCGTTCGCCGGGTACCGCGAGTCCCTCGCGCTCGGTCTGGAGCGCAAGCTGTACGCGGCGCCGCGGCCGACCGCCACCTTCGTCGAACAGCTCACGGAGTGGGCGGACACCGGGGAGGGGCGCGGCTGGTTCGAGGACTTCGCGGCGGACGGCCCGGAGGCGCTGCGTGCCGAGCTGGACGAGGCCGCGCGTGCCGCGACCGCGGCGGTCGTGGAGCTGCGGGACTGGATGCGGGACGTGTACGCGCCGACGATCGAGGGCGCCTCGAACACCGTCGGCCGGGAGCGCTACGCCCGTTGGGCGCGCTACTTCAACGGCACGGACCTGGATCTGGACGAGGCGTACGCGTACGGCTGGTCCGAGTTCCACCGGCTGCTCGGCGAGATGAAGCGGGAGGCGGAGAAGATCCTGCCGGGGGCCGAGACGCCGTGGGTGGCGCTCAAGCACCTCGACGAGCACGGCACCCGCATCGACGGTGTCGACGAGGTGCGTGAGTGGTTGCAGGGTCTGATGGACCAGGCGATCGAGTCGCTGGACGGCACGCACTTCGAACTGGCCGAGCGGGTACGGCGGGTGGAGGCGCGGATCGCCCCGCCCGGCGGGGCGGCGGCGCCGTACTACACGCCCCCGTCGGAGGACTTCTCCCGGCCTGGACGCACCTGGCTGCCGACGATGGGCCAGACCAGCTTCCCCGCCTACGACCTGGTGTCCACCTGGTACCACGAGGGGGTCCCCGGCCATCACCTCCAGCTGGCGCAGTGGGTGCACATCGCCGACAGCCTCTCCCGTTACCAGGCCACGGTCGGCATCGTCAGCGCCAACGCCGAGGGCTGGGCTCTGTACGCGGAGCGACTGATGGACGAGCTCGGCTTCCTCACGGACGCGGAGCAGCGGCTCGGTTACCTCGACGCGCAGATGATGCGGGCGGCGCGGGTGATCGTGGACATCGGCATGCACCTGGAGCTGGAGATCCCGGCCGACTCGCCGTTCCACCCGGGCGAGCGCTGGACGCCGGAGCTGGCCCAGGAGTTCTTCGGCGCGCACAGCAGCCGGCCGGCGGACTTCGTGGAGAGCGAGCTGACCCGCTATCTGACGATCCCCGGCCAGGCCATCGGCTACAAGCTGGGCGAGCGTGCCTGGCTGCTGGGCCGCGAGAAGGCCCGGCAGCGGCACGGCGACGCGTTCGACCTCAAGGCCTGGCACATGGCGGCGCTGTCGCAGGGCTCGCTGGGGCTCGACGACCTGGTCGACGAGCTGGCGCAGCTGTAAGGGCTGGGCCGGCTGTAGTGCTCAGTGCCGGAAGCCGCCCTCCGAGTCGATCACCTGCCCCGTGATCCAGCCCGCCTCGTCGGTCGCGAGCCATGCGATGAGGCGGGCCGGGTCGTCGGGCATGCCCCAGCGTCCGGCGGGGAAGCGGGCGGCGACGGCCTCGTACACCTCGCCGGTCAGGTAATCGGTGTCCACCGGGCCCGGGTTGACGGTGTTCACGGTGATGCCCTGCTCGGCGAGGGTCGTCGACAGGGAGCGGGTGACGGAGGCGAGGGCGCCCTTCTGGAGGGCGTAGGCGATCTCGCCCGGCATGCCTCCGGCGATGTCCTGGCCGGAGGTCATCATCATGATCCGGCCGCCCGAGAGGCCCGCCCGATGCCGCGCGAAGGCCTGCACCAGCAGCAGCACCGAGCGGGTGTCGACCGCCCAGTGCGCGTCCAGCATGGCCGCGTCGATCTCGTCGAGGGTGCCGTCGCTGCCGCTCAGGGCGTGGTTGGCGACCAGGATGTCGAGCCGGCCGCCGAGCGCGCCGGCCGCGGTGGCGATCAGTTCGGCCGGGGCGGCGGGGTCCGTGAGGTCTCCGGGTCCGGCCACGACCCGCGCCTCGGGGTCGCCGAGGGCACCGCGCACGGAGGCGAGCACGTCCTCGGGGCGGTCCGCTCCCCAGGGCTGGGCGGCGTCGTGCGGCACATGGTGGTGCAGATAGACGCTCGCCCCGTAGGCGGCCAGCCGCCGGGCCACGGCGTGCCCGATGCCGCCGCGCCTGCTGGCGCCGGTGACGAGGGCGGTACGGCCGCGCAGGGGCAGCGGGTCGCGGCGGAGTTGTTCGGGGGTGGGGTGGGGAAGTCGGGGCATGGACGACCATGATGGGGAAGGGTTCCGTGCGGCGCACGGGAATTTCCCGGCCGTCCCCGCGCCGGGCGGCCGAGCCGCCAGCCGTACGCCAGGCGCCCCCGGTCGCTATCCGTACGCCAGGCGCCCCCGGTCGCTATCCGTGCGCCAGGCGCCCCGGTCGCTATCCGTGCGCCAGCGGCCTCAGTTGGACGAGTCCCAGCCACGTCTCCGGTCCGGGCCGCACATGCGCCGCGCGCACCGCGTAGCGGCCGGGGTCGAGCGCGATCCAGACGTGGTCGGTGCGCAGGGAGTCGGTCCCCGGCCAGGCGGCGTCGAACAACAGCACCGGACCGGGTACGTTCCAGGCGACCTCCGGCCCCCACACCGCCGCGTCGAGCGCCGCCGGCACCTCGGCGAGCAGCTGTTCCTCGGACTCCGCCGCCGACCACCGTACGAAGACGCCGCGGTCCGGCAGATACGTGGTGGAGGCGGGCTCGTCGCCGAGCACCAGGGCCGCGCTGTCGCCGACGGGCAGCAGGCCGACGTAGCCGTCGATCTCGCAGGCCCGGTCGTAGTCCGAGGCCGTCTCGTCGCCGTCGGCGCCGGCCCAGAACGGCAGTACGGTCTCCGGGACCGCTATGAGCGGCCCGCCGCCCGACTCCACCCACTCCGCCGCGCCCGGCTCCGCGTATCGCACCATGGCGCGGAATCTACCTGGTACATGACCGTGCGCGTCGCCGGTTCCCAGGAAGACCGGAATCCGTGATTCAGCGACGGTCACGGCCCGGCTCAGCAGCCGCAGTTCTCCGCGTCCACCGGTGCCGTCAGCGGGTCGGCGTTGCGGGTCTGCGTGCCCTCCCAGGTCTCGTACGCGAAGCCCTCGCGCGCCCAGTACTCGAAGCCGCCGAGCATCTCCTTGACCTGGTAGCCGAGTTCGGCGAGGGCCAGCGCGGAGCGGGTGGCGCCGTTGCAGCCGGGGCCCCAGCAGTACGTCACGACCGGCACGGACTTGTCGAGGAGCTGCTCGGCCTGCTCGGGGATGAGGGCAGTCGGCAGGTGCACGGCACCGGGGATGTGGCCCTGGTCCCAGGCCTCCGTGGAGCGGGAGTCCAGGACGACGAAGCCGGGGTCTCCCCCGGCCGAGAGCGCGGCGGCGACGTCGGAGACGTCGGCGTGGAAGACGAGGCTCGCACGGAAGTAGGCGGCAGCCTCGGCCGGGGCCGCGGGGGCGACCCGCAGGACGGGGTTGACGGTGTTCGTGCTGACGCTGCTCATGCTCGGGCCTTTCCCTGACAAGACGCGCGGGGCTTCTCGTCGGGCCTCGTCGCCCTCCCCGCACCCAGAAATCTACGTCGGACGATCACCTCCCTGAAGTGGTGATCCCCGGCGTTCCGCTTGATCCGCCGGTGATTCCCCTGGTATCTCTCCGGGATGACCGAGTTTTCCCCGGACGCCACCGACTGGCGCATCCTCGACGTCCTCCAGCGGGAGGGCCGGGCCAGTTTCGCCGAGCTCGCGCGGGCCGTCTCCATGTCCCCGAGCGCGGTCACGGAACGGGTGCGCCGGCTGGAGGAGGCGGGCGTGATCCAGGGGTACGCGGCGGTCGTCGACCCGGACCGGCTGGGGCTGCCGATCCTGGCGTTCGTGCGGCTGCGGTATCCGAACGGCAACTACAAGCCGTTCCACGACCTGGTGGAGACGACGCCGGAGATCCTGGAGGCGCATCACGTCACGGGCGACGACTGCTTCGTCATCAAGGTCGCCGCGCGGTCGATGCGGCACCTGGAGGAGGTGTCCGGCAAGATCGGCTCGCTGGGCGCGGTGACGACGAGCGTCGTCTACTCCTCACCCCTGCCGCGCCGCCCGCTGGGCCGCTGAGCGCACCTTCAGAGTCGAGCCTGCTCTTCCCTTCACGACCTCCAACTGGGCGTGGATACGCCGTCTCAGGTCGGCGACATGGCTCACGATGCCGACGCTGCGGTCCCGTTCGCGCAGGGAGTCGAGCACGTCGAGGACCTCGTCGAGGGTCTGGTCGTCGAGACTGCCGAAGCCCTCGTCGATGAAGAGCGTGTCGAGCCGGACCCCGCCCGCCTCGTCGGTGACGACGTCCGCGAGGCCGAGGGCGAGGGCGAGCGAGGCGAAGAACGTCTCGCCGCCCGACAGCGTGGCCGTGTCCCGCTCCCGTCCGGTCCAGGCGTCCACGACGTGCAGCCCGAGCCCGCTGCGGCCGCGTCCGGCCCGGTCGTCGGAGTGGACGAGGGTGTAGCGGCCCGAGGACATCCGCAGCAGCCTGACGGTCGCGGCGGCGGCCACCTGTTCCAGGCGCGCGGCCAGCACGTACGACTCCAGGCGCATCTTGCGTTCGTTGTCCGCCGAGGTGCCCGCCGTGAGCGAGGCGAGGCGGGCGACCCGGTCGTACTCCTCGCGCAGCGGGGCGAGGCGGCGGACGGAGACGGCCGCGCGCGCGGAGAGCCGGTCGAGGTCGGCGCAGCGCCGGGCGGCGGCGTCGCGCGCGGACGCCGCGTCGCGGACCCGCTGGGCGGCGAGGGCGGCGGCCCGCTCGGCGGCGGCGAGGTCCGCGGGCGGCTGCTGGGCGGCGGCCGCGGTGTCGGGCTCGGCGAGGACGGCCCGTACGGCGGCCTCCTGCGCCTGCCAGTCGTCGAGCCGCCGCTGGAGGTCGCGGTGGGCCGCGTCGTCGAGGAGGGCATCCGCCGCGGCCTGCGGGGTGTCGAAGCCGGCCCGGAACGCGGCGTCGGCCAGCCGGGCGTCGGCGTCCTTGAGCCGCTGCGCGGTGTCCTCGGCGACGCGGACCGCGTCGGCGGCGTCGGTGAGCAGGGCGACCTGCCGTTCCAGCTGGTCGGCGCGCGCGGCGACACTGTCGAGGGCGCCGCGGGCCTGCGCCAACTCCTCCTCCAGCGCGGCCCGTTCACGGTCGAGGCGGTCCCGGTGCCCGACACGGGAGGCGGCTCGCACCGCGGCCTCCTGGCGTACGGCGGTACGCCGCTCATGCTCCTGCTCGGCGCGGCGCAGCTCCTCGTGCGCGGGGTGCAGCGCGGAGGCGGCGTGCCGGGCCTGCGCGTAGAGCAGCTCCAACTCCTCGGCGGCGTCGGCGAGTTGCTCGGTCGAGGCGTCACCGGCCTCCGCGGTGGCGGCGGCCAGTGCCTCGCGTACGACGCCCAGGCGCCGTTCCTGCTCGCTGTGCCGCTCCTCCGCCTGCTGGTAGGCGGCCAGCGCCCGCTCCTCCGCCTCCCGGTCGACATGCCCGGCGTCCTTGCGGGCCGGGGCCGGGTGCTCGGTCGCCCCGCAGACCGCGCAGGGCTCCCCGTCCGTCAGCTGGGCGGCGAGTTCGGCGGCGATGCCGGTCAGCCGCTGCTCCTTGACGTCCAGCCAGTGGGCCTTGAGCGCCAGCGCGTCCGCCTGGGCGAGGCGGACCTGTTCGGCGGCCGTGTCGGTGTCACCGGCCAGCTGGTCCCGCATCCGCGCCGCGCCCAGCCGCTTCTGCGCCGGCTCGCGCTGTACGCCGAGCTGCTCGGCCCGGGTCGCCGCCTCCTGGGCGGAGTCGATACGGGCCTGGAGCGCGGCGCGGACCGCCTCCCAGCCGGCGAGCCAGTCGTCCGCCTCGCGCAGCACGTCCTCGTCGGCACGCTCCTGCCGGTCCAGGCCGTCCCGCTCCGCGACCAGGTCGGCCAGCCGCTGCTCGGCACGGCGCGCCGACTCCAGCCCGCCCAGCTCCTCGGCGGCCCGGCGGGCGGCGGACGCGAGCCCGGCCGCGCCGGCGTCGGCGAAGGTGTCCGGCAGCAGGGCACGCGTGCGTGTCTGTGCCGCGTCCGCCCGGCGGTGCTCGGCGTCGGCGGCCTCCCTGAGCTCCAGCGCCGGCGCCACGGCCTCGGCCTTGCGGGCGCGTTCCATGCGCGCCAGCGCCTGCCGGTAGCCCTCGGACCGCTCCTCCATCAGCGCGGCCCGCTGCCGCGCCTCGGCGAACCGCTGTTGCAGCCGGGCCACTTCGCGTACGTCGGCCAGCGCGCGCTCGGCGGCGGCCTGCGCGGACTCGGCGGCCGTGAGCCGGCTGTGGGCGATGGTGAGCTGCTCGCGCGCGGTGCTGCGGGCGACGGCGGCGGCGCTCATGACGGCGTCGGCGAGACCGGGCTCCCCGGGAGCGGCGTCCGGCAGGGCCATCGCGTCGCCCGCCGCCTGCTGCATGCGGTGGGCGTCGGCGAGCAGCTCGGTGTCCCCGTCGCGGACCTGTGCCTCGGTGGCGCGGCGGCGCTCGGCGAGCCGCTTCTCGACCTCGGCGAAGCGGTGGGTGTCGAAGAGGCGGCCCAGCAGTCGGCCGCGCGCCTCGGCGTCCGCGCGCAGGAAGCGGGCGAAGTCGCCCTGGGGCAACAGCACGACCTGGCAGAACTGCTCGCGGCTCATGCCGAGCAGCTGGGTGATCTCCTCGCCGATCTCCTGGTGGGAGCGGCTGAGGTCCTTCCAGGAGCCGGTCCCGGCGTCGTACTCGCGCAGCCAGCTCTGGGCTTTGTCGACGGTGGTGCCCGAGCGGTTGCCCTTCTTGGGACGCTCCCAGGGCGGCTGGCGGGTGATCTCCAACCGGCGTCCGGCGACGGTCAGTTCGAGACGCACCTCGGTGCGGGTGCCGGGGGCGGCGTGGTCGCTGCGCAGGGTGAGGCCCTGGCCGGACTGGCGGGCGCCGGGGACGGAACCGTACAGCGCGTAGCAGACGGCGTCGAGGACGGAGGTCTTGCCCGCGCCGGTCGGTCCGTGGAGCAGGAAGAGTCCGGCGACGGACAGCTCGTCGAAGTCCACGGACTGGGCTCCGCCGAAGGGGCCGAACGCGGTGATGTCCAGTCGGTGCAGCCTCACCGCGCGACCTCCTTGACCGCCTCGTCCGCCCGCACCGCGTCGAACGCGTCCCGCAGCACGCCCTGTTCGTCCATGTCGGGTCCCGCACCCCGCACATGCGCCACGAAGTCCTCCGCGATCTCCTGGTCGCTGCGGCCCGCGAGCCGCTTGGCGTAGGACACCTCGGGGTCGTCCGGGGCGCGCTCGGGGTCGAAGACGAGGCTGAGGGTGTGCGGGAAGCGCTCGGTGAGGCGGGCCATGGGGTCGGCGGGGCGGACGGCGTCGGTGAGGGTGGCCTCGACCCACGCCTCCTCGTGCCGGGCGAGGCCGGGATCGGCGAGCAGTTCCTCCAGCGTCCCCCGCAGCCGGGCCAGCGCACGCGGCACCGGGCAGTCGACGCGCTCGGCGGTCACCGCGCCCTCGGCGTCGAGGTCGACGAGCCACATGGTCTTGCGGTGGTCGGCCTCGGAGAAGGAGTACGGCAGCGGGGAGCCGGAGTAGCGGACGCGTTCGGTGATGGTCTGGCAGCCGTGCAGATGCCCGAGCGCCGCGTAGTCGACGCCGTCGAAGACGCCGGACGGTACGGCGGCGACCCCGCCGACCGTGATGTCCCGTTCGCTGTCGCTGGCCTCGCCGCCCGTCACGAAGGCGTGCGCGAGGACGACGGAGCGGGTGCCACGCGCGCGGGTGGCGAGGTCGGCGCGGACGCGGTCCATGGCGGCGGCGAGCACGGCCTCGTGCCCGGGCTTCTCCACTCCGAACTCGTCCTTGACCAGGGCGGGTTCGAGATACGGCAGACCGTAGAAGGCCACGTCACCGAAGGCGTCCTGCAGCACCACCGGCGTCCCGCACGCCGCCGGCTCGGTCCGCAGATGGATGCCCGCGCGGTCGATGAGGCCGGCGCCCACGCCCAGTCGGCGGGCCGAGTCGTGGTTGCCGGAGATCATCACCGTCGGCACCCCTAGGTCGGCGAGCCGGTGCAGGGCGTCGTCGAACAGCTCGACCGCGGCCAGCGGCGGCACCGCGCGGTCGTACACGTCTCCCGACACGACCACCGCGTCCACCGCGTGCTCCCGCACGGTGCTGACGAGGTGACCGATGAACTCGGCCTGGGCCCCGAGCATGTTGACCCGGTGGAACGCGCGGCCGAGATGCCAGTCGGAAGTGTGCAGCAATCTCATGAAATCGCTCTGACCTGCACATTTACCCCCACTGCACCTCAAAAGCCAGCACGAACCAGCACGGGGCTCGCCGTTAACACCCGCCACGCTAACGCATGCCGCCCACCAGTCCGGTACCGCGAGCCGGGCGGCGGAAGGGCACGGTGGCGGAATCCCAGGAGTTCCTGGTCTCCTTCTACGACATGCACCAGGACGAGCGTTCCTACTTCTGGAAGGCCTGCAAGGTCACCAACGTGGGCGCGACGGAACTGGACGACGGCCTCCTCGGAGCTCTGGTGGCCTCGGAGGACGGGCTCACATGGGTGGATCCTGCTCGGCCACGGCCCTGAGGCTCGCCACCGTCCCCCGGACCGTCGGGTGACGGTACAGCTCCCGCAGCCGCAGCGACGGCAGGCCGCGGGCGCGCAGGGCGGCACCGATACGGACGGCGAACAGGGAGTTGCCGCCGAGCTCGAAGAAGTCGTCGTCCGGGCCCACGGGCATGCCCAGCACGTCGCTCCAGATCTCCGTCAGGCTTGCGGTGAGGTCATCGACGGCGGGTGCCTCCGGAGCCGTGTCACGCTTCGGCGGGCGTGCGGCGGCGGGTGCGGGGAGCTGGGCCGCATCGAGTTTGCCGTTGGCCGTCAGCGGGAGTGCGTCCAGCGCGGTGACGGTGGCGGGGAGCATGTACTCGGGCAGGATTCCGGCGGCCCGCTCGCGTACTCCGGCGGGGTCGCCGCCGGGCGTCAGGGTCACGTAGGCGTCGATCCTGGCCGTGGCGGCGCCCGCCGTCTCGTCGCGGCGGACCAGGACGGCCGCGGTGCGCACGTCGGGGTCCTCCAGCAGTACGGAGCGGATCTCGTCGAGCTCGATCCGGAAGCCGCGGATCTTCACCTGGCTGTCGATCCGCCCGAGGTGTTCGAGCCGCCCGTCGGGGCGCAGCCGTCCGAGGTCGCCACTGCGGTACATGGTGCTGCCGGTGCGCGGGTCCGGTACGAAGCGCTGTGCGGTCAGCTCCTTCTGGCCCAGGTAGCCGATCGCCACGCCGGCACCGCCGACGCATATCTCGCCCGCCACGCCCGGCGGCAGCAGCCGTCCGGCCGGGTCCACCACGTACAGGTGCCAGCCGGGCAGGGCTGCCCCGACGGAGCGGGTGGCGAGGAGCGCCAGTCTGCGGGTGAGGGTCTGCTCGGTGACATGGACGGTGGTCTCGGTGATGCCGAACATGTTCACCACCCGGCAGGACCGCTCGGGGTGCCGGTCGAACCAGGGCAGCAGCATCCGCGTGTCCAGCGGCTCACCGCCGAAGACGACGAGCCGGACGGACACGTCGGTGTGGTCGACGTCGAGGAGCTGGGCGAAGGCCGACGGGGTCTGGCTGAGCACGGTGACCTTCTCGGCGACGAGCAGGTCGCGGAAGAGGTCCGGTTCACGGGAGACGAAGTACGGCACCACGACCAGCCGCCCACCGGTCAGCAGGCAGCCCCAGATCTCCCACACGGAGAAGTCGAAGGCGCTGGAGTGGAACCAGGTCCACACGTCCGCCTCCGAGAGCCCGTACTCGTCGCGGGTCGCGTCGACCAGGGCGATCACGTTGCGGTGCGGTACGACGACGCCCTTGGGCCGGCCGGTGGAACCGGAGGTGTAGATGACGTAGGCGGCGTCGTCGGGCGAGGGGGGCGTCGGGCTCGTGTTCTCCTGTGGCCACGGCCACCCGGTGCCCGGCGCGTTCAGCAGTTCGTCCGGGGTCACCTGCACACAGTCCGCCACGGCCGGGAACCGAGGGAGCCGGGTGATCACCACGCCCAGACCCGCGTCCCGTGCCGTGCGCGCCAGCCGCTCCGCCGGGTAGGCGGGGTCGACGGGCACGTAGGTGGCGCCGGCCGTCAGCACGGCGAGCAGGGTGACGACAAGTTCGGCGGAACGTTCCAGACACACGCCCACCCGATCGCCTGCGCCCACTCCGCGTGCGCGCAGGCCGGACGCCAACCGGGCTGCCCGCTCGTCGAGTTCGCGGTAGGTCAGGCCGGTGCCGCCGTCGGTCACGGCGATGCGGTCCGGCGCCGCCGCCACGATCCGGGCGAGCGCCGCGGGCAGGCTCACCGGGCTGGTGGTCAGCGCGCGGGGCGGGCGGCCGAGCGCCGCCGTGCGGGCACGCTCCGCCTCGTCGAGGAGCTCGACGTCGTCCGGCGGGGTCTGCGGGCGGTGCAGGACCTGCTGGTGTACGTGCACGAGGTGCCGTACGAACTGGGCGGCGATCTCCGCGGAGAAGTGACTGCTCAGGTGGTCGCAGCGCAGCCGCGGACCGCCCGAGTCCCGGAGGATCGAGACGGTGAGCGGGAACGGGGGCGCGAGGCAGGGTACGTACTCGGTCTCGCCCTCTGCGGGCAGTTCGGTGGCCTCGAAGAGCAGACCTGTCAGCGCAGGGCCGGTCGTGGAGGAGGGCTTCGACTCGCCGAGCGTGGCGGCCGGTTCGACGGTGAAGCTGCCCCGGTCGGTGCCGATGACCGGCGGGGTGTCGGGATCGTAGCGGCGCAGGGTGACGGCGAGTGCCGTGAGCCAGCTTGCCTCGTCGCCGCCATGGTCCAGGGCGAGGACATGGGGGGTGGTGGGGCGGTCGTCGCGGAGCCCCCAGGCGGGCGCGGGCGCGGCGGGGGATGTCTCGGGAGCCGGGGGTGCGTCGTTCGGCGCCACGGGATGCCCGGCTGCCAGCCGGTTGAGGGCTGTGCGGTCCCAGCGCCCGCGCGGGGCGACGACGATCAGGTCACAGAGGCCGTCGGCGTAGCGCAGGAGGACGGTGCGCGGATCGCGGGCGGGCCGGGCGAGTTCGGTGTCGCGTCGGCGCTCTGCAAGGGGGTCCGTCGCTGGTACGGAGATGTCCTCGATCCACAGCCCCGGCCGGGAGGCGGGGTCCGGTGAGTGGCCGGGCCGGACGCGCAGCGCATGGCAGTGGGTCGCGTGGAGGAGGGGGTCGGACAGCAGCGCGGACACGGGCCGTACTCCTTGTTGTTCTCGTGGTTTCCGTTGGCCGGGACGGGGGTCTCAGCGGATGCTGAACCCGCCGTCCACGGTCAGGACCGACCCGGTGATCTGCCGGGACTCGTCCGAGGCGAGGAAGACGATCGCGGCGGCGACGTCCTCGGGTTCGATCAGCGCGTTCATGGGCTGTGCCTCGACGAAGGTCTTCTCATGCTCGTGGACGGGCACCTCCAGCGCCCTGGCGATCTCGGCGAGCATCCTGCCCTCGGCCCGCGCGTCGTCGCGAACGGACCCCGGGCAGACCGCGTTCACGCGCACCTTCGTCGGCGCGAAGTCGAGCGCGGCGGCTTTGGTGAGGCCGACGACGGCGTGCTTGGCGGCGACGTAGCCGGCGAAATGGCGGTAGCCGACGAGTCCGGCGGTGGAGGCGACGTTGACGATGCTGCCGGCGCGCCGGACGCTCATCGCCCCGCCGACCTCGCGGATCACCCGCCAGGCGCCGGAGAGGTCCACGTCGATCATCAGGGACCACTCGTCCTCGTCGATCTCGTGCACCGGTTTGCCGGAGGGGGCGGCGATGCCCGCGTTGTTGACGGCGACGTCGATCCGGCCGAACCGGTCCTCGGCGCGGGTCACTGCCTGCCGTATGCCGTGGGTGTCGCGGATGTCGGCAACCGCGGTGAGGACGGCGGCGCCGGCGTCGCGGCACAGCGCGGCGGTGTGCTCCAACTGCCCCGGGGTGCCCAGCGGGTAGGGCACGCCCGGTAGGTCGGCACAGATGTCCAGCAGGGTGAGGTCGGCACCCTCGGCCGCACAGGCGACCGCGGCCGCTCTGCCGAGTCCGCGGGCGGCGCCGGTGACGAGGACCGACTTGCCGTGCAGACGCATCGGGTACTCCCTTGAGGTCGTGAAGGGGCGAGGGGGTGGGGCGGGCGGCTAGGCCAGTTTCGAGGCGATCAGGCGGACCAGGGCGGGCGCCGACTCGGTCAGATACATGTGTCCGCCGGGGACCTCCACGTGCTCGAAGTCGCAGCCGGACGCCTTGTTCCAGGACGCGGCCTCGTCGTGGGTGACCAGCGTGTCGTCCTCGCCGCGGATGACCGTGAGGGGCGCGTCCAGCGGAAGGGGGGTGCTCGGTACGTAGGTCTCGTGCATCTCGACGTCGGCGCGCAGGGTGGGCAGGAGCATCTCGCGCATCTCCGGGTCGTCGAGGGCGGGGTGGCTGTAGCCCGCGAACTCGCCGACGCGGGCGAGGAAATCGTCGTCGGACAGACCGGTGGCCCGCTGTTCACGGCCCTGGCCGGGGTGCGGCGAGCCGCTGACGAACACTCGGACGAGCTCGATGCCGGGCTCGTCCGCCAGGCGGTGCGCGAGTTCGTAGGCGAGCACGGCGCCGAGGCTGTGCCCGAACAGTGCCACCTTGTGGTCGCCGCTGCCGAGCCGTTCCCGCAGCTGGGGAAGGAGTGCGTCGGCGGCCTTGTGCACGTCCCGGTAGGGCTCCTCGTCGATCAGCCTTTCCCGGCCCGGCAGTTGGAGCGGCACGATCTCCAGTGCGTTCCCGGCCACGTCGGCCCAGGGGCGGTAGACCGAGGCGCCCGCTCCGGCATACGGAAGGCACACCAGCTTGGTCGCGTCCCCCATTGCCTTGATCAGGCTGTGGGGACGCATGTCGGTCCAGTGCTCGTTGACGTAGTCCACGCAGGACTGACGGCTCGCACGACCGTGGACGACGGTCCAGCCGGCGGGGACCTCGGCGAAGGCGGGCCACAGGGAGTGCTGGCCCTCGTCGTTCACCAGGACCAGGTGCTCGATGCTGTCGTCGTCGAAGGGGTTGGTGGTCATGACGGTTCTTTCTGTGGTGGGCGGTTGCGGCCGAGGTGTGCGGCGCGTTCGGGCTACTTCCGGAGCCGGCTGTCCAGCACCGGGCCGATGCGGTCCAGTGACGTGGGCCGGGTCATCTCTCCGTGTGTGCAGGGGATGTCGTGGTTGTCGACCCGGCCTTCGATGTACGGCTGCCAGGAGCGGTGTCGGCCCGGCACCGCGTCCGGGTCCTGTGCGGCGGTGAAGAAGAGCAGGTCACCGCGGTAGGGCCCGGGGGCGAACTCGCCCAGCAGACGGCGGTTGTCGGCCGTCACGTCGACCAGGGCCGCAAGTTCGGCGTCGTCGAGGCTGCCGGGCATGTCGGGTACGCGGCGCACCAGCTCCGCGAACCGGCTGTCGGTCAGCGGTTCCGTGTCGTCCTCGGGCACCTGCCGGCCGAGGATGGTGAGGAGGCTGCGCAGCAGCGCCGGGCGGTCCGACAGGGCGGGGGCCTGTCGGATCCAGGCCCCGGGGAAGGAGTCGAGCAGCGCGAGGAGTGCGACCTGTTCCCCGGCCTCCTGGAGGCCGACGGCGACGTCGTAGGCGACGAGGCCGCCCATGGAGTAGCCGAGGAGGTGGTAGGGGCCGTGCGGCTGTATGTCGCGGATGAGGGCGGTGTGCTCGGCGACCGCCTCGGCCAGGCTGCCGGCCCTGTCCTGGCCCGGGATCAGGCCACGCGACTGCAGGCCGTACAGCGGGCGGCCGGCGTCGATGTGGCGGGCCAGACCGGCGAAGCCCCAGGACAGGCCGGAGGCCGGAGGAAGGCAGAACAGGGGTTCGTGCTCGCCTCGGGTGCGCAGCGGGAGCAAGGGTCCCACGGGGGCCGTACCCGAGCCGCCGGAGTGGCGGGGCCCTGCGGGGCGGGCCGGCTCGGCGGGGTGGTCGGCTTCGGCCCCATGTCGGGCCAGTGCCGCCACGGTCGGTGTGTGGAAGAGGGCGCGCAGGGGCAGTTCCACGCCGAGTTCGGCTCGGATCCGTGCGGTCAGTCGGGGGGCCAGCAGGGAGTGGCCGCCGAGGTCGAGGAAGCTGTCGTGGACGCCGATCCGGTCGGGGGCGAGGCCGAGGACCTCGGCGAAGATTCCGCGGAGGGTCTCCTCCCGCTCGGTACGGGGGGCCGTCTTCGCGGCGAGCGGTGCGTCGGGTGCGGGCAGCGCCTTGCGGTCCAGCTTGCCGCTGGCGGTGTGCGGGAGCGTTTCGAGAACGACGAAGGACGAGGGGATCATGTGGGCGGGGAGGGTGCGGGCGAGATAGTCGCGAAGGCCATCGGCATCGGCTCCCGATGCCACCCCCTCGGCCGGTACGACGTAGGCGACCAGCTGCTTTTCGCCCCGCTGGTCCTCCCTCACCGTGGCCGCCGCCTCGGCGACGGCCGGGTGTGCGGCGAGTACGGCTTCGATCTCGCCCAGTTCGATCCGGAAGCCGCGGAGCTTCACCTGCTGGTCCGCCCGCCCCAGGAAACGCAGTTGCCCGTCGGAGCCGCGCACCGCCAGGTCGCCCGTGCGGTACATGCGCTCCCCGGGTCCACCGAAGGGGTCGGCGACGAACCTCTCGGCCGTCAGCCCCTGCCTGCCGAGGTAGCCGCGGGCGGGGCCGCCGCCCGCCACGTACACCTCGCCGACGGCCCCGTCGGGTACGGGATGCAGCGCATGGTCGAGGAGGTGGACGAGGTTGCGGGCGAGGGGGCGGCCGATGGGTGGCGCGGTCTTGTCGTACGGGTCAGCGTCGGACTGCCAGGCGGTGGCGTAGATGGTCGCCTCGGTGGGCCCGTAGAAGTTGACGAGCCGTGCCCCGGGGAAGGCGGTCTCGATGCCGGCCCGGAGCTGTTCGGGGATCGGTTCGCCGCCAAGAGCCACCGTGTGAGGTGTAACGGGAGGCCGCTCGGCGAGCACGCTGGCCATGACCGTGGGTACGCCGCTGATGAGACCGACGTCCCGTGGAGTGCGATCGGTGAGTGCGAGGAGGTTCTCGACGATCTCGATACGGCCGCCGCACAGCAACGGCGAGAAGATCTCGAACACCGACACGTCGAAGTTGAGCGAGGTCGAGAACAGCACCTTGGCCAGCCGCTCGGGACCGAACTCCGCATGGGTCCACTCGACGAACTCGACGGCATTGCGGTGCGTGGCCAGAACACCCTTGGGGCGGCCGGTGGAGCCGGAGGTGTAGGTGATGTAGGCGAGATGGTCCCGCGTCAAACTCCTTGAACAAGAGCGAGTTTGACGATGTGTCACCTCACTTCCGGGGTTGAGCAGCGGTGTGCCCTGCGGCAGCACCCCGGCCGTCTCCTCGGTGGCGAGGACGACGACCGGGCAGGCGTCGGCGACGATGTACGCCAGGCGGTCGGCCGGGTAGGCCGGGTCGAGCGGCAGATAGGCGGCACCGGACTTCAGTACGGCCAGTACGGCGACGACCAGTTCCGCCGTGCGGGGCAGCGCTATGCCCACGACCCGCTCCGGGCCGGCTCCGAGGGCGGTCAGGCGACCGGCCAACTGCTCGGCCCGGGCATCGAGTTCGCGGTAGGTGAGACGGGTGCCGCGATCCAGGACGGCTTCGGCGTTCGGGGTGGCCGCGACCTGGGCCGACCAGAGGTCGGTCAGGGTGCGGGTCGAGGGCGGCGTGGACAGGGTTCGCCGCGGGAGTTCCTGAGGCGCCAGGAGCCCCAGACGGCCCTGCGGGAGTTCCGGGTCGGCCGCCATGGCTTCGAGGACGCGCACCAGGCGGGCGAGCGTGGCGTCGGCCCAGTCGGCGTCGAAGAGTCCCGGGTGGTAGGCCAGCCGGAACCGGGGCCGGGGGCCGGGAAGCGCCACGAGGGTCACGGGGTAGTGCGTGGCGTCGCGACCGCTGGAGCCGACGAGGCAAAGCCCGCCGCCGTCGTTGTCGGGTCGGTTGCCTGCCGCCTCCGGATCCACCGGATAGTTCTCGAAGACGACGAGGCTGTCGAAGAGCTCCGCGACGCCCACGGCCCGCTGGATGTCGGCCAGGCCGAGATGGTGGTGGTCGAGAACGCGCACGTAGCCGTCCTGGACCTGGCGGAGCAGGGCGGCCAGGCTCTCCTCGGGCCGCAGCCGGACCCGCGTCGGGATGGTGTTGATGAACAGGCCGACCATCGACTCGACGCCGGAGAGTTCCGGCGGCCGCCCGGAGACGGTGGCGCCGAAGACGACGTCGTCGCGGCCGGTCAGGCGGCCGAGCAGGATCGCCCAGGCGCTCTGGACGAGGGTGTTCACGGTCACGCCGAGGCTCCGGGCGCATGCCGTGAGGGCGGCTCCGCTCTCCGCCGACAGCTCGGTCCGGGCCTGTGCGGGCTCGGTGACGCCCGGCACGGTGGCCGGGGCCAGTCGGGTCGGTTCCGTCACGTCGGCCAGCGCATCCCGCCAGGCGGCCTCGGCGACGTTGCGGTCCCTGCGGTTCAGCCACTCCAGGAAGGTGCGGTACGGCGGGGCGGGCGCGAGCGCGGCCGGGTCGCCGTCGGCTGCGTACAGGGCGAGCAGTTCCCGTAGGAGCACGGAGACCGACCAGCCGTCGAGCAGGATGTGGTGGTGGGTGACGAGCAGCCGGTGGCGGATCTCGCCGGTACGGACCAGGGCGCAGCGAAGGAGTGGAGGGGTGGCGGGGTCGAAGCCGAGGGCCCGGTCCTCGTCGAGCAGTTCGGTCCACGCCTTCTCGGTGTCGATGCTTGGACCGGTCAGATCGGCTTCCGTCCACGGCAGCGTCGCCCGGTGTGGGACGACCTGCACCGGCTGACCGCCACGACGCCGCCGGAAGGCCGCCCGCAGGTTGGGGTGGCGGTCCAGCAGTGCCTGAGCGGCCGCGCGCAGGCGTTCGGCGTCCACCGGGCCTTCGAGTTCGAAGACCAGCTGTACGACGTACACGTCGAGGGCGTCCCGTTCGTGCTCGTACAGGGCATGGAAGAGCAGGCCCTCCTGGAGCGGGGTCAGGGGCAGTACGTCGACCGGCCCGGGCTGCGTCATTTCGCCTCGTCTCGCTGTGTTCTGGCTCTGCTGGAGCTGCTGGGTCGTCTTGGGAGCTCGGCTGGGCAGTAAGCGCCCCGCAGGGGCGTGGGGCTGTGTCCGTATGCGGCCCGCCACGATGGCGTCGCAGCAGACGAACGGCCCATCCGCGGAGCACTCAGTCGAGGCCCGCTGTCAGCTCGTCCAACTCGTCCCGGGACAGACCCGCGACCGACAGACCGGCCCCGTCGCCGGCCCGGGACACGAGTGCGGTGAGCGCCGTGAACCAGGCCTCCGCCAGCCCCCGTGCCTCGGGTTCGGTCAGCACGCCCTCGGGCCACGCCCAGTCGGCCACCAGCCGCGGTCCGGTGGCCGTGTCGTGGACGACCGCGTTGATGTCGAGGGCGTGGACGGCGGCGAGGCCGGGGTCGCAGCCGGTGCCGAGTGCCGACGACTCGGGGGCGAAGGCCCATGGCTCCGTGCCGGTGGTGCCGGGGCCGTTGAACCGGCCGAGGTAGTTGAAGCCGATCGCCGGTGTGGTCGCCTTGGCCAACTCGGGTGCCGTGTCGGGGTTGAGATGGCGCAGCAGGCCGTGTCCCACGCCGTGGTCGGGCAGTTCGCCCAGCCGCTCCGCGACCCGGCCGGCTGCGAGGTCGGCGGCGGGTCCGCCGCGCAGGGCGTCGGCCACGTCCACGCCCTGCAGATCCAGATGGACCGGAAAGAGGGAGGTGAACCAGCCGACGGTGCCTGACGGTTCGAGCCCGGGTGTCAGCTCCTCGCGGCCGTGCCCCTCGACGTCTAGGACGACGTGCGGGGACCCCTGCCGGTCGGCGACGGCCAGCGCGAGGCCGGTGAGCAGGACGTCCTGGACACCGAGGCGGAAGGCGGCCGGGACGCTGGTCAGCAGCGGTCCCGTGGTCCCGGGCGGCAGGGTGAGCCGCAGCGAGCGCGTGGTGGCGACGGTGTCCCGGTCGGGGTCGAGCGGGCGCCGGCCGAGCGGGGTGCGCGGGGCGTCGGCGATACGGCGCCACAGCTCGGCCTCGGCGACTCGCGACGGAGTGCGCGCCTGCTCGCCCAGCGTCAGGGACCAGCGGCGGAACGACATGCCCACGGGCGGCAGTTGAGGGCGGCGCCCAGCGGTGATGGCGTCCCAGGCGGCTTTCAGATCGGGTACGAGGATGCGCCAGGACACGCCATCGACCGCCAGGTGATGGACGACCAGCAGCAGCCGCCCCGCCCGGTCCGGTCCGGCGTCGAACCACACGACCCGGACCATCGCCCCGGCCATCGGATCGAGCAGTGTCACAGCCCGCTCGAACTCCTCGGCCACACACGTGCGGAGCCCGTCCGAGCCGGATACGTCGGAGACATCCCGCCGGTCGAGCAGGTCCGCGGCGAGGATGCAGCCGACCGGGCCGACGTCGAGCTCCGGAGTCGGGGTGAGCCGGGAGCGCAGCATGTCGTGGTGGTCGAGCACCGCCTGCAGGGCATCGGTCAGCTGCGGCAGACCGGCGTCCGCCGGGACCGTCAGCAGGACGGACTGACTGAACCTCCCGATGGGGCCGCCGCGTTCGAGCAGCCATCGCATGATGGGGGTGAGCGGGACCGGGCCCACTCCGTCGGCAGCGTGGACGCCGGCCGAGCCGTCGACGCCACCGCCGACCGGCCCACGGGCCACCGCCGCCAGTTCCTTCACCGTCTGGTGCTTGAAGACGTCCCGGGCGCTGATCACGACTCCGGCCTCGGCTGCCCGGCTCACCAGCCGGATCGAGGTGATGCTGTCACCGCCGAGGGCGAAGAAGTCCTCGTCGAGCGGGACTTCGGGCAGCTTGAGCAGCTCGCCGAAGAGCCCGGCGAGGATGCGCTCGGCCGCGGTCGCCGGTTCCTGTCCCCCACCGGCGCCGGGCGCGGCCGGTGCGTCTCGGACGTCCACGGAGGCCGTGTTCGCGCGACCGCGCCGCTGCCATTCGTCGTCCTCCGGGAGATCCACGTCCTCCACGCACAGGTCGGGATAGGCGGCGACGGCGGCCAGGAAGCGGACGAGCCGCCGTGTGAACAGTTGGACCGTGGCCGGGTCGAACAGGTCGGTGCTGTACTCGACGATGCCGTCGATACCGGCCGGGGTGCCGTCGTCGTGGCGGCGCTCGCTGAGGTAGAGACAGAGGTCGAAGCGGGCCGCTCCGGTCTCGACGGGCTCGCGTACCACGCCCAGGCCGGGCAGGGACAGCGGGACGTCCGAGGTATGAGCGGTGAAGGCCAGCATCACCTGGAACAGCGGATGGCGGGCGAGGGTTCGCTGCGGGCTGAGGGCATCCACGAGGAGATCGAACGGCACGTCCTGGTGGGCGTAGGCGGCGAGGTCGAAGTCCCGGACACGGGCCAGGAGTTCACGGAAGGTGGGGTTGCCCGAGGTGTCGGTGCGCAGCGTGAGGCTGTTGACGAAGAAGCCGACCAGGTCGTCCAGCCTGGAGTCGGCGCGTCCGGCGACCGGCGTGCCCATGGTGATGTCGGTGCCGGAACCGACCCCGGTCAGCGTCGCGGCGAGGCCCGCCTGGAGCACCATGAACAGGGTGACCCGGGAGGCGGAGGCGAGGTCGGCGAGTGCCGCGTGCACCTCCGCGTCGAGGGTGAGTTCGGCGCGGTCGCCGTGTCCGCTGGGCTCGGGGGGCCTGGGACGGTCGGTGGGGAGCGGCAGCTCCTCGGGGGCGCCCGCCAACGCCTCGCGCCAGAAAGCGGTCTGACGTTCCAGCAGGCTGGGTGCGCCGTCCGTCGACGCGCCGAGCAGGTCGCGCTGCCAGTGGGCGAAGTCGGCGTACTGGACGGGCAGGGGCCGCCACTGCGGGGCACGTCCGCAGGTCCGGGCGACGTACGCGGTCTCCAGGTCGCGCATCAAGGGCGCCATGGACCAGCCGTCGACGGCGATGTGGTGGGCGAGCAGCAGCAGGACGTGCGTGTCGTCGCCGAGGGTGAACAGGGTCGCGCGCAGCGGGGTTTCGGCGGAGAGGTCGAAGCGGTACCCGGCGGCTTCGGTGAGCAGCGCGGGCAGTTCCGCCTCGGTGACCGGTACGAGGGTGAGGTCCGGGCGTCCCGCCTCCGGGTCCAGGATCCGCTGGTAGGGGATGCCCTGGAAGTCGGGGTGGAGGGTGCGCAGCGGTTCGTGGCGGGTCACGACGTCGGCGATCGCCGCCTGAAGCGCCTCGCGGTCGAGGGGGCCGGTGAGGCGCAGGGCCCAGGGGACGGTGTAGGTGTTGCTGCCGTCGAGGCGGCTCAGGAACCACAGTCGCTGCTGGGCGTACGACAGCGGAATCGGAGCGTGCCCGCGTTCCCGCGCCGTGAGTTCGGGACGCCGGGCGCCGCCCTCGCCTTCGCCGATCCGCACGGCCAGTCCGGCGGGAGTCGCCGCCTCGAACACCGCCCGCACGGGCAGCGCGCTGCCCAGTACGCCCCTGATGCGGTCCGTGAGTCGCATGGCGAGCAGGGAGTCGCCGCCGAGGTCGAAGAAGCCGTCGTCCGCACCGACCCGGCGCGGGTCCAGGCCGAGGACGTCGGCGAAGAGCCCGCACAGGATCTCCTCCTGCGGGGTGCGCGGGGTGCGGCCGCGGCTCGACACGGAGGGTGCCGGAAGGGCGGCGCGGTCCAGCTTCCCGTTGGCGGTCAGTGGCAGCCGGTCGAGGACGACCACGGCTGAGGGGACCATGTGATCCGGCAGCATCCGCGCCGCGTGGCGGCGCAGGGCGTCCGCGTCGAGGTCTCCTCCGACGGCGTAGCCCACCAGCCGTCCGTCCCTGACGAAGACGATCGCCTGCGCCACGTCGGGGTGGTCCGCGAGTGCCGCCTCCACCTCGCCGAGTTCGATGCGGAAGCCCCGGATCTTGACCTGGTCGTCCGCGCGGCCCTGGTACTCCAGCTCCCCGTCGGCCGACTGCCGCACCAAGTCGCCCGTGCGGTACATGCGTTCACCGGCAGCCGCGAACGGGTCGGCCACGAAGCGCCCCGCCGTCAGCCCCGGCCGCCCCAGATAGCCGCGCGCCAGGCCCGCACCCGCCACGTACAGTTCGCCTGTCGCACCCGGCGGGACCAGCCGCAGGCCCGCGTCCAGGACGTATGCGCGCAGGTCGGGGATGGTCTGCCCGATGCCACTGGCCTGCGGCCGGTCGCCCGCCGCGGCCTCGGTCAGCGGCAGGCCCGTGACATGGACCGTCGTCTCGGTGATGCCGTACATGTTGACCAGCACGGGCGCGTCCTGCGGGTGCCGGGTGTACCACTCGGCGACCCGCGTGAAGTCGAGCGCCTCACCACCGAAGACCACGTACCGCAGGGCCAGTTCGCGACCGACGTCCGGCAGGGCGGCGTCCGCGCGCAGGAGTTCACCGAAGGCGGAGGGCGTCTGGTTCAGCACGGTGACGCGCTCGCGTGCCAGCAGCCGCAGGAACTCCTCCGGGTCACGGCTCACCGCGTGCGGGACGACCACGAGCGTGCCGCCGTGCAGCAGCGCGCCCCACAGTTCCCACACCGAGAAGTCGAACGCATAGGAGTGGAACAGCGTCCACACGTCGTCCGGGCCGAAGTCGAACCAGTGCCGGGTGGCCGAGAAGAGCCGTACGACGTTGCGGTGCGGGACCGCGACGCCCTTGGGGCGGCCGGTCGAGCCCGAGGTGTAGATGACGTAGGCGAGGTGGTCGCCGGTCAGGCACGGCGCCTCGGGCGCCGTGGCGGGATACGCCGACGACTCGTCCGGGGTGACCACGGGGATCTCGCACAGGGGCAGGCCCGCTGCCACGTCGGGCACCGTGAGCAACAGCACCGGATCGGCGTCGGCCAGCATGAACTCCAGCCGGTCCGCAGGGTACTCCGGGTCCATCGGCAGGTATGCGGCGCCGGTCTTCAGGACCGCCAGCACGGCCACCACCAGCTCCGGCGAACGCGGCAGCGCGAGAGCCACCAGGCGTTCCGGGGCCGCCCCACGGGCCGCCAGCAGGTGCGCCAGGCGGTTGGCCCGCGCGTCCAGTTCGGCATAGGTGAGGCGGGTGCCCTCGTGCAGCACGGCCGTGGCGTCGGGGGTACGGGCCGCCTGGTCCGCGAACAGCTCGGGCAGGGTCGCCGAGGACGGCGCGGCAGGGCCGGCAGCCCCGCCCAGCAGCCGCTGCCGCTCCCCCGGCAGCAGGACCTCGACCTCGCGCACGCGCCGCGCCGGACCGGCCACGAAGGCCTCCAGTACGGCGGCGAACCGGTCCAGGAGCTGCCGGGCGCCGGTCTCGTCGTACAGGTCGGGCCGGTAGGACAGACGCAGCGCGAGGCGGCGGGCGGGCAGGACGGCGAGGGTGAGCGGGTAGTGGGTGGCGTCGCGGCCGGTGAGCTGGGTGACCTTGGAGGCCCCGGAGCCGTTCGTGGCCGGGTGGTTCTCGAAGGCCAGCAGGGTGTCGAAGAGTTCCCCGCTGCTGCCTGCGGAGCGCCGGATGTCGGCGAGTCCGAGGTGCTGGTGCGGGAGCAGGGCCGCCTGCCGTTGGTGGAGCGCGGTGAGGAGGTCCATGACCCTGCCGTCCTCGTCCCAACGGACGCGGGTGGGAACGGTGTTGATGCAGAAGCCCACCATGGAGGCGATGTTGGGCAGTTCGGGCGGGCGCACGGTCACCGTCTGGCCGAAGACGATGTCGGTGCGACCGGTCAGGCGGCCCAGGAGTACACCCCAGGCGCCCTGGACGAGCGTGTTGAGGGTGATGCCGAGGGAGCGCGCGGTGGTCTCGGCGGCGCCGGTCAGCTGCTCGGGGAGTTCGACGACGAGTTCGCGGGGCGGCACGGCGGTGGTGGCGCCGGTTGCGCCCGGCGCGAGCAGGGTGGGCTCGCCCGCATCCGACAGGGCGTCGCGCCAGGCGGTCTCGGCGGCGGTGCGGTCCTGCCGTTCCAGCCAGGCGAGGTAGTCGCGGTAGGCGGGCGCCGGCTTCAGGGCGGTGGGGTGCTCGCCCGCGTGCAGGGCGGTGAACTCGCGTACCAGCAGCTGCTTCGACCAGCCGTCCAGCAGGATGTGGTGATTGGTGACGAGCAGGCGGTAGCGGTCCGTGGACCACTTGACCAGCAGGTAACGCAGGAGCGGGGGCTTGGCGAGGTCGAAGCGGCGGGTGCGTTCCTCGTCCAGCAGCCGTGCCCACTCCTTGTCGCGCTCGCTCTCCCCGAGTGCCGTCAAGTCGGCCTCCTGCCAGGGGAGTTCGACGTCCGTGGGCACGATCTGCAGGGGTCGTCCGGCCTCCCTGCGGCGGAAGCAGGCGCGCAGGTTGGGGTGCCGGTCGAGCAGGGCCTGTCCGGCGGCGCGCACGGCGGCGGGGTCGACGGGGCCCTCCAGCTCAAGGATCTGCTGGGTCGCGTAGAGGTCGGGGGACTGCTCGTCGTCGTACAGGGCGTGGAAGAGCAGACCCTCCTGCAACGGCGACAGCGGCAGGATGTCGGCGATTCCGGAACCGGACCGAGTCACCTGGGTTACCTCCACTCATTGCCGAACTCGGCTTCGAGTTCGTCGATCTCTGCTTGGGACAGCGACACCAGGGGCAGGTCGGACGGGGTGTGCCCGCCCACCGCGCCGGTGCCGCCCTCGGCCTGCGCGGTCAGTTCTGTCAGCCAGCGGTC
The DNA here is from genome assembly GCF_900206255.1 of Streptomyces sp. TLI_55. NCBI lineage: Bacteria > Bacillati > Actinomycetota > Actinomycetes > Kitasatosporales > Streptomycetaceae > Streptomyces > Streptomyces sp. TLI_55. Next base: position 1,350,859 of record NZ_OAOJ01000001.1, read on the forward strand.
CGCGAGGGCGTGTACGTCGCGTTCGGACCAGATGCCGGGGGCCCAGGACCAGGTGGTGTCGAGCCGGCCGTCCTCGGTGGTCACGGCGGTGATCTCCAGGCCGTGGGCAACGGGCATGGCGGGGTCGTGCACGGCGCCCAGGTTGCGCAGCGGTTCCGGCGCGAGGGCCCAGTCGCCGCCGGTCGAAGGGGCCGTCCGGCCCAGGTAGTTGAAACCGATCTCCGGCGCCGGAAGGGCCGCGAGGAGCGGCCCGTTCGAGGGGTCGAGATGGCGCAGCAGGCCGTGTCCGATGCCGTGGTCCGGGACGGACCGCAGCTGTTCCTTGACGGTCTTGAGGACCTGGGCCGGATCTGCGGGGTCGACTCCCGTGAGGTCGAGCCGGGCGGGCACGACGCTGGTGAACCAGCCGACCGTCCGTGAGAGGTCCACTGCGTCGGCGATCTCTTCGCGGCCGTGTCGCTCGACGTCCAGGAGCAGGGCCGGGTGGCCGTCTCTGGCGTGCCGCCAGTGCACGAATGCGGTGGTCAGCGCGGCGAGCAGGACGTCGTCGGGGCCGGCGTGGAAGGCGGCGGGCACAGTGGTGAGCAGCGCGTCGGTGGCCTCGGCCGGGAGCTGCCGGGTGAGGTGGCGCATCTCGCCGACGACGTCCCGCTGAGGATCGGGCCGACGGGTGCCCAGCAGAGGGCCGGGGTCCCGCAGCACGTGGCGCCACGTGTCCAGTTCGGCCGTCCGTTCCGAGGCGCGGGCCTCCCGCTCCAGCAGGCGGGCCCAGTGCCGGAAGGAGGTGCCCTGCTCGGGCAGGTTCTCCTCGCGCCAGGCCGCGGCCAGGTCGGAGCACAGGATGCGCCAGGACACTCCGTCCACGGCGAGGTGATGGATCGTCAGCAGGAGCCGTCCGGGACGGTCGAGGCCGGCATCGCACCACACTGCCCGCAGCAACATGCCTCGCTCCGGCGCGAGTCGTGACGCCGACTTGTTCAGCACCTGTGCGAAGTCGGCCGGTTCGGCGACGCGTTCCAGCACCGTGGCCGCGTCGACGGTCCCGGGGGGCGGAATCTCGGCCGCCCGTCCGTCGGACGTCAGACGCATCCGTAGGACGTGGTGGTGGTCGAGCAGGGTCTGCAGCGCGACGGTCAGGCGCTTCTCGTCCGCGCCCGCCGGGGTGACGAGCAGCACCGACTGGCTGAACGCCCCGATGGGGCCGCCGCGTTCACCAAGCCGGTGCATGGCCGGGGTGAGGGGAAGCGTGCCGATCGGTGCGTCCTGCTCCGGGTGCGGGCCGGGCGCCGGACGATCGGCCGCCGCGGCGGCGAGACCGGCGACCGTGCGGTGCTCGAACACGTCCCGCGGGGTCAGCCGCAGCCCCTCGGCCAGCGCGCGGCTCACCAGGTGGATGGAGGTGATGCTGTCGCCGCCCAGGTCGAAGAATCCGTCGTCGACACCGATGGCATCGGCGGAGGCTCCGAGGACCTCGGCGAACAAGTCCCTGAGTGTCTCTTCCTGGGGGGTGCGCGGCGCCCGTCCCGTCGCCGTCTCCCGGGTGGCGGCCGGTGTGGGCAGGGCGGTGCGGTCCAGTTTGCCGTTGGAGGTCATCGGCAGCGCGTCGAGCGCCACGAGCGTCTCGGGGACCATGTGGGCAGGCAGGTGACGGGCGGCGTGCGCGAGGACGGCGGGGCAGTCGACCTCGGTGGCCCCGACGACGTATCCGACCAGGCGGCGCACGCCGGACGGGTCCTCGCGCACCACCACCGCGGCCTGGGCGACGGCCGGATGGGCGGTGAGCACGCCCTCGACCTCGCCGGGCTCGATCCGCAGTCCGCGGATCTTGAGCTGGCCGTCGGCCCGCCCGCGCAGTTCCAGGGTGCCGTCGGCCCGCCACACGGCCAGATCACCGGTCCGGTACATGCGCCCGCCGGCCGGATCGAAGGGGTCGGCGGCGAACCGCCCGGCGGTCAGACCGGGCCGCCTCCAGTAGCCGCGGGCCACGTGATCGCCGGAGACGTACAACTCGCCCTCGACACCGACCGGTACCGGGTTCAGCCGGGCATCGAGCACATACGCCCAGGTGTTCCACATGGGGCGGCCGATGGGCACCGGCCCGGTCGGCAGTTCGTCGCCGGGCTCGATGCGGTGGTCGGTGCAGCCGACGGTGAGTTCGGTCGGGCCGTAGTGGTTGATCAGGCGTACGTCGGGGTGGTCGCGGCGCCAGGTGCGCAGGACCTCGCCGACCAGTGCCTCGCCGCCGAGCATGAACTCCTCGGTGGGCGAGAGATCGTGCGGCAGGGCGGGCAGCAACGCAAGGTGGCTGGGCGTCGCCTTGAGGAAGCTGTAACCGCCGCTCGCCGGCGCCGCGCCGGCGTCGTGGAAGCCGGCGATGTGCACGCGGCCTCCGGCGGCGAGCGCCCCGTGCAGCGTGGTCACCGTGGCGTCGAAGGACATCGTCGCGTGCAGCAGCGAGGTGCCGCGCAGACTCGGGTAGGTCTCGACACAACGGGCCACATAGGTGGTGAGGTTGCGGTGCTCGACGACGACGCCCTTGGGGCGGCCGGTGGTACCGGAGGTGTAGATCAGGTAGGCGGGATCGGCGGGCCGGGCCTCGGGGAGAGGCGTGTCCGGATCGTCCGGGGCCGCATCGGGATCCACGACCGCACAGCCGACGCCGCAGTCGGCGGGGAGCCGGTCCCGGACGATGAGACACACCGGATCGGCGTCCGCGAGCAGATAGGCGGTGCGCTCGGCCGGATGTTCCGGGTCCAGCGGCAGATACGCGGCGCCCGCCTTGAGGACGGCGAGCACGGCGACCGCGAGGTCGACCGACCGGGGCAGCGAGAACGCGACGATCTGCCCCGGACCGGCTCCCTGCGAGGTGAGGACGCGCGCCAAACGATCGGCTCGCACGTCAAGTTGACGGTACGTCAGCGAGTTGAGGTCGTCCTCGACGGCGACCGTGTCCGGCGCCTCGGCGGCGCGCGCCTGGAAGAGCCGGGGAAAGGTGGTGTCCGGCACGTCGCGTGCCGTGTCGTTGAACTCGGTCAGGAGCCGGCGGCGTTCGCGGTCGTCGAGGATGTCATGGCTGCCGATGGCGCGGTCGGGGTGGCGGACCGCGGCCCGCAGCAGCCGCTCAAGGCGGGCGGCCAGGTCCTCGGCCGTGCGGCGGTCGAAGAGGTCGGCGCTGTACTGGAGGGTGCCCTCGATCCCGTGCGGGGAGCCGTCGGGGGCGCGGTGCTCGCCCAGGTTGAAGGTCAGGTCGATCTTGGTGGCGCCGGTCTCGACGGACAGCGTCCGGGCGTGCAGTCCGGGAAGGTCGAGGCGGGGCCCGGCGGTGGGGCGGAAGGCGAGCATCACCTGGAACAGCGGGTGCCGGGCGAGCGAGCGGGGCGGGTTGAGGGCCTCCACGAGCTGCTCGAAGGGCAGCTCCTGGTGGGCGTAGGCCGATAGGTCGGTCTCCCGGACCCGAGCCAGCAGTTCGCGGAAGCTGGGGTCACCCGAGGTGTCGGTGCGCAGCACAAGGGTGTTGACGAAGCACCCGACGACGTCGTCGAGCGCCTCGTCGGCACGGCCGGCGACCGGCGTGCCCAGCGGGATGTCGGTGCCCGCGCCCAGCCGGGTCAGCAGGGCGGCAAGGCCGGCCTGTACCGCCATGAACACCGTCGTGCCGGTCTCGTCGGCCAGGGCCCGCAGCCGCCGGTGCAGGTCCACCTCCAGCCGGACGGGGATGTCGCCGCCCCGGTGGGTGGCGCGGGCCGGGCGCGGGCGGTCGGCGGGGAGCGGGAGTTCGTCGGGGAGCCCGGCGAGCGCCTGGCGCCAGTGGTCGAGTTGACGGTCCTGGTCCTCGCCGAGCAGCTCGTGCTGCCAGAGGCAGTAGTCGGCGTACTGGACGGGCAGGGGCGCCCAGTCCGGGTCCCGGCCCGCCAGCCGGGCGCGATAGGCGGCTGCCAGGTCCAGCAGAAGGGGGTCCAGGGACCAGCCGTCAGCGGCGATGTGATGCAGGACGAGGAGCAGGACGTGGTCCTGGGGGCCGAGGACGAGCAGGTGCGCGCGGAACGGGACGCGCTCGGAGATGTCGAAACCCTCCCCCGCCAACCAGCCCAGTCTCCGGGGCAGTTCGGCTGCGGTCACCTGTTCGACGGGCAGGTCCGGCAGGTCGGACTCCAGCAGCCGTTGGCACGGCAGGCCGTCGGCGTCCGGGTAGACGGTGCGCAGGATCTCGTGCCGGGCGACGAGGTCGGCGAGGGCCCCGCGCAGGGCATCCACGTCGAGGCCGGCACCGGTCAGCCGTACGGCAAGGGGGATGTTGTAGGCCGCGCTGGGGCCCTCCAGCCGATCCAGGAACCACAGCCGCCGCTGGGCGGACGACAGCGGGGCCTCACCGCGGACTGTGCGCGCAGCCGGCCGCAGGGCGGGACGTACGGCCGCCCCGGCTCCTGCCGGCAACCGGGCGAGCCCGGCCGGAGTGGGCGTCTGGAAGACGTCGCGCAGGGTCAGTTCGACGCCGAGGGTTGCCCGGATGCGCCCGATGAGCCGAAGGGCGAGCAGGGAATGCCCGCCGAGCGCGAAGAAGCTGTCGCGGGGGCCGACGTCCGGGAGGCCGAGCAAGTCGGCGAAGAGGGCGCACAGGACGTCTTCGTGGGGCGTGCGTGGCGCGTGGGCCTGCGCGGCGGCAGCGGTGGGCGGGGCGGGCAGCGCGACCCGGTCGAGTTTGCCGTTGGGGGTCAGCGGCAGCCGGTCGAGGACGACGACGGCCGAGGGGACCATGAAGTCGGGCAGCCGGGCGGCGAGGTGGTCGCGCAGGGCTTCGGGGGTGGGCACGGCACGGTGGGAGGGCTGGGCGCCGAGGTCGGCCGCCGGAGCCCCGGGGATGAGGGCAGCAGCTTCTGCGGGCGAACCGCCGAGGGTGGCCACGATGTCGCCGGGAGCCGAGACATCAGGGTTCGATACGACGCCCTCGGCCCGGGGAGCCTCCCACCTTGATATGGCACGCGCAGCCCCCGCAACCGGCCCTTCGACAACCGACACGCCCGAAGCCGGCGCGGCGCCCTCACCCCCCTGCTCCCACACCACATCCGCCGCACGCCCGGCCGCGCACACCGAAGAGGCATCTTCAGCTCGCCGGGCACCCGGCGCGGCCTCGGCAGCCTTGGGGGACTGGACGGCCGAGGCCGACGTTGCGGCTGCAGCGTCGGCGGGCAGCGGTTCGGCCGTCGTCGGGGCCTTGTCCCCGGTACAGACCGCGTACGCGACCAGCCGTCGGTCGCCCGGCCGGTCCTCGCGGACCACGGCCACCGCCTGGGTGACCTCGGGGTGGGTGGCGAGAGTCGTCTCGATCTCGGCCGGTTCGATGCGGAAGCCGCGGAGTTTGACCTGGCCGTCGGTGCGGCCGTGGTACTCCAGCTCACCGTCGGCCGTCACGCGCGCGTGGTCGCCCGTGCGGTACATGCGGGACCCGGGCGGGCCGTACGGGTCGGCGGTGAAGCGTTCGGCGGTGGCGCCGGGGCGGCCGAGGTAGCCGCGGGCCACGCCGGGGCCCGCGATGTACAACTCCCCCACCGTGCCCGGTGGGAGTGGCTGCAGGGCCCCGTCGAGGACGTGGGCGCGCATGCCGTCCAGGGGGCGGCCGATGGGCAGCGGGTCGGGTACGTGCTCGGCCGCCGTGCAGGGGCGGGTGGTGGCGAAGGTGGTCGTCTCGGTCGGGCCGTAGCCGTCGGTGACGGTCAGCCCGGGGCAGGCCGCCAGGACCCGGCGGACCGCCGGTGCGGGCACGGCCTCTCCGCCGGTCCAGACCTGGCGCAGCCCCGCGAAGCAGCCCGGGTCCTCCTCGGCGACGAGACGGAACAGCCCGGCGGTGAGCCACAGCGCCGTCAGACCGTGGCGCCGCGTCAGACGTGCGACGCCGGCGGCGTCCACGTCCTCCTCCGGCCCGGCGACGACGGCGGTGCCGCCGTTGAGCAGTGGTACCCACATCTCGTAGGTGGAGGCGTCGAAGGCCGTCGGCGAGTGCACCAGCACGCGCGCGTGCGCGCCGTCCGCGAAGGCCGAGTCGGCGGCCAGGGCGGTGACGTCGCGGTGGGTGACGGCGACGCCCTTGGGGATGCCGGTGGAGCCGGAGGTGTGGCTGACGTAGGCGAGCTGCGCCGGGTGCAGCAGCACGGCGGGGTCCGTGTCCGGTTCGGCGGCGAGCGTCGGGTCCTCGGGAGCGATCGTGGTCAGGCCGTCGTACGGCTCGATGAGCCCGGTGTCGGTCAGCAGGACGTTGGCGCCGGTCTCGGCCAGGATCTGCCGGGTGCGGGCAGCCGGGGCGCGCGGGTCGAGGCCGACGTATGCGGCCCCCGCCTTGAGTACGGCCAGGAGCGCGGCGAGGAGTCCGTCGGAGCGGTCCAGCAGGACCGCCACGCGGTCCTCCGGGCGGACTCCCAAGGTGATCAGCCGGTGTGCCAGCCGGTTGGCACGGGCGTTCACCTGCCGGTAGGTGGTGATGCGTTCGCCCTGGATGACCGCCGTGGCGTCCGGGCCGGCCGCGACCCGGGCCGCGAAGAGTTCCGGCACGGTCGTCGCCGCTCCCGCGGGCGCGGCGGCGCCGGCGAGCCGGGCGTCCGCCCGCTCCTCGGGCAGGGTCGCCTCGACCCGGCCGACCGGGGTGCCGGAGGTGAGGACGGCTTGGGCGAAGTGCTCCACGAAACGGGCGAAGCGCCGGTGATGGGCGGCGAGTTCGGCGTCCGTGTAATGGTCGGGGCCCGCGTCGAGGTCGATGCGGATGCCGTCGCCGTCCGCGCGGTCGTACACGTTGACGGCGAGGTCCTCGACGGGCCCCGTGGACAGGTTGTGTCGGGTGGTGGCGTGACCGGCGAACCGCAGCTCCGGGCCGAACGCCATGATGTTGACGACGGGCCCGAAGAAGCGCGGCCCGTCCTGCGGCCCATCCTGGTCCCGGCGCAGGTCCTCACCGCGGTACCGCTGGTGCGCCAGCAGGTCGCGGGTGGCGGACGCCGTCCGGCGTACGAGGTCTTCGGCGACGCTGTCGGGCCGTACGGACAGCCGCAGCGGAAGCACGTTGGACGCCATGCCCGGCGTGGCGAGTTCGGTCTCGCTCTCGCGGGCGGTGACGGCGAGGCCCAGGACGATGTCCCGGGCTCCGGTGAGCCGGTGCAGATAGGCGGCGGTCGCCGCGAGCAGGACGCGCGACCAGCGGGTGCCGGCCTGTTCGGCGGCCGCGTGCACCAAGTCCCCTGCTGTCTGCGGGAGATGGCCGGTACGGCGCAGGAAGCGCCCGGCGACTTGCGGCGGGCGGGCGGACAGGCTCACCGGGTCGGGGCGGTCGGCGAGCGCGGACGTCCAGAACTCCCGGTCCGGCGCGTGCCGTTGACCGGTGCGGTAGGCCTCGTCCGCGTCGACCAGTGGGGCCAGGGGCGCGGGCGGCGGGGTGTGCGGTGTGCCCGCGACGAGGGCGCTGTAGGCGTCGGCGACCCGGCGCGCGAGGAGGGAGCAGCTGTAGCCGTCGACGGCGATGTGGTGGTAGCGCTGGTACCAGATCCAGCGGGTGGCCGTGAGGTGCAGCAGGGCGTACCGGAAGAGCGGTGACCGGTCGAGGTCGAACGGTGTGGCGAAGTCGGCGGCCATCCAGGCCTCGGCGGCCGACCGGGGGTCGGGTTCGCCCGTGAGGTCGATGACGGGCAGGTCCCAGGCGGGGTCGGGGTCGACGAGCCCGAGGACGGTGTCACCCTCGGCCGTGAACCGGACCCGCAGTGTCTCGGTGGCCGCCACCACCTGCTGGATCGCCGTCCGGAAGCGATCGGGGTCGACAGGGCCGTGGATCTCGGTGTACTCGCCGACGTTGTAGGCCGGCCCGGCGGGATCGAGCCGCTGCCCGAACCACATGGAGCGCTGGGCGGCGGACAGGTCCAGAGCGTGGGGGACGGTCATCGGGCGGCCTCCGTGGCCGCCGCAAGACCGGTCAGCTGCCGGGCCACGAGCTCGGCCACGTGCCGCGGGCCCTCGTCGCGTCCCGGCCAGGGCACCCGCAGCCAGGGCTCGGCGGGGATCAGCGGCAGGTCGCGGGACTGTCGGGCCCGGCCGCCTCCGGTGATGTTGAGAAGGACGAGTTCGTCGCGGCGGATGCGGCCGTCCCGTACGGCCTCGGCCAGGGCGGCCAGGGCCACTCCGGCGCCCGGCTCGATGTCGATGCCCTCGACCTCCTCGAAGAGTGCCATGGCCGCGAGGGCTGCGACGTTGTCGGTGCACAGGACGTCGCCGCCGCTCTCGGTGAGCACGTCACGCACGCCGCCGCGGACGGTGAACGGCGGGCGCCTGTTGGTCAGTTCGCGTGCCAGCGGCTCGAGCTCGCGATCGCTGTCGCCGTTCCGGTCCGGGTGCGCGGGGGCCGCGCCGGTACATCGCCAGGCGTCGTACAAGGGCGCGAACGGCGCGTTCTGACACATCAGCAGGCGGGGCAGTGTCTCCCCGTCGGCGCGCAGCCTGCGGGCGGCCTCGTGGGCGCCGATGGCTCCGGTGCCGCTGCCGACGGCCTGCACATAGGTCTCCGGCAGCCGCCCGAGGGCGTCGGCGGCGGCCAGCATGACGGTGCCCAGGCCGTCGCGGCGGCCGACGTTGCGTGCGCCGCCCTCGGCGTGGTGGCCGGGCAGGGCGGACAGCAGGTCGGCGCAGGCGATGGCGTCGCTGTAGGTGGCGGCGCCGTCCAGGACGACAAGGCGGACGCAGGGGTCGAGGGGTGCCGGGAAGCGCATCCGCTCCAGGGCCGGTGCGGGCACGACGAGCAGGCAGGGCACCTGGTGGCGGGTGGCGGCCCAGGCGAAGGCGGCGGCGGTGTTGCCCGCGGAGGGAATCACCAGCACGGGCGGCTCGGCGGGCAGTCGGCCGAGCACCGTGTAGGCCTCGAGGTCCTTGAACGTACAGGTCGGCAGGGCCGCCCCGCGTTCGGGCCAGTACCCGTTGAAGGCGACCCACAGCCGGTCGAGGCCGATACGGCGCCCGAGCCGCTCGGCGCGGTGGACGACCGGGCCGGGAACGCCGGGGAAGGTGCGCGCCACCGGCAGCAGCGGGGCGTGCCGGAACAGGCCGCTGCTTTCGCCGACGCGGATTCCGCTTGTGTGGTGGTCGCTGTCGTACTCGGTGCGCAGGAATGCCGGTTCGTGCCGGCGGGAGCAGTCGAGGCGGAGACCATCGTCCTCGTAACGGTTTCCGCAGGAGGAACAGACAACGGTGTAGTGACGTGTTCCCGGGCGTACTCCGGACATCTTCGCTTGCCTTCCGCAGTGCCGCGTCTCGTTGATCAATTGGAACCGGCGCTTCAGGAAGGGCGGGCGACGCATGAATTACCTTTTGGCGACGCCTGGTTGACCACAGGAAGCGCTTACCCTCCTCTTGGGCGGAACGGCGGACTGTTCAGTTCCGCTTCATCTGCCCTTATCTGCCGGGCAGTTGAGAAAGCGCATACCCGTGGAGATCATCCGAAGCACGAAAGCCGTTCGGAAAGGGTGTGGCGGATACATGGGCAACAAGCCGACGGGGCCGCGAGCGGGGAATGAGGCGGAGCCCTCGCACTGGCTTCCCTCCCCGGTTCCGGTTTCCCTTCTGCCCTCGGATGGCGGAACGGCGAGCGTGTCGTACTCCGAGCCTCCGGCCGAGGCGCTGCTGACGGCGTACCGGAAGATGGTCGTCGGGCGCCGCTTCGACGAGCAGGCGACCGCGCTCGCCCGGCAGGGCAGACTCGCGGTCCATCCCTCCAGCCTCGGCCAGGAGGCCTGCCAGGTGGGTGCCGCGCTCGCCCTGCGTGCCACCGACTGGCTGTTCCCCACCTACCGGGACTGTGTCGCGCTGGTCAGCCGCGGGATCGATCCCGTCGAGGCGCTGACGCTGCTGCGCGGGGACGCGCACTGCGGCTACGACCCGGTGCGGCACCGCACGGCACCGCAGTGCACCCCGCTGGCAACCCACGCCGTGCACGCCACGGGGCTGGCCCACGGCGAGCGGCTCAAGGGGGCGGACACGGTCGCCCTCGCGCTCGTGGGCGACGGCGCCACCAGCGAGGGCGACTTCCACGAAGCCCTCAATCTGGCGGGCGTGCTGAAGGCTCCGGTGGTGTTCCTGGTGCAGAACAACGGGTACGCCATCTCGGTCCCGCTGGCCGAGCAGTGCGCGGCACCGAGCCTGGCGTACAAGGGGGTCGGCTACGGCATCCGGTCGGAACAGGTGGACGGCAACGATGCCGCGGCCCTGCTCGCCGTGCTGACCACGGCGGTCGAGGACGCCCGGGCGGGCGGTGGGCCCTGGCTGGTCGAGGCGCACACCTACCGGATGGCCCCCCACACCAGCGCCGACGATCCCTCCCGGTACCGCACGACTGCGGAGGCCGACGGCTGGCGGGAACGTGACCCGATCGCCCGGCTGGAGTCGGCGCTGCGCGCGCGGGGCCTGCTGACCGACGAGGGGGTGAAGAGCGCGGCCGCCGGGGCGGAGGGATACGCCACCGACGTACGCGAACGGCTCGGGGAAGAACCGGAGTTGGAGCCAGCAGCTCTCTTCGACCACGTCCTCTCGTTGCCGACCCCGCACATGGCCGATCAACAAGCCCTCCTGCGGGCCGAGTTGGAGAAATGCTGACATGACCGCGGTCGACACTGGGATGGCCCAGGCACTCAACGCCGCCCTGCGGGACGCACTGGGCGCGGACGAACGGGTCGTCGTCTTCGGCGAGGACGTCGGGCGCCTCGGCGGCGTCTTCCGGGTCACCGACGGGCTGCGGGACGCTTTCGGCGACGGCCGCTGCTTCGACACGCCCGTCAGCGAGGCCGGTATAGCGGGCCTCGCGGTCGGCATGGCGATGGCGGGCTGGCGGCCGGTGGTGGAGATGCAGTTCGACGCGTTCGCGTACCCGGCGTTCGAACAGATCACCTCCCACATGGCGAAGATGCGCAACCGCACCCGCGGCGCCGTCGCACTGCCTTTGGTCGTCCGGATCCCCTACGGCGGCGGCATCGGCGGCGTGGAGCACCACAGCGACTCCAGCGAGGCGTACTACGCGCACACGGCCGGCCTGAAGGTCGTCACCCCGGCGACGGCGGCGGACGCGTACTCCCTGCTACGCGAGGCGATCGACGACCCGGACCCGGTGATCTTCCTGGAGCCGAAGCGCCGCTACTGGACCAAGGAACCCCTCCAACTCCCGGTCCGTACGGGTCCGTTCGGCACCGCCGCCGTGCGCCGCGCCGGAGACGACGTCACGCTCGTCGCCTACGGCCCCTCGGTCGCCGTGGCCCTGGAAGCGGCCCGGCTGGCCGAAGCGGAAGGCCTGGACGTCGAGGTGCTGGACCTGCGCACCCTCGTGCCCCTCGACGACGACGCGCTGACCGCGTCGGTGCGGCGGACCGGCCGGTGCCTGGTGGTGCACGAGGCGCAGGGCTTCGCCGGAGTCGGTGCCGAGATCGCGGCGCGGGTGCAGGAGCGGTGCTTCGACGCGCTGCGGGCGCCGGTGCTGCGGGTCACCGGGTTCGACATCCCGTATCCGCCGCCGTTGCTGGAGGACGCCCACCTGCCGGGCGTGCGCCGGGTGCTCGACGGCCTGTACCGCCTGCTGCCCGACTCCTCGCGACGGGCCCGGCACACCCTTGCCGCCACCGGCGCCCCCGCGGCCGGCCGTACGTTCCTCCTGCCCGACCTGGGTGAGGGGCTGGCCGAGGCGGAGGTGCTGGAGTGGAGGGTCGCCGTGGGCGATCCCGTCGAGCACGATCAGGCCGTTGCGGAGGTCGAGACGGCCAAGTCCGCGGTGACGCTGCCGAGTCCGTTCGCGGGGACCGTCACGGCCCTGCACTGCGGAGCGGGTGACGTCGTCGAGGTGGGAGCGCCGCTGCTGACCGTGCAGGAGTCGGCAGAGGTGTCCGGTTCGGGCGCCGTCCTGACCGGTTACGGCACGTCGGGCCGATCTGGTCGTCAGCCGTCACCCCGCCCGGCGATCACGACCGGGACGGCCGACGCCGTACACGCGTCGAACGATCCGGCCCGTGCGACGGCGTCCGCCACCCGGATCCCGCTGGGACCCTCCGCCGACAAGTTCGTCCGCGGGCACCGCGACACTCCTGCCGTGACCATCTGGGCGGACACCGACGCCGGCAGCCTGCTCGCCGCCCGCACCACCCTCGGTACGGGCCTGATGGCCCTGCTCGCCCGGGCCTGCCTCGACGCGCTGGCCGCGTTCCCGGAGCTCAACTCCCGGGTCGATGCCGACCGTCAGGAACTCGTCCGCCATCCGCAGGTGCATCTCGGCTTCGCCGCACAGACCGACCACGGCCTGGTCGTCCCCGTGGTCCGGAACGCCGACCGCCTCTCGCTCGACGGCCTGGCCGCCGAACTACGGCGGCTGACCGGCCTCGCCCGACGCGGTGCACTGCCCGCCGAGCACCGCACCGGCGGCACGTTCACCCTCAACAACTACGGCGGCTTCGACGTCGACGGCGCCACCCCGATCCTCAACCACCCCCAGGCGGCGATGATCGGCGTGGGCCGCATCACCGACCGCCCCTGGGTGCAGAACGGCCGCGTCGAGGTCCGCAAAGTCGTCAACGTGTCCCTGACCTTCGACCACCGCGTCTGCGACGGAGGCACGGCGGCCGGCTTCCTGCGGCACGTCGTCGCCGGCCTCAACGGTCCCGCCTGAGCGTCAAGGGCGCGGCCGGAAGAGGCTGGTCCGACTGCGGGATCTGGTTGTCGGCGACGGAGAAGGTGCCCCGGTCGGCTGGCTCCCGGGCGGCGGCGCTCAGCAGATGGCGGTACATCGCGCGGGCGATGCCGCCGCCGACGTGACCCGCCGTACGCCGAGTTCACGCAGGTGGTCCAGTGAAAGCGTGCCGCCACCGAACCAGCACCGGCATCACCGACGAGCCCCTCATTGACGGATCGACACCACTCTGACCTGCACCTTTGCCGAATCGGCATACACGGGTGGTTACCTGCATTTCAGGCATCTCCGTAGGCCTCTCCACCCAGTTCGAACCCGGCCGTCCCGGCGGTCGCGTCCGCGAGCCACGCCTCGAAGGCGGGTACGTCCGCGTCCGGGAGGCCGATCTCGATCGTGACGGCCTCGCCGTAGCGGACGTCGCGGACCTCGCGGCCGGTGGCGCGCAGGTCGTTCTGGAGCTTGCCCGCGCGGTGGTGGTCGACTGTCACCGTGGCGAGGCGGAAGCGGCGGCGGGTGATGCTGCCGAGGGTGTCCAGGGCCTCGCCGACCGCGCCGCCGTACGCGCGGATGAGGCCGCCGGCGCCGAGCTTGACGCCGCCGTAGTAGCGGGTGACGACGGCGACGACGTACCGCATGTCACGGCGCAGCAGCATCTGGAGCATGGGGACGCCGGCGGTGCCGCCCGGTTCGCCGTCGTCGCTCGCCTTCTGGATCGCGCCGTCGGCGCCGATGACGTAGGCGAAGCAGTTGTGGCTGGCGTCGGTGTGCTCCTTGCGGACGGCCGCGATGAAGTCCTGGGCCTCCTGTTCGGTGGCCGCCGGGGCGAGGGCGCACAGGAAGCGGGAGCGGTTGACCTCGGTCTCGTGCACGCCCGCGTGGGCGACTGTGCGGTACTCGTCCGGCATCGGGCCAGCCTAGTCCGTGGCCGGGGCAGGGCTGTGGGCCGGCTCAGCCGGAGTCCCGCAGGCCATGCCCGCGGGCTCAGTCGGAGTTCTCCCAGGCCAGAAAGCCCGGCCCGTCCGGGGTCAGCACCGGCACCCACGCCTCGTCGGCCTCGGGCAGTCGGGACTCGTCCAGGGCGAGGGCGGCGGGCCAGGTGTCGTCGCGGTTCGCGGAGCCGTAGACGCGGAGCTCCGCGACCGCGTCCCGGAGCCGGCCGAGGAGCGGCGCCGGCCACTCCAGGCCGCGGGCGCCCTGTCCCTTCAGCTCGCCCACGAAGATCGCCTTCAGGTCCTCGTCGAGATCCCGTCCGAACAGGGGGATGAGATACCCCTCCTGCTCGTACGGGACGCAGCCGAAGCCGCCGCCCTGTGTCCGGTAGACCACGCCGGTCGGTGCCGCCACGACCACGAACGCCCAGCCGTGGTCGGTTCCGCTGCCGTCCGGGTCCAGGAACACATAGCGCTTACTCACTTCCTCTTCCCCCGGGGCACCGTGACCGCCGTCAGCAGGGCCGTGCCCGGGCCGAGGGCCTCCCAGGCCGTGCCGCGCCAGGCCAGGACGGCGATGGCCGACGTGGGGAACTTCACCCGGACCGTGTCCAGGGTGTCGTCGAGGCCGTCGCCGGCGAGGTCGAGGACGAGGTCCTCCAGGCCGGGGTTGTGGCCGACCAGCAGCAGCGTCTCGACCTCGGCGGACACTTCGTGCACGACCTCCAGGAGTTCGGGCACGTCGGCGCCGTAGAGCCGGGCGTCGTGGCGCACCGGGGGCGGGGTGCCCCACTGGGCGGCGGCCAGGTCCCAGGTCTGCCGGGCGCGTACGGCGGTGGAGCACAGGGCGAGGTCGGGCAGGCAGTCGGCCTCGGCGAGCGCCCGGCCCGCCGCGGGGGCGTCGCGCAGTCCGCGCGGGGCGAGCGGGCGCTGGTGGTCGCGGACGCCCTCCGGCCAGGCGGATTTCGCGTGGCGCAGCACGACGAGGCGGCGCAGCGGACCGGCTCCGGCACGCGCGATCATGCGAGCGAACCGATGTCGCGGGTGAGTTCGAGACCGAGGAGCCGGTCCGCGTAGGCGTACGTCTCGAAGCGGGCGCCGTACGGGAGGTCGGAGGTCTCGACCGACCGCAGGACGCGTAGGACGCCGGGTACGTCGAGGTCGTCCTCCCAAGCCGTACGCAGCTCTCCGCGCACCTCGTCGGGCACCGGCCGGGACGGCTCGCGCGCCCACGTGGCGACGGCCCGACGCCACCGTACGAGGGTGTCGTGGGCGTCCTGGAGGACGGCCGCGTCGAGCCGCGCCGCCAGCCCCCGGGGCCGGGACAGCAGGGCGATCCGGAGTACGTCGGGGGCGACGCCCTCCGCCGGGTGCTCGACGGGAGCGACGGCGACCTGGACGCCGGCGGGTGTCACCTGGTCCTCGGCCGCGACATGGATGACCTGCGTTCCCTTGAGGCCCGTGTCATGGCCGTCCTCGAAGGGGCGGATGCCCAGCGCCGCGGCGCCCGCCCGTACCTCGGGCCGCTGCCGGGCGGCGTCGAGCCGGGCCCAGACCGGCGTACCGCCGAGTTCGAGGGCGCGGACGAGGGTGTCGGCGACGAGCAGGACCCGCAGGGCGGTGCCGTCGAGGCCGGGCACGTGCGCCTCGACACGGGTCAGACCACGGCGGGCGGGGGCGGCCTCGACCGGGTCGCCGGTTCGGGCGTCGATGATGCGCAGCACGGGGTGAGCGTAGGCGGGACGGAGGCCGTCCGCAGGCAGGTGGCATGGATTCCGGACAGGGTGGCGGGGTGCGGCGTGGCGCGTGGGCCCGGTGAGAAGCGGTGCGCGCGGGGCGACGGCCCTGGGGAATCAGGGGAATCAGCGGGAGCGGTGCGCTGTTGTGCGGGAAGCCCCAGCGACCAGACCCTCCAGGAGACCCACGGTGTACGGAGACGAAGCGACGGTCCGCAAGATACTCACCGAGAGCGGCGACACCTGGGCCGTGGTGGGCCTGTCCACGAACCGGGGGCGCGCGGCGTACGGCGTCGCCGAGGTGCTCCAGCGCTTCGGAAAACGGGTTGTGCCCGTGCATCCGAAGGCGGAGACCGTGCACGGCGAACAGGGTTACGCCTCACTCGCCGACATCCCCTTCGACGTGGACGTGGTCGACGTCTTCGTCAACAGCGACCTCGCCGGCCCCGTCGTCGACGAGGCGATCGCCAAGGGCGCCGATGCGGTCTGGTTCCAACTCGGCGTGATCGACGAGGCGGCGTACGAGCGTGCGCGTGGGGCGGGTCTCGACATGGTCATGGACCGCTGCCCGGCGATCGAGATTCCCCGGCTGCGGGACTGAGGCACGCCGGGCGGCCGTCGGTCAGGACCGCGCGGCGAGCGGGCCGTCCTCGCCGCGCCAGGCGGCGCAGCCCGGGACGCCAGTTCCGTGGACGGCAGTTGGCGTTCACGGAAGCCGATCGACCGCAGGAGGAGGTCGCCTTCCTGCGGGTTGACGGCTCTCGTCAACTCCGCCCACAGTTCGGCCCGCACCTCAGCGCTGCCCCTCGCACGCGTTGATGTAGTACAGCTCTATCTCCACCCGGTCCGCCGATCCCCCGGACCAGAACGGGCGCGTGCCCACGTTCCCGCCGCAGAAGGCCTGGGGGCGGCGGGACTTGAGGGTGGCGTTGACGTCCTCGGCGAGGTCGGTCGCCGCGCCCAGCATCGACTGCGGGGCGACACCGAAGGTGATGACCATGCCGATGCGGCGGCCGTCACCGCTCGCGCGGATCTCCTTGTCGAGCGCCGCGATGATCTTCTTCCGGTCGGCGGCGTTCAGGTTGCCCTTGCCGGCTGCGCGACCGGTCGCGCCCGAGGACAGGGACACCGCGAAGGTGTGCCGTTTCGGGTCGAGGCCGGTCGGGCCCTTCGCCGTGCGCGAGGGGGAGGGGGACGCGGCGGACGACGGGGACGCGGACGGCTTCGGTGCCTTCTTCGCGCCCGCCGCCCCCGGGCCGTCCGAGGCGATCATGCCGAGCGCCACCAGGAACAGCACCAGGAACAGGTCCGCGAAGAGCCAGCCCGCGAGGTGGCGCGGGGCGATGCCGGCGGCCGGCGGGCGTCGCCTCACCGCTGTTCTCCGCCGTACCAGTCGTCACCGGGGCGACGCGGCGGCGGTGTGGCGGCTCCGGTGTCGGGAGCCGCGGTGTCGGAGCCGCCGGTGTCGGTACGGGGTGGCGCGGGCGGCGGAGGCGGCGGCGCGGCGGGCCCGCCAGAGCCACCGCCGGGGTAACCATTGCCGTTGTAGGGGCCGTTGTGAGGGCCGCCGTAGGGACCGCCATAGGGGCCCGTGGACGGTCCCCCGGAGTTCGACATCGGCGCGGGTCCGGAGCCGTTCTGCAGCAGGGCGAGCACTCGCTCCAGGGCGTCCATGTAGGCGTACATGCGCTCGCTGTTGTCGTTGAGGACGCCCATGGCCTCACCGACCCTGCGGGTGGTCTCGGTGACCTCGTCGGCGACGGTGGCGTGCACCCGGTTGGCCTCCTGGGAGCTGCCGGCCGCGCGGCGCAGTTCGGCGAGCAGACGGGTGAGGGACTCGCGGGTCGCCTGTTCGTCGCCGCGCAGCTCGTCGCGCATCTTGGCGAAGTCGCGCAGGAGTTGGTGCGGCACGGTCAGGGAACGGCCCATCTCCCCCAACTCGCCCGCGGAGCGGGTCCATTGGTCGAGGGCGGTGACGAATCTGCCCTCGGGGCCGGGCGCGAAGATCCTCTCCATGCGGTCGGCGCTGTCGGAGAGGGTGCGGGAGAGCTCGGCGGTGCTGCGGGTGATGTCCCGTGCGATGCCGACGAGTTGGCCGGCCGGGACGACCTGGGCCTCCAGGACGGCGTGCTTGGACAGCTCCATGGTGAGGACGGTCAGCTGTCCGGCGATCCGGGTGCGCAGCCCTTCGCGGGACGCCTCGTGCTGGGCGGCCCATTCGAGGCGTTGCAACCACATCGTGGCGAGGACCACCCCGGCGATGAGCAGTACCACGAGCAGGACGGCGGTGCCGCCGAAGCCGGATGACCACAGCCGCAGGAAGTTGGTGCCCTTCGCGGAGTCCTCGAAGTCCCGGAAAGCGAACCACAGGGACAGCCAGGTCAGCACGATCGGCAGGAAGACGGACACGTCCCGCGCGGTCGACACCACGGCGATCAGCCCGCTGTGGCGCGGCTCGGCGTCCGGCACCAGCGCGTCGGGCGGGTAGGCGTGCAGCAGGTTGACGCCGGACAGGGCCCGGCCGCCGGCCCGGGCGTCGTCGGCGATCCAGGTCAGCACCGAGCGCCCGGTGCTGTCCTGGGGGCACTCGCCGGCCAGTTCGGTGAGCCGGTCGGCGGCCGCCCGCAGCGCCGCGGAGGGTTCGGGCGCCGGGGGCGCGGGCTGATGTGTGGCGGGTTTCCTGCTGGACAAGACCTCTCCCTCAGTCCCGGGGACCGCGGCGGTCGGGGCCGTGGTCTCCGTCGTGCGGCCGGGCGGGCAGATGCTGCCGGAAGTACTGCTGGACGACGACGGCGTGGACGGTGTCCTGCGCCTTGCCGCGCCGGCAGCCGTCGAGCAGGGCCTGCAACAGGGCGGGCGACGGGGTGCGCCCCGCCGCCTCCAGGACGTCCAGCACCTCGCGCTGCCCCAACTGCTCCCCGGTCGTGCACAGCAGGAGCAGCCGGTACAGGTGCACCGCCTGCCAGGGGTTCTGGGGCGCCATCCGGTCCACGGCCTCGGCGTGGAACTGGGTGCGGCGCAGTACGTCGAAGGGGTGGTGGCGCTCCTTGCCGGGGCGGCGTCGGGCGCAGCTCTCCAGGAGGGTGCGGGCCTGGGCCGGGGCGATCCGGCTGATCTGGTCGACCTGGCTCATCAGGAACGCCATGGAGAAGCGGGTCACGAGCACCCGCATCATGTCGTCCAGCACGGCCTGCGAGACGCCGATCTGCAGGGCGATCCGCAGCAGCGGCAGGACGTGGAAGTCCGCCCCCCGGCGGGCGGCGCTGTCCAGCCGCTCCTCCAGCACCCGGCGCACCACCCGCCCGCCGGGCGGCGCCAGGGACAGCTCGCGCAGCAGGTCCCCGCCGGCGCCCGCGAAGGCCCGGTGCAGCGCCCAGGTGTGGATCTCCTCCCGCAGATGCCGGTAGGGCTGAAGTTCGAGCGAGTCCGGGCGCCACAGGGCGAGGAGGCGGGCCAGCTGGCCCTCGGTGGCCCGGTCGAGCTCCAGCTGTATGCGGGGGACGGCGGTGGTACTGCGCAGGTAGGCGTCCTCCCGGTCCGACAGGTCGCCCTGCGGGGCCGCCTCCAGCAGGCTCATGACATCGCTCATCAGCCCCGGGGCGACCTGGTGCCCGGCCGCCCACTCGCGGATCTTCGACGGGTTGGCCATCGGCTGGTCCGGCAGCAGCCGGCTGAGCGCGCCGGTGCCACGGCGGCGCTGGAAGGCGACGAGGCGTGCGGCCTGGTCGCGCAGGGGGCCGGGCGGGCCGGGGTCGGCCTTGGCGTCGACGCGGCGCCGGGTGGCGTGGCGGGTTCCGGTGCCGTCGCCCCGTACGAACACGAACTGCGGCAGGTCCTTCGCCGCGTCGTTCTCCTCCCGGGTGGCGAAGCCCCAGCTGCCCAGCACGACCCGGCCCAGCAGTCCGGCCAGGGCGTGGACGACGACCTCGCCGTCGACCGGCGAACCCACCACCGTGAGCGGTGCCCCGGGCCGCTCCATGAGCGCCTCGGCGAGCCGCACCAGCAGGTCGTCGGGCACGTCCTCGGCCGCCGTGTCGAGGGCGCCGAGGAGGCGCTGCTCCTCGACCAGCAACTGCCGTACGAGGTCCAGCGGGACCCGCTCCAGGCGCTCGGCGCCGCCGCCCCGGGCCGCCTGGCCGTCGAGGAGGGCGCTCTGCCGGACGGGCGGCGGCAGCCAGTCGTCCCAGTCGCTGCGACAGGCGGCGAGCGCGAGGTGCAGGTCGATGCCGCCGGCCGGGCCGGTCAGGACGTGGGTGAGGGTGGAGCCGGCGCGGCCGTTGGGGTCGCGGACCGGGAGTTTGCGCAGGACGGCGGCCTCGTTCTCGTGGCGGAAGTAGACGAAGCCGGGTGCGGTGTCGCCGGGGTGTTCCTGGCTGGCCCACACCAGGTGTTCGATACGGCTGTTCCAGCGCAGCAGCGCCTCGCGGTCGAGGGAGGTGGCGACCGGGCCGACGTCGCCGCGGCCGGTGAGGGAGCGCTCGGACCACTGGTAGACGGTGATGTCGGCGCGGAGGCCGCCGCGCGCGGGCAGGCTCATGTGCCGGGCCCCCGTCCCAGCAGCAGGGCGTCCGCGGCCGGTCCGGTCATGACGCCCTTCATGGCGAGCAGCGCCAACAGCGGCCGCAGCACCCGGTGTTGGCGGAAGAGGGCCGAGTCGAAGCGGCGGGCAGCGGCCTGGTCGGCCTGGGCGCGGGGGCCGGTTCCGGTGGCGGATGCGAGGTGCAGGGTGGAGCCCTGGCACTCGCCGGCGAGTTGCAGCCAGTCGCCGCCGCCACGGGCGCCGAGGAAGGAGTAGACGTCCTCGCTCTCCCGCTCGACGGTGCTCAAGTCGGCTTCGGCGTCGGGTTTTTCGTGCAGCCAGCCGTCGATCTCGCGGTAGCCGCGGAAGCGCAGCAGGTCGCTCTTGGTGACGACGAGGGCGCACGGCACCGGCAGGAACGGCAGGGCGGGGTTGGCCTGTTGCTGGCGCAGCCGCTGGCGGACGTGCTCGAACGCCGGGTCGCGTCCGGTCGTACCGCCCTGGGAGGTCAGGCCGTGTATGCGGGTCGGGTCGACGACGCAGAGCAGGGCGCTGAGCCGGTTGAGGAAGTCGGACTCGCGGCCGGGGCGTTCCAGTCGGCCGCCCGCCACGTCGAAGAAGACGACGCTGTGCGAGCGGCCGGAGTTCTCGTCGGTGACGACGAGGCCGGTGGAGTAACGCAGTTCGGGGCGGTCGGCGGTGGCGACGAGTTCCTGGCGGCCGTCGATGAAGGGGGCGACGACCTCGTTGAGGTAGAGGTGGTAGCGCTGGGGGTCCAGGGCCTCGACGCGCAGGCCGTAGCGGGCCATGACGGTGGACTTGCGGGCCTGGTCGATCATCGCGGCCAGCAGATGGGACTTGCCGGTGCTGGACGCGCCGACCAGCCCGATGCGGACCGGTTCGGTGCCGAACAGGGGGTAGCGGTACGGCAGTTCGTGCTGGGGCACGTCGTCGTTGCCGGGGCAGACCACATAGGTGCGGGCGAGCTGGGCGTCCCGTTCGGCGTCGGAGTGGGTGGGCAGGTCGGCCTCGGGGAGCATGCCGCCGGAGGCGTCGAGGACGACCCGCTCGGCCGTGTCCCAGTTCAGCGCCCGCAGGCACATGGGGCACTCGACGGGGCCGAGGGCGGGCAGCGGCCGGTCGGTGACGATCCGCAGCCGCCGCCCGATCCGGCGCCACCAGCCGGGGGGTCGTACGGAGGGCGGGGCGTAGCCATTGGCGCGCAGGCTGCCGGCGCCGGTGCGCTGGCGGGCGCGCAGAGCGCGGAACTCCTCGCGGGCGAGCATCTCGCGGCGCTTGGCCTGTTCCGCGAGGGGTCGCTCGAACAGGCCGTTCGGCGCGGCGCCGTCGGCGAGGCGGCGCACCAGTTCGCGCGCGGGCGGGGAGACGGCCGAGCCCAACGGGAAGGCGGCGCGCAGGAGTTGCTGGAGCCATTCCTCGTGGCCCTGGTCGAGGACGGCGTGCAGGTGTTCGCGGGAGGAGCCGCGCGGCAGGGTCTCGCCGGTGGCCATCCAGAACGCCACGAGGGCGGCGCTGAGCACGTCCTGGTCGGCCGAGGCCGGCAGTCCGGGCCGGAAACCGGGCGCGTCCCACGCGGTCGCCGGGCGGTCGGGCAGCGGCTCGGTGGCGTACACGGCCCCGTCCAGACCGGCGAGTTGGAGTCCCTCGGCCTCGTCCCACCACAGGTGCTCGGGGCTGATCCGGCCGTGCACCAGGCGGGGTTCGTGCAGCCCGGCGACGGCCTCGAAGAGGTCCTGCACCACACCGCGCAGCCGCGGGCCGTGCAGCACGTCGGGGGTGTCGAAGCGGGACAGGGGGACGCCCCGGCAGTCCAGCAGCATGCGGTGCGGGCGCCGGGAGTCGTCGTAGGCGAGGACGTGGGCGAGCTGGCGGGGCAGATGCGGGCCGTGGAAGTCGGCGAGGCTGCCGAAGAGTTCGAAGTGGCGGCGCATCCGCCGCTCAGCCTCGGGCCCGACGGCCTCCTGCACCATGACCGGGTGCCGGCCGGGCAGCCTGCGGTAGCGGCGCGCATGGAAGGGCGGCAGCTCCAGGCGGGCCTGTTCCCCGGTGTCCTCCTCAAGGCTGAAGAGCGCCTCTTCCCCGTCCCCCGACCCGGGCCTTCGGCCCCGGAACTCCGCCACCCCCGTGTCTCCTCCCCGTAGCCCTCCGGGACACCAACTATCACAGAACGCTGCCCACGCGAGTGGTGCTTCAGGCACAGCATCAAAATGAGTGCACTTGGCGTTGATCACTTCCTGACGGGTGATCAACTCCTGTTGGTGAAAGGGCAGTCGGGGGTATGACCTGGCCCGGTACAGTCGGAGCACCTGAGGCTGGGGGGAGCGCGCATGGCGGCACTGACGGCGGGGCGGTTGCAGCAGGACGGGGTGCTGCGGGTGCTGGCGGAGCTGTACGCCGATCCGCTCAGCGCCGAGCTGCTGCTGCGGGGGCTGGGTGCCGATCTGACCCGGCTGCCGCCCTTCGGGGGTTCGCAGGCGCCGCTCGGCCACTGGTTCCGGATCTGTCTGACCATCGAGCATGGCGCGTTCGGCTTCACGCTGGAGGACCTCGTGCGGGCGGCGCACCGGGACTTCCCGTCGAACGACCTGCTGGGCCGGTACGCGAGACCCCGCGCGTCGGACGGGACGCCGGACGACCGTCTGACCGTGCTGTGTCTGCTGGCCGGTCCCCGGGAGGCGTCCCGGCTCCAGCTGCGGCACGAGTTCCGCACCATCGAGGAGGCCGCCCGCCGGGGCCGTCACCGCACCCTCGACATCAGACTGTCCGCGGCGACCCGGCGACGCGACCTGATCCCGGCGCTCACCGAACACAAGCCGGACGTCCTGCATTTCGGCGGGCACGGCTCCGCCGACGGCGATCTGCTGCTGGAGGAGGACGACGGCTCCATCGCACCGGTCAGCGCGAAGGCGCTCGGCACGGTCCTCGACGCGGTGGGCGGAGTCACGGTCGCCGTCCTCAACGCCTGCCACCTGGGCCGGTATCTGGACGACGTCCGCCCGCACGTGGGCGAGGTCATCGGCTCCCCGGCGAAGCTGAACGACGAGGACGCACTGGCGTTCTGCCGTGACTACTACGCGGCGCTGGCTCTGGGCGAGTCCTGGGAGAAGGCCTTCCAACTGGGCCGGGCGGGCGTGGGGCTGGGCGCCCGCGGCCTACCGGACCTACGGCGCGCGGTACGGGTGCGGGAGGGCGACACGGTATGAGGGAGGGGCGCGGACAGGGGGCACGCAGGCGGATCGGACGGCGTGCGATGGGGGGACAGGTGACGACCGGGCAACGGCACCGGACGATTGGGCAGCGCAACGGGGGGCTGCTCCCGCCGACCGAGCGACGCGACGAGGGGCTGCGCACGAGGGCCGCCCACGGGAACCCAGGACCGCACCCGACGACCGCACACCGGAACCCAGGACCGCACCCGACGACCGCACACCGGAACCCAGGACCGCACCCGACGGCCACTCAACGGAACCCAGGGCTGCGCACGACGACCGAGCACCGGAACCCGGGGCGACGCCCGACGACCGAGCACCGGAAGCCGGAACCAGGCCCGACGAGCGACCACCCCACCCAGCGCCTACACCTGACACTCGACCACCGAGCCGCCGGACCACGCCGAACTGCCCCGCGACGGAACCGGGAGGACGGCGCACGATGAAGGAGCAGCAGAACCAAGGGCTGCACCCGACGCCCACGCACCGGCCCTCGCACCCACGCCCAGCGACCGAGCACCGGAAGCCGGAACCACGCTCGACCAGCGACCGCCCCACCCCCCGCCTACATCCGACACCCGACCAACGAGCAGGCGGAGCCGCGAGGAGGGCGGTGTGTGATGAGTGAGCAGCGGCCCCGTGCCGTCAGTGTGCACGTCCCCGCCGGGGTGAACGTCGCCGAGCGGCGGCGGCGTAGTCAGGAGCGGGAGCGGGCGGAGGCCGGGGCGCGGGGCACGGGTGAGGGCGGGCCGAGTCCGGCGGCGTACGACTTCCTGCTCGGGCAGGCGGGCGGGCGCCGTGAGGCGGTCGACGTGCCGCAGCCGGACGGCGGGCCCGGCGAGGAGGTCACCGTCGTCACCTCGCAGCTGCTGCGCAAGCTCGGCTCGGCCGGGACCACCTGTCCGGTCTGCCACCACTCTTTCCGGCTGGGCGAGCAGATCTCCATCGAGCGCGCCGACGCGGGCCCCGGTGTCGTCCTCAAGCACCGCAGCCGCCGCCTGGACTGCCTCAACCCCGGGGCGGGCGCGCAGTCCTCCGCATCGGCCGAGCTGTTCCACCGGGGTCTCGACGAAGCCAATCCCCCGCCGCCGGAGCTGAACACGGTCCGGCTGCATCGCGGCCATCCCCTGCTCCGCCTGCACCCGGGCCCGGGCGACGGGGCGCCCACCCGGCACCGCTGCTGGGTGTGCGGGCACACCTTCCGGCCGGACGAGATGGTCATCCACTGCACCTGCGCGCCGGACGCGCCGAACTGCGCGAGCGCCGTCCACCGCGACCCGGACCACGGGCTGGTCTGCTACGACGACTGGAAGGCCCAGCATCCCGGGGTGCCGTGTCTGATGCTCAACTCCCTGCGGGACCCCCGGTGACCGGCGACCGGTTCGCGCGGCACGCGCTGATCCCCGGCTGGGACCAGAAGCGGCTGGCCGACGCCACGGTCGTCCTCGCGGGCGCCGGGGCCCTGGGCAACACGGTCGCCCAGACCCTGGCGTTGGCGGGCCTCGGGCGGCTGGTGGTGTGCGATCCGGACACGGTCGCGGTGAGCAACCTCAGCCGCTGCCCGCTGTTCCGGGCGGCGGACGTGGGCCGGCCGAAGGCACGGGTGCTGGCCGAGGCGCTGGCGGACCTCGCGCCCGGCACGGACGTGGTCGCCCGTGCGGCGCCGCATGTCTCCGGGGCCGGGCTCGCCGAACTGCGGGACGCCGACCTGGTGGTGAGCGCGCTGGACAGCCGGGCCGCCCGGATCTCCCTGGCCGGGCGGTGCACGCTCGCCGGAACCGGCATGCTCGACGGCGGGACGCACGCGTGGGGCGGCGAGGTCGCCTGGTACCCGCCCGGCGGGCGCTGCCGGGCCTGCGGTCTCGGTCCCGCCGAGCGTGCGGTGCAGGACGACCCGTGGTCGTGCGCCGCGCCCGATCCGGCCGCCGAGGTGGGCGCGTCGGCTCCGGTGTCGGCACTGGTCGGCGCGTGGCTCGCCGACTTCGCCGTACGACTGCTGCTGGGACTGTCCGTGCCGGACGCGCCGTTGCGCGTCGACGCCGCCGGGTTCGCGATGCCGCTGTCCGGCACCCCGTCGGGTGAGCTGCCCGACCCGGACTGCCCGCTGCACGAACGGCTCCCCGCGGACGTCCCGGTGCTGCCGCTGGACCACGAGGCCACGGTGGCCGACCTGTTGGACCACGTCGACGTGCACGAAGAGCCGCTCGCCTGGGCAGGATTCAGCAGGCCGGTGCGACGGCGGACGGCGGTGCGCGCCGTCACCTCCCGGCTGCGGTCCGCGCCCGCCTCGGCGCGGCTGAGCGCACTGGGGGTGGCGCCGCGTGAAGTACTGCCCGTGGCCCGGCGCGACGGATCGGGGCTGCGGTACGTCGAGTTGGCCCCCGCCGGGGAGGAACGGCAGGGCACAACGGACGACTTGACCGAGGCACGGCGCGCGACGACGGAGGGTGTCCTGTGAGGGACGAGCTGTACAACGAGCTGGAGCGGGTGATCAACTCGCGCGAGGGTGAGATCATCCTGCGCACCATCGGTTTCCCGGAGAGCCGGCTGCCGTCCGTGGACACGACCGCCCGGGTCTACTGGTCCGAGGTGCGCCGGCTGATCGACGCGGGCGTACTCGTGGACGGCGAGGCCCAGTTGGCCCGCGCCGTGCGCAACGAGTACCCGGGCAACACCCTCTTCCGGGCCTCCGTCGAAGCGCTGGAGCCGGTCACCGAGCCCCCGCAGCCGCCCCGCGCCGAGCCCCGCGTCGCGCCGCCCGCCGGCCCGGCACCCACCGCCGCCCCGCAGTCCGCACCGGAGCCGGACACCTACCCCACGCTGGTCTTCGTGTGCAGCACGCACCACGCGGCGTTCATCGAGGAGGTGCGCCGCCTCGACCCCCGCGCCGAACTGTTCTTCGTCAGCCAGGGCGAGGAGGCCCAGGTGGGGCAGATCGCGATGTCCCTGACGCGGGAACTGACGCCCGGCCAGATCGAGGGCGTACGCGGCGAGTTGATCGCGGCGGGCGCCCCGGCGGACCTGGAGATCCTCCAGGAGGTCTACGACCACCGGCCGTATCTGCTGGAGGCGCTCCGGGTGAACGGCCCCGACCAGCAGCCCTACGACCTGGCGGGGGTGCCGTCGATCACCCCGGTGCGGGACATCGCCGCCGCCGTGCTGGCGCACTACGAGGGCCGGATGGGGCGGCGTCCGCGCACCGTCGTCGACCATCAGCAGCCGGACGGCAGCTTCCGCCGTCTCGACCCGGCGCAGTCCCTGCACGACGCGGGGGTGCGTGAGGGCGACACGCTCAACGTGTATCCCGAAGCGACCGCCGGGCACGCCGAGTTGCGGATGCAGGCGATCATCCGGGTCCGCGAGGAGATGCACCGCTACGCGGACCAGCACGAGGACTTCGAGATCGTCGACACCGACGACCCGGAGTTCCCCACCGACTACGAGATCCGCTTCAAGGGGCCGGGGCTGCGGCTCCCGGAGCAGCAGAGCGCGAGCGCGCTGCCGCGTCCGGAGGTACAGGACAAGCACAACCTGCTGATCCTGCTGGGCCCGGACTTCCCGCTGGTCGCCCCGGCCGTCTTCTGGCTGAGCCCGATCTTCCACCCGAACATCAAGGGCCCCGATCCGCAGTACCCGGAGGCCGAAGGGGCCGTGTGCCTGGGGGTGCTGGCGCACTCCTGGCGCCCCGCCCTCGACTTCGGCCAGCTGTGCCAGATGCTCGTGGACATGGCTGGGTATCGTAACTACGAGATCTCGGACAGTTTCAACCCAATCGCTGCATATTGGGCTCAGACGGAGGACGGAGTGGCCATGATCGAGGCCATCGGGGGCAAGCCGCCGGTGCCGGCCCCGCCGCCCGACGACGGCGTCCTGCGCGTCGGCGCCCTGCGGATACGGCGGACGGACGGGGCGGTCGATGGCACTTGACATCGAGCTCTTCCAGGGCGAGTCACGTCAACTGGTGCGCACCGAACCGCTGATCGCGCTGCTCAAGCCGGCCTTCGCGGCGGAGACGGCCCCCTTCAAGGGCCGGCCCCGCTTCGTGCTGATGCTGCGCAACGACCCCGGGCCCGACACCTACGAACCCGACGCCCACGACACCGGCACCGACACGTACGAGGGAGATCTCCACCTCACCAATCTCCGCGCCGACTTCGGGTACATCCATGTCGCGATCCATATGGAGGGACGCGTGGTCTACCAGAAGCCCTACTCCGTCAACTCGCTCGTCGGCCCGGTGCTCGCCCGGCTGGCCCGGGAGATCTCCCCCGAGGAGCGCCAGTGGGCGTTCCGGATCGCCGGGCTGCCCTCGCCCGAGGACGGCGAGTCGGCGCAGCGGCTGCCCCCGGTGGTGGACGGCACGGACGACATCGACGTCTCCCGCTCCACCCGGCTGCCGTTCGGCATCCGCCCGGCGGCCGAGCCCGAGATCCCGCTGCTCGACCTGGCCGAGTACGGGGTGACGCTCAGCGACACCGGGGCGCCGGTCACCGTGCTGCTGGGCACCGGGGTACAGCGCAGCCTGATGGAGATGGAGCTGTCGACCGAGATCGAGGAGGGCGGCTTCCTGGTCGGCCGGGCCTTCCGGCGGGCCGACGACCCCGCCCTGCACGCGGTGATCGTCGACGAGGTGCTGCCCGCCGAGCACTCGGGGGCCTCGCTGATGCACTTCACGTTCACCGGCGACTCGTTCCGCGCGATGAGCCGGACGCTCGGCGACCGTCAGCTGGTCGGCTGGTACCACACCCATCTGTTCCAGACCGAGCGCACCATCGGCCTGTCCCGCACCGACATCGACCTGCACCGGGACACCTTCCGGCGCCCCTGGCAGGTGGCGGCCCTGATCAACCTCACCTCGCGTCGGCGGGTGCTGACCTGCTACGCCTCCTCCGACGACTGGATGGCACCCTGTCCGATCCGGAACCTCGATGACGACCCTGACAGCCACCGCAGTACGCATCCTTCACTGGGCCATCACTGAACCGGCGCCCGACGGCACCCCCGTGCCGCCTCCGACCACCTCGGCCCGGCCGCCCGAGACCGACGACAACCCGGTCGTCCTCCTCGAACGGCTGGCCCGGGTCACCGCGGCCCGGCTGCACCTGTCCGACCCGCCCCTCGGCGACCGCGGCCCCACGGGTCTGGAGCCGCTGATGGTCGCGGCGGCCCTGGCGCTGCGGGACGATCCGCCGACGGCTCTGCTGGTGGCCGAGGGCGTGGGCGGCTCGGGCACCGTCCGCGATCTGATGGCCCGTCACGGTCTGGTGGGGCGTGCCCTGTCGGCGACTCCGCTCGACGCCGGGCTGCGCACGGCCCTGCTGCGCGCCTCGCCGCTCACGGCCCTCTTCGACCACCCTCCGCCGGGCACGGAGGAGCGCTGCGGGCAGCTCCTCGACCGGCTCCTGGCCCACACCGAGGGCAGACGCGCGGCGGTGGCGGGCCTCGCCGCACCGCCGCCCTCGCCCGCCACCGCCCGTCACCGCGCGGCGCTGCTGCGCCGGTTCCGCTTCACCCCGGGGGAGAGAACAGTCGTGTACGAGGTGTACGAGACGGCCCTGCTGCACCATGGCGGCCACTACCGCGGGCTCACCGACGACGTGCGGAAGCTGGCCCGCGACAACCCCAGCAGACTGCTCGACGACGACGCGTCCGGCCAGTGGGCGCGGGCCACGCTCGACTGGTGGCAGCCCCTGTCCGTGCTGGTCCGGCGACATCCCGACGAGCTGCGCCGCCGCCCGCTGCTGAGCGGCTACCGCACCGGCACGGAACTGCACCGCATCTACGGCCGGGTCCGGGAGTTCGAGGCGCTGCGCGAGGTGCTGGACCGATGACCAGAGCACTGCGCCTGGCCACCGGGGACCACGGCGACCGGATGGACCTGCTCGGCACCGCGGGCGACCGCCCGCTGCGGGAGGTGTTGGCCTCCTGCGAGATGTGGCTGCTCGACCCGCTGGACGAGGAGTTGCTGGACCGGCCCTGGTCGGACTTCGCCCCCGACATCTGGCTGCGGTCCGAACTCGCCCCGGGCACCCCACTGTTCGCGACCCCGGGGATCACGGCCGCCCCATCCCCGACGTCACTGAGCAAGCCCCCCGCCGCCCACGCCACGGGCGTGGAAGCCGCGGCGGAACCCGAACGGTCCGACCACCCCGACCGCATCTCCGACGCCCAGGCCGTCCGGCTCGCCTACTACCCGCACATCGAACGCGTGGCCTCCCTGCTGCGCAGCCGGCTGCCGGTGCTCGTCATCAGCGAGAAGCTGATCGTGACCCATCTGTGGGAGGAGATGGTCACGTTGGCCGAGTGCCGCGGCATCCGGCTCGACGACGACTCGCCGGAGGACGAGAGCGGCCGCGGTGACCCGGTCGGGGACATGAACGGCGCGTCGATGAGCACCCGTCAGCGCCGCCTGGCCCGACTCCGCGCCCAGCTGGAGGAGCTGAAGGAGGGCGACGTCATCGTCCTCACCCATCTCGACCTGCTGGCCGGCAGCGCCGACATCGGCCGGCACGCCGAGGCACGCGAACTGGTCGAGCTGCTCTACGCCTTCCCCGACCAGCTGGTCCTCGCCTTCGCCGACCCGACGCTGCCGCTCCCGGACGTGCTGGCCGAGCGGTTCAGCGCCCGGGTCACCCTCAGCGGTCTGCCACCGAAGGTGAAGACGCCGGAGACCGAGGAGACCCTGCTGGGCGCGGCCCTGGTGACCCGGGAGGAGGCGGAGACCTTCGAGGGGTTCCAGCCGCGCGAGTTCTACAAGCACGTCGCCGGCATGAACCCCGTACGCCTGCGGCAGGCCATGCGGTACGCGCACGAGAAGCACCGGACGCAGCCGAAGCGGGCCACCCAACAGGACCTGCGCGAGACGCTGTTGACGTTCAAGGCGCAGCAGTCCTCGCACTTCGAGGTCCCCAACGTCACGCTCGACGACATCGGCGGCTACGACGAGGTCAAGGACGAGATCCGGCAGACCCTCGCCATCATCAGCGGCGCGCAGAGCCTGCCCGACGACATGGAGGAGGTGCGCTCCGAACTCGTCCCGCGCGGCATCATCTTCTACGGCCCGCCCGGCACCGGTAAGACCCTGTTCGCCAAGGCCATCGCCAACGGCATGAACGCCACCATCCAGGTGGTGTCCGGGCCCGAGGTCACCGACATGTACGTCGGTGAGAGCGAGCGCAAGGTGCGGGAGATCTTCGCCTCCGCGCGGCGCAGCGCGCCCTCCGTCATCGTCTTCGACGAGATCGACGCGATCACCATGGAGCGCAGCAACCGCCCCGACGGCGGCAGCCGGGCCGGCAACAGCGTGGTCGCTCAGATCCTGACCGAGATGGACGGCTTCCGGCCCGAGGTCCCGATGCTGGTGATCGGCACGACCAACCGCATCGACATCATCGACAAGGCGCTGCTGCGGCCGAGCCGGTTCCGGTCGATCGCCATCTCGCTGCCCGACGTCACCGCCCGCCGGGCCATCCTGCGCCACCACGCGGGCCGCTATCACATCTCCCTGGACGACGAGGTGCTGGAGCTGATCGCCGAGGCGACGGCGGGCCGCAACGGCGACGAGCTGCGCTCGCTGATGCGGGACGCGTTCGTCGGCCGCCACATGCACGGCATCGAACCCGACGCCCGCAGGCTGGGCTGGCTCGTGGGACGGCTCCAGCAGGGCCGCCTGGAAATGATCTCGGAGCGCCGATGAGCACCGCGACGACGGCCACCTGGAG
This sequence comes from Streptomyces sp. TLI_55, assembly GCF_900206255.1. NCBI lineage: Bacteria > Bacillati > Actinomycetota > Actinomycetes > Kitasatosporales > Streptomycetaceae > Streptomyces > Streptomyces sp. TLI_55. Next base: position 1,381,679 of record NZ_OAOJ01000001.1, read on the forward strand.
TGGCGACGACCTCAACGCCGTACGCCGTCTCAAGGCGCTCGGCCGCAGCATCGACCAGCACTTCGTGGGGCGGCGCCTCGCCCTCGACGTGCTGGAGGTCGCGGTGCTGGCCCATGAGCACGTGCTGCTGCTGGGGCCGCCCGGCACCGGCAAGACGGACCTCGTCAGCCGGTTCGCGGCGGGGCTCGGCAGCCGTCCCTTCGTCCGGCTGCTGACCCGGTTCACCGAACCGGCCGAGCTGTTCGGGCCGGTGGACGTGCCTGCCTTCCAGAACGGTGACGAGTACCGGTTCCGCACCGACGGCATGCTGCCCCAGGCGCGTGTCGCGTTCCTCGACGAGATCTTCCAGAGCGGCAGTCCGATCCTCAACACCCTGCTGACCGTGATGAACGAGCGGGTCTTCCACAACGGCCGGGGCGTCGAGCCGGCCCCGCTCATCACTCTCGTCGGCGCGGCCAACTCCCTTCCCCAGGACCCCTCGTTGCTCGCCTTCGCCGACCGGTTCCTGCTGCGGCTGACGATCCCGCCGGTGGCCGGCAACCGGCTGGACGAGCTCCTGGAGAAGGGGCACGCGCCCGGCCGCGCCCCGTCCGCCGGGGACGAGCACGCGTGGATCGACGCGGACACCCTGGACCGGCTGCACCGGCAGCTGGCGCACGCCGATCTCAGCGCGGTGACCCCGGAGTACGCGGAGCTGGTGCGTGAACTCCTCGGCCAGGGCGTGACGTTGTCCGACCGGCGGATCATCCGCGGGCTCCGGCTGGTGGCCGCGGCGGCGCTGCGGGAGGAGCGGGTACGGGCCGAGCCGGCCGATCTGTGGCCGCTGGAGCACTTCTGGTCCGACCCGGCGCATGCGCCGGTGGTACAGGAGGCGGTACGCCGCCGCACGGGTGGCTTCGCCGAGGACCCCGACGAACCCGCCCGGACCGCACAACGCCTGGTCTCCGAGGCGCGGGTCCTCGGCCGCCAGGTCGGGGCCGGGTCGCCGCCCGCGTCCGTGGAGCGCGTCCTGCGTCAACTCAATGCACTGAGGCTGGAGTTGAGGCGTGCTGTTCCGGGCAACAGAGAGGGCGAGAGGGAGCTCGCGAGTATCATCGACCACACTCTGGCCTTGCTGGACCAGGGCTGACGCACACCTACGGGCGCCCGCGCCCGGCTGCGGAATTCAGGGGGACACCAGCTCTATGTGCAATCCGCGCAGGGTACGGGTCGAGGCCACCAGAGAAGTCGTCGAGGCATGGGAACTCGCCCTGGAGCGCCGCGCCAGCGCCAGCGACTCCGTGGTCAGCGAGCTGGAGGTGCGCCATCCGTTCGGCGGCACGCTGGGGCAGGCCAGCCGGCAGGTCTTCGAGGCCACGCTCACCGCGGCCGACGGCTGGCGCGCCGAAGACGGCGGCCATGTCCTGGAGTTGGCGGACGGCCGGGTCCGCTACGACCCCGCCACGGGTGAACTGGTCGTGACCGCCCGCCTGGAGGACCAGGTCACCGTGGAGGGCCGCGCCGCCGAGACACTGCGCGGTGCGGTCCGAGAGCAGGCGACCGGCAGCGGTGAAGGGCGGTACTACGCCGACGGGTTCGCGGGGCGCACCCGTGAAGTGGCCGAGCGGGAGGCGCAGGTGGTCGCCGAGGCCGACGCCGTGCGCCGGGCGCGCGAGCTGGCGGGACGGCTGCGGGTGCAGGCGGACCGGGAGTCGAGCACCGCGGCGGCCGCGGCCGAGGCCCGGCTCCAGCGGGCCGCGGACGACGACGCGCGGGCCCGGCTGGCGGAGGAACGCGAGCGGGTCCGCGCCGACCTGGAGGCCCGCAACCGGGAGCGCATCACCCGGCTCGGCCAGGACGCGCTGCGGGCCGTCAACGGCGTGCTGGCTACCGCCTACCAGCGGGCGCTGCTCGACTTCGCCCGGCAGCACGGCGCCACCGGCATCCGGCAGGAGGAGTCCGACGGCGGCATCGACATCGAGTTCGAGCTCGACTTCGACGGGAAGATGGAGAACTGATCGATGCGGGTGCGGGTGCGGTTCCGCTTCAACACGGACACCGGTGAGGTCGAACTGTTCCAGGTGGACGACATCGGTACCGGCTCCGGTCCCGACCATGACGCTGAACACGACCGGATCAGCGCCGAGTTGGGGCAGGTCCTGGCCCGCAGACCGGACGTCGAGGAGATCTCGCCGTTCGAGGAGCCGCCGCTGTGGCGGCACGACCCGACACCGCAGACCCCGTCGCGCGTCCGGGACGAGGAGACCGAGGGTCCCGAGCCGGGTGAGCGGGAGACCACATGAGCCGGCGCACCCGGCTGCTGCTCAAGGCCGCGCGCTGCTACTCCGAGGCCCAGGCGCACACCGAGGCCGCCCGCTGCTACGACCTCCTCGGCTGGCAGTGGTCGGCGGCCGACGCCTACCAGCGGGCCGGCGACCTGGAGCACGCCGCGCGCACCTACCGGCAGGCCGGCCACCCGGAACAGGCGGCCCGCTGCTACCGGCTCCTCGGCCGCCCCGAACTCGCCGCCCGCTGCTGGCAGGAGCGCGGCCGCAGACCGGAGGCCGCCTGGGAGCTGCTCCTGGCCGGTGACATCACCGCGGCCCGTCGGCTCCTGGCCGCCACCGACACCGTCGGCAACGGGCCCCAGCAGCTCCGCCTCGAACTCGCCCGCGCCCTCGCCGACCGCCTCGGCGGCGGCCCGCCCGGCCCCCTCCTCGATCTCTTCCCACGAGTGGAGGCCCGTCTGCCGACGTTGGCCTCGCGCACCGAACGCCGACTGACGCTGGACTGGGGCGTCGAGGCCGCGGACCGGATCGAGCGCTTCGACTGGGGGGCACGGCTGTTCCGTGCGGCCTACGACGCCCAGGGCGGCGGTGACGTACTGGACCGCTGGCGGGAGTGGGCCGGCGAACGGCTCGGCTCCACCGCCTGGCTGCCGTCCGGGCCGCCCGTCGAGGCCGACGCCGGCCGGGCAGGGGGTCCCTGACCCATGGACCGCAGTGAAAGCCCCCTGCGTCGTCTCCTGAACCGCATCACGCCGGAAGGGCCCTCGCCCACCGGCACCCCGCCCACGCCGATCGTGGCGCGTCCGGCGCCGCGCGGAGCACCGCCGCCGACCCCGCCCGCCCCTCCGCCACAACCGCCCCGCCAGGCGAGCGGCGCCCACGACCACGGCGTCCGCTTCAGCGTGCGCCCGGCCCGCCCCCCGGAGGAGGACCCTCCGGCACCGGCGCCGCCCGTCTCGTACACCTCCTCCCCCACCGTCGAGTGGCGCGTCGCCGCCCGGTTCGCCTCCCCGCACCGGGTCCTCGGCGTACTCGAGGCGCTGCACCGGGCGGGGGCGGCGGAGTGGAGCTGTCACGCGGAGCCGGGCGGCGGGGCGGTCTGGCTGCTCAGCGGGATCGGCCCGACGGTCGGCACCGAGCTGCTGGCCCTGCACGGCGGCGTGCCGCACGCGATCCTCGGCCACGGTGCGCTCGCGGGCGAACGGCGCGGCGGCCCTGACCAGTTGAGCGAGGTGCTGGCCTGGCCCGGGCTCGACCTGGTGGACCTGGTCTCCCGCGTCCCCCTCACTTCTCCCGCCCGGGCCGACCACCGCACCCTGCTGGTGCTGACGGCCCCACAACTGCTGTCGTCCGTCGCCCGCCAGGCGCTGGCCTTCGGCGTCGAGGTGTCGACGCTCGCCGTCCGGGCACGCCCCTGGGACCGTCCGGACATCCGGCAACGCGAGCTGACGGCCTTCGCGTTGACGGCACCGGACGCGATTCCGCACGCCCTGGTCGTGGCCCTGTCGGCGCTGCCCCGGACGGCGGTCTGCCGTCCGGTGACCGGCTGCGAGCGGCTGCTGCTGGACGTACGACTGTGTCCTCCCCTTGACGACACCCTGCTGTACTGCCCGGTGCCGGAGGGCGAGTTGTGGTTGGTCGGCGACCGCGAGGAGTGGCCTCCGCTGCGGCTGGAGCCGCTGGGGGCGCCCTCGCCGGTGCCGACCGAGTTGGTCGGGGTGGCGGCCGAACCCCCGCCCGCCGCCGCCTCGTTGCCGGATGCCGCACGTGTGCCGTCGACACAGGTGCGGGTGGTGCCCGACGCCCACGCGGACACCGCGGTCGACGCGGTCCTGCTGCACGACGACGAACTCCCGCTCCTGCGGCGGTACTTGCCGGGTCGGCCGCTCGGCGAGGCGGGGTTCCTGCTGCCGGGCCCCGGTCGCCATCTGCTCCTCGAACCGGTGGGCCTGGCCCGCGACCTCCCCTTCGGCGTGCCCCTGCACCGCATCGGCCCCGGCAGCCTGTTCCTGGAGTCCGGGCACGGCCTCACACCCCCGCTGCCGCCCGCCGCCCGCGCCCATCTGTTCGGCCTCGACGGCACCTCGGCGGTGGTCTGCTGGCACGGCGGCCGGCACCGCTTCCCGCTCGCCCCGATGGTGCCCCTGTGGACCCTGTGGGCCCCTCCGGAACCGGTCGAGGTCTCCAGCGGTCTGTCCAAGGCGGGCCGCGAACTCCTCGACGCGCTGGACGCGTTGGCCACGGCGAGCGGCACCCCGCAAGGACCGTCCCCGACCCCCCGCCACGACCCCGCCGAGGCCCTCGAACGCGCCACCCGCCTCCGCGCCACGGGTGACCTCGAGGCCGCCGCCGAGGCCTACCGCTCCGCGGGCGACCATCTGGAGGCGGCCCGACTCTTCGAACAGGCGGCACTGGAGGGGACGGAGGAGGGGTGACAAGGATCCTCGACCAGCGCAAGCGCCTGGCCGACCGAACCGACGACGACACCGCGGCGATGACAAGCGCCCGCAACACAGCAGTGAGCGCCGCGGCGCCGACTCCCCCGAGACGCCCATGACCACCCACCCCGAAGCCGCCGCCCCGCCCGGCCCCCGGCGGCTGCTCTCGCTCAGCGGCAGCGATCCGTGCACCGGTGTTTCCCGGGACGGCACCGCGTTCGTGCATCTCACCGAGCGGGCCCTGAGCTGTCGTGACGACACCGGGCGGGTGCTGTGGTCGGCGCCCGGCGAGGGGCTGCCGGCGGCCGTGGCCTGGGGTCCGGACGGTGGGGAGGTGTTCGTGCTGCGGGCCGGGCGGGTCGAGGTCTATGACGGGGACAGCGGGGCCCCGGCCGACGACGGGTTCCCGGTGTCGGCCGGCGCGGACACGCTCACGGTGTCGCCCGACGGGCTGTGGGTGGCATGTGCCGGCGACGGGGTGCTCGTCCACCACCGGGGCACCCTCGCGTCGTTCCCGTTGCCCACGGTGGACCCGGTGGTCGCCCTGGCCTGGGATCCGCAGGGCCGCCAGCTGTGCCTGGCCACCGCCACCGCGCTCCAGCTGTGGAGCGTCTCCCCGGTCCGGATGGACTTCGCCCCGTGCACCGGCCGCACCGGTATCACCGCCCTCGCCTGGTCGCCGGACCGCGACGCGCTCGCCTTCGCCGACACTGCCGGCCTGCACTTGGTGGACCGTGCCACCGGGCGGACGCTCGCCGAGGCGCCGGTCGACGGTGCCGTCGTCGGGCTGGGGTTCAGCCGGACGGGGCGGTTCCTGGTGGTCGCCACCGACCAAGAGGTCCTGCTCGTCCTCGACCGCGCGCTGGAGCGGGTCGCGCGGTTGCCCGCGCGGGTCAGGTCACCGCGGGACCTGAGCGTGTCGGCGACCGGGCGGGTGCTGTTCACCGGCGGTGCGGGCCCGGAACTGTGGGAGCTGCCGGACACGGCGCCGTACCGCGCCGAACGCCGGGTGGGTGTGCTGCTGCGCAGTTGGGCGGCGGCGATGTGCCGCTCGGTGGGCCGGGCGCTGCCGGCGCTACGGGACCGGGCGCCCCGGATCACCGGCCAGACGCTGCTGTACGACGCCGGCGACGGCCTGTGGGCCCCGGCGATCGCCCCTGCGCGGGACGGCCGTTGGGTCCTGGAGACCGCGGCCGGTGCGATCGCCCTGCTGAAGGCACCCGGTCCGGACGACGGACGCCGCGCCGTGGCCGTCGCCACGGGGCCGGGCGGCGCCCATGACCTCGAACTCTCCTCCGGTTCCGCACAGTTGCTGGCTTGTGCCTCACGCGAGGGCCAGGCGGGGCTGACCGTCGTCGACCTGGACGCCGGCGAGATCCGGGCCGTGCTGGAGGGCGGTCAGGGGCCCGTGTGGTGCCCGGCACCGGCTGAGGGGTCGGCGACGCTGGTCGTGCCCGAGCCGGGACCCGCGCCCACCCACCTGTTCGTGCACGTCCTGGACGCCCGCGGCGCCCCGGCGCAGCAGCGCGCGAGTCTGCATCTCCCGCAGGGCACGGGCCGGCCCACCTGGTCGCCGGACGGCACGCTGCTCGCGGCCGGGACCCAGGGTGCCGTCATGCTCTGGCACATGCCGCGCAGGGAGCGGGCCCGGCGACTGCCCCTGCCCTCCGGCGCGTTCGCCGCCCGCGTCGCCTGGTCCCCGGACGGCAGCCGGCTGGCCGCGACGCCGCCCGCCGGACAGGGGCCGTTGGTGGTGTGGTCGACGCTGACCTGGCGGGTGCTGCGCGAGTTCGGCGCGCCGGGCGGGCGCGGCTGGGCACCGGCGCTGGCCTGGTCACCGGACGGCTCGCTGCTCGCCGCACCGGGCCCCGGTGCCGACACCACGGTGGTCGAGGTGTGGGACGTGAGCCGGGGCACGGTGACGATGACCCTGGACGACGGCCCCGGGCGAGGCTCGGTGTGGTCGGTGCGCTGGTCCGCCGACGGGCGCCGGCTGGCCGTGACGTACAGCGGCGGCCGCGCCCTCCTGTGGGAGGTGTGGACCTCGCCGGAGGCGACGGAGCCCGGTCCGCCGCTGCCCGAATCCCCCGCGTACCTGGCCGAGTTGGGCGCCATGGCCGCCGCGGTCGACGCGGCCGTGCCCCTGGACGCGCTCGCGGACATCTCACGGCTCCTGCGCCCGGCGCCACCGCGAGGACGGCGGCTCGTCCACCAGAGCCCGGCCGCCCGCGCCCTGCGGGACCTGGGCTGGCCGCGCTCCGCACATCCGGCGCTCAGCGCGCTGGTGGCGTCGCGGCTGCCGGGGGACGCCCGGTACGTCCCACCGCCGGGCGTGTCCCTGCAGGAACTGCGCACCACACTGGAGTGGGGCCTGCGCGGCAGCGGCGAACCGCCGGAGCGGCCTTCGGTCACGGCCGCCGAACTGGCCGCCGCCCTGGACCGGGTCGAACACGAACTCCTGCCGCTGCTGGCCCTGTTGGGCTCGGACGCGGTCCGCGAGGACCCGGCGCTGCCGCTGCGGCTGGCGGACGGTCCGTGGGCGTCGGCCGCGGAGGCCGCCGCACGGCTCCCCGACCTGCCCTCGCGGCTGCCCGTCCTGCTCGGTGACGACCTCCCCGGCCCCGCCACGGCCGGCGCCCCGGCGCAGTGGGCCCGGCACGGCCCGCCGGACCGCCTCGTGCCCAGCCAAATGGCGTTGCCCGCACCTCTGTTGAACGCGCTGTGGGCGCAGGACGCGCTGCTGTACCGCACCCGGCGCGGGCGGCTGCCGTGGACCGAGCGGGACGCGGTGCTCGTTCTCGACACGGGGGCCGCGGCCCAGGGGCAGGTGGGGAGCTGTCTGCGGCTGTGCGCGCATCTGCTGGCGGCGGCGCTGCTGGAGGCCGGCCGCGCGGTGGCGTTGCTGCGCCTCGACGGCCGCGAGGCGGGCGCCCGGCTGACGTCGGCGTCGGATCTGCGGCGGCTGTGGACGCCGGTGCCACCGGAGCCCGCGGACCCGGTGCGCGCGGCGGCCCTGGCCCGTGCGGCGGCGCGCGCGCTGGCCGCCGTCGACTCGGGCGAGCCCCGCACCCTGCTGCTGACCCACGTCCACGAGCCGCCGCTGCCCGTACCGGGCGCGCTGACCCTGCGCGTCCACTATCCACGGCATCCCGTGCTACCGGACGGGCCGGACACGTGGGTGCTGGCGCCGGAACCCGAGGGGGACGAACTGCGGCGGGTGCTCGTGCAGATCCTGGGAAAGCTCTAGCTCCAGCTCTGGATCACCCTGGTCACCCGCACAGCATCTGCTCCACCGCGTCGGGCCCCATCTTCTCCAGCAACGCCTCCAGCATGTCCGGCCGGAAGGCGTCGCCGAGCACCTCGACGCCCTTCTCGTCCCAGCTGATGCGCAGCCGTACGAGCCGCCCGTCGGGATGGTCGTCGTACTCGGACGCCTCGATCAGGTCCGGCAGGTCCTCCACGAAGCGGTACTCGGTGCTCATGCCCCAGTCCTCTCGTCCACGGTCCAGATCCCGGCGATCGGCTCCCCGCACCCCGGGCAACTCCCTTCGCGCAGAAGGCTTTCCGTGTGCCCCCATACCCCTCGCGCCACCACCTCGACCCCACACCCCGGACAGCGGGTGGCGCGCCCTTCCGCACCGAGCGCCCGCTCGACGTACACGTACCGCAGGCCGGCCGCCCGCCCGATGCGCGCCGCGTCCGCGAGCCGTTCCGGCGAAGTGGGGCGCTCGTCGCGCATCCGGTACGTGGGAGTGAAGCGCAGCAGATGCCAAGGCGTGTCCGGGCCCAGTGAGGCCACGAACTCGGCGATGCGCACGAGCTGTTGGTCCTCGGCGCTGGTCCCGGGGACGAGGGGGGTGCTGACCTCGACCCACACACCGGCGGCCTTCAGCAGCCGCAGCGTCTCCAGGACCGGGGCGAGCGGTGCTCCGGTGAGGCGGCGGTGCGCGTCCTCGTCGGCGGCCTTGACGTCGATGTTGACGGCGGCGAGGACCGGGCTGACGCGCTCGACGGCCTCGGGGGTGAGGAAGCCATTGCTCTTCCAGACCAGCGGGAGGCCCAACGGGCGGGCACGGGCGCCGAGTTCGAGGGTGAGTTCGGCGGCGAGGGACGGCTCCGAGTAGGAGAGGGCGAGCCCACCGCCGCGCTCGGCGGCGGCCGCGACCAGTTTCTCGACATCGGCGTCCTGCGCGGCGACACGGCTGCCCGGGTCCCTGCCGTACTGCGAGACACGGTGGTTGACGCAGTAGTCGCAGCGGAACGAGCAGCCGGGTGGCGCCAGCGTCAGCAACGGCAGGCCGGGGCGGAAGTGGTAGAACGGCTTGCGCTCCACGGAGGACCAGTGCTCGACGGTCGTCCCCCAGGTCGCCGTCAGCACCCGATCGCCTTCCCTGCGCCGCACCTTGCAGGCGCCGGTGTCACCGTCGCGCAGCCGGCAGCGGAAGGGGCAGAGCGTGCACTGGAGGCCGCCGTCGACGGCACGGTAGAAGTCCGCCGGCACCCACGCGACCACCCAGCCACCTCACCCCGTCGCCCGGATTTCCACGGTACTCCGTTCCCGGGCGCCGCAGGGCCCGGAGATAATGCTCGGATGACTGAGGTCTCCCCCTTCCCCAGCGGGGCGCTCCCGCTCCACAGACCGGTCGTCGTCATCGGCGCCGGCCCCGCGGGTCTGACGGTCGGCAACATCCTGCGGGCCGTGGGCGTCGACTGCGTGGTCCTGGAGACGGAGACCCGTGCGTTCATCGAACAGCGGTCCCGTGCCGGGGTGTTGGAGGAGTGGGCCGTACGCAGCCTCGAAGAGCGGGGCCTCGCCGCGAACCTGCTGGAGCGCGCGCAGCGGCACACGGAGTGCGAGTTCCGGCTCGGCGGGGAGCGGTACCGGTTCGCGTACCAGCGCCTGACGGGTCATCACCATTGGGTGTATCCACAGCCGTTGCTGGTGACGGACCTGGTGCGCGAGTACGCGGACGTCCGAGGCGGCGACATACGCTTCGGCGTCCGGGACGTACGGCTGCACGGCCTCGACTCGGACCACCCGGTCGTGGAGTACGTCGACGACCTCGGCGAGGACCGGCTGATCCCCTGCGACTTCGTGGTGGGCGCCGACGGGGCACGCGGAGTGACCCGCGCCCTGCTCACCCCGGACCGCGCGCTCGTCTCCCGGCACGACTACGGCATCGGCTGGCTGGCGCTCCTCGCCGAGGCGCCGCCGTCCAACGACTGCGTGGTCTTCGGCATCCACCCCAACGGCTTCGCCGGCCACATGGCCCGCAGCCCCGAAGTCACCCGCTACTACCTGGAGTGTCCGCCCGGCGACGACCCGGACAACTGGCCGCACGACAGGGTGTGGTCGGAGCTGCGGCAACGCCTCGGCGCGCACGGCGCCCTACCCCTCACCGAGGGCCGCCTCATCGAGAAGCGCGTCCTCGACATGCACAACTACGTGGTCGAACCCATGGAGTTCGGCCGCCTCTTCCTCGCGGGCGACTCAGCCCATCTCACCGCGCCCATCGCCGCGAAGGGCATGAACCTCGCCCTGCACGACGCCTTCCTGCTCGGCGACGCGCTCGTCGCCCAGCTCACCAAGGGCGACTCCACCGGCCTGACCGGCTACTCGCAGGCGTCCCTTGGCCGTGTCTGGGACTACCAGGAGTTCTCCCAGTGGCTGTCGGAGATCTACCACGGCACGTCGTCCGGCGACCCCTACCTCGCGGGCACCACCCAGGCCCGCCTGCGCCGCCTCTTCAGCTCCCCGGCGGCCGGCCTCGCGTTCGCCGAGCAGTACCTGGGCAAGGACCCCGAGTACTGAGCCTCGTTCCCTAGTCGTGCACCGGCCGGTCGCTGAGCCGGTGGTCGGCCACGTTCAGCGCCTCGTCGACCAGGCGGCGCAGATGCCCGTCGCGCAGCGAGTAGATCACCCTGCGCCCTTCCTTCCGCGTGTTCACCAGGCCCGCCAGCCGCAGCCGCGCCAGATGCTGACTGACCGCGGGCCGGGCCGCCGCGCAGGCCTCCGTGAGGGTCGTGACGTCCGCCTCGCCGTCCGCGAGGGCGTGCAGCAGGGTGAGGCGGGTGCGATCGCCGAGGAGGGCGAGCAGCTCGGCGGCGAGGGCGAACTGTTCGTCGCCGGGGGTACGCGGGTGCGCATGATGCGCAGGTGATAGGTGCATGCGTGCGCTCATACGCACATAATGGCGGTGTGGGCGGCGGACGTCCACCGCACGCACCGGAAGGGGCCTCACGTGAGCGACCGGCACCACCACGGCCATGAGCACGAGCACGCCCATCACCACCACGGCCATGAGCACGAGCACGCCCATCACCACCACGGCCATGAGCACGAGCACACCCCTCACCACCCGCGGGAGCACCCCCTCCGCCACCGCCTCAAACACCTCCTCACCCCCCACTCCCACGAGACCGCCGACAAGCTCGACCCGGCGCTGGAGTCCTCGGCACGCGGCATGCGCGCCCTGTGGGTGTCGCTGGTGGTCCTCGGCGTGACGGCGCTGGCGCAGGCCGTGGTGGTGACCGTGTCGGGTTCGGTCGCGCTGCTCGGCGACACCGTGCACAACGCGGCGGACGCGCTGACCGCCGTACCGCTCGGGATCGCGTTCGTGCTGGGCAGGCGTGCGGCGACCCGGCGCTTCACCTACGGGTACGGGCGGGCCGAGGATCTCGCGGGCATCGCGATCGTGCTGACGATCGCCGCGTCGGCCGCCTTCGCGGGCTGGACCGCGATCGAGCGGCTCCTCGACCCGCGTCCCGTGCAGCACCTCCCGGCGGTCGCGGTCGCCGCGCTCGTGGGGTTCGCGGGCAACGAGTGGGTGGCCCGCTACCGCATCCGCGTCGGCCGTGACATCGGCTCGGCCGCGCTGATCGCCGACGGACTGCACGCCCGCACCGACGGGTTCACCTCACTCGCGGTGCTGCTGGGTGCCGGCGGTGCGGCGCTGGGCTGGCAACTCGCCGACCCGCTCGTGGGGTTGGCGATCACGGCGGCCATCGCGCTCGTGCTGCGGGACGCGGCGCGCGAGGTGTTCCGGCGGGTGATGGACGCCGTGGACCCGGCCCTGGTGGACCGGGCGGAGCGCGCCCTGCTGGAGGTCGAAGGGGTGCGCGGGGTGGGCGAGTTGAGGCTGCGCTGGATCGGGCACCGGCTGCGCGCCGAGGTCGCGGTGGTCGTGGACGGCGACGCGACGGTACGGCAGGCGCACGCCATCGCCGTGGACGCGGAACACGCCCTGCTGCACGCCGTGCCGCGCCTCACCGCCGCCCTGGTGCACGCCGACCCGGCGCCACTCCCCGGCGAGTCCGACCCGCACCACCGCCTCGCCCACCACATGGCGGCCTGAGCTCAGACGCCCAGCCCGTCCAGCACGACCGCACCCGGCAGCTCCGCGAACGCCTTGCCCGGCACGAGGAGTTTGCCGCGCCGGCGCCCGCTGCCGACCAGGACGTAGGGCAGCTCGACGACGGCCGAGTCCACCAACAGCGGCCAGTCGGCGGGGAGTCCGATCGGGGTGATGCCGCCGTACTCCATGCCGGTCTCCCCCGTGGCCGTGTCCATCGAGGCGAACGAGGCCTTGCGGGCGCCGAGTTGACGGCGTACGACACCGTTGACGTCGACCCTGGTGGTGGACAGCACGACACACGCGGCGAGCGTGGACTCGCCGCCGCGCTTGCCCGCCACCACGACACAGTTCGCGGACCGCTCCAGCAGCTCCTGCCCGTAGTGCTCCACGAAGACGGCCGTGTCGGCCCACTGGGGGTCGGTGTCGACGTAGACGATCTGCTCGGCGGGCACGCTGCCGCTCCAGCGGCGCACCGCGTCCGCGACCGGGGCGGTCAGTTCGTCGAGGCAGTCAGGGGCGGGCGTGGCGTGGTCGAAGTGTCCGATCGGTGCGTCCATGACCGCACGCTAACAGCCGTACGACGGCGGCCCGGCGGGTGTCTCAGGTCGCGGGCGGGACCGAGATGGCCAGCACGAACAGCGTCGGCTCGGTGCCCTGATTGCCGTAGGTGTGCGCGGCGTTGGCGTCGAACGTGACGCTGGAGCCGGCCGGGACCCGGTGCTCGGCGCCGTCGACCGTGAGGGTCAGCTCCCCGGCGGTGACATGGCCGATCTCGACGGTGCCCACCGGGTGCGGGTCGGAGGAGCTGCTCTCCCCCGGCATCAGCTTCCACTCCCACATCTCCAGCGGGCCGGGCGCCTCGGTGCCCGCGAGCAGCCTGCTGTAGCTGCCCGCGTCGGTGTGCCAGAGCCGCACCACCTGCTCGGGCGGGACGATCCGCACCTTGGGGCCCTGTTCGTAGTCGAGCAGGGTGGTGACGCTGACGCCGAGCGCGTCACCGATCTTCACCACCGTGCCGATGCTGGGGTTGGTACGGGCCTGTTCGATCTGGATCAGCATGCCGCGGCTGACTCCGGCACGGGCGGCGAGCACGTCCAGGGTGAAGCCGCGCTCGGTCCGCCAGCGCTTGACGTTGCGCGCCAGGGACTGGGTCAGCAGGTCGAGGTCCGACACTTCACGTCCAATATTTTGTATGACAGAGTGCAAGTGGATGAACTACGGTGGGGTGCACCGAATCGTTCATCGAACTGTACTGCGAGGCGCTCCCGTGACAGCACTCTTCGCCCTGGCCACGAGCCTGCTGTGGGGCCTGGCCGACTTCGGCGGCGGACTGCTGGCCCGGCGCACCCCGGCGCTGACGGTGGTCGTCGTCTCCCAGGCGATCGCGACGGCCGTGCTCGGCGTGATCGTGGCCGCCATGGGCGGCTGGAGCGAGGCGGGCCCGCGTCTGTGGTTCGCGTTCGCCGCGGGTCTGGCCGGCCCGGTCGCGATGATCTGCTTCTACAAGGCGCTGGCGCTCGGCCCGATGGGCGTCGTCTCCCCGCTCGGCACGCTCAGCGTCGCGGTCCCGGTCGGCGTGGGCCTCGCCCTCGGCGAGCACCCCGGCCCGATGCAGTTCGCGGGCATCGCGGTCGCGGTCCTCGGCGTCGTCCTCGCGGGCGGCCCCCAAGTCAAAGGCGCCCCGGTACAGCGCGAGGCGATCGTCCTCACCCTCATCGCCGCCCTCGGCTTCGGCATGGTGTTCGCGCTGATCGCGGAGGCGTCGACGAACGTGACAGGCCTGTTCCTCGCCCTCTTCGTCCAGCGCGTCACGAACGTCGCGGTGGGCGGCGCGGCCTTGTACGCCTCCGTACGCAGGGGCAACCCTGCGCTCCCGGCGACGGGCTTCCCGTGGTCGTCCCTGCCGACGCTGGCCTTCGTCGGCCTGGCCGATGTCGCGGCGAACGGCACCTACGCGGTCGCGGCCCGCCTCGGACCGGTCACGGTGGCCGCCGTACTCGCGTCGCTCTACCCGGTGGTGACGGCCCTGGCCGCACGCGGCTTCCTCAGCGAACGCCTCAAGGCGGTCCAGGCAGCGGGCGCGGGCCTGGCCCTGGTGGGCACCCTGCTCCTGGCGACCGGCTGACTCAGTCGAGCTCGGCGAGCTTCGCGACGGTCTCCTCGTCCAACCCCGCGAGGGCGTTCAACTGCTCGGGGGTGATCCCCTCGGGTATCGGCACCGGCGCCGGGGTCCGCAGCGGCGGCTGCCACCCCTCCTCGGCACTCCAGCGCCGGACGACCCGCGCGGGCGCCCCCGCCACCACGGCATGGTCGGGCACGACACCCCGCACCACCGCACCGGCGGCGACGACCACGTTCCGCCCGATCCGCGCGCCCGGCAGGATCACGGCACCGGTCCCGATCCAGCACCCCGGCCCGATCTCCACCGGCTCCATGCGGGGCCACTGCTTGCCGATGGGCTCGTGCGGATCGTCGTACGAATGGTTCGTCGAGGTCACATACACATACGGCCCGAAGTAGCAGTCGCTGCCGATGGTGACGGTCGTGTCGGCGATGACATGGCTGCCGCGCCCCAGCACCACGCCGTCCCCGATGCGCAGGATCGGGTCGGGACCGAGGTCGAGGTCGGGCATCAGCCCGGCCGTCAGGGTCACCTGCTCGCCGACGATGCAGTGCGAGCCGAGATGGATCCACGGCTCCCCGAAGACCGTGCCCAGCGGGAAGGCGAGTCTGGTACTCGTTCCCATCGCGCCGAAGCGGAAGCGACCCGGCTGCTCGGCGGTCACGGAGCCCGTGCGCTGCACCCAGGCCCAGCCGGCATGGACGGCACGCTGCGCCACGCGGCGCGGCCAGGATGAGAACGTGTTCTTGCGCTTCAGCACCCGCTCACGGTACTGAGAGGACGGCCCCCGTATGCGGTCGGGGGCTTGTGATCTTCGCCCTACCGGGTGGCGTACGGTGCGGAGGTACCGAGGACGGCCAGGAGGAGCGAGGCGATGACGCACAAGGCGTTGATCACGGGCATCGGCGGCAGGGAACCGAAGATCGACGGGGAGGCCTTCGTGGCCCCCAACGCGACGGTGATCGGAGACGTGACCCTCGCCGCGGGCGCCAGCGTCTGGTACGGCGCGGTGGTCCGGGGCGACGTGGAGGCCATCTCCGTGGGCGCGAGCAGCAACATCCAGGACAACTGCACCCTCCACGCCGACCCCGGTTTCCCGGTGGCCATCGGCGAACGCGTCTCGGTGGGCCACAACGCGGTGGTGCACGGCGCGACGGTGGGCGACGACTGCCTGATCGGCATGGGCGCGACGGTCCTGAACGGCGCGGTGATCGGAGAGGGCTCACTGGTGGCGGCCCAGGCACTGGTCCCGCAGGGGATGCAGGTGCCGCCGGGATCACTGGTGGCAGGAGTCCCGGCGAAGGTGAGGCGCGAGCTGACGGAGGAGGAGCGGCAAGGGGTGACGCTGAACGGCACGCTCTACGCGGACCTCGCCAAGGCTCACGGCGAGGTGCACCAGACGCCGTGAACCTCAGTCGGCGGCCGGGACGACCTCGGGCTCGGCCGCCTGCTTCTCGGCCGTCGCCTTCTTGGCCTTCCTCTTCACCACCAACATCGAGGCCAGTCCGATGAGAACGGCCGCCACCAGCCCCAGCCAGGAGAACCGCTTCAGCCACGACTCCGCGACGACACCCACGTAGTAGATGACCGCGGTCGTACCCCCGGCCCAGATGATCCCGCCCAGCACGTTGGCGATCAGGAACTTCCAGTACGGCATCCGCAGCACACCCGCCAACGGCCCCGCGAAGATCCGCAGCAGCGCGACGAAGCGGCCGAAGAACACGGCCCACATGCCCCACTTCTCGAAGGACCGCTCGGCCGTCGCGATGTGCCCCTCGCTGAAGTGCTTGGGGAACTTCTTCCCCAGCCACGCCAGCAACGGCCGCCCGCCCTTGCGCCCGATGGCATAGCCGATCGAGTCGCCGATGACGGCACCCGCGCTGGCGCAGGCCCCGAGGACGACGGGGTTGATGTCCCCGTGCTGGGAGGCGAGCAGCGCGGAGGAGACCAGGATGATCTCGCCCGGCAGCGGGATGCCCAGGCTCTCCAGGCCGATGACCAGGCCCACCAGCAGATAGATGCTGACCGCGGGTACGGTCTCGAGCCATTCCTGGACGTGCACCGCCGGTTCCTCCCGTGTCCTGTAGATCCCGTGTGATCCCGGCGCACGCTCACAAGGGCGTGCGCCGGAAGCCTACCCGTTAGGAGACGGCGGCCGAGTCCCACAGGTTGCACCGATGCGTGCTGTGGACGGCCGTGCTCACGGTGTTACCGCCCGCGGACGCGGTCCGCAGCGAGAGCACCCGCCCGGGGCCGGAGGGCATCGCGGGCTGCCCGTCCGCCCGCGGCACCCCGCCCCGCACGAAGGACCCCCAGTACTGGACCATCTGCCGGGACAACGTCCGCTGCTCCGCGTTCAGCGGGGACTCCAGTCCGAAGTGCTTGAAGAGGTACTGCACCTCGTTGACATGGGTCGCGCCGAAGTCGAAGTCCGTCCCGAGGTTGCGCAGCGAGGCGAAGGGCGGCCCGGTGCGGTCGGCGAACTCGTACGCGTAGACCGGTCCGCGTGCGGCGAGCACCCCGTCGAGCCTCAGCGCCGGGCAGGCGAAGAGCATGTCGCCGAGGGCCGTGGCGTAGCCGATGGTCGGGGACTGCTGGTCAGCGAGCGGATAGCTCCGGAGGGCCTCCTCGCCGAACTCCTCCCGCATGACGGTCGGGTACTGCTCGGCCGTGAGCGGGTTGCCACTGAGGTCGAAGCGGGCGAACGCGAACAGCCGGCCCTCGTCCTGGTTCGCGCCGTTCATCACCGGCACCCCGGCCGAGGCTCCGTGGGCCAGCGCGGTGGACGGCTGCCTGGGCAGGAAGCGCCCGCCGGTCACCGGTCCCCAGTCGAAGTCGCCCTGGGCGGCGAGAAGGTCGGCGGCGGACTTGCCGCGCAGACAGGCGACGGTCTCGCAGCCCAGCTTCCGCGCGAAGTCGGCGCCCTGGGCGACGGCCGTGTCGTGCGGGCGGGCGGCGCAGTCGTCGTACGCCCCGCTCTCGATGATGCCCGCGCGGAACAGGCCTCTGGCCGTGGGTGAGGCGAGCTGGGTGCAGACCGAGCGGCCGCCCGCCGACTCGCCCGCGATGGTCACCCGCCCGGGGTCACCGCCGAAGCGGCCGACGTTGGCGCGCACCCAGCGCAACGCGGCCTGCTGGTCGAGCATGCCGAAGTTGCCGGAGACACCGTCGGACGCCTCGTCGTCGAGGCCGTCCGTGGCGAGGAAACCCAGTGCCCCCAGGCGGTAGTTGACGGTCACGACGACCGTGCCGGTCTGCCGCGCGAACGTGTCCGGCACGATGTCCTGACCGGCCCCGGCGGTGAGGCCACCGCCGTGGAACCAGACCAGGACCGCGTTGCGGCGGGCGCCCTCGGGGACGTGGACGTTGAGGTCGAGACAGTTCTCGGTGTACGAGGGCTGCTCGTATCCCGGGTCCCAACTCGCCCCCTGCACACACTTGTTGCCGAAGTCCTGCGCCCCGCGCACCGCTTGCCAGGGCTTGACCGGCCGGGGCGCGGTCCAGCGCAGCTTTCCGACCGGCGGCTCGGCGTACGGGATGCCGAGGAACTGCCGCCCCTCGGCGGTGACTTCACCCCGCACCAGGCCCGCTTCGGTGCGCACGACGGGGTCGCCGGACGCGGCCTGGGCCGAGGTGGGAAGCACGAGGGTGGCTGCAAGTGCCGTCAGCGCGACGGCGATCCGGCGTATCACCGCGCCACCCCCGCTCGCGTCCGCAGCCGCAGATCCCCGGCCGACGCCCCGACCCACACGTCCCGGCGCCCGGTTCCGAGCACCCAGTCATGGCGTTCCGGGTCCCAGGAGGACAGGGTGCGCGCGGCGACGCGCACGGTGACCCGCTTGCGCTCCCCCGCGCGCAGGGTGAGCCGGCGATAGCCGCCCAACACCCGTACCGCCTGGTCGAGTCGGAGGTGCGGGGAGGGTCCTATGTACACCTGGGACACGGCGATTCCTTCCCGGCGGCCCGTGTTGCGGACGGTGAAGGTCACCGAGAGACCGTGGCCATGGGACTCGGCGGACAGGTCCTCGTAGGCGAAGGCCGTGTACGAGAGGCCGTGGCCGAAGGGGAAGAGAGGCCGTACGCCCTCGGCGGCGTACCAGCGGTAGCCGACGTGGATGCCTTCCGAGTACTCCTCGACGCCGTCCACGCCCGGGTAGCGGCGTGGGTCACCGGCGACCGGGTGGTGGTCGTCGTCGGTCGGGAAGGACTGGGTGAGCCGGCCGCCGGGGTCGGTGTCGCCGAACAGGACGGCGGCGGTGGCGGCCGCGCCCTGCTGGCCCGGGTAGTACATCTGGAGCACGGCTCCCGTGCTCTCCAGCCAGGGCATCGACGTGGCGGAGGAGGTGTTGAGGACGACGGTGGTGCGCGGGTTGGCGGCCGTGACGGCCTCGATGAGCCGGGCCTGGTGGCCGGGGAGGGCGATCGTGGTGCGGTCCTGGCCCTCGGTGGCGTCCTCGTAGGCGAACAGGACGACCTGGCGGGCGGCCTTCGCCGCCGCGACCGCCTCAGCCACGTCCGCGGCCCGGGTCGCCCCGGTGACCCGGCGCAAGCGGAAGGTCTGTCCGGTGCCGCCGCCCTGTGCGGTGATCTTCAACGTGTGTGCGCCCTTGGCCAGTTGCAGCGTCCTGCGGCGCACGAGCAGTCCGTCGGGCGCGGCGGAGACCAGACCGCCCGCGAAGTACTCGCCGTAGCCGGGCAGCACCGGGAAGAGGTCCTCGCCGTCGAGGAGCACCTTGGGCCGGGAGGCGGGCGCGCCGGTGAAGTGGAGGACGAAGGTCCACTCGTCGGCGTCGGAGACGGTGAGCGTGCCGTCGTACGTCCACGTCTCGCCCGCGGCGACCTGACGGCCGTCGCTGTCGAGGGCGGGGCTGAACGCGGACGCGGGGATCGGTTTGCCGTAGAGATCCTCGCCCAGGGCGTAAGTCACCTTCTTCGCGCGGGACTTGAGGACGTCGAGGGGGCTGTCGGCGTGGTCGGGGACGACATGGGCGCTGCCGCCGCCGCTGACGAAGGGCAGGGAGCCGGTCGGGCCGATGACGGCGATGCTGTCGGTGGTCAGGGGCAGGGTGCCGCGCTCGTTGCGCAGCAGGGTCGCGCCGGCCTTGGCGACCTCCAGGGCGACGGCCGCGCCCGCCTTCGCGTCGCGTTCCGGGCGGACCGGGGCGGTGCCGTCGAGGAGGCCGAAGCGGTCCATGACCGTGAGGATGCGGCGTACGGACCGGTCGACGTGGTGCTCGGGCACGCTGCGGTTGCGGACGGCCGTCTTCAGCGCCGTACCGAAGTACGTGCCGTCCGGCATCTCCATGTCGAGGCCCGCGGCGAGGGCCTCGCGGGTGCTGTGGGCGGCGAACCAGTCGGTCATCACCCAGCCGTCGAAGCCCCAGCGCCCGCGCAGGACGTCGGTGAGGAGTGTCCTGTTCTCGCAGGCGAAGGTGCCGTTGACCTTGTTGTACGCGCCCATCACCGCGCCGGTGCCGCTGCCGACGGCCGCCTCGAAGCCGCGCAGCTCGACCTCGTGGAGGGTCTGTTCGCCGACCCGCACGTCGATGGACATGCGGTCCTTCTCCTGGTTGTTCAGGGCGTAGTGCTTGACGGTCGCGACGAGGCCCTCGGCCTGGATGCCCTCGATCTCGGCGGCGACCAGGTCGGCGGAGAGCAGCGGGTCCTCGCTGAAGGTCTCGAAGTTGCGGCCCGCGTACGGGGTGCGGATCACGTTGACCATCGGGGAGAGCAGGACGTCCTGGCCGAGGGCGCGGCCCTCGTGGCCGATGACGCGGCCGTAGCGGCGGGCCAGTTCCGGGTCGAAGGCGGAGGCCAGCAGCACGGGGGCGGGCAGGGCGGTGGCGTGCCGGGTCACGCGGACGCCGGCGGGGCCGTCGGCGAGGCGCAGCGGGGGGATGCCGAGGCGTGCGACGCCCGCGACATAGCCGGCCTGCCCGAGGGAGGCGGGGTCGGTGGCGCCGTGCAGGAGGGAGATCTTCTCGTCGAGGGTGAGCTTGGCGAGGAGTCGTTCGACGCGGGGCCCGGCGCCGTGGCCGGGTCTGCCCCCGGCATGGGCGGGGAGTGCGAGTCCGCCGGTGGCCGCCGCGGCGACGGTGATCGCTCCGCCCAGCAGCCGCAGGGTGGAACGCCGGGAGACGGGGTGGGTCATGTGCCGTCACTCCTTCGGTATCTGAACGCACGGTGCGACAAAAGGGACTTGACGCGGGGTCAGAAACGCCTGGGACGCGGCGGGAAAACTATGACCGCTGGTGACTCGTGTCAATGAAATGAACAAGGACCGCCCCCGAGGGGACGGTCCTCATGATCAGCGAAGGACGGAACCGAGAGACGCGACGACGGCTCCCACCTTGTCGGACACCACGGCGGGCACCTCCACCGGCGCCTGGAAAACCCCCTCGCCCTCCAGCTCCTGCCGGTGATCGACCTGCGCCACGCGCGTCTCGTAGGGTTCGCGGTCGCCACCCTGGGGCCGGCCCCCGCTGGGAGGTGCGACGGGCAGCCGCGGTGACGGCACGGCAGGAAGGAGACCGTCGCCCTTCTCCCCCTCCGGCGCCGCCTTGTCCCCCTTCTCTCCCGCCCCGCTCTTCTTCCGCGGCTCCCCCGTCGCCGCGGAGTCCGTCGTCTCCAGCACCCACCGCCGGCCCTCGGCGCCGTCCCGGTCGACGACCACTACCTTCCCGTCCTCGCCGGCGAGAGCGCGGCCCTTGTGCCAGCGCAGCAGGATCTCGCCGCGGACCGTGAGGTCGAACTGCACCTCCCCGGCATGCACCAGGCAGCCGGCCAGGACCACCGAGCGCTTCCCGGGATCGGAGTCGAGGCAGAACCTGGGGTCGGCGAGGCTGCGCAGCAGGCCGTCGTACTGGTACGACCACTGCTGCGACACGGCCGTGGAGCAGGCGACGAGGATCGCCGCGGCACCGTCCGCGGCCGTGCCGCCGTGCAGGTCGAGGCAGAGGTCGGTGGTGAGGTTGCGGAGTCTGCCGTGTCCGATCTCCACGGGGTCGGTGGCGGAGGCGGCCGAGGGGGAGCTCACGGGTCCCGGCCGCACCGAGGGGTTGGTGTCCTGGCCGCTGGGGGCGCCCCAGGTGGCGCTCGGTTCGGGGACACCGTTGTCGGTGGACCAGCCGCGGGCGGCGAGCACGGTCGCGAGCAGGGCCAGCGAGGTCAAGCCGACCACGGCGACGGCCTTCGCCTGCCGGCGCGGTGCGACGCGGCGCCGGGCCGGTGCGGGGCGGTGCCGGCCGCCGCGCGGGCGGACGACCGGCGACTGGCTGGTGCCGCCGCGGCCCGGACGGGAGTCGAGATAGCGCCGGGCGCCCCAGCCGAGCACGGTCTCGGCGAGCAGCACCTCCAGTCCGCCGTCGAAATGGCTCAGTTGCTCGGCGGCGTGCCGGCAGTAGCGGCACTCCATCAGATGCTGCTGGACATCGGGCAGCAAGGCGCCGCCGCGGCGGATCGGGACGTCGAGGAGGCGGTTGTAGAAGCGGCATTCCTTGGAGGGCGCGAGTTCCCGGTGGGCGCGGACGCAGCCCTGCCGGAATTGCTCGCGGGCCTGTTCCAGCGCGTCCGCCGCACGGGCTGCGTCCACACCCAACAGACCGGCCGGTACGGATATGGGCTCGGCCTCGACCTCGATGTGCCACAACAGGCATTGGGAGGCTCCGGGAAGCGCCTGGAATGCCCGCTCGGCGAGCTTTCGCCTTTCGGATGTGACCCCGCGCGCCGCACGCAGTCCACGCCCTCCGGTCGGCTTGCCCAGTTCCGGCAGAGCCGCGGAAATACGGTCCTCGGCGGCCCACTCCTTCACCGTCTCCCGCACGGCGGCCAGGAGCTGGGGACGTACGGCACCGCCGGTCGCGCGGCCGAAGACCTGGTGGAACGCCGCGGCGGCCACGAGTTCGGCCGAACCGGACGACGAGGCCAGGCAGATGACCGCGTAGTCATGCGTCGCCCGCCAGTGCCGGGCCAGCAGCAGGGCGACCGCGCGGGCGCCGCCCTCGGCTCCGCCCAATTGCGCGACGAGATTGCGGTCGGACTCCCCGGGGCTCGCTCCTGGGCGTGGCGGGTAGGGGGGTCGTGGGGGGTAAGGGGATTGCACGGAACCATTTCCTTCCAAGCCGCGGACGCGCGGGGAAAACACGTACGTCGGAAAAGCAGGTGCCTGATTGGTGCATACCTATGCCGCGTCAGCTACTGAGCGATCACCAGGGGGCGCTCACTTTCGCACATATGAATCATAGGAAACAAGAAGTTCGAGTGACCGAAGTTCAAAACGCCGTGAATTCAGATAAGTTACCGGCGGTATCCGCACCCGCATTCGAACCCATGGAGGCGGGGAGACGTCAAGTTGTGTGCGAGCAGGGGTGGTTGGCACACGAAATCTCCAACCTTCGCACCGCTCCCACCGGGTGCGCATGCGAAAGGGGCGGACCGGCGCCGTCGCGCAGGTCCGCCCCTTCTCTCGACTACGGGGACGCAGTTCAGCTGTTGGGACGCAGCGTCCACAGCACGGTCATCTCACCCGTCACCGCACCGTCGCCGCGCCGGATCTCGATCGCGACCGGGAACTCGGGGCGCTCCCCCGCGTCCAGCTCGGCGACGACGTCGGCGGCGGGACGGCCGAGCGTCGCGGTGGCCGTCACGGGCCCCATGGCCAGCTTCTTGTAGGCGATCTCGGCGCTGACCGCGAGCGGCACGGCGCGCGAGAGCTGCTCCCCGAACGCGGCGAGGACGATCGCGCCGCTGGCGGACTCCCCGAGCGTGAACATCGCCCCGGCGTGCGGCCCGCCCACGTGATTGTGGAACTCGCCCTGGTCCGGAAGGGAGACCACGGCCTTCTCCGGGGTGGTCTCCAGGAACTCGAGGTTCAGGGTCCGGGCCATGGGCACCGTGGCGGCAAGCATCTCGCCGATGGACATCTGGTCTGCGCTCATGACGAGCATGTTACCCACGAGTAGCGTTTGCTGGCCAGAGCTGCTACGTACCTGACAAGGGTCGGTGACCGAGTCGATGCACGGGCGCCACTAAGGTGGCCTCCCATGTGGCCAGGACAGCAGCCGCCCGGGGGCGAGCAGAACCCGCAGGACCAGAGCAACCCGTACCAGCAGCCGGGATACCAGCAACCCAATCCGTACCAGCAGCCCGGCTATCAGCAGCACAACCCCTACGCGCAGCAGCCGCCGCAGCCGCCGACGCAGTGGGACACGCCGGGCGCTGTGCAGCCCGCGCAGGGCGGCAGCAGCGGCGGGGGCGGCAACCGTACGAAGGTGACCGCGATCGTCGCGGCCCTCGCGGTCGTGGTGGCCGCCGGTGTCACCGGGTTCCTGGTGCTCGGCGGCGGCAAGGACGACGAGGCCGGCGGCGGCTCCGGCAAGGGCGGCCAGACGGCGGCCCCGTCCAAGTCCGACGCCACGGACCCGAGCGCCTCCGCCTCGGGCTCGGACGACAATCCGCGCGGCGGGGAGGCGGAGAAGGCGACGATCCCCGGCTGGAAGGTCGTCATCAATCCCAAGTGGGGCACCGCCTTCGACGTACCGGCCGACTGGAAGGTCGAGTCGCCGGGCATGCTCATCGGCTTCGAGAAGGACGACGCCAAGGCCGGCGACAAGCCCATCATCACCATGTCGGCACCGGCGTACCTCAAGGAGAAGTGGTGCACCTCCGACGACGACAAGGACGGTCGCACCGACGACACCGCCCTCGCCACCGCGGGCACCAAGGGCGCGAACGGCGCCAAGGACACCGACGAGGTCGCGGTCAACCAGGTGCCGTGGTGGGTGTACGGCGGCTACACGCAGCCGGACAAGAAGAGCATCACGTTCGACGAGAAGGCCAAGGCGTTCACGACCACGTCGGGCGTCGAGGGCAGCATCGCCTGGGCCCGCTCCAAGAACACGCCCCGCAAGGGCAAGTGCGCGACCGACGGCAAGGCGGTCACGTTCGGCTTCAAGAACTCCACGGGTGACTTCGTGGCGTTCAGCCTCTACGGCGCCACGGGCGTGAAGGACGAGCTGCCGGACGCCACCATCATGAAGATCCTCGGCACGGTACGGCTGCACGGCGAGCCCACGGGCTGACCGGAGGGAACCGGCCGGAATTCGTTTGGCAGGTGAGCGCCGGGGCGGGGATAGTCGGCCGGTGACCTCCGCCGACGCCTCCGCACGCCGCCGCACACCCAACTGGGCAGGCCGCAACTACACGCTGCTGACCTCCGCCGCGTTCATCACCAACCTCGGCAGCCAGGGCGCGCTGATCGCCGCCGCGTTCGCCGTGCTGGAGAGCGGCGGCAGCGGCGGTGACGTGGGTCTGGTGGCGGCCGCGCGGACGCTGCCGCTGGTGGTGTTCCTGCTGATCGGCGGGGCGGTGGCGGACCGGCTGCCCCGGCACCGGGTGATGGTCGCGGCCAACGCCCTGAACTGCGCCTCCCAGGGCCTGTTCGCCCTCCTCGTCCTCGTCGGCGAACCGCGGCTGTGGCAGATGATGCTGCTGACCGCGCTGGGCGGCACCGGGCAGGCGTTCTTCGGCCCGGCCGCCGAGGGCATGCTGATGTCCTCGGTCTCGGGCGAGCAGGCCGGCCGGGCGTTCGCGGTGTTCCGGATGGCGATGCAGGGCGCGGCCCTGGGCGGCGCCGCCCTCGGCGGTGCGATGGTCGCCGTGATCGGTCCGGGCTGGGTCCTGGCGGCGGACGCGCTGGCGTTCGCCGTGGCCGGGGCGCTGCGCTCGTTCCTGGACGTGAGTCACATCCCGCCGCGCGCCCCGGGCAGCGGGCTGCTGTCCGATCTCCGAGAGGGCTGGCGGGAGTTCATAGGCCGGCCCTGGCTGTGGGGCATCGTCGTCCAGTTCTCGATCGCGAACGCCGTCGTGGCGGCGGCCGACGCGGTCTACGGTCCGCTCGTCGCCCGGGACCATCTGGGCGGGGCGGGACCCTGGGGTCTGGCCCTGGGCTTCTTCGGCGCGGGCACGGTCGGCGGGGCTCTGCTGATGACCCGCTGGAAACCGCACCGCCTGCTCCTCGCCGGAACGCTCTGCGTCTTCCCCCTGGCCCTCCCCTCGGCCGCCCTCGCGATCCCGACGTCGGTCCCGGTGCTGTGCGCGGTGATGCTCTGCACCGGCGTGACGGTGGAGGTCTTCAGCGTGAGCTGGATGACCGCGCTCCACCAGGAGATCCCGGAGGAGAAGCTGTCCCGGGTCTCGGCGTACGACTGGTTCGGCTCGGTCGCCATGGTGCCGCCGGCGACGGCGCTGGCCGGCCCGGCGGAGTCGGCGTTCGGCCGCTCCCCGGCCCTGTGGGGCTGCGCGGCGCTGGTCGTGCTGGTGACGGCGGCGGTGCTGTGCGTACCGGACGTACGCAATCTGCGCCGGACCGGCGGCAGGACGGTGAGGGCGCAGCACGCCGGCTCGGACTCAGCCGATGCCGAACGTGCCGTCGGGGGGCTCGGGTGACGGCACCGCGTCCTCGTCCCGCACCGGCCGCGCGACGCCCGTGAACGTCCGCAGGGCGTCCCCGTGCTCGACCCGGGCCGGGAAGGCGTCCGCGGCGGTGCGCCGGGCCAGCGCGGCGGTGTCGAGGGGCTGCCGGGCGGCGACGACCACGGCGTTCCCGAACCGCCGCCCGCGCAGCACCGCCGGCTCGGCGATGAGCGCGAGCTCCTCGAAGGCCGTGCCCAGGGTCGCCAGTTGGGACCGCAGGAACGCGAAGGGCGCGGCGTCGGCGAGGTTGGCCAGGTAGACGCCCCCGTCCCGCAGCACGCGCCCCGCCTCCCGCGCATACTCCACGGAGGTCAGATGCGCGGGCACCCGCGAGCCCCCGAAGACATCGGCGACGAGCACGTCCGCGGAGTCACTGGGCGCTTTCTCCAGCCACGTACGCGCGTCGGCGGCGTGCAGCGCGGTGCCGGAGCCGTCGGGCAGCGGCAGATGCTCCACGACGAGCTCCAGCAGCCCCTGATCGGCCTCGACGACGTCCTGCCGGGAGCCTGGCCGGGTGGCGGCCACGTACCGGGGCAGGGTCAGCGCGCCTCCACCGAGGTGCAGCACGTCCAGCGGCTTTCCGGGATCGGCCACCAGATCCAGGACATGGCCGAGCCGACGCGCGTACTCGAACTCGAGGTGCGTCGGCTCGTCCAGATCGACGTACGACTGAGGCGCCCCGTCCACGGTGAGCAGCCAGGCCCGTTCGCGATCGACGTCGGGCATGAGCTTGGCAAACCCATGATCGACGGCACGGGCGACGGGGAGCGACTCGGTCATCTTGCAATTGTGCCTGCGCTGGATGCCCGTCAGGGGCGCGGGGAACTGCGCGACCAGCCACAACCGGCCCGCAGTCCCCCACACACCTCAGCCCCCCTCACACAACGGCTGTCACTGTCCCCGCACCCACAGTCCGACCACCCTCGCGAATGGCGAACCCGAGCCCCGGCTCAAGCGGCACGTCCCGCCCCAGCTCAACGGTCATCGAAACCGTCTCCCCGGGCCGGGCAAAGCCCACCTCACCCAGGTCCACATCGCCCACCACATCCGCGGTCCGGATGTAGAACTGCGGCCGATACCCCGTCGCGACCGGCGTCGTACGCCCGCCCTCACGCGAGGACAGGACGTACACCTGAGCCGAGAACCGCCGCCGCGGCTCGACGGAACCGGGCGCGGCGACCACATGCCCGCGCCGCACGGCGTCCCGTGGAACACCCCGCAGCAGCAAGGCCACGTTGTCCCCGGCCTGCGCCTCCTCCATGGGCTTGCCGAAGGTCTCGAGCCCGGTGACCACGGTGTCCACGGAGGCGCCGAGCACTTCAACCCGGTCACCGACCTTCACGGTCCCCCGCTCGACCGCACCGGTGACCACCGTCCCCCGGCCGGTGATGGTGAGCACGTTCTCGACGGGCAGCAGGAACGGCGCGTCCAAGTACCGCTCCGGCATGGGCACATACGTGTCCACCGCGTCGAGCAGCGCCTCGATGGACGCCGTCCACCGCGGGTCGCCCTCCAGCGCCTTGAGCCCGGAGACCCGTACGACAGGGACCGTGTCCCCGCCGTAGCCCTGCGAGGTGAGCAGGTCGCGGACCTCCAGCTCGACGAGGTCGATGAGCTCCTCGTCGCCCGCGTCGGCCTTGTTGAGGGCGACGACGATGTGGTCGACGCCCACCTGCCGGGCGAGCAGGACGTGTTCGGCGGTCTGCGGCATGATCCCGTCGAGCGCGGAGACGACGAGGATCGCCCCGTCGAGCTGCGCGGCGCCGGTGACCATGTTCTTGACGTAGTCGGCGTGGCCCGGCATGTCCACGTGGGCGTAGTGCCGGGTGTCGGTCTCGTACTCGACGTGCGCGATGTTGATGGTGATGCCGCGCGCCGCCTCCTCCGGGGCCCGGTCGATGCGGTCGAACGGGACGAAGGTGCCGGCGCCGCGGTCGGCGAGGACCTTGGTGATGGCGGCGGTCAGGGTGGTCTTGCCGTGGTCGACATGACCCATGGTGCCGATGTTCAGATGCGGTTTGGTGCGCACGTATGCCGTCTTGGGCATGGCTGTACCTCGAAGTCTCTTCGTCAGGAAAGCGGGGACCCCAAGGACTTGCCGACCCTCCCCCTGCGGGGTCCGCCGGACGATCCGGAGAGGGTCAGCTTCGGGCGCCGTCGACGGCTGTCAGAAAGACGGGAACGGCAGCCTTCGGCGCATCCGCGACTGCGGATGCTGCGAGGAGGAAGGCGTGCCGGAACATGGGGTCGATCATTGCCGACGGTTCGCCCGGCGTCGAACGGTTTTTCACGCCCCGATGTTCTTCAGCGCCTCCCGCACCGACAGCGGCGCGAAGCGGCCCTTCTCCCGCGCGAGGAAGCCCCGTACGGCCTCCGGGTCGGTCTTGGCGTACTCGCGCAGCGCCCAGCCGATGGCCTTGCGGATGAAGAAGTCGGGGTGCCCGGACTGGTGGAGGCAGTAGGTGAAGAGGCGTTCGGTGTCGGTGCGTTCCTTGTAGCGGAGCTGGTGGAGGAGCGCGGTGCGGGCGATCCACAGGTCGTCGTCGACGATCCAGGCGTCCATGTCCGCCTTCAGCGCCGGGTCGGCCCCGACGAGGGCGCCGACGACGTGCGCGGCCAGCAGGTCCACGGTGTCCCACCAGGGGACCGTGGAGACCAGGTGCCGGGTCACGGGCAGGAAGCCGGACGACAGCACGCGCGCGTGGCGGCGCAGATAGTCGACGGCGAAGTACTGGTACTCGCGCTCGGGCAGCCGCCAGCAGCGCAGCGCGATCGCCGTGCAGTCGGTCTCGTCGGGGCGGGGCGTGCCCTCCACGACGGTGCGGGACAGGGCGCGGCGCACGGGGGTGGTGAGGCCGAGGAAGGGGGCCACGTCCTTCATGTACGCCCGCATGGACTCGGCCCGCGCGGGGTCGGCCGCGGCCCCGTAGACGACCGTGAGCCGGTCCAGCACGGTGTCGGCGAGAGGGCTGCGCGGAAGTGAGGGAGATCCCACACCTGTGACGCTCATGAGACGAACCATACGGCGATCACACACATCGGTCGGTTAGTGTCACCGGATGCTCGATGCCACCACCCGCTCTGGGGGCACCGCCACGGCCACTCCCCCGGCCACCGCCACGGAGCTCGCGCTCACCGCACCGGTCCCGGCAGGTCTCGCCGCCCGCTGGACGAGAGTGCTGCTCTCGCCCTGGTCGCGGCTCTCCCTCCTCGTCGCACTGCTCGTGGCGGCCGCGTCGACCGTGCTGCTCTTCGAGCCACAGCGGCTGCTGGCGGACGGCTGGCCACCCCAGCTGAGCGGGGCGGCCGCTGCGATGGTCTTCGCGGGGGCGTACGGCCTGTGCGCGGTGGCGTTCGTACCGCGCCCGCTGCTGAACCTCGCGGCCGGCGCGCTCTTCGGCTCCCAGCTGGGCATCGGCGCCGCCCTCGCGGGCACGGTGCTGGGCGCCGGCATAGCCTTCGCCCTGGGCCGGGTACTCGGCCAGGACGCCCTCCGCCCCTTGCTGCGTGGCCGTCTGCTCCAGGGCGCCGACAGCCAGCTCAGCCGCCACGGCTTCCGCTCGATGCTGGCGATCCGCCTCTTCCCGGGCGTCCCCTTCGCCGCCGCGAACTACTGCGCCGCCGTCTCCCGCATGGGCTACGTCCCGTTCCTCCTGGCGACGGCACTGGGTTCGATCCCGAACACGGCGGCGTACGTGGTGGCGGGGTCACGCGCTTCGACACCGACGTCCCCGGCGTTCTTGATCGCGATGGCGGCGATCGCGGTGCCGGCGCTGGTGGGCGCGGCGGTGGCCTGGCGCAAGCGCCACCATTTGCAGCGCCGGTAAGTACAACGCCCCCCAGGGGCGCGGGGAACTGCGCGACAAGCCCCCACCGGCGATCAGCCGCTCAAACAGCCTCAAGCACCATGGCGTTGGCGAGCCCACCCGCCTCACACATGGTCTGCAACGCGTACCGCGCGCCCCGCTCCCGCATCGCATGCACCAACGTCGTCGTCAGCCGCGTACCGCTCGCCCCCAACGGATGCCCGATCGCGATAGCACCCCCGTGCACATTGACCTTGCCCAGATCCGCCCCGGTCTCCTGCTGCCAAGCCAACACCACGCTGGAGAACGCCTCGTTGACCTCGAACAGATCGATGTCGTCCAGCGCCAGTGAGGCCCGCCGCAGCACCTTCTCCGTGGCCGGGATGACGCCGGTGAGCATCAGCAGCGGATCGGACCCCGTGACCGCGAAACTGTGCAACCGCGCCAACGGCCGCAACCCGAGACGAGCAGCCGTCTCACTGGACGTGATCAACACGGCCGACGCCCCGTCATTGATCGGGCTCGCGTTCCCCGCCGTCACGTTCCACTCGATCTGCGGGAACCGCTCGGCGAACCCGGGGTCGTAGTAGGCCGGCTTGAGCCCCCCGAGCACCTCAGCCGTGCTGGACGGCCGTACGCACTCGTCCCGCGCGACCCCGTCCAGCGGAGCCACCTCCGCGTCGAAGAGGCCCGCGCTCCACGCCTCGGCCGCCTTGCGGTGCGAGGACACCGCGAAGGCGTCCATCTGCTCGCGCGTGATGGACCACTTGGCCGCGATGAGCTCGGCGCTGATGCCCTGCGGGACGAGGCCCTCGGGGTACCGCTCGGCCACGCCCGGGCCGAAGGGGTCGGCGCCGGGCGGCACGTTGGACCACATCGGCACCCGGCTCATCGACTCCACGCCACAGGCGACGACGAGGTCGTACGCCCCCGACATCACGCCCTGCGCGGCGAAGTGCACGGCCTGCTGGGAGGAGCCGCACTGGCGGTCCACGGTGGTCGCCGGGACCGTCTCCGGGAAGCCCGCCGACAGGACGGCGTAACGGGTGGTGTTCATGGCCTGCTCGCCGACCTGGTCGACGGTGCCGCCGATGACGTCGTCGATCAGCGCCGGGTCGACGCCGGAGCGCTCCACGAGGGTGCGCAGGGTGTGGGCGAGGAGCTCGACGGGGTGGACGTGCGCGAGGGAGCCGTTCGGCTTGCCCTTGCCTATGGGGGTGCGTACGGCTTCGACGATCACTGCGTCACGCATGGTGCGGCCTCCGCGGTCACCAGACAGCTACTGGTCAGTAGGAAATCCAAACTCACCATAGCTCTGCGGGTTGGAAAATCAAACCCTCCCCTAGAATCGGGCTCATGGCCGCCACCAAAGACCCGCGCCCCTGTTCCATCGCCGACGCCCTGGCGCTCGTCGGCGAGAAGTACTCGCTGCTCGTCCTGCGCGAGGTGTGCCTCGGCAACGGCCGCTTCGACCAGCTGGTGCGCAACATCGGCGCCCCGCGCGACATCCTCGCCACCCGCCTGCGCCGGCTCGTCGACGCCGGGATCCTGACGAAGCGCGCCTACAGCGAGCGGCCGCAGCGCTTCGAGTACCGGCCCACCCAGGCGGGCCTGGAGCTGGAACCGGTCCTGGTGACCCTCATGGCCTGGGGCGACCGGCATCTGCGCGCGGACGACGACCGGCCGATGGTCGTCGAGCACGCCTGCGGCAACGAACTGCTCCCGGTCGTCGTCTGCCAGGCCTGCGGCGACGCCGTGCGCCACGAGGACCTGAGCGCCCATCCGCAGGTTCCGGGCTGGACGGTGGCGGGGCCGACGGCGGCGTGAGGCCGCGACCGGTCAGCGGTGTGCGCGGCAGAACGCGCGGACGGCCTGGTTGAAGGCCTCGGGTGCCTGGAGGTTGCTGACGTGCCCCGCGCCGGGAAGCACCACGAGCTGCGCGTCCGGGATCGACGCCTCGAAGGCACGGGCGACCTCCAGCGGCGACCGGGCGTCGAGTTCGCCCCACAGCAGCAGCGTCGGCACCCCGATCAGGGGCAGCAGGTCCCGTTGGTCCGCCTCGGCCATCAGGCGCAGCTGGGCCCTCATGGTGGCCTGGCGCACGTCCTGTGCCATCGAGTCGAGCAGCGGCACGTACTCGGCGGGCGGCTCCCCGGCGAAGAGTTCCGGCAGCGTCGGGGCGAAGTCCTCGGGCGGCACGTCGAGCATCCGTCGTGCCCCTGCCACCCGGCGGGCCACCTCCTCGGGCGGCAGCGAGCCCTTCCAGCCGGCGTAGGTGTCGGCCAGCAGCAGGGTCCTGACCAGCTCCGGACGGTGCCGGTACAGCTCCAGCGCGACCGTTCCGCCCCAGGAGAGCCCGCCGACGTGGGCCGGGCCGAGTCCCACGTCCTCGATCACCGCGGCGAGGCAGAGGGCGTAGTCGGCGAGGGTGAAGCCGGCCGGCAGGTCGGAGGAGCGTCCGGCGCCCGGCTCGTCCCATGCCACGACCGTGAACTCGTGGGCCAGGCCGGTCAGCTGCGGCCGCCATATCCGCGCGGCGTCCCCGGCGCCGTGCGCGAGGACCAGCAAAGGTCCCTGGCCGACGCGGTCGTAGGCGATCTCCACGCCGCCCACCTGCACCGTCGCCATGACTCCAGGCTAGACGCGACCACCGCCGATGTCGCGACGGACCGGGATCCTCAGCCGCCCCGGTAGACGTCCAGCCGCCCGCACATCCCGAACTTCCCGCGTTCCGAGGGCTGTTCGGACCGCACGACGGCGTCAGCGAGGTGGGAGACGTCGCCCTGCTCGAGGCGGTCGAGCTGTTCCTCCGTCGCCGCCGCGGCGGCAGCGGCACCGGCACGCCAGCGCTCTCGCCATGCGGCGAGCCGAGGCCGTACGAGGGCGGCCGCGGCCCGGTGGAAGGCGGCCAGCGCCTCGGGGCCGTCCGCCTCGCGCAGCCGCCGGTACCCCTCCAGGGCGAGGTCGCGCCGGGCCCGGGCGATCCGCTCCCGCTCCGGCTCGGGCGCGTCCGCCGGGATCGTGGTCGCGGCGGCGTACGTCTCCGGGTCGGTCAGGTACTCCGGGGGCAGCGTCAGCACCGCGTCGCCCGCCTCCGGCAGCCCGCTGTTCTGCATGAGGACGGTGATCCGCAGCCCGCCCTCGTTGACCAGCCGGTGGATGGTGCCCGGCGTGAACCGGGCGACCGTGCCGGGTACGAGGGGCGTGACCTCGTACCCGGCTGTCGTGAGGGTCTGCACGGCACCCCGGCCGCCGGTGACGACGTACGCCTCCGAACAGGCCAGGTGCAGATGGGGCGTTCCGCCGTGCAGGCCGTCGGCGGCGGGCCAGTCGTAGACGCACAGGTGCGACACGGCGACCCCGCCGGGGAGCCCTTCGTAGGAGGTCACCAGGGGTGGGAACGCAGGTACTTGGCGATTTCCTCGCGCTCCCAGGCGCCGTCGGCGACGACGACGCGGTAGCGGCGGGTGAGGGTGGCGCCGGGGGCGAGTTCGAGTTCGTCGTAGAAGGCCCAGGAGGGGGCCACGCCGGCGAACGGGTCGTTGCGGACGAACCAGTGGGCGGGGTGGGCGCCCTGGGTGCCGAGGTGGTCGTTCTCGGGGGCGTGCTCGAAGACGAGGGTGGCGTGGCCGTCGGTGCCGTCGTGCTCGCCGGAGAAGGCCAGCCAGGGGGCCTGGGCGCCGAGCAGACCGGGGCCCTCGGCGTCGGGGGCGGTGATCCGGCCGTCGCGGAAGGCGCGCGGCCCGCGCCAGAACAGGCCGGTGTACCCGGCGAGTTCACGTCCGGCGGTGGTCGGACTGCCGAGGACCAGCGGCTCGTCGCGCCGGTTGGTGATGGCGCTCGTCCAGGTCAGCGCCCACGAGCCGGACTCGGGGTCGACGTCGTGGATCTCGATCCGGCGCCGCTCGTCGGCCCACAGCTCGCCGCTGTAGGGGTGCCAGGTGAGGCGCTCGGCGATGACGACGCGGTCGTCGTGCGCGGCGACCTCGTCGAAGGCGACGTGGGCCATCGAGCCGACCCGCTTGGGGAGTTCGAGGTACCCCTCGCCGTGCACGTAGGAGTTGCCGCCCCACAGGTTGGCGCCCGAGACATGGGACGCGGTCAGGGACAGGCCCTTGTGCCAGCGGTGGTCGTTCGGGCGGTAGTCGGTGACGACGTCCCCGGCCAGGGTCCGCAGCGGGTGGATGTACGGCTTGGGGGCCTCCCAGGCCGCCTCCGGGCGGTAGACGTACGCGAGCAGCTCGACGCCGGTGGCGGGGTCGGTGACGGTGATGCGGTCGCCGTGCGCGTGGACGATGCGCAGCGCGCTCATGCGGGCACCCCCTCGCCGACGGCAGGGGCGGTGGCGGCCGGGGCCCAGCCGGGGGCGTCGCCGTGCATGGCCGTGTAGAACGGGTCGCCGGGGCCGATCTCGCCCGCCTTCACCGTGACGTCCGTGAACGCCGACTTGTAGAGCGCGGCGACCAGTTCCAGGCTGGTGCGGCCGTCGGCGCCGCTGCTGCGCGGGCGTTCGCCGGCCCGCATGCTGACGACGAGTTCACGCAGCTGCTCCAGGTGCGAACTGGGCACGTCCGGGCCGAAGTCCCGCCAGGCGGCGGCCTCGTCGCCCGGCACGCCCACGGCCGGGGTGATGTGCCAGTTCGCGTTGGAGTGGCCGTACAGATGGGTGAGCTCCACGGTCGCGCGCTCGCAGTCGATGCGGATGCGGCTGACCTCGTCGGGGCTCAGGACGCTGTTCACGATCGTGGCCATGGCGCCGTTCTCGAAGCGGACCAGGGCGGTGGAGACGTCCTCGGTCTCCACGTCGTGCACCAGCCGCGCGGCCATGGCGCGCACCTCGCTCCACGGGCCCAGCAGCTCCAGCATGAGGTCCATCTGGTGGATGCCGTGGCCCATGGCCGGGCCGCCGCCCTCGGTCGCCCAGCGGCCGCGCCAGGGCACGGCGTAGTAGGCGGTGTCGCGGTACCAGGTGGTCTGGCAGTGCGCGACGAGCGGTCGGCCGAGGGCCCCCTCGGCGAGCAGCCGGCTGACATGGCGGGTGCCCGAACCGAAACGGTGCTGGAAAACGATGGAGGAGTATGGACCGCTCTCCGCACCCTCCTCCGCCTCCACCGCGGCATAGTCGGCCAGCGTCGGCACCGGCGGCTTCTCGCACCAGACCCAGGCCCCGGCGCGCAGCGCGGCGATGCTCTGCTCGCGGTGCAGGGTGGGCGGGGTGCAGATGGTGACCAGGTCGGGCCGCTGTTCGCGCAGCATGCGGTCGAGGTCGGTGTAGGCGTGCGGGATGCCGCCCGCCGTGCAGAAGTCCTCGACGGACGTGGCATCGATGTCGACGGCGGCGACCACCTCGGTCTCGCCCTCCTCCGCGAGCTTGGCCAGCGCGGGCAGATGGGAGTCGCGCGCGATGGCGCCGGTGCCGATGACGGCCACGCGGACACGGCGCCCGTCGAGGGGAGTGAGGGGGGACATGGGCGTGATCAGCACTCCTCTTACGAACGGCGGACGGCGCCGACGCCTGCCACCCGACCAGCAAGCGCTTTCTCTCCGCAGCAACCTAAGCGGCGGGACTATGACCGGTCAACAGGTCGTACTCCAGCCCACGGGGTCTTCTCACCTCCTGGTCACCACCTTCCCCCGAAGCCCCCGTGGCGGGCCTGTCACCGCCGGACGCTAGGCTGCCCTCCACACCTGTGATCACCGCGGCCCGGCGGCTCGGTGTGCCCGTCGCTCCTCCCACGATCAGCGCTTGGACTCCGTACCTTCATGTCTTGGTTTGAATCGCTCATCCTCGGACTCGTCCAGGGGCTCACAGAGTTCCTTCCGGTCTCCTCCAGCGCGCATCTGCGGCTGACGGCGGCCTTCTTCGACTGGGAGGACCCGGGCGCGGCCTTCACGGCGATCACCCAGATCGGCACCGAGGCGGCCGTGCTGATCTACTTCCGCAAGGACATCGGGCGGATCATCTCGGCCTGGTTCCGGTCACTGACGAACAAGGCGATGCGCAGCGACCACGACGCCCAGATGGGCTGGCTGGTGATCGTCGGATCGATCCCGATCGGCGTGCTCGGCGTCACCCTCAAGGACCAGATCGAGGGCCCGTTCCGCGATCTGCGCATCACCGCGACCATGCTGATCGTGGTCGGCGTCGTCATCGGCATCGCCGACCGGATGGCCGCGCGCGACGAGAGCGGCGGCAAGCACCGGGCACCCACCCAGCGCAAGTCCCTGGAGGACCTCGGCGTCCGGGACGGCCTCATCTTCGGCCTCTGCCAGGCCTGCGCCCTCATCCCGGGCGTCTCCCGCTCCGGAGCCACCATCAGCGGCGGCCTCTTCATGGGCTACCGCCGCGAGGCCGCGGCCCGCTACTCCTTCCTCCTCGCCATTCCGGCGGTGCTGGCCTCCGGCCTGTTCGAGACCAAGGACGCGCTGGAGGGCGGCGATGTGGAGTGGGGGCCGACGATCTTCGCGACGATCGTCGCCTTCGCGGTGGGATATGCCGTAATCGCCTGGTTCATGAAGTTCATCTCGACCAAGAGCTTCATGCCGTTCGTCTGGTACCGCATCGCGCTCGGCATCCTGGTCATCGTGCTGGTGTCGGTCGGCGCGCTCAGCCCGCACGCGGCGGAGTCGGCGGGCTGACACTCCGGGGCCACAACACGGTTCCACCCGAACGGAATTCAACATGTTCGCCCAGTGAACTCCGTGACCAATCACATACGTTGTGCGTAGCCGTTCGGTAGCGCAGTGTCAGTGCTTGCCCCTAGGCTTGTCGGCATGTCCCCCGATTCCATGGCCCCTGGTTCCGTGCGGTCTGCTGCCGAAGTCAACGAGCAGATCCGTGCGCTGTGGCTGCGGGCGGGCGGTTCGCTGTCGACCCAGGAGCGCGAGGAGTACGAGCTGCTGGTGGTCGAGTGGGCGGCCGCGATCCGCGGCAATGTCATCGAGGCGGCCTGACCCGGGCCGCCCGGCTCAGTCGTTCACGGCTCCATAGCGCAGCACCCCGCCGCTGGGCAGCAGATACGCCATGCCCCGCTTCTCGGGCAGCACACCGCCCAGCGTCTCGGCGTCCGTCAGGCCGGAGACGCTCCACCCGATCAGGCCGAGGCTGAAGGACGCCTCGCGATAGGCGTCCCGGCCGATGCCGGCCAGCCACGCGTCGGCCGCGGCGGACCGGAAGTACGGACCGTCCTCGAACTCCGCACCGGCCTGCCGCAGGGCCGACAGCGGTACTCCGAACGCCAGCCAGTCGCCGCTGTCGTCACCACCCCGCACCGCCGTGACGTCACACACGACGAGCTCCCCCGAAGGCAGCCGGACCCGGCCGAGGAGATGGCCGAACTCCTCCAGCGCGGCGACCGTGCGGGGCGCCGTCTCCTGTTCCTCCGGCTCCCGGTCCTTGTGCCCGTAGCAGCCCTCCACCCCCGCCGCGCCCCACACCGCGTCCAGGACGGCCTGCAACCGGGCGTCGTCCGTCGACCCGACCTCGATGGCCAGCTCGTAAGTGCCTTCGCCCCAGAACTGGTGGCGGAAGAGGGCGGCATGAGTCATCCGCCCATCATGGCCCACCCCCACCCCTCCTAAGATCCACACCATGGAGCACCTCGACAGCGTCCCCCCGCGCCAGGGCCTTGTGATCTTCCTGAACGGCACTTCCAGTTCGGGCAAGTCGAGCATCGCGGCCGAACTGCTGCGGGTGCTCGACGAGCCGTACTTCCACCTGCCCGTCGACGCGTTCCACGCGATGCGGTCGAGCGCTCCGATGGCGCCGGACGAACTGGGCACCGTACTGCACCGCACCTGGCAGGGTTTCCACCGCGCGGTCGCCGGGATGGCCGCCGCGGGGAACAACGTCGTCGTCGACCATGTGCTGAGCGCCGAGTGGCGGCTCCGCGACTGCCTGTCCCTGTTCGTCCCGCGGGACGTGGTGCTCGTCGGGGTGCACTGCCCGCCGGAGGAGCTGGAGCGCCGCGAGCGCGAGCGCGGCGACCGGCCGCCCGGGCTCGCGGCACGTCAGCTGGAGCAGGTGCACTCCCATGGGATCTACGACATCGAGTGCGACACCAGCCGGGCCACCCCGCTGGAATGCGCCCTGCGCATCAGGGAGTTCCTGCCCCGCCGCCCGAGGCCGACGGCGTTCGAGCGGCTGCGCGGGGAACGCTGATCGCCCGGATCAGCCGTCGAGCAGCTGGCAGGCTTCGCGGAAGTCGTCGTACGCCTCGCCGTACTGTTTGGCCGCGACGAAGAACATGGCCCGGTCCGTCAACGCCTCGCCCAGCACCCCGGGTTGAGCGAGACGGCGGGCAAGGGCCACCGACTCGGTGAAGAGGGGTCGCAGTGGCTTGAGGATGCGGTGGTGGCGACGCTCCCGGTGCACGGCGGCGCGGACGACCAGTCTGCGGTGCTGGGCGATCAGTTCGGGCAGCGGGGTGGACGGGTCCTCGCGCAGTGCGGCGACCTGTTCCTCCAGCGGTCCCAGGCCCTCGAAGTAGGCATCCCTGACGTCCGGCGACCAGTCCAGGTGGGGCGCGCCGAACCCGGGTCCCGGTGCCTGCACGGTCGGGACGGGCTCGGCCGAGCGTCCGGACAGGGCGAACAGGGTGACCCACCAGGACAGGATGTTGCTCCAGCTCTTGCGTTCACCGGTGAGGTCCAGCTCGGTGAGCAGGCCCAGGGCCTCCTGCCGGACCGCCACCGCTTCCGCCTGACGACCGGCAGTCGTCGACATCCGTGCCAGATGGACCAGTTGCCACACCTGGATCGCCAACGCGGTGCTGTCCGTCGCGACTTTCGCCCGGGTGACGTCCACCAGCTCGGCAAAGGCTTCCAGAGCCGGCTCCCGCCGTCCGGCGGCATCCAGGGCGGCCACCCACTTCACCACCGGCCAGAACCAGTTGCCCCCCGGCGTCAACGGCCGCTCCGCCTCGACCGACTTCCCGCAGACCTCGGCCGCCTCGCCGTACCGCCCCTCCTCGGCCAGGACCGTCGCCAGCCGTCCGTGCCCGTACGCGGGGCTCTTGACCTGCCCGTGTTCGAAGCCCCAGCGCCCGGCCGCGGCCATCTCCTCGCAGACGGCGAACCCCTCCGCCCGCCGCCCCAAGGCGTAGAGGCCGTGCTGACAGGCGTCCAGTGCCCGGACCAGCAGTTCGGTCCGCCGCGGGTCCCCTTCGTCGATGCGCCGCGCCACGGCCGCCGCCTCCGCGTGCCGCGCCAGCCGCACCTCCGGCAGATCGCGCACGTCCGGCTCGTATCCGTACGACACCAGCGCCTCGGCCAGTTTCGGAACATACGTCAGCGGACTCACCGCCGACAGCACCCGGTACGCCTCGACCTGCCGCGCGACGCTCGGCCTGCCCGACTCCAGCAGCATCGTCCGCGCCCTGAGCACCGCGTCCTGATCGACCTTCTCCGAGTGATCCATGACGGCGATTCTGCGAGCCGGGGCAGGGCTTCAACAAGGCTCCCGAGCAGTGCCGTTCGTCCTACGAAAACCCGCGCTGACCTGTCATGATGGAGACGTCTTCGCTACCGTCGTGCCATGCGAGCGATCGTCATGGGCGCGGGCATCGGAGGGCTGGCCGCGACGCTGGCGCTGCGCCGGGCCGCGGTCGAGGTGACGCTGGTCGAGCAGACACCGCGGTACACCGAGGCGGGTGCCGGTATCCAACTCGCCCCGAACGCGACGCGGGTGCTGCGCCGGCTGGGGCGGCTCGACGCGGTCGCCGCGGTGTCCGGGCCGCCCGGCCATCTCAGCTTCCGTACCTGGTCCGACGGGACGGAGATCTGCCGTTACCCGCTGGGACGTGACGTCGACGACGAGTTCGGCGCGCCCTATCTGCAGGTCCATCGGGCCGATCTCCAGCAGGCGCTCGCCGCCGCGGTGCCGCCGGGGTCGCTACGGCTGGGCACGGAGGTCGTGGGCATCGACCAGGACGACAAGTCGGCCACCGTGACGACCGCGCAGGGCGAACGCCTCAGCGCCGACCTGGTGGTGGCCGCCGACGGCATCCGGTCCGCCGCCCGGCAGTGGCTCTTCAGCGCGGACGAGGCGGTGTTCTCGGGAACGGCCGCCTACCGCGCCCTGCTTCCGGCCGACGCGGTCGCCGATCTGGAGCTGCCGGACACCGGGATATGGCTCGGACCCGGCCGGCACTTCGTCCACTACTGGTTGCGCCGGGGTGAACTCCTCAACGTCGTGGCCGTGTTCGGAACGCGGACCGCCCACGAGTCCTGGACCGAGCTGGCCGAACCGGGCGAACCACTGCGGGCGTTCGAGGGGTGGGAGGACCGCGTGATCCAAGTCCTCACCCGTGCCGGGCAGATGTACCGCTGGGGCATCTACACCCGTACTCCGCTACCCCGTTGGCACAACGGCCGGGTGACGCTGCTCGGCGACAGCGCCCACGCCATGGTCCCGTTCCAGGCGCAGGGCGCGGCGCAGGCCATTCTCGACGCGGCCGTGCTCGGCGACTGCCTCACCGACATCGCGTCGGACGACGTACCCGCAGCGCTCGACCGGTACGTACGGCGAAGGCTGGCCTCCGCGACCGGGATGCAGGCCCGTTCCGCGAGCGCCGGCGAGGAGTTCCATCTGCCGGACGGCCCCGAGGCCCGGGCCAGCAACGCCCGGCTGGCGGCCCACGCGGCGGAGCACCGGTTCTGGGCGGCGTCGAGCGCCTGGCGCACCGACGTCCTCGAAGACCCGACTCGGTGACCGACGCCCCACAACAACCACCGACCGCCCCACCCGCCCAACGCGACGAGCGTCATGCCCCCAACCGGCGCCCCCCGCCCTCCGATTGTCCGCGCACACCCCTTGGCCCGGCCCGTCCCATGCCCAACACTCGGCCCATGACGCAGCGTGTGGAGCTCGCCACCGTGATGGACCGACTGGCCGTCGACGAACTGATCACCGACTACGCCGTGGCCGTGGACGACGGCGACTGGGCGGCGTACCGGCGCCTGTTCGCCCCGGACGGCCGCGCGGACTACCGGTCCGCCGGCGGGGTCGAGGGGGACGCGGGGCAGGTCGCCGCCTGGCTCGCGGAGAGCCTGAGCCTCTTCTCCATGCGGCAGCACCTGATCGTCAACCGGCGCGTCACCTTCGGCACGCTGGACCACGACACCGGCGACACGGCCAGGGTCCAGGCGGACTACGTCAATCCGATGCGCTTCGTGCAGGACGGCGACGGCGGCGAGGGACCCTCCGCGCCCGACTTCGTCTGCGGCGGCCGGTACGCCTTCGGGCTGCTGCGCACGTACGACGGCTGGCGGCTGCGCGAGGTGGTCGTGCAGGAGAAGTGGCGTCGTCTTCCCGGCCCCCGGCCCGCGCCCGTGATCAACTGAGCCGATGCCCTCTGTCCCCGGGGTGTCGGTACCACGCACACTGGAGGGACGCACGGGGTAGGGAGGCGCCGCATGAAGATGCCCGGCCACTGGCTCACCACCCCGTGGCGGAGATCCACGGTCGCCGCCCTGGCCGGCGCGCTGCCCGTGCTCGCGTTCCCGGCGCCGTCGCTGTGGTGGTTCGCCTACGTCGCTCTCGTCCCCTGGATGGTGCTGGCCCGCTCCGCGCCGACCGGGAAGCGGGCGGCGTACGACGGCTGGGCGGGCGGCTTCGGCTTCATGCTGGCGATGCACCACTGGCTGCTGCCGAGCCTCCATGTCTTCACGCTCGTCATCGCGGCCCTGCTCGGCGGGCTGTGGGCGCCCTGGGGATGGCTGGTCCGGCACTTCCTCACCGGTGCCGGCCGGCGGATCGTCGGCGCGTTCTTCGTGCTGCCGTCGGGCTGGCTGCTGGTGGAACTCGTCCGGTCCTGGCAGGGGCTCGGCGGGCCGTGGGGTGTGCTCGGCTCCAGTCAGTGGCAGGTGGAGCCCGCTCTGCGGCTGGCCTCGGTGGGCGGGGTGTGGCTGATCAGCTTCCTGATCGTGGCGGTGAACGTCGCGTTCGCCGTGCTGGTGCTCCTTCCCCGGTCCCGCGTGCCCGCCCTCGCCGCGCTCGTCGCCACCGCCGCCGTCACCTCCGCGGCCTGGATGTGGTCACCGCGCCCCGACGCGGACGGTCAGGTCAGGATCGCGGTCGTCCAACCCGGGGTCATCGACGGCCCCGACAGCCGCTTCGCCCGCGAGGAACAACTGACCCGGCGGCTGGCCGGCCAGGACGTCGACCTGATCGTCTGGGGTGAGAGCAGCGTCGGATACGACCTCGGCGACCGGCCCGACCTGGCCGGACGGCTCGCGACGCTCTCCCGGGAGACCGGCGCCGACATCCTCGTCAACGTGGACGCCCGCCGCTCCGACAAGCCCGGCATCTACAAGAGTTCCGTGCTGGTCGGGCCGGACGGGCTCACCGGCGACCGCTACGACAAGATGCGGCTCGTGCCGTTCGGCGAGTACATCCCGGCCCGCTCCCTGCTCGGCTGGGCGACCTCGGTCGGCAAGGCCGCGGGCGAGGACCGGCGGCGCGGCAGCGAACAGGTGGTCATGGACGTCGGGCACGGGCTGAAGATCGGCCCGATGGTCTGCTTCGAGTCCGCGTTCCCCGACATGAGCCGCCATCTCGCCGAGTCCGGCGCCGAGGTGCTGGTCGCCCAGTCGTCGACGTCGTCGTTCCAGGACAGCTGGGCGCCTGCGCAGCACGCCTCGCTGGCCGCCCTGCGCGCCGCCGAGACAGGCCGCCCGATGGTGCACGCGACACTCACCGGGGTGTCGGCGGTCTACGGCCCCGAAGGACAGCGCGTCGGTGCGTGGCTCCCCACGGACGCGAGCACGTCGGCGGTCTACGACGTCCCGCTGGCGACCGGCGTCACCCCGTACGTCCGCTACGGCGACTGGCCGACGCACGCGGCGCTGCTGATCCTGGCCGCCTGGTGCGTCGTACAGGGGCTGAGGACCGTACGGCTCAGGCGGCCTGCTCCCGCACCGCGCGTACCACCCGCTCGCACAGCTCATGGGTCGCCAGCGCGTCCCGGGCGCTGAGCACCTTGCCCGCGCGCACGGCGTCGAGGAAGGCGTGCACCGCCTGCTCGATGCCGCGCTGCCGGGCCACCGGCACCCAGTCGCCGCGCCGGCGCACGGTCGGCTGGCCCTTGTGGTCGATCACCTCGGCGAGGTTGACGACCTGACGCTTGGTGTCCTGCCCGGAGACCTCCAGGATCTCCTCGGCCGAACCGCTGAGCCGGTTCATCACCCCGAGCGCGGTGAAGCCGTCGCCGGCGAGCTGGAGGACGACGTGGTGCAGCAGACCGTCCTGGACACGGGCGCGCACGGTGACGTCGTCGACCGGGCCGGGAGCGAGGAAGCGCAGGGTGTCGACGACGTGGATGAAGTCGTCGAGGATCATCGCGCGCGGCTCCTCCGGCAGCCCGATGCGGTTCTTCTGCATGAGGATCAGCTCGCGCGGGTGGTCGGCGCACTGCGCGTACCCGGGCGCGAACCGCCGGTTGAAGCCGACCGCCAGCGACACCCCGCGCTCCTCGGCGAGCTCCACCAGCCGCTCGGAGTCGGCGAGTTCGTACGCCAGCGGCTTGTCGACATACGTCGGTACGCCCGCCTCCAGCAGCCGCGTGACGAGGTCGGGGTGTACGACGGTCGGCGCGTGCACGAAGGCCGCGTCGAGTCCCGCGGCGAGCAGCGCGTCGAGATCCTGGTGCCGCTGTTCCTCGGGGAGGCGGAGGCCGTCGGCGACCCGGGCGAGGGTGGCGGGCGTCCGGGTCTGGAGGTGGAGTTCGACGCCGGGGAGGCCGCCCAGCACCGGCAGGTAGGCCTTCTGGGCGATGTCGCCGAGTCCGATGCAGCCGACCTTCACTGGTGGGTCTCCCT
Source organism: Streptomyces sp. TLI_55 (assembly GCF_900206255.1). Classification (NCBI taxonomy): domain Bacteria; kingdom Bacillati; phylum Actinomycetota; class Actinomycetes; order Kitasatosporales; family Streptomycetaceae; genus Streptomyces; species Streptomyces sp. TLI_55. The sequence goes on from NZ_OAOJ01000001.1 coordinate 1,424,957, forward strand.
AGCGCTCGCCCGTGCCTGACACGACGGCAGCATACGGCGACTGCGGCGGGGCCCACCTCCAACGTCACCTCCCGCGTCGCCGTCACCCCCGGCGGTGCCGCGCCCTCCTTACGGGGCCTGAGATCACCCGTGCGGAGCAACCTGCGCTTGTCCGCTGTCCCGAACCCGGCGGTAAGCAGCAGAGTGGCGCAGGTGCATCGAACGACGACCACCGCAACGCTCCTGGTCACCGTGGCTGTCTCGGCCCTCTCCGGCTGTGTGACGGTCCAGCGCCCAGCCGCCCCCGGTCCACCGGCGACGCCGTCCCTGCCGGCGGCGCCCCGACCGGACGGTCGGTCCGAGCCGCAGATCGTGCAGGCGCCGGCGCGGGAGGCCCTGGAGCTCATCGGCCCGTCCCGCGAGGCGAAACCCGGGGCGCCCGCCACGCACCGGGCGGCGCCGCCGTCCCCCGCGCAGCAGCCGGCGCCGAGGCAGCAGGCACCGCGCACCCACCCCGAGCACCCCGCCCACCCGGCGCGTCCCGAGACCCGGCAGCCGCCGCAGCCGCGCGTCGAGATCCCCGACGTGGCGGCGGTACCGAAGAACCCGGACGTGTGCGGCCTCGGCAAGCGGTACGGCGGCTGGCGGAAGGACAGCCCGGAGGCGAGGCTCTGCGAGCAGACGTACGGGCACTAGGCGCACCCGAGCCGACACCCGCAGGGCAGCTCACGGGCTGCCCGGGGCCGAGGACCTGCGAGCAGGCGTACGGCCGTCAGGCCCTCCGAAGGCTCACGGGCGCTGTCTCGGCGGCGCCCATCCGCCCTCCCCCGGCGAGCCCTCCCCCAACCGCAGCTCAAGGCGGCTGATCGCGGCTCTCACCCCGTCACCGTAGCTGTCGTCGGCGAGGGAGTCCGCCGCCCCGCGCGCCCGCCGGAGGTGGATGCGGGCGGCGTCGGAGTGGTCGAGTTTCACGTAGTCGGCGGCCAGATTGAGATGCAGCGAGGGGTACAGGGCGCGCACCGCGAGCGTGCTCTCGTGCTCGGCGAGGCGGTCGTCGGTGAGTTCCTCGGCGGCCGTCAGCGCCCGCAGGTCCCAGGCCAGTTCGTCCGAGGGATCGTCCTGAGCGTCGGCCATGTAGTGGGCGAGCGTGCAGCGGTGCAGCGGGTCGCCGTCCTCGCCGATCTCCGCCCACAGGTCCAGGAAGCGGTGCCGGGCCTCCTCGCGGTCCCCCGCGTGATGCAACATGACGACCTGCCCGATCCGCGTCATCACGGCATCCGGCGCCGCCTGCTCCTGTCGCTCCGCCACCGCGTCCTCCACGCCCTCGGGCCGTCATGGTCCCGTCCGACGCTAATCGGAGGCACTGACAATCACCGCGAGGCGGGGCCGACCCGGTGGATCGGCCCCGGGGCGGTCAGCCCAGGTTGGGGATCGTCCAGTCGATCGGGTCGTGGCCCTGGCGCGCCACCGCCTCGTTGATCTGGGTGAAGGGGCGGGAGCCGAAGAACTTCTTCGCCGACAGGGGTGAGGGGTGGGCGCCCTTCACCACCACGTGCCGGGTCTCGTCGATCAGCGGGAGCTTCTTCTGGGCGTAGTTGCCCCACAGGACGAAGACCGCCGGGTCGGGCCGGTCGGCCACCGCGCGGATGACCGCGTCGGTGAACTTCTCCCAGCCCTTGCCCTTGTGCGAGTTGGCCTCACCGGAGCGGACCGTGAGCACCGCGTTGAGCAGCAGGACGCCCTGCTGGGCCCACGGCAGCAGATAGCCGTTGTCCGGGATCGGCGTGCCCAGCTCCTCCTTCATCTCCTTGTAGATGTTCCGGAGGGACGGCGGGGTCTTCACACCGGGGCGGACCGAGAAGCACAGGCCGTGGCCCTGGCCCTCGCCGTGGTACGGGTCCTGACCGAGGATCAGGACCTTCACCTGGTCGTACGGCGTCGCGTCGAGCGCGGCGAAGACCTCCTCGCGCGGCGGAAAGACGGGACCCTTCGCCCGCTCCTCCTCGACGAACTCGGTCAGCTCCTTGAAATAGGGCTGCTGGAGCTCGTCGCCCAGGACCCCGCGCCAGGACTCGGGCAGCATGGCGATGTCGGTCACGTCAACGTCCTTATGTCGTGCGGTCACTTCAGTGCTCAGAACCTACAGGCGAGCACTGACAACGGACCGCACACCCCGAAAGCCCCCGCTCACCAGCTCGTCTTGCGGTACAGCTCGCCCATCATCATGATCGTCGACGGGTCCAGGGCCTGCTCGCCGCCCGAGATGTCGTCGTTGGCGGCGACGTACTGCCGGCCCTGCCACAGCGGCAGCAGCCGGGCGTCGTCGGTGATGATCTGCTGGGCCTCCTCGAAGTCCTTGACCACGTTGGCGCGGTCGCTCTCGCCGCGCGAGCGCGGCAGCAGGATGCCGGTGATCTTGGGTTCGGGGTAGGGCGTGCCGAGGGCGTTCTTGTCGCCGACGAACGGGGAGATGAAGTTGTCGGCGTCCGGGAAGTCGGGGAACCAGCCGCGCCCGAACACCGGGTACTCGCCGTTCTGGTAGCCGGTGACGTAGGTCTTCCAGGGGCGGCTCTTGAGGGTGATCCGGAAGAGCCCGGAGTCCTCCAGCTGGGCCTTGAGCTCCTCGAACTCGGCCTTGGTGGCGGAGCCGTAGCGGTCCGTGGTGTACCAGAGGGTGAGCGGGACGGTCTGGGTGATCCCGGCGTCCTGGAGGATGTTCTTGGCCTTGGCGACACTGGGGTTGCCGTAGTCGTCGAAGAAGTCCGTGGTGTGGCCGGTGAGGCCCTTGGGGACCATGGAGTACAGCGGCTCGACCGTGTCCTTGTAGACCTTGTGCGCGATCGCCCCGCGGTCGACGATCTGGGCGATGGCCTTGCGGACGGCGAGCTTGCCGGCCCAGGGGTCCTTGGGGTTGAAGACCAGGTAGCTGATCTCGGTGCCGGAGCCGTCGAAGAGCTGGAGGTCGGTGTCGTTCTGTTCCTTGTCGAGGGTGACGATGTCGTCGGCGCCCAGACCGCGGAAGGCGACGTCGAGGGTGCCGTCCTTCAGGCCCTTCACCATGGGCGCGGAATCCTTGAAGTAGCGGATGGTCACCGCGTCGTTCTTGCGCTTGGCGTAGCCCTCGTAGTCGCCGTACTCGACGAGTTCGGCCTTGTCCTCGCTGTACGACTTGAGGGTGTAAGGCCCGGAGCCCACGATGCTGTCGCCCTTGCGCAGCGCGTTCGCCGGGTACTCGTCGGGGTCGACGATCGACATGGCGGGGGTGGCGAGGACGAACGGGAAGGTCGCGTCGGGCTTGTTGAGGTGGAAGACGACCTCGCGCTCGCCGAGCGCCTGCACGCGTTCGAGGCTGCCGAGCAGACCGGCCGGGCCGCCGTTGACGTTGATCTTCCCGATCCGGTCGATGGAGTACTTGACGGCCTTGGCGTCGAGCGTGTCGCCGTTGGAGAACTTCAGTCCCGCGCGCAGCTTGCAGCGGTAGACACGGCTCGCGTTGTCGGTGAACCCACAGCTCTCGGCGGCGTCGGGCTGGGGCGTGGTGGCGCCCGAGGGGTAGCTCAGCAGGGTCTGGTAGATGTTGCGGAACAGCTCCCAGGAGCTGTCCCAGGAGGCGGCGGGGTCCAGGGTGCTGGGGGCGCTGGTGGTTCCGACGACGATCGGCCCCTGGTCGTCGGAGGAGTCCGACGACAGAACACCGCACCCGGCCACCAGCGACGATATGGACGCGAAGGCCGCCATCCGACGAAGGCCTCGGTTCCGGTTGAACACGCGCACGCTCCTCGATCTGCCATGCCAAGGGTCGGCAGACCATACCGCAGCCTCGGGCGAGCAGAACCGGGTCTTCCGGTGGGTTCTCGACCGCTGAGATCGTGGCAACGCTGTCAGAAGTCTGTGCGGTTGTCGCGCGTCCGATGTGGGTGGTTTGTACGTCGACACGGGCGCCGTTTCTGTCGAGCGGCGCCCGTGCCGGTCGTACGCGGTGGGTCAGCCGACGCCGGCGTTGAGGAAGATGCCGCCGTCGACGACGAGGGTCTGGCCGGTGACCCAGGCGGACTGCTCGGAGGTGAGGAACTCCGCGGCGCCGCCGATGTCGGAGGGCACGCCGAGCCGGGCGAGCGGGTAGGCGGCCGCGGCCTCCTCCTCCCGGCCCTCGTACAGGGCCTGGGCGAACTTGGTCTTCACGACGGCCGGGGCGATCGCGTTGACCCGCACCTTGGGCGCGAACTCGTGGGCGAGCTGCTGGGTCAGGTTGATCATCGCGGCCTTGCTGACGCCGTAGGCGGCGATGAAGGGCGAGGGCGCGATGCCCGCGACGGAGGCGATGTTGACGATCGCGCCGCCGTTGTCCTTCTGCCAGGCGTGCCAGGTCTTCTGCGCGAAGCCGAGCGCCGAGATCACGTTGGTCTCGAACACCTTGCGGGCCACGTTCAGGTCGAGGTCGGCGATCGGGCCGAACACCGGGTTGGTCCCGGCGTTGTTGACCAGGAAGTCGACGCGGCCGAAGGCCTCCATGGCACGCTCGACCGCGACGGCCTGGTGGGCCTCGTCGTGGGCCTTGCCGGCGACGCCGATGACACGGTCGGCGCCGAGCTGCTCGACGGCCTCCTTGAGGGCGTCCTCGTTGCGGCCGGTGATGACGACCCGGTCGCCGCGGGCGACGAGTGCCTCGGCGACGCCGTAGCCGATGCCGCGGCTGGCGCCCGTGACGAGGGCGACCTTGCCGGAGAGTTCGGGGAGTTCCACCGAAGTCATGTTCCTGTTCCCCTAGTCGAGCGGTCCGCCGGCCACGTACAGCACCTGGCCGGAGACGAAGCCGGCGGCCTCGTTCGTGAAGAAGGCGATGGCGTTGGCGATGTCCTCGGGCTCGCCCACGCGCGCGACCGGGATCTGGGTGGCGGCGGCGGCCTTGAACTCCTCGAAGCCCATGCCGACGCGGGCCGCGGTGGCCGCGGTCATGTCGGTGGCGATGAAGCCGGGGGCGACGGCGTTGGCGGTGATGCCGAACTTGCCGAGCTCGATGGCGAGGGTCTTGGTGAAGCCCTGCAGACCGGCCTTGGCGGCGGAGTAGTTGGCCTGGCCGCGGTTGCCGAGCGCGGAGGACGAGGACAGGTTGACCACGCGGCCGAAGCCGGCGTCGACCATGTGCTTCTGGACGTACTTCGTCATCAGGAAGGAGCCGCGCAGGTGCACGTTGAGGACGGTGTCCCAGTCCGAGGCGCTCATCTTGAACAGCAGGTTGTCGCGGAGCACGCCCGCGTTGTTGACGAGGATGGTCGGGGCGCCCAGCTCCTCGACGACCCGCGCGACCGCGGCCTCGACCTGCGCCTCGTCGGAGACGTCGGCACCGATGGCGACGGCCCGGCCGCCCGCCGCGGTGATCTTCTCCACGGTGTCCTTGCAGGCGGCCTCGTCGAGGTCGATCACGGCGACCGCGCGACCCTCGGCGGCCAGTCGTACGGCGGTGGCGGCACCGATGCCGCGCGCGGCGCCGGTGACGATGGCTACCCGCTGCTCAGTGGTGGACATTGCTGCTTCTCCTCGCCCTTGAAGAATGTGCGGCCCGGTCGGTGAGCGACCGCTTAGTACCTTCGGCAGACGTGACGCTAGAAGGCCTGGCACCCGGTGTCAACGCCACACGGCCCGGGTGTGATCCATTACCTGACCAGGAGCTCCAGCAACCGCTCGGTCTCGGCCGCCGGATCCAGCGTGAGCCCGGTGTGCACGGGACCCGGCTGGACGACGGTGGAGCGGGGCGCGATCAGCCAGCGGAAGCGCCGTCCGGCGTCGTCGGAGCCGGCCTGCCCGGCGTCGTCCCCGCCGCCGCAGACCCGCTCGACGGCGCTCAGTGCCGCCCTGATGCCGGCCACGTCGGCGTCCGGGTCGAGGGCGCGCAGGCGGGCCTCGTCGAGGTGGGTACGGGCGCCGACGTACCCCTTCGCGCGGCAGTACACGAGCACCCCGGCGTTGATGCACTCGCCGCGCTCCACGCGCGGGACGACGCGCAGCAGGACGTACTCGAAGACGTCCCGGTCGTTGCCCTCGCCGCCCTTGATGATGTGGCGCTCGACCACGCTGCCGGCCATGTGGATGTGGCGCTCGCTCATTTGATCCCCTGGATGCGGTCGTGGATGACGGCGGCCCGGGCCAGCAGCGGCCGGGCGTAGGCCCGGCGCAGGTCGTCCGGGGTGTCGAAGCCGGGTTCGTCGGCCAGCCAGGCGTCCGGGATCTCGGCGGTGACCTCGGCGAGGAGGTCCTCGGTGACGCGCGGGGCCAGGTCGGCGGCGGCGCTCGCGAGGTCGGGGGCGAAGCGGGCGAGGGCGTGGTCGGCGGCGTTGTAGGGGCGGGCCGCGGAGGCCTCGGCGCCGGGCCAGTTGTGGTGCCAGATCATGGTGGCGCCGTGGTCGATGAGCCACAGCTCGCCGCGCCACATCAGCAGGTTGGGGTTGCGCCAGGACCGGTCGACGTTGTTGATCAGCGCGTCGAACCAGACGATCCGACCGGCCTCGGCCGCGTCCACCTCGAAGGCGAGCGGGTCGAAGCCGAGCGCACCGGAGAGGAAGTCCATCCCGAGGTTGGTGCCGCCGCTGGCCCGCAGCAGGTCCTGCACCTGCTGCTCGGGCTCGCCGAGTCCGAGCACCGGGTCCAGGTCGAGCGTCACGAGCCGCGGCACCCGGAACCCGAGCCGCCGGGCCAGCTCACCGCAGACGACCTCGGCGACCAGCGTCTTGCGGCCCTGTCCGGCGCCGGTGAACTTCATGACGTACGTCCCGAGGTCGTCGGCCTCGACGAGTCCCGGCAGCGAGCCGCCCTCACGCAGGGGCGTGATGTAGCGGGTCGCGATGGCTTCCTTGAGCATCGCCCCAGGTTACTGGGGCTGCTCTGAACAACCCGCACTCCGGGCCCGTACCTCAGGACAGTTCACGAGGTATCCGCGGAAGGGACGTCAGCATGGCCAGCGAATCGCTTCATCCCGCTTCGGCACCGAGCCGCCGTACGGTCGTGGCGGCGGTGGGGGCGGCAGGGCTCGCCATCACGCTGAACGCGTGCAGCTCGGACGACGAGGGGTCGACCGCCGCGGCCGGCACCGCGCTGGGGAAGACCTCCGACATCCCGGAGGGCGGCGGCAAGATCTTCGCGGACGAGGGCGTGGTGGTGACCCAGCCGACGGCGGGCACGTACAAGGCGTTCTCGTCCAAGTGCACGCATCAGGGCTGCGCGGTGACCGGGATCGCCAACGGGGTGATCACCTGCCCGTGCCACAAGAGCGAGTTCTCGGTGACCGACGGCAGCGTGAAGAAGGGGCCCGCCACGCAGCCGCTGCCGGAGGAGAAGATCACTGTGAGCGGGGACTCGATCGTCCTCGCCTGAGACTGGCCACCACCTCGGCCGTCGTCGTGAGGGTGGCGACCAGGGCGAGGGTGTTGCGGATCATCGCCGGGGTGTAGTCGGAGGGCACCCCGGCGATGGCGTCCGTGGGCACGACGGCGGTGTAGCCGCGGTTGACCGCGTCGAACACCGCGTTGGGGATCGCCACGTTGGCCGAGACGCCGGTGACGACGAGGGTGCGGCAGCCCAGGTTGCGCAGCAGCGGGTCGACGTCCGTGCCCTGGATCGGCGACAGTCCGTGCAGCCGTCGTACGACGAAGTCCTCCTCGGAGACCTCGATCGGGGCCGCCACCCGGACCGCGCTCGTGCCGGACAGCTGCTGGACGGGGAGGCGTTCGGCGGCGCGGAAGAGACGGGCGTTGCGGTTGGCGCCGCGGCCGTCGGGGCGGCGTTCGGCGATCGCGTGGACGACCTGGACGCCGCTCTCGTGGGCGGCCGCGACCAGCCGGGCCACATTGGCGAGAGCGCCGGACGACCGTGCCTCCTCGGCGAGTTCGGGGAGCGCGCTGTCGGGGCCGACGACGCCCTGCTGGCACTCCACCGTGAGCAGCACGGTGGTCGCCGGGTCGAGGAGTCCGCTCAACTGCTCGTGCGACGGCACGTTCTGCCCCCTTGTCGCCGACGGTGTGGGCGGGCGAGCGTAACCACCATTGCGTGTTGAGGGAAGACACCGCATTGTTTTCTGACGCATCGTCAGAAACCGAGCAGGAAAGAGGGGGGCGGATGACCGTCACTCAGCGTCGGGGCCGGAAGATCATGATGACGCCGGGCGAGCTGGACGAGTTCCTGACCAGCCAGCGCACCTGCCGGGTCGCCACCGTGTCCAAGGGCGGCGCGCCGCATGTGAGCACGCTCTGGTTCGCCTGGGACGGCACCTCGTTGTGGCTGTACTCGGTGGTGAAGAGCAGGCGCTGGACCGATCTGCGCCGCGATCCGCGGGTCGCGATCGTGATCGACACCGGCGAGGAGTACGACGAGCTGCGCGGCGTGGAGCTGTCGGGTGCCGTGGAGTTCGTGGGCGAGGCGCCCAGGGTCGGGGACCTGTACGCCGAACTCGACGTCCCCGAGACGCTGTTCGCGCGAAAGAACTTCGGCCTCGACGAGATGCCGCACGACGGGCGGCACGCGTGGGTGCGGCTGACGCCGGACAAGATCGTGTCGTGGGACTTCCGCAAGCTGCCTTCTTTGTAGGGAAGTTCACCCCAGTTTCGCCGCGGCTTCCCTGAGGGCCTCGACCGCCGCCCTGATCGACGGGCGGCGGTCCGCGTCCGCGCGCCAGACGACGTACACATGGCGCCGGACCCGCTGCTTCAGCGGGACGGTGACGACACCGTCCGGCATCGGGTGCCGTCCCAGCAGCGGGGCGATGCAGACGCCCAACCCGGCCGCCACGAGCCCGAGTTGGGTGTGGGTCTCGGCGGCGCGGTGACCGACGATCGGCTCGATGCCCTTGGCGCGCAGCGTGAACATAAGCCATTCGTGGCAGAACTCGCCCTGCCCCCAGGTGATCCACTCGTCCCCCGCGAACTCGGCGAGGTCCACCTCGTCACGGTCGGCGAGCCGGTGCCCGACCGGCATCGCCACGTCCGCGGGGTCGTCCAGGACGGAGGCCTTGACCAGGCCGTCCGGGAGCGGCATCGGCTTGTTGTACCAGTCCAGGACCACGGCGAGGTCGAGGTCGCCGCGGACCACGCCGGCGATGCCGAGCTCCGGTTCCAGCTCGCAGGAGCGGACCCGCAGGGCGGGGTGCTCGGCGACCAGCGCGGACAGGGCGGCGGGGAACAGCCCGCGCGCGGCCGTGGGGAACGCGGAGATGCGCAACTCGCCGACCACCTGCCCTCGTTGGGCCTCCAGGTCGGACTGGGCGAGGGCGACCTGCGACAGGATGCGGGCCGCGTGCTCGGCGAGCAGCCGGCCGGCGTCCGTGAGCCGCACACCTCGGCCGTTCTTGGCGAGGAGCTGCTGGCCGACCTCCCGCTCCAGCTTGGACATCTGCTGGGAGACCGCGGACGTCGTGATGTGCAGGCCCTCGGCGGCACCGCTCACCGAGCCGTGCCGGGCGAGGGCGTCGAGGGTGCGCAGGCGCTCCAGGTTCAACATGTAAGCGATGCTACGAGATATCGCGTCGAACATCTCGATTGTGCTACGAGGTTTTCGGCGTCATCGTTGCCCTCATGACCACCGCCACCCTGCTCCGGACTCGTTCCCTCGACTGGCGACCGCGTTTCGCCGCGCTCTCCCTGATCTGGGGTTTCAGCTTCCTGCTCATCAAGGTGGGCACGGACGGGTACGCCCCCTTCCAGGTCACGTTCGGACGGCTGCTGTTCGGGACGCTGGTGCTGGCGGCCGCGATGGCGGTGAAGCGGGAGCGGCTGCCGCGCGGCGCCCGGATCTGGGGGCATCTGGCGATGGCCGCCCTCCTCCTCAACGCCCTGCCGTTCTCGCTCTTCGCCTACGCGGAGCTGACGATTCCGTCCACGCTGGCCGGCATCTGCAACGCGACCTCGCCGCTGTGGGGCATGGCCCTGTCCGTGGTCGCCCTCTCCGAGGACCGGCCCACGCGGGTGCGAGTGGCCGGGCTCGGGATCGGGTTCCTCGGGGTGCTGACGGTGCTGGGCGCCTGGCAGGGCTTCCACGGCCTGGACGCCGGGGGCACGGCGATGGCGCTGCTGGCCTCGCTGAGCTACCCGATCGGCTGGATCTACGTCCGCCGCACATTGGCCGGGTCGGGACACTCCCATCTCTCCATGACCGGCGCCCAGTTGCTGCTGGCGACGCTGCAACTGGCGGTGGTGACCCCGCTGTTCACGTCAGCCCCGACGCACATCGCGACCGTGCCGCTGCTGGCCATCGCCGCGCTGGGCGCGCTCGGCACCGGGCTGGCCCTCCTCGTCCAGTACGGTCTGGTCGCCGAAGTCGGTCCCACGACCGCCCAGATGGTCACGTACTTCATCCCCGTCATCGCCACGGCAGCGGGCGTCGCGATCCTCGGGGAGCCGCTGAGCTGGTCGACGCCGGTGGGGGCGGCGATCGTGCTGGCGGGGGCGGCACTGACCCAGGTGAAGCAGACTCCGCAGACCGACAGCGCCGCACGCATCCCGAACCCGGTCGGCCACACACCCCGCCCCTCCGCCCCCGGCGCCGGGGTGAGGCGCACCTCCGCCGTCACGGAGAAGGCGATCCAGAGCCCGACCCCGACCTCGGCCGACTAGCCGAGACGCGCCCCGTCGACGGCACCACCCGCATCCCCGCCCCCACCAACCAGGCGAGACGCGCCCGCAACCGCCCCAACAAGCCGAGCCGCACGCCCACCCCCCGCCGACGGCGCCACACACATCACACCCCGCCCGACGACGTCACCTGCATCCCCGCCCCCTCGCCGACGGCGCCGCACACATCCCCGCCCCGCCCGACGGCGTCACCCGCATCCCCGCCCCCACCCTCGCCCTCACCAACGCCGTCACACATACCCCCGCCCCGGCCCAGGCCCCACCGCCGCCGCGATCGCCTCCGCCAGTGGTGCTGCCTCCGACTCGTTCAGCCTCGCGATCGTGACGCGGATGCCGGGGGCCGCGTCCAGTCGGAAGCGGGCCCCCGGGGCCACCGCCCAGCCCGCGTGCAACAGGCGGGAGACCGCGCCCGTCTCGTCGGGCACCGGGATCCAGACGTTGAGGCCGCTGCGGCCGTGCGCCGCGACACCCCGCTTCGCCAGTTCCGCGATCAGGGCGTCCCGGCGGGCGGCGTACGCGGCCGCCACCGCCTTCGGGTCGATCGCCTCCTCGGCCCACAGCCGGGCGACCGCGCCCTGCGTGATCCTGCTGACCCAGCCGGGCCCGAGACGCTGCCGTCCGCGCACCCGGTCGACGGTGACGGGGTCGCCCGTGAAGACGGCGAGCCGCAGGTCGGGGCCGTAGGCCTTCGCGGCCGAGCGGACGAACGCCCAGCTGCGGGTGGCGCCGGCCAAGGGATGCAGGGGCAGGTCGACGATGCCGTGACCGTGGTCGTCCTCGATGAGGAGGGTGTCCGGGTGCTCCCTCAGCACGGCACGCAGCGCACGCGCACGTGCGCCGGTCACCGCAGCGCCGGTCGGGTTCTGGGCCCGGTCGGTGACGATCAGGGCGCGCGCACCCGACCGCAGCGCCCGCCGGACGTCGTCCGGCAGCGGACCCTCGTCGTCCACCCCGACCGGGGCGGTGCGCAGCCCGACGGCGGGGATCAGGTCCAGCAGGCTGCCCCAGCCCGGGTCCTCGACGGCGACCGTGTCGCCCGGCTTGAGGTGGGCCGCCAGGACGCGTTCGATCGCGTCGAGCGAGCCGGAGGCCACCGCGAGGGGCCCGTCCGGAACGCCGTCGGCGTCCAGCGCGGCGCGCGCGAGCCGAGCCAGCTCCGGGTCCACGGCCGCCTCGCCGTACATCACCGGTTCCCGGTCGTTGTGCCCGGCCGCCGCCGCGAACGCTCCCGCCAGCGGGGGCAACAGCTCCGGGTCGGGGTTGCCGCTCGCCACATCCCGTACTCCCTCCGGCACCTCCACCCGGATCGACTCCCGCGCGGTCGTGGCCGGCTTGGGCCGCACGCGGCTGCCCCGGCGCCCCGCGGTCTCGATCACCCCGCGCTCGCGCAGCACGCGGTACGCCGCCGCGACGGTGTTCGGGTTCACCCCGAGCTCGCCCGCCAACTCCCGCATGGGAGGCAGGAGTTGCCCCGGCTCCAGCTCACCGGCACCCACCGCGCGCTCGACGCTCGCCGCGATCTCGGCTGCGCCCCGCCCTTCGATCCGATATCCTCCTAGCACAAAGCAGATTATGCACTAGTGCAATAGCCGTCGCAACTCACACAGCTGTTGCCACTCGTACCGCTATGGAGACCGCCATGCAGGGGACCACGCAGCCGACGACACCACAGCCCGCCGCCTACCCGGCGACCGACCGCACGGTGCCCACCCGCTCCGCGGACCGTGCCTCGTACGACAAGGACGTCGTGCACGCGATACTCGACGAGGCCTACGTCTGCCACCTCGGCTTCGTCCGCGACGGCGCCCCGGTCGTGCTGCCGACGCTCTTCGCCCGGGTCGGCTCGCGCCTCTACGTCCACGGCTCGACCGGTTCGCGCCCGCTGCGGATGACCGGCCAGGCCGACCCCGGTCTCCCGGTGTGCCTGACGGTCACGCACGTCGACGCGCTGATCCTGGCCCGCTCGGCCTTCCACCACTCGATCAACTACCGGTCCGTGGTGGTGCACGGCACCGCGTACGACGTGACGGACCCGGAAGAGAAGCGCCTCGCCCTCGACGCCCTCGTCGACCACGTCGTGGCGGGCCGGTCCAAGGACTCGCGGCCCGCCAACAAGAAGGAGCTGGCCGCCACCGCCGTCATCCGCCTCGACCTCGACGAGGTCTCCGCGAAGACGCGCACCGGCGGGGTGAACGACGAGCCCGAGGACCTCGCCCTCCCCCACTGGGCCGGCGTCGTCCCGCTGCGCAAGGGTTATGACACCCCGGTCGGCGACCCCGACCTGGCTCCCGGCACCGGCCTCCCCGACTACCTCACGGCCCTGTGATGCTGATCCACCCGTGGGACGCGCCGCACGCCGACGCCGAGTGGCAACAGTGGCTCGCGGTACGGGACTTCGGCACGCTCGTCGTCAACGGCCCGGACGGCGAGCCGCCGTACGCCCAGCCGCTGCACTTCCTGTACGACGCCGAGCGCGGCGAGGTCCTCACCCACCTGGCCCGCCCCAACCCGATATGGGCGGCGCTGTCGGCGCACCCCGATGTCGTACTGAGCGTGGTCGACGACTACGTGTACGTCCCCGGCCCCTGGCAGGCCGACCCGGACGTCCCGGCCGAGCACGGCACGCCGACCAGCTTCTACGCGGCCGTCCAACTCCGCTGCCGGGCCCATGTGGTGGACGACCCGGCCGAGAAGGCCGCGCTGCTCAACCGGCAGGTCGGCCACTTCCAGCCGGAGGGCGGTACGGCCGAAGTGGCCGTTGGCGAGGCGCCGTTCGACCGGATGCTGTCGGGTCTGCGCGGGGTGCGGCTCGAAGTCACCGGCGTACGGGCGAAGTTCAAGTACGGAGGGCGGCGGAGCGAGGAGGTCCAGGACGCGATCGCCGTACGCCTCGCGGAGCGGGCCGGTCCGCGCGACGCGGCGGCGCGTGCGCACATGCTGCGCCGCCGCGTCGGCTGAAGCCGCTAGACAGGTGCGGGCTCGCCACGGGTCTCGGCCACCGCGAGCCCTGTGACCGACCCCAGCATCAGGAAGGTCCCGAGAAGGGTCGGCGCCGTCAGATGCTCGCCGAGCAGGGCCACGGCGAGCACAGCCGCGCTGACCGGCTCCAGGAGCATGATCACGGCCACCGTCGCCGACCGTACGGCTGCCGCGCCCGCGAAGTAGAGGGCGTAGGCGAGGGCCGTGGGGACGGTGGCGAGGTAGGCCAACAGCCAGAGCAGCAGGCCCGGTTCGACGGTGTGCGGGACCAGGCCCTCGGCCAGCGCGAACGGCAGCAGCAGCGCGCTGGTGACGGCGAACACCCCGACGGACGTGGTCGCCGCGTCCGTCTCACCGTCACGGCCCCAGCGGCGGGTGAGCAGGGTCATCGCGGACCCACCGGCCGCCGACGCCAGCCCGCACAGCACACCCCAGGGGCGTACGGCGGAACCCCCGCCCCCGAGGGTCAGCACCGCGAGCCCGGCGAGCGCCCCGGCGACGGCGACCGTGCCACCGCGCCCGAGCCGCTCCCCCAGCGTCAGCCGGGCGCCGAGCGCGACGAGGACGGGCCCGGCGCCGAGCGTGACGACGGTGGCCACGGCGAGTCCGGTGGAGCGTACGGCCGCGAAGTAGCCGGTCTGGAACACGGCGAGCCCGAGGCCGGTGGCCGTCGCCCGCCACGCCGTGCGGCCGAGCGGTCCGCGCGCGACGGTACGGCTCCGGGGGCGCAGCAGGCGTACGACGGCCAGCAGGACGAGCCCGGACGCGCAGCGCCAGAAGGACAGGGCGACGGGCCCCAAATCACTGACCCCGTAGGCCAGCGCGGCGACCGCGCCCGCGGTGCCCCAGGCGACACCGGCGACGATCAGATAGAGCAGGCCGCGCCCGACGGGCAGGCCGGAAGAAGCAGTAGCAGTACCAGGAGAAGCATTCGACACTTGTCGTCTCCGCAGACATGGAGAAGTGGGGAACCCGGCTCAGCGGGATCCGTGGACTTCGTCTGCGGGCAGCACCGTTCCGCCCTGCGTGCGGCAGGGCGGGGATGACCGGAGGGCCCGCCTCAGGCGGCCGGCGGTGCGATGACGTAGTGCGTGTGCATGATCGGCAGCCTAGGCAGCCGTCGAAGGGCGGGACAACTGCCTTTCCGGGCCGCCGCTCGCCACCGGGTCCGGAGCCGGCTTGACCGGGGTCGAGGACTGCGCGGTGAAGGCGCCGAGCAGGACGATCCCGCCGCCGATGATCTGCGGTGCGGACAGGTGCTCGCCGAGCAGGACCCAGGCCAGCACGGTCGCGACGACCGCTTCGAGGCACGCGACGACCGTGGCGACCTGCGGGGAGAGCCGGCGCACGGAGATGACGCCGGTGACGTAGGCGAGGACCGTGGCGACGAGGACGATCCAGGACAGCAGCAGGGCGGCCGCGACGGAGGTGCCGTTCATGTCCGCCGTACCGCCGAGCACGGACCAGTCCATCGACCAGGGGCGGG
The DNA here is from genome assembly GCF_900206255.1 of Streptomyces sp. TLI_55. Classification (NCBI taxonomy): domain Bacteria; kingdom Bacillati; phylum Actinomycetota; class Actinomycetes; order Kitasatosporales; family Streptomycetaceae; genus Streptomyces; species Streptomyces sp. TLI_55. Next base: position 1,440,017 of record NZ_OAOJ01000001.1, read on the forward strand.
CGACGACCGTGAGGACGGCGGCGCCGATGAGGAGGCCGTACGCGATGACGCCGAGCGGGTCGGGGGTGTCGCCGGAGTCGGTGCCCTGGTCGGACAGGACGAAGTAGCCGACCTGACAGCAGGCCGCGCCCAGCGCGAGCAGGAGGCCGACCGCGTCGATGCTCAGGCCCGACCAGACCTCGACGACGCAGGAGAGGCCGCCGACGGCGAGGACCACGCCGACCGCGGCGGCCCGCGTGACCGGCCGCCGCTGCACGAACCGGACCCAGCCGAGGACGAGGGCGGGCGCGAGGTACTCGATGAGCAGCGCGACTCCCACCGGCAGCCGGGAGATCGAGGCGAAGTAGAACGCCTGCACCCCGGCCACGCCGAGCAGTCCGAACCCGGCGAGCAGGGCGGGGCGGCGGCGCAGCAGCGTCCGGTGGCGCACGGCGAGCGGCAGCATCACGAGGGCCGCGCCGGCCACCCGCAGCCACACCACGTGGAGCGGGTCGAGGCCCGCCTCGATCAGCGGCTTGGCCGCGACACCGGAACCTCCGAAGGCGACCGCCGACGCGAGGGCGAGCCCGAGCCCGACGCCTCGGCCGCGGTGACCGGAACTGCTGTCAATCGTCTGCACCGGCACATGATGACAGGCGCTGACATGACCGTCACCCCCTTTGACACCTGTCTCAACGGTTGGACGAGGCAGGGGGTTGGGGGGGTGGCTGTCTGGGGTGCGGGGGTTCGGAGGTGGTGGCTGTCTGGTGTGCGGCTGCTGCTGCCGGGCTCGGCACCGACATGCCGTGCGGCTGTCCGGACAGTGGCCGTGCGGTCGCCTACCGCTTGTCGGCCGTGCCGTCGCCTAGTGCATGGCGGCCATACCGTCGCCTAGTGGTTGTCGGCAGGCCAGGGGGCGTCCGGTACGCGACCCTCAAGCCCGCTCAGCAGCGCTTCCGCGTCGATGCCTGCCCGGGTCAGGACCTCGACGGCGCGGGCCTCGGGATCGGTGACGACCGCCGCGAGCAGGTCGACGCCGTTCGCCCGGTCCGCGCCGCGACCGGCGGCGCGCTCGTGGGCGTACTCCATCGCGCCCGCCGCCAGCGGCGAGAGACCGTCCGCCGCCAGCGGCGAGAGACCGTCCGCCGTCAGCGGCGAGAGACCGTCCGCCTCCGTCACCAGGGGCACCGCCCCGGAGTCCTCGACGCTGCCCTGCCAGCGCAGCCCGTAGCCGATGCTGCGCTGCACGAGATAGGCGAGCAGCCGGGCGAGCTGCGGTCCGCCCTCGAAGACGGCCCGCACCTCGGGGTCGTGCTCCAGGAGGGAGTGCAGCAGATGGGCGGTGTCGATCTGCCGGTCCCCGTCCCTGAGCGCACGCCGGCGCGCGCCGGAGACCACCGCTGCCAGCTCCTCGCCGAGCCGGACATCGTGGTCCGCGCGATGACCTCCCGGCTCGCTCACGGACTGCCGGGGTATACGGGCTTGCACATCCCTTACCCCATCAGCCCCGCCAGACCGGGTCATCCCCGGCGGGAACCATCTTCGCGTCCCACGCAGAGTGGACCCCGACGACCGGAATCTCCTCCTTGCGGATGAGATCAGGCCGTTCTTCCGTCGGGGGCGCGCGCCGCCTTGCTTCGCGCCCGGTACGCAACCGCCGTGCCGCCTCGTTCGTCCCACAGGGACATGGAGAGCATGTGCTGGCTGGTGGCGCTGCCGGCCGTCGACGGAATGCAGTACGTGTACCGGGTGTACGCCCCGGAGGACGCACTGCTCGCCGACCTGTTCTGGGAGGCGTGGCACTGCCACGACGAGAGCGCGTTCCCGCGGGCGTGGGACGTGTTCGACGCGGCGGTGATACGGCTGGTGGCCTGACCGGTGACCGACCCGGCCCGTCTCCACATTTTCTGACGGTTCATCAGCATTGAATGTTGCGGGCCCTGCGGCTACGTTCCGCGACACCGTAGCCGGAGACGAAGGGGTGGTCGCATGGCCGAAGTCAGCGCGGAGGCACGGATCGAGGCGCCGGCCGAGAAGGTGTGGGGCCGGCTCACGGACTGGTCGTCGCACGGCGAGTGGAACGCCACCCACACCAGCTTCCCCGAGGGCGGTCCCAAGAGCCTCGAAGTGGGCGGGACGTACCAGGAGAACATGAAGCTGATGGGCTTCCCGGCCGAGGTCGAGTGGACCATCGACGAGGTGGAACCGGCCCGGGTCTTCGCCACGAAGGGCAAGGGGCCGATGGCGGTGAGCCTGGTCAACCGCTACACGCTCGTCCCGGACGGCGACGCCACGACGGTCCGGATCGACAGCGAGTTCACGGGCGCCGCGGTGTCGCTGATGGCGGGCAAGCTCAGGGACTCGGCGACGGCCGCACTGAACGAGTCGCTGCGGAAGCTGGCGGGCCTGGTGGCCTGACCGCCCAGACACAGAACGGCGCCCCGCGGAACGATCCACGGGGCGCCGCTGTCCGGCCCTACGGCCGCCGGTCAGTCCGTCAGTCCTCTTCGGCGAGGATCAGGTACAGCTTCTTGCGGGCTTCGTTGATGACGCCGACCGCCTTCTCGCGCTGTTCCTTGCTGCCGGTCTTCCAGACCTGCCCGAAAGCCTCCATCAGACCGAAGCCGGCCTGCCGGATCTCCCCCAGCGCCTCGAAGTCCACGCCACGGGAAGCTTCCTCCCAGGGCGCGTCGGGGCCTTCCTCGGCCGCGGTGCGGCCCGCCTCGGTGAGCGAGAACAGCTTCTTGCCGCCTTCGCTCTCACTGGCGATCAGGCCCTCGTCCTCCAGCAGCTGAAGGGTGGGGTACACCGAGCCGGGACTGGGCTTCCACGCCCCGCCGCTGCGCTCGGCGATCTCCTGGATCATCTCGTACCCGTGCATGGACCGGTCCCTGAGCAGGGCGAGGATCGACGCGCGTACGTCGCCGCGCCGCGCCCTCCCCCGGGGTCCGCCGCGCCCTCGTGGGCCCCAGGGCCCCGGACCGAAGCCGGGCCCACCGAAGCCGGGACCACCCGGGCCACCCGGCCCGAAGGGACCGAAGGCACCACGCCGTCCATCGAAACCACCTCGGCCACCACGCGGGCCGTGTCCACCGTGTCCACGTTCGAATCCATGGGAACGCATCGCAATCACTCCATCCATCGTTGATCTGTCGCGATGCGTCAACGATATATCGGAATACTTCGCATGACAAGGCCCGAGGATTTCTTCTCCACCGGTCCAGGGGCCTGCCCTGGTCAGACGCCCCGCGCGCTCAGTGCCCCCGAAACGCCTCCTCCAGCCACCAAGCCCCGTGCTCCCTCGTCACCTTGGCGTCCACCAGCAGAGGTGCCGCGCGCGGACCCGCCACCCAGTCCGCCACCCCCTCCAGGTCCGCGCGGTCGCGTACCGTCACCGTCTCGAAGCCGTGGCCACGGGCGACGGCCGCGATGTCCGTCGGTGGGAAGGTGACCGTGTCCAGGTGGTGGCCGTCGGGGCCGAAGTAGTGGACCTCGGCTCCGTAGGCCTCGTCGTCGTAGACGATCACGACCATGGGCAGCCCGAGCCGTCGTACGGTGTCCAGCTCGGCCACGCCCATCAGCGCGCCGCCGTCACCCAGCGCCGCCACGGGCAGCCGGTCCGGCTGGGCCAGGGCCGCGCCGATCGTCGTGGCGAGGCCCAGGCCGATCGACTGGAAGGCCTGGGTGAAGCAGAAGCCGTGATGGTCGGGGACGGAGAGGTAGGCGCTCGGGTAGCCCATGAAGTTGCCCGAGTCGACGCCGACGACCCGCTCCGCCGGGAGGATGTCGTCGAGGGCCGCGCTCAGGGTGCGCGGGTCGATGCGGTCCCGGGTGCTCTCGTCGTCGTACGGCACGTCCCGCCATCGCCCGCTGGTACGGAGGGCCCGCGCGATGTCGTCGGTGCGATACCTCTCGTACCGTTCGCCACCTGCCGCGAGCGCCCGCCGGGCCGTGACGGCGACGTCGCCCGTGACGCCGAGGTGGATCTCGCGGTGCGCGCCGAGCGCCGACGCGTCGTCGTCGACCTGGGCGACCGTGGCGTCCGGACCGATGAGCCTCCCGTGCCGCATGGTCCACATGTTCAGGCCGCAGCCCCAGCCCACGATCAGGTCGGCGGCCCGGATCAGTTCAGCGGTCAGCGGGGTGGCGAAGCCTCCGGAGATGCCCAGCGACCAGGGGTCGTCGTGGAACAGCCCGTGCGCGACGGCGGAGGTCGCGAGGAGGGCGCCACAGTGGTCGGCGAGCGCGCGGAGTGCCTCCCGGCCGCCCGGTGAACGGGCGCCCCGGCCGGCCAGGAAGACCGGACGGCGGGACCGGGCGAGGGCGGTCACGAGGGCCGACACCTCGGACGCCGACGGTTCGACGGCGGCCCGCGGCGGTGGCGGTACGACGGCGAGGGCGGCGGCGTCGGGGACGTCCAGTGCCTGCACGTCCAGCGGGAGGTTGAGCACGACGGTACGGCGCTCATGCAGGGCCCGTCGGACGGCGCCGCAGGCCTGCTCGACGGCGGAGTGCGGGGACGTCACCCGTTGCGCGACCGCGCCCACCGCCTCCGCCAGCGCCTCCTGGTCGACGTAGAAGTTGGAGGTCGGCTGGGTCGCCTCCGCCGCAACGACGATCAGCGGGGTGCGGCTCTTCGCGGCCTCGGCGATGCCGGTGAGGGCGTTGGTCAGGCCGGGACCCTGGTGCACGCTGAGGGCCGGGACCGTGCCGCTCGTGCGGGCGTAGGCGTCGGCCATGGTGGCCGCTCCGCCCTCGTGCCGGGCGGCGACGAAACGGGCGCCGGCCGCGAGCATCGCGTTGGTGACGTGGAAGTTGCCGGAGCCGACCACGCCGAACACCTGATGCACCCCGGCCGCGGTCAGCGCCTGGCCGACGGCCTCGGCGACCTTCATGCGCGCTCCACCAGCGCGAGGACGCGGGCGGGTGAGCCCGAGCCCCGCACGATCGGCAGCGGCCCGGCGATGACCACGGCACCCGTGGCCGGCAGGTCGCCGAGGTTCTGGAGCTGCGTCAGCCCGTACTTGCCGTTGCCCATGAGGTACGAGTGACAGGGGAACGCCGGGTCGAACGAATGGGCCGCCCCGGCGTCGGTGCCCACCGTCTCGGTGCCGAGCCCGATCACCGGGGACTCCTCGGCGACCCAGCGGGCGCACTCCGGTGACAGACCCGGGGTGTGGGGGCCGTTCTCGTCGGCGTTCAGGAACTCCCGCTGGGAGTCCGAGCGGGCGTCCCAGCCGGTGCGCAGCAGCAGCCAGCCCCCGTCGGGCAGCGGACCGTTCTCGGCCTCCCACGCCTTGATGTGGTCGACCTCGACCAGGAAGTCGGGGTCCTTGGCCGCCGCGGCGGAGAAGTCCAGCACGACCGCGGGCGCGATCAGCCGGCTCACCGGCACGGAGGCCACGTCGGCGAGGTCCTTGCCGGTGACCCAGTGGTTGGGGGCGTCGAAGTGGGTGCCGGTGTGCTCTCCCGTACGGAAGTTGTTCCAGTACCAGGCGGGCCCCCGGTCGTCGTACCGGCTGATCTCCTCCAGCTCGAACACCTGCGTCTGCCCGAACGGCTCCGGCAACTGGATCACCGGTGTCTGCGAGGACAGCGGCGCCGTGAGATCGACGACCTCGATCGCACCCCCGCGCAGCCCGGCCAGCAGGGCTTGGAGAATGGACGGCTCGGACATGGCGGCCTCCTGAACTGTCGTGAGTGGGTGGCGCGTTGACGACAGTCGCACCGCCGGAGCCGGGCGTCCAGACAACGCCCGCCACACCCCACCCCCGTACGGCGCGTCCGGACGCGAACCTCCGAAGCCGAAATCGGGCCAGTAGTCCCGAATTGGCCTTGGTCCGGCCTGCCACTCCCGTTTAGCGTCGAGCCATGCGCATCCGAATCGTCGACGCCTTCACCGACCGTCCCTTCGCGGGCAACCCCGCCGGAGTCCTCCTCCTCGACTCCTTCCCGGACGACGCGTGGCTCCAGAACGTGGCCGTCGAGGTCAACCACGCCGAGACGGCCTTCGCGCACCGCCTTCCCGCGGGCGGCGACGCCGACTGGGCGCTGCGCTGGTTCACGCCGGCCGCGGAGGTGAAGATGTGCGGCCACGCCACGCTGGCGACCGCCCACGTCCTGCGCACGACCGGCGCCCACGAGGGCCCGGTCCGGTTCGCCACCCTCAGCGGGGTGCTCATCGCGACGCCGGGTGAGGACGGTTCCATCACCCTGGACTTCCCCACCGCGCCACTCACCCGGACCGCGGTGCCGGACGGAGTCGCCGCCGCGCTGGGCGCCGAGCCGCTCTCCGCCTTCGACACCGGTCCGAACGTCGGCGACCTCGTCCTCGAACTCGCCGACGAGAAGGCCGTCCACACCCTCGACCCCGACCACAAGGCCCTCGGCGCCTTCTCCGAGCGCGGCATCATCGCGACCGCCCGCGCCGAGGACCCGTCCCGGGGCTACGACTTCGTCTCCCGCTGCTTCTTCCCCAACTACGGCATCGACGAGGACCCGGTGACCGGCAGTGCCCACACCGCGCTGGCCCCCTTCTGGGCCGAGCGCCTCGGCCGCACCGAGCTGACCGGCCTCCAGGCCTCCCCGCGCTCCGGCCGCGTCCGCACCGCACTGCGCGGCGACCGCACGCTCCTGACGGGCCGCGCGGTCACCACGATCGAGGGCGAGCTGCTCGTCTGACACCCGCCCGGGAAAGAGCTAGGCCGTCGGCAGCCAGCCCACCTTCCCGGCCAGCAGCGCGTACCCGACGAACGCGCCGATGTCGAGCAGCGAATGCGCCACCACCAGGGGCCCCACCCGGCCCCAGCGGCGGTAGAGGTAGACGAACACCACTCCCATCGCCATGTTGCCGATGAACCCGCCGATGCCCTGGTAGAGGTGGTACGACCCGCGCAGTACGGAACTGGCCACCAGCGCGGTCCCCGGCGTCCAGCCCAACTGGCCGAGCCGGCGCAGCAGATAGCCGACGACGATGACCTCTTCGAGGATCGCGTTCTGCAGCGCGGACAGCACCAGCACCGGGTACTTCCACCACACCTCGGGCAGCGCCTCCGGCACGACGGTGAGGTTGAAGCCGAGGCCGCGTGCGGCCAGGTAGAAGGCGATTCCGGTGCTGCCGATCACCGCCGCGACCGCCGCGCCGCGGGCCAGGTCGAACCAGGGTCTGGTGCGGTCGAAGCCGAGGGCGCGCAGGCTGCTCCCCTCCCGCAGCAGCAGGTGCGCGACGAGGGCGACGGGCACGAGCGACGAGGCGATCCCGAAGAGCTGCCAGGCGAGATCGAGCCAGGGACGGCCGGGCGCGGCCGAGGCGTTGAGGGTGGCCGCCTGGTCCTTGAGGCCGCCCGGTTTGGTGACCGATCCGACAAAGCTGATCAGGGCGGACACACCGCTCGCACCGAGCGAAAGCCCCAGAACGAGCAGCGTCTCGTCCCGGAGAATCCGTCGCGAGGACCGCTCAGGCGGAAAAGAATCAGCCACCGCACCCGCCTCTGCCTGCACACCTGACTCCAATTCAGTAATCCCGTCTCATCCCCCGCGAAGCCCCGCTAGGGTCCTCGAAAGAACTTACGAAGATCGTGAGAACTTACGACGATCGTGCGAGACAGGCCGTTGGGGGACGGACACCGTACGGGGCGCACCTCACCCTTTGCCCGACATGCGGCCGAAAACCGGCAGAAGGTCTGACAGGGAGGGGCACCACCGTCATGGGACGTCACAGCTTGCCCGATCAGTATGGGGCGGGCGGCAGCGACCCCCGCCCACGCGCCCGGCGCCGCTCGGTGGCCATCGCGACCGTACTCGTCCTCACCGTCGCCGGCGGGACGGCGGCGGCCGTCCAGAGCGGACTGCTCTCCTTCGGCGCCTCCTGCCAGGAGGACGCGGTACGGCTCAAGGTCGCGGCCTCTCCCGACGTGGTCCCGGCGTTGCGCGCGGCGGCGGAGCGGGCCCGTGACGCCGGCCTCACCTCCGACGGCCGCTGCGTGGACGTCATGGTCACCGCGCAGGACTCCTCCAAGGTCGCGGACACGCTGCTGTCCGGCCGGAAGTCCGACGCGCAGGTGTGGGTGCCGGACTCGCAGGTGTGGGTGGAGCGGGTCGCGGCGGACACGGGGGCGACGGAGGTGACGCCGGTCGGCAGCTTCGCGTCCTCGCCGGTGGGCGTGGCGGTGGTGCCGCGGGCCGCGAAGTCGCTGGGGTGGCCGCGGAAGACGTACAGCTGGATCGAACTGGCCGGGGCCACCTTGCGGGACGACGCCCTCAGGCTCGGCGCGGCCGACCCGGCGCGCAGTGCGACCGGCCTGCTCGCCCTCACCCGGCTGACCACGGCCGCCGGTTCGTTCGAGGGCGGGGACACCCAGGCCGCGGCCATGATGAAGACACTGTCGCAACGCACCTCCGACAGCGACACACAGGTCCTGGAGACCCTCCCGCGCGACGCGTCCGGCACCGAGCAGGGCAACCCCAGGCGCAACCAGGCGCTGATCCTCAGCGAGCAGGCGGCGTTCGCGTACAACACCGCCGACGGGGGCGACGGACTCGACCTCTTCTACCCGAAGGACGGCTCACCGCGGCTCGACTTCCCCTACACGCTGGTCGACCAGGCGGTGCTGACCACCGACGAGAGCCGGGCGGCCCTGCGGTTCGTGAACTATCTGCGCAAGCCCGAGCAGCGGAAACTGCTGCACTCGTACGGCTTCCGCACCTCCGACGACCAGGTGGACACGACGGTCGTCACGCGGGCCGGCGGCAGCAAGCCGCAGCCCTACGCGAAGGCGGCGGTGCGCCCGGCGTCCCAGACGGCGCTCCAGGAGGCCCTCGGCACCTGGACGATCACGGTGCAGAGCGCTCGGATCACCACGGTCGTGGACGCGTCCTCCTCGATGTCCGAGGAGGTCACGAGCGACGGCCAGTCCCGGATGGACGTCACCAAGGCGTCCCTCCTCCAGGCCCTCGCCACGTTCACGCCGGACGACGAGATCGGTCTGTGGGACTTCTCCACCAAGCTGGACGGCGACAAGGACTACCGCGTCCTGGTGCCGACCGAACGCCTCGGCTCCGCCCAGGGCAACGGCACCCAACGCGACCGCCTCACAGCGGCGTTCAGCGGCCTGACGCCGGTCCCCAACGGCGCGACGGGCCTGTACGACACCACACTCGCCGCCTACAAGTCGGCGGTGTCCTCCTACGCCAAGGGCAAGTTCAACGCTTTGGTCATCCTCACCGACGGCGTCAACCAGGACCCCGGCAGCATCTCCCGCGGCGCCCTGATCAACCGCCTCCGGCAACTCACCGACCCCGACCGCCCGGTCCCCCTCATCATGATCGCCGTCGGCCCCGACGCGGACCGCACGGAAGCCACCCAGATAGCCACGGCAACCGGCGGCTCCGGCCAGGAGGTCAGCAACCCGTCCCAGATCCACGAGGTGATTCTTAAGGCGATCGTGGCAGCGGGGGCGGAGGGAAGCGGGGCGGACTGAGCGAGCGAATCGGCGCTCTCACCCCAGCGGCACCGGTTCCGGCAGCCCCACCGGCCAGGTGTGCACCGGCTCGCCGGCGAGCATCAGCTCGCGGTAGCGCCGGGTCAGCGCGGCGAACGCGGCGTCGCGGCCGAGGCCCTTCTCCAGGGCCCGGTGGAAGGTCGCGGACTGCCAGGTCGCGCCGTTGGCCCGGCGCCGGCAGCGTTCGTCGATGATGCCGAGGTAGAAGTCCCGGTCGGCGGGTTCCACGCCCCAGGCGTCCAGCCCGGCCTCGGCCAGCGGCAGCAGTTCGTCGCGTACGAGGGTGACGGCGTCGACCTGGGTCAGCCCGCCGTAGCGCCCGCGCCGCGGCCAGTCGAAGCGGGCGTCGATCCCGTGTCGGCAGGCCGCGTCGAAGTTGGCGGCGGCCGACTCGAAGGGCAGCCGTGTCCACACCGGCCGCGACTCCTCGGCGAGGGCGCGGACGACGCCGTAGTAGAAGGCGGCGTTGGCGATGACGTCGGTGACGGTGGGCCCGGCCGGGAGCACCCGGTTCTCGACGCGCAGATGCGGGACGCCGTCGGCGATGCCGTAGACCGGACGGTTCCAGCGGTACACGGTGCCGTTGTGCAGGACGAGCTCGGCGAGGCTGGGAACGCCGCCCTCGTCGAGCACCTTCAGCGGGTCCTCGTCGTCGCAGATCGGCAGCAGGGCGGGGTAGTAGCGCAGGTTCTCCTCGAAGAGGTCGTACGCGGAGGAGATCCACCGTTCCCCGAACCATGTGCGCGGCCGTACGCCCTGGGCCTGGAGCTCGGGCGGGCGCGTGTCGGTGGACTGCGTGAACAGCGGGGGCCGGGACTCGTGCCACAGCTCCTTGCCGAACAGGAACGGCGAGTTGGCGCCGACGGCGATCTGCGCGGCGGCGACGGCCTGCGCGGCGTTCCACACGTCCGCGAAGCGCCCCGGGGTGACCTGGAGGTGCAGTTGCACGGAGGTGCAGGCGGCCTCGGGGGCGATGGATTTCGAGGTGCAGCTCAGTCGTTCCACGCCGTCGATGTCGAGGGCGAAGTCCTCACCGCGGGCGGCCACGATCTGATCGTTCAGCAGGGTGTAGCGGTCGACGTCGGAAAGGTTGGAGGAGACGAGGTCGTCCCGGTCGAGCGTCGGCAGAATGCCGATCATCACGATCCCGGCGTCGAGCTCTCCCGCTTTTCGATCCGCATATGCCAGCGAGGTACGTATTTCCTCGGCGAGCCGGTCGAATACGCGCCCGCCCAGCGGATGTGGGGCTATGTTGACTTCCAGGTTGAACATGGCGAGTTCTGTTTGGAAATCTCGGCTCGCGATCCGTTCGAGTACCTGCGCATTCAACATTTTCGGCATACCGTCGGGCCCGGTGAGATTCAGTTCGATCTCCAGCCCCATGAGGTTCTTCGGCCGGTCGAACCGCTTCTCCGCCAGCAGCCGCTCCAGGCCCGTCAGGCACTGCTGGAGCTTGTCGCGGTAGTGCTGGCGATCGGACAGATCGAACCGACCTGCCACGACCTTCTCCCCCATCGAAGCGTCCCTCCTCGGATGGGCGTGCCGTACATCGGCCGCCGGGCGTCCCGGGTCACGTGGGATGATGCCCAGCGGAGGCGATCGATAACGTCCCGCGCGGACCCGACACCCGCTACCCTGGCGCAGATGACCGGAGGCACATTCACCGGGCATGCGGCACCGTGCAGTTTCGAGTGCCCTGAACAACTCGTGAAAAACGCCGACGAGAATTGGCCGTCCACTTCCCCGGCATTCCCCGAGGTCATCGCCGTACGGCCGACGCGGAATCGGGATGATTCCCACGTATCGACGACCGGATGAACCCTTGTCGTTCACCTCGGAAACGGCTAGACGAAACACCGTCTGAACACGTGTCGTATAAACTCCGCGAACGAGGCAGAAGGTTGGCGCCCCCGGTCGAACGATCCTGCCGTCGAGGTGACGTACGGCAGGCCTCACCCTCCTCACGCGCACTCATGACCCGGCCCCCGCCTCTCTGGCCCCGCGAGCTGACAGCGCCGTCCGCCCACGCCCTCGCGCCACTGTGCCTGTCGAATGAGAGGCGACCCACCATGCCGCTGCATGTGCCCCCGGCCCCCGCGCCCGCCCTTCGCTCCGTCCTCACTGCGCTCGGTTCGCCCACCGCGGTCCGCGAGGCCCGAACACCGTCACTGCGTAACGCCCAGGCGCCCGCGACCCCCGACCTCCCGCTGCCCCTCCATGTCCTCGATGAGCTCACCGCCGCGGGCGCGGCCGCGACCCGGCTGGCCGGGTGGCGCTTCCTGATCCGATGCGGCGACCGCGCCGTGGCCGCGGCGGAGACCCGGCTGACACCCGACGGCTGGGCCTTCTCGCACTTCTTCGAGGGCCCGTACGTCGCCTCCACCGAGCGCGCGCTGCGCCAGGCAGAGACGCTGCCACAGCCCTACCAGCCGCGGCTGTTGTCGGTCCCGGGCCTGTACATGCTGACGCTCTGGCTGCACGGCGACTGCACCGCCGACGGCGCCGACGGCCACCCCGCCGCCACCGATCTGCTCGTCCCGCTCGCGCCCGCGCCGCCCGGTATCGCCGCCCACCGGCCGCACCGGGTCGCCGAGCTGCTGCCGGTGCTGACCCATCGGGTGACACCGGCGCCGGCACCACTGCTCAGCCAACCGGCCTGAAACGAACACCTCCGACTGCGGCTCGTACGAGCGAAACACGGCTCGTACGAGCCTCTTTCGCGCCCGCACCCGTCCGGACTAGCCCCATCCGGCCATCGCGAACCACCCGAAGAGACAGTGCAGTTGGGATGAACCGTCCGCGCGGGTGATGCGTCATGAACCTGTGAGTAGCGGTGCTGCCAAATCCCTGCGGATCGAGGCCCGTGGGGCAACACTGGTTCCGACCGACTTATCACAACGGGGGCAGCGATGAAAACCACGACAAAGCGAGAGATCCCTCCCATGTGCCAGCACCAGCCGCCGTGCCCGACCGCCGACTCCGCCGACCGGGAATCCGCCCGCCTCGTGGCGCACCACCCGGAGCAGGGCTGGAGCCTGCTGTGCAACGGCGTCCTGCTCTTCGAGGACACCGGCGAGCTCCTGCCCGACGGCCAGATCATCGCCCCGCACCGCCCGCTGGGCACCGGCAAGGTGATGACCGCCGCCTGAGCCACCCCGGGCGGCCGGCGCACCGCCCGCGGATCCTGGGGCCGGCCCGCAGACACACGCTGCGAACCGGCCCCGATGCATGTCCGGCGGTGCTCACTCCCCGTAGTTCCCCGTACGGGAACCCGTGATCGAGGCCTGTGACTCTTCCCTTCCGTGCCCGCTTTCCGGAAGACTTCTGGAAGTTTCGACACAGCCACGGAGGTGGGGAGTTGGCAACACACGAGGTCGGCGCCGACGGGCCGGCCGCGCCCGGGAGCCGGATCACGATCACCGAGATCGCCCGGCAGGCCGGCGTCTCCGTGCCGACCGTGTCCCGGGTCGTCAACGGCCGTTCCGACGTGTCCCCCAAGACCCGGGCGCGGGTCGAGGAACTGCTCCAGCAGCACGGCTACCGCAAGCGCCCCACGTCCTCCGGGACCGGCGCGGCCCTTCTCGACCTGGTCTTCAACGACCTCGACAGCCCCTGGGCGGTGGAGATCATCCGCGGGGTCGAGGAGATCGCCCACGCGACCGGCGTCGGCACGGTCGTCTCGGCGATCCACGGCCGCTCCGGCGACGCCCGCGAGTGGATGCGCAATCTGCGGGCCCGCGCCTCCGACGGCGTCATCCTCGTCACCTCGGACCTGGAGCCGGTGCTGCACGAGGAGTTGCGCATCCTCGGCGTCCCGCTGGTGGTCGTCGACCCGGCGGGCTCCCCCGCGCTGGACGCCCCCACCATCGGCGCCGCCAACTGGTCGGGCGGGATGGCGGCCACCGAGCATCTGCTCTCCCTCGGACACCGCAGGATCGCCCTGATCGCGGGCCCGCCCCGGCTGCTGTGCTCCCGGGCCCGGTTCGACGGCTACCGCGCCGCCCTGGAGGGCGCCGGGCTCGGCGTCGACGACTCCCTCGTCGTCCCCGGCGACTTCCACCCCGAGTCCGGCTTCGCCGGCTGCAACGCCCTCCTGGACCTGCCGGAGCCGCCGACCGCGATCTTCGCGGCCAGCGACCAGATGGCGCTCGGCGCGATCGAGGCGCTCAGACAGCGCGGACTGCGGGTGCCGCAGGACATGAGCCTGGTCGGTTTCGACGACCTTCCGGAAGTGCGCTGGTCCGCCCCGCCCCTCACCACCGTCCGTCAACCCCTCGCGGAGATGGGCAAGTTGGCCGTCCGTACGGTGCTCAGGCTGGCCCGCGACGAACAGCCGGACTCGCCACGGGTGGAGCTGGGCACGGAACTCGTCGTCAGAGCCAGCACCGCGCCCTTCCCCGGCTGAAGCGGCACCGGCCCTGCGGTGGGACGCACCGCAGGGCCGGGCCGCACCCCGGCGGACTCCCCTCCTTGCCCAGCCGCCGGGTGTCCTCGGGAAGCGCCGCTACTTCAGCGCGTCCCTGATCGCGAAGTACGCGGGCTTCGGCTGGAGTTGCTCGTCGTACGGCAGGGCCGCACCCTCGCCCTCGAAGAACGCCGGAATCCAGCTGTACTTGTCGGTGTAGTCCCAGATCGTGATCCCGACGCACCTGCGCACCGCGAGGCAGGCGTCGGTCAGGTCCCCGTACCACTTGGCCTGCTCGGCGAGCTTCTCCTCGGTCGCGGGCAGGATCATCCGGATGTCGACCTCGGTGAGCGCGGTGTCGAGGCCGAGCTTGGAGAACCGGCGGAGGTTGTCCTCCAGCGTGGTCGGATAGCCGTACTGGAGCGCGAGGTGGGTCTGGAGGCCGATGCCGTTCAGCGGGACGCCCTGGGCCTTCAGCTGCTTGGCGAGCTTGTAGTAGGCGTCGCTCTTCGCGCCGATCGCCTCGATGTTGTAGTCGTTCAGATAGAGCTTGACCTTCGGGTCGGCCTGGTGGGCCCAGCGCAGGGCGTCGGCGATGTAGCCGGGGCCGAGCGTCTTGTAGAAGATCGTCTCCCGGTAGGTGCCGTCCTCGTTGAAGGCCTCGTTGACGACGTCCCAGGCGAACACCTTGCCGCGGTAGTGCCGTACCTCGGTCTGGATGTGATTCTTCAGCACGGCCCGCAGGTCCTTGGCCGTCCACTCCTTGCTCGTCAGCCAGTCGGGCAGCTGGCTGTGCCAGACCAGGGTGTGGCCGCGCACCTTCTGGTGGTGGGCGCGGGCGAGGTTCACGATCTCGTCGCCGGCGGTCCAGTCGAAGACGCCCTGCTGGGGCTCGGTGGCGTACCACTTCATGCCGTTGCCGGGCGTGATCTGGTCGAACTCGCTGCCGAGGACGGCCTTGTAGGGCTCGTCGACGAGTTCGGGGTTGTCGGTGGCGCTGCCGAAGTAGCGGCCGTGGCGCTGGGCCAGGTCGGCGAGGGTGGGCTGCTTGTCGTGCGCCTGGGCGGGCGCCGCCATTCCGCCGGCGACCAGGACCGCGGCCAGGGCGCCGACGAGTCTGAGACGGTTCTTGTGCATGGTGGTGCGACTCCTCACGTGCGGGGGTGGGGGCCGTACTGCCGCCGTCAGCCCTTGGTGGCGCCGGCGGTGAGGCCGCCGACGAGCTGGCGCTCGGCGACCGAGTAGAAGGCGAGGGCGGGAACCATCGCCAGGACGAGGTAGGCGAAGACACGGGCGTAGTCGGAGGAGTACTGGCCCTGGAACTGCTGGACGCCGATGGGCAGGGTCCACCAGGTGTTGTCGGTGAACACCAGCAGCGGCAGCATGAAGTTGTTCCAGCTGGTCACGACGGCGAGCACCGAGACCGTGCCGAGCGCGGGCCGGGCCATCGGCAGCAGCACCCGCCAGAAGAACCCGAAGGGAGTGCACCCGTCGAGGGTGGCGGCTTCCTCCAACTCGCCCGGGATCTCCCGGAAGAAGGCCCGCAGGATGATGATGGTCATCGGCAGTCCGAACGCCGCCTGCGGCAGGATCACGCCCAGCGGGTTGTCCAGCAGGCCGAGATAGCGCAGCAGCAGGAACAGCGGCAGCGCGGCGACCGCGAAGGGGAACATCAGCCCCATCGTGAAGAGCGTGAACAGCAGCTCCCGCCCCCGGAAGGCGAACCGGGCGAAGGAGAAGGCCGCGAGCGCCGACGCCGCGACCACCAGCACGGTCGTGGCGACCGCGATCAGGGTGCTGTTGCCGAGCAGCCGCCAGAAGTCGCCGGAGCCGAGGATGCCGGTGTAGTTGCCGGTCAGCCAGTGCTTCGGCAGCCCGAAGGGGTTGCTGGAGAGCTCGTCGGTCGACTTGAAGCCGGACAGGACGGCGTACACCAGGGGTACGACCATGAGCGCGCCGACGGCGATGAGGATGAGGTGCAGCGGCAGCGTGCGTGTGGTCCGGCTCCTGCGGCTCAAGGCCTCGCTCTTGACGCTCACGCCCTCGGTCTTGAGGCTCATTTCCCGGCTCCCCTCATCGTGGTGGTCGCCCCTTCGAGGTCACGGCGGAGTACGAAGCGCTGGTAGGCGAGGGCGAAGACGAGGCAGATGCCGAACATGACCACGGTGATCGCGCTGGCGTAGCCGACCTGGTAGCGCTTGAAGCCGTACTGGAACATCGTCACGGCCATGGTCTCGGAGTGGTGGTCGGGACCGCCCTGCGTGATCACCCAGACCAGGTCGAAGAGCTGGATGGAGCCGATGACCGCGAGGAAGATGCTGATGCGGATGGTGGGCATCAGCAGCGGCAGCGTGACGCTGCGGAAGCGCTGCCAGGCGTTGGCGCCGTCGATGAGCGCCGCCTCGGTCAACTCCCGTGGCACGGACTGGAGTCCGGCCAGGTAGAGCATCATGTGGAAGCCGAAGTACTTCCAGGTCATGACGATGAACAGGGTCGCCATGACCCACGACGGGTCGGCGAACCACTCCCCGCCGAGGCTGTCGAGGCCGATGCTGCCGAGGAGATGGTCGGCGAGACCGTCGTCCGGGGCGAACACCATGCTGAAGAGCACGCCGGTGATGGCCTCGGACAGGACGTACGGCGCGAAGAACAGCATCCGGTAGACGGCCCGGCCGCGCAGCCGCTGGTTGAGCAGGACCGCCATGGCGAGCGCGAACGGCAGTTGCAGCGCGAGCGTCAGCAGCGTCAGGACGAGGCAGCGCCACAGGTCGCCCATGAAGACCGGGTTGTCGAAGAGGTCGGTGAAGTTGTCGAGACCGATGTAGTCCTCGGGCATCCCGAAGCCGCCCCAGCGGAAGAAGGCGGCGTACAGGGCGAACAGCATGGGCAGCAGCACGAGCCCGATGAACAGGACCAGGGCGGGCAGCTGGAAGCCCACCGCGGTGAGCCAGTTGAGGGCGCGCCGCCGGGCCCGCCCCCGGGCCCTGACGGTGTCCGGGGGCGGGGCGTCGGCGCCGGGACGGCTCCGCTTGTCTGCGAGGATGGAGGTCATCGCCTGTTACTGCTCTTCCTTCGTGACCTTCGTGATCGACTGGGCGACCTGCTCGGGGGACTTGGAGCCGGCGATGAGCGCGGCCACGCTGTCGTTGACCTCCTGGCCGACGGCCGGGGCGTAGGCCTGGTCGAGGTAGAGCTGGAAGCCGGTGGCGGCGTTCAACTGGGCCTGTACGGCCTTGAGGTTGGGGTCGGAGACGGCGCTCTCTGCGCCGGGGACCACCGGGAGGGCGCCGGTCTTCTTGACCAGTTCCAGGTCGGTGGCCTCGGAGGCGAAGAACTTCAGGAAGTCGACGGCCGCCTGCGGGGCGCCCCGGCGCAGGGCGTGCGCGCCGCCGCCGCCGAAGACCTCGGTGATGGCGCCCCTGCCGCCGTCCACCGCCGGGAACGGGAAGAAGCCGAGGTCCTTGCCCAGGCCCTTGCCGGCGTCGGCCTCGACCTGCGGCGCCCACTGGCCCATGAGCTCCATGGCCGCCTTGCCGTTGCCGACGCTGGCCGCCTGGCCGGTCGGGGAGGAGTAGGCGGCGTTGAGGAAGCCCTTCTGGAACGGCTGGAGCGCGACGAGCTCCTTCAGGTGCGCGCCCGCCTGGACGAACTCGGGGCCGGTGAAGTCCTTGGCGTCGTACGCCTTCTGCAGGCCGCTCGCGCCCGCGGTGCGCATCGCGAGGTAGGCCCAGTAGTACATGCCGGGCCACTTCTCCTTGCCCGCGAGGGCGATGGGCGTGATGTTCTTCGCCTTCAGCTTGCTGACGGCGTCGAGGAACGCGGCCCAGGTGGTGGGGGGTTCGGTGATGCCGGCCTGCTTGAAGAGCGCCTTGTTGTACCAGAACCCGATCATGCCGATGTCGAACGGTATGCCGTAGACCTTGTCGTCGATCAGGTAGGCCTCCTTGGAGACCTTCAGCATGTCGTCGGCCCACGGCTTGGTCTTGTCGGTGAGGTCCTCGACGAGGCCCGCGTCGACCTGCTGCTTGAGGACACCGCCGCCCCAGGTGTGGAAGATGTCGGGGAGCTTCCCGGAGGCGATCAGCGCCGTCATCTTCGACTTGTAGGCGTCGTTCTCCAACTGAACGATCTTTACCTTGACCTTGGGGTTCTGCGCCTCGAACTTCTTGGCCAGTTGCGCCCAGACCGTGTGAGCCGGTTCGGTGGTGGAGATGTTCCACCACTCGATCGTGGTCGTTCCGTCGGACGACCCACCGTCCGAATCGCCACCGCAGCCGCTCAGTGCCGTCATGCCCAGACCGGTCGCGGCGGACGCCGCCAGGAAGCCGCGGCGAGACAGTGCCGGGTCGCCCATTTTGCACTCCTTGGGTACGGGACGGCGTGTCCACTACACCGTCCTCAGGACCGAAAGTTTCGGAGTTGATCCAGAAAGCTTCGTTGTTGCCGCACCCTAGAGACAGCTCCCAAACGGTGGCAACCCCTTGTACGCGGTGAATCTGCGGCCGACTTCCACGGCGTCCGCGGCGCCTGCCTCCAGCGCGACCGGACCGAACGTTTCCGAAGCCTTCCGGAACTAGGGCCTGCCCGGCGGATCATGCCGCAGACGCGGGGTCTGGCACGCACATCTGCGCCACATAGCGCACCGCGGCTTTCCTGCGACCTGATCCGCCGGACAGGCCCTACCGCGAGGGCCCGGCCGCGTAGGCGAACCAGTCGAAGGCCGCGCTGCCCTCGGTGACGTACATCCCGATCACCCGGCCGGTGAATCCGCCCGCGACCTGAGTGGACAGATAGCGGCCGTCGAGCGCGGCGAGCGGTTCGCCGTCGACGGCGAAGGTGATCGCGTCGGGCCCGCCGTCCCGCAGCCCCGGCAGGTCCTCGCCGGTGGCCGTGACCAGGGGTTCTGTGCGCACGCCGACGGTGAGGGTGAGCGGTCCGGCAGCCACCGCCCGCCGCGCGACACACTGCCGCGCGGGCCCGACCCGGGCGATCACGAGCGCCTCTCCCCCGGCGATCTCCAGGTCGTAGTGATGGGCCTCATCGATCCGCACGGACAGCCCGGCACGCCCGTTCCCGGGCTCCAGCAGGGCGTCCACCCGGCACTCGGGATGCTGCTGACGGCGCCCGACGAAGGTGTGTCCGGGCCGGTCGAGACTGCCCCCGGTGGCATGCAGGGTGAGCGCCCCGGGCCGCTCGACCAGCGACCACGACCGGTCCGGCCTACGACGCGGGGAGATCCAGTACGGGGCGAGGTCGGCGGCGTCGAAGTCGTCCCGCTCCGGCTGCGGCGGTACAGGGTGCCAGGCGGCCGGCGCCGGATGGCTCTCCCGCACCGGCCCCACCCGCGGCCAGCCGTCGACCCACTCCACGGGCGTCAGGAAGGTCTCCCGGCCGAGCACATGGAAGCCCGGGAAGTAGCCGCGTGGACGGGTGCCCAGCAGCACCATCCACCAGGTGCCGTCGGCCGCCTCGACGAGGTCGGCGTGGCCGGTGCACTGGATGGGCAAGTCGGTGCTGCGATGGCTGAGCACGGGGTTGTCCGGGGCGCCTTCCCAGGGCCCGCGCGGCGAGCGGGCACGGGCGATCGACACACTGTGCCCGTGGGCCGTGCCGCCCTCGGCGAGCATCAGGTACCACCAGTCGCCGATGCGGTAGAGATGCGGCGCCTCGGGGTGCTCCAACCCCGTCCCGGACCACACCGGAAGGGGCCCTTCCAGCACCTTTCCCGTCCCGGGGTCGATGCGCGCGAGGCTGCATCCGGCGACCGTGCACCAGCAGTTGCCGTCCTCGTCCCAGGCCAGGTCGGGATCGATGCTGGGCACGTCGACCCACACCGGATCGGACCACGGCCCCTCGGGCCGCTCACTCGTGACGATGAAGTTCTCACCGGCGCCGACGGCGGTGGTGATCATGTAGAAGCGGCCGTTGTGATGGCGCAGGGTCGGGGCGTAGATCCCCGCGGAGGCCGGTATGTCGTCGGAGAGGTCCAACTGCCCCGGCCGGTCGAGCACGTTGCCGATCTGCCGCCAGTGCACGAGGTCACGGCTGTGGAAGATCGGGACGCCGGGAAAGTACTCGAAACTGGAGCAGACCAGGTAGTAGTCGTCCCCGACCCGGCACACACTCGGGTCGGGATAGAAACCGGGGATCACAGGATTGTCGTACGCCCGCATACACGTCAGCCCTTCCGGCGGGCCGATCGAAACATTCGGCCCCGTTGGCGAACATTACGGAGCGGACTGTACGAGGATGCCGGGACGGGAACAAGAGAGCGCTTGCCCGCCGCGTGCCTCGTTCACCTCTCGGTAGCTGGTCCTGTTGCTGCGGGGCACGTTCCAGACCTCCGCAGCAGCTGCTGCTGGCTGACCAGTTGCCCGGGCCGGGTCACCAGGATCTCCAGCAGCTGCCATTTGGTCATCGGTCAGTCGCCCTCGACCAGTTCCCTGAGCGCGATGTTGAGCTCCAGGACGTTCACCCGGGGCTCACCGATGAAGCCCAGGGTGCGGCCCTCGGTGTGCTCGTCGACCAGCTTCTGCACCCGAGCCACGGGGAGGCCGTTCTTCTCGGCGACCCGGTGGACCTGGAGGTCGGCGTAGGCCGGGGAGATGTCCGGGTCGAGCCCTGATCCCGAGGAGGTGACCGCGTCGGCCGGAACCTGGGAGGGCTTGACCTTGTAGCCGGCGGTGGAGTTCTCCTTGACGACCTTGGCCTTGGCCTCCTTCACCCACTTGATCAGCTCGGGGTTGTCACCGGAGCGGTTGGTGGCGCCGGACAGGATCAGCTTGTACTGGGTGTTGACCGAGTTCTCGCCGAGCCCGTTCGCCGGACGGGGCTGGAAGTAGTCCAGGCTGTAGCCCTGTTGGCCGATCAGCGAGGACCCGACGACCCTGCCGTCCTCCTTGATCTCGGAGCCGTTGGCCTGGTGGTGGAACGCGGCCTGCGCGATGCCGGTGACGGCCAGCGGATAGAGGACGCCCGTGAGCACGGTCAGCACGAGCAGCGCCCGCAGGCCCGCCCCGAGCAACCGGGCGGTGTTGGAGACGGAGTTGTTCATGGCGGTCAACCGATTCCGGGGATCAGGGAGATGAGCAGGTCGATGAGCTTGATGCCGATGAACGGGGCGACCAGGCCGCCCAGCCCGTAGACGGTGAGATTCCGCCGCAGCAGCTTGTCCGCGCTCACCGGCCGGTACTGCACGCCCTTGAGGGACAGGGGCACCAGCGCGATGATGATCAGCGCGTTGAAGATGACGGCCGACAGGATCGCGGAGTCCGGCGAGGACAGCCCCATGATGTTGAGCTTGTCCAGGCCCGGGTAGACGGCCGCGAACAGCGCCGGGATGATCGCGAAGTACTTCGCGACGTCGTTGGCGATCGAGAACGTGGTCAACGCGCCCCGGGTGATCAGCAGTTGTTTGCCGATCTCGACGATCTCGATGAGCTTGGTCGGATTGGAGTCGAGGTCGACCATGTTGCCGGCCTCCTTGGCGGCCGACGTACCGGTGTTCATCGCGACACCGACGTCCGCCTGGGCCAGCGCGGGCGCGTCGTTCGTACCGTCCCCGGTCATCGCGACGAGCTTGCCGCCGGCCTGCTCCCGCTTGATGAGCGCCATCTTGTCCTCGGGAGTCGCCTCCGCGAGGAAGTCGTCGACGCCGGCCTCCTCGGCGATCGCCTTGGCGGTCAGCGGGTTGTCACCCGTGATCATGACGGTCTTGATGCCCATGCGGCGCAGTTCCTCGAACCGCTCGCGCATGCCGTCCTTGACGACGTCCTTGAGGTGGATGACACCCAATACCCGCGCACCTTCGGCGTCTTCGACGGCCACGAGCAGCGGGGTGCCGCCGGCTTCCGAGATCCGGTCGGTCAACTCCCGGGCGTCCGCGGCGACATCCCCGCCCTGCTCGGCCACCCAGGCGATCACCGACCCGGCCGCGCCCTTGCGGATCCTGCGCCCGTCGACGTCGACACCGGACATCCGGGTCTGCGCGGTGAACGCGATCCACTCGGCCCCGGCGAGCTCCCCCTGCTGCCGCTCGCGCAGCCCGTACTTCTCCTTCGCCAGTACGACGACGGAGCGGCCCTCGGGCGTCTCGTCGGCCAGCGACGACAGCTGCGCCGCGTCGGCCACCTCGGCCTCGATCGCCCCGCGCACCGGCACGAACTCGGCGGCCTGGCGGTTGCCCAGGGTGATGGTGCCGGTCTTGTCGAGCAGCAGCGTGGAGACGTCACCGGCGGCCTCGACCGCACGGCCCGACATGGCGAGGACGTTCCGCTGGACCAGCCGGTCCATGCCGGCGATGCCGATCGCCGACAGCAGCGCACCGATGGTCGTCGGAATGAGGCAGACCAGCAGCGCGACCAGCACGACCATCGTCAGATGCGTGCCCGCGTAGTCGGCGAGCGGCGGCAGCGTGGCCACGGCCAGCAGGAAGACGATCGTCAGCGACGCCAGCAGGATGTTGAGGGCGATCTCGTTCGGCGTCTTCTGCCGGGCCGCGCCCTCGACCAGGTTGATCATCCGGTCGATGAAGGTCTCGCCGGGCTTCGTCGTGATCTTGATGACGATCCGGTCGGAGAGCACCTTCGTACCGCCGGTGACGGCCGAACGGTCGCCGCCCGACTCCCGGATGACCGGGGCGGATTCACCGGTGATGGCCGACTCGTCGACGGACGCGACACCCTCGACGACGTCACCGTCGCCGGGGATGATGTCGCCGGCCTCACAGACGACCAGGTCACCGATCCTCAACTCGGTACCGGCGACCACGCTCCCGTCGGCCTTGCGCGCCACGGTGTCGGTCTTGGCCTTGCGCAGGGTGTCGGCCTGCGCCTTGCCACGGCCCTCGGCGACGGCCTCCGCCAGGTTGGCGAAGATCACCGTGAGCCACAGCCAGGCGCTGATGGTCCAGCCGAACCAGTCGCCGGGGTCCCTGAAGGAGAACACCGTGGTCAGCACGGACCCGATCCACACCACGAACATCACGGGGGACTTGACCATCACCCGCGGGTCGAGCTTGCGGAAGGCGTCCGGCAGCGACTTGAGCAGCTGCTTGGGGTCGAAGAGGCCCGCTCCGACACGGCCCTCGGGGGCCTTGTGTCCCGTGGGCGCGTCCGGGTGGGGCGCGAGGGTGGGTGTGGACATGGAGTCCTGCTTCTTTACGTCGGTGGTCATGACGCCAGCCCCTCGGCCAGCGGTCCCAGCGCCAGGGCGGGGAAGTAGGTCAGACCGGTGATGATGAGGATCGCGCCCACCAACAAGCCCACGAACAGCGGCTTGTTGGTGCGCAGGGTGCCCGCGGTCTCCGGGACGGGCCGCTGCTCGGCGAGCGAGCCGGCCAGCGCCAGCACGAACACCATCGGCAGGAAGCGGCCCAGCAGCATGGCGAGGCCGAGCGTCGAGTTGAACCACTGCGTGTCCGCGTTCAGCCCGGCGAAGGCCGAGCCGTTGTTGTTGGAGGCGGACGTGTAGGCGTACAGGATCTCGGAGAAGCCGTGCGCGCCGCTGTTCGTCATCGAGTTGCCCGGGGTGGGCAGGGCCATCGCGGCCGCGGTGAAGATGAGCACCAGCGCAGGGGTGATGAGGATGTAGCAGGCGGCCAGCTTGATCTCGCGGGCGCCGATCTTCTTGCCGAGGTACTCGGGCGTACGGCCGACCATCAGACCGGCGATGAACACCGCGATGACCGCCATGACCAGCATGCCGTAGAGGCCGGAGCCGGTGCCGCCGGGCGCGATCTCGCCCAGCATCATGCCGAGCAGGGTGATGCCGCCGCCGAGGCCGGTGAAGGAGGAGTGGAAGGAGTCCACGGCACCGGTCGAGGTGAGGGTGGTCGCGGTCGCGAAGATCGACGAGCCGCCGACCCCGAAGCGGACCTCCTTGCCCTCGTACGCCCCGCCGGCGATGTCGAACGCCGGTCCGTGGTGGGCGAATTCGGTCCACATCATCAGCGCGGTGAAACCGATCCAGATGGTGGCCATCGTCGCGAGGATCGCGTAGCCCTGCTTGACCGAGCCGACCATGATGCCGAAGGTGCGGGTCAGGGCGAACGGGATGACGAGGATCAGGAAGATCTCGAAGAGGTTGGTGAAGGGCGTGGGATTCTCGAACGGATGGGCGGAGTTGGCGTTGAAGTAGCCGCCGCCGTTGGTGCCGAGCTCCTTGATGGCCTCCTGCGAAGCGACGGCACCGCCGTTCCACTGCTGAGAACCCCCCATGAACTGCCCGACCTCGTGGATGCCGGAGAAGTTCTGGATCGCGCCGCACGCAACGAGCACGATCGCCGCGACGAAAGCACCGGGCAGCAGAATGCGGGTGACACCGCGCACCATGTCCGACCAGAAGTTGCCCAGCTCACCGGTCCGCGACCGAGCGAACCCGCGCACCAGCGCCACCGCGACGGCTGTGCCGACGGCTGCGGAGACGAAGTTCTGCACGGCCAGACCGGCGGTTTGCGCGACGTGGCCCATGGCCTGTTCGCCGTAGTACGACTGCCAGTTGGTGTTGGTCACGAAGGACACGGCGGTGTTGAACGCCTGGTCCGGGTCGATGGAGGCGAACCCGAGCGAGCCGGGCAGCACGCCCTGCGCGCGCTGGAGCAGGTACAGAAAGAGCACACCGACCACGGAGAAGGCGAGGACGCCCCGCAGATACGCGGTCCAGCGCATCTGCATGTCGGGGTCGGCACCGATGCTCCGGTAGATCCACTTCTCGACGCGCCAGTGCTTGTCGGTGGAGTAGACCCCGGCCATGTAGGTGCCGAGGGGGATGTAGGCGAGAGCCAGCGCGCCGATCAGGGCGAGCAGTTGGAGGACGCCTGCGAGGACGGGACCCATGTCGCCCGCTGCGGCAGCAGCCGATGTCACGGTCAGAACCTCTCCGGGAAGATCAGGGCGAGGACGAGATAGCCCAGCAGGGCGACGGCCACGACGAGGCCGACGATGTTCTCGGCGGTCACAGCTTCGTCACCCCCTTGGCGACGAGAGCCACCAGCGCGAAGCACGCGATCGTGACGACGACGAAGGCCAGATCGGCCATCGTGAGCTCCTGGAGTGAGGTTCGTTCGAACAGGGACACTCCGAGCAAACATCCGCACCGCCCGGGATCCCCCGCCGTTGACACCTCCCATACGGCCCACGGCACACCCTTGACGCCTCCCTGACGCCCACAGGTCCCCCAAGCCCCAGCGTGACGCTGGGTGTCCACCCTCTCCCCACCCCGCCGCCCCGCCCCCCGGACAGCGCAACGGGCGGCCACCCACCCCACACGCTCCATCGTTGACGCGCGGCAAGGGCCCGCACCCCCAGTCTTAACGGACTTTTGACGCCCTCGACCCCCTGATCCGTGGGCCCATGCGTCACTCTCCGCTTACGCTGAACCCGCCGTCCGTGTGATGGCCGGAACCGTACGGAACCGCACTCCGAGCCGCACATCAGGAGCCCCCGATGGCCACCACCGAACACCCCCCTCCCAGTCGCCTGCGCGCCTGGATGCTGGAGGGCCTGTCCGACATGGCCAAGAGCCAGGACCAAGGCCAGGGGCAGCCGGCGGAGCAGAAGCCGTCCAAGCTGGAGCCCGAGGGTCAGCCCTGGTACCGGGTCATGTGCCTCACCGGCGTCGACTACTTCTCCACCCTCGGCTACCAGCCGGGCATCGCGGCCCTCGCGGCCGGCCTCCTCTCCCCCATCGCGACGATCGTGCTGGTGATCGTCACCCTCGCGGGCGCTCTGCCGGTGTACCGCCGTGTCGCCGAGGAGAGCCCCCACGGCCAGGGCTCGATCGCGATGCTGGAGCGCCTGCTCACCTTCTGGAAGGGCAAGCTCTTCGTCCTGACCCTGCTCGGCTTCGCCGCGACGGACTTCCTGATCACCATCACCCTGTCCGCCGCGGACGCCTCGACCCACCTGGTCGAGAACCCGCACCTCAACAGCGCCCTGCACGACAAGCAGATGCTGATCACCCTGATCCTGGTGGCGCTGCTCGGCGCGGTGTTCCTCAAGGGCTTCCTGGAGGCCATCGGCGTAGCGGTCTTCCTGGTGGGCGTCTACCTGGCCCTCAACGTCGTGGTCGTCATCGTCGGCCTGTGGCACGTCGCCACGGCCGGCCATGTGGTCACCGACTGGTCCAGCGCCCTGACCGCCGAGCACGGCAACGTCTTCGTGATGATCGGCGTGGCCCTGGTCGTCTTCCCGAAGCTCGCCCTCGGCCTCTCCGGCTTCGAGACGGGCGTCGCGGTCATGCCGCACGTCAAGGGCGACCCGGGCGAGACGGAGGAGAACCCGGCGGGCCGCATCAGGGACACGAAGAAGCTCCTGACCACGGCCGCGCTCATCATGAGCTGCTTCCTGATCGCGACCAGCTTCATCACCACCCTCCTGATCCCGGAGAAGGAGTTCGAGTCGGGCGGCCAGGCCAACGGCCGCGCCCTCGCCTTCCTCTCGCACAAGTATCTGGGCGGCGCCTTCGGCACGGTCTACGACGTCTCGACCATCGCCATCCTGTGGTTCGCCGGCGCCTCCGCGATGGCGGGCCTGCTCAACCTGATGCCCCGCTACCTCCCCCGCTACGGCATGGCCCCGCACTGGGCCCGCGCCGTACGCCCCATGGTGATCGTCTTCACCCTGATCGCCTTCCTGGTCACCTGGATCTTCGACGCCGACGTGGACGCCCAGGGCGGCGCCTATGCCACCGGCGTCCTCGTCCTGATCAGCTCGGCGGCGATCGCCGTGACGATCGCGGCGCGCAAGGCGGGCCAGCGCAACTGGACGATCGGTTTCGCGGTCATCTCCGCGGTGTTCCTCTACACGACGGTCGTCAACGTCATCGAGCGCCCGGACGGCGTCAAGATCGGCGCCTGCTTCATCGCCGGCATCATCCTGGTCTCGCTGCTCTCCCGGCTGGCCCGCGCCTTCGAGCTCCGCGTCACCAGCGTGAGCCTCGACCCCATGGCGGAACGATTCATCAGGGACATGGCCAGCCGCAAGATCCGCTTCATCGCCAACGAGCCCGACAACCGGGACAAGGCCGAGTACCGCGACAAGATCGAGCAGATCCGCGAGGACAACGACATCCCCGGCCAGGAGGACTTCGTCTTCGTCGAGGTGACGGTCACCGACCCCTCGGAGTTCGAGGCCGGCCTGACGGTCCGCGGCGAGGTCCTGCACGGCCGCTACCGCGTGCTGACCCTGGAGTCGTCCTCCATCCCCAACGCCCTGGCCGCCCTGCTCCTCCACGTCCGCGACACGACGAAGTGCACCCCGCACATCTACTTCGAGTGGACCGAGGGCAGCCCCTTCGCCAACTTCCTCCGCTTCTTCCTCTTCGGCCAGGGCGAGGTGGCCCCGGTGACCCGAGAGGTCCTACGAGAGGCAGAACCAGACCGAGCCCGCCGCCCTAGGGTCCACACAGGCTGACCTCTGCACCCGCCGACGGCGCCAAGCCCCCACAGGGGCCACCCGCGCCCGACAACGAAACCCGCACAGGCGGTGCGGTTGGGAACCCCAAACCCAGCCGAAGGCCGGGTGCCCCACCACGACCCCGCACCCGCCGCCCCCTATCGTGACCGCATGCAGTCCTACACGATCGGCCAGGCCGCCCGCCTGCTCGGCGTAAGCCCCGACACCGCCCGCCGCTGGGCGGACGCCGGCCGCGTCACGACCCACCGCGACGACAGCGGCCGCCGCCTCATCGAGGGCCGCGACCTCGCCGCGTTCTCCGTAGAGCTGGCCAAGGGCACCGCACCCGACGACGAGCCGTCGTACACCTCGGTCCGCAACGCCTTCCCCGGCATCGTCACCGCCATCAAACTCGGCGACGTGGCAGCCCAGGTGGAGATCCAGGCCGGCCCGCACCGCCTCGTCTCCCTCCTCACCCGCGAGGCCGTCGAGGAACTCGGCCTGGAGGTAGGCATGGAGGCCACGGCCCGCGTGAAGTCGACGAACGTCCACATCGACCGGGCGTAGAAAAGCCACGACCCTACACATACCCGGCGCAACCCACCCAGAGCCCTACGGTTGATGCCCATGACCCTGAGCATCCGCAACCAACTCCCCGGCACCGTCACCGCCATCACCTCCGGCGAGGTCATGGCCACCGTGGGAATCCGCCTCACCGGCGGTCAGAACCTCACCGCGGCCATCACCAAGGAAGCAGTAACCGCCCTCGGCCTCGCCCCGGACTCCCCCGTCCGCGCCCTGGTGAAGTCGACGGAGGTGGCCCTCGCCACCAGCCCGGTGGAGGCCCTCTCCGGCCTCTCCATCCGCAACCAGCTCCCCGGCACGGTCACCACCATCGCCACCGGCGCCGCGATGGCCTCCGTGAAGATCGCGTTCGACGACATCGAACTCACCGCGGCCATCACCAAGGAGGCCGCCACGGACCTCGGCCTCGCGCCCGGCACCCCGGTCGTGGCCCTGATCAAGTCGACCGAGGTCTCCCTTTCCACAGCGTGACGCCACCGACGTAACCCCGAAAAACGAGAGGACCCCGCCGAAGCGGGGCCCTCTCACAAGGCACAGTCGGCCTCAGTCCTCGTAAGCGTCCAGCGGCGGGCAAGAGCACACCAGGTTCCGGTCCCCGAACGCCTGGTCGATCCGCCGCACCGGCGGCCAGTACTTGTCGGCGACCACGACCCCGCTCGGGAACACGGCCTCCTCACGGCTGTACGCGTGCTCCCACTCGCCACCGAGCGCCGCGGCGGTGTGCGGAGCGTTCCGCAGCGGGTTGTCCTCCGCGGGCCACTCCCCGGACCCGACCTTCTCGATCTCCGCGCGAATGGCGATCATCGCGTCGCAGAACCGATCCAGCTCGACGAGGTCCTCGGACTCGGTCGGCTCGATCATCAGCGTGCCGGCCACCGGGAACGACATGGTCGGCGCGTGGAACCCGTAGTCGATGAGCCGCTTGGCGACATCGTCCACGCTGACACCCGTCGCCTTGGTCAGCGGCCGCAGATCGATGATGCACTCGTGCGCGACCAGCCCACCGGGCCCGGTGTAGAGCACGGGGTAGTGCGGCTCAAGCCGCTTGGCGATGTAGTTGGCGCTCAGCACGGCCACCTGCGTGGCCCGCTTCAGCCCTTCCCCGCCCATGAGCCGCACATAGGCCCAGGAGATCGGCAGAATCCCCGCCGAGCCCCACGGGGCGGCGGAAATCGGCCCGACACCCGTCTCGGGCCCGGCCGCGGGCTGCAGCGGGTGGTTCGGCAGATACGGCGCGAGGTGCGCCCGCACACCGACCGGCCCGACGCCCGGACCGCCACCACCGTGCGGGATGCAGAAGGTCTTGTGCAGGTTCAGGTGCGAGACGTCGCCGCCGAAGTGCCCCGGCTTGGCAAGCCCGACCAGCGCGTTGAGGTTGGCGCCGTCGACGTACACCTGCCCGCCGGCCTCGTGCACCTGAGCACAGATGTCGGCGACATGCTCCTCGAACACCCCGTGCGTCGAGGGGTACGTGATCATCAGCACCGCGAGCTCGTCCCGGTGCTGCTCGATCTTCGCCCGCAGATCCTCGACGTCGATCTCACCGTCCTCGGCGGTCTTGACGACGACGACCTTCATCCCGGCCATGACAGCGCTGGCGGCGTTGGTCCCGTGCGCGGAGGACGGAATCAGACAGACCGTCCGCTGCTCATCGCCATTGGCCCGGTGATACCCGCGTACGGCGAGCAGCCCGGCCAACTCACCCTGCGACCCGGCGTTGGGCTGCAGCGACACCTTGTCGTACCCGGTGACCTCGGCGAGCCGCTCCTCCAGCTCCCGGATGAGCGTCAGATAGCCCTGCGCCTGCTCGGCGGGCGCGAAGGGGTGCAGCTGCCCGAACTCCAGCCAGGTGACCGGCTCCATCTCGGTGGTGGCGTTGAGCTTCATGGTGCACGAGCCCAACGGGATCATGCCGCGGTCGAGCGCGTAGTCCCGGTCGGCGAGCCGGCGCAGATAGCGCAGCATGGCGGTCTCGGACCGGTACTGGTGGAAGACGGGGTGGGTCAGGAACTCGTCGTCGCGCACCAGCGCCGCCGGCAGCGCGTCCTCGGCCGCCGCGTCCAGCGCCTCGACGTCCCCCTCGACCCCGAACGCGGCCCATACGGCGCCGAGTTGGGCCCGGTTGGTGGTCTCGTCGCAGGCGATGGAGAGGTGGTCGGCGTCGACGAGCCGCAGGTTGACCCCGTTCGCCTCGGCGGCGGCGACGACCTCACCGGCCTTGCCGGGCACCCGCACGGTCAGGGTGTCGAAGTAGGCACCGTGCACGACCTCGACCCCGCCGGCGGCAAGCCCCGCGGCGAGGACACGGGCGTACCGATGGGTCCGCCGGGCGATGCCCTTCAGTCCCTCCGGGCCGTGGTAGACGGCGTACATCCCCGCCATCACGGCGAGCAGCACCTGAGCGGTACAGATGTTGCTGGTGGCCTTCTCCCGCCGGATGTGCTGCTCACGGGTCTGCAGGGCGAGCCGGTAGGCCTTGTTCCCGTCCGCGTCCACGGACACGCCCACGAGCCGCCCGGGCAGGCTGCGCGCGAACTTCTCGTGCACCGCCATGTAACCGGCGTGCGGGCCGCCGAAGCCCATCGGCACACCGAACCGCTGCGTGGTCCCGACGGCGATGTCGGCCCCGAGTTCCCCGGGCGACTTCAGCAGCGTCAGCGCGAGCAGATCGGCGGCGACGGTCACGAGGGCACCGAGCTCGTGCGCCTGGTCGACGACCGCCTTGATGTCGCGTACGGCACCGGAGGCGCCCGGGTACTGGATCAGCACGCCGTTGATCTCACGCGCGGCGATGTCGGCGGGGATCCCGTCGCTGAGGTCGGCGACGACGACCTCGACGCCGGTCGGCTCGGCCCGCGTCTGGATGACGGCGACGGTCTGCGGCAGCGCGTCCGCGTCGACGAGGAACAGACCCTTCTTGTTCTTGCCCATGCGCCGGGACAGCGCCAGCGCCTCGGCGGCGGCCGTGCCCTCGTCGAGCAGCGAGGCACCGGAGGTCGGCAGCCCGGTGAGCTCGGCAACCATGGTCTGGAAGTTGAGGAGGGCCTCGAGCCGCCCCTGGGAGATCTCGGGCTGGTAGGGCGTGTACGCCGTGTACCAGGCGGGGTTCTCCATGACGTTGCGCAGGATGACGGGCGGGGTGAAGGTCCCGTAGTAGCCGAGCCCGATCATGGACCCGAGCACCTGGTTCTGATCAGCGAGCGACCGGAGCTCGGCAAGCACCTCGGCCTCGGTCCGCGCGCCCGGCAGATCAAGGGCGTCGGCGTTCTTGATCACATCCGGCACCGCGGCGGCGGTGAGCTCGTCCAGCGAGCCGTAGCCGACCTGCGCGAGCATCTTGGCCCGGGCCTCGTGGTCGGGGCCGATGTGACGCTGCTCGAAGGGGATCCCCTGCTCGAGTTCGGTGAGCGGAGTGCGGTGGGCGGTCATTGCGGAGGCCTCCTGGTCTGACGCGACCTTCGAGGGACACCACGGCTGCGGGTCCCGGCGGCCTCCCCCTCTGTCATCTCAACCTGAGAGCTTCACCGGGACACCCGAGGGTGCCCGGCTTTCACCGTCGGTGAGAGCGGAAGCCGTCGACACCCGCTCTGCTTTCCAGAGTGACCTCGTCCGTGCGGTACGTGGGCCTGAGAGATTCCGGGGAGGATTTGCTCCTTCGGCGCCCCCGGATGTTCTCCGGAGGACTCTCCCGCACAGGGTCAACAGCCGCTTGCCAGCCTACCAGCGCACAAAAAGTCGATCCCTTGAGGAGTCCTCGAGTGGCCACTGGCCCTAATGTGCTCTTTTGTAGTGCTTACGGATGAGTTGCGAGTGGCGACCTAGTGGAGGGCCCGTGCAGACCGACATCGATCCGCGCAACCTGATCGGCCGCAAGGCGTTCGACCGCAACGGCACCAAGATCGGCACGATCGACGAGGTCTACCTCGACGACGCGACCGGAGTGCCTGAGTGGGCGGCCATACGCACCGGCCTGTTCTCCCGGGACGCCTTCGTCCCCCTGGAGCCCAGCGAACTGATCGAGGGCAGTCTTCAGGTCCCCTTCGACCGCTCCCTGATCAAGGACGCCCCCGACTTCGGCGTCGGCCGCCACCTCTCCCCCGACCAGGAACTCCAGCTGTACCACCACTACGGCCTGGACGTGTCCGCACCACCCCCACTCCCGGACAGGGACTTCGGCAAACTGGCAGGCACGGAAGAGGCAGACGCCTGACACGGACGGCGAGACCCGGTCACGTCTGACGCAGGCGGCGAGAGCCGACAACCGTCCCGCAGCCGACGGCGATACCGCCCCACAGGGGCCACCCGCACCCGACAACGAAACTGTCACGGGTGGTGCGGGTGGGAAACCAAATCCGGGCGAAGGCCGGCTGCCCCACCCTCCACCGGCACCAACGGCAAGGGCTCAGCCACAGCCAACGCCGCATCATCCACCCGAAACGTCCGCACCCGCCCCGGCCCGGAATCCGGCGTCTCGAACCGCACAGTCACCCGCCCCAGCCCACTCCCCTGCACCCACCCATGCCCGAACTCGGCATGCACCACGTCATGCCCCGCAGCAAACCGCCGCTCGGCAGGCACCTCCACCCGCTCGGCATCCACCTCCCCGGCGTCCTCCTCGGCAACCTCCCCGAGATCCCCCGCGGCCTGCGCGAACAGATCCTCCTGCGTGTAATCGGCCAGCCCGGAG
The DNA here is from genome assembly GCF_900206255.1 of Streptomyces sp. TLI_55. NCBI lineage: Bacteria > Bacillati > Actinomycetota > Actinomycetes > Kitasatosporales > Streptomycetaceae > Streptomyces > Streptomyces sp. TLI_55. The sequence goes on from NZ_OAOJ01000001.1 coordinate 1,472,567, forward strand.
ACCCCCACCCCCAGCAACCGCACACCCCCCGTCGTGTCCACGGACTCCAGCAACCGAGCCGCGGCCTCCCGCACGACGGCCACGTCATCGGTGGGCCCCCGCAAGGTCTCGGACCGGGTCAGCGTGGAGAAGTCGTACCGCCGCACCTTCAGCACGATCGTCCGTCCCGACAGCCCGGCCCCCCGCAGCCGCCGCACGCACCGATCGGCCAGCCGCTGCACCTCCATCGCCACCCGCATCCGGTCGTGGATGTCCACGTCGTAGGTGTCCTCGACCGACACCGACTTGGTCTCCCGCTCCGCCACCACGGGCCGCTCGTCATGCGCCAACGCCATGGCGTACAGCCCATGCCCGTGCGCCTTCCCGAGCAGCCGTACGAGCTCGTCCTCGCCCGCCTCGACGATCTCGTCGACCGTGTGGATGCCGGCCCGCCGCAGATGGTCGCCCGTCGCCGGCCCCACCCCCGGCAGAATCCGCACGGACATCGGCCCGAGCATCTCCCGCTCGCTCCCCGGGTCGATCACCACCAGACCGTCGGGCTTGGCCTGCTCGGACGCGATCTTCGCGAGCATCTTGGACGCCGCGAGCCCCACCGACCCCGTGAGCCCGGTGACCGCGCGTATGTCGGCGCGCAGCTTCTCCCCCGCGAGCCGCGCCGAGGCCTCGTCCCAGGCCGCTCCCCCGGCTTCCAGGTCCACGAACGCCTCGTCGAGGCTCAACGGCTCCACCAACGGCGACAGCGCCCGCAGCAGCCCCATCACCTGCTCGCTGATCGCCCGGTAGAACCCGAAGCGCGGCACGAGATACGCGGCGTTGGGCGCGAGCCGCCGCGCCTGGGCCATCGGCATCGCGGAATGCACCCCGAAAACCCGGGCCTCGTACGACGCGGTCGCCACCACACCACGCGGCCCCAGCCCGCCCACGACGACGGCTTTCCCGCGCAGACTCGGCTTGGACGCCTGCTCCGCGGAGGCGAAGAAGGCATCCATGTCGAGATGCAGGATCGTGGGCGCGGTTCTCACATGTCCGATGCTGCCCTACGCCACTGACAATGCCCTCGGTAATCCCTCGGGCAAAGCCTCAAACGGCCCGATTGCCCCGCCGCCGCGCCAGCTCGTCGGCGGGGTTGTGCCCCACCAGCGTCTCCCCGGTGTCGATCCGCTCCCCGTGCAGCTGGGACAGCGCGCTCTCGACGTCCCGCCACACCACGCCGACGGCGATCCCGAAGATGCCCTGTCCGCCCTGGAGCAGCGCGTGGACCTCGTCGGGCGAGGTGCACTCGTAGACCGTGGCGCCGTCGCTCATCAGCGTCATGCGCTCCAGGTCCCGGAAACCGCTCTCCCGCAGGTGCTGCACGGCGGTGCGGATGTTCTGGAGGGACACCCCGGTGTCGAGGAACCGCTTGACGACCTTCAGGACGACGACGTCCCGGAAGCTGTACAGGCGCTGCGTCCCCGACCCGTAGGCGGGCCGCACGCTCGGTTCGACGAGCCCGGTGCGCGCCCAGTAGTCGAGTTGCCGATAGGTGATGCCGGCGGCCGCACAGGCCGTCGGACCGCGGTAGCCGATCTGTTCGGACGCCATGGACGTCGCCCCTCCGCCACTGCTCGGCACGGCCGCCGGTCGCTGCGGAGCGTGATCGGCCGCGTTGCTCTGCTGGGGGTCCCCCCAACTCGAACGCAGTTGAGAGCTTGGGGGAGGGTACGGACCGCTTGCCCCGAGACTCCGTCCGGGGGCACCCCCAGCCGTACCGTCGCCGCTGCTTCTCACGCCGACCTCCGTCCTTGACCTGCCTTCTCGACGGTAGGCAGTCACCCGGGGTGCGTCAACGATCGCCACACTCGGCACGCCGAGTGATAATCACCCTAGGAGTGGTTTCCCGTACCCCACCGCGGGGAAAGGCTAGCCGAATGCGCTCGGGGCGGGCCGTAGGACGCTCTCACACGCCGGTGGCAAATGCCAGCATTTCCGTGGTGACCGGACACAGCCGACCCGTCACGGACGGCGAGTCCGCCGGGCCGGCCCCGTCTCACTGGCTGCTGGTGCCGAAGTCCTCTGGCGAGATCTGGTCGAGGAACTCGCGGAACTTCTCCACCTCGTCCTCCTGCTCGTCCGGGATCGCGATCCCGGCGTCGTCGAGCACACCGTCGCTGCCGTAGATCGGCGTTCCGGTGCGCAGGGCCAGCGCTATGGCATCGGACGGCCGGGCGCTCACCTCCACGCCGCTCGCGAAGACCAGTTCCGCATAGAAGACGCCCTCACGCAGGTCCGTGATGCGCACTTCGGTGAGCTCCTGGCCGACGGCCTCCAGCACGTCCTTGAACAGGTCGTGGGTCAGCGGTCGTGCGGGGGCCATGCCCTGCTGGGCGAAGGCGATCGCCGTCGCCTCCCCCGGCCCGATCCAGATGGGGAGGTAGCGGTCGCCTCCCACTTCACGCAGGAGCACGATCGGTTGGTTGGAGGGCATTTCGACCCGGACACCTACGACATCGAGCTCGTTCACACAGCAACCCTAGGCCGTGCCCGGGACGTTTGGGTAGTCGGGCCGGAAACGGGGGCCCGATCCGGCGTCCGCGCCCTTCAGGGCAGGCGTACGCCCAGGGCGGTCTGCACCAGGGCGGCGTGCAGTTTCACCGTGAGCCCCGCCAGTTCCTTCGTACGGGCCTCTGCGTGCGCCCGGGTCTGCGGATTGCGGTGCCGCTTCAGCGGCGCCACCACCTGGTCCACCAGGCCCGCCTCACGGTCGGCGGCGGCCTTCATCGCGCGCAGATGCCGCGGCTCGATCCCGAAGCGCCCCAGTTCGAGGACGAGCGCCGCCACGGTGACCGCCTCGGCGTCGTACGCCCCGTCCGGCAGCGGGGCGATGAGTCCGTACGACTCCCACTCCTCGAGCTCCTGCTCGCCGATCTCGGCGGCGGCCAGCAGCTCGGACCGGCCGATCCGCGCGGCCGTGGGAGCCTCCCAGGGCTCCTGAAGCGTTTCTCCGTCCCGCTGGCGCCCCACCACGGGCAGCGCCACGGCTTCCCCGCGCTCCATGGCGTCCAGATGCTCCCGGATCACCTTGAGCGGCAGATAGTGGTCCCGCTGCATCCTCAGCACATGCCCGAGACGCTCGACGTCGCCCGCGCTGAACTTGCGGTACCCCGAAGGGGTCCGCTGCGGCTCGATGAGCCCCTCGGACTCCAGGAAGCGGATCTTGGAGATGGTGACTTCGGGGAACTCGTCGCGCAGCACATTGAGCACCGTGCCGATGCTCATCAGCCCACTGTCCGCGGCGGCGGTACCGTGACCGGCACCGCCGCTCGGTGTTTGAAGCATGGACCTTCCCTGACGGGGTCAGTAGCCCCGCTGGCTCGCGTAGAAGACCAGCCGGTACTTGCCGATCTGTACCTCGTCCCCGTTGTGCAGCGGCACCGTGTCGATCCGCTCGCGGTTCACGTACGTGCCGTTGAGGCTGCCGACGTCGCTCACGGTGAACGACCCGTCCTGCTGGCGACGGAACTCCACATGCCGACGCGACACCGTCACGTCGTCGAGGAAGATGTCGCTCTGCGGATGGCGCCCCGCCGTGGTCAGATCGCCGTCCAGCAGGAAGCGGCTGCCCGAGTTCGGTCCGCGACGCACGACCAGGAGCGCGGAACCCAGAGGCAGCGCGTCCACGGCCGCCTGCGCCTCCGGGGAGAGCGTCGGCAGCTGCGTCTGACCGGTCACCTCGGCGTCGTAGGCCTCGAGACCGGAGATGGAGATGGTGGAGGTCGTCTCGGACGGACGCTCGGGCGTACCGCGCAGCGGCGCACCGCAGTTGGAGCAGAAGCGGCTGTTCTCCGCGTTGCGGTTACCGCACCTCGTACACACCAGGGCCGACATGGAAAACTCTCCACCCGTACTCGAGGTTGACGGTTGCCCGAAACCTATGCCGCCGGACTGCGCAGGGTCAACAGACGGCGCGCCCTGACCTCCCGGAACGCCGCCCACCTGGTCCCGGAACAGGGGGCGCTGGCCCTCCGCGTCTGGCTGTGCGCGATGACGAGCGGTGGCGTTCGCATTGTCGCTACCCTCTCGCGCGCTCTTGCCGAACAACTTCGCAAACAACTTCACGGGCGATTCCCCTTGACCGAAACAGACCCGCCCGTGGGGCAGGACGAACCCTGATTGCATACACCGGCCGACCCGGACATCCTGACAACGTCCGTATCCATCAGACAGTTTCCACCACGCACCACCCAATCGGTGCGCCGACCCCCCGCAACCTCATGCCCTGGCCGGACGTCCCTCATGCACCCCCGGTTCACCGGGAGGACGACCGAGCGTAGTCAGGCTGCTTCGCGGCTCGCAAGGCGTCCACGACGATCTTGGTGGATCGCTCGACGGCGACGGTGGCCTGCTCCTTCTCCAGAGTCTGCACCACGCCTCCAGGAATGTTGAGCGCCGGTTCCAGGTCCTGCGGCTTGCCGATGACCTTGAAACGATAGGGCGCGTTGATCTTGTTCCCGTCGACACTCACGCTGTTGCCGGAATCGGTCAGATACGTGCCGGCGACCACTCGCACGCCGTTCACCTGGATCGCCTCGGCACCGGCCGCACGCAGCTCCTGGATCGCGTCGAGCAGCATGTCCGCCTCGACCGTCCCCTTCGTGTCGTCGATGGTCATCGTGATCCCCGGCCCCTGCGCGGCCACCGTGCCCGCGAGGATGCCGAGTTGCCGCTCCTTCTCCAGCGTCTGCTTGCGGGCCTCCTCCGCCTGGTCCGAGCTGTTCTCCAGCTCGTCACGCTGCTTCTCCAGGCCCGCCTTCTCGTCTTCAAGACGCTGAGTACGGTCATCCAGTTCATCGAGGATGCGAACAAGATCTTCCTGACGGGCACCGCGCAGCGCGCTGTCGCCGTCGCTGTTCGACGCCACCTGTACGGCCAGCCCGAACCCGAGGCCGAACAGCAGCACAGCGACGATCAGTTGGGCACGCGTGACACGCGGCGGCCACAGCCCCTGGACGAGCCGCTGCCGTCCGGTCACCCCAGGCTGCTCGTCCTTCGCGTCCTTCTCGCTCTTCTCGGCCGACGCGGCCGCCTCCGGAGCTGTCGCGGGCGTCTCCTCCGGCAGTTCCTTGCGCAGCCTGTTCTCCGGCGTACCGTCCTGCTCGCTCATCGGCCTCACGCCCGGAAGACGTGCCGGCGGATCGCCGCGGCGTTCGAGAAGATGCGGATGCCGAGGACGACGACCACACCGGTCGACAGCTGAGCACCCACGCCCAACTTGTCGCCCAGGAACACGATCAGCGCGGCGACGACCACATTGGACAGGAACGACACCACGAAGACCTTGTCGTCGAAGATGCCGTCGAGCATGGCCCGCAGACCACCGAAGACGGCGTCGAGCGCCGCCACGACGGCGATCGGCAGATAAGGCTCGACGACCGCCGGAACCTCAGGCCGGACCAACAGGCCGGCCACGACTCCCACGACGAGGCCCAGTACGGCGATCACGATGTGCCCTTCTCAGTTCTCGGCTGTGCTGTACGTACGATCACACTCGTTGCTGCAGGCAGCCGGAGATCCCCCTCCACGGAGATGCTCGTCCGGATGCCGTAGTTCTCCTGCAGGGCGTTCAGATACAGCCCGTCGGCGCTGTTCTGGAACCTGGAGCTCAGCCGCTGCCCGTCCCCCACCGCGAGCACCGTGTACGGCGGCACCAGCGGCCTGTTGTCGACCAGTATCGCGTCACCCGCGGCCCTGATCGCGGACAGCGCCGTCAGCCGCTGTCCGTTGATGGAGACCGCCTCTGCGCCCGACTCCCACAGCCCGTTGACCACGCGCTGCATGTCCCGGTCCCGGACCCGGCCGGTGTCGGAGAACCCGGAGGTCTCACGCGGGTCGCCGTCGCCTCCGGTGGTGGCTTCCTTGGCGTCGTCCACGACCAGCTTCACACCAGGCCCGTGCACGGCCGTGGCGCCTGCCAGAATGCCGACCAGGTCCGCCTGCCCGCTGCCGCCGCTGTCCCTGAGCGCCGCGCGCTGCATGGCGCTCACGTCATCGCGCAGGCCGTCGACCGTGCCCTCCAGCTTGTCGGCCGCATCCGTCTCCTGGTCGATGCGGTCGATCAGCTCCTCGCGCTCCTTGGCGACGACGGGAGCCGCGACGCGCGCCTGAGCCGCTCCGACGGTCACGACAAGCGCCGCCAGCACCAGGCCGGCGGCAAGCCCCAGCTTCGCCCGCAGCGTCTTGGGAAGACCCCCCTCGCCGGCAGCCTTCTTCCGGGCGGCCGCCTCGGCATAGCCGTCGTCGAGACTGTGGTCCATGACGTTGGTGAGCAGCGACATAGACGCGTCCGGACGCGAGGGTCGCGTGGGTGTGCTCCGAACGGGGGGCTGCTGCGGCATGCCGCACATCGTCGCATGTCGCGGCCAGTACCTCCGAACGGCCCCACCGGCGTGCCGGACAGGCCCCCTTGGGGACACTTGTCCGGCACGCACGCGTGCTGCCGATATCAGCGCCCGGCGCTGTCCACGACCGCCGCCCACTCGTCCAGCAGCGCCTGGGCAGAGGCGTCGTCGGGCCCTTCCGCCCACAGATGGGTGACCGCCTCGGCGGGATCGGGCAGCACCATGACCCACCGCCCGTCGGTCTCCACGACCCGCACTCCGTCTGTCGTGTCGACAAAGCGATCCCCGGCCGCCTCCACGACCCGGCGCATCACGAGCCCCTTGACCGCCCAGGGGGTGGCCAGGTCCCGCTTGAGCACATGCGCCCGCGGAATCCGCGCGTCGATCTGGCTGAGCGTGAGCTGCGTCCGCGCGACAAGCCCGATGAGCCGTACGAAGGCCGCCGTACCGTCGAAGACACTGCTGAACTCGGGCACGATGAACGCGCCCTTGCCGTCACCACCGAAGATGGTCGAGTCATCACGCCCGACCCGCGTCAGGTCGTCGGGCGACGTGGTCGTCCACTCCACCTGCGTCCCGTGGTACGCCGCCACCTGCTCGGCGATCCGCGTGGTGGTCACCGGCAGCGCCACCCGCCCACTGCGCCGCTCCGCGGCCACCAGGTCGAGCATGACCAGCAGCGCCCGGTCGTCCTCGATGATGCGCCCCTTCTCGTCGACCAGCGACAGCCGCTCGCCGACCGGGTCGAACCGCACACCGAACGCGGCCCGCGACGACGCCACGATCTCCCCGAGCCGCACCAGCCCCGACCGCCGCACATCGGCGGTCTCCGTGGGCCGCGACTCGTCGAGCCCAGGGTTGACGGTCAACGAGTCCACCCCGAGCTTCCCGAGCAGACTGGGCAGCACAAGCCCGGCACTGCCGTTCGAGGCGTCGACGACGACCTTCAGTCCCGACTCGGCGATCCCCGTCGTGTCGACGTTCCGCAGCAAGGACCCGGTGTATGAGTCGAACACGCTGGCGGGGAAGTGCAGATCCCCGATCTCACCCGGGAACGCACGCCGGTACTCCTGCCGCGCGAACACCCGGTCCAGCTTCCGCTGACTGCCCTGCGACAGGTCGGCTCCGCGCCCGTCGAAGAACATGATGTCCACGGAATCCGGCACCCCGGGCGTCGTCCGAATCATGATCCCGCCCGCACTGCCCCGCGCGGTCTGCTGCCGGGCGACGGGCAGCGGTACGTTCTCCAGATCTCGTACGTCGATGGCGCTGGCCTGCAACGCGGAGATGACCGCCCGCTTCAGCGCCCGCGCACCACGCGAGTGGTCGCGGGCCGTGGTGACCGTCGACCCCTTCTTCAGCGTCGTCGCATAAGCGCCGGCGAGACGCACGGCCAGCTCGGGAGTGATCTCCACGTTCAGAATCCCCGACACCCCACGGGCACCGAAGAGATGCGCCTGCCCTCGGGACTCCCAGATCACCGAGGTGTTGACGAAGGCACCGGCCTCGATGGTCTTGAACGGATAGACCCGCACATTGCCCTGAACGATCGATTCTTCACCGATGAGGCACTCGTCGCCGATGACCGCGCCGTCCTCGATCCGGGCCGCCCGCATGATGTCGGTGTTCTTCCCGACGACACAGCCCCGCAGATTGCTGTGCTGCCCGACATAGACGTTGTCGTGCACCACGGCCTTGTGCAGGAACGCCCCGCTCTTCACGACGACGTTGGAGCCCACGACGGTGTGCTCACGGATCTCCACGCCGGCCTCGACCTTGGCGTAGTCCCCGATGTAGAGAGGGCCCCGCAGTACGGCGTCCGGATGCACTTCCGCACCCTCGGCGACCCACACCCCGGGAGAGAGTTCGAAGCCGTCGATCTCGACGTCGACCTTGCCCTCCAGGACGTCGGCCTGGGCCTTCACATAGCTCTCGTGGGTACCGACGTCCTCCCAGTAGCCTTCGGCGACAAAGCCGTAGATCGGCTTGCCTTCCTTCATCAGCTGCGGGAAGACGTCACCGGACCAGTCGACGGGCACATCGGCCTCGACATAGTCGAAGACCTCGGGCTCCATCACATAGATGCCGGTGTTCACCGTGTCGGAGAAGACCTGCCCCCAGGTCGGCTTCTCCAGGAAGCGCTCGACCTTTCCTTCTTCGTCGACGATGGTGATACCGAATTCCAGCGGATTGGGTACGCGCGTCAGACAGACGGTGACCAGCGCGCCCTTCTCCTTGTGGAAATTGATCAGCTCGGTGAGGTCGAAGTCCGTCAGGGCATCGCCGGAGATGACGAGGAAGGCATCGTCCTTCAACGCCTCTTCGGCGTTCTTGACGCTTCCGGCGGTACCGAGTGGCTTCTCCTCATTGGCATAGGAGAGCTCCATTCCGAGCTCTTCGCCGTCACCGAAGTAGTTCTTGACCAGTGAGGCCAGGAACTGGACAGTAACGACGGTCTCGTTGAGCCCATGCCTTTTGAGCAGCCTCAGAACGTGCTCCATGATCGGGCGGTTGGCCACGGGCAGGAGCGGCTTGGGCATGCTCGAGGTCATGGGGCGAAGGCGCGTGCCTTCGCCTCCGGCCATCACGACGGCCTTCATGTCGGAAGCGTCCTCCTCCAAGAGACGACGGTCTAGCCGACTTCACCCGTCCAGATTGTCCCGCACTTTTCCAGCGCGGGCCATCGCACCACTAAGACTGCGCCAATCGGCGAGTTCAATCGGCCATGGCGTCCGCACGAACCAGGCGGCGGACTTGTACCACGTAGAGGACTCCTGCCCACCAATACAGGGTTGTACCCCATCCTGCGAACGCCCATCCGAAAATAGCAGCGAGTGACCGCAGCCAGCCAGTTCCGTCACTGAGCAGCAGCAGGGGGAAGGCATACATCAGGTTGAACGTGGCGGCCTTGCCAAGGAAGTTCACCTGAGGCGGCGGATAGCCGTGGCGCCTGAGGATACCCACCATCACCAGCAGAACCAGCTCACGCGCGAGCAGTACAGCGGTCAACCAAATCGGCAGAATCTCGCGCCATGTCAGCCCGACCAAAGTCGAGAGAATGTAGAGCCGGTCTGCGGCGGGATCCAGTAGCCGGCCGAGGCTGCTGATCTGGTTCCAGCGCCGGGCGAGCTTGCCGTCCAGGTAGTCACTGACGCCACTGAAGGCCAGCACCAGAAGCGCCCAACCATCACTCTGGGGGCCTCCGAACTCGGGCCTGAGGATCAACCACAGGAAGAGGGGCACACCAACGAGCCGCGCCATGCTGAGGATGTTGGGGATGGTGAGGACTCGATCCGTCTGGACGCGAGTCTCCTGGACCTCCACCCGGGGGCCTCCTGTGGGAAACGTGCCAACGATGCCCCCTGACCTTACCTCAACACAAAAAAGCTCCGGCTCTTGGGCATATGCCCAAGAGCCGGAGCTGTAAAAGGAGTTCGGCGGCGTCCTACTCTCCCACAGGGTCCCCCCTGCAGTACCATCGGCGCTGTAAGGCTTAGCTTCCGGGTTCGGAATGTAACCGGGCGTTTCCCTCACGCTATGACCACCGAAACACTATGAAACTGTCAAACAATGCCACACCATGCCGTGACCAGGCATGGGGCTGTTCGTGGTTTCAGAACCAACACAGTGGACGCGAGCAACTGAGGACAAGCCCTCGGCCTATTAGTACCGGTCACCTCCACACGTTACCGTGCTTCCAGATCCGGCCTATCAACCCAGTCGTCTACTGGGAGCCTTACCCCATCAAGTGGGTGGGAATACTCATCTCGAAGCAGGCTTCCCGCTTAGATGCTTTCAGCGGTTATCCCTCCCGAACGTAGCCAACCAGCCATGCCCTTGGCAGAACAACTGGCACACCAGAGGTTCGTCCGTCCCGGTCCTCTCGTACTAGGGACAGCCCTTCTCAATATTCCTGCGCGCGCAGCGGATAGGGACCGAACTGTCTCACGACGTTCTAAACCCAGCTCGCGTACCGCTTTAATGGGCGAACAGCCCAACCCTTGGGACCGACTCCAGCCCCAGGATGCGACGAGCCGACATCGAGGTGCCAAACCATCCCGTCGATATGGACTCTTGGGGAAGATCAGCCTGTTATCCCCGGGGTACCTTTTATCCGTTGAGCGACGGCGCTTCCACAAGCCACCGCCGGATCACTAGTCCCGACTTTCGTCCCTGCTCGACCCGTCGGTCTCACAGTCAAGCTCCCTTGTGCACTTACACTCAACACCTGATTGCCAACCAGGCTGAGGGAACCTTTGGGCGCCTCCGTTACTCTTTAGGAGGCAACCGCCCCAGTTAAACTACCCATCAGACACTGTCCCTGATCCGGATCACGGACCCAGGTTAGACATCCAGCACGACCAGACTGGTATTTCAACGACGACTCCACCCGAACTGGCGTCCGAGCTTCACAGTCTCCCAGCTATCCTACACAAGCCGAACCGAACACCAATATCAAACTGTAGTAAAGGTCCCGGGGTCTTTCCGTCCTGCTGCGCGAAACGAGCATCTTTACTCGTAGTGCAATTTCACCGGGCCTATGGTTGAGACAGTCGAGAAGTCGTTACGCCATTCGTGCAGGTCGGAACTTACCCGACAAGGAATTTCGCTACCTTAGGATGGTTATAGTTACCACCGCCGTTTACTGGCGCTTAAGTTCTCAGCTTCGCAACCCCGAAAGGTCACTAACCGGTCCCCTTAACGTTCCAGCACCGGGCAGGCGTCAGTCCGTATACATCGCCTTACGGCTTCGCACGGACCTGTGTTTTTAGTAAACAGTCGCTTCTCGCTGGTCTCTGCGGCCACCCCCAGCTCGAGGAGCAAGTCCTCTCACCGGTGATGGCCCCCCTTCTCCCGAAGTTACGGGGGCATTTTGCCGAGTTCCTTAACCATAGTTCACCCGAACGCCTCGGTATTCTCTACCTGACCACCTGAGTCGGTTTAGGGTACGGGCCGCCATGAAACTCGCTAGAGGCTTTTCTCGACAGCATAGGATCATCCACTTCACCACAATCGGCTCGGCATCAGGTCTCAGCCTTAATGAGCGGCGGATTTGCCTACCACTCGGCCTACACCCTTACCCCGGGACAACCACCGCCCGGGATGGACTACCTTCCTGCGTCACCCCATCACTCACCTACTAACCGCTTGGTTCGGCGGCTCCACCACTCCCCTCAACTCCGAAGAGATCAGGGCGGCTTCACGGCCTTAGCATCACGATGCTCGATGTTTGACGCTTCACAGCGGGTACCGGAATATCAACCGGTTATCCATCGACTACGCCTGTCGGCCTCGCCTTAGGTCCCGACTTACCCTGGGCAGATCAGCTTGACCCAGGAACCCTTAGTCAATCGGCGCACACGTTTCTCACGTGTGAATCGCTACTCATGCCTGCATTCTCACTCGTCAACCGTCCACAACTCGCTTCCGCGGCTGCTTCACCCGGCAGACGACGCTCCCCTACCCATCACAGCACCCGTTGGGGCTATTGCTGCAATGACACGACTTCGGCGGTACGCTTGAGCCCCGCTACATTGTCGGCGCGGAATCACTAGACCAGTGAGCTATTACGCACTCTTTCAAGGGTGGCTGCTTCTAAGCCAACCTCCTGGTTGTCTGTGCGACTCCACATCCTTTCCCACTTAGCGTACGCTTAGGGGCCTTAGTCGATGCTCTGGGCTGTTTCCCTCTCGACCATGGAGCTTATCCCCCACAGTCTCACTGCCGCGCTCTCACTTACCGGCATTCGGAGTTTGGCTAAGGTCAGTAACCCGGTAGGGCCCATCGCCTATCCAGTGCTCTACCTCCGGCAAGAAACACACGACGCTGCACCTAAATGCATTTCGGGGAGAACCAGCTATCACGGAGTTTGATTGGCCTTTCACCCCTAACCACAGGTCATCCCCCAGGTTTTCAACCCTGGTGGGTTCGGTCCTCCACGAAGTCTTACCTCCGCTTCAACCTGCCCATGGCTAGATCACTCCGCTTCGGGTCTTGAGCGCGCTACTATACCGCCCTATTCGGACTCGCTTTCGCTACGGCTTCCCCACACGGGTTAACCTCGCAACACACCGCAAACTCGCAGGCTCATTCTTCAAAAGGCACGCAGTCACGAGATATGTGCAAGCACATATCCGACGCTCCCACGGCTTGTAGGCACACGGTTTCAGGTACTATTTCACTCCGCTCCCGCGGTACTTTTCACCATTCCCTCACGGTACTATCCGCTATCGGTCACCAGGGAATATTTAGGCTTAGCGGGTGGTCCCGCCAGATTCACACGGGATTTCTCGGGCCCCGTGCTACTTGGGTGTCTCTCAAACGAGCCGCTGACGTTTCGACTACGGGGGTCTTACCCTCTACGCCGGACCTTTCGCATGTCCTTCGCCTACATCAACGGTTTCTGACTCGTCCCACGGCCGGCAGACCGTGGAAGAGAGATCCCACAACCCCGTATACGCAACCCCTGCCGGGTCTCACACGCATACGGTTTGGCCTCATCCGGTTTCGCTCGCCACTACTCCCGGAATCACGGTTGTTTTCTCTTCCTGCGGGTACTGAGATGTTTCACTTCCCCGCGTTCCCTCCACATACCCTATGTGTTCAGGTATGGGTGACAGCCCATGACGACTGCCGGGTTTCCCCATTCGGAAACCCCCGGATCAAAGCCTGGTTGACGACTCCCCGGGGACTATCGTGGCCTCCCACGTCCTTCATCGGTTCCTGGTGCCAAGGCATCCACCGTGCGCCCTTAAAAACTTGGCCACAGATGCTCGCGTCCACTGTGCAGTTCTCAAACAACGACCAGCCACCCATCACCCCGCCACACTCGGCGAGTTCACTGGGGCCGGCATCGAAGTACAGCCATACGGCCGCTACTTCAGACACCCAACAGCGTGCCCGACACCCTCGCCACTCATGATCAGCGTTCCACGCTCCGAAGAGCAGTACTGGCAGCCCGAGATGACTGAAAGTGCCGAATAATCAACGTTCCACCCATGAGCAACCAGTGCGAGACGTTCGCTCGCATGCTGGCCTCTGGACAACCTTGCGGCTGCCTAGAAGTGCTCCTTAGAAAGGAGGTGATCCAGCCGCACCTTCCGGTACGGCTACCTTGTTACGACTTCGTCCCAATCGCTGGTCCCACCTTCGACAGCTCCCTCCCACAAGGGGTTGGGCCACCGGCTTCGGGTGTTACCGACTTTCGTGACGTGACGGGCGGTGTGTACAAGGCCCGGGAACGTATTCACCGCAGCAATGCTGATCTGCGATTACTAGCAACTCCGACTTCATGGGGTCGAGTTGCAGACCCCAATCCGAACTGAGACAGGCTTTTTGAGATTCGCTCCACCTCACGGTTTCGCAGCTCATTGTACCTGCCATTGTAGCACGTGTGCAGCCCAAGACATAAGGGGCATGATGACTTGACGTCGTCCCCACCTTCCTCCGAGTTGACCCCGGCGGTCTCCTGTGAGTCCCCATCACCCCGAAGGGCATGCTGGCAACACAGGACAAGGGTTGCGCTCGTTGCGGGACTTAACCCAACATCTCACGACACGAGCTGACGACAGCCATGCACCACCTGTACACCGACCACAAGGGGGCGACCATCTCTGGCCGTTTCCGGTGTATGTCAAGCCTTGGTAAGGTTCTTCGCGTTGCGTCGAATTAAGCCACATGCTCCGCTGCTTGTGCGGGCCCCCGTCAATTCCTTTGAGTTTTAGCCTTGCGGCCGTACTCCCCAGGCGGGGAACTTAATGCGTTAGCTGCGGCACCGACGACGTGGAATGTCGCCAACACCTAGTTCCCACCGTTTACGGCGTGGACTACCAGGGTATCTAATCCTGTTCGCTCCCCACGCTTTCGCTCCTCAGCGTCAGTAATGGCCCAGAGATCCGCCTTCGCCACCGGTGTTCCTCCTGATATCTGCGCATTTCACCGCTACACCAGGAATTCCGATCTCCCCTACCACACTCTAGCTAGCCCGTATCGAATGCAGACCCGGGGTTAAGCCCCGGGCTTTCACACCCGACGTGACAAGCCGCCTACGAGCTCTTTACGCCCAATAATTCCGGACAACGCTTGCGCCCTACGTATTACCGCGGCTGCTGGCACGTAGTTAGCCGGCGCTTCTTCTGCAGGTACCGTCACTTTCGCTTCTTCCCTGCTGAAAGAGGTTTACAACCCGAAGGCCGTCATCCCTCACGCGGCGTCGCTGCATCAGGCTTTCGCCCATTGTGCAATATTCCCCACTGCTGCCTCCCGTAGGAGTCTGGGCCGTGTCTCAGTCCCAGTGTGGCCGGTCGCCCTCTCAGGCCGGCTACCCGTCGTCGCCTTGGTGAGCCGTTACCTCACCAACAAGCTGATAGGCCGCGGGCTCATCCTTCACCGCCGGAGCTTTCAACCCCCACCCATGCGAGTGGAAGTGATATCCGGTATTAGACCCCGTTTCCAGGGCTTGTCCCAGAGTGAAGGGCAGATTGCCCACGTGTTACTCACCCGTTCGCCACTAATCCCCACCGAAGTGGTTCATCGTTCGACTTGCATGTGTTAAGCACGCCGCCAGCGTTCGTCCTGAGCCAGGATCAAACTCTCCGTGAATGTTTTCCCGTAATCGGGATGAACACCACGAGAGCGGAACCACCGGAGGAATAATCCGGCAGTTCACAGCGTCCTCGCTGTGTTGTTTCAAAGGAACCTCGCCCCAGTCAGAATGACTGGAGACGGGGTATCAACTAATCTGGCGTTGATTTTTGGCACGCTGTTGAGTTCTCAAGGAACGGACGCTTCCTTTGTACTCACCCGAGAGACTCTCTCAGGCTTTCCTCCGGGCGCTTCCCTTCGGTGTTCCAAACTCTATCAGTGTTTTTCCGGCCCTCTGACCACCCTCCCGCAGGCATGCAGAAGGAGATCCAGAGATAGGATCTGACAAGTTGGTTGCTGCCTGGCAAGGACGCTTGGTGACGTCGCTCAACCCCGGGCAGGAGTACGACTGTACACGGGGCTTCGGAGCGCATGCAAATCCATTTGGGCTATGGTCTAGACCACCTGTCGGCGACAGGACAGCAGGGGGCGGGCTCTCACGCGGAACCCGTACTTCATATGACATACCCTGCTGAACAGTGCGCCGTCCGATACAGGCAGTGACGGCCCATTCAGATCTCCACCCCTGGGAGGCTTCCCATGACCACCGTGACGTCCCCTCTTGCAGGACGCGCCATCGGACTGGCTTCCGTGCCCGATCCGGTCTTCTCCGGGGCCATGGTCGGCCCGGGCACGGCGATCGACCCCGTGCGTGAGCCCTCCGAGGCTGTCGCGCCCGTCGACGGAGTCATCGTCTCGCTTCACCCGCACGCCTTCGTCGTCGTCGACGACCAGGGCCACGGCGTGCTCACCCACCTCGGTATCGACACCGTGCAGCTCAATGGCGAGGGTTTCGAGCTGCTGGTGAACAAGGGCGACACCGTTACGCGCGGCCAGAGCGTCGTGCGCTGGGACCCGGCTGCCGTGGAGGCGGCCGGCAAGTCGCCCGTCTGCCCGGTCGTGGCGCTCGAGGCCACGGCCGAGGCCCTCTCCGATCTGCGGGACAGCGGCGATGTGAAGGCCGGCGACAGTCTCTTCGCCTGGGCATGACGTCAACGCCGTCGTATGACGGCATGTAGTGGCAACCACCGCGGCGGCGGGACCCGCCGCACTATCGGAGACGGGTGAGATGGAAGCAACGCTGCGAGGCGTCGGCGTGAGCCACGGTGTGGCCATCGGCGAGGTTCGGCACATGGGAACGGCGGTTCTCGAACCGCCTGCCAAGCAGATTCCGGCGGAGGACGCGGAGCGCGAACAGGGGCGCGCCCGCAAGGCCGTGGAAGCTGTGGCCGCCGACCTGATTGCGCGCGGCAATCTGGCGGGCGGTGAGGCCCAGGCCGTGCTCGAGGCCCAGGCCATGATGGCCCAGGACCCGGAACTGATGGCGGACGTCGACCGGCGTATCGCCGTCGGCAGCACGGCCGAGCGGGCCGTGTACGACGCGTTCGCGGCGTACCGCGAGCTGCTGGCGGGGGCCGGCGAGTACCTCGCCGGGCGGGTCGCCGACCTCGATGACGTGCGGAATCGTATCGTCGCTCGTCTGCTCGGGGTTCCCATGCCGGGTGTCCCGGACAGTGACGAGCCCTATGTCCTGGTGGCGCGTGATCTGGCGCCCGCCGACACCGCTCTGTTGGACCCGACGCTGGTTCTCGGTTTTGTGACCGAGGAGGGCGGGCCCACCAGCCACAGCGCGATTCTGGCGCGGGCGCTCGGCGTCCCGGCTGTCGTTGCTCTGCCGGGCGCCGGTGAGCTGGCCGAAGGCACGGTCATCGCTGTCGATGGCAGCACCGGCGACATCTTCGTCGAGCCGAGCGAGGAGAAGAAGGCGGAACTGGAGGCCGCCGCTGCCGAGCGCAAGGCGGCGCTGGCGGCGTCGACCGGGCCGGGTGCCACGGCCGATGGTCACAAGGTGCCGCTGTTGGCCAATGTCGGTGGTCCGGCGGACGTGCCGGCCGCGGTCGAGGCCGGTGCCGAGGGTGTGGGTCTGTTCCGTACGGAGTTCCTCTTCCTGGACGACAGCAAGAACGCCCCGTCGGAGGAGAAGCAGGTCGAGGCCTACCGGCAGGTTCTCGAGGCCTTCCCCGAGGGTCGTGTCGTCGTCCGTGTCCTGGACGCGGGCGCGGACAAGCCGCTGGACTTCCTGACGCCTGGCGACGAGCCGAACCCGGCGCTGGGTGTGCGCGGTCTGCGCACGTTGCTGGACCACCCCGAGGTGCTGCGCACGCAGCTGACGGCCTTGGCGAAGGCCGCTGAGGGGCTGCCGGTCTATCTCGAGGTCATGGCCCCGATGGTGGCGGACCGTACGGATGCCAAGGCGTTCGCCGACGCGTGTCGGGCGGCGGGGTTGCAGGCGAAGTTCGGCGCGATGGTGGAGATCCCGTCGGCCGCGCTGCGGGCGCGGTCGATTCTGCAGGAGGTCGAGTTCCTGTCGCTGGGGACGAACGACCTCGCCCAGTACACCTTCGCCGCGGACCGTCAGGTGGGTGCGGTGTCGCGGCTGCAGGATCCCTGGCAGCCCGCGCTGCTCGACCTGGTCGCGCTGTCCGCGGAGGCGGCGAAGGCCGAGGGCAAGAGCTGTGGTGTCTGTGGTGAGGCCGCGTCCGACCCGCTGCTCGCCTGTGTGCTGACCGGTCTGGGGGTCACCTCGCTCTCCATGGGTGCGGCGTCGATTCCTTATGTACGGGCGACTCTGGCGAAGTACACGCTGGCGCAGTGCGAGCGTGCCGCCGCTGCCGCACGTGCTGCGGACAGTGCCGATGAGGCGCGCAGTGCCGCTCAGGCGGTGCTGTCCGGCGAGTAGTCGGTCTCGCTGTCGGTCCTCTTGATGGAGGGGCGCTCCACCTTTCGGTGGGGCGCCCCTCTTCTGTTCAGTGCTGGTGTCCTGGCGTCGGGCCCGCCGGTCCCAGGTCCGGCGGTGCGCAGTAGTCGACGTCGGATTCCGGTGAGATGAGGTCGCCGGATTCGACGTCGGTGCAGTAGGCGTCGAACACCTCGCCCGCGGTCAGGGGCTCGAGGCCTTCGCCGCGCAGGCGCCAGCCGTAGATGCGGTCGGTGGCGCCGGGTGCGCTCGTGCGCATGACGAGTCCACCGGGGCTCTGGGTGGCGAGGCCGAGGGCGAGGACCGTGGTGAATTCGAGGGCTTCGGCCTCGTCCAGCTGGACGTCTCCGTCGGCGTCCGTGTCCGCATGGAGGACCGCGACGAGTGTTTCGGGTGCTCCCGAGACGCTGCAGACGAGGTGTCGGTTGCCCGGGGGCGCGGTGTCGAGGATGCGGGCGAGGAGGCCGGAGGCCCAGGTGAAGGCTGCTCGGCCGATGTCCTCGCCGCAGGAGGCGCAGGCGCCGAGGCGGGCCAGGAGTGTGGACGCGTACTCCCAGGTGGCCTGGCGGACGGCTTCGTCGATCAGCGCCGGGACGAGGTCGGCCAAGGGGCGGCCGTCGTACGGGATGGTCGGGCCCGTGGCGGCGAGTTCGGCGGTGAAGCGGGTGCGGCTGGACGGGATGTCCGGGTCGAGGCCGGTGTCGGTGCAGAAGGAGGCGTACTCCTCGGGGTCGAACAGGGCGACGGTGGTGTGGCTGCCCTGGGAGGCGCGGGTGCGTAGGAGTGCCTCGACCTGTTGGAGGTAGCGGGTGTGGTCGTCGAAGGTGAAGCTGCGGTAGCGGCGCATGGCCCGGAAGTCGTGCTCGTCGGTGAGCAGGCCGATGGTGCCGGCGATTTCGCGGCGCAGGCCGCGTCGCATGGTCTGGTGGTCGGTGTGTGCCACTTTTCCCCCTGTGCACAGTCGATCAATGCTCACTCACAGTAATCGGCGGCACTGACAACGGGGGTCGGCTGGGGATGCCGCCGCCGGCGCGGGACGTCGGCGGCGGCTTCGGTTCAGGCGCGCTTGCGGGCCAGGTCCTCGTAGAAGTGGAGCAGGTCGAGGTTGTCGATGGAGCCCGGGTTGACTGCCTTGTCCAAGGGGGTGCCCTGGAGCAGTCGCTTGACGGGGACCTCGATGCGCTTGCCGGTGAGGGTGTGCGGGATGCCGGGCACTTCGATGATCTCGTCGGGGATGTGGCGCGGTGAGAGCTGTTCGCGGATCGTCTGCTTGATGCGGCCCAGGAGGTTTTCGTCCAGCGTGGTGCCGGGGGTCAGGTGCACGAAGAGGGGCATCCAGTAGCCGCCGTCGGGCTGTTCGATGCCGATGACGAGGGATTCCTTGATCTCGGGGAGGCGTTCGACGGCTTCGTAGATGTCGGCCGAGCCCATGCGTACGCCCTGGCGGTTGAGCGTCGAGTCGGAGCGGCCGTGGATGACGACGGAGCCACGGGAGGTGATGGTGATCCAGTCGCCGTGGCGCCACACGCCGGGGTAGGTGTCGAAGTAGCTGTCGTGGTAGCGGCTGCCGTCGGGGTCGTTCCAGAAGTGGATCGGCATGGACGGCATGGGGTTGGTGACGACGAGTTCGCCGACCTCGTCGACGAGGGGTTTTCCGCTGGGGTCCCAGGACTGGAGGTCGGTGCCGAGGCCGGCTGCCTGGAGTTCGCCGATGTGGACGGGGAGGGTCGGGACGGCGCCGGCGAAGCAGGAGCAGACGTCGGTGCCGCCGCTGACGCTGGCGATCCAGAGGTCGTCGCGGACCTCGTCGTGCAGCCAGCGGAATCCGTCGGGTGGCAGGGGTGAGCCGGTGGTGGCCACGCACTGGACCTTGGAGAGGTCGAAGTCGCGGCCGGGGTGCACTCCTGCCTTGCGGCAGGCCATGACGTACGCGGCCGAGGTGCCGTAGAGCGTGGCCCCGGTGCGTTCGGCGATCCGCCACTGGGCGCCGGTGTCGGGGTAGCCGGGGCTGCCGTCGTAGAGGACGATCGTCGTGCCGGTGAGCAGGCCGGAGACGAGGAAGTTCCACATCATCCAGCCGGTCGAGGTGTACCAGAAGAAACGGTCCTCGGGGCCGAGGTCGCAGTGCAGGCCGAGTTGTTTGAGGTGCTCGACGAGGATGCCGCCCTGGGACTGGACGATGGCCTTGGGAAGGCCGGTCGTGCCGGAGGAGTAGAGCACCCACAGCGGGTGGTCGAAGGGCACCTGTTCGAAGGTGGGTTCCACGTCGGCACTCGTCAGGGCGGACCAGTCCAGGGCGCCTTCCGGGGCCTCGGTGCCGAGGAGCGGGATGTGCACGACGGCTCGCAGGGTGGGCAGTTCGCGGCGGAGTTCGGCGACGATGTCGCGGCGGTCGTGCTCCTTGCCGCCGTAGCGGTAGCCGTCGACGGTGAACAGGACGACGGGTTCGACCTGCTGGAAGCGGTCGAGGACGCTGCGGGCGCCGAAGTCGGGGGCGCAGGAGGTCCAGACGCCGCCGACCGCGGCCGTGGCGAGGAGGGCGACGACGACCTGCGGGATGTTGGGGAGGTAGCCGCTGACGCGGTCTCCGGGGCGTACTCCGAGCGCGCGGAGCTCGGCTGCGAGGGAGCCGACCTGGCGGCGCAGTTCGGACCAGGTGACAGGGCGTGGCTCGTGGGTCTCGTCGACATGCAGGAGGGCCGGTTCGTCCGCGCGGGTGGTGGCCGCGCGCAGGGCGTGTTCGGCGTAGTTCAGGGTCGCGCCGGGGAACCACTGGGCGCCGGGCATCGAGCGGTCGCCCAGTACGCGCGCGTAGGGGGTGGAGAACCGTACGTCGAACCATTCCGTGACGGCTTTCCAGAAGGTGTCGAGCTCGTCGACCGACCAGCGGTGCAGTGCGGGGTAGCCGCCGTCGGAGGGGGCGCCGTGGTGTTTGGCGGCCCAGGCCTGGAACCTGGTGACCTGTGCCCGTGCGATACGTTCCGGATCGGGCTGCCAGAGCGGCTGGGGGTTCACGGTCGACATGGGGCGGCTCCCGGACTGTGCGCGTCGTGTGCGTCGGCCGCGCACGGGCGGGGGTGTGCGCGTGACGCGGATGACACGGACGATGCCATGTGATCGACTTCTACACCAGGGTGCGCCCCACATAGTCCGTGTCGTGAAGATGTGGTCCCGGCACGGGTGAACGGCAGTTGAACGACACGCGCGCGTGGGGCGGTCAGTGGCAGGGTGAACAGCATGAACGGTCGTGACCTGGTGCGTTCGATGAAGGCGGTCGGTTCGGCGGGGGCGGCCCAGAGGTTGCGTACCGTACGGGCTGCTTGGCGTACGCGGCGTGCCGATGCCGCCGGGCTGCCGGCGCGGGGGGCCGAGCGGGCGCGCGTGCCCGGTCCGGTGCAGGACGTGGAACCCGGGCCCGGAGGCGGTGTGATCCGGTTCAGCCGTTCCGAGCTGCGGATCACGGTGGCGGTGAACGGGGCGGTGTTCTGGGGCTGGGACGGGGCGGCTCCCGAGCCGTCGTACGCCTTGGCGGGCCACTCTCCGGAGCCGGACCCGCGGGCGGTGCTGGAGCCGGACAAGGACGGCGGGTGGCGGGTGGTGGCCGAGCGGGTCACGGTCGTCGTCTCACGGCACGGCGCGGTCGAGGTGCAGACGCCCGGCGGGGTGTCCCTGCGCCGGGATCTGCCGCCGCGCTGGTGGGAGCCGGTCGACGGGGGCGCGGGGCGTTGGATGCAGCGGTCGGAGGTCTCGGCGGACGCCCGCTTCTTCGGGCTGGGCGGGCGGGCCTCGGGGCCGCGGCTGCGGGACGGCACGTACCGGCTGTGGAACACCGACCCCGGCCGTGCCTTCGGTCCGGGTGACGATCCGCTGTACCTGACGATGCCGGTGCAGTTGGTGGTGGCCGACGCGGCCACGCATCTGGTGTTTCACGACACCACGTGGGACGGCACGGTGACCTTGCGGGAGGGCGAGGAGGGTGCCGGTTCCGGGCACGACCGGCCCGGGTCGAGCGAACTGCGGATGTCCGGCGGTCCGTTGCGCTGCTGGGTGATGGTCGGTACTCCCGCGCGCGTGCTGCTCGCTTGGGCCTCGCTCACGGGTGCGCCGGCGCTGCCGCCGGCCTGGGCGCTGGGCTATCAGCACGCGCGGTGGGGGTTCGGGAGCGAGCAGGAGGTGCGGCGGATCGTCGCGGGCTATCAGGAGCGCGATCTGCCGTTGGACGCCGTCCATCTGGACATCGACCACTTCGACGAGCACCAGGTGTTCACGGTCGACCACGACCGCTTCCCCAAGCTGCCCCGGCTCTCCGCTGATCTGCGGCGGGACGGGATCCGGTTGGTGTCGATCATCGACCCGGCGGTCAGGGCTGAGAGCGGCAATGCCGTGTACGACTCCGGGACGGCCGTGGACGCGTTCGTCCGGGACGGGGCGGGGCAGCTGGTGCGGGGCGAGGTGTGGCCCGGGGAGTCGGTGTTTCCCGACTTCACGCACGCGCGCGTGCGCAAGTGGTGGGGCGGGCTGTACGAGGAGCGGCTCGGTCAGGGGTTCGCCGGCTTCTGGCATGACATGAACGAGCCCACGTCGTTCGCGGCCTTCGGGGAGTCGACGTTGCCGCGTTCGGCCCGGCATGCGCTGGAAGGGCGGGGAGGCGACCATCGTGAGGCGCACAATGTCTATGCGCTGTGCATGGCTCGCGCCGCCTACGAGGGCCTGCGGGAGCTTTCCCCGCAGGAGCGGCCGTTCGTGTTCTCGCGGTCCGGGTGGGCCGGCCTGCAGCGCTACGGAGGCGCGTGGTCGGGTGACGTGGCCACGGGCTGGCCCGGGCTGCGGGCGTCGCTGTCGCTGGTGATCGGGCTGGGACTGTGCGGGGTGCCGTACTCGGGGCCGGACGTGGGCGGCTTCGACGGGAGTCCGTCGCCCGAGCTGTATCTACGGTGGTTCCAACTGGGCGCGTATCTGCCGCTGTTCCGCACGCATGCGAGCCTCCGGGCGGGGCGCCGGGAGCCGTGGGAGTTCGGGCCCGAGGTGTTGGAGCACGCGCGCGTGGCGCTCGCGGAGCGGCGGCGGCTGTTGCCGTACTTCATGACGCTGGCGCATCTGGCGCGGCGCACCGGGACGCCCTATGTGCGGCCGTTGTGGTGGGGCATACCGGAGGACCGGGCGCTGCGCGACTGTGAGGACGCCTTCTTGCTGGGTGACTGTCTGCTGGTGGCGCCGGTGCTCGACCCGGGCGCGGACCGGCGTGCCGTGCAGTTGCCGCGGGGGCGTTGGTACGACACGGCGACGGGTCGGGCGTACGACGGGCCGGGGCAGATCCTGGTGGACGCCCCTTTGTCGCGGATTCCGGTGCTCGCGCGCGCGGGTGCCGTCCTTCCCGTGCGCGGGGAGGACGGCGGGCTGGAGCTGGAGGTGTGGGCGCCGGCGCGGGGACGGACCGGTGGCGGGCTGGTCGTGCCGGATGCGGGTGATGGGTGGGAGGAGTCGGAGATCGAGCGGTACGTCGCCCGCTGGCAGGGCCGGCGGGTGGTCGTCGAGCGAGAGGGTGAGGACGGCGTGAGCGCGCCGCCTCACCCGGTGCGGGTACGGGGTGTCGAGGAGCGCTGAGGCTCAGACGTACCGGCCCTCGAACCAGGCCCGTACCGCGCGCGTGTGCAGGGGGAAGGCGAGCTCCTCGGGCCTGCGCAGGAGGTGCCAGCCTTCTGTCTCGTCCGTCGCGGCGGACGTGGGCAGGCTCTCCGCCGGGCGCTCGGGCAGGGACCCGAACAGCAGGAGGTGCCCGTCGGGTGAGCTCATGGCGTCGACGAGGCGTACGTCGCGGCTCGCCGCGTCGATGCCGGTCTCCTCCTTGAGCTCGCGGACGACGGCCTGGCGCCAGTCCTCACGGTCGTCGATGTAGCCGCCGGGCAGCGCGATGCCCCCGCGCGCGGGGGCGACGGTACGGGTGATGACGACAAGGCTGGTGCCCTTGGTGTCGTACACGGGCTGGAGTGCCACCGCGACCGGGAGCGGGTTGCGGTAGGCCACGGTGGCGCAGGCGGGGCAGGTGCGGGGCCAACCGGTGACGCCCTCTCCGAAGGGCGTTCCGCAGCTCGAACAGTGGGAGTCGGGCGCGGAGTTGGGGGTGGGGTGTTGAGTTTCGGACACGCGGCGGACTGTATCCGATCATCGGAGGGGCGTCTTCCGGGGGCGGCTCAGTGTTTGCTCGAAAGGGACTTCCAGGACACCGGGAAGTCGAAGTAGGTGTCCGGGTACGGCTCGGGCTTGTAGGTGTAGTGCCACCATTCCTCGGCCAGGTTCACGAAGCCGAGGTCCTCCAGGGTGGACTTGAGCAGGAGCCGGTTGGCGCGCTGTGTGCCCTGGATGCGTGGGTCGAGGGTGTGGGCGAGGGTGTCGAAGCAGTCGAATCCGGTGCCCATGTCGACGGAGTTGTCGGGGAAGCGCTGGTCCTGGGGCGCGTAGCAGGGTACGAGGGTCTCACCGGGGTGGTAGGGCCGGGTGGGCTTCGCGGGCAGCCGCACGATCGTGAGGTCCATGGTCGAGCCGCGGCTGTGGCCGGACTTCTCCGCGATGTACCCGTCCGCGAAGAGGCGCGTCTTGTCGACGTTCGGGTAGAACTCGCTCTTCATGGCCTGGTCGTCGAGGTCCTCGGCCCAGCGGACGAAGTGGTCGACCGCGCGTTGCGGGCGGTAGCAGTCGTACACCTTGAGGCTGTAGCCCTGCTTCAGCAGCTTTCCTTGTGCCTTGTGGAGTGCTTCGGCGGCGGGGCGGGTGAGGATGCACACGGGCTGCCGATAGCCGTCGATGCGCTCGCCGACGAAGTTGTGGGGGGTGAAGTAGCGCATCTCCTGGATGATCGTCGGGTCCACGGTTCTGAGCGCCACGAAGTCCTCGGGTGCCTTGGGTTCCGGGGTCGCCCGGGCGGTGGTGGAGACGGCGGTCACGGTCAGGAGGGCGGCGAGCGCGGTGCCCAGGCCGCGCAGTGCGCGCGAGAGTCGTGTCATGCCTCTGCCTCTGCCCATCTCGGGTCTCCCGTGACACACTTCTGACGTTCCGTCAGATTTGCTGCCGGGGAGGAATCTTGTCACGTGCGCGCACTCCTGTGGTCGAGGGATGGTTCGGTGGCGAGGCGGACGCGTTCCACCTGCTGGGCACCCGCTGCTCCGCCTGCGCCACGGTGTTCTTCCCGCGCGAGGACGTCCATTGCCGCAATCCGCGGTGCGCGGGCGGCGAACTGGCCGAGGTGCCGCTGTCGCGGCGGGGGCGCGTGTGGTCCTACACGGACGGCCGGTACCGGCCTCCGTCACCCTATGTGACCGATCCGGAACTTCCGTGGGAGCCGTACGCGTTGATCGCTGTGGAACTGGCAGCGGAGCGGATCGTGGTTCTCGGGCAGGGGGTGCCGGGGCTGAGCCTCGCCGATCTGGCGGTGGGCATGGAGGTGGAGGTCGTGCCCGGCGTGCTTCATGAGGACGCGGAGACGGTGTGGACGACCTGGCAGTGGCGGCCGACGACGGGGGTGAGGGCATGACCGGTGAGGTGGCGGTGCTCGGCGCGGGGATGCATCCCTGGGGCAAGTGGGGGCGCAGTTTCGTCGAGTACGGGGCTACGGCGGCCCGCGCGGCGCTCGCCGACGCCGGGCTGGAGTGGCGGGAGGTCGGCTCGATCGTCGGCGCGGACACGGTGCGTGGCGGTTATCCGGGGTACGTGGCCGGGGCGACGTTCGCCAAGGCGCTGGGGTGGCAGGGGGCCCGGGTCACGAGCGTGTACGCGGCGTGTGCTTCAGGGGCGCAGGCCGTCAACACCGCGCGGGCGCAGATCCTTTCGGGGCTGGCGGACGTGGTGCTCGTGGTGGGGGCCGACGCGGCACCCAAGGGGTTCTTCCGGCCCGCCGGCGGGGATCGGCCCGACGACCCCGACTGGCTGCGTTTCCGGGTGCTCGGGGCGACCAATCCGACGTACTTCGGGCTCTACGCGCGGCGGCGAATCGCCGTCCACGGGGACACGTTGGAGGACTTCGCGCAGGTCAAGGTGAAGAACTCGGCCATGGGCGCGCTGAATCCGTACGCGCGCTACCGCAAGCGGGTCACCCGTGAGGAGGTCGCCGCCTCCGCGGTGGTCGCCGATCCGCTGCGGCTGCTCGACATCTGCGCGACCTCGGACGGCGGTGCCGCGTTGGTGCTGTCCAGCATGGAGTTCGCGCGTCGCCGTGGCGTGGCGGAGCCGGTGCGGATCCGCGCGGTGTCGACGGTGACGCCGCGGTACCCCAACACCGTGCTGGACCTGCCCGACATCGCGACGGACTCCGCGGTGGCGGTGGAGCCGGCCGCGCAGACGTTCCGCGAGTCGATCGCCGGGGCCGCCTACGAGGAGGCGGGTATCGGCCCTGAGGATCTCTCCCTGGCCGAGGTCTACGACCTCTCCACCGCCCTGGAGTTGCAGTGGTACGAGGACCTCGGGCTGTGCGGTGAGGGCGAGGGGGCCAAGCTCTTGCGGGAGGGCGCCACGAGCCTCGGTGGGCGCATACCCGTGAATCCGAGCGGAGGGCTGGCGTCCTTCGGGGAGGCCGTGCCGGCGCAGGCGATCGCCCAAGTGTGCGAGCTCACCTGGCAGTTGCGGGGCGCCGCGGGCGACCGGCAGGTGGCCGGGGCCCGGGTGGGGATCACGGCGAACCAGGGTCTGTTCGGGCACGGGTCGGCGGTGGTCGCGATGCGGTGAGGCGAAGGCGCGCAGGGCATCGCAAGGGCTTTCCCGTACGCTGCGTGATCACCTCGGAATCCTGCGTGAACGTCTCATGAACTGGGCTCGGGCGTGCGCCCGCGGCGCCATCATGCTCCCGTGCCCTCCTGGACGGATACTCTCCGCTTCGCCTTCCAACCGGTGGTCAACCTGGCGACCGGCGCGGTCGCGGGGCTGGAGATACTCGCCCGCCCGGAGACCGGCGACATCCTCGCCGAGGCCCGTCGAGATCCCGAACTCGACGGCAGACTGGCGGTCGCGGCGGTCCGCGCGGCCGCACGCAAGGAGACGTTGCTTCCGCTGCACGTCAACGTGTTCGCGGCGACCCTCGCCGACCTCGGTGGGCTCACTCCGCTGCACACCGCGGTGCGGGAGGCGGGCAGGCTGCCGTGGGAGGTGACGATCGACATCGCACCGCCGTACACGCACGTGCCGCACCAGGCGCTCCTGGAGGCCGTGGGCGCGCTGCGCGGCCAGGGTTTCCGGATCAGTGCGGACGGCGTCGGGGACGGCGACGTACCCCTGCGGCTGCTCACGGACATGGCGCCCGACCTGGTGAAGCTCGACGCGTCCCTGCTCGCGCGGCCCGCGGCGGTGCGGGCGATGCGCACGCTGTGCGAGCAGCTCGGGGCGCTGTTGTCGGTGGAGGGGGTGGAGACGGAACTGCAGTGCGCGGCCGCGGTGGCGGCCGGTGCGCAGCTGGCGCAGGGCGAGTTGTTCGCGCCGCCGGCCCGGCTGCCCGCCGCGGACGTATACGTTCCGCCCCGCTCCCCCGGTGCCGCCTCGCTGCCGCGGTCGGGGCCTTCGGTGCGGCAGTTCGTGCGGCCCGCCGCGCTGCTGCCCGTCACCGCGTCGGCGGGCCATGTGCGGGCGCTGCTGACCGGGTCGCCGGAGGTGTCCGGGGTGCTGCTCGTGGACGCGCACGGGGTGCCGGTCCGGTCGGTGCACCGGTCCCGGTTCCTGCTGTCGATGTCCGGGCGGTACGGGCACGCCCTCTACGCCGACCGGCCCGCAGCCAAGCTGGGCGACGCGCCGCGCACGGTGGGTGTGGACGCCACCGCGTGGGAGGTCCTGGACGTGGTGGCGGTCGGCGGGCGGGACCGTACCTCGGACGATGTGGCCGTCGTGGACCGGTACGGCCGGTGCGTGGGCGTCGTACGCCTCGCGGACCTGGTGCGGGCGTTGGCCGAGTCCCGGGTGGAGGAGGCTGCCGGGCTCAATCCGCTGACCCGGCTGCCGGGTTCGGACGTGATCACCGGCGAGGTGGACCGGCGGATCATGGACGGGCGGCCGTTCGCGCTGAGCTGGCTGGACGTGGACCACTTCAAGCAGGTCAACGACGGGGCCGGCTTCGCGGCGGGCGACGAGCTGATCCGGTCGATGGGGCGGGCGTTGCAGCGTCTGGCGTCCGACAGCACGCGCGTGGGTCACATCGGGGGCGACGACTTCCTGGTCCTGGCCGATCCGGAGGGGCTGGATCCGGTGGCGGCGTCCGTGCTGGACGCGCTCTGGTCGGCGGGCGGCCGTCCCGTGTCGTTGTCCCTGGCGACGGTGGTGTGCGCACCGGGCAGCGTCTCGGACCACCGGCAGGCGGCCGCGTGTCTCGCGCCGCTGAAGAAGGCCGCGAAGTCATTGCGCGGGGCCAGCTGGGTCCTGGGGCACGCCGGCCTGCCCGGGCACGAGATCCGGCGCGGCGCGGACGCTGCCGCCCCGGCGGGATTCCCCGGCCCCCGCTGACCGCTGCTCCCCCACGTGTCGGCGGGTCGCCTTGAACCGTTGCCGTCCGCGTCCTTGACGCCCCCTGGACACCGGTGAACACTTCCCGATGTCGGTCGACATCGCCGTACATTCTCGGCGTATCCACGCACTGCGCCATGCGGGCTCAGGTGCTCCACGGCCCGTCCCCCACGGGCGATTCGACTGCGACGGCACGCTCGTCACGGATGCCGGGCGGGGCGCGGGACCTCCTCGTCCCCGGCTGAAGTCGCCGTGGGAAACGCACCCTGCACGGAAGACCGGGGTCGAACACCCCGGGCCGGGGCCAAGGAGCCGCCATGAGCAACGGAGACATATTTGTCGGTGAGATCATCGGCACCGCGATCCTGATCCTTTTCGGCACCGGAGTGGTCGCCGCCGTCGTACTCAACTACTCGAAGGCGAAGGACGCGGGCTGGGTGGTCATCGCGTTCGGCTGGGGTTTCGGTGTGCTGGCCGGCGCGTACACCGCCGCGCCGCTGTCCGGGGGCCATCTCAATCCGGCGGTGACGATCGGCATCGCCGTCGACACCGGCGACTGGGACAAGGTGCCGATCTACATCGCGGGGCAGATGGTCGGCGCCGTTCTCGGCGCGGTGCTGTGCTGGCTGGTGTACTACGCGCAGTTCCAGGCCAACGCCGAGGAGGACATGGCCCAGCCGACGCTGGGGATCTTCTCCACGGCTCCCGCGATCCGCAATCCCGTGGCGAACCTCGTCACCGAGATCATCGCGACCATCGGGCTGGTGCTGCCCATCCTGGCGTTCGGCCTGACCAAGGGGCTCGGCGAGTCCGGCACCGCGATCCTCATCGTCGCGTTCCTGGTGACCGGCATCGGCCTGTCCCTCGGCGGCCCCACGGGCTACGCCATCAACCCGGCCCGCGACCTGGGCCCGCGCATCACCCACGCCTTGCTCCCGATCCCCAACAAGGGCACCTCGGACTGGGGTTACGCGTGGATCCCGGTGGTGGGACCGCTGATCGGCGGCGCGCTGTCCGGGCTCATCTTCAACGCAGCCTTCTGAAGGAACCGACGAAGGGGACGTCATGACGGACAAGTTCGTCGCCGCTATCGACCAGGGCACCACCTCCAGCCGCTGCATCGTCTTCAACCAGGACGGCGGCATCGTCGCCGTCGACCAGCGCGAGCACCGCCAGATCTTCCCCAAGCCCGGCTGGGTGGAGCACGACGCCACCGAGATCTGGTCCAAGGTGCAGGCGGTGGTGGCCGGGGCGCTCGCCAAGGCCGGGCTGCGCGCCGACCAGCTCAGCGCGCTCGGCATCACCAACCAGCGCGAGACGACGGTCCTGTGGGACCGCGCCACCGGCAAGCCGGTGCACAACGCCATCGTGTGGCAGGACACCCGCACCGCGGCGCTGACCAACCAACTCGGCGGCTCGGACGGGCAGGACCGCTTCCGGGAGCAGACCGGGCTGCCGCTCGCCACCTACTTCTCCGGGCCCAAGGCGGCCTGGCTGCTCGACAACGTGCCCGGGCTGCGCGCGCGGGCCGAGAACGGCGAGATCGCCTTCGGCACCATCGATTCCTGGCTCATCTGGAACCTCACCGGCGGCACGCACGGCGGCCGGCACGTCACCGACGTGACCAACGCCGGCCGCACCATGCTGATGAACCTCGAAACCCTCCAGTGGGACCAGTCCATCCTCTCCGCCATGAACGTCCCCGACGCCGTCCTCCCCGAGATCAGGTCCTCGGCCGAGGTGTACGGCACCGCGGTCGGCCAACTCGCGGGCGTGCCCGTGGCGTCCGCGCTGGGCGACCAGCAGGCGGCCGTGTTCGGACAGGCCTGCTACGACGTGGGGACGGCGAAGAACACCTACGGCACGGGCTCCTTCCTGCTGCTCAACACGGGCAACCGGCCGGTGCCGTCGAAGAGCGGCCTGCTGACGACGATGGGCTACAAGATCGGGAGTGAGGCGCCGGTCTACTGCCTGGAGGGTTCCATCGCGATAACGGGTGCGCTCGTCCAGTGGTTCCGGGACCAGCTCGGCATCATCCGCACCGCCGACGAGATCGAACCGCTGGCCGCGAGCGTGGAGGACAACGGCGGTGCCTACATCGTGCCCGCCTTCTCCGGGCTGTTCGCGCCCTATTGGCGCTCCGACGCGCGCGGTGTCGTCACCGGGCTCACCCGGTACGTCACCAAGGCGCATCTCGCGCGCGCGGTCCTGGAGGCGACGAGCTGGCAGACGCGTGAGGTCGTGGACGCCATGTTCCAGGACTCCGGGGTGCACATCACGACCCTGAAGGTCGACGGCGGCATGACCAAGAACAACCTCCTCATGCAGCATCAGGCGGACGTCCTCGACGTGCCGGTGGTCCGGCCGAAGGTGTCCGAGACGACCTGTCTGGGTGCCGCTTACGCGGCCGGGCTGGCCACCGGGGTGTGGAACGACCTCGACGAGCTCAAGTCGCACTGGCAGAAGGACGTCGAGTGGACGCCGTCGATGGAGGCGTCGGTGCGGGACCGGGAGTACCACAACTGGCGCAAGGCCGTGGAGAAGAGCTTCGGCTGGGAGGAAGACGGGGTGAACTAGCCGCACGCGCGCGTGCGGTCTTAGAACCGGCCACACGCGCGTGCGGTCATGAGCGCGGCCCGTACCCCGGTCGGCGGGGGTACGGGCCGTTCCCGTGTCAGCTGTCAGGTGTCAGCTCGTGACGGCGGCCTGGCGGCGCTCCGCCGCCTGCGCCATCGCATGCCGGACGACACCGATGAGGACCTCCTTGACCGACTCGCGGTCCCGGGCGTCGGTCAGCATCAGCGGCACGTCCTGGTCGAGGTCGAGGGCCTGGCGGACGTCCTCGGTCGGGTAACGGGCCGCCCCCTCGAAGCAGTTGACGCCGACGACGAAGGGGATGGACCGCCGCTCGAAGTAGTCGATCGCGGCGAAGCTGTCCTCCAGGCGGCGGGTGTCGGCGAGGACGACGGCTCCGAGGGCGCCCTCGGAGAGCTCGTCCCACATGAACCAGAACCGCTCCTGGCCGGGTGTGCCGAAGAGGTACAGCACCAGGTCCTCGCGTAGTGTGATGCGCCCGAAGTCCATGGCCACGGTGGTGGTGCGCTTGCCCTCCACGCCACTGATGTCGTCGACCGGGCGTCCTGCCTCGGTGAGCAGCTCCTCGGTGCGCAGCGGCCTGATCTCGCTGACCGCGCCGACGAGCGTGGTCTTGCCCACGCCGAAGCCGCCGGCCACGAGGATCTTGAGCGTGACGGGCTCGACCGGGGGCTTTCCGCGCTCAGAACGCCCGAAGATCATTGATCTCTTCTCCTGCTGGGTGGGGGTGGGGCGACGGTGGGCCGTAGCCTCCACCGCCGGGGGTTTCGATGACAAGTACGTCGCCGGGTTCGACGTCGGCCGCGTCGCTGCCGCCGAGCACGGTGACCGTCCCGTCGGCACGCTCCACGCGGTTGGCGCCCAGCGCGCCGGGTTCGCCGCCTGCCATGCCGTACGGCGGGACCCGGCGGTGCTGGGACAGCGTGGAGACGGTCATGGGTTCCAGGAAGCGGATGCGGCGGATCGCGCCGTCGCCGCCGCGCCACCGTCCGGCGCCGCCGCTGCCCTCACGGACGGCGAACTCGTCGAGCCGGACGGGCAGTCGCCACTCCAGGACCTCGGGGTCGGTGAGCCGCGAGTTGGTCATGTGGGTCTGTACGGCGGGCGCGCCCGGGAAGCCGTCGCCCGCGCCGGAGCCGGACGCGACCGTCTCGTAGTACTGGTGGCGGGCGTTGCCGAAGGTCACGTTGTTCATGGTCCCGGAGCCCTCGGCCTGGACACCGAGCGCCGCGTACAGGGCGCCGGTGATGGCCTGCGAGGTCTCCACGTTGCCGGCGACGACCGCGGCGGGCGGCTCGGGGGCGAGCATCGAGCCGGGCGGCACGATGATCCGCAGGGGCCGCAGACAGCCGTCGTTGAGGGGGATGTCGTCGGCGACGAGGGTGCGGAAAACGTACAGCACCGCGGCGTTGACCACCGCGAACGGGGCGTTGAAGTTGCTGTCCAACTGCGCGGACGTGCCCGTGAAGTCGACGATCGCGGAGCGGTTCTCGCGGTCCACGCGCACGCGTACCCGGATCATGGCGCCGGAGTCCGTCTCGTAGGCGTACTCACCGTCGTCGAGGGTGTCGACGACCCGGCGCACCGCTTCCTCGGCGTTGTCCTGGACGTGTCGCATGTAGGCCTGGACGACGTCGAGTCCGAACGTCTCGATCATGCGGGTGACTTCGTCGACGCCCTTGCGGTTGGCGGCGATCTGGGCCCGCAGGTCGGCGAGGTTGGTCCTCGGGTTGCGGGAGGGGTAGCGCGTCTGCGTGAGCAGGCGGAGGGTCTCCTCCTCGCGGAAGCGGCCGTTCTCGGCGAGGAGCCAGTTGTCGAAGAGGATGCCCTCCTCCTCGATGCTGCGGCTGTCGGCCGGCATGGAGCCCGGGGCGATGCCGCCGATCTCGGCGTGGTGGCCGCGGGAGGCGACGTAGAAGAGGATCTCGCGGTCACTCTCCGTGTCTGCGGAGTCCAGCGCGTCGAAGACCGGGGTGATCACCGTGACATCCGGCAGGTGGGTGCCGCCGTGGTACGGGTCGTTGACGGCGTACGTGTCGCCCGGTCGCATCGTCGAGCCGCGGCGTCGGATGACCTCCTTGACGCTGGTGCCCATCGACCCCAGGTGGACAGGGATGTGCGGGGCGTTGGCCACCAGGTTTCCGTCCGGGTCGAAGAGCGCGCAGGAGAAGTCGAGGCGCTCCTTGATGTTGACGGACTGGGCCGTGGACTCCAGTCGGGCGCCCATCTGTTCGGCGATGGACATGAAGAGGTTGTTGAAGACCTCGAGAAGGACCGGGTCGACTCTCGTGTCGAGATCGGAACTCTGCGTGACCGCCACGCGTTCCATGACCAGATGCCCGTCGTCTCGCGCCACGGCCTGCCAGCCGTCGTCGACGACGGTCGTGGCACTGGCCTCGGTGATGATCGCCGGGCCGGTGACGGTCTCGCCGGGAGGCAGTTCCTCGCGGCGGTGGAGGGGTACGTCGCGCCAGGTGCCGCCCGTGTGGAGGCGGACGGTCTCGGGGGCGGCGGGGCGGCCTTCGTACGGGGCGAGGGCCGACAGATCGGGGGGTTGAGTGATGCCGGTGGCTTCCACGGAGAGGGCTTCGACGACGATCGGGCGGTCGAGCGTGAAGGAGTACGTGGCGCGATGACGTGCTTCGAAGGCCTCCCGCATCG
Organism: Streptomyces sp. TLI_55; assembly: GCF_900206255.1. NCBI lineage: Bacteria > Bacillati > Actinomycetota > Actinomycetes > Kitasatosporales > Streptomycetaceae > Streptomyces > Streptomyces sp. TLI_55. The sequence goes on from NZ_OAOJ01000001.1 coordinate 1,506,074, forward strand.
CGGCGGGTTCGGTCAGCTCGACGGTGAGGGTGGTGTCGGTGCCGTCGTAGCGGAGTTGGGCGCGGCGGGTGATCCGGACGCGGTCCTCGGGGACGTCCTCGGCGAGGAGTTCGGCACGGGCGGCGCTCTCCAGGTCGTCGGCGGTCTTGAGGACGCCCGGCATCGAGGCGGCCTCCAGCGGTGCCTCGACGGACTGTTCGCGCATCGCGGTGGTGTCGGCGAGGCCGATGCCGAGCGCGGAGAGGACCCCGGCCATGGGTGGTACGAGGACGGTGCGCATGCCGAGCGAGTCGGCGACCATGCAGGCGTGCTGGCCACCGGCTCCGCCGAAGGTGGTGAGCGCGTAGCGGGTGACGTCGTGGCCCTTCTGGACGGAGATCCGCTTGACGGCGTTGGCGATGTTGGCGACCGCGATCTGGAGGTAGCCCTCGGCCACCTGCTCGGGAGTGCGGTCGTCACCGGTCCGGTCGCGGATCTCGCGCGTGAGGGCTGCGAAGCGGTCGCGGACGAGTTCCGCGTCCAGGGGCTGGTCGCCGTCGGGGCCGAACACCTCGGGGAAATGGGCGGGTTGGATGCGGCCGAGCATGACGTTGGCGTCGGTGACGGCGAGCGGGCCGCCCGCGCGGTAGCAGGCGGGGCCCGGGTCCGCGCCCGCCGAGTCCGGCCCTACGCGGTAGCGGGAGCCGTCGAAGTGGAGGACCGAACCGCCGCCGGCGGCGACGGTGTGGATGTCGAGCATGGGGGCGCGCAGCCGGACTCCGGCGATCTGCGTGGTGAAGACCCGTTCGTAGTCGCCCGCGTAGTGCGAGACGTCGGTCGACGTGCCGCCCATGTCGAAGCCGATGACCCGGTCGAAGCCCGCGAGCTGCGACATCCGGGCCATGCCGACGATGCCGCCGGCGGGCCCGGACAGGATGGCGTCCTTGCCGCGGAACTGACCGGCCTCGGTGAGACCGCCGTTGGACTGCATGAACATCAGTCGCACACCGTCGAGATCACCGGCGACCCGCTCGACGTACCGGCGCAGGACGGGCGAGAGGTAGGCGTCGACGACGGCGGTGTCCCCGCGCGGGACAAGCTTCATCAGGGGGCTGACCTCGCTGGAGAGCGAGATCTGCGGGAATCCGATGCGGGCGGCGAGGGCGCCGACGGCCTGTTCGTGGGCGGGGTGGAGGTGACTGTGCATGCAGACGACGGCTACCGCGCGGATCCCGTCGTCGTAGGCCCGCTGAAGGGGCTCGGCGAGGGCGTCCAGGTCGGGGGCGCGCAGGACGGTGCCGTCGGCGGCGATGCGTTCGTCGACCTCGATGACGCGCTCGTGGAGCAGTTCGGGCAGTTCGATGCGGCGGGCGAAGATGCGGGGCCGGCTCTGGTAGGCGATGCGCAGGGCGTCGCGGAAGCCGCGGGTGACGATCAGGAGGGTGCGCTCGCCCTTGCGCTCCAGGAGGGCGTTGGTGGCGACGGTGGTGCCCATACGGACGGCTTCCACCGGGTCCTGGGAGCCGCCCAGGAGGTGGGTCACGCCCGTGACGGCCGCGTCGCCGGAGGGGGTCTCGTCCCCCGGATGGAGCCGGGAGCGGGACGGGGTGGAGCTGTCGGAGAGGACTTTGTGGGTGAGCAGCCGACCGTCCGGGCGGCGCGCGACGATGTCGGTGAAGGTGCCGCCCCGGTCGACCCAGAACTGCCAGCCTGTCGTCACGTCCGTCTCCCCGATCGTGCTGTTCGGCACCGTGTCCGCGGGCCGGCGGCGGGCCGCCCGCGGAGGTCGTCGACGATCAGTCGGATCCTATCGGGAGGGCTGGGCCGGCGCCCGCCCGCTCGGCGCGGGCAGGGCGTTGCCTCACAACGCCCGGAGGCCGTTGATCACGTCCCGCAGGATGCTCTCGTCCGGCAGCTCCGCGGGCGGCACAGGCCGGTTCACATGAACGAACTCCCCGTCCACGAGGTCACCGATGAGAACCCGCACCACGCCGATGGGCAGGTCGAGTTCGGAGGACAGTTCGGCGACCGACTGCGGGGTCTCGCGGCACAGATCGACGATGTCCACATGCTCCGGGGACAGCGAGTGGTCGCGTTCCGGGTCGTCCGCCTGGGGCTCCGTGACGACCACCGCGATGAGGTCCAGGCGGTGCTGGGCCGCACTGGTGGTGCGGCCGCGTGTCATGGCGTACGGACGGACGACCGGTCCGGCCTCGTCGTCGAACCAGTGACTTCTTCCCTGACCGTCAGTGCTCATGTCATCCCACTACCCGCCCTGAGGCAGATCGGTGCGTGGAGCGGAGGCCAGATGTACGCCGACTCGCTTGACCAGGAGCGTCATCTCGTAGGCGACCAGGCCGACGTCGGAGTCCGCGTCGGAGAGAACGGCGAGGCAGCTGCCGTCGCCGGCCGCGGTCACGAACAGGAAGGCGTCGTCGAGCTCGACGACCGTCTGCCGGACGCTGCCCGCCTCGAAGTGCCGGCCCACGCCCTTGGCGAGGCTGTGGAACCCGGAGGCGACGGCGGCCAGGTGCTCGCTGTCCTCCCGGGTCAGGTCCTTGGAGGCCCCGGTGGGCAGGCCGTCGCCGGAGAGCACGACGGCCTTGCGGATGCTGGCGACGCGGTCCACCAGTTCGTCCAGGAGCCAGTTGAGCTCGCCGGACGTGGTCGTCGCGGTGTGGCCGGTCGTCTTCGGTGCGGTCATCGACCGTCCCCCTTAGTTCCTCGTGGTGCTGTGCCGCTGTGGGCGTCCTCGCCCGCGGCGTTCTCGTCACGGCCGCGCTGCCAGCCACGCTGGAGCGAAGCCATGCGGCTGCGTACTTGGTCGGCGTCCCGCTCCTCGAACCCGGCTTCCTGGTCGGTGCGAGGCTGGGGGCTCTGCTTGAGCTGCGGAGCCAGGTTGGCCTGCCGGACACGCCGGGGCAGCGGGGCCGTGCCGGCGGCGTCCTGCCCTGGTTCGGCACCGCCGGAGCGCCTGGACCCGGGGGCGGTGCCGCCGACGAGCGGCGTTTCGGAGCCGGGGTGGGTCTCGGAGCTGCCGGCGAGGCGCGTGGCGTCGCCCGAACCGCCGCTGGACGCGATGTCGGAGCGCCGGGTGCGCCGGGGAAGAGCGGAGGCTCCGGGTACCGGGGTTTCCTGCTCGTCGGGGCGGTCGGCGACGTCGGTGGTGCGGCGCTGCGGGCCCGTGGCGCGCCTGCGGGCGGGGAGCGGAGGTGGTGTGGCGGAGAGCGACCGGTTCGCGCCGCGTACGGCCTCCTCGTCCGGGTCCGGGCGTCGCGCGGACTGCTCCGTCACCGGGCGGCCGTGCGAGCTGACCAGCTTGGGCGTGCGCCGCTGCGGCAGGGGCACCGGGGCGTTGAGGTCGTCGTCGCCGGTGTGCCGCTCGAAGGGGTCGGGGGTCTCGCGGGATTCACCGCCGGTGGCGTCCTCGGTGCGGACGAGGCCGCGCCGGGGGCGGAACAGTCCGCCGCGTTCGCTGTCCTCGTCGTCGAGGGCGCCCGGGAAGTCGTCGATGGCGTCCAGGTCGACGGGGGCTTCCAGCTCCACGGGGCCGTCCAGGAGCGCCGCCGGGAGGCCCGGCAACTGCACGGGCACGTGGGAGAGTTCGGCTCGGCGGGCCTCCTCCAGCTCGGCCTCCTTGGAGGGCTGCGGGCGGTCGAGGCGGAAGCCGAGGCCGTTGGTGTCCGGGACGTCGTCCGTCAGCAGGGTGTTGGGGATGAAGACGACGGCCGTCGTGCCGCCGTACGGCGAGGGCTGGAGGGAGACCCGGACGTTCTGCCGCTGGGCGAGCCGGCTGACCACGAACAGGCCGAGCCGGTCCGTGTCGGACAGCTCGAACTCCGGTGTCTCGGCGAGCCGGAGGTTGGCGTCCAGCAGGGCGTCGGCCGCCATACCGAGACCCCGGTCGTGGATCTCCAGGGTGAAGCCGTTGGCGACCCGCTCGCCCAGGACCTGGACGGCGGTGTGCGGCGGGGAGAACACCGTGGCGTTCTCCAGGAGTTCGGCGACGAGATGAGTGAGGTCGGCGACGGCCGGGCCGGTGACCGCGACCCTGGGCAGACGGCGGACCTCGATGCGCTCGTAGTCCTCGACCTCGGCGACGGCGGCCCTGACGACGTCCATGAGCTGGACGGGCTTGCGCCACTGCCGGGAGGGGGCGGCGCCGGAGAGGATCACCAGACCCTCGGCGTGCCGGCGCATACGGGTGGTGAGGTGGTCGAGGCGGAACAGGTCGGCGAGCTCGTCGGTGTCCTCGGTCCGGCGCTCCATGGTGTCGAGCAGGGTGAGCTGCTTGTGCAGGAGCACCTGGCTGCGGCGGGCGAGGTTGACGAAGACCTCGGCGACCCCGGCGCGCAGTTCGGCCTGTTTGACGGCGGCCTCGACGGCCGCGCGCTGAAGGGTGTTGAGGGCCTGGCCGACCTCGCCGATCTCGTTCTTGTCGTACTCCAGACGCGGGACCTCGGTCTCCACGTCGACCTGTTCGCCGGCCGAGAGCCGACGCATGACGCTGGGCAGTCGCACGCCGGACGCCTCGTGGGCCTCCAGGCGCAGCTGGCGCAGGTCGCGGATGAGGCCGCGGCCGACGCGTACCGAGAGGAAGACCGAGAAGAGCAGGGCGAGCAGTCCGAGTACGCCGGCGACGGCGGCCTTGACGATGACGCCCACCGCGACCGGCTCCACACGGTCCTGGTAGCGGTCGCCCGCCTGGTCGTTGAGTGTCGCGAGCCCGTCGAGCACACCGGCCGCGGCGGCGTCCCAGCTCTTGGCGGTGAGGGCGGTGGGCGGGCCGGGTTCGGAGCCGATGACGGTCTTCTCGGCGGAGCGCAGGGACGCGGTGGAGGCGTTCTTCCAGAATCCGTCGTAGCGCTCGCGTTCGCTCGCGGGCAGCACCGGCAGGCTGATCTCGTACAGCATGTCGCGCTGCGCGATGAGGTCGGAGACGTCCCGGATCTCCTCGCTCGTGAGCCTGCCGACCACCAGGGCGGATCCGAGCAGGGCGTCCTCACGGGAGAGCAGTTCGCGGGCGCGGGCGATGTTGACCAGGACGCGCCCCTGCTTGTCCATCTCCACGTTGTCCACCCCGTCGAGGGAGGCCAGCAGGGCGTAGCAGGGATCCACGAGTCGGTTGTAGCGAGCGAGGGCCTGAGCCCGGGTCACCGTGCCCTCCTCGACGCTGCGGCGCAGGGAGCCGACGCTGTCGAAGGCGTCCAGGACAGTGGTGAGGAACTCGTCGTCGTCCGCGTCGAGTCCGTCGCGGACGTCGGGGTCCTGCGCTTCCTTGCGGAACTTGGCGATGGCGTCGTCGGAGGCACTGCGGGCGGCGCGCAGTGCGGAGAGCGCGTCCGACGCACGCGGGTCGGCGAGATAGACGAGGGTCTGGCGCCGTTCCTGCTGGAGGATGCGGACCGTGTCCTCGGTGGGGTAGGTGACGTGCTCCACAGCCCTCGACACCTGGAACAGCTGAGTGACCGCCCGCCCCGTGAGCACCGTGGCGAAGCCCCAGACCGCGGCCAGGGACACCAGCGGCACGAGAAGCAGCGCCACGATCTTCCGGCGGATCGACTTCCCGCGAAAGCGCATGGCCTCCCCCAGCTGGTCCCCCGCCGGCCGGGGGTACACATGTGCGTCAATAAACGCCGCGAGCCTACTACCGACGCACAGTTAACTCGAAGACCCTTCCGGAGGGCGAACTTCCGCACTGGCGGCGCGAGATGGGGAGTTGTCCGGGCATTGCGGGAGATTGCCTCCCGCCATTGCAGGACGGCGGCCCGCGCGGATCCGGCCGACAGAGATGGGTAGTTGGCCAGAATTTTTCGTTTCCGGGGAATCTTCGGGGCGGTTTGTTCGTCCTTCTCTTCAGGAAATGGGAGCGGAATCGGCCACACGAGCCGCATCCTGCAACCGGGCGGCGTAAAACAGCGCAAGCCGGGCAGCCACTGGGGAGCCGTGTGTTCGAGCACGGGTAAGCGGTCTGCTGGCGGTGGGGAGTGACACCTTGATGGGCACGGCGGAGCGGCAAGAGGCGCCTACGGCGGGCGAAGCGACGCACCTGAGGGCGCGGCGCGACCCCGAGGCACCGGATCGCGACATTCCGAGGGACGCCGGCGCAGCCGGGCCCGGCGAGCAGGCCGCGGCGCGGGAACCGGCTCAGGAGCAGTCGTACTACCGCCCGTTGTGGGTCGAGGAGCCGGCCCGGCGGCGCCGGATGCCCGATCCGGTGCGTACGGCGGCGGTGCGGGCGGTGCTGATCATCGCGGGGACGCTGGTCCAGGCGATCGTGGCGTTCCTGTGCACGCTGGCCGGATCGTGGCTGGCGTTCCCGATGGTCCTCAGCAGCGTGGCGAGCACGGTGGTGGCGACCTGGGGCGCCCTCGACGTCTGGGTGACCCGCCAGGTCTGGAACCAGCGCAACGGCGTGGTGTCGACGCCGAGCAGCACCGCGCGCGCCCTGCGACGCGAGCGGCGCAAGGCACGGCGACAGGCCAGGGCGGCCGAGCGGGGGCAGGAGCGGATACGCCGGCGCGGCGGGGCGGGCCAGCTGTCCCACCCCTGAACCCGACAGAGGCTGCGCTGAGCCCGGCCGCCGTCTCGCCGAGCCCCGACTGAGCTCTGCCGACCCGGCCGCCGTTTCACCGAGCCCCGGCTGAGCCCCGCCGACCCCGGCCAGGGCTCAGCCAAGCCCCGGCCGAACCGCCGCCCCGGTCAAGGCGCCGCCCGACGTGCCGTTACGACGCGCTCGGTGCCGGACGCTTGAACATCCGCGTGGCCGTGATCTCGCTGTGCACCGCTTCCTCGGCGTGCGGCTGCTGCGGCAGTCCCGGACGGAGGTGTTCCTCCACGCTGATGTACTTCAGCCCGGCCCTGAGGTCGGCGTCGTTGCGCAGCCGGATGACCAGTGGGAACTCGGCGAGGGCCGTCGTGTCGAACAGGCCTGTCGTGTAGAGGAGTTGGACACCCAGGGCGTCCGAGACGGCGCGCTGGAGCTCCAGCAGATACGTGGCGTTGGCGCGCCCGATGGGGTTGTCGAGGAACAGCGTGCCCGCGTGCCGGTGCTTGTCGCGGCCCCGGTCGTTGGAGCGCAGCGCGGCCATCGTGCAGTACAGGGCGATGGCCGCGGTGAGCAGCTGACCGCCCGAGAACACGTCACCCATCTGCCCGACCGGCACCCGCTCGGCGCGCAGCACCGCGTCCGGCTTGAGGATCTCCACCGCGACACCCTTGGGCTGAAGGGCCGCGCCGACGCCCCTCAGCAGCAGGGACATACCGTCGCGCCGCAGGTCGGAGTTCTTCTTCACGGCCGCGCGGGTCGCCTCGTCGATGACCTCACCGAGCCGCTCGGTGAGCGTCGCCTGGTCCGGCTCCTCGAAGCGGATGCGCAGGAACTCCTGCCCGGACCACTCGCCTAGCCCCTCGGGCAGCCGGGACAGCCGCTGGGCGGACCTCAGGGTCGCCAGCGCCGACTCCACGAGCCCGCGCAGCCGGTCCACGATCGAGTCCCGGTTCCGCTCCAGCTGTGCCAACTCGTCGGTGAGGACACGGAGTCGGGGGGCGAAGGCATCGGCCCACTTCTGCGCGTGCTCCGGCAGCGCGGAGGCGGGCAGTTCGCGGATCTGCTGGCGGGCGGGGGTGCGGACCTGCTCGTAGCGGGTGGAGTTGGCGTGCCGGATCAGGACGTCGCTGGCCTCGCGCACGGCGGCCTCGGCGGCGGAGAGGTCGGCCGCGCAGCCGCGCAGCGACCGGCGGGCCTCGGCGGCGGCCTGCCGGGCCTCCTCGGGGCTGCCGGGGTAGGCCTCGGTGTCCTCCTGCTCGTCCTCAGAGGCGTGTTCACGCAGCAGGTCGCGGAGCATCGCGGCGATCTCGTCGAAACCGCCGGCCGCGTCCTCGGCGGCCCGGTGGGACTCCAGCAGCTCGGCGTGCGCCTCCCGGGCCTGTGTCAACGCCTCGGTGCGGGAGGCCAGTTCCGCGGACGCCGTGCGCAGCAGAGCCTGCGCGTGGTCGGCGTCGCGCGGCTGGAGCTCCTCCGCGAGTTCGGTGTGGGCATCGCCGTCCTCGGGCGCGTGCCGCTCGGCCTCGCCGCGCAGCCGGCCGAGCTGCTCGCTCGCGCTGGACATCCGCGTCTCCAGGAGCTGCACCAGCTCCTCGGCACGGGCCGCGGCGGCCTGCCGGGACGGCCCGTCGGAGCCGTCGGGCGACTGGAGCAGCGCCTCGGCGCGGGTGCGGACCTTGTTGCTCAGCCGGTCCAGCTCGGCCAGGGAGGCGCTCTCGTCGCTCTCCGCGCGCGCCTGCTCGGCGCGCAGGTCGGCGCCGACGCCGACCTTCTCGTACAGCTGGGAGGCTGCCCGGTAGGCCTCCCGGAGCGCGGGCAGGGACGCCTTCGGCGCCTCCGTGTCGCCGTCCGGTACGTCGTCGGGGGCGCCGGCGATCTCGGCGCGCTCGGCGCGCAGCGCACGCGCGGTGCGGCGGGCGTCGTCGGCGGCCCGCTGGGCGGCACGCCGGTCCTCGTCGGCGGCGCGGGCCCGCTCCAGGCAGGCCTGGGCGCGGGCTTCCGACTCGGTGGCCTCGTCGGCCAGTTCGCGGAGCTTGACCTGCCAGCCGGCGCGCTCCCGCAGCCGGAAGGCGAGCCCGGCGAGGGCGTCGGCGGCCCGTCGCGCCTTCTGCGCGGCCTCCTGCCGCTCCTCGCGCACCTGCGTGGCCTCGGCGGCGGCCTCGTCGGCCTCGGCCCGCACGGTCCGCGCCTCGGCCAGCTCGGCCTCGGACTCCTCGGCGAACGCGCGTGCTTCGCGCGCGGCCTCGGCCAGCTCGACGAGCCGGCCGGCCGGGCAGCCGGTGCGCCAGGAGGCGAGCCGCGCCGCCAGCTCCCGGTCCTTGCCGAGCCGGGCCGCGAGGGAGCGGATCTCCTCGTCGCGCTCGGTGGCCCGGGCGCGCAGCGTCTGCCGCTCCTCGTCGGCGGCGTGCTCATCGTGCATGGCGGGGTTCGGCGGGACGAGGAACACGCCCTCGCTCCCCGAGCCGGAGGCGGGGGTCGGGGCGAGGAGGGCGGCCGCGGTGCCGACGGCGACGGCTGAGCGCGGCAGAAGGGCCGCCTCGCTCAGCGCCTCGCGGGCCCGCGCGTGCGTGTCCGGGTCGGTGATGATCACGCCGTCGACCAGCTCGGGCCGGGCGGCCAGCACGCGCGCGTGGTCGGTGGGGTCGACGGCCTGGGCGAGATAGCGCCAGCCGGGCAGCGCCGGGATGCCGTGCTCGCCGAGGAACTCCACGGTCGCCAACACGTCCGGGCCGGGCGGCAGCAGCCCGCCGTCGCCGAGCGCGCCGAGGATGCGGGCGTCGTCGGCGGCGGCGGTGCGCAGTTCGAAGAGCTGGCGTTCGGCGGAGGAGACGGCGTCGTCGAGCAGCTCGCGCAGTTCGTCGGCGAAGCGGTCGAGGTCCTCGGGGGTGAACCCGGCCTGGTCACCGTCGTCGCCGTCCTGCCGCGGCTGCGGGACGACGGAGCGGACCCCACTGCCCGTCAGGCCCAGCAGCTCCCCCAGCCGCGGCTCGGCCGCCAGCGCCTCGGCGAGCCGTCGCTCGGCGTCGTAGGACCGCTCGGCCGCGGCGGCGGCGTCCGCCGCGCGGGCCGCCGTCAGCTCGGCGCGCGACTCCGCGGCGCCCGCCTCTCGCGCGTGCTCGGTGGCCCGGCGGGCCGTCTCCCGGGCGGTGTCCCAGGCGGCGACCGCGGACTTCTCGGCGTCGCTGGCGGCGAGGGCCGCGCGCGCGGGGTCGGCGTCGGGGGCGCTGTCGTCGAGCCAGCCCGCCCGGACCGCCTCGGCGGTCTCCTGCTCGACCTCGGTGAGGCGCTGCCGCAGATGCCCGACCTCACTGCGGGCGCGCTGGGCCTCGGTGGCGGCGGTGGTGGAGTCCCGGTGCGCGGACTCGCCGACCTCCTGAAGGGCGGCGGAGCGCTCCTCCTCCTCGTTGGCGAGGGTCTCGGCGCTCTCCGCGGCCGCGTGCAGGGCCCGTACGAGGTCCACGGCGGCCTGGGCGCGGGCGGCCAGCGCGGGGGCCGCGTCCCGCTCGGCCTCCTGGATGGCGGCGGACACGCGCGCGACGCGGTCGGCGGCGGCGCGATGGCGCAGTACGGCCTCGGCGGCCTGCCAGGCCGAGTGCAGCGTGCGGGCGTCGGCGAGTTCGCGCTTCTGCGCGGCGGCGGACTTCTCGGCCGCGGCGAGCGCCAAGGAGGCGTGCCGGTAGGCGAGTTCGGCGGCGATCAGCGCGCTGCGCTCGCGCGCTCCGTCCGCATGGGTGACGGCGTACGCCGCCGCGGTGACCCGCTGGGCGAGGTCGGCGGCCCGCACCCGCTCCTGGGCGCCGCGCGCGGAGAGCCTGCGGGCCAGTGTGCGGGTACGGCGCTCGGCCCCGGCGTGGATGTCACGCGCGCGTGAGCGCGCCTCGGCGGCCTCGACGATCCGGCCGAGCAGATCGACCGACCCGGCCGTGAAGTCCCGTTCCGCCATCAGTTCCGCGCGTCGGCCCAGCTTGTTGCCGAAGCCGCTGACCAGGTCGGCGAGCCCGTCGGTGTCCCGGGTGTCGGTCACGGCCCGCAGCAGCAGGTCGGTGAAGTCGGAGTCCTTCTTGACCGCGAAGAGGCCGGCGGCCTCACCCTCGTCGGCGTTCATCTCCCGCTGGTAGCGGAAGAGTTCGGGGTCGAGGCCGAGGTCGCCGAGGTGCTCGATCCAGCGGTCGTGGATCTCCTCCCAGTGCACCTCCAGGTGCGGATACGCCTTGCCCGCCTCGGTGATGGCGTCCCGGAAGCCCTTCATGGTGCGGCGACGGCCCTGTGCGCCGGACGCGCCCTCGACGGGCGGGCGTACGGCCGTGGACTCGGCGACGGGCAGGTTGTCCAGGGAGAGCCCGGGGCCGGGCCGGAAGGAGTACCAGGCCTCGGCGAACTTCCGCGGGTCGTTGGAGACCTGCCGCCCCCGCCACTCGCTGACCTTGCCGACGACCACGCACTCACCGGTGAGCGTGTGCTGCCACTCCAGCGCGACATGCCCGCAGTCGTCGGCGAGCAGGAACTTGCGCAGCACGCCGGAGCTGGCGCCGCCGAGGGTGTTGCGGTGGCCCGGCAGCATCACCGAGAAGATCAGCTTGAGCAGGACGGACTTGCCGCCGCCGTTCTCCAGGAAGAGCACGCCGGCGGGTGCGGGGCGGCGCGGCGGGCCGGTCGGCTCCTCCTCGAAGAACTCCGCCTGGGTGGGCGCGGGGTCGGGCACGACGTCGCCCACGCCCCGCAGGTCAAGCACGGTGTCGGCGTAGCGCGCACCGGCGGGACCGATGGAGTAGAGGCGGACCCGGGACAGCTCGTACATGGCGGACTCTCGTAAGTCTTCGGCAGGTGGGGGGAGGTCAGGACGAGGACGACGCGTGGAACGGCAGCCCGGCGTCGGCCGCCAGCTCCAGGTCCTCGGTGTTCTCGGCGGGCAGCAGCGTCGGCGTGCCGTCGGTCACGGGGACGACGCCCAGTTCCAGCAGCTCGGCCATGGCGGCGCTGCCGGCCATGTCCCGCACCTGGAGCTGGTAGCGGGCCGTCGTGCGGTACGTACCGCCGTTGTCGTCACCGGTGCGCTGGAGGAAGCCGGAGTCGGTGAGGAAGGCGACGGCCTTGCCGATGATGCCGGTGGTGGACCCGGCGAGGCGGCGCGCGTCCTTGGTGGCGCCGGTGGCGCTGCGTCTCGCCCAGATCCGCCAGGCGGCCTCCAGGCCGGGCGCCTCGGTGGCCGGGTCGGTGTTCTCCCCCACCTCCTCGGCGCGCTCCTCCAGACGCCGGCACGCCTGCCGGACGAACGCGTCGACGCCGTTGACACTCACGCGTCCGATGTAGCCGTCGTCGGCGAGGTCCTCGGGCCGCGGGAACGCCAGGGCGGCTACGGCCAGATGGGCCAGGCCGTGCAGGAAGCGGTCGCTGCCGTCGGCGGAGGTCCGGCGCGCGTAGTCGCCCATCCGTACGGCGAACACGGAGTCCTCGGCGGCGGTGACCGCCATCCCCGCGCGCGGGGAGACCTCCAGGACGACGAGTCCCAGTCCGGCGGCCACGGCGTCGGCGAGCCGCGCGAACGCCCCGTCCTCCCGGTAGCGCCGCAGTAGTTCGGTGTACTCCTGGTCGCGCGCGGGCTGCAGTTTGGGCTGGAGCCCGAAGGCGACGAGCCGCGCCGCGTCGGCGGCGTCGGCGGGGGTGACGGCGGCGGGGGCCGGCGCGGGTCCGGCTTCCGGCTCACTCCACTCGACGTGCTCGGTCACGGTCGGTCTCCTCGGTCCACTGTGCTTCGACTCATGCTGCTTCGGTCCTGTCCGCCGCCATCCCCGCCGCGTCCAGCAGGGCCGTGCCGACGATGAGATCCGCCCCGCCGAACTCGGGATCGTCCAGCTCGGTCCCGTCGTCCACGGCGAACAGCAGTTTCTCCTCGCCCTGCCGGTAGGCGGTGCCCACCGCCGGACTGGCCGCGTGCACGGCCAGCAGGGCCACGAGATACGGCAGCTCGGGGTCCTGTCGGCGGGCCTCGGCCAGCAGCCCGGACAGCCGCCGGGGCGCGTCGGCCGGCAGGTCCAGCAGTTCCATGGCCGTCGCCAGCTGCTCCTCGCTGAACCGGCTGTCGTCCGGTGTGGCGATGAGGTCCGGCTCCGGCATCTCCGCGCCGAGGTGCTCACGCTCGACCGGCGGCGTGAGCAGTATGTCGACGAGGTCGCCCACCCGCACCGACACCGGCGTGCGCAGACCGGTCCCACGCGCGAAGAACGCGTCGGTGACCTTGACCGCCTGCTCCTGGGGCAGCGGCAGCAGCGGCGCGAACAGATGGCCGTAGAGGTCTGTCCCCGACGTCGTGAGCGGCGTCGCGAAGGCCTGCCGGTCCTGCTCCGCGCGGAACAGCGGGCCGGCCTCCAGCAGGCGGGACTGGAGCTGGGTGTGACGCCGGATGCAGTCCTTGACGATGTCGACGAGCTCGGCGGCCCGCCGCTTCTGCTCGGGGTCCTCGGACTCGTCGCGTGCCTTGCGGATGTTGGTGAGGATCGCGTTCTCGTGGCGGTAGCGGTCGGCGACGTGGTCGAGGGCCTCGGTGATCATGTCCGGGACGGCGTTCAGCCAGTCCACCGCGCGGACGTTACGCCGCGTGGCGTCCAGGGCCCGGCGCAGGGTCTCCGAGTACTGCACGGTCCGGTACCGGGCCTGCTCGGCGGCCAGTTGGGCGTCCGCGAGACGGCCCCGGCTGATCAGCACCTCCAGCTTGACCTCGGCGGCGATCTGGGCGCTGGTGACGTCGGTGTCGAGGGCGCCGACGAGGACGTTGACCGCCTCGTCCGTCGTACGGAGGTACACCGAGCCTCCGGGGCCGGGCACCTCCTCGATCAGCTTGAAGTCGTAGTCGCGGCGCACGTAGGTGCCGTCCGGCGCGAACGTGCCGTACACGGCCCGGAAGCCGCGGTCGACGCTGCCGACGTTGATCAGGTTCTCCAGGACCCAGCGGGCCACCCGCTCGTGCTCGGCGACGGGCCGCTGGGGGGCCTGCGCGGCGATGCGCGGGATGAGGCGGGCGACGATCTGGTCGTGGTCGGCACCCGTGTCGAAGTCCATGTTCAGGGTGACCAGGTCGATGGCGGCGAGGGCGACCTCCGCCATGCCGTACACCGAGTACTCACCCGCGAGGTTCGCCTTGCGCGCGTCCAGGTCGTGCAACGGCGCGGTGCACGCGAGCGCGCGCAGCCGCCGCGCCAGTCCCTCGTCGGCGGCCGGCCCCGGAGCGGGACGGGACGCTGCGCTGAGCTGGGGCGGAACACTGTCCGTCGGTGCAGGCGAAGTCACGGTGCACAGACTAGGTCCTCGGTCTGACAACGACTAAAACGACGCAGAACAGACCCCTGGCGACCGGCGTGATCCCGACGCTAGTCGTCCTCTCCCACCCGGCGCCGGTACACCTCGACCACCCGCTCCAGGGAGTCCTCCAGATAGACCGCGAGCAGCTTCTCGGCCTCGGCCTTGTCGCCCACTTCCAGGGCCCGGAGGATCTCCTGGTTCCGCGCCAGGTACGGCTCGTGCAGCCGGCGCGGGTCGTCGGCCACGTGGAACGCGAGCCGCAGTTCGGCGAAGACGCTGCGCATGAGTTCGTCGGTGCGCTCGCTGCCCGCCAGCGCGACCAGCTCCCGGTGGAAGTGGATGTTGGCGGTACCCAACCCTTTCCAGTCACCTTCGCGCACCGCCCGCAGACCCTCCTCGACGGCCTCCGTGGGCCCGTCGAGTGCGTACGGCGGCTCGCCCAGCCCGCGCACCACCGCGCACTCCACCAGTTGCCGGGTGCGGTAGATGTCCTCGACGTCCTCCACCGTCAGGACCCGCACGAACACCCCCCGGTTGAGCTCGTGGACGAGCAGACGTTCGTGGGTGAGCAGCCGGAACGACTCGCGCAGGGTGTTGCGGGAGACGCCGAGGGCGCCGCCGATGCTGTCCTCCGACAGCCGGGTGCCGGGCGGGAAATAGCCCTCGGCGATGCGGCTCCTGAGGATGTCCGAGACGCGCTCCGCCGTGCTGGTGCGGCCCAGGAGGGCGCGGTCGTCGGCCAGTCCGCTCAGCTGCTCTGCCATGCCCGGAATTCAACCGCAGTCACGAGAACGAAACAACAGGGGTATTGAAGGATCGTTCAACGATCCTCTACCTTGCTACGACATCACCGCACCACAGGCACCCACCGCACGGCTCAATCCCGCACCCTCCGTCCTCCCACTGCGAGGTGCACATGAGCACGACTCCCCCCTCCCAGGCCCTCACCGCTCACCCCGCACAGACCGAACGCCCCGCCGACGACGGGGCGTTGGGCTGGTTCCGGGCTCTCGGTCCGCGCGGCCGGCGCGCCTTCGCCGGCGCGTTCGGCGGCTATGCCCTCGACTCCTACGACTACTTCACGCTGCCGCTGAGCATGGTCGCGCTGGCCGCGTACTTCGGCCTGGACAGCGGCCAGACCGGCCTCTTCACCACCGTCACGCTGCTCGCCTCCGGGGTCGGCGGCGCCCTCGCGGGCGTACTGGCCGACCGGGCCGGACGGGTCCGGGCCCTGATGATCACGGTGATCACGTACGCGATCTTCACCGTCGCCTGCGGTTTCGCGCCCAACTTCGAGTCGCTGCTGGTCTTCCGTGCGCTCCAGGGGCTCGGCTTCGGCGGCGAGTGGGCGGTCGGCGCGATCCTGGTCGCCGAGTACGCGAGCGCGAAGCACCGGGGCCGCACCCTCGGCGCCGTCCAGAGCTCGTGGGCGGTGGGCTGGGCCCTTGCCGCCGTCGTCTACACGCTGGTGTTCTCGTTCCTCGACGACGACCTGGCCTGGCGCGTGATGTTCTGGACCGGCGCCCTGCCCGCGCTGCTCGTCGTCTGGCTGCGGCGCCGCGTCCAGGACGCGCCCGAGGCGATCGCGGCACGGGAGAAGAGCGGCGGGAAGACCCCGTTCACGGCGATCTTCAAGCCGGGACTGCTGCGCACGACGGTCTTCGCGGGGCTGCTGTCGACCGGCGTCCAGGGCGGCTACTACACGCTCGCCACCTGGGTGCCGACGTATCTGAAGAGCGACCGCGGACTGTCGGTCGTCGGTACCGGCGGCTATCTGACCTTCCTGATCTCCGGCGCCTTCCTCGGCTATCTGACCGGCGGCTATCTCACCGACCGGCTGGGCCGCCGCCGCAACATCTGGCTCTTCGCCCTGCTGTCGGCGATCTGCATCCTGGCGTACGCCAACATCCCGGACGGCGCCAACACCCTGCTCCTCTTGCTCGGCTTCCCGCTCGGGTTCTGCATGTCGGCCATCTTCAGCGGCTTCGGCTCCTTCCTGGCCGAGCTGTACCCGACGGCGGTGCGCGGCACGGGACAGGGCTTCACGTACAACGCCGGGCGCGCCGTGGGCGCCGTCTTCCCCACCACCGTCGGCTTCCTGGCCGACAGCTGGGGTGTGGGCGGCGCGCTGGTCTTCGGCGCCCTCGGTTACGCCCTCGCCGCGCTGGCCTTGCTCGGGCTGCCGGAGACCCGTGGGAAGGAACTCGCGTGAACCGTACGGAAGACCGTCTCACGGCCGTCGCGGAAGACCGCCCCGTGGCCCTCGTCGACGAGCACGCGCACGCGTGGAGCCCGCAAGAGGCCCGCACCCGCTTCCGGGCCGGCCTCACAGGCCCCACGGCAGGGGTCGCCGCGGGCCACACCCAGGTCAACCTGATCTCGGTGCCCGCGGACTGGGCGTACGACATGCTGCTGTTCTGCCAGCGCAACCCCAAGCCGTGCCCGGTGCTCGACGTCACCGACGCCGGATCTCCTACGACGGTGCTGGCGCCCGGCGCCGATCTGCGCACCGACCTGCCGCGCTACCGGGTGTGGCGGGACGGCGAGCTGGTGGACGAGCCGACCGACGTGCGCGCGTACTGGCGGGACGACCTGGTGTCCTTCCTGATCGGGTGCAGCTTCACCTTCGAGTGGGCGCTGACCGAGGCTGGCGTCCCGATCCGGCACCTGGAGCAGGGACGCAACGTTCCGATGTACGAGACCAGTTGGCAGTGCCGCCCGGCGGGGCGGATCCACGGTCCGATGGTGGTGTCGATGCGGCCGGTGCCGCCGCAGCATCTGTCGTCGGCGATCCGGGAGAGCAGCCTGCTCCCGGCCGTCCATGGCGGCCCGGTGCACTGCGGCGACCCGTCGACCCTCGGCATCGAGGATCTCGGCCGCCCCGACTTCGGCGACCCGGTGGACCTGCACCCCGACGACATCCCGGTGTTCTGGGGCTGCGGGGTGACCCCGCAGGCCGCGGTGATGGCCTCACGGCCACCGTTCGCGCTCACCCACGCACCGGGCCAGATGTTCCTCACCGACGCCCGCGACCAGCAGTACCGCGTGGCCTGAGCGGGGCCCACGCACTCGCCCGGAAGGAGACAGGGAAGCTCCATGACCTCGATCGATCTCAACGCCGACCTCGGCGAAGGCTTCGGCCGCTGGCGGCTGACCGACGACGAAGAGCTGCTGTCCGTCGTCACCAGCGCCAACGTGGCCTGCGGCTTCCACGCCGGGGACGCTGCCACCATGCGGCGGGTGTGCGCGCAGGCGGCCGAGCGCGGCGTACGGATCGGGGCGCAGGTCTCCTACCGGGACCTCGCCGGGTTCGGGCGGCGCGCGATGGACGTGCCGCCCGCCGAGCTGGCGGCCGAAGTCGCGTACCAGATCGGCGCCCTGGAGGTCTTCGCGCGCGCGGCCGGCGCGCGTGTGTCGTACGTCAAGCCGCACGGCGCGCTCTACAACCGCGTCGTGCACGACGAGGAGCAGGCCGGCGCGGTCGTCGAGGGTGTCCTCCTCGCGGACGCCTCCCTTCCGGTGCTCGGCCTGCCCGGCTCGCGTCTGCTGGAGCTGGCCGGCAAGTCGGGCCTGCCGACCGTCACGGAGGCGTTCGCGGACCGCGCGTACACCGCCGAGGGCACTCTGGTGCCGCGCGGCGAGGAGGGGGCGGTGGTGACCGACCCGGAGAGGGTGGTGGACCGCTCGGTGGGGCTGGCCCGCGACGGCGCGGTCACCGCGCGCTCCGGCGCCCGCATCGAGGTCCGGGCACGCTCGCTGTGCCTGCACGGGGACACGCCGGGCGCCGTGGAACTGGCCCGCCGGGTCCGGGACCGGCTGACGGAGTCGGGCGTACGCGTGGAGGCCTTCGCATGAGGGTGAGAGCGCCGCTCGCCATCACGGAGTCGGGCGTACGCGAGGAGGCCTTCGCATGAGCATGAGAGCCCTGCCCGTCGGCACAGAATCGGCCGCACACGCGGAGGTCTTCGCATGAGCATGAGAGCGCTGCCCGTCGGCGACGCGGCCCTGCTCGTGGAGGTGTCGTCGGGCGAGGAGGCACAGGCGCTGCACGCGGAGTTGCTGCGTCGCCGCGCGGAGGGCTCCCTGGCCGTCCGCGAGATCGTCCCCGCGGCCCGCACGGTCCTGCTGGACGGCCTCACCGACCCGGCCCGCCTCGCCACCGAACTGGCCGCCGCCGACGTCCCGCCCGCTCCCCCACGCGCGCGTGCCGTCGTCGAACTCCCCGTGCGCTACGACGGCCCGGACCTGGCCGACGTGGCCGCGCACTGGGGCGTGGCACCGCACGAGGTGGCCCGCATCCACGCGGCCACCGAGTTCAGCGTCGCCTTCTGCGGGTTCGCCCCCGGCTTCGGCTACCTCACCGGTCTGCCGGAGCGGTACGACGTCCCACGCCGAGCCACTCCGCGTACCGCCGTCCCCGCCGGTGCGGTCGCGCTGGCGGGGCCCTACACGGGCGTGTATCCCCGCTCCTCGCCCGGCGGTTGGCAACTGATCGGCACCACGGAGGCCGTGCTGTGGGACCACGCGCGCGTACCGGCCGCGCTGCTGTCGCCGGGCACACGCGTGAGGTTCGTACCGGTGGGGGCGGTGGGAGCATGACGGACCGCGCCCTCGCCGTCGTGCGCGCCGGTGCGCTGACCACCGTGCAGGACCTGGGCCGCCCGGGCCACGCGCATCTGGGCGTCCCCCGCGCGGGAGCCCTGGACGGCCCCGCGGCAGCCCTCGTCAACCGGCTGGTCGGCAATCCACCGGAGGCGGCCGTCCTGGAGACGACGCTCAACGGCTGTTCCCTACGGCCGCGTTCGGCGGTCACCGTGGCCGTCGGCGGCGCTCCCTGCCCGGTCAGGGTGGACGGACGCCCGGTCGCGTGGGGCGCGCCGGTGCGCGTGCCCGCCGGGGCGCTCCTGGACGTCGGAACCGCCCTGCGCGGACTACGGAGCTATGTGGGCGTCTCCGGCGGCATCACCGTCGAGCCGGTGCTCGGCAGCCGCTCCACGGACCTCCTCTCCGGCCTGGGCCCGGCCCCGCTCACGGACGGCGCGGTCCTGCCCCTGGGCAGCCCGACGCACCTCCACACGCGCGTGGACGTCGCCCCGCAGCCGGCGCCTCCGACGGAACTCGTCCTACGGGTGACGCTCGGCCCGCGCGACGACTGGTTCACGCCGGAGGCGGTACGGGCCTTCACGTCCCGCACCTTCCGGGTGTCCCCGGCCGGCAACCGCATCGGCCTGCGCACGGAAGGTCCCGCGCTGGACCGTGCCCGGCCGGGTGAACTCCCCAGCGAGGGCATGGTCCTGGGCGCGGTCCAGGTGCCGCCGGACGGCCGCCCGGTGGTGTTCCTGGCGGACCATCCGACGACGGGCGGCTACCCCGTGATCGCGGTGGTGCGCACCGAAGACCTCCCGGCGGCGGCCCAGGCGGTACCAGGAACGCCGGTTCGTTTCGTGGCAGTGCGCCGGCGCTGACCACGTCCGGAGGCGCGTGGGAGCCGCCCGACCACCCCCACGCGCCCGCAGCCAGAACCGCTACGCCGCCTCCGGCACGGACAGGGCCGACAAGGCAGCCGACACCGCGGCAGTCGCCCCCAGATCCAACCGCGCACTCGTCCCCCGAGCCCGATGACGCATCTCGTCCGCCGCGAGCCGAAGCAACTGCGGCAACAGATCCGTACATCGCCGAGCCACCCACCCCGTCCCCGCCGTGGCCAGCCACCACAGACTCGCCGACCTGGTGGGCTGCGCGAACTCGGGTTCGGGGGAAGGCGCCGCCCCCGTCGCCAGTCCGGCCTCCGCCAGCACCGCGTGGAACCGTACGGCCAGCTGCCGGTGCCCCCGCTCACCCGGGTGGAGCCGATCCGCGCTCCACATCGCGCGGTCGGTGATCCAGGCCCCTTCGGCGGCATGGAGATGCACCGCCCCGTACCGCTCGGACAGCGCGTGGACCACGGAGTTGACCGCCCGCTGCCGCCGGGCCAGCGGGCTCGCCAGCGCCCCCGGCAGCCCGAGCATCGCGCCGGGGTCGGGCAAGCAGGCCGTGAGCAGCAGCGCGCCCTGCTCGGCGAACGCCGCGTACACCGCGTCGAGCCGGGCGGCCACGGCGTGGATGTCGAAGGTGCAGCGGAGGGTGTCGTTGACGCCGACGACGACGGACACGACGTCCGGGCGCAGGGCCAGCCCGGCGGGCAGCTGCCGTTCCAGCACGTCCCGGGTCTGCGCCCCGCTGACCGCGAGGTTGGTGAACTCCAC
Organism: Streptomyces sp. TLI_55; assembly: GCF_900206255.1. Classification (NCBI taxonomy): domain Bacteria; kingdom Bacillati; phylum Actinomycetota; class Actinomycetes; order Kitasatosporales; family Streptomycetaceae; genus Streptomyces; species Streptomyces sp. TLI_55. Next base: position 1,526,141 of record NZ_OAOJ01000001.1, read on the forward strand.
GGCCGGGCCGAGCCCGTCGGCCAGCAGGGCGGCCCAGCCCCGCCAGCCGTCGCCGACGGGGTCGCCCACCCCCTCGGTCAGCGAGTCACCGAGGGCGACGAACCGCAGGGGTCTCATCGCGCGCCCCTCTGAAGCGAGTCACCGCGAAGCCCGCCCCCATGAAGCGAGTCATCGCGAAGCCCGCTCCCGCGCACCGCCGGCGTCGCGTCGTGCGCGGCGAGGAACGCCTCCACGGCCGTCCCCCACCCGAAGCACTCCGCACGCGCGCGTGCGACCTTCCGACGCTCGTCGAAGGGACGGTCGAGCAGCATCTCCACGGCGTCCGCGAAGGCGGCCCCGTGATCCGCCGCGACCGCTCCCGCCTCCCCGATCACCTCGGGCAGCGCGGAGGATGCGCTCACGACGACGGGCGTGCCGCAGGCCATCGCCTCCAGCGCGGCGAGCCCGAACGTCTCGGCGGGCCCGGGGGCCAGGCACACGTCGGCGGACGCCTGGAGGGCGCCGAGCAGCCCGCGGTCGGTGACGTGCCCGAGGAAGACGGCCGGCAACCCGCGCTCCCGCGCCCGCTGTTCGAGCCGCGGCCGCAAGGGTCCGTCCCCGGCCACCACCAGCACCGCCCGCCGCCCCCGCCGTACGAGCGCCTCCAGGGCGTCCAGCGCGGTGCCGGGTCGTTTCTCCACCGACAGCCGGGTGCACGTCACCAGCAGCGTCTCGTCCACGCGCGCGTAGACGCCACGCAGTCGCTCGTCGCGCAGCGCCGGGTGCCGTTCGGACAGGTCGACGCCGAGGGGCGCCCGTACGACATTGCGCGCGCCGATCCGGACGAACTCCCGCTCGGCGAACTCGGTGGTGCACACCACGCGCGCGTAGGTGTGTGCCGTACGGAGGTTCAGCGCGTCCGCGGTCCGCCGGGCGGCGCCTTCCGGCACGCCCCAGGTACGGAGCACACCGTCGGCGGTCTCGTGGGAGACCATCACGGCCGGCACCCGCGCGCGTCGCGCCCACTTGCCGGTCCACCTCAGGGTCGTACGGTCGGAGACCTCCAGGCGGTCGGGGGCCAGCGCCTCCAGGAGCCGGGTCACCCGCCGCCGGTCGGCGAGCACGCGGTAGCCGCCGGTGCCCGGCAGCAGCGGCCCGGGCAGGGTGATCACCCGCCCCTGCTCGGTCTCCACGTCGCTGACCCGCTCACCCGGCACGACGAGCACGGGCTCGTGCCCGGCCGCCTTGTAGCCCTTGCCGAGCTCGCGCAGCGCGGTGCGCAGGCCGCCCGAGGCGGGCGCGACGAAGTTCGCGAGCCGGACGATCCGCAGGGGCCGGACGTCGCCTCCGCCGGCGGTCCAGGAACCGGTCATGCCGCCACCACCATCCGCCGACCGGCCAGTACACCCGCGTAGTGCCCCAGCAGCTGATCCCCGACCGCCGCCCAGGTGCGCCCCTCGACCGTCGCCCGTCCCGCGGCGCCGTAGGCGGCCCGCAGTCCGGGATCGGCGGCCAGGGCCCACACGGCGTCCCGTACGGCGGCCGCGTCGCGCGGCGGGACCAGCAGGCCGGTGCGGCCGTGGGCGACGAGGTCCAGCGGGCCGCCGGCCGCGGGCGCGACCACGGGAACCCCGCTGGCCATGGCCTCCTGCACGGTCTGGCAGAAGGTCTCGAAGGGGCCGGTGTGCGCGAAGACGTCGAAGGAGGCGAAGATCCGCGCCAGTTCGCCGCCGGTGCGGCGGCCCAGGAAGACCGCGCCGGGCAGGGCTTCGGTCAGTGCCGGCTGGCTCGGTCCGTCGCCCACCACGACCACCCGCACGCCTTCCAGGCCGCACACGCCCGCGAGCAGCTCGACGTGCTTCTCGGGGGCTAGCCGGCCGACGTAGCCGACGATCAGTTCACCGTTCGGGGCGAGTTCGCGGCGCAGCGCCTCGTCGCGCAGCCCGGGGTGGAAGCGGGCGGTGTCCACGCCGCGCGGCCACAGCCGCACCCGGGGGACGCCGTGGGTCTCCAGGTCGTGCAGGGCGGCGCTGGACGGGGCGAGGGTGAGGTCGGCGGCGGCGTGGACGGAGCGGATGCGGCGCCACGCGGCCGCCTCGCCGGCGTGGACGTAGGTGCGGGCGTATCCCGCGAGGTCGGTCTGGTAGACGGCGACGGCGGGGAGGCCGAGCCGGGCGGCCGCCGCCATGCCGCGGACGCCGAGGACGAAGGGGCTGGCCAGGTGGACGAGGTCCGCGCGGTGCTCGGCGATGGCCGCGGCGACGCGCCGGCTGGGGAGGGCGACCCGGACCTGGGGGTAGCCCGGCAGGGGGAGGGAGGGGACACGGACGACGGGGCACGGCGCGGAGGCGTCGGGCCCGGTACCGGCCGCGGTGGCCGGCGCGACGACGAGCGGGGAATGACCGCGATCCACGAGGTGCCGGGCGGTCTGGAGCGCGCAGTGGGCCACGCCGTTCACGTCGGGGGGAAAGGATTCGGTCACGATGACGACACGCATACCGGTGTTGTCGCCGCACCGGACGTGAACGCGTCAACGTGGATCTTTCCGGCCGGGGAACGTCCCGTGAGCGTTAGCTCGCACACCCGCGCAGGTCAGGCCCTGTCCATACGCGCCTGACCCGCGGGTCGTCCCGAGTTCACCCTGAGGGCGTGCCGTCACATGGCTGCGGCGTCCGGGGGGCCGATCCGGCTGCGTACGGCGGTCTGGACCTCGGCCTCCTCGGCCGGGTCGGCGGCGAGCCGGCGGAGCTGCTCGACGACGCGGGCGTCGGCGGTCTCGGCGTGCCGGGCGGCGATCTCGCGGGTGGTCTCCTCGCAGTCCCAGAGGCACTCGACGGCGAAGCCGGTGGCGAAGGAGGGGTCGGTGGCGGCCAGGGCCCGGGCGGCCCGGCCGCGCAGATGGGACGAGGCGGTCTCGCGGTAGACATGGCGCAGTACGGGGGCGGCGCAGGCGATGCCGAGCCGTCCGGTGCCGTCGACGAGGGTCCACAGGGTCGGTGCGTCCGGCCCCTCGCCCCGGACGGCCTCGCGCAGGGCGGCGAGGACCAGGTCCTTGTCCTCGGCTCCGCCGCGGCAGGCGAGCATGCGTCCGGCGGCGCCGCCCAGCGGATCGGGCCGGTGGGCCCAGCTGCGGGCGCGGTCGACGGCGGCGATGCTGCGCATCCGTTCGAAGGCGTCGACGGCGGCCTCCACGACCGGTGCCGAGCCGGTGACCACGGCCGCCTCGATCAGATCGAGGGCGTCGGGATCATTGCCGTCGGCGAGGTAACGCAGCGCGGTGCAGCGGGCTCCCTCGGTGCCGTCCATGGCGGCGGCGACGATCTCGGGCCGGTCCTCGGGTCCGGCGACCGCCATGAGGCAGCGTGCGGCGGGGACATGGAGCGCGGCGCCGCGTTCGACGCCCTGCTCGGCCCACTCGAAGACCGCCCGCACGCTCCACCCCGGACGGGGTCCGGTAGGTCGCATCTGCCGTTGCCAGCGGTCGAAACAGCCGGCCTCCTGAGCGGCACGCACGCGCGTGGCGATCGCTTCGCGCGGATCCTCGGCCCACAGCCGCCAGGGCCGGGGTTCGAAGGCGTCGCGCACGGTGGCGGCCAGCTCGGCCTCGCCCTCGGCGTCCGTGCCGAAACGGGCCAGTACGGGAGCGGCGAGGGCGCGCAGCCCGGCGTCGTCGTCCCTGAGGGCGAGCTCGTCCAGGGCCCAGGCCCAGTTGGCGCCCGCGGCGGCGTACCTGCGCAGCAGTTCGAGCGCGTCCCGCCTGCCGTAGGAGGCGAGGTGCCCGAGGACCGCCAGGGCGAGGCCGGTGCGTGACTCCTCGTCGTCGAGGTGGTCCTCGACGTCGAAGAGGTGGGCCTCGATACGGTCCAGCTCGCCGCCCAGGTCGAGGTAGAGCCGGGCGTAGTAGAGGGAGCGGTTCTCCACCTGCCAGTCGTGGCGGGGATCCCGCAGCACACAGTGGTTCAGGGCCGCGAGCGCTTCGGCGCGCGGGGCGGTGAGCGCGTGCAGTGTGCCGTCGCCGCGACCCCGCTGAAGCAGGCCGAGCAACGTACCGCTGGGCGCTATGACCGGTTCGAACATGGGAAACAGCCTCACATCAAGCGTCGACGCAACCGGGGTTCTTGCTTCACCTGGCCGCGTGACAACACGTCGGGGCGCCCGCCGTTTCCTGCTTGCTGTAGACCATTTTCCTCTGCCTCTCGTCGGTGGCCCATGCGGGCCGCGTCACGGCCCGCGCGGTGCGGCATCACCTGCCCAGCCATCGCGTCCGTGAATCACGACGTCATGATGACTCGGCACTTACATCTGCCGCGACCGATATTTCGGCGGCCCTTTACCGCCTCCCCCGTTTTCTGTGTCTTCGCTGGTCAGAGCGTTCGGATCAGTGTGCGCCGAACAATTCCAGGAGTTCGGCCTTGCCGAACATCCGAGCGGTGTCGACGGCCGAGGGGGTCCCCGCGGCCGGGTCGGCGCCACCCTCCAGAAGTGCCTTGATCACTTCCGTCTCCCCCTTGAAGACCGCCCCGGCGAGCGGGGTCTGGCCCCGGTCGTTGACCTCGTCGGCGGCGGCCCCGCGCGCGAGCAGCGCGCGTACCGCCTCGGCGTGGCCGTGATAGGCGGCGAGCATCACGAGGGAGTCGCCACGGTCGTTGGTGAGGTTGGCCGGAACGCCTGCGTCGACGTACGACACGAGGGCCTCGGTCTGCCCCCTGCGGGCCAGATCGAAGATCTTGGTCGCCAGCTCCACGACCTCGGGGTCGGGGGCTTCACTCATCGGCCGGACCGCCTCTCATACAACCGTTCAGGTGAATCGCCAGGGTACTGGCTCGCGCGGCACATGACCCGATGTGCCGGAGGTAAAGATCACCACTGACCCGGTCGGACGCAAGTCCCCTGCTCATCCGGCCCAAGCCGCCCCCGTCAAGCGGGTGAAACATCCCGAATTTCACCCGGTTGCACCTTTTATCGTATGGATACATCCTGTGAGCCTGGAAGTACTCATGGTGACTGTCCCCCCGAACCAGGAGACCTCAAATGATCCTGTCCATCTCAGGCGTGGTCCTGCTCGGCATCATCGTCTTCCTCTTCTTCCGCAAGGACGGACTCAAGGCGTCGCACGCCTTTGTCGCCGCCCTTTTCGGCTTCTATCTCGCGAGCACCGCCATCGCTCCGAGCATCAGAGCCGGCGGGGAGAGCCTGGCGAGCCTGCTCGGCGGCATCAAGTTCTGACGCCGCTTCTTCCGACGCCCCTTCCCCAGGCGTCCCTCCCTTCCGTACGCACCATCAGGAGACTGCAGTGGCCCGGCGCCCCCTCCCCCGCATCCTGAGCACAGGCAGCGCGCAGATCGCCCGGAGCCGGGAGCTGGCCCGGACGGCGGCCGACAGCGCCACCGACGTCCTCCACCCGTTGATCACGATCACCCGCGGACTGCGCCGGCTGGCCTCGGCCGGGCGGCGCAAGTGGGCCGACACCCCCAAGGACAAGCGCGGGCCGCTGCTTTTCCTGGTGGCGTCGGTGGTCCTGGTCGTGGCCCTGGTGCCGTACGGTCCGCTGCTCGCCGTCATCATCCTGATGGCGGCGGCAGCATGGCAGGGCCGGGACCGCACCCCGCCCGCACCGGACGGCCCGGACGAGTCGCAGACCCAGCGGCTGAAGTCCCTCTACGAGGCCCTGGTGCCGTACTTCTCGACGGCCGAGGACCCCGCTCCGCTCTACGCCCACGGCGGCGAGTGGGAGAAGGCCTTCCCGGAGTACGAGTTCGACGAGACGAGCCGCGTCACCCAGCTCGTGATCCGCTACCCCGCCTACTTCACCGACGGCGAGGCCGACGCACGCGCGCGTATCGAGCAGTTGCTGCACGCCAAGTCGGGCCGCGGCCGCGAGTACCGCTTCGCGTGGGACGAGGAGGGCAACCAGCTCTCCGTCACCGTCCTGCCGCCGCTGCCCACCGACATCGCCGCCCAGCGATTCGTCACGGCACCCGGCGAGACGGTCCTCGGCTTCACCGACCCCACCGAGGTCCAGCGCACCCTGCCCCTCACCCACGGCGAGGAGCAGCGCGACGTACCCCCCGTCGTCTGGCGCACCGGCGTCCGCTCCACGGAGCCCCATCTGCTGGTCATGGGCCAGCCGGGGAGCGGCACCTCGACCCTGCTGCGCTCCATCGCCCTCCAGGCGCTGCCCTACGGTGACGTCGTCATCGTCGAGGGCGGCGGCACCGGCGAGTACGCGTGCCTGACCGGCCGGGACGGCGTCCTGGCGGTCGAGTGCGGGCTCACCGGCGCGCTGGCGAGCCTCGAGTGGGCCGCCACCGAGACCGAGCGGCGTCTGATCGCCATGAACCGCGCCCGCCAGGCGGGCCACCCGCCGCCGGACGACACCCGGCGCCCCCTGTGGCTCCTCCTGGACCGCCCCAGCGCCTTCACGCACCTCGCCGCGGCCGACGGCCACCGGGACCCGCAGTCCCTCCTCCAGGTCCCCCTGCGCCACGGCCGCGCGGCGGGCGTCACCGTCGTCGTGGCCGACCAGTTCGACAGCGCGGACGCGCTGAGTGACGCGGTACGACAGCACACCCGCGCGCGGGTCGTACTCGGCCCGGCGACGCCCGCGCAGGTGGAGGCGGTGCTGGGCGCTCCCCCGCACACCACGCCGGTCGCCGACGTCCCGCCGGGCCGGGGTTACGCCCGCCTGGGCACGGGCCCGGTCCTCCGCCTTCAGGTTCCGTCGACGCCGGATCCGTACGACGACGAGACGAGTGAGGCGGACCGGCAGGCGGTGCTGGCGTTGTTGCCGCCGCGGACCACTCCCGTGGAGGCAGAGCAGATTCCGGCGGAAGCGGAGGTTGTGGTCGCCGAGGCGCCGTAGGAGGCGCGATGGGTGCGCGACTGCGGGTGCGTGGGGGCTGGTCGCGCCCACCCGGCGGTAGCCGTGAATCGACCAGCCCCGCGCCCCTAAGAGCCCCCAGGCGGCCTCACGCCACAAACGTGCGCGGCGCCTCCCCGCCCCCCGTGCCCCCGCTCTCCACAATCCGCGCCGCCGCCGCCAACCGCGCCGCCGCCTCGTCCGCCACCGCGCCCCCCACGGTGAACGGCAGCCGCACATACCCCTCGAAGGCCCCGTCGACCCCGAAGCGCGGCCCGGACGGTACGCGTACGCCCACCCGCTCCCCCGCCTCGGCCAGCCGCGACCCGGACAGGCCGCCCGCCTTCACCCACAGCGTCAGCCCACCACGGGGCACGTCGAACTCCCACGACGGCAGCTCCCGGCGCACAGCCGCCACCAGATCGTCCCGGTTCTCCCGGCCCTGCACGCGCCGGACATCCACGGCCTGCTCCCAACCCCCCGTGCTGAACAGCCAGTTCACGGCCAGCTGCTCCAGCACCGGCGTGCCCAGGTCGGCGTAGGCCCGCGCGGCGACGAGGCTGCGGATCACGTCCGGCGCCGCCCGCACCCACCCGATCCGCATCCCGGCCCAGAACGCCTTGCTGGCCGAGCCGACGGTGATCACGGTGGACCCGGCGGGGTCGAAGCCGCACACGGGACGCGGCATCTCGACGTCCTCGTCCAGCCACAGCTCCGTCATCGTCTCGTCGGCGACCAGCACGGTCCCCGCGGAGCGCGCCGCGTCGACCAGTTGCCGCCGCTGGTCGTCGTCGGCGAGGGCACCGGTCGGGTTGTGGAAGTCGGCGACGACGTAGGCGATCCGGGGCGCCGCGTCCCGCAGCACCTGCCGCCAGCGGTCCATGTCCCAGCCGGCCAGCCCGTCGGCCATCGCGACCGGCACCAGCCGTGCCCCCGCCTCCCGCATCAGCTGGAGGATGTTGGCGTACGACGGCGACTCGACGGCGATGCGCTCGCCCCGGCCCCCGAAGAGATGACAGATGGCGTCGATGGCGCCCATCGCGCCGGTCGTCACCATGATCTGCTCGGGCATGGTCGGAATGCCCCGCGCGGTGTACCGCTCGGCGATCATCGAGCGCAGCGCGGGCAGCCCGGCGGGATAGTCGCCGTGCGTATGGGCGTAGGGCGGAAGTTCCTCCAGGGCGCCCTGGACCGCGCGGGTCAGCCACGGCTCGGGGGCGGGCAGGGCCGCGCAGCCGAGGTCGATCATCGAGCCGAGCGCCTCGGGCGGCAGGGGTTCAAGACCCCGCGCGGGCAACGGGTTCCCGGCCGGCACCGCCGTCCAGCTCCCCGCTCCACGCCGGGACTCCAGGAATCCCTCGGCGCGCAGTGCCTCGTAGGCCGCCGCCACCGTCGTACGGCTGACGGACAGGGCCAGGGCCAGTTCGCGTTCGGCGGGCAGGCGGGCGGCGACCGGGACGCGGCCTTCGAGGACCAGCAACCGGATGCCGTCGGCCAGTGCGCGGTAGGCGGGCGGACGGCGGGTGCCGGGGCCTGCCGGGCGGTCCTGCTGGGAGTTGAGCAGCCGGGCGAGCTGCGCCGGTCCCACCGCCGAGGTCCACTGCGCCATGGAAATCAGTCCACCTTCCCCGAATTGGCCATGGATGATGCTTCCACCCAAGCCCCAGGGTGTCATGGACCAGGCCACCACGACCACAGGGGGCACCACTTGTCCACGCAGCGCCGACTCGGGCGTCGGCTGATCCAGCTGTACGTAGGTCTCGTCCTCTACGGGGCGAGCTCGGCGCTGCTCGTCGAGGCGGGCCTGGGGCTGGAGCCCTGGAACGTGCTGCACCAGGGCCTCGCCGAGCTGACCGGCCTGACGATCGGTGTCGTGTCGATCATCGTGGGCGCGGCGGTGCTGCTCCTGTGGATCCCGCTGCGCCAGCGGCCCGGCCTCGGCACAATCTCCAATGTCTTCGTGATCGGCATCGCGATGGACGGCACGCTCGCGGCGGTGCCGGAGGTGCACGCCCTGGCCGTGCGGATCCCTCTGCTCGTCGCCGGCATCGTCGTCAACGGCGCGGCCACCGGCCTCTACATCGCCGCCCGCTTCGGCCCCGGCCCCCGGGACGGCCTGATGACCGGTCTGCACCGGCGCACGGGGCGCTCGATCCGGCTGATGCGGACGGCCGTCGAGATCGCGGTCGTCGCGACCGGCTTCCTGCTCGGCGGCACGATCGGCGTCGGGACCGTGCTCTACGCGGTCTCCATCGGCCCGCTGGCTCAGGTGTTCCTGAGGTTGTTCGATGTCCCCTCGGCATCGGACCGCAGCACGGTCGTTGCCGGCGGGCAACCCCGCGGGGCGATACTGCGTCGGTGAGCACCCGGATACGTCACCCGTACCTCGACCACCCCGGCCCGATCCCCTTCGCCCACCGGGGCGGCGCGGCGGACGGTCTGGAGAACACCCTGCTGCAGTTCCGGCGGGCGGTGGAGACGGGTTACCGCTATCTGGAGACCGACGTCCACGCCACGGCGGACGGCAAGCTCGTCGCCTTCCACGACGCGACCCTGGACCGGGTGACGGACGGGGCGGGCCGGATCGCGGACCTGCCCTGGGCGGACGTGAGCCACGCGCGCGTGGCGGGCAAGGAGCCGGTGCCCCTGTTCGAGGAGCTCCTGGAGACGTTCCCGGACGCCCGCTGGAACGTCGACCTCAAGGCCGAGTCGGCACTGCACCCCTTCCTGGACCTGGTCGAGCGCACCGACACCTGGGACCGCATCTGTGTCGGCTCGTTCTCCGAGGCGCGGGTCCTGCGCGCCCAGCGGCTGGCGGGCCCGCGCCTGGCCACGTCGTACGGCACCCGAGGCGTCCTCAATCTGCGGCTGCGCTCCTGGGGTGTGCCCGCCGCGCTGCGCCGGTCCGCGGTCGCCGCCCAGGTGCCGGAGGCCCAGTCGGGCATCCAGGTCGTGGACCACCGCTTCGTCCGTGCCGCCCACGCGCGCGGGCTGCAGGTGCACGTGTGGACCATCAACGATCCCGATCGCATGCACCGTCTTCTGGACCTGGGAGTCGATGGCATCATGACCGATCACATCGACACGTTGCGCAAGGTCATGGAGGACCGCGGCGTCTGGGTCTGACCGACCTCCCGCCCCCGGAACCGCCACCCGCGCGCGGGACCAGCGAGGGGCGGGATGGGCACGGAGACCCTGGTGGCGGAGGCCGCCGACCGGCGGCGCGAGCAGCGCGGCTGGTACTTCTACGACTGGGCGTGCTCCGTCTACTCGACGAGCGTGCTCACCGTGTTCCTCGGCCCCTATCTGACGTCGGTCGCCGAGGACGCCGCCGACGCGGACGGCTATGTCCACCCCCTTGGCATCCCGATCCGCGCGGGGTCCTTCTTCGCGTACTCGGTGTCCCTCTCGGTGATCGTGGCCGTGCTGGTGATGCCCCTGGTCGGCGCGGCGGCCGACCGCACGGGCCGCAAGAAGCCGCTCCTGGCCGGCGCCGCCTACACGGGCGCCGCGGCGACGACGGCGATGTTCCTCCTCGGCGGCGACCGCTATCTCCTCGGCGGTGTGCTGCTGATCGTCGCGAACGCGGCGTCAGCCGTCGGGACGATGCTCTACAACTCCTACCTCCCGCAGATCGCCCCGCCCGAGGAGCGCGACGCGGTCTCCTCCCGCGGCTGGGCCTTCGGCTACGCGGCGGGCTCCCTCGTCCTGGTCGTCAACCTCGTCCTGTACACCGCCCACGACTCCTTCGGCCTGTCCGAGGGCATGGCCGTCCGGATCTGCCTGGCCTCGGCGGGTCTGTGGTGGGGCGCCTTCACGCTCGTACCGCTGCGCCGGCTGCGCGACCGCCGGGCCCCGGCGAAGAAGGCGACCGCCCCGGGCTTCCGGCAGCTGGCCGCCACCGTCCGCGACATGCGCCGCCACCCGCTGACGCTCGCCTTCCTGCTGGCGTACCTCGTCTACAACGACGGCATCCAGACCGTGATCTCCCAGGCGTCCATCTACGGCTCCGAGGAACTGGACCTCGGCCAGTCGACGCTCATCGGGGCGGTGCTGCTGGTCCAGGTGCTCGCGGTCGCGGGCGCCCTGGCCATGGGCCGACTGGCCCGCACGTACGGCGCCAAGCGGACGATCCTCGGCTCGCTCGTGGCGTGGACGGTGACCCTGGCGGCCGGATATTTCCTGCCCGCCGGAGCACCGGTGTGGTTCTTCGTGCTGGCCGCCGGGATCGGTCTCGTCCTCGGCGGCAGCCAGGCCCTGTCCCGCTCCCTGTTCTCCCATCTCGTGCCGCCCGGCAAGGAGGCCGAATACTTCTCGGCGTACGAGATGAGCGACCGGGGCATGAGTTGGCTGGGGCCCCTGTTGTTCGGGATCACCTACCAGCTGACCGGAAGTTATCGGGACGCGATCATCTCCCTGGTCGCCTTCTTCGCGCTCGGGTTCGTCCTGCTCGCGCGGGTTCCGGTGCGGCAGGCGATCCGCGACGCGGGCAACGCCGTTCCGGAGAAGATTTAGCGTTCGACGGCAAAGGGCGGTAGTGTACGCGTTTGGCCTGCCTGGCGTACCGTTACTGCGCGTCAAAGATGCCGAAACGCTGGGTGACATCTGCTAGCAGATGTGACAAACCGGGCGCCGGTGGGTACAACAAGGGGCGGCTACGACGGCGACGCATTGCCCGGAACGGGAATCTTTACCGCCGACCGGACGTTGACCGGATGACGACGACAGCGACACCTGTCCTGTGGGCGACAAGCCCGGGAGGCACGATTCATGAGTGAGCGAGCTCTTCGCGGCACGCGCCTCGTGGTGACCAGCTACGAGACGGACCGCGGCATCGACCTGGCCCCACGCCAGGCCGTGGAGTACGCATGCGAGAAGGGGCACCGGTTTGAGATGCCCTTCTCGGTCGAGGCGGAGATCCCGCCGGAGTGGGAGTGCAAGGTCTGCGGGGCCCAGGCACTCCTCGTTGACGGCGACGGCCCTGAAGAGAAGAAGGCCAAGCCCGCGCGTACGCATTGGGACATGCTGATGGAGAGGCGCACCCGCGAGGAACTCGAAGAGGTCCTCGAGGAGCGTCTGGCGGTTCTCCGCTCGGGGGCGATGAACATCGCCGTTCACCCGCGCGACAGCCGCAAGTCCGCGTAGTCCCTGCGGGGCCTGAGCGAGAACACAGCGCACGTAAACAACCGCGGGCGCCGTACGTGAAATCTGCGTACGGCGCCCGCGGTTGTTTTTTATGTTGTGCCCGCGGTTGTTCGCGTTGTGGCCGCTGCCGGGCGGCGGCCTTTCCGCCGAACTCAGCCCGTCAGCGGGCGGCGCGGGTCCTGCGGTGTGTCCCGCGGTTCGTCCCGGATGACCTCGCCCTGGACCACCTTGCCGTCGGGGCGGTGCATCCGGGCCTGCTGGAAGGCGTCGCCCAGGGTGCCCGGGGCGGCCTCGCGCAGCCGACGCTCGACCGTCCGCTCCGTGTAGCGGCTGAGGGCCTTCTGGACCGGCGGGATCAGCAGCACCAGGCCGACCACGTCCGAGATCAGGCCCGGGATCATCAGGAGCAGGCCGCCGAGCATCATCAAGCCGTTGCCACCGCCGCTGGACGGGGCCGTGCCGCGCTGGAGCGCCTGGTTGAGGTTCTGGAAGGCCCGGCGGCCCGCCCGCTTGATGACCACCGCACCGAGCACGCACCCGGCGAGCAGCAGCAGGAACACCGTGAACCCGCTCGCGGCGCCGGCGACCACGGTCAGCAGCCAGATCTCCAGCACCAGCCAGGCCGCGATCCCCAGCGGCATGAAGGTGCGCAGCCGGGAGCGCCGGGGCCGGGCGGGGTACGTGGGGGTCGGAGCGCCAGTCGTCATGCGTCCAGTGTGCCTGGGACCGGCTCAACACGGGATAAGGGGCTGATCAACGGGACCTGCGTGGCCGTATCCCCGCAACCGGTGCGGTCAGGCCTGCTTGTCGCGGCCCAGCACCTTGTCGACCCGCTCCCCCACGCCCCACGTGGTGACCCGCCACAGGGCCTCGACCAGGATGTCGCGGCTCATCTTGGAGTCGCCGAGTTCGCGCTCGACGAACGTGATGGGCACCTCGACGACGTGGTAGCCGGCCTTGATCGCGCGGCGGGCCAGGTCGACCTGGAAGCAGTAGCCCTGGGAGGCGACCTCGTCGAGGCCGAGGCCCTCCAGGGTCTCGCGGCGGAAGGCGCGGTAGCCGCCGGTGACGTCGCGGATGGGGACGTCGAGCAGGAGGCGCGAGTAGAGGCTGCCGCCGCGGGAGATGAACTCGCGGGACTTGGGCCAGTTCACGACCCGGCCGCCGGGCACCCAGCGGGAGCCGAGGACGAGGTCGGCACCCTTGAGGGCGGTCAGCAGCCGGGGCAGTTCCTCGGGCTGGTGGGAGCCGTCGGCGTCCATCTCGACCAGCACGCCGTAGCCGTTGTCCAGCCCCCAGCGGAAGCCCGCGAGGTAGGCGGCGCCGAGGCCCTCCTTGCCCTTGCGGTGCAGGACCTGGACGTGGTCGTCGGTGGCGGCGAGCTCGTCGGCGAGCTTGCCGGTGCCGTCGGGGCTGTTGTCGTCGGCGACGAGGACGTGCGCGTCGGGGACCGCCTTGCGGACCCGGTCCACGATCTTCTTGATGTTCTCGGCCTCGTTGTAGGTCGGGATGATCACCAAGGCCGTGCCCAGCGGGCCGAACTGCCTCCCCGCGAGAGTCCCGTCGCCGTCGTTCACTACTGCCCCTTCAGTCCGTACGCAGGCGTCCACCATAGTCGGCGGCACGTAGGACGACGTGACAGGACGTTCGTATGGTGGTGTCGTTTTAACAAGAGCTGGGTAAGGACGACGTCCTCGGCACCTGCGCGTGCGGCGGATGGGGGCCCGGCGCCCTTCGGGCCGACCTGGGACCCGCTGGCTGCGGGTCGACCGAAAGCCGTTGTCTACTGAGCGCCCGGGCCCCACCCGGGTCACACCTCCCCGACCGGCCGGAACGTTCCCTCGCAGCGGCGCGGGCGCTGAGCCTGGCTCCCAGTGGCGGTGCCCCGGTGCGGCACACCGTCCCTGACCCAGCGGCGCGGCGACGAGTTCGCGGACGTTCCCCGGTAGGGCGTCCGGTGGTGGACTGGGCCGAACCTACCGGCCCCCTGCCGTCGCCTGTCAACAGCCGTTTGACCTGCGCGTCTTTCCTCAATGCCCAGGTCAGTGCGGAGGATGCGCAGGTCGCGAGACGGGGCGGCGGCAGCCGTTCGGAGCCTCGCCACCCCGGGAGATCACTCGCTCGGCCGCACGAACACCGTCCGCCCGCCCACGACCGTGCGCAGGCAGATCGGCAGGTCGGCGCCCGGGGAGAGGTCGGGCAGGCCCGGGGTGCCGGAGCGGGGGTCGGTGGACCAGCGGGCGACGCGGTCGTCCGGGGCCTGGACGATCAGCTCGTCGGTGCGCCAGACCGCGTAGTCGGCCGGTGCGCCCGGCACCAGGACGCCCGCGTCGTCCCGGCCGATCGCCCGCCAGCCGCCCCGTGTGTGCGCCGTGAACGCGGCGCGGACCGAGATCCGGTGCTCGGGTGTGCGGTGGAAGGCCGCGGCGCGGACGGTGCCCCAGGGGTCGAGCGGGGTGACCGGGCTGTCGGAGCCGAAGGCGAGGGGCACGCCGGCCCGCAGGAGTGCCGCGAAGGGGTTCAGGGTGCGGGCCCGCTCGGCGCCCAGGCGCTGCGCGTACATGCCGTCCTCGCCGCCCCACAGGGCGTCGAACGCGGGCTGCACTGAGGCGGTGAGGCCCAGCTCGGCGAAGGCGGCGATGGTCTCGGGCGTGAGCATCTCGGCGTGCTCGACGCGGTGCCGGGCGGCGCGGACGCGCGCCAGGCCGACCTTCTCGGCGGCGGCGCGCACGCCCTCGATCACCGCGGTCACGGCGGCGTCGCCGATCGCGTGGAAGCCCGACTGGAGGCCCGCCTCGGTGCATTCGGCGACGTGGGCGGCGACGGTGGCCGCGTCCAGGTAGGCGGTGCCGGTGTGCTCGGCGTCGGTGTAGGGACGGTGCAGACAGGCGGTGTGGGAGCCGAGGGCGCCGTCGACGAAGAGGTCGCCGGCCGCGCCGAGCGCGCCCAGCTCGCGCGCCTTCTCCACGTCCCGCTCGGCCCAGTAGCCGACGACCCGCGGCCCGGCCTGCTCGGCGGCGAGCCGCAGCAGCCCCGTGAAGTCGTCCTCGGAGGAGATGTCCGGCCCGGCGCACTCGTGCACCGACCCGATGCCGAGGGAGGCGGCGTGGGCGAGGGCGGTGCGCTGGGCCTCGACGCGCTGGGCCGGGGTGATGGCTCCGAGCGCGGTGGCGCGCACGGCGTGGTGGGCGTCGGCGGTGAGCGGGCCGTCCACGTGCCCGTGGGACGTCATGTCGAGCAGGGCCGTCGTGACGACCGCCGAGTGGACGTCGATACGGGAGAGGTAGAGGGGGCGGCCGCCGGTGGCCGCGTCGAGCTCCGCGCGCGTGGGCGGGCGTCCGCCGGGCCAGCGGGCGGCGTCCCAGCCGTGGCCGAGCAGGACGCGGTCCGCCGGGCGGGCGGCGGCGAAGTCCCGTACGAGGGCGAGGGCCGCCTCCAGGGAGGGCGCGTCGGACAGGTCGAGGCCGGTGAGGGCGAGGCCGGTGGCGGTGGTGTGGACGTGGGCGTCGGTGAACGCCGGGGTGACCAGGGCGCCGTCGAGGTCGACGACCTCGTCGACGCCGTCCGCGAAGGCGTCCGCGGCGCCTTCGGAGCCCACCCAGGCGACCTGACCGCTCTCGACGACCATCGCGGTGGCGAAGGGGTCGGCGGGGCTGTGGACCTCTCCTCGGCGGAGCAGGACGGTCTGGGGCGCGGCGGCGGACTCACTCATGGGGAACAGTCTCGCGCCTGGCGGGGACCGCTTTGCACGCAGGTGGGTCAGATGCGGGGCGGCCGGGCCTCGTAGGGGGTCGACAGCACCACCGTGGTCCGGGTCGAGACTCCCGCCAGCGACCGCAGCCGCGCCAGCAGCTCCTCCAGCTCGTGCGGGGTGGCCACCCGCACCTTGAGGATGTAGTTCTCGTCGCCCGCGACGCTGTGGCAGGCCTCGATCTCGGGCACGCCGGCCAGGCGGTCCGCGATGTCGTCGGGGGCGCTGGGGTCGAACGGCTTCACCGAGATGAAAGCCGTCATGGGCAGCCCGACGGCCTCCGGGTCGACGACCGCGGCATATCCACGGATGACGCCACGCTGCTCCAGCCGGCGCACCCGCTGGTGCACGGCCGACGTGGACAGGCCCGTGGCCTTGCCGAGGTCTGTGTAACTCATCCGCCCGTCCTTGACGAGCAGCTGCACGATCTGACGGTCCAGCTCCTCCATGACGCAAGAACTTACAGCGCCCGTGATCTCCTCCGATACCTCAGCGGCCCAGGTCATGCCCTGTTCGTGATGTGGCCGGGAGCGGCCTGTGCGCCGACTGGGGGACAAAACGGCCGCGCCGGGCACCTGCGTGCGGCATGTGACGAACGCCACAGGGCCCGAACGGTCTCCGTGATGTTCTCGTGATTACC
This sequence comes from Streptomyces sp. TLI_55, assembly GCF_900206255.1. Taxonomy (NCBI): domain Bacteria; kingdom Bacillati; phylum Actinomycetota; class Actinomycetes; order Kitasatosporales; family Streptomycetaceae; genus Streptomyces; species Streptomyces sp. TLI_55. The sequence continues at coordinate 1,542,515 of NZ_OAOJ01000001.1, forward strand.
GCCGAGACGGGGCGGGAAGTGCTTGCTGTGGTCGAGGCCGCAGTGCCTTCACGGCCCAGCCCGAGGGGGAGAATCCCATGCAGAGTCTTAAGCGTCCTGGTCGTACCGCACCCAAGCGACTCCAGGCGGTCGCCGAGCCCGAGCCGGAGGGTGTCGAACCCGACGCCCTCGACGACGAGCTCGACGCGTACGACACCTTCGAGATGTTCCGGGTGGTCTGCCCTGACTGCGCGCAGCCCATCGCCCTCCTGGCGGACGAGGAGGTGCTTCCGGAGCACGCGCTGTGCGCCTCGCCCTGGAACCCCTTCGGTCTCACGGTCTGCGCCGGCACCGGTCGCCGTGCCGCCGAGGCTCGTCCGGCGGACGAGGACGTCGAGCCCCAGGAGCAGGACACCGCCCTGCTGTTGACGCTCCCTCAGGGACTCGACTGGCGGACCCAGCCCTTCTCGCACGTCGGCGGACCGGGCTCGCGCCCCTTCAGGGTCCCCGCGATGCGACGCCAGGCCGCCTGAGCGCGCCCCCGGGCACCGCTCAATCCCAGTAGCTGCCCTGCACCATGGCTCGCAGGCTGCCGTGGTGCAGGATCAGTGTGTCCGGGTCGGCCGGGACGGCGACCTCACCGAAGTGCACCTGCCGGTAGGCGACGCGCAGCATGACGATCGCCTGACGCAGGGCGGCGTAGAGGATGTAGAAGTCCATGTCGCGCGGGGTGTGGCCGGTGAGTTCGGCGTAGCGGGCCTCGATGCGGTCGCGGCGCAGGAAGTCCGGCAGTCCGCGCTGGCCGAAGGCCTCGGTCAGGTCCTGGAAGAAGCGGTGCAGATACACGGTCCAGCCGAGGTCGACCTCGCGTGGGGCGAGCGCCGCCATCTCCCAGTCGAGGACGGCGGCGGGGGCGAAGCCGTCGTAGACGACGTTCCCGATGCGCGCGTCGCCCCAGTTGAGGACGGGCGGGCCGGGTTCGCGGGGCCATGTCTGCTCCAGGCGGTCGAAGGTCGCCTCGATGAGCGGTGAGCGGGCGACACCGTCGACGACCCAGTCGTAGTAGGCCCGTTGGGCGGTGACGTGGCGGCGCAGCGCGTCGCCCTCTCCGGGGAGCGCCAGGAACTGGACCTCTGCCAGGGGCACTTGGTCGTGCAGTCGGGCCAACAGCCCTATGGAGGACGCCTCCAGACGCTCCCGTTCCTCGTCGCTCGCCGCGTGCAGCCAGTTGCCCTCGTAGGTGTACGGCATGACGTCCGGCGGGACGCGGCCCTCCACGCGCTCCATCACGAAGAAGGGCGCGCCGAGCGGTCCGGGGTCCTCCTCCAGCCACAGCACTTTCGGCACGGGCAGGTCGGAGTGCTCCCCCACCACACGCATCGTCCGGTACTGGCGGACCATGTCGTAGACCGGGAAGACGGTGTACGCCGCCGGGTCCGCCGCGAGCCTCAACGCGCAGGCCCGCAAGGGCGGTTCGGGGTGCTCGATGTCGAAGAGGAGCGTCTCGCTGGACATGCCGTTGGAGGCGGGGACGGTCACGCCGACGGCCTTCGCGCCGGGGAGCCGGGTGTCGAGCCAGGCGGTGAGGCGGCGGGCGAGGTCCTCCGGGTCACGCGTGGTCGTACGGGGCCGAGGTGCCGTGGCCATGGGGCAACCCCCTTATGGGACAACGGACTTGAACAGGAGGAATCCGGCTATCGGGCAACGGAGTCGAAGCCGGTGAACCCGCTCGGGTCGTGCCGTCCGAACGAGCCGTGCTCGAAGATGCCGTGGCCGACCTGTCCGTCGAGGCGGAAGCGGGCGGCGTGGTCGGTGACCCCGTACGCCGCCAGGGGGTGCGGCTCGGTGAGGTCGTAGGTACGGCGATCCGTCCAGCCGTGGCCGTGCCAGGTGCCGTGCTGCCAGTCGTCGGCGGGCGGGTAGCCGGCGCCGAGCGCGAGCGGGGAGGAGGTGAGGATCTCGACCTCCAGCTCCTGTGGCTTGCGCGGGTCTCCGAGGTGGATGAGCGCTCGTTCGGGGTGGCGGGTGCCGGGACGGTAGGTGATCTCGGCCTGGGGCCAGCCGAGTTGGCGGTCGGGCCCGCCGGGGCGGACGAGTGTGGCGTCGTTGAGGGTGCGGTAGCCGTCGGCGTCCTCCTGGACGATCACCATCAGGAAGCGGTCGCCGAGATGGACCGGGCACCAGATCCAGTGGAAGCCCTCGGTGGGATGCTCCGCCGCGAGCCGGCCGCCCTCCTCACCCGGTATCGGCCGCACACCCCAGCTGCGGTCCCGGGTGCCGGTCCACCCGTCCGGAGTGATCCGGAACTCCTCACCGGCGGCGCGCACGACACCCGCCACGCTCCCCGCCTGCACGTACCGCCGCCCCTCAAGGGTGAGCCGGCCACCCCGGCGCTGGATGTGGTGGGGTTCCCAGAGGGCCGGGAAGTCGGCGGTCCACAGGAGGTCGTACGACAAAGAGTCGTCGTCGCAGACCAGTCGCAGCCGGCGCAGCGGGTCCTCGACCTCGATCCTCAGCGGGCCGACGGCGAGCCGCATCCGGTCCTCGCCGAGCGCGTCCGAGGCGCGCACCGCGTGCAGGACCTGGCCGGTGCGCAACGTGGCGTACGCGTCGATCACGCCCAGGTTCGGATACACCCCGAGCCCGAGGATCAGCAGCGCACGGCCCTCGTGGTCGAGGACGTGGAAGATGCAGCGGTCGTAGGCGTTCCGGTCACCGGTCGCCACGTGCTTCATGGAGAGGGGCACCTGGTGCACCGGGTACTCGTCGAGCGGTACGGGGCGGTCGTCGGCCACGGCAAACCTCCCTGGAGACAGCTGGGCTGACGGTACGTCAGACAGCCGTCGGAGGCCAGACCCGGGGATGCCCGCGAACTCAGCCATCGGAGGCCGGCCCCGGAGACGCCCCGCGAACTCACGCTCGATTCCACTCACGGGTGACCTGCTCGACCGCCCCCGCGTTGCCCTGGTATGACCCCCACATATTCAGCGACCGGGCGTCAGCACCGGGTGTTCGTGCCGCCGCCCGCAGAATCGGTTCCGTCGCCACAGCAGCCGGATCCGCCGATCTACCGCGACCTGATGCGGGCGTGGGCCGACCGGGGCCGGACCCTGCCCGGGCGCCACGACCCGGAGTGGGTCAGGCTCGCGGCGCCGCAGGTCAGACCCGGCCAGTTCAGCGCGACTCCGGCCCCGCCAGGTGACGGGCGATGACCATCCGCTGGATCTGGTTGGTGCCCTCGACGATCTGCAGCACCTTGGCCTCGCGCATATAGCGCTCCACGGGGAAGTCCGCGGTGTAGCCGTACCCGCCGAGGACCTGGACGGCGTCCGTGGTGACCTTCATCGCCGTGTCCGTGCAGAGCAGCTTGGCCATCGCCGCCTGCTTGGCGAACGGCCGGCCCGCGTCCCGCAGCCGCGCCGCCGACAGGTACAGGGCGCGGCCCGCCTCGATCTGGGTCGCCATGTCGGCGAGCATGAAACGCAGCCCCTGGAAGTCGGCGATGGGCTTGCCGAACTGCCGCCGGTCCGTCGCGTACCCCACGGCCGCGTCCAGCGCCGCCTGGGCCACACCGATCGCGCAGGCCGCGATGCCGAGCCGCCCGGAGTCGAGCGCGGACAGGGCGATCGCGAAGCCCTGGCCCTCGTCGCCGATCCGCCGGTCGTCGCCGACGCGCACGCCGTCGAGGTGGACCTGGGCGGTGGGTGAGCCCTTCATGCCCATCTTCTTCTCCGGCAGGGCCCCGCTGAGGCCCGCCGCGTCACCGGGCACCAGGAAGGCGGTGATCCCGCGGGCGCCCTCCTCGCCGGTGCGGGCCATGACGGTGTAGAAGTCGGCGATGCCGCCGTGTGTGATCCAGGCCTTGGTGCCGCTGATGACCCAGTCGTCGCCGTCCCGGACGGCCTTCGTCCGCAGGGACGCCGCGTCCGAACCGGAAGCGGGTTCGGAGAGGCAGTAGGCGCCGAGCAGCCCGCCGCCGAGCATCGCGGGCAGATGTTCGACCTGCTGCTCCTTGGTGCCGTAGGCGGCGAGGGCGTAGGAGGCGAGGGTGTGCACGCTGACCCCGAGGCCGACGGTGAGCCGGGCCGCGGCGAGCTCTTCGAGGACCTGGAGGTAGACCTCGTACGGCTGGTCGCCGCCGCCGTACTCGGCGTCGTAGGGCAGTCCGAGCAGTCCGGACTCCGAGAGCAGGGTGAAGACCTCGCGCGGGAAGCGTCCCGCGTCCTCCTCCTCCGCCGCCTTCGGGGCGATCTCTCGCTGCGCGATGTCGCGGACGAGCGAGATCAGGTCCCGGGCCTCGTCCGTGGGCAGTTGCCGGTCCACCGGCTGCGGGGCGCGCTCGGGCATGGCGACGCTCTCCTCCCTGTCGGGCACATCGACGGGTGTGCGCCTTGGGTGGGCGACTCCGCCGGGGGTCTGGCTGAGGGCTGTGCCGATGCTCGCACTCCCGGGTCTCGGAAGCTGCTGACCAGCGGCTCTGCGCTGTGAGTATGCCCGATCGGCGGCATCGAGTCACCAGTTAACGACCGCTTACTTCAGGAAACCTGGAGCGAGGCTCGAGAAGCGACGAAATTGGTCCGAACCATTGACGTACTGGTCTAGTCCTCCTACCGTGACGGACCAACGCCTTTCCGCGTTCATGCCAATCGGCGCATGCTCCCCTCTCCCCCACGAGGAGACACCCGATGCACACCTCCCCACGTCCCCGCACCCGATTCCGGGCGCTCGTGTCGGCCGCCTGTTGCGCGGTCCTCGGCGCCGGGCTGCTGGCCGGAGCGGGCACCGCGACCGCCGAGCCGGCCGCCGGGCCCACGCTCAAGGCATCCAAGATCGTCGGCTACTTCACCGAATGGGGCACCTACGACCGCAAGTACTACGTCAAGAACATCGAGACGTCCGGCTCCGCGGCCAAGCTCACCCACATCAACTACGCCTTCGGCAACGTCACGGGCGGCAAGTGCGCGATGGGCGACGCCTACGCGGCGACCGACCGCACCTACACGGCCGCCGAGTCGGTGGACGGCGTGGCCGACACCTGGGACCAGCCGCTGCGCGGCAACTTCAACCAGCTGCGGGAGCTGAAGAAGAAGCACCCGGGCCTCAAGGTCCTCTGGTCCTTCGGTGGTTGGACCTGGTCGAGCGGTTTCGGCGAGGCCGCGAAGAACCCGGCCGCGTTCGCGCAGTCCTGCTACGACCTGGTCGAGAACTCCAAGTGGGCCGACGTCTTCGACGGCATCGACATCGACTGGGAGTACCCGAACGCGTGCGGCAACACCTGTGACACCAGCGGCCGGGAGGCGTTCAAGAACCTGATGGCGGCGCTGCGTTCGAAGTTCGGGAGCAGTGCGCTGGTCACCGCGGCCATCACCGCCGACGCCACCTCGGGCGGCAAGATCGACGCGGCGAACTACGCGGGCGCGGCCCAGTACGTCAACTGGTACAACCCGATGACGTACGACTACTTCGGCGCCTGGGCCTCGACCGGCCCGACGGCACCGCACTCGCCGCTCACCTCCTACGCGGGCATCCCGACGGCGAACTACTACACCTCGGCGACCATCGCCAAGCTCAAGGGCCTCGGCATCCCGGCCTCGAAGCTGCTGCTCGGCATCGGCTTCTACGGCCGCGGCTGGACCGGCGTCACCCAGTCGGCACCCGGCGGCACGGCGACCGGCCCGGCGGCGGGGACGTACGAGCAGGGCATCGAGGACTACAAGGTGCTGAAGTCGAAGTGCCCGGCGACCGGGACCGTGGCCGGCACCGCGTACGCCAAGTGCGGTTCCAACTGGTGGAGTTACGACACCCCCGCCACCATCGCGACGAAGATGACGTACAAGAGCCAGCAGGGGCTCGGCGGCACCTTCTTCTGGGAGCTGAGCGGTGACACCACGGGCGGTGAGCTGATCAAGGCGATCAACTGACGTCAGGTGCAGGGAACTCGGGGCGGGGGCGCGCAAGCCTCCGCCCTTCCTTCAGGCGTCAGCCTCCACCCTTCCCTCAGGCCTCAGCCTCCGCCCTTCGTTCAGCCCTCGTCGCGGCGGGCCGGCTCCGGGGCCGGGTAGGACGGGTCGAGTTCCTCGATGGCGCGCATCGCGCCGCCCAGGGTCTTCACCAGGAGTTCGCGCATGGTGTCGCGGGGCAGTTCGGGGCGGTCGATCCAGTCGAGGGTGGCGCCCTCGACGCTGCACACCCAGGCCAGCAGTCCCATGCGGGCCAGCGGGGCGATGTCGGTGCGGCCGTAGGCGCCTTCGGCGATGGTCGCGACGATCGCCTCGCGTACTCCGTCCCGGATGGCGTGCACCTCGGTGTCGAAGCCGACGCCGCCGCTGACGACCGTGCGGTAGGCGGCCTGGTTGTGCTCGGCGTAGCGCAGATAGCTGTCGATCGTGCGCTGCACCCGGTCCACCTGGGGCAGTAGGAGGCCGCTCGCCGCGAAGGTGACCAGGTCGGCGACGGAGTCCTGGATGATGGCCAGGTAGTAGCCGCGCTTGGACTGGAAGTAGTAGTAGATCAGCCCCTTGGCGACGTGCGCCTGACGGGCGATGTCGTCCATGGAGAGCGCGTCGTACGAGGTGTCGGCGAACAACCGCCGCCCGATCGCGATGAGTTCGGCGCGGCGTGCGACCGAGCGCTCGGTGCCGCGCGCCCGTGGCCGGGCGGCCGCACGCTGATCACTGATATTCAATTTCGACCCTGGTCTCGGGCTGGTGGCGGGACACCCGCAGTATGTCAGGTCAAGCAGGAGTCAGGTCACAGAAGGCCGAGCTGGGTCACGAGCATCGCGATCACCACGACGAGCGTCCAGCCCGCGATGTGTTCGAGGACCTTCGGGCCCTCGTCCTTGGGGCCGCCGGTACGGGCACGGGCGGCGGCGGTTGTTGATGCGGTCATTCGTCCACCTTGCCACCGACCGGGGCATTTGCGGCCGAGACCTTGGTCACAGGGCCCCGGCACCCACCGGGGCCCCGCTCCGCCTCAGCGCACTCCCACCGCCGCGAGCGCCTTGCACTGCCGCGGGGTCGGGCGGGCCGGGAAGTACAGGTAGCAGACGCCGCCTGTGCCGGAGACCACCTTGCCGCTGGCGTTGTACCGCTTGGTACGGAGCCAGATCTTCTCCCACTCGGCCCTCTTGTAGACCCTGCGCACCGCCTCGTCGCTCGGCGAGGCCGGGTCGTTGGCGATCACATCGCCCTCGGCGGTGAAGCCGATGACGGTCATCAGGTGCCCGGAGGTGCCGTACCCCGCCCCGGTGAGCTCCTCCTTCAGGAAGGACTGGGACGTTATGGCCGGGATGCCGGCCGCGATCAGCGTCTCCAGGTCGGTGAGCGAGCCGAGCCGCGTTACCACGCCCTGGAGCCCGTCGAAGGTGGCCGCGTAGGCCGCGTTGAACGGCCAGTTGCCGCAGCCCGCGTACTGGTAGTCGAACGTGTACCGGGCCGCGTGGCACACCTGCGGATCGGCGTACGTAGGGTCGACCCAGGCCAGTTGCTCCGGGGTGAGCCGGCCGCCCCAGTACTCGATGATCATCTGCGAGGAGGTGGGGCTGCACCAGGCCTCGCCGCCGTTGTCGTACTCGGGGTACTGACCGGCGTGGATCTCCTGCGAGTACCGCGGGACGATCAGCTCCTGGGCCAGCCCCGGCGTGGAGGCCGGGACGGTGAAGCGGTCGGGGATGTCGGAGCCCATCGCGCCGAGCCGCCAGACCGTGGGGGTCTTCTTGGTGCCCGGCTTGCGGTACAGGGTCAGCCGCAGGCGGTACGAGGTGAGGCGCAGCCCCGTCGCCGGCTTGTCGATCGCGAAGGTGTCCGTCCAGATGCTGCTCTTGTCGTCCGTCTGGTCGTCCACCGAGGTCCGCCGGATGTCCTGGTCGCCTGCCGCCCAGCGGCCCATGACGTACCAAGGCGTGTCGGTGCCGTCGGAGTAGGTGCCCTTCAGCTCCACCTGGAGCCAGGTGCCGTCCGGGGTGTGCGCGTTCCAGGACGCGATCGCCTCGGTCGAGGGGACGGCGAGCTTGTGGACGGGGGACGTCCAGGTCGCGTACTCCCAGTCGGCCGTCTTGCCGGTGTGCGGGTCGGTGTAGCCGACGGTGCCCGCGGCGGTTCCGATGACCAGGCCCGGGCGGGCGCCCGCGACGGCACGCGTGCCCTTCGCGAGACCGCCGCGCCAGTCGGTGTACGACGTCCAGAAACGGTTGTCGACCAGGCGGGCCGGGGCCTGGGCGGGCTTCCCGGCGCCGGGCGCGGCGTCGGCGGCGACGGCGGGGCCCGCGCTGCCCGCGACCGCGGCGACGACCGCGGCGGTCAGTACGGCTCTCCGGGACGGCTGTTCGGCTCTGCTCATGGACGGAACGACCCCCATAGTGTGTCCGAGTTCGGGCAGGTCCACTGCTCGTTCGTGCGCCAACTATGACCACAATCGACAGCCTCCTGCCAGCACTTCGAGCCATGCCACGCCCACGAATATTGGCCTACACCACTGGCATGACCTGCGGCGGCTAGAGTGCTCGGCACTCCCCCGCCCTCCGACGCCCCAGGAAACCGGCCATGCGCGACCTCGTCACCCGGCTCCGCCGGCTCCCCCCTTCCTGCGGGCCGGTCCGGCTGGTCGGTGTCGACGGACACGCCGGCTCCGGGAAGTCCACGTTCGCCGGGCAGTTGGCGGCGGAGCTCGGTGGTGCGCCGGTGCTGCACCTCGACGACATCGCGAGCCATGAGCAGTTGTTCGACTGGACCGGGCGGCTGCTGGAGCAGGTGATCGAGCCGTGGCGGCGGGGCGAGAGCGCGCGTTACACCCCCTACGACTGGCACGCCCGGCGCTTCGGCCCGCCACGGGAGCTGCCCCCGGCCCCCGTGGCCCTCGTCGAAGGTGTCGGCGCCGGACGGCGGGCCCTGCGGCCGTACCTGGCCCAGCTGCTGTGGATGGAGTTGCCCCGCGAGGAGTCCTGGGCCCGGGGGCGCTCCCGGGACGGGGCGGAGCAGCGGGAGTTCTGGGAGGGATGGGTCCGGGCGGAACGCGCGCACTTCGCGGACGATCCTTCTCGGCCGTTCGCCGATCTTCTGGTCCGGCAGGTGAAGAAGGGGTACGAGGTACTCACCGGGCCCGCCGGGACCGTTGGACCGGACCAGAAAATCACTCAGGGTGAGGGACCGTCCGCAATGTGCTGAACTTGTGAAGACCCTTGCGGCCGAACTTTCCGAAGTGCTTCAACTCGGCTTGACCGACGGGCCGTACAGGACTTACGTTCTCAATGTGCGGCCTTTCGCAGCCGCCCGCAGTCGCGAAGCCCCCGGTTGTTCCCCCGTGATCGGGGGCTTCGTTCTGCCCTCAACTCCCTTTTCGGGCGCTCCGAGCCGCGATCCGCTCACCCTCGGTCACCACGCGCAATGCGCCCCATCTGCTCCCACCTCGCCAAACGGCCTGTGCGGCACCCTACGGCGGGCCCTGCCCCCGCAGGTACGATGCCCTCGGTGCGACCTACGGACGGCAGCTCTGCGCACCGTTGCAACTCCGGTCCGCAGCAAGGCGGTTCGATCAAGGCGGTCGGCGGGCGACGGCTCGGCGACCAACCAACGGGGGCACGGTTTGTGGGGGACGTGATGGACTTCGGCATGCAGGGCTCCAAGGCCCCGGCCGACCTCGCCTGGCTGCGAGGTGTGGACGCCTACACGATGGGGGCCTATCCGCAGGCGGAGGAGGAGTTCCGGGCCGCGGTGCGGATGGACCCGGGGATGGCCGACGGCTGGCTCGGGCTGCACGCGCTGCGCATCGACACGACGACCGCGCTGCTGCGGATGTTCCGGCACCGCGAGCGCTTCGGGGAACAGCGCGCCCGGCACCGCAGGACCCTCAACTCCTGGTACTGGCTGGGCTGGTGGGTGCAGCCGGTGCTGGAGAGCCCGCGCGACCTGCTGCTCGCGCACGCCTCGCACTGGCTCGACGGACGCCATGTCCCGGAGCTGGACCGGGCGTTGGCCGGCCTGCCGCCCGTGGACGCCGATCCGCAGGTGCGTTTCCTGCACGCCTGCCGGTCCTATCTGGTCAAGGACTGGGACCAACTCATCCGGCACACCGACCCGTTGATCGACGATCCGCTGCTCGGCATCGAGGCCGGCCTGTTCGGCGGCATGGCGCGGGTGCGGCTGGAGATGTACGGCCAGGCGGAGCCCCTGCTGTCGGCGGCACTGATGCGCTGTCGCAGCGAGCAGCCGCAGCGCAAGGAACTGCGCTACTGGCTCGCCCGGGCGCACGAGGGCACCGGCCGCTCCGCCGCCGCGCTCCCCCTCTACCGTGCCGTGCACCGCGTCGACCCGGCCTTCATGGACACCTCCGCCCGGCTCGCGGCGATCGCCGAGGGCGACGGCTACGACGACGCGGCCGACCTCGCGGCGATCACCCTGTCCGGCGCGCAGGACGTCCTGGACGGGCCCGACGGTCTCGATCCGCTCTTCGGCACGGAGGGCCGGGACCTGCGGCTGCCCGAGCCGGACCTGCCGACGGGCCCGCTGCCGCAGGTGCCCGACCCGGCGGTGCGCGAGAAGCTCGCCACCTCCCCGACCCTGCCCGCCGGCCCCACCGATCCGGTCTTACTCGAGGAAGCGCTCAACGAACTGGAGCGCATGGTGGGCCTGGAGCCCGTGAAACGGCAGGTCAAGGCGCTGTCGGCACAGTTGAACATGGCGCGGTTGCGCGCCGGGCAGGGGCTGCCGGTCCAGCCTCCCAAGCGGCACTTCGTCTTCTCCGGCCCCTCCGGCACCGGCAAGACCACCGTGGCCCGCATCCTGGGCCGCGTCTTCTACGCCCTCGGCCTCCTCGGCGGCGACCATCTGGTCGAGGCCCAGCGGGCCGATCTCGTCGGCGAGTACCTCGGGCAGACCGCCGTGAAGGCCAACGAGCTCATCGACTCCGCGATCGGCGGGGTGCTGTTCGTCGACGAGGCCTACTCGCTCTCCAACTCCGGTTACGGCAAGGGCGACGCGTACGGCGACGAGGCCTTGCAGGTGCTGCTGAAGCGGGCCGAGGACAACCGCGACCACCTGGTGGTGATCCTGGCCGGCTATCCCGAGGGCATGGACCGCCTCCTCGCCGCCAACCCCGGACTGTCGTCGCGCTTCACGACCCGCGTGGACTTCCCGTCGTACCGCCCCCTGGAGCTGACCTCGATCGGTGAGGTCCTCGCCGCGGAGAACGGTGACGTGTGGGACGAGGAGGCGCTGGACGAGCTGCGGTCGATCGCCGGGCACGTGGTGGACCAGGGGTGGATCGACGAGCTGGGCAACGGCCGGTTCCTGCGGACGCTGTACGAGAAGAGCTGCGCGTACCGGGACCTGCGGCTGTCGACCTACCCGGGGATGCTGACGCGGGACGACCTGTCGACGCTGCGGCTGCCGGATCTGATGCAGGCGTACGGAGAGGTGCTGTCGGGGCGGGGGCCACAGGACCCGTCGGCGCTGTAGCCCCCGCCCGGCGCTATTGGGCGAACGCCTCCTCGGGCTCACCGCTCGCCCGGGGCTCGGTCACCTTCACCTCCGTGGCCTCCCGGTGGGCCGGGTCCGTCACCTCGCCCACCAGGAGTTCGAGCACGTCCTCCAGGGCGACCAGGCCCAGCACCCTGCCCGACGCGTCCGCCACCTGCGCCAGATGCGTCGCCGCGCGGCGCATCACCGTCAGGGCGTCGTCCAGCGGCAGCTCCGACCTGAGGGTCGTCATGGAGCGCCAGATGTGCTGGGGCACCGCGCGCTCGGACTCCTCCAGGTCGAGTACGTCCTTCACGTGCAGGTAGCCCATGAAGGCGCCGTTGTCGGCGACCACCGGGAAGCGGGAGTAGCCGGTGCGCGCGGTCAGCTCGACCACCTGGCCGGGCGTGACCGACGGGCCGACGGTCACCAGGGAATCGCTCTGGAGGAGGACGTCCGTGACCGGGCGGGAACCCAGCTCCAGGGCGTCCTCCAGGCGTTCCTGCTCCTCGGGGTCGAGGAGACCGGCCTGTCCGGAGTCCTCCACCAGGCGGTTGAGCTGTTCGCTGGTGAAGACCGCCTCGACCTCGTCCTTGGGCTCGACGCGGAAGAGCCGCAGGATCGCCCGGGCGCAGGCGCCGAGGGCGATGGTGATGGGCTTGCACACCCGGGCGAAGGCGACCAGACCGGGGCTGAGCCACAGCGCGGCCTTCTCCGGGGCGGCCATCGCCAGGTTCTTCGGGACCATCTCGCCGATGACGAGGTGGAAGAAGACGACCGCGGCGAGCGCGATCACATAGCCCAGCGGGTGGATCATGCCGTGCGGCAGGTGGATCCACTCGAAGACCGGCTCCAGCAGATGCGCGACGGTCGGTTCTGCGACCGCGCCCAGCGTCAACGAGCAGACGGTGATGCCGAACTGGGCCGCGGCCATCATCTGCGGCAGCCGCTCCAGGCCGTACAGCACCTGCCGGGCCCGGGCCGTGCCGAGCGGTTCGATCTGGCTGCGGCGGACGGAGACGAGCGCGAACTCGGCGCCGACGAAGAAGCCGTTGGCGAGCACGAGCAGCCCGGCGAAGAGGAGTTGGAGCACGGTCATCGGGCGGCCTCCACGACGACACCCGTGCGGACCAGGCGGACCCGCTCGGCGCGGTAGTGGCCGACGCGGCGCACCGACAGCCGCCAGCCGGGCAGTTCGGCCTTGTCGCCGACGGCCGGGATCCGGCCGAGCAGGTCGGCGACCAGGCCGGCGACCGTCTCGTACGGCCCCTCGGGCACATCGAGGCCTATCCGCTGGAGGATGTCGACCCGGCAGCTGCCGTCGGCGTCCCAGGCGGGGCGGCCGTCCTCGGGCGGGGCGGCGGCGAGTTCGGGCACGTCCTGACCGTCGTGCTCGTCCCGGACCTCGCCGACGATCTCCTCGACGATGTCCTCCAGGGTGACCACGCCGGCCGTACCGCCGTACTCGTCGACGACGACGGCGATGGGCTGCTCGCTGCGCAGCTGGGCCAGGAGCGGCTGGACCGGGAGGGTCTCCGGGACCAGCAGGGCCGGGCGGGCGATTCTGCCCACCGGGGTGCGCAGCCGCTCGTGGGTGGGGACGGCCAGGGCGTCCTTGAGATGGACCATGCCGACGATCTCGTCGATCTTCTCCCGGTAGACGGGGAAGCGGGACAGGCCGGTGGCACGGGTGAGGTTGACGACGTCCTCGGCGGTCGCCGACGACTGGAGTGAGCTGACCTTCACGCGCGGGGTCATGACGTGCTGCGCGGTGAGTTCGGCCAGCGACAGGGTCCGTACGAACAGGTCGGCCGTGTCCTGCTCCAGGGTGCCGGCCTGCGCCGAGTGCCGGGCCAGGGAGACGAGTTCACCGGGGGTGCGGGCGGAGGCCAGCTCCTCGGTGGGCTCGACGCCGAGCGCGCGGACGAGCCGGTTGGCCACCGCGTTCAGCGCGGCGATGACCGGGCGGAACAGGCGCGCGAAGGCGTGCTGCGGGCCGGCGACGAAGCGGGCGACCTGCAACGGCTTGGACACCGCCCAGTTCTTGGGCACGAGTTCGCCGATCACCATCTGCACGGCGGACGCCAGCAGCATGCCGATGACGACCGCGACACCGGAGACGGCACCCTCGGGGATGCCGATCGCGGTGATCGGGCCGTTCAGCAGCTCCGCGAGCGCCGGTTCGGCGAGCATGCCGACGACCAGGGAGGTGATGGTGATGCCGAGCTGGGTGCCGGAGAGCTGAAAGGAGAGCTCCTTGAGCGACTCGACGACCGTACGGGCGCGTTTGTCGCCCTCGGCAGCAGCCTTCTCGGCGTCCGGCCGCTCGACCGTGACGAGGCCGAACTCGGCCGCGACGAAGAAGCCGTTGGCGAGGATCAGCAGGAAGGCGGCTGCGAGGAGCAGCAGGGGGATGGTCATGATGCCGCCGCCTCACCGGTATGTCGGGAGGGGGCGGCGCAGGTACTACAGGACGATCCGTCCATCGCTGGAGGGAATCACTCCTCGGGTAGCAGTGGGGCCGCTGAGGGCCGGTCGGGCATCAGCGGCGGAGGCGCGACGAAAACGTCTCCGCCAACAGATTAATCAAGACAGGGCCCTCTACGGCAGATCCCTTGTGCCGCGGGCCTCGACGAGCGCCCGCAGAGCGCGGGCGTCGGTGATGGCCTGCTGCTTGGCGATGCCCGGCTGGATGCCCAGGGCGGGCAGGCTGGTGCCGTCGCTGAGGTTGAGGAACACCCAGGGGTCGCCGGGGCGGAGGTTCACCTGGATGATCTCGGCCCAGTCCAGGCGACGCCTGGAGGCGATGTTCACCACGGTGACGCCGGAGTCTTCGGCGACCACCTTCACGCGGGCGAGCATGGCCAGCACGCCGAAGATGAGGGCCGCGGTGACGATGAAGCTGAGCCGCTCACCGGGGCCGAGCTTCTCCAGGAGCAGCGCGATCGCGGTGATCGTGGCGAAGATCGCGACACCGGCGGTGAGCAGCACGGCCCGGGTGCGACCGGGGCGGAAGGTGACGGGCAGGGCGGGAGCGTCGGACATGGCGGTGGGGTCCCTCAGAGACGGCAGGCGTGGATGGCCGTCGTCAGGATGGCCCGCGCGCCGATGTCGTACAGGTCGTCCATGATCCGCTGCGCCTCCTTGGCGGGGACCATCGCGCGGACGGCGACCCAGCCCTCGTTGTGCAGCGGGGAGACGGTCGGGGACTCCAGGCCCGGCGTGAGGGCGACGGCCTTCTCCAGCTGCTCGACGCGGCAGTCGTAGTCCATCATCACGTAGGTCCGGGCGACGAGGACGCCCTGGAGGCGGCGCAGGAACTGCTGCACCTTGGGCTCGTTCTCCGAGGAGGTGTCCGCGTCGGTGCGGCGGATCACGACCGCCTCGGACTTCATGATCGGCTCGCCGAAGACCTCCAGGCCCGCGTTGCGCAGCGAGGTGCCGGTCTCGACGACGTCCGCGATGACCTCGGCGACGCCGAGCTCGATGGCGGTCTCGACGGCGCCGTCGAGGTGGACGACGGAGGCGTCGACGCCGTGGTCGGCGAGGTGGCCCTCGACGATGCCCTCGTAGGAGGTGGCGACCGTCTTGCCCTTGAGGTCCTGGACGCCGGTCGCGGTGCCGGGCTTGGCGGCGAAGCGGAAGGTGGAGCGGGCGAAGCCGAGCGGGAGGATCTCCTCGGCCTTGGCGCCGGAGTCGATGAGCAGGTCGCGGCCGGTGATGCCGATGTCGAGGCGGCCGGAGGAGACGTAGATCGCGATGTCGCGGGGGCGGAGGTAGAAGAATTCCACCTCGTTCTCCGGGTCGACGATCCGCAGCTCCTTGGACTCGCGGCGCTGCTGGTAGCCGGCCTCATGCAGCATCTCCGCCGCAGGGCCTGACAGGGAACCCTTGTTGGGGACGGCGATGCGCAGCATGAGGTCGGCTTCCTTTGCGTGATGGGGAGGAACTACGGAACGGGCGGACTTACAGGTGGGCGTAGACGTCGTCCAGCGAGATGCCGCGGGCGACCATCATCACCTGGACGTGGTACAGCAGCTGCGAGATCTCCTCGGCAGCCGCCTCCTTGCCCTCGTACTCGGCGGCCATCCAGACTTCGGCGGCTTCCTCGACGACCTTCTTGCCGATGGCATGGACGCCCTTGCCGACCAGTTCCGCGGTGCGGGAGGTGGCGGGGTCGCCGTGTGCGGCCTTGTGCTGGAGCTCGGTGAAGAGCTCCTCGAACGTCTTATTGGACATGGTGACGCTCAGCCTATGCCACACCCGCCGTCCGTCAGCGCCACGGTTCAGATACTGAGCGGAGGGTGGCCGCGGTCGCCACCGCCGCCGTCACCGCCTCGTGCCCCTTGTCCTCGTTGGAGCCCGCAAGGCCGGCCCGGTCCAGGGCCTGCTCCTCGGTGTCGCAGGTCAGCACGCCCATGCCGACGGGGACGCCGGTCTCGACGGAGACCTGGGTGAGGCCCTGGGTGACGCCCTGGCACACGTACTCGAAGTGGGGGGTGCCGCCGCGGATCACGACGCCGAGGGCCACGATCGCGTCGTAGCCCCGCCCGGCCAGCACCTTGGCGACGACCGGGAGCTCCCAGCTGCCGGGGACCCGGAGCAGGGTCGGCTCGTCGATGCCCAGGTCGTGCAGGGCGCGCAGGGCGCCGTCGACCAGTCCGTCCATCACCTTCTCGTGCCACTGCGCCGCGATGACGGCGACCCGCAGGTCACCCACGTTGCGTACGGACAGCTCCGGTGCACCCTTGCCGCTCACGTTCTCAGGTCTCCTCGATGTGCTTTACAGGGGTTACTGGTTGTTGCAGGCGGACACGGGAGCCGCGGGGGCGGTGTCCAGCCAGGGCAGGTCGTGGCCCATCCGGTCGCGCTTGGTGCGCAGGTAGCGGAGGTTGTGCTCGCCCGCCTGTACGGGCATCGGCTCCCGGCTGTTGACCTTGAGCCCGTGGCGGAGCAGGGCGTCGGACTTGTCGGGGTTGTTGGTCATCAGGCGGACGCTGCGCACACCGAGGTCCTTGAGGATCTGGGCGCCGGCGCCGTAGTCCCGGGCGTCGGCGGGCAGGCCGAGCTCCAGGTTGGCGTCGAGGGTGTCGCGGCCGCGCTCCTGGAGCTCGTACGCCCGCAGCTTGGACAGCAGGCCGATGCCGCGTCCCTCGTGGCCGCGCAGGTAGACGACCACTCCCCTGCCCTCGCTCTGGATGCGGTCCAGGGAGGCGTCGAGCTGGGGGCCGCAGTCGCAGCGGGCGGAGCCGAAGACATCGCCGGTGAGGCATTCGGAGTGGACGCGGACCAGGACGTCCTCGCCGTCGCCGATCTCGCCGTGCACGAGGGCGACGTGCTCGACGCCGTCGACCGTGGAGCGGTAGCCGTACGCCGTGAACTCGCCGTGGGCGGTGGGCAGTCGGACCTCGGCCTCGCGGCGGACGGTGGGCTCGGCGGAGCGGCGGTAGGCGATCAGGTCCTCGATGGAGATGATCGTCAGGCCGTGCTTGCGGGCGAACGGGATCAGCTCGGGCAGCCGCAGCATCCGGCCGTCCTCGCCGGCGATCTCGACGATCGCGCCGGCCGGGCGCAGGCCCGCGAGGCGGGCGAGGTCGACGGCCGCCTCGGTGTGGCCGTTGCGGACCAGCACGCCGCCGGGCTGGGCGCGCAGCGGGAAGACATGGCCGGGGCGGACGAAGTCGGTGGGCTCGGCGTCGCCGCTCGCCAGCAGCTGGAGCGTGGTGGCGCGGTCGGCGGCGGAGATGCCGGTGGTCACGCCGTGCGCGCCGGAGGCGTCGACGGAGACGGTGAACGCCGTCTTCATCTGCTCGGTGTTGTCCTCGACCATCTGCGGGAGCCGGAGCCGGTCCAGCTCCTCGCCCTCCATGGGCGCGCAGATCAGGCCACGGCACTCGCTCATCATGAAGGCCACGATCTCGGGGGTGACCTTCTCGGCCGCGACGACGAGGTCGCCCTCGTTCTCCCGGTCCTCGTCGTCGACGACGACGATCGGGCGGCCGGCGGCGATGTCGGCGATGGCCTGCTCGACCGGGTCGAGCGCGAAGTCCTCGATGCCGTCCGTGCTGTACAGGATCGTTGCGGTGCTCATGCCGGCGCTCCTTCCAGAGCGGGCCGCGCGGCCGTGCGGGAGCGCAGCCACCAGTCGCGCATGCCCCACAGGACGAGCGCGCCGTAGATGACGTAGACGAAGCCGGAGAAGGCGTAACCGTTGGCGAAGTTGAGGGGGACGCCGACCAGGTCGACGAGGAGCCAGGCGATCCAGAACTCGACCATGCCGCGGGCCTGGGCGTACATCGCGACGACGGTGCCGACGAAGATGTAGGCGTCCGGCCAAGGGTCCCAGGACAGACTCGGGTACGCCTTGAACAGCAGCGCGACGGCGACGGTGCCGACGGCCGCGGCGGCGACCATCGCGCCGCGCTCGCGCCAGGTGGCGAACCGGGGGGCGATGTGGCCGTCGCCGCCCTGCTCCTTGCTGCGGTTCCACTGCCACCAGCCGTACAGCGCGACGACCATGACGATCGCCTGCTTGCCGGCGCTGCCGGTCAGATGGCCGTAGAAGGCGCCGAAGAGGATGAGGCCGGCCAGGAACTGCACGGGCCAGCTCCAGATGGAGCGGCGCCAGCCGAGGGCGAGGGCGATCAGGCCGAATATGTTGCCGATCATGTCCGACCAGAGGATGTGCTGGCCGAAGAGGCTGAACGCCTCGGTGTTGAGCGAGTTCACCGGCCCGCTCCCTGGGTGCTCGCGAGCAGCCGCTCGACGTACTTGGCGACGATGTCGACCTCGAGGTTGACCGGGTCGCCGGGCTGCTTGCGGCCGAGCGTGGTCAGGTCGAGGGTGGTGGGGATGAGGCTGACCGTGAAGTAGTCGGGGCCGGCCTCGACGACGGTGAGGCTGATGCCGTCGACGGTGATGGAGCCCTTCTCCACGACGTAGCGCGCGAGGTCCGCGGGGAGCGAGACCTTCACGATCTCCCAGTTCTCGGAGGGCTTGCGCTCCAGCACCTGGCCCGTGCCGTCCACATGGCCCTGCACGATGTGGCCGCCGAGCCGGGCGCCCACGGCGGTGGGGCGCTCCAGGTTGACGCGGGAGCCGACGGTGAGGGCGCCGAGGCTGGAACGGTTGAGGGTCTCCGCCATGACGTCGGCGGTGAACTCGTCGCCCTCGTGCTCGACGACGGTGAGACAGACCCCGTTCACGGCGATGGAGTCGCCGTGCTTCGCGCCGTCGGTGACGACGGGGCCGCGCAGCCGGAAGCGGGAGGCGTCGCCGAGATTCTCGACGGCGGTGACCTCACCCAGCTCTTCGACGATTCCGGTGAACACTTCCCGGGTCCTCCTGCCTCATTCGGGCACGGACTCCGGGGCTGTCGATGACGACAGAATGAGCGAGCAGGAACACCGGGGGCGACGCCGGACAGAGTCGTCCACGAGGACGAACACTTACGGCGGCGCGCACGAATGCCCGCCCGCCGCGCACTGCCTCCCATCCGGACTTTAACCGTCGGTCCAGGAATTTCACCTGGTCAACCGGCCGCTGGAAGCGGTCGGGTCGCGGACTGTAACCGCCGGTTCGGACTTTCACCGACCCCGGAGTGCGCTGCTTCTGGTACAGAGCCAGTGTGCCACGGCTGATCGTGGTCCATACGGGTGAGTTGTGTGGAGTGGCTCACAGGTGCTGTCTCTGGACTTCTCAACTCGGCCCGACTGTAAGACTCTTTGGTCTAGTCCTTTCTGGATCACCGCGGACCGGCCCGGCGACGGTGACGACGGCCCTTGCCCGTCGCCGGGCCCTTCAAGCGTCACGTCAGCGCTCAGGCGGGCTGAAAAGCTCGTCCTGGGCACGGTCCCGCGCCGTCAGCAGCGCACCCCGCAGTACCGCCGCGCCGCCCAGCGCACTGGACCGCACCTCCGTCGGCAGCGGCGACATCCGGCGCACCCGCTCCTCCACCCGCGCCGCCAGGCCCTCTCCGCCCGCCTGCCCCACCTCGCCGCCCAGGACCACGCAGCCGGGGTCCAGGACGGCCACCACGGAGGAGACGCCCACGGCGAGGCGGTCGGCGAGGGCGTCCAGGAAGGCCGCGCTCCCGGCGGCCACCAGCCCCGCCGCCACCGGCGCGTGCCCGTCGGCCTCCGCGACCACCCCGTACTCCCCCGCCAACTCCGCGATCGCCGCGGAGCCCGCCAGCGAGTGGAACCCGCCCTCGCACCCCGTCGCCGACGGCAGCCCCGCCGTCCCCGGTACCGGCAGGAAGCCGATCTCCCCCGTGCCGCCGGACGCGCCGCGCCGGAGGGAGCCGTCCAGGACCACCGCCGCGCCGGTGCCGTGGCCGAGCCAGAGCAGGACGAAGGTGTCCCGGTCCTGCGCCACGCCGTCCCGCTGCTCCGCCAGGGCCGCCAGGTTCGTCTCGTTCTCGACGTGGACCCGAGCGTCCGGGAGGCGTTCCTGGAGGGCGGCGACCAGGCGGCGGTGCCACTCGGGCAGGCCCGTGGACTTGCGGAGTTCACCGGTGGCGGGGTCGATGAGGCCGGGGGCGCCGATGCCGACGGTGTGCAGCCGGTCGGCGCCGGCCTCCTTGGCGACCCGCTCCACCAGGGCCACCGCCTGTTCGACCGCCGGTCCGGTGCCGATGTCCCCGCCGATCGGGGCCGAGGACTCGGCCAGCACCCGGCCCAGCAGATCGGACACGACGACCGAGACGCCCTCGGTGCGGACGTCGAGCGCGGCCAGCTGGGCGCGGTCGGCGACGATGCCGTACAGCTTCGCGTTCGGCCCGCGGCGCTGCTCGCCCGACTCCCCGGCCACCTCGATCAGCCCGGCCGCGGCGAGGCGCTCGACGAGGTCGGCGACCGTCGGCCGGGACAGACCGGTGAGCTGCTTCAACTGCCCTGCCGTCAACGGCCCTTCCCGCTGAAGCAGACGCAGGGCGAGCCGGTCGTTGATGGCCCGGGCGGTGCTGGGGGATGCGGGCATGCCGGGGATCCTTCCAGATCGGCGGCTGATGACGCTCTATCTATCAGGCAGGGTCCCTGATAGTTTACGACGCCGAGGGGATCCACAGGCCGCAAAGGGGCGGGAGAGTATGAGTGACGTGCTGTACGACCAGCGGCAGGTGAAGCGCGCCCGCTATGCCGTGGCCGCCGTCTTCGCCGTGCACGGTGCCGTCACCGGCTCGTTCGCGACGCGCGTGCCGTGGATCCAGGACCATGCCTCGGTGAGCGCCGGGCAGTTGGGCCTCGCCCTCGCCTTCCCCGCGCTCGGCGCGTCCGTGGCGATGCCGTTGGCGGGGAGCATCAGTCACCGCTTCGGCGCCCGGAACGCGCTGCGCGGTCTGATCTCCCTGTGGACGCTGTCCCTGGTCCTGCCGTCCGTCTCCCCGAATCTGCTCGCCCTGTGTCTGGCGCTGTTCGTCTACGGCGCCACGGCCGGCATGGCGGACGTGGCCATGAACGCGCTCGGCGTCGAGGTCGAGAACCGGCTCGGCAGGTCGATCATGTCCAGCCTGCACGGCATGTGGAGCGTGGGCACGCTGATCGGCTCGGCGGCCGGCACCCTCGCCGCGCACCTGGGCTCGGACGCGCGGCTGCATCACGCGCTCGCGGCGGCCGTTCTCACCTGCCTGGGCCTGCTGGCCTGCCGCTGGGTGCTGGACCTCCAGCCCGCCGAGGACGAGGAGCCGCCGCCCCGCTTCGCGCTGCCGCCGAAGTCGGCGCTGCTCATCGGTGCCGTGGGCTTCTGCGCGGTGTTCGCGGAGGGCGCGAGCCTGGACTGGTCGGCGGTCTATCTGCGCGACCAGTTGGAGACCTCGGCGGGGCTCGCGGCGGCGTGCACCACCGGCTTCACGCTGACGATGGCCGTCGCGCGGCTCGCCGGCGACCGGATCGTCGACCGGTACGGGTCGGTGCGCACGGTCCGGGCGGGCGGCCTGCTCGCCGCACTCGGCGGACTGCTGATCGTCACCGCCCGCAACCCGGCCATGGCGATGACCGGGTTCGCCCTGATGGGGCTCGGGATCGCGGTGGTCGTGCCGCTGTGCTTCGCCGCCGCCGGCCGCAGCGGCTCGAACCCGAGCCTGGCCATCGCCGGTGTCGCGACGATCACCTACACCTCGGGGCTGGTCGCGCCGAGCGCGATCGGCACCATCGCCCAGGCGACCAGTCTGCTGGTGTCGTTCATCCTGGTGACGGTCCTGGCGAGCGGGCTCGTGGCCTTCGCGGGCGTGCTGCGGAGCGGCGACCGCGACCGCCCGAAGATCAGTCCTCAGACCGCAGCAGTTCCCGACCCGCGGCCCTGAACCGCTCGCTCCACGGTGCGGGGCGCAGCGTCTCGGAGTCCAGCCGTACGAGGACCCGGGCACCCCGCGCGTAGGTCACCGCGCCGTCCCGCGAGCAGAAGCGGAAGCCGTACGTCAGCCCGGTCGTGCCGAGCCTTTCCAGCCACAGGTGGACGGCGTAGACGCCGGTCCGCGTCACCGGCGCCTCGTAGGAGATACGCAGTTCCTTGACGGCGTTGCAGGCGTCGCCGGCCGCCGCCCAGTCGCCCTCGAAGTGGATGCCGTACTCCTGCCACAGCTCGGTCCAGGCCTGCTCGACCTTGAGCGGGTAGCGCGCGTTGTGCAGGAGGCCGAGCGCGTCCAGGTCGTCGAAGTGGACGGTGACGGGGATCAGCCGGCCGTGGGACACAGTGGGCGTGGTCGGGGCTTCGGCGGTCACGGGTGGTGCTCCAGGGACGGACGGCAGGGACCCTCCTATGCTAAGCGGTCGCTCACCCTCGGGCCGCCCCCGGGGCGGTGACCTGCGCGGATCTCCCTGACAATGGTCCGGACATCCGCAGGTACGAGGAAAGCGATACCGCACCATGGATCTTGGCGTCGGCTGGAAGCTGCACGGAGACGGGCGGACGCCCGCGCCCGGAGCGGTGGTACGCCCCGACGAACGGCTCTCCTGGCCCCGCACGGTCGGACTCGGCGCCCAGCACGTGGTGGCGATGTTCGGGGCGTCCTTCGTGGCCCCCGTCCTCATGGGCCTGGACCCCAACCTGGCGATCATGATGTCCGGCGTCGCGACCGTGATCTTCCTGCTCGCCACACGCGGCCGGGTGCCCAGCTACCTCGGCTGCTCGCTGTCCTTCGTCGGCGTCGCCGCCGTGATCCGCGCCCAGGGCGGTACGAGCGCCACGGTGACCGGTGCGGTGTTCGTGGTGGGCGTCGTGCTGTTCGTCGTCGGGGTCGCCGTGCAGCGGTTCGGGGCGCGGATCATCCATGCGGCGATGCCGCCGATCGTCACCGGCGCGGTGGTGATGCTGATCGGCTTCAACCTGGCCCCGGTGACCGCGAGCACCTACTGGCCGCAGGACCAGTGGACGGCCCTGCTGGTCATGCTGTTCACCGGTCTGGCGGTCGTCTGTCTGCGCGGTTTCTGGTCCCGGATCGCGATCTTCCTGGGGCTGCTCTTCGGATACGGCATCTCCTGGGCCTTCGACCGGATCTTCGGCCGCATCCACGCGGTCGACGCGAGCGGCAAGCTCACCGACCACTGGCGCCTGGACCTCTCCGCGGTGGGCCGGGCCGACTGGATCGGCCTGCCCGACTTCCACGGCCCGTCCTTCGAGTGGTCGGCGATCCTCGTCGCCCTCCCGGTCGTCATCGCGCTGGTCGCGGAGAACGCCGGGCACGTCAAGGCGGTCGGCGAGATGACCGGCGACCCGCTGGACGACAAGCTCGGTACCGCGATCTCGGCGGACGGCGTCGGCTCGATGCTGTCCACCGCGCTGGGCGGCCCGCCCAACACCACGTACTCCGAGAACATCGGCGTGATGGCCGCGACCCGCGTCTACTCGACGGCCGCCTACTGGGCCGCCGCCGGTTTCGCGCTGCTGTTCGGGCTGTGCCCCAAGTTCGGCGCGGTCGTCGCCGCGATCCCGGGCGGTGTCCTCGGCGGCATCACCGTCATCCTCTACGGCATGATCGGCCTGCTCGGCGCGCAGATCTGGATCAACTCCGGGGTGGACCTGCGCAATCCGCTGAACCTGGTGCCGGCCGCGGCGGGCATCATCATCGGGGTCGGCAACGTGACGATGAAGTTCACCGACACCTTCTCGCTGAGCGGCATCGCGCTGGGCACGCTGGTCGTCATCACCGGCTACCACGCGCTGCGGGCGTTCGCGCCGGCCCATCTCAAGGAGCAGAAGCCGCTGTTGGACGAGGGGACCTCGACCTATGAGGGCTCTGACGGCTCTTACGGCTCTTACGGCTCTTACGGCGAGGCCAAGTCGTAGGCGTACGACGGGGTGAACGTCCCCGGCGCTCCCTTGCAGCCGTCCGACTCCCCCGGCAGCTTCACCCACAGATAGCCGTCGATGCGGGCCTCACCGGTGTTCAGGGTCGGCGTCTGGCCCAGTTTGCGGCCGTCGGGGTCGCACCACTCGCCGTCGGCCGGGGCGCCGTTGCCGTTGCGGCTGGTGTCGATGACGGCGCCGAGATCGGAAGGGCCGCCGAGTGCCGTGAGGACCCGGCGGTCGTAGGCGATCTCGTCGGCTGTGCGGTGGAAGTTGGAGACGTTGCTGAAGATCCCGTCGGAGGACGCGGCCGAGCCGGCGCCCGCCTGCCGCAGCAGGTCCGCCTGTTTGGCCGCCGGGTGCCAGCCGGAGTGGCCGGCGTCGTAATAGACGCGCGCCTTCGGGTTCGCGGCCTTGATGACGCGGCCCGCGCGGGCCAACGAGGCGAAGCGGTCGGCGCGCCCACCGCCGGAGAGGCACTCGGACTGGGCGATCGAGTCGGGTTCCAGGATCACGATGACCTCGCCGGAGCCCAGCCCGGCCGCGAACCGGTCGATCCAGGCGTCGTACGCGTCGAGGTCCGGCGCCCCGCCCTGGGAGGCCCCGCCGCAGTCCCGGCCCGGGATGGTGTACGCCACGACGACGGGCACCCGGCCCTGGGCCGCGGCGCCCGCGGTGACGGCCCTGACCTCCGCGGTGATGGTGTCCGGGGCGTACTCGGCGAACCAGACGGCCGCCGGCTGGTCGGCGATCCGGGACGCGATGACGTCGCGCCGGGGGTCGCCGGCGTGGTCGCGGACCCAGTCGAGCACCTGGGAGTCGGGGTGGCGGTACAGGCGTGCGGCGGTGTGCACGGGCGACTGCTTCTTCTCGGTCTTCGTCGGCGCGGGGCTCGTCTGCTTCCTCGGGGCGGCCGACGGGGACGCCGACCCGGTGGTCACCGAAGGGGACGGGGACGGCGACGGGGCGGGCGGCCGGATGTCCAGCGTCGGTGACTTCGTCACCTCGGGACGGGCCTCGTTCGAGCCGCGCCCGTCGTCCAGCGCGGACACCATCCCGGTCGCGGTGCCGACGGCGACCACGACGGAGGCCGCGGCGACCATGCCGTTGCGCCGCGCGGCACGCCGCCGCTCCGCCCGGCGCTCGGCCAGGCGACGCGCACGTGAGCCCGACACTCGCTGATCCCCTCCCCCACGCCGGGCGCGTTCCCCCGTTCTGGGGAAGCGTCGGGCCCGCCGCCACTCCGGTCAGCCTAGGCCTGGGACCCTGCGTGCATGGCGCAGTTGGAGCACTTCACCACTCCCGTCGACACCGTCGTCGACCGGATGCGAGCCCTGGACGAGGCCCTTCCGGAACGGGACGGGATCGCGGTGTTCAACCGCGTCTACCTCGCCGTCACGGAGGCCGTCGACCGGAGCGTCGACAGCGGCCGGTTCGCGGACGCGCGGGCCGCGATCACGCTGGACGTGCGGTTCGCGGAGCGGTATCTGCGGGCGGTCGACGCGGTGGCCCGCGACCGGCGTCCGCCTGCCTGCTGGCGGCCGTTGTTCCAGTTCCGCCGGCATCCGGGCGTACGCCCGTTGCAGTTCGCGCTCGCGGGCATCAACGCGCACATCGGGCACGATCTGGCGCTGGCCGTCGTGGACACCTGTCGTACGCTCGACTGCGAACCCGTCGACGTGGAGGACGAGTTCGACCGCGTGGGTGATCTCCTCGTCTCGCTGGAGGAGCGCATCCGCGAAGATCTGATGCCAGGTCCCGACCTGCTCCAGATCGCCGACCCGCTCACCCATCTGCTCGGCGCATGGAGCCTGGAGCGGGCGCGGGACGCCACCTGGACGGCGGCCCGCGCGCTGTGGGCGCTGCGCGGACTGCCCGACGTGGCGGCCGAGTTCACGGAACGCCTGGACACGGCGGTGGGATTCGCGGGACGCATGCTGCTCACGCCACTACCGGACTGATCAGGCCACTCTCCCGCCCGAGGCCCCCGAACTGCTCTGTGAACGTTGTACGTTCGACAGACAGGCATCCCGTGCAAAGGAGCAGGAATGGCGACTCGGCTCGGACTCGGACTCCCCCAGAACAAGCAGTACGACCTCGGCCGCGATGTCCCCGACGTGGCCCGCGCCGCCGAGGCGACGGGCTACGACAGCCTGTGGGTGTACGAGCGCGCCCTGTTCCCCGAGCCGGCCACGCAGGGCCTGTACGGGATAGAGGGCCTGCCCTGGCCGGAGGCGTATCGCGGGGTCGCCGACCCGCTGGTCACCCTCACCCTGGCCGCCGCGGTGACCGAGCGGGCCCGGCTCGGCACCAGTGTGCTGGTCGCCCCGCTGCACGTGCCGTTCCAGCTCGCCAAGTCCCTCGCCTCGCTGGACGCGGCGAGCGGCGGCCGGGTCGTCGCCGGCCTCGGCACCGGCTGGTCCCTCGACGAGTACGCGGCCGCGTCCGTGCGCCCCTTCGAGGAGCGCGGGCAGGTCCTGGACGAGCTGATCGAGGTGTGCCGCGCGGTCTGGGGCCCGGACCCGGTGGCGTACGACGGACGGCTCACGAAGATCGCGTCCGCCGTGGTGGGCCCCAAGCCCGCCCGGCCGATCCCGATCCTGCTGCCGGCCATGTCGAAGAAGGCGCAGCGGCGCCTCGTCGACCACGCCGACGGCTGGATGCCGGTCGGGACGGGCGCCGAGACGCTGGCCGCGCAGTGGCAGGGCCTCCAGGAACTGGCCGCCGAGCGCGGGCGCACGGAACCGATCCAGACGGTCGTACGCGTCAACACCCGGTACTCGGCGGCCGGTCACTCCGGTGCCGACCGCGCCCCCTTCCAGGGCAGCGTCGACCAGATCGTCGAGGACCTGGTCGCGCATGCCGAGGTCGGCCTGGACGAGATCCTCGTCGAGATCCAGAGCTCCGTGCGGGACGCGCAGGAGTTCAAGGAGGTCGCCGCGGAGGTGTACGAGAAGGCACGCGCGGCCGGGATCTAGCCTCCCGCAGAGGCTCAGTCCTCCGGCAGTTCCACCGGCGCGATCTCGTCGTACACGTCACCCGGGCCCGGGTTGGTCGCGTCGGTGGTGCCGCCGAAGTGGTGCATGACGCCCCAGACCGCGTTCAGCGCGGTCTGGATCGCGCCCTCGGCCCAGCCGGCCGTCCAGGAGATGTCGTCGCCGGCGAGGAAGATGCCGCGCTTGTCGGCGGGCAGCCGGTCCTGCATGAAGTGGGTGAACAGGCGCCGCTGGTAGCGGTAGTGGCCGGGCAGGTTGGCCTTGAACGCGCCCATGAAGTAGGGCTCGTTCTCCCAGGACACGGTCACTGGGTTGCCGATGATGTGCTTCCTGATGTCGACCTTCGGGTAGATCTCGCCGAGCGACTTCAGCATGACCTCCATCCGCTCGTTCGCGGACAGCGGCAGCCACTTCAGGCTGTCGTCGCACCAGGTGTAGGAGAGGCAGATGACGGCGGGCTTGTCCGGGCCGTCGTCGAGGAGGTAAGTCCCGCGCGTCATACGGTCGGTGAGGGTCATCGACATGACGTCCCGCCCGGTCTCCTCGTCCTTGTCCAGCCAGAACGGCCGGTCGACGGGCACGAAGAGCTTGCTCGACTCCATGTAGTGGGTGCGCTCGATCGCGGTCCAGTGGTCGATCGGGAAGAGCGAGTCGTCGCAGGCGATCTTCGAGAGCAGCATCCAGGACTGGGCGGTGAAGACGGCCGCCTTGTAGGTGCGGATGTCGCCGTTCGCGTCGGTGACCGTGATCTGGTTGTTCGCCGTGCGGTGCAGCCGGGTCACGGCGGGCCGGGGCTCTCCGCCCGCGTGCAGCTGCGCCAGCGAGGTGCCGTAGGGCCAGTGGACGATCTTCTCCGGCGTACGTTCCCACAGCCGCAGCGGCAGCTGCTGGGAGCCGCCGACGATGCCGCGGTGGTGGTCGTCGGCCTCGGTGTAGACGACGCGGAGGATCTCCAGGATGGAGTTGGGGAAGTCGGTGTCCCAGCCGCCGGTGCCGAAGCCGACCTGGCCGAAGATCTCGCGGTGCCGGAAGGACCTGAAGGCCTCGGAGTCGCAGAGGAAGCCGTAGAAGGTCTGGTTGTCGAGCTTCTCGACGAGCTTCGCCCAGATCTCGCGGATGCGCGGCACGTCCCGCTCACGCATGGCCTGGTTCATGTCGGAGAAGTCGGCGCCCTCTTCGAGGCACTTGTTCCAGGCGGCGGCGACATCGCGGTAGACCTGCGGCAGGTCGTCGATGGTCTCGGCGTAGTGCGACTCGCCCTTGAGGTCGACGACGGTCGAAGGGGTCGCCTCGGCAAGGGGGTTGGGGAACGGCCGGGTCTCCAGTCCCACCAGGTCGATGTAGTGCTGGAGGGCGGTGGAGGAGGGCGGGAAGCGCATCGCGCCCATCTCGGCCGTCAGGGAGCTGTCGCAGCCCTCGAAGCCGACGGTCCGCAGCCGTCCGCCGATCTGGTCGGCCTCGTAGACGACCGGCTTCAGGCCCATCTTCATCAGCTCGTAGGCGGCCACGATGCCGGACAGCCCGCCGCCGATGACCGCGACCTCGGTGCCGTGCTCGGTCGCCGGTATCTGGCCGAGGCCCGCCGGGTGGGCGAGGAAGTCGTCGTACGCGTACGGGAAGTCCGGGCCGAACATGGTGATCGGCGGCTGCTGATCGTCGGCGTGCTGGACGGCGGTGGGCACCGTGGACGTCATGGGGTACGGACTCCTTGCGAATGCTGCGAAGACTGCGGGCGTGTTCAGACGTAGAGCTCGGGACGCCGGTCCCGCAGATACGGGTTGGCCTCGCGGGAGGCGGCGAGGAAGGCCGGGTCGGCGTCCGCGAACACCAGCTGCTCCTCGCGTCCGGCCCGGGCCCGGGCGACCCCGTCGGGGCCGGCGAGGACGGAGAGCCCGACGAACTCGAACTCCCCTTCCTGGCCCACCCGGTTGACGTACGCGACGTACATCTGGTTCTCGAAGGCCCGCACCGGGATCATCGACTCGGCGACGAACTGGAACGGGTGCATCTGGGCGGTGGGGACGACGAGGAGGTCCGTGCCGGCCAGCGCGTGCGCCCGCACGTTCTCCGGGAACTCGACGTCGTAGCAGATCAGCAGGCCGACGGTCAGACCGTTCAGCTGGGCCTGTACGACGTGCCGCTCGCCCGGCGTGAAGTGGTCGCGCTCGAAGCAGCCGAAGAGGTGGGTCTTGCGGTAGTTGGCGAGACGGGTGCCGTCGGCGGAGATGAGCTGGGCGGAGTTGTACACCGCGCTTTCGGCACGCTCGGGGTATCCGTACGCGATGGCCACCCCGTGCCGCGCGGCGATCTCCGCGACCGCGTCCGCGGCCTCCCCGTCGGCCGGCTCGGCGAGGCGGGCGATGTCGCCGCCGATGGCGTACCCGGTGAGGAACATCTCCGGCGCGGTCAGCAGCCCGGCGCCCGCTGCGGCGGCACGGCCCGCGGCCTCGTCGAGGACCTTGAGGTTCCCGTCGACCGAGCCGGGGCGGCCGGAGCTCTGGAGCAGGGCGGTGCGCATGCGTGATCCTCACCGGGCGGAAGGGGTGGTTGCGGGGGCCGCCCAGGAGCCCCTCCGAGGGGGGCAGCGGGGGCATCCAGACGGCCCTCTAGACGGTACGGGCGCCTGACCAGGCCCGACAAGAAGGAGCCGTTGCGCGCCGCCGAGCGGTTCATTGCGCGCGAGGCGGCTTCGGCGGCGATTCGTTGCGTCGGCCGCCGAGGACCAGGGCGGTGACCAGGTAGGGCACCGCGAGGATCACGAAGACGGTGCTGTGCGCGGCCCGCGCGCCGAGCAGGGCGTACGTCGCGAACGTGACGACCGTCAGGAGTTCGGTGCCCAGGCTCGCCACCGAGGTGAGGGTGGCCCGGCGGGCGTCGTCGATGCGGTGCTGGAGGCGTACGTCGGCGAGGATCTCGGCCAGCTGGAAACCTCCGAAGGCGAGGCCCACGAGCGCGATGCCGGCCGGGGTGCGGACGGCGGCGCCGGCGGCCATCGCCAGCGCGGAGCCCGCCAGCAGCCAGGCCATGCCGGTGTCGCCGAGGCGTTCGGCGGGCCCGGTCAGCAGGCTCGCCGCGGTGACGAGCGTCCAGACGAGCAGGATCAGATAGGGGACGGTCTCCTCGGCGACGCCGGTGTCGCGGGCCAGCAGCGGGGTGTACTCGTCGAGCGCGCCCCACACCGCGGCGACGGCCGGGATCAGCAGCAGGGCACCCCGGACGGAACGGTTCCCGCGCGCCTCCCCGAGCCCGGCCCGCAGGGTCACCCACCAGCCGTCGCCGCCGGACTCCCGTCCCGCGCGGTGCTCGGGGAGCCGGGTCGCCACGACGGTGGCCAGCACACAGGCGAGGACACTCGCCGCGCCCACCAGCGGATAGCCGCCCAGCGCGAACACCGGTCCGGCCAGCCCGATCGACGCCATGGTGGCGGCCAGCCGCGCCGCCCGGACCCGTCCCATCACGCGCGCGTACCGGTCGGCGGCCCCGAGCCGCTCCAGTTCGTCGTAGGCCAGCGCCTCCAGCGAACCGGAGCAGAGCGCTCCGCCGACGCCCCACAGGACGAAGCCGAGGGCGAAGGACCAGTACGCCGGGACGATCACCCACAGCGCGAAGCCGCCGGCGTTGAACAGCGGGCCGACCCACAGCAGCAGCCGTCGGGAGACGGCGTCGGCGAGGGCGCCGGAGGGCACCTCCAGGACGACCGCCGTGATCGACCAGAGGGCGAAGAGCGAGGAGATCTGCCAGAGCGACATGCCCGTGTCCGCGAACAGCAGTGCGTACACGGGGTAGAGCAGCACGAAGTCGTCGAGGAACGCGTAGCCGTACAGCGTGCGCGTCAGCCGACGGACACCGGTCGCGGGCACACGTGCGGGTGAGAGTGTCATGGGGCCTTCCCGGAAGGGCGGTTCGGACGTCGTCGGTACGGCGTCCGAGGCGGCCCTCGGGAGGCACGGCTGATGGATCAATGTCGCCAGGTCATGACACCGATGCTAGACACTCGCGGGCCTGCTGCCCAGTGAAATTCGGCGCTCAGGAGGTGAGGAGCGCCCGCAGTGCCGACGGGGTCACCCCGGCCAGGCTGGCCTCGACCGTGCGGCCGGGTGCCGCCTCGATGGGGGCGAGGGACGGCACGGCGAGCACCGTGCAGCCGGCCGCCTCGGCGGAGGCGACGCCGGTCGCGGTGTCCTCGACGGCGACGCATCCCGAGGGGTCCACGCCGAGCGCCTGGCACGCGGCGAGATACGGGTCCGGGTCGGGCTTGGTGCGGTCGGTGTCGTCGGCGGTGACGGAGACGGCGAAGCGGTCCGTGCCCAGCACGTCGAGCACGGTGTCGGTGACCGATCGAGGGGACGCGGTCACCAGGGCCGTGGGCACGCCCTCGCGGGCCAGCGCGTCGAGCAGGTCGAGCGCGCCGGGGCGGGGTACGACACCGGTGCGGACGCGGTCGGCGAACTCCTGGTGGAGGGTGTCGGCGAGGTCGGCGGCCGGGGCGCCGGTGGCCGCGGACAGCCAGCCGGCGGTGTGTTCCACGGGGCGGCCGAGGACGTCGGCCCGGTCCGCCTCGGTCAGGTCCCGTCCGGCGACCCGCTCCACCGCCTCCCACCACAGCCGCTCGGTGTCGACGAGCGTGCCGTCCATGTCGAACAGGACGGCCTGGAGCGGGAGTCGGGGCATCTCGGTCTCTTTCATGCGATACGTTCCGCGACCAGTACCGGCCGCTCGGGCAGCGACACGTTCACGGCGGAACCGGCGGCCAGATCGGTGGCCTCGTGGGCAGGAAGGTCGGCCTTCACCTCGCTGCCGTCGGCGAGGCCCACGGTGACGCGTACGGCGGCGCCCAGGAAGGAGGTGGCGAGCACGCGGGCCTTGCCGTCCGCGTCGGCGCTCACCCGGACGGCCTCCGGCCGCACCAGCACGTCCACCTCACCGGTCTGCGGCGCCGTGCCGTCGACCGGCAGCCGCTGCCCGAGCACGTCGACCATGCCGTCGGAGACCCGGCCAGGAATCCGGCTCATGGTCCCGACGAACTCGGCGACGAAGGCCGTGGCGGGCCGGCCGTACAACTCGGCGGGTGCCGCGCACTGTTCGAGCTTCCCGGCGTGCATGACGGCGACCCGGTCGGCCATGGACAGGGCCTCCTCCTGGTCGTGGGTGACGAACAGGGTGGTGATGCCGAGCTCCTGCTGGAGCCTCCTGATCTCCTCGCGCAGCGTGAGCCGCACCTTGGCGTCGAGCGCGGACAGCGGCTCGTCGAGGAGCAGCACACGGGGCCGCAGAGCGAGCGCGCGGGCCAGCGCGACGCGCTGCTGCTGGCCGCCGGAGAGCTGGTGCGGATAGCGCCCGCCCTTGTCGGCGAGACCGACCAGCTCCAGCAACTCGGCGGCACGCGCCCGCCGTTCACCGGTACGCACCCCGCGCATGCGCAGCCCGAAGGCCACGTTGTCGACCGCGTCGAGGTGCGGGAAGAGGCTGTACGACTGGAAGACCATCCCGGCGTCACGCCGGTGGGCCGGGACCCGGGTGACGTCCTCGCCGTCCACCAACACCTCGCCGGAGTCGGGGTGTTCGAAGCCGGCGAGCATCCGCAGGGCGGTGGTCTTGCCGCAGCCGGACGGGCCGAGCAGGGCGACCAGCTCACCGGGGCGGACGGTCAGATCGAGGCCGTCGAGCGCGACCGTGGGCCCGAACTCCCTTCTGAGGCCCCGGAACTCGACGGTGGCTGCCTTCTCCGCGGTGATCACGGCGGCGACGTTCTCGTTCGTTTTCATGGTTCAACCCCGGGAGGTGGTTCGGGAGCGCCCGCCGAAGCCGGCCAGGACGAGGAGCAGCAGCCAGGTGACGAGCAGGCTCATCACGGACACGGCGACGGACATCTGGGCCTGTGAGCCGCTGACGTTGACGATCCACACCGCGAAGGGCTGGAAGCCGAGCAGCTGGGCCACGGTGAACTCGCCGAGCACCAGCGCCAGGGTGAGGAAGGAGGCGTTGAGCAGGGCGCCGCGCAGGTTGGGCAGCACGGCCTGGACCAGGGCCTGCGGCCAGCTCGCGCCACAGCTGCGGGCGGCCTCGACGAGGGTGGGGACGTCGATCGCGCGCAGTCCGGCGTCCAGCGCCCGGTACACGAAGGGCAGCGCCATCACGACGTACGCCAGGACGAGCACGACCGGGAAGTCGGGGTTCTGAATCGCCACGAAGGTCTGGAACAGCGGGGTGCGGGACAAATGTTCGGGCCCCCACTTCAGGACCGTGACGATGCCGGCGACGAACGCGATCGGCGGCACGACCAGCGGCAGCGAGCACACCACCTCGACCACCGGCCGCAGCTTCGGCGCGCCGAGCCGCAGCGCGACCATGGCGGGCACCATCAGCAGCAGGACCACGGCGATGGTGGCGAGGGCCAGCTCCAGCGAGAGCAGCAGACTGGAGCCGAAGCCGCCGGTGGAGACGATCTGCGTGTAGGCGTCGACGGTGAGGCCCTGGCCCGGCACGTCGACGGTGAAGACGACGGAGGCGGCCAGCGGCACCAGGAAGTACAGCCCGGCGAGGCCGAACACGCCCCACCGCCACAGGTTCAGGCGAGCCATCGCGCACTCCTCCGCTGCAGGGGCAGATACACCGCCATGACGAGGCCCGCGACGAGGACCATGTCGAGGCTGAGGGCGAGCGCCACGTTCTCCTGGCCGACGAGCACGTTGCCGGAGAGGGCGTCGGCGATCTGGAGGGTGATCAGCGGGACGGAACTGCCCACGATCGCGGCGGCGGTGGCGTAGGCGGCGAAGGCGCTGCCGAAGAGCAGCACGAAGCCGCCGAGGAGCGTGGGCAGCAGGACGGGCAGGGCGACGTGCAGCCAGTACTGCGTGTTGGTCGCCCCGTTGTTCTGCGCGGCCTCGCGCCACTGGACGCGCAGCCCCTCCAGGGCGGGAGTGATGGTGAGGACCATCAGTGGGATGAGGAAGTAGAGGTAGACGACGACCAGTCCCCAGAAGCTGTAGAGGTCCCAGCCCTTGTCGGTGAGGCCCAGGTGACGGGTCAGCACGCCGGCGTTGCCGAGGGTGGCGACGAAGGCGAAGGCGAGCGGGACGCCGCCGAAGTTGGCGAGGACGCCGGACGCGGTCAGCACGGCCTCGCGCAGCGCGCGGTACCGGGAGGTGACGACGGCCTGGGCGAGCGGCAGTCCGAGGAGCGTGGCGAGGGCGGCGGAGACGGCGGACAGCTTGACGCTGCCGACGAGCGCGGTGAGGTAGGCGCCCTGCAGCGAGGCGGTCAGGTTGGCCGTGCTGTAGGCGCCGGTGGTCTTGACCGTGAAGGCGCCGTCGAGGACCGCCCAGGCGGGCAGTCCGAAGGCCACCGCGGTGAAGGCGAGCAGCGGGACGACGGCGACCCAGCCGAGCGACCGGCGCCGCCGCTTCACCGCAGCGGCGGGCGCCGTGTCGACCCGCGGGAGCGTGGCCGTCATCCGGAGACGGCCTTCGCCCAGCCCTGTCCGAGGACCGTCTTGGCCTTGTCCTGCTGGGCCTCGGTCGGGAAGGAGGGCGTGCCGGAGACCTTCGGGAGCTTGGCCGCGGCGCTCTTGTCGAGGGTGCCGGCCTTCTCCAGGGCGGTCATCAGGGCCGGGCGGGCGTAGCCCTTGAGCCACAGGTTCTGGCCCTCGGCGCTGTAGAGGTACTCCTGCCACAGGCGGGCGGCCGCCGGGTGCGGGGCGTCCTTGTTGATGGCCTGGGAGTAGTACTGGGAGAACTGGCCGTCGCTCGGCACGGTGACCTTCCAGTCGACGCCCTTGGACTTGAACTCGTCGGCGTACCCGGCGTTGAGGTAGTCCCAGTCGATGCTGATCGGCGTCTCGCCCTTCTCGACGGTGGCCGGGGTGGACTCGACGGGCGTGTAATTGCCGTTGCCCTTCAGCTTCTTGAAGAAGTCGAGGCCGGGCTGGATGTCGTCGAAGGAGCCGCCGTTCGCGAGCGCGGCCGCCCAGACGCCGCCGAAGGCCGAACCGGACTTCGTGGGGTTGCCGTTGAGGGCGACCTGGCCCTTGTACTGCGGCTTGAGCAGGTCGGCGAAGGTGGTGGGACAGGTCTTGACGCGCTTGGCGTCGCAACCGATGGAGATGTAGCCGCCGTAGTCGTTGTACCAGCGGGCC
Source organism: Streptomyces sp. TLI_55 (assembly GCF_900206255.1). Taxonomy (NCBI): domain Bacteria; kingdom Bacillati; phylum Actinomycetota; class Actinomycetes; order Kitasatosporales; family Streptomycetaceae; genus Streptomyces; species Streptomyces sp. TLI_55. Next base: position 1,577,359 of record NZ_OAOJ01000001.1, read on the forward strand.
TGCGCGTCCTTCTGCCCGGCGGGGATGTCGGCGAACGAGGCGACCTTGTAGGGCGCGAGGAGCCCCTGCTGGGCGGCGCTGAGCGCGAAGGAGGCGCCGAGGTCGAGGACGTCGGGGGCGCGGTCCTGGCCCTTGCGCGACGTCACGGCGTTGATCTCGTCCTGGCTGGCGCCGTCGGGGTTCTCGACGGCGATCTTGATGCCGTACTTCTTCTCGAACCCGTCGATGAGCGCACCGTAGTTGGCCCAGTCGCGGGGCAGGGCGATGGCGTTGAGCTTGCCCTCCTTCTTGGCCGCCTTGACGAGGGCGTCGAGTCCGCCGAAGTCGGCGGCGGAGGTGGCGGTGGCGGCGTTCTTGCCGTCGGCGGTGGTGGACGCGGTGTCGGGGGCGGCGCCGCAGGCGCTCAGGGTGAGCGCGGCTATGGCACCGAGGGCGGCGGTTCTCGGCAGGGACAAGGTCACGGCTTCTCCAAGGCGTTAAGAACTTGTCTGAACAAGTTGGCCCCAGTAAGGCTGCCGCTGGTGTCGTCTTCGTAAACACTGAAGAAACCCTGACCGCTGAATTCCCGGCCAATCAGAGCCCCCTCCGGTCTCCGCCGGTTGTCGACTACGCTGGTCACGCTGTGCACAGCATTCGACTCAGAGGGGAAGCATGGCGGCGCGACACGAAGAGATCGCCGACGAACTGCGCCGGGCGATCGACCGCGAGGAGTACACGGTCGGCAGTCGGCTGCCCGCCGAGACCGACCTCGCCGCCCACTACGGAGTCTCCCGGGGCACGGTCCGGCAGGCCGTCGCGGCGCTGACCGCCGAGGGGCTCATCGGCTCCCGCCAGGGCGCCCGCCGCGTGGTGCTGGCCAGCCGCCGCAGCCAGAGCTTCGCAGAACTGCGCAGCTTCGCCCAGTGGGCGCGGGCAATGGGCCGCGAGGCCACGGGACTTGTCATCGCGCAGGAGTACCACCCGGCCACCGCCGAGGACGCCGTGCGCCTCCAACTGCGCGCGGGCACGCCGGTGTTGCACGTCCTGCGGGTCCGCGGCCTGGACGGCGAACCGGTGCTCCTGGAACGGACGGTGTACGCCGACTGGATCTCCCCGGCGGTCGAGATCATCGAGCCGGACTGCCCGTCCGTCACCCAACGCCTGTACGACGACACGGGGTTGGTCTTCGCGTACGGCGAGCATGTCATCGACGCGGTGGCGGCGGGCGCGCAGGACGCGGACCTCCTGTCCGTCCGCCGCACCAGTCCCCTCCTCCGCGTCCGCCGCGTGACGACGACCCGGGAGGGCCGCCCGGTGGAGTGGTCGGACGACCGCTATCGCTCGGACGCGGTGAGTTTCAGCGTCCACAACTCGATGGACAACAACGCGCTGGCGCGGAAGACCGCGGAGTAGAGCTCGGGGGGTGCGGTTTCGTCGCCGGGTGCGGGTGCGTTGTGGCCGACAAGCCACGAACCACCCGCACCGGCCCCACAACCGGACCACCCCTTACCCGGGCGCCCCCGAAGAGAACCGCCTCAGCAACGGCGACAACACCAACACCGACTTGGTCCGCTCCACGAACGGCTCCCCGGCGATCCGCTCCAGCACCCGTTCGAAGTGCCGCATGTCAGATGCGAACACCTGCACGATCGCATCCGCATCCCCGGTGACGGTGGACGCCGCCACCACCTCCTGGTACCGCTCAAGACCCCGCCGGATCGTCTCCGGAGACGTGTTGTGCCGGCAGTAGATCTCGACGAACCCCTCCGTCTCCCACCCCAGCGCCGACGGATCGACCCGCACCGTGAACCCGGTGATCGCGCCGGTGGCCCGCAACCGGTCGACGCGGCGTTTCACGGCGGGCGCGGACAGGCCGACGATCTGCCCGATGTCCGCGTAGGAGCGGCGGGCGTCCTCGGCGAGGGCGTGGACGATGCGTTCGTCGAGATCGTTGAGCACGGTGGGTGGTTCAGCTCTCAGGTGATACGGGTGATGCGGGCGTTGCTGGCGTTGCGGTCGTCGAGAGACGGGAGCGGCGATGGCCGTACAGGAAGTAGAACACGAGCCCGGCCGCCATCCAGACTCCGAAGACCACCCAGGTGACGGCGGACAGGCTGCCCATCATCCAGACGCAGAAGCCGAGGCCCAGCACCGGCAGCACCGGCGACAGCGGCACCCGGAAGGTGCGCGGCATCTCCGGACGCGTCCGGCGCAGCACCACGACGGCGATGTTGACGAGCCCGAAGGCGAAGAGCGTGCCGATGCTGGTGGCGTCGGCGAGCTGCCCCAGCGGGATCGCGGCGGCGAGGACACCGCAGAACAGGGAGACGATCACCGTGTTGGCCCGCGGCGCGCCGGTCTTCGGGTGGACGCGCCCGAACACCTTCGGCACCAGCCCGTCCCGGGACATCGCGAAGAGGATGCGGGTCTGGCCGTAGAGCACGGTCAGGACGACGCTGGCGATGGCGATGACCGCGCAGGCGGCCAGCAGGGTCCCCCAGAAGCTCTGTCCGGTCACCTCGCGCATGATCTGGGCGAGCGCGGCCTCGGAGTCCCCGAACCGCTCCCAGGGCTTCGCGCCGACGGCGACGGCCGCGACGAGGACGTACAGCGCGGTGACGATGACCAGCGACAGCATGATCGCGCGCGGCAGGTCGCGCTGGGCGTTCTTCGCCTCCTCACCGGCGGTGGAGGCGGCGTCGAAGCCGATGTACGAGAAGAACAGCGTCGCCCCGGCCGCGCTGACGCCCGCCATGCCGAGCGGCATGAAGTGCGCGTAGTTGCCGGAGCGGAAGCCCTGGATGCCGATGGCGCAGAACAGCACCAGCGCGCCGATCTTCACGACGACCATGACGGTGTTGGCCCGCGCGGACTCGCGCGCCCCGCCGAGAAGGAACGCCATGGCGAGCAGGACCACGATGAGGGCCGGCAGGTTGAAGATGCCGCCGTCGCCGGGCGGGGCGGACAGCGCGTCCGGGATGGTGACGCCGAGGGTCCCGTCGAGCAGCTCGTTCAGGTACTGGCCCCAGCCGACCGCGACGGCGGCGACCGAGACGCCGTACTCCAGCAGCAGACACCAGCCGCAGACCCAGGCGACCAGTTCGCCCAGGGTTGCGTACGCGTACGAGTACGAAGAGCCCGAGACCGGGATGGTGCCCGCGAGCTCGGCGTACGACAGCGCCGAGAACAGGGCCGTCAGCCCGGCGATGACGAAGGACAGGGTGACGGCGGGGCCGGCCTTGGGCACGGCCTCGCCCAGGACGACGAAGATGCCGGTGCCGAGGGTGGCACCGATGCTGATCATGGTCAGCTGCCACAGTCCGAGGGTGCGGCGCAGACTGCCGCCCTCGCCCTGGCCACCCTCGGCGACCAGGCGTTCCACGGGTTTGCGCCGCATGAGGCGCGCACCGAGACCCGGGGACGGTGTGGTGCGGTGGTGCGGGGGTGCGCCTTGGTCGAGCACGCGCTGACTCCTTCGTCGCTGCGATCGGCGCGGCGGGGACCGGCGGGCAAGGACCACCGAGCGGGGTCCCTGCCACGCCACGTACAGCGCATGACCCTATGAGCCAGGGCATCACGGTCGTAATGCAGCAACTTTGCGCATACGCGCAAGATCGTTGCGTTCATCGCATGCGGGCGCCCGTTTGTTGCACGGCCCCGCACAGCAGCGAAGCGTCTAGCTCCAGCTGGCGTGCAGCGGCTTGCCCTCCGCGTAGCCGGCCGCGCTCTGGATGCCGACGACCGCCTTCTCGGCGAACTCCTCGAGGGAGCCCGCACCGGCGTAGGTGCAGGAGGAGCGGACGCCCGCGATGATCGAGTCGACCAGGTCCTCGACGCCCGGACGGGCCGGGTCGAGGAACATGCGGGAGGTGGAGATGCCCTCCTCGAACAGCGCCTTGCGGGCCCTGTCGTACGAGGACTCCTCGGACGTACGGTTGCGCACCGCGCGCGCGGAGGCCATGCCGAACGACTCCTTGTAGAGCCGCCCGTTGGCGTCCTGCTGGAGGTCGCCCGGCGACTCGTACGTCCCCGCGAACCAGGACCCGATCATCACGTTGGACGCACCGGCGGCCAGCGCCATCGCGACGTCACGCGGGTGCCGAACACCGCCGTCGGCCCAGACGTGCTTGCCGTACTTCTTGGCCTCCGCCGCGCACTCCAGCACCGCCGAGAACTGCGGCCGGCCCACGCCGGTCATCATGCGGGTGGTGCACATGGCGCCGGGGCCCACACCGACCTTGATGATGTCCGCGCCGGCCTCGATGAGGTCCCGCACACCCTCGGCGGCGACGATGTTGCCGGCCACGATCGGCACCTGCGGGTCGAGCGCCCGTACGGTCCTGATCGCGCTGATCATCGACTCCTGGTGGCCGTGCGCGGTGTCGATGACGAGCGTGTCCACGCCCGCGTCGAGCAGCTGCTTGGCCTTGCCCGCGACATCCCCGTTGATGCCGACGGCGGCGGCGATGCGCAGCTTGCCGTTCGCGTCCACGGCCGGCGTGTAGAGGGTGGCGCGCAGGGCGCCCTTGCGGGTGAGGATGCCGGCCAGCTTGCCGTCGGCGTCGACGGCCGGGGCGTAGCGCCGGTTGGCCGCGTCGAGCCGGTTGAAGGCCTCGCGCGGGTCGATGTCGGCGTCCAGGAGCAGCAGGTCGCGCGACATGACGACCTCCAGCTGCGTGAAGCGGTCCACGCCGGTCAGGTCCTGGTCGGTGACGACACCGACGGGACGGCCCTCCTCGTCGACGACGACACCCGCGTTGTGCGCCCGCTTGGGCAGCAGCGCGAGGGCGTCCGCGACGGTCTGGTGGGGGGCCAGCACGATCGGGGTGTCCAGGACGTGGTGGCGGCTCTTGACCCAGGAGACGACGTCGGTGACGACCTCGATCGGGATGTCCTGCGGGATGACCACGAGGCCACCGCGCCGGGCCATCGTCTCGGCCATACGGCGTCCGGCGATGGCGGTCATGTTGGCGACGACCAGCGGGATCGTGGTGCCCGTGCCGTCCGGGGCGCTGAGGTCCACGCCCTGCCGCGAACCGACGGCGCTGCGGCTCGGGACCATGAAGACGTCGTCGTACGTCAGGTCGTACGGGGGCTGGATGTCGTTGAGGAAACGCACGTGCTGCACATCCCAGTCGATCAGAGGTGGCCCCCGGACAGGTCAGCCAGGGGGAAGAGCACGTACTTCATTGTCCCATGTCAACCGGAATGCGATGCCCGGACAGATCGTCCAAGCAGGTCAGAGGGGCCTTAGGAGGATCCTCCGAGGGCCAGCGCCACAGAGGCCACGGAAGCCTCCGAGAACACCTCGCGCGCGACCGCCCACTCCTCCGGCCGCGCCTGCGCGTACCCCTCCCAGTGCCGTACGACGACCACGATCCCCGCCTCGACGGCTTCCGCGGGCCAGACGCCCGGGTCGGACAGGACGTCGGCCAGGGCGTCCCAGTTGCGGCCGAAGTAGTCCGGCAGCCGCAGGTCCCGCGCGCAGCGGTCCATCAGACCCGCCTTGTCCGTGACCCCGTCGAGGTCCAGCGTGACCACGACCTCCGTCATCTCAGCACCACCCTGAACGAGTCGTAATGATCATCGGTGTAGTAGATCTCCCCACCTTCCCCCGTGACGATGCGCCGGGCTCCGCGATCACGTGAGCCCGGCGTGGGAACGGTGTATTCGTGGTAGTAGCCGCGTTGGTGCTCGGGCAGCAGCTTCTCGAAGTTCCCGAAGACGGCACCGTCCTTGGCGTACGGGAACGGCCCGCCCTCGTCGATGAGTTGGAGCGTCTGACGAGCCTGCACCGGGAGCCGGGACTCCTGGACGGTCGCCATGTCGCCCGTCCCGGAGGAGCACCCGGCCAGCACCAGCACACACAACAGCACCCGGGAGACGAACCGCAGCAGCATGCGCTCCACGCTGCCACGGCCGCCCACCCTCGACCTTCCGTCAGAGGCCGTCCGGGTCAGCCCGGTTCAGCGCGGGCTTCGGCGTCGGCCCCGCCGCCATCAGCACATCGGCGGCGGACGTGTCCGTGACGAGGCTGGTGACGAGACCGGAGCGCAGCACCGCGTCGATCGCCATGGCCTTGCGGGCCCCGCCCGCGATCGCGACGACCTCGGGGATCCGGCGGAGCTGATCGGCCTTCACGGTGATGCACCGCTCGCCCAGGTCCCGGCCCACCCGGCGCCCCTGGGCGTCGAAGAGGTGCGCGGACATCTCGGCGGCGACGCCGAGGGAGGCGTAGTGCGCCCGCTCCTCGTCGCTCAGCATGTCGTGCACCGTGGAGATGCCCGGCTCCCAGGAGCCGATCGACACACAGGCGACGGTCACCTTGTCGAAGTACTCGAATGCGCGCGCGATCCCGGTCTGGTTGCGCAGCGCCGCCGCGGTGGCCGCGTCCGGCAACAGCATCGGCGCGTAGATGGGGTGGGCGTCCCCGCCCGACACCTGGGCCGCACGCCGTACCGCCTCCACCGAGCCACGCTCGGCGGTCCCGGCGTCGTACACGCCCGTCAGCTGCACCACCGTGCAGGGCGGCAGCCGGTCGAGGGCGGCCGCCATGTGGATGGTGGACCGGCCCCAGGCGAGCCCCAGGACGTCGCCCTCGTTGACGAGCTCGCCGAGCAGGTCGGCGGCCGTCTCGCCGAGGTTCTCGGGGTCGGGTGACTCCTCGGCGTCCGCCGGGGACTCCACCACGACGGCGTGCCTGAGGCCGTACCGGGCGCGCAGCGCGTCCGAGCGCTCGGCGTCCAGCTCGGCCGGGACGCGGATCTCGATACGCACGAGATCCCGCTCGAGGGCGGTCTCCAGGACCCGGGCCACCTTGAAGCGGCTCACGCCGAACTCCTCGGCGATCTGGATCTTCGATTTGCCCTCGAGGTAGAAGCGGCGGGCCATGGCCGCCGCCTGCACCAGCTCAGCGGGTCCCATCCGCATGGCTGACCGGCCCGCCGACATACCCGACACGGCCATCTCCTCACTGCTGTTCACACTCTGGATTCGCCGTTCATCCTTGCAGATCCGGCGGACTTGATCAGCCCTGATGGGAGCCGTTCACGTTCCTGTGGCTCAGTGGCCGCATGCCCAGCTCGCCTTGGCGGTGGCCCCTTCCGCTTGGTTGCGCAGTGCACGTACCGCTTCGGCCGGGTCGGACGCGTTGTAGACGGCCGATCCGGCGACGAAGACGTCCGCTCCGGCGTCGGCACACCGCTCGATGGTGGAGGCCGCGACCCCGCCGTCGACCTGGAGCCACAGTTCGAGGCCGTGCTTGCTGATCAACTCGCGGGTGCGGCGGATCTTCGGCAGCATGATGTCGAGAAACGTCTGTCCCCCGAAGCCCGGCTCCACGGTCATGATCAGCAGCATGTCGAGCTCGGGGAGCAGATCCTCGTACGGCTCGATGGGCGTCGCGGGCTTCAGTGCCATGGAGGCGCGGGCGCCCTTGGCACGGATCTCCCGGGCGAGCCGGACGGGGGCGGCGGCCGCCTCGACGTGGAAGGTAACGGAGCCGGCCCCCGCCTCGACGTACTGGGGCGCCCACCGATCGGGGGCCTCGATCATCAGATGGCAGTCCAGCGGGGTGTCCGTCGCACGGGCCAGCGACTCTACGACCGGCACGCCGAGCGTGAGGTTCGGGACGAAATGGTTGTCCATGACGTCGACGTGGAGCCAGTCGGCTCCCTCCACCGCCTTCGCCTCGTCCGCGAGGCGGGCGAAGTCTGCGGACAGGATGCTGGGGTTGATCTGCACGGCCATGGCCCAAGCCTCCCACGTCCGGGCACGAATGTTCGCGCCGGTCCGGACCCAAGCCGTTCATCGGATGTCGCTCCGGGACGATACGTGCCATATTGGTCCGCCGACTGTGCGGGCGAGCGGCTGCGGGGGTGGCCATGACCGAGAACCGGGGCATCGCACATCTGGTGTGCGGGCGGCGGGCCAAGTGGGTCGTGCTGGTGCTGTGGCTGGTGCTGCTCTTCCTGACGGCACCCCTCGCCTCCAAGCTCACCGACGCCCAGGACAACGACGCCGCCTCCTGGCTGCCCGGCTCCGCCGAGTCCACCCAAGTCCTCCAGATCTCCGAGAACTTCAGGCCCGAGCAGATCCCCGCGGTCGTCATCTACGCGCGCGAGAGCGGCCTCACGACCCAGGACAAGGCACAGATCCAGGAGGACGCCCGGCAGCTCAAGGAGCTCCGCGACCACGGCGTCCGCGGCGCCGAGACCCGCGGCCCGGCCTACGACCGTGAGACGAACCCGCGCGCGGCACAGATCTACATCCCCATCACCCAGGACGAGAAGGGCTGGGAGGAGATCGCCCCCGCGGTCGACTCCATCCGGGACATCACCGGCAAGGGCGGCGCCGGCCTCGCCGTGCACATCACGGGCCCGGGCGGCACCTCCGCGGACTTCTCCAAGGCCTTCGAGGGCATCGACTCCACGCTGCTGCTGGCGGCGATGGGCGTGGTGATCGTGATGCTCCTGATCACCTACCGCAGCCCGACCCTCCTGGTCGTCCCCCTGCTGTCGGTGATCGCGGCCCTGTTCACCGCGCAGGCCTTCATCTACCTGCTGGCGCAACACGCGGGCCTGACGGTCAACGGCCAGAGCGCGGGGATCCTCACGGTCCTCGTCTTCGGCGCGGGGACGGACTACGCCCTGCTCCTGGTGGCCCGCTACCGGGAAGAGCTACGACGCCACGAGGACCGCCACGAGGCCATGGCCCTGGCGCTGCACCGGGCGGGCCCGGCGGTGATCGCGTCCGGCGCCACGGTCGTCCTGAGCATGCTGGTGCTGCTGGCCGCCGAGATGAACTCGACGCGAGGCCTCGGACCGGTCGCCGCGATCGGCGTCGCGGTCGCGCTGCTGGCGATGATGACCCTGTTCCCCGCCCTGCTGGTGATCTGCGGCCGCTGGATCTTCTGGCCGGCGATCCCGCACTTCGGTTCGGCCGACCCCACGGAACGCGGCATCTGGGCGCGCACCGGACGCCGTATCGCCCGCCGCCCCCGCATGATCTGGGGCGTCACGGCGCTGGCCCTGGCGATCTGCTCCCTGGGCCTGATCCAGTTGCGCGCGGAGGGCATCAGCAACGCGGACGCGTTCACCGGCAAACCGGACTCGATCGTCGGCCAGGAGGTCTCCGCGCGGTACTTCCCGGCGGGCAGCGGCGACCCCTTGGTCATCGTCAGCAACCAGGCGCAGGCACGGCAGGTGGGCGAGGCGGTGGCCGGCACCCGAGGCGTCGTCCCCGCCTCACTGGGCCTGCCCCCGGGCGCGAAACCGTCGTACGACGGCAAGGTGCTCTTCGAGGCCACGATGACGGCCCCGTCCGACAGCGAGGCCGCCAAGCAGACGGTCGAACGCGTCCGTGACGCCGTCCACGCGATCCCGGACGCCGACGCCCAGGTGGGCGGCGGTACGGCGGCCCTGCTCGACATGGACAAGGCCACCGCTCATGACAACGAGCTGATCATCCCGCTCGTCCTGGTCGTGGTCATGCTGATCCTGTGCGCCCTGCTGCGGGCCCTGATCGCCCCGCTGCTGCTGATCGGCACGGTGATCCTGTCGTTCGCGGCGGCCCTGGGGCTCAGCGCGCTCGCGTTCAGGCACGTGTTCGACTACGCGGGCGAGTCGACGGACTTCCCCTTGTTCGTCTTCGTCTTCCTGGTCGCCCTCGGCATCGACTACAACATCTTCCTCACGACCCGCATCCGCGAGGAGGCCGCCCGCCAGGGCACCCGCCCCGGCGTGGTGACCGGCCTCGCGGCAACCGGCGCGGTGATCACCTCGGCGGGCCTGGTCCTGGCCGGCACCTTCGCCGCCCTGGGCACCCTCCCGATGGTCGCCTTCGCGGAGATCGGCTTCGCGGTGGCCCTGGGCATCATCCTGGACACGTTCGTGGTGCGGTCGGTGCTGGTGACGTCCTTGTTCCTGGACGCGGGGTCGAAGGTGTGGTGGCCACACCGGCTGTCGAAGGAAGACGGAGCCGAGATGCCGGCGCCTGAGGAGACGACGGTGGGACAACGCCCTTAGGGGCGCGGGGAACTGCGCGCCAAGCCACATCGAACCCGCACCGACCCGACGGCCCGACCCCCTACGGCGCTGCCTTCCTACGGCTGTCGTCCTACGGCGCTGTCTTCCGAATCAGCACCAAATACATCGCATCGGTCCCATGCAGATGCGGCCACAACTGCACATCAGGCCCCTCACCAAGATCCGACACCCCCGGCAACAAAGGCCGCGCATCGATCAACTCGGCATCCGGCACCTGCTTGAGCACGTCCTGCACAACGGCCCGAGTCTCAGCAAGGTGAGGCGAGCACGTGGCGTACCCGACCACACCCCCCACCCGCACGGAGTCGAGCGCGGTCCGCAACAGCCCCCGCTGCAACGGCCCGAACCCCTCGAGATCCTCAGGCCGCCGACGCCACCGCGCCTCGGGCCGCCGCCGCAACGCCCCCAGCCCGGTGCACGGCACATCCACCAGCGCCCGGTCGAAACTCCCGGCCCGCCACGGCGGCTGCGTCCCGTCCGCTGCGATGACCTGGTACGGCCCGGGATTACCGGCCAACGCCTTGGCCACGAGCCCCGCCCGATGCGGCTGCTTCTCGGAGGCGAGCAGCATGGCCCCCCGCTCAGCGGCCAGTGCACCGAGCAGCGCGGCCTTGCCTCCCGGCCCGGCACACCCGTCGAGCCACTTCTCGTCCGGCCCGTCGAGCGGCGCGTTGGCCAGGGCGATGGCCACCAACTGGCTGCCCTCGTCCTGCACCCCGGCCCGCCCGTCCCGCACGGCCTCGATGGCGCCGGGCTCGCCGCCCTCGGCCAGCCGTACGGCATACGGCGACCAGCGCCCGGTGACGGCGGCCTCCTCCCGCAGCAGTTCCTCGGTGGTGGCCCGCCCGGGCCGGGCGACGAGCGTCACCTCGGGCCGCTCGTTGTCGGCGGCGAGCAGCGCCTCGATGCCGGCGCGCCCGCCCCCTAGGGAGTCCCACAGCGCGGACACGACCCACCGCGGATGCGAGTGCACGACGGCGAGATGGTCCTCGGGATCGTCGTCGTAGGGCGGCGCGACCTTGGCGATCCACCCGTCCAGATCGTCCTGCGCGACCTTCCGCAGCACGGCGTTGACGAACTTGGCCCGCCCGTCCCCGAGCACCACCCGCGCCAGCTCGACGGAGGCGGACACGGCGGCGTGGGTCGGGATGCGCGTCCCGAGCAGCTGATGCACCCCGAGGCTCAGCACGTCCAGCACCGGCGGGTCGACCTCACGGAGCGGCCGGTCGATGCACGCGGAGATGACGGCGTCGTACGTCCCCTGCCGGCGCAGCGTCCCGTAGACCAGCTCGGTGGCGAGCGCGGCGTCACGCCCGTCGAACTTGTCGGGGCCCTCCTTCTCCCGCGCCTTGCGCAGCAGGGGCGGGAGTACGAGGTTGGCGTACGCGTCCCGCTCGTCCACGGCCCGCAGGGCCTCGAAGGCGAGGATGCGGACGGGGTCCTTCTTGGGCCGACGGTAGGGCTTGCCGGACGTGCCGGGCCGACGGGGCTGGTCGCTCACGAAAAAGGTGCTCCGGATGTGTGGAAGGAATACGCACCAAGCGTACGTCCCCCACGTCAGCGCGCTAGCGGCCGACGACCTCTCCCTCACCGATGCGCACCCCGCGCGCCCAGTCGGCGGCCCGCATCGGCTTCTTGCCCTGGGCCTGCACCCACAGCAGCTCGACGGCGTAGGAGCCGGTGCCGACATGGACGCTGTTCTTGCCGACGGCCAGCTGTCCCGGCGCGAGGTCGGTCCGCTCGGGCACGGGTGTGACCTGGATGAGCTTGAGCCGCTCGCCCCGGAAGACGGTCCAGGCACCGGGAGCGGGCGTGCACCCGCGCACGACGCGGTCGACGCGCAGCGCCGGGGTGGCCCAGTCCACCTGCGCGTCCTCGACGGTGATCTTCGGCGCGAGCGTGATGCCGTCGTTCGGCTGCGGTACGGCCTTCAGGGTGCCGTCCTCGATGCCGTCCATGGTCGCGGCGAGCAGCCCGGCGCCGGCGAAGGCGAGCCGGGTGAGCAGGTCACCGCTGGTGTCGGTGGCGCGGATCTCCTCGGTGACCGTGCCGTAGACGGGCCCGGAGTCGAGCCCCTCCTCGATGAGGAAGGTGGAGGCACCGGTGATCTCGTCGCCCGCCATGATGGAGTGCTGCACGGGCGCGGCCCCACGCCACGCGGGCAGCAGCGAGAAGTGCAGGTTGACCCAGCCGTGTGTGGGGACGTCGAGGGCGACGCGGGGCAGCAGGGCGCCGTAGGCGACGACAGGGCAGCAGTCGGGCGCGATCTGCCTCAACCGCTCCAGAAACTCCGGGTCCCGCGGCTTGAGGGGCTTCAGCACCTCGATGCCCGCCTCCTCCGCCCGCTCCGCGACCGGGCTCGCGACCATCCTCCGGCCACGCCCGGCGGGGGCGTCGGGCCGCGTGACGACAGCGGCCACCTCGTGCCGCCCGGAGGCGATGAGGGCGTCCAGGGCGGGAACGGCGACTTCGGGAGTACCGGCGAAGACGAGCTTCATGGGTGGGTTGGGGCCTCTCGGGCGAGCGGATGACCGGGCAGCGCCCCAGTCTATGACCGCGGACGCGAACCCGCCGACGGTGAAGACCCCTACGGCGGTGCCCGCACCCTGCGAGGCGCGAACCGCCCCTCCCCGGCGCACGCATATGCCACCACGCCCCCACTGCGTGACCAGCGGAGCGCAAACGCGTTGGTCAAGAAAGAGTTGACCACAACGGGCCGCACTTGCGGCCCGATCCTTTTCAACGCCGGTTCGAGAGGCTTGTTCATGGCCGACCACGCAACCCACGACGCCCAGGCTCGGGCCAGCCTGCACTTGCTGGTGCGGGACATCGAGCGGGTCCGCCGGCAGGTGGACGCGTTGCGCACGCTCACCGCCCAGTTGGGCAACGTCTACCGCCCGCGCCGCTCCGGCCCCTCCACGGGCTTCGTCGTCTACGGACGCGCCCCCGCTCCGACCGTGCGCCTCGCACAGGAACTGCGGGACAGTGTCGAGACCCTGGTCACGGCCGCGGTCGACTTCGACCGCTCGCTGGGCTTCTCCTGGGACGCGGTGGGCTCGGCACTCGGCGTCACCAAGCAGGCGGTGCACCGCCGTTACGGCGCACGGCGCGCCGCGGCCCAGGCGACGGCCGAGGCCGAGCGGGCGACGGACACGTCGACGACCCGCACGGTGGGCGTCAACACCGGTATGCCCACGATGCCGACTGTCCCCGCGGCCCGCTCCATGCCGACCCAGCCGACGGCCGGCAGCCCGGCCCTACGCGAAGAGGTAAGACCCACAGCCTTCCCGGGCCCCCGCAACGGCTGACCCCACCCCACATCCCCTGCCCTCCCGCCCCCTCGGGAGGGCAGCCGCATACCTGCCCCCACCCGCGCCCCTCGCACACCGCCCGCACCCCGCCCAACCCACGGCACACCCACCGGACACTACGAACGGCTCGCACAACTCACAGCTCACCCAACCCGCCCCGCCCCGCACCCCGCACCCGACACCCGCCGACGAAACCCGCACACGCCGACACCGCTCAACCCCCACAAGGGCCACCCGCACCCGACAACGAAACCCGCACGGGCGATGCGGGTGGGAACCCCCAAACCCGGCCGAAGGCCGGGTGCCCCACCACCAACCCGCACCCAGCAAGCAAACAACCGTCACCCAATATCCGGCGGATCAACCCGCACCCGAACAGCAACCTCCCCCCCAGCCCCTCCACGAGCCATCCGCGCAGCCTGCGCAGCCTTGAGCGCAGCAGCCAACGCCGCCCCCCTCCCCGGCGGCACCCGAATCAACGCCCGCTCCCACCGCTCCCCCACCGGCGGCGCCCCCACCCGCCGAGCCCCCCGAACAGCCGTCACCGGCAACGGCACAGGCCCCAACACCTCAGCCTCCCCCGGCAGTTCCACCGCCCCCAGAAACGCCGCCACCCCCTCCGGCGGCCCGGAAACCGCCGCCATCCGCGACACCGGCGGAAACCCCAACTCGGCCCGCTCGGACAGCTCCCGCACCGCATGCCCGACGGGATCCCACCGCACCAACGCCTGCACAGGCCGCAACGTCGGCTCGGCGACAACGACCACGGTCCCCCCAGCCCCCTGCGGCCGCACCAACGCCGCCGCCGCGATCCACCGCCGCAACGCATCCTCACCGGCCCGCAGATCAGGCCGCCCGAGCATGGCCCACCCGTCCAAGAGCAGGGCCGCCGCATACCCGCCCTCGGCGACCGGCTCGGCCCCCGGCGTACTCACCACCAGCGCAGGCGCCCCAGGAACGGTGTCCAACACATGCTCCCGCCCGGACGTCCGCACCGGCACCGCGGGAAACGCCCGCCCCAACTCCTCCGCGGTCCGCCGGGCCCCCACGACCTGCGCCCGCAGCCGAAAGCCACCACACTCAGGGCAGTGCCAGGCCGCTTCTTCCTGCCCGCACCACCCACACCGCAGTGCCTCCACACCCTCCTGCCCCTCCAAGGGCCCCGAACAGTGCCGACACCGAGCAGGCGCCCGGCAGTTGGCACAGGCCATCCGCGGCACGTACCCACGCCGAGGCACCTGCACAAGCACCGGCCCCTGCCGCAACCCGTCCCGAACGGCCTGCCAGGCGAGCGTCGGCAACCGAGCCGCCCGGGCGGCCTCATCCCGCGCGAGGTCCCCGTCTCCCACAGTCCGTACCAGCGGCGCAGCCCCCCGCACCTGCTCGCGCGATGCGACGAGCGGCCGCGCCCACCCGCTCTCGACGAGCTGCGCCGCCTCCACGGTGCAACTCCAGCTCCCCAGCAGGAACCCGCACTTGTCCTGAGCGGCCCGCAGCAACAACACTTCCCGCGCATGGGGCTGCGGCGCATGCGGCTCGCTGTGGCTGTCGTCCCCGTCGTCCCACAACACGACCAGCCCAAGATCCCGCACGGGAGCGAACATGGCGGCCCGAGTCCCCACCACGGCCCGCACACTGCCCCGCCGCACCGCGAGCCACTCCCGGTACCGTTTCTCGGGCCCGGCATCGGCGGTGAGCACGGCATGCCGCCCTTCCCCCAGCAACGCGGTCAGCGCGGCATCGACACGCGCGACGGCCCGCCCGTCGGGCACGACGACGAGCACCCCACGCCCCGAGGCCAGCGTCGCACCGACGACCCGAGCGATCTCCTCGCTCCACTCACCCCCAGGAAGCGCATTCCACACAGCCCGCGGCGCACCCCCGCTCGCCAGCGCCTCCAGAAACGCGCCCCCATGCTCGTACCGCGCCCAGGACCCCACCTCGGGCACCGCAGGCGGCGGCATCGGCGCAGGAGAGGGCCGCTGCTCGGCCCGCGCACTGCGCGGCGGCACGGCGAGTTGCAGCACATCGGCAAGGCTCCCGGCATACCGATCGGCGACAGCACGGGCCAGCCCGAGCAACTCCTCACTCAGCACAGGCTCAGGCGAGACGACCTGCGCCAAGGCAGCCAGCGGCCCCGAGTAATCCGTCTCGGCGACCCGCTCGACAAGAAACCCGTCGATCAGCCCCCCACCCTCACGCCGCCCGTCCCGCACGCGCCCCCGCCCGGCCCCGAACCGCACCCTCACCCGCACCCCGGGCTGAGCCTCGGCGTCGAGCTCCTCCGGCACGGCGTAGTCGAAGTACCGATCCAGATGCAGCACGCCTTTGTCGACCAGCACCCGAGCGACAGGCAGCTCCTTCGCGAGCGCGGCCCCCCGCCAGGTCCGCGGCTTCGCCCGCGGCACCTCGGCCTTCCGCACACTCTCCCGAATCAACGCAAGCTGCTCAGGCGGCGCCCCCTCACCCCGCCCACCATCCCGCTCATCTCCGCTGCTCACGCAAGCATTCTTACCAAACCCCACTGACATCCGACCGAGCCCAGCCCTCCGGCGACCGCCCGTCCACTTCTTCGCGGAGATCACCGTCAGCCGGCCGCGCAAGTCCGCGCCACCGGCCATTTCCCCCGTCGATTCAGCCTCAGTGCACGCGCACGCGTTGCTCGTGCCACCGCACTCGGTATCAGAACTGGAAACGGGAAACTCAGCCGACCGCCTTGCCCGAGCCACGCACCCGGCCGACGCTGAGGGGACCGGACGCCCGGGCATCGGCGTCGTCGGCACGAGGGGGGCCAGGTGCTGGAGCAGCCGCATGGGTTCGGGGCCGAGTTACGCCGACTCCGCATCGAGGCCGGGCTCACTCTCACGCAGCTCGCGGCGACGGTGCACTACAGCAAGGGCCAGCTCAGCAAGATCGAAACAGGACGCAAGCAGGCCGGCGTCGAACTGGCCCGCCTCTGCGACGCCGCGCTCGATGCGGGAGGCCGACTGGCCGCCTTGGTCCCCACCGAACCCGCACGCAGACGCACTGGCCGCCGTACAGACGACTCATGCGAGTCCCTGGCAGCGCCGCCCTTGTGGCCCACCCTGGAGGAATCCGAGCCCACCGCGCTCCATGGGTCTTCACCCCCGTCCCGCAGGCAGGTCATCGCTGTGGGAGCCGCCTCGGTCCTCGCCGTCGGCGCCTCGGAACCGCCGCCGACCACCGCCGGGCAGCCCGGCCTCGTTGACGACACCCTGCTGGGCACCTACCGGACGCTGCTCAGCCACTACCGCCGTATCGGACAGATGTCGCCCCCGGACGTTCTCGTCCCGGTCCTGGCCGAGCAGACCCGCGCCCTGACCTCGCTGGCCACCCGCACAGGCTCCCGGACCGGCCGCGAGCTGCTCGCCCTGGCCGCGCGCTTCGCCGAGTACACGGGGTGGCTGGCGCAGGAGACAGGCGACGAGGGCGCCGCGCTGCGCTGGACGGCGCACGCCGTGGAACTCGCCGCCGCGTCAGGAGACGAGGACCTGGCCTCGTACGCCCTCGTACGACGAGCCCTGATCACGTACTACCGGGGCGAGGCCGCCGACACCATCGCCCTCGCCGAAGGCGCCCGCGCCGGAGTCCTGCCCCCACGCATCCGCGGCCTGGCGGCCCAGCGCGCCGCGCAGGGGCACGCCATCGCCGGCGATCACGGTGCCTGTATGCGCGGCCTCGACCAGGCCCGCGTGCTCCTCGGCAAGGAACCCGGCCCGGCCGGGGTTCCGATCCTGGGCCCGACGCACCTGAGCGACCCCGTCTCCATGATCACCGGATGGTGTCTGGTGGACCTCGGCAGGCCACAGGCGGGGGCCCAGATCCTGGACCAGGAGTGCGCCCGCGTGCCGGCGGGTTCCTGGCGCACCGAGGTCCGCTACGGCGTCCGACGCGCCCTCGCCCACGCGCTGGCCGGCGAGATCGACCACGCCTGCGAACTGACCGGCAGGCTCCTCCCCCTGACCGCGAACGTCGCCTCGGCCACCGTCAGAACGGACCTACGCCGCCTGGCCCGCACCCTGGCCCGCCACCCCCGCAACCAGTCCTACCTGGCCATCGCCGCACCACTCACGGCGGCCCTGGCCCCGGCAGCCTAGCTCCAGGGTCGCCGCACGTCCCCGACAAACCGTCCAGCAGAGAGGTCGATCTCGTCATGCCCGATGTCTTCGTCAACTACCGCTCCGGCGACGGCGACCAGGCCGCAGCCACCATCGAAGAGGCGCTCTCCCACCGCTTCGGCACAGACCGGATCTACCGTGCCAGCAAGTCGATCGCGCCTGGTGAACCCTTCGACTCCGATCTGATCCGCGGCGTCCGCCGCAGCGGCGTGCTCCTCGCTCTCATCGGCCCGGGCTGGGCCGAGCACCCTGCCCTCGGCAAGGACTCCGACTGGGTGAGCCGCGAGATCCAGGAGGCGTTTCTCTGCGACATCCGGGTCATCCCCGTTCTGATCGGCCGCAGGACCGAGCGTCCCGTCCGGGACGACCTGCCCAGGCCTCTGCAGAAACTCGCGGACTGCCAGAGCCTGCGCTACGACGACCGGAACAAGGAGTACGACCTGAAGCAGCTCGGCGACTGGCTCGCCCGGCTGGTGCCGGAACTCGCCGAAGCCGACCGTGAACCCCCGCTGACCCCCGAACCCGGGGCAGGCACACACAACACGGCAGGTGACGTCCGCGGTTCCTCGGTCCAGACCGGAACGTTCAGCGGTGGCGTCGTCCACATCGGGCCCAGCAAACGCAGCGTGCGGATGGGCGACGGCGGCAACTACGTCGAGGGCGACAACAGCGGAGGCATCCACCAGACGTTCCGCCGCGACCGGCGCCAGGAGGGCGACGGAAGGTGAACACCCAATACGGGGACGTCTACAACTACAACGCAGGGGCGCAGTTCCTCGCCACACCGCCCGTCACGCCCCGCCGCGTGGCGGAGGACCAACTCATCGCGCTGCAACGCCAGTTCGCGCGACCGCCCGGCATCAACGCCGCGTTCGACGTCCTGCGCCGCGAGCACACCGTCATCGTGGAAGGCGCTCCAGGCACCGGCAGAAGCGCGGCGGCCCAGGTCCTGCTGTGCGAACTCCCCCGCGACCACGGCACGTACCACGAACTCACTCCGGAGAAGCCGGAGTCGGGCTCGGGTCGGTGGCTCGCCCTCGACCTCATCGGCTCACAGGACCGCATGCTGCTCGATCTGTCCAGGGCGGACGCCGAGACCTGGCACGCCGTGCAGGCAGAACTGTCCGACTTCCGCCACGAATTGATCAGCAAGCGCGCGTTCCTCGCCATCGTCCTGCCGCACGCGGCCATGGACCCCCTCTCCTCCCACTTCGCCCATCTCAGGAAGGAGATCGGCCGCCCGGACGCCGTGGAGGCACTCACCCGTCACCTACGGCTGCTCGGCGTGGACGAATGGGTGCGCCGCGACACACCGCAAGCCCTGCAGACGTACCTCAATACCGATCCGTCGATGCTCGAACTGGCCCGGCTGGCTGAGCGCATCGCGTCCCTGCGCGGTCCCGGCGACTTCGCCTCGTGGTGCGAGCAGGCCCTCTCCGCCCAGACGGACCGCGCCGACGAGGTCGCCCTCCTGGTCCCGCGCCTGGAGGAAGGACGCGAGCGTGCCCTGCTGCTCGCCTCGGCCTTGCTGCACCGCGCTCGCTCCGAAGCGGTCTACAGAGGCACGAACGAGCTGGTGAAGGTGGCCGGTTCGGCACACGACGAGCGACCGCTGCTGGAGCACCGAGGTCTGTCCGACCGCCTCCAGGCGGCGAATGCCCGACTCGGCCCGGATGGCCGCGTCCACTTCCCCAGCCCTGGTTTCGCGGAGGCGGCACGCCACTACTTCTGGACCGACCTCCCCGATGTCCGTGACCTGCTGAGCAAATGGATCCGCACGGCCGTCAGGCTGCGCGAACTTGATCCGGCTGATCGAGGCGCACTCGTCGAACGCTTCACGGATCTGTGTGTGCAGACAGGCGAGTTCGGCCGACTGGACGAGTTGGTCAGGGCATGGACCTCTGAATCGGCACGGCCGAGCGAGGTCCAGGCCGCCGCCCACCTCCTCAAACGAGGCGTAGAGAACGAGCGGTCGGGCGGTGAGTTCCGCGCCATGATCTACGGCTGGAGCACCTCACACATCACAGCCAGCCTCCGCGCGGTGCTGGCCGAGGTCTGCGAGAAGGTGATGTCGGTCCATCACCCGGAACCCGCCCTCGTACGACTCCACCACCTCGCCCGCCTGGAGTCGCCCCCAGGTGTGGCTCGCGATGCGCTCCTCCGTTACGTCGACGGGGACCGACGGCTCCAGCGCCGACTGCTGGCGCGGCTGGCAACGACGCAGTCCTCACGCCATCACCGTGCCGACGCGGACCTGTTCCTCAGCCTTCCGACGCTCCCGTCCGACTTCCTTCTCACTCCCGCGACCCGGGAATGGCTCACCCTCTGCTGGCGGTCGGCCTTCTCGCTGACCGCCTCGGAGCAATGGGCCGCCTGTGCCGCACGCTGGCTGTCCACGGCTGACGAGGCCACCGCCCCGGCGCTCATCGACGCCACCGTCACCGTCCTCGTCGACGCGTCCGACCTGCGCTACCCGATCCTGACCCGGATCTACGCCGAGGCCCGCCGCGCCGTGTCTCCCCGGCTCGCCGCTCTTTTGCTCGACACCATCACCGCCGCGCAGCGCAAGCACTTCGACCAGCGGCCACCCGACCTGGAGGTAACTTCCTCATGACATCCGGCCAGAAGACCGTCACGGCCTTCCTCAGCCTGATCACCGGCCTGCTGGTCGTCATACTCGGCCTGTGCCTGGACTTGGCTCCGTGGATGTGGATCGCCGCCCTTGTGCTGCTGTCCGGCCTGTGGGCGGTCGTGGCCTACTCCGCGACTCGCACCCGTCGGAGCGACCCCTTCCCACCCGGTTCGCTGATCGACCTGCCGGCTCCTCCGCCGGTGGAACGCCAGGAGCTGTTCATCAGCCGTGTGCCCCTGCCGAGTCTTCTCGACGACTACGACCTCCTCATGTCCGCGCGGGTTCGCTGGTGCCCGGTG
Source organism: Streptomyces sp. TLI_55 (assembly GCF_900206255.1). NCBI lineage: Bacteria > Bacillati > Actinomycetota > Actinomycetes > Kitasatosporales > Streptomycetaceae > Streptomyces > Streptomyces sp. TLI_55. The sequence continues at coordinate 1,597,765 of NZ_OAOJ01000001.1, forward strand.
GAGCCACTGGCGAACGAGCAGCTGATCAATCCGGGTGCGCTGGCCACGGAATGCGTCCTCGCACGGGCACGTGCGATCACCGCGGGTCTGCCGCCCTTCCGAAGTTCGCTCGTGCAGCATCAGCTCAGCGCCGCTCTGGGCGTCATGGCGCCGGACTCCGGGGAGCACGTGCTCGCGATGGCGCTGGACGTCGAGCTGACCCTCAAGGACGAGGATCAGGAACGCCTCGACCGGTTGGCGGCGATCCGCAAGGACGAGGCCGTGTGGGAACACCAGCGCAAGTACGAGCAGAACAAGCGCGAGTACCTCGGCAACGACGTGTTGACGACAACAGGCAGCGCGGTCGTGTGGTGGCTGGCCAAGAACGACGACCATGTCGAGAAGACCGTCAAGGACATCGGCCTGCTGGCCCGCCTCTCGTCGGCGGCCAACGACCGGGAGGTCGACGAACCCTTCCGACACCTCGTCCCCGAGGCGTTCCCTCTCGCACCGGAGCGGAACTGGACGATGAACGTGCCCCACGCGGAAGAGCCGCCGCCCGAGCAGCCCGCCCCCTCGCACGCCGATGTGTTCGGTGACTTCTTCCGGAGGATGGGTTTCCGCCCTGGTGAGGATGAGGGCGCGCTCATCGCGGACCAGGTGGCGATGGCCGTGGCCTCCCGCGACGCGGTGACCGCCGAGGAGATACGCCGCCGCTTCGGCGTGCGCTCCATGGTGCCGCCCGCCAACGGCTCCGGCCCGGCCGCGCCGGCGGATCCGGAAGATCCGGAGGAAACGGACCACCTCTGAAACACGCCGAGGCCCGGCACCCCACAGGGATGCCGGGCCTCGAAAAACCCCGGGAAAGCCGAGCCTTACAGCCCCGCAGCCTTCCGCAGTGCCTCCACCCGGTCCGTCTTCTCCCACGTGAAGTCGGGCAGCTCGCGGCCGAAGTGGCCGTACGCCGCCGTCTGGGCGTAGATCGGGCGGAGCAGGTCGAGGTCGCGGATGATCGCGGCCGGGCGGAGGTCGAAGACCTCGTCGATGGCCTTCTCGATCTTCTCGGCCTCGACCTTGGCGGTGCCGAAGGTCTCGACGAAGAGACCGACCGGCTCGGCCTTGCCGATCGCGTACGCGACCTGCACCTCGCAGCGGGCGGCGAGACCCGCGGCGACGACGTTCTTGGCGACCCAGCGCATCGCGTACGCGGCGGAGCGGTCGACCTTGGACGGGTCCTTGCCGGAGAAGGCGCCGCCACCGTGGCGGGCCATGCCGCCGTAGGTGTCGATGATGATCTTGCGGCCGGTGAGGCCGGCGTCGCCCATCGGGCCGCCGATCTCGAAGCGGCCGGTCGGGTTGACCAGCAGGCGGTAGCCCTCGGTCTCCAGCTTGATGCCCTCGTCGAGGAGCGCCTTCAGCTCCGGCTCCACCACGAACTCGCGGATGTCGGGGGCCAGCAGGGACTCCAGGTCGATGTCCGACGCGTGCTGCGAGGAGACCACGACCGTGTCGAGGCGGACGGCCTTGTCACCGTCGTACTCGATGGTGACCTGCGTCTTGCCGTCGGGGCGCAGGTAGGGGATCGTGCCGTTCTTGCGGACCTCGGACAGACGGTTCGACAGACGGTGCGCCAGGAAGATCGGCAGCGGCATCAGCGTCGGCGTCTCGTCCGTCGCGTAGCCGAACATCAGGCCCTGGTCGCCGGCGCCCTGCTTGTCCAGCTCGTCCTCGTCGCCCTCGACGCGCGACTCGTAGGCGGTGTCGACGCCCTGGGCGATGTCGGGGGACTGCGAGCCGATCGACACGGACACGCCACAAGAAGCGCCGTCGAAGCCCTTCTTGGAGGAGTCGTAACCGATCTCGAGGATCTTGTCCCGCACCAGCTGCGGGATCGGGGCGTACGCCTTGGTGGTGACCTCACCGGCCACGTGCACCAGGCCGGTCGTGATCAGGGTCTCGACAGCGACCCGAGAAGTCGGGTCCTCGCGCAGGAGCGCGTCGAGAATGGTGTCGCTGATCTGGTCAGCGATCTTGTCGGGGTGACCCTCGGTCACGGACTCCGAGGTGAAGAGACGACGGGACACAACGCTCCCTGAGGTTGCAGCGGCTGCTGGCTGATCATTGGCGGACGGGACGGGGGCTGCGCCCGGCATCGTCCGAGAACAGTTTATCGGTCGCACTCGGCCACGGGCTCACCCGTCTCGATTCTCGGGGGCACTGTGACCTGCGGCACGGGCATTCTGCCCAATGTCGAGCGAGCTTGGCCAGGGGCGCCACGCCTCAAATACTGAGGTTCGAGTGTGCTGTGAAATGAATGCAACATTCAGCGCAGGCGCCCGGCCACCAGGTCCCACACGATTTCGGCCAACGCCTCCTTCGGTCCGTGCGGCACCGGCGTCTCGCTGCCGTCGGCGCCGAGCACTACCGCTTCGTTCTCCTCCGCCCCGAAAGTCTTGCGCTCCCCCACCTCGTTGACGACGAGGAAGTCGCAGCCCTTTCGGGCGAGTTTGGTGCGGCCGTTGGCCAGGACATCGTCCGTCTCGGCGGCGAAGCCGACGATCACCTGTCCGTCGCGGGCGCGGTCGGCCGAGATCTCGGCCAGGATGTCCGGATTGCGCACCAGCACGATCGGGTCCGGCTCCTTGCCGTCCTTCTTCTTGATCTTCCCGGTCGCATAGCTCTCGGGGCGGAAGTCCGCGACCGCCGCCGCCATGACGACCGCGTCGGCGTCCGCGGCCGCCTTCAGCACCGCCTCGCGCATCTGTACGGCGGTGCCGACCGGGACGACGTCGACGCCCGCCGGGTCCGGCAGGCCGGTGTTCGCGGCGACGAGGGTGACCCGGGCACCGCGCGCGGCGGCGGTGCGGGCGAGGGCGTACCCCTGCTTGCCGGAGGAGCGGTTGCCGAGGAAGCGGACCGGGTCGAGCGGCTCGCGGGTGCCGCCGGCGCTGACGACGACATGGCGGCCGGCGAGATCGGGCTCCCGCACTCCGCGCGCGAGGACCCGGCGGCACACCTCGAAGATCTCCCCGGGGTCGGGCAGCCGCCCCTTGCCGGTGTCGACGCCGGTGAGGCGCCCGACGTCGGGCTCGATGACGACGGCGCCGCGGCGGCGCAGTGTCGCGACGTTCTCCTGGGTGGCCGGGTGTTCCCACATCTCCGTGTGCATGGCCGGGGCGAAGACGACCGGACAGCGGGCGGTCAGGAGCGTGTTGGTGAGCAGGTCGTCCGCGAGGCCGTGGGCCGCCTTGGCGAGCATGTCGGCCGTCGCCGGGGCCACGACGACCAGGTCGGCGTGCTGGCCGATGCGGACGTGCGGCACCTCGTGGACGTCGTCCCACACCTCGGTGGAGACGGGGTGGCCGGACAGCGCGGACCAGGTCGCCGCGCCCACGAAGTGCAGCGCGGAGGCGGTGGGGACCACGCGCACGTCATGGCCCGACTCCGTCAGCCTCCGCAGCAGCTCACAGGCCTTGTAGGCGGCGATGCCACCGCTGACCCCCAGCACGACCCTCGGCTTGTCCACCAGGTCTCCCATCCCTCGAACCCAGGACTCCATCCTGCATCACAGTGGGGGACGACCCCCGCACCCCCGCACCCCCGAGCAGACCACAGGCCCGACAGTCGCGCTGCCGGGCCTGTGGAAAAGCAAACTGCAATCTGAAAGTACTACTGCGCCGGGCCCTCGACGGCCTCGGACGTCAGCAGACCCGCGTTGATCTCGCGGAGCGCGATCGAGAGCGGCTTCTCGTGGACGTGGGTGTCGACGAGCGGACCGACGTACTCGAGGAGGCCCTCGCCGAGCTGCGAGTAGTACGCGTTGATCTGACGGGCGCGCTTGGCCGCGTAGATCACGAGGCTGTACTTCGAGTCGGTGGCCTCGAGGAGCTCGTCGATCGGAGGGTTGATGATGCCCTCGGGCGCGGTGATGGAAGAGGACACGCTCTGCCTTCCGAAAGTTGGGATGAGATCTAGAAAACGATCACACAACGTCCATCAAGGCTAGCAGCTCGCGCGCCACGTCCTCGACGGAGGTGTTGACCAGGGTCTCGTCGAACTCGGGCTCGGCCGCCAGTTCCACCTTCGCGGCGTCGAGACGGCGCTCGATCACCTCGGGCGGCTCGGTACCGCGTCCGGTGAGTCTGCGCACGAGCTCGTCCCAGGAGGGCGGAGCCAGGAACACCAGCTGAGCCTCGGGCATGGACTCGCGGACCTGCCGGGCGCCCTGGAGGTCGATCTCCAGCAGGACGCCCTCTCCCGCCTCCAGCCGCTCCAGGACGGCCTGGCGGGGGGTCCCGTAGCGGTTGCCGGCGAACTCGGCCCACTCCAGCAGTTCGCCGTTGGCGATCAGCTTGTCCATCTCCTCGTCGCTGACGAAGAAGTAGTGGACGCCGTGCTTCTCGCCGGGGCGGGGCTTGCGGGTCGTCGCCGACACCGAGAGCCAGACCTCGGGGTGTTCCTTGCGCATATGGGCGACGACCGTGCTCTTGCCGACCCCTGAGGGGCCGGAGAGCACGGTCAGCCGCGGACGTACGTCCGGGGGCTCGGGGGTCGTCCCCCGGAATGTTGCAGCCATGCAGCGATTATTCCAGCAATCCCGGAGTGCCCGGGACTCCCGGTCCGGCGGAGACCGGACTCAGGAGCCGGTGCTGCCGAACTCACGCTCCAGGGAAGCGATCTGGTTCGAGCCGAGACCACGCACGCGGCGGCTCTCGGAGATACCGAGTCGCTCCATGATCTGCTTGGCGCGGACCTTGCCCACGCCCGGCAGGGACTCGAGCAGCGCGGAGACCTTCATCTTGCCGATGACGTCGTTCTCCTGGCCCTGCTTGATGACCTCGTGGAGAGAGGCGCCGGAGTGCTTGAGTCGATTCTTGACCTCGGCCCGCTCCCGGCGAGCCGCGGCGGCCTTTTCGAGCGCGGCTGCGCGCTGTTCAGGGGTAAGGGGCGGAAGAGCCACGCCTACGTCACCTCGGATGTTGAACTGTCGGATACGGACCGGTGAGGAACCTAGTCGCCCCACACCTGGGGAGCCACGAGCAACACGCTTGCCCACAGACTCTGCTCGGAGACTAGCGGCCAACTCCGCCAGAGTCAGCGAGAACAGCGGAAAAGTCCTGGTCAGCCTCCGTCAGGCCGGACATTTCAGACAAACTGCCCCGGATTTGAGGATGTATTCAGACTCAAGTCGGCCTGGGAACACTCATCGGAGGACTCGGAAGAACGTCTCGAACGCCGCGAACGACCGTCATACGAGCGCCACAGCGGCCTTGATCTCGTCCGCGAACCGCTCCGCGGACCCCCGCAGCGCGCCGACGTCGGGACCGTGCCGCAGCACGCCCCGGCTGACGTTGGGCAGGACGTTGCGCAGCACTCCGCCGAACACCGCCGGCAGATCGGCGGGGGTGGCGCCCTGGGCGCCGATGCCGGGCGCGAGGAGCGGGCCGTTGATGTCCAGGTCGTAGGAGGACAGATCGCCGAGCGTGGCGCCGACGACCGCGCCGAAGGAGCCGAGGGGCTCCTCCCCCGTGTTCTCGGCCGCGAGGTGCGCCAGCATCGTCGCGCCGACGTTCCGGCCGTCCGCGCGGATCGCGTGCTGCACCTCGCCGCCCTCGGGGTTGGAGGTCAGCGCCAGCACGAACAGGCCCGCGCCGCTCTCCCTGGCCAGCGCGATCGCCGGCGAGAGCGAGCCGTAGCCGAGGTACGGCGAGACGGTCAGCGCGTCGGAGAACAGCGGCGAGTCCTTGCGCAGGAAGGCCTCGGCGTACGCCGCCATGGTCGAGCCGATGTCGCCGCGCTTGGCGTCCATGACGATCAGCGCGCCGCCCGCCCGCGCGTCCTCGACGGTCTTCTCCAGGACGGCCACGCCGCGCGAGCCGAAGCGCTCGAAGAACGCGGCCTGCGGCTTGAAGACGGCGACCCGGTCGGCCAGCGCCTCCACGACCGTGCGGCTGAACCGCTCCAGGCCGGCCACGTCGTCGTTCAGCCCCCACTCGGTCAGCAGGGAGGCGTGCGGGTCGATGCCGACGCACAGCGGGCCGCGCTCGTCCATGGCCCGGCGCAGGCGGGTGCCGAAAGAGTCGGTCATGCGGTCTCCCTCACATCGGCGCCGACGGCGTCGGCGAGCGTGGCGTACGGGCTCGTGCGCAGCCGCGCGGCGAGACCCTTGTGGATGGCACGGCCCCAGAAGGGCCCTTCGTAGATGAACGCGCTGTAGCCCTGTACGAGCGTGGCACCGGCGAGGATGCGCTGCCAGGCGTCCTCGGCGTTCTCGATGCCCCCGACGCCGACGAGGGTGATCCGGTCGCCCACGCGCGCGTAGAGGCGCCTCAGCACCTCCAGCGAGCGCGCCTTCAGGGGCGCCCCGGACAGCCCGCCGGTCTCCTTCACGAGAGAGGGCTCGGACGTCAGACCGAGGCCCTCGCGCGCGATGGTGGTGTTCGTGGCGATGATCCCGTCCAGACCGAGTTCGACGGCCAGGTCGGCGACGGCGTCGACGTCCTCGTCGGCGAGGTCGGGCGCGATCTTCACCAGGAGCGGGACGCGGCGCGAGGGGACGGTACGGTCGGCGGCCTCGCGCACGGCGCTGAGCAGGGGCCGCAGCGACTCCGTGGCCTGCAGATTGCGCAGCCCCGGGGTGTTCGGCGACGACACGTTCACGACCAGGTAGTCGGCGTACGGCGCGAGCCGCTCGGTCGACTTCACGTAGTCGGCGGCGGCCTCGTCCTCCGGTACGACCTTGGTCTTGCCGATGTTGACGCCCACGACGGTCTTGAAGACGGGCGTACGGGACGCCAGGCGGGCGGCCACGGCCAGCGAGCCCTCGTTGTTGAAGCCCATGCGGTTGATGAGCGCGCGGTCCTTCACGAGCCGGAACAGCCGCTTCTTGGGGTTGCCGGGCTGGGCCTCCCCGGTCACGGTGCCGATCTCGACGTGGTCGAAGCCGAGCATCGACATGCCGTCGATCGCGACCGCGTTCTTGTCGAAGCCGGCGGCGAGCCCGAAGGGGCCGTGCATCCGGAGACCGAAGGCCTCGGTGCGGAGCTCCTTGTGGCGGGGCGAGAGGGCCGCCGCGACGAACGTGCGCAGGACGGGGATCCCGACGGCCAGCCGGATCCAGCGGAAGGCCAGGTAGTGGGCCTTCTCCGCGTCCATGCGTTTGAAGACGAGGTTGAAGAAGATCTTGTACATGGTGTCCTCACGAAGAGGGGGACACCGTTTCCGGTGTCCCCCTCAGGGCTGCTAGTCGCGGGCCGCGGTCAGGTGTTCCGCGTGTTCCTGGAGCGAACGGACGCCCACGTCACCGTGGTTGAGGGCGTCGATGCCCTGGACGGCCGCGGCGAGCGCCTGGACCGTCGTCAGACACGGCACCGACCGCGCCACGGCCGCCGTACGGATCTCGTAGCCGTCGAGGCGGCCACCGGTGCCGTACGGGGTGTTGACGATGAGGTCGACCTCGCCGTCGTGGATGAGCTGGACGATGGTCTTCTCACCGTTGGGACCGGTGCCCTCGGACTGCTTGCGCACGATCGTGGCGTTGATGCCGTTGCGCTTGAGGACCTCGGCGGTGCCGGAGGTGGCGAGCAGCTCGAAGCCGTGGGCGACCAGCTCGCGCGCCGGGAAGATCATCGACCGCTTGTCCCGGTTGGCGACCGAGATGAACGCGCGGCCCTTGGTGGGCAGCGGGCCGTAGGCACCCGCCTGCGACTTGGCGTACGCCGTGCCGAAGACGGCGTCGATGCCCATGACCTCGCCGGTGGAGCGCATCTCCGGGCCGAGGACCGTGTCGACACCGCGGCCGTGGACGTCGCGGAAGCGCGACCACGGCATGACGGCCTCCTTGACGGAGATCGGCGCGTCGAACGGCAGCTCGCCGCCGTCACTGTTGGCGGGCAGCAGGCCCTCGGCGCGCAGCTCGGCGATGCTCGCGCCGAGCGAGATGCGGGCGGCGGCCTTGGCCAGCGGTACCGCGGTCGCCTTCGAGGTGAAGGGGACGGTGCGGGACGCCCGCGGGTTGGCTTCGAGGACGTAGAGGATGTCGCCGGCCATCGCGAACTGGATGTTGATCAGGCCGCGGACGCCGACGCCCTTCGCGATGGCCTCCGTGGAGGCCCGCAGGCGCTTGATGTCGAAGCCGCCCAGCGTGATCGGGGGCAGCGCGCACGCCGAGTCGCCGGAGTGGATGCCGGCCTCCTCGATGTGCTCCATGACGCCGCCGAGGTAGAGCTCGGTGCCGTCGTAGAGCGCGTCGACGTCGATCTCGATGGCGTCGTCGAGGAAGCGGTCGACGAGGACCGGCCGGGAGGGGCTGATCTCGGTCGACTCGGCGATGTAGGAGGCGAGGCGGGTCTCGTCGTAGACGATCTCCATGCCGCGGCCGCCGAGGACGTACGACGGCCGGACGAGGACCGGGTAGCCGATCTCGTCGGCGATGGCCTTGGCCTCGGCGAACGTGGTGGCCGTGCCGTGCTTGGGGGCCGGGAGGCCCGCCTCGGCGAGCACGCGCCCGAAGGCGCCCCGGTCCTCGGCCGCGTGGATGGCCTCCGGCGGGGTGCCCACGATCGGCACGCCGTTGTCCTTGAGCGCCTGCGCCAGGCCCAGCGGCGTCTGGCCGCCCAGCTGGACGACGACACCGGCGATCGGGCCCGCGAGGGACTCCGCGTGGACGATCTCCAGCACGTCTTCCAGCGTCAGCGGCTCGAAGTACAGGCGGTCGGAGGTGTCGTAGTCCGTGGAGACGGTCTCGGGGTTGCAGTTGACCATCACGGTCTCGTACCCGGCGTCGCTGAGCGCGAAGGAGGCGTGGACGCAGGAGTAGTCGAACTCGATGCCCTGGCCGATGCGGTTCGGGCCCGAGCCCAGGATGATGACCGCGGGCTTCTCGCGCGGCGCGACCTCGGTCTCCTCGTCGTAGGAGGAGTAGAAGTACGGCGTCCTGGCGGCGAACTCGGCGGCGCAGGTGTCGACCGTCTTGTAGACCGGGCGGATGCCGAGCGCGTGCCGGACCTCGCGGACGACGTCCTCGCGCAGGCCGCGGATCTCGCCGATCTGCTGGTCGGAGAAGCCGTGCCGCTTGGCCTCGGCCAGCAGCTCGGGGGTGAGCTCCGGGGCCTCGGCGAGCTCGTCGGCGATCTCCTTGATGAGGAAGAGCTGGTCGACGAACCAGGGGTCGATCTTGGTGTACGCGAAGATCTCCTCCGGCGTGGCGCCCGCGCGGATGGCCTGCATGACGGTGTTGATCCGGCCGTCGGTGGGCCGGACGGACTCCGCGAGCAGGGCCTCCTTGTCGCCGGGCTCGCCGACGAAGGTGAACTGGCTGCCCTTCTTCTCCAGCGAGCGCAGCGCCTTCTGGAAGGCCTCGGTGAAGTTGCGGCCGATGGCCATGGCCTCGCCGACCGACTTCATGGTCGTGGTCAGTGTGGAGTCGGCCTGCGGGAACTTCTCGAAGGCGAAGCGCGGGGCCTTCACGACCACGTAGTCGAGCGTCGGCTCGAAGGAGGCCGGGGTCTCCTGCGTGATGTCGTTCGGGATCTCGTCGAGGGTGTAGCCGACGGCCAGCTTGGCGGCGATCTTTGCGATCGGGAAGCCGGTCGCCTTGGAGGCGAGCGCCGAGGACCGGGACACGCGCGGGTTCATCTCGATGACGATCACGCGACCGTCCTCGGGGTTGATCGCGAACTGGATGTTGCAGCCACCGGTGTCGACGCCGACCTCGCGGATGATCGCGATGCCGATGTCGCGCAGTCGCTGGTACTCGCGGTCGGTGAGCGTCATCGCCGGGGCGACGGTGATCGAGTCGCCGGTGTGCACGCCCATGGGGTCGAAGTTCTCGATGGAGCAGACGACCACGACGTTGTCGTTCGTGTCGCGCATCAGCTCCAGCTCGTACTCCTTCCAGCCGAGGATGGACTCCTCCAGGAGCACCTCGGTGGTCGGCGAGAGCGTGAGGCCCTGGCCGGCGATGCGGCGCAGCTCCTCCTCGTCGTGGGCGAAGCCGGAGCCGGCGCCGCCCATGGTGAAGGACGGGCGGACCACGACCGGGTAGCCACCGAGGGTCTCGACGCCGCCCAGGACGTCGTCCATGGAGTGGCAGATGACCGAGCGGGCGGACTCGCCGTGCCCGATCTTCTTGCGGACCTCCTCGACGACCTCCTTGAACAGGTCGCGGTCCTCGCCCTTGTTGATGGCCTCGACGTTGGCGCCGATCAGCTCGACGCCGTACTTCTCCAGCGTGCCCGCCTCGTGCAGCGAGATGGCCGTGTTGAGGGCCGTCTGGCCGCCCAGGGTGGGCAGCAGGGCGTCGGGGCGCTCCTTGGCGATGATCTTCTCGACGAACTCCGGGGTGATCGGCTCGACGTACGTGGCGTCGGCGATCTCCGGGTCGGTCATGATCGTGGCCGGGTTGGAGTTCACGAGGATCACCCGCAGGCCCTCGGACTTGAGCACGCGGCACGCCTGCGTGCCGGAGTAGTCGAACTCGGCGGCCTGGCCGATGACGATCGGGCCGGAGCCGATGACCAGGACGGACTGGATATCGGTGCGCTTAGGCACGCTGGCCCTCCATCAGGGAAACGAAGCGGTCGAACAGGTAGGCGGCGTCGTGCGGACCCGCTGCCGCTTCGGGGTGGTACTGGACGCTGAAGGCCGGCTGGTCGAGCAGCTGGAGGCCCTCCACCACGTTGTCGTTGAGGCAGACGTGGGAGACCTCGGCGCGGCCGTAGGGGGTGTCGGACACCTCGTCGAGCGGGGCGTCGACGGCGAAGCCGTGGTTGTGCGCGGTGACCTCGACCTTGCCGGTCGTACGGTCCTGCACCGGCTGGTTGATGCCGCGGTGGCCGTACTTGAGCTTGTAGGTGCCGAAGCCCAGCGCGCGGCCCAGGATCTGGTTGCCGAAGCAGATGCCGAACAGCGGCGTCCTGCGCTCCAGCACGCCCTGCATGACGGCCACCGGGCCGTCGGCCGTGGCCGGGTCACCGGGGCCGTTGGAGAAGAACACGCCGTCGGGGTTGACGGCGTAGACGTCCTCGACGGTCGCCGTGGCCGGCAGGACGTGCACCTCGATGCCGCGCTCGGCCATGCGGTGCGGGGTCATGCCCTTGATGCCGAGGTCGACCGCGGCGACGGTGAACTTCTTCTCGCCGATCGCCGGGACGACGTACGCCTCCTTGGTGGCGACCTCCGCGGAGAGGTTCGCACCCTTCATCTCGGGGGCCTGGCGCACCTCGGTGAGCATGGTGCCCTCGTCGGGCAGCGCGTTGCCGGAGAAGATGCCGACGCGCATCGCGCCGCGCTCGCGCAGATGGCGCGTCAAAGCGCGCGTGTCGATGCCGGAGATGCCGACGACGCCCTGCTGGGCCAGCTCCTCGTCGAGGGAGCGGCGCGAGCGCCAGTTGGACGGCACGCGCGCGGGGTCGCGCACGACGTATCCGGCGACCCAGATCTGCTTGCTCTCCGGGTCCTCGTCGTTGACGCCGGTGTTGCCGACGTGCGGGGCGGTCATCACGACGACCTGGCGGTGGTACGACGGATCGGTGAGGGTCTCCTGGTAACCGGTCATGCCGGTGGAGAACACCGCCTCGCCGAAGGTCACCCCCACGGCCCCGTAGGCGCGGCCGCGGAAGATCCGGCCGTCCTCCAGGACGAGTACCGCGGGAACCTTCGAGGCTCCCCTTGTGGAGGTCGTCATCGTGCGCCTTCCGTTTCCGTCTTGTCCGTCGTGTTCGTCGTGTTCGTCTTGTTGATCATGGAGTTAATGGCGTCGACCCACTCGTTGTGCTCGGCCGCGTGGTCGGAGCGGAAGCCGGAGTCGATCAGTCTGTCGCCGTGTTCCCAGGTCACGAGCAGCAGGCCGCCCTCGGTGAGGACCTTGCCGGCGATGCCCTTGCCGAGCACGGCCTCCCGCAGCGCGCCGGCCGGGATGAAGAAGTCGGTCGCGCCGGGGCGTACGACGTCCAGTCCCGCGTCCGTCAGCGTGAGCTCGACCCGGCTGCGGGTGCCGAGGCCGTGCGCCACGATGCGGTCGAGCCACTGCCCGGCGGTGGTGGAGCCGTGGTAGCGGCCGCTCATCGTCAGTTTCGCCGCACCGAGGTCGTCCGGCGCGTCGGGCAGCTCGGGCAGGTCGCTCTGGAGCGTGCCGCGCCACTTCCAGCCCTCGCGCATCAGCCAGTAGATGAGGGCGACGAACAGCGCCAGCCCGACGAGCCAGCCGATGCGCGCGGCCCAGTCGGTGACCTCGGCCGATTCCTTCTCGGCCGCCAGGCCGCCTGCCAGCTGGATTACAGGTGTCACGTGAGCTTCCCGTCGACGAGCGTGGCCTTGCCCCGGAGCCAGGTGTGCGTCACACGGCCCGGCAGCTCACGCCCCTCGTACGGGGTGTTCCGGCTGCGCGAGGCGAAGCCCGCGGGGTCCACGTCCCCACGGTATTCCGTGTCGACGAGCGTGAGGTTGGCGGGCTCACCAGCCGAGACGGGACGGCCGTGGCCCTTCGCCTGCCCGATCTCGGCGGGCTTGAAGGACATGCGCTCGGCGACCCCGGCCCAGGTGAGGAGTCCGGTGTCCACCATGGTCTCCTGCACCACTGACAACGCGGTCTCCAGGCCCACCATCCCCATGGCGGCCGCGGCCCACTCGCAGTCCTTGTCCTCGTGCGGGTGCGGGGCGTGGTCGGTGGCGACGATGTCGATCGTGCCGTCGGCGAGCGCCTCGCGCAGGGCCAGCACGTCGCGCTCGGTGCGCAGCGGCGGGTTGACCTTGTAGACCGGGTTGTATGTCCGCACCAGCTCGTCGGTGAGGAGCAGGTGGTGCGGGGTGACCTCGGCGGTGACGTCGATGCCGCGGGACTTGGCCCAGCGGACGATCTCGACGGACCCGGCGGTCGACAGGTGGCAGATGTGGACGCGGGAGCCGACGTGCTCGGCGAGCAGGACGTCCCGGGCGATGATCGATTCCTCGGCCACCGCGGGCCAGCCGCCGAGGCCCAGCTCGGCGGAGACGATCCCCTCGTTCATCTGGGCGCCCTCGGTCAGCCGCGGCTCCTGCGCGTGCTGGGCGACGACGCCGCCGAAGGCCTTCACGTACTCCAGCGCCCGGCGCATGATCACCGCGTCGTCGACGCACTTGCCGTCGTCGGAGAAGACGGTGACACCGGCGGCCGACTCGTGCATGGCGCCGAGCTCGGCGAGCTTCTTGCCCTCCAGGCCGACCGTGACGGCGCCGATGGGCTGCACATCGCAGTAGCCGTGCTCCTGGCCGAGCCGGTAGACCTGCTCGACCACGCCGGCGGTGTCGGCGACCGGGAAGGTGTTGGCCATGGCGAACACGGCGGTGTAGCCGCCGGAGGCCGCCGCGCGCGTGCCGGTCAGGACGGTCTCGGAGTCCTCACGGCCGGGCTCGCGCAGATGGGTGTGCAGGTCGACGAGCCCAGGCAGCAGTACCTTGCCGGCGGCCTCGACGACCTCGGCGCCCTCGTCGGAGAGCCCCGTGCCGACGGCCTCGATGACCGCGCCGTCGATCAGCACGTCCTGCGGCTCGCCGCCGAGCACCTTCGCACCACGGATCAGGATCTTGCTCATGTCTCTTACTTCTCCTCGATACGGGTGTGGCTGACGGCGGGCTCGTTTCCACCCAGCAGCAGGTACAGAACGGCCATCCGGATGGAGACTCCGTTTGCGACCTGCTCCACGACGGTGCAGCGGTCGGAGTCGGCGACCTCGGCGGTGATCTCCATGCCGCGGACCATGGGGCCGGGGTGCATCACGATGGCGTGCTCGGGCATCCTCGCCATGCGCTCGCCGTCGAGGCCGTAGCGCCGCGAGTACTCGCGCTCGGTCGGGAAGAACGCGGCGTTCATGCGCTCGCGCTGCACGCGCAGCATCATCACCGCGTCGGACTTGGCGAGCGTGCTGTCGAGGTCGTACGACACCTCGCACGGCCAGGTCTCGACGCCGACCGGCACCAGGGTCGGCGGGGCGACGAGGGTGACCTCGGCGCCGAGGGTGTGCAGCAGGTCGACGTTGGAGCGGGCGACGCGGCTGTGCAGGACGTCGCCGACGATCGTGATGCGCTTGCCGGACAGGTCCTGGCCGAGCCCGGCGTCCCGTCCGATGAGCCGGCGGCGCATCGTGAAGGCGTCCAACAGGGCCTGCGTGGGGTGCTGGTGGGTGCCGTCGCCGGCGTTGATGACGGCCGCGTCGATCCAGCCGGAGGTGGCGAGGCGGTACGGCGCTCCGGAGGCGCCGTGCCGGATGACCACGGCGTCGACGCCCATGGCCTCCAGGGTCTGGGCGGTGTCCTTCAGGGACTCGCCCTTGGAGACCGAGGAGCCCTTGGCGGTGAAGTTGATGACGTCGGCGGAGAGGCGCTTCTCCGCGGCCTCGAAGGAGATCCGGGTGCGCGTGGAGTCCTCGAAGAAGAGGTTGACGATCGTGCGGCCGCGCAGGGTCGGCAGTTTCTTGATCGGCCGGTCGGCGACCCGGGCCATCTCCTCGGCGGTGTCGAGGATCAGGACGGCGTCGTCGCGGGTGAGGTCGGCGGCCGAGATGAGATGACGCTGCATCTGTCAGGCTCCGTAAGGAAGTTCAGGTCGGGAGATTCCGGGGCAAGGCAGGGCACGCCGAGGACGGACGTGCCGGGCGGCTTGCTACTGGGTCTGCTTCGCACCGAGCAGCACGGTGTCGCGACCGTCCTCCTCGGCGAGCTGGACCTTGACCGTCTCCCGCAACGACGTGGGGAGGTTCTTGCCGACGTAGTCGGCGCGGATGGGCAGTTCGCGGTGGCCGCGGTCGACCAGGACCGCGAGCTGCACCGCGCGCGGACGCCCGATGTCGTTCAGGGCGTCGAGGGCGGCTCGGATGGTGCGGCCGGAGAAGAGCACGTCGTCGACGAGGACGACGAGGCGGCCGTCGATGCCGTCACCGGGGATCTCCGTGCGGGCCAGCGCACGCGGTGGATGCATGCGCAGGTCGTCGCGGTACATCGTGATGTCGAGCGAACCGACCGGAATCTTGCGGTCGGTGATCTCCTCGAGCTTGACGGCGAGCCGCTGGGCGAGGAAGACGCCGCGGGTCGGGATGCCGAGCAGCACCACGTCGTCGGCGCCCTTGGCGCGTTCGACGATCTCGTGGGCGATGCGGGTCAGTACGCGGGCGATGTCGGGGCCTTCGAGAACGGGCCGGGCATCGGACTGCGTGTCCTGCTGGTCGTGCTTGTCCATACGAAACGGACCTCCTTCTCCGCCTCACGGGACGGACCTTAAAGGACGTCGGATTTGCGCCATCCACGGTAGCAGGCCCTCAGGACACCCCTGATCACCCCCATGGCCTAATCGGCCACCGCTACCACGGAAGCGTCGGTGCGGACCATTCGGCTTGACGCAGAAGAGTAACGCTGCGTAACCTCACAGTGAGTTACCAGCCGCGCGGTACGGCGCCCCTGCCGGCCGCGTCGACACAGTGCCGGGGAGCTATATGTCCAGCGAATACGCCAAACAGCTCGGGGCGAAGCTCCGGGCCATCCGCACCCAGCAGGGCCTTTCCCTCCACGGTGTCGAGGAGAAGTCCCAGGGACGCTGGAAGGCGGTCGTGGTCGGTTCGTACGAGCGCGGCGACCGTGCCGTGACCGTGCAGCGCCTCGCCGAGTTGGCGGATTTCTACGGTGTGCCCGTTCAGGAGCTGCTGCCGGGTACGACCCCGGGCGGCGCCGCCGAGCCGCCGCCGAAGCTGGTTCTCGACCTGGAGCGGCTGGCCCACGTGCCGGCCGAGAAGGCGGGCCCCCTCCAGCGCTACGCCGCGACGATCCAGTCCCAGCGCGGTGACTACAACGGCAAGGTGCTCTCGATCCGCCAGGACGACCTGCGCACACTCGCCGTCATCTACGACCAGTCGCCCTCGGTCCTCACCGAGCAGCTGATCAGCTGGGGCGTGCTGGACGCCGACGCGCGTCGCGCGGTGTCCCACGAGGAGAGCTGAGCCGCTTCCCGCCTCAGCAGAAACGTGCCGCCGGGGTGGCCGGAACTTGATGGTTCCGGCCACCCCGGCGGCTTTCTGCGCCCCCGAAAGACCTCCCGGGCCCTCCCGGGCGCCGGATACGCCAGGGGGCCCGCAGCGCTCACGCTGCGGGCCCCCTGGCGATGCCGTACCTCTGCTTACGCCTCTTCGCGGCGCAGCGTGGGCTTCAGGTCCTTGAGACGGCCGAGCAGGCCGTTCACGAAGGCCGGCGACTCGTCCGTGGAGAACTCCTTGGCGATCTCGACCATCTCGTCGAGCACAACCGCGTCCGGGGTCCCGTCGACCCAGATCAGCTCGTAGGCGCCGAGCCGCAGGATGTTGCGGTCGACGACGGGCATCCGGTCGAGCGTCCAGCCGACGGAGTACTGCGCGATCAGCTCGTCGATGCGCTTCGCGTGCTGCGCGTAGCCCTCGACCAGCTGCATGGTGTACTCGCTCACCGGCGGCTGCCGGGTGTCGGTCCGGGAGAGCCGGATCCAGTCCGCGAGGACCGTCAGGACGTCGGCCCCGCGCTGGTCGCCCTCGAAGAGGATCTGGAAGGCGCGCTTGCGGGCCGTGTTACGGGCAGCCACGGTTAGCTGTTCACCCGGCCGAGGTAGTCGCTGGTGCGGGTGTCGACCTTGATCTTCTCACCGGTGGTGATGAAGAGCGGGACCTGGATCTGGTGGCCGGTCTCCAGGGTGGCGGGCTTGGTGCCACCGGTGGAGCGGTCGCCCTGGACGCCCGGCTCGGTCTCCTGGATGACGAGCTCGACGGCGGCCGGCAGCTCGACGAAGAGCACCTCGCCCTCATGCTGCGCGACGGTGGCGGTGAAGCCCTCGATCAGGAAGTTGGCGGCGTCGCCGACGGCCTTGCGGTCGACCATGAGCTGGTCGTAGGTCTCCATGTCCATGAAGACGAAGTACTCGCCGTCCATGTACGAGAACTGCATGTCGCGCTTGTCGATCGTGGCCGTCTCGACCTTGACGCCGGCGTTGAACGTCTTGTCGACGACCTTGCCGGAGAGCACGTTCTTCAGCTTGGTGCGCACGAAGGCCGGGCCCTTGCCGGGCTTGACGTGCTGGAACTCGACGACGGACCACAGCTGGCCGCCATCGAGCTTGAGCACGAGGCCGTTCTTGAGGTCGTTCGTGGAAGCCACGGTTGCGGAATCTCCTGGACTGACGTGGACGACCCCGGCGCACGCGCGTAGCGGGAGGCTACAGCGCGAGCAGCTCCTTGGTCGTGATGGTGAGTAGCTCGGGTCCGCCGTCCGCCTCGGGGCGTACGACGAGCGTGTCATCGATCCGGACACCGCCCCGGCCCGGGAGGTGGACCCCCGGTTCGACGGTGACCGGCACGCAAGCGTCCAGTTTACCCATGGCCGCGGGGGCCAGCTGCGGGTCCTCGTCGATTTCGAGTCCGACCCCGTGTCCGGTCAGGGTCGGCAGGCTCTCGCCGTACCCCGCCGAGTCCAGTACCTGGCGTGCGGCGCGGTCCACGTCACGGTAGGCGGCGCCGGGTGCGAGGCTCTCTCGTCCGGCCCGCTGGGCTGCGAAGACCAGGTCGTACAGCTCGATCTGCCAGTCCGCGGGGGACGTCCCGATCACGAACGTACGACCGATCTCACACCGGTAGCCACGGTACGTCGCCCCGAGGCAGACGGAGAGGAAGTCGCCCTCCTCCACGCGCCGGTCGGTGGGGTGGTGGGCGCGACGGCCGGAGTGGGGGCCGGTGGCGACGGAGGTCGGGAAGGCGGGGCCGTCGGCGCCGTGGTCGACGAGGCGGCGCTCCAGTTCGAGGGCGAGGTGCCGTTCGGTACGGCCGACGAGGATGGATTCGAGGAGCTCCCCCAGTGCCTGGTCGGCGATCTCGGCGCCGATGCGGAGGCAGGAGAGCTCCTCCTCGTCCTTGACGACACGCAGCTGCTCCACGGCCGCGCCGAGGTCGGCGAGGTGGAGGCGGGGGGCGACGGATCGGATGGCTCTGTGGCGGGCCACCGTGAGGTGATGTTCTTCCACGGCGAGAGCGTCGATGCCCTGGATCGAGGCGAGGTCGACGGCCGCGACGGCGGGGTCGCCACCCGAGCCGGGCAGGGTCTGCAGCCGAAGGGTCTCGTCCGGGCGGCCCTCTCCGGCACGGTCGTCCGGCGGATCGAGGCACACCAGCACGTCTTCTGTCCTGCCGAGCAGCAGGACGGAGCCCTTGGGTGCGGCGCCCGCCAGGTAGCGCACATTGGCGGGGCGCGAGATCAGTGCGGATGCGCTGCCGACCGCGTGGCAGCGTTCCCTGAGCTTTGTGCGGCGGGCCGCGTACACCTCTGACATGACACGAGCGTAGGAGCGGTGTCTGTTTTGTGCCGGTTGAGGGGGTGCCAATGGGGGGTTGTGTGCCGTCTGCGGGTGAGTAGGGGCTTGTCGCGCCCACGCGGCGGAGCCGCACATCGATACAGCCCCGCGCCCCTAAAAGCCTTTACCAGCTCGGTGGGCTCGCAATGGACCGCGCGAGCACGTCGTCCAGCACCTGCGCCGTCTGTGGGACATCCAGCTGCGAGTTGTCGATGATCGGCAAGCCCGACCCGTACCACCCCGCCATCCGCCCGTGAATCCGCGCCACCTCCTCGTCGGTGAGGCGGCGATTGCCCGACCGTTCGGCGTTGCGCTCCAGGACGATCTCCAGGCCCGGGAGCAGGACCACGGGGAGGAGGCCCGGACCCACGTGGCGTTTCCAGCCGCCCAGGCCCACCACCGGGCGGTCCGGGAAGACCGCGTCGTCGAGGATGCAGGAGATGCCGTTGGCCAGGAAGTTGCGGGCGGCGAAGCCGCAGGTGCGGCGGGCCAGGCGGTACTGGGCCTCGGAGTGGTCGTTCCACCCGGACTGGGGGTCGGCGAAGCCGGAGCGGACCCATTCGCGGACGTCGTCGAGGCTGATGTGGGCCGTGGGCACCCGACGGTGGTCGGCCCAGTACTTGGCGACGCTGGTCTTGCCCGCGCCGGCCGGGCCGATGAGCAGCACCGCGAGCGTCGTGCTCGTCGGGTCGGAGGTGACCGCGGCCGGTGGGGCGCTGGGCACGCCGACCGGGCCGCCGGGCGGCAGCGGGACATGGCCGGTGGTGTCCGGTGCCGGGGGCGCCGAAGGGTGCGGCGGGGCCGGCGGCGCCGCGGGGGGCTGATGCGACGGCGGGACGAAACCCGGGGCCGGCGGCGGTGGGGGCACCGGGGCGGAGCCCTGGTGCGCGCCCGGGTGCTGGGGACCCGGGTGGTGTGCGGCCGGCGACCAGCCGACGGCCGGTCCGTGCCCCGGCTGGTGGGGCGGCGGCAGCGGAGAACCCACTGCGTGCTGCATCCGGTGCCACTCCGTCTCGTACAAGGCAATTGGCGCTGGCGGATCGGGTGCGGGCCCGCTCCTTACCGAACGGTACCGTCCCCGGCCGCCGTTTGGTGAACGGCCGGGGACGGCCCTAAGTGCCCGTGTCCGCAAGGCACATGGGACGGACGGCTGCGCGGCGGACTACTCGCCCACTTCTCCGTACGCGGCCAGCAGTACGGCCGGGTCGGGGCCCTCCAGGACGGTGGGCTTGCCCAGGCCGTCCAGGACGATGAAGCGCAGCAGGTCACCGCGGGACTTCTTGTCGACCTTCATGGTCTCCAGCAGCTTGGGCCACTGGTCGTAGCGGTAGTGCAGGGGCAGGCCGACCGACTCGAGGACCGTGCGGTGGCGGTCCGCCGTCGCGTCGTCCAACCGGCCCGCCAGGCGGCCGAGTTCGGCGGCGAAGTGCATGCCGACGGAGACCGCGGCGCCGTGCCGCCACTTGTAGCGCTCGTTCTTCTCGATGGCGTGGGCGAGCGTGTGGCCGTAGTTGAGGATCTCGCGCAGGCCCGACTCCTTGAGGTCGGACGAGACGACCTCGGCCTTGACCCGGATCGACCGCTCGATCAGCTCGGCGGTGTGCGGGCCCGCCGGGGTGCGGGCGGCCTGCGGGTCGGACTCGATGAGCTCCAGGATCACCGGGTCGGCGATGAAGCCGGCCTTGATGATCTCGGCGAGGCCGGAGACGTAGTCGTTGACCGGGAGGGAGTCCAGCGCGGCCAGGTCGCACAGGACGCCGGCCGGCGGGTGGAAGGCGCCGACGAGGTTCTTGCCCTCGGCGGTGTTGATGCCGGTCTTGCCGCCGACGGCCGCGTCCACCATCGCCAGCACGGTGGTGGGGATCGCGATCCAGCGCACCCCGCGCAGCCAGGTCGCGGCCACGAAACCGGCGAGGTCCGTGGTCGAGCCACCGCCGACGCCGACGACGACGTCGGTGCGGGTGAACCCGGACTGGCCGAGCGCCTTCCAGCAGTAGGCGGCGACCTCGGCGGTCTTGGCCTCCTCCGCGTTGGGCACCTGGATGGCGACCGCCTCGTAGCCCTGCTCGGCGAGGTCGGCGCGCAGCGCCTCACCGGTCTCGGCGAGCGCCTCGGGGTGCACGATGGCGACCCGCTTGGCCCGGTCGCCGATCAATCCGCCGAGCTCGCCCAGGAGTTGACGGCCCACCAGGACCTCGTACGGCTCGCTGCCCGCGGTGCCGCCGACCTGGATCCGCGTCACTGCCTCACTCATGCCTGCTTCAACTCCAGTGCGTCCAGGGCCGCTTCGGTGACTTCTTCGGGGGTACGGCCGTCCGTCGCGACGACCGCCGTGGCGATCCCCTCGTACAGGTGCCGACGCGCCTCCATCAGCTCGCGCCACTGCTTGCGCGGGTTGACCGCGAGCAGCGGGCGGGCCGTGTTGAGGCCGGTGCGCTTGACGGCCTCCTCGACGTCCATCGAGAGGTAGACGACCGGCATACCGGCGAGGGACGCGCGCGTGTCCTCGTCGAGGATCGAGCCGCCGCCGAGGGCGAGGACGCCGTCGTGCTCGGCCAACGCCCGCAGCACCGCCGCCTTCTCGATCGCGCGGAAGGCCGACTCGCCCTCGTCGACGAAGATCTCGGCGATGGTCCGGCCCTGCGCGGCGACGATGTCGTCGTCGGTGTCCCGGTAGCCCACGCCGAGTCGCTCGGCGAGCAGCTGCCCGACGGTGGACTTGCCCACGCCCATCGGGCCGACGAGCACCACGCGAGGGCTCATCGGATGGCCAGGTTGTCGAGGAACGACTGCACGTTGCGCCGGGTCTCGGCCACGTTGTCGCCGCCGAACTTCTCCGCGACCGCGTCCGCGAGGACGAGGGCCACCATGGCCTCGGCGACGATGCCGGCGGCCGGGACGGCGGAGACGTCGGAGCGCTGGTGGTTGGCGGGCGCCGCCTCACCGGTGGTGACGTCGACGGTCTGCAGGGCGCGCGGCACGGTGGCGATCGGCTTCATCGCGGCCCGCACGCGCAGCAGCTCGCCGGTGGTCAGACCGCCCTCGGTGCCTCCGGAGCGGCCGGAGACGCGGCGGATGCCCTCGGGCGTGTTGACGATCTCGTCGTGCGCCTTGGAGCCGGGCACGCGCGCGAGCTCGAAGCCGTCGCCGATCTCGACGCCCTTGATGGCCTGGATGCCCATCAGCGCGCCGGCGAGACGGGCGTCGAGCTTGCGGTCCCAGTGGACGTGCGAGCCGAGGCCGACGGGAACGCCGTAGGCCAGGACCTCGACCACGCCGCCGAGGGTGTCGCCGTCCTTGTGGGCCTGGTCGACCTCCGCGACCATCGCCTTCGACGTGTCGGCGTCCAGGCAGCGCAGCGGGTCGGCGTCCAGCTTCTCGACGTCGGCAGGGGTCGGGTACACGCCCTGCGGGGCCTTCACCGAGCACAGCTCGATGACATGGCTGACGATCTCGATGCCGGCGGTCTCCTTGAGGTACGACCGGGCGACCGCGCCCAGCGCCACCCGCGCCGCCGTCTCCCGCGCGGAGGCGCGCTCCAGGATCGGCCGGGCCTCGTCGAAGCCGTACTTCTGCATGCCGGCGAGGTCGGCGTGGCCGGGGCGGGGCCGGGTCAGCGGGGCGTTGCGGGCGAGTCCGGCGAGGATCTCCTCGTCGACCGGGTCGGCCGCCATGACCTGCTCCCACTTCGGCCACTCGGTGTTGCCCACCATGATCGCGACCGGGGAGCCGAGGGTGAGGCCGTGCCGGACGCCGCCGAGGAAGGTGACCTGGTCCTGCTCGAACTTCATCCGGGCACCGCGTCCATAGCCGAGCCGGCGCCGGGCCAGGTGGTCCGCCACCATCTCCGTGGTGATCGGCACGCCGGCGGGAAGGCCCTCCAGCGTCGCCACGAGTGCGGGACCGTGGGACTCCCCCGCGGTCAGCCAGCGCAACCTGCTCAACGGTGCTCCTCAGTGCTCGCGCCCTCGTACTGCCCTGCGCACGCGCGTCCTCGCGTACGACAATGGCGCGACCAGGTGCGCGGCCCGGGCCCGCCACCTTCGATCCTCCCACGTCCCACCGACATGTCCGGCCGCCGGTCCATCAGGCGGACGGACATATCGATGGGACGGCTCAGCCGGAGCCGTTGCCCGGCTGGTTGTGCGGGGCGTAGGCGCCCAGGAAGTCGGCGTCCCTCCCCGGCCCGTACTGCGCCGGGTCCTAACGGGCCGCCAGCGCCTGCTCGCCCGCTTTCCGCATCGCGTCCACGGGAGCGGGCTTGTGCCCCGTCATCTGCTCGACCTGGAGCACCGCCTGGTGCACCAGCAGGTCGAGGCCGCTGACGACGGCGCCGCCGAACATCGACCAGCGGGCCGCGAGCTGGGTGGGCCACGGCTCGTAGAGCACGTCGAAGAGGGTGGTGGGCCGCTCGGGCACGGCCGTGACGAGGCCGTCCGTGGCACCCGCCGGGGTGGTCGCGATGATCAGGGGCCGGTGCAGCGCGTCCGCCGCCTCGGACCAGTCCGCCGTACGGACCTCGACGTCCAGCCGCTCGCCCCACTCCCGCATCTCGGCGGCGCGGGCCTCGCTGCGCACGTAGACGACCACCTCACCGGTGCAGACCCGGGCCAGTGCCGCCAGCGCGGACGACGCCGTGGCGCCGGCGCCGAGGATCGCGGCGGAGTCCACGGTCTCGATGCCGTGCTCGCGCAGGGCGGCGACCATGCCGGGGATGTCGGTGTTGTCGCCGACCTTCCGGCCGTCCTCCGTGAACACGACCGTGTTGACCGCCTCGACCGAGGCGGCCGTGTCACTGATCTCGTCGAGCAACGGGATGACCGCCCGCTTGAGCGGCATGGTCAGCGACAGCCCGGCCCACTCCGGCCCGAGTTCCGCGAAGAACCCGGGCAGCGCGGCCTCGTCGACCTCGAACCGGTCGTACGACCAGCCCTTGAGACCCAGTTCCTCGTACGCGGCCCGGTGCAGCACCGGGGAGAGGGAGTGGGCGATGGGCGAACCGAGCACGGCGGCCCGGCGGGCGTCAGTTGCGCCTGCTTTCATCGAACTTTTCCTTGAGTCTCAGGAATTCTTCGTGCGTCTTGGCGAACTCGGTCTTGCTCACGCCGTCGGTCGCCACAAAGTAGTACCAGCCGTCGTCGGTGGGACTCAGCGCCGACTTCAGCGCTTCGTCGCCCGGGTTGTCGATCGGGCCGGGCGGCAGACCCTTGTGGGTGTACGTGTTGTACGGGTCCTGGTCCTTGTTGATCTCCGAGTCGCTGATGTCGATGTTGCTCTCGTTCTTCGCGTAGTTGAACGTCGAGTCGAACTGCAGCGATCCGTAGGTCTGCGGGTTCGCGTAGTCGAGGCGGTTGTAGACCACCTCCGCGATCTTGCGGTAGTCGTCGGGGGTCTTGCCCTCCGCCTCGACCAGGCTCGCGATGGTGACGAGGTCCAGAGGGCTGTCCAGCTTGAACGCCTCGGCCTTGGCTTCCAGGTCGAGCGCGTCGTACTTCTTCGTGGCCGCGGACACCATGCCCTTCAGGACCGCTTCGGGCTTCATGCCCTTCGCGGCGGGATAGGTGCCCGGGGACAGGAAGCCCTCCAGCGGGTCCTTCATCTCGCTGTTCTTCTTCGCCCAGTCCGGAAGTCCGAGGCTCTTGTAATCCGCCTTGGCGACCTTGAGCGTGGCGCCGGATTTCAGGCCGAGCTTTTCGTCGATCAGCTTGTAGACCGCGATATTGCGCTGACCCGGCGTGACCATCACGGCGTTCTGGCTCTTCGGGTCGAGCATCATTTCCACGGCGCTCTTGGCGGACATCTGCGTATTCAGCAGATAGGCGCCGGCCTGGATCTTGTTCCCGTCGTGCTGTGTAAACGCCGACACGAACGCGTCCACGCTTTTGACGACGTCCTTCTGCTTCAGCAGCCGCCCGATCAGGGCTCCGTCCGCCCCCTTCGGGACAACGATCGACACCGTCGTGTCGGTGCCATCGCCCGCATAATCCGGCGCCGAGACGAAACGATCCTGGTAGAACTGATAGCCGAAATAGCCGACGCCAGCGATTCCGCCGCCGAAGACCAGCACGACGACCAGGCAGGCGCACCCACTGCGCCGCTTCTTCGGCTTCTTGCCGCCGCGGCCCTTGCGATCGCCACGGCCGCCCTGGTCGTCCGGGTCGTCGTCGGCTTCATCGTCCCCGCCGCCCGCGAAGAAGGCGTGTTCGCCCTGGTCGGGGCCCGGGTCCCAGTCCGCCCGCTCCGGTTCCGGCTCGGCGCGGCGACGGCTCGGCGGCTCCGGCGGCGGGTACGCGTCGGGGGTGCCGTAGTAGTCGGGCTGGTCACCGGCGCCGTATGCGGCGGCCTGCTGGCCGTACGGGTCCGAGGGGTCCGTGTACTGGACATGCGTGTGCGTCCCGGTGCCCCAGGAGCCGCTGTTGTCGTACTGCTGCTGAGGCTGCTGGGGCGCGTACTGCTGCTGGCCGTACTGCTGGTTCGGGTCGTACTGCTGGTTCGGGTCGTACTCCTGCTGGGGCTGCTGACCGTACTGCTGCTGGTCGTACGACTGGTCGTACGGCTGCTGATACTGCTGCTGCCCCTGACCGTAGTCGGCCTGCTGGCCGGTGCCCCAGTCGCCGTACTCGGACTGCTGCGGCTCTTGCGGATAGTGCTGCGGCTGGCCGCCGTAGGCAGCTTGTTGGCCGGCGTGGCCCTGCTGCCCTTCCCATCCGCCGTCCCCGTAGTACGGGTCCTGCGGATGCCACGGTTCGGAGCCTTCCTGGCCCCGGCCATACTCAGTCATCGATCCCCTAGAGCCGCGAGGCGGCGGTCGCGCGGCTTGTGGCTCGGCATCCGTTCCGCCTCTCTCTGTGCGGCTCCTGTTCGAACAGCGCCGCGATCGCGCGGAACGTTACCGTATCGCGATCAGATGACCACTTCGACGCTCTCTCCGGGTGCTTTACCTGACACCCGTTCGGATTCGAGCGCCTGCTGGAGGATGATCACAGCGGCTGCCTGATCGATGACGGAGCGGCCTTTCTTGGATTTCACGCCCGAGGCGCGCAGCCCCTGGCTCGCCGTGACCGTGGTCATCCGCTCGTCCACCAGGCGGACCGGGATCGGTGCGATGCCCTTGGCCAGCTCCTGGGCGAAGGCCCTGACCTTCACCGCGGCCGGGCCCTCGCCCCCCTTGAGGGAGCGAGGGAGTCCGACCACGACCTCGATCGGTTCGTACTCCTCCACCAGCTGCCGCAGCCGGCGGTGGGCGGCCGGGACGTCCCGGCCCGGGACCGTCTCCACCGGAGTGGCGAGGATCCCGTCGGGGTCACACGAGGCGACCCCGATCCGGGCGTCCCCGACGTCGATCGCGAGTCGACGGCCTCTGCGCATCGTCACTTCGCGGTGTCCGTGACCAGTCGCTCGACGGCCTCGACGGCCTCGCCGATCGCGGCCGGGTTCTGGCCGCCGCCCTGCGCGACGTCCGGCTTGCCGCCACCGCCGCCACCGAGGGTCTTGGCAGCCGTACGCACCAGGTCACCGGCCTTGAGACCGCGCTCACGGGCGGCCTCGTTGGTGGCGATGACCGTCAGCGGCTTGCCACCCGCCACCGTGAACAGCGCGACCACGGCGGCCCGGCCGCCCTGGATACGGCCGCGCACGTCGAGGACCAGCTTGCGCAGGTCGTCGGCGGTCGTGCCGTCCGGGACCTGACCGGTGACGACCGCGATGCCGCGGATGTCCTTCGCCGACTCGGCGAGACCGGCCGCGGCCTGGAGGACCTTCTCCGCGCGGAACTTCTCGATCTCCTTCTCGGCGTCCTTCAGCTTGCCGAGCATCGCGGAGACCTTCTCCGGCAGCTCCTCCGGACGGCCCTTGATCAGCTCCTGGAGCTGGGCGACGACCGTGTGCTCACGGGCCAGGAAGTTGTACGCGTCGACACCGACGAGGGCCTCGATACGGCGGACACCCGAGCCGATGGACGACTCGCCGAGCAGCTTGACCAGGCCGAGCTGCGAGGTGTTGTGGACGTGCGTGCCGCCGCACAGCTCCTTGGAGAAGTCGCCGATGGTGACGACCCGGACCCGCTCGCCGTACTTCTCGCCGAACTCGGCGATGGCGCCCTGCTTCTTGGCCTCGTCGAGGCTCAGGATCTCGGCGTGCACGTCCAGGTCACGGGCGAGCACCTCGTTGATCTTCTGCTCGACGTCGGTCATCACGGCCGTCGGAACGGCAGAGGGGGAGCCGAAGTCGAAGCGGAAGCGGCCGGGCTGGTTCTCGGAACCGGCCTGCGCGGCCGTCGGGCCGAGCGCGTCACGCAGCGCCTGGTGGGTCAGGTGGGTGGCCGAGTGGGCGCGGGCGATGGCGGTACGGCGGCGGGAGTCGATGGAGGCGTGAGCCTTGGCGCCGACCGTCACCTCGCCGAACTGCACGACACCCTTGTGGACGTACACGCCCGGGACCGGCTTCTGGCAGTCGCGGATCTCGATCACGGCACCGGAGTCGACCTTGATCCTGCCGGTGTCGCCGATCTGGCCGCCGCCCTCGGCGTAGAACGGGGTGCGGTCCAGGACGATCTCGACCTCGTCGCCCTCGGTCGCGGCCGGCGAGGAGGCGCCGTCGACGAGGATGCCGACGATCGTGGACTCGCCCTCGGTGTCCGAGTAGCCGATGAACTCGGTCTCGCCGGTCTTGTCCGCGATCTCGCGGTAGGCACCGGCACCGGCGTGGCCGGTCTTCTTGGCCTGGGCGTCGGCCTTGGCGCGCTCCCGCTGCTCCTTCATCAGGCGCCGGAAGCCGTCCTCGTCCACGGCGAGGCCCTGCTCGGCGGCCATCTCCAGGGTGAGGTCGATCGGGAAGCCCCAGGTGTCGTGGAGCAGGAACGCCTTGTCGCCGGCGAGGACCGTGCCGCCGGAGGCCTTGGTCTCGGTGACGGCGGTGTCGAGGATGTTGGTGCCGGCCTTGAGCGTCTTGAGGAAGGCGTTCTCCTCGGCGACGGCGACCTTCTCGATGCGCTCGCGGTCGGTGACCAGCTCGGGGTACTGCTGGCCCATCATGCCGATCACGGTGTCGATGAGGTCCAGGACGACCGGGCCGGTGGCGCCGAGCAGCCGCATGTTGCGGATGGCGCGGCGCATGATGCGGCGCAGGACGTAACCGCGGCCCTCGTTGCCGGGGGTCACGCCGTCGCCGATGAGCATCACCGACGTCCGCATGTGGTCGGTGACCACGCGCAGGGAGACGTCCGAGTCGTGGGCGTCGCCGTAGGCCACGCCGGTCAGCTCGGTGGCCTTCTTGATGACGGCCATGGAGGTGTCGATCTCGTACATGTTCTGCACGCCCTGCAGAATCATGGCGAGACGCTCGAGTCCGAGACCGGTGTCGATGTTCTTGCTCGGCAGCTCGCCGAGGATCTCGAAGTTGTCCTTGCCGATGCCCTCGCCACGCTCGTACTGCATGAAGACGAGGTTCCAGATCTCCACGTACCGCTCGTCGTTGACGGCGGGACCGCCCTCGACGCCGAACTCGGGGCCACGGTCGTAGTTGATCTCGGAACAGGGGCCACAGGGTCCGGGGACGCCCATGGACCAGTAGTTGTCCTTCATGCCGAGGCGCTGGATGCGCTCCTTGGGCACCCCGATGACCTCGTGCCAGATGCGCTCGGCCTCGTCGTCCTCCAGGTAGACGGTGATCCAGAGCTTCTCGGGCTCCAGGCCGTAACCACCCTTGTCCTGGGGCGTGGTGAGCAGCTCCCAGGCGTACTTGATGGCGCCTTCCTTGAAGTAGTCGCCGAAGGAGAAGTTGCCGCACATCTGGAAGAACGTGCCGTGCCGGGTGGTCTTGCCGACCTCTTCGATGTCGGGCGTGCGCACACACTTCTGCACGCTGGTCGCACGCGACCACGGCGGCTTGACCTCACCGAGGAAGTACGGCTTGAAGGGCACCATGCCGGCCGGGACCAGGAGCAGAGTCGGGTCGTCCGCGATGAGCGACGCCGAAGGGACGACGGTGTGACCGCGCTCCTCGTAGAAGCTCAGCCAGCGGCGGCGAATCTCGGCCGACTCCATCAGTGGTCCTCATTCCGGTTGTACGAGTACGTCTGGTACGTCGATCCCTCGACGTACTTGTGGGTGTTGCGGTTCTCGATGGCGGCGAACCGCCGGGGCGCGGGGAGTTCGGGGTCCGCGTTGATGCCCAGCGCCTCCCCCAGCTCTTCCTCCCGCTGGGCCATGTTGTCGCGGACGTCGAGCGCGAAGCCCACCGCGCGGTCCTTGAGGCGGTGACCGGCCTCGATCGCCTTGTTCGCCGCGCTGGCGGCGAGGCTCTCGGGGGTCAGCTGCCTCAGCTTGCGGTTGACCTTGGTGGTGGCCCACACACCGGCGGCGACGCCCGTGCTGAACCAGAAGGTACGGCGGAACATCTGAGCTGGCTCCTACTTTCCCCGGTTCTTCCGCCGCGCGGCCGGCACGGTGCGCCCCACGATCACGGTACGCCGGGGCGCCTTGGCGGGCACGTCGTCCTTGCGGCCCGCGAGGGCCCGGCGCACGCCGTAGCCGAAGGCCGCGACCTTGACCAGCGGGCCGCCGAAGGTGGAGGCGACCGTCGTGGAGAGCGCGGAGGCGTTGGAGGTGACCTCCTGGACGTCGGAGGCGATCGCGTCGACCCGGTCGATCTGGGTCTGCGCGGAACGCACCGCCGAGGAGGCGTCCGCGAGGAGCGGGACGGCCTGGTCGGTCACGTCCGCCACCAGCTTGGTGGTCGCCCTGAGCGTCTGGGCCAGCCTCGCCAGCGCGACGGCGAGGAAGGAGACCAGGATCGCCCAGAAGACGGCCACCAGGATGCCGGCCACCTCTCCACCGGACACTGCGCACCCGCTCCCGTATTACGTGCTCTGGACATCGGAACCCAACAAACAAGTGTCCCGAGCCTATCGCGCCGCGGGTGGCACTCCACACCGGTATTACGGTCCGCGCGCAGCGGACTTGGGCGAAGCGATTGTACGGAGTGATTACGTTTGAGTACGCTCCGTGTTCCATGCGGGATGATCGGCTCAGCGACGGCAATCTGCCTCTCGAACTGGACGCGTTCGTGGGCCGCACGGCCGAACTCGCCGCGCTGTCCCGACTGCTGGAGACTTCGCGTCTGGTGACCGTCACCGGCGTCGGCGGGGTCGGCAAGTCACGGCTGGCGGCGCGGGCCGCGCTGGGTGCGCGGGCCTGGAGGGTCGAGCTGACGGCGGTGCGCGATCCGGACTTCGTGGACTACGCGGTCGTGGACGCGCTGGGGCTGACGGACCACACCACGCGGCTGCCGCGCGAGACGCTGCTCGCGCATCTGGGCGAGCCGGGCCGTCAACTCCTGCTGGTCCTCGACGGGTTCGAGCATCTCGTCGAGGCCTGCGCGGAGCTGGTGACCGACCTGCTGGGCCGGGTGCCGGGGCTCACCGTGCTCGCCGTCGGCCGCCGGCCGCTGTCGGTGCCGGGCGAGCGGGTGTTCGCGCTGGCGCCGCTGAGCGAGGACGAGGCCGTGGAACTCTTCGTCGACCGGGCGGGGCAGCAGGGCGTGGACGTCGGTGACGATCCCGACGTGCGCGAGCTGTGCCGGCGGCTGGACGGCATCCCGCTTGCCGTCGAGCTGGCGGCGGGCCGGCTGCGCGCCCTGTCCCCCACCCAGCTGCTGACCCGGTTCGAGGACCGCTTCCGGCTGCTGACGGGCGCCGCCCACGGTTGCCCGGCGCGGCACCGGACCCTGCGCACCGCGATCGGCTGGAGCCACGAACTGTGCACGCCAGAGGAGCGGCTGCTGTGGTCGCGGCTGTCGGTGTTCGCCGGGCCGTTCGACCTGGAGGCCGTGGAGTACGTGTGCAGCGGCGACGGTCTGGCCGAGCAGGACGTCCTCGACGTGCTGACGGAGCTGCTCGCGCAGTCGGTGGTCGGGCGTGAGGAGACCGCGGCCGGGGCGCGCTACCGGATGCTGGACACGGTCCGGGCCTACGGCGAGCAGTGGCTGGAGGCGACCGGGGACGCCGAGCGGCTGCGCCGACGCCATCGCGACTGGTATCTGGGGCTGGCCACCTGGTGCGAGCTGGACTGGTTCTCGCCGCGGCAGGGCGAGGTGGCCGCGCGGATCGAGGCGGAGCTGCCGAATCTGCGCTGTGCCCTGGAGCGCTGTCTGGCCGATCCGGAGGAGGCGCATCTGGGGCAGTACCTCGCGGGCTCCCTCTGGTTCTACTGGGCCGGCTGCGGGCGGCTGTCGGAGGGCCGGCACTGGCTGGAGCAGTCCGTGCGGCTGGACTCCGATCACGAGCTGTCCCGGCTGAAGGCGCTGTGGGTGCTGGGCTATGTCGCCATCCTCCAGGGCGACAAGGTGCCCGCGCTGGCCGCGCTCCAGGAGTGCCGGGAGGAGGCGGAGCGCTCGGCCAACGCGACGGCGATCGCCTACGCCGAGCATCGCGCCGGCTGTCTGGCCCTGGTCACGGACGACATGCCCCGCGCAGAAACGCTGCTGCGCTCGGCGCTGGAGCGCTACCAGGAGATCGGCGAGCTCAACAGCAACGTCCTGATGGGCCAGGTCGAGCTGGCGATGACCCGGGCCTTCCAGGGCGATCTGCCGGAGGCCGTGAAGCTGTGCGAGGACGTCCGCCGGGTCTGCGAGGACCACGGCGAGCGCTGGACCAGGTCGTACGCCCTGTACGTGCTGGCGTACGCGGCCTGGACCGAGGGGGACCTGACCGGTGCCCGTGAGCTGCTGACCGACTGCCTGGGTGCCGCGCACGCCTTCAGCGATCTGCTGGGCTCGGTGCTGTCGATCGAGCTGCTGGCCCTGGTCACGGCAGCCCGCGGCACGGCGGAGGATGCCGCCGAGGCGGCGGTGCTGCAGGGGGCGGCGGGCGCGCTGTGGCCCTCGGTGGGGCTGCCGCTGTTCGGGTCCGCGTACTACAACGGCCCGCACGAGCTGTGCGAGGCGACAGCCCGGGAGCGGCTGGGCGACGAGCGGTACGAGGAGTGCGTACGGCAGGGGGCCCGGCTCGACCGGGAGGCCGCGGTGGCGAGGGCGCTGGGGCGGCCGCCGGCGCCGCTGCCCGGCCCGCGCGGCCAGGCCCGACATGCCCGCGGCCCCGTCAGCATGCACGAACCCGCCGCCTCCCGTGCCCGGAAGGGCGGGGAGACGGCGGGCTGAGGCGGTGCTTGTACTACAGCCTGCTGGTGATCAGCGGGCGTAGTACTCGACGACGAGCTGCTCGTCGCAGATCACCGGGATCTCCTTGCGGTTCGGCTCGCGGTCCAGGCGGAACGCCAGGGCCTTGAGGTTCACCTGGAGGTAGCGCGGGGTCTCACCCTCGGGGGCGAAGCCACCCTCGCGGGCGATCGAGAAGAGGGTCTTCTCGCGGCTGCGCTCACGGACCATCACGACGTCGTCGGGACGGACGCGGAAGGACGGCTTGTCGACCTTCTGGCCGTTGACCTCGATGTGGCCGTGCACGACCATCTGACGGGCCTGGTAGATGGTGCGGGCGATGCCCGAACGCAGGACCAGGGCGTCGAGACGGCGCTCGAGCTCGATGATCAGGGCCTCGCCGGTCTTGCCCTGCACCTTGGAGGCACGCTCGTAGGCGCGGACCAGCTGACGCTCGGAGACGTCGTACTGCGCACGCAGACGCTGCTTCTCGAGCAGACGGACCTTGTAGTCCGAGTTCTGCTTGCGGCCACGGCCGTGCTCACCCGGCGGGTAGGGACGGGCCTCGAAGTACTTGACGGCCTTCGGCGTCAGCGCGATGCCGAGGGCACGCGACTTCTTGACCTTGGGGCGGGACTGGTTCGCCACAATCTCTCATTTCTCAGTGTTCGGCTTGTCAGGGTTGAGGGAGGTCGCATCCGCAGCCGGGGAAACCCTCCGGGTCCGTTGCCGGGCCTGGTGGGCAGCCGCTCCCTGGTCTGGGCACATACGTGCAGCACGCGAGTGGCCCACCGACCGGTCTCACCCTGCGGTGAGTGGTGGTGGGCTGCCCGCGACACCATTCGAACGGTGCGCGACGCTCCTGGAACCCGCTGGGGGTTCCGGCTGACCGTCCCGTTCTGACTGCACGGGACACAGCACTTCGAAGGATTCTACAGGCTGCTCAGGACCGCTTGCGACCGAGGTGCTTGCGGGTCCACTCCACGGCGTCCGCGTAGCGGGCCTCCGCGCCGTGCCGGGTCGGGATGTAGTACTCGCGGTCCTTGAGGGCGTCCGGGGCGTACTGCTGCTCGGCGATGCCCTCGGGCAGGTCGTGCGGATACACGTACCCCTGTGCGTGGCCCAGCTTGGCGGCGCCCTTGTAGTGCCCGTCGCGCAGATGGGGCGGCACGGAGCCGGCCAGTCCCTTGCGTACGTCGTCCATGGCGGCGCCGATCGCCGTCGTCGCGGAGTTCGACTTGGGGGCCAGCGCGAGGGCGATGGTGGCGTGGCTGAGGGTGAGGGCGGCCTCGGGGAAGCCGATCATGGCGACGGCCTGGGCGGCGGCGACGGCTATGGGCAGGGCGTTGGGATCGGCCAGGCCGATGTCCTCGCTCGCGGAGATCATCAGGCGCCGGGCGATGAAGCGGGGGTCCTCGCCGGCCTCGATCATGCGGGCGAGGTAGTGCAGCGCCGCGTCGACGTCCGAGCCCCGGATCGACTTGATGAGGGCGCTGGCGACGTCGTAGTGCTGGTCGCCGTCGCGGTCGTACTTCACCGCGGCGCGGTCGACGGTCTCCTCCAGGGTCTGGAGGGAGATCTCGGCCTCGCCCTTGTCGAGCGCGGCCCCGGCGGCGGCCTCCAGGGCGGTGAGCGCGCGGCGGGCGTCGCCGCCGGCGATCCGCAGCAGGTGGTCCTCGGTGTCCTCGGGGAGTGCGACGGCGTCCTTCAGGCCGCGTTCGTCGCTCAGGGCCCGCTTCAGGAGACCGCGCACGTCGTCGTCCGTGAGCGGTTCGAGGGTGAGCAGGAGGGAGCGGGAGAGCAGCGGGGAGATCACCGAGAAGTACGGGTTCTCGGTGGTCGCCGCGATCAGCGTGACCCAGCGGTTCTCGACGGCGGGGAGCAGGGAGTCCTGCTGGGCCTTGCTGAAGCGGTGGATCTCGTCGAGGAAGAGGACGGTCTCCTTGCCGTATCCCCCGGTGGCGCGGCGGGCGCCGTCGATGACCGCGCGGACCTCCTTGACGCCCGCGGTGATCGCCGACAGTTCGACGAAGCGCTTGTTGGTGGCCTTGGAGACGACGTAGGCGAGGGTCGTCTTGCCGGTGCCGGGCGGGCCCCACAGGATCACCGAGGACGGCCCGGCGGGTCCGCCCGCGCCCTCGCCGACCAGGCGGCGCAGGGGTGAGCCGGGCTTCAGCAGATGCTGCTGGCCCACCACCTCGTCGAGGGTGCGCGGGCGCATCCGTACTGCCAGGGGGCTCCCGGCGGGGTCCTTCTCCTGGCGGTCTTCGGCGGCGGCGGTGAACAGATCGGGCTCCACGTCCAAAACCCTAAATCACCGCACTGACAGTCGGTCCTCGACCGTCAGCTGGTCCAGAAGTCCCACCAGCGGGTCAGGATCAGCATGCCGATGATCCCGATGTGCAGGACCGGCAGGACCCAGGTGAACTCGCCGAAGAAGCTCTTCAGCCAGCTCGGCGCGGGGAGGAAGCCGTTGCGCACGTTGAACGAGGTCAGGTACCAGAACATGATGATCGTCGCGACCCAGGCCAGGCAGCACCACAGGCACAGGGCGTTGATGCGGTACAGCGACTGGAACATCAGCCAGGCGCAGAACGAGACGCCGAAGAGCGTGCCGGCGTTGAAGGTCAGCCAGTACCAGCGCGGGAAGCGGGCCCCGGCGAGCAGGCTGATGCCGACGCAGATCACGATGCCGTAGGCGACCAGGCCGAGCATCGGGTTGGGGAACCCGAAGGCGGCGGCCTGCTTGGACTCCATGACGCTGCCGCAGGAGACGACGGGGTTCAGGCTGCACCCGGGGGTGAAGGTCTTGCCCGCGACCTTGGCTTCCAGCAGCTTGAACTTGTCGATCGTGATGACCCACGCGGCGAGCAGGCCGGCCGCGCCGGTGAGGACCAGCAGCACGGCGAAGGCGCGGCTGCCTCCCACCGACCGTGGCCCGTCGGCCGCGCGATCGGGCTCTGGCACGGTGGAGACGCTCTTGACAGTGGTCTTGCTCATCACGCCGATTCCGTCTGCTTGAGAGTTGGACCTTCTTCGGGCAGGGGCCATTGTGCCGTACACGAGCCCTTGTCCACCGTTCGGTGGACATAAGGAAGTACGCACGGTCGTCCCTGAACGTTCGGTTCCGGCCGAGCCTCGAAAACATGACAGCACACGCGAACGAACTCGCGGTGGACGTACGGGGGCTGCGCAAGCAGTACGGCGACGTGACCGCGGTCGACGGGATCGATCTCGGCATCGGCAGGGGCGAGGTGTTCGGCCTGCTGGGGCCCAATGGCGCGGGCAAGAGCACGACGGTGGAGATCCTCCAGGGCCATCGCGGCCGGGACGCCGGCGAGGTGTCCGTGCTCGGCACGGACCCCGCGAACGGCACGCGCGCGTGGCGGTCCCGGGTGGGAATCGTCTGGCAGGACGAATCGGCGCCCGCCGAGTTGACGGTCCGCGAGACCGTCCGTCATTTCGCCCGCTACTACCCGCGCCCGCGGGACCCGGAGGAGGTCATCGGCCTGGTGGGTCTGGAGGCGAGGGCGGGCAGCCGGATCAAGGCCCTGTCGGGCGGGCAGCGCCGCCGTCTCGACGTGGCCCTGGGGGTGATCGGCGGCCCCGAGCTGCTGCTCCTGGACGAGCCGACGACCGGTTTCGACCCGGCGGCCCGCCGCCAGTTCTGGGACCTGATCCGTGCCCTCGCCGAGGAGGGCACGACGATCCTGCTCACCACGCACTATCTGGAGGAGGCCGAGGCCCTGGCCGACCGGCTGGCCGTGGTGAGCGCGGGCCGGATCGTCGCCGAGGGCCGCCCGGCCGCCCTGCGGGAGCGGTACGGCACCGAGGCGACCGTCGGGTGGACCGAGCCGGACGGCACCCCGCGCACCGAGCGCACGGACACCCCGACCCGCACGGTCGCCGCGCTCATGCACCGCTTCGACGGCGAGATCCCGGGGCTGCGGGTGAGCCGCCCCACGCTGGAGGACGTCTACCTCCGGCTGACCGGACAGGAGGACGCGCGATGACCACGACCGTCGTGCGGACCCGCGCGGACGCGGTCGCCGAGCGGCTGCCCGGCGCCTTCGGCATCGGCCTCCAGCGGGGCGCCCTGGAGCTGAGGCAGTTCTTCCGCCAGCGCGACCAGGTGGTGTTCACCTTCGCCTTCCCGGTGGTCTTCCTGTTCCTGTTCGCGTCGATCTTCAAGGACGACGTGGAGGGCGCCGGCATCACCGCCTCGCAGCTCTACGTCCCCGCGATGATGGCCGCGGGCATCATGTCGACCAGTTTCCAGTCCCTCGGCATCTCGATCGCCATCGAGCGGGACGAGAAGGTCCTGCGCAGACTGCGCGGCACCCCGATGCCACCGGCCGCGTACTTCCTCGGCAAGATCTGGCTGGTTCTGGTCACGGGCCTGCTGGAGACGGCGGTCCTGCTGGTCGTCGGCACGACGCTGTACGACGTCGACCTGCCCCGGGACGCGACCCACTGGCTCCACTTCGCCTGGATCTTCGTCCTCGGTCTGACGGCCTGCGCGCTGCTCGGCATCGCGATCAGCTCGGTCCCGAAGTCGGGCAAGAGCGCCACCTCGGTCGTCGTCCTCCCCTTCCTGGTCCTGCAGTTCATCTCCGGCGTCTACATCGCGATCGACACCATCCCCGACTGGATGCTGAACATCGGCGCCCTGTTCCCGCTGAAGTGGATGTGCCAGGGGCTGCGCGGGGTGTTCCTGCCGGACTCCGCCCGGGTCCTGGAGCAGGCGGGCGACTGGGAGTTCGGGCGTATCGCCCTGGTCCTGGGCGCCTGGTGCGTCGGAGGATTGGCGCTGTGTCTGCTGACCTTCCGGTGGAAGAACCGGCGCGACGGATGAGAATCCCCGCCGGGCTCGTCGGCGCGTACACGTGGGACCGGTCGTTCCGGCTCTGGGACACGTACTTCGCGCTCATCTGGTCGGCCACCCTGGTGTTCGCGCTCGTCGCGGGCTTCCCGGGGTGGCCGGTCCGGCTCACGGCCGCGGCGCTGCTCGTGCCGCTGATCCCGCTGTACGTCCTGGTCGGCCGCCCCGTCCTGCGCGGTGACGCGCCGGACGAGCGGCGGGCGCTCGGCTATCTGGCGGCGGCGCTGGCGCTGTTCCTGCCGTCGGCGGTGCTGGTCAGCGAGACGCAGCTCATCGCCTTCGCCCTGGTCCCGCAGTGCTTCATGACGCTGCGGCTGCGGCGGGCCTTCGTGGCGGTGGCCGTGATCAACCTGGCGCCGGTGCTCGGCTGGGCGCTGCTGTGGCGGCCCGGGGACGCGGCGGTGTTCTACAACTCGGTGTTCTCGGTGGTCACCTTCGTCTTCTCCGTCGCCATCGGCAGCTGGATCATCCGGATCATCGAGCAGAGCCAGGAGCGGGCCGAACTGATCGCGGAGCTGGACGCGAGCCGGCACGAGGTGGCGCGGCTGTCGGCGGCCCACGGGGCGCTGGCCGAGCGGGAACGGATGGCGAGGGAGATCCACGACACCCTGGCCCAGGGCTTCACGAGTCTGCTGATGCTGACCCAGGCGGTGGAGGCCGAGTTGGAGACCGATGTCGCGCAGGCCCGCCGTCATCTGTCCCTGATGGACGAGACGGCCCGGCAGAACCTCGCCGAGGCGCGGGCGCTGGTCGCCGGCGGCGCCCCCGCCGACCTGGACGGCGCCTCACTGCCCGACGCACTGCGCAGGCTCGCCGCCCGCCATGACGCCGCCCTGGAGGTGACCGGCCCCGTGCGCGCGCTGCCCGCAGGGCCCGAGGTCGTGGCCCTGCGGGCCTGCCAGGAGGCACTGTCCAACGCCCGTAAGCACGCGGGGAGTTCGGCGGCGGTGAGCATCGTGGTGGCGTACGCCGACGCGTCGCTCACGGTGTCCGTGCGGGACGACGGGGGCGGCTTCGACCCCTCGTCCGCGACCGGCGGATACGGTCTGGCGGGGCTGCGCGCGCGGGCCGCCGAGGTGGGTGGCACCACCGGGATACACAGCGCGCCGGGCGACGGCACGACGGTGACCGTCCGGCTACCGGTACCTGGGAGCACTTCATGATCCGGATCATCCTGGCGGACGACCATCCCGTCGTACGGGAGGGCCTGCGGGCGATGCTGAGCGCCGAACCCGACCTGGACGTGGTCGCCGACGCGGCCAGCGGGCCGCGGGCCGAGGCGCTGGCGGCGGAGCTCCGCCCGGACGTCGTGCTGATGGACCTGCGGATGCCGGGCGGCGGTGGCGTGGACTCGATCGAGCGGATGACGGCCGCCGGGCTGCCCTGCCGGGTTCTCGTCCTGACGACGTACGAGACGGACCGGGACATCCTGCGGGCCGTGGAGGCGGGGGCGGCGGGCTATCTGCTCAAGGACCTGCCGCGCGGAGAACTGGCGGAGGCGGTACGGGCCGCGGCGCGGGGCGAGACGGTCCTGGCCCCGTCGGTGGCGGCCCGCCTGGTCGACCGGCTCCGCACCAAGCCGGAACGCCCCCGCCTGTCGGAGCGCGAGACGGCGGTGCTGCGCCTGGTGGCGGAGGGCTGCACGAACGCGGAGATCGGGCGCCGGTTGTTCATCGGGGAGTCGACGGTGAAGACCCATCTGCTGCGGGCCTTCGGGAAGTTGGGGGTCGACGACCGGACGGCGGCGGTGACGAGTGCGATGCGGTACGGGTTGCTGGACCCATGAGACACGGGTCGCCGGCCCCATGAGAAAGGGCGCCGGGTCTCCCCGGCGCCCTCGCGTCCCGCTCAGCCCAGCCGGGACTCCAGCTCGGCCACGATCTCGTTGACGCCGATCGCCGTCTGCTCGCCGGACTCCATGTCCTTGAGCTGGACGACGCCCTCGGCGAGATCGCGCTCACCGGCGACGACCGTGTAACGGGCGCCGCTGCGGTTGGCGTTCTTCATCGCGCCCTTGAGGCCCTTCGCGCCGTACGAGAAGTCCGCCGCGATGCCCACCTTGCGCAGCTCGGTCACCTTGGCGAAGAGGACCCGGCGGGCCTCCTCGCCGAGCGGGACCGCGAACACGCTCGTCGTGGAGGGGAGTTCGAGCTCGACGCCCTCCGCCTCCAGGGCGAGGACCGTGCGGTCGACGCCGAGGGCCCAGCCGACGGACGGGAGCGCGGGGCCGCCGATCATCTCCGACAGGCCGTCGTAGCGCCCGCCGCCGCCCACCGCGGACTGGGAGCCCAGACCGTCGTGGACGAACTCGAAGGTCGTGCGCGTGTAGTAGTCCAGGCCGCGGACCAGCTTCGGGTCGTCCT
The DNA here is from genome assembly GCF_900206255.1 of Streptomyces sp. TLI_55. Taxonomy (NCBI): domain Bacteria; kingdom Bacillati; phylum Actinomycetota; class Actinomycetes; order Kitasatosporales; family Streptomycetaceae; genus Streptomyces; species Streptomyces sp. TLI_55. Next base: position 1,636,472 of record NZ_OAOJ01000001.1, read on the forward strand.
CGAAGGCGACGCCGGCGGCCGTGATCAGCTCGCGGACCTCCTCGTGGTACGCCTTGCAGGCGTCGCAGAGGTAGTCGCGCAGCAGCGGGGCGTCGCCGAGCTGCTTCTGCACGTCCGGACGCTTGTCGTCGAGGACGCGCAGCGGATTGATGTCGGCCCGGCGCAGCGTCTCCTCGTCGAGGTCGAGGCCGCGCAGGAAGGTCTGCAGCGCCTCCCGGTACACCGGACGGCACTCCTTGTCGCCCAGGCTGTTGAGCAGGATGCGGAAGTTGCGCAGCCCCAGCGAGCGGTACGCCTGGTCGGCCAGGATGATCAGCTCGGCGTCCAGCGCCGCGTCCTCGGCGCCGATCGCCTCGGCGCCCACCTGGGAGAAGTGCCGGTAACGGCCCTTCTGCGGGCGCTCGTAGCGGTAGTACGAGCCCGAGTACCAGAGCTTGACGGGAAGGTTGCCCGCCTTGTGCAGGTTGGCCTCAAGGGCGGCGCGCAGGACAGAGGCCGTTCCCTCGGGGCGCAGGGCGAGCTTGTCGCCGCCCTTGGTCTCGAAGGCGTACATCTCCTTCGTCACGATGTCGGTGGACTCGCCGACACCGCGCGCGAAGAGCTCCACGTTCTCGAAGCCGGGCGTCTCGATGTAGCCGTAGCCGGAGTTGCGCAGCGGGGCGGCGATGGCCTCGCGGACCGCCAGGAACTTGGCGCTCTCCGGCGGGATCAGGTCGTACGTGCCCTTGGGGGCCTTGAAGGTGCTCACGGAAAGTCTCGTCACATTCCTCGTCGGGGAGCGTCGACATGCGCTCCCAGGCCGGCTGCCACCTGCCGCAGATACGGGTTGGTGGCGCGCTCACGGCCGATGGTCGTCTGCTCGTTGTGGCCGGGCAGCACCACGGTCGAGTCGTCGAGCGGCAGGACCACGCGGGCCAGGGACTCGAGCATCTCGTCCATGGAACCACCGGGGAAATCGGTGCGTCCGATGGAGCCGGCGAACAGCAGGTCGCCCGAGAAGAGGATCGGCGGGATGTCCGCCGTCTCGGGCAGGCCGAAGGTCACCGACCCCTTGGTATGGCCCGGCGCGTGCGAGACGGTGAGCTCGAGGCCCGCCAGCTCCAGCTTCGCCCCGTCCGCCAGCTCCTTGACGTCGTCGGGCTCTCCCACGGTCAGCTCGCCCATGAGCTGCATCCCGATGGTGCGGCCGAGCGCCTTCTCGGGGTCGCTCATCATGAACCGGTCCTCGGGGTGGATCCACGCCGGCACGTCATGCGCGCCGCAGACCGGGACGACCGAGGCCACATGGTCGATGTGGCCGTGGGTGAGGACGACCGCGACGGGCTTGAGCCGATGCTTCTTCAGCGTCTCCTCGACTCCCTGGGCGGCCTGGTGGCCCGGGTCGATGATCACACACTCCTCACCGGCGGCGGGGGCGACGAGAAAACAGTTCGTCCCCCAGGCCCCGGCGGGGAACCCGGCAATGAGCACGATCGTCCTTCGTTGTGTCGATAAGTGCGGACTCTACGGACTGAGGGCGGGCTTAAAAAACAGCTGCGCCTGTGGTCAGAGCCTACCGGCGCTGCCGTTTCCTCAGCGAACCCATATACGGTACGGGGCACACGCAGGCGGTCGGCTCACAAGACGCACGCGTCCCAGTCGACGTACGAGACGCATGAGGAGAGAACCCGGTGGTCACCCAGGAACAGCGGAAGCGGCAGCTCGCCCGGGAGAAGTTTCTGCGGCAGCAGCAGCGGCGCACCGCCGCGCGGCGCAAGGCCCGCATGCGCAACTCCGTGATCGCGTCGGTGCTCGGCGTGATCCTGGTGGGCAGCCTGGCGCTCTACACGTCCGGGGTCCTCAAGGACGACGGCGACGACAAGGCCAACGCGTCCGCGTCGGCGGACCCGAGCCCCAGCGCGGTCACCGACCCGTGCAAGAAGCCCGCCGAGGGCAAGGTCAAGACGGCGACCTGGAAGAAGGAGCCGGCGTTGACGATCGACAAGTCGGCCAAGTACACGATGAAGCTGGCGACGACCTGCGGCGACATCGACATAGCGCTCAAGGCGTCCGCGGCCCCGCACACCGTGAACTCGTTCAATTTCCTGGCGTCGAAGGGCTACTTCGACCACACGAAGTGCCACCGGCTCACCACCAACGGCATCTACGTGCTCCAGTGCGGCGACCCGACGGCCGCCGGCACCGGCGGTCCTGGCTACACGATCCCGGACGAGAATCTGAAGGACAAGTCGCTCAAGGGCCAGACCTACCCGGCGGGCACGGTCGCCATGGCGAACCAGTACAACGCCCAGACCGGCGAGGGCAAGAACAGCGGCGGCAGCCAGTTCTTCCTCGTGTACCAGGACAGTCCACTGCCGGCCAACTACACACCGTTCGGTACCGTGTCCGAATCCGGCATGACCGTGCTGAAGAAGATCGCCGCCGCAGGTGAGAACACCGGCCAGGGCGACGGCGCTCCGAACGCGACGGTCGTGATCAACAAGGCGACTGTCACCAAATCCTGACCGCCAACTGCGGAATTTCGGTCGCGCGGGATGCGGACAGGCAACCCGCCGGTCGCCTATGTTGGCCGTGACGAAACTGTGGACGATGCCCGGGGGAGCACCAGCCCCTCGCAGGCATCATGTGGAGGAGGCGCTGTGAGCAGCGACCCGTGGGGCCGCGTCGACGAGACGGGGACCGTGTACGTGCGTACGGCCGACGGCGAGCAGGTCGTCGGTTCCTGGCAGGCCGGCTCCCCTGAGGAGGCGCTGGCTTACTTCGAGCGCAAGTACGAGGGCCTGGTTGTCGAGATCGGCCTCCTCGAGAAGCGAGTGAAGACCACCGATCTGTCGGCGAAGGACGCGCAGGTCGCCATCGACCACATCCGCGAGCAGGTCGACGCCCACCACGCGGTCGGCGATCTGGACGCCCTGCGGACTCGGCTGGACAAGCTCGTGGAGACCGTCGACAAGCGCCGCGAGGAGCGCAAGCAGCAGCGCGCGAAGCAGTCCGACGAGGCGCGGCACGCCAAGGAGGCGCTGGTCGTCGAGGCGGAGGAGCTGGCGCAGTCCGACCAGTGGCGGGCGGCCGGCGAGCGGCTGCGGGCCCTGGTGGACACCTGGAAGGGTCTGCCGCGTCTGGACCGCAAGTCCGATGACGAACTGTGGCACCGCTTCTCGCACGCCCGGTCGGCGTTCTCCAAGCGTCGCAAGGCGCACTTCGCGTCGCTGGACGCGCAGCGCGAGGAGGCCCGCAAGACCAAGGAGCGGCTGGTCTCCGAGGCCGAGGCGCTGTCCAACTCCACCGACTGGGGTCCGACGGCCGCCCGCTACCGCGAGCTGATGGCGGAGTGGAAGGCCGCGGGCCGCGCCCAGCGCGAGCACGAGGACGACCTGTGGAACCGCTTCCGCGGCGCCCAGGACGTCTTCTTCGCCGCCCGCAGCTCGGTCTTCGCCGAGCGTGACGCCGAGCAGTCGGAGAACCTGAAGCTCAAGGAGGAGCTGGCCGAGGAGGCCGAGAAGATCCTCCCGGTCACCGACCTCAAGGCGGCCCGCGCCGCGTTCCGTTCGATCAACGAGCGCTGGGAGGCCATCGGCCACGTCCCGCGCGACGCCCGGCCGAAGGTCGAGGGCCGGATGCACGCGGTCGAGCGGGCCATCCAGGAGGCCGAGGAGGCCGAGTGGCGCCGCACCAACCCGGAGGCACGCGCGCGTGCCGAGGGTCTGACGGGCCAGCTCCAGGCCGCGGTGGACAAGCTCAAGGGCCAGATCGAGCAGGCGCGCGCGCAGGGCAACAACGCCCGTGCCGACAAGCTGGAGCGCGAGCTGGAGGGCCGCCAGGCCCTGCTGGACCAGGCGCTGAAGGGCCTGCAGGAGTTCGGCGGCTGACAGCCGGATGAGCTGATACGACGAGATGGGCCCCGTACCTCGCGTACGGGGCCCATCTCGTCGTATGCGCTAGGAGCGGCTGCGCGCCGACGTCACGCGGTACACGTCGTAGACGCCCTCCACTCCCCTGACCGCCTTCAGGACGTGCCCGAGGTGCTTGGGGTCGCCCATCTCGAAGGTGAAGCGGGAGGTGGCGACGCGGTCGCGGGAGGTCTGGACGGCCGCGGAGAGGATGTTGACGTGCTGGTCGGACAGGACGCGGGTGACGTCGGACAGGAGCCGGGAGCGGTCCAGGGCCTCGACCTGGATGGCGACCAGGAAGACCGAGGACTGGGTGGGCGCCCACTCGACGTCGAGGATGCGCTCGGGCTCGCGGGACAGTGACTCCACGTTGACACAGTCGCTGCGGTGAACCGATACTCCGCTACCGCGCGTGACGAAACCGATGATGGGGTCGCCGGGTACGGGGGTGCAGCAGCGGGCGAGCTTGACCCACACGTCGTCGACGCCCTTGACGACGACGCCGGGGTCGGCGCTGGAGCGGCGCTTGCGACCGCGGGTGCGGGTCGGCGGGACCGACTCGTCGATCTCCTCGGTGGCCGCCTCCTCTCCGCCGAGCGCGGAGACGAGCTTCTGGACGACGTTCTGCGCGGAGACATGGCCCTCGCCGATCGCCGCGTACAGCGCGGAGATGTCGGGGTAGCGCATCTCGTGCGCGAGCGTGACCAGGGAGTCGCCCGTGAGGATGCGCTGGATCGGCAGGTTCTGCTTGCGCATCGCGCGGACGATGGCGTCCTTGCCCTGCTCGATCGCCTCGTCGCGGCGCTCCTTGGAGAACCAGGCGCGGATCTTGTTGCGGGCCCGCGGCGACTTGACGAAGCCGAGCCAGTCGCGGGACGGGCCCGCGCCGGGTGCCTTGGAGGTGAAGACCTCCACCAGGTCGCCGTTGTCCAGGGTGGATTCGAGCGGTACGAGGCGGCCGTTGACCCGCGCTCCTATGGTGCGGTGGCCGACCTCGGTGTGCACCGCGTAGGAGAAGTCCACGGGCGTGGCACCGGCGGGCAGCGCTATCACGTCGCCCTTGGGCGTGAAGACGAAGACCTCGTTGCGCGAGAGGTCGAAGCGCAGGGACTCCAGGAACTCGCCGGGGTCCTCGGTCTCCTTCTGCCAGTCGAGCAACTGACGCAGCCACGCCATGTCGTTGAGGTGGTCGTCCTTGCCGGTGGACCGGGGCTGGTCCGAGCGCACCTTGGAGGCGCCGGCGACGGCCTCCTGCTTGTACTTCCAGTGCGCGGCGATGCCGTACTCGGCGCGGCGGTGCATGTCGAAGGTGCGGATCTGGAGTTCGACCGGCTTGCCGTTGGGGCCGATGACCGTCGTGTGCAGCGACTGGTACATGTTGAACTTGGGCATCGCGATGTAGTCCTTGAACCGCCCCGGAACCGGGTTCCAGCGGGCGTGGACGGTGCCCAGGGCCGCGTAGCAGTCCCGGACCGTGTCCACGAGGACTCGGATGCCGACCAGGTCGTAGATCTCCGCGAAGTCACGGCCGCGGACGATCATCTTCTGGTAGACGCTGTAGTAGTGCTTCGGGCGGCCGGTGACGGTCGCCTTGATGCGGGCCGCGCGCAGGTCCTGCTGCACCTCGTCGGTCACTATGGCGAGGTACTCGTCGCGCTTCGGCGCCCGCTCGGCCACCAGACGCACGATCTCGTCGTACATCTTGGGGTAGAGGATCGCGAAGGCGAGGTCCTCCAGCTCCCACTTGATGGTGTTCATGCCCAGGCGGTGGGCGAGCGGCGCGTAGATCTCCAGGGTCTCGCGCGCCTTCTTCTCCTGCTTCTCGCGCTTGAGATAGCGCATCGTGCGCATGTTGTGCAGGCGGTCGGCGAGCTTGATGACCAGGACGCGGGGGTCCTTGGCCATGGCGACGACCATCTTGCGCACGGTCTCGGCCTGGGCGGCCTCACCGAACTTGACCTTGTCGAGCTTGGTGACGCCGTCGACGAGCAGGGCGACGGAGTCGCCGAAGTCGCGGCGGAGCTGGTCGAGGCCGTACTCGGTGTCCTCGACGGTGTCGTGGAGGAGGCCCGCCATGAGGGTGGCCGGGTCCATGCCGAGCTCGGCGAGGATGGTGGTCACCGCGAGGGGGTGGGTGATGTACGGGTCGCCGCTCTTGCGCTTCTGGCCGCGGTGCCAGCGCTCGGCGACCTGGTAGGCCTTCTCGACCTGGCGGAGCGTCGCGGTCTCGATCTTCGGGTCGTTGCTGCGCACTATCCGCAGCAGGGGCTCCAGAACCGGGTTGTACGGGTTGGAGCGCTGGACGCCGAGACGCGCGAGGCGGGCGCGGACGCGGTTGGAGGAGCCGGAGCGGGCGGGCTGGCCCGCGGGTGGGCGGACCGCGGGGGGCGTGGACGCGGGCGCGGGGCGCTCTGGCGGGGCCGGTTTGGGGCGCGGCTGCTCGGCCGACTTGTCGACGGGCGCGGACTGGGCGTGCTCGACCGAGCCCTGCGTGGTGTCCTTCGCGGGCGTGGCCGCGGGTCCCGAGGCGGGCTCGGGCTTGGCGGCGGTCAGTGGCTGGGCCTCGTCTGGCAAGAGGACTCCTCGTGCGCGAACCGGGTCCCCCGATCAGGCTCCGGAGACCCCATGGTAGCGATCCTGCGCCCGAGGATCGCCTTCAGACCGATGTGAGGACGGTCTACCCGTGCAACGTGAGGGGTGGGTGCGGGCATTCCGGGCCCTTGGCAGGGGTGCGACAACGGCCGTCCCGAACAGTTCGGGACGGCCGTTGTCGTGGTCGTACAGGCGCGGTGGCTGCCTCAGACCACCAGCAGGGCCTCCAGCGGAGCGCCGTCCAGGGCCGGCTCCAGACGCGGGCGGCCCGCCAGGAAGCCCAGCTCCATCAGGACCGCCAGGCCCGACACCTCGGCGCCGGCCCGGCGGATCAGCTGGATCGCGGCCTCCGCCGTGCCGCCGGTGGCCAGGACGTCGTCGACGATCAGGACGCGGTCGTGGGCGGACAGGTCCTCGGCGTGGACCTCGATCTCCGCCGAGCCGTACTCCAGGTCGTACGTCTGGGCCAGCGTCGCTCCGGGGAGCTTGCCCGCCTTGCGCACCGGGATGAAGCCGAGGCCCGCGCGGACGGCGACCGGGGCGCCCAGGATGAATCCGCGGGCCTCCAGGCCGACGACCTTGGTGGCACCCGTGCGCTCCGCGATCTCCGCCAGCGCGTCCGTCAGCGCCGTGAACGCCGCCGGGTCCGCCAGGAGCGGGGTGATGTCCTTGAACATCACGCCCGGCTCCGGGTAGTCGGCCACATCGCGGATGCGGCTGAGCAGGAGCTCCTTGATGTCGGTCATCGGCGCTTCCCCGAGGGACGGCGTCGGGTGGCGCGCGGTCCGACGACGGCCGGGGTGGCGTCGTCGGGACCGTCCGCGGCGGTGCCGCGGGCCTCCGCCAGCTCTTCCTCGGCGGCGGCCTGGGCGCGCTTGGCCAGGACCCGCTTCCTGAGGGCCTTCATCTGCGGCTCGCGCTCCTTGAGGTCGGCGACGAGCGGCGTGGCGATGAAGATCGAGGAGTACGCACCGGCCGCGAGGCCGACGAACAGCGACAGCGAGATGTCGTTGAGCGTGCCCGCGCCGAGGAAGCCGCCACCGATGAACAGCAGGCCCGCGACGGGCAGCAGCGCGACCACCGTGGTGTTGATGGAGCGGACCAGCGTGCCGTTGATGGAGCGGTTGGCGATGTCGCTGTAGGTCCAGCGGGTCTGCTTGGTGATGTCCTTCGTCTGCTCCTTGAGGGAGTCGAAGACGACCACCGTGTCGTAGAGCGAGTAACCGAGGATCGTCAGCAGACCGATCACCGTGCCGGGCGTGACCTCGAAGCCGACGAGGGCGTAGATGCCGACGGTGATGGTGATGTCGTGGATCAGGGCGACGAGCGCCGCGATGGCCATGCGCCACTCGAAGGCGATCGCCAGATAGATCACGACGAGCACCATGAAGATCGCCAGGCCCTGCCAGGCCTTGTTGGCGATCTGGTCACCCCAGCTGGGGCCGACGAGGTCGGCGGCGATCTTCTCCGGGTCGACCTTGAAGTCCTCGGCGAGCTTGTTCTTGATCTCGTCGGACTGCGTGGTGTCCATGCCGGCGATCTGGATGCGCATCGTGCCGTTGCCGAGCTTCTGCACGACGGCCGTGTGGCCGGAGGCCTCTTCCGCGTAGGTCTCGGCCTGGGAGACGGAGACGGAGGTCTTCTCGGTGGTGAAGACCGCGCCGCCCTGGAAGTCGATGCCCATGTTCAGGCCGCGGACCGCGAGACCCACGATCGCCGTGATGGTGATCAGGATCGAGATGCCGTACCAGAGCTTGCGGTGGCCGATGAAGTCGTAGCTGATCTCGCCACGGTGCAGTCGGGCGCCGAGGTTGCCGAGTTTCGACATGCTCACGCCTCCTTCGTCTCAACGGGGGCGGCGGGACGGCGGGTGCGGCGCAGCGGCGGCTTGGCACCCAGGCTCTGCGGGTCGAGGCCGGACCACTTGCTGCCGCTCGCGAAGAACTTGCGGCGGGCCAGCAGCGTCATCAGCGGCTTGGTGAAGAAGAACACGACGACGACGTCGAGGACGGTGGTCAGACCCAGCGTGAACGCGAAGCCCTGGACCTTGCCGACGGTGACGATGAAGAGCACCGCGGCGGCGAGGAACGACACGAAGTCGGAGACCAGGATGGTGCGCCGGGCACGCGGCCAGGCCCGCTCGACGGCGGGGCGCAGGGAGCGGCCCTCGCGGATCTCGTCCCGGATGCGTTCGAAGTACACGATGAACGAGTCCGCGGTGATACCGATCGCCACGATCGCACCGCAGACGGCCGGGAGGTTCAGCGCGAAGCCGATGGCCGGGCCGAGCAGCGCCATGATCACGTAGGTGAGGATGCCGGAGACCAGCAGCGACGCCATGGCGACGACGGACAGACCGCGGTAGTAGAACACCAGGTAGAGGACGACCAGCCCGAGGCCGATCGCACCGGCGAGGAGACCGGCGTGCAGCTGGTCGGTGCCGAGTGCGGCGGTCACCGTGGTGACGCTCTGCTCCTTGAAGGAGAGCGGGAGCGCGCCGTACGACAGCATGTTGGCGAGGCTCTGGGCCTCCTCCTGCGTGAAGCTGCCGGAGATCTGGGCCTGGCCGCCGCTGATGGTCTCGTTGACGGTCGGGCTGGAGACGACCTCGCCGTCCAGGACGATGCCGAACTCGTTCAGCGGCTGGGTGTTCTGGGCGAGCTTGGCGGTGATGTCGGCGAACTTCTTGGCACCGCTCTTGTTGAAGTCCATCGTGACCTGCCAGCCCGCGGCGGTCTGCGTGTTGTAGACGGCACTGGCCTTGTCGACCTCGGTGCCGGCGACCTCGGCGGGGCCGAGCAGGTACTTGTACCAGACGCCGCCCATCTCGCCGCAGCCCACGGTCGGGTCCTCGGGCTTGGCACCCTCGCCGGCCTTGGTGCGGGCCGCCTTCTTGGAGCAGTCGAGGGCCGCGTACTGGGCCTGGAGCTTGGCGTCGGCGGTGTTGCCGGCGTCGCTGCTCGACGAGGCCGAGGGGCTCGGGGAGGACGAGGCGCTCGCGGAGGCGGACGGGCTCGCGTCGGCCTTCAGCGCGTCGGTGACGGGCCGGCCCTGCGTGGTGGCCGAGGCGGACGGGGAGGAGGAGGTGGCCTTCTCACCCGAGGCGCCCGACTTGCTCGCGGAGGGGCTCGGCGAGGCGCTGGACGAACCGCTGGCGGACGGGCTCGGCGAGGCGCTCGGCGCGGCCGGACCGGTGGCGTCCTGCGCCAGGACCGGACGGAAGTAGAGCTTGGCGGTGGTGCCGACCTGGTCCCGGGCTTCCTTGGAGTTGGTGCCCTTGGGGATGTTGACGATGATGTTCTTGTCGCCCTGGGTCTGCACCTCCGCCTCGGAGACGCCCAGACCATTGACACGGCGGTTCATGATGTCGACCGCGGTGTCCATGTTGGCCTTGTTGATCGCCGAGCCTTGGTCGGCCTTCGCCTCAAGCGTGATGCTCGTACCGCCGGCCAGGTCGATGCCCAGGCGCGGAGTGGTGTGCCCGGAGAGGAACATTCCCCCGGTGAGCGCCACGATGGCGATCAGGATCAGGGCCAGCGAGCGCCCTGGCTTGCTCTGGGCGCTCGCGCTCCGGCCCCTCTTAGGTGCTGCCACCTTCTCGTACTCCCTCTCGGGCCGCTGCGCGCCGGGTCTGCGGGCGGGCGGCCATGACATGGTGTCGATCCCGTGCGAGCTGCGTACTTCCGAGGGCGCGCGGGTGTGGCCCGCGTGCCTCGGGTACGACTACTTCGCGTCGGAGTCGCCGTCGGTCTTCTTCGGCGCGTCGTCCGTCTTCGCCTCGGCGGCCTCGGAGGTCTCGGCCTCATCGGCGGAGGCGGCCTCGTCGGCGGGCTCGTCCTTCTTGCCGAGGTCGACGGGCTTGTCGTCGGAGGCGGCGGCAGCGTCGGCGGCGGGCTCGTCGGTCTCGGTGAGGGAGGAGGCGTCGTCGGGGACGACGTCGGTCTTCAGGTCGTGCTCGATGCCGTGCACGATGCGGTTGTACTCGTCGTCGGAGAGGACGGCACCGATCGCGTTCTTCGCGAAGAGAAGTTCGACGCCGGGGCCGGCGTCGACGAGGACGGTGTCCTCGCCCACCTCCTTGACCGTGGCGTACATCCCCCCGATGGTGCGGACGCCACTGCCGGGCTGCATCTCATTCCGCATGGTGGCGGCCTGCTGCTGCTTCTTCTTCGCCGACCGGGTCATCAGGAACATGGCCCCGATGAGCACGATGAACGGGAGGAGGGTCACGAGACTCACGGGTGGGTACTTCCTTCACGCGACCGCGATGCTGAGCGGCCTGATGGTTGGGGGTTTTGTGCGCCGCCGACAAGGGCGGCATCGGCGGAGTCTAAGCGAGTCCGCGCGCATGGAACAACGCTCAGCATGGCACCCGGGTTCCTGGCCCGGCCAATGCCCCGCCGTCACAAACCCATCACGTCGGCCGCCGGACCTGCCGTCACGCCCCGAACAGGTCCTGTTGTCCGTTTCCTGCGCCCGTCGAGCGCGGCGGGGTCAGGCCGAGATGCGCCCATGCGGCGGGGGTGGCGACCCGGCCGCGCGGGGTGCGGGCGAGCAGTCCCTCGCGGACGAGGAAGGGTTCGGCGACCTCTTCCACGGTCTCGCGCTCCTCCCCCACCGCGACGGCGAGCGTGGACAGGCCCACGGGACCGCCGCCGAACAGCTTGAGCAGGGCTTCGAGGACGCCCCGGTCGAGCCGGTCGAGCCCGCGGGCGTCGACCTCGTAGACCTGGAGGGCGGCCGCGGCGATCTCGCGGGTGATCACGCCGTCGGCCTTGACCTGCGCGTAGTCCCGTACGCGGCGCAGCAGGCGGTTGGCGATTCGGGGCGTGCCGCGGGAGCGGCCGGCGATCTCGGCGGCGCCGTCGGTGTCGATCTCGACGTCGAGGAGGTTGGCCGAGCGGTGGATGACGCGCTGGAGCTCGGCGGGCTCGTAGAACTCCATGTGCGCGGTGAAGCCGAAGCGGTCGCGCAGCGGGGGCGGCAGCAGGCCCGCGCGCGTGGTGGCGCCGACCAGGGTGAAGGGGGGCAGTTCGAGCGGGATCGCGGTGGCGCCGGGGCCCTTGCCGACGATGACGTCGACGCGGAAGTCCTCCATCGCCATGTACAGCATCTCCTCGGCGGGCCGGGACATGCGGTGGATCTCGTCGAGGAAGAGGACCTCGCCCTCCTGGAGGGAGGAGAGGATCGCGGCGAGGTCGCCGGCGTGCTGGATGGCGGGCCCGGACGTGATGCGGATCGGGGCCTCCATCTCGGCCGCGATGATCATCGACAGGGTGGTCTTGCCGAGGCCCGGGGCGCCGGAGAGCAGCACATGGTCGGCGGTGGCGCCCCGCGCGCGTGCGGCACGCAGGACGAGGTCGAGCTGCTCGCGGACCTTCTCCTGGCCGATGAACTCGCCCAGGTCCTTGGGGCGCAGGGCGGCCTCGACGGCCTGGTCCTCACGGTCGGCGACGGAGGCCACCAGCCGTTCGTCGGCGGCGTCGGTGCCGGTCGTGTCGTCCCAGTTCACTGACGTTCTCCTAGCGGGCGCGGTTCAGGGTCTGCAGGGCGGCCTTCAGCAGCCGGCCCACCTGGGGCGTGCCGTCGGCGGCCTCGGCCTGCGGCGCCACGGCGGACACCGCCTCGTCGGCCTCGCGGGTCGCGTAGCCCAGGCCGATCAGGGCCGCGTGCAGTTGGTCGCGCCAGCCCTGGGTGACCGGGGCGCCGATCGCGGGGGCCCCGACCGGTTCGCCGAGGCGGTCCTTGAGCTCCAGCAGCAGCTTCTGGGCGCCCTTCTTGCCGATGCCGGGGACGGCGATGAGGGCCTTCTCGTCGCCGGCGGAGATCGCGCGGCGCAGGGCGTCCGGGGTGTGAACCGCCAGCATCGCCTGCGCGAGGCGGGGGCCGACGCCGCTCGCGGTCTGGAGCAGCTCGAAGACCTGGCGTTCGTCGTCGTCCACGAAGCCGTAGAGGGTGAGCGAGTCCTCGCGGACGACGAGGGAGGTGGCGAGCTTGGCGGGCTTGCCGAGGCGGAGCGTGGACAGCGTGTTCGGCGTGCACTGCACGGCCATGCCGACGCCGCCGACCTCGACGACGGCGGTGTCGGGGGCGAGCGCGGCGACCGTGCCGCTGACGAAGGCGATCATGCCGTACGGCCTTTCGAGGTGGCCCGTGCCGTGGGGGCGGCCGGTGCTTTCTTGGCGTGCAGGGCCACTGCCTGCTGGAGTCGGTTCTGCGCGGGGGCGCGCCAGATGTGGCAGATGGCGAGCGCGAGGGCGTCGGCGGCGTCGGCCGGTTTCGGGGGCGCGTCGAGGCGGAGCAGGCGGGTCACCATGGCGCCGACCTGGGCCTTGTCGGCGCGGCCGCTGCCGGTGACGGCGGCCTTGACCTCGCTGGGGGTGTGCAGCGCGACGGGGATGCCGCGGCGGGCGGCGCACAGCATGGCGACGGCGCTGGCCTGGGCGGTGCCCATGACCGTACGGACGTTGTGCTGGCTGAACACCCGCTCCACGGCGACGAATTCGGGCCGGTGCTCGTCCAGCCACTGCTCGATGCCCTGCTCGATCGCGACGAGGCGGTGGCCCAACTCGGCGTCCGCGGGCGTCCGTACGACTCCGACGCCGAGCATCGTGAGCGGCCGCCCCGCGACCCCCTCGACGACACCGACACCGCATCGCGTGAGACCGGGGTCGACCCCAAGTACCCGCACCACGCCCCCTCCCGCTCGATCACCTGTTTGTGCAGGCTATCGGGTGCCACCGACAATGCGACGGGCCGACGGGGTGTGTCCCGTCGGCCCGTTCGAATCCGGAGCGTCGGCTCAGGCGTCGACCTTCTCCATGACCTCGTCGCTCACGTCGAAGTTGGCGAAGACGTTCTGCACGTCGTCGCTGTCCTCCAGCGCGTCGATCAGCTTGAAGATCTTCTTGGCGCCCTCCTCGTCCAGCTCGACCTGCATGGTCGGGACGAAGTTGGCCTCGGCGGAGTCGTAGTCGATGCCCGCCTCCTGGAGGGCGGTGCGGACCGCGACCAGGTCGGTGGCCTCGCTGAGCACCTCGAAGGACTCACCGAGGTCGTTGACTTCCTCGGCGCCCGCGTCCAGGACGACCTCGAGGACGTCGTCCTCGCTCAGCTCGCCCTTGGGGACGATCACGACGCCCTTGCGGTTGAAGAGGTACGACACCGAACCCGGGTCGGCCATGGAGCCGCCGTTGCGGGTCATGGCGACGCGGACGTCGGAGGCGGCGCGGTTGCGGTTGTCGGTGAGGCACTCGATGAGCACCGCGACACCGTTCGGGCCGTAGCCCTCGTACATGATCGTCTCGTAGTCGGCGCCGCCGGCCTCAAGGCCACCGCCGCGCTTGACCGCGGAGTCGATGTTCTTGTTCGGGACCGACTGCTTCTTGGCCTTCTGGATAGCGTCGTAGAGGGTCGGGTTGCCCTCGATGTCGACGCCGCCCATCCGGGCCGCGACCTCGATGTTCTTGATCAGCTTCGCGAAGAGCTTGCCGCGCTTGGCGTCGATCACGGCCTTCTTGTGCTTCGTCGTAGCCCATTTAGAGTGGCCGGACATCTGCCTGTCTCCTTCGCGTAACCCTCTACATAACGAACGCCAGAGATCCTACAAGGACTCCGCCGTGCGGTTCGCGCGCACCATGTCGACGAACAGGGAGTGCACGCGGTGGTCGCCGGTCAGTTCGGGGTGGAACGACGTGGCGAGCGCGGTGCCCTGGCGGACCGCGACGATGTGGCCGTCGTGCTCGGCGAGCACCTCGACCTCGGCGCCCACGGACTCCACCCACGGGGCGCGGATGAAGACGCCCTCCACAGGATGGCCCGGAACGCCCCGCACGTCGACCTCGGCCTCGAAGGACTCGTTCTGGCGTCCGAAGGCGTTGCGGCGCACGATCATGTCGATGCCGCCGATCGTCTCCTGGCCCGAGCGCGGGTCGAGGATCTTGTCGGCGAGCATGATCATGCCCGCGCAGGTGCCGTAGACCGGCATACCGGCCCGCACGCGCGCGCGGAGGGGCTCCATCACGCCGAACAGGACGGCCAGCTTGGAGATGGTGGTGGACTCACCGCCGGGGATGACCAGACCGTCCACCTCGGCGAGTTCCTCGGGACGCCGGACCGGCCTGGCCACGGCGTCCGCCGCGGCCAGGGCGATCAGGTGCTCCCGTACGTCGCCCTGGAGTGCGAGCACTCCGATGACGGGATCGGTCATTACCAGCCTCGGTTCGCGTAACGCTCGGCCTCGGGGAGGGTGTCGCAGTTGATGCCGACCATGGCCTCGCCCAGGTTGCGGGACGCGTCGGCGATGATCTTCGGGTCGTCGTAGAAGGTGGTGGCCTTCACGATGGCGGCGGCGCGCTTGGCCGGGTCGCCGGACTTGAAGATGCCGGAGCCGACGAAGACGCCCTCGGCGCCGAGCTGGCGCATGAGCGCGGCGTCGGCCGGGGTGGCGACGCCACCGGCGGAGAACAGCACCACGGGGAGCTTGCCGAGCTCGGAGACTTCCTTGACGAGCTCGTACGGGGCGCGCAGCTCCTTGGCGGCGGCGTACAGCTCGTTGTTGTCGAAGCCGCGCAGCTTGGCGATCTCGTTCTTGATCTGGCGCAGGTGGCGGACGGCCTCGACGACGTTGCCGGTGCCGGCCTCGCCCTTGGAGCGGATCATGGCCGCGCCCTCGGCGATGCGGCGCAGGGCCTCACCGAGGTTGGTGGCGCCGCAGACGAAGGGGGTCGTGAAGGCCCACTTGTCGGAGTGGTTGACCTCGTCGGCCGGGGTGAGGACCTCGGACTCGTCGATGTAGTCGACGCCGAGGGACTGCAGGACCTGGGCCTCGACGAAGTGGCCGATGCGGGACTTGGCCATGACCGGGATGGAGACGGCCTCGATGATGCCCTCGATCATGTCCGGGTCGGACATCCGGGCCACGCCGCCGTCCTTGCGGATGTCGGCCGGGACCCGCTCCAGGGCCATGACGGCGACGGCACCCGCGTCCTCGGCGATCTTCGCCTGCTCCGGGGTCACGACGTCCATGATCACGCCGCCCTTGAGCTGCTCGGCCATGCCACGCTTCACGCGCGCGGTGCCGGTCTCGGGGGTCTGGTTCTCGGTGCTGGACACGGGTTGACCTCACTGATGTGAAAAGAGGATTTCTGCAGCACCGAGGAAACGTGAAGGGACCAGGCCACAGCAAGGGCCAATGGTGAGCCGGTGGATCGTTTTCCGTTCGACGCCGCTAGGCGGCCCGGTCCACCACGGCCGCCGGAGGCTCGTCGTCCATCTCGAACGCCATCGGGAACGGGGCGTGACCGGCCAGCCGGAACCAGCGGACCTTGCGGTGCTCGCGCAGCCGGCGCACCGCGCCGACGGCGTCGTTGTGGAAGCGCCGGGCCATCGGAACCCGGCGTACCGCCTCGGTCAGCTCGTGGATCGCAGCCTCTCCCCCGGGCGCCTCCTTCACCGTCTCCACCTGCGCGGATTCCGCGAACACGGCCCGCAGTGCCTGGCTCAGCTCGCTCTCGGCGACCTCCCGCTGCTCCTCCTCGGCCTGCCGGGCGGCATGGGCGGCCTCGTAGAGGACGATCGACGCGGCGGGGTCCAGGACGCCGGACGTCGCGAGCTCCTGGGCCACCGACGCACGGCGCAGCAACTGCGCGTCGAGCGCGGCGCGGGCGGCGTCGATCCGGGCGTGCAGACGGTCCAGCCGGCCTGCGGTCCAGCTCAAGTACAGGCCGATCGCCACGAGAGCGACGAGGATCCAGATGAGGGTTGCGGTCACGGGCGGCAAGACTACCGACGCACACCCACGGCCCTACGCGCCCCCGGGCCTCACGCCACACACTCCCGCGCCGCCCCCAGCCGCACCCGCGCCACTCATCTCCGCGCCCCCAGCCACATCCGCGCCACTCAGCCCAGCCCGGCCGCAGCCGCACCCACGCCACTCAGCCCAGCCCGGCCGCAGCCGCATCCGCGCCACTCAGTCCGCGCCGCCCCTAGCCGCGCCCGCGCCACTCAGTCCCGGCGCCAGCCCCCGCACAGCCCGCGCCACCCGCTCCGCGCCCCCCAGCCACGTCCGCACCACTCACTCCCGGCCGCCCCCAGCCGCGCCCGCGCCACTCACTCCCGCGCCAGCCCCCGCACTGCCCGCGCCACCCGCTCCGCGCCCCCCAGCCACGTCCGCGCCACTCACCCCCGGCCGCCCCCAGCCACGTCCGCGCCACTCACCCCCGGCCGCCCCCAGCCGCGTCCGCGCCACTCACCCCCGGCCGCCCCCAGCCGCGTCCGCGCCACTCACTCCCGCGCCAGCCCCAGCCGTGCCCGCAGCCCCGGCCCCCTGTCGTCGTCCGCCGCGGCCACCGCCGCCGCGCCCGCCGTGACCGTCTCGTAGACCGACAGGATGTCCGCGCCGACCGTCGACCAGTCGAAGCGTCGTACGTGCGCGCTGCCGCGCTCGCGCAGCTCCGCGAGTCGCTCCGGGTCGGCCAGGAGGCGTACGGCCGCCTCCGCGAGGTCGTCCGCGTCCTCGTTGGTGAAGAGCTCGCCCGCCGCGCCCTGGTCGAGGACCTGGGCGAAGGCGTCGAGGTCGGAGGCGAGCACCGGGGCGCCCGCCGACATGGCCTCGACCAGGATGATGCCGAAGCTCTCGCCGCCGGTGTTGGGGGCGATGTAGAGGTCGACGCTGCGCAGGAAGCGCGCCTTGTCCTCGTCGCTGATCATGCCGAGGAACTCGACGCGCGAGCGGAGTTCCGCCGGCAGCGTCTCCACCGCCTCCTCCTCGTCGCCGCGCCCCGCCACCAGCAGCCGGGTCTGCGGCCGCTCGGCGAGGATCCTCGGCAGGGCCCTCATCAGCACCGGCAGCCCCTTGCGGGGCTCGTCGATGCGGCCCATGAAGCCGATGGTGTCGCCCTGCCACTCCGGCTTGGGCTCGGCCTTGGCGAAGAAGCCGACGTCGACGCCGTTGGGGATCACGACCGCGTCGCCGCCGAGGTGCTCCACCAGCGTTCGCCGGGCGTACTCGCTCACCGCGATGCGCGCGCTGATCTTCTCCAGGGCGGCCTGGAGGATCGAGTACGCGGCGATCATCGCCTTGGAGCGCGGGTTGGAGGTGTGGAAGGTGGCGACCAGCGGGCCCTGCGCGGCCCAGCAGGTGAGCAGGCCGAGGGAGGGCGAGGACGGCTCGTGGATGTGGACGACGTCGAACGCGCCGTCGTGCAGCCATCTGCGCACGCGTGCCGCGCTCAGGAACCCGAAGTTCAGCCGGGCCACCGAGCCGTTGTACGGCACCGGCACCGCGCGGCCCGCCGAGACGACGTACGGCGGCAGGGGGGTGTCGTCGTCCGCCGGGGCGAGGACGGAGACGTCATGACCGAGACGGATGAAGTACTCGGCGAGATCACGGATGTGGAACTGGACGCCGCCCGGCACGTCCCAGGAGTACGGGCAGACGATGCCGATCCTCACGAGGGCGCCCTACCGGGATCGAGATCCTTGAGCCACAACCGCTGCAGCATGTGCCAGTCCTCCGGATGGTCGGCAATGCCCGAGGCGAAGGCATCGGCCAGCGCCTGTGCCATGACAGACGTCTTTTCCGCCCGCGTACCTGACCCGGGCACCTCGATCGGGGGATGCACCCTGCCCTGCATCACCGGCGAGTCGTCGTACCAGAGCGTCACGGGGAGCAGCAGCGCCCCGGTCTGCTGGGCGAGGAGCGCGGGCCCGGCGGGGATGCGGGTCGCCTCGCCGAAGAACTGGACCTCGACGCCGGACGACGACAGGTCGCGCTCGGCGACCAGGCAGACCAGGCCGCCGTCGCGCAGCCGCCGGGCCAGGGTGCCGAAGGCGGAGCCGCCGCTGTGCGGCAGGACCTCCATGCCGAGGCCCTCGCGGTAGGCGACGAAACGGTCGTACAGGGTCTCGGGCTTGAGTCGCTCGGCGACGGTCGTGAAGGGCGTCTCCAGCTTGGTGGTGACCCAGGCGCCGGCGAGGTCCCAGTTGCCCATGTGGGGCAGCGCGAGGATGACGCCCCGGTCGGAGGCGATGCCGTCGGTGAGGTAGTGCACGTCCTTGGGGTCGAAGCCCGTCTTCACGCGCTCCGCGCTCCACGCGGGCAGCCGGAAGGACTCCATCCAGTAGCGCAGGTACGAGCGCATGCCCGCGCGGGACAGCTCGGCGAGCCGCTCGGGGCCCGCGTCGGGCACCACACGCGCGTAGTTGCTCTCCAGCCGCTGGACGCCCTTGCCGCGCTTCTTCCAGGCGAGGTCGGCGATGGTCTGCCCGAGGCGCACGGCGACCGGCTCGGGGAGCTTCTTGACCGCTCCCCAACCGAGGCCGTACAGGGCGTCGGTCAGCCGGTCCTTGGCGCTCACTTCGCCGCCTCCTGCGCGGCCGCCGCCTCGTCGGCCTCCGCCGATTCACGGCGGACCGTGACCACGCGCTGGATCAGGGTTACCAGACTGCCGACCGCGACGATCCACAGGGCGACGGGCAGCAGGTACTGGATGCCCGGCACACCGAACTTGTGCAGACCGGCAAGACCGGCCGCGACCAGGGAGATCACCAGCCGCTCGGCCCGCTCGACCAGCCCGTTCACCGCGACCGGCAGCCCGATCGCCTCGCCCCGGGCCTTGGTGTACGACACCACCTGGCCGCTCGCCAGGCAGAAGATCGAGACGGCGCACAGCGCGATGTCGTCGCCGCCACCGGCGTACCAGAGGGCGAAGCCGCCGAAGATCGCGCCGTCCGCCACCCGGTCGAGCGTGGAGTCCAGGAAGGCGCCCCAGCGGCTGGAGCGGCCGAGCTGGCGGGCCATGTTGCCGTCGACGAGGTCGGAGAACACGAAGAGCGTGATCACGATCGTGCCCCAGAAGAACTCGCCCATGGGGTAGAAGACCAGCGCGCCCGCGACCACCCCTGCGGTGCCGAGGAGGGTGACCGTGTCGGGGCTGACGCCCCTGCGGATCAGAAACGCGGCGAACGGTGTGAGGACACGCGTGAAGAATGCACGCGCGTACTTGTTCAGCATGGCCTTCCCGAGGGTCGGTGTCGCCGCGCGGCCCCTGCTGACCACCGGCTGGCCCATCGTAGTCACGCGCGCGCGTGTGCGACCGCCGGGCACCCGAGCCCCGTGTCACGTCCCCGTGGCGTGCGGGTAACGGCGCGATCGCGTCCGCCGTATGGACGCACCGTGACGAGAGTGGAAAGCTCGAAGAACCGCGGGCGTCACCGGAGCCGCCATCGCACGCGGATCCGCATGTCCGCGCCCACAGTGACCTCACCGTGCACGGGAGGCAGGACCATGGGCGACAAGGCGAACGCACACCCCGGAGCCGCCGGCAGGGCAACAGCGGCCGACCACCCCGCGTCCATACGGAATGTGGTGCTGGTCGGCCACTCCGGATCGGGCAAGACGACATTGGTGGAAGCCCTCGCACTGACCGCGGGGGCGGTGAACCGGGCGGGCCGCGTGGAGGACGGCGGCACCGTATCCGACTACGACGAGATCGAGCACCGGCAGAATCGTTCGGTGCAGCTCTCCCTGGTGCCGGTCGAATGGGACGGCATCAAGGTCAATCTTCTGGACACCCCCGGATACGCCGACTTCGTGGGGGAGCTCAGGGCCGGTCTGCGAGCCGCGGACGCGGCCCTTTTCGTCGTCTCCGCCTCGGACGGCGTGGACGGCTCGACCCGCATGGTGTGGGAGGAGTGCGCGGCCGTCGGCATGCCGCGCGCGATCGTGATCACGCACCTGGAGGCCGCCCGCGCGGACTTCGAGGAGATGACCCGCACCTGCGCGGAGGCGTTCGGCGGGGACGACCCCGACGCCGTGCTGCCGCTCTATCTGCCGCTGCGCGGCCCCGAGGGCCCCGACGGGCACGCGCCCGTGACCGGGCTGACCGGGCTGCTGTCGCAGAAGCTGTTCGACTACTCCTCCGGCGAGCGCAAGGAGTCCGAGCCGGGCGAGGACCAGTTGCCGGAGCTGGAGGAGGCCCGCAACCGGCTGATCGAGGGGATCATCTCCGAGAGCGAGGACGAGACCCTCATGGACCGCTATCTCGGCGGTGAGCAGGTCGACGTCAAGACCCTGATCGAGGACCTCGAACGGGCCGTCGCGCGCGGGGTGTTCCACCCGGTGCTGGCCGCCGCACCCGCGGCCGAAGGGGGCAAGCAGGGGCTCGGCACCGTGGAAGTGCTGGAGCTGATCACCCGCGGCTTCCCGACGCCGTTCGAGCACCCCACGCCCGGCGTGACGACCATCGACGGCAAGCCGCGCGAGATCAAGGCTTGCGACACCGAGGGCCCGCTGGTCGCGGAGGTCGTCAAGACGTCCTCCGACCCCTATGTGGGGCGCGTCTCCCTGGTCCGCGTCTTCTCCGGCACCCTGCGCCCCGACGAGACCGTCCACGTCTCCGGGCACGGCCTGGCCGACCGCGGCCACGAGGACCATGACGTCGACGAACGCGTCGGCGCCCTGTCCACGCCCTTCGGCAAGCAGCAGCGCCCGGTGACGCACGCCATCGCCGGGGACCTGGTGTGCGTGGCGAAGCTCAGCCGCGCGGAGACCGGCGACACCCTCTCGGCCAAGGACGACCCGCTCCTGATGGAGCCCTGGCGGATGCCCGACCCGCTGCTGCCGCTCGCCATCCAGGCGCACAGCAAGGCGGACGAGGACAAGCTCTCGCAGGGTCTGTCCCGGCTCGTCGCCGAGGACCCGACGATGCGGCTGGAGCAGAACCAGGACACCCACCAGGTGGTGCTGTGGTGCCTCGGCGAGGCCCACGCCGACGTCGCGCTGGAGCGGCTGCGCAGCCGCTACGGCGTCCAGGTCGACGTCGTACCGCACAAGGTCTCCCTGCGGGAGACGTTCGCCGGCAAGTCGGGCGGGCGCGGGCGGCATGTGAAGCAGTCCGGCGGGCACGGGCAGTACGCGATCTGCGAGATCGAGGTGGAGCCACTGCCGGGCGGCTCGGGCATCGAGTTCGTGGACAAGGTCGTCGGCGGCGCGGTGCCGCGGCAGTTCATCCCGTCGGTCGAGAAGGGCGTAAGGGCCCAGGCCGCCAAGGGAGTTGCGGCCGGCCATCCGCTCATCGACGTGCGGATCACGCTGCTCGACGGCAAGGCGCACTCGGTGGACTCCTCCGACGCCGCCTTCCAGACGGCGGGCGCGCTGGCGCTGCGGGAAGCCGCGGCCGACGCGAAGATCCATCTGCTGGAGCCGGTGGCCGAGGTGAGCATCCTGGTCGGCGACGACTACGTGGGCGCCGTGATGAGCGACCTGTCCGGGCGGCGCGGCCGGGTGCTGGGCACCGAGCAGACCAGCGGCAACCGCACCCTCGTCAAGGCCGAGGTGCCGGAGATCGAGATCGGCCGGTACGCGGTCGACCTGCGCTCCCTGTCCCACGGCACGGCCCGCTTCCACCGCTCCTACGCCCGGCACGAACCGATGCCGGCGCAGATCGCCGAAAGGATCCGTGAAGAGGCCCGCGATTCCTAGCAGTTGGCGCCGGGCACGCTCCAAGTGACCTTTGTGGGACGCGCCAAGAGACCTTTGTGGAACCCTCCGAGTGACCTTTGCGGAACGCTCCCCTCCGAGTTGGCGGGCGGCTTCGGCCGTCCGCCGACGAATGTCGGTGGCTGCGGATACGCTGATGACCTGATCAACAGGTGTGCGAAGCAAGCAAGTCGGGAAGGCCGCAGGAGCGACGACCATGGCGGCGATCGGGGGCGGGAATGACCGTTGATGCCGGTTACGAGAGCGTCTTCGGACCACAGGTGCCCCGCACGGGGGACGAGAGCCAGACGGCGACCTTCGCCCTGGCCTCGGCGGCGTACCGGGACAATCTGGTCGACGACATCAAGAAGGCCGACAACGAATGGCACAAGACGACGGTCAAGGAGGGCCAGGGCTGGACCGGCGGCCTGTTCAAGCCCAATCTCGGTGAGGCGTTCTCCCGGGCCGTGATCGACCGCATGATCGGTGGCGGCCGCAAACCGCTCATCCAGTCCTTCGGCACCGAGCCCCAGGTCGTCGTCGACCACTGCCTGGCCGCCTACCGCCTGCGGCGCGCGCGGGACCTGCGGCTGTCCACGGTCATGCTGCTGACCGGCGTGCTGTTCCTGCCCGGCCTGCTGGTGTGGCTCCTGGTGTTCGTGATCCGCACGACCATCGACAAGAACCCGAACAAGCGCGCCTCCGCCGCGGCCACCGCACTGCTGGTGGGCGTCGGTGCCCTCGCCGTCCTCTTCCTGATCAAGATGCCGTTCACCGGTTTCTGGGGCCTGTACGCACGCGCGTGCGTGGTCGCCCCCGTCATCGGCTGGTTCTGGGCCAAGCAGATCTGCGACAGCGCCGCGAAGGACCTTCGCGCCCGCTGGGACGGACTGATCGCGGGCAGCAGCGTCGGCGCCCAGGTGCCCGAGGCGGTGCCGAGCAGCCCCGGCGAGACCCAGGCCGAGCAGAAGCGCCAGTCCCTCGCCCGCCTCAGCGCCGAGCAGCAGTCCAACCACGTCTTCTACGCCGGCCCCAAGGGCATCCTCGGCATGGGCACCCGCTGGGGCAGCTGGCAGCTCGCCGAGGACCTCATCCCCGCCGACCCGACCCGGGAGATCCACCCCTTCCGCAGCTGGGACGTCATCCGCAACATCGAGGCCCGGCTGCGGATGCTGGAGCGCAACACCATCAACACCGGCGGCTTCCCGAAGGCGTCCATACGGCACTGGATCGTCTCCCCCATCGGCGAGAACGCCAACGCGGTGACCCGCACCGAGCAGTCGGCCGACATCGAGGCGTTCCAGCACCGCCAGCACTCGATACAGGACATCTGCAACAAGCAGCAGTTCGGCAGCGGCGACCGGCACTACCTCGGCGTGCAGTGGACGCTGTGGGACGGCCAGCTGATCCTCACGATGATGATCACCGTCACCGTGCTGCACGAGACACTGCGCATCGAGGTGACAGGACATGCGCTCGGCCCGGTGAACTCCCTGTTCACGGGCAAGTCCGAGGCCCCCACGAAGGAGGTCGCGAAGTCCTTCAAGCCGTGGGAGACCCGCAAGGTCAACCTGCCGCTGGTCCCCACCGACGAGGTCGTACGACTGACCGTGCGCGCCCCGCTGACCTGGTACCCGCCCCTGCTGAACTGGCTCGGCGGGACCATCGTCCTCCCCGAGCCGTTCGGCCTGCGGCACGTCTGGGCCGACCAGCCCTGGCGCCACCGCTTCATGGCCGACGACGCCATGCGCGCCGCGACACCGGTGCTGCGCGTGGTGCACGCGGCGGCGATCAAGGTCCTGGAGGACAACGGCGTCGACACGGAGAAGTTCGGCACGAGGTCGGCGTTCCTGAGCACCGCGATCCAGGACCCGTCGCCCAAGAAGGCCGACCTCTACGACGCGTAGCCGGCTAGGCGGACGCGGGCCAGGCGTCCGCCAGCATCTTCCGGGTGTCGGCGAGCAGCTGCGGCAGCACCTTCGTGTGGCCGACGACCGGCATGAAGTTCGTGTCGCCGCCCCAGCGGGGCACGATGTGCTGGTGCAGGTGGGCGGCGATACCGGCGCCCGCCACCGTGCCCTGGTTCATGCCGATGTTGAAGCCGTGCGCGCCGGACGCGGTGCGCAGGGCCGTCATCGCCTGCTTGGTCAGCGCGGCCAGCTCGACGGTCTCCGCGTCCGTGAGATCGGTGTAGTCGGCCACGTGCCGGTAGGGCACGACCATCAGGTGACCGCCGTTGTACGGATACAGATTCAGCACCGCGTACACCTGCTCGCCGCGCCGGACGATCAGACCGTCCTCGTCGGACTTGGCCGGGATGGAGCAGAAGGGACAGCCGTCGTCGGCGCCCGGGCCGGTCGGCTTGTTCTCGCCCTGGATGTAGGCCATCCGGTGGGGCGTCCACAGACGCTGGAACGCGTCCTGGGTCCCCACTCCCCACTGCTGCTCCGGCTCACTCGTCATGCAGGGAAGCATATGGCTTCGCCCGTTCGCGGCGTGTCGGCGGGGTTGCGGCAAAACCCTCCCGCGCGAAGCTGGGCCGGTGACCGATGACAGCCGTACGACCAGCTCCAGGACCGCCTGGGAGGAGCGCACCGAGATCCCCCTCGCCGTGGCATCGCTGGTGTTCCTCGCCGCGTACGCGGTCCGCGTATTGGCGGAGGACCTGCCACAGGCCGGGGCGGACGCGTGCCTGGCGGTGATGCTGGCCGCGTGGGCTCTCTTCGTGGCGGATTACGCGGTGCGCTGGCGGGCGAGCGGGCAGCGGCTGCGTTTCGTCCGGACGCACCTGCTGGACACGGTCGTGGTCCTGCTGCCGTTGCTGCGGCCCCTGCGGATCGTCAAGGTCTACGAGGCCGTCCAGCGCCGCCACGGCCGGCCCCGGCTCGCGCTGCACGCGCGTGTGATGGCCTACGCCGGTCTGTCGACGTTCCTGCTCGGCTTCTCGGGCGCGCTCGCGGTCTACCAGCGCGAGCGGGACGCGGCGGGGTCCTCCATGCGGACCTTCGGGGACGCCTTGTGGTGGGCCTGCGCCACCCTCACGACCGTCGGATACGGCGACGTCACGCCCGTCACCCCGACCGGACGCCTGATCGCGGTCGGGATGATGGCCATCGGGCTGGCGCTGGTGGGCACGGTGACTGGCACGTTCGCCTCCTGGCTGCTCCAGGTGTTCTCGCGGGAGGACGACGAGAGGCCCCCGGGAAGCTGAGCCTCCCGAGGGCCTCCGCGTACCGCCGGACGATCAGACCTGCGCCCGCTCCTCGACGACCTTCGCGATCTTCGCGATGGCCTCGTCGAACGGGATGCCGTTCTCCTGCGAGCCGTCGCGGTAGCGGAAGGACACCGAGCCCGCCGACATGTCCTCGTCGCCCGCGATGACCATGAAGGGCACCTTCTGCTTCTGGGCGTTGCGGATCTTCTTCTGCATCCGGTCCGAGGAGGCGTCCACCTCGACCCGCAGCCCCTGCTTCTTCGCGGCGGCGGCGAACTTCTCCAGGTACTCGACGTGCGCGTCACCGATCGGGATACCGATCGCCTGCACCGGCGCCAGCCACGCCGGGAACGCGCCCGCGTAGTGCTCCAGGAGCACCGCGAAGAACCGCTCGATGGAGCCGAACAGCGCGCGGTGGATCATGACCGGACGCTGCTTGGAGCCGTCCGGACCCGTGTACTCCAGGTCGAAGCGCTCGGGCAGGTTGAAGTCGAGCTGGATGGTCGACATCTGCCAGGTGCGGCCGATCGCGTCCTTGGTCTGGACGGAGATCTTCGGGCCGTAGAACGCGGCGCCGCCCGGGTCGGGGACGAGGGGCAGCCCCTGCTTCTCGGCGACCTGGCGCAGCGTCTCGGTCGCTTCCTCCCAGACCTCGTCCGAGCCGACGAACTTCTCCGGGTCCTTGGTCGACAGCTCCAGGTAGAAGTCGGTCAGACCGTAGTCCCGCAGCAGGCCGAGGACGAAGGTGAGCGTCTTGTCGAGCTCCTCCGACATCTGCTCGCGCGTGCAGTAGATGTGCGCGTCGTCCTGCGTGAAGCCACGCGCGCGGGTCAGGCCGTGCACGACGCCCGACTTCTCGTACCGGTACACGGTCCCGAACTCGAAGAGGCGCAGCGGCAGTTCACGGTACGAGCGGCCGCGCGCGTCGAAGATCAGGTTGTGCATCGGGCAGTTCATGGGCTTGAGGTAGTAGTCCACGCCCTCGTCGAGCTGCATGGGCGGGTACATGCCGTCGGCGTACCAGTCCAGGTGCCCGGACGTCTCGAAGAGCTTCCCCTTCGTCGCGTGCGGGGTGTAGACGAACTCGTAGCCCTCCTCCTCGTGGCGGCGGCGCGAGTAGTCCTCCATGACCCGGCGGATGATGCCGCCCTTGGGGTGGAAGACGGCGAGGCCGGAGCCGATCTGCTCGGGGATGGAGAACAGGTCCAGCTCGGAGCCCAGCTTGCGGTGGTCGCGCTTCTCGGCCTCGGCGAGGAAGTCGAGGTAGCCCTTCAGCTCGTCCTTGGTCGGCCAGGCGGTGCCGTAGATGCGCTGGAGCATGGGGTTCTTCTCGCTGCCGCGCCAGTAGGCGGCCGCGTTGCGCATCAGCTTGAACGCCGGGATGTTCCGGGTGGAGGGCAGGTGGGGACCGCGGCAGAGGTCCTTCCAGCACAGGTCGCCGGTCTTGGCGTCGAGGTTGTCGTAGATCGTCAGCTCACCGGCGCCGACCTCGACGTCCGCGCCGTCGTCGTGCGACGCCGAGCCCTTGAGGCCGATCAGCTCCAGCTTGTACGGCTCGTCCGCCAGCTCCTCGCGGGCCGCCTCGTCGGTCACCACCCGGCGGGAGAACTTCTGCCCGCGCTTCTGGATCTCCTGCATCTTCTTCTCGATGGCCTTGAGATCCTCGGGCGTGAACGGCTTCTCGACGTCGAAGTCGTAGTAGAAGCCGTCCTTGACCGGCGGGCCGATGCCCAGCTTGGCCTCGGGGAAGAGCTCCTGCACGGCCTGCGCCATGACGTGGGCGGTGGAGTGGCGCAGGATGTTGAGACCGTCCTCGGAGGAGATCTCGACGCCCTCGACGGTCTCGCCGTCCTTGACCTCGTACGCCAGGTCCTTCAGCTCACCGGCCACCCGCGCGGCGATGATCGAGCGCTCGCCGGCGAAGAGCTCGGCGGCCGTAGTGCCCGTCGTCACCGTGCGCTCTTCCCGCTCGGAATCGCGTTGGATGATCACACGGACGTCTGACACCGGTCTCTCCTGACTGAAGGGGATGCGGGCGCCATACCGTGAGCGCGCGCAATAGGGGATCGTACCGACCCGCACCCACCGACCGCGAAATCAGTCCCCTCCGCAGGCCTCCTCGAAGAAGTCCAGGTTCTCCTGCAACGACTTCATCAGCCGGTCCCGCTCCGCCTCGTCCACCTGCACCGGTACGACGCCGGAGGCGCCGGTCAGCCGCCGGAACCCGCCCCGGCTCTCCAGCCGCCCGTGCACCCGCACCGGCAGCCCGACGAGGTGGGCGTGCCCGGCGATGCGGTACGCCTCCTCGTCCAGGGTCAGCCGGATGTGCGGCACCTCCACGCCGGCGATCACCCGCAGCCGTACGCTGCCCTCCCCGCGCGGCCCCGACCTGCGCATCCGCACCACCGTCCCGGTGACCCGCACCGGCACGGACGGTTCCTCGCGCAGATAGCGGGCCCCGGCCTCGCGCAGCACGGGCAGGTCACCGGGCGAGAACTCGACGGGCTCCCCGGACGCCGCGCACCCCTCGGGCACTCCGGCCGCCGGCGCCCAGTCCACCGCGATGCGCGCCCCCTCCGTACCGCGCACGAGCGCGATGAGGGCCTCGGTGAGCTCACGGCTCACGCCTGCCTCGACGGCCCCGTCGAAGGCGTCCATGCCACCGGTGGCCCGCTGGTAGTCGATGGCCTCGCGGGCCGCGCACAGGGCCTGGTGGAGGCGTACGGCGAGGGGGCGGCCGGTGCCGACGGGCACGAAGGCGGTGAGCCGGCCGTCGGTGGCGGCGCCGACGAGGACGTTCTCCAGCAGGGAAAGGGCGGCGCGGCGATGCCGGGCGCCGTAGTAGCCGGCACGCGCGCGTGTGGCGAGTGCGCCGGCGAGGAGGGTCTGCCGGGCAGCGGCGCGCAACTGCTCTTCCACCGCCCAGGACGCGGCTCCGGCCGGCCCGGTCGGTACGTCCCGCCACCAGCGGATCTCGTCGCTGGGCACGGCGAGGCCGACGAGGACCTCGTGCGCGGAGGGTGTGCCGCTGCGGGCGAGCGCGACGAGCGCCTCGCCGAGCAGATCGTCGCTGTCGGGGAAGGCGCGGCTCTCGGGGACGAGCAGGCTGGTGCCTCCGGTGCCGGGGCCCGGTGGGGTCCAGCGGCCGTAGCGTCCGGGGGCGCCGCCGCGGCGCTGCCAGCCGTGCCGGTGCAGCAGGGCGCTGAGGACGGCGGGGTCGACGTCGTCCGGCTCGGGGGCGCGGTTCCAGGCGGCGGCGTCGACGGGGTGCGGCCGGACCGGCCGCAGGGGTTCTTCCACGGGGCGGTGGGTCATGGTCTGCCTCCCGTCCCGACCCGCGTCATGATCTCGCACAGCGCCCGGTCGTCGAAGATGCGTGCGGTCGGTATCCGTACGGTGGTCCGGGTCCGGCCCGTGACCGGGTGCCCGGCGAGGTTGACCCAGTAGCAGCAGTGCCGCAGGTCGAGGCGGTCGTGGCTGGCGCGCAGCCAGTCGTCCTGGGATCTCGGAACGAGCATGACCACGAGGATCTTGTGCACCGAGACGGGGGTGCGCGCGAGCTTGCGCAGATGGTCGTTGTCGAGCGTGAAGGAGAAGAACCGGCCCGGCGGGTTGGGCGCGACCTGGTAGGTGCACTTGAGCTGCACCTTGATGGTGACCTCGTCGTCGACGGTGTGCCCGGGCGAGCCGTGGCTGACGTGCCAGTCGATGCCGTTGTCGGGGAACGGCTGCGACAGCGAGCAGCCGGCCGCCGCGGCGACGGCGTGCAGATAGCCCACCTGCAAGGTCTCCATGCAGGCGGTGGTGGCGAGTGTGCCGCGAAGGGGGCCCGTACGTTCGGGCAGCAGCCCGCCCCGCTCGGGCTGCGCTATCGCCATGACCAACAGCCTTCCACGCTCGGTGAATCCGAACCTCGGGTCTCTGAACTGCAAAGACCGGTATTCCTGTTGTGTCCGTCCGGCGTACGGCGCAAACAGCCCGGGTATCACCAAAGCGGCAGAAGACGGTGCGTCAGCTGCCGTGGGTGAACGAGGGGTTGTGTAGGTATGACGTGCTGGTACGAAGGGCCCCTGGCCGCCTTCGACACGGAGACGACGGGCGTCGACGTGGAGACCGACCGGATCGTGTCGGCCGCCATAGTCGTCCAGGACGCCCCGGGCACCCGGCCGCGGGTGAGCCGGTGGCTGGTGAACCCGGGTGTGCCGGTGCCGGAGAGCGCGACGGCGGTGCACGGGCTGACGGAAGAACACCTGCAGCGCAACGGCCGCTGGCCGGCGCCGGTGATGTACGAGATAGCGGAACAGCTGGGCGAACAGGCGTCCGCGGGGCGGCCGTTGGTGGTGATGAACGCGCCGTTCGATCTGACGCTGCTGGACCGGGAGTTGCGCCGCCATCGCGCGTCGTCCCTGGACCGCTGGTTCGAGGCGTCGCCGTTGCTGGTCCTCGATCCGCGGGTCCTGGACAAGCACCTGGACCGCTACCGCAAGGGCCGCCGCACCCTGACCGACCTGTGCGCGCACTACGAGGTCACACTGGACGGCGCGCACGACGCGGGCGCGGACGCACTGGCCGCGCTGGAGGTCGTACGAGCGGTGGGGCGGCGTTTCGCGGCCCGCCTGGAGCGGCTGAGCCCAGTCGAGCTGCACACCCTCCAGGCCGGGTGGCACGCGGCGCAGGCGCGCGGGCTCCAGGCGTGGTTCGCGCGCAGCGGCACCCCGGAGGCGGTGGACCCGGCATGGCCGCTGCGTCCGGAACTGCCGGCGGCGGCCGCCTGAAGGGCCACGCGACAAACAAAGAAGCCGGTCCGCGTGCTGCGGACCGGCTTTCTCCCGGTGGGCGATACTGGGTTCGAACCAGTGACCTCTTCGGTGTGAACGAAGCGCTCTCCCACTGAGCTAATCGCCCGGGAACGCACTGAACAATACAGGTCCCCGCGGCTTTCCTTCAAACCGCTTCCAAGTAGGCGGCCAGGCCCCGCCGTCCGGCCCGCATCATCAGCCGGTGATTGACCCGGAACACCGGCCGCCCCGGCACGGCGAGGCGCCGCAGCAGCGGCTTGTTCACATCGACGACCTGGTCGTACAGCGCTAGGGTGCCCGCCCCGTCCCCGGTGATCGTCCAGCGCGCCCAGCCCTCCAGGTCCCCCGTCATGGCGATCTCCAGCACCCCGGCGGCCCGGTCGCGCCGCACTTCCCGCGCGGTGAAGACGAGGGCGTAGGGCAGGGTGGCCCGGATCGTGATGACGCCGCTGGTGTCGTCGAGGCGTTCCACGGCACGGACCTGGGGCCACCAGCGGGGGTAGTCCTCGGCCTGTTCCAGCACGTCGTAGACGGTGGCGGGGGGCGCGGGCAGGGTCCATCGGGTGTGGAAGCGGTAACGGCTCCAGTCCATGTGCCGAGTCTGCCCGTAGGGATCTGAGTACGTTCTGAGTACGCGCACTCATGTCGTACGACGTGACCCGGACCACACTCCAAGGCATGACGCACTTTCCGCCCCCGGCCGAGGAGTTGCGGCTCCTGGACGCGGAGCTGTTCCACCTCGACGCCCGCCGGACCCAGTTGCTCCGGCGCCGCGCCTGGCTGGTCACCGCCCTCCAGACACCGGTCCCTCCCCCGCCCCACTCCGCCCAGGCCGCCCGCTCCGAGGCCACCGCGCCCCGGGTGCAGAACGTGCTGCTGATGCTGGGCGGTGTCCTGCTGGTCATCGCGGCGACGGCGTTCACGCTGGTCAGCTGGGGTGACCTGGGGATCGCGGGGCGGGCCCTGGTGCTCGGCGCGGTCACCGCGGCGGCGCTCGCCACGCCCACGGTCCTGCTGAAGCGCGGCCTGCGCTCGACGGCCGAGTCGGTGGCGGGCCTGGGCCTGGCGCTGACGGTCCTGGACGCGTACGCGCTGCACGAGACGGTCTTCCCGCAGGCGGAGGGCGCGCCCTACACGGCGATCGCGTCGGCGCTGCTGGCGGCCCTGTGGCTGGCGTACGGCCTGCTGCCGCCTCTGAAGGACCTGCGTCTGCCGCTTCCCGCGGCCCTCCTGTCGGCCCAACTGCCGCTCTTCTTCAGCGCCTTGGCGCTGGACGCCGACTCCTACGGCGTCACGGCGGCCGTGCTGCTGACGGCCGCGTTCGACACAGTTGTGGCGCTCCGGGCGACCGCCGGACCCGTACGCCTGCTCGCCGTCGTCGGCGCGTACGGCCTGGGCGGCTCGGGCGTATGGGCGGCCGGTTCGCTGTCCTGGACGGCAACCGGCCCGAGCGCCGCCGCCCGTGCGGCGGCGCTCCTCCTCCTCGCCGCGACGATCGCCCTGACGGCGGCGTGGCGAGGCGCGAGCGCGCAGGCCACCGCGCCCGCCTCAGACGTCCCGGCGACGCGGAGCACCGGTCACGCCTTCGGCCTCTCGATCGCCTCCGCCCTCCTGCTGGTCGCCGCGCTCGGTGGCCTGGCGCGCTCCGCGCTTCCCGGCGCCTGGGCGGTTCCGGTCCATCTCGCCTGCGGCATCGCCCTGTTGGCGGCGGTACGACCGGAGGGGCTGCCGGAGACGGTGCGGCGCGGGTTCGCCGCGGCCTCCGGTGCCGTCCAGGCCCTGGCCGTGGTGTGGACGCTGCCCGTCGTGGCGGTGACTCTGCTGGGGCCGGTCGCGTGGGTGGCGCACGCCTGGTCGGGCGCGCCGGCGGATCTGCGCGAGGCGGTCACGGTGGACATCCCCTGGCCGCCGGACGCGGCGACGGCCCCGCTGGTCCTGGTGGCCGTGGCGGCGGTACTGGCCCTGGCGGTACGGCACACCGACTGGCGTCCGCGAGCCCTGACCGGTGCGCTGGTGCTGACGTGGGCGGCGGCGCTGACGCTTCCCGCGGTCCTCGAACTGCCGTACACGCTCGGCCTGTTGGTGCTGGGCTCGGTGACGGGCGTGATCCTGGCGTCGCCCTACGGTCAGCCGACCGCGACCGTCCTCGCCCTCGTCACCTCCGCGAACCTGGGTTTCGCCGCCCTGGCCTCCCAGTCGGCGACCCTCACCGCGCTCGGCGCCCTCACGGCGTTCTTCGCGGTGGTCTCCTGGCGGATCACGGTCATCACGGCCCCGGCGGCCCTCGCGTACGCCACCGCACTGGCCTGCGCGATCGGCGCCGCGGCGGACTGGCAGCCGCAGTACACGGCCCTGCTCGTGCTGGCGGTCCCGGTGTCCGCGGCCCTGCTGGCGGCGTGGCTCAAGGAGCCCCGGGCGACGCTGACGGTGGAGGTCACCGGAGCCGTCGCCGC
Source organism: Streptomyces sp. TLI_55 (assembly GCF_900206255.1). Taxonomy (NCBI): domain Bacteria; kingdom Bacillati; phylum Actinomycetota; class Actinomycetes; order Kitasatosporales; family Streptomycetaceae; genus Streptomyces; species Streptomyces sp. TLI_55. The sequence goes on from NZ_OAOJ01000001.1 coordinate 1,668,901, forward strand.
CCTCCTGGCCCTCGCCCTCGCCGCGACCGACCCCCCGATGCTGGCCCTGGTCCTGTCCCTGTGCGGAGTGATCGCCGCGGGCACCGCCCTCCGCCCCGACCGCCACACCGTGGGCTACGCGGCCGCCACCCTCTTCCTCCTGGCCACCTGGGTGCGCCTGGCGGCCTGGCAGGTCGACACCCCCGAGGCGTACACGCTCCCGGTCACGATCCCGGCGCTGCTCGTCGGCCGGCTCCGCAGGCGGCGCGCCCCGGAGACCTCGTCCTGGACGGCGTACGGTCCGGGCCTGGCCGCCACGCTCCTGCCGAGCCTGGTCATGGCCTGGGGCGACCCGCACTGGACCCGCCCGCTGCTCCTGGGCCTGGCGGCGCTGTCCCTCACCCTGCTGGGCGGCGGCTACAGCCTCCAGGCGCCCTTGGTCCTGGGCGGCTCGGTCCTGACCCTGGACGCCCTCCACGAACTGGCTCCGTACATAGTCCAGGTGACGGACGCTCTCCCCCGCTGGGTCCCCCCGGCACTGGCGGGCCTCCTGCTCCTGGCCCTGGGAGCGACGTACGAGCAGCGCATCAGGGATGTGCAGCGAATGCGGAACAAACTGGGCAAGTTCAGCTGAGACACCGCCAAGGGGCGCGGGGAACTGCGCGACCAGCCACAACGGTCCCGCAGTTCCCCACGAACCGTCACGGCATCCTGTCCCCGAGCAACGCCAGGTTCTCAATGGCCGCGAGCCCATACAACGCGGTGTCATTCGTGGAAACCCACGCCGCCTCACTACCGGCCACCAATGCCACCGGCCCGCTCAAGGCCTCCGTTTTCCAAGGCGCCGACTCCTTGTACCCGTCGGAGTTGTAGAACTTCTCCCACGCCCGCTTGGCCAGCTTCTCGTCCCCCGTCTGCACCGCGGCATACGCGTCGAGCCGCGAGTGCCCTTGGAACAGCAGCAGCGTCCCGAAGTTGGACCCGTAGCGCGCCGCCTGCTCGGCCTTGGTGGCGTTGAAGTAGCGGCAGTAGTCGTAGTACGCCTCGTTGAACGCGGGCATGTGGACGAGGTCGATGAGTTCGGCGCACAGTTCGTTGAGGCCGAACACGGCGGAGAGGTGCGAGACCCCGACGACCGGTGTCGCGGCGACCGTGAACTTGCCCGTGTCGAGGTCGTACAGCCCACTGCCCTGCACGAACCCGTTGGGCTGCGCGGCGATCCCCTCCATGGTCGACAGGACCCGCGCCTTGGCCTTCTCCCACTTGGGCCCCTTGCGCTCCCACTCGGTCAGCCACGCCGACACCAGGCCCGACCAGTCGGTGCCGAAGCCGACCGACAGGGCGTGCCGGTCGGGCGTGTAGGGCTCGGTGCGGATCTTGCGCAGCGGGTCGAGGACGAGGAACGTCTCGTCGGAGTCGACGTTGGCGTGCATGAGGTCGCCGACCCGCTCGTCCGCGGTGAGGAAGTAGTAGTAGCGCCGGTACGTGGTGTTGGCGATGCGCTGCTGCTTGGCGCTGTCGGCGTAGTGCTGCACGCCGTGCCGGGTGCCGAGGCCGGCCCACTTGCCGAGGTGGTAGACGTCGACCTCGCCGGTGTGCCGGGTCATCGCCTCGGCGAACCGGAAGATGTCCGCGCGGCCGGAGCGGAGGTACGCGAACCACAGCCACAGGTCGGGCGAGAGCTCGGAGTTGTCCCAGGCGTAGCCGCCGATGTCGTACCGCCACTGGTGCCTGACGGTGTCATAGGTGTGCATGATGTCGCCGTAGTCCCAGAAGCCGTACCAACGGCGCTGCTCCACCTGGTCCTTGTAGTAGGTGAAGAGGAAGTCGAGGTGGTCCTCGATCTTCGCCTTGGCTGGCGTGGAGCGGTCGGGCTCGGAGTACAGGCCGGGGCCGAAGACCTTCGCCTTGATGAGCTGCTTGGGCGGCGCGGCGAGCTGCGGCAACACCCGTACGGCTGCGACCTGTTGGGCAAGAGCGGCCGCCGACGGGGTCGACTCGTTGGCCCAGAACAGCAGTTCTGAGGTGCGGGCGATGCCGTACGGCGTGCCGAACTCCGGCTCGTAGTCCTCGTAGGTGATGTTGAGGCCTTCGAGCTGCTCGGCGAAGGTGTCCTGGCCCATGCCGTCGTGGTAGAAGCGCAGGTCCATGGGCTGCGCCTCGGGCGACCAGAGCCAGAGGGTGACCTCGGCCTCGTCGGTGTGGGCGTCGCGGATGTCGAGCTGGGCGGGGAACTTCTCCCAGAAGTCCCGCAGGCCGAAGGAGAGTCCGCCGCTGACGCCACCGACGTAACCGAACCCGGAGGCCCGCTTGCCGCCCCCCGCGCCGATCCAGCCGTGGCCCTTCTTCGTCCGCTTGCGCAGGGTGAAGCCGTCGGCGGAGAGCTGGGAGAGGGTGTAGTCGCCCCACTCGGGGATGTACTGCAATCTCGTCGTCACCCGCTGGTCCCAGGTGGCGGGGTCGGGCAGCTTCTCGCCCGCGTACTGGGCGGCCTGGACGGCGGCCCCCGGGTCGCGCCGCAGGCCCGTGATGCCCTTGACGGCCTCGCGCAGCAGACCGGTGCCCTCGCCGCCGATGCGGACGTGGCGGTCGTACGACGGGTCGCGCATCGGCACGGTGAAGCGGACGCCGATGCCGCGGATGAAGTCGCCGCTCGCCTTGCCCGGCTCCTGGGTTCCGTCGAAGGTGAGGGTGTGCACCATGCGGAAGGAGTCGGCGCCCGCGTAGAAGTAGACGCGGAGGGAGAACGGCAGCCAACTCCGGTCGCCCTTACGGTGTTTGCCGTCGATGCGGACGACCGCGCGGACCGGGCCGTCCTGCTCGACGGTCACGTCGGCGATGGCGCCGTCGAAGCGCTCGGTCTTCACCGTGCCCTGATCCTCGTCCTCGATCTCGGGCTGGCGGATCAGGACGAGCTTGCCGTTCTTGGCGATCTCGGTGGAGCCGCGGGTGACCGACTTGATCAGCGTGGCGCCGGACTTGCCGATCCTGGCGGTGATGACACCGGTGGAGACGGTGATGGTGCCGCCGCTCTTGTCGACGGTGACCTTCTTGTCGGGTACGGCGGCCTCGCCCGCGGACAGGGTGAGCTTGCCGTTGCCCGAACTCACCGCGTGGGCGGTCCACTTGAGGGAGCCGTCGGGCCAGTAGGCGAGGGGCCAGGACTGCACGGGCACGGATGTGCCGTCCGCGTCCGTGAGCGCGAAGGTCTGGTCCTCCTGGTGGACGCCCCTGGGCCAGGGCACGCCGAGGGTGGAGCCGGGGGCGGCGCCGAGTCCGCCGTCCTCCAGCCAGTCCAGGACCACGGGACCGTCGTCGGCCTCGGCGGCTCTGGGCGCGGCCTGCGCGTCCTTCGTTCCCAGCGCCCAGCTGAACTGCGCGGCGGCGCCGGCGACGGCGGCGGCCTTGAGGAGGGACCTGCGGGGGATGGGAGACATGGTCATTCCTTTCCATGGGCGGCTGTACGGCTGGTCAGGGGCATGACAGAGAGAGGTACGGCGCCCGGGGCACCGACCTTGAAGGCGCAGCGGCCCGCACGTCAGCGGTGCCGGCTGCGCGGGAGCGCACCGCCCGTCAGCGGTGGCGGTACCGCTCTTCCACGGCGACGGCCGCCGCCGCGACGGCTCCCAGGACGGGAACCGCCAGCGGCGCGACGAACGCGGCGGACAGGACCACGACACCCAGCCCGCCCACGATCAGGAAGGACCCGGCGGGGTCGAGCAGGGTGCGGCGCCCGGCGTCCGAGAGCAGCGCCCGCCAGGAGTCGCCGGGCGTCCAGACGGCCGCCGCCCGCAGCAGCGCCACGACGACGGCGATCAGGGCGAACAGACCGACGGCCCCGACAAAAGGCCCGCCGGGAATCCCGGCCCGCGCGGCCAGGACGTCCACCCAGACCGCGCCGGCCACGGCCCAGCCGGCGAGCCCGACGACCCACCCGCGGCGCAGGGCCGTACGGAAGTCCGCGACGAACTCCCGCCAGCCTCCGGCCTCATGGCGGATCCGCCGTCGCAGATGGCGGGCGCCGGCGGCGAAGGCCGCGGGGTAGGTGGCGACGCCGAGCGAGGCCACCGCGATCCACACCCCGGTGAGCAGACACTCGGCGAACACGGCGAACCGCTCGCCCCCGAAGGCCGGCCTGCGGGCCTTCACCCGTGCTTGCGCCATGCCGACCGCCTCACTTCAGTCCGGACGTCGCCATGCCGTCGATGAGATACCGCTGGAAGGCCATGAAGAAGGCGATGACCGGCACGAGCGCCACCAGGGACATCGCGATCATGCTTCCGTAGTTGGAGATGCCCTCCTGGTCGCGGAACATCATCAGGCCGAGCGAGACGGTGTACTTGTCGGGGGTGTTGAGGTAGATCAACGGCCCCATGAAGTCGTTCCACGCGTTGATGAAGGTGAAGATGGCGCTGGTGATGAGGGCCGGGCGGGTCAGCGGCAGCACGATGGACCAGTAGGTCCGGAAGTGCCCGCAGCCGTCGAGCCTGGCGGCCTCGTCCAGCTCGCGCGGCAGTCCGCGCATGAACTGCACCATGAGGAAGACGAAGAACGCCTCGGTGGCCAGGAACTTGCCCGCCACGAGCGGCACCATGGTGTCGACGAGTTCCAGCTTGCGGAACATCACGTACTGCGGGATGAGCAGCACGTGGTACGGCAGCAGCAGCGTGCCGATCATCAGCGTGAACAGCAGATTCCGCCCGGCGAACCCGATCTTGGCGAAGGCGTAGGCGGTCAGCGAGCTGGAGATCACGACCCCGACGACGGCGAGCCCGGCGTAGGTCAGCGAGTTCAGGAAGAACGTGCTGATGGAGATGCCGGAGATACCGTCGGCGAGCCCCGAGAAGTTCGCCCAGACCGGCTTGGCCGGCAGCAGGTCGATGCTGGCGATGATGTCCTTGCTCGGCTTGAACGAGGCGCCGAGCACCCAGATGACGGGGTAGAGGACGACCGCGAGGACGGCGAGCGCGCCGACGTGCCAGGCGATCGACCCTGTGCGCCGCCGCCCGCTCGCGGAACGGACGGCAGGAGTACTGGTGGCGCTGGTCACTTGGCGGCCTCCTCGTAGTGCACCCACTTCTTCTGCGACCAGAACAGGACCGCCGTGACCAGCGCCACCGCGACCACCAGCGTCCAGGCCATCGCCGAGGCGAAGCCCATCTGGGCCTCCTTGAAGCCCTTCTGGTAGAGGTAACAGGTGTAGACGAGGGTGGCGTCGGCGGGCCCGCACTGGGTGTTGGAGACGACGTACGCGGACCCGAACACCTGGAACGCGTGGATCGACTCCAGCAGCACGTTGAAGAACAGCACGGGGGAAATCATCGGCAGGGTGATGTTCCAGAACCGGCGCAGCGGTCCGGCGCCGTCCATCTCGGCGGCCTCGTACAGCTCCTGCGGGACCTGCTTGAGACCGGCCAGGAAGATGACCATCGGCGCGCCGAACTGCCAGATGCTCAAGGCCACCAGCGCGTAGAGGACGTAGTCCGGGTTGCCGATCCAGCCGCCGACGTCGAGTCCGAAGACCTTCTGGGTACGGTCCACGATCGCGTCGTCCGAGAACAGCGCCCGCCACACGAAGCCGACGGAAACGCTGGCGCCGATGAGCGAGGGCATGTAGAACGCGGCCCGGTACAGCCCCTGTCCGCTCCGCTTCTGCGCGAGCAGCAGCGCCACTCCGAGGGCCAGCAGCAGCTTGAGCGGGGTGGCCACGACGACGTACTTCAGCGTGACCTCGACCGACTTCTGCCAGCGCGGGTCCTGGAACATGGTCGTGAAGTTGTCGAGGCCCACCCACTCCGGCGGGGTGAAGAGGTTGTAGCGGGTGAACGCGTAGTAGAGCGACGCGATCATCGGCCCCGCCGTGAGCACCAGGAACCCGGCGATCCACGGCGACATGAAGAGATAGCCGGCGATGTTCTCGCGGCGCCGCCCGCGCCGCCCGGCGGCAGGAGCGGCGGACCGCTTCTTCGCCGGGCGCGCGGGCGCTTCCTTGACGAGCGTCATGGTGGTACGTCCCCTCAGCCCGCGAACGCGGCCTTGGCCTCGCTGAACAGTGCCTTGGCGGCGTCGGCGGGCTTGGTCTTGCCCTGGGACACCTCGCCGGCGATACGCAGGAACGCCGCCTCGACGACATCGGCGCCGGACGGGTGCGGGGTGATCTTCCCCAGCACACCGGCCTTGGCGACCTCTTCCTCGTACGCCTTGACGCCCTTGTTCTGGTCGTCGGTGGGCACGAACGCGTCGTACTGCTCGGTCGTGGAGAGGATGCCGCGGTCGTAGCCCATGATCTTGCCGACCTCGGGGTCGTGGACCATGAAGGAGATGAACTGGGCGGCCTCCTTGGGGTGCTTGGTCCCGGAGAAGGCGCTGAGCATCAGCGAACCGAGGTACTGGCCGGTGTCCTTGCCGTCCGTGGTGGGGATCGGCGCGAGCCCGTAGTCCGACTCGCCCTCGCCCTCGTAGCGGATGGAGAAGTTGTCCCAGGTGAACTCGGACGCGGCGAGCCCGGCCGACAGGCCCGACTTGGGCTGTACCTGCTCGATCTTCTTCGGGTCGGCGACGAGCCCGGACTTCACGCGCTTGTAGCCGTCCGCCCACCACTGCGTCAGGTCGTCCTCGGTGAAGCCGAGAGCGGAGTCGGTGAAGAACGCCTTGCCGTTCTGACGGAGGTACAGGTCGTACAGGTACATGATGCCGAAGTAGCCGGTGTCGCCTGCGATCTTCAGCTTGTCCTGGATGGTCTGGAGGGCGTCGAAGTACTCGTCCCAGGTCCAGCCCATCTTCGCCTCGACGCCGGCCTTCTTGAAGGCCTTGAGGTCGATGACGAGCGCCATGGTGTTGGCGCCGACGGGGATGCCGAGCTGCTTGCCGTCGACCTGACCGTTCGCCAGAACGCCGTTGCGGAAGTTGTTCAGGTCCAGGTTCCCGGAGTCCGCCTGGGACTTGAGGTCCATCAGAACTCCGCGCTTGTCGTACTTGCGCAGGAATCCGACGGCATTCTGGAAAACGTCCGGCGGATTTCCACCGGAGGCCTGGGTCTGGAACTTCTCCCAGAACGCCGCGTAATCGGTGAATTCGGGCTTGATCTTGATCTTCGGATACTTCTTCTCGAAGACCGCGATCGCCTTCTTCATGGCAATGGTCCGCGGCTCGCCGCCCCACCAGGCGTAACGGAGCGTCACATTCCCGTCACCGGATCCGCTGTCACCGCCCCGCACGCCGTGGTCGTCGCCAGCCCCAGCGCGGCCGCCGCTCCACCGGCCGCCTTCAGGATCGTACGCCTCTCAACATTCCTGCTGGTTCCCACAGTCGGGCCCTCCCCGCAGCGTCGTTGCCGCCTGCATGAATCGTTTCAAGTAAGCGCTTGCTGGCACAAGCTACGAGGGGCCTCGGGGTGCGTCAATGATTCGGACAGGAATTTCTTGCGGGGCGGCTGGGCGAGTTGACGGCACAGTGCAGGACTGTGCTGCGACACAGAGCGCGAAGCCGCAGGTGAGGGAGGTGAGTTCGAGCGACCGAACGCGAACGGGGCCGTCGCACCAGGAGATTGTCCGGCCGAAACTCGCCGCCGGAGCCGACGCCGGGAACGACGACGGCCCGCCTGCTCTCGCAGACGGGCCGTCGTGTCCGGTGGGCGATACTGGGTTCGAACCAGTGACCTCTTCGGTGTGAACGAAGCGCTCTCCCACTGAGCTAATCGCCCGGACGCAGGAAGAACATTACCCCATGTCAGGGGGTGCCTGTGACCAGCGCGAACGGGGGCCGGCACCCCCGGCCGCGGATCACTGGTCCTTGATGTTCCAGGGCATCTCGAAGCCGAACTTGTAGACGTAGACCGCGACGATCGCGGCCACGATCACCAGGCCGATCGACGTCAGGATGATGTTGCGCCGGCGGACCTTCGGGTCGAGCGCCCGCTGTGCCGCCTCGGTCACCTTGCGTTTCGTCCAGCGCAGCACCAGCTGGGCCCAGACGAACTCGGTCGCCCAGATCGCCATGCCGCCGAAGATCACGACCCAGCCCGGTCCCGGCAGCGGAAGCATGATGATGCCCAGGACCACGACCGCGAGGCCGATGATGAAGATGCCGACCTGCCAGCTCAGGTGCAGCACACGGCGGGCCTTGATGAATTCCGGCGCTTTCGAGCCGAGCCCCTGCTCGCCCTGCGCCCCGTCGGTCTGCGCCCCGTCGGTCTGCGTCTCGTCCGATGACACGGCCACCTCGGCCCGCTCGTCACTCCCCGTGTTCATACAGCCAAACCCTACCGGAGAGAAACCAGTCACCGGAATGGTCGTACCTCGCGAACAGGACCTCGGCCGGAAGAGTTACGTAAAGGCACGCAAAACACTCAGAGGGGTTTACAACGGCACCGTAGGTGGCATGTCGATTTCGCCGACGTGCGAATCCCCGAGCGCACACTGAGCGAAAGGCCCTGGCGCTTATGAACACCACGGTCAGCTGCGAGCTGCACCTGCGCCTCGTTGTGTCGAGCGAGTCCTCCCTGCCTGTCCCCGCAGGCCTGCGGTACGACACGGCCGACCCCTACGCCGTGCACGCCACCTTCCACACCGGAGCCGAGGAGACCGTCGAGTGGGTGTTCGCCCGCGACCTCCTCGCGGAGGGCCTCCACCGGCCCACCGGCACCGGCGACGTCCGAGTCTGGCCGTCGCGCAGTCACGGTCAGGGCGTCGTGTGCATCGCCCTGAGCTCTCCGGAGGGCGAAGCCCTGCTCGAGGCCCCGGCGCGGGCCCTGGAGTCGTTCCTGAAGCGCACGGACGCCGCGGTGCCCCCCGGCACCGAGCACCGGCACTTCGACCTCGATCAGGAGCTCTCGCACATCCTGGCGGAAAGCTAGGGCGAGGCCCCACCAAGCCGCCCGGCGCCGTCGACTCGGGGTGACGGCTCGGGCCAAGACAACCGCATAGGTACACACACCGGCGCTGTCACCGCGGATTCCCGCGGGACGGCGCCGGTGTGCTTGTGCGCTCCGTCCGCCGCACGTCGGCGCGGGATCCGGGCGGCCGCGACCGGTACAGCCGCCCTGGAAGCCACTACCATCGGCCAGCATCGGCGGGCACTCGCCCGACCCCCCAGGCCAGGGAGCGAAATGTGCTGATCACCCATGACACCCGGTGTGCCCTCGATGCCGTGGTGGATCTGGTGAACACCGCACCGGAGGACACCACGACCCCGGACGCGCTGCCAGACCTCGTCGCTCTCGAGGATTTCGTACGAAAGCACGACATCAGTGATGTCGGCGTGCTCTCCGAGTTCGACCTCTCCGCGGTGCGCAAGATCCGCGGGCGGTTCGCCGCGATCTTCTCGGCCCCGGACGCCCGGACCGCCGCCGGGATGATCAACGAGCTGGTGGCCGCGGCGGGCACCACGCCCCGGCTCACGGATCACGACGGCTACGACTGGCACGTGCACTACTTCGCCCCGGGCGCCTCCGTCGCCGATCACCTGGCGGCCGACTGCGGGATGGCGCTGGCCTTCTTCGTGGTCGCCGGGGAGCAGGAGCGGCTGCGGCGCTGCGAGGCGCCCGACTGCCGGCGCGCCTTCGTCGACCTCTCCCGCAACCGGTCGCGGCGCTACTGCGACAGCCGCACCTGCGGGAACCGGCTGCACGTGGCCGCCTACCGGGCGCGTCGGAAGGAAGCGGCGGGCTGAGCGTCAGCGCTCCGCGGGAGTGTCGACGCGGTACCCGGCGGGTGACGCCGGGTACCGCGGGAACGGCTCACAGCAACAGCAGATCGTGCAGCGCAGCCATGAGCAGCAGACACCCGATCACCGCAAGGAAGATCATCAGCGGTGGCTGGGAAAGGGCGAAAAGGCACCCGCGCGGCTCATCCTGAGGCGGCGCGGCGTCGCTCTGTGTCGTGTCCAGCATCTCGCGGGCGATGATGACGCAGACCGCACCCCTCGCGTTACCAACACGCCCGGAAAGGCAGGGTAGTTCGCCGGATCCCGTGATGTCCGGTCCACAACGTTCACGCTCGCGTTCGGATCGGGACCGACTGTGTCGTTTCAGTCAGTCTGCGTCCGTCATATGCCGTGCTTCTTCAGGATGGCCTCGATGTCGCTGAAGTCGTCCGCGGCCCCGGAGCGCGGCGCGGCGGCCGGGCGGGACGCGGGACGGGCGCTCGGGCCGAGGGAGGGGGCCGAGGCCGCCGGGGCGACCGCCTCACGCTGAGCCGACCGGGCCGCCCTGCGCTCCTTGCGGGTGCCGCCGCGGCGGCGCTCCACCGCACGCGTGGCGGAGAAGAGCAGCCAGGCGGCGCCGAGCACACCGAAGCCGGCCCACGCCGTGACACTGAACGCCGTGTCGGCCGCCCACTCGACGACGCCGGTCATCACCAGGCCGATCGGCACGAGGGAGTACGCGGCGATCCGGGCGGCCGCGAGGAAGCGCTTGCGGTACGCCGTGACCGCCGCGATGCCCAGGCCGGCCGCGGAGACGGCGGAACAGACGGTCTCGGCAATCATCCGGTCCTCCAGGCAGGGGTCGCTCGGCCAGTTCGTCCCTTCCATCCTGCACCGCCCGAACCCCATGGGGCCATGCTCCGACAGGACATCAGGGACATCTCCGGGTCGGATCGTCCGCAGGTGCCGGTTGGAGGGGGCGCCGGGGTCGATTCGGTCGTTCGCAGGTCGGCTGGGAGACTGAGGGCATGAGTGACTCCTCTCCCGTGCCTCCCGTCGTTCCCGTGCTCGATGTCTGGTGCGAGCTTCAGTGCGCCGACTGCCGTGACGCCCTGGACGACATCCGGGCTCTGCGGGCCCGTTACGGCGACCGGCTGGAGGTGCGCCTGCGGCACTTCCCGCTGGAGAAGCACAAGCACGCCTTCGCCGCCGCGCAGGCCGCCGAGGAGGCCGCGGAGCAGGGCAAGGCGTGGGAGTACGTCGAGGCCGTGCTGGGGCGGGTCGGGGAGCTGGACCGTGAGGGAGAGCCCTTCCTGGTCGAGGTGGCCGGTGAACTGGGTCTCGACGCCGAGGAGTTCGACACCGCGCTGATCGACGGCCGGCACATCCTGATCGTGGACGCCGACCAGGCCGAGGGCAAGGCGATCGGCGTGACCGGCACCCCGACGTACGTCGTCGACGGTGAGCGGCTCGACGGCGGCCAGAGCCAGGAGGGCCTGCGCGAACGCATCGAGGGGATCGTGGACCGGCTGCTGGCCGAGAACGCCTGAACCCCGCGGCTCCCCGGGCCCCTCGACGGCTACAGCAGCGGCTTGTAGAAGGCGTGACGCGTCGTCTCGTACCCCAGTGACTCGTACAGGCGCTCGGCCGGGGTGTTGCCCGCGAACACGTTGAGGCCCAGGGTGCTGCTGCCGAGGGCGTGTGCCTGGGTCTCCGCCAGCAGCATCAGGGCGCGGCCGTGGCCGTGGCCGCGGTGGGCCGGGTCGACTTCGACGTCGTAGACGAAGGGCTTGCCGTCCCGCAGGGCGAGCCAGAGGACGCCCACGCGCGTGCCCTCGTGTTCGAGGATGGTGAACCACGTGTCCTCGGTGGCGAAGCCCTGGGGCAGGAGTGTGTCGTGGTCGCGCTGGGACTTGGCGCGGGCATCGGCCTCGGGTACGCCCCGGGCGATCCAGGTGCGCGCGTAGTCCTCGGACTCGTGCACCAGCCAGGCGTCGAAGTCGGCCTCGGTCATGGGCCGCGGCCGGTAGCCGGCCGGCAGCGTGGGCGCGGTGTCGGCGAGCTGCTTCCGCATGCCGCGGTTGCGCAGGACGTAGCCGAGCGCCCGGACGAGCCGGAGCGCCGCCTCCTCGGTCGCGGCGACACTGATCTCGATCTCCCGGCAGCCCCAGCCGCGCGCGACCTCCTCGGCGGCCAGCGCGGCCACCGTCCCGCGGCCCCGGCGCCGATCGGGTTCCTCGATGCGCAGGTCGCGGATGCTCGCGACCGAGGGGCCGAGGCCGGGCGACGTGCCGAGGTGGACGGCGCCGACGGGACGGCTGTTCACGCACACCTGGTAGCGGCGTGAACGCGTGCCGTCGGCATGCTGCTGGAGCGGCTCGGTCGGCCGCAGGGTGGTGGTCATCAGGGGTGTTCTACCCGCTGCGGTGCTCCGGGGCAGCCGAATATTCGGGAGGGCCCCAGGGGGCTGTCACGGATCGAGGTCGTTCCCGGCCCGCTCGTCGAAGATCCGCATGGCCTTCGCGGTCACCGGGCCCGGCGCAGCGGGCAGTTCGCGGTCGTCGACGCGGTGCACGGCCTGGACGTCGCGCAGGGTGGAGGTGAGGAAGACCTCCTCGGCCCGCTCCAGGACGTCCAGCGGCAGGTCGGTCTCCTTGGCGCCGGTCCATTCGACCGTCAACGCGCGCGTGATGCCCGCGAGGCAGCCGGAGGCGAGCGGCGGGGTGTGGAGCTCGCCGTCCAGGACGACGAAGACGTTCGACCCGGTGCCCTCGCAGAGCTGTCCCACGGTGTTGGCGAACAGCGCTTCCGAGGCGCCCCGGCCGTGCGCGCGCGCGAGCGCGACGACGTTCTCGGCGTACGAGGTGGTCTTCAGGCCCGTCAGGGCGCCGCGCTCGTTGCGGGTCCAGGGGACGGTGATGACGGCCGTGGAGTCGGGGCGGCGCTTGGTCTCGCCGAGGGCGACGACCAGGGTCGGGCCGTGTTCACCGCGGTCGGAGCCGAGGGGGCCGTGTCCGCCGGTGTAGGTGATGCGCAGCCGGCCGAGCGGCACGGGATTGGCGTCGAGGACGGCGGCGCAGGCGCGGCGCACCTCGTCGAGGTCCGGGTCGGGCAGGCCGAGACCGCGCGCCGACAGGGTCAGCCGGTCCAGGTGCCGGGTCAGGGCGAAGGGGCGGCCGTCCACCGCCTTCACGGTCTCGAAGATGCCGTCGCCCACGGTCAGTCCGTGGTCGAAGACGGAGACGCGGGCGGACTCGCTGTCCTGGAGCCCGCCGTCGAGCCAAATCCTCACTGGTCCCTACCTCGCAGAATCCGTGCCGGATGAGTCGCGGCCGGGGGTCCGGGGGTGTCCCGGGGCCGGCTCAGGACGTCTGTAGTCCCTCTCCGCTCACCTCGTACGTTCCCGACGCTACCGCGAGCAGTCGGGCGGCCTTCAGCTCGGTCTCCCGCCACTCCCCCTCGGGGTCGGAACCCCAGGTGATCCCGGCGCCGGTGCCGAACCGCAGCACGCCCTCGGCGCGGTCGATCCAGAAGGTGCGGATGCCGACGGCCAGCTCCCCGGTCCCGCGGTCGGCGTCGACCCAGCCGATGCCGCCGCAGTAGGGGCCGCGCGGCGCCGTCTCCAGGGCGTCGATGATCCGCAGGGCGCTGGACTTGGGCGCGCCGGTGACCGAGCCCGGCGGGAACGCGGCGGCCAGCAGCTCCGGCCAGCCGGAGCCCTCGCGCAGCTCACCGCGGACCGTCGAGACGAGGTGCACGAGACCGGGGTGCTTCTCCACGGCGCACAGGTCGGGGACGCTGACGCTGCCGGTGGCGCAGACCTGCCCGATGTCGTTGCGGACCAGGTCGACGATCATGACGTTCTCGGCGTAGTCCTTCTCCAGCAGGTCCGCCTCGGTGCGTCCGGTGCCCTTGATCGGCCCGGACTCGACGACCCGGCCGTCGCGGCGCAGGAAGAGCTCGGGTGAGGCGGTGGCGATCTCCACGCCGTGCTCCGGCAGCCGGATCGTTCCTGCATACGGTGCCGGGTTGCCGCGGGCCAGCAGGGCGGTCAGCGCGTCCACATCGGCGTCGGGCGCCACAGGCGCGCTCAGGACGCGGCAGAGGTTCGCCTGATAGACCTCACCGGCCGCGATGTGCTCCCGTATGCGCCGCACTCCCGCCGTGTAACCGGCACGGTCGAGGGACGACGTCCACTCCCCTACCGCCGGGCCGTGCCACGCCCCCGGCACCGGGGCGGGCACCGGCTCCTGTCGTACGTCCCGGAAGCGGGCGCAGGTCAGACGGCCCTCGAAGTCGGCGCAGACGGCCCAGAAGCCACGGGAGTCCAGGGCGGCCGGGTCGCTGGTGATGTCGAGGAGACCGGTGGCGACACGGTCACCGAAGCGGGCGAGAGGAGCGAGGTCGAGCACGCGTCGAGTCTATGGCGGGTGTCGCGCGGGTGACCTGGTCATGTCCCTTCGGAGCCCCCTGAGCAGGTACGCGGGCGGACGCAGCGCAGCACGCTGCACAAACGCGTTTTTGTACTGGCCCAGGAATCCGCTAGAGTTCAACACGTCGCCGGGCCGCGCAAGCGGAACGGAAAGACAGGCGAACGTAGCTCAGTTGGTAGAGCGCAACCTTGCCAAGGTTGAGGTCGCGAGTTCGAACCTCGTCGTTCGCTCGGAAGAGCAAGGGGGATCATCCCGATACCCCGACACTCCTGGTGGAGTGGCCGAGAGGCGAGGCAACGGCCTGCAAAGCCGTCTACACGGGTTCAAATCCCGTCTCCACCTCCAAGGACGATTAGCTCAGCGGGAGAGCGCTTCCCTGACACGGAAGAGGTCACTGGTTCAATCCCAGTATCGTCCACTGGATCTTCGAGTTCATCGAAGGTCTGACCCGCGCGATTAGCTCAGCGGGAGAGCGCTTCCCTGACACGGAAGAGGTCACTGGTTCAATCCCAGTATCGCGCACGCAAGATCCACAGTCTCGACTGTGATCCCGAGGACGATTAGCTCAGCGGGAGAGCGCTTCCCTGACACGGAAGAGGTCACTGGTTCAATCCCAGTATCGTCCACACACCGAAGCCCCCGGCCTTGTGCCGGGGGCTTCTTCGTGTGCGTCGGCCGTCGGGCCGCTCAGCTGGAGAACAGCATGTGGCCGAAGCTCTTGTGCCGCTGGTGATGACCGTAGTGGCCGCCGTGGTGACCGCCGTGCTGCGGGGCGCCCCAGGCGGGCGCGGCGGGGGCCGGGTACGCCTGCGGGGCGGCCGGGGGCGGCGGGGCGGGCTGGGTCCACTGGGACTCCAGGCGGGTCAGCGCCTCCAGCTCGCCGTAGTCCAGGAAGATCCCACGGCAGCCACTGCACTGCTCGATCTGAACGCCGTTGCGGTTGTACGTGTGCATGGGCGCGTGACACTTGGGGCACTGCATCGTCGGCTCAACTCCTCGCCGGTCGGTCCTGCTTCGTGTTCCGCCAGGACAGACACTGTCCGGCTGCGGTCGGTTGCACCCTACTTCGCGAATGTCCCGGTCAACTCCGGGGGGACCGAACCTATTCGGGCACAGGCGTCGACCAGGGACCGCTCGATCTCGTCCAGCGGGCGGTCCGCCGCGAGGGCCTTGGTGAGGGAACGCGCGGCGGTCTGCACGGTCAGGGCGCGGGCCGGGACGTCCAGGGCGGGCCAGGGGTCGCCGTCGGGCGGTACGGCGGGGCCGCCCGCGGCGCGGTAGGCGTCGAGGAAGCGGGTCCACTCGTCGGGCGGGAGCAGTCCGCAGGCGTACCAGGCGGCCGGGCGGGCGAGGTCCCAGGCGGGGACGCCGGTGCCGAGGTCGTCGACGTCGATGAGGAGCCACGGGCCGTCGGGGGCGGGGTGGCGGACCAGCTGGCCGAGGTGGAGGTCGCCGTGACAGAGGGTGCCGGTGTCCGGCATGGGGGCCTCGTCGCGGGCCCAGGCGGGGAGGGTGGCCCAGGCAGCGAGGACGGGGTGGGTGGCGGGGTGCGGGGGTGCCGCGCGGAGGCGCTCGACCGCCTGGGCGGCCTTGGCCGGGCCGCGCATCGCGGGGAGGTCCGGGGTGGCCGGGGTGCGGTGGAGACGGGCGAGGAGGGTCGCCGCCGCCTCCCAGGGGGCCGCGTCCGGGTCCTCCGGGTCGACGGGGGTGCCGTACGGCCAGAACGTGACGAGCCGGTCGTGGAGGGCGGCCGGGGTGGGGGCGAGCGGCGGGAGGAGGATGTCCGGGAGACGGGTGGCCGCGGCGAGGCGTGGGGTCAGCTCCGCGAGGGGTGTGCTCGGGGCGTGGGCCTTCGCGACCGTGTCGGCATGGCGGACGACGGTGGCGTCGGGGCGGTCGGTGAGGGTGCTGGTGCCGCAGACGCAGGTCGAGGTGCGGGAGTGCGCCGTGACCTTGGCCCGGACGGTGAGCTCGGAGAGCAGGGCGGTGGCGGTCACGGGGCTCCCTGGAGGCGGTGCGCGGTGTGACTGTGAGGGTACGGGCAGGCCCCGGGCCGATCGCAGACGGATACCCGGGACGACCGCATCACGGAAAAAGCAATGCCGGCGCAGCTCCCCAGCTGCGCCGGCATTTGTGCCGTCCGCCGCACCCCCGTCCCCACGGGGTTTCATGGGTGGATGTCCCCGCCCGGACCGCTCTTCCGGGCCTGGGGTCGCCGCTCAGCGCCCCAGCATCACGCCCACGGACGACGCCTGTGTGGCCACCGTCTCCCAGCCTCCGAAGAGGAGGAAGAGCAGGACCGCGGGAGGAAGGGCCATCAGCGTCGCCACCAAGGGGTGGCGACGGCCCGTGCGGCGGGGGCGGAACGTGGTGCGTCCCTGTGTGCGGACGATCGTCCGCGGTGCCGTGTGGGCCATGGTCCCTCTCCTGACCGTTTCCGTTGTCGTTGGCAGCGGCGGGTGTCTGACCTCGGGGGACGAGTGCTGCACCCGCCGCTTGACCTCAAATCTAGGCGGACGGCGAGCGCCGCACGTCATGCCCTCGTACCGATTGCCGGGCCTCCCGGAGGATGAGCCATGACCTGCGGAGTACTCCCCTGGGTGGAGACGGAGACCTAGGTCTCCGGGTCTTCCCGGAGGGGGCGCCCGGTCTGCCCCTGTTTCTCCGAGCTGTCCTCGCGCGGCACCGGCTGCTCGACCAGCGCCAGGACGCGGGTCGCCATGAAGCGGGCCGTCCGGACGACGGAGCCGCTCCGGGTGACTTCGCTCACTTCCACGACTCCTCGGCGGACCGCCGTCTCCACTCGGCGGCCCGCTCTGCTCGCCACCACCTCGTACGTGCGCGTCGTGTCCCCTGCGTCCACGACTATCTCCACGCGATCACCCTTCACGGGTTCAATCCCCCTTCTGTGATGGATGGTTGGGAGAGCGCGGCCGTCAAAGCCCCGCTGTTCGCGCGCTCCCTGACCACCCTTCAATTCTCCCACCGGGCACTGACAATCCGTCGGGACGAGAGGGCGCGGCCTCTGCGCGCGGGCGGCCGCATAAACGTAAGCTGTGGCTCGTCACACGGACCGGGCAGCGGGGATGAACATGGCGATGATGCGCCTGAGGCGCGAGGACCCGCGCGTCGTCGGCTCGTTCAGGCTTCACAGACGGCTCGGCGCGGGCGGTATGGGCGTCGTCTACCTGGGCTCCGACAAGAA
Source organism: Streptomyces sp. TLI_55 (assembly GCF_900206255.1). Taxonomy (NCBI): domain Bacteria; kingdom Bacillati; phylum Actinomycetota; class Actinomycetes; order Kitasatosporales; family Streptomycetaceae; genus Streptomyces; species Streptomyces sp. TLI_55. Next base: position 1,686,160 of record NZ_OAOJ01000001.1, read on the forward strand.
AGGGCAGCGGGTCGCGCTGAAGGTGATCCGGCCCGATCTGGCGGAGGACCAGGAGTTCCGTTCGCGGTTCGCGCGTGAGGTCTCGGCGGCCCGGCGGATCAGGGGTGGTTGTACGGCACGGCTCGTGGCGGCCGATCTGGAGGCCGAGCGGCCGTGGTTCGCCACCCAGTACGTGCCCGGGCCCTCCCTGCACGACAAGGTCGCCGACGAGGGTTCCCTGGTCGCGGCCGAGGTCGCCGCGATCGGTGCGGCGCTGTCGGAGGGGCTGGTCGCGGTGCACGAGGCCGGCGTGGTGCACCGGGATCTGAAGCCGTCCAACATCCTGCTCTCCCCCAAGGGTCCTCGGATCATCGACTTCGGCATCGCCTGGGCGACGGGGGCCTCGACGCTCACGCATGTCGGCACCGCCGTCGGTTCGCCCGGCTTTCTCGCGCCGGAGCAGGTGCGGGGCGCGGCCGTCACTCCGGCCACCGACGTGTTCTCGCTCGGGGCGACACTGGCGTACGCCTCGATGGGCGACTCGCCCTTCGGGCACGGCAGTTCCGAAGTGATGCTGTACCGGGTCGTGCACGAGGAGGCGCAGCTGCACGGCGTACCGGACGCTCTTGCTCCGCTCGTGCGTGCCTGTCTCGCCAAGGACCCCGAGGAGCGGCCCAGCACGCTCCAACTGTCGTTGCGGCTCAAGGAGATCGCCGCGCGGGAGGCGCAGGGACTCGCCGACGTACGGCCGCCTGCGCCGCGCGGTGCCGACGCCGACCGGCCCGCCGGGCGGGTCACCGAGAGCTATTCCGACCCGCAGCGGGTGCAGCAGCGGCGGCCTCAGGGGGCGCAGCCGGGGCCCACGCAGCGCACTCCGGCGCCGCGCGGTGGCACGCCGTCGTCCTCACGCGGGCCCGCTCCCTCGCGGAACGGCACGCCGTCGCGGGGTGGCGGCCCCACGTCCCGGTCCGGTGCCCGGCCGACGCCGGCCTCGCGGAACACGACCCGTTCGGGGGGCGGGAACCGTCCCGCGCCGCGCAGTGGCACGGGTCGTCCGGCGCCCAGGACCACGGGGACGGGCCGGCGGCCCGCCAATCCGCGGTTGCTGCGGCAGCGGCTGTTCGTGTTCGTGGTCGTGACCCTGCTGGTGGCGCTCGGCATCGCCGCGGCGCAGGGGTGTCAGGGTCCGGCGCGGGGCATCGGCGACGATCGTGACGGCGTACGGCAGCAGCAGGTGCACTATCCGCCGCTGGACAAGGGGAAGTTGATGTCCGAGCGGTTCGAGTCGACGTTGGAGACTTCCGACTGAGGCGCGGGCTTACAGGTCGGGGCGGCCCGTGGCCACCGCGTAGAAGGCGACCGCTGCCGCCGCGCCGACGTTGAGGGAGTCGACGCCGTGGGCCATCGGGATGCGGACCCATTCGTCGGCGGCGACCAGGGCCTGGGTGGAGAGGCCGTCGCCCTCCGCGCCGAGCATCAGGGCGACGCGGTCCATCTTGTGCGGAGCCGCCTCGTCGAGGGTCTTGGCCTTCTCGTCCGGAGTGAGGGCGAGGAGCGTGAAGCCGGCCTCGCGGACCGACTCCAGGCCCTTGGGCCAGGTGTCGAGACGGGCGTAGGGGACGGAGAAGACCGCGCCCATCGAGACCTTCACGCTGCGGCGGTAGAGCGGGTCCGCGCAGTCCGGGGAGAGCAGGACCGCGTCCATGCCCAGGGCCGCCGCCGAGCGGAAGATCGCGCCGATGTTGGTGTGGTCGTTGACCGACTCCATGACCACGACCCGGCGGGCCGTCTGGAGGAGGTCGCTCGCCGTCGGCAGGGGCTTGCGCTGCATGGAGGCGAGCGCGCCGCGGTGCACGTGGTAGCCGGTGACCCGCTCGGCGAGCTCCGGGCTGACGGCGTAGACCGGCGCCGGGAGCTCGTCGATGACATCGCGCATGACGTCGACCCACTTGGCGGACAGCAGCATCGAACGCATCTCGTAGCCGGCGTCCTTGGCCCGTCTGATGACCTTCTCGCCCTCGGCGATGAACAGGCCCTCGGCCGGTTCGCGCTTGCGGCGCAGCTCCACGTCGGTCAGGCCTGTGTAGTCGCGCAGGCGCGGGTCGTCGGGGTCCTCGACGGTGATGAGATCGGCCACAGGGTGATACTGCCTTGCTCTGGGTGCGGTGCCAACGGCTGGGTACGAGATGTGTTACCCGGGGTTACTCGGATGTTCCCGGGCCTACGGTGACGACCGCGCCGATGACGATCACCGCGGGGGGCTTCACATCCTCGCGTACGACCGTCTCGGCGACCGTCGCGAGGGTGGCGTCCACGCGGCGTTGGGCGGCCGTGGTGCCCTCCTGGACCAGGGCTACCGGGGTGTCCGCCGGCTTGCCGTGGGCGACCAGCGTCTCGGCGATCCTGCCGATCTTGTCGACGCCCATGAGGATCACCAGGGTGCCGGTGAGCTGGGCGAGCGCCGGCCAGTCGACCAGGGAGCGTTCGTCGTCAGGGGCGACATGGCCGCTGACCACCGTGAACTCGTGTGCGACCCCGCGGTGGGTGACCGGGATGCCGGCCGCGCCCGGGACCGAGATGGAGCTGGAGATGCCAGGGACGACGGTGCAGGGGATGCCGGCCTCGGCGAGGGCGTGCAGCTCCTCCATGCCACGGCCGAAGACGTAGGGGTCGCCGCCCTTCAGCCGTACGACGGACTTGCCCTGCTTGGCGTGCTCGATCAGCGCGTTGTTGATGGCCTCCTGGGCCATGAAACGGCCGTACGGGATCTTCGCCGCGTCGATCACCTCGACGTGCGGCGGGAGTTCGGCGAGCAGGTCGCGGGGGCCGAGGCGGTCGGCGATGACGACGTCGGCCTCGGCGAGCAGGCGGCGGCCGCGGACCGTGATGAGGTCCGGGTCGCCGGGGCCGCCGCCGACCAGGGCGACGCCCGGAGTGCGGGTGCGGTGGTGGGGGGCGACGAGGGTGCCGTCGCGCAGGCCCTCGACGACCGCGTCGCGGATGGCGGCGGTGTGGCGGGGGTCGCGGCCGCGCGCGTCGGTGGTGAGGACCGCGACGGTGACGCCTTCGCTGTGGCCGGTGGCGGGGGTCCAGGCGGTGGCCTGGTCGGCGTCGTCGGAGCGGACGCACCAGACGCGGTGGGTCTCGGCTTCGGCGGAGGCCGCGGTGTTCGCCTCGGGGTCGCTGGTGGCGATGAGGGCGTACCAGGCGTCGGCGAGGTCGCCGGTCGCGTAGGGGCGCTTCTCCCAGGTGATCTCGCCCGCGTCCGCCATGGCCTCGACGGAGGGGGTCGCCTCGGGGGACACGAGGAGGATGTCCGCGCCCGCCGCGATCAGGGCCGGGAGGCGGCGCTGGGCGACCTGGCCGCCGCCGAGGACGACGACCTTGCGGCCGGTGAGGCGGAGGCCTACGGGGTAGGCGGGGTTTTCGGCCATGAGGGGCGGCTCCTCGGGCAGGCAGTGCGATGGCTTGCAGGCCTCTGACGTGCGGATTTTACGGGGTGGGCGCGGGGGCGGGCTCAGGTGTCCAGTGGTTGGGCATCGTGGCCGGGTGCGGGTGCGTGGGGCTGTGCCCACCCGTTCCGCCCTGCGGAACGACTGCCCACAGCCCCACGGGCAGCTGACATGGGACCCGGGACTGGCGTACCCAGCCCCTGCCCGTGTCGGAGCACCCGCTACTTCTCGGTTACCCCCGCCGAGTCGAACGTCGCCACCTCGTGCATCGCCCTCGCCGTGCTCTGGACCAGCGGGAGGGCCAGGAGGGCGCCGGTGCCTTCGCCGAGGCGGAGGTCGAGGTCGACCAGGGGGCGCAGGCCGAGCTTGTTCAGGGCGGCCACGTGGCCGGGCTCGGCGCTGCGGTGGCCCGCGATGCAGGCCGCGAGGACCTCGGGGGCGATCGCGCGGGCGACCAACGCGGCGGCGCCGGCGCTGACGCCGTCCAGGATCACCGGGGTGCGCAGGGAGGCGCCGCCCAGCAGGAGGCCGACCATCGCCGCGTGCTCGAAGCCGCCGATCGCCGCGAGGACGCCGATGGGGTCGGCCGGGTCCGGCTGGTGCACCTCGATGGCACGGCGGACGACCTCGGTCTTGCGGGCGAGGGTCTCGTCGTTGATGCCCGTGCCGCGGCCCGTGACCTCGGCCGGGTCGGTGTCCGTGAAGACGGAGATCAGGGCAGCGGACGCCGTGGTGTTCGCGATGCCCATCTCGCCGGTCAGCAGCGCCTTGTTGCCGGCCGCCACCAGGTCGCGGGCCGTCTCGATGCCGACCTCGATGGCCTGCTTGGCCTCCTCGCGGGTCATCGCGGGGCCGGTGGTCATGTCGGACGTGCCCGCGCGGACCTTGCGGGGCAGGAGACCGGGGGTGGCGGGGAGGTCGGCGGCGACGCCTACGTCCACCACGCAGACCTCGGCGCCCACCTGGCTCGCGAACGCGTTGCAGACCGCGCCCCCGCCCAGGAAGTTGGCCACCATCTGGGCCGTCACCTCCTGCGGCCAGGGGGTGACGCCCTGGGCGTGCACGCCGTGGTCGCCGGCGAAGATCGCGACGGCCGCGGGCTCCGGGATCGGCGGCGGGCACTGGCGGGACAGGCCGGACAGCTGCGCGGAGATGATCTCCAGCATGCCGAGCGCGCCGGCGGGCTTGGTCATCCGCTTCTGCCGCTCCCAGGCCTCGCCGAGCGCCTTGGCGTCCAGCGGGCGGATCTGCGAGACGGTCTCGGCCAGCAGGTCGTGCGGCTCCTCGCCGGGCAGCGCGCGGCGGCCGTACGTCTCCTCGTGCACGACCCACGACAGCGGGCGGCGCTTGGACCAGCCGGCCTGCATCAGCTCGGGCTCGTCCGGGAACTCGTCGACGTACCCGACGCACAGGTAGGCGATGACTTCGAGGTGCTCGGGCAGGCCCAGCGCCCGCACCATCTCGCGCTCGTCGAAGAAGCTGACCCAGCCGACGCCGAGGCCCTCGGCGCGGGCGGCGAGCCAGAGGTTCTCGACGGCGAGCGCGGCGGAGTACGGCGCCATCTGGGGCTGGGTGTGGCGGCCGAGGGTGTGGCGGCCGCCGCGCGTCGGGTCGGCGGTGACGACGATGTTCACCGGGGTGTCGAGGATCGCCTCGATCTTCAGTTCCTTGAACTGCTTCGCCCGGCCCTTGGGCAGGGACTTGGCGTACGCGTCGCGCTGGCGCATCGCCAGCTCGTGCATGCTGCGCCGGGTGTCCGCGGAGCGGATGACGACGAAGTCCCACGGCTGTGAGTGGCCGACGGACGGGGCCGTGTGGGCCGCCTCCAGGACGCGCAGCAGCACCTCGTGCGGGATGGGGTCGCTGCGGAAGCCGTTGCGGATGTCGCGGCGCTCGCGCATGACCTTGAGGACGGCCTCGCGCTCGGCATCGTCGTAGGCGGGCGCGGCCGGGCCGGTGGACTGACGTACTTCTTCCACGGTGGCCGTGCTTTCTTCCTGATCGGCGGCCCGGGTGTCCAGGTCGTCGGCGTTCTGTGCGAGTACTGCGTCGTCGAGTTCGGGGTCGCCGTCGCCGTCTCGGGGGGCGGGGACGGCGGGTTGGCCCTGAGCCGGGAGTGCCTCGGCCGCGCCGGTCTCGGGCGCCTGTCCGGCCTCTGCGGTCTCCGCCGCTTCGGCGGGCAGGACGAGCGGCTGCGGCGGGGTGGGGGCCAGGTGCGGTGTGGTCGGCACCGAACCCTCCACCGGGACGAACTGCCCCACGGGCTGCTCGGGGTGGGAGGTCCACGGGGCGCCGGACGCGAGGTCCGGGGCGGCCGGGGTCTGTGCGGGCGTGGCCTGGTCCATGAACAGGACCTGGGGGCCTGCGGGTTGGTCGGCCAGTGCGTGCGGGGGTGTGGGCAGGGCGGACGGCTGCGGGGTGTCTGCCTGAGGGGCGTCTGCCGGTGCGGGGGCCTGCGCGGGCTCGGAGGCGGGGGCGGGCTGGAGGTCGGCGGGGTGGGCCGCGTCCGTCAAGGGCGCGGGAGCCGGTGCGTCCAGGGGCGCGGTAGCCGGTGCGTCCACGGGGGTGGCTGCCGGAGCCTCGGGCTGCGGGTCGTCCGGAGTGTGGGATGCGGCGACCGCGTTGTGAGATGCGGTGGGGTCGGCCTGCTGAGCGGCGGGGTCGGCCTGCTGCGGGTCGAGGTCGGCCGGCTGCTCGGTCTGCGCCTGGGTGATGTCCGCGGGACCGGGCAACGGTTCGGTGCCGGGGGTGGCTTCGGGCGACGGTTCTACGACGGTGGCTGCGGCGGCGGCAATGGGTTCGGCGGGCGTGGCCGGGGCGCCCTCCGGCTGCGCGAGCTGGTCGGCGACCGCGGCGGAGGAGGGCGTGGCGGCGGCCTCGGGAGCCGTGGCTTCGGCATCGAGGGTTGCGCCGTCGGCCTCGGGGGTTGCGGCGAGCGGGGGCTCCGACGCGGGCTGCTCCACGTCTGCCTCCGAGGGGGCCGGTACGACCTCGGGCGCGGGAGCCGTGGGCGCGGTGGCCTCGGGCTCGGCGACCTCAGGTGCGGCGGGCCCCTGGGGCAGGTCGGTAGCAGGGTCGGAGGCCTCAGCAGCGACAGGCTGTCCTGCGTCAGCGGGAACCTCAGCGACCGGCGCCTCCTGAGGCTGCGGGGCGATGAGCTCCTCGGTCTCGGCGGGCTCTGATGCGACCGGGGGTTCGATGCCCTGAGCGGCGTCGACCGTGTGTGCGGCCTCAGCCTCGGGGGCCACCCCGACGACCTGGTCCTGACCGGCGTCCGTGACAGCGGCGTCGACGACGGGCTGCTCCCCGACACCGGCAGCGCCGGTCTCGGACACGGTGGCCGGAACCTCCCCGGCATCCGGCGCCTGAGCCGCCGTAGAAGCCTCAGAGGCCGCGGAGTTCACAGGAGCCGTGGAAGCGGCAGGAGCATCAGTAGCCGCAGGGACCACCGCCTCGTCCGCGGGGACCGTCCCACCGTCCGCGTCGACGCCCGCACCGGCGACGGGCACACCCTCGCCCTCAACCAGAACGCCTTCGTCCCCGACCGGCGCCGACTCCGACTGCGCCTCCCCACCAACGGCACCCGTCTGTGTGGCCACGCGGGCGACCGCGGCCTGGGCCGCGCCCACCGGCTCGGGGGCGTGCTGGACCGCGGGGCCGGCGGTCGGGACAACCGTTTCGGCAGTCTGGGCCACCGCGCCCGCCGGAGCGGGGGCGCCCCAGGCGGTGGCGCCCTGTGGGGCCATCTCGCGCAAGGGCTGGGGGACGTCGAGGTACTCGGGGCCCGAGGTCGGCGGGCCCGCGTGACGGGTGGGCGCGCCCGCGGGGCCGCGGTCGGCGAGGGAGCGGACCGGGCTCGCGGAGGCGTCGGGGATGGGCGGGCCGAGGTGCAGGGGCCGGCGGGGCGTGATCGGCGGGATCGGCGTCGACGGAGCCGACCGGGCCGTGGCTGCGGGCTGCGGGGCGGGCAGGCGGACGCCACCGAGGTCGACCGAGCCGCTGTCGCGACCGGACATCTCGTGCGGACCGGGTTCGTGCACACCGTCCCCGTAAGAGGCGTCCGGCACCGGAGCCCCGAGGGCCTCCTGCGCGGGCTCGGCGAAGGGCTGGTGCGCCGCGTCGGCGGGCGGCTGGTGCATCCCGTCAGCCAGGGGCTGGTGCGCCGCGTCCGCGAGGGGCTGGTGACCTGGGTCCGCGAAGGCCTGGTGCACAGGATCCGCGAAGGCCTGGTGCGCAGGATCCGCCAGGGCGTGGTGCGCAGGATCCGCCAAGGCCTGCGCCGGGTCCGCGAAGGCCTGCGCCGGGTCCGTGAAGGCCTGGTGCGTCGGGTCCGTCGGCGGCTCCTGCGCGGCTTCCGCCGGCGGCGCGTGCACGGTCTCGACGACGGGCTCCGGTGCGGGCGGGGCGACCTCGTTGCCCCATGCGCCCTGGGCACCCGGCAGCAGCAACAGGTCTTCGTCCTCGGCGGTGGTCTCGGAGAGGTAGGTGTACGCACCGTGCGCGGGGACGCCCGGCTGCTCCACCATGCCTGCGTTCTCCGGCAGCCCCTCGCCCGGGACCTGGCCGGTGTCGGTCATGCGTACCCCTCGCCCATCGGTTAGTGCTTCTACGACCAGCTCACCGGGAACGGCGCACCGACCGCCCCCGCAGTGAAGAACGAGCGTGCGTGCCCAGCGGCACGAACGGCCCGCCGAGAAAGACGACAAAGCCATTAACTGGCATTGTCCCGGCCGTTCCCCCGTCGCGACAGGTTGATCCGCGACAGCCCGCTGTGGACTGCGCCACGTTGCGCGTCCTCCGGTTCTGCCGTACCACACCCACCCCAAAACGGGCGCGTTTTCCGGACATTGACGAACGAAAGACCGGGCCACCGGGTGCGGTACAACAGTCGGCCAGCCTACCGCGCGCGGTACGACAACAGGATCACCGGGACGGCGTACAGAGTCACACCGTGCGATCGGCGAGCGCCCCGCTGAGCAGGAACGCGACGCTCCGTTCCTTCTCCGTCCAAGCCCTGGTGTCGAGTTCGAGGGACTGCAGGAGGGCGCACTCGACGTGGTAGCCGTGCTCCGTGAGGTCGCGGCCGATGAGTTCGGCCTCGTCGCGGGTCGAGGCGTGGGCGACGATGCGCTGCGGGCGGCGGTCGGCGACCGCGGAGACGACCGCGGCTCCCCCGCCGCCGACGCGGACGACGTCCGGTTCGGGCAGGTTCTCCAGGACGTGCGGGGCGGTGCCGCGGACGATCTGGAGCTGGACGCCGAAGCGGCGGGCGGCGGCGTCGGTGCGGCCGCAGGCGGTGAGGTCGTGGTCGACGGCGATGACGGCGGCGCCGGCCTGGGCGGCCTCGACTGCGAAGGCGCCGCTGCCGCAGCCGATGTCCCAGACGAGGTCGCCGACGCGCGGGCCGAGGCGGGCGAGTTGGGCCGCGCGCAGCAGATCCGTCTCGCCCTCGCCGAGCGGGCCGTCGTACGCCTCGGCGGGCTGGGTCCAGCCGCGGGGTCCGGTGGCCGGGTCGCGTCCGGAGATCCAGCCGCCGTCCTCGCCCGCGCTGACCGGGCCGCCGATGACGATGACCACGTTGGGGTCGCGCCAGGTGTGGTCGGCAGCCTTGTCGGAGGTGAGGATGGTGACCTGTTCGCGGTCGGTGCCGAGTTCCTCGCAGATGACGAAGGTGCGGTGGACGCCCTCCATGAGGAGGCCGAGTTCGGCGGGGCCCGCGCCGGGTGAGGTGAGGACGGCGACCTTGGTGTGGGCGCGGCACACATTCACCGCGCGGCGCAGGGTGCGGCGGTGTGCGACGACCACCTGGGCGTCGTCCCAGGGCATGCCTGCGCGGGCGAAGGCGGCGGCGACCGAGGAGACGGCGGGGACGACCTCGACCTCCAGGCCGAACTCGGGTGCGCGCAGGGTCCGTACGACTCCGAAGAAGCCGGGGTCGCCGTCGGCGAGGACGACCGCGGTGCCGCGGTGGCCGGCGATCCGGCGGGCGGCCAGCGAGACGCTGCCGAGGCGGATGCGCTCGGCGGCGGGCGGCACCTCGGGCAGTGCCAGGTGGTGGGCGGCGCCCGCCACCAGCGTGGCGGCGCCGAGCGCGGCGCGTGCCGCGGCCGTCAGGGGCGAGCCGTCCCAGCCGATCACCGTGACCCGGTCGGCCATCGTCGTCAGTCTCCAGGGTTTGCGCAGGTCGTCAGGGGGCGGGCTCCGTGAGAGTACCTGGTCGACCCGGTGAACGCGGCGGTGGTCCCTTGGCCGCCCCCTGGTTCAGTTCCAGTCGCCGTACGAGGTGAAACCGTCGGAGTCGGACAGTTGCTCTCCCGCGCCGCCCTCCAGGTCCTCCGGCAGCAGGCTCCAGACGATGAAGTCGGTGCGGACGTCGGCCCAGGTGTCGTCCTCGGTGCGGACGCGCGCTATGCATGCGTTGCGCAGGACGCCCTCGCTGATGCAGCCGATCTTCTGGGCGACCTGCTGGGAGGCGGTGTTGTCGGCGGCCGTACGGAGCTCTATGCGCTCGAACTTCTGGTCGGTGAACAGCCATTGGGCGGTGGCGAGGGCGGCCTCGGAGGCGTAGCCCTCGCCGCGGGCCCAGGGGGCGATGATGTACGACAGTTCGGTGGACCTGATGTGCCAGTTGGTCTTGGTGAGCTGGACGATGCCGACGAGGCGCTGGGTGAGGAACTCCGTGACGGCGAGGTCGAGGCCGCGGCCCGCGGCGCGTTCGGTGGGCGCGTACTCGGTGATCCAGCCGCGCGCGTTCTCCTCGGTGAAGGGCTGGGGGACGTCGGTCCAGGCGGCGATCTGCTCGTCGTTCATCATCTCGGTCAGGGCGGCCACATCGTCCTCGTCGAGGGGACGCAGCACCAACCGCTCCGTGCTGATGGAGATGTTGGGGAAGGTGCTAGTCATGCGCCGCTCCGTAACCTTCGGAAAACCTTCAAGTCCTGCCGGGGTCCTGCTGAACTGCCCAGCATGCAGCATGAAAGCACTGGACCGCACTACAGGGTCCACCCGGGGTGAGCGAGTGGACCCTGTGCGTGGCGATACGCGGTATACGCGCCGTCAGCCGGTGGTGACCGGCAGGACGCTGCCCTGGTACTTGTCCTCGATGAACTTCCTGACCTCCGCGGAGGTCAGGAGCCCCGCGAGCTTCTCGACCCGGGGGTCGTCCTCGTTGCCGCGCTTGACGGCGAGGAGGTTGGCGTAGGGGTTGTCCTTCGCCGACTCCAGGAGGATCGCGTCCTCGGTGGGGCTGAGGCCCGCGTCCTGGGCGTAGTTGTTGTTGATGACCGCGGCGGCCACGTCGTCGAGCGAGCGCGGCAGTTGGGCGGGTTCCAGCTCCTTGAAGCTCAGGTGCTTGGGGTTGGCCTCGATGTCCGCGGGGGACGCGTCGGTGGCCGCGCCGTCCTTGAGCGTGATGACGCCCTTGGCGGCGAGGAGTTTCAGCGCGCGGCCCTCGTTGGTGGTGTCGTTGGGCACGGCGACGGTGGCTCCGTCGGCGAGCTTCGTGACGTCCGTGACCTTCTTCGAGTAGACGCCCATGGGCGGGAGGTAGGCGTCCACGACCGGTACGAGGTCGGTGCCCTTGGACTTGTTGAAGTCGTCCAGGTAGGGCTTGTTCTGGTAGAGGTTCGCGTCCAGCGAGCCCTCCTGGAGCGCGGTGTTCGGCAGGACGTAGTCCGTGAACTCCTTGATCTCCAGCTTCAGGCCCGCCTTCTCGGCGAGGTTGTCCTTGATGTACGTCAGGACCTCGCCGGCCGGGACGGCGGTGGCGCCGACGACCAGGGTGCCGTCGTCACCACCGCCGCTGTCACCGGAGTCCGAACCGCAGGCGGCGAGCCCCAGCGCCAGAGCGAGGACCGAGGCGGCGGTGAGTGTCTTGCGCATGTCGGGTGCCTCAGAAGGAGGGGATGACGGAGCCGTCGTACTTGTCCTCGATGAACTTCTTCACCTCGGCGGAGGTGAGGAGCTTCGCGAGCTTCTTCACGCGCGGGTCGTTCTCGTTGCCGTCCTTCACCGCGAGGAAGTTGCCGTACGGGTTGTCCTTGGCGGACTCCAGGACGAGGGCGTCCTTGGCCGGGGACAGGTCGGCCTCGATGGCGTAGTTGCCGTTGATGACGGCCGCGTCGACGTCGTCCAGGGAGCGCGGGGTCTGGGCCGCCTCCAGCTCCTTGAACTTGAGGTTCTTGGGGTTCTTGGTGATGTCGGCGGGGGTCGCCTCGTTGCCCACGCCGTCCTTGAGCGTGATGATCCCGTTGGCGGCGAGCAGCTTGAGCGCACGGGCCTCGTTGACGCTGTCGTTCGGGACCGCGACCGTCGCACCGCTCTTCAGCGCGTCGGCGCTCTTCACCTTGTGGGAGTAGAGGCCGAGCGGCTCCAGGTGGACCGTCACGACGGGCACGACATGGGTGCCGTTCTTCTTGTTGAAGTCGTCGAGGTACGGCTGGTTCTGGAAGTAGTTGGCGTCGACCGAGCCGTCCTCCGTCGCCGTGTTCGGCGTGACGTAGTCCGTGAACTCCTTGACCTCCAGGTCGAGGCCCGCCTTCTTCGCCAGGTGGTCCTTGACGTAGGTGAGGATCTCGGCGTGCGGGACGGGGCTCGCGGCGACGACCAGCGGTCCGCTGGAGTCGGAGGAGGACCCGGCGGAGGAGGAGTCCTCGGAGCCGCAGGCGGTGAGCCCGAAGGTGAGGGCTCCGGCGGCGAGGACGGCGGTGGTGAGCTTTGCGGTGTTACGCACGAAAAGTGCCTTTCCTTTTGGGCAGAGCGACCCCGCGTTTGTGGTGCGGGGAAGTTTTTGGGGGTGAGGGGGGCGAGGTCAGACGGTCTTGGTGTCCGCCGTCGCGGCCTTCAGCAGCCGCAGCTTCGGCGCCGGTCCCGTCTTGCCGCCGCGGCTGTGCAGGGAGCGGGCCGCGAAGTCGCCGGCGAACTGGATCAGCGAGATGACGACCGCGAGGATCGCGACGGTGATCCACATGAGCTGGGTCTCGAAGCGCTGGTAGCCGTAGCGGATGGCGATGTCGCCGAGGCCGCCGGCGCCGACGGTGCCGGCCATGGCGGAGTAGCCGATGAGCGCCACGATCGTGGTCGTGGTGCTGGCGATCAGCGAGGGCAGCGACTCCGGTACGAGGACCTTGCGGACGATCGTCCAGGTGTTGCCGCCCATCGACTGCACGGCCTCGACGAGTCCGCCGTCCACTTCGCGGACAGCCGTCTCGACCAGACGCGCGAAGAACGGGATCGCCCCGATGGCGAGCGGCACGATCGCGGCCTCACGGCCGATGGTGGTGCCCGTGATGGAGCGGGTGAACCCCATCAGCGCGACCATCAGGATGATGAACGGCATCGAGCGGGCAACGTTCACGACCTGCCCGATGACCTTGTTGGCGACGAGGTTCTGGAGGAGTCCGCCCCGGTCGGTGAGGACGAGCAGGACGCCGAGCGGGAGACCGCCGACGACGGCGATGACGGTGGACCAGCCGACCATGTACAGGGTGTCCCAACACGCCTGGGACAGCAGGGGCTGCATCTCGGACCAGGTCACTTGGCACCTTCCTTCACCAGCAGGTCTTCACCGACGACGTCGATCTGGAGGCCCTGCTCGCGCAGGAAGCCGACCGGAACGACGTTGTCCTCGTAGCGGCCGGGCAGTTCGATGCGCATCCGGCCGACCTGGAGGCCGCCGACGGTGTCGATGGCGGCGCCGAGGATGGAGATGTCGATGTTGTAGGTGCGCGACAGCTGGGAGATGACCGGCTGGGTCGCGGCCTCGCCGTGGAAGGTGACGTCGACGACGGTGCGGTCGGCGCCGGTGGCCTCGCCGCCGACCGGGAAGAGCGCGGTGGCGAGCTCGGAGCCCGGGGTCGCGAGCAGCTCGCTGACCGTCCCGGACTCGACGATGCGGCCGTTCTCCATCAGGGCGGCGGAGTCGCAGATCGACTTCACGACGTCCATCTCGTGCGTGATGAGCAGGACGGTCAGGCCCAGTTGCCGGTTGAGGTCGCGCAGCAGCTGGAGGATGGAGCGGGTGGTCTCCGGGTCGAGGGCGCTGGTGGCCTCGTCGGAGAGCAGCACCTTGGGGTCGCCGGCCAGCGCGCGGGCGATGCCGACGCGCTGCTTCTGGCCGCCGGAGAGCTGGGCCGGGTAGGCCTTTGCCTTGTCGGCGAGCCCGACGAGGTCGAGGAGTTCGAGGGCCTTGCGCGAGCGCTCCTTCCCCGACTTGCCGAGGATCTCCAGCGGCAGCTCGACGTTGTCCTGGACGGTCCGGGAGGACAGCAGGTTGAAGTGCTGGAAGACCATGCCGATACGGCTGCGCGCCTCGCGGAGTTGCCTGCCGGCCCGCGGGCCGCGCCCGGCGAGGGCGGTGAGGTCCTGACCGGCGACGGTGACCGTGCCGGCGGTGGGGCGCTCCAGCAGGTTGACGCAGCGGATGAGGGAGGACTTGCCGGCGCCGGACTGGCCGATGACGCCGTACACCTCGCCTTCGCGGACGTGGAGATCGACGCCGTCGAGGGCGGTGACCTCGCGGCCGCGTGAGCGGTAGACCTTGGTCAGGCCCGATGTGGTGATCACTGGGATTCCATCACTGTCGAGTTCGTACGCGGACGTGGGTGTGCCCTGGTACGAGAGGAACGGGTGTGCGCGGGGCAGCACGGTCACGTACGGCGGGGCCGGTACGGACATGCCACAGCTGCTCGCTTCGGGGCGCGAGGCTCAGGGGGTGGTGCGGGGGCCCTCTAGAAGGCGCACATTCGACACATACAGCGAGCACCGGGCGTCATGGTCGCCTCGGTCGCAAAGGTGCGGCAGCTCGTCGTGGTCATGGAATCAGTAAAGCAGACGCATGGTCCTTACCAAGCGCCGCTGTCCGCATGCTGGACAGCGGCGGACAGGGTCAGGCGCGGACGGAGATCTCCACTCCCCCGGCGGTGACCAGTGCGGACAAGGCCGACAGGTTCTCGACCACCAGGTCGGCCTCCAGCTCGTGGACCTGGTGCGTTGTGGTCAATGCCACGGTGATCATCCCGGCGGCGCGGCCGGCCGCGAGGCCCGCGGGGGCGTCCTCGAAGACGACGCAGTCGGCGGGGTCGACGCCGAGTTCGCGGGCGGCGAGGAGGTAGGGCTCGGGGTCGGGCTTGCCGCGGGTGATGTCGTCGGCGGAGACGAGGGTCTTGGGGAGGATGCCGACGGCGTCGAGGCGGGCCTCGGCGAGCCGCCGGGTGGCGGAGGTGACGACGGCCCACCGGTCGGCGGGCAGCGCGGCGAGGAAGTCCCGGGTGCCGGGCAGCAGTTGGACGCCGTCGTTGGGGACGTCCTCGACCTCCAGCTGCTCGATCCGCGCGAGGGCCTCGGGCACGATCTCGGCGGGCAGCAGGTCGGCGGCTATCTCGACGGCCGGTCGGCCGTGCAGCTCCACGCGCGCGAAGTCCTCGGCCGTGATGCCGTACTCCTCGGCCCACTGCGCCCAGCAGCGGTCCACGGAGGCGAGGGAGGAGACGAGCGTGCCGTCGTTGTCGAAAAGCATGGCCTGTGCACGGATCTTCATGCCCTCGACCCTACGGGGTCGCGCCGCTTGCTCGAATCTCTCTGCACGAGGGCTCGGGGCGAGGCCGGGGCCGACCCCGGCCGGTCTTCCGCGCCGTAATAAGGTCGCTGCATGCTTGATGCCCTGACGCTCGTGACCGGCGTCGCCGCGCTGCTGCTCGCCGCCTGGTGCGGCTGGGCCGCCTACCGTGACCAGCCGACGAAGGACTGGCACTTCATCGGGATGGGCGTGGTGTCGCTGCTGGCGGTCGTCCAGCTGATCGTGGGGATCGTGCAGCTGGCCCGGGGCGAGAAGCCGGAGCAGGGGACGACGATCTTCGTGGCGTATCTGCTGGGTGCGTTCGCGTGTGTTCCGGCGGCGGGGCTGATGTCGCTGACCGAGCGCTCGAAGTGGGGCTCGGTGACGGCGGCCGGCGGCGGTGTGGTGCTGGCGGTCCTTGAGGTGCGGCTCTATGACATCTGGGGAGGCTGAAGTGGCGACGACCGAGGAGAAGCCGACGCGGCTGATCAGCGGGCCGGGGATGCTGCTGGTCTGGCTCTACGGGGTGATGGTGGTCGGTGCGGTGTCGCGCTCGGCGTACCAGATCGCCACCGAGTTCGACCGCGCGCCGCTCGCCTACTCGCTGTCCGCGGTGGCGGGCGTGGTCTACGGGTTCATCACGTACTCGCTCGTCCGGGGCGGCGAGACCGCCCGCAAAGCGGCGCAGGTGTGCTGCGCCGCCGAGCTCGCGGGTGTGCTGATCGTCGGTACCTGGACCTTGATCGAGCCCTCGGCCTTCCCGGACGCGACGGTGTGGTCGGACTACGGCATGGGGTACATCTTCATCCCCGTGCTGCTGCCCCTGTCCGCGCTGTACTGGCTCCGGAAGGCCGGCACCACCACCGCTACGCGGTAGCCGCGTACGTCCCCGCCGGCTTCTCCAGGACGATCATCGGTACGCCGTCGTTGCCCTGGGACGTGCCCACCGCCTCGTAGCCGACCTTGCGGTACAGGCGGAGGTTGCCCTCGCTGCGGTGGCCGGTGAAGAGGCGGAAGCGGGTCGCGCCGCGCTCCTCGGCCAGGGCCGACTCCGCAGCCCTCAGCAGCCGGGCGCCGATGCCGTGGCCCTGGAGGCGGGGGTGGACGCAGAGCTTGCCGATGGCGGCCGAGCCGTCCTCGGTGACATGGCCGCGGACCGAGCCGACGACCTCCTCGCCGAGCCGGGCCACGAAGACGCAGTCCGAGACGACCTCCTCACGGACCGAGTCCAGGCTCTGGACGAGCGGATCGATGCGGTAGTTGCCGTACAGCGCCGCCTCGCTCTGGAAGCACAGGTACTGCAACCTGAAGATCTGCTCCGCGTCCTGCACGGTCGCCGCAGAGATGGTCACGCTCATGCCCATGTGCGCACGCCTCCCGCTCACCTGATCGCCTGTCGTCCCTCACTCCTATCCCCGCGCTCCGCGGGCCGCAACCTCCGGTGTGAGCAATCGACGCAGACATCCCAGGCATCTGGAACGTTCCGGACCGAGACTGCCCTGTGAGATACCCAACTCCCCCGCGATTTCCCGGTAGGTGAGGTCCTTCGGGGAGAGCAGCGCCTCCATCAGCCGCGGGCACCGGCCGGGCAGCCGGCGTACCGCGTCCCGCAGCGCCCGGCGCCGCGCGGCGGCCAGGACCTGGTCCTCGGGGCTGCCGCCGGCCTCGTCCGCGGGCTCGGTCTCATAGGGCCGTTCGAGTCTCGTCGTACGACGGGACCGGCGCACCTCGGAGCGGACGGCCCGGCGGAGCCAGCCCGGCGGGTCCACGGGCGGGCCGTCGGTGTCGAGGCGCTCCAGGAGGCGGAGCCAGACCGCCTGCTCCAGGTCGCCGGCCTCGGCGCCGGAGGCGTGCGCCTCCGCGGAGGCCTCGGCGGTGAGCAGCGGGCGCAGGGTGGCGAGCAGTTCATGCTGCGGGGCGGTGACCAGGTCGTACGTCATATGGCTCACGACGCGGCCGTCCGGGCGGCGGGTTGCCCGGACGGCCGGTTGTCACCCCGATCGGGGGCGGGCGCTCAGCTGTTGACGAAGTCCTCGCGGGCCAGCAGGCCGGTGTCGGCGTTGTCGGTGAAGACGCCGTCGATGCCGGTGGCGAAGTACGTCTTCCAGGCGCCGAAGACATCGCCGTACGCGTCGGGGTCGGTGCCCTTGCGGAAGCTCGTCGGCAGGAAGGGGTTCTCGTTGCGCATGGTGTAGGGGTGCAGGATCAGCCCCACCTTATGCGCGTCGGCGACGAGGGTGGTCGGCGTGGTGAGGTCGCCGTTCGCGTCCTTCGGGATGACCAGGTCGAGGGTGGGGCCGATGCCCTGGGCGTAACCGGCGATCTCGCGGAGCCCGGCGGGGGTGATCAGGTCGGCGACGGTGCGCGGGTCGCCCGCCTCGACGAAGTCCCAGGGGCGGCTGGTCGCCGAGGAGAGCAGGACGACCAGCGGGTTGTCGACCAGACGGTTCAGGCGCTGGATGCTGCTGGGCTCGAAGGACTGGAGGATCACCGGGGAGTTGCGGCCGTCCTTGCCGTACTTGCGCAGCAGCTTGGCGACCCGCTCCTCAAGGCCCAGGCCGAGCTTGCGGAAGTAGGTGGGGTGCTTGGTCTCCGGGTAGATCCACACCTGCTTGCCGCGCTTGCGGGTCTGCTCGTCCTGCCACTTCAGGACCTCTTCGAAGGTGGGGATCTCCCAGCGCCCGTTGTAGAGGGTGTTGTGCGGGCGGTTGGCCGGGATGCGCTCGACGGCACGCAGGGTCTTCAGCTCGGCGAGCGTGAAGTCCTCGGTGAACCAGCCGGTGACGGAGACGCCGTCCAGCACCTTCGTCGTCTTGCGGTCGGCGAACTCCTTGTGGTCCGCGACGTCCGTCGTCCCGCCGATCTCCGGCTCGTGGCGGCAGACCAGGTGACCGTCCTTGGTGGGCACCAGGTCGCCGGCCTCGACGACGTGCGCGCCGAGGTCGAGGGCGAGCTGGTACGACCCGAACGTGTGCTCGGGACGGTAACCGCTGGCACCCCGGTGGCCGATGATCGTCGGCACCGGCAGGCTTCTCAGCCCGCCGCCGTGCCGCGCCTCGGCGGTCCCGTCGGCCGCGGCGGCCCTCGCCGTACCGGACAGACCGAGGACCGCTCCCCCGGCGCCGAGCACGGCCGCGCCGAGGAGCGCCCGCCGTCCGGTTACACCCGTCTGCCCGTCCACGGCCTGAGAATCCTGCGATCCCATGAGCGCCCTCCTTGCGTCGGCTCGTCAGTGCGGGCCGATCGTAGGTGCGTGTGCATGACCGCGGGGAGACCTGCGGCGGAACACGCGGGTGACTCGGGATGTCGTGCATGAGGCGCAAGTTGACAGCCCGTCAGGGCGCGGACGCGATGTCCGTCACATGATGGCCATCCGGTTACGGCCGGTCTTCCGCGCGCCATCGCAGGTAAACCCGCGTCAACACTGCGTAAGACCTCGGTGAACCCGATGTGCAAGACCCCCCGGGCCGCGAGTATCGTCCTCACCTGCACAGACTTACACCGATTCCCTTGACACCGGAGGGCCCGTTGTCCCGCTTCGCGCTCATCAAGGCAGTGCTCGGACCGATCATGCGCCTGATGTTCCGCCCACAGGTGGAAGGCGCCGAGCACATCCCCGGGGACGGCCCGGTCATCCTGGCCGGCAACCACCTCACCTTCATCGACTCGATGATCCTCCCGCTCGTCTGCGACCGGCAGGTCTTCTTCATCGGCAAGGACGAGTACGTCACCGGGAAGACCCTGAAGGGCCGGCTCATGGCGTGGTTCTTCACCGGCGTCGGCATGATTCCGGTGGACCGGGACGGTGGACGTGGTGGCGTCGCCGCGCTGATGACCGGGCGGCGGGTGCTGGAGGAGGGGAAGGTCTTCGGCATCTACCCGGAGGGGACGCGGTCCCCCGACGGGCGGCTGTACCGGGGGCGTACCGGTATCGCGCGGCTGACCATGATGACGGGGGCGCCTGTGGTGCCGTTCGCCGTCATCGGCACGGACAAGTTGCAGCCGGGCGGTGCGGGGATGCCCCGGCCGGGCCGGGTCACTGTTCGGTTCGGTGAGGCGATGGAGTTCTCTCGGTATGACGGGATGGACCGGGATCGGTATGTGCTGCGGGCTGTGACGGACTCTGTGATGGCTGAGGTCATGCGGTTGTCCGGGCAGGAGTACGTGGACATGTATGCGACCAAGGCGAAGGAAGCGGCGTAGTTTTTCGGCTGCGGGCGGGTGGGGGCTGGTCGCGCCCACGCGGCGGAGCCGCACATCGACACAGCCTCGCGCCCCTAGAGGGCGTTGTCCAACCGCGCGTTTCGCAACAAGAACCACGCTGCCACCGCCGTCGACAGCAGGACCGCTGCGCCTGCGCCTGCCGCGATCGCCAAGCCGTCCACGAAGGACTCTCGCGCCGACGTCAGCAGTGCCGCGGCCTGGCCTGACGGCATTCCCCCCGCCGCCTCCACCGCGCCGCCCAGCGACTCGTGGGCGCCCTCCGGTGTGCCCGCCGGAGCTGTGAAGCCCCGGTACACGCCCGTCACGATCGAGCCCAGTACCGCGATGCCCAGGGCCGCGCCCAGTTCGTACGCCGTCTCCGATACTGCGGACGCCGAGCCCGCCTGTTCCTTCGGGACGCTGGAGAGGATCACGTCCGCCGTCACCGTGAAGGAGAAGCCGGCGCCGATGCCGACGACCAGCAGGGCGGTGCCGAGCAGCGGGTAACCCGTGCTCTGGTCGATGACCGTCAGCGAGGCCAGTGCCACGCCCACCGCCGCCAGGCCGCCGGAGACCACCGCGCGCACCGACCAGCGGCGGGCCGCCCAGCCCGCGACCAGACCGGCCGCCACCGCGCCCACCGCGGCGGGGAGTTCGGCAAGGCCCGCCTCCAACGGGCGCCTGCCCTGGACGAGTTGCAGGTACTGGGAGAGGAAGAAGACCAGGCCGGACAGGCCGAGGATGGTCAGCAGGTCGGCCAGGACCGCCGCGCTGAAGCCGCGGTTGCGGAACAGGCGCATGTCCAACAGGGGTGTCGGCAGGGTCAGTTGGCGATGGACGAACCAGTACAGGGCCGTCGCGCCGAGGGCGCCGACGCCGAGGATCTCCCAGCCGAAGCCGTGCGTGGCCGTCTCCTTGACCGCGTACACCACCGCGATCACGCCGACCAGGGACAGGGTCACGCTGATCAGGTCCCACGGGCCCGGGTTCGGGTTCTTCGACTCGGGGAGCAGCTTGATGCCGACGAGGACGAGGACCGCCATCACGGGCAGGTTGATCAGGAAGACCGAGCCCCACCAGAAGTGTTCGAGCAGGAAACCGCCGGCGATCGGGCCGATCGCGGTGCCCGCGGAGGCCGTGGCGCCCCAGATGCCGACGGCGAGGCTGCGTTCGTGCGGGTCGTGGAAGAGGTTGCGGATCAGGGCGAGGGTCGCCGGCATGAGCGTCGCGCCCGCGACGCCCAGGAGGGCGCGGGCGAGGATCATCAACTCCGGAGTCGTGGCATAGGCGTTGAGCACCGATATCGCGCCGAACGCCGTCGCGCCGATGAGGAGGATGCGCTTGCGGCCGATGCGGTCGCCGAGGCTGCCCATGGAGACGAGCAGACCCGCGATGACGAAGGAGTAGACGTCGCCGATCCAGAGGAGCTGGGAGCCGGTGGGGTTCAGGTCCTCGCTGATGTAGGGGGTCGCGAGACCGAGGACGGTCGCGTCGACGGCCACCAGCAGCACGGCGAGCACGAGGACGGAGAGCGCGAGCCAACGGCCCGGGCGCTTGGTCACCGCCTCGGTCGTGGTCGTCGGCTGCAGGGTGCTGGTCATGATTCCTCTCTCGGTTCTGTGCTCGGTTCTGTGCTCGGTTCTGCGTGGTGCCTCAGTGCGCCGCCGAGGAGCAGCTCGGCGATCATGTGGGTGAAGTCCTTGCGGGCCACGCGGCCTTCCGACACCGCCCAGGCGCCGGAGGCCAGCAGGCCGTACAGCGCCTCGGTGAGCCAGACCGGGGTCAGGTCGATACGGAACTCACCGGCCGCCTGTCCGCGCCGGAACACCGTCGCGATGCGGTCGTCGATCCTCGTCCAGCCGGGGTTCTGCTCCTCGCCCTCGAACAGCTGGTTCTCGGTGTAGAGGAAGGCGAGCAGGGCGGCGGCCGGTTCGATCTCGCGGACGAGACGGTGGACGGCGTCCCGCGCCGGGCCCTCGTCGAGACGCGCCGCGTCCAGCGCGGCCTCGCACTCCTCGATGCCGAGCGCCTCAAGAGCCCGTACGAGTGCGTCGCGCCCCGCAAAGTGGCGGTGCAGCGTGGCCCGGCTGATCCCGGCGGCCTTGGCGACCTCGTCCATGGTCGCGGTGGATTTGCGGGTCAGCAGGGCCGCGGCACTGCGCAGCGCGTGGTCGCGATCGACAGCCATGAGACAACCCTAGCCCATATGAGACATTCATGTCTCACAACGGGCGCAGATGTCTCACGGCTGTCGTGTCGACCAGGGTTTTCTCAGTGCCAGGGAAGGCTGCCGCGCTTCTCCCAGTACGCCCGCGGCTCCTCCGCCAGTTCGGCAAGGCGGGCCATTTGGTCCTCGTCCAGGTCCACTACGGCCGCGTGCAGGTTGGAGGCCAGCTGGTTGGCGGTCGCGGCGCCGGACAGGACGACACCGGCCCAGGGCTGGCGCAGGACAAGGGCGAGGGCGACCGCGTCACAGCCGAGGGAGGTTTCCGCCGCGACGGCTTTCAGGGCGTCCGGCGCGTACGGGTCCGCGAGCCTGCCGTTGGCCATGCCCTCCTTGACGATGACCGTCAGTCCGGCGTCGTGGGCCTCGGCGAGGGCGGGGGCGGCGGAGGTCTCCAGGACGTTGTACGTCGACTGGACGGTACGGAAGAGGGGCTCGCCGTCGACCGTGACCTCCAGGGCGGCCCGGATGGCGTCCGCCTGGGCGGGGCCGCTGGTGGAGAAGCCGATGCTGATGCCGTCGGCGGCGGCCTCGGCGAGCCTGGCGTGCAGTTCCTTGTCGGTGAGGGCCGGGCTGTCCGGGGTCACCGAGTGGATCTGGTAGAGGTCGAGGTGGTCGCCGAGGAGTTCGGCGGTCTCGCCGCGCTGGCGGTCGTAGGTGCCGACGCTGTGGTCCTTGACCTCGTGTTTCTCGGCGTCGGTCGTCCAGGCGGCGGTGTATGTGTAGCCCCACTTGCTGCCGATGACCACGTCGTCGATGTCGGGGCGGGCGTTCAGCCAGTCGGCGAGGAACTCCTCCGAGCGGCCGTAGGAGCGGGCCGCGTCGAAGTAGCGGACGCCTTGGAAGTAGGCGGCGTCTAGGAGTTCGTGGGTGCGGGTGCGCAGCGATTCGACGCTGCGGGTCTCTGCGAGGCCCAGGTCTTCGTCGCGGCCCAGGTTGATGTAGCCGGGGCGGCCGACTGCGGCGAGGCCGAGGCCGATGTGACAGGTGGGGGTGGTGGCTGTGGCGAGTCGGGCGAAGGGCATGCCCACAACGTAACGCGGGATGCCGTTCGCCGGAGAGCTCGGCTTGTGCGGTGTTTTGGCGGGTGCGGTACGTCGTGGCTTGTCGCGCAGTTCCCCGCGCCCCCATAGGGCCTGCGGCCCATGGGGGCGTTGAAGCCAGGCCTACTTCTTCGCCGTCGCCCATTCGTGCTGCGCCGCGACGTCCGCCTTCACCTCCGCCAGCTGGATCGCCACCGCGCTCGGGGCCGTGCCGCCCCTGCCGTTGCGGGAGGCCAGGGCGCCCTGGACGTTGAGGACCGTGCGGACCTCCGGGGTCAGGTGGGCGGAGATCTTGGCGAACTGGTCGTCCGTCAGTTCGTCCAGTTCCTTGCCCTCGGCCTCGGCCGCCTTGACGCACTCGCCGGCGACCTCGTGGGCGACGCGGAACGGGACGCCCTGCTTGACCAGCCACTCGGCGATGTCGGTGGCGAGGGAGAAGCCGGCCGGGGCCAGTTCCTCCATGCGCTCGCGGTTGACCGTGAGGGTGGCCATCATGCCGGTGAAGGCGGGGAGCAGGACCTCCAGCTGGTCACAGGAGTCGAAGACCGGCTCCTTGTCCTCCTGGAGGTCCCGATTGTAGGCCAGCGGCAGCGCCTTGAGGGTGGCCATCAGGCCCGTCAGGTTGCCGATCAGGCGGCCCGACTTGCCGCGCGCCAGCTCCGCGATGTCGGGGTTCTTCTTCTGCGGCATAATCGACGAGCCCGTCGAGAAGGCGTCGTGCAGGGTCACGAAGGAGAACTCCTTCGTGTTCCAGATGATGATCTCCTCGGCGACACGGCTGAGGTTCACCCCGATCATCGCGGTGATGAAGGCGAACTCCGCGACGAAGTCACGGGACGCCGTGCCGTCGATGGAGTTGCCGACGCTGCCGTGCTCGAAGCCGAGGTCCTTGGCCACCGCCTCCGGGTCCAGGCCGAGGGAGGAACCGGCCAGGGCCCCCGCGCCGTACGGCGACACGGCCGTGCGCTCGTCCCACTGGCGCAGCCGCTCCGCGTCCCGGGACAGGGACTGGACGTGGGCCAGGACGTGGTGGGCGAAGAGGACCGGCTGGGCGTGCTGGAGGTGGGTGCGGCCGGGCATCGCCACGTCCGGGTGCGCCTCCGCCAGGCCGATCAGGGCGTCCTGGAGGTCGGCGATCAGACCGCCGATGATCCGGGCGTGGTCCCGCAGGTACATCCGGAAGAGGGTCGCCACCTGGTCGTTGCGGGAGCGGCCGGCGCGGAGCTTGCCGCCGAGGTCCGGGCCGAGGCGCTCCAGCAGGCCGCGCTCCAGGGCGGTGTGGACGTCTTCGTCGGCGATGGTGCCGACGAAGTCACCGGAGGCCACGTCGGCCTCCAGCTGGTCGAGCCCGGCGATCATGCGCTGGAGCTCGTCCTCGGTGAGCAGGCCCGCCTTGTGGAGCACGCGCGCGTGGGCACGCGAACCGGCGATGTCGTACGGCGCCAGCCGCCAGTCGAAGTGCACGGACGCGGACAGCTTGGCCAGGGCCTCGGCGGGACCGTCGGCGAAACGGCCGCCCCAGAGCCGGACGTCACCGCTGTTGCTGCTCACTTGCGTTGCTCCTCATCGCCGCATTCAAGGTTATGCATGAGTATGCAGACCTATGCATGATTCGTCAATCTGACCCTCTTTTTGGTTTCCCTTTGAACAGGAGAAACCGCTTGCGCGTACCTCACCCCGAACGCAGGCGCCGCGTTTGTACACACCAGGAACTCGAAGACACTCCCGACCCTTGTGAGGCATCCGCATGTCCAGGGCTCTTCCTAAGTACAACAAGCGCCGCGTCGCCCTCATCGGCAGCGCCACCGCACTGGTGCTGACCGGTGCGGTGATCGCCGGTTCCGCCCTCGCCGGGGAGAGCTCCAAGAGCAGCGGCGCCACCGACGCCCGCACCCTGGCGAGCCCTGGCACCATCAGCTGCCCGGACGTCGCCTCCAAGCTCCCCGCGATCCCCGCCTCCGCGCAGGCCGAGGTGACCCGCAACCTCACCCTCCTCCAGACCCAGATCGACGAGGCCAACAAGCGCCTCGTCGACACCGTCGGCCAGGGCGGACCCAACTTCGTCCAGAACGCCATCCTCGGCCCCCTGAAGGACAAGCGGGTCGCGACCGTCAACCGGATCGCCACCGCCATCGGACGGACCGCCGCCAAGCCCCAGGGCCTGGACGCCCTCGCACCCTGCACCCTGAACGCCGCCGGCGCCACGGGCGCCACCGGAAACGCGGGGAACGCGGGGAACGCGGGGAACGCGGGGAACGCCGGCAAGAACACCGGCAACGCGGGGAAGAACACGGGCAACGCCAACGCGGGCAATGCCGGGAAGAACACGGGCAACGCCGCCGTCGGCACCATCAGCTGCCCCGACGTCGCCTCCCAGCTCCCCGCCGTTCCGGCCTCCGCGAAGGCCGAGGTGGACCGCAACCTCGCCCTCCTGCAGACGCAGATCAACGAGGCCAACACGCGACTGGTCAACACGGTCGGCCAGGGCGGACCCAACTTCGTCCAGAACGCGATCCTCGGCCCGCTGAAGGACAAGCGGACGTCCACCATCGACCGCATCGCCATCTCCATCGGCCGGACCGCCGCCAAGCCCCAGGGCCTGAACTCCCTGGCTGCCTGCACGCTCACCAAGTGACGTGACAGGCGCTGTGGCCGCCCCGAGTTCCGCGCCGGCCGGGGCGGCCACGGCGGGGTCCGGACAAACGGAGCCCGCAATTCATTAGACAGGCGAAAGACTTGCGCCCATAATCGTTAGACATGGGAAAGACTTACGAACGCATAGACGGCAGGCTGCGCACTTTCATCGAGGCGCAGCCTCTTTTTTTCACCGCGACCGCCCCGCTGGCCGGTGACGGCACGGTCAACCTCTCCCCCAAGGGCCTCAAGGGCTCCTTCGCGGTCATCGACGAACTGACCGTCGCCTACCTGGACTTCGCCGGGTCCACCGCCGAGACGGTCGCGCACCTGCGGGAGAACGGCCGGATCACGCTCATGTGGTGCGCCTTCCAAGGACCGCCCAACATCGTCCGGGTGCACGGCGAGGGCGAGGCGGTGCTGCGCGACGACCCCCGCTTCAAGGAACTGCTCACGCACTTCCCGGACATCGACCCGAGCCTGCACGGCCTGCGGGCGATCATCGTGGTGACGGCCCGGCAGATCCGGGACTCCTGCGGCTACGCGGTGCCCTTCATGACGTACGACGAGGACCGCGACCTGCACGCCAGGCGCTTCGCCCGTGAGGACGACGAATCGCTGAGCGCCTACTTCGCCAAGAAGGAGCACATCGCGACGAGCCTGGACGGCCTACCCGGGCTGCCGCTGCCGCTGCCGCCCTCTACCGTCTGAGCCATGGCCTCCCCCGCCGTCGCCACGGCTCTCGTGTCCGCGTCCCTCCTCGTGCTCGGCGCCGCGCCCGGCGGCGGGCAGCCGCCGCTTCCCTCCCGGATGGCCGACACCGGCGGCGGCACCCAGCTGATCACCGCGGTGGCCGCGAAGGCCTCCGCCACCTCCGGCACGGTCACCTGGTGGGAGCTCGACAACGGGCGGTGGGTGAAGGCCGGTTCGGCGAAGGCGCGGTTCGGGGCGAACGGCCTTGTGGAGGGCGCCTCGCGCAAGCAGGGCACGAACACGACGCCGGCGGGGCTGTACGAGCTGCCGTACGCCTTCGGCATCAAGGCCGCGCCGAGCGGGACGTCGTACAAGTACCGTCCCGTGCACGGGAGTTCCTGGTGGTGTCAGGACAACGACTCGCGCGTCTACAACCGTTGGAGCGAGCCCCTCGCCAAGGACTGCCGGGCCGCCGAGTCCGAGCATCTGATCGCCTACGAGAAGCAGTACGCGTACGCCATGGTGATCGGGTTCAACTACGCGCAGCCGGTGCGGGGGCGGGGTGCCGGGATCTTCCTGCACGTCAACGGGGCTGGGGCGACGGCGGGTTGCGTGTCCGTGTCGGCGGACGCGATGCGCCGGATCCTGAAGTGGGCCGATCCCGGGCAGGCGCCGCACATCGCGATCGGTACGACGGGCGGGCGGACGGCGATCACCCGGTACTGAGCCGGACGGTGAAGGTGGTCGAGCCCGGTGCGCTGCGCAGGCTCACTTCTCCGCCGTGGGCCTCGGCCACCGCGGCCACGATCGACAGGCCCAGGCCCGCGCCGCCGCCCGGGGCGTCGGTGCGGCGGCGGTCGGCTCGGGTGAAGCGTTCGAAGACGCCGGGTTGGATGTCCTCGGGGACGCCGGGGCCGTCGTCGTGGACCGTGAGGACGGCCGTGGCGGCCTCGGCCCCGGTTCCGACCTCAGCCCCGGCCTCGGTCTCGGCCTCGGTCTCGGTCTCCAGGGAGACCGTCACCTTGGTGCCCACAGGTGTGTGCCCACGCGCGTTGGCCAACAGGTTGGCCAACAGCTGTTGCAGTCGGTGGGCGTCGCCCGTGACCGTGACCGGTTCCTCGGGAAGTTCCAGCGTCCAGCGGTGATCGGGGCCCGCGGCCCGGGCGTCCGTCACCGCGTCCAGGACCAGGATGGTGAGGTCGACCGGGTGGCGCTCCAAAGGGCGGCCCGCGTCCAGCCGGGCCAGCAGCAGCATCTCGTCGACCATCTCGCCCATGCGGGCCGACTCGGCGGCGATGCGTTCCAGGGCCCGGGTGATCTCCGGCGGGACCGGGCCGGGGTGCAGCAGCGCCAGTTCCGCGTGGCCGCGCACCGACGCCACCGGGGTGCGCAGCTCATGGCTGGCGTCGGCGGCGAAGCTGCGCAGCCGTTCCTCGCTCGCGTGCCGTTTGGTGAGCGCGTCCTCGACATGGCCCAGCATCCGGTTGAAGGCGCCGGCGACCTGGCCGACCTCGCTGCGGGGGTCGGACTCCGGGGCCCGGGGCGGCAGCGCCACCTCGCCGCTGGCCAGCGGGAGTTCGCTGACCCGGGTGGCGGTCGCCGCGACCCGGCTCAGCGGGCGCAGCGACCAGCGCACCCAGAGCGCCCCGGCCACGCCGGTGACGGTGAGGGCGAGGCCGAAGACGATACCGGCGAGCAGTTCGAGGCGGTGGACCGTGGCCTCGACGGGCTCCAGGGGCAGGCCGGTGATGAGGACGTCGCCGTCGTTGCCGGTCGTCACCAGTACGCGGTAGTCGTCGAGCGCGGAGAGGTCGGCGGTGTGGGCCTTGCCGTCGGCCGGGATGGCGGCGAGGCGCCGCTCGTCGCCGCGGGTCAGCGAGACGTTCTCGGTGCCGCTCGGGCGGACGACCGCCGCGTGGGTGGCCGTGCCGTCGACCAGCCGGGCGCCGAAGGTGCCGGTGGCCTGGCGGCGGGTGTCGCCGTGTTCGTCACCGTCGTGGTCGTCGGGGAGGGTGCCGTTGTGCTCCAGGCTCACCGCGAAGCGGTTCCCGGCCTCGGTCAGCTGCTCGTCGAGGCGGCCCACGAGAAAGCCCTGGAGCCCGACGACGGCCGCCAGGCCGACCGCCGCACAGCTCACCGCCAGCAGCACCACAAGGCCGCAGGTGAGCCGGGCGCGCAGGGTGTGTGGACGGGGCAACCGTCGCAGGAGAGCTGGGGTCACGGGGTCACCGGCTTGAGCACGTATCCGGCGCCGCGCACGGTGTGGATCATCGGTTCCCGGCCCGCGTCCACCTTCTTGCGCAGGTAGGAGATGTACAGCTCGACGACATGGGCGCGGCCGCCGAAGTCGTAGGACCACACCCGGTCGAGGATCTGGGCCTTGCTGAGCACCCGGCGCGGGTTGCGCATGAGGAAGCGGAGCAGTTCGAACTCGGTCGGGGAGAGTTCGATCAGCTCGCCCGCACGGGTCACCTCGCGGGCGTCCTCGTCCATGACCAGGTCGCCGATGGTCAGCCGCGGGCCCTCCTCCAGCTGCCGGGCCATGCCGGCGCGGCGCAGCAGTCCGCGCAGCCGGGCGACGACCTCCTCCAGGCTGAACGGCTTGGTGACGTAGTCGTCGCCGCCCGCCGTGATCCCGGCGATCCGGTCCTCGACGGCGTCCCGGGCGGTGAGGAAGAGCACGCACACGTCGGGCTTCACGGCGTGCAGGCCGCGCAGCACGGCGAAGCCGTCGGTGTCGGGGAGCATCACGTCGAGGACGACGGCGTCGGGCAATAGCTCGCGGGCCGCGGCGACCGCCGAGGCCCCGTCGCCGGCGGTGCGTACCTGCCAGCCTTCGTAGCGCAGGGCGCCGGACAGGACCTCGGCGAGGTCCTCGTCGTCGTCCACGACGAGGACGCGCAGCGGGGTGCCGTCGGGGCGGGCGAGGGCGGGGCGGCCGGAGCGGGTGGTGTTCATGGCCCTTCCAGGATGGCCCCTGGCGCGTCACCGTCGCGTCCCCGGTTGCTCTGAGTTTCCTCTGAGTGCGCTCTGCGGCAGCCGCTTCAGAGGGTTCTGAGAAGTTCGGCCCGCACAGTGGCGTCCTGGCAGGACGAAAGGACGTGCGCATGACCACCCTGTACGGGACGTACTCATGACCACCGTGTACGAGCGGACGGCGCCGCCCGTGCCGCTGCCCGCCCGGCGCTCCCCCGCGGGCCCGCTGCTCGCCCTGTTGTGGGGCGGGGCGGCGGGTGCGGTCGCGCTGTGGTGGGCGCACACCGGTTCCGTGGTCGGGGCGGCGGGCTGGCTGACGAACGCCGGGCGGATCGCCGGGCTGCTGTGCGGGTACGCCTGTGCCGTGCTGGTCGGGTTGATGGCGCGCGTGCCGCTGCTGGAGCGCCGGATCGGCTCGGACCGGGTGGCGCGCTGGCACGCGATGGCGGGCCGCTACACGATCGGTCTGCTGGTGGCGCACGTCGTGCTGATCCTCGCGGGGTACGCCGCGCAGGACGGCCGGTCGCTCTGGCAGGAGACGGTGACGGTGGTCCTCGACTACCCGGAGATGCTGAAGGCGACCGCCGGCACGCTGATCCTCGTGGCGGTCGGTGTCACCTCGGCGCGGGCCGTGCGGCGCCGGGTCGCGCACGAGTTCTGGTACTACGTCCACCTGCTGACGTACGCGGCCGTGTTCCTGGCCTTCTTCCACCAGGTCCAGCTGGGCTCCGACCTCACGGCCGGTCCGGTGCGGGCCGCCTGGTACGGGCTGTACCTGGGGGTGGCGGCGCTGGTGCTGTGGTTCCGGGTGCTGGTGCCGGTGCGGCTGAACCTGCGGCACCGGCTGCGGGTGGAGTCCGTGCACCGGGAGGCGCCGGACGTGTGGTCCGTCGTCGTGCACGGGCAGGGGCTGGAGCAACTCGGGGCGCAGGCCGGGCAGTTCTTCCGCTGGCGGTTCCTCACCGGGGGCATGTGGGGGACGTCGACGCCGTACTCGCTGTCGGCGCCGCCCCGCGGGGACCGGATGCGGATCACGGTGAAGGCGCTCGGCGACCACAGCACGGCCGTGGCGCTGCTGCGGCCCGGCACCCGGGTGTGGGCGGAGGGGCCGTACGGCGCGCTGACCGCCGAACGGCGCACCTCGCAGCGGGCGTTGCTCATCGCGGGCGGTGTCGGCGTCACCCCGCTGCGGGCGCTGTTCGAGACGCTGCCGGGCGAGGTGACCCTGCTGTACCGGGCGCGCACGGTCGAACACCTCGCGCTGGGCGGCGAGTTGGAGGCGCTGGCGCGGTGGCGCGGGGCGCGGGTGCACTACCTGCTCAACGGACCGGGCGGCGAACGTCTGCGCCTGACCGCCGAGTTGCTGCGAGCGGCCGTACCCGAGGGGCTGGCCCGGCACGACGTCTACCTGTGCGGTCCGGACGGCTTCGCCCGCGAGGTGTACGGGGCGCTGCGCTCCGCCGGGGTGCCCGACCGCCGTATCCACCACGAGTCGTTCGAGTTGTGAGGCCACGCACGTGCACGCACTGAGGAAGAACCATCCGCTGCGCCGGATCGTGCTGGCGAGCGCCGCCACCGTCTCCGGCATGGTCCTGCTGCTGTCGCTGAAGCCGCACGACACCCCGGCCGCCATAGCCGTCACGTCCCCCTCCGCGGCCCCCTCGGCGGCCGGGGCGGGCACGTTCACCGGTGACTCGGTGCAGACCCGCTGGGGGCCCGTCCAGGTCCGGATCACGGTCAGGGGCGGCAAGCTCACCGACGTCACGGCGGTCGCCTATCCGTCGGACAATCCGCGGGACCAGGAGATCAACAGCTACGCCCTCCCCCGGCTGCGGACCGAGGCCCTCCAGGCGCAGAGCGCGGACATCGACACGGTCTCGGGGGCCACGTACACGAGCGACGGTTACCGCCAGTCGCTCCAGTCCGCCCTCGACTCGGCGACCGGCTGAACACCCAGGCGTCACGGCACGTATCTGAGGACCAAGGGACCACGCCACCCCCCTTGCCCCGCTCCCGGAGGAATCGTGACCACCACGCTCGCAGGCGGCCGCGCCGCCCGCCGCCAGACGATGCGCCGCATCCGCCCGCGCCGCTCCCCGGCCGTCCCGCTGGTGATCGCCCTATGGGCGGGCGCGGCGGCGGTGCTGTGGCTGTGGTGGGACAACACCCCCTCCCTCGCGGACAACACCGCGAAGATCCTCGCCGCGGGCCGGATCACCGGCCTCCTCGCGGGCTATCTGATGGCGCTGGTCGTCCTCCAGATGGCCCGGGTGCCGGCGCTGGAGCGGCGGGTGGGCTCGGACCGGGTGGCCCGCTGGCACGCGATGAGCGGCCGCTACACGGTGAGCCTGGTCATCGCGCACGTCTTCCTGATCACCTGGGCGTACGCGCTCCAGGCCGGCAAGACGCTCGGCGACATCGTGCAGCAGTTCATGGACATGGTCACGACCCTGCCCGACATGGGCAAGGCGGCGATCGGCACCGGCCTGCTGGTGGTCATCGCGCTCCTTTCGGTCGGCGGGGTCCGGCGCAGGCTGCCGTACGACACCTGGTACCACGTCCACCTGCTCACCTACGCCGTGGTGTTCCTGACGTTCTGGCACCAGATCACCACCGGCAACGAGTTCGCCGTCCAGCCCACCGCGAAGACCTTCTGGTACGGGCTCTACGGTGTCGTCACCGCGCTGGTGGTCTGGTACCGGATCCTCACCCCGCTCCGCCTCAACCTCAGGCACCGGATGTACGTCGAGGCGGTCATCGAGGAGACGCCGGGCATCGTGTCGGTGCTGATCGGCGGCAAGAAGCTGCACCGGATGGGCGCGGAGGCCGGGCAGTTCTTCCGCTGGCGCTTCATGGCGCCCGGCATGCGGTTCAGCTCCCACCCGTACTCACTGTCGGCGGCGCCCCGCCCGGACATGCTGCGGATCACCGTCAAGGCGATCGGCGACCACACCGCCCGCCTGCGCGAACTGCGGCCCGGCACCCGGGTGTGGGCCGAGGGGCCGTACGGCGCCCTGACCGCCCAGCGCCGCAGCCGCGGCAAGGTGCTGCTGGTCGCGGGCGGCGTCGGCATCACGCCGATGCGGGCGCTGTTCGAGACGCTGCCCGGGGCGTCCGGTGACATCACCCTGCTCTACCGGGCCAACAGCACCCAGGACCTGGCGCTGTGGGACGAGCTGGCCACCATCGCCGACGAGCGGGGCGCCCGGCTGATGTACGCGGTCAACAGCCCGGACGGCGAGCGGCCCGACATCTCGGCGGAGCGGCTGCGGCAGAAGCTGCCGGACATCGACGACCACGACGTGTTCCTGTGCGGGCCGCCCGGGTTCGCGCAGTCCGTGTACGACTCCCTGCGCGACGCGGGCGTCCCGGCCCGCCGTATCCACCACGAGTCGTTCGAGATGTGAGCGACGCTCCCGCACGTCACGGCCCCTCAACTCTGCTCGGCAGCCCCAGACTTCAGGAGTTCATTCAGCCATGAGGAAGAGTCATCCGATCCGGCGTGTCGTCCTGGCCGGCGCCGCCACCGTCTCCGGGATCGTGCTGCTGCTGTCGCTGAAACCGGCGTCCGACCCGGCCTCCGCGTCCGCGGCGGGCGGCGCGGTCCCGCCGGCCGCCGCGCAGGAGTCGGCGCAGGGCGGGGCGCAGGCGGCGGGGACGAGCACGTCCACCGGGGACGTCGCGCAGACCCAGTACGGTGCCGTGCAGGTGCGGATCACCGTCGTCGGCAACAAGATCACCAAGTCGGAGGCGGTGCAGGCGCCGCAGGGCGGGACCAGCACCGAGAAGACCAACCTGGCGGTGCCCAAGCTCAACGCGGCGGTGGTCGCCAAGCAGAGTCCCGACATCGACACCGTGTCGGGGGCGACGTACACGAGCGAGGGCTACAAGAAGTCCCTCCAGTCGGCGATCGACAAGGCGAACGCCGCCGCCTCGGCCGCCCAGCCCTCGCAGGGCGCGTCGGCCCCCGCGCAGGGCGCCGCCTCCAAGACCCTCACGGGCACGGTCGCGCAGACCCAGTACGGCCCGGTCCAGGTCCGGATCACGGTCAGCAACGGCAAGATCACCAAGGCCGAGGCGGTCCAGGCGCCGAGCGGCGGCCAGAGCACGCAGAAGACCGAGCTGGCCGTGCCGAAGCTGAACGCGGCGGCGGTGGCGGCCGGCAGCGCGGACATCGACTCGGTGTCCGGGGCCACCTACACCAGCGCGGGCTACAAGAAGTCCCTCCAGTCG
Organism: Streptomyces sp. TLI_55; assembly: GCF_900206255.1. Classification (NCBI taxonomy): domain Bacteria; kingdom Bacillati; phylum Actinomycetota; class Actinomycetes; order Kitasatosporales; family Streptomycetaceae; genus Streptomyces; species Streptomyces sp. TLI_55. The sequence goes on from NZ_OAOJ01000001.1 coordinate 1,719,151, forward strand.
GCGCTGGACCAGGCCGGTGGCTGACACCGTGGCCGAGTCGGCAGAAGCTCCCGCCGCGGTACGTCACGCGGAGGAGGTCATGGGGACCGTCTTCTCCTTCGACGTCCGCGGCGGGGACCCCGGTGCCGTCCGCGCGGCACTGGAGGAGGCGGTGGCCGGGCTGCACCGGGCCGACGCCGTCTTCAGCACGTACCGCGAGGACAGCCAGATCTCGCGGCTGGCCCGCGACGAGCTGACGGTCGGGCAGTGCGATCCGGAGGTCGCCGAGGTCCTCGAACTGGGCGCCGAGGCCGAGCGGTTGAGCGACGGCTGGTTCAGTCTCCGCTACGAGGGCCGGCTCGACCCGACGGGCATCGTCAAGGGGTGGGCGGTGGAGCGTGCGGCCAGACATCTGCTCAGGGCGGGCGCGACCGGGGTCAGCCTGAACGGCGGCGGGGACGTACAACTGCTCGGCACGCCGGGGCCGCAGCGCCCGTGGCGGGTCGGCGTGGCGGATCCGCTCCGCCCCGGGGGCCTGGCGGCGGTGGTCTCGGCGGCGGGCACGAGCGAACTGGCCGTGGCGACATCCGGCACGGCCGAACGCGGCGCCCACATCGTCGACCCCCGCACGGGCCGCTCCGCGGTGACGGACCTGGTCGCGGTGACGGTGGTGACCCCGAGCGTGACGTGGGCGGACTGCTGGGCGACGGCGGCGTTCGCGATGGGTTCGCGGGAGGGCTTGCGCTGGCTGGAGTCCCTGCCGGACGTGGAGGCACTGCTGATCACGGCGGGCGATGAGGTGAGGTGCACGGGCGGCTTGGCAGCAAGGCTCGGTTAAGGCTTTAGGGGCGCGGGGAACTGCGCGACCAGCCCCCACAAGCCCGCACCCGAAACTCAATGTCCGTTCTGAGCCAACCGCAACAAATGCTCGGCCAGCGCCTGCCCACCCACCGGATCCCGGCTGATCAGCAACAGCGTGTCGTCACCGGCGATGGTCCCGAGAATGTCATGCAGCTCAGCCTGATCAATGGCCGACGCCAGAAACTGCGCAGCGCCAGGCGGCGTCCGCAGCACCACCAGATTCGCCGACGCCTCCGCGGAGATCAGCAGCTCCTGCGACAACCGCCGCATCCGCTCTTCCTTCGCCGACTCCCCCAGCGGCGCCCGAGGCGTACGGAACCCGCCCTCACTGGGCACGGCGTAGATCAGATCCCCGTCGGTGTTACGGATCTTCACCGCGTTCAGCTCGTCGAGGTCCCGGGAGAGCGTCGCCTGCGTGACGCTCAGCCCGTCGTCGGACAAGAGCTTGGCCAACTGGCTCTGCGACCGCACCGGTTGCCGGTTGAGGATGTCCACGATCCGGCGGTGCCGCGCCGTGCGCGTCTGCGGCACCGCAGGCCCGCCGGCCCCGTTCTGCTCGTGCTCCTGCGCCTGGCTCATCGACGTCTCATTTCTCCGGATCATCCGTCCCCGTCGGCCGCGTTCGCCGCCTTCACCGTGTCAAGAACGCCGGGCAGCGCCTGGAGCAGCGCAGCCACCTCGTCGTCGCCGAGATTCAGCGGCGGCATGAGCCGTACGACATCGGGGGCGGGCGCGTTCACCAGGAAACCGGCGTCCTGAGCCGCCTGCTGCACCTGGGGCGCGAGCGGCTCGGTGAGCACGATACCCAGGAGGAGCCCGGAGCCCCGGACGTGGTCGATCAGCGGGTGTCCCAGGGACTCGATTCCCTCGACCAGCGCGGCGCTCTGCCGCTTCACGTTGTCGAGCAGCCCCTCACCGGCGATGGTGTCGAGGACGGCGAGTCCGGCGGCGCAGGCGACCGGGTTGCCGCCGAAGGTCGTGCCGTGGTGGCCGGGCTGGAGCAGCTCCGCGGCGCGGCCGAAGGCGACGGTGGCGCCGAGGGGCAGTCCGCCGCCGAGTTGCTTGGCGAGGGTGACGACGTCGGGCAGGACGCCCTCGTGGGCCTGGTACTCGAACCAGTGCCCGGTGCGGCCGATGCCGGTCTGCACCTCGTCGAGGACCAGCAGCGCGCCCTTGGCCGCGGTGATCGCCCGGGCCGCCTTGAGATAGCCGGCGGGCGGGACGACGACGCCGTTCTCGCCCTGGATGGGCTCGATGACGACGAGCGCGGTGTCCTCGGTGACCGCGGCGGCCAGCGCCTGCGCGTCGCCGTACGGCACGTGCGTGACCTCACCCGGCAGCGGCAGGAACGGGGTCTGCTTGGCGGGCTGGCCGGTGAGGGCGAGGGCGCCCATCGTGCGGCCGTGGAAGCCGCCCTGGGTGGCCACCATGTGGCCGCGCCCGGTCAGCCGGCCGATCTTGAAGGCGGCCTCGTTGGCCTCGGCGCCGGAGTTGCAGAAGAAGACCCTGCCGTCCCGGCCGAAGTGCTGGAGCAGCCGTTCGGCGAGGGCGATGGTCGGCTCGGCCATGAAGAAGTTGGAGATGTGGCCGAGGGACGCGATCTGCCGGGTGACGGCGTCGATGACCGCCGGGTGGGCGTGGCCGAGCGCGTTGGTGGCGATGCCGCCGACCCAGTCGTAGTACTGCGTGCCCTCGGTGTCCCAGACCTTGAGGCCGGCACCGCGGACGAGGGGGAGGCGGGGGGTGCCGTAGTTGTTCATGAGCGAGCCCTGCCACCGCTGGGTGAGCTCCTGATTGTCGGTCATTCCCCATCCCCCTCTTGCGCGTCCGGCACGACCATCGTGCCAATGCCTTCGTCGGTGAAGATCTCCAGCAGGATCGAGTGCTGGACCCGGCCGTCGATGACGCGGGCGGTGGTGACGCCGTTGCGCACGGCGTGCAGACAGCCCTCCATCTTCGGGACCATGCCGGAGCTCAACTCCGGCAGCAGCTTCTCCAGTTGGGAAGCGGTGAGGCGGCTGATCACCTCGTCGGAGTGGGGCCAGTCCTCGTAGAGACCCTCGACGTCCGTGAGGACCATGAGAGTCTCCGCTCCCAGCGCAGCCGCGAGTGCCGCAGCCGCCGTATCAGCATTGACGTTGTAGACATGGTGGTCGTCCTGGCTACGGGCGATCGACGAGACGACCGGGATCCGGCCGTCGGCGAGCAGTGCCTCGATCGCGCCCGTGTCGATCGCGGTGATCTCGCCCACCCGCCCGATGTCGACCAACTCGCCGTCGATCTCGGGCTGGTGCTTGGTGGCGGTGATGGTGTGCGCGTCCTCGCCGGTCAGTCCGACGGCCAGCGGTCCGTGCTGGTTGAGGAGTCCGACGAGCTCGCGCTGCACCTGGCCGGCCAGCACCATCCGTACGACGTCCATGGCGTCCTCGGTGGTGACGCGGAGGCCGGCCTTGAACTCGCTGACGATGCCCGCCTGGTCGAGGGCGGCGCTGATCTGCGGGCCGCCGCCGTGCACGACGACCGGCTTGAGCCCGGCGTGGTGCAGGAAGACGACGTCCTGGGCGAACGCGGCCTTCAGGTCCTCGTCGATCATGGCGTTGCCGCCGAACTTGATGACGACCGTCTTGCCGTTGTGCCGGACCAGCCAGGGCAGCGCCTCGATGAGGATCTGCGCCTTGGGCAGCGCGGTGTGCTTGCGGGTCACATTGCTCATGAGGAGTACGCGCTGTTCTCGTGGACGTAGTCGGCGGTGAGGTCGTTGGTCCAGATCGTGGCGGTCTCGGCGCCCGCGGCGAGGTCGGCGACGATGTGCACCTCGCGGTAGCGCATGTCGACCTTGTCGCGGTCCTCGCCGACGCCGCCGTTCTTGCACACCCAGACGCCGTTGATGGCGACGTTCAGCTGGTCCGGCTCGAAGGCGGCCTTGGTGGTGCCGATCGCGGAGAGCACGCGGCCCCAGTTGGGGTCCTCGCCGTGGATGGCGCACTTGAGGAGGTTGTTGCGGGCGATGGAGCGGCCCACCTCGACGGCGTCCTCCTCGGTCGCGGCGCCCACCACCTCGACCTTGATGTCCTTGCTGGCGCCCTCGGCGTCCCGGATGAGCTGCTGTCCGAGGTCGTCGCAGACCTGCCGGACCGCCTCGGCGAACTCGTCGTAGGCCGGGGCGACTTCGGCGGCGCCGGAGGCGAGCAGCAGCACGGTGTCGTTGGTGGACATGCAGCCGTCGGAGTCGACGCGGTCGAAGGTGGTGTGCGTGGCGGCGCGAAGCGCCTTGTCCAGGACGTCGCTCGGGAGGTCGGCGTCGGTGGTGAGGACGACGAGCATGGTGGCGAGGCCGGGGGCGAGCATGCCCGCGCCCTTGGCCATGCCGCCGACCGTCCAGCCGTCCTTCGTGACGACGGACGTCTTGTGGACGGTGTCGGTGGTCTTGATGGCGATGGCGGCCTTCTCGCCGCCGTGCTCGCTCAGCGCCTCGGCAGCGCTCTCGACTCCCGGCAGCAGCTTGTCCATCGGGAGCAGGACCCCGATGAGGCCGGTGGACGCGACCGCCACCTCGCCGGCGCCGATGCCCAGCACGTCGGCGACCTTCTCGGCGGTCGCGTGCGTGTCCTGGAAGCCCTTCGGTCCCGTACAGGCGTTGGCGCCACCGGAGTTGAGGACGACGGCGGTCAACTCGCCGCTCTTCAGCACCTGCTCGGACCACAGGACCGGGGCGGCCTTCACACGGTTGGAGGTGAAGACACCGGCGGCGGCGCGGCGGGGCCCGTCGTTGACCACGAGGGCCAGGTCGGGGTTGCCGTTCTGCTTGATCCCGGCGGCGATGCCCGCAGCCCGGAATCCCTTGGCTGCCGTGACGCTCACGGTGCGACTCCGATCGTGGAAAGCCCCGTGGTCTCGTCGAGACCGAGGGCGATGTTCATGCTCTGTACGGCACCGCCCGCGGTGCCCTTGGTGAGGTTGTCGATGGCGCTGATCGCGATGATGCGGCCCGCGGTCTCGTCGTACGCGACCTGCACCTGAACGGCGTTGGAACCGTAGACGGACGCGGTGGCGGGCCACTGCCCCTCGGGGAGGAGGTGCACGAAGGGCTCGTCGGCGTAGGCCTTCTCGTAGGCGGCGCGGACGGACTCGGCGGTGACACCGGCCCGGGCCTTGGCGCTGCACGTGGCGAGGATGCCGCGGGGCATCGGGGCCAGGGTGGGCGTGAAGGAGACGGTGATCCGCTCGCCCGCGACCCCGCTGAAGTTCTGGATCATCTCGGGGGTGTGCCGGTGGCCGCCGCCTACGCCGTACGGCGTCATGGACCCCATGACCTCGCTGCCCAGCAGATGCGCCTTGGGCGCCTTGCCCGCGCCGGAGGTGCCGGAGGCCGCGACGATCACGGCCTCGGCCTCGGCGATCCCGGCGGCGTACGCCGGGAAGAGGGCGAGGGTGGCGGCGGTCGGGTAGCAACCGGGGACCGCGATGCGCTTGGACCCCTCCAGCGCGGCGCGGGCACCCGGAAGTTCGGGGAGGCCGTACGGCCAGGTCCCGGCGTGGGCGGAGCCGTAGAACTTCTCCCAGTCGGCGGCGTCCTTGAGCCGGAAGTCGGCGCCCATGTCGACGACGAGGACGTCCGGGCCGAGCTGCTCGGCGACCGCGGCGGACTGGCCGTGGGGCAGCGCGAGGAACACGACGTCATGCCCGGCGAGCACCTCGGGGGTGGTCTCCTGGAGCACGCGGCCGGCCAGCGGCAGCAGATGCGGCTGCAGGGCGCCCAGCTGCTGGCCGGCGTTGGAGTTGCCGGTCAGGGCACCGATCTCGACCTCGGGGTGGGCCAGGAGCAGCCGCAAGACCTCGCCGCCCGCATAACCGCTCGCCCCGGCCACTGCCGCACGTACCGCCATGTCACCCTCCTCTTGGATGGCATGACTATACGCAGCGATGCACGTTTATGCAATCTTGGCGAGGTCCCCCCGGGAGGCGGGACGCGCCATGGGTTGAAGGGTGCCCCGTCGTCGCACCACGCCCACGGCCCCGAGCAGCAGGACGGTCCCGAACGCCACTCCCCCGACCGTCATGCCCAGCCGCAAGCCAGGTGGCCGGAAAGTGCACGTGAGCGAGGTCGAGGTGCCGTCGAGAGGCACGGAGATCAGCCCGTGGTAATTCCCGGCCGGTGCGGCGGCGGAATTTCCGGTGGCGCAGCGCCAGCCGGCGATGCGAGGGGCCGCGACCAATGCGATGCCCTTGCTGCCGGCCGGGAGCTCCGCCCGGATCGTGCCGTCCGAGACCGTCACCTTCGTGGCACCGGTGGTCTTGAGCCGCTGGACGACCGTGCGCAGCTTGCCGATGTCCAGGCAGCCGACCGCGCCGGCCGGGATCCTGCCCGGGCGGTAGGCGGACAGCGCGATGGTCAGCCGCCCGGACGGCGGGACCGTACCGAGCGGCTGCATGGCGGCGCGCTTGCTCGCGTCGGACCGGAAGCGGGCGGCCGGTCCCGAGGCACCGGCCAGCTGGGCCGTGCCCTCGAAGCGCGGGGCCCAGAGGTACACCTCGCTGCCCGCCGGGCACCGGGCGCCGACGGCCTCGGCGCTCACGTCGAGCCGGGGCACGGTGTAGACGCGGGCGCCGAGCAGAAGCTCCTGGTTGCGGTACGGCGACGGCCCGAAGGCAGGCGCCGCGGCGGCCGTGGGCCGTACGGTCACCAGGGGCGGCACGTCCTGGCGGGAGACGGTCACCCGGCCCTCGGGCTCGGGATACGGGCTCTGGTGCGGGTCCGGCGGTGAGTGCACCCGGGCGCCGACGGAGAAGATCACGTCCGTGACGGCGTTGTCCAGGCTCTGGAGGCTGCGGCCGCCCGAGGTCCAGCCGCCGCCGAGGGCGGTGAGCGTACGGAAGAGCACGTCGGAGGTGTGACTGCTGTAGTACTGGGCGCCCTGGCCGCCGACGAGCATCGGGTCGTTGGCGACGGTCTGCTCGCGACCCGGGTCGGTGCGGTAGCGGGGCCAGGCGTCGGCCTGCGCGATCGCCTCGGCCTGCCGCTGCTGCCGGTCGCCCCAGGGGGCGTAGTCGTCCAGGTGCGCGAGCCGCAGCCGGGAGGCCACGGCGGAGGTGGCGACGGTCTCGCCGAACTGGGCACCGAGAAGCAGCACGACGGCGAGCGCGACGGGCGCGGTACGGCGGGCTCCGGCGGGAAGACGCCGGTCACGTGCGGGGAGCAGGCGCCGGGCCCGGTCACCGAGAGGCCTCCAGTCACCCGTCCCGCTCGCGATGCCCAGCAGCGTCAGCCCGCCCAGCGCGCCCGCCGTGGCCAGGAGCAGCACCGGCCAGGCGATCTGCCGCACCAGATCGCTGCCCGCGGCGACGGCCACGATCAGGGCGAGGACACCGGTGGCCGCGCCCAGCGCCCGCGGCGCGGGCACACCGTACGAGAGCGTGTGCCAGGCGGCCATCACCAGCAGGGCGCACACCACGAAGGCCTGCCGGTACGGGCTGCCCTGCGGGGCGGCGAAGGCGTGCCAGAGCAGATGGGTCGGGTCCCACTGCATCGACAGCGTCACCCCGGCCACCAGCAGCGTCCATCCGGCGCGCACCTGCCGGGGGGCCGCCCGGTGGAAGGGCAGGGCGAGGGCGAGCAGCAGGGCCGTGGTGCCGACGAAGAGCGCCGGGGAGCCGAAGCTGTACGTCGTCGGCAGCAGCCGGGCCAGCAGATCCTCGGCGCCCACCGGTTTGAACTCGGTGAACCGGCCGGGTGAGGCGTGTTGGGTGCCGAAGTAGATCACCGTCACGAGGGGTGCGGCCAGGCCGACGCCGAGGGCCACGGTCAGTGCGGCGCGGCCCGCCACCGCCGCCTTCCGGCGCGCCGGAAGACCGGACAGGGCCAGCCTCAGGAGCAGGACGAGACCGGCGGCGAGGGTGGCCATGTACGCCGTGTAGAAGTTGGCGATCCAGGCCGCCGCCACGACCAGCACACCGAGGAGCGGTCGCCTCCGGTGCAGAATCCATTCGCCTGCCAGGCACAGCAGCGGCAGCGCGATGAGGCCGTCGAGCCACATGAGGTTGTAGACGGCCGCCGCCACGGTCCACCCGCACAGGGCGTACGACGCTCCCAGCAGCCCCGCCGCCCACCAGCGCCCGGGGCGCAGCGCGAGCAGCAGCCAGGCCATGGCGGCCGCGGCGCACGCGACCTTCAGGACGGTGATCGCATACACCGCGAGGTCGATCTCGTCCCGCGGGAACACCGCCACGAGCAGGGCTAAGGGGCTGGTGAGGTAGGTGCCGAGGTCGGGCAGGAAGCTGCTGCCGTACCCGGACTGCCAGTTGACGAGGAGGCCGCCGTCGGCGCGGCCGTGCAGCAGGTCCCACAGGTGGGCGTGGAAGGGCACGTACTGGTTGCCGAGGTCGTTGACGGTGCGGGTGCGGGGGCCGAAGGGGTAGCTGCGGGCGACGGCGTCGGCGGCGCAGAAGACGATGACGGTGATCAGCGCCGCGAGCCCGGCCGCGGCTCGTCGAGTTCTGGTCATTCCACCGTGCAATTCCGGCCCCCCGTCCGGGGGTTCATCCCCGTGCGTCCATTCGCAGCAATTCACTGCGACCTTTTAGACAGAGGGGGAATACGACCGGTTGTGCCGTCACCGAAAGTGGTGGAATGAATTCCAGCTTATTCGAAGGTTAATGGAGGGTACGACATGAGCGGCAGCACCACCCGTGAGGAGCGTTTCGCGCAGGGCCTGAAGGTGCTGCGGAGCGTCGACGGCGAGATCGGGCAGCGGGTCATCGACTCGCTCGCCGACATCAACCCGGAGATGGGCCACCAGATCGTCGCCTGGGGCTTCGGCGAGATCTACTCCCGTCCCGAACTCCAGCCCAGGGACCGCCAGTTGGTGACGCTGGGCATGCTCACCGCCCTCGGCGGCTGCGAGCCGCAGCTGGAGGTGCACATCAACGCGGCGCTGAACGTGGGGCTGACGCCCCAGCAGATCGTCGAGGCGCTGCTGCACTCCGCCGGCTACTGCGGCTTCCCGCGTGCCCTGAACGCCACGTTCGTCGCGAAGAAGGTCTTCGACGAGCGTGGGCTGCTGCCGGTCGACCAGCAGCAGCCCACGACCCGGGAGAACCCGCCTACTTCCGCTTGATCCGCAGGAACGTGACGGAGTTCGCCGGGAAGGTGTACGTGAACTCGCCGGCGACCCCGTCGAACGTGGACCGCACCGGTGCGACCGGCGTCTCGGTCTCGGTGTTCACCGCGTTGGCGTCGGCCGTCAGCGTGGTGACCCGCGCCTTGGAGGCGACCTTCGCGCCGCCGAGGTCGATCGCCGTACGGGCCGCGGCGGCCTGGGCGTTGACGACCTTGACGATCAGATCACCTGTCTTGTCGTCCCGGGTGACGACCTGGCGGAACGGCTCGGCCGGCTTGTCGTCGGTGAAGCCGCCCCATTCCTGGCCGTCGAGGTACAGGGTGACCTTCCGGCCGCGCACCTTGACGTCGATGTCGTAGGTGCGGCCCGTCTCGATCGTGCCGGGCTTGGAGATCAGCGTGGACTTGCCGCCGTCCACGGCCTGTTCGACGGCGGACTGGGTGTTGTTCCAGCCGCCGAGGTTCCACCAGTAGTAGTTGCCGGTGTCCTTCACGCCGAAGGCGACGAGGAAGCCTTCCTTGCCGGACTTCTTGGTGGCCTTCACCTTGAGGTCGTAGTCGTGCCAGTTCGGGTCGCCTGCCGACACCATGGTGTTCTCGGCGGCGACGTCGGTCTGCACGTACTGACCGTCCTGGATGCTCCAGCTGCCGCCGCCGGTGTGCGTCCACTGCGAGGCGTCACCGGAGAAGTCGTCGCTGAGCAGGGAGGTGCCGTCGACGCCCGTGACCCGGACGTCGTCGTAGGCCGCGGTGGTCGCCCAGGTGGACAGGCCGACGGCGCCGGTGATCGGGCCGGTGAGCGCGGGGGTGCCGGTGGCGGTCGACGGGACGACACGGTCGCCGACGTTGTTCATGAACAGCTTCTGGACCTCGTAGTTGGCCGAGTTCCAGGCCGCGTGGTTGTTGAACCAGATGAGGTCCGGCTGCCACTGGACGTAGTCCTCGTTGGCGAACAGCGGGGCGTACGAGGCGAGTTTGACGACGTCCGCGTTGCGCTCCAGGCCGGTCATGTAGGCCGCCTCGGCGAGACCGTTCTTGAACGCGTTGCCCCACGAGGCGTATTCACCGAGGAAGACCTTGGGGCCGTTCCTGTCGTAGGAGTCGTAGCGGTCGTTGTTCTGCAGGAACCACTGCGTGCTGTTGTAGTAGTGCTCGTCGACCATGTCGACCTTGGCGTCCTTGTTGAGCCGCCACGCCGTGTCGAAGGTCGTACCGGCGTCGTCCGGGCCGGAGTTGGAGATGACCGTGATGCCGGGGTACTTCGCCTCGATGGCGGCGCGGAACTCCTTGAACCGGGCGAAGAACGCCTCGGGGAGGGTCTCCTCGTTGCCGACCTCGATGTGCGTGAGGTGGAAGGGCTTGGGGTGGCCCATCCGGGCGCGCTTGCCGCCCCACTCGCTCGTCACCGGGCCGTTGGCGAACTCGATGAGGTCCAGGGTGTCCTGGATGTGCCGCCGCAGCAGCGCCTCGTCGTCGACGGCCTTGTCCTGGCCGCAGCCGGTCATCAGGGCGGGGACGACGGGCAGCGGCATGGCGCCGATGTCCTCGGCCAGGCGGAAGTACTCGTAGTAGCCGAGGCCGTAACTCTGGTTGTAGCCCCAGAAGTTGGAGTTGGTGGCGCGCTCCTCGACCGGGCCGACGGTGTCCTTCCACTGATAGGACCGCTTGCGCTGGTAGCCGGAGGCCTCGCTGTAGTCCTCCATGGAGCCGGTGTTGACCAGGCAGCCGCCGGGGAAGCGGACGAAACCGGGGTGCAGGGCCTCGATCTTCTCGGCGAGGTCCTTGCGCAGGCCGTTGGGCTCGTTGCGGTAGGTGTCGCGCGGGAAGAGGGACACCATGTCGAGCGCGGCCGCGGCGGCGGAGCCGACGGTGAGACGCCCTGCGCTGCTGGTACGGGTCGCCGTGAACGTCGCCTTGTACTTGGCCCAGCCGCGCTTCGTCACGTCCACCCGGCGGGCGGTCGCGAGGCTGCCGTCGGCGTCCTGGAGAGTGACCGTGAGGGTCGTGCCGGCCGCGGCGCGGGCCCACACCGAGAAGTCGTACCGCTTGCCCTTCTCGACGTTGATGCCGGTGTTGTAGCCCGCGTTCGTGACGGACGAACCGGCGCCCAGGGAGAGGTAGTCGCGGTTGCGGGCGTTGAGGCGGCCGGCGTCGTCGACGACCCGGCCGGTGCCGTCGACCGTCCAGGAGGTGAGGGGCGTGTACGACGTGTTGTCGTCGGTGGAGTACTCGAAGGACCGGTTCTGCACGAGCTCGGCGTACAGACCGCCGTCGGCGGCCCGGTTGATGTCCTCGAAGAAGACGCCGTACATCGTGTCGTCGATCCGCGCGCCCTTGGCAGTGGGGTCGACGGTGAGGGTGTAGTCGGTGGCGTCCTCGGCATGGGCGGGGGCGGGGGTGGGGATGAGGCCGGCCGCCGCCAGGAGGGCGGTGGCGGCGATGCCGTATCTCCAGCGGGTGCGTGACATGAATACTCCGCGGCTCGACGGGGGGAGTCGTGCAAGGCATGTGCGAGTCGTTCGAGATATCAGACGTTGATCAGCAATTCGAACGGCAAGATAGGGAGAGAGATCGAAGAGCGTCAACGGGTCGCGCGGTACCGAAAGTGTCGAAAGGGAGGGACCGATGGGCGAGTTCTGGCCGGTACCGGACGTGCTGACCTTTCTGGCCGGGAGCTGGCGGGCGGAGCGGACCGTGCGGGATCTGGCGAGCGGGGAGGCGGGCACGTTCTCCGGTACGACGGTTTTCGGCCCGTGGGAGGAGGACGGGCTCCTGCACCACGAGTCGGGCACCTTCACCTGGCTCGGCGTCCCGCGCCCAGCCGAGCGGACGCTGCGGTTCCTGCCGGGCGGGCGGCCGGGCACGGCGGACGTCCGCTTCGCCGACGGCCGGCCCTTCCACGACCTGGACCTGACGACCGGCCGGCATGTCGCCGATCACCCCTGCTCGGCGGACCTCTACCGCGGCGAGTTCAGCGTCCTGGACGCGGACCAATGGCGGACGGTGTGGCGGGTGGGCGGCCCCGCGAAGGACCTGGTGCTGACCACGGACTACATCCGCGAAGGCTGAACCGCCCACGTCCGGGAGAGCCGAAGCGACTACGTCCGCGAGGACTGAGCGGACGCCGCTGCGTCGAAGCGCAGGTTCCAGCGGCCGGCGTGGCCGGTGAGGGTGGTGGTCGACAGGGGGCGGACGTCGATGTTCCAGTACGTCGACGGGGGCGCCTTCAGGGCGTACACCAACGCCGCCCGGACCACCGAGGGTTCGGCGACGGCGACGATCCGGCCGCCGTCCCCCACCGGCCGGGTGTCGAGCCAGCCACCCACGCGCGTGATGAACGACAACAGCGACTCGCCGCCGTGCGGGACGCCGCTCGGGTCGGCGAGCCAGGCGTCCACCGCCTCCGGCTCCCGCGCCATCGCCTCGCCCAGCGTCAGCCCGCGCCAGCGGCCCATGTCACAGTCCCGCAGCGCCAGTTGCACGAGCGGGGCGTAGCCGAGGGCGTCACCGGTGGCGCGGCTGCGCGGGGTCGGCGAGCAGTAGCGCAGCTCGGCCGCGGACAGGGGCAGCAGCTCCTGCGCGGAGCGCTGCACCTCGCCCCAGCCGGCCTGATCGAGGGGCCGGTCGTCCTCGAACCGCTCCGCGAGCAGCGGGGAGCTGCGGGCGGCGGCGACGAATGTGACCCGGAGTGCCATGCGGTGATGGTGAGTGGAGAAAGTGCGCAGGTCAAGGGGCGTTACCCGGGAGTTACGCAGGGTCGGTAAACCCTCACAACGAGGTCGGGACGGGCCGGACAAGTCACCTGAAACGATGGGCCCTGGTAGGCCCTAGTACAGATACGCCATCCACCGGTCCGGCTGGGCAAGCGGCGCGAACCCGGCCTTCTCGTAGACGCCGTGCGCGTCGTGGGTGGCGAGCAGGATGCGCCGCAGCCCGTACTCCCGCAGGTGCTCGCGCACCGCCTCGACCAGCGAGGTCCCGATCCCCTTCCCGCGCACGGACGGGTCGACGTACACATCGCACAGCCACCCGAAGGTGGCCCGGTCGGTGATCACCCGGGCGTACGCCACCTGCTCCCCCGAGGCGATGTCGTACACCCCGAAGTTCAGCGACCCGGCGATGGCCCGGTCCTGCTTCTCCCGGGACCGGCCGAGTGCCCAGTAGGCGTCCTCGGACAGCCAGCGGTGCACCCGCTCGGCGTCGACGCGGTCGGGGTCCGTGGAGATCTCGTAGCCGGTGGCGAGGTCGTTCATGCCGGGATCCTCGCAGGGGGCGGCGGCCGGGCGCGAACGGTTTCCGGCGCTCCCCTACAGCGGAACGGTTTCCCGCGCCCCCCCTACAGCACCTCGTCACACGCCGTACGAAGTCGTCGTACCCCTTCCGCGATCTCCCCCGCTCCCGCGACCGCCGCGAAGCTCAACCGGATGTGTCCGGCGGGGGGTTCGGCGCTGAAGTAGGGGCGGCCCGGGGTGAGGGCGACGCCGGCGCGCAGGGCCGCGGCCGTCAGGGCGGGCTCGGGGAGGGTCTCGGGCAGGCGGAGCCAGAGGTGGTAGCCGCCGGACGGGATGTGGGGCAGGGCCAGTTCGGGGAGGTTGAGGCGCAGGGCCGAGGTCATGGTGTCGCGGCGGGCTCTCAAGTCCGCGGAGATCGCCCGGAGATGGCGGGGCCAGGCCGGGGAGCCGACCAGTTCCAGGGCCGCCTCCTGGAGGGGGCGCGGCACGAAGAAGGTGTCGACGATCTGGATGGCGCGCAGGCGTTCCAGGACCGGGCCCCGGGCGGCGAGCGCGCAGACACGGAAGCTCGGTGAGGTCGCCTTCGTCAGCGAGCACACGTGGACGACGACCCCGTCCGCGTCCTCGGCGGCCAGCGGGCGCGGGAGTTCACCGGCGTCCTCGTGCACGAGCCGTCGTACGAAGTCGTCCTCGACGACGAAGGCGCCCGCCTCGCGCGCGATCCGCAGCACCTCGCCCCGGCGTTCGGGGGCCAGTACCGCGCCGGTCGGGTTCTGGAAGAGGGGCTGGCAGACGAACACCCGGGCGCCGGTGGCCCGGAAGGCGTCCGCGAGCAGCTCGGGACGCACGCCGTCCGCGTCCACCGGGACCGGCACCGGGCGCAGGCCCGCCGCCCGCGCGATCGCCAGCATGCCCGGGTACGTGGGCGATTCGACCAGCACCGGTGCCCCCGGCGGCGCCAGCGCGCGCAGCGCGATCGTCAGCGCCGACTGGCCGCCCGCGGCGATCAGCACCTCGGCCGCGCTCACCGCCCCGCCGATGCTCCGCGCGAACCACTCCCGCAGCTCCACCAGCCCCTCCATCGGCGGCCGGCCCCACGCCCCGGGACGCCGTGCGGCCCGGGACAGCGCGGCGGCGAGGGCCTGCTCGGGCTGGAGGGAGGGGTGCAGATAGCCGCCGGTGAACTCGATGACACCGGGCGGCGGCGTGTCGAGCGAGACGACGACCCCGGACGCGTCCACCGAGCGCGGTACGAGGTCCGTGGACGCGTCCGCGCTCAGGGCCACCTCCTGCCAGGAGGTGTCACCGGCGGGGGCGGCCGTCGTCCGGGGCCGGCTGCGGAACGCCCCGGCGCCGGGGCGGGTCACCACGAGCCCCTCCGCGGCCAGCTGGGCCAGCGCGCGGGAGACGGTCACCGGGCTCACCCGGTACCGCTCCACCAGGGCCCGGCTCGACGGGAGCTTTCCACCCGGTGAGTAGCGGTCGAGCTCCTGCCGTAGGCGTTCCGCCAGTTCACCGACGCTGCTACGCTCTTGCATGAGAGCACAGAGTAGCGCTACTGACCCGGTTACGATAGCGGTCGACACCCGGCCATCTCAGCCGACCCAGACGTCCCCGGAGCCGTCCCGGGCGACCGGCACCCTCCTCGCCGCCCTCGGTGTCGTCGCCTTCTCCCTCACCTTTCCCGCGACCGCGTGGGGCCTGGAGGGCTTCGGGCCGTGGTCGCTGGTCGCCGTGCGGTCGGTGCTCGCGGCACTGATCGCCGGAACCTGTCTGCTGGCCCTGCGCGTCCCCCTGCCGGACCGGCGGCACCGCGCCGGGCTCGCGGTCGTCGCCGCCGGGGTCGTCGTCGGTTTCCCGCTGCTCACCACCCTGGCGCTGCAGACCTCCACCACCGCGCACGCCGCCGTCGTGGTCGGTCTGCTCCCGCTCACCACCGCGCTGCTGTCCGCCCTGCGCATGGGCACCCGCCCGTCCCGCACCTTCTGGACGGCCGCCCTCGCCGGCGCCGCCGCGGTGATCGCCTTCACCGTCCAGCAGAGCGGCGGCGCCCTCACCACCGCCGACCTCTACCTCTTCGCCGCCCTGCTGGTGTGCGCCGCCGGGTACACCGAGGGCGGCCGGCTGGCCGGGGTCATGCCGGGCTGGCAGGTCATCGGCTGGGCGCTGGTGCTGTGCCTGCCGTTCACCCTGCCCGCCGCCGTGCTGGCGTTGTCGTACGAGCCCGTCCACCTGACCTTCCACAGCGTGAGCGGTCTGCTCTGGGTCGCGGCGGGCTCCCAGTTCCTCGGTCTGGTCGTCTGGTACCGGGGCATGGCGTCCATCGGTATCCCCAAGGCCAGCCAGTTGCAGTTGGCCCAGCCGCTGCTCACACTGGTGTGGTCGGTGCTGCTGCTCGGCGAGCACCTGACGGTGGCCGCCCCACTGACGGCCGCGGCGGTGCTGGTGTGCATCGCCGTCACGCAGCGGGCGCGCGGTTGAGGGCGGGAACGCACCGGTTCCCACCGGGGCCCCGCGCCGTAGACTCAAGGCCACGGACCGCTGCTCCCGTACACGGTGAGGAGGCCCCGAAGATGCGTGCAACCGTGGGCGACCAGCTCGTCCAGCACGGCAGGGTGGTCGGACAGCACGACAAGGTCGGCGAGATCGTCGAAGTCATGGGACAGGGTGGCAACCCCCCGTACCGCGTCCGTTTCGAGGACGGGCACGAGGGCGTGTGCTCACCCGGACCCGACACCGAGATCCGGCATCGGCAGCAGACCTCCCGGTAGCCCGGCGCTCAGCGCGGGGGCTGTGCCGGTTCCTGGTAGTGGTCGGCGACCACCCGCGTCATCGCCCCGATCGGGTCCGCCGCGACCTCGCGCGCGGCGAAGAAGACATGCCCGCGCACCTGCACCTGGTCGGACGCGAGCGCGAGATGCCTCGACAGTTCGGCGGGGTCCTGCCAAGCGGCGGCCTGCGCCGGGTCGCCGGCCTTGTAGAGGGCCTCGCCGATGTACAACTTCGTGCTGCTGCCCCGCGCCTGCTGCGCCCACCAGGGCACGAGCTTGGCGTAGTCGGCGACCGAGAAGCCGATGTTCCAGTAGATCTGCGGGACGATGTAGTCGATCCAGCCCTCCCGCACCCACTTGCGGGTGTCGGCGAAGACGTCGTCGTACGCCTGCATGGCCTTGGTGTCGGAGCCGAGCGGGTCGGTGGAGGAGTTGCGCCACACTCCGAAGGGGCTGATCCCGAACTGGGTGGCCGGCCGGATCTGCTGGATTTTCGCGGCCGTTTCCAGGACCAGCTTGTCGATGTTGTCGCGCCGCCAGTCCCCCCGGGTGCCGAAGCCGCCGCCGTAGGCGTCGAAGGCCGCGTCGTCGTCGAAGGTCTGGCCCGCGACGGGGTACGGGTAGAAGTAGTCGTCGAAGTGGACCGCGTCCAGCGGGTACTTGCGCACCGCGTCCAGGATCGCCTTCTCCACGAAGGCGCGGACCTCGGGCAGCCCGGGGTTGTAGTACATCTTGCCGCCGTACGTCACCACCCACTCGGGGTGCACCCGGGCGGGATGGGAGGCGACGAGCTTCGTCGGGTCGGCGTGGTTGGCGATCCGATACGGGTTGAACCAGGCGTGCAGTTCCAGACCGCGGGCGTGGGCCTCCTCGACCGCCGTGCCGAGCGGGTCCCAGCCCGGGGCCTCGCCCTGGGTGCCGGTGAGCACCTGCGACCAGGGTTCGTACGGTGAGGGCCACAGCGCGTCGGCCGTCGGCCGCACCTGAAGCATCACCGCGTTCAGCCGGCGCTCCACCGCCTGGTCGAGCAGCTTGATCAGCTCGGCCCGCTGCTGTGCGGCGCTCAGCCCCGCCTTCGAGGGCCAGTCGCGGTTGGCGACGCTCGCCACCCACATGCCCCGCAGCTCACCGGGCCCCCGGCGCCGCGGGGAGTCCGAACCGCCGGCCATCGCCGCGCCCGCCGCGACCGCGCCGCCGCCCGCCACGAGAGCCGACAGGGCGGTCACCGCGAACGCCCGCCTCGACAGCCGCGACTTCCGATGCATCCTCACTCGTACCTCCGTGCACGTTCCGTCCAGCCGCAGCCTCCCATGCGGACCCCGGGTATTCGATCAACGATCGCCGAAGGGAACGTGCAGATTGGGTGCGGGACGGCTCGGGGCCTGCGTGTGGCGCCTGCCGCACATCTCCGACCCGATCGATCGATCATCGATACTTTCCAGTAACGTGCACGGATGGAGCAGGCAGCGAACCACGCGGGTCCTGCCGGATTCGTAGATCTGCGAAGGGGACGATGTGACGGACATCGAGCGCGTCGGAGTGGTGGGCTGCGGCCAGATGGGAGCGGGCATCGCCGAGGTGTGCGCCCGCTCCGGACTGGACGTGAAGGTGGCCGAGACCACCGGTGAGGCCCTGGAGATCGGCCGGACCCGGCTGCTGAACTCCCTGGGCAAGGCCGCCGAGCGCGGCAAGATCACCGAAGAGGAGCGGGACGCCGCGCTGGCCCGGCTCTCCTTCACCACCGACCTCGGCGAGTTCGCCGACCGCGACCTGGTCATCGAGGCCGTCGTGGAGAACGAGCAGGTGAAGACCGAGATCTTCCAGGTGCTCGACCAGGTCGTGACCCGCCCGGACGCGATCCTCGCCTCCAACACCTCCTCCATCCCCCTGGTGAAGCTGGCGGTCGCCACCTCGCGGCCCGACCAGGTCATCGGCATCCACTTCTTCAACCCCGCCCCGGTGCAGAAGCTCGTCGAGCTGATCCCGGCCCTCACCACCTCCGAGGGCACGATCAGCCGCGCCCAGGGCTTCGCCGAGAAGCTGCTCGGCAAGCACGCGATCCGTGCGCAGGACCGCTCCGGCTTCGTGGTGAACGCCCTCCTCGTGCCGTACCTCCTGTCCGCTATCCGGATGTTCGAGTCGGGCATCGCGGGCCGCGAGGACATCGACAACGGCATGGAGATGGGCTGCGCCCACCCGATGGGCCCGCTGAAGCTGTCCGACCTGATCGGCCTGGACACCATCGTCTCGATCGCCAACTCGATGTACGAGGAGTACAAGGAGCCGCTGTACGCCGCTCCCCCGCTGCTCCAGCGCATGGTCGACGCCGGCCGCCTCGGCCGCAAGACCGGTTCCGGCTTCTACACCTACGGCTGACAGATCCCGGCCGGTTGCACAGTGCCCGTTGCAGGGTGCTGATGACACAGTGCGACGAACACGGGCCCGGCACTCTTCGGAGCGCCGGGCCCGCCGTATTCACACACCGTGTGCGCGGCGGGCACGCATATGCCCGTCGCACACGCTCCCCACGCGCCCACCAGGGCGGTTGACTCTTCATGCGCATGCAAGGGATGTGATGACTACGGAAAGGAGCGGAAAAGTGACCGCCGACCCGGAGCATCCCGTGGTCCATGGAGAACTCGCAGAGTTACGCCGCCGCCTCGACGTCGCGTACGCGCGTGTCGAGGGAGGGCTCGCCCTGCTGAGTCATCGCACGGAGGAGACGGACAAGGAACTCGACGACCTGAGTTCACGGATCGTCGCGCTGGAGCACGCCCGGTGGCCGCTGCCCGCGGTCGCGGCCGTCACGGCCGTGGGCGCGCTCATCGTCGCGGTCTGGCAGGCCCTCGGGCACTAGAGACCAGGACGTGGTGGGGGATCAGGGCAAGACGTCCTGCCCGAGCCTGAGATGGTGCAGCAGCAGTAGCGCGGCCGCCATGTTGGCGGCCGGGACCTCGCCCCGGGCGACCATGTCGGGGACGAGCTTGAGGGGGACCCATTCCCGACGGTCCGACTCGAAGTCGTCCACGGGGTGTCCGACGTACTCGCCCTGCTCGGCCCAGTAGATGTGGTGCCGGGCGTCGGTGAGGCCGTTGGACGGTTCCACGCTCATGAGGTGGTGCAGCGGGCCCGGCCGCCAGCCGGTCTCTTCTTCGAGTTCCCTGGCGGCCGCGCTCTCGATGTCCTCACCGTCCTCGACGACGCCCGCGGCCAGTTCCCACCCCCAGCTGTCGGTGATGAAGCGGTGGCGCCACAGGAGCAGGACCTCGTTGGCCTCGTTCACCACCGTGGCCACGGCGACGGGCCGCAGCCGTATCAGAAAGTGATCCAGATGCCGCCCGTCCGGCAGTTCCACGTCTGCCAGGTTGACGGTGAACCAGCGGTTTGCATACACAGTTTGTTCGTACTGTTTCGTCCACTGCACGGTTCTGCCACCTTCCGTCGAGTAAGTGGCAATATCGCAGCAGGGACTGTGGCTGTCCGCGTTCAGGGACCTGTCTACAGCGGTACGCGCAGTGCTCCGTCGATGAGTTCGGCCGCCTCGGACGTGCCCGCGCAGCCGCTGCGGACCAGATGTTCGCGCACCGCCCGGAGTCTGTCGCGCAGTCGCTGGGACTCCATTCCGCGGGCCTGCTCGGCCATCTGCACCGCGGTGGCCACCGCTTTGTCGGCGTTGCCGCGGCGCAGCTCGATCGTGCTGAGCATCGCCAGCCGGTGCACCCGGCCGCGGTCGTGGGCCGGGTTGTCCACGGCCGCCGCGGCATGCTCGCCCGCGGCCACCAGCTCGCCGAGGCTGAGCAGTGCCTCCGCCACCTGGACGTTGACCAACCCCGGCTGGACATAGCCCGTTTCGTCGGGTTCGTATCCGCGCCGGATGCGTTCGGCGGCCTGCTCGGCACGCCGGATGCAGGACAGGGCGCTCGTACCGTCGCCGAGGTGTGCGTACGCCTTCGCCTGCATCGCGTACAGGTCGGACGCGAGGGCGGGGGTGATGTGCTTGCCGGCGGCGCGCAGCGCGGCCTCCGCGAAGGCGACGGCCTGCCGGTGCTCGCGCATGAACAGCGCCTGGTTGACGAGCAGCGCGATGATGTAGGCGCCGAGTCCCCGGTCCCCGCTGGCCTTCGCCAGCCGCAGCGCCTGGTGGAAGTAGCGCTGCGCGAGTCCGTGCGCGTCGGAGTCGTACGCGCAGATCCCCGCGATCGCCACCAACCCGCCCGTGGCCCGGTGCAGTTGGCGGCCGGTGGCGTCGGTGTAGCTGCCGCGCAGTAAGGGCGCCGCCTCGGCATTCAGGAACCCGACGATCCGGGTACGGGTCGCTATGCCGCCGGCCTTGCGGTACATCTGCTCGTAGTGGGTCCGCGCGGCCCGCAGCATCTCCAGGTCGCCGGCGGTCACCCGGTGCCGGCCGCCCCGCGACACGTCCACGTCCTCGGGCGGGTTCTCCCACTCCCACACCGGCATGACGGCGGGCGTGCCGGTGACCGCGGGGGCGCCCAGGATGTGCGGGCGCTGCTGCTCGTCGGAGCGCCACAGGGCGGTGGCCCGCTCCACGAACCCGGACAGCGAGGTGGTGTGCGGGGTGGCGGGCTCGCCGGGGACACCGAGGCCGATGTCGTCGAGCGTGACCGTGCGGTGCAGCCGGCCGGCGAGCACCTCGCAGATCAGGTCGGGTACCTGGCCGCGGGGCCGCTGCCCCTTCAGCCAGCGTGCCACGGCGGTGTGTTCGTACCGGAGCGCGAGTCCGCGCGCCCGTCCCGCCTGGTTCACGTGTGCGGCCAACCCCGCGTGCGAGATCCCCGCCTCGTCCAGGATCGCGTCGAGCAGAGTATTGGGCTGCATATATGCCCCCCGGGTGGCTCGGTGCCGTCAGAGTAGTAGGTGTGCCTTCACACGGGGTGTGAACGGAGTGCTCGAATCCGCAGCGTGCGCGCACTGTCGCGGAGAGTTTCCACCCGGTTGACTGAAATGCCTCGCAAGAGGCCGGCCGGGCCGCCGGCTCCCCCTCGTACAGTGCGGCGGCCCGATTCCGCGCCGTCCGCCCAGCTGCCTGCCCGACACTCCGTGGCGGGGCGGACGGCGTCGCCGCGCCGGCTTGGCGGTGCGACTGAACGCCGGGTTCCTAAAGGTGCGTTGTCGGCTGCGGGTGGGATGTGGCTGGGCGCGCAGTTCCCCGCGCCCCTGAGCGGCGTTTGTGTGGGCGGTCGTTTTGTAGGACCAGTAAGGCGATGTCGTCCTTCGGGGTTCCCGCGTGGCGCAGTAATGCCGTGAAGACCGAGCCCAGTAGGGACTGTGGGGGCTGGCCTGCCGCCTTCTTCAGGGCCTCCGGGAGGGAGAAGAACCGGCCGTGCGCGTCCCTCGCGTCCTCGGCTCCGTCCGTGTGGAGGACCAGGGTCTCGCCCGGGAGGAGGTGGCCGCAGGACACCGCGGGCAGGTGGGGCGGGAGCGGGAACGGCCCGAGCGGAGGGAGGGGATCCGCTCGGGTCAGGGGGTCTGCTTGCGGGCCGCTGAGGAGATACGGCCAGGGGTGCCCGCAGTTCAGCGCGTACAGCGCGCCGTCCTGACGGATCTCCAGGAGCAGTACGGTGACGAACTCCTCGGCGACCGGATGCTCCGGCTCCGCCCCGCTGGACGGGTGCTCGGCGCGGGCCCGCTCGCGCAGATGGCGGGCGTGCGCCCGCTCCAGCCGCCGTAGGACACAGCCGAGTTCGGCCTCGTCGTGCACGGCCTCGCGGAAGCTGCCCAGGACGGCGGCGGCCGTGCCGATGGCCGCGAGCCCGTGCCCTCGGACGTCGCCCATGACCGCGCGCACCCCGTGCTCGGTGGCGATGACCTCGTAGAGATCACCGCCGACGGACGCGCCGCGGTCGGCCGA
This sequence comes from Streptomyces sp. TLI_55, assembly GCF_900206255.1. Taxonomy (NCBI): domain Bacteria; kingdom Bacillati; phylum Actinomycetota; class Actinomycetes; order Kitasatosporales; family Streptomycetaceae; genus Streptomyces; species Streptomyces sp. TLI_55. The sequence goes on from NZ_OAOJ01000001.1 coordinate 1,740,982, forward strand.
CAACTGGGCCGCGGCGACGTTCAGCCCGTCGATCCGTGGCGGCAGCGGCCGCAGCAGCGCGCTCTGGGCGACCCCGGCGACCTGCCGGATCTGCCGCAGCTCACGCACCAGCGCCTTGCGGACGTGGAGTATCAGCCCGGTGCCGACCGCGAAGAAGACGGCACTGGTGGCGAGCCGCGCCTCGAACCCGGCCTGCTGGGCGAGCGGGCAGGTCATCTTGTACGAGATCGCCACGGCACCCCATGCGCTGGGCAGCCCCAGCGCGAGCACCTTGCGGGGAACCCGACCCCTGATACGGATCATGCCGATGGCCCCCCATATAGGCCCAGACAGCAGAATCGGACCGACCCCGAAAGGCCGGTCCGATTCTGTCGACACATGGCCCGTATGGACCAGATCACCTGGAGTTCTCACTCAAACGAGTGAGGTGACGGATGTGCTCAGCCGCGCAGGACGGCTCCGGTCCGCTCCCCCGCCAGGGCCACCGCGGCGTCCCGCGCGGCCGAGGCCTCGTCCACGGTCAGCGTCCGGTCACCGGCGCGGAACCGCAGCGCGTACGCCAGCGACTTCTTGCCGTCACCCAGCTGCTCGGCGTTCTCGTACACGTCGAACAGCCGGATGCCCTCCAGCAGGGAGCCCGCGCCCTCCCGCAGCGCCGCCTCGACGTCCGCGTGCGGTACGAACTTGTCCACGACCAGCGCCACGTCCTGCGTCGCCACCGGGAACGTGGAGATGGCCGGCGCCTGGGGAGTGTCGTCGCCGACGGCCTCCAGCGCGTCCAGGTCCAGCTCCATCGCAGAGGTACGGGCGGGCAGGCCGAAGGCCTTCACCACGCGCGGGTGCAGCTCACCGGCGTGACCGACGACCTTCTCGGCGCCGTCCGCCACGACCACGAGCTCGGCGCACCGGCCCGGATGCCACGGCCCGTACTGACCGCCACGGACGATCAGCTCGACCCCGGCTTCCCGGGCGACCGCGCGCGCCGCCTCGATGGCGTCGGCCCAGTCGGCCGGACGGCCCTTGCCCCACCAGCCGGCCTGCTCGCGGGCCCCGGCGAGGACCGCGGCGACATGGCGCGGCTGCTCGGGCAGCGCGGAGTTCAGGTCGGCGATCTCCTCGTCGGTGGGACGCCGGTCCACCGGCAGGGCGGCGGCGGCCTTCTGCTCGGCACGGGGCAGGAACACCAGGCCCGTCTCGAAGAGCGCGAGGTCGTGCGAGCCGCGGCCGTCGTTGCGCCGCAGCGCACCGAGCAGCCCCGGCAGCAGCGTCGTACGGAGCGCGGGCTCCTCGTCGTTGAGCGGGTTGGTCAGCTTCACGACGCGGCGGGCCGGGTCGTCGGCCTCCAGGAGGAACTGGTCGAAGACCTGCTCGCCGAGGAAGGGATAGTTCGGCGCCTCGACGTACCCGGCGCCGGCCAGCGCCCGGCCGACGCGGCGGTGCAGCCGCTGCCGGTGGGTCAGGCCGCGGCCCGAGGGGGGCTTGGGCAGCGTGGAGGGCAGGTTCTCGTAGCCCTCGAGGCGGATGACCTCTTCGGCGAGGTCGTTGACCTCGGTGAGGTCGGGACGCCAGGACGGCACGGTGACGATCAGCTCGTCCTGCCCGTACACGTCGCAGCCGACCTGCTGGAGACGGCGTACGACGGTCTCGCGGCCGTACTCCACACCCGCCACCTTGTCCGGGTGGTCGGCCGGGACGGCGATGGTGTGCGGCGCGGACGGCGCGGCGATCTCGGTGACGCCGGCGTCGGCGGTGCCGCCCGCGAGGAGCACGAGCAGGTCGACCGTGCGCTGCGCGGCAGCGGCGGCGGCCGCCGGGTCGACACCGCGCTCGAAGCGCCGGGACGCCTCGGAGGACAGCTTGTGGCGGCGGGCCGTACGGGCGATCGACACCGCGTCGAAGTGCGCGGCCTCGATGACGACGTCGGTGGTGCCCTCGCCCTCCTCGTGGTCGGCGATCTCCGTGTTGGCGCCGCCCATCACGCCGGCGAGGCCGATGGGGCCGCGGTCGTCGGTGATGACGAGGTCCTCAGCGTGCAGCTTCCGCTTGGCGCCGTCGAGGGTGACGATCTCCTCGCCCTCGCCGGCCCGGCGGACGCCGATGGTGCCCTGGACCAGTCCGCGGTCGTAGGCGTGCAGCGGCTGGCCGAGCTCCATCATCACGTAGTTGGTGATGTCGACGGCGAGCGAGATCGGGCGCATGCCGACCTTCTGAAGGCGGCGCTTGAGCCAGATCGGGGAGCGGGCCTCGGGGCTGAGGCCGCTGACCGTACGGGCCGTGAAGCGGTCGCAGCCGAACGGGTCGGAGACCTGGACCGGGTAGCCGTAGGCGTTGGGGCCCGGGACGTCGAGGAGGGCCGGGTCGCGCAGCGGCAGGCCGTAGGCGATGGCGGTCTCACGGGCGACGCCGCGGATGGACAGGCAGTCGCCCCGGTTGGCGGTGACGGCGATGTCCAGGACCTCGTCGACCAGCTCCAGGAGCTCGATGGCGTCCTTGCCGACCTCGGTCTCCGGCGGCAGCACGATGATGCCCTTGGTGCCGTCGTCGCCCATGCCCAGCTCGTCGCTGGAGCAGATCATGCCGTGGGACGTCTTGCCGTAGGTCTTGCGGGCGGAGATGGCGAAGCCGCCGGGCAGTTCGGCGCCCGGGAGCACGACGACGACCTTGTCGCCGACGGCGAAGTTGCGGGCGCCGCAGACGATCTCCTGGGGCTCGCCGGTGCCGTTGGCGGTGCCGACGTCGACCGTGCAGAACCGGATCGGCTTCTTGAAGCCCTCCAGTTCCTCGATGGTCAGCACCTGGCCGACGACCAGGGGGCCCTTGAGGCCGTCGCCGAGCTGCTCGACGGTCTCCACCTCGAGGCCTGCCGAAATGAGCTTGGCCTGGACGTCACGCCCGGTCTCCGTCGCCGGCAGGTCGACGTACTCCCGCAGCCAAGAAAGCGGGACCCGCATCAGATCTCCATCCCGAACGGCCGGGTGAACCGGACGTCACCCTCGACCATGTCTCGCATGTCTTCGACGTTGTGGCGGAACATCAGCATCCGCTCGATGCCGAACCCGAAGGCGAATCCGCTGTACTTCTCGGGGTCGACGCCACAGGCGGTGAGCACCTTGGGGTTGACCATGCCGCAGCCGCCGAGCTCGATCCAGCCCTCGGAGGAGCAGGTGCGGCAGGGGCGGTCGGGGTTGCCGACGGACTCGCCGCGGCAGACGTAGCACACCATGTCCATCTCGGCGGACGGCTCGGTGAAGGGGAAGAAGTTCGGCCGCAGCCGGGTCTTCATGCCCTCGCCGAACAGGGCCTGGACCATGTGGTCCATGGTGCCCTTGAGGTCGGCCATGGTGAGGCCCTCGTCGACGGCGAGCAGCTCGACCTGGCGGAAGACCGGGGTGTGGGTCGCGTCCAGCTCGTCGGTGCGGTAGACGACGCCGGGGCAGATCACGTACACCGGCAGCTCACGGCTGAGCAGCGAGCGGATCTGCACGGGCGAGGTGTGGGTGCGCAGCACGACACCGGACTCGGTGCCGCCGTCGGGGCCCTGCACGAAGAAGGTGTCGGCCTCGCCGCGGGCCGGGTGGTCCGGGCCGATGTTGAGGGCGTCGAAGTTGAACCACTCCGCCTCGACCTGGGGGCCCTCGGCGACCTCGTAGCCCATGGCCACGAAGACGTCCTCGATGCGCTCGGACAGGGTGGTGAGCGGATGGCGGGCGCCGGCCGGTACGCGGTCGTACGGCAGCGTGACGTCCACCGACTCCTCGACCAGCACGCGCGCGTCGCGCTCGGCCTCCAGCTCGGCCTGGCGGCCGGCGAGGGCCTTGTTCACGGCGCCGCGGGCCTGGCCGACGAGCTTTCCGGCGGCGGCCTTCGCGTGCGGGGGCAGGGCGCCGATCTCGCGGTTGGCGAGGGCCAGCGGCGAGGTGCCGCCGGTGTGGGCGACCTTGGCCTCCTGGAGCGCGTCGAGGGAGTCCGCGGCGGCGAAGGCGGCGAGCGCCTCGTCCCGCATGCGCTCGATCTCTTCGGGTTTCAAGGCCTCGACCTCTACAGGGTCGTACGACTTATTCGGTGCCGACATCTCTTCCCGTGCTTCCGATTGGCTGGCGGATGGTTCCCGTGACCGGCGCTCTCAGCCGTGTGCAGGACACAAAGGTGCCAAGGGCCGAGTCTAACGGGGTGGAGGGCCGCTCCCGGACCGGGAGCGAGCGGCCCTCAGGTATACGAATGCGCCCGTGGGGCGCTTACCGGCTCTCAGGTGAGATAGGCCGGGGCCGCCACGGGCAACGTAAATCGGAACTCGGCGCCGCCGCCCGGGGCGCGGCCGACCGTGATGGCGCCGCCGTGGGCCTCGACGATGCCCTTGACGATGTAGAGCCCGAGGCCCGTGCCACCGCGCTTGCTGCCCCGCCAGAAGCGGGTGAAGACGCGGTTCATGGATTCCTCCGGGATGCCGGGCCCCTCGTCGCTGACGGTGACCGATGTGCCGGTGTCCTCCCCTTCCCGGGGGGACGCGGCGGGCGTGACGTCAATCGTGACGGTTCCCTCGCCGTGACGCACGGCATTTTCCAGCAGGTTGCTGAGCACCTGGTCGATCTTGTCGGGGTCGGCCCAGAGCTGGGGCAGCGGCTGCTCGATGCGGAGCAGGAACCGGTCGGCGGTCAGTCCGGCGGCGACGTACGCCTGGATGTGCCGGCCGACGGCGGCCCCGATGTCGACGGGCTGGCGTCGCACCTCGAGGCGGCCGGAGTCGATCCGGGAGATGTCCAGCAGCTCGGCGATGAGCCGGGTGACCCGGTCGGCGTCGGCGTCGACGGTCTCCAGCATCAGCCGCTTCTGGTCGTCGGTGAACCGTTCCCACTTGGCGAGCAGGGTCGCGGTGAAGCCCTTGACGGAGGTGAGCGGGGAGCGCAGTTCATGGGCGACGGTGGCGATCAGCTCGGCGTGACTGCGCTCGGTGCGGCGCCGGGCCTCGGTGTCGCGGAGACAGACGACGACGCGCTCGACGGGCCCGGTGGGGCCGCCGCGGACGTAGCGCGCGGAGACGAGGACCTCGCGGCCGCCGGGGAGCAGCAGGTTGCGCTCGGGCTGCCGGGTCCGGATGGCGAGCCCGCCGTAGGGGTCGGTCAGCTGCCACCAGCGCCGCCCCTCCAGGTCCTCTAACGGCAGGGCCTTCTCCAGCCGCCGGCCGAGGGCCTCGGCGGCGGGGGTCCCGGTGATGCGTTCGGCGGCGGTGTTGTAGCAGACCACGCGTCCCTGCTCGTCGGCGACGACGAGACCGTCGGGCAGATCGTTGGGGTCACAGGCGTGCGCGGCGTGCTCACCGGCCTGTGCTCCCGGCGCCCCGCTCGTCCCGACACTCATCCCCGTACCCCACCTCTCACGACGGCTGAGGGGCCCCCGAGCTGGTCACCCTACTAGCTCTCGGTGACGGAGCGGCAGCCTCCGGAGGCACGCTGTGCACGGGCCGACGCGTAGAGACATACGGCGGCCGCGGTCGCGAGGTTCAGGCTCTCGGCCTTTCCGTGGATGGGGACGCGCACCACGGCGTCCGCGAGGGCGCGGGTCTCCTCCGGGAGCCCCCACGCCTCGTTGCCGAACACCCACGCGGTCGGCCCGCCCATGGTGCCCTTGTCGAGCTCGTCGTCGAGGTCGTCGGTCCCGGCACCGTCGGCGGCGAGGATCCGCACACCGGCGTCCTTGAGCCCCTGGATCGCGTCCTCGACGGGTACCCCGACGGCGACGGGCAGATGGAAGAGCGATCCCACGGAGGCGCGCACGGCCTTGGGGTTGTAGAGGTCGACGGAGGCGTCGGTCAGAACGACGGCCTCGGCGCCGGCGGCGTCCGCGCACCGCAGGACGGTGCCGGCGTTGCCGGGGTCGCGGACGTGGGCGAGCACGGCGACCAGCTTGGGCTTCGCCGCGAGGATCTCCTCGAAGGGCGTGTCCAGGAACCGGCAGATCCCGACGAGCCCCTGGGGCGTGACGGTGGTGGAGATGTCGGCGATGACGTCCTCGGAGGCGAGGTGCACGCGCGCGTCGACGGCGCGGGCCTCCGCGATGATGTCGGCGTACCGCTCCGCGGCCTCGACGGTGGCGAACAGCTCCACGAGCCCGTGCCCGGCGGCCTCCCGCACGGCCTGCGGCCCCTCGGCCAGGAACAGCCGCTCCTTCCCCCGGAAGTTCCGCTTGGCGAGCCGCCGGGCGGCGGAGACGCGGGGGGAACGGGGGGAGATCAGCTCAGGGGCTGTCGGGGACATGGGGCTCACTTTCGGAAAGCACAACAAGCAGGACAACAAGACAGGACCCGCAAGCCCGAAAGCCTGCGGGTCCCTCATGTCACGTCGGCTCGAAGCCAGCGCTTACGTCACGCGGCCTTGGGGGCGTTGACGTCGGCCGGGAGGGCCTTCTGCGCGACCTCGACCAGCGCGGCGAACGCGGTGGCGTCGTTGACGGCCAGCTCGGCCAGGATCTTGCGGTCGACCTCGATGTTCGCGGCCTTCAGACCCTGGATGAAGCGGTTGTACGTGATGCCGTTGGCGCGGGCAGCGGCGTTGATGCGCTGGATCCACAGCTGACGGAAGTCGCCCTTGCGCTTCTTGCGGTCGTTGTAGTTGTAGACCAGCGAGTGGGTGACCTGCTCCTTGGCCTTGCGGTACAGGCGCGAACGCTGACCGCGGTAGCCGGAGGCCTGCTCGAGGATCGCCCGGCGCTTCTTGTGGGCGTTGACTGCCCGCTTGACGCGTGCCACTTGTTAACTCCTTGTAGCGGGGCCGTGGTTGGACTCACACGGCCCGGTAATCGATGGGGTCCCGGTCTGGAGGTGGATCAGGCGCTGCGCGCCCGACCTCACTTGCCGAGAAGCTTCTTGATCTTCGCGGCGTCGCCCGGGGCCATCTCGGCGTTGCCGGTGAGGCGACGCGTCACGCGGGACGACTTGTGCTCGAGCAGGTGGCGCTTGCCGGCGCGCTCGCGGAGCACCTTGCCGGAGCCGGTGATCTTGAAGCGCTTGCTGGCACCGCTGTGCGACTTGTTCTTCGGCATAGCGCCGTTCTCTCCTCTGGGTGGCGCTCCGATGCCCGGTCGTGAAACCGGGCACGGTGGAGCGTCGCTCTTGTATCGGTTACGTCCTGGGGACTCGCGTCCCTGGGATCACGCCTCGGCCGGAGCCTCGGTCTGTGCCTCGGCGGCCTCAGACGTCTCGTCGACCTGGGTCTCCGCGACGTTCTGCGACTTGCCAGGGTTGGCCTTCGCGTCGGCCTTGCGGGCCTCCTGCGCCTGGCGAGCCTCGGCCATGGCCTCGGTCTTCTTCTTGTGCGGACCGAGAACCATGATCATGTTTCGGCCGTCCTGCTTCGGGTTCGACTCCACGAAGCCGAGGTCCTGGACGTCCTCCGCGAGCCGCTGCAGCAGTCGGTAGCCGAGCTCCGGCCGGGACTGCTCGCGACCACGGAACATGATCGTGATCTTGACCTTGTCGCCCTGCTTGAGGAACCGAACGACGTGACCCTTCTTGGTGTCATAGTCGTGCGGGTCGATCTTCGGCCGGAGCTTCATCTCCTTGATGACCGTGTGCGCCTGGTTCTTGCGCGCCTCACGGGCCTTCATGGCCGACTCGTACTTGAACTTCCCGTAGTCCATGAGCTTGCAGACCGGCGGGCGGGCGTTCGCCGCCACCTCGACCAGGTCGAGGTCGTACTCCTGCGCAAGCTCCAGGGCCTTGGCAAGCGGGACAATCCCGACCTGCTCGCCGCTGGGACCGACAAGTCGCACCTCGGGAACGCGAATCCGGTCGTTGATGCGGGGCTCGGTGCTGATGGATCCTCCTCGGTAGCACCATACGGCGGTCTGGCGGACAGCCGCGTACGTCTCTTTTCGTAGGACCTAACCGCACCGAAGCACAAAAAATGCCCCGGACGATCACATGAGGGGGCTCCAAAGCACTACCGGAGCACCGCCACGATGATCGCGGGGCGCGATTTCGGGCGACTCCATCGTCCGTACGGAACGATGGCGGCCGCCTGACCGGGTGACCCGCCGCCCTGGGGGCGGTCAGGTGGGAGATCGGAGCCTCCACTTGTGGGCCGGACACGCGAGTATCCAGCCGGTCGTCACACAAGGTTAGCAGCATCGAGGGGGTGGTGCGAACCGGCGTGCAGCGGGGCCGGTGCGGAGCGGTGCGCACCGGGCCCTATCGTGTGGGACATGAGTGACACCCCTCCCGCTGACTCCCCCGACTTCGACGAGATGACCCGCGACATCGCCGAGGTCCCCGCCGTCGAGGTGATCGTGACGGTCGCCGTCAACCTGATGAGCGCCGCCGCGGTGAAGCTCGGTCTGACCGAGGAGGGCGACAAGTACAAGGACCTGGACGAGGCCCGCAAGCTGATCCACGCCCTCGCCGGCCTCCTCGACGGCAGCGCGACCGAGATCAGCTCCTTCCACGCGGCCCCGCTCCGCGACGGCCTCAAGTCCCTCCAGCTGGCGTTCCGCGAGGCGTCGATCGTCCCGGACGAGCCGGGCCAGGGGCCGGGCGAGAAGTACACCGGCCCGATCTACGGCTAGTTCACCCGCGCACGTACAAGGGCTCGCCCGGAGGCGTGGCCGTGGCCGGCAGCAGTGCCAGGTCGAGGCCGCGTACCAGGCGGGCCCTCAGTGTCTCGTCGGCGGCGATCCGCTCGGCGACCGCTCGGGCCGCCTCGGCGGGGGGCGCCGCCGGGTCGAGCACGAGGGCGAGCGTGCCGTCGGCCTGCCCAGGCCCGAGATGGGCGCGCAGTACGGCGGGCTCGGCGGCCACCGCTTCCCGTACCGCCGCGAGGACCGCCGGATCGGCGAGCGGGTCGGTCGTCGTACGGCCCTCGGCGAGGGCGAGCAGCGCAGGCCCGGTCAGCTCGAAGGTCACAGGTCCGGCCATGTCCAGTACGACCGTGTCCGCCTTCTCGTGCGCGGCGGCCTGGAGCGCCTGGTGCAGGGGTACGGCGACGGGGCGGGCCGCCGGGTCCCAGCGGGCGAGCGAGTCGGTGGAGGTGAAGGCCGGCAGGGCGGTCCGGGGTCCGGCCTTGAGGGTCGGCACGGCCATGTCGCTGGTCTTCTCGCGGCGCAGTCCGTTCTCGTCCTCCTCGACCTCGCCGAGCACGGCCACGACGGGGACGAGCAGCCGGGCGCCCTTGAGCGCCTCCAGGACGGGTCCCACAGCGGTGCGGTCCTCGGCCCAGCCGGCGAGCGCCGCGCTCAGCCGGGGGTCGGCGGAGCCGTCGTCGTCGGAGAAGCCGGGGTCGGGAATGTTCTTGTTCGCCACGGTCACCGACCCTATAGGGGGGATGCTGCTGGCCTTGTGCGGGCCCGGAAACCTGGGCGTGACCGCCTTCACCGGAATCTCAGATTTCCCTGACACACATCTAACGTCCGTCTAACAGTGCGCACAGTCGGTGCCCCCAGCATCACGGACATGGAGTCCCCCAGAGCCCGCCGGAGCCGCCGCACCCGTCCGTCCCGGCGCCGCCCCCTGATGTACACCGCCCTCGCCTCCGTGGCCATCGTCGGCGGTACGGCCGCCGGGACGGTGTATGTGAAGGCGCAGGCGCACTCCGGTGCCGGGACCGTATCGTCGGCGGCGTCGTCGAGCCCGGCGGCGAGCGCGTCGAGCGAGCCGAGCGAGTCGAGCGAGGCGAGCGAGGAGGCGTCCGTGGAGCCCGTGGTGGTACCGGAGGTGGACCATGACGCGCTGCTGGCCGACGCGATGGACGCGGTGACCGTGCCGGACGATGCCCATGTCTCGGTGGCCGTGCTCGATCCGGACTCCGGTGACAGTGCCACGTACGGGGACGCCGCCTTCGACACGGCGAGCATCGTCAAGGTGGACATTTTGGCGACGCTGCTGCTCCAGGCGCAGGACGAGGCCCGTTCGCTCACGGCGGCGGAGAAGTCGTACGCCACCACGATGATCGAGAACAGCGACAACGCCTCCGCGTCGGCGCTGTGGCGGATCATCGGCGGGGCGGCGGGGCTGGACGCGGCGAACAAGCGCTTCGGGCTCACGGACACCGAGGGCGGCGACGGCATGCTGTGGGGGCTGACCCAGACCACGGCCGCCGATCAACTCACCCTGCTCCAGCAGGTGTTCGGGGACGACTCGAAGCTGAGCGAGGCCTCTCGGAAGTATCTCCAGGGGCTGATGGGGCAGATAGCCACCGATCAGCACTGGGGGGTTTCGGCCGCCGCCGACGGCTCCGCGTGGGCGCTGAAGAACGGCTGGCTGCCGCGCAGCGCGACCGGGCTGTGGGACATCAACAGCATCGGACGGGTGACCGCTGCGGACGGGAACGAGTATCTCGTCGTCGCGCTCTCGAAGGGCAACGCGACGAAGGAGAAGGGGATCTCGTTGGTGGAGTCGGCTGCGCGGGCGGCGGTGTCGGTGTTCGCGGGCGAGAGCACGGACGCCTCGGCGTCGGCTTCCGCCACCATCGCCTCCCAGTGACGTTCTAGAAGCCGTCGTACCGCTGCCTGCGGCCCCGCCACAGCACCACCGCTGCCACCAACAGGACGCCTCCTGCGCTGCCCGCGAGCGGCGCTGCCCAGTCGGCCGTGTCGTCGTCCGTCTCGGGGGCGTCGGGGCCCGAGCCGAAGTAACGGTCGCCGTACGCCGCCGACTTGAGGCCCTCGGGGTCGAGCCGGGCGGCGGCCTTGAGGGCGGCGGCGGGGTCGACGAAGCCGTAGCCGCGGGAGTCGTCGCGGCCGCCGACGGGGGCGTCCCGGGCCGTGTCCTCCAGGAGCTTCTTGATCTGCGCCGGGGTCAGGTCCGGGTGGGCCGCCTTGACGAGGGCGACGGCGCCGGAGACGAAGGCCGCCGCCGCGCTCGTGCCCCAGCCCTCGTAGTACTTGTGGTCCGGGTCGGCGATGACGACGTCGTCGCCGGGGGCGGCGACCGTGGCGTACCAGCGGCGGGTCGAGAAGGAGGCACGGGTGCCGTAGCGGTCGACGGCGGTCGCGGCGATGACGCCCGGGTAGGCGGCCGGGTAGGAGATGTGGTCGCCCTTCTCGCCGCCGTTGCCGGCCGAGGCGATGACGCTCACGCCCTGCTGCAGGGCGTACTGGACGGCCTCGTCCTCGGCGGGTTCGGGGTGGGCGGACTTGGAGTCGTCGCCGAGGGAGAGGTTGATGACGTCGGCGCCGTGGTCGGCGGCCCAGCGGATGCCTTCGGCGAGGGCGTTGCCGCGGGTGTTGCGGGCCTTGCCGCGGGAGGAGTCGCCGTCCTCCAGGATCACGCGGACGGGGAGGATCTTGGCCTCGGGGGCGATGCCCAGGACGCCGTCGCCGTTGGCGTACCCGTGTCCGTGGCCCGCGATGATGCCGGCCATCGCGGTGCCGTGGCGGGCCCAGGCGCGGTCGCCGCGGCCGGCTCCGAAGCCGACCATGTCCTTGCCTTCGAGGACGTTGCCGACGAGGTCGGGGTGGTCGTTCTCGACGCCGGTGTCGAGGACGGCGACAATGACGCCCTTGCCCTTGGTGGTCCGCCAGGCCTCCTGGGTGTGCATCGCTTCCAGGGCCCACTGCTTGGCGCGTATGCCGTCGGCGTGCGCGGCGGTGGGCGGGACGAGGGCGAGGGAGGCGGCGAGGAGGGCGCTGACGATGCCGGCCCGTCGGGTGTGAAGGGCGGCGCTCATGAGGTCGTTCCCGTCCCCTCCGTGGCCGGGGCGTGGACGGTTCTGCGCAGGCCGCGTTCGACGCGGTCGGCGAGGCCCTGTGCCTCGTGGCCGAGGCCGGCCTGGGCGATGGAGGTGGTGGCGCCGGACTGCATGGCCGCGGCGGCGGACTGCGGCTCGTCGACGGTGCGGCCGTCGGCCCAGCCGGAGACGGCGTAGACGACGACGGGGGCGTCGGTGAGGACGGAGACGGCCCAGGAGGCGCGCTGCTTGGCGCCGAAGTCGGCGGCGGCCGTGTCCTCGGCGGGGTACGGGCGGGGCATCAGGTCGGCCCGGTCGCCGAGGCGCTCCTTGGTGAAGCGGGTGTCGAGGGCGGTCATGCCGGCGGCGTCGGCCTTGGTGAAGAGCAGGCCGACGGTGGTGACGTAGCTCTGGGTGGCGTCGGTGTAGGTGGCGCGCAGGAGGCGGCGGCAGCCGACGGGGGCGAGGGCCTTGGCCAGCAGCGGGTCGAAGGCGTCCTTGCAGCCGCTGTCCGGGGCGACGGCGATCCGCGTCCAGGTGCGGTCGGCGCCGCCGGGGCCGGCGCCCTGGCCCTGCACGGTGGGCGGGAAGAGCTGGTCCACGGGGACGCTGTGCCACAGCCCCTCGGCAGCGGTGAAGGAGTCCTTGTCCCCCGCCGCGGCAGAGTCCCCGACCAGCCAACTCCCGGTCACCGCACCGCCGATGAGCCCGAGCCCGAGCACGAGACAGACGGCCACGGCAGCGGTACGGGCCCCGCCCCGTACCCCCAACGGCCGCGGCCGCCCGCCCTCGCCGTACCCCTCAGGCTCCCCGAACGACACGACGGGCCGCCCGGCGCCGGGGGCGTTCCAGGAGAGGGCGGGGTCGGGGTGGAGGGGGGCTGCTGCGGTGTCGGGGGCAGAGGCCGAGGACGTGGGTCCGGCGGGGTCGCGCTGGGCGTCCCGTTCGGGCCCGCGGTCCGTGGGGAGTCGACGCAGCCGGAACGTCGACTCCGAGGCCGACTCGGGGGCTGCGCCGTCGCGTCGCGGTGACGCCGGGGGTCGGTGCGGCGGGCGCGGCGGTACGGCGGTGCCGGCGCCGTCGGAGCCCACGCCCTGGGCCGGCGGGGCGTCGGGGAAACGGGCCGAGGCGCGCGGCGGGGGCGGGGTCGTACGGGAGGCCGAGGCACCGCCGAGGGAGCGCGCACGCAGGCTGGGAAAGCGGGGCGAGGCATCCAGGGTGCCCTCGCCCGAGGACCCACGCGCACTCGACCGACCACCGCCGCCTTCCGAGGACCGCTCAGACCGCCCGGCTTCCTGACCCTGGGGGCGCTCGGAGCGACCTCCCTCGCCCACCTCGTCGGCCTCACGCCCCTGTCGGCGCCCAGCCGCCTCAGCCGCAGGTCGTTCCGGGTGGGCTGAAGGGCGTGGCCTCGGGGGTGTGGTGGGGCGGGGTGGGACGGCGTCGTCGGGGCGGGAGGTGGGGGACGTCGGGGGCTCCGTGGGGCGGGGTGGGGCTGTGGGGCGTGGGGGGATGGAGGCGTGTTGCGCTTCCGTGCTCATGCGCCCCCCGTTTCCCTCGTGCCCGGGTCTGTCGTCGTACGCGGGCGTGGGTGTCCGGGCCCGTGCGGAGTCCCGTGTCGTTCTCCGTCCCCGGGCACGCATACCCGCGCGGATGGCCCGGCATCCCGGCGCACCCGTCCTACGTGCGCGTCACTCTACGGCTTGTCCCTGGGCGAACGGGAACCAGTCCACGAGCCCGGGGCATCTGCCCGGATCGTCCCCCTACCCTGCGGTAATCCTGTCTGGCAGGCTTCGTTCATGACTGCGCGCGCCGCCGACCGGGCCCGTTACGACCGGGCCACCGCCCACCTCGACGCCCCACTCGCGATCGTGGATCTCGACGCCTTCGACGCCAACGCGGACGATCTCGTCCGCCGTGCGGGCGGGAAGCCGATCCGGGTCGCCAGCAAGTCCGTGCGGTGCCGGGCGCTGCTCGAACGCGTGCTCGCCAAGGACGGCTTCGCGGGGATCATGTCCTTCACCCTCGCCGAGTCGCTGTGGCTGGCCCGCTCCGGGTTCGACGACGTACTGCTCGCCTATCCGTCCGTGGACAGCGCCGGTTACGCCGAGCTGACCTCCGATCCCAAGCTCGCCTCGGCCGTCGCCGTGATGGTCGACGACGTCGCCCAGCTCGATCTCATCGACCGCTCCCGGGACGGCGGACGTGAAGTCGTCCGGGTGTGCCTGGAGTTGGACACGGCCCTGAAGCTCCTCGGCGGGCGGGTGCGTGTCGGTGCTCTCCGCTCCCCGCTGCACTCCCCCGCCCAAGTCGCCGACCTGGCCCGGGCGGTGTCCCGGCGGCCCGGGTTCAAGGTCGTCGGGATCATGGCGTACGAGGGTCATATCGCCGGTGTGGGCGACTCCGTCGCCGGGCGTCCGTTCCGCTCGCGTGCCGTGCGGCTGATGCAGGCCACCGCGCGCCGTGAACTCGCCGAGCGGCGGGCCGCGGTGGTGCGGGCGGTGCGGGCCGTGGTGCCGGACCTGGAGTTCGTCAACGGCGGCGGTACGGGCAGTGTGCAGACCACCGCGGCCGAGGACGCGGTCACCGAGATCGGTGCCGGTTCCGGGCTGTACGTACCGCGGCTGTTCGACAACTACACGTCCTTCAGCGGGCGTCCGGCCGCGCTGTTCGCCCAGCCCGTCGTACGGCGGCCCGGCGTCGGGGTCGTCACGGTCCTCGGCGGCGGCTATCCCGCCTCCGGTGCGCCCGGACCCGACCGGCTGCCCGTGCCCTATCTCCCCGAGGGGCTGAAGTACGACCCCCAGGAGGGTCCCGGCGAGGTGCAGACGCCGCTGCTGGGCGCTCCCGCCGACGACCTGCTCATCGGCGACAAGGTGTGGTTCCGGCACGCCAAGGCCGGTGAGCTGTGCGAGCGGTTCGACACGCTGCATCTCGTGGAGGGGGACGCGGTGACGGCGACCGTCCCGACGTACCGCGGGGAAGGCCGCACGTTCCTGTAGGTCAGCCGGTGGGGCCGATGCTGCTGCCCACGCCCCCGCCCCCGGTGTCGGCCACGGACCGGATGCCCTTGGTGATCCGGTCCATGTCGGCGAGCGGCGGCCCGTCCTCGCCCGCGTCGAAGACGTAGCGCACGACCACCGGTGACTCGGTGCCGACGCTGGACTGGAAGGCGAGGGACTGCACGTAACCGCCGGGCCCCGCCGCCGTCTTGACGCGCCAGCGCACGAAATACCCCGCGCGGCCCGCCACCGCGACCGGCCCCGCCTTCACCAGCTCGTGGGACTCGATGCCGCCGAAGGGCCGCGTGCCGACGAGGTCGCGGTCGTAGGCGGCGTCGGCGGCCTCGGAGATGTCCGCCTTGGCGAGCACCTCCGGGGATGTCTCGTCGTTGTCGGTGACCGTGCGGGACATGACGAGGCCGTGCCGGCACACGCCGGGGTCGCCGGGGCAGTCGTAGGTGCCGTCGGTGGTCATGAGGACGTCGTCGTCGACCACGTACTGGGGTCGTACCCAGCCGTCGAGGAGCGGCAGGGTGATGCCGTTCAGCTGGTCCTCGACGACGGCCGGGGCGTCGGCGGAGGGTGCGCTCACCGACTCTGAAGGCGTCCCGGGGGTGACGGACTCGGTGACGGCCGCGTCTACGCCGCCGTCGTCCTCGCGGAGCACGAACGCGCCCGTGACGATCGCCGCCACCAGCACCACCCCGGCGGTCGTGAGGGCGATCGCCTTGGCCCGCCCCGAGGCGCCCTCGGTGGGAACCGGCACCGGCGGACCCGGGAGTGCGGGCTCGCGCCGGTGCTCGGTCCACGCGGTGCCGTCCCACCAGCGCTCCAGGTGCGGGGCGTGCGGGTCGCGGTACCAGCCGGGCGGGGGCGTCATGCTCATCCCGGCACTGTAGGGCGAGGCCTACAGCGGTGTGACATAAGCCCCGGAGATCCCGCCGTCGACCAGGAAGTCGCTGGCGTTGACGAAGGAGGAGTCGTCGCTGGCCAGGAAGGCGACGGCGGCGGCGATCTCCTCGGCCTCGGCGAACCGGCCGACGGGGATGTGGACGAGGCGGCGGGCGGCCCGCTCGGGGTCCTTGGCGAACAGCTCCTGGAGCAGGGGGGTGTTGACGGGGCCCGGGCAGAGCGCGTTCACGCGGATGCCCTCGCGTGCGAACTGCACGCCCAGTTCACGGGACATGGCGAGGACGCCGCCCTTCGACGCCGTGTACGAGATCTGGCTCGTCGCCGCGCCCATCCGCGCCACGAACGACGCGGTGTTGATGATGGAGCCCTTGCCCTGCTGCCGCATGTAGGGGATGGCCGCCTTGCAGCACAGGTAGACGGAGGTGAGGTTGACCTCCTGGACGCGCTTCCAGGCTTCCAGCCCCGTCTCCAGGATGGAGTCGTCGTCGGGCGGGGAGATGCCCGCGTTGTTGAAGGCGATGTCGACGCTGCCGTAGGTGTCGTACGCCGTCTTGAACAGCGCCTCGACCTGCTCGGCGTCGGTGACGTCGACCTTCACGAAGAGGCCGCCGACCTCGTCCGCGGCTGCCTTGCCGCGGGCCTCGTCGACGTCGGCGCAGACGACGTGGGCGCCTTCGGAGGCGAGGCGGCGGGCGGTGGCGAGGCCGATGCCGCTGCCGGCGCCGGTGATGACGGCGGTGCGGCCGACGAGACGACGGCACACGATCTGTTCGGTCACTGTGCGGGGCCCTCCGTGCTGGTGGAGACGTTGCTGATGAAGACGTTCTTGGTTTCGGTGAAGGCGGCGAGGGCGTCCGGGCCGAGTTCACGGCCGAGTCCGGACTGCTTGTAGCCGCCGAACGGGGTCCAGTAGCGGACACTGGAGTGGGAGTTGACGGACAGGTTGCCCGCCCGGACGGCGCTCGACATCCGCAGGGCGCGGCCCACGTCCCGGGTCCAGATGGAGCCGGAGAGGCCGTACGGGGTGTCGTTGGCGAGGCGGACGGCGTCCGGCTCGTCGGTGAAGGGGAGCAGGACGGCGACCGGGCCGAAGATCTCCTCGCGGGCGGCCTGGGAGTCGGGGGCCGCGCCGGTGAGCACGGTCGGCGCGAACCAGAAGCCGGGTCCGTCGGGGGCGCTGCCGCGCAGGCCAGGGATGTCGTCCGGCGCCAACGCCCGTACCCGGTCAAGCTGCTGACGGGAGATCAGCGGACCCATCTGGGTCTTCTCGTCGGCCGGGTCGCCCACGACGACCGCCTTGAGCGCGTCGGCGAGCAGCTCCCGCGCCTCGTCGTAGACGGACTCCTGGACGAGGATGCGGGTGCGGGCGCAGCAGTCCTGGCCGGAGTTGTCGAGGAAGGAGAACGGGTCGAGGGCCGTGGCGAGATCGGCGTCGGCGAAGACGATGTTGGGGCTCTTGCCGCCGAGTTCGAGGGTGACCTGCTTGATCTGGCGGGCGCACTGCTCCATGACGGCGCGGCCGGTGCGGGTGGACCCGGTGAACACGATCTTCGCGACGCCGGGGTGCTCGACCAGGGCGTTGCCGGTGACCGGGCCATGGCCGGGCAGCACCTGGAACAGGCCCTCCGGCAGGCCTGCCGCCAGGGCGAGTTCGGCGAGTCGCAGGGCGGTCAGCGGGGTGGTCTCGGCGGGCTTGAGGATCACCGCGTTGCCGGCGGCGAGCGCGGGGGCGGTGCCCCAGGCCGCGATGGGCATGGGGAAGTTCCAGGGGGCGATGACCCCGACGACGCCGAGCGGTTCGAGAATCGTGACGTCGAGGCCGCCGGGGGCCGGGATCTGACGGCCGTTCAGCCGCTCCACTCCCCCGGCCGCATAGGCCAGCAGATCACGGACGTTGCCGGCCTCCCAGCGGGCGTTGCCGAGCAGGTGTCCGGCCTCCCGCACCTCCAACTGTGCGAGTTCCTCGACGTGTTGGTCCACCGCGTCGGCGAACCGGCACAGCAGGCGCGCCCGGTCGGCGGGCGCGAGGGCGGCCCACTTGGTCTGTGCCGTGGCGGCACGCGCGACCGCCGCGTCCACGTCGGCCGCGGTGGCGGCGGGCACGGTCGCCACGACCTCCTCCGTCGCCGGATTGAGGATCGTGAGCTCATGCTCGTACTCGTGCGACAAGAGTGAACCTCTCACATGCGTTCGAAGGAGCGGCGGAGCTCCCAGTCGGTCACCGCGGCGTCGAAGGCGTCCAGCTCGACGCGCGCCATGTTGCGGTAGTGGGCGACGACCTCGTCGCCGAAGGCGGCCTTGGCGATGGGGCTGTTCTCCCAGAGCTCGGCGGCCTCGCGGAGGGTCGTGGGGACGTGCTCGTACTCGCCGGTGTAGGCGTTGCCGAGGCACGCCTCGGGCAGCTCCAGCTTCTGTTCGATGCCGTACAGCCCGGCCGCGACCAGGCCCGCGACCGCTAGGTGCGGGTTGACGTCGCCGCCCGGCAGCCGGTTCTCGAAGCGCATCGAGCGGCCGTGGCCGACGACCCGCAGCGCGCAGGTGCGGTTGTCGTGGCCCCAGGCGACGGCGGTCGGGGCGAAGGAGCCGGGCTGGAAGCGTTTGTACGAGTTGATGTTGGGCGCGTAGAGGAGCGAGAAGTCCCTGAGCGCGGCCAGCTGCCCGGCGAGGAAGTGCCGCATGACCTCCGACATGCCGCCGTCCGCGGCCATGGCGTTGTTGCCGGCGGCGTCCGCGAGGGAGAGGTGGATGTGACAGGAGTTGCCCTCGCGCTCGTTGTACTTGGCCATGAAGGTGATCGAGACACCTTCCTGGGCGGCGATCTCCTTGGTGCCGGTCTTGTAGATGGCGTGCTGGTCGCAGGTGACGAGGGCGTCGTCGTAGCGGAAGGCGATCTCGTGCTGCCCGGGGTTGCACTCGCCCTTGGCGGACTCGACGGTCAGCCCCGCGCCGGCCATCTCGTTGCGGATCCGGCGGAGCAGCGGCTCGATCCGGCCGGTGCCCAGCACCGAGTAGTCGATGTTGTACTGGTTGGCCGGGGTGAGCCCGCGGTAGTTGGCGTCCCAGGCCTGTTCGTAGGTGTCCTTGAAGACGATGAACTCCAGCTCGGTGCCGACCTGGGCGGTGTAGCCGTGCTCGGCGAGCCGCTCCAGCTGGCGGCGGAGGATCTGGCGGGGTGCGGCGACGACCGGGGAGCCGTCCTCCCAGGCGAGGTCGGCGATGAGCATGGCGGTGCCGGCGTTCCAGGGGACGCGGCGGAGGGTGGACAGGTCCGGGTGCATGGCGAAGTCGCCGTACCCCCGGTCCCACGACGACATCGCGTAGCCGTCGACGGTGTTCATCTCGGTGTCGACGGCCAGGAGGTAGTTGCAGCCCTCGGTGCCGTGGTGGAGTACCTCGTCGAGGAAGAAGCGGGCGGCGAACCGCTTGCCCTGGAGTCGTCCCTGCATGTCGGGGAAGGCCAGGACGACGGTGTCGATCTCACCGCTCGCGACGAGGGCGTGCAGTTCCTCGACGCTCAGCGGGGGTGTGCGGTCTGCCACGGGAAGGCTCCTTCGGCTTCTGCGCTGTTTTCGGCCGGGCCGGAAGCCATAAGGTATTGCGGAGAACCATTGCTTGGGAAGGGGGTGCGGCGGGATGTCGCTGGATCCGGAGGGCGGTCTGGAGGGCCGGCTGGAGGACCGTCTGACGCCGGTGTTGCGGCCGGTGCGGGCGGGCAACGGGTTCGAGGAAGCGCTGGAGCAGATCCTCCAGGTCGTCCGGCTGGGTCTGGTGCCGGGGGGCGAGCGGCTGCCCGCCGAGCGGGAGCTGGCGGAGCGGCTCGGGATCAGCCGGGTGACGCTGCGCGAGGTGCTGAAGGTCCTCCAGGACCAGGGGCTGGTCGAGTCGCGGCGCGGGCGGTACGGCGGCACCTTCGTGCTGCCGCGCGCGACCGCGGGCGACCTCGGCGAGGGCGAGCTGCGGCGGCGGATCGCCGAGGTCGACATCGAGGACGTCCTGCGCTTCCGGGAGGTGCTGGAGGTCGGGGCGGCGGGGCTGTGCGCGGCGCACGGACTGACGGACGAGCAGGCGGACCGGCTGCGCGAGGCGCTGGCCCGCACGCAGGACGCTCCGCTGACCGACTACCGGCGCCTGGACACCCTGCTGCATCTGACGCTGGCCGAGCTGTGCGGCTCGCCGACGCTGACCGCGCAGTACGCGGCGGTACGGGCCACGGTGAACGACCTGCTGGACTGCATCCCGCTCCTGGTGCGGAACCTGGAGCACTCGCAGCGCCAGCACAGCGCGCTGGTGGAGGCGGTCCTCGACGGGGACGCGGACGGGGCGCGGGAGATGATGCGGGAGCACTGCGGGGGCACGGCCGCGCTGCTCAGGGGGTTCCTGGCGTAGGCCGGCGACCGGCGTGCTCTTGCCGTACGGGCTCCGCGACCGGCGTGCTCTTGCCGTACCGGGCCCGGCTCGGCGAAGGTATCGGCAAAGGTATGCGGGTAATCCATTGCGGTGCGGGAGGGCGTATGGCGGGCAGGCCGCTGATCGGCATCAGTACGTATCTGGAGGCCGGGGCGCGCTGGGGCGTGTGGGAGCTGGAGGCGGCGCTGCTGCCCGTCGGGTACCCGCGCCTGGTGCAGCGGGCCGGCGGGCTGGTGGCGATGCTGCCGCCGGACGCGCCGGAGCACGCCGCCGCGTCCGTGGCCCGCCTCGACGGGCTGGTGATCGCGGGCGGTCCGGACGTCGAGCCGGTCCACTACGGCGCCGAGCGCGAGCCCCGCACCGGCCCGCCCGCACGGGAACGGGACGCGTGGGAGCTGGCGCTGATCGACGCGGCCCTGGCGGCGGGCGTCCCTCTTCTGGGGATCTGCCGTGGCATGCAGCTCCTCAACGTCGCCCTCGGCGGCACGCTCGTCCAGCACATCGACGGCCACGCGGAGGTGGTCGGCGTCTTCGGACGGCACACGGTCAAGCCGGTGCCGGGCACGCTGTACGCGGATGTCGTCCCGGAGGAGACGTCGGTACCGACGTACCACCATCAGGCCGTGGACCGCCTGGGCACCGGCCTGACGGCGTCGGCGCACGCGGCGGACGGGACGGTGGAGGCCGTGGAACTGCCCACCGCCGACTGGGTGTTGGGGGTGCAGTGGCATCCGGAGATGGGCGAGGATCTGCGGGTGGTGCGGGGGTTGGTCACAGCCGCTTCGTGAGGAAGGTCCCTACCCCCGCGTCAGCGACAACAGATCCCGTGCCGGGCCCACCGGTCGGTGGCCCGTCGGCCACACCGCTCGGAGGTCGCGGGCCAGGGAGACGTCCGCCACCGGGACCCGTACCAGTCGGCGCATCGCCAGCTCCTCCCCCACCGCCAGCTCGCTCAGCACCGCCGGACCCGCCCCGCTCACGGCCGCCGCCTTCACCGCCGTGGTGGACGACAGCTCGATCAGCGGGCGGGCCAGACCGCCCAGCGCCGCGTCCAGGACCTGCCGCGTCCCCGACCCCTTCTCCCGCAGGATCAGCGGCGTCGACGCCAGCTCCGCCGCGGCCAGCGGGCGTCGGCGGCGGGCCCACGGGTGGGCCGGGGCCGTGACGACGATGAGGTGGTCGTGGGCGATGACGACCGAGTCGAGGCCCGTCGGGACCGTGAGCCCCTCCACGAAGCCGAGGTCCGCCTCGTCCGACAGCAGGCGTGCCGCGACCGCCGCGGAGTTGCCCGCCAGCAACGACACGGCGGTGTCGGGGCGTTGGGCGCGCAGCGCCAGCAGCCAGCCCGGCAGCAGGTACTCCGCGATCGTCATGCTCGCCGCCACCCGCAGCCGCGAGTCCCGCCGGTCCCGCAGCGCCTGCGCGCCCGCGTCGAAGGCCTCCGCCGCCTCCACGATCCGCCGCGCCCAGTCCGTGACCAGCGCCCCGGCGTCCGTCAGCCGGGAACCGCGCGGCGAGCGGTCCACCAGCGCCACGCCCAGCTGGCGTTCCATGGACCGGATCCGGCTGCTCGCCGCGGGCTGGGTGATGCCGACCTCGCGGGCCGCCGCCCCGAGACTGCCGAGCCGCGCCACCGCGAGCAGCAGCTCCAGCGCCCCGAGGTCCGGCACCCGGTGTGCCAGGGAGGCGGCGACCGGGGACGACGAGGGATCAGGCTGCGCACTGCTCATAAGCCCAGTTTATGTCCCCATAGAAAGATCGTCCCTGGTGGGGAGCGCCGAACCGGGCGACGCTCGCAGCATGGTCACCGCAGCCCAGCCTCTCCACCCCCTCCGTGCCACCGCACGTCCCCCGCGCGCCACAGCCGTCCGTCACCTCGGACCGAACTGGTACGCCACCGTCATGGGCACCGCCGTCGTCGCCACCGCCGGAGCCGCACTTCCCGTCTCTCTCCCCGGCCTGCGCCCTGCCCTCACCGGCGTCTGGGCGCTCTCGCTCGTCGTCCTCCTCGCCCTCCTCTGCGCCCGCGCCCTGCACTGGACGCACCACCGCGACCAGGCCCGCGCCCACCTCCTCGACCCCGCCATGGCGCCCTTCTACGGCTGCCTGGCCATGGCCCTGCTCGCCGTCGGCGGCGGTGCCCTCACCGTCGGCTCCGACTGGATCGGCACCAAGGCGGCGGTGGCGCTCGACGCCGTGCTGTTCACCGCCGGAACGGCCGTCGGACTCGCGGCCGCCGTCGCCGTCCCGTACCTCATGGCCGTACGCCATCGCATCGAGCCGGGACAGGCGACCCCCGTGTGGCTGCTGCCGCTCGTCGCGCCGATGGTGTCCGCGGCGCTCGGCCCGCTCCTCGTGCCCCATCTGCCCGCCGGTCAGGCCCAGGAGACCCTGCTGCTGGCCTGCGTCGCCCTGTTCGGCCTCTCGCTGCTGGCGACGCTGCTCATGCTGCCCCTCGTCTTCGCCCGGCTGATCACCGGCGGGCCGCTGCCGCTCGCCCTCACCCCGACCCTGTTCCTCGTGCTCGGCCCGCTGGGGCAGTCCACCACCGCCGTCGACAAGTTCGCGGACATCGCCCCCGGTGTCGTCCCCGCCCCGTACAGCGGCGGCTTCTCGGTCCTCGCCGTGCTCTACGGGGTCCCCGTCATGGGCTTCGCCCTGCTCTGGTGCGCGCTCGCCGTCGCGCACGTCGTGCGGGCCCGCCGGGCGGGCATGGGGTTCGCGATGACCTGGTGGGCGTTCACGTTCCCGGTGGGGACCTGTGTCACCGGGGCGGAGGGGCTGGCCCGGCACACCGGGCTGGTCGCCTTCGACGGGCTCGCGGTCGGGCTGTACGCCGTCCTCGTCGCCGCCTGGGGTGTCGCCGCCCTGCACACCGTACGGGGACTCGTCAGCGGTGAGCTGCTCGCAGGGCCTCGGCCAGGGCCCCTGGCGCTTCCCTGAGGGAGGGGCCGTACCAGGTGAGGTGCCGGCCGCTGACCAGGGCGCAGGGGATGCCGGGAAACGCCTCCGGGCCGTCGTCCGCCGTGAAGGCGTACGGCTCGTCCGGCAGGACCACCAGGTCGGGGCGCGACGCCCGCAACTCGGGCAGTGGGATGCGGGGATAACGGTCGGCGTGGGTCGCGTACAGGTGGTCCACGCCCAGGCGGGCCAGCACGTCGCCCGCGAAGGTGTCCCGGCCCAGCACCATCCACGGGCGGCGCCAGATCGGTACGACGGCCCGTACCCGCCGCTCCGGGGGCGGCAGCGTCGCCCAGGTCTCCTCCGCCTCGTCCAGCCAGCGCGGCCGGGCCGGCGCCCCGCAGGCCGCCACCACCCGCGCCAGCTCCGAGAAGGCCTGCGGGACGGTCCGCACCTCGGTCACCAGGACGTCCAGGCCACCCTCGCGCAGGGCCGCCAGGTCGGGAGCGCGGTTCTCCTCCTCGTTGGCGATCACCAGGTCGGGGGCGAGGTCGAGGATCCGGTCGAGCTTGGGGTTCTTGGTGCCGCCGATCCTGGTCACGTCCAGGCCGGCCGGATGCGTGCACCAGTCGGTGACGCCGACCAGCGCGCCGGGGACGGTCTCGGCCACCGCCTCCGTCAGGGACGGGACGAGGGAGACGACCCTCACGGGCGGCGCCGGTCCTGGACCGCCTCGATGTGTTCCGCGACGGCGACGACGACCAGCCGGGTGTCCGACACGGTCGCCCGCCAGCGGTGCCGGACGCCACCGGTGAGGTAGAGCGTGTCGCCGCGGCCGAGCCGGTACGCCCGGCCCTCCGCCTCGATCTCCACCGCGCCGTCGGCGACATACATCAACTGGTCGTTGCGGTACTGGAATTCACGGCCCGCGTCATGGTCGCCGGTGAACTCCTGGGCGTGCATCTGGTGATGGCCGCGCACCAGGGAACGGGCCCGGGGGCCGGGCGTCGCCGGCTCGGGGTCGTCGGCGCGCACGACGTCGACGCTGCACGCCGGGTCGGCGGCGGCGAGGAGTTCGACGGCGGTGGTGCGCAGGGCGTCCGCGACCTTCTCCAGGGAGCTGGTGCTGGGGCGCGCCCGCTCGTTCTCGATCTGGCTCAGGAAGGGGACCGACAGGCCGCTGCGCTCGGCCACGACGGCGAGGGTGAGCTCCAGCGCGCGACGCCGCCGCCGTACGGCCGCGCCCACCCGCAGGGGCTGTTCTTTGTGGTCGCCCATCGCTCCGGCTCCCTCCTTCGCTCGTCGCTCGGCATCGCTCGCTGAACACGTCTCTGTTGAGTTGTCTGCACCCTACGCATGTTCGGCAAACCGTTTCACGCGCCCGTCACATTGCCGTAAACCAGGTGCGGGCGATCTCGCCAACTCAAGCCAGTAGATCAGCTCTCCGGCCGCCGTGTGAGGGGATTCCTCCGTCAGGCCGAACGGCCTGACCACGACGGCCGGATGAGGCTCAGGTGACGACGTAGCTGTATGTGGTTGTCCGATTTCTTATCGTCGCGATTATCGCGGTGTCATCCGCTCCACGACGTCCGGGTGCTTCTTCAGCCAGGCGTCCACGGCCTCGTCCTCGTGGCCCTGGCCGTGCGCGTTGATCTCGCCCTCGAGGGTGCCGAGCTCGCCCTCGCTCAGATGGAAGCCCTTGATCCACTTGGTGAGCCGCGGGTACTGCTCGGGGAACTTCTCGTTGGCGATCGTGCGGATCGTGTTCCCCTCGCCGAAGAGCTTCTTGCCGTCCGTCAGCTTGGTGAGGTGGTACTGGCTGTACGCCCAGTGCGGCGACCAGAGCACGACGGCGACCGGCTTCTTCTCAGCGTACGCGCGCTTGAGCTCGGTCAGCATCGCGGGCGTGGAGCCGTCGACGACGTCGTACTCCTTGTCGAGGCCGTAGCCGGGCAGGACCTTGTTCTTCAGGAGGTTCATCTCGCCGGTGCCCGGTTCGATGCCGATGATCTTCCCGCCGAAGAGGTCGGCCTTGCCCTTGAGGTCCTCGTAGGTCTTGATCCCCTTGACGTACGACGGGACCGCGACCTCCAGCGAGGTCGGTTCGTACCAGGTGCCGAGGTCGGCCAGGCGGTCCTTGCTCTTCTGCCAGTAGTTCGCCTGCGCGTACGGCAGCCAGGCGTCGAAGTTGAGGTCGAGGTCGCCGGAGGCGAGGCCGGTGTAGACGGGGCCGACGTCCATCTGCTTGAGGTTGAGCTTGTAGCCGCGCCGTTCCAGGACGTTCTTCCACAGGTGGGTGACGGCGATGTCCTCGTCCCAGGGGAACCAGGCGACGTCGATCGGGTTCTTGGCCTCGGCGGGCGCGGCCGCGCTCTTCGCGACCGGGGCCAGCTTGTCGACGACGCCCGGATTGCTCTTGAGCCAGCTGCGGACGGCGTCCTGCTGCTCGCCCTTGCCCGCCTTGTTGATCTCGGCCTCGAGGCTGGTGAGCTGCTTCTCGTCGAGCTTGAAGTCCTTGAGCCACTTGCCGACGACGGGGTTCTTCGCGGCGAAGCCCTTGCGGGCGACGGTGTGGATGCCGTCACCGGAACCCCAGGCCCCCTTCGGGTCCTTGAGCTTCTTCAGGTCGTAGTCGTTGTACGCCCAGTGCGGCGACCAGAGCGTGACGACGATCGGCTCCTTCTTGCTGTACGCGCGCTTGAGCTCGGCGAGCATCGCGGGCGTGGAGCTGTCGACGACCTTGTAGTCCTTGTCGAGGCCGTACGCCCCCAGCACCTTGCTCTTCAGCAGGGCCATCTCACCGGCGCTGGACTCGATGCCGGTGATCTTCCCGTCGAACTCGGAGGCCTTGCCCTTGAGGTCGTCGAGGGAGTCCACGCCCTTCATGTACGACGGGACGCTCAGCTCCAGCGACGTCTTGTCGTACCAGGCGCCCAGGTCGTCGAGCCGGTCGCCGTACTTCTTCCAGTACTGCTCGTGGGTCGTCGGCAGCCAGGCGCCTGTCATGAAGTCGACGTTGCCGGAGGCCACGGAGGTGTAGAGCGGGCCCGCGTCGAGCTGCTTGGCCTCGACCTGGAAGCCGCGCTCCTCCAGGATCTCCTTCCACAGGAAGGTGGAGGCGACGCCGTCGTCCCAGGGGACGTAGCCGATGCGGACCTTCTCGCCCTGGCCGACGTTCTTGGCGTCGGCGACCGGGACCGCGCTGTCGCTCTTGCCGCCGAAGATGCCCATGCCGCCCGCCACGAGGGCCAGGATCACGATGCCGACCACGGCGACCTGGGGACGGGGGCGGTACGACCAGATCTTCAGCCCCTGTGCCGCGCGGGCCTTGGCGGCGGCGCGGCGGCCCAGCGGGGAGACCTGGGTGCCGAGGGCGCCGGTCATGCGGTCGAGGTAGATCGCGAGGATCACGATCGCGACGCCCGCCTCGGAGCCGAGGCCGACGTCGAGCTGGCCGATGGCCTCGTTGACCCGGCCGCCGAGGCCGCCGGTGCCGACCATGCCGGCGATCGCGGCCATGGACAGGCCCAGCATGATGACCTGGTTGACGCCCGCCATGACGGTGGGCAGGGCGAGCGGGAGCTGGACGCGCAGCAGGGTGTCCTTGGGAGTCGTGCCGAACGCCTCGGCCGCCTCGACCAGTTCCTTGTCGACCTGGCGGATGCCCAGCTCGGTCATGCGCACGCCGGGGGCGAGCGCGAAGATCAGGGTGGCGACGATGCCCGCGGAGGCGCCGGTGCCGAAGAACAGGATCGCCGGGATGAGGTAGATCATCGCGGGCAGTGTCTGCATGAAGTCCAGCACCGGCCGGACCAGGGCGCCGACCCGCTCGGAGCGGGCCGCCCAGATGCCCACCGGCACCGAGACCACCAGCGCGATGAGCGTGGCGACGAGGACGAGCGAGAGGGTCACCATCGCGTCGTCCCACAGTTCGAGGGAGTCGATGAAGGCGAACCCCGCGAAAGTGAGGACACCGGCGAGGGTGCCGCGCAGCCAGAAGGCGAGCACGGCGAAGATGCCCGCGAGGAGCAGCGGTGCGGGCGCCTGGAGGACGGCGTCGATGCCGTCGTAGGTACTGGTGAAGACGGTCTTGAGGAAGTCGAAGAGCCAGCCCATGTGGGCGAGCAGCCAGTCGACGGCGTCGTTGACCCAGTCGCCGAGCGGAATCCTAGGCATGAGCGGCCTCCCGCTCCTGCTGCTCGCCGAGGAAGCCGATCAGCCGCTGCGGCGGGACCACTCCGACGAGTTTCCGCTCGTCGTCGACGACGGCCACCGGATGGGTCGTCCGGGCGCTGACGGCACAGAGTTCCGTGAACGGGGTGTCGGGCGTGACGGTCTCGCAGTCGCCCGCACAGCCGCAGTCGGTCTCGTCGCCGCGTACGTCGGTGTCCATCACGGCGGACGCCGTGAGCACCTTGGAGCGGTCGACGTCCTTGGTGAAGGAGGCGACGTAGTCGTTCGCGGGCCGGACCAGGATGTCCTCGGCGGTGCCGTTCTGGACGATGCGGCCGTCGCGCATGACGGCGATGCGGTCGCCGAGGCGCATGGCCTCGTTCAGGTCGTGGGTGATGAAGACGATGGTCTTCTTCAGGGTCTGCTGGAGCGTGAGCAGCTGGTCCTGCATGTCCCGGCGGATCAGCGGGTCCAGGGCGCTGAAGGACTCGTCCATCAGCAGCAGGTCGGCGTCGGTGGCCAGGGCGCGGGCGAGGCCGACGCGCTGCTGCATGCCACCGGACAGCTCGTCCGGCCAGGACTTCTCCCAGCCGGCCAGGCCGCACAGCTCCAGGGCCTCGGTGGCACGCTTGACGCGTTCGGCCTTGGCCACGCCCTGGACGGCGAGACCGTAGGCGGCGTTCTCCAGCACACTGCGGTGCGGGAACAGCGCGAAGTGCTGGAAGACCATGCTGATCTTGCGGGCCCGGACCTCGCGCAGGTCGCGGGCGCCGAGGGCGGTCAGGTCCTGGCCGTCGAAGCGGACCTGTCCCGCGGTCGGTTCCAGCAGCCCGTTGAGCATGCGCAGCAGCGTCGACTTGCCGGAACCGGACAGGCCCATGACGACGAAGATCTGGCCCGGGTCCACGGTGAAGGAGGCGTCGATGACGGCGGCGGTCGTGCCGTCGGCGCGCAGCTCCTCCCGGTCGGCTCCACTGCGCAGCCTCTCGACTGCCTCACTCGGTCGTCTGCCGAACACCTTGTAGAGATGTTCGGCCTCAAGCCTGGAAGACACGCGTACCTCTTGCATCGGGGGCGGGGGTCAGTGGCCGCGCCTGCCCCCGGCCGACCAGGACAAACCGGTAAGTGGTTCAGTTCACAACCATTCCGTACGATCACCCCCTGCGGTCCGTAGGATCACCGTCGACGCTTCACATGGATGCTGGGGGGACGACTGTGGAACGACCGGACGACAGAGGCGCGTCGGCGCTGCGCTTCGCGACGGAGCTGGTGGCGTGGGTCGCCACGCCCTGGGCGCTGGCCCCGCATTCCTGGGCGCTCGCGATTCTCGCGGTGGCGATTCTGATCGGTCTGCCGACCGTGTTCTCCACCCCGGGCGACAAGGCGCAGGTGATCGTCCCGGTGCCCGGCGCGGTCACGATCCTGCTGGTGCTGCTGCAGCTCGTCGCGGCGGTGGTGGCGGCGTGGTGGGCCTGGCCGGTGTGGGCGGCGGTTCCGGTGTCCGTACTGGCCGCCGCGACCCTCGTCACCGAACAACCGCGCTGGCGCTGGCTGCTGACCCGCGTCGACGGGTGACTGTCGGTGCCGTACGGCATGATGCGAGGCGTGACCGGACGACTGATGCTTCTCGACACCGCCTCGCTCTACTTCCGCGCCTACTTCGGCGTCCCGGAGTCCGTGAAGGCCCCGGACGGCACGCCGGTGAACGCCGTGCGCGGGCTGCTGGAGTTCATCGACCGCCTGGTCAAGGACCACCGCCCCGATGAGCTGGTGGCCTGCATGGACGCCGACTGGCGCCCCCAGTGGCGGGTCGACCTGATCCCCTCCTACAAGGCCCACCGCGTCGCCGAGGAGCACGAGGCGGGGCCGGACGAGGAGGAGGTGCCGGACACGCTGTCGCCGCAGGTGCCGGTCATCGAGGCCGTCCTGGACGCGCTCGGCATCGCGCGCGTGGGCGTCGCCGGGTACGAGGCGGACGACGTGATCGGCACGTTCACCGGGCGGGCCAAGGGCCCGGTCGACATCGTCACCGGCGACCGCGACCTCTACCAGCTGGTGGACGACGCCCGCGGCATCCGCGTGCTGTACCCGCTCAAGGGCGTGGGCACGCTCCAGCTCACCGACGAGGCGTGGCTGCGCGAGAAGTACGGGGTCGACGGGCGGGGGTACGCGGATCTGGCGCTGCTGCGCGGCGACCCGAGCGACGGCCTGCCGGGAGTGCCCGGCATCGGGGAGAAGACGGCGGCCAAGCTGCTGGCCGAGTTCGGCGACCTGGCCGGGATCATGGCGGCGGTCGACGACCCGAAGGCGAAGCTCACGCCGTCGCAGCGCAAGCGCCTGGACGAGTCCCGGCCGTATGTCGCGGTGGCGCCGAAGGTCGTCCGGGTCGCGGACGACGTCCCGCTGCCGGACGTCGACACGACCCTGCCGCGCGGTCCGCGCGACCCGGCGGCGGTGGAGGAGCTGGGCGCCCGCTGGGGCCTCGGCGGCTCGCTGAAGCGGCTGCTGACGACCCTGGCACCGTAAATCATCTTTCCCGCTGGGCGAATTACCTTCTCAGCGGCCGGGATCGGCGTTCTCGGTCTTGGCCCAATCTTGCCTTCGGACAAGGGGCGTGACGCAGGGGTGAGATGCTAACTTAGGTAAGCCTAAGCATGGAAGCAGGGAGGCCGCCATGGCAGAACGACCGGGACGCAAGCCGCGCAAGCCACATTCCGCGCAGGTCGTCCGCACCGAGCGACTGACCCCGCACATGCAGCGAGTGGTGCTCGGTGGCGAGGGGCTCGCCGAGTTCGCGGCGGACACCTGCACCGACCATTACGTGAAGCTGCTGTTCCCGGCCGGGGGTGCCGTCTACCCCGAGCCCTTCGACGTGGAGCGGATCCGCGAGGAGTTCCCGCGCGAGCAGTGGCCGGTGACCCGGACCTACACGGTCCGGCACTGGGATGCCGAGCACGGCGAGATGACCCTTGACTTCGTGATCCACGGCGACGAGGGCCTCGCCGGTCCGTGGGCGATGCGGGTCCAGCCGGGCGAGACCGTTCACTTCATGGGCCCGGGCGGTGCCTACGCCCCCGACGAGGCCGCCGACTGGCATCTGCTCGCCGGTGACGAGAGCGCGCTGCCCGCGATCGCCCGCTCCCTGGAGGCGCTGCCCGACGGCGTCACCGCGTACGCCTTCGTCGAGGTGGCCGGTCCCGAGGAGGAGCAGAAGATCGACTCCGATGTGGAGGTCGTCTGGCTGCACCGCGGGGACCGCCCGGTCGGCGAGGCGCTGACCGAGGCCGTGCGGGCGCTGGAGTTCCCCGAGGGGCGGGTGCACGCGTTCGTGCACGGCGAGGCGCACTTCGTGAAGGAGCTGCGGCAGTTGCTGCGGGTCGAGCGGGAGATCCCCCGCGAGGACCTGTCGATCTCCGGCTACTGGCGGCTCGGCCACAACGAGGACGGCTGGCAGGCCTCGAAGCGGGAGTGGAACGCCCGGATCGAGAGCGAGCAGGAGGGCACGCCGGCGGCGTAGCTCAGCAGTGAGCGGTCTTCGGGAGGGCGCCGCGGCGCCCTCCCTCGCTTTTCCCGCTACACCGACCGCTGATACGACCTGAACGTCCGTATCGACAGCCACACGGCCACCACCGCGAGCCCCAGCAGCGCCCCGCCGCGCACCAGCACCGCCCCCCAGTCCGGGTTCTCCGACAGTGCCGAACGACCGGCCACCATCGCCCAGTTGAGCGGGTTGAAGTCGGCGACGTGCCGGATCCAGGACGGCATCTGGCTCGGTGCCATGAAGGCGGAGGACAGGAACGTCAGCGGCAGCAGCAGGAAGGTGTTGATGCCGATGATCGACTCCCGCTCCCGCACCAGCATCCCCAGCGCGTTGGAGAACGCCCCGAAGACCGTGCCGAGCAGGACCGAGGCGAGCACCAGCACCGCGACGCCCGCGATCCCGCCGGGGTAGTCCGCCCCGCCCAGCAGCCCGAGCAGCACGATGACGACCGACTGCAGGGCGGTGACCAGGCCGTTGTTGACGACGTTGCCGTTCATCAGCGCGGCCCGGCTGACCGGCGTCGTCAGGAAGCGGTCGAGGGTGCCGCGCTGGATCTCGTCGAGGGTGGTCATCCCGGCCCACATGTTGGAGCTGAGCGCGCTCATCACGACCACGCCCGGGACGAGATAGTCGAGGTAGGAGGTGGTGCCGAAGCCACCGAGCTCGACGACATGGCGGAACAGGCTGCCGAACAGGAACAGCCAGATGACCGGCTGGATCAGCGTGATGACGGCGAAGGCGGGCTGCCGCACGAACACCATGAGTTGACGCTGCGTCATGTACCAGGTCTGGGAGACGGCGGTGCTCATCGCTCACCTCCCGCGAGGACGAGTTCGTCGGTCTGCGTGTAGCGGCGGCCGGTGTAGCGGAGGTACACGTCGTCGAGCGAGGGGCGGGCGACGGTCGCGGCGGCGACGCCGACCCCGGCCCGCTCCAGGGCGCCGAGCAGGGTGGGCATCGCGGCCGCCCCGTCGTCGGCGCGGACGCTGGCGTGGTGGCCGTCGACCACCACCTCGTGCACGCCCGGCAGTCCGCCGAGGGCGCCCTTGAGCAGCGTACGGCCGGCCTCGCCGACCGTGGCGCGCAGTTCCAGGTGGACGGCGTCGCCGCGGAGTTCGCCCTTGAGGGCGTCGGGGGTGCCTTCGACGACGACCCGGCCGCGGTCGACGATCGCGACGCGTTCGGCGAGCCGGTCGGCCTCTTCGAGGTAGTGCGTGGTGAGCAGGATGGTCAGCCCCTCCTCGTCGGCGAGCCGGCCGATCTCGTCCCACATCGCGCCGCGGACCTGCGGATCGAGGCCGGTGGTGGGCTCGTCGAGGAAGAGGACCTGGGGGCGGTGCACCAGCCCGAGGGCCACGTCCAGTCGGCGTCGCATGCCGCCGGAGTAGCCCTTGACCGGGCGGTTCGCCGCGTCGGCGAGGGCGAAGCGGTCGAGCAGCCCGGTCACCCGGCGGTCGAGGTCGGCGCCCTTCAGGCCGTGGAGCCGCCCTTGGAGGCGGAGGTTCTCGCGGCCGGTGGCGACGGGGTCGGCGCCGGAGTTCTGGGCGACCACGCCGATCGCGCGGCGGACCCGGTCCGGGTGGCGCAGCACGTCATGGCCGGCGACGGTGGCGGCGCCGGAGTCGGGGCGGGCCAGGGTGGTGAGGATCTTGACGGTGGTGGACTTGCCGGCGCCGTTGGGGCCGAGGAGCCCGAAGACCGTGCCGGGTTCGACGGTGAGGTCCATGCCGTTGAGGGCGGTGACGTCACCGGGGTAGGTCTTGATCAGCTGACGCGCCTCGACTGCGGGCGCACGGGTGTTCATGGCAGGTGCTCTCCTGGGTGAGCGGATGACAGCTGATCCGCTGGAGGGGCACCGGGCTATCCTGGGTGTGCCGCACCTCGATCGCCTGGATGTGCCTCACGGCGGATTCAGCTCGGGGTTCGAGGCCCTGGCACCGCTGCTGCAACAGCCGTGCCGGGGCCTGTTCTTGTGTTCTTGCCGGTTCAGATCACGTCTCGTGCAGGGCTTTCCACTCCTCGATCCCGGGCAGTGCGCCCGCCTTGAGTTCGTCGAGGAAGCCGCGGACCCACTCCGCCTCCGCCTCCACCATGTGGAGCTGGAACTCGTTCTCCACGAGGAAGAGCCGGGGCAGGGTCTCCGACAGCTTCTCCAGCGCGCCGCGGTCGGCGGCCGCCTTGACCAGCAGGGCTTCGAGCCGCTCCTCCAGCAGGGTCACCACGTCGTCCGGGTGCAGCACGCCGAGCAGCGAGAGCGCGGTCTCGAAGATCGGGTACTCCTTGGCCGGGTAGGCGACCAGGTCCGACATCCACTCGGTGGTCTCCTGGCGGCCGGCCGCGGTGATGCCGTACACCGTGCGCTCGGGGCGGTTGCCCTGTCGCTCCACGTCCGTGACCTCGACGAAGCCGTGCTTCTCGAGGCTCTGCACGACCGTGTAGAGCGAGCCGTAGTTGATCTTCGTGCTGGAGTCCTTGCCCTGGCGGCGCAGGGTCTGGGCGATCTCGTAGGGATGCATCGGCTTCTGCCACAGCGTCGCCAGCACGGCGAGCGCCAGGGGGTTGCGGAGCTTGCGTCGCCGCATGGTCCCGATCCACCTCGCATCCTCACCCGCATCCGAATATCCGTAGCCGAACATATCGCGATCTACGGAGAGCCGTCAATAGACACGATGTATCGCGTTTGAGCGCTCCACGCAAGGGCGTGAGGAGTTGGGACCGTCCTCGACATGGCCGCGTCATCGGGGCGAAACAGCCTCTCCTTAATTTCTGTCGCCTGACAGGAATTCCACGTCGAAGGCAGGTGCCTCCGTGACGACCACCACCCCGTCCGACGTCCACCCCGATCCACCGCACTCCCCCGACGACCGCTCCCTCGCCGAGTTCGGCTACCGCCAGGAGCTGCACCGCAGCCTCGGCAGATACGCCTCGTTCGCGGCCGGGTTCTCCTTCATCTCCGTCCTGACGACCGTCTTCCAGTTCTTCGCCTTCGGGTACGCGTTCGGCGGCCCCGTCTTCTTCTGGGCCTGGCCCGCGGTGCTGCTCGGGCAGCTGATGGTGGCCGCCTGCTTCGCGGAGCTGGCGGCGCGCTATCCGATCTCGGGCGCGATCTACCAGTGGTCGTCCCGGCTGTCGAACCTCACCTTCGGCTGGTTCGCCGGCTGGATCATGGTGATCGGGCAGATCGTGGTGGTCGCGGCGGCGGCCCTGGCCCTGCAGCTGGTGCTCCCGGCGATCTGGTCCGGCTTCCAACTCGTCGGCACCGACCCGGCGGTGACGTCCACGGACGGCGCGGCGAACGCGGCGGTGCTGGGCGTGATCCTGCTGGCGCTGACGACGCTGGTGAACATCCTGGACAACCGCGTGATGTCGGTCGTCAACCGGGTCGGCGTGACCGCCGAGATCATCGGCGCCGTCCTCATCGTCGTCCTGCTGCTCACGCACTCCGAGCGCACGCCGGGCATCACCTTCCACACCGAGGGCGCGGCGCAGAGCGGCCTGTTCGGGGCGCTGCTGGTCGGTTCGTTCACGGCGGCGTACGTGATGATCGGCTTCGACAGCGCGGGCGAGATGAGCGAGGAGACGCATAATCCGCGGCGCACCGCTCCCCGGACGATCCTCACCGCGCTGGGCGCGGCGGGGCTGCTCGGCGGGCTGATCGTGCTGGGCGGCCTGCTGGCGGCGCCCAGCCTCACCGACGGGCACCTCGCGGTGGACGGGCTGAGCTACGTCCTCACCAGCAGCCTGGGCGACGGGGTCGGCAAGGTGCTGCTGGCCGACGTGGTGGTGGCGATCGCGGTGGCGACCCTGGCGATCCAGACGGCGGCCTGCCGGATGCTGTTCTCCATGGCCCGCGACGGCCAGCTGCCCTTCTCGGCACGGCTCGCCCGGGTCAACTCCCGCACCGGTATGCCGACCGCGCCCGCCCTGGTCGTCGGCGTCCTCGCCGCCGCCCTGCTCCTGCTGAACTTCGCCTCACCGGACGCGTTCCTGGCCATCGGCACGACCTGCATCGTGATGCTGTACCTGGCGTACGCGATGGTCACCGGCCCGCTCCTGGTCACCCGCCTGCGCGGCCGGTTCACCACCGACGGCACGGACGAGACGGGCGCGCCCCTGTTCTCCCTGGGCCGCTGGGGCGTCCCGGTCAACGCCCTGGCCCTGCTCTACGGCCTCCTCATGGCCGTGAACCTGGCCTGGCCGCGGGCGGCGGTGTACGACCCGGCGGGCGGTCACTGGTGGTTCCAGTGGTTCACGGTGCTGTTCCTCGGCGTGACCGTCGCGGCGGGCGTGGCCTACCGGGCCTACAAGGCCCGTACGCCGGTCGCCGCGGAGGCCGTCGCCCCGGCGTGACGATCTACCCTGGCCGGTGATGAGACGCAAGAACCGGATTCCGCCCTCTCCCCTCCCCCAGCGCGAGGGGGTGGACCCGGTGCGCGTGCGGCTGCCCCCCGAGGGGCCGTGGACCACGGTCCGGGAGCACCTCGTGGAGCGGCTCAGCGGGGCGGGGGCCGGGGTCGTCGACGGGATGTTCACGGCGGGGCAGGTCGTCGACGCGGACGGCCGGGCCGTGCCGCCCGACGCGGCGTACGTCCCGGGCATGTACGTGTGGTTCCACCGCGAGCTGCCGTACGAGCCGGTCGTGCCGTTCCCGCTGACGGTCGTCCACCGGGACGAGCACATCGTCGTCGCGGACAAGCCGCACTTCCTGGCCACCACCCCGCGCGGCAGCCATGTCACCGAGACCGCGCTCGCCCGGCTGCGCCGGGAGCTGGGCATCCCGACGCTCGGCGCCGCCCACCGGCTCGACCGCCTCACCGCCGGCCTCGTGCTGTTCACGGTCCGCCCCGGCGAACGGGGCGCCTACCAGACCCTGTTCGCCGAGCGGCGGGTCCGCAAGGAGTACGAGGCGGTGGCGGCGTACGATCCCTCGCTCGCCCTCCCCCGGACCGTGCGCAGCCGGATCGTGAAGGAGCGCGGGGTGCTGGCCGCCTATGAGGTGGCGGGCGAGCCCAACGCCATAAGCCGGGTCGAACTCATCGACCACCGAGGCGAGTTGGGTTGGTACCGGCTGCTGCCCGCCACCGGGCAGACCCATCAGCTGCGCGTCCACATGAACGCCCTGGGCCTGCCCATCCTCGGTGATCCGCTGTACCCCGTGGTGGCCGACGCCGTGCCGGCCGGTGACTTCCGGCGACCGCTGCAACTGCTGGCACGCTCACTGGAGTTCACCGATCCGGTCACCGGGGTCGAGCACCGGTTCCGCAGCGCCGCGACGCTGCAGGCCTGGTTCTCCTACGCGGACTGGGCCGGTCAGTAGCCCCGCCACCAGCGCAGGAACCGCTGCCAGGCGCCCCTCGGCCGCGCGGGCTCGGGCGTCGGCAGGGGCGGCTGCGGCGCCGGGGGCGCGGCCGGCCGGGGCTCCGCCGCCACCGGCGCCACGGGAGCTGCCGGCTCCGGCGGTTCCGTGCCGAGCTGCCACGCCGGCCGCTGCTGCGGCACCGGCGCGTGGCCCGGCTTCTGCATGATGTCCTGCTGCGGCTTGGGCTCGAACCGGACGGGCAGTTCCACCAGATGCCGCGAGGAGATCGACTGCCGCCACTCCAGCTCGTCCTCGTCGCAGTCGAGTTGGACGTCCGGGAGCCGCATCAGCAGCGCGTCGACACCGGTGTCGG
Source organism: Streptomyces sp. TLI_55 (assembly GCF_900206255.1). Taxonomy (NCBI): domain Bacteria; kingdom Bacillati; phylum Actinomycetota; class Actinomycetes; order Kitasatosporales; family Streptomycetaceae; genus Streptomyces; species Streptomyces sp. TLI_55. The sequence goes on from NZ_OAOJ01000001.1 coordinate 1,777,244, forward strand.
CGATGCCACGGGCGATGTCCTGACCGGGGCACTCGTGCGGGCCGCCGCCGAAGGCGAGGTGGGAGCGGTTGCCCTGCATGTTGGCGTCGAGGTCGGGACGTACCCGGGGGTCGACGTTGCCCGGCGCGATGCCGAACAGCAGGCCGTCGCCCTTGCGGATGCGCTGGCCGCCCAACTCGGTGTCCTGCTTGGCGTAGTAGGCGAAGACGGTGCTGAACGGCGGCTCGTCCCACAGGGACTGCTCCACCGCCTGCGGGACCGTCATCTGGCCGCCGTTGAGCCGGGCGCGGAAGCCCGGGTCGGTGAGGACCACGCGGATGACGTTGCCGATGAGGTTGACCGTGGCCTCGTAGGCGGCCATGAGGACGAGCCAGAGGTGGGTGGTGACCTCGTCGTCGGTGAGTTTCGCCGGGTGCAGGACGAGGTGGCTGGCGAAGTCGTCCTGCGGGTCCTTGCGGCGGCGTTCGGCGAGCCGCTGGAGGACGCCCATGACGTACCCCTGGCTGGCGTTGGCGGTCTCGGTGCCCTTGAGGAGGTCGCGGGTGGCCTGGACGAGCCGGTCGTTGTACTCGTCCGGCATGCCGAGGATCTCGCACAGGATGGCCATCGGCAGGTGCTCGGCGAACTGGCTCATCAGGTCGGCCCTGCCGGTCTCGCAGAACTCGTTGACCAGGCGCTGGGTGTGGCGGTTGATGTGACGGCGGATGGCGCGGTAGTCGATGGTCGACATGGCGCCGGTGACCGCGCCGCGCAGCCGCAGATGCTCGTCGCCCTCGGCGTAGGAGCAGATGGGCGCCCAGGCGATGTGCGGCATCATCGGGTGGTCGGGCTTGACCATGCCCTCGATCTGCGGGGTCCAGATGCGGCTGTCGCGGCAGAAGTGCGAGGGCGTGCCGACCAGATGGAGGTTCTCGGCGTGGCCGAGGACGATCCACATGGGGACGTCGTCGTGGAGCAGTACGGGCGCCACCGGGCCGTGTTCCTCGCGGAGTTTCTCGTAGAGCCCTTCGAGGTCCTCCGCGTCGGGGCCGTACAGCCGGTGCAGCCCCCCGGGGCCGCGGCCGTGGGCGGGGCAGCCGGGGGGTGGGCCGGCGAGGGGGCCGGCCCCGGTCAGGGAGTGGGGTTCAGGCGTCACTGTGGTCGCTCCGAAGTGGATCCGGTTGCAGGGGAGTTGAGGTCGGGGGGCGGCGCCCGTCAGGGGTCGGGCGTCAGGTGAGCGCGCCGGTCATGGCGAGCGAGTGCAGGAAGCGCATCAGGGTCATCAGCACGTCGCGGCTGGACGCCCGGCGGCGCGCGTCGCACTCCATGATGGGGATGTCCGGGGCCAGGTCGAGCGCGGTGCGCAGGTCCGCGATGGGGTAACGCGGCCCGTCCGGGAAGCTGTTGACGGCGACGACGAAGGGCACGCCGCGCTCCTCCAGCCGCCCTATGACGTCGAAGCTGACCTCCAGGCGGCGGGTGTCGACGAGCACCACCGCGCCGAGCGCGCCTTCGAACAGACCGTTCCACAGGAACCAGAAGCGTTCCTGGCCGGGGGTGCCGAACAGGTACAGCACGAGCTGGTCGGTGATGCTGATCCGGCCGAAGTCCATGGCGACGGTGGTGGCCGTCTTGGTGTCGGAGCCGAAGTTGTCGTCGACACCGATACCGGCCTGCGTCATGGTTTCCTCGGTGGTCAGCGGCCTGATCTCGCTGACCGAGCCGACCATCGTCGTCTTGCCGACTCCGAAGCCGCCCACGATCACGATCTTCACCGCGGCCTGGGCCGTGTGCGGCAGATGATCCTCTGTTCGTGGTCCGGGGATGGTGTCAGAGCCTTTGAAGTCCATGCATCACCGCTTCGAGAAGGGAACGGTCGGGGAGCGCCTGCCGGACGATCGGGGCGCGCGCCTGCACCAGTCCGGCCGTCAGCATCTCGGTGATCAGTACGGTCACCACGCTGAACGGCAGGTTGAGATAGGCCGAGAGCTCGGCCACCGACAGGGGGGCCGTGGTGAGCCGGAGCATCGCCGTCTGCTCGGGCGTCGCGGAGGGCGGGGGGTCGGCGCGCGCCACGATTAACGTGACGAGGTCGAGGTCGGCGCGTTCGCCGTCCGGTCCCGCGACCACGTAGAGGCGTTCGGGCGGGCGCTTCCCGCCGCCCGCCCCCTCGGGTTTGGCGACCGGTTCGACGAGTTCGGGGCTGGGGAGTCGCCGCTGGCGTTGCGGAGGAGTCATACGGTCTGGCCGTTGCGCCTGGGCGGGCTGGTGAGATGGGCCCCGATCCGGACCACCAGGTCGGCCATTCTGTTGCTCATCAGACCCGGTTCGGCGACCACGTCGGACAGGACCGCGAGGTAGGCGTTGGCGCCCGCGGCCATCAGATAGAAGTAGCCGCCGTTGATCTCGATGAGCACCATCTTCATCCGGCCGTCGCTGCCCGGGATCTCGTGGGCCACGGCACCGGCCAGGCTCTGGAGCCCGGCGCAGGCCGCGGCGACGCGATCGGCGGCGTCCGGGTCGCCGCCGTGGCGGGCGATGCGCAGGCCGTCGGCGGAGAGCACCACGATCATCTCGATGCCCGGTACGCCATCGGCGAGATCCTTGAGCATCCAGTCGAAGTTGGCGCGCTGCTGGATCACTTATGGTCCCTCTCGTCGTCGGCCTCGATGCGGGCCGGCTCAGTGGTCTGCTGGGTGACTGCGGTCGGGTCCGGGGCGCCCTTGAGTCCGTTCCAGAACGCTTCGACCCACAGGCCGGGTGCGGGTTCCTTCTCGTCCGGCTCGGGGGCGGGTGCGGATGTCGACCAGATGGACGGCTTGCCCTCGCGCTCGGCCTTCTCGATGGCGGCCTGTTCGGCGAGCCGCTGGCTGAGCGGGATCTTGACCCGGCTGCGACGCTGCGGCAGCCCGCCCGCGGTCCATTCGGTCACCTCGGGGACCTCGTCCTCCATGGACACATGGGCCGGGATGCGGGGGCTGGTGGGGCGCCGCCTCTTGGGTGCGCGCTTGGGACCTTCGAGCGCACCTTCGGTCTTCGGTACGGCACCGGCGCCGATGCCGTGGGCGAGTCCGGGAGCGGGCTCCTCGGTCATCATCTCGCGCGGCACGATGAGCACGGCGCGGACCCCGCCATATGCCGAACTGCGCAGCGAGACCTGCATGTTGAACTGTGTGCACAGGCGTCCTACGACGGCCAGGCCGAGGCGCGGGGTGTCGCCGAGGTCCTGGAGGTCGACGCCGGCCTTGGCCCGCTCCAGCATGCCCTCGGCCTTGTTGCGTGCTTCCTCGCTGAAGCTGACGCCGGCGTCCTCGATCTCGACGGCGACGCCGGTCTGCACCTCGGTCGCCGTGACGTGGACCTTGGTCTGCGGCGGCGAGTAGCGGGTGGCGTTGTCCATGAGTTCCGCGACGGCGTGGATGACCGGTTCGACGGAGATGCCGCGGATGTTGACCTGGGCGATGGAGTCCAGCTTGATGCGGCGGTACTCGAGGATGCGGGACATACCGCCGCGCAGCACGCTGTAGAGCGGGACGGGGTCGGGCCACTGGCGGCCGGGGCGGCCGCCGCCGAGCACGGAGATGGAGTCGGCGAGGCGGCCGATCAGCGCGGTGCCGTGGTCGATGCGCAGGAGGTCGTCGAAGACCTCGGGGTTGCGGCCGTGGTCCTCCTCCATCTCCCGGAGTTCGTTGTTCTGCTGGTGGACGATGGCCTGGACGCGGCGGGCGATGCTCACGAAGTTGCGCTGTGCGGAGTCGCGCAGGGCTTCCTCGCTGTCGATGATCTGGAGGATCGTGTGGAGCACGCTCAGCTGTGACTCGGGCAGTTCGCGGTAGGAGGGGTCGATGTCGCCGATCCGGCGAATCACCTCACCGGGCGAATTTCCGGATCGCAACCGGTGGATCGCGTTGGGCACGATCTCCTTGGCGAAGCGGATCAGTTCGGCCTCGTGGGAGGCGACCCGGCGTTCCAGATACGCAGTGTGACCGGCGTGCTCGGCCCGCAGGTCACGCAGGGCCCGGCCGCGGCGTACCGCTTCGGTCGCCACCGCGAGCACCAGGAGCATGGCGACGCCGCCGCACCAGCCGACGGCCGTACGGGCGGGCTCCGACACGGCGGCGGCTGCGGCTCCGGTCGCCGCCGCCATCAGTATCGCGGGCAGCAACAGCACGCGCGCGTAGGGAAGTTCACGGCGTCCGGGTGGGGATTGAACACTCACCATGTGGGCCCTCTGAAACATATCGGCTGGGAGGCGCATTTCTAGGGAACAAGCGCCCGAATACATCTCAACTCGGTGCGCTGCGGGCGAGCTTAGTCCGACCGGATCATCGCCGTGTCATATTCAGCAAGCACCTGAAATCGCCCCCGCGAGAGGAGTACCCTCGGCTCCATTTGCACGCTGAGCCGCCATTCGCACACGGTGCGTCACGGCGTACAGGCATGCGAAAGCCACTCACCGTGACGGGTGAAGGCCCGTTTCCGATACGGGGTTCAGATCCCGGCGATGCGCAGCGCCGCGTCGGCCGTCGCCTCCGCGAACACCGACACCGGGCGTTCGGGGTCGGAGCGGTGGACGAGGATGACGCCCTCGATCAGCCCGAAGACCAGGTCGGTGCGCAGGTCGAGCTCGCTCTTGGCGAGCCCGCCGCCGGCCTCGGTCGCGGCGAGCAACTGCCGGTAGGCGTCCTTGAGTTCGGCGCGCACGGCGCGGAACCCGGCGAACCGCTCGGCGCGCACCTCGGGCAGCAGGTACAGGCCGCCGAGGTTGTGCGGGCCGCCGCACAGCAGCTCGACGTCGGCGCGGCACAGCTCCCAGAGCCGGTCCGCGGCCGGTGTCGCGTCGTCGGCGAGGAGTTCACGGGCGTAGCCCAGGGACGGGGTGACCGTGGACTCCAGGAGCTGGGCGAGCAGTTCCTCCTTGCCGGAGACGTAGTGGTACATGGAGGCCTGCCGCATGCCCGCGCGCTCGGCGACCGCGCGGGTGGTGGTGGCCGCGTAGCCGCGGGTGGTGAACAACTCGGCGGCGGCGTCGAGGAGTTCGGCCCGCGGTTCGAGACCGCTGTCCGCCCGCTGCGCGGCCCGCGGCCTGCCGACCCGTCGCCCACCTGTCGCTCCCATGCGTTCGATCCTCGCACAGGGCGCCACCTGGTGATCCACGCGTCGACGGGGCCGCCGGGGTGAGCCCTCGGTAACCGCCCCGCAACACCCGGGCAACCCCCGCGACCCGACCGGCCCCTAATTTCTGTCGCACGACAGAAATACCCCCGCATGAAGCCCCTCACGAAGTTTCCCGGAGCCGGAGGTCCCGCGATGGCGACAGCGACCACGTACGGAGCGCGCGATCACGCCCGCGCCCAGGAGGGCACGCGCACCGAGGCCATGCCGGTGGTGCCGGCCGCCGACTGGCCCGAGCCCCCTTGCGAGGCGGGCCATCTGGTGTGGGCCGAGACGGTCGCGGGCGGCAACTACACCCACCGGGTGCTCGCCCGCGGCACCGAGCTGCGCCTGACCGACCTGCGCGGCGACGCCTGCGCCCACCTCCTGCTGTACGCGGCGGACCGCCCCTGGGAACGGCTGAACGTCGCCGACACGGTGAAGGTGCAGTGGAACGCCTACCTCGGCGAAGGCCAGCTTCTCCTGTCCGACCAGGGCCGCGTCCTCGCGACCGTGGTCGCCGACAGCTCGGGCCGGCACGACGCGCTGTGCGGCACCTCCACCCTCGTACGCAACACGAAACGCTACGGCGACGGCACCCCGCAGTCCCCCTCCCCCGCCGGCCGCGAGCTGTTCAAGCTGGCGGCGGCCAAGAACGGCCTCGCTCCCCGCGATCTGCCCCCGTCGCTCTCCTTCTTCCAGGGCGTCGAGGTCCGCGAGGACGGCGCCCTGGACTTCACCGGCTCGGCCGGTCCCGGCGGCAGCGTCACCCTGCGGACCGAGCAGGACGTCACCGTGCTGATCGCCAACGTCCCGCACCCGGCCGACCCGCGCCCCGACTACGTCAGCACCCCGCTGGAGGTCCTCGCCTGGCGGGCCGCGCCGACCGCGCCCGGCGACCCCCTGCGGGACGCCACGCCCGAGGGCCGCCGCGCCTTCCTCAACACCGCCGAATTCCTCGCCGCAAGGGGGCTCGCATGACGTCCACGGTTCCCGCCAAGACCGTCGTACCGGCCCGGGCCGCCTGGTCTTCCGTCGTCCGCGCGGGCGAGACCCTCACCATCACCGACCTGCACGGCAACCAGGCCGTCGACTTCCTCGTCTACGACGCCCACGACACGTCCGTCCGCTACAGCGCGCCGGACACCCTGCACGCCCAGGGCAACATCTTCCTCACCACCGGCAGCGTGCTGATGTCGAACGAGCACACGCCGCTGATGACGGTCGTCGCCGACGACGTCGGCCGCCACGACACGGTCGGCGGCGCCTGCTCCAAGGAGTCCAACACCCTCCGCTACGGCCACCACACCTGGTCCCAGCACGCGTGCGTGGACAACTTCCTCGCCGAGGGCGCCCGGCACGGCCTCGGCAAGCGCGACCTGGTCTCCAACATCAACTGGTACATGAACGTGCCGGTCGAGAAGGACGGCACGCTCGGGATCGTCGACGGCCTCTCGGCGCCGGGTCTCTCCCTCACCCTGCGCGCCGAGTGCGACGTCCTCGTCCTCGTCTCCAACTGCCCCCAGATCAACAACCCTTGCAACGGCTTCGAGCCGACGGCGGTCGAGATGACGATCGGGGCCGCCGGATGAGCTTCGACACGCTGCTCGTCGCGAACCGCGGCGAGATCGCGGTACGGATCATCCGCACGGCTCGGGAGCTGGGCCTGCGCACGGTCGCCGTGTACTCCGACCCGGACCGCTCGGCGGCCCACGTCCGGCTCGCCGACACGGCCGTACGGCTGGGGCCCGCACCCGCCAAGGAGTCGTACCTCGACGCCGACCTGGTCCTGAGGGCGGCGAAGGACACCGGCGCGGGCGCCATCCACCCCGGGTACGGCTTCCTGTCCGAGGACGCCGACTTCGCGCGGCGCTGCGAGGAGGCCGGGATCGTCTTCGTCGGCCCGACGCCGGAGCAGCTGGAGCTGTTCGGCGCCAAGCACACCGCGCGGGCGGCGGCCGAGGCGGCGGGGGTGCCGCTGGCACCCGGGACGGGCCTGCTGGCCTCGCTGGACGAGGCCCTCGCGCGGGCGTCGGCGATCGGCTACCCGGTCATGCTCAAGGCGACCGGCGGTGGCGGCGGCATCGGTATGTCGGCATGTCGCTCCAGGGCGGACTTGGAGGATGCCTGGGACCGCGTGCAGCGCGTCGCCGCCGCCTCCTTCTCCTCCGCGGGCGTCTTCCTGGAACGCCTCGTCGAGCACGCCCGCCACGTCGAGGTCCAGGTCTTCGGCGACGGCGAGGGCCGGGTCGTCACCTTCGGCGACCGCGACTGCTCCCTGCAACGCCGCAACCAGAAGGTCCTGGAAGAGGCACCGGCCCCGGGCCTCCCCGACCACGTGCGCGAGCAACTCGCCTCCAGCGCCCGTGACTTGTGCGCCTCCGTCGGCTACCGCTCCGCCGGGACCGTCGAGTTCGTCTACGACGCCGCCCGCGAAGAGGCCTACTTCCTGGAGGTCAACACCCGCCTCCAGGTGGAGCATCCGGTCACCGAGGAGATCTACGGCGTCGATCTGGTCGCCTGGATGCTGCGGCTGGCCCGCGGCGAGACGGACGTCGTCCGCGACCCCGGCCCCCCGCGCGGCCACGCCGTCGAGGCCCGCGTCTACGCCGAGGACCCCTCCCGCGAACACCGGCCCAGCGCCGGCCTGTTGACGCGGGTCGAGTTCCCGCCGGGCGTCCGCGTCGACGGCTGGGTGGAGACGGGCACCGAGGTGACGACGTCGTACGACCCGATGCTCGCGAAGGTCATCGCGTACGGCTCCGACCGCGCCCACGCGCTGCGCCGCCTCGACGAGGCGCTGGCCCGCACCCGCGTCGACGGCATCGAGACCAACCTGGGCCTGGTCCGCGCCGCCCTCGCCGACCCGCGCTTCACCCGGGCGACGCACTCGACGGCGACCCTGGCCGGCATCACCGACCCCACCCCACGCATCGAGGTCGTCTCCGGCGGCACCCTCACCACCGTGCAGGACTGGCCCGGCCGCACCGGCTACTGGCAGGTCGGCGTACCCCCGTGCGGCCCGATGGACGACCGCGCCTTCCGGCTCGGCAACCAGGCGCTCGGCAACCACGAAGGCGCGCCCGGCCTCGAATGCACCCTCCAGGGACCGTCGTTGAGGTTCACCCACCCGACCACCGTGTGCGTCACGGGCGCCCCCGCCGAGGTCACCGTGGACGGCGTACCGGTCCCGCAGTGGGAGCCGGTGACGCTACCCGCCGGGTCGCTGCTGGCCGTGGGCGCGCCCACCGAGCACGGCCTGCGCACCTACGTCCTCTTCGCCGGCGGCCTCGACGTCCCCGCGTTCCTCGGCAGCGCGAGCACCTTCACGCTGGGCCGCTTCGGCGGGCACGGCGGCAGGGCGCTGCGCACCGGCGACGTCCTGCACGGAGGGTCGGTCACCACCGGCACGCCGGTCACCGACCGGCCGTCGTACGGCTCGACCTGGCACATCGCCGCCGTCGAAGGCCCGCACGCGGCACCGGAGTTCTTCACCGAGGACGACATCCGCGACTTCTACGCCGCCGACTGGAAGGTGCACTTCAACTCGGCGCGCACCGGCGTCCGGCTCGTCGGCCCGAAGCCCCGCTGGGCCCGCACCGACGGCGGCGAGGCGGGCCTGCACCCGTCCAACATCCACGACACCCCGTACTCGGTCGGCGCCGTCGACTACACCGGCGACATGCCGGTGCTGCTCGGCCCGGACGGCCCCTCGCTTGGCGGCTTCGTGTGCCCGGCGACGGTCCTGAGCGCCGAGCGCTGGAAGCTGGGCCAGCTGCGGCCGGGCGACACGGTCCGCTTCGTACCGGTGGACGTCGACGGCTCACCCCGACCGGAGATCGTGGACGGCGGCATCCTCGCCCGCGACGGCGATGTGACCTACCGCCGCAGCGGCGACGACAACCTGCTCGTCGAGTTCGGGCCGATGCAGCTGGACCTGGCGCTGCGCATGCGCGTCCACGCCCTGATGGAAGCGGTGGCCGAGGCGGTTCTGGACGGGGTCACCGACCTCACCCCGGGCATCCGCTCCCTCCAGATCCAGACGGACCCGCGGCGCCTGCCCCAGCACGAACTCCTCGCCGCCGTACGGGAGATCGTCGACGGGCTCCCTCCGACGGACCAACTGGTCGTGCCCTCCCGCACCGTCCACCTCCCGCTGTCCTGGGACGACCCGGCGACCCGGGAGGCGATCGCCCGCTACATGGCGGGCGTGCGCGACGACGCGCCCTGGTGTCCGTGGAACATCGAGTTCATCCGCCGCGTCAACGGCCTCGACTCGGTGAACGACGTCTACCGCACGGTCTTCGACGCGGAGTACCTCGTACTGGGCCTGGGAGACGTCTACTTGGGCGCCCCGGTCGCCACCCCCCTCGACCCCCGTCACCGCCTGGTGACGACCAAGTACAACCCGGCCCGCACCTGGACCGCGGAGAACTCGGTCGGCATCGGCGGCGCCTACCTCTGCATCTACGGCATGGAGGGCCCCGGCGGCTACCAGTTCGTGGGCCGTACGACCCAGGTGTGGTCGGGATGGCAACAGCGCGGCGCGTTCGAGCCCGGGTCCCCTTGGCTGCTGCGCTTCTTCGACCGGATCAAGTGGTACCCGGTCGACGCGGACGAACTCCTCGACCTGCGGGCGGACATCACCTCCGGCCGCTTCGTGCCCCGCATCGACGAGGGCACCTTCTCCCTCGCCGACTACCAGGCCTTCCTCTCCGACAACGCCGATTCCATAGGCGAGTTCAGGACCAGGCAGCAGTCGGCGTTCGCCGCGGAACGGGACGCGTGGGAGGCCGCGGGCGAGTTCACCAGGGCGGAGGCCGCGGCGGCACCGCCGGCTCCCCCGGCGGAGGTGACGGTCCCGGCGGGAGGACACCTGGTCGAGGCCGAATTCGCCGCCTCCGTATGGCAGTTGAATGTCTCACCCGGCGACGAGGTGACGGCCGGTCAGCCGCTCCTCGCGCTGGAGGCGATGAAGATGGAGTCCAGGGTGCACGCGCCGGTCGACGGCGTGGTGACGGAGATCCTGGCCAGACCGGGCGACCAGGTGGAAGCGGGGACGGCGTTGCTGGTCCTCGGCCCCGCGAACTGAAACGAGGAACAGCATGACCGACGCCCTCACCCGCGTCCGCGCCGCCTACGCCCGTATCGAGGCCGTGGACCGCCCCGAGATCTGGATCGACCTGCGGGCGCAGGCGGAGGTCGAGGCCGAGGCCCGCGCCCTGGATGCCCGCGTGGCCGGCGGCGCGTACCTCCCCCTCGCCGGCCGCCTGTTCGCCGCCAAGGGCAACATCGACGTGGCGGGCCTGCCGACGACCGCGGGCTGCCCGGCGTACGCCTACCACCCCGACGAGGACGCGCCCGTCGTGGCCCGCCTCCGCGCGGCGGGCGCGATCGTGCTGGGCACCACGAACCTGGACCAGTTCGCCACCGGCCTGGTCGGCACCCGCTCCCCGCACGGCGCCGTCCGTAACGCCCACGACCCGTCCCGCATCAGCGGCGGCTCCAGCTCGGGCTCGGCCGTCGCGGTGGCCCTCGGCCTGGTCGACTTCGCCCTGGGCACGGACACGGCCGGGTCGGGCCGGGTACCGGCCGCCTTCAACGGCATCGTCGGCCTCAAGCCCACCCGAGGCCTGGTCCCGACGACCGGCGTGGTCCCGGCCTGCGCCTCCCTGGACTGCGTGACGGTCTTCGCCCGCACCCTCCCCGAGGCGGAACAGGCGCTCGCCCACATGACGACAGCCACACCCCCGCCGCTCCCCGGCCGGGCACCGGGCCCGTGGCGAATCGCAGTGCCTCCAGTGGCCCAGCTCGGCGAACTGGACGAGGGCTGGGCGGAGGCCTACGAGGCGGCAGTGGCGCGGCTGGCGGCTGCCGGCGCCGAGATCCGCACCCTCGACCTGACCCCGTTCACCGAGGCGGCCGCGATGCTCTACGAGGGCGCGTTCGTGGCCGAGCGCTACACGGCGGTGGGGAGCTTTGTCGACAAGTTGCTCACAGAGGGCGGCGAGGGCCTGGACCCGACCGTCGCCGGCATCATCACCCGCGCCCGCGACATCCCGGCCCACCAGCTCTACGCCGACATGGACCGCCTGGCGGCCCTCCGCACCCGCGCCCTGACCGAACTGTCCGACGCGGACGCCCTGTTGCTCCCCACGACCCCGGGCCACCCCACTCTCGCGGAGGTGGCCGCGGGCCCCCTGTCCAGCAACGCCCGCCTGGGCCGCTTCACCAACTCCACCAACCTCTTCGACCTGGCAGCGGTGGCAGCACCGGCGGGCGAGGTCAACGGCCTCCCGTTCGGCGTGATGCTGATCGGCCCGGCCTTCACGGACGAACGCCTGGCGAGGCTGGCCGCCCTGCTCCAGCCGGAGACGAGGCTGGCGGTGGTAGGGGCCCACCTGTCGGGCCAGCCCCTGAACCCCCAACTCCTGTCACTGGGCGCCCGCTTGGAACGCACGACCACGACGGCCGCGGCCTATCACCTCCATGCCCTGCGCACGACGCCACCGAAGCCGGGCTTGGTGCACGTAGGCGAGCAGGGAGCCGCGATCGAGACAGAGATCTGGCGCCTCCCGGCAGAGGGCCTGGGCCGCCTCCTGTCCACGCTCCCGAGGCCGATGACCCTGGGCAGCGTGGAACTGTCGGACGGAAGCAGGGCCCCAGGTTTCCTCTGCGAGCCAGCCGCCTTGACGGACGCGGAAGACATCACGCGACACGGCAGTTGGCGGAACTATCTCGAACACACGGGACACTGACGGACCTAGGGGCGCGGGGAACTGCTCGACCAGCCACAGCGCACCCGCACCCGCGAAGCAAACCGTCACCCCACCGACGAGTAGGCCACAACCCCCCGCAGCAAGAGATCAACCGCCTTCCGCGCAGCCTTGGCCACAGAAGACCCCTCCCTCGCAGGCGCCGCAGCCGAGATCTGCCCCAGCACATCAATCACCTGCTTGCACCACCGCACAAAGTCCCCGGCCGGCATCTCAGCCTCCCGAAGCACCTCGTCGAGCCCCTTCCCACTGGCCCACATGTACGCGGCCCAGGCGAATCCGAGATCCGGCTCCCGCTGCCCGACCCCCTCGGTCTGCGTGATCCGGAAGTCCTCCTCAAGCGCATCCAGCCGCCCCCAGATCCGCACCATCTCCCCCAGCGCGGCCTTCGCCTTGCCGGACGGCACCTTCGGCGCCATGGCATCGTCACCGACCCGCGCCTCATACACCAACGCCGAGACACAAGCAGCGAGCTCCGCAGGAGCAAGCCCCTCCCAGACCCCGGCCCGCAGACATTCACTGGCCAGCAGATCGAGCTCGCCGTAGAGCCGCGCCAGCCGCTTGCCGTGCTCGGTGACCTCGTCGGCCCGCAGATAGTCGAGCTCGGTCAGCAGCGCGACGATGCGATCGAAGGTCCGCGCGATCGTGTTCGTGCGCCCCTCGATGCGCCGCTCCAGCTGCGAGGTGTCCCGCAGCAGCCGGTGATACCGCTCGGCCCACCGCGCATGGTCCTCCCGGTCGTCGCACCCGTGGCACGGGTGCGCCCGGATCGCGGTCCGCAGCCGGGCGATCTCACGGTCGTCGGCGGCCTCCGCCCGCTTCTTACGGGCCCGCTCCGGCGGAATGTGCCCGGCCTTGGTCCGCAGGGCGGAGGCCAGGTCCCGACGCGACTGCGGCGAGCGCGGGTTGAAGGACTTGGGGATCCGCATCCGGTCCAGCGCCTCGACCGGCACGGGGAAGTCCATCGACGCCAGCCGCTTGACCTGCCGTTCGGCGGTCAGCACCAGCGGCCGGGGCCCGTCATGCTGCTCGAACCCCCGGTGTCCGTTGGACCGCCCGGCGGGCAGGCCCGGGTCCAACACCAGGGCCAGACCGGCGTACTTGCCCGTCGGGACGTGGATGACGTCACCCGGCTTGAGCTTCTCCAGCGCCGTGGCGGCCTCGGCACGCCGCTGGTTGGTGCCCTGCCGGGCCAACTCGGTCTCACGGTCCTTCAGTTCACGCCGCAGGCGCGCGTACTCCTCGAAGTCGCCGAGGTGGCAGGTCATGGACTCCTTGTAGCCCTCGAGACCCTCCTCGTTGCGCTGCACCTGACGCGAGATGCCCACGACCGACTTGTCGGCCTGGAACTGCGCGAACGACGTCTCCAGCAGCTCCCTGGACCGGTGCCGCCCGAACTGCTCGACCAGGTTGACCGCCATGTTGTACGACGGCTTGAAGCTGGACCGCAGCGGGTACGTGCGCGTGCCGGCGAGCCCGGCGAGGTGGTCGGGGCTCATGCCGCGCTGCCACAGCACGACGGCATGGCCCTCGACATCGATACCCCGGCGCCCCGCACGCCCCGTCAGCTGGGTGTACTCGCCCGGCGTGATGTCGGCGTGCTGCTCGCCGTTCCACTTGACGAGCTTCTCCAACACCACCGACCGCGCGGGCATGTTGATGCCGAGCGCGAGGGTCTCGGTGGCGAACACGGCCTTGACCAGCCCCCGTACGAACAGCTCCTCGACGACCTCCTTGAACGTCGGCAGCATGCCCGCGTGGTGGGCCGCGATGCCGCGCTCCAGGCCTTCCAGCCACTCGTAGTACCCGAGGACGTGCAGGTCCTCGTGCGGGATGGAGGCGGTGCGCTCCTCGACCAGGTCACGGACCTTGGCCCGCGCCTCGTCGTCGTTGAGCCTGAGGCCGGCGTACAGGCACTGCTGTACGGCCGCCTCGCAGGCCGCGCGGCTGAAGATGAACGTGATGGCGGGCAGCAGCCCTTCGGCGTCGAGCCGCTCGATGACCTCGGGACGGCCCGGGGTCCACACGCGCGAGCGCTGTCTGCGCTCCCGCTCGCGGTCGGCCTCGCGCATCGCCCGGCCGCGTCTGCGGTCCTGGTACGAGGGCCGCTGGGCCTCCATGCGGGCCAGCCGCGTCAGGTCGGGGTTGACGGCCTTCTTGTGGCCCTCGCCCTCCTCGAACAGGTCGTACATCCGCCGCCCGGCGAGCACGTGCTGGAACAGCGGCACGGGCCGGTGCTCGGAGACGATCACCTCGGTGTCGCCGCGGACGGTGTCGAGCCAGTCGCCGAACTCCTCGGCGTTGGACACGGTCGCCGACAGCGAGACCAGCGTCACCGACTCGGGAAGGTGGATGATCACCTCTTCCCATACGGCACCGCGGAAGCGGTCGGAGAGGTAGTGCACCTCGTCCATGACCACGTAACCCAGACCGAGGAGGGTCTGGGAGCCCGCGTACAGCATGTTCCGCAGCACCTCGGTGGTCATCACGACCACCGGGGCCTCGGAGTTGACGCTGTTGTCGCCGGTGAGCAGACCGACCTTGTCGGCGCCGTAGCGGCGGCACAGGTCGGCGTACTTCTGGTTCGACAGCGCCTTGATGGGTGTCGTGTAGAAGCACTTCTTGCCCTGCTGCAGGGCGAGGTGGACGGCGAACTCGCCGACGATCGTCTTGCCGGAGCCGGTGGGGGCGGCCACCAGCACGCCCTTCCCCGCCTCAAGAGCCCGGCAGGCCTCGATCTGGAAGGGGTCGAGGCCGAAGTCGTACATCTCGCGGAAGCCCGCGAGCGCGGTGGCCTGCTCGGCAGCCCGCACACGGGCAGCCGCATACCGCTCGGCCGGTGAGAGGTCCTCTGTCATCGTGCTTTCGAGCGTACCGGGCCCCACTGACAACAGGACGATCATTATCCGGATCCCGTCTTGTCAAACCCGGGGTCCGTGCACTTCAGAGCCCCGCGACCCGCACCGCGCCCGGCACACAGCGCGCGGTCAGCGGCAACGGCCCGAGCGGCTCCCCGTCGGCGTAGCCGGTGATCCCCGCCGCGCCGATCTCGACCTTCGCCGCCCGGTGCACGGTGACCTTGGGATGGTCGACGTGGGTGCCCCGGTACACGCGCGGGAACACCCTGAGCAGGGTGGCCCGGCTGCAGTCGCCGACGACGGTGATGTCGAACAGGCCGTCGGTGAGGTCGGCGCCGGGACAGATCCGCATGCCGCCGCCGTACGACGATCCGTTGCCGACCGCCACCAGGGTCGCCTCGATCTCGCGGACCTCGCCGTCGTCGAGCCTGATCCGGTACGGGAAGGGCTTGAACGCGGCCAGTTCGGCGATCATGGCGAGGTCGTACTTGAAGCGGCCCGTGGGCCATCGCAGGCGATTGCCTCGGTCGTTGACGCGGGAGTCGAAGCCGGAGGCGAGGACGGTACCGAACCAGCGGTCGCCCACCTGTCCAAGGTCGATGTCGGGCAGCTCGCCGCCCTTGAGGGCGCCGGCGATCCGCCGTCCCGCGGCGGCCGGGTCCCGTACCGGCAGGCCCAGGGCGCGGGCGAGGTCGTTGCCGGTGCCCACGGCGACCAGGCCGAGCGGGGTGCGCGTGCCGGCAACGGCCTGGAGCGCGAGGTGCGCCATGCCGTCGCCGCCGACGGCGATCAGCGCGCCGGTGCCGTCCGCGACGGCGGCACGCGCGCGCGTGAGGGCGTCCCCGGCGTTCTCCCCGAGCACCGTGCGCACGGAGAAACCGGCCGCCCGCAACGCGGAAGCGGCCGGCTGCGCCGCATGGGCGCCCCGGCCGCGACCCGCGGTGGGGTTGACGAAGAGGGTGATCTCGCTGGTCACGTCCCGACCCTACGAGCGGCCACCCGATCTTCAGGTCACGTCGTCATAACCGTTGACCCGCTCCGTGGTCGACTGCTCGGGCAGCGCCCGGCTCGCGGAGACCGTCTCGACCTCGCCGATGTCCTCGGGGGTGAGATCCAGGTCGGAGGCCTCGTCGTCGGCGGGGCCCTCGGCCTCGCGGCGGCGCCGGCGCTTGTCGTTGAGCAGGGAGAACAGCGTGGCGCCGAAGTACAGCACCCAGATGGGGCCGGCCAGCGCGAGCATGCTCAGCGGGTCCGTGCTCGGCGTCGCGACGGCGGCGAACACGGTGATTCCCATGATCATTCCGCGCCACCAGCCGAGCATCCGCTTGCCGGTGATGATCCCCGTGAGGTTGAGGAAGACCAGCAGCAGGGGCAGCTCGAAGGAGAGACCGAAGACGATCACCATGCGGGTGACGAGCTGGAGCAGATCGTCGAGCGGCAGCAGGTTGTCGATGCTGCCGTTGGGGGTGAAGTCGATCAGCACCTTCGCGGTGGTGGGAAGCACCGCGTACGCGAAGTACGCGCCGCCGAGGAACAGCGGGGCGCCCGTGAATACGAAGGCGTAGGCGTACTTCTTCTCGTGCCTGTGCAGGCCCGGGGCGACGAACGCCCAGAGCTGGTACAACCAGATCGGCGAGGCGATCACGACACCGGCCATCAACGAAACCTGAAGAGCCAGATTGAAGGGCGCCAGCAGACCGTTGATGGTGATCCGGGCGCACTTCACGCTGGAGTCGTCGGAAGCCCCCGCCTTGGCGAGTTCCGCGAAACTCTGCTGACATCCGATCGAGTCCAGGATCGGCTTCGTCAGGAAGTTGATGATGTCGTTGTAGAAGAAGGCGGCGACGATCGTGACGATGACGATGGCCAGCAGCGCCTTCGCGAGCCGGTTGCGAAGCTCACGAAGGTGGTCCGCAAGGGGCATCCGCCCCTCGGGATCCTTCTCCTCTTTGCGGGCAGACTTCAGCAACCCACGTTCCCATCTCGTGCGGCGGGCCGGAGGTCACCGGCCCTGCGTCAGCGCTTGGTCGTGTCCGTCGGCTCGGTGACCGGGCGGGAGCTGGTCACGTCACCGGGAGCGGCCTGGATGATGCGCTGCGCCGAGGCCTGGTCGTCGGCCTGCTGCGGCGGGTCGGCCGGGGCGGGGGTCTTGCCCTCGTCCTTCATCGCCTTCGCCTCGCTCTTGAGGATGCGGGCGGACTTGCCGAGCGAGCGCGCCATGTCGGGAAGCTTCTTCGCGCCGAACAGCAGGATGATGACGACGAGGATGAGAATGATCTCGGGGGCGCCGAGCCTTCCGAACATAAGTCTTTACCTTCTCACCGAGGCGGCTGGAGTGGGGTGCTGTACGACCGGTCGGACAGGTGTCTGAACGATCGTGTTGTCAGCGATCGTAACGCTCAGGGGTAAACGTGAGGCAATCCCCGTGCGTACTCCCGGTCCGCGATCCGGGCCTCGTTCTCCGGTCCGCGACCAGCAGCGTACCTGCCCATGCCGTCAAGGTGACAGGGCGAAGTGACCCAAAACGCTTGCGGCGCAGGACTCACATGGACAGCACAGCGGCACTCACAGTGCGTCCACCGAGCGCGCGGTGCTCTCGGCGGCCCGCTCCAGATCCGCCGCGGCCCTGCTGATGCGCTGCGCGGAGTCGGAGACCTGCCGGCCCAGACGCTGCGCCTCCAGGAAGACGCGTACGGCGAGCACACCGAGGACGGCGATTCCCAGGAAGCCCACAGCGACGGCGAACATCGACCAGAACATAGGCAGACCCTAGAGGGTCGAGTGCAGGCGCAGTGTCCTGACCCCGCCGCCGGTGAGCAGCTCCACGATCCGCTCCCCGGCCGGCTTGCGCACGGAGACTCCGCAGTCGGGGCAGGTGAACGAGTAGAACGTGGTCTTGCTGGTGGCTCCGATGGCCAGCCGCAGGGCGCTCGCGGTGAGCTCGAAGCGGCCCCGGCAGTCCGGGCAGCCCGCCCGGAACACCATCGGGGAGACGCTTCTCATCCCGGCGAAGGCAGCCGCCACGGACATCCCCGCCGCATCGGAAGCGGCGGCGCCGGGGACACTCGCCCCGGAGGTCGCCGCACCCGAGGTGACCGCACCGGAGGTAGCCGACTCGCTCAAAGCCCCTGCTCCTGCCTGTCGTACCGCTCGTCGTCCCGCACCTCGACCCCGTCGTACGCCGCCAGCGCCTCGCGCGCCGCCTGCCGGGCGCTGTCGGCCAGCCCGCTCGGCGAGACGATGCGGCCGTCCCGGCCCAGGCGCAGCGCCAGCCGGCGCAGGGAGGCCGGGTCGGGGGTGCGCAGGGTAATACGCAGCCCGCCGTCCGGAAGCTCATCCGCACTGTCGTGCGGGTAGTACTCGGCGACCCAGCGACCGCCCGGGCCCACCTCGACGACGACCTCCGGGTCCTCGGCGGCCGGCTGCACCAGCGCCTCGGACAGGTCGCGCAGCTCGATCTCGGGCGGCGCGGACGGCTCGTCGAGGATCTTGATCTCGGCGACCCGGTCGAGGCGGAAGGTGCGGCGCGCCTCGGAGCGGCGGCACCAGGCCTCGACATAGGTGTGGCCGACGCTGACCAGGCGGATCGGGTCGATCTCGCGCTCGCTGAGTTCGTCACGGGCGGGCGAGTAGTAGCGGATCCACAGCCGGCGCCGCTCGGAGATCGCCCGGTCGACGTCGGCGAAGACGCCACCCTCGGACTCGAAGGTCACCGACAGCCGGGAGCTGGCGCCCGCCTGCTCACCGGCGGCGGTCTCCACCTTGGCCGTCGCCCGCAGCAGCGCCTGCCGGTCGCTCTCGCGCAGACCCGGCAGCGTGGACACCGCGCGGGCGGCGACGAGCAGCGCGGTGGCCTCGTCGGCGGCGAGCCTCAGCGGCTCGGCGGTCTCCTCGCCGAGGGCGGCCGGGTTGTGCCACCAGATGCGCTCGCCGTCGGTGTCGATGTCGAGGAGGTCACCGCCGCGGAAGCTGGTGCCGCACATGGGCAGCACGTCGAGGTCGGAGACCAGCTCGTCCTCGGTGATGCCGAAGGCCCGGGCGACGTCCTCGACGCGGGCGCCGGGCCGCTCCTTCAGATACGTCACCAGGGACAGCATCCGCCGGGTCTGGTCGATGGCGTTGACGGGCCTGACCGGTTTGCCTGCCACAGTTGTTTCCCGCTCCCCCTCAGCCCTTGGCCACGGCACGCAGCCGGTCCACCACGTCGGCCCGCAGCTCGGCGGGCTCCAGGACGACCACGTCCGGACCGAACTCCACCAGCCAGGCGTCCAGCCCGTGGCCGTACGGGATCTCCAACTCGTCCCAGCCGTCCCCGAGTTCCCGCACCGCGGTGGCCTTCGCCCGCAAGGGGTAACCGGCGTCCGTGCGCAGCCGGATCAGCGCGCTGCGGTCGGCGGTCTCCCCGGCCCAGCTCGCGACCGTCTCACGGACGGTGACGACGTCGGGCACCGGCGCGGTGAAGCTGCTGCCGCGCGAGCGCACCTTGCCGGTGATCCGCGACAGCCTGAAGACCCGCTCGGCACCCCGGTCGCGGTCCCAGCCCGCCAGATACCAGTGCCCGCGCCAGCACTCCAGGGCCCATGGCTCCACATGCCGGGTCTCGGGGTGGGCGGCGGTGGCCTTGCGGTAGTCGAAGACGACCGGGCGGCGGTCCCGGCAGGCCAGCATCAACGGCTCGAACGCCGCCTCGTGCACGGGGATACGGGGCTCCAGGGCGCCGTGCGCCTCGTACGGGTCGACGTCCTCCGGCAGCCCGGCCGCGCGCAGCTTCTGCAGGGCGCCGCTGGCCGCGCCCGCGAGGCGGGCCTGCTGCCACACCTTCGCGGCCAGGCCCAGGGCCGCGGCCTCCTCGGCGTCGAGGGTGATGGGCGGCAGGCGGTTGCTGTCGCGGCGGGCGAGGTAGCCGACTTCGCCGTCGAGGTTCTCCACGGTCTCGATGACCAGCCCGAGTTCGCGCAGATCGTCCTTGTCGCGCTCGAACATCCGGTTGAAGGAGTCGTCGCTGCTGGCTTCGAGGTAGGCCTCGATGGACTCGCGGAGCTCACGCTTGCTGAGCGGCCTGCGGGTCCCCAGCAGACACAGCGCCAGGTTCATCAGCCGCTCGGCCTTGGCAATGGCCATCGACGCCCTTCGCCTCCCTATGGTGCGTAATGACGTTGACCGTACCGCCCCGCGGTGGCGTGGCAAAAGCCGAGGACCCATGCCCGGACAGGCATGGGCCCCAGCCGATCGAGACCGATCGTGTGACGATCACACGTCAGATGGGACGATCAGACGGCGATCAGGTCGACCACGAAGATCAGCGTCTCGCCCGGCTTGATCGCCGGGGTCGGGCTCTGGTTGCCGTAGGCGAGGTGCGCCGGGATGGTCAGCTGGCGACGGCCACCGACCTTCATGCCCTGCACGCCCCGGTCCCAGCCCTTGATGACGCGGCCGCCACCGAGCGGGAACTTGAACGGCGTACCGCGGTTCCAGCTGGCGTCGAACTCCTCGCCGGTGCTGAAGGCGACACCCACGTAGTGCACGGTCACATTCTGACCGGCCTGCGCGACCTCGCCGTCGCCCTCCCAGATGTCCTTGATCTCGAGGTCCGCCGGGGGCTCGCCGCCCGGGAAGTCGATCTCGGGCTTGTCGATGCTCACGTCACTAGCTCCTGCTTGTTCACGGAAAGGCAACAGGGACAGTCTTACACCCTGACAGGGCTCACATCTTCGCGAGGATGTCCACGGTGAACACCAGCGTCGAGTCCTTCGAGATGCCACTGCCGGCCGGCGGGTTGTCGCCGTAGCCCAGCTTCGGCGGGATCACGATCAGGACGCGGCTGCCGACCTTCTTTCCGGTCAGACCCTGCGCCCACCCCTTGACGACCTGCTGCAGCGAGAACGACGTCAGCGCCTTGCGGCTGTACGTCGAGTCGAACTCCTTGCCGGTGTCCCACAGCACGCCCTTGTACTGGACGAGCACGGTGTTCTCCGCCTTGACCTCGTCGCCGTCGCCCTCGATCACGTACTCCGCGACCAGCTTGGTCGGCGCGTCAGCCTTCGGCACGTCGATGGTCGGCGCCTTGCCGTCGGTGTTGGTGCTCACCTTCGGCAGCTTGCTGTCGTCCTGGGCGACGGTCTTGCCCTTGGCCGAGCTCTTGGCGTTGAACGTGCCCTCGATGTCGACCACGAAGACCAGCGTGTCGGTGCCCTTGATGCCCGCCTGCGAGTTGCCCGTCTTGCCGTACCCCCACGTCGGCGCCGTGGACATCAGCACCCGGCTGCCGACCTTCTTGCCCGCCAGCGCATAGCGCCAGCTGTCGATGATCGAGCCCTGGGCGAGCTGGATCACCAGCGGCGTCTTGCGGTCGTAGGAGTTGTCGAAGACCTTCGCCGTGTCCCAGATCTGGCCCAGGTAGTTCGCCTGGATGTAGTCGTTCTCCGCGACCGTCTGGCCGCCTCCCGCGATCACCGTCTTCACCGCGACCTGGTCCGACGGATCACCGCTGCCCTTGGCGACCGTCGGCTTCTCACCGAACTTGGTCCCCGCCGTGATCGCCGGCAGCGGACCGTCGACGATCTTCGGCGCCGGCGCGGCGGACGTCTCCGACGCCGAGGGAGACGGAGACGTGCTCTCGCTCGCCTTGCTCGAGTCGGAATCCTCGTCACCGCACGCGGCGAGTGTGGCCATTCCAGCGGGTACGGCAATGAGAAGTGAGCGTCGGCGCACGGTGAGAGCCTCGTAATCGATCGATCTTGTTGATGGCGTGCGCGCAACTCTACGGCGTGAGACGGGCGCCGTACGGAAAACGTACGGCGCCCGTGTTGCGTTCCGGCAATCCGGCCGGAACACCCGACTCACATACCGGCGATCAGCTTCTCCACCCGGTCGTCCACCGAACGGAACGGGTCCTTGCACAACACCGTGCGCTGCGCCTGGTCGTTCAGCTTGAGATGGACCCAGTCGACGGTGAAGTCCCGGCGCTGCTCCTGGGCCCGGCGGATGAAGTCACCGCGCAGCCGGGCCCGAGTGGTCTGCGGGGGCACGGACTTGCCCTCGAAGATCTTCAAGTCGTTGCAGATACGGGCCGCTTGCCCCTTCCGCTCCAGAAGGTAGTACAGCCCGCGACGACGGTGGATGTCGTGATACGCGAGGTCTATCTGCGCGACCCGCGGATGCGACATGGTCATGTTGTTCTTGGCCCGGTACCGCTCGATGAGCTTGTACTTCATCACCCAGTCGATCTCGGTACCGATCCGGTCGAGGTCCTCGGCCTCGATCGCGTCCAGCGTGCGGCCCCACAGCTCCAGGACCTGCTCGACGGTGCCCGTACGAATACCGCGGCGCTCACAGAAGTCCACGGCCTTCTCGTAGTACTCGCGCTGCACCTCCAGCGCGGAGGCCTCCCGGCCGCTGGCCAGACGCACCTTGCGCCGGCCGGTGATGTCATGGCTGACCTCGCGGATCGCCCGGATCGGGTTCTCCAGCGTCAGGTCACGCATCACCGTGCCCGCCTCGATCATGCGCAGCACCAGGTCGGTCGCCCCGACCTTCAGCAGCATGGTCGTCTCGGACATGTTCGAGTCGCCCACGATGACGTGGAGACGACGGTAACGCTCGGCGTCCGCGTGCGGTTCGTCACGCGTGTTGATGATCGGGCGCGAACGGGTCGTCGCCGAGGAGACGCCCTCCCAGATGTGCTCCGCCCGCTGACTCACGCAGTAGACCGCGCCCCGCGGCGTCTGCAGCACCTTGCCGGCACCGCACAGCAACTGCCGCGTGACGAGGAACGGAATGAGGATGTCCGCGAGCCGGGAGAACTCCCCGTGGCGGGCGACGAGGTAGTTCTCGTGGCAGCCGTAGGAGTTGCCGGCCGAGTCGGTGTTGTTCTTGAAGAGGTAGACGTCGCCCGCGATTCCTTCCTCGTGCAGGCGTCGTTCGGCGTCCACCAGGAGTCCTTCGAGAATGCGCTCGCCCGCTTTGTCGTGCGTGACCAGTTCCGTCACGTTGTCACATTCGGGAGTCGCGTATTCCGGATGTGACCCGACATCGAGATAGAGGCGGGCGCCGTTTCGCAGAAAGACGTTACTGCTGCGGCCCCATGACACGACACGGCGGAAGAGGTACCGCGCCACCTCGTCGGGAGACAGGCGTCGCTGTCCCCTGAACGTACATGTGACGCCGTACTCGTTCTCCAGCCCGAAAATGCGGCGGTCCATGAGTGAACATTACGCCCGATCCCCTGTGCTGAAACGGGGTTCGGCAGCACGGTTTGGATCATTTTCCGATGAAGCCGCAACCACCGCCCCCCTGCCGGGAGCTGCGAGGACCCGCCCGGTGGCCAGCAGAACCAGCAACGACACACCCCCCGTGACCGCCGGCACGGCGAACCCCCACAGCGCCCCACCGCGCTCCACGACCGGCCCCGCGAGGCCCGTTCCGACCGAGGAACCCACCGTGAACGTCGTCACGAGCCAGGAGAACGCCTCCGTGACCGTGCCCCGCGGCGCATGCCGGTCGACCAGCACGAACGCACACGCGATCGCCGGCGCCAGGAACAGCCCGGCGAGCACGGTCAGCACCACCATCGCCACCGGACCGGGCCGCAGCATCAACGGCACCTGACATGCCGCCAGAAGAGCTACCAGCACCCGCAGTCGACGCGCCGGCTCACCGGTCCACTGCCGCGCCCCGTACACCGTGCCACCGATGAGCGCACCCAGCCCCAGGCCCGCCATCATCCAGCCGTACACCACGTCACCACCGTGATGGTCCGCATACGACACCGACGTGACCGCGATCGACCCCAGCGAGGCACCGACGAACAGGAAAGCCGCCAGCAACGCCAGCAACCCCGGCGAGCGCAACGCACCCAGCCAGTGCGCCTCCCGCGGCGCCGACCGCCACGCGCGCGAGGGCTGCGACACGACCACGGAGAGCGCCCCCAGCACCCCGAGGACGTTCAACACCAGCAACGCCGCCTGCGCCGACCACAGCGACGCGCACAGCGTCAGCAGCAACGGCCCCACCGTGAACATCACTTCCTGCGCCACGGCGTCCATCGCGTACGCCGTGTGCACCTGGTCCTCCCGGTGCAGGACCGACGACCACAGCGCCCGCAGACCGCCCTCCAGGGGCGGCGTGAAGAGACCGGCGGCGGCCACGGCGGCGTAGGACAGCACGAGCGGCTCGGTGCCGGTGAAGGCGAAGGCGGTCATCGCCAGCGCCGACAGGACCGCGGCCGGCAGCTGCACCCGCGGCTGCCCGTACAGGTCGACCAGCCGCCCCAGCACCGGCTGCCCCACGGCATTGGCGACCCCGTACACCGCCGCCAGCGCGCCCGCGAGGCTGTAGGTGCCGCCCTCGGAGCGGATGAACAGCACGATCGCGATCGCCGCGATGGCGTTGGGCAGCCGCCCCACGAGCGTGCCGACGAGCAGCCGCGTCGCATGCCTAGCCCTGAGGATCTCCAGGTATCCCGCGGCCATGTTCCGCCCTCTTCCTCGCCGACAGCACTCAAGTGTTACGTATAACGTCCCGAGTCATACGTACCATGTGCGCTGTTCACGAGTCCAGACGAAAGAGCAGGCACACGGTGGCACGAGGCAGCACCCGCCCCACCAGCCGCGACGTCGCCCAGGCCGCCGGCGTCTCCCAGGCCGCCGTCTCCCTCGTACTCGGCGACAAATGGCGCGGCCGCGTCTCCGAGACCACCGCCGAGCGGGTACGGCAAGCCGCGCGGGAACTCGGCTACCGCCCCAACCTCGCCGCCCGCAACCTCCGCCTCGGCCGCACCCGCACCGTCCTCCTCGTCGTCCCCGCCCTGACGACCGAGTTCTTCGCCGGCGTCTACACCGGCGCCGCCCGCGTCGCCGCCGAACGCGGCTTCGGCGTCGTCCTCTACCCCTCCCCCGAAGGCGTCGGCCCCGCCCGAGACCCCTTCGCCTCCGCCCCGGCCGCCCTCGACGGCGTCATCGCCTCCTCCATGGCCGCCGACGCCCTCACCGCCATCCGCGGCGACCAACTCCCCCTCGTCATGCTCGACAGCGACCCCGAAGGCAGCCTCGGCGCCGCCACCGTCAACCTCGACATCACCGACGGCACCCACCAGATCGCCGACCACCTCCTCGGCCTCGGCCACCGGCACTTCCTGCACCTCGCCGCCGACATCCCCTCCTGGACCTTCGAAGTACGCGCGCGTGCCCTCGCCGAACGACTCGCGGCCACCCCCGGAACATCACTCCGGACCGCCCACACCCCCATGTCCATCGAAGGCGCCCTCGCAGCCACCGAAGCAGCCCTCGCAGCCCCCGGCCCCCACCACCCCACCGCCGTCGTCTGCGACGACGACAAACTCGCCGCCGGCGTCTACAAAGCCCTCCGCCGCCGCGGCCTGCGCATCCCCGACGACGTCTCCGTCACCGGCGTCGACGACATCGCCCTCGCCGCCGCCCTCGACCCCGAACTCACGACCGTACGACTCGACGCCGAGCTCTTCGGCGAACGCGGCATGCAAGCCCTCCTGACCGTCCTGGACGGCCGCACACCCGACGCCGGGGACATCCCCGTCGAACTCGTCGTACGCGCCTCCACAGCCCCGCCCAGCACCCCCTGAACGCCCTGTGCCCCGACCGGGAGACCCGGGCCGGGGCACAAAAAGGGTGAGCGCAGAGAACAACCGCAGAGGGACCGGACTACTCCTCCTCGGAACTCTCCGCCTCGGTCTCCGCACCATCGGTCTCCAGCAGCCGCGCCAGCTGACGACCCACGATCCGCTTGAACTTCCGCTGCTGCGGACGCGTACGGTCCAGCACCGCGACCTCCAGCCGCTCCGCCGGAATCTCCCGCTGCGTACCGTTCGTGTCCCGCGACAACGCCTGCACCGCGAGCTTCAACGCCTCGGCCAGACTCATACCGTCCTGATGACGCTGATCGAGATAGCTGCTGATCTGCTCCGCATTACCACCGACCGCCACCGAACCGTGCTCGTCCACGATCGAACCGTCATGCGGCAGCCGATAGATCTGATCGCCCTCAGGCGTGTCACCGACCTCCGCCACGACCAGCTCCACCTCGTACGGCTTCTCGGCCGCGGAGGAGAAGATCGTGCCCAGCGTCTGCGCGTACACGTTCGCCAGACCACGCGCGGTCACATCATCACGGTCGTACGTGTACCCACGAAGATCGGCATACCGCACACCACCGATCCGCAGGTTCTCGTACTCGTTGTACTTACCGGCGGCCGCGAAACCGATCCGGTCATAGATCTCGCTGAACTTGTGCAGCGCACGGGACGGGTTCTCACCGACGAACACAATGCCGTCGGCATACTGCAGCACAACCAGGCTGCGGCCACGCGCGATGCCCTTACGGGCGTACTCCGCCCGGTCGGCCATCGCCTGCTGGGGGGAGACATAGAACGGCGTCGACACCGGTTATCCGTCCCTTTCTGTAGAAGTCACTGCGATCACCTGAACAAGAACCGGAGCGCCGACCGCCTACAGCAGCGCGGCCCGCGGACCGTCAGGCTGCTCCAGACGCCGCTCCAGAATCGAACGGGCGATGTCGGACGACTCCTCGTCCGTCAACCGACGGAAACCGTCCTCGGTGATCACGGTGACGATCGGATAGATCCGGCGGGCGACATCGGGACCACCGGTCGCCGAGTCGTCGTCAGCCGCGTCGTACAGAGCCTGCACCACCAGCGTGGTCGCCTGCTCCTCGGTCAGATCCTCACGGAACAGCTTCTTCATCGCACCGCGCGCGAAGATCGACCCGGAACCGGTGGCGGCGTAGTTGTGCTCCTCGGAACGACCGCCCGTGACGTCGTAGGAGAAAATCCGCCCCCTCTCCCGGTCGACGTCGTACCCCGCGAACAGCGGCACCACGGCCAGCCCCTGCATGGCCATGCCGAGGTTGGACCGGATCATGGTCGACAGCCGGTTGGCCTTGCCCTCCAACGACAGCTGAGCGCCTTCCACCTTCTCGAAGTGCTCCAGCTCCAGCTGGAAGAGCTTCACCATCTCGACAGCAAGGCCGGCGGTACCGGCGATACCCACCGCCGAGTACTCGTCCGCCGGGAACACCTTCTCGATGTCCCGCTGCGCGATGACATTGCCCATGGTGGCTCGCCGGTCACCGGCGAGCACAACGCCCCCGGGGAAGGTGACGGCCACGATGGTCGTCCCGTGCGGCGCCTCGATCACGCCCTGAGTGGGCGGGAGTTGACGGTTTCCGGGGAGCATCTCCGGCTGGTGCTCGGAGAGGAAGTCCATGAAGGACGAGGACCCTGGCGTCAGGAAGGCAGCTGGTAGACGCCCGGTGCTACGAGTGTTGGCTTCCACGCGATTCCTTCCAAGTAAGCGGCGGCCCGGCGGACGGCGTCGGGATCGTCTCCCAACTTGCCGATGGCCGAATTGCAGTTGAAGCACAGTACGCCACGGACCCTACCCGTCTTGTGGCAATGATCCACATGAACGGCCGGGGCCTTCAGACAGATCACACAGAGGCCCATCTGTGAGGCGACCATCTCGTCACGCTCGGCTTCCGTCATGCCGTACTGACGCTTGAGGTGATCCTGTCTCCCCTGGACCGCCCGACACGCCTTGCAGCGTGTCGACAAGCCGTCGGACGCTGTTGCGTTGCGATGCCACTCGCTGTGTGGCTTGACCTCGCCGCAGGTCCGACAGTGCTTGTGCCCGGCCGGGGCCTCCACGGGCTCCCGGACCGCCTTGCCCATGGATTCCCGGCGCCGCCGGTAGTACGCGGCGCTGTATTCCGCCACGCACTCCCGGCAGTGCACCTGGAGGCCATCACGCCGATTCTTGTCTCGCGCGAATGCAGCAAGCGGCAGCTCTCGCTGGCACTTTCTGCACTCCTTCGCGTTCGGCTCGTCAACCACCCTATTCCCCCGCCACCTTCACTTCGAAGGCAAAGTGGCCAAACGACCTTTACTCTCCACCTTTTTGCACGAAGGAGCGCACGAAATCCTCGGCATTTTCCTCGAGTACGTCGTCGATTTCATCGAGAACCGAGTCCACGTCATCGCTCAGCTTCTCGTGGCGCTCCTTGAGGTCTTCCGAGCCCTGCGCTTCCGCAGTCTGCTCCTCGGCCTCTTCCGTGGAGCGCGTCGCCTTCTGCTGGCCGCCGCCGGTGTCCTTGGTTGACATAACCCTCACCCCGCTCGTTTCGCCCGACATGGTCGCCAGGTCGGCTATCCGCCGTTCGGTGATGATCAGACCCTACAAGCCGGGTCTGACATCGGCCCCGCAGTTTCCTCAACGTGCGGGGGCCACCTCGATGATTCCCGGACGGAGGGATTTCCACCCTGTCCGGCCGACACTGCCCGAGTACCCGCTCAGCCGCCGGAGAGGACCCTGACCAGGTCTTCCGCCGTGCGGCAGCGGTCCAGGAGCTCCTTGACGTGATTTCGCGTTCCGCGTAGTGGTTCCAGGGTTGGGACCCGCTGGAGGGAGTCGCGGCCCGGGAGGTCGAAGATGACGGAGTCCCAGGAGGCCGCGGCGACGTCGTCGGCGTACTGCTCCAGGCAGCGCCCGCGGAAGTAGGCGCGTGTGTCCTCTGGCGGCTTCGTACGGGCCCGCTCGACGTCCGCCTCGTCCAGGAGTCGCTTCATGCGGCCGCGGGCCGCGAGGCGGTTGTAGAGGCCCTTCTCGGCGCGTACGTCGGCGTACTGGAGGTCGAGGAGGTGGAGCTTGGCCGCGTCCCACTCCAGGCCGTCGCGGCGTCGGTAGCCCTCCATGAGTTCACGCTTGGCGACCCAGTCGAGTTCGCCTGCGAGGCTCATGGGGTCGTTCTCGAGCCGGTTGAGGGTGTCTTCCCAGCGGGCGAGGACGTCCTTGGTCTGTTCGTCGGCGTCGGCGCCGTAGCGTTCCTCGACGTACTTGCGGGAGAGCTCGAAGTACTCCATCTGGAGTTGGACTGCGGTGAGTGTCCGGCCGCTGCGGAGGGTGACCAGCCGTCGCAGGGTCGGGTCGTGGGAGACCTGGTGGAGGGTGCGGACGGGCTGGTCGACCGCCAGGTCGACGGCGATGAAGCCGTCTTCGATCATGGACAGGACCAGGGCCGTCGTGCCGAGCTTCAGGTACGTCGAGATCTCGGAGAGGTTCGCGTCGCCGATGATCACGTGCAGGCGGCGGTACTTCTCGGCGTCGGCGTGGGGTTCGTCGCGGGTGTTGATGATCGGGCGCTTGAGGGTGGTCTCCAGGCCTACCTCGACCTCGAAGTAGTCGGCGCGCTGGCTGATCTGGAAGCCGTGTTCGTGGCCGTCCTGGCCGATGCCGACGCGGCCGGCGCCGGTGACGACCTGGCGGGAGACGAAGAAGGGGGTGAGGTGGCGCACGATGTCCGAGAAGGGGGTTTCCCGCTTCATCAGGTAGTTCTCGTGCGTGCCGTAGCTGGCGCCCTTGTTGTCGGTGTTGTTCTTGTAGAGGTGGATGGGCTGGGCGCCGGGGAGTGCGGCGGCGCGTTCGGCGGCTTCGGCCATGATGCGTTCGCCGGCCTTGTCCCAGAGGACGGCGTCGCGGGGGTTGGTGACTTCGGGGGAGCTGTATTCGGGGTGTGCGTGGTCGACGTAGAGCCTGGCGCCGTTGGTGAGGATGACGTTGGCGAGGCCGATGTCCTCGTCGGTGAGCTGGCTGGAGTCGGCGGCCTCGCGGGCGAGGTCGAAGCCTCGCGCGTCCCGTAGCGGGTTCTCCTCCTCGAAGTCCCAGCGGGCCCGGCGGGCCCGGTGCATCGCCGCCGCGTAGGCGTTGACGATCTGGGACGAGGTGAGCATGGCATTGGCGTTGGGGTGGCCGGGGACGGAGATCCCGTACTCCGTCTCGATGCCCATTACTCGCCGTACGGTCATGCGGCCCTCCTTGCCCGGCGGCGCCCTCGGTCGGGGGCGGCGCTCAAGTACCGCTGGCGCTCCGGTGCGTGTGCGGTGCCCGTCCCCGCACTGCGCGACTCGGCGGTACCGAAGAGCCTAGAACGGCTTTGCGCTGGTGGGGAGATCATTTGCGTCATTGCCTTGCACGCCTGTGGTTGTGACGGTGTCCTGGAAAACAGTCGGCTGCGGGTACCCGGTGAGGGCACCCGCAGCCGCCCTGTTTTTTACAGGTACTGTCCGGTGTTCGCCACCGTGTCGATGGAGCGTCCGGTGTCGGCGCCCTGCTTTCCGGTGATGAGGGTACGGATGTAGACGATCCGCTCGCCCTTCTTTCCGGAGATGCGGGCCCAGTCGTCCGGGTTGGTGGTGTTGGGCAGGTCCTCGTTCTCCTTGAACTCGTCCACGCACGCCTGGAGGAGGTGGGAGACCCGAAGGCCCTTGGAGTTGTGGTCGAGGAAGTCCTTGATCGCCATCTTCTTGGCGCGGCCGACGATGTTCTCGATCATGGCGCCGGAGTTGAAGTCCTTGAAGTAGAGGACTTCCTTGTCACCGTTGGCGTAGGTGACCTCCAGGAAGCGGTTCTCCTCGGATTCCGCGTACATGTGCTCGACGGCCGTCTGGATCATGCTCTCGACGGTGGTCGTCCTGCTGCCGCCGTGCTCGCCGAGGTCGTCGGCGTGCAGCGGGAGGCGCTCGGTGAGGTACTTGCCGAAGATGTCCTTCGCGGCCTCGGCGTCGGGACGTTCGATCTTGATCTTCACGTCCAGGCGGCCGGGGCGCAGGATGGCGGGGTCGATCATGTCCTCGCGGTTGGAGGCACCGATCACGACCACGTTCTGCAGGCCCTCGACACCGTCGATCTCGGCGAGCAGCTGCGGGACGATGGTGTTCTCCACGTCCGAGCTGACACCCGAGCCACGGGTACGGAACAGGGACTCCATCTCGTCGAAGAAGACGATGACGGGAGTGCCCTCGCTCGCCTTCTCACGAGCACGCTGGAAGACGAGGCGGATCTGCCGCTCGGTCTCGCCGACGTACTTGTTGAGGAGTTCGGGGCCCTTGATGTTGAGGAAGAAGCTCTTGCCCTGGGCCTGGCCGGTGACCTCGGCGACCTTTTTGGCCAGCGAGTTGGCGACGGCCTTGGCGATGAGCGTCTTGCCGCATCCGGGGGGTCCGTAGAGCAGGACGCCCTTGGGCGGGCGGAGTTCGTGCTCCTTGAACAGGTCCGGGTAGAGGTACGGCAGTTCGACCGCGTCGCGGATGGCTTCGATCTGGCCGCCGAGGCCGCCGATCTGTTCGTAGCCGATGTCGGGGACTTCTTCGAGGACGAGTTCTTCGACCTCGCTCTTGGGCACGACTTCGTAGACGTAGCCGGAGCGGGGTTCGAGCAGGAGGGCGTCGCCGGGGCGGATGGTGATGTCCAGCAGGGGCTCGGCGAGCCTCACCACCCTTTCCTCGTCGGTGTGCCCCTGCACGAGGGCGCGTTCGCCGTCCTCGAGGATCTCCTTGAGGGTGACGATGTCGCCGACGCTCTCGAACTCCATGGCCTCGACCACGTTGAGTGCTTCGTTGAGCATCAGTTCTTGGCCGCGCCGGAGTTCTTCGAGGTCGACGCTGGGGCTGACGTTCACCCGGAGTTTGCGTCCTCCGGTGAAGATGTCGGCGGTGCCGTCCTCGTTGGCTTGCAGGAAGACGCCGAAGCCGGCCGGGGGCTGTGCGAGCCGGTCGACTTCTTCCTTGAGGGCCACGATCTGGTCGCGGGCCTCGCGGAGCGTGTTCGCGAGTCGCTCGTTCTGGGCGGACACGCCGGCCAGATTGGTCTGCAGCTCGACGATCCGCTCTTCGAGAATCCTCGTGTGCCGCGGAGAGTCGGCGAGCTTGCGTCGCAGGACGGCGATCTCCTGCTCAAGGTAGGCAATCTGCCCGGCCGGGTCGTCGGACCCTCGTCCCGGGCGGATGCCGCGGTTCATGTCGTCGTCGTGGGCTGCCACGGTCCTCACCTCCTCCAAGGGGAGCTGGACGCTTCCAGACCCTACCTGGGTGGGTGTCGATTGAAACCCCTAGATCACAAAGACTGTCAAGGTGTGTCGTCGGTCACCCTGCGCTCTCCCTCACGCCGTCTGAATACCCAGTCAACGTGATTCAGAAGCCGACTGTTCCTGGGCAGGAGTGCTCGAAATCTTCCGTGGCGGGGGTGAGTTGCCCGCAGCGCCGCCGGTCGTGGGCTCGTGGAGCCCCGTGATCGGGCCTTCGGTGCTTGTTTTCACGGGGGTGGGGGTAGTCGGGCGATGGCGGGGCGGTGTTGACGGAGCGTGTGCGGATGGGTGGGGTGCGTCATGGTGGTGGCCGGTGGGTGGGCGGCCGGCGGGCGGTGGCACGGGGGGCGCACGGGTGTGGAGCGGGGGTGTCCGGACCGGTGCGCGAGGCGGGGTCGAGGTGTTTTCGAGGGGTACTCCACCGGCGCGCGATGAGGTGGCCGGGTCCGGGGGGCTGGTCGGCGGCCGAGGGTTCGTACGGTGGCGGGGGTAGGGTCGGGGGTGTTGAGCACCGGAGGTGGCAGGAGACGTGAGCGTGCAGCAGGAGGCCGGGGTCGAGGGGCAGGCTCTGGAGGTCTGGATCGACCAGGATCTCTGTACCGGCGACGGCATCTGTGTCCAGTACGCGCCTGAGGTGTTCGAGCTGGACATCGATGGTCTGGCGTACGTGAAGGGCGCGGACGACGAGCTGCTGCAGTCGGCGGGTGCGTCGACGCCGGTGCCGCTGCCGTTGCTGACGGACGTGGTGGACTCGGCCAAGGAGTGCCCTGGCGAGTGCATTCATGTGCGCCGGGTGTCGGACGGGGTCGAGGTGTACGGGCCCGACGTGGCGTGAGCGCGCGCGGGTGCCGGTCGGCGGTGTCGCCCCGGCCGGAACGCTTGGTGTCGCTCTGTCAGTTGGTCGCGGCCGTGGTGGCGTGCTGAGCGGGGCTCAGACGCTCTGTGCGCCCGCCGGGGTGGAGCGCAGGAAGGTGCCGTTCTTCCATTGCCACTTCACGCTGGCCTGCACGTCCGGGCAGCAACTGGGTACGGAGTCCGAGGAGTAGCCGAGTGTGTCGGCGAGGACGGTTCCGTCGGAGACGGTGAGGGTCTTGACGTTGGTGCGGGCCTTGGGGGCGATCAGGGTGGCCACGACGCGGGGCTTCTTGGCGTCGGCGGCCTGGGTGAGGACGTAGACGGCGTCGGGCGGGGTGCCCATCGGGGCGTCGCAGTGGACGACCGCGACGGTCTCGGGGCGGCCGTCGCCGTCGAGGTCGCCGGAGGCCTTCTTCACCACCAGGGCTTTGACGGGGCCGCAGTCGATCGGGAAGTCGACGTGGGCCGGGTTCGGGGCGGTGGTGGTGGTTGCGGGGGCCTGCTGCGACTGCGGGCCGGCGGCCTGGGCGGCGGTGGCCGGATTCGGCTGGAGGACCGAGGAGAGGGCTACGACGCCTGCCACGGCGGTGGCGGTGGCCACCCAGTGGATGGGGCGGGTGTGCGTGTGAGCGAGTTCCGGAACCGCGGAGGGCTGCACTAGGGGTGACTCCCGAGAGGGCTGTGGCGGTGGGGGTGTCCCGCATGGTGCCACACGTCACAGGGGAGCGGAACGGCGGGGTCGGTGGTTGTCGCACGGACCTCGGGACGCGGGGTGTCGGCAACGAAAAGGCGCCGGGGCCGAGTTCCGGAGCGGGTGTCGGGAACTCGGCCGCGGCGCGGTTGCGTTGTACGCGGCACGGGGCCGCCTCAGCGGCCGGAGCCTCCGTCGGCGTTGGGGCCGGCGTAGTCCTCGCCGTAGGCGCCCTTGGCGGGGCGGCGGCGGCGCATGGGCGGCTCGACGCCGTCGGCGAGGCGGCGGGCGGTGAGCAGGAAGCCGGTGTGGCCGATCATCCGGTGGTCCGGGCGGACGGCGAGGCCCTCGATGTGCCAGTTGCGGATCATCGACTCCCAGGCGGTCGGCTCGTTGAAGGAGCCGATCTCGCGGATGGACTCGACGGTCCGGGCGAGCTGGGTGGTGGTGGCGACGTAGCAGCACAGGATGCCGCCGGGGACGAGTGCCTTGGAGACGGCCTCCAGGCATTCCCAGGGGGCGAGCATGTCGAGGATGACGCGGTCGACGTCGGTGTCGGACAGGTTGTCCTGGAGGTCGCCGACGGTGAGCTGCCAAGCCGGGTGCGGGCCGCCGAAGTAGCGCTCGACGTTCGCCTGCGCGATCTCGGCGAAGTCCTCGCGGCGCTCGTAGGAGTGCAGCATGCCCTGGTCGCCGATGGCGCGCAGCAGGAAGCTGCTGAGCGAGCCGGAGCCGACGCCGGCTTCGACGACGCGTGCGCCGGGGAAGATGTCGGCGAAGGCGAGGATCTGTCCCGCGTCCTTCGGGTAGACGACGGCTGCCCCGCGGGGCATGGACAGGACGTAGTCGGGGAGCAGGGGGCGCAGCGCGAGGTAGGCGACGTTACCGGTGGTGCGGACAACGCTGCCCTCGGGTGCGCCGATCAGCTCGTCGTGGGGGAAGGAACCCTTGTGGGTGTGGAAGTTCTTTCCCTCTTCGAGCGTGAACGTGTAGTGGCGGCCCTTGGGGTCGGTCAGCTGAACCTGGTCCCCGACCTTGAAGGGCCCGCGCCTGCGGGCGGCACCGGTCGGTTCGGACATGTGAACAGACTACCGGCGTTTCGGAGGGCCGCCGACCACTAGGAGGGGCGGGCCATGGCCTTGACGAAGGCGCGCTCGACGTCGGCGGCGGACAGGACGCCGTAGATCTCGCCGGTGTCCTCGACCACGAGGTATTCGGTGGCGGGGGTGGCGCGCAGGGCGTCGAGGAGGTCCTCGCCGGCCAGCTCGGCGGAGACGCGCATGCCGTCGGTGAGGTCCTGGGCGAGGCCGCTGACGGCGACCCAGGGGCGGCGGTGTTCGGGGATGCCGACGATGGCGGCCTCGCGGACGAGGGAGAGGGGTTCGCCGTCGGTGTCGACGACGACGAGGGCGCGGGCGCCGGCTTCGTTGGCGCGGCGCAGGGCCTCGGAGAGGGGGGTGTCGGTCTCGACGGGGACGGCGCGGCGGGTGAGGTTGCGGGCGCGCAGTTCCGGGAGGTGTTCGCGCAGCCGGGCCATGCGAAGGCTGTTGCCGGCGCCGGTCCAGATGATGGCGGCGAGGATCGCGGCGAGCAGGGCGTCCATGACGGTGTCCATGCCGACGTTGTCCTCGGCGTTGGAGCCGAGGGCTCCGGACTGGGTGAGCAGCGGGAGGCCGATGAGGACGGAGACGGCGAGGGCGCGGCCGACCCAGGCGGCGGCGATGGTGCCGCTCATGGGCTTGCCGGTGATCTTCCAGACGACGGCGCGGAGCATGCGGCCGCCGTCGAGGGGCAGGCCGGGCAGGAGGTTGAAGGCGGCCACGATGAGGTTGGAGATCATCAGGCCGGCGAGGAGGACGCCGGGGACGGTGCCGGGTTCGACGGGCTGGAGGGCGACGTAGAAGAGGCCGGCGAGGACGAGGGAGAGCAGGGGGCCGACGAAGGCCAGCACGAACTCGCGGCCGGGGGTCTCGGCTTCCTTCTCGATCTCGGAGACGCCGCCGAAGAACTGGAGCTGGATGCGGCGTACGGGGAGCTTGAAGCGGAGGGCGGCGATCGTGTGGGCGAGTTCGTGGATGAGGACGGAGGCGTAGAAGGCGATCGCGAAGAAGAGGGAGACGAGGTAGCGGGCGGCGCCGAGTTCGGGCAGGACGCGGTCGAG
Source organism: Streptomyces sp. TLI_55 (assembly GCF_900206255.1). Classification (NCBI taxonomy): domain Bacteria; kingdom Bacillati; phylum Actinomycetota; class Actinomycetes; order Kitasatosporales; family Streptomycetaceae; genus Streptomyces; species Streptomyces sp. TLI_55. The sequence goes on from NZ_OAOJ01000001.1 coordinate 1,812,626, forward strand.
CTGTCCGCCGAACACCCAGGTGATGAGGGCGGCCACGAGGAACCAGCTGGGCGCGACGTAGACGGGCACGCCGAAGGGGCGTCCCATGAGCAGTCCTCCACCGGGTTCGCGCTGCCGCTGGGGCGGGCGGCCCTTGGTGGCGCCGGAGTGGGCGAGGGTGCGGTGGTCGTGGGCCGGGTCCTGGTCGTGGGGGGTGGGGGTCCGCGGCGTCGTCGGGTGGTCCTCGACACCGTCGGTGGCCCCGGTGGCCCCGGTGGCCCCGGTGGACCCGGTGGACCCGGTGGTCTCCGTGGCCTCCCCGTCGGTGTGGTCGTCCGGCTCCGCCTTCTGGCGCTTCGCCTCGGCGTCCGTGGTGCTTGAGCTGCTCGGCGGGGTCGCTTCGCCCGGTGTCGTGTCCTCGGTGGGGCCGGTCGTGGGCTCGTCCCGCTGCCCCTCCCCCGTGGTGGGGTCGGCGGCCGGGGTCGTAGGGCCTGCGTGCTGGGTCGGCTCGTCGTTGCCGGACCGCGGCTGCCCGCTCCCGCCGCTCTCGTCCACGGTGTCCCCTCGTTCGAAGCGTCTTCCGCGCCTGCCGGCGGAAGGGTCTCGGGGTCGATGGTATGCGGCGGTCGCGACGCGTTCCGCCCCGGCACCCCCCGTGTTTCCCGGGCCGTCGTGCGGGTCCGGGCGGTGAGTGGGTCACTGTCAGTGGTGGGCCGTAAGGTCTGTGGGCATGGAGACGAGCACCGAGGGCGCGGCGGAGGCCGCCGGCGGCGGGGTCGCGGACGTGGATCCGCCGGTCGTGGGCGAGCAGGCGGCGACGGCACAGGATGTGACGGTCACGGCCGAGGCGCGTGTCGCCATAGCGCCCGCGTCGCTGTCGCCGTCGCGGGCGAGCGACTTCATGCAGTGCCCGTTGCTGTACCGGTTCCGGGTGATCGACCGGTTGCCGGAGAAGCCGAGTGAGGCGGCGACGCGGGGCACTTTGGTGCATGCGGTGCTTGAGCGGCTGTTCGACGCTCCGGCGGGCGAGCGGACGGCGCCCCAGGCGAAGTCGCTGGTCCCCGGCCAGTGGGACCGGTTGCGGGAGTCGCGGCCCGAGGTCGTGGAGCTGTTCGCCGACGATCCGGAGGGTGAGCGGCTGGCGCGGTGGCTCGGGGAGGCCGAGCAGCTGGTGGAACGGTGGTTCAGTCTGGAGGATCCGACGCGGCTGGAGCCTGCCGAGCGGGAGTTGTTCGTCGAGGCGGAGCTGGAGTCGGGGCTGCGGCTGCGCGGGATCATCGACCGGGTGGACGTGGCGCCCACGGGTGAGGTGCGGATCGTCGACTACAAGACGGGCAAGGCGCCGCGGCCGGAGTACGCCGAGGGTGCGCTGTTCCAGATGAAGTTCTACGCGCTGGTGGTGTGGCGGCTGAAGCAGGTCGTGCCGCGGCGGTTGCAGCTGGTGTATCTCGGCAGTGGTGACGTGCTGACGTACGACCCCGTGCCGGCGGATCTGGAGCGGGTGGAGCGGAAGTTGCTGGCGCTGTGGGAGGCGATCCGGCTGGCGACGGAGACGGGCGACTGGCGGCCGCGGCCGACGAAGCTGTGCGGCTGGTGTGACCACCAGGCGCACTGCCCGGAGTTCGGCGGTACTCCCCCGCCGTATCCGCTGCCGGTGAGGGCGGCCGAGTCCGGCGGGGCGTCACAGGGCAGAATGGGGCCGGACTAGCGAAGGAGTGTCACGTGGCCATCCGCGTCCTACTGGTCGACGACCAGCCGCTGCTGCGTACCGGCTTCCGGATGATTCTGGAGGCGGAGCAGGACATCGCTGTGGTCGGCGAGGCCGGAGACGGCCTTCAGGCGCTCGACCAGGTGCGGGCGTTGCAGCCCGACGTGGTTCTCATGGACATCCGCATGCCCCGGATGGACGGCGTCGAGGCGACCCGGCAGATCACCGGGCCCGGGCGGGACGGTCCGGCGAAGGTGCTGGTGCTGACCACGTTCGATCTCGACGAGTACGTGGTGGAGGCGCTGCGCGCGGGGGCCAGCGGCTTCCTGCTCAAGGACGCGCCGGCCAACGAGCTGGTGCAGGCGATCCGGGTGGTGGCCGCGGGTGAGGCGATGCTCGCGCCGAGCATCACGCGGCGGCTGCTCGACAAGTACGCCACGCATCTGCCGTCGGGTGACGAGCCGGTGCCGGACACGCTGCACACGCTCACCGATCGTGAGGTGGAGGTGCTGAAGCTGGTGGCGCGAGGGTTGTCGAACGCGGAGATCGCGGCCGATCTGTTCGTCAGCGAGACCACGGTGAAGACGCATGTGGGGCATGTGCTGACGAAGCTGGGGCTGCGGGACCGGGTGCAGGCGGCGGTGTACGCGTACGAGAGCGGGCTGGTGCGCCCCGGCGCGCAGTAGCCACAGCCGGCAACAGCAAGGGCGCCCGCTCTCCGGAGGGGGCGCCCTTGCTGTTGCCGGGGCCGGTCAGCCCTTGCTGATCTCCCAGAAGCGGAAGACGGTGGAGGCGTCGAGGCAGTACTCGAGGCCGTAGACGCTGTCGCGGACGACGGCGTACTGCTTGGCCTGCCACAGGGGCAGGACGGGGAGTTCGGCGGCGACGACGTCCTGGAGGTGGCCGTAGTCGCTGTCGGTGGCGGCGCGGTCGCTCTGGGCGGCGGTGCGCGGGATGAGCGTGTCGGTGATCGTGCTGTTGGTGTAGTTGTTGCTCAGCACGTTGCCCTTGCCGAAGAAGGGGGCGGTGAAGTTGTCGGCGTCCGGGTAGTCGGGGACCCAGCCCTTCACGTAGACGCCGTACTTGCCCTTGGCTATGTCCTTCTCGTACTGGTCGTAGGCGACGGACTTGACGTCGGCGGCGAAGAGGCCGCTGTCGTTGAGCTGGCCGGCGATCGCCTTGAGTTCCTGGTCGGTGGAGGGGCCGTAGCGGGTGGGGGTGGACCAGAGGGTGAGCTTGACCTTGCCGGTGATGCCCTCGGTGTTGAGGGCGGCGGCGGCCTTGGCCTTGGAGGGGCGGGCGCCGTAGGTGTCGAAGAAGGCCGTGTTGTGGCCCGCGATACCGGCCGGGATGATCGAGTAGAGCGAGGTGGCGGTGCCCTGGTAGACCTTGGCCATGAGGGCGTCGCGGTCGAGCAGGTAGGCGATGGCCTTGCGGACGCCGAGCTTGCCGGCGACGGGGTCGTCCATGTTGAAGACGAGGTGCTGGACCTCGGCGCTGGTGCCTTCGACGAGTTCGACGTCGGCGTCGCTGCCGGCGGCCTCGATGTCGGAGATGTCGCTCGCGCTGAGGCCTCGGTAGGCGATGTCGATCTTGTTGTCGGTGAGGTCCTGCTTGAGCTGGGCCTGGTCGACGCCGAACTTCAGGGTGACGCCCGAGTTCTTGATCTTGGCGGAGCCCTCGTAGTTCTCGTTGACGGAGAAGACGGCCTCGCCGTCGTCGAACGAGTCGAGTTTGTAGGGGCCGGAGCCGACGGCCTCGCCGTCCTCGCGGAGCTTGTCGGCGTCGTACTGGCTGTGGTCGACGATCGAGCCGGCGCCGGAGGCGAGCTTGCTGGGGAAGGTGGCGTCGGGCGTGTTCAGGTGGAACACGACCGTCTTCTCGTTCGGCGTCTCGACCTTGTCGAGCATGGGGAACATGATCGCGGGGCCGGCGTCGTCGTTGATCTTCAGCATGCGGTCGAAGGAGAACTTGACGTCCTCCGAGGTGAGGTCGTCACCGTTGCTGAACTTCAGGCCGTCCTTCAGCGTGCACTTGAAGACCTTGGTCTGGCTGTCGCTGAACCCGCAGCTCTCGGCGGCTTCCGGCACCGGCTCGGTGCCTCCCTTGGGGAAGCTGAGCAGCGACTGGAAGACGTTGTTGAACAGCAGCCACGAGCCGGGGTCGTAGCCGGAGGCCGGGTCGGTGGCGAGGACGTCGTCGGACATCCCCATCACCACGGTGGAGCCACCGCTTCCGGATTCTCCGTTCTCCGAGCCGCAGCCGGTCAACAGGCCGGAGGCCAGCCCCGCCATGATGGGCAGGACCGGCCACTGGTTGCGCAGGTTCACGTGCGAGTGCCTTGTCGTCGGGTGTCGGATCCCGGGGCCGGCCGTCCCGGGCCCCGGGCAGGGACGATCAGCCGCTCACGCCACGGCCGAGCTCCCACAGCTGAAGGGTGGAGGAGGAGTTGAGGACGTAGGCGGTGCCGGTGATGTCGTCGCGGGCGGCGACGTACTGCTTGCCCTGCCACAGCGGCAGCACCGGGACGTCGTCGGCGACGATGTCCTGGATGTCGGTGAGGCTGCTGGAGGCGGACAGCCGGTCGGCCTGGCGGCGGGACTCCGGGATCAGGGTGTTGCGGATCTCGCTGTTGGCGTAGGGCGAGCCGAGGAAGTTGTCCTTGTCGAGGAAGGGCGCGAGGTAGTTGTCGGCATCGGGGAAGTCCGGGAACCAGCCCATGCCGTAGACGTCGTACGTGCCCTTCTGCTCGGCGGGGCGGAAGGTCTTCCAGGCTTCGCCCTTGATGCTGACGTCGAACAGGCCGGAGGCGTTGAGCTGCTGCTGGAGCTGCTCGAACTCCTTCTTGGTGGCCGAGCCGTAGTGGTCGGTGGTGTAGTGCAGCGTCAGCTTGACCGGGGTGGTGATGTTCGCCCTGTTCAGGAGGGCTGCGGCCTTGGTCTTGCTGGGGTCGCCGTACTTGTTGAAGAACGAGTTGGAGTGGCCGATGATGCTCGCCGGCACCAGCGAGAACAGCGGTTCGGCCTCGGAGCCGTAGACCTTGGAGACGAGTTCGCTGCGGTTGATGACCTGGGCCATCGCCTGGCGCACGGCCTTGGTCTTGACCGTCGGGGCGTTGGTGTTGAAGGCCAGGTAGCGGATCTCCAGGCCGGGCATCTCGACGAGGTCGACATCGCTGTCACTGGACGCGGCGGAGAGCTTCTCGATCTGCTCGGGCGACATCGTGCGGGACATGACGTCGATGTCACCCTTGTCGATGGCGGTGCCCATGGCGTCGGCGTCCGCGAAGGTGCGCAGTTCGACCTTGTCGTTGTTCACCTTCAGGATCCCCTTGTAGTTGGGGTTCTTGGTGAACACGGCGCTGACGAGCTGGTCGTCCTTGACCTCGGCGGACATGGTGTACGGGCCGGAGCCGTCGAGGTCGAAGCCGTCGCGCAGGCTCTTGGCCGGGTAGTCCTCGGGGTCGAGGATGCCGGCGACGGGCGTGGAGAGCTTGTACGGGAAGGTGGCGTCGGCCGTCTTGAGGTGGAAGATCACCTCACGGTCGCCCTGGGTCTCGACGGTGTCGATGGTGGAGAGCAGGCCGACCGGGCCGCCCTCGACGTTGATGTTCCGCGCGCGGTCGATGGAGTACTTGACGTCCTTGGCGGTGACATCGTCGCCGTTGGCGAACTTCAGGCCCGGGCGCAGCTTGCAGGCGTAGCGCTCGTTGCCGGTGTCGGTGAAACCGCAGCTCTCGGCGGCCTCGGGCACGGGCTCGCCCTCGCCGCGCGGCTGGATCATCAGGGTCTGCACGGTCTGGCGCAGGATGTTCCAGATGCCGGCGTCGTAGGCGTAGGCCGGGTCGAGGGGCGCGGGGGCGTCCTTCGAGGCAGTGACCGCGTCCGTGGTGCCGACGACTATCGCGTCTCCGCCGCCGCTGCTGCCGTCGGACCCGCCGCAGGCGGCGAGAACCGGCGCGAGCAGACCGATCACGGCCGGCAGCACCAAAGTCTTGCGGTTCATGCTCGAGTTTCTCCAGAGCTGTCGAGTCCGTGTATCCGGCATGCATGGGTGGTGCGGCGGATCCACGGGGGGGTGCGGTGATGTTCTCGCGACGAGATTAGTCCGCGCTCGCAGAGGGGTTCACAGGCACCGGAGTTGAGGTGTCATCACGGAGCGAAACCGGGTGCGGACACACCGAAAACCCGACAGGGGAAGGATTAGTGCAGGTTTCCATCAATCAGGACACAAGGGCACGGCACAACCCTCTCATTGCGGGCCGCAGGCACAGGCTGCGCCACCTGTCGACCTCCCGTCGAGTGGGGAACGTCACATGCTCAACAAGGTGTACGGACAGCGGAATTCGGTCAGCGATCAAGATTCGAATTCCTTTGCGCGCGGCTCGGAAATGCTTGCGTTATCCGCGATGCACGCTGGGTGAACGCTCAGCGCATTTCCGTCATCAGGCCGCGCAGAAATGCCAGGTCGACCTCCTCGAGGGAGCCGACGACGGTGCGCCGGGCGGCGGGGGCGATGGGCGCGACGGACGGCACGGCCACGACATGGCAGCCCGCTGCCTCGGCGGCGGCGACACCGGTGGCGGTGTCCTCCACGACGGCGCATCTGGCCGGATCGACGCCGAGTCCCGCGGCGGCGAAGAGGTAGGGGTCGGGGTGCGGCTTGGTGCGCGCCACCTCGTCGCCGGCGACGGTGAGGGCGAAGTGCTGGGGGCCGAGGTAGGTCAGCACGCGGTCGATGATGCGCCGGTGGGAGGCGGAGACCAGGGCGGTGGGGATCTCGTACTCGGAGAGTTCGGCCAGCAGCCGCAGGGCGCCCGGCATCAGCGGCAGGGCGCGGCCGATGCGGTCCTCGAAGCCCTCGTTGAGCAGCACCGTGAGTTCGGGGAGGGTGATGTCGGCGCCGGTCGCCTCGATCAGGAACCCCGCGCTGCGGGTCATGGGACCGCCGACCACGACATGGCGCCAGGAGTCGTCGAGGGTGTGGCCGAGCCCGGCGAAGATCTCCACCTCGACGTCCCACCAGAAGCCCTCGGTGTCCACCAGGGTGCCGTCCATGTCGAGCAGCACGGCCTGCAGGGCCGAGCCTTCGGCCGTACGGGTTCCGAGCGCGGGGACCGTACTGGTCATCTAGGCGCACCTCCTTGAGGGACGATCAGGCCGGTTCCCACGGAGGGAACCGGCCTGCGATGGACCGTCCAGTGTACGACTGTCCCGGGGGATGCGCCTTGTTTATCCGACGTGGCCCGGGGCACATCTCAAGTACCGCCGGGGGCCGTCTTGAGCTGCGCTTATGTGCCCCTCAGGCACCTTTCTAGCGGGCGTTGAAGTACTTCGCCTCCGGGTGGTGGATCACGATCGCGTCCGTGGACTGCTCGGGGTGCAGCTGGAACTCCTCGGACAGGTGGACGCCGATGCGCTCCGGCTGGAGCAGGTCGGCGATCTTGGCGCGGTCCTCCAGGTTGGGGCAGGCGCCGTAGCCGAGGGAGAAGCGCGCGCCCCGGTACTTCAGGGCGAACATGTCCTCGATGTCGCTCGGGTCCTCCCCGGCGAAGCCGAGTTCCGACCGCACGCGCGCGTGCCAGTACTCGGCGAGGGCCTCGGCCAACTGGACGGACAGACCGTGCAGTTCGAGGTAGTCGCGGTAGGCGTTGGCCTCGAAGAGCTTGGCGGTCTGCTCGCCGATGCGGGAGCCCACGGTGACGACCTGGAGGCCGACGACGTCAATCTCCCCCGACTCCTCCGGGCGGAAGAAGTCGGCCAGGCACAGGCGGCGGCCGCGGCGCTGGCGCGGGAAGGTGAAGCGGGTGCGCTCGTTGCCCTGGTCGTCGAGGATGATCAGGTCGTCGTCCTTGGAGACGCACGGGAAGTAGCCGTAGACGACGGCTGCTTCGAGGAGGTTCTCCGTCTGGAGCCGGTCGAGCAGCCCGCGCAGCCGCGGGCGGCCCTCGGTCTCGACGAGTTCCTCGTAGGTCGGTCCGTCGCCGGTGCGGGCCTGCTTCAGGCCCCACTGGCCCTTGAAGAGGGCGCCCTCGTCGAGCCAGGAGGCGTACTCCTTGAGCTGGATGCCCTTGATGACGCGGGTGTCCCAGAACGGCGGGGTGGGGAGGGGGTTGTCGGTGGCGACGTCGGAGCGGACGTGCCCCTCTTCGGGCCGCTCCTCCTCGGCCTGTACGGAACCGGCGCGCACCCGGCGCTGCTTGAGCTCGGGCAGCGCCGCCCCGGGCACGCCGCGCTTGACGCCGATGAGGGCGTCCATCAGGCGCAGGCCCTCGAACGCGTCGCGGGCGTAGCGGACTTCGCCCTGGTAGATCTCGTGGAGGTCCTGTTCGACGTAGGCGCGGGTCAGCGCGGCGCCGCCGAGGATGACCGGGTAATCGGCGGCCATGCCACGGGAGTTGAGCTCCTCCAGGTTCTCCTTCATGATCACCGTGGACTTCACCAGCAGCCCGGACATGCCGATGACGTCGGCCTTGTGCTCCTCGGCCGCCTCCAGGATCGCGGAGACCGGCTGCTTGATGCCGAGGTTGACCACGTTGTAGCCGTTGTTGGACAGGATGATGTCGACGAGGTTCTTGCCGATGTCGTGGACGTCGCCGCGGACCGTGGCCAGCACGATGGTGCCCTTGCCCTCGGCGTCCGACTTCTCCATGTGCGGTTCGAGGTAGGCGACCGCCGACTTCATCACCTCGGCGGACTGGAGCACGAACGGCAGCTGCATCTGGCCGGAGCCGAACAGCTCGCCGACGACCTTCATGCCGTCCAGGAGAGTGTTGTTGACGATGTCGAGAGCGGGCGTGTCCTGGAGGGCCTCCTCGAGGTCGGCTTCCAGGCCGTTCTTCTCGCCGTCGATGATGCGGCGCTTGAGGCGCTCCTCCAGCGGCAGCGCGGCCAGTTCCTCGGCCTTGCCCGCCTTCAGGGACTTGGTGGTGGCGCCCTCGAACAGGGCCATCAGCTTCTGCAGCGGGTCGTAGCCCTCGGCGCGACGGTCGTAGACGAGGTCGAGGGCTGTCTGCACCTCCTCCTCGGAGAACCGGGCGATCGGCAGGATCTTCGACGCGTGCACGATCGCCGAGTCCAGGCCCGCCTTGACGCACTCGTCCAGGAAGACCGAGTTCAGCAGGATGCGGGCGGCCGGGTTCAGGCCGAAGGAGATGTTCGACAGGCCCAGCGTGGTCTGCACGTCCGGGTGGCGGCGCTTGAGCTCGCGGATCGCCTCGATGGTGGCGATGCCGTCCTTGCGGGACTCCTCCTGACCGGTGCAGATCGTGAAGGTCAGGGTGTCGATGAGGATGTCGGACTCGTGGATGCCCCAGTTGCCGGTGAGGTCGTCGATCAGCCGTTCGGCGATCTCGACCTTCTTCTCCGGGGTGCGGGCCTGGCCCTCCTCGTCGATGGTCAGCGCGATCAGCGCCGCCCCGTGCTCCTGGGCGAGCTGGGTGACCTTCGCGAAGCGGGACTCGGGGCCGTCGCCGTCCTCGTAGTTGACGGAGTTGATGACCGCGCGCCCGCCGAGCTTCTCCAGGCCGGCCTGGATGACGTCGACCTCGGTGGAGTCCAGGACGATCGGCAGCGTGGAGGCGGTGGCGAAGCGGCCGGCCAGTTCCTTCATGTCGGCGACGCCGTCGCGGCCGACGTAGTCCACGCACAGGTCGAGCATGTGCGCGCCCTCGCGGATCTGGTCGCGGGCCATCTCCACACAGTCGTCCCAGCGGCCCTCCAGCATCGCCTCACGGAACTTCTTGGAGCCGTTGGCGTTGGTGCGCTCACCGATCGCCAGGTACGAGGTGTCCTGGCGGAACGGGACGGTCTGGTAGAGGGAGGCCGCGCCGGGCTCGGGGTGCGGGTGGCGCTCGGCCGGGGTGAGGTCGCGGACGCGTTCGACGACCTGGCGCAGGTGCTCGGGCGTGGTGCCGCAGCAGCCGCCGATGAGGCTCAGGCCGTAGTCGCGGACGAAGTTCTCCTGGGCGTCGGCCAGGCCCTCGGGGTCGAGGGGGAAGTGCGCGCCGTCCTTGGTGAGGATGGGCAGGCCGGCGTTCGGCATGCACAGCAGGGGGATGCGGGAGTGCCGGGTGAGATAGCGCAGGTGCTCGCTCATCTCGGCGGGACCGGTGGAACAGTTCAGGCCGATCATGTCGATGCCGAGCGGCTCCAGCGCGGTCAGCGCGGCGCCGATCTCGGAGCCGAGCAGCATGGTGCCGGTCGTCTCGAAGGCCATGGAGACCACGAGGGGTACGTCGGCGCCGAGTGCCGCCATGGCGCGGCGGGCGCCGAGGACGGAGGCCTTGGTCTGCAGGAGGTCCTGGGTGGTCTCGACGATCAGGGCGTCGGCGCCGCCGGCGAGCAGGCCCTCGACGTTGGCCTGGTAGCCGTCGCGGATGGTGGCGTAGTCGATGTGGCCGAGAGTGGGCAGCTTGGTGCCGGGGCCGACGGAGCCGAGGACCCAGCGCTGGCGGCCGTCGCGGGCGGTGTACTCGTCGGCCGTCTCACGGGCGATGCGGGCGCCGGCCTCGGACAGTTCGTGGACCCGGTCGGCGATGTCGTACTCGGAGGCGGCCGTGTGGTTGGACCCGAAGGTGTTGGTCTCGACGCAGTCCACGCCCACCGCGAAGTAGGCGTCGTGGACGGAGCGGACGATGTCCGGGCGGGTCACGTTGAGGATCTCGTTACAGCCTTCGAGGTTCTCGAAGTCCTCAAGAGTGGGGTCCTGCGCCTGCAGCATGGTGCCCATGGCTCCGTCGGCGACCACCACACGGGTGGCGAGCGCCTCGCGGAGCGCGGACACACGGGCCCGGCTGTCGGCGGAAGGGGACGGTGGCAACGAGGCCATGAAAGGGCTCCCTTTGGGTGCGACGGCTGTCGGCTTTGCGACCTGCGGTGGGGCTTCCCTCAGCAGGCGCACGCCGCCAGGGTAGCCGGGACCGAACCAGGATGGTCAGGAAGTCCACGGGGCGGACGAGGATGACGAGCAGGTCACCAGCGGGATACGAGTGACGCAAGACTGCGCGTCGACTGACGCGAACGTGTCGTCCGACTATTGGCGGTCGGTCGGCATGGACTAGTAGTGTTCGACATTGCCGAACGGCGGCAGCGACGTCGCGGGTCGACGGCGAAGGGGACGGAGGCAGGACGGCGATGGCACGGAACATCCAGTCGCTCGAACGGGCGGCCGCGATGCTGCGGCTGCTCGCGGGCGGCGAGCGGCGGCTCGGCCTGTCGGACATCGCCTCGGCCCTGGGCCTCGCCAAGGGCACCGCGCACGGGATTCTGCGCACGCTCCAGGCGGAGGGCTTCGTCGAGCAGGACGACGTCTCCGGGCGCTATCAGCTGGGCGCCGAGCTGCTGCGCCTGGGCACCACCTATCTCGACGTGCACGAGCTGCGGGCACGTGCGCTGGTGTGGACCGACGACCTGGCCCGTTCCAGCGGCGAGAGCGTCTATCTGGGGGTCCTGCACCAGCAGGGCGTGCTGATCGTGCACCACGTCTTCCGGCCCGACGACAGCCGTCAGGTGCTGGAGATCGGGGCCATGCAGCCCCTGCACTCCACGGCCCTGGGCAAGGTGCTGTCGGCCTACGACCCGGTGGCGCACAGCGAGGTCATCGAGGCGGACCGCAAACCGTTCACGGATCGCACGGTGTGCGAGCTGGAGAGCTTCGAGAACGTCCTCGACATCACCCGCGCGCGTGGCTACGCGGCGGACGTGGAGGAGACCTGGGAGGGCGTCGCGGGAGTCGCCGCCCCCATCCACGACCGGCGGCGGATGCCCGTCGGCGCGGTCGGCATCACGGGTGCCGTGGAGCGGCTGTGCCGGGACGGCGAGCTGCGGCCCGAGCTGATCGCGGCGGTCCGCGACTGCGCCCGCGCGGTGTCGCGCGACCTGGGCGCCGGGCGCTTCTAGGGCCCGTCGAGCCAGAGAAATCGGTAAAGCCAACGGGACGCCGCGACGGCGCCCCGGCTTCGCCATACCCTGAAGTGGACAAATCGGGCGAGGCGCCTCAACTGCCCCGCCTGGAGATCGATAGCCCACAGCAATCAATAACGATCGCGCTTTCGATAACAGAACCCTTGACGCGCACGTAACGCCGGAGCAAGACTCCCGTCCATCGGTCGGCATTGTCGAACACCTACCGGCAATACGCGCTAGAGTGTGACAACGCCAAGGGCCGGCAACGCTCTCACCCCCGAGGGCACGCGAACCACCGGAGGGACCCGGGGTTCCGCTTTCCCTGGACGAAGGACAAAGGAGTCGCGGGTGTCCAGCTCCGACATCTTCATCGGCGAGACCATCGGTACCGCCATACTCATCCTGCTCGGCGGTGGCGTGTGCGCCGCCGTCACGCTGAAGGCCTCCAAGGCCCGTAACGCCGGTTGGCTCGCCATCACCTTCGGGTGGGGTTTCGCCGTTCTCACGGCCGTCTACACCTCCGCGCCCCTGTCCGGCGCACACCTGAACCCGGCCGTGACCCTCGCGCTCGCGCTGAAGAAGAACGGCATCTCCTGGAGTGACGTCCCGGTCTACTGGGGCGGGCAGCTGCTCGGCGCCATGATCGGTGCGGCTCTGGTCTGGATCGCCTACTACGGCCAGTTCCACGCGCACCTCACCGACAAGGAGATCGTCGGCGGTCCGGGCGCGCAGTCCACCAAGACCAAGGCCGTCGAGGCACAGGAGCAGGGCGCCGGCCCGGTCCTGGGCATCTTCTCCACCGGTCCGGAGATCCGGGTCGCCTGGCAGAACGTCGCCACCGAGGTCATCGGCACCATCGTGCTGGTCCTCGCCGTCCTCACGCAGGGCCTCAACGGCGACGGCAAGGGCCTGGGCACCCTGGGCGCCCTGATCACCGCCCTCGTCGTCGTCTCCATCGGTCTGTCCCTCGGTGGCCCGACCGGTTACGCGATCAACCCGGCCCGTGACCTCGGTCCGCGTATCGTGCACGCCCTCCTGCCCCTGCCCAACAAGGGTGGCTCCGACTGGAGCTACGCCTGGGTCCCGGTCGTCGGTCCGCTGATCGGCGGCGCGATCGCTGCGGGCATCTACAACGTCGCTTTCGCTTAGAAGCAGCACTCCTAGCAAGCACGCGTAGCAAGCACTCGTAGCAAGCAGCCGTAGACAGACCGCTTATCCACGGAACCTCAGGAGCACACCGTGACCGACGCCCACACCGCCGGCCCCTTCATCGCCGCGATCGACCAGGGCACGACCTCTTCCCGCTGCATCGTCTTCGACCGCGACGGCCGTATCGTCTCCGTCGACCAGAAGGAGCACGAGCAGATCTTCCCGAAGCCGGGCTGGGTCGAGCACAACGCCAACGAGATCTGGACCAACGTCCAGGAAGTCGTCGCCGGAGCCATCCAGAAGGCCGGCATCACCCGGGACGACATCAAGGCCATCGGTATCACCAACCAGCGTGAGACCACGCTGCTGTGGGACAAGAACACCGGTGAGCCCGTCCACAACGCCATCGTCTGGCAGGACACCCGCACCGACGCCCTGTGCAAGGAGCTCGGCCGCAACGTCGGGCAGGACCGTTTCCGCCGTGAGACGGGTCTGCCGCTGGCGAGCTACTTCGCCGGGCCCAAGGCCCGCTGGCTGCTGGACAACGTCGAGGGCCTGCGCGAGCGCGCCGAGGCCGGCGACATCCTGTTCGGCACCATGGACACCTGGGTCATCTGGAACCTGACGGGCGGTGTCAACGGCGGCAAGCACTACACCGACGTCACCAACGCCTCCCGCACCCTGCTGATGAACCTCCACACCCTGGAGTGGGAAGAGAAGATCGCCGAGTCCATCGGCGTGCCGCTGTCGATGCTCCCGGAGATCCACTCCTCCGCCGAGGTCTACGGCGAGGTCACCGGCGGCAAGCTGGGCGACCTGCTCGGCGGCATCCCGGTCGCCTCGGCGCTCGGTGACCAGCAGGCGGCCCTGTTCGGCCAGACCTGTTTCGCCGAGGGCGAGGCCAAGTCGACGTACGGCACCGGCACCTTCCTGCTGATGAACACCGGAGAGAAGCCGGTCAACTCGTACAACGGCCTGCTCACCACGGTCGGCTACCGGATCGGCGACCAGAAGGCGGTCTACGCCCTCGAGGGCTCGATCGCCGTCACCGGTTCGCTGGTGCAGTGGATGCGCGACCAGATGGGCCTGATCTCCACCGCCGCCGAGATCGAGACGCTCGCGCTCTCGGTCGAGGACAACGGCGGCGCCTACTTCGTGCCGGCCTTCTCCGGTCTGTTCGCCCCGTACTGGCGCTCCGACGCCCGCGGTGTGATCGCCGGCCTGACCCGGTACGTCACCAAGGCGCACCTCGCGCGCGCCGTCCTGGAGGCCACGGCCTGGCAGACCCGTGAGATCACCGACGCCATGACCAAGGACTCCGGTGTCGAGCTCGCGGCCGTCAAGGTCGACGGCGGTATGACCTCCAACAACCTGCTGATGCAGACCCTCGCCGACTTCGTGGACGCCCCCGTGGTCCGTCCGATGGTCGCCGAGACCACCTGCCTCGGTGCCGCCTACGCCGCCGGTCTCGCCGTCGGCTTCTGGACCAGCACCGACGACCTGCGCGCCAACTGGCGCCGAGCCGCCGAGTGGACCCCCAACATGGCCGCGGAGAAGCGCGACCGTGAGTACAAGAGCTGGCTCAAGGCCGTCGAGCGGACCATGGGCTGGCTCGAGGACGAGGAGAGCTGAAGGCCTCCCCCCTCCGGCATCTCTGATGAGGAGTAAGAACCCGAAATGACCAGTCAGTCCACCCTCCAGTCCGTGCCTGCCCTCGGTACGCGCCCGGCCTCCGGCTCCAACCCGAGCCGCGCCGAGACCCGGGAGCAGCTCGCCAAGGCGTCGTACGACCTTCTCGTGATCGGCGGCGGCATCCTGGGCATCTCCACCGCCTGGCACGCCGCGCAGTCCGGCCTGAGGGTGGCTCTGGTCGACGCCGGTGACTTCGCCGGCGCCACCTCCTCCGCCTCCTCCAAGCTTCTCCACGGCGGTCTGCGCTACCTGCAGACCGGCGCGGTGAAGCTGGTGGCGGAGAACCACTTCGAGCGCCGTGCGGTCTCCCGCCAGGTGGCTCCCCACCTGGCGAACCCGCTCACGTTCTACCTGCCCGTGTACAAGGGCGGGCCGCACGGCGCGGCGAAGCTCGGGGCGGGCGTCTTCGCCTACTCCGCGCTCTCCGCGTTCGGTGACGGCGTCGGCCACCTCCTGTCCCCCGCGAAGGCGGCGCAGGACGTGCCCGAGCTGCGCACCGACAACCTCAAGGCCGTCGCGGTCTACGGCGACGACCAGATGAACGACGCCCGCATGGCGCTGATGACGGTCCGCGCGGCCGTCGAGGCGGGCGCGGTCGTCCTGAACCACGCCGAGGTGACCGGCCTGCGCTTCACCCGGGGCCGGGTCACGGGCGCCGAGCTGCGTGACCGGCTGTCCGGCGACGAGTTCGGGGTCAACGCCCGGCTCGTGCTGAACGCGACCGGCCCGTGGGTCGACCACCTGCGCAAGATGGAGGACCCGAACGCGGCGCCCTCCATCCGCCTCTCCAAGGGCGCGCACCTGGTCCTGAAGCGGACCTCCCCGTGGAAGGCCGCGCTCGCGACCCCCATCGACAAGTACCGGATCACCTTCGCCCTCCCCTGGGAGGACATGCTCCTTCTCGGTACGACCGACGAGGAGTTCGAGGGCGACCCGGCGGACGTCAAGGTCACCGAGAAGGACACCGCGCAGATCCTCGACGAGGCCGCGTTCTCCATCCGGGACCAGCAGCTCGACCGTGACCTCATCACGTACGCCTTCGCGGGTCTGCGCGTGCTGCCGGGCGGGCCCGGTGACACCGCCAAGGCCAAGCGCGAGACGGTCGTGACCGAGGGCAAGGGCGGCATGCTGTCCGTCGCGGGCGGCAAGTGGACGACGTTCCGGCACATCGGCCGCACCGTCATGCAGAAGCTGGAGGCGCTGCCGGGCCACCCGCTGGGCGACGACTTCGAACCGATCTCGTCCCTGCCGAAGAAGCTCCCGCTGCCCGGTGTCGCCAACCCGCGCGCGGTCGCGCACCGCCTGCTGGTCGACAACCCGGCGCCGGGTCCGCGCATGGCCGCCGACACGGCCAAGCACCTGGCCACCCACTACGGCTCCCTCGCCTTCGACATCGCCCGGCTGGCGAACGAGAACCCGGAGCTGGGTGAGCGCGTCCACCCCGACGCCCCCGAGATCTGGGCGCAGGTCGTGTACGCCCGTGACACCGAGTGGGCCGAGACGGCGGACGACGTGCTGCGCCGCCGGACGACGCTGACGATCCGGGGTCTGGCCACGGACGAGGTCCGGGCGAAGGTGCAGGACCTGCTCGACAAGAAGTAGGCGCTTCGAGAAGCAGGCGCTACGACTCGAAGGGCGCGGCTCCTCCTGACGGGAGCCGGCCCGACCGAGGCCCGGCCCTCCTCCCCTATGGGGCCGGTACGCGAGAGGGGCGGCTCCACGCCGATGGAGCCGCCCCTCTCGCATGCCGCGTTGTCAGTGGCGGGTGCTTTCATGGGGCGCATGAACATCGAACGGGCCGTCCCCGAGGAACTCGCCGCGCTGCGCGAGGCGTTCGGCGTGGACGACGAGGGTGCCTCGGCGCTGGGGTGGGAGGCGGTGCACGCCTTCGAGGCGGAGCACGGCGTGGTGTTGCCGGAGCCGTACCGGACCTTCGTGGCGGAGGTGTCGGACGGGTCGTTCCAGGGGCCGCCGGAGTACGGGCTGGTGGGGCTGGCCGAGAGTGCCAAGGGGCAGGATCTGGGCCGTCCCTTCCCACTCGCCGAGCCCTGGATGTGGGAGGACGACGACGGAGGTCACGCGGACCCCGACGCCGTCGTCGAGCAGGTCGTCCACCAGGGGTCGCTGAACCTCGGCACGGACGGCTGCGGCATGGACTGGCACCTGGTCGTCACCGGCCCGCACCGCGGGCAGATATGGCAGGTCACCGATGTGGGCGCCCTGCCGTTCGGCGCGGAGTTCGGTCATACGACCGCCGCGCCCGGCTTCGCCGGGTGGGTGCGGCACTGGGCCGCCGGCCAGGAGTGGTTCGACGCCGAGTCAGCCCAGTGAGGTGACGGCCTCGCGGACGGCGGCCACGTCCCGCAGTTCCTCGCGGCGCACGATCAGTTCACGGCCCAGCAGCAGCGCCCTGCGGGACGCCGGTGCCGGGTCCGGGAGGGTCGTCAGGTCGGTCAGGTGGGCGAAGCCGATGATGCGGCGGATGATCTCCGTGCCCGCGTAGCCGACCGATTCCGTCCAGACGCGGCGCAGGAAGCGGTCCAGGTAGGTGTCGTCGAAGAAGGTGTCGACGCGGGTCGGCCAGAGGCGACGGAACTCCGTCTCGAAGGCCTCCCAGGAGAGCCGGAGTTGGTCGCCGTGGTCGCTCAGAGACCCCAGCGCCCGGGCCCGTTCCTCCGACACCAGCGCGTTGGCCCAGTACAGGCCGAGGTCGTAGCCGATCGGGCCGACGAAGGAGAACTCCGGGTCGAAGACCCGCACGACCGGGGCGCCTTCGCGGTCGCCGACCATGATGCTGCCGGTGTGCAGGTCGCCGTGGAGAAGGGCCTGGGCGCTGGTCATGAAGGTGTGCCGGAGGTCGGCGACCTCGGTGCGCAGGCGGGCGTCCGCGCGGAACTCCGCCGCCAGGTCGGCCACACCCTCGTGCCAGTGGTTGTGCTCGTGCTCGATGTACGGCTCGGAGAGGACCACGTCCTCGGTGATCTTGCACAGCTCGGGGCTGACCGAGGCCGCGATCAGGGCCTTGCGCTCGGCGGAGGGCATCCCGAAGTCGCTGGTGGCGAAGGAGAGCTGGGCCACGAACTCGCCCACCCGGGCCGAGGTGTCCGGGCCGTAGGCCGCGCCCTCGTTGAGGAGCGTGCGCAGGACCTCCAGGTCCGACATGTCCTCCATGACGAGGGCGTAGTTCTCGGGGTCGTAGCCGTGGATCGCCGGGATCTTGTCCGGGGCCACCTTGGCGACCTGGTCGTAGGCGCGGGCCTCGGCGTCGGCGCGGTCCGGGTTCATCGGCCAGGACGGGCCCGCCACGCGGACCCACGGCAGGGCCTGCTTCACGGCGAGGCTGTGGGTGCCGGCGGGCGAGGTCGCCAGGAAGACGCGGTTCATGTTGCCGTCGGAGACCTCGCGGACCTCCGGGTCGGCGGCCTCGTCCCAGTGGCCGCGCTCGCGCAGGTAGGCCGGGATGTCCTCGGTCTCCAGGATGCGGTAACCCATCGTGAACTCCCCTATGCGGTGCGGCGCTTGGACAGGGTGAAGCTGAAGACCAGGGCGAGGATGAGGACCGCGCCCTCGACGACGTCCTGGGTGTAGTACGGCAGGCCCTTGATGGTCAGGCCGGTGGTGATGATGCCGATCAGCACCGCGCCCAGGGCCGTGCCCCAGACGTTCGGTCGGCCCTTGCCGAGGACCGACGTGCCGACCAGGGCGACCGCCACGGCCTCCAGGAGCTGTGAGGTACCGGCCGACACGTCGCCCTGGCCGATGCGGGACGCCAGGATCAGGCCGCCGACGGAGGCGAGGACGCCGGACAGGACGTAGGCGAGGGCCCGGTACGCGCCGACGCGGATGCCGGCCAGCCGGGACGCCTCGGGGTTGGCGCCGATGGCGTAGAGCACCCGGCCCCAGCGGGTGCGGGCGAGGAAGACCCAGGCGGCGATGGTCAGCCCGCCGAAGACGAGGACGGAGATGGGGATGCCGAGGACCGTGCCGCGGTCGATCTTCAGGAAGCCCTCGGTGAACTTGCCGGGCGCGGTGGTGCCGTCGTCCAGGGTCATGCCGGGGGTGATGGACTGGCCGTCGACCAGGACGAGTTTGAGGCCCTGGACGATGAACAGCGTGCCGAGCGTCGCCAGCATGTCGGGGATCTTCAGTACGACGATCAGCAGGGCGTTGAGCAGGCCCACCACGGCGCCCGCCGCGAGCACCGCGACGATGGCGACGGTGCCGACCTGGTTGTAGACGACCATGGTCTGCGCGGCGACGGAGACGCCGAGGCCCGCGACCGCGCCGACGGACATGTCCATTCCGCCGACGGCCAGGGTGAGGGTGACGCCGAGGCCGAGGATGGCGGCGACGGAGACATAGCGCAGGGTGTCGAGGAGGGTCGCCGACTCACGGAAGGAGCCCTCGCTGAGCGCGAAGTAGAGGAAGAGGGCGACCGTCACGAAGATGAAGCCGTACTTGATGACGGCGTTCTGGACGCGCGCGGCCGGGGTGGCCGTGGTGGACGGGGTCGCCGTCTTCACCGGGGTGCTCTGGGCTGTGGTCATGGGGTGCTTCCTTCAGCGGCGGCGGGCGTCACACCGACGCCGAGATGGTCTGGATCACGCGGTCGCGTTCCGCGTCCTCGCCGTAGGCGTCGAGGTGGATCTCGCCGGCGGCCAGCACGACGACCCGGTCGGCGACCTCCAGCACCTCGTCGACGTCGGCGGACAGGACGAGCACGGCGGCGCCCTCGGCGGCCAGGGCGCGGGCACGGCGGCCGATGTCACGGCGGGCACCGATGTCCACTCCTCGGAACGGCTCGTCCAGGATGAGGACGCGAGGGGTCTCGGCGAGCCAGCGGCCGACGACGACCTTCTGCTGGTTGCCGCCGGACAGCTCCTCGACGGTGCTGTGCTCGTCGCGGGTGACGACACCGAGGGCGTCGATGGTGTCGCGGCCGAGGGCGTCCTCCTTGGCCGTGTTGACGAGACCGAGGCGGGACAGGGACTTCAGGAACGGCAGCGAGACGTTCTGGGCGAGGGACCAGCCGGGGACGAGGGCGTCGGCGTGCCGGTCCTCGGGGACCAGGTGGATGCCGGCGCGGATGGCGTCGGCGGGGCGGCGGGGCGCGTAGGGCCTGCCGTCGAGTTCGACGGTGCCCGACGTGAAGGGCTCGGCGCCGAACAGGCCGCGGGCCAGCTCGGTCTTGCCCGCGCCCAGCAGGCCGACGACGCCGGTGACCTCGCCTGTGCGGACATCCAGGTCCAGGGGCGTGCGGCCCTCGAAGAGACGTACCCCGCGCAGGGACAGCGCGACCTCACCGGCCGCGCCTTCCCGTACCGGCCGGGCCGTGGTCGCCTCGTGGGCCTGGGCGAGCATCGCGCGCAGGGCCGCGTCCCAGTCGAAGGGCTTGGCCTGGTCCTCGGTGAGACGGCCGTCCCGCAGGACGACCAGCCGGTCGGCGAGGGCGTCGATCTCGCCGAGGCGGTGGGAGACGTAGAGCACGGCGATGCCGTCGTCGCGCATCTTCTCGACGAGGGCGAAGAGGCGTTCCGCCTCGGCCGCCGACAGCGCGGAGGTCGGCTCGTCGAGGATGAGGAGGCGCGGGCGGGTGGCCAGGGCGCGGGCGAGGATGAGCAACTGACGGTCGGAGATGCCGAGTTCCGTGACGTCTCTCTTCAACAGCGCGTCGCTCCACCCCAGTTCCAGGCCCGCCTGGATCTCGCGGGCGCGGGCCAGGAGCTTCGCGCCGTTGAGGAAGGGGTTGCCGCGGCGCTGGGCGAGTTCCTCGAAGGCGAGGTTCTCGGCGACCGTGAGGCCGGGCACGATGCCCTCGCCGATGCGCTGGTGCACGGTCTGGATGCCCAACTGCCGGGCGGCCAGCGGCGACTGGAGGGCCGCGGGCTCCCCGGCGACCCGCACCTGGCCGCCGTGGTCGGTGTGCACGCCGGACAGGATCTTGATCAGCGTGGACTTGCCGGCGCCGTTCGCGCCGAGCAGCGCGACGACGCTGCCCGGCTCGATGTCCAGCGAGACGGACTCCAGGACCGTCTTGCCGGCGAAGGCCATGCTGACGTCGGTGAGAGCGACAGCAGGAGTCTTCGTCGTCTCAGTGGGCGACATTCGAGATCCAGTCCGCGGTCGAGACCTGGGACAGGTTCAGCGCCGGCAGCGCCTCGCGCAGCTGGTCCATGTTCTCGATCTTCTTCTCGCGCAGGAAGTCCTGGGTGATGGCGACGGCCGGGAACTCGACGGAGGTCTTGTTCAGCTGACCGGCCAGTTCCAGGGCGGTGGTGCGGACGACGGCGGCGCCGACGGCGGACGGGTCGGTGCCGGCGGTGGCGACCCAGGGGCTGCCGGCGGCGGTCATCTGCTGGATGTCGGCGTTGGAGACGTCCGCGCCGAAGACCTTCACCTTGTCCTGGAGCTTCTTGTTCTGCACGGCGAGGACGGTGCCCTTGGCGAGCTCGTCGTAGGGGGCGAAGACGCCGGCGACGTCGCCGTGCTGGGTGAGCGCGGCGGAGACGAGGGGAACGTTGTCGGTGGCCGTGGAGTCGGTGACCTTGCCGACCTTGAACTCCTGCTTCCAGCCCTGCGCGGCGAGTTCCTTCGCCCAGACGGTGTTGCGCTTGTCGAGGGCGGCGTATCCGGCCACGTTGACGTAGCCGACCTTGGCGTTCTTGCCGACCTTCTGGGCCATCACGTCGAGGACGGCCTGGGCCATGCTGGCGTCGTCCTGCTCGGTGGAGACGACGCCCTTGGTGGGGGTCTCGACGTCGTAGACGACGACCTTGATGCCCTTCTTCACGGCCTTGTCGATCTCCGGCTGGATGGTGGCCGGGAAGCCGTGGTCGATGATGATCGCCTTGGCGCCGGAGTTGATGGCCGAGGACAGGTCGGTGGCCTGCTTGGCGTTGTCGGCCTGGGCGTCGTACACGGTCAGGTCGATGCCGAGGGCCTTGGCCTGCGCCTTGGCGCCGTTGCCCCACTGCTCGAAGTAGTCGCCTGCGCCGCTCTGTCTGACCAGGGCGACCTTGACCGCGCCCGCGCTGAACGGGGCGGGCTTCTTGCCGGTGGCGGCCGATGCGGAGGCGGCGGTGTCGCCGGCGTCCTTGGAGGCGTCGCTCGACTGCGAGCAGCCGGAGAGCACGAGCGCGGAGACGGACGCGAGGGAGAGCGCGGCAAGGGGCAGACGGGTGCGGGACATGGTGGGGCTCCAGGTGCGGGGTGGTGCTGAGCGGATGAAGGGGGTGCCTGGCCCGGAGCGCGAGCAGAAGGGAATGCGCCACCGCCTAAGAAGGGCAGGGCGGGGCTCCGGGAGGGGTCAGCGACAGCTGGCGGTGGTCGTCCGGAGCAGGTCCACGTACAGCCGCCGTACGAGCAGCAGCGTCTTCATACGCAGATCATGAGAACGATTTCAGCCATCCGTCAAAGGTGTGGAAGCGGTTTCTCAGCAGGTGAGACAACGACTACGTCACACGCGATTGACCGGACATGGCGGGTTACCATCGCGGGACCGGCACCCGACCCGGCACAGTGAGGCCCCGATGACGACACCCCGTGCGAACGCGCTGCGTATGCCCTGCATGCGCCGCTGTTGTCGCGCGCTGTGTCGCGGCTGACCGACTGTCCCGCCGCGTTTCGCCGCCGTCCTCTTCCTCCCCCGCCGGTCCGGTGCTTGTCTCGGTATCCGGACTTTCCTTCCAGACTCCTGGAGTTGTTCCCATGACGCTGCTGACCACCTGGTCCGAGTCCGGCCCCGAGACGCAGGTCCGCCGCACCTCGGACCCCGCCGAGATCGCCGAGGCGCTCAAGCCGCTCGGTGTGCGCTACGAGCAGTGGCCGATCCGCGAGGACGTCCCCTTCGACGCGGACAGCGACACGGTGTTCGCCGCGTACGGCCCGGAGATCGAGAAGCTGAACGCCGAGGAGGGCTTCACCACCGTCGACGTCCTCGGCCTGCACCCCAGCGACGACCCGGAGTTCCCGGCGAAGGCGAAGGCCGCGCGCGAGAAGTTCCTCCAGGAGCACACGCACGACGACGATGACGAGGTCCGCTTCTTCGTCTCCGGCTCCGGCATCTTCTATCTGCACGTGAACGGCGAGGTGCACGCGGTCTTCTGCGAGAAGGGCGACCTGCTGGGCGTGCCGCGCGGCACCACCCACTGGTTCGACATGGGCACCAACCCGTCGTTCACCGCGATCCGCTTCTTCCACGAGGAGGACGGCTGGATCGGCAACTTCACCGGTTCGACGATCGCGTCCCGCTTCCCGGACTACGACACGATCGCGGCGGGCTACGAGGCGGACAAGGCCTCCGCATGAGTCTGTCGTACGACGTGGACGCCGTGGTGCTCGACATCGAGGGCACCACGAGCGCCACGGGCTTCGTCGTCGACGTCCTCTACCCCTACTCCCGCTCACGTTTCGGAGCACTGCTCTCCCAGCGCGGTGGTGATCCGGACGTCCAGCGGGCCGTCGCACAGGTCCGCGAGGAGCTCGGCGACCCGGACGCGGACGCGACGGCCGTCGAGAAGGCCCTCAACTCCTGGCTCGACGAGGACCGCAAGGCCACCCCGCTCAAGACCCTCCAGGGCATCATCTGGTCCGAGGGCTTCGCCCGCGGCGACCTCGTCTCGCACTTCTACGACGACGTCGTACCGCGTCTGCGCGCCTGGCACGCGGCGGGCCTCGGGCTGTACGTCTACTCGTCCGGGTCGGTGGCGGCGCAGCGGGCGTGGTTCACCAACAGCCCGGAGGGCGACCTGACGTCCCTCGTCTCGGGGCTGTACGACACCGAGAACGCGGGCCCCAAGCAGGAGCCGGAGTCGTACCGCCGTATCGCGGAGGCGACCGGCGTCGAGCCGTCGAGGCTCCTCTTCCTCTCCGACCGCCCCGGCGAGCTGGACGCGGCCCGCGCGGCCGGCTGGCACGCGGTCGGCATCCGGCGGCCCGGGGAGCCGTACTACGAGCAAGGCGTCGGCGACCACGCGCAGGCGGGGACGTTCGACGAGATCACCGTTTCCAGGAGCACCACATGACCGCTGAGATCAGCGCACTCGATCTGGAGGAGGCGGGGGCGGTCCTCGCCGCCGAGTCCGCCCGCTTCGCCTCCTTCGGCTGGATGCGGGGCACCTCCGGCAACCTGTCCGTGGTGCTCACCCGTGACCCGCTGCGCCTCGCGGTCACCGCGAGCGGCCACGACAAGGGTGAACTGACGCCCGCCGACGTGGTGTTGGTGGACGGGCAGGGGGCGGCCGTGCAGGGTGGCAAGCCGTCCGCCGAGGCCGAGCTGCACGCCCGGGTCGCCGCGCTGACCGGGGCCGGGGCCGTGGTGCACGTCCACACTGTGGCGTCCGTGGCCATGGGGCGACGCGAGCCGGGCGGGATCGTTTTCAGGGACCTGGAGATGCTGAAGGGCGTCGGGCAGCCCGCGCACGACGTCGAGGTGACGCTGCCGGTCATCGCCAACAGCCAGGACATGAAGGTGCTCGGGGACCGGCTGGAGGCGGCGCGGGACCCGCGGATGCCGGCGGTGGTGGTCGCGGGGCACGGCCTCTATGTCTGGGGCGACAGTCCGAAGCAGGCCCGGCACCACACCGAAGTGGTGGAGTGGCTGCTGGAGTTGGAGCTGTCGCAGCGCTGAGCACAGAAAAAGGGACCCCCTGGGATCAGGGGGTCCCTTTCCGTCTACTTCAGGTGATCCCCGGGCAGTTGACCGGCGGAGACCTCCAGCACGCCCCGCTCCGTCACGAGCCCCGTCACCAGCCGCCCCGGCGTCACGTCGAACGCGGGGTTGTGGCCGCGTGACTCGGCGGGTGCCGTGCGCACCCCGCCCCACTCCAACACCTCGGCCTCACCGCGGAGTTCGATGTGGATGTCGTCGCCGGTCTTGGTGGCGAGGTCGACCGTCGTCGTCGGCGCGGCCACCAGGAACGGGATGCCGGCGTCGGCGCAGGCGAGGGCGACGCCCACGGTGCCGACCTTGTTGGCGGTGTCGCCGTTGGCGGCGATGCGGTCCGCGCCGACGATCGCCGCGTCGACCTCGCCGCGCAGGATGGTGCCGGCGGCGGCCCCGTCGGCCTGGACGTAGTGCGGTATGCCCTCCTGGACCAACTCCCAGGCGGTGAGCCGGGATCCCTGGAGCAGCGGGCGCGTCTCGTCGGCGTACACGACCTCCAGGCGCCCGCGGGCGTGGAGTTCACGGATGACGCCGAGTGCCGTGCCCCAGCCGGCGGTCGCGAGGGCGCCGGTGTTGCAGTGGGTCAGGATGCGCAACGGCCGGTCCTCGCCGACCATTTCGAGCAGCCAGTCGGCGCCGAAGGCACCCATCGCGCGGTTCGCCTCGACGTCCTCGCGCTGGACGGCGGCGGCTTCCTCCAGTACCGCGTCGAGACCTTCGTCGAAGCGGGTCATGACGCGGTCCACGCACACCATGAGGTTGACGGCGGTGGGGCGGGCCGCGCGGACCCGGGCGACGGCGGCACGCACCTCGTCCTGGGACCAGCCCTCGCGCTCCCCCTCGATGAGCGCGAGCGCGACACCGTACGCGCCGGCCGCGCCGATGGCCGGAGCGCCGCGCACCACGAGGCGTTGGATCGCGTCGACCAGGGTGTCCACATCGTGGACATCCAGCGTCTCGGTACGCTGCGGCAGCAGCGTCTGGTCGATGAGGGCGAGGCTCTCCCCGGTCCACTCGACCGCGCGCAATTCCTGGGGCATATCGGGACACTCCTGATGTTCCGGTGGTCTCCGCCACCGTACATGACCTGCACGAACCATAGTTCGAGACAGTCGAGCAGATGTCCGGAAACGGATGCTACTGTCCAGCGATCAGTCCGCAGACCGAGACGAAGGAGGAAAGATCGTGCTGCTGACCAAGCGCCGTTTCCTCGACTTCGGCCGGTGTGCCGGCGACGGCTGTCGACGCTGACCCCGTCCCCGCAGCGTCACCCCACCCATCACCCCCACGCGCTCCCGGCGGAGCGCGTATCGCCGTATCCGGAAGGCCTCCCCCGATGCTCCGCAGATCCCGCCGTACGCTCCAGGTCGCCGCCACCACCGCGCTGATCGTCACCGCGGCCACCGCCTGCAACGCCGCCGCGAAGGACGACTCCGGCAGCGCGAGCGCGGGCAGCAAGACGTCCTTCACGCTGGTCACCCCGGACGCCGTCGGCCAGAACGAGTTCCTCAAGCTCGCCGTCAGCGGCATCAAGTCCGCGGCGAAGAAGCACGACGGCTCACAGAAGGTCTACGAGTCCACGGACACCGCCTCCCAGCAGCAGAACGTGCAGGCCGCGGTCGACGCCAAGCCGGACGTCATCGTGCTGGTGGGCTTCGAGTTCGCCGACATCGTCGCGCAGCAGGCCCAGAAGAACCCGAAGCAGCAGTTCCTGATCATCGACGCCTGCACCACGAAGACCTTCAAGAACGTCAGCTGCGCGGTCTTCCGTGAGCACGAGGGCGTCTTCCTCGCGGGCGCCGAGGCGGGCCTGCTCAGCAAGTCGGGCAAGGTCGGCGCGGTCGACGTCCTCGACACGCCCCAGTTCCGCCGCTACAGCGACCCGTTCGCGGCCGGCGCCAAGAAGGTCGCGCCGAAGACCACCACCGACACGCGCTTCGTCGGCGGCCAGTCCCCCTTCGACGACTCGGCGCGCGCCAAGGAGCAGGCGGGCACCCTGCTCGCCAAGGGGTACGACCAGCTGATGGCGGCCGCGGCGGCCGGCAACTACGGCGTCTTCGAGGCCGCGAAGGCCAAGGGCGCCTACGCGTACGGCGTCGACGTCAACCAGTGCACCTCGGCGCCCGGCACGGTCGTCGACAACGTGATCAAGCGCACGGACGTGGCCGTGGAGAAGGGCATCGAGTCGGTGCTCGACGGCAAGGCGGGCACGACCGTCTCCTACGGCCTCAAGGAGGGCGGCATCAGTCTGACCGGCCTGGAGGACGGCGTCGCGACGTCGAAGTGCGTCATCGCCGACCACACGGACGTCCTCGCGAAGGTCAAGGAACTGCGCGACCAGATCGTGTCCGGGAAGCTGACGGTCGATGACCCCGCCGCAAGCTGATCCGGCGGTCGAGCTCCGGGGAATCACCAAGCGGTTCCCCGGCACGCTCGCCAACGACGCCGTGGACCTGACCGTCCGGCGCGGCGAGATCCACGCCCTCATGGGCGAGAACGGCGCGGGCAAGTCCACGCTCATGTCGATCCTGTACGGCATGACGCGCGCCGACGCCGGTTCGGTCCGGGTCGACGGGCGCGAGGCGGACTTCGCCAGCCCCAGCGACGCGATGGCCGCCGGACTCGGCATGGTCCACCAGAGCTTCAAGCTGTTCGACTCGCTGAGCGTGGCCGAGAACGTCGTCTACGCCGCCGAGCCGCGCCGCTTCGGCCTGGTGGACCGGGCCGCGGCCCGCCGCCGGGTGCGTGCGCTCGCCGAGGAGCACGGCCTGGCCGTGGACCCGGACGCACGCGTCGGCGACCTGCCCGTGGGCCTGCGTCAGCGCGTCGAGATCCTCAAGCTGCTGCACCGCGGCGCCCGCACGCTGATCCTCGACGAGCCGACGGCGGTGCTCACGCCCGCCGAGGCGGACGCGCTGTTCGCCGTCCTCAAGTCGCTGGCCGCGCAGGACCGTACGGTGATCCTCGTCACGCACAAGCTGCGCGAGGTCCTCGAAGGCAGCGACCGGGTGACCGTGCTGCGGGACGGCCGGGTGGTGGCCCGCCTGGTCACCGCGGAGACCTCCGCGGACGAGATCGCGGCCGCGATGACCGGCCGCGCGGTCGAACTGGACCGCATCCACGCCCCGGGGACGCCGGGTGACGTGGTCCTGAGCGTGGCCGGCCTCACCACCGACGGGGTGCGCGAGGCTTCGCTCACGGTGCGGGCGGGCGAGATCGTCGGCATCGCGGGCGTCGCGGGCAACGGCCAGAGCGAGCTGATCGAGGCGCTGGCCGGACTGCGGCCGACCACTGGGGGACGCGTTTCCCTGCTCGACGCCGACATCACCCACGCCTCGGCCACCGAACGCCGCCTCAAGGGGCTGGCGTACGTCCCCGAGGACCGCCACGCGGTCGGTACGGCACCTGCCGCGTCCGTCGCCGAGAACCTCGCGATGGGACATCACCGTACGTCGCTGTCGTCCCGCGGGCTGCTGGCGCCGGCCGGAGTCCGGGCGCACGCACGGCAGTTGATCGACCGCTTCGGCATCAAGGCGTCGGCGCCAGAGGCACCGGCTTCCGCCCTGTCCGGCGGCAATCTCCAGAAGCTGCTCATCGGCCGTGAACTCGCCCATGAGGCGCCGCTGTTGCTCGTCGAGCAGCCGACCCGCGGGGTCGACATCGGTGCCATCCAGAACATCCACGACCAGCTGATCGCCTACCGCGACGCCGGTCACGCCGTGCTCCTCGTCTCGGCCGAACTGAGCGAGATCCGGGGCCTGGCGGACCGGGTGCTGGTGATGTACGAGGGCCGGATCACGGCGTCGTACGGCAAGGACGAGGCGGACGAGCGGACGCTGGGTCTCGCGATGGCGGGCGGCCAGGTCACCGTGGAGGCCGTCGACCGGCATGAACAATCGGATGTCGCCTGACATGAACGACCGGATATCGGGAGCCCTGCGCTCCCCCATCACCTTCTCCGTGCTCGCGGGCGTCCTCGTCGGCGCCCTCTTCCTGGTCGGCACCGGCGCGGACCCGATCGCGGCCTACGAGGCGGTCCTCACCGGCTCGCTCGGCGCCGACGGCATCGGCTCCACGCTGACGACCGGCACCAGCGTGCTCGGCATGGCGCTCGCGCTGGCGATCCCGCTGCGGGCCGGGCTCATCAACCTGGGCGGCGACGGCCAGATGGTCCTCGGCGGCATCACAGCGGCCGTGACCGGCCTGTACTCACCGCTGCCGGCGCCCCTCACCGTCGTCCTCGCCCTCCTCGCGGGCATGGCGGCCGGTGCCCTCTACGCCGCCCTGGCCGCCCTGTGCGAGAACCACTTCGGTGTCCCTCTGCTGGTCAGCAGCCTGCTGCTGAGCTACCCGGCGGTGTCGCTCGCCTCCTACCTGGCGCGCTACCCGCTCAAGGAGCCCGGCTCCAGCCTCCCCCAGACCCGTGCCCTGCCGGACGGGGTCGCGCTGCCCGCGTTCGGCGACTCCACGGTCACCTGGGGGCTGGTCCTGGTCGTCCTCGCGGCGGCCGCCTACTGGTTCACGGACCGGCGGACCGCGATCGGGTACGAGATCCGCATGACCGGTCTCAACGCGCGCTTCTCGGCCTACGCGGGCGTCGAACGCCGGGGCCTGACACTGAAGTTGATGTCCGTGTCGGGCGCGACCGCCGGACTCGTGGGCGCCATCGGGGTGTTGAGCTTCCCCTACCGTTTCGTGGACGGCTCGCTGACCGCACCGGGCTACACCTGGACGGGACTCACCGCCGCGCTGCTGGCGACGGCCGCCCCGCTGGGCACGGTCGTCGCGTCCTTCTTCTTCGCCGTCCTCCAGGTCGGCGGTCTGGCGATGGAGCGGACGACGGAGGTGCCGCGCGAACTGACGCAGGTGCTCCAGGCGATCGTGATCGTGTTCCTCGCGGCCCGACTGCGCTTCCCCAGCCGGTGGTTCAACCGTCGTAAGGAGGCGGTGTGATGTTCTTCGACTCCGATCTCCTGATGTCGGCGCTGCGCGCGCTGACCCCGATCCTGCTGGCCGCGCTGGGCGGTGCGATCTGCGAGCGGGCGGGGGTCTTCAACATCGGCCTCGAAGGCATGATGCTGATGGGCTGCTTCACGGCCGTGGCGACGAGCTGGTTCACCGGGAGCCCGTGGCTGGGCGTGCTGGCGGCGGCGCTCGCGGCCGCGGCCTACTCGCTGATCCTGGCCGTCGGGACCGTGACGCTCCGCGGAGACGCGGTGGTTCTCGGCGTGGCCATGAACCTCCTCGCCGTGGGCCTCACCAGCTTCCTGCTGCGTACGATCTTCGGTGTTCAGGGCACTTTTGACGACCCGTCACTCGCCGGGCTGCCGTTGATCGGCGGTCTGAGTCCGCTCGCCTATCTGTCGTGGGCGGCGGTCGCGGTGGCCGCGGTCATGCTGTCCCGGCATGTGTGGGGCCTTCGGCTGCGCGGGGTCGGCGAGGCGCCGGACGCGGCGGCCACCCTCGGGGTGAGCCCAGCGAAGTACAAGTACGCGGCCGTCCTGCTCTCCGGCGTCCTGTGCGGACTGGCCGGTGCCCAACTCGCGCTCGGCAACGTCACGTTGTTCACCGAGAACATGACCGCGGGCCGCGGCTGGATCGCCGTCGTCGCCGTCATGCTCGGCCGCGCCCTGCCGCTGGGCGTCCTGCTCGCCGCGCTGCTCTTCGGCCTCGCCGAGGCGGCCGGCTTCCGCCTCCAGGGCCTCGGTCTGCCCCAACAGGCCACCGACGCCGCGCCGTACGTCGTCACGCTCGGCGCCCTCTTCCTCACCACGGCACGCCGTCGTCGCCGTGTCCGTCCGTCGTCCACCGGAGTCGCCTCATGACGCAGGACCTGCTGCCCATCACCCGCATACCCCGCACCGGCCTGCCGGCCCACGCGGTCGTCGTCGGCGACCCGGCGCGCGCCGCGGCCGTCGCCGCGCTGCTCGACGGCGCCGAGGAGGTGTCGTACCACCGCGAATACCGTGTGTTCAGCGGCAGTTGGAAAGGCCTGCCGGTCGTCGTCGCCTCGCACGGGGTGGGCGGTCCGGGCGCGATCCTGCTGTTCCAGGAGCTCGCGGACGCGGGCGTGCGGGTGCTGCTGCGGTTCGGTACGGCGGGGGCGATGAAGCCGGGGATCGCCGACGGCGACCTCGTCATCGCCGAGGCGGCGGTCCGCGACGACGGGGTCACCCAGCAGTTGCTGCCGCCGGAGTACCCGGCGGTCTCCTCCCCCGAGGCCGTCTTCGCGCTCCAGCGCGCGGCCCGCGAGGCGGACGCCCCGCACCACCGGGGCGTCGTCTGGACCCGCGCGGCCTTCCAGCCCGGCCTGCTGCCGATGTTCTCCTACGACGGTGCCGGCCTCGCCGCCATCGAGATGGAGCTCTCCGCCCTGCTGGTCACGGCGTCGCTGCGCGGACTGGTCGCGGGTGGCGTGCTGGTGGT
Source organism: Streptomyces sp. TLI_55 (assembly GCF_900206255.1). NCBI lineage: Bacteria > Bacillati > Actinomycetota > Actinomycetes > Kitasatosporales > Streptomycetaceae > Streptomyces > Streptomyces sp. TLI_55. The sequence continues at coordinate 1,843,149 of NZ_OAOJ01000001.1, forward strand.
CGACGGGGCGAACGCGGACGAGCTGGTGGACGAGGCCGGCACCAGCGTCTACGACCCGCACCGTGACGTGGTCGCGGCCGGTGTCGAGAAGGGGGCGGTCGTGTCGCTGGAGGCGTTGCGGCTGCTGGCCGAGGAGTACGGGCTGTGAGCATCGATCTGCTGGTGCACGGCGGTGACGTGCTGACCGTCGACGAGGCCGGGACCGTCGTACGGGACGGGGCGGTCGCGGTCCACGAGGGCGAGATCGTCGCCGTCGGCCCTGCCGAGGAGCTGAAAGCGCGATTCACAGCCGCCGAGCGCATTGACGCGGCGGGCTGTCTCGTCCTCCCGGGTCTGGTCAACACGCACACCCACCTCGCGATGACCCTCCTGCGCGGTCTCGCCGACGACGTCACCCTCCAGGGGTTCCTGGAGCGGGTGCTGCCCGCCGAGGCCCGGCTGCTGGCGCCGAAGAACGTGGCGGCAGCGGTGCGGCTCGCGGTCGCCGAGAGCGTCCGGGCCGGAGTGACCTCCGCGCTCGACATGTACTGGTTCCACGAGGCGGCCGAGCAGGCGGCCCGTGAGGCGGGCTGGCGGCTGCACACCGGGCCCACCTTCATGGACGTACCCGAGCCGCCGGACGCGATCGTGTACGAGGACCGGCTGGAGTGGGCGCGCCGGGATCTGGTGGCGCGCGGCCCGGCCCGCCCCGGCCACCGGCCCGTGGTGTTCGCGCACTCGACGTACACGCTCTCCCCCGACCAGCTCGTCGAGATCTTCGCCCTGGCACGGGAGTTCGGCGCCCTGATCCACATCCACGCGGCCGAGAACGCCACCGAGGTCGCCACGGTCGAGGTCAAGTACGGCAAGCGGCCGGTGGAGTTGCTGGACTCGCTCGGGCTGCTCGGTGACGACGTGCTGCTCGCGCACGCCGTGGATCTGACCGGCCCGGAGATCGCGGTGCTGGCCCGCACCGGCACCTCGGTCGCCCACTGTCCCGTCTCCAACCTGAAGTTGGGCTGCGGGATCGCGCCGGTGCCGCGGCTGCTGAGCGCCGGGGTGACCGTCGGGCTCGGCACGGACGGGGCCGTCAGCTCCAACACGCTGGATGTGCTGGGGGCGGTGCGGCAGGCGGCGCTCGTGCACAAGGCGGGCGGCGACCCCACCCTCGTCGGCGCCGAACAGGCCGTACGGATGGCGACGATCGAGGGTGCGCGGGCGCTCGGGCTCGGGGAGCAGTTGGGCTCCCTGGAGGCGGGCAAGCGGGCCGACCTCGTCGTCCTCGACCTGAACGCCCCGCATCTGCGGCCGCCGCACGACCCGTGGTCGACGCTCGCCTACGCGGCGCACTCGGCGGATGTCCGGGACACCGTGGTCGACGGGCGGGTGCTGATGCGGGACCGCGTGCTGACGACGCTGGACGAGCCGGCCGTGATCGCCGACCTGGAAGCACTGGTCTGACCGGGGATTTCGCTCCCGCGGCGCTGTTTCCGCCCCCATAATGACGTGAGACATCGGATGTCTCGACGGACATGCGCGTGAACCACAGGGAGGCCGGCCATGGCAGTGACCGACGAGGCGATCGAGAAGATCAAGGACATGATCGTCTCCGGTGCGCTGCGCCCCGGCGACCGGCTGCCGAAGGAGTCCGAACTCGCCTCGGAACTGGGGCTGTCCCGCAACTCCCTGCGCGAGGCCGTGCGCGCCCTGTCGCTGATCCGGATCCTGGACGTGCGACAGGGCGACGGCACGTACGTGACCAGCCTCGACCCCCAACTCCTCCTGGAAGCCCTGAGTTTCGTCGTCGACTTCCACCGCGACGACACCGTGCTGGAGTTCCTCGCCGTGCGCCGCATCCTGGAGCCGGCCGCGACCGGGATGGCCGCCTCCCGGGTCAGCGAGCAGCAACTGGACGCGCTCTCGGCCCAGTTGGACAAGCTCGGCGACACCCCGTCGGTGGAGGAGCTGGTCGCCTCCGATCTGGACTTCCACCGGGGCATCGTGCAGAGCTCCGGCAACTCCGTGCTGTGCTCCCTCCTCGACGGTCTGTCGGGCCCCACCACCCGGGCCCGGATCTGGCGCGGCCTGACCCAGGAGGACGCCGTCAGCCGCACCCTGCACGAGCACCGCATGATCCTCGCCGCCCTGCGGGACCGGGACGCGGAGGCGGCGCGGTCCTGGGCGACGGTGCACATCGCGAGCGTGGAGCAGTGGCTGCGCGCGTCACTGTGACGACCCGGGACCGCAGTGGCTGCGCGCGTCACTGTGACGCCCCGGGACCGCAGGGGCTACGCGCGTCACTGTGACCTCCCCTGTTCGCTCGGCGTCCTCCGACGTCTACCCGGGTCACCGGCCGGCCCGCGTGACATCCGTGCAGGGTGATTCGGCACAGCTCGGATGACCGGGGGGTGTTCCGGGGTGGCTAATGGGGCAGTGATGCGTTCACTCCCCCGTGCAAGGGGGCTGCGGACGCCCCCGCTGGACGCCGTAAGGTTGGGGCGTACGGGAGGGCACGTCGGAAGGAGGCACTGGGTGATCGAGCTCGAGGGGGTTCCCGAGCTGATCGACCCGGTCATGGTGGCCGCGTTCGAGGGCTGGAACGATGCCGGCGACGCCGCCTCCACCGCGGTCGCGCATCTGGACAGGGAGTGGAAGGGCGAGGTGTTCGCGGCGCTGGACGCCGAGGACTACTACGACTTCCAGGTGAACCGGCCCACGGTGTGGATGGACGCCGGAGTACGCAAGATCACCTGGCCCACGACACGGCTGTCCGTGGTCCGGGTCGGCGGCGAGAAGCCGCGCGATCTCGTACTGGTCCGAGGTATCGAACCGTCCATGCGCTGGCGCTCGTTCTGCAACGAGCTGCTGGGCTTCGCCCATGAACTGGGCGTGGAACTGGTCGTGATCCTGGGCGCTCTGCTCGGTGACACCCCGCACACGCGTCCGGTCCCGATCAGCGGGACCACGTCGGATGCGGACCTGGCCCAGCGGATGGACCTGGAGGAGACCAAGTACGAGGGGCCCACGGGCATCGTCGGCGTCCTCCAGGAGGCGTGCACGCACGCGGGTGTGCCGGCCGTGTCGCTGTGGGCGGCCGTGCCGCACTACGTGTCGCAGCCGCCGAACCCGAAGGCCACGCTGGCCCTGCTCAACCGGCTCGAGGACCTGATCGACGTGCGCATCCCGCTGGGCGAGCTGCCCGAGGACGCGCGCGCCTGGCAGGTGGGCGTGGACCAGCTGGCCGCCGAGGACACCGAGGTCGCCGAGTACGTGCAGACGCTGGAGGAGGCCCGGGACACCGCCGAGCTGCCGGAGGCGTCGGGCGAGGCGATCGCCCGCGAGTTCGAGCGGTATCTGCGGCGCCGGGACGGCGGCAGCCCGCCGGGCGGGCACGCGACGGAGAGCGGCGACGGTACGTCGTATCTGCGGGACGGCCCCAGCGGTCGTACGCGCCCGCCGAAGCCGCCGAAGCCGAGCGCGGACACGGATCCCGAGCCGGGTGCGGAGACGGGGACCGACGGCGACGATTCAGGGGATTCGTCGGAGGAGTGAGAAGCGGGACGGGGAAGGGCGGTGCGCCTGGCGCGCACCGCCCTTCTGCATGCCCGGCAGGTCTGCGTCACACCTGCGGTACCGCCACCGCGTCGTAGCCGGTGTCGGGTGTCGGCTGCTCCACGTCGAAGCGGGCGTTGGGCAGGTAGAGCCGGTCGCCCCAGGCCGCGGCGGTGGTCGGGATGCGGAAGCGCGGGTCGGTGATCCGGGTGATCGCCGTGCCCTTGGTGCCGGCCGCGTTCAGGCGGAAGACGTCGATGGCGTTCTGCGCCTGCTGGACGACGTAGAAGGTCCGGCCGAGCAGCAACATGCCGTCGCCGTTGGGGAGTTTGGCGCCGCCGAGGTCGACGGCGGTCGCGGCTCCGGTGCGCGGGTCGACCCGCATGAGGGTGCCGCCGTCGGCGAAGCAGTTCACCACGAGCAGGGCGCGGCCGTCGGGGGTGCGCTCGATGCCGTTGGCGGTGAAGTCGTCGCCCTGGACCCAGTCGCCGGACAGGGTCAGCGTCGTCAGGGTCCCGGGCTCGCCGTGCTTGCCGAGGGCCACGCGGTAGAGCTGGGCCTTGAAGGAGTCGGTGAACCAGGCGGCGCCCGGGGTGAGGATGACGTCGTTCACGAAGCTGCCGCCGGTGGCGTACACCTTCTCGAGGGCGCCCGAGCGGAGGTCCACCGTGCGGATCTCGCCGCTGACGCCGCCGGCGAGGAACAGCCTGCCTTGGCCGATCTTGAGGCCCACGGTGGGGTGTTCGGCGCCGAGGCCCTTGCTGACGACCGAGCCGCGGCCGGTGGCGAGGTTCGCCCGGTAGATGTCGCCATTGGCCAGGGAGCCGAAGTAGGCGAAGGGTTTGCCGCCGATGGTGATGCCCTCGGGCTGGAAGCCGTCGGGCAGCGGGAACTGGTCGGGCCAGGCGGGTTTCGGCGCTTCGGCCGCGTGCGCGGTGCCGCCGAGCAGCGCCGCTCCCGTCAGCGCCGCGGTGCCGGTGAGCAGTCTTCTACGTGCGAAGGAACGTGCTGTGGGTGCCACTGTGCGTCCTTCTGCCAAGGGGCCGGCGATCACCGGCCGAACGGTCAACAGACGATCTCACCCCATCACATGACCGTCGCCTCCGCAGTCACTGGCCGGATTGTGACGTGACATCTGTTTCCGGACGGATTGCACGCGTTACCCCCTTTGAACTGACCGGCACCCGGTCATGAGAAGGGCGCTTCCCCCGCCGGGGAAGCGCCGTTCTCGGTACCGCAGCGCTACAGCGCGACACCCAGCAGCGCGTCCACCGCGCGCGAGACGACGCCGGGGGCGCTCTCGTCCGTGCCGCCCGACTCCTCCTGGCGGGCCGCCCAGCGGTCGACCGCGGCGAGCGCGGCCGGGGCGTCGAGGTCGTTCGCGAGGGCCTCGCGGATCTCCTCGACGAGCTCCTCGGCGGCCGGACCGTCGGGCCGGGAGACGGCGGCACGCCACCGTCCGAGCCGCGCGACCGCGTCCTGGAGCACCTGGTCGGTCCACTCCCAGTCGGCCCGGTAGTGGTGGGCGAGCAGGGCGAGCCGGATGGCGGCCGGGTCGACGCCCTCGCGGCGCAGCGCCGAGACGAAGACGAGGTTGCCCTTGGACTTGGACATCTTCTCGCCGTGCAGGGCGACCATGCCGGCGTGGACGTACGCCTTGGCCATGGGGAACTCGCCGGTGAGCACCTGGGCGTGGGAGGCGCCCATCTCGTGGTGCGGGAAGGCGAGGTCGGAGCCGCCGCCCTGGACGTCGAAGGTCATGCCGAGGTGGTCGAGGGCGATGGCGACGCACTCGATGTGCCAGCCGGGGCGGCCGCGGCCGAGCGAGCCGCCGTCCCAGCTGGGCTCGCCCGGGCGGGCGGCCATCCACAGCATCGGGTCGAGCGGGTTCTTCTTGCCCGCCCGGTCCGGGTCGCCGCCGCGCTCGGCGGACAGCAGCCGCATGGCGGCGGCGTCGAGGTTCGAGACCTTGCCGAAGTTCGGGTCGGACTCGACGGAGAAGTAGATGTCGCCTTCGAGTTCGTAGGCGGCACCCGCGTCCCGCAGCCGCTCCACCAGCGGAACGATGCCGGGTATCGCCTCGACGGCACCGATGTAGTGCCGCGGCGGGAGCATCCGCAGGGCGGTCATGTCCTCACGGAAGAGGGCCGTCTCCTTCTCGGCGAGGGCGACCCAGTCGACACTGTCCCGCTCGGCACGCTCCAGGAGCGGGTCGTCGACGTCGGTGACGTTCTGGACGTAGTGAACCTGCCGCTTGGTGTCGAGCCACACGCGCTGCACGAGGTCGAACGCGTTGTAGGTCGCCGCGTGTCCCATGTGGGTGGCGTCGTACGGCGTGATGCCGCAGACGTAGATTCGGGCGACGGGACCGGGGTCGAGGGAGACCAGACCGCCGGTCGCGGTGTCGTGGATCCTCAGGTCGCGGCCCTGACCAGGCAGGGCGGGGACCTCGGAAGCGGGCCAGGCATGCATGTCATGAGCCTAACCGGACGGATGTTCCGTATACGAACCGGACCGGGCCGGATGGCCGGTAAGGCGGTCTTGCGTGCTGCCGTCCGGTGTGCTGCTACACCGGCGGCCGTCCAGTGTGCCGCTACACCGGCGGCCAGGGAATGGCCGGCCACTCCCCGCTCGGCTCCGGGTGCTTGCCGGTGGCGAGCAGTTCGTCGACACGCGCGCGCGTGGCGTCGAGTTCGGCAGGGGTGATGAGTACGGCCAGACGGGCGGCCAGCGCTCCTTCGGCGCCGAGCGCCTCCTTGAGGCCCTTGAGGACGTCCACCGCCTCCCCCGTCAGGGGCTCGCCCGCCCAGCCCCACAGCAGGGTGCGGAGCTTGTTGTCGACGTTGAAGGTGACGCCGTGGTCGATGCCGTACAGGCGCTCCCCCGCGGGCAGCAGATGGCCGCCCTTGCGGTCCGCGTTGTTGATCACGGCGTCCAGGACGGCGAGCCGGCGCAGCCGTTCGTCGTCGGCGTGCACCAGCAGCGCGGTCTTCCCCTCGCCGACCTCGGCGAGGCCGATGGCCTTCCAGCCGGGCTCGGGTTCCTCGCCGTCGACCAAGGCGAGCAGCTCGGCGCCGGGCGCGCCCTCGATCCACAGCTGGACCATGCCCTCGCCGAACGGCCCGTCGCGCAGCACGGTGGGCGGGACCAGGCCCCAGCCGGTCGCCTCGGACACCTCGTAGGCGGCGACCTCGCGCTGGGCGAGGGTGCCGTCCGGGAAGTCCCACAGGGGGCGCTCGCCGCGGACGGGCTTGTAGACGCAGAGGGCCTCCTGGCCGTCGTGCTCCACGGAGCAGTGCAGCACCGCGTTGGAGGCGTCCCGGATCTGTCCGCGCACCGTCAGCTCACCGCGGGTGAGCAGCTCGGCCGTGGTCACGCCCCGCGGCGGTATCCGTTCTGGCGCGGACATACATGTCCTTCCGGGTCGAGCGGGAGGCTGCACAGCGGGCACGGCGGCCGCCCGGCGTTGACGACGTCCAGGGCCCGCTTGGCGAAGGCCCTCGCCTGCGCGCCGGTGAGCCGGACCCGCAGCATCGGGGGGCCGTTCTCCTCGTCCTGGAGGAGCCTTTCCTCGGCCTCGGCGAGGTCCTCCTCGGACTCCGCGTCGAGCTCCACGAGGGCCTGCGCCTCGACGATCATGCGCTGCTCCTCACCGTCCCAGGCCAGCGCCATGGTGCCGACGCGGAACTCCTCCTCGACGGGGGTGTCCAGCGGGGCGGTGTCGGAGATCTCGGTGGGTGCCACGGCCGGGACGGAGGCGTTGCCGCCGCTGCGCCGGACCACTTCGTCCAGCAGCTCGTCCATGCGCTCGGCGAGGGCGGCGACCTGGGTCTTCTCCAGGGCCACGCTGGTCACCCGGGAGCCCGCGATGGCCTGGAGGAAGAACGTACGGCGTCCGGGCAGTCCGACCGTGCCGGCCACGAAGCGGTCCGGAGGGTCGTAGAGGAACACCTGACGGGACACGTCCTGTCTCCTGGAGTCGTGATGGGTACGGCGCTATTGCGACCGCTTCACCCTACTGCGCCCGACGATCACGGTGCGCCCGCACCACCCCCGACCGGGGCGTCGTCCGCGGGCGGGGTCTCGCGCGGGGCCAGGGAGGCGAAATCACCGGTGTCGCCGAGGCGTACGAGGAACGGGCGCAGACGGGTGTAACGGATCGCGGTGATGGAACACGGATCGACAGAGATCCGCTGGAAGAGGTCGAGATGAAGTCCGAGCGCGTCCGCGACGAGCGACTTGATGATGTCGCCGTGCGAGCACATGAGGTAGACGGCGTCGGCGCCGTGGTCGCGCTCCACACGCGCGTTCCACTCCCGTACGGCCTCGGCGGCGCGGGTCTGCATGGCCCGCATCGACTCGCCGCCGGGGAACGCGGCCGCCGACGGGTGGGCCTGGACGACCTGCATCAGGGGCTCGTCGTTGAGCTCGGCGAGCTTGCGGCCGGACCAGTCGCCGTAGTGGCACTCGCCGATCCGCTCGTCGTTGTGGACGGTCAGCCCGGGCCGGGCGTCCAGGAGGGGCTGGAGCGTCTCCTGGCAGCGCTGGAGCGGGCTGCTGACGATCTCGGCGAGGGGCAGCTCGGCGAGGCGCTGGGGCAGCGCGGCGGCCTGGGTCCGGCCGCGCTCGTCGAGGGCGACACCGGGGGTCCACCCGGCGAGCAGTCCCTCGGTGTTGGCGGTGGATCGTCCGTGCCGGACGAGGATCAGCGTGGGCATGCGGCCCAGGGTAGGCGCACGCGCCCGTGCGCCGGCGAGCGAGTGACGGGAGAATACGCACCGTGATCGTGGACTGTGCCGTCTACCGCGACGGACACCGCACCGAGGGCCCCGACGACCTGTCCGACGCCCTGGCGGAGGCGCGGGCCGCCGGCGGGTTCGTCTGGATCGGGCTGCACGAGCCGTCGGAGCGGGAGTTCGACCTCGTCACCCAGGAGTTCGGGCTGCACCCGCTGGCGGTCGAGGACGCCCTGAAGGCCCATCAGCGGCCCAAGCTGGAGGTCTACGACGACTCCCTCTTCCTCGTCCTCAAACCGGTCGTGTACGAGCCCGACAGCGACCAGGTCTCCAGCGGCGAGGTCATGCTGTTCCTCGGCGACTCCTTCGTGGTGACCGTCCGGCACGGCGAGGGCGCCCCGCTGAAGGCCGTACGGCGGCGCCTGGAGCAGGAGCCGGACATGCTCCACAAGGGGCCCACGGCGGTGCTGTACGCCATCTCGGACGCTGTCGTCGACCACTACCTGGAGGTGGCGACCGAGCTCCAGACGGACCTGGAGGAACTGGAGGCGGAGGTGTTCTCGCCGGACGGGGGCGGCGGCTCGCGCACCACGGCGTCGCGGATCTACACCTTCAAGCGGCAGATCCTGGAGTTCCGCCGGGCCACCGGCCCGCTGGCGCTGCCGCTGACCCGGCTGGCGGGGATCGGCCAGTTCGGCGGCTCGGTGCCGTTCGTCAGTGAGACGGCGCGGCCCTTCTTCCGGGACGTCAACGACCACCTCACGCGCGTGAACGAGTCCGTGGAGGGCCTGGACCGGCTGGTGTCGGACATCCTGTCGGCTCATCTGGCGCAGATGAGCGTCCGGCAGAACGACGACATGCGGAAGATCTCCGCGTGGGCGGCCATGGCCGCGATCCCCACGATGATCGCGGGGATCTACGGCATGAACTTCGACCACATGCCGGAGCTGCACTGGGTGTGGGCGTATCCGGCGGTGATCGCGCTGATGGCCGTCCTGGAGGTCCTGCTGTACCGGACGTTCAAGCGCCGGGGCTGGCTCTAGGAACCGACGCTCAGGCGAACTCGGGGGCGGCGGTGGCCGGGCCGCCGAGCGCGTCACGCCGCTCGGGCATCTTCAGGGACACCATCCGGCGCCAGCCCGCCGCGCGTTCGTAGGCGTACACGGCGTGGATGCCCGCCGCGAGGACCGCCGACTTGGCCTTGGGCCAGCCCAGGATGCGGCCCATGTGGGCCATGACGGCGAGGCTGACGTCGCGGTAGACGCGGATCTCGGCGAGCGCGCACTCCCGGAGGATGCGCTGGATGTCCCGGCCGTGGCCCGCGTGCGCGAAGCGCAGCAACTCCTCGTGGCAGTAAGCGAGGTGGTTGTCCTCGTCGTTGGAGATCATCTTCACCGCGCGCCCCAGGTCTGGGTGGTCGGCGAAGTGCTTGCGCAGCAGCTCCATCTGCTCGGAGGCGCGCTGTTCGGTGACCCTGCTGTGCGAGAGGTAGGTCACGATGTCCCGCACGGTGAGCGGCTGGTCGGCCTTGAGCTTGTCGTGGGCGAGACCGATGCCGTTGCGCTCCAGGAGCATCGTGTAGTCGGTGTCGGGGGGTACGGGCACGGGGTCGAGGCCGCGCTTCTTCATGAGGGCGTTGAAGATCCGGCCGTGTTTGTCCTCGTCGGCGCCGTGCCGGGTGATCTTGGGGGCGAGGTCGCGCTCGCCCTCCGGGACCAGGGCGGCGATGCGGGCGTTCTCCCAGCCTCCCTGCGACTCGCCGCTGGCGGCGATGGAACAGAACAGGCGGAAGGAATCGTCGTTGTCGAGGATCTCGGTGAACAGACTCTTGGCCGAAAGCATCGTGGCACCTCTCTGCGGGACTCCGCGGCAATCCGCCAGAGAACGAGTCAAATGCGGCGAGAGAGGTGCTGCAACAGCTGTGTCGGACAACTCCGCCAAAAGGAGGACCCACGGGGTCACGTCGGGGGCGTAACCCGGCGGGCACGCGCGCGTTGTTCTGCGTGACGGCCGTGGCGGGGAAGACCCCCGAGCCCCCACCACGGCCGCAGAAACCTCCGGCGGTCTTGAAGCGCGTGTTACGGCGCCCGCCGTTACGTCGCTCGACCCGCCGTTACGCGGTCCGGCCCGCTGTTACGCCAGTCCGGACAGCTCCAGTGCCTGGGCCCCGGCGCGGAGCGCGGCGATCCGCTCGTCGAGCGTGAAGCCGGCGGGAGCGAGGCTCAGCGAGGTGACACCGGCCGCGGCGTACTCCTTCATCCGGTCCGCGATGCGGTCCACGGAACCCAGCAGCGTCGTCTGGTCGATCAGGTCGTGCGGGATCGCCGCCGCGGCGCCCTGCTTGTCGCCCGCGAGGTACTTCTCCTGGACCTCGGCGGCGGCCGCCTCGAAGCCCATGCGCTGGGCGAGCTGGTTGTAGAAGTTCTGCTTGGCGCTGCCCATGCCGCCGACGTACAGGGCCGTGTAGGGGCGGAAGGTGTCGGCGAGCGTGGCCACGTCCTTGTCCTCGCCCAGGGCGAGCGGCAGCGTCGGGTGGACGTCGAAGCCTTCGAGGGTCTTCCCGGCCTTCTCCCGCCCGGCCCGCAGGTACTTGATCGTGGTCTCCTCCAGGTGCGCCGCCGAGGGGAAGATCAGCAGCGCGCCGTCGGCGATCTCACCGGTCTGCTCCAGGTTCTTGGGGCCGATCGCGGCGATGTAGAGCGGGATGTGCTCACGCTCCGGGTGCACGGTCAGCTTCAGGGGCTTGCCCGGGCCGCCCGGCAGCGGCAGCGTCCAGTGGGCGCCGTCGTAGGACAGCCGCTCGCGGGTCATGGCCTTGCGCACGATCTCGACGTACTCACGCGTGCGTGCCAGTGGCTTGTCGAACTTGACGCCGTACCACCCCTCGGAGACCTGCGGCCCGGAGACGCCGAGGCCGAGGCGGAAACGGCCGTGGGAGAGCGAGTCCAGGGTGGCGGCGGTCATCGCCGTCATCGCGGGCTGGCGGGCCGGGATCTGGAAGATCGCCGAGCCGACGTCGATGCGCTCGGTCTGCGCCGCGACCCAGCTGAGCACGGTGGCCGCGTCGGAGCCGTAGGCCTCGGCGGCCCAGCACACGGCGTAGCCGAGGCGGTCGGCCTCCTGGGCGACGGCGAGATTGTCCGCGTCCATTCCGGCGCCCCAGTAACCGAGGTTGATGCCGAGTTGCATGGCCGATTCCCCTTACCGATCAGTAACGTCCCTTGTGAGGTGACCTTAGCGTGGGGAAACTGGTTGTCCACAGGCCCCCACACCACTGGTTCAGGCCAGTAATGTCGGCGCTCATGGAGCAGAGGCATCTCGGCCGCACCGGCCTGCGTGTGTCCCGTATCGGACTCGGCACCCTCACGTGGGGCAGGGACACCGACGAGCACGACGCCGCGGACCTCTTGAAGACGTTCTGGGAAGCGGGCGGCAGCCTCGTCGACACGGCCGACGTCTACGGCGACGGAGAGGCCGAGTATCTGCTCGGACGTCTCATAGAAGGCCTGGTCCCGCGCCGGGACCTGGTCATCTCCACCAAGGCGGGCAGCGTGCCGGACCCGGACCGCCGCTTCGACGGCTCGCGCGGCCATCTGCTCTCCGCGCTGGACGCCTCCCTCACCCGTCTCGGCACGGACTACGTCGACGTGTGGCACATCCACGCCTACGACCCCGAAACCCCCCTGGAGGAGACCCTCCAGGCGCTCGACCTGGCGGTCAGCAGCGGCCGCGCGCGCTACGCCGCCGTCTCCAACTTCTGCGGCTGGCAGCTCGCCAAGGCCGCGACCTGGCAGCTGGCGGCACCCGGTACCCGGACCCGGCTGGCGGCCACGCAGCTGGAGTACTCCCTGCTCCAGCGGGGCGTCGAGCGCGAGGTGCTGCCGGCCGCGCTGGACCTGGGCATCGGGCTGCTGCCCTCCTCCCCGCTGGGCCGCGGAGTGCTGACGGGCAAGTACCGGGGAGACGCCACGCCCTTCGACTCGCGGGGCGCCTCCGAGCATCTGGCGCCCTTCGTCGAGCCGTACCTCGACGACACCGCGAGCCGCATCGTGGACGCCGTGCAGACCGCGGCCGACGGGCTCGCGGTGACCCCGCTCCAGGTGGCCCTCGCCTGGGTCCGCGACCGGCCCGGGGTGACCGCCCCGATCGTCGGCGCGCGCAACGCGCAGCAGCTCACGGCGGCATTGTCAGTGGAGGCCCTTAGTCTTCCTGACGAGATCTGCCGGGCGCTCGACGACGTGTCGGCGCCCGTGCACCGCTATCCCGATCACGACTGGAGCACGCTGTGAGCACGGAGCCGGGGCCCACCGAGGAGACCGAGCCGGAGGAGACGCCGACCGGGGAGGACACCGCGACGGCGACCGGAGAGCAGGCCGGTGCCGTGGAGAGCGAGGCCACGACCGGCGGCGAGGGCGACGCCGCTCCCCAGTTGTCCGAGGCCGAGGCCGAGCTCGCGGCGCAGAAGGTCGAGCGGGAGCGGATCGCGCGGCGGAAGGCCGAGAAGCAGGGGCCCGTCGAGAGCGGGGCGAAGCTCAGCGGCAAGGCCGCCGATCTGCTCGCGGCCGTGCGGGCGGTGGAGAGCGGGGCCAAGCCGGTGGCGGCGGTCTTCAGCGAGCCCCCGGCACCGCGCCGGCCCGCGCCGGAACCGGAGCGGCGCCCCCAGCCCGTCGCCGCGGACGTTCCCGCGGCCCCGGCCGCCGAGACCGTCGAGTCGGTGCGTGGCGTCCTGGCCGAGGGCGGCGCCCCAGAGGCGCTCGTCCCGCAGGTGGCCGCCGCGCTCGGGGAGGGCGCGGCCGAGCAGCTGCGCGCCGATCCCTGGCAGTTGCTGCGCGTCACCGGCGTACGGCCGGAGCAGGCCGACGGGTTCGCGCGGGCGCTGCTGGGCGCGGAGTGCGGCCCGGACGACGAGCGCCGGGGCCGTGCCGTGACCGTCTGGCTGCTGGAGCAGGCCGCGCTGGCCGGGCACACCGCCCTCGAACTGCCCACGCTCGTCGCCGCGCTGGGCAAGCAGGGCGTGCCGGACGCCGACGCGGCCGTGCAGAACACCCTCGCGGAGGCCGAGGCCCTGGTCTTCCAGGACGCCCTCGACCCACGGGCCCCGGAGCCCGAGGCCGAGGACGAGGAGCGCCCGGTCCGCGTCCTGGTCGGCCTGGAGCGGTACGCGCTGGCCGAGGAGAGCCTCGCTGACGGACTGGCCCGGCTGATCAACTCGGCGCCGAAGCAGGACGGGTCGGCCGAGGACTGGGAGCGCGCCGCGGGCGCCGCGCAGGCGTCGGCCGGCGAGCTGATCCGCGCGGTCGCGGGCCACGGCCTGGTCCTGCACACCGGCGGGGAGGCGTCCCTGGCGGAACCGGCGGCGCTGCTCCAGGCGGCCCGGGAACTCGGCCTGCGTGCCTGGGCGGCGGCCCACGGCCCGCTCGGACGCGACCGCTTCGCGGCGCTGCTCCCCGAGGCGACCACCGTGACGACGGTCAGCGGTCTCCTGTCCGGTGCCGAGGGACCGGGCCGGGACACCGACGGCGCCCTCGACCTGGACCTCCTCGTCGTGCTCGACGCCCCGCAGCTGGACGTGGAGACGGCGGCGCTGCTCACGGAGTCGCTGCCGGACGGGGCGCGGCTGCTGCTGGCCGGAGACCCGGCGGTGCTGTGGTCGGCGGGCCCCGGACGGGTGTTCGCCGATCTGCTGGCCGCGCGGGTCTGCCCCCAGGTCGCCTCCCGGCGCCCCGACCCCGGTCCGCTCGGCGAGCTGGTCTCCGGTATCGGCATCGGCGAGCTGAACCAGGTCGAGGCTCCCGGCAAGGAGGTCGTGATCGTGCCGGTGCGGGACGCGGGCGAGGCCGTGCACCGGACCGTGCAGCTCGTCGCCGACTCGGTGCCGCGGGCGATCGGCGTCCCGCCCGAGGACACCCAGGTCATCACCCCGGGCCACGGCGGAGCGGCGGGCACCCGCGCCCTCAACGCCGCCCTCAAGGAGCGCCTCAACCCGGGCCCGGGCCGCTTCGGCGGCTTCGACCCCGGCGACCGGGTCGCCTACTCCCCCACCCCGGGCCGCACCCTGCCGGGCCAGGTGGTGAAGGCCGACGCGGAGGGCCTGCACCTGACCTGCTCGGGCGAGGCCGTCGTCGTCCCGAAGGACCGCGTGGACCAGTCCGTCCGCCACGGCTGGGCCCTGACCGCCCACCAGGCGGTCGGCGGCCGCTGGCCGGCGGTCGTGGTGGTCCTCCCGGGCGACGCCACCCAGGCCCTGAACCGCCCCTGGGTCTACACGGCCTTCGGCAGAGCCGCCCGCCACCTGTCGGTGGTACACGGCGCGGAACAGGCCTTGCCGAGGGCAGTCGCAGAAATCGAGGCAAAGCCCCGCACCACCCGTCTACAGGTACTGCTCACCCCACAACTGGCGTCGAGCTGACCCACCCAGGGGCGCGGGGAACTGCGCGACCAGCCACAACGAAGCCTCAGTCGCGTACGACACAACGCCCCCACGGCGAATCGGCGCAAAAACCCGGCGGCGGCCACGGAAGGAACCTCCATGACCGCCGCCGCCCAAGCCCAGCGCTAGCGTTCCGCGTCCAAGGGCTCCAGATCCTCGTCCTCGTCCAGATCCGCATCGAGCTCATCGAGCTCGTCATCCTCCGCACCGTCGTCGACGTCGTCGTCGAAGACCGCGCTCACATCGAACCGGCACACCACCTGCTGCGGATCGACCCCGTCGAACGGCGCATCCAGCCATTCCCCCGGCTCGGCCGGCTCCTCCGCCGCGGTCACCCACAGCGTGGAATCGCCCTCCTCCAGACCGAACTCCTTGTGCCGCGAGGCGATCTCGTCCGGCTCGTACTCACCGAACAGCAACCCCAGCGCCCCATGCACCGTGCCGGAGGCAGCCGTGCCGGAGGCCTCCCCGCCGGGGTCCGCCGCCTCGATCCGCTGGGCCTGCGCCAACAGCCGCTGCGGCTCCGCGACCGCGTAGTCGCGGCGGATCAGCACACTCAGGGCGTTCGGTTCCTCGGGGCCGGCGTACGGCGGCAGTTCCTCCCCGCCGGGGATCTCGAAGGGCGTGACCTCGTCGTAACGGTCGTAGAGCAGCTCGTCGTACGCCTCGGCGGCCGCGGCGAGTTCGTTGAACGCCTCGTAGACGGCCTCGTCGTCCTCCCCCGACCGGCGTTCGACCGCCGCCAGGTGGCGGTCGAGCGCGGTCTTGACCGCGTCGGCGGCGGCACGTACCTCGGCAGCGGTGGGCTGCACAGCATCAGACATAGTGCAGACGCTATCCGTACCGGGCCCCAGCCCGCACAATAGATGCGATGCCGGAATACGAATTTGTCGACGTGTACGTGCCGCGCGGGGTCTCCCGCAAGGACACCACACGTCTGCTGACGGACCATGCCGAGTACGGACACTGGGAGTTGGACCGCCTGAGCCTGCTGCGTGACGGAAGCCGCAAGGTGCGGCTGCGCCGCAGGATCATCCGCCAGGTGCGGGCCACTTGGTGAGGTGAGGCCGGGAGAACGGAGCGGGCCCCGCGGCCGCGGGGCCCGCTCCGCTTCGTGCCTGTACCGCTACGCCGCGGCACGGGCCTTGCGGTAGAGCACCGCGCCCGCCAGCAGCGCGCCCGCCCCGACCGGGAGGGTCAGGCCCAGCGGCAGGTCGCTGCCCGTGTGGGCGAGCTGGGCGTCACCGTGGGGCTGGGTGACCGTCTGGGTCCCCTGGTGGTTGCCGCCGCCCGGCGTCTGGCCGCCCGCGGAGGGCGGAGTGCCCGGGGTGCCGGGCTGACCCGGCTCGACCGGGTTGCCGGGGTTGCCCGGAGTGCCGGGGTTGCCAGGGGTGCCCGGAATACCCGGGTTGCCAGGGGTGCCGGGGTTGCCCGGAGTACCGGGGTTCCCAGGCGTACCCGGGTTCCCGGGCGTACCCGGGTTCCCCGGCTGGCCCGGCCCGCCCGGAGGGGTGCCCGGGTGGCCGCCGCCCGAGCCGGTACCGCCGTTGCCGCAGTCGTTGCCCGTCGTGGAGTTGCCGACGCCGATGACGTCGACGCTGTTGCCGCAGACGTTGACCGGGACGTCGACCGGCGCCTGGACATGGTTGCCCGAGCCGACACCCGGCGAGTCCGAGGCGTGCCCGCCGGACGACGAACCACCCCCGGAACCCCCGTGTCCGCCGTACCCCCCGGAGTCGCCATACCCGCCGGAACCGGACGATCCGCCCTGGTTGGCGCACTTGTTGCCGACCGCCGGGTTGAGCACCCCGACGACATTGACCGTGTTGCCGCACACGTTCACCGGCGCGTGCACCGGCGCCTGCACCGTGTTGCCCGACAGCACGCCGGGTGAGTTCGACGCGGAACCGCCCGCCCCCGAGTCGGCGTGCGCGGCGCCGCCCGCCGCGGCGATCACGCCGGTCGCGGCCGCCACCGTCATCAGGCCTTTGCGGGTTGCCTGTCGCATTCCTGAATTCCCCCTGCCTTGTCGATTCCGTCCTGCGATCCTCGTGAAAAGACCGGTCGGCCCCGGAGCGCATGGCGCGCGCTCCGAGGCCGACGGGCTCAGCCCCTCATGGGGCGAGGCACAACGTCACTTGTTGATGCAGGTGTTGCCGAAGGCGGGGTTCAGCAAGCCGATCACGGAGACCGTGTTGCCGCAGACGTTCACGGGGATGTGAACCGGCACCTGGACGACGTTGCCGGACAGGACGCCCGGGGAGTGCACCGCGGCACCCTGAGCACCCGCGTCGGCAGCAGCGAGGCCCGCGCCCGCGAGAACCAGGCCACCCGTGGCAGCCGCGGCGGCGACGACCTTCTTGATCATTATTCCTCCTTGTTGGCAATGCGATCCCAAGTAGCGGATCGCATCACCTGTAACGAGGAGGGAGTAATGGAGCTACGAGCTTATGAGCGCATTCACCCTTCTCAGGCCCGGTCGCACGTGCGCCCGATAAGCAACGTCAACTTCAGGAGGCGTCGATGAAACGGTCCAGCACCCGCACGCCGAACTTCAGCCCCTCCACGGGCACCCGCTCGTCGATGCCGTGGAACATGCCCGCGAAGTCGAGCTCCGGCGGCAGCTGAAGCGGGGCGAAGCCGAAGCAGCGGATGCCGAGGTCGTCGAAGGACTTGGCGTCGGTGCCGCCCGAGAGCATGTAGGGCACGGCCTTCGCGATCGGGTCCTCGGCGCTCAGCGCGGTCTGCATGGCGTCGACGAGCCGGCCGTCGAAGTCGGTCTCCAGCGCCTTGTCGCCGTGCACGTCCTCGCGGCGCACGCGCGGGCCGAGGATGCGGTCGAGGTCGGCGAGGAACTCCTCCTCGTAGCCGGGCAGGAAGCGGCCGTCGACGTGGGCGGTGGCCTGGCCGGGGATGACGTTGACCTTGTAGCCGGCGCCGAGCATGGTCGGCGCCGCCGAGTTCTGGAGCGTCGCGCCGACCATCTTGGCGATGCCGCCGAGCTTGGCGAGGGTCTCGTCCATGTTCTCGGGGTCGAGCTCGGTGCCGAGGGCGTCGGAGAGCTCGTCGAGGAAGGACCGCACGGTCTTGGTGACCCGCACCGGCCACTTGTGCCGGCCGAGCCGGCCGACGGCCTCGCACAGCTCGGTGATGGCGTTGTCGGTGTTGGTCATCGAGCCGTGGCCGGCGGTGCCGTCCACGGTGAGCCGCATCCAGTGCATGCCCTTCTGGGCGGTCTCGACCAGGTAGAGCCGCAGGTTCTCGTTGACGGTGAAGGAGAACCCGCCGACCTCGCCGATCGCCTCGGTGACGCCCTCGAAGAGGTCGGGGTGCTTGTCGACGAGGTACCGGGCGCCGTACGTGCCGCCGGCCTCCTCGTCGGCGAGGAAGGCGAGGACGATGTCGCGCGGGGGCTTGCGGCCGCTGCGCAGCCGGTCGCGGACGACCGCGAGGGTCATCGCGTCCATGTCCTTCATGTCGACGGCCCCGCGGCCCCACACGCACCCGTCGGCGACCTCGCCGGAGAAGGGGTGGTGGGTCCAGTCCGCCGCGTTGGCCGGTACGACGTCGGTGTGGCCGTGGATGAGGAGGGCCGGCTTGGAGGGGTCCTCACCCTCGATGCGGGCGACCGTGGAGGCGCGCCCCTGGTGGGATTCGAAGATCTGCGGGTCGAGGCCCACCTCGGCGAGCTTCTCGGCGACGTACTCGGCGGCCTTGCGCTCACCCGGCCCCGAGTGGTCGCCGTAGTTGCTGGTGTCGATCTGGATCAGCTCGCGGCAGAGGTCCACGACCTCGTCCTCGCCGGTGACGTGCCTGGTCGTGTCCGTCCCGCTCACGCTGCTTCCTCCCGCTGTACCTGCTGGTGGTTCCCCTCATCCTCTCTCTCCGAGGGGCTGCGCCCAAGACCGGACCCGGTCCGTCACACGCCGTTCACGCGGGAGCGAGGGGGTGATCGGGGCGCCTCGAAAGCCTGGTAATGTTTCCTCTGTCGCCGCGAGGGAAACCCCGCACGACAGACACCTTGTCCGGGTGGCGGAATGGCAGACGCGCTAGCTTGAGGTGCTAGTGCCCTTTATCGGGCGTGGGGGTTCAAGTCCCCCCTCGGACACCAGCTGAAACCCCTGTCGAGCAGGGGTTTTTTGCTTTTCCGAGCGCCGGGTCCGAGGCGGTGCGCCCCGCGGTGCACGCGGCGGTACACCCCGTGGACAATTCCCCCAACTCCGCCTGTTCTCCCCACTCTTGGGCGATGTGCGGCCGATGTGGGGCATGTCTCGTCCACTGCCAGAAGCCGCAGGTCAGGCGGTGTGCGGCCGGTTCGACCAGCCACCCATACGGGCCTGTCCGGTGGCCGTCCCAGGGGCCCGGACCTAGCGTCGTACTAAAATTTCCGGCTTGTTACGGAGCTGGACCCGGACAACCCCAGGCAGACCTGCGGGCCCGCCAGCGCCCCGGAGGCTTCCGGGATCGAGACGCGAGGACCGATGGCAGCCATACACGAGAGCAGTGCTCTCGGCCTGCTCGACGAGGAGATCCGCGAGCGGTTCGGGGACACGGCGCGTTTCTCCGGGGGCCCCGCGGCCTCTCCGCGCACGCTCGTCGACATCTTCGACGCGTGCGTGCGCTCCTACCCCGACGAGCCCGCCCTGGACGACGGCACGACGTGCCTCAGCTACCGCGCGCTGGCCGTCGAGGTGGAGCGGCTGCGGCGGCGGCTCGCGGAGGCCGGGGTCGGGCTCGGGGACCGGGTGGGGGTCCGGGTTCCGTCCGGGACCAATGAGCTCTACGTCGCGATTCTCGCCGTACTCGCCGCCGGTGCCGCCTATGTGCCGGTGGACGCCGAGGACCCGGACGAGCGGGCCGAGCTGGTGTTCGGGGAGGCCGAGGTACGGGCCGTCGTCGGGGCCGGGCACGAGCTGACCGTCACCGGGCGCAGCGCGAAGCCCGCCGCACGGCCCGGCGTCGAGCACGACGCGTGGATCATCTTCACCTCCGGGTCGACCGGGAAGCCCAAGGGTGTCGCCGTCAGTCACCGCAGCGCCGCCGCGTTCGTGGACGCCGAGGCCGCGCTGTTCCTGACCGACGAGCCCATCGGTCCGGGTGACAGGGTCATGGCGGGCCTGTCGGTCGCCTTCGACGCGTCCTGCGAGGAGATGTGGCTGGCGTGGCGGTACGGGGCCTGTCTGGTGCCGGTGCCGCGGTCGCAGGTCAGGAGCGGGGCCGATCTCGGGCCCTGGCTGGTGGAGCAGGAGATCACCGTCGTGTCGACGGTGCCGACGCTCGCCGCGCTCTGGGAGCCGGAGACCCTCAACGACGTACGGCTGCTGATCTTCGGCGGTGAGGCCTGCCCGCCCGAGCTGGCGCAGCGGCTGGTCACCGAGGGGCGCGAGGTGTGGAACACCTACGGGCCGACCGAGGCGACCGTCGTGGCCTGTGCGGCGCTGATGACCGGCGAGGAGCCGATCCGGATCGGACTGCCGTTGCGCGGCTGGGAGTTGGCCGTCGTCGACGAGGCCGGGGAGCCCGTACCCATGGGCGCCAGCGGACAGTTGGTGATCGGCGGCGTCGGGCTCGCGCGGTATCTGGACGCCGAGAAGGACGCGGAGAAGTACGCGCCGCTCCCGTCGCTGGGCTGGGAACGGGCGTACCGCAGCGGGGACTTGGTCCGCGCGGACGCCGAGGGACTGGTGTTCCTCGGACGGGCCGACGAGCAGATCAAGCTCGGCGGGCGGCGGATCGAGCTGGGTGAGGTCGACGCGGCGCTGCAGGCGCTGCCGGGTGTCGCCGGAGCCGCGGCGGCCGTACGGACCGCGCGCAGCGGCAATCAGCTGCTCGTCGGGTACGTCGTCACGCAGGACGGCTGGGACCAGGCGACGGCCGTGGAGAAGCTGCGCGCCGAACTGCCCGCCGCGCTGGTGCCGTTGCTCGCGCCGGTCGACGAACTGCCGACGCGGACGAGCGGCAAGGTGGACCGCAACGCCCTGCCCTGGCCGCTGGAGAACCTCGAAACGTCCGGCCCGGCCGAGCAGTTGTACGGCACCGAGGCCTGGCTCGCCGAGCAGTGGGCGGAGGTCCTCGGCATCCCGGTGAGCAGCGCCTCCGACGACTTCTTCGCGATCGGCGGCGGCAGCCTCGCCGCCGCGCAGCTGACCACGCGGCTGCGCACCCGCTACCCGAGCGCGGCCGTCCTGGACATCTACCAGCAGCCGGTGCTGCGGAAGCTGGCCCGCCGGCTGGAGAAGTCGAGGCAGGACGACGGCGGCACGCGGTTCGTCGCGCCGGTGCCCGTGCGCGCGAAGGTGCTGCAGCTCCTGCTGCTGGTGCCGCTGTTCACGCTGCTGGGGCTGCGTTGGACGGTCGTGCTGGCCGCGCTGGGGAACGTGCTGCCGTACGCCTGGCTGCCGACCGCCCCGTGGTGGCTGGTCGCGGCGGGCGCTCTGGTGCTGTTCAGTCCGCCGGGGCGGCTCGCGATCGCGGCGGGCGGGGCCCGGCTGCTGCTGCGGGGTGTGCGGCCGGGGCGGTACGCGCGCGGCGGGAGTGTGCATCTGCGGCTGTGGGCGGCGGAGCGGCTGGCCGAGTTCAGCGGGGCGACCGGGCTGACCGGCGCGTGGCTGGAGCGGTACGCGCGGGCGCTGGGCGCGAAGGTCGGTCCGGACGTCGACCTGCACTCGCTGCCGCCGGTGACCGGCATGCTCAAGCTGGGCCGGGGCGCGGCCGTCGAGTCCGAGGTGGACCTCTCCGGCTGGTGGCTGGACGGCGACCGGCTGGAGATCGGCCAGGTCAAGGTGGGCGCGCACGCGGTCGTCGGGACGCGCAGCATGCTCTTCCCGGGCGCCAGGGTCGGCAAGCGGGCCGAGGTGGCGCCGGGTTCGGCGGTCACCGGGCAGATCCCCACCGGTCAGCGATGGGCGGGCGCGCCCGCGGTCAAGCTGGGCAAGGCCAAGCGCAACTGGCCGAAGGACCGGCCGCGCCGGGGCACGTCCTGGCGGGTGATGTACGGCGTTGCCGGGTTCGGGCTGAGCGCGCTGCCGGTGCTGGCGGGCGCGGCCGCGTTCGCGGTGGGCCGCCTGTTCTTCACGCCGGACGCGCCGCTGACGGGGGCCCTGATCGCCCTCGTACCGGCCACGCTGGCCTTCGGGGCGGCGTACGCGCTGCTGATCCTCGTCGGGGTGCGGCTGCTGAGTCTGGGGCTGCGCGAGGGGACGCATCCGACGCACAGCCGGGTCGGGTGGCAGGCCTGGACGGTGACGCAGCTGATGGACCGGTCGCGGGAGACGCTGTTCCCGCTGTACGCCGGGCTGGTCACGCCGGTGTGGCTGCGGCTGCTCGGGATGCGGATCGGGCGCGGCGCCGAGGTGTCGACCGTGCTCGCGCTGCCCAGCCTGACGACCGTCGGCGAGGGGGCGTTCCTGGCCGACGACACGCTGACCGCGCCGTACGAGCTCGGTGGCGGCTGGATGCGGATCGGGCGGGCCGAGATCGGGCGGCGGGCCTTCCTCGGGAACTCGGGGATGACCGCGCCGGGGCGGTCCGTGCCGGACGGCGGTCTGGTCGGGGTGCTGTCGGCGACGCCGAAGAAGGCCAAGAAGGGCAGCTCCTATCTGGGGCTGCCGCCGGTGAAGCTGCCGCGCAGCACGGCCGACGGCGACCAGAGCCGGACGTACGACCCGCCGGCGCGGCTGCTGTGGGCGCGCGCTCTGGTGGAGCTGTGCCGGATCGTGCCGGTGTTCTGCTCGGCGGCGATCGGGGTGCTGACGGTGGCGGCGCTGTGCGCGCTGGGTGCGTGGGCGCCGGTGCTGTCCGGTGTGGTGCTGCTCGCGGCCGGTGTCGCGGCCGCGCTGCTGTCGATCGTCGCGAAGTGGCTGCTCGTGGGGCGGCACCGCAGCGGGGAGCATCCGCTGTGGAGTTCCTTCGTGTGGCGCAACGAGCTCGCGGACACGTTCGTCGAGGTCGTGGCGGTGCCGTGGCTGGCGGGCTCGGTGCCGGGGACGCCGCTGATGACGGCGTGGCTGCGGGGGCTCGGGGCACGGGTCGGCAAGGGTGTCTGGGTGGAGAGCTACTGGCTGCCGGAGACGGACCTGGTGACCCTGGAGGACGCGGTGACCGTGAACCGGGGCTGTGTGCTCCAGACGCACCTCTTCCACGACCGGATCTTGCGGACGGATACTGTGGTCCTCCGTGAGGGCGCGACGTTGGGTCCTGGCGGGATCGTGCTGCCCGGCAGCACGATCGGGGCCCGTACGACCCTGGGTCCCGCGTCGCTCGTCATGGCCGCGGAGTCCGTGCCGGACGACACCCGTTGGCTCGGCAACCCGATCGAGGCATGGCGACCCTGAGCGCGGGCCACTCGGAGCCCATGGGCGGCGGTCAGAGTGGCAGTACGGCGCAGGGAGTAGACACACCAGTGGCGGTTCAGCAGGCGGCGGGGTCCGACCCGTACTTCCCGGACAACGGTGACGCGCGTTACCGGGTGCACCGGTACGAGCTCACGTTGGACTACCGTCCGGGCCCGAACCGGCTGTCCGGCACGGCCCGGATCAACGGCATAGCGGGACGGTCGCCGCTCTCCGAGTTCTTCCTGAATCTCGCCGACTTCAGGATCGGGCGGGTGCGGGTGGACGGGCGTCAGCCGCACTACACGCACCGCGGCGGCAAGCTGCGCGTCCGCCCGGCCAAGCCGGTGCGGCCGGGCGCGGCCTTCACGGTCGAGGTGCACTGGTCGGGCAACCCCAAGCCGGTCAACAGTCCGTGGGGCGGCCTGGGTTGGGAGGAGCTGGAGGACGGGGCGCTGGTGGCGAGCCAGCCGATCGGGGCGCCGTCCTGGTACCCGTGCAACGACCGGCCCGCGGACAAGGCGTCGTACCAGATCTCGATCACCACGCCGTCGGCGTACGCGGTGGTCGCGGGCGGCAGGCTGCTGACCCGTACGACCAAGGCGTCCACGACGACCTGGGTGTACGAGCAGGCGGCGCCGACCTCCAGCTATCTGGTGGGGCTGGCGATCGGCAAGTTCCAGACGGTGGTGCTGGCCGACCCGGGGCTGGGTGGGGTGCCGCAGCACGGGCACATCCCCGCGCAGCTCCTCCCGCAGTTCTCCCGGGACTTCGCGCGCCAGCCGCAGATGATGCACGTCTTCCAGCAGCTGTTCGGGCCGTATCCCTTCGACGAGTACGCGGTCGTGGTGACGGAGGAGGAGCTCGATGTGCCGGTGGAGGCCCAGGGCTTGTCGCTCTTCGGGTCCAACCACGTGGACGGGGCGCGGAGTTCGGAGCGGCTGGTGGCGCACGAGCTGGCGCACCAGTGGTTCGGCAACAGTGTCTCGATCGCCGACTGGCGGCACATCTGGCTCAACGAGGGGTTCGCGAAGTACGCGGAGTGGCTGTGGTCGGAGCGTTCGGGCGGCCGTGGTGCCCAGCAACTCGCCGCCGCCGCGCACCGGTTGCTGTCGGGGCTGCCGCAGGACCTGCGGCTGGCGGACCCGGGCCGCAAGTCGATGTTCGACGACCGGCTCTACGAACGCGGCGGGCTGACCGTGCACGCGGTGCGCTGCGCGATGGGCGACGACGCCTTCTTCCGGATGCTGCGCGGCTGGGCCGGGCTGCACCGGGGCGGGGCGGTGACGACCCAGACGTTCACCGCGCATGTGGCGCGGTTCGCGCCCGAGCCGCTGGACGACGTCTTCGACGCGTGGGTGTACGGGGCGGCGCTGCCGCCGCTGCCGATGCCTCGGACGCGGGCGGCGGGCTGAGAATGGCTGCCATGAACGCGCGTTCCTGCCCTTGCGGCCTGCCCAAGTCCTACGCCGAGTGCTGCGGCCGGTACCACTCCGGTGCCGCCGCCGCCCCGACCGCCGAGGCGCTCATGCGGTCGCGGTACAGCGCCTTCGTGCGGCAGGACGCGGCCTATCTGCTGCGGACCTGGCATCCGCGGACGCGGCCGGCGCGGCTCGACCTCGATCCGGGGATGCGGTGGACGGGGCTGGAGATCCTGGGCACGGGGGACGGGTCCGCGTTCCACAGCACCGGGACCGTGGAGTTCCGGGCGTCCTACCGGGGCGGCTCGCTGCACGAGCGCAGCCGGTTCGAGCGGGTGGACGGGGCGTGGGTGTACGTCGACGGGGAGTTCCCCGCCCAGAACTAAGGCGCGAGGATGTCCAGCTCCTGGAGCGCGCCCACCGTGATCTCGCGGGTCAGCTCCTCCGCTCGTACCGCGTCGCCCTCGCGGACCGCCTCCGCGACCTGGACGTGCAGGGTGACCGCGGCCGGGTCGGGGTCCTCGAACATGACCTCGTGGTGCGTACGGCCCGCGAGGACCTCGGCCACGACGTCGCCGAGACGGGCGAACATCTCGTTGCCCGAGGCCGTGAGGATCACCCGGTGGAAGGCCATGTCATGGACCAGATAGCCCTCCAGCTGGTGGCCGCGTGAGTGGGCGACCATGCCCAGGGCGCACTTGGTGAGTTCGGCGCACTGCTCCGCCGTGGCGTGCTTGGCCGCCAGGCCCGCCGCGACCGGTTCGATCGCGGAGCGCAGGACCGTCAGCGAGCGCAGCTGCTGGGGGCGGTCGGCGCCGGCCAGGCGCCAGCGGATGACCTGAGGGTCGTACACGTTCCACTCGTACTTGGGGCGGACCGTCACACCCACGCGGCGGCGGGACTCGACCAGGTGCATGGACTCCAGCACGCGGACCGCCTCGCGCATCACCGACCGCGAGACCTCGAACTGCTGTGCCAGTTCGTCGGTGCGCAGAACGCTGCCCGGCGGGTACTCACCCGCGGTGATCGCAGGTCCGAGGGTGTCCAGTACTTGGCCGTGCAGCCCCCGGCCCGGTGTGCTCATGCACTCAGCGTACGGGGCATGTCACGGGAACAAAAAGTCAGACTTATTTGTCACAGACTCTTGAATTCGTCGTACCTAATGAGTTTCAGTGTCGTCGACGCCCGAGGGCGTCGACCTGTCGAAGAAGACAACGGACAGTGAGGCAGTGATGAACACCCCCCATGTCGTCGTGGTGATGGGCGTCGCGGGCACCGGCAAGACCACGATCGGTCCGCTGCTCGCCGCTCGGCTCGGCGTCCCGTACGCCGAGGGCGACGACTTCCACCCGCCGGCCAACATCGCCAAGATGTCGGCCGGTACTCCGCTCACCGACGACGACCGGTGGCCGTGGCTGGACGCCATCGGCGACTGGGCGCACGGGCGGGCGGGGCTCGGCGGGGTGGTCAGCTGCTCGGCGCTGAAGCGGTCGTACCGCGACCGGCTGCGCGCCGCCGCTCCCGGTGTCGTGTTCGTGCACCTCGCGGGCGACCGCGCCCTCATCGAGGACCGCATGTCCCATCGGCAGGGGCACTTCATGCCGACCGCCCTGCTCGACTCGCAGTTCGCCACCCTCCAGCCGCTCCAGGAGGACGAGCCGGGTGTCGTGGTGGACGTGGCCGGCAGCCCCGAGGAGATCACCGGACGGGCCGCCAAGGCGCTCGCCGCGCTCTCGTAACTCGCCTCCTCCCCTCCCCATCCCCGTACCTGCAAGGGAACCCCCGTGACCAGACTCAGCGTCGAGATACTGGCAGCGGACCCCGTCGAGCCCATCACCTCGGCCGGTCACGCTCAGCTGGGCATCGCCGTCCTGGCGGGCATCGCCGTCATCGTCCTGCTCATCACGCAGTTCAAGCTCCACGCCTTCCTGTCGCTGACCATCGGCTCGCTCGCGCTGGGCGCGTTCGCCGGGGCGCCGCTCGACAAGGTCATCACCAGCTTCACCGGCGGTCTCGGCACCACCGTCGCCGGTGTGGGCGTGCTGATCGCGCTGGGCGCGATCCTCGGCAAGATGCTCGCCGACTCCGGCGGCGCCGACCAGATCGTCGACACGATCCTCGCCAAGGCGGGCGGCCGGTCGATGCCGTGGGCCATGGTGCTCATCGCCTCGGTGATCGGTCTGCCGCTGTTCTTCGAGGTCGGCGTCGTCCTGCTGATCCCGGTCGTGCTCATGGTCGCCAAGCGCGGCAACTACTCGCTGATGCGCATCGGCATCCCGGCGCTCGCCGGTCTGTCCGTGATGCACGGCCTGGTCCCGCCGCACCCCGGCCCGCTGGTCGCGATCGACGCGGTCAAGGCCAACCTGGGCGTCACGCTCGCGCTCGGCGTCCTCGTCGCCATCCCGACGGTGATCATCGCCGGTCCGCTGTTCTCCCGGTACGCCGCCCGCTGGGTGGACGTCCAGGCCCCGGACCGCATGATTCCGCAGCGTGTCTCCGAGGACCTGGAGAAGCGTCCCGGCTTCGGCCCGACGCTGGCGACGATCCTGCTCCCCGTCGTCCTGATGCTCTCCAAGGCGCTGGTCGACATCATGATCGACGACCCCGAGAACACCACGCAGCGGGTCTTCGACGTCATCGGTTCGCCGCTGATCGCCCTGCTCGCCTCCGTGCTCGTCGGCATCTTCACGCTGCTGCGGCCCGCCGGGTTCGGCAAGGAGCGGCTGACGCCGCTGGTCGAGAAGGGGCTCGCGCCCATCGCGGGCATCCTGCTGATCGTCGGCGCGGGCGGCGGCTTCAAGCAGACGCTGATCGACACCGGCGTGGGCCAGATGATCCTGGACATCTCCAAGGACTGGTCGATCCCGGCGCTGCTGCTGGCCTGGCTGATCGCGGTGGCGATCCGGCTCGCGACCGGTTCGGCGACGGTGGCCACGGTCTCCGCGGCCGGTCTGGTGGCCCCGCTGGCCGCCGACATGTCGACGACCCACACGGCCCTGCTGGTCCTCGCCATCGGCGCCGGCTCGCTCTTCTTCAGCCATGTCAACGACGCCGGGTTCTGGCTGGTCAAGGAGTACTTCGGCCTGAACGTCGGCCAGACCATCAAGACCTGGTCGGTGATGGAGACAATCATCTCGGTGGTCGCGGGCGGTCTGGTGCTGCTGCTCTCGCTGGTCATCTAGCGGTACGTACGACATCGCTGTCACCGGCTTCCGTATCGGGCGCCGATGGACCGATGATGGTAGGCCCCTGGGCGCCGGCCCCAGGGGCCTACCGTCGTCGTGGGGGGCGTCATGGCGGTTTCCCTCGGGATGCGTGTCTCGGGGCTGCTCCTGGCCGGAGCGGTGGCGGTGGCCGCCGCGGCCTTCACCGGGGGCGGGAGGGACACGCCGGACAGGGGGTACGGAGGCGGCGGAATCGTCACCGCCGGTCCGTCGAGCCCCACTCCCACGGGACACCGGGCGACACCGCTGCCCTCCCCCGGCCCGGCCCGACCCTCGCCCGACGGCCACGCGCACACTCCGCACGTCACCGACAGCCCGGAAGGTCCCCGTAACTCCAGCCCCTCCCCCTCCCCTTCGCCCGGCAACCGGCTTCTCCAGAGCCCGCCATGGCTGCCGCCCGGCCCCGGCTCGCCGAACACCGACGGCATCGCGGACCCGTCCAGCGGATACGACCGGCTGCGTGCCCCCGCCGAGTGCCGGGCCGTCCTCGACGGCATCCCCGCCGCGTCGGCCGACCCGGAGTGGCGGCTGCTGCGCGGCCTCGCCTCGGCCTGTCTCGCCGTGCAGGGCAAGGGCGGCAGCTGGGCGTCGGCGGCCGAGGAGTACACCGCGCTCGCCGGGCGGGCCGACACCTGCAAGGGGCGGGCCGCGTACACCGTGCTCGGCGGACTGCTCGACTTCCACCGGCGGCACCCCTCCGGCACCGTACGGCTGGAGGCCTCCTCCGGGGGCGCTGCCGCCTGCGCCTACCGGCTGTCCGGTGTCGACACCGGTGGTGACGGCGAGGCGCTGCCCGGCGAGACGGTGGCGGTCGAGCTGACCGGCGTCTACTTCGACCCGGCGGAACTGCTGCGGGACGGGCGGGTGCTGGTCGACGGGCGGCTGCCGGACGCACCGCCGGTGCTGGGCTCGGCGGAGGGTGACCGGGTGGTGCTGGACGTGGTGGTGCCCGCGCTCGACCCGGGCGGGCTGCCCAAGAAGGCCGACGTGGCCGTCCAGTTCGGGGGCGTGGAGGTGCGGGCGGAGGGCGCCTTCACCGTCGTGGCGCCCGATGTGGCGGCGACACCGAGCGGGTCAGCGACGCCACAGGAGGTGCTCCCGTTCGGCCCACTGACCCGGTCAGCGACGCCACAGGGAGTGCTCCCGTTCGGCCCACTCCCGGCTGACCAGCCCCGTCCGCAGTCCGCGGCGGGCCTCCGGGTCGCCCAGGGCCATGCCGATGTGGCCGGCGAGGACGATGCCGATCGTCAGGGCCAGCCAGTCGTGGACGAAGGTCGCGCTGGTGCGCCACTGGATCGGGGTGAGGTGGGTGAACCACATCAGCAGGCCCGTGCCGAGCATGACCAGGGAGGCGCCGGCGATCCAGGACGCGTAGATCTTCTGCCCGGCGTTGAACTTGCCCGCCGGGCGTGACGAGGGCCGTTTGTCGCGGTGCAGGGCCGCGCGGAGCCACACGCGGTCGTGCGGGCCGAAGCGGTTGAGGAAGCCCAGGTCGGCGCGGAAGGCGCGGGAGGCGAGGCCCGCCAGGACGGGGACCGGCAGGGCGAGGCCCGCCCACTCGTGGATGCGGACGACCAGCTCGCGGCGGCCCACGAGTTCGGCGAACTGGGGGATGTAGAGGCAGGCCGCGGTGGCCACGCAGACGCCCATCAGGGCGGCCGTGGTGCGGTGCACCCAGCGCTGGGAGCGGCCGAAGCGGCGGATCCGGGTCTCGGGCGGGGCGTCAGCTCGTAGGGTCATCGTCCCGTCCGTTCGAACGGCCCACCCAGGCGTCGACGTCGTAGCCGCGGCCCTCCCAGTAGCCGGGCTCCACATCCTCGGTGACGGTGATGCCGGAGAGCCACTTGGCGGACTTGTAGAAGTACATGGGGGCCACGTACAGGCGGACCGGGCCGCCGTGGGAGTGGCCGATGTCCTTGTCCTGCATGCGCAGGGCGACCAGGACGTCGGCGCGGCGGGCCTGGTCGAGGGTGAGGCTCTCGGTGTAGGTGCCGTCGAAGCACGAGAAGCGGATCGCGGTGCCCTCGGCCCGTACGCCGGCGGCGTCGAGCAGATGGGACAGGCGTACGCCCTCGAACGGGGTGTCGGGGACCCGCCAGCCGGTGACGCACTGGACGTCCTTGACCATCCGGGTCTGCGGCATCGCGCGCAGGTCGTTGAGTGTGTACGTCGCCGGGCGGTCGACGAGGCCGTCGATGCGCAGACGATAGTTCGCGGCGTTCTTGTGGGGGACGGAGGAGGCGACCGAGTAGTAGCGGAAGCCGCCGCCGTTGGGGAGCAGGCCGGTGAGGCCGGTGGGGTCCTTGTCGGCGGCGCTGCCGAGGAAGGCCTCCAGGCCGCGTTGCAGGGTGGGCGCGGTGACCACGCCCAGGGCGCCGAGGCCGAGGGTGCCGAGGAGGACGCGGCGGCCGACGGGGCGGCCGGTCGACTCGGGGTGCGGGCCGTCCGCCTCGGGTTGTCCGGGATTCACGTACTCATTCGAACACCCGCGGGCCCTGGCGGACCAGGGTTCGCGGGTGCCCGTCAGATTTCCGTAACCACTTCTTACGACTGCGCCGCCTTGTCCAGCTGGAAGGCCTCGTTGCCCAGGCCGATGCGGGCATGGGCCTCCGGCGAGCGGGAACGCAGGTACAGGCCCTGGACGAGGCCCACGATCACGGACGCGCCGATGATGCCGGGCAGCAGCCAGCTCAGGGAGGAGTCGGGGCCCGCGCCGACGAGGACGTCGAAGTCCTTCACCGTGTAGCCGGCGATGACGAGCAGGGCGATCCCGGCGATCACGGAGGTGACCAGCCGCCAGACCTGGGCGCCGGCGGCGCCGCGGCGGGCGAAGAACACGACGACCGAGAAGGAGGCCGCGGCCATCAGCAGGATCACACCGAGGGCGCCGATGTTGCCGCCCCAGGTGAACAGGTGCAGGACGGGCTCGGTCGGGTCGCCGGTCGGCTTGTCGTCGGCGATCGCGAAGGCGATCACGATCACCGCGGAGACGGCGGTCTGGAGGAGCGAGCCGGTGCCGGGGGCGCCGCTCGATCCCGTCGTACGGCCGAAGGCGGGCGGCAGCAGGCCCTCGCGGCCCATGGCGAAGGCGTAGCGGGCGACGACGTTGTGGAAGCTGAGCAGGGCCGCGAACATGCCGGTCACGAAGAGGAAGTGCAGCACGTCGGTGAAGGTGGTGCCGAGGCGGTCCTCGGTGAGGCCGAAGAGCAGTCCCGCGCTCTGCTTCTGGGCCTCGCCGACGATGGCCGAGGGTCCGGTGGCCACGGTGAGGGCCCAGCTGCTGAGCGCGAAGAACACGGCGACGCCGCCGACGGCGAGGAACATCGCGCGCGGGACGAGCACATGCGGGCGGCTGGTCTCCTCGGCGTAGACGGGCGCCTGCTCGAAGCCGGTGAAGGCGGCGATGCAGAAGCACAGGGCGGTGCCGACGCCGGCGCCGGAGAGGGTGTCCGGGTTGAAGGCGTGCAGGGACAGGCCTTCCTTGGCGGGGTCGGCGACGGCGGCGATGTCGAAGATGACGACCAGGGCCACCTCGATGACCAGCAGCACGCCGAGCACCTTGGCGTTGACGTCGATCTTCAGCCAGCCCAGCGCGCCGACGGCGGCCACGGCCGCGAGCGCCGGTATCCACCAGGCGACTTCAAGGTCGGCGTAGGTGGAGAAGAGGCCGGAGACCTCGAAGCCGAAGATGCCGTAGATGCCGACCTGGAGGGCGTTGTAGGCGACGAGGGCGACGAGGGCCGCGCTCGCGCCGGCGGTGCCGCCGAGGCCGCGGGAGATGTAGGCGTAGAAGGCGCCCGCGTTGTGGACGTGCCGGCTCATCTCGGCGTAGCCGACGCTGAAGAGGATCAGGATGACGCCGAGGGCGACGAAGAGCAGCGGCTGTCCGACGATGCCCATCACCGCGAATGTGGTGGGCATGACACCCGCGACCACCATGAGGGGGGCGGTCGCGGCCAGGAGGGAGAGCAGCAGGCCGCCGATGCCGAGGCGGTCGGCGCGCAGGGCCCGTTCCTCGCCCTTGTACGTACTGATGCCGTCGCCGGCGCTGGCTCTGCTCGTGGTCATCGGGACCGTCCTTAGCTGGGTTCGGGGGCGTTACACCGTGCCGAGCGCGTGGTCGCGGGCGGCGCGGAAGGCGGGGTAGGGGTCCCGGTCGGGGTACGACCAGGGGGCCGGGGTGGGGTGCTCGCCGATGCGGTGGAAGAGGGCGGCGGCCTCGGCACCGCGGCCCTCGCAGACCTTGGCGTGGGCGAGGAAGTTGAGGTCGACGAGGCGGCGCGGGTGGCCTTCGTGCTCCCACTCCAGCCACCAGTCGAAGGCCGACTTCATCACCTGGCGGGCCCGGCGGCCGACCCAGTGGCCGGAGGCGGCCGGGTCGGCCGGCTCGTGTCCCGCGGCGGCGAGGACGCGGTAGCGCTCGGCGTGCGCGATGACCGGGAGGATGGCGAGCGGCGAGTCGGCGGGGGCCTGTTCGGCGGCCCAGTTGGCGAAGTCGTAGACCTCGTGGAGCGGGTCCGGGCCGGCGGCGGCGCGGTGCTCGGCGAGGCGGGCGACCATCAGGTGGTGGGCGTGGTGGTGGTCGGCGAAGCGCACGCGGATCTGCTCGAAGAGGCGGACCGCGTTCTCGGCGGCGGTCGAGCCCTGCTCCAGCAGGAGCATGCCTAACCAGGGTGTGGGGTCGGCGGGCACCCGGTCGGCCGCGGTACGGCAGGCCTCGCGGGCGCGGTCGGTCTTCTCCTTGCCGCGCAGGGCACGCTGGACCTGGGCGAGGGCGAGCAGGACGGCGGCGTCGGCGGACTCGGGCTCGGCCAGTAGCCAGTCGCGGGCCCAGGCGGCGCTGTACGGCTCCATGGCGAGGACGGTCACGCGGTGGCCGCGCAGGTCCCACTCGTCGCCCGTGTGGGCGAGCAGGGTGCGGGCGGCCTGCCAGCGGCCCTGGGCCAAGGCGGCGCGGGCGGCGACGAGTTCGGCGTCGTCGAGGGCGGCGTCGAAGGCCTGAGCCGCGCGTCGGCGGCTGCGGCCGAGGGGAGGCGGGGGTGGTGACACCGCGGAGACTTCCTCGTGCGACGTGACTCGACGTCGGCTGTTGGGCAGGGGCGATGACCCACGGGGCCGACCAACGGAGTTGATCATCAAGGCGTGGGCAAATGGTCACGGACAGCAAACCCTCAGCCAACGGTTCCCGTCAAGGTCGAAACGGGTGTTACACGCGTCAACTTGTGGGTCTCGTGGGGTAGTTGTGAATGTTGACCGTACATCTCCGCACCCGGGCCCGGCATGAATGTGGCGCAGGCCATGGCGTCGGCCGCCCAGGGCGCTCACCATGGCGGAAAGGGACGTGCACCTCGGTGCGGGTCCGAGTCAACCGCCCGGATCCGGGTACTCCCGGGAGCAGGCCGGGCCCAACGGCGCTACAGTCGGGCCTCTCCCCACCCCGTGGCCCGGCCGAGTGATCGAGGTAGGCAGCGTGTCGGTTCTGGTTCTGGTTCTCGCCGTGAGCGCGGCCTGCTGCCTGGGCATCGGCTTTGTCCTCCAGCAGAACGCGGCTCAGCGGGCACCCCTGAACGACTTCCTCTCACCCCGGCTGCTCCTCGACCTCGTGCGGATGCCCCGCTGGCTCGGCGGCATCGGCCTGATGGTGGCGGGCATGGTCCTCGGCGCGATCGCGCTGGGCCAGGGCGAGATCTCCCTGGTCGAACCCCTGCTCGCGACCAACCTCCTCTTCGCCATGGCCCTCTCCCGGCACCAGACCAAGCAGCCGCTGGGCCGGCAGGGCTGGGCGGGTCTGCTGCTCCTCGCGGGCGGGGTGACGGCGTTCATCATGGCGGGCGAGCCGCGCGGCGGCTCCGCGGTGACCGACCCCTTCCGGCACTGGCTGATCATCGGCGCCATGATCGGGTTCGCGCTGCTGTTGACGACGTACGCCAAGCGCTCGCGGCTGAGCTCGGGACCGGCCCTGCTGGCGGTGGCCGCCGGACTCCTCTACGGCGTCCAGGACGCCCTCACCCGGGTGACCGGCCAGCGCTTCTCCGAGGGCGGCCTCATGGAGGTCCTCACCGGCTGGCAGCCGTACGCCGTCCTCGCGCTCGGCGTGACCGGCCTGGTCCTCGTCCAGAGCGCCTTCGAGACGGCCTCGCTGCGGATGTCCCTGCCCGCCCTCACCGCCGCCCAGCCGCTCGCCGGGATCATCTGCGGCGTCGGCTTCCTCGGCGACCGGCTGCGCACCGACACCGGGGCACTGGCGTGGGAGGCGGTGGGGCTTGCGGCGGTTGTCGTGGGCATCGTGCTGCTCGGGATGCATCCGGCCATGCCGTGTGGGGCCGGGGAGGGTGTTCGGGCTCGGAGGCTTCAGCCGAACTGAGGCGACCATTCGCCGTTGGGGTGCGGAGAGGTGTGTCGGCTGCGGGTTTGTGGGGGCTGGGCGCGCCCCGCGGCGGAGCCGCTGATCGACACAGCCCCGCGCCCCTGGGGGCGTTGCCCCCAGGCGGCTCGGAAAGGCCAGGCTGCTTGGATGGGACCCATGAGCGCTGCTGACGAGATCCTCGACATCGTCGACGAGCACGACCAAGTCGTCGGGCAGGTCCCGCGCGGTGAGGCCTACGCCCGTGGGTTGCGGCACCGCTGCGTCTTCATCCAGGCGCGGGACGCGGACGGTCGGCTCTTCGTGCATCGCCGTACCCCGACCAAGCTGGTCTTCCCCTCGCTGTACGACATGTGGGTCGGCGGCGTGGTCGGCGCGGGCGAGTCCTACGACGACGCGGCACTGCGCGAGGCCGAGGAGGAGCTGGGCGTCAGCGGGCTGCCGGAGCCGGCCTTCCTCTTCAAGTTCCTGTACGACGACGGGGCCGGGCAGAGCTGGTGGTCGGCGGTGTACGAGGTCCGCTGCGAGCTTCCGGTCAGTCCGCAGGTGGAGGAGGTCGCCTGGCACGACTTCCTGACGGAGGACGAGGTGGAGCGGCGGCTCACCGAGTGGAAGTGGGTGCCGGACGGGCTGGACGCCTACGCGCGGCTGCGGGTTCACCGGGCGGCCGGCTGACCCCCCAGGGCGTTCGCCAGGGCGTGGGCCTGGGACGCGGTGAGGCGTGAGCCGAGCGGTGCCGCGCGCGGGCTGTGGCGACCGTCGCAGACGGCGAGCGGGCTCGGCTCGGTGGGGGTGCCGCCACTGAGCGGGCTCTGGCCCTGGAACGTCCAGGTGGGCCCGTCCCAGAAGTCGTGGTCCAGCAGCCGCTCGGCCACCTCGGGCGCCGCCTCGGGAGCCACGCCCACGGCCCGGAGCGCCACGGATATCCGCTCCACGGCCGCCGCGACCGGCACGTCCGCGTCGCCGAAGGCGGGCAGCAGCAGGAGCAGACGCCGGTCCGCGTCCCGTACGCCCTCGCCCCCGTCCGGCGCCGACCCGGCCACGGCCAGCAGCTCCGGCCAGGACAGGCCCGGTCCGCTGAAATGCCCGTCGATGGCGGCCAGATCGGCGTGTCGGTCCCAGTCGGGGTGCGTGATCAGATAGTCCGTGCCGGACTCGCCCGGGAAGTTCCGGTGGACGATCCACAGCACATGTCCGCCGGCGAGCGGAACGCGGAACGCCGGCCAGACCTCCTCCCGCCCGTAGAGAACCTCGGCCGCCTCGTCGACGTCCGCCGTGTCGGCGCCGAAGACCTCGGGGTCCGCCGCGAACTCGTCCCAGACCGGTGCGTAGAACACCGGCCAGAACCCCGGCAGGTCGAGCAGGTGCTCGGCGGGGGCGATGCCATGACCGGGCGCCGCGTACCCGGCGAGCGGCGAGGGAAGATCCATGCCCCGAACCGTAGCGACCGCCACTGACAACGCCCCCGTCCCCGCCCGGTAGGGTCCTTCGCGTGATCGAATTCGCACGGAACGTCCGGCTCTGGTTCGCGCCCGAGGAGGTTCGGGAAGAAGGCGGTACGCCCGACTACCGGTTCTCGCTCGCCAACGAGCGCACCTTCCTGGCCTGGCTGCGCACCGCGCTCGCGCTGATCGGCGGGGGCTTCGCCGTGGACCAGTTCCTGCCGGACCTGCGCTGGGGCTGGCGGGTCGGGCTGGCGCTCGCGCTGCTGGGCGCCGGTGTGCTGTGCTCCCTGCGCGCGGTCAACCACTGGACGCGCTGCGAGCGGGCGATGCGCCGGGGCGAGGATCTGCCGGTGTCGAGGTTCCCGGCGCTGCTGAGCATCGTCGTGGCGGTCGTCGCGCTCGTGATGGTCTTCGTCGTGCTCGTCGGGTGGGAGGGGTGAGCGCGGTGGTCGCGGACGCCGGACGCGACCCGGGACTCCAGCCGGAGCGCACACGGCTCGCGTGGCGTCGTACGACCCTGTCCGGCACCGTCTCCGCCGTGCTCGCCATGAAGGCCGCGCTGCACGGCGGGGTGTCGCCGGTCGGTGTCGTCGCGTGCGCCCTGAGCACCGTCCTGTGGCTGGGCTTCCTGCTGCTCGCGCACCGCCGGATCCGCGCGCTCGCCGCGACCGGGGCCCCGGCAGCGCTCACCCCGCGACATGCCACGGCCACGGCGCTGTGCACGGTGGCCGTGGCGGTGTGCGGGGCGGCGCTGGTCTTCTGAAGACCCTGGGCTTCTGAAGACCCTGGGCTTCTGAAGACTCTGCCCTCCCTGGCCTCCCTGGCCTCCTCGCCGGTTCTAGAGCCCCGGGCCCTCCTGGCCCTCCTGTCCCTCCTCGCCCTCCGTCTCCCAGTCCACCGTGACCACGATCTTCCCCCTGGTCCGCCCCTCCTGGTTCAGCCGCTGTGCCTCGGCCGCCCGCTCCAGCGGGAAGGTCTCCGACACGTGCACCGAGACCACGCCCTGTTCCGCGAGCTCGGACAGGCGCTGGAGGTCGTCGGCGTCGGGGCGGACCCAGTAGTAGCGGCCGCCGTAGGCGACGACCTCGCCGTCCGCGATGGAGACCAGGCGGCCCTCGGGGGCCAGAAGGTTGGCCGAGACCGTGAGGGTCTCGCCGCCGATCGTGTCGAACGCCGCGTCCACGCCCTCGGGGGCCAGCCCGCGCACCCGTTCGGCCAGGCCTTCGCCGTAGGCGACCGGATCGCCGCCGAGGCCGCGTACGAAGTCGTGGTTGCGCGGGCTCGCCGTGCCGATGACGCGGGCGCCGAAGTGCCGGGCGAGCTGGACCGCGATCGAGCCGACGCCGCCGGCCGCGGCGTGCACGAGGACCGTCTCGCCGCGCTTGACCTGCAGCGCCTTGACGAGCACCTGGTAGGCCGTCAGCCCGGTCAGCGGCAGGCCGGCCGCCTCCTCGAAGGAGAGGTTGCGCGGCTTGTGGGCGAGGGTGCGCACCGGGGCGGCCACGTACTCGGCGAAGGTGCCACGGGACAGGAAGTCCTCGCGGACGTAGCCGATCACCTCGTCGCCGACCTCGAACTCCGTGACGGAGACGCCGAGTCCGACCACGACACCGGAGACGTCCCAGCCGGGGACCACCGGGAACACCGGGTCGAGGACGCGGTCCAGATGTCCCTCGCGGCAGTGCCAGTCGACCGGGTTGACGGCCGCCGCGCGGACCTTGACCAGGACCCCGTCGACGCCGACCTTGGGGTCGCGGACGTCACCGTACGCGAGGACCTCGGGGCCGCCGTAGCGTGCGTAGCTGATGGCCTTCATGGCACCGACCCTCCGGGGTAGTAGGGCGCCACGCAAGCGGGATGCCCGGATTTGCGGCGTTCGCGTGGCAGCCTGTCCGGCGTCATCGGCAACATCTCCGAAGGTGAGCAACATGACCACCGTCCACCAGGAACACGCCTCCCACGCGCACGCCCACGGCCCCGACTGCGGACACACCGAGGTCCGGCACGGCGACCACGTCGACTACGCACACGACGGGCACCTGCACCGCGAGCACAGTGGCCACTGGGACGAGTGCGAGCCCGCCGGCCACGTCTCGCACGAGGGCCACGACCATCAGCACGGCCAGGACTGCGGCCACGAGAGCGTGCTGCACGGCGACCACGTCGACTATCTGCACGACGGCCACCGGCACGCCCCGCACAACGGCCACTGGGACGATCACTGAGCTGCCGAAGGGCGCCGAAAAAGCACGCCGAAGGCACGCGGAAGGCACGCGGAAAACAGCTCCACGGCTCCTCGTCGCACCGCGCGGGGAGCCGTCCGCCTATCGTGGCCCGGATCACTTTCGCTCCACCCACTGGACGGCATACCGACCGGTCGGCATCATGAGGTGCAGACCCGTTCACCTGCCCGTAGGAGCGATGTATGAGCCCGGACCATCCGCCCGGACTGGACCTCGACCGGCTGCGCGGTCTGCTCGACCGCGAGCGGCCCGGTCTGGTCAACGGCCCCCTGACCGGCCGGCTGATCGAGGGCGGACGGTCGAACCTCACGTACACGGTCTCCGACGGCACCTCGCGCTGGGTCGTACGACGTCCTCCGCTCGGCCACGTCCTGGCCACCGCGCACGACATGAAGCGCGAGCACCGGGTGATCAGCGCGCTGCACCCGACGAGTGTGCCGGTGCCCGAGCCGCTGCTGCTGTGCGAGGACGAGGAGGTGCTCGGGGCGCCGTTCTACGTCATGGAGTTCGTCGAGGGCACGCCGTACCGCACGGCTGACCAGCTGGTTCCGCTCGGCCCGGCACGCACGCGTGACGCGGTGCTGGCGCTCGTGGACACGCTCGTCGAGCTGCACGCGGCGGACCCCGCCGAGGTGGGCCTCGCCGACTTCGGCCGGCCCGAGGGCTTCCTGGACCGGCAGCTGCGCCGCTGGGGCAAGCAGCTGGACGCCTCCCGCAACCGCGAGCTGGCCGGCATCGACGAGCTGCACGCGACGCTGGGCCGCCGACTGCCGGCCTCTCCGGCGGCCACGGTCATCCACGGCGACTACCGGCTCGACAACGTCCTCATCGGGGGCGACGACAAGATCAAGGCGATCCTCGACTGGGAGATGTCGACCCTCGGCGACCCGCTCACCGACCTGGGCCTGCTGGTCATGTACAGCCTGCCGCTCGGCATGCCCGACTCCCCCGTGTCCACGACCGCCGAGGCGCCCGGGCATCCCGCTCCGGCCGAGCTGGTCGAGCGGTACGCGGCCCGCTCGGGACGCGATGTCTCCCAGGTCTCCTGGTACACGGCGTTCGCGTGGTTCAAGCTCGCCGTGATCCTGGAGGGCATCCACTACCGCTACACCCTGGGCCAGACGGTCGGCCGCGGCTTCGACCGCATCGGCGACCTCGTCCCCGTCTTCATCCAGCACGGCCTCACCACCCTTCAGGAAGGCTGACCCGCCATGGACTTCGCGTTCGACGCGCGCACTGAGGAACTGCGCGCCAAGCTGCTCGCCTTCATGGACGAGTACGTCTACCCGGCCGAGGCGGTGGCGGAGGAGCAGCGGGCCGCGCTGGCGTCCCCGTGGGACACCCCGGCCGTGGTGGAGGAGCTGAAGGCGGAGGCGCGCAGGCAGGGCCTGTGGAACCTCTTCCTGCCCGACGCCGAGTACGGTGCCGGGCTGACCAACCTCCAGTACGCGCCGCTCGCCGAGATCACCGGCCGTTCCCCGCAGCTGGCGCCGACCGCGCTGAACTGCGCGGCGCCGGACACCGGCAACATGGAGGTGCTCTCCCAGTTCGGCGACGAGCAGCAGAAGAAGCAGTGGCTGGAGCCGCTGCTGGCCGGTGAGATCCGCTCGGCGTTCGCGATGACCGAGCCGGAGGTGGCCTCCTCGGACGCCACCAACATCACCACGTACATCGAGCGCGACGGC
The DNA here is from genome assembly GCF_900206255.1 of Streptomyces sp. TLI_55. NCBI lineage: Bacteria > Bacillati > Actinomycetota > Actinomycetes > Kitasatosporales > Streptomycetaceae > Streptomyces > Streptomyces sp. TLI_55. The sequence continues at coordinate 1,882,558 of NZ_OAOJ01000001.1, forward strand.
GACGACTACGTGATCACCGGCCGCAAGTGGTACATCTCCGGGGCGATGAACCCGGACTGCAAGATCTTCATCGTGATGGGCAAGACGGACCCGGACGGGTCCGACATCCGCCGCCAGCAGTCCATGGTGCTGGTCCCGCGCGACACCCCGGGCGTCACGGTCAAGCGCGCCATGAAGGTCTTCGGGTACGAGGACCACTACCACGGCGGCCACGCCGAGGTGATCTTCGACCACGCGCGCGTGCCGGTCGCGAATCTCATCGGCGAGGAGGGCGGCGGCTTCGCCATCGCGCAGGCCCGCCTCGGTCCGGGCCGTATCCACCACTGCATGCGGCTGATCGGCATGGCCGAGCGGGCGATCGAGCTGATGTGCCGGCGGGCCGTGTCCCGCAATGCCTTCGGCAAGGCGCTGGCCCAGCAGGGCGTGGTGCACAACTGGATCGCCGACGCGCGCGTGACGGTCGAGCAGCTGCGGCTGCTGGTCCTGAAGACGGCCTGGCTGATGGACACCGTCGGCAACCGGGGCGCCCACACCGAGATCCAGTCCATCAAGATCGCCACCCCGCGTGCGGTGGTCGACATCATCGACCGCGCGATCCAGCTGCACGGCGCGGGCGGCGTCAGCCAGGACTTCCCGCTGGCCGAGCTGTACGCGGGGGCACGGACGCTGATGATCGCGGACGGCCCGGACGAGGTGCACCAGCGGTCGCTGGCGCGACGGGAGCTGAAGAAGTACCTCTAGCCGCCGCTAATAGCCGCCCGAGTAGTGGTGGTCCGCGCGCGCGAGGGCGCGGACGAAGGAGACGAGGCGGAGCCAGAGAGTCGGTCGGCGAGTCATGGGTCCAGGCTGGCTCGCGGGCCGGCCAGCGGTCCAACAGATGGATTAGCTGGGCTGCATCTCTAGAATAGATGGATGGAGATGCGTCAGCTCCGCCACTTCATGGCGGTCGTCACCGAGGGCAGCTTCACCGCGGCCGCCCGTGCCGAGCTCATCGTCCAGTCGGCGCTCAGCACCTCGGTCCGCAACCTGGAACGGGAGCTGGGCGCCGATCTGTTCGACCGCACGGGTCGGCGGGTGGTGCTCACCGAGGCGGGCCGGGCGCTGCTTCCGCAGGCCCGCGCACTGTTGGCCGGCGCAGACGCCGCGCGGGACGCCGTGGCCGCCGTGGCGGGGCTGTCCGCCGGACGGGTGGCGATCGGCACCATCCAGACGCTGACCTGCGTCAACCTCCCCGCCGAACTCGCCGCGTTCCACCAGGGCTTCCCCGGCATCCAGGTGTCCGTGCGGGACGCGACGGTGAGCGAACTGACGGAGGCGCTGCGCGCCGGGGAGCTGGACCTGGCGTATCTGGCGCCGGACGCGCGGGAGCTGCCCGAGGGGCTGACGGCGTACGCGACCTGGCACGAGGAGCTGGTGCTGATCACCGCGCCGGGGCATCCGCTGGCCGAGGCGGGGCGCACGCTCATCAAGGACCTCGCCCAAGAGCCGTTCGTCGACTTCCGGGCGGGGACGGGCCTGGAGACGGCCGTACGGCGGCTGGCGGCCCACTGCGGCCTGGAGCGCCGGATCACCTGTGACGTCACCCAGGCGGGGCTGCTGGTGGAGCTGGTGCGGGCCGGGATCGGGGTGGCGTTCGTGCCCCGGCCGATCGGGGAGCGGGCCGGGCTGCCGTGTGTGACGATCCGGCAGCCGGAGCCGGGGCGCACGGTGGTGCTGGCGGGGCGGGGGGCCAGGCCGCGCAATCCGGCGGCCGGGGCCCTGCTCGGTCACCTCACGGGCGCAGCGCCCGCAGCAGCAGGTCGGCCAGGTGGTCGGCGACTTCCTGCGGGCCCATAGGGCCGTCGGGGCGGTACCAGGTCGACAGGTGGTGGACGGAGCCGAAGTGGTAGTCCACGACCAGGTCGGCCGGGGTGGCCTTGGAGAAGACCCCGCTCTCCTGGCCCTCCTCCACCAGCGCGCGGAAGCGTTCGTGGTAGCGCCGGCGCTCGGCGCGGACCTGCTTGTTCTTCTCCGGGCTCAGATGGTGCATGGAGCGGAAGAAGATCGACGCGTCGTCGAGGTTCTCGATGGTGGTGACGACGACGTCCGCCGCCGCCCCCCTGAGTCGCTTCTCGATGGGCTCGTCGGCGTTGGCGAAGGCGTCGAGGCGCTCCTGCTGGACGCGCAGCACGCGCGCGTACACCTCGTGCAGCAGGTCGTCCTTGGAGCCGAAGTAGTGGTACAGCGCCCCCTTGGTGACGCCGGCCGCCTCGACGATCTCCTGCACGGAGGTGCGGTCGTAGCCCTGCTCGGCGAAGAGCCGGGTGGCGGCGGCCAGCAGCCGCTGCGGGACGGGCGTACCGTCCCCGTCGTTCGTCCTGGCCACCTGCCGCCACCTGCCCTTCCGTTCGCTCTTGCGCGTTCTACTGCTCGGCCTGCCCGCGGGAACGCAGTTCCCGACGGAGGATCTTCCCCGTCGCCGTCTTCGGCAGGTCGGAGAGTATCTCCACCTGCCTCGGGTATTTGTAGGCGGCCAGTCTCTCCTTGCAGTACACCGCGAGTTCATCCGGGTCCGTGTCGGCCCCCGGGCGCAGGCTGATGTACGCCTTCACGGTCTCCCCGCGGTACCCGTCGGGCACGCCGACGACGGCCGCCTCGCGCACCGCCGGGTGGGTGTAGAGCACGTCCTCGACCTCGCGCGGCCAGACCTTGAAGCCGGACGCGTTGATCATGTCCTTCTTGCGGTCGACGACGTACAGCCAGCCCTGCTCGTCCATGAAGCCGATGTCGCCGGTGCGCAGCTCGCCGTCGGGGAAGGTCTCGGCGGTGGCGTCGGGGCGGCGCCAGTAGCCGGGCACGACCTGCGGGCCGCGGACGACGATCTCGCCCTGCTCTCCGAAGGGCACCTCGGCGCCCTGGTCGTCGACGATCCGTACGACCGTGTCGGGCCCCGGCAGGCCCACGGCCAGCGTCCCCGACACCGGGTCGACGGGGGCCTCCAGGGTGGGCGGCACGGAGGCGCAGGGGGCGGTGCACTCGGTGAGGCCGTAGCCGTTGCGGATGTACGGCCCGAAGGCGGCCCGGAACTTCTCCACCAGGGCGGGCGGCAGCGGGGCGCCGCCGGAGGAGATCATCCGGAAGGAGGCGAAGTGGTCGCGGGTGACGTCCGGGTGCGCTGCCAGCGCCATGAAGGCCGTCGACGGGCCCACGGTGTAGTGCGGGCCGTGCTCGGCGAACGCGTCGAGGACGACGCCCGCCTCGAAGCGGTACGCCAGCACGAGCGTGCCCGCGCTGCTCAGACAGGCGCCGAGCTGGCAGACCATGCCGGTGATGTGGAACAGCGGCGCCAGCGCGAAGTACACGGGCGCGTCGGGCAGTTCGAGCCCGGTCCGCTGCCGCTCGGCGTTGTACATGAGGTTGGCGTGCGTGTTGGTGGCTCCCTTGGGAGCCCCGCTGGTGCCCGAGGTGTAGCTGATGAGGGCGATGTCGGACGGCTCGGGGTCCCGGCCCTCCGGCGCCTTGAGTCCCGCCCGCGCCACGGCCGTCAGGTCCTCGGCGTCGGCGGCCCGCGGCAGCCGCTCGAAGCTCAGCACGCGCGCGTCGTTGCGCGTCTGGAAGTCCAGCTCGCACCCGGTGAGCACGATCCGCACCGGCGAGTCGGCGGCCGTCTCGCGCAGATACGACTCCCAGGCCCGGTCGGAGCAGATCAGCGCGGCCACCTCGCCGTCCCGCAGGACGTGGGTGACCTCCCCCGCCTTGTACATGGGGTTGACGGGCACGACGGTCGCGCCCGCCTTCCACGCGCCGAGGAGAGCGAGCAGGAAGTGCGGGGAGTTCTGCAGCAGGATCGCCACACGGTCGCCGCGCGCAAGGCCGCGCGCGGCGAGATGCCCGGCGACGGAGTCGCTCAGCTCGTCGACCTCGCGGTAGCTGAGCCGCCCGTCGAAATAGGCGAGGAAGGTGCGGTCGGGGACCTCGGAGGCTGCCGTGCGCAGGGCGTGCACCAGCGAGTCGGCGGGGTCGATCGGCGCGCGCTGGGCGTCGCTGAGCAGGGCGACCCAGGGCTTGGCGGCGTACAGGGAGTCGGTCACCGGGCCTCCTCCCACTTCTGCTGGATGTGGTTCATGCCGGCCAGCCAGCGGTCGGGCTCGGCGGCCCGGGCCTGGTAGTAGGCGGCGACCTCGGGGTGCGGGAGGATCAGGAAGCGGTCCTCCTCGATGCCCTTGAAGAGCGCCTCGGCCACGTCCTCCGGCTCGACGGCGGTCGGCTTGAGCACCAGGTCGCCCGCGCTGCCGGTGGCGGCGAGCATGTCGGTGCGCACGCCCTGGGGGCAGATGGCGTGGACCTTGATCCCGCGGTGCCGGTAGGTCAGCGACAGGTACTCGGCGAAGGCGTACGCCCCGTGCTTGGTGACGGCGTACGGGGCGGCGCCGATCATGGTCAGCAGTCCGGCCGCGGACACGGTCGACACGAACCGCCCGCTGCCCCGCTCCAGCCACGCCGGCAGCAGTTCATGCGCGGCACGCACGTGTGCCATGACGTTGACGTCCCAGGACAGCTCCCAGGCCTTGGCGTCGGCGAGATCGTCCACGTCCGGACCACCGAAGGCGACACCGGCGTTGGCGCAGTAGACGTCGACGGTCCCGCCGAGCGCGGCCCGGGCATCGGCGACGACGGCGGAGGCGTCTCCGGGCACGGCGACGCCACCGATCTCGTCGGCGACGGCCTTGGCCCGGTCGGCGTCGAGATCGTTGACGACGACACGGGCCCCTTCGGCGGCGAACCGCCGCGCGAGGGCGGCCCCGATCCCTCCCCCGGCTCCGGTGACGACGACACCAGCACCCTGCACGGCTTCCACCATCGGTCTCCTTCGACTGCGGCTCCAGACTTCGGCCAGACTAACCGGTCGGTATGTCTCTAGGAAGGGGCGAGGTCATGCCGCTAGGGGCGCGGGGAACTGCGCGACAAGCCACGACTCACCCGCACCTTCCACACAACCGGCGGGAGCAATACCGTGCCCCTCATGCGCCTATCCAGACGAGCCCTCCTCGCAGCGACGACGGCAGCAACCGCACTCTCCTCCGCACCCCCGGCCTCCGCGGCCCCCCACCGCCACCTGCGTACCGGCTTCGAACGACTCTCCGCCGACGGCTACACCCTCCTGAACGGCCAGCGCGTAGGCATCGTCACCAACCCCACCGGCATCACCCGGGACGCCCGCCACATCGTCGACGTCATGCACGCCGACCCCCGCGTGAACCTGGTGGCCGTCTTCGGCCCCGAGCACGGCTTCCGCGGCACCGCGCAGGCGGGCGGCTCCGAGGGCCGCTACGACGACCCCGCCACCGGGCTCCCCGTCTACGACACGTACCTGAAGAGCGGCCAACCCCTCGCCGACGTCTTCACCGCGTCCGGCGTCGACACCGTCGTCTTCGACATCCAGGACGTGGGCGCCCGCTTCTACACGTACATCTGGACGCTCTACGACTGCATGGAGGCGGCGCAGGTCGCGGGGAAGCGGTTCGTGGTGCTCGACCGCCCGAACCCCGTCACCGGCCGCTCCGCCGAAGGCCCTGTCCTGCACAAGGAGTTCGCGACCTTCGTCGGCCGGGAGCCGATCTCGCAGGCGCACGGCATGACGGTCGCCGAGCTGGCGCGGCTGTTCAACGGGGAGTTCCTGACCGCGCCCGTCGCGCTGGACACCGTACTGATGACGGGATGGAGGCGGGCTGATTTCTACGACGCCTCAGCCCTGCCCTGGGTGCCGCCGAGCCCCAACATGCCCACCCCCGACACCGCGCTGGTGTACTCGGGGACGTGTCTCTTCGAGGGCACGAACCTGTCCGAGGGCCGTGGCACCACCCGCCCCTTCGAACTGCTGGGCGCGGAGGGGATCGACGGGCGGTGGGCCGCCGCCGCGAACGAACTCGGGTTGCCGGGCGTGCACTTCAGGGAGGCGTACTTCGCGCCGACGTTCTCCAAGTTCCAGGGGAAGACGGTCGGCGGGGTACAGATCCATGTGCACGACCGGGCGGCGTACGACCCGGTCCGCACCGGGGTCGGGCTGCTGGTGACCGCCAAGCGTGTGTGGTCCGGGTTCGCGTGGCGGTCCGACAACTGGATCGACAAACTCACCGGTTCCCCGCAGGTGCGGACGGCGATCGACGCGGGCGCGGGCGTCGACGACGTGGTGGCGGGCTGGCGTCAGGAGCTGGCCGCGTTCCGCCGCACCCGTAAGGAGTACCTGCTGTACAGATGATCCCCTGGGCCGAACAGGGCAGTTGACTCGCGAAGTATGGCCAACTTCGCCCCACAGCAGGACGATGCGACGGCATCGCACCGCTTCGGGGGACAAGGGGGCCTGTCATGGCGGATCCGGCAATGAGCGTGAGCCCGTACTGGGAGCTGACGTTCGACGCGGACGGTGACCCGGACGGCGCACGGCGGGACCGGCTGCTGGCCGGTGTCGCGGAGCACGGCGTCAAGGATCTGATCGTCTTCGCGCACGGCTGGAACAACGACCGTTCGGGGGCGACGCGGCTCTGCAGCCGCTTCTTCGCGCCGATCCCCGAGCTCGCGCCGCAGGCGAAGCTCGGGTACGTGGGAGTCGTGTGGCCGTCGATGCGGTTCTGCGACGAGCCCATCCCGGACTTCCCGAGGTCGGTGACGGCCGAGACCACACGGCGGCCGGCGCTGGACAAGGACACCCGGCACGCGCTCCTTGAGACCTTCCCCGGCCGGGCCACCGTGATCGACCAGATCGCGCGGCTGCTGGACCAGCAGCCGCGCGAGGACGCCGAGTTGGAGGAGTTCAGGCGGCTGGTGCGGCTGCTGGTCGAGGTGGTGCCGGCGGGGCCGCAGGCGCTGTTCGGGGCGGACACCCTCGCGGAAGGCGTGCCGCAGAGCGAGCCGGACATGTTCTCCGGACCCGCGGCCGGGGTGTGCGGGGACTTCGCGCGGGGGCTCGCCGAGATCGAGGCGCCGGACGGCGTGACGGAGGGATTCTCGCTCCCCAACCCCTGGGACGGGGCGCACGAGTTGCTGCGGCAGGCGACGTACTACGCGATGAAACGGCGTGCTGGGACGGTCGGTGAGCGGGGGCTCGGGAGAGTCATCGGGCAGCTCGCGGCCAAGCGGCCCGAGGTGCGGGTGCATCTCGTCGGGCACAGCTTCGGCGGGCGCCTGGTGTCGTTCGCGCTGCGCGGGCTGCCCGAGGGGGTGCGCACGGTGAAGTCGGTGACGCTGCTCCAAGGGGCCTTCTCGCACTACGCGTTCGCCGCCCGGCTGCCGCACGACGCGCGCGCGGGCGGGGTGTTGCACGGGCAGCAGAACCGCATCGACGGCCCGCTGGTGTGCTGCTACTCCCACTTCGACATGGCGCTGAGCACCATGTATCCACTCGCCTCGCGCATGGCCGGGGACGCGGAGGGGGCCGCCCTGGACATCGGGCGGATGCTGGGCGCCAAGTGGGGGGCGATGGGCCACGACGGGGTGCAGGCGGTGCCGGGCACGCGCGCGTGGAAGCTCGCCGACGCGCTCAGGACCCCGCTGCCGACGTCCGGGTGCGTGAACATCGACGCGGCGTCGGTGGTGAAGGACGGCAAGGCGCCGGCCGGGGCGCACAGCGACATCGTGCACCGGGAGCTGGCGCAGGTGGTGGTGGCGGCGGGCCGCATCCGCTGACCCGCCGCCACCCGAAGGTCACCGGTGTGAGGTGAACTCCACGACCTGCTGGTAGGTCGGCCGGTTCTGCCAGCTGATGTTGTAGTGCTTGATGCCGCCGAGGGTGCGCTGGACGATCGAGTCGGCGCACCACTGGTTGCCCGCGGAACACAGGTCGTCGCCCGGGTAGACCTGGGCCGCGGTCTTGCCGGCCGCCGTCTTCAGGGTGCTGATCAGGATGTCCCGGCAGGCGCTGAGGCTGCCGCCGCCGCAGTACTTGTCCGCCAGCGGTCCCTGCACGGGCTCACCGAGCACCGCGCGGATGTCCTTGTCGACGTAGGACCACCAGCCGTACTGGAAGGAGCTGCCCGCGTGCGAGCCGGTCGGGCCGTGCGCGGCCGAAGGCGACTCGTCCACCGGCAGGTTGGCCTGGAGGGCGGTGAACAGGTCACTTCCGAGGCCCGGTTTGAACTCGGCTTCCGCCAGCAGCGGCCACCACGCGTCGAGGATGCGGATCGCGTCCGCGTTGGCGTACGTCTTCGAACCCGCCGACGTCTCCGTGCGCTTGCCGCCCGCGGTGAGCCAGGTCTGGAGCTTGGTCACCGCGGCCGCGGCCGTGGAGTCGGTGACCGTACTGCTGTTGATCACCTTCAACAGGTCGGGCAGCACGTCCTCCGCGCGCAGGTCGGCGAGGGCCGCGTCGGCCATCGCCTTCACCAGCGAGGCCCGGGTGACACCGCCCGCGGCGACGAGCTTCTTCACGCGGTCCTCCAGGAGGTTGCCGCGATGCACCGAGCCGTCGCCCCAGGGCGCGGTCGTGTAGTCCTTCGCCTGTTTGTTGTTCCAGGAGATGTAGTAGTCCTGGTCGATGGAGTTGGGGTGGGCCGAAGCCGCCGTGTAGTCGGCGGTGTTGGTCGTCGGGTTCCAGTTCTTCCACTCGTACGACGCCTGCGCCCACACCGGGAACTCCGCGTCCACGCCGCTCGCGCGCACCGGGTTGTCGCCGCTGTTGTAGTACGCGGTGTGCGTGGAGTCGGCGTAGAACCAGTTGAACGTGTAGTTGATGTGCTGCACCGCGCTCTGGAAGGTCTGCGGACTCTTCACGTAGTCGGGGTCGTTGAGCATCTGGAAGCCGATGATCGAGTCGGCCTCGTGCATGTAGGAGGAGCGCAGGGTGGTGTAGGCGACCTTCTTGCCGCCGACGGTCGCCCGGTAGGCGACGGGGCCGTACTTCGTCTTCCAGACCCGCATGGTGTAGGAGCCGGCGGCGGTGCCGTCGGCCGTGGTCGGGGCCCAGGAGTTCTTCTGTTCGATCTTCTCCATGGCCGTGCAGGTGCCGTGGTACAGGTAGTGGAAGTCGTCCTGGCACAGCTCGACGGCGTAGGTGTCGATGATGTCCTGGCCGGAGGTCGTCGCCGACCACGAGTAGTCCTGGCCGCGGCCGAGTTCGACGTACATGCTCAGGCCCGCGAAGGAGGCGCCGCGCGCGCTGATGCCGGGGCCCTGGATCTCCTGGAGCATGAGGAGCTGAGGGGCGAAGTAGCCGGTCTGCGGGCCGAAGACGGCGACCGGGTGGCCGCTCGCGGTGTGGGCGCCGCTGACGACGAGGGCGTTGGACATGCCGCGCTTGGCGGAGGTGAGGGCGTTCGCGGTGGCCGTGGCGGCGGCCTTGGAGGCACTCTGGTCGCCACCGGTGCCGGTCGGGTCGTAGACCAGCGGCTCGGTGGCCACGGTGCCGGCGTCGGGGAGCGCCTCGCCCTGCGGGGTGGTGGGCTTGGTGGCGTACGGGAAGCTCTCGCCGTTGTGGACGGTGAGGACGGCCTCGGGGTCGTTGCGCTCGCGGAAGGACTCCCAGACCTCGGTGCCCTTGGTCACCCCGTACTGCTCCTGGGCGGCGAGCAGCGATATCGCGTTGTTGACCTCACCGCCGCCGCCGGAGCCGAACAGGGCACCGATGACGGAGGCCAGCGCGACCAGGTCGGTGATCTTGAAGTGGTCGATGGTGCCGGCGTTGGTGACGGAGTCCTTGTGACCGGTGAGGACGTACTCGCCGGGGAAGTAGCGGCCGCTGTCGGAGGCGTCGATGTAGGCGTTGATGCCCGCGAGGTAGGCGTTGGCGTCGGCGAGGGCCTGCTGGCCCCGGGTGCCGTTGCTGGCGACCGCGTTGTCGATCTGCGCCTGGAGGTCGGCCTCGCTGTAGGGGGCGTTGCGCCAGAACTGCTGTTCCAGGCCCTGGTTGGAGGGGGCGCCGCCCGCGAAGGTGGTGAGCTGGCCGCGCCCGACGTGGCGGAACACGTCCATCAGCCACAGCCGGTCCTGGGCGGCCGCATAGCCCGCGCCGAACTCGGTGCCGTATCGGGTGGTACCGGTGATGTGCGGCACACCCGTCTTCTTGTCGCGGACGATCGTCACGTCGGTGCGGCCGGCGGGGTTCAGGGTGGAGGCGACCTGGTCGGAGGCCACGCCGAACGAGGCGTCGTTGAAGAAGGTGTTGATCGTGGCGTTGGTGAGCGACGAGTAGCCCTTGGCGAGGTTCGCGTACGGGCCGAGCTGGTCCTCGGCGTGGTCTGGCTGGCTGCCGAAGGCCTGGTTGAGGAGGATCTGGGCGAGGGTGGCGTTGCCGTTCTCGCCGGGCGGCAGGATGTCGGAGCACTGGCTGCCGCAGTAGTCGTTGGCGGCCACGGTCTCGGCTGCCGCCGCTGCTTGGCCAAGAGGGGACAAAAGACCGGCAATCAGGGCGCATACGGATGCGGTCTTCAGGAACCCGGTGACTCTGCCGGGAGTTCTCAGTCTGTCGAGAGCGGTGCGTGAGGTGCGCCGAGGCATGGCAGCTCCTACCGACGGGGGTGGGCCGGACGTTACCGCCGGTATCCCCGGGATTGAAGATGAACATGCGTCAAGTTTTGGTACCCGATCCGGAGGCGAATGGGGGTCATCGGAAATCGGATGGAGCCAAATCGCTTGTCGATACGTCTATTCGGCGACGTCCGTTCGACGACGCCGAAGTGACCGAAGTACAGGTGCAGGTGTGACGGAGGTGCAGGGCGATGGCCGGTTTCCGGAGTCTGGCGAGACAGGTGCGAGATCCGCGGTGTGATCTGGCGCTGCGACGCTACTCACTGCGCAAGTGCCTGGAGCGGTTCGCTCCTTACGGGCACAGGGCGACCTGGGACCACTTGTGCTCCCGGGCCGGATTCGGTCCTGAGGACCGGTCCCCCGACCCGGCGCGGCTCGTGGCCGCGTTGGACGAACTGGAGGAGGCGCGTTCGGTCTGGCTCGCCTACGAGGTCGAGTTCGCCGAGCGACGCAAGAAGGAGAAGCACGACGGTCTGCGCAGGCCGGGCAGTGTCGACGACTGGCACCGGCTGACCTGGGGCGGCTTCGGTGTCGCCTGGTGCGACGACCCGCGGCTCCACCCCCGTGAGCCGCTGGCTGAGGTGCTGCGCAAACTGATCTCCGCGCTGGAGCGCGAACCGGGAGCTGTGTGCCCGGTGTGCAGCGGAGAGCGACTGATCTGGAAGTACGACCTGGCCCACGAACCCTCCTCGGGCCCGGTCTGCACGGACTGCGGGATCGTGGTCCCCCGTCCGGTACTGACACCCGAGGCCCTGGCGTCGTCCAAGCGTGGACGGCTGCTGGTGTCCGCCTGAGTGGTGCGACCGGGGGTGCGCCGGGGATGCCGCACCCCCTCTTTGACGGCGGGTTCACCTGGTTTTCCACATCGGGCCGGTTGTCCACAGGAACGGCTCGGGCCCGGGCCGATGTCGGTGCCGGCTGGCACCATCGAGTCATGGTTCAGGTGTGTCTCAACGGGCCCCGAGGGGCAGCCGACGGAGCGGTGGTGCCGCTGACGCCGGAGGCGTTGGCCGAGTCCGCGGCGGCGGCCGTCGCGGCCGGGGCCACGGACATCCATGTCCACCCCAAGACGCCCTGCGGCAGCGACTCGTTGTCACCCCGCGTCCTCGCGCCGACCCTGGAGGCGATACGGGCGCTGGTGTCGGTCCCGGTCGGCGTCACCACGGGCGCCTGGGCGGAACCGGACCCGGCGGCCCGGCTGGAGCGGATCCGGAGCTGGACGGTGCTCCCCGACCACGCCTCGGTCAACTGGCACGAACCGGGCGCCGAGGAGCTGGCCGCCGCGCTGATCGACCGGGGTGTCGGCGTGGAGGCCGGGATCTGGTCCGGTACGGACGGGGCGGCGCGGTTCGCCAAGTCGCCGCTCGGCCCGGCAGTGCTGCGGGTGCTGGCCGAGGTGACGGACACCTCGCCGGACACCGCCCAGGACACGGCCCGCGCCCTGCTGTCCGACCTCGGCACGGCACCGCACGGCCGCCCGGTGCTGCTGCACGGCGAGGACGGCGGGGCCTGGCCGGTGCTGCGGCTGGCCGGACAGCTGGGACTGGCGACGCGCATCGGCCTGGAGGACACCCTGCTGCTCCCGGACGGCGAACCGGCGCTGTCCAACGCCCAGTTGGTGTCGGCGGGACTGGTCCAGTACGAGTCGGCGAGACACTCGTCGTGACCGGACCGGCGACGGTACCAGCCACAAATCCCCTCGCTCCACCCCTTTCACACCCGGACAGTTGGAGGCGATGAAACGCACCTGAGCACAGGAACGAGGAACCCCGATGTCGACGCTGCGCGTCACCGCCGAAGTGCTGACCGTCCATGAACACCCCAACGCCGACGCGCTCGAACTGGCCCAGGTGGGCCTGTACCGGGCCGTCGTCGCCAAGGGCGCCTACCGCACCGGCGACGCGGCCGTGTACATCCCCGAGCAGTCCGTGCTGCCCGCCGCCCTGATCGAGGAACTCGGCCTCACCGGACGGCTGGCCGGCGGCAACGCGGACCGGGTCAAGGCGGTCCGGCTGCGCGGCGAGCTCTCGCAGGGCATCGTGTGCCGGCCCGCGGCGCTGAGCGGCGTCGAGCTGGCGCGGGCGGCGAAGGACGGCACCGACTTCGCGGAACTGCTCGGCATCACCAAGTGGGTGCCCCCGATCCCGCCCACGATGAGCGGCGAGGTGGAGTCCGCCCCCGACCTGCTGTCCTGGGTCGACATCGAGAACATCCAGCGCTACCCGGACGTCTTCACCCCGGGCGAGCCGGTGGTCCTGACCGAGAAGCTGCACGGCTCGGCGTGCCTGGTCACCTATGTCGCGGCCGACGAGCGGGTGTACGTCTCCTCGAAGGGCTTCGGCGCCAAGTCCCTGGCGCTGAAGGCGGACCCGCGGAACCTGTACTGGCGGGCGGTACAGGGCCACGGCGTCGCCGACGCGGCCGCCCGCCTGGCCACCCGCCTCGGCGCGAGCCGGGTCGGCATCTTCGGCGAGGTCTACGGCGCGGGCGTCCAGGACCTCACGTACGGCGCGGACGGCCGCCGGGACACCCTCGGCTACGCGGTCTTCGACGTCTCAGCGGAGATCGACGGCGAGGTCCGGTGGCTGAACGCGCAGGAACTCCTGGACGGGGAGCTGCCGTTGGTGCCGCGCCTCTTCGAGGGGCCGTACGACATCGAGCGGGTACTGGAGGTGGCGAGCGGGAGGGAGACGGTGTCCGGACGTGAACTGCACCTCCGCGAGGGCGTGGTCATCCGGCCGACCGTAGAGCGCTACAGCGAGGTGACGGGCGGCAGGGCGATAGCGAAGGCGGTCAGCCCCGCCTATCTGACCAGGAAGAATGGAACAGAGTACGAGTAAGCCTCCCTAAGGGGCGCGGGGAACTGCGCGCCAAGCCACAACGCACCCGCACCCGGCAACGCGCACAGTCCCCCCGCCCCCTTAGCCGCACCGCTCCTCACGCTCGCGCCGCTTCTCGACGAGCAGCCGCGACCCCGCCCCCTGCCGCTCCCCGAACACGTCATCCGGATTGGACAACACACACGACTCCAACGACAGACACCCACACCCGATGCAGTCCGTCAGATGATCCCGCAGCCGGTTCAACTGCTTGATCCGCTCGTCGAGTTCGGACCGCCACGCCTCCGACAGCCGCGCCCAGTCCGCCCGCGTCGGCGTCCGCTCCTCCGGCAGCTCGGCGAGTGCCTCGCGAATCGTGGCGAGCGGGATGCCGACGCGTTGTGCGGCCCGTACGAAGGCGACCCGGCGCAGCGCGTCGCGGGAGTAGCGGCGCTGGTTGCCGGTGGTGCGGCGGCTGCTGATCAGGCCTTTGGACTCATAGAAGTGCAGGGCGGAGACGGCGGCACCGCTGCGCGCGGCGAGTTGGCCGACCGTGAGCTCGTGGATCTTCTCAGGAATCTGGGGCACCTCTCGAACCCTACCCAGGCCTCCGTTGACACGGCCCCCGAGGGCGACCATGCTAAGCAGTCGCTTAGAGTTTGGGACGAGGAGGCGGGACATGGCAGAGCCGAGGATCTTCGCGGGCGCCGACGAGCTGAAGGCGGCGGTGGGCGAGCAGCTGGGGTACACCGACTGGCTGGAGGTCGACCAGAAGCGGATCGATCTGTTCGCCGAGGCCACGGGTGACCACCAGTGGATTCACGTCGACCCGGAGAAGGCCGCCGCCGGCCCGTTCGGCACGACCATCGCGCACGGCTATCTGACGCTGTCCCTGCTCCCGCTCTTCGGACCGCAGCTCATCAAGGTCGAGGGCGTGAAGATGGGCGTGAACTACGGCACCAACAAGGTCCGCTTCCCGGCCCCCGTCCCCGTCGGCTCCCGGCTGCGCGCCACGGCGACGATCACCGGGGTCGACGACGTGACGGGCGGCGTCCAGGTGACCGTCGCCTTCAGCGTCGAGCGCGAGGGCGGCGACAAGCCGGTGTGTGTCGCCGAGTCGGTGTCGCGCTACTACCTCTGAGCGCCCCGGGCCGGGCGCGCGCTACTTGGCCCCCACCATCCGCAGCACGAGGTCGGCGTCGAGCGCGCCGACCTCGTCGGGCGTCCAGGGGCCGTCGACGTTGAACCAGCGGGCGACGTCGACGCAGAGCGACATGACGGCGAGGGTGGTGCCCTTGACGTCCAGGACGTCGAACTCGCCGGACGCCACGCCGTCCTCGATGATCGCGCGCACCTCGGCGTCGCACTGCCGGCGCAGCGCGAGGATCTCCTCGCGGGCGTCCGGGCCGAGGGAGTCGAGTTCGTACTGGACGACCCGGGCGGTGGTACGGCCGCCCGCGTGCCAGCGGACGAAGGAGCTGACCGCGTCGGCGAGCCGCTCGGTGGCGGTACCCTCGCGGCGGGACGCGGTCTGCAGGATCTCCAGCGCCTTGGCGTGGCCGATCCTGCTGATGCGGTGGAGGAGCTCCTCCTTGGTCTTGTAGTGGATGTAGAGCGCGGCGGGGCTCATGCCCGCGCGGCCCGCGATGTCCCGCGTCGTCGTGGCGTGGTAGCCGCGCTCGGCGAAGGCCTCCACCGCGGCGATCAGCAGCCGCCGTGCCGCGTCGGGCGTGACCTCGCCCCACGCCGACGTCTCGCCGCCGGCCGTCTCCTCCGCCGTACTCATCGCCTGCTCGCCCCTCTCCACTGATCGAAGGACCACCATACCGCCGAAGGTGAGCAACCGCTTAGACAAGGGACCCGAGTGGCCGCAGTCCAGCAGCACGGCGTCAGAGCTTCTCGAACGGGTCGTGCTCGGCGAGCAGCTTCTCCAGCCGGGCCTGGTCGACCCGGCTGACGATCTGCCCGGCCTCCTGGCGGTCCCGGATGACCTTGGCCAGCGTGAAGGCGGAGGTGACCAGGTACAGCACGGCGATGGCGAGGAAGCCGCGCACCCAGGCGTTGGCGTCGAGGCGGAAGATGCCGATGGCGGTCGCCGCCATGGCGACGGCGAAGGAGGCGACGGCCTGGCCGTAGAAGGCCGCCGTGCTCTGCTGCTTGACCGGTGTGTCACTCATGGGGACAGCTTCGGCGGACGCGGCGCGCGCCACATCCGCCGAGATACTCAGGCCGGCCGACGCTCCTACTCAGAAGGCCGAGATCCCGGTCAGCGCACGGCCGATGACGAGCTTCTGGATCTGGCTGGTGCCCTCGTAGAGGGTCATGACGCGGGCGTCGCGCAGCAGCTTGCCCGCCGGGTACTCGTCGATGTAGCCGTAGCCGCCGAAGACCTGGAGGGCGTTGTTGGCGGCGCGGACCGCGGCCTCCGAGGCGAACAGCTTGGCCTTGGACGACTCGGTGGCGAAGGGCAGGCCGCGGTCGACGAGGTCGGCGACCCGCCAGGTCAGCAGCCGGGCCGCGTCGACGTCCACGGCGATGTCGCTGATCAGCTCCTGGACGAGCTGGTGGCTCGCGATCGGCTTGCCGAACTGCTCCCGCTCACCGGCGTACCGCACGGCCGCGTCCAGAGCGGCCTGCGCAGCCCGCCGCGACCGACATCCGCCCCTTGGCGAGCGCGGACATGGCGACCGTGAACCCCTTGCCCTCCTCCCCCAGCAGCGCGGCGGCGGGGACGCGCACGTCCTCCAGGACGAGCTCGGCGGTGGCCTGGCCGCGCAGGCCGAGCTTGCCGTGGATGGTGCGGCGGCTCAGGCCGGGGGTGTCGGTCGGGACGAGGAAGGCGGAGACGCCCTTGTGGCCGGGGGCGTCGGTGGAGCGGGCGAAAAGCAGCACGACGTCGGCCCAGGTGCCGTTCGTGATGAACATCTTGGTGCCGTTGATGACGTAGTCGTCGCCGTCGCGCACCGCGCGCGTGGTGAGGTTCCCGGCGTCGGAGCCGGTGCCGGGCTCGGTGAGGCCGAAGCAGCCGACGTACTCCCCGGAGGTCAGCCCGGGCAGCCACTGCCGCTTCTGCTCCTCACTCCCCCAGGCGGCGACCGTCTTGGCGACCAGGCCGAGCGAGACGGAGACGATCCCGCGCACCGAGGAGTCGCCCCGGCCCAGCTCCTCGGTCACCAGGCAGTACGCCAGATGATCGCCGCCCGAGCCGCCGTGCTCCTCGTCGATCGTCAGCCCCAGGAAGCCGACCTCGCCGAGCTTCTTCACGATGCCCCGGTCGACCTCCTCGGCCCGGTCCCAGTCGATGACGTGCGGGGCGATCTCGCGTGCCACGAAGTCCCGGGCGAGCTGCCGTACGGCCTCCTGCTCCTCGCTGAGTCCCAGGTTCACCACGCGATCACCCCACTTGAAAGGCGTACATTTAAATTAGCACTGCTAGTTTCCAGGTGCAGCCCTACTATGTGCGCCATGGCCCGACCGCGCAAGCCCCTCCTGAGCACCGACCGGATCGTCGAGACGGCTCGGGCCCTCGTGGACGCGGAGGGCCTCGCGGCCGTCTCCACCCGGCGGCTCGCCGCCGAGCTGGGCGTCAGCGGTCCCTCCCTCTACAACCACTTCCGCACCAAGGACGAGATCCTGGAGGCCGTCGCCGACTCGGTGAGCGCGCAGGTCGACCTGTCGATGTTCGACGACGGCCGCGACTGGCGGACCGCGCTGCACGACTGGGCCGTCTCCTACCGCGCGGCCCTGCGCGAGCACCCGAACATCGTCCCCGTCCTCGCCCACGGGCCGGGCCGGCGCCCCGCCGGACTCCGGGTCGCGGACGCGGTCTACGGCGCCATGGTCCACGCCGGCTGGCCGCCCGCGCAGGCCACCTCCATCGGCGCGCTGATGCGGTACTTCATCATGGGCTCCGCGCTCGGCTCCTTCGCCGGGGGTTTCGTGGACGACCAGAGCGCGTACGACCCCGCCGACTATCCGCACCTCGGCCAGGCCCACCTGCTCGCCGAGCAGCAGGACAAGATCGACGAGCGGGCCTTCGAGACGGGGATCGCGGCGCTGCTGGACGGGCTGGCGATGCAGTACGAGCAGGTCAGACGGCCCGCGTAGCACGCTTCGGTGGGCGCCGAAGTGTTCGTGTCCCATGCTGGGACGCATGACCTCCAGGGACTCCGAGAACCCCAGGAACCTCCAGGCGACCAGGCTGGCCCGGTTCGCCGGGCTCATCGCCGACGAGACGCGGGCCGCGTGTCTGCTGGCGCTGCTCGACGGGCGGGCGTGGACGGCGAGCGAACTCGCCCGGCACGCGGGCGTCGCCGCGTCGACGCTGAGCGAGCATCTCGGCAAGCTCGTCGCGGGCGGGCTGCTCGCGGAGGAACGGCAGGGGCGGCACCGGTATGTGCGGCTCGCCGACGCGCGGGTCGCGCAGGTGGTCGAGGAGTTGTCGGCGCAGGTGGGGGCGCAGCCTCGGGCGCGGAATCTGCGGGAGTCGAGTGCGGGGTCGGCCATGGCGCGGGGGCGGACCTGTTACGACCATCTTGCGGGGCGGCTCGGAATTGTGGTCACGGATGCGATGACGACGCGTCTGCTGCTCAGCCAGGACGCCGGTTTTGCTCTTACGGACGCGGGGCTGGCGTGGTTCGACGCGGTGGGGATCGGGCTCGACCGGCAGAGTCGGCGCCCGTTGGTGCGGGCTTGTCTGGACTGGACCGAGCGGCGGCCTCATCTTGCGGGGGTGGCGGGGGCGGCGTTGTGTCGGCATGCGTTGGAGATGGGGTGGTGTGTGCGGATCGGTACGGAGCGTGCGGTGCGGGTGACCGGGGAGGGGGAGCGGGCCTTGGCCCAGCTGTTGGGTATCGAAGCGGGGATGTTGAGGTGACGCTTCCGCCGGTTCGTGTGTGTCTGCGGGTGCGTTGTGGCTGGTCGCGCCCACGCGGCGGAGCCGCAAATCGATACAGCCCCGCGCCCCTGAGGGCGTTGCCAGCGCCGTGTCCGAAATGCGCCAGCCTCTCTTCTGCCTCATACCTAGCCTCGGGAGCATGATGAACCCCCGTCGTCCTGATCTGCTCGCCGCCGGTGCCGCCGTCGTCACCGTCTTGTTCTGGGCCTCCGCCTTCGTCTCCATCCGGAGTGCGGGGGACGCCTACTCCCCCGGTGCTCTCGCGCTCGGGCGGCTGCTCTCCGGGGTTCTCGCGCTGGGGATCATCTGTGTCGTACGCCGTGAAGGGCCCCCGCCCCGAGCCGCCTGGCGCGGCATCGCCGTGTCCGGGCTGCTCTGGTTCGGGATCTACATGGTCGTCCTGAACTGGGGTGAGCAGCAGGTGGACGCCGGTACCGCGGCGCTGGTCGTGAACATCGGGCCGATCCTCATCGCGCTGCTCGGGGCGCGGTTGCTCGGGGACGCCATGCCGCCGCGGCTGCTGGCGGGGATGGCGGTGTCGTTCGCGGGGGCCGTCACCGTGGGGCTGTCGATGTCGGGTGGGGGCGGGTCGTCCGTCCTCGGGGTGGTGCTGTGTCTGCTGGCGGCGGTCGCGTACGCCGGTGGGGTCGTCGCGCAGAAGCCCGCCCTCGGGTCGGCGAGCGCGCTGCAAGTGACCACGTACGGCTGCCTCGTGGGCGCTGTGGTCTGTCTGCCGTTCGCCGGGCAACTCGTCCACCAGGTGGCCGACGCGCCTGTCTCCGCGACGCTCAACATGGTCTATCTGGGCGTCTTTCCGACCGCGCTCGCCTTCACCACCTGGGCCTACGCCCTCGCCCGTACGACCGCCGGCCGGATGGGCGCGACCACCTACGCGGTGCCCGCGTTGGTCGTGCTGATGTCCTGGGCGGTGCTCGGGGAGGTGCCGGGGCTGCTCACGCTGGTGGGCGGGGTGCTGTGCCTCGCGGGCGTCGCGGTGTCCCGTTCGCGGGCCGCGGCGGCGGCTGCGCCGCAGCCCGCGAAGGTCTCCGACTCGGTGTGAACGTGCCCTGCCAGGTGCGCTAAAAGACGACCAGCGCCCGGCCCCCCTTGCCCGCGAGCATGTTCTCGAAGGCCGCCGGGATGCCGTCCAGGGCGATCCGTTCCGTCACCAGGGCGCCCAGGTCCAGGCGGCCCGTACGGACGTGTTCGGCGAGCACCGGCAGGTCCTCGGCGGGGTTGGAGTTGCCGTAGACACAGCCCGACAGGGTCCTGCCCCAGTGGAAGATCTCCAGGGCGTTGAAGGTGACCTGCTGGTCCTTGCCGCCGATGCCGACGACCGTCGTACGGCCGCCGCGCCGGGTGGCGTCCCAGGCGGTGCGGATGGTCGTGGCGCGGCCCACGCACTCGACGGCCACGTCCACGCCCTGCTTGCCGGTGAGGCCCCTGATCTCGCGGGCGGTGGTGTCGGAGGCGACCACGTAGTCGGTGGCCCCGGCCGCGCGCGC
This sequence comes from Streptomyces sp. TLI_55, assembly GCF_900206255.1. Lineage (NCBI taxonomy): Bacteria > Bacillati > Actinomycetota > Actinomycetes > Kitasatosporales > Streptomycetaceae > Streptomyces > Streptomyces sp. TLI_55. The sequence goes on from NZ_OAOJ01000001.1 coordinate 1,902,276, forward strand.
CAACTCCTCCTTCTCCGGGGAGACATCGACCGCGACGATCTTCGACGCGCCCGCGATCCGGGCGGCCTGGAGGGTCGCCAGGCCCACTCCCCCGACGCCGAGGACCGCGACCGTCTCGCCCTCGCGGACGCGTGCCGCGTGGTGGACGGCGCCGTAGCCGGTGAGGACGGCGCAGCCGAGGAGGGCCGCGTCGGTGAGCGGGATGCCGTCGGGGAGCGGCAGGACGCAGGACGCCGATACGACCGTCTCCTCGGCGAACGCGGCGACGTTCAGGCCGGGGTGGAGGTCGGTGCCGTCCGCGGTACGGGCGTACACGTCGGCGGCGCCGTTGAGGGCGTTGGCGCACAGCCAGACCTCGCCGAGCGAGCAGGCGTGGCAACTGCCGCAGGACGGGGCCCAGTTGAGGACGACACTGTCACCGACCTGAAGATGACCCACCTCGTCACCGACGGCGACCACCGTGCCCGCGCCCTCATGACCGAGGACCGCCGGGACCGGGACCCGCATGGTGCCGTTGGACAGGGACAGGTCGGAGTGGCAGACGCCGGCGGCGGCGAGCTTGACGCGGACCTGGCCGGGGCCGGGGTCCGGGAGCTCGATGGCGGTGATCTCCAGCGGGGCGCCCACGGCGGGAAGGACTGCTGCGCGAACCATGGAAACGCTCCTCAGAACTGGAGGGACTTGGTCTGGAGGTACTCGGCGAGTCCGTGCGAGCCCAGCTCGCGGCCGACGCCGGACTGCTTGTAACCGCCGAACGGGGCAAGGGGGTTGAAGCGGCCGCCGTTGATGTCGACCTGCCCGGTGTCCATCCGGCGGGCGAAGGCCACCGCCTCCGCCTCCTCCCCGGTCCAGACCGCGCCCGCGAGGCCGTACACCGTGCCGTTGGCGATGCGCAGGGCGTCGTCCTCGTCGTCGTAGCGGAGGATCGACAGGACCGGGCCGAAGATCTCCTCCTGGGCGATCGTCATCTCGGGGGTGACGTCGGCGAAGACGGTCGGGGCGATGAAGTAACCCTGTTCGCGCGGGGATTCGGCGCCCCCGGCGACCAGCCGGGCGCCTTCCGCGATGCCCTTCTCGATGTAACTCCGCACCCGGGCCTGCTGCTTGGCATTGACGACCGGGCCGATGCGGTCGCCGTACTTGGCGGCGGCGGTCGCGGCGAACGCCACGGCCTCGTCGTACTGGTCGCGATGGACCAGCATGCGGGTCCAGGCGCTGCACGTCTGGCCGGAGTTGGACATCACGTTGGCGACGCCGACGTTCACGGCCTTGGCCAGGTCGGCACTGGGCAGGATCACGTTGGCGGACTTGCCGCCGAGTTCGAGGGCGACCTTCTTGATCGCGGCACCGGCGGTGACGGCGATCTGGCGGCCGACCGCGGTGGAGCCGGTGAAGGAGACCAGGTCGACGCCCGGGTGCTCGGCGAGGGCCTGGCCCGCGACCGGGCCGCGACCGGTGACGAGGTTGAAGACGCCTGCCGGCACCCCGGCCTCGTGGACCGCCTCGGCGAAGAGCTGGGCGACGAGCGGGGTGTCCTCGGCGGGCTTCAGGACCACCGTGCAGCCGGCCGCCAGCGCCGGGGCGACCTTGGCGACGACCTGGTGCAGGGGGTAGTTCCAGGGCGTGATCGCGCCGACCACGCCGATGGGCTCGTGGAAGACGGTCGAGTTGCCGACCTTCTCCTCGAAGGCGTGGGTGTCGGCGAGTTCGGCGTACGAGCCCGCGACCGCGATCGGGACGGCGGCGTGCACGTTCTGGGAGAACTTCAGGGGCGAGCCGAGTTCGGCGGTGACCGTCTCGGCGATCTCGTCCTTGCGGGCCGCGAGGACGTCCCGGAGCGCGGCGAGGCGCGCGGCCCGCTCGGCGGGCGGGGTGGCGGCCCAGGCCGGGAGGGCGGCACGGGCGGCCCGTACGGCGGTGTCGACGTCCTCGGCGGTGCCGGCCGGGACCCGGCCGATCACCTGCTCGTCGACCGGGTTCACGACCTCGATCGCGTCCCGGCCGGCGGCGGGCCGCCATGTGCCGTCGATGTACATGCCGTCGTGTGCCTTCATCGTGCGTCCTCCCGGCGGGGGCGTGCCCGTGTCGTCGTCCGGCTCATAAACTAGCGACGTTAGTTTTCGAATGCCAGACGCTCCCGCCCCACGCGGCCAGAAGCTGACTCTCGTACGCGCGCCGGATCTCCTCGATCTTCCGGTCACTCGCGCCCGCGCGCGCCACCGGGTACAGCAGGATCAGCTCTTACGACCGCTCCTTCTCGATCGTCCCGCTGGCGTCCCGTCACTGCCCGCGCCCGTTCTGCACGGTCAGCCCGTGCGGGAAGCCCGGGGACGTATGCCCAGCGGGATCCGCTCCGCCGCGCCCGGACACCGCGCCGGGGTTCACTCCTCCAGGTCGGGCAGGCGGGCCGGGGCCGGGCAGATGCGTTCGCCGTGCTGGTCGAAGACGAACAGATGGGCGAGGTCGACGAGGAGGGGGACGTGCATGCCGTGGCGGAGCTGGAGGTCGGGGGTGGTGCGGACGATCAGGTCGCCGGGGAGGCGGCCCTCCGCGGGCGCCGGCTGCGGAGCCGGCTCGGCCGGGCGGTCCATGACCACGACCGGGCCCGCGCGCAGGGCGTCGGCGCGTTGCCGGAGGCGGTCCAGGACGCCGGGACCGCCTTCGCGGCGGCGGCGCCGGGCCGGGCGGGCCGCCGGGCGCGGGGCCTCCAGGTCGGGTACGACGGCCGGGCGGGAGCCGGTGTTGAAGTGGACGAGGTTCTCGTGGCCCTGGAACTCCACGTGCTCGACGAGGCCGGTGAGCGGCATCTCGCCGGGGCGGGCGGCGGACGGCTTGGCGATGCGCACCGCCTCCGAGCGCAGGCCGACGATGACCTCGCGGCCCTGCTGGACGCGGAGCAACTGGTGGTCCAGGGACAGGGGTTCGGGCAGCCGGAGGTACTGCTTGCCGAGGCTGATGGTCATCGCGCCGTCCAACGGGGCGCGAACCAGGCCCTGGAGGAGGTTGATCCGCGGAGTGCCGATGAAGGCGGCGACGAAGACGTTGCGGGGCAGCGCGTAGACCTCGCGCGGGCTGCCGACCTGCTGCAGGACGCCGCCGCGCAGCACGGCGACCCGGTCGCCGAGCGACATGGCCTCGGCCTGGTCATGGGTGACGTAGACCGTGGTGACGCCCAACTCCCGGGTGAGCGCGGATATTTCGGCGCGCAGGTGGTTGCGGAGTTTCGCGTCGAGGTTGGACAGCGGCTCGTCCATCAGGAACGCCGAGGGGTGGCGGGCGATGGCCCGGCCCATGGCGACGCGCTGGCGTTCACCGCCGGAGAGCTGGGCGGGGAAGCGGTCGAGGAGGTCCTCGATGCCGAGCATGCGGGCGGTGGCGTCCACGCGCGGGCGCGGGTCGGCGCCGGGGGTCTCGATGCGCAGCGGGAAGCCGATGTTGTCGCGGCTGGTCATGCTCGGGTACAGGGCGAAGTTCTGGAAGACCATCGCGATGTCCCGGCCGGACGGCGGGAGATCGTTGGCGAACTCGCCGTCGAGAAACAGGTCGCCCTCGTCGATGTCCTCAAGACCGGCGATCATTCTCAGCACCGTCGACTTGCCGCACCCGGAGGGTCCCAGCAGCACGAGGAACTCACCCGGGGCGATGTCCAGCGTCAGCCGGTCCACCACCCGGGTGCCTCGCGTATAGCTCTTGCTCACGTCGTGCAGAGAGATGGCGCGTGTCATGGCAGGTGCCCCCGGGGGCTGACTGAGCGCTGTTGCTCCGTGGCCGAATGCCCCGGGCGAGTCGCACGGGGCCTATGGGTCACGGAAGTTAACGGAATGTGTGCGGCCGGGGGAAGAGAATGGGCAGGATCGGACGGCACGGTCCAGCAGGTGAGAAACCGGACGGCCAGATTCAGCGCCGGGCGGGTGCCTCCCGGGCCGCCACCAGGTGGGCGAAGACGACAAGGTTGCCCGAGTAGCCTTTTCTGCGGTCATAGTTGCCACCGCAGGTGATGAGCCGCAGCTCGGCGCGGCCCCGGGCGCCGTAGACCTCCCGGTCGGGGAAGTGCGCCTTCTCGAACTCCCGGATGGCGTCGACGGTGTATACGGCGGTACGACCGTCCGCCCGCCGCACCTCGATCAGGCGTCCGCGCTTCAGCTCGGACAGGCCCGCGAAGACCGCGCCGCCGGTGTCGGTGTCCAGATGACCCACGGCCACGGCGGTGCCCTGCCCGCCGGGAGCGGGACCGTCCCGGTACCAGCCCACGAGGTTCGGATCATCACCCGGCGGTGCCCCCAGGCGCCGGTTCCGGTCGAGGCGCAGGTCTGTGACCGGGGCGTCGACGTCCAGGTAGGGGATGAGGATCCGGGTGGCCCGGGAGGGCGGCAGGGTGCGGAGCGCCGGAGCCGCCCGGTGGCGAGGCGGACGTACGCCCTGCGCGCCGGGGCGGGCCGACTGGGCCGGTGCCCGGCGCGCGCCGGGCGCGGTCGCCGGTTGCCCAGCGCTGTCGGCGCCTGGAGTGCCCGGCGCGCCTGGAGCACCTGGAGCGCCGGGAGCCGCGGGGGCGGTCGAGGCGGTCGGCGGCAGGTGCAGGCCGGTGCCTCTGGCGGGCAGTTCCTCGGGTGCGGGGCCCACCTCGCCCCGTACACCCGGAGCTCCGGCGGCACCCGGCCCACCACCGGCCCCCACCCCGCCCGCGATCCCCCGCCCGGCGGCGGCGACCGTCTCGTCGGTCGCCGCCGCCCCACCGGGATCCTCGTCGTGCGTCCACAGCACGCCGGCCAGGATCAGGCATCCGGCCACCGCCGCCGTCCGCGCCAGCCGGTAGGCCCGCGTCGGGCGCCGTGGTCCGGGCCGGTGCCCGCGCCGAGGCGCGCGCCTGGGACCGCTACGCGCCATGCGGGCGACGGCGAAGCCGCAGCCACACCGCACCGCCGGCCGCGGCCAGACCCACTGCCGCCGCACCGGCGACCGGCCCCATCGCCGCGTCCCGGGCGAGTCCGCCACCGCCGGCCGGCGGGCCGCCGTTGGGGCCGCCCGGACCGCCGCCCGGCCTCGTCGACGTCGGGGTCGGCGTCGGGCTGGGGCTCGGGCTCGTGCAGTCGACGGTGAACACCTTCTGCTTGCCCGCGCCCTGCCAGTTGTCGCCCTTCCAGACGAGCTTGTACAGCCCGTCGGGCAGCGTCAGCGTCCCGGTGTGCGCGGCACCGTTGGCGTCTGCCGTGGCGCTGCCCGAGAGGTGCCCGGTGCCCGCGTTCGGTCCGTTGCCCTGCCCGTCGATGGTGTAGGTGAAGTGCTCAAGAGCGTCGAAGTTGAGGGCGTCCAGATAGAACTCACAGACCTTCGGCTCGTTCCTGGGGTCGCCGGGGTCCGTGTCGGGGTTGTGGATCTTGACGTCTCCGTTGTCGCCGGGGGCCGCCGCGGCGGTGCCAGGTACGCCGATCAGTACGGTGCCGGCGGCGACGGTGAGCGCGGCGAGGGCTGCTGTACGGCCGCTGGCGCGGCGGGGACGGGCGGCGATGGGCATGCGTAGTTCCTCCGAGTCAGGCGATTTTCATACAAATCGCATCGCGTCTGACTCTGTGTCACATGTGCCGCCTCATGCGTGAGGACACGGCCCGACACACCGTCAGGCATCCTCCTTACGGCCCACAGCCGTTCCCGAACGGCGGAACCCGGGCGCCGCCCCCGCCTCCCCGGCCGGCCGCGCCGGCGACCGCAGCGCCACCCCCGCCGACAGGAGCAGCAGCGCGCCCAGCATCACGAAGGGGGCCGCCACGCCCGCGACGCCCGCGACCAGGCCGGCCGTGGCCGGTGCGGCGACCTGGCCGAGGCGGTTGCCGGTCAGGCGCAGGGCGAGGGCGGTGGAGCGGGCGCCGTCGGGGGCCGCCTGCACGACCGTCGTCATGGACAGCGGCTGTCCGACGCCGAGGCAGAAGCCGAGCACGGCCAGCATCAGCGCGAGCGCCCACACCGGCACCGGCAGCGCGATGCCGGCGCACAGCAGGGCCGCCAGCAGACAGGTGACCGTCAGCAGCATGGCGCGGCCCAGCAGCCGCAGCAGCGGGGTCAGCACCAGCCGGCAGGCGATCGTGGCCGCCGCGCGGAGGCTGAGCAGGAGGCCGATCACGGAGGGGGCGATACCGCGGTGCTCGCCGACCACCGGGAGGTAGGCGGTGAGGATGTCGGTCGCGGAGAGGACGGCGAGGCTGATGAAGATGCCGGCGGGAACGCCCCGGGCGCGCAGGATGCGTCCGACGGGGACCCGGTCGCCTTGCTCCGCACGGGACTTGACCGCCGTACGGTCCTCGATGCGCCACAGCGAGGTGAACGCGACCGCGGCGCCCGCCCCCGCGACGAGCAGGGCGAGCGCGCTTGTGCCGGCCATGTCCTTGCCGCCGATCAGCGCGCCCGCGGCGACCGGGCCGACGAGCTGGCCGAGGGAGGCGCCGATGGTGAAGTGGCCGAAGTTGCGGTCCTGTTCGTGCGGGGCGGACTGGCGGGCGACCAGGGACTGCGCGCCGATCACGAAGCAGAGATGGCCGAGGCCCATCACGCCGCTCCAGATCGCCATCGCCCACAGGGAGTTGACGACACCGCTCAGTGCGCAGCCGCCCGCTATCAGGACCACGCCGACGGGCAGCAGGGGCGCGCAGCGGCCGTGGTCGGTGCGCCGGCCCAGCGGGACCGCGGCGAACAGCGGGAGCAGGGCGTAGACCCCCGCGATGACGCCGATGGCCTGTTCGTCCGCGCCCAGCGCAAGGGCCCGGTAGGAGACGGCGGGCCGGGCCATCGACACCGCCCCCTGCGCGAAGCTGAAGGCGATGACGAGGCGGAGCAGCCAGCCGCGGTTCCTGCCGGGCACCATGATCGGGTTCTCCCTGTGAGGGTCAGATGATGCCGAAGAGGATGCCCGCCCCGAGGATGATCAGGCAGGTGAGCGCGGCCCACTTGACCACGAACTTCGTGTGGTCGCCGAACTCCACCTTGGCCATGCCGACCAGGACGTACACGGCCGGGACGAGCGGGCTCGACATGTGCAGCGGCTGGCCGACGAGGGAGGCGCGGGCCATCTCCAGCGGCGAGACGCCGTGGGCGGCGCCGGCCTCGGCGAGGACCGGCAGGACACCGAAGTAGAAGCCGTCGTTGGACATGAAGTAGGTGAGCGGAAGGCTCAGGACGCCGGTGACGAGGGCCATGTGCGGGCCCATGCCCTCGGGGATGACGTCGACCATCCAGCGGGCCATGTGGTCGACCATGCCGGTGCCCTGGAGGACGCCGGTGAAGACGGCGGCGGCGAAGACCATGCCGGAGACGTTGAGGACGTTGTCGGCGTGGGCGGCGAGCCGGGCCTTCTGGTCGGGGATGTGCGGGAAGTTGACGGTGAGGACGAGCGCGGCACCGAGCATGAACAGCACCGGGATCGGCAGCCACTCCATGATCATGGCGGTCAGCAGGGTGACGGTGACCAGGGCGTTGAACCAGTACAGCTTGGGACGCAGGGTGGCGCGCTGGGGGTCGAGGACCGTGAAGCGCTCCTGCTCCTCGTCGTCCTCGGCGTCCGTGCCGGTGCCGTTGCCGGCTCCTCCGGAGGTCACAGGAGCCTTCGTGTTACCGGAACCGGCGCCCACGAGAACCGTCTCGGACTCCTTCTCCTCCACCAGGACCTCGTCCAGCGTGAGCACGCCCAGGCGCCTGCGCTCGCGCAGTCCGAAGAAGTACGACATGACGAACACGCCGACCAGGCCGACCGCGAGGGCCGGGATCATCGGGACGAAGATGTCGCTGGCGTCGAGCTTGAGCGCGGTGGCGGCACGGGCGGTCGGGCCGCCCCACGGCAGGGTGTTCATCACGCCGTTGGCCATGGCGGCGACACCGGTCATCACGACCAGGCTCATCTTCAGGCGCTTGTACAGCGGGTACATCGCCGAGACGGTGATCATGAAGGTGGTGGAGCCGTCGCCGTCGAGGGAGACGATCGCGGCGAGGATCGCGGTGCCGACGACGATCCGCATCGGGTCGGCCTTCGCGAACTTCAGGATGCCCCGCACGATCGGGTCGAAGAGGCCGACGTCGATCATCACACCGAAGTAGACGATCGCGAACATGAGCATCGCCGCGGTGGGGGCGAGGCTGGTGACGCCGTCGATGACGTAGTCACCGAGCTTGGCGCCCTTACCGACGAACACACAGAACAGTGCCGGGATCAGTACGAGCGCCGCGATCGGCGACATCTTCTTCATCATGATCAGGACCAGGAAGGTCGCGATCATGGCGAAGCCGAGGATGGTCAGCATGAGTGGATACCTAACGTTCGCCCTTGAACTCCCACCAGGGCCGGCGGTGCGATGGACGTTAGGCGCCGTCAAGCGGTGTTAACAAGACGTTGACGTGCGAGCAATAAGCGCAAAACTGCAGGTCACAGCTTTGTGATCAACTTGACCGGTACGGCGTTGAGGACCGCGTTGCCTGACAGCGGGTCCAGGAGACGGCCGTCGAGCAGTTGGTTCACGTTGACACCGGGGTCCTGGGCGGCGTGGTTCATCCGGGTCCCGGGGCGGTCGTGACCCCAGCCGTGCGGGAGGCTGACCACGCCCCGGCGCACGGTGTCGGTGATCTCCACGGGCGCGGTCACGGCTCCCCCGGCCCCCTTCACCCCGATCGCCTGCCCGTCGACGAGCCCGAGACCTGCGGCGTCCTCGGGGTGGATGTGCAGGGTGCAGCGGTTGGTGCCGCCGGTGAGGGCGGGGACGTTGTGCATCCAGCTGTTGTTGGAGCGCAGATGACGGCGGCCGACGAGGACCAGCCCATCGGCGCGCTCGGCCATGGCCTGCCGCAGGCGCGGCAGGTCGTCGGCGATCGGCTGCGGCAGCAGCTCCACCTTCCCGCTGCGGGTCTTCAGTGGCTGCGGCAGCCGGGAGGCGAGCGGCCCGAGGTCGATGCCGTGCGGATGTGCCAGCAGCTTCTCCAGGCTCAGCCCGTCCGGTCGTACGCCGAAGCCGTCGCCGTAGGGACCGAGGCGCAGCATCATGTCGAGCCGTCGCTCGGGGCCGGTGACGCCGGTCAGGAGACCGGCGAGTTCCTTGGCGTCACGGCCGTGCACGGGCGAGTACGGCTCCTTGACCGCCTTGCCGAGGGTCTGCCCGATGACCAGGTCGTCCACGGCCGACGGGTCGGCGCCGTGCATGCCGGTCGCGGCGAGGACCAGCCGGGCGAGGATCTCCGTCTCGGCCATCCGGCCGGGCTCCAGCGGGACCGCGGGGCGGGTGTAGCGGACCTGGTTGCGGACGGCGAGGGTGTTGAAGGCGAAGTCGTGGTGCGGGCTCTGCGAGGGCGGCGGCGGGGGCAGCACGACGTCGGCGTGGCGCGAGGTCTCGTTGAGGTAGGGGTCGACGCTAACCATGAAGTCGAGCCCGCCGAGGGCCTTGTCGAGCCGGTCGCCGTCGGGCACCGACAGGACGGGGTTGGCGGCGACGGTGACGACCACCCGGATCGGCTCGCCCTCCTCGGTCGCGGTGTCGATCTCCTGGGCGAGCGCGGAGATCGGCAGCTCGCCCTTGGCCTCGGGGTGCCGGCTCACCCGGGAGTGCCAGCGCCCGAGCGCGAAGCCGTGGCTGGGGCCGGCGGGCCGGGGTGTGCGGTCGGTGGCGGCCTGCGGGAAGAGGGCGCCGCCGGGCCGGTCGAGGTTGCCGGTGAGGATGTTCAGCACGTCGACCAGCCAGCTGGCGAGCGTGCCGTGCGGGACGGTGCAGCTGCCGATGCGGGCGTAGACGGCGGCGGTGGGCGCGGCGGCGAGTTCACGGGCGAGGGTGCGGATGGTGCCGGCGTCGACGTCACAGGCGTCGGCGACCGCCTCGGGGGTGAAGTCCCGTACGGCGTCACGGAGTTCGTCGAGCCCCTGGAGATGCGGGGTCAACTCCCCCGTGTCGACGAGGTCTTCCTCGAAGAGGGTGTACGTCATCGCCGCCAGCAGCAGCGCGTCGGCCCCGGGGCGGATCGCGAGGTGGCGGTCGGCGAGCTTGGCGGTGCGGGTGCGGCGCGGGTCGATGACGGTGAGGGTGCCGCCGCGGGCCTTGAGCGCCTTGAGCTTGCCGGGGAAGTCGGGGGCGGTGCACAGACTGCCGTTGGACTCGAGGGGGTTGGCGCCGATGAGCAGCAGATGGTCGGTGTGGTCGAGGTCGGGCACCGGGATCGCGTTGGCGTCGCCGAAGAGCAGCCCGCTGGAGACGTGCTTGGGCATCTGGTCGACCGTCGAGGCGGTGAAGACGCTGCGGGTGCCGAGGCCGGCGAGCAGCACCGGCGGGTAGAGGGCGCCGGCCATGGTGTGCACGTTGGGGTTGCCGAGCACCACGCCGACGGCGTTCGGACCGTACCGCTCCACGGCCGTCCTGATCCCGACGGCCACCGCGTCGAAGGCCTCCTCCCAGGTGGCCTCGCGCAGCTCGCCGTCCTTGCGGACCAGCGGGGTGCGCAGCCGGTCGGGGTCGCCGTCGACGGCCCCGAAGGAGGCGCCCTTGGGGCAGATGAAGCCCCGGCTGAACACGTCGTCGCGATCGCCGCGGGCGCCGGTGACCCGGGTCCCCTCGATGGTGAGGGTGAGGCCGCAGGTGGCCTCGCACAGGGGGCAGATACGCAGGGCGGTGCGGGACACGGGTCCTCCCGGGGCAGCGGTGCCGGTCCTGGCCGAGCATACCGACCAGTAGGCATGGAGGGGAGCCCCTGCGCGGGGGCGGTGCGGGCCGCGGTCGACAGGGAGCGGAGTGCTTGCGCGGGGGCCGCGCAGGCTGAGGTCAGTCCAGCACGCGCGCGAGATAGGCGCGGATCATCTCCCGGGCCTCCGCGATGATCCGTTCGTCCCCCTCCGGCGCCATCCGGAACGCCAGATGCACGAGGGTGTCCGCGGTCTCCACGGCGACGAGGAAGGCGCGGCGCAGGTCCTCGTCGGGCTCGCGGTCGAGGTAGCCGGAGAGGAGTGCGGTGAGGCGGTCGGCGACGCGGTGGTTGGGTTCGGCGCGGGTGCCCACCGGGATCTGGTTTCCGAAGTCGACGAGGGAGAAGCCGGGCGCGGTGCGCTTCATGGCGAGGTACTCGTCGAGGACGGCGTCCAGGGCGTCCCGCCAGCCTCCGTCGGCGCCCTTGAGGCGTTCGCCGACCTGCTCGCTGAAGCGTTCGAGGTTGCGCTGGGCGAGGGCGTCGGCCATCTGCCGTTTGTTGCCGAAGAAGCGGTACACGGAGCCGATGGGGACGCCGGCCCGCTGGGCGACGGCCCGGGTGCTCAGGTCGTCGTAGCCGACCTCGTCGAGGAGGTCGGCGCAGGCGTCGAGAATCCTGGTCAGCCGTTCGGCGCTGCGCCGCTGCACGGGCGCTCGGCGCAGCGGCGGCTCGGGGGTCGCGGGTGTCGCGTGGGGCACGGGCTTCATGATGCCTTTCCGGCGCGGTCCGGTGAACCTCGCCCCCCAGTACGCACATACGTGCCCGGTGCACTCAGTACGTCCGGGGAGACCGACGTGTCCGGCGTGCCCTCCGCGCCGGACACCGTGATGTCCGCCGTGCTCTCCACGGGGTCGCCGTCGGCCGCCCACACGGTGCCGTCGTCGGCGTAGAGCCGGGCGGTGACGGTGTGGGTGCCGCGCGGGACGAGGTCGCCGGGGATTCGGTACTCAGGGGTGCGCAGCCGGGTGACGAGGTCGCCGTCGACGTACAGGTAGGCGAGCCCGCGCCCCTCCACCGGTGTCGCCCTGGCGCCCGGCGGCGAGAAGCGGAAGCGGGTGAGGGTCAGGCGTACGTCCCAGCCGCCGTCGGTGTCGGGCGTGACCTCGATGCCGACCTCGGGGGCGTCCTTGCCGTCCACCTCGCGGTAGTGCCGCCCTTCCTCGTCGGTGTCCTTGAGGACCTTGCCCACCGGTGAAGGTGAGACCGCTTTCTCCTTCTGCCCCGCATCGCCGGCGTCGCAGCTCGCGGTTCCGGTCAGCACTAGGACACAGACCGCGAGCGCGGCCGGGAGGGCCCGCGTCCACGTCATGACGGCGAGAGTAGAACAGCCGTCCGGAAGTCGGATCCCCCTGGAGGTGGGTTCTCCTCCTCCCTGATGAGGAGGCCGGACCCCCAACCCCCGTCCGGCGCGGGCTCGGGGCACCTCTTGCGGAGGCGAAATCGCAATCCTACGGTGGACCATAGGAATCAGACCGCGAGGGAGCGATCATGAGCGGGGACATGCGGAAGACCGCGGAGGGACTCACCTACCTCTCCGGGTTCGGCAACGAGCACAGCTCGGAGGCGGCCCCGGGGGCCCTGCCGGAGGGCCGCAACTCACCGCAGCGCGCCCCCCTCGGCCTGTACGCGGAGCAACTGAGCGGCACGGCTTTCACCGAGCCCCGCGCGCACAACCGCCGCTCCTGGCTGTACCGCATCCGCCCCTCGGCCGCCCACCCGGCGTTCACCCACACCCACAACGGCCGGCTCCGTACGGCCCCCTTCACCGAGTCCGTCCCCGACCCGAACCGGCTGCGCTGGAACCCCCTCCCCGAGCCCGCCGAGGGCACCGACTTCCTGGCCGGCCTGTGGACCCTCGGCGGCAACGGCGACGTGGCCCAGCGCTCCGGCATGGCCGTGCACCTCTACCACGCCACCGACTCCATGGACCGGGTCTTCAGCGACGCCGACGGCGAGCTGCTGATCGTCCCGGAGCGCGGCGGCCTCCTGCTGCGCACCGAGTTCGGGCTGCTGCACGCCGAGCCCGGCCATGTCGCCCTGATCCCGCGCGGCGTCCGCTTCCGGGTGGAGCTCCTCGACGCGTCGGCCCGCGGCTACGTCTGCGAGAACTACGGCGCCCCCTTCCGCCTCCCCGACCTCGGCCCGATCGGCGCCAACGGCCTGGCGAACGCCCGGGACTTCAAGGCACCCGTCGCCGCGTACGAGGACGTCGAGGGCCCGGTGGAGGTGGTGAACAAGTTCTGCGGCAACCTCTGGACGGCCACCTACGACCACTCCCCGCTGGACGTCGTCGCCTGGCACGGCAACCTCGTGCCGTACGTCTACGACCTGCGCCGCTTCAACGTCATCGGGACGATCTCGTACGACCACCCGGACCCGTCGATCTTCACGGTGCTGACGTCGCCGAGCGACACCCCCGGGCTCGCCGGGGTCGACTTCGTCGTCTTCGCGCCGCGCTGGCTGGTCGGCGAGGACACCTTCCGGCCGCCGTACTTCCACCGGAACGTGATGAGCGAGTACATGGGCCTGATCGAGGGAGCCTACGACGCGAAGACTTCCGGCCCCGGGGGCTTTGTGCCCGGCGGCGGATCGCTGCACAACATGATGTCGGCACACGGTCCGGACCGGGAGACCTTCGACAAGGCGAGCGCGGCCGAACTGAAGCCGCAGAAGGTGGACGACGGGCTGGCGTTCATGTTCGAGACGCGGTGGCCGGTGACGCTCACCGCGCACGCGGCCCGCGCGGACCATCTGCAACGGCACTACGACGACGTGTGGCAGAGCATGGAGCGGCACTTCCGCCCCTTGCACTGAAGATCCCCTACCGGTACGGATGTTCCCCGTGACCTCCTTCGCCCCGGACTCGATCGTCCTGAACCGCAAACTGCCGCTCTGGTATCAGGTGTCGCAGTCGCTGCGCGCCTCGATACTGGGCCGTTCGCCCCGGGACCCGCTGCGGCTGCCCACCGAGGAGCAGCTGGCGGGGCACTACAGGGTGAGCGTGCTGACCATGCGGCAGGCGCTGAAGGAGCTGGAGGACGAGGGGCTGATCACCCGCCACCGCCGACGCGGCACGTTCATCGAGCCGAAGGCGCTGCGGACCGCGCCGGTGCGGCTGCTCGGCTCGGTGGACGCGATCGTGGCCCAGCAGTCCGGCATGACCACGGAACTCCTCGCCCACGGCAGGGGGCCGGTGCCGGGCGAACTCACCGAGTACTTCCCCGGGCTGGACGAGGTGGGGACGTACCACCGGCTGCGCTCGGACGAGAAGACCGGCGAGCCGACGAACCACGCCCGCAACTGGGTCCGCCCCGAACTCGCCGCCCGTATCGACCCCGAAGACCTCGTCCGCTGGCCCATGACCAAGGTGCTGCGCGATGTCGTCGGCGCGGACATCGGGCGCATCACGGACACCGTGGAGGCGCGGCTCGCGGACCCGGAGACGGCCCAGCTGCTCCAAGTCCCGCTGCTCAGCCCGATCCTGCACTACACCGGTGTCACCTACGACCCGCAGGGGCAGGTGCTGGACGCGGCGGTCATCCACTACCGCGGCGACCGCTTCTCCTTCACGGTGACCTTGGAGGCGACCTGACCCCGGTGCCGTATCGAAGTCGTACGATGCCCAGCGTGACGCACGACGACGCTCCGCTGCTCGCGGACCTCATGCCGTGGTCCGTCGCACCGCCGCGGCTCGGCCGGGGGTGGCCGGCGGGCCCCGACTCCGCATCCCTGAAAGCCCGCTGGGACGCGCTGCTGAAGGCCGAAGGCCCCGATCGCGAGGCCCTGTTCGAGCCGACGCGCTCGCGCACCCTGCGTTCGGCGGTGGGGCAGTTGCCGGGCCGGACCGGCGGCACCGAGAAGCTGATCCGGGCGACCGGCCCCTGCCCCGAGCCCGTCCGGGTGCTGTACGCCCCCTTCGACGAGCAGTGGTTGATCCCCGACCACCGTCTGATCGACTCCGCCCGCCCGGAGTTGTGGCGGGTGGCGGACGACGACCAGGTGTTCGTGGCGGAGACGGCGGGCGGCGGCCCGGGCCCGCTGCTGGTCGCCACGTCGCTGTTCCCGCTGCTGCGGCCCGGCCGCGTCCGCCCGCTGTACCGCCGCCCCGGAGGCACCGAACCGAACCTGGCGCCGGGGCTGCTGGCGCTGCTGGGCGAGCGTCTGGGCCGGCAGCCCGCTCCTCTGGACGTCCTCGCCTGGATCATGACGGCGATCCGCCCCGACCTGGCCGTCCCGCTCACCGACGACCCCGAACTCTGGGCGCGGGGCGTGGAGTCGGGCCACCGCCTGCTGTGGCTCATGCGCCGCGACGGCGAACGCCCCCGGCTGCCGGGCGGCCGCCGCCCCTACGTCCGCGCTCCCCTGCCCTCCCGCCCCCTCACCCTGCATTACGACCGCGACGAGGAGACCCTCCACCTGGACGAGGGCCGCATCTCCCCGGTACCGCCGGAGGCCTGGGACTACGAGGTGAGCGGGGTCCGGGTCCTGGAGGAGTGGTTCACGGCCCGGACGGCGGAACCCGAGCCGGGCACGCTGGCGGCGATCCGCCCGGCGACCTGGACCCAGACGTGGACATCGGAACTGCTGGAGCTCATCACGGTGTTGGCGCTGCTGGCGGAAGTGGAGCCGCTGGAGGACGAGTTGACGTCCGGGATCAGGGCGGCGGACCTGCGCAGGGCGGGCGTGCTGCCGGTGCCGGACTGGGCTCGGGGGCCGGCGTCGGTGCTCGACGGTCACGAAGAAGGCCCCGAGGGTCAACTCACCCTGCTTTAGCGCCTCTCCGGATCGAACGCGTCCAGCACCCGCTCCAACGCCCGCCGGAACACCCCCTCCAGATCGATCGGCCCGCTCTGCTCCATGAACGCCGCCGCCAGCCTCGGGTACGCCCCGGTCGCCACCTGACTCCCGAGGTAGGCGATCCGCACCGCGTTCTCCTCCTCCTCTGACCATGGCATCGACCGTGTCCGCTCAGCCGTGGCGATCTCGTTCGCGGTGTACGTGGTCACCACCCCGTTGAGCAGCGCGACCAGCTCCGTCTTGGTGGCGAACGGCAGGTCGAGCGGCTCCAGGCACTCCAGGCAGTGCTCCAGGTAGCGCAGGCTGTTCGGGCTGAACCCGTAGACCCCTGACATCAGCCGCGGCACCCAGGTGTGCCGGTGCATGATCCCGCGCGTCTCCATCGCGTTGCGGAGCATGTCGGCCCGCCAGTCACCCGAAGGTTCCCGGATCTCGTGCTCGGCGCCGATCGCGTCGATCATCAGCTCGTACAGGTCCTCCTTACGGGGGACGTAGTTGTACAGCGACATGGTCCCGCAGCCCAGCTCGGCCGCGACCCGCCGCATCGACACCCCGTCCAGCCCCTCCGCGTCGGCGATCCGCACCGCCGCCGCCGCGATGTCGGCACGGGTGTACGCCGGCTTCGGCCCACGGCCGGCGCGCTCGGGGCGCGCCCAGATCACTTCGGGTACGGCCGCTCGGCCCGCCATCGATCATCACCTCGGCCACCATCCTAGTTACGTACAGCGTACGTAGTGCGCTATGGTCACCTCATGACTACTACGTACGCTGTACTTAGTGAGGGTCTGGAGAAGCGGTTCGGCGAGGTGCGCGCCCTGCGCGGGCTGGACCTCGCCGTCCCGCGGGGCACGGTCTGCGGGGTGCTCGGGCCGAACGGGGCGGGCAAGACGACGGCGGTACGGCTGCTGACGACGCTGCTGCGCCCGGACGCCGGGTCGGCCAGCGTCGCGGGGCACGACCTGGTCCGCGAGGCCGCCGCCGTACGCCGCGCCATAGGCGTGACCGGGCAGTACGCGTCGGTCGACGGGGACCTCACCGGGCGGCAGAACCTGCGGCTGTTCGCCCGGCTGCACCGGATGCGGGCGCCGAACGAGCGGGCCGGTGAGCTGCTGGAGCGCTTCGGGCTGACCGAGGCCGCCGACCGGCCCACGTCCACCTATTCGGGTGGGATGCGCCGCCGACTGGACCTCGCGGCGAGCCTGGTCCGCCGCCCCGAGATCCTCTTCCTGGACGAGCCGACGACCGGCCTCGACCCGGCGAGCCGCGGCGCCATCTGGGACGCGGTACGCGCGCTGAAGCAGGACGGCACGACGGTCCTGCTGACCACGCAGTACCTGGAGGAGGCGGACCAGCTCGCCGACGACATCGCCCTGGTGGACCGGGGGCTGGTGGCCCACACCGGATCGCCGGCCCAGCTCAAGGCCGTCATCGGCACCTACGTCGAGGTCGTCGTCGCCGATCCGGAGGTGCTCGTCGAGGCGGCGGGCGTGCTCGACCGGCTCACCGGCGGACGGCCGACGTTCGACCACGAGCGGGCGGCCGTCGGCGCGGTCACCCGGGACACCACGCTCACGCTGCCCCGGCTGGTGCGTGAACTGGACGCGGCCGGGGTGCCGTTGCTCGACGCCAGCCTGAAACCGCCCACGCTCGACGACGTGTTCCTGCGTCTGACAGCCCAACAAGAGCAGGAGGTCGCCGCATGAGCACCCTCGCCTTCGACGGGACGGCCATGCTGGGCCGCCAGCTGCTGCGGGTCCGCAACAACCCGGCGCTGGTGATCCTGACCCAGACCATGCCGATCAGCATGCTGCTGTTCTTCGGCTATGTCTTCGGCAGCGCGCTGGCGATGCCGGGCGCGGAGTACCGCTCGTTCCTGGTGCCGGGCCTCCTTGTGGCGACCGCCGCCAACGGGATCATGACCGGCATGTTCCAGGCCGCGCAGGACGTCCACCGGGGCGTGACGGACCGGCTGCGCACCCTGCCGGTCAGCCGGGCCGCCGTACCGGTGGGACAGGCGGTGGCGGACGTGCTCGTCACGGCCGTCGGCACGGTGCCGTTCCTGCTCGTCGGGCTCGCGGTGGGGTGGCGGATCGAGGGGTCGGCGCTCGAGGCGGTCGCGGCCGTGGGGCTGTTGCTGCTGTTCCGGTTCGCGTGCACCTGGGCCGGGATCTTCCTCGGGCTGCTGACGCGGAGCGAGGAGGCGGCCGGTCAGCTGGGCAGCGCGACGTTCATGCTGCCGCTGCTGTCCAACGCCTACATCCCGACCGGCAACCTGCCGGGCTGGCTGCGCACGATCGCCGAGTGGAATCCGATCAGCGCGCTCACCACGGCCCTGCGGGACCTGTTCGGCAACGCGCCGGTCCCGGAGGGTGCCGCCTGGCCGGTGGCGCATCCGGTCGCCGGGTCGCTGGCCTGGTGCGCGGTGCTGCTGGCGGTGTTCGTACCGCTCGGGGTGCGCCGGTACGCGCGCGGCGAGGGATGAATTCCGGTGACCGACGGGTGAGTTGAGCGGTCACAGGCACAGAGGAGCCCCGGGTGATCCCGGGGCTTCTTCGTCAACGGGTGGGTGTCGCCGACGAGTTCATGCGGGCGGGGGGAAGGTGTGTACTCGCGCCGGGCGGTCACCCCGGAGGGTGCCGCATGCCGTGGGGATGACGGACGACGGGGTCGCGGCGCCGTGCCGGACCGGGGCGACCGCCCGAGCGCGAGTCGGGAGCTCAGTGCCCGCCGAACAGCGAACGACGCAGTCGGCGCAGCGGCGCGAAGAGCGAGACCCGACGGACCCGCGCCTTCTGGTCGCTGTGGTTGCGTACGGGCTCACGCGCTGTCAGTTCCCGCATCAGCGTGGTGGCCTCGGCCGTCTTCTGCTGCGGCACGGCGGGACCCCCCAGCACCGCGAGATGGCGGTCGAGACGCGAACTGGTCGCGCTGCTCCCGCAGGTGATGGCAGGGACCCTCGCCCTGCTCCGCACTGTTATCTGTTCCATGTCACTCCCCACCCGTACGAGTCCACCCGGCCCGGGCAGGGTAACCCTATCGCCCCCACGGGGCACGCGTGTATCGAGGTCACAGGATTCACCTTCCCCGTAAGGGCGTTGACGACCCCTCTTTGATTACTCTCCGAATCCAACCGATTTCAGGGCGAGTTGGACAACCGGCTGGCTGGTGGGTTGCACTGAGCCACCATCGGGCTCGACGGTCACAGCGAGTGACGTGGCGGACTTGTCGAGACCGTTGGCGACCAAGGGCGTGTCGGCGTCGAAGAGCCCCAGGGAGCGCGGTTGCGCGCCGGGGCGCATGAGCCACAACTGGTTCACGCGGTCGCTCGGGATGTCGTCGTATCCGCTCAGGGTGATGACCGCCTGTCCCTCCGCCGCGGAGGCGACCACGCCGATGCTGCGGCCCCGCGCGTCCTTGCCGGTGCTGGCCCGGGCGTCCGGAGCCGCGAGAACGTGGGCGATCTCACGTGCCTGGGCGCGCTCGGCGTTCAGCTGGTCCTGCGTCTGGTTCGCCTGTACGGCGAACAGGGAGGCGACGACAAGAGCGGCGGCGGCCGTGGCGGTGGCGAAGGGCACGAACAGGGGGCGGCGTGCGCGGGGCGCCCCCCCACTGCCGGAAGCGTGGGACCGGCCCCCGGAGCGAGCGGGCGGCGCCTGGCGGCCCCAGACATGCGCCGGGAGCTGTGGCGCGTGCGTGCTGCGCACCGGCTGTTCCTGTGCGGTCGTGCGGACGGCGGCCAGCACCCGGTCCCGCATCGCGGGCGGCGGCGGGGCGGCCGTGGACCAGGCCAGCCGGACCGCGTCCTCGGACAGCGCGCGGACCTCGGCGGCGCAGACCGGACAGTTCCTCAAGTGCTTCTCGAAGCGGGTCCGCTCGGCCGGCTCCAGCGCGTCCAGGGCGTAGGGGGCGGCCAGCGAGTGCGGGTCGTCGCGGCGCAGCAGTTTGTCGAGCAGGCTCACGCCACACCTCCCAGGCACTCGCGCAGCCGGGTCAGTCCGTCGCGCATCCGGGTCTTGACGGTGCCCAGCGGCAGCGAGAGCCGCTCGGCCACCTCACGGTAGGTGTAACCGTCGTAGTAGGCCAGGGTGACGGACTGCCGCTGGAGGTCGGTGAGCCGTTCCAGGCAGCGGCGCACCCACTCGCGTTCGAGCCCCGCCTCCACTTCCTCGGTCACCTGGTCGAAGGCGGGGTGGTGGGCACGCCAGGCCTCGCGCTGCTCGCGCTCACCGGCCGCGCGGGCGCTGCGCACCCGGTCCACGGCCCGCCGGTGGGCGAGGGTGAGGACCCAGGACAGGGCACTGCCCCGGCCGGGGTCGAACCGCGCGGCGGACCGCCAGAGCTCCAGCAGCACTTCCTGGGCCACCTCCTCGGACTGCGCGGGATCGCGCACCACACGCCGTACGAGGCCGAACACCGGCCCGGACACCAGTCCGTACAGCTTCTCGAATGCCCTCTGGTCACCGCCGGCCACGAGTACCAGAAGCTCGTCCGCCTCCAACTCGTCTCCCCCTCCCGCGAGTCCACATCTGGGCCGCCCCGTCTCACGAGGTATTCGCAACGAACACACCTCCGGATGGGGTTACGGATCAGAAGGCCGAAAACGCGGGTCCAACTGCGAGGAAATAAGTTTTCAGGTTCGACCAATCCGGCCCGCCCCCCGCTCCGAATCCCCCAGCGTCAGGCAAGTTGGGACTGAGGACGGACGGCATGACACCTAACTCCAGGAGCGGTGCGGGGCGCAGGAGCCTCGCGACCCTCATCTGCGCTGCGCTGGCCACCGGCGGGCTCGCCGCCGCCGGCGTGGCCACGCTGGAACCGGGGGCGGCCTCCGCCTCCAGCCACCGGGAGGCCCCGCTGATCTCGGGGACCCCGCAGTACGACAACACCGACCTGTACGCGTTCGTCAGCCCCGACAAGCCGGACTCGACGACGATCATCGCCAACTGGATCCCGTTCGAGGAGCCCGGGGGCGGCCCGAACTTCTACCAGTTCGCCGAGGACGCGCAGTACGACGTCCACATCGACAACAACGGTGACGGACAGGGCGACCTGCTCTACCGCTTCACCTTCAAGACGCACGTCAAGAACAAGAAGTCGTTCCTGTACAACACCGGCGTCGTCGACAGCCTCGACGACCCGGACCTGAACGTGACGCAGACGTACGACATCGAGCTCTTCCGGCTGAAGTACGGCAGGGTCCAGTACAAGACGAAGGTCGCCGACGACATCCCGGTGGCGCCGTCGAACGTCGGCAAGGCGTCCATGCCGAACTACGAGAAGCTGCGCGACCAGGCGGTCTACAAGCTTCCCGGCGACGCGACGGCCTTCGCCGGCCAGGCCGACGACCCGTTCTTCGCGGACCTGCGCGTCTTCGACCTGCTGTACGGCGGGAACCTCAGCGAGGTCGGCAACGACACGCTCAAGGGCTACAACGTCAACTCGATCGCCCTCCAGGTGCCGAACGACGTGATAGCCGAGTCCTCGCACCAGCCGGTCGTGGGCATCTGGTCGACGACCCAGCGCAGGAACGCCCGGGGCTACTACTCCCAGGTCTCGCGCCTCGGGAACCCGCTCGTCAATGAGGTCGTCAACCCGCTGAAGGACAAGGACAAGTTCAACGCGTCCGTGCCCACGGACGACGCGCAGTTCCTGAAGAACGTGACCAACCCCGAACTGCCGAAGCTCATCGAGGCGATCTACAAGATCCCCGCCCCGAAGGAGCCTCGCAACGACCTCGTGGACGTGTTCCTCAAGGGAGTGAAGGGGCTGAATCAGCCGCCCTACGTGCGGCCCGCAGAAGAGCTGCGCCTCAACACGTCCATCAAGCCCACCGATTCTCCGAAGCGGCTCGGTGTGCTTGATGGCGACAACGCCGGGTTCCCGAACGGGCGCCGTCTGACGGACGACGTGATCGACGCGTCGCTCCAGGTCGTCGAGGGTGAACTGGTCGGTTCCAAGAACGACTTGGGCGACGCCGTCGACAAGAACGACAAGGACTTCGAGAAGTCCTTCCCGTACGTCGCGCTGCCGACCGAGGGGTCCCGGGGGCCGCTCGCCAAGGGCACGACGGACGGCGCCGACGTCCGCAACCAGCTGGGTGACGCGTTGCAGCCGGCCGGGGTTTCAGGGTCGGACGACACGACGCTGATCGCCGCGTCTGCCGGGGCGGGCGCCGCCGGGATCCTGCTCATCGGAGGCGGTCTCATGTGGTGGCGGCGGATGAGGTCTCGGGCGTACTAGGCCGGTTCCTCGGGTGCGGGTGTGTGGGGGCTGGTCGCGCAGTTCCCCGCGCCCCCAAGCATCCGCAGTCGTCCCCCCTCGACTGGCGCGGCCCGCACATACTCAACCCCCACGGTGCGGGCCGCGTCGCACGCTCATCAACTTCCTTGCACAGCAAGCCTCGTAACTAGGAGAGGGCATGGCCTCGCGTACGAACGCCGATGAGTCGGAGACGTCGGCCGAGAGTGCCGTCGCGCGGCGGGTGCGGCTCGGTGGGTCGGCCGTGCTGCTGGCCATCGCGCTGACCGCCGGGTCCATCGCCGTCGGCGCGCTGCGGGACGGCGGCACCACGACGACGGCCGCCGCCGCGCCGAGTGCCGTGTCACCGGCGCTGCTCACCGGCGGCGACCTCGACACGAGCATCGCCTCCCTCCAGGACCATCTCCGGTCCCAGCCCAAGGACTTCGGCGGCTGGGCCACCCTCGGTCTCGCCTACGTCGAGCAGGCCCGCACCAAGGGCGACCCGTCCCGCTACCCGCAGGCCGACAAGGCCCTGGCGCGCTCCCTGAAGCTGGCGCCCGACAACGAACAGGCCCTCGCCGGCCGCGCCGCCCTCGCCGCGGCCCGGCACCAGTTCGCCGACGCCCTGAAGTACGCCGACCAGGTGCTGAAGCAGAACCCCTACGACGAACGCGCCCTGTCCTCCCGCGTCGACGCCCTCGTCGAACTCGGCCGCTACGGCGACGCCGCGAAGGCCGCCGACACGGCCGACGACCGCAAGCCCGGCATCCCGGTCTTCACGCGGTACGCCTACGTGAGGGAGCTGCGCGGCGACGTCGGCACCGCCGAGCGGGTGCTGAAGCAGGCCCTCGGCTCCGCGACCACCCCGGGCGACGTGGCGTACGTCGCCGCCCAGCTCGGTCAACTCGCGTGGAACCAGGGCGACTACAAGGCCGCCCTCACCGACTACGCCCGCGCGCTCGCCGCCGACGAGGACTACATCCCGGCGCTCGAGGGCCGGGCCCGCGCCCAGGCCGCGAGCGGCGACCGGGCCGGCGCCCTCAAGACCATGGCGGACGTCGTCGCCCGCTATCCGCTGCCCGGCCCGCTCGTCGAACTAGGCGAGCTGTACCAGCAGGCCGGCGACCAGGAGAAGGCCGACGACCAGTACGCGCTCGTCGACGCCTGGATCGCCCTCGCCCGCGCCAACGGCGTCAACGCCGACCTCGACACCGCCCTCGCCGCCGCCGACCACGGCGACAAGGCCGCGGCGCTGCGCGCGGCCCGCGCCGAGTGGAAACGCCGGCACACCGTGCACACCGCGGACGCCCTCGCGTGGGCCCTGCACGTCAACGGCAAGGACGCCGAAGCCCTCCCCTACGCCCGCCAGGCCACCGCCACCGGCTACCGCAACGCCGCGTTCCTCTACCACCGCGGCATCATCGAGCGGGCCACGGGCCACACCAAGGACGCCCGCTCCCACCTCAAGGCCGCGCTGAAGCTGAACCCCGGTTTCTCGACTCTGGGCGCGGCCGAGGCCCGTAAGGCACTGAAGACCCTGGAGGCGGCCAAGTGAAGTCCCGTCGCCTGTTCGCCTCCGGTGCGGCCGTCCTGACGGCCGTGTGCGCGCTCGTGCTCGTCCCCTCCAGCAGCGCGAGCGCGCACCCCCTCGGCAACTTCACCGTCAACCGCTACGACGGACTCGTCGCCGCCCCCGGACAGCTCCGCGTCGACCATGTCGAGGACCTGGCCGAGATCCCGGCGACGCAGGCCGAGCCGGACATCGAGAAGCAGGGCATGACCGGGTGGGCCCGGCAGCGCTGCGAGACGGCCGCGCAGGGCGGCGAGGTCACGGTCGACGGCGCCGCGGCGAGCCTGAGCGTCCGGAGCAGCAAGGCGACGGTCCGGCCCGGTCAGGCCGGGCTGCACACCCTCCGCGTGGAGTGCGAGCTGACGGCGCCGCTCCCCGAGGACGCGACCGTGGCGCTGACCTTCCACAGCGCGGGGACGGACTCCGGGCCCGGCTGGCGGGAGATCACCGCGCGCGGCGACCGGATGACCCTCACCGCGTCGGACGTACCGAAGACCTCGGTCTCCCACGAACTGACCAGCTACCCCGGGAAGTTGCTCTCCTCCCCCGCCGACACCACCACCGCCTCCGTGCGTGTCCGCCCCGGCGGGCCCGCCCTGGCCGAGGACCGCGAGGACGCCCCGGCCGCCTCCGTCCTGCCGCGCGGCGCCGACCGCTGGACGCGGGCGCTGGACTCCCTGGTCGCCCGCCACGACCTCACCGTGGGCTTCGCCGCGCTCGCCCTTCTCATCGCCGTCGCCCTCGGCGCGCTCCACGCGCTCGCACCGGGCCACGGCAAGACCCTCATGGCCGCGGTGGCCACCGCCCGCGGCGGCAAGGCCCGCCTCAAGGACGTCATGCCCCTGGCCGCGTCGGTCACGGTCACCCACACCCTCGGTGTGGTCGCCCTGGGCCTCCTCGTCACGGCGGGCTCGGGAGCGGCGCCCTCGGTCATCACCTGGCTGGGCGTCGCGAGCGGGGTACTGGTGACGGGGGCGGGGCTGACCCTCGTACGACGGGCCTGGCACCAGCGCGCCCACGGGCACGCGCACGCACCTGCCCCGGCCCCCCAGCGCGAGTTGGCGCTGGTCGGCGGTCACGACCACGATCACGGCCACGCACATGACCATGACCATGACCACGGTCACGCGCATGACCATGACCACCACCACGACCACAGTCACTCCCACACCCATACACACACCCACGGCGGCTTCACCCACACCCACTCCATCGCCCCCACCCTCCGCGGCACGATCCTCCTCGGCTTCGCCGGTGGGCTCGTCCCCAGCCCCTCCGCGGTCGTCGTGCTCGTCGGCGCGATGGCGCTCGGGCAGGCCTGGTTCGGGTTCCTGCTCGTCGTCGCGTACGGCGTCGGACTCGCCCTCACGCTCAGCGCGGCGGGATTCGCCGTCGTCAGGCTGGGTACCGGGATGAATCGGCTGCTGGACCGGCGTCCGCGCTGGACCACGCATCCGGTCACGGCACTCGTGCGGCGGCACGCGCCCCTGTTGTCGGCGTTCCTCGTGGTGGCGCTCGGGGCTGGATTGGTGCTCAAGGGGGCGGCATCCGCACTCGGCTGAGCTACTTTTGGGGAGAAATCACGCGAAGTCAGGCCGAGTCGCGAACGCTGCGAACGTTGCGAATGGGGGACGCCCGTGTCCGAAGAGCCGGGCCGTGAACGTCTGATCGCCGGCCGGTACCGCCTCCTGTCCCCGCTCGGCGAGGGCGGCATGGGAACCGTGTGGCGCGCCCGTGACGAGGTGCTGCACCGCGAGGTCGCCGTCAAGGAGGTGCGGGCACCGGCCGGGCTGCCGGCCTCCGAGGTGGAGCGGATGTACGCCCGCCTTGAGCGGGAGGCGTGGGCCGCGGCCCGGGTCGCCAACCGGAACGTGGTGACGGTGTACGACGTGGCCACCGAGGACGGCCGCCCCTGGATCGTCATGGAGCTGGTCAGGGGCGTCTCGCTCGCCGACGTGCTGGACGCCGAGGGCCCGCTGTCGCCGCAGCGCGCGGCGCACATCGGCGCCGAGATCCTCTCCGCGCTGCGGGCGGCGCACGAGGCGGGGGTGCTGCACCGGGACGTGAAGCCGGCCAACGTGCTGATGTCGAACGACGGGCGGGTGGTGCTCACCGACTTCGGCATCGCCATGGTCGAGGGCAGTTCGGCGCTGACGATGACCGGCGAGGTGATCGGCTCGCCCGAATTCCTGGCCCCGGAGCGGGCGTTGGGGCGTACGCCGGGTCCGGAGTCGGACCTGTGGTCGCTGGGCGTGCTGCTGTACGCGGCGGTCGAGGGCAACTCCCCGTTCCGGCAGAACACCCCGCTGAGCACCCTGCGCGCGATCGTCGACGAGGAGCTGCCGACCCCGCACCGGGCCGGTCCGCTCGCCCCCGTCATCGAGGGGCTGCTGCGCAAGGACCCGGCCGAGCGGCTGCCCGCCGACCGCGCCGAGCAGGATCTGCGGATCATCGCGGCCGGAGGCACGCTGCGCTCGGGCGCGGTCCCGCCGGGGCCCCTTCCGTATACACCGACGTTCGCCGGACACCGCGAGGAGCCGCCGACGGCGCCGCTGCCGCCCACGGCTCCCACGCGGGCCGCGCCGACGACGGCGCCCGAGCCTCCCGAGCGCAACCGCCGTGCCGCGGTCGTCCTGATCGCGGGCGTCGCCGCTCTGGCGCTGGCGGCAGCGGGGCTGACGTACGCCCTGCTCAACCGGGGCGACGGCGATGGCGGCGACGCCCGTACCGGCAGCAGCACCAGCCGGAGCGAGACCACGGCCAGTTCGCCGGGGCAGGACACCGAGGCGCCGCCGCCCTCGTCGTCCGAGCCGGCCACCCCCACCACGAGCGCGCCCGCGCCGCAGACCGTGCAGGTCGTGCTGTCCGGCGCGCACACGGATTACGCGGGGACGTGTCCGCCGGCGCAGTCCGAGGCGCCCTCCTTCACGGCGACGATCACGGTGAGCCGGCTGCCGGCGCAGGTGACGTACCGCTGGAAGTCCAAGGACGGCAAGGTCATGGACCAGGGCTGGAAGACGCTGGTGTTCTCCGAGGGGGGCGGCAAGTCCAAGCAGGACACGGCGTTCGTGACGACGTACGACGACAGCGGGACGTATCGGAACGAGATCAGTGTCGAGGTGCGCGATCCGCAGCACCGGACGTCGAACTCCGTGCCGTTCTCGGTGACGTGCGAGACGGAGACCCCGACGGGCGGGGCCTCCGTCTCTCCGACTGCTACCGAGTGAGGCTCAGGCCGCGCTGTTCATGACGGGCAGATAGCCGCCGGACTGGCCGGCCGCGGTGGGGTGGTACGACTCGCCGATGTTGAGCCAGTTCAGGCTGTGCAGCCACGAACTGCCGGAGCAGATCTCGTGGTTGGTGAAGGTGCCGCGGACGTCACCCCAGGTGAAGCCGTGGTCCGCGGCGCGCTTGGCGACGGCGGCGTCGAGGTAGTCGGCGGCGCCGTTGATCGCCGAGCGCTTGGTCTCTGACAGGCCCACGCAGGTGGTGCCGAGCTTGTAGAAGCGCGGGTAGCCGAGGACGACCACATGGGCGTTGGGGGCCTTGCTGCGGATCGCCGAGTAGACGGAGTCGAGCTGTCCGGGGAGCGTCGAGTCGACGTACGCCTTGGCGGTGTTGATGCGGGACAGGCAGGCGCTGTCGGACTGGAGCACACAGGTCGTCATGACGTCGGAGAAGCCGGCGTCGTTGCCTCCGATGCTGATCGAGACGAGCGCCGTGCTGGTGGTGAGGGTGCCGAGCTGGTTCGCCAGAACATCACCCGTTCGAGCGCCCGAGCAGGCCTTGAAGCTGAACGACGAGGGTGAGTTGGCGGCGGCCCAGAGGTAGGGGTAGGCCTTCGTGCTCTGTTTGCAGTCGCCGCTGGAGGAGATGTAGCTGCCGGCGCCGACCCCGGACGAGTAGGAGTCGCCGAGGGCCACATAGGGGCCGGTCGCCGCCTGAGCCGAGGTCGCCCCGGTGAGGGCGGCGCCGGCGGCGAGGAGGAGCGAGGTGACGTAAGCGGCAAATCGGGAACGTCTCATGGAACCTCCCTTTAGCAGGATCTCTGCCACAACCGTCGTAGCAACTACGCGTGTTGACGGGAAGTGTCCATGCCAAGACTTTTCAGGTCGTACACACCGCGACCCGGCGCGTTCGCACGGTGTTTGATTACGTGGGCATGACAGGTTTGTTGACGGGTGCTCAACACCCTTGAGCCACGCCCGTAGATGACCGAGTCTTTACTCAGCCCGAGACGGGAACGCGACGTTCCGGGTCGTGTGCGCGATCACGCGCGCACCCCCCACAGACGCCCGCCCGACCCCGGCGCGCGTCGCCTATGAGGAGGACTCCCTCGTAATGGCACAACTGCGTAGCAAGAAGCTCCGGTTCGCCGCGATAACCGGCCTGGCGACCGCCGCCCTCGTCGGCGGGCTCACCACCCTCCCCGCCCAGGCCGCCCCGGCCGAGGGCAAGGTCCTTGCCGCCGACTCCCCCACCGCGATCAAGGACAGCTACATCGTCACGCTCAAGTCCGGGTCCGCCGGCCTGAAGGCGAGCTCGGCCGCGGGCAAGAACCTGGTCAAGGAGTACGGCGGCACGGTCAAGAAGACGTTCGGCACCGTGCTGAACGGCTACTCGGCCACCCTCTCGGCGACCGAGGCCCGCAGACTCGCGGCCGACCCGGCCGTGGCCCACGTCGAGCAGAACCAGGTCGTGAAGCTGACCGACACCACGCAGTCCAGCGCCCCCTGGGGCCTCGACCGCATCGACCAGGCCGCGCTTCCGCTCTCCGGCACGTACACCTACCCGGACAGCGCGGGCAGCGGCGTGACGGTCTACGTCATCGACACCGGCGTGCGCATCACCCACACCCAGATCAGCGGCCGTGCCTCCTACGGCTACGACGCGGTCGACGGCGACACCACCGCCTCCGACGGCAACGGCCACGGCACCCATGTGGCCACGACGATCGCGGGCAGCACCTACGGCGTCGCCAAGAAAGCGAAGATCGTGGCGGTGCGGGTGCTCGACGACAGCGGCTCGGGCACCACGGCCGGTGTGATCGCGGGCATCAACTGGGTGACCAACAACCACACCACCCCGGCCGTCGCCAACATGTCGCTCGGCGGCGGGGCCTCCACCTCGCTGGACACGGCGGTCTCCAACTCCATCGCGAGCGGCGTCACCTACGCCATCGCGGCGGGCAACAGCTCCGCCAACGCCTCCTCGTACTCCCCGGCCCGCGTCGCCAGCGCGATCACCGTCGGCGCCACGACCAGCACGGACGCCAAGGCCAGCTACTCGAACTACGGCTCGGTCCTGGACATCTTCGCGCCCGGCTCCTCCATCACGGCGGGCTGGAACACGAGCGACACCGCGACCAACACCATCTCCGGCACGTCGATGGCCACCCCGCACGTCGCGGGCGCCGCGGCGGTCTACCTCGCCGGCCACACCTCGGCCTCCCCGGCCACGGTCGCCTCGGCCCTGGTGAACGGCGCCACCTCCGGCGTGGTCACCAGCGCGGGCAGCGGCTCGCCGAACAAGCTCCTCAAGGTCGTCCCGTAGCCCACACGTGAACTTCCGTTCCCCGGAGGCGACTTGCGCCTCCGGGGAACACTCGTCCCGTGGTCCGGACCATCCCTCCCCACAGGTCCTCAGACCCTTGACGGCCGCCACGCGCCTGGGTCACATTGAAGCCCGGCATCCGGCGCTTCAGGGGGCAAAGTCGCCAATGCAGACCATCCGTATCAGGACATCTCCAAAGGATCAAGGCTCGGCGAGAGACCTCTCGCCGCTGCTCGCGGGCGCCGCCACGGCCGTCGGCGGGTTCGGCGCGCTCCTCGCGCTGACCGGCGCCAGCTCGCCGCTGCGCGGCCCGTTCACCCTGTTCTTCCTGCTGACGGCACCCGCCGTCGCCCTCGCCGTCGCGCTGCGCGGCCTCGAACCGCTCGCCCGGGTGCTCACCGCCCTGGCCAGCTCGGTCGTCGTGAACATGCTGGTGGCGCAGGGAATGCTGGCCACCCACCGGTGGTCCTACCGCGGCGGCGTCGTGGCGGTGACCGCGATCAGCGCGCTGCTCCTGCTGCTGCTGTGGGTACGACGGCGACGCGGCCGTACGAGGCCGGGACGGACTGCCTGACGTGGACATCAGCGTGTACCGCCCCGGCGAGCTGACCGCCGCCGACCGGGCGGCGTGGACGTCGTTGCAGTCCAAGGCACATCTGCAGGGCTCGCCCGAGCTGGCGAACCCGTTCCTGTCCCCCGAGTTCACGCTCGCCGTCGGCCGGTGCCGGCGGGGCGTGCGGATCGCGGTCGTACGGGAGGACGGCGAGCCCGCCGCCTTCTTCCCCTTCCAGCGGACCGCGTCCGGAGTCGGCCGGGCCGTCGGCCTCGGCGTCTCGGACGCCCAGGGGCTGGTCCACCGGCCCGGGTTCGTGTGCGACACGCGAGAGCTGTTGCGCGCCTGTGGGCTCGCCGTCTGGGAGTTCGACCACCTCGTGGCGGCCCAGGAGCCGTTCACCGCGGGGGCCCGGCGAAGCTACCCGTCCCCGGTCATGGACGTCGACCAGGGCTACGACGCCTATCTGTGCCATCTGCGGTCCCAGGCACCGAAGTTCACCCGGACCACGCTCGCCAAGGAACGCCGGCTCGGCCGGGACGCCGGCGGGGTGCGGTACGTCCACGACGAGCGCGACCCGGCGGTGCTGCACACCCTGATGAGCTGGAAGTCCGCGCAGTACCGCAGGACCGGGCGCAGCGACCGGTTCGCCCACGACTGGATCAGCCGGCTCGTGCAGCAGCTGTTCCACACCCGTTCCGAGCCGTTCGCGGGCATCCTGTCGGTGCTGTACGCGGGCGACCGGCCGGTCGCGGCGCACTTCGGGCTGCGCACCGAGCGGGTCCTCGCGTGCTGGTTCCCGGCGTACGACCCGGCCTACGCGAAGTACTCGCCGGGGCTGGTGCTGCATCTGCGGATGGCCGAGGCGGCCGCCGCCGACGGGATCGCGTACCTCGATCTCGGCCGGGGGCACAAGGAGTACAAGGACGCCCTGAAGACCCGGGAGATCACCGTGTCGGAGGGGTGGGTGACCCGGCGTCACCCGGTCGCGATCGGGCACCGGGCGCGCCGCGCCCCCGTCCGGGCGCTGCGCAACACCGTCCAGTCCCGGCCGGAACTGTTCGCGCCGGCCGACCGGATGCTCAAGAAATTTGGAAGGCTGCGTTCGCACAACCAATAAGGCTCCGTAACGGTCAAACCAACAAAAACGTGAGGCCTGGTTCCAGGTCTTGCCATAGGGGTTCAATCGTCAATACCGTCATACATCTCACCCGCATCGGTCCGTCGTCAGCGGTACTAGGGGAGGGCTCAAGGACCGTGACAGACCGGCGCGGGGCGCGGTAGGGGGGTGCCGTACTCGGTGACCGCACCGGTGACCGGGTCGTGCCGCGCGACCGGCGACCGTATTCCTCGTCGGCCAGGCTTTGCCAGCTCACCCGGGCGTGCTCGGAGATCCCTTTCGGCATGCCGTAGGTGAAACAACCCCCCTTTCGAACCGGACAGCAGCCGGGTCGCCCAGGGGCGGGCGGTCCAGCCGGACGAGAGGGAACCAGACTCATGAGCTCTGTTCTGCGCCCGGCGGCAACGGGCCAGGAGCCGCCGACAGCCGGTAAGTACCGGCCCGTCTCCACTCACCTGGCCATCGCGCCGCCGGTAAGTGTCGTGATCCCCGCCATGAACGAGGCGGAGAACCTTCCGTACGTCTTCAAGACGCTGCCCGACTGGATCCACGAAGTGGTCCTGGTCGACGGCAACTCCACCGACGACACCGTCGAGGTGGCCCGCGAGCTGTGGCCGGAGGTCAAGGTCGTCCGGCAGACCGGCAAGGGCAAGGGCGACGCGCTGATCACCGGGTTCGAGGCGTGCACCGGCGACATCATCGTGATGGTCGACGCGGACGGCTCGGCCGACGGGAACGAGATCCTCAGCTATGTCTCCGCCCTGCTCTCGGGCGCGGACTTCGCCAAGGGCTCCCGCTTCGCCAACGGCGGCGGCACCGACGACATGACCTTCATCCGCAAGCTCGGCAACTGGGCGCTGTGCACGATCGTCAACCGCAAGTTCGGCGCCCGCTACACCGATCTCTGCTACGGCTACAACGCGTTCTGGCGGCACTGCCTCGACAAGATCGACCTCGACTGCACCGGCTTCGAGATCGAGACCCTGATCAACATCCGGGTGGTCAAGGCCGGCCTGAAGGTGCAGGAGATACCGAGCTACGAGTACCTCCGCATCCACGGCGCGAGCAATCTTCGCGCGGTGCGCGACGGGTTCCGGGTGCTCAAGGTGATCCTCGGCGAGCGCTCCAACCGGCGTGAGCTGCGCCGCCAGGCCCACCACTCCCCGCTGCTCGACTCGGTCCGGGGAGAGGTGTCTTGAGCGGTCCCGACGTCTCCGTCGTGATCTGCGTCTACACCGAGGACCGCTGGGAGGACATCCTCGCGGCGGTCTCCTCGGTGCGGGCGCAGTCGTATCCGGCGCGGGAGACACTGCTGGTCGTCGACCACAATCCGGCGCTCCTGGACCGGCTGGCCAAGGAGTACAAGGAGGTCACGGAGGTACGGGTGCTCGCCAACGCGGGCCCCCGAGGCCTGTCCGCGGGCCGCAACACCGGCATCGCCGCCTCGTACGGCGAGGTGATCGCCTTCCTCGACGACGACGCCGTCGCCGAGCGCGACTGGCTGCGCCACTTCGCCGCCGGGTACGCCGACCCGAAGGTGATGGCCGTCGGCGGGCGCACCCTGCCGATCTGGGCGTCGGGCCGCCGTCCCGCCTGGTTCCCGGCGGAGTTCGACTGGGTGGTGGGCTGCACCTACAAGGGCCTGCCCGAGGGCCGGGTACGGGTGCGCAACGTCCTGGGCGGCAACGCCTCGTTCCGGCGTACGGCGTTCGACGCGGCCGGCGGGTTCGCCACCGGCATCGGGCGCGACGGCGACAAGCGCCCGCTGGGCTGTGAGGAGACGGAGCTGTGCATCCGGCTCAGCCGGGCCAGACCGGACGCGGTGCTGCTGATCGACGACCGCGCGGTGATCCACCACCGGGTGCCCGAGGCGCGTGAGCACTTCGGGTACTTCCGCACGCGCGCCTACGCCGAGGGCCTGTCGAAGGCGCTGGTGGCCCGAAGTGTCGGCGCGAGCAAGGGGCTTGAGTCCGAACGCCGGTACGCCACCCGGGTGCTGCCCGCCGGGGTGGCCCGCGGGCTGCGCGACGCCGTGCTGGCCCGGCCGGGCGGCGCGGGGCGGGCGGGCGCGATCGTCGCGGGGGTGCTGACGGCTGCCGGCGGGTACGTCGTGGGGAGCGTACGGACCCGGAAGGGGGGCGCCGCGTTCCAGGTGGCGCCGATCGAAGGGGGACCGAGATGAGCGTGCCGATCCTCATGTACCACGCCATCGCGACCGACCCGAGCGACGCCACCCGCGACCTCTCGGTGACGCCCGAGGCCTTCGGCCAACAGATGGACCTCATCGGGGACTTGGGCCACACGCCGATCACCACGGCCCAGCTCGCGGCGCACTGGCGCGACGGCCGCCCGCTGCCCGAGCGCCCCGTCCTGGTCACCTTCGACGACGGCTACGAGGGCGTCCACCGGCACGCCCTGCCCGTGCTCGCCAAGCACGGCTTCGCCGCCACCCTGTTCGTGTCGACGGCGTGGCTGCGCGGCCCGCACGACAACGGCAAGGCACTGGACACCATGCTGGACTGGCCGCAGGTGCGCGAACTCGCCGCCGAGGGCGTGGAGATCGGCGGGCACAGCCACACCCACCCGCAGCTCGACCAGCTCGACGACGACAGCCTGCGCCGCGAGCTGATCCTCTGCAAGGAGATCGTCACCGACGAACTCGGCGCCGCCCCGGTCTCGTTCGCCTACCCCTACGGCTACTCCAGCCGCCGGGTCCGCGAGCGGGTCCGCGAGACGGGGTACGCCCAGGCCCTCGCCGTCGGCAACGGACTCGCGCGGCGCCGGCAGGGGCCGTACGCGCTGCTGCGGGTCACCGTGCGCCGCGCCACGGACGCCGAGGAGTTCCAGCGCTTGATCGAAGGCCGGGCCATCGCCCGTACCTTCGCCCGGGACCGCGCGTTCACCAAGGGATACGCCATGGTCCGAAGAGCACGCCAGGTCCGCCGGAAGGCCATCCGTTCCCGTGTCTGACACGACGACCACCACCGAGTCGACCGAGCCCGCGACCGAAGCGCCCCAGCAGTCGGGGCGCCGGCTGCGCCTGCCCGGCATGGGGCGCCCGTCCGGCGGCAATCAACTCTTCCGCAACGCCTACGCCCTGATGCTGAACACGGGTATCTCCGCCGTGCTCGGCCTCGGCTTCTGGCTGGCCGCCGCCCGCTACTACTCCGAGTCCGCGGTCGGCCAGGGCTCCGCCGCGATCGCCGCGATGAAGTTCCTCGCGGGGCTGACCGCGGTGACCCTGACCGGCGCCCTGGCCCGCTTCATCCCGGTCTCTGGCCGCGCCACCGGACGGCTCATCTTCCGTACGTACGCGGGCAGTTCGGTGCTCGTGGCGCTCGCCGCCGGTGTCTTCCTGCTGACGCTGGACATGTGGGGGCCGTCGTACCGCTTCCTGCACGGGACGGTGAACGGGCTCGGTTTCATCGCGGCCGTCGTCGCCTGGAACCTGCTCACCCTCCAGGACGGGGTGCTGACCGGGCTGCGCAGCGCGATCTGGGTGCCGTTCGGCAACACCGTGTTCTCCGCCGTCAAGTTGGGGCTGCTGGTCGCGTTCGCGGTGGCGATCCCGACGGCCGGTGTCTTCGTGTCGTGGGTCGCGGCGATCGCGGTGTCGGTGCTGCCGCTGGGCTGGCTGGTGTTCCGGCGGCTGGTGCCCCGGCATGTGAAGGCCACCGAGGACCACGCGCGCCCGCCGACCGTCAGGGAGGTCGGCCGGTTCCTCGCCGGCGACTACACCGGCTCGCTGTTCTCGCTGGCCGTCGTCTATCTCGTCCCGGTGATCGTGGCCTCACAGGTCAGCTCCGAGGACAACGCGTACTTCTACATCACCACCACCATCGGCGGCACCTGCAACCTGCTCGCCATCAACATGGGCGCCTCCCTGACCGTCGAGGGTTCGCACGATCCGGGGCGGCTGGCCGCCAACACCCGGGCGGCGCTCAAGCGGATGGCGCGGATCATGCTGCCGGTCGCCGGGGTGCTGTTCTTCGGGGCGCCCTGGATCCTCGGCGTCTTCGGTTCTGGGTACGCCGACGCGGCCACCCCGCTGCTGCGCTGGTTCGCGGTCGGCGCGGTGCTGCGGGTCGTCATGGAGACGTACTTCGCGGTGCTGCGCGCGCAGAGCCGCACCGCGGGACTCGCCTGGTTGCAGGGCCTGTTGTGCGCCCTGGTGCTCGGCCTCACGCTGATCCTGCTCCCCCGCATGGGGCTGACCGGCGCGGGCGTCGCCGAGATCTCCTCGCTCGCGGTGATCGTGGCGATCGCCGCGCCGAAGCTGTACAGGACCGTGCGGGCCGCGCCGGCCGATGCCGTCCCCGAGGACACGGCACCCGACGGCGACCTCTCCGACCTGGGAACGCGCGAGGCCCCCCTCCCGTCGGGCACGCGCAGGCGCGGGCCGGCCTGGGCGCTCGACCAGGACACCCTCGCCCTCGGCATCCACGTCGACTTCGACCACCTGGAACGCCGCCCGGACGTCCGCCCCGGCCCCGGCACCCCGCCCACCGGCTTCCCCGCCGTCCGCCCGGCACCGCACCGGCCGACCTGGGCGCAGAAACTGCCCGAGGTGGGGCTGCCGGTGGAGGAACGGGAACCCGGGTCGGAGGCGTCCCTGGGCCCGGTGCAGACACCGGACGCGGAGGTGGACGCGCCGTTCGAGCCGTACGAGGCGGAGGTACGAGAAGAGGGCACCGTACAGCTCGACGAGGAACCGGCCCCCGACCCGGACCCGCCTCTCTCCTGGCGCGACCGGCTCCACCCCACGCGCGTCGGCGTGATCCTCGGCTGTCTGCTGACCACCGCACTCCTGCTCTACTGGGTGCCCGCGTTGCGCCTCGGCGAGACCGACCTGGACCGGATGGGCGGGCTCGGGCTGATCTCGGTGCTGCCGAAGACCACCCTGCTCGGCGCGGCCCTGCTCGTGGTGGCCTTCGGCTCGCTGCTGTGGCTGAACCGCGAGCACAAGGCGCTGCTGCTGATCGCGCTGCTCGCGACCGTGGTGTCCCTGCACGCGCTGCCCGCGGTGATCGAGACGGAACCCCGCTTCGCGACCGCCTGGCAGCATCTGGGCTTCCTCGACTACATCGACCGGACCGGGTCGGCGGTGCCCGACCTGGACGCGCGCTGGAGCTGGCCCGGCTTCTTCGCGGCGGCCGCGTTCGTCGCCCAGGCCTGCGGGGTCACGGACTTCACCGAGCTCATCCGCTGGTGGCCGCTGGCCATCCAACTCCTCTATCTGGCCCCGATGTTCCTG
The DNA here is from genome assembly GCF_900206255.1 of Streptomyces sp. TLI_55. Taxonomy (NCBI): domain Bacteria; kingdom Bacillati; phylum Actinomycetota; class Actinomycetes; order Kitasatosporales; family Streptomycetaceae; genus Streptomyces; species Streptomyces sp. TLI_55. The sequence goes on from NZ_OAOJ01000001.1 coordinate 1,938,061, forward strand.
CTGGTGCGCTCGATGCGGGCGAGCTGGAAGGCCAAGTGGACCGGCCTGTGGGTGTTCGTGCTGTCCGGCTGGGTCGGCCAGGACTACTTCTCCCCCCAGGGCTTCACCTACCTCCTCTACCTGGTCTTCGCGGCGATCCTCCTCGTCTACTTCCGCGCCCCGCGCGTGATCTGGACGAAGAAGCGCCCCGGCGAGGTGGAGGTCGAACCGACCGACCGCCGTCAGCGGGCCGTGCTCCTCATGGTGGTCATAGGGCTGTTCGCGGCGAGCGTCCCGGCCCACCAGCTCACCCCGTTCGTGATGCTGGGCGTGCTGGCGGCCCTGGTCCTGACCGGCAGGTCCGAACTGCGCGGCCTGCCCATCCTGTTCGCCGTGCTGGTGGCGGCGTGGGTGGGCTTCATGGCCGAGCCGTACTGGTCGGGGCACTTCGACGACCTGTTCGGCGGGGTCGGCGGCGTCGGCGGCAATGTGTCGTCGTCGGTGTCGGGCCGTATCGAGGGCGGCAGTTCCTCGCACAAGCTCGTCCTCTACACGCGCGTGGCCCTCGCCGGAGGCGTGCTGGCCTTCGCCTGCTGGGGCTGGTGGCGGCGGCGCGACCACCACTACCGGGAGCGCTCGCTGCTCGTCCTGACCTTCGTACCGTTCCTCGGCTTCGGCATGCAGTCGTACGGCGGTGAGATGGCGCTGCGCGTCTTCATGTTCGCCCTGCCGGGCGCCGCCCTCCTCATGGGGCTCGCGCTGTTCCCGCGCACCGGCGTCACCGCGAAGGAACGCGACAAGGACCGGGTGAGCCTGGCGCCATTGGCCGCGGTGCTGGCGGGTCTGCTGCTCATGTTCGGCTTCCTGGTGGCCCGTTGGGGCAACGAACCGTTCGAGCGGATCAGGCCCGGCGAGGTCACCGCCATGGAGTACGTGTACGCCCACGACGATCCGACGGTACGGCTGCTGTGGCTGAGCAACGACACGGTCGACAACGTGACACCGGCGATGCCGTGGGGAGCGCGGGACATGGAGAAGGTCGAGTACGTGCCGACGCTGGCGCCCACCGACCCGGTGCTGGTGTCCAGCCTGGTCAAGGCGTTGAAGGACGCGGGGCCGAACTCGTATCTGATGATCAACCGCAGTCAGGTCACATATCTGGAGATGGACGTCGGCTACTCGACGTCCTGGGAGCCGCGGCTGGTCGAGAACCTCGACCAGCGAACCGAGTTGAGGAAGGTCTTCGTCAACGCGGACGTCACCCTGTACGCGCTGGCCAAGCAGCCCGCGGGCAAGGTCGTGAAGGCGGACCCGGGGCCGATCGGGCCGCAGGTGACCTGGACGCCGTGGTCGGTGGTCGGCGGGCTCGCGGCGCTGGCGCTGATCGTGCTGCTGACCGCACGTGAGGTGGTCCGGGTCGCGGTGCGGCCGGGGGTGCGGCAACTGCGCTGGCTGCAGAGCAGCTTCTGGTTCTCGCTGCCGCTGCTGGCGGTGCTGTTCGCCTCGCTGGTGCAGCGGTTCCTGACGATGAAGTGAGGGGTCAGTGGCTCAGCCGGGCTACCGGGTGAGCCACTTGACCTCATAGGCCGCCATGTCGAACCGCTTGCCGTCGACCTTCGCGCTGATCTGCCGGTCCAGGGTGTTGACCACGAGGACGGTCTTGTCGGTGGCGAGGACACGGACGTTGGGCACGTCGTCCGCCGCGACCGACACCGTCGCGAAGTCGGTGCCCGGCCCGAACGCCTTGCCGAACCGGCTGACCAGGTCGAACATGGGCAGCTCCTGCCCGCCGTCCTTCCCGTCGGTCGGCGTCCACAGACAGCCCGCGCAGTCCGTGCCCTTCTCGTTCTCCGGGTTCCAGTAGAGGGCGGACGTGGTGCCGCCCTTGGCGAGGGCGATCATCCCGGCGGCCTGGACGGCGACGCGGCGGTCCTCGGACCAGCCCTCGCGCTCGTCCTGGGCGTCGGCGGGCTCGACGTAGTACTCGGCCCACCACAGCGGCAGATTGCCGGTCCGCTGCCGCACCCACTGGCTGACGGCGGTGAACTTGTCGGTCGCCGCGAACTCGTCGGGCAGCATCTCGTCGTCGTTGGTGTAGCTGGAGCCGTCCACGACCACGAAGTCGGCGCCGGCTTTGTTCTTGTTCCAGTAGTCGAAGGCGTCGAGGATGCGCTGGTCCATGGCGCCCCACGGCCCCTTGAAGGTCGGGGACGCGTCCTCCGAGCGCGGGTCGACGCTGTCCATCACGAGGTACGGCCCGCCGACCATGATGGCCGGGTTGACCTTCTTCAGCGCCTGGTAGACGAGGTTGTAGAGCTTGGTGTAGCCCTCGTAGTCCCAGCGGGCCTCGGAGTCGTTCCAGAAGCCCTTGAACTCGTTCCAGACGATGAAGTGGCGGACGTCCGGGTAGCGCTTGGCGACGGTCGCGGCGAGCGCGGCGAAGTCCTTGAAGTGCGCGGGCTGAGGGGCGGTCTCCAGCGCGGACTGGCTCCAGTCGGTGTTGCCGACGCCCGGCTCGCCGCCCTTCATCCAGTCCGGGGCGCAGCACAGCGTGACGACCGGGGTGGAGCCGGAGGCGCGGATGAAGTCGATGCGCCGGTCCATGTCCGCGAAGTCGTAACGCCCCTTGACCGGCTCGGGGTTGTCGGCGCCCCAGCCCATGAGGTGCTGGTTCTGCGGCAGCCCGCCGACGTCCGCGATCCGCCCCTCGACCCGCTCGACGGCGGTGGCGCTGCCCTCGTCGGCGCTGTGCTGGGTGTGGGTGAAGCCCCAGCCGACGTCCGGGGTCTCGGCGTCCGGTGTGCTGGTGGGCGTGCCGTGCGCCCTGCTGCCGTTGCTCGTGGTGCCGTCGGTGCTCGCCCCGTTGCCGGGCAGCGTGTTGAGGAGGGTCACGGCCAGGGCCACAGCGGCCGCGCCCACACCGAGCAGTGCGGTGAGCCGCCACCGCAGCGCCCCCGAATTCCACCCATGACGTCCCATTGAGGGCAACAGTAGACGCGGGAAGCGCAGCTGGGGCAGGCCTTGTGAATGCACAGCTGTGTAACAGGACGGAAGCGAAGCAAAAGGTCCCATCCGACACTCCGGACGCACTACGGAAACCGGGTGCGATCGGCGTGCTCGTGCCGGATCATGGCGAGCATGTCTGCGAACCCACACGACGCTCTGCCGATCCGGCTCAACGTCGACGACAGCGACTCACCGTCCGACGTCGTCGACGCGCTGTTCCTCGGCCGCTTCGCGACGGGCGAGCAGCCGTACTCGCACGCGGCCAACATCGACCGCGTGCGGTCCGGCGCGTCCCTGCTGCCGCCCGGCGCCCGGGTGCTGCGCATCGCCCGGGACGACGACCGCAGCGCGACGCTCGCGGAGGGCGACGGCTGGACCCTGCTGATCTCCCGCTGGAACCGCGGCGCCGACGTCACCGTGACGGCGACCAGCGCCGAGCTGGCCGAGAAGGTGCTCGGCGAGGCGACGGACGGCGCGGCCGACGAGCCCGAACCCCAGCCGGAGAACGTGACGATGGGCTTCTGGTACGTCTCCCCGCGCCGCGGCCCGCACCGCACCACCCGGCAGATCTCTGCGGGCACGTGGGACGAGGTGCGGGAGAACTACACCGCGCCGGTCGCGGACGCGATGACCCGGCTGATGAAGACCACCCCGGAGGACATCGCGGGCCGGCTGCTCCTGCTGCACGGCCCGCCGGGCACCGGCAAGACCTCGGCCCTGCGCACCCTGGCCCGCTCGTGGCGGGACTGGTGCCAGGTCGACTGCGTCCTCGACCCCGAGCGGCTCTTCTCCGACGTCGGCTATCTGATGGACATCGCGATCGGCGAGGACGACGCGACGGGCAAGGGCCGCTGGCGGCTGCTGCTCCTGGAGGACTGCGACGAACTGATCCGCGGCGAGGCCAAGCACACGGCCGGCCAGGCCCTGTCGCGGCTGCTCAACCTCACCGACGGCCTACTGGGCCAGGGGCGCAATGTCCTGGTCGGGGTCACCACCAACGAGGACCTGGAGCGCCTGCACCCCGCGGTGGTCCGCCCCGGCCGCTGTCTGGCCCGGATCGAGGTGGGGCGGCTGACCCGGGCGGAGGCGGTGGGCTGGCTGGGCTCCGAGGAGGGCGTCGGCCGCGACGGCGCCACGCTGGCGGAGCTGTACGCGCTGCGCCGGGGCACCTCCCCGACCGCGCTGCCGGAGCCGCGGGACGGGGTGGACGCGGGCCTGTATCTGTGACGGTGCTTTGATGGACGTATGACCCGGTACGTCGGCACGTCGGGCTGGCAGTACAAGGACTGGCGCGGCGCCCTCTATCCGGCCGGCTGCCCGATGCGGCGCTGGCTGGAGGAGTACGCCGCGCACTTCCCGACCGTGGAGATCAACAACGCCTTCTACCGGCTGCCGTCCCGGGAGAACTTCGCGGCATGGCGGGAGCGGGTGCCGGCGGACTTCGTGGTCGCGGTGAAGGCGAGCCGCTATCTCACCCACATCAAGCGCCTGAAGGACCCCGAGGAGCCGGTCCACCGGCTGATGAGCCACGCGGAAGGGCTGGGCGCCCGGCTCGGCCCGGTGCTCCTCCAGCTCCCGCCGACCCTGAAGGCCGACGCGGAGCTGCTGGACGCCTGCCTCGCCTGCTTCCCCTTGGGGACGCGGGTGGCGGTCGAACCCCGGCACGCGTCCTGGTGGACGCCGGAGGTCCGCGAGGTCCTGGAGTCCCGCTCCGCCGCCCTGTGCTGGGCCGACGTCCGCGCCCGCCCGGTCACCCCGCTGTGGCGGACGGCGGACTGGGGCTACGTCCGCTTCCACGAGGGCCGCGCGAAGGACTGGCCGCGCTACGGCAGGCGCTCACTGGAGACCTGGGCGGCCCGCATCGAGGACACCTGGTCGGCCGAGGAGGATGTGTACGCGTACTTCAACAACGACCCGAACGCGGCGGCGGTGGAGAACGCGCGGACCTTCGAGCACCTGCTCCGGTGATCCTTTCTTCTCCGCCGCAGCGGCGCTCAGCCCGACGGCGCGTCCCGGCGGTGCCGAACCGCCCTCAGCCCTCCCCGTACCCCGCCCGCAACGCATCCTGCACCGCGGCCAGCGCGGCGTCCCGGTCCGCGCCCAGCCGCTGCGCCCGCTCGGCGTACGCCTGCGCCGCCGACGCGAGCTCACGCTCCGCCGCCGCGCCCGCCGCCGCGACGAACGTCCCGTTGCGCCCCCGCGTCTCGATCACCCCGTCGCTCTCCAGCGCCCGGTACGCCTTGGCGACGGTGTTCGCGGCGAGCCCCAGGGACTCGGCCAGTCCCCGCACCGTGGGCAGCCGGTACCCGACCGGCAGCGCCCCCGACCGGGCCTGCTCGGAGATCTGCGCCCGCACCTGCTCGTACGACGGCGCGCTGTCGTCGATGTCGATCTTCAAGGTCACGCCCCCGATTCTTCCGCACCGCCCCGTCACCCCGCCGCAAGCCCACCGGAAAATGGGAGGCAGCCCGGCCCTCCTCACCCGTAGCGTCCGCTCACATGACTGTGACCGTGCGCGAGCTGCGCGCCGACGCCCGAGCCGACCTGGAGGCCTATGTCCGGGTCCGTGACCTGGCCCTCCCGTTCATGCTGTACTCCCCGGACTCCCTCGCCTACGACCTGACCCACATGCATCCCGACGCCCACTACCGCCCCCTCGTCGCCGAGGAGGACGGCGAGGTGATCGGCACCGCACAGGTCGGCCTGATCTACGACAGCCCGGAGCCCGGCCAGGGCTACGTCAACGTGTACGTGCACCCGGAGCGGACCGGCCGCGGTGCCGGCACGCTGCTGGTGAACGCCGCCGAGGAGCATCTCGCCGCGCTCGGCGTGAGCAAGCTGTACGCCTGGGTCCTCGACGCACCGGCCAACCGCGCCTTCGCCGAACGCCGCGGCTACCGCGCGAGCCGCTCCGCGCACTTCCTCCTCCTGGACCTCGCGAACGGCACGCTGCCCCCGTTGCAGGACCCCCCGCCCGGCGTCGAGCTGCGCACCGGCGCCGACTTCGCGGCCGACCCCCGCCCCCTCTTCGAGCTGGACGCGGCGACCGTGGCCGACGAACCGAGCGACGTCGACAACGAGTTCACCGACTACGAGGCCTGGCTGCGGGAGACCTGGCACCACCCCCTGATCAACCACGAGTTGACCACGGTCGCCGTCGTCGACGGCCGCCTCGCCGCCTTCAGCCTGGCCCGCACCGACGGGCGCGCCCGCTACGGCACCGTCATGACCGGCACGGCCCGTGACTTCCGTGGCCGGGGCCTGGCCAAGCTCGCCAAGAACGACTCCCTGCACCGCGCCCGCGCCGCGGGGTTCACGGAGGCCGTCACCGGCAACGACGCGGGCAACGGCCCCATGATCGCGATCAACAAGTGGTTCGGGTACGAGACGGCGGCGACGGAGGTGCGGTATGTCCGGGAACTCGGCTGAACGAGCGGGCGAGTTGGAGGTCGTCCTGGTCAAGGCGGGCCGGACGAAGATCCGTTACCGGAGCGAGCTCCTGCTGGACGACGGCAACCACGTCACCGTCCGCGCGCCCTGGGCGGGCGAGGGCGTCCGTGACTTCGGCTTCGTCCGCTTCGAACCCGGGGACGTGTTCACGGAGCACTACTGGCGGGATCGCTGGTATGCCGTGAAGGAGGTCCGCGCCGGCGACGGCACGCTCAAGGGCTGGTACTGCGACGTGACCCGCCCGGCCGTGCGCGACGGCGCCGAACTGGTCGTGGAGGACCTCGACCTCGACCTGTGGCGCTCGGCCGACGGCACGGACGTACTGCGCCTGGACGAGGACGAGTTCGCCGAGAGCGGTCTGGCGGAGCGGGACCCCGAGGCGGCGGCCGCGGCCGTGGCGGCCCTGGACGAACTGGAGAAGCTGGCCCGCGGCGGGGGCTTCGACGCGCTCCTCCAGTCCTAGGCCGCCGTCGCCACCACCACGTACCGCTCGTCCTCCACCGCCCTCCCCCACAGCACCGGATCGTCGGACAGCCGCTCCACCCGCACCTGTCCGGCGAGCGGCTCGACGAGGGCGGTGAGGCGGGCGGCGGGTATGCCGACCGGGCTGACCGTGCCCCAGACGCCCTCGACGAGGACCAGCCGGCCTTCGGGGCGCAGCAGCTGCCGCCAGTGGCGCAGGGCGCGGCCGGGGTCGGGCAGCGCCCACAGCACATGCCGTACGAGGACGACGTCGAAGCGCTGCTCCCCCACCGGCGGTGCCGCCGCGTCACCGACGAGGAACGCGGCGTCACGGCCCGCGAGTTTCGCGCGGGCGAGATCCACCATCGCCGGGGCGCTGTCGACTCCGGTGACGCGGTGTCCCTGTTCGGCCGCGAGGAGCGACAGGCTGCCGGTGCCGCAGCCGAGGTCGAGTACGTCACAGGCCCGGCCCGGCAGCCAGGAGCGCAGCCGCTCGGCCCAGGCGGCCCGCACGCGCGGGTCGCGCAGGCCGTGGTCCGGTTCCTCGTCGAAGGAGGCGGCCTGCGCGTTCCAGTCCACCCCGTCCGCAGTGTGATCGGTCATGGTCACCAGCCTGGCATCCGCCACTGACAATCAGACGGCGCCGGAACATCGCTCGAAAGCCAGTCGAAATCGTGATGACCGCCACTGACAGATCGCCGCCGATGAGTAAGTCTCCCCAAAAGGGTCTACCTCCGTGAGAACGCGGAACTCGGTGGGCCTTGAAGGAGGCAGCCATGCGCCGTACAACCGTGCAGAAGCCCCTGAAGAGGACGGACGCCCGCCGGATCCGCGAGGAGGCCGAAGAGCGCCCCGCAGGACGTCCGGAGGTGCGAAAGGACATCGCGCGCACCTGGTGGCCGAACGGGTGACGGCGGCCTCAGCCCAGTCGCTTGCGGTAGTGGATGCGGTCATAGGGCCCATCCACTCTGCGTTCCACGACCTCGTAGCCGTACTTCGGATAGATCTTCTGGTTCTCCCACATCAGCGCGTTCGTGTAGAGCCTGACCTCGGGCAGGCCCAGCGCACGCGCGTGTGCGTCCACGAACCGCAGCAGCCGTCCTCCCACGCCCGTGCCCTGGGCGTCGGGGTGGACGGCGATGTTGTCGAGGTGGAGATGGTCCGCGCGCTCCTCGACGACCACCAGACCGGTCACGGGATCGCCCGTGACGTACACCTGCCCCGCCGCCACGGCCGCGGCGTGGTCCCGCTCCATGGGCTGCGGCACCACACCGATGCGCTCGATGTAGTGGTGGTAGGCGGCATCGGTCACGGCCTTCACGCTCGGCACGTCGGCCGGGCCGGCGAGCCGGATCTCCTCGTTCGTCATGCGCGCACGCTACCTACCTGATCTCAGCCTCAGCACTCCCTTAAGCGGGCCATAAAGATCGTTCCGGGCCGCCACAACCCCGGGATTTCACGGTTTCTTGGATCCGGCACCCGTCAGCACCGCTTCCGAGGAGTTCCGCCATGCCCGCACGCCGTACGGCCGCCACCGCCGCCGCTCTCGGCCTGGCCCCGCTCGCCCTCACCGCGCTCGCCGCGGCGCCCGCGTCGGCGCACGGCACACTGGGCGATCCGGTGAGCCGGGTCGCCCAGTGCTACGCGGAGGGCCCCGAGAACCCGAAGTCGGCCGCGTGCAAGGCGGCGGTCGCGGCCGGAGGCACGCAGGCGCTCTACGACTGGAACGGCGTCCGCATCGGCGACGCGAACGGGCAGCACCAGAAGCTGATCCCGGACGGCAAGCTGTGCAGCGCGAACGCCGACGAGTTCAAGGGCCTCGACCTGGCCCGCGCGGACTGGCCGGCGACGAGCGTGCGCAGTGGGTCGTACACCTTCAAGTACCGCGTGACGGCCCCGCACAAGGGCACCTTCAAGGTGTACCTGACCAAGGAGGGCTACGACCCGACGCGGCCGCTCGCCTGGGACGACCTGGATCTGGCGCACCCGGTGGCGACGGCCACCGACCCGGTGGCGGCGAACGGCTACTACAGGTTCTCCGGCACCCTCCCGGAGCGCTCCGGCGCGCAGTTGCTGTACGCGGTCTGGCAGCGCTCGGACAGCCCGGAGGCGTTCTACTCCTGCTCGGACGTGACGTACGGCGGCGGTTCGGGTTCGGCCGGCACCGAGTCGCCCGCTCCCAGCGCCTCCGCCCCGTCCGAGGAGCAGATCGAGGACGGCGCGGACAAGTCGACGGTGGAGCACGGCGGGCACGGCGACCAGGACGCGTCCACGTCGGCCGAGCCGACGACCACGGCACCGGCCCCGGAGTCGACCCCGGTCACCGACGTGAAGGCGGCCGGCGCCACCCAGGACCTCGCCGAGACGGGCGGCGACAGCAGCACGGCGTACATCGCGATGGGCGGCGCGGCCGTCCTCGCGGCCGGCGCGGCGATCCTCTTCGGATCGGTGCGGCGGCGTGCGGTGAGCGGCGGCCGACAGGGCCGCTAGCCACGGGGGCGGGGCTGTCCGGCGGCTCAGGCCGGGCAGCCCCGATCGTGCGTTATCCGAGGACCGAGGCGCAGGTCGTCGGCGTGGCGTGGGCCGGGTCGAGCGCGTTGGCGACCTCGTGGAAGGCGATCAGGCTGAACAGGCCGATCGCCACGTGCTCGGAGAGGTCGAGCGGGCACAGGTCCTGGAGGACGATGTTGCGGACGCCGGTGCCGCTCAGGAACTGGCTCCGGTACGGGGTGACGACCTCGTCGTACTTGGTGGCGAGGACCGTGTACTTGACGCCGGGGACGGTGTCGCCGCCCTCGTTGAGCTTGGTGAGGAAGGGTGATCCGGCGACCTGGTCGGCGAGGCCGGGGGTGTTGGCCGAGAGCAGGTCGGCGGCGCCGGGGAAGTACGGCAGCAACTGGGTGAGGCCGTTGAGGGTGGTGCCGTGGTTGCTGGGCGCGATACCGACGAGGGCGTTCACCTTGGCGGCTCCGCCGAGGAACCTGAGGTAGTAGCGGGGCATCATGCCGCCCTGCGAGTGGCCGACGACGTCGGTCTCGGCGGCGCCGGTCGCGGCGAGGACCTTGTCGACGAAGGCGGCGAGCTGTTCGGCCGACTTGTCGATGGGGCCGAGGCCGTTGAAGACGGGGACGCCGGGGAGCTGGCCGTAGTCGAGGGAGTAGACGCAGTACTCGCGGTTCTTCAGGTAGGTCGCGAGGCCGAGCCAGTTGTCGACGGAGTTGCCGAGGGTGCCGTGCACCAGGACGACCGGGCGGGGGTGGGTGGTGGAGGGCTTGCAGGAGTAGTCGTTCCAGCCGGAGTGGGGAGCGTCGGCGGCGCGGGCGGTGGTGGCGGGGACGACGGCGACCGCGGCGGTCAGCAGCAGCGCGGTCAGGGGTCTGAGCAGTCTTTTCCAGGGCAGCATCGGGTGATCTCCTTGCGGCTCAAGGGAGTTGCGACGGCTTTACGCCCTGTGATCCGGATCACGAGGATGCTGTTCACTCGTCAAGTTACGGACGGGTAGTGGAAGTGTGAAGTTACGCGTCAGTAAAAACTTCCAGTGCTAGCCAAAGACGAGCGGGGCTGTAGATGAACCGTCACCAGGCGGGCCTGATCGGACCATAGGGCGCGATGCGCGCCAATTGATCACGCAACGCCCGCACTTCACTCTCGCCGAGCAGTTCGACCCACGGCCGGACGGCATCCGCGGCGGCCTCCTCGGCGGCCCGCGTGCACGCCCATCCCCGCTCGGTCAGCACCACGAGCCGGGCCCGCGCATCGGCCGGATGCGCCTTTCGCTCCGCATACCCCCTGCGCACCAGCTCGTCGACGAGCTGACTGGCGGCCTGCTTGGTCACCCCGAGATGCCCGGCGAGCTCGGTGGCCGTGGCGCCGCCCGCGGAGAGCCGGGTGAACGCGAACCCGTAGGCGGGCCGTGCGTCGAACCCCCGCGCGACGACACCGTCGTTGATGCGCTGCGTCAGGTCGCCCGCGGCGGCGAGCAGGACGGCGGTCAGGGCGAGGGCTTCGGAGTTCTGCACGCGTGCATTGAAACACCCTTGACGAAATGGTCAAGCAGCTTGACCATAGGTCATATAGTCAAGCTGCTTGACCATCTGTCTCGACCGTCCACTCCGGGGGTACCCATGCCAGTCGTCCACCCGTCCGAAGCCGTCACCCATGAGATCCACGGCGCCCGATTCGTCTCGTTCGCCACTCCCCTCAGCGGCAGCAAGGAGCTGTGCGCCTGGCGCGGAGAGATCCCGGCGGGGACCAAGGCCCCGGCGCACACGGTGAACCGCGAGGAGATCCTCCATCTCCTCGCCGGCGAGCTGCTGATCACCCTCGACGGCGACACCCACCGCGTCACCGCGGGCGACACCGTGATCGTCAACCCCGGCGCGACCCTGAGCGTCGAGAACCCGACCGACGACACCGCCGTCACCTGGGTCACCACGTCCATCGGCCTGTCGGCGACGATGGCGGATGGCACGGTCATCACCCCGCCCTGGTCCAACTAGCCCTCTCTCAAGGAGAGTTACGCCGCCAGCGTCCCCGGCATCACCGCGTGCGGGCCGAACTTGGCTCGCACGCGGTCCGCGACCTCCTCGATGCGGCGGAGCTTGTCGTCGGTGGGGTCGAAGGTGAGCTGGTGCGAGGCCTGTTCGGCGGGGCCGAGGGTCTCGGCGCGCAGGGACATCGCCCGGACCCGGGCCCGCTGGAGGCCGAGTGCCTCGTACATCTCGTAGGCCGTCCTGGTCAGCGCGGCCGAGTGGGCGGTCGGTTCCTTCAGGGTGCGGGTGCGGGTCGTCGAGGAGCGGTCGGCGTAGCGCACGGTGAGGGTGAGGGCGCCGCAGACCTTGTCCAGGGCGCGAAGCCGGGCGCCCAGTTCACCGGCGGCGGAGAGCAGGGCGCGGCGGTGCCGGTCGGGGTCCAACTCGTCGCGGCTGAAGGGCCGTTCGGTGGCCAGTGAGCGGGAGACCCCGTTCGGGACCACCCGGCCGCGGTCGACGCCGTTCGCCTTCTCGTGCAGTTCGCGGCCCGCCCTCGCGCCGACCAGGCGCTGGAGCGTGGACAGGGGGGCGGCGGCGACCCGGCCGAGGGTGTCGAGGCCGTACTCGCACAGGGTGCGGGCGGTGGCCGTGCCGACGCCGGGGAGCGCGGCCACCGGCTGCTCGGCGAGGAAGTCCGCGACCTCCTCCTCGGTCACCGCGCGGGTCACCCCGGGCCGGGCGTCGCGCAGTGCCATGCGGGCCAGCATCGGGCCGGGACCGGCGCCGATCAGGCAGTCGACGCCGTGGTGGGCGAGGGCGCGGACCCGGATCACCGAGGCCAGTTCGACGGCGTCACGCCCGAAGTACCGTTCGGCGCCCCGCAGATCGGCCAGCGCCCGGTCCGGTGGCAGCGCCTCCACGACGGGCGTGAAGTCCTCGAGCAGGCCGAGCAGCCCCGGCAGGGCCGCCTCGTGCGCCGGCGGCAGCTGGAAACGTACGCAGAGGATGGTCATCCCGCACTCCCCGGACTCTGGTGCCACAACTTCCGTACCTGTGAAGGCTCTTGACCCGCAGGGCGCAGATCGGCCCACGGATGCAGTTCGTATCCCGTCGGCAGGTGGATGCGCCGGCCGCCGGTGGAGTCCCCGTCGGCTTCCGGCATCGGCTCCGCCAGCCGGGCCGCCACCGCGTCGAGGCCCTGCTCGGCGCGGAGTTCGACGAGTTCGGCGAGGTTCCAGGCGGCGGCGCCCACCACGCTGAGGCTGCGCGGGCCGCGCCGCTGCACCGTCCCGCGGACCAGCAGCAGCCAGGAGTGGAAGACGGTGTGGGCGCAGGCGTCGTGGGAGTCGTCGAAGAAGGCGAGGTCGACCAGGCCGGTGCCGTCGTCCAGGGTGGAGAAGATGACCCGCTTGCCGGACCGGATCGGCGGCGTCTGGGTGGCCGCCTTGGCACCGGCGACGAGGACCGTCTCCCCGTGCCGTGCCTCCCGCAGCCGGCGCGCGCTGGCCACGCCCAACTCGGCCAGGAACTCCCGGTGGTCGTCCATCAGGTTGCGCGAGGCGTCCATGGACAGCACGCCCAGCTCGGCGCTGAGCTTCTCGGCCGAGGAGAGGTCGGGCAGCCCGGCGGACGCGGTCTTCCGCCCTCCCGCCAGCGGGAGTTGCCCCCCGCCGCCACCCCGGGCACCCCGGTGCAGCTCGGTCAGGTGCAGTTGCAGATCACGCCGGTTGGCGCCGAAGGCGTCCAACGCCCCGACCTGTGCGAGCCGCCCGGCGAGCGGCCGACTGGGCCGCGCCCGCTCCCAGAAGTCCAGCAGCGAGGCGTACGGCTGCCCGTCCGCGATCCGCGCCGCCTCGGCCTCGCTGATGCCGTGCACGTCGGAGAGCGCCAGCCGCAGCCCCCACACCCCTGAATCAGACACCAGTTCGATACGGTGGGCGACCGCCGACTTGTTCACGTCCAACGGCAGGATCGGCACCCCGCGCCGCCGCGCGTCCGCCAGCAGCAGCCGCTTCGGATACATCCCGGGGTCGTGCGTGAGCAGCCCGGCGTAGAAGGCGGCCGGGTGGTGCGCCTTCAGCCACGCCGACTGGTAGGTGGGGACGGCGAAGGCGACGGCGTGCGCCTTGCAGAAGCCGTACGAGCCGAAGGCCTCGATGATCTCCCAGGTACGCTGAATCGTTTCCGCGTCATAGCCCCGGGCCGCCGCGTGCTGCGCGAACCAGAACCTGATCCGCCCTTGCGACTCCGGGTCGGACAGCCCGCGCCGCACCCGGTCGGCCTCGCCGCGTCCGCAGCCGGTCATGATGTCGACGATGTCGATGATCTGCTCGTGGAAGACGACGACCCCGTACGTCCCCTTCAGCGGCTCCTCCAGATCCGGGTGCGGGTATCTGACGGGGGCCCGCCCGTGCCGCGCCTCGATGAACGGCCGCACCATGTCGGCGGCGACCGGACCGGGCCGGAAGAGCGAGATGTCGACGACGAGGTCGTGGAAGGTGGCCGGCTGGAGCCGCCCGACCAGGTCGCGCTGGCCCGGCGACTCGATCTGGAAGCAGCCCAAGGTCTCGGTGGACCGGATGAGTTGGTACGTCGCCGGGTCGCCGGGGGCGATCGCGTCGATGTCGACCTTCTCCCCCGTGGCCCGCGCCACCTCCGCGACCGCGTGTGCCATCGCCGACTGCATCCGCACGCCGAGCACGTCGAGCTTGAGCAGCCCGAGGTCCTCGACGTCGTCCTTGTCGAACTGCGACATGGGGAAGCCCTCGCCGCTGGTCGGCATGACCGGCGTACGGGCGAGCAGGGACGCGTCGGACAGGAGCACCCCGCACGGGTGCATGGCGACGCCGCGCGGCAGGGCGTCGAGGGACTCGACCAGCTCCCACAGCCGCCCGTACTTGTCCTTCTCCCCCGCCAGGGACCGCAGTTCGGGCAGCTCCTCCAGCGCGGCGCGGGCATCACGGGCGCGGATGTGCGGGAAGGACTTGGCGATGCGGTCGATGTCGGCGGGGTCCATGGACAGGGCCGCGCCCACGTCCCGGACCGCGTGCCGCACCCGGTACGTCTCCGGCATCGCGACCGTCGCGACCCGCTCGGTGCCGAACCGGCCGATGATCGCGCGGTAGACCTCCAGACGGCGCGCGGACTCCACGTCGATGTCGATGTCGGGCAGCACGAGCCGCCGTTTGGACAGGAACCGCTCCATCAGCAGCCCGTGCTCGATCGGGTCGGCGTGGGCGATGCCGAGGAGGTGGTTGACGAGGGACCCCGCTCCGGAGCCGCGGGCCGCCACCCGGACACCCATCTCCCGTACGTCGTCCACCACTTGAGCGACCGTCAGGAAGTAGGAGGCGAAGCCGTGGTGGGCGATGATGTCCAGCTCCTGATGCATCCGCTCCCAGTAGGCGTACCGGCCCGCGTACCCCTTCCGCACCATCCCGGCCGCCGCCCGGGAGGCGAGCGTGCGCTGGGCGGTGCGGCGGCCCGCGCCGACGAGGTGCGGCTCGGGGAAGTGGACGGTGCCGATGCCGAGGTCGTCCTCGGGGTCGACCAGGCACTCGGCGGCCGTCGCCCGGGTCTGCTCCAGGAGCCGGTGCGCGGTGTCGCGCCGGAAGCCGGCGGCCTCCACGATCCGCTCGGCCGCCGCCAGCATGGCGGGCGCGTCCTTGAGCCAGGCCTCGCCGGAGTCCAGTTCCTTGGCGGCGCCGACGGGGACGAGCCGGCGGGCGGCGTCCAGGACGTCGGCGACCGGGCCCTGGCCGGGGTCGGCGTACCGGACGGCGTTGCCGAGCACGGGACGCACCCGCTGTTCGGCGGCGAAGCCGACGGTACGGGCGGCCAGCCGCAGCGAGCCCGGACCGGTTCCCTTGCGGCCGTGCCAGACGGCCTCCAGGCGCAGGGCGTCGCCGTACCGCTCCCGCCAGGGGACGAGGAGCCGGGCCGCCCGGTCGGGACGTCCGGCGGCGAGGGCGCGGCCGACGTCGGAGTCGGGGCCGAGCAGGACGGTCAGACCGTCACCGTGATTCCCGGCCCAGGTCAGCAGGGGGGTGTCGGCGACGGTGTGGACGGCGGTCACCAGGCGGCACAGGTCGGCCCAGCCGCGGGCGCCGTCCCGGGCGAGGAAGGTGACGCGGGGGGTCGACTCGTCGATGAAGGCGCCGCCGCGGACGGGGGCGCGGCGGCGCTCCTGTCGTACCGGCTCGTACTCCTCGACGGCCAGCTCGGCGCCGAACAGCGGCCGCACCCCCGCCTTGGCGCAGGCCTTGGCGAAGCGGACCGTGCCCGCGAGGGTGTCGCGGTCGGTGAGGGCGAGGGCGTCCATGCCCCGCTCGGCGGCACGCTCGGCGAGCCGCTCCGGGTGCGAGGCGCCGTAGCGCAGGGAGAACCCGGAGACGGTGTGCAGATGCGTGAACCCGGGCACCCGCGCCTCCATTTTCGAACATCAGTTCCCAACTGCCTCACCCCCACCATACCCCAATCCCGAACATCTGTACGATAACCGTTCGGCCGCCCCCCACCTGCGAAAACACCCGCGGGCTCGGACTGTGGGGACATGACACAGAACGGCACCCAGGACAGCGGTTTCCTCGCCGAGGTGAAGGACGCGGTCACACCACGGGCCACGCTGCTCGTCCTCGGGGCGCTCGCCCTCCAGCTGCTGTTCATCGCCTCCTATGTGGGGGCGCTGCACGATCCGAAGCCGAAGGACGTGCCCTTCGGGGTGGTGGCGCCGCGGGCCGCCGCCCAGCAGGCGGTGAACCGGCTCGATCAGCTGCCCGGCTCGCCCCTGGACCCGCGCACGGTGGCCGACGAGGCGACGGCCCGGAAGCAGATCATGAACCGCGACATCGACGGGGCGCTGATCATCAACGTGACCGGGCCGAAGGACACGCTCCTCGTCGCGAGCGGCGGCGGCACCGTCCTCGCCACCACCCTGGAGAAGTACCTCACCGCCCTGGAGGCCTCCCAGCAGCGGAGCCTCCGTACGGTGGACGTGGCCCCCGCCTCCGCCACCGACTTCGACGGACTGTCGTCGTTCTATGTCGTGGTCGGCTGGTGCGTCGGCGGCTATCTGACCGCCTCGATCCTCGCGATCAGCACCGGCGCCCGGCCCGCCAACCCGCGCCGGGCCGCGATCCGGCTGGTCGTGATGGCGCTGGTGTCGATCGCCGGCGGGCTCGGCGGCGCGGTGATCGTGGGGCCGATCCTGGACGCGCTGCCCGGCAGCGTCATGGCCCTCTGGGGGCTCGGCGCGCTGGTCACCTTCGCGGTGGGGGCGGCGACCCTCGCCCTCCAGGGCATGTTCGGGGTGGTCGGCATCGGCCTGGCGATCCTGCTCGTGGTGATCGCCGGCAACCCGAGTGCGGGCGGCGCCTTCCCGCTGCCGATGCTGCCGCCGTTCTGGAAGGCGATCGGCCCGGCACTGCCGCCGGGCGCGGGCACCTGGGTGGCCCGCTCGATCGCGTACTTCAAGGGCAACGACACGACCGAGTCCCTGCTGGTCCTGTCGGCATGGGCGGCGGCCGGGATCGCGATCACGATGGGGGCGTCGGTACTGCGGCAGAGACGGGAGGGCTCATCCCTCCCGTAGGCCCTGCGGCCGCCGACGGCGGGCAACCCCCACAGGGGCCACCCGCACCCGACGACGAAAAAAGTTGTACGGGTGGTGCGGGTGGGAAAACAAAACCACCCGCACCACACCCAACCGTCAGCCGATGGACGTACCGGTAGCCGACAGTGCCTCCGTCACCGGCTGGAAGAACGTCTCCCCACCAGAGGTGCAGTCACCACTACCCCCCGACGTCAGCCCGATCGCGTTGCTCCCCGAGAACAGCGACCCGCCACTGTCCCCCGGCTCCGCACACACGTCCGTCTGGATCAGCCCGTTGACGATGTCCCCGTTGCCGTAGTTCACGGTGGCGTCCAGCCCGGTGACGGTCCCGCTGTGCACCTGGGTGGTCGACCCGCTCCGGGTCACCTTCATCCCGACCGTCGCGGAAGCCGCCCCCGTGATCGCCTGCGCGGACCCGTTGTAGAGGTCCACCTCGCTCGGGTGGTCGACGGACGCGGTGTACTTGACGAGCCCGTAGTCGTTGTCCGGGAAGCTCGACACCTCGTTGGTGCCGATCTGCGTGCCGCTCGAGTCGGACCAGGTGGAGATCGCCTCGGTGCAGTGCCCGGCGGTGAGGAAGTACGCCTCGCCGCCCTTGGTGACGTTGAACCCGAGCGAACACCGCCCGCCGCTGCCGGTGATCGCGTCGCCACCGGCGATGAAGGGCTTGAACTCCCCCTTCGTGCGCTGGAGTTCCGCCGTCGCCCCGAGCCCGTCGACGACCTTCGTGAGCTTGGCCCACTCGGCGTCGGAGACCGTCCGGTCGGCGGTGACGACGACCTTGTTGGTGGTCGGGTCGGTCGCCCAGGACGTGCCCGGGACGGTCGCGTCGTCCTTGAGCGTGGTGCGGGCGCTTCTGAGCTCGGCGAGGGAGTTCTCCACGACCCGGGCCTTGGCCCCGGCCTCCTCGACGACCGAGGCCGCGGCCTCGTCGAGGACGTTGACGACGAGCGCCTTGCTCTTCGCGTCGTAGTACGTTCCCGCCGCGTCGGCGCCGAGTTCCTTGTCGAGCGACGAGGCGAGGTTTCCGGCCGCGAGGGCGGAAAGGACCTTCGGCGTGGGGTCGTTCGCGGGCTCGCTGGCGTTCGCAGTCTGGAAGGTGACTCCCGCGGCGACCAGTGCGGCGATACCCGCACCTGCCACGGCGGCCCGCCGCCTGGGTATGCGTCGGTGCTTCAACTCGCGTCCTCCTGTGGGGGGTCGGCCCGGTCGGTTGTGGGGACCTCGTGGGCCGGAAGGCTGGTTGACGAGCGCCTACTCTTCCGAACCCCACAGGGAGTGCACAAGGTTGACTTCCGGACGCGCGTAGAACGCGGTTGCGCGCCCCCTTGGACTTGACCGCGAACAGTCAGGCCAGGGAAATTCACACTGCAAACACTACGAGCGAGTAACTCTCCACCAGCCCGTGAGGTCTAGTCCTGTCTTGAATTCGACCCTTCCGGGTCCGGATCCAAGCGGGGCTGGGGAGCCGGAAGTTGCTCCTGCACCGGTTGCGCGACCGGTGGCGGCGCCGCGACCCCCTGCTGCGCCTTCTCCAGGAACCGCAGCAGCTCCACCGGGAACGGCAGCACCAGCGTCGAGTTCTTCTCCGCCGCCACCGCCACCACCGTCTGCAGCAGCCGCAGTTGCAGCGCCGCCGGCTGCTCGGACATCTCCTTGGCCGCCTCGGCGAGCTTCTTCGACGCCTGGAGCTCGGCGTCGGCGTTGATGACCCGGGCCCGCCGCTCCCGGTCGGCCTCGGCCTGCCGGGCCATGGAGCGCTTCATGGTCTCGGGCAGGGAGACGTCCTTGATCTCGACGCGGTCGATGGTGACGCCCCACTCCACGGCCGGGCTGTCGATCATCAACTCCAGCCCCTGGTTGAGCTTTTCGCGGTTGGAGAGCAGGTCGTCCAGCTCGCTCTTGCCGATGATCGACCGCAGCGAGGTCTGCGCCATCTGCGAGACCGCGAACTTGTAGTCCTCGACCCGTACGACCGCCTCGGCCGGCGCGGTCACCCTGAAGTAGACGACGGCGTCGACCCGTACCGTGACGTTGTCCCGGGTGATGCCCTCCTGCGCGGGCACCGGCATCGTCACGATCTGCATGTTGACCTTCCGGAGCTTGTCGATGCCCGGAACGATCATCGTGAACCCCGGCCCGCGCACTTCCGGGCGGAGCTTGCCGAGGCGGAACACCACGCCTCGTTCGTACTGTTTGACGACCCGCGCCGCGGCCATCGCGTACACCGCTCCGGCGGACACGAGGGTCACTCCCGCCGCCACCAGCTCCTCGACCATCACGGCCCCCAGGGTCCGTCGTGGGCGTCCACAGGGAGTACTGCCTGTGGTCCGAAGGTAACTCCGCCGCCCGACCAAGGGGGAGCCCCCGTACGCGGGCAGCGCACGGGGGCTCGTGAACGCGGGGTGACTACCGGCCGGGGCCTGGTAGCCGTGTGCCGGGGTCTAGTAGACGTGCACCCCGTACGCGCTCAGCGCCTCGGTGACCGGCTGGAAGAACGTCGTGCCGCCGGAGGAGCAGTTGCCGCTGCCACCGGAGGTCAGGCCGTAGGCGACGGAGCCGCCGTAGAGCGGGCCGCCGGAGTCGCCGGGCTCGGCGCAGACCGTGGTCTGGATCAGGCCGTAGACGATGTCGCCGCTGCCGTAGTTGACGGTCGCGTTGAGAGCGGTGACCCGGCCGCTGTGCGTGCCGGTGGTGGAGCCGCGGCGGTACACCGTGGTGCCGACGGAGGGCGTGGCGGCGCTGGCGATGTCCTGGCTGCCCACGGCGCCCGACTTGGTGACCGACGAGTTCGTGTAGCGCACGATGCCGTAGTCGTTGCCCGGGAAGCTGGAGCCTGCGGTGGTGCCGAGCGTGGTCGAGTGGGACGAGTTCGACCACCAGGTGCCCGCCCCGTCGGTGCAGTGACCGGCGGTCAGGAAGTAGTAGTTCCCGCTGTTGTCCTGGACGTTGAAGCCCAGCGAGCAGCGCCAGCTACTCGCATAGATGGCGTCGCCGCCGGAGATCAGCTTCTGGAACTTGCCCGGTGTCTTCTTGATCGTCAGCGCGCCGGCGTCGGCGCCGGCCTGCCGCTTGATCTTGGCGATCTCCGCCTTGGAGACCGTGCTGTCGACGGTGACGACGACACGGTTGGTCTTGCTGTCGACCGCCCAGGCGGTGCCCGGGATGTCGGCCTTGAGCACCGAGTTGCTGGCGCTCTTGAGCTGGGTGGTGCTGAAGGTGGACACGTCCGATGCGCTCGCGTTGGGGATCGCGATCGCGGCGGCGGCCACGAGTCCGGTGGAAACGGCGATCAGCCGGGTCCGTCTCGTAATGCCGCTGGGGGTGGTGCGCTTGATCCTCACTTGTCGTTCCTCCACAGGGGAAGTCGGGGGCCCGCGTGGGGTCGGGGCCCGTGAGGCGCAGCCAGGGGCCCGTATGTCCGGATTCCGAACAAGCCGTGCCCCTGACAAGCGCTGGGGGGAGTATTCGGCCGAACGACCGGTAGACGCAAGGGCGCCTTTCGGCCGTCAACCTGTGAATCACCCATGTGCCGGCCAAGACTTGGCCAATCCCTCAGAGCAGGTTCCGCTCCCCCGCCTCGACGGCGACGTCCAGGGTGTTCCCGGGCGGCGGGAACGGGCAGATGAAGTGGTCGGCGAAGGCGCAGGGCGGCAGCAGCGCCCGGTTGAAGTCGACCATCGTACGCCCCTCGGCGTCCGGCGCGGCGGGCCGCAGGAACCGGAATCGGAAGCTGCTCGTCCCGTTCGTCGTATCGCCGAAAACAGCCCACAGCGAGCCGTCCGCCTCGACCGTCACCTGGAGCGTGCGGTCCCGCCCGTCGAGGGTGAACGCCAGCTCCCCGCCGAGCCCGAGACCGCGCTCCCGGCCGTCGGCGTTCGGCACGCGTACGGTGCGGTCCTCGTCGTACGGCGTGAAGCGCCCGGGCACCGACCAGCGCGGGTCGTAGGGCGTGGCCTCGATGCCGCGGAAGGCGCGGCGCGCCTCGGAAGCGGGGTCGAAGTCCCGTACGCCCCACACCCCTTCGCGGACCAGCACCACCAACTGCCGTTCGCCGAGCGCCAGGGGGCCCTCGTCCGCGGTGAGCCGCGTCTCACCGCTCACCGGCCGCCCGTCCAAGGTCAGTCCGTCGGCCTCGTCGGCCGTCAGCAGCACCGCGTCGCGGTCGATCCGCCAGGTCCCGGGGATGTCCGGAAGCCGACCGTCCGGATAGTCCTCCAGCCAGTGCGTGCCGGTGAGCGAGAGCGGCCCGTAGGGCGCGGACACCGACTCGACACGCTCCTCGTGCCACTGCTTCCACGCGTCGAACGCGTCCGAGGTCATCTTGGTCAGCCTTTCTGTTCCGGTTCTGCGAGCCCGAGGTGGGAGCGCAGGGTGCTGCCCTCGTATTCCGTGCGGAACACCCCGCGCTCCTGGAGCAGCGGCACCACCCGGTCCACGAACTCGTCGAGTCCGCCGGGGGTGAGGTGCGGTACGAGGATGAAGCCGTCGGCGGCGTCGGCCTGCACGAACGCGTCGAGCTCGGCGGCGACCGCCTGCGGGGTGCCGACGAAGGACTGCCGGCCGCCCGCCTCGATGACGGTCTCCCGGATCGACAGCCCCTTCTCCTCGGCCAGCGCCCGCCACTTCTCCGCGATCGCGACCGTGTCGCCGCGCCGGGTCCGCCCCTGGGTGATGCCGGAGTCCGGCACGGGGTCGAAGTCGGGGAGCGGTCCGTCGGGGTCGTACGCGGACAGGTCGGCGCCCCAGATCTGCTCCAGGGTGAGCAACGCCGTCTGCGGGGAGGTCTGTTGGCGCCGGATCTCGGCGGCCCTCTCCTGGGCGTCGGCCGGGGTGTCGCCCAGGACGACGGAGACGCCGGGCAGGATCTTCAGATCGCCGTGCGCGCGCCCGTACGTGGCGAGCCGCCTCTTCACATCGGCGTAGAAGGCCTTCCCCGCCGCCAGCGAGCTCTGCCTCGTGAAGACCACGTCGGCGGTGGACGCCGCGAACTCCCGGCCCTCGTCGGAGTCCCCGGCCTGGATGACCACCGGGTGTCCCTGCGGGGAGCGCGGCACGGTGAACTCGCCCGCTATGTCGAAGTGCCGGCCCCGGTGCGCGAACGGCCGGGGTACCCCCTCCGGCGTCCAGGAGTCCCACAACTCCCGTGCCGTGGCGACGAATTCGGCGGCCCGGGTGTAGCGGTCGGCGCGGTCGAGGAAGCCGCCGCGCCGGAAGTTCTCGCCGGTGAAGGCGTCGGAGGAGGTCACCACGTTCCAGGCGGCCCGGCCCCCGCTGAGATGGTCGAGGGTGGCCAGCCGGCGGGCCAGCTCGTAGGGCTCGTTGAAGGTCGCGTTGACCGTCGCGGCAAGCCCGAGCCGTTCGGTGACGGCGGCGAGCGCGTTCAGCACGGTGAGGGACTCCGGGCGGCCGACGACGTCCAAGTCGTGGATACGGCCCTTGTGTTCGCGCAGCCGCAGCCCTTCCGCGAGGAAGAAGAAGTCGAACAGGCCGCGCTCGGCGGTGCGGGCGAGGTGCTCGAAGGAGGAGAACTCGATCTGCGACCTCGACCGCGGATCGGCCCATACGGTGGTGTTGTTGACGCCCGGGAAGTGGGCGGCGAGATGGATCTGCTTCGTCATGAGGCGTCCCCCGCGCTCGCGTACTGGTTGGCGGGTCGCGCCAGACCCAGGTGGTCCCGGAGCGTGCTGCCCGGGTAGAACGTGCGGAACAGGCCCCGGTGCTGGAGCAGCGGAACCGTGCCGTTGACGAGCCGCTCCAGGTCGCGGCGCGGCGCGGCGGGCGTGAGGTGGAAGCCGTCGACGGCACCGGACCCGTGCCAGGAGGCGATCAGCTCGGCGAGGTCGACGGGCCCGCCCCGGTACAGCGGGCCCTGCGCGGTCTGCCGGGGCCCTCCGCCACCATGGCCGGGCTCGGCCGCGTGCTCGCCGTCGCCGAGGTCGGCGAGGAGGCTCGCGAAGACCCGCAGCTCGTCCGGGTTCCGGCCGAACCGGGCGGCGTCCTCGCGGAGTTGGTCCCGTACGGCACCGGCCTGCGCGGCGTTCGCCACCCGCACCAGCGCCACGTCGGCGTACCGGGCGGCGGTGCGCCGGGCGAACCCCTCGGTCGCGTCGACGACCCGGACGGGGTGGCCCTGCGGGGGCCGGGGCACGATCGAGGGGCCCTTGACCGAGAAGCCCGAGCCCGCGAAGTCGACGTGGTGCAGCTTGTGCCGGTCGATGAAGCGGCCGGTCGGCACGTCCCGGATCTCGGCGCCGTCCTCCCAGCTGTCCCACAACCGCGCGGCCACGTCGGCCACTTCACCGGCCTCCCGCCACAGGTCCTCGGCGGGGGCGGCGTGCCGGCGGCCGAAGAGCCGGGCCTCGCCCTCGGTGGTGGAGACGTCGAGCCGCCAGCCCGCCCGGCCCCGGCTGACCCAGTCGAGGGTGGCGACGGCGGCCTGCACATGGAAGGGCTCGGTGTGCGTGGTGGTGACGGTCGGGACGAGACCGACGCGGTGGGTGGCGGGCGCCACCCGCGACAGCACGGACAGCGCGTCGAGCCCGGGCCGGGCGAAGGTGTCGTCCAGCGTCACGAAGTCGAGGACGCCGTGCTCGGCGAGGCGGGCCAGGTCGACGTAGGACGCGGCGTCGTACACGGACGGCTGGTCGACGGCGGCGGAGAGATGCAGCATCACAGCACCTCCGGGGAGCCGAAGCTCTTGTGGACGGGCCTGATGTCGACCATGACGGTCATGGGTGGGGTTCCTCGCGAACGTAGTGACGGGGGACTCAGGCCGCGGCACGTCCGGCCGGCGCCCCCAGGAACAGCAGCGCCGCCCGCGCGGTCGCGTCGTTCTGCCGGAAGGCGGGCCCGCCGGTGCGGGGCCGGGTGAAGGCGCCGGGGGTGCGGCCGTCGGTGTAGGGGCCGAGGGCGAAGCGCCGGGGGTGCGGCCGGCCGCTCCGGTCGAGGATCCGCCCGTCGGCGGGGTCGACCCGGAGCAGCCCGTCGGGCGTCTCGGCGGCCCCGTCGGCGTGCAGTTCCCGCAGCAGCGCGTCCCTGGCCCGCCCGACGGTGGGCTCGGGCAGCCGCGCCTCGACCAGCGCCCGCGCCTCGACGAAGGCTCCCGGCACGGTCGCGCTCGTCGCCCGGAACACCCCGCCCTCGGCGCTGACGCTCATGTCGGCGCCGACGAACTTGAGGACACCGGCCCGCGACAGCGCCAGCAGCTGCCGCAGCCGGGGTCCGGGCGGCCCGGAGGCCAGATAGCTGAAGAACCCGTGCCACCAGGGCGGGACGCCACCGAGCCGGATCAACTGCCCGTAGACGGAGAGCAGTCCGAGGAAGACCGCCAGGTCCGGGCTGTACGAGGGATCGTGACGTCTGCTCAGATCCCGCTCCACATATCCGCGAAGCCCTTCCTGGAACTCCTCGTACGACCCGTACCGCACCCCCTCCAGCGGTCGGTCGAGCGCGGTCAGGTCCAGCCGGTCGGCGGGGTCGGGCACGGCGGACGCCACCAGCGCGCGGATCTCCGCCTCGCCCTCGGCCGCCGCGTACTTCTCCTCGAAGTCCGCCCAGGCGCCGGAGGTCCGTTCGGGGTGGACGTCGAACAACCGGTGATAGTGGGCGAACCCCAACTCCTTCTCCACCAGCGGCCACACGTCCCGCCGGAAGTCGAACCCGTCAGGGCGCGCCAGCAGTCGCTCCACCTCGCCGGGCCCGAAGAACCGGGGCAGCGGCGGGCGTTCGCCGGTCCACTCGTACCCGATCTTCGAGTGGTACGGCACTCCGCGCCGCGAGCCGACGTACAGCACCGGCTCCCGCCCCGAGGGCACATAGGTGTCCCCCTCGTACCGTCCGCCGCGCCCCTCGGTGAGGAGCACCATCAGGTCGACGAAGGCCAGCCCGAAGCCGCGCACGAGGACCGGCTCGCCGGGCGCGAGCGCGGACAGGTCGCTGTCGGCGGTGAAGTCGGGCGGGAGGTGGACGAGGCCGTGCGTCTCGGCGTAGGCAGCCAACTCACCTTGATCGGAGTCGAGTTCGGCATCGAGGTGGCCGAGGGAGAGCACCACCAGGTCGGCGAGCAGCGGGCGCGGGCGGCCCTCCAGCCACACCTGCTGACGTCCGTCGCGCGGACCGCTGATCCGCAGGGCGCGTCTCGGGTGGTGGTGGACGCGGACGCCCTCGGGCAGCGCCGCCACCGCCTGCTCGTGCACCCAGCGCAGATAGGCGCCCTGGAGCTGCCGGTCGGCGAAGGTGGCGCCGTCGATGCCGGCCCACTCGTGCAGGGTGGGCCCGGGGCGCACGGGCCCCTCCATGGTCACCGTCTCGTCGGTGAACATGGTGACGTCCTCGGCGTGCGAGTTCATCCAGAGCAGCGGCGACTGCGCCTCCCGCCAGATGCGTCCGGCGCCCGGCGGATACGGGTCCACCAGATGGATGTCGAAGCCTTCGCGAGACAGTTCCGAACCGGCGTACAGCTCGGGTGCGTTGGCGGCGATCCGCTCGATCAGACCGGTCCCCCGCGGCCCGGCCCCGACGATCACCAGCGTGCCCCGGCTCATCGCGCCGTCTCCGAGCGGGTGCCCTTGCGGGTGCCGATCAGCTGATCGAGAAGGCGTTGCGGGACGATCCGCAGGGAAGCCGCGTCCTCGGGTATGTCCGGGGCGGCGGGGGCTTGGGGGAGGGTGTCGGAGGACATGCGGGAGCTCCGTGTGGACGGGCGCCTTCACATACGGCCGAGCCCCTCAGCAGGACCGCGCTTCGAGACTACGGGGCGGTTTCCCCTCACTGTCAAGGCTGTCCACACTGTGAGCGGTACGTCTCAGGTCAGTTGACGCACAACCGGATGCCTGTTCCACTTGGCCCATGCATCCACAGCAGTGGCTGGTCAAGCGCTCCCACATCGACCTCGGTCGCGTGTGGTCGTCTTCCTGTTGAGCTGACCCCCTGCGCGCCCCGAGGACCGGGGCGCCTTTTGCGCATCCCCTGCTCCACCCTCTTCTTTCTCCTTCGCCGCCTTCACACGCGCCTTCCCCTCACCCAGCGCTCTTTCTCGCTCACAGGAGACGTCCCGCCATGCGTACGCCTTCGCGCGCCCGAAACACCTGTGAAGTCGCAGGTGTCTCCGCCGGAACTGAAGAACCAGAGGGTCTCACCCGCGCCCCTGAAGGGGCGCGGGGCTGTGTCGATGTGCGGCTCCGCCGCGTGGGCGCGAGCAACCACAACCCAACCCGCACCCGCACCCGCACCCGCACCCGCACCCGCTAACGCACCATCGCCGCCCGCCTCTTGGGCGCAAGAGACCGAACCCCGATCACCCGATCCATCAACGCCCCCAGAACATCCCGCACAGACCCCCGCTCCCGAGCATCACACTCCAGCACCGGCACCTCGGCCCCCAGACCGAGTGCTTCCCGCACCTCATCCAGTTCGAACCGCTCCGCCCCGTCGAACCGATTCACCGCAAGGACGAACGGCGCCCCCTGCGACTCGAAGTAGTCGACGGCCGGAAAACACTCCTCGATGCGCCGGGTGTCCACGAGGACGACCGTCCCCAGAGCCCCCTCCACCAGGTCGTCCCACAGGAACGAGAACCGGTCCTGCCCGGGCGTCCCGAACAGATAGAGGGCGATCGTCGGATCAAGAGTGATCCTCCCGAAATCCAGCGCCACGGTCGTGGTCGTCTTCGACTCGACCCCGTCGAGCGAATCGACCCCCACGGAGACCTGCGTCATCGCGGCCTCCGTGTCCAGCGGCTCGATCTCCGAAATCGCCCCGATGAAGGTGGTCTTGCCGACGCCGAGCCCACCGCTCACCACGATCTTCACGGCGAGCGGCACGATCCTGTCAGAGCGCCCGGACATGGTCCCTGATCCTTTCGAGCATGTGGAGCGGCAGCTCCTCGGGTTCCCGGCAGTCGAGCCGGCCGGCGACGACGAGGTCGGACACGAGCACCTTGGCGACGCCCAGCGGGATGCCGACCCGCGACGCCACCTCGGCGACCGTCGTCGGCTGCTCGCACACCGCGACGATGTGCCGCCGCTCGAACGTCAGCGACTCGTCGGGTTCACCGACGGCGACGACCAGCGTCTCCAGCCGCAGGTCGGCCTGGAGCGGCTCGGCCCGGCCGCCGGTGATGATGAACGGCCGGACGAACGTCGCGTCCTCAACAGGCTCTACGTCCACGGGCTCTTCGCCGTTCACCGCGGCAACGCCTGCCGCAGATCGGCGATGAGGGTCGGCGTGAGCAGATCGCCCGCCCGCTCCGCGAGGACCGCCATCTCGTAGCCGACGAGCCCCAGTTCACCGCTGCTGTCGGCCAGCACACCCAGACAACTGCCGTCGCGGATCGCGGAGACGAGCAGGAAACCCCGCCCCATCTCGATCATGATGAGTTTGACCCCGTCGAAGCCGTACCGCTTGGACGCGCTGCGCGCCAGGCTGCTGAGCCCCGAGACGATCGCGGAGAGATGGTCGGCCTCGGTCCGCCCGAGCCCGTCGGACACGGCGATCAGCAGCCCGTCGGAGGAGACGGCGACCGCGTCCCGTACCCCGTCGGTGCTCTTGACGAAGTTGGCGAGCAGCCAGTTGAAGGTCTGCGAGTCGTTGTGGGCGTCGACGGCGGTCACTTGGCGTCACCCTCTTTCTGCTCGGCGCCCTTGTGGTCGTCCTTGTCGCCCTCCTTCGCCTTTTCCTTCTCCGCGCTGATCCCGCCCCGCATATGGGCGCTGCGCAGAGTGGAGAGCATCCCGGAGATCTCCTCCGGGCTGCGGTCGGGTGCGGGCTCGGCGGGGGCCGGGCGCTCGGGGCGGTCGGTCTCGCTGACGGCGTCGGAGATGGCGCTGCGCTGCGGTCGCTTGACCAGCCCGTTGCGGGTCCGCGCGGCGGAGGTGCCCTTGCCGCCCGCGGCCTGGTGGCCGGCGTTCTCGGCAGGTTTCGCCTCTGCCTGAACCGTCACCAGCTCCGCGGGGGGAACGTCCACGTCCTTCTCCTTCCGGGGAGCGGGAAGCACCGGCTTGTCGGCGGCCTTGCCCTGCGGAGCCTCCGTGAGCAGCTGCAACGGAATCAGCACCCGGGCGACCACTCCGGCCGCCGGCGCCTCGCCGAGCCGTACCTCGATCCCGCACTTGCGGGCGAGCGCGCCGACCACGAAGTGGCCGAGGAAGCGGGTGGGTTCCGCCATGAAGCTGGCCGTGCCGGACAGCCGTACGTTCGCCTCGGCGAGCGCCTGGTTGTCCATGCCGAGGCCGTTGTCGACGATCGCGACGAGATAGCCGGCGCTGGTGCGCCGCCCCTCGATCTCCACGGCGGAGTCCGGCGGCGAGTAGCTCAGCGCGTTCTCGACCAACTCGGCGAGCAGATGGGCGACCTCGGCGACGACGGCGCCGCTGATGTGCGCGGGTTCGATCCGGCGCAGGTTGACCCGGCGGTACTCCTCGACCTCGGCGAGCGAGGCGCGCAGCACGTCGGTGACGGCCAGCGGGGTGGCCCAGGGGCGAGGGCTGGACTCTCCAGCGAGCACGAGGAGGCTTTCGGCGTTGCGGCGCATCCGCGTGGCGAGGTGGTCCAGTTCGAAGAGGTTGGCGAGGGTGGCCGGGTCGGCGTCCTCGTGCTCCAGCTTGTTGATGAAGCTGATCTGGCGGCGTACCAGGTTCTGGTTGCGGCGGCCGAGGCTGACCAGCGAGTCGGTGGCGTTGCGGCGCAGCACGGCCTGTTCGGTGGCAAGGTCGAAGGCGGCCCGCTGGACGCGGTCGAAGGCCTCGACGACCTCCCGGACCTCGGCGCCCGCCCTGCTGCTCACCGCGAGCGGGGCGGGTGGCTCGGGGCTCTCCCCGGAGTCCACGTCCTGTACGGCGGCGACGGCGCGCGGCAGCCGCTCGCCCGCCACCTCCCGGGCCTGCTGGGCGAGTTCGGCGAGCGGCGCGGACACGGACCGTACACAGTCGAGGGCGAGCGCGCCGAGTGCGGCGACGGTGCCGAGCGCGAGCAGCAGGAACAGCAGCAGGTCGCGCTGGGCGGTGCTCTCCAGGGCGGCGGCGCGGTGCTCGACGTCGGCGCCGAGGGAGATCTGCACCGCCCGCAGCCCGTTGATGGTCGAGGTCGCGGTGTCCCACCAGTCCATTGGGGGGATGCTGGAGGAACTCAGCTTCGAGCCGCCGTGCACGGCGACGCTCTCGTACGCCAGCATGCGCTCCGCGTCCGGAGTGGTCAGGGCCTCGTTCACGCGCCGTTCCTGGTCGGCGGTCGCCGAGCGCGGGAAGGCGGCGAGGGCGGCCTGACGCCCCGCACGGATCTGCATGAAGCGGCTGTAGTCGTCACCGCGGAAGCGGCCGCCGGACGCGCGCACCGAGCCGAGCACGATGGCGCGCTCCTCACCGGTGAACTCCTTGGCGTTACCGAGGACCTGGAGCGCCTGGTAGGCGTCGCGCAGAGTGCCGTCGCGCACCGCGTCGAGGCCGAGATCGAGCCGGTCGAGGACGGTGATGGTGGTGGTGAAGTAGTTGAAGGTGTCCTTCACGACGCCGGTCCCGTCGTCGGCGTGCCCACGGATGCCCGCGAGGCCGCCGAGCCGTCCGAGGGACTCGCGCACGGAGTCGGCGGCCGCGTCGTCGCGCCCCTCCAGTGCCCTGTCGAGCGCCGCGCGGGCGGTGTCGGTGGCCTTGCGCTGGGCGGGCAGCTTGGCCTTGAACTGCCCGACCCCGCCCACGTATCCAGTGGTGAGTCCGCGCTCCTTCTGCAGCTCGTGGACCAGGCCCTGGAGAGTGATCTCCAGCCGTGCGTTCTTGTCGGTGGCCGATGCGTTGCGATAGGCGGAGATCTGCTCGGCGGCCGCGACGCCGAGCAGCGTGAGCAGGACCGCTAGGGCGAGGATCAGGATCCGCAGCAGCCTGGTGCGAATGGTGGTGGTCGCTTTTGCTGTGACGTCCACTGAAGTGCCTTATGTGGGTGGCGAGTCGGGACAGAGGCAGAAATGGTTCTGCTTCCGCCCAACGACCTCACGGGGGCACCGGTCACCAGATCATCTTCTTCTTTTACGTTGTGGACACAGGATCTTCGGAAAGCGCCAGGTGGCCACTTCGCGCGGCGCATTCCGTATACGACGCCTGCGGTACCGGATCAGCAGTCGCAGCCGCAGTCGCAGCAGTCGCACCCGTCACAGCAGTCGCCGCAGCCATTGCAGCCGTCACAGCAATCGCAACAGTCGTCGCAGTCATTGCACAGGCCCTCCTTGCGCTCACGGCTCCACGGGTCCTCGTACTCTCCGCAGCACAGCTGGCACGTGCAGGCCATCCCGACCCACACCGCACAGCCCGCGAGCAGCCCTCGCCGTTCACGCCGGGGCGGCGCCCCGTGCGCGCAGGAGGCCGCACCGAAGGCGCGGTCGACGGAGGTACGCAGTTCGTGCACGAGCAGCCGGTGGGCGAGCCCGCTGTCGGCGAACTCCACCTCACTCAGTGCGAGCCGGATCCCGCGCAGGGCGTCGTCGGCGAGCCGCCGGGCCTCTGCAAGGGGGGTTCCGGTGGCGGTGAGCGGGTTCCAGGCACCCGACGCCGCGTCAGTTTCCCGGTCCTCCACGGCGTCCAGCAGATGCGCGAGCCGTCCGAAGAGCCGCCCGGCCTCGGCGAGCGGGGCCGCGTTGCCGGGCCGTCCGGCCAGCACGGCCGTGTGCGCGAAGGCGGCGGCGGTCGCGGTCTCGGTCGGCTCGGTGACGGTCAGGATCGGCGTGCCCGGCCCCGCGAGCGTCTCGATGCCGAGCTGCCGGTCGACCGCGTCGACGAGCACGGCGGTGTCGAACCCGACCGCCGACCCGCTGCGGGCCCCCGCCGCACCCCAGCTCGACGCCACCCGGCGCGCCGCGAGCGCGACCGGCTTGCGGGCCAGCAGCCCGTCCCCGTCTGCGACATGGTCCCGGACCTTGGCCGAGGCGAGCACCAGCGAGACGGCGGCGGAGAGCCGCGCCCCCTCACCGTCGGCGACGGACGCGGTACGCATTCCGCGCAGCGGGCAGGGCCCCGCCGTACGCCGTCCACCACCGCCCGCCGACGTCTGAGCCTCCGTCAGAACCGATATCAGCAGCCCGTCGTAGTTGGTGACGATCCGCGCGAACTGCCCGTGGTCCTTGCGCAGCGCGAGACACAGCCCGCACAGATGCGCCATCCACTGGGTCTTGAGATGCTCACCGAGCCGATGGCGGCAGGGCCTGACGATTCCGAACATGGCGATCCCCCGTGGTGCGTACGACGTTCAGCGGCGGCATCGTATCGATCGCGCCCGACCGCCTCGTTCACCCGTACGCTCCGTGCCTCACCCATACGCCGCGAAGAATCATATTTCACTCACAGTCAGCAGCCGTATGGGAAACGACCCTTGGGGCACCCGGGCTCTGTACGGATTCGCTGTGCACCAGTACCGTCACAAACCCCCCGCGCGGCGTCTATCCACTTGGCGCGACGTCCGCATCATGGATGACCATAGGGATGCGGAAAGCAAAACAGACCGCTGTGAGAGGAGGCGTCCATGGGATCGGTGCGCAAGGCGAGTGCCTGGCTGGGCCTCGTTGACGACAACGATGACGAGCGTTACTACGACGACGACGGATACTCCGAAGGGACCGAGGCCGGGGATGCCTGGGTCACCGACCCCCGGGTCAAGGTGGCTTCGGACGTGGCCGAGGAGAAGGGCCGTCGGATCGGGACGGTCACCCCGGACAGCTTCCGGGACGCGCGCGCCATCGGCGAGCTCTTCCGGGACGGGGTTCCCGTCATCATGAACCTGACGGCGATGGAGGCGGCCGACGCGAAGCGCGTCGTCGACTTCGCGGCCGGCCTGATCTTCGGACTGCGCGGTTCGATCGAGCGTGTCTCGACCCGCGTGTTCCTGCTGACCCCCGCCAACACGGAGATCGTGAACGGCGACCCGGCCGCGCACCGCACGGACGGTTTCTTCAACCAGAGCTGAGGCAGGGCCGCTCACCGGCCCTGCCCCGCGCAGGGTTCACCGGAAGGCATCCAACCCGGTGAGCGCCTTGCCCAGTACCAGTTGGTGCATCTCGACGGTCCCCTCGTACGTCAGCACCGACTCCAGATTCGTCGCATGCCGCATGACGGGGTATTCGAGGGAGATCCCGTTGGCACCGAGGATGGTCCGCGAGGTCCGGCAGATCTCGATGGCCTCACGCACGTTGTTGAGCTTGCCGAAGCTGACCTGCTCGGGACGCAGGCGGCCGGCATCCATGCGCCGCCCCAGATGATGGGCGAGCAGAATCCCCTTGTGCAGTTCGACCGCCATGTCGGCGAGCTTGGCCTGGGTCAGCTGGAACCCGCCGATGGGCCGCCCGAACTGCTCTCGCGTCTTCGCGTACTCGACCGCGGTCTCGAAGCAGCTCCGCGCCGCCCCCATCGCGCCCCACACGATCCCGTACCGCGCGTGCGACAGACAGCTCAGCGGCCCCTTGAGCCCGACGACCTCCGGCAGCACGGCGTCCGCGGGCAGCCGTACGTCGTCGAGCACCAGCTCACTGGTCACGGACGCCCGCAGCGACCACTTGTGCTTGATCTCGGGCGCGGAGAACCCGGCTGAGTCGGTCGGCACGACGAACCCGCGAATACCTTCGTCCGTCTGCGCCCATACGACGGCGACCCCGGCGACCGCCCCGTTGGTGATCCACATCTTCCGCCCGTTGAGCACCCAGTCGGTGCCGTCGCGCTTCGCATACGTCCGCATGGACGCGGGGTCGGACCCGTGGTCGGGCTCGGTCAGCCCGAAGCAGCCGATGACCTCACCGGCGGCCATGCGGGGCAGCCAGGTCTGCTTCTGCTCCTCGCTGCCGAAGCGGTGGATGGCGTACATGGCGAGGGACCCCTGCACGGAGACGAGGGAGCGGATCCCGGAGTCGGCGGCCTCCAGCTCCAGACAGGCGAGCCCGTACTGCACCGCGCTGGCCCCGGCACACCCGTACCCGTCCAGCGACATCCCGAGCGCCCCGATCCCGCCGAGCTCCCGGGCGAGCTCCCGAATCCCGGGCAGCTCCCCGCTCTCGTACCACTCGGCGACATACGGCAGCACGCGATCCGCGGCCCAGGCGCGCACGGTGTCCCGGACGGCGAGGTCCTCGGGCTCCAGCAGATCATCGATGCCGAGGGGATCGGCGGGATCGAACGGCGGCAGCTTCGAGGCCCCAGACATGACAACACCCTCCGACACAGAAAACTAGCACCGCTAGTCAGGACTGGTGCTCGACGTTACCCGCAGCCGCCAACGACGCGAAACCCCCACAGGAAACGCCCACCCTCCAGCCGACAGTCACGGGCGGTGCGCGGGTGGGAGAACTACGCAGAGACGCGGGACTCCATCACGTCCCGGGGCGCAGGCACCTCGACCTGCACCGCCTCGCACTGCATCACCCGCGGCAACCGCAACGCCATCACCGCCCCCAGCAGCAACAACCCCGCACTCACCAGCAACGTCACATGCAGCCCGTGCACAAAACAGTCCCGAGCCGTCCGACGCAGGGCCTCCCCGGCGGACCCACCCAACCGCCCGGCCACCTCGTACGCCTCGCCCAGCGAATGCCCCGCCGCGGCAGAAGCCGACGCCGGCACCCCCTGCACGGACGACAGCCCAGGCGTGTACGCCGCGTTCATCACACTGCCGAGCAGCGCGATGCCGATCCCGGCGCCCAGCTGGTACGACGTCTCCCCGATCGCCGCCGCCCCACCCGCCT
The DNA here is from genome assembly GCF_900206255.1 of Streptomyces sp. TLI_55. NCBI lineage: Bacteria > Bacillati > Actinomycetota > Actinomycetes > Kitasatosporales > Streptomycetaceae > Streptomyces > Streptomyces sp. TLI_55. The sequence goes on from NZ_OAOJ01000001.1 coordinate 1,971,749, forward strand.
GCTCCGGCGGAGCCTCGCTCAGCATCGACTCGTACGCCCCGAACAGCGTCGTCTCCAGACCGAAGCCCAGCAGCACGAACCCGAACAACAGCAACGGCGCGTTGTCCTCGCCGCCCATCCCGAGCAGCGTCAGCACCGCGACGGCCGTCAGACAGAACCCGAAGCACACCATCCGCCGCGGCCCGAACCGCCGCAGCATCCGCGCCCCGGCAAGTCCGGACGCCATCGCGGCGACGGTCAACGGCAGCAGCCGCAGCCCCGTCTCCAGCGGGGAGAGCCCCAGCACCAGCTGGAGGTACTGCGCCGCGATCAGCTCCAGGCCCACCAGGGCCAGCATCGCCAGCACGATGCAGCAGACGGAGGTGGAGAACGCGGGCCGCGCGAACATCCGCAGGTCCACCAGCGGATGCGTCCGGCGCCTTTGTCGTCGTACGAAAAGAACCAGCAGCACCGCGCCCACCACCAGCGGCACCGCGGTGATCTCGTCGATCTCTCCGCCGCCGAGGCGCTTCACGCCCAGCACGACCCCGAACAGCCCGGCCGCGGCCATCAGTGCGCCGACCACATCCCACGGACCCTGGCCGCTGCCCTTCGACTCGGGCAGCAGCAACCGCCCGACCGGCAGGCTCACCAGCATGAGCGGGATGTTGACCAGGAAGACCGAGCCCCACCAGAAGTGTTCGAGGAGGAAGCCGCCGAGCAGCGGGCCGACCGCCGCGCCGACTGCGGCCACCGCGCTCCAGATGCCGATGGCGAGGGCCCGCTCGCGCCGGTCGGGGAAGACCTGGCGGAGGATCGACAGCGTCGCGGGCATGATCATCGCGCCGCCGACCCCGAGCAGCGCCCGCGCGAGGATCAGCACCTGCGCGTTGTCGGCGAGGGCGGCCACCCCGGAGGCGACGCCGAAGAGGGCGTACCCGAGCAGGAGGACGCGTCTGCGGCCGACCTTGTCACCGAGCGTGCCGAAGAGGATCAGCAGCGAGGCGCAGACGAGGGGGTAGACGTCGACGATCCAGAGCAGCTCTATCGCGCCGGGCCTGAGGTCCTCGGTGACGGCGGGGACCGCCACATGCAGCACGGTCGCGTCGACCGCGACCAGGAGCAGGCTCACACAGAGGACGACGAGGACGACCCAGCGGTTGGCACCGGCCCCGGCCGCCCGACGGCGCAGCGCTGCGGCGGCCGTGGTCGTCCCGGACATGTACGTACCTCCCAGATGTTCCCTCGCGTTCGGCGGGCACACGGGGTGGGGACTCCCCGTGATCTCGGCCGGAGGAGCGGTGGTTCTCCGGCCCGCGCAACGAAGGCGAGTGACACGTCAGCGTACGCGAGTTCGCGTCTCGGCCAAGTGGTGGACCTCTCACACTCCGCGGAGAACTCGTGTGGCGTACGCCACTCTCCCTCACTCCCGAACACGCCCCTGCGGCGCTCGCGGTTCACCGGGCGTTCAATAATCGGGCCCGTGACCGATCTTGAGACGCGCGCGGCGGCCCCCCGGAACGCCTTGCGCCGCGCGGCCCCGGCCCTCTTCGGGTACGCGGCCGTCCGCGCCCTGGGCCTGCTCACGCTGGCCCTGTGGAGCGCGGCGCGCGACAAGAGCGCGTACACGCTGCTGACGGCACGCTGGGACGCCCTCTGGTACACGAGGGTCGCCGAGCTGGGGTACGGCTACGAGGTCCGCCTCCCCAACGGCGACGTGCACTCGAACCTCGCCTTCTTCCCGCTCCTCCCGTGGCTGGAGCGGGGCATCGCGGCGGTGACACCGCTGTCGTACGCCGACGCCGGCTTCGTCGTCAGCCTGCTCGCCTCGCTCGCCGCGGCCTGGGGGATCTTCGCGGTCGCGGACCATGTCTACGGGCGCCGGGCCGGGGTCTGTGCCGTGCTGGTCTGGGCGGTGCTGCCGGTCGGGATCGTGCAGTCGATGGCGTACAGCGAGTCGCTGTTCACCGCGCTCGCCGCCTGGTCGCTGTACGCCGTCCTGACGGGCCGCTGGCTGACGGCGGGCGCCCTGGCGGCGCTGGCCGGCCTGACCCGGCCGGTGGGGCTGGCGGTGGTCGCGGCGGTGTGGGTGACGGGCATCGCCGCCTTCCTACGAGACCGGGCCACCGCCCGCACTCCCTCATTCGTGCGGGACCGGGCCGCCTCCCGAGCTCCCTCGTTCGTGCGGGACCGAAGCGCGGCCGCCGCGCAGAGCGCACCGGAGACGCCCCGCGCCCCCTCCCCCACCGGCGACGGGCCGGCAGGGGGCGCGCCGGCCTGGCGCCGCGCCCTCGGCATGCTCCTCGCCCCCCTCGGCGCCGCCGGCTACGTCCTGTGGGTCGGCCACCGCACCGGCAAGGGCCCCCTCGGCTATCTCGACGTCCAGGCGGGCTGGCGCAACGGCTTCGACGGCGGCTACGCCTTCGCCCGCTTCGTCGCCGACAAGTTCACGTCGTTCCCCTCGGCTCTCGCCGGCGTCGGTCTGATCGTCGGGGTCGGGCTGGTGGTGTGGCTGTACGTCGTCTGCGTACGCCAGGGCCAGCCGCTGCCGCTCCTGGTGTACGCCGGTGTCGTCACCGCCCTCGCGCTGTGCGCGTCGAGTTACTTCGGCTCGAAACCACGCCTGCTGCTGCCCGCCTTCCCGCTGCTGCTGCCCCTCGCCCTGGCCCTGGCCCGGTCGCGGACGTCCCGGGCGGCCCTGGTGGTGGCCGGCGTGGCCCTGGCCTCGGCGGTCTACGGGGCGTTCTGGCTGAACGGCTCGGGCCCGCCATGATCGACTCGCGGCGCCCGATGAGCGCCGGGAGAATTCCGCCCCATGATTCGGTGAACGAATTCATAAGCGCCAATAAACCGGAACCCGGAATGATCAAAGGAATTGAAGGGGTGGGCGGGACCCGATAGTGGATTCCTCGGAAATAAACCTCTTCCTGAGAGGAATCCCACATCACATCGTCATCACAAAGCCGTGGATTCGACCGGGAACTGAGCTCACTCGCTGTAACGTCGATTGGGTGCGTACCGAACGAAACCTCACCCGTCTGGACCGGGTGTTCGCCAGGCTGGACCGAGAGCCGGAACGACCGGCGCATCTCGACGTGCCGCGGATGTCCCGGCACCGGGTCGCGCTGCTCGCCGGAACGCTGCTGTTCTACCTGGCGATCGTGTGGCTCGTGGTGGACACGTCGTGGCTGGTCCGGCTGGACTGGCAGGTCATGTTCTTCCGGCCGTACCAGCAGTGGTCGGAGATCCACTGGTTCGTGGACTACTACGTGGTGCTCGGCCAGCGCGGCCCGACCGCGGTGATGGTCGCGGCCTGGCTGGGCTGGCGCTCCTGGCGGCAGCACACCCTGCGCCCGCTGCTCACCCTCGGTGCCTCGCTGCTCCTGCTGAACATCACGGTGGGCGCCGCCAAGCTCGGCATGGGCCGCCTCGGACCGCACTACGCGACCACCATCGGCTCGAACGAGATGGGTCTGGGCGGCGATATATTTCCCAGCGGCCACACCGCGAACGCCGTGGTGACCTGGGGAATCCTGGCCTATCTGGCCTCCACCCCGAGAGCCCGCAGATGGCTGTCCGCCGTCTCCGCGGTGACCTCGCTCGGCGTCGGCCTCGCCACCGTCTACCTCGGTACGCACTGGCTGAGCGACGTCATGCTCGGCTGGACCGCGGGTCTGCTGGTCCTGCTGGCCCTGCCCTGGTGCGAGCCCCTCATCACCCGCGCCGAGACGGCCATCTTCGACCTGCGCGACCGCTGGCGGGCCCGCCGCGCGGTCCCCACGGCCGTCAAGCCGGTCGAGGTCCCGGTACCCCTCAAGCCGCGCACCACGCCGCAGAGCGAGCCCGCGGCCCGCTCCGGCCGGGCGCCCGCCTACCTGGCCCCGGGCCCGCACACGACCCGCTCGGAGCGCACCCCGGTCACCCCGGTCGGCCCGCGCCGGCCACCCCATCCCGACCGCGTCGCACGCGGCACAGCCTCGGCGGCCCGCCCCCTGACAGGCGGATAGGCCACCGGCGGACAGCGGGGACGGTACGCACACACCCACCCCGCAGCGACGGCCCCCACTCCTCACCGAGTGGGGGCCGTCGTCGTGGCTCAGCCTTTCCCGTCGTCGTGGGTCAGCCTTTCCCGTCGTCGTGGGTCAGCCCTTCCAGGAGCGCGCCACGCGCCCGTCCTTCACCTCGAAGTTCAGGCGACCGCTGCGGTACTCCATCGTGATGATCGCTCCGGGCGGCAGCGAGCGGACCGTCGACCAGCCCTTCTCGCGCGCGAGCCGCTCGGCGCGGCCCTGCTCCAGACCTACATAGGCGTCCGGGTTGTCGTGGGGTTCGGCGGGCGGTGTCGGTATCGGTGCCATACGGCCACGCTAGGCTACTGATCCGGCTCCGGTCACGCTTCTGTCACAAGATCCCGACAGTCGTTTCCCCGGGTTCGCTTCACACGTACGAGCGGTTCCCTAGGCCTTCCGCGCGTAATCGAACGTAATTCCCGCGTGTCGCGGACGCTCCTCGAATAGCGAGACGGAAAGGTTCCGGGAGATGTACCTCCGGGGCCTTTCCATTCCGATTCGGCACGGGGCCACGGAAGCTGACGCCACATAGGAAAACACGCTTCCCGCACAGAACCCACGCAGCCCCCTGTCGCGGTGCGCGGCGACGCGAGCATCATGACGGCTACCCGGGACGCGACGAGCGAAGGGGCGAGCGAGCGATGGGTACCGAGACCGTGCAGACGACGGTGCGACCCGTGCGGCGCAGGAACCACGGCCGGGTCGTCGTCGACTGGCTGACCACCACCGACCACAAGAAGATCGGTCATCTCTACCTGATCACGTCGTTCGTGTTCTTCCTGGCCGGCGGCGTGATGGCGCTGCTGATGCGCGCCGAACTCGCCCGGCCGGGGCTGCAGCTCCTCGACAACGAGCAGTTCAACCAGTTGTTCACGATGCACGGCACGATCATGCTGCTCCTCTTCGCGACGCCGAGCTTCGCGGGCTTCGCCAACGAGCTGATGCCGCTTCAGATCGGCGCGCCGGACGTGGCCTTCCCGCGGCTGAACATGCTGTCGTACTGGTTCTTCCTGTTCGGCGGGCTGATCGTGATGGGCTCGCTGCTGGTGCCGTCCGGGCCTGCCGCCTTCGGCTGGTTCGCCTACGCGCCGCTCAACAGCATGGAACGCTCGCCGGGCGTCGGCCCCGACCTGTGGATCATGGGGCTCGCGCTGGCCGGCTTCGGCACGATCCTCGGCGCGGTCAACTTCATCACCACGATCATCGGGATGCGGGCGCCCGGCATGACGATGTTCCGGATGCCGATCTTCACCTGGAACACGCTGTTCACGTCGATCCTGATCCTGATGGCGTTCCCGGTGCTGGCGGCGGCGCTGCTGGTCCTTGAGGCGGATCGCCGGTTCGGCTCGCAGGTGTTCGCGTCGGCCAACGGCGGGGCGCTGCTGTGGCAGCACCTGTTCTGGTTCTTCGGGCACCCCGAGGTCTACATCATCGCGCTGCCGTTCTTCGGGATCATCACGGAGATCCTGCCGGTCTTCAGCCGCAAGCCGCTGTTCGGCTATCTGACGCTGGTCGGCGCGACGATGGCGATCACCGGTCTGTCGATCGTGGTGTGGGCGCACCACATGTTCGTCACGGGCGCGGTGCTGCTGCCGTTCTTCTCGTTCATGACGTTCCTCATCGCCGTGCCGACGGGCGTGAAGTTCTTCAACTGGATCGGCACCATGATGAAGGGCTCGCTGTCCTTCGAGACGCCGATGCTGTGGGCGTGCGGCTTCCTGGTGACGTTCCTGTTCGGCGGTCTGACCGGGGTGATCCTGGCGTCACCCCCGCTGGACTTCCATGTCTCCGACTCGTACTTCGTCGTCGCCCACTTCCATTACGTCGTGTTCGGCACGGTCGTCTTCGCGATCTTCGGCGGCTTCTACTTCTGGTGGCCCAAGTTCACCGGCAAGATGCTCGACGAGCGGCTCGGGAAGATCCAGTTCTGGACGCTGTTCGTCGGTTTCCACACCACGTTCCTGGTGCAGCACTGGCTGGGCGCGGAGGGCATGCCGCGCCGGTACGCCGACTATCTCGCCGCCGACGGGTTCACCGCCCTCAACACGATCTCGACGATCGGCGCGTTCCTGCTCGGCATCTCGACGCTGCCGTTCCTCTACAACGTGTGGAAGACCGCCAAGTACGGCGAGAAGGTCGACACCGACGACCCCTGGGGCTACGGCCGTTCGCTGGAGTGGGCGACGGCCTGCCCGCCCCCGCGGCACAACTTCACGGCGCTGCCGCGGATCCGCTCCGAGTCCCCTGCGTTCGATCTGCACCATCCCGAGTACGCGGCGCAGACTCCGCAGCCCGAGCCAGAGAGCGAGCAAGCCGGCCGTGGGCCGTCCTGATCGCCTCGGTCAGCTCGGCGGGCTCCAGCACCTCGAACTCGAAGCCGGTCATCATCACGTGAATGACCATCACGTCGAGGCTGGCGGCCCCGGTGCGCAGGATGCAGGCGTCGGGTCCGTCCGCCTCCAGCTGTCCCGCGCTCGGTGAGATCCGCTCGGCGGCCTCCTCGACGGGCACCAGCAGCCGGACGACGGCATGGGCGGCGTACGCGCGCGTGGAGACGCCTCGGGAGACGTACGCGGCGAGGTCGTCGGCGGGCGGGGTGCGCGGGGCGAAACGGGGGCCGTGCGGCGGCTTGGGGGTGATGCGGTCGACGCGGAAGGTCCGCCAGTCGTCGCGGTCGAGGTCCCAGGCGACCAGGTACCAGCGGCGCTCGGTGCACACCAGGCGGTGCGGTTCGACGGTACGGCGGGTCGGCGTGCCGCCGTGGTCGCTGTACTCGAAGCGCAGCCGCTCGGCGTCCCGGCACAGGTGGGCGAGCTCGGTCAGCACCGCCGGGTCGACGCCGGACGGCTGGGGGCCACGCAGCATCGGCACGGTGAAGGCGTTGAGGGCGCTCACCCGGCGGCGCAGCCGGTTCGGCAGGACCTGCTCCAGCTTGGCGAGGGCCCGGACGGAGGTCTCGCCGATGCCCTCGATGCCCTGCCCGGCGGCCGTGCGCAGGCCGACGGCCACGGCGACGGCCTCGTCGTCGTCAAGGAGCAGCGGCGGCAGCTCGGCGCCGGCGCCCAGCTGGTAGCCGCCGCCGGTGCCGGGGCTGGCGTTGACGGGGTAGCCCAGCTCACGCAGCCGGTCGACGTCCCGGCGCACGGTGCGCGGGGTGACGCCGAGACGGTCGGCGAGATCGGCGCCGGACCATTCGCGGTGGGCCTGGAGGAGCGAGAGCAGGCGTAGGAGTCGTGCCGAGGTCTCCAACATGGGGCCGAGTCTGCCAGCGACCGCGGACAGCCGCTGTCCGCAATGCCTTCTACCGGCCGCAGCGCAGACTGAGGTTGCCGTGCCGGGTCTCGTACGGCACCCGGCCGTCGGCGGCCCGCAGATCCATCAGGCCGGGCATCAGCCGCCGCTCGTCGTCGTCCACGCGCGCGTAGGCGTCCCAGTAGCCCTCCGGCAGTCCGACGCTGCTCGGCAGGGCCGCGCGCAGTCTGCCGTCGGCGACCGGGGTCAGCGGCAGGAACACCTCCTCGTGCCCGTCACGCCGGCGCAGCACGAGGTGGGCGGCGCCGCCCCCTGCGTCCACCGTGACGTCGAAGGTCAGCCCGCCCGCGGAGTCGGCGATGCAGTCGGCCCGCAGGGGTGCCGTCGGCCGAGCCAACGTTGTCATGCGGTACGGATCCTTCCTCGGCTGTACTGCCTCGTCAGACCCGCGACTTTGCCCAATGGTTGCCTTACTGGCGATAGGAAAGCTGGGGCACGTCGAAGCAGGTGTCGTTCATGTCCCCCTGCGAGACCCATCCCTTCCCGTCCTGCCAGCGGGCCACGGACAGACAGGTCCGGCGGGTCTTCGGCGGCTCGGCCAGCCGTTCGAAGCGGACCGGGAGCAGCAGCCCGTCGGCGGTGTAGTCCTCGCTGCGGTTCATGCGGTCGTCGACGCACGCGCGCGTGACGCCGCTCCCGGCCTTCGCACACGCCGTGGCGGCGTCCGTGAACCACATCGCCGCCGCCCAGCCCTCCAGCTGCCACTGGGAGTGGGTTTCCAGGCCCTTGGTGGCGTCCCGGAACTCCCGTACGGCCGCCTGGCCGGTGTCCTCGTAGTTCCGGCTGGAGCCGGTGGCCCACAGGGCGTTGCGGCAGCGCGGGGAGTCCTTGTAGTCGTCGGCGACGGTGGAGGTCCAGTTCTGCACGTTGGTGACCTTGGCGGTGACCTGGACGCCGGCGTCGTCCATCGCCTTGCACAGCTGGGCGTTGCCGTGGGTGTCGACGGCGTCGAACACGAGGTCGACGCCGCGGTCCTTCAGGTCGGCCGCGACGGCACGGAAGTTGGGCAGCGCGAAGTCGACCTGCTCGTCGACCACCTCGTACCCCTCGGCCTTCAGTCCCTGGACGACGAGCCGGGCGTAGGCGGCGGAGGCGGCCTGGTTGTACGAGACGACCGCGGCCGTGCGGGCCCCCTGCTCGCGCTTGAAGTACCGGTAGACCTCGGTGCCGCCGTACTGCCGCCCGTCCCAGCCGGTGGTGCCGTCGCGGGGCGCGAGGCTGCCGTAGATGCCGTAGAGGTGCGGCCAGGTGTCGTAGGCGTTCCCGATGGGCTGGCCGCCGATGTCGGGCACGCGCGCGTGGGAGACGCGGGAGGCGCCCGCGTAGTCGAGGGACGTGGTGGCGACGAGGGCGACGACCTTGTCCTCGTCGATCAGCCGGTGGACGCAGGTGTTGTTGCCGACGCCGCTGCCGCCGTCGTCGCACTCCCGCACCTCGACCGGGCGCCCGTCGATGCCCCCGCGCGCGTTGAGACGGTCGAAGTAGGCCTTGGCGCCGTCTCGGGGCCCGGTGAAGGCGTCGCCGCCGACCGGGCTGGTGACGCTGCTGACGATGCCCACGCGGATGGGGGTCGCCTCCTGGGCCGGGGTGGTCCGGTCGCCACGGTGCTCGAAGTCGCTCTCCGGGAGCCTGCTGCCGCACGCCGCCGTCAGGGCGAGCAGCAGCACCGCGGCCGCGGCCTCAGCAGCCCGGCAGGGCCGACGCCGACGCATTCCCGCTCAACTGGACCAGCGCGCACAGCGTCGTGACCGACACCTTCCAGGTGCCGTCCTGCTCGACCGCCTTCCCGGAGGCGTCCGGCAGGGCCGTGGCGCCGTTCAGGAGGAGGGTGTACGTCACGGTCGCCTCGGTCGGCGAGCTGAACTGCACCTTGGTGACCTGCGCCTCGACCTGTCCGCCGCGGTCGTCGCCGTTGAAGGCAGCCAGGACGGGCGCCATCTTGTCGCCGTTCTCCAGGACGGCCTGCTTCTCCTTGGTGGACGTCTTGGGGTCGAAGAACTTGTGCCAGTTCTCCTTGACCTCCTTCTCGGCCGCCGCCCTGTCGGCCGGCCCGCTCACGGAGGGACTGGCGGGCGCGCTCGTCGTCCTCTCCGGGGTCGGGGTGGGCGGCGGGCTGTCGCTGCCGCCGCCGCTGTCGTCGCTGCAGGCCGTGAGGGACGCGGCGAGGACGAACACCACCGCCACCAGCCCTCGGCTGCCGTTCCCCCATGTGCGGTCGCTCCCGAGAACCATCTGGCTCACCACCGGGTGTCGGTCCGGGCCATGTGCGCCCGGTGCTTTCAGGGTCAGCTTCCAGAGTGCATAGTGCAAAAGATTGGCTGACATGGACAGGCACGCGACATGTGGGAGCCGGAGATGCGGACAGCCCGACTGCGGACCGTGCACCCCGCCCAGTGGGCCGGCTGGGCCGCGCTCGCCGCGGGCGCGGTGCTGTGCGTCCTCGGCTGGTACGGCGTCTCCGGCGAGCGGTTCGCCGAACGCCAGCTCCCCTACCTGGCCTCCTGCACGGTCCCCGGCGCCGCGCTGATCGTCGCGGGCGCGGTCCTGCTGGCGCACGGCCGGGACACGATCGCCGCCGCGCGCGTGGAAGAGCTGTACGGCCTCCTGGTGGCCGCCGAGCCGGAGACTCCCGCGGAGCCGGCGACGGCTCCCCTCGCGATCAGCGGGGACCTGCTGATGGTGCCGGGCGGCACGCTGTGGCACCGCGCGGACTGCCCCCTGGTCGCCGGGAAGGTGGAGGCCGTGCCGGTTGACGCGAAGCTGGTGGCGAGCGGCGAGCTGGCCGCCTGCCCCATCTGCGAGCCCGCCGAAGAGACCGACTGAAGCCCCGCGGCCGATGTCGTCCCTCACCTACGACCTGACGCTCGCCGGCCTCTCGGTGGGCAGCGCCGCCGCGCTGACCGGGATCGGCCTGATCGTGACGTACCACGCGACGGGTGTCCTCAACTTCGCGCACGGGGCGATCGCGATGGTGTGCGCGTATGTGCTGCGGCAGTGCGTGGTGGAGTGGGGCTGGCCGCTGTGGGCGGGGGCGGCGGTGACGCTGTTGCTGCTGGCGCCGGGGCTCGGGGTGGTCCTGGAACGTTTCGTCTTCCGCCCCTTGTCGGTCCTGGGCGGCGACCCCGCCCAGACCCTGGTGGCGTCCATCGGGGTGTTCGTGCTGCTGGTGGGCGGGGCGGCGCTGCTGTGGGGCCAGGGCGCGCGGGACGACGCGCCGGAGCTGGTGTCGTCGGACCCGTGGGGCCAGCTGGCGGTCGTGCTGGTGCTGGCGGCGGGTGTGGGGGCGGTGATCCGTTGGACGCGCTTCGGCCGTGAGCTGCGCGCGGTGGTGGACGACCGCGGGCTGGCCGTGCTGGGCGGGATCGACGCGGACCGGGTGGCGGCGGCGGGCTGGGCGTTCGGTGCGTTCACGGCGGGTCTGACGGGCGTGCTGCTGGCGCCGTACGTCCGCCTGGACCCGTACGGTCTGCCGCTGCTGGTCATGGAGGTCGTCGCGGTGGCGGTGGCGGCGCGGATGCGCAGCCTGCCGGTGGCGGTCCTGGTGGCCCTCGCGATCGGAGTGAGCCAGAGTCAGCTGACCCGACTGCACCCTTCCGGCTGGGCCGAACAACTGCTCCAGGCGCTGGGCGCGAACCTCTTCGTGGTGGCCCTGTTGCTGGCAGCCCTGGCTCTCCCGGGCATCGGCACCCGGGACGCGCTGCCCCGCACGGCGACCGCGCGCGTGCCGACGCCGCCGGGCGCGTGGATCGTGGCCGTGGTGCTGTTCCTCCTCCCCCTGGGCTTCGCGGGCTCGGACCTGCATACGTCGGTGCAGGTGCCGGCGCTGGGCGTGGTGCTGCTGTCGCTGGTCGTGGTCACGGGCCGAGGCGGCCAGATCTCACTCGGCCAGGCGGCGTACGCGGGCCTGGGCGCCCTGTTCACGGCGCTGCTGGCGACGGGCCGCTTTCCAGGGCTGCCGCGGCTCCCCGAACTCGCGGCACTGGCCCTGGCGGTGCTCCTGGTGGCCCCCCTGGGGCTCCTCACCGGCTGGCCGGCGATCACCCGCCGCGGCCTGGCCCTGGCGCTGGCGACGTTCGCGGTGGGCGTGGGGGTGAGCCGCTTCGTCTTCGCCCAGCCGTACGCCACGGCGGGCCTGACGCTGGGCCGCCCGGCGGGCTTCGAGGGGGACCGCGCCTACTACGTCCTGGAGTTGGTTCTCCTCGCGGCGGCCCTGTGGGCAACCCGCCTGCTCCGCACGGGCCGTACGGGCAGGGCCCTGGCCGCGATGCGGGACCACGAGGCGGGAGCGTCGGCGGCGGGCGTCCGGGTACCGCGCCTGAAACTGCTGGCGTTCGTCGCGGGCGCGGCGCTGGCGGCCCTGGGCGGCGGCATGCTCGGCATCGGCGTACGCGCCTTCGACCCCGGCGCCTTCGACCCCGTCCGCGGCCTCCTCTGGTTCGCCGCGGTCACGGTCCTGGGCGCCGACAGCACGCTGGGCGCGTTGACCGCGGCGGCGTTGCTGGTCGGTCTGGACGCGGGGGCGAGGGGCGGGGTGGCGGCGGCCCTGATCGGGGTGCTGGCAGTGTTGGTGGGCCGGTTCCCGGGAGGACCGTACGAGGCGCTGAGGAGGGGGGCGGGGCGGCTGCGGTTGCGGAGGGGGGTGCGGTTGACGGCGATGGGGGTGGAGGTACGGAAACGGGTCAGGACAACGCGACAACAAACGGTTTCAACCGATCCCCGAGCTGCCGCACCTGACCAGAAAGCCAACATGAGCGACACAGACAAGAGCCAAGGTGCACCCACACCCGCACCCGCCGAAGGCGCTCCGCCCCCACCAGGGCCCCCCGCACCCGACCACGAAAGCCGCACGGTCGGTGCGGGCGGGAAACCCCACGCGGCCGCAGGCCGCGTGCTCACCACCCACGGCCTCCAAGCCCGCTACGACACCTTCACCGCCCTCGACGGCATCGACCTCACCCTCCACCCCGGCCGCATCACCGCTGTCATCGGCCCCAACGGCGCCGGCAAGACGACCCTCTTCAACTGCCTAGCCGGCACCCACCACCCCACCCACGGCCAGATCCGCTACGCCGGCCGGGACATCACGCACCTCCCCGCCCACGAACGCACCCGCCTCGGCATCACCCGCACCTTCCAGCAACTCGCCGTCTTCCCCACCCTCACCGTCACCGAGAACGTCCGGGTAGGCGCCGAACAGACCCACACCCCCGACCCGGCCACCGCCACCCACCAGGCCCTCAGACTCCTCGCCCTGGACGGCCCCCTCAGCACCCTCCCCGCCGCAGACCTCCCCACCGGCACCCTCCGCCGCGTGGAACTCGCCAGAGCCCTGGCCGGCAACCCCCGCGTCCTCCTCCTCGACGAACCCGCCGCCGGCCTCGACACCGCCGAGGTGACCGCGCTGGCCCGCGTCCTGAAGGCCCTCGCCGCCGACGGCACCGCCCTGCTCGTCGTCGAGCACGACCTCGACCTCGTGGCCGACCTCGCGGACGTCGTCCATGTCATGGCAGCGGGCCGCATCATCGCCTCCGGCCCACCGGAACACGTCCTGGACACCCTCGCCGCGCAGGAGCCCTCCGCATGACCACCCTCGCCCTACGCCACGCGCGCGTGCGCTACGGCCCCCTGGAGGCCCTCCACGGCATCACCCTCGCCGCCCCGGCCCCCGGCCTCACCGTCCTCCTCGGCCGCAACGGCTCCGGCCGTACCACCACCCTGCGCGCCCTCGCCGGCACTGTCCCCCTGTCGGCCGGTGCCGTCGTCTGGGACGGCATCGACATCACCCGCGTCCCCGCCCACGAACGCGCCCGCCGCGGGCTGCGCCTGGTCCCCGAGCGCCAGGCGGTGTTCGGCTCCCTCACCGTCCGCGAGAACCTCGAACTGGCCGCGCCCGCCCACGCCCCCGCCTTCGAGGCGTACCCCCAGCTGGAGGCCCTCCTCCCGCGCCGCGCCGGCACCCTCTCCGGCGGCGAGCAGCGCATGCTCGCCCTCGCCCGTGCCCTGCTGACCCGCGCGCGCGTACTCCTCGTCGACGAGCCCACGCAGGGCATGTCCCCCACGGTCGCCGCCCGCACGTACGCCCTGCTGGCCGGTCTCGACGCCTGTGTGGTCGTAGCGGAACAACGCCTGCCACCGGCCCTGCGCGACGGCACAGCCGCGCACGCGCCCGTCCTCGCCTACGAACTGCGCCGCGGCGCGGTCGTGTTCAGCGGAGAGGCGGCCGAACGGGAACCGGGGCGAGAGGCGCCCCGAACACGGCCACAGCCCGGCCCGCGCTCTGCGCGCCGCCCGAACCCTTCGGAATGACCAGCAACGTCCCCGGGTTCAGCCGCCCCGGCGAGCGCCCGATCATGTCCTTGTTGGCCTCGTACAGCGCCCGCCACCCACCCGCGACGCCGTACTCGCGGGCGAGCCCGAAGAGGGTGTCGCCGGGCTTCACCGTGTGCATCCGGCCCTGGAGCCCGTAGCGGCGCGCACAGACCGGCCAGGCCTCCCAGCCCTGCACGGCCAGCACCTCCTGGGCGACGGCGATCTGCTGCGCCCGCGTGGCGAGGTCCGCGCGCGGGGCGTACGTCAGCCCGCCGAACTCCTCCCAGGTGGGCTGCCAGAACTGGAGTCCGCCGTAGAAGCCGTTGCCCGTGTTGACGTGCCAGCGGCCGCCGCTCTCGCACTCGGCGACGCAGCTCCAGGGCCAGCCGTCGCGGGCGCAGTCGTACGGCACGGTCGTCGGGGGCGGGCCGGGCATCGGGGGCGGTGGGGCCGCGTGCGCGAGGGCGGGGGCGAGCGCGGTCAGCAGACAGGCCACGGCGAGAAGCTTGCGGTACATCGGCCCACGCTAAGCGGCTCGCCCCGTGCGGCCGTCGCTACGCGACCGGCGCGATCAGGGGCCCCACCCGGTCGGCGGACCGTCCGGGTGGAGCCCCGTGCCCAGGAGGGGGGGAGCGGCTCAGAGTTCGAGTCGCTGCCCGGGCACGATCAGGTCGGGATCACCGCCGATGACGGCCTTGTTGGCGGCGTAGAGACGCTGCCAGGTGGTCCCGTGGCGGGCGGCGATCGTGCTCAGCGTGTCGCCCGCGCGGACGGTGTAGTCGCCGCGGGACGCGCCGCGGCCGGTGTGGCTCTGTGAACGGGCCGGCGTCTTCGACGGCTTGGCGGGGGCGGACTGGGTGGTGGCCGAGGGGGCGCTGCCGTGCGCCCCGGCCCGGGCGGAGCAGGTCGGCCAGGCGCCCCACCCCTGGGCGCGCTGGACCTTGGTGGCGATCGCGATCTGCTGGGTCTTGGTGGCCCGGTCGGCCGTCGCCGCGTAGGCGGTGCCGCCGTACGCGCGCCAGGTGCCGGCGGAGAACTGGAGCCCGCCGTAGTAGCCGTTGCCGGTGTTGATGTGCCAGTTGCCGCCGCTCTCGCACCGGGCGATGCGGTCCCAGACTCCGTCGTCCGCCGCTGCGGCGTTGCCGGTCGCGGCGAGCAGTCCGAGCGGGGCGAGCAGGGCCGCCCCGGCGAGGACCGCCGTCGTACGGACCGGAGTCTTACGAGCGTTGTCGTGCGTGGTATCGGCGCATTCGGACATGAAGTTCCCTCTCGCAGTACCGGTACTCGTTGCACACGGCGGAGGAATGTAGAGAGGGTGACCGCCCGGTATCAACCAACTGCTTGTCATTCCAGGCCAGTTCACCGTTACCCCCGGTATCGACTTTTTTCGGCCACCCACTTCATTCACCGATTTCCTGATTTGTCGACCAATCGGCTCGACGATCTGTGACCCACTTCACGCAACCAACTTCCTCTGATTTCCGAGTACTTGACCCTGAGTGCCGGATTCCGGCCCGCCGGTGACCCGTTGCGCCGGATGGTTCGATTCCGTTCGCTCTGGAGCGTGACTCCCGCCACAGATCACCCGTTGTCTTCTTCATGAGCCCGGGACCCACCCGGGCACCGCTTCCTGAGGGAGTCACCCGTGCCGCGCTTGCTCGACGTCAGCGACGAAGTTCGCGCCGAGATCGGCGACGAAGAAGCCGACCGGCTGCTCGCCGGAGACAACGCCCCCGGCAGTTACGACTGCACGTCCTGCCGCACCCCGGGCGACTCCGAAGCGGAGCGCACCAGCACCGTCCTGTTCATCGGCGACGAGACCGCGGTCCTCGCCTTCGCCCACGCCACCTGCCTGCCCTCGCAGGTCGTCCAGGTCACCGAGGAGCAGCTCCAGGGAGCCGTGCGGTCCATCACCGGCGACAGCGTCGACCTGGAGCCCGACAAGGTCGTCCCCGAGCAGGCGGTGCTCGGCGTCACCAGCGGACTGGTGCTGATCGCCGGGGAGTTGCACCCGGCGCTCGTCGTCGAGCCGACCGGCCCCATCGTGCGCCCGGGCGCGACCGGCGTCGGCGACGACTTCCTGCCGCTCCTCATCGAGCAGGGGTTCATGCCGGTCACCGAACTGTCCGAGGTGCCCCCGGTGTTGCACGGCTGGTCGGTGCTGCTCGCCATGGGCCAGCTGCACGCGGTGCTCCAGCCGTCGGCGAACGGCGGCCAGCCGGTGGCCTGGTGGCAGGCGCACCAGCCGTTGCAGGTCACCGAGGGCTGGCGGGCCGCCGCCAACAAGCACCAGCAGGTGCTGATGTTCGCGGCACCGGTGGGGTCGATCGGCCGTCAGCCGCGCGAGGACCTGCTGCGGGGCGCGATCGACAAGGCCGCGGCCAACGGCAAGTTGGTCGCCTCGGCCCTCCCGCTCGCGGGGACCTGAGCCCGACGCCCCTCCGTGCGCCTGAACGCGACCGCATCTCCTGAACACCGCGGTCGTTTGGACATACGTGCACGCATACGAGGTTCCCCGCCGCCCGCCCTTCCAGTCGATCCCGTCGTCGCGGTCGGCCCCGGACCCGCTGAGCGGCCCATCGGCCACGCCGATCTACGACGCGCTCTACGCCGAGTACGTCAGGTCCTTCCGGACTCTGCCGGGTGACCGCAGCGGCGAGGACGAGCTGGACTTCACGGCCTTCGGGAACCTCCCACAGGGCTCGGAGTCGTACGGCGGGTACCGGCCCGGGTCG
Source organism: Streptomyces sp. TLI_55 (assembly GCF_900206255.1). NCBI lineage: Bacteria > Bacillati > Actinomycetota > Actinomycetes > Kitasatosporales > Streptomycetaceae > Streptomyces > Streptomyces sp. TLI_55. Next base: position 1,988,154 of record NZ_OAOJ01000001.1, read on the forward strand.
TTCAGCAGCTCGTACAGCGCCTACAGCGCGGGGGCGCACAGCGCCCGGGTCGGGCAGCAGTCGCAGTGGCAGCGCGTCGGCCAGGTCGGCCAGCACGGCACGATGGTGCAGCACGTGCCGGCGCTGCCACCGGGTCAGCGCCGGGGCCTGTGAGGAAGCGAGCACGAAGGGCGGCCCCCGTCTCCACGGGGGCCGCCCTTCGGCATGTCGTACGCCTGCCGCGCCTACTTCTTCTTGGCGCCGCGCTTCTCGCGCACCCGCACCGAGATATGGATCGGGGTGCCCTCGAAGCCGAACTCCTCGCGCAGGCGGCGCTCGATGAAGCGGCGGTAGCCGGCCTCGATGAAGCCGGAGGCGAAGAGCACGAACCGCGGCGGCTTGGTGCCGGCCTGGGTGCCGAAGAGGATGCGGGGCTGCTTGCCGCCGCGGACCGGGTGCGGGTGGGCGGCGACCAGCTCACCGAGGAAGGCGTTCAGCCGACCGGTCGGGACGCGCGTCTCCCAGCCCGCCAGCGCCGTCTCGATCGCGGGGACCAGCTTCTCCATGTGCCGGCCGGTGCGCGCCGAGACGTTGACCCGGGGCGCCCAGGCGACCTGGCCGAGCTCGGTCTCGATCTCCCGCTCCAGGTAGTAGCGGCGCTCCTCGTCGAGGGTGTCCCACTTGTTGTAGGCGAGGACGATCGCGCGGCCCGCGTCGACCGCCATGGTGACGATGCGCTGGTCCTGGACGGAGATGTTCTCGGAGGCGTCGATCAGGATGACCGCCACCTCGGCCTTCTCGACGGCGGCCGCGGTGCGCAGCGAGGCGTAGTAGTCGGCGCCCTGCTGGAGGTGGACCCGCTTGCGGATACCGGCGGTGTCGACGAACTTCCAGGTGACGCCGCCGAGTTCGATCAGCTCGTCGACCGGGTCCCGGGTGGTGCCCGCGAGTTCGTTGACGACGACGCGCTCCTCGTTGGCCACCTTGTTCAGCAGCGAGGACTTGCCGACGTTCGGGCGGCCGATGAGGGCGATGCGGCGCGGGCCGCCGATCGCGGTGCCGAAGGTCTGCTCGGGGGCCTCCGGCAGGGCCTCCAGGACGGCGTCCAGCATGTCGCCGGTACCGCGGCCGTGCAGCGCGGAGATGGGGTGCGGCTCGCCGAGGCCGAGGGACCACAGGTAGGCCGCGTCGGACTCGCCGCTCTGCCCGTCGACCTTGTTGGCGGCCAGCACCACGGGCTTGCCGGCCTTGCGCAGCAGTCGTACGACCGCCTCGTCGGTGTCGGTCGCGCCCACCTTGGCGTCGACGACGAAGACGACGGCGTCGGCGGCCTCGATCGCGTACTCGGCCTGGGCGGCGACGGAGGCGTCGATGCCGAGGACGTCCTGCTCCCAGCCGCCGGTGTCGACGACCTTGAAGCGGCGGCCCGCCCACTCGGCCTCGTAGGTGACGCGGTCGCGGGTGACGCCCGGCTTGTCCTCGACGACGGCCTCGCGGCGGCCGATGATGCGGTTCACCAGGGTCGACTTGCCGACGTTCGGGCGGCCGACGACGGCGAGGACGGGCAGCGGGCCGTGACCGGCCTCCTCGATCGCGCCCTCGACGTCCTCGAGATCGAAGCCCTCTTCCGCGGCGAGCTCCATGAACTCCGCGTACTCGGCGTCGCCAAGCGCTCCGTGGTCGTGCTGCTCGCCCGAGCCGTCGGAGTGGATGTGGTCGTTCATGAAGTCGGTACCTCGTCGTTCATCGTGGTGATCGGTGGACCATCCGGTTTCTCCGGGCTGGTCCACTACTCAGTGTCGCCTAGCGACCGGTCAGTCGCCTGGCGTTTTCCAGGTGCGCGGTGAGCTGCTTCTGGATGCGCTCGGTCGCCTCGTCGAGCGCCTTGCGGGTGCGCCGCCCCGAGCCGTCGCCCGCCTCGAACGGGTCACCGAAGACCACGTCGACGCGGCTGCGCAGCGGGGGCAGCCCCTTTATCAACCGTCCGCGCTTGTCGGAACTTCCCAGTACGGCGACCGGGACGATCGGTGCGCCGCTGCGGACGGCGAAGTAGGCGAGCCCGGCGCGCAGCGCCGCGAAGTCGCCCTCGCCGCGGGTGCCCTCGGGGAAGATGCCGAGGACTCCCCCGGCGGACAGCACGTCCAGGGCCTGGGTGATGGCCGTGCGGTCGGTGCCCGAGCGGTCGACCTTGACCTGGCCGATACCGAGCAGGAACGGGTCGAGCGGGCCGATGAACGCTTCCTTCTTGATCAGGAAGTGTGTCGGCCGGGGCGCGACGCCCATGACCATCGGGCCGTCGATGTTGTGGGAATGGTTGACGGCGAAGATCACCGGGCCGGACGCGGGCACCTTCCAGGCGCCGAGCACGCGCGGCTTCCACAGCCCGTACATCAGGCCGACGCCGATACGGCGCCCGACCTCGGCGCCGCGTAGTGAAGGTGCGGTCACTTCCCGGCCCGCTTCTCCTCGACGAGGGTGACGACGCACTCGATGACCTGCGCGAGGGTGAGCTCGGTGGTGTCCACCTCGACCGCGTCGTCCGCCTTGGCGAGCGGCGAGGTCTTCCGGCTGGAGTCCGCCGCGTCCCGCTTGACCAGGGCCTCGCGGGTGGCGTTGACGTCGGCGCCCTTGAGCTCACCGCTGCGGCGGGCGGCGCGCGCCTCCGGCGAGGCGGTGAGGAAGATCTTGAGGTCGGCGTCGGGCAGCACGGTGGTGCCGATGTCCCGGCCCTCGACGACGATGCCCTGCTCCGCGCCGGCGGCGATCGAGCGCTGCAGCTCGGTGATCCGGGCCCGCACCTCCGGCACCGCGCTGACCGCGCTGACCTGGGAGGTGACCTCCTGGGTGCGGATCGGTCCGGCGACGTCCGTGCCGTCGACGGTGATCGTCGGGGCCGCCGGGTCGGTGCCGGAGACGATCTCGGGCTTGCCCGCCACGGCGGCGATCGCGGTCGGGTCCTCGATGTCGATCCCGTTGGTCACCATCCACCACGTGATCGCCCGGTACTGGGCGCCGGTGTCCAGGTAGCTCAGACCGAGCTGCGCGGCGACGGCCTTCGACGTGCTCGACTTGCCGGTGCCGGAGGGACCGTCGATGGCGACGATCACGGGCTGGGCGGCGCCGTTTTCCACGGGAGGACACCTTCCTGGTGCGGTGTGGTGGGGTTGCGGGGCGCTCGAGGGCCCCGCACAAGGGTACTGGCTCGCCAGAGGCCTCCTTACGGGCGGAGGGCCGGGGCGCTCACTGCCGGATGGACCAGCCCCGCTCGCGCAGCGCCGCCGACAGGACGGGCGCCGTCTGCGGCTCCACCATCAGCTGCACCAGGCCCGCCTGCTGCCCGGTCGCGTGCTCGATGCGTACGTCCTCGATGTTGACCCCGGCCCGTCCCGCGTCCGCGAAGATGCGGGCCAGCTGACCGGGCTGGTCGTCGATGAGGACGGCCACGACCTCGTACGCCCGCGGCGCCGAGCCGTGCTTGCCGGGTACCCGCACCTGGCCGGCCTTCCCGCGCCGCAGGATGTCCTCGATGCCGACGGCGCCCACGTCCCGCTTGTCCGCGTCGGAGGACTGCAGCGCCCGCAGGGCCTGCACCGTCTCCTCCAGGTCGGCGGCGACGTCGGAGAGCAGGTCGGCGACCGGCCCCGGGTTGGCGGACAGGATGTCGACCCACATCCGGGGCTCGGAGGCGGCGATCCGGGTCACGTCACGGATGCCCTGCCCGCACAGCCGTACGGCGGACTCCTCGGCGTTCTCCAGGCGTGCGGCGACCATGTTGGAGACGAGGTGCGGCATGTGGGAGACCAGCGCCACCGCGCGGTCGTGGGCGTCGGCGTCCATGACCACCGGCACGGCACGGCAGTGCGAGACCAGCTCCAGGGCGAGGTTCAGCACCTCGGTGTCGGTGTCCCGGGTCGGCGTCAGCACCCAGGGGCGGCCCTCGAAGAGGTCGCCGGTGGCGGCCAGCGGGCCGGACTTCTCCCGGCCGGACATGGGGTGCGTGCCGATGTACGACGTGAGGTCCAGGCCCAGCGCCTCCAGCTCGCGGCGCGGACCGCCCTTGACGCTGGCCACGTCGATGTAGCCGCGGGCGAGGCCGCGCCGCATGGCGTCCGCGAGCACGCCGGCCACATGAGCGGGCGGGGCGGCGACGATCGCGAGGTCGACGGGCCCCTCGGGCGCCTCGTCGGTGCCGGCGCCGAGCGCGGCGGCGGTACGGGCCTGCTCGGGGTCGTGGTCGGCGAGGTGGACCGTGACGCCCCGGCTGACGAGCGCGAGCGCGGCGGAGGTGCCGATGAGTCCGGTGCCGATGACGAGTGCGGTCCTCACTGGGCGATGTCCTTGCGCAGAGCGGCGGCGGCACCGAGGTAGACGTGGTTGATCTCGGCGCGGGGCCGGTCGGACTCTATGTGCGCGAGGATCCGTACGACCCGGGGCATGGCGCCCTCGATGTCGAGTTCCTGGGCGCAGATCAGCGGTACGTCGGCGAATCCGGCGCCGAGCTTGCGGGCCGCGGCGGCCGGGAAGTCGCTGTGCAGGTCCGGTGTGGCCGTGAACCAGACGCTGATCAGATCGTCGGCAGTGAGGTCGTTCCGCTCCAGGACGGCGGTGAGAAGGGCTCCGACCTGCTCGTCCATGTGACCGGCCTCGTCCCGTTCGAGCTGGACGGCGCCCCGGACCGCTCGTACCGCCACGGCGATGCTCCTTGCTGATGTACGGCTCTTGGTGCATCCAGCCTAGTCAGCCCGCGGGGGGCGGGTGCGTGGCGCCCGCCCCCTGAGACACCCGGGACCGATTCACAGCGACTGTTGCTGGATGAGCTCCTCCAGAGACGCGGGCACCTCGCCGTTCGGGGTCAGCCGGTCGACGGCCTGCGGCAGTTCCTGGGCGAGCGCGTCGGCGGCCTGGTCCGGGGAGACACCGGCCTCCTTGGCGACCTGCTGGAGGGTGTCGTCGGGAAGCGCCTGCTGGATCTGGGTGCCGGTCACCGCCTTGTTCTCGCCGCTGCCGAGCCAGGACTCCTTCTGCTCGGCGAGGCCGGACTTGGCGAGGGTGTCGAGCAGGCCGCCCAGCGGGTTGCCGCCGTTGCCGCCCTGCTTGCCGAGGGCGGAGAGCAGCGCGCCCAGGATGTTGCCCCCGTCGGAGCTGTTGCCCGAGCCGAGCAGAGTGCCCAGCAGGCCACCGAGATCGTTTCCCGCCATGATCAAAAGCCTTTCGGGAGTGCGGACCCTGACAATGTCACCCGAATGTCACAGCTCCGCTACTTGGGGAGAAAACACACCGATGCGCCCCTGGACTCGGGGCCGGTGTTCCGCTCTCATGACAGGAAACCCGCCTCGGGGGAGGCCCCTTTCATGAAGCGTTCCGGACCGCTGCTCACTCTTCTCGCGGGTCTGCTGCTAGGCCTGTTCATGCTGTCGCTCAACGCGACGACGGGTGAGAAGAAACCCTCGTCGTATGTGGAGAAGTCACCGAGCCCCAAGGCCTCACCGCCGCCCACGACCCGGTCCCCCTCGCCCTCACCGTCGCCCTCGAAGTCGCCGATCCCGAACGCCGACTACGCCGGCCGCACCGACGACGACTCCTCCGCGGTCGCCGTGTCCCTGCGGGACGGCCGGGCGATCGCGTACTTCTGCGACGGCCACGACAAGGAGTCGTGGCTCAAGGGCGACGTCGAGGACGACGGCACGATGAAGCTCACCGGCAAGGCCGGCGCCGAGCTGAACGGCACACTCAAGCAGGGCAAGCGGATCAGCGGAACGGTCGACATCGGCGGCGGGCACTACTCGTTCACCGCGGACAAGGCGATCAAGCCGTCCGGTCTGTACCGGGCGACGGCGACCGTGCGGAGCGCGAAGTTCGACGGCGGCTGGATCGTGCTGAAGGACGGCACCCAGGTCGGCATCCTCACGAAGAACGGCAAGCCCTCCCCCGCACCCGAGATCGACCCGGAGACCGGCGCGGTGACGGTCGACGGACAGCAGCTCACGGCCCGCCCCGTCACGCCCTGACCGCCAGCCAGCCCGTCCCAGGGAGCCGACCATGACCGTCGACCCGAACTCCGCCACACAGGGATTCCCGAGTCCGCCCCCCGACCATCACCGGCCGAGCGCGGCCCGCTATCTGGTCCCGGCCCTGGTCGCCGCCGCGGTGGCGGTCGGCCTCGGCGTGTACGGCAAGGTCCACGACCCGGCGGGCACCGCCTTCAACCTCGCCGGCTTCAGCAGCACGGGAGCCGTGAAGTCCTGGCTGGCGACGGTCGCGATCTTCTTCGCGCTGGTCCAGCTCACCTCGGCGCTGATGATGTACGGCAAGCTGCCCGGCCCGAGTTGGTCGGGCACGCTGCACCGTTGGTCGGGCCGCGCGGCCTTCCTGGTGGCGGTGCCGGTGGCGGTGCACTGCCTCTACGCGCTCGGCTATCAGACGTACGAAACGCGCGTTTTCTGGCACTCCCTCCTGGGTTGCTTCTTCTTCGGGGCCTTCAGTGCCAAGATGCTCCTGCTCCGCTCGGAGCGCCTCCCCAACTGGCTGCTGCCGATCGTCGGCGGGCTCGTCTTCGCCGTGCTCACGATCATCTGGCTGACCTCCGCCCTCTGGTTCTTCCGCACTTTCGGAGTGACGACATGACGATGCAAGGCCCGACGCGGCGTTCGGTGCTCCTCGCGACGGGCGCGGCGGCGTTCACCGTGGGGTGCAGCGAGTACGGCAACGAGAACGACTCAGGCTCCGACACCGTCGAGGCCTCCCCCGGTACCGAGTTGGCGCGGACGAGCGACATCCCGGTCGGCGGCGGCAAGATCTTCAAGGACGAGAAGGTCGTCGTCACCCAGCCGGAGAAGGGCGAGTTCAAGGCCTTCACCAACATCTGCACCCACCAGCAGTGCCCGGTGGCGAGCGTCTCGGGCGGCACCATCAACTGCAACTGCCACGGCAGCAAGTTCAGCATCAAGGACGGCTCGGTGGCCCACCCGCCGGCGACCCAGCCGCTGGCCGAGAAGAAGATCACGGTCGAGGGCGACTCGATCCGGCTCGCCTAATCCCACAGGGCGCCCAGCGTCACCAGCTCGCTCTGGTACTCGATCCGGTCCGCCCACTCCACGGGCCAGGCGTCGGCCCCGTGGTACGCCCCCGCGAACGCGCCCGTCAGACAGGCGATCGAGTCGGAGTCGCCCGAGCTGCACGCGGCCCGCCGCAGCGCCGTCACCGGCTCGTCGACGAAGAGCAGGAAGCACAACAGCCCGGTCGCCAGGGCCTCTTCGGCGATCCAGCCCGCGCCGGTGGCCAGGCAGGGGTCGGTCTCCGGCGAGGCGGTACGGACGGCGTCCCGCAGCCGGTCCAGGATCGCGAGGCACTCGTCCCAGCCGCGCGCGATGAAGTGCTCGGGCGTGGGGTCCTGACTCCGCGTCCACAGGTCGCCGAGCCAACGCTCCTGGTAGCGGGTGCGGTTGTCGAGGGCGTACGACCGCAGCAGCCCGATCAGCCCGGTCGGCTCGGCCCCTTGCGCGAGCAGCCGTACGGCGTGCGCGGTGAGGTCGGAGGCGGCGAGCGCGGTGGGATGCCCGTGGGTCAGCGCGGACTGCAACTGGGCGGCGCCGGACCGCTGTTCGTCGCTCAGTCCGGGGGCGAGTCCGAGGGGGGCGACGCGCATGTTGGCGCCGCAGCCCTTGGAGTGGATCTGGCTGGCGTCCTGCCAGAGCCGGCTCTCGTCCTTCAGCAGTTCGCAGGCGGTCAGACACGTGCGTCCCGGCGCCCGGTTGTTCTCCGGGGACTGGTACCAGTCCACGAACTCCTCGCGCAGCGGCCGCTCCAGCCGCAGCGGCCCGAGCAGCCCGCGGTCCATCGCGGTCCGCAGCCCGCGCCCGAGAGCGAGCGTCATCTGGGTGTCGTCCGAGACGAACGCCTTCGTCGGCAGCGGCATCTCCCGCCACGGCCCGCACTTGGCGAGGATCGACGGGACGTCGTTGAACTCGGTCGGGAATCCGAGCGCGTCCCCCAGGGCGAGCCCGATCAGCGTGCCGGTCGCGGCGCGCTTCTTGACGGTGGTGGCGGTCATGCGGGACGTCCTTCCCGGGACGGTCGGAGGAGGGGCGGGTGCAGGGCGGTGGCCGGTCCCGCGCGGTAGAGGGCGGCCGGTTTGCCGCGGCCGCCGGTCAACCGGGCGGCGCCGGGGACCTGTTCGACGAAGCCGGGCGTGGCGAGCACCTTGCGGCGGAAGTTGGGCCGGTCGAGCGTGGTGCCCCAGACGGTCTCGTAGACCTGCTGGAGCTCGCCGAGGGTGAACTCGGCCGGGCAGAAGGCGGTGGCGAGGCAGCTGTACTCCAGCTTGGCGCCGACCCGTTCGTGGGCGTCGGCGAGGATGCGGTCGTGGTCGAAGGCGAGCGGCCGGGCCGTGTCGTACGGCACCCAGCGGGCGTCGGCCGCGTCGCTGCCGCCGTGCGGTTCGGGTGCGTCGGGCAGCAGCGCGGCGAAGGCGACGGAGACGACCCGCATCCGGGGGTCGCGGTCGGGCTCGCTGTAGGTGCGCAGTTGCTCCAGGTGCAGCCCGGAGACGTCGAACAGGCCGGTCTCCTCGGCGAGTTCGCGCCGGGCGGCCGTCTCCGCGGACTCGGCGGGCTGCACGAAGCCGCCGGGCAGTGCCAGGTGTCCGGCGTACGGCTCCTGTCCGCGCTCGACGAGCAGGACATGCAGGGCACCCGCGCGGAGGGTGAGGACGGCGAGGTCGACGGTGACGGCGAAGGGTTCGTAGGCGTACTTGTCGTACTCGGCCACATCCACCCCCACCTCTCTTAATAGTCAGTCAGACTATAAAGAGGCCGGGTGAGTTCGCACAACCCGGGTAACCGCATCCGCATGGGCGAGATCCTCGTAGGCACGTGTTCGTGGACGGACCGGGCGTTGACCGGCAGCGGCTGGTATCCGCCGGGGCGGCGGGACGCCGAGGGGCGGCTGCGGCACTACGCCGAGCGGTTCCCGGTCGTCGAGGTCGACTCGGCGTACTACGCGCTGCCGGACGCCCGCACCAGCGCCCTGTGGGCGGAGCGGACGCCGGCCGGCTTCGTCTTCGACGTGAAGGCGTTCTCGCTGCTCACCGGTCATCCGACCCGGAGTGCGGTGATGCCGGGCGGGCTGCCCGCCGACCCCGGGAACCCGGCGGTGCTCGACGCGGTGTGGGCGCGCTTCACCGAGGGGATCGAGCCGCTGCGGGCGGCCGGGCGGCTCGGCGGGGTGCTGTTCCAGTTCCCGCCCTGGTTCCGGCCGGGGCAGCGGGCCGGGGCGTTCCTGCGGGAGTGCGCCGAGCGGACCGCCGGCTGGCCCGTCTCCGTGGAGTTCCGGCATCCCGGCTGGTGGCGCAGCGAGTGGGCGGACGTGACCGCCGCCCTGCTCGCCCGGTACGGCATGGCGGCGGTGGCCGTCGACATGACGCAGACGCTCCCCTCCTCGATCCCGCCCGTCGCCCCCGTCACCTCACGGCGGCTGTCCGTGGTCCGCTTCCACGGCCGCAGCGCGTCCTGGGGCACGGGGAGCAAGGAGGACCGGTTCCGGTGGGAGTACCGGGAGGCCGAACTCGCCGAGTGGCTGCCCCGGTTGCGCTCCCTGGCCGGGCGGGTCGACGCGCTGCACGTGCTCTTCAACAACTGCTGCGGCACCGCGGCCGTCCGTGCCGCCGAGACCATGCGGCGCCTGCTGGCACAGGACGGCCGCGTCCCGGCGGCACAGGAGACTCACTCCACGGCGGCCCGGGACGGCGCGAACACCGCCACCACGGCGCCGACCGCCGCGATGCCGGCCGCCGCCCAGAGCGCGGGTCCACAGCCGTCGAGGAAGTCGGTCCGCGAGCCGTAGCCGCCGTACGTCGTGAAGACCGCGGCGGCCACGGCGACACCGAAGACCCCGCCGAGCTCGCGCAGCGCGTTGTTGACGCCGGCCGCCACGCCCGCGTCGCCCAAGGGGACGGCGGAGGTCACGGCGTTGGCCACGCTCGGGAACACCATGGAGATGCCGACGCCCGCGACGATCAGCGGCCCGACGAGGCTGCCGTAGCCGACGCCGGGTTCCACCTGCCAGGCCAGCAGGGCGAGCCCGATGCCCTGGAGGAGCAGGCCGGCCAGCATGAAGGGCCGGGTGCCGAACCGGTCGGCGAGGGCACCCGCGATCGGGGAGATCAGCAGCGGGGTGGCGGTCCAGACGAGGATGCGCACGCCCGCCTTCAGGGGGTCGTAGCCGAGCCCGGTCTGGAAGAACTGCGTGATCATGAACAGGGCACCGATCAGCGAGGCGAAGCCCAGGAAAGCCGCCGCGTTGGCCGTGGAGAACCGGCGGTTCTTGAAGAGGGCGAGCCTCAGCATCGGATACCGGGCGCCCTTGTGCTCCCACCTCAGGAAGGCGGCCACGAAGACGATCCCCACGGCCAGCGAGACGAGGACCTCGGCGCTCCCCCAGCCCGCCTCGGGGGCCCGCACCGGCGCCCAGGCGAGGCCGGTCAGCCCGACCGCCGCCAACACCAGGCCCACGATGTCGAGTTGGGGGCGCGGCCCGAAGCTCTCGGTGAGTTTGCGGGCGGCCAGGGGCAGCATCACCAGCCCGAGGGGCACGTTCAGCCAGAAGATCCACTGCCAGGACAGGCCTTCGGTCACGGCCCCGCCCAGCAGGGGTCCCGCGGCCACGCCGAGCCCGGTGACCCCGCCCCAGACGCCGATCGCCACGCCCCGCTTCTCGGCCGGGAACGCCTCGCTGATCAGGGTGAGGGTGAGGGGCAGGAGCACGGCGGCGCCGGCGCCCTGCACGACGCGGGCGACGATGAGCTGGCCGGAGCCGCCGGCGAGGCCCGCGGCGGCCGAGGCGAGCGTGAAGACGGCCAGCCCGGCCACGTACATCCGCCGCCGCCCGAACCGGTCGCCGAGCGCGGCGCCGGTCAGGGTGAGGCAGGCGAACACGAGGTTGTAGGCGTTGATCGTCCATTCCAGCTCGGACAGGCTCGCCCCGAAGTCGGCCTGGAGCGCGGGCAGCGCGGTGGAGACGACCACGATGTCGAGGGCGCACAGCAGGGCGCCGAGCCCGGCGAGGGCGACGGTCCAGACGCGATGGGGTGGGGCGGGTGGGGCATGGGTTTCCCGGAGGGGGACTGCGAGTGCTTCGGTCGCTTCGGTCATCGTGGTGCCTTCCGTGAGTGTCGTTCACGGAAGGCAGACCGGGCTCATCGTGGAAAGGAATCGCGGCGGCCCAGGAAGGCCAGCAGCCGGATGTCGGGCGGCGCGGAGACCGCCACCGCGACCGGCTCCCCGAACCGCACTCCCCGGTCCTCCGCCGCGACCACGCACCGGGCGACGGGCAGCAGATCGGTCGCGAGGGCCACCGGCAGCGGGCGGGCCCTGCCGCAGGCCTGGGCGACGTCCCAGCCGTGCACGGCGATCTCGACGGCGCCGACCGCGCCCATCACCTGTACGTCCAGCGGCCGTTCGCCGACCAGCACCTGGCCCTCGGCGCCGGCCGCCCAGGCGCCGAGCACGGCGCACGCGCGCGTGCGGAAGCCGCACTCCCGGTCGGCTTGCGGCAGCAGTCCGATCCGGCCGCCGGTCAGCCCCTCGTACAACGCGTCGAGGGAGTCGTCGAGATGGCCGAGCAGCTCCCCCAGGTCCCACTCGGCGCACGGCGTGCCCCGGCCGAGCCCCATGGACTCCGCCCCGGCGACGCTTCCGAGCGCATAGGCGAGCGAACGCTCCAGCAGCTCCCCCGCGTTCACGACAGCGCCTCCGGCAGCCCGAAGGAGGCGAACAGCGAGGGGTCGAGGAAGACCGTCATCCGCCCGATCTCCCGGCCGTGGAGCGTGAGCACCTGTACGGAGTGCGCGCGCAGGACGCCGTCGACGCCCCGCTCGTACATCGCCGCCGCCGGCTGCCCGTTCGCGCGCGTGGGCAGCATCCGCAGCCCGCGCTTGGCACGCGCGCGTGGCTCCAGGAAGCGCAGCGCGTCCTTCTGGCCGCGGAACCACTCGAGGTAGGGCGGCATCTCCAGTTCGACGCCGTCCCGCAACAGCGCGAGGAGGGCGTCCATGTCGGCGTTCTCGAAGGCGGCCATGTACCGGTCGAGCACCTCGCGGTCGGCGGCGCCGTCGGGTTCCACGACGAGATCCTCGTCGGGCGCGACCTCGTCGAGGTGGGCACGCGCGCGTTGGAGGCTGCTCTTCACGGCGGCGGTGGAGGTGTCGAGGAGGGCCGCGACCTCGGGCGCCCGCCAGGCGAGCACGTCCCGCAGGATGAGCACGGCCCGCTGCCGTGCGGGCAGATGCTGGAGCGCGGCGACCAGGGCGAGCCGCAGACTGCCCCGCGCGGCCACGACCGTCGCGGGGTCGAGCAGCGCGTCCGGCAGCGGCTGGAGCCACGGGACGTCCGTCGCAGGGGCCCTCAGCGGCTCCTCAGGCGCCTCTGACGGGCCGCCGAGCCCCGTGGGCAGCGGACGCCGCGTACGGCTCTCCAGGGCCGTCAGACACGTGTTGGTGGCGATCCGGTGCAGCCACGTGCGCAGGGACGCCCGGCCCTCGTAGCCGTCGTAGGACCGCCAGGCCCGCAGATAGGTCTCCTGCACCAGGTCCTCGGCCTCGTCGGCCGAGCCCGTCATCCGGTAGCAGTGCGCGAGCAGCTCGCGCCGGTACGGGTCGGTGAGCCGCACGAACTCGTCGCGGTCCGTCGTCGCGCCCATGGCCACTCCTCTCGCCGGTCATGAGTACAGACCGGCGAGGGAGCGAAAACGCATCGCTCAGGAGCGTCTAGAGGTCGACTTCCTTCATCAGCATGCCGACCTCGGTGTTGGACAGCCGGCGCAGCCAGCCCGACTTCTGGTCGCCCAGGGTGATCGGGCCGAACGCCACGCGCACCAGCTTGTCGACCGGGAAGCCGGCCTCGGCCAGCATCCGGCGCACGATGTGCTTGCGGCCCTCGTGCAGGGTGACCTCGACGAGGTAGTTCTTTCCGGTCTGCTCGACGACCCGGAAGTGGTCCGCCTTCGCGTACCCGTCCTCCAGCTGGATGCCGTCCTTGAGCCGCTTGCCCAGGTCACGCGGGATCGGGCCCACGATGTGCGCGAGGTAGACCTTCTTCACGCCGTACTTGGGGTGGGTCAGCCGGTGGGCCAGCTCGCCGTGGTTGGTGAGCAGGATGACGCCCTCGGTCTCGGTGTCCAGCCGCCCGACGTGGAAGAGCCGCGTCTCCCGGTTGGTGACGTAGTCGCCGAGGCACTGCCGGCCCTCGTTGTCCTCCATGGTGGAGACGACACCGGCGGGCTTGTTCAGCGAGAAGAACTGGTACGACTGGGTCGCGACGGTCAGGCCGTCGACCTTGACCTCGTCCTTCTCCGGGTCGACGCGCTTGCCCTGCTCCAGGACGATCTCGCCGTTGACCTCGACCCGCGCCTGCTCGATGAGCTCCTCGCAGGCCCGCCGCGAGCCGTAGCCCGCGCGCGCGAGGATCTTCTGGAGCCGCTCGCCCTCCTGCTCGGCGCCCGGGAAGGTCTTGGGGAGCTTCACGTCCTTCTTGTTCGCGTACCGCTCCCGGTTGCGCTCCTCGGCCCGCGCCTCGTACTCACGGGAGGTCGCCGGCACCCAACGGCCGCGCCCGGTGCCACCCTGCTTCGGCCCGCCCTTGGCGCCGCCGCGCGCCGAAGCGCCGCGCCCGGACTTCGGACCCTGCGGAGAGGCGCCGGGGCCCACGTCGTACTGGCGCTCCTCGGGGCGCGGCTTCTTCGGCCGGCCGCCCTGCTTGTCGTCACGGGAGTTGCCGGCGCCGCGGTAATTCCCGCGGCCACCGCTGTTCCCGCCGCGGCCGCCGCTGTTGCCACCACGGCTCCCGCCGTTGTTTCCGCTGCTGTTCCTGCCGCTGCTGCTTCGCATCAAATTTCCGTCTAGTCGTCTGCGTCCTGGCCGTCCGGCGCGTCAGGAGCGTCCGGATCGGACGACGGAACCCCTTCCAGTGTCTCGGCCTCGATCGCCTCCGCCTCCGGGAGGAAGGGCGCGAGCTCCGGGAGCTCGTCCAGACCGCGCAGGCCCATCCGCTCCAGAAAGTAGTTCGTCGTCGTGTACAGGATCGCACCTGTTTCGGGTTCCGTGCCCGCCTCCTCGACCAGACCCCGCTGCAGAAGGGTGCGCATCACACCGTCGCAGTTCACTCCGCGCACCGCGGAGACCCTGCTGCGGCTGACCGGCTGACGGTAGGCGACGACCGCGAGCGTCTCCAGCGCCGCCTGGGTGAGCCGGGCCTGCTGACCGTCCAGGACGAAGCCCTCGACGGCCGCCGCGAACTCGGGCCGGGAGTAGAAACGCCAGCCCCCGGCGATGAGCCGCAGCTCGAAGCCGCGCCCCTGCACGGTGTACTCGTCGGCCAGCTCCCGCAGCGCGTCGCCGATCTGCCGCTTGGGCCGCTGGAGGATCTTCGCCAGGTGCTCCTCGGTCGCGGGCTCGTCCACGACCATGAGGACGGCCTCCAGAGCCGGCTTGAGTGCGAGGTCGGCGACGGTACGCAGCCCGGCCGGTACGTCGGTGGTCTGCTCGCTCACGCCTTGTCCTCCTTGGGCGGCTCGGGCGGTCGGTCGAACTCGTCGGTCACCTTCGGCGTCTCGTCGCCCTCGCCGCCGGTCCACCGCACGATCAGGTCCCCGAGCGCGGTCTCCTGGTCGAGGGCGACGGCCTTCTCCCGGTACAGCTCCAGGAGGGCCAGGAATCGCGCCACGACGGTGAGGGTGTCGTCGGTGTCCTCGACGAGCGCGCGGAAGCTGGCCTCGCCGAGCTGCTTGAGCCGGGCGACGACGATCCCGGCCTGCTCCTGCACGCTGACCAGCGGGGCGTGGATGTGGTCGACGTACACCTGCGGCTTGGGCTTGGGCTGCATCGCCTTCACGGCGAGCTTCGCGAACCCCTCCGCGCCGATGCTGATGACGACCTCGGGCAGCAGCTCGGCGTGGTGCGGCTCCAGGCCGACGGTACGGGGGTAGCGGCGGGCCTCCTCGTCGAGGCGCTGGTTGAAGATGTCCGCGATCTGTTTGTACGCGCGGTACTGGAGGAGCCTGGCGAAGAGCAGGTCACGGGCTTCCAGCAGGGCCAGGTCGGCCTCGTCCTCGACCTCGGCGGCGGGCAGCAGCCGGGCGGCTTTGAGGTCCAGCAGGGTCGCGGCGACGACCAGGAACTCGGTCGTCTGGTCCAGGTCCCAGTCCGGTCCCATGGCCCGGATGTGCGCCATGAACTCGTCGGTGACCTTGGACAGCGCGACCTCGGTGACGTCCAGCTTGTGCTTGGAGATCAGCTGGAGGAGCAGGTCGAAGGGGCCTTCGAAGTTGGCGAGGCGGACCTTGAAGACGCCATCGTCGGGTTCTTCCGCTTCTTTCGCGACCGGCTCAGAAACCTCAGGCGTCTCAGGAAGCTCAGCCACCTCAGGTGCCTCGGGCGCCCCCGGCCCCCGCCCCAGCGCACGCCGACGGCCGGCAGCGGCGCCGGCGGGGACGGGAGCGTCGTTCGAGGTCATGGCCCCCGCAGGCTACCGCTACCGCCCGCGCAGCCGTCGTACGAGGATGCTCGCGTCCCCGCGGGACTCCAGATCGGCCAGCACCACGGCGACCGCCTCGCGGACGATGCGCCCGCGGTCGACGGCCAGCCCGTGCTCGCCGCGGAGCACCAGACGCGCGTGCTCCAGATCCATGAGCTCCTCGGCGGAGACGTACACGGTGATCTTCTCGTCGTGCCGCTCCCGGCCGCTGGGCCGGCGCGCGGCCGCCCTGCTGCCGCCGCCCCGCTGCTTGCGCGGTGCGGCGGCGGCAGAACCTTCCTGCTCGTCCTGACGTCGCGTGGAGCGCTCCGCCGCGGTGCCCCGGCTGCGGGACTCACCGGCCTCGGCCGGCTCCGTGGCCACGTGCTCCGCCCCGTCGCCGTCCCCGCCCTGCGCGGGCACGGACTGCGGTGCGTCCTCCGCCGCCGCCGCTGCGTCGCTCTCGCCGGCGGGAGCGGGCACCCTGGCGTCGCCGTTGACCCCCCGCCGCGGAGTGGACGGCTGGAGCGCCATTCCCCCTGTCGTACGGAAGAGTTCGTCGGCCCCCGGCAGACTCACTCGGCGTGACACCGGGCGAGCACCTCCCTGGCGAGCTGGCGGTAGGCGGCGGCACCGACGGAGTTGGAGGCGTACGTGGTGATCGGCTCACCGGCGACCGTGGTCTCCGGGAAGCGGACCGTGCGCCCGATGACCGTGTGGTAGACGTGGTCGTCGAACGCCTCGACCACGCGGGCCAGGACCTCTCGGCTGTGCACCGTGCGCGAGTCGTACATCGTGGCGAGGATGCCGTCGAGCTCCAGCTCGGGGTTGAGCCGCTCCTGGACCTTCTCGATGGTCTCCGTGAGCAGGGCGACACCACGGAGGGCGAAGAACTCACACTCCAGTGGCACTATCACCTTGTGCGCGGCCGTCAGCGCGTTCACGGTCAGCAGACCGAGTGACGGCTGACAGTCGATCACGATGTAGTCGTAGTCGGCCATGAGCGGCTTCAGGGCCCGCTGCAGCGTCGACTCGCGGGCGACCTCGGAGACCAGCTGGACCTCCGCCGCCGACAGGTCGATGTTGCTCGGCAGCAGGTCCATGTTGGGGACCGCGGTCTTGAGCAGGACCTCGTCGGCCGCCATGCCCCGCTCCATGAGCAGGTTGTAGACGGTGAGGTCGAGCTCCATCGGATTGACACCGAGACCCACCGACAGCGCGCCCTGCGGGTCGAAGTCCACGAGCAGCACCCGGCGTCCGTACTCCGCGAGCGCGGCACCCAGGTTGATGGTCGACGTGGTCTTGCCGACGCCGCCCTTCTGGTTGCACATCGCGATGATCTTCGCGGGGCCGTGGTCGGTCAGCGGGCCCGGGATCGGGAAGTACGGCAGCGGGCGACCGGTCGGGCCGATGCGCTCGCGGCGCTGACGGGCAGCGTCGGGAGCGAGCGTGGCCGCGTACTCGGGATCCGGCTCGTACTCGGCGTCGGGGTCGTAGAAGTGCCCCTCGGGCAGTTCGTCGTAGTCGGCGAAGTGGTTGTGGGGCGCGCCACTTCCGTCGCCGGCCATGGCGTTCACGTGATGGCCATCCATGCTCTGGTGTGCTGACAGAGTCGTCCCTGTCGTCTGGTGACTCTGGTGGGCTGCGAAGGTGCGCACCGCCACGGAGCCGACAGCCTCGAACCCCGCGGGACCCTGGTCCCGTACCGGCATTCCTGGTTGACCACCCCCGGGAGTAAATGTCGACTCATTCACAAGTCGTCTTACCTCCTTGGTGACCAGGAAACTTCTAGACAGGTCAGCGTGGCACCATGCCGACAGTCGGCGACTCTATGGCGTGTCGGGCGTCCGCAGCAACACAATCCGCCGGACCCGGCCGGATGTGTCGGCAATGAAACATCTCTCTGTCAAGGGCGTACGGCCGTCGCACAGCAGGTTTCACCGGTGTGCGAATCGACCAAAGGGTTACGTTCGAGGCGAGTTGACCGAGAGCCGCAAAGTGACCATACACACATCCGGCCGGACCTTGTCGGGCAAGGTCCGGCCGGGTGCGCGTCGTTGACACGCCATGTTGACGTATCGCCTTTATGAAAAGGTGACTTAGCCGTTCGTCGAGGTCAGCGGCTCAGCCGAGCAGCGTCTCGAGCTCCACGTGCTCCAGTCCGTGCGCCTCGGCGACCTCGCGGTAAACGACCTTGCCCTCATGGGTGTTGAGGCCCTTGGCGAGCGCGGGGTCGCGGCGCAGCGCCTCCACCCAGCCGCGGTTGGCGAGTTCGACGATGTAGGGCAGCGTCGCGTTGGTGAGCGCGTAGGTGGAGGTGTTGGGCACCGCGCCGGGCATGTTGGCGACGCAGTAGAAGACCGAGTTGTGGACCTGGAAGGTCGGCTCGGCGTGCGTGGTCGGGTGGGAGTCCTCGAAGCAGCCGCCCTGGTCGATCGCGATGTCGACAAGGACACTTCCGGGCTTCATCCGGGCCACGAGCTCGTTGGTGACCAGCTTCGGGGCCTTGGCGCCCGGGATGAGCACCGCGCCGATGACGAGGTCGGCGTCGAGGACGGCCTTCTCCAGCTCGAAGGAGTTGGACATGATCGCCCGGACCTTGGTGCCGAAGACCTTGTCGGCCTCGCGGAGCTTGTTGATGTCGCGGTCGAGCAGCGTGACGTGGAAGCCCATGCCGACGGCGATCTGGGTGGCGTTCCAGCCGGAGACGCCGCCGCCGATGACGACGGCACGCGCGGGCTGGGTGCCGGGGACGCCGCCGGGCAGGACGCCACGGCCGCCGACCGAGCGCATCAGGTGGTAGGCGCCGACCTGCGGGGCCAGGCGGCCCGCGACCTCGGACATCGGGGCGAGCAGCGGCAGGGCGCGGTTCGGCAGCTCGACGGTCTCGTAGGCGATGGCGGTGGTGCCGGACTCGATGAGCGCGTCGGTGCACTCCTTGGAGGCGGCCAGGTGCAGGTAGGTGAAGAGCGTCTGGTCCTTGCGGAGGCGGTGGTACTCCTCGGCGATGGGCTCCTTGACCTTCAGCAGCAGGTCGGCGGCGGCCCACACCTCGTCGGCGGTGCCGAGGATCGTGGCGCCGGCGGCGATGTACTCCTCGTCCGGGATCGACGAGCCGACACCGGCGCCCTGCTCGATGACGACCTGGTGGCCGTGGCGCACCAGCTCGTGCACGCCGGACGGGGTGATGGCCACCCGGAACTCGTTGTTCTTGACCTCGCGGGGGATGCCGACCTTCACGTCGATCACGGTCCTTGGCTCAGTGGATGTGGGGCAATACAACACATACCCAGGCATGCATGAGCACACCGGGAGACACCGCAGGAGAAGGTGCGGCAGAGCCAGTCTAATGAAGGTGTTCCCGCTGTCTAGCCTTTCATTGCATCAATCTTCTGCGGGTGTACTACGGATTTCGCAGGCATCAGCGTCTTGTTTCGAAGGATCAGGCCGCTCCGGTTCCGTTTCCGGCTCCGCAACCTCCTCCCCCAGCAGCCGCTCCGCGGCCCCCCGGTGCAGCGCCGCCGCGGTGGGATCGCCCAGGTGATCCAGCGTGTCGGCGAGCCTCAGCTGAAGCGCCGCCTGCAGCCGTACGTCCTCCGCGCGCCGCGCCCACTCCACCGCCTCCTGGCAGGTGCGCAGCGATTCCTCGGGGCGTCCGGCGTACTCCTGGACCCGCGCCAGCTCGCTCAACGCCCGCGCGTGGGCGGGGACATCGCCCTCCTTGCGATATCCGGCGACCGCGGCCCGCCAGCCCCGCAGCGCCTCGCCGTACCGGCCCGCGTAGGTGTGCGCGGCGGCGATACGGCCGTAGAGCCGGGCGGCGTCCGCGCGCTCGCCCCGGGCCAGGCGCTGGGCGAGGGCGCGGCCGAACCAGTCGGCGGCCCGGTCGTAGTCCGCGAGCTCCAGATGCGCGCCGCCTACGGATTCCATCGCGCGGCCGGTCGCATACGGGTCATTTGCCTGGCGTCCGGCGTCCAGCGCGGCCCGATAGCGGGCCAGCGCGTCGGTCGTGCGCCCGGTCTGCGCGTCCAGGTCCCCCAGGTTCAGCAGCGCCGCCGCCTTCTCCCGGGGCAGTTCCCGGCGCTCGGCCACGTCCAGGACGAGCCGGTGGATGCCGTACAGGTCGGGGGCGGCTGCCTGGGTGCCGAAGTGCGCGACCATCGCTCTGACCAGCTGGGACATCAGCCGCCTGGCCAGGGTGTCGAGCTCCCCGTCGGCGACGGCGAGGCGGGCCGAGGCCAGCAGGGCGGGCCTGCGGATGCGCAGCCAGTCCTCGGCGGCCCGGGGGCTGGGGAAGCGCAGCGAGCGGGGCATGCCCTGGAGCTTCTCCCGGGCCTCGGCGCTGTCCGTCTCGGTGATGGCGCGGCAGGACTGGAGCAGCCGTAGCGTCCGCTCCAGCATCCGGGCGCGGGCCAGCTGGAGCTCGGCGGGGCGGTCCTGGGACTCGGCGAGGGACTTCAGCAACGGGTGCAGACAGGCCGGCACCTCGTACTGCGGGAGGGGGGACTCCACGGCGTGCAGCAGGCCGAGGGCGACGAAGTCGTCCAGGGTGGTGCGGGCGCCGCCCACCGAGCAGCCGGCGAGGGCGGAGGCGGTGTGCGGGTCGACCAGGCCGGCCGGGGCGAGGGAGAGCAGCCGCAGTATCCGGGCGGCGGGGCTGGGCAGGGAGCCGTAGGCGAGGCGGAAGACCCGGGTCAGGGGCGTTCCCTCGTCGCTCTCGGCGTGCAGGTGCTTGGCGAGGTCGGCGACGGCGGCCTTCGGCCGGGCGGCGAGCCAGCCGCCGGCCAGCGTCAGGGCGGCGGGGTGGCCCTGGCACTCCTCGACGAGACCCTCGGCGGCCCGGGGGTCGACGGTGATGCGGACCGAGCCGGTGTGCCGGGTGAGCAGCTCCAGGGCGGACTTGGTGTCGAGGCCGCCCAGCGTGCAGGGGCGGACGTCGGAGATGCCGGTGAGCGGGCCGTCGGAGACGGCGACGACCAGGCACTCCGGGGTGTCCGGGAGGAGGGCGTCGACCTGGTCGGCGGTCACCGCGTCGTCGAGCAGGAGCAGCGCGCTGCGGTCGGCGAGGGCCTCGCGGAGCGCCGCCGTGAGGTCGTCCTCGGCGGCGCCGGCCGGGGTGGGGCGGTCCAGGGCGGTGAGCAGTTCCCGGGCGGCGCGCTCGACGGGGACGGGGGTGCCGTCGGGCTCGCTGAGGCGGGCCTTGAACACCCCGTCGTAACGGTCCGCGACCTGGCGTACGAGCTCCTCGGCGAGCGCGGTGCGGCCCGAGCCGGGGCGGCCCGCGATGAGCAGCACGCGCGCGCGTGGCGCCTTCTTGCCGGAGAGGGTGTCCAGGCCCGCCCGCTCGATGTCGGCGCGGAGTTCCTTCAACTCCCGTGTCCGGCCCAGGAACTGACCCTCGGCCGACAGCTGAACGCCGCTCGTGTCCACCGCCTGATCCGTCACGGGCCACACTCCCGTCCCACCGCACGCGCAAAGCCCGCCGGGACTCCGGTTCGGGCATTTTCAGAGCCTAGTTCACGCTCTGCAACGTTCCGGGAGGAGCGCGGCGGCGACGGATCGAGACTCCCTCGATCGGATCAACGGATCATAGGACCGACGGCCTGGCAACGCCGCAAAGGGGCGCGAGGCTGCGTCGATTCTGCGGCTGCCGCCGCGCGGGCGCGACCAGCCACCACACGACCGGCACCGCGCAACGACCGGGCTCGGCAAGGGCGCACCTCGCAAACGTCACGCCTCGAAGGGGCGAGCAGGCCAAGCCGCGTCCGCTGGGCGCAGGCTGTCCAAACCGCCGGAGGCCTGCGCGGCGACCAGCGAAAGCACGCCCACCACCAGGCAGTTGTTGTGCAGCTCGCCCGCCAGCACGCCCCGCACGAGCTCGTCGAGGGGCACGCGCGCGTACTCCAGGTCGATCTCCTCGTGCTCCACCTCGAAGCGCTCGCCCTCGGCCTCCGACAGATCGCGGGCCAGGAAGATCCGCACGGCCTCGTCGCAGCCGCCGGCAGTGGTGTAGACGTCGGTCAGCACCCGCCAGTCCTCGGCCTTGACGTGCGCCTCCTCGTACAGCTCGCGCTGCGCCGCGTGCAGCGGGTTCTCGCCGGGCACGTCGAGCAGGCCGGCCGGGATCTCCCACAGCTTCTGCCGGACCGGGTGGCGGTACTGCTTGATCAGCAGGACCCGGCCCTCGTCGTCCAGGGCGAGCACACCGACCGAGCCGGGGTGGACCTGGTAGTCACGGCGGACGACCTTGCCGTCGGGCATCACCACGTCGTCGGTGCGCACGGAGGTCTTGTTGCCCACGAAGGGGGTCTCCGTCCCCCGGATCTCCCACTCCTCCGGGGTGTCCTTGATCGTCATGCCCAGTCCTTCCGCACGTGCTCAAAGAGAAGCCGGGGCGCCGCCTTTTGAATGCGAACGCCCCGGCCACCGTACAACTGTTGTGTTACTTCGAGGTCTTCCGCTCGACGGCCGCCTTCACCAGGCCGGCGAACAGCGGGTGCGGGCGGGTCGGACGGGAGCGCAGCTCAGGGTGCGCCTGCGTGGCGACCAGGTAAGGGTGCACGTCCCGCGGGTACTCCACGTACTCGACGAGCTTGCCGTCGGGCGACGTGCCGGAGAACAGGATGCCCGCCTTCTTCTCCAGCTCCGCGCGGTAGGCGTTGTTCACCTCGTAGCGGTGGCGGTGGCGCTCCTCGATGTACTCCTTGCCGTCGTACACCTCGCGCACGATCGAGCCCTCGGCCAGCTTGGCCGGGTACATGCCGAGCCGCATGGTGCCGCCCATGTCGCCCTCACCGGCGACGATGTCGAGCTGCTCGGCCATGGTGGAGATGACCGGGTGGGCGGTGGCGGAGTCGAACTCGGTGGAGTTGGCGTCCGGGATGTCGGCCAGGTTGCGCGCGGCCTCGATCACGATGCACTGCAGGCCCAGGCAGAGACCGAGCAGCGGGATCTTGTTCTCGCGGGCGTAGCGGATCGCGCCGACCTTGCCGAGCACTCCGCGGTCGCCGAAGCCGCCCGGGATGCAGATGCCGTCGACGTCCGAGAGCTGCGCGGCGGCGCCGGCCGGGGTCTTGCAGTCGTCGGAGGTGACCCACTTGATCTTCACGCGGGCCTTGTTGGCGAAGCCGCCCGCGCGCAGCGCCTCGGTGACCGAGAGGTAGGCGTCCGGCAGGTCGATGTACTTGCCGACCAGGGCGAGGGTGATCTCGTGGTCGGGGTTGTGGACGCGGTCGAGCAGGTCGTCCCAGGTCGTCCAGTCCACGTCGCGGAACGGCAGGTCCAGCTTGCGGACGACGTAGGCGTCCAGGCCCTCGCCGTGCACGGTCTTCGGGATGTCGTAGATCGAGCGGGCGTCGGGGCAGGCGACCACGGCGGCCTCGTCGACGTCGCACATCAGGGAGATCTTCCGCTTGATCGCGGTGGGGACCTCGCGGTCGCAGCGCAGCACGATCGCATCTGGCTGGATACCGATGTTCCGCAGGGCCGCAACCGAGTGCTGGGTGGGCTTCGTCTTCAGCTCTCCCGACGGGCCGATGTACGGAAGGAGGGAGATGTGGACCACGAAGACGTTGTCCCGGCCGACCTCGTGACGGACCTGGCGGACCGTCTCCAGGAACGGCAGCGACTCGATGTCGCCGACCGTACCGCCGACCTCCGTGATGACCACGTCGACCTCGTCGGTGGCCATGCGGCGGATGCGGTGCTTGATCTCGTTGGTGATGTGCGGGATGACCTGCACGGTGTCGCCGAGGTACTCGCCGCGCCGCTCCTTGGCGATCACCGTGGAGTAGACCTGGCCTGTAGTGACGTTGGCGCTGCCGTCCAAGTCACGGTCGAGGAAGCGCTCGTAGTGTCCGATGTCCAGGTCGGTCTCGGCGCCGTCGTTGGTGACGAAGACCTCTCCGTGCTGGAAGGGGTTCATCGTGCCGGGGTCGACGTTCAGGTACGGGTCGAGCTTCTGCATGACGACGCGCAGGCCCCGGGCCTTGAGCAGCATCCCCAGGCTGGAGGCCGTCAGGCCCTTGCCGAGAGAGGAGGCGACACCCCCGGTGACGAAGATGTGCTTGGTCGTCGTAGATTTCGGCGGCATGGCCAAGAGGGGGCTCCCGTGGTCGCGATCTGGGGTGCGGGGCGGCGCTGTGACCGGAGATTCCCGGCGTCGCCGTCGCTGCGGTCGGGGGTTTTGTCCACCACCGGTCCACGGGCTACCAGGGTATCAGCGCCTCGGGGGGATGGCTTCCGACCACGCTCCGCGCACACGTCGACACAGACGCTCACCCGTCACGGGTTTCTTACCGGCTGCTCACCCGTTCGGCCCACCCGCGTTGCCCGGAGCGGCACACAGATCATCTACGTGCGTCGTATCCTGCTCGGACATTCACTGCCGAGCGCGCCCGGCAACACGGCACCACCCCCCGCCCGTAAGCCCCGGAACAACGTGAGCTCGTCAGTTCGTTGAGAAGAGATCGTCGTTTTGCCCAGCGGCACAACGACTGTTTTGCTTGACCGCTCAACGACGTATTACAACGACCCCTTGACCGCACTAGCGACAGCCCCCTTTTTTCCCAGGGGGTGACGTGGCCGTTCGACTGGAGTTGCACGTGGCCGGGCGCATCGAAGACTACGCACTCATCGGAGACATGCAGACCGCCGCCCTGGTCTGCCGGGACGGCACAGTGGACTGGCTGTGCCTGCCCCGCTTCGACTCGCATGCCATCTTCGCCGGCCTGCTGGGCACCGAGGAGCACGGCTTCTGGCGCCTGGGGCCCGCGCATGCCGCCGACGCCGAGCCGCCCACCGCGGCCCGGCGCACCTACCGCGGCGACTCGCTGATCCTGGAGTCCGAGTGGGACACCTCACGCGGCACGGTCCGGATCACCGACTTCATGCCGCCGCGTGACGGCGCGCCGCAGCTGATCCGGATCGTGGAGGGCGTCTCGGGCCGGGTCCCGATGCGCTCGGCCCTCCGGATGCGCTTCTCGTACGGGCGGGTCGTGCCGTGGGTCCACAAGCACGACGGGCGCACGGTCGCGGTGGCGGGCCCCGACTCGGTGTGGTTCGACACCGACTGCGAGACCTACGGCAAGTCGCTGACCACGTACTCCGACTTCACGGTCGCCCCGGGTGACCGGATCGCGTTCACGATCTCCTGGGAGCCCTCGCACAAGCAGCCGCCCGCGCTGCCGGAGCCGGAAGCATCGCTTCAGGCCACGGAGGACTTCTGGCGCGAGTGGGTGGAGCACTGTACGTACCACGGCCCCTACCGCGAGGCCGTCGTCCGCTCGCTGATCACGCTGAAGGCGCTGACGTACGCCCCGACCGGCGGCATCGTCGCCGCCCCGACGACCTCGCTGCCCGAGGACATCGGCGGCGTCCGCAACTGGGACTACCGCTACACCTGGCTCCGCGACGCCGCGATCACGCTCTCCTCGCTGCTGCGCACCGGCTACCGCGAGGAGGCCCGTGCCTGGCGCGAGTGGCTGCTGCGGGCGGTCGCGGGCGACCCCGAGAACCTTCAGATCATGTACGGCATCGCGGGCGAGCGGGAGCTGGGCGAGGCCGAGCTGGACTGGCTGCCGGGCTACGAGAACTCCGCGCCGGTGCGGGTCGGCAACGGCGCGGCCCACCAGCTCCAGCTCGACGTGTACGGCGAGGTCACCGAGGCCCTGCACCTGGCCCACATGACGGGCCTGGCCCGCAATGACTACGCGTCCCTGCTCCAGCTCAAGCTCATCCGCTACCTGGAGGACCACTGGGACGAGCCGGACGAGGGCATCTGGGAGGTGCGCGGCCCGCGCCGCCACTTCGTGCACTCCAAGGTCATGGCCTGGGTCGCGGTGGACCGCACCATCAAGCTCATCGAGTCGGGCGACGCGGACGGCCCGCTGGACCGCTGGCGCGAACTGCGCGACGACATCCACCGGGACGTGTGCGAGAAGGGCTACGACAAGGAGCGCAACACGTTCACGCAGTCGTACGGCTCGAAGGAGCTGGACGCCTCCCTGCTGCTGATCCCGCAGATGGGCTTCCTGCCGCCGGACGACAAGCGGGTCATCGGCACCATCGAAGCGATCCAGCGCGAGCTGTCCACGCCGGACGGCTTCATCCTGCGCTACCCGACCGAGGGCGACAGCGAGGGCGTCGACGGCCTCCCCGGTGACGAAGGGGCCTTCCTGGCCTGCTCGTTCTGGATGGCGGACGACCTCGCGATGATCGGCCGCGTCGACGAGGCCCGCAAGCTGTTCGAGAAGCTCCTCGCGCTGCGCAACGACCTCGGACTGCTCGCCGAGGAGTGGGACCCGCGCCTGAAGCGCCAGGTGGGCAACTTCCCGCAGGCCTTCAGCCACGTCCCGCTGATCGACACGGCCCTGCGGCTGACGGCGTCGGGGGCGTACGGGGGCTGACCGACGCGTCACGGGCGTGCCGCGCCTGCCGCAGCGCGGCGCGGCACGCCCCGGTTGTGACCATTCGGGAACGTCCCCCCGCCTGGCAGGACCGAAGCCCCCACCCCGCCTACGCTGGAACCACCTGCCCCTGCACGAAAGGGGGCGCCCCAATGGCCTCCCCATCAAAGGCCGGCACGGCTCTCGCCGCGCTGCGCGAGGAACTGGTCGGCGACGTGTTCGCCCCTGGGGACACGGGCTACGACGAGGCCCGTACCGTCTTCAACGCGATGATCGACCGGCGTCCGGCGGTGATCGCCCAGTGCGTCGACGAAGCCGACGTCGTCCGGGCGGTGCGCTTCGGCCGGGACCTGGACCTGCCGATCGCGGTACGCGGCGGCGGCCACAGCGTGGCGGGGATGGCGCTGAACGACGGCGGTCTGGTGATCGACCTGCGCCATATGCGCGCGGTCACCGTCGACCCCACGGCACCGGCGGTACGGATCGCGGGTGGCGCCACGATGAGCGACCTGGACCGGACCTGCCAGCCGTACGGTCTGGCCACCACCGGCGGCCGGGCCTCGACCACCGGCGTCGGCGGGTTCGTCCTCGGCGGCGGCACCGGCTGGCTGGACCGCTGGTGCGGGCTCGCCGTCGACAACCTCCTCGGCGTCGACCTGGTCACCGCCGACGGCCGTCGGGTGCACGCGAGCGCCGAGGACGAGCCGGAGCTGTTCTGGGGGCTGCACGGAGGCGGCGGCAACTTCGGCATCGCGACCGCGCTCACCCTGAGGCTGCACGAACTGCCCGAGTTCGCCATGGCGCTCCTGCTGTTCCTCCCGGAGTACGGCCCCGAGGTCACCCGCACCTACCGCGACATCATCGCCACCGCCCCGAACGAGGCCAGCGGCGGCGTCATCTATCTCACCGGCCCGCCCGAGGAGTTCGTGCCGCCGCACCTGGTCGGCACGCTGCTGTGCGGTGCGCTGCTGACGTACGCCGGCTCCGAGGCGGACATGCGCAAGGTCGCCGAGCCGCTGCTGGCGCTGCCGCACGAGACGGAGGTCGTCGGGGCGATGCCGTACGCGGACGTCCAGTGCATGCTCGACGATCCGCCGGGGATGCGGAACTACTGGTCGGCGGAGTATCTGAGGGAGGCGCCGGACGCGTTCCTGGACGTCTACTGCGCGCGGGCGGCATCCATGCCGGTGCCCACCGGCACCATCCATGTCCTGTTCCCGCAGGGCGGGGCGATCGCCGACGGGCCGCGCGAGTACCCGGTGCCGTACCGGGACGCGCCGTGGGCCGTGCATCCCTTCGCGATGTGGGAGGACCCGGCGGACGACGAGCGGGTGATCCAGTGGGTCAGGGACGTCCGCGAGGACGCCCGGCCGTGGAGCACCGGCGCGGTCTACCTCAACTTCATCGGCGACGAGGGCGACGACCGGGTCGTGGCCGGGGTCGGCGCGGAGAACACCGACCGGCTGGCGGCCCTGAAACGGCGGTACGACCCGGACAACGTCTTCCGCTTCAACCACAACATCAGCCCTGCGTGAGCTCCGGCGGGGAACGTCGGCGTCCGGAGATGTCGTCGAAGCATCCGCGCAGGTAGCGTCCGGCTCATGGACAGCAGATTCGACAGCCAGGGCGCCGGCATCACCGTTCAACGGGCGCTGGAGCTGCCCGGCCTGCGCAGCGGTCTGCCCGAGATCCTCGCGGGCGCCGACCGGCTCGGGCGGTCCGTGCGCTGGGTGCACGCGGGCGAGGTACCCAACATCGCGTCCCTGCTCAAGGGCGGCGAGCTTCTGCTGACCACCGGCTACGGGCTCGGCACCCGCCCGGCCGAGCAGCGGGCGTTCGTCCGCACCCTCGCCGAGCGCGGCATCGCGGCCCTCGTCATCGAACTCGGCCCCCGCTTCACCCGCCTCCCCGCGGCCCTCGTCGACACGGCCCGCGCGACCGGCCTCCCCCTCGTCCAACTCCACCGCGAGGTGCCGTTCGTGACGGTCACGGAGGAGATCCACACCGAGATCGTCAACGGCCACTACGCACTGCTCCAGCGGGCCGAGGAGGTCCACCGCCGATGTACGGAGGCCCTGCTGGGCGGCGGCGGGGTCCCCCAGGTCCTCGGCATCCTGGCCGACTTCAGCGACAACCCGGTCTTCCTGGAGACGACCGACGGCCAGCTCCTGTACGCGGCCGGTGCCGGGCCCGAGGGCGCGGACCCGCTCCAGGTGTGGGAGGGGCTGCGGGGCCAGCACAAGGACGCCCCGCCGGCCGGGTCCGTGCTGGTCGACGTACCTGGCGGCGGGCCCGGCACCGGGTCGGTACGGGCCCGCCTGGTCCTGCTCCCGGTCCGCGCTCCCCTCGTCCCCGTGCACCGGATGGCGGCCGAGCGGGCGGCGGGCATCCTCGCCGTCGTGCTGATGCAGGCCCGCCAGGAGGAGGAGCTGGCCGCGCGGGGCCGCGGCGACTTCCTGACCGACCTCGCGGAGGGCCGGATCACCGCGGAGGACGCGCCCGCGCAGGCACGCGTGCTGGGCTTCAAGCCGGGGAGCAGCCCCCTGCTGCCGGTGGTGATGCGGCTGGGCGACACGCTGTCCCCGGGCGGCGGCTGGGCGGTCCTGGCGAGGGCGGTCTCGGAGGAACTGGCCTCGGTGGGGGTCCCGGTCCTGCTGGGCGTACGCCCCCTCGAAGGCCGCGTTCTCGTTCTGCTGGGCCTGCGTTCGGAGTCGGAGCGGTCGGCGGTCGCGGACCGGGTCGCGGCGGCGCTGCGGGCCGGGGTGGAACGGGCCGGGATGCAGCGGCCCGGCGCCCAGCTCCCGGTCGTGGTGGTGGGCGTCGCGGGCAGCTGGGCGGCGGCCTCGGCAGGGCTGCGGCACGCGGCCGAGACGGCGACGGCGGCCCAGGGCCTGTCGGACCGCCCCTGGTACGACGCCCGGCGCCTCGACATCGACCTGCTGCTGTGGCGGCTGCGCGACCATCCGGACCTGGCGGCGTTCGTGGACCGGGCGATCGGGCCGGTACGGGACCACGACGCCCGCTCCAAGCCGCCGCTGCTGCCGACCCTGGAGACGTACCTCGCCCACGCCGGCCGCAAGGCCGAGACGGCCCGCGAGCTCCACCTCAACCGCCAGACGCTCTACAACCGCCTCGCGCGGATCGGCGAGTTGCTGGGCACGGACCTCGACGACCCGCAGACGGTCCTGGCGTTGAGCCTGGCGCTGCGGGCGCGCAGGCACGTGCCCTAGATCAACGGGCGCGGCTGGGTCAACTCGTCGTAGACACTGAGCACTTGGGCGACGGTCTCGTCCTCCGTCGGCCAAGTCGCCGCCTGCCGTACGCCCTTGTCGCGCAGCTCCTCGCACCGCGCGGGGTCACCGAGCAGTCGTACGACCGCGTCCGCGAGCGCCTGGGCGTCCCCGTACGGCACGAGTTCGGCGGCGTCGCCGACGAGTTCGGGCATGCTGCCGACGTCGGTCGCGACGAGCGGCACGCGCGCGTGCAGGGCCTCCTGGGCCAGCAGGGAACGCGACTCCCAACTGCTCGACAGCAGCGCGAGGTCGGCGGCGGCGAGCAGGTCGGCGATGTCGTCGCGCCAGCCGATCAGCCGGACCGGCAGCTCCTCGTCCTCGATCCTGCTCTGCAACTCGGCCCGCAGCGGCCCTTCTCCGGCGATCACGACGAGCGGCACGGGGTCGAGCGCCCGCCACGCGCGCGAGGCGTCCAGCAGTGTGTCGTACCCGCGATGCCGGTCCAGCGAGCCGACGGCCATCAGCAACGGCCGTCCGATGGCGCCGAGTTCGGCCCGCACCTTGGGGCGCAGCCGCTCGGGGTCCTCCAGCCGGACGGTGCGGCGAGGCCCGGGCAGGGCGACGGCGGCGAGCCTCGCGTCCCGGGCGCCGGTGGTGCGGGCCCGGTCGACGAGGGCGGAGGTGGCCCCCAGCACCACGGAGGCGGCCTTCACGACCCGCCGCTCCAACAGCCGCACGAGATGGGCCCGCGCGCCCTCGGCGCGCGCCCGGTCGTGCCACGTCACGACGAGCGGAGTGCGCCGCCCGCTGAGCGCGAGGACGGCACGGAACGAGGCGTGCAGTCCGTGCGCGTGCACCAGATCGGCGTCCGCGCAGGCGGCCCGCAGCGCGGCGACGGACCCCGGATCGCTGCTCCTGGGCACATGCACGTGCTCGGCGCCGGCCCCCGTGAAGTCATAGATGTGATCCGCCTCGACGGGGGCGCACACGGTGACCTTCACGCCCCTCGCGACGAGCCCGGAGGCCAACGACCGCACATGCGCGCTGCTACCGGCGTTGCCGCCGCCGAGCACCTGCACGGTGCGCAACGGCGACTGACCGTGCGGTGAGTGGCTGCTCACGGGGCTCACGTGGCCGGGGCTCCTGGTTCGGCGTCGGGCGGTCACGAGGAAACGTACAGAAGGTATCGAGCGGAGGGGTGGACCGCGCGCTTCCTACGCGTACTACGTGCTCCCCCAAGGATGCCAGCACGTACGGGTGTTCCGGGAACGCCGAGGGTGTGCGGGTTCGGGGTGGAGGTCGGGCGGGTCACCCACACGGGTGAACCGACCCCCACACGGCCCTACGCGTCCGCCCGCGCCGCCGCCAACAGCTCCTCCGCGTGGGCCCGGGCCGTCTCCGAGTCCTCCTGGCCCGCAAGCATCCGGGACAACTCCCGTACCCGCTCCTCCCCTTCGAGCACCTTCACACCGGACCGGGTGACGGACCCGTCGTTGGTCTTCTCGACCAGCAGCTGCCGGTCGGCGAACGCGGCGACCTGCGGCAGATGCGTCACGACGACGACCTGCGCCGACTTGGCCAGCTTCGCGAGCCGTCGCCCGATCTCGACCGCCGCCTTGCCGCCGACACCGGCGTCGACCTCGTCGAAGAGATACGTCGGCACCGGATCGGTCCCCGCGAACACGACCTCGACGGCCAGCATCACGCGCGAGAGCTCACCACCGGAGGCCCCCTTGGCGATGGGCCGCGCCGGGGCACCGGGGTGCGGCGCGAGCAGCAGCTCGACCTCGTCCGCACCCGACGGCCCGTACGCGACGGTCCGCCCGCCGACCTCGACGCCGTCCGCGTCCTCGGTCTGCCGGATGTCGAAGGACACCCGCGCGTGCGGCATGGCCAGCGACGCCAACTCGGCGGTCACGGCGGCCGCGAACCGCGAGGCCGCCTCCGCCCGCGCGTCGGTCAACGCCTGCGCCAGCCCACCCAGTTCGGCCCGCAGCGCGTCCCGCTCGTCGGTGAGCTCCCCGATCCGCTCGTCGTCCCCGTCCAGCTCGATGAGCCGCGCGGCCCCCTGCTCGGCCCAGGACAGAACGGCGGCGACGTTCTCGCCGTACTTCCGCGTCAGCGCGGTGAGAGCGGCCCTGCGCTCCTCGACCGCCGCCAGCCGCAGGGGATCGGCGTCGAGATCGTCGGCGTACCCCGCCAGTTCCCCGGCGACGTCCCCCAGCAGGATCCCGACCTCGCCGATCCGGTCGGCGAGCGCGGCCAGGGCGGGGTCGTACGACCGTACGGCGTCCAGAGCCCGCTGCGCGCCCGCCACCAGCGTCGTGGCGTCGATGCCCTCGGGGTCCTCGGGATTCCCGGCGAGGGCCGCGTGTGCGGCCGTGGCGGCGGACGACAGCGCCTCGGCGTGCCCGAGCCGCTCCGCCTCCTCGGCCAGCTCGACGTCCTCACCCGCGCGCGGTTCGACCCCGGCGATCTCGTCGAGCCCGTAGCGCAGCATGTCGGCCTCCTGGGCCCGTTCACGCGCGCGTGTGGTGATCTCGTCGAGCTCGGCGGAGACGGCCCGCAGCCGCCGGTAGGCCTCGCTGTACTTCGCGAGCGGCACGGCGACCGCGTCCCCGGCGTACCGGTCGAGCGCCTGCCGCTGCCGGGACAGCTTCAGCAGACCCTGCTGATCGGTCTGCCCGTGCACGGCGACCAACTCGTCGGCGAGCTCGGCGAGCACACCCACGGGCACGCTCCGCCCGCCCAGGTGCGCCCGGGAGCGCCCTTCGGCGGAAACGGTACGGCTGATCAGCAGCGCCCCGTCGTCCAGCTCGGCCCCGGCCTCTTCGGCGCGTACGGCGGCCGTGGCGTCCGCGGGGACGGTGATCCGCCCCTCCACGACCGCCTTGTCGGCCCCGATCCGCACGAGCGCCGGGTCCGCCCGCCCACCGAGCAGCAGCCCCAGGCTGGTGACCACCATGGTCTTGCCCGCACCCGTCTCACCGGTGACAGCGGTGAACCCGGGCGACAGCTCGACGACGGCATCGTCGATGACTCCGAGCGACCGTATCCGCATCTCTTCCAGCACGGTGAAGACCTTACGAGGTCCATCCGCCCAAGTGCGAGGCCCCCTGTCACCCGGGCGAGTGGACCCACCTTCAGGGGCGCGGGGAACTGCGCGACAAGCCACAAATCACCCGCACCCGCCAACGCACCTCGAACACCCGAGCTCTAGTGCGGAGCCCCCCGCCACCCGGAAACAGGCAACGCGAACTTAGCCACCAGCCGGTCGGTGAATGACGCATGGTGCAGCCGGGCCAACCGCACCGGCACAGCCCCCCGCCGCACCTCCACCCGTGCCCCCGGCGGCAGCTCGACCGTCCGCCGCCCGTCGCACCACAGCACCCCCGGCGGAATGTGCGGCAGAACCTCCACGGCCAGCACGGAATTCGGCGAGGTCACGAGCGGCTTCGCGAACAGCGCGTGCGCACTGATCGGCACCATCAGCAACGCCTCGACCTCGGGCCACACCACCGGCCCGCCGGCGGAGAACGCGTACGCGGTGGACCCGGTCGGCGTCGACAGCACGATGCCGTCGCACCCGAACCCGGTGACCGGCCGTCCGTCAATCTCCAGCACCACTTCCAGCAGCTTCTCGGCGCCGGCCTTCTGCACCGCCGCCTCGTTCAGCGCCCAGTCGGTGTGCACGATGTCCCCGTTGCTGTGGACCACCACATCAACGGTCATCCGCTCCTCGACCTCGTACGACTTCGTGACCACCCGGTCGACGACCTTGTCGAGGTCATCCCGCTCGGCCTCGGCGAGGAACCCGACCCGCCCGAGATTGACGCCCAGCATCGGCACCCCGGACGCCCGGGCGAACTCGGCGCCCCTCAGCAGCGTCCCGTCCCCGCCCAGCACGATGAGCAGCTCGCACCCGTCGAGGCACTGCGGAGTCGCCTCCTTGACGAGCTCCACTTCCTCCGGAAGCGGCAAATCAGCGGCCTCGTACTCCAGCACCCGCACGCCGATGCCCTCGCGCAGCAGCCCCTTCACGACCAGCTCGGCGCTGCGGATCGCCGCAGGCCGGCCGGTGTGGGCGAGCAGGAAAACAGTACGAGCTCGGTTCTGTGTCAACGAGGCCCCTCCGCCACTGCACGGTCAACGTCGGCCGGTTCCAGGGCGGGCGCCCCGGCACGCAGCCACAGAAAGTATTCGACATTGCCCGAGGGTCCGGGCAGCGGACTGGCCGTGACACCCTTCACCCCGAGCCCCAGTTCCCACGCCTTCTCGGCGACTGAGCGCACGGCCTCCGCCCGCAGCTGCGGACTCCGTACGACTCCCCCACTGCCCAGCCGTTCCTTCCCCACCTCGAACTGCGGCTTGACCATCATCACCAGGTCGGCGTCCGGCTTCACGCACCGCGCCAGGGCGGGCAGCACCAGCCCGAGCGGGATGAAGGACAGATCCCCCACGACAAGATCCACAGGTTCCCCATCGATCGCTTCAAGCGTCAACTCGCGTACGTTCGTACGGTCCTTGACGGTGACGCGTTCATCGCTCTGGAGAGTCCACGCGAGTTGTCCGTAACCGACGTCCACGGCGACGACGTGCGCGGCCCCGTTCCGCAGCAGCACATCGGTGAACCCGCCGGTGGACGCGCCCGCGTCCAGCGCCCGCCGCCCCTCGACGACGAGCCCCTGCGGCACGAACGCCGCCAGCGCGCCCGCGAGCTTGTGCCCGCCCCTGGAGACGTACTCGGGGTCGTTGTCGTCGCTCTGGACCACGATCGCCGCCGCGGTCTCCACCTGCGTCGCCGGCTTGGTCGCCACGGTCTTGCCGACGGTGACCCGCCCGGCCGCGATCAGCTGGCTGGCGTGCTCACGCGAGCGCGCGAGCTTCCGGCGGACCAGCTCCGCGTCCAGACGACGACGTGCGACTCCTGCCACGTTCGGTTCAGCTCCTGTTTTGGTACGGCTGTTGGTACGACGGTGAGGGCGCCGGAGGTCCCGGGCGGGCGTCGAGCGCGGTCAGCGCGTCACGCAGCCCCCGGTGTACATCCTCGTACACCTCGACGTGCCCGTCCGTGGCGAGGTGGTCGGCATCGGCCAGCCGCTCCAGCTGGGCGTCGACCTCGGCGTTGCCGGTGGGGGTGCGGGGGACGTTCAGGGGGGCCGGGGCGGCGGGATCGTACTCCGGCTCCTGGAGGGTCTCCGTCTCCGGGGCTGCGTCACTCATGCCCCGACGCTACCCCGAAGGGCTGCTGTACCGTCGATCGCGATGGCCACGATCGAAGAGTGCCGTGCCGCACTCGAAAAGCTCTCGGACAACATGCAGCACGCCGAAGGGGACGTCGCCGCCGCGACCGCCCTGGACCGCTCGGTGAGCTGCCGGATCACCGACCTCGACATCACCTTCGTGGGCCGTATGACGGGCGGGCGGATCGTCGTCCAGGACACGATCCAGGGCGCGCCCGAGGAGAAGGCCCAGATCAGACTGACCATGAAGGGCGACGACCTGGTCGCGCTGGTCAACGGCGAGCTGAACTTCGCCAAGGCCTGGGGCTCGGGCAGGGTGAAGCTGGAGGCCGGCCTCAAGGACCTCTTCCAGCTCAGGAAGCTTCTCTGACCACCGCGCGCGCCTTCCGCGCCGCCGGCACCACCAGCGGAGTCCCCGTCTCGGGGTCGTCGATGACCTGGCAGCGCAGCCCGAAGACCTCCTCGACCAGCTCGGCCGTGACGATGTCGTTCGGCGCGCCCTCGGCGATGACACTGCCGCCCTTGAGGGCGATCAGATGGGTGGCGTAGCGCGCGGCGTGGTTGAGGTCGTGCAGAACGGCCACCAGCGTGCGCCCCTGCTCCTCGTGCAGCTCGGCGCACAGGTCGAGGACGTCGATCTGGTGCTGGATGTCCAGATAGGTCGTCGGCTCGTCGAGGAGCAGCAGCGGCGTCTGCTGGGCGAGCGCCATGGCGATCCACACACGCTGCCGCTGACCGCCGGACAGCTCGTCCACATACCGGTCGGCGAGCTCGGCGACGCCCGTCTGCGCCATCGACTCCTGGACGACCCGCTCGTCCTCGGTCGACCACTGGCGCAGCAGCCCCTGATGCGGGTACCGGCCGCGGCCCACCAGGTCGCCGACGGTGATCCCGTCCGGCGCGATCGACGACTGCGGCAGCAGCCCCAGGGTCCGGGCGACCTTCTTCGCGGGCATCGACTGGATGACCTGCCCGTCGAGCAGCACCCGGCCCTGACTCGGCTTCAGCATCCGTGACAGCGCCCGCAGCAGTGTGGACTTGCCGCACGCGTTCGGGCCGACGATCACCGTGAAGGAGTTGTCGGGGATCTCCACCGACAGCTGCTCGGCGATGACGCGCTGGTCGTAGGCGAGGGTGACGTCCTCGGCGGAGAGGCGGTTCACGGTGCTCCTTCGGTTGTCCAGGGTGCGGTCGGGGCGGCCTGCGGCGCTCATATCCGGCCCGCCTTCCGCTCGGTGACCAGCAGCCACAGCAGATACACGCCGCCGAGCACACCGGTGACGACCCCCACCGGCATCTGGTCGGCGCCGAAGACCTTCTGCGACAGCAGGTCGGCCGCGACCAGCAGGGCCGCGCCCATGCACAGCGACGGCAGCAGGTTCGGGCCGGGCGAGCGGGTCAGCCGCCGGGCGAGCTGCGGCGCGGTGAGCGCCACGAAGCTGACCGGCCCCGCGGCGGCGGTCGCGGCCGC
The DNA here is from genome assembly GCF_900206255.1 of Streptomyces sp. TLI_55. NCBI lineage: Bacteria > Bacillati > Actinomycetota > Actinomycetes > Kitasatosporales > Streptomycetaceae > Streptomyces > Streptomyces sp. TLI_55. The sequence goes on from NZ_OAOJ01000001.1 coordinate 2,023,989, forward strand.
GGTGAGCAGGACGGCGGCCACCATCAGCAGCGCCCTGGTGCGCTCGACGCGCACGCCGAGGGCGTTGGACACGTCGTCGCCCATCTCCATCATCCGCAGCGCCCGCGCGTTGCCGAGGACCAGCGGGACCAGCACGGCGCACAGCCACAGCAGCGGCCAGACCTGCTCCCAGTCCCGCCCGCTGAGCGACCCGGTCATCCAGACGACGGCCTGGGCGGCCTCGGTGATGGTGGACTTGGTCAGCAGATAGCCGTTGACGGCCGTGAGGATCGCGGACACCCCGATGCCGACCAGCACGAGCCGGTATCCGTGCACCCCCTGCTTCCAGGCGAGCAGATAGATGGCGACCCCGGCCCCCAGCCCGCCCACCAGCGCCCCGGCGGTGATCTCACCGGCACTCCCGGAGAACAGCACGATCACGGTCAGCGCCCCGGCCGTCGCCCCCTGCCCGAGCCCGAGGATGTCCGGGCTGCCCAGCGGATTCCGCGACACGGCCTGGAACAGCGCCCCGCCGAGCCCGAGCGAGGCCCCGACCAGCAGTCCGACGAGCACCCGCGGCAGCCGCAGGTCGTGGACGATGAACTCCTGCCCCGCGTTCCCGTCGCCCATCAGCGTCTTGAGCACGTCCCCGGACGAGATCGGGAAGTCGCCGGTGCCGATCAGCACGACGCTCGCGGCCAGCGCGGCGGCCAGCAGCAGGAGTACGACGACCAAGGCCCGGACGTCGAGCCGGACCGACAGCCCGCCGGGCGTCCGGACGGCACGGTTGGCGCGCGGGGAGCGCTCGGCACGGTTGGTCTTCACAGCTGTGCCGTCCTCCGCCGTCGTACGAGAAAGATGAAGACCGGACCACCGATGATCGCGGTCACGATGCCGACCTGAAGCTCCGAGGGCCGGGCGACCACCCGGCCGATGACATCGGCGCCGAGCAGCAGCACCGGCGACAGGATCGCCGCGTACGGCAGGATCCAGCGCAGGTCGGGCCCGGTGAAGGAGCGCACGGCGTGCGGCACCATCAGCCCGACGAACACGATCGGCCCGCAGGCCGCGGTCGCCGCCCCGCACAGCACGACGGCGGCCAGCATAGACAGCGCCCGCGTCCGGTTGAGGTTGGCGCCGAGGGATCGCGCGGTGTCGTCGCCCATCTCCATGGCGTTCAGCGGCCGGGCGAGCGCCAGGGCGAGGATCGTGCCGCCCGCGAGGAACGGCAGGACCTGGAGGATCGTCGACTCGCTCGCGGAGGTCAGTGAACCCACCGTCCAGAAGCGCATCTTGCCGAGCGCCGCCTGGTCCGTGATCATCACGGCCTGGAGATAGCCGTAGAGCGCGGCGCTGATCGCCGTCCCGGCGAGCGCCAGCCGCACCGGCGTCGCTCCCCGGCTGCCGCCGAGGAACCAGACCAACGCCCCGACCGCGGCCGCGCCGAAGAACGCGAACCACACGTACCCGCTCAGGCTCGTCACCCCGAAGTACGTCATGGCGGTGACGACCGCCGCGGACGCGCCCGCGTTGATGCCGAGCAGTCCCGGGTCGGCCAGCGGATTCCGGGTGAGCGCCTGGAGAACGGCCCCGGCGAGCCCGAGCGCGGCCCCGGCCAGCAGCCCGAGCAGGGTCCGCCACAGCCGCTCGGTCACGACGACGTCGCCGTACGTCCCCGAGTCCTCGAACAGCCCGTGCCACACCTGCCCCATCGACAGCTGTTTCGCCCCGATCGCGATGCTCGCCAGCGCGACGAGCACCAGGATCACGACGGACACGACCAACCCAAGCGCGCGTGTCGCCCGGCGGGTTGGGGGCGCGGGGGCGGTTCCCGCGCGCTGTTCGGGAGGACTGTCGACCAACACGCAGTTAGGTTAGCCTACCCTCCACTCCACCCACGATCCCGGCGGCTCCGGCCACGCTCCCGCCGCGCGGGTTCCCAAGGAGGCGCCGGCCACGCTCCCCTTGCCCGGGGTTTCCAGGGAGACGCCGGCCACGCTCCCTCGGCCGGGAGTCCGCATGGTGAACCCGGCCATGCTCCCTCTGCCCGGAGTTTCCAGGACGAACCCGGCCACGCTCCCGCTGCCCGGCTTCACCGGGAGCCTCCGCCTACAACCCCAGCCGCGCCAGCGCCTTCCCCCCGTCCAGCTCGCACGTCCCCTCCCTCGCCGCCGTCCAGGCCGCCGCGCACAGCGCCCGCAGCCCGTCCAACGCCTCCCCGTCACCGTCCAGTTCCAGCCGCTCGGCACCGGCCGTGGCGGTCCACCCGCCGCACCGGAAGCCGCCGTCCGCCTCGACGACCTCGGGCTGCCCGGTCAGCAACCCCCGCAGATCGGCGTCGACATACGTCGGCCGGTGCTGCGGCGGCGCGGCCAGCAGCTGCGGCCCGTCCGTCACGCCGGTCAGTACGAGAAGCGAGTCGACCTCCCCGTTGAACGCACCCTCGATGTCCGTGTCCAGCCGGTCCCCCACCACCAACGGCCGTACGGCACCGGTCCGCAGAATCGTCTCCCGGTGCATCGGAGGCAGCGGCTTCCCCGCGACCTGCGGCTCGGCGCCGGTCGCGATCCGCACGACCTCCACCGCGGCTCCGTTGCCCGGCGCGATGCCCCGCCCGCTCGGGATCGTCAGGTCGGTGTTGGACGCGAACCAGGGCACCCCGCGCGCGACGGCGTAAGAAGCCTCGGCGAACCGCCCCCACGGCAGGTCGGGCCCGCCGAACCCCTGCACCACGGCCGCCGGATCGTCGTCCGCCGACTCCACCGGCACGAGCCCCCGCTCCCGCAACGCGACCCGCAGCCCCTCACCGCCGATCACCAGCACCCGCGCCCCCGTCGGCACCTGCTCACTGATCAGCCGCGCCACGGCCTGGGCGGACGTGATCACGTCATCGGCACCGGTCGGTATCCCCAGCTCGGTCAGATGCTCCGCCACGGTGTCGGGCGTCCGCAGCGCGTTGTTGGTGACGTACGCGAGGTGCATCCCACCGGCCCGAGCCGTGGCCAGCGACTCGACCGCGTGCACGATCGCTTTCCCACCCGCGTACACCACCCCGTCGAGGTCGAGCAGCGCGGTGTCGTACGCCTCGCTCAGGGCCTGGCCACTGCCCTCGGGCCTCGTCCTGACGCTCTGGCTCATTCCACATCGCTCCTCGCTCGACGGCTTTCCCCCGATCATCTCGCACGCCACTGACACACGTACGATGCCGGGATGAACACCGCAGGTCACTCGGAAGCAACGGCGCGCCGGGGCCTGGAACTCACCCCGTTCCGAGGCCTTCGCTACGACCCCGACCGGGTCGGCAGCCTGGCCGCCGTGACATCACCGCCGTACGACGTCGTCGTACGCCCCGACGGCCTGCACCACCTGCAGTCCAACGACCCGCACAACATCGTCCGCCTGATCCTCCCCCAGGCCACCAGCCCCGCCGCCCGCAACGAACAGGCCGCCGCGACCCTGCACCGCTGGCTCGCCGAGGGCGTCCTCGCCGCCGACCCGGTGCCGGGTCTGTACGTCTACGAGCAGCGCGACGGCGCCGGCATGCTGCAACGCGGCATCATCGGCGCCCTGCGCGTCTCGGACCCCGCGGACCAGGTGGTCCTGCCCCACGAGGACGTCATGCCGCACGTCGTGGCCGACCGCGCGGCCCTCATGCGCGCCACCTCCGCGAACCTGGAGCCCCTGCTCCTGACGTACCGCGGCAACGGCACCGCCGCCGACACCACGACCGTGGTCGAACGTACGGCCGGGCAGGAGCCGCTCCTCTCCACCACCACCGAGGACGGCTACAGCCACCGCCTGTGGTCCATCACCGACCCGGCGGACCTGGCCCGCATCCAGTCCGACCTGGCCCGGCACCAGGCCCTCATCGCCGACGGCCACCACCGCTGGGCGACCTACCGCCGCCTCCGCGCGGAGCACGGCTCCCCCAGCCCCTGGGACTACGGCCTGGTCCTCCTGGTCGACACGGCCCGCTACCCCCTCCGCGTCCGCGCCATCCACCGCCTCCTGCACGGCCTGCCGGTGGCGGACGCCCTGGCCTCGCTCGACGGCCTCTTCCGCGTACGACGCCTGGACGGCCCGCTCCCCGAGGCCCTGGAGGTCCTCGCCGACGCCGCCTGCGCGGGCAACGCCTTCCTCCTCGCCGGCGACGGCGCCTTCCACCTGGTCGACCGCCCGGACCCGGACCTCCTCGCCCGTACGATCCCCGCCGACCGCCCGGCGGCCTGGCGCACCCTGGACGCGACCGTCCTGCACGCCACGCTCCTCCCGCACGTCTGGCACATCCCCGAGAACGACCCCACCCGCATCGCCTACATCCACGACACCGCCGCCACCGTCCGCAAGGCGGAACGCGACGGCGGTACGGCCGTCCTCATGCACCCGATCCGCGAGGAGGTCGTCCGCGACCTGGCCCGCCAGGGCGTCACGATGCCCCGCAAGTCGACGTCCTTCGGCCCGAAGCCGGCCTCCGGCCTGGTCCTGCGCACGCTGGAACTCTGAACATACGAAAGGGCGGGACCCCGATGCCGGGGTCCCGCCCTTTCGTATGTGTACGTCAGTCCTTGTCGTCGTCCTTCGAGGAGACGGAGGGGACGTCGTCCGCGTCGTCCACGTCGTCCTCGACCTCTACGACCTCGACGTCACCGCCGCTCTCGACCTCGCTGTCAGCCTCGGCCTCGTTCTCGTCGAAGGCGTCGACGAACTCGACACCGTCCAGCTCGGCGAGCCGGTCCGAGGCGTCCGTGCTGCCGTCCCGGTCGGCCTCGACGGCCTTGGCGAACCACTCCCGGGCCTCGCCCTCACGCTCGGCGGCGAGCAGCGCGTCGGCGTAGGCGTACCGCAGACGCGCGGTCCACGGCTGCACCGAGTTGGAGGCCAGTTCGGGGCTCTGCAGCGTCACGATGGCCGCGTCCAGCTGCCCCATGTCACGCCGGGCACCGGCCGCGACGAGCCGCATCTCGACCTGACCGGCCTTGTCCAGCTTGTTCACCTCGGGGGCGCCGGCCATGTCCAGCGCCTTCTCCGGCCGCCCGAGCCCACGCTCGCAGTCGGCCATGACGGGCCACAGCTCCGCGCTGCCGGTCATCCGCCGCGCGGCCCGGAACTCGGCGAGCGCCTCGGAGTACTTCTGGTTCGCGTACGCCGCGAACCCGGCCGCCTCCCGTACGGCGGCGACACGCGACGCGAGCCGCAGCGCGATCCTGGAGTAGGCGTAGGCGCCCTCCGGGTCCTCGTCGATGAGCCGGGCGACCATCACCAGGTTCCTGGCCACGTCCTCCGCGAGCGTCTTCGGCAGGCTCAGCAGCTCCTGGCGTACGTCGCCGTCGATCTCGTCGCCCGTGACGTCCTCGGGGATCGGCAGCCGCTTGATCGGCTCACGGTCCCGGTCCCGGTCGTCGCGCCCACGGAAGCCGCCACGCCGGTCGTCACGGCCGTAGCCGCCACGGCTGTCATCACGCCGGTCGTCGCGCCCACGGAAACCGCCGGGCCGCCCGCCGCGGTCGTCGCGACGGGGCCCGCCGCGGAAGCCACCCCGGTCGTCCCGTCCACGGAAGCCACCCCGGTCGTCGCGACGCTCGTAGGAGCCGCCGCCCCGGTTGTCGCCACGGTTGTCGTCACGCCGGAAGTCACCACGGCTGTCGTCACGGCGGAACCCACCGCGGTCGCCACGGTCATCGCCTCGACGGTCGTCACGTCGGTCGTCACGCCTCTCGTACGAGCCGCCGCCCCGGTTGTCGTCCCGGCGGAAGCCGCCACGATCCCCGCGGTCACCCCGGTCATCGCGCCGGAAGCCACCACGGTCGCCTCGGTCGTCACCACGGAATCCGCGGTCACGGTCCCGGTCGTCCCGTCCACGGAAGCCACCCCGGTCGTCGCGACGCTCGTAGGAGCCGCCGCCGCGGTTGTCACCACGGCTGTCGTCACGCCGGAACCCACCGCGGTCGCCTCGGTCGTCACGCCGGCCGTAACCGCCGCCGCGGTTGTCGCTGCGGTTGTCGCCACGGCTGTCATCACGCCGGAACGCCGGGCGGGAGCCGCGGTCGTCGTCGCGCCGCTCTCCCCGGTCCCGGTCGTCACGGCGGAAGGCGGGGCGGTCCCGGTCGCCGTCACGGCGGAAGCCGCGATCCCGGTCGTCCCGACGCGGGCCGCTGGGACGATCGTCGCGTCGGAACGCCGGGCGAGGCCCACGGTCGTCGCCACGCCGGTCATCGCGTCGATCGTCACGCCGGGCGTAGCCACCGCCCCGGTCGTCGCCACGCCGGTCATCGCGTCGATCGTCACGCCGGGCGTAGCCACCGCCCCGGTTGTCGCCACGGTTGTCGTCGCGTCGGAAGCCACCGCGGTTGTCGCCGCCACGGCTGTCGTCACGCCGGAAGCCACCGCGTTCACCACGGTCATCGCCTCGACGGTCGTCACGTCGGTCGTCGCGCCGACCATAGCCACCGCCACGGTTGTCACCGCCACGGTTGTCGCCGCCACGGTTGTCGTCGCGCCGGCCGTAGCCACCACGGTCCCCACCGCGGTCACTGCCTCGGTCGTTGTCGCGCCGGAAGCCACCGCGGTCGCCTCGGTCACCGCGGTCGCCGCCGCGGTATCCGCCACGGTCACCGCGATCGCCGCGGTCACCACTGTCCCGTCGCCGCTGGTCGCGCTCCGGTCGGTCGTCGGGAGAGTTGGTGGACATGGGTGACTCCTGTCTCGGTACTGCAAGCATTGTAAAAACAAAAGGACCCCTGGTCCCAGCTGAACGCTGGGACCAGGGGTCCTTCCAAAGATTGTTCGGCGGCGTCCTACTCTCCCACAGGGTCCCCCCTGCAGTACCATCGGCGCTGTAAGGCTTAGCTTCCGGGTTCGGAATGTAACCGGGCGTTTCCCTCACGCTATGACCACCGAAACCCTAATGGTTTCGAGCGAACAAGCACACTCTGTAGTTATTAGTGATGCGTTCTGCTCAAAAAACCGGCAACGGTCGTTGCCTCAGAACTAACACAGTGGACGCGAGCAACTGAGGACAAGCCCTCGGCCTATTAGTACCGGTCACCTCCACACGTTACCGTGCTTCCAGATCCGGCCTATCAACCCAGTCGTCTACTGGGAGCCTTACCCCATCAAGTGGGTGGGAATACTCATCTCGAAGCAGGCTTCCCGCTTAGATGCTTTCAGCGGTTATCCCTCCCGAACGTAGCCAACCAGCCATGCCCTTGGCAGAACAACTGGCACACCAGAGGTTCGTCCGTCCCGGTCCTCTCGTACTAGGGACAGCCCTTCTCAATATTCCTGCGCGCGCAGCGGATAGGGACCGAACTGTCTCACGACGTTCTAAACCCAGCTCGCGTACCGCTTTAATGGGCGAACAGCCCAACCCTTGGGACCGACTCCAGCCCCAGGATGCGACGAGCCGACATCGAGGTGCCAAACCATCCCGTCGATATGGACTCTTGGGGAAGATCAGCCTGTTATCCCCGGGGTACCTTTTATCCGTTGAGCGACGGCGCTTCCACAAGCCACCGCCGGATCACTAGTCCCGACTTTCGTCCCTGCTCGACCCGTCGGTCTCACAGTCAAGCTCCCTTGTGCACTTACACTCAACACCTGATTGCCAACCAGGCTGAGGGAACCTTTGGGCGCCTCCGTTACTCTTTAGGAGGCAACCGCCCCAGTTAAACTACCCATCAGACACTGTCCCTGATCCGGATCACGGACCCAGGTTAGACATCCAGCACGACCAGACTGGTATTTCAACGACGACTCCACCCGAACTGGCGTCCGAGCTTCACAGTCTCCCAGCTATCCTACACAAGCCGAACCGAACACCAATATCAAACTGTAGTAAAGGTCCCGGGGTCTTTCCGTCCTGCTGCGCGAAACGAGCATCTTTACTCGTAGTGCAATTTCACCGGGCCTATGGTTGAGACAGTCGAGAAGTCGTTACGCCATTCGTGCAGGTCGGAACTTACCCGACAAGGAATTTCGCTACCTTAGGATGGTTATAGTTACCACCGCCGTTTACTGGCGCTTAAGTTCTCAGCTTCGCAACCCCGAAAGGTCACTAACCGGTCCCCTTAACGTTCCAGCACCGGGCAGGCGTCAGTCCGTATACATCGCCTTACGGCTTCGCACGGACCTGTGTTTTTAGTAAACAGTCGCTTCTCGCTGGTCTCTGCGGCCACCCCCAGCTCGAGGAGCAAGTCCTCTCACCAGTGATGGCCCCCCTTCTCCCGAAGTTACGGGGGCATTTTGCCGAGTTCCTTAACCATAGTTCACCCGAACGCCTCGGTATTCTCTACCTGACCACCTGAGTCGGTTTAGGGTACGGGCCGCCATGAAACTCGCTAGAGGCTTTTCTCGACAGCATAGGATCATCCACTTCACCACAATCGGCTCGGCATCAGGTCTCAGACTATGTACAGGGCGGATTTGCCTACCCTGCGTCCTACACCCTTACCCCGGGACAACCACCGCCCGGGATGGACTACCTTCCTGCGTCACCCCATCACTCACCTACTAACCGCTTGGTTCGGCGGCTCCGCCACTCCCCTCAACTCCGAAGAGATCAGGGCGGCTTCACGGCCTTAGCATCACGATGCTCGATGTTTGACGCTTCACAGCGGGTACCGGAATATCAACCGGTTATCCATCGACTACGCCTGTCGGCCTCGCCTTAGGTCCCGACTTACCCTGGGCAGATCAGCTTGACCCAGGAACCCTTAGTCAATCGGCGCACACGTTTCTCACGTGTGAATCGCTACTCATGCCTGCATTCTCACTCGTCAACCGTCCACAACTCGCTTCCGCGGCTGCTTCACCCGGCAGACGACGCTCCCCTACCCATCACAGCAGGCGTTGGCCCTATTGCTGCAATGACACGACTTCGGCGGTACGCTTGAGCCCCGCTACATTGTCGGCGCGGAATCACTAGACCAGTGAGCTATTACGCACTCTTTCAAGGGTGGCTGCTTCTAAGCCAACCTCCTGGTTGTCTGTGCGACTCCACATCCTTTCCCACTTAGCGTACGCTTAGGGGCCTTAGTCGATGCTCTGGGCTGTTTCCCTCTCGACCATGGAGCTTATCCCCCACAGTCTCACTGCCGCGCTCTCACTTACCGGCATTCGGAGTTTGGCTAAGGTCAGTAACCCGGTAGGGCCCATCGCCTATCCAGTGCTCTACCTCCGGCAAGAAACACACGACGCTGCACCTAAATGCATTTCGGGGAGAACCAGCTATCACGGAGTTTGATTGGCCTTTCACCCCTAACCACAGGTCATCCCCCAGGTTTTCAACCCTGGTGGGTTCGGTCCTCCACGAAGTCTTACCTCCGCTTCAACCTGCCCATGGCTAGATCACTCCGCTTCGGGTCTTGAGCGCGCTACTATACCGCCCTATTCGGACTCGCTTTCGCTACGGCTTCCCCACACGGGTTAACCTCGCAACACACCGCAAACTCGCAGGCTCATTCTTCAAAAGGCACGCAGTCACGAGATATGTGCAAGCACATATCCGACGCTCCCACGGCTTGTAGGCACACGGTTTCAGGTACTATTTCACTCCGCTCCCGCGGTACTTTTCACCATTCCCTCACGGTACTATCCGCTATCGGTCACCAGGGAATATTTAGGCTTAGCGGGTGGTCCCGCCAGATTCACACGGGATTTCTCGGGCCCCGTGCTACTTGGGTGTCTCTCAAACGAGCCGCTGACGTTTCGACTACGGGGGTCTTACCCTCTACGCCGGACCTTTCGCATGTCCTTCGCCTACATCAACGGTTTCTGACTCGTCCCACGGCCGGCAGACCGTGGAAGAGAGATCCCACAACCCCGTATACGCAACCCCTGCCGGGTCTCACACGCATACGGTTTGGCCTCATCCGGTTTCGCTCGCCACTACTCCCGGAATCACGGTTGTTTTCTCTTCCTGCGGGTACTGAGATGTTTCACTTCCCCGCGTTCCCTCCACATACCCTATGTGTTCAGGTATGGGTGACAGCCCATGACGACTGCCGGGTTTCCCCATTCGGAAACCCCCGGATCAAAGCCTGGTTGACGACTCCCCGGGGACTATCGTGGCCTCCCACGTCCTTCATCGGTTCCTGGTGCCAAGGCATCCACCGTGCGCCCTTAAAAACTTGGCCACAGATGCTCGCGTCCACTGTGCAGTTCTCAAACAACGACCAGCCACCCATCACCCCGCCACACTCGGCGAGTTCACTGGGGCCGGCATCGAAGTACAGCCATACGGCCGCTACTTCAGACACCCAACAGCGTGCCCGACACCCTCGCCACTCATGATCAGCGTTCCACGCTCCGAAGAGCAGTACTGGCAGCCCGAGATGACTGAAAGTGCCGAATAATCAACGTTCCACCCATGAGCAACCAGCATCGGACATTCGCCGATGTACTGGCCTCTGGACAACCTTGCGGCTGCCTAGAAGTGCTCCTTAGAAAGGAGGTGATCCAGCCGCACCTTCCGGTACGGCTACCTTGTTACGACTTCGTCCCAATCGCTGGTCCCACCTTCGACAGCTCCCTCCCACAAGGGGTTGGGCCACCGGCTTCGGGTGTTACCGACTTTCGTGACGTGACGGGCGGTGTGTACAAGGCCCGGGAACGTATTCACCGCAGCAATGCTGATCTGCGATTACTAGCAACTCCGACTTCATGGGGTCGAGTTGCAGACCCCAATCCGAACTGAGACAGGCTTTTTGAGATTCGCTCCACCTCACGGTTTCGCAGCTCATTGTACCTGCCATTGTAGCACGTGTGCAGCCCAAGACATAAGGGGCATGATGACTTGACGTCGTCCCCACCTTCCTCCGAGTTGACCCCGGCGGTCTCCTGTGAGTCCCCATCACCCCGAAGGGCATGCTGGCAACACAGGACAAGGGTTGCGCTCGTTGCGGGACTTAACCCAACATCTCACGACACGAGCTGACGACAGCCATGCACCACCTGTACACCGACCACAAGGGGGCGACCATCTCTGGCCGTTTCCGGTGTATGTCAAGCCTTGGTAAGGTTCTTCGCGTTGCGTCGAATTAAGCCACATGCTCCGCTGCTTGTGCGGGCCCCCGTCAATTCCTTTGAGTTTTAGCCTTGCGGCCGTACTCCCCAGGCGGGGAACTTAATGCGTTAGCTGCGGCACCGACGACGTGGAATGTCGCCAACACCTAGTTCCCACCGTTTACGGCGTGGACTACCAGGGTATCTAATCCTGTTCGCTCCCCACGCTTTCGCTCCTCAGCGTCAGTAATGGCCCAGAGATCCGCCTTCGCCACCGGTGTTCCTCCTGATATCTGCGCATTTCACCGCTACACCAGGAATTCCGATCTCCCCTACCACACTCTAGCTAGCCCGTATCGAATGCAGACCCGGGGTTAAGCCCCGGGCTTTCACACCCGACGTGACAAGCCGCCTACGAGCTCTTTACGCCCAATAATTCCGGACAACGCTTGCGCCCTACGTATTACCGCGGCTGCTGGCACGTAGTTAGCCGGCGCTTCTTCTGCAGGTACCGTCACTTTCGCTTCTTCCCTGCTGAAAGAGGTTTACAACCCGAAGGCCGTCATCCCTCACGCGGCGTCGCTGCATCAGGCTTTCGCCCATTGTGCAATATTCCCCACTGCTGCCTCCCGTAGGAGTCTGGGCCGTGTCTCAGTCCCAGTGTGGCCGGTCGCCCTCTCAGGCCGGCTACCCGTCGTCGCCTTGGTGAGCCGTTACCTCACCAACAAGCTGATAGGCCGCGGGCTCATCCTTCACCGCCGGAGCTTTCAACCCCCACCCATGCGAGTGGAAGTGATATCCGGTATTAGACCCCGTTTCCAGGGCTTGTCCCAGAGTGAAGGGCAGATTGCCCACGTGTTACTCACCCGTTCGCCACTAATCCCCACCGAAGTGGTTCATCGTTCGACTTGCATGTGTTAAGCACGCCGCCAGCGTTCGTCCTGAGCCAGGATCAAACTCTCCGTGAATGTTTTCCCGTAATCGGGATGAACACCACGAGAGCGGAACCACCGGAGGAATAATCCGGCAGTTCACAGCGTCCTCGCTGTGTTGTTTCAAAGGAACCTCGCCCCAACCGATCGGCTGGAGACGGGGTATCAACTAATCTGGCGTTGATTTTTGGCACGCTGTTGAGTTCTCAAGGAACGGACGCTTCCTTTGTACTCACCCGAGAGACTCTCTCAGGCTTTCCTCCGGGCTTTTCCCTTCGGTCTTGCGTTTCCGACTCTATCAGATCCTTTCGGCGTCCGATTCCCTGTCGGCGGGATTTGCCGGAGGCTTCTGGCTTTCGCCCGTCGGCCTTTCGACATTCACTACGTTAGCCCATCCCCCCGGCCAACTCATAATCGAGTTCCGAGAGTTTGAATTCGAGCATGCAGGCACGTCGAATTCACCCTCGCGAAGAGGATGTCGTAGGTAGTGGTTTGGCCGCTTCCGGCTGCTGGCGATCGCCGTACCCGGTTCAAGCGGCTCGGGCTACATTACGCACCCCGCAACGGCGCGTCAACTTGAGCGACGCCTCGGCGTATGGGCCCGATAAGGGCTCACCGTCGGGTCGTTGGAGATCCAGAAGCGCCAGGGGTGGACGCCTCCGTCGCCGGAGACGCCGGTGCGTGGGCCGTTGCGTACCTGGTCGGAGGGGACCGGGGTGCCGGTCAGGATCCTCAGAGGGGTGTCGGCGGAGGTGCACGCGTCCGTGCCGTCGAGGGATCGGTCCACGCCCAGGGCGGTGGCCAGCCGTGCGGGCCCTTTGGCCAGTTCCTTGTCATTTCGGGCCGAGAGTCGACGTTTGCGCGCGAGCTCGGCGCCCTCGACCACCTCGCCGGCGCGGAGCAGGACCGCGCTCGCGGTGCCGTCCGGACCGCACACCAGGTTCATGCAGAACCACATGCCGTAGGTGAAGTAGACGTACACATGACCGGGCGGACCGAACATCACGCCGTTGCGGGCCGTGCGGCCGCGATAGGCGTGGGAGCCGGGGTCGTTCTGGCCGTCGTACGCCTCGACCTCCGTGAGGCGGAGGGCGATCGGACCGTCCGGGGTGGTGCGTACGAGGATGCGGCCGAGAAGGTCGGGGGCGACCTCCAGTACGGGGCGGTCGAAGAACTCGCGGGGGAGGGGCGTACGGTCGGGGGTCGCGATCATGCCGTCCGAGGGTAGTGCAGACAGGTCGCCGCGACGGGGTGGTCACGGGGCGTTCGCCTTGCAAGGGTGAGGGCGCGGAACCGGCCACGGTCGGATCGCGTTTGTAGGGATCGAGGATCTACGCGCGCGTGGCACGCGCGTGAAGCAGGACGACGTATAGGGAGAGTCATGGCGTTCAAGAAGCTGCTCGCGAGCCTGGGTGCCGGCGGGGCTTCGGTCGAGACGGTGCTGACCGAGGTCAACGTCGTGCCGGGTGGTGTCGTCCAGGGTGAGGTGCGGATCCAGGGCGGGTCCGTCAACCAGGAGATCGAGGGGCTGTCGGTCGGGCTGCAGGCCAAGGTCGAGGTCGAGAGCGGCGACGAGGAGTACAAGCAGAACATCGAGTTCACCAAGGTGCGGCTCGGTGGTGCCTTCGAGCTCCAGGCCGGGGCCGTGCACGCGGTGCCGTTCGGCCTTGAGATCCCGTGGGAGACGCCGATCACGATGATCGACGGTCAGACGCTGCGCGGGATGAACATCGGTGTGACGACCGAGCTGGCGATCGCGCGTGCCGTGGACTCCGGTGACCTCGACCCGATCAACGTGCACCCGCTGCCGGCGCAGAAGGCGATCCTCGACGCCTTCATCCAGCTGGGCTTCCGCTTCAAGAGCGCGGACATGGAGCGCGGTCACATCCGGGGTACGCGGCAGCGGCTGCCGTTCTACCAGGAGATCGAGTTCTTCCCGCCGCAGCAGTACCGGGGTCTGAACCAGGTCGAGCTGAGCTTCGTGGCCGATCAGAGCGTCATGGACGTCGTCCTGGAGATGGACAAGAAGCCGGGGCTGTTCAGCGAGGGCAGTGACACCTTCCGGTCCTTCCAGGTGGGGCTCAACGACTACCAGGGCACCGACTGGGCGGCTTACCTCAACCAGTGGCTGTCCGAGGTCGGCAGCAAGCGCAACTGGTTCTAGGCTCGGAACTGCTGATTCCGGCAATCGATCAGGAGGTACCGAGGTGTCCGAGCTCAAGCGGCGGCCTCTCCCCCACGACTTCCACCCGCCCGTCCCGTCGTTCACGGTGACGAGTGACGACATCGAGGAAGGGGCGACGCTCAAGGACGCTCAGGTCTACGCGGCGGGCAACACCTCGCCGCACCTGCGGTGGGAGGGCTTCCCGCCCGAGACCAAGAGCTTCGCCGTGACCTGCTACGACCCCGACGCGCCCACGGGCAGCGGGTTCTGGCACTGGGTCTTGTTCGACATCCCCGCCTCGGTGACCGAGCTGCCGGTGGGTGCGGGCAGCGGCAAGTTCGAGGGGCTGCCGGAGGGCGCCGTACACGTGCGCAACGACTACGGCAGCAAGGACTTCGGTGGCGCCGCGCCGCCGCCCGGAGACGGGCCGCACCGGTACGTCTTCACGGTGTACGCCGTCGATCAGGAGAAGCTCGGTCCGGATGCCGACGTCTCTCCCGCCGTCGTCGGTTTCAATCTGCGGTTCCACGCGATCGCGCGTGCCCAGCTGGTCGGTGAGTTCGAGAACCCCGAACAGAGCTGAGCGATCCGAGCGTTCATGGAACGTTTGCCCGCCCCTGGTCTTGGAAGTGATCAGGGGCGGGCACTTTTATTTCGTTGTCCATCTCGGCGTGCCCGGCCAAAGTTGATCCCAGCCCGCCAAGGAGGTGGGCGGGTGAGCGCAGGAGGTGGGCTGGTCATGCGGGACACGCTGGTACTGAACGCGAGCTTCGAGCCGCTGTCGACGGTGACGTTGAACCGAGCCGTCGTTCTGGTGCTGCAGGACAAGGCCGTCGTCGAGCAGTCTCACCCCGAACTGCGCATGCGCGGAGCCGCGGTCGACATACCGGCGCCCCGGGTGATCAGGCTGTGCAGGTACGTAAGGGTGCCGTTCCGAAGACAAGCTCCGTGGTCCAGGCGGGGGGTGCTGGTCAGGGACCGGCACCGGTGCGCGTACTGCGGGCGCAGGGCGACGACCGTGGACCATGTGGTGCCGCGCGCGCAGGGTGGTCAGGACTCGTGGCTGAACACGGTGGCATCGTGCGCGGAGGACAACCACCGCAAGGCGGACCGGACTCCGGAGCAGGCCGGGATGCCGTTGCTGAGGCAGCCGTTCGAGCCGACGCCGGCCGATGCGATGCTGCTGTCGCTGGGGGCCGACGACTTCCAGGCGCTGCCGGACTGGTTGGCCATGGACGCCGCGTAACGCCGTTGCCGGCAAAGACTTTGGGGCTCGCCTTCTTGAGGAAGGCGAGCCCCGTCGTAGTGATGCCGGACTCAGTCGATCTGCGGCTTCTCCCTGCGGTCCGTGCCACCGTTGCCCGTTGAGCCGCCGCCTCCCGAACCGCCGCCCATGGGGCCGAAGTTGCCCATGGCGCCGGACAGGCCCTTGAGGGCGTCGCCGATCTCGCTGGGGACGATCCAGAGCTTGTTGGCGTCGCCCTCGGCGATCTTCGGGAGCATCTGGAGGTACTGGTACGAGAGCAGCTTCTGGTCGGGGTCGCCGGCGTGGATCGCCTCGAAGACCGTACGGACGGCCTGGGCCTCGCCTTCCGCGCGCAGGGCCGCGGCCTTGGCCTCACCCTCGGCGCGCAGGATCTGCGACTGCTTCTCACCCTCGGCGGTGAGGATGGCCGCCTGGCGCGTGCCTTCCGCGGTGAGGATCGCGGCGCGCTTGTCGCGGTCGGCGCGCATCTGCTTCTCCATCGAGTCCTGGATGGAGGTCGGGGGCTCGATCGCCTTCAGCTCCACGCGGTTGACGCGGATGCCCCACTTGCCGGTGGCCTCGTCGAGAACACCGCGCAGGGCCGCGTTGATCTCCTCGCGGGAGGTCAGGGTCCGCTCCAGGTCCATGCCACCGATGATGTTGCGGAGCGTGGTGACCGTCAGCTGCTCAATGGCCTGGATGTAGCTGGCGACTTCGTAGGTGGCCGCCCGCGCGTCCGTCACCTGGTAGTAGATGACCGTGTCGATGTTCACGACCAGGTTGTCCTGGGTGATCACCGGCTGGGGCGGGAACGGGACGACCTGTTCACGCAGGTCGATGCGGTTGCGGATGGTGTCGATGAACGGGACGACGATGTTGAGGCCCGCGTTGAGTGTCCGCGTGTAACGGCCGAAGCGCTCCACGATGGCCGCGCTGGCCTGTGGGATGACTTGGATCGTCTTGATCAGGGCGATGAAGACCAACACCACCAGGATGATCAAGACGATGATGACCGGTTCCATCGTCGCTTCCCCGTACCCTTCTCCGCCTCGGTGCTTTCGGAAGATCTTATGGTTGATGAAGATCTTGCTGGACGAGTCTGACAGACCGTCGAGCAACTCGCGGGCTGTTCGGTTCAGTTGAGTCGTACGAGGTCAGATGACGATCGCGGTCGCTCCCTCGATCTCCACGACGTCCACTTCTTGTCCTACTTCGTAGGCGCGGCCGCCGTCGAGAGCGCGGGCCGACCAGACCTCTCCGGCCAGCTTGATCCGGCCGCCGGAGCCGTCCACCCGTTCCAGTACGACCGCCTGTTTGCCCTTCAACGCCTCCACGCCGGAGACGAGTTGGGGTCGTTGCGCGCTGTGCCGGGCGGCGATGGGCCGTACGACGCCGATGAGGGCGACCGAGACGACGACGAAGGCGAGCACCTGCACGACGACGCCGAAGCCCAGACCTGCGAGGATCGCGCCGGCGACGGCGCCCACCGCGAGCATGCCGAACTCCGGCATCGCCGTCACCACGAGGGGGATTCCGAGCGCGGCCGCGCCGATGAGCCACCACACCCATGCGTCGATGTCGTTCACATGGTCATGGTAGGTCCGCGGGTCGTGCCGCGGACAGGGCGCGAGGGCGTCAGGCCATCGGCAGGCCCTGCGCCGTCCAGCGCTCGCCGACCTGCTCGACGACGAGCGGGAGGCCGAAGCACAACGAGAGGTTGCGGGAGGTGAGTTCGAGCTCCAGCGGGCCCGCGGCGAGGACCTTGCCCTGACGGATCATCAGGACGTGGGTGAAGCCGGGGGCGATCTCCTCGACGTGGTGGGTGACCATCAGCATCGAGGGGGCGATCGGGTCGCGGGCGAGGCGGCCGAGTCGGCGTACGAGGTCCTCGCGGCCGCCGAGGTCGAGGCCGGCGGCGGGCTCGTCGAGGAGGAGGAGCTCGGGGTCGGTCATCAGGGCGCGGGCGATGAGGGTGCGCTTGCGCTCGCCCTCGGAGAGGGTGCCGAACTTGCGCTCCAGGTAGTCGCTCATGCCGAGGCGGTCGAGGAAGGCACGGGCGCGCTGCTCGTCGATCTCGTCGTACTCCTCCTGCCAGCCGGCCGTCATGCCGTACGCGGCGGTGAGCACGGTCTGCAGGACGGTCTGGCGCTTGGGGAGCTTGTCGGCCATGGCGATGCCGGCCACGCCGATGCGGGGGCGCAGTTCGAAGACGTCGGTGCCGGGCTTGCCGAGGGTCTCGCCGAGGATGGTCGCGGTGCCCTTGCTGGGGTAGAGGTAGCTGGACGCGACGTTCAGGAGGGTGGTCTTGCCGGCGCCGTTGGGGCCGAGGATGACCCAGCGCTCGCCCTCCTTGACCGACCAGGAGACCTGGTCCACCAGAGCCCGGCCCTCACGGACCACGGATACGTCCTGAAGCTCCAGAACATCGCTCATGAGCGCGTTGTCTCCCCTTGCAGTGTGACCGGTCTCGGCGTCTCGGCTGCGCGTGCGCGTGGTGGGCGCAGTCCTCAAGGAAATCTACGCCACCGGTCGGGCGGTCCATTCCATCGGTCCGGTCCTTAGGGTGGGGGCATGCTCTCGGAACCTCGCTCTGGACGCCTTGCCGCTTGGGGAAACGCCCTTTTGGCCGGACTTGTGTCACCTGACGACGCCGTGCTCGCCGTTGTCGGGGACGACGCGGTGCATCGGGTGGAGGGGTTGCCCGGTGAGTCGGGGCCGGTCGGGCTGACGCTCGCGCTGGGGCGGTTGCGGGCGCTCGGGGTGACCGGGCTGCGGGTGGCGCTGCCGGCGCCGGGGCATCCGCTGGGGCTGAGCGGGCCGCCGGAGTTCAACGCGCGGGCGTTGGAGGCCGAGGAGGCGGTGATCTGTCACGGGGCCGCGCTGGGGCTGGTGCCCGAGGTGTACGAGGCCGGGCCCGCGGGTGATGTGCATGTCGAGGTGGTGTGGCATGTGCTGCCGGTGCGGGAGGCGCCGCCGGCCGATGTGCCGTCGCTGGGTGAGGCGGAGCGGGAGCTGGCGGAGGCGCTGCGGGAGGCGACCGAGGTGCTGACGCGGCTGGATGTGGCCGGGGCGGGGCCGGTGGCGGAGGCGGCGATCGACGCGTATCGGGCGCGGGCCGAACGGGGGCGGGAGGTGTTGGCGCCGGGGTATCCGCCGCGGGCGGTGCGGGTGCTGGAGCTTGCGCAGCGGGTGGGGTTGTTGATCTCCGTGGCTTATGAGAACGGGCCTGGGGGTGCGGTGACGGCGGGCGAGATGGCGGCGCGTACGGAGGCGTTGCGCCCGGTGGAGCGGACCGCTCGGCGGGCGCAGGTCGCGGCGTACAACGCGTATGTGGAGGAGCGGGAGCGGGGGGTGCGCTGAGCGGAGCCAGGTACGACGTCATGACGAAGGGCCCCTCAAGTCGCCGTTGACTTGAGAGGCCCCACCGGCTCAGACCCGACGTCAGTCGTTCACGCCGGTGTTGCCGAAGGCGGGGTTCAGGCCGGCGATGCCGTTGACCGTGTTGCCCACGACGTTGACGGGGATGTGGACCGGGACCTGGACGAGGTTGCCCGAGCCGACGCCCGGCGACTTCACGGCCGCGCCGTCAGCGCTCGCGTCGGCGACAGCGGCACCGGCGGCAGCACCCGTGGCGATACCGGCGACGGTGAGGGCCACGGCAGCCTTCTTGGCGATGTTCATGAAAAGCGTTCCTCCTGCGTTTGCGTGTCCGACCCGGCCGCGGGTCGTGCCTGATCAACGCGGAGGCGAACGCGAACGGTACGGGAATCAGACTTCAACTGCCCATTCGGATCATTGCCACGAAAAACTGACCGGCCTCCCGGGAGCGCCCGGGAGGCCGGAGGTCACTGCCGCTCCTGAGGCGGAGGTCAGTGGTTGACGCCGAGGTTGCCGAACGCGGGGTTCAGGATGCCCACGACGTTCACGCTGTTGCCCACCGCGTTGACCGGGATGTGGATCGGGGCCTGGACGAGGTTGCCCGAGGCGACGCCCGGCGAACCCACGGCCT
This sequence comes from Streptomyces sp. TLI_55, assembly GCF_900206255.1. NCBI lineage: Bacteria > Bacillati > Actinomycetota > Actinomycetes > Kitasatosporales > Streptomycetaceae > Streptomyces > Streptomyces sp. TLI_55. The sequence goes on from NZ_OAOJ01000001.1 coordinate 2,043,320, forward strand.
TGCCGTCGGCGTGCGCGTCGGTGGCGGAGGCCATCCCGGCACCGGCGGCGATCAGTCCGCCGGCCACCATCGTCACGGCCGCTGCCTTCTTCAGGTTCTTCACTTCTGAGCCCTCCTGGTGATCGCCGCGGCAGTCGCCGCAGCACGCACTGGAGAACGGTGGAGATCCATGAAGGATGCGCCGTCCGGGTGACATTCCCACGACGGTATGAATCTCACTCCGGAGCGGAACCCTCCGTATTGCCGACCGCGTGGTGGATCAACCGGTCACTCCATGACGTACCGCCCACAGCGCGGCCTGGGTGCGGTCCGCCAGGTCGAGTTTCATCAGGATGTTCGAGACGTGGGTCTTGACGGTCTTCTCGGAGAGGACGAGGGCGCGGGCGATCTCACGGTTGGAGCGGCCGTCGGCGATCAGGCCGAGCACCTCGCGCTCCCGTTCCGTGAGCGAACCCGCCCGGCCCTGTCCGGAGTTGGCCTCCTCCTGGGAGAGCAGGACGCCCGCGACCTCGGGCTGGAGCAGGATGTGGCCGGCGTGGACGGAGCGGATGGCGCCGGCGAGGGCGTCGGGGTCGACGTCCTTGTAGACGTATCCGGCGGCTCCGGCGCGCAGGGCCGGGATCACCGTGCGCTGCTCGGTGAAGCTGGTGACGATGAGCACGCGCGCGGGGTTGTTCAGCTCCCTGAGTCTGCGCAGCGCCTCGACGCCGTCCATGCCCGGCATCTTGACGTCCATGAGGACGACGTCGGGCTTCAGTTCCTCGGCGCGGGCGACGCCCTCGGCGCCGTCCGAGGCCTCGCCGACGACCTCTATGTCGTCCTGCACTTCGAGGAACGTGCGCAGGCCGCGGCGGACCACCTGGTGGTCGTCGACGAGCAGCACCTTGATTGCGTCAGCCACCAGGGACCTCCATCTCGATCGTGGTGCCCTTGCCGGGCGCCGATTCCACGGTCAGCGCGCCGCCGACCCCGCTCGCCCGGTCCCGCATGGAGACGAGGCCGAGGTGGCGTCCCGCGCGGCGGGTCTGCTGCGGGTCGAAGCCGTTGCCGTCGTCGGTGACGCGCAGGACGGCTCCACAGCCGCGACGGGCCAGGGTCACCTCGACGTGTGCGGCCCCGGAGTGCCGCAGGGCGTTGTGCAGGGCCTCCTGGGCGACGCGCAGGAGGGCCTCCTCCTGGGCGGCGGGCAGGGCGCGCACTCCGCGGCTGTCGAAGGTCACGCGCGCGGTGTGGGCGCGGTCGAGGACCTGGATCTGGGTGCGGAGGGTGGCGACGAGGCCGTCCTCGTCGAGGGCGGCGGGGCGCAGCTCGACCACGGCGGCGCGCAGTTCGTCGGCGGCCTCGGCGGCGAGGGCGGCGACCTGTTGCAGCTCGCCCTTGGCGCGTGAGGGGTCGCGGTCGACGAGGGCGGCGGCGGCCTGGGCGGTCAGGCGCAGGGAGAACAGCTTCTGGGCGACCGCGTCGTGCAGTTCGTGGGCCAGCCGGGAGCGTTCCTCGGCGATGGTCAGTTCGCGGCTGCGCTCGTACAGGCGGGCGTTGGTGAGGGCGATGGCGGCGTGCTGGGCGAGGATGGAGAGGAGTTCCTCGTCCTCGGCGGTGAAGCCGCAGCTGCCGTCGGGTTTGCTGCAGTTCTTGTTCGCCAGGAAGAGGGCGCCGATGACCTCGTCGCCGTCCTTGATCGGCAGGCCCAGGAAGTCGGACATGTCGGGGTGGGCCGAGGGCCAGCCCTCGAAGCGGGGGTCCCTGCGCACGTCCGCGAGGCGCTCGACCTTGGCCTCCTGGAGCATCGCGGCGAGGATGCCGTGCTGCCTGGGGAGCGGGCCGATGGCCTTCCACTGCTGGTCGCTGACGCCGTCGACGACGAACTGGGCGAAGCCGCCGTGGTCGTCGGGGACGCCGAGGGCGGCGTACTGCGCGTCGAGCAGCTCGCGGGCCGAGGCGACGATCGTCTTGAGGACGTCGCGCACCTCCAGATGCCTGCTCATGGCCAGCAACGCGGAACTCACCGCGGCCAGACCGGACCTGGGGCCTTGACTCATGCCCTCACGGTACCGGCGGGGTGTGACAGTCCGTATCCGACCTGTGGTGGCGGCCGCCTAGGGCGGTGGGCCTAGGGCCAAGGGCCCGGACCGGGGGCTTAGGGCGAAGGACCCCACCTGTTCGCGACCCGCGTCCGACGCGCGCGGGGCCGTCCCGTTCCTACGTTGAGGCCACACCAAGTGACCTCACCCTTCCTGCGTCGAGGCCACATCGAAGTGACGACGAGGGGACGTGTCATGCCGGTAGCGATCATCACGGGGGCCTCGCGGGGGCTGGGGCGGGCGCTCGCCGAGGCGCTGGCCGCGCGGGGCTGGGATCTGGTGCTCGACGCCAGGAACGCCGAGGTGCTGCGGAAGACGGCGGCCGACGTCGGGGCGTACGGCACGCGCGTGACGGCGCTGCCGGGCGACGTCACGGACGCGGGGCACCGGGCCGCGCTGGTGGCGGCGGCGCGGGAGCTCGGCGGTCTCGATCTGCTGGTGAACAACGCCGGGGTGCTGGGCGCCGAGCCCTTGGTGCCGCTCGGCGAGCATTCCCTCGACGGCTTCCGCGCGGCCCTGGAGGTCAATGTCGTGGCGCCGCTGGGGCTGCTCCAGGAGGCGCTGCCCGAGCTGCGCGCGGCTCCCCCGGGGGCGGTCGTCAACGTGAGCTCGGACGCGGGCGCGGAGGCGTACCGGACCTGGGGGGCGTACGGGGCGACGAAGGCGGCGCTGGACCAGCTGTCGGCGGTGCTGGCGGTCGAGGAGCCGGGGCTGCGGGTCTGGTGGGTCGACCCGGGCGGCATGCGCACCGACATGCTGGCCGCCGCGGAGCCCGACGAGGACCTGTCGGGGACGCCGGCGCCCGCGGACATCGCCCCCGCCTTCGTGCGGCTCCTCGAGCGGCGTCCGGCAAGCGGCCGGTACACGGCCGCCGCGCTGCTGGAGGCACGGTGACCCTGGCGCTGCGTGTCCCGGAGGAGCTGTCGGCCCGGGTCCCCGCCGAGCAACGCGGCCCGGGCCTGGACCGGGACGCCGTACGGCTGCTGGTGTCGCGCGGTACGGAGGTGTCGCATCACGCGTTCCCCGAGCTGCCGTGTCTGTTGCGGGCCGGTGACCTGCTGGTCGTGAACACCTCGCCGACACTGGCGGCGGCCGTGGACGGGCGGGTCGGGCACGCGCGCGTGGTGGTGCACTTCTCCACGCGCGGGGACGACGGACGCTGGGCGGTCGAGCTGCGGGAGCCCGACGGGCGGGGCACCACACGCGCGCGTGCGGGAGGGCCCGCGGGGACGGAGGTGCGGTTGCCCGAGGGGGTGCGGCTGACGTTGGAGGAGCCGCTGAGCGCGCGGGGCGAGCGGCTGTGGTGGGCCCGGGTGGCCGGGGCGGGGGTGCCCGGGCTGCTGCGGGAGTACGGGCGGCCGATCCGTTACTCCTATACGGAGCGCGACCAGCCGCTGTCCGCCTACCAGACGGTGTTCGCGCTGCCGCAGCCCGGCGGGGCCGGCAGTGCGGAGATGCCGAGCGCGGCGCGGCCCTTCACGGCGCGGCTGGTGGCGGAGCTGGTGAGCCGGGGGGTGCGGTTCGCGCCGATCACGCTGCACACGGGTGTGGCGTCGGCGGAGGCGCATGAGCCGCCGTATCCGGAGCGGTTCGCGGTGCCGGAGGCGTCGGCGCGGCTGATCAACGCGGCGAAGGCGGGGGACGGCCGGGTCGTCGCCGTGGGGACGACCGCCGTGCGGGCCGTGGAGTCGGCGGCCGGCGCCGACGGCGTCGTACGCGCGCGTGAAGGGTGGACCGACCTCGTGGTGACCCCGGAGCGCGGTGTGCGGGTCGTGGACGGGCTGCTGACCGGGCTGCACGAGCCGGAGGCCTCGCATCTGCTGATGCTCCGGGCGGTGGCCGGAACGGCGGCGGTCGAGCGCGGCTACGAGGAGGCGGTGCGCGGGCTCTATCTGTGGCACGAGTTCGGGGACGTGCATCTCCTCCTCCCGGCGGAGGCCGGAACAGAGGGCCCTCACGCAGAGCATTGCTTCAGCAACTGCCGGTGAGACTGTTACGGGCCCGATGTGAGCCCGCGCATAGGGCGCACATCACGTACGAAGGCGCATAGGAGATAAACAGGTCCACGGTGAGCGGGAAAGACGTTCCTGTCTGTCCCGTTTTGCCCTTCCCTGATCCACTACCCGGGATCGTACGTCACATCTTTGCCACACATTTTTGCGGCCGCTAAGAATGGCTGCCGTCGCTCAGCGCCGCGGGTTCCGCCCGCGGCGTTTGTGCCGCAAGGACGCAGAGCGACTCCGCGCTATTCGAAGAGGTCCACTCGCATGTCGCAGAACCCCACCCGTGGTCATAGTCGCGCGCTGACGAAGCGCCACAAGATCGCCATCGCCGGTGTCGCCACGCTCGGCGCCGCCGCCCTCGCGTTCTCCGCGGTGCCCAGCAACGCGGACACGACCACGAGCGAGGCCGCTCCCTCGGCCAAGGTCGCCTACAGCTCCGAGCAGCTCAAGGACCTCCGGTCCGGCGTCAGCGAGCAGCTCGCCTCGACCAGCCTCCAGGCCCAGGCCGCCGAGGCCGCCGCCGCGAAGAAGGCCGCCGTGGAGACCGCGGCGAAGAAGAAGGCGGCCGCCGAGGCCGCCGCCAAGAAGAAGGCCGCTCAGAAGGCGGCGCAGAAGGCCGCCCAGGAGCGCAAGGCGAAGGAGGCCGCGAGCCGGTCCGCCAAGCGTGCCGCGGTCAAGGCCGCCCCCAAGGCCGCCCCCAAGGCCTACGCCAACAACCTCGACGGCTGGATCAAGCACGCCCTCGACATCATGGACGACAAGGGCATCCCCGGTACGTACAACGGTCTGTACCGCAACATCATGCGGGAGTCCTCGGGCAACCCGAGCGCCATCAACAACTGGGACGTCAACGCGATCAACGGCACCCCGTCGATCGGTCTGCTGCAGATCATCAAGCCGACCTTCGACGCGTACCACGTCGCGGGCACGTCCTGGAGCCAGTACGACCCGGTCGCCAACATCGTCGCCTCCGCGAACTACGCGGCCGACAAGTACGGCTCGATCGACAACGTGAACAGCGCGTACTGAGGCCGCGCGGACCTCTCGTACACCGCTGGACCGCTGCATCGACCGAGCACGCCGAAGGGCGGCACCCATCTGACGGGGTGCCGCCCTTCGGCGTCGTACGACCGCGACTACTTGCGCATGACCTCCGGCTCGTGGCGGCGCAGGAAGCGGGCCACGAGGAAGCCGCAGATCACACCGAGGACGATCAGGGCGAACATGTCCATGCCCCAGGCGCCGACGGAGTGGGCCCACAGCGGGTCGTCGCTGTCGCCCTTGGCGGGCGGGCTGATCTTGTTGAAGTCGAGCGTGGCACCCGCGGCGGCGACCGCCCAGCGCGACGGCATCAGGTAGGACAGCTGGTTGACGCCCACCGAGTTGGCCAGCGGGAACAGGCAGCCGGTGAAGACGACCTGGACGATCGCGAACATGACCAGCAGCGGCATGGTCTTCTCGGCGGTCTTCACCAGGGCCGAGATGATCAGGCCGAACATCATCGCGGTGAAGCCCAGCGCCATGATCGGGATGCACAGTTCCAGCAGGATCTGGCTGCCGAAGATCAGGCCCTTGTCCGGGATGGTGCGGCTGGAGAAGCCGATGATGCCGACCAGCAGGCCCTGGAGCATGGTGACCAGGCCCAGCACGAAGACCTTGGACATCAGGTACGCCGAGCGCGACAGGCCGGTGGCGCGCTCGCGCTCGTAGATGACCCGTTCCTTGATCAGCTCACGGACGGAGTTCGCGGCGCCGGCGAAGCAGGCGCCCACCGCGAGGATCAGCAGCACCGTCAGGGCCGTGCCGTTGGCGACGGGCTTGCCGGTGTTCGGGTTGATCTCCGTGTTGACGAGCAGGTCCTTGCCGGAGTCGATCAGCAGGCTCACCGAGCCGAGGACGAGCGGCAGGATGATCGACAGGGCCAGGAAGCCCTTGTCGGAGGCGATCACCGAGACATAGCGGCGCACCAGCGTGCCGAACTGCGACATCCAGCCCTGTGGCTTCGGCGGCTTCATCGCCTGCATCGGCGGCATCTGTACGGACTGCGGCGCAACGGCGTCGATGTCCGCGGCGTACATCTGGTAGTGCTGCGAGCCCTTCCAGCGTCCGGCCCAGTCGTAGTCGCGGTAGTTCTCGAAGGCGGAGAAGACGTCGGCCCAACTGTCGTAGCCGAAGAAGTTCAGCGCCTCCTCGGGCGGGCCGAAGTAGGCGACCGCGCCGCCGGGAGCCATCACGAGGAGCTTGTCGCAGATCGCCAGCTCGGCCACCGAGTGGGTGACGACGAGGACCGTGCGGCCGTCGTCGGCGAGGCCGCGCAGCAGCTGCATGACGTCACGGTCCATGCCCGGGTCGAGGCCCGAGGTGGGCTCGTCCAGGAAGATCAGCGACGGCTTGGTGAGCAGCTCCAGGGCCACCGAGACGCGCTTGCGCTGGCCGCCGGAGAGGGAGGTGACCTTCTTCTCCTTGTGGATGTCCAGCTTCAGCTCGCGCAGCACCTCGTTGATGCGGGCCTCGCGCTCGGCGCCGGTGGTGTCGGCGGGGAAGCGGAGCTTGGCCGCGTACTTGAGGGCCTTCTTGACGGTCAGCTCCTTGTGCAGGATGTCGTCCTGCGGGACCAGACCGATGCGCTGACGCAGCTCGGCGAACTGCTTGTAGAGGTTTCGGTTGTCGTAGAGGACGTCGCCCTGGTTGGCGGGCCGGTAGCCCGTCAGCGCCTTGAGCAGCGTCGACTTGCCGGAACCGGACGGTCCGATGACCGCGATCAGCGACTTCTCCGGGACGCCGAAGGAGACGTCCTTGAGGATCTGCTTGCCGCCGTCGACCGTGACGGTCAGGTGCCGGGCCGAGAAGGAGACCTCACCGGTGTCGACGAACTCCTCGAGCCGGTCGCCGACGATCCGGAAGGTCGAGTGACCGACACCGACGATGTCCGCCGGGCCGAGCAGCTGCGAGCCGCCCTTGGCGATCGGCTGGCCGTTGACGTACGTCCCGTTGTGCGAGCCGAGGTCGCGGATCTCCATGCGGCCGTCGGGCGTCGAGCGGAACTCGGCGTGCAGACGGGAGACCTGGAGGTCGGAGACGACCAGCTCGTTCTCCAGGGCACGACCGATGCGCATGACGCGGCCGATCGAGAACTGGTGGAACGTGGTCGGGCTGCGGTCGCCGTAGACCGGCGGCGCCCCCGCGCCGACGCCGGGGCCGCCCTGCTGCGGCGGGATGTTCGCGGCGGCCTGCTGCGGCTGCTGCCAGCCGGCCTGCGGGGCCTGCTGCGCCGGTGCCTGCTGGTGAGGCGCCTGCTGGTGTGGTGCCTGCTGCTGGGGCGCCTGGGCCCAGCCCGGGCCCGCGCCCTGAGCGGCGTACGGCTGCTGCTGGGGCTGCGGCGTGACAGCCACGGCGGCGCCGGAGACGCTCACGCGCGGTCCGTCGGTCGCGTTGCCGAGATGCACCGCCGTGCCAGGGCCGATCTCCAGCTGGTGGATCCGCTGGCCCTGCACGAAGGTGCCGTTGGTCGAGCCGTGGTCCTCGATGACCCAACTGCGGCCGTTCCAGCTGATCGTGGCGTGACGCCAGGACACCCTGGCGTCGTCCAGCACGAGGTCACCCTGCGGATCGCGTCCGAGGGTGTAGGGCCTGGACGGGTCGAGCGTCCAGGTACGTCCATTCAATTCCAGTACGAGTTCCGGCACTCCATGCCCCATGAGTAGTCCCCCGAGTTACCCCCAACACAGGGAGTCTAGGGATGTCGAACATCGTCGGGAACTATTTCAGGCTCGGCCCCCTGACCGAAAGTCGGGCCTTGTGAAGACCACGTACGTACGCATCGACCGGTCCCGTTGACGGGGTTGAAACCGACCCGGAGAGTGGTAATCCACGCGAGGGGGACATGCGCGGCGATCGCCGCGCCGCGGATCGGGGGGTCTGCCATGAGTGCGTCCAGGAACGTCGAGCCCACGAAGTACGGCGCGAAGCCGCCGTGGGGAGACATCCTGCTGACCGCGATCGTCGCCGTGAGCTGGGCGTTGATCGGCATGGCCGGCGTCGCAGCGCTCGGACTGCATCTGCTGGGCGCGGACGCGACGGCCTCGCTGGGCCCGATGACCGCGGCGGTGGTGGCGCTTGGGGCGGGTGGTTCGGTGACGCCGTCCGGCGATGTGTCCGCCTTCGGACTGACCGGCGCGGAAGCGGCGACCGCCATCGAGATCACGCCACTGGGGGTGAGCCTGGTCGGCGCGCTCCTTTTGTCATGGTTCTTTCTACGATCCCTGCGGTCGGCGGGAGTTGTGATCGCACCGGCCGAACTCCTCGCGCGCGCGGGCGCGGTGGTCGTCCTCTTCGTGGCCACGCTGGGCGGGCTGGCCTGGGCGGGGCACGACGTCATCACCATCGACGGCGGCGCGCTCGGGCTGGACAAGCTGCCCGGCGGCGGAGGCGGGGGTGGCGGCGGCCTGAAGATCCCCGGGCTAGGTGACGTGGGGAACATCGGAGGGCTGCTGCCGGACAAGATCGGCAACCTGGTCGACGCGAAGGCGGCGGTCGGCTTCACGGTGGACACGGTGCCGACGCTGCTGGGCGGGCTGGGCTGGTCGGCCGGCATCCTGCTGATCGCCCTGCTGGCGTCCCGCCGTACGCCGTTGCCGCGCGGCTGGGAAGCCCTGCACCGGATGGTCCGCCCGGCGGTGTCGGCCCTCGTCGCCGTGCTGCTGGTCGCGGTCGCGGCGGGGCTCGCGGCGGCGGCGTACGCGGCGATCGGCGACGACCACCCGAAGCGGATCGCGGGCGCGGCGCTGCTGGGCACGCCCAACGGCACCTGGCTGGGCATCCCGATCGGCCTGTTCGTCCCGTGGGACGGCCGCGCGACGGGCCCCCTGACCGCCTTCCTCCCTGCTCCCCTGGACGATCTGCTCAGCTCCCAACGCGACGAGTCCGTCTCCCTCTCCCGCCTCGCCGAACTCGACAGCCGGGTCTGGCTGTTGGCGGTCGCGGCGGCCGTGATGATGCTGCTGGCGGGGGTGTTGGCGGCGGTGCGGACGCCGGTGGGGGTGGTGGTGAGGGGCGCGGGGCCGGGTTCGGGCCCGGGTGCCTCGTACGTACGTGATCCGGGCGCCCTCGGCTTCGCCGGGCGCTGTGCGCTGCGGTTGGGGTTGGTGACCGCGTTGGCGCTGCCGTTGCTGGCCTGGCTGACGGAGGTGTCGGTGGACGCCTCGCTGTCGGTACTGGGCTTCGACGCGTTCGGCGCCGGCATCGAACTCCACGGCCACCTCGGCATGGCCCTGCTCCTGGGCGCCCTGTGGGGCGCGGGCGCGGGCGCAGCCGGTGCCTTGCTGGCCCGGGCGACGGGGGCGGCCGGGCGGCGGGCGGCTGCTTTGGCACTGGGTGACTTGGCGGGGGCTGCGGGGGTCGCTGGGGGTTCGGGGGGCGGGGGTGGCTCTGGGGTCTCGGTGGGTTCGGGCGGTGGGCCTGGGCCGTATGCCGGGCGGTCGGGGGCTGGGTCGCAGGGGGGCGGGGCTTGGGCTGAGCCGCACGCAGGCGGCTCCTGGGCTGGGTCGCAGGGAGACGGCTCCTGGACTGGGCCGTACGCCGGTGAAGGCCCGGCTGCGCCTTATGCCGGTGAGCGCGGGGAGTGGTCGCGCGGAGGCGGGGGTGGGCCGGATGCCGGTGAGGGCTGGGCTGGACCTGTGGGTCAGGGTGGAGCTTCGGATACGGGACGCGGCGGAGCCTCGGAGGAGGCTGGGCCGTATGTGCCGGGTACGCCGTACCGGCCGCCGAATCCCGACACCAATCCGTATCTGCGCGTACCGGAGGAGCTGCGAGGTCCGCAGGACGCACGTCCGTCCGACCGGCGTGAAGCGGGGACGGCGGGCGCCCCGCCGGGAGACTCACGACCGCGGTACGAACCACCGCCCGAGGACTCACGACCGCAGTACAACCCACCGCCCGGACCTGAACGTTCACGTCCCGGAGAGCCGGGCGACGATGCCGGGCAGACCGGGGACCCTGGTCGGCACGATGGCTCGCGCGGGTCCGACGACGGGGACCCGCCCGACGAGTCGCCCCCTGCCGGGAACGACATGTACGGCGCGCCCACCATGGTGCGGCCGATTCAGCCGCCGCCTCCGCCGCCCCCGCCTCCTCCCCCGCCCGGCAGGCCCAAGGGACGGAGGTGACTGCGCGGGGGCCGTGGGGCGGTGCGTAAGATCCGCTCCATCTGAAAGACACCGAGTGTTCCCTGTCCGCCAGGCGGACCTCAGGGGCGCAAGGCACTGCGTGCCGGATACGGTGGGTACACCATGAGCGCTTCGCAGACCTCCGACGTACCCACTCTTCTCGTCAAGATCTTCGGCAAGGACAAGCCGGGCATCACGGCCGGTCTCTTCGACACCCTCGCCGCCTACTCGGTCGACGTCGTCGACATCGAGCAGGTCGTCACCCGTGGCCGGATGGTGCTGTGCGCGCTCGTGACCGAGCCGCCGCGCGGGCTCGAGGGCGATCTGCGGTCGACCGTCCACAGCTGGGCGGAGTCGGTGAAGATGCAGGCGGAGATCATCTCCGGCCTCGGCGACAACCGCCCCCGTGGCCTCGGCCGCTCCCTGGTCACCGTGCTCGGCCACCCGCTCACCGCGGAGGCCACGGCCGCGATCGCCGCCCGGATCACCAAGGCCGGCGGCAACATCGACCGCATCTTCCGGCTCGCCAAGTACCCGGTGACGGCCGTGGAGTTCGCGGTGTCCGGTGTCGAGACCGCGCCGCTGCGCACCGCGCTGGTGACCGACGCCGCCGCACTCGGCGTGGACGTCGCCGTCGTCGCGGCGGGCCTGCACCGGCGCGCTCAGCGGCTCGTCGTCATGGACGTGGACTCCACCCTCATCCAGGACGAGGTCATCGAGCTCTTCGCGGCGCACGCCGGCTGCGAGGACAAGGTCGCCGAGGTGACGGCGGCCGCGATGCGCGGGGAACTGGACTTCGAGCAGTCGCTGCACGCGCGCGTGGCCCTGCTGGAGGGGCTGGACGCGTCCGTCGTCGAGAAGGTGCGCACCGAGGTACGGCTGACCCCCGGCGCCCGCACCCTCATCCGCACCCTCAAGCGTCTCGGCTACCAAGTCGGCGTCGTCTCCGGCGGTTTCACCCAGGTCACCGACGATCTGAAGGAGCGGCTCGGGCTGGACTTCGCCCAGGCCAACACCCTGGAGATCGTCGACGGCAAGCTGACCGGGCGGGTCACCGGCGAGATCGTGGACCGGGCCGGCAAGGCGCGGCTGCTGCGCCGGTTCGCCGCCGAGGCGGGGGTGCCGCTGTCGCAGACCGTGGCCATCGGTGACGGGGCCAATGACCTGGACATGCTGAACGCGGCCGGCCTCGGCGTCGCCTTCAACGCCAAGCCGGTGGTGCGGGAGGCCGCGCACACCGCGGTGAACGTGCCGTTCCTGGACACCGTCCTCTATCTGCTCGGTGTCACCCGCGAAGAGGTCGAGGCGGCGGACACCCACGACGACCAGCTCTGAGCGCTCGGAGGATCCGGCAGGGGCCCGGCACCGTGACGGTGCCGGGCCCCTGCCGTCCTCATGCCTCGGTGCGGATCATTCCGACGGTGCCCAGTAGTCGAGGAGGGTGGCCACGCCCGGCTCCAGGCTCTTCCAGGAACCGGTGAAGGACAGGACCGCGAACGCGGCGGCGGGGAAGCCGCGGCGGCTCATCCGCTCGCGGGCGTCGCCCTCGGCCGAGCCCGCAAGGATCTCGGCGAGACCCTGCACCCCGGGGTTGTGGCCGATCAGGACGACGTTCTGGGAGTCGTCCGGGGTCTCGTTGAGCACGGCGATGAGCTCGCCGGGAGAGGCCTCGTAGACCCGCTCCTCATAGACGGTTTTCGGCCGGTGCGCGAGTTCGTGCACGGCGAGCTTCCAGGTCTCACGGGTGCGGATCGCCGTGGAGCACAGGGCCAGGTCGAGGGTGATGTCGGAGTCGGCCAGCTTCCGCCCTGCCACGGCCGCGTCCATGCGTCCCCGCTCGGCAAGCGGTCGCTCATGGTCGGACACCTGTGGCCAGTCGGCTTTCGCATGCCGGAAAAGGACAATCCTGCGGGGTTCTGCGACGCTCATGGAACCCAGCTTCGCATGAAACAGGCCATGGGGCGCAGGGAGTTGACATGCGGCCGCGACGGTGCCGGACGATCACCGCGGGCCGGGGAGTCCGGGCCGGTCAGCGCGCGGCCAGCTGCTGTATACGCTCGAAGAGATGAGTGATCGCCGGGTCGCCCCCGGCGGCCTGTGCGTCGGCCGGGTTGAGTATCAGCGCGAGCAGGGTGATGAAGGCGAGCGTCGGCAGGGCGAGGGCCCACCAGGGCAGCCGGATGTCGGCGCGACCCCGGGTCGCCGGGTGGGGCGGGGTGTGCGATGGGGCCGACATGGGTGCCTCCGCGTCTCTCCGAGTGGGCCGGTGGTCCGCTCGGTCGCGGCCACATCTCGAAGGTACGGATCCGGCGGTCCCCAACCCATCCGGTGATCCACCCAGTTGACCCTGAGACTCGCCCCCTAGGGGACCGGGGGATAACCCCACCCCCGCCCCCGGGAGGCGGACGGGGTCACGGCGAGGCGATGGTCGCGATGACGGCGATGATCACGAAGATGGCGAGGAACGAGCCGAAGACGAGCAGCATCTTCTTCTGGCCGTTCTGGGGGTTCGGGTCGAGCACTGGCATGCGGCAAGTCTCGCACCCCTGTCCGCCGACGCCCCGGTGGGGGTGGGGTCAGCGGGCCGCCTCCTCCTCGACCGTGCGATCGCGTCCGGCGAGCACGCCCACGACCATCTGCGGGATCATCAGCCCGGCCATGAGGGCGATCGGCAGCCCCCAGCCGCCGCTGTGCTGGTAGAGCACGCCCACGAGGAGCGGCCCGGGGATGGAGATGAGATAGCCGGTGCTCTGCGCGAACGCGGACAGCTGGGCGACGCCCGCGCCGCTCCTGGCCCGCATCCCGACCATGGTGAGGGCCAGCGGGAAGGAGCAGTTGGAGATGCCCAGGAGCAGGGCCCAGACCCACGCTCCGGCGGCCGGCGCGAGGTACAGCCCGGCGTAGCCCACGAGGCCGCAGACGCCGAGCGCGAGCACGATCGGGCCCTGGTGCGGCAGCCGGCCGGCCACGCGCGGGATGACGAAGGCGAGCGGTACGCCCATCACCATCGTCACGGCCAGCAGCAGTCCCGCCGTGCTCGCGGGCACGCCCGCGTCCCGGAAGATCTGCGGCATCCAGCCCATCGTGATGTAGGCGGCGGTGGCCTGGAGGCCGAAGAAGACGGCGAGCGCCCAGGCGGTGCGGCTCCGGGTGATCCGCAGCGCGGGCCGCGCCTCACGCGCGGACGCCTGCCCGGCGGGGGCCGCGCCCTGCTGCGGTACGCCGTCCTGCTGCCGTACGCCGCCCTGCTGCCGTACGCCGCCCTGCTGTCGTACCCCGTCGTCCTGACGTACGCCGTCCCGCTGCCGTACGAACGGGATCCACGGCAGTACGGCGACGGCGGCCAGGCCCGCCCACACGGCGAGCCCGGTCTGCCAGCTGCCGCCCAGCAGGTCCGTCATCGGCACGGTCGCCGCGGCGGCCGTGGCGGTGCCGAGGGCCAGGGCCATCGAGTACAGGCCGGTCATGGAGCCGACCCGGTCGGGGAACCAGCGCTTGACGATGACCGGCATCAGGACGTTGCTGACGGCGATGCCCATGAGGGCGAGGGCGCTGGCGGCCAGGAAGCCGGCGGTGCCGCCGACGTAGGGCCGGACCAGCAGGCCCGCGGTGATGGCGGCCATGCCGGCGCAGACGACCGCGCCCGGGCCGAAACGGCGGGCGAGGCGCGGGGCCATGACGCCGAAGACGGCGAAGCACAGCGGGGGCACGGAGGTGAGGATCCCGGCGACGCTGCCGCTCATCCCGAGACCGTCGCGGACCTCCTCCAGGAGGGCGCCCAGGCTGGTGATGGCGGGGCGGAGGTTGACGGCGGCCAGCACGATGCCGAGCACGAGCAGCCGTGTCGTCCACGCGCGCGTGGCCGGTTCGGGGGTCTCGCCGGTCGCCGAGCTTCGTATGTGCGGGGACGTCGTCGTCCGGGTTTCCTCGCTTGCCATGCCGTCCATCATAGAATCATTGGATGATTGGTTGTCCATCCCCCGGCCGCCTCCGGGCGCCCGTCCCGTGCGAAGGTGTGCCATGCCTCTGAGCCACCCCCGTCGATCGGCGCTGTCCGAGCAGGTCATCGCCGCGCTGCGGCAGCAGATCACCTCCGGTGAGTGGCCGGTCGGCTCACGCATCCCGACCGAGCCGGAGCTGGTCGACCAGCTCGGGGTGGCTCGCAACACGGTCCGTGAGGCCGTCCGCGCGCTCGCGCACAACGGCCTGCTGGACATCCGCCAGGGCTCCGGCACATACGTCGTGGCGACCAGCGAGCTGGCCGGGGTGATGCAGCGCCGGTTCGCCGACGCCGACCCCCGGCACATCGCCGAGCTGCGCTCCACGCTGGAGTCGGCCGCCGCGAAGCTGGCCGCCGGGCGGCGTACGGAGAAGGACCTCAAGCAGCTCGACGCGCTCCTGGTACGCCGTGAGGAGGCCTGGGAGGCGCGGGACAAGGAGGCCTTCGTGGCGGCGGACGCGACCTTCCACCTGGCGGTGGTGTCGGCGTCCCACAACGACGTCATGACGGCGATGTACGCGGACCTGGGTGAGGTGCTGCGGGACTGGCTGCGCGACGACGTCGGCGAGGAGATGACGCCGGAGTCGTATCTGGACCACTCCGGGGTGGTGGACGCGATCCGCGCGGGCGACGCGGAGGCGGCCGCGGCGCGGGCGGCCGGCTATCCGTTCCAGTGCCGGCCGGGGCTGTTCACACCTTCTGGTGGCTGACCCACGCCGAGCGGACTTCCTTCCAGCAGCGGCCGTCGAGCCGTACGGTCTGCGCGGGCCCGGCCTCCACGGGGGCGCCGTCGCTGTCCACGTCCCACCAGCGGTCGCACTCGATGTGCAGCCGGACCGCGTCGACGTCGGGATAGGGGTTGTGGCAGTAGGCGGTCACACGGGAGCCGGTGATCTTGCTGTAGCACGCGGCGCCGAACAGGTCCGGTGCCTTGTCCTCACGCGCGTGGGGCGACGCTTCGTGCGGCAGGGACATCAGCAGGACGGCGGCGACGGCTATCGGGGCCAGGCTGCGGGACAGGCGCACAAGGGGGACCTCCTCGGCCGTGCTGGGGAGGGAAGCGGTGAACGCGTAATCCAGAGTGCCCAGTTGTGCCGCTCCCCCGCCCGGCCGGTTGGGCCGAACGGGTGAGGGCCCGCGTTCCGGAGAACGCGGGCCCTCACACCGTAGGAAAGATCACGCACCGATGGCGTGCAGACCGCCGTCCACGTGGACGATCTCACCGGTGGTCTTCGGGAACCAGTCGCTCAGCAGGGCGACGACGCCCTTGCCGGCCGGCTCCGGGTCCTCCAGCTTCCACTCCAGCGGGGAGCGGCTGTCCCAGACGGCCGCCAGCTCGGAGAAGCCCGGGATGGACTTGGCGGCCATGGAGCCGATCGGACCCGCCGAGATCAGGTTGCAGCGGATGTCGTGCTTGCCGAGGTCACGCGCCATGTAGCGGTTGGTGGCCTCCAGGGCGGCCTTGGCCGGGCCCATCCAGTCGTACTGCGGCCAGGCGAACTGAGCGTCGAAGGTGAGGCCGACGACGGAGCCGCCCTCGGTCATCAGCGGCAGCAGCGCCATGGTCAGCGACTTCAGGGAGAAGGCGGAGACGTGCATGGCGGTGGCCACGGACTCGAACGGCGTGTTCAGGAAGTTGCCGCCGAGCGCGTCCTGCGGCGCGAAGCCGATGGAGTGCACGACGCCGTCGAGCTTGTCGCCGAGGTGCTCGCGGACCTGGCTCTCCAGGCGGGCGAGGTGCTCGTCGTTGGAGACGTCGAGCTCCAGGACCTTGACCTTCTCCGGCTGAGGCAGCTTCTTGGCGATGCGCTCGGTCAGGGTCGGCCGCGGCCAGGCGGTGAGGATGATCTCCGCGCCCTGCTCCTGGGCCAGCTTGGCGGTGTGGAAGGCGATGGAGGACTCCATCAGCACACCGGTGATGAGGATCTTCTTGCCGTCGAGGATTCCAGCCATGGTGTCAGTGACCCATTCCCAGTCCGCCGTCAACCGGGATGACGGCTCCAGTGATGTACGAGGCGTCGTCGGAGGCGAGGAACCGCACCGTCGCGGCGATCTCCTCCGGCTTTGCGTAGCGGCCGAGCGGCACGGACTGCACGATGTTCGCGCGCTGCTCTTCGGTGAGCACCTTGGTCATGTCGGTGTCGACGAAGCCGGGGGCGACGACGTTGAACGTGATGTTGCGCGAGCCGAGCTCCCGCGCGAGCGAGCGCGCGAAACCGACCAAGGCGGCCTTGGAGGCGGCGTAGTTGGCCTGCCCCGGACCGCCGTACAGCCCGACGACCGACGAGATCAGGACGACACGGCCCTTCTTGGCGCGCAGCATGCCGCGGTTGGCGCGCTTGACGACGCGGAAGGTGCCGGTGAGGTTGGTGTCGAGGACGGACGTGAAGTCCTCCTCGGACATCCGCATCAGGAGCGTGTCCTTGGTGATGCCGGCGTTGGCGATCAGGACCTCGACCGGGCCGTGCTCGGCCTCGATCTCCTTGTAGGCCTGCTCCACCTGTTCGGTGTCGGTGATGTCGCACTTGACGGCGAGGAAGCCGGTCGGTGGCTCGCCCGAGCGGTACGTGATCGCGACCTTGTCGCCGGCGTCGGCGAAAGCGCGGGCAATGGCGAGGCCGATGCCCCGGTTGCCTCCGGTGACGAGAACCGAGCGGCTCAACGGATCACCCTTTCGATAGCGGTCTGAATACCCGCCCGAACACCTGGATGACAGGCGGCTTCCTGGGAAATCTATCGGTCCCCGGCCTCCGGCGGACAATCGGGCAGCGACAGTGGCGAAGGGGACTCACTGTCGGGTCTCTACAGAAGGACGCGCGCTCCGGTCGGAAACGTATGGCCCCTGGACCCGCCCACGCGACATGATCGGAGTCCACAGGTCACGACAGCAGGGAGATACCTCGGTGCCTCATACCATCGACGAAGCCTTCACAGCGCTTCCGCTACGCGCCCTCGCCGACGCCGCGCTGGCACGCGCGCGTGCGCTGGGTGCCGAGCACGCGGACTTCCGGTTCGAGCGGGTGCGCAGCGCGTCCTGGCGGCTGCGGGACGCCAAGCCCGCCGGGTCCTCGGACACCACCGACCTCGGGTACGCGGTGCGGGTCGTGCACGGTGGGACCTGGGGATTCGCGTCCGGCGTCGATCTGACCATGGACGCGGCGGCGCGGGTCGCCTCGCAGGCGGTGGCCATGGCGAAGCTGTCCGCCCAGGTGATCAAGGCGGCCGGTTCCGACGAGCGGGTCGAGCTGGCCGACGAGCCGGTGCACGCCGAGAAGACATGGATCTCGTCGTACGAGATCGATCCGTTCACCGTGCCCGACGAGGAGAAGGCCGGGCTGCTCGCGGAGTGGAGCGCGCGGCTGCTGGCGGCGAACGGCGTCAACCACGTCGACGCCTCGCTGCTCACCGTCCATGAGAACAAGTTCTACGCCGACACCGCCGGGACCGTGACCACCCAGCAGCGGGTGCGGCTGCACCCGGCGCTGACCGCGGTCTCGGTCGACGAGTCGAGCGGCGAGTTCGACTCGATGCGGACCATCGCGCCGCCGGTCGGCCGGGGCTGGGAGTACCTCACCGGCACCGGCTGGGACTGGGAGAGCGAGCTGGCGCAGATCCCCGAGCTGCTCGCCGAGAAGATGCGGGCGCCGAGTGTCGAGTCCGGGGTGTACGACCTGGTCGTCGACCCGTCCAACCTGTGGCTGACCATCCACGAGTCCATCGGCCACGCCACCGAGCTGGACCGCGCCCTCGGCTACGAGGCCGCCTACGCCGGCACCTCCTTCGCCACCTTCGACCAGCTCGGCAAGCTGCGCTACGGCTCCGACCTGATGAACGTCACGGGTGACCGCACCGCCGAGCACGGCCTCGCGACCATCGGCTACGACGACGAGGGCGTCGAAGGCCAGTCCTGGGACCTGGTGAAGGACGGCACGCTCGTCGGCTACCAGCTGGACCGGCGGATCGCGAAGCTGACCGGCTTCGAGCGCTCCAACGGCTGCGCGTTCGCCGACTCCCCCGGCCATGTGCCGGTGCAGCGCATGGCCAACGTGTCCCTGCAGCCCGACCCGGCCGGCATGTCGACCGAGGACCTGATCGGCGGCGTCGACCGCGGCATCTACGTCGTCGGCGACCGCTCCTGGTCCATCGACATGCAGCGCTACAACTTCCAGTTCACCGGCCAGCGCTTCTTCAAGATCGAGAACGGCCGGATCGCCGGCCAGCTGCGGGACGTCGCCTACCAGGCGACCACCACCGACTTCTGGGGCTCCATGGCCGCCGTCGGCGGTCCGCAGACCTATGTCCTCGGGGGCGCCTTCAACTGCGGCAAGGCCCAGCCGGGCCAGGTCGCCGCCGTGTCGCACGGCTGCCCGTCGGCCCTCTTCAAGGGCGTCAACATTCTGAACACCACCCAGGAGGCCGGTCGATGAGCTCTCGTACGAACAAGCCGCACGAGATCGTCGAGCGCGCCCTGGAGCTGTCCCGCGCGGACGGCTGTGTCGTCATCGCCGACGAACAGTCCACGGCGAACCTGCGCTGGGCCGGCAACGCGCTCACCACCAACGGCGTCACGCGCTCGCGCACCCTCACCGTGATCGCGACGGTCGACGGCAAGGAGGGCACCGCCTCGGGTGTCGTCTCCCGGGCCGCCGTCACCGTGGACGAGCTGGAGTCGCTGGTGCGGGCCGCGGAGGCCGCCGCGCGCGGGGCCGCGCCCGCCGAGGACGCGCAGCCGCTCGTGACGGCCGTACCGGCCTCCCCCGACTTCACGGACGCGCCCTCCGAGACGACCTCCGCCGTCTTCGCGGACTTCGCCCCGGCGCTCGGTGAATCCTTCGCACGCGCGCGTGCGGGCGGCCGCGAGCTGTACGGTTTCGCCAATCACGAGCTGGTCTCCAGCTACCTCGGCACCTCCACCGGTCTTCGACTGCGTCACGACCAGCCCAACGGCACGCTCGAGCTGAACGCCAAATCCCCGGACCGTACGCGCTCGGCGTGGGCGGGCCGCTCCACCCGGGACTTCAAGGACGTCGACCCGGCCGCGCTGGACGCCGAACTCGCCGTACGCCTGGGCTGGGCCGAGCGCAAGCACGATCTGCCCGCCGGGCGGTACGAGACGCTGCTGCCGCCGACCGCCGTCGCGGACCTGCTCATCTACCAGATGTGGTCGGCGTCGGGCCGGGACGCGTTCGAGGGCCGCACGGTGTTCTCCAAGCCGGGCGGCGACACCCGGACCCGGCTCGGCGAGAAGCTCACCGAGCTGCCGCTGACGCTGCGCAGCGACCCGAACGAGCCGGGTCTGGAGTCCGCGCCGTTCGTGCTCGCGCACTCCTCCGGCGGGGACTCCTCGGTGTTCGACAACGGGCTGCCGCTGACGGCCACCGAGTGGATGCGCGAGGGCGAGCTGAGCAACCTGCTCACCAGCCGGCACAGCGCCGGGCTGACCGGGCTGCCGGTGGCGCCGGCCATCGACAACCTGATCCTCGACGGCGGCGACGACCGGTCCCTGGAGGAGATGGTCGCGAACACCGAGCGCGGGCTGCTGCTGACCTGCCTGTGGTACATCCGCGAGGTCGATCCGGCGACGCTGCTGCTGACCGGGCTGACCCGGGACGGCGTCTATCTCGTCGAGAACGGCGAGGTGACCGGCGAGGTCAACAACTTCCGGTTCAACGAGTCGCCGGTGGACCTGCTGGGCCGGGCCACCGAGGCCGGGCGCACGGAAAAGACGCTGCCGAGGGAGTGGAGCGACTGGTTCACTAGGGCTGCGATGCCGGCCCTGCGGGTGCCGGACTTCAATATGAGCTCTGTCAGCCGGGGCGTATAACCTCGTAGCCGGTAGTCACTCGGCTGCCCGAAGATCATCAAGGAGACGCGAGAACCGTGACGGACATCGTCGACGAGCTGAAGTGGCGTGGGCTGATCGCCCTCTCCACTGACGAGGACGCATTGCGCAAGGCGTTCGCGGACGGTCCCGTCACGTTCTATTGCGGCTTCGACCCGACCGCGCCCAGCCTGCACCTCGGCAACCTCGTGCAGATCCTGACGATGCGCCGGATCCAGGACGCGGGCAACCGTCCCCTGGGCCTGGTCGGTGGTGCGACGGGTCTGATCGGTGACCCGAAGCCGAACTCCGAGCGCACGCTCAACGCCCCGGAGATCGTCGGCCAGTGGGTCGAGCGGCTGCGCGCGCAGATCGCCCCGCTGCTGGACTTCGAGGGGCCGAACGCCGCGGTCATGGTGAACAACCTGGACTGGACGCAGGGCCTGTCGGCCATCGAGTTCCTGCGGGACGTCGGCAAGCACTTCCGGGTCAACAAGATGATCGCGAAGGAGGCCGTCTCCCGGCGACTCAACTCCGACGCGGGCATCAGCTACACCGAGTTCAGCTACCAGATCCTGCAGGGCATGGACTTCCTGGAGCTGTACCGGCGGTACGGCTGCACCCTGCAGACCGGCGGCAGCGACCAGTGGGGCAACCTCACCTCGGGCACCGACCTGATCCATCGGGTCGAGCCGGAGGCCGTGGTGCACGCGCTCGGCACCCCGCTGATCACCAAGGCCGACGGCACCAAGTTCGGCAAGACGGAGTCCGGCACGGTCTGGCTCGACCCCGAGATGACCACGCCGTACGCCTTCTACCAGTTCTGGCTGAACGCGGACGACCGGGACGTCTCCAAGTTCCTGCGCATCTTCAGCTTCAAGTCCCGTGCGGAGATCGAGGAGCTGGAGAAGGCGACCGAGGAGCGCCCCCAGGCCCGTGCCGCCCAGCGTGCGCTGGCCGAGGAGCTGACGACGCTGGTGCACGGCGCCGACCAGACGGCGGCCGTGATCGCCGCGTCCAAGGCCCTCTTCGGTCAGGGCGAGCTGGCGGAGCTGGACGACAGGACGCTGGCGGCGGCGCTGTCCGAGGTGCCGCACATCCAGGTCGCCGAGCTCGGCCTGGTCGTGGACATGTTCGCCGAGGTCGGTCTCGTGGCCAGCAAGTCGGCGGCGCGGCGGACCGTGAAGGAGGGCGGGGCCTACGTGAACAACGTCAAGGTCGCGTCCGAGGACGCGGTGCCCGCGAAGGAGGACCTGCTTCACGGGCGGTGGCTGGTGCTGCGGCGGGGGAAGAAGAACCTGGCCGCGGTCGAGGTGACCGACGCGTAGTCAGCGCGACGGGGGCGGCTCTCATCGAGAGGGCCGCCCCCGTCGTCGTACACACTCTCCGGTCACGCTCGCTGTTTCCGCTTGCCCAGCGTCGCCATGTACAGCATGTCGCCCACGCCCACGATGATGATCGCGGCGATCAGCTGGAAGGCGTGGCGGCTCCAGTCGATGCCGGAGGTGGCGTCGACGCCCGCCCAGCGGGCGATGGCGTTGCCGACGAGGGCGCCGAGCATGCCGAAGATGGTCGTCAGCCAGAGCGGACTGTGCTGCTTGCCCGGGATGATCGCCTTCGCGATCAGGCCCAGGACGAATCCCACGATGATCGCCCACAACCAGCCCATGGCTGCCTCCTTGTACGGCTCGACGTGAGCATTACCGTCAGTGTCGGCCCATGCGCCGTACGCCGCATGTCGAGGGGCCCGTACGTGCCGAAGCGCAGGTCGTTCGCCTTCGCGGGAGGTGCCCCGGTCTCGTAGGCGGCGCAGGTGCGGCGTAACGTAGGACGTGTCCGGGACCGGTTCTCGTGCCGGGAGCGGAGCGGGAACGGGCCGGGGAGAGTCCGATGCGGGCGGATGGTGGAATGTGATGCGGAAGCAGCATGCAGGCGGCGGCGCCCAGGTGTTCCGGATCACCGGAGCCCGTGCGGGCCTTCAGGAAGACGTGCGCGGCCGGCAGCGGCGGTACGTGATCTCGATGGCGGTGCGCACGCTGTCGGTGATCCTCGCGGCCACCCTGTGGAACGTCGAACGGCACGTCGCGATCGTCGCGTTGGTGCTGGGGGCGCTGCTTCCCTACATCGCGGTGGTGATCGCGAACGCCGGGCGGGAGAACGCGCCGGGTCTGCCGTCCACCTTCGTGGCCGCTCCGATGCGGCCGATGATCTCGGCCGCGCCGGCTGATGAGCCCTTCGCGGAATCCGTCCCGGAAGACGCCGCGAGCGGTCCGGCGGCGGGTGTGCGCAGCGAGCCTCACGAGCGGATGTGACGCTCGGCGGAGGGCTTGCAACCGGACGTCACCTCCGGACCAAGCTCAAGAAAAGCTCAGATCAATCATGTTGTTCCAGTGCCGTGCGACGGGTTACCCGTGACATACTTCCAACGCGCTCCGCATCCCCCGTCGGAGCGACAGACCGACGCCGGGCAGCTCCCCCCGTGGCTGCTCGGCGTCGCCTTGTTCAGCGCAGTTTGTGAGACGGACCAGTGAGTGAAGAGACCGCGCCGATCTGTTCGGCGAAGGGGTGCCGGGCCGACGCGGTGTGGGTGCTCGCGTGGAACAACCCGAAGATCCACACGCCGGAGCGGCGCAAGACCTGGCTCGCGTGCGACGAACACCGTGAGCATCTGTCGCAGTTCCTCGGGGTGCGGGGGTTCCTCAAGGACGTGGTCCTTCTCAAGGAATGGGAAGCCCCCGAGGGCGCCTAGGGCCGGTCCCTAGCCGCCGATTGCGGACATCGGTCGGTCCGGCTGTACGAACGTAGGGTCGTCCAGGCCCGCGCCCGCCTTCTTGCCCCACATCGCCGTCCGCCAGAGGTTCGCTATCTCCTCGTCCGGGGCGCCCGAGCGCAGGGCCGCGCGGAGGTCCGTCTCCTCCTGGGCGAACAGGCAGGTGCGGACCTGGCCGTCGGCCGTCAGGCGAGTGCGGTCGCAGGCCGCGCAGAACGGGCGGGTGACCGAGGCGATGACACCCACCACATGTGGGCCGCCGTCGACGATCCAGCGCTCCGCCGGGGCCGAGCCACGCTTCTCCGAGCCTTCCTCGGTGAGCTCGAAGCGGGTGCGCAGGGAGGTGAGGATGTCCCCTGCCGTGATCATGCCGTCGCGCTTCCAGCCGTGCTGGGCGTCCAGGGGCATCTGCTCGATGAAGCGCAGTTCGTAGTCGTGCTCGACGGCCCAGGCGAGGAGGTCGGGGGCCTCGTCCTCGTTGAGCCCCGGCATCAGGACCGAGTTGACCTTCACCGGGGTCAGGCCGGCCTCGCGGGCGGCGTACAGGCCCTCGATGACGTCCTTGTGGCGGTCCCGGCGGGTCAGGGTCTTGAAGACGTCCGGGCGGAGGGTGTCCAGGGATACGTTGACCCGGTCCAGGCCCGCGGCCTTCAGGGCCGCCGCGGTGCGCTTGAGGCCGATGCCGTTGGTCGTCAGCGACATCTGGGGGCGGGGTGCGAGGGCGGCGACGCGCTCCACGATGCCGACCAGGCCCGGGCGCAGCAGCGGCTCGCCGCCGGTGAAGCGGACCTCCTCGATGCCGAGGGAGGTGACCGCGATGTCGATCAGGCGGACGATCTCGTCGTCCGTGAGGAGGTCGGGCTTGGCCAGCCACTGCAGGCCCTCTTCGGGCATGCAGTACGTACAGCGCAGATTGCACCGGTCGGTCAGCGACACGCGCAGGTCGGTGGCCTGCCGGCCGTAGGTGTCGATGAGCACGTGGGCCCCCTCCCTCGTCGCGGAACGCTGTGGATCATCGCGGATCATTCATTTTCCGTCACTTGCGAGCCTACGTGACCGCACTGACATCGACAGTGCCCGATCCCACGAGGTACGAAGCGGCCGCGTCGTAGTTCCCTACGACGCGGCCGCTCAGAGGATCGCCCCAAGAGGGTCTAGTGGGCGCCGGTGCCGGTCAGGGATCGGACCTCCAGCTCCGCGTACTTGCCGGCGTCCGGCTCCTCCTTGGACAGGACGGTGCCGAGGAAGCCCATGAGGAAGCCGAACGGGATGGAGATGATGCCCGGGTTCTTCAGCGGGAAGTAGGCGAAGTCGACGTCCGGGAACATCGCCTTCGGGTCGCCGGAGACCACCGGGGAGAACAGCACCAGGCCGGTGGCGACGATCAGACCGCCGTAGATCGACCACAGGGCGCCCTGGGTGGTGAACCGCTTCCAGAACAGGCTGTAGAGGATCGTCGGCAGGTTGGCGGACGCGGCGACCGCGAAGGCGAGGGCGACCAGGCCGGCCACGTTGAGGTCGCGGGCGAGGGCACCCAGGCCGATGGAGACGATGCCGATGAAGACGGTCGCCCAGCGGGCCGCGCGGACCTCCTCCTTGCCGGACGCCTTGCCCTTGCGGATGACGTTGGCGTAGATGTCGTGCGCGAACGAGGACGAGGAGGCGAGGGTCAGGCCCGCCACCACCGCGAGGATCGTCGCGAAGGCCACCGCGGAGATCGTGGCCAGCAGGATCGCGCCCCACGTCGAGTCGACGCCGCCCAGATGGAGCGCGAGCAGGGGCGCCGCCGTGTTGCCGGACGGGTTGGACGCGATGATCTCGTCGGGCTTGATGAGCGCCGCGGCGCCGAAGCCGAGGGCGATGGTCATCAGGTAGAAGCCGCCGATGATGCCGATGGCCCAGTTCACGGACTTACGGGCGGCCTTGGCGTTGGGCACCGTGTAGAAGCGGATCAGGATGTGCGGCAGGCCCGCGGTGCCGAGGACCAGGGCGATGCCGAGCGAGATGAAGTCCAGCTTGGAGGTGCCGGTCGCGCCGTACTGGAGGCCGGGCTCCAGGAAGGCGGTGCCCTTGCCGCTGTTCTCGGCGGCCTTGCCGAGCAGGTCGGAGATGTTGAAGTCGAACTTCAGCAGCACCAGGAAGGTGATCAGGATGGTGCCGGTGATCAGCAGCACCGCCTTGACCATCTGGACCCAGGTGGTGCCCTTCATGCCGCCGATGGAGACGTACACGATCATCAGGAGGCCGACGAGGGCGACGATGCCGACCTTGCCCGCGTCGGAGGTGATGCCGAGCAGCAGCGAGACGAGGACGCCGGCGCCGGCCATCTGCGCGAGCAGGTAGAAGATCGAGACGACGATCGTGGAGGTGCCGGCCGCGGTGCGGACCGGGCGCTGGCGCATGCGGTACGCGAGGACGTCGCCCATGGTGTAGCGGCCGGAGTTCCGTAGCGGTTCGGCGACCAGCAGCAGGGCGACGAGCCAGGCGACCAGGAAGCCGATGGAGTACAGGAAGCCGTCGTAGCCGAACAGGGCGATGGCGCCGGCGATGCCGAGGAAGGACGCGGCCGACATGTAGTCGCCGGAGACCGCGAGGCCGTTCTGGAAGGCGCTGAACTGGCGGCCGCCGGCGTAGAAGTCGGCGGCGTCCTTGGTCTGGCGGCCCGCCCAGACGGTGATGACGAGGGTCGCGACGACGAAGACGGCGAACAGGGTGATGATCAGCGGCCGGTGCTCGCTGGCCTCGCCTGCGGCCAGGGTGATCGCGGGGCTCATGCGCCGCCCTCCATCCGGGACTTGATGGCCTCGGCCTTGGGGTCGAGCTTCGCGGCGGCGTGCCGCGAGTACCACCAGGCGATGAGGAACGTGGTGATGAACTGGGCGATGCCGAACACGAAGGCGACGTTGATGTTGCCGAACAGCTTGGTGCCCATGAAGTCGCCCGCGAAGTTCGACAGCAGGACGTACAGCAGGTACCAGGCGATGAAGCCGACGGTGAGCGGGAAGGCGAAGTTGCGGTAGGAGCGGCGCAGTTCACCGAACTCCGCGCTCTGCTGCACCGCGGTGAACTCCTCGGTGCTGGGGAGTTTGTGTTGCTCTGTCGAGGGGGGCGGTGCGTCGGTAGCCACGGAGTCTCCTCGCGTTGCGGGCGCTGTTGCCACGGCGGACGGGGGCTGTTCGGGGGTGGGGGACGGGTTCGGTACGACGGACATGGGCGGCTCTGTTCCTCGCGGTTCGTCAGGGGGCTCGATCGTCCTCGCGCTCCCTGCCCAAGGTCACGGCGGCACGCGAGGACCGGTTCAACTGGGTTTGCTTCTTCTTGAAGTCATCTCGGGAAGGTCATTGCTGGCCAGTGACTGCGAGAGATAACTTCGGGCCTGCACCACCCGTCATGTACCTGCCCGAGCACCACCTGTGTCTCGGGCGGTTTCGTTTCCGGATGATGTGGAGACCCCATGTCCCGTCTGCGTTCCAGACGTCGGCTCGCCCTTGCCGTACCTGTCGTGCTCTCGCTGACCGCCTCGCTCGGCTTCCTGCCGGCGGCCGCGTCGGCCGCCCCCTACGCGGAGCCCACCGCGCAGACAGCGGACGCACCGAACCTGTCCTACGTCGTCAACACCAAGGTGGACCGTCACACGATCGCGTCGGTCAAGAAGGCGATCGCGGCGGCCGGCGGCACGGTCGTCATCACGTACGACAAGATCGGCGTGATCGTCGTCCACTCGGCCAACCCCGACTTCGGGCCCCAGATACGCAAGGTCCGCGGCGTGCAGTCGGCGGGCGCGACCCGCACCTCGGCGCTGACCCCGGCCGCCACCACGGACGAGGGCGCGGTGCAGGTGCTCACCAAGGAGCAGGCCGAGAAGGTCGAGAAGGCCTCGGCCGCCGACGCCGGGAGCGAGCCTCTCGAGGCCGACCAGTGGGACCTGCGGGCGATCGGCGCCGACAAGGCCGCGCAGATCAACCCGGGCAGCAAGAAGGTCACCGTCGCCGTGATCGACACCGGCGTCGACGACACCCACCCGGACATCGCCCCGAACTTCTCCGCGTCCCAGTCCGCCAACTGCGACGGCGGTGTCCCCGACACCACCGAGGGCGCCTGGCGGCCGTACACCGCGGAGGACTACCACGGCACCCACGTGGCCGGTGAGATCGCCGCCGCCCGCAACGGCATCGGTGTCGCCGGTGTCGCGCCGGGTGTGAAGGTCGCGGCCATCAATGTGACCGACCCGAGCAACGGCCTCTTCTACCCGGAGAGCGTCGTCTGTGCGTTCGTCTTCGCCGCCGATCACGGCGTGGAGATCACGAACAACAGCTACTACGTTGATCCATGGCTGTACAACTGCCTTGACGACCCTGACCAGCGGGCCATTGTTGATTCGGTCAACAGGGCGTCCCTCTACGCTCAACACAAGGGCACGCTCAACCTGGCGTCGGCGGGCAACTCCAATGACGACCTGGACTCCGACGCCCTCGTCGACGACTCCAGCCCCGACGACTCGACTCCGGTCACCCGTACCGTCGACCCGCACGAGTGCTTCGACGTGCCGACCATGCTGCCGGGTGTCGTCACGGTCAGCGCGACGGGCGTCAACAACCTCAAGTCGTACTACTCGTCGTACGGTTACGGTGTCATCGACATCGCGGCGCCGGGCGGCGACCGGCTCTACCAGATCCCGGACACCCCGTCGAAGAACGGCCGCGTCCTGTCGACGCTGCCGAACAACTCGTACGGATTCCTCCAGGGCACCTCGATGGCGTCCCCGCACGCCGCGGGTGTCGCCGCGCTGCTGAAGTCGACGCATCCGTGGGCGAGCCCGGCGCAGCTGCAGGCGCTGATGAAGGCGCAGGCGGACAACCCCGGTTGCCCGGCCTCCTACGACCAGGACGGCGACGGCACGCAGGACGCGACCTGCGTGGGCGGCAAGCGGGTCAACGGGTTCTACGGCTTCGGCATCGTGAACGCGCTGCGCGCGGTCAAGTAACCGCGGCCGGGCAGCCCCGTACAGCACCCGCACGGTCCGCTCGTACCGCTGGTACCGCGAACGAACTGGAGATCCTGAATGACAGCGCCGCACCCGCGCTTCCGCCGAGTGATGGCCGTCCCGGTCGGGATGGCCATGGCGACGGCTCTCGCGTTCCTGCCGAACGTCACGGCATCGGCGGCGGAGGAGTCCCCGGCCGCCGAGGCGACCGCGCTCAGCTATGTCGTCAACGTCAGCCCCGGGCACGGGCCTTCGAAGCACGTCACGAAGGCGATAGCCGACGCCGGCGGCACGATCCTGACGTCGTACGACCAGATAGGCGTCGTCGTCGTCCACTCGGCGAACCCCGACTTCGCGAAGATCCTGCGCACCGTGCCCGGGGTCCAGTCGGCCGGCAACACGCGCAACGCGCCGCTGCCCGCCCAGTCGACGACCGACGTGGGCACCCCCAAGGTGCTCGACGCCGAGGACCTCGCGGCCGTCCAGGCCGCCGAGGGACAGGACCCGCTGGAGCCGTTGCAGTGGGACCTGCCCGCCATCAAGGCGGACAAGGCGCACGAGAAGTCGCTCGGCAGCAGCAAGGTGACCGTCGCCGTGATCGACACCGGCGTCGACGACACCCACCCGGACATCGCGCCGAACTTCGACCGGGCCGCGTCGGTCAACTGCGTGACGGGCAAGCCCGACACGACCGACGGGGCGTGGCGGCCGACCACGGGCGAGAGCCCGCACGGCACGCACGTCGCCGGTGAGATAGCGGCCGCCAAGAACGGCGTCGGCATGACGGGTGTCGCGCCCGGCGTGAAGGTGTCCGGCATCAAGGTGTCCACGACGGCCGGCTACTTCTACACGGAGGCCGTGGTCTGCGGCTTCGTGTGGGCGGCCGAGCACGGCGTCGACGTCACGAACAACAGCTATTACACCGACCCGTGGTACTTCAACTGCAATAACGACCCGGACCAGAAGGCGCTCGTCGACGCCGTCTCCCGGGCCTCGCGGTACGCGGAGAAGAAGGGCGCCGTCAACGTCGCGGCGGCCGGCAACGAGAACTACGACCTCGCCGCCGACGAGATCACCGACCCGGTCTCCCCCAACGACGCCACGCCCTCGGACCGGGTCATCGACCCCTCCGAGTGCTTCGACATCCCGACCCAGCTGCCGGGTGTCGTGACGGTCGCGGCGACCGGCGCGAAGGGCATCAAGTCGTCCTTCTCCAACCACGGTCTGGGCGTCATCGACATCGCCGCTCCCGGCGGCGACTCGACCCGTTTCCAGACCCCGGCCCCGCCGGCCACCAGCGGTCTGATCCTGGGCACGCTGCCGGGCGGCGGCTGGGGCTACATGGCCGGTACGTCGATGGCCACGCCGCATGTCGCGGGCGTGGCGGCGCTCATCAAGTCGACGCACCCGAAGGCCCCTCCGGCCCTGGTGAAGGCGCTGCTGTACGCGGAGGCCGACGCCACGCCGTGCACCGACCCGTACGACATCGACGGCGACGGCAAGGCCGACGCGGTGTGCGAGGGGTCGAAGAACTACAACGGCTTCTACGGCTGGGGCACGGCTGACGCACTGGACGCGGTCACCAAGTAAGGGCACGCGTTTGTGAAGGGGTCGGGGACCGGGTCCCCGGCCCCTTTGCGTGTAAGGGATGATCTACGGCCATGGATGTGTACGAAGATCCCGCGACGTGGGCGCCTGAACGGCCGAGGCCCAAGGGGCAGTTGGCAGTCCGATTCGTACTCACGGTCCTGTACACCCCCGTGCAGATCGTGCTGTGGCTCGTGGCCCTGGCGGCCTTCCTGGTCGTCGGGCTGGCCACAGAGATCATCACCGTGTTCAGCACCTCGTACGAACAGGGCTTGTTCAAGGCCATGGACCGGGTACTGGACCCGCTGGCGAAATGGCCCTCCTGGTGCGTGAGTTGGCCGGAGCTGCGACACGAGGGCGACGCCGCCTACTACAGGGCGCGGGTGGAGAAGAAGGTCGGCCGCTGGACCAAGAGAGCCTCTGTCCCGCGCAAGGCCGGTAAGCCGCGGCCGCCGGTCGAGTGCGCGATACCGCTGCGCGACTACCGTGGCGTCGGCGGTGCGTACGTCGCCCAGGTCGCCCTCGCCCAGGGCTGGGAGCTGCGGCCCACCGACGTGCGCAAGGAGGTGCGGCTCTGGTGGTCCGCCGCGTCATGAGTTGATCTCAGGTTGATTGAATCAATACTGCATAGTGAAGTCATGACCGACGTGGTGCGCGAGGGTGCTCTTCAGGCGCGGCTTCCTGTGCGGGAGTTGGCGCGGTCCTGCGTCGGCGCGTGTGCGCGGGCCGCTGCCGAGCTCGGCGCGCGGCGGGCCGGGCTCGACACGGTGCCGGATGTGTGGGTGGACGACGGGGCCGTCGCCACCGCGTTCACGAGTGAGCGGCATCTGTTGATCAATGGGCGGGCGCCGGTCAACTTCGCGCCCCTGTCGAGGTTCTGGCGGACCGCCGACGGGTGGGTGCGCACGCACGCCAACTACCCGCACCACCGGGAGCGGCTGCTCAAGGTGATGGGCCCGGCCGATTCGCTGGCGGCGGCGTTCGCCGAGCGGTCCGCTCTGGAGGTCGAGGACGCCGTGTACGCGGCCGGGGGCCTCGCCGTCGCCCTGCGGACGCCCGAGGAGTGGGCGGCCCACGAACAGGCGGTGGAGCTGGCCGAGCGGCCGCTCGTGGAGCGCGAGCGCCTCGACTCCGCTCCCGCGCGCGTGCTCGCGCCGGTCGACGGCACTCCCCTGCTGCCCGCCGCCGGACTGCGGGTCCTGGACCTGACCCGGGTCATCGCGGGCCCGGTCGCCACGCGCACGCTCGCCCTGCTGGGCGCCGACGTCCTGCGCGTCGATCCGCCCCGGATGCCCGAGCTCCCGGACCAGCACGCCGACACGGGCTTCGGGAAGCGGTCCGCGACGCTGGACCTGGCGGCCGATCGGGATGCCTTCGAGGAGTTGCTGGCGGTGGCCGACGTGGTCGTCACCGGCTACCGGCCCGGCGCCCTCGACCGGTTCGGGCTGTCGGCGCAGGCGCTGGCCGAGCGGCGGCCGGGGATCGTCGTGGCGCAGCTGTCGGCGTGGGGCGCGTACGGGCCGTGGAGCGAGCGGCGGGGCTTCGACAGCCTGGTGCAGGTGGCGACCGGGATCGCGGCGGTCGAGGGGTCGCCGGAGCAGCCCGGCGCGCTGCCTGCGCAGGCGCTGGACCACGGGACGGGGTATCTGCTGGCGGCGGAGGTGCTGCGGGCGGTGCGCGAGCAGTCGTACGACGGTGGCGGCCGGTGCGTGCGGCTGGCGCTCGCCCGGACGGCGCAATGGCTGCTGGAAGGCGTCCCGGACGAGTCCGCCGGAGGGGTCGGGGGGCGCGGCGCGACCGGTGCGGCCGGGCGTGAAGGGGCGGCCGGGCAGGGCGTACAGGCCGCCTACGAAGGCCCGGACGCCTGGCTCGCCGAGACCGACAGCGGCGTCGGGCGGCTGCGGTACGCCCGGTCGCCGGTGTCCTTCGCCGGCGGGCCGGTCGGCTGGGCGCGGCCGCCGGGGCCCTGGGGCGCCGATCCCGCGCGGTGGGCGTGAGCGGCGGGCGGCCGGAAAACGTACTCCTGGGCGGAATGGCGTAGCGCCAGTTGTCTTTCTGGACTTGCCCGGTTCTGCGACGGCTGGTGAACATCTTGAGGTGACCTTGATAAGACCCAGCACCGGGGCGCCGGACGCCGGCGGACCGCTGCCGCGCCGGTCCGGCACCGCCCGCGCCGTCGCCGTTCTCGTCCTGGTGGCCCTCGGGGCCCTGATACCCCTGCTCGGTCCGTCCGCCGCGCTGCACGGCACCGGGGAGGCGGCGGCGCCCGGCGACAGCGGCATCGCGCTGCTGCGGGCGGTGCTGTTCACCGCGCTCTGCGTTCCGGTGGGCGAGCTGTTCGTGACCCGGCTGGCCCGCGCGGTGCCCGGCGCTCCCCGGGCCATGCCGCGCAGTTGGGCCGTGTACGCCGCGTGCGCCGGTCTCGTGGCCGCCCTGGGGCTGGCCTCGGTCGTGTCGACCGGGAACCTCGTGCCGCACAGCTTCGCCGAGATCGACATCGGCGGTTTGTACGACTCCCGGGACGGCAAGCTCGCGCTCGTCGAGGTCAACGCGTTCCTCGTGGCGGGGCTGTGCGCCCGTTCCACCCGCCCGGCCTCCCAGGCCTGGCCGCTGGCCGCGGTCGTGGTCGCCGAGGCGCTGCGGGCCCATCCGACGACCGAGCACGAACCGCTGGTCGGGTCGGGGCTGACGCTCGTTCATCTGACCTGTGCGGCGCTGTGGGTGGGCGGACTGCTGTACGCCCTGCGGACGCTCCGGGGGTGGGGGGCGTCGGAGGCGGGCTCGGCCCTGCTGGGGCTCTACGCGCGCGTGGCCGCCGTACTGCTGGCCGCGATCACGGCGACCGGGGTGTGGAGCACCCTGCGCCGGATGCCGCCGGAGACGATCCTCGACCAGCTGACGACGACCGCGTACGGGCGCGTGCTGCTCGCCAAGGTGCTGCTGGTGGCCGCGGTCGCCGCGCTCGCCCTGTGGGCGCGGCTCCGGCTGCGCCGGGCGCCCGACCCGTTGACCGCCTGCTCCCCCGCGCGGGTGGAGGTCGCCCTGCTGGGCGTGGTGGTCGTGGTGTCGGGGCTGCTGACGGCGCTGCCGTTGCCGATCCGCTGGTGAGCGCGAGGCTCAGCCGGTGTTCCGCTGGTGGGCGCGAGGCTCAGCCGGTGACCAGGACCTTGAGCGCCGTGCGCTCGTCCATCGCCTTGTAGCCGCCCGGTACGCCCTCCATGCCGACGGTCAGGTCGAAGACGGGCGACGGGTCGATGCTGCCGTCCAGGATGTCGGGCAGCAGCTCGGGGATGTACGCGCGGACCGGCGCGACGCCGCCGCGCAGGCCGATGTTCCGGTCGAACATGACGCCGAGGTCGAGCCCGGTGCCGCTGCCGTGCGGGACGCCGACCCAGCCGACGGTGCCGCCGTCGCGGGCGATGCCGACCGCCGTGCGCATGGACTGCTCGGTGCCGACGGCTTCGACGACGGCGTGCGCGCCCTGGCCGCCGGTCAGTTCACGGACGGCCTCGACGGCCGCGTCGCCGCGCTCGGCGACGACGTCGGTGGCGCCGAAGCGGCGGGCGATGTCGGTGCGGGCCTCGTGGCGGCCCAGCGCGATGATCCGCTCGGCGCCCAGCCGCTTGGCGGCGAGGACCGCGCACAGGCCGACGGCCCCGTCACCGACGACTGCAACGGTGGCACCCGCGCGGGCACCGGCACCGAGGGCGGCGTGGTGGCCGGTGCCCAGGACGTCGGAGAGGGTCAGCAGGGCGGACAGCAGGTGGTCGTCGGAGGCCGCCTCCTTGGGCAGCTGCACGAGGGTGCCGTCGGCGAAGGGCACGCGCACGGCCTCGCCCTGGCCGCCGTCGTAGCCGACGGAGCCCCAGAAACCGCCGTGCTCGCAGGAGGTGTTCAGGCCTTCGCGGCAGTAGTCGCAGACGCCGTCGGACCACATGAAGGGCGCGACGACCAGGTCTCCGCGCCGCACGGTGTCCACCTCGGAGCCGGTCTCCTCGACGATGCCGAGGAACTCGTGCCCGATGCGCTGCCCCGGCTGCCGGGCGGCCTGCCCGCGGTACGCCCACAGGTCGCTGCCGCAGATGCAGGCGCGCAGCACGCGCACCACGGCGTCGGTGGGCAGCTGCACGACCGGGTCGGGCACGTCCTCCACGCGCATGTCGAAGGGGGCGTGGATGGTGGTGGCGCGCATGCGAGGGTCCTTCTCGTCCGGGGTGGTACGTGCGCTCAGGGGGTGGTCGAGCGCACTTCACCGTACGCCGCCCCGGGCAGCCGTCGCTCGCCGAGGGCACCAGTGACCAGCAGGTACTGCGCGGCCACATAGGTCAGCATGATCCACAGGTCGGGGCGCGGCAGCTGGTCCCAGTCGGCGACACCGCTCGCGATGAGCGTGTCGGAGAGGACGAAGAGCACACCCCCG
This sequence comes from Streptomyces sp. TLI_55, assembly GCF_900206255.1. Lineage (NCBI taxonomy): Bacteria > Bacillati > Actinomycetota > Actinomycetes > Kitasatosporales > Streptomycetaceae > Streptomyces > Streptomyces sp. TLI_55. The sequence continues at coordinate 2,077,150 of NZ_OAOJ01000001.1, forward strand.
ATCCCAGCCACGCGGCCCATGCGGGCGGCGGCGAGGTACGCCATGACCGTGAGCAGGACGCTGTAGCCGGCGACGGGGACGCGCAGGTCGGCGGGGAGGTCCGGCCAGAGGGACTGGATCGTGGTCGCCAGCACGACGACGTAGATGACGGAGAGGAAGCCGCCCCGCGCGCGTACCGTCGCGATGTCCGTGCCGTACTTCTGGAACAGCACGATGTAGCAGACGTGTCCGGCCGCGAAGGAGGCCATCCCCGCGAGGAAGGCCGGGTCGGCGTCGAAGAGCAGCAGGACGTCGCCGCCCCAGCCGAAGAGCAGGGCGGCGATCAGGAGGCGGGGCGCGCCTCTGGACGCCGCGTACGCGGCCAGGAGCGGCATCAGCAGGGGCTTGGCGACCAGGTGCCCGATGTCCCACCCGGCGGCCAGGGAGGCGAGGTCCACGGCGGCGGTGAGGGCGAAGGCCCTGAGGAGGAGGCGTGTCACGCGGCGATGATCTCCTTGGCCGGCTCCGCGGCGGTAGCGGGTTTCCATCCCGGACCCCGGAAGAGGATCCCCGCGCGGTCGCGCCACCTTCGGGCCGCCTTGATGTCCTTGGCGATCGACATGTACTCGTGGGTGGCCACCTTGATCGGGTTGAACGTGTTGATGTTCTTGGTCAACCCGTAGACGGGCCGGTCGGTCTCGGCGACGAACGAGCCGAAGAGCCGGTCCCAGACGATGAGGATGCCGCCGAAGTTGCGGTCCAGGTAGCCGCCCTGCGAGGCGTGGTGGACCCGGTGGTGGGAGGGCGTGTTGAGGACGAACTCGAACCACCGGGGCATCTTGTCGATGCGCTCGGTGTGGATCCAGAACTGGTAGACGAGGTTCGCCGAGGAGCAGAACGCGAGGGCGGCCGGGTGCACACCGGCGGCGATGAGCGGCAGGTAGAACGGCCAGACCGTCAGCGAGGTCCAGGGCTGCCGCAGCGCGGTGGTGAGGTTGAACTTCTCGCTGGAGTGGTGGACGACGTGGCAGGCCCACAGGATGCGGATGACGTGGTGGCCGCGGTGCGACCAGTAGTAGAAGAAGTCCTGCGCGAGCAGCATCAGCGGGACGGTCCACCACAGCACGGGGACGCGCAGGGGCGTGAGTGCGTACACCGCGGTGTAGATCGCGACGATCGGGATCTTCCACAGGAAGTCGAAGACGAGGCTCCCCAGGCCCATACCGACGCTGGTCGCGGCGTCCTTCGTCTCGTATCCGGCGGCGTCCTCCTCGGGATGGATGCGGACGCTGATCATCTCGACCACGGTGAGCAGCACGAAGGCGGGTATCGACCACAGCACGACATCGGGCAGGTTCGGCATGCTCGCACCGTAGAACCGCTGGTCGGCCGCGACTAGACGTTGTTACTCACAAGTATTACCGGCGGTACGCGCTTACTTGTTGGTGATCTCCGCCAAAGTCTGCACGGGCGGTTTCAGACTCCGGCCGCGCCCAGCAGTGCCCCCGCCGCGTAGGTGACGCCCATGGCCAGCGCACCGCCCGCCACGTTCCGCAGCATCGCCCGGCCCGGGTCGGCCGCGCCGAGGCGGGCGCTGCTCCAGCCGGTGAGGACGAGGGCGGCGAGGACGGAGACCACGGTGACCGCGAGGCGCCAGCCGGCCGGGGGCAGGACCATCGCCAGCAGCGGGAGCAGGGCGCCCGCCGTGAACGCCAGGAAGCTCGCCCAGGCGGCGTGCCAGGGGTTGGTCAGCTGGTCGGGGTCGATGCCGAGCTCCACGCGCGCGTGGGCGCGCAGGGCGTCCCGCGCGGTGAGCTGCTCGGCGGCCTCGCGGGCCACCTCCCGGGACAGGCCGCGTCCCTCCAGCAGCCCGGTGAGCTCCTCCAGCTCGGCCTCCGGCTGCTCGCGCAGCTCCCGCTTCTCCAGCGCCAGGGCCGCCTTCTCCGAGTCGCGCTGGGTGGAGACGGACACGTACTCGCCGGCCGCCATGGACATCGACCCGGCGAGCAGTCCGGCCAGACCCGCCGTCAGCAGGGCGGAGCGGTCATCGGTGGCGCCGGCCACGCCGACGACGAGGCCCGCGGTGGACACGATGCCGTCGTTGGCGCCGAGGACGGCGGCCCGCAGCCAGTTCAGCCGCTCACCGAGGGCACCGCCGTGGGTCTCGTCATGCGTGGGTTCGGTCATGGACGGGAGGATGGCATCCCGGGGGACGGCGGCCCGGCACCGACGCTCACCACACCCGTACCGACGCCCCCTTCGCGAACACCGGGCTCGTCGCGTCCGCCGGCGGTTCCTCCAGTGGCTCCGCGATCTCCTCCACCGTGGGTCCCGCCTTCGCCGCGATCGGGTCGAGGAGGTCGAGGTCGAAGCCGTACACGCGCGCGGCGTTGCCGCCGATCATCGCCGCGACCTCGTCGCGGGGCACGCGCGCGTAGGCGTGGCGCAGGCCCTCGCGCGTGTACGGGTAGGTGCCCTCGTCGTGCGGGTAGTCGCTGCCCCACATGATCTTGTCGACGCCGATCCGGTCCCGCAGCGGCACCTCGTGCGGGCGCATGAAACTGGCGCCGACGAAGCAGTTGTCACGCCAGACCTGTGAGGGCGCGGCGCCCATGCGGGCGGCGAGTCCGGCGCCGAACTTGGACTCCGCGGTGGAGGCCTTCGTCGCCGCCGCGACCAGGCGCCCGTGGTAGTAGTCCAGCATGTCCAGCACGCCGGGTATCCAGCCCGAGCCTTGCTCGGTGAGGACCAGCTTCAGCTCGGGATGGCGGCGGAAGGCGCCGCCGAAGACGAGGTGCCACAGCGCCCGGTGCGAGAACCAGGTCGTCTCGACCATGAAGACCGCGCGGGCGGCCGGTTCGTCGCCGAGCGGCGGGGACGCCGACCCCGCGTGGTGGTTGACGGGGACGCCGAGCTCCGCGCAGACCGCCCAGAGCGGGTCGTACGCCGACGAGTACAGCTCGGGCAGGCCCGAGCCGGGCGGCGTGCCGGGGAGCAGGAGGCCGCCCTTGAGGCCCGCTTCGGCGGCCCACCGGACCTCCTCGACGGCCTCCTCGACGTCGTTGAGGAGGATCTGGAAGACACCCGCGCGGCGACCGGGCGCGGCGGCGCAGAAGTCCGCGAGCCAGCGGTTGTGGGCGCGCAGACCGGCCCAGCGGCGCTCGAAGTCCTCCGCGGTGGGTGCGAGCGCCATGAGCGAACCCGACGGGAAGAACGGCGGGACCGTGTTCGGGAACACCACCTCCGCGACGATCCCGTCCGCCTCCAGCTCCGCGAGCCGCCGCTCGGAGTTCCAGTTCCTGTCGGCGGTGTCGGCGAGCAGGTCCTCGTACGGGTTGACGTAGGTCGCCGCCCACGCGTCGAACTCGTCGTGGTACCGCTTCTCCAGGTAGGGCCGGTAGTCGAGGAGGTCGGCGCCCGCGTGGCAGTCGGCCGAGATCACCGTGTAGCGGTCGGTCATGAGGATGCCCCCAGGACAGGGAAGTCGTGGTCGGTCAGCCAGTGCCGGCCCACCTCGCGCGAGCGCGCCCAGGACGCCTCCACGGCCGTCTGGTCGGCACTCTGGCCGAGGTCGGCGGGGGTGGGGCCGATGCGGTGGGCGAGCGGGGTCAGTTTCTCGACGTCGAAGCCGAAGGCGTCGGCCGCGGCGAGGCCCAGCATGCGGCGGGTCTCCGCGACCGGGATGTCGTGGAAGGTGCGTCGCAGCCACGCGCGTGTGTCGGGCCAGGTGCCCTCGGGGTGCGGGAAGTCGCTGCCCCAGAGGATGTTGTCGACGCCGATCTCGTAACGCTGGGCGAGTTCGCGGCGCTTGGTGTTGGTGGCGCAGACGAAGACCTGCCGGTCGAGGTACTCGTGCGGCGGGCGCTTCAGTTCCTGGAACGGGGAGAGCTTCTTGCCGCCGTGCGCGCCGAGATAGAGGCGGTCCATGAACCACAGCAGGTTCGGCAGCCACCAGCAGCCCGACTCCGCGACACCGAACCTGAGCCCGGGGTGGCGTTCGAAGACGCCGGACCAGAGCAGGAACCACAGCGGCCGGGCGGGCCACCAGGTCACCTCGCTGACGTAGATGCCCAGATGGTCGCCGTACTCATGGCGCGGGGCCGCTCCCGAGTGGGTGAGCACCGGCATCGCGCACTCGGCGGCCGCCGCCCACACCGGGTCGTAACGGCGGTCGTGGTACGGCTCCTTGTCGACCCACATGGACGGGATCATCAGGGCGCCGAGGCCGGACTCCTTGGCGCGGTACACCTCGGCGACGACCCGCTCGGCCGGGGCCGTGACCGGCAACAGGGCGACCCCGCAGTGCCGTTCGGGGTGCTCGGACACGAAGTCGGCCAGCCAGCGGTTGTGCGCCTGCGCGCCGGCCATGCCCAGCTCCGGGTCCTGGTCGCCGGAGAGCCCGAGGCCCACCCCGAAGGGCGCCGCCGTCTGGCTGTCGACCGCGTCGGCGTCCGGGAAGACGACCTCGGCGGCCACCCCGTCGCCGTCCAGCTCCTTGAGCCGCTGCGCGGTGTCCCAGCCCCCGCGCAGGCCCTCCTCGTTGTCCTGGAACCACTTGGCCGCGAACGCCTCGTTGCGGATGCCGAGCCGGGTCATCTCCTCGCGGCGCCGCTCGCGACCGGCGAGGAAGTCGTCGAAGTCCCGGTGGAAGCGGGCGTCCAGATAGGGCCGGTACTCCTCGGTGGGCAGCCCGGCGTGGCAGTCGGAGGAGATGATCAGATAGGGCTCCTGGTCGGTCACGTCGACCCCCTCAGTCGAGAATGAAGTTCTCCAGGTACGCCGGGTTCGCGCGGTCCAGCATCGACTGGGCACGCGCGCGTATCTGCGCGTCGCTGTGCTCGCTCGGCGGCAGCATCCAGAAGCGGTCCGCGCGGATGCCGTCCACGACGGTCTCGGCCACCTCCTCGACGGGCGTGAAGCGCACCTCCCGGCCCGCTTCCCGCATCGCGGCCTCCCACTGGTCGAGGCTGCGGTACGGCGTCCTGCGGGGCCGCTCCTTGGCGTACCGCTCGGGGCGGTTGCGGTGCGACTCCCACAGGCCGGTGCGCAGCATGTGCGGTCCCGGGAAGAGCACCGAGGCGCCCACGCGCGCGTGCTCGGCCTTCAGATGGGCGTACAGGGACTCGGTCATCGTCACCACGGCCGCCTTGGTGACCGCGTAGACGGAGGCGGTGGGGAGCGGGGCGATGCCGCCGTCGCCGGAGGATGTATTGACCACATGACCGGGTCGACCCGACTTGATCATGTGCGGGACGAACGCCTGGACACCGTGGAAGACGCCCCACACATTGACGGAGAACGCCCACTTCCAGTCGTTCGGTTCGTGCTCCCACATCCGCCCCTCGGCGCCCGAGCCGACCCCGGCGTTGTTGCACAGCACATGGACGGCGCCGTACGTCTCGTAAGCGAAGTCGGCCAGTTCCAGCACCTGTTCGCGCTCGCCGACGTCGACCACGCGCGCGTGCACGTCGGCGCCCTCCGCGCGGAGCGCCGCGACGGCCGCGTCCAGCGCCGGTCGCTCGACGTCGGCGAGGACGACCTTCAGCCCCTCGGCGGCGAACCGGCGGACCATCGCGAGACCGACGCCGCTCGCGGCACCGGTGACGACGGCGACCTGACCGGGAAGGAGATCCATCAGGCGCTCCCCTCCGGAGGGCCGTCCAGCACCTGCGCCGGATCGTCGTAGCGCTGATGGACGTACGGCAGCAACGCCCGCGCGTCCACCCGTTCGACGACCTTGCCGCGCTGGTCGCTGGTCTTCTCACCGATGGTGATCTCCACCAGCCGGCGCACCGGCAGGTCGGCCACCGGGTCGTACATCGACTCGCGCAGGACGACGTCGCCGGTGATCCGCTCCAGGCGGCGCACCTTCTCGTTGCGCAGACAGTGCACGAGCACCGGGTCGCCGTCGAAGCCCGAACCGTCCACCGCGGGAAGGAACTTGAAGTAGAAGTCGGTCTTCTGGGCGGGCTCCGGCAGCGGCAGCGCACCGGCGACCGCGCCGCGCACCTCCACGAAGGCGATGCCGTGCCGGGCGAGGAAGGCGCGGACGACCAGGCCCTCGCGCTCCACGACGACCTCGCCGAGCTTCTTGGGCTCGCCGAACACCTCACGGCCGCCGATCAGGGCCCGCTCGTGGGTCATCGGCATGACCAGCGGGTACCAGCCGTCGACGCCGTCATGCGAGGCCGCGACCGCGAACGAGCCCGCGCCGAGCGGGTATCCGGGCAGGTCGACCTTGCTGATGTTCACCCGGGCCAGCGGCCTGCCCGTGGGCTTCAGGGGAGGCGGCAGGACCGCCGCGACCGCGTCGGGGTCGGTCTCCCAGACGGCCACCACCCCGGTGGACCAGATGTCGGGAAGCCTCGCGCTCGCGGTGCGCGCGGCCGCGATCTCCGCCTCGGTCCGCGCGCCGTACCGTACGCGTGCCATGCCGTACCGCCCTTCTTCTGATGGGCCGTCACCTGTAACACAGTTACAGCAGACCTCCGGCGGGGTAAATACGCGTGCACGCACGGGACTTGGGGGCAGCATGGCGAGAGCGTCGCTCACCAGGGACGACGTCCTGGACACAGCCGCGAACCTGGTGAAGCAGCACGGCCCCGAGGCGCTGACGATGCGCAGGCTCGCCGCCGAGCTGGGCACCGCCGTCACCTCGATCTACTGGCACGTCGGCAACCGCGAGTCCCTGCTGGACGCCCTCGTACGGCGGACCGTGGCCGAGCTCGGCGAGATCAGGCCCGCCGGGCGCACCCCGGCCGAGCGGGTCGTGTCCGTGGCCCGCATCCTGCGCCGGCGGCTGCGCGAGCATCCGCACCTCGTCGCGATGGTCCACGAACGCGGCCTGACCGAGCGGATGTTCCTGCCCGCCCAGCAGGCGCTGGTGCGCGAGGTGCACGCGGCCGGGCTGCGGGGCGCCCGCGCGGCGGAGGCGGTGCGGGCCGTGCAGTTCCAGGTCGTGGGCTTCGTCCTCGTGGAGCGCAACCGTGAACGGGCGCCCGCGCAGCAGCCCACGGAGGACCGCTACGACGACCCCGCGCTCGCCCGCGCCTTCGCCCGGCCCGTCGACGAGGAACGGCTGTTCGTGACGTCCGTACGGGCCCTCACGCAGTCGCTGCTCAGCAGCGAGGAAGCCGCTCGGAAAGGAGAAGAAGCCGCTCGGCGATAAATTCGGTGGCGCCCGCCGACACCGTCCTCCTACAGTCGTGATCGCGGGGACGGCTCCGCCGCGTGCTTCCTTCTCTCTTTCCTATGACAACGACAGCGCGCCCACTCTCCGTCCCCGCCTCTGAGACTTCTCTCCACCTTCCCCCAGGGGGCTTCCGCTTGTCCGTACTGTCGTCCGTGCTGCTCCGCCGCCTCCGTACCGTCTACGTCGACCAGGCCGGGCCGCGCCCGGGCGACCCGTCGACGGCGCCAGGGCTCGTAGCGCTCGAAGCCGAGCTGCTGGACCGGGGATTCGCGCCGACGGCGGAGCTGCACGCGGCGCTCGCCTGGCTGGGGCCCGCCGGGCTCGCGGACGCAGGCAAGCAGCTCGTCCGGCACATCGACGCCGAACTGGGCGCGGACCGCACCCACATGCCGATGTTCCGCAGCTTCCCGGCCTCGGTGCCCGACGACACCTTCCAGCTGTTCGTCGACCGGGTCTTCACCCTGCTGCTCCAATGGCCGAAGCAGCCGTGCGTGCTGTGCGGCACGGTCGGCAGCGTGCACCCCGTGTCCCCGTGCGCGCATCTGGTGTGCCGGGAGTGCTGGGACGGCGCGGACTACGCGGGCTGCCCGATCTGCCATCGCCGCATCGACCGCGACGACCCCTTCCTGAAGCCCGCGCCACCGCGTCACGCGCGTGAAGTCGCCGTGGGCCCGCTGAAGTTGCTCACGCTCGGCAAGGACTCCCGGGCGGACGCGGTGCGGGCGCTGCTGCGGCTGCTGGCCCGGCGGACCCCACTGCCGCCGCAGGACCGCGACGACGTGAAGATCCTGCTGGCGCACGCCCCGGCCGACCTGGGCTGGTTCCCCGACGACATCCCGGTGCGCCAGACCAAGGCGCTGGCCCTCGGCATGCTGCTGCTCGACCGGCACACGCGCGTGGCGGCCACCGGGCTGCTCGACACACAGCTGACGACCGCGACGGACGTGCTGCGGCTGCTGTGCGTGTGGTCCGGCGGCGACGGCGACCTGCTGGAGCCGCCGCGCATGCGCTCGCTCCCGCGCGCGTTGCGGCGCCGGCTGCTCGGCATCCTCGACGCACTGGCGATGCCGTCGCTGGTCGAGGACGTGCTGCGGCACCCGGGCGCCTGGAAGCGCGCCGCCGAGATCCTGCACCCGTACGAGCAGCACGCCCGCCACCCGAAGGCCGCGCTCGCCTTCGCGGTCCTGCGCGCCACGGACGTCTCCGAGGGCGCCCTCGGCGAGGCACTGCTGCGGACTGCGGCGGAGCATCCCGACGCGGTGCGGGTGACTCGGGGCGATGGGGCGGGGACGGCCGGGGAGCACCCTGCCGAGGCGCGAACGGCCGGGCAGCACCCTGCCGAGGCACGGGCGGCCGCAGAACAGATCGCCGAGGCGCGGACGGCCAGGGAACAGCCCACCGAGGCGCGGGAGGCCGAGGAACAGCCCGCCGAGGCGCGGGCGGCCAGGGAACAACTCGCCGAAGCACGGACGGGCGCGGAACAACCCACCGAAGCCCGGACCGCCGAGGAACAACCCACCGAAGCCCCGACGAGCGCGGAACAACCCGCCGAAGCACGGACCGCCGAGGAACAACCCACCGAAGCCCCGACGAGCGCGGAACAACCCGCCGAAGCCCGGACCGGCGCGGAGCAGCCTGCCGGAGCGCGGACGGGCGCGGGAGACCCCGGCCAAGCGCTGGCGACCGGAACCCGCATCAAGCCCGCCACCTGGGCCGCACGTGTCGAACAGGCGTTGCACGAAGGCGACTTCGAGGCCGCTCTCGACCTGCTCGCCCAGCGCCCCGGGGAGTTGCTGCGCCGCCTCGACCATCTGCTGCGGCTGCGCGAACTCGACGTACTGCCGGACGGGTTCGGGGACACGCTGCGCCGGGTGCTGCCCAAGGCCGGTCCCGGGCCGCTGCTCGCCGTGCTCGGGCGGATGCGCATCCGTCATCTGCCGGGCGGGCGGCGGGTGTTCTTCCCGCGCGGCCAGGTGACGCACTCGTTCACGATCGACGACACGCGCGTGCCGCTGTCGCCGAAGGTGACGGACGCGGTCTGCGACCTGCTGGAGGCGGAGGCACTGCGCCGCCTCCGCCGGCACGACGAGCCCCGTCTCGACCTGTCCGTGCTCGACTCGGCACTCACCGGCCTCGCGGTGCCCGCCGCCGAGACCGCCGCCAGCAAGGCCCTCGTCACCGTCCCGCGCGGCAGCACACAACCCCTGCCCGAGGGTGAGGTGCTGCGGCTCTTCCTGCACTGGATGGAGCCCGCCAAGCAGCGCGTGGACCTCGACCTGTCGGTGGCTATGTACGACGCCGAGTGGAACTTCGCGGGCCTGTGCGACTACACCAACCTCGTCCATGAGGACCGCTCGGCCGTCCACTCCGGCGACCTGGTGTCGGCGCCCGCGCCGGACGGGGCGACCGAGTACGTGGACCTCGACCTGGCCGCACTCGCGGAGCGCGGTGTGCGCTACGCCCTGCCGGTCGTCTTCAGCTTCAACGACATCGCGTTCGACGACCTCCTGGACGCCTTCGCCGGCTTCATGGCGCTGCCCTCCGCGGCCGAGGAGGACCGGAACGCGTCGTACGACCCGCGTACGGTCCGTCAGCGCTACGACCTGGTGGGCGACTCGCGCATCCACGTCCCGATGCTGGTCGACCTCGACCGCCGTACGTTCCTGTGGACCGACCTCCACCTCCCGGCCGACGAGGGCTTCCACAGCCTGTACCGGCACGGCGCCGACCTCGGCCGGGTCGCCCAGGACCTGCATCAGTACTTCGCGTCGGGCCGTACGACGCTGTGGGACCTGGCGGTGTGGCGGGCGGCCGCGCGCGGCGACGAGGTCTCGGTGATACGGCGCGCACCGCATCCGCGCGCCCTGGACGAACTGTGGCGCTACCGGCGGCACGAAGGGGAGCCGGACACCGCGTTCGCCGCGCGCGTGCGCGACCTCGAACCGCCCGAGGAGCGGCAACCCTCCGAGACGGCCGACGCCCTCGCGGGTGAAGCCGCGTCACACCGCCACGTGTTCCTGGCGCTCGTGCACGGGGGCGTGGCACCGGCGAGCGCGACCGGATCGGCGTACCGGCTGCTGCCGGGGCCGGTCGACGGCTGCGGGCTCGAAGCGCTGGCCGCGGGGGATCTGGTGGCGGCGCTGGGCTGAGAGTTCGAGGCCCGCTGGAGGAGCGCTGAAGTGCCCGGCACCGGAACAGGGTTGCGGGGCGGGTGGGCGCGGGACTGTCAGTGGGGGCCCGTATCCTCAGGGACCATGCTCGAAGACCGTACCGCCGAAGCGTCCTCCCCCACCCAGTGGCCGGCCGCGTATCCGAAGGGATACGCGGTCGTTGACGTGGAGACCACCGGACTGGCCCGCGACGACCGGATAATCTCCGCGGCCGTCTACCGGCTGGACGCGCGCGGCGAGGTCGAGGACCACTGGTACACGCTGGTCAACCCGGAGCGCGACCCGGGCCCGGTGTGGATCCACGGTCTGACGAGCGACGTGCTGGAGGGCGCGCCCCTGTTCCACGACATCGCCGAGGAGTTCTCGGCCCGGCTCGAGGGCCGGGTGCTCGTCGCGCACAACGCGGTCTTCGACTGGCAGATGATCGCCCGGGAGTACGCGCGCGCGGAGCGCGAGGCGCCGGTGCGGCAGCGGCTGTGCACCATCGCGCTGTCCAAGGAGCTCGCGCTGCCGCTGCCCAACCACAAGCTGGAGTCGCTGGCCGCCCACTTCGGCGTCGTCCAGCAGCGCGCGCACCACGCGCTCGACGACGCGCGCGTGCTGGCGGAGGCGTTCCGGCCGAGCCTCAGAGCGGCGGCCTCGCAGAGCATCCGGCTGCCGCTGCACGAGTGCCGGCCCCTGACGGAGTGGACGGACCGGGCCGCCGTGCCCCGGCAGCAGTCCTCGTACAGCAGCTACCGGCCGACCAGTTGGCGCCCCGCGCGCAAAAGGCCCGCATGCCCCTATCCCAACCCGGGCCGTTACGAAGAGGGCAAACCACTCAAGCAGGGCATGCGTATCGCGTTCTCCGGGGACACCTCGACCGAGCGCGACCTGCTGGAGGACCGCGCGATCGAGGCGGGGTTGCACGTCGCCACGAGCATCTCCCGGCTGACCAGCCTCCTCGTCACCAACGACCCCGACTCGGGCACGTCGAAGGTCGTCAAGGCCCGGCAGTACGGCACCCCGGTCGTCGACGAGGCGGCGTTCGGCCAGCTCCTGGGCAACGTGGCACCGGCGTCGGAGGCATGACCGTAGGGGCGACCGTACGGACGGGTGATTGCGCCGCGACTCGCCCGCCGCCCGCTCGCCCGCGCCGTACGGACGGCTCACCCTGTGGCGCATGGCGACTTGCGAAGTTTGCGGCAACAACTACGGCATGACCTTCGAGGTGCACGCCCAGGGCGCGGTCCACGTCTTCGACTGCTTCTCCTGCGCGATCCACCGCATGGCCCCGATCTGCGAGCACTGCCGGGTCCAGATCATCGGCCAGGGCGTCGAGGTGGAGGGCCACTGGTTCTGCGGTGCGCACTGCGCCCGCGCGGAGGGGAAGGTGGGCATCGTCGACCGGGTCTGACCACCGGGTCGACCCGATCCGGCACACCCCTGTGCGAACACCCCACGGCCCGAGTTGTACCGTCGTGGGGTGTACCGCTTCCTGTTGTCCCGGCAGTGGGTGATCCTCACGCTGGTCGCCCTCCTTCTCATCCCCACGATGATCAGGCTGGGCATCTGGCAGATGCACCGCTACGACGAGCGCACCGCCCGCAACCAGCTGGTCTCCGACGCGCTGGGCGCGAAGCCGGTGCCCGTGGAGACGCTGACGTCCCCGGGGCACACCGTGACCAGCAAGGAGCGGTACCACTCGGTGACCGCGAAGGGCCGGTTCGACACCGACCACGAGGTCGTCGTCCGCCGCCGCACCAACTCCGACGACGAGGTCGGCTACCACGTCCTGACCCCGTTCGTCCTGAACGACGGCAAGGTGCTGCTGGTCAACCGGGGCTGGATCGCCGCGGACGGCCCGAGCCAGACCGCGTTCCCGAAGATCCCCGCTCCCCCGCGCGGCGAGATCACCGTCACCGGGCGGCTGATGCCCGACGAGACGACCCGGGCGAGCGGCATCAAGGACCTCAAGGGCCTGCCCGACCGCCAGATCATGCTGATCAACAGCGCGCAGGAGGCGAAGCGGCTCGGCGCCGACGTCCTCGGCGGCTACATCGCCCAGACCGCGCCCGAACCCAAGGGCGACACCCCGGAGCTGATGGGCAGCAAGCCCGGCATGGAGAACGCCGCGCTGAACTTCGCGTACGCCTACCAGTGGTGGCTGTTCGCCGCGGCCGTGCCGATCGGCTGGGTCGTGCTGGTGCGGCGTGAGACGCGGGACCGCCGGGAGAAGGCGGAGAAGGAGTCGGGCGCGGAGTCGGAGGAGACGGAACCGGCCACGGTCTGAAGCCGGCCGGCCGCCGTCTGAGGCCGGCCGTTCGAAATCACTCGGGCGGCTCCACCCCGGATTGCCCCGCCACCCCTCCGGGAACCCGCATCCCGTGCACCCCCGTATCGAGGACTACGCCCTCATCGGCGACGAACAGACCGCGGCCCTGGTCGGCAAGGACGGCAGCGTCGACTGGCTGTGCCTGCCCCGGTTCGACTCGGCCGCCTGCTTCGCCCGGCTGCTCGGCGACGAGAACAACGGCCACTGGCGCATCGCGCCCCGCGACGGCCCGGACCGGTGCGCCCGCCGCGCCTACCGCCCCGGCACCCTCGTCCTGGACACCGAGTGGGAGACCGACACCGGCTCGGTGCGGGTCACCGATCTGATGCCCCAGCGCGACCGCGCCCCCGACCTCGTACGCGTCGTCGAAGGCCTCAGCGGCGAGGTCACCGTCCGCAGCACGCTCCGGCTGCGGTTCGACTACGGCTCGATCATGCCGTGGATGCGCAGGACCGACGGGCACCGGGTCGCCGTCGCCGGACCGGACTCGGCGTGGCTGCGCAGCGAACCCGAGGTGCGCACCTGGGGCGAGGACTTCGGCACGCACTCGGAGTTCACCGTCAAGAAGGGCGAGAAGGTGTCGTTCGTCCTCACCTGGCATCCCTCGCACGAGCCGCGTCCGCCGGAGACCGACCCGCTCGACGCGCTGCGCACCAGCGTCGAGGACTGGCAGGCGTGGTCGGACCGCTGCCGCTACGACGGCCCCTACAAGGACGTCGTCCTGCGCTCCCTGATCACGCTCAAGGCCCTCACCTACGCCCCGACCGGCGGCATCGTCGCCGCCGCCACCACCTCGCTGCCGGAGCAGCTGGGCGGCGTACGCAACTGGGACTACCGGTACTGCTGGCTGCGCGACTCCACGCTCACCCTCGGCGCGCTGCTGTCGGCGGGCTACCAGGAGGAGGCCGAGGCCTGGCGCAACTGGCTGCTGCGCGCGGTCGCGGGCGACCCGGCGGACCTCCAGATCATGTACGGCCTCGCGGGCGAGCGGCGGCTGCCCGAGTTCGAGCTGCCGTGGCTCACCGGGTTCCGCGGCTCGGCGCCGGTGCGGATCGGCAACGAGGCCGTGAAGCAGCTCCAACTGGACGTGTACGGCGAGGTCATAGACTCCCTCTCGCTGGCCCGGAGTTCGGGGCTGTCCGCCAAGCCGCACATCTGGTCCATCCAGTGCGCCCTGATGGATTTCCTGCGCGGGGCGTGGCGCCAGCCCGACGAGGGGTTGTGGGAGGTGCGCGGCGGGCGCCGTCAGTTCGTCCACTCCAAGGTGATGGTGTGGGTGGCCGCCGACAGGGCCGTGCGCGCCGCGGAGGAGAACCCCGAGTTGGACGGCGACATCGACGGCTGGCGGAAGATGCGCGACGAGGTGCACCGCGAGGTGTGCGAGAAGGGCTTCGACCCCGAGCGCAACACCTTCACCCAGTCCTACGGTTCGAGCGAGCTCGACGCCTCCCTGCTCCTCATCCCCCGCGTCGGCTTCCTGCCGCCCGACGATCCGCGCGTGATCGGCACCGTCGACGCGATCCGCGAGGAGCTGGGCCACGCCGGCTTCCTGCGCCGCTACAGCACCGACAGCACGACGGTCGACGGGCTGCCGGGCGACGAGGGCACGTTCCTCGTGTGCTCGTTCTGGCTGGCGGACGCACTGCACATGACGGGCCGCACGAAGGAGGCCCGCGAGCTGTTCGAGCGGCTCGTGGGGCTGGCCAACGACGTGGGGCTGCTGTCCGAGGAGTACGACCCGGCGCACGAGTGCCAGCTCGGCAACTTCCCGCAGGCGTTCAGCCACATCGGACTGGTGAACACCGCCCTCGCCCTGTTCGGGGACGAGGAGGCAGGATAGGGGCCATGGATCTTGGACTGAAGGACCGGGTGTACGTCGTCACCGGGGCCACCCGCGGTCTCGGCAACGCGTCCGCACGCGAGCTGGTCGCCGACGGGGCGAAGGTGGTACTGACCGGACGGGACGAGAAGCGGGTCGCCGACGCGGCGGCCGAGCTGGGGCCGAACGCCATCGGGCTGGCCGTCGACAACGCCGACCCGGAGGCCCCGGCCCGGCTGATCGCGGCCGCGCGGGAGAGCTTCGGCGGCTTCGACGGCATCCTGATCAGCGTGGGCGGCCCGGCGCCGGGGTTCGTCGCGGACAACACGGACGAGCAGTGGACCAGCGCGTTCGAGTCGGTGTTCCTGGGTGCGGTACGGCTCGCGCGTGCCGCGGCGGAGGAACTGGAGGCCGGGGGTGTCATCGGGTTCGTGCTGTCGGGCTCGGTGCACGAGCCGATCCCGGGGCTGACCATCTCCAACGGGCTGCGGCCGGGGCTCGCCGGGTTCGCGAAATCGATCGCGGACGAGCTGGGGCCGCGCGGGATTCGTGTCGTAGGCCTGCTGCCGTCGCGTATCGACACGGATCGCGTGCGCGAGCTGGACGGGTTGTCCGCCGACCCGGAGGCGACTCGGGCCGCCAATGAGGCGCGGATTCCCTTGCGGCGGTACGGGACGCCGGAGGAGTTCGGGCGTACGGCTGCGTTCCTCTTGTCGCCGGCTGCTTCTTACTTGACCGGGATCATGGTTCCTGTTGATGGGGGGATGCGGCACGGGTTCTGAGCTGCGGGCCGGTGGGGGTTGAGCGCGCCCGCGCGGCGGAGCCGCAAATCGATACAGCCCCGCGCCCCCAAGACAAACCTCAACTCACCCTCTCTGCCCTGTGTTTGACCGCCTTCATGCGGACCTCCGAGGGCAGAGACTCCAGGCCCGCCGAGTTCCTCGCGTGCGTCAGGGCCTCAGCCGTCACGTGAGTCAGCGCCGTCCCGGGGTCCACGTGCGGTTCCAGCAGGAGCCGTACGCGGGTCTCCGGGGCGTCGCGCCGGCCCGTCAGATGCACGTGGGCCTGGGAGACGCCGTCCAGCCGCGTGGCCTCGTCGGCCAGTACGCCCTCCAGCGCCCGGCCGCGCAGCAGCGCGCCCTCGCCGTCGCCGGTGTTGATCAGGACCTCGGTGAGGCGGTGCCGGCGCAGGTTCGCGACCAGCCACCACAGGGCGAGCAGCACGAGGAGCGCGAGCACGCCGAGGACCGTCGGCCACCACCAGCCCGCGTCCCGCCAGCGGGTGCGTTCGGCGGTGTCGAGGAGTACGTCGTGACGGCTGTCGTGGATCCACCAGGAGGGCGGGTTCGCGCCCAGCCCGACGGCCAGCACCGCGCCGCCCACGACGACCAGCACCAGCCCGATCAGGCCCAGCAGGACCCGGTTGACGACCCTGAGCACGGCCCTCACCCCTTCTTCCCGGGCCGCCGCACATGCAGCGACAGCGACGGCGGCCGGGCCAGCCCCAGTCCGCGGATCGCGTCACCGAGCACGGCGTCCAGGTCGGCGCGTACGTCGTCCAGTTCACGGAAGTGCGCGACCGCCATGACGTCGGCCTTGGTGCGGGACAGCCGGACCCGCACGGACTGCACGCCGGCGACCTCGACGGCCCGGTCGCGCAGGACCAGGGCGGCGGCCTCGCGGTACAGGCCGGCCCGTACGTCGGCGTGGGTGCGCCGCATGGGCAGGATGCCGCGCAGGCCGGGGGTGGCGGCGAGGACGATCAGCCAGAGGCCGAGGGCGGCGGCGACGCCGGCGCCGACGAGGACCCAGGCGTCGTCCAGGGGCCGCTCGGCGAGCTGGGTCGCCAGCTCGCGGCGCCAGCGCATGGCCGGCTGATGGGCGCGGACGGCCGCGATGTCGTAGAGGAAGAGTCCGGCGACGGCGAGGAGCAGCACCGCGGCGACGGCCGCGGGGACGCGCCGGGGCGACCAGAAACGGCCGGTGCCGCCGGCATCTTCCAGGACCGGTGGTGGTGCGGGGTCCGGTTCGGTCGGCTTCTCCAGAACCGGCAGTCGTTGCGTCGTGCCCTCGGAGCCCTGGGACTCGCTCATCGCGTCCTCCCCTGTGCCGCGCCGTGCGCCGGGGTCAGATGCAGCCGCTCGACCTGGACCGCGACCTCCGACACCTCCATTCCCACCAACGCGCGTACCCGCTCCACCACATGTCGACGCACCCGGGCGCAACGGGCGCCGATGTCGGTGGGGTAGCCGAGTTCGAGGTGGACGTGGACGCGCGCGGTGTCGTGGTGCACCACCACGGTGGCGTGCGCGGGCGCGGCCTCGTCCGGGACCTCCCCGATCACCTCGCGGGCCGCCTGCGAGGCGATCTTCGCCACGACCCGGTCGGCGATCCGCGTCGCACCGCGTTCGCCGGGCGGTACGACGGTCAGAGGCCTGCGCAGCTCACCGGCCTCGGCGGTCATCTGGGTCCCCGCCGGTCGCGGCGTTCGTCACGGGTACGGAAGAAGTCGCCGATCTCCAGGTCTCCCTCCATGAAGCGGCCGACGACGAACCCGATCGCGCCCAGGGCCGCCACCAGCAGAAAGGCCCCGAACCCGCCGAAGTACCCGGCGAAGCCCAGCGCCATACCGGCGATCATGCCGACCACGGCCATGCTCATGCCGCACTCCCCTCAGCCGTCCGGAGACCCTTCACTGGATCCGGGGCTCCGGCTCGTCGTCCTCTTCCTCGGGCAGTTTCACGTCGCTGACCGCGATGTTGACCTCGACGACCTCCAGGCCGGTCATCCGCTCCACCGCCGCGATGACGTTCTCCCGGACGGCCCGGGCCACGTCGGCGATCGACACGCCGTAGTCGACGACGATCTCCAGGTCGAGCGCGGTCTGCACCTCGCCGACCTCGGCCTTCACGCCGCGTGTCACGGATTTCGAGCCGCCGGGCACCCGGTCGCGGACGGCCCCGAAGGTGCGGGAGAGCCCGCTGCCCATGGCGTGCACGCCGAGGACGTCCCTTGCCGCCATCCCGGCGATCTTCTCCACGACCCCGTCGGCGATGGTGGTCCGTCCCCGGCTCGCCGGGTCACCGCCTCCTCGCCTGACGGTCTTGCGCGGCTGCGCGGCGGTCTCTGCGTCGGGAGTCTGCGTCTGCTCAGTCATCGCCGTACATCCCTTTCGATCGTCGTCCTTGAACCACCGTAAGTTGGGTTGCGCACTCGCGCGCCCGAGATGCGGCACGCTGGAGCAATGACCGACCGTTTGACACAGTCCGTACGGCATCAGCTCGGCCTCGGCAGGCTGCTGCCGCTGGGTGGCGCGCGCGACGGCGCGTGGATCGCGGAGGAGGCGGCCGAGGCGGTGCTGCGGCGTGCCGTACGGGGGGTGCGCGGCGTACGCCTGGAGTCGCTGCGGATCGCGCTCGCCGATCCGGAGACGGCGTACGAGCCCGTCGTACCGCCGCCGCCGAGCGCCCTGCCGCCGGGGCCGTTGCGGATCTCGGCGCAGTTCGCGGCGACCGCGCGGGAGCCGCTGCCGACGACGGCGGACCGGCTGCGGACGGGCCTGGCGACCGCAGCCACGGAGTTGCTGGGGCTGGCGGTGGCGGAGGTCGATCTGAAGGTGACGGCGCTGCTGGACGAGGAGCCGGAGGCCGCCGCGGTACGACCGCCCGAGCCGCCGTCGGCCGTGGTGGCCGACGATCCCGCGGCGGCCGCCGCCCTCACCGTGCCCGGCGTCGTGGGGATCACCGCCGCGCTGGGGCAGGCGGTGCGGAGCGAGGCGGCCCTGCCGCGAGGGCACGTCCGGGTGGAGGTGGCGGTCGACGCGGACCACCGGGCGCTGGACGTGGCCCGGGCGGTCCGCGAGCGGGTGGGGAGGGCGCTCCCCGGTCATCCGACGGTGACGGTGCTGGTCACCGCGGCCGGGTGACGGCGGCGGGCCAACACCGGGCCACCGCGGCCGGGTGACGATCGCAGGCCAACACCGGGCCACCGCGGCCGGGTGACGATCGCAGGCCAACACCGGGTCACCGCGGCCGGGTGACGACGTGGCCACTACCGGGTCACCGCCGTCAGGTGACGGCGTGGCCGCCGCGGGGTGGTCACGTCTGTCGGGTGGCCGTCACTCGCCGATGCCGGCCAGGTCGCGCAGGCGGCGGGCCTGTGCGGCGCGCTCGGCGGCGCGCTGTTCGTCGTAGGTGCGGTCCTGGGCGCCGCGGAGCAGCGCCTTGGTCTCGATGACGGCGTCCCGCGGCGCGGCCAGCAGGGCGCCGGCGAGGTCGCTCACGGCGTCGTCGAGCTGGTCCCGGGGGACGGCGATGTTGGCCAGGCCGGTGTTGACGGCTTCCTCGGCCAGGACGAAGCGCCCGGTGGCGCAGATCTCCAGCGCACGGGCGTAGCCGACGAGGGAGATGAGCGGGTGCGTACCCGTGAGGTCCGGGACGAGGCCCAGGCCGGTCTCGCGCATGGCGAACTGCACGTCGTCGGCGACGACGCGAAGGTCGCAGGCGAGCGCGAGCTGGAAGCCCGCCCCGATGGCATGCCCCTGGACGGCGGCGATGGACACGATGTCGCTCCGCCGCCACCAGGTGAAGCCCTCCTGGAACTCCGCGATGGCAGCGTCGAGTTCGGCGTCGCCACTGCGGGCGAGGTCGATGAACGACGGCTCGCCCTCGATCCCCTCCGGCGTGAACATCTGCCGGTCGAGCCCCGCGGAGAAGGACTTGCCCTCACCGCGCAGCACGACGACCCGGACGGAGCCCGGCACCAGCCGACCCGCCTCGGCGAGCGACCGCCACAGAGCGGGGCTCTGCGCGTTGAGCTTGGCCGGGTTGGTCAGCGTCACCGTGGCGAGGGTGTCCTCGACGGTGAGCCGTACGCCGTCCTTGTCGAGCAGGGGAACGAGTTCCTGGCCCATGGGGCGCCTCCGATGAGTGCGGTCATCCGCCGTGCCACACGGCACGGCTAAGTGACTGCACAGTAACCACCCGGACGGTCAGTCGACCGACCGGGTGGCCACCATCGAAGCCGAGGGGCCGCCCGGAATCAGGACGACGCGGCCTTCTTGCCGCGGGTCGCGCCGCCACGCCCACGAAGCGTGACGCCCGACTCGCTGAGCATCCGGTGTACGAAGCCATACGAGCGGCCGGTCTCTTCGGCCAGCGCCCGAATGCTCGCACCGGAGTCGTACTTCTTCTTCAGGTCTGCCGCGAGCTTGTCGCGCGCGGCGCCGGTCACCCGGCTGCCCTTCTTCAGAGTCTCGGCCACCCGTGCCTCCTCATGGGAAGTGCGCTCTGGTCTCCTCATGATCACCCCTCCCGGGCTTCCTGGCCACCCATTCGGCAAGGTCCGTAAGACAAGGTTGTGACGACAGGAGCGCATCCCCACATACGGAATCAGGGATTCCACGTCGGCGCGTTCGTACCGCCGAACGGGTTCATTTGTGAACGGGCAGGTCAGAGACGTGCGACGGCCGACCCCTTGTCGACAAAGGGATCGGCCGCGAAATGGATGTAGGACACACCCCGGTACGAGGAGATCTCACACAGATGATGGATCACCGGTAAGCCGAATGATCCATACGCCGTGGATCACGCATTCGATCAAGCCAGGGCGACCAGATCCGCGTAGTCGGCACCCCACAGGTCCTCGACGCCGTCCGGCAGCAGAATGATCCGCTCCGGCTGGAGCGCCTCGACGGCGCCCTCGTCGTGGGTGACGAGGACGACGGCGCCCTTGTAGGTGCGCAGCGCGCCGAGGATCTCCTCGCGGCTGGCGGGGTCGAGGTTGTTGGTGGGCTCGTCCAGGAGCAGCACGTTGGCCGACGACACCACCAGGGTGGCGAGGGCGAGCCGGGTCTTCTCACCACCGGAGAGGACACCGGCGGGCTTGTCGACGTCGTCGCCGGAGAACAGGAAGGAGCCGAGCGTCTTGCGCACCTCGACGAGGTCGAGGTCGGGGGCCGCCGAGCGCATGTTCTCCAGGACCGTGCGGTCCGGGTCGAGGGTCTCGTGCTCCTGGGCGTAGTAGCCGAGCTTGAGGCCGTGGCCGGGCACGACCGCGCCGGTGTCCGGCTGCTCGGTGCCGGCGAGCAGGCGCAGCAGGGTGGTCTTGCCCGCGCCGTTGAGGCCCAGGATGACCACGCGGGAGCCCTTGTCGATGGCCAGGTCGACGTCGGTGAAGATCTCCAGCGAGCCGTACGACTTCGACAGACCCTCCGCCATCAGCGGGGTCTTGCCGCAGGGCGCGGGCTCGGGGAAGCGCAGCTTGGCGACCTTGTCCTGCTGGCGGACCGCCTCCAGGCCGGACAGAAGCTTGTCGGCGCGCTTGGCCATGTTCTGCGCGGCGACCGTCTTGGTGGCCTTGGCGCGCATCTTGTCGGCCTGCGAGTGCAGGGCCGCGGCCTTCTTCTCGGCGTTCTGCCGCTCGCGCTTGCGCCGCTTCTCGTCGGCCTCGCGCTGCTGCTGGTAGAGCTTCCAGCCCATGTTGTAGACGTCGATCTGGGCGCGGTTGGCGTCCAGGTAGAAGACCTTGTTGACGACCGTCTCGACCAGGTCGACGTCGTGGGAGATCACGATGAAGCCGCCGCGGTAGGTCTTGAGGTAGTCGCGCAGCCAGACGATCGAGTCGGCGTCGAGGTGGTTCGTGGGCTCGTCGAGCAGCAGCGTGTCGGCGTCCGAGAACAGGATGCGGGCCAGCTCGATACGGCGGCGCTGACCGCCGGAGAGGGTGTGCAGCGGCTGGCCGAGCACCCGGTCGGGCAGGTTGAGCGCGGCGGCGATGGTGGCGGCCTCGGCCTCGGCGGCGTACCCGCCCTTGGTGAGGAACTCCGTCTCCTGGCGCTCGTACTGCCTCATCGCCTTCTCGCGGGTGGCGCCCTGGCCGTTGGCGATCCGCTGTTCGTTCTCGCGCATCTTGCGGATCAGTACGTCGAGGCCGCGCGCGGAGAGGATCCGGTCGCGGGCGAGGATGTCGAGGTCGCCGGTGCGGGGATCCTGCGGGAGGTAGCCGACCTCGCCCGAGCGGGTGATCTGGCCGGCGGCGGGGATGCCCTCGCCGGCGAGGCACTTGGTGAGGGTGGTCTTCCCCGCGCCGTTGCGGCCGACCAGGCCGATGCGGTCGCCCTTGGCGACACGGAAGGTGGCGGACTCGATGAGGACTCGGGCGCCGGCGCGCAGCTCGATACCGGTGGCGGAGATCACGGACAGACTCCAGGGCGTGTGTATGACGGTTGTGGGCGGCTGAGGACGTTCCCGCCGTCTAATGCGCGAGGAGAATGGCCATGGGCCAAGTCTAACGGGGGCGTGCAAGCACTTTTTCTGGGTGCGGGTGTTCGAGGGCCGCGGGCTGTTCCGGGTGCGGGTGCCGGAGCCCTGGATCACGATGACGGCATGCAGTTCGACGACGACGCCAAACTGGACACCTCCGAGGTCCAGGACGTGCGCGGCAGCCGCATCCCCGGAGGCCGGGCGACCGTCGGCGGGGGCATCGCCGGGCTGATCGCGCTGCTGCTGGGGCTGTTCCTGGGGGTGGGACCCGACCAGCTGGGGCTCAGCGACAGCGACGGGGGGCAGCCGGTCGCCACGGCATCCCCCTTCGCGCAGGTCCAGCAGAGCTGCCGGACCGGGCAGGACGCCAACACCCGGGACGACTGCCGGATGCTCGCGGTCGTCAACAGCGTGCAGGACTACTGGGACCAGGAGTTCGCGCGGCGCAGCGGCTCGTACTCCCGCTCCCCCACCGTCTTCTTCAGTCAGCGGGTCGGCACGGCGTGCGGGTCGGCGACCTCCGCGGTCGGGCCGTTCTACTGCCCCGGCGACCGGAAGGTCTATCTGGACCTCGGCTTCTTCGACGAGCTGCGGTCGAAGTTCGGCGCGAGCGGCGGCGCCTTCGCGCAGGCCTACGTCGTCGCGCACGAGTACGGGCATCACGTGCAGGACCTGATGGGCACGCTGAGCCGGTCCCAGGACGGGCGCACGGGCGCGGGCAGCAACGCGGTCAAGGTCGAGCTCCAGGCGGACTGCTACGCCGGGGTGTGGGCGCACCATGCGACCACCACGAAGGACGAGTCGACCGGGCGTCCCCTCATCACCAGCCTCACCGCCGCCGACATCGCCGACGGTCTGGACGCGGCGGCGGCCGTGGGCGACGACCGGATCCAGGAGCGGTTCCAGGGGCGGGTGACGCCGGAGTCGTGGACGCATGGCTCGGCGGAGCAGCGGCAGCGGTGGTTCCGGACGGGGTACGAGAGCGGGGACATGGCGCGGTGCAACACCTTCAGCTGAGCTGCCCTTTTGGGGATTCTCGCTGGTCAGGGCCCGTTGTCGGTGGTCGCTGCAAGACTGGTCGTGAGTCAGATTTCCAGCATTTGATCACGAGGGAGTGATCGGCATGGCAGGCACGAGCGGTGGGCGGCCCAGCATCTATCCGACGCTGCTGTACGCGGACGCCAAGGCGGCGATCCGGCAGCTGACGGAGGCGTTCGGGTTCACCGAGCTGTCGGTGTACGAGGGTGAGGACGGTTCGGTGCTCCACGCCGAGCTGGTGCAGGGCAACGGCGCGGTGATGGTCGGCTCCAAGGGGCGTGGCGGTCTCTTCGACGCGGCGATGAAGGACGCGGGCACGACCGGGGTGTACGTCGCCGTGGCCGACGTCGACGCACACCACCGGCACGCCGTGGAGCACGGCGCGGAGATCCTGATGCCCCCGACGGACCAGGACTACGGAGCGCGGGACTACATGGCCCGTGACGTCGAGGGCAACATCTGGAGCTTCGGGACCTATACGCCGGAGATAGGCGGCTAGGTCCCTGCCTCAGCTGCGGCCGGTGTGGACCTGGAAGGCCGCCCGGCGGACCGCCTTGGCCAGGGCGGGGTCGGGGTGGGCGGCGGCCAGGGCGACCAGGACCTGGACCGTGCGGGGGTGGCCGACGGCCCGTACCTCGTCGAGGAGCATGGGCACGGTCGGCTGCACCGCGGACTCCAGGTGCCGCACCAGCAGCGGGGCCTCGCCGTGGTCGGCGACGGCGGCCGCGGTGTCGACCCACAGCCAGGTGGCCTCCTCCCGGGTGAGCACCTCGTGGGCGTCCTCCGGGTCGTGGCCGTCGTGCTCGGCGAGCCACAGCAGGGCGTACGGCCGCAGCGTCGGCTCGTCGGCCACGGCGCGGACGTCGGGCTCGGCGGGGGCGCCGACGACCCGCAGCGCCTCGAAGGCGAGGCCGCGCAGCAGGGCGTCCTCGCCGCGGGCGGCGTCGATGAGCTCGGTGACGGCGCTGCCGACGGTGCGGGCGGCGAGCCAGGCCCGGTACTCGGCGCGGGCGGCGTTGGGGCGCAGCTGGGAGCAGCCGCGGAGCATCTCCTCGGCGCCGACCTCGATGTTGCCGGCGGGACTCTGCGCGGCGACGCAGATCTGCTCCAGCTTGACCCACACCGCCCAGCTGCCCAGCGGGGTGAGCGTGGCCTGGCCGTCGCCGTAGGTGAGGGCGCCGACGGAGGCCAGGGCGTGCAGGGCCCAGTCGAGGAGCGGTTCGAGGGGGGCGTCCTCGGTCTCCGGCGGCTGGGGCTGGGTGGCGGGGTCGGGCTGCGGTCCGTAGGGGATCTCGCAGCGTTCGGTGCGCAGCTCGGTGACGCGCTGCTCCAGGAGGTCCAGGAGCTGTTCCACGGGCACGGGGCCGGCGGAGAGCTGAAGGAAGGAGAGCACCTGAGGCATGGCCGAGACGACCTCGGCCACGGCGGCGGGCTCGTGGTCCGCGGGTTCGGGGTAGGCGAGCGACCAGGCGTCGAAGAGGGCGACCCAGCCGCGCAGGACGGCGCTGTCGTCGCGGTCCCAGGCGCGCAGGCGCCAGCCGGGGCGGGCGCTGTCGCCGTGCACCTCGACGAGGCCGGCGAGGCGGGCGGTGTCCCAGTCGGCGCGGATCTGAGCCGGGGTCAGGCCCAGGTCGGCGGCGGCCCGTTCGGCGGTCTCCTCGGCGAGGGTGGCCTTGCCGTCGGCTCGGCCGCCGTCCCGGCCGGGGCCGAGGGCGGCGTCGGCCCAGTGGGCGACGCGGGCCGCGCCGGCGAGGCCGGAGCGAGCCATTCTGGCCAACTCGGCCTGTGCCGGGGTGCCCTCCGGGGGGCGGGGTGCGGGGCGGCGCGAGCGCCGCTGGTTCATCGCTCGGGGGGCGGCGGCCAGGGGTCGCGTGCGGACGAGTCGAAGCCTGGAGTCGCGCGGGATACGGGACGTCACGGGTGCAGTCTTCCGGTTGACGGTCCGAAAACCCAAACGGAATGTGACGGCGGGCTACGGGGATGGCCAACGCACGGGTCGCGGCGAGCGGTCGGGGACCGGGATCAGGCCAGTGGTACGGCCTTAAACGGAACCTTCGCGACCGGCGGCGGACGCCGTTACATCAGCGGTGTCAGGAAACGGCGGAGCGCCTCTTCGTAGCCCGTCGGGTCGGCGTTCCACATGGCTCCGTGCGGGGCGTGCGGGACGGTGTGGAGGGCGACGAGGTTGGGGCGGGTGGCGGCGAGGCGGCGGGAGAGGGACCAGGGGGCGACGGTGTCGTCCGGGCCGTGCAGGATCAGGGTGGGCACCTTGAGCAGGTCGGGGTCGACGGCTTCGGCGAGGCGGTCGCCGTGCAGTCCGGTGCGGCCCTGGGCGGCGCGGACGGCGAGGGGCAGCAGGGCGCCCGGGGTGCGGTTGGCCGAGGCGAGGGCGCGCAGGGTGGTCTCCCAGCTGAGCACCGGGGAGTCCAGGATCAGGCCCTTGATGCGCTCGCGGACGCCGGAGTGGGCGGCGGCGCACAGGGCCATGGTGGCGCCGGTGGACCAGCCGAGCAGGACGACGTTCCGGGCGCCGTTGCGCAGGGCGTGGCGGATCGCGGCGTCCAGGTCGCGCCACTCGGTCTCGCCGAGGTGGTTGAGGCCGTCGGGCTGCCGGGGGGCGCCGAGGTCGCCGCGGTAGCCGAGGGCGAGCACCGGGAAGCGCTGGCCGACGAGGAACCGCATGACGTTCATGGCGAGTTCTCGGGTGGTGCCGAGGCCGTGGACGGCGATGACCCAGGTGTCACGGACGCCGGGCACGAACCACGCGGGCAGGGTGCCGAGTTCACCGGGGATCTCGACGTCGGCGTGGTCGAGGCCGAGGGCGGAGCGTGGGTCACCGGCGTGCAGCTGGGGGGTGAGCCACACCTTGTCGCCGGGTTCGAGGGTGCCGTGCGTGACGCGTTCGAGGCGGCGCACGACGGTGTCGGCGGAGTGGGACGCGGTGCCGAGCACGGGGCCGACGACCGCGTGGACGCCATCGCCGGCGAGGCCGTACGTACCCGGGCGCAGGGCGGCCAGGTCGCGGGTCAGGGCGATCTGGCCGGCGGCCGTGGCGTGCACGGTGAGCCGGGGTTCGCTGGGCAGGGGCCGGCCCGGGGGCGCCTTGAGAGCGGCATCGCTGGCGAGCCGCCCGGCGGCAACGCTCGCGGCTCCGGCGGCCAGGGCCACGGTGACGGCGGCGGCCGTCGCTTTGACAGTGCGCACCCGTCCAGTGTCCGGGTGGAGCGGGGCGGGGGCCAGTGGGAGGGCGGGTGAGGGTGACGCGCGGTACCGGGAGGGGGCGCGTCCATGGCCGCCGTCCGTCAGCCGCGCTGCCCGTAGCCCCGCAGCTTCTCCCCCGCCTCCGCCACCTGTTCCGGCGACAGCAGGCTCGGGGTCAGGTCCGGTACCGATGACGCCGTCAGCCACAAGCGGCACATCCACTCCAGCTGGGCGGTGCGGTCGAAGGCCTGGTCGAGGGTGTCGCCGTAGGTGATCGTGCCGTGGTTCTGGAGGAGGCAGGCGGTGCGGTCGGCGAGGGCGTGGAGCATGTTCTCGGCCAACTCCTCGGTGCCGTACGTCGCATACGGGGCAACCCGGACGGCGCCGCCGAGCGCGCCGGACATGTAGTGGACCGCGGGAAGCTCCGGCACGAGCGTGGAGACGGCCGTCGCGTGGACGGCGTGGGTGTGGACGACGGCGCGGGCGTCGGTGGCGCGGTGGACGGCGAGATGCATGGGCAGTTCGCTGGTCGGGACCAGCGTGCCGAGGACCTGCCGGCCGTCGAGGTCGACGCCGGTGATGTCGTCCGGTGTCAGCCGGTCGTACGGCACTCCCGACGGCGTGACCAGCACGGTGTCGCCGACGCGGACGGAGACGTTGCCGGAGGTGCCGACGACGAGTCCGTCGGTGACGGTGCGGCGGGCGGTGGCGACGAGCTGCTCCCAGGCGCGGGCCTCCTCCTCGCGCACACCGCGCCCCCACGGTTCGCCCACGGTTCGCGCGTCCTCCCGGGCGTCCCGTCCGTCCCGCTGCTCCTGCCGCTGCTCAGCCATGTCGCGATCCTGCCAGGCAGGGCTCCGACGCACCGCCGGGCCAGGGCACTTTAGGGCGGAGGCGCGGCGTCCGGAAGTGCGCATATACGGATACATCACCCTCTTGCGCAGCTTGGCCAGACATCACCGAACGTTCCCTGATCTTCCAGTAATCTCGCTGCCTGATTTGTCGTGCACGTCGCCATTCCGGGGGGAAATATGGCTCGTGATCGCAAACCGTCCCGCCACCGCGCCCGCGTCCTCGCGGCCTCCGTGGCCGCGCTCGCCCTCTCGGGAACCGCACTGGCCGAGTTCCCGGCCGCGGCGGCGGGCAAGCCGAAGGGGCACGACGTCTCCTCGCACCAGAAGAACGTCGACTGGCAGAGCGCGAAGGCCAAGGGCGCCAAGTTCGTGTACGTCAAGGCGACCGAGGGCCGGACCTATCTCAACCCGTACTTCGGCCAGCAGTACGACGGATCGCGCGCCGCGGGACTCCTCCGCGGCGCGTACCACTTCGCACTGCCGGACAAGTCGTCGGGCAAGGCGCAGGCGCAGTACTTCGTGAACAACGGCGGCGGCTGGAGCGCGGACGGCTGGACCCTGCCGCCGGCGCTCGACATCGAATACAACCCGTACGACGGCAAGCACCGGTGCTACGGCCTGAAGAAGGCCGCGATGGTCAGCTGGATCAAGTCCTTCAGCAACGAGATCAAGCGGCTCACCGGCCGGCGCCCGGTGATCTACACGACGGCCCACTGGTGGAACGTCTGCACCGGCGGCAGCCGCGCCTTCGCCGCCGATCACGCGCTGTGGGTGGCCCGCTACGACGCGGCGGACGCCGGATCACTGCCGAACGGATGGTCGTTCTGGACGATCTGGCAGTACGACAACAGCGGCGACCTGCCGGGTGATCAGAATCTCTTCAACGGCTCGGCGGCACAGCTGAAGAAGTTCGCCCGGGGCTCGTGACCGTGCGGCACACGGGCCGTGCGGTGGGCGGCGCCCGGATCGGAGGGAAAACCCTCGGTTCCAGACACCGTGCGGCCCGCCCCAGTTCATCTTCCGTTCACCCTGGTTACCTACGTTCAACGCGCCAATGACGCTCGAACGATTGCCTGGGTAAATGGAAAACTTCTCGCTGATCCTCGCGATTGTGGTGGTAACCGCACTCGCGTTCGATTTCACGAACGGTTTTCACGACACCGCCAACGCGATGGCCACGACCATCTCGACCGGTGCGCTCAAGCCCAAGGTCGCGGTGGCCATGTCCGCCGCGCTCAACCTTGTGGGCGCCTTCCTCTCCGTGGAGGTCGCCAACACGATCTCCAAGGGTCTCGTCGACGAGAGCGGCATACGTCCAGAGGTGATCTTCGCGGCCCTGGTGGGCGCGATCCTCTGGAACCTGCTGACCTGGCTGGTCGGACTCCCCTCCAGCTCCTCGCACGCCCTCATGGGCGGTCTGATAGGCGCCACCATCGCTTCGGCGGGCACGGGCGCGGTCCACGGTGACGCCCTGGTCACCAAGGTCCTGATCCCGGCGGTCGCGGCCCCGCTGGTCGCGGGCATCGCGGCCATGCTGGCCACGCGGCTGTCCTACACGCTCGGCAAGAAGGCGGACGGCAAGTCGGCCGCCAAGGGCTTCCGTGCCGGCCAGATCGCCTCAGCCGGCCTGGTGTCCCTCGCCCACGGCACGAACGACGCGCAGAAGACGATGGGCATCATCACCCTCGCCCTCGTCGCCGGCGGCGCCGTCGCGCCCGACTCCGACCCGCCCACCTGGGTCATCCTCTCCGCGGGTCTGGCCATCGCGCTCGGCACGTACCTGGGCGGCTGGCGCATCATCCGCACCATGGGCAAGGGCCTGACCGACCTCCAGCCGCAGCAGGGCTTCGCCGCCCAGACCAGCGCGGCGACGGTCATCCTGGCCTCCTCGCACCTCGGCTTCTCCCTCTCCACCACGCACTCCGTCTCCGGTTCGGTGATGGGCGCGGGCCTCGGCCGCAAGGGCGGCGTGGTCCGCTGGTCGACGGCGACGCGGATGTTCGTGGCGTGGGGTCTCACGCTCCCGGCGGCCGCCCTGGTGGGCGCGCTGGCCGAGTCCGTGTGCGACCTCGGCGACTGGGGCACGGCCGTCGTCGCGGTCTTCCTGATCGCGTCCAGCGCGGCCATCTGGAAGATCTCGCGCCGCGAGGTCGTGGACGCGTCGAACGTCAACGACACCGACGAGCCGGCCGGCGTCGTCACCACGGCGATCGCGGCCGTGACCCCGCCCCCGGCGGGCACGGTGCCGGACGACCTGACCGCCACGATCCCCGCCCCGGCAGCGGCCACCACGGAGCCGGCCGCACCGCCGGCCGCCGCGGTCTGAGCCCCAGCGACGAAGGAAAGCAAGCAGCATGAAGATCGACTGGCAAGCACTGGGCTCCGTCTTCGGCGTCAGCCTCGTCGTCACCGTGGCCCTCGTGGCCCTCTTCACCCTCGGCATCATGGGCCTCTCCCGCCAGGAGCGGGCCTCGGCGGCGGGCGGCTCGGCCGCCCTCGCCGTGACCGGCGCGTACGCCTGCTTCGCCGCGTGTGCGGCGGCGGTGGGGTACGGCATCTATCTGATCGTGGCGTAACACCCGCCGCGACGCGTTCGCGCCCTGTTCCGGGCCCTCTGAAGGGGGTTTCCGGGACAGGGCGTTCTCGCGTTCCCGGCCTCGGATCGCGGGTCCGCCGGGCCGCCGATGTGGGGTTCTGCACACTCCGCTCTCGCAGGTCAACAGCGAGTTGACGGCTCTTCCGGGCCCGTGGTGGACTGCCGGGGCCAAGTACGGCGGCCAGGGAGGAAGTCCGGTGTGAATCCGGCGCGGTCCCGCCACTGTCACCGGGGTAGGTAGCCCCGGGAGCCAGGAACTCCCACCGCCGGTCTCGTCGAACCAGGGCGTGGACACCCTGAGTGAGGACATATCGCCATGCTCGCCTGCCGTTTGAGGTACAGCACCAGGTCGCTGCCCGACCCCACGGCCGGCTGAGCCGATGCGTGCCGATCGCGTCTTCGCGTACGGCGCCGCCGCCGGGCTCGTCGGGGATCTGCTGCTCGGTGATCCGCGCCGTGGGCATCCGGTCGCCGCGTTCGGGCGGGCCGCCGATGCCGTGGAAAAGGTTCTGTGGCGGGATCACCGGGGGTGGGGTGCGCTGCACACCGCCGTGTGTGTCGGGGGTGCCGTGGGGCTGGGTGCCGTTGCCGAGAGAGTCGTACGTCCTTCCCGTACCGCTTCCGTCGTGCTGGCCGGCGTCGCCACCTGGGCCGTCGTCGGGGGGACCTCGCTCGCGCGGGAGGCGCGGGGCATCGGGCGGGCCCTTGAGGCCGGTGACGTCGAGGGCGCTCGCGCTCGGCTGCCGCATCTGTGCGGGCGCGATCCGCAGGCCCTCGACGCCGACGGGATCGCCCGGGCCGTCGTGGAGTCCGTCGCCGAGAACACCTCCGACGCCGTGGTCGGCGCGCTGGTGTGGGGAGCGCTCGGCGGCGTGCCGGGGCTGCTCGGGTTCCGGGCCGTCAACACCCTTGACGCCATGGTCGGGCACAAGTCCGAGCGGTACCGGCGGTACGGGTGGGCCTCCGCCCGCCTCGACGACCTCGCCGGCTGGCCGGGGGCGCGACTCACCGCCGTACTCGCGACCGTGAGCGGTGGTGATCCGCGGGGTGCCCTGCGCGCCTGGCGGTCGGATGCCGCCCAGCATCCGAGTCCCAACGCCGGGCCCGTCGAGGCCTCGTTCGCGGGGGCGCTCGGGGTGCGGCTCGGGGGGACCTTGTCGTACGCGGGGCGGGTCGAGCACCGGCCCGTCCTCAATCAGGCCGGGCGGGCCGTCGCCGCCCACGACATCGAGCGCGCCGTACGGCTGTCCCGGCGCGTCGGACTGCTCGCGCTCGGCGTCTCGGTCGCCGCGCGGGCTCTGACGAAGCGGAAAGGGCGTGCCTCATGAGTGGGGGCGGGCTGCTCGTCGCCGGGACCACCTCCGACGCCGGCAAGAGTGTCGTCACCGCCGGGATCTGCCGGTGGCTGGTGCGGCAGGGGGTCAAGGTCGCGCCCTTCAAGGCGCAGAACATGTCCCTCAATTCGTTCGTGACGCGGGAGGGTGCCGAGATCGGGCGGGCTCAGGCCATGCAGGCGCAGGCCTGTCGGGTCGAGCCGACCGCGCTCATGAATCCCGTGCTGCTCAAGCCCGGCGGGGAGCAGAGCAGTCAGGTCGTACTGATGGGCAAGCCCGTCGGCGAGATGAGCGCGCGCGGGTATCACGGGGGGCGGCAGCAGAAGCTGCTCGGGACCGTGCTCGACTGTCTCGCCGAACTGCGGGGCACGTATGACGCGGTGATCTGTGAGGGGGCCGGCAGCCCGGCCGAGATCAATCTGCGGCGAACCGACATCGTCAACATGGGGATCGCCCGCAACGCCGGGCTCCCGGTGCTGGTGGTCGGGGACATCGACCGGGGCGGTGTCTTCGCGTCCTTCTTCGGGACCGTCGCGCTGCTGTCCGAAGAGGATCAGAAGCTGGTCGCCGGGTTCCTCGTGAACAAGTTCCGGGGGGACGTCTCCCTGCTCGAACCCGGGCTCGACATGCTGCACGGGCTCACCGGACGGCGGACGTACGGCGTGCTGCCCTTCCAACACGGGCTCGGGATCGACGAGGAGGACGGGCTGCGGGTGTCGCTGCGCGGGACCGTCCGGGAGTCGAACACGGCCCCTCCCGTCGGGGAGGACGTGCTGCGGGTCGCCGTCTGTGCCGTCCCCCTCATGTCCAACTTCACCGACGTCGACGCCCTCGCCGCCGAACCGGGTGTCGTCGTGCGGTTCGTGGACCGGCCGGAGGAGCTCGCCGACGCCGATCTCGTGGTGATCCCGGGGACGCGCGGTACGGTGCGGGCCCTGGAGTGGCTGCGGGAGCGGGGGCTGGCCGCCGCGCTCGTCAGAAGGGCCGCGGAAGGGCGGCCGATCCTCGGCATCTGCGGCGGCTTCCAGGTCCTCGGCGAGCACATCGAGGACGAGGTCGAGAGCCGGCAAGGGCAGGTCGAAGGCCTCGGGGTGCTGCCCCTAAGGGTTTGGTTCGCCCCCGAGAAGATCCTTACCCGGCCGGAGGGGGAGGCACTCGGGGAACGGGTCGCGGGGTACGAGATCCATCACGGCGTCGCCGAC
Organism: Streptomyces sp. TLI_55; assembly: GCF_900206255.1. NCBI lineage: Bacteria > Bacillati > Actinomycetota > Actinomycetes > Kitasatosporales > Streptomycetaceae > Streptomyces > Streptomyces sp. TLI_55. Next base: position 2,109,111 of record NZ_OAOJ01000001.1, read on the forward strand.
GTCACGGGCGGCGTCCCCTTCCTGGACGGCTGCCGGGTCGGCCAGACCTGGGGCACCCACTGGCACGGCTCGCTGGAGTCGGACGGCTTCCGGCGGGCCTTCCTGCGCGAGGTGGCCGCCGCCACGGGCCGCCGGTTCGTGCCGGCGCCCGACACCTCGTTCGCCGCGCTGCGCGAGGAGCAGCTCGACCGGCTCGGCGACCTCATCGAACAGCACGCGGACACCGACGCGCTCTGGCGGCTCATCGAGTCGGGCGCGCCGCAAGGACTGCCTTTCATTCCACCGGGAGCGCCCGCATGAGCACTGTGTTGTTGTTGTCGACCGCCGACACGGACCTGTTGGCGGCCCGGGCCGCCTCGGGTGCGGACTACCGGATCGGCAACCCGACCCGCGTGGACGTGGCGGCGGAGCTGCCGGGGCTGATCCAGGGCTCCGACATCGCCGTCGTACGGCTGCTCGGTGGCAAGCGGGCCTGGGAGGACGGGCTGGCCGCGCTGAGGGCGTCCGGTGTGCCGACCGTGCTCCTTGGCGGCGAGGCCGTGCCCGACGCCGAGTTGATGGCCGAGTCGTCGGTGCCGGCCGGTGTGGTCGCGGAGGCGCTGAAGTACCTCGTCGAGGGCGGACCCGCCAACCTCACCGAGCTCGCCCGGTTCCTGTCCGACACCGTGCTGCTGACCGGTGAGGGGTTCCTGGAGCCGCAGAAGATGCCGGAGTACGGCGTCCACGGCGAACGTGCCTTCGTCGAGGGCCGGCCGAGTGTCGGCGTGCTCTTCTACCGGGCCCATGAACTCAGCGGCAACACCGCCTTCGTGGACACCCTCTGCGACGCGATCGAGGCACGCGGCGCCAACGCCCTTCCCGTGTACTGCGGTTCGCTGCGCGGCGCCGACGCCGGACTGTACGAGATCCTCGCGAAGACCGACGCCCTCGTCGCCACCGTCCTCGCCGCCGGCGGCACCCACGCCTCGCAGGCGTCGGCGGGCGGCGACGAGGAAGCCTGGGACATCGGCGCGCTCGCCGAGCTCAACGTGCCGGTGCTGCAAGGACTTTGCCTTACGTCGTCCAAGGCGGCCTGGGACGAGTCCGACGCCGCCCTCTCCCCCATGGACGCGGCGATGCAGGTCGCGATCCCCGAGTTCGACGGGCGGATCATCACCGTTCCGTTCTCCTTCAAGGAGCAGGGGCCGGACGACGTCCCCGTGTACGTCGCCGACCCCGAGCGGGCCGGGCGCGTCGCCGGGATCGCCGTACGGCACGCGCGGTTGCGGCACAAGCCGAACGCCGAGAAGAAGCTCGCGCTCGTCTTCACCGCGTACCCGACCAAGCACTCGCGGGTCGGCAACGCGGTCGGCCTCGACACCCCGGCCTCGGCGGTGCGGGTGCTGGACGCCCTCAAGCGGGCGGGGTACTCGCTCACCGAATACCCCTCCGGCGGCGACGAGTTGATCCACCGGCTCATCAACGCCGGTGGCCACGACGTGGAATGGCTCACCGAGGAGCAGCTGGCCGCCGCGCCCGCGCGGGTGCCGCTGGCCGACTACCGGGCGTGGTTCGACAAGCTGGACCCGGAGCTGCGGGACGGCATGCTGGAGGCGTGGGGCGAGCCGCCGGGCAGCCTCTACGTCGACGGGGACGACATCGTGCTCGCCTCGCTCCAGTTCGGGAACGTCGTCGTGATGATCCAGCCGCCGCGCGGCTTCGGGGAGAACCCGATCGCGATCTACCACGACCCCGACATGCCGCCGTCGCACCACTACATGGCGGCCTACCGCTGGCTGGAGAACTCGTTCGGCGCCGACGCCATCGTCCACATGGGCAAGCACGGCACGATGGAGTGGCTGCCGGGCAAGGGGCTCGGGCTGAGCGGCGGTTGCGCCCCGGACGCCGTGCTCGGCGACCTCCCGCTCATCTACCCGTTCATCGTCAACGACCCCGGCGAGGGCACCCAGGCCAAGCGCCGCGGGCACGCCACCGTCGTCGACCACCTCGTGCCGCCGATGGCGCGGGCCGACACCTACGGCGACCTCGCCAAGCTGGAGCAGCTCCTCGACGAGTACGCGCTCGTCTCGGACCTGGACCCGACGAAAGCGCCGGCCGTGCGGGCGCAGATCTGGACGCTGGTCAAGGCGGCCGAGCTCCATCACGACCTGCATGTCGAGGACCAGCCGGACGACGATGACTTCGACGAGTTCGTCATGCACATCGACGGCTATCTGTGCGAGATCAAGGACGTGCAGATCCGCGACGGGCTGCACATCCTGGGCGGCGGGCCGGTCGGTGAGGCACGGGTCAACCTCGTGCTCGCCGTGCTGCGGGCCTCGCAGGTGTGGGGCGGGCAGGCGAACGCGCTGCCGGGGCTCCGGGCTTCCTTCGCGGCCCATTTCGGGCTGGTGGAGAAGGAGTTGCTCGCCGAGCCGGGGGCACCCCTGAAGGTGCCGGTCGAGCTGACGGAGCTGGTCGAGGGTCCGGCCCGCAGCGCCGCCGACGCGATCGACCTGCTGGAGCAGTTGTGCCGACGGGTAGCGGAGGGCATGGAGGCGCGGGACTGGGACGTCGCGGTCGCCCCGGCCGTGCTGCGCGGTGTGCTCGGGATCGAACTCCCGGACGGGGTCGCCGTGTTGGAGTTCGCCTGCACCGAGGTGGTGCCGCGGCTCGCCCGCACCACCGACGAGATCGACCACATCCTCAAGGCGCTCGACGGCGGTTACGTCCCGGCGGGCCCGTCCGGTTCGCCGACCCGCGGTCTGGTCAACGTGCTGCCGACCGGGCGGAACTTCTACTCGGTCGACCCCAAGGCCATTCCCTCCCGGCTGAGTTGGGAGGTCGGGCAGGCGCTCGCCGACTCGCTCGTCCAGCGGTACCTGGCCGACACCGGCGAGTACCCGAAGTCCGTCGGGCTGACGGTGTGGGGCACGTCCGCGATGCGCACCCAGGGCGACGACATCGCCGAGATCCTGGCGCTGCTGGGCTGCCGTCCCGTGTGGGACGAGGCGTCGCGCCGGGTGACCGGCTTCGAGATCATCGGGCTGGAGGAGCTGGGGCGGCCGCGCATCGACGTCACCGTCCGCATCTCCGGGTTCTTCCGGGACGCGTTCCCGCACGTGGTGGGGCTGATCGACGACGCGGTGCGCAAGGTGGCCGAGCTGGACGAGCCCGCCGAGCGCAACTTCGTGAAGGCGCACGCCGACGTGGACACCGCCGAGCACGGTGACCGGCGGCGCGCGACGGCCCGTATCTTCGGCTCCAAGCCGGGCGCGTACGGCGCCGGTCTGCTGCCGCTGATCGACGCGCGGAACTGGCGGAGCGACGCGGACCTCGCCGAGGTGTACGCGGTGTGGGGCGGTTACGCCTACGGGCGCGGGCTGGACGGGCGGGCGGCGCGCGGGGACATGGAGACGGCGTTCAAGCGGATCAACGTGGCCGCGAAGAACGTCGACACCCGCGAGCACGACCTCGTCGACGCCGACGACTACTTCCAGTACCACGGTGGCATGGTCGCGATGGTCCGCCACCTCACGGGCGCCAACCCCGAGGCCTACGTGGGCGATTCGGCCACCCCGGACCAGGTGAAGACCCGCACGCTGGGCGAGGAGACGCACCGGGTGTTCCGGGCGCGTGTCGTGAACCCCCGCTGGATGGCGGCCATGCGCCGGCACGGCTACAAGGGCGCCTTCGAGATGGCGGCGACCGTCGACTACCTCTTCGGCTACGACGCCACGGCGGGCGTGGTCGACGACTGGATGTACGAGAAGCTCAGCGCCGAGTACGTCTTCGACCCGGAGAACCAGGACTTCATGAAGAAGTCCAACCCATGGGCGCTGCGCGGCATCACCGAACGGCTTCTGGAGGCCGCCGAGCGCGGGCTGTGGGCGGAGCCGGACGCGGAGACGCTGGAGCGGCTGCGCGCCACGTACCTGGAGCTCGAAGGCGATCTGGAGGGCGACGACCAGTGAGTACCCCGTTTCCGTTCACGGCCGTCGTCGGCCAGGACGACCTGCGGCTCGCGCTGCTGCTGAACGCCGTGTCACCGGCGGTCGGCGGTGTGCTGGTGCGCGGTGAGAAGGGCACCGCCAAGTCGACGGCGGTGCGGGCGCTCTCGGCGCTGCTGCCGGAGGTGGCGGTCGTTCCCGGCTGCCGGTTCTCCTGTGACCCGGCCCGGCCCGACCCCGGCTGCCCGGACGGCCCGCACGAGCCGGGTCCCGGCACCTCGCGTCCCTCCCGCATGGTCGAACTCCCCGTCGGTGCCTCCGAGGACCGGCTCGTCGGTGCCCTCGACATCGAGCGGGCGCTCGCGGAGGGCGTGAAGGCCTTCGAGCCCGGCCTGCTGGCCGACGCGCACCGCGGGATCCTCTACGTCGACGAGGTCAATCTTCTCCATGACCATCTCGTCGACCTGCTGCTCGACGCCGCCGCGATGGGCGCCTCGTACGTGGAACGCGAGGGCGTGTCCGTGCGGCATGCCTCGAAGTTCCTGCTCGTCGGGACCATGAATCCCGAAGAGGGTGAGCTGCGGCCGCAGTTGCTGGACCGGTTCGGGCTGACCGTCGAGGTGGCCGCCTCGCGGGAGCCCGACCAGCGGGTGGAGGTCGTCCGGCGGCGGCTCGCGTACGACGACGACCCGGCGGGTTTCGCGGCGCGTTGGGCCGAGGAAGAGGCCGCTGTACGTCAACGGGTCGTCGCCGCGCGGGAGTTGTTGCCGTCGGTGCGGCTCGGGGACGGGGCGCTGCGGCAGATCGCGGCGACCTGTGCCGCGTTCGAGGTGGACGGCATGCGGGCCGACATCGTGATGGCGCGTACCGCCACCGCGCTGGCCGCGTGGGCCGGGCGGACCGACGTGCTCGCCGAGGACGTACGGCAGGCCGCGCTGCTCGCGCTGCCGCATCGCAGGCGCCGTAACCCCTTTGACGCGCCGGGACTTGATGAGGACAAGCTCGACCAGACGCTGGAGGAGTTCAGCGGCGAGGGCGAGGACGATCCCGACCCGGACGGGCCCGGTGGGGGTGGCGGGCAGCCGACGCCGGACGACGGGTCGCAGGGCGACTCCGGGGGCGCGGCGCAGCCCGAGGCCGGGGAGGGCGGGGAGCCGCAGGCCGGCGGTGCCGGTGGCGGCGAGCAGTCCGCCGTACGGGCTGCGGAGCCCTTCCGTACCAAGGTGCTCAGCGTGCCGGGGCTCGGGGACGGTGCCGCGGGGCGGCGTTCGCGGGCGCGGACCGAGCACGGGCGGACCACGGGCGCGCGGCGCCCTCGGGGTGCGCTGACCAAGCTGCATCTGGCGGCCACCGTGCAGGCGGCGGCGCCGCATCAGCGGGCGCGCGGCCGGTCCGGTCCGGGGCTTGTACTGCGCCGGGACGATCTGCGGCAGGCGACGCGGGAGGGGCGCGAGGGGAATCTCGTGCTGTTCGTGGTCGACGCCTCCGGGTCCATGGCCGCGCGGCAGCGGATGAGCGCCGTGAAGGGTGCCGTGCTGTCGCTGCTGCTGGACGCGTATCAGCGGCGGGACAAGGTGGGGCTGGTGACGTTCCGGGGGACGGCGGGTGAGGTGGCGCTGCCGCCGACGTCGTCCGTGGATGCCGCCGCGGCCCGGTTGGAGTCGCTGCCGACGGGTGGGCGTACGCCGCTCGCCGCCGGGCTGCTGAAGGCGCACGAGGTGCTGCGGGTCGAGCGGTTGCGGGACCCGGCGCGGCGGGCGCTGGTCGTCGTGGTGACCGACGGGCGGGCCACGGGTGGGCCCGAGCCGGTCGCGCTGTCGCAGCGGGCGGCGCGGTTGTTCGCCGCCGACGGGGTCGCCTCCGTCGTCGTCGACTGCGAGTCCGGGCCCGTGCGGCTGGGGCTCGCCGGGCAGTTGGCGGGTGAGTTGGGGGGTACGGCGGTGACGCTCGACGAGTTGCGGGCCGACTCCATCGCCGGGCTGGTCAAGGACGTACAGAGGAGGGCCGCGTAATGCCGCAGGGGCAGCCGAGTGTGGTGCCGGACGACGGTCTGACGACCCGTCAGCGTCGTAATCGTCCGCTGGTGGTCGTGCATACCGGGGTGGGGAAGGGCAAGTCCACCGCTGCGTTCGGGCTTGCCTTGCGGGCCTGGAACCAGGGGTGGCCCATCGGGGTGTTCCAGTTCGTCAAGTCGGCGAAGTGGAAGGTCGGCGAGGAGAACGCGCTGCGGGTGCTCGGCGCGTCCGGCGAGGGCGGGTCCGTCGACTGGCACAAGATGGGCGAGGGGTGGTCCTGGGTTCAGCGGGACGCCCAGATGGACAACGAGGAGAAGGCCCGGGAGGGCTGGGAGCAGGTCAAGCGGGACCTCGCCGCCGAGACGTACAAGCTGTATGTGCTCGACGAGTTCGCCTACCCCATGCACTGGGGGTGGGTGGACACCGATGAGGTGATCGCCGTGCTGCGGGATCGGCCGGGCACGCAACACGTCGTCATCACCGGGCGGAACGCTCCCGAGAAGCTCGTCGACTTCGCCGATCTCGTCACCGACATGTCCAAGGTCAAGCATCCGATGGACGCCGGGCAGAAGGGGCAGCGGGGTATCGAGTGGTGATGTCCTCCTCGTCCGTTTCCGTTCCTCGGTTGGTCATTGCCGCGCCCTCTTCCGGGAGCGGCAAGACCACCGTTGCCACGGGGTTGATGGCCGCGTTCGCCGCGCGGGGGCTCGCCGTGTCTCCGCACAAGGTCGGGCCGGACTACATCGACCCCGGGTATCACTCGCTCGCCACGGGGCGGGTGGGGCGGAATCTCGACGCGTACCTGTGCGGGCCGGAGTTGATCGGGCCCTTGTTCGCGCACGGGGCGCGCGGGTGTGACATCGCCGTCGTCGAGGGTGTGATGGGGCTGTACGACGGGGCCGCGGGGGAGGGTGAACTGGCGTCCACCGCTCATGTCGCGAAGCTGTTGCGGGCGCCGGTGGTTCTTGTCGTCGACGCCTCTTCGCAGTCGCGGTCGGTGGCTGCGCTGGTGCACGGGTTCGTCTCGTGGGATCCGGAGGTGCGGGTCGGGGGTGTGATCCTCAACAAGGTCGCGTCCGACCGGCATGAGGAGCTGCTGCGGGAGGCGTTGGAGTCGGCCGGGGTGCCGGTGCTGGGGGTGTTGCGGCGGGCGGCTCAGGTGGATACGCCTTCCCGGCATCTGGGGTTGGTGCCCGTTGCCGAGCGGCGGGGGGCGGCGCTTGAGGCTGTGGCGGCTATGGGTGCGCAGGTTGCTCAAGGATGCGATCTGGACGCGTTGGAGGCGCTTGCCCGCGCTGCCGGTCCCGTACCAGGGGGCTCCGCCCCCTGGACCCCCACCTCGCCCACCCACCACCCGTCTCGGTTGGTCGAAAGGCCAAGTCCCGTCGTCGCCGTCGCCGGTGGCCCCGCCTTCACCTTCTCCTACGCCGAGCACACCGAGCTCCTCACCGCCGCCGGCGCCGAGGTCGTCACCTTCGATCCCCTGCGTGACGAGGAACTGCCCCCCGGCACCCGCGGCTTGGTCATCGGCGGTGGCTTTCCCGAGGTGTACGCCTCCGAGCTGTCCGCCAACGAACCCCTGCGCAAGGCCGTCGGTGAGCTCGCCCTCAGTGGCGCCCCCGTCGCCGCCGAATGTGCCGGGCTGCTCTACCTCTGTCGTGAGCTCGACGGGCTTCCCATGTGCGGCGTGCTCGACGCGTCCGCGCGGATGAGCGAGCGGCTCACGCTCGGGTACCGGGACGCGGTGGCCGTCGGCGACAGTTCCCTCGCCGTCGCCGGGACCCGGATGCGGGGGCACGAGTTCCATCGGACCGTCGTGGAGCCCGGTGCCGGGGCGGCTCCCGCATGGGGGGTGCGCGCCCCTGCCCGGCGCGTCGAAGGTTTCGTACAACAAGGTGTGCACGCGAGTTATCTGCACACGCACTGGGCGTCGCAGCCCGATGTGGCCCGTAGGTTCGTGGAGAGGTGCCGGACGTCATGAGCAGCAGCAGGTTGATCGGAGTCGGGGTCGGTCCCGGCGATCCGGAGCTGGTGACCGTCAAGGGCGTCAACGCGCTGCGTGCCGCCGATGTGGTCGTCGTACCCGTGATGGACACGGGGGAACGCGGGCGGGCCGAGGCCACCGTGCTGCACTACGTCGGGCAGGAGAAGGTCGTCCGGGTGGTGTTCGCGCTGAACGAGCGGACCGACCGGGGGCGGCGGGAGGCCGCCTGGGACGCCGCCGGGGCGCGGGTAGCCGAGCTGCTCGGTGCGCACGGCACCGTCGCCTTCGCCACCATCGGCGATCCGAACGTCTACTCCACCTTCACCTATCTCGCGCAGACCATCGCCGAGCTGGTGCCGGGGACCCTCGTGGAGACCGTGCCCGGCATCACCGCCATGCAGGATCTCGCCGCGCGGTCGGGGGCCGTCCTCACCGAGGGCACCGAGCCGCTGACGCTGGTGCCCGTCACCGCCGGTGCCCAGGCGCTCAAGGACGCCCTCGCCGGGCCGGGGACGGTCGTGGCGTACAAGTTCGGGCGGCAGGCCCAGGAGGTCGCCGAGGCGCTGCGGGAGACCGGGCGGCTCGACGACGCCGTGTGGGGGTCGGCGCTCGGGCTGCCGGAGGAGTCCGTGCGGCCGGCGGCCGAGCTCGACGGCGCCCCGCTCCCCTACCTCTCCACGCTCATCGCGCCCGCCCGGCGTGACGGCGGGCGGGGCGGCAAGCTGTGACCTCGCCCCTCGGGGCGTCAGTCGGCGATGCCCACCACCAGCCAGATGAACGCCACGCCCGCGACCGTGCACAGCAGGGTCGAGCGGGCGGGGTGTTCGTGGTGGGCCTCGGGGAGGATCTCGGCGGCCGCCAGATAGAGGAGCGCGCCGCCGAAGAAGCCGAGATACCCGCCGAGCAGCTTCTCCGGGATGGTGAAGAGGAGGGTCGACGCCGCGCCCACGACCGGTGCCGCCGCGTCCGCGACCAGCATCGCCATCGCCCGGCGGCGGGCGTTCCCGTACAGGCTCGTGATCGTGTACGTGTTGAAGCCGTCCGCGAAGTCATGGGCGATGACCGCGAGGGCCACCGCGGTGCCCATGCCGCCGCCCACCTGGAAGGCCGCGCCGATCGCCACACCGTCCATGGCGCTGTGGCCGACCATCGCCGCCGCGGCCGTCAGGCCCACCTCGGGGACCCTGCCGTTGTGTTCCTCGGCGCCGTGCGCTGCCTGCCGTACCGCCAGCAGACGTTCCACCAGATGGGCCGCCAGGAAGCCCGCCACGAACAGCAGAAGGGCCGCCGGGACGCCGAACACCTCGGTGCCCGCCGCCTCCAGCGCCTCCGGCAGCAGGTCCAGGCCGACCACGCCCAGCATCAGGCCGCCGGCCAGGCCGAGGACCAGGTGACGGCGGTCGGTCACCCGCTGCGCCGTCCAGCCGCCGGCCAGTGTCATCAGGAACGCGCCGAGCGCGACGAACACCGCCATGGGCCCTTCGTATCCGATGAAGGCCCGTTCACGCACATCCGGCACCAGCGGTGCCACCAGCTCCCCCAGTGATTCTTCGTACGAGAGGACCCGAACCCATGGCCGACGCCCCCACCGGCAAGGTGACCTTCGTCGGTGCCGGACCCGGCGCCGCCGACCTGCTGACGTTCCGTGCCGCGCGTGCCATCGCCGAGGCCGACGTCGTGATCTGGGCGGCGAGCCTGGTCCAGGCCGAGGTCCTGGAGCATGCCCGGGAGGGCGCGGAGATCCTCGACTCGGCGACGATGTCGCTGGAGGACGTCGTGGCCGTGTACGAGCGGGCACATCAGCACGCGTTGAAGGTCGCCCGTATCCACTCCGGCGACCCCGCCCTGTGGGGCGGTACGCAGGAGCAGCTCGACCGGTGTGCGCGGATCGGCATCGCGACCGAAGTGGTCCCCGGTGTCTCCGCGTTCTCCGCCGTGGCCGCGCTCGCGCAGCGCGAGCTGACCATTCCCGAGGTCGCGCAGTCCGTGGTGCTCACGCGTCTCGGTGGCGGCAAGACGCCGATGCCGCCCGGCGAGGAAGTGCGGGAGTTCGCCAAGCACGGCACCACCATGGCGATCTTCCTGTCGGCGGCGCGCAGCGGTCAGCTGGTGCGGGAGCTGCTGGAGGGCGGCTATCCGACGTCAACGCCGGTGGTCGTCGCCTATCAGGCCACCTGGCCCGAGGAGCTCGTCGTGCGGTGCACGATCGAGACGCTGGAGGAGACGGTGAAGGAGCACAAGCTCTGGAAGCACACCCTCTTCCTGGTCGGGCCCGCGCTCGACGCCGAGGGCACCCGCTCGCACCTGTACCACCCCGGTCACTTCCACGGCTACCGCAAGGCCGACCCGGAGGCCCGCCGGGCCCTGCGCGCGCGGGGTGCGAGTACGTGATCACGGTCTTCGGTACGGGGACGGGGGCGCCGGTTCCCGCCGACGTGCTGGCCGGGGCCCGGCTGGTGGTGGGCGGCCGGCGTCATCTGGCGTCCGCGCCCGTGCCCGACGACGCCGAGCAGGTCGTCCTCGGGCCGCTCGCGCCCGCGCTGGACGTCATCGAGCGGCATCTGAAGGCGGAGAGCCCGGTGGTCGTGCTCGCCTCGGGTGATCCCGGGTTCTTCGGGATCGTGCGGGCGCTGGCCGAGCGGTTCGGCTCCGAGCGGTTGGACGTACGGCCAGGGGTGTCGTCCGTCGCCGCCGCGTTCGCGCGGCTCGGGCTGACATGGGACGACGCGGTCGTGGTCAGCGCACACGGGCGGGAGTTGCGGACGGCCGTCCACGTGTGCCGGGCGCGGCCCAAGGTCGCCGTGCTGACCGGGCCGGGTGCCGGGCCCAACGAGCTGGGGGCCGCGCTGCGGGCCGACGCCCGGGTCCTGGTCGTCGCCTCCGCGCTGGGCTCCGCCGAGGAGCGCGTCGAGCGGGTGACGCCTGCCGAGGCCGCCGCCCGTGACTGGGGGACGTCGGTCAGCGTGGTGCTGTGCCTGGACGAGACGCGGCTGCTGGGCGCCGCCGCGCGCACGGTCGCCGGGGCCGACGTCGGCCCCGGCCGATGGGCGCTGGACGAGGACGAGTTCACGCACCGCGACTCGATGATCACCAAGTTCGAGGTACGGGCCCTCGCGCTGGCCCGGCTCGGCCCACGACTCGGCGACCATGTCTGGGACATCGGGGCGGGCTCCGGTTCCGTCGCCGTGGAGTGCGCGCGGCTCGGTGCCGCCGTCACCGCCGTCGAGAAGACCCCGGACGGCGTCGAGCGGGTGCGCGCCAACGCGGTCGCGCACGGGGTCGACGTGCGGGCCGTGCACGGGGCCGCGCCCGCGGTGCTGTCCGATCTCGAAGACCCCGACGCCGTGTTCGTCGGCGGCGGCGGGCGCGAGCTGCCCGCGATCGTCACCGCGTGCGCGCGGCGCGCCCGGCGGACGGTCGTCGTGGCGATGGCCGCGCTCGACCGGGTGCCGGCCGTGCGCGAGGCGCTCACCGGCGCCGGGTTCTCCTGCGACGGCGTGCTGTTGCAGTCGTCGCGGCTGGCGCCGCTGCCCGGGGACGTGACCCGGCTCGCGGCGACCAACCCTGTTTTTCTGCTGTGGGGGTACCGAACCCCCGTGTCTCATGAGGGAGTTGCCCTGTGATCGGCCTCATTTCCGCCACCGCGGCGGGCGCGGCTGCGCGCGACCGGCTGGCCGCGGCGTGGCCGGAGCGGACGCGCGTGTACGAAGGTCCCGTCGGGGACGCCGTACGGGCCGCGTTCGCGGAGTGCGAGCAGCTGGTGTGCTTCCTCGCCACGGGGGCCGTGGTGCGGCTCGTCGCGCCGCTGCTCGGCGACAAGACGTCCGACCCGGGTGTGGTGTGCGTCGACGAGGCGGGGCGGTTCGCCGTGTCGCTGGTCGGCGGACATGGCGGCGGCGCCAATGAACTGGCCCGTGAGGTCGGGGAGTTGCTGGGCGCGGAGCCGGTGATCACGACCGCGACGGACGCGGTGGGGCTGCCGGGGCTCGACACGCTCGGCTTCCCCGTCGAGGGCGATGTCGCCGCCGTGTCGCGGGCGCTCCTCGATGGTGAACCGGTCGCCCTGAAGGCGGAGTTGGCGTGGCCACTGCCCGCGCTGAAGGTCACCGAGGACGGCTCCCATGTCGTGCGGGTCACCGACCGGCTCGTCGACGCCGCCGAGCGGGAGGTCGTGCTGCGGCCGCCGTCCCTCGTCGTCGGGGTCGGCGCCTCGAAGGGGGCGCCGGTGGACGAGGTGCTGGAGCTGGTGCGGGACGCGCTGCGGGACGCCGGGCTGTCAGAGGCGTCCCTCGCCGAACTCGCCACCGTGGACGCCAAGGCCGAGGAGCCGGGGATCGTCGAGGCCGCCCGCGCACTGGGCGTCCCGCTGGTCACCCACGCCGCCGCGGACCTCGCGGCCGTCGAGGTGCCCAACCCCTCCGACGCTCCGCTGGCCGCCGTGGGCACGCCCTCGGTCGCCGAGGCCGCCGCGCTCGTCGGGGGCGGTGAACTCCTCGTCCCCAAGCGGAAGTCCTCGCGGGCGGACGGCCACGCCTCGATGGCGACCTGTGCCGTCGTACGGCGTCCCGCGCGCGGCCGGCTCGCGGTGGTCGGGCTCGGGCCCGGCGCCCGGGATCTACTCACGCCCCGCGCGAAGGCCGAACTCCAAAGCGCCGCCGTGCTGGTCGGTCTCGACCAGTACGTCGACCAGATCCGCGACCTGCTGCGGCCCGGCACCCGGATCCTGGAGTCGGGGCTCGGGGCCGAGGAGGAGCGGGCCCGGACAGCCGTGGCGGAGGCCCGCAAGGGGCGGGCCGTCGCGCTGATCGGCAGCGGGGACGCGGGCGTGTACGCCATGGCCTCCCCCGCGCTCGCCGAGGCCTCCGACGACATCGAGGTCGTCGGGGTGCCCGGGGTGACCGCCGCGCTCGCCGCCGCCGCGATCCTGGGCGCGCCGCTGGGCCACGACCATGTGTCCATCAGCCTGTCCGACCTGCACACTCCGTGGGAGGTCATCGAGCGGCGGGTGCGGGCGGCGGCCGCGGCGGACATCGTGGTCACCTTCTACAACCCGCGTTCCCGGGGCCGTGACTGGCAGCTGCCGAAGGCGCTGGCGATCCTCGCCGAGCACCGGGAGCCGGCCACGCCGGTCGGGGTCGTGCGGAACGCCTCGCGGCCGGACGAGTCCAGTCGGCTCACGACACTGGGGTCCCTGGATCCGGCGACGGTCGACATGATGACGGTCGTGACCGTCGGCAACACGGCGACCCGGGACATCGCGGGGCGCATGGTGACGCCGCGCGGCTACCGCTGGCAGACCGCAGAGGAGGGCGCCAAGTGATCCGAGAGGTCCACCCCATCGAGGAGGAGTCCTACCGGCGGCTGCGGGCCCGCCTGGACACCTCGCACTTCCCGCCGCTGACCCGGGCGGTGGTCGAGCGGGTCATCCACTCGGCCGCCGACCTGGCGTACGCCGACGATCTCGTCATGGACGAGGGCGAGTTGGAGAAGGCGCATGCCGCGCTGCACGGTGGGGCGCCGGTCGTCGTGGACGTCGAGATGGTCGCGGCCGGCATCACCCGGCGCGAGACCGTCTGCCGGCTGCGCGATGCCGTGGCCGGGCCGGGGCTGACCCGCTCCGCGCACGCGATCCGGCTCGCCTACGAGCAGGTCGGCCCCGGCGCCCTGTGGGTGATCGGCAACGCGCCGACCGCGCTGGAGGAACTGCTCACCCTGGACGCCGCCCCGGCGCTCGTCATCGGTCTGCCCGTCGGCTTCGTCGGCGCGGTCGAGTCCAAGGCCGCGCTGCGCGAGAGCGGGCTGCCCGCCGTGAGCAACGTGTCCGAGAAGGGCGGGTCGGCCGTCGCGTCGGCCGCGCTCAACGCCCTCCTGTACCACCCTGTTTCGCATTCCGAGGAGACATCGTGACCGCCCCCAAGCCCGCTCTGCTCATCGCCGGCCACGGCACCCGGGACGAGGCCGGGGCCGAGGCGTTCCGCGCCTTCGTACGGGAGTTGGGGCGCCGCCACCCCGAACTGCCCGTCGCGGGCGGCTTCATCGAACTGTCCCCGCCGCCGCTGGGTGAGGCCGTCACCGAGCTGGTGGACAGAGGCGTACGACGGTTCGCCGCCGTGCCGCTGATGCTGGTCTCCGCCGGGCACGCCAAGGGCGACATCCCGGCGGCGCTGGCCCGCGAGAAGGAACGGCACCCGGGGATCTCGTACACCTACGGGCGTCCGCTGGGCCCGCACCCGTCGCTGCTGAACGTCCTGGAGCGACGGCTGGAGGAGGCGCTCGGCACCGAGGGGCGCGCGCCCGGCGACCTCGCCGACGTGACCGTGCTGCTCGTCGGGCGCGGTTCCACCGACCCGGACGCCAACGCCGAGGTGCACAAGGCGGCCCGGCTGCTGTGGGAGGGGCGCGGGTACGCGGGCGTGGAGACGGCGTTCGTGTCGCTGGCCGCTCCGGACGTGCCGAGCGGCCTGGACCGGTGTGTGAAGCTGGGCGCGCGGCGGATCGTCGTCCTGCCGTACTTCCTGTTCACCGGCATCCTCCCGGACCGCGTCCGGCAGCAGACCGAGGGCTGGGCCGCCGCCCACCCGGAGGTCGAGGTGCGCTCGGCGGACGTCATCGGTCCTGAGCCGGAGCTGCTCGACCTGGTGATGGAGCGGTACGAGGAGGCGATCAAGGGCGATCTGCGGATGAACTGCGACTCGTGCGTGTACCGCATCGCGCTGCCCGGCTTCGAGGACAAGGTGGGCCTGCCGCAGCAGCCGCACTTCCACCCCGACGACGACGGCCACCATCACCACGGCCACGGACACCACCACCACGGCTCCCACTCCCATGCACACTGACAGACAGGACACCGGCAGCCACGACCTGCGGCACCACGGTGACGCGGAGGTTCGGGACGACGGGGCGCGGCTCACCGACCTCGCCGTGAACGTCCGCGCGGACACGCCTCCGAGGTGGCTGCGGGAGCGGATCGCCGAGTCGCTGACCGGGCTGGCCGCCTACCCGGACGGCCGCGAGGCGCGGGAGGCGGTCGCGGCCCGGCACGGTCTGCCCGCGGAGCGGGTGCTGCTCACCGCCGGTGCGGCGGAGGCCTTCGTGCTGCTCGCCCGCGC
This sequence comes from Streptomyces sp. TLI_55, assembly GCF_900206255.1. NCBI lineage: Bacteria > Bacillati > Actinomycetota > Actinomycetes > Kitasatosporales > Streptomycetaceae > Streptomyces > Streptomyces sp. TLI_55. The sequence continues at coordinate 2,124,148 of NZ_OAOJ01000001.1, forward strand.
CCTGGAGCCCCGTCGTGCGCTGGTCGTGCACCCGCAGTTCACGGAGCCGGAGGCGGCGCTGCGGGACGCGGGGCACACCGTCGACCGGCTGCTGTTGCGCGCGGAGGACGGCTTCCGGCTCGACCCGGCGGCCGTCCCCGAGGACGCCGACCTGGTGGTGATCGGCAACCCGACGAACCCGACGTCGGTCCTGCACCCGGCGGGCACGATCGCCCGACTCGCCCGTCCCGGGCGGACGTTGGTGGTGGACGAGGCGTTCATGGACGCGGTGCCGGGCGAGCGGGAGGCGCTGGCGGGACGCACCGACGTCCCCGGGCTCGTCGTCCTGCGCAGCCTGACCAAGACCTGGGGGCTGGCCGGACTGCGCATCGGGTACGTCCTCGCCGCGCCGGAGACCATCGAGGAACTGGAGCGGGCCCAGCCGCTGTGGCCGGTGTCCACCCCGGCGCTCGCGGCGGCGCGGGCCTGCGTGCAGCCGCAGGCCCTGGCCGAGGCGGCCCACGCGGCGCACCGGATCGCCGCCGACCGGGCCCATCTCGTCGCCGGGCTGCGGGAGTTCGCCCCGGACGGACTCACGGTGGCCGAACCGGCTCAGGGCCCCTTCGTCCTCGTACGTCTGCCCCGGGCCGCCGCCGTGCGCCGGCATCTGCGCGACCTCGGTTTCGCGGTGCGGCGCGGGGACACGTTCCCCGGCCTGGACGAGGAGTGGCTGCGGCTCGCGGTGCGGGACCGGACGACGGTCAACTCGTTCCTCCAGGCGCTGGACCAGGCGATGGTGCTGTCACAGCACTGAGCGGCGGCGCCGGCGCGAGCAGAACGCGCCGGCGCCACACATCTGTCGGTCGCCGTCGCTCAGTTCCTGCCGCGCCGCGCCACCGCGACCGCTCCCCCGCCCGCGACCATCAGGGCGATCGCGCCGCCCGCGATGTACGGGGTCATGGAGTTGCCGCCGGTCTCGGCCAACCCGGCCTCGGCGGGGGCGCCTTGGGGCTTCACGTCGCCGCCGGCCGGGTCCTCGGAGGGCGCTGTGGCGGCGGGTGCCGCCGGGGCCTCGCAGGTGGCCTTCGCCAGGGTCAGGGTGCCCTCGACCTCGGCCACGTTGAGCTTCAACGGGTTGACGGAGACGGTGAGTTCGAGGGCGGTGGCGGCGGCCGTGCGCGAGGTGGTCTCGCGCTTGGACAGGTCGAGGCGGACCTCGCCCACGCCCGGGACCTTCACCTCGGTCGGTCCGCCCGCGCTCAGCGTGACCTTCTTGCCGAGCACGGTGACGTCACCGAGCACGTTGGACCGGGCGACCGGCGGCTTCCCGGCCTCGCAGACCGCCTCGGACCTGACCGTGCCGAGCTCGACGACCGAGAGCAGCGGCAGGCCGGGGACGTGGAGCCTGGCGTGGGCGAGGTGGGTCGAGGCCTCGGCCTTGGTCGCGGTGACGTCCGCCTTCGCCGACGCCACCTCGGCGTTCAGCACGCTGAAGGCCTGGCCGTTGTTCACGCCGTTCAACTCGGCGGTCAGCGCGGTCTTCTCGGCGCTCTGCGGCGCCTGCACTTCGTTCAGGGAGACCGCGAGCGGGACGTTCACGGTCTTGTTGAGCAGGGACACGTCGAGCCCGGTGCGCAGGACGACGGCGCTCGCGCGGCCCTCGTCGCCGGTGGCGTGGGCGGAACCCGCGCCCGCCAGGGCCGCGGGACCGGCGGCCAGGGCGGTGGCCGTCGCGACGGTCGCGAGACGGCGTGCGGGCATACGGAAGTTCTTGCCGTTCAAGGTGGGGACCCCTCAGAGGAGACTTGCTCGGGACTCGGCAAGAATTACGCACTGAGAGTGAACAGTCAGCGGTCCGACGGGAGTTCACCCCAACGTGGTGTTCCCGTGAACCTTTTCGATTCATGCGGCACGGGTGTTCCTCGAAGTCACCCCCGTACCCCCTTCTGTGCGAGCGCGTGCGTTGACGGGGCGGCGCGTGAGCGGGAGTGCAGAACGAGCCAGGCCGCTCGCCGGTTACGCTCCGTCAACGCGGCTCAGGCGGTGACCCGGCCGTCGAGGACGACCCGCTGCGGGTCCGCCAGCACGCGTACGTCGGCGCGCGGATCGGACGCGTAGACCACGAGGTCGGCCGGGGCGCCCTCCTCCAGGCCGGGGCGGCCGAGCCAGGTCCGGGCCTTCCAGGTGGTCGCCGCGAGGGCCTCGACCGGCGGGATGCCGGCGGTGACGAGTTCCGCGACCTCGGCCGCGACCAGGCCGTGCGGCAGGGTGCCGCCGGCGTCGGTGCCGACGTACACCGGGATGCCGGCGTCGTAGGCGCAGCGCACGGTGTCGTAGCGCCGCTCGTGCAGTCGCCGCATGTGCGCCGACCAGCGCGGGAACTTGGCCTCGCCGCCCGCCGCGAGCTGCGGGAAGGTGGCGATGTTGACCAGGGTGGGGACGATCGCCACGCCGTGCTCGACGAAGAGCGGGATCAGTTCCTCGGTCAGCCCGGTGGCGTGCTCGACGCAGTCGATGCCGGCGCCGACCAGGTCCGGCAGGGAGTCCGCGGAGAAGCAGTGGGCGGTGACCCGGGCGCCGAGGCGGTGGGCCTCGGCGATGGCCGCGTCCAGGGCGTCCCGCGGCCAGAGGGCGGACAGGTCGCCGAGCTCGCGGTCGATCCAGTCGCCGACCAGCTTGACCCAGCCGTCGCCGCGCCGGGCCTCCTGGGCGACGTACGCGACCAGGTCGTCCGGCTCGATCTCGTGGGCGTAGCCGCGGATGTAGCGGCGGGTGCGGGCGATGTGCCGGCCGGCGCGGATGATCTTCGGGAGGTCCTCGCGGTCGTCGATCCAGCGGGTGTCGGACGGCGAACCGGCGTCCCGGATCAGCAGGGTGCCGGCCTCGCGGTCGGTGAGCGCCTGCTTCTCGGCGACGTCCTGCGGGACCGGGCCGTGCGGGCCGAGGCCGACATGGCAGTGCGCGTCGACCAGGCCCGGCAGGGCCCAGCCGACGACGGAGCGGATGTCACGGGCGCCAGCGGGACGGTCGTAGGAGATCCGGCCGTCGATGATCCACAACTCGTCGCGGACCTCCTCGGGTCCGACCAGGATCCGTCCCTTGACGTGCAGCACCGCGCGATCGTTCATGCCTCGCACCTTAGCGGCGGCCCTCTTCAGTCGGTCTTGCCGCCCACCTGGTCGGACCTCTCCTCCTCCACGTCCGCCATCGCCGGGTCGAGGAGGCGGGACAGGAAGTGGCGGGTGCGTTCGTGGCTCGGGTTGCCGATGACCTGGGCGGGGACGCCGTCCTCGACGATCACTCCGCCGTCCATGAAGACGACCCGGTCGGCGACCTCGCGGGCGAAGGTCATCTCGTGGGTGACGACCATCATGGTCATGCCCTCGTCGGCGAGCATGCGCATCACCGCGAGGACGTCGCCGACGAGTTCGGGGTCGAGCGCGGAGGTCGGCTCGTCGAAGAGCATCACCTCGGGGCCCATGGACAGCGACCGCGCGATGGCGACGCGCTGCTGCTGGCCGCCGGAGAGGGAGGCCGGGTAGGCGTCCGCCTTCTCCGACAGGCCGACGCGTTCCAGGTTCTCGGCGGCCACCTTCGCCGCCTCCGCCTTGCCGCGCCTGAGGACCCGGCGCTGCGGCAGCGTGAGGTTCTCGGTGACGGTGAGGTGCGGGAAGAGGTTGAACTGCTGGAAGACCATGCCGATCCGGCGGCGTACGGCGTCGATGTCGACGTCCGGGTCGGTGAGTTCGGTGCCGCCGACGAAGACCCGGCCCTGGGTGGGCTCTTCGAGGAGGTTCACGCAGCGCAGCAGCGTGGACTTGCCGGAGCCGGACGGGCCGATGACGCAGACGACCTCGCCGCGCCCAATCTCCAGGTCGATGCCCTTGAGGACCTCGTTGTCGCCGAACGACTTGTGCAGGCCCCGGACTTGGATCTCTGCCGTGCTCGTCACTTGACCGCCTCCTGGGCCTTGGCCTCCATACGGCGGACGACGAAGCCGAGCGGGATCGTCACCAGCAGATAGCACAGGCCGGCGACGAGGATCGGCGTGGAGTTGGCGGTCTGGCTGGCCAGATCGCGGCCGTACTTGGACAGTTCGCGTTCCTCCAGGGTGACACCGAGGAACAGCACCAGCGAGGAGTCCTTGAAGAGCAGGACGAGTTCGTTGGTGAGCGGCGGCAGGATGATGCGGAACGCCTGCGGGATGATGATCCAGACCATGGCCCGCGCGGGCGAGAAGCCCAGTGAACGGGCCGCCTCCAGCTGCCCCTTGGGCACCGCCTGGATGCCGGCGCGGATCGTCTCCGCCATGTAGGCCGCCGCGACCAGGCCGAGCGCGAGCGCGACCTTGCCGTAGGTGCCGCCGGGGATCTCGGTCCCCGGGAAGGCGAGCGGTACGGCCACGCCGATGAAGATGAAGATCAGCAGGGCGGGCAGGCCGCGGAAGATCTCGATGTAGACACCGGCGAACCAGCGGTACGGGCCCACCGACGACAGCCGCATGAGCGCTATGACCATGCCGAGCACGAGTCCGAAGGCGAACCCGGACAGCGTGTACAGCACGGTGTTCTTGAGCGCCAGCGTGATGACGTCCGGGAACATCTGCTGCGCGATGTCCCACTGGGCGAACTGGTTCTTCAGCCGGTCCCAGTCCGCCGACACCGCGAAGGCGATCACGGCGCCGACGAACACGACGTACTGCGCGCCGCGCGAGAGGCTGCGCTTCTGACGCCGGGTCAGGCCCTTCTTCCTGGGCTGGAGTGGTACGTCTGTATCGGCCATGGGGTCAGGATGCCGACGCGGACGGGGAGGCGGAGGCCGCCGAGGCGTCGTACGGGCCGATCCACTTCTCGTACAGCTTCTTGTACGTGCCGTCGGCCTTGGCGTCGGCGAGGGCCTTGTTGATGGCGGCGAGGAGCTTGGTGTTGCCCTTCTTCACCGTGAAGCCGTACTGCTCACCGGTGTTGAGCTGCTCGGCGACCTTGAAGGCGTCGGAGTTGGCCTTGTCCTTCAGCCAGCCCTGGACGACCGGGTAGTCGATGATGACGGCCTTGACCTGGCCGGAGCGCATGCCGTTGAGGACGGCGTCGGAGGACTCGAAGGAGACCGGGTCGAAGCCCTGCTTCTTGGCGTAGTCCTCGCCGGTGGTCTGCGCCTGGGCGCCGAGCTTGACCTTCTTGGCCTTGGCGTCGGCGAGCGAGGTGATCCCGCTGTCCTTGTCGACGAGCAGGGCCTGGGTGGCGTCGAAGTACGGGTCGGAGAAGTCGACGTTCTTCTTGCGCTCCTCGGTGATGGTCATGCCGGCCGCGGCGAGGTCGCACGCGCCGGAGTTGAGGAAGGCGCCCGTCTTGAAGTTCTCGAAGGGGGTGTCGAGGATCTCCTGCTTCACGCCGAGGTCGTCGGCGACCAGGTCGATCAGCGAGACGTCGAAGCCCTGCACCTTGCCGTCGATCTCCGACTGGAAGGGCGGGTAGGGCAGGTGGGTGCAGGTGGTGAGCTGCCCCGCCTTGACGAGCTCGACGCCACCGGCGGCGGTCTTGGTGCCGCTGCCTCCGTCGTCGTCCGAGGAGCAGCCGGCCACGAGCAGGAGCCCGGCCGTCGCGGTGGTGGCGGCCAGGATGCGGGTCCGGCGCCCGAGGATCGTCTTCACGGGGGAGCCTCCTGTGAGGGAACTGTGGGTTCCGATTATAAGGAAAGGTTTGGGTCTCTCAAATCAAAGCGATGGTTCCGAGGCCGTTCAGCCTAAGAAGCACCGGTCGGCGGTGGTCAGCGGGGGTCGGCGTGGGGCGGTTACCCTCGATCACCTCTACCCCAGTGAGCGAAAGAGCACCGCTGTGACGCATCCGTTCCTTGACCTGGCCCCGCTGAGCGCCGCGCACTTCGCGTCGATCGAGGACCGCGTGGCGCGGCTGCTGGACACCGGGCAGGACGTCGTGATCATGCAGGGCGAGGCGCTGCTGCCCCTGGAGGGGGCGATCCGGGCGACGGCGGGTCCGGGGACCGTCGCGCTGAATGTCATCACCGGCCCCTACGGGCAGACCTTCGGGGACTGGCTGCGGGACTGCGGGGCGACGGTGATCGACCTCGCGGTGCCGTTCCACACCGCCGTCACGGCCGAGCAGATCCGGGAGGCCTTCGCCGAGCACCCGTCGATCGACTTCGTGTCGCTGGTGCACGCGGAGGCGGCGACCGGCAACACCAACCCGGTCGCGGAGATCGGCGAGGTCGTACGGGAACACGGTGCGCTGTTCTACCTGGACGCGGTCGCCTCGATCGGCGCGGAGCCGGTGCTGCCGGACGCGTGGGGCGTCGACCTGTGCGTGATCGGGGCGCAGAAGGCGATGGGCGGGCCCGCCGGGGTGTCGGCGGTCTCGGTGAGCGAGCGGGCGTGGGCGCGGATGGCGGCGAACCCGCGGGCGCCGCGGCGGTCGTACCTGTCGCTGCTGGACTGGAAGGAGCGGTGGGTCGACGGCGGCCGCAAGGCGCTCCTGCACGCGCCCGCGCAGCTGGAGATGCTGGCGCTCGAGGCGTGTGTCGAGCGGATCGAGGAGGTCGGCCTTGACGCGGTGATGGCCCGGCACGCCTCGGCCGCGGCGGCGACCCGGGCGGGGGCCGTGGCGCTGGGTGGCGGGCTTGAGCCGTACGTGTACGAGGCCCGGGACGCAGCGCCGGTGGCCACGACGCTGCGGGCGCCGGCCGGGGTGGTGGCGTCGGAGCTGGTGGCCCGGGCGCTGGCCTCGGACCCGGCGTTGCCGCTGGCCGCGGGCGGGGGTGCGCTGGCCAAGGAGATGATCCGGGTGAACCACTACGGGGCGGACGCCACGCCGGGGGCGGTACGGGCGAGCCTGGCGGCGCTCGGCGCCGCGCTGGCCGAGCGGGGGCTGGGTGTGGATGCGGAGGGGGCGTTGCGGGCGGTGGAGGGTGAGTGGCGGTAGGGGGCGGCGGCAGGCGGGCCTCCTCCTCGGACGACGGGCAGCATGACGCGGGCTGAGGTGTCAGACCCCCGTGCCATGCCGCCCGCATGACCACCGACACCCCCCCACACCCCCCCCGACGGCCGGCCCGTCCCCCTCATGACCGGGCCCGAACTGCCCATGCTGGAAAGCTGGTTGGACTTCCACCGGGCCACGCTCGCGCTGAAGTGCGATCGGGCGCGGGCGGGAGCTGTACGTCGGATGGTCGCTCGACGACACCGGACGGATGGTGGAGGCGCCCTTCACCGGCACCGAGGTCAGTCTGCGGTGGGTGCTCCTCCACATGATCGAGGAGTACGCCCGGCACAACGGGCACGCGGACCTTTTGCGGGAACGTATCGACGGGGTAACCGGCGCCTAATTCCTCACTAATTCGGGAATTCATTTCAGGGTAGCTTCCCGTATTCTTCTGCCCGCTCTCCTCCGACCTAAACGCAAAGATTTCGCGAACGACAAGAGGGGTAATTCGGGCAGATCTCGCGGGGGTTACATGGCTGTGACGCGTTACACAGCACGACCGTTTTGCGCATTTCATGCCGGTCATATCGGGGCATACAACACCGCCCTCGCGCAACCGCACGCGCCCGCGCGATAACACATCAGGGCGCGCCATGTAACCCCTCCCGGCCATGCATTTTTTAATTTCCCTCGGTAAATTCAATTCGCATGACTGCCTCACCAGCAGACCTGCAAGCCGACCCGCAGACCGAACTACAAATCGACCGCCCGTCCGTGACGGACGGCGCCGCATTGTGGCGGATAGCGAGGGACTCGAAGGCCCTCGACCTGAACTCGTCGTACAGCTATCTGCTGTGGTGCCGTGACTTCGCCGCCACGTCGGCCGTCGCACGGGACGGGCGCGGGGAGCCGGTCGGGTTCGTCACCGGCTATGTGCGGCCCGACCGTCCGCGCACCCTGCTCATCTGGCAGGTGGCCGTGGACGCGTCGCACCGCGGACGCGGGCTCGCGGGCACGCTGCTCGACGGGCTGGTCGCGCGGACCACCGCCGCGCACCGGATCACCTCCCTCGAGACCACCATCACGCCGGGCAACACCGCCTCCGAGCGGCTCTTCGCCGCGTTCGCCGAGCGGCACGGCGCGACGGTGGAGCGCGAGGTCCTCTTCGACACCCGGCTGTTCCCCGACGGGCCGCACGACCCCGAAGTCCTCTACCGCATCGGTCCCCTCTCCCCCTGACCCCACCGTTGCCGACCCCCCGCACTCCCCCCACGCCTATCGAGGAGCGATTCGTCGTGACCATCACCCAGCCCGACCTCAGCGTCTTCGAGACCCTCGAGTCCGAGGTGCGCAGCTACTGCCGCGGCTGGCCCACCGTCTTCGACCGCGCGCGCGGCAGCCGCATGTACGACGAGGACGGCCACGAGTACCTGGACTTCTTCGCCGGCGCCGGTTCGCTGAACTACGGCCACAACAACCCCGTCCTGAAACGGGCGTTGATCGACTACCTGGAGCGGGACGGCGTCACGCACGGGCTCGACATGTCGACCACCGCCAAGCGTTCCTTCCTGCAGACCTTCCAGGACCTGGTGCTGCGGCCGCGCGATCTGCCGTACAAGGTCATGTTCCCGGGTCCGACGGGCACCAACGCCGTGGAGGCCGCGCTCAAGCTGGCGCGGAAGGTGAAGGGGCGCGAGGCGATCGTGTCGTTCACCAACGCCTTCCACGGGATGTCCCTCGGGTCCCTGGCCGTGACCGGCAACGCCTTCAAGCGGGCCGGGGCCGGGATACCGCTGGTCCACGGCACGCCCATGCCGTTCGACAACTACTTCGACGGGACCGTGCCCGACTTCCTGTGGTTCGAGCGGCTCCTGGAGGACCAGGGCTCCGGGCTCAACAAGCCCGCCGCGGTGATCGTGGAGACCGTGCAGGGCGAGGGCGGCATCAACGTCGCCAGGCCCGAATGGCTGCGCGCGCTCAAGGAGTTGTGCGAGCGGCAGGACATGCTGCTCATCGTCGACGACATCCAGATGGGCTGCGGGCGCACCGGCGCGTTCTTCTCCTTCGAGGAGGCCGGCATCACGCCCGACATCGTCACCGTCTCCAAGTCCATCAGCGGCTACGGGCTGCCGATGTCGCTGTGCCTGTTCACGCCCGAACTGGACATCTGGGAGCCCGGCGAGCACAACGGCACGTTCCGCGGCAACAACCCCGCGTTCGTCACCGCGACCGCGGCCCTGGAGACGTACTGGGCCGACGGGTCGGCGATGGAGAAGCAGACCCGGACGCGCGGCGAGCAGGTCGAGCAGGGGCTCATCTCCATCACGGAGGAGAACCTCGCCGATGTGCGCGAGTACCGGGGCCGGGGTCTGGTGTGGGGCCTGGAGTTCCATGACAAGGCGCGGGCCGGACGGGTCGCCGCGCGCGCCTTCGAACTCGGGCTGCTCATCGAGACGTCGGGGCCGGAGAGCGAGGTCGTCAAGCTGCTCCCGGCGCTCACCATCACCCCGGACGAGCTGGACGAGGGCCTGAGCATCCTCGCCCGCGCCGTGCGCGAGACCGCCTGAGAATCCCTGCCCGAAACCGCCCGAGAAGAGGAGCTGTTCAGCACGTGATCGTCCGATCGTTCAAGGACATCGAAGGCACCGACCGCCATGTGAAGTCGGCGTCCGGCACCTGGGAGAGCAAACGCATCGTCCTCGCCAAGGAGAAGGTCGGGTTCTCCCTCCACGAGACGATCCTCTACGCGGGTACGGAGACGTCGATGTGGTACGCGAACCACATCGAGGCCGTCGTCTGCGTCGAGGGCGAGGCCGAGCTGACCGACGACGAGACCGGGCGGACGTACACGATCACGCCCGGGACCATGTACCTCCTCGACGGTCACGAGCGGCACACGATGCGGATCAAGGAGGACTTCCGCTGCATCTGTGTGTTCAACCCGCCCGTGACCGGCCGGGAGGACCACGACGAGAACGGGGTGTACCCGTTGCTGACCGAGGAGGGCTGAGCCCGATGACCACCATCACCGATCTGTACCCGAGCCGAGGCGCCGCCGAGGTCACCGTCCCGCGCCAGGACCCCGTCGTCTGGGGCGCCCCGGACACCCCCGGCCCGATCACCTCCCTCGGCCTCCAGTCGTACGAGCGGGACGGCTTCCTCGCCATCGAGGAACTGATCACCGAGGACGAGGTCGCCGTCTACCGGCAGGAGTTGGAGCGGCTGGTCAACGACCCGGCGATCCGGGAGGACGAACGCTCGATCGTCGAGCCGAAGTCCAAGGAGATCCGTTCGGTCTTCGAGGTGCACCGGATCAGCGAGGTGTTCGCGAAGCTGGTGCGGGACGAGCGGGTCGTCGGCCGGGCCCGGCAGATCCTCGGCTCGGACGTCTACGTCCACCAGTCGCGGATCAACGTCAAGCCGGGCTTCGGGGCCAGCGGCTTCTACTGGCACTCGGACTTCGAGACCTGGCACGCCGAGGACGGTCTGCCGAACATGCGGACGGTGTCCGTCTCGATCGCGCTGACCGAGAACTACGACACCAACGGCGGGCTCATGATCATGCCCGGTTCGCACCGGACCTTCCTCGGGTGCGCGGGGGCCACGCCGACGGACAACTACAAGAAGTCGCTGCAGATGCAGGACGCAGGCACGCCGTCGGACGAGGCGCTGACCAAGATGGCGAGCGAGTACGGCATCAAGCTCTTCACGGGCAAGGCCGGTTCGGCGACCTGGTTCGACTGCAACTGCATGCACGGCTCCGGCGACAACATCACGCCGTTCCCGCGCAGCAACGTCTTCATCGTGTTCAACAGCGTGGAGAACGCGGCCGTGGAGCCGTTCGCGGCACCGGTACGACGGCCGGAGTTCATTGGCGCCAGGGACTTCACCCCGGTGCGCTGACCTCCCCCATCGCAGTCACCGCCACGCCGGCGACGCGGCCAGTACCTTGCGTACGAGGGCCGCGTCGTCGGCGTTTCAGGACGCCAGGGCGTCCAGCAGCCGGTCGACGTCGTCGGTCGTGTTGTACAGGTGGAACGCCGTCCGCAAGTTGCCCGCCCGGTCGGAGAGTTCGATCCCGGCCGCGCTCAACTCGCCTTGGCGGTGGCCGAGTCCGGGCACGGAGACGATCGGTGAGCCCGGGGACGACACGGGGATGTGGCCCAGTGCGGCGAGGCCGGTGCGGAAGCGGTCGGCGAGGGCGAGGTCGTGGGCGCGGACGGTGTCCACGCCGAGTTCCGCCAGGAGTTCGAGGGAGCGCCGGGCGCCCGCGTAGGAGAACAGGGCCGGGCTCTCGTCGAACCGGCGTGCGGAGTGGGCGAGTTCGGCGATGGGGCCGTAACACGCGTCCCAGGGCCGCTCCCCCGCCACCCAGCCGGCGAACAGCGGGGTGAGTCCGCCGAGGTCCGCCGGTACGACGAGGAAGGCCACGCCCCGCGGGCAGAGGAGCCACTTGAAGCCGACGGAGACGGAGTAGTCGTGGGCGTCCGCGTCGAAGTCCAGCCAGCCGGTGGCCTGGGAGGCGTCGACGTAGGTGCGGGCGCCGTGCCGCCGCGCGGCCTCGCGGATCGCGGCCAGGTCGGCGATCCGGCCGTCGGCGGACTGCGCGGCGCTGACCGCGACCAGGGCGGTGCCGGGGCGGACGGACTCGGCGAGCCGTTCCAGGGGGACGCTGCGGACCTTGAGGTCGGGGCGGACGTGGAAGGGGTTCACGAGTGAGCTGAAGTCGCCCTCGGCGGTGAGGACCTCGGCGCCCTCGGTGAGGGAGGCGGCGATCAGGCCGCTGTAGACGGCGGCCGAGGCGCCGGCCGCGACGCGGCTGTCCGGCACGCCGACGAGGCGCGCGTACGCGGTGCGGCTCGCCTCGACGTCCCCGAACATGTCGGTGGGGTCGCCGGCGGCGGCCGACTCCACGGCGACGCGCATCGCGGTCACGGTGCGGGCCGGGAGCAGGCCGGTGCTCGCGGTGTTGAGGTAGGTGTTCTTCGGGGCGAACTCGGCACGGACGAGGCTCTCGAAGGTCTCCATGCGTCCACTGTGGGACTCCGGGAACTCCCCGTCCATTGCCGATTTCTACGTGGTTTCGCCAAGCGCTGCTTATAGATCGCCCCCGACCTGCGGTTCTTACCGCTGCGGGACCGCGCAGCCGTCGGGGCCGCACGCCTCAGCGTCGCCCTGGTCGAGGAGCTGGAGCGGGGAGCGCTCGCCCCAGGCCTGGGTCAGCGCCTGGGCGAAGACCTCGGCGGGCTGGGCGCCGGAGACGCCGTACTTGCGGTCGAGGACGAAGAAGGGCACGCCGTTCGCGCCGAGCTCGGCGGCCTCGCGCTCGTCGGCGCGGACGTCGTCGGCGTACGCGGTGGGGTCGGCGAGGACCTTGCGGACGTCGGCCTCGTCGAGACCGGCGCCGACGGCCAGGTCCACGAGGCGCTCGTCGCCCTCGCTGAAGACGGAGCGCTCCTCGGCGAAGTTGGCCCGGTAGAAGGCCTGGATGAGGTCGTCCTGCTTGCCGTGCTCCTTGGCGAGGTGGAGCAGGCGGTGCATGTCGAAGGTGTTGCCGTGGTCGCGGTCGCGGGTGCGGTACTCCAGCCCCTCGGCGGCGGCCTGGGCGCCGAGGTTCTCCTCGCCGGCCTGGGCCTGGGCCTCGCTCATGCCGTACTTCTTGGTGAGCATCTTGATCACGGGCTGGACGTCGCCCTTGGCGCGCCCGGGGTCCAGCTCGAAGGAGCGGTGCACCACCTCGACGCCGTCACGGTGCGGGAAGGCCTCCAGCGCCTTCTCGAAGCGGGCCTTGCCCACGTAGCACCACGGGCAGGCGATGTCGCTCCAGATCTCGACGCGCATGTTCTCGGCTCTCTCCAGGTCGGGGGGCGGGGTGCGGAGACTTCCTCCGGTTAATGGGTGAACATTCAAGCAGCGAGGTTCATTCCCGGGCCCCCTGGGCGACTACGTCGGCTCCCAGGCGGCTGAACTGTGTGCGGTACGCCGTCGGGGTCAGGCCGGTGCGGCGGACCAGGTGGGTGCGGAGGGAGTCCGCGGTACCGAGACCTGAGGACTGGGCGATGCGGTCCATGGGGAGGGTGGTGGTCTCCAGGAGTTCCTTGGCCCGCTCGATGCGCTGGTGGAGGAGCCACTGGAGGGGGCTGACACCGCTCTCGGCGTGGAAGCGGCGGGTGAGGGTGCGCACCGACACGCCCGCGTGGCGGGCCAGGTCCGTGAGGGTGAGGGGCTTGTCCAGGTTGCGCATGGCCCAGCCCCGGGTGTCGGCGCAGGCCGTGCCGCGTTCGGGCGGGAGGGGGGTCTGGGTGAACTGGGTCTGGCCTCCGGGGCGTACGGGGGCCACCAGGGCCAGGCGCGCCACCTCGTTGGCGACGGCCGCGCCGTAGTCGGTGCGGATCATGTGCAGGCACATGTCGATGCCCGCCGCGTAGCCGGAGGACGTGAGGATCTGGCCGTCCTGCACATAGAGGACGTCGCCCTTGAGGTCGAGCGCCGGGTAGCGGTCCCGCAGCTCGTCCGCCAGCTGCCAGTACGTCGTCGCGCTGCGGCCCGCCAGCAGGCCCGCCTCGGCCAGCACGAAGGCGCCGCTGCAGATGGAGGTGACCCGCCGGCCGGCGGCGGCAGCGGCGCGGACCGCGGCGACCGTGCGGGCGTCCGGGGTGTCCTGCACCCCGGTACCGGCGACCAGGACGGTGTCGGCGGACTCCACGGCGTCGAGGCCACGGGCGACGTGCAGGTCGAGGCCGCCGGTGGTGGTGACGGGGCCGGGGTCCGGGGTGCAGACGGTGACCTCGTAGCCGGGCGCCCCGTCGATCTCCACCTTCGCGAACAGCAGCTCCGGGATGGCGAGGTTGAACATCGACACCGGCGACGGCGCGATGACGACGATGCGGTGCGGTGCCCACGACTGCGGCTGCGGCATGGCCAGAACCTCCGGGTGCATGGCATTCAGGCCACTACTGTACGACGGCGAAGATCCGCAGCATGAGGTCATGCCGAGTCAACAGTCGAGCCATCATCCGGCCAAGCAACATCACCTCCCCGCGCGGCCGGGGGACCCGCCTCCCATGAAGCCCGCGCCCACCCTCGCCCTCACCGCCGCCCTCCTCGGCTTCGCGCTGATCACCCTGGACGCGTCCGTGGTGAACGTGGCCCTCCCCGCCGTCGGCTCCTCGCTGGGCGGCGGCATGACCGGGCTCCAGTGGGTCGTCGACGCCTACACCCTCGCCTTCGCCGCCCTGATGCTCTCCACGGGCGCCTTCGCGGACCGCGTCGGGGCGAGTCGGGCGTACGCGCTCGGTATCGCCCTCTTCAGCCTCGCCTCGGCGGCCTGCGGGCTGGCCCCGAACCTGGCGGCCCTGATCGGCGCGCGGGTGGTGCAGGGCGTCGCGGCGGCGGTCGTGCTGCCGGCGTCGCTGGCTCTCGTGCGGCAGGCGTACGACGACCCCGCGCGACGGGCGCGGGCGGTGGCCGTCTGGGCGGCGGGCGGCTCGGTCGCGGTGGCCCTCGGCCCGGTGGCGGGCGGTGCGCTGACGACGGCCTGGGACTGGCGGGGCATCTTCTTCGTCAACCTGCCGCTGGGCGCGGTGGCGTTGGCGCTGCTGGTCCGGGCGCCCCGCTCACGGCCGCGGCCCGCGCCCCTCGATCTGCCGGGGCAGGTGGCGGCGGTGGTGACGCTGACCGCGCTGACGTTCGCGGTGATCGAGGGCGGCGCAACCGGGCTCGTGGCGCTGGTGGTTGCCGTGGTGGCCGGTCTGCTCTTCCTGCGGATCGAGCGGCGCCAGCCTCATCCCGTCGTCCCGCTCGGACTCTTCCGCAGCCGGAACATCTCCGTGGCGGTCGCGGCGGGAACGGCGTGCAGCGTGGCCTTCTACGGCGTGGTGTTCGTCTTCTCGCTCTTCTTCCAGCAGGTCCAGGGCCGCTCCGCGCTCTACGCCGGGCTGCTGTTCCTGCCGATGAGCGCGCTGATCGGGGCGACGAACGTGGTCTCCGGCAAGCTGGCGGGCCGGTACGGGCCACGGCTGCCGATGCTGATCGGGCAGGGCGTGGCGGTCGTTGGGCTGCTGCTTCTGCTGTCGGTCGGGGCGGACACTCCTCCGGTGCTGGTGGCCCTGCTCCTCGTACCGATGGCGCTCGGCTGCGCCCTGACGGTCCCGCCGCTGACCGCCGTGATGATGGAGGCGGTGCCGGCCGAGCGGGCCGGTCTCGCGGCCGGGGTCCTCAACTCGGCGCGGCAGGTGGGCGGCGGGCTGGGGATCGCCGTGTTCGGGGCGCTGGTGTCGGGCGGGTTCGTCGCGGGGATGCGGATGAGCCTGGGGATCGGCGCCGCGCTGTTCGCGGTGACCTGGCTGTTCAGCTTCCGTCTCGCAGGTCCTGCATCCAGTTGGGGCGGAACTCCAGGTGGTCGTACGTCACCACGCACCCCTCCCCCATCGGCGACTGGGTCATGAAGCCGACGAGGGCTGCGCCGGTCTCCTTCTCCTCGCCGAGGGTGAAGAGCCGGACGAAGGTCCACCGCTTGCCGTCCCGGGAGGCGTGAAAGGCGAACGCCCGCCCGGTCCGGCTCACTCTCAGCCAGACCGAACTGCCTTCCACCGTGAAGGAGTTGGCGTCGTCGGAGTGCCCCCGGGTGACCACCGTGCAGACGGTGGGCACGTCCGGGGAGTACTCCAGGCAGAGCTTGGCCCAGGCCCGGTCCCCGACATGGACGTAGAGCACCCCAGCGTCGAAGGACGCGCCGAACCCGACGGTGACCCGGGCTATGAGCTGGAAGTCCCCTTCCGGCGCGCCGAGAAGACGCGGAGCGTCGGAGGCGGGGTCGAGGGCCTCGTCGGTGGGCGGGACGAAGCGGTCCTGCCGCGCGCCCGCCCAACCGGTGAGGACTCTGTCCTCGTACGACCAGTGGCCGTCGGGGCCGTAAGTCCGGAGAGAGAAAGGAAGTTCAGGAAGTTCCACGTCCATGCTCAGAGTTTCCCAGCTTCCCTTTCTCCGTGCGGCCCCGGGGGTTCAGCGTTCGAGGTGGTTGTTGAAACGGCGGGGAAGCCCCAGCGGGTTGTCGTCCCGCAGCTCCGGCGGAAGCAGCGCCTCCGGCGCGCCCTGGTAGGCCACAGGCCGCATCCACCGCTCAATGGCCGTACCGCCCACGGAAGTCGACGTGGACGTCGTGGCCGGATAGGGGCCGCCGTGATGCTGGGCCGCTGCCACGGCCACGCCCGTCGGCCAGCCGTTCACCAGCACGCGGCCGGCCAGCGGCGTCAGCTCCGCCAGGATCTCCGCGCCGCGGCCCTCGCCGGCGGCCTCCTCGGTCGACAGATGAACCGTCGCCGTGAGGTTGCCCGGCAGCCGGGAGAGCACGGCACGGGCCTGGTCGTCGTCCTCGTAGCGGGCGACGACCGTCACCGGGCCGAAGCACTCCTCCAGGAGCAGGTCGTAGGCGCCCTCCTCGGTCAGCTTGTCGGCGGCGACCGTGAGGAAGCCCGCGCTGACGGTGTGCTCGCCGCCCGCGCCCGGCGTCACCGGCGACTCGACGTCGGGCAGCTCGACGCGCTCGGCGACGCCCGCGATGAAGTTGTCCCGCATGCGGTGGTCGAGCAGGACCCCGGCGTCGGTGTCGCTGACGGCGTCGGTGAGGGACTTGACCAGGCCGTCGCCCGCGGCGCCGGCCGGCACCAGCACCAGGCCCGGCTTCACGCAGAACTGGCCGACGCCCAGCGTCATCGAGCCGGCGAGGCCGGCGCCGATGGCCTCCGCGCGCTCGGCGGCGGCGGCCTCGGTGATGACCACGGGGTTCAGGGAGCCCAGCTCGCCGTGGAAGGGGATCGGGACCGGGCGGGCCGCCGCCGCGTCGAACAGCGCGCGGCCACCGCGGATGGAACCGGTGAAGCCGGCCGCCGCGACCAGCGGGTGCTTGACCAGCTCGACGCCCGCCTCGAAGCCGTGGACGAGACCGACGACGCCGGCCGGGATGCCGTGCTCGGCGGCCGCCGAGCGCAGCACCGCAGCGACCAGCTCGGACAGGCCGGGGTGGTCGGGGTGGGCCTTGACGACGACCGGGCAGCCGGCGCCGAGCGCGCTCGCGGTGTCGCCGCCGGCGACGGAGAAGGCGAAGGGGAAGTTGGAGGCCGAGTACACGGCAACGACGCCGAGGGGCACCTTGTAACGGCGCAGGTCCGGGATCGGCGGGGTCGCGGTGTCGTCGGGGTGGTTGATCACGACGTCGAGGAAGGCGCCCTCGTCGACGATGCCCGCGAAGGCGCGCAACTGGTAGCAGGTGCGGGCGAGTTCGCCGGTGAGGCGGACCGGGCCGAGCGCGGTCTCGGCGTCCGCGGCCTCGACGAGCTGGTCCTTGGCGGCCTCCAGCTTGTCGGCGGCGGTGCGCAGGAACGCGGCGCGGACCGTGCGGTCGGCGAGGGAGGCGCGGGCGTCGTGCGCGGCGCGGACGGTGGCGTCCACCTCCTGGGCTGTGGCCTCCACCGCAACCTGTTCACGCTGCTTCCCGGTTCGGGGGTCGACACTCCAGACTGGTGCTGCTGCCACCGCGGGTCCCTCCACAGAGTTCCTTGGTCATCCACCAGGGTTGTTCGATATACTGAACGCTGTCCCTGATGGTGAATATGCTGTTGGAGACTATTTCCCGCCGAACGAAGGGGTCAAGGGCGATGTCGGCTGGCGAGACGGGGGGCGGCGCGCAGGTCAAGTCCGCTGTACGGACGGTTGAACTGCTCGAGTACTTCGCCGGACGCCCCGGTATGCACTCCCTCGCGGCGGTCCAGGAGGCCGTCGGATATCCGAAGTCCAGCCTCTACATGCTGCTGCGCACCCTGGTCGAGCTGGGCTGGGTGGAGACCGACGCGACGGGCACGCGGTACGGCATCGGCGTCCGCGCCCTGCTGGTCGGCACCTCCTACATCGACGGCGACGAGGTGGTCGCGGCGGCGCGCCCCACGCTGGACCGGCTGTCGGACGACACCACCGAGACCATCCACCTCGCGCGGCTCGACGGCACCAACGTCGTCTACCTCGCCACCCGCCAGTCCCAGCACTATCTGCGCCCGTTCACCCGGGTCGGCCGCCGCCTCCCCGCGCACTCCACCTCTCTCGGCAAGGCGCTGCTGAGCACGTACTCGGACGAACAGGTCCGCAAGATGCTCCCGGAGACCCTCCCGGCGCTCACCGAGAACACCATCACCGACCGGGAGAAGCTCATCGAGGAGCTGCACCAGGTCCGTGAGCAGGGCTTCGCCGTGGACCGCGAGGAGAACACCCTGGGCCTGCGCTGCTTCGGCGTGGCCATCCCCTACCGCACCCCGGCCCGGGACGCGATCAGCTGCTCGGTGCCGGTGGCACGGCTGACGCCGGCCCATGAGCAGATGGTCAAGGACGCGCTGTTCGACGCCCGGGACCGGCTGACACTGGCCACCCGTAGGCTCTGAGGCATGCAGATCGCGCTCCGAGAGGTCCACGACAGTGATCTGCCGGTCTTCTTCCGGCAGATGAACGATCCCGAGTCCCTGCACATGGCCGCCTTCGTCCCGAGGGACCCGGCCGACCGCGAGGCGTTCGACGCCCACTGGAAACGGGTCCTCGCCTCCGACGCCGTCAACCGCACCGTCCTCGTCGACGGTGACGTGGTGGGCAGCGCGGCGGTGTACGGGGAGCCCGGTGAGCGTGAGGTCACCTACTGGATCGACCGCGCGTACTGGGGACGCGGGATCGCCACGGCCGCCCTCGGGGCGCTGCTCGCCGAGATCACCGAACGCCCGCTGTACGCCCGTGCGGCGGCGGACAACGCCGGGTCGCGGCGGGTGCTGGAGAAGTGCGGTTTCCGGCTGTCGGCGCACGACCGGGGCTTCGCGCACGCCCGCGGCGAGGAGATCGACGAGGTCGTGCTGCGGCTGGACGCCTGAGGGCGCCGCAGATGAACGTCCGATGAGAAACCCGGACGCAAGGGAACGATTCGCTCCGGCCCGCTCGTCTACCAGTGCGGGATGAACAAGACGATCAGGCGCGCGTCGGTCTTCGCGCTGCTGCTGGTGTTCGCTCTGCTGCTGCGGGCGACCTGGGTGCAGTTCTACGAGGGCCAGGCGCTGGCGGACGACAGCGACAACCGGCGGAACGCGATCGAGACGTACTCGTCTCCGCTGGGGAACATCATCGTGGCCGGTAAGTCGATCACCGGTTCCGCGAGGACGACAGGGAGCGACCTCAAGTACAAGCGCACGTACAAGGACGGCGAGCTGTACGCGGCGGTGACCGGCTATGCCTCGCAGGCGTACGCGCCGACCCAGCTGGAGGGCATCTACGCCGACCTCCTCAACGGCACGGACAGTCGGCTGAAGAGCGTCATGGACACCCTCACCAACCAGCGCGCCGAGCCGGGCAACGTGGTCACCACGATCGACCCGGCCGTGCAGAAGGCCGCCTATGACGCGCTCGGCGACAAGAAGGGCGCGGCCGTCGCGATCGACCCGAAGACCGGCCAGATCCTCGCGGTGGTGTCCACGCCGTCGTACGACCCGTCCTCGCTGACCGACGCCAACACCGCCGGATCGGCGTGGAAGAAGCTGAACAAGGACTCCGACAAACCGCTCACCAACCGCGCGCTGCGGCAGCCGGTGGCGCCGGGTTCGACGTTCAAGCTGGTCGTCGCGGCGGCGGCGCTGGAGGACGGCCTGTACTCGTCGGTGGACCAGCACACCGACAGCCCCGACCCGTACACCCTGCCGGGCACGGTCACCAAGCTGGAGAACGAGAACAGGTCGGCGCCCTGCGAGGACGCCTCGATCCGCACGGCGCTGCGGTACTCCTGCAACAACGTGTTCGCGAAGATGGCGCACGACCTCGGGCAGGACAAGCTGCGGGCGATGGCGGAGAAGTTCGGCTTCAACGACAAGGAGCAGGACGTACCCGTCCGCGCCTACACCAGCGTCTACCCCTCGGACATGAACGAGTCGTCCACGGCCCTCACCGGCATCGGCCAGTTCGACGTCACCGCGACCCCGCTCCAGATGGCCATGGTCTCCGCGGCCATCGCCAACGGCGGCAAGCTGGTCTCGCCGCACATGGTCTCGCAGCTCACCAACAGCGGCGGCGACATGCTGAAGGACTACGACGACGACACGTCCACCGAGCAGGTCGTCAGCTCCGGCACCGCCGAGCAGCTCCAGTCGGCGATGCAGACGGTCGTCGAGGACGGCACGGGCACGAACGCGCGGATCGCCGGCGTGACGGTGGGCGGCAAGACGGGCACGGCCCAGCACGGCGAGAACAACAGCGAGACGCCGTACGCCTGGTTCACCTCGTACGCCAAGAACGGGGACAAGGAGGTCGCGGTGGCGGTGCTGGTGGAGCAGTCGAACGCGGCCCGCTCGGAGGTGAGCGGAAACGGCTTGGCCGCCCCCGTGGCCAAGGCCATGATGGAGGCGGCCGTCAAGAACTGAGACGTCCCGTTGCTTACTTGGCCCCGAGAACCTGCTCAATGGGGTCAATGGCGAAGTAGACGAGGAACAAGGCCGAAACCCCCCACAGCAGCCAGTGGATCTCCTTCGCCTTCCCGAGCACGACCTTGATCACCACGTACGCCAGGAACCCGGCGCCGATCCCGTTGGTGATCGAGTACGTGAACGGCATCACCGCGATCGTCAGGAACGCCGGGATCGCGATGTCGTACTTGTCCCAGTCGATGTTCTTGACCTGGGTCATCATCAGGAACCCGACGGCCACGAGCGCGGGCGCGGCGGCCTGGAGCGGCACGATGGTCAGCAGCGGGGTCAGGAACAGCGCGAGCCCGAACAGCCCGCCGGTGATCAGGTTCGAGAAGCCGGTGCGCGAGCCTTCGCCCACGCCCGCCGCCGACTCGATGTAGGACGTCGCGGAGGAGGAGGACGCCGCGCCGCCCGCGACCGCCGCCGCCCCGTCGATGAGCAGCACGCGGCCGAGGTTCGGGACCTTGCCCTCCTCGTCGAGCAGGCCCGCCTCCGCGCTGATGCCGACGACCGTGCCCATGGTGTCGAAGAAGTCGGACAGCACGAGGGTGAAGATCAGCAGGACGACGGTGACGATGCCGACCCCCGCCGCGTCGAACGCGCCGAACAGGCTGAAGTGGCCGATCAGTCCGAAGTCGGGGGTGTCGACCAGCTTGTCCGGCCACTCCGGCGTGGTCAGCCCCCAGCTCTTCACGTCCGCGGCCGAGTTGATGATCATCGCGAGGATCGTCATCGTCACGATGCTGATGAGGATCGCGCCCTTGACCTTGCGGGCGAGGAGTCCGATGGTCAGCAGCACGCCGAGGCAGAAGACCAGGACGGGCCACCCGGTGAGCGAGCCGGTACCGCCCAGCTGCACCGGAACCGTGGTGTTCGCGGCGTCCGGGATGCGGCTGACGAACCCGGCGTCGACGAAGCCGATGAACGCGATGAAGAGGCCGATGCCGACGCTGATCGCCTGCTTGAGCGGCTGCGGGATCGCGTGCATCACGGCCTCGCGCAGCCCGGTGACCACCAATACGCAGATGAGCAGGCCCTCCAGGACGACCAGGCCCATCGCGTCGTCCCAGCTCATCAGCGGGGCGATCTGGAAGGCGACGACCGCGTTCAGCCCGAGGCCGGCGGCGAGCGCGAGCGGCAGGTTGCCGCCGACGCCCATGATGATCGTCATCACCGCGGCCACCAGGGCGGTGGCGGTGGTGAGTTGGACGGCGTCGAGGTGGTGGCCGAACTTGTCCTTCGCGCTGCCCAGGATGATGGGGTTCAGGACAAGGATGTAGGCCATCGTGAAGAACGTGGCGAAGCCGCCGCGTATCTCCCGGCCGAAGGTGGACCCCCGCTCGGAGATCCTGAAGTACCGGTCGACGCCGTTCGCTCCCTGCGGTGGGGCGGTTGGCCGGTCAGTCGCCTGCTTCGTCTCGGACATGACTGTGCTCCTTGTTGCCTGAATGTTCGGTGCGCGGATGCAGGCTGGATTGTTCCCGCGTTGAACCCGTTTCAGGTTTTCACCGTGTTACGGAATCGGGGTCGGCCCGCCAGACTGCGTTCGAAGCCCCGTACGAATCACGCTGGTCACCACTGCTACGCTTCCGGATCTCATCCGGGCACCTCCGGATGATCACATGTCATTCACATGGCAGGCACAGGGAGGTTTCGCCCGTGGGCACGGTCGTCGACGACGCAGCCTCCGCGGAGTTCCATGCCTTCTTCGAACGCCACTACGCCGAACTGTCGCGTCTCGCCCATCTGTTGACCGGGGAGTCGGACGCCGCCGACGACCTGGCGGCCGACGCCCTGCTCGCGCTCTGGAACCGCTGGGACCGGGTGCGCGCCGCCGACCGACCGGTGGCCTACGCCCGTGGCGTCGTCGCCAATCTGGCCCGCACCCGCATCCGCGGCACCGTGCGGGAGCGGCGGCGGATCGCCCTGTTCTGGTCCCAGCGCGAGGAGAGAACCGAGAACCCGGACATAGCGGGAGTCGTGGACGTCCAGGAGGCGTTGCGCCGGCTCCCGTTCCGCAAACGGGCCTGCGTGGTGCTCCGGCACGCGTTCGACCTGTCGGAGAAGGAGACCGCTCTCGCCCTGGGTGTTTCCGTGGGTACGGTTAAGTCCCAGACGTCCAAGGGCATGGCCGAACTCCAGCGGTTGCTCGGCTCCGCGGACGCACCCCGGAAGGCGCACGTGGCGATGGCGCGCGGCGGCGAGAGCGTAGGACGGAACCGATGAGGCAGCAGGACGTGCACGACGAACTGCGCGCCCGACTGCAGGAGGCGGCCGGGCAGCACGAGCCGGACCGGGCGCGCATCCTGGCGCGGGTCGAGCGCGGCATGGCCGGGCAGACCCAGCCCGACCACCGGGCCACCCGGCCGCCGGCGCTCGGCTGGGTGCGGGTGGTCTCCGCGACGGCCGCGGTCGCCTGTGTGCTCGGCCTCGGGGGCTACGCGGTCGCCTCGGCCGTGAAGGACGACGCCCCGGAGCAGACGGTCGCGACCACGGCCACGCCCGAGCCGTCCCCGGACGCGACGACCCGGGCACCGATCCATCCGTCGGCCTCGCAGCCGGGCGAGACCCGGAGGACCGAGAAGCCGCGTACGACCCCCACCGCGAAGGCGCCCTCCGCGACCGCGAAGCCGCCGGTCACCGCCCCCGGCGCGGAGGACGGCCCCCTGTGGTCGGACGGTGCGGTCGACCCGCACAGCAACGACTTCTGGGCGCAGAGCAACCTCACCCTGAAGACCTCCGAGGAACTGACCGCGCTCACCGTGCGGTTGAAGATCGCGCAGACCGGCGGGGTGGCCTCGACGGGCGCCTGGCGCACGCTGCCGGAGGACGACTTCACCCTCACCACCGAGGAGCAGGACGGCTTCCTCGTCTACACCTGGACGCTCAAGGAGGGCCGCAAGGTCCCCCAGGGCGAGTGGGTGTTCGCGGGCCAGTACAACAAGGGGCGCGACGGCCGGGACGCGGGCGACGACGCCTACACGGCGACCGGTACGGCCGGCGGCGCACAGCTCGCGGTGAAGGGCGACTTCACGGCGGACAACGGCAGCTCGTAGGCCCCGCCGCGCAGGGGTTCGCAAAAAATCCCAAAGACGCGGCAACCTTTTCGCCACCCGTGGCGACCAGAAGGCGCAAGGATCATCTGATTCATGCAGAGGGAACAACCTTTCGGTCGCTTTCAACGTCAAAAGCAGTACACAGACCTGCTGACCTGAGCCCCCCTCGGTCAGCAGCCGCCGGCAGAGCCCCCCTCGGCCGGCGACGCGAACGCCCCCGTCAGTGACGACTGACGGGGGCGTTTCCGACCCGGGGATCAGCTGACGAAGTACGTCGGGTTCGGCAGCTTGTAGGTGCGGTCGGCGTAGCCGCCGTCCAGGTCCGAGTACTGGTCGCCGAAGTTGGCGATGATCTCGTACCCGAGGTCGTCCTCGATGTGCTTGCGGGTGCCGCCCTTGTACTGCACGGTCGTGCAGGTCCAGGTGCCCGGCGTGGCGCACGCGCTCAGGTAGGCCGGCGGGTTCGCCTTGTCCTTGAGGAACACGTGGTCGGTGTCGAGGTTCACATCGGCGCCGATCTTCTTCAGGTTCGCCACGGCCGCGGTGCGCTGCGCCTCGGAGAGACCGGAGTTGTAGAAGACCTCGACGCCCTTGGACGCGGCGTACTGGACCAGCTCGGCGCTGCCGAAGACACCCGGGCGGTCGGCCTTGTTCACGTAGTCGGCCCACGTGGCCGAGTTGTACGTGTAGTTGTAACGCTTCTCGTAGTCGAGGCTGAGCAGCAGCGTGTCGTCGATGTCGAAGACGACCGCGGGCTTCTCGCCCTTGTGGTGGGCCTTGCGGGCCGCCTGGTCTATGTACTTGCGCGCGGACTTGTCGAGAGCCGCGAGGTCCTTGGCGTACTGGCTGTCCGGGGACGCCTGGTAGACACCATTGGCGTCGAGCGCGGTGCCGTAGTAGGTGTCGATGTCCTTGACCAGGAGCCCGATGTTGTAGGGCTCGTGGGTGCTGTTCGCCGTCGACTGACCGGCGGTGGCCGCACCGGCCCCGTAGAGGCCGGCGCCGGCGACGGCACACGCGGCGGCGATGGCCGCGATACGCAGTGGCTTATGCATGACAAAGTTCTACGCGCGTCACCACGGCGGGCGCGAGACCCGTTGCCCGATCGATACCTCATCCCCGGGCAAAAAACGGGTCAAGCGCCCCGGTCGTGGGAAAGGGCCGTCAGTTCATCGTGGCGCCGATGGACGTCGAGCCGGTCGTGAGGAACGTCGTCGCGGGCAGAGTGCCGCTCGCACTACGGGCGTTGTACGTCGTCGACGCGTCGGTGGAGAGGAAGGACGGGGTCGGGACCCCGGAGTCCCAGTTGTTGCCGGCCGAGGTCACCGAGGAGCCCTTGCTGACCCGGCCGCTGCCGTTGCTCACCGCGAGGTTCTTGCCGAGCTTCGCGGAGCCGGTGGCGAAGTAGTAGCCCCACTTGCTGTTGGCGTAGGCGGTGGTGCGGTTGATGACGATCGCGCCGGTGTTGGAGTTCTCGGTGAAGCCGTTGCCGGCGTTGCCCCAGGCGGCCGAGTTGTTGACGACGTGCGCGACGACCTCGCCGTCGCCGCCCAGTTTGTAGCCGTTGCCGTCGCCCGCGAACGCGGAGTCGGACCAGCGGTTGACGCCGTTGCCGAAGGACCAGGTGTGCTCGATGGTGACGGGCGAGGAGAAGGACCAGAGGTCGATGCCGTCGTCGCTGTTGTTGTAGAGGCGGGCGCCGGTGATCAGGTTGCCGGTGCCGGACCCGAACTTCACGGCGACGCCGTCGGCGTTCTCGCCATGGTTGGCGGCGTCGTAGTTGCCGTAGGAGTCGATGTTCTTGACGGTGTTGTTCACGGTGCCGTCGCCGGTGAGCGTGAAGCCGGAGTCGCCGCCGTTGATGGTCTTGATGTTGTTCCAGTTGGTCCCCGTGCAGGACTGGCAGACGACCGCGCTGTCCGGGGAGTTCTGGAAGGTGAGGTTGGAGACGTTCCAGTAGTCCGCGGTCAGCTTGAAGATCCAGTCGCCGTCGGGCAGCGAGGACCCGTCGATCTTCACGGTCTCGCTGCCGTAGGCGGTGAGCTGGATCGGGCTCGACGACGTGCCGTTGGCGGTGGACTGGAGGGTCGCGGTCGGGTAGTAGGTGCCGCCGCGGACCTGGATGACGGTGCCGGCGGTGGCGTTCTTGAGGGCGTTGGACAGGTCGGTGGAGTTGGCGACGACCACCGTCGCGGCCTGTGCCTGGGTGGGCAGGACGGCGATGCCGGAGCCGAGGGCGAGGGCGGCCGTCGCGAGGAGAGCGGTACGACGAGACATGGAGTGCGGGTCCTTTCTCGTACTGCGGGGATGGGGGGATCACAGGACGTGGTCGAGCCAGTCGAAGACCTCGTCCTGCATGCGGTCGGCGAAGACATGGCCGAGCTCGGGCCAGGTCCTGAGGTGCAACCGCTCCTCGGCGTGGCGGGAGTGCCAGACGGCGCGCAGCTTGTCGTACGCGATCCGGACGCCGTCGGCGGGGAACAGCGGGTCGAGCCCGCCGTCGAAGAAGAGCATCGGCCTGGGTGCGGCGATGCTCGCCACGTCGGGGAAGTCGAGGAACCGGGGCAGCCCGGGGTGGAGCATGTAGTACGACGACTGCCCGCGCAGCGTGTTGTTGCCGGGCACCAGCAGGTCCTTGAGGCCG
Organism: Streptomyces sp. TLI_55; assembly: GCF_900206255.1. Classification (NCBI taxonomy): domain Bacteria; kingdom Bacillati; phylum Actinomycetota; class Actinomycetes; order Kitasatosporales; family Streptomycetaceae; genus Streptomyces; species Streptomyces sp. TLI_55. The sequence goes on from NZ_OAOJ01000001.1 coordinate 2,150,240, forward strand.
GTCATCCAGCAGACGGCGGCCGTCGCGGAGACGGCGTCGCTGAGCGCGGCGGTCTGCCAGGCGCGGAAGGCACCCATGGAGAAGCCGACGGCGGCGACACCGCGCCCGCGGTTCAGGCCCGCCAGGAAGCCGGCGGCGCGGGCGTCCTCGCGGGCCATGAGTCCGGCGAGGGAGCAGCCGAGGTGGTAGTAGGTGGAGGCGAGGGCCTGCTGGCCCTCGTAAGTGATCGGGCCGCGGTCGCCCCAGCCCGGCGCGTCGAGACAGAGGACCGTGCAGCCGCGCCGGGCGAGTTCGTCGCCCACGAAGCGTCCGCTGAAGTACTGGTCGGCCCAGGCCTGTGCGGCGGCGAGCCGGGTGCCGTCGTACCAGGGCCGGACGAGTTTCTCCTTGCCGATGTCGAACCTGGCCCCGTGATCGTGCAGGAGCAGCACCGCACGGAACGGACCGGGGCCGTGCGGGGTGAGCAGGGCGCCACGGACGCGTTCGTGCCGGGTGAGGGAGAGGGTGACCAACTCCTGTGTGTAGGCGTCGGTTTGAGCCCGGTCGCCGTACTCGGGTGCGTACGGCGTCTCGTCCTGCCGCTCCACGAGCAGGTGCGCCTCGACCGTCGCGCGGGCCGTCCGCCGCCACTCCCGGAAGTCACTGATCGGCGAAGTCCCCCAGGCCAGGGGGAAGTCGAGGTGTTTCTTCAGGTCCTCGTAGAGACGGTCAGGAGTGCCCATACGGCCTCCTGGGACGCCAGTCGCCGAGGTAGGCCTCCTTGGTGTGCGACTCGGCTTCGTCCGATGAGAGTTGAGGCCGGTTCTCCGGGACCGTGATCACCGCGCCCGGGCCGGAGTTGCGGTACTCCCGAAAGCGCATGGTCTGCCAGGGGTACTGCTCCCGCATGTTGGTGTACGGAGTGACCGGGTCGATGCCGGGGCCGATGCGGGTGTCCCGGACGACGAGGGACGGCCAGGCGGTGGTCTCGTACGACGGTACCCAGGGTCGCGCGAGCTTGTACGCCGCGTCCTCGGCACCGGAGGTGATGCGGGAGCGGACGGCGAGGATGCCGTACGGGTTGGCCCGGGCGGTGGAGGGGGCGAAGACCATGCCCTTCGGGGTGAAGGTGACCTCCCGTTGCAGGGTGTGGAAGTGGCAGTCCTCGAAGACGGCGGTGGCCCGGCCGAAGACGAAGTCGACGTCGCCCTCGATGTGGCAGCGGTGGAAGTACTGCCGGTCGAAGGAGGTCAGCGCGGTCGTGTCGACGAAGAGGGTGTCCTGGTGAGCGAGGAGCCGGACGTTCTCGAAGTGGGTGCGGTCGCCGTAGGTGCAGGCCGCGACCGCCTGGGTGCCGGTGATCTCGGGGTGGTCGGCGCGCAGCCAGTCGTTGGCGAGGGTGAGGTCGCGGACGGTGAGGCCGGGGGCCGCCGAGGTGAAGGTGGCGGAGCCCGCGGTGCCGTAGGTCGTCCCGTCGGGCTTCTTCGTGCCGTTGGCGTTGTCGTACACGATGACGGCGTCGCGCGGGTCGCGCGAGGCACCGCGGATCGTCAACTCGGCCTTGTCGGCGGGTACGTCGACGACCTCGCGGTACGTCCCCGGGTGCACGACGATCGTCCGGCCGGGGCCGGTCACCGCGTCCACCGCGGCCTGCACGGAGTCACCGGGCCGGACGTGCAGGACGCGTCGGCCGGCCGCGAGGGCGTCGGCGGAGCCGACCCCCAGGAGGCCCGCGGTCAGGCCCGTCAGCAGGGTGCGTCGACGCATGTCAGCACGCCTCCTTCCAGGGCCGCCAGTCGCCGAGACAGGCCTCGCGGGTCGCCGACTCGGCCTGCTCGTCGGTGAGTTGGGGCCGGTTCTCGGGGACGGTGATCTCGGCGCCGGGGCCGGCGTTGCGGTACTCGGCGAAGCGCTGGTTCTGCCACGGAGAGGAGTCGGACATGTTCGTGTAGGGCGCGACCGCGTCGATGCCGGCACCCAGGTGGGTGTTCCGGACGGTGAGGCCGGGCCGAGCGGTGGCGTCGGAGCTCGGCACCCAGGGGCGGGCCAGTTTGTAGCACGCGTCCGGGGCCTCGCTGCTGACACGGCTCCCCGTGACCAGGTAGCCGTAGGGGTTGGCGCGGGCCGTGGAGGGCGCGAAGACGAAGCCGTACGGGGCGGCGGCCAGGTCGGCGCGGTCCAGGGTGCGGAAGTGGCAGTGCTCGTAGACCGCGGTGGCCCGGCCGAAGACGAAGTCGACGTCCCCCTCGGCGTAGCAGTGGGAGAAGTACTGGCGGGCGAAGACGGTCAGGGCGAGGGAGTCGGCGTACAGGGTGTCCTGGTGGCCGAGGAAGCGGCAGTGGTGGAAGGCGGAGCGGTCGCCCATGACCTTGAGGGCGACCGCCTGGGTGCCAGTGATGTCGGGGTGGTCGGCGCGCAGCCAGTCGTTGGCGAAGGTGATCCATCGCGCGGTGAAGCCGTCGGCCCGGAGGGTGGTGGTGGCCGAGCCGGTCGTGCCGTACGTTCCCGAGCCGTCGGGTTTCAGGGTGCCGGCCGCGTTGTCGTACACGATGACGACGTCGCGGGCGTCCTCCGAGGCGCCGATCCAGGTGGTCTCGGTGCGAGTGGCGTCGAGGCTGACGGTCTCCCGGTAGGTGCCCGGCGCGATGACCAGGGTCCAGCCGCTGCCGGTGGTGGCGTCGACAGCGGCCTGGACGGTGGTGTGGTCGCCGCGGCCCCGGGTGTCGACGTAGAGCGTGCGCGGGGTCAGGCGTCTGGCCGGGGAGCCGAAGCGGCCGAAGGGGCGGGGGCCCGCGAGGGCGGGGGCGGGGGTGGGGGCGAGGGCGAGGGCGGCGGTCGCGCCGGTGCCCGCCAGCAGGAATCCCCTTCTGGACAGGGGGAGTTGAGCGTGGGGCGAGGACATGCGGGTGCTCCTTGGGAGGGCGAGTGCGGCTCGGCAGGGGGTTTCCTCGCGTGGGGGGTGCCGGGGCGGACGCGCTCGGGATGTGAGCACGACGCGGTCCGCCCCGGCCGTTCAGGTGGCGAGCAGCCGGCAGACGTCAGCAGGCGTTGCCCGCGCCCGCGCGGTGGTCGACGATCGCCGGGACGGCCCTGACCGGGTCGACCTTGGTGCGCAGGGTCGGCGTCCAGCCGGCGCCGGACTCCAGGGTCTCGGCCGGGAGCTCCGCGTTGTGGACGGCGATCAGGTCGGTGACCCGGCCGTTCACGGTGTTGTCGGCGGCGGTCAGCGGCGACGCGTTCCACCGCTTGAGCACCTTGGCCGCGCTGATCCCGTCCGGCAGGGTGAACGCGTTGTGCTCGGTGACGAGTTGGGACTCCTTGCCGATGCCGAAGCTGTAGACGTAGTCGCCGTTCGCCACGAAGTGGTTGTTGTACGAGTCGACCTGCCCGAAGCGGACGCGCGGCGCGCGCTCGACCAGGTTCGAGAACAGGTTGTGATGGAACGTCACCTTCAGGTGGCCCCGGTCGATCGCCGCGGTGGCGGCGCTGTCGCTGTTGCCGATGAGGATCGTCTTGTCGTGGTCGGCGAAGACGTTCCAGGAGGCGGTGACGTAGTCGGCGCCCTTGACGATGTCCAGCTCACCGTCGTGCTGCTGGTAGAGCATGCCGAAGTAGGTGGGCGCGGCGCTGTCGGGGTGGGAGCCGTCGGTGAAGGTGTTGTGGTCGATCCACACGTGGGTGGAGCCGTAGACGACGGCGGTGTCGTACTCGGAGTTCCAGTTGCCCTTGTCGCCGTCGGTCGGGTCCCACTGCGGGAAGCAGTCGACGGGGCTCTCGAAGGTCAGGTTGCGGACGATGACGTTGTCGACGCCGGTGATCTGGAGGCTGGCGCCCTTGAAGCCGGCGTTCCTGCCGATGCCGACGATGGTGGTGTTGGCGGGGACGGCGGCCTTGATGACCTTGTTCTGATTGGCGGCGGAAGCCGCCCGCAGCCCTTCCGGACTGTCGGTGGGTTCGGCCGACAGGTCGGTGTCGAGGCCCCAGGCCTCCGGTGAGTACTTGGCGAGGTAGGCGTCGAAGTCGTACCCCTCGGCGGCGAAGGAGTCACAGCCCTCGGAGACGGCGTCGATGGTCCCCCTGACCTTGATGATCTTCGGCGCGTCACCGTCGGCGGCGAGGGCGGCCTTGAACTCGGCCCAGGTGGAGACGGTGTGCACGTGGTCGGCGTCGGCCTTGGCGCCGCCGGTGGTGCCGGTGCCGTACGAGGCCCAGCCGTCGTCGGCCGGCAGGGTCTGCCGGGCGAGGTCCCGTCCCTGTGCCTGGGCACCGGGGCCGGTGACGGCGAGGACGAGGACGAGGGCCGTGCAGCCGACCACGGCGGCGGCAGCGCGCGCGACCGACGTCACTGTGACATGCCCATGCCATTTCTGTGTGTTCATGGTGCGGCTCTCTTTTCTCAAGTGGTGGGGCCGGTTACCCGGCGGCTTCGGGCCAGGTGATCCAGGACGTGGGGATCTCGTCGTCCAGGCGGCGGACGTCCTGCGGACGCAGCACCCGCGTCCGCAGCAGCTCCCGCACCACCAGCCGCGCCACGGCGATCGCGCCCGGCGGGTTGAAGTGCGTGTTGTCCTGTTCGGTCGCGGTCCAGTTGAAGTACGTCTTGGTCTCCTCGACCCCGAGCCGCTGCCACAGGGCGAGGGACAGCGCCTGGATGTCGAGCAGCGCCACGCCCTCCTCCCGGGCCAGCGCGCGCATTGCCGCCGGGTAGTCGCCGTGGGTCGGCAGGGCCTTGCCGGCCGCGTCGAACTTCCGCCGCTCGACGGGGGTGGCGAGGACGGGCCGCGCACCCTGGGCGCGGGCACCGTCGACGTACAGCCGCAGATGGTCCTGGTACGTCGTCCACGGCTCGGTGTACCGGGTCGGGTCGGCGGACTTCTCGTCGTTGTGCCCGAACTGGACGAGGAGGAAGTCCCCGGGCCGAAGGGCCGCGAGGATCACGTCGAGTCGGCCCTCGTCCACGAAACTCTTCGAACTCCGCCCGTTCACCGCGTGGTTGGCGACGGGCCGGTCCTTGTGCAGAAAGAAGGGAAGGGCCATGCCCCACCCGGTCTCGGGAGCGGCGTCGGCGTATTTCTGTGCGGCGGTGGAGTCACCGGCGATGTAGAGAGTGCGATGACGGGAGGCGGCCTGAGCGGTACCGGTGGCCGCGAGGGCGAGAGGAACGGCGGCAAGAGCTGCCGCCGTGACCCGACGGCGCGAAATTGACATGCGATGCCCTTCGTACCGAAACGACCTCACTGATCAGCCCTTCTGCGCATTCCACTCCGCCTGGGCGTCGTTCAACTGGTCGGCCAGCGTGTCCAGGAAGTCCTTCGCGCTCATCTTCCCGAGCAGCACCTTCTGGAAGTTCGGCTCGTTGTCGGCCTTGGAGATGGTCCCCCAGTCGGGCAGGTAGTACGGCAGCTGAACGATGGTGGTCGACCCGTCGGTCAGCGCGGCGGCGGCCAGCTTCGTGGGCTCGGCCTTCGAGATCCACGCGTCCTCGGCGGCCTCGTTGTTCGCCGGGACCTGCCCCGCGGACTCGTTGAACTTCGAGTTCGCCGCGTGCGAGACCGCGAACTCGATGAACTTCCAGGCCGCTTCCTTGTTCTTGGAGCTCTTGAACAGGCCGATGCCGTCGACGGGGTTGGACACCTGCACACGCTTGCCGGAGGGGCCGATCGGCTGCGGAATTCCGCGGAACTTGCCGACGCCGAGCGACTTCACATGGTCCTGGTACGAACCCAGGTTGTGGTTGAGCATTCCGATCGTGCCGGAATCCCACTGGGCGACCATCTTGGTGAAGTCGTTGTTGAGGTCCGCGGACGGGGTGTCCTTCTTGTAGAGCGCGGCGTACTTCTCCAGCGCCTCGACGTTCTTCGGGTCGTTGACGGTGGTCTTGTCGCCGTCCCAGAAGGACGTGATGCCGCTCTGCCCGTACATCGCGTCCAGTGCCTGGGCGATGGAGCCGGCGCCGCCGCGGATGGTGTAACCGAACTCGTTCTTCTTGGCGTTGGTCAGTTTCCCCGCGGCCTCGTAGAACTTGTCCCAGGTCGTCGGCTCGTCCAGGCCCGCCTTCTTGAACAGGTCGGTGCGGTAGTACAGCACACCGTTGTTCGCGGAGGTCGGCACCGAGTACAGCGTGTCGTCGACGCCGCCGGCCGCCTTCAGCGAGGTGAGCATGTCCTCGTTGAGCTTGCCGTCGAGGGAGGACTTGGCGAGCCGGTCGTCGACCGGTTCCAGCACCTTCTGCGCGGAGAAGCTGGCGATCATCGCCGCGCCGACACCGCCGACGTCCGGCAGACCGCCGCCCTGGATGGCCGTCTCGACCTTGGACTGGTAGTCCGCGGAGGGGATGCCGACGTACTCGACGTCGATGTCCGGGTTGGCCTTCTCGAAGTCGGCGATGATCGCCTTCCAGGCGTCGGTGCGGACACCGCCGTTGTTGTCCCAGAAGACGATCTTGCCCTTGCCGCTGCCCTCGTCGCCCTTGTCACCGCCGGTGCCGCTGCCGTCGTCACCGCAGGCGGTGGCGGTCAGGGCGAGGACGGAACCAAGGGCGACGGCCACGGCGGCGCGCCTGCTTCTGCGGATGTTGATCTTCATGGGTCGGCTCTCTTCTGCTGGATCAGACACTTCTTCGACCGGGACTTCCGGTCTCGGCAAGCGCTTGCCTTGGAGGTGCGTCATGGAGGCGTGCGTACGAGGTGAGTTACAGGGAGGTGATCCTGAACCGCGTGAACGTTGCCGTGCCCGCGGGCCCGTGCCCGGTCGGCGCGAGGGCGACGAGGCCGAGCAGGGCACCCACCCAGCGCCAGGGGGTGGCGGCGAAGACGGGGCCCGAGGGGTGCGGGCCGGCGCCGGTGTCGTAGAAGAAGCGGCAGCGGGCGCCCGCGCCGATCTCGATCCGCAGCCCCACCCGTCCCTCGGGGGCGGGACGCGGGTGGGCGGCGTCGCGTTCGCGCTCGGCGACGCCCTCGGCGAACCGGTGCACGACCTGGACCGAGCCGTCGGAGCCTCGTTCCAGGCCGATCCAGCTGAACGCGTCCCCGAGCACCACCAGCCCGGCCCGCGCGCCCGGTTCCTCGCTGTCGAGGCGGAGTTCGACCTCGACGGCGGACGGTGTGCCCGGCAGTCGCTGGGTGAGGACGTTCGGCAGTGTGCGCAGGTCGTGCGCGTCGGCCGAGCGGACGCAGGTCAGCCGGAGGCCGTCGCCGGAGTGCTGGGTGGCCCAGCCGTCCTCGGGTTTGGCGGTCCAGCTCCACTGGCGGCCGAAGCGTCCGCCGGGGAAGTCGTCGTCGGTGGCGGGCGCGGCGGACGGCTGCGGCGGCAGATCCGGCCTGCGGTGTACGGCGACGGGGGCGCCCTCGTCGCCGAGGACCGGCCAGCCGTCCGCATCCCAGCGCATCGGCTGGAGGTGGACGACCCTGCCGTAGGCGCCGCGCTGCTGGAAGTGCAGGAACCAGTCCTCACCGGACGGCGTGCGCACCCAGCCGCCCTGGTGCGGGCCGTTGACGTCGGTGTCCTTCTGCTCCAGGACGACGCGCTCCTCGTACGGCCCGAAGAACCCGCGCGAGCGGAAGGCGCCCTGCCAGCCGGTCTCCACTCCCCCGGCGGGGGCGAGGATCCAGAACCAGCCGTCGTGTTTGTAGAGCTTGGGGCCTTCCAGGGTGAACCAGCCGGGTATCCGGTCGCCGTCGACGATCACCTTGCCCTCGTCGAGGAGTTCGGTGCCGTCGGGGCACATACGGTGGCCGGTGAGGCGGTTCTTGACGCCGGAGCGGGACTTGGCCCAGCCGTGCACGAGGTAGGCCTCGCCGGTCTCCTCGTCCCACAGCGGGCAGGCGTCGATGAGGCCCTTGCCCTCCTTCAGCAGGTGCGGGCGGGTCCAAGGGCCCCTGATCTCGGGGGCGTTGATCTGGAAGATGCCCTGGTCGGGGTCGCCCCAGAAGATCCAGAAGCGTTCGTCGTGATACCTCAAGGACGGTGCCCAGACGCCGCAGTCGTGCCGCGGCGTCCTGAATTCGGCTTCCGGCACCAGGCGTTCGAGGGCGTGGCCGACCAGGGTCCAGTGGACGAGGTCGCGGGAGTGCAGCAGCGGCAGGCCGGGAGCGCGGCCGAAGCTGGAGGCGATGAGGTAGAAGTCGTCGCCGACGCGGAGGACGTCCGGGTCGGACCAGTCGGCGTCGAGGATCGGGTTGGTGTAGGTCGCGGTCACCGGCTCACCGCCTTGCGGACGAGCGCGGCGGCGCCGTGCCGGTCGAGGCGGCCGTCGGCGACGACGGTGACGATCCGGCGTACGAGGGTGTCACCGGCGGCGATCGGCACCCGCTCGGTGTGCGCCAACGACGAGCCCACGCCCGGGTATTCGGCGGTGCGCACGAACCACGGGTCGCGGCGGGTCCGCTCGGTGGCCCCGGCGAGGACCAGCGTCCAGGTGGAGCCGGCGAGGGCGAGCCAGTCGGCGCTCCGGCCGTGCACCTCGGGTTCGCCCTCGGTGTCGGCGGTGAAGACGTCCGGCGCCCGCTCCTCCTTGCGGGCCCGCCAGAAGAAGCCGCCGTACGCGGCTCCGGGGCGGCCGTTGGTGGCCGGGCTGCCGATCGAGAGGGGGCGGTCGGTGACGTTGGTGAGCGCGAAGGCGAAGTCCAACGCCCAGGCGGTGTCGGTGAGTTCGGTGGCCGTCACGGTCCGGCGCTCGCGCAGCAGCTCGCCGCCCGCGGCGACCCAGCGCAGCTCCTCCACGAAGCCGTCCGGGTCGCGCAGCGGGAACGCGGTGTGCCGCTGGGCGCCGTGGTTGTCGAGCTCGGTGGGACCCTGGTCGCGGACGTAGGTGCGGCCGCCCCAGAAGTTGTGCCCCTCGACGTCGGGAACGGCGACACCGACGCCGAGGTGGTGCGGATGGTCGGCGGGGCTGAGCTCGGTGACCGCCGTGCCGGCCAGGGTGGTGACCGGGTGGAGGTAGGGGCGCGGCGAGAGCCGGGGGGACAGCTCGGGCCGGGTGACACAGCGGCCGACCGGGCGGCCCGCGACGCGCAGGACCGGGGTGTCGTTGGCCGTCATCAGGTGCTCACCTCTCTCGGTGGCGCCCAGGGGGCGCCCAGCTCGGAGAACAGGGCGAGGGTGTCGGCGGAGGCCGCGACCAGGCCGTCGACGCCGGGGACGACCCGGCGGTCGGCCACCAGGTGCCAGGCGGCGCGGGGCAGCGGGGCCGGGTCGGGGGCGGTGCGGATGGCCTCGACGACCTTCATGAAGGCACCGGTCTCGTCCGGGGGGACGAGCAGGTCGGTGCCGTCGGTGAGATGGTCGACGAGGTTCTCCAGCAGGTCGGTGCTGCCGTACTCGTACTCCTCGGGCCCGTGGCCCGCGCGCTGGAGCAGGACGCGGTCCTGCTTGTACCAGAACGTGATCCGGCCGCGGCTGCCGTGCACGAGGACGTACGGGTCGCCCGGGTGCTCGGCGCACAGCGTCGCCGCGACGGTGACCGGGCGGCCCTGTGCCGTGGTGACGCGGACGCACGAGGTGTCGTCGGACTCGATGTCGTTGGCGCGCAGCAGCTCGGTCCGGATGTCGGTGACGTCCTCGGCGCGCGTGGAGCCGTTCAGGGCGAGCCCGGTGGCGACGGCGTGCGCGAGGGGGTTGGTGAGCGCGCCGTCGACGACGTCGACGCCGTTCAGGCGCCGCTTGCCGGCCCAGGGGGCGCGCCGGTAGTAGGACTCCGGGCGGGCCCAGGCGCCCGCGCCGCCGATCCCGGAGATCTCCCCGATCGCGCCTTCGGCGATCAGCCGCCGGATCGCGGGCACGGCGTGCGAGCCGAGCGACTGGAAGCCGATCTGGCAGACGACCCCGGCCGCGGCGACCCCGTCGGCCATCCGCCGGAACTCCGCGTACGACGGCGCCGGCGGCTTCTCCAGCAGGAGGTGCACACCCCGCCGGGCCGCTTCCAGCGCCAGGTCCGTGTGGGTCGGGATCGGCGTGCAGATCACCGCGATCCGGGCGCCGGTGGAGTCGAGCAGGGCACCGAAGTCGGCGGACTGCTCGGGCGTGCCGAGCCCCTCCGGGACCTCCGTGGCCTCCAGCGGGGTCAGCTCGCAGATGCCCGCGAGCCGCACGATCCCCTTGTCCTGGAGCCGGCGGATGTTCTCCAGATGCCAGCGGCCATGGCCGCGCGCGCCCGCCAGGACGATGTCTACGGTGCTCATGGAAGCCTCCCCGCGCCCGCGCCGCGCGCCACCGGTCGGTGGGCCGCGTCGGCGTTGTCGATCTTTGCGTGCAGAGTAGGCGTCCGGCCGGCCGCGGAACCCCAGGCGCGGGGGTCATGGGTGGCGAGGTACGTGTCGCCGTCGTAGCCGTCCGTCGCGTGGTCGGCGCGGCTCAGGTGGCCGCCGTAGGCGGGGTCGGCAGCAACAGCGGAGCCACCGGTGATGCCCGTGCCTTCCGAGGCCCGGCCGTCGTTCGCGGAAAGGGCGTCTCGGCCGATGTCCCCGGCGTCGGCGTGCGCGGGCACACCCGGCAGCCCCGACGCCCCCGCGCCGACGCACATCTGACGGATCCTCATCATCCCTTCACCGCCCCCGCGCTGAAGCCGGTGATCAGCCACTTCTGGATGAAGGCGAAGACGAGGACCACCGGTACGGCCGCGATGATGCCGCCCGCGGCGAGCGCGCCGAGGTCGACGCTGTCCGCGCCCATCAGGGTGTTGAGGCCGACCGGGATGGTCTGCTTCTCGGGGTTGTTGAGGAACATCAGGGCGAACAGGAAATGGTTCCAGGAGTGCACGAAGGCGAAGGAGCCGACGGCGATCAGACCGGGCCGCAGCAGCGGCAGCACGACGATCCGGAACGCGGTGAGGCGGTTGCAGCCGTCCACCCAGGCCGCCTCTTCCAGGGAAGGGGGCACGTTCTTGATGAAGTTGCTGATCAGGATGATCGACAGCGGCAGCTGGAAGACCGTCTCGGCGATGATCACGCTGCCCAGCGAGTTGATCATCTGGATCTTGGCGAAGATCTCGAACAGCGGCACCAGCAGCAACGCGCCCGGCACGAACTGGGAGCACAGCAGCCCCAGCATGAACGCCCGCTTGATCTTGAAGTCGAACCGCGCGAGGGCGTAGCCACCGGCCAGCGCGACCAGGGTCGTCATGACCAGGGTGGCGACACCGACGAGGACACTGTTCTGGAAGTAGGTGCCGAACTCGCGGTCGGTCCACACTTTCTCGAAGTGGTCGAAGGTCATGGGCCAGGGCACCAGCGAGGTGGACCCGGTCGGGCGGAGCGCGAAGAGCAGGATCCAGTAGAACGGGATCAGGGTGAAGAGCAGGTAGATCGACAGCGGGAGGTAGATCTGCCAGCGGGGCACGTCGTCCCAGGCGCGCTGCCCGGCCTTGGGGCGGGGCGGCGGCGGAGCCGTGCGGGCCGCGGACACGACCGGGGTGGCTTCCTTGACGCTCACTTGTCCTCGCCTCCGAACTTGCTCAGGCGCAGATAGACCATCGAGCAGAAGAGAAGAATCACGAACGCCACCGTGGTCAGGGCGGACGCGTAGCCGAAGTTGTGGGCGTCGACCGAGGTGTTGGCGATGTAGAGCGGCAGGGTCGTCGTCTCACCGGCCGGGCCGCCGCCGGTGAGGGTGTAGAGCAGGTCGACGTTGTTGAACTCCCAGACCGCGCGCAGCAGCGTGGACAGCACGATCGCGTCCTTCAGGTGCGGCAGCGTGATGTGCCAGAACTGCTTGAGGCGGCTCGCCCCGTCGACCTCGGCGGCCTCGTACAGGTCCTTGGAGACGGACTGGAGGTCGGCGAGGATGAGGATCGCGAAGAAGGGGACCCCGCGCCACAGGTCGGCGACGATCGCCGCCGGGAACACGGTCGAGGTGTCCGACAGCCAGCTCGTGCCGTACGACCCGATGCCCAGGTCGGCGAGGTAACGGGTGATCCCGGTCTGGGAGTTGTAGAGCAGCACCCAGATCGCGGAGGTCAGCACGCCGGAGACGGCCCACGGCGAGAAGACCATCGCCCGGCCGAGCCCCCGCCCGACGAAGGTCTGGTTGACGATGAGCGCCAGCGCGAGCCCGAACAGCAGCTGGAGGCCGACCTCGACGAAGACCCACTTGGCGCTGAAGGTCAGGGTGTCCCAGAAGGCCGGGTCGTCGGTGAAGATCTTCGTGAAGTTGTCGAAGCCCGCGTAGCCGTTGCGCCACGGCTTGGTCGGGTTGTAGTGCTGCAGGCTGTAGTAGAAGACGCTGATCACCGGGTAGGCGATGAAGCCCAGCATGAGCAGGGCGGCCGGTGCGATCAACAGGTAAGGAAGCCTGCGCGGGGTGGCGGAGGCACGGCGCCGCCGGGGTGGCGCGGGCGGTTTCGCCACGGCTGCGGCTTGGGCCATGACTGTTCTCCGATCGGTTCGGTACGCGGTGCGGGAAGCGCTTTCTCCAGGTGCAGAGTGATGCGAAGGCCAGGAAGAAGAAGGCCCGTGGTGCTCGGGATCAGCTCGCGTAGGGGTCCTGCACGATGCCCTTCCGGGCGAGGAACTCGAAGTCGCAGCCGGTGTCGGCCTGCGTGATCTGCTCGTTGTAGAGGGCGCCGTAGCCCCGCTCGTCACGCACGGGCGGCGGCGTCCACTCGGCTCGCCGACGCGCCAACTCCCCTTCCTCCACATGGAGATGGAGGGAACGCGCCTCGACGTCCAGCGTGATCAGGTCGCCGCCGCGCACGAGGGCGAGCGGTCCGCCGACGTACGACTCGGGCGCCACGTGCAGCACGCAGGCGCCGTAACTCGTGCCGCTCATCCGGGCGTCGGAGATCCGGACCATGTCCCGCACGCCCTGCTTGAGCAGGTGGTCGGGGAGGGGCAGCATGCCGTACTCGGGCATGCCGGGCCCGCCCTTGGGCCCGGAGTTGCGCAGCACGAGCACACTGTCGGCGGTGATGCCGAGCGACGGGTCGTTGATCGTCCGCTGCATGGTCTTGTAGTCGTCGAAGACGACCGCGGGACCGGTGTGCTTGAGCAGGTGCGGCTCGGCGGAGATGTGCTTGATGACGGCACCGTCCGGACAGAGGTTGCCGCGGAGCACGGCGACCCCGCCCTCATCCGCGACCGGGTTCTCCCGGCCACGAATGACATCGTCGTTGTGGACGACCGCGCCCTCCAACTGCTCCCCCAGCGTGCCGTTGACGGTCGGCCGGTCCAGGTGGAGCAGGTCGGTGATCCGCGACAGGAAGCCGGGCAGGCCGCCGGCGAAGTAGAAGTCCTCCATGAGGTACGTCCGGCCACCGGGCCGCACGTCGGCCAGCACCGGGACGGTACGGGCGATGCGGTCGAAGTCGTCGAGGGTGAGCTCGACGCCGGCCCGGCCCGCCATCGCGATGAGGTGGATCACGGCGTTGGTGGAGCCGCCCAGCCCGAGCACGGTGGTGACGGCGTCCTCGAAGGCCGCAGGGCTGAGGATCTCGGACGGCTTCAGCGCGGTCCAGGCGAGCTCCACGGCCCGGCGCCCGGAGGCGGCGGCCATCCGCTCGTGCGCGGAGTCGACGGCCGGGATCGAGGAGGCACCGGGCAGTGTCATCCCGAGGGCCTCGGCGGCCGCGGTCATGGTGGACGCCGTACCCATGGTCATGCAGTGACCGGGAGACCGCGCCAACCCCCCTTGGAGTTCCCGGAGTTCACAGTCCGTCAGATTGCCCGCACGGTGCTCGTCCCAGTACTTCCACATGTCGGTACCGGACCCGAGCGTCTCCCCGCGCCAGTGCCCGGGCAGCATGGGCCCGGCAGGAACAAAGAGTGACGGCACGTCAGCCGAGGTAGCCCCCATGAGCAGAGCCGGCGTCGACTTGTCACAACCACCAAGCAGCACAGCGGCGTCGATCGGATAGGACCGCAGCAGCTCCTCGGTCTCCATCGCGAGCAGGTTGCGATAGAGCATCGGGGTCGGCTTCTGATAGGTCTCCGACAGGGTGGCGACCGGGAATTCGAGCGGGAACCCCCCGGCCTGCCACACCCCCCGCTTGACCGCCTCGGCGCGTTCGCGCAGATGCACATGGCAGGGATTGATATCGGACCAGGTGTTGAGAACGGCGATGACCGGACGTCCCCGGTACTCCTCCGCCTCGTAACCGAGCTGCCGCATCCGGGCGTTGTGCGACCAGGTGCGCAACTGCCCTTCGGTGCCGTACCACTGATGGCTGCGGAGTTGCTCCGCGCTCAACCGCTCTCTGCCCTCCGTCATATCGACCACCCGGCGGCGATGGCGGCGACCTCGTCCCGCTCGTCCTCGGACAGCAACTTGCTCGGCGGCCGGACATCGCGCCGACACAACCCCAGAGAGGCAAGGGCCTCCTTGACGACGGTGACGTTGTTGGCGGACCCATTCGCCGCACGCAGCTCCTCGAAGCGCCGGATCTGCTCCCAGACCTTCATCGCCCCCGGATAGTCACCGGATCGAAGCGCTTCGATCATGTTCAGCGAAACGGCCGGGGCGACATTCACCAGCCCCGAGGTGAACCCGGTGGCACCCGCCGAGAAATAGGAAGGCGCATACGGCTCGGCAAGCCCCGCGACCCATACGAATCGATCGAGCCCCGCGTCCCGCGCGAAGCCGGCGAACCTGGAAGCGTCCGGAACGGCGTACTTCACCCCGATGACGTTCGGACAGCAGTCGGCCAGCTCGGCCAACCGCACCCCACTCAGCTGGGCATTACGGATGTACGGCACGACCCCCAGCTCGGGCACGGCCTCGGCGATGGCGCGGTGATAGTCGACCCAGCCGCCCTGGGAGACATACGGATGGACGGGCTGATGGACCATCACCATGGCAGCGCCCAGCTCCCGGGCATGACGAGCGGAGGCGACAGCAGTGGGCACGTCATGACCGACACCGACGAGGATCACGGCACGCTCACCGGCCTCGTCGATCGTCATCTCGGTGACAAGCCGCCGCTCTTCCGGGGCCAAGGCATAGAACTCGCCGGTGTTCCCGTTGGGGGTGAGCGTCCCGATCCCTCCATCCAACAGACGACGCAGCAGGGCCCGATGGGCGTCCTGATCGACGGAGCCGTCCTCGGCGAAGGGGGTCACCGGGATCGCGACCACGTCGGCCAGGGCGGCCCGCTGGGTCTCGAACGTCGTCGTCATGCCGGACCGTCCTCTCCCTGGACCTCGGACTCGGCGTCCGGGAAGGCCCGTTGCACGAACGAGGCGATGTGCGCGTGGAGGGCGCGGGCGGCGCCGTCGGCGTCACCGTCGAGGGCGAGCCGCAGGATCTCGCGGTGCTCACCGGCCTCCCGCTCCCAGGAGGGCGAGGCCGCCCAGGCGACGGCGGAGACGAGGGCGGCCTGATCACGGACCTCGTCGAGCATGCGGCCCAACAGCGGGTTGCCGCACGGCAGATACAGGGCGCGATGGAACTCCCGGTTGGCCAGCGAACGCTCGGCGGCGTCGGTGGCCTGGTCCGCCCGGGTCAACGCGTCCCGGGCCTCGTCCAGGGAAGCCCCCCGCCTGACGGCCCGCTTCAGCGCCTCGGGTTCGAGGAGCAGCCGGACATCGTAGACCTCGCGCGCCATGTTCGCGTCCACCATGCGCACCGTGACGCCCTTGTACTGGCTCATCACGACCAGCCCGGTACCGGCGAGGGTCTTGAGCGCCTCGCGCACCGGGGTCTTGGAGACCCCGAACTGCGCGGCGAGGTCGGTCTCGACCAGCGCCTGCCCGGGCGTCAACTGCCCGGTGAGGATGCGGTGTTTGATCGCGTCCAGCACGAACTGCGTGCGGGACGGGATCGGCGTGGGCACAGAGGTCATGCGCGCCTCTCGGAAGTCACGTATCTGATCTCGCGTATCGCGTCTCATATATGACGTACGAAGTACGACGCGTTGAAGTTAGAAGTGGGCAGGGGCTTCGTCAATGCTTCTGACAAAGGAAGTTGAGGTCGCCGATCAGACGACGTGGGTCTCACCGACGCGAGCGGCGACCGTCGGCCCACCGAACGCCGAGGCCGCACGGGCGGTGGCGTCCTCGACGCTCAGGCCGGGACCCACGTGAGTGATCACCAACTTCCCCACGCCACCGGCCATACGGGCACCGGCCCCGGCCTCCTCGGGCGTCAGATGCACAGGATCGACGTCGCCCTCGCCATGCGCGTCCACGTCGGCTTCGCAGACGAACAGATCGGCACCGCCCGCGAGATGCAGGAGCGCATCGCAGGCCCCGGTGTCCCCGGAGTAGGCGAGCACCCGCCCACCGGCCTCCACGCGCAGCCCGTAGGCCTCGACATCGTGCTCGACCGCCGAGGCGGTCATGGTCAGCCCACCATGCTGGACGGCGTACCCATGCCGCAACGCCCGGAAATCAAAGATCCCGCTCAGGAACCCCGTGTCGCCCCGTCCGAAGAACCCGGCAAGACGCGACGCGCACTCACCCGGCGCGTACACCGGCACCGGCGCGGACAGGGTGATCCCGCCGTACGCGAACCCGTAGACGGCGGCCGTCAGGTCGGCGTAGTGATCGGCGTGCAGATGCGAGATCCAGATGGCATCGAGCCGCGCCGGATCAGTGTGCCGCCGCAACTCCGCGAAGCTCCCGAAGCCGGCGTCCACCCACACCTCGGCCCCGCCACCCCGCACGAGATAGCCGGAGCAAGGGGTGTCGGGGCCGGGGTGGGGCGAGGCGGTGCCGAGGACGGTAAGGGTGAGGGACATGCGGGGAGGGTAGGCGGGGACCCATCTGAGTGCCGCCGATTTAGCCCGCCGAGGAGACTGCCACGGGGGCCCGCCGGGCGGGTGCGGCAACGTCGTGGCTGGTCGCGCAGTTCCCCGCGCCCCTCAGGGCGTTGCCGGGCCCCCTACGGACCGGCCCCCCGGCGCGGCCCCGCCCCACCCCCAACCCGCACCGCCCACAACACGACCTCAGGACGGCGACCACCCCGGCGCCCGCCCGCTCAGCCCCACCGCCCGCTCCAGCAACTGCGCATCATCCGCAACCGGCACCACCGGCCCGAAGATGCCACCACCCCGACCGGGATCCTCGGCGGCGGCCAGGAGAAAGCCGTACGTCGCCTGAAGCGCGGCGGGATCAGGCTCGTACCGCTGCCCGGTCGCGACCGCCAGATCCCACCCGTGGATCACCAGCTCATCGACCGCGACGGCTCCCCCGACCTCCCCCGGCAGATCAACTCCACCGGCCCGGGTCATCCCGGTCCACGCAGCCGGGTCACGCCACGCGTCCGCAAGCTCCTCCAGCACCTTCGCAAGCTCCTCCCGCCAGCCGGGCCCGATGTCAGGGACCGCGGCAGTCGGCGGAGTGTCGGTCGTGGCGCCGAGATCCTTACGCGCGGCATCACGGAACGCAACGGAAAGATGCAGCAGGTGGCCCAGGACATTGCGTACCGCGTACTCGGGACACGGCGTCCCGCCCGCCAGCTGCTCATCGGTCACCGCCTCCGCGAGGCGCGCCACGACACGGGTCTGCGGCCCGAGATCCAGGGGTACGTCGGTCATGCTCGTCTCCTCAGAACGTCGTCTCAAAGGAAGACGGCCCCCACCCCCAAAACTCATCGCAGCCCGCCGAACCCACCCCCTCCCCAGCCCTTTTCCAGGGCATCTTCCCCATCCCCCCACCCCCTCCTTAGCGCCACGATCAACAGGCATGACACCCCGGCCAACCCCTCCCCGTCCCCGCCCCCTCCTCCACGACCACAACGCCCGCCTCTACCTCACCGCGGTCGTCGTCTCCGGCTTCGGCACCTCCGCCCTCTGGCTGGCCTCCGGCATCTGGGTCAAAGACCTCACCGGCTCGAACGGCCTCGCCGCCCTGTGCATGCTCGCGATGTGGGCCCCCACCCTGGCCGGCCCCGCCCTCGGCACACTCGCCGACCGCACCCGCCGCAAACCCCTCCTCATCGGAGCGAACCTGCTCCTCGCCACCGTGCTCCTCGCCCTCACCACCGTGGACGCCCCCGGCGACCTGTGGCTCCTCTTCACGGTGCTCTTCGTCTACGGCGCGACGGGCGTCGTCCACGACGCGGCCGAGTCCGCCCTGGTCGCCACGGCTGTGGACCACACCCTCCTCGGCGATTTCAACGGTCTGCGCATGGCGGCGACGGAGGGCATGAAACTCCTCGCCCCCCTCGCAGGAGCAGGCCTGTACGCCGCGTACGGCGGACCCGCCGTCGCCCTCCTCGACGCCGCCACGTTCCTGGCCGCACTCACCCTGTACGCGCGCCTCCGCATCGACGAACCCCTCCGCCCCAAACCCCCCACCCCCACCTGGCGCACCCGAACCACCGAGGGCGCCCGCCACCTCTGGCGACACCCCCGCCTCCGCCCCCTCGTCCTGGCCGGCG
Source organism: Streptomyces sp. TLI_55 (assembly GCF_900206255.1). NCBI lineage: Bacteria > Bacillati > Actinomycetota > Actinomycetes > Kitasatosporales > Streptomycetaceae > Streptomyces > Streptomyces sp. TLI_55. The sequence continues at coordinate 2,168,528 of NZ_OAOJ01000001.1, forward strand.
GCACCACGATGCTCTTCGCCGGCCTCAACGGCGCGATGACCTACGCCGTGGTCGACACCCTCGGCCACTCCCCCACGTACACCGGCGTCCTGTACGCCGTTCAGGGCGCCGGTTCCATAACCGTCGGCCTGCTCTCCGGCCCCGCGCTGCGGCACCTCGGCGAGCGCCGCTTCGCGGCGTACGGCATCGCCCTCACGGCCGTCGCGGCGGCCCTGCGCGCAATACCGTCCGACCCCCTGGCGCTGGCGTGCAGCGCGGCGAGCGGCCTGGGCCTGCCGTGCGTGCTGATCACCGTACTCACGGCCGTACAGCGGGAGACCCCGGACGCGCTGCTGGGCCGTACCGTCGCCACGGCCAACACCGTGGTGTTCGCACCGAACGTCCTCGGGCTGGCCGCGGGCGCGGTGCTGGTCGAACTGGTCGGCCTACGCCTCCTGTTGCCGATCCTGGGCGCGGCGTGGCTGGCGACCGCCCTGCCGCTGCTTCACAGCCCGGCGAGCGCCGACCGCACCGCCTCCAGGTCCGCGTCCGACGCCAATCCGGCGTGATACAGCCGCAGTTCCGTCGCCCCGAGCGCACGCGCGCGTGCCGCGTCCGAGGCGAGCGTGCCGGGGCTGCCGCCCATGCCGGAGACGACGGTGAAGTTGGCGGCGATGACCGACCCGCCGGACACCTCGGCGAACGGAGCCAGCAGCCCCGGCCCGCCCGCGCAGGGCACGACCACCCCGTCCGCGACGGACAGGATGTGCGCCGGGTCCACTCCGGCGTTGGCGCCCACGTGGTACGAGACCGGGTCGGCGTGCAGCAGAACCTGGAAGCCCTCGGGAGCGGCACCGCGCACCGCCGTCACCGCCGCCTCCTGGAGCGTGCGGGCGATGTCGTCGCGCCACGCGCGCGTGGCCCCGGCGATCGAAGAGCCCAGAAGCTTCTCGACACCGGCCCAGCCCCCGTCGGACGGCGCCCCCCGCCACACCGGCTCCAGAGCCGCACGGACCCCGGCCGCCAGCTCATCGGCATCGACGCCATGGACGCCGTACCCCTCCCCGCAGGTGGGGCAGAAGCACAGCCCCATCAGGTACAGACCCGCGTCACCGAGCCCGACGCCGCCGGTCTTGTCGTGGGCGTGCAGATGCTGGAGCCCGTACCACCCCAGCGACTCCAGCTCGGTGCCGTGGGCGCCCGGCCGTACCGCCGCCTCGGCGGCCAGGTCGACGAGGTACGCGTGCGTGGCGGGCTGGGCGATGCACGGGGCCCAGGGGTAGCGGTCGCCGTAGGCGTTGACGACGGAGGTGTCCGGATGCTCGGCGCCCAGCCGGGAGTTGTGCGCGAGGACCACCCAGGTGTGCACCTCCAGGCCGGCGTCGGTGAGCGCGGCGGCCGCCTCGCCGAACGCGTCGCCGGGCGCCCAGTCGCCGGCCGGGTAGGGGCGCAACTCGCGTCCCCGCCAACGGTCGTCGGTGGGGTAGAGCACGGCCGCGTGCTCGGCGGTGACGATGCGGTGCCGCGGGTGGCGGGGGGTCAGCGCGCGGGTGGAGTGGTAGGCGGAGGCGAGCGTCACCTGCTGGACGCCGGTGGCCGCGATGGTCGCGGCGGCCCGGGGATCTCCGTTGACGTCCCAGGGGTAGACGAATGCCGACGCCTTCACTTGCCCTCCTCCAGCAGCGCGTAGCCGCGTTCGATGATCTGCGCGAGCCGTTTCACATGGTCCTCGGTCGGCTCGTGCAGCGGCGGCCTGACCTCCCCCACGTCGAGCCCGCGCAGCCGTACCCCCGCCTTGACGAGGGCGACGGCGTAGCCACGGCCCTGGGCGCGCAGTTCGACGAAGGGACGGTAGAAGCCGTCGAGGAGACGGTCCACCGTCGCCCGGTCCCCGCTCTCCAGTGCCCCGTGGAAGGCGAGGGCGATCTCGGGGGCGAAGCAGAACACGGCGGAGGAGTAGAGGGGCACCCCGACGGCGCGGTAGGCGAGTTGGGTCTGCTCGGCGGTCGGCAGTCCGTTGAAGTAGAGGAAGTCGCCCGGGACTTCACTTCGTACGACGCTCACGATCCGCTGCATCAGGTCGAGGTCGCCGAGGCCGTCCTTGAGTCCGACGATCCCTTGGGTACGGGCCAGTTCGACGACGGTCTCCGGGGTGAACACGGCGTTGTCGCGCTGGTAGACGATGACGGGCAGCGCGGTGCCGGCGGCGACCTCCCGGTAGTGCCGCAGCAGCCCCTCCTGCCCGGCGATCACCAGGTACGGCGGCAGGGCGAGCAGCCCGTCCGCGCCGGCCGCCTCGGCGAGCCGCGCGTACCGCACGGCGAGCGCGGTGCCGTAGCCGGTGCCCGCGACGACCGGCACCCGTCCCTCGGTGGCCTCGACCGCGGCCCGTACGCAGGCCTCGAACTCCTCGGGCGTGAGCGCGTGGAACTCCCCGGTGCCGCAGCAGGCGAACACGGCGGCGGCCCCCGCCTCGACGCCCCGGCGCACATGCGCGCGGTAGGTGTCGAGGTCGACGGCGCCGTCGGGGCCGTAGGCGGTGACGGGGAAGAACAGCGGCCCGCTGGGGATGCCGAGGCGAGCGGCGAGGTCGGCAGGCGTCACGGGCACTCCTAGGACGAGGAACGACATCCGAACAAGGGAAGCCGACGTGCGACATCCTGATCGAAGTTTATGTTTATGAACACAAGGCGCACCACCCTTGACGCGGCGAGCCGATGATCCTTAGCTTGTCCAAGAATGTGAATATGGGTCCACTCCAAGGAGAGCCGAGCATGCCAGCGCCCCGCACCGTTCTGCTCACCGGCGCCGCCGGCGGCCTCGGCACCCTGATGCGAGACCTGCTCCCTTCCTACGGCTACGAACTGCGCCTGCTCGACCTGCTGCCGATCGAGGGCGAACCGGACGCGATCGTCGCGGACCTCGCCGACAAGGACGCGCTCCGTGAGGCCGTCCGGGGCGTCGACGCGATCATCCACCTCGCGGGCATCTCCCTGGAAGCGTCCTTCGACAAGATCCTCAAGGCGAACATCGAGGGCACGTACAACCTGTACGAGGCCGCCCGCGAGGAGGGCGTCCCGCGGATCGTCTTCGCCTCCTCCAACCACGCGGTGGGCTTCACCCCCCGCCCCGAGGGCGACGACCCGCTCATCCCCGTCGACACGCCGCGCCGCCCGGACACGTTCTACGGCCTGTCCAAGTCCTTCGGCGAGGACCTCGCCCAGCTGTACTGGGACAAGTACGGCCTGGAGACGGTCTCGGTCCGCATCGGCTCCTGCTTCGCCGAGCCCACCAGCGTGCGCATGCTCTCGGTCTGGATGAGCCCCGCCGACGGCGCCCGCCTCCTGCACGCGGCCCTGACCGCCGAGGACGTCAAGCACACCGTCGTCTACGGTTCCTCCGCCAACACCCGCCTGTGGTGGGACCTGACCACGGCCCGCGCCCTCGGCTACGACCCCCAGGACGACTCCGAGCCGTACGCCGAGAAACTGATCGCCGAACAGGGCGACCTGGACCCCGACAACATCGCCCACGCCTACCTGGGCGGCCACTTCGTGAGCGACCCCCCGATCTGGCCGTACTGACGGGCGCGGAACGGGCCGGTCGCGGGCTCATACGGGCACGGCCGGCGCCGTGGATCGTGGCGCGCAGCGCCACGCCCAGGGGCGCGGGGAACTGCGCGACCAGCCCAAACACACCCGCAGCCGCCCCACCACAGCACCCCCCGAGCTCATGGGCGCACCTTGCCCGAACGGGCAGATCCGGTCAGCATCCCCCTCGTAACAGACCTGGTCACCACCCCGTCCCCGCTGTACAACTTCCTGCATACGGCCCGAACGGGCAGCACGACAGGAAGGCGGGTGACCGGATGACCAGAACCGCGGAAGAACGCCAGCGGGAAATCGTCCACGCCGCCCGCACCACCGGCGCCGTGGACGTCAACACCCTCGCCACCCAACTCGGCGTGGCCAAGGAAACCGTCCGCCGAGACCTCCGCGCCCTGGAGGACCACGGCCTCATCCGCCGCACCCACGGCGGCGCCTACCCCGTGGAGAGCGCCGGCTTCGAGACGACGCTCGCCTTCCGCGCCACCAGCCACGTCCCCGAGAAGCGCAGGATCGCCACCGCCGCGGCCGAACTGCTCGGCGACGCCGAGACCGTCTTCGTCGACGAGGGCTTCACCCCCCAGCTCATCGCCGAGGCGCTGCCCAGGGACCGCCCGCTGACCGTGGTCACCGCGTCCCTCCCGGTGGCCGGCGTGCTCGCCGAGGCGGAGAACACCTCGGTCCTGCTCCTCGGCGGCCGGGTCCGCCCCGGCACCCTCGCCACCGTGGACCACTGGACGACGAAGATGCTCGCCGGCTTCGTCGTCGACCTCGCCTACATCGGCGCCAACGGCATCTCCCGCGAACACGGCCTCACCACCCCCGACCCGGCCGTCAGCGAGGTCAAGGCGCAGGCCATCCGGGCCGCCCGCCGCACGGTGTTCGCGGGCGTCCACACCAAGTTCGGGGCGGTCAGCTTCTGCCGGTTCGCGGAGATCGGCACGCTGGAGGCGATCGTCACGAGCACCCTGCTGCCGTCGGCGGAGGCCCACCGCTACTCCCTGCTCGGGCCACAAGTCATCCGCGTCTGAAACCCCGACCCACCCCTTGATGCGGCGTGCCCTACCCTGTCGCGCCCTTTATCTCCCCATACATCCATACATCCATTCGTCCAGGAGCGATCCATGCGAACCCCGAGCCGACGACGGCCACCGCGAGCCCCGCTCGCCCTGGCCGTCGCAGGGACGCTGCTCGCCCCGCTGCTCTCCGGCTGCTGGGCCGGAGCCGGCGGGGCGGGATCGGGCGGCGACTCGATCAACGTCCTCATGGTCAACAACCCCCAGATGACCGAGCTGCAGAAGCTCGCCCCTCGCTTCACCGAAGAGACCGGCATCAAGGTCAACTTCACCGTGCTGCCGGAGAACGACGTCCGCGACAAGATCAGCCAGGACTTCGCCAACCAGGCCGGCCAGTACGACGTGGCGACCCTCTCCAACTACGAGATACCGATCTACGCCCGCAACGGCTGGCTGCACGAGATGGACTCCTACGTCGCCAAGGACCCGGCGTACGACGAGCAGGACGTCCTCAAGCCCATGCGCGAGTCCTTGACCGGCGACGACGGCAAGCTCTACGGCCAGCCCTTCTACGGCGAGTCGTCCTTCCTGATGTACCGCAAGGACGTGTTCGCCGCGAAGGGCCTGACCATGCCCGCGCACCCCACCTGGACCCAGGTCGCCGACCTGGCGGCGAAGGCGGACGGCGCCGAGCCCGGCATGAAGGGCATCTGCCTGCGCGGGCTGCCCGGTTGGGGCGAGGTGATGGCACCGCTCACGACCGTCGTGAACACCTTCGGCGGCACCTGGTTCGACAAGGACTGGAAGGCCCGGCTCGACTCCCCCGAATGGGAGAAGGCGGCGAAGTTCTACGTCGACCTGGTCCGCGCGCACGGCGAGTCCGGCGCGGCCCAGTCCGGCTTCGCCGAGTGCCTGAACAACATGACGCAGGGCAAGGTCGCGATGTGGTATGACGCCACGAGCGCCGCCGGCTCCCTGGAGGCGAAGGGCTCCCCGGTCAAGGGCAAGGTCGGCTACGCCCCCGCTCCCGTGGAGAAGACCAAGTCCTCCGGCTGGCTCTACACCTGGGCCTGGGGCATCCAGGACGCCTCCCGCAACCCCGACAAGGCCTGGAAGTTCGTCTCCTGGGCCTCCAGCAAGCAGTACGAGGAGCTCGTCGGCGACGAGATCGGCTGGTCCAACGTCCCGGCCGGCAAGCGCGCTTCGACGTACACGAACGCCGCGTACCGCCAAGAGGCCGCCGCCTTCCAGGAGATGACCAAGGAGGCCATCGAGGGCGCCCGGCCCACCGACCCGGGGGTGCAGCCGCGCCCCGCGCCCGGCATCCAGTTCGTCGGCATCCCCGAGTTCACCGATCTCGGCACCAAGGTCTCCCAGGAGATCAGCGCGGCGATCGCCGGACGCCAGTCCGTCGAGTCGGCGCTGAGCAAGTCCCAGCGGCTCGCCGAGAAGATCTCCGAGGAGTACGAGGGACGATGACCGCGACGACGACGGCCCCCCTGGCCACCACACCCGTACGCACCACCCGCCAACCGTCGGCCCGGCTGCGCGCCTGGGCCACCCGGGCCCCGCTCCTCCCCGCCCTCATCTTCATGATCGCGGTCACCCAACTCCCGTTCGTGGCCACGCTGGTGATCTCGTTCTTCGACTGGAACGCCCTTTACCCGAAGGCCCGCCACTTCACGGGCGTCGACAACTACCGCGAGGTCCTCACCGACGCGGATCTGCGCCACTCGGTGTGGACGACGGTCCTGCTGACGGTGGCCGTGGTGCTGGCCAGCCTGGTCCTGGGCCTGCTCCTCGCGCTGCTCCTCGACCGGAGGTTCCGGGGCCGGGGCGTGGTCCGCACGCTGCTCATCGCCCCGTTCCTGGTGGTCCCGGTGGCGGCGGCGCTGCTGTGGAAGCACGTCCTCTACAACCCCGAGTACGGCCTGCTCAACGGCCTGTTGCACTACGTCGGCGGCCCGCAACCCGACTGGATCTCCAACACCCCGCTGCTCGCGGTGGAGGCGTCCCTGGTCTGGCAGTGGACCCCGTTCATGATGCTGATCCTGCTGGCGGGCCTGCAGAGCCGGGACCCCCAGCAGCTGGAGGCGGCACGGGTGGACGGCGCGAGCGACTGGCAGATCTTCCGCCATCTCACGCTCCCGCACCTGCGCCGCTATCTGGAACTGGGCGCCCTGTTGGGCTCGATCTACATCGTCCAGAACTTCGACGCGGTCTTCACGATCACGTCCGGCGGCCTGGGCACGGCGAACCTCCCGTACACCGTCTACCAGAGCTTCTACCAGGCCCACGAGAACGGCCTCGCCTCGGCCGCGGGCGTCCTGGTCGTCATCGGCTCGATCATCATCGCGACCTTCGCCCTGCGGGTCGTCTCGTCCCTGTTCCGTGAGGAGGTGGGCCGGGCATGAGCGCAACCACCGTGAAGCGCAAGGGACTTGGCCTCGGAGTGACGGCCTGGCTGCTGGGGATCCTCTTCTTCCTCCCCATCGCCTGGATGGCCCTGACGTCCTTCCACTCGGAGTCGGACGCCGCGACCAATCCCCCCTCCTTCGGGGCGGCGTTGACCCTGGACGGCTACCGCGAGTTCTTCGGCACGGGCGGCGGCGCGAGCCCCTGGCCGGCGCTGATCAACTCGACCGTGGCCTCGGTGAGTTCGACACTCCTGGTCCTCCTCCTGGCGCTCCCCGCGGCCTACGCCCTCTCCGTCAACCGGGTCCGGAAGTGGACGGACGTCCTGTTCTTCTTCCTGTCGACGAAGATGCTCCCGGTGGTGGCGGGCCTGCTGCCGATCTATCTGTTCGCCAAGAACACGGACATGCTGGACAACATCTGGCTGCTGGTCATCCTCTACACGTCGATGAACCTGCCGATCGCGGTGTGGATGATGCAGTCGTTCCTGGCCGAGGTCCCGGTGGCGATCATCGAGGCGGCGAGGGTGGACGGCGCGAGGCTGCCCACGATCCTGGCGCGCGTCGTCGCCCCGATAGCGCTGCCCGGCATAGCGGCGACATCCCTCATCTGCTTCATCTTCAGCTGGAACGAGCTGCTGTTCGCCCGGGTCCTGACCGGCGTGGTCGCCGAGACGGCCCCCGTCTTCCTGACCGGCTTCATCACCAGCCAGGGCCTGTTCCTGGCGAAGGTGTGCGCCGCGTCGCTCGTCATCTCCCTGCCGGTGCTCGCCGCGGGGTTCGCCGCCCAGGACAAGCTGGTCCAGGGCCTGTCGTTGGGAGCTGTGAAATGAAGGCCGCCGTCATCGAGTCCGTGGGCAGGGCCGTAGTCGCCGAGGTCCCGGACCCGACGCCGGGCCCGCGGGAGGTGGTGGTCGAGGTCGCGGCCTGCGGGCTGTGCGGCACCGACCTGCACATCCTCCAGGGCGAGTTCGCCCCGAAGCTGCCGATCGTGCCGGGCCACGAGTTCGCCGGCGAGGTGGTCGGGGTGGGCACCCAGGTCACGGAACTGTCCGTGGGCGACCGGGTGGCGGTGGACCCCTCCCTCTACTGCCACGAGTGCCGCTACTGCCGTACCGGCCACAACAACGTCTGCGAGCGCTGGGCGGCGATCGGCGTGACGACGGCGGGCGGCGCGGCGACCTACGCGCTCGCCCCGGTCGCGAACTGCGTACGCCTCCCCGACCACGTCCGCACCCAGGACGCGGCGCTGGTGGAACCGCTGTCGTGCGCGGTACGCGGCTACGACGTCCTCCAGTCGCGGCTGGGCGCCCATGTGCTGATCTACGGCTCCGGCACGATGGGCCTGATGATGCTGGAGCTGGCCAAGCGGACGGGCGCGGCGAGCGTGGACGTGATCGACGTGAACCCGGCCCGCCTGGAGACGGCCCGCCGGCTCGGCGTCTCGGCCTCCGCGGCGCACGCGGACGAGCTGGACCGCCCGCAGGGCTGGGACCTGGTGATCGACGCCACGGGCAACGCGGCGGCGATCCAGGACGGCCTGGACCGGGTGGCCAAGGCCGGCACGTTCCTCCAGTTCGGCGTGGCGGACTACGCGACGAAGGTGACGATCGACCCGTACCGCATCTACAACCAGGAGATCACCATCACCGGCTCCATGGCGGTCCTGCACAGCTTCGAGCGCGCGGCGGAACTCTTCGCGAACGGGGTGCTGAACCCGGAGGTCTTCATCAGCGACCGCATCCCGCTGGACCGGTACCCGGAGGCGCTGGAACAGTTCGCGGCGGGGGTGGGCAGGAAGATCGTGGTGGTGCCGTAGGGGGTTCCCGGTAGGTGGGGGTGGGCGAAAACCCTTGGCGCCCACCCCCACCCCGCCCCCTACCATCCCGCCATGCCAACCCCACACGGCTTCGGCTACGAAGCCCACGCCAACGGAACCGTCCACATCACCCACCACCACCGCCCCGCGACCACCCTCCACGGCCCCCGAGCCGCGCAGTTCCTCGCCGAGGTGGAGTCCGCCGCCGACCCCCAGCTCGTCATGGCCCGCTGGACCGGCAACTACAAGCGCGGCAACGAGCGCACGGCCCGGAACCACCCCCGAAACCGCCGCTGAATCCGCGTGCCGCTCCGAACGGTCGCGGGTAAGGGAACGGTAAAGCGGGCTGGATCGTTCACCGGTCATGACAGCTATGACCCCCGGCTCGAACATCCCTCTCTCCACCGCGCGCGTGACGGTGGACGTCGCCGCCCCGGTGCGGCTCGACGTATCGGGCCTGCTGCTCACCGCCGACGGCAAGGTGCGCTCCGACGACGACTTCATCTTCTACAACCAGCCCAACGGCCCGGGCGTGACCTACCGCTCGGGCGGCGGCGCGGCGCCGGACGCGATCATCGTGGACACCGCCGCCGTCCCCCCGGGCATCGAGAAGATCGTCGTCACGGCGAGCCCGGACGCCGCCGGCCAGACCTTCCAGGGCATCGAACCGACGGCCACGATCCGCAACGCCGACGACAACTCCGTCCTCGCCACCTTCACGCCCCCGCAGCTCGGCACCGAGACGGCGCTGGTGGTCGTGGAGATCTACCTGCGCAACGGCGCCTGGAAGGCCCGCGCGGTCGGCCAGGGCTACGCCAACGGCCTGGCCGGCATCGCCACCGACTTCGGCGTGACGGTCGAGGAACCGGCCCCGGCCCCGGTGGCACCGCCCCAGCCGGTCGCCCCGCCGCAGCCCACGCTCCAGACCCCGGTCACCCCGCCGGCCCCGCCGATGAGCACGCCCCCGCCGCCGGCGCACGCGCCCGGCACCGGGAAGATCAACCTCGACAAGGGCCGCGTCAGCCTCCAGAAGAACCAGACCGTGTCCCTGGTCAAGGGCGGCCGCCCGCTGCTCTCCCAGGTCAAGATGGGCCTGGGCTGGGAGCCGGCGTACCGCGGCAAGGACATCGACCTGGACGCCTCGGTCATCGCCTACGGCCCGCAGCGCAACCACATCGACAGCTGCTACTTCGGCAAGCTGTCGATCGTCGGCGGCGCGATCAAGCACTCCGGCGACAACCTCACGGGTGAGGGCGGTGGCGACGACGAGGTGATCGTCGTCGACCTCGGCCGCCTCCCGCAGGAGGTCACCGGCCTGGTCTTCACGGTGAACTCCTTCTCCGGCCAGAAGTTCACCGAGGTCGCCAAGGCCTACTGCCGCCTCCTGGACGCCGCCACCGGCGAGGAACTGGTCCGCTTCGACCTCACCAACGCCGAGGCCCAGACCGGCGTGATGATGGCCAAGCTGATCAAGCAGTTCTCCGGCGAGTGGGAGATGACGGCGATGGGCGACTTCGTGAAGTCGCGCACGGTCCGGGGAATGGTGAAGCCGGCCGCCCAGGCCCTGTAAGCCACCGCCCCGGCCCCGTAAGCCACCGCCCCGGAACGGCCGCCCCCGCCTGACAGGCGCAAGGGCGGCCGCGCCGTTTCGACGACGACGCCTAGAGGGGACGCAGCCCGCCGCGGCCGTCCCCCGCCTCCCACTCCCACTCGGTGATCACCGTACGCATCAACCGGGCGGCGGCCGGCAGATGGTTCTGGGCGCCCCAGTGCAGCGTGACCGTGCGGCGGCAGTCCGGGCTGTCCACCGGGATCCAGGCGACCGGCGCCTGCGTGGCACTGCGGCGGGCGATCGCGGGGGCGAGGCCGATGCCGAGGCCCGCGCTGATCAGATCGGCGATGGCGCTGTGCTCGTCGGTCTCGCAGACGATCCGCGGGGTGAGGCCCCGCGCCGCGAAGAGCCGGTCGAGCAGCCGCCGCAGCCAGTGCCCTTCGCGGGCGGTGACGAAGGGCTGGTCGGCGAGTTCGTCGATGGTGACGGACGTGCGCCCGGCCAGCGGATGGCCGAGCGGTGTGCCCACGCCCACCGGTTCTTCGAACAGCGCCACGGACTCCAGCCCTTCGGCGGGGATCGGCTGCGAGGCGAGGCACAGGTCGACCTCCTGGGCGCGCAGCCGACGGGCCATGTCCTCGGGCGGCGACCAGTGCAGCGCGATCTCGACGGCGGGATGCGCGCGCTTGTAGGCGGCCAGCGGTCCCGAGAGGGTGAGGAAGGTCTCCGACGCCAGCCGTACGACGCCCGGCCCGTCGCCGCCGGCCTCGGCGACGGCACGCCGGCCCGCGTCGAGTTCGCCCAGGGCACGTTCGACGTGGTCGCGGAAGATCCTGCCGCTGTCGTTCAGCCGGAGCCGGCCGCCCCGGTCGAACAGCGGGGTGCCCAGTTCGCTCTCCAGCCGGGCGATGGTCCGGCTCAGCGACGGCTGGGCGAGGCGCAACTCCTCGGCGGCCCGGCTGAGGTGCTCCAGTCGCGCCACCACCAGGAACTGTTTGAGCGCGCTCAGCTCCATCATGCCTCCGGATGCATAACCCCATAGCGATATCGGTCTTGGACAAGATAACTGCACGGTCATACCGTCGAGTTCATGGGAAACGAAGACATGAGCAACGAGGAAGCAGCGATCCGCCGGAACATCGAGAAGCTCATCGAGGGTCTCCAGGCCAAGGACCCCGACGCCCTGCGGCCGCTCTACGCGCCGGACATCGTGTCCTTCGACGTCCAGCCACCGCTCCAGCACGTGGGCGTCGAGGCCAAACTCAAGAACTGGGAGCCCGTGTTCACGGGATTCGAGACGGTCAGGTACGAGATCCGCGACCTGACGCTCAGCGTGGGCGACGACCTCGCGTTCGGGCACGCCTTCGGCCGTCTCGGCGGCACCCTGAAGGGCGGGACGGCGATCGACGGCATGTGGGTCAGGGTCACCTACTGCCTCCGGAAGACCGGCGGCGAATGGCTGATCACCCACGACCAGGTCTCCGTGCCGTTCGACATCGCGACCGGCAAGGGAGTGGTCGACCTCGAACCCTGACCCCGCCCCGCCCCGTCGGCTAGAACAGCGCGCTGTACGCGTTCAGCGCCGGCTGCCCGCCCAGGTGCGCGTACAGCACCGTCGCATCCGGCCCGATCTCGCCGCGCTCGACGAGGTCGATCATCCCGGCCATCGACTTGCCCTCGTAGACGGGGTCGGTGACCATCCCCTCGGTGCGGGCGGCGAGGCGCATCGCGGCGAGGGTGGTGTCGTCGGGGATGCCGTACACGCCGGCGTGATAGCGCTCGTCCAGCTCGACGTCGTCCACCGTCAACTCCCTTTTGACACCGATGAGTCGGCCGGTCGCGTGGGCGATCCTGGCGATCTGCTCCCGGGTGGCGGCGGGCTTCGCCGAGGCGTCGATGCCGAGCACCCGCCGCGGCCGGCCGCCCGTCTCCTCCAGCGCGGCGAACCCGGCGACCATGCCCGCCTGGGTGGAGCCGGTCACCGAGCAGACCACGACGGTGTCGAAGAAGACCCCCAACTCCCGTTCCTGCTCGGCGACTTCGTACGCCCATCCGGCGAAGCCGAGGCCGCCGAGCGGGTGGTCGGAGGCACCGGCCGGGATGGCGTACGGCGTGCCGCCCGACTCCTCGACCTCCCGGAGCGCCTGCTCCCAGCTCTCCTTGAACCCGATTCCGAACCCGGCCCGCACCAGCCGTACATCGGCCCCCACCAGCTGGCTGATCAGGATGTTGCCGACCTTGTCGTAGACCGCGTCCGGCCAGTCCACCCAACTCTCCTGCACGAGAACACACTTGAGCCCGGCGCGGGCGGCGACGGCTGCGACCTGCCGGGTGTGGTTGGACTGGACGCCGCCGATGGAGACGAGGGTGTCGCAGCCCTGGGCGAGGGCGTCGGCGACGAGGTACTCCAGCTTGCGCGTCTTGTTCCCGCCGTACGCGATCCCGGAGTTGCAGTCCTCACGCTTGGCCCACAGGGACGCGCCGCCGAGGTGCGCGGTGAGCCGTTCCAGGGGGTGGACGGGCGAGGGTCCGAAGAGGAGGGGGTAACGCTCGTACGAGGAAAGGGACATGGGGAGCCTCTCTGGTCGTCAGTCGCTGTCCGCGAGCTCGGCCAGCCCGCGCCAGATCTCCGCGGTGACCCGCACCGCCGCGTCCACGTCACCGGCCGCGCAGGCCGCGATGAGCCGCTCGTGCAGCCCGGCCGAGCGGCAATTGCCGCCCTCGCCGAAGCGGCGGCGTTCCAGTCTGCGGATGAGGGGGGTGTAGCGGGCGGCGGTCGCGGCGGCGGCACGGTTGCCGCTGACGCGGACGAGGACGTCGTGGAGGTCGTCGTCGGCCTGGAGCGCGCCGTCCACGTCACCCGCGCCGACGGCCGCGGCGAACCGCTCGTTGGCCGTGCGCATCGCCTCGATGTCCGCGGCGAACAACCGGGGCACGGCGATCCGGGTGACCAGCTCGTGCATGGCGCCGACGACCGCGGCGGCGTCCCGTACGTCCGCGGCCACGACCGGCGTCACCCGCGTGTAGCTCTGCGGCTTGCTCTCCAGCAGCCCTTCGTCGACCAGCCGCGAGAACGCCTCCCGCACCGGCGCCCGCGACAACCCGAGCCGCTCTGCGAGATCGGCGTCCCGCACGACCGCGCCGGGCTCCAGCTCCCCGGCCACGATGGCGTCCCTGATCGCCGCGTAGGCGCGGTCCCTGAGCAACGTACGCGGTATGGCCTCCACAACTGAAATGTTAGATGTCAGTCCTGGGCGCGGACAAGGGTGTGGCCCGCACCCCCCGTGAAGTGCGGGCCACCCCCTGCCTGCTCGTCCGGCCTCAGGCCGCCCACGGCCAGTCGGCGTCGCGAGCGCTCTCCAGCAGCGGAACCATCCGGAACGCCGCGTCCGACAGGCCCCCGAAGGTGTGCCTGTTCGCCTTGCCCGACGGGCCGTGGCCCGCCCGGTAGCCGGCCAGGTTCCAGGTGTAGACCGGCACATCGGCGGGGACCTGCTCGGTCGGGTCGCCGTAGTGGCTGTACGCGTACTGCTCGTCGGTGACGATCAGCACCCGGTCGTGCCCCCGGTAGTGCCGGCGCACCGCGCCCGTGGTGTCGGTGCCGCCCAGGTTGCCGAAGCGCTCCAGGATCTTGAGCACCGACTCACCCTTGCGGAACCGCACCTCGGCGCTGGTGGTGCCGAACTGCACCAGGTCCGCCCGCTCCGCGCGCAGCGCGAGCGCCGTGCCGAAGATCGCCGCCGCGTCCGCCCGGTTGAGCTGCGAGCGCCCCGACAGCGGACCCCACATCGAGCCCGAGCGGTCGACGAGGACGAGCGTCCGGCCGGGCAGCGCGGGCACGTTGGCCAGCGAGTGGCCGAGCGCCTGCTCCAGCGGAAACGCCCAGCGCAGCGACGGCGCGTGCTGGTACGCGGCGAGGTACCGGAAGGGGAACTGCCGCGACCGCGCCACCTCCGCCGGGTCGCTGATCCGGGCCGCGACCTGGGCCGCGACCTCGTCGGAGACGCCGGCCTGGTCGAAGTTGCGGAGATTGCGCACGAGCGCCATCGCGCCCATGGACGGAATGACCGCCTCCCAGGCCGCCTTGTCCATCGGCCCCTGCAGCCAGCCGGCCAGCGCCTCCCAGGTCATCCCGGCCGCGGCGAGCCGCTCGGCACCGCCCGCGGAGGTGACGACCGCACGCCGCTCGGCGACCGGCAGCGCCATCAGCTCACGGTGCGCGACCAGCGTCCGGTTCGACGCGGGCGGCACGGCCGTGTCCGGGTTGTGCCGGCGGTCGAGGGCGTACCGGAACAGCTCGCCCTGCCACGGCTTGTCCGCGTCGGGCGTCGCGTGCACCAGGTTGAGGATGTCGCCGAAGCGGTAGCCCTTGGCCGCGGTGTCGTACTTCAGCAGGGACTTTCCGCTGTAGAGACGTCGTACGGCGTCGGCGACGCCGCGCTTGACGGGCTTGGGCACGTTGCGGCCGTAGGTCGCCGTCCAGTACGCGAGCAGCTCGCCGGGCTCGTCCGGGCGCCGGAGCACGGAGTCGACGACCTGCCGGTTGGAGGGGCCGCCGGTGGCGCCCGCGTCGAGGCGCGCCTTCACGTACTCGGCGGCGCCGACGACGGAGGCGGTACGGAGGTTGCCCTCGCCGCGCAGCCAGCCGAGCAGCCCCGCGGTCCACTCCGGGTCGGTGACGGCGAGCTCCCGCACGAGTGTCGCGAACCGGTCGTCGCGGTCGGCGCCGGTCTCGTAGAAGGTCTGCTGGGAGACGAAGTTGGCGACGGCGAGCAGAAAAAGCTCGGAGCGCGCGTCCCGCTCACGGCCTCGGCCACCCTGGAAGGTGCGCAGAATGCGGCCCGTGGAGGTGACGCGCGAAGTGGGCTGCGCCCGTGCCGTCTTCCTGTTGAATCGCGACATGCTGAATTCCCCCGAATTCACAATGGGTTCGGAGGGAGGCGCAGCAAAAGGAGGGTGCCCGAGTTCGAAGTCGGCTGCGGGAACAGACTGGCGCGTCTTCCGTTCCGCCACATCGACCCTGAGTCGATGACGGGATTCGAACCCGCACGAGGTTTTACCCCACCAGTTCCGGAAGTATCCGCTGCCTGCGCACCGGGCACCCACCTTGAGCTGCGCCTCCCCGAGTTCAAAAAGTTCGCACCGGGAGGTGCATGAAGTTGTGGTGTCCAGAGTTCAGGTCGGCGGAACCGACATTAGGTGCTCTAACCCCTGAGCTACACCGGCGCGTTGTACCGATGGCGGGACTCGAACCCGCGGCCGCCCCATTATGAGTGGAAGTAGGTCCTGCCTTCGCACCTGGACGTTCTTCACTCTAGGAGGCGTGCCGCGGGCGAGCGACTCAATTAATGTCAGCCGCGCTTCTGGCGCTTCCAGGGGCCGGTGATGGCGAGCATGATGCCCGGCTCCTGGATGTTGGCGAACAGGATCTTTCCGTCGCAGGAGAACGTGACGCCGGTGAACTCGCTGTACTCGGGCGCCTCTTCGGTGCCGTTGTTGAGTTCGTTGCGGGCGATCGGGTACGTCTTGCCGCTGTCCGTGGCGCCGAAGAGGTGCTGGATGCCCTCGCCGTCCTCGGCGATGACGAGGCCGCCGTACGGGGAGACGGTGATGTTGTCGGGGCCGTCGAAGGCGCCGTCGACGGAGGGGTCGGGGTTGACGCCGAGGAGCACCTTCAGGGTGAGGGTGCGGCGCTTGGGGTCGTAGAACCAGACCTGGCCGTCGTGCTGGACGGGGCTCTCCGCGCGGGCGAAGGAGGAGACGATGTAGGCGCCGCCATCACCCCACCACATGCCCTCCAGCTTGCGGGCGCGGGTGACCTGGCCTGCGGTGAACTGCTTGCGGACGGCGACGGTCTTGGCGTCGCGGTCGGGGACGTCGACCCAGTCGACGCCGTAGACGGTGCCGATCTTCGTGGCGCGGGAGAGGTCGTCGACGAACTGGCCGCCGGAGTCGAAGCACTTGAAGGCCTGGAGGGCGCCGGCGTCGTCGGCGAGGGTGCGCAGCTTGCCGCGTCCGTGCTCGAAGCCCTGGGGCGGGGTCCAGCGGAAGAGCAGGCCGTTGGGGCTGGCCGCGTCCTCGGTGAGGTAGGCGTGGCCGCGCTTCGGGTCGATGACGACGGCCTCGTGGGCGTAACGGCCGAAGAACTTCAGGGGCTTGGGGTCGCGGTTGGCACGGTGGTCGATCGGGTCGACCTCGAAGACGTAGCCGTGGTCCTTGGTCATGCCGTTGGAGCCGGCCTTGTCCTCGGTCTCCTCGCAGGTCAGCCAGGTGCCCCAAGGGGTGCGCCCGCCCGCGCAGTTGGTGGAGGTGCCCGCGATGCCGACCCACTCGGCGACCCGTCCGTCGGGGCGGACCTCGACGACCGTGCAGCCGCCGGACGCGGCGGGGTCGTAGACGAGGCCCTCGGTGAGCGGGACGGGGTACTTCCAGTTGGCGCGCGGGCCCTTCAGCTCGTGGTTGTTGACGAGGAGGGTGGTGCCGCGGGGGCCGTCGAAGGTGGCCGTGCCGTCGTGGTTGGACGGGGTGATCTCGCCCGACTCCAGCTTGGTCTTGCCGCTGTAGGTGATGACGCGGTACTTGAAGCCGGCGGGCAGCGCGAGGATGCCGTCGGGGTCGGGGATCAGGGGCCCGTAGCCGACTCCGCCGCGAGCGTCCGCCCCGCTCTCGGCGTCGATGTCGGTGGACGCGAGGGCTTGCGGCGCGGTGGCGAGGGCGCCGACGCTGCCGGCCAGCGCGACACCGGCACCGGTGATCGCGGAGTTTCTGGCGAAGTCCCTGCGGGTGAGCGACATGGTGTCTCCTGTGTGGCGGTGGGTGTGCCGTGGGAGGTGGCGGACCTCGGGTCGGCGTCACCGTCCCGCCCACGCCTGAACGGAAGTTGAACAGGGAGCGGCTTCGAGGGACCCGCTTCCGTGAATCCGCCAGACCACCTCTGTTTCGAACCAACGGGCGGAATCATCTTGACAATAAAGGTCAACAGGGGCGAATCGTAATGAAATTCGTGATTCATTTCAGAATGCCTTGACTCTCGGGCCCCCGGGACATAGACCGGAAGAGCACCACCCGAAAGGGAGGCGAGCCCGATGGACGCAGAGCGGGTGAGTCGCCTCCGTGAAGGCCGGCTCATGAAGCCGGCCGACGTGAGTGGAGTCGGCACCGGGAGGGACGAGCACTCGGGACAGGACGTGATCATCGTCTTCGTCACCCGGAAAGTGCCCCGTGACCGGCTCCTTCGAGAAGACGTGGTTCCGGACGAGCTCGACGGCGTACCGGTGCGCGTGCTCGCGATCGGTGAAGTGAGCGCTCAGGCAGAGGACTTGTGAGCCTTGTGAACCCTGTGCGCTGAGTCACCGCGCCGCGGCCCGTAAGGAACCCGGAGCCGAAAACCGAAAGGTGGCCTGGCGTGAGCCAGCCCGAAATGATGCGAGGACCGACTGGTGGTCAGCTGAGTGACAGCTCCCGCCAGCAAGCGAATTCAGACTTCCTGCGGCCGCAGTCGCCGCTGGCCAACGTCGTGGGCTTCGGCCACGGCGTGAAGTGGATCGACGGACAGGCCACGGGCGAAGCAGCCGTGCTGGTGTTCGTGACCCAGAAGGTTCCGGAGTCCCAGCTCGCCGAGCGGGATGTCATCCCGCAGGTGATGGACGACGGAACCCCCACCGACGTGATCGCGGTCGGCCATGTCGCCGCGCAGCGTCAGCAGCAGCGCAGGACCTCGGGCCGCTCCGAGGACCGCAGTGCCTCCTACCAGTCCGACGGCAGCATGTCCGAGCAACTCGCGGGCCTGTCACAGCCGTTGCTGGAAGAGCTCAGCGGGCTCGGACAGTTCGAGCCGCAGCTTCTCAAGCGCCGTATGCGCCCGTCCCCTTCCGGCTTCTCGGTCGGCAACGTACGGGTGACCGCGGGCACGCTGGGCAGCGTGGTGTACGACTTCCTGCCGGGCGCCTCCGTGGACCCGCCGGGTCCCGGCCTCGGCACACCGGCGAAGTTCTACATCCTCTCCAACAACCACGTGCTGGCCGACTCCAACCGCGCCCAGCTGGGCAGCCCGATCCTGCAGCCCGGCACGTTCGACGGCGGCACGGACCCGGCGGACCGTATCGCGACCCTGGACCGGTTCATCCCGATCCAGTTCGCGCCGCAGATCCCGGTGGATCGCCACAACAACGTCGTGGACTGCGCGCTCGGATCGGTGGAGTTCCAGGACGCCACCCGTGAGCAGTACTTCAGCGGTGCGCCGCGCGCCTGGCGGCGCAAGGCCAACGTCGCGGTCGGCGACCTGGTGAAGAAGACCGGCCGTACGACGAACATCAGCTTCGGCCGGATCATCGCGACCGACGCCACGATCGACGTCAACTACGGCACGGCGGGAACGGCCAGGTTCAAGGACCAGGTCCTGACGACGACCATCTCGGCGGGCGGCGACTCCGGTTCGCTGGTGACCTCCCTCGACAACGTCGCGACCGGTCTGCTCTTCGCGGGCTCCTCGGTCGTCACCGTGGTCAACCACATCGAGAACGTTCGCGCACTGCTGCGGGTGGAGATCGCCGAGCAGCTGGCCTGACGGTCACTCAATACCCGCACGGGAAGAGGGAATCAGCATGACCACGCAGGCCAAGCGGCAGAAGAGCCAGACCGGCTCCGAACACCGCTTCCACAACCCCCAGGGCGCGGAAGTCAAGACACGTGACGAGGCGTTCGCCTCACCGCAGGACGTGTCCCCCGAGGCGGTCTCCACGTCCGTCGAGCTGGAACTGCACAACGGGGCGGTGACCTTCGCCATCGAGGTGAAGTACAACCCCAACACCTACCCGCACGTCGTGACCGGCGGCAAGATCACCTCCGGCATCTGCGGCGCCCCCTGGGACGTCACGGGCGGCTTCGTGGGCGAGACGATTCGCCTGGACGCGAAGCGTACCGGTCAGGGCTCCTGCGCCAACACGATCACCATCGTCGGCGAGTTCCAGAATCCGCCGGCCTACCGGGGCACGTACGGCTTCAACGGAGCGACGTCGTCGTTCAAGCACACGACGAGCTACCACTGCTGAGGCAGTGCACCGCGGAAACAGTGCACGACCGAGGTAGTGAACGACTGAAGCAGTGAACGACTGAGTGGTGTGGCGGGGAGGTCAGTGACCTCCCCGCCACAACCATGTCAACTCCCCTGCTGGGAACGCGCCTTGAAGGCCGCCTTCCTGGCTTCCTTCGCGATCTTCTTGTCCGGGTGCAGCCGCCCCATCGCCTCCAGCACGTCCGCGGTGGCCGGGTGGTCCACCCGCCACGCGGCGGCGAAGAACCCGCTGTGCTGCTGGGCGAGACCCTCCACGAGCCCCTGCAGCTCCTCGGAGTTGCCCTCGGCGGCGAGCTGTGCGGCGACGGTGTCGACGGTGAGCCAGAAGATCATCGCCTCCGAGGGCGGCGGTACGTCGGTGGCGCCGCGCTCGGTCAGCCAGACGCGGGCCAGGCCGCCGAGCTCCGGGTCGTCGAGGACCGCCCGCAGCGCCGGTTCGGCCTCCGGCCCCACCAGGGACAGTGCCTGCTGGCAGCGCAGCCGACGCAGCGGTGCGCCCGCGTCCCCGCCCCGGCTGGCGGCCAGCAACTCCCGGGCGGCGGCGAGGGGTTCACGCCGGTCCAGCCACTGCTCGGTCTCGGCCTGCGCGGCCCCGGGCGGGAAGCTCGCGGTGCCGTCGAGCAGGACGTCCGCGCCCTTGTCGACGAGGTCCCCGACGGCGGGCGCCGCGAACCCGGCCTCGAGCAGCCGGGCCCGGAGCCCGTACAGCCCGAGCGGGGTGAGCCGCACCATGCCGTAGCGGGAGACGTCGGTGTCGTCGACCGGCGCGGCGGGCTCCTCGTCGGCGTCGGCCATGAGCGCCTCGTCGACGGGCTGGTACTCGACGAGCCCGATCGGCTCCAGGACCCGGAACTGGTCGTCGAGGCGCATCATCGCGTCCGAGACCTGTTCGAGGACGTCGTTGGTGGGCTCCCCCATGTCGTTGGGCACGATCATGGACGCGGCGAGCGCGGGCAGCGGCACCGGCCGGTCACCGGGGCCGTCCTCGTTGACGGTGAGCAGATAGAGGTTGCCGAGCACACCGTCGAGGAAGTCGGCCTCGGCCTCCGGGTCCCAGTCGAGGGAGGAGAGGTCGATCGCGCCGCCCTCGTCCATGGCGTCCACCAGATCGTCGAGGTCGGGCACGCTCGCGTCGGCGACGACCGTGTCCAGCGCGCCGAGCCACACCCCGAGCACGTCCTGCGGGGAGCCGCCGGTGAGCAGGGCGAGGTCCTCGCCGGCCGCGACTGTGCCCTCCTCCTCGTCGGTGATCTCGACGAGCCCGGTGTCGATCGCGACCCGCCAGGCCTCGCTCGCCCAGGCCGCGGCGTCGTCGCCGGTCAGGCCGAGGAACTCGACGGCGGCGGGGAGCTGCTCCTCGATCAGTCCGCCGCCCGCGTCGACGCGGGTCTCGGGAGAAGCCCAGCGGGCCAGCCGGGCGGCCCGGGAGAGCAGCGGCGTGGACAGCGCGTCCCGCGCCAGCTCCGCTTCGGGGTGCAGCCGCACCGGCGGCAGGGGGGAGCTGTCTGACATCGGCTGCTTCTCCTAGACATCGCGTCTTACCACTCAGCCGCTCAGCCTAGACGGATTTGGACCCATGCCGCCCGGTTCATCTCCCCGCCAGGCCCCGTACATGGCCGAAACCTTGACAACTGACGTGATCACGCAGGAGATTACGCGCGTAGAAACTCACTGCACACCTGTTCACCGCCCTGGCATCTGTGCACGCTACCTTCTACGCGCGTCGCCTCCGCCCCACCGGTCGCGGCTCCCACCGTTCCACGCTCCACCCTCGTCCCGGCGCAAGAACGTCCCCGGAGGGATTCCGTTGCCGAGCAAGTCTTCCGCGCGCCTCGCCGCGCTCACCGTCGCCGCCGTGTGCTCCGCCGCGTCCACGGTCGCCCTGATCTCCCCCGCGCACGCGGACTCCGTGCGCATCCATGACATCCAGGGCACCACCCGAATATCCCCGTACGCCGGCCAGAAGGTCGCGGATGTGTCCGGCATCGTCACCGGCATCCGTACGTACGGCTCGTCCAAGGGCTTCTGGATCCAGGACCCGAACGCGGACGACAACCCCGCCACCAGTGAGGGCGTCTTCGTCTTCACCAGTTCCACCCCGAAGGGCGTCGCCGTCGGCGACCTCGTCACGGTGTCCGGCACGGTCTCGGAGTACGTCCCCGGCGGCACCACCTCCGGCAACCAGTCGATCACCGAGATCACCAAGCCGACCACCACGGTCGTCTCCAGCGGCAACGCCGTCCCGGCCCCCGTGGTCGTGGACGCCGCATCGGTCCCGGCCGCCTATGCCCCGGCCGGTGACGCCGCCGCGAACAACTCGATCAACGGCCTGACCCTGGAGCCGTCGAAGTACGCCCTGGACTACTACGAGTCCCTGGAGGGCGAGAACGTCCAGGTCGCCGACACCCGCGTGGTCGGCGCCAGCGACCCGTACACCGAGCTGTGGGTGACGGTGAAGCCGCACGAGAACGCCAACCGCCGCGGCGGCACGGTCTACGGCTCCTACGACTCCCAGAACACCGGCCGGCTCCAGATCCAGTCGCTCGGCGCGACCTCCGCCTTCCCGAAGGCGAACGTCGGCGACGTCCTGGAGGGCGCCACCACCGGCCCGCTGGACTACAACCAGTTCGGCGGCTACACCCTCGTCGCCAACACGATCGGCACGCTGAAGAGCGGCGGCACCGAGCGCGAGACGACCCAGAAGCAGAAGCGCGGCGAGCTCGCGGTCGCGACGTACAACGTCGAGAACCTCGACCCGTCCGACACCACCTTCGCCGCGCACGCCGCCGCGATCGTGAACAACCTGCAGTCGCCCGACATCGTGTCCCTGGAGGAGATCCAGGACAACAACGGCGCGACGGACGACGGCACGGTCGCCGCCGACGTGACGGTGAACAAGCTGATCGACGCGATCGTCACGGCGGGTGGCCCGAAGTACGACTGGCGTTCCATCACCCCGGCCAACGACACCGACGGCGGTGAGCCGGGCGGCAACATCCGCCAGGTGTTCCTCTTCAACCCGGAGCGCGTCTCCTTCACCGACCGCGCGGGCGGCGACGCCACCACGGCGGTCGGGGTGACGAGGGAGCGCGGCAAGGCGGCCCTGACGGTCTCCCCCGGCCGCATCGACCCGACGAACGAGGCCTGGACGTCCAGCCGCAAGCCGCTGGTCGGCGAGTTCGTCTTCCGTGGCCGCACGGTCTTCGTGATCGCCAACCACTTCAACTCCAAGGGCGGCGACTACGGTCTGACCTCGGCGACCCAGCCGGTGCCGCGCAGCTCGGAGGTGCAGCGCCACAAGCAGGCGACCCTGGTCAACGCGTTCGTCGAGGACATCCTCGACACCCAGAAGAACGCGGACGTCATCGCCCTCGGCGACATCAACGACTTCGAGTTCTCCGACACCGCCAAGATCCTGGAGACGGACGGCGCCCTGTGGTCGGCGATCAAGTCGCTGCCGAAGAGCGAGCGTTACTCGTACGTCTACCAGGGCAACACCCAGGTCCTGGACCAGATCCTGGTCTCCCCGTCGATCCGGCGCGGCTGTGACTTCGAGTACGACAGCGTGCACATCAACTCGGAGTTCAACGACCAGATCAGCGACCACGACCCGCAGGTCCTGCGCTTCAAGCCGTAACCGCGCGGTGGCTCAACGGGCCCGGCTGGACGACGAGTTCAGCCGGGCCTCGGCGTGTCAGGCGGGGATCAGCCCGAGCACGTGCTCGTACCGGCTGACCGTACTGCCCTTCAGCCCCGGGAAGTTCTGGACCCGCTTCCACAACTCGGTCGCCGAGCCGACACCGTCGCCGGGGGCGGCCAGGGCGTCGATGTGCGCCTGGGCGGTCTCCCACTCGGCGTAGTTGAGGACGCGCGTTCCGTCGGTGCTGAGATGGAAGTGGGCGCCTATGCCGCCGGGGTGCGGGGCAGGCTCGTTCTCCAGCGCCTCGAAGACGGCGTCGACCCAGGCGCGCTGCCGCTGCGGATCGGGCCCTTCGAACTCGACGTCGACGACGACGATGCACCCCGGCACGCGTGTGTCGCCCTCCCCGGTGCCGCTGCGGTAGCGGCGGAAGCGATCGAGCCGGACCCGCTCGATGCCCGGTACGGCGGTGTCGACCTCGTCGACGCGCTCCTGCCGTCGGGTCTTCACGAACGCCTCGTACGCCGATTCGCTGGTCCACTGCGAGTGGTGCAGCAGGGTGGAGCCGTCGTGCCCGGCGTAGACGTGGTAGCCGAGCAGACCAGGGGTCGGCCAGTCCCGGCGCTCCCAGGTCCGCGCGATCGCCTCCACCGCCAGGCGCTGCCGTTCGGGGGTGCCGACGCGCCAGGTGCTGAAGAGGGGCGCGCCGACGCGCGGGTCGGTCAGGTCGGGGTGGTCGCCGGTACGACGGGTCATGTCGGTCTCCGCTGTTCGAGTGCCGGATGCGTCTACCGACGACCCTCCAACCTCAACCGCGATTCAGGTCAAGTCACTTCTTGGGGTAGCGCCATGACACCACGACCACCGCGGCGAGGGCCGCGCCGATGACGAGCGCCGGGCGCGGATGCCGGACGGCCGCCTGGACGACGCCCCGAGCGGGCTGCGGAACGCTGTGCTCGACCCGGTGCTGCAGCTCGTGACCGGCCTTCGTCGCCCGGTCCTGTGTCTGATGGCCGGTCCGCGTGGCCCGGTCCTGAACCTTGTGGCCGACCTGCGTGGCCTTGTCCTGCACCGTGTGCCGGGCCTGCGTGGCCCGGTCGTGGGCCGTGTGACCGGCCTGTGCCGCGGTGCTGCGCAACTGCACGGTCATCGCGCCCGCCTTGTCCCTCAGGTCGGCCGCCCGAGCCCGCGCTCGGCCCTTCACGTCCATCTTTCCTGCCAACTCCTCCACTGTGTCGCCCAGTTGGCTGCGGGTCTGCTCGATCTGCTCGCGCAGCTCCTCGGGGCCCTTGGCCCCGCTGCCCTGGGCTTCGCTGCCCACACCCGGCGTCGTCCGGTCCGTCATCGATGCGCCCTTTCCCTGATCTCCTCGACATCGGCCCTGACGCTGCCGAGGGCCTCCTCGGGCGTGGGGGGTGCGGCGCGGCGGAGCTGGGCACGGCCGCGCGCGGCGAGCAGCGCGGCGGTCGCGAACAGCACGGCCGTCACGATGAGCGCCGCGGCCCAGACGGGCAGCGTCAGGGAGAGGGCGGCGGCGGCCGTGGCGGCGAGGGCGAGCAGGCCGGCGTAGGCGATCGCGCCGGCGGCGCCGATCATGCCGCCGCCGCGTCCGGCCCGCCGCCCCTTCTCGGCGAGCTCCTCCTTGGCGAGGGCCACTTCCTGCCGTACGAGCTGGGAGAGCTGTTCGGTGGCCTGGCCGACGAGTTCGCCGACGGAGTGCTGAGCCTGCCCGGGCTCCTGGGTCTGGGTCACGGTGTCCGCCTCCTCTCGGTTTCGGACCGTCCGAGTACCCGGACCCGCCTCCGCTACCCTTGCGAACCCGCCTCCGGCCCGCGTTCCCCCAGCCTGGCCAGCTGGGTCTGGAACCAGTCGAGGCGCGCCTGCAACAGGGCGGCCTCCGCGGCGAGTTCGGAGACACCGAGGTCCGCCGCTGCCGTGCTCCCGCCGCGGGACACGCCGAGGTCCGCCGGCGCCGCGCTCCCGCTGCCCGCCACCACCCGCAGCCCTTCCCCCGCCAGCCGCGCGAAGGAGGCGAGCGAGACGGACGTACGGCCGCGCAGGCAGGCCGCGCAGGACGGGGCGAGGCCGCGCCAGCCCGGCCGGCCCCAGCCGGCGTCGGCGAGGGCGGAGGCGGTCGCGCCGCAGGCGCAGGGGCCGACGGTGGCGGTGCGGACGCGCTGGCGGGCGTAGCGGTAGCCGAGTTCGAAGCGGAGGTAGCGGCCGAGGACCAAGACCTCCAGCAGGACGGCGGCGCGGTGCTCGGCGGTACAGAGCAGCGCCTCCGCTGTCGTACGGTCGTGGACGCAGTGGAAGCCGCAGTCGCAGCGGCGGTGCGGCGCCGGGTGCCGCAGGCCGTAGACGCAGGACGCGTCGGCCAGGACCCCGTACGGCAGCGCGCCGCCCAGCGACACCCCGGTGAACCCGGCCCGGGTGCCGTCGTGGGACAGCACCGGGTGGGCGATCTTGTATCCGGTCGGCGGCTCCGTCGGGCGTTCCTCCGGGAGCCGGAACCTCATCGGGCGGCCGGTACCTCTTCGGGCGCCTGCAGTTCCTCGATCTCCTCGGGGAGTTCCAGCGCGGGTTCCTCCGCGCGGTCCCGCTCTTCCGCGACGCCGGTGGCGAGTGCCTTGCCGAGCTTCATGACGCCTCCCATGACCAGGGGCCGATGACCGTCCTGGCCATGGTGACCCATGAGGGGCCGATTTGGACATAGGGCCTCCACCGGACCCCATCTCTCAGTATCGCTTACCAATACATCGTAGAAGAATTAAGTGGAGCTTCACGATGACTGTGCCGAGACTACTCCCATGACGTACTCCGGCTCCTCCGCCCCGCTCTTCGGCCGCGCCCTCTGCGCGATGATCACGCCCTTCACCGAGGGCGGCGCCCTCGATCTGGCCGGGGCGCAGCGGCTCGCCGAGCGGCTGGTGGCGGAGGGCTGCGACGGGCTGGTCCTGTCCGGCACCACGGGCGAGTCGCCGACCACGTCGGACGCCGAGAAGACGGACCTCGTCCGGGCGGTGCGGGAGGCGGTCGGCACCCGGGCGTCGATCCTCACCGGCATCGGCACCTTCGACACCCGGCACACCGTCGAACTCGCCCTGGAGGCCGAAAAGGCGGGCGCGGACGGGGTGTTGCTGGTGAGCCCGTACTACAGCAAGCCCCCGCAGGACGCCCTGGAGGCGCACTTCCGCCAGATCGCGGACTCCTCGGGCCTGCCGATCGCCCTCTACGACATCCCGGGCCGCACCGGCACCCGCATCGAGCCCGACACGCTGCTGCGGCTCGCCGAGCACCCGAGGATCGTCGCGGTCAAGGACTGCTCCTACGACTTCCTCGCCGCCCAGAAGGTCATCGCCCGCACGGAGTTGGCGTACTACGCGGGCTGCGACGAGCACAACCTCGCGCTGTACGCGGTGGGCGGGGCGGGGTACATCAGCACGGTGGCGAACGTCGCCCCGGCCCAACTGCGTGCCGTCCTGGACGCGTTCGACGCGGGCGACACGGCGGAGGCGGCCCGCCTCCAGCAACAGGCCACCCCGCTCATCGAGTTGATGATGTCGGCGGGCCTGCCCGGCACGGTCACGGCGAAGGCCCTGCTGAACGGGCTGGGCCTGCCCGCGGGCCCGGTCCGCGCACCGCTGCTGCCCGCCGGCCGGGAGGCGGTCGACGGGCTGCTGGCGGCGTACGAAGAGCTTCGCTGAAGCTGCAGCTGAAGCTGAAGCTGAAGCTGAATCAACGCTCCGCGAAGACCGGTTCCCAGGCCAGGCGTTGGGGTCCGTCGTCCGGATCGCGCTCGCCGCTCAGGGGCACGACCTTGTCGCTGCCGATCGTGACGAGGACGAGGTGGTCCTTGAAGTTGCCGTTCTTGAGGGGCGTGGTGCGTTCCCAGGCGATGAGGCGCTTGTCGTCGACCCAGGCGAGCAGGTGGGCACCGCGGACCTTGGTGATCTCCTTGCCGGTGAGCGGGTTCCGGATCGAGGACCAGGACTTGCCGGGGAGCGTCTTGCCCATGTTGACCTCTTTGGTCAGACCGAGGGCGGCCAGCTCACCGTTCGGGGAGATCCGGGCCGGGACGTCCCAGCGCAGGTACTTCTCCTTCGCGGGCGCGGCGATCTTCTTACCGGAGAGGTTGTAGAACTCCTCCATGCCGTCGCGGCCGCCGATGATCCGCGCGTACAGCGCCTTGTCGTCGTCGGTGAAGGCGAGGTCGGCGCGGCTCGGGACATCACGGCTGGACTTGATCTGCCACCAGGATCCGTTGTGACTCGCCATGTCGAAGATCATGTATCCGTTCCGGGACGTGACCCGGTCCGCCATCCAGGCGTTCGCGCCGCCGTCGGCGCTCTTGACCTCGGTCAAGTGGTCCGGATTCTCGTCGTACGTCGTGATGACCAGCTTGGTCCCGTCGTGGGAGAACGACAGTCCGCCGAGCCCCATCCTGATGTCGAACCACTGCTTGACCTTCCCTGTCGTGAGGTCGAGCAGCCCGACCCGGGACGCGGGCAAAGTCCGTTCGAGGACGGCGGCGGTCTTGGCGCCCGGCGCGACGGCGACGTAGGACCATCGGGTGTCCTTCTTGTACCGGCCGGTGGAGGGGTCGAGGAGTCGGTAGGTCCGTTCGGCGGCCCCCTCGCCCTTGCCGGTCTTCCGGGTCGTCGTCGTGTAGTAGGCGGCGACGACGGTCCGCCCGGCCGAGATCGCCGTCACCGGCAGCGACTGCTCCCCGGTCACCCCGCTCGGGCGTACGTCGTCCCGGCCGCCGGAGACCAGCTGCGGCACCGCCACCGAGACGGCGACCACGGCCGCGGTGGCCGCCGCGACGGAGGCGAACCTGCGGTTGCGACGGCGGCGGCGCACGGCCAGCACGCGGTCGGCGAACCCCGGCGCCGCGGGCCCCTGCTCACCGGCCAGGTCCCGCAGGGAGTCCCGTACGAGTTCCTCGACGTTCACGGACGTACCTCCACGGGTGCGTAGTCACGGGACGGCCGGCTCGGGGCGTTGAGGGCGGCCAGTTCGGGGGCGAGAGTGCGCAGTCGGGCGAGCGAGCGGTGGGTGGTGGACCGTACGGTGCCGACCGAGCAGCCCAGGATGCGGGCCACGTCCGCCTCCGGCAGGTCCTCGAAGTAGCGCAGCACCAGCACGGTGCGCTGCCGGGCGGTGAGCCGCGCGAGCGCGCCCCGCATCACCAGGCGCACCTCGGCGGCCGACGAGTCGTCACCGGCGGTACGGCCCTCCGGCGGCTCGGCGACGCTGACCTCGCGTCTGGGCCACTTCAGCCGCCAGCGGCTGATCTGCTGCCGGTAGAGGATCTGCCGTACGTACGCCTCGGGCTCGTCGATGCGGTGCCAGCGCCCGGCCGCCTTGATCAGCGCGTTCTGCAGCAGGTCCTCGGCGGTGTGCCGGTCGCCGCCGCTGAGCAGCACGGCCGTCTTCAGCAGCGCGGACGACCGGTGCTCCACGAACTCCCGGAAACTGTCCTGCGCCTCGGCATCCATCGTCACCTTCTCTTCCCCGGGGGGTGCTGCCCCCGGGGCCCGTCCCCGGAACGGACCCGGTGTCCGTCCCCTCCGCCCCTTGTGACGCGCGCGGCTGCGCCCCGCTATGCCTGCCGCGCGCAGAAAATTTCAGCGAACCGCATCCCTCCCTGTCGTACGGTGATCCGGTGAGCCGCCCTCTGCTCTTCCTCGACGTCGACGGCCCCCTCAACCCGTACGCGGCGAAGCCGGAGCGCCGCCCCGAGGGTTACACGACGATCCGGGTGGCCCTGCATCCGGGCCGCCCGCTGCGCGTGTGGCTCAACCCGTCCCACGGCCCGGCCCTCCTCGCCCTGCCCTACGACCTGTGCTGGGCGACGACATGGATGGACGCGGCCAACCGCTGGATCGCCCCGGTCCTCGGACTCCCCGAGCTCCCCTACGTCGACTTCGGCGACCGTCTCCTCGCCCACCGCCCGGACGGGGTGCACTGGAAGACGGAGGCGATCGTGGCGTACGCCGAGGGCCGGCCCTTCGCGTGGGTGGACGACGAACAGAGCCCCGCGGACGAGGCGTTCGTCGCCGAGCGCCATCCCGGCCCCGCCCTGCTGCACCACGTGGACCCCCGAATCGGCCTGCGCGAGCCGGACTTCGCGATGTTGCGGAACGCTACGCTGACCTGAACGCGCATCCGGCACAGAACGGGCGGGAACCACTTGATGCTGCCTCAGAGCCCTCCCGAAGGCCCCGATCTCCCGGGGGTGTTCGAGTCGGCGGACGCGATATCCGTGGAGGGACAGCGGGATTACCTCAAGTGGACTCGCGGACGCCTTCAACTCGCGCTGGCCGCAGCCCTGTTCGGCGGCATCGCGGCCGCCGTCGACCGGCACGGCGCCGTGGAGAGGACGGCGGCGGCCCTCGCCCTGACCGCCTTCATCGCCGCCCTGCTCACCGAGGTCCATCTGCTGCGGAACAAGCCCGAGGAGCGCTGGTACACCGGCCGGGCGCTGGCCGAGTCCGTGAAGACGCTGGCGTGGCGCTACATGGCGGGCGCGGCGCCGTTCCCGCCGTCCCTCGGGGACGACGACGCCCGCGAGGTGATGCTGACCCGCATCCACGACCTGACGACGGAGGCGAACCTCCCCGGCCTCACGTTCGGCCAGGTCCAGGTCACGGACCGGATGCGGGAGATCAGGGATCTGGACTTCGCGGGCCGGAAGTCCGCGTACCTCACGCGCCGGGTGGCGGACCAGGAGGCCTGGTA
This sequence comes from Streptomyces sp. TLI_55, assembly GCF_900206255.1. Lineage (NCBI taxonomy): Bacteria > Bacillati > Actinomycetota > Actinomycetes > Kitasatosporales > Streptomycetaceae > Streptomyces > Streptomyces sp. TLI_55. The sequence continues at coordinate 2,198,367 of NZ_OAOJ01000001.1, forward strand.
CGAGAAGAAGGCCAGGTTCAACAAGCAGAACTCCGGCAAATGGCGGACCATCCTGATCGTCTTCGAGGTCCTCGGCGTGGCCGTCAGCACCGTCAGCCTCCTGGACATCGCCGACGTCGACGCGGGCGGCGTGGTGGCCGCCGCCGTCGCCGCGGCGGGGGCGTGGCTGGAGGTCAAGCAGTACGACAACCTCGCGTCGGCCTACTCCCTCACGGCCACGGAACTCGGTTTCGTCCGCATGACCGGCGAGAACGTGACGGCCGAGGCGGACTGGTCGCGGTACGTCGTCTCGGCGGAGCAGGCGATCAGCAGGGAGCACACGATGTGGCTGGCGCGGCGGCTGGGGATGCGGGCGGTACGGATGAATCCGGAGTGAACCGGGAGTGGGGGCCGCCTCCCAGGGTGATCGCCCGGGAAGGCGGCCTCGTTGCCCGAGGTCTCTGATCAGTTGCGGCTGATCAGTTGCGGCTGATCAGTAGTGGCTGATCAGTTGTGGCTGTGCAGGATCTCGTTCAGACCGCCCCACACCGCGTTGTTCGGGCGGGCCTCGACCGCGCCGGTGACCGAGTTGCGGCGGAAGAGGATGTTGGAGGCGCCGGAGAGCTCGCGGGCCTTGACGATCTGACCGTCGGGCATGGTGACCCGGGTGCCGGCGGTGACGTACAGCCCCGCCTCGACCACGCACTCGTCGCCGAGCGCGATACCGACGCCGGCCTCGGCGCCGACGAGGCAGCGCTCGCCGATGGAGATGATGACGCTGCCGCCGCCGGAGAGGGTGCCCATGGTGGAGGCGCCGCCACCGATGTCGGAACCGTCACCGACGACGACACCGGCGGAGATACGGCCCTCGACCATGGACGTGCCGAGGGTGCCGGCGTTGAAGTTGACGAAGCCCTCGTGCATGACGGTGGTGCCCTCGGCGAGGTGCGCGCCGAGGCGGACGCGGTCGGCGTCGGCGATGCGGACGCCCTTGGGGGCGACGTAGTCGGTCATCCGCGGGAACTTGTCGATGGACGTCACCTGGAGGTGCAGGCCCTCGGCGCGGGCATTGAGCCGCACCTTCTCGACGTCGTCGACGGCGACGGGGCCGAGGGAGGTCCAGGCGACGTTGGCGAGGAAGCCGAACATGCCCTCCAGGCTCTGGCCGTGCGGCTTGACGAGCCGGTGGCTGAGGAGGTGGAGGCGCAGGTAGACGTCGTGAGCGTCGATGGGCTTGGCGTCGAGCGACGAGATGACCGTACGAACCGCGACGACCTCGACGCCACGCCGCGCGTCCGTCCCGATCGCCTTGGCGGCACCCGCGCCGAGCGCCTCGACGGCCTGCTCGGCGGACAGCCGCGCGGTACCGGAGGGGCCGGCCTCCTCCGTCAGCTCGGGCGCGGGGAACCAGGTGTCGAGAACAGTGCCGTCAGCGGCGACGGTGGCAAGCCCGGCGGCCACGGCGCCGGTCGTACGAGGAGCGTTCGTGTCGGTCATGAGGGCAACCTAACCGCCCGGGGCCCACGGAGGCGAACCAGCGGGGTACGCGTCTCAGGTGGCGGGCCGCCCGGGGTTCTCGTCAGGGGCGCGGGTGCCCTTTTCGCTTCACACGCCGGTGCGGGCAGCGTCCCCAGGGGCGCGGGGAACTGCGCGACCAGCCACGACGCACCCGCACCCACCCAGCCGCCTCCGGAGTCTGCCCCCTTCGTAAGTTCCTTTTGAAAACCGACCATGCCACCATGACAGCCTCAGATCACCGACGAACGAAGGGACGCGACACCATGGCCCGCAGGACGAGCCTGGAGGACTCCACCTGCGCCATCGCGCAGGCCCTGGACGTCGTCGGCGACTGGTGGACCCTCCTGATCGTCCGCGACACCGCCCGCGGAGTACACCGCTTCGACGACCTCCAACGCGAACTCGGCATGTCCAGAAAGGTGTTGGCCGAACGCCTGCACCTCCTCGTGGACGCCGGCGTCCTCACCCGCGTGCCGTACCAGGAGCGCCCCGTACGCCACGAGTACCGGCTCACCCCGCGCGGCCACGCCCTGCTCCCCGTCCTCGTCGCCCTCCAGGACTGGGGCGACACCTGGGTCCTCGGCGACGGCGGCACGACGGCCACCGCGGCCGAGGCCTCGACGGAGGCCCGACGGGTCCACGAGCTCGCCGGCACCCGCCTCCCCGAACTCCGACTCCTGGACGACCACGGCGAGTTGCGCGACCCGGTCGCGGACGGCACCCCGTTCACCGTCCTGTACGGCTTCCCCGGCGCCTACGCCCGCGCCGACTCCTATCCGCCCGGCTGGTCGGACATCCCCGGCACCCCGGGCTGCACCCTGGAGTCCTGCACCTACCGCGACCGCCGGCCCGACTTCGCCGCGGCGGGCGCCACGATCCACGGCGTGTCCACCCAACGCCCCGACGAACAGAGGGCGTTCGCACAGAAGGAGAACCTGGGCTTCCCTCTCCTCTCCGACGCCGGCCTGTCGCTCATCGCGGCGCTGCGCCTGCCGACGTTCCGCGCGGCGGGTGCGAGCCGGCTCAAGCGGCTCACCCTCGTGATCGACCGGGAGCGGGTGGTGCGGGACGTGCAGTACCCGGTGACGGACATCGCCGGGAGCGTGGCGGCGGCGCTGGCGACGGTCAGGCGCCTGAGCGGGGCGGAATGATCCGCGCCAGCACCTCGCGCGCGTACGCCTCGTCGTACACCCCGTCCGTCAGCAGCACCTGAAGACAGATCCCGTCCATCAACGCGACCAGCGCCCGTGCCGTGACCGGATCGGTGTGGCGCGCCACCAGATCCACAAGCCGCTCGGTCCACTCAGCGGCGATCGGCCGCAGCGCGGGCCGACGCAGAGCGGCCAGATAGAGCTCGTACTCCAGCTCCACACCGGTGCGGTCACCGGCAAGCCACTCCCCCATCCACCCCGCAAGCTCCGCGGCGAGGTCGGCCCCCGGGTCCTCAAGGCCGCCGCGCGCCGCGATCACCTTGGCGAACCCCTCGTTCGCCTGCCGCAGCGCCGCGACCATCAGCTCATCGAGCGTCTTGAAGTGGTACGTCGTCGACCCGAGCGGCACATCGGCCTCGGCGGCGACCGTGCGATGACTCAGCCCGGCCAGCCCCTTCTCGCCGACGACCCGGATCGCCGCGTCGATGATCCGCTGCCGGCGCTCGGGGTCGTAGCGCCGGCCCATCAGTGCGCACCGCCCAGGTTCAGCACGACCACCCCGAGGATGATCAGCACGATCCCGGCGGCCTTGGCGGCCGTCATCCCCTCTCCCAGGAACACCATCCCGATGGCGGCGATGGAGGCGGTACCGACACCGGCCCAGATCGCGTACGCGGTACCGACCGCGACCGTGCGCAGGGTCTGCGCGAGCAGCGCGAAGGAGACCACGTAGCCGAGCACGGTCAGCAGCGAGGGCAGCAGCCGGCTGAACCCCTCGCTGTACTTCATCGCGGTCGTCGCGCCCACCTCGGCCGCGATGGCCGCACCCAGCAGCACATATCCCATGTGTACGAGTGTACACATGATGCGTACGGCCGTACACAACGAGGCCGGGCAATGTCCAGACCAAAGGATGTGGAAGAGGCCGCGAAAGCGATGTGAATGATCCGTGGAGAACGATATGGAAACCGCTCACTGAAAGGGCTGCTGCGAAGGAAGCCGTTCCACTACTGTGCCGTTTGCTTCACCGTTCACACACCCCCCATTACAGCCGCGGCCTTGCCATGGGCTCCGCCGGAGGAACCGCGCATGCCAGAAAACCAGTCCCGTCCTCCCCAGCCCTGGGAGAACGGGTGGGTCCCCGACACCTCCCGAGCCCCCGGGACCCGGCGTCTCTATCTCGCGGGCACACTGGCGGTGGCCACGATCATCGCCTGCGTGACGGCAATAGCCTGGACGGACAGGGGACCTGAGGCCCCGTCACAGCCGCCGGCCTCGGGCACCGCGACACAGCCCGGCCTGCTCTCGTTCGGCACCCCACCCCCGCCGGTGGTGACGCCGCCGAAGGGAAAGAGCGGCCTCACCACCGACGAGGCCACGAGCCCGGCCCCGCACCAACAGGGCTCCGCGTCCCCGTCCCCGGCGGCGCACCCCACCACCAAGTCCCCCTCCAAGCACCCGAGTTCATCGGCCGCCCCGAAGCCGACGACCACCTGGCGCTCCGTCCGCTCGGTCAACTACCCCGACCGCTTCTGGCACGTGAGCGGCGGCTACGTGAAGCTCGACCCCGTCGGCGGCTCGGAGTCCCGCGAGGACTCCACCTTCAAACTGGTCAAGGGCCTTGCGGACAGCTCCTGTTACTCCTTCGCCACCGCCGACGGCCAGTACCTGCGCCACCGCAGCTTCGTCCTGGTGGCGAACCGCAACGACGGCTCGCCCCTGTTCCGCCAGGACGCGACCTTCTGCCCCCGCCCGTCGTCGGCCCCCGGCGCGATCATGCTGGAGTCGGTGAACTACCCCGGTCGCTTCCTCCGCCACCAGAACTTCCAACTCAGACTGGACCCGTACCAGTACAACGACCTGTACCGCCAGGACTCGGCGTTCCGCCTGGTGACGGGGCTGGCCTGAGCATGCGAAAGGGCCGCGGCACACGGCCACGGCCCCTTCACACACGCTCTGTCAGACGTTGAACCCAAGCGCCCGAAGCTGCTCGCGCCCGTCGTCCGTGATCTTGTCCGGGCCCCACGGCGGCATCCAGACCCAGTTGATGCGGAGTTCGTTGACGAGGCCGTCCGTGGCGGACTTGGCCTGGTCCTCGATGACGTCCGTCAGCGGGCAGGCCGCCGAGGTCAGGGTCATGTCGATCGTCGCGATGTTGGCGTCGTCGATGTGGATGCCGTAGATCAGGCCCAGGTTGACGACGTCGATGCCCAGTTCGGGGTCGACGACGTCGTACAGCGCCTCGCGGATCTCCTCCTCGGAGGCGGGCTTCATCTCAAGCGTCTCGCTCATGCCGTCTTCCTTTCGGCGTCGGCTCCGCCCAGGGCCTGGGCCGTCGCGTCCTTCCACGCCATCCAGCTGAGGAGGGCGCACTTCACCCGGGCCGGGTACTTGGAGACACCGGCGAACGCGACCGCGTCCTCCAGCACCTCCTCCATCGCGTCGTCGGGCTCGACCTTGCCCTTGGACTGCATCAGCTCCAGGAAGGTCTCCTGGATCTGCTGCGCGTCGGACAGGTCCTTGCCGACCAGGAGGTCGTTCAGGACCGAGGCCGAGGCCTGACTGATCGAGCAGCCCTGGCCCTCGTACGAGATGTCCGCGATCTGCTCGCCGTCGTACTTCACGCGCAGCGTGATCTCGTCGCCGCACGTCGGGTTGACGTGGTGCACCTCGGCGTCGCCATCCCGGAGACCGCGCCCGTGCGGGTGCTTGTAGTGGTCCAGGATGACTTCCTGGTACATCGAATCAAGCTTCACGACTCAGCCAGCTCCTCAGCCGAAGAAGTTCCGTACGTGCTCCAGACCGTCGACCAGAGCGTCGATCTCGGCCGGCGTGGAGTACAGATAGAACGACGCTCGCGTGGTCGCAGGAATTCCGTACCGGAGGCAGACGGGGCGGGCGCAGTGGTGTCCCACGCGGACCGCGATGCCCTGCTCGTCCAGCACCTGGCCCACGTCGTGCGGGTGGATGTCACCGAGGGTGAAGGAGATCGCCGCGCCCCGGTCCTCGGCCGTCGTCGGGCCGATGATCCGCAGGTCCGGGACCTCGTTGAGCTTCCGTACCGCGTACTCGGTCAGCGCGTGCTCATGGGCGAGGATCTTGTCCATGCCGATCGAGTTCAGGTAGTCGATCGCCGCGCCGAGACCGACCGCCTGGGCGATCGGGGGCGTGCCCGCCTCGAACTTGTGGGGGGCGGGAGCGTACGTCGACGAGTGCATCGACACCGTCTCGATCATCTCGCCGCCGCCCAGGAACGGCGGCAGGTCCTCCAGGAGCTCCTGGCGGCCCCAGAGCACGCCGATGCCCGTCGGACCGCACATCTTGTGGCCGGTGAAGGCCACGAAGTCGGCCTGGAGGGCCTGCACGTCCAGCGGCATGTGCGGCGCGGCCTGGGAGGCGTCGATGCAGACGAGCGCACCGACCTCCTGAGCGCGGCGGATTATCGTCTCGACCGGGTTGACCGTGCCGAGGATGTTCGACACCAGCACGAAGGAGACGATCTTCGTCTTCTCGGTGATGATCTCGTCGATGTTGGACAGGTCGAGGCGGCCGTCGTCGGTCAGGCCGAACCACTTCAGCTTCGCGCCCGTGCGCTGCGCGAGCAGCTGCCACGGCACGATGTTGGAGTGGTGCTCCATCTCCGTGATGACGATCTCGGTCTCGGAGTCCACGCGGTAGGGCTCGTCGGCCCAGCCCAGCATGTTCGCCACGAGGTTGAGCGACTCGGAGGCGTTCTTGGTGAAGATCACCTCGTCGCGCGAGGGCGCGTTGATGAACGCGGCGACCTTGTCGCGCGCGCCCTCGTACAGCGCCGTGGCCTCCTCGGCGAGCACATGCACACCGCGGTGGACGTTGGCGTTGTAGCGCTCGTAGTACTCGCTCAGGGCGTCCAGCACCTGGCGCGGCTTCTGCGAGGTCGCCGCGTTGTCCAGGTACACGAGCTTCCGGTCGTCGTGGACCAGGCGGTCCAGGATCGGGAAGTCCTTGCGGATCGCCTCTGTGTCGAGGAGGCCCGGCAACTGTGTCACTCGGATGCGCCACCCTTCGTGTAAGCCTCGTAGCCCTCGTTCTCCAGCTTGTCCGCGAGCTCGGCGCCGCCGGACTCGACGATGCGGCCGCCGGAGAAGACGTGGACGTAGTCGGGCTTGATGTAGCGCAGGATGCGCGTGTAGTGCGTGATCAGCAGGGTGCCGACCTCGCCGGTCTCGCGGACGCGGTTGACGCCCTCGGAGACGATGCGAAGGGCGTCGACGTCCAGACCCGAGTCCGTCTCGTCGAGGATCGCGACCTTCGGCTTGAGCAGTTCGAGCTGGAGGATCTCGTGGCGCTTCTTCTCACCGCCGGAGAAGCCCTCGTTGACGTTGCGCTCGGCGAAGGACGGGTCCATGTTGAGGCGCTCCATGGCCTCCTTGACCTCCTTCACCCAGGTGCGCAGCTTGGGGGCCTCGCCGCGGACGGCGGTGGCGGAGGTGCGCAGGAAGTTGGAGACGGAGACACCGGGGACCTCGACCGGGTACTGCATCGCCAGGAACAGGCCCGCGCGGGCGCGCTCGTCGACGGACATCTCCAGGACGTCCTCGCCGTCCAGCGTCACGGTGCCGCCGGTGATCGTGTACTTCGGGTGACCCGCGAGGGAGTAGGCGAGGGTCGACTTGCCGGAGCCGTTGGGGCCCATGATGGCGTGCGTCTCGCCCTGCTTCACGGTCAGGTCGACACCCTTGAGGATCTCCTTCGTGGCGTTGTCGGCCTCGACGGTGACGTGCAGGTCTCGGATTTCAAGCGTTGCCATGGGTGCCTCAGGACTCCTGGGTGAGGGAGACGAGCACGTCGTCCCCTTCGATCTTTACGGGGTATACGGGGACGGGGCGCGTCGCGGGAAGGCCGGACGGCTTGCCGGTGCGGAGGTCGAAGCTGGAGCCGTGCAGCCAGCACTCGATCTGGCAGTCCTCCACCTCGCCCTCGGAGAGGGAGACGTTCGCGTGGGAGCAGATGTCGTGGATCGCGAACACCTCGCCCTCGGTCTGCACGACCGAGACCGGCGTGCCGTCGAGTTCCACCCGCTTCGGGGTGTCCTCCTCCAGCTCGCTCAGCCCACAGGCGCGTACGAAAGCCATTAGACGGTGGCCTCCAGCTCGGCCTCGATCTTCTCGAGCAGGCGCGCCTCGATGTCCTCGACGCCGATCTGCTGGACCAGCTCGGCGAAGAAGCCGCGGACCACCAGACGACGGGCCTCGTCGGCGGGGATGCCGCGGGCCATCAGGTAGAAGAGCTGCTCGTCGTCGAAGCGGCCGGTCGCGGAGGCGTGCCCGGCGCCGACGATCTCGCCGGTCTCGATCTCCAGGTTCGGCACGGAGTCGACCCGGGCGCCGTCCGTGAGGACGAGGTTCCGGTTCATCTCGTAGGTGTCGGTGCCCTCGGCCTTGGCCTCGATCAGCACGTCACCGATCCACACGGCGTGCGCGTCGTCGCCCTGGAGCGCGCCCTTGTAGACGACGTTGGACTTGCAGTGCGGGGTGTTGTGGTCGACCAGGAGGCGGTGCTCCTGGTGCTGGCCCGCGTCGGTGAAGTACAGGCCGAACAGCTCGGCCTCGCCACCGGTGCCGGCGTAGGTCACCCGCGGGTGCAGTCGTACGAGGTCGCCGCCGAAGGTGACGACCACGGACTTGAAGGAGGCGTCCCGGCCGACGAGCGCGTTGTGCTGCGCCACGTGCACGGCCTTGTCGTCCCAGTCCTGGACGGAGACGACGGTCAGTTTGGCGCCGTCGCCGAGCACGTAGTCGACGTTGACGGCGAGGACGGCGTCACCGGTGTGGTCGATGACGACGACGGCCTCGGCGAAGGCGCCCAGCTCGATCACCTGGTGGGCGAAGGCGGTGCCGCCCTCGCCGTGCACGGCGATCCGGATGGGCTCGGTGAGGACCGTCTCCTTGGGGACGGTGATGACACCGGCCTTCTCGAACGCCGAGTACGCCTGGGCGGCGATGCGGTCCACCGGGGTGCCCGCCTTGCCGAGGCGCGCGTCGTCACGGCCGACGGTCTCGACGGTGACGCCCTCGGGGGCCTGCACCTCGACCTTCAGGCCCTCGCCGGTGGCGACGGCGGTGCCGTCGTGCAGCCCGCGCAGGCGCTCCAGCGGGGTGAACCGCCACTCCTCCTCGCGGCCGTGCGGGACCGGGAAGTCCGCCACGTCGAAGGACGGGGGCGCGCTCATGCGCGTGGCGACGGTCGACTCGGCGGCCACCGCGATCGAGCCGGCGGTGGTGGACCCCACCGGGATGTTCTGAGCCTCAGCCATGGCTGTCGTCATGCTCGCTTTCTGACGCTAATAAGACTTACGACGGTGAGTGGGCCGGACTTAACCGACCGCACCCTCCATCTGGAGCTCGATCAGCCGGTTGAGCTCAAGGGCGTACTCCATGGGCAGCTCCTTCGCGATGGGCTCGACGAAGCCGCGCACGATCATCGCCATCGCCTCGAACTCGGAGAGACCGCGGCTCATCAGGTAGAAGAGCTGGTCCTCGGAGACCTTGGAGACGGTCGCCTCGTGGCCCATGGACACGTCGTCCTCGCGGACGTCCACGTAGGGGTACGTGTCGGAGCGGGAGATGGTGTCGACGAGCAGCGCGTCGCACAGCACGTTCGACTTGGAGCCGTGGGCGCCCTCGCCGATCTCGACGAGACCGCGGTAGGACGTACGACCGCCACCGCGCGCCACCGACTTGGAGACGATGTTGGAGGAGGTGTTCGGCGCCATGTGGACCATCTTGGAGCCGGCGTCCTGGTGCTGGCCCTCGCCCGCGAAGGCGATGGAGAGGGTCTCGCCCTTGGCGTGCTCGCCCATCAGGTAGACGGCCGGGTACTTCATCGTCACCTTGGAGCCGATGTTGCCGTCGATCCACTCCATGGTCGCGCCCTCGTAGGCGACGGCGCGCTTGGTGACCAGGTTGTAGACGTTGTTCGACCAGTTCTGGATGGTCGTGTAACGGCAGCGGGCGTTCTTCTTGACGATGATCTCGACGACCGCGGAGTGCAGCGAGTCCGACTTGTAGATCGGGGCCGTACAACCCTCGACGTAGTGCACGTAGGCACCCTCGTCGACGATGATCAGGGTCCGCTCGAACTGGCCCATGTTCTCCGTGTTGATACGGAAGTAGGCCTGGAGCGGGATCTCCACGTGGACGCCCGGCGGGACGTAGATGAAGGAGCCGCCGGACCACACCGCTGTGTTCAGCGACGCGAACTTGTTGTCGCCGACCGGGATGACGGTGCCGAAGTACTCCTTGAAGAGCTCCGGGTGCTCCTTGAGAGCGGTGTCGGTGTCGAGGAAGATGACGCCCTGCTCCTCCAGGTCCTCACGGATCTGGTGGTAGACGACCTCGGACTCGTACTGGGCCGCGACACCGGCGACGAGGCGCTGCTTCTCCGCCTCGGGGATGCCGAGCTTGTCGTACGTGTTCTTGATGTCCTCGGGCAGGTCCTCCCAGGACTCCGCCTGCTTCTCCGTGGAGCGCACGAAGTACTTGATGTTGTCGAAGTCGATGCCCGACAGGTCCGAGCCCCAGTTCGGCATGGGCTTCTTGTCGAACAGGCGCAGGCCCTTGAGGCGGAGCTTGGTCATCCACTCCGGCTCGGACTTCTTCGCGGAGATGTCGCGGACGACGTCCTCGTTGATGCCGCGCTTTGCAGAGGCGCCGGCCGCGTCGGAGTCCGCCCAGCCGTATTCGTACTTACCCAGGCCCTCGAGCTCGGGGTGGGCAGTCTCCTCGATGGGGAGAGTCATGCGGGGTTCCTCCCGGCCGTGCTTGCAGATGCGTTGTGTGCGGTGTGGGAAATCTTGGGGATGAACGTCGTGCAGACGCCGTCACCGTGCGCGATGGTCGCCAGTCGCTGGACGTGCGTTCCGAGCAGCTGGGAGAAGATCTCGGTCTCCGCCTCGCAGAGCTGCGGGAACTTTTCCGCGACGTGGGCGACGGGGCAGTGGTGCTGGCACAGCTGCTCGCCGACCGGTGCGCTGCGCGCCGTAGCAGCGTACCCGTCCGCGCTCAAGGCCTTGGCCAGGGCTTCGGTGCGCTCCTCGGGGGCGGCGGACTCGATGGCCCGCCGGTACGCGGTCGCCTGCTCGGCGATCCTGGCGCGCGCGAAGGCGACGACGGCCTCGTCCCCGCCGAAGCGCTCCCTGATGAAGTTGAGGGCGTCCGCGGCGAGCTTGTCGTAGGACTGGTCGAAGGCGTCCCGGCCGCAGTCGGTGAGCGCGAAGACCTTGGCGGGACGTCCGCGCGTGCGCGCGCCGTAGACCTTCTGCTCGCGCGCCTCCACGACGTCGTCGGCGACCAGTGCGTCGAGATGCCTGCGTACGGCGGCCTGGGTCAGGCCGAGGCGGCCGGCCAGCTCGGCGACGGTCGACGGCCCGTGGTCCAGGATGGACCGCGCGACGCGGTTGCGGGTGGACCGCTCCCCGGTCGCTAGCTCCTCCTGAGGGGCCCCCGTGGGGGTCTCCCGAGCCTCGCCGACGTTTTTCACAACGCCATTGTTGCGTAATTCCTCAGGGCCGGGCAAGCCGCGTCCGGATCGATCAGCGGTGGGGTGCATCACTTAGGTAAGGCTGACCTGACCTGCGAAAACGATCTTTGATCGATCAATTCGGTGGCATGAAGCGAGCCGTTCCGGAACACTCCACAACCATGCCCACACCGCCTCCCACCGGCCCTCTTGTCACCCGCGGCACCCTCGCCGCGCAGCTGCGCGAACTGGGTGTGCGCGACGGCGAGATCCTGCTCGTCCACTCCTCCCTGAAGTCCCTCGGCTGGGTCTGTGGCGGACCTGTAGCCGTCGTCCAGGCGCTCCTCGACGCCCTCGGTCCGCACGGCACCCTGGTGGTCCCCACCCAGACCGGCGACCTCTCCGACCCGGCCGTGTGGGAGAACCCTCCGGTGCCCGAGGAGTGGTGGGGCACGATCCGCACGTCCATGCCGGCCTACGACCCGCTGATCACCCCCAGCCGCGGGGTCGGGGTGCTCCCCGAGACCGCCCGCACCTGGCCCGGCGCCCTGCGCAGCGCGCACCCCCAGACGTCGTTCGCGGCGCTCGGCGCCCGCGCGCGTGAGGTGATCGACGGGCATGCGACCGACTGCCGCCTCGGCGAGCGGAGCCCCCTGGCCCGCCTGGAGGAGCTCCACGCGCGCGTGCTGCTTCTCGGCGCGGGCTACGACACCTGCACCAGCTTCCACCTCGCCGAGTACCGCATACCGTCCCCGCTCGTGAAGGTCGGCCGCCCCGGCCCCGTCGGATGGGAGACGGTGACCGAGGTCTCGATCACCTCCGACCGCTTCGACGAACTCGGGCACGACTTCGAGCGGGACCGTCCCGTCGTACGAGGCAAGGTGGGCGCCGCCGACGCCCGGCTGTTCCCGGTGGCCGACGCGGTGGCGTACGCGGAGCGCTGGCTGGCGGTGCACCGCCCCCGTGAGGAGGAGATCTGAACCCGGCGACCGGAGCCGCCGTCGCCGTACCTAGACTCTTGAGCCATGCGAAGTGAGCCCGTGGTCCAGGTCCAGGCCCTGGTGATGCGGTACGGCACGAAGACCGCGGTGGACGGCCTCGACCTGGAGGCCGGAGCGGGTGTCACCGCCGTGCTCGGTCCCAACGGAGCGGGCAAGACGACCACGATCGAGACCTGCGAGGGGTACCGCAAGCCGGACTCCGGCACGGTCCGCGTCCTGGGCCTCGATCCGGTCCGGCAGTCCCGTGAGCTGCACACCCGGATCGGCGTGATGCTCCAGTCCGGCGGCGTCTACTCCGGCGCCCGCGCGGACGAGATGCTCCGCCATGTCGCCAGGCTGCACGCCCACCCCCTCGACGTGGACGCCCTCATCGAGCGCCTGGGTCTCGGCAGTTGCGGCCGGACGACGTACCGCCGCCTGTCGGGCGGACAGCAGCAGCGGCTGGCGTTGGCCATGGCCGTCGTGGGCCGCCCGGAACTCGTCTTCCTCGACGAGCCGACCGCCGGCCTCGACCCGCAGGCCCGCCACGCCACCTGGGACCTGGTCCGCGATCTGCGCGCCGACGGCGTCTCCGTCATCCTCACCACGCACCACATGGACGAGGCCGAGCAGCTCTCCGACGACGTCGCGATCATCGACGCGGGCCGGGTCATCGCCCAGGGCTCGCCCGAGGAGCTGTGCAAGGGCGGCGCCGAGAACACGCTCCGCTTCAGCGGCCGCCCCGGCCTCGACGTCGGCTCCCTGCTGAAGGCCCTCCCCGCGGACTGCACGGCGGCCGAGCTGACGCCGGGCTCCTACCGGGTCGGCGGCAAGGTGGACCCGCAGCTGCTCGCCACCGTCACCTCCTGGTGCGCCCAGCACGGCGTGATGCCGGAGAAGATCTCGGTCGAGCGGCACACGCTGGAAGACGTCTTTCTGGAGCTGACCGGCAAGGAGCTGCGCTCATGACCGCGACCGGTACGTACACCCCTAAGCCGGGCGCGGCCCCCTTGGGCCGCATGATCGCGACGCAGGCGGCGCTGGAGACGAAGATGCTCCTGCGCAACGGCGAGCAGCTCCTGCTGACCGTCGTGATCCCGACCCTCCTCCTGGTCCTCTTCAGCTCGGTCGACATCGTCGACACGGGCGCGGGCGAGGCGGTCGACTTCCTCACCCCCGGCATCCTCGCGCTCGCGGTCATGTCCACGGCCTTCACGGGCCAGGCCATCGCGACGGGCTTCGAGCGGCGCTACGGCGTCCTGAAGCGGCTGGCCGCCTCCCCGCTGCCCCGCTGGGGCCTGATGACGGCGAAGACGGCGTCGGTGCTGGTGACGGAGATCCTCCAGATCGTGCTGCTGACGGTGATCGCCTTCGCGCTGGGCTGGGACCCGCAGGGCAACCCGCTCGCCGTCCTGCTCCTGCTCATCCTCGGCACGGCCGCCTTCTCCGGCCTGGGCCTGCTGATGGCGGGCACGCTCAAGGCGGAGGCGACGCTCGCCGCCGCCAACCTCGTCTTCCTGCTGCTCCTCGTCGGCGGCGGCGTCATCGTCCCGCTGGACAAGTTCCCCGCCGGCGCGCAGGACGTCCTCGGCCTGCTGCCCATCTCGGCCCTGTCGGACGGCCTGCGGGACGTGCTCCAGCACGGCGCCGGGATGCCGTGGGGCGACCTGGGGATCCTGGCGGTGTGGGCGGTCGTCGGGCTCGCCGCGGCCGGCCGGTTCTTCCGGTGGGAATAGGCCCCTCGTGAAAGCGTGCACAAGCGGCCCCCTACGATGGACCCCGTGCCAAAGCTGACCCGCGCCGACGCCACGGACGCCGTGCGCAACCCCCTCGCCTTCATCGCCGCACGCTGGACCCCGGAACCCCGGACGGTGCAGCGGGCGGCTCTCGCCGCGCTCGTCATGTCGGTGGTCATCGTGGTCACCGGCGGCGCGGTGCGGCTGACCGGCTCCGGCCTCGGCTGCCCGACCTGGCCCAAGTGCACCGACAACTCGCTCACCACCACGAGCGCCATGGGCGTGCACGGCGTGATCGAGTTCGGCAACCGCATGCTGACGTACGTCCTGTGCGCCGCGGTCGGCTGGGCCATCATCGCCGCGCGCTCCGAGAAGCCGTACCGGCGCAGCCTCACCCGGCTCGGCTGGGCGCAGTTCTGGGTCGTGATGAGCAACGCCGTCCTCGGCGGCATCGTCGTCCTCGTCGGCCTGAACCCGTACACGGTCGCCGCGCACTTCCTGCTCTCCACCGCCCTGATCGCGGTCGCCACCGTGATGTGGCAGCGCACCCGGGAGGGCGACGACGCGCCGCGTCCGCTGGTCGGCGCGTCGGTGCGGCAGCTGGTGTGGTTCCTGGTCGCCGCGGCCGTCCTGCTGATCGCGGTGGGCACGGTCGTGACCGGCTCGGGCCCGCACGCGGGCGACTCCAGCGAGGTCGAGCGGATGCCGCTGGACTGGGAGACGGTCAGCAAGCTGCACGCCGTGCTGGCGTGGATCGTGGTGACCCTCACGTTCGCCCTGTGGTTCGTCCTCAAGGCCGTCGACTCTCCCAAGGGCCCGCTGGACCGCACCCGCGACCTCTTCCTGGTCCTGCTCTCGCAGGGTGTCATCGGCTACGTCCAGTACTTCACCGATCTGCCCGAGTTCCTCGTCGGCCTGCACATGTTCGGCTCGTGCCTGGTCTGGATCGCGGTCCTGCGGGTGCTGCTCGCGCTGCGCGAGCGGCCCGAGGTCGAGGTCACGCTGCCGGGTCAGCCGTACGCCGCCACGAGCTCGTCGATCGCCGGTCCCAGGTAGCCCCGGGTCAGCTCGCCCCTGCGCGCCGCCCACGCCTCGGTGGTCGGCGCCGGGGTCCTGTCGTACCGCCGCGCGCGGATGTCCTCGACGACCTCGACGGGTGCGCCGAGTTCCGGCAGCAGCTCCAGCGCCTCCCGCTTGGACAGGAGCCGTCCGTCGCGCAGGGTGGCGGTCGCCCGGGCGAAGGTCGTCAGGCCCACGTCGACCCAGGGGGCCTGCCGCCACCGCTCCGCCTTCGCGAGCTTGGGCCGCCAGAAGTCCCGCTGATCGCGTACGACGAACTCGTCGAGCTCCAGGTCCGGCACCGACGGCAGCAGCCCGGCGGGGTCCTTCCCGTGCAGCACCCGTCCGAACGTGTGCAGTTCACGCCGGGTCACCGGGGTGACCGGGCGCTTGAACAGCTGCTCGTGCGCCCAGGTCAGATGGGACCGGCGGGAGTCGTCCACGGCGTCCGGCGTCAGATAGGTGCAGTGCAGCAGCCCGGCGAGCGGTTCGTTCCGCAGCCGGGCGTGCAGCGTGGCCAGCCGCCAGACGGTGCGCGGGGTGAGCGGGGCTTCCAGTACGGCGATGAGGTCCAGGTCGCTGCGGCCCTCCTGGTAGTCGCCGCCGGCGAGCGACCCGTGCGCCCAGACGGCGATCGGATCCAGCGGGGCGAGGCCGGACAGGAAGCGGTCGAGTAACGCATCGGTCTGCATGCCCTCATCCTGTACAGCGCGTACGGGTTCGTACACCCCGTACGCGTCACTCCAGCCCGTACACCCTGCGCGCGTTCCCCGCCGCGAGCAGCCCGGCCACCCGCTGCGCGTCCGCGAGCGACCACGCGCCCTCGGCGACCCAGGTGCCGAGGACCCGGCCAAGGGCTTCGCGGAACAACCGCGCGCCCACCACATGCAGTTCCGGCAGCCCCTGGGCGCCGCTGGAGAAGAGGATCTTGCCGAAGGGGGCGAGTTCCAGGATCTCCGCAAGGACGGTCGCCGCCCGGGCCCCCGTCCGCACGAGCGCCGCGCCCGAGTCGGCGTAGACGTGCGGGAAGACGCCCGCGAGATGGGCGGCGTGCCGGTGGTACGGGTAGCCGTGCAGCAGCACCAGGTCGGTGCCGAGGCCGGCCGTGGCGCGGACGAAGTCGGTGAGCAGCACCGGGTCCGTGCGGTCGATCCGCTGGCCCGGCTCGCCGAGCCCGGCGTGCAGTTGGAGGGGCAGTCCCGAGGCGACGGCGATCCACAGCAGGTGCCGCAGCAGCACCGGATCGGTCAGTTCGCCGCCCACCCTGCGGCCCGCCAGCCACCGCCCGGCCGCGCCCCGCACCTCACCCGCCCCCGGCGGTTCGGGGGCGAGGGCGAGTCCGTGCCGTACGCCCGCCACCGAGGTGAAGGCGACCGCGCTCGTGGCCGCGCCGTGCACGGATTCCGCGAGGTTGGCGAGGAAGGACTCGACGGTGCCGGAGGTGTCGGCGACCTGTTCGGCGAGGAGTTCGAGCCGCACGATCTCGCGGGCCTCGGCGTCCGACGCCACCGCCATCTCGTCGGGGCCGGTCAGATCGCCGGGCAGGCCCGCGTCGACGAGGTACGTCGTGATGCCACTGCCCCGCAGCAGCCTGCGGCCCGCTTCCAGTACGCCGAGTTCACGGCGCCGGGCGAGATAACGGGCGGGCGGAGAGTGCGGCTCCAGACCGAGCAGGGGTGGACACCATCGTCGTACGGCGAAGCCCGTCTGGGTGTCGAAGAGGGTCGTACCGGGGGCGGGCGGCCCCTCGGTACGGGCCAACTGGGCCTCGAAGGTGCCGAGGCCCAGCTCGGTTCTCAGTACGCCGTGGCAGTACTGGTCCACGAGGGACGGCGTTTCGATCATCCGGACTCCCGTGGTCGGCTCCTGTCTTACTACGGGGCCTAACGGGTGAACGGGGTGTCAGGTGATGCTCTCGCACACCCGGTGTGAAACCCGGCGCGCGTCAGTCGTTGTTCGGGCCACTCGCCTGACCGGCGCGCGTCAGTCGTTGCTGGGGCCGCCCACCTGGATGCCCGCCATGCGGCTCCACTCGTAGCGGCCGGTCTTCACCTTGGCCGCGAACTCGCCGTCGAAGTCCTCGTGGACGGTGAGGCCGGACTTCTCGACGGCCTTCTGGGCGATCTCGTAGGTGGGGGCGACCAGGTTGCCCCAGTTGCCGTCCTCGCCCACGAGGGCGATCCGGGCGCCGCGCTGACCGATGTAGGCCACCTGGCCCTCGGCGCCGCCGTGTGCCTTGGAGAAGGCGGTGATCTGCTTGGCGAGCTTGGCCGCCTTGCGGTCCGCCTTCGCGTCAACCTGCTGCGTGTCTGCCATGGCCAGGATGCTACCGACGAGTAGATCAATCGGCGACGGGCGGGGTGCGTGACCCTTGCCTCAGAGCGTTCAGCGCAGGAACGGGTCCACCGCGATCGCCACGAAGAGCAGCGACACATAGGTGATCGACCAGTGGAACAGGCGCATCTCCTTCAGCTTCCCGCCCGTCACCTCCGCCTTCGCGCGGTTCTGCAGCGCGTGCGCCTCCCACAGCCACCAGCCGCCCGCGACCAGGGCGACCAGCGTGTAGAACCAGCCGGTGTAGCCGAGGGGGGTCAGGAGCAGGGAGACGGCGACCATCACCCAGCTGTAGATGACGATCTGCTTGGCGACCGTCTTGTTGGAGGCGATGACCGGCAGCATGGGCACGCCCACGCGCGCGTAGTCCTCCTTCACCTTCATGGACAGCGGCCAGTAGTGCGGCGGCGTCCAGAAGAAGATGACCAGGAAGAGGATGACCGGTGCCCAGGTGAGGGAGTTCGTCACGGCCGACCAGCCGATCAGGACCGGCATACAGCCGGCGATGCCGCCCCACACGATGTTCTGCGAGGTGCGCCGCTTGAGGATCATCGTGTACACGACGACGTAGAAGAGCAGCGCGCCGAGGGACAGCCAGGCCGACAGCCAGTTGACGGTCAGCCCGAACAGCAGGGTCGAGACGACCGCGAGGCTGATGCCGAAGACCAGGCACTCGCGCGGCGACACCATGCCGGTGACCAGCGGACGCTGTGAGGTGCGGTCCATCAGGGCGTCGATGTCCCGGTCGATGTACATGTTCAGCGCGTTCGCGCCGCCCGCCGACAGGTAGCCGCCGACGCAGGTGAGCAGCACCAGCGTCAGGTCGGGCACCCCCTGCTCGGCGAGGAACATCACCGGAACGGTGGTGATGAGCAGGAGCTCGATGATCCGCGGCTTGGTCAGCGCCACGAATGCCTTGGCACGGGCCCCGAACGGCCGGTGACTCGAGCGCTTGCTCTCCCCCAGCACACCTGCTGGACGGGATTCGACGGCCGTCACGCACACCCCTACAGAGACATCCCAGCAAGCCTCAGCCGTGTGAAGTCCCGGTAAAGGCCCGCGCGTACCACGCCACTGTAGACGTTGCCCATACCCCGACATTCGCGGGGGTGGGGTCGTGTTGGGAGGCACCCCCGGATGAACGGCTCAGGGGGGTGCCGGAAGAGCCGATCCGCACTCGGTTGAGCACTCGAACGAGCGCGTCCGTATTCAGTTGCCGAATGACGGTTCGGCCCAGTCAGGAGGCGGATCGTCTCGACTCCCGGCAGTCTGGAATGACGCGCAAAAACGCACGTACATACGGGGGTAGGCTCGACAACGGCCGGGGCGCCCCGTGCACCGGCATTTTCGACATGCCTGACATGTGGAGAGGAGCCCTGACCCAGGGTGAGCACCAAGCCGACCACCACAGACCTCGAGTGGACCGAGCTGGACCAGCGGGCCGTCGACACCGCCCGCGTCCTGGCCGCCGACGCCGTACAGAAGGTCGGCAACGGCCATCCGGGTACGGCGATGAGCCTTGCCCCCGTCGCGTACACCCTCTTCCAGAAGGTGATGCGGCACGACCCGGCGGACCCGGAGTGGGTCGGGCGCGACCGGTTCGTGCTGTCCGCGGGCCACTCGTCCCTGACCCTGTACACACAGCTCTACCTGGCCGGCTTCGGCCTGGAGCTGGACGACCTGAAGTCCTTCCGGACGTGGGGCTCGAAGACCCCCGGTCACCCGGAGTACGGCCACACCAAGGGCGTGGAGACCACCACCGGTCCGCTGGGCCAGGGTGTCGCCAACGCGGTGGGCATGGCCATGGCCGCCCGCTACGAGCGCGGTCTGTTCGACCCGGAGGCTCCGCAGGGCGAGTCCCCCTTCGACCACTTCATCTACGCGATCGCCGGTGACGGCTGCCTCCAGGAGGGCATCTCCGCCGAGGCGTCCTCCCTCGCGGGCCACCAGCAGCTCGGCAACCTGATCCTGCTGTGGGACGACAACCACATCTCGATCGAGGGCGACACCGAGACGGCCGTCTCCGAGGACACCGTCAAGCGGTACGAGGCGTACGGCTGGCACGTCCAGCGCGTCGCCCCGAAGCCGGACGGCGACCTCGACCCGGCCGCCATCTACGACGCGATCCAGAAGGCCAAGGCGGTCACCGACCGGCCGTCCTTCATCGCGATGCGCTCGATCATCGCCTGGCCCGCCCCGAACGCGCAGAACACCGAGGCCGCCCACGGCTCGGCGCTCGGCGACGACGAGGTGGCCGCCACCAAGCGCGTGCTCGGCTTCGACCCGGAGCAGACCTTCGAGGTCGCCGACGAGGTCATCGCCCACACCCGGGGCGCCCTGGAGCGCGGGCAGGCGGCCCGCGCGGTCTGGGAGAAGTCGTTCCAGCAGTGGCGGGACAACAACGTCGAGCGCGCCGCCGAGTTCGACCGCATCGCCGCGGGCGAGCTGCCCAAGGGCTGGGAGGAGAAGCTCCCGGTCTTCGAGCCCGGCAAGGGCGTCGCCACGCGTGCCGCGTCCGGCAAGGTGCTCCAGGCGCTCGGCGCGGTGATCCCCGAGCTGTGGGGCGGCTCCGCCGACCTCGCGGGCTCGAACAACACCACGATCGACAAGGCCTCCTCGTTCCTGCCGGCGGACAACCCGCTGCCGGAGGCGAACCCGTACGGCCGCACGATCCACTTCGGCATCCGCGAGCACTCCATGGCCGCGGAGATGAACGGCATCGCGCTGCACGGCAACACCCGCATCTACGGCGGCACGTTCCTCGTGTTCTCCGACTACATGCGCAACGCGGTGCGTCTGTCGGCGCTGATGCACCTGCCGGTGACGTACGTGTGGACGCACGACTCCATCGGTCTGGGCGAGGACGGCCCGACGCACCAGCCGGTCGAGCACCTCGCCTCGCTGCGCGCGATCCCGGGCCTGAACGTGGTCCGCCCGGCCGACGCCAACGAGACGGCCATCGCCTGGCGCGAGATCCTCAAGCGCTGGACCAAGGTCTTCGGCAAGGGCGCCCCGCACGGCCTCGCGCTGACCCGCCAGGGCGTGCCGGCGTACGAGCCCAACGAGGACGCGGCGAAGGGCGGTTACGTCCTGTTCGAGGCCTCCAACGGTTCGCCCGAGGTGATCCTCATCGCCACCGGTTCCGAGGTGCACGTCGCCGTCGAGGCGCGCGAGCAGCTGGAGGCCGACGGCGTTCCCACGCGTGTGGTGTCGATGCCGTCCGTGGAGTGGTTCGAGGAGCAGGAGCAGGGGTACCGGGACAGCGTCCTGCCGCCCGCCGTCAAGGCCCGTGTCGCGGTCGAGGCCGGGATCGGTCTGACCTGGCACAAGTACGTCGGTGACGCCGGTCGCATCGTTTCCCTGGAGCACTTCGGTGCTTCCGCCGACGGCAAGGTCCTTTTCCAGGAGTTCGGCTTCACTGCCGACAACGTGGCCGCCAAGGCCCGGGAATCCCTGGCCGACGCCCAGCGCTGACGCTGACATACGACACGTAGGAGATGTAATTCCATGACAGACGCACTCAAGCGCCTCTCCGAAGAAGGCGTCGCGATCTGGCTGGACGACCTGTCGCGCAAGCGGATCACGTCCGGCAACCTCGCCGAACTGATCGACCAGCAGCACGTCGTGGGCGTCACCACCAACCCGTCGATCTTCCAGAAGGCGATCTCCCAGGGCGACGGCTACGACCAGCAGCTGTCCGACCTCGCCGCCCGCAAGGTCACCGTCGAAGAGGCCATCCGCATGATCACGACGGCGGATGTCCGTGACGCCGCCGACATCCTGCGCCCGGTCTTCGACGCCACCGGCGGCCAGGACGGCCGCGTGTCGATCGAGGTCGACCCGCGCCTGGCCCACAACACCAAGGCGACGGTCGCCGAGGCCAAGCAGCTCGCCTGGCTGGTGGACCGCCCCAACACCCTCATCAAGATCCCGGCCACCAAGGCGGGCCTGCCGGCCATCACCGAGGTGATCGGCAACGGCATCAGCGTCAACGTCACGCTGATCTTCTCGCTGGAGCGCTACCGCGAGGTCATGGACGCGTACCTCGCCGGTCTGGAGAAGGCCAAGGCCAAGGGCCTCGACCTGTCCCTGATCCACTCGGTGGCGTCCTTCTTCGTGTCCCGCGTGGACACCGAGATCGACAAGCGCCTCGACGCGCTCGGCACCGACGAGGCCAAGGCCGGCCGCGGCAAGGCCGGTGTCGCCAACGCCCGGCTCGCCTACGAGGCGTACGAGGAGGTCTTCTCCTCGGACCGCTGGGCCGCGCTCGACAAGGCGCAGGCCAACAAGCAGCGCCCGCTGTGGGCCTCGACCGGCGTGAAGGACCCCGCCTACAAGGCGACCCTGTACGTCGACGAGCTCGTCGCCCCCAACACGGTGAACACCATGCCGGAGGCCACCCTCCAGGCCACCGAGGAGAGCGGCGAGATCCGCGGCAACGCCGTCGCCGGCGCCTACGAGCAGTCCCGCGCGGAGCTCGACGCCGTCGAGAAGCTCGGGATCTCGTACGACGAGGTCGTGCAGCTGCTGGAGGACGAGGGCGTCGAGAAGTTCGAGGCGTCCTGGAACGACCTGCTCAAGTCGACCGAGGCGGAGCTGGAGCGCCTCGCACCCTCGGAGGGCTAAACCTTGCCAGCCTTTTCCGGTTCCGGAGCGAACCCGCTTCGTGACCCCGCGGACCGACGGCTCCCGCGTATCGCGGGGCCGTCGGGCCTGGTCATCTTCGGCGTCACGGGCGACCTGTCCCGTAAGAAGCTCATGCCCGCCGTGTACGACCTCGCCAACCGGGGTCTGCTGCCGCCGGGCTTCTCCCTGGTCGGCTTCGCACGCCGGGAGTGGGAGAACGAGGACTTCGCCGCCGAGGTCCACGACGCCGTCAAGGCGCACGCCCGTACGCCGTTCCGTGAGGAGGTCTGGCAGCAGCTCATCCAGGGGATGCGCTTCGTCCAGGGCACCTTCGACGACGACGACGCGTTCGAGCGGCTGCGCGGCACCATCGAGGAGCTCGACAAGGCACAGGGCACGGGCGGCAACTTCGCCTTCTACCTGTCGGTGCCGCCGCGCTCCTTCCCGGTGGTCATCCAGCAGCTGAAGAAGCACGGCCTCGCCGACCAGTCCTCCGGCTCCTGGCGGCGCGCGGTCATCGAGAAGCCGTTCGGCCACGACCTGAAGTCGGCCGAGGACCTCAACAAGGTCGTCCACGAGGTCTTCGCCCCGGACCAGGTCTTCCGCATCGACCACTACCTGGGCAAGGAGACCGTCCAGAACATCCTGGCGCTCCGCTTCGCCAACCAGATGTTCGAGCCGATCTGGAACCGGTCCTTCGTGGACCACGTGCAGATCACCATGGCCGAGGACATCGGCATCGGTGGTCGCGCGGGGTACTACGACGGCATCGGCGCGGCCCGTGACGTCATCCAGAACCACCTCCTCCAGCTCATGGCCCTGACGGCCATGGAGGAGCCCTCGTCCTTCGACGCGGACGCGCTGGCCGCCGAGAAGACCAAGGTGCTCGGCGCCGTCCGGCTGCCGAAGGACCTGGGCCGGGACACCGTCCGCGGCCAGTACGCCGAGGGCTGGCAGGGCGGCGAGCAGGCGGTCGGTTACCTCCAGGAGGAGGGCATCGACCCCAAGTCGAAGACCGACACGTACGCCGCGATCAAGCTGGAGGTCGACAACCGCCGCTGGGCGGGCGTCCCCTTCTACCTGCGCACCGGCAAGCGGCTCGGCCGCCGGGTGACGGAGATCGCGGTCGTCTTCCAGCGGGCCCCGCACTCCCCCTTCGACTCCACGGCCACCGAGGAGCTCGGGCAGAACGCGATCGTCATCCGCGTCCAGCCGGACGAGGGCATCACGGTCCGTTTCGGCTCCAAGGTCCCCGGTACGTCCATGGAGATCCGGGACGTGTCGATGGACTTCGCGTACGGCGAGTCCTTCACGGAGTCCTCGCCCGAGGCGTACGAACGTCTGATCCTCGACGTGCTGCTCGGCGACTCGAACCTCTTCCCGCGCACCGAGGAGGTCGAGCTGTCCTGGAAGATCCTCGACCCGATCGAGGAGTACTGGGACAAGCACGGCAAGCCCGCCCAGTACCCGTCCGGTACGTGGGGGCCGGTCGAGGCGGACGAAATGCTCGCACGCGAGGGACGGAGCTGGCGCCGACCATGAAGATAGACCTCACGGACACCACCGCCAGCAAGATCAACAAGGCGCTGGTCAAGGGCCGCCGGGCCATCGGCACGCCGGCCGTCGGCATGGTCCTGACGCTGGTCATCGTCACGGACGAGGAGAACGCGTACGACGCCCTGAAGGCCGCCAACGACGCGTCGCGCGAGCACCCCTCGCGCACGCTCGTGGTCATCAAGCGGGTCTCGCGCTCACCCCGCGACCGGACGCAGTCCCGCCTGGACGCCGAGGTACGGGTGGGCGCGGACGCGGGCACCGGCGAGACCGTCGTGCTCCGGCTGTACGGCGAAGTCGTCAACCACGCCCAGTCGGTCGTCCTGCCGCTGCTGCTGCCCGACGCCCCCGTGGTCGTCTGGTGGCCGGTGGACGCGCCGCTCGACCCGGCGAACGACCCGCTGGGCGCGCTGGCCCAGCGCCGGGTCACCGACACCTACGCCTCCGAGCAGCCGGTACGGGACCTGGGCGCCCGTGCCGACACCTACACCCCCGGCGACACCGACCTGTCCTGGACCCGCATCACGCCCTGGCGCTCGATGCTTGCGGCGGCCCTCGACCAGGTCACCGTGGACGTCAAGGGCGTCGAGGTGGAGGGCGAGGAGTTCAACCCGAGCTGCGAGCTGCTGGCGATGTGGCTCGCGGACCGGCTGGACGTGCCGGTGAAGCGGTCGCTGTCCTCGGGCCCCGGCCTCACCGCGGTCCGCATGGACACCAACCACGGCCCGATCGTCCTCGACCGCGCGGACGGCGCCCTCGCGACGCTGTCCATCGAGGGCCAGCCGAACCGTGCGGTGGCGCTCAAGCGGCGCGAGACGGCCGAGCTGATCGCGGAGGAGCTGCGGCGCCTCGACCCGGACGACACGTACGCGTCCGCGCTGCGGTTCGGGGTGGAGAAGCTGAACGGCGCTTCGGTGCCGGGCGGCGCCCCGGCCGCGGACGGCACCTCGGCCGCGGGCGGTGCGCCGGCTGCCGTCGAGACGCCTGTGGAGGAGGCCGTGAAGGCTCCGGCGAAGAAGGCGGCCGCCAAGCGCGCCCCGGCCAAGAAGGCGGCGGCGAAGTGAGCACTCCGCAGCTGGTCGTGCACCGCGACAAGGAGCTGATGGCCCAGGCCGCCGCGGCCCGTCTCATCACGAAGATCGTGGACGCCCAGGCCTCCCGGGGCCAGGCGTCCGTGGTCCTCACCGGCGGCCGCAACGGCAACGGCCTGCTGGCCGCGCTGGAGGCGGCTCCGGCCCGGGACGCGATCGACTGGGGGCGGCTGGACCTGTGGTGGGGAGACGAGCGCTTCCTGCCCGAGGGCGACCCGGACCGCAATGTCACGCAGGCCCGCGAGGCCCTGCTGGACGCGGTGCCGCTCGACCCGAAGCGGGTGCACGCCATGCCCGCCTCGGACGGCCCCTACGGCGCCGACGTGGACGCGGCGGCGGCCGGGTACGCGGAGGAACTGGCCCGCGCGGCCGTCCCCGAGAACCACGGTTCGGTGCCGACCTTCGACGTCCTGATGCTGGGCGTCGGCCCGGACACGCACGTGGCGTCGCTGTTCCCGGAGCTCCCCGCGGTGCGCGAGACGGACCGCACGGTGGTCGGCGTCCGCGGCGCCCCGAAGCCGCCGCCGACCCGGGTCACCCTCACCCTGCCCGCCATCCGCGCCGCCCGCGAGGTCTGGCTCCTGGCGGCGGGCGAGGACAAGGCCCAGGCCGCGGCGATCGCCCTGTCGGGCGCGGGTGAGATCCAGGCCCCGGCGGCCGGCGCTCAGGGCCGCTCCCGCACCCTGTGGCTCCTGGACGCGGCAGCGGCCTCACAGCTACCGCGCTCGTTGTACCCGCCGGCGTCCCCCTGACGCCTTCGGCCCCCTGAGGAACCCGTACGGTCAACTTCCGTACGGGTTCCCGCCGTTGTAGGGGTTTCCGGAGGGCGGGCCGTACGGGTTGCTCCCCTGGTTGTACGGGCGCCCCGGCTGGGGCCCGTACGGGTTGCCGGGCGGCGGGCCGTACGGGTTGCCGTAGGGACTGCCGCCGTACGGGTTGCCCTGCGGCGGCACGTACGGCGGGGTGCCCGGCGGCATGGGTGGGGCGTTCGGCGGCATCGGCGGGACGTACGGCGTCTGTGTGGCCGGGTGGGCCTTCAGGCGGATGCCGTAGTGCTGGTCCAGACGGCGCATCTCCAGCAGCGCGATCGCGGTGACCGTCACCGGCGCGCCCAGGATGAACAGGACGCCCATCCCGAGGCTGAGGCCGTGCAGATCACCGGTGAGCAGGTCGGGGAGGGCCATCAGCCAGCTGGTGACCGTGGCGAGCAGCGGCGGCAGGCAGCGGTGCACACCCGCGGTGCCGAAGAAGTTCGCGCCGACGTGCCAGGCACCGCGGGCCACGAATCCGGCCAGCCAGATCACCAGCGGTCCGAGGAGCAGGATGAGCAGCCCGGCGCTGCCCGCCGACTGCAGCAGCAGCACCGTGATCACGATCGATCCCACGAAGGCCAGCAGCAGCTTCAGCGAGTTGAACAGCGGGGGCTTCAGCACTCGGATGTCGCCCTCGCGCTTCCACACCAGCAGCATGACGCCGACCGTCAGTGGGGTGATGAAGAGCAGCACGACGGACGCCGTCAGCATGTTCTCCAGCATCTCGTCGAAGGCGAAGCCGCCCTCGACGAAGGTGTACACGCCGACCGCCGCGACCGTCCCGGCGATGAGGCGGATCTTCTTGAGCTGCTCGACGGCCGGGTCGATCGACTCCGGGATCCACGCCGGGTGGAACACGGCCCGCGCCACGTGCTTGGGTTTCCACAGGTCTCTCGCCGCCAGCGAGCCGCCTGTCCAACTGCCTTGCGAACCAGCCACTTTGCACTCCCCCGAGCCATGGCCTCCATGATCGTCGGGGATTCTACGGGAAGCGGACGCCCGCGCACCGTCCGCTTTCCCGCATCGACATCATCCGCGGCGATTACCGGCCACGCAGCTCCCGGTACTTGGCGACCAACGCCTGCGTCGAGGCATCGAGACCGGGGACGTCCGCGCCCTCGGTCAGCGCCGGTTCGACCCGCTTGGCGAGCACCTTGCCCAGCTCGACGCCCCACTGGTCGAAGGAGTCGATGTTCCACACGGCGCCCTGCACGAACACCTTGTGCTCGTACAGCGCGACGAGCTGCCCGAGCACCGACGGCGTGAGCTCCTTGGCGAGGATCGTCGTCGTGGGGTGGTTGCCCAGGAACGTCTTGTGGGCCACCAGCTCCTCCGGCACCCCCTCGGCCCGCACCTCGTCCGGCGTCTTGCCGAAGGCCAACGCCTGTGTCTGGGCGAAGAAGTTGGCCATCAGCAGGTCGTGCTGCGCCTTCAGCCCCTCGCTCAGCTCGGCCACGGGCTCGGCGAAGCCGATGAAGTCCGCCGGGATCAGCTTGGTGCCCTGGTGGATCAACTGGTAGTACGCGTGCTGCCCGTTGGTGCCGGGCGTGCCCCACACCACCGGCCCGGTCTGCCAGTCCACGGCGCGCCCGTCGCGTCCGACGTACTTTCCGTTGGACTCCATGTCCAGCTGCTGCAGGTAGGCCGTGAACTTGGACAGGTAGTGGCTGTAGGGCAGCACCGCGTGCGACTGCGCGTCGTGGAAGTTGCCGTACCAGATGCCCAACAGGCCGAGGAGCAGCGGCACGTTGGACTCGGCGGGTGCGGTGCGGAAGTGCTCGTCGACGATGCGGAAGCCGTCGAGCATCTCCCGGAAGCGGTCCGGGCCGATGGCGATCATCAGGGACAGGCCGATCGCCGAGTCGTAGGAGTACCGCCCGCCGACCCAGTCCCAGAACTCGAACATGTTCGCCGTGTCGATCCCGAAGTCGGCGACCCTCCCCGCGTTTGTCGACAGCGCCACGAAGTGCTTGGCGACGGCTTCCTGACCGGCCTTCAGCTCACCGAGCAGCCACTCCCGCGCCGAGGTGGCGTTGGTGATCGTCTCGATGGTGGTGAAGGTCTTGGACGCGATGACGAACAGCGTCTCCGCCGCGTCCAGGTCGCGGGTGGCCTCGTGCAAGTCGGCGCCGTCGACGTTCGACACGAAGCGGACGGTGAGGTCGCGGTCGGTGTAGGCGCGCAGCACCTCGTACGCCATGGCGGGGCCGAGGTCGGAGCCTCCGATGCCGATGTTGACGACGTTCTTGATGCGCTTGCCGGTGTGGCCCGTCCACTCCCCCGAGCGGACCCGGTCGGCGAAGCCGGCCATCTTGTCGAGGACCGCGTGCACCTGCGGCACGACGTTCTCCCCGTCGACCTCGACCACCGCGTCGCGCGCCGCCCGCAGCGCGGTGTGCAGGACGGCACGGTCCTCGGTGGTGTTGATCTTCTCGCCGCGGAACATGGCGTCCCGCAGCCCGAACACGTCCGTCGCGGCGGCCAGTTCGCGCAGCAGCCGCAGGGTCTCGTCGGTGATCAGGTGCTTGGAGTAGTCGATGTGCAGGTCGCCCACCTGTGCCGTGTAGCCGGTGCCGCGCCCGGGGTCGGCGGCGAACAGCTCGCGCAGCCGCACCTCGCCGAGTTCCTCGCGGTGCTTGGCCAGAGCGGTCCACTCGGGCGTCTGGTTGAGCCTGGTACGGCCGTCTGCGTTCATGTCCGACTTCCGCCTTCATTTCGTGCCTGTCCCAGCTGGTCCAACCTAGTTGATCAGCGGGTGACGTGAGCTGTCGTGGCGCTGTCCTGCGGTGCAACAACAGGTACGTCCCGCTTGAACGCCGGTATCAACGAGGCGACGGACAGCGTGAAGAACGCGGCGGCGAGCAGGGCCGGGGTGTTGAGTCCCCAGGCGGTGGCGACGGCGCCGCCCAACAGCGCCCCTATCGGCGCCCCGGCCACGCCGAGGGTCCGGAAGGCCGAGCTGACCCGGCCCAGCATGTCGGCGGGGCTGCGCTGCTGCATGAGGGTCGTGGTGTTCACGTTCCACACCATGCCCATGAGCCCGAAGAGGGCCATCGCGGCGACCAGCGCGAGCAGGCTGCGGACCGTTCCCATGACGACGAGCGCGCCGATCTGCACGCTCCCCGCGAGCAGCACCGCCCGCACCCGGCCCACCCGGGAGACCAGCAGCCGGTTGACCGCTCCCCCGGCCAGCGAGCCGACGGTGTAGGCGGTCGTCGCCACCACGAACCCGGTGTGGCCCGCGTCCAGCCAGCCGGTGACCAGCAGCACCAGGGTCGCGATGAGGGCGCCCACGCCGATGTTGCACAGCGCGGTGGCGGCGCACAGGCCGCGCAGGGCGCGGTCACCGGCGAGGGCGCGCAGGCCCTCGGCGATCTCCCGGCGCAGGGTGCTGCCCGCCGGTCTGGTCCCGCGTGCGGGGGACGCCGGCCGCAGCGAGGCCACCAACGCGGCGGCCAGCAGGAAGGTAGCCGCGTCGGCCGCGAAGGGCACCGCGGCGCCGCCCGCGAGCAGCAGCGGCACGACGGGGGCGCCCAGCAGTCCGCCCGCGATCCGCTGCCCGGTCATCAGCCGGGCGTTGGCGCTGCCGAGGGCGTCGGCGTCGACCAGGGACGGCAGCAGGGCCGTGGAGGCGTTGTCGAAGAGGGTCTGGAACGTGGTCAGCGCGAAGGCGAGCGCGATCATCAGGCCGATGGAGGCGTGGCCCAGGCCGACGGCGACCGCGAAGCAGGCGACGAGCAGCCCGCGCAGGGCATCCACCGTCCCCATCGCGCGCCGCTGGTCCACGCGGTCGGCGACGGCGCCGCCGAGCAGTCCGAAGACCAGCCAGGGCAGATAGCCACAGGCGGTGACCGCCGCTATCGCCAGGGGTTCGTCGGTCAGGGTGGTGGCCAGCAGGGGCAGCGCCGCCGTACGCAGCGCGTCTCCGAAGCTGGAGAGCACGGCGGCACCCCACAGCCGCCCGAACCCCCCGCGCCACGCGGGCGCACGCACGCCCGCAGCCTCGACCGTAGCCACAGCTCCCCCTCACGATTCACCTGCACCGAAGCGATGCACAAACCGTAGAGGTCACCACTGACAGTCGGTCGGGCCTGTGGATAACCCGGGCGAACCGCTGCCGGGCCAGGGCCGAAGCGCGCCCCGGCCGGAACGGCCCGGCGCTGAAACAGCTCCGGCCAGACACCCCTGGGTGCCCGGCCGGCCTCAACTCCTAGATTTCGCCCCGCAGTTTGGCGAGCGCCTCGGCGAGGATCGCCTCGCCGTCCGCGTCGCTGCGCCGCTCCCGTACATACGCGAGGTGCGTCTTGTACGGCTCGGTACGCGGCGGGTCCGGCGGGTTGTCCCGGTCCTGTCCGGCGGGGAAGCCGCAGCGCGGGCAGTCCCAGGTTTCGGGAACCTGCGCGTCGCTGGCGAAGCTGGGCTGCGTCTCGTGCCCGTTGGAGCACCAGAAGGAGATGCGCAGGCGGGGCGCGGACTCGCCCCGCTCGGCCTCGCCCATCGGCCCCGCCCCGACCCGGCTTCCTCGGATCGCGTTGCCACTTGCCACGGTCGTAACTCCCTGCGTGATGGTGCCGCGAAGCGAGTCGGCGTTTCGCTTCGTTGCGAGCGCCTCAGTCTACGTAAGGCCCAACGCGCGTCCAGTGCTTGGAGTTACCGCCCCCACATCCAGACGCAAGCCCCATGATAGGCCGCGTCCAGGGGCGCGTACCGAACATGGGGCCTTACGTACGGAATGTGCGTGGCGGTCAGTTGTTCGTCTTCATCAGGAGACCGAGCACGATGATGCACGCGAACCAGAGCAGACCGACCACGATGGTGATCCGGTCGAGGTTGCGCTCGGCGACGGAGGAACCGCCGACGGACGACTGCATGCCGCCGCCGAACATGTCGGAGAGGCCGCCACCCTTGCCCTTGTGCATCAGCACCAGCAGCATCATCAGCGCGCTGAAGACGATCAGGGCGATCGAGAACCCCATAACCACGGCTGGACCAACTTCCTCGGATCTGGACGGACGACAGGGGCACAGCCACCGGGCTGTGCCCCCGCAAGGGTACGACGGATCGCCGCTACCGCATACTTACTGGTCGCGGAAGCGCACGATCTTGACGAACTCGTCGGCGTCGAGCGACGCGCCGCCCACGAGCGCCCCGTCGATGTCGGCCTGCGCCATGATCTCGGCGACGTTGCCGGACTTCACCGAGCCGCCGTACTGGATGCGGACCTGGTCGGCCAGCTCCTGCGTGTACAGCTCAGCGAGCTTGCCGCGGATGGCGGCGCAGACCTCCTGGGCGTCCTCGGCGCCGCAGACCTTGCCGGTGCCGATGGCCCACACGGGCTCGTAGGCGATCACGACGGACTCGGCCTGCTCGGCCGGGAGGTCCTTCAGACCGCCCTCGACCTGGGCGAGGGTGTGGGAGACGTGGTTGCCCGCCTCGCGGACGTCCAGCTCCTCGCCGACGCACAGGATCGGGGTCAGGCCGTGCTTGTAGGCGGCCTTGACCTTGGCGTTGACGATCTCGTCGGTCTCGGCGTGGTACTGGCGGCGCTCGGAGTGGCCGACGGCCACGTACGTGCACTTCAGCTTGGCCAGCATGGCGCCGGAGATCTCGCCGGTGTAGGCACCGGAGTCGTGCGCCGAGAGGTCCTGGGCGCCGTACTTGATCTTGAGCTTGTCGCCGTCGACCAGGGTCTGCACGGAGCGCAGGTCGGTGAAGGGCGGCAGGACGGCGACCTCGACGGCCTCGTAGTCCTTGTCCGCGAGGGCGAAGGCGAGCTTCTGGACGTGCGCGATGGCCTCGAGGTGGTTGAGGTTCATCTTCCAGTTGCCCGCCATGATCGGCGTGCGAGTGGTCATGCGGGGTCAGTCCTCCAGTGCGGCGAGGCCGGGGAGCGTCTTGCCCTCGAGGTATTCGAGGGAGGCGCCGCCGCCGGTCGAGATGTGGCCGAACGCGTTCTCGTCGAAGCCGAGCGTGCGCACGGCGGCGGCGGAGTCTCCGCCGCCGACGACGGTGAAGCCGTCCGAGTCGATGAGGGCCTGGGCGACCGCCTTGGTGCCCTCGGCGTAGTCGGGGTGCTCGAAGACGCCCATGGGGCCGTTCCAGAACACGGTCTTGGCGTCGGCGAGCTTGCTCGCGTACAGCTCACCGGTCTTCGGGCCGATGTCGAGGCCCAGCTGGCCCTCGGGCATCTTGTCGGCGTCGACGGCGGTGTGCTCGGTGGACGCCTTGGCCTTCAGGTCCGGGAAGCCCGGGGAGACCACGACGTCGACCGGGAGGACCAGCTCGACGCCGAGCTTCTCGGCGCGCTCCAGGTACTCGGTGACGGCCGGGATCTGGTCCTCCTGAAGGAGGGAGGTGCCGACCTCGTGGCCCTGTGCCTTGAGGAAGGTGAAGGCCATGCCGCCGCCGATGAGGATGCGGTCGGCCTTGCCGAGGAGCTGGTCGATGACGGCCAGCTTGTCGGAGACCTTGGAGCCGCCGAGCGCCACTGCGTAGGGCCGCTGGACGTCCTCGGTGAGCTTCTTCAGGACGCCGACCTCGGTGGCGATGAGGTAGCCGGCGTAGTGCGGCAGCTTGGCCGGGAGGTCGAAGACCGAGGCGTGCTTGCGGTGCACGGCGCCGAAGCCGTCACCGACGTAGACGTCGGCGAGGGCGGCGAGCTGGTCGGCGAAGGCGGCGCGCTCGGCGTCGTCCTTGGAGGTCTCGCCGGCGTTGAAGCGGAGGTTCTCGACGACCGCGACCTGGCCGTCGGCGAGGCCGGCGACGGTGGCCGTGGCGGACTCGCCGACCGTGTCGGTCGCGAACGCGACGTCGGCGCCGAGGAGTTCACCGAGGCGCGCGGCGGCCGGGGCGAGGGAGAACACCGGGTCCGGGGCGCCCTTGGGGCGGCCCAGGTGCGAGGCGACGACCACCCGGGCGCCGGCCTCGGCCAGCGCCTTGACGGTGGGCAGCACGGCGCGGATGCGGCCGTCGTCGGTGATGGTGGTGCCGTCCAGCGGCACGTTGAGGTCGGCGCGGACGAAGACCCGCTTGCCTGCGACGCCTTCGGCGAGAAGTTCGTCGATCGTCTTCATATAGGGGACTCCTGGGGAGGGCTCTGACTCGTACGAAAGCTGATCACATGAGCGAGGGCTCGGACAACGCGCCCTAGCGCTGCCCGAGCCCCGCACTCACATCAAGCGGCCTGCTCTGTCGATCAGAGCTGGTTGCCGACGAAGACCGTCAGGTCGACGAGGCGGTTGGAGTAGCCCCACTCGTTGTCGTACCAGCCGAGGATCTTCACCGAGTTGCCCTCCTGGACCATGGTCAGGGAGGAGTCGAAGGTGCAGGAGGCCGGGTCGCTGACGATGTCCGAGGAGACGATCGGGTCCTCGGTGTAGGCCAGGTAGCCCTTGAGGTCGCCGTCCTCGGAGGCCTTCTTGAACGCGGCGTTGACCTCGTCCTTGGTGACCTCGCGCTGGAGCGTCACGACGAGGTCGGTGGCGGAGCCGGTCGGGACCGGCACGCGCATCGCGATGCCGTCGAGCTTGCCCTTGAGCTGCGGCAGGACCAGGGCGGTGGCCTTCGCGGCACCGGTCGTGGTCGGGATGATGTTCTCGGCGGCGGCGCGGGCGCGGCGCAGGTCCGAGTGCGGGAAGTCCAGGATGCGCTGGTCGTTGGTGTAGGCGTGGACCGTCGTCATCAGGCCCTTGACGATGCCGAAGTTCTCGTCCAGAACCTTGGCCATCGGCGCCACACAGTTGGTGGTGCAGGAGGCGTTGGAGATGACGTGGTGGTTCGCCGGGTCGTACTTGTCCTGGTTGACGCCCATCACGATGGTGATGTCCTCGTCCTTGGCCGGAGCCGAGATGAGGACCTTCTTCGCGCCACCGGCGATGTGCTTCTCGGCGTCGGCCTTCTTGGTGAAGATGCCGGTCGACTCGATGACGATGTCGACGCCCAGCTCGCCCCACGGGATGTCGGCGGGGTTGCGCTCCGACAGCACCTTGATGGTGTGCCCGTCGACCGTGATCGTGTCGGCGGTGTGCGACACCTCGGCCTTGAGGCGGCCCAGGATGGTGTCGTACTTCAGCAGGTGAGCGGTGGTCGCGGTGTCACCCAGGTCGTTGACTGCCACGATCTCGATGTCAGCACCCTGCTCCAGCAGTGCGCGGAAGTAGTTGCGACCGATACGACCGAAGCCGTTGATGCCTACGCGGATCGTCACGAACCGATCTCCTCGTTGGTACGCCGGCTATGCGGTGCCGGCGAGCTCTGTTTGGGATGTCCCCGACCGCCTACGACCCTACCTCTCCGACGCCTCCTCGGTGACATCGAGATGCCCCATACACGGGCAGGCGGTCCGTACCCGCCAGTAGGGGTACGGACCGCCCGGGCCGAAAGGCCGTATAGCTCGAATTGACTACGGAGAGTCAGTCACTGTTGACCAGTGCGCTCCCCGCTCGTACGTGTTTGTCCGCGCTCATCCGTTGAGTGCGGCGAGCGCCTTTCCGAGCAGTGCCGTGCGGTCGGCCGCCGCGGTGACGTGCTCCAGGCCGAAGCCCAGCAGCACGGTGTCGTCCGTGGTGACCGCGCCGTACGTCTTGAACAGTTCACCGGAGCGTCCCCAGTCCTTGACGACCGCCGGGCTGCCCGCGGGCGGTCCGGGGACGCTCCAGGCACCCAGCGAGGTCTCGAAGCCCTCGGTCTCGACGGCCTGGCCGCCGATGACGACGGAGGCGTTGTCGACGAGGACGCCGCGACCGCCGCTGCCGGGGTCGGTGATGTAGCTGATGGAGATCTCGACCTTCTTGCCGGCGTAGGCGGACAGGTCGAAGGCGACCTGCTGCCATCCGGCCGAGGCCCCCGTGAAGCTGTTCCACTGGCCGCTGGTGCCGGTGTTGGTGCAGCCGCCGGAGCCGAGGGTCAGATACCGCTTGAGCGCGGGGTGGGCCGCGATGAAGTACCCGGCCTCGCACTCGGCGGGCACCGCGGTGCTGGTGCCGCCGTTCTTGTCCGGGAGGGTGGTCCAGTCGTCGGCCCCGGTCGTGTGGGCCTCCAGGACGGCGTGGTCGTAGCCCTCCTCGGTGTTCCACAGCATCCGGGTCTGGAACGTGGGCGCCTGCGCGGCGGTCACGTTGGTGAGGTCGATGGTGCGGGTGAGGCGGTTCCAGGCGTAGTCGCTGTGCGTGACGGCGGCCATGGAGGCGCCTTCGTAGGGGCCGTACGGGTTGACGGTGCCGGGGTAGCCGCCCCCGCCCGCGCTGGCGAACTGCGGGAACGTGGCGGCCGGCAGGTTGTCGGAGGTCACGCTGAACGACCCGGCGGTGTCGAGCGGGTTGCCCGGCGCCGCGCCGAGGGCCGCGCCGGCTCCGGCGAGCTTGCCGCTGCCCTGGAAGGCGGTGGCGTTCGGCAGGGAGGTGCGGGTGTAGGCGCCCAGGTAGTACTGGCTGAAGTCGTTCGACAGGGTGCCGCCGCCGAGGTCGACGTTGCCGCCGGCCCGCTCACCGGCCTCGATCAGCTTGCCGCCCTCGTTGAGGAAGGCGCGCAGCTGGAGCTGGGTGGCGTTGCCGGGAATGCTCGCGCCCGTGTAGTGGACGACGGTCTTGAAGTGGTCGAGCACGCCGAGCGCGTCGGGCGCGCCCTGGGTGGCGACGTCCCAGACGATCGCCTTGCGGCCGTTGGCCTTCAGGGCGTCGACGTAGGTCTGCGCCTGGGTCGCGGTCGCGCCCTCCTCGGCGACCACGAGGGTGTCCGCGCGCGGCCGTTCGGCGACCGTGTAGGTGAAGTGCTCGCTGGAGGTGCGCTTCTTGTCGGGCGTCCAGCCGGTGAACCACACCTCGACCTTGTCGCCCGGGTCGCCTTCGGGGACCTTGGCGCGGTACTCGTCGAAGTAGAGGTTGTCCTCACCGCCGTACGTCTCGCCGCCCTTCCAGGCGCGCAGCGGCACGGCGTGCGTGTGGCCGCCGTTGACGCGGTACTTGAGCTCCTTGTCGCGCACGGCCCTGCGTACGACGACGGAGACCTCCTGGTCGGCGCCGCGCGAGTAGGACGTGGCGAAGGTCTTCGGGGTGAAGTCGGCGGCCTTCAGGCCGAGTGAGGACTTCGGCTGGTCGGGCTGCTTGGCCGACTCGGCGACGGAGAGCGCGAAGGGGATGTTCTTCTCGAACTCCTGCTGGATCAGCTTCTCGTCGTCGGGGAAGTTGAACACCGACTGGCAATCGGCCGCGTTCCACTGGTCATTGGGGTCGAGGTTCGAGGCGGTCTGGCAGGTCGACATCTCGGGGGTGAACATCGCCAGGCCGTTGACGTTCGACGCGTGGCCGTCCGCCTCGCCGTTGGTGGTGTAGAGCTCCGAGGAGACCTGCGGACGGTAGCCGGGGATCGCGGAGTTGTCGGGGGTGCCGGCGAGCGCCTTGTACATGACGTCGTCGGGCGTGTCGGTGGCCACCTGCCAGCCGACCCCGTAGAGGAGGAGTTCGGCGGCGGAGTGGTAGTTGATGCCGTACGTGAAGCCGATCCGCTTCTCGAACGCGTCCAGCGCCTTGGTCTCGGGCTCGGAGCCCGGGGCCGTGCCGCGGTAGGTCTCGCTGGTGGGGTTGGGGGACGAACCCTCGTTGTCGTAGCCCCACTTGTAGGAGAAGTTGCGGTTGAGGTCGACGCCGTCGCCGATGGCGATGGAGCCGTCGCCGTTGTTGTCGTGGAGGTTCTTGCGCCACAGGCGCTGGTCGGTGCCGGTGAACGTGTAGTCGTAGCCGTCGGGGTTGGCCGAGAGGACGAACCACAGTTCGGTGGAGTCGACGATCTTCTTGATCCGCTTGTCGGTCTTGTAGTGGTCCAGGTAGTAGTGCATCAGTCGGCGGGTCATCTCCGGCGTGATCCACTCGCGCGCGTGCTGGTTGGACAGATAGAGGACGGCGGGTTTGCCGCCGTCCTTGGTCTGCTTCGCGTTCTTGGTCAGTTTGAGCGCGAGGATGTCCTGCCCGTTCACCGTCTTGCCGATGGAGACGGCCTTGGTGAGGCCCGGGTTGGCCTGGGCGGTGGCGAGGATCTCCTGCTTGAGGCCGCCGCTGCCGCTGTAGGGGCGGTACACGCCCTCGGCGGCGTCCTCGACGCGGGCCTCGGCCTTGGCGGAGAGGGTGTGCTCGGTGAGGTCGACGCCCTGTTTCTCCAGCTTGTCGGCCTGTTTGTCGGTGAGGTAGACCTCGACGGTCGCGGTGCCCTTGGCGGGTACCTGCTCGCTCAGTTCATGGCCGTCCTGACCGGCTGCCAGCAGCAGGGGTACCTGCGCGCTGGTGACGTCGGCCCGGTAGACCTTGATCTCGTCGGGACCGGGAGAGCCGCTGCTCTCCGCGGCCTGGGCGAGGGGCGCGAGGCCCGCGCCGCCCAGGAGGAGTGCGCCAACGGCGAGGATCGGTCTCGCTCTTCGACTCATGTGCCCCCCTTGCAGTGGTCCGCCACAGCAGCGAACAGATGCCAGGCTCATGACACTTCATGATCCAGTCAAGGGCGCCTCACCGACAGGCAAAAGCCGGTGCCGTTCACCCAAGCGGGCGGCGGCACCGGCTTCCTGACGGTTGATCAACCCACCAGGTTGTCGGCCATCTCCTCGGTGAGGCTGGACTCCGTGCCCGGAATGCCGAGATCCTGGGCCCGCTTGTCGGCCATCGCCAGCAGTCGGCGGATACGGCCGGCGACGGCGTCCTTGGTCAGCGGCGGGTCGGCGAGGGCGCCCAGCTCCTCCAGCGAGGCCTGCTTGTGCTCCATGCGCAGGCGCCCGGCGGCGGCGAGGTGCTCGGGCACGTCGTCGGCGAGGATCTCCAGCGCGCGCTGCACCCGGGCACCGGCGGCGACGGCCGCGCGGGCCGAGCGGCGCAGGTTGGCGTCGTCGAAGTTGGCGAGCCGGTTCGCCGTCGCCCGCACCTCGCGGCGCATCCGGCGCTCCTCCCAGGCCAGCACCGACTCATGGGCGCCGAGCCGGGTGAGCAGCGCGCCGATCGCGTCGCCGTCCCGGACGACCACGCGGTCCACGCCGCGCACCTCACGGGCCTTCGCGGCGATCGACAGCCGGCGGGCGGCGCCGACCAGGGCGAGCGCGGCCTCGGGGCCCGGGCAGGTCACTTCCAGGGAGGAGGAGCGGCCGGGCTCGGTGAGCGAGCCGTGCGCCAGGAACGCCCCGCGCCAGGCGGCCTCCGCGTCACAGGTGGCCCCGGAGACGACCTGCGGGGGCAGGCCGCGGATCGGGCGGCCCCGGCCGTCGACCAGGCCGGTCTGCCGGGCCAGCTGGTCACCGCCGGCGACGACCCGGACGACGTAACGCGAGCCGCGGCGCAGTCCGCCCGGCGCCATCACGATCAGCTCGGAGCTGTGGCCGAAGATCTCCAGGATGTCCCGCTTGAGGCGGCGGGCCGCCATCGCGGTGTCCAGCTCCGCCTCGATCACGATGCGCCCGCTCACCAGGTGAAGGCCGCCGGCGAACCGCAGGATGGCGGAGACCTCCGCCTTTCTGCAGCAGGTACGGGTGACGGGGAGCCGGGAGATCTCGTCCTTCACCGCTGCCGTCATCGCCATGGGCCGATCCTTCCATGCATCCGAAAAATACGGTCGTACGCGGCGGCCAACAGCTCCGGGTCGTGCCTCGGGGTTCCGTCGGGCCGGGCCACCGGGGCCAGCTCGACCGCGGCGCCGAACCGCTTGGCGGCATCGGTGAGCGAGTCACGGTCGGGCACGGCGGCCTCGTCGGCCAGCACCACGTCCAGGGCGAGTTTAGGGGCGTGTCGTCCCAAAACCTCCAAATGACGCTGCGGGGAGAAGCCATCGGTTTCTCCGGGCTGCGGTGCGAGGTTCAGCGAGAGTACCCGGCGCGCCTTCGTCTCGGTGAGGGCGTCCAGCAGTTCCGGCACCAGCAGGTGCGGGATGACCGAGGAGAACCAGGAGCCGGGGCCGAGCACCACCCAGTCCGCGTCCATGACCGCGGCCACCGCCTCGGGGACGGCGGGCGGGTCGTGCGGCACCACGTGCACCGACTGCACCTCACCGGGGGTGAGGGCGACGGTGGCCTGGCCGCGGACGGTGTCCACCTCCTCCGGCCGCTCCGGGTCGTGGCCCTTGACCAGGGCCTGGAGCTCCAGGGGCACGGCGGACATGGGCAGCACGCGTCCGTGCGCGCCGAGCAGCTTGCCGACCAGGTCCAGGGCCTGGACATGGTCGCCGAGCTGCTCCCACAGGGCGACGATCAGCACATTGCCGACCGCGTGGTCGTGCAGGTCGCCCTTGGAGTGGAAGCGGTGCTGGATGACGCGGGCCCAGGTCTGGCCCCAGTCGTCGTCGCCGCACAGCGCGGCCAGCGCCTTGCGCAGGTCGCCGGGCGGCAGAACGCCCAGCTCGTCGCGGAGCCGTCCGCTGGAGCCGCCGTCGTCGGCGACGGTGACGACGGCGGTGAGGTCACCGGTGATGCGGCGCAGCGCGGCGAGCGAGGCGGACAGGCCCATGCCGCCGCCGAGGGCGACGACCTTGGGCTGGGCGCCGCGGCGGCGGGGCCGGGCGCCCCGGACCTCGACGGGCCGGCCCGCGCGGGACTCGGGCACCGTCCGGCCCAGCCTGCCGAGCCGGGCCAGCCGCGGAGAACGTGCGGTCATTCGCGTCCCATGTCCCGGTGTACGACCACCGTCTCCACGCCCTGGGAGACGAGGCGGGCGGCGAGCTTCTCGGAGGTGGCGACGGAGCGGTGCTTGCCGCCGGTGCAGCCGACCGCGATGGTCACGTACCGCTTGCCCTCGCGGCGGTAGCCGGCCGCGATGAGCTGGAGCAGTTCGCTGTAGCGGTCGATGAACTCCTTGGCGCCGGGCTGGTTGAAGACGTACGCCGACACCTCCTCGTTGAGGCCGGTGTAGGGGCGCAGCTCCGGGACCCAGTGCGGGTTGGGCAGGAAGCGCATGTCCACGACGAGGTCGGCGTCGACGGGGAGGCCGTACTTGAAGCCGAAGGACATGACGGTGGCCCGCAGCTCGGGCTCCTCCTCGCCGGCGAACTGGGCGTCCATCTTGGCGCGCAGTTCGTGGACGTTGAGGCTGGAGGTGTCGATGACCAGGTCGGCGTCACCGCGCAGCTCGCGCAGCAGTTCGCGCTCGGCGTCGATGCCGTCGACGATGCGGCCGTCGCCCTGGAGGGGGTGCGGGCGGCGCACGGACTCGAAGCGGCGCACCAGGGCGTCGTCGGAGGACTCCAGGAAGACGATCCGCCGGGTGACGTGCTTGGCCTCCAGATCGGCGAGGGACTCGCGGAGGTTGTCGAAGAAGCGCCGGCCGCGGACGTCGACGACCACCGCGATCCGGGCGACATTGCCCTGGGAGCGGGCGCCGAGCTCCACCATGGTGGGGATCAGCGCGGGCGGCAGGTTGTCGACGACGAACCAGCCGAGGTCCTCCAGGCACTTCGCGGCGGTCGACCGGCCGGCTCCGGACATCCCGGAGATGATCACCAGCTCGGGGATGGCCGCCTCCGGGATCCCGGCGGCGTCGCCGTTCGCGCCCGTACTCGTGCCCGTACTCACCTGTGCTCCGTCTCCGCCCTGGCTCTCTGGGCCTGGGGTCTCTTGGCCTTCGTGCTCGTTCACATTCATGTCTCCTGCCCCCGTCGTTCGTCCGGGGCACCCGCCGTCGCGGGCTCCCCTGTGGAACCCATGGTGCCGGGTTCCTCTTCCATGATCTCTCCAGTGGCCGTGTTCACAGCAGGGGCGGCCGGTGCCGCCTGGGCGAGCGCCACGGCAATGGTTTCGGCCGTTTTGCGGCCTATGCCGGGAACCTCGCAGATCTGATCGATGGTGGCAGACCGAAGTTTCTTCAACGAGCCGAAATGTTTCAGAAGCGCCTGCTTACGGGTGTCCCCCAGCCCGGGTACGTCGTCCAGGGGGCTCGACCGGAACCGCTTGGTCCGCTTGGTGCGCTGGTAGGTGATCGCGAAGCGGTGGGCCTCGTCACGGACGCGCTGGAGGAGGTAGAGGCCCTCGCTGGTGCGGGGCAGGACGACCGGGTCCTCCTCGTCGGGCAGCCAGACCTCTTCCAGGCGCTTGGCCAGGCCGCAGACGGCGACGTCGTCGATGCCGAGCTCGTCGAGGGCCTTCTTGGCGGCGGTCACCTGCGGCCGGCCGCCGTCGACGACGACGAGCTGGGGCGGGTAGGCGAACTTCTTGGGCCGGCCGTTGTCCTCGGTGAGGGTGTTGCCGGCGGCGTCCCGGAAGTCGTCCTGAACATCCTCCTGGGAGGCTTCGTCGACCCACTCGCCGGTCTTCTCCTTCTCGGCGAGGTACCGCTTGAAGCGGCGGGTGATGACCTCGTGCATGGAGCGGACGTCGTCCTGGCCCTCGAAGCCCTTGATCTGGAAGCGGCGGTACTCGCTCTTGCGCTGGAGGCCGTCCTCGAAGACGACCATGGAGGCCACGACGTCGTCGCCCTGGAGGTGGGAGATGTCGTAGCACTCGATGCGCAGGGGCGCGCTGTCCAGGTCGAGGGCCTCGGCGATCTCCTCCAGGGCGCGCGAGCGGGTCGTCAGGTCGGAGGCGCGCTTGGTCTTGTGCAGCACGAGGGCCTGCTGGGCGTTGCGCGCCACGGTCTCCATGAGGGCCTTCTTGTCGCCGCGCTGCGGGATGCGCAGCGAGACGTTCGACCCGCGGCGGCCGGTGAGCCAGTCCTGGACCGGCTCGAGCGGGTCGGGCAGGGCCGGGACGAGGACCTCCTTGGGGACGGAGTCGCCGGTCTCCTCGCCGTAGAGCTGTTGCAGGGCGTGCTCGACGAGGGCGCCGGTGGTGATCTCCTCGACCTTGTCGGTGACCCAGCCGCGCTGGCCACGCACGCGTCCGCCGCGCACGTGGAAGATCTGGACGGCCGCTTCGAGCTCGTCCTCGGCGACCGCGATCAGGTCGGCGTCGGTCGCGTCGGCGAGCACGACCGCGTTCTTCTCCATGGCCTTCTTCAGGGCCTCGATGTCGTCGCGCAGGCGGGCCGCCCGCTCGTACTCCATCTCCTCGGCGGCCTCCGTCATCTGCTTCTCCAGACGGCGGAGGTAGGTGCCGGTGCGGCCGGCCATGAAGTCGCTGAACTCCTCGGCCAGTTCGCGGTGTTCGTCGGCCGAGACCCGGCCCACACAGGGCGCCGAGCACTTGCCGATGTAGCCGAGCAGGCAGGGGCGGCCGGTGCGGGCGGCGTTCTTGAAGACGCCGGCGGAGCACGTCCGGACGGGGAAGACGCGCAGCAGGAGGTCGACGGTGTCGCGGATCGCCCACGCGTGCCCGTACGGGCCGAAGTACCTGACGCCCTTCTTCTTGTGACCGCGCATCACCTGCACGCGCGGGAACTCCTCGTTCATCGTCACCGCGAGGTACGGGTAGCTCTTGTCGTCGCGGTACTTGACGTTGAACCGGGGGTCGTACTCCTTGATCCAGGAGTACTCCAGCTGCAGGGCCTCGACCTCCGTGGACACCACCGTCCACTCCACGGACGCGGCGGTCGTCACCATCGTGCGGGTGCGGGGGTGGAGGTTCGCCAGGTCCTGGAAGTAGTTCGCCAGGCGCTGGCGCAGGCTTTTCGCCTTTCCGACGTAGATCACCCGGCGGTGCTCGTCGCGGAACCTGTAGACCCCGGGAGAGTCCGGGATCTGTCCCGGCACGGGGCGGTAGCTGGAGGGGTCGGCCATGCTTCACACCCTACTGGCGGGCGGTGACAGTCCGGCGGGGCTGTGGACGACGCTAGGGCCTGTCCGGCGGATCAGGTCGCGGGGAAGCCGCGGCGCCCGATGTGATGCAGGTGAGCGGGGTGTGGTGCGTCGAGCTGCAAGGCGGAGGAGGGAGTCGACGCGGAGCGTCGGGGACCGACGACAACGCCGCAGATCGGGGTGCCACACCCCGCGTCCGCGACCTGATCCGCCGGACAGGCCCTAGTGCGACTCCAGGAACGTGAGAACGGCCAGTACCCGCCGATGGTCGTCCGTGTCCTCGGTGAGGCGGAGTTTGCCCAGGATGCTGCGGACGTGTTTCTCGACGGTGCCCTCGGTGACCCACAGGCGGCGTCCGATGCCGGCGTTGGAGCGGCCCTCGGCCATGAGGGCGAGGACCTCGCGCTCGCGGGAGCTGAGGTGGGCCAGCGGGTCGTCGCGGCGCTGGGCCGTGAAGAGCTCGTGGACCAGGGAGGGGTCGACCACCGAGCCGCCCCGGCCGATGCGGTCCAGGGCCTCGATGAACTCCTCGACCACGGTGACCCGGCTCTTGAGGAGGTAGCCGATGCCCCGGCCGCTGGCCAGCAGCTCCAGAGCGTCCTCGACCTCGACGAACGCCGACAGGACGAGGATGCCGGTGCCGGGGTGGCGCTCGCGGATCGTGCGGGCCGCCTTCAGGCCCTCCGTGGCGTGGTCGGGCGGCATTCTTATGTCGACGATCGCCAGGTCGGGGCGGTGTTCGTGGACGAGCTCCAGGAGCCCCGTCGCGTCACCGGCCTGGCCCACGACCTCGTACCCGACCCGCTCGCACAGACTCGCGAGGCCTTCCCTGAGCAGGATGTCGTCGTCGGCGAGGACGACCCGTCCCCGCGTCCGCCGCTGCGATGCGTCGTCCATGGTCCCGGCTCCCCTTGCCCGAACGGAGCGGTGCGCGTCCAACAGCCTGCCCCACCATCGGGGTTACGGCTAGCCGGAAGCGGAATTGGAAGCCTGCCGTGACGACACGCGCGCGTGGGCGAGCGATGCTCGTAGCGACGCGAGGCGGAAGGTCCGGAGGGCCGGACGGAAGGGCCGGTCTGGACATCGCTGCGGAAAGGCCGGTCACGACACCGCGATGCGGAAGGGCCCGGTCACACGCTCCCGCCCCCGGACCGCACGGCAGCCCCATCCGTCCGAACCGACCGCCCGGTGCGTACGCGAACGTCACACGTCCGAGGTCCCCCCGCCTGGACGGCTCCCCCCGCGTGCGCCCCGGGCGGTCACCCGTCCGTCGAGGGCGCGTCCAGCGGCAGCCGCGCCCGCAGGGTGGTGCCCGCGCCGGGCGGACTGCCGAGCTCCACCCTGCCGCCGATCGCCTCGACCCGGTCGACGAGCCCGATCAGTCCGGAACCGCGGCCCGTCTCGACGCCCCCGACGCCGTCGTCCCCGACCACCAGCTCCAGCACCCCGTCCTCGACACCGGCCCGAACCTCCACCACGCGCGCGTGCGCGTGTTTCGCGGCGTTGTTGAGGCACTCGGAGGCGACGTAGTACGCGGCCACCTCGACCTGTTCGGGCAGCCGGCCCGGCGGCAGCTTCAGGTCGAGTTCCACGGGGACGGCGGAGCGCCGGGCCAGGGATCGCAGGGCCGGGCCCAGGCCGCCCTGCGACAGGATGGCCGGGTGGATGCCACGGGCCACCTGGAGCAGCTCCTGAAAGGCGTCGTCGAGGCCTTGGCCGACGTGGGCGAGTTGCCGGGTGAGCTGCCGGGCCAGCTCCGGCGGCGTGCCGGACGCGCGTGACCGGCCCGGTGGGTCCACCTGCCCTTGCACGTTCACCAGCTCCACCAGATCCGCCAGCAACGACTCGGCCAGCCTCAACTCGAGCCGCAGGGCGACCAGCCGCTGCTGCACCCCGTCGTGCAGGTCGCGCTCGATGCGGCGCCGGGAGGCGTCGGCCGCGGCGACCAGGCGCGCGCGTGACGCCGCCAACTGGCCGCGGACGTCGGCGTTGGCGAGCGCGGTGGCGACGAGTTCGGTGAAGCCGGCCAGCCTCGTCTCGGTGCCGGAGAGCAGCGGTTCGGACGGAGAGGTCACGAGGACGAACCCCCAGAGCCGGCCGTCGACCTCGATGGGAGCGCCCGCCGCATGCCCCACGTGCACCGGGAGCCGCGTCCGGGCCATCTCGCGTATCGCCTTCCGCCCGGCGTGCGAGCGCTCCTCGCGCGTGGCCCGTTCGATCCCCTCCGGGACGCCGAGCGCGCTCCCGAGGACCGTTTGGCGGGCGTCGGACTCCTGCCGCAGGACCGCCGCGGCGGTGCCGAACAGGCCCCCGACCGCCGCCGCCACCGTCTGGAACACCTCGTGCGGCGGCGCGCCGCGGGCCACCAGAACGGCGACCCGGCGCAGGGCGGCCTGTTCCGAGGCGGTCCGCCTGCTCTCGGTGACGTCCCGGGCGACGATGTGGACGAGCCCTTCGCGCCGGACCAGCCGGGCGCTCCACCGCAGCCAGAGCTCGGTGCCGTCCCG
Source organism: Streptomyces sp. TLI_55 (assembly GCF_900206255.1). Lineage (NCBI taxonomy): Bacteria > Bacillati > Actinomycetota > Actinomycetes > Kitasatosporales > Streptomycetaceae > Streptomyces > Streptomyces sp. TLI_55. The sequence goes on from NZ_OAOJ01000001.1 coordinate 2,242,899, forward strand.
CCGCAGGAAACGGTTCTGGACATCGGTGAGCTCGGTGTCCTCGTCCAGTCGGGCGAGGCCTTCCTGGACGCTCGCCTCGTCCCGCTCGTCCACGAACGACAGGAACGGCCGGCCCAGGAGCTCGTCGCGCGGGTAGCCCAGGGTGCGTTCGAAGGCCGGGTTGACCCGCTCGAGGCAGCCGTCGAGTCCGCAGACGCACAGCGGGTCGGGAGAGAGTTCGAAGAGGGTCGCCAGCTCCTGTTCGGCCTTCTCACGCCTTCCGTGCTCCGCCGCGTAGGAGGCCATGGTGCCGTTCATGCCGGCGAGCAGCTGGGCCCAGGCGCCGTCGAAGGCGGCGACGTCGGCCCGGTGGTCCAGGTGGTCGCGGTCGATCGCCGTGGTCACTGCACGGATCTCGCCGGCCAACCACTCGGTGGTGATGCGCAGTTCGCGGAAGGCGTCGGCGAGGTCGCCCGGTTCGTCGCGGCCCGCGTACCGGATGTCGTACGACAGTTCGCCGTACGACAGCGCCCGCGCGGCCCCGGAGATCTCGCCGAGCGGGCGGGTGAGAGACCGGCGCAGCGCCAGGGCGAGGGCGGTGACGGCGACGACGAGCCCGAGCGCGAGGCCGAGGTCGCGCGCGACCCGGGTCTGCGCGCTGTGGCGGTCCTCTGCGGCCGCGTCGGCGAGTTCCCGCGCGGCCCCGTCCTGGATGCCGCGCAGGGCGGTGATGCGGGCCCCGGAGTCTGCCGTCCAGTCCTCGTACGAGGGCAGGCGGGCCGTCTCGGGAGCCTCGGCGTCCAGCAGGTCGCGGACCTCGCGGACGGCCCGGGCCGGGGCCCGGGACGCGACGCCGTGGAGCTCGCCGCGCAGTGCGTCCGAGGCGTTCTGCCCGAAGACGTCCAGCTCGGCGTCCTCCAGGACGCTCCAGCGGGCGGCGGCGGTGGGGCGCGGGTGGGACGGTGTGTCGAGCAGGACGGCGAGGTCCGCGCGTTCGCGTTCCGCGGCCTCCACGGCGCGCAGGAGCGCGATGTGGGCGTCGGCGGCGCGGCCGGCCCTCCGGGTGGGGCGTCCGGATTCGAGGGCGGCGACGGCGTCGAGCAGGGCGTCCTCGTCCTGCGCGTACCGGCGCGCCACCGTGGGCGCGGAGAGCGTGCCCGTGTCCGTGTCGGTGCGCACGGCCTGGAGTCGGCGGCCCACGGTGGCGAGGACACCGGTGACGTCGGTCCTGGTCCAGGAGGCGGCGCGGTCGGCGGCCCGGTCCAGTGCGCGGCCGGTGGCCCGCTCGGCCGCGGCGCGCTGCGCCGGGGTGTCCGGCCCGGGACGCAGCACGGCCTGCACAGCGGTGATCCGCTCGCGCGCGACGGCGTCGGAGACATCGGTGAGCGCGAACGCCACGTCGGTCGCGGCGTGGAACGTCCGCAGCGTCTCGGCGGCCTCCCACTGGTCCTCGGCGCTCCGGACGACGAGGGCCAGCAGCCCGGTCACCGGCACCAGCACGAGGAGCAGGAGCTTGCGGCCCGCGCGGAGTCGGGAGAGAAGCGGGGGACGCACGGCCGGCCCTCAGTGTCCCCGGTGCCCGGCGCCCGGATGGTCCCGGCCGCGGTGTTCGGTGCCCGGACCGTCCCGGCGGCCGATGGCGACCGCTCCGTCGTTCCCGACCGACGTTCTCATCGCACACCCCCACCCGACCGGACGTCCACGGCCACTCCAGGGCAGCCCACATGCTACCGCGCGTGATGCGCCATGGCTCTGGGTGAGCGTGAACCGCCCTGTCCGGCAACGGACTTCGGCACCTTCCAGCTGACAGGTAGCGACGCGCGACAACTCTTTCCCGCTAGCCGGAAAGCGCGTCCGCCGACCCGTTGGCACCCTGTGAGCATGTCCATGCGCTGTCTTCTCGTCGATGACAGCATCCGGTTCCTGGAGGCCGCCCGCGCCCTGCTGGAGCGCGACGGTGTCGCCGTCGTCGGCGTCGCCCGGTCGGGGCCGGAGGCTCTCGCGCGGGCCGCCGAACTGACCCCGGACATCGTCCTGGTGGACATCGACCTCGACGGCGAGAGCGGCTTCGACCTCGCCGTCACCCTGACCAGCCGCGTCACGTCCGTGATCATCCTGATCTCCACGCACGCGCTGGACGACTTCGAGGAACTCGTCGCCGCCAGCCCGGCCCGCGGCTTCCTGCACAAGTCGGCGCTCTCCGCCCGGGCGATCAGAGCCGTACTCGACAACGACGGTTCCGGCGCGCCGACTTGACCTGACCGGTCGCGTATCAGCCGCGCACGGGCCGCTGTTGGACCCGAGGTGTTGTCGGGACTAGGTCAACACGCTTCAATGCGGGGGAACTCGGGGCCGTGAACGACGGCGCACGCAAGCCACGGCGTACCTACCCAAAGACGCCGCCGCGCCGACGGGTGACCCCGAGGACATCCCCGCGCACGGTCTGACCAGCCGTTGCGAACACCCACAGAAAGGCCCCTGCATGCCGCACGCCACACAGCACGCGGACGTCGCCGCCGTCGTCGCCACCGCGGAACTGGACTCGGCCCTGCGAGGCGGCCCCTTCCACGTGGCCCTGCGTGCCGCCATCGCCGCCCGCGGTCTGCCGCTCCAGCGGGTGCAGCACCATCTGTCACGTCACGGGGTCAAAGTCGGCGTCACCAGCCTGAGTTACTGGCAGCAGGGCGCGCGGCGTCCCCAGCGCCCCGAGTCGCTGCGCGCCGTCCGCGCCCTGGAGGAGATCCTCCAGCTGCCCGAGGAGTCGCTGATCAGGCTGCTCGCCGAGAGCGACGACACCGCGGCCGGCCAGCGCGCCGCCGCCCGCTCCTACCGCTCCCTGGTCGAGGCCTCGGGCGTGCTGCACCGGCTGCTCGCCGAACTGGACTCGCCCGTGGACGGCGGCCTGCACACCCTCGGCCACCATGAGTGGGTACGGATAGGCGGGCGCCGCGAACTCCTCGGGCGCGAGTCGCACCACATCGTGCGCGCCCACAAGGACGGCGTCGACCGCTTCGTCGCCGTCCACCACGGCGACCCGGGATGCGTGCCGGAGCGGATGCGGGTGCACGCCCTGGAGAACTGCCGGACGGGACGCGTCCGGCTGCACCACGACACCGGGGTGCTCGTCGCCGAGCTGCTCTTCGACACCCGGCTCCGGGCCGGTGAGACGTTCCTGTTCCGCTACGCCGTCGAGGACGGCACGGCCGGCGTCTCCCGCGAGTACGTCCGCGGGTTCGGGCCGGCCGGCGGCCAGTACGCGCTCCAGGTGCGGTTCGACGAGAACGCGCTGCCGACCCGCTGCCACCGCTTCACCCAGCACTCACCGGCGGCCCCGCGCAGCGGCCGCCAGGAACTGGCCCTCACCGGCCTGCACCGCTCGGTCCACATCGTCGAGCCACGGGTGCGCAGCGGGATCGTGGGGATCGGGTGGGACTGGGAGTAGAGCGCGCCAGTTGACGTCGGGTACTGCGCGTAAACGCTTGCGCAAGCGTTTACGCGCAGCCCCGGATGGGATACGTTCCCGGCCTGAAGGAGATTCAGGCAGGGAACGGGGGCGACATGGCGACCATGGCCGACGTGGCGCGCAGCGCGGGCGTCTCCGTGGCGACCGTCTCGCATGTGCTCAACGGCACCCGCCCGGTCCTCCCCCACACCCGCCAGGCCGTCCTGGACGCCATGGACGAGCTGGGCTACACGCCCAACACCCTCGCCCGTTCCCTGGTGACGTCCCGCACCCGGTCCATCGGCCTCGCGGTGTCGGCGATCAGCAACCCGTACTTCACGGAGATCCTCCAGGGCGTCGAGGCCGAGACCCTGCGGCACGGCTACAGCCTGCTCATCGCCGACCCGCACGACGACCCCGCCCATGAGCGCAAGGTCGTCCAGCTGCTGCACGAGCGGCGGGTGGACGGCCTGATCGTCGCCCCTTCCGCGGAGCCCGGCGACCTGCTCGCCTACCTCGACCGCCACCGGGTGCCGACCGTGCTCCTGGACCGGGTGGTCGAGGGCCCGCCGCACTTCGACCAGGTCTGCGCCGAGAACACCGGGCCGACGAGCAAGCTCGTCACCCACCTCGCCGGACTCGGCCACCGACGGATCGGCCTGGTCGCGGGCCTGCCGGGGCTGAGCACCAGCGGCGAGCGGCTCGCCGGGTACCGCTCCGGCCTCACGACCGCCGGACTGCCGTACGACGAACAGCTCGTCGCGTACGGCGACTCCGCGTCGGCCGGTGCCGAGCGGGCGACCGCCGCGCTGCTGTCCCTCGCCGAACCGCCCACGGCCCTCGTCACGGCCAACAACGCGATGACCATCGGCGCCCTGCGCACCCTGCGCGACCGTGGCCTGTCCGTGCCCGGCGACCTCGCGCTGTGCTGCTTCGACGACTTCGCCTGGGCCGACCTCTTCTCGCCCCGGCTCACCGCGATCGCCCAGCCCAGCAAGGAGCTGGGCGCCGAGGCGGTCCGGGTGCTCCTGGCGCGGCTGGCCGCCCCGGACCGGCCGGCCGGGACCGTGCGCCTGCCGTGCGCGTTCGTCCACCGCAGCTCGTGCGGCTGCGCCGAAACCACCGAGAAATCCGAGAAGTTCGAGCTGTCCGAGAAGTTCACACAGTCCGAGAAAGGACCCGACTCGTGATCGTCGTCGCCGGTGAGGCCCTCATCGATCTGGTACCGCAGGGCACGGGCGCCCTGGCAGGGCTCACGCCGGCGCTCGGCGGCGGCCCGTACAACACCGCGATCGCCCTCGGCCGCCTCGGCTCCCCCACCGCCTTCTGCTCCCGTACGTCGTCCGACGCGTTCGGCGAGGCGCTGCTGGACGGGCTGCGGCGGGCGTCGGTGGACGTGTCGGCCGTTCAGCGCGGCCCGGAACCGACCACCCTGGCGGTGGCGACGATCGACGCGCACGGCTCGGCCGCCTACTCCTTCTACGTCGACGGCACCGCCGACCGCCTGTTCACGGCCCCCGACCGGCTTCCCGCCGGTACGCGCGCGGTGTCCTTCGGCACCTGTTCGCTGGTGCTGGAGCCGGGGGCGAGCGCCTACGAGGAGCTGATGCGGGCGGCGGCCGCGCAGGGCGTGTTCACCGCGCTCGACCCCAACATCCGCGCCGGGCTGATCCCGGACCCGGACGCCTACCGGGCCCGCTTCAAGAGCTGGCTGCCGTCGGTGTCGCTGCTGAAGCTCTCCGAGGAGGACGCGCTGTGGCTGGGCGGCACCCCGCGCGAGTGGCTGGCGTCGGGCCCCTCGGCCGTGGTCATCACGCAGGGCGGTGACGGGCTGACCGCGTTCACCCGGGACGGGGGCGTGCACACGGTGCCGGGTGAGGAGGTCGACGTCGTCGACACGATCGGCGCGGGCGACACGGTGAACGCGGCCCTGCTGCACGGGCTTTCCGCCCTCGACGCCCTGTCCGTGGAGGGGGTCGAGGCGCTGCGCCGGGACGACTGGACGCGGCTGCTGCGGTTCGCGGCGCGCGCGGCGGCGGTCACCTGCTCACGGGCCGGGGCGGAGCCGCCGTACGCCGACGAGGTGGCGGGGATCTAGCGGGCGGGAATCCAGAGGCCGGGGCCTGAAACGGCGCCGGGAGGCGGCTGTGGCCAGCCGCCTCCCGGTTTCCGGTGTTCTTCCCTGTCAGGCCTTGCGGGCTCGGGTCGCCTTCTTCGCGGGAGCCGCCTTCTTCGCAGCGGCTGCCTTCTTGGCGGTCGAGGTGCCCGTTTTGGCCGTCGCCGTCTTCTTCGCCGTCGACCTGGCCGCGACCGTCTTGGCCGTCGTCTTCGTGGCCGCGGTCTTCTTGGCCGCCGTCTTCGTCGCCGCCCGGCGCGGGGCCTTCACCGAGGCTCCGTCGCTGATGCGGTCGGCGCCGAGGATCTCGCGGAGGAACTTGCCGGTGTGGCTGGCGGGGACTCCGGCGACCTCCTCGGGTGTGCCCTCGGCGACGACGAGACCGCCGCCCGCGCCACCCTCGGGACCCATGTCGACGATCCAGTCGGCGGTCTTGATCACATCGAGGTTGTGCTCGATGACGATGACCGTGTTGCCCTTGTCGACCAGGCCGGAGAGGACCTTCAGCAGCTTGCTGATGTCCTCGAAGTGCAGACCGGTGGTCGGCTCGTCGAGGACGTAGACGGTACGTCCGGTGGAGCGCTTCTGGAGCTCGCTGGCGAGCTTCACGCGCTGGGCCTCACCACCGGAGAGGGTCGTCGCGGACTGGCCGAGGCGGACATAGCCGAGACCGACGTCGTTGAGCGTCTTCAGGTGGCGGTTGATCGCCGGAACGGCCTCGAAGAAGTGCATCGCCTCCTCGATGGGCATGTTCAGGACCTCGGCGATGGACTTGCCCTTGTAGTGGACCTCCAGGGTCTCCCGGTTGTACCGGGCGCCGTGGCAGACCTCGCACGGGACGTAGACGTCCGGGAGGAAGTTCATCTCGATCTTGATGGTGCCGTCGCCCGCGCAGTTCTCGCAGCGGCCGCCCTTGACGTTGAAGGAGAAGCGGCCCGGCAGATAGCCGCGGACCTTCGCCTCGGTGGTCTCGGCGAACAGCTTGCGGACGTGGTCGAAGACGCCGGTGTACGTCGCCGGGTTGGACCGCGGGGTGCGGCCGATGGGCGACTGGTCGACGTGCACGACCTTGTCGACGAGGTCGTCGCCGTCCACGCGCGTGTGCCGACCCGGAACGCTCCTGGCGCCGTTCAGCTCACGGGCCAGGTGCGTGTACAGGATGTCGTTGACCAGGGTGGACTTGCCGGAGCCGGAGACGCCGGTGACCGCGGTGAAGACGCCGAGCGGGAACGAGACGTCGATGTCCTGGAGGTTGTTCTCCCGGGCGCCGTGCACGGTGAGCCGCCGGGACGGGTCGTGCGGGCGGCGGATGTCCGGGATCGGGATGGCCTTCTTGCCGGACAGGTACTGGCCCGTCATCGACTCCGCGTTGGCGAGCAGCTCCTTCATGGAGCCGCTGTGCACAACCTTGCCGCCATGCTCACCGGCGCCGGGGCCGATGTCGACGACCCAGTCGGCGACCTTGATGGTGTCCTCGTCGTGCTCGACGACGATGAGCGTGTTGCCCATGTCGCGGAGCCGGACGAGGGTCTCGATCAGCCGGTGGTTGTCGCGCTGGTGCAGACCGATGGACGGCTCGTCGAGGACGTACAGCACGCCGACGAGGCCGGAGCCGATCTGGGTGGCCAGGCGGATGCGCTGGGCCTCGCCGCCGGAGAGGGTGCCGGCCGCGCGGTTGAGCGAGAGGTAGTCCAGGCCGACGTCGACCAGGAACTTCAGCCGCTCGTTGACCTCCTTCAGGACCCGCTCGGCGATCTTCTTGTCGCGGGCGTTGAGCTTGAGCTCGCCCAGGAAGTCCGCGCAGTCGCTGATGGACATGCCGGAGACCTCGGCGATCGACTTCCCCATGATGGTGACGGCGAGGACGATCGGCTTCAGGCGCGTGCCCTGACAGGTGGGGCAGGGCACCTCGCGCATGTAGCCCTCGAAGCGCTCGCGGCTGGCGTCGCTCTCGGACTCGCTGTGCCGGCGCTTGACGAAGGGGACGGCGCCTTCGAAGGGCGTCGTGTACACGCGTTCGCGGCCGTACCGGTTGCGGTACCGCACCTCGATCTGCGTCTTGTGGCCGTAGAGCAGGGCCTTCTTGGCGCGCTGCGGCAGCCCGGCGAACGGGATGTCCGTGCGGAAGCCGAGCGCGTCCGCCAGGGCGCCGATCAGTCGGCCGAAGTAGTCCTTGGTGTGGCCGTGCGACCAGGGGTGGATGGCGCCCTCGTCGAGGGACTTGTCCTCGTCCGGGACGATCAGCTCCGGGTCGACCTCCATGCGCGTGCCGATACCCGTGCACTCGGGGCAGGCGCCGAAGGGCGAGTTGAAGGAGAAGGAGCGGGGCTCCAGCTCCTCGAAGGACAGGTCGTCGTAGGCGCAGTACAGGTGCTCCGAGTACATGCGCTCGCGCTCGGGGTCGTCGGCCGGGAGGTCGACGAAGTCGAGCACGACCATGCCGCCGGACAGGCCGAGGGCGGTCTCCACGGAGTCGGTGAGGCGGCGCTTGGCGGAGTCCTTCACCGTGAGCCGGTCGACGACCACCTCGATGGTGTGCTTCTCCTGCTTCTTCAGCGTGGGCGGCTCGGAGAGCTGGATGGTCTCGCCGTCCACGCGCGCGCGGGAGTAGCCCTTGGTCTGGAGGTCGGCGAAGAGGTCGACGAACTCGCCCTTGCGCTCGCGCACCAGCGGCGACAGCACCTGGAAGCGGCTCCCCTCCGGCAGCTCCAGGACCTTGTCGACGATGGCCTGCGGCGACTGGCGCGCGATGGGCCGGCCGCACTCGGGGCAGTGCGGCTTGCCGATGCGGGCGAAGAGCAGCCGGAGGTAGTCGTAGACCTCGGTGATGGTGCCGACCGTCGAGCGCGGGTTGCGGGAGGTCGACTTCTGGTCGATCGAGACCGCCGGGGAGAGGCCCTCGATGAAGTCGACGTCCGGCTTGTCCATCTGGCCGAGGAACTGGCGGGCGTACGAGGAGAGCGATTCCACGTAGCGACGCTGGCCCTCGGCGAAGATGGTGTCGAAGGCCAGGGAGGACTTGCCCGACCCGGACAGGCCCGTGAAGACGATGAGCGAGTCGCGTGGCAGGTCGAGCGAGACGTTCTTCAGGTTGTGCTCGCGCGCGCCACGGACGATGAGACGGTCGGCCACGCCGGTCCGCACCTTTCTTGAGAGAAGTGACAGGGGCGAGGCCCCCGTGTCTTCTCACACTAGGGGGAGCCACTGACAACGCCGGTCGGATTCCCGAATGGGAGAACAATCCCGGACCATCCAGCATGCCCGACGCCACGCCCGACCATATAGCACGCGCATTCGATTTACGGCACTGCTTCACCACCTTCACCCAAAGGTGTGGCGGGTCTAGGGTCAGCACCATGATTGATCACGCGCATGACCTGGCGTCTGTACGTGACGCTACGGATCGACTGCTCACCGCAGTCGCCAAGCTGGACAACGCGTCGGTGGCCGAGCCGTCACGGCTTCCCGGGTGGAGCCGGGGTCACATCCTCGCTCACCTCGCCCGCAACGCGGACGCCCTCGTGAATGTTCTGCGGGGCCTGCCCATGTACGCCTCCGGCGCCGCCCGGGACGCCGACATCGAGCGGGACGCCCCGCGCCCCCTCGACGTCCAGCTCGCGGACGTCCGCGACAGCGCGGCCCGCTTCCAGGAGGCGGGGGCGGTCCCGGCGGACTGGACGCGCACCGTGGAGCTGCGCCACGGGGTCACGGACTCGGCGTCGCGGGTGCCGTTCCGGCGGTGGGTGGAGGTGGAGCTGCACCACGTGGATCTGGGGATCGGGTACGAGCTGGAGGATCTGCCTCAGGAGTTCACGGAGCGGGAGATCGCGTTCCTCGCCGACCGCTTCACCGGGCATCCCGACGTACCGCCGACACGGCTGACGGACGGCACGCGCGCGTGGTCGACGGGGCGGGTGGGCGAGGCGGTCGCGGCCACCGTGACGGGGTCCCCCGCGGACCTCCTCGGATGGCTCGCCGGACGCCGGGACGGAACGACGCTGCGGGTGACGGACGGAGAGCTGCCGGAGCTTCCTCCGCTGTGAGCGCGTCCTAGACTGCCGTCATGACGTACAGCGGACAGGTGACCGTCGGTGGCCCGGCGGACGTGCATGAGCTCAAGGACCTGATGATCACCAAGATCGCGGTCGGCCCGATGGACAACAACGCCTATCTGCTGCGCTGCCGGGCCACGGACGAGCAGCTGCTGATCGACGCGGCCAACGACGCGGACACCCTGCTCGGGATGATCGGTGACGACGGCATCGCCTCCGTCGTCACCACCCACCAGCACGGCGACCACTGGCAGGCGCTCGCCCGGGTCGTCGAGGCGACGGGCGCGCGCACGTACGCGGGCCGCGACGACGCCACCGGCATCCCCGTGCCGACCGATGTCCTCGTCGACGACGGCGACACCCTCCGCGTCGGCCACGTCGAGCTCACGGCCCGCCACCTGGTCGGCCACACACCGGGCTCGATCGCCCTGGTCTACGACGACCCGCACGGCCACCCGCATGTCTTCACCGGTGACTGCCTGTTCCCCGGTGGCGTGGGCAACACCCGCAAGGACCCCGAGGCGTTCGCCAGCCTCATCCACGACGTGGAGACGAAGATCTTCGACGTCCTCCCCGACGAGACGTGGGTCTACCCGGGCCACGGCAACGACACCAGTCTGGGCGCGGAGCGACCGCATCTGCCGGAGTGGCACGCGCGCGGGTGGTGAGCGCAGGGACTGCTGACGCGGCACGCGCGCGGGTGGTGAACGACGGGCGCGCGGCGGGTCTCGCGCGCCCCGTGTGAACCCTTCGCACACGCCGGTGTCATCCGCACGCTCCCGGCGCACGTTGTTGCGGGGTCAACTGGGGGCAGCCCCGCACAGGATGACGGCTCCTGCGCGGTACGGGCCGCCGGTCTTCCGATCCCCGCCCTCGACCGGCGGCCCCGGCGAACCGCCCGCACAGGGAACGTTCACGAGAACGCAACACGCGTTCCCAGTATGCGGACAAAAGCCGACGTGACCTCGACAAACGGGGCGGCGTGCTGTCAATCTCCCGCCATGCACCTCGCCCCTCGCGCCCTGCGCCGCGCCGTAGTCGCCGCAACGACAGCCCTGCTCGCCACCGCCGTCGGCTGTGCTCCGCAGCCCGAGGGCGACTCCGCCGCCAAGCCCTCGGGGTCGACGACGGGCGCCGCGTGCGCCAAGGGCAAACTCGCCACCAAGACGTCCGGCAAGCTGACGATCGCCACCGACGAGCCGGCGTACGAGCCCTGGTTCAAGGACGACAAGCCGGCCAACGGCAAGGGGTTCGAGTCCGCGGTCGCCTACGCCGTGGCGGAGCACCTCGGCTACGACAAGAGCGCCGTGGTCTGGCAGAGCGTCCCCTTCAACAAGGCTTTCGCGCCCGGGGAGAAGACGTTCGACTTCGACATCAACCAGGTGTCGATCAGCGCCGAGCGCAAGAAGGCCGTGGACTTCTCGTCCGGCTACTACGACGTGCGCCAGGCCGTCATCGCCCTCAAGGGCTCCAAGGCCGCCAAGGCGACGAGCATCGCGGACCTCAAGGGCCTCAAGCTGGGCGCCCAGGTCGGCACGACCAGCCTCAACTACATCGAGGACGTGGTGAAGCCGACGCAGGAGGCCGCCGCCTACGCCAAGAACGACCAGGCCAAGTCCGCCCTGAAGAACGGCCAGGTGGACGCGATCGTCGTCGACCTGCCGACCGCCTTCTACATCACCGCGGCCGAGGTCACGGACGCCAAGATCGTCGGCCAGTTCGAGAACCAGGGCGGCACTCCGGAGCAGTTCGGCCTCGTCCTCGACAAGGGCAGCGCGCTCACCTCCTGCGTGACCGGCGCCGTGGACGCCCTGCGCAAGGACGGCACCCTGGCGAAGATCGAGAAGCAGTGGCTGTCCGACGCCGTCGACGCCCCGGTCCTCAAGTGACGCTCACGAAGGACGAGTCCGGCGCGGAGACGCCGGACCCGGTCGACACGTACACGCCGTCCGCGCGGCGGCTGGAGCGCGAGCGCCACAAGCGCGCCCGCTCCCGCCGCGCCACGGCGATCGCCGCCGTCTCGACGCTCGCCACCGCGGTCGTGCTCTACCTGGTCGTCGTCAACGCGCCCGGCTGGCCGCGCACCAAGGAGACCTTCTTCAACGGGCAGTACGCGCGCGAGGCGCTGCCCAAGGTCCTCGAAGGGCTCTGGCTCAACGTCCGGCTGCTGCTGATCTGCGGCGTGGCCGTGCTCGTCCTCGGCATGCTCATCGCCGTCGCCCGCACGCTGCGCGGGCCGGTGTTCTTCCCGCTGCGCTTCCTGGCCGCCGCCTACACGGACTTCTTCCGCGGGCTCCCGCTCATCATCAACCTGATGATCGTCGTCCTGGGCGTCCCCGCGCTGCGGCTCCAGGGCGTGACGGTCGACCCGGTGTGGCTGGGCGGCACGGCGCTGACGCTGACCTACTCGGCGTACGTCGCCGAGGTGTTCCGCGCCGGCATCGAGTCCATCCACCCCTCGCAGCGCGCCGCGGCCCGCTCGCTCGGCCTCTCCAACCGGCAGGCGCTGCGCTACGTGGTGCTGCCGCAAGCCGTACGGCGCCAGGTGCCGCCGCTGCTCAACGACCTGGTGTCGCTGCAGAAGGACACCGGCCTCGTGTCGATCGGCGGCGCGGTGGACGCCGTACGGGCCGCCGACATCATCGTGGGCCGCAGCCTCAACTACACGCCGTACATCGTCGCGGGCCTGGTGTTCGTGGCGCTGACCATCCCGATGACCCGTTTCACGGACTGGGTGACGGCGCGGATGGACCGGCGGCGGGCCCAGGGAGGGATCGCATGAGCGACACGGACGCACCGGTGCTGCGGATGGAGTCCGTCCGCAAGACCTTCGGCGGCTCGGTCGTGCTGCGGGACGTCGATCTGGAGGTCGCCCCGCACACGGTGACCGCGCTGATCGGCGCCTCCGGTTCCGGCAAGTCGACGCTGCTGCGCTGCGCGAACCTCCTGGAGGAGATCGACGACGGCGCGATCTGGCTGGACGGCGAGGAGATCACCGACCCACGCGTCGACCAGGACGCGGTACGCCGCCGTATCGGCGTGGTCTTCCAGGCGTACAACCTCTTCCCGCACATGACCGTGCTGGAGAACATCACCCTCGCCCCGCGCCGGGTGCACGGGGTGTCCCGCGCGGAGGCCGAGGAGCGCGGCAGGGAGCTGCTGGAGCGGCTCGGGCTCGCCGGCAAGGCGGGCGAGTACCCGGACCGGCTGAGCGGCGGCCAGCAGCAGCGCGTGGCGATCGTGCGCGCGCTCGCCGTACGGCCCCGGCTGCTGCTGCTCGACGAGATCACCGCCGCGCTCGACCCGGAGCTGGTGGGCGAGGTGCTGAATGTCGTCCGCGACCTCAAGGGCGACGGCATGACCATGGTGCTGGCCACGCACGAGATGGGCTTCGCGCGGGACGTCGCCGACCAGGTTTGTTTTCTGGACGGAGGGGTCGTGCTGGAGCGCGGGAGCGCCGAGCAGATCTTCGGCGACCCGCAGCAGGAGCGCACGCGGCGCTTCCTGCGGCGGATCGTGGAGGCGGGACGGCTGTAAGAAGGCGGCTATGGGGCAGCTATAGGGCGGCTCTACGGCTGACTGTAATGACCGCCCTCCAGGCCGACGGTCCTTACACCTCGGCCTGTGCCGCCCCCACCAGCGCCGCGACCCGCTCGACCCCGAACACATACCCCTGCACCCCGCAACCCGCGATGACGCCGTCGGCGCGCAGGGAGACGTACGAGTGGTGCCGGAAGGTCTCGCGCTTATGGATGTTGGAGATGTGGACCTCCAACACCGGCAGTCCGTCGCAGGTGTTGAGCGCGTCCAGGATGGCGACCGAGGTGTGCGAGTAGGCGCCGGGGTTGATGACGATGCCGCAGTGGTTGAGCCGCGCCTCGTGGATCCAGTCGACCAGTTCGCCCTCGTGGTTGGACTGGCGGAAGTCCACCGTGCCGCCGTGCGCGGCCGCCGCCTTGGCGCACAGGGCCTCGACGTCGGCCAGGGTGTCCTTGCCGTAGATCTCCGGCTGACGCTGCCCGAGCAGGTTCAGGTTGGGGCCGTTGAGGATCATGATCGGGGCGTTGGCCAGGGTGCGGGGCACGGTTCCTCCGGTCCGGTGACGGGTGGGCGGTCCGTTGAAGACCGCTGCTCAGACCCGGTTTATCACGGTGCGCCGGACGCGGTACGGCCCGTACCCTCCCCGAATGACGACGATCTCGTACCCGCCCAAGCCCTCCCCCGGTGACCGCATGGCCGTCATCTCGCCCGGCGCCGGGCTGCCCGGGCTCTTCCCGCGCCCCTTCGAACTGGGCCTGGAGCGGCTGCGCGAGGAGTTCGGCCTCGAACCCGTCGAGTACCCGACGACCCGCACGATGGGCGCGACCCCGCAGGAACGGGCCGCCGACGTGAACGCCGCCTTCGCCGACCCGGACATCAAGGTGATCATGGCCTCGATCGGGGGCGACGACCAGATCACCGTACTGCCCCACCTGGACCGGGAGTTGATCCGGGCGAACCCGAAGCCGTTCTTCGGGATGAGTGACAACACGAACCTGCTGGCGTTTCTCAGCAACACCGGCATCGTCGGCTACCACGGCGCGACCGTGATGGTGCAGCTCGGACGGCCCGTCGCCATGGACCCGCTGACCGCCGAGTCGCTGCGGGCGGCGCTGTTCACCTCGGGTCCGTACGAACTCCGGCCCGCCGAGCGCTGGAACGACGTCAACCGGGACTGGGCCGACCCCGCGACCTTCGACGCGGAGCCGGAGACCAGGCCCGGAGCCGGCTGGACCTGGGTGAATCCCGACCGGGTGATCGAGGGCCGCAGTTGGGGCGGCTGCCTGGAGATCCTGGGCTGGCTGCTGATGGCCGACCGCGAGATCGCACGCGACCTGAGCGCGTACGACGGCGGCGTGCTGCTCCTGGAGACCTCCGAGGAGATGCCGAGCGGCGAGGAGGTCTTCCGCACCCTGCGCAACATGGGCGAGCGCGGCCTGCTCCGGCGCTTCTCCGCGCTCCTGATGGGCCGCCCCAAGACCTGGTCCTTCGAGCAGCCCAACAGCCCCGAGGAAGGCGCCCGTTACGCCACCGAGCAGCGCGAGGCCGTCCTGCGCGCCATGCGGACGTACGCCCCCGACACCACGATCGTCTTCGACGTCGACTTCGGCCACACCGACCCCCAACTGGTCATCCCCTACGGCGGGCTCGTCCGCGTCGACGGACCCGCCCGGCGCATCACGGTCACCTACTGAAGCTCCCGTACGCCCCCGTAACTCACGGTCACCGTGGGTAGTTGACGCGGCATGCACGACGTACGCACCGTAAGGGCGCCCTCCATGCTGCGGCTCGCGGCCGCCTCGCTCGCCGGGACGGCCATCGAGTTCTACGACTTCTTCGTCTACGGGACCGCGGCGGCGCTGGTCCTGGGGCCACTGTTCTTCCCGACCTTCTCGCCGCTGGCCGGGACGCTGGCGGCGTTCGGCACGTTCGGTGTGGGCTTCGTCGCCCGGCCGCTGGGGTCGGTGCTGTTCGGGCACATCGGGGACCGGCACGGGCGGCGGCCGGTCCTCGTGCTGTCGCTGCTGCTGACCGGCGGTGCCACCGTCGCGGTCGGCTGCGTGCCAGCGTACGGCTCGATCGGGGTGGCCGCTCCCCTGCTGCTCCTTGTGCTCCGGTTCCTCCAGGGGCTGGGGCTCGGCGGGGAGTGGGGCGGGGCGGTGCTGCTGACGGCGGAGCATGCGCCGGCCGGGCGGCGCGGGCTGTGGTCGAGCTTCCCGCAGGTGGGACCCGCGCTGGGCTTCCTGCTGGCCAACGGCGTGATGCTGGTGCTGTCGGCGACCCTGACCGAGGCGCAGTTCGCTTCGTGGGGGTGGCGGGTGCCGTTCTGGGCGGCGGGGGTGCTGGCCCTGGCGGGCTTGTGGCTGCGGTCGTCGCTCGCCGAGAGCCCGTCGTTCCTCGCCCTAGACGACCACGCGCGCGTGCCGCTCGTCGAGGTCGTGCGCGACCACTGGCGGCTGGTCCTGCTGACGGCCGGCGGGCTCGCGGTCGGGTACGCGATCTTCTACGCCGTGACGACCTGGTCCCTCGCCTACGGCACGGAACGGCTGGGCGTGAGCCGTACGGTGATGCTGGCCTGCATCATGGCGGCGGTCCTGGTGAAGGGCTCGCTCACGCCGGTGGTGGCGCTGCTCGGCGACCGGTACGGGCGGCGGCCGCTGTGCCTGACCGGGTGTGCGGCGGCGGCCCTGTGGATGTTCCCCCTGGTCGCGCTGCTCTCGACCGGTGAACCCCTGCTGATGTTCCTGGGGTTCCTCGGCGCGATGCTCGCGTTCATCACCATGTTCGCGGTGATCGCCGCCTACCTGCCGGAGCTGTACGAGCCGCGGGTGCGCTGCACGGGGGCCGCGGTCGGCTACAACCTCGGCGGGGTCCTCGGGGGCGCGCTCACGCCGATCGTGGCGACGGCGCTGGCCGAACAGGGCGGTCGGGTGCCGTGGGGGGTCGGGGCGTATCTGACGGGGATCGCGCTGCTCAGCCTGGGGTGCTTCACGCTGCTGCCGGAGACGCGGCCGGTGGCCCTCGCGGTGGCGGGCGCGGCGGAACCGGCCTTGGACTGAGCCGGGGACCGGGCGCGGCGGAACCGGCCCTGGGCTGAGCCGAGAGCCGGTCGCCTAGGGATTGATCGCCAGCTCCAGATACGCCGCGAACAGCACCAGGTGCACGCCGCCCTGGAGCGGGGTGGCCCGACCGGGCACCACGGTCAGGGAGCTCACGACCACCGTGAGGGCGAGCAGCACCATGTGGGTGGCGCCGAGGCCGAGGACGAGGGGGCCGGAGAGCCAGACGGAGGCCAGCGCGACCGCGGGGATGGTCAGGCCGATGCTGGCCATCGCCGAACCGAGCGCGAGGTTGAGGCTGGTCTGGACGCGGTCGCGGCGGGCCGAGCGCAGCGCGGCGATGGTCTCGGGCAGCAGCACCAGCAGGGCGATGATCACGCCGACGACGGCATGCGGCAGACCGGCGGCCGCCACGCCGGACTCGATGGTGGGCGACACGCCCTTGGCCAGTCCTACGACGCCGATCAGGGCGACGCCCAGCAGGCTCAGGCTGATGAGGGCGGTGCGGGCGGTGGGCGCGTCGGCGTGGTCGTCGGCGGCGATGACCTCGCCCTGCCGGGTGATGGGGAGGAAGTAGTCGCGGTGCCGCACGGTCTGGGTCGTGACGAACAGGCCGTACAGGACCAGCGAGGACAGCGCGGCGAAGGTCAGCTGGACGCCGGAGAACTCCGGGCCCGGCTTGCTCGTGGTGAACGTCGGCAGCACCAGGCTGAGGGTGGCCAGGGTGGCGACGGTCGCGAGGGCGGCGCCGGTGCCCTCGGGGTTGAAGACCGCGAGACCGTGGCGCAGCGAGGCGACCAGGAGGCAGAGGCCGACGATGCCGTTGCAGGTGATCATGACGGCCGCGAAGACCGTGTCCCGGGCGAGGGTCGAGCTCTTGTCGCCGCCGTCGGCCATGAGGGTGACGATCAGCGCGACCTCGATGATGGTGACGGCGACGGCGAGGACGAGCGAGCCGAAGGGTTCACCGACCCGGTGGGCGACGACCTCGGCATGATGCACGGCAGCCAGGACCGCCCCCGCGAGCACCAGCGTCACCAAGGCCACGACCGCGCCCGGCAGGTCGCGTCCCCAGGTGAACGCCAGGAGGACGGCCGCGAGCACCGGCACGAGGACCGTCCACTGGGTGGTGAGCGACCTGAGCCGAACGATCATGCAGGGATCCTCCCAAAGGTACAGAGGCCCCGCATTTCGTCGCCGCGGGGCCTCATACGGCGGTTTCGAGTTACTTCAGCTCGCGCGAGTCCAGCAGGTCGCAGTTGACGAAGCGCGGCGCCCGGGTACACAACTCGCCCAACTGCTCGGCCATCCTGCTCGTCTCGGGGCGTTCGTTGTTGCGCATGGCCTCCTCGAAGGACTCGAACTCGATCACGGCGAGGTAGCGTCCGGGCGTGTCGCGGTCCTTCAGCAGGATGCGGTGGGTGGGGCCGCCTTCCTGGCCCTCCATGCGCTGCCTGGCGCCTTCGAGCAGCTGCTCCATCTCGTCGAGCCGCTCTGTTTCGAAGTCGATGATCTGCACGAACTTCATGGCTGCCTCCGTCGGCCGGGGCGTCCCCGAGCGGGGAACGCGCTCAGAACAAAGCAAGCACCGGGAGCGGTGAGCGGCAATCGGCCGTACGCCGCTCCCGGTGCTGGTTGTTCCTACGTCCGACGTGGTCAGGCGTCGATGCTGTCCTTCGGAGCGCCATCGCTCCGCGTCTGCGCCGCCTCGGCCGCCGCCTGCTTCTTGGAGGCGCGGAGGCTGGTGATCGTGGTGACGACGAGGACACCGCAGATCACGCCGAGGGAGACTGGGATGCTGATCTCGGGGACGTGGACTCCGGACTCGTGCAGTGCGTGCAGGACCAGCTTGACTCCGATGAAGCCCAGGATGATCGACAGGCCGTAGCTGAGGTGGACCAGCTTCTTCAGCAGGCCGCCGATGAGGAAGTACAGCTGGCGCAGACCCATCAGGGCGAACGCGTTGGCCGTGAAGACGATGTACGGGTCCTGGGTCAGGCCGAAGATCGCGGGGATGGAGTCGAGGGCGAAGAGCACGTCGGTGGTGCCGATCGCGAGCATCACGACCAGCATCGGGGTCATGACCCGCTTGCCGTTCTCCACGATCCACAGCTTGGTGCCGTGGTAGCGGTCGGCGACGCCGAAGCGGCGCTCGGCGGCCTTGAGGAGCTTGTTCTCCTCGAACTCCTCGTCGTCCTCGTCGGCCCGGGCCTCCTGGATGAGCTTCCAGGCGGTCCAGATCAGGAAGGCACCGAAGAGGTAGAAGACCCACGCGAAGCTGGCGAGGATCGCGGCGCCCGCGGCGATGAAGATCGCCCGCAGGACCAGGGCTATGAGGACACCGACGAGGAGCACCCGCTGCTGGTACTGCGAGGGCACCGCGAACTTCGCCATGATCAGGACGAAGACGAAGAGGTTGTCGACGCTCAGCGACTTCTCGGTGATGAAGCCCGCGAAGAACTCTCCGCCGGCCTGGCCCCCGCCGAAGATCAGCAGGCCGAGGCCGAAGAGGCCGGCCAGGGCGATCCAGACGACGGTCCAGATTCCGGCTTCCTTGATGGACACGTCGTGCGGCTTGCGGCCGATGAAGAAGTCGACCGCGATGAGGGCGGCGAGGCCCACGATGGTCAGGACCCACAGGGTCACGGAAACATCCACTGATCCTCCGGCATTACGTAACGGCAAATAACAGCGTCGTCGCGCTGCCGGAGGTCTCTTCCACCCAGGATGGGCCGACGCCCCGGGAGCAGATCCATCGGATCTGTTCCGTATTGACGGGTACGCCGCAGTCGACAGGGAGTACTCCCCTCCGCGAGGAAAACGGTACCCCAATCACCAAGGAAAGGTAAAGCGATTGGCAAAAGAAAGGTCAAAGTGGCTGGTCAGGCGCCTTTACGTGTACTTGGTACGGGCAGCCGCCACCTGATTGAGCACCCGCTGGAGCACCTGACTGCCCTGCGGTACGAGCGAGGGCTCGTACGTCCAGGCGTGACCCACCCACGGGTCGGCGAGATGGTCGTCGGGCACCGGGCTCAGTCGCAGCAGCGAACGCCACAGCGGGTCGAGCAACGGGCCGTACGCGGAGGCCTCCTCGCGGTCCGCGACCATCATCAGATGGACGCCGACCGCCGGGCCCTCGTCGGCGAGGTAGCGCAGCTGGGTCACGGCGCGGTCGTCGAAGCCGTGCGGGAAGTCGTTGACGATCAGCAGCTGCTCGGAGGTGTCGAAGCCCGGCGGGAGCGCGTCGGGCGCCCCTCCGCGCACCGCCATCTGCACCAGGTCGACGCGCTGGGTGAGCCGGGCCAGGACGTCCACGACACCGGCCGCGCCGAGGGCCGGCGGACCTGCGAGCACACCGCTCTGCACCAGCGGGACGAGCGCCTGTCCGCCGGAGCCGGCCGGGTCGATGACGTGGACGGTGAACTCGCGCGCCGGATAGACGGCGAGCAGCCGGGCGGCGTGCGCCACCGCCGACTCCATGGCCAGCCGCTTGAGTTCATGGGAGTCGGTGAAGGAGCCGTCGAGCGAGTCGGCCCGTCCGCTGTCGATCCACAAGCCGCGCTCCAGCGGCAGCCTGACCAGCATCGGGATGCGCAGCTGCGGGGCCTCGGGAAGATGCAGGTCGCCCAGGCGCAGGGCCATGGGGATCTCCATCGGCACCCGGTAGCCGTGCCAGACGGGGTTGTCCCAGCGGGCGTAGGCCGCGGGCAGCGCGGGCTCGACGACGTCGGCCTCGGCGGCGAGCTGGGCGAGGTCCCGGTCCAGGACCGTACGGGCCTGGTCGACGAGCTGGGTGTGCTTGGCACGGGCCGCCTCGCGCGCGGCCTCGCTCTGACCGCCGATCCGGCTGCGCGGGTCGGACAGGGCCTGGTCGAGCTCCTTCTCCATACGCGAGTCGGCGAAGTCGACGGCACTGCGGTACGCGGCCATGGTCCGGGCCAGGTCCTCGAACATGCCCCACACCTGGTTGTAGAGCCGCTCGTCCATGGACCACCCGGTCGCATCTCCCGCGACGGGCTGCGCGGGCTGTCCGGGCTGGGCCGGGGGCGCGGTCGGCGGGGGTGGCGGCGGGGCGGTGGTCTGGCGGCGCGGGTGGCTGTAGTCGACGGGGCCGCCGGTGGTGGAGCCGGGCTGCGGGGTGGCGGACGGGTCCGGGGCGCCCGGGGGGTCGTAGGGCGAGGCAGGCGGCTGTCCGGGGGTGCCCGATGCCGGGGAGTCGTACGGAGAGCCGAGCGGCTGTCCCGGAGCGCTCGATGCCGGGGTGGCGTACGGCGAGGCAGGCGACTGTCCGGGGGCGCCCGATGCCGGGGAGCCGTACGGCGACACGGGCGGGGGCGGTACGGCACCCGGAGTCGCGGCGCCGTTCTGGTCGGCGCCGAGGGTCGGGGTCGCCGCGTGTCGGGTGCGGTCGCCGTCGGTCGTGCGGGGAGCCTGCACCGAGCGGGCGAGGCCCTGGGCCACCGCGTCGTTGATACCGGCGGCCAGCTGGTGGGCCTCGGGCAGGCCCTGGTCGGCGAAGAGGTCGGCGAGACCGCCCGCGTATCCCTGACCGACGGCACGGACCTTCCAGGCGCCCTGGCGGCGGTAGAGCTCCAGGGCGATGACGGCGGACTCGGCCTCCAGGCCGGTGACGGTGTAGTTGGCGACCTCGGAGCCGTCGAGGCCGGTGACCGCGAGGAAGGGGGCGGGGAGACCGCCGAACCGGACGGGTCCGCCCACCCCGGTGGGCAGGGCGAGCAGCACGCTGATCCGGTGCACGGCCTCCGGCATGGCGCCGAGGTCCACCGCGAGACGGTGGTCGGCGGCGGCCTGCCGGGAGACCTCCAGGCCCGGCAGGGTGGGGGCGCCCGGGTGGGCCACCCACTCCGCGCCGTGGATCTTGCCGTGCTCGTCGCTGAGCGTCGCGCCGGCGACGACCGGCTTGCCGGCCGAGACCCGGATCTCGAGGCGGGCCTGGGAGAGCGGGTGGTTCTGCCCCCGCACCAGCTCGGCCGTCATGCCTTCGTCCCCCTGTGTCGCTTTCGGTGTCGGATGCCGCCAGGGCCCGTCCGCCGGATCATGCCGGCGGACGGGCCCTGGCCGGGCGGCCTACAGATGCGGCAGGATCGCCGGCATCAGGTCCTGGAAGGTGCGGCCGTTGGCCGGGGTGCCGAGCGCCGTCATCGTCCAGCCGGCGCCGGTGCGGTGCACCTTCGCCATGATCTGGGCCGTGTAGGCGCCGCCGCCCGCGAGGGTGTAGCGGGCCAGCTCCTGGCCGTTGGTCTCGTCGACCAGCCGGCAGAACGCGTTCTGCACTTCCTGGAAGGTCTGGCCCGTGAAGGAGTTCACGGTGAAGACGATCTGGTCGATGTGGACCGGGATGCGCGCGAGGTCGACGAGGATCGCCTCGTCGTCGCCGCCCTGGCCGACACCGCCGACGAGGTTGTCACCGGTGTGGCGCACCGAGCCGTCGTCGCTCACCAGGTGGCGGAAGAAGACGACGTCGACGGGCTGCTTGTCCGCGAACAGCACGGCGGAGGCGTCCAGGTCGATCTCGCGGGTGCGCGAACCGAACAGGCCGCGACGGGGGGCCGCCTGCCAGCCGAGACCCATGCGCACCGCGGTCAGGCTGCCGCCGTCGTTCTTCTGCAGACTGATGGCCTGACCCTTGGTCATGTTGACGGTCACGCGCTGATTCCCCTCTCGAACTGTCCCCTGTTGCCGCGGAGTCCGCGGTTGACCAGAACCCTACGCAGGAGCACTGACAGTGCCGCTACCCGGGGCCGCACTTTGTGTCGGTCTTGCAACACTGCGCGTACAACAGGGGCGTCGCGTGTCCGTCAGGCGATACCCGCCTCCCGCATCTGGCGCAGTTCCTTCTTCATCTCGGAGACCTCGTCGCGCAGCCGGGCCGCGATCTCGAACTGGAGGTCCGCGGCGGCGGCGCGCATCCGCGCGGTCATCTCCTCGATCTGCTCGGCCAGCTCGGCCGCGGGCCGGTCGGTCGGCACGGTCTCCTTGGCCTTGCCCTTGGCCGCCTTGCCGACCGCCGCCTTGCCGCCGAGGGCGGGCACGGGGGCCTTGGCGCCCTTGCCGTCCTTCTGCTTGCGGTAGCCGGAACCGAGCAGCTGCTCGGTGTCGACGTCCTCGCGGGCGATCTGGGCCACGATGTCGTTGATCTTCTTGCGGAGCGGCTGGGGGTCGATCCCGCGCTCGGTGTTGTACGCGACCTGCTTCTCCCGGCGCCGGTTGGTCTCGTCGATGGCCTTCGCCATCGCCGGGGTGATCTTGTCGGCGTACATGTGGACCTGGCCGGAGACGTTGCGCGCCGCGCGGCCGATGGTCTGGATCAGCGAGGTGCCGGAGCGCAGGAAGCCCTCCTTGTCGGCGTCGAGGATCGCCACCAGGGACACCTCGGGCAGGTCGAGGCCCTCGCGGAGGAGGTTGATGCCGACCAGGACGTCGAACTCACCGGAGCGCAGTTCGCGCAGCAGTTCCACGCGGCGCAGGGTGTCGACGTCGCTGTGGAGATAGCGGACCTGGATGCCTAGCTCCAGGAAGTAGTCCGTGAGGTCCTCGGCCATCTTCTTGGTGAGCGTGGTGACCAGGACGCGCTCGTCCTTCTCGGTGCGGGTGCGGATCTCGTGCACCAGGTCGTCGATCTGGCCCTCGGTGGGCTTGACCACGACCTCGGGGTCGACCAGGCCGGTCGGGCGGATGATCTGCTCGACGACGCCCTCCGCCCGGGAGAGCTCGTACTTGCCCGGAGTGGCCGACAGGTAGACGGTCTGCCCGATGCGCTCCTGGAACTCCTCCCACTTCAGGGGGCGGTTGTCCAGCGCGGACGGGAGCCGGAAGCCGTGGTCGACGAGCGTGCGCTTGCGGGAGGCGTCGCCCTCGTACATGGCGCCGATCTGGGGGACGGTGTTGTGGGACTCGTCGATGACGAGGAGGAAGTCGTCCGGGAAGTAGTCCAGCAGGGTGTTCGGCGGGGAGCCGGGCTGCCGGCCGTCGAAGTGCATCGAGTAGTTCTCGACGCCGGAGCAGGAGCCGATCTGGCGGAGCATCTCCAGGTCGTACGTGGTGCGCATGCGCAGCCGCTGGGCCTCGAGGAGCTTGCCCTGCTTCTCCAGTTCGGTCAGGCGCTCGCCCAGCTCCTTCTCGATGTCGTTGACGGCCCGCTCCATGCGCTCGGGACCGGCGACGTAGTGGGAGGCCGGGAAGACGTACAGCTGCTGGTCGTCGCTGATGATCTCGCCGGTGAGCGGGTGGAGCGTGGACAGCGCCTCGATCTCGTCGCCGAACATCTCGATGCGGACGGCGAGCTCCTCGTAGACCGGGAAGATCTCGATGGTGTCGCCGCGCACCCGGAAGGTGCCTCGGGTGAAGGCCAGGTCATTGCGCGTGTACTGGATGTCCACGAAGCGGCGCAGCAGCTCGTCGCGGTCGAGTTCGTCGCCGACCCTGAGGGGGACCATCCGGTCCACGTACTCCTGCGGGGTGCCGAGGCCGTAGATGCAGGAGACCGAGGCGACCACGACGACGTCACGGCGGGTGAGCAGTGAGTTGGTCGCGGAGTGGCGCAGGCGCTCGACCTCCTCGTTGATCGAAGAGTCCTTCTCGATGTAGGTGTCCGACTGCGGGACGTAGGCCTCGGGCTGGTAGTAGTCGTAGTACGAGACGAAGTATTCGACGGCGTTGTTGGGCAGGAGCTCCCGGAACTCGTTCGCCAGCTGGGCGGCGAGGGTCTTGTTCGGGGCCATCACCAGGGTGGGCCGCTGGAGCTTCTCGATCATCCACGCGGTGGTGGCGGACTTGCCGGTGCCGGTCGCGCCGAGGAGGACGACGTCCTTCTCACCGGCCTCGATGCGCTTGGCCAGCTCGGCGATGGCCGCCGGCTGGTCACCGCTGGGCTGGTAGGGGCTGACGACCTCGAAGGGCGCCACCGTGCGTTCGATGTGGGAAACGGGCCGCATGGAACCACCGTACGACCCCCCACTGACAACGCGGTCCGATCAGCGGTTCTGCGGGGTGCGGGAGCTTCGGGGGCCGACGCCGCGGCGGGTGCGGACCGTCGGGCGGCGGGCGGTGTGCGCGGCTTCGGCGTGGGCCGGAATACCTGGCTTGTTCTCGACGGGGGCCCAGTCGGGTTTGCCCATGACCATCAGCGGGTCGAACATCACGACGACGCCGGCGATCAGCAGGAAGGCGAGGGGGCCGACCATCATGGGCGCGAGCAGTTCCGCGGGCGAGTCGCCCGCGGACGGGGCGGCGGAGCTGCCGTGCAGATGGACGTTGAGGGCGGCCATGCCCGTGTAGTGCATGCCGGTGACGGCGAGCCCCATGACGAGGCTCGCGCCCACGCTCCACATCAGCCCCCTGACCTGGCCGGCCGCCCACAGGGCGGCGGTGGCGGCCACCATGGCTATGACGACGGAGGCGGTGACGGTGAGCGTGTTGTACTCCAGGTTCCCGTTGAGCCGCATGCCGGCCATGCCCAAGTAGTGCATGGAGGCGACGCCGAGCCCGGTGATGGTGCCCCCGGTGAACAGGGCTGTTCCCCTCGCGCCCTTGTAGCCGACGATGAAGATCCCGACGCCCACCATGACGATCGCGACGCCGAGGCTCGCGAACGTCGTCGGCTTGTCGTAGTGGATCGGGGCGTCCTTGACGGTGAACCCCATCATGGCGACGAAATGCATGGTCCATATGCCGGAGCCGATCGCGGCGGAGCCGAGGGCCAGCCAGCCCGGGCGCCACGAGTTCGAGACCAGCATGGATCTGGTGGTGCAGCGCAGGCCGAGGGCGCCTCCCAGGCAAGCCATGAGGTAGGCCACCAGCGGTGTGACGAGTCCGTAGCTGAATCCGTCGACCGTGCCTTGCATGCGCGGCTACCCTTCCGCCTTCTTGCGTCCCGGAATGTGCTGAAAAGCGCCCCTTCCCAGGACCGCTGAAGCGGTCAGGGTCGAGGCGAAGAGTATGACCTCCACCGGAATGGTCGAACGATTTTCCGGCAAAGAAACACGCCCTTGCCACGCCGTTGCCGCAGTTGTGCGGCACCCGTGAGCGGAGTTGGGCAACTCCATTCAATCTGTGGCCATTCTGTACTCCGCTGCTGTTGACCCTCTGCTGTCACAGTGGAGCTGTCCGTGCACGCTCGACGCAAGGAGTACGCATGCACGCGCGCGCCGTTGCCGCCACGACCACCGCGCTTCTGGGGACCGCCGCCCTCCTGCTGCCTTCCTCCGACGTCCGCGCCGCCGAGGACGGTGAGCCGCCCACGGTCATCGCCCACCGGGGCGCCTCCGCCTACGCGCCGGAGAACACCCTGGCCGCCGTCGACGCGGCGGCCCGGCTGGGCATCCACTGGGTCGAGAACGACGTCCAGCGCACCAAGGACGGCGAGCTTGTCGTCATCCACGACGACAGCCTCCAGCGCACCACCGACGTCGAAGAGGTGTTCCCCGGCCGGGCGCCCTGGAAGGTGAAGGACTTCACCGCCGCCGAGATCGCGCGCCTCGACGCGGGCAGCTGGTTCGGCGCCTCCTACGCGGGCGCGCGCGTACCGACCCTGGAGCAGTACATGCGCAGGGTCGAGCGCAACCACCAGAACCTGCTCCTGGAGATCAAGAACCCCGCGCTCTACCCGGGCATCGAGCAGCAGACGCTGAAGGTCCTCTCCGACGAGGGCTGGCTCGACGAGGCGCACCGCGCGAGCCGGCTGATCGTGCAGAGCTTCAGCGTGGACAGCGTGCGCACCGTCCACGCGCTGAAGCCCGGCGTCAAGACCGCCATCCTCGGTACGCCGTCCGTCGCGAACCTGGCGACGTACGCGACGTTCACCGACCAGATCAACCCGTCGTACAGCACCATCTCCCCCGGGTACGTCGCCTCGGTCCACGCGTTCGACGGGGCGCACGACAAACCGCTGAAGGTCTTCGCCTGGACCGTCAACGACGCGGCGACGGCCCGCCGGGTCGCCGGGTACGACGTCGACGGCGTCATCAGCAACAAGCCGGACGTGGTGCGGGACGCGACCGGCGGGTCCTGAGACGCACCGGACCGGGCGGGCCCCGAGGCCCGCGGGTCCGCTCCGCGGGGCGTTGTCAGTGGTGGGTCGTACGGTGGGCGCATGGACAGCCATGGGCAGAACGAGCAGCAGGTCGTATGGGCCGTCGTCGGCACCGGCATCGGCCCCCTGCTCCTGGCCGCGACCCGCGCGGGCCTCGTCAACGTCGTGTTCCACGCCACCGACCCGGTGCGCGACAAGGCGCTGGACCGGCTCGCCTCCCGTCTGGGCAGCGAGCCCGTCGAGGCGCCCGGCTCCCCGCTGCTGGCCGAGCCGATACACCAGGTAGAGGCGTACTTCGCGGGTCGGCGGCGTGATTTCGAGCTGCCCCTGGACTGGTCGCTGATCTCCGGCTTCAACCGGCAGGTGCTGCGCGAGCTGGCGGCCGGGGTGCCGTACGGCAGTGTCGTGGGGTACGGCGATCTGGCCGGCCGGGTCGGTCAGCCGGGTGCGGCGCAGGCGGTCGGGGTGGCGATGGGCTCCAACCCGTTGCCGGTGGTCGTGCCCTGCCACCGGGTCGTGGAGAGCGACGGCGGGATCGGCGGGTTCGGGGGCGGTCTGGAGACCAAGCGGAAGCTGCTCGCCCTGGAGGGCGTGCTCCCCGAACCGCTCTTCTAGGAGCCGACCGTCTCCGGTCCGCTGTTCTCGGCAACGACTGTCTCCGGTCCGCGCGCGACGGCTGGCCGGAAGGCCGACCCGGTAGCAGACTCCGCCATGCGCACAGCCACTGGCATCCGAAGACTTCGGAGCCGAAGGGACGGCGATCACGCATGAGCGGAAGCGGGAACAGGGCAGTCGCGTATCTCAAGCCGGGAGCGGTGGAGGTCAGGACCATCGACCACCCGACGCTGGAACTCCAGGACGGACCGGGGGTGGCACCCGAGAACGTCGGCCGGAAGTGCCGGCACGGTGTGATCCTCAAGGTCCTCGCCAGCAACATCTGCGGCAGCGACCAGCACATGGTGCGCGGGCGGACGACCGCGCCCGAGGGACTGGTCCTCGGACACGAGATCACCGGAGAGGTCGTCGAACGGGGGCCGGACGTCGAGACGATCGACGTCGGCGACATCGTCTCCGTACCGTTCAACATCGCCTGCGGCCGGTGCCGCAACTGCAAGGAGCGCGCCACCGGCATCTGTCTGAACGTCAACCCGGCACGGCCCGGGGCGGCCTACGGCTATGTCGACATGGGCGGCTGGGTCGGCGGTCAGGCCGAGTACGCGATGGTGCCGTACGCGGACTTCAACCTGCTGAAGTTCCCGGACCGGGACCAGGCGCGCGCGAAGCTGCTCGACCTGACCATGCTGTCGGACATCTTCCCGACCGGCTTCCACGGCGTGGTGAGTTCGGGCGCCGGTGTCGGTTCGACGGTGTACGTCGCCGGGGCGGGGCCGGTCGGACTGGCGGCTGCCGCGTCCGCGCAGCTGCTGGGGGCCGCGGTCGTGATCGTCGGCGACCTCAACGCCGAGCGGCTCGCGCAGGCGCGCAGCTTCGGCTGTGAGACCGTCGACGTCTCGCGCGGCAACGTGGGCGAGCAGATCGAGCAGATCCTCGGCGAGCCCGAGGTGGACGCCGCGGTCGACGCGGTCGGCTTCGAGGCCCGGGCCCACGGCCCCGAGGCCCCGGAGGCGCCCGCCACGGTCCTCAACTCGCTGATGGGGCTCACGCGCGCGGGCGGCGCCCTCGGCATCCCCGGTCTGTACGTCACGGACGACCCCGGCGGGGTCGACGAGGACGCGAAGTCCGGGACGCTGAAGGTGCGGCTCGGGCTCGGCTGGGCCAAGAGTCACCGGTTCACCACCGGACAGTGCCCGGTGATGAGGTACCACCGGGGCCTGATGATGGCGATCCTGCACGAGCGCGTGCACATCGCCAAGGCGGTCAACGCGACCGTCATCGGCATCGAGGACGCGCCGCGCGGCTACGCCGAGTTCGACCAGGGCGCGAGCCGCAAGTACGTGCTCGACCCGCATGGGGCGCTCAAGGGCGTCCAACCGGTCTGACATCTGTCGCCCGAGGAGGGGGCCCACGCGTGTGGGCCCCCTCGCGCGCGGGCCAGTCGTGGTGCCGTACCTCGAAGACGTTCCCGTCATGCACCCCAGGCTGGTGTCGTCCCCCACGGCCCGCAGGGGTTTGGCCGGGCGTGCCGCCCGCCAGAGATGAGGGAAGGACGATCGACAGGAGGCAGGCGCGTGGTGCTGGTGGTTTCCGAAGAAGTGCGCGAGGCGATCGACGCGCGTCGACCCGTGGTGGCCCTGGAGTCCACGATCATCGCGCACGGGCTGCCGCGGCCGCGCAATCTCCAGGTGGCGCTGGAGCTGGAGGACGTCGTACGGCGTGAGGGCGCCGTTCCCGCGACGATCGCGGTGCTGGACGGGCGGCCTCATGTCGGCCTGGACAAGCAGCAGTTGGAGCGGGTCGCGAACGAGGACGGTATCCGAAAGCTGGGTCATCGCGATCTGCCGCTCGCGGTGGCCGCGGGGGCGAGCGGGGCGACCACGGTGTCGGCGACCGCGCTGCTGGCGGCGCTGGCGGGCGTCCGGGTGTTCGCGACGGGCGGGCTCGGCGGGGTGCACCGGGAGTGGACGGTGACGCAGGACGAGTCGGCCGACCTGGGGCTGCTGGCGCGGACGCGGATCACGGTGGTCTGCGCGGGCGTGAAGTCGATCCTGGACGTGCCGGCGACCCTGCAACGGCTGGAGACGCTGGGCGTCGCCGTGGCCGGGTACGGCACGGACCGCTTCCCCGGCTTCTACCTGTCGGACTCGGGCCACCCGGTGGACTGGACGCTGGAGTCCCCGGAACAGGTGGCGGCCGTGATGCGGGCTCAGGACGCCGTGGCCGGCCCGGAGTCGGCGCTGATCGTCGCCAACCCCGTGCCCGAGGCCGAGCAGTTGGATCCCGACCTGCACGCGCGCGTACTGGCCGACGCTCTGCACGCGTGCGAGGAACGGGGCATCACGGGCCAGGGCGTCACCCCGTTCCTCCTCGACTACCTGGTACGACACACCGACGGCGCCTCACTGGAGGCCAATCTGGCGGCGGTCCGGGGCAATGTGCGGTTGGCGGGGCGGATCGCGGCGGCGTGGGCTTGGGCCGGGGCCTAGGGGTGAGCGCGGTGAGGGGCGCGGGCGAGGTGGTGCCGGCCGGGGCGTTGCTGGTTGTCGGGGACGTCATCACCGACATCGTCGCCCGGCATCGGGGGCCGCTCGCGGCGCGTACGGACACCGTCGCGGCGATTCGGACGCTGCCCGGCGGGGCCGGTGCCAACGTGGCCTGTTGGGCGGCCCATTGGGGTGGTGGCGAGGTCCGGTTGCTCGGACGGGTGGGCTCGGATGCGGCGGCTTGGCACGAGCGGGAGCTGACGGTGTGCGGGGTACGGCCCCGTCTCGTCGTCGACCCGGAAGCGCCGACCGGCACGGTGATCTGTCTCGTCGACACGAGCGCCGCCGCCGAGCGGACGTTGGTCACGGACAGCGGGGCGTCCCTGCGGCTCACTCCGGACGACTGGTCGGACACGCTGCTCGACGGGGTGACCCGGCTGCACCTGTCGGGGTATCTGCTGTTCTCCGCGGGGAGCCGGGCGTTCGTGGCGGTGGCTCTGGAGGCGGCACGCGCGCGTGGGGTGCCGGTGAGCCTGGATCCGGCGTCGGCGGGCTTCCTCGTGGAGTTGGGCGTCGACCGGTTCCTCGCGCTCGTGGAGGGCATCGACGTCCTCCTGCCCAGCCGCGACGAGGTCTGTCTGCTGACGGGGCTGCCCGACGCGGACGACGCGGCGGCCAAGCTCAGCCGTCATGTTCCGCTGGTGGTCACCAAGCTGGGCGCGGACGGTGCGCTGGTGGCCCGCTCGGGCACGGTGTCCGCCCGCATCCCCGCGGTCCCGGCCACCCCCACGGACACGACCGGGGCCGGCGACGCCTTCACCGGCGCCTTCCTCGCCACCCTTCTCACCGGCGCCGATCCCGAGGACGCGGCGCGGGAAGGGTGCCGGGCGGGGGCGCGAGCGGTCGAGACGGTAGGAGGCCGCCCACCGGCGACGCGCCGGCCCGCGCAGCACGGGCGGGACACTCCACCCGATGGGCAGGGGTGACCCGATCCCCGAACGTCCGGATCACCCTGGCGCACTTCCGTACAAGCCGTCCCGGCTCGCCTCCACCCAGCCGTCCCGGCTCGCCTCCACCCAGCCGCCCGGGCTCGCCTCCACCCAGCCGCCCCGGCTCGCCTCCGCCCGAGTCACCCCCTACGCCTTCCGCCCCCACGCAGAAATCATCGGCGCGGTAGCCAGATCCATCGCCCCGGACTCGACGTTCGCCAGGTGCCGGTCGATCTCCTCGTCCGTGGCCAGGTCCGCCGTGACGAGGTCGGTGCGAATCTGGCGGATCGTGGCGGACTCCAGGGCCGCGCAGGCGGGTGAGGTCAGCGGGAAGTACGCGTCGGCCTCCACGCGACGCAGACCGGCCTCCCGGAGAAGGCGCGGGAGTCGGCGGCCGTAGGAGAGGTCGGCGCCGCGGTCGGCGAGGAGCCGGCGGAATCCGGTGCGCAGCCGGTTCGCCAACTGCTCGGCGGGACCGTGTTCGTCGGGGCAGGTCAGGGGCTGCAGCGCGGGGTCGGCGTCCTCGATCAGCAGCCGTCCGCCGGGCCGCAGGGACTCCACCATCGACCGCAACGCCCGCTCCCGGTCCGGCACATGGACGAGTACGAGCCTCGCGTGCACGAGGTCGAAGCCCTCCCCCGGCGGGTCCTCCGCACCGACGTCGTGGACCCGCACCTCCACCGGCGGCCGGGCCGCCGGGGCGACCCGGGAGGTGTCGATGTCGGTCGCGACGACCCTGCCGGTCGGCCCCACCTTCTTGGCCAGCCAGGACACGACGGACGTACCACCGGCCCCGACCTCCCAGCAGCGCCAGCCGGGTCCGATACCGAATCGTTCGAAGTGCCGGAACGTCGTGGGGTCGAAGAGGGAGGCGAAGGCGTCGAAGCGCTCTCCGGCCTCGGTCTGCCGGTTGTCGAGGAGATACCCGTCGGTTCGCATCATGTCGCGATCATCCCAGTTGTCCTGCTTGTCCATGGTGGTCGACGCTCCGATACGACAGCACGGCGACGCCTACGACAGCACGGCGACGCAACTCTACGAGGGGTGACCGAGTATCCCGCGCCGCCTCGGAAACCCGTCGTCCACAGGCGGGAACAAAGCGGAATGCCCTGCTCCCACAGGCTTACCCGCGTTTCACGCAGGGCTGGCACACTGGCACGCCAGGGCGCAGCAATGCGGCGAGCGGGGATCCACGCAAGGAGATCCAGATGTCCATGGCAGGGAATCTGCGGAAGGTCACGAACCTCGGCAGGGTCGGCGGCCTCCGCAGGGTGGCGAGGCTGGCGCGGCGCCGCCCGCGTGTGGACCTGAGCCATCCCGCCCGGTCGCCGCTGGGCTCCTCGGTGGTGAACTGCGTGTCGTACCGGGACGGGGCCAGGGTCCCGGGCGGCGGCGACCTGGTCGACACCGTGGAGCGGGTGCGCAAGCACGGGGACGGTTTCGTGTGGCTCGGCCTCCATGAGCCGACGGACCAGGAGTTCGCGGGCATCGCGGAGCTGTTCGAACTGCACCCGCTGGCGGTGGAGGACGCGATCGAGGCGCATCAGCGTCCGAAGCTGGAGCGGTACGACGAGACGCTGTTCGCGGTGTTCAAGACCGTCTGCTACGTGGAGCACGAGGAACTCACGGCGACGAGCGAGGTGGTGAACACCGGCGAGATCATGGTGTTCGTCGGCGAGGACTTCGTGATCACCGTGCGCCACGGGATGCACGGCTCACTGGGCCCGTTGCGCGAGGAACTCGAGGCGGACCCCCAGCAACTGGCCAAGGGACCGGCCGCGGTGCTGCACGCGATCGCGGACCATGTGGTGGACGACTATCTGAACGTCACGGACGCGGTCCAGGCGGACATCGACCAGGTCGAGACGGACGTCTTCTCGCCGGACGGCGCGCGGGCCGACCCGGGCCGGATCTACCAGCTCAAGCGTGAACTCCTCGAACTGAAGCGGGCCGTGGTGCCGCTGACCCGTCCGATCGAGGAGTTGTCCACGCGTCCGATACGGGTGGTGAGCTCGGAGATACAGGCGTACTTCCGCGACGTCTCGGACCATCTGCTGCGCGCCAAGGAGCAGATCGCCGCCTTCGACGAACTCCTCAACTCGATCCTCCAGGCACACCTCGCCCAGGTGACGGTCGCGCAGAACGAGGACATGCGGAAGATCACGGCCTGGGCGGCGATCGTCGCCGTGCCGACGATGGTCTGCGGGGTGTACGGCATGAACTTCAAGTACATGCCGGAGCTGCGCTGGACGTTCGGCTACCCCATGGTCCTCGGCGTCATATCCGTGGCGTGCCTGGTGCTGTACCGCGGCTTCCGGCGCAACGGCTGGCTCTGAGCACGTCCGTGGACGGCACGCCCGTGGACGGCACGCCCGTGGACGGCACCCGTGGATGAAGGTCAGCGCGTCGCACTCTTCGCGTAGACGCTCTCCACCCAGGCCGCGATCTGGTCCTCCGTCAGATGGTGGGCGAGGTCGGCCTCGCTGATCATGCCGACCAGGCGCTTGTTCTCGATGACGGGGAGCCGGCGGATCTGGTGGTCCTGCATCTCCCGGAGCACGTCGCTGACATCGGCGTCCGCGTCGATCCAGCGGGGTGTCCCCTGGGCCATCTCACCGGCGGTGACCTTGGCCGGGTCGTGCCCCACGGCCACACAGCCGACGACGATGTCGCGGTCGGTGAGGATGCCGCAGAGCCGTTCGTCCGCGTCGCTGATGGGCAGGGCTCCGACGTTGAGCTCACGCATCAGCTGGGCGGCGCGGTCCAGGGTCTCGTGCGCGGGGATCCACTGGGCGCCGCGGTGCATGATGTCTCCGGCGGTGGTCATGAAGTACCTCCCGGTGCCGGACGGCCGGCGCGGAGCGGGAGTGCTCCGCTGGTCCCGGCGCCGTTCATTCTCGCCGCGCCGGGCCGCCGCCGCACCCGGAGGCGAGAGCCGGGAGCGAGGTGGATCAGGCGGAGAAGCCCACGATCTTCCGGGGGACGACGCGGATGATCACGCGGGTCTCGTCCTCCTTCTCGGCGGGCGGGTCGATCCCGAGGTACTTGTGCGCGAGGTCGTGCGGGAGGCGCTTGTCGGGGTCCGGGAGGATCTCGGCGGTGCCGCGGATCTCGACCGAGGTGTAGGGGTTGGCCAGGTCGTAGACCGAGACGCTGATGCGGGGGTCGCGGCGGAGGTTGCGGATCTTCTGGCGGTTGTCGATGGACGAGAAGAGGACGGCGTCGCCCTCGCGTTTGATCCAGACCACGGAGTTCTGCGGGGCGCCGTCGGGGCCGAGGGTGGCGACGCTGGCGAAGTTCTTGCCGTCGAGGAGGGCTCGGACGGAGTCGTCGAAAGAGAGCTGACCGCTCGTGGAAGTCGTCATGGCACCCAGCGTAGTTACATGCACGCGCATATAAAAGTGGTTTGCTGGATCTTCCGGAAGCGGATCTCCGGGAGCCCGGTCAGCCCCGCCATGCCGGGTGCCGTGGGTCGTCGGCGCGCACCAGGACGTCGGCGGTGCCCGCGGGGTCGGTCTCGCGCTCGTAGCGCTCGAAGGCTTCCAGGGTCCACTGCTCGGGCTCGGGGGTGCGGCGGCGCAGGGCGCCCGGGGAGAGGAGGACGTGGACGGTCAGGTCGAAGGGGAACCAGTGCCGCAGCAGGAGGGGGCCGTGCAGCAACAGGACACCGCCGGGCGGGAGTTGGACGTAGGGGCTGCGGGTGGCGCGGTCGGTGTCGGGGTCCCACAGGTCGGGCAGGACGCGGCCGTCGCCGCCGGGTTCGAGGGGGCCGAAGACCTCGCGCCACAGGGCGCCGGTGTCGAACCAGCCGTCGTAATAGGCCTCCACATCCTGGTGGCCGTACTCGAAGCGGAGCGAGGCGGGGCGCAGGAAGCCCTGGGTGCCGACGACGACAGAGGGGCGGCCTCGTACGCGCAGCGCTTCCGCGACGCGTTCGGCGAGGTCCTGGGGGCGAGCCGTCGGGGCGCCGTCGAAGGCGATGCGCGGCCAGGGGCCGCCGTCGGCCGGCTTCAGGTCGAGAAGGCGGTCGGCGAGGAGGTCGCCGAGCCGGTCCCAGGTGATCGCTTCGAGTCGCACAGGGCCCATGATGCGTCAACCGACGACATGGCCGCGTCCCCTCGTGGGACCGGCGGCAGGGACGCGCGCCCCTCGCAGGACCGGCGGCAGGGACGCGCCCCCTCGTGGGACCGACGACAGGGCCGCCTCCCCTCGTGGGACCGGCGGCAGGGACGCGCCCCCTCGTGGGACCGACGACAGGGCCGCCTCCCCTCGTGGGACCGGCGGTCAGGACGCGTCCCGCTCGTGGGACCGGCGGGCGGCGAGCAGGTGCGGGAGGTGGGTCTCGCTCCAGGCGCGGGCGGCGTCGAGGAGGGGGATCAGGGTGCGGCCGAGCGGAGTGAGGGCGTATTCCACGCGGGGCGGGTTCTCGTCGTACGCGGTGCGGGTGAGCAGGCCGTCGCGCTCCATCGCGCGCAGGGTCTCGCTGAGGACCTTGGGGGTGACGGCCCGCAGCGGGACGCGGAGTTCGGTGAACCGGCGCGGGCCGCCCTCCAGACAGCGGATGACCATGCCGGTCCACTTGTCCCCCACCCGGAAGGGCATCGCGGAGGAAGGGCACAAGGCGTCGAACATGTCGGGGTCGAGGGGAGCGGTCATCGGTCGAGGCTAGCGCCGATACCGTTGAAGTAACCGGGGCTTGTGTCTCTAACGTCCAGGTCAGGCACCGAACGTCGGTGTCCGGCAAGGAGGTTGGCCATGGGTGGCGGGATCGTCGTCTTCGGCGGTGGTGGGCGTGCGGGGCGGGCGGTCACTGCGGAGGCGCGGCGGCGCGGGTACGGGGTGACGGCCGTGGTGCGGGAGCCGGCCCGGTATCCGGAGCTGCACGCGGAGGGGGTGTCGGTCGTCCGGGGTGATGTGACCGATCCGGGCTCCGTCCGTGCTGTGGCGGGCGGGCATGTGGCCGCCGTGCACGCGGTGTCGCCGTTCAGCGGGCCGGAGCAGGGTTTCGACGCGCTCGATCCGGACTTCTTCGTGACAGCGGCGGACGCGCTGCTGGGCGGGCTGACCGCGGCGGGTGTGCGGCGGCTGGTGGCCGTGGGGCTGTTCGCGAACCTGCTCGGGGCGGACGGACGGCCGGTGATGGACGACCCCGCGGTGTTCCCGCCGGAGATCCGGCCGTTCGCCCGGGCGCACACGGCGGGGCTGGACCGGCTGCGCGCACACGCGGCCTCGGAGGACACGGTCGACTGGGTGATGCTCACCCCGGGAGGAGGACTGGAGCAGGACGCGCCGCGCACCGGGCGTTATGCGATCGGTGGTGAGCGGGTGCCCGAGGGGGCGGGGCCGACGCTGTCGTACGCGGACCTCGCGGTGGCGGTGGTCGACGAGATCGAGCGGCCGACGCGGCATCGGACGCGGGTGTCGGTGACAGGCGCGGAGTCAGGCGGGGAATAGGGGCGACAGGGGGGTGCTGAGTAGGGCCGACGGGGGTTGCGGAGTAAGGCCGGCGGGGTGGTTCGTGGCCCGTGCACGGGAATGAACCCCCTATGGCGCACCTGGCAACTCCCCCGCACCGCACTGAACTTCTCGTCTTCCAGCCCGTCAAGCGGAAGCAGTGCGCCGAGTGCCGGGGCGGGCCATTGGCGTTGCTCGTCCTGGAGGACGGGGCGCCCCGGTGCCTGGACTGCGCCGACCTCGGTCATCTGGTGTTCCTGCCGCGCGGCGACACCGCGCTGACGCGCAGGTCACGGGAGGAGAGCGGGCTGTCGGCGGTGGTCGTGCGGTTCAACCGGCGCAAGGGGCGGTACGAGCGGCAGGGCGTCCTCGTCGAGGAAGGGGCGCTGGCCCGGGCGGAGGCACGGTGCCTGGCGGACGCCGAGGCTCGGCGGCGGCGCCGGGTGCGGGATGCCCGGCGCCGGGCGGTGGAGGACGTGCGGTTCACGGAGGCGTTCGCGGCGGAGATCCGCCGGCTGTTTCCCGGCTGCCCGGCCGATCGGGCCCGCGGCATCGCCGCGCACGCGTCGCTGCGGGGCAGTGGGCGGGTGGGGCGGAGTGCGGCGGGGCGGGCGTTGTCGGAGGGGGCCGTCGTCTCGGCGGTGGTGGCGTCCGTACGGCATCTGGACACGCCGTACGACCAGTTGCTGATGAGCGGGGTGCCCCGCCATGAGGCCCGGCGGAGGATCGCGGACGCGGTGGCGGGAGTGCTGGACGGCTGGCGGTGACGCGCCGGCGCGGCGAAGAAAAGGGGCGTACCCGCTGGACGCCCGCGTATGCGCCCGCGTCGATCGGCCATGGTGACGCGTCCCGTACGGGAATTCACTTGTGGTGACGGTGGGTGCCGGGCAGGATCTCGGCTCGATGCGGGAGTTGACGTTGAGATGATCGCTGGACCGTACTTCGTACTGACGGTGCTGGGCGTGCTGGGGACCGGACTGGTGGCCGGGGTGTTCTGCGCGTTCTCGACCTTCGTGATGAAGGGACTCGCCGCGCTGCCGCCCGCGCAGGGCGTCGCGGCGATGAACGCGATCAACGTGGCGGCGCTGCGGCCGGCGTTCATGCTCGTGTTCGTCGGCTCGGCGGTGCTGAGCGCGGTGCTCGCGGTGGTGACGTTCGTGCTGCTGCCGGACGACGGCACGGTGGAGCTGCTGGTGGGCAGCGCGCTGTATCTGGTCGGCTCGTTCGGGGTGACGATGGTGGCGAACGTGCCGCGCAACGAGGCCCTGCTCAAGCTGGACGCCGGCACTCCCGAGGCGGCCGAGTACTGGCCGACGTACGTGCGCGAGTGGACGATGTGGAACCACGTCCGCATGGTCGCCTCGGGTGCGGCGGCGGTGGCGTACGTACTGGCCCTGACATAACCGCAGGACGGCCCCCCGAGGTCGGCGAGAGCCCGCCGAGAAAGCGCTGTCCCCCACTCTGCGGGTGCGGGCCGGGCGACGTATCGTGGCCGGAAAGAGTGCCGCCCGATGACGCACGGCCCGTCGATGCCAACGCAAGGAAGACGGCCATGGCCGATCCCAAGGGATTCATGACCACCCCTCGCCAGGACTGGGCCCGTCGGCCGGTCGAGGAGCGGGTCCGGGACTGGGACGAGGTGTACGTCCCCGGGGCGTTGCTGCCCATCATCAACAAGCAGGCGGACCGGTGCATGGACTGCGGCATCCCGTTCTGCCACGACGCCTGTCCGCTCGGGAACCTCATCCCCGAGTGGAACGACCTCGTCTCCCGGGACGACTGGCGGGCCGCCGCCGACCGGCTGCACGCCACCAACAACTTCCCCGAGTTCACCGGCCGGTTGTGCCCGGCGCCGTGCGAGGCGGGGTGTGTGCTCGCCATCAACCAGCCCGCGGTCACCATCAAGAACGTCGAGGTGGCCATCGCCGACCGGGCCTGGGAGCTCGGTTTCGCGCCACCGCGACCGCCGGACCGGCTGTCCGGGCGGACCGTCGCCGTCATCGGCTCGGGACCGACGGGACTGGCCGCGGCACAGCAGCTGACCCGGGCGGGCCACACGGTCGCCGTGTTCGAGAAGGACGACCGGCTCGGCGGGCTGATGCGGTACGGCATCCCCGAGTTCAAGATGGAGAAGCGCCATCTGGAGCGCCGCATCGCCCAGATGCAGGCTGAGGGGACTAAGTTCCGTACGTCCACGACGGTCGGGCGGGACATCGGGGCGGCCGAGCTGCGGTCGCGCTACGACGCGGTCGTCATCGCCACCGGCGCCACCGCCTGGCGTGAACTGGACGTGCCGGGGCGGGAGTTGACCGGAATCCACCAGGCCATGGAGTATCTGCCGCTGGCCAACCGGGTGTGCGAGGGGGATCTGGAGGTCTCCCCGATGTCCGCCGCCGGGAAGCACGTCGTCATCGTCGGCGGCGGTGACACGGGCGCCGACTGTCTGGGCACCGCGGTGCGTGAAGGCGCCGCGTCCGTCACGCAGTTGGACATCTACGCCCAGCCCGGCGCCGAGCGCGACGAGGATGCCGAGCCCTGGCCGACGTACCCGAAGATCTACCGGCTGTCGGCCGCGCACGAGGAGGCCGGTGCGCTGCGGACCGCCCCGGCGGCGGACGCGGACGCGCGGCTGTTCGCGGCGTCCACGCTCCGCTTCACCGGTGACGCCGAGGGTCAGGTCCGCTCGCTGCATCTGGTCGAGGTCGACGCCGAGCGGCGGCCCGTGTCGGGGACCGGGCGGACGCTCCCCGCCGACCTCGTCCTGCTCGCCCTCGGCTTCTCCGGCCCCGACCGCGCGGACGGCCTCGTGGACCAGCTCGGGCTGGCCATGGAGCCGCGCGGCACGATCTCACGGGACGCCGGGTTCGCGACGAGCGCCCCCGGCGTGTTCGCCGCGGGGGACGCCGCGCGCGGGCAGTCGCTGATCGTGTGGGCGATCGCCGAGGGGCGGGCGGTGGCGGCGGCCGTCGACCGCCATCTGACGGGGAGTTCACGACTGCCGGCACCGATCGGACCGTACGACCGCCCGATGACCGTCTGACACACCGTGCACCGCGCACCGCGGGCACCGCCCGATCACCGTCTGACACACCGCCCGCCGCAGGAACCAAGCGGCGTCAGCCTCGTTCGTCCGTCCCCGCCACCTTCTTCGTCGCCAGGGCCACCCGGTTCCAGGTGTTGATCGCGAAGATCAGCGCCAGCACCTGGGCCAGCTCCTGCTCCTCGAACTGAGCGGCGGCCTGCGCGTACACCTCGTCCGGGACTCCCCCGTCGGCGACCAGCGTCACGGCCTCGGTCAGCGCCAGCGCCGCCTGCTCCTTCTCCGTGAAGAAGTGCCGGGCCTCGCGCCAGACGGCGACCATGTGCAGCCGGTCCTCGCTCTCGCCGGCCTTGCGGGCGTCGTTGGTGTGCATGTGGAGGCAGTAGGCGCAGTGGTTGAGGTGCGAGGCGCGGATCTGGATCAGCTCGACCAGGGCCGGGTCGAGGCCCTGGCGGGCGGCGGCGTCGAAGCCGATGAGCGCGCGAAAGACCTTCGGGGCGGCCTTGGCGAAGTTCAGGCGGGTCGTCTGGGCGGAAGCGATCGTGTTCGTCGTCATGTCCTCCAACCTACGGTCGGGAAAGACCGGCTGTAGGGTTCATTTCCATGGTGAAATCGTGGGTCAATTCCGCCGAAGGACTCGGCTCCGACCTCCACCTGGAGCTCACCGGTCCGGGCGGCAGACGGGCCGCGCTCGGCGATGCCCTGCGGGAGGCCGTACGGAGCGGCCGGCTCGCCCCCGGCACCCGGCTGCCGCCCTACCGGTCGCTCGCCGCCGACCTCGGCGTGGCCCGCAACACGGTGGCCGACGCCTACGCCGAACTCGTCGCGGAGGGATGGCTCACCGCGCGCCAGGGCTCGGGGACGCGGGTGGCGGAGCGGACCGAGCCGTTGCGGGCCGCCGGGCACGCGCGCGTCCCCCGGAAGGCGCCGCCACGCGCGCGTGGACCGCGGCACGATCTGCGGCAGGGCACGCCGGACCGGTCGACGTTCCCGCGGGCGGCCTGGCTGGCCTCCTACCGGCGGGCTCTTCAGCAGGCGCCCGACGAGGCGTTCGGGCCCGGTGACCCCGCCGGGCGCGTGGAGCTGCGGGAGGCGCTCGCGGAGTATCTGGCACGCGCGCGTGGAGTGCGTACCGAGCCGGGGCGGATCGTGATCTGCTCCGGCTTCGCGCACGCCCTGCGGCTGCTCTTCCAGAGCGCCCAAGTCCTCAAGGGACCGCTGGCCGTGGAGGCGTACGGCCTGCCGTTCCACCGGGAGCTGCTCGCGGGCGCCGGCGTGCGGACCGTACCGCTGCCGCTGGACGAACAGGGCGCCGACGTGGGGCGGTTGACGCGCGAGCGGGCCGTGCTGCTCACCCCGGCGCACCAGTTCCCGACCGGCGGCCCGCTGCACGCCGAGCGGCGGGCCGCGGCCGTCGACTGGGCACGCGCGCGTGACGGTGTGGTGCTGGAGGACGACTACGACGGCGAGTTCCGCTACGACCGCAAGCCCGTCGGGGCGGTCCAGGGGCTCGATCCGGAGCGGGTGATCTACCTCGGCTCGGTGAGCAAGAGCCTGTCGCCCGCGGTGCGGCTGGGATGGATGGTGCTGCCGGAGCGGTACGTCGACGGCGTGCTCACGGCCAAGGGCGAGCGGGAGGCCTGGGCGAGCGTCCTCGATCAGCTCG
This sequence comes from Streptomyces sp. TLI_55, assembly GCF_900206255.1. NCBI lineage: Bacteria > Bacillati > Actinomycetota > Actinomycetes > Kitasatosporales > Streptomycetaceae > Streptomyces > Streptomyces sp. TLI_55. The sequence goes on from NZ_OAOJ01000001.1 coordinate 2,283,388, forward strand.
CCCTCGCCGACTTCCTCGTCTGCGGGTCGTACGACCGTCACGTGCGGCGCATGCGGCAGCGGTACCGGAGCCGCCGCGACCGGCTCGTCGCGGCGCTCGCCGCGCACGCGCCGCATGTCGAGGTCAGCGGTGTCGCGGCCGGGCTGCACGCGGTGCTGAGGCTGCCGCCCGGCACCGAGCGGTCGGCCGTCAAGGCGGCCGTCTGGCAAGGTGTCGCGCTCGACGGCCTTGCGGAGTTCCGGCATCCGGACGCCTCGGCGGCGGACATGCCCGCCCGGGACGGCCTGGTGGTCGGGTACGCGACGCCGTCCGAGGCCGCGTACGGAGCGGCCCTGGAGGCACTGTGCGCGTCGCTGCCCCCGAGTTAGCGGAGGCACTGTTCTCATCACTTGCTTCGCTTAGGCACTGCGACAAGGAAGTTCAAGCCGGCGTCGGACCAACACGTCACGACAGCAGGAAGTCCGCCTCCCCCGCCTTCGCGCCCTCGATGAACGCCGTCATCTCGTCCGTGGTGTAGATCAGCGCCGGGCCGTCCGGATCGGTCGACTGGCGGACGGCGATCCGGCCGTCGGCCAGCTTCATCGCCTCCAGGCAGTTGCCGCCATTGCCGCCGCTCCACGGCTTGTGCCAGCCCTCGCTGCCCAACTCCCGCGCGGGCATGCCGTTGTAGACCGGTATGCGCGGCTTGATGCGATCCATTCACAGCTCCTTGCGGAGATCCCGGAGGATCTCCTTCGTGCGATGTGCCGTAGCGGCCTGCGCCGCCGTGCGGTCCATGACCTCGAGGTGGGTCGCCACCTCCGCACGCGCGTCCAGGTAGACGGCGCCGGTCAGGTACTCGCTGTACACCATGTCCGGAAGCTCCGGCACGGCGAATCGGAACAGCACGAAGGGCCCGTACGTGCCGGGGTGCGGCCCGTTGGCGAACGGGGCGACCTGCAGCGTCACGTTGGGCAGCTTCGTGGCCTCGAGCAGTCGGTCGATCTGGGCACGCATCACCTCCGGGCCGCCCACCGGGCGGCGCAGCGCGGTCTCGTCGATGACCGCCCAGAAACGGGGGGCATCGGGACGGGTGAGCAGTTCCTGGCGTTGTACTCGCAGAGCGACGTGCCGCTCGATGTCCTCCGGCCGGGTCTGGCCGATGGCTCCGGACTTCAGCACACCGCGGGCGTACTCCTCGGTCTGGAGCAGCCCGGGCACGAAGTGGGGGTCGTAGGACCGGATGAGGCTGGCGGCGCCTTCGAGGCTGACGTACATCGAGAACCAGCCGGGCAGGATGTCGTGGTACCGCTGCCACCAGCCGGGTTTGTTGGCCTCCTCGGCCAGCTGCACGAAGGCGTCGGCCTCCTCGTCGGAGACGCCGTAGGACTTCAGGAGCAGCTGGAGGTACGGGATCTTGAGGCCGACCTCGGCCATCTCCATGCGGCGGACGGTGGCCGGGGCGACGCGGAGGACCTTGGCGGCCTCCTCGCGCTTGAGACCGGCGCGCTCACGCAGGTCCAGCAGGCGCCGGCCGAGCACGACCTGGCCGACCGTCGGCGCGGACCGCGGCTCGCTCACCCTCCACCTCCTGGACGTCCCGGGGTCCGGGGACCCGTGGAAACCTGTACAGAAACCTGCGCAAAAGAATCCTGGCAGCCCGACGGCGCCATTCGAAGACCTATTCGAAGACCTGGTCGGATCTCCGGTGATCTCAACTGGCGCCGCTCGACATGCTTGTTGCGAGCAGTGTGCCACGGCCTTCCAGACCGTCACACAGCACTCTGCAATTTTCAGAGTGACACTTGCCAAGTGTTCACGGCGGGGAGATAGTGGCAAGCGTGATTCCGTCCGCGCCCTTAGGAACAGACGCCGCCGCAGGCCCCCACAGCCTCGGTGCCGCATCGGGAGCAGGCCGCTCTGCCGGGCCCGCTGCCGAGCGCCGGTTCCGGTTCGAGCTGGCCGCACATCCGGGTTCCGCCGCGCAGGCCAGACGGCTGACGCGCGCCCGGTTGAACGGCTGGGCGGTCTGTGAGGACACCTGCGACACGGCGGCCCTGGTGGTCTCCGAGCTCGTCACCAACGCCATCGTGCACACCGCGAGCAGACACATAGTCTGCGAGCTGCACGACGGCGACGACCTGGTGCGCATAGCCGTGCGTGACGAGGGCTGCGCCCCGGGCGAGCCGCACCCGTGCGCGCCGCGGGGCGAGGAGGAGCACGGGAGGGGACTGCTTCTCGTCGACGCCCTGTGTCACTCCTGGGGCACCCACGAGCACGGCCCGGGCCTCCTGGTCTGGGCGGACCTGCCCCGCGAGAGCGACACCGCGGGAACGGACACCGGCCCCCACAACGACCTCGGCTGGGGAGCCCGCCCCAAGCCCGGCCCGGCCGGCGGCTCGGGCGGCGAGGACGACGAGGCGGACGCCCTGCACAAGGCGGACGCACGGTACGACACCGACGCGCACCACCACGCGATACCCGGCCCCGGCACCGCAGCAGGGCACAGCGACGCGATCCCCGACCACCGCGTCGGCCCACCCCGCCCCGAAGGGTCGAGAGCCGCCCGCCACGACGCGACGCCCCGGCATGACGCGCCCACCCGGCATGACGGCACCCCCCGGCACACCGCCAACGAACCCTGGCCCCCCGGCGCCGAGACCTGGCACCTCGGAAGGCCCCGCCGCGACGGCAGCGAGGCCCCGCACCTGCACTACGGGGCGCCCTGGCACGACGGCACGGAAGTCCGGTACGACGGGGCGGAAGCCCGCCACCACGGCACATCCCGGCACCACGGATCGGCGCCGCACCACGGGACGGGGGGCCCATGGCTCTGAGGGCTGCGACCGGCGGCCAGGTCATGACCCTGGACACGCTGGTCCGCCTCCGGCGGGGACTGCACACGCCGGTCGCCCCCCGACGGCTCCCCGTACCCGACGGCATGACGGCCCCGCTGGGCTGCGACGCGGTGGCGGTACCCGCCCGCTTCGGCCCACTGGTGATGCCCCGGCTGCCTCGCGTCGGATGTGTGTACGCCGATGAGGCGCACTGGTGGTGGATCGTTCCGTCGGACTCCGACTACGCCCTGGACTGGCCCGCCCCCGCGCGCTACGCCACCGGTGCGATCGTCCCCGACGCCCCGGGCGTCCCCGGCCTGATCCACAAGCCGGAGGGCACGGTCCCCTACACCCCGCCGATCCCCCTCTATCTGGCCCTGTGCCGGCTGACGGGCACGACACCCGCCTGGTCCCGACCGGTCAGCGCCTGAGCCTGCGTCTCTCCGCGCGCCTGAGCCCCCGCACCCCCTCACGCCCGTGCAGGCGTACGCCCGCGCGCAACCCCGGCCGGTCTCCGCGCCCTGCCCCCGGCGACCCCCTCCCGCGATAGTGGGCCCTCCGTCCACGATCGGGGGAGGTCAGCGGTGGGGAAGAAGCGCGACGCCGAAGAGCCTGAGGTGTCGGAGTCGGAGCGGCTGCTCTTCGGTGGGCCGCTGCGCTACGACATGGGCTGGAACAGCCACTCCGACGCCAGTCTCCGGCTGAACTTCCGGGAGCTGCTGCGGCAGCTGCCCGCGCTGCTCTCGCTCAGTTTCCGGCTCGCCTGGCAGGCCGACCGGCGGGCAGCGAAGGTCGTGCTCGGCGCCGAGGCGGGCCGGGGCGCGGCGCAGGCGGTGAGTCTGCTGGCCGTGAACAGCGTGCTGGGGCGGCTGATCGGCGGTGGCACGATCGAGGAGCGGTTACGGGGTGCCGTCCCCGCCCTCGTCGCGATGGCCTCGGTCATGCTGGTGGCCGCGCTGCTGCGGGCCGCGTCGACGTACGCCACCGGACGCCTCGAACCGAAGGTGGAGCGGGTGGCGACCGAGCGCTACCTGGAGCGGGCGGCCGCCGTGGAGCTGGCCGCGATCGAGGACCACGCCTTCCACAAACTGCTGGACACCGCCAAGTACGGCGCCTCGTCCGCCCGCCGCATGATCTCCTACGCCACCCGGGTCATGAACGCGGCGATCTCGCTGATCGCAGCGGCCGGCGTCCTGACCGTGCTGCACCCGGCCCTGCTGCCACTGCTGGTCACCATGACCCTGCCCAGCGCGTGGAGCGCCCTGACGATCGCCCGGCGCCGGTACGAGTCCTTCCACACCTGGGTGCAGCACGCCCGGGCCGGTCATCTGCTCAGCGAAATGCTCACCGAACCAACCGCGGCACCGGAGATCCGGGTGCACGGCGTCGGTCCGTTCCTGCTGCACCACTACCGGGCCATGTCGGAGGTCGCGGAGGCGGAACAGGCCCGGCTGGCCCGGCTCGCGGCCCGTACCGGGCTGATCGCGGCGTTCTGGACGGGGCTCGCGACGGTGGCGACGTACGCGACGCTGGGCGGGCTGCTGCTCGCCGGGGCGATGGCGCTGTCGGTGGCGGGCACGGCGGTGATCGCGATCCGCTCGGGCTCCGCCAGCCTGGACAGCCTGGTCCTGGAGATGAACCAGCTCCACCAGGAGGCCCTCTTCGTCGGCGATCTGCAACGGCTGTACGTCGAGGCCGAGCAGCGGACGATCCCGGTCGGCGGACGGGAGCTGCCCGAGGATCCGCGGGAGATCCGCTTCGAGAACGTCACCTTCAGCTATCCGGGTGAGTCCACGCACCCGGCCCTGGACGACGTGACCCTCACGCTCCCGCTCGGCCGGATCGTGGCGCTGGTCGGCGAGAACGGCTCGGGCAAGACGACCCTGGTGAAGCTGCTGGCCGGGCTCTACAAGCCGGACCGGGGCCGCATCCTGTGGGACGGCGTGGACGCGGCCGACGCGGACCGGCATCTGCTCGCCGAGCGGATCGCGATGGTGGCGCAGGATTTCAAGCGCTGGCCGTTCACGGCCCGGGTCAATGTGGCGGTCGGCCGGTCGGCGGCGCCGCTGACCGAGGAGCGGATGGCCGACTCGATCGCCGAGGCCGGCGCCCAGGACGTGGTGGCGGATCTGCCGCGCGGCCTGGACACGCTGCTGGCCCGCCATTTCAGCGGTGGGCACGAGCTGTCCGGCGGGCAGTGGCAGCGCCTGGGCATCGCGCGGGCGGCCTACCGGCGCGGCCGCATCCTGATCGTGGACGAGCCGACGGCGGCGCTGGACGCACGGGCCGAACTGGAGGTCTTCGAGAAGATCCGCGCCCTGGCGGGCAATGGGCAGACGGTCGTCCTGATCACCCACCGGCTGGCGTCCGTGCGCCATGCCGACCTGGTGCACGTCCTGGAGCAGGGCCGGCTCGTCGAGTCGGGCACCCCCGAGGAGCTGCTGGCGACCGGCGGTGTCTACGCCGAGCTGTACTCGCTCCAGGCGGACCAGTTCACGGCACCGAAGGCGAGCTGACCGCGCCGTCCGCGGGGACGACGACCAGGAACGCGTCCGTCGCGAGGTCCATCACGACCTCGGCGGGCGTGCCCTCCATACGCCGTGCGTGCGCGAACTCCTCCGCGGGCCAGGAGCCACGCGGGCCACCGGCGGGAAAGCGTTCGAGCACCTTTCGCCCGTTCACCATCCTGCACCTCCGATCAAGCGTCCTTCTATGAGGAGTTAACGCTCTGGAGGGCCGAAACGGCTCGCTGAGTTGCGCTACTGAGACGTAGTTGACACCGGTTCAGCGCGCAGCGTGAGAAGTTGGTTACCGAACGGTCACTTCCGTTACCGCTCGTGTCAGTCCCTGTACGTTCCGCGTCAATCCTCGTACTCGTCGTGGTAGCGGACGCGCTCACTCCCCGCGGGCGCCCCCAGTGCCGACGCACGCCCCTCGGGCTCCTCCCACCCCTCCTGCCGGCCCAGCGCGGTCAGGTCCAGGAGGCTGGTCGTGGAGCCGAGCCCGTCCAGGCCGCGCTCGTACGTCGAGTACGTGTGGAAGACGCGGTCCCACTCCCGCAGGAAGCAGCTGATGCCGGGCCGCTCGACGAGCTCCCCCTCGTGCACGAGGGTCGCCTCGAAGTCGCGGTTGAAGGCGTCGCCGTACGACGAGTACCAGGGCACGGTCCATCCCATCCGCGCCTTGAACGGCAGGATCTTCGTGTACGGCGCCCGGGACACCGCCGCGAACGTGGTGTCCCGTGCCTTCAGATGCGCCAGATGCCCGATCTGGTCCAGGAACGCGGAGCAGCCGCGGCAGCCCGCGTCCCACTCCGGCGCGAACATGAAGTGGTGGACGACGAGCTGGGACCGTCCTTCGAAGAGGTCGAGCAGCGTCGCCTTGCCGTCGCCGCCCTCGAAGAGGTACTCCTCCTCGATCTCCACCATGGGCAGCCGACGCCGCTCGGCGTTGAGCGCGTCCCGCGCCCGTGTGGCCGCCTTCTCCCTGACCAGCAGTTCCCCGCGCGCCGCGCGCCACTCCTCGCGCGAGACGACCTCCGGAAGCGACATGAGCCCTCCTGTGCAACGGTCCGTTCGGGGTGGTGACCGTGGGCGGCGGCGGAACTCATCGCTGGGCCGGAGAATTTTTTCGTCGTGGTTTTCCGGCGGCTTCCGGCGGCTCTCAGGTGTCGTAGTCCTGGATCCGCCCGCCGTGACTCCGGTCCAGGAGCGCGGGCATCCGCTCCCCCAACTCCCTGACGACACCGGGCACATCGATGGTCAGCAGCTCCCGGTCGCGCATCAGGACCCGTCCGTCGACGATCGTCGTGCGGACGTCGGAGGAGCGGGCGCTGTGGACGAGGGTGGCGGCGAGGTCGTGGACGGGCTGGGTGTGCGGGCCGGTGAGGTCGACGAGGACGAGGTCGGCGCGGCGGCCGGGGACGAGGGTGCCGAGAGTGTCGCCGAGTCCGACCGCGCGGGCGCTCTGGAGGGTGGCATGGTGCAGGGCCTGGCGGGAGGTCAGCCAACGGGGGTCGCCGGTCGTGGACTTCTGGATGAGCGCGGTGAGCGCCATCGACTCCCACACGTCGAGGGAGTTGTTGGAGGCGGCGCCGTCGGTGGCGAGGCCGACGGGGATGCCGAGGTCGTGCAGGGCGCGGATCGGGGTGGTGGTGGGCCAGGCGAACTTGAGGTAGCCGCGGGGTGCGGTGGCGACGGAGACACGGCCGGTGGCACCGGCGAGGACGGGCAGGTCGCGGTCGAGGATGCCGGTGCCGTGGGCGATGAGGACGTCGGTGTCGAGGATGCCGGTGCGGGCCAGCACCTCGATGGGGGTGACGCCGTGGCGTTCGAGGCTGGCGTCGGCCTGGTCGCGGTTCTCGGCGGCGTGGAGGTGGACGGGGAGGCCGTGGGCGCGGGCCAGTTCGGCGGTGGCGGCGAGGTCGGCGTCGTCCACGGTGTAGGGGGCGTGCGGGGCGAGGGCGGTGGTGATGCGGCCGGCGGCGCCGCCGCGGTGCCGGAGCGCGAACTCCAGTGATCTCTCCCGCCCTTGGGGCCCCTGGGAGGAGAAGTAGGCCTCCCCGAGGTGCGCCCGGATGCCGCACTCCTCGACGACGGAGGCGACGGCGTCCATCGCGAAGTAGTGGTCGGCGAAGCAGGTGACGCCCCCGCGGATCATCTCCGCGCAGGCGAGCCGGGCGCCCAACTCCACCAGCTCCTCGGTGAGGTTGGACTCGACCGGCCAGACGACGTCGTTGAACCACTCCTCGGTCGGCAGGTCCTCGGCGACCCCGCGCAGGGCGACCATCGGGGCGTGGGTGTGGCAGTTGACGAGCCCGGGCAGGGCCACCTGCCCCCGCGCGTCGATGTGTGCGGCGGCGGGCGGAGGTTCGGTCGAAGGTTCGGTCGCCGTGAGGGACTCGATGACACCGCCCCGTACGACGATGGTGACGTTCTCCTCGAACCCGACGGCCTCCTCGTCGTCGTGGACGAGGGCGGTGCATCCGGTGATGACGAGGTCGGCGGGAGAGTCGGTCATCACGCCAACGTACGGCGTGGTCGTCGGGTCGCGTGAGCCGAACCGCGCATCGCGTCCCGGCTCTGTCGCGGCGCCGTCCGGACGCGCACGCTTGCCTCATGACACCGCCCGGAAGGGGGACCGGCATGCTCATCGGCACCTGGAACCTGGAGAACCTGTACCGCCCCGGCGGCCAGTTCGGCCCGCCCGACAAGGCCGCGTACGAGACGAAGCTGGCCGCTCTGGCCGGCACGATCACGGAGCTGAACCCGACGCTGCTGGGCGTGCAGGAGGTCGGTGAACCGGAGGCGCTCGGGGACCTGGTCGGCATGCTGGAGGGCGACTGGCACACCGCCCTCTCCAGCCACCCGGACGGCCGGGGCATCCGGGTCGGCTTCCTCAGCCGGGTCCCGTTCGAGGTGCTGGCCGACACGAACGCGTTCCCGGCACGGCTGCGTGCGGTGCAGGCGGACGACGAGGGAGGCGTGGCCGCGGAGGCGGGCCGCGGCTTCCTGGCGGTGGAGGCGGCGACGGAGGCCGGCCCGCTGCGGGCCGCGGTCTGCCATCTGAAGTCGAAGCTGCTGTCGTATCCGGGCGGCCGGTTCCTGCCCCACGACGAGGGCGAACGGGCACGCTACGGGGCGTACGCGCTGTACCGGCGGGCGGCGGAGGCGACGGCGTTGCGCGCGCTGGCCGATGTGCTGCTGGCGGGGGACGGCCGGGAGCGGGACGTGGTCGTGCTGGGTGATCTGAACGACGAGGTGCAGGCGGCGACCACGCAGATCCTGCTGGGGCCGCCCGGCTCGGAGATCGGCACGCCCGGCTTCGACCGGCCGGACGGAGGCGACGCGCTGCGCCTGTGGGACGTGGCCCCCCTCATCCCCGCCGAGCAGCGCTTCTCCCGCGTCAACTCCGGGCGCCGCGAACTGATCGACCACATTCTGCCGAGCCACCACCTGGTCCACCGGGTGACGGCGGCGGGCACCGGCCTGCCGGACGAGGCGGCACCCGAGCTGCCGTCCGTGGACGCGAATCCGGCGGCACGGCGAGGGGCGCCGGGGTCGGACCACGCGCCGGTGTGGGCACGGATCGACTAGACAGCCAGCGGGAGTTCGGGCAGACGCACCCGCAAGTGACCGCGCTCTTCGGCCAGTTGGTCCAGCAGCTCGGCCAGCCGCTCGGTGTGCAGGGGCGTGAGCCGGCCCGAATCATCGAGGTGTACGGCGCACGCGGTAGTCGTGTCGACGAGCTCTTCGAGTACGGCGACGACATCGCCCGCGCCCGCCGAGTGCCGGGCGAGCGGCGGGAGTTCGGCGGCGGCCAGGGCGATGGCGGTACGGGCCTCGGCGAGCGTGCGATAGGCCTCGCGGCGCAGCCTCCAGCGGACGCGACGGCTGTCGGCGTCCGGGTCCGTCTCGTGCAGGACGTGGGAGAGGTAGGCCTGGGCGGCCTCGCTCGCCGCGCCGAGCCGGGCCCGGACTCCGCCGCCGCGCTGCCCCGGCATCGGCAGATGACCGACGACGAGCACGAGCGCGCACGCCAGCAGCGTCTCGCCGATCCGGCTCAGGGAGGCCTGCGGTTCGCCGCCGACCATCACCAGGGCGAGCACCAGGACGGTGACCACGGCGGTCTGGGCGGCGAAGTGCCGGGTGGCGACGGGGATGAGCGCCCCGCTCACGGCGACGAGCGCGATGAGCCCTTCGGGCCGGGGCAGTACGGCGGCGAAGGCGGCGAACACGAGCGCGCCGAGCACCGTCCCCGCAGCCCGGCACAGCACCCGCGAGACCAGCGGCCCGAGATCCGGCTTGACGAGGAAGACGGCGGTGGCGGGCAGCCAGTACCAGTGCTGGTGCTGCCCGTACCAGTGGGAGTGGTGCAGGCCCTGGGCGATGGCGGCGCTGGCGCCGAAGCTGAGGGCGACCCGCAGCCCGTACTCCCGTCCGCCGCTGCCGAACGCGGCCCGCAGCAGATCCCCGGCGGCCCGCCGGCGGGTGTGCAGATCCCCGCCCTTGCCGCGGTCGAAGGCCTCGGCGGCGTGCAGCAGGGCGTCGTCGAGCGCGCGCAGGGCGGGGGCGGACCGGATGGGGGCGGGCAGCGGCCCGGTGTGCGTGTTCTCGCGTACGGCGGTGGCGAGCCGGCGGGGCCCTTCACCGGCCCTGGCGGTGGTGGCCTCCCCCGCCCAGGCGAGCGCGGTGGCCGCCTCGGCGAGCGGGAGCGCGGCAGCGTACTGGGCGTGCAGCCGCCGCTCGGCGGCGGAGCTGGCGTAACGCCGCAGTCGGGGCCCGGCGAGGGCGTCCTGGGCGTGGTCGAGAGCGGCGGTCAGAGAGGCGCGGCGGGCGGTGGCGTGGGCGGCACCTACGGCGTCGAGAAGGTCGGCGACGGCGTCGTACACCCGTGCGACCGCCTCCCGCTCCCCGTCGAACCGGAAGTCACCGGCGAGCGAGCCGGGCGTGGGCAGGGCAAGCCGCAGCGCGAGCAGCCATCCTGCCCCCGCGAGATAGCCGAGCGCCCTTTGCCAGCCCGCCTCCGGCAGCGGCATCCCGGCGCCGATCGCGGCGGCGACGAGCAGCTGCGTCCCCGCCCCGGAGGCGACCGGCCCGATGGCACTCATGCCGCCGGCGACCAGCCCGAGCCCGGTGAGGAGAAGGGTGAGGGGCAGAGCGGAGACGTGCTGTCCGGCGTACGTCCCGACGAGCATCCCCAGCGCCCCGGCCACCGCCGGGACCCCGATCCGCTGGACGGAGGCCCGCCGGCTGCCGGGCCGGTCGTTGATCCCGGCGAGCATCGCGGCGATGGCGGCGACGACACCGAGGGAGGTGCGGTCGGCGAGCACGGCGGCGAGCAGCAGGGGTCCGGCGGAGAGGGCACCGCGCAGGACGGCGTTCCAGGGGACGGGGCCGCGCTGGGTGCGAAGGGTGTGGGCGAGCCAGGGCGGGAGGTCGAGCGGGCGTGACACTGGGCTCCTGTCGGCTGGTCGAGGGCGGGGGTGTGCCTTCGGGCGACGGTGGCCGGGCGGTACGTGTCCACGGTAGATCGCGGGGTGGGCGGAGATGGGGCGGTCGTATTGCGGGGATGTGACGGTTGGCCGGATGTCCGTTTTCTTTATGAACGCAACCGGGAGCGGGCGGAGCGAGCCCGCGGGCGTGGCCTGCCCCCGGGCCCTGTTTGATGCCGTCCAACCCAAGGGTTGTTCGGCGTTTCCGGACGACGTCGCACCCTCAGCTGTGCGCGCGGGCGGCGAGATAGGGATCCCGGCGAAGAACGTCCCGGCTGCCGAGAAGAGTCCCGGCGGCCAGTCCGATGCCGGGCAGCAGAAACGCCGCGGCGCCCCAGACCGGCCCCGGCAGGGCATCAGGAACGGTGATGGGCAGACCGAGAACATCACTGAGCGGACCGGCCAGCACGACGGACACCCCCGTACCGACCACCGCCCCGACCGCCCCCGCCACTCCCCCGGACAACGCGGCCTCACCGAGCAGAATCCGCCGCAGCTCGCCCCGGCCGGACCCCAGAATCCGCAGAATCGCGAACTGCCCGATCCGCGCCCGCGCACTGTCCGCGGCCCGGACGGCACCCAGCCAGACGGCACCGAGGGCCAGGACGAGCACACCGACACGCATCGCGAGATCGGCGGCGCCGAAGAGACCCGGCAGGTTCCGTACCCGGTCGGACACGGCGGAGGCGGAAAACCCGCCGCCCTGAAGGGACTTGACGACACCGGCGACCTGCCCCTGATGCCCGACCACGACGACGGCGGACCGGGCACCCTCCTTGCCCCGGAAGACATCCACGGCCTGCCCGGCGCGTGCCGCGGCGAGCAGGGCGGCGGTGTCCTCGGAGAGATACGCGACTCCGGGTCCGTCGGCCTGCCAACTCGGGTCGTACAGCGCGACGATCCTCAGCTTGATGACAGCGGTGGTACCGGCCCCGGCTCCGGTCGCCTGGGTGTATCCGAAGGCGACGGTACGACCGAGGAGCGGAGCGAAGTCGGTGCCCTGGGCGGTGGCGGGCAACACCACCTGCTCCCGACCGAGTTCGGCGGGGAGAGCACCCTTCGTCACGGGCAGGTCGTCGCCCGGGGTGAGGGTGTGGCCGGTGAGGTCGTACGTCCCTTCGTCCTCGGCGTAGAGCGTGGCGGGGTAGTCGGCGACGACATGCCGGACCCCGGGCACGCTCCTGACCTCCCGAAGAGCGGAGTCGGTGAGCGGCCGAACGGAGTCGTCCCCTTCGAACGACGACAACTCGACCTGGGTGAGCCCACCCGAGCCGAGCACGTCCCGCTGCACGGCCCCGGCGGCACCGGCGGCCACGCCGGCGGCGGTGGTGAGGAGCGCGGCCATGACGGCGAGGGTGGGCAGCGCCCTGCGCAGGGAACGCGGGTCCCGCTTCCAGGTGTGGAGGCTCCAGCGGCTCATGCGGGGTCCTCCTTGCGGGTGTTGCCGGTGCGGGCGTTCTCCATGGACACGTCGCAGAGCACTCCGGCGTCGAGGGCGTACCGCCGCTCGCAGGTCTCGGCGACGCCGCGATCGTGGGTGACGAGAAGGACGGCGGCGCCCTGCGCGGCGCACGAACGCAGCGCTCCCCTCACGAGGTCGGCGTTCTTAGGGTCGAGTCCCGAGGTCGGCTCGTCGGCCAGGACCAGCACGGGTTGCTTCACAGCGGCCCGAGCGACGGCGACCCGCTGCCGCTGCCCACCGGAGAGCTCGGCGACCGGACGGTCGGCCAGCTCCCCCATGCCGAGGTCACCGAGCAGATCCCGAGCCACACCACGATGCCGCCCGAACCGCGGCCCGAAGGCGGCGGCGACGTTCTCCCAGGCGTTGAGAAAGCTCAGGAGCCCGAGATCCTGAAGAACGACCCCGATCTCCCGCCGCCGCAGCAGATCCCGCTCGCTAGGCGTGAGCAAGCCGGTGTTCGTCCCTCCGATGCGCAGGGAACCGGCGCTCGGCGTGAGGATCAGCCCGAGAAGGGCGAGCAGGGTGCTCTTGCCGGAGCCTGAGGGGCCTTCTACGGCGGCCGTCTCTCCTGGCGCCAGGGCGAGGTCGGCATGGGCCAGTCCGCCGCCGGATGCGTGGGTGAAGGCCAGCTCCTTGGCGACCAGGGCGACTTGGGGCGAGGTGGTCACGGGTGAACTGCTCCTTCGGTGGTCGGACGCCGGGCAGGAAGGAGGCAGTCCAGCAGCCCCGTCGGGCCCCAACCGGCCCACGGACCGTACAAGTTGCGCACCGGTTCAAGATCGGCTGAAAGAGCCCACTGTCGTCTGCTCTGTTGACCGATCGCGGTTCCGATCTCTCGGGTTCGGCAGCGTGCACCGCGAGCCTCGGCGGCTCGGGTGAGTGCGAAGCGGGTTCACCGCAAGGCGTGTTCCGGCCAGTCAGGGACGGTCGAGTTCACACCGAAGCGTGAGCGGACAGCCACAGGGGAGCGGTGGCGGCCGGCGTCATCCCGCCGCCGCTGTCGCAGGCTTCTCCGACCACACCTCCCGCATGAGGGCCCGACGCTCTCTCGACGCGGGTACACGCCGAAAGCCGCGGGCGGACTCCTGGTGGACGCAGTCGATGCCGTAGCGGTGCAGGAGTGCGATGTCGTCGGGGTCCGGTGCCTCGGGGAACAGCGCCGTGAGGGTGTGCGCCGGGGCCGGGCTGTGGGGGGCGTAGTCGAGGAGCTGGGCCAGCGCCTGCCGTACATGACCGTGGTCGGCGGCGCTCTTCACCTCGATCACCTCGGGCTCGCCGGTGTGCTCGACGTACATGTCGCTGATGCCGGCCGGGCAGAAGAACCGGCCGGCCGTCAGTCCGCGATCGGCGAGGAACTGCCGGTACTCACGCACGAGTCGGGCTTCGCGCCGATCGACGACGATCAGGCGTCGGCTCCGCCGGTAACCGGTCCGATGAGTACGCAGTTCCTCAAGCGCGGCGATACGCACAGGATCCACGCTTCCTGCGACCGCCGACGGCGGCGGCGGCGACGGCTCGTTCGTCGCACTCGGCACGATCATGAAGTCTTCGAGGACCGACCTGGCCTTGTCGCCCCGCAGGACCATCTGGCCGGGAAAGTTGTGGGCGGCCCGGTATCCGATCGACGCGTTCAGTTCCTCGTAAGTGATGCCGGACGGCACCACGTCGAGAAGGCTGTAGACGGTGTGCCAGCTCGGCGCGTCGGCCCGGGGCGGCCACAGCGCATCGGCGAGGTCTCGGTTGCGGAAGATCGCTCCGACCTCTCCTATGGCACGCACCTGCCCCTGCCCCGTGAACAGCACGACGTCGCCGGTGGCGACGTCCGCGAATTTCCTGTCGTGGGCGGGGGTAGCTCCCCAGAACCTCGCCCGGCCGTCCGGGTGAAGTGACTGGAGCTGTTCCCGTTGTTCCGGGGTGAGCAGGCGGTCGTGGCGTGGCGCCGTGAAGTCCACCTGCCGGTCGATCGTGTCCGCCCAGTGGCGCCGTGTCTCGGTGCTTCCGTACGACGGGGAGATGAGCACCCGCACCATGCTTTCCTGCCCTCCTAGAGATCCGCGGCGCTGCCCCGGCTCGCTGCCTCGATGATCGCCTCGGCCCGGGTGACCGCCTGGATCAGGGAATCCGGGGTCGCTTCCTGGGAGAGTGACGCGACGACGCCGTCCACGGTTCGCATCCCGGCTCTTTCCAGGAGCCGCTTCTCGTTGGTCACCCACTCGCCCCGGGACGCCATCACCCCGTGTGCCGTCTGTACGGCGGCCGTGGCGATCGCGCCGGCGAGTTCGGTGACGCGGCCGGCGGTGGCGTGGGCGGCCTTGGCGTAGGAGAGGGTGGCGCGGGCGGTGCCGTACCAACGGTCGCTCGCCGTGCGGCGCAACTTCGCGGGGTAGCCGTCCAGGCGCGGCAGATCACCCCGCAGCACCTCATTGATCGCCAACTCGGCCACCACCAAGTAGCTGGGAATCCCCGCCAGATGGAAGAGCAACGGCTCCACATGGAAGCGTCCCTCCTCCGCCTCCGCCAACTCGTGTTCCACGACGTCGAGATCGCGGTAGTGGACGTCGACGCGGCGCCCGTCGACGGTCAGCCACGCGCCGCCGTTGAAGACGCCCCCGCCCCAGCCGCCGACGTCCGACACCTCGCCCTCCCAGCCGACGGCACGGAGGTCGGCGGGGTTGAAGGGGCCGCGGTAGTACACCGCCAGGTCCCAGTCGCTGTCCGGGCGATGCGTGCCCTGCGCGCGCGAGCCGCCGAGGGCCACGGCCTGGACGGTGGGCAGCTCGGCGAGGCGGTCGGCGGTGGTGTCGAGGAACGCGGCGTCGGAGAGGGTGGTGGGCATGAGTGCAGCGTACGAAGCCGGGTGACGCACTTCCACGCGATTACGCGCCGCCACCACCCCCGAGCCCGGCGTCGGCCGCCCCGCCCACACCCCGGAGCCCAGCGCCGGCCGACCCCGCCCTCACGCGCCCGTCGCCACCCCGAAGTCCGCCCCCGAGATCCCGCCCAGACGGTCGGCGATCGTACGCAACGGACCTTGCAGGGACGACAGTTCGGATCGCATCGTTTCCGCCTCCGGCCAAGCCGTCTCGTGGTCGAGAGGGGCCGTGTCCGTCGGGCAGCGGGCCTCGTACGCGGCCAGGCGTGGGTGCCAGGTCGACGTGAAGGGGCGGATGACGTCGTTGATCAGGCCGTACGCGAGGGTCTGGACCGTGGGCGCGCCGCCGGCCGAACCCCGTTCCAGACCGATGCTGTACGTGTGCAGCGTCGCGCGCGTGAAGTCGATCAGTGACTTCAGGGACGTCAGCGCCTCCCGCAGGCTCCCCGTCCCCGGCGCCAGTTCCTGCACCCCGATCCGTGTGACGAGCTCGACCTGGATGTCGAAGGCGGCCATCCGCTCCGACTCGCTGGGCGCTGTCATGGGTGCCTCCCTTCGGCCACCGGGGAAGGCCAGCGTAACCGGGTCGCGGCGGGCGCACAGGGTGCGCAGGGCGGCTCGGCGCAGGGTCTCCGTGCGGGCGGGGGCCGGGTCGTGGTGGTGCCAGGCGTGCAGGGTGACCGGGTGGAGCTGCCAGCCGCCGTCGGCGACCGGGGTGAGCAGCCCGCGCACGCGCAGTTCGGCGATGCCGTTGTCGGCGCGGCGGTGGGCGACGGCTCTCGGTACCCGATCGGCGGCGGCCAGCGCCTGCTCCGCGTCCTCGGCGGTCAGCGGCAGCGGATGCAGCGCCGCGGCGCACCGGAGCGCGTCGGCGGCGTCCCGTGTGTCCACGTCGCGTACGAGAGCGGCGGTCACGTCCTCGCCCGCCAGTGTGTCGAGGAGTGAGCCACCGCGCGCGTGCAGCCGGTCGTAGAGCGCACGGGCGTCGTGGCCTGCGGCGACGGCCCGGCCGAGGAGCGTGAGGGCGAGGGGGTGGCCGCCCATGGCCTCCGCGAGCGTGTCGTCGCCGCCGACGAGCACGCGCGCGTGGGGCGGGTCGAGGGGGCCGAGGTCCACGGCGGTGCCGAGTCCGCCGTACGCCCTGCTGCGCAGCGTGAAGAGGGTGTGGCCCAGGGGGTGCGGGGCCGCCATGCCGAGGATCTCGCGCGCGGGGAGCCGGCCGGCGGGGACGGCGTCGACGATCCAGAGGAACGGTTCGCCGAGCGCCTCGAAGTGCTCGAAGTGGTCGTACGGCTCGGCGATGCCCAGCGCGCGCAACGAGTCGTCGTACGCCTCCCCGTTCAGCCAGAAGACCCCGCCCGGGTACGCCGCCTCGAAACGGAGCGCGTACTCCTGGGCGAGGGCGGTCTTGCCGATGCCGGCCGCGCCGCGGATCTGGACGGCGTGGGCGGCGGCGCGGCCGGTGACGAGGGGCGCGGCGTGGGCGTGCAGCGCGGAGTGTACCTGCCACAGTTCGGAGAGCCGGCCCAGGAATCCGGGGTGCGGCTGCGGTGTGCCCGGCTGCCGAGGTCGTACGCCGAACGGCTGCGGTGTGCCCGGTCGCCGACGCCGTACGCCGAACTCGCGGACGGGCATGGGGCCGTCGAGGCCGGCGACATGCGCGCGTACGGCGTCGACGAGCGTGGCGAGGTCGTCGTCCGAGGCGTGCCGGGCGTCCCGGAGTTCGACGGGGTGGATATGGCCGGTTCCCCGCTCCGGGTTGACGACCATGACCCGGCGCCGCGGGTCGCCTTCACCGAGTCCCGCCAGATACGCGGTGATCAGCTCCCACTGGCAGGCCTCGCGTTCGGGGTAGCCGGCGGAGTAGTACGCCAGCAGGGCCTTGGAACGGGCCAGTTCACGGCGGATGGTGTCGCTGATGCCCGCGAAGGACGCGACTCCCGTCTCGTCCGTGAACACCCGAAGGCCCCCGCCGCGCAACGCCCGCGCGAGCGGACGGACCCGCTCCACATCACTGCGGCTGTAGCTGAGGAAGACGTCCCACACGGCGACTTACCTTACTGTGGGTACCGGGGAGGTCGATCATGGCAAACAGGCAGCGCAGGCGGCGCCGACCGGGCGGCCCGGCTCAGGTCACGGCCAAGCTGACGATTCCGTTCGTTGGCGAGATCTCGGGTACGTGGGAGCCGGCGGACGCGGAACGCAGTGCGGCCTGGGAGCTGTACCTGGAACTCGTCACGCGCGTGTCGGTCGAGGAACTCGACCTGGACGAGGGCTTCCTGCGCGAGGCGCTGTCCTCCCTCTACACCTTCTTCAACACGACCCGCGAGATACTGCGCCGCTACGGCCCCGACGTCGCCCCTCCCCTGGCCCCCGGCCATGTCAGCTTCGGCGTCCTCGCGGTGACGGTCCTCAACCGCGTCCTGCGGCCGCTGCTCGCGTCGTGGCATCCGCGGCTCACGGCGTACGAGTCGCAGCGGCCGGAGGGGCACGATCCGGTGGCGTGGGAGCGGGAGTGGGAACACGCGGCCGCGCTGCGCGAGCGAATCGGCGAGGTCCGCCAGACCCTGGTCTCGCTGGCGCGGACCCTTCAGGAGGTGGCGGACGTCAGCGATCTCATCGACCTGCCTACTCCTCGGTCCTCGGGGGCGGGTAACCCCCCCCGCAGGTCAGAGGGGTCCTGACGGTTCAGAGGGGTGAAGTCGCCCTTCGGGGGCTCACCAGAGGTCCTGATGCCGATGCCGAGTGGGTGGGTGGTCGAGCTCCTCGGCCCACTGGAGCAGCGCTTCCGCGGGAGCGGCACGCAACTCGAGACGGGCGGCGGACCGGAAGGCCTGGAGCGCGGCGCGGGCGCGGCGCTCGTACGGGCTGCTCGGCCGGTCGTTGATCGCCCGGGGGTACGTGTACGAGGTGAAGCTCCGCACGACTCGTCGCGGCAGGGGGCGACGGCCCTCTCGGCGGGCGCGGGTCAACTCCGCGGACGTGTAGCGGAGTTCAGGGACGGCGTTGCCGGTCCAGGGGCCTGGCAGGCCCAGCGACCAGAACGCGGGGAGGGTGCGGTGCCGGCTGGGGACGTGATGGGCGGTGCGGGACACGCATGAGCCTCCTGGGACCGAGCGCACCTTGCGGCTGCCGACGCCCGTCGCGCGAAGCGCCGTCCGACGAAGGCTGACAGCCGCCGCTCCGTCCCGTCGAGCGGTTATCCGCGGGAGACGGCTGCCTTCGGTTATCCGCGGGAGGCGACTGCCGTCGGTCATCTGCGGGAGGCGACTGCCTCCGGTCATCCGCGGGAAGCGACTGCCTCCGGCCATCCGCAGGAAGCGACTGGCTCCGGTTATCCACAGGAGGCCGCTGCCCCGGGCGATTGTCAGTGGGACGCGCTTCAATGGGATGTGTTGTCACAGAGCGTGACGGCGGGCTGTGGCCGGAAGGCCGCGGTGTGCCATGGGGGAGGCAGCGATGGCGAGTTCGGGTCGCGGAGAGCATGAAGAGGACGGGCGGCGGTACGTCTCCTTGGCCGGACTGCGCATGCGGGGCTGGGCCGGTGGCATGGTGCACCGGCTGCTCGGGCCGCCGGACCGGCTGAGTGTGAATCCGCGGGTCAGAGCGGCACCCCCGGTGCGGCTCTATCGCGTCGAGCGGGTCGAGGCGGCGGAGCGGGGGCGCGGGCTGCGGCCCGGGCCGACGGCCGTGCCGCAAAAATCGGATGCGCTGCCCAACCGCCCCTTGGATGATCGCCAGGTTGTCCGACAGGTCGTCCGTCGCCCGTCCAGCACCTCGGGAGCCCCCATGATCCGGCGCGTCACCGCCCCCGCCCTCTTCCCGCCACCCACCTACTCCCACGCCTCCGTCGTCGAGGCCGGCACGAAGCTGGCGTTCCTCGCCGGGTCCGTGCCGCTGGACGCCCAGGGAAGCCTCGTCGGCGAAGGGGATCCGGTGCGGCAGGCCGAGCAGGTGATCGCGAATCTGGAGGAGCAACTGCGAGCGATCGGCAGCGACTTGGCCCATGTGCTCGCCACCGACGTGTACGTCGTGAGTCAGGAGACCTCGGTCCTCTCCGCCGTCTGGGAGGTGGTCGAGGCGTCCGGACTCAGCACCGGGCCGCACTCGTCGACGCTGATAGGGGTGGCCTGCCTCGGATACAGCGGGCAGTTGGTGGAGATCACGGCGACGGCCGCGATCCCGGAGGAGGCGCGATGAACGACGACACCGCGGGCGTCACGATTCGGCGCGCCACCCCCGCCGACGCCGCCGCGGCGGCCGACGTGTGGCTGCGGTCGTTCGACGCCGCACTGCCGACGGTCGTCAGGCCGCGGTCCGACGACGAGGTGCGGAACTACATCCGGGACGTGGTCGTGCCGCTGCGGGAGACCTGGGTAGCGGAGACGACCGACCCCGGGCAGCGGGAGATCGTGGGGATCATGGTGCTCAACGGCGACCTGCTCTCCCAGCTCTATCTCGCCCCGGACCGGCGCGGACAGGGCATCGGGGACCGGTTCGTCGCGCTCGCCAAGGAGCGCAGTCCACAGGGGCTGCAGCTGTGGACCTTCCAGGTCAACAAGCCCGCCCACCGCTTCTACGAGCGGCATGGCTTCGTCGCGGTCGAGCACACGGACGGGAGGGGGAACGAGGAGCGGGAGCCGGACGTGCGGTACGTATGGCGGCCGTGAGCGATCCGGGGTGCTTCAGCGGAGGGCGTTTCGGGCCAGCTCCAGTGCGTACGACGGCCACCAGCTGCCCGCCGCCGGGCCGCTCCGGCAGGTGCCGTCGGACTCGCCGGGGCGCTTGATCCAGAGGTAGGCGTCCAGGCGGGGGTTGCCCGTGTGCGTCGTCGGGGGTTCGCCGAGGGCTCGGCCGGGCGGGTTGCACCAGCTGTCGGTTCCGGAGTACGGGCCGTTGCCGTTGCGGCTGGTGTCGATGACGTAGTGCTTGCCGCCGAGGTCCGCCGACAGCCAGTCGCCGTACGCGGAACTGGCCTCGTTGGTCTGGAAGTTGGAGACGTTCAGCGCGAAGCCGTCGGCTTGGGCGATGCCCGCTGCCGCGAGCGCGTCGACCAGGCGCCAGGCCTCCGGAATCCAGCCGGAGTTGCCCGCGTCGAGGTACACGTGGGTGTGCGGGCTGCTCGTGAAGCGGTCGACGGCGTAGGCGAGCAGGGCGTAGCGGTCGTCCGCCACCACCTCGGTGCAGCCCGCCACCACCTGGGCGACGGCGTCGGGTTCGACGATCACATAGGCGCCGCGGTCGCCGAGGGCGTCGGCGAACTCGTCGACCCACGCGCGGTAGTCGTCCGCGCTCGGCGCGCCTCCGCTGGAGTACAGGCCGCAGTCGCGGTGGGGGATGTAGTACGCCACGAGTACGGCGGTCCGGCCGGCCAGGGCGGCGTCGGTGGTGCGGGCGCGGACCACCGGGCCGGGGTTCGGACCGGTCATCCACTCGGCCTGGGGACGCGTCGCGATGCGGTCCATCAACGCGGCGTCCGTGTCCCGCCCCGCCAGCCTCCACTCGGCGGCCTGCTGTGCGGCCCGGGAGTCGGGGTTCGTCCAGAACGGCTCGGCCTCGTCTCCCGAGGCGCCGGTGCAGCACAACCCGGCGAGCAGCAGCGCGGCGAGCAGCAGCGCGGCGAGCACGGTGCACGGAGCCCGGCCACCCGCCACCGACGACCACCTGAACACCGGCGACTCCCGTCCCGCCGCCGCCGAGCATGAGGAGGTGGGGGGAGACGCGGGGGCGGCGCCACGTCCCGACGGAAGTGTGCGGTCGTACCGCCTCCGCCCCTGGCGCACCGCCGACCGACCCCTGCCAGGATCACCCCGACGGCGGCCTCTCACCGGCTCGGTGCGCCGCGGCACCGCCGGCCTCGCCGCACTGGAAGGGCCACGAACCCCACACCCCACCGGCAAGAGCCGCGAACCTCATAGGACCGCGCCCCTGACCCATTGCCAGGGCCGCGAACCCTTCACCTCGCTGGGAAGGCCGGGGAACCCACAGGGCCGCGAACCCTTCACCTCACCGGGAAGGCCGGGGAACCCACAGGACTGCGGATCCTTCACCCCACCGGGACGGCCGCGAACCCACAAAGCCACGAACCCCTCGCCCCACTACCTGGACCGCGCCCCCTCACCCCACCCCCCTCCCCCAAACCCGCCCCTTGGGCAACGGTCGCGCGTACCCGCCCACCCGGCTCGTCCCCAGCCCCAACCCCACCAGCGACTCCGCCAGCTTCACCGCGGCTCCCACCCCGTCGACCACCGGCAGCCCGAGCTTCTCCCCCACCGCCCGTTGCAGCCCCGTCATCCCGGCGCAGCCCAGCACCAGCACCTCGGCGCCCGCGGCGATGGCCCGCTCCGCGGCGGCCACGAAGGCGGCCTCCGTGCGCTCCGCGTCGCCGAGTTCGAGGACGTTCAGCCCCGTTCCGACCACCGCGGCGCAGTTGCGGCCCACGCCGGCGAGTTCCAGGCTGTCCTCGATCTGGCCGCAGGAGCGTTCCAGGGTGGTGACCACCCCGTAGCGCCGGCCGAGCAGACAGGCCAGATGGGCGGCGGCCTCGGTGATGTCGACGACAGGGACGTCGACCAGCTCCCGGACGCCTTCCCGTCCGTGTTCGCCGAACCCGGCCATGACGACCGCGTCGTACGCGGGGCCCTCGTAGGTCCGCAGGAGGTCGATCACCGCGGCCGCCGACAGGTAGCTGTCGAGCCAGCCCTCGGCCGACTCGGGCCCCCACTCGGGCGTCAGCCCGGTCACGGCGGTGCCCGGGCCTGCCGCGGCCCGGGCACCTCGTACGATCTCCTCGGTCATCTCCTGCGTGGTGTTGCAGTTGGTGACGACGATCCGCACGTCCGTCAGACCTCCACGGCCTTGGTGGCGGCGGTGCGCTCGTCCCGGCACAGCAGCGCGTACAGTCCGGCCGCCAGCGCCGTGCCGATGAACCAGGAGTACGGCGCCACGTCGCTGAACGTCTTCACGAGGGCGAGCACGGCCGCGACGCCCGCCGACGGCAGGAACGCCCACAGTGCCTTGGGGTTGACGCCCTTCTTGTAGTAGTAGCGGGAGCCGGGGGCGCCGGAGAACAGTTCTTCGACGTCCACGCGGCCCTTCTTGATCCAGTAGTAGTCGAGCATGATCACGCCGAACAGCGGGCCCAGGAAGGCGCCGAGGCCGCCGAGGAAGTAGTTGACGACGGTCGGGTTGGAGAAGAGGTTCCAGGGGGTGACGACCAGCGCGGCGACCGTGCTGATCATTCCGCCGACCTTGAAGCTGATCTTCTGCGGCCAGACGTTGGCGAGGTCGTAGGCCGGCGAGACGAAGTTGGCGACGATGTTGACGCCCATGGTGGCGACGGCGAAGGTGAGCGCGGCGACGACCAGGACCCAGGTGTTGCCGACCTTGGCCACCAGTTCCGCCGGGTCGGTGATGGCCTCGCCGAACACCTCCAGCGAACCGGCCGTGACGATCACCGAGACGACCACGAAGGCCGTGGAGTTGATGGGCAGGCCCCAGAAGTTGCCGCGGCGGACGGTCTTGTAGTCCGGGGCGAAGCGGGAGAAGTCGCAGAAGTTGAGCATCAGCGTGCCGTAGGTGGCGAGGATCAGGCCGATCGCACCGAACCACTGGCGCCACTGCTCGCCGACCGACACCGGGTGCGGGGTGGTGGTGAGGGAGATGGTCCAGTCGGCCTTGGCCAGCACCCAGACCGCGAGCGCGATCATGACGATCCAGATCGCCGGACCGCAGAAGTCCTGGAACTTCCGTACCGACTCCATGCCCTGGCTGATGATCAGCGCCTGGATCAGCCACAGGGAGAGGAAGGAGACCCAGCCCAGCGCGTCAAGTCCCAGGAAGGAGCTGTGCGTCCAGGACTCCAGGCCCGGCCAGGCGGCGAGCAGCATCACGTTCACCGCGACCGAGGCCAGATACGTCTGGATGCCGTACCACATGATGGCGATCACGGCCCGGATGAGGGCCGGGATGTTGGCGCCCCAGATGCCGAAGCTGATGCGGCTGACGACCGGGAAGGGTACGCCGTGCCGCTGGCCGATCTTCCCCATCCAGTTCATGCCGATGTAGATGAGCACGAAGCCGACGAGCAGCGAGGTGAAGACCTGCCACACGTTCATGCCGAGGACCAGCAGACCGGCGGCGAAGGTGTAGTTGCCCAGGTTGTGGACGTCGGACATCCACATCGCGAAGAGGTCGAAGACCTTCCAGTTCCGCTTCTCGGCGGGCGCGAGGTCTTCGTTGGTGAGGCGGGGATCGGGGACGAACGCTGGGGCGCCGGTGGCTGTGGCGCGGTCGGCGAGGGACACGGAGCCTCCATGAGCCGGGGACGGAGGAGGGTGGCGGATACGGCCGCCCGGAACGCCGTTTGGTATACCAAACTGCCGTCATGGTCCTCCCGTCAAGCGTTCCGACCGATGTCGCGTCTGTTAACGCTCGGTAAAACACCTTCGGAGTCGGCGAAGATGGCCCCATGAGCTCCACGACGAAGATCGAGCCCCTGGGTGCCATCCGCGAACGCGTCCTGACCTCGCTACGGCAGGAGATCATCGCGGGCGGACTGCGTCCCGGTGACCGACTGGTCGAACGGGAGCTCGCCGAGCGCTTCGGCGTCTCCCGGGTACCGGTCCGTGAGGCGATCCGTGCCCTGGTCGCCGAGGGCTTCGTCCACTTCGAGACCCCTCGTCGGACCGTCGTACGGCGGCTGAACCCGCAGGACGTCAAGGAGCTCTTCGAACTGCGCGAGGCACTGGAGGTCTACGCGGCGGGGCTGGCCGCGGCCCGCGCAACGCCGCAGGATCTCGCCGAGGTCGAGCGGCTCCTCGACGAGGCGGCGACCGCGACCGAGGCGGGCGACGCGGAGACGATCACGGACATCAACAGCCGGCTGCACGACCGCATCGTGGCCATGGCCGACAACACCCTGCTGGTCGAAGCCCTCGAACCGGTCGCCGGCCGACTGCGCTGGATGACCCGGCGGAACGAGGAATGGCCCCAACTCCTCATAGAGCACCGCGAGTTGTACGAGGCGATCGCCTCCGGCGACCCGGAGCGGGCCCGCGCCCACGCCCTCGCGCACGTGCGGACCAACTACGAGTCGACGGTACGACAGCTGTTCGGGGAACCCAGCTGATTCCCGTCAGTGAACGGCCGCCGCCGTGCGCAGCACGTCCCGGAGCATCTGCGGGGTCAGCCGGCCGGTGAAGGTGTTGCGCTGGCTGACGTGGAAGCAGCCGAACAGCTCGATCCCGTCGAGCGGTACGCGCACCCCGTGCCCGAAGGCGGGCCGCGGCCGGGGCACGTCCCACCCCGCCGCCATCAGCGCGGGCAGCGTGGCCTGCCAGCCGAAGGCGCCCAGCACCACCACCGACCGCAGCGTCGGCCGCAGCAGCCTCAGCTCCTGCACCAGCCAGGGGCGGCAGGTGTCCCGCTCGCCCGGGGTGGGCTTGTTGGCGGGCGGGGCGCAGTGCACGGGCGAGGTGACGCGGACGCCGTGCAGCTCAAGGCCGTCGTCGATGCTCACCGCGGTGGGCTGCGAGGCCAGGCCGACGTCGTACAGCGCCTGGTACAGCACGTCTCCGGAGCGGTCTCCGGTGAACATCCGGCCGGTGCGGTTGCCGCCGTGCGCGGCGGGGGCGAGGCCGACGATCAGCATCCGGGCATCCGACGGCCCGAATCCCGGCACCGGGCGGCCCCAGTACGTCTGGTCGGCGAACGCGGCCCGTTTCGTACGGGCCACTTCCTCCCGCCAGTCGACCAGGCGGGGGCAGGCGCGGCAGCCCGCGATACGCCGGTCCAGGTCGTCGAGAGCTTTCACGTCACCACCGTACGGCCGTGCCCTCGCCGCCCCGGATTCGCGAGCGGTGGGGCGGGGCGGTCAGTGGGGAAATGGCGTCGGGGTGGGCGGGGGCGGGCGGCTAAGGTCGAGGCATGGCTGCTGAACGTGGGGAAGGCGGGGCGGGCGAGGGCATGGACGCCGTCGCAGCCGCTCGGAACGGGGCCGAGAGCACGCCGACGGCTATAGGGGCGATGTCGCAACCGGCACCCGCCGCCAAGGCAGAGTCGGGCCCTGCCGAAGCGGAGTCGGGCTCTGGTGGAGCTGGGCCGGCCGGGCGTGAGGGTGGTGGGTCGGATTCGGAGGTCGCCGCCGCCGTGGCTGCCGCCGAGGCCGCTGGGCCGCAGCAGGGCGAGACCGTTCGCGTCGACAGCTGGATCTGGTCCGTGCGGCTGATCAAGACCCGGTCCGCCGGGGCCGCCGCCTGCAAGGGCGGTCATGTCCGGGTGAACGGTGAGCGGGTCAAGCCGGCCCACTCCGTGCGGGTCGGTGACGAAGTCCGTCTGGTGCATGAGGGGCGGGAGCGGATCGTCGTCGTCAAGCGCCTCATCCGGAAGCGGGTGGGGGCTCCTGTCGCGGTGCAGTGCTATGTCGACAACAGTCCGCCGCCTCCGCCTCGTGAGGCGGTTGCTCCGGCGGGGATCCGTGACCGGGGTGCTGGGCGGCCGACCAAACGGGATCGGCGGGAGATGGAGCGGTTGCGGGGGATGGGTGGGGTGCCGGGGGTGCCTGGGGTGTCGGGGGGACGTAAGGGTGGAGGCGCGGGGGGTCGCGCGGGCGGGCGGTGACCGGCGGGTTTTTCTCGCCCCCGCCGCCCCTACCCGTCCCATCCTCCAGGGGCTGCCGCCCCTTCGACCCCGCCTCCCTGGGGGCTGCCGCCCCCAGACCCCCGCTTCGGCCCTGAACGGGCCTCGTCCTCAAACGCCGGACGGGCTGAGATTGACTGAACCGGCGCTTCAGAAACACACGGACCGACGTGAGCCAGCGCCGATGCCCCGCAAACCCCGGTCGGAATGGCCAACCCAGTCCGACCGGGGTTTGCGGGGCGCCGATGCCGCTGTCACGCCCGGCGTCGCAGTATCCGCAGCAGCTGGGCGTTCTGGCCGCGGCGGGCCCAGGCGATCAGGGCCAGCGGGATGATCAGGATCAGCGGCGTCGCGGCGTTCTCCCCGTCGAAGTAGGAGATCTGGACCACGAACGCGCCCACCATCAGCCCGCTCAGCGCCACCGCCGCCACCGACTGCAGCACCGGCACCAACAACGCGATCGCACCGGCGAGTTCGAGCGCGCCGATGGTGTACATCCCCGCGTTGCCCCAGCCCATCTCGGCGAAGGCGTCGGCGGCCGTGGGGTGCGCGATCAGCTTGGGCAGCGCGCTCGCGAACGCGTAGAACAGGGCGAGCAGCACCTGAATGGTGCGCAGGGCGATCCTGGCGCGGCGCCCACGGGCGGTCGCGGACTCGGCGACGACCGTGCCGGTACCGGAGTTGGCGGACGCGGCGGCGGTGACGGATACGGTGGTCTCGGACATCGGGGGCTCCTGTGGGATGCGGTCCGTTGTGCTGTCACAGAGATAGACCGGCCCCCGCACGGAAACTCATCGCCGCCAGGCGAACATCCCCTCACGTCCGTGGGGCCGTCCAGGCAGCCCCCGCCCTCTCCTCATCCACCGCCCGCACCGCGCGTACCCATATCCGGTCCTCGGTCAGGTACTTGTCCACCCGGAGGCCCGCCTCCCCCAACGCCTCCTCGAACTGTTCCTTCGTCAGCGGCCGGGCCAGGAACGTCTGGGTCCATACCGCGTCCGGGAACTCGTACTCCGCGCGCACCGAGTTCACCCCGTCGCCGACCGGCTCCGCCGACACCATGCGGAGGGTGAAGCCACTGGGGTCGACGCGTTCGCGTGGCAGGTTGGTGTGGTAGTCCTCGCCCTCCCGCTGGATCAGTACGCACCCGCTCTCCGCCACATGCCGGGCGCAGGCGCGCAGCAATCCGCGTCGCACCTCGACGTCGCCGGCGTGCACGAGGAACGACGCGAGCATCACCACGTCGAACGTCTCGCCCAGGTCGAGTTCCTCGACCTTGCTGCGTATCGTGCGCGCTCCCCGGACGCGGGCCAGCATCTCCGGGGACTCGTCCACCGCCGTGACCGAGAAGCCCCGCTCCAGCAGCGGGTGGGTCATCCGGCCCACACCGCAGCCCAGTTCCAGGATGTGCGCCCCCGCCGGCACGGCCGCGGCGATGATGTCCGGCTCGTCGTACACCGGGAGCCGTGAGTACAGCTCCACCGCACAGCCGTCCGGGGTGATCGCCCCGGGTCCCGTCCCCTCGTACCCCTCACGCATTTTCAGTTCCATGCCCGTCCAACGGCCCGCATCCGCACGCCCGTTCCTCCCTCGAACAACTTCACCCGTTCGAGGGGCGGAGCCTTTCCTCGGGAACCTTCTCGGGAACCTTCGCGGGTCCCGCCTCGGACCCTGCCTCGACCCCCGCCTCGGGCAGCGGAAACCACCCTTGCCCGATGTACCAGTGCCCACCGGCCCGCAGATGATCGCCCACCGCCCGCTCCACCGACGTACGCCGAGGCAGCCCGGCCACCGGCAGCTCCGGGTCCCCGAACACGAACTGGACCGGCTCGGTGTCGGCCGACTCGGCGTCTCGCGGCGCGAGCCGGAACCGCTCCTGGAAGCGGACGATGTTGGAGTCGGCGGGCAGGTACCGCTTCAACTGCGGGTCCAGCAGCCAGGAGTGACACATCACCGCCCGGTACTCCTCCTCGGGGTAGTGCTTGGCGAAGAACTCGCCCGCCAGCGCCACCGCCCGGTCGCACGCGGCCGGCGTCAGCGGGCCGAGGAAGTCGGGGATGTGCAGGCCCAGACAGAGCGTGCCGGTGGTCGCCCGCATCCCCGCCGCCGCGAGCCCCCGCGCCGAACTCGCCCAGAGCCGCTCCCGTTGGAAGTGCAGTCTCCCCAACTGGTAGATCTCACCGCGGAAATGGAGCACCAGCCACTGCGGGGACTGGACTCCCGCCGTCCCGTGCCGCCTGCGGTGGACGGCCATGTTCCGGCCGAGGTCGGTGAGGGTGCGCCGGGAGACGTCGGCGGGGACACCTAGTGCCCGGTGGTACGCGCGCGTGTGCGGAAGCGCCGCGACGAGCACGTACGCGGGGAAGATCCGGCGCAGCGCCGGCGGTGCCTCGGCGGTCCGCGCGGTCAGCTGCAGGCCGTCGCCGTACTCGACGATCTCCCCCATGTCGCGCACCAGCGCCTCGACGCACTCCGCCAGCAGCCGCATCGCTCCGGCATCGGCCGTCAGCGTCCGCCACCTGGCGACGAGCTCGTTGATGTCCTCATGGGGTACCGCGAGGTCGAGCAGCGCCTCGGCGAGCTCATCGGTGTCCGGCAGCACGCGCCCTCCAGCAAGGGGTACGAGGAGTACGTTGGCAGTGAGGAGTGGTGATCCCGATGCGTACGGGCAGTGAGCCGTCGACCGCGCGCAGTGCGCTGCGGGCCCGGTTCTGGCTGAGCGTGTGGGGGCTGGTCTGGGCGATCTTCGGGACAGCCGCGTTCGCCCTCGCGGGCCGCCCCGGGTGGGCCGCCGCCTGCGGGGTGCTCTGGCTGGTCGTCACCGTCGATCTGACCCTGATCCTCCGGCACATCCGACAAGGCCCGCACTATCAGCCGGGCCCGGACGTCCCACCGTACCGGCCGGCGGAGCAGCGGCCACCGCGCGGGTCACCAGGGCAGCGGCCGTCGTACCGGCGACCGGAGGACCGGCCTCCGGACCGGCCCGCGCCGTGAGCCGTCACGCGTCGAACCGCGCCGCCTTCAGGTACTGCGGGTTGGGGTCCAGTGCGGCGGCCAGCCGGAAGTGGCGTTTGGCCTGGTCGGGGCGGGCTTGGCGCTCGTAGGTGCGGGCGAGCGCGAAGTGCGCGAACGCGTTGTCCGGCTCGCGCTCCAGGACGATGGTGAACTCCAGCTCCGCGGGCCGCAGTTGGGCGGCCGCGAAGAACGCACGCGCGCGCAGCAGGCGGGCGGCGGTGTTCTCGGGGTGCGCGGCGATCACCTGGTCGAGCAGCTTCACCGCGCCCTGCGGGTCCCGTGCGGCGAGCAACTGCTCGGCGGCACGGAAGTCGATGACATGCGTCTCCGGAGTACGTCCGGTCCAACCGCTGGTCTCGGGCACGGCAGAGTCCTTCCCTCACTGGAAGGGTTCAACGCCCGGACAGGGGGCCGCTATTCCTGGGGCGCCCGGGGCGAGTCCCCGGCCACGTGGGGCGCGCGGGCTCTTCGTACGAGCTCGTCCCATACGTCCGCCACGCGTCGCCGCAGGTCTTCCAGGGGTACGTCGTTGTCGATGACGATGTCCGCGATCTCCCGGCGCTTCTCCCGCGTCGCCTGGGCGGCCATCCGCGCGCGTGCGTCGTCCTCGGTCATGCCGCGCAGGCTGACGAGGCGGTCGAGCTGGGTCTCGGGGGCGACGTCGACGACGACCACGACGTCGTAGAGCGGGGCGAGGCCGTTCTCGGTGAGGAGCGGCACGTCATGGATGACGACCGCGTCGTCGTCGGCGGCGGATTCGAGGGCGCGGGAGCGGGCGCCCACCAAGGGGTGCACGATCGAGTTCAGCACGGCGAGCTTCTCGGGGTCGGCGAACACGATCGACCCGAGCTTGGGCCGGTCCAGGCTGCCGTCCTCGGCGAGCACGCCGGCCCCGAAGGCCTCCACGACCGCGGCCAGCCCGGGCGTACCGGGCGCGACGACCTCGCGCGCGATACGGTCCGCGTCGATCAGCACGGCCCCCCGCTCCACGAGCAGCCGCGACACCTCACTCTTACCGGCACCGATCCCACCGGTCAGGCCCACTTTCAGCATGAGCCGCAGCTTAGGCGGTGCCGCTGACAACGCACCCCATCGGGCTCAGTTGTCGCCCTCCCGCTCCGCCAGGAAGCGCTCGAACTCGCGCCCGATCTCGTCGGCGGACGGGATGTCGGTGGACTCGGCGAGCATGTTGCCGCGGGTCTCGGCGCCCGCCGCCGCGTCGAACTGGTGCTCAAGGCCCTGGACGAGGGCCACGAGGTCCTCGTCGCCCTCCTGGATCTGGCGGTCGATCTCGGTCTGCGTGCGGTGCGCGTCGGTGCGCAGCGCGTGCGCGATGCCCGGCAGCACCAGGCCGGTGGCCGCCGTGATGGACTCCAGCACGGTCAGGGCGGCGTCCGGGTACGGGGAGCGCGCGATGTAGTGCGGGACGTGCGCGGCGACGCCCAGGACGTCGTGGCCGGCCTCGATGAGCCGGTACTCGACGAGCGACTCGGCGCTGCCGGGGACCTGCGCCTCGTCGAAGGGGCTGGTGTGGCCGGGCACGAGGTCGACGCGGTTGCCGTGCGGGGTGAGGCCGACGGGGCGAGTGTGCGGGACACCCATGGGGATGCCGTGGAAGTTCACGGAGAGACGGACGCCGAGCCGCTCCACGATCTGCTGGACGGCCGCCGCGAAGCGCTCCCACTCCACGTCCGGCTCGGGCCCCGACAGCAGCAGGAAGGGCGCCCCGGTGGCGTCCTGGACGAGTCGCACCTCGATCGAGGGGACCTCGTAGTCGCTCCAGCGGTCGCGCTTGAAGGTGAGCAGCGGACGGCGGGCGCGGTAGTCCACGAGCCGGTCGTGGTCGAAACGGGCCACGACCTGGTGGGGCAGCGAGTCGAGCACCCGGTCGACGATCTGGTCGCCGGTCTCGCCCGCGTCGATGTATCCGTCGAAGTGGTAGAGCATGACAAGACCGGCCGACTCCTGGGCGAGCGCCATGTCGACGACGGCCAGGCCCTTCGGCTCCCATGCGTACAAACCCTGCGGATCAAGCACAGTGACCGCTCCTCCTCGTGTTCATACGCTTCAACGCCCCCTGAAGCAGGGGCATTCCCACGAGCAGGGCTGATCAGCCATCTCTCAAGCTCTTTTCATGGCAGGGGGAAGGGCCATGGCTTCTAGGGGCGCGGGGAACTGCGCGACCAGCCCCCGCCGCCCCGCAGCCGAAGAACGAGCCCGGGCAGCGCTGAGGGGCCGTACCTCGAAAGGTACGGCCCCTCAGTTACCCGCTAAGCCTCAGCGAGCCAGCGTTCAGCTCTGGCCACCCGCGAGCTTCTCGCGAAGCGCGGCGAGCGCCTCGTCGGAAGCCAGCGCACCGGAGGTGTCCGCACCCTCGGAGGAGTACGAACCGCCACCGCCCGCGGCCGGAGCCGCACCGGCGGCGTCGCCACCCTCGGCGGCAGCGGCAGCGTCGGCCTCGCGGCTCTTGATGACCTGCTGCTGGTGCTGCTCGAAGCGGGTCTGCGCCTCGGCGTACTGGCGCTCCCACTCCTCGCGCTGCTTCTCGTAGCCCTCGAGCCAGTCGTTGGTCTCGGGGTCGAAGCCCTCGGGGTAGATGTAGTTGCCCTGGTCGTCGTACGAGGCAGCCATGCCGTACAGGGTCGGGTCGAACTCGACCGAGGCCGGGTCGGCACCGAAGGACTCGTTGGCCTGCTTCAGCGAGAGGCTGATGCGACGACGCTCGAGGTCGATGTCGATGACCTTGACGAAGATCTCGTCGTTGACCTGGACGACCTGCTCCGGGATCTCCACGTGGCGCTCGGCCAGCTCGGAGATGTGGACCAGACCCTCGATGCCCTCGTCCACGCGGACGAACGCACCGAACGGAACCAGCTTGGTGACCTTACCCGGGACGACCTGACCGATCTGGTGGGTCCGGGCGAACTGCTGCCACGGGTCCTCCTGCGTCGCCTTCAGCGACAGGGAGACACGCTCGCGGTCCATGTCGACGTCGAGGACCTCGACGGTGACTTCCTGGCCGACCTCGACAACCTCGGACGGGTGGTCGATGTGCTTCCAGGACAGCTCGGAGACGTGGACCAGACCGTCGACGCCACCCAGGTCCACGAAGGCACCGAAGTTGACGATCGAGGAGACCACACCGGAACGGACCTGACCCTTCTGCAGGGTCGTGAGGAACGTCTGGCGGACCTCGGACTGGGTCTGCTCCAGCCAGGCACGGCGGGACAGGACCACGTTGTTGCGGTTCTTGTCCAGCTCGATGATCTTCGCCTCGAGCTCCTTGCCCACGTAGGGCTGGAGGTCGCGGACACGGCGCATCTCGACCAGGGAGGCCGGGAGGAAGCCGCGGAGGCCGATGTCGAGGATGAGACCACCCTTGACGACCTCGATGACGGTACCGGTGACGATGCCGTCCTCTTCCTTGATCTTCTCGATGGTGCCCCAGGCACGCTCGTACTGGGCGCGCTTCTTCGAGAGGATCAGGCGGCCTTCCTTGTCCTCCTTCTGGAGAACAAGGGCTTCGATCTCGTCACCGACGGCGACGACCTCGTTGGGGTCGACATCGTGCTTGATCGAGAGCTCGCGGCTCGGGATGACACCTTCGGTCTTGTAACCGATGTCGAGCAGGACCTCGTCCCGGTCGACCTTCACGATGACGCCGTCGACGATGTCGCCGTCGTTGAAGTACTTGATCGTCTCGTCGATCGCGGCGAGGAAGGCTTCCTCGTTACCGATGTCGTTGACCGCAACCTGCGGGGTGGTGGCGGTGGTCTCGGTGCTGCTCGTCATGTGGGAAAGGGCTCCGGTTACGGACAGAAAGTCGTAGGTACTGCTACGCCGGGAGCCCGTATCGCTCTGATGAAGCCGGACAGCCAAGGAAGCGCCAAACCAGAAACTGGTGATGGCGCCTCGACAACCGAGGGGACATACAACAGATGCGAGCGCAGCCTGCTACGTCTGAGGTGCGCAGGCCCGCAGCGCAACTTGTAGCATACGGGGGCAGCCGGGCAGGGTCAATGCGCGAAGGCGCACACCCGGGGCGGATCGCCGCATACCCGGCACAAGAACTGTCTCTGGAGGCCAAGCAGGCCTGAGACACCTCTCCCGTGACACCCGTGGGGACGGGTTGGAGGGAAGAGTACGACGAGGGAGCCGATCATCCAAGAGCCCACTTCTTCCGAGTCCGCGGCCCAGTCCGACTCCGAGTCGGAGGCCACGCGGCGCGACGCGGGAGCCGCCGAGAGCTCCCGGGCGAACCGGGGCTGGTGGGACCGGAACGCCGACGAGTACCAGGTGGAACACGGCACGTTCCTCGGCGACGACCGCTTCGTGTGGGGCCCCGAGGGTCTGGACGAGGTGGAGGCCGAGCTGCTCGGCCCGCCGGAGGACCTCAAGGACCGGCGCGTGCTGGAGATCGGCGCCGGCGCGGCCCAGTGCTCGCGCTGGCTGGCCGCGCAGGGCGCCCGCCCGGTCGCGCTCGACATCTCGCACCGCCAGCTCCAGCACGCCCTGCGCATCGGCGGCTCCTTCCCTCTGGTCTGCGCCGACGCCGGCGCCCTCCCCTTCGCGGACGCCTCCTTCGACCTGGCCTGCTCGGCGTACGGGGCGCTGCCCTTCGTCGCCGACCCGGTGCGGGTCCTGACGGAGGTGCGCCGGGTGCTGCGCCCGGGCGGCCGGTTCGTCTTCTCGGTGACCCACCCGATCCGCTGGGCGTTCCCGGACGAGCCGGGCCCCGAGGGGCTGTCGGTGTCCGCCTCCTACTTCGACCGCACGCCGTACGTCGAGCAGGACGAGCAGGGCCGCGCGGTGTACGTCGAGCACCACAGGACGATCGGCGACCGGGTGCGGGACATCGCGGCGTCGGGCTTCCGCCTCGTGGATCTCGTCGAGCCGGAGTGGCCGGCCTGGAACACCTCGGAGTGGGGCGGCTGGTCGCCCCTGCGCGGGAACCTGATCCCAGGGACGGCGATCTTCGTCTGCGAGCGGGACGACAGGGGCTGACCGGGGCCCTTAGTCCGGCAGTTCGGTCTCGGGGCCGGCGGTGGGGTCCGCGGCCAGCCACCGGGACACGATCCCCTCGACGACCCGCTGACCGCCACGCTGCTTGATCAGCCCCTCCTTGGCGGCGCCCCGGACGAGGACCGTGCTGCCCGCGTCGTCGGCGGCGGTGACGGTGAGCGTGACGACGGCCGGGTTCATCCCACCGAACCCGGTCCCCATCACCGCGCGGACGGCGGTGCCGCCGTTCGGCAGGGCGACGACGGCCAACGGCGGCACACAGCCCACCACCATCTGCTCCGCCAGCGCCAGCGCCGCCTCCGGGGCCAGGCCGGTGCCGAGGCGGATCTCCAGCACATCCTTTTTCAGCCTCCCGGCCACAAGGCGGGTGAGCTTTCCCTGCGCGCCCACGGCCTGCGCGGCGGCGCCCAAGTGGTGCGCGAGCGTCGCGTCCTCGTCCGGCAGTGGCATGTCTTCGTCAGGCAGTGGCATGCGGTGACCATAGCCGCGTGCCCGAGACTGGACCGGTGATCCGCAGCGACGCTCTCGACCGGTTGCCCGTACGTTCCGCCCTGCCCGACCTGTGCGCGGCGCTCGACGACCACGGCACCGCCGTCCTCGTCGCGCCGCCCGGCACCGGCAAGACGACCCTGGTGCCGCTGGCGCTGGCGGGTCTCCTGGACGCCGACGCCCCCGCGCGGCGCGTGCTCGTGGCCGAACCGCGCCGCATCGCCGCCCGCGCCGCCGCCCGGCGCATGGCATGGCTGCTCGGCGAGAGGGCCGGGGAGAGCGTCGGCTACACCGTGCGCGGCGAGCGGGTCGTCGGGCGGCACACGCGCGTGGAGGTCGTCACGACCGGTGTGCTGCTCCAGCGGCTGCAGCGCGACCAGGAGCTGCCCGGCGTGGACGTCGTGATCCTCGACGAGTGCCACGAACGCCATCTCGACGCGGACACGTCTGCCGCCTTCCTGTGGGACGTACGACAGGCCCTGCGGCCGGAGCTGCGGCTGGTGGCCGCGTCGGCGACGACGGACGCCGAGGGCTGGGCCCGGCTGCTGGGCGGGGCGCCGGTCGTCGAGGCGGCGGGGGTCTCGCATCCGGTGGAGGTGGTGTGGGCGCCGCCGGTACGGCCGGTGCGGCCGCCGCACGGGATGCGGGTCGACCCGGCGCTGCTGGCGCATGTGGCGTCGGTGGTGCGGCGGGCGCTCGCCGAGCGGGCTGGGGACGTGCTGTGCTTCCTGCCGGGCGTCGGGGAGATCGCGCGGGTGGCCGGACAGCTCGGCGGCCTGGGTGACGTCGAGGTGCTCCAGGTGCACGGAAGGGCTCCGGCGGCCGTACAGGACGCGGTGCTGGCTCCCGCGCAGCGGCGGCGGGTGGTGCTGGCGACGTCCGTCGCCGAGTCCTCGCTGACGGTGCCCGGGGTGCGGGTGGTCGTGGACTCCGGGCTGGCCCGGGAGCCTCGGGTGGATCACGCGCGCGGGTTGAGCGCGCTGACGACCGTGCGGGCCTCGCGGGCTGCCGGACGGCAGCGGGCGGGGCGGGCCGGGCGGGAGGCGCCGGGGGCGGTGTACCGGTGCTGGGCGGAGGCCGAGGACGCGCGGCTGCCGCTGTTCCCGTCGCCGGAGATCAAGGTGGCCGACCTGACGGCGTTCGCGCTCCAGGTGGCCTGCTGGGGCGATCCCGACGCGTCCGGGCTGGCGTTGCTGGATCCGCCGCCGGGCGGGGCGATGGCGGCGGCGCGGGCCGCACTCGTGGCGGTGGAGGCGGTGGACTCCGCCGGGCGGGCCACGGAGCGGGGGGTGCGGTTGGCTCGGCTGGGGTTGCATCCGCGGCTGGGGCGGGCGCTGCTGGACGCGCCGGGGGACGCGGCCGAGGTGGTGGCGCTGCTGTCGGAGGACGTTCCGCGGGAGTACGGGGATGACCTCGCGGCGGCTCTTCGGGCTGCTCGGCGTGGGGGTGACGCGTATGCGGGGCGGTGGCGCGCGGAGGTACGGCGGCTGCGGGCCGTCTCGACGGCCGATGCCGCCAACGGCACGGAAGGGGCTGTCGCCGGACAGGGGCGCACTGGCGGCGATGAGCGGCTCGTCGGCGTTGTCGCCGCTCTCGCCTTTCCCGAACGCGTCGCCAAAGTCGACGGGGGTTCCTACCTCATGGCCTCCGGTACGCGGGCCGAGCTGCCGGAGGGTTCCGCGTTGCGCGGCGCCCCCTGGGTCGCCGTGGCCGTCGCTGATCGGCCCGTCGGGAAGGGGCACGCGCGTGTGCAGCTCGCGGCGGTCGTCGACGAGGACACGGCGCGGTCGGCCGCGGCCTCGATGTACTCCGAGGCGCAGGAGGTCCACTGGGCCGACGGGGACGTCGTCGCGCGGCGCGTCGAGCGGCTCGGGGCGATCGAGCTGACCTCACGGCCCTTGCAGGACGCCGACGCCGGCCTCGTACGCGAGGCGCTTCTCGAAGGGCTGCGGCTGGAGGGGCTCGGGTTGTTGCGCTGGTCGCCGGAGGCCGGCGTACTGCGGCAGCGGCTCGCCTTTCTGCGGCTGCGTGTCGGCGACCCCTGGCCGGACGTCTCCGACGACGCGCTCCACGCGCGCGTGGACGAGTGGTTGGAGCCGGAGCTCGGGCGGGCGCGACGGCGGGCCGATCTGGCGCGCATCGATGCCGGGGCGGGGCTGAACCGGCTGCTTCCCTGGGCCTCGGGTGAGGCGGGGCGGCTCGACGAGCTCGCGCCCGAGCGGATCGCGGTGCCGAGCGGGTCCAGGATCCGGATCGACTACTCCGAGCCCGAACAGCCCGTTCTCGCCGTCAAGTTGCAGGAGATGTTCGGGCTGCAGGAGTCGCCGCGGGTCGCCGGGGTGCCGCTGCTCGTCCATCTCCTCTCCCCCGCCGGGCGGCCCGCGGCCGTCACCGCCGACCTCGCCTCCTTCTGGAAGGACGGCTACAAGGGCGTACGGGCGGAGCTGCGCGGCCGGTACCCGAAGCACCCGTGGCCGGAGGACCCGGCGACCGCCGAGCCGACGCGGCACACCAACGCACGGCTCAGGCGGTGACCGGTTCCGGTGCGTCGGCGTCGGCGGGCACCGGGTCGTCCGGGCGGCGGCCGCGCGCCTCCAGCCACAAGGAGAGGGCGAGGAGCAGGACTCCGAGGGTGAGGAAGCCCCAGGGGAGGTACGTCGTCATCAGCAGGATCAGCAGGCGGTTGGACTTGACCAGGTCGACCGTGTGCTCGATGTAGTCCTCGCGCATCTTCACGTGCCCGGCGAACGCCGTGACCTTCTCGCGGTCGCCCAGGAGGGTGCCGCCGCGGAGTTCCTCCTTGTGGATCTCCTCGCCGTAGACGGGGGCGCCGGTGACGGGCTCGACCCAGAACTTGCGGACGGTGGTGTACCAGCGGGTCATGCCGGTCTTGGCGATCTGCTCGGGGGTGATGCCGGCGACGGGCAGCTTCTTGGGGAACTTCACCTGGGTCCACGGGATGGTCTGCTCGAAGTAGTAGACCTCCAGGCCGCGGAAGTTCTGCGTCCCCTTGTAGTGGATGGGGTTGCTGGTGCGGGTCTGCGCGTCGAAGTACTCGTAGTCCCGCTTCTCCGTCCGGAAGGGCCACTTGAACTCGATGCCCTCGCGTTTGACCGGGTCGCCGTCGACCATCTCGCCGGTGGCGTGGACGGGGTCCTGGCTGTGGGCGTCGAAGATGTAGCGCTCGGGGATGTAGGCGACCATCTTGCCGTCGGGGTCCTGGGCGTACGACAGGCTGTCCCAGACGACGACGTCCCGGCCGAGCGTCTTCTCGATCTTCTCCGAGGCCTCCACGTTGCCCTTGAGGGTCTGCACGATGGTGATCTTGGAGACCTTCTTCTCCTGGAGGGAGTTGTCGACGAGGGTGGCGTCCTTGGCCTCCAGGACCATGTCCTGGTACTGGCTCGCCGGGATCTTCGCCAGGCGCGGGAAGGCGTACCAGCGCAGCAGCGGGGACAGTGCCGCGAAGAACACGGCGAGGGCGAGCAGGATCAGGCTGGCCTTGCGGCGCATCTCGGCCTCCCTCCCGGGCGGTTACGGGTGTGACGGCACAGTCGTGAGCAGCGGCTTCGGCGATGTCTTACCGGTCGGCGCGCCCATCGCGGTGATCGTGAACACCAGCGCGAACGCGACGGCCAGGCCGATCCCGGCAGCGATGAGGGCACGCATGACGGCCTCCCGACCGGACCCCGTGAGCCCGGAACTGATACATCGTCAGGTCCGGCACGGTAGCAACGGGCGGCCGAGATGAGAACACGTCGCACACGACGACGGCGCCCTTCCGGAGAAGGACGCCGTCGACGTCGTACGGGAAAGGACGCGAACTCACGCGCTGGGGCTGGCCGAGGGGCTCGGGGACTCGGTCGGCTCCGCGGCCGCCGCCACCGTCAGTTCGACGGTCAGGGACGCGCCGCCCGCGGTGTCGATGCGGAGCAGGAACGTGCCGGTCGTGTCGTCGGCGTACAGCTTCGGCAGCTTCAGCACGCCGTTCGCGTCCGTCTCCAGGCCCTTCAGGGTGCGTACGGTCTTGCCGTCCGCGTCCTTGAAGTAGGGGCCCTTGGTGTTCTCGGTGGGGTCGTCCGCCGAGGTGATCAGGGTGGCGGTGGCGGCGACGCCGTCCGCAACGGCGCCGTCGTACGTCGCCTTGACCTCGACCTGGTCGGCGAACTCGCCGCCCGGGGTGCAGGTCAGCGCGGTGTCGCTGGTGCGGGCGAGGGTGTCGGCGACGCGCTCGGTGACGGAGGCCTTGTAGTCGAGGCCGCCGACCGCGCGGCCCACGACAGTGGCGCGGACGGTGAAGTCGCCCGTCTTCTCACCGGCCTTGAGCGCGGGCGCCACGGCGACGCCGGAGCCGTTGGTGACGATCGTGGCGACGCTCTCGCCGCCGGTGAAGGTGGTGTCGGTGTCACCCACGATCGTGAAGCGGATGCGGACCTTTCCGACGGCCTTGCCGGCCGAGGTCTCGGCGCGGGTGCTGATCCGCTTGCTGAACGTGTCCCCGGCCTGCGCCGTGAGCTTCGCGGTGCCCGCGTCCTCCAGGTGGTCCACCGTGTCGGTCGGGGTGGGGGTCGGCGTGGGCGTGGGGGTGCCGGGCGTGGAGGGGCCGCCCGACGGGGGCGGGCTGCTCGGAGTGGTGGGCGTGCTGGGCGTACCGGGGGTGCTGGGCGTCGACGGCGAGGTCGGCGACGGCGAAGGGCTCGGCGGGTCGTTGTCGTCGCTGCGGTGGCCGGGCAGGCTGCCGGTGCCGTCGGGGATCTCGTGAGTGCCCTTGCGGTAGTACTCCAGCCACGACAGGACCGTGTGCAGGTAGTCCTGGGAGTTGTTGTAGCTGAGGATCGCGCGGTTCAGGTCGGCCTGCACGGACAGGTCCCAGCCGTTGCGGCACAGGTAATGGCCGGCGGCGAGGGCCGCGTCGTAGACGTTGTTGGGGTCCTTCTTGCCGTCGCCGTTGCCGTCGCGGCCGGCCCACTCCCAGGTGGAGGGGATGAACTGCATGGGGCCGACGGCCTGGTCGTAGGTGCTGTTGCCGTCGTAGACGCCGTGGTCGGTGTCCGGGATGAGGGCGAAGCCGTTGCCGTCGAGCTGGGGGCCGAGGATCGGGGTGATCGTGGTGCCGTCGGCGGTGACGCGGCCGCCGCGGGCCTGGCCGGACTCGACCTTGCCGATGGCGGCGAGGAGCTGCCAGGGCAGGTTGCAGCCGGGCTTGGACTCCTGAAGGGCCGCCGCGGCCTTCTGATAGGCGTCGAGGACGGTCGCGGGGATGCCGGCCTCGCCGGTGCCCGTCACGCCGGTGCCGCCGCTGCTCGCGCTCGGGACGGGGCTCGGGCTGTTGAGGGGCGGCAGGTCCATGTAGAACGGCGAGCCGCCGGTCGCGCCGTCGTCGTCGGTGGTCAGATCGGGAGTGGGCTGGGCGTCGGCGGTGGTCGATCTGCCGTTGTCGTCGACCGACACGCCGGGTGCCTGGGACGCGGACAGTGCCGCGACCGCCGCGGCGGCGACGGTGGTGGCCACCGCCCCCTTGCGCAGCCGCCTGCCGAATTGCGCCGACATAAAGTGAACCCCTCCCGTGGACGCCGAGCGCCCGTCTCCGTCCGACGTGCTCGTCATGGTGTGACGATCGACCCGCGTCGCGGGTTGCCCTCGTGGAGCTTTTCTCTGCGTTGTTCTGCTGTTCGGTTCTACTGTTTTCTACTGTTTGGTTCTGCCGTTCGATGTCGGTTCGACCCCGCTACCCGGCGGAGCGGCCCAGGCGACCCTACGGCAACTTCCTTTGCTCGGGCACCCGTTCGTGCCCGGTTTTCACCAGTTGGCCATACTGGGCCGGTCCGTTTCCTGCCTTGGGAGGCCTCTTGCCCTTCACCCTCAGTCACGCGGCCGCGGTGTTACCTGGTGTGCGTGCCGACGGAACCGGGCGGGGGCGGCTGGTTCCGGCCGTTCTCGTGGCCGGTTCCTTCGCTCCCGACATGACCTATTTCGCGGCGAGCGCGTTCTCCGGGGCGATGGAGTTCGGCGACTTCACCCATTCGTTCGCGGGCGTCTTCACCGTCGACGTGCTCATCGCGTGGGCGCTGGTTTGGCTCTGGCTGCTCGTGCGGGAGCCGCTGGTCGCACTGCTGCCGAGGGCGCGGCAGGGGCGGGTGGCGACGCTGCTGCGCTGCGGGGCGCCCCGCGCGCGGGTGCGGTCGGTGCTGGTGGCGCGGTGGTATGTGTCGGCGGCGCTCGGGGCGTTGACGCATGTGGTGTGGGACGCGTTCACGCACCACGACCGGTGGGGGATGCGGCTCTTCCCGGTGCTGGGCGAGACGATCGCCGGGTCACCGCTGTACTGGTACCT
Organism: Streptomyces sp. TLI_55; assembly: GCF_900206255.1. Lineage (NCBI taxonomy): Bacteria > Bacillati > Actinomycetota > Actinomycetes > Kitasatosporales > Streptomycetaceae > Streptomyces > Streptomyces sp. TLI_55. The sequence goes on from NZ_OAOJ01000001.1 coordinate 2,324,029, forward strand.
GCAGTACGGCAGTTCGGCGGCGGCCGCGGTGGTGATCGCCGGGTTCCTTGTGTACGCGCTACGGCGGGCGCCGGTGAGCGAGCCGGCGGGCGTGCCCGCGCTCTCGGTGCGCGACCGGTGCTGGGCCGCCGTCGGCATCGGCGGCTGTGTGCTCGTCGCGGCGGTACAGCGGGCGTCGCGGTGGTGGGCCTACTGGGGGGCCTCCGCGAAGCCGTGGGAACTGATCCCGACGCTGTGCTTCGGCGTGGGCGCGGGGCTGGTGGTGGGGATGCTCGGGTACGCCGTGGCGATCAGGGCGTGGCGTCCGGTCCGGGCGCGGGAGCCTGCGGGGCGGGAGCCGAGCCGCCCGGGGCGTCGGTGACGGTCCTGCCGGGGGCCGGGCCGGCGGAGGGGGCGGTGGCGGTTCTGCCCGGGGTCGGGTCGCCGGAGGGGTCGGTGGCGGTCCTGCCGGGGGCCGAACCGCCGGAGAGATCGGCAGCGGTCCTGCCGAAGGTCGAGCCGTCCGAGGGGGCGTTGGCCGTGCCGACGGTGGCGATGAACACGGTCACGGTCCGCATCGGGCGGGAGCGGGGGACCGCGCTGAGGAGCAGTGCGAGGTAGCCGCGGGCCTGGTCGGCCCACAGGCGGAGGTCCCTGCGGTTGAGCCAGTCCCTCCGGGTGAGGCGGTGACGGACGTCTGTGGCCGCCTTGCGGAGGGTGGTGGCGAGGTCCGTGGGGATGCGGGGGCTACTGGCCGCTGCCGAGAAGGGCGGGACGTGCACGGCTGGGGTGGACGCGGTCGCATCGGTGGTCGCCTGCGCCGGAGCCGTCTGGCGGTGGAGCGTGCGTATACCCATGTCCGCATCTTTACGGGCGGGGGTGGGTGAGGGCGTTTTCGCGGGGGCCACCTGAGTGACGGCTTTCCGAGGGCGGCACCCGCGACAGCGAAGGCTCGGACCTGCCTGCCTACGGCTGCGGCGGAGGGAGTCGGGTGACGACTCCCTCCGCCGCAGACCACTGCTCCACCGCCGGAGGCTAGTGCGCTGCCGACTCCCAGTCCGGGCCCACGCCCACCGAGACGTCCAGCGGGGCGCGCAGCTGGACCGCGCCCGCCATCTCGCGGCGGACGATCTCCTCGACGCGGTCGCGCTCGCCGGGGGCGATCTCCAGGACGATTTCGTCGTGGACCTGGAGCAGCATGCGGGAGGTCAGCTCCGCCTCGCTCAGCGCCTTGCCCACGTTGAGCATCGCGATCTTGACGATGTCGGCGGCCGTGCCCTGGATCGGCGCGTTGAGGGCCATCCGCTCGGCGGCCTCGCGGCGCTGGCGGTTGTCGCTGTTGAGGTCGGGGAGGTAGCGGCGGCGGCCGAAGAGGGTCGCCGTGTACCCCGTCGCCCGCGCCTCGTCGACCACGCGGCGCAGATAGTCCTGGACGCCGCCGAAGCGCTCGAAGTACGTGTCCATCAGGGCACGCGCCTCGCCCGCCTCGATGTTCAGCTGCTGGGAGAGACCGAAGGCGGACAGGCCGTAGGCGAGGCCGTACGACATGGCCTTGATCTTGCGGCGCATCTCCGCGTCCACGGCGTCGCGCTCGACCGAGAAGACCTGGGAGGCGACCGTGGTGTGCAGGTCCTCGCCGGAGGTGAACGCCTCGATGAGGCCCTCGTCCTCCGACAGGTGGGCCATGACGCGCAGTTCGATCTGGCTGTAGTCGGCCGTCATCAGCGACTCGTAGCCCTCGCCGACCACGAAACCGCGGCGGATGGCCCGGCCCTCGTCCGTGCGCACGGGGATGTTCTGGAGGTTGGGGTCGGTGGAGGAGAGGCGTCCCGTGGCCGCGACCGTCTGGTTGAACGTGGTGTGGATACGGCCGTCCGCCGCGATGGTCTTGATCAGGCCCTCGACCGTCACGCGCAGCTTGGCCTGCTCGCGGTGGCGGAGCATGATCACCGGCAGTTCGTTGTCCGTCTGGGTGGCGAGCCAGGCCAGGGCGTCCGCGTCCGTGGTGTAGCCGGTCTTGGTCTTCTTCGTCCTGGGCAGGCCCAGCTCGCCGAAGAGGACTTCCTGGAGCTGCTTGGGCGAGCCCAGGTTGAACTCGTGCCCGGCGGCCGCGTGGGCCTCCTTGACGGCCTGCTGGACGGCGCCCGCGAACATCTGCTCCATGGCTTCCAGATGCGCCCGGTCGGCGGCGATGCCGTGCCGCTCCATGCGGGCCAGCAGCGCGGAGGTGGGCAGCTCCATGTCGCGCAGCAGGTCCGCGGCGCCGACCTCCGTCAGCCGGGCCTCGAAGGCCTCGCCGAGGTCGAGGATCGCGCGGGCCTGCACCATGAGGGCCTCGGCCTCGGCGCCGTCGTCCGCCCCGAAGGCGAGCTGGCCGTCGGCCGCGGCGGCGGGGGCGAGCTCGCGGCCGAGGTACTCCAGGGACAGGGCGTCCAGGTCGAAGGAGCGGCGGCCCGGCTTGACGAGGTAGGCGGCGAGCGCGGTGTCCATGGAGACGCCGACGATGCTCCAGCCGTGCTCGGCGAAGACGCGCATCGCGCCCTTGGCGTTGTGGAAGACCTTGGGCCGGGCGGCGTCGGCCAGCCAGCCGGTGAGGGCCTTCTCGTCGGCCTCGTCGAGCTGGGTGGGGTCGATCCAGGCGGCCGGTCCCCCGGCTGCCGCGAGGGCGAGCTCGGCGACCGAGCCGGTGCCCAGGCCCCAGGTGTCGACCGTGGCGACGCCGAGGGTCTGGGTGCCGTGCTCGGTGAGCCAGGCGGACAGCTCGCCGGTGCCGAGAACGGTGCCGTCGAGTTCCACGCCGGCCGTCACGACCGGTGTCGACTCGGCCTCCTCGGCGCCCGGGTCGACGGCCAGGAGGCGCTCGCGCAGGGAGGGGTTTCGGATCTCGAGGGTGTCGAGGATCATCGCGAGCGTCTTGCGGTCGTACGGGGCGCGCTCCAGGTCGGCGACCGTCTTCGGCAGCTCGACGGTGCGGACCATCTCGGTGAGGCGGCGGTTGAGCTTGACCGCCTCCAGGTGCTCGCGCAGGTTCTGCCCGGCCTTGCCCTTGACCTCCTCGACGCGCTCGACGAGGTCCGCGAACGAGCCGAACTGATTGATCCACTTCGCGGCGGTCTTCTCACCGACGCCCGGGATGCCCGGGAGGTTGTCGGACGGGTCGCCGCGCAGGGCCGCGAAGTCGGGGTACTGGGCGGGGGTCAGGCCGTACTTCTCGAACACCTTCTCCGGGGTGAACCGGGTCAGCTCGGAGACACCCTTCGTCGGATAGAGCACGGTGGTGTGCTCGCTGACGAGCTGGAAGGAGTCGCGGTCGCCGGTGACGATCAGCACCTCGAAGCCGGCGGCCTCGGCCTGGGTGGCGAGCGTGGCGATGATGTCGTCGGCCTCGAAGCCGTCGACGGCGAACCGCGAGACGTGCATCGCGTCGAGCAGCTCGCCGATCAGCTCGACCTGCCCCTTGAACTCGTCCGGGGTCTTGGAGCGGTTGGCCTTGTACTCCGTGAACTCCTCGGAGCGCCAGGTCTTGCGCGACACGTCGAAGGCCACCGCGAAGTGCGTGGGCGCCTCGTCGCGCAGCGTGTTGGCCAGCATCGAGGCGAAGCCGTAGATCGCGTTCGTCGGCTGGCCCGTCGCGGTCGTGAAGTTCTCCGCGGGCAGCGCGAAGAACGCGCGGTACGCCAAGGAGTGCCCGTCCATGAGCATCAGGCGCGGGCGGCTGCCGCCGGGGCTGTTGTCGGTCTTCTTCGATGCTGTCTCTGCCACGCCCCCGATCCTGCCACGCCCCACTGACAGTCGTGCCCAGCCGCGGAAGGCCGCCGCGGACGGCTGGCACGTCAGGTCGGCCCAGAGGGAGGGACACGGGCCTTGCCGAGGAGTGACAGAGGAGCGGGAGGCGGGCCTTGCCCGGGGGCGGCAGCGGGGCAGGCGGACGGTGCCAGGGGCGACAGCGGGACAGGCGGGGGCGGGCGGTCAGGGTGCTCGGGCCACCCCGGGGGCGGGGCGCAGGGCGCCCGCCCCAACGCCCAGGACTCGCGCCCTCGCAGCGGGCCGTAGCCCCGGACAAGCAAGCCCCAGCCGAGGCCCCCGAACCACCCTGTTCCCCCTTCCGCAACCATTGCTCAATACGCAACCATGGTCTCCGTCCTCCCCACGCCCCGGCGACCGTCACTGTCGGTGGTGCGTGCGAGGATCGGAGACGTAGTTCACATGTGCATGCGAAGGAGAGCGCCGCGATGGCAACGAAGCCGCCCAAGGGTGATCCGGTCCAGGACGCTCCGCAGGTCGCCGGGCCGAAGCACGCGGCGGCGGGGTTGCCGGCCGTGGGCCACAGCCTGCGCGTCTCGCAGCAGCAGATGGGACTGAAGCGGACCGCGCTGACGCTGCTGCGGGTGAACCAGAAAGAGGGCTTCGACTGTCCCGGCTGCGCCTGGCCGGAGCCGGACCACCGGCACACCTTCGAGTTCTGCGAGAACGGCGCGAAGGCCGTGGCCGAGGAGGCCACCCTGCGCCGGGTCACCCCGGAGTTCTTCGCCGCGCATCCCGTCAGCGACCTCGCGACGCGCAGCGGCTACTGGCTGGGCCAGCAGGGACGGCTCACCCACCCCATGTACCTCCCGAGGGCGGCACGCACTACGAGCCGGTGACCTGGGAGCGCGCCTTCGACATCGTCGCCGAGGAGATCGCCGCCCTCGACTCCCCCGACGAGGCCCTCTTCTACACCTCGGGACGCACCAGCAACGAGGCCGCCTTCCTGTACCAGCTCTTCGCGCGTGAGCTCGGCACCAACAACCTGCCGGACTGCTCCAACATGTGCCACGAGTCCTCCGGCTCGGCTCTGACGGAGACCATCGGCATCGGCAAGGGCAGCGTCCTGCTGGAGGACCTCTACAAGGCCGACCTGATCATCGTCGCCGGTCAGAACCCGGGCACCAACCACCCGCGCATGCTCTCCGCCCTGGAGAAGGCCAAGGCCAACGGGGCGAAGATCGTCAGCGTCAACCCGCTGCCCGAGGCGGGCATGGAGCGGTTCAAGAACCCGCAGACCGCCCAGGGCATGCTCAAGGGCGCCGCCCTCAACGACCTGTTCCTCCAGATCCGCATCGGCGGCGACCAGGCCCTCTTCCGCCTCCTCAACAAGCTCATCCTGGAGACCGAGGACGCCGTCGACCAGGCCTTCGTCGCCGAACACACCCACGGCTTCGAGGAGTTCGCCGCGGCCGCCCGCGCCGCCGACTGGGACGAGACGCTCACCGCGACCGGCCTCACGCGCGCGCAGATCGAGGAAGCCCTCTCCCTGGTGCTCGCGTCGAAGCGCACCATCGTCTGCTGGGCGATGGGCCTGACCCAGCACAAGCACTCCGTGGCGACCATCCGCGAGGTGGTCAACTTCCTGCTCCTGCGCGGCAACATCGGCCGCCCGGGCGCGGGTGTGTGCCCAGTGCGCGGTCACTCCAACGTGCAGGGCGACCGGACCATGGGCATCTTCGAACGCCCCGCCCCGGCCTTCCTGGACGCCCTGGAGAAGGAGTTCGGCTTCGCGCCCCCGCGCGAGCACGGCTACGACGTCGTACGGGCCATCGAGGCGCTGCGCGACGGCAGGGCGAAGGTCTTCTTCGCCATGGGCGGCAACTTCGTCTCCGCCTCGCCCGACACCGACGTCACCGAGGCGGCCATGCGGCGCGCCCGGCTGACCGTGCACGTGTCGACGAAGCTCAACCGCTCGCACGCCGTCACGGGCGCGCGTGCCCTGATCCTGCCGACCCTGGGCCGCACCGAGCGCGACCTCCAGGGCAGCGGCGAGCAGTTCGTGACCGTCGAGGACTCGATGGGCATGGTGCACGCCTCCCAGGGCCGCCTGGAGCCCGCGAGCACCCACCTGCTGTCCGAGCCCGCCATCGTGGCCCGCCTCGCCCGCCGCGTCCTCGGCGACGCCTCCCGCACCCCTTGGGAGGAGTTCGAGAAGGACTACGCCACGATCCGGGACCGCATCGCGCGCGTGATCCCCGGCTTCGCGGACTTCAACGCGCGGGTGGCCCACCCGGGCGGCTTCGCCCTCCCCCACGCCCCGCGCGACGAGCGCCGCTTCCCGACCGCCACCGGCAAGGCCAACTTCACCGCCGCGCCCGTCGAGTACCCGGCGCTCCCCGAGGGCCGGCTGCTGTTGCAGACCCTGCGCTCGCACGACCAGTACAACACCACGATCTACGGCCTCGACGACCGCTACCGCGGCATCAGGAACGGCCGCCGGGTCGTCCTGGTCAACCCCGAGGACGCGGCCGGGCTGAAGCTCGCCGACGGCTCCTACGTGGACCTCGTCAGCGAGTGGAAGGACGGCGTCGAGCGCCGGGCCCCCGGATTCCGCGTCGTGCACTACCCGACGGCACGCGGCTGCGCGGCCGCCTACTACCCCGAGACCAACGTCCTCGTCCCGCTGGACGCCACCGCGGACACCAGCAACACCCCGGCCAGCAAGTCCGTCGTCGTCCGTCTGGAACAATCGGCCACCGACTGAGCGTTTGCTCAGTGACGTGAGTTCGAGTGAGAGTTCCCGACGAACGGAGCCGGGCCCCATGGGCGAGCAGCAGCACGTGAAGTTCCCGCAAGAGGTCATCGACGAGTACGCCGCGCTCGGCGTGGACCTCCCGGCCCTGTTCTCCGCCGGACACCTCGGCACCCGCATGGGCGTCCAGATCGTCGAGGCCTCGGCGGAGAAGGTCGTCGGGACCATGCCCGTGGAGGGCAACACCCAGCCGTACGGACTGCTGCACGGCGGCGCGTCCGCCGTCCTCGCCGAGACCCTCGGCTCGGTCGGCTCGATGCTGCACGGCGGCAGCTCGAAGATCGCCGTGGGCGTCGACCTGAACTGCACCCACCACCGGGGCGCCCGCTCGGGCCTGGTGACCGGCGTGGCCACGCCCGTGCACCGGGGGCGCTCGACGGCGACGTACGAGATCGTGATCAGCGACGAGGAGGGGCGGCGGGTGTGCACCGCGCGGCTGACCTGTCTGCTGCGCGACGTCAACCCGGGCGACGGCGCCCACGTCGGGGCCCGCGCCTGACGGCAGGGCCTCTGGCCCCGACCGTGCCACAAGGCCTAGCGTCGGGGCATGCGAACGGGAGGAGCCCCGGTGTTCGGGGCCGGGGTCGGGTTCTTGGCGGTCCTGCTGACCCTCGGCGGATGCGGAGGGTCCGGCTCCGCCGCCAGCGCCCCAGCGACGTCCACGACCTCCAGCACGGCCCCACCCTCCACACCCCCCGAAGACCTCTGCACCCGCCTCGTCGCCCACTGGTCCCGCGAAGTGCTGGACGAGAACACCTACGGCGACTACCAGTCGATGGGCCTGTCCAACGGCCAGTACGACATCCTCATCAAGGTCGTCGACGCCGCCCGCGCCGCGAAGAAGAAGCAAGGCGCCGCGGCCGCCGACCAGTTGATCGACCGTCAGGCCCGCAGCGGCTGCGTGCGCTGGTACCGCGACGGCGGCCCCGGCAAGGGGCCCTGGCAGTGAGCGGCGTCGGACCGGTCGAACCGGGCGAGGGCACGCACGCCTGGGACGTCCTGGACGCCCCCGCCCCGCCCCGGCCTCGCGGCCGCCTCGGCGAGTGGTACGACCGACACCGGCGCGCCGCCCTCGCCACCGTGACCGCCGCGGCCCTCCTCGCGGGCGGAACGTACCTCTACGCGACCCGGCCCCGGCCGCCGGCACCTCCCGACCCGCCGTACCCGTCTCAAGTGACGGACCTGCACTACCTCAGCGGCGAGGCCACCCCCGCGGGCGCCGGGCCGCACAGCTTCAGCTTCGGGGTGGAACTGAGCGTGCTCGCCGGGCCGCCGGTCACCGTGACCCGCGTGTCCCAGCCGTACGCGGGCATGTCAGTGACCTCCACACCAAAGGTCCCTTTCCGGACGAGCGCGGGGACGAGCCGCAAGGTCGTCATCACGATGCATGTGGCGCAATGCAGGAAAGTGCCATGGAACGCCGGGCTCCCTTTCCTTGACGTAACCCTACGTAATACGCGCGCAATAGAAGTCCACAGTTTCATCCTCGGACAGCGATACGCCCAACACCTGTCAGAGGCGCTACAAGTCGCCTGCAGCAACGGCTTTCGGTAATTACCAAAACGCCCGAGACGCCTGAACAAGCTGCGTCGAGTCCTGCGGGTTCTCAAAATGTGGACAGGGCGAATCGGTCTGAATTCCGCTGTTCCACCCACTCAGTACCGCTCTGCATTACGACGTGTCATAACAAGAGCGTCACAGCCTCTGTCAGACCCTCCTCCACCTCCCTGCACGCGCTTAGAGTCACGCCCAGTCACCGCGCCATGGAATCTCACCTACGGACCAGCGCAGAGACTCGGCCGCTTCCAGGGGGAGCGCCGCGCCAGTGAAAGGACGAATCGTGCGTCAACGTTCGCTCATCACCATCACCGCCGCGCTGGCGGCGGGAGCACTCACCCTCACCGCCTGCGGCTCGCGCGACGACGACGGCGGCTCGGACTCCGGTAGCGGCGGCACCAAGGTCGTCATCGGTGTCGACGCCCCGCTGACGGGTGACCTCTCCGCCCTCGGCCTCGGCATCAAGAACTCCGTCGACCTCGCCGCGAAGACCGCCAACAAGCAGAAGCTCGTCGACGGCGTCACCTTCGAGATCAAGGCCCTCGACGACCAGGCCCAGCCCTCCTCGGGCCAGGCCAACGCCTCGACCTTCGTCAGTGACGACAAGGTCCTCGGCGTCGTCGGCCCGCTGAACTCCTCGGTCGCCGAGTCCATGCAGAAGGTCTTCGACGACGCCAAGCTCGTCGAGATCTCCCCGGCCAACACCGGCCCGGCCCTCACGCAGGGTGTCGACTGGCAGACCAAGAAGGTCCGCACGTACAAGTCGTACTTCCGCACCGCGACCACGGACGCCATCCAGGGCCCGTTCGCCGCGCAGTACGTCTACAACGACGCCAAGAAGAAGAAGGTCTTCGTCATCGACGACAAGAAGACCTACGGCGCCGGTCTCGCCGCCACCTTCACCGCCGAGTTCAAGAAGATCGGCGGCAAGGTCGTCGGCACCGACCACATCGACCCGGACACCAAGGACTTCTCCGCGGTCGCCACCAAGGTCAAGAACTCCGGCGCCGACGTCGTCTACTACGGCGGCGAGTACCCGCAGGCCGGCCCGCTGAGCAAGCAGATCAAGGCCGCCGGTGCCAAGATCCCGCTCGTCGGCGGTGACGGCATCTACGACCCGACCTTCATCCAGCTGGCCGGTGCCAACAGCGCCGGTGACCTCGCCACCTCCGTCGGCGCCCCGGTCGAGACCCTCGACTCCGCCAAGCAGTTCGTCGCGGACTACAAGGCGGCCGGCTACAAGGACGAGTACGCGGCCTACGGCGGTTACTCCTACGACGCCGCCTGGGCGATCATCCAGGCCGTGAAGAAGGTCGTCGACGACAACAACGGCAAGCTGCCGTCCGACGCCCGCGCGAAGATCACCGCCGCCGTCCAGAACGTCTCCTTCGACGGTGTGACCGGCAAGGTCTCCTTCGACGAGTTCGGTGACGCCACCAACAAGCAGCTCACCGTCTACGCCGTCGAGAACGGTGCCTGGAAGGCCGTCAAGTCCGGTACCTTCACCGGCTGACCCACCCCCACCCGCACCACCTGAGCCGCGCGGGGCGCTGTTCCACAGGCGCCCCGCGCGGACTCACATCCGGCCCCGGACACACATCCGGTCACTTCCGGTCACATCCGTCGAACATCCGAAACCTCGGAGGACATGCGGTGAACGAACTGCCGCAGCAGCTGGTCAACGGCCTGCTACTAGGAGCAATGTACGGGCTTGTCGCCATCGGCTACACAATGGTCTACGGCATTGTCCAGCTCATCAACTTCGCCCACGGCGAGATCTTCATGATCGGAGGGTTCGGAGCCCTCACGGTCTACCTGTACGTCCTGCCCGACGGCACCACCATGTGGATCGCACTGCCACTGATGCTCGTGGGAGCCGTCATCGCAGCCGTCCTCGTCGCCGTCGGAGCGGAACGGTTCGCCTACCGCCCCCTGCGCACCGCCCCACGCCTCGCGCCCCTCATCACCGCCATCGGCCTCTCCCTCGCCCTCCAGCAGGCCGTCTGGGCCTGGTACCCCGGCGCCAAGGAGTCCATCAACTTCCCCGAGATCCCGGGCGGACCCTTCGAGATCGGCAGCGTCACCATCCAGACCGGCGACGTCTTCCTGTTCGTCGCCGCCCCGATCAGCATGGCGATCCTCGCCTACTTCGTGATGAAGACCCGCACCGGCCGCGGCATGCAGGCCACCGCGCAGGACCCCGACACCGCCAAGCTCATGGGCATCAACACCGACCGCATCATCGTGGTCGCCTTCGCCCTCGGCGCCCTCTTCGCCGCCGTCGGAGCCGTCGCCTACGGCCTCAAGTACGGCCAGGTCCAGTTCCGCATGGGCTTCATCCTCGGCCTCAAGGCCTTCACCGCGGCCGTCCTCGGCGGCATCGGCAACATCTACGGCGCCATGCTCGGCGGCCTCGTCCTCGGCCTCGCCGAGACCATGGCCACCGCCTACATCGCCGACGTCCCCGGGTTCGACCTCCTCGGCGGCCAGTCCTGGGCCAACGTCTGGGCCTTCGTACTCCTCATCGTCGTACTCCTCGTCAGGCCACAAGGCCTGCTCGGCGAGCGCGTCGCGGACAGGGCGTGACACCGATGACGACACAGACCACCGAAAGCACCGGCGCCCCCAGCAACAAGGACAACGCGCCCAAGGGCCTCATCGGCCTCCCCGAGAACGTCGGCCGCGCCCTCGCCACCATCGGCGGCGCCCTCACCGTCGTCTCCACCTTCCTCGCCTGGACCTGGACCTCCGCCTTCCCCGGCGACCTCACCGTCTACGGCTACCCCGGCGGCCTCCAGGTCCTCGTCCTCATCGGCGGCGCCCTCACCGCCCTCCTCGGCCTCGCCTCCTACGGCGTCAAGGGCCTCGGCTGGCTCGCCCCCGCCGGCGCCGACGGCGCCATCAAGCTCGCCGCCACCGGCACCTTCGCCACCACCTGGTACACCGTCATCGCGATCAGCGACGAACTCGGCGGCGTCGTCAACCTCGAACCCGGCGGCTACATCGCCGCGGCCGTCACCCTCGCCGCCTTCCTCGGCGCGTTCTCCCTGCCCTTCGAACGGCCGGAAGACGAGCCCATCGACGAGGACGAGAGCGTCGGCGAGCGCACCGCCCGCATCTGGCGCCACATCGTCGCCCTCCTGAAGTCCGCCGTCTTCACCCCCACCCCGGCCCCGGCCCGCAAACTCCCCGCCTACGCCGAGATCCTCGTCATCGTCGCCGCCATGGCCGTCGGCCTGACCGTCTTCACCTACGGCATCGGCACCGAGTACGACGAACTCTTCGTCGGCTTCCTCATCACCGTCGGGTTCCTCTTCGCCGCCTTCTCCAAGGCCGGGCTCGTGGCCCGGGTCTCGGCGATCACCGGCCGGCACAGCACCATCACCATGTCCGGCGCCTTCATCGCCGCCGCCCTCTTCCCCTTCACCCAGTCCAACGACCAGTACGCGACCATCGGCGTCTACATCCTGATCTTCGCCACCGTCGCCCTCGGCCTGAACATCGTCGTCGGCCTCGCCGGCCTCCTCGACCTCGGATACGTCGCCTTCCTCGGCGTCGGCGCCTACACCGCGGCCATGGTCTCCGGCTCCCCCTCCTCACCGTTCGACCTGCACCTGCCGTTCTGGCTCTCCGCGCTCCTCGGCGCCGCCGTCGCCATGATCTTCGGCGTCCTCATCGGCGCCCCCACCCTGCGACTGCGCGGCGACTACCTCGCCATCGTGACCCTCGGCTTCGGTGAGATCTTCCGCATCACCGTCCTCAACATGGACGGCACCAGCGGACCCGACATCACCAACGGCTCCAACGGCATCTCCTCCATCCCGAACCTCGACATCCTCGGATTCGACTTCGGCCTGGAACACTCCATCCTCGGCTTCACCATCGGCCGATTCGCCAACTACTTCCTGCTGATGCTCCTCATCACGCTCATCGTCGTGGTGGTCTTCAAGCGCAGTAGTGACTCCCGCATCGGCCGCGCCTGGATCGCCATCCGCGAGGACGAGACCGCCGCCCTCGCCATGGGCATCAACGGCTTCCGCGTCAAGCTCATCGCGTTCGCCCTCGGCGCCTCCCTCGCCGGCCTCGCCGGCGCCGTCCAGGCCCACGTCACCTACACCGTGACCCCCGAGCAGTACCAGTTCGCCCACGTCGTCCCGCCCAACTCGGCCTTCCTCCTCGCGGCGGTCGTCCTCGGCGGCATGGGCACCATCGCCGGCCCCCTCGTCGGCGCGGCCCTGCTCTACCTCATCCCGGCCAAGCTCCAGTTCCTGGGCGACTACCAGCTCTTCGCCTTCGGCGTCGCGCTCGTCCTGCTCATGCGGTTCCGCCCCGAGGGCCTCATCCCCAACCGGCGCCGCCAGCTCGAATTCCACGAAGAGGCCGAAGCCCCCGCAGTCCTCAGCAAGACAGGGGTCTGACACATGACCACCGACACCACCACCGTCACCGGGACCACCGTCCTCGACGCCCGCGGCGTCACCATGCGCTTCGGCGGCCTCACCGCCGTACGCAACGTCGACCTCCAGGTCAACAGCGGCGAGATCGTCGGCCTCATCGGCCCCAACGGCGCCGGCAAGACGACCTTCTTCAACTGCCTCACCGGCCTCTACATCCCCACCGAGGGAGAGGTCCGCTACAAGGGCAACGTCCTGCCGCCCAAGTCCTTCAAGGTCACCGCCGCCGGCATCGCCCGCACCTTCCAGAACATCCGTCTGTTCGCCAACATGACGGTCCTGGAGAACGTGCTCGTCGGCCGCCACACCCGCACCAAGGAAGGCCTCTGGAGCGCCCTGCTGCGCGGCCCCGGCTTCCACAAGGCCGAAGCCGCCTCCCGCGAACGCGCCATGGAACTCCTGGAGTTCGTCGGCCTCGCGAGCAAGGCCGAGCACCTGGCCCGCAACCTCCCCTACGGCGAGCAGCGCAAGCTGGAGATCGCGCGGGCGCTGGCGAGTGAACCGGGCTTGCTGCTGTTGGACGAGCCCACGGCCGGCATGAACCCCCAGGAGACCCGCGCCACCGAGGAACTGGTCTTCGCCATCCGCGACAAGGGCATCGCCGTACTCGTCATCGAGCACGACATGCGCTTCATCTTCAACCTCTGCGACCGCGTAGCCGTCCTCGTCCAGGGCGAGAAGCTCATCGAGGGCGACAGCGCCACCGTCCAGGGCGACGAACGCGTCATCGCCGCCTACCTCGGCGAACCCTTCGAAGGCACCCCCGGCGACGAAGAAGCAACCGAAGTCGAAGCCGCCGAAGCAAGCGCCCCCACGGACGCCACGCCCGGCAAGGAGAACGACCGATGACCGCACTCCTCGAGGTCGAGGACCTCCGCGTCGCCTACGGCAAGATCGAGGCCGTCAAGGGCATCTCCTTCAAGGTCGAGGCCGGCGAGGTCGTCACCCTCATCGGCACCAACGGCGCCGGCAAGACCACGACCCTGCGCACCCTGTCCGGCCTCCTCAAGCCGGTCGGCGGCCAGATCAAGTTCGGCGGCAAGTCGCTGAAGAAGGTCCCCGCCCACGACATCGTCTCGCTGGGGCTGGCCCACTCCCCCGAGGGCCGGCACATCTTCCCCCGCATGACGATCGAGGACAACCTCCGCCTCGGCGCCTTCCTCCGCAACGACAAGGCAGGCATCGAGAAGGACATCCAGCGCGCCTACGACCTCTTCCCCATCCTGGGCGAACGCCGTAAGCAGGCCGCGGGCACCCTGTCCGGCGGCGAGCAGCAGATGCTGGCGATGGGCCGCGCGCTCATGTCCCAGCCGAAGCTGCTCATGCTGGACGAGCCGTCCATGGGCCTGTCCCCGATCATGATGCAGAAGATCATGGCGACGATCGCCGAGCTGAAGTCCCAGGGCACGACGATCCTTCTCGTCGAGCAGAACGCCCAGGCGGCCCTCTCCCTGGCCGACCACGGCCACGTGATGGAGATCGGCAAGATCGTCCTGTCGGGCAGCGGACAGAGCCTGCTGCACGACGAGTCGGTCCGCAAGGCGTACCTGGGTGAGGACTGAGCCCTCACGCTGATACGACGAGGCCCGCGCCCCCTGTCGGGGACGCGGGCCTCACGCTTGGCCGGGCTGGTCAGCCCTTGGACGCCTTCTTCTCCTCGGCGTCCTGGATGACGGCCTCGGCGACCTGCTGCATCGACATACGCCGGTCCATGGACGTCTTCTGGATCCACCGGAACGCGGCGGGCTCGGTCAGCCCGTACTCGGTCTGGAGGATGGACTTGGCACGGTCGACCAGCTTGCGCGTCTCCAGGCGGAGCGTGAGGTCGGCGACCTCCTTCTCCAGCTCCTTCAGCTCGGTGAACCGGGAAACGGCCATCTCGATCGCGGGCACGACGTCGCTCTTGCTGAACGGCTTCACGAGATAAGCCATGGCACCGGCGTCGCGAGCCCTCTCCACGAGGTCACGCTGCGAGAAGGCGGTGAGCATGAGGACGGGGGCGATGCGCTCCTCGGCGATCTTCTCTGCGGCGGAGATGCCGTCCATCTTGGGCATCTTCACGTCGAGGATGACGAGGTCGGGCTGGTGCTCACGGGCGAGCTCGATGGCCTGCTCACCGTCACCGGCCTCGCCTACGACGCTGTAGCCCTCTTCCTCGAGCATCTCTTTGAGGTCGAGCCGGATCAATGCCTCGTCCTCGGCAATGACGACACGGGTCGTCAGCGGAGGCACGTGCGACTTGTCGTCGTCGGGCGCGTCTACGGGCTGGGGCGACTCGGGGGCGGTCACGGGGGCTCCTCGTTCAGGGGCAGGGGTGCTGCTCCCAAGAGCCTACCTAGCTGCGGTAAGGTGGGTGCGCGGAGGGTCGAGGGAAACCTTTGATTCTGCGAGCCCCGGTAGCCCAATTGGCAGCAGGCAATGGATTCAAAACCCATACAGTGTCGGTTCGAGTCCGACCCGGGGCACTTTTCCTTCGATTCGAAGGTAGCCATCAAGAAGCGGATGTTCCCGTTCTCGTGAACATCCGCTTTTTGCTGCGTGTTGTCGCGATCACTCGCGCAGCCTGACCGTATGTACGACGGTATCTCCCGAGCGACACTCCGCAGTTGACAACGCCGCATCGAGCCCCAACCCCGACTGAGCCAACACCAACCCTGCCCTCGCTGCGACGACGTACCGCGCCCGCCAGAGGATCAAGCTGCGTACGCATACCTGCTGGGGCTGTACCTCGGCGACGGATACATCAGCCCACACCGCCGAGGCGTGTACTACATGCGCATCGTGCTCGACAAGGCGTGGCCCGGAGTCATCGACGCCTGTGAGAAAGCGCTCCGCGCCGTCCGCCCCAACAACAACGTGTTCCGCGCGAAGCGGCAAGGCTGCTTCGTGGTGTCGAGCACCAGCAAGCACCGGCCCTGTCTTTTCCCGCAACACGGCCCAAGTACTAACGCCACAGCCCTACTTGGGACTGTCGTCCTCCCCCACGTGATGCACCCGGACCAGGTTCGTCGACCCCGCAACCCCGGGCGGCGAACCGGCCGTGATCACCACCACGTCACCCTTCTCGCACCGCCCGTACTTCAACAGCAGCTCATCCACCTGATCGACCATCGCGTCCGTCGACTCCACCTGCGGCCCCAGGAACGTCTCCACACCCCACGTCAGATTCAGCTGCGACCGCGTCGCCGGCTCCGGCGTGAAGGCCAGCAGCGGGATCGGGGAGCGGTAGCGGGACAGTCGCCTCGCCGTGTCGCCGGACTGGGTGAAGGCCACCAGGAACTTCGCACCCAGGAAGTCGCCCATTTCCGCCGCCGCCCGGGCCACCGCTCCGCCCTGGGTGCGGGGCTTGTTGCGGTCCGTCAGTGGGGGCAGGCCCTTCGCGAGGATGTCCTCCTCCGCCGCCTCCACGATCCGAGCCATCGTCCGGACCGTCTCCACCGCGTACTTGCCCACGCTCGTCTCGCCCGACAGCATCACCGCGTCCGTGCCGTCGATGACCGCGTTGGCGACGTCGGACGCCTCCGCCCTCGTCGGGCGGGAGTTTTCGATCATCGAGTCCAGCATCTGCGTCGCCACGATCACCGGCTTGGCGTTCCGCTTGGCCAGCTTGATCGCGCGCTTCTGGACGATCGGGACCTGTTCCAGGGGCATTTCGACGCCGAGGTCACCGCGCGCCACCATGATGCCGTCGAAGGCCGCGACGATGTCCTCGATCGCGTCCACCGCCTGCGGCTTCTCCACCTTGGCGATCACCGGCAGCCTGCGGCCCTCCTCGTCCATGATGCGGTGGACGTCCTCGATGTCCCGGCCGGAGCGGACGAAGGAGAGGGCGATGACGTCGAAGCCGGTGCGCAGCGCCCAGCGCAGGTCCGCTTCGTCCTTCTCCGACAACGCCGGCACCGAAACCGCCACGCCCGGCAGGTTCAGGCCCTTGTGGTCGGAGATCATGCCGCCTTCGATGACCGTGGTGTGGACGCGCGGCCCGTCGACGTCCGTGACCTCGAGGCACACCTTGCCGTCGTCGACGAGGATGCGCTCCCCCGGCGTCACGTCCTGCGCCAGGCCGGCGTATGTCGTCCCGCACTGGCCCTGGTTCCCCTTCGCGCCCTCTTCCACCGTGATGGTGAAGGAATCCCCGCGTTCAAGGAGTACGGGGCCTTCCGCGAAGCGACCGAGGCGGATCTTCGGGCCCTGAAGGTCGGCGAGGAGGCCGACGCTGTGGCCGGTCTCGTCGGAGGCCTTGCGGACGCGCTGGTAGCGCTCCTCGTGTTCGGTGTAGCCACCGTGGCTGAGGTTGAAGCGGGCGACGTCCATTCCGGCTTCGACCAGGGCTTTGACCTGGTCGTACGAGTCGGTGGCGGGGCCCAGGGTGCAGACGATTTTGGCTCGGCGCATGGTTCGACCTTAGGGCTTACCGGCGGGTAGCGAATTGGCGCGGCATGACCGCCCAACAGCCTTTCGATGAAGGGGTGTTGACAAGTTTTGAAGTGTTCGGCTCATAGCTGTGGCGGGTGCATGGTGAAGCGGGCGTTGACCTGTGCGTAGACGCGTTGGCGTTGGGGTTCGAGGTCGAGGGGGGCGGCTGCGGTGTCTTCCGCGGCGGCGTAGGCCATGGTGCGCATGCGGCTGCCGGGTGCGGCGGGGGCGAGGGGCTCGGCGTTCTCGGCGCCGATGTCGGCGAGTTCCACCAGGGCCGCCAGCGTCGTACCCAGTGCTTCCGCGTACTCGCGGGCTCGCTGGACCGCTTCTCGTACGGCCTGTTGGCGTGCTTCGCGGTAGGCGGGTGAGGTGAGGCGGAGGGCCCACCAGGGGCCGTCCACGTGGGTGAGGTCCAAGTCGGCCAGACGGGTGGTGAGTTCACCCAGTGCCGTGAAGTCCGTCAGTTCCGCGGTGATGCGGACGCGGCCGTGGTAGGCATGCACCCTCTCTCCCCGCCCCTTCTCCT
The DNA here is from genome assembly GCF_900206255.1 of Streptomyces sp. TLI_55. Classification (NCBI taxonomy): domain Bacteria; kingdom Bacillati; phylum Actinomycetota; class Actinomycetes; order Kitasatosporales; family Streptomycetaceae; genus Streptomyces; species Streptomyces sp. TLI_55. The sequence continues at coordinate 2,341,523 of NZ_OAOJ01000001.1, forward strand.
TCAGCTCCGGGGTGATGGAGAAGGAGCCCGTCTCCAGTTTCTCGACCGCGTCGCCGTAGGTCTTGATGAGGTCGAGGACGGTGGCGTTGCGGTGGGTGAGGTCGTCGAGGGCGGTGCGGCGGTCTTTGCCGCGGGCCGCGACGGTGACGCCGATGCGGGCGATCTCGGGGTCGACTTCGAGGCGTGCTTCGCCGCGGACGGCGATGCGGGGGGCGTCGGGGGTGCCGTAGGGCACGGCGGGTGCGGTGTCCGGGGAAGGTGTGGTCATACGACCCACTCTGTCACTTCTTGCCTGGTTGTCGGCGGTTGAAGTGACGGGTTAGGTCACCAGATCGAAACCTCTGGGGTCTATTGCCGTTCGGCATGCTCGGGTCAGAATCTACGCGCGTTGTTGACCGTTCCCCGAGGAGATCAAGACATGCCGTTGAACCGCAGGAAGTTCCTGGAGAAGTCCGCCGTGACCGGCGCCGGGGTCGCGCTGGCGAGTGCCGTGGGGGCTCCTGCGGCGCAGGCGGCGGAGGCCGGGAAGGGGAAGAAGCCGGTGAAGCGGTACTCCCTGACGGTGATGGGCACGACGGACCTGCACGGGCATGTCTTCAACTGGGACTACTTCAAGGACGCGGAGTACTCGGACGCGAAGGGCAACGCGCAGGGTCTGTCGCGTATCTCGACGCTGGTGAACCAGGTGCGTGCGGAGAAGGGGCGGTGCAACACGCTGCTGCTGGACGCGGGCGACACGATCCAGGGCACGCCGCTGACGTACTACTACGCGAAGGTGGACCCGATCACGGCCCCGGGCGGTCCCGTGCACCCGATGGCCGCCGCCATGAACGCCATCGGGTACGACGCCGTGGCGCTCGGCAACCACGAGTTCAACTACGGCATCGAGACGCTGCGGAAGTTCGAGGAGCAGTGTGACTTCCCGCTGCTGGGGGCGAACGCGCTGGACGCGAAGACGCTGAAGCCGGCGTTCCCGCCCTACTTCATCAAGAAGTTCCATGTGCCGGGTGCGCCGCCGGTGAAGGTGGCGGTCCTCGGGCTCACCAACCCGGGTATCGCGATCTGGGACAAGGCGTACGTCGAGGGCAAGCTGACGTTCCCGGGTCTGGAGGAGCAGGCGGCGAAGTGGGTGCCGAAGCTGCGGTCGATGGGTGCGGACGTGGTGGTCGTGTCGGCGCACTCGGGGTCGTCGGGCACGTCGTCCTACGGTGACCAGCTGCCGTACGTCGAGAACTCGGCGGCGCTCGTCGCGCAGCAGGTGCCCGGTATCGACGCGATTCTCGTCGGGCACGCGCACGTGGAGATCCCGGAGCTGAAGGTCACCAACACGGCGACCGGCAAGACCGTCGTGCTGTCCGAGCCGCTGGCGTATGCGGAGCGGTTGTCGCTGTTCGACATCGAGCTGGTCTTCGAGAAGGGGAAGTGGACGGTCGAGTCGGTGGCGTCGTCGGTCCTCAACTCGAACTCGGTCGCGGACGACCCGAAGATCACGAAGCTGCTGAAGGACGACCACGACATCGTGGTGAAGTACGTCAACCAGGTGGTCGGTTCGGCGACCGAGACGTTGACGACGGTCGAGGCGCGGTACAAGGACGCCCCGATCATCGACCTGATCACGAAGGTCCAGGAGGATGTCGTCAAGGCGGCGCTGGCGTCCACGGAGTACGCCTCGCTGCCGGTGATCGCGCAGGCGTCGCCGTTCTCGCGGACGTCGGAGATCCCGGCCGGTGACGTCACCATCCGCGACCTGTCGAGCCTGTACGTGTACGACAACACGCTGGTCGCGAAGCTGATGACCGGGGCGCAGCTCAGGGCGTACCTGGAGTACTCGGCGCAGTACTTCGTGCAGACGGCGGCGGACGCGGTGGTGGACGTCGAGAAGCTGACGAACGCGAACAACCGGCCGGACTACAACTACGACTATGTGTCGGGGCTGTCGTACGACATCGACATCGCGCAGGCGGCGGGTTCGCGGATCAAGAACCTGACGTACAACGGTGCGGCGTTGGACGACGCGCAGCAGTTCGTGTTCGCGGTGAACAACTACCGTGCGAACGGCGGCGGTGCGTTCCCGCATGTGGCGTCGGCGAAGGAGCTGTGGTCGGAGTCGACGGAGATCCGTACCCGGATCGCGGAGTGGGTGACGGCGAAGGGTGTGCTGAACCCGGCTGACTTCGCGTCGGTGGACTGGAAGTTGACGCGGAACGGTACGCCGGTGTTCTAGCCGACTCGGCGCGTCGAACCCGTCGCGGACCCGGCCTTGAGGCGGTACGGGTCCGCGACGGCTTTTTTATCGGGCGTCTGTCAGCGGGGTGAGCGCGGCCGGGGCCTGGCGGGCCTGTGGGACTCGGGCTGTCTGTTCGAGTCCGAAGGTGGTGAAGGCCGTTCGGGTGGGCAGGGGGTAGGGGTTCTTGCCGGTCACGGTGTTGAGGATGGCGGCGCTGCGCCAGGCGGCGAGACCGAGGTCGGGGGTGCCGACACCGTGGGTGTGGCGTTCGGCGTTCTGGACGAACAACGAGCCGGTGACGGAGGGGTCCAGGACGAGCCGGAACTGTTCGTCGACGCGCGGGCGGTCGCGGCTGTCGCGGCGCAGGTAGGGGTCGAGTCCGGCGAGGATGCGGTCGAGGGGGCGTTCGCGGTAGCCGGTGGCGAGGACGACGGCGTCGGTGGTGAGGCGGGAGCGGGTGTTCTGCTCGGTGTGTTCGAGGTGGAGTTCGACCTTGGTGGTGGCGACCCGGCCGGCGGTGCGGACGCGGACGCCGGGGGTGAGGGTGGTGTCGGGCCAGCCGCCGTGCAGGGTGCGCTGGTAGAGCTCGTCGTGGATGGCGGCGATGGTGTCGTTGTCGATGCCCTTGTGGAGCTGCCACTGGGTGGTGACGAGGCGGTCGCGGGTGCCTTCGGCGAGGGCGTGGAAGTAGCGGGTGTAGTCGGGGGTGAAGTGCTCCAGGCCGAGCTTGGAGTACTCCATGGGGGCGAAGGCCTCGGTGCGGCCGAGCCAGTGGAGGCCTTCGCGGCCGGCGGGGCGGTCGCGGAGCAGGTCGAGGAAGATCTCGGCGCCGGACTGTCCGATGCCGATGACGGTGACGTGTTCGGCGGCGGCGAGGGTCCCCCGGTGGGCGAGGTAGTCGGCGGCGTGGATGACGGGCACGCCGGCGGCTTCGACGAGGGGCTTGAGGGGTTCGGGGATGTAGGGCTCGGTGCCCACGCCGAGGACGATGTTCTTGGTGTACGTCCGTCCGAGGGCTTCGGCCTCGCCCTCCGCGTCGAGCTGGGTGAAGTCGACCTCGAAGATGTCGCGTTCGGGGTTCCAGCGGACGGCGTCGACCTGGTGGCCGAAGTGGAGTCCGGGGAGGTTCTCGGCCACCCAGCGGCAGTAGGCGTCGTACTCGGCGCGCTGGATGTGGAAGCGCTCGGCGAAGTAGAAGGGGAAGAGCCGTTCGCGGGCCTTGAGGTAGTTGAGGAAGTTCCAGGGGCTGGCGGGGTCGGCGAGGGTCACCAGGTCGGCGAGGAACGGGACTTGGATGCGCGCGCCGTCGATGAGGAGGCCCGGGTGCCAGTCGAAGGCGGGGCGTTGCTCGTAGAAGGCGGTGTCGAGTTCGGCGAGGGGGTGGGCGAGGGCGGCGAGGGAGAGGTTGAAGGGGCCGATGCCGATGCCGACCAGGTCGCGGGGTGCGTCGGGCTCGTGGGGCGGGGTGGGGGCGGGGGTGCGGCTCATCGGGGGGTGGTTCCTTCCACGAGTTTCAGGAGGGCGGCCAGGTCGTCGGGCCGGGTGTGGGGGTTGAGGAGGGTGACCTTGAGCCAGAGCCGGCCGTCCGTGCGGGCCCGGCCCAGGACGGCGCGGCCGGTGCTGAGGAGGTGCCGGCGGGTGGCGGCGATGTCGTCGTCGGTCGCGTGTGCGGGGCGGAACAGGACCGTGCTGATGGTGGGCCGGTCGTAGAGCTCGAAGCGGGGGTGTGCGTCGAGGAGCTCCGCGAACTCGCTTGCCCGGTCGCAGACTTGGTCGACGAGGGCGCCGAGTCCGGTCCGTCCGAGGGTTTTCAGGGTGACGGCGATCTTGAGGACGTCGGGGCGGCGGCTGGTGCGCAGGGAGCGGCCGAGGAGGTCGGGGAGGCCGGCCTCGGTGTCGTCGTCGGCGTTGAGGTAGTCGGCCCGTTGGTGGAGGGCGGCGAGGTCCTGCGGGGCCTTGACCGCGAGGAGGCCGGCCGCGACGGGTTGCCAGCCGAGCTTGTGCAGGTCGAGGGTGACGGTGTCGGCGGCGCTGATGCCGGTGAGTTGGTGACGCCGGGTTTCGCTGAAGAGGAGCCCTCCGCCGTATGCCGCGTCGATGTGGAGGCGGGCTCCGTGGGTTGCGCAGACGGCGGCGATCTCGGGGAGGGGGTCGATGAGGCCGGCGTCTGTGGTGCCTGCGGTGGCGGCGACGAGGTGGGGGCCTTGGTGCCGGGTGAGGGCTTCGTCGAGGGCGGTGGGGTCGAGGGTGCCGGTGGGGGTGGGGACGATCAGCGGGTCGGGCAGGCCCAGTAGCCATGCGCTACGTGGGAGTGAATGGTGGGCGTTGGCTCCGCAGACGAGGCTTACGCGGGCACCGAGGGTCTCTCTGGCCAGGAGTAGGGCTAGTTGATTGGATTCGGTTCCACCTGTTGTGACTAGAGCTGCGGGTGCATCGTGGCTGGTCGCGCCGTTCCCCGCGCCCCTGGGTGGGTCACCGTAGACCTCGTTTGCCAGTGCCCTGGTTACCATCGACTCCAGCTCGGAGGCCGCTGGTGCCTGGTCCCAGGAATCCAGGGATGGATTAAGCACGCTCGCAGCCAAGTCCGCTGCCGCTGCGACCGCCAGCGGCGGGCAGTGCAGATGCGCCGCGCACAACGGGTCCGCCGGGTCGGCGGACCCTTCCGCCAGCGCGCGCACCATGTGCCGTAGCGCCTCCGGGTCGCCCTCTTCCGGGAGTACGTCGCCCACGGCCGCCCGTAGCCGTTGCGCGACCGCCTCCGGGCCGCCCTCCGGCAATGGCCCCCCGCGCGCCCGCGTCCCCTCCCCCAGCGCCCCCAGGACCGTCTCCAGCAGCGGGCGCAGGGAGGCGGAGTCGCCGGACGCGAGGGGTGGGGTGGTCATCGTGGGTCCTCCCGGGCGCGTGGGCTAGAGGGAGTTCCAGCTTGTACGCGGATGCGTCATCGCGCCCGGAAAGACCAACGATCGAAACCCGAAAGGGGGTACGTCCGTGTGCTACGCCTGTCGCACGCGCAACGCGCGTCCCAGGTCGTCCAGTTGATCGGCGAGTTTGCGGCGCAGCGCCGGGATCGGGTCGGCGTCGCTCAGACACCGTTCTCCCAGGCGGAGCGTCTCCGCGTCGACGGCGTGGGCCGGGAAGGCCCAGCGGCCGGTGGCGTCGGCGATGGCGGGGCCGCGGCGGGCGGCGAGGGTGACGGCGTCCTCGAAGAAGCGGGGGACGTACTCGCGGACGAGGTCGGCCTGTTCGGGCTGCCAGAAGCCGCGGGCGTTGGCGATGAACAGGTAGTTGGAGAGGTCGTCGTTGGTGAACATCGCCTCCCACGCCTTGGCCTTGGTGTCGGCGTCGGGCAGGGCGGCGCGGCAGCGGGTGGCGCCTTCCTGGCCGGTGGCGGAGGGGTCGCGGGCGAGTTCGGCGGCGATGGCGGCCTCGTCGGTGGCGCCGAGGGCGGCGAGCCGGGCGAGGATGCGCCAGCGCAGTTCGGGGTCGAGTTCGGGGCCGCCGGGGACGGTGCCGTCGGCGAGCCAGGCGGCGATGGTGTCGGGGTGGGCGGCTGCGTCGATGAAGTGGCGTACGGCGATGAGGCGCAGGCCGGGGTGGTCGCCGTCCTCGGTGCGGCGGATGAGGTCGCGGCACAGGCTGCTGAGGGTGGCGAGGGCGGCGGGGCGTTCCTCGGGGGTGGCGTAGCGGTCGGCGACCTGGACGGAGGCGAAGGCGAGGACGCCCTGGAGGAGGGCGAGGTCGGTCTCGTACGGGAGGTGGGCGCGGGCGGCCTCGAGGTAGGCGGTGGGCGGGAGTTCGCCGTCGCGGACGGCGTCGCGCAGGGCGTTCCAGACGACCGCGCGGGTGAGCGGTGTGGGCAGTCCGGACAGGCGCTCGGCGACCGTTTTGAAGGACTCGGCGTCGAAGCGGACCTTGGCGTAGGTGAGGTCGCCGTCGTTGAGGAGCAGCAGGGCGGGGCGTTTGCCGATGGGGAGCGGGCCGTCGCTCTGCGGGATGTCGAGGTCGAGGCGGTCGCGCAGGACGAGGTGGCGGCCTTCGTCGGCGACGTCTTCGTCGTAGAGACCGACGGCGATGCGGTGGGGGCGGCTGCCGTCGTGTTCGACGTGGAGGGTGTAGGTGCCTTCGTCGCCGGGGGTGATCACGGGCTTGAGGGTGTCGACGCCGGTGGTGCGCAGCCAGGTGTCGGCCCAGGCGTGGACGTCGCGGTCGGTGACGCTCGCGAGGGAGTCGATGAAGTCGGCGAGGGTGGCGTTGGCGAACTTGTGGCGGGCGAAGTGGGTGTTGATGCCGGCGAGGAAGTCCTTCTCGCCGAGCCAGGTCACCAGCTGCCGTAGTGCGGAGGCGCCCTTGGCGTAGGAGATGCCGTCGAAGTTGAGCATCGCGGAGGCGGTGTCGGGGACGAGCTCGGGGTCGGGGGCGACGGGGTGGGTGGAGGGGCGCTGGTCGGCGTCGTAGCCCCAGGCCTTGCGGACGACGCCGAAGTCGGTCCAGGTGTCCGTGAAGCGGGTGGCTTCGGTGAGGGTCTGGTAGCCCATGTACTCGGCGAAGGACTCGTTGAGCCAGATGTCGTCCCACCAGCGCAGGGTGACGAGGTCGCCGAACCACATGTGGGCCATCTCGTGGGCGATGACCATGGCGCGGGTCTGGCGTTCGGTGTCGGTGACGGCGGAGCGGTAGACGAACTCGTCGCGGAAGGTGACGAGTCCGGGGTTCTCCATGGCGCCGGCGTTGAATTCGGGGACGAACGCCTGGTCGTAGGAGTCGAAGGGGTAGGGCTCCTCGAACTTCTCGTGGTAGCGGTCGTAGCACTGCTTGGTGATGGTGAGGAGTTCGTCGGCGTCCGCGTCGAGGTGGGGGGCGAGCGAGCGGCGGCAGTGGATGCCGAAGGGCAGGCCGCGGTGTTCGGTGCGGACGGAGTGCCAGGGGCCGGCGGCGACGGCGACGAGGTAGGTGGAGATGAGGGGGGTGGGGGCGGCCTGCCAGCGGCCGTCGCCGAGGGCGGTGGTGATGCCGTTGGCGAGGAAGGTCCAGTTGTCGGGGACGGTCGCGGTGATCTCGAAGACGGCCTTGAGGTCGGGCTGGTCGAAGACGGGGAAGACGCGTTGGGCGTCGTCCATGCACAGGTTCGAGTAGAGGTAGGTCTCGCCGTCGGTGGGGTCGGTGAAGCGGTGCATGCCCTCGCCGGTGCGGGAGTAGCGCATGCTCGCGTCGACGCTCAGTTCGTGTTCACCGGCGGTGAGGTTCTTCAGGGGGAGGCGGTTGCCGTCGAGGGTCTCGGGGTCGAGGGGCTGTCCGTCGAGGGTGACGGAGCGCAGTTCGGCGGGCTTGACCTCGATGAAGGTGTCCGCGTCCGTGCGCGCGGTGAAGCGGATGACGGTCTTCGAGTCGAAGGTCTCGTCGCCGGCGGTGAGATCGAGGTCGATCGTGTACCGGTGGACGTCGAGGAGGGTGGCACGGGTCTGCGCTTCGTCGCGCGTCAGTACGGACATGCACGACATGCTGCCTGATGGCGGGGTCGTGGCACAGGGGCGGATCGGTACGCGGCCTATGTCCGGTCCTGTTCGAGACTGTCGGCGTGCGCCCCTTGTGTGCGTTGGACGGGGACTCGGGAGTCCGGGTGGGGCAGGGCGGGGCGTGCGGGGCGGCCGGGGGCTTCGGGGCCGTCCTTGACGAGGGCGCGCAGGGCGCGGTTCTCCTCTTCGAGGGCGAGCCGGCGGCGGTGGGTGTCGTAGAGGTAGCGGACCTTGGTGCGCAGGGTCCAGGGGTCGATGGGTTTCATGATGAGGTCGGCGACGCCGAGGCCGAAGGCGGTGGCGGTGAGTTCCTGGTCGGGGCCGAAGCCGGTGAGCAGGACGACGGGGATGTGCTGGGTCTGTTCGACACGGCGCATGTAGCGGACGACGTCGAGGCCGCTGACGCCGGGCATGCGGACGTCGAGGAGGAGCAGGCCGACCTGGCCGCGCAGGACCTGCTTGAGGGCCTCGTCGCCGCTGGTGGCCCTGCCGAGCCGGTAGCCCAGGGGGGCGAGGGCGCTCTCCAGCGCGTACAGCGTGTCCTCGTGGTCGTCGACGATGAGGATCTTGGCATCCGACGGCATGGCCCGACGTCCCTCCCGCATGGGACAACCAGCTTATGTCCGAGGCGCTGACCGTGTGTGCCCGTCAGCTGACAAGGAGTGCACAGCGCAGCATGCCCCTGCGGGGGGCGTTCTGTCACGCCCTGGGGGACGTCCGGGGAGGTCAGTTCGCTGTGGGCGTGGTGCCGTTGGTGGCGTTCTCGGCGATGCGCTCGTGGTGGCGGATCACCTCGGCGATGATGAAATTGAGGAACTTCTCAGCGAAGGCCGGGTCGAGTTTGGCGTTCTCGGCGAGGCTGCGCAGCCGTTCGATCTGGCGGGCCTCGCGGGCCGGGTCGGCGGGCGGGAGCTGGTGCCGGGCCTTGAGGAGGCCGACCTGCTGGGTGGCTTTGAAGCGTTCGGCGAGCATGTGGACGACGGCCGCGTCGATGTTGTCGATGCTGTCGCGCAGCCGGGCGAGTTCCTCGCGCACGGCGGGGTCGACGGCACCGGTACCGGGGTTGCTGGTGGTCATGGGCGTCAACCCTACGGTGCCCGGGTGCCGGGGATGATCGGCGGATCCTCGGGGTCGGGCACCCGGTCGCTCCAGCCGCCGGGGACGACGCGGCCCTGCTGGGCGCGGAAGCGGACGGGTGGGGTGCCGACGCGGCGGGTGAACAGGCGGGAGAAGTAGGCGGGGTCGTCGTAGCCGACCCGGCGGGCGACGGCGGCGACGGGGAGTTCGGTGGTGGCGAGGAGTTCCTTGGCGCGGCCGAGGCGGATGCCGAGGAGGTAGTCCTTGGGGCTGCAGCCGGCGCCGAGGCGGACGGCGGTGCGCAGTTCGGCGAGGGTCATGCCGTGCCGGGCGGCGTGGTCGGCGACGGACAGGGGCAGGCAGGCGTCGCGGGCGAGGGCCTTGAGGAGGTGTTCGCCGTCGGGGGTGAGGTCGGCGCGGGCGCGGCGCAGGGCGACGAGGAGTTCGTGGACGGCGGCGCCGGTCTCGACTTCGAGGAGGGGGTTGTCGCGGCGGGCGGCGCGGGCCATGCGGCCGATGACGGCGCGGGGTGCGGAGGCGTCGGAGAGGGGGACGACGGGGCGGTCGGGTTCGATGTAGCCGAGTTCGGTGTAGGAGGCGGTGGCGGGCCCGGTGAAGTCGACGAAGCCCTCGTCCCAGCCGGTTTCGGGGTCGGGCGCGTAGTGGTGCGGGGTGCCGGGGGTGAGCCAGAGCAGGGCGGGTGCGGTGATGGTCGTACGGCGTCCGTCGGGGTGGTCGTACCAGCCGTGGCCGGTGCTGATGACGACAGCGACGTGGTGGTCGAGGACGCGGGGGCCGACGGTGGGCAGGGCGCCGTACTGGAGGCCGACGCCGAGACAGACCAGGCCGAGGCGGTGGTGGGCGGGGCGAGGGGTGAAGAACCTCATCCAGGTGTGGTACGTCAACGGGTCTCTCCCTTCGGTCCACGTCCCGTCGCTCTTCGGTCCAGTCCCGTCGCTCTTCGGTCCAAGTCCCGTCGCTCTTCGGTCCAAGTCCCGTCGATCTTTGTCCATGGACGGTGATCGGCACCAGGGGTGAGGGTGGGGCGCATGAGCGAGTTCGCGGTGGGGGACGAGGAGTTTCTGCTGGACGGACGGCCGGTGCGGCTGCTGTCCGGCGCGCTGCACTACTTCCGGGTGCACGAGGCGCAGTGGGGGCACCGGCTGGCGATGCTGCGGGCGATGGGCCTGAACTGTGTGGAGACGTACGTCCCGTGGAATCTGCACGAGCCGCGGCCGGGGATGTACGAGGACGTGGCGGCCCTGGGCCGGTTCCTGGACGCGGCGCGGGCGGCGGGTCTGTGGGCGATCGTGCGGCCCGGCCCGTACATCTGCGCCGAGTGGGAGAACGGCGGGCTGCCGCACTGGCTGGCGGGGCGGGCGCGGACGAGTGACGCGGTGTATCTGCGGCAGGTGGAGCGGTGGTTCGGCCAGGTGCTGCCCGAGGTCGTGTCGCGGCAGGTCGACCGGGGCGGTCCGGTGCTCATGGTGCAGGTGGAGAACGAGTACGGCAGCTACGGCTCGGACGCGGAGTACCTGCGGTGGCTGGCGCAGCTGCTGCGCGCCCAGGGCGTCAGCGTCCCGCTGTTCACCTCGGACGGCCCCGAGGACCACATGCTGACCGGCGGCTCGCTGCCCGGCGTGCTGACCACGGTCAACTTCGGCTCCCAGGCCCACGAGGCCTTCGCGGCCCTGCGCCGGCACCGCGCCGAAGGACCGTTGATGTGCATGGAGTTCTGGTGCGGCTGGTTCGACCACTGGGGCGCCGATCATGTCGTACGGGATCCGGCGGACGCGGCGGCGGCGCTGCGGGAGATCCTGGAGTGCGGTGCGTCGGTGAACCTGTACATGGCGCACGGCGGGACGAGCTTCGCGGGCTGGGCGGGGGCGAACCGGGGCGGCGGCGATCTGCACGACGGGGTGCTGGAGCCGGATGTGACGTCGTACGACTACGACGCCCCGATCGACGAGTTCGGGCACCCGACGGAGAAGTTCTGGCGCTTCCGTGAGGTGTTGGCCCCGTACGCGGACGGACCGCTGCCCGAACTTCCGCCGCCGCCCCCGCAGTTGGCGGAAGGAGCGGAGGCCAGGCTCACGGGGTGGGCTTCCCTGCCGGACGTGCTGGAGGCGCGGGGCGGGCCGGTCGTCACCTCCCCCGTTCCGCCGACCTTCGAGGAACTCGACGTGGACCGCGGGCTGGTGCGCTACGAGGTGACCGTGCCGGGGCCGCGGCAGCCCTACCCGTTCCTGGCGCGCGGGCTGCGTGATCTGGCGGTCGTGTACGTCGACGGGGAACGGGCCGGGGTGCTGACGGAGGCGGACGAGCGGCTGAAGGAGCCGGTCGCCGGGCACGCGCGCGTGGAGCTGTGGGTGGAGTCGCTGGGGCGGGTCAACTACGGGCCGCGCACCGGGGAGCCCAAGGGGATCACCGGCGGGCTGCTGCACGAGCGGCAGTTTCTGCACGGGGTACGCGCGCGGGGGCTGCGGCTGGACGCGCTGGACGACGTCGAGGACGTACGGCTGCACGCTCTTCCCGAGGACGGCGCACCCGGCCTCTACCGGGGCACCCTCGACGTGCGCGGCGCCGGGGACGCGCTGCTGGAACTGCCGGGCTGGACCCGCGGCTTCGTGTGGATCAACGGCTTCAACCTCGGCCGGTACTGGTCGGTGGGCCCGCAGCGGTCGCTGTACGTGCCCGGGCCGGTACTGCGGGACGGTCTGAATGACGTGTGGGTCCTGGAGCTGGAGCGGGCGGCTTCGGCGCCGTACGTCCGCAGCCGATGACCTCGTAGAGTGGAAACGGGTTCTCGGCGTCTTGGGGGTATGGGCGTGGCGAACGACGGACCGGTCGAGCACGGCTATCCGCATCTGGAGACGGTGCGGGCCGCGATCACCGCGCTGTGGAAACGGCTGTCGTACGACACCGTCCAGACCTTCGCGACCAGTGTGGCCCCGGCGGATGTGGCGTTCTGCGACACCGACGACCTCCATCTGGGGGCGCAGCGGGTGGCGCGCGAGATGGTGCGGCACTACCGGCTCCCGGATGCGCGGATGATCGTCGGCTTCCGTGCGATGACGCATGCGGCGAACGTCGAACTCGCCGCCGGGCCCGAGTACTTCGTGGAACTCAACGACCGGTTCCGGGCCCATCGGCGGGACATCGGGGCGGCGCTCGCGCACGAGGTGATGCATGTGTATCTGCACCGCCTCGGACTGTCCTTCCCGGGGACCCGGGACAACGAGATCCTCACGGACACGGCGGCGACCTACCTGGGTGCCGGGTGGCTGCTGCTGGACGCGTACCGGGAGGACTCCGCGTCCTCGCAGAAGCTGGGGTATCTGACGCCGGAGGAGTTCGGGTACGTCCTCGCCAAGCGGTCGCTGGTGTTCGGGGAGGACCCGTCGGTGTGGTTCACCAGTCCGCAGGCCTACACCGCGTATGTGAAGGGGATGGCGCGGGCGCGGGAGGACGAGCAGCAGCCCCCGCTGACCGCGGCGGGGTGGGCGGGGCGACGGCGGTACGCGCGGGAGCGCAGGCAGGCGGCGGCCTCGCCGGCGGGGGTGCCGTACGCGTTCAGTCCGGACGGGGGCGGGCAGCTGCGGGTGTCGTTTCCGTGCCCGACCTGCCACCAGAAGATCCGGGTGCCGGTGCGGGGGCGGATGCGGGCGCGGTGCGGGGTGTGCCGGACGGTGTTGGAGTGCGATACGTAGAGGTTCCCGGGGGTGGACCTCCAGGGACAGGTAGAGGTTCCCGGAGGCGGACCTCCGGGAACCTTCGTACGTCCGGCGCCTCAGCCCTCGTACTCGCTCACGGCCTTGCGGGGCAGCGCCGCGCACAGCAGCGCGCAGGCCACGAATCCGCCGGTCACCCAGGGCATCGCGGTGGTGAGCGCGCGGGTGAGGCCGTCGTCGGTGTGGGCGAAGAAGACCGTGCCGATGATCGCCGCGCCGAGTGCGCCGCCGAACTGCTGGGCCGTGGAGAGGATGCCGGAGGCTCCGCCGGCCAGCTCCCCCGGCACCGCGGACAGCACCACGTTCACCAGCGGTACGACGAGGAAGCCGAGCCCGGCGCCCGCGACGACGAGGCCCGGCACCAGCGGCCACGCGCCGGTGTGGGTGTCGGCGGCGCCGGTGACCGCCGCCCACACCCAGGCGAAGCCGGCCGCCATCAGCAGCGCTCCGGCGCCGAGGACCCAGCGCCCGTACTTCGTGGCGAGCGTGTCGGCGACGGGCGCGGTCAGGAACGCCCCGGCCGAGTAGGCGACGGCGACGACCCCGGCCTGCAGGGGCGAGTAGCCCTGGCCGCCCTGGAGCCAGACGATGAAGACCAGGAAGAAGCCCTGCATCCCGACCGAGCACAGCAGTTGGACCACGACCCCCACGGAGAAGGCGGGCGAGCGGAACGCGCGCGCCGGCAGCAGCGGTGTCGTCCCCGCCCGGCGCCGTCGCGCCTCGAACAGGGCGAGCCCGACGACCGCGCAGACCCCGGCGGCTAGGCACAACCAGCCCCACAGCGGCCACCCGTTCTCGCGCCCCTGCACCAGCGGCAGCGCGATGGCGAGGAGCCCGCCCGCCAGCACGACGCTGCCCAGCGCGTCGGGTCGCCCGGCCGACCGCTCCTTGGTCGACGGCACCAGCAGCAGGCCCGCCACGAGCGTCCCGATCGCGATCGGCACGTTGACGAGGAACACCGACCGCCAGCCCAGCCCGAACAGGTCGGCGTCGGTCAGCAGCCCGCCCAGCAGCAGGCCGACCGCCGAGGCGAACCCGGCCACCGAGCCGTACATCCCGAAAGCGGCGCCGCGTTCCTTGCCGTGGAACAGCGTCCGGAACGAGCCGAGCACCTGCGGCATCAGGACGGCCGCCATCACGCCCTGCACGGCGCGCGCGGCGATCAGCTGCCCGGGCGTCTGGGCGATCCCGCAGCCGAGACTGGCGAGTCCGAACCCGGCGGTGCCGGCGAGGAAGAGGCCCCGGCGGCCGAAGCGGTCCCCGAGGTGGCCGGAGACGATCAGCGTGGCCGCGAAGCCGAGCAGGTAGGCGGAGATCAGCCATTGCAGATCGGTGGGTGTGGCGCGCAGGTCCCGGCCGATGGACGGGATCGCGACGTTCACGATCGTCACGTCGAGCAGGTCCATCAGGGCGGCGATCATCATGACCGTCGCGGCGGCCCAGCGGCGGGGGTGCGGCGGCTCGGCGGTGGCGGGTGGTGTGGCGGTGGTGAGGCTTGTGGTCGTCATGGCGGGGTCCCCCATCGGCTATTTATTTCGTTCGACCGAACGAAAGACTTTCATCGGCACCACCTTGATCGCAAGTAGTTAGTTCGACCGAACGAACTTTTTGCTAGCCTGGCGCCATGAGCAGCGACACGGCGAGCGGGCCCACCTCGAACGGCCCCGTCCCGAATCTGGAGCGGGCCGTCCCCAGCGACGACCAGCGACGCGCCGACACCCTGCTGCGCCTCTTCACGGCCGGCCGGGAGAACAGTGGGGCCACGGTGATGTTCCACGCTGCGGTCGCCGCCCGGCAGGGCCTGAACCCCACAGAGACGAAGGCCCTCGACTTCCTGGAGCGGCACGGCCCGCTCACCGCGAAGGAGCTCGCCGAACTGACCCGGCTGGCCCCCGCCTCCGTGACCGGCCTGGTCGACCGGCTCGAGGCCAAGGGCATCGTGCGCCGGGTCAAGCACCCCACGGACAAGCGCCGGGTGCTCGTCGAGCTGAACCGCGAGAAGCTCGCGGAACTCTTCGAGTTCTTCGAGGACTACGCGGTCGAGATCGCGAAGAAGTGCGAGGGGTTCACCACGGAGGAGCTGGAGACGGTGATCCGTTTCCTGGACGTGATGACGGAGCACCAGCGGGAGGCGGCAGCACGCCTCGCCGAGTAGGACTTCCTACGTCGTCCCGTGGACCGCCCCCGGCGGCTCGGCCCGCGCCAGCAACTTCCGTACGGCGTCCCCGACTTCGTCCGGCTCCCAGCGCGCCCCCTTGTCGGCGCTCGGGCCTGCCCGCCAGCCCTCCATGACGGCCACCCGGCCGCCCTCCGTCTCGAAGACCCGCCCGGTGACGCCCTCACTCGCCGCCGAGCCCAGCCAGACCACGAGCGGCGAGACGTTCTCCGGGGCCATCGCGTCGAACCCGGCCGTGGGCACCGCCATCGTCTCGGCGAAGGTCCGTGCCGTCATCCGGGTCCGGGCCGCGGGCGCGATCGCGTTCACCTGGACGCCGTAGCGGGCGAGTTCGGCGGCGGCGACCAGCGTCAGCCCGACGATCCCGGCCTTCGCGGCGCTGTAGTTGCCCTGCCCGAGCGATCCCGACAGCCCTGCTCCGCTGCTGGTGTTGACGACCCGGGCCACCGGCGTACGACCCGCCTTCGCCTCGCTCCTCCAGTGCGCCGCCGCGTGCTTCAGCGGGAGGAAGTGGCCTTTCAGGTGGACCCGCAGCACCGCGTCCCAGTCGTCCTCGTCGAGGTTCACCAGCATCCGGTCGCGCAGGAAACCGGCGTTGTTGACGAGGGTGTCGAGGCGGCCGTACGTCTCCAGCGCGGCGGCAATCAGGCTCCGCGCGCCTTCGGTCGTCGCGATGTCGCCGCCGTGCGCCACCGCCTCGCCGCCCGCCGCACGGATCTCCGCCACGACCTGGGCCGCCGGGCTGTCGGCG
This sequence comes from Streptomyces sp. TLI_55, assembly GCF_900206255.1. Taxonomy (NCBI): domain Bacteria; kingdom Bacillati; phylum Actinomycetota; class Actinomycetes; order Kitasatosporales; family Streptomycetaceae; genus Streptomyces; species Streptomyces sp. TLI_55. The sequence goes on from NZ_OAOJ01000001.1 coordinate 2,356,998, forward strand.
CCGGGCGTGCCGTCGAGCCCCACGCCGAGGTCGTTGACCACGACCCGCGCCCCCGCCGCCGCGAAGGCCAGCGCGTGGGCGCGGCCCAGTCCCCGCCCCGCGCCGGTGACGACGACGACGCGGCCGTCGCAGATTCCGCTCATCTCACGCCTCCTCATGAACCGTTCACGTCTCACCGGGGGTAGATCACGTCTCCCTGTGGGCAGTTGCGGCGTCCAGGAACAACGGCCGCTCCCCGCCCCCGTGCACCTGAAGTGAGGCCCCGCTGATGTACGCGGCAGCGTCCGAGGCGAGGAACACGGCCGCGGCGCCGACGTCGGCCGGCTCGGCGAGCCGCCCGAGCGGAACCGTGCGCGAGACCGCCCCGACCCCCCGCTCGTCGCCGTAGTGCAGGTGGGCGAGTTCGGTGCGGACCATGCCGACGACCAGGGTGTTGACGCGGACGTCCGGCGCCCACTCCACCGCCATCGAGCGGGCGAGGTTCTCCAGCCCGGCCTTCGCCGCCCCGTACGCCGCCGATCCGGGCGAGGGGCGGCCGCCGCTGACGCTGCCCACCATGACGACGGAGCCCTTCGCGCGCCGGAGGTGGTCGTAGGCGGCGAGGGAAACCGTCAGCGGGGCAAGGAGGTTGAGCTCGATCACGCGCGCGTGCCGTGCCGCGTCCGCGTCGGCGAGCAGCCGGTAGGGGCCGCCGCCCGCGTTGTTGACGAGCACGTCGACGCGGGGCAGGGCGGCGAAGAGGGCGGCTACGGCGTCCCGGTCGCGGACGTCGAGGGCCATGAACTCCACGCCTCTCACAGGGACTTCGGGCGGACGGCGAGCGCAGACCACGACCTCGGCGCCCGCCGCCGCGAAGGAGCGCGCGATCCCGGCGCCCACGCCCCGGGTTCCTCCCGTGACGACGGCGACCCTCCCCTTCAGCTCCATTCGCCGCTACCCTCCACCTAACAAACGTTTGGTGGAAAGGTAGCTGATGCTTCCATGGGTGTCTCCACCTCAGCCGAGGAAAAAGGGATCCGAACAGACGGGATCTGCGTCGTCACGGTCGACTTCCCGCCGGTGAACGCCCTTCCGGTGGACGGCTGGTACGCGCTGGCCGACGCCGTGCGCGCCGCCGGCCGTGACCCGGGGACGCGCTGTGTGGTGCTGGCCGCCGAGGGGCGGGGGTTCAACGCGGGCGTCGACATCAAGGAGCTCCAGGCGCGGGGCCCGGACGCACTGGTCGGGGTCAACCGCGGGTGCTTCGAGGCCTTTTCGGCGGTGTACGAGTGCGAGGTCCCGGTGGTCGCGGCCGTGCAGGGCTTCTGCCTGGGCGGCGGCATCGGGCTGGTCGGGAACGCGGACGTGGTCGTGGCGAGCGAGGACGCCACCTTCGGGCTGCCCGAGCTGGACCGCGGAGCCCTGGGCGCCGCCACCCATCTGGCCCGGCTGGTCCCCCAACACCTGATGCGTGCCCTGTACTTCACCTCGGGCACCGTCACCGCGGCCGAGCTGCACGCGCACGGGTCGGTGTGGGCGGTCGTGCCGCGCGCGGAACTGCTCGACACGGCCCTGGAGTTGGCGCGGGATATCGCCGCGAAGGACGGGGAACTGCTGCGCCTCGCCAAGGCCGCCATCAACGGCATCGACCCGGTCGACGTCCGCCGCAGCTACCGCTTCGAGCAGGGGTTCACGTTCGAGGCGAGCGTGAGCGGGGTCGCGGACCGGGTGCGGAGCAGGTTCGGGAAGGGTGATTCCTAGGTGACCGACAAGACCATGACCGCCGACGAGGCCGTCTCCCGGCTGGAGAGCGGCATGACCCTGGGCATCGGCGGCTGGGGTTCCCGCCGCAAGCCGATGGAGCTGGTCAGAGCCCTGCTGCGCACCGGCATCACCGATCTCACGGTCGTCTCCTACGGCGGCCCGGACGTCGGCATGCTCGCCGCCGCCGGACGCCTGCGCGCACTCGTCGCCCCCTTCGTCACCCTCGACTCCATCCCCCTCGAACCCCACTACCGGGCCGCCCGCGAGAGCGGCGCCTTCGCACTGACCGAGATCGACGAGGCGATGTTCATGTGGGGACTGCACGCGGCCGCCAACCGGCTGCCGTTCCTGCCGGTGCGGGCCGGTCTCGGCTCGGATGTCATGCGGGTCAACCCCGGCCTGCGGACGGTGACTTCGCCGTACGAGGACGGAGAGACGTTCGTCGCCGTGCCCGCCCTGCGGCTCGACGCGGCCCTCGTGCACGTCAACCGCGCCGACCGGCAGGGCAACGGGCAGTACCTGGGCCCGGACCCCTACTTCGACGACCTCTTCTGCGAGGCGGCCGACGCGGCGTACGTCTCCTGCGAACGGATCGTCGAGACGGCCGAGTTCGCGAAGGAGGGACCACCCCAGTCGTTGCTGCTCAAACGAAACGTGGTGAGCGGAGTCGTCGAGGCGCCGGGCGGCGCGCACTTCACGTCCTGCGCACCCGACTACGGCCGCGACGAGGACGCCCAGCGCGCGTACGCGACCACCCCCTGGCCGGAGTTCGCCGCGGAATACCTCGCCGGGAGGACGACATGACCGCGACCCGCGCCGAGTACTGTGTGATCGCCTGCGCCGAGGCCTGGCGCGACGCCGGCGAGATCCTGGCGAGCCCCATGGGCCTGATCCCCTCCGTGGGCGCCCGGCTGGCCCGCCTCACCTTCGCACCGGACCTGCTGCTCACCGACGGCGAGGCGATGATCGTGGACCCCGAGGGCACTGTCGAGGGCTGGTTGCCGTACCGGCAGCATCTGACCCTGGTCACTGGCGGCCGAAGGCACGTGATGATGGGGGCCAGCCAGATCGACCGGTACGGCAACCAGAACATCTCCTGCATCGGCGACTGGGAGCGCCCCAAACGGCAGTTGCTGGGGGTGCGGGGCGCGCCGGTCAACACCCTGAACAACCCGACGAGTTACTGGGTGCCGAAGCACTCCCGGCGGGTGTTCGTGGAGAAGGTCGACATGGTGTGCGGGGTGGGGTACGACCATGCCGCCGGCGCGCGTCATCACCGCGTCCCGCGGGTCGTCTCCGATCTCGGCGTCTTCGACTTCGCGACGCCGGACCACTCGATGCGGCTGGCCTCGCTGCATCCCGGGGTGACGGTCGAGCAGGTGACGGAGGCGACGGGCTTCACGCTCACGCTCCCCTCCGAGGTGCCGTCCACCCGCGAACCGACCGCTCAGGAACTGAAGTTGATCCGCGAGGTGCTCGACCCGGCCGGCGCCCGCACCCGGGAGGTCGCCGTCTGATGGACACGGCACTGACCCGGCTCGTCGGCATCCGCCACCCGATCGTGCAGACCGGCATGGGCTGGGTCGCGGGCCCCCGCCTGGTGTCGGCCACGGCGAACGCGGGCGCGCTGGGCATCCTGGCCTCCGCGACGATGACACTCGACCAGCTGCGGGACGCGATACGGGAGGTCAAGTGCCGCACGGACGCACCTTTCGGCGTGAATCTGCGGGCGGACGCGGCGGACGCCGGGGAGCGCGTGTCGATCATGCTCGCCGAGGGCGTCCGGGTGGCGTCGTTCGCGCTGGCGCCCTCCCCCGACCTGATCGCCACGCTCAAGGCGGCGGACGTCGTGGTCATCCCGTCCGTCGGGGCCCGCCGCCATGCCGAGAAGGTCGCGGCATGGGGAGCCGACGCGGTACTCGTCCAGGGCGGCGAGGGCGGCGGGCACACCGGCGACGTGGCGACGACCGTGCTGCTCCCCCAGGTCGTCGACGCGGTCGGCATCCCGGTCATCGCGGCGGGCGGCTTCTTCGACGGGCGCGGGCTGGTCGCGGCGCTGGCGTACGGGGCGGCGGGCGTGGCGATGGGGACGCGGTTCCTGCTGACGTCGGACTCGACGGTGCCGGACGCGGTGAAGCAGCGCTATCTCGCGGCCGGCGTCAAGGACGTGGCGGTGACCCGCGCGGTGGACGGACTGCCGCACCGTATGCTCCGCACGGACCTGGTGGACTCCCTGGAGCAGTCGGGCCGTTCGCGGCGGCTGCTGCGCGCGGTGCGCAGCGCGGCCGGCTTTCGCGCCCTGTCCGGGCTCACCTGGCGACGGATGCTGCGCGACGGTCTCGCCCTGAAGCACGGCAAGGAGCTCACCTGGAGCCAGGTGCTGCTCGCCGCCAACACTCCGATGCTGCTCAAGTCCGCGATGGTGGACGGGCGTACGGACCTCGGCGTGATGGCCTCGGGGCAGGTCGCCGGGGTGATCGACGACCTGCCGTCGTGCGCGGAGCTGGTGGAGCGGGTCATGAAGGAGGCCGAGGAGGTCATCTCGGGCCTCCCCGCCACTCCGTGAAGCCTCAGAGCCTCTCGATGATCGTCACGTTGGCCTGCCCGCCGCCTTCGCACATGGTCTGAAGCCCGAACCGCCCACCCGTGCGCTCCAGTTCATGCAACAGCGTCGTCATCAGCTTCACGCCCGTCGCCCCCAGCGGATGCCCCAGCGCGATCGCGCCACCGTTGACGTTGACCTTCTCCGGGTCGGCGCCCGTCTCCTTCAGCCACGCCAACACCACCGGCGCGAAGGCCTCGTTGATCTCGACGAGGTCGATGGCGTCGATGGACAGGCCGGTCTTCTTCAGGGCGTGGGCGGTGGCCGGGATGGGCGCGGTGAGCATGCGGATGGGGTCCTCGCCGCGGACGGACAGGTGGTGCACGCGGGCGCGGGGCCGCAACCCGTGTTCCCGTACCGCCCGTTCGGAGGCCAGCAGCATCGCCGCGGCGCCGTCGGAGACCTGGGACGAGCAGGCGGCCGTGATGGTGCCGCCCTCGACGACCGGCTTCAGCCCGGCCATCTTCTCCAGCGAGGTGTCCCGGCGCGGCCCCTCGTCGACGTCGACGTCCCCGTACGCCACGGTCTCCCGCGCGAAGCGCCCCTCGTCGATCGCCCGGACCGCCCGCTGATGGGAGCGCAGCGCGAACTCCTCCTGGTCCTGCCGGCTGATCCCCCACTTCGCGGCGATCATCTCGGCGCCGACGAACTGGTTCACCGGCTTGCCCGCGTACCGCGCCTGCCAGCCCTCGCTGCCCGCGAACGGCCCCTGCGTCAGCCCGAGCGGCTCGGCGGCCTGCCGGGTCGCGAAGGCGATCGGGATCATCGACATGTTCTGCACGCCACCGGCGACGACGAGGTCCTGCGTCCCGGACAGCACGCCCTGCGCCGCGAAGTGCACGGCCTGCTGGGAGGAGCCGCACTGCCGGTCCACGGTCACGCCCGGCACCTCCTCGGGCAGCCCGGCCGCCAGCCACGCGGTCCGCGCGATGTCCCCGGCCTGCGGCCCCACCGCGTCCAGACATCCGAAGACGACGTCCTCGACGGCGGCCGGATCGACGCCCGCCCGCGCGACGAGCGCCTTGAGCACATGCGCCCCCAGGTCGGCCGGGTGGACCGCGCTCAGTCCTCCCTTGCGCCGCCCGACAGGCGTCCGCACCGCTTCGACGATGTAGGCCTCGGCCATGACAACTCCCTCGGATCAAAGGGCACTTGATGGGTTACTCGCGTACGGCGATCCCGTCCAGCACCATCGACAGGTACTGCCGGGCGATCTCCTCCGGGCTGTGCTGTCCGCCGGGCCGGTACCAGGACGCGGCGACCCAGACGGTGTCGCGCACGAAGCGGTACGTCAGCCGCATGTCGAGGTCGGCCCGGAAGACCCGGGCGGCGACCCCGCGTTCCAGCGTGGACAGCCACGCCTTCTCGAACCTGCGCTGCGACTCGACGAGGAAGCCGAACCGCTCCTGCGCGACGAGCTGCTTGCTCTCCTTCTGGTAGATCGCGACGGCGGCGCGGTGCCGGTCGATCTCCCGGAAGGACTCGGTGACGAGGGCTTCGAGGGTCTCGCGCGGGCCCGACTCGGCCTCCAGGACGGTGTCGTAGCCCGCCCAGAGCTCGTCGAGGAAGGTCCGCAGGATCTCCTCCAGCATCGACTCCTTGGAGTCGAAGTGGTAGTAGAGGCTGCCCGCGAGCATGCCCGCGTGGTCCGCGATCTTGCGGACGGTGGTGGCGTTGTAGCCCTGCTCGGCGAAGACCTCGGCGGCGGTGTCGAGGAGTTCGCGCCGCCGGGCGGGGGCGGCGGTCACCTGGGGCTTCTTCTTGGTCGGCACAGATCCATTGTCGTCCTACGGGTGCTGGGAGCTGACGGGGACGATCTCACCGGTCATGTACGACGAGTAGCCCGACGCCAGGAACACGATCACGTTGGCCACCTCCCAGGGCTCGGCGTACCGCCCGAACGCCTCCCGCGCGGTCAGCTCCTCCAGGAGCTCCGCCGACGTCACCTTCACGAGGTGCGGGTGCATGGCGAGGCTGGGCGCGACCGCGTTGACGCGCACCCCGAACCCGGCGGCCTCGATCGCCGCGCACCGGGTCAGCGCCATCACGCCGGCCTTCGCGGCGGCGTAGTGCGCCTGCCCGGCCTGGGCGCGCCAGCCGACGACGGAGGAGTTGTTGACGATGACACCGCTGCGGGTCTCCTTCATGAGCCGCAGCGCCGCCCGCGTGCACCGGAAGGTCCCGTTCAGCGTCACGTCCAGCACCCGCGCCCACTGCTCGTCGCTCATGTCGACGAGGTCCGACGTCCCGCCGAGCCCCGCGTTGTTGACGACGACGTCGAGCCGGCCGTGCTCCCGCACCGCGGCCTCGAACAACGCCGTCACCTGCGTCTCGTCGGTGACATCGCACGGCACGGCCGTCACCGCGCCCGGGAACTCCCGGGTCAGCTCGGCCTCGTACTCCTTGAGCCGGCGCACATGCGCGTCGCTGACGAGCACACGGGCGCCCTCCTCCAGGAAGCGCCGCGCGGTCGCCCCGCCGATGCCGGCGCCGGCCGCGGCGGTGATGACGGCGGTGCGGCCCTTCAGCAGCCCGTGCCCCGGCTCGTACACCGGACTCTCGACGCCTGTCATGGGGGCACGCTAACCTACCAAACACTTGTTAGGGAAGGTCGGTGGCGGGAGGGTTCGGCGATGGATCTCGCGTTCACGCCCGGGGAGCAGGCGTTCCGGGAGGAGGCCGGGGCGTGGCTCGCGGCCCATGTCCCGGCCGCTCCGCTGCCCTCCCTGGAGACGGCGGAGGGCTTCGCGGCCCATCGCGCGTGGGAGGCCGAACTGGCCGCGGACCGCTGGTCGGTGGTCGACTGGCCGATGGAGTACGGCGGGCGGGACGCGGGGCTGGTGCGCTGGCTGCTGTTCGAGGAGGAGTACTGGGCGGCGGGCGCGCCGGGCCGGGTCGGGCAGAACGGGATCAGCCTGCTCGCACCGACGCTCTTCGACCACGGCACCGAGGAGCAGCGGGCGCGGGTGCTGCCGCCGATGGCTCGCGGTGAGGTGGTCTGGGCGCAGGCGTGGTCCGAGCCTGAGGCGGGTTCGGATCTGGCGGCACTGCGCTCCAAGGCGGTCCGTACGGACGGGGGTTGGCTGCTGAGCGGCCAGAAGACGTGGTCGTCCCGGGCCGCGTTCGCGGACCGCGCCTTCGGACTGTTCCGCAGCGATCCGGATGCCGCGAAGCCCCATCAGGGCCTGACGTACCTGATGTTCGACCTGCGGGCGCCCGGTGTCACGGTCCGTCCGATCGCCCGTCTCGACGGCAAGCCGGCGTTCGCCGAGCTGTTCCTGGACGAGGTGTTCGTGCCGGACGCGGACGTGATCGGGGAACCGGGTCAGGGCTGGCGGATCGCGATGGCGGCGACGGGCAACGAACGCGGGCTCACGCTCCGCTCCCCCGGCCGCTATCTGGCGGCGGCGGACCGGCTGCACGCCCTGTGGCGCACGCAGGGCGGCCCGGACGGCATGCGGGCCCGGGTCGCCGACGCCCTGATCGGCGCCCGCGCCTACCAGGTGTTCACCTACGCCGCCGCCTCCCGCTTCCTCGACGGCGCGTCCCTCGGCCCGGAGTCCAGCCTGAACAAGGTCTTCTGGTCCGAGTACGACATCGCGCTCACCGAGACGGCCCTCGATCTGCTGGGCGCGGAGGGCGAGTTGGCGGACACGGAGTGGGCGGAGCGGTACGTCTTCGCGCTGGCCGGTCCGATCTACGCGGGGACGAACGAGATCCAGCGGGACATCATCGCCGAGCGCCTGCTGGGCCTGCCGAAGGGGCGACGATGATGCGGCTCGCGCTCGACGACGAACAGCGGGCGTTCACCGACTCGTTGGAGGCGATGCTGACCGGCGCGGACACCCCGTCCGTCGTACGGGAGTGGAGTCGCGGCGAGCACGGGAGCGGGCGCGCGCTGTGGGGCCGGCTCGCGGCGGCCGGCGTGTTCGCGCTGGCTGCCCCGGAGGAGTACGACGGTGTCGGCGTCCGCCCGGTCGAACTCGCCCTGGCCTTCTCGGCGTTGGGGCGTCATGTCGTCCCCGGCCCGCTCGTCGAGACCGTAGCCGCCGCCGTACTGCTGCCCACGCCCGACCTCGTCAAGCGGCTCGTGTCGGGCGAGACCCTGGCGACGGTGGCGTACGGCGGCCCGTACGCGCTCGACGGCGACGCGGCCGACCTGCGTCTCGTCCTCACCCCCGACGGCCTGCACGCCGCCACCGGCCACGGCCCGGTGCGCCCGTCCCTCGACCCGGCCCGACGGCTGACACCCCTCACCCCCGACGACCTTCTCACCGCCGAGCCACCCCTGGCGAAAGCCCTCCTCCTGGCCCGTCTCACCACCGCCGCGCAGGCCCTCGGCGTCGGGCTGGCCCTCCTCGACCGGACGGTCTCCTACGTCAGGCAGCGCACCCAGTTCGGCGTCCCCGTCGGCTCGTTCCAGGCCGTCAAGCACCAACTGGCCGACGCGAAGACCGCGTTGGAGTTCGCCCGGCCCCTCGTTCTCGCCGCCGCCGTCACCCTGGACCCGGCCGACGTCGCCGCCGCCAAGGTCACGGCCTGCGAGGCGGCGTACGCCACCGCCCGTACCGCCCTCCAACTGCACGGCGCGATCGGCTACACGGCGGAGTACGACCTGTCCCTGTGGCTGACCAAGGCCCGCGCCCTGCGCACGGCCTGGGGCAGCCCCGAGGAGTGCCGCAACGTGGTCCTCAGTGCTGGTGATCCCCGCTCGTGATCTGCCGGTACTCCTCCACCGTCGGCTTCGGGATCCGCGTCTCCGGTCCGAACATCGCCCGCGCCAGCCGCGCCCGTACCCGCATGGACGCGGTGACCGGGCGGCGGACGCCGTTGGTGTCGACGAGCGGGCCGATCTCGTAGTGGCCGTTCTGTTCGTGCTGGGTGAGGGTGTGCAACTGCGCCTGCCCGAGCGGCTCGTGGACCTCGACGTACTCGCCGTGCGGCAGCCGCTTGATGATGCCGGACTCCCTGCCGTGCAGCACCTTGTCCCGGTCCCGGCGCTGGAGCCCCAGACAGACCCGTTTGGTGACGACGAAGGACAGCACCGGCACCACGAAGACGGCGATCCGCACGAACCAGGTGATCGCGTTGATGGACAGATGCAGATGCATGGCCACGACGTCGTTGCCGCCGCCGATCAGCAGCACCGCGTACAGGCTCAGCCAGGCCACGCCGAGGCCGGTGCGGACGGGGACGTTGCGCGGCCGGTCCAGGATGTGGTGCTCGCGTTTGTCGCCGGTGATCCAGGCCTCGATGAACGGATAGGCGCCGATGGCGGCCAGGATCAGCGGGAACAGCGAGAAGGGGATGAAGACGCCCAACTGGAGTGTGTGGCCCCAGGCGTTGATCTCCCATCCCGGCATCACCCGGATCAGTCCCTCGGAGAAGCCGAGGTACCAGTCGGGCTGGGCACCGGTGGTGACGAGGTCGGGGCGGTACGGTCCGAAGGCCCACACGGGGTTGATCTGGGCGATGCCGCCCATGAACGCCAGCATGCCGAAGACGAGGAAGAAGAACCCGCCGGCCTTCGCGGTGTAGACGGGCAGCAGCGGCATGCCGACGACCGTCTTCTCGTCGCGGCCGGGCCCCGGGAACTGTGTGTGCTTGTGGTAGAAGACCAGGATCAGATGCGCGGTCACCAGGCCCAGCATGATTCCCGGCAGCAGCAGGACATGGATGGGGAACAGCCGCGGGATGATGTCGTGCCCCGGGAACTCCCCGCCGAACAGGAAGAACGACAGATACGTGCCGACGATCGGCACGGACAGGATGGCGCCCTGCGCGAAGCGGATGCCGGTGCCGGACAGCAGGTCGTCGGGGAGCGAGTAGCCGGTGAGGCCGGTGATGATGCCGAGCATCAACAGGGTCCAGCCGAACACCCAGTTGACCTCGCGAGGCTTGCGGAAGGCGCCGGTGAAGAACACCCGCATCATGTGCACGAGCATGCCGGTGACGAAGACCAGCGCGGCCCAGTGGTGGATCTGCCGGATCAGCAGCCCGCCGCGCACCTCGAAGCTGATGTCGAGCGTGGACTCGAACGCCCGGGTCATCACGACCCCGTTGAGGGGTTCGTAGGGGCCGTGGTAGACGACCTCGACGCCGCTCGGTTCGAAGAACAGGGTGAGATAGATGCCGGTCAGGATGATGACGATGAAGCTGTAGAGGCAGATCTCGCCCAGCATGAAGGACGGATGGTCCGGGAACAGCTTGCGCATGTTGGCCTTGGCCAGCCCGTACAGACCGAGCCGCCCGTCCGCCCAGTCGGCGAGCTTCTCGCCGCTGCCGGGCGGCCCCGAACTCCGGCCGCCCGCCCGTCCGTTCACCGATCGCGCGCCGTCCATACGTCGTCGCCTCCCGTCGGATCAACCTCAGGGTGGCACGGTCGTACGGCTAAGCCAACGGGGCGAGCAGTCGCGTGAGCGACCGGCGTGAGCCCTCCAGATCGGCGATCCGCTCCTCGATGCCCTGGAGTTGCTCCAGCAACAGGGGTGTCAGGCAGGGCTCGACCTCGGCCTCGCTGCCGCACACGCAGTCCAGCACCTCACGGATCACCCGGGTGGGCAGCCCGGCGTCGAGGAGGGCACGGATCCGGCGTACGGTCACGGGCGCGCCGGCGTCGTACACCCGCTGCCCGCCCGGGGTGCGCCCGGCGTCGAGCAGCCCCTGCTCCTCGTAGTAGCGCAGCAGCCGCACGCTGACGCCGGTCTCCCCGGCCAGCTCCCCGATCTTCATGTGACCCCCCTCACAGGCCCTTGAACCTCACATCCATGTGAGCTCATAGCGTCGCAGCCATGACGAACACCCAGGTATTCCGACTCGGCGGCGACCTCGCGGTACGGCGCATCGGCTACGGCGCGATGCGACTGGCGAACGCCCCGCACGAGCGTTCCGGCATGACGGCCCCCATCTGGACCGCGCCCACCGACCGCGCGGAGTCGATCGCCCTGCTGCGCAAGGCCGTCGATCTCGGCGTGAACCTCTTCGACACCGCCGACGCCTACGCCCTCGGCGCGAACGAGGAGTTGCTCGCCGAAGCCCTCCAGCCGCACCGCGACGACGTCGTCATCGCGACGAAGGTCGGCGTCCTGCGCCCGAGCCCCGCCGAGTGGATCACCCACGGCCACCCCGCCTATCTGCGCCAGCAGGCCGAGCTCGGCCTGCGCCGGCTGCGCACCGACCGCCTCGACCTGCTGTACCTGCACCGCATCGACCCGGCCTATCCCCTCGCCGACCAGATCGGCGCGCTCCGGCAGCTCCAGGAGGAGGGCAAGGTGCGGCACATCGGGCTCTCCGAGGTGTCCGTCGCGGAGATCGAGGAGGCCGCGCGCATCGTGCCGATCGCGAGCGTGCAGAACGTGTACAACCTGGCCGAGCGCGGCCACGACCCGGTGATCGACCACACCGCGGGGCGCGGGATCGCCTTCGTGCCGTACTTCCCGGTCAGCGGGGGTGATCAGGAGGCGCTGTCCGAGGTCGCCGCGGAACTGGGCGCGACGCCCTCGCAGACCGCGCTGGCCTGGCTGCTGCACCGCTCCCCCAACGTCCTCCCGATCCCGGGGACCTCGTCACCGGCCCATCTGGCGGAGAACGCCGGCGCCCTCGAACTCGCCCTCACCGAGGCGCAGTTCAAGCGCCTGGCGGAATGATCCCCTGCGCCCGCGCGGCCACCAGCCACTTCGGGAACTCGCCGACCAGCTGGTCGTACAGCTCGGCGTCGGACACCTTCCGCGGCTCCGAACCGGCATGGAAGAACCCGGCGTTGTCGATGACCCGCTTGTCCGGCACGGACAGGTCGTCGAGCTTGCGGAGATAGTCGAACTGCTTGCTCTGCGCGTCCCCGAACCCGATGAACTGCCAGAACAGCGGCAGCCGGGCCGCCTTGCACAAGTACCGTTCCGCGGCGAGCTTGTTGATCGGGCCGCCGTCGGTCTGGAAGACGACGAGGGCGGGTTCCTTGGAGCCGCTGTCGAGGTAGTGGTCGATGACCGCGTCCATCGCGAGGTGGTAGCTGGTCTTGCCCATGTGGCCGAGCCCGGCCACGATCCGGTCGATACGCCCCTCGTGGTCGGCGAGGGCGATCTCGGTCTCGGCGTCGACGTCCGTCGAGAAGAAGACGACCGGGACACGGCCGTCGTCGTCGAGGTGCGCGGACAGCCCCAGCACCCGGTCGGCGAGCGCCTGCACACTGCCGTCCTGGTAATACGGCTTCATCGACCCGGAGTAGTCGACGACGAGGTAGACGGCGGCCCGCAGGCCGTCCAGGCCGTGCTTGCTCAGCGAGACCCCGGCGCTCTTGTACAGGCTCACCAGCGCGGGCGCCTTCTCCTCGACCTTGCTGAGGCTGATCGCCGCCATTCGTTCCCCCACCGTCTCTCTGTTCACGGGCATTGGCTATTTTGATCGCCGCCGTCCCCACCGGCTCACAGATCGTCCCATCTCCCGAGGAGCCGGCCGTGGAACCCGACGCCACCGAGTCCGCCGTCACCACCTGCTTCCGCCATCCCAAGGTGGAGTCCCATGTCCGCTGCACCCGCTGTGACCGGTACATATGCCCGGACTGCATGCGCGAGGCGGCGGTCGGCCACCACTGCGTGGAGTGCGTGAAGGAGGGCGCGAAGTCGGTGCGGCAGGCCCGCACGATCGTCGGCGGGCGGGTGTCGGCGGTGCCGCTGGTCACGTACGTCCTGATCGGCCTGAACGTGCTCGCGTACGTCGGCGAGTTGGTCCGCCCGGCGATCGTCGACCGTTTCGCGATGCTCACCGCGGGCCTCGACGGCCCGGACGGCGGCCACTACGTCTACCAGTCCTCCTACCCGTCCGACTTCCACGCCGTGGGCCTGGTCGCCGGGCAGTGGGAGCGCCTGCTGACCAGCGGCTTCCTGCACCAGGAGCCGACCGAGGGCACCTTCGGGCTGCTGCACATCGTGATGAACATGCTCGCGCTGTGGCAGCTGGGCCGGGTCGTGGAACCCGCGCTGGGCCGGATCCGTTACCTGGCGCTGTACCTCCTCGCGACGGTCGGGGGCTCCGTCGCCGAGGCACTGCTCGCCGAGCCCGGCACGGAGTCGCTGGGCGCGTCGGGGGCGGTCTTCGGCCTCGCGGGGGCCTACTACGTGCTGGCCCGCCGCGCGGGCTCGAACATGAGCGGCGTGAACCGCTTCATGGCGTACATGCTGATCTGGCTGGTCGGCTCGGCCTGGGTCACGTCCTGGGAGGGCCACCTCGGCGGGCTGCTCACGGGCTGCGTGGTCGCGCTCGCCTACGCGTACGCTCCGCGGGGGCCGCGGCGCGATCTGATCCAGGCGGCCGCCTGTCTGGCGCTGCTGGCGCTGCTCGTGGTCCTGACGCTCGTGCGCGTCTCGGAGCTGACCCGGTGAGACGCATCGGTGTGCCGCTGCTCGCGGCCGTACCCGTCGCCATCGCGGCGGGGATCTTCTTCCTGTCCCCCTCGGACTCGTCCGGCTCGTCGGAGGAGCCCGACACCACCTCGCAGTCGGCTGTCGGCGAGGACGGCGAGGCGGCCAAGGGCCGCGCCGAGGAGAAACGTTCGGCCGACGACAAGGCCATCGCCGCCCTCCCGCCCGGCCTCGCCGCCCCCGCCAAGAAGGAGCTGGCCCAGCAGATCGTGGCCAGCGCCGAGAACTCCACCCTCGACTGGCGCACCGCCTACGCCTACATCGAGGACATCGGCGACGGCCAGGGCTACACGGCCGGCGTCATCGGCTTCTGCACCGGCACGCACGACCTGCTCACCCTGGTCGAGCGCTACACGAAGGACCACCCGGACAACGGCCTCGCCCGCTACCTCCCCGCCCTGCGCGAGGTCGACGGCACGGACTCGCACGAGGGCCTGGACCCCGGCTTCACCGCGGCGTGGAAGGCGGAGGCGAAGGTCGAGGCGTTCCGCGAGGCCCAGGACGCCGAACGCGACCGCGTCTACTTCGACCCCGCGGTCCGCGTGGCCAAGCTCGACGGCCTGGGCGCGCTGGGCCAGTTCATCTACTACGACGCCATGGTCTTCCACGGCCCCGGCACCGACGCCACCAGCTTCTACGGCCTGCGCGAGGCCGCCATGAAGAAGGCCGACCCGCCCTCCGAGGGCGGCTCCGAGGAGGCCTACCTGAGCGCGTTCCTCGACGTCCGCAAGGCCGCGATGAGGACCCGCAAGGCGGACATCGACACGTCCCGCGTCGACACCGCCCAGCGCCGCTTCCTGCGCGAGGGCAAGCTGGAGCTGGAGACACCGTTGACGTGGGCGGTGTACGGGGAGACGTACCGGGTGCCTTAGGAGCAAGGTTCCTCAGGAGCAAGGTGCCTCAGGAGCCCCACTCCTCCCGCAACACCCCCTCCGCCGCCTTCCCGTGCGGCGAATACGCCAGCTTCGCCGGTGTCTCGCCGCTGTCCGGCCAGTCGTCCCACATCCACCAGCAGACGCCGGCCCACCAGCGGCGCCCGGTGAAGGTGTCCAGCAACGCCCGGTAGGCGGCGGCCTGTTCGGCGTCGCCGGTGTGGTCGCTGAGGTCCCAGGCGTACGGTGCCGTGGTCGTGCCTCGCTGGCTGACGTAACCCGCCTCGGTGAACAGCACGCGCCGGTCGTACCGTTCGGCGAACGCGGCGAGTTCCTCGGTGATCGGCCGCCAGGCGCGGCGCAGTCGGCCGACGTCGGTGGTGGGCTTCTCCGCGAGCGGCCAGTAGGCGTCGATGCCGATGAGGTCGAGCCGCTTCCAGAAGCGGACCTTGGCGTACTCGTCGTAGTTGGCGGCGTAGGTCAGGGTGCCGTCGTAGCGGTCGCGGACCGCCGCGATGACGCGGGTCCAGTCCTCGCGGTCGCCGGAGACCCCGGCGAGTTCGGTGCCGACCGCGAACTGCTCGGCGCCGGTGTCCGCCGCGAGGTCGGCATAGTGGGCGATGAAGCGGCGGTACGAGGTGAACCAGGCGGCCCGGTCGCGGGGGCGGATCTCGGCGCGGTCGCCGTCGCCGGGCAGGTCCACGTGCGGCTTGATCATCACCTTCAGGCCGAGCCGATGCGCACGGTGCACGATCCGGGTGAGGCTCGCGTCGCTCGCGGTCTCCTCGGTGCGGTGCATCTCCGTGTCGCTGCGCAGCCGCTGGTACCAGGTGGGGGTGAAGGTGACCCAGCGGGCGCCGGTGGCCTTGATGTCCTGGAGGTAGCGGGGGGCGGCGGGGCTGTCGTAGTCGGTGCGGTACCAGGAGGGCAGGGTGATGCCGCGCATGCCGGCCGCCGGTTTCTTGTGGTCGGAGGCGCCGGTGGTGGTACAGCCCGCGGCGGCGAGGAGGGCCGCCGCCGCTGCCGCGGCGACGACCCTTCCCCTGATGGTGGTGCCCCTCACAGGCTCGTCGGGCTGACGAAGGTGTAGCCCAGGGCCTTGATGCCGTTGACCGTGTCCTTGAGCGGCTGGGTCGGGTAGTACGGGTGGTAGAAGAAGCTGGCGAACCCGTCCCGGACGGCCAGGTTGGCCTTGGCCGAGGCGATCAGGTCGGCCGGCAGCCTCGGCGGGTGGTTGTTGAAGGCGTCGGGTTCGTAGTTGCCGATGTTCTCGGGCAGCACCTTGGTGCCGTAGACGTCCTTGACGACGTACGGGAAGAACTGGCCGATGAACACGTTGGGTCCGGCGGAGTTGCCGCTGAGCGTTCCGGAGAAGTACAGCGAACGCTCCAGGCGGGCCGCGAAGTTGGCGCTGATGGCCTTGTAGTCGGTGGCCGAGCCCGCGTAGTGCGGGGTGGTCCACAGCGTCGGCTTCGGCAGTCCGACGGCGGCGAACGCGGCCAGCGCGCTGGTCACTCTGCCCTGCGCCCAGACGGTGGAGTCCTCGGCGACGGGGCCGTCGTAGACGACGTTGTCGGAGGCGTCGACGTGGGCCCGGTAGAACTCGAAGTCGTCGCCGGTGACGCCGTTGTAGGGGTTGGCGACGTTGCCGTACTGGTGCGTGTAGCCGTGGTCCATCAGGACCGCGCCCCTGGCGAGCATGTACTTGAGGGCGCTGACGACCTGCGGGCGCTGGGCGAGTGTGATCGTCTGCGGGACGCCGTTGTTGTAGGTGCCGTTGGGGTCCTTGTAGACCGGGATCACGTTGATGCCGTACGGGATGTTCTGGGACTTGAGGTAGTCGGCCGTGGCGCGCAGCTCGGTCGGGTCCGAGTCGGGGCTGATGTCCTCCAGGCGCAGCAGCGCGCGGTGCCGTTCGGCGGTGGCCGGGGCGAGGGCGTCGAAGAGGAGGTCCTCCAGGGCGATGATCCGGTCGCTCTCGGAGACGTACGCGAACGGGATCTCACCGATGTAGGTGAGGTTGGAGGAGCGGACCGCCCATCCGAAGGTGTGCCCGTTGGAGGCGTCGAGGCCCTCCGCGAGCCGGGTGACGGCGGGGTAGCCGGGGCCGGTGAGGACGTTGGGGCGCAGCACTCCGCCGTCCTGGCCCGCCGGGATCTTCCTGGTGAGGGCCTGGTTCTTGTACGTCACCTGCGTCACGGTGCCGATCGATCCGCCGTCCTCGTAGTACGACGTCGTCGGGTCCCAGCCGTACTTCTGCGTGAACTGGGCTACGCCCACCGAGTTCGCCATGTTCCAGATGTTGGCGCCCATCCACAGCACGGGCTTGGTCGTGGTGGCGGCGTCCTGGTAGAAGGCGGCCGGGATGGCGTCCGGGATGTCGCAGCAGTAGTAGGTCGAGCCGATGTAGATCACGGCCGTGTACGAGTCGACGAGGCCGGCCGTGTACTGCTGGACCGGCTTGGCGGTCACGGTGCCGAAGTGGCCCGCGAGGTTGGCCGCGGCCATGGCGTACAGCTCGCCCAACTGCCCGTAGGGGCCTGCCGTGTCATAGAGCACGAGGGTGCTCGGGTCGGCCGCGGCGGCGACGTCGGCGTCGGCGGCCCGGAGCAGGGCGGCCTGGCGGGTGACGGCCGTGGCGGTGCGGGCCGGGAAGACCGCGGTGGTCGACAGCGTGGTCGCAGAGGCCTTCGCGGGGGCCTTGGCACGGCGGGCGTCGTCGGCCTTGAGCTGGGCCTTCGCCCAGCCTTTGAGGTCGATGCGATTCAGTCCGGATTTCCCGCCGACGCTTTCATGGCCATGTCCATGACCTTTGGGCGCGGCCTGCGCGCCGGCGGCCAGGAAAGTGCCGCTCAACAGGGCGGCGATCAGCAGCAGGAGCACGGAAAACTTCGAGATTCCTCGTCGCCGAGGACGGATCAACGGTCTCACGATCATTCCCCCCACTTTGCCTTTTCTTGGCAAAGGTTTTTCCAATGGGAAGTCACCGATTCTTCTGACCGGCCAGAACGGTGTCAATGGACCGAAGGGTGAATTCCCGAGTGCCGGCAGACCCTACCGGAAGATCGGACTTGTCCTTTTTCGGAATGACTTCTGAGTCGCCCTCGACGTCTGCTACGTTCACCTCGGCGCGATGGGGACGCGCTGTGAAATGTGGGGGGACAATGTACGGACGACCCGCCCTGGGGGCTCTGCTGCCCCTGGCAGGGGCGATGGCCGCGCCAGAAGCTGTACCGGGCCTACCTTTGGCCAAAGCGCTACAGGCAACGGCGGGAGTCGGATTTCTGTTCTATTGCCTGACGGCTTGCCTGATATTGCTGGCCCGGATACGACTGCGCCGCCAGGCACAAAGAACGCGGGCCGGAGAAAGGATGCAGGTCGGCGCCGGGAGCGGTCATGATCACTGAACTGCTCCTGTGGTCGAGCATCACTCTGATCATTATGGCCGGGTGCTACAACACGAGTCTCTTTGTGTTGTCGAGGCGCAGAATTCGCCGTTCCCGGACCGACCGGAGAGATCGGCTCTACGTATTTCTTCTCGCCTGCCTCAACGAGGAGAAAGTGCTTTCCGAAAGCCTGGCGCGGATCACTTCGCTGCCCGCCCGGAATTTCATGGCACTGGTCATCGACGACGGCTCGGACGACCGCACCTTCCAGATCGCTCGGGCCGCCCATCCGAGCCTGGTCCGCGTGCATCGGCGTACCCCGCCGAACTGCCGCAAGGGCAAGGGCGCCGCCCTCAACGACGGGGTCCGGCATCTGCGCGCGTCCGGCCTGCTCGCCGGCCACGACCCGGCGGACGTGGTCCTGTGCGTGGTCGACGCCGACGGACGGCTCGATCCGCATGTCGTGCAGTCGGTCGACCCGTACTTCGACGACCCGAGGACGGGCGCGGTCCAGGTCTGCGTCCGGATGTACAACCGGCACCTCGGGCTGCTCGCCCGCATGCAGGACATGGAGTTCGTCGTCTACGGCGACGTCTTCCAGAGCGCCCGCCGCTACATCGGCAGCGTCGGCATGGGCGGCAACGGGCAGTTCATGCGGCTGTCGGCGCTCGACACCCTGGACGGCGACGGCCCGTGGAGCGACAGCCTCACCGAGGACCTCGACCTCGGCGTACGGCTGATCGCCAAGGGCTGGACCAACCAGCACTGCACCACCGCCGCGGTCTCCCAGCAGGCCGTGCTCAGCCTGCGGCGCCTGATCCGCCAGCGATCCCGCTGGTTCCAGGGCCACTTGCAGTCCGCCGGACTCGTCCCGCTCATCCTCAGGGACGTCCCCACGAAGGCCGCGGTCGACCTGCTGTACCACCTCTCCAGCCCGGTGCTGATCCTGCTCACCTCGCTGCTGCCGCTGTCCTTCCTCGTCGCCGTCGGCGCCACCACCGTGGCCTCCGTCCAGGTCGGACACCCGCTGGTCTCGCCCATGTGGCTGCTGGGCCCGTACCTGCTGTCGTTCACCGCCGCCTACGCGTACGGCTACGTGTACGCCAAGCGGGAGCGCGAGCTGGGCCTGGTGCGGTCGGTCCTGCTCGCCCATGTCTTCGTCTTCTACGGCTACATCTGGTTCGCGGCCGGCTGGTGGGGCTTCTGGCGGATGCTCACCGGCCAGCGGGGCTGGCTGAAGACGGCACGCACCTGACGACACCCGTACCGCTCCACTGAGGACATTCAGGCCGCGCCGGGTCCCGGCGCGGGTCCTCGCCTCATCTCTCATCACCCTCACGTGATCGCTGCGCCGATCACGCATGCCCAAGGGGGGCACCCATGTCCACACCTGCGACAACCATGCCCGTGCACGCCATGCTGGTGCTCGGCACCCGGCCGGAAGCGATCAAACTGGCGCCCGTGGCACGGGCGATGGCCGCCGGCCCGCAGTTCGAGCCGATCGTCGTCACCACCGGCCAGCACCGCGAGATGCTCCACCAGATGCTCGGCATGCTGGGCGTCGACGTCCGCATCGCCCTCGACGTGATGCGCACCCGGCAGCAGCTCTCCGACCTGACCGCCCGGCTGGTCCGGGAACTCGGCACGGTACTGCGCGAACAGCGGCCGGACCTGGTGGTGGTGCAGGGGGACACCACCACCGCGCTGGCGGGTGCCCTGGCCGCCTTCTACGAGAAGATCCCGGTCGCCCATGTCGAGGCGGGCCTGCGCACCGGCGTCATCGACAACCCGTTCCCGGAGGAGCTCAACCGCAGCCTCATCGGCCGGATCGCCCGCTGGCACTTCGCCCCGACCCCGGCCGCCGCCCGGCATCTGACCGACGAGGGCGTCCCGGACGAGCAGGTGTTCACCACCGGCAACACGGTCATCGACAACCTGCTGTGGGTGCTGGCCGAGGGCAGCGGCACCTCCGCGTTCCGCACCGACGCCGGCGCCCGCGACGCCGACATGATCCGCCGGGCAGGCCCCAAGCGCATCCTGGTCACCCTGCACCGCCGGGAGAACCAGGGCGAGCGGATGCGCGGCATGGGGCGGGCACTGACCCGGCTCGCGCGGCGCGGGGACGTGGAGATCGTGCTGCCGCTGCACAAGAGTCCGGCCGTACGGGACGCGCTGCTGCCCGAACTCGACGGCCAGCGGGGCATCAAGCTCGTCGAGCCGCTCGACTACCTGGACTTCGCGGCGACGCTGGCCGAGTGCGACCTCGTGCTCACCGACTCCGGCGGCATCCAGGAGGAGGCCCCGAGCCTCGCCAAGCCCTCGCTGGTGCTGCGGACGACGACCGAGCGGCCCGAGGCGGTGGAGGCCGGCGCGGCCCGGCTGATCGGCACGGACCCCGACGCGATCGTCACCTGGGCGGAACGGCTGTTGGACGACCCGGCCGAGTACCGGCGGATGGCGACCGCCGGCAATCCCTTCGGTGACGGCGAGGCCGCGCGCCGCATCCTGGGCCAGCTGGCCGAGGACTTCGCCGCCGATGTCCCGGTCGGGCTGACCGCGTCCGGGCCATACTCGACGGCATGACACGCAGGGGCCGCCGCGTCACCGGACTGGCACTGGCTCTCACCCTCGCCGCGTTCGTCGCGCTCACCGTGAGCCAGTGCCGGGGCGACGACGCCCCGCCCCCGAAGCCCTGGATCGACGGCACGATCCACGGCCGCTGGCTGTCGGTGTTCAACGGCATGGGCGCCAACCACGGCGACGACTCCTCGCTCACCCTCTCCCCCAAGGCCGCCGAGGACCCGGGCACCACCCACGCCGGTCTGGTGGTGAGCACGGCCGACTACACGGACGTACGGTACGAGGCCCGGATGCGCACGCTGAAGCAGCTGCGCTCGCCGAAGCCGAACCCGTGGGAAGTGCCGTGGCTGGTCTGGGCGTACACCGACCCGGAGCACTTCTACTACATCACCCTCAAGCCGAACGGCTGGGAGCTCGGCAAGCGCGATCCCGCCTACCCGGGCGGCCAGCGCTTCCTGGCGACGGGACGGACGAAGTACCCAGTGGGTCCTTGGTACGACGTGCGGGTCGAGCAGCGCGGGGCGGCGCTGTCCGTGGCGGTCGACGGCACCCCGCTGGTGAAGTTCGCGGACGCCGAACTGCCGTACGGCCAGGGCCGGGTGGGCGCCTACTCGGAGGACGCGACGGTGGAGTTCGAGGGCCTGAAGGCGTCCTCCGGCTGAAGGACGCGCAGGCGCCCTCCGGTTGAAGGGAAAAGGCGACGGCGCCTCCCCATCGTCCGGTCGGGGACGAGATGGGAAGGCGCCGTCAGCGTTCCGTACGCCGTTGTACGGGACGTTCTTTGATGGGCCGTCAGACCGTCAGCGCGCGGTCCGTCGGGCGGATCGGCGCCGGCAGGTCGCTGGTGCCGGTCAGGAACCGGTCGGTGCCGCGGGCGGCCGAGCGGCCCTCCGCGATCGCCCACACGATGAGCGACTGGCCACGGCCCGCGTCACCGGCGACGAAGACACCGGGGACGTTGGTCTGGAAGTCGGCGTCGCGGGCGATGTTGCCGCGCTCGTCGAGCTCCAGGCCGAACTGGTCGACCAGGCCGTTCTCCCGGTCGGTGCCGGTGAAGCCCATGGCGAGGGTGACCAGCTGGGCGGGGATCTTGCGCTCCGTGCCCGGCTTCGGGGTCAGCTTGCCGTCGATGAACTCGACCTCGGTGAGGTGCAGCCACTGGACGTTGCCGTCCTCGTCACCCTCGAAGTGGGTGGTGGAGACGGAGTAGACCCGCTCACCGCCCTCCTCGTGCGCGGACGTGACCTTGTAGAGCATCGGGAAGGTCGGCCAGGGCTGGCCGGCGTTCCGCTCGTCGCCCGGGCGGGGCATGATCTCCAGCTGCGTGACCGAGGCCGCGCCCTGCCGGTGGGCGGTGCCCACGCAGTCGGCGCCGGTGTCGCCACCGCCGATGACGACGACGTGCTTGCCTTCGGCGGTGATCGGGGCGGTGACGTAGTCGCCCTCCTGCACCTTGTTGGCCAGGGGCAGGTACTCCATGGCCTGGTAGATGCCCTTGAGCTCGCGGCCCGGGACGGGCAGGTCGCGCGCGGTGGTCGCACCGGCGGCGATGACGATCGCGTCGTACCGCTTCTTCAGGTCGGTCGCCTTGAGGTCGCGGCCGATCTCGATGCCGGTGCGGAAGCGGGTGCCCTCCGCGCGCATCTGCTCGATGCGGCGGTTGATGTGCCGCTTCTCCATCTTGAACTCGGGGATGCCGTACCGCAGGAGACCACCGATGCGGTCGGCGCGCTCGTACACCGCGACCGTGTGACCGGCCCGGGTGAGCTGCTGCGCGGCGGCGAGGCCGGCCGGTCCTGAGCCGATGACGGCGACGGTCTTGCCGGACAGGCGCTCGGGGATCTGCGGCGCGACGTCACCGGTGTCCCACGCCTTGTCGATGATCGAGACCTCGACGTTCTTGATGGTGACCGGCGGCTGGTTGATGCCGAGCACGCACGCCGCCTCGCAGGGCGCGGGGCAGAGGCGACCGGTGAACTCCGGGAAGTTGTTGGTCGCGTGCAGCCGCTCGCTGGCGGCGGCCCAGTCCTCGCGGTAGGCGTAGTCGTTCCACTCGGGGATGAGGTTCCCCAGCGGACAGCCGTTGTGACAGAACGGGATGCCGCAGTCCATGCAGCGGCTGGCCTGCTTGCTGATGATCGGCAGCAGGGAGCCGGGGACGTAGACCTCGTTCCAGTCCTTCAGCCGGACGTCGACAGGGCGGGACTTGGCGACCTCACGGCCGTGGTTCAGGAAGCCCTTCGGGTCAGCCATTGATCGCCGCCTCCATCATCTTCTCGGTGATCTCGGTCTCGGAGAGACCGGCCTGCTCGGCGGCGACCTTGGCGGCGAGCACTGCCTTGTACGTGCTGGGGATGATCTTGCTGAAGCGCTCCACGGACGCGTCCCAGTCGACGAGCAGCTTCTCGGCGACCGTCGATGCGGTCTCCTCGGCGTGGCGGCGCACCACGTCGTGCAGCCACTGCTTGTCGGTGTCGTCCAGCGCCTCCACGGCGTCCACGTTGCCGACGTTGACGTTGTCCCGGTCGAGGTCGATGACGTACGCGACACCACCGGACATGCCGGCCGCGAAGTTGCGGCCCGTCGGACCGAGCACCACCGCGTGACCGCCGGTCATGTACTCGCAGCCGTGGTCGCCCACGCCCTCCGAGACCACCAGGGCACCGGAGTTGCGGACGCAGAACCGCTCGCCGGTACGGCCGCGCAGGAAGAGCTCGCCGCCGGTCGCGCCGTACGCGATCGTGTTGCCCGCGATCGTCGAGTACTCGGCGAGGTGGTCGGCGCCCCGGTCGGGACGGACGATCACCCGGCCGCCGGAGAGGCCCTTGCCGACGTAGTCGTTGGCGTCGCCCTCCAGGCGCAGCGTGATGCCGCGCGGGAGGAAGGCGCCGAAGGACTGGCCCGCGGAACCGGTGAAGGTGATGTCGATGGTGTCGTCGGGCAGGCCCGCGCCACCGAACTTCTTCGTCACCTCATGGCCGAGCATGGTGCCGACCGTGCGGTTGATGTTGCGGATGGCGGCCTGGGCGCGCACCGGCTGGGCGTCGGTCGCCGAGTCGGCGGCCAGGGCGTCGGCGGCGAGCTTGATGAGCTCGTTGTCGAGCGCCTTCTCCAGGCCGTGGTCCTGCTCGATGACCTGGTGCAGCGGGGTGCCCTCGGGCAGCTCGGGCACGTAGAAGAGCGGGGACAGGTCCAGGCCCTGCGCCTTCCAGTGGTCGACGGCCCGCTCGACGTCGAGGGTCTCGGCGTGGCCGACGGCCTCCTCGATGGAGCGGAAGCCCAGCTCGGCGAGGATCTCGCGGACCTCTTCGGCGATGAACTTGAAGAAGTTCACGACGTACTCGGCCTTGCCGGTGAACCGGTCGCGGAGCGTCGGGTTCTGGGTGGCGATGCCGACCGGGCAGGTGTCCAGGTGGCAGACGCGCATCATGACGCAGCCGGAGACGACGAGCGGCGCGGTCGCGAAACCGAACTCCTCGGCGCCGAGCAGCGCGGCGATGACGACGTCACGGCCGGTCTTGAGCTGGCCGTCGGTCTGCACGACGATGCGGTCGCGCAGGCCGTTGAGCAGCAGCGTCTGCTGGGTCTCGGCGAGACCGAGCTCCCAGGGACCGCCGGCGTGCTTGAGCGACGTCAGCGGCGAGGCGCCCGTACCGCCGTCGTGGCCGGAGATGAGCACGACGTCCGCGTGGGCCTTCGACACACCGGCCGCGACCGTGCCGACGCCGACCTCCGAGACCAGCTTCACGTGAATCCGCGCCTGCGGGTTCGCGTTCTTCAGGTCGTGGATCAGCTGGGCCAGGTCCTCGATGGAGTAGATGTCGTGGTGCGGCGGCGGGGAGATGAGGCCCACGCCCGGCGTCGAGTGACGCGTCTTCGCGACCCACGGGTAGACCTTGTGGCCGGGCAGCTGACCGCCCTCGCCGGGCTTGGCGCCCTGGGCCATCTTGATCTGGATGTCGTCCGCGTTGACCAGGTACTCGGAGGTCACACCGAAGCGGCCGGAGGCGACCTGCTTGATGGACGACCGGCGCGCCGGGTCGTACAGACGGTCCGGGTCCTCGCCGCCCTCACCGGTGTTGGACTTGCCGCCCAGCTGGTTCATGGCGATGGCGAGGGTCTCGTGGGCCTCGCGCGAGATGGAGCCGTAGGACATGGCACCGGTGGAGAACCGCTTGACGATCTCGCTGACCGGCTCGACCTCGTCGACGGAGATCGACGGACGGTCCGACTTGAAGCCGAAGAGCCCGCGGAGCGTCATCAGCCGCTCGGACTGCTCGTTCACGCGGTCCGTGTACTTCTTGAAGATGTCGTAGCGGTTGGCACGCGTCGAGTGCTGGAGGCGGAAGACCGTCTCCGGGTCGAACAGGTGCGGCTCGCCCTCACGGCGCCACTGGTACTCGCCGCCTATGTCCAGCGCGCGGTGCGCGGGAGCGATGCCGGAGGCGGGGTACGCCTTGGCGTGCCGGGCGGCGACCTCCTTGGCGACGACGTCGATGCCGACGCCGCCGATCTTGGAGGCGGTGCCGTTGAAGTACTTCTCGACGAAGGTCTCCTCCAGGCCGACGGCCTCGAAGACCTGGGCGCCGCGGTAGGAGGCGACGGTCGAGATGCCCATCTTCGACATGACCTTCAGAACGCCCTTGCCCAGGGCGTAGATCAGGTTGCGGATGGCCTGCTCGGGCTCGATGTCCGAGAGGAAGGTGCCCGCGCGGACGAGGTCCTCGACGGACTCCATCGCCAGGTAGGGGTTGACGGCCGCGGCGCCGAAGCCGATCAGCAGGGCGACGTGGTGGACCTCGCGGACGTCACCGGCCTCGACCAGCAGGCCCACCTGGGTGCGCTGCTTGGTGCGGATGAGGTGGTGGTGGACGGCCGCGGTGAGCAGCAGCGACGGGATCGGCGCGTGCTCGGCGTCGGAGTGGCGGTCCGACAGGACGATCAGCCGGGCGCCGTTCTCGATGGCGGCGTCGGCCTCGGCGCAGATCTCGTCGATGCGCGCGGCGAGGGCGTCGCCGCCGCCGGAGACCCGGTACAGACCGGACAGGGTCGCGGCCTTGAAGCCGGGCATGTCGCCGTCGGCGTTGATGTGGATGAGCTTGGCCAGCTCGTCGTTGTCGATCACCGGGAAGGGCAGGGTGACGCTACGGCAGGAAGCGGCCGTCGGCTCCAGGAGGTTGCTCGCGGGACCGAGGGACGAGCGCAGCGAGGTCACGAGCTCCTCGCGGATCGCGTCCAGCGGCGGGTTGGTGACCTGCGCGAACAACTGGGTGAAGTAGTCGAAGAGCAGGCGCGGGCGCGAGGACAGCGCGGCGATCGGCGAGTCGGTGCCCATCGAACCGATGGGCTCGGCACCGGCCTTGGCCATCGGCGCGAGGATGACGCGCAGCTCCTCCTCGGTGTAGCCGAAGGTCTGCTGGCGGCGGGTGACCGAGGCGTGCGTGTGCACGATGTGCTCGCGCTCGGGCAGGTCGGACAGCTCGATCTCGCCGGCCTCCAGCCAGTCGGCGTACGGCTTCTCGGCGGCGAGGCCGGCCTTGATCTCGTCGTCCTCGATGATGCGGTGCTCGGCGGTGTCGACGAGGAACATCTTGCCGGGCTGGAGGCGGCCCTTGCGGACGACCTTCGCGGGGTCGATGTCGAGGACGCCGACCTCGGAGCCGAGGACGACGAGGCCCTCGTCGGTGACCCAGTAGCGGCCGGGGCGCAGACCGTTGCGGTCGAGGACCGCGCCGACCTGGGTGCCGTCGGTGAAGGTGACACAGGCCGGGCCGTCCCAGGGCTCCATCATCGTGGAGTGGAACTGGTAGAAGGCGCGCCGGGCCGGGTCCATGGAGTCGTGGTTCTCCCACGCCTCCGGGATCATCATCAGCACGGAGTGCGGCAGCGAACGCCCGCCCAGGTGCAGGAGTTCGAGCACCTCGTCGAAGGACGCCGAGTCGGAGGCGTCCGGCGTACAGATCGGGAAGACCCGCTCCAGGCCCTTGTCGCCGAAGAGGTCGGAGACCAGCTGCGACTCGCGCGCGGCCATCCAGTTGCGGTTGCCCTTGACGGTGTTGATCTCACCGTTGTGCGCGACGAAGCGGTACGGGTGCGCGAGCGGCCACGACGGGAAGGTGTTCGTGGAGAAGCGCGAGTGGACGAGCGCGATGGCCGAGGCGAAGCGGCGGTCGGACAGGTCCGGGAAGAAGGGCTCCAGCTGGCCGGTGGTCAGCATGCCCTTGTAGACGATGGTCCGCGCGGACAGCGACGGGAAGTAGACGTCGACCTCGCGCTCGGCGCGCTTGCGCAGCACGAAGGCCTTGCGGTCGAGCTCGATGCCGGAGCCGGCGCCGTCGGCGACGAAGATCTCGCGGAAGGCGGGCATGGTCGACCGGGCGGTGGCGCCGAGGAGCTCGGGCGCGACCGGGACCTCGCGCCAGCCGAGGACGGTGAGGCCCTCTTCGGCGGCGATCGTCTCGATCCGCGAGACGGCGTCGTCGGTGCCGTCCTCCGGGAGGAAGGCGATGCCGACGGCGTAGGCGCCGGCCTCGGGCAGCTCGAAGCCGGCCACCTCACGGAAGAAGGCGTCCGGAACCTGGGTCAGGATGCCCGCGCCGTCACCCGAGTCGGGCTCGGAGCCGGTGGCACCGCGGTGCTCCAGGTTGCGCAGAACGGTGAGCGCCTGCTCGACCAGCGCATGGCTCGCCTCGCCGGTGAGGGTGGCCACGAAACCGACGCCACAGGCGTCCTTTTCGTTGCGGGGGTCGTACATACCCTGCGCAGCAGGGCGAGCATCCATGAAGGACCACTTCTGGCCATTCGCGGAATGCTGGGACGGCTGGCGCGGCGTACGCATCGGCTCTCCCGTCGTCGTCTCAAGTGGCATATCTGCGTGCCGAGGGACGACGTTGGCCCTCTGCGTGTGCGCAAAATTTCGTGCAGGTTACATGATGGAGCGGTTCTCGGGAACCGGATACCGCGTTCCAGCATGCGGACGCCACGCGGTGGCGACAGGGGTATCGCGCACGTGGCTTGAAGTGTGTGGGGACCGAACGGGACAGATCGATGTCCGTCGCTCCAGGGGCAAGGCAGGCGGCGTCGCTCACCTCGCGGGTGCGCGGCAGGCGTCATTGCCCACAGCGCTTACGGCTCATGCCCAGTGGTTAAGCATTCGAAACCAGTGAGTAACGGCTACTTATGCGGCCCAACGCATAAGTAGCGGTCGACCTATCCTACGGCCGTTCCGAAGAAGCTGCCCAGGGCGTACGTCACACCGGCCGCCGCACCACCGAGAGCGAGCTGCCGCAGACCGCTGAACCACCAGGTCCGCGCCGTCACCTTGGCCACGACGGCACCGCATCCGAACAGGCCGACGAGGGCGACGAGAACCGCAGGCCACAGGGCACTGGCCCCCAGCAGATAAGGCAGTACGGGAAGCAGCGCACCGAGCGCGAAGGCCCCGAAGGACGAGACGGCGGCGACGAGCGGCGAGGGCAGATCCCCGGGATCGATCCCCAGCTCCTCCCGGGCGTGAATCTCCAGGGCCTGCTCAGGATCACGGGACAGTTGCCTGGCGACCTCCCGCGCGAGCGCCGGCTCGACCCCCCGAGCCTCGTACAAGGCGGCGAGCTCGGCCTCCTCGTCCTGCGGATGCTTGCGCAGCTCCCGCCGCTCGACGTCCAGCTCGGCCTCGACGAGCTCGCGCTGGGAGGCGACGGAGGTGTACTCACCGGCGGCCATGGAGAAGGCCCCGGCGGCAAGCCCCGCGAGCCCGGTGAGCACGATGGCCTGCTGCCCCACGGCACCCCCGGCGACGCCGGTCATCAGCGCGAGATTGGAGACCAGCCCGTCCATGGCCCCGAAGACGGCGGGCCGCAGCCATCCCCCGTTCACATCGCGGTGGGTGTGGTTGTCACGGTGCGCCTCGTGCAGCGACGCCTCGGTCTCGATGATGGCCATCAGGGGTCCCCCAAGGAAGCTAAGCCAAAGCTAACTTTAGACAGATTCTAATTACCGACAACCAGACTGTACGACGAGAAATTCCGCCCCGCCACGAAGGAAAGGCTGGGCTAACCTGCACCTTTACCTCCGAATGCGCATACGATCGCGGGCCTGCTCAAATGTCGACCGGGTGATGCTGCGGCAAGTGATGCTCTTGTCGTGACCGCCCCGTGGGACACATCCGCAAAGGCCCCGCGCCCTGTGCGGAGCCCCCGGAGGAGAGGCCCGCCGTATGGCATCGATCGCCTGCATCCCCTCGGCCCCGGCACCCGGGAACGCCGCCGAACTCCGCGAGCGGGGCCGCGGCGCCCTCCTGGGCCTGGCGGTGGGAGACGCCCTGGGCGCCCCCGCGGAGAACCTGAAACCGTCGGAGATCCGAGCCCGCTGGGGCCGCATCACGGGCTACGTGGCGGAGAAGCCCGCCGGCACGGACGACACCGAGTACGCGATCTTCTCGGGCCTCCTCCTGGCCCGCCACGGCTCGGCACTCACCCCGGCCCATGTGGAGGCGGCCTGGCACGAGTGGATCGCGGACCGCGAGGAAGGTCCGTTCCGGGGAGCGGGCTTCAGCGAACGAGGCACGCTGGAGAACCTGCGCCGGGGCCTGGCGGCCCCCATCTCCGCCCAGCACCGCCACGCCTGGAGCGACGGCCTGGCGATGCGCGCGGCCCCCTTCGGCGTCTACGCGTCCGGCCGCCCGGCGGAGGCGGCGCGCCTGGCGGCGATCGACGGCTCCGTGAGCCACGACGGCGAGGGCATCTACGGCGGCCAGGCGGTAGCGGCAGGAGTGGCGGCGGCGATGGCAGGCGCCCCCACGGTCGCGGTGGTCGCCTCGGCCCTGGCGGTGATCCCGGACGACTCCTGGACGGCCCGCTCCCTGCGCCGCGCGGTGGCGGTGGCCCACCGAGGCGAACGAGCGGTCCGCTCCGCGGTGGTCATCGGCGGCTACCCCTGGACCGACCTGGCCCCGGAGGCGGTGGCCCTCGCATTCGGCGCGTACGCGGCGGCGGACGGCGACTTCGTGGAGGCGGTCCTGACAGCCGTCAACATGGGCCGCGACGCGGACACGACGGCAGCGGTGGCGGGCGCACTGGCAGGCGCGACGAGGGGGGCGTCCGCGATCCCGACGGAGTGGGCGGCGGCGATCGGCCCGGCCAGGGGCAGCTGTCTGCCGTCGATGGCGGGCCATCACGTACTGGACGTGGCGGACCTGCTGACGCCGGGCGGGGAGTACGTACTGGCGGCGGAGGGCGGCGAGATGGAGGCGACGCGATGACCATCTCGGACGAACCGGCACCTCTCAACGCCGGTCCGCACATCCCAGCCCGTCCGGCGTTTGAGGACGAGGCCCTTTCGGGGCCGACGGAGGTCCAGGGGGCGGAGCCCCCTGGCGGGGTCGAAGGGGCAGCGCCCCTGGTGAGGGGACGGGTAGGGGCGGCGGGGGCGAAAGAAGCAACCGCCGACACCCCCACCCCAAACCCTCATCGCATCGAAGGCCTCCTCCTGGGCCTCGCCGCAGGCGACGCCGCCGGCTGGCCGGCCGCCCGCCACAGAGCCGCCCGCATGCCCGACTGGACCCGCCGCCTCACCCGCGAACTGGACACCTTCGCCGAGCAGAACGCCACCACCACCCTCCCCGTCCCCATCGCCCTCAACCAACCCCCCGAACCCCTCCGCCTCGGCCCCTCCGACGACGCGGAATGGGCAGCCTTCACCGCAGAAGCCCTCCTCCGCGCAGGCGACGACACCGCCCTCCCCGACCTCAGCCGAGACCGCCGTATCCGAGCCGCGATCGACCTCACCTGGACCGCCCTCGCCGCCGAAGTGGCCGCCGCGGCGCACCGCGCCCCCGAGATCGAGTCCGCCGTACTCCCCCTGCGCGCCCGCATCTCGGTCCGCGCCGGCCTCGGCAACCTCGCCACCGGCCTACGCCCGCCCGCCACCGGCCACGACAACCCCCACTACTTCGACGACGCGGCCTGCGTCAGAGCCTGCGTCCTGGCCATCACCCACCCGGGCAACCCCCAACTCGCCGCGGACCTGGCCGAGTTCGACGCCCGCTACACCCAGGACGGCGACGGAGTCCACGGCGCCCGGGCCATGGCCGCGGCCCTCTCCCTCGCCCTCACCGGAGCCGACGTACACACCTGCGCCGACGCCGCCCTCACCGAACTCCCGGAGTCCACGGAGATCGGCCGCAACGCCCGTCACGCCCTGGCCCTCGCCCGCACCACCCCCACCGCGTTCGCCCTGATCCCCCTCCTGGAACACCAGATCGTCGACCACGTCTACAGCTACGGCATCGCGGCCGCCGAAACGGTCCCGGTGGCCCTCGCGTTGGCGACCGCGGCGCACGGCGACATCTCGGCCGCCGTACCCGCCGCCGCCTGCCTGTCCCGCGTCGCGGACTCGGCCCCCGCCCTGACCGGCGCCCTCACCGGAGCCCTGACCGGCGGCGCCGCGCTCCCAGCCTCCTGGCGGGACACCTGCCGCACCCTCTCCGGCTGCGCCCTCCCCCGCCTCACCGGCACCGACCTGGTGGAACTCGCCGAACTCCTGGAAGCGACGCAACCGCCCCTGCCAGGAGGATGATTCGGTTCATGCCACCGATCTCACCCAAACCCCCACAACACACCCCCACCTCGGCCACCCCCAGCCTGGAGGACCGCATCACCGGCGCCCTCGTGGGCGCCGCCGTCGGCGACGCACTCGGCGGCCCGGTGGAGGGCTACTCCCCCGACCAGATCCTGGAACGCCACGCCGGCCGCGTCCACGGCATCGTCGGCCCCTGGAACGGCGACGCCTGGCGCACGGCCCGCCCGATCGCCCCGTACCACAAGGGCGACGGCCACGTCACCGACGACACCTTGATGACGCACGCCCTGGTCAGGGTCTACGCCGAGGTCCGCGACCACCTGGACGCCTACGCCGTCGCCGACCACCTGGTCCCCGACCTGATGACGAACCCCCGCTGGATCCCCGAACTCGAACAGGAGGCACTCCCCCTCCACCGTCTCTTCCTGGCGGAGAAATGGCTGGTCACGCGCCTCCACTATGCCCACGCCGACCCTCGTGAGGCCGGCGTCGGCAACATCGTCAACTGCGGTGCGGCGATGTACATGGCCCCGGTGGGCCTGGTCAACGCGGCGAACCCGAGGGGCGCCTACGCCGAGGCCCTGGACATCGCGGGCGCCCACCAGTCGTCGTACGGCCGCGAGGCGGCGGGAGTCTTCGCGGCGGCCGTGGCGGCGGCCTGCACACCGAACGCGACGCCGGAAACAGTGGTCTCCCACTGCCTGTCCCTGGCAAAGGACGGCACGAGAACAGCAATCGAGAAGGTCTGCGAAGCGGCAACGCACCACACCACCTTCGAGTCGGCCCTGACCCCCCTCCGCGAAGCGGTCGCCCCCTACGACACGGTCGGCCCCGAGTACCGGGCCCCCTCCCTCGGCGCCCGCCGCCCCTCCCGCCTCCACGCGATCGAGGAACTCCCCATCGCCCTGGGCATGTTGCTCGTGGCGAACGGCGACTACCGCGACGCGGTCCTGGGCGCCGTGAACTACGGCCGCGACTGCGACTCCATCGCGACGATGGCCGGCGCGATCGCGGGCGCCCTGGGCTCGCCGGTCCCGGAGGCCTGGTCCAAGACGGTCGCGGAGGCCAGCCGCCTGGACCTGTGGGAACCGGCGAGGACGCTCACCGAGGTGACCCGCGAGATCCACGACCACGACATCCACCGCCGCCGAGCCCACGAGGCCGCGTTCACGGAGATCGGAGGCCTGAGATGCTCCGACTGACCTGGGTCCAACCGGAAGACCTCGTGGGCCACGAACTCCACCAGGCGGCACTGGACGGCAGAGAACCCGCTGTGATCGCCGCAAGATGGAAGGCGGCAGGCGGCATGGAGGCCCCCCTGAGAGCAGGCGCCTCCCCCCACCCCCCGTCCCGCTACCTCCGCCTGCTGGCAAAGGACTTGCTGGACGAACTGGCGGACCTGCCAAGCAAGTTGGCGGAACAGGAGCCGACGGACCTGGCGAGGATCAAGGCGGTGTGCCCGGCCTGGCCGGTCAGCCTCCGGCCACCCAGCTGCGGGCAGTCGTGCCGCTTGGGCGGCACGGGTGGGCGCAGCGGCACCCCGCAAGCGCGGGCGAGCGAAACCCCCCTACGGCAACCCCCACCCCCCGCAGCCTACGAAGCAGCCTGGCTAGGCCGAGCAATCGGCTGCCTCCTGGGCAAACCGGTAGAGAAACTCCCCCTCCACGCCATTCGCCAACTGGCCAAGTCCACCGGCAACTGGCCCCTGACCACCTACTTCACAGCCCGAGGAGTCCCAGAACCCCTCCTCCGATCACACCCCTGGAACCGCCGCTCAGCCCCCACCTCCCTCGCCGAGAACATCGACGGCATGCCCGAGGACGACGACCTCAACTACCCCCTCCTCAACCTCCTCCTGCTCCAACGCCACGGCAGGAACTTCACCACCCCGGACGTGGCCACCCTCTGGCTGGACGAACTCCCCGCAGGCCGCACGTTCACAGCGGAACGCATCGCCTACCGCAACCTCCTCCTCGGCCTGGAACCCCCGCACACCGCCCGCCACCGCAACCCCTTCCGCGAATGGATCGGCGCCCTGATCCGCGCCGACGTCCACGGCTGGACCAACCCCGGCGACCCGGCCACCGCGGCGGAACAGGCCCACCGGGACGCCACCCTCACCCACACCGCCAACGGCGTCTACGCGGCGATGTTCACGGCCGCGACGATCGCCACCGCGGCGACCGGCACCCACGACATCCACGCCTGCCTCCGCACCGGCCTGACCGTCGTCCCCCCGCACTCCCGCCTGGCAAAAGCAATCCACCACGCGATTCAACTCGCCCGCTCCACCCCCGACTTCGACACGGTCGTGGACGAACTCCACGCCACCTACTCCCCCACCCACCACTGGGTCCACGCGATCCCCAACACCGCCCTGATCGCCGCCGCCCTCACCCACGCGAACGGCGACTTCACCGCGTCCATCTGCAAGACGGTGAGCGGCGGCTGGGACACCGACTCCAACGGCGCGACGGCCGGCAGCATCGCCGGCCTCCTCACCGGCACCCCCACCGCCCTCCCCGACCGCTGGACGACCCCCCTGAAGAACCGGCTCTCCACCTCGGTCGCCGACTTCGACGGCACCGGCTTCGACACCCTGGCCCACCTCACCCACACCCTCGCCCACTCCCCCGTGGAGGCACCCCACCCATGACCCACATCGCCGTACTAGGCAGCACGAACATGGACCTCGTCGCCTACGTCGAGAAGGCCCCGCAGCGCGGAGAGACGGTCACCGGCCGCACCTTCCGTACGATCCCCGGCGGCAAGGGCGCCAACCAGGCGATCGCCGCCGCCCGCGCCGGCGCCACCGTCTCGATGATCGGCGCGGTCGGCAACGACCCCTACGGCGCCCAACTCCGCTCCACCCTCGAACACTCCGGCGTCGACACCGACCATCTCCGCACCGTCGAGGGCCCGTCCGGCACCGCACACATCGTCGTCGACGACGAGGGCGGCAACGCGATCGTCGTGATCCCCGCCGCGAACGGCACCGTCGACCATCTCGCTCCCGGCGACGAGAGCCTGATCGCCTCCGCCGACGCGCTGCTGCTCCAGCTGGAGATCCCGCTGAAGGCGGTCGTGGCCGGCGCGGAGGCGGCCCGCGCGCACGGCGTCCGGACGATCCTCACGCCCGCCCCGGCACAGCCCCTCCCGCCCGAACTCCTCGCCGTCACCGACCTGTTGCTGCCCAACGAGTACGAGGCGACCACCCTCACCGGCCTCTCCGACCCGATCGCCGCGGCCCGGGCCCTCCTCGACCAGGTACCGGCGGTCGTCGTCACGCTCGGCGCGGCGGGCAGCCTCTACGCGGCCCGCGACGGCGCCGATCCCCTCGTCGTGCCCGCCCCGCCGGTCACCGCCGTGGACTCGACCGGCGCGGGCGACACCTTCGCCGGCACCCTCGCGGTCGCGCTCAGCGAGGAGCGCCCGATCCGCGAGGCCCTGCACTGGGCGGCAGCGGCGGCGGCGCTGTCGGTGCAGCGGCCGGGCGCGTCGGCGTCGATGCCGTACCGCTCCGAGATCGACAAGCAGCACAACGCATGACCGGCACCCGACCCCTCACCCCAGCCCCCACCGCCCCGCTCTGCGGCCTCCGCGTCCTCGACCTGGCCACCCTCTTCGCCGGCCCCCTCGCCGCCACCCTGCTCGGCGACTTCGGCGCGGAGGTCGTCAAGGTCGAGCACCCCACCAAGCCCGACCCGTCCCGCGGCCACGGGCCGGCCAAGGACGGCATCGGCCTGTGGTGGAAGGTGCTCGGCCGCAACAAGCGCACGATCACCCTCGACCTCTCCAAGCCGGGCGGCCGGGCCACCCTGCTGCGCCTGGCCGCGACCGCGGACGTGATCATCGAGAACTTCCGCCCCGGCACCCTGGAGAAATGGGACCTGAGCTGGGACGAGCTGTCCGCGGTCAACCCCCGGTTGATCCTCACCCGGGTCACCGCCTTCGGCCAGTTCGGCCCGTATGCCCACCGCCCCGGCTTCGGCACCCTCGCGGAGGCGATGAGCGGCTTCGCCGCGATCACCGGCGAACCGGACGCACCCCCGACGCTGCCGCCCTTCGGCCTCGCCGACTCCATCGCGGGCCTGGCCACCGCGTACGCCGTCATGACGGCCCTCGCGGCCCGCGACCGCACCGGCACGGGCCAGGTCGTCGACATGGCGATCATCGAGCCGATCCTCACCGTCCTCGGCCCCCAGCCCACCTGGTACGACCAACTCGGCTACGTCCAGGAGCGCACCGGCAACCGCTCCGCCAACAACGCCCCGCGCAACACCTACCGCACCGCGGACGGCGGTTGGGTCGCCGTCTCCACCTCCGCCCAGTCGATCGCGGAGCGCGTGATGCGCCTGGTGGGCCGCGAGGATCTGATCGCCGAGCCGTGGTTCGCGACGGGCGCCGACCGAGCCCGCCACGCCGACGTCCTGGACGAGGCGGTCGGCACCTGGATCGCCGCCCGCACCCGTACGGAGGTGCTGGCGGCCTTCGAGAAGGCGGAGGCGGCGGTGGCGCCCATCCAGGACGTCCGGGACGTGATGACCGACCCCCAGTACGCGGCCCTGGACACCATCACCACCCTCCCGGACCCCGAACTCGGCTCCCTCCGCATGCAGAACGTCCTCTTCCGCCTCTCCGCCACCCCGGGCGCGATCCACTGGGCGGGCCGCCCGCACGGCGCCGACACGGACACCGTCCTGACCGAACTGGGCCTGACGGAGGCCGAGTTGGCGGCGCTGCGCGCGGAGGGCGCCGTATGACCACACCGCTGACGTGGCTGTACGCCCCCGGCGACCGCCCGCACGTCGTCGCGAAGGCGCTCGCGGTCGGCGCCGATGTCGTCGTGGTCGACCTGGAGGACGCGGTCGCCCCGGACCGCAAGGCCTACGCCCGCGACGCCACCGCCGAACTCCTCACCGAACGGCATCCCGTCCCGGTCCACGTCCGCGTCAACGACCTGGACGGCCCGCTCGCGGCGGCGGACCTGGAGGCGGTGGCCGCCCTCCCGGGCCTGTCCGGCCTCCGTCTGCCCAAGGTGACGCGACCGCAGCAGATCACCGCCATCGCCGAACGCGACGCCCCCGCCGACGGCGGCGCACCCGCCCTCTTCGCCCTCCTGGAGTCCGCCCTCGGCATCGAACACGCCCACGCGATCGCCAC
Organism: Streptomyces sp. TLI_55; assembly: GCF_900206255.1. Lineage (NCBI taxonomy): Bacteria > Bacillati > Actinomycetota > Actinomycetes > Kitasatosporales > Streptomycetaceae > Streptomyces > Streptomyces sp. TLI_55. The sequence goes on from NZ_OAOJ01000001.1 coordinate 2,393,338, forward strand.
GGCCCACCCCTCCCTGCGCGGCATCGCCCTCGGCGAGGCGGACCTACGGGCGGACCTGGGCGTACGGGAGGACGCGGGCCTCGACTGGTCCCGCTCCCGCGTGATCGTGGCGGCGCGCGCCGCGAACCTCCCGTCCCCGCCCCAGTCGGTCCACCCCGACATCCGCGACCTGGAGGGCCTGGCCGCCTCCTGCGCCCACGGCCGCACCCTGGGCTTCCTGGGCCGGGCGGCCATCCACCCCCGCCAGCTCCCGATCATCGAACGCGCCTATCTCCCGACCTCGGCGGAGATCGAGAAGGCGGAGACGATCGTGAAGGCGGCGACCACGGAACAGGGCGCCCAGGCCCTGCCGGACGGCAGCTTCATCGACGCGGCGGTGGTGACGGCGGCGCAACGCACCCTGTCGCTGGCCCGCCGCCGCTGAACCTCCGCACGACGAAGGGCGCCCGGTGATCACCGGGCGCCCTTCGTCGTCGTACGACCGGCCGTCAGCCCTTCTTCGCCGACTCGGCCTCGTCCTTCACCGCGGTGGAATCGGCCTCGTCCGTCGTCTCCTCGGACTCAGACTCGGTCTCGGCCTTCTCCACGCCGTCGGCCTTCTCGGCGTCTTCCGTCTCGTCGTCGGGGGCACCGGGCTCGACGACCTCTTCGCGGCCCGGGCGCTTCTTCGCCGAGACGACCATGTAGACGACCGCCAGCAGGAACACGATCAGCGCGGTCCAGTTGTTCAGGCGCAGGCCCAGGATGTGGTGGGCGTCGTCGACGCGGAGGTACTCGATCCAGAACCGGCCCACGCAGTACGCGGCGACGTAGAGCGCGAACGCCCGCCCGTGCCCGAGCGTGAAGCGGCGGTCGGCCCAGATGACGAGCAGCGCGACGCCGATGCACCACAGGGACTCGTACAGGAACGTCGGGTGGTACAGGCCCGGGACCCGGCCGTCCGTCGAGGACGTGATCTTCAGGGCCCAGGGGAGGTCGGTCTCCCGGCCGTACAGCTCCTGGTTGAACCAGTTGCCCCAGCGTCCGATGGCCTGCGCGAGGGCGATGCCGGGGGCGATGGCGTCGGCGTAGGCCGGCAGCGGGATGCCCCGGCGGCGGCAGCCGATCCAGGCGCCCACCGCGCCGAGCGCGATCGCGCCCCAGATGCCGAGGCCGCCCTCCCAGATCTTGAAGGAGTCCACCCAGTCACGGCCCTCGCTGAAGTACAGCTCGTAGTCCGTGATCACGTGGTAGAGCCGGCCGCCGAGGAGGCCGAAGGGCACCGCCCAGACCGCGATGTCGGCCACCGTGCCGGCGCGGCCGCCGCGGGCGATCCAGCGCTTGTTGCCGAGCCAGACCGCGACGAAGACGCCGATGATGATGCAGAACGCGTAGCCGCGCAGCGGGATGGGACCGAGGTGGACCACCCCGCGCGACGGGCTGGGAATGTAGGCAAGTTCCATGGCAGGACCGACGCTACCGTGCCGGGCGCCGCCGACGGCAGGCAGCCCGGCTACGGCTCCATAACAGGAGGGTCGGAATTCTCTTACCCCCCGTTACCCTTTGGCCGCGTCCTGCACCTGCTTCTTCAGCTTCTCCGGGGTCATCGTCTGGTCCTGGTAGATGTTCTTGCCGTTGAGGATGACGGTCGGGGTGCCGCTGAATCCGCCGTTGCGGAAGGCGGCCGCGGACTTGGCGACCCAGCTGTTGTGGGTGCCCTTCTCGACACACGTCCGGAACGCCGGCGTGTCCAGGCCGTCGACCTTCTTCGCCAGCTCGATGAGCTTGTCGTTCTTGGCGTAGGCGTCGTCCGTCTCCGGGGGCTGGTTCTCGTACAGCACGTCGTGGTACGCGGTGAACTTGCCGGCGTCCTGGGCGCAGGCCGCGGCGTTGGCCGCGGTGCGGGAGCCGGAGCCGCCCATGTTGCCGTCGATGATCGTGGCCAGGTGGTACTCGATCTTCAGCTGGCCGGCGCCGGTCAGCTCGTGGAGGGTCGAGCGGTAGGCGTCCTCGAAGGCCTTGCAGGCCGGGCAGCGGAAGTCCTCCCACACCGTGAGCGTGGACTTGGCGTCGGCCTTGCCCACCGGGATGGCGAGCTGGTCGTCGCCATTGGCGCCCGACGGTGCCACGACCGGGCCCGCGGAGTCGCTGCCCTCGTCCTTGCCCGAGTTGGCGGCGACGATGCCGATCACCGCCGCGAGCCCCAGGACACAGACGACGCTCGCGGCCACGATCAGCGTCCGCCGCCGCCTCTCCGCGGCCTTCTGCTTCTCACGCTCGACCGCCAGCCGCTCGCGGGCGGTGCGCTTTCCCTCACGGTTCTTCTCGCTCACACCCCGGAAACGAACCGGGGAGGCGCAGCGCGCCTCCCCGGTCCCAGGTCCACCCGTTCGAGTGACCGGTACGAAACGTCCGGACTTGTTACGCCTGTCCGCGCACGCCCTTCGCCAGGTCACCGGCGAGTGCGCGGACGGCTTCGACGCCGGCCTTGTCGTCCGGCGCGTCCAGCATCCGCTTCACGAAGGCCGAGCCGACGATCACGCCGTCGGCGAAGCCGGCCACCTCGGCGGCCTGCGCCGCGTTGGAGACGCCGAGCCCGACACAGACGGGCAGGTCGCCGCCGACGGCTCGGGTGCGCTCGACCAGGTCCTGCGCCTGCGCGCCCACCGACTCCCGGGTGCCGGTGACACCCATCAGCGAGGCGGCGTACACGAACCCGCTGCCCGCCGCGGTGATCTGCGCGAGCCGCTCGTCCTTGCTGCTGGGCGCCACGACGAAGACGGTCGCGAGGCCGTGCTTCTCGGCGTGCTCCCGCCACAGCGCCGACTCCTGCACGGGCAGGTCGGGCAGGATGCACCCGGCGCCGCCCGCCTCGGCGAGCTCGGCGGTGAAGCGCTCGATGCCGTAGCGGTCGATCGGGTTCCAGTACGTCATCACGAGCACCGGCTTCCCGGTGGCCTCGTAGGCCTCCTTCACCGTCCGCATGACATCGGCGATCTTGACGCCGCCGCGCAGGGCGATGTCGTCGGCGGTCTGGATGACGGGACCGTCGAGGACCGGGTCGCTGTGCGGCAGTCCGACCTCGACGACGTCGGCACCGCCGTCGAAGACGGCCTTGATCGCCTCGATGCCGCCGTCCACGGTCGGGAACCCGGCCGGGAGGTAGGCGATGAGCGCGGAGCGGCCCTCGGCCCTGGCACCGGCGAGGGTGTCCGACAGCAGCTGAATGTTCCCGCTCACTTGGCGTCCCCCTCGATCTCGGCGAGGTCGGCGGCGTCGGCCGCGACCTCGGCGTCGGTGTCGTACAGGCCGAAGTAGCGCGCGGCCGTGTCCATGTCCTTGTCGCCGCGGCCGGACAGGTTGACGATGATCAGCCCGTCCTTGCCGAGCTCCTTGCCGACCTCCAGGGCGCCGGCCAGCGCGTGGGCGCTCTCGATGGCCGGGATGATGCCCTCGGTGCGGGACAGCAGGCGCAGCGCCTGCATGGCCGCGTCGTCGGTGACCGCGCGGTACTCGCCGCGGCCGGAGTCCTTGAGGTAGGAGTGCTCGGGGCCGATGCCCGGGTAGTCCAGACCGGCCGAGATGGAGTACGGCTCGGTGATCTGGCCCTCCTCGTCCTGGAGGACGTAGGAACGGGAGCCGTGCAGGATGCCGGGCTCGCCCGCGGTGAGGGTCGCCGCGTGCTCGCCGGTCTCCACGCCGTGCCCGGCGGGCTCGCAGCCGATGAGGCGTACGTCGGCGTCCGGGATGAAGGCGTGGAAGAGGCCGATGGCGTTGGAGCCGCCGCCGACGCAGGCGATCGCCGCGTCGGGGAGCCGGCCGGCCCGCTCCAGGATCTGGCGGCGGGCCTCGACGCCGATGACGCGGTGGAAGTCGCGGACCATCGCCGGGAAGGGGTGCGGGCCGGCGACCGTACCGAAGAGGTAGTGGGTGTGGTCGACGTTGGCGACCCAGTCGCGGAAGGCCTCGTTGATCGCGTCCTTCAGCGTGCGGCTGCCGGACTTCACGGCGATGACCTCGGCGCCGAGCATGCGCATCCGGGCCACGTTGAGGGCCTGGCGCTGGGTGTCGATCTCGCCCATGTAGATCGTGCACTCGAGACCGAACAGCGCGCAGGCGGTGGCGGTGGCCACGCCGTGCTGACCGGCGCCGGTCTCGGCGATGACGCGCGTCTTGCCCATGCGCTTGGTGAGCAGCGCCTGGCCGAGCACGTTGTTGATCTTGTGGGAGCCGGTGTGGTTGAGGTCTTCCCGCTTCAGGAAGATCCGGGCGCCACCGGCGTGTTCGGCGAACCTCGGCACCTCGGTGAGGGAGCTGGGGCGGCCGGTGTAGTGGACCAGCAGGTCGTCGAGTTCGCGGGCGAACTCGGGGTCGTGCTTGGCCTTGTCGTACTCGACGGCGACCTCGTCCACGGCGGCGACGAGGGCCTCCGGGATGAACTTGCCGCCGAAGTCCCCGAAGTAGCCTTCGGGGCTCGGTACTTGACCCTCGGGGTCGGGGATGAAGAACTCGCTGGGCATGCGGAAACCTCACGGTGAGTGCGTGGAAAAGACACTATTCGCCGTGGGGGCGGGGAGGTGTTGGTTGACTGCGGGCCGTCAGTGGCTGGTCGCGCCCGCGCGGCGGTAGCCGCAAATCAAATAGAGCCCCGCGCCCCTGGAGGGGCGCTGCCATCGACGGCCGTTTACCTGCCCGGGTTCGTCTCCGATGACGTACCGCACTCGGCGGCCGTGTACGCGGCGGGCCGGGGCACGGCAGCCGCGCGGGCGGCAACCGCGCGCCAGGCGCGCGTGCCGGTCCACGGTCGTCAGGGTGAGAGTCATCGGGGTCAGCCTACCGAAAGATCATCCGCGGCCGTGGCGCAGTGCGGGGTGGGCGCCCGCTGCCACCAGGTCCGCCACTGCCGTCTTCGGGTCCTTGCCCGTCACCAGGGACTCGCCGACCAGGACCGCGTCGGCGCCGGCGTTGGCGTACGCGATGAGGTCGTGGGGCCCGCGGACGCCGGACTCGGCGACCTTGACGATGTGGTCGGGGATCTCGGGGGCGACGCGCTCGAAGGTGCCCCGGTCGACTTCCAGGGTCTTGAGGTTGCGGGCGTTGACGCCGATGATCTTCGCGCCGGCGTCCACGGCACGCTCGACCTCGTCCTCGTCGTGGACCTCGACGAGCGGGGTGAGTCCGATGGACACCGCGCGCTCGATGAGGGACTCCAGGGCGGGCTGTTCGAGGGCCGCCACAATCAGCAGGGCGAGGTCGGCACCGTAGGCCCGGGCCTCCCACAGCTGGTACGACGTGACGATGAAGTCCTTGCGCAGGACCGGGATGTCCACGCGCGCGCGGACGGCCTCCAGGTCGGCCAGCGAGCCGCCGAAGCGGCGCTGTTCGGTGAGGACGGAGATGACGGCGGCGCCGCCCGCCTCGTAGTCGGCGGCGAGGCCCGCCGGGTCGGCGATCGCGGCCAGCGCGCCCTTGGAGGGGCTGGAACGCTTGACCTCGCAGATGACCTTGACGCCGTCGCCGCGCAGTGCGGCCACGCCGTCCTTCGCCGCGGGAGCCTTCGCCGCGCGCTCCTTGAGCTCGTCGAGGCTGACGCGCGCCTGCCGCTCCGCGAGGTCGGCACGGACTCCGTCGATGATCTCGTCGAGCACACTCACGCGAGCGGCCCCCTTCCAGACGGTTGACAGTTCCAGCGACCGATGGGAAAAGGCGGTCACTGCGATGGTATCCGCAGGACGGCGTAGGCCTCGCATCCGGTTGACGGCGGTCCCACTACCTGGACGTTCATCAATTGATCAAGGATGCAGCCAGCCACCGACCGGCAGGTTCCGGACAACGGTGAAGACCAGCAGCAACGTGCCCAGCGCCCACAGGTGCGGCGGACCGAGATCGACGCGCATCGGCCGCCCGCGCGCGGCGCGGACCACCCAGACGGTCCACAGCACGGCGAACCCCAGATAGCCGACCACCGCCACCGCGTTGGCGTGCAGCGCCGCCATGACGTCCCCGTGGACGAAGGCGTGCGCGCTGCGCAGTCCGCCGCAGCCGGGGCAGTACAGGCCGGTGTAGCGCAGGAGCGGACAGACGGGGTAGTGGCCGGGCTCGTTGGGGTCCACCGCGGCCACGTAGGCGAAGGCTCCGGCGACGGCCGCGAGGACGCCGGCGGGCACGGCCAGGCGGCTCAGCACGCGCGTGGGGGGCAGCACCCTCTGGCTGTCGGCGTTCACGTCTCGCATTGTGCCCCGCGGGACCCCGGACGCGCGTGAAGGGCGGTCCCGGCACTTTCCGCCGGTCCGCCCCTCCACGAGGTGGCTGCTGCCGCTCTCAGCCCTTGGCGCTCGCCGGCGCCGGCTGCGAGGCGAGGAGGTCCTTGTGGGCGTCCTTCGGCTGGCCCAGGCCCATCGCGCTCATGATCCAACCGACGATGCCGCCGATGACCACGATCGCCATGCCGGCCCAGAAGCCTGCGGGCTGGGCCATCACCATGAAGGCGCCCGCGACGCAGAAACCGATGAAGGCGATAGTGACACCGGTCCAGGCGGCCGGGGTGTGACCGTGGCTGCTGCCCGCCATGACTTGCTCCTCATTGCTGTAAACGTGTCTGAGCCGGACGCTCGGGGTTCATTGTCCCGCACGCGTGCGTGCGGGGTGATCGGGGGTAGCCCCCTTGGCGAGTCGACGCCGGATGAGTGGATGCCCTAGGGGCGCGGGGAACTGCGCGAACAACCCCCACCGGCCCGCACCCGAAACCCAACCCTTCAGGCCCCCGTAGGATCCTCGCCCCGATCCAACGCCTTCCACATCTCCTCAGGCCGCTCAGGATCAACGGCCTTCTTCCGCCGAGCCGCCGCAGGCACCCGCTCGTACCGCCCCGACATCGCCGGCCACATCCGCCCGTACCGCAGCGCCAGCAACCCGGCCAGCAGGATCAACGCCCCGCCGACGACGGCGACATACGGCCACGCGGTGTGGCTGAGGCCGTCGACCGTGGCGGCCGCGTCGCCGGAGGCGGACGCCGCCTGTTCGTCGAGGGCCGAGCTGTCGGACACGCCGAGCAGCGCCGCGACGACGATGCCGACGCCCGAGAGGGCGAGCAGCGCGGCGACCGCGAAGCGGCCCACCTTGCGGACGGCGAAGACGGCGACGAGCGCGGCGAGGCCCACTATGGCGAGGGCCGCGGGGACGCCCGTGACGTCGCTGCCCTTGGCGGTGAGCGGGAAGTCGCCGCCGGCCACCGTCGCGGTGCCCGACGACCACTGTTGGCGGGTCGCGAGCAGCGCCACGGCCGCGCCGAGGGCACCGGCCAGTAGGGCTACGGCGAGGCTGAGGCGGCCGGCCCTGGCGGGTCCTGCGGCTTCGGAACGGGGGTGAGGAACGGCAGTCACGTACTCCACTATCGCCCTAACCCCGGGCGAACCGTCACCCGGGGTTCCTATGAGAAGCGCCCTATTGCCCGAGCCGGTTCGCCGTGTGCACCGCGCGCAGCACCGCCGCCGCCTTGTTGCGGCACTCGGTGTCCTCGGCGACCGGGTCGGAGTCGGCGACGATCCCGGCGCCCGCCTGGACGTAGGCCGTACCGCCCCTGAGCAGGGCCGTTCGGATGGCGATGGCCGTGTCGGAGTCGCCGGCGAAGTCGAGGTAGCCGACGCAACCGCCGTACAGACCGCGCCTCGACGGTTCGAGTTCGTCGATGATCTGCATCGCGCGGGGCTTGGGGGCGCCGGAGAGGGTGCCGGCCGGGAAGCAGGCGGTGAGGACGTCGAAGGCCGTACGGCCCTGTGCCACCTTTCCGGTGACCGTCGAGACGATGTGCATCACGTGCGAGTACCGCTCGACGGACATGAAGTCGACGACCTCGACCGAGCCCGGTTCGCAGACCCGCCCCAGGTCGTTGCGGCCGAGGTCGACCAGCATCAGGTGCTCGGCGCGCTCCTTGGGGTCGGCGAGCAGTTCGTCGGCGAGGGCCTGGTCCTCCTGCGGGGTGGCCCCGCGCCAGCGGGTGCCGGCGATGGGGTGGACCATGGCCCGTCCGTCCTCGACCTTCACGAGGGCCTCGGGGGACGAGCCGACGACGTCGAAGCCGTCGAAGCGGAACAGGTACATGTACGGGGACGGGTTGGTGGCCCTCAGGACCCGGTACACGTCCAACGCGCTTGCCGTGCACGGCGTTTCGAAGCGCTGGGAGGGGACGACCTGGAAGGCCTCGCCCGCGCGGATGCGCTCCTTGATGTCCTCGACGGCCGCCTGGAAGTCCTCGCCGCCCCACAGGGCGGTGTACTCGGGCAGTTCGGAGGGCGGCAGGACGGCGGGCGGCTGGGCCACCGGGCGGGACAGGTCCGCCTCCATGGCGTCCAGACGGGCCACCGCGTCGGCGTAGGCCTCGTCGACCCCGGTGTCGAGGTCGTTGTGGTTGATCGCGTTGGCGATCAGCAGGACCGAGCCCTCCCAGTGGTCCATCACGGCGAGGTCGCTGGTGAGGAGCATGGTCAGCTCGGGCAGCTGGAGGTCGTCGCGCTCGCCCGGGCCGATCTTCTCCAGGCGGCGCACGATGTCGTAGCCGAGATAGCCGACCATGCCGCCGGTGAAGGGCGGCAGGCCCTCCTGGTGCGGGGTGTGCAGGGCCTCGATGGTGGCGCGCAGGGCGACGAGCGGGTCGCCGTCCACGGGGACGCCGACGGGCGGGGCGCCGAGCCAGTGGGCCTGGCCGTCGCGCGCGGTCAGGGTCGCGGCGGAGCGCACGCCGACGAAGGAGTAGCGAGACCATTGAAAAGCGGTGCGGCCGTTCTCCGCGGACTCCAGCAGGAAGGTGCCGGGGCGCTCGGCGGCGAGTTTGCGGTAGAGCGCGACCGGGGTGTCGCCGTCGGCGAGGAGCTTGCGCGTGACCGGGATGACACGGCGGTCGGTGGCGAGCTTGCGGAAGGTCTCGAGGTCCATGGCGGCTGACCTTACTGATCCGCGGCCGGTACGCCGGAACCGGCGCCGTCCTTGAGGAGCACGTCGGCGTCGAAGCAGGTGCGCGCGCCGGTGTGGCAGGCGGCGCCGACCTGGTCGACCTTGACCAGCACGGTGTCGGCGTCGCAGTCCAGCGCGACCGACTTGACCCACTGGAAGTGGCCGGAGGTGTCGCCCTTGACCCAGTACTCCTGGCGGCTGCGCGACCAGTACGTGCAGCGGCCGGTGGTCAGCGTGCGGTGCAGCGCCTCGTCGTCCATCCAGCCGAGCATCAGCACCTCACCGGTGTCGTACTGCTGGGCGATGGCGGGGACGAGCCCGTCGGCGCTGCGCTTGAGGCGCGCGGCGATCTCGGGGTCGAGGGCGGTGGGCGGGGGCGTGCTGGTCATGGGTGCCATTGTGCCGCGCCCCACCGACAGCGAACGCGTGGCGTCCACTGGGCGGACCCGCTACGCGGTCGTAGGCTGACGGCATGTCGACTTTCGCCAAGCGTGAACGACTTCTGCTCGCCGATCTCCTGGAAACCGCCGGTCCCGAGGCGCCCACCCTGTGCGAGGGCTGGCAGACCCGGGACCTCGCCGCGCACGTGGTGGTGCGCGAGCGCCGCCCGGACGCCTCCGCCGGTCTCCTCATCAAGCAGCTCTCCGCCCGCCTGGACAAGGCGATGGAGGAGTTCGCGGCCAAGCCGTACGAGGAGCTCATCCAGCTGATCCGGACCGGGCCGCCGCGTTTCTCGCCGTTCCAGCTCAAGCAGCTCGACGAGGCGTCCAACATCATCGAGTTCTACGTCCACACCGAGGACGTCCGCCGGGCCCAGGAGGACTGGACGCCCCGCGAGCTCGACCCCGTCTTCCAGGACGCCCTGTGGTCCCGCCTGGAGCGCACGGCCCGGCTGATGGGCCGCAGCGCCCCGACCGGCCTGGTGCTGCGCCGCCCCGACGGCCAGACGGCGGTCGCCCACCGCGGCACGCCCGTCGTGACCGCGACGGGCGAGCCGTCGGAGCTGCTGCTGTTCCTGTACGGCCGCAAGAGCGCCGCCAAGGTGGGCCTGGACGGCGAGAAGGACGCCATCGCGAAGCTGTCCGAGGGCAAGCAGCTCGGTATCTAGGGGTCACTTCGGGAGTTCGGCTCGGCGCAGGTCCCGTACCAGCAGGGCGACGACCCCGCCGAGCCCGCACACCGCCGCGCTGACGACGAACACCGGCCCCGTGCCCCACGCCCCGATGGCCGCGGCGGACAGCGGCATGCTCAGCGGCGCGAAGCCCAGGCTGACCAGTCCGGAGACGGCCGTGACGCGGCCCAGGTAGGCGGCGTCGGCCTGGGTCTGGAGCAGCGCCCCGCACATCGCGCCGCTGAGCCCGGCGAGGAGCCCGACGAGCAGAGCCGTGCCGACGGCGGCGATCAGGTTCGGCACATAGGCGAGGGCGCCGATCGCGACGGAGCCCGCGAGGATGGCGTACGCCGCGACCTGTCCGGCGTGCGGCAGCCGTCCGCGCACGGTGAGCAGCAGCGAGGCCAGTCCCGCGCCGACGCCGAACCCGGCGAGCACCGCGCCCATGCCGGAGGCACCCCAGCCGCGTTCGTCGGCGAGCAGGGTCAGACCGACGTTGAGCGGCCCGACGAACCCGAGGTCCCCGAGCGCGATGGCCAGCATCAGCGGGGCGAGCACGCGGTGCCGGCGGATGTAGCGCAGGCCGCTCACCAGGTCGGTCCAGGCGCTGCTCCGAGGGCTGTCACCGGCCTTGTCGTCGGCGGGCACCTCCCCCACCCGTACGGACACGAGCAGCGGCACCGACACCGCGATGAGCAGTCCCGCCAGCCCGAAGGCGGCCGCCGCCCCGCCCACCGCGACCCCGAGGCCGCCCAGCGGTCCCCCGACCACGCTCGCGAACCGGATCGCCAGGCCCCGCATGCCCTGCACACGCGCGAGCTGGTCGCGTGACGTCACGCGCGCGGGGAGGGCACCCACGGCCGGCATGAACACGGCGTCGACGGTGCCGAAGACGAACGCCAGCGCGGCCAGCGGCCACAGCCCGGGGCTGGTGAGGAACAGCAGCGCCGCCACCGCGAGGACGGCCGCGCAGCGCACCACGTCGCTGCCGATGACGACCCGGCGCGGTCCGAGCCGGTCGGCGATCACTCCGCCGCCGAGCATCAGGATCGCCCGCGGCAGTGCGCTGACCGACATCACGACACCGGCCTGCGAGGGGCTGCCGGCCTGCACCGCGGCCCAGGACAGCGCGATGTAGTAGACGCTGTCACCGACCATCGAGGAGGTGTAGGCGGCGAGCCAGCGCAGGACGTTGCCGTCGCGGTGGGCGGGGCGGGACGTGACGTCCGTCGGGGCTGTGAGCGCGGCGGTCATGGGCGGGGTCCTCTCGGGACGTCTCAGGCGCGGAACGGAAAGGTGTACGTGTGCACCGCGACGTTCTCGCGGCCCTCGGTGTCACCGGCGGCTTCGGCGACCCGGCCCAGCTCGTCGTACTTGTGGAGCAGTGTGAGCAGTTCCTTGTTCAGTTCGGCCGTCTCCTCCACCGTCAGGCGGATCGACGACTCGGTGGCCGTAGCCGTCCGGTTCCACTCGGGGTTCCAGGTGGACCGTTCGTCGAGCCAGCGGCGGTACATCTCGATGCGCTGGTCGGCGAAGATCCTGGTGGCCGCCGCGTGTGCGGCCGCTACCTGGGGGGCGTCCTGGAAGTCCTCGTCACGGATGCTGACGCCCTCGGAGGCGGGCTGCCACCACCGCTCCCGGCCGTCCGCGCTCTGCGGTTCGGCCTCCTCGATCAGCCCGTGCTCGGCGAGCTTGCGCAGGTGGTAACTGACCAGCGACACGGCCTCGTCGACCGACTCGGCCAACTGTGAGGCGGTGGCGACCCGGGCCAGCGTCAGGTTCCGGTACAGCCGCATCCGCAGCGGGTGGGCGAGCGCCTTGAGCGTGCCCACGTCCGTGATCCTGCGGTCCCTCTCCTTGCCTGTCATGTGTCCCACCGTAGATGCAAAAGGAAAGTTGCGCAATATATTTTGCGCAACTTCTCTTTCGCATCTGCCGACAAGTAAGCCCCGACCACCAGGTGGCCGGGGCTTGCTTCAACCCTTGAGGACCGTCACCTCACCGGGTGCCCCGCCTCCCGCAACGCGTCCTTCACCTCGCCGATCCGCAGATCGCCGAAGTGGAACACGGACGCCGCCAGGACCGCGTCCGCCCCCGCCCCGATCGCCGGGGCGAAGTCGGCGAGCTTGCCGGCGCCGCCGGACGCGATCACCGGAACCGTCACGTGCTTGCGGACGGCGGCGATCATCTCCAGGTCGTAGCCGTCCTTGGTGCCGTCCGCGTCCATCGAGTTGAGCAGGATCTCCCCCGCCCCCAGCTCGGCGGCCCGGTGCGCCCACTCGACGGCGTCGATGCCGGTGCCCTTGCGGCCACCGTGGGTGGTGACCTCGAAGGTGCCTTCGGGAGTACGCCGCGCGTCCACCGACAGCACCAGCACCTGCCGCCCGAACCGCTCGGCGATCTCGCGGATCAGATCGGGACGGGCGATGGCGGCCGTGTTGACGCCCACCTTGTCCGCACCGGCCCGCAGCAGCTTGTCCACGTCCTCGGCGGTCCGCACCCCGCCGCCGACGGTGAGCGGGATGAAGACCTGCTCGGCCGTGCGGCGCACCACGTCGTACGTGGTCTCGCGGTTGCCGGACGACGCGGTGATGTCCAGGAACGTCAGCTCGTCGGCGCCCTCGGCGTCGTAGACCTTGGCCATCTCGACCGGGTCGCCCGCGTCGCGCAGGTTCTGGAAGTTGACGCCCTTGACGACCCGGCCGTTGTCCACGTCCAGGCAGGGGATGACTCGGACCGCCAGGGTCATGAGTTCACGGCTCCTCTGAATGCCTCTACTTCGACTTCGACGAGGATGCGCGGGTCCACGAAGCCCTCCACGACGAGGAGGGTCGAGACCGGACGCACCGCGTCGAAGAGCTCCTTGTGCGCGCGGCCGACGTCGTCCACGTCCCGCGCATGGGTCAGATACATCCGCGTACGGATCACGGACCCGGCGTCGAGGCCGAACTCGCCGAGCGCCTCGATCGCCGTACCGAAGGCGGTCCTGGCCTGCTCGTACGGATCGCCCTCGCCGTACAGCACCGACCCCTTGAAGGACGTCGTGCCCCCGACCAGCACCCGGTCGCCCACCGCGACGGCGCGTGCGAAACCGAAGGACTCTTCCCAGGGACTCCCGCTCTGCACCCGCCGTACGGCATCAGTCATCGAGACACAGCCTCCAAGGCCTCTTCCAGCGTGAACGCCTTCGCGTACAGGGCCTTCCCGACGATGGAGCCCTCGACACCGAGGGGTACCAGCTCGGCGATGGCGCGCAGGTCGTCCAGCGACGACACGCCGCCGGAGGCCACGACCGGCCGGTCCGTCGCCGCGCAGACGTTGCGCAGCAGCTCCAGGTTGGGGCCCTGGAGCGTGCCGTCCTTGGCGATGTCGGTGACGACGTACCGGGCGCAGCCCTCCTTGTCGAGGCGCTCCAGCGCCTCGTAGAGGTCGCCGCCCTCACTGGTCCAGCCGCGGCCCTTGAGGGTCGTACCGCGGACGTCGAGACCGACCGCGATCCTGTCGCCGTGCTCGGCGATGACCTTGGCGACCCACTCCGGGCTCTCCAGGGCTGCGGTGCCGAGGTTCACCCGGGTGCAGCCGGTGGCGAGCGCGGCGGCCAGGGAGGCGTCGTCGCGGATGCCGCCGGACAGCTCCACCTTGATGTCCATGGCCTCGGTGACCTGGCGGACCAGCGCCCGGTTGTCGCCGGTGCCGAAGGCGGCGTCCAGGTCGACGAGGTGCAGCCACTCGGCGCCCGCCGTCTGCCAGGCGAGGGCGGCCTCCAGGGGGGAGCCGTACGAGGTCTCCGTGCCGGACTCGCCGTGCACGAGGCGGACCGCCTGGCCGTCGCGGACGTCCACGGCGGGAAGGAGTACAAGCTTCGAGGGCATCAGAGGGTTCCGATCCAGTTGTTCAGCAGCTGCGCTCCGGCGTCGCCGGACTTCTCGGGGTGGAACTGCGTGGCCCACAGGGCGCCGTTCTCCACGGCGGCCACGAACGGCTTGCCGTGCGTCGACCAGGTGACCAGGGGGGCCTTGATCGCCGGGTTCGCGGTCTCCAGCGACCAGTCGTGGACGGCGTAGGAGTGCACGAAGTAGAAGCGGGCGTCCGCGTCCAGGCCCGCGAACAGCTCGGAGCCGGCCGGCGCGTCCACGGTGTTCCAGCCCATGTGGGGCACGATGTCGGCCTGCAGCGGCTCGACCGAGCCCGGCCACTCGTCGAGGCCCTCGGTCTCCACGCCGTGCTCGATGCCGCGCGCGAAGAGGATCTGCATGCCGACGCAGATGCCCATGACGGGGCGCCCGCCGGACAGCCGGCGGTCGATGATCCAGTCGCCGCGCGCCTCGCGCAGGCCCTTCATGCAGGCGGCGAAGGCACCGACGCCCGGCACCAGCAGCCCGTCGGCGTTCATCGCCCGGTCGAAGTCACGCGTTATCTCGACGTCGGCCCCGGTGCGCGCGAGCGCACGCTCGGCCGACCTCACGTTGCCGAAGCCGTAGTCGAAGACCACGACCTTCTTCGAGGATGCGCTCAACTCCACACCTCCAGCCTCATGACACCGGCGACCAGACACATCGCGGCGCCGATGGAGAGCAGCACGACGAGCTGCTTGGGCATCCCCTGCTTGACGAAGGAGATGATCCCGCCGACCAGGAACAGGCCGAGGACGATCAGGACGGTGGACAGCCCGTTCACAGCGCGCCCTTCGTGGAGGGGAGGATGCCGGCCGCGCGCGGGTCCCGCTCGGACGCGTAGCGCAGCGCCCGCGCGAGTGCCTTGAACTGGCACTCGACGATGTGGTGCGCGTTGCGCCCGTAGGGCACGTGCACGTGCAGGGCGATCTGCGCCTGGGCCACGAAGGACTCCAGGATGTGCCGGGTCATGGTGGTGTCGTACTCGCCGATCATCGGCGCCATGTTCTCGGGCTCGGTGTGCACGAGGTACGGGCGGCCGGACAGGTCCACCGTCACCTGGGCGAGGGACTCGTCCAGCGGGACCGTGCAGTTGCCGAAGCGGTAGATGCCGACCTTGTCGCCGAGCGCCTGCTTGAAGGCGGCGCCGAGGGCGAGGGCGGTGTCCTCGATGGTGTGGTGCGAGTCGATGTGCAGGTCGCCCTCGGTCTTCACGGTCAGGTCGAACAGACCGTGCCGGCCGAGCTGGTCGAGCATGTGGTCGTAGAAACCGACTCCGGTCGCCACCTCGACCTTGCCGCTGCCGTCGAGATCGATCTCGACGAGCACGGAGGTCTCCTTGGTGACCCTTTCCACCCGTCCTACGCGGCTCATGCGCTCTGCTCCTTCGTCAACTCACGGACCGCGTCGAGGAACGCGTCGTTCTCTTCGGGGGTGCCGGCGGAGACCCGCAGCCACCCCGGGATGCCGTTGTCCCGGACCAGGACACCCTGGTCGAGGATCTTCTGCCAGGCCGCGTGCGAGTCGTCGAAGCGGCCGAACTGCACGAAGTTCGCGTCCGACTCCACGACCTGGAAACCGAGCGCGCGCAACTCGCTCACCAGCCGGTCCCGCTCGGCCTTCAGCTGCTCGACGTACTTCAGCAGCGTGCCGGTGTGCTCCAGGGCCGCCAGGGCGGTCGCCTGGGTGACGGCCGACAGGTGGTAGGGCAGCCGTACGAGCTGTACGGCGTCCACCACCGCCGGGTGCGCGGCGAGATAACCGAGGCGCAGACCGGCCGCGCCGAACGCCTTGGACATGGTCCGCGAGATGACGAGGTTCGGCCGCCCCTCGATGAGCGGCAGCAGCGAGTCGCCGTGGCTGAACTCGACGTAGGCCTCGTCGACCACGACCATCGACGGCTTCGCCGCCTGGGCGGCCTCGTACAGCGCGAGGACCGTCTCGGGCGGGACCGCGTTGCCCGTGGGGTTGTTGGGGGTGGTGACGAAGACGACGTCCGGCTCGGCGTCGGCGATCGCGCGCACGGCCGCCTCGACGTCGATGGTGAAGTCCTCGTTCCGGGGACCGGAGATCCAGCCCGTGCCCGTGCCGCGCGCGATCAGGCCGTGCATCGAGTACGACGGCTCGAAGCCGATCGCCGTCCGGCCGGGGCCGCCGAAGGTCTGGAGCAGCTGCTGGATGACCTCGTTGGAGCCGTTGGCGGCCCAGACGTTGGCCAGGCCGACCTCGTGACCGGACGTGTCCGTCAGGTACTTGGCGAGCTGGGTGCGCAGTTCCACCGCGTCCCGGTCGGGGTAGCGGTTGAGGTCGCGGGCGGCCTCGCGGACGCGCTCGGCGATGCGCTCGACCAGCGGCTCGGGCAGCGGGTAGGGGTTCTCGTTGGTGTTCAGCCGTACGGGGACGTCCAACTGGGGCGCGCCATAAGGGGACTTGCCGCGCAGCTCGTCCCGTACGGGGAGATCGTCGATTCCGAAGTTCACTTGCTCGTCGGCACCTTCCACCCGAACCTTGCCTTGATCGCCGCGCCGTGCGCGGGCAGGTCCTCCGCCTCCGCCAGTGTGACCACGTGGTGCGCCACGTCCGCCAGCGCGTCCTTCGTGTAGTCGACGATGTGGATGCCGCGCAGGAAGGACTGGACGGAGAGCCCGGAGGAGTGGCAGGCGCAGCCGCCGGTGGGCAGGACGTGGTTGGACCCGGCGGCGTAGTCGCCGAGCGAGACCGGCGCCCAGGGGCCGATGAAGACCGCGCCCGCGTTGCGGACCCGCTCGGCGACCGCGACGGCATCGGCGGTCTGGATCTCCAGGTGCTCGGCGCCGTAGGCGTTGACGACCCGCAGGCCCTCGGCGATGCCGTCGACGAGGACGATCGCGGACTGCTTGCCCTCCAGGGCCGGGCGGATCCGCTCGTCGATGTGCTTGCTGGCCGCGACCTGCGGCTCCAGCTCCTTGTCGACCGCGTCCGCGAGCGCGACGGAGTCGGTGACCAGCACGGCCGCCGCGAGCGGGTCGTGCTCGGCCTGGCTGATCAGGTCGGCGGCCACGTGCACCGGGTCGGCGGTGTCGTCCGCGAGGATCGCGATCTCGGTCGGGCCCGCCTCGGCGTCGATGCCGATCTTGCCGGTGAAGTAGCGCTTGGCGGCGGCGACCCAGATGTTGCCGGGGCCGGTGACCAGGTTGGCGGGCGCGCAGGACTCGGTGCCGTACGCGAACATCGCGACGGCGGTGGCGCCACCGGCGGCGTACACCTCGTCGACGCCGAGGAGCGCGCAGGCGGCGAGGATCGTCGGGTGCGGCAGGCCCCCGAACTCGGCCTGCGCCGGGGAGGCGAGGGCGAGGGACTCGACGCCGGCCTCCTGGGCCGGGACCACGTTCATGATCACGGAGGACGGGTAGACGGCGCGGCCGCCGGGCGCGTACAGCCCGACCCGGTCGACCGGGACCCACTTCTCGGTGACGGTGCCGCCGGGGACGACCTGGGTCGTGTGGGTGCTGCGGCGCTGCTCGCGGTGGACGAGCCGGGCGCGGCGGATGGACTCCTCCAGGGCCGCGCGGACGGCCGGGTCCAGGTTCTCCAGCGCGTCGCTGATGGCCTGGGCCGGGACCCGGACGGACTCCAGCCGGACCCCGTCGAACTTCTCGGCGAAGTCGATCAGCGCCGCGTCGCCCCGATGATGCACGGCCTCGCAGATCGGACGCACCTTCTCCAGGGCGGCCTGAACGTCGAAGTCGGCTCGGGGCAGCAGGTCGCGCAGGGCGGGGCCCTCGGGGAGGGCGTCGCCGCGCAGATCGATTCGGGCCAAAGAGAAATGTT
The DNA here is from genome assembly GCF_900206255.1 of Streptomyces sp. TLI_55. Taxonomy (NCBI): domain Bacteria; kingdom Bacillati; phylum Actinomycetota; class Actinomycetes; order Kitasatosporales; family Streptomycetaceae; genus Streptomyces; species Streptomyces sp. TLI_55. The sequence continues at coordinate 2,411,080 of NZ_OAOJ01000001.1, forward strand.
GCAGCACGGGGTCAATTCTCTCAGACCACGGTTCGGCGTCGTTCGGGCATTCCAGTGGCTGATACGCGACCTGCTGCGCAACCTGGAAGATCGCCTTCACGTCTAGCGTTCCGGGCGTCACTGAGCGGGCATGACCGGGGATGCGCACGGGATTGGAGGAGTGGTGACCGAGGGGGACCTGCCGGACGATCTGACGCCTGCCGAGGTCGGTATGTGGCAGGCCTTCCGCAACGGCAGTGTGTACGACCTGAGCAGCGGCGACGCGGTCGTCGACGATCCGCACGGCGGGCACCCGTGGGGACCGGAGCGGACCGTGCGGGCCCGCATCGTGTGCTGGCTGCTGCTGGACGGGCCACCCGCGCTGGCCGGCCGGGTGTCGTCGCTGAAGCTGGCCGGCGTGCAGATCAGCGGCGCGCTGGACCTGGCGGGCGGCACCGTGGTGCCGTACGTGGAGATGAAGGGCTGCCGGTTCGAGCGGGACGTCCTGCTGCCGGAGGCCCGCTTCGCCACGCTGCGCCTGGTGGACTGCTCGGTGCCGCGCCTGGAGGCGGCCCGCGTCCACACCGAGGGTGATCTGCATCTGCCGCGCTGCCGGTTCCACAACGGCGTACGGCTGACCGACGCGCACATCGGCACCGATCTGCTGCTCAACCAGGCGATCGTCTACCGGGATCGCAGCGGCCGTTCGATCGCCGCCGACGGCATGAGCGTGGGCCAGGATCTCCAGGCCGAGCTGCTCGAGTCGCACGGCGAGCTGAGTCTGCGCAGCGCCAAGGTCGGTGTCTCGCTGAGCCTGCGCGGCGCGAAGCTGGCCAACCCCTACACGCGGCTCGCGCTCAACGCGCCCCAGCTGACCGTCGGGCGCTCGATGTACCTGACGCCGGCGGGCGTCGGCAGCCCGCTGCTGAGCGGGGCCACTCCCGCGCAGGGCACCCGCATCCAGCGGTTCACCTGCCGGGGCGGGCTGCGCCTGGACGACGGCAGGTTCGGGGACGCGGTCGACTTCGACAAGGCCCGCTTCACCCTCACCGACGACCAGGAGGTGTCGCTGCGCCGCATCCAGACGCCGGAGCTGCGCTTCCTCGGGCAGGCACCGGCGCGTGGGCGGGTCGTGCTGTCGGGGGCGCGGGTGGTGAACCTGATGGACCGCACCGACAGCTGGCCGGGCCCTGGCCGGCTGCACATGGGCGGGTTCGCCTACGAGAACCTGGTGCCGAGGGGCCCGTTCCCGCTGGAGGAGCGGCTGGCGTGGGTGGCCGCGGCGACCGCCGAGTACAACCCGGAGCCGTACGAACGCCTCGCGGCCGTGCTGCGGGCCGGCGGCGAGGACGAGGACGCGCGCGAGGTGCTGCTCGCCAAGCAGCGCCGCCGCCGCGAGACGCTGCCGCCGGCCGCCAAGCTGTGGGGGTACGCGCAGGACTGGACGGTCGCCTACGGCTACCGGCCGGGGCGGGCGCTGGTGTGGATGGCGGTGCTGTGGGCGGCGGGCTCGCTGGCCTTCGCGCACGCCGACCATCCGCCGCTCAACGGCGACGAGGGCCCGCACTGGAACGCCACCCTGTTCGCCCTCGACCTGCTCCTGCCGGTCATCGACCTGGGCCAGGTCGGCTTCTGGCAGCTGCGCGGCGGCTGGCAGTGGCTGGCGGCGGCGATGATCCTGCTGGGCTGGATCCTGGCGACGACGGTGGCGGCCGGGGCGACGAGGCTGCTGAGACGCAACTGACGCCGACGTTCGAGGGCACGGCGGCCCAACGATTGTTGAACACTAATCATTTTTACGCGCTCTTGACCTTCCGCCGTACAACTTTCCGTACTTTGCCCGGAACCTCTGGCGCTTGTGCGACCTGCGGCTTTTCAATGGTCGACACCATGGCTCTGCTGCCCCCGTTCGTCCGCTCCTCCCGGACGGCCAGGACCGTCGAGCACCCGCCTGTCGCGCTGCCGGCCGACGACGAGGTGCTTCTCGACGCGCCCGACGACCGGCTCGGCCCGGCCCTCGTCGCCGCCGGGCAGGGGACGTACGAGGTGGCGGCCGCCCTGCTCGCGGGCACCCGCGCGAGCGCCGCCTGGGAACACCGCGACCGGTACGTCGTACGCCTGGCGTCCTTCGCGTGCGCGCGCCCCGAGTGGTTCGAGTCCTGGCGTACGGCCGCTCCGCGCGACCCGGACATGCTCGTGGTCGCCGCCCAGCTCGCCGTGACCCGCGTCTGGGGATCGCCCGCGCGGGAGGAGCTGCTGCGCGAGGTGAGCCCGCTGATCACGGCCGCCGCGCGCGGTGACGACCGCGATCCGGTGCCGTGGCGGATCGCGCTGGACCACGCGCACGGCTCGCGCGCCGGGCACAAGTACTTCGAGGAGCTGTGGGAGGCGGCGATCCGCCGCGCCCCGCACCACTACAGCTGCCATGCCGCCGCCCTGCGCTACCTCGCCGAGAGCTGGCACGGCTCGCACCGGGAGTGCTTCGACTTCGCGGAGACGGCCGCGCAGGACGCCCCGGCCGACTCCCTCGTCCAGGCCCTGCCGACCCGGGCCGCGCTCGCCTATCTGACCGACGGCTGCGGCCCGGACGTACCCCGGGCCCGGCTGGACGCGGCGGTGGACCGGGCGATCACGCTGTCGGCCCGGTTCCCGGCGGCGGACCCGTGGCCGGCGGAGATGCGGAACAAGCTGACATACGTCCTCGCGCTGCTGGACCGCCGCGAGGACGCCTTGGAGCAGTTGCGGCGGATCGGCCCGTACGCCACCTCGTTCCCCTGGGAACTGGTCTCCGACGACCCGCTGGGCCGGTTCCTGGAACTGCGGGAGGAGATCCGGCTGCGATCGGCCTCCGGTCATCCACGGAGTGGGCACCGCGGACGCGCACACTCCCGCGACCATTAGGCTTTTGCGCCGTGACCACCGTCCGGCTTCCGCTCTTCCCCCTGAACTCGGTGCTGTTCCCGGGGTTGGTGCTCCCGTTGAACATCTTCGAGGAGCGCTATCGCGCCATGATGCGCGAACTTCTGAAGACCCCCGAGGACGAACCGCGCCGCTTCGCCGTCGTCGCCATTCGCGACGGCCACGAGGTGGCGGCGAGCGAACCGGGCATGCCCGATCCGACGTCCGTGCCCGAACGCGGCCCGGCGGCGGGCTTCGGCGTCGACCCCGCCAAGGCCTTCCACGGCACCGGCTGCATCGCGGACGCGGCGACGATCAGGGAGCGGGCCGACGGCACGTTCGAGGTCCTGGCGACCGGCACGACCCGGGTGAAGCTGCTGTCCGTGGACGCCTCGGGCCCGTATCTCGTCGCCGAACTGGAAGAACTCCCGGAGGAGCGGGGCGAGGAGGCCGGCGCCCTGGCCGAAGGCGTCCTGAGGGCCTTCCGCGCCTATCAGAAGCGCCTGGCGGGCGCCCGAGAACGCTCCCTGGCCTCCGGCTCGGAACTCCCGGACGAACCGGCGGTCGTCTCCTACCTCGTCGCGGCGGCGATGATGCTCGACACCCCCACGAAGCAGCGCCTGCTCCAGGCCCCCGACACGGCGTCCCGCCTCCGGGACGAGCTGAAACTCCTTCGCTCGGAGACGGCGATCATCCGTAATCTGCCGTCGTTGCCGGCGTCGGAACTGACGCGCGGCCCGACGAGTCTGAACTGAGTCCGAGGGACGACCGATGGCGAAGAAGTCCAAGAAGCAGGCACAGCAGACGGGCGGCACCCCCGCAACGGTGGCCCTGACGGCGGCAGGAGCGGAGTACACGGTCCACTCCTACGACCACGACCCCAACCACCCCTCCTACGGCGAGGAGGCGGCCGAGGCGATGGGCGTCTCCCCCGAGCGCGTCTTCAAGACCCTCGTCGCGGACGTGGACGGCACCCTCACGGTGGCGGTGGTCCCGGTGGCGGGCCAGCTGGACCTGAAGGCCCTGGCGGCGGCGGTGAACGGCAAGCGGGCGGCGATGGCCGACCCGACCCTCGCCGAGCGCACGACGGGCTACGTCCGGGGCGGCATCTCGCCGCTGGGCCAGCGCAAGAAGCTCCCCACGGTCCTGGACGCCTCCGCCTCCGCCCACCCCACCATCTGCGTCTCGGCGGGCCGCAGGGGCCTGGAGGTCGAACTCGCCCCGCAGGACCTGGCGAAACTCACGGACGCGGTCCTGGCCCCCATCGGCCGCGCCTGACCTCTCGACGCGGGTCCGTTCCTCGGTTAAGTACGAGGAACATGTCGAAGAAAACGCGAAAGCGGAAATGGCGCACAAAGAAGGGCCGCTCGAACCACGGCAGGCGCCCGGCGTAGAGGCGTGCTCCGACCGCCCCGGCGGGCCGTCGCGCAGCTGAGGCGGCGCCCGCCCATGCAGCGGCACCCGTATCCCCGCGTAGCTGCGGGCAGTCGTGCCGCTGGGGCGGCACGGGTGGGCGCAGCGGCACCCCGCCAGCGCGGGCGAGCGAGACCCACCCCCGCCCAAGCCCCCGCCCAGGGCACCTCACGAGCTACGCCGAGGGCTTCGCCCCGTAAGGCCCCGCCCCATACACCGGCAGCTCAGGATCCCGCGGCCCGAACAACCCCGTGAGCCCCAGGTGCACCAACAGCGCCCCCAACGACCACGCCAGCAACGCCCCCTTCGCCCCGAGCTTCAGCGGCGCCGAGAACGTCACCCCCCTGCCCACGGACTTCGCATGGGCCAGCACATCCTGCGCGGGCCCGAGCCACACCCCGACCCGCCACGCCAGCAGCGACCCGAGCAGCCCCCCGACCCCGAGCGCCACCACCAACGGCACACCCCCACGCCGCCGCAGCAGGAACACGACGACCGCGCTCACGACTCCGAACGCCAGCCCGAGCAGCGCGAACGTGCCGTCGACGCCGACCGCCTGCTCGCCCTCGGTGTCCTTGACGTAGACGATCCAGCGCTTCTCGACGATGTCCCCGACCAGCGGCACATGCGGCGCCAGCCACCACCACAGCACACCCAGCAGCAGCCCACCGAGCGCCACCGCCACCGTGATCACGGCGGCTTCCCGCAGTTCGGTCTTCATTCCGGGGCCGTCCTGTTCGTACAGGCTTCCGGGCCCACCGGCACCGTACGGCGGCGGTGCCTGCCAGGCCTGGTGCGGAGAGGGGTCGCTCGGCGGCGGCGGAGGAGTCAGCGGTGCGGTCACCCTGACATCGTGCCAGGCCCGCCTGTGCGGCGCGTCACCGGACGGCCGCTCGACGGTAGGCCCAGGTGGCGACGCCGAGGGAAACGACCCCGACCGCCGCGCAGACGGCCAGGTCACCGAGGACGAACGCCCAGTCGGGATGCGGTCCGAAGGTCCGCGCGAAGGCTTCGACGCCGTATGTCGAGGGCAGCAGGTCCCGCAGGAACCGCACCCCCTCCGGCATCCGGTCGGCCGGCAGGACGCCCAGCAGCAGCGCCGCGGACATGCCCAACTGGCCGAGCACGGTCGCCAGTTCCGGCCGCGGCGCGAGCAGCCCGAAGGCCGCCCCGAGCCCGGCGAGCGCGGCCCCGGCGAGCGGGATCACGGCGACGAGCACCCACAGATGCGCCATCGGCAGCCCGAACAGCACGCACCCGAGCACCGCGGTCACCACGGTTCCCGGGACGGTGAAGGAGGCGTACGCCCCCGCCGCGCCCAGCACCACCGCGGCGGGCGGCACCGGCAGCGTCGCGTAGTGGTCGAGGCCGCCGCTCGCCCGCAGCTGCCCGAAGTACTGGGCGAGCAGGTTGAGCGCGACGAACGCCACGACGAGCACCGCGGAGCCCGCGACCACGGCCTGTGCCTCGGCCCCGCCGTCGACGACCCCGCGCATCAGGATCATGATCCCGACGGACTGGAAGGTCGCCACGAACAGCAGCGGGATGCGCGCGACCCGGGCCCGGGACAGCTGGGCCCGGTACACGGCGACGAGCGCCGGCCACAGCCGCGCACGCGGCCCGAGCTCGGCCGCGTCCCGGTCCGTCTCCTCGACGGCCAGGGCGCCGCCCGGCAGCACCTCGGCGGGTACGACACTCACGTGGCGCTGCTCCCTTTCACCCACGGGGTCACCGATACGTTCGCCCTGTTCCGTCTCCGTACGGATGCTACGGCCCGCTCGCTCAAGCCTGACTCAAGAGCCTTCAAAGCGTTCACGCCTTCACCAGCCCCTGCCGCGCCGCCCCGCCGAGCGCCAGGTACACGTCCTCCAGGCTGGGCGTGGCGAGCGTGAAGTCGTCGAGGGCGGCGAAGGCGGCGCCGCCGGTGACGGTGGCGACGACCGCGCGGGCCTCCTCGGGGGCGAGCCGGAGCGTCCAGCGGCGTCCGGTCTCGACGGCCCGGTCGTGCAGCGCGGCGACCTCGGGGACGTGCAGCGGCGCGGCCTCGCGCCACACCAGGTCGACCCGGACCTCCCCGGCGACCTGCTCCTTGAGCCCGACGGGGGTGTCACAGGCGATCACCCGGCCGCGGTCGAGGACCGCGACCCGGTCGAGGACGGTCTCGGCCTCGATGACGTTGTGGGTGACGAGCAGGACGGTCGTGCCGCGCTCGGCCCGGCGCCGGTCCACGGCCGCCCACACGGCCCGCCGCGCCACCGGGTCCATGCCGGTGGTCGGTTCGTCGAGCACCAGCAGCGGCCGCTCCCCGACCAGCGCGGCGGCGAAGCACGCCAGCCGCCGCTGACCGCCGGACAGCTTCTTGATCGCCCGCCCGGCGATGGGCGCGAGCCCCAGTTCGTCGAGTACGGCGTCCCGCTCGGCCCTGGCCGCACGCGCCTCCAGGCCGCGCAGCCGTCCGGTGGTCTCGGCGGCGAGGGAGACGGTGAGCTCGTCGAGGGCGGTGGACTCCTGGCCGAGGTAGGCGAGGATGCGCGCGGCCCGCTCCGGGTGGCGCACGATGTCGTGCCCGAGGATCTCGACGGTGCCGCTGTCGGGCCGCATCAGGCCGGTCAGCTGGCGTACGAGGGTGGACTTGCCGGCGCCGTTCGGCCCGAGCAGCCCGAAGATCTCACCGCGGCGGATGTCGAGTCGTACGTCGTCGGTGGCCCGCACCTCGGGCGTCGCGGGAACCCCGCGCCTGCCCCGTACCGCGGGATAGGTCTTGGTCAGTCCGCGCACCGCGCACACGACATCGTCGCCATGCCGAAGTGCCTGTCCCGCGCGCGTACTCACAAGGGACGAGCCTACGGGGTCGGGAAGCTCCGCTCCCCCTTGGGGGCGGGGTATGTGCCGTTTCACTCCCCCGCGGGCGCGTGCTCCGCGGCCGTGCGGACGTCGATCTCGCGCCAGAACCCGGCCCTGATGGCGTACCGGTCGTGCTCGTCGATCTGGTCGTCCTTGTGGGCGAGCAGTCCGAAGCGGGCGGCGTAGCGCAGCAGTTCCCCGTCGATGCGGTGCGGGATGCGCGGGTACATCCCGGACAGCTTCTGGAGGTGGCTCTGGTCGCCCAAGCGCTCCATCCAGCGTCGGGCGAAGACCTGCCCCACCTCGTAGGGGTCGCCTCCGACGGTCGTGATGTCCTCCTCCCGGTCGGCCCAGCGCTGCTCGGCGGTGGTGAGCTGGGCGAGCGTCGGCATCGAGGCGACCTCGGGCGGTTCGGCGGCGCCCCCGGGCCGGTCGACCCAGCCCTTGTCGGAGGACCAGCGCAGGGTGGCGTTGGCGGGGTGCTGCGGCTGGACGCCCGGGGCGCGCAGGGCGGCGAGGTCCTTGGGGGTGGGCACGCCCTTGGGCGCGGGCACCCGCTCCTGGGTGCCGTTCTCGGACGGGGCGGCGGGGGTGTGCTCGCCCTCCTCGGCGGTGCGCTCGGCGGCCGCGGCGAGCGCGGACTCGGGCAGCGGGGCGGAGAGGATCGCGGCGATCTCGGGCCGGGGCGCGGGCGGCGGCGCGCAGATCCCGCCGAGTTCCTTGGCCCGGACGGCCTTGGTGATCCACGTACGGTCCAGGACGCGGCGTTCGTCGGCCTCGGCGACCAGGTCCTCGGACTGGTTGTAGTCGCCGTCGGCGGCCTGCACGGCCCACAGGTGGACGGCGACGCCGTGCTCCTTGGCGGCCATCATGCCCGGCAGCAGGTCGCCGTCGCCGGTGACGAGGACGATGTCGGAGCAGGCGCGGTTGCGGGCCAGTTCGGTGAGCTCGGCGTGCATGGCGGCGTCGACGCCCTTCTGGGCCCAGCGTCCGTCGCTGCGGGTCAGGGCGCCGAGCCGGACGGTGACCCGGGGCATCACGCGCAGCCGGCGGTGTTCGGGCTGGGGGACGCGGTCGGGGGCGCCGTCGAACCAGTAGATGCGCAGCAACGGCCGCTCGGTGTCCGACTCGGCGCGGTCGCGCAGGCCCTGGATGAGGGCGGGGTGGTCGACGGTGATCCGGGATCGGGAAGGTTCCCCGGCAAGGAGGGAGGCGGCCGCCCCCAGCAGATAGCCGGCGTCCACCAGGACGATGCAGCGGTCCACGCGACTCACCCTCTTCCCGGGAGGTTTGCTTCGGGCTTCCTTCGAGTCTGCCCGACCGCGCGGAGGTTAACGGCCGGAACTCGATCTTCGGCGTGGCGTTTCGGGGCATCACCGGACGACAACCCCTGTCACACACGGTAATTATCCGAAATGCGTTCTTTGTCAGCCTATGTGAATCTGGTCGCGGCCCTGGCCCCTAGATCCCCCTCAGGAGGCAGATCACCATGGCCAAGAACAAGAACCGTGAACGTAAGCAGCCGCAGTCCGAGCGTGGTCAGCAGCAGGCCCAGCAGCACTCGATGGAGGCGCAGGCCGAGCAGCGCATGACCCAGGTGACTCCGGGTGACATGGCCCGCAAGGGCAAGCAGAAGCGCTTCGGTCACAACTGACATCTGCATAACGGGTCAAGACCTACGGGTTGTTGAGACCTGCGGGTTGTTGAGACCCAGGCACACAGAGAGGGCGCATCCGGTTCCCGGACGCGCCCTCTCGACGTACGGCTAACCCGCCAGACAGGACGGGCCGAGCAGCACCTTCAGGTCACCGAAGAGCGCCGGGTCCGGCTTCACCCGGTGCCGGTCCAGGCGCAGGACCGTGGTCTTGGTCGGGCCCTGGAGCTTGATCCGGACCTCGCTCTCGCCCTTGTGGTGGCTGAGGATCTCGCCGAGGCGGCTGACCATCGGCGGGGTGACCCGGGTCGCCGGGATGGTGAGGACCACCGGGGCGTTGGTGCCCGCGTTGGACAGGTCGGGGACCTGGAGCTCCATGGCGACCAGGCGCGGGACGTCCTCGCGCTTGTCGAGGCGGCCCTTGACGAACACCACGGCGTCCTCGACGAGTTGGGTCGACACCAGCTGGTAGGTGGCTGGGAAGAACATGCACTCGATGGAGCCGGCGAGGTCCTCGACGGTGGCGATCGCCCAGGCGTTGCCCTGCTTGGTCATCTTGCGCTGCAGGCCCGAGATGATGCCGCCGATGGTGACGACCGCGCCGTCCGCGTGCTCACCTCCGGTGAGCTGGGCGATGCCCGCGTCGGCCTTGTCGGACAGCACGTGCTCCAGGCCGAAGAGCGGGTGGTCGGAGACGTACAGACCGAGCATCTCCCGTTCCTGGGCGAGCAGATAGGTCTTGTCCCACTCGTCGGTGGTGAACTCGACGTCGAGTCCGAAGCCGGGTTCGCTGCTCTCCTCCTCGCCCATGCCGCCGAAGAGGTCGAACTGGCCCTCGGCCTCCTTGCGCTTGACCGCGACCACGTTGTCGATCATCGGCTCGAAGTGCGCGGTGAGGCCCTTGCGGGTGTGGCCGAGGGTGTCGAAGGCGCCCGCCTTGATCAGCGACTCGGTGGTGCGCTTGTTGCAGGCGACGGCCTCGACCTTGTCGAGGTAGTCGGGGAAAGAGGCGTACTTCCCCTTGGCCTTGCGGCTCTTGATGATCGACTCGACCACGTTGGTGCCGACGTTGCGCACGGCCTCCAGGCCGAAGAGGATCACGTCGTCGCCCTGGGCGGCGAAGTTGTGCACCGACTCGTTGACGTTCGGCGGGAGCACCTTGATGCCCATGCGGCGGCACTCGTTGAGGTAGACGGCCGACTTGTCCTTGTCGTCCTTGACGGAGGTCAGCAGCGCGGCCATGTACTCGGCGGGGTGGTTGGCCTTGAGGTAGGCCGTCCAGTACGAGACCAGGCCGTACGCGGCGGAGTGCGCCTTGTTGAAGGCGTAGCCGGCGAAGGGGACCAGCACGTCCCACAGGGCCTGGATCGCCTCGTCGCTGTAGCCGTTCTTCTTGGCGCCCGCCTGGAAGATGGTGAAGTTCTTCGCCAGTTCGTCGGGCTTCTTCTTGCCCATCACGCGGCGGAGGATGTCGGCCTCGCCGAGCGAGTAGCCGGCGATGATCTGGGCGGCCTTCTGCACCTGCTCCTGGTAGACGATCAGGCCGTAGGTGACGTCCAGGACCTCCCTGAGGGGCTCTTCGAGCTCCTTGTGGATCGGGGTGATCTCCTGGAGCTTGTTCTTGCGCAACGCGTAGTTGGTGTGCGAGTCCATGCCCATCGGGCCCGGGCGGTACAGGGCCGACACGGCGGAGATGTCTTCGAAGTTGTCGGGCTTCATCAGACGCAGCAGCGAGCGCATGGGGCCGCCGTCGAACTGGAAGACGCCGAGGGTCTCACCGCGCTGGAGCAGTTCGAAGGTCTTGGGGTCGTCCAGCGGGAGGCTCAGCAGCTCCAGGTCGATGCCCTTGTTGGACTTCACCATCTTGACGGCGTCGTCCATGATCGTCAGGTTGCGCAGGCCAAGGAAGTCCATCTTCAGCAGGCCGAGCGACTCACAGCTCGGGTAGTCCCACTGCGTGATGGTCACGCCGTCGGTGTGGCGCACCCAGACGGGCACGTGCTCGGTGATGGTCTCGCTGGACATGATCACGCCGGCGGCGTGCACGCCCATCTGCCGGACCAGGCCCTCGACGCCCTTGGCGGTGTCGATGACCTTCTTCACGTCCGGTTCGTTCTCGTACATCCCGCGGACCTCGCCGGCCTCCGAGTAGCGCGGGTGCGAGGGGTCGGTGATGCCGTTGAGGTCGATGCCCTTGCCGAGGACGTCGGCGGGCATGGCCTTGGTGATGCGGTCGCCCATCGCGTACGGGTAGCCCAGCACGCGCGCGGAGTCCTTGATCGCGTTCTTGGCCTTGATCTTGCCGTAGGTGCCGATCATGGCGACCTTGTCGGCGCCGTATTTCTCGGTCACGTACCTGATGACCTCGACGCGCCTGCGCTCGTCGAAGTCGATGTCGACGTCGGGCATCGAGATGCGCTCGGGGTTGAGGAACCGCTCGAAGATCAGGCCGTGCGGGATCGGGTCGAGGTCGGTGATGCCCATGGCGTAGGCGACGATCGAACCGGCCGCGGAGCCTCGGCCGGGGCCGACCGCGATGCCGTTGTTCTTGGCCCACATGATGAAGTCGGCGACGACGAGGAAGTAGCCGGGGAAGCCCATCGAGATGATGACGTCCATCTCGTAGTCCGCCTGCTTCTGGCGGTCCTCGGGGATGCCGCCCGGGTAGCGGCGCTCCATGCCGCGGCGGACCTCCTCCTTGAACCAGGTGACCTCGGTGTAGCCCTCGGGGATGTCGAACTTCGGCATGAGGTTCTTGGCCTCGAACATGCCGGCGGTGTCGACCTGCTCGGCGACCAGGAGGGTGTTGCGGCAGCCCTCCTGCCAGGCGTCGGAGGAGTCGATGGCGTACATCTCGTCCGTGGACTTCAGGTAGTAGCCGGTGCCGTCGAACTTGAAGCGGTCCGGGTCGGAGAGGTTCTTGCCGGTCTGGATGCAGAGCAGGGCGTCGTGGGCCGTCGCCTCGTGCGCGTACGTGTAGTGCGAGTCGTTCGTCACCAGGGGCGGGATGCCGAGCTTCTTGCCGATGTCGAGGAGGCCGTCGCGGACCCGGCGCTCGATCTCGATGCCGTGGTCCATCAGCTCCAGGAAGTAACGGTCCTTGCCGAAGATGTCCTGGTACTCGGCGGCCGACTTCAGGGCCTCGTCGTACTGGCCGAGGCGCAGCCGGGTCTGGAGCTCGCCGGAGGGGCAGCCGGTCGAGGCGATGAGGCCCTCGGACCACTGGGAGATGGTCTCCTTGTCCATCCGGGGCCACTTCTGCAGCCAGCCCTCGGCGTAGGCGTCCGAGGAGAGCCGGAAGAGGTTGTGCAGACCCGTCGCGTTCGCCGCCCAGATCGTCTTGTGGGTGTAACCGCCGGAACCGGAGACGTCGTCCCGCTTCTGGTGCGGCTGGCCCCACTGGATCTTGCGCTTGTTGCGCCGGGACTCGGGGGCGACATAGGCCTCGATGCCGATGATCGGCGTGACCCCGGCCTTCTTCGCGGAGTGGAAGAAGTCGTACGCCCCATGGAGGTTGCCGTGGTCCGACATGGCGATATGGGTCATGCCCATCTCATTGCACGCGTCGAACATGTCCTTCAGCCGCGCGGCACCGTCCAGCAGGGAGTACTGGGTGTGGACGTGCAGGTGCGTGAACGGCGGCTTCGACACGGTTTGGCCTCCTGGGAAACCCTCGGCGACAGGCTGGCGGACAGTTCGGGGGACAGCGTCGAAGTCTATGCCTCGGGACTGACACTCCGGGGGCCGCCCCGCGTACCTTCACAGCGAGGGTTCTCGCGGGCACTTTCGCGCGGGCCCACCCGTTGAGACGACAGAAACGCTGTCGTACACATGCACCAGGAGGCACCCCGCGATGTCGGTACCGCAGCTCAACGCCGAGCCTCGCGGCGAGGAGATCCTCGCCGTCTTCGACACCGCCTTCGGCGAGCTCCTGGCCGCCGACCCGGCAGCGTTCCGCGTGAAGTTCCGCAAGATGGCGGCCTCGGCGTTCGCGTTCTACCGGGGCACGGCGTGCCTCTTCTACCACGACCTCGACGCCGAGAAGCGCGGCGGCCCGTACCTCGACGAGCGCACGTCGCGCGTGTGGATCCACGGCGACCTGCACGCCGAGAACTTCGGCACGTACATGGACGCCACGGGCCGGCTGATCTTCAACGTCAACGACTTCGACGAGGCGTACGTCGGCCCCTTCACGTGGGACCTCAAGCGCTTCTCCGCCTCGATCGCCCTGATCGGCTACGCGAAGGCGCTCAGCGACGAGCAGATCACCGAGCTGGTGCGCGTCTACGCGGCCGCGTACCGCGAGCGCATCCACGCCCTGGCGACCGGCGCCAAGAGCGACGAGGTGCCGCCGTTCACGCTGGACACCGCCGAGGGCCCGCTCCTGGACGCGCTGCGCGACGCCCGCGCGCTGACCCGCTTCGGACTGCTGGACTCGATGACCGAGATCCGGGACTTCGAGCGCCGGTTCGCCCCGGGCGGCGGCTCCATCGAGCTGGACGCGGCCACGCGGTACAAGGTGCTGGCCGCCTTCGACGGCTACCTGGAGACCCTGCCGGAGACCTCGCTGGCCCGCCCGGACTCGTACCGCGTGAAGGACGTCGTCGGCCGCCGCGGCATCGGGATCGGCTCGGCGGGACTCCCGTCGTACAACATCCTCCTGGAGGGCCACAGCGACGCGTTGGAGAACGACGTCGTGATCTACATCAAGCAGGCCCAGACCCCGGCCGTCTCCCGGCACATCACCGACCCGGCGATCCGCGGCTACTTCCAGCACGAGGGCCACCGCACGGTCCTCTCCCAGCGCGCCCTGCAGCAGCACGCCGACCCGTGGCTGGGCTGGACCGAGCTGGACGGCGCGGGGCAGCTCGTCGCCGAGGTCTCGCCGTACGCGGTGGACCTCGACTGGGGTGACATCGACGACACGGAGGAGATCGCGGCGGTCGTCGCCGACCTCGGCCGGGCCACGGCGACCATGCACGGGGCGGCGGACGACCAGTCCGGCGAGTCCCTGGTGCCGTTCTCCACCGAGCGGGCCATCGACGCGGCGATCGCGGCGGACGAGGAGGGCTTCGGCGAGCTCCTGGTCTCCTTCGCGCACGACTACGGCGCACGCGCGCGTGCCGACCACCAGATCTTCGTGGACCTGTTCCGCAACGGCCGGATTCCGGGGCTGTGACGGAAGGCCTGTGACGGAAGGCCTGTGACGGAAACCGCACGGATGTCGATAACGATAGGGGCGCTCACAGGGACCTTTTAGGGGTCCCTTACAGGGGCGCGTGACACACTCTCTGTCGCTATGGACATATCCGGGACCCAGCTACGAGCGCTCCGCGCGGCGCTGTTCACGGCACTCGTCGTGACGCTCAGCACCGCGTCGCACGTACTGCTGTCCCGCGCCCCGCTCCCGCTGAACACGGTGGCCCTGGTCGCGGTCGCCGTGTTCGCCGTGGCGTACGCCCTGGCCGGCCGGGAGCGGAGCTTCGGGCGGATCGCCGCCCTGCTGGTCCCGCTGGAGCTGGCCGCGGACACGGTCCTCACCACCGGGCAGCACGTCTGCTACGGCGCCGCGGGCGGCCCTGTCGCGGGGCCGCTGCGCTCGGTCGGCTGGGACGTGTTCTGCGGCGACGGCACCAGCGTCGGCAGCCCCCTGGCCCGGGTCACGGGCGCCGACACCGACCGGCTCGCGAGCGTCCTCGCCCACGCCGATCCGCAGGCCGCCTGGCTGCTGCTCGGCGCGCACATCGGCGTCGGCCTGCTGGCCGCCGCCTGGCTGCGCCGCGGCGAGCGGGCGCTGGCCCAGCTGCTGCGGGCGGTGGCGGCGACGACGTTCCGCCCGCTCCTGCTCGCGGTCGCCGCGGTGGCGGTACGACGGACCCCGGCGCCCCGCGTCCCGCGGCGCCCCCGTCGTCGTACGACCGTCGCCCGCGACCGGCTTCTCGTGCACTCCCTGGGACGGCGTGGACCGCCCTGCTCGGCCGCTCTCGTCTGAACGACCACGCACAGCACCGAGCATCACCACCCCCTTTTACGTATCCGCACCCACGTGTGCGCGTCCCCTTACGGAGATCCCCCATGAGCAAGCGGAACAGCCAGTCGGCGAAGACGGCGGCGCGCGAGCGCCTGCGTCAGGAACGCGAGCGCCAGGCCAAGCGCGACAAGATCAAGCGGCAGGTCATCGTCGCCTGCTCCATAGTCGGCGTCCTCGCGATAGCCGGCGGCATCGGCTACGCCGTCGTCCAGGGCAACAAGCCCGGCTACTGGGAAGACGCCAAGAACGACAAGCTGGTCAAGCCGGCCAACACCACCGGCGCGAGCGGCACGACCGTCGTCATCGGCAAGAGCAGCGCCAAGAAGACCCTCGTCATGTACGAGGACCCGCGCTGCCCGGTCTGCGCCCAGTTCGAGCAGACGGTCGGCCCGACGGTCAAGAAGGACCTCGACGCCGGCAAGTTCAAGATCCAGTACGTCGGCGCCACCTTCCTGGACGACAAGCTGACCGGCGAGGGCTCCAAGAACGCCCTCAGCGCGCTCGGCGCCGCGCTCAACGTCAGCCCCGAGGCCTTCCTCGAGTACAAGACCGCGATGTACACGACGAAGTGGCACCCCGCGGAGACCGACGACAAGTTCAAGGACGACGCCTACCTCATCAAGATCGCCAACACGGTCGACGCCCTGAAGAACAACAAGCAGTTCCAGAAGGACGTGAAGGACGGCACCTACGACAAGTGGGCGCTGGAGGAGGCCAAGGTCTTCGACAAGGACGGCATCGGCGGCACCCCGACCCTGAAGATGGACGGCAAGACCCTGACCGGCTCCGACGGCGAGAACGCGCCGATGACGGTGGCCGAGTTCAACACCGCGCTGGAGGCGGCTCTGAAGGCCTGATCCAGGTCTGATCCCTGCCTGACCCAGGCCTTCGGTCAAAGAGCGGGCGAACTTTCACCGGTTCGCCCGCTCTCGTTCATACCGATCAGTAACCTGATCGGTCGTGACCAGTAGACACAGAGCATCCGAGCGCCTCAACTCCCTGGCGCCGCGCCGCCGTACGGTCGTGAAGGCCGCCGCCGCCACCGCGGGCGCCGCCCTCGTCGCGGCCCCCTTCCCCGCCGGCGCCGCCGACGAGGCCCCCGCCTTCCTGCACGGCGTCGCCTCCGGCGACCCGCTGCCCGACGGCATCCTGCTGTGGACCCGGGTGACCCCCGTGGCCGCGGCGATACCCGGCTCCGGGCTCGGCCCGGACACCGAGGTGAGCTGGATCGTCGCCACGGACAAGGCGTTCACGAACATCGTCGCCAAGGGCTCCGTCACCGCGACCGCCGCCTCCGACCACACCGTCAAGGCCGACGTCCGCGGCCTCGCCCCCGCCACGACCTACTGGTTCCGCTTCTCCGCGGGCGGCACCGACTCCCCGGCGGCGCGCACCCGCACCGCGCCGGCGGCGGACGCGGCCGTGTCCAACCTCCGCTTCGGCGTGGTCTCCTGTGCCAACTGGGAGGCCGGCTACTTCGCCCCGTACCGCCATCTCGCCACCCGCGGCGACCTGGACGCCTGGCTGCATCTGGGCGACTACATCTACGAGTACGGCACCGGCGAGTACGGCACGCGCGACACCGTCGTACGGCAGCACGCACCGACCCACGAGATCCTCACCCTCGCCGACTACCGGGTGCGGCACGGCAAGTACAAGACCGACGCCGACCTCCAGGCGCTGCACGCGGTGGCTCCGGTCGTCGCGATCTGGGACGACCACGAGTTCGCCAACGACGCCTGGTCGGGCGGGGCGGAGAACCACACCGAGGGCACGGAGGGCACCTGGGCCGCACGCCAGGCGGCCGCCAAGCAGGCGTACTTCGAGTGGATGCCGGTGCGCCCGGCGATCGCGGGGACGACCTACCGGCGGCTGCGCTTCGGCAAGCTGGTCGATCTGTCCCTGCTGGACCTGCGGTCCTTCCGCTCGCAGCAGGTGTCCGTCGGCAACGGCTCGGTCGACGACCCGGACCGCACCCTCACCGGGCGGGCCCAACTGGACTGGCTGAAGGCGGGGTTGAAGTCCTCCGACACCACCTGGCGGCTGGTCGGCAACTCGGTGATGATCTCGCCGTTCGCGATCGGCTCGCTCTCCGCGGACCTGCTCAAGCCGCTCGCCAAGCTGCTCGGACTGCCGCAGGAGGGTCTCGCCCTCAACACCGACCAGTGGGACGGCTACACGGACGACCGCCGTGAACTCCTGGCCCACCTGCGCTCGAACGCGATTCGCAACACCGTGTTCCTGACCGGTGACATCCATATGGCGTGGGCCAACGACGTGCCGGTGGACGCCGGTACGTATCCGCTGTCGGCCTCGGCCGCGACCGAGTTCGTCGTCACCTCGGTGACCTCCGACAACCTCGACGACCTCGTGAAGGTCCCCGAGGGCACGGTCTCCGCGCTCGCCGCGCCGATCATCAAGGCCGCCAACCGGCATGTCCACTGGGTCGACACCGACCGCCACGGCTACGGCGTCCTGGACATCACCGCCGACCGCGCGCAGATGGACTACTACGTCGTCTCCGACAAGACGAAGGCCAACGCGACCTCGTCCTGGGCCCGTTCGTACCGCACGAAGTCCGGCACCCAGAAGGTCGAGCGGACGTACGACCCCGTGTAGTCAGGTTCTGGCCAACGGCGAGGAGCGCGGCCCGTGTTCGTATACGGCCGCGCTCCTCGCCCGGTCAGAAGGTGATCGGAAGGCATTTACAGGCTGGGCATGTACACGTAATCTCCGGGCGGCGGCCAGGAAGACCCCTGCGACCGCTCTCCCCAACGCATCCGCTAGGAGTCAGAATGCGTGCGCTTGCCCGGATATCCCCCACTATGCGCAGACGCCTTCTCGGCACGGCCGTTGTGGCCGGAACCCTGCTGCTCACTCCCGTGTCGGCGCCCACCGGACTCGCGGCGGCCCAGACTCCGACCGCCGACTGCGCCGACACGGACACCCACGCGGCGGCCCGCGAGGCCCGCCCGGGCAACGGCAAGCACGCCGCCGAGCCCAACGAGGTCACCGCCGCCAAGGCCCAGGCGATGAACGCCGACCTCAAGGCCAAGCTCGCCAAGCTGCCCAAGTCCGGCAGCCGCAGCCTCGCCGCCGCGTCCTCCACCACCATCCCGGTGTACTTCCACGTCATCCACGACGGCGCCACCGGCAACCTCAGCTCCGCCGCCATCACCGCCCAGATCAACGTCCTGAACGCCGCCTACGCCGGCCAGGGCACCGGAAACGTCGACTCCGGCTACCAGTTCACGCTGGCCGGCACCGACTACACCGACAACGCGGCCTGGTACAACGTCGGTTCCGGCTCGGCGGAGGAGAAGGCGATGAAGACCGCCCTGCGCAAGGGCGGCGCGAACGCGCTCAACATCTACACCGCCAACCTCGGCGACGGCCTCCTCGGCTGGGCCACCTTCCCCAGCTCGTACAAGTCCAGCCCGGCCATGGACGGTGTCGTCATCCTCGACACGTCCCTGCCCGGCGGCTCGGCGACCAACTACAACGAGGGCGACACCGCCACCCACGAGGTCGGCCACTGGATGGGGCTGTACCACACCTTCCAGGGCGGCTGCAGCGGCAACGGCGACTACGTCAGCGACACCCCGGCCGAGAAGAGCGCCGCCTTCGAGTGCCCGACCGGCCGCGACAGCTGCACCAACAAGACCGGCGTGGACCCGATCCACAACTTCATGGACTACACGTACGACAGCTGCATGTACCAGTTCACCGCGGGCCAGGTGACGCGCATGCAGCAGAGCTTCGCGGCCTACCGCGCCGGCTGACCTAGAGCGAGTCGAGGAAGCCGAGCGCCACCCGCCAGGTGGCCTCGGCGGCCTCCTCGTCGTAGTCGGGCAGGTCGGGGTCGGTGTAGAGGTGACCGGCCCCGGCGTACCGATAGATCTCCACGTCGGCTCCCGCGCGGCCCATCTGGAGATACCAGGAGCTCAGCCAGTCGTCCGTCTCGAACTGGTCCGGCTCGGCGACATGCAGCTGGACCGGCAGCTCGTCCACGGTGGCGTTGGCCGCGATGTCCGAGGTGCCGTGCAGGAGCAGCAGCCCGCGTGCCTTGTCGTCGCCGAGGGCGAGGGTCTGCGCTACGGAGGCGCCGAACGAGAACCCGGCGTACACCAGGCCCCGCTCCGAGTAGGGCGCGGCGGCCAGCACGGCCCGCTTGAGCAGCTCGTCCTTGCCGACGCCCTCCTTGAACTCCATGCCTTCCTCGACCGTCTCGAACGTGCGCCCCTCGAAGAGGTCCGGTGTCCAGACCTGGTGTCCGGCGGCGCGCAGCCGGTCGGCGGCCTGGCGGACGGCGGGCCGCAGACCGTAGGTCGAGTGAAAGAGCATGATGTTCATGAGGCCATGGTGCCAGCCGGGTACGACAGCGGCGGCGCGCGCCCGTACCCATATCTCCGCGGAAGTCACATGTTCATGACCCCGTGGTGCCGGTTAGGTTCGGGGTCATGGAGAACGTACTCCGACCGTTGATCGTCATCGGTGGCTCGGTCCTGCTCACGCTGGTCATCGGCTGGGCCACGGACCTGCTGCTGCGCAAGGCCGACGCACGGCACAGCGAGACCCCGCTGTGGGGTCTGCTGCGCCGCGGCCGCATCCCCTACCAGCTGGTGCTCTGCGCCGCGATGCTCAGAGGGGCCTACGACGAGGCCCAGGTGCTGCGCGAGCACCGAGTGGGCATCGGGCAGACCCTCACGCTCGTGCTGATCGGGTCGGCGGCCTGGCTGGTGATCCGGATCGCGGCGGCGGTCGTCGAGACGTCGTACAGCAGGTACGCGCGCATGCACCGGGACCCGGCCCGGGTCCGCCGGGTGCGCACCCAGGTGACGCTGATCATGCGGGTCGTCGCCGCGATCGTCGGTGTGGTGGCGGTGGCGGCGATGCTGCTGACGTTCCCGGCGATGCGCGCGGCCGGTGCCTCGCTGCTGGCCTCGGCCGGCATCCTCGGCATCGTCGCCGGTGTCGCCGCCCAGTCCACGCTGAGCAACATGTTCGCGGGGCTGCAGATCGCGTTCGGCGACATGGTGCGCATAGGGGACACGGTCGTGGTGGACGGCGAGTGGGGCACGGTCGAGGAGATCACGCTGACCTTCCTGACGGTCCGGACCTGGGACGAACGCCGGATCACCATGCCGGTGTCGTACTTCACCTCGAAGCCGTTCGAGAACTGGTCGCGCGGCGGGGCCCAGATGACCGGCATCGTCTACTGGCACCTCGACCACTCGGCGCCGATGGACGCGATGCGCGAGAAGCTCCGCGACATCCTGCGCGAGTGCCCGGCGTGGGACGGCCGTGCCTGCGATCTGACGGTCACGGACTCGACGCCGAACACCATGCAGGTGCGGGCCCTGGTGACCGCCAAGGACGCCGACGACATCTGGAAGGTACGGGTGACGGTCCGCGAGCAGATGATCCGCTGGCTGACCGACCACCACCCGTACGCCCTCCCCCGCGTCAACACGGCCGACTCGGCTCAGCCCCCGGGCAGAAACGGCGCCCGCCCGTCCGCCTCTCCGGACGGCGCGCCCCGCAGGGTCCACGAGCCCCCGCGGCAGAGCCGCTGACGGTCCCAGAGAAAACCGCTCAACGCCCCCGCTCGGCGCCCCCGTTGACCTGCACGATCTGTGAGGTGACGTGTCCGGCGCCGGGCGAGGCCAGCCAGTGCAGGGTCTCGGCGACGTCCCCCGGGGTCCCGGCCCGACCGTTCGCGGTGTCGTTGATGAGCCGCTCCCGACGGGCGGGGTCGATGGCGCCGCCGAAGAACTCGGTGTCCTCGATGTAGCCGGGCGCGACGACGTTCACGGTGACGCCCCGCGGCCCGAGATCCCGGGCCAGGTCGTGGGCGTAGGGATGCAGCCCCGCCTTGGCGGCCCCGTACGCCCCGCTCCCGGACCCCCGGTAGGCGGCAATGGAACTGACGAACAGCACGCGTCCGCCGGGCGAGGCGAGCCGGTCCTTGAGGGCCTCGGTGAGCAGCGCGGCGGTCAGCAGATTGAGCCGGAAGTTGACGGTCCAGTTGTGCGCGACGGCGTCCAGCGGATCGTCTCCGGCGGCGGGCGGTTCGAGCTGCCCGGTGCCGCCGGCACTGTGGACGAGCACGTCCACTGCCCCCAGCTCCCGCCTCACGAACTCGGCGACCCCGCGCACCTCCGCCGTGTCGCTGAGATCGGCGGCGTACGTCAGCGCCCCGGGCACCCCGGCCTCCTCCAGCACTTCCTTCCGCCGCCCGAGCAGCAGCACCCGATCGCCGTCCGCCGCGAAGACACGGGCCGCAGCGAGCCCGATCCCCGTACCGCCACCACTGATCACCACGTTGCGAGCCATGGCTCCACCCTAAAAAAGGGCTGTGTCTCCCGTCACCCGGGTTCACACGAAGGCCATACGACTGTCGGATCACCGCAGACTGCGCACGTCCAGATGCCGCAGCACCCGGTCCACCACTTCCGGATCCGCCCCCGGCTCACTCCGCGCCGCCAGTACCTCGTGCCGCGCCGCGCTCAGCATCTCCCCCTGGATCCGCCGCACCCGCTTCAGCCGCTTCGCCCGCTGCTGGTGCGCCTCCCGGCGCTCCTCGTCCCCCATGTCCGGACTGATCCGCACCCCGATGTCGAAGGCCCGCCGCAACATCTGCTCGGACAGCTCCTCCGGCAGCTCCTCGACGTCCTCGATCTCCTTCAGCCGCCGCTTGGCCGCCCTGGCCGCCCGGATGGCGAGGGTCTTCTCGAACTCCTTCTCCCGCTCGGTGTCGGCCTTCACCCCGAGCCGCTTCACCAGCCACGGCAGGGTCAGCCCCTGGAGCACCAGCGTCGCCATGATGACCCCGAAGGCGATGAACACGATCTCGTCCCGGTCGGGAAAGGCGCCCCCGTCGTCGGTCTTCAGCGGAATCGCCAGCGCCAAGGCCACGGACGCCACGCCCCGCATCCCCGACCACCACATGACGACGGTCTCCCGCCAGGTCATCGGGATCTCCTCGGCGTAGTCCTGCCGGGCGTGCAGCCGCTTGGCGACCCAGGTCGCGGGCAGCAGCCACAACAGGCGGACGAGGACGACGACCGCGACGATCGCGGCCGCCCAGCCGAGCATCTCGCCCCACCGCCCGGACGCGGTGCGGATCGCGTTGTGCAGTTCGAGCCCGATCAGCCCGAAGGCCACCCCGGTGACGAGCGTGTCGACGATGTCCCAGAAGGTGTGCCCGGCGAGCCGGGTGAGCACGTCGTCGGCGTCGGTGCCGTACTCGGCGAGGAACAGGGCGGTGGTGAGCACGGCGAGCACCCCGGACCCGTGCAGCTCCTCGGCGAGCACGTAGGAGGCGTACGGCACGAGGAGGGTCAGCCCGATCTGGAGGGTCGCGTCGCCGAGCAGGTCCATCAGCTTGTTCGCGCCCCAGCCCAGGGCGATGCCCATGACGACGGCGACGACCGCGGAGAGGACCAGCTCGAACGCGGCCTCCCCGACGTGGAAGGAACCGCTGACGGCCGCGGCGATCGCCACGTGGTACAGCACGATGGCCGTGACGTCGTTGAAGAGCCCCTCGCCCTCCAGGATCGACACCAGCCGCCGCGGCAGCCCCAGTTGCCCGGCGACGGCGGTCGCCGCGACCGGGTCGGGCGGCGCGACCAGCGCGCCGAGCGCCACGGCCGCGGCGATCGGCAGCCCCGGCACGATCGCCTGGGCGACGGCGGCCACACACAGGGTGGTGACGAACACCAGCGCCACGGCGAGCAGCAGGATCGGCCGTACGTTGGCCGCGAACTGCCGCCAGGAGGTGCGCCGCACGGCCGCGTAGAGCAGCGGCGGCAGCAGGAGCGGCAGGATCAGCTCCGGCTCGATCTCGACGTTCGGCACGAAGTCCAGCAGCGCGAGGACGATCCCGAGCAGGGTCATCAGGACGGGCGCCGGCAGCTTCAGCCGCTCCCCCACCGGGACGCTCACCACGGCCCCGAGCAACAACGCGAACAGCAGGGCCAATTGATCCACGGTCAGGCTCCGGCGGGTCGGACGAGCAGGTATCTCCAGCTGTCCAGCCTGCCATGACGGCCGCCGCGATCAGTTACAGCGCGCGCCGCATCCCCTGGTGCGGGATCCCCGCCTCCAGGTACTCCGGCCCGTAGGCCTCGTACCCGAGCCGCTCGTAGAACCCCAGCGCGTGCGTCTGCGCGTGCAGATCCACCGCCGCGAGCCCCCGCGCGCGTGCCGCGTCCTCGATGGCCCGTACGAGCGCCACGCCGACGCCGAGACCGCGCGCCTCCTCGGCCACCGCGAGCCGCCCGAGCGAGCCCAGGGTGAGATCACCGCCGACCTTCTCTGCGGCCTGTGCGCCATGCAGCAGCCGTCCGGTGCCCAGCGCCACCCCGTCGTCCCGCACGGCCAGCACATGCACCGCGACGGCGTCGTACGCGTCGTACTCCAGGTCCTCCGGAACGCCCTGCTCGACGACGAAGACCTGCTTGCGCACGGCGAAGCACATCTCCCGGTCGGCGGGGTCCTCGGCGACCCGCACGGCGTACGCCGGACCGCTCACGCGTACGTCTCCTCGCGGACCTGGTCCAGGGCCTGCTGGAGGTCCTCCGGGTAGTCGCTCTCGAACTCGACCCACTGCCCGTCCCCGGGGTGCTCGAAGCCGAGGCGGACCGCGTGCAGCCACTGGCGGGTCAGGCGCAGCCGCTTGGCGAGGGTCGGGTCGGCGCCGTAGGTGAGGTCGCCGACGCAGGGGTGGCGGTGGGCGGCCATGTGGACGCGGATCTGGTGGGTGCGGCCCGTCTCCAGCTTCACGTCGAGCAGGGAGGCCGCGCGGAACGCCTCGATGAGGTCGTAGTGCGTGACCGACGGCTTGCCCTCGGCGGTGACCGCCCACTTGTAGTCGTGGTTCGGGTGGCGGCCGATGGGGGCGTCGATGGTGCCGCTCGTGGGGTCCGGGTGGCCCTGGACAAGGGTGTGGTAGCGCTTGTCGACCGTGCGCTCCTTGAACTGGCGCTTCAGCGACGTGTACGCGTACTCGGACTTGGCGACCACCATCAGGCCGGAGGTGCCCACGTCGAGGCGGTGCACGATGCCCTGGCGCTCGGCGGCGCCGGAGGTCGAGATGCGGTACCCGGCGGCGGCGAGGCCGCCGATGACGGTCGGGCCGGTCCAGCCGGGCGACGGATGGGCGGCGACCCCGACGGGCTTGACGATGACGACCACATCGTCGTCGTCATGGATGATCTCCATGCCCTCGACCGGCTCGGCGACGATCTGCACGGGCGCGGGCGCGCCGGGCATCTCGACCTCCAGCCAGGCGCCGCCGTGCACCCGCTCGGACTTGCCGACCACGGACCCGTCGACCTGGACCTTGCCCGCCGCCGCCAGCTCGGCCGCCTTGGTGCGGGAGAAGCCGAATATGCGAGAGATGGCGGCGTCGACGCGCTCGCCCTCCAGGCCGTCCGGCACGGGCAGGGTTCGGATCTCGGGAATCGTGCTCACCCGTCGAGTATGCCGGACGGGTCGGACAGTCCCGACCGCGCGCTCAGTCCTTGTGGACGGTGCCGTCCGGGTCGAGGCCCTTGAAGGACAGCAGCACGATCAGGATGCCGCCGCACACGATCGCCGAGTCGGCGAGGTTGAACACCGCGAAGTGCTTCGGCGCGATGAAGTCGACGACCGCGCCCTCGAAGATGCCGGGCGTGCGGAAGATCCGGTCGGTGAGGTTGCCGAGCGCACCGCCGAGGAGCAGGCCGAGCGCGATCGCCCAGGGCAGGCTGTAGAGCTTGCGGGCGAGGCGGGCGATGACCACGATCACGGCCGCCGCGATCACCGTGAAGATCACGGTGAAGGCCTCGCCGAAGCCGAACGCGGCGCCAGCGTTGCGGATCGCCTCGAACTTCAGCCAGTCCCCGATGATCTCGATCGGCGCGTGGTGCTCCAGCTTGGCCACCACGAGCAGCTTGCTGCCGAGGTCGAGGAGGTACGCGAAGGTGGCGACGGCGAACAGCACGGCGATCCGGCGCTTGCCCCTGGCCTGGGGGATCTCCCCGACGCCCGGCTGCCCGGCTGCCCGCTCCGGCTCGGCCCCGTCCCCCTCAGGGGTGTCCGGCGTACCGATCATGCGCTCCGCTTCGGTCACGTGAGTCCCTCAACCTAGGTACCTGACTGAGGACGAGGGTACGGCACGCCCGGGTGGACCCTCAGTACCGGCGTTCCTGCTTCTGCTTGCACTCCACGCACAGGGTCGCGCGCGGGAACGCCTGCATACGCGCCTTGCCGATCGGGTTGCCGCAGTTCTCGCACAGACCGTAGGTACCGGCGTCGAGACGGTCCAGGGCCCGCTCGGTCTGTTCGAGCATCTCGCGCGCGTTGGCCGCGAGGGCCATCTCGTGCTCGCGCGTGATGTTCTTGGTGCCGGTGTCGGCCTGGTCGTCGCCCGCGCCGTCCCCGGAGTCCCGCATCAGACCCACGAGGGACTCCTCGGACGTGGTGATCTCGGCGCGCAGCCGCAGCGCCTCGGACTGGAGCTCGGTGCGCGCCTCCGCGACCTCCTCCGGGGTCCAGGGGTCCTCGCCGGGGCGGACCGCGAGTTCGCCCGGCTCCGCCGCGGCGAGGCGTGCCTTGGGGACGGCCGTCTTCGCCGCCGTGGCCGTGCCAGGAGTCTTCTTCGCAACCACCGTCGTGGCTCCCGTCTGCTTCGCGGCCTGCGCCGCGCTCGCCTTCTTGGCCGTCTTCCCGGCGGTGCTCTCGCCGGTCGCGGTCTTCGTGGAGGTGCTTTTCGTGGTCTTCGAGGTGGTGCTCTTCGTGCTCTTCGTGGTCTTCGAGGCGGCGGTCTTCTTGGCGGCCGTCTTCTTCGCCGCCGACTTCTTGGCAGCCGTTGTCTCCTTGGCAGCTGCCGTCTCCTTGGCAGCCGTCGCCTTCTTGGCGGCCGTCTTCTTCACGGCCGCCTCCGCCGCCGGCTCCGCGGTCTTCTTGGCGGCGGCCTTCTTCGTGACGGCCTTCTTCGCCGCCGCCTTCCTGCTCCCGGCCGCCGCCCCGGGTCTTTCGGGACCCTCCGCCGCCTTCTCGGCCGCCTTCTTCGCCGCCGCCCCCACGGCCTTCTTCCCACCCACATCCTTGGCCGCACCGCCGGAGGCATGTGTGGACCTGCCCGACGCCGACTTCTGATCGGCGGTCTTCTTCGCCACCATGGCCGCGGCCCCTTCACATATTGTGATCTTGCACGCGAATCGTGCTGGGACGATAAATCGACTTGAGTCCCGCGGCAACGGGGCGCACCGCCCGATTCGCCCGCCTCGCGCAGGGAGCACGCCAGGCATGCAAGCGTTGTGCCCAGCTCCCCGCCCGGTAATCCGCCGGACCGAGCGTCCCGGAATCCGAACACGCGTACCGCTCCATTCGGGTCACCCCGGCGCCCGCGACGACCGCGCCCCGGAGGCCGGGAAAACCGGTCGGCCGCTGTCCTCGCGGCGCCGTACACTGGGCGGAGCGAAAAGCGTGGATGGGGACGAGTAGCGACGTACGCAGCCCAGAGCGACCCGGGGACGGTGGAAGCCCGGGGGCGAGCGCGACGTGAAGATCACCCCGGAGCCGCCGGAAGAACGCCCTGGAGGGCCAGTAGACCCGGCATCGCGACCCCAATGAGGGGGCTCACCGGTGCGTTCGGCGCACAGGGGAGCCAAGGAGGGTGGTACCGCGGGAGCGCGCCGAAGACGGCGCAGGAAATGACGTAGCTCTCGTCCCTCCGGACGGAAGGCAGCAAGTCCGCCGGAGGAAGACTGATGACGCAGTACCGCCAGGTGCCCGCCCAGGTCGATCTGCCCGCGCTCGAGCACGCGGTGCTCGACTTCTGGCGCGAGCAGAAGATCTTCGCCAAGTCCTTGGAGCAGTCCGAGGGCCGCCCCGAGTGGGTGTTCTACGAGGGCCCGCCCACCGCCAACGGCATGCCCGGGGCCCACCACATCGAGGCGCGGGTCTTCAAGGACGTCTTCCCCCGCTTCCGCACCATGCGCGGCTACCACGTGGCCCGCAAGGCCGGCTGGGACTGCCACGGCCTGCCGGTCGAGCTCGCGGTGGAGAAGGAGCTCGGCTTCAGCGGCAAGCCGGACATCGAGAAGTACGGCATCGCCGAGTTCAACGCCAAGTGCCGCGAGTCGGTGACCCGCCACACCGACGCCTTCACCGAGCTGACGACCCGCATGGGCTACTGGGTCGACCTCGACGACGCCTACCGCACGATGGACCCCGAGTACATCGAGTCGGTCTGGTGGTCGCTGAAGACGATCTTCGACAAGGGCCTGCTGGTCCAGGACCACCGCGTCGCCCCCTGGTGCCCCCGCTGCGGCACCGGCCTGTCGGACCACGAGCTGGCGCAGGGCTACGAGACGGTCGTCGACCCGTCCGTGTACGTCCGTTTCCCGCTCACCTCCGGTCCGCTCGCCGGCGAGGCCGCGCTCCTGGTCTGGACGACGACCCCCTGGACGCTGGTCTCCAACACGGCCGTCGCCGCGCACCCCGACGTCACCTACGTCGTCGCGACCAACGGCGAGGAGAAGCTCGTCGTCGCCGAGCCGCTCGTCGGCAAGGCGCTCGGCGAGGGCTGGGAGACCACCGGCCAGTCCTTCACGGGCGCCGAGATGGAGCGCTGGACGTATCAACGTCCGTTCGAGCTCGTGGAGTTCCCGGAGCCCGCCCACTACGTGGTGAACGCCGAGTACGTCACGACCGAGGACGGCACGGGTCTGGTCCACCAGTCCCCCGCCTTCGGTGAGGACGACCTCAAGGTCTGCCGCGCCTACGGCCTCCCGGTCGTGAACCCGGTCCGCCCCGACGGCACCTTCGAGGAGGACGTCCCACTGGTCGGCGGCGTCTTCTTCAAGAAAGCGGACGAGAAGCTCACGGAAGACCTCCACGACCGCGGCCTCCTCTTCAAGCACATCCCGTACGAGCACAGCTACCCGCACTGCTGGCGCTGCCACACCGCGCTCCTCTACTACGCGCAGCCGTCCTGGTACATCCGCACCACGGCCATCAAGGACCGCCTCCTCCAGGAGAACGAGAACACCAACTGGTTCCCGGACACGGTCAAGCACGGCCGGTACGGCGACTGGCTGAACAACAACATCGACTGGGCGCTGTCCCGCAACCGCTACTGGGGCACCCCGCTGCCGATCTGGCGCTGCGAGGACGACCACCTGACCGTCGTCGGCTCCCGCGCGGAGCTCACCGAGCTGACCGGCACCGACCAGTCGGACCTCGACCCGCACCGCCCGTTCATCGACGACGTCACCTTCGCCTGCCCCAACGACGCCTGCGGCAAGACGGCCACGCGCGTGCCGGAGGTCATCGACGCCTGGTACGACTCGGGTTCGATGCCGTTCGCGCAGTGGGGCTACCCGTACAAGAACAAGGAGCTCTTCGAGAGCCGCTACCCGGCGCAGTTCATCTCGGAGGCCATCGACCAGACCCGCGGCTGGTTCTACACGCTGATGGCGGTCGGCACCCTGGTCTTCGACAAGTCGTCCTACGAGAACGTCGTCTGCCTCGGCCACATCCTCGCCGAGGACGGCCGGAAGATGTCCAAGCACCTGGGCAACATCCTGCAGCCGATCCCGCTGATGGACCAGCACGGCGCCGACGCGGTCCGCTGGTTCATGGCGGCCGGCGGCTCCCCGTGGGCGGCCCGCCGCGTGGGCCACGGCACGATCCAGGAGGTGGTGAGGAAGACCCTCCTCACCTACTGGAACACGGTCGCCTTCCAGGCCCTGTACGCCCGTACGTCCAACTGGGCGCCGTCTGCGGCCGATCCGGCCCCGGCCGACCGCCCGGTCCTGGACCGCTGGCTGCTGTCCGAACTCCACGCGCTCACCGACCAGGTGACGCAGGCTCTGGAGGCCTACGACACCCAGCGCGCCGGCAAGCTGCTCTCGGCGTTCGTCGACGACCTGTCCAACTGGTACGTCCGCCGCTCGCGTCGCCGCTTCTGGCAGGGCGACAAGGCCGCGCTGCGCACGCTGCACGAGGTCGTGGAGACGGTCACCAAGCTGATGGCCCCGCTGACCCCGTTCATCACCGAGCGGGTCTGGCAGGACCTGGTCGTCCCGGTCACGCCGGGCGCCCCGGAATCCGTCCACCTGTCCACCTGGCCGGAGGCGGACCTGTCCGCCATCGACCCGGAGCTGTCGCGGCAGATGGTCCTCGTCCGGCGCCTGGTCGAGCTGGGCCGTGCCACGCGCGCGGAGTCGGGCGTCAAGACACGTCAGCCGCTGCGGCGCGCGCTGGTCGCGGTGTCGGGCTTCGACACCCTGAACCCCGAACTGCACTCGCAGATCACGGAAGAGCTGAACGTCGAGTCGCTGGCGTCCCTCTCCGAGGTCGGCGGCAGCCTGGTCGACACCACCGCCAAGGCCAACTTCCGTGCCCTGGGCAAGCGGTTCGGCAAGCGCGTCCAGGACGTGGCGAAGGCGGTCGCGAACGCGGATGCCGCGGCCCTGTCCCTGGCCCTGCGCGAGGGCACGGCGTCGGTCGAGGTCGACGGCGAGACGATCACGCTGGCTCCCGACGAGGTCATCATCACGGAGACCCCGCGCGAGGGCTGGTCGGTGGCGTCCGACTCCGGTGCGACGGTCGCCCTGGACCTGGAGATCACGGAGGAGCTGAAGCAGGCGGGCCTGGCCCGTGACGCGATCCGCCTGATCCAGGAGGCCCGCAAGAACAGCGGCCTGGACGTGGCCGACCGCATCGCCCTGCGCTGGACGTCCACGGACCCGGCGGTGAACGCGGCCCTGACCGAACACGCGGGCCTGATCGCCGACGAGGTCCTGTCGACGGACTTCGCCCAGGGCGAGGCGGACGACACCTACGGCGAGCCGTTCACGGACGAGGGCCTGTCCCTGACGTTCCGCCTGCGCAAGGCATAACAAGGGCACGGCCTGAGAGGGCCCGGTCTCCCCGTCTGGGAGACCGGGCCTTTGCCATGCCTCCGCCGTGCTAAGGCTGAGCCCCCGCCTCAGCCCCACCCCCCGAGATCAACCCGCGTAAAAGGGGCGAGCCCCGGACCGAAGTCCAGGGCTCGCCCCTTTGAACGCTGCCGACGCCTAAGGCGTACTACAACTCGTCAGTTGTCGTCCTCGTCGATCAGGAACCCACGCATCGGCGAGGGAGCCTGCCCCATCGGCGACGGACCCTGCGGCCGGACCGGAGCCATCGGCTGGGTCATCGCGGGCGACATCTGCTGCTGACCGCCGTAGGACGGAGCGGCCGGCGCCGGAGCACCGCCCATGCCGCCCGGGTTCCCACCGTACGACGGGGCGCTCGCACCGGCCGGAGCCATCGAGGGCGCCGGGGACGGCGGAAGCGACGCGGTCGCCGGGGTACGCGGCGGAGCCAGCGAGTCGTCTGCCTGGGTCTCCAGCTGACGCAGCTGCGACTCCAGGTAGGACTTCAGGCGGGTGCGGTACTCGCGCTCGAAGCCGCGCAGATCCTCGACCTTGCGCTCCAGCGTGGCGCGGGCGGACTCCAGGGAGCCCATCGCGACGCGGTGCTTCTCCTGCGCGTCCCGCTCCAGGGCGTCGGCCTTGGCACGGGCGTCACGCTCGAGACCCTCGGCACGCGAACGCGCCTCGCCCACGATCTTGTTGGCCTCGGAACGGGCCTCGGCGATCGCCTGGTCGGCGGTCTGCTGGGCCAGCGAGAGGACACGGGCGGCGCTGTCGCCACCGGGGCCCTGACCGGGGCCGCCCATCGGACCGCCCATGGGGCCGCCCATCGGGCCACCCATCTGCTGCTGCATGGGCGGCTGACCACCCATGGGGCCCTGACCCATCGGACCCTGACCCATCGGACCCTGGCCCATCGGACCGGGACCCTGCGGGCCACCCTGCCCACTGGGACCGGCGGGCAGCTGCGGCGCACCGCTCGGCAGCTGGGGCGGGCCACCCATGGGGCCGCCCATCTGCTGCTGCGGCGGGCCAGATATGCCGGCCGGCACCGGGCCGCCGGGTCCTCGCATGCCCTGCTGCGGCATCCCTTGCTGCGGCATCCCCTGCTGGGGCATGCCCTGCTGAGGCATACCCTGCTGCTGGTCCTGCGGACCGGGACCGCCGGGACCCTCCGGAGGCTTGCGCATGTTCTGCTGGTTCTGCGCAGCAGCGCGCGTGGCCGCGGCCAGCTTGGCCCGCAGGTCCTCGTTCTCGCGGAGCAGGCGGGTCAGTTCGGCTTCGACCTCATCGAGGAAGGCATCGACCTCGTCCTCGTCATAGCCTTCTCGGAGGCGGACGGTCGTGAACTGCTTGTTCCGCACGTCCTCGGGGGTCAACGGCATCTCTTCACCTCAACGTAGTCGTCGGCATCGGCAAGACGGTAGTTCACATCGCTCACAGCCGGACCACGATCGAGATCAGGATGTAGACGATGATCATCAGTACGAAGAAGGACAGGTCGAGCGCCACGCCCCCGAGACGCAGCGGCGGAATGAACCGCCGCAGAAGCTTCAGCGGTGGATCGGTGACAGTGTAGGTGGCCTCCAGAACGACCACCATCGCCTTGCCGGGTTGCCACGAGCGGGCGAACTGGAAGACGTAGTCCATGACCAACCGGAAGATGAGCACGATCAGGAAGCACATCAGCGCGATGTAGACGACATCCAGAACCACGCTCATGACCTGTGCTTCCCTCTCCCCTGTTTTCCGTGCTGCTCGGTACTACTTGTACTGCTGTTTCCGGCCTTGCGTCTCAGCTCTGGTTGAAGAACCCGCCCTCTGCGATACGAGCCTTGTCCTCCGCCGTGACATCGACGTTAGCAGGCGACAACAGGAACACCTTCTGCGTCACCCGCTCGATGCTGCCGTGAAGACCAAACACCAAACCGGCCGCAAAGTCGACAAGTCGCTTCGCATCTGTGTCATCCATCTCAGTGAGATTCATGATCACAGGGGTGCCCTCACGGAAGTGTTCCCCGATGGTACGGGCCTCGTTGTAGGTCCGCGGGTGGAGTGTGGTGATCCGGTAAGGCTCTCGTTCCGACACGACCTTGGGCATGATCACCGGTGCGTTCTTCTCCAGGCTCTGGCGTTCTTGTGTGATGGACGCCACGGGCGCGATCCGCGCCGGACGTCCGGATTCCGCGGCTAGCGAAGCGGAGCGGGCGACCGGCTCACGTGGGGTGGAGGGTTGCACGATTCGCACCTCTTCGTCCCTTTGGGACTGATGTGCTCCGTGCGACTGGTGCACCGGCTCGTGTCGCCGGTGGTCCCGCTCGGGCTCCGGGTCGAGTTCCGGTTCGAAGTCGTCGTCGGGGTCAAAACCGCGGCCGTCGTACCCATCGTCCTCCACGAGGCCGAGGTAGACCGCCATCTTGCGCATCGCGCCGGCCATGCTCTGAGTCCTCCGCTCTGTGGTGGATCTGCTGACGACTGCCAAGTGCCTGCGATCCACGAGGTCGTTACGCCCGCCTTTCGGCGGTAATGACCATATTTTCTGCTGTGGTCCGACTTCTTGGCGACGTTACCCGAGCCTCGCGCGGACTCCGAGTACCGCGGTACCGACGCGTACATGTGTCGCTCCGGCGGCCACGGCCTGTTCGAGATCCGCACTCATCCCTGCCGAGACCATGTTCGCAGCCGGATGGGCTCGGCGCAGGTCGGTCGACAAATCCATCAACCGCTCGAACGCCGCGAGTTCGCGTCCCGCGTAAGGGCCGGTGAGGGGTGCGACGGTCATCAGACCCGCCAGCCGGAGCCCGGGCGACCCCGCCACGAGTTCGCCCAACTCTTCGATTCCGTCGGGCGCGACACCCCCGCGCTCCCCGCGGCCGCCTTCGTTCGCGTCGAGCGCGACCTGGATCAGACAACCGACTTCCCGCCCCTGCCGCTCCGCTTCCTTGGAGAGCGCCGTGACGAGTCGGGCCCGGTCGACTGAATGCACCAAATCGGCATAACCAGTCACGGAACGCACCTTGTTGGTCTGCAGCTGACCCACGAAATGCCAAGTCAGTGGCAGATCAGAACATTCGGCGGCCTTGGGTGCCGCGTCCTGGTCCTTGTTCTCGGCGACGTGACGGACGCCGAGTTCCGAGAGGATCCGCACATCGCTCGCGGGGTAGGTCTTGGTGACCACGATCAGGGTCACCTCTTCCCGCTTGCGCCCCGCGGCCACGCACGCGGCGGCGATGCGCTCCTCCACCTTCGCCAGATTTGCGGCGAGTTCGCCCTTACGGTCCGTCATGTTCTCTCAGTCCAGCCAGACATATCCCGCGAGTCGCCCCGTGGTGCGCTCGCGGCGGTACGAGAAGTGGTCGCGCGACTCCAGCGTGCACACCGGCGAGTGCTCCCGGTCGCGCACCCCGAGCCGGTCGAGCTGCGCGTGCACTCCGGCGGTCACGTCGACGGCGGGAGTGCCCCAACTCGTCTCGGCGTACGCCGCCGGTTCGACGGCGGCGACCTCGGCGCGCATCGCGTCCGGGACTTCGTAGCAGCGGCCGCACACCGCGGGTCCGGTGCGGGCGACGATCCGGCCGGGCTCGGCGCCGAG
Organism: Streptomyces sp. TLI_55; assembly: GCF_900206255.1. NCBI lineage: Bacteria > Bacillati > Actinomycetota > Actinomycetes > Kitasatosporales > Streptomycetaceae > Streptomyces > Streptomyces sp. TLI_55. Next base: position 2,444,406 of record NZ_OAOJ01000001.1, read on the forward strand.
TTCGGTCATGGCCCGTACGGCGGCGGGGACGACCCCGGCGACCATGCCGGGCCGGCCCGCGTGGGCCGCGGCGACGACTCCCGCGACCGGGTCGGCGAGCAGGACGGGCGTGCAGTCGGCGGTGAGGACGGCGAGGGCGAGACCGCGTTCGGCGGTGACGACCGCGTCGACCTCCGGCACCGGCCGGTCCCCCCACGCCTCGGAGACCACCGCCACCTCCGCCCCGTGCACCTGGTTCATCCAGACCACCCGCGCCGGGTCGATCCCCAGCGACTTGGCGGCCAGTTCACGATTCGCGCGGACGGCGTCGGCGTCGTCGCCGACCGCTCCGCCGAGGTTGAGCTCCTCGTACGGAACGGCGCTCACCCCGCCCCACCGGTCGGTGAAGGCGAAGTGCGCGCCGCTCACAGTGCTCGTTACGGAGCGCTGTCCTATCACTTCAGGAAGTCCGGCACGTCCAGTTCCTCGGCCGCGCTGTCCGAGTAGGTGCGCGACGGCGGGACCGGCGGGGCGACCGGGAGGTCGGCGACCGGCTCCGGCGCGGGCTCCGGCTCCTCCTTCGGTGTGACGCTGCCGAGCGAGCCGAAGGACGGGCGGGTCTCGGTCTGCCGTACCGGAGTGGGCTCTTCGCGGCGGCCCGAGGTGGAGGTCGATCCGAGCACGGTGTCCCGGCGGGCCGGCGGCTGACCGCCGTCGAAGCCGGCGGCGATGACCGTGACGCGGACCTCGTCGCCGAGGGCGTCGTCGATGACCGCGCCGAAGATGATGTTGGCCTCGGGGTGCGCGGCCTCGCTCACCAGCTGGGCGGCCTCATTGATCTCGAACAGGCCGAGGTCGGAGCCACCGGAGATGGAGAGCAGCACACCACGGGCGCCGTCGATGGACGCCTCCAGGAGCGGCGAGGAGATCGCCATCTCGGCGGCGGCCACCGCGCGGTCGTCGCCGCGGGCCGAGCCGATGCCCATGAGGGCCGAACCGGCCTCGGACATGACCGACTTGACGTCGGCGAAGTCGAGGTTGATCAGGCCGGGCGTGGTGATGAGGTCGGTGATGCCCTGGACACCGGAGAGCAGGACCTGGTCGGCCGACTTGAAGGCGTCGAGGACCGAGACCTGGCGGTCCGAGATGGACAGCAGCCGGTCGTTGGGGATGACGATGAGGGTGTCGACCTCTTCGCGGAGTTCCGCGATGCCGTCCTCGGCCTGGTTGGCGCGGCGCCGTCCCTCGAAGGTGAACGGGCGGGTGACCACGCCGATGGTGAGGGCGCCCAGGTTGCGTGCGATGTTGGCCACGACGGGCGCGCCGCCGGTGCCGGTGCCGCCGCCTTCACCGGCCGTCACGAAGACCATGTCGGCCCCCTTGAGGACCTCCTCGATCTCCTCGCGGTGGTCCTCGGCGGCCTTGCGTCCGACGGCCGGGTTGGCGCCGGCGCCGAGTCCACGGGTGAGTTCACGGCCGACGTCGAGCTTCACGTCGGCGTCGCTCATCAACAGCGCTTGCGCATCGGTGTTGATGGCGATGAACTCGACGCCCTTGAGACCGACCTCGATCATCCGGTTGATGGCATTGACACCACCGCCGCCGACACCGATGACTTTGATGACTGCGAGGTAGTTCTGCGGTGCTGCCACGTCGAAGGCCTCTCGCCTCGAGTTACGTGTCGTCGTCTCGCGTGGTCATGCGATACGACGACGGATGCCGAATGGGACGGTCCATAGTGCCGACCCGAACCCTAACGTTGAAGTTTAGGGTTACCAGTGTGTGTGTTCCCTGGAGTCTTCTGAACAGGACACTAAGTCGACAAGTGGCGCACGTTCAACGAACACGCCGAACCTCCCGTTTTTCTTTTCACCCTATGTGATCAGCCGTAGCGGTAGCCAACCAGGGTGCTGGCCTGCGCGGATGTACGTCAACTCCCTGATGACGCAGGGGCGGTGGGAACCGAGACGTCGAAGTGCCGCGCACCGGGCGCCGCTTTCAGCAGAGCGGTGAGCGTACGGGCCTTCGCGGCACCCTTCTCGCCGCTCCCCCACGCGACGGTCCGGCCGTCGCTCAACTCCAGCGAGATGTCGTCGTACGAACGCACCTTGACGGTCCGGGTCGTGCGCGCGACGGCGGCCGGAATGTCACCGGCGACGCGCACCGCCTCGCGCACCAGCCGGGCGTCGCCGAAGCGGCGCAGGCTCGCGGTGGCGGAACCCGACTCGGGGAGCGTCAATTCGAGGGCGGGGATGCCTTTCGGGGCACGGGAAACCGTGGCAAAACGGACGCCGTCGTCGTCCACTTCGACAAACTTTCCGCCCTTTTCGACAATCAGAACCGGAGTGCGCTCGACGACTTTCAGCCCGATTCCGTGCGGCCAGGAGCGAGTCACGTCAACCGAGTCAATTCGGGGCAATTTCCGGAGCAACCGCGCCTCAATCGCATCGGTGTCGACGGAAATCAACGGCGATCCGAGCGGTACGTCGGCCGCCTCGCGCACCTGTGCGGGCGTCAGCACACCGGTGCCGGAGACCGACACCCGTTCCACGCGCAGCCATGGGGAGCCGTAGAGCGCCCAGACGCCGCCGGCGCCGAGGAGGACCAGCGCGACGGCGAGAATGATGATCGTACGAGGCCTGGGCGGCCTCAGCCGTCGGACAGGGGGCGGGACGGACGACTCCTGCTGGCGTTCACCGCGTTCGGCGGTGGTCGGTCCGGCCACGCTCCCTGCCCTTCGGTCATGCGTTCCTAGTGACGTGCACGGTTGGCGGCGATCGCCTCGTACACCATGCCGACGAGCAGGTCGTCGGCGTCCCGGCGGCCGAACTCGGCGGCGGCGCGGGACATCTGGTACAGCCGGTGCGGATCGGCGAGCACGGGCAGGACGTTCTGCTGGACCCACTGCGGGGTGAGTTCCGCGTCGTCGACCAGCAGGCCGCCGCCCGCCTTGACCACCGGCTGGGCGTTGAGCCGCTGTTCGCCGTTGCCGATGGGCAGCGGGACGTAGGCGGCCGGGAGCCCGACGGCGGAGAGCTCGGCGACGGTCATCGCGCCCGCGCGGCAGAGCATCATGTCGGCCGCGGCGTACGCGAGGTCCATCCGGTCCACGTACGGTACCGGGATGTACGGCGGCATCCCCGGCATATGGTGCACCTGCGGCAGTTCGTTCTTCGGGCCGACCGCGTGCAGGATCTGGATTCCGGCCTGCTGGAGCCAGGGGGCGACCTGCTGGACGACCTCGTTGAGCCGGCGGGCGCCCTGGGAGCCGCCGGAGACCAGCAGGGTCGGCAGGTTCGGGTCGAGGCCGAACGCCGCGCGGGCCTCGGGGCGGACGGCGGCCCGGTCGAGGGTGGCGATGGTGCGGCGCAGCGGGATGCCGATGTAGCGGGCGTCGCGCAGCTTGCTGTCCGGGGTGGAGACGGCGACCTTCGCGGCGTAGCGCGAGCCGATCTTGTTGGCCAGCCCGGGGCGCGCGTTGGCCTCGTGGATCACGATCGGCACGCCGAGGCGCTTGGCGGCGAGGTAGCCGGGCAGGGCCACGTAACCGCCGAAGCCGACGACGGCGTCCGCCTTGGTGCGCTCCAGGACCTGCTCGGCGGCCTTGATCGTGCCGCGCAGCCGGCCCGGCACCGTGATCAGCTCGGGCGTGGGCTTGCGTGGCAGGGGTACGGCGGGGATCAGCGCGAGTTCGTAGCCGCGCTCGGGGACGAGACGAGTCTCGAGGCCGCGCTCCGTGCCCAGGGCCGTGATTCCCACGGTCGGGTCCTGCCTGCGCAGGGCGTCCGCGAGGGCGAGCGCGGGCTCGATGTGGCCGGCGGTCCCCCCACCGGCGAGTACGACATGCACCGAAATTCACCGCTCTCCGGACGTACGTGCCACCGAGGCACGCCGTCGCATCGTGTTCCATCTCCGCGGCTCCCTGGTCCGAGCGGAGCCCCCGGCCCCCCGCTTTCTACCAAAGCGGGGTTGCCGCATCGCAAGCGCGGCCCGCGCAGCGGGCTCGTCACGAGCGAAGGCGATCAGCAGCCCGATCGCGAACATGGTCGGCAGCAGGGCGGATCCTCCGTAGGAGAACAGCGGGAGGGGGACTCCGGCGATCGGCAGCAGGCCGAGCACCGCACCGATGTTGATCACCGCTTGCGCGGTGATCCAGGTGGTCACGCCTCCCGCGGCATACCTGACGAAGGGGTCCTCCGTGCGGCCGGCCACGCGGATACCCGCATAGCCTAGAGCCGCGAACAGGGCCAGCACCGACAGCGTCCCCGCCAGGCCCAGTTCCTCACCGGTGACGGCGAAGATGAAGTCCGTGTGCGCTTCGGGCAGTTGCCCCCATTTTTCCACACTCGCACCGAGCCCGGAGCCGAAGATTCCGCCGGAGGCGAGGGCGTAGATGCCGTGCACGGCCTGCCAGCAGTCGGCTCCCGCGGACCGGGGCTCGGTGGCGCCGATGCAGGCGAGCCGGGCCATCCGGTTGGGGCTGGTCTTGATGAGGATCAGGCCGATCAGACCGGCGATCGACAGCACCCCGACGAACAGCCGGGTCGGCGCCCCCGCGAGCCACAACAGGCCGAACAGGATCGCCGTCAGGATGATCGCGGTCCCCATGTCGCCGCCGAGCATGATCAGCCCGAGCAGCATGAAGGCGACCGGGACCAGCGGCACCAGCATGTGCTTCCACTGGGTCAGCAGCTTCTTGTCCTGCTTGCGCGCGAGCAGGTCGGCGCCCCACAGGACGAGCGCGAGCTTGCCGAACTCGCTGGGCTGGATCTGGAAGGAGCCGCCGAGCGAGATCCAGTTCTGGTTGCCGTTGACCGCCATCCCTATCCCCGGCACCTGCACCAGGGCCATCAGGAAGACCGCGCCCGCGAGCATCGGGTAGGCCAGCGCCCGGTGCAGCTTCACCGGCATCCGCGAGGCCAGGAGCAGCAGCCCGGCGCCGATCGCCGCGGCCAGAAGCTGCTTGCGGAAGAAGTACGAGCCCGGCAGCGACATCTGCAACGCCTTGATCTGCGAGGCCGAGTAGACCATCACCAGCCCCAGCACGATGATCAGCAGACTGCCGCCGAGGATCAGGTAGTAGGCGGTCAGCGGCCGGTCCCAGGCCTTCTTCGCGCGCAGATAGAGCTGTCGTACGGGATTGTCGCGCACCGTCCGGGCGGCGGCGGGACGTCTGACGGTCCGCTGCACGGGCGGTCGGCCGGTACGGCTGCTGGGCATCAGAGCCTCCGCTACGTCGGTCAGGAGCCGAGTTCGCGAACCGCCTCCGCGAACGCGTCACCGCGCTTGTTGTAGTTGGTGAACATGTCCATGGAGGCGCAGGCCGGGGCCAGCAGCACCGTGTCGCCGGGCTGAGCCAGCCGCTTCGCTTCCGTCACCGCCTGGAGCATCGCCCCAGTGTCGGTCCGGTCGAGGTCGACGACGGGTACTTCCGGCGCGTGTCGCGCGAGGGCTTCGCGGATCAGGGACCGGTCGGCGCCGATCAGCACCACGCCCCGAAGTCGCTTTGCCGACTTGGCGACCAGCTCGTCGAAGGAGGCCCCCTTGGCGAGCCCGCCGGCGATCCACACGATGGACTCGTACGCCGCCAACGAGGCTTCCGCGGCATGGGTGTTGGTGGCCTTGGAGTCGTCGACGTAGGCGACGCCGTCCACGTCCGCCACGTGCGCGATGCGGTGGGCGTCCGGGGTGAAGGCCCGCAGACCGTCCCGTACGGCCTTGGCGGGCACCCCGAAGGCGCGCGCGAGGGCCGCCGCCGCAAGGGCGTTGGCGATGTTGTGCGGGGCCGGCGGGTTGACGTCGGAGACCTCGGCGAGCTCCTGGGCGTTCTTCTGCCGGTTCTCCACGAAGGCGCGGTCGACCAGGATGCCCTCCACGACGCCGAGTTGGGAGGGGCCGGGCGTGCCGAGGGTGAAGCCGATGGCACGGCAGCCCTCCTCGACGTCGGCCTCGCGCACCAGGTCCTCGGTGGCCTTGTCGGCGACGTTGTAGACGCAGGCGACGCGATTGCCCTCGTAGATGCGGCCCTTGTCGCGCGCGTACGCCTCCATCGAGCCGTGCCAGTCGAGGTGGTCCGGCGCGAGGTTCAGCACGGCGGCGGAATGGGCGCGCAGGGAGGGCGCCCAGTGGAGCTGGTAGCTCGACAACTCCACGGCCAGGACGTCGTACTGCTCCTCGCCGAGCACCGCGTCCAGCACCGAGATCCCGATGTTGCCGACGGCCGCCGTGCGCAGGCCCGCCGCCTTCAGGATGGACGCCAGCATCTGGGTGGTCGTGGTCTTGCCGTTGGTGCCGGTGATCGCGAGCCAGGGGGCCGCATCGGGGCCGCGCAGACGCCAGGCGAGTTCGACGTCGCCCCAGATGTCGACGCCGGCCGCGCGGGCCGCCTCGAACAGCGGCTTGTCCGGCTTCCAGCCGGGTGCGGTGACGATGAGGTCGGTGCCCTCGGGCAGGGTCGCGCCGTCGCCGAGGCGGACGGTGATGCCCAGCGCCTCCAACTCGGCGGCCTGCTCACGCGCGCGTGCGTCGTCGCCGTCGTTGACGACCGTGACGAGCGCCCCGCGCGCGTGCAGCGCCTTGGCCGCCGGGATGCCGGAGACGCCGAGCCCGGCGACGGTGACGTGCTTGCCCTGGAAGTCCGCGGACACCGTGGAGGTCACTTTTCTGCTGCCCATCCCGCGTAGAAGAGGCCCAGGCCGACGATCACACAGATGCCCTGGATGATCCAGAAGCGGACCACGATCAGGACCTCGGACCAGCCCTTGAGTTCGAAGTGGTGCTGGAGCGGTGCCATGCGGAAGACGCGCTTGCCGGTCAGTTTGAAGGAGCCGACCTGGATGACCACCGACATGGTGATGAGGACGAACAGACCGCCCATGATGGCCACGAGCAGCTCCGTGCGGGAGCAGATGGCGAGGCCCGTGAGGACACCGCCGAGCGCGAGCGAACCCGTGTCGCCCATGAAGATCTTCGCCGGCGAGGTGTTCCACCACAGGAAGCCGAGGCAAGAACCCATCAGCGCCGAGGCGATGACCGCGAGGTCGAGCGGATCACGTACCTCGTAACAGGCGTTGGGGTTGGTCAGGGTGCCCGCGTTGGCGCAGGACTCCTGGAACTGCCAGACGCCGATGAACGTGTAGGCGCCGAAGACGAGCACGGAGGCACCGGTGGCCAGGCCGTCCAGACCGTCCGTCAGGTTCACGCCGTTCGACATGGCGAGGATCATGAACAGCGCCCAGATCACGAACAGCACCGGGCCGATCTTCCAGCCGAAGTCCGTGATGAACGACAGCTTGTCGGAGGCCGGGGTGTTGTTGCGGGCGTCCGGGAACATCAGGGCGAGCACCGCGAAGGAGATGCCGACGATCAGCTGTCCGGCCATCTTCGCCTTGGCCCGCAGACCGAGCGAACGCCGCTTGATGATCTTGATGTAGTCGTCGAGGAAGCCGACCAGGCCCATGCCGACCATCAGTCCGAGCACCAGCAGACCCGAGAAGGTCGGGGGGTAGCCGGTGATGATCTTGGACAGGAAGTAGGCGGCGACCGTCGCCAGGATGAAGGCGATACCACCCATGGTCGGCGTACCGCGCTTGCTGGCGTGCTCGCGCGGGCCGTCGTCGCGGATGTACTGGCCGTAGCCCTTGCGGGCCAGCAGCTTGATCAGCAGCGGGGTGCCGACCAGGGTCAGGAACAGACCAATGACTCCTGCGAACAGGATCTGCTTCATCATCGGGCGGAAACCTCACCCTCGGCACCGGTCGCGAGCAGCGCAGCGGCGATGCTCTCCAGACCGACCGAACGGGACGCCTTCACGAGAACGACGTCCCCCGGGCGCAGCTCGCTGCGCAACAGGTCGACCGCCGCCTGTGCGTCGGACACGTGCACCGACTCCTCACCCCACGAACCCTCGTTATATGCGCCCAGTTGCAGCCAGGACGCTTCCCTGCCCCCGACCGCGACGAGCTTGCTGACGTTGAGCCGGACGGCGAGCCGTCCGACCGCGTCGTGCTCGGCGAGCGCCTCGTCCCCGAGCTCGGCCATCTTGCCGAGCACCGCCCAGGTCCGCCGTCCCCGGCCCATGGCCACGAGCGCGCGCAGTGCGGCCCGCATGGATTCGGGGTTGGCGTTGTAGGCGTCGTTGACGACGGTCACGCCGTCCGGGCGCTCGGTGACCTCCATCCGCCAGCGGGAGAGGGAGCCCGCCTCGGAGAGCGCGGTGGCGATCTCTTCCGCGGACATGCCCAGCTCATGGGCGACGGCGGCCGCGGCGAGCGCGTTCGACACGTGGTGCTCACCGTACAGGCGCATGGTCACGTCGCTGTCACCGGAGGGTGTGCGAAGCCTGAAGGCCGGCTGTCCCGTGTCCGTGAGTCTCACGTTCTCGGCGCGTACGTCCGCTTCGTCGGACTCTCCGAAAAGGATCACCTTCGCCTTCGTACGGGATGCCATGGCCCGTACGAGAGGATCGTCGGCGTTGAGGATCGCCGCGCCGTCCTCCGGCAGCCCTTCGACGAGCTCGCCCTTGGCCTGCGCGATCTGCTCGCGGCCGCCGAACTCGCCGATGTGGGCGGTGCCGACGTTGAGGACGAGGCCGATCTTCGGGGGCGTCAGCTCGGTGAGGTAGCGGATGTGGCCGATCCCGCGGGCGCCCATCTCCAGCACGAGGAACTGGGTCTCCTCGGTGGCGGACAGGGCGGTCAGCGGCAGCCCGATCTCGTTGTTGAGCGAGCCCGGCGTCCACACCGTCGGCGCCTTGCGCTGGAGCACCTGGGCGATGAGGTCCTTGGTGCTGGTCTTGCCCGCCGAGCCGGTCAGGGCGACGAGGGTCGCACCCAGCCGTCGTACGACCTCACGCGCGAGGGCGCCGATCGCGGTCTGGACGTCGTCCACGACGATCGCGGGCACGCCCACGGGGCGCGACGCCAGCACGGCGGCCGCGCCCGCCTCGACGACCTGCGCCGCGAAGTCGTGGCCGTCGACGCGCTCGCCGACGAAGGCGACGAAGAGACTGCCGGGCTCCACTTCTCGGGAGTCCCGGACGACCGGTCCGGTGACCTGGACGGACGGATCCGGTATGTCGTGCGTCTGCCCGCCGACGACTGAGGCGATCTCGGCGAGAGAGAGGGCGATCACAAGTTCATCCCTGGGTCTTCTGGATGGCTTCTCGAAGCACCTGGCGGTCGTCGAAGGGACGGACCACCCCGGCGATGTCCTGGCCCTGCTCATGGCCCTTGCCCGCGACCAGCACGGTGTCTCCGGGCCGTGCCCGGGCGACGGCGGCGGCGATCGCGGCGGCCCGGTCCTCGAAGACCTGGACCTCGCCGCGCTCGTGCACCGGCACGGACGCCGCGCCTTCGAGCATGGTGGCGAGGATCGCGAGCGGGTCCTCGGAGCGGGGGTTGTCGGAGGTCAGTACGGCGGTGTCGGCGAGCCGCGCCACGGCGGCGCCCATCGGCGCGCGCTTGGTCCTGTCCCGGTCGCCGCCGCAGCCGAGCACGACGTGCAGGCTGCCCTCGGTGACCTTGCGGAGCGCCTTGAGGACGGACTCGACGGCGTCGGTCTTGTGGGCGTAGTCCACGACGGCGAGATACGGCTGTCCGGCGTCCACGCGCTCCAGGCGTCCCGGCACGCCCGGCACCTCGGCGACGCCGTCGGCGGCGGTCTGCGGGTCGAGCCCGGCGGCGGCGAGGGCGACGATCGCGGCGAGGGTGTTGGCCACGTTGAAGGGGCCCGCCAGCGGCGACCGGGCGTGGATGCGCTCGCCCTCGGGGCCGATCACGGTGAACGTCGAGTCCATCGGGCCGACCTGGACGTTCTCGGCGCGCCAGTCGGCGTCGGGGTGGCCCTCGGCGGAGAAGGTGACGACCGGGACCGTGGCCTCGTCGACGAGGCGGCGGCCGTACTCGTCGTCGAAGTTGACGACGCCGAGTCTGCTGCGTTTCGGCGTGAAGAGCTGTGCCTTGGCCCGGAAGTAGTCCTCCATGTCGGAGTGGAACTCCATGTGTTCCGGGCTGAGGTTGGTGAAGACGCCGATGTCGAAGACGCAGCCGTCGACCCGGCCGAGGACCAGGGCATGGCTGGAGACCTCCATCGCGACCGCCTCGACGCCGCGTTCGCGCATGACCGCGAACAGGGCCTGGAGATCGGTGGCTTCGGGGGTGGTGCGCTCGGACTTGATGCGCTCGTCGCCGATCCGCATCTCGACCGTGCCGATCAGACCGGTGTTGTTCTTGGTCTTCAGGCCGCCCTCGACGAGGTAGGCGGTGGTGGTCTTGCCGGAGGTGCCGGTGATGCCGATCTGGAGCAGGTCGCGGCCCGGGTGGCCGTAGATGGTGGCCGCCAGTTCGCCCATCCGCGCGCGCGGATCGTCCACGACCAGGACCGGCAGACCGGTCGCCGCGGCGCGCTCGGCGCCGGTCGGGTCGGTGAGCACGGCGACTGCGCCGAGGCCGGCGGCCTGGGTGACGAAGTCGGCGCCGTGCAGGCGGGCGCCTGGGAGGGCGGCGTACAGGTCGCCGGGGCGGACCGCGCGCGAGTCATGGGTGATGCCCGTGACCTCGGCGGTGCTGTCCGGCTGCTCGGCACCCAGCTGATCGGCGAGTTCCGCGAGGGGTGTTGCGGAGACCCGGACCGGCCGGGGCGGTCCCGGATATGTCACGGGATGGCCCTTCTGGGTGGTTTGGGACTGATCAGCGTGTGGCACGGCGGTGAGCGTACCGGGCACACCCGCTCCGGAGCGAAGTGAGGGCGCGGGCGTGCTCTGGTTCCCGGGATCGGGAGTGATCGTTGTCACGAGGTGGTTCCTGGCTGCTCGTAGCTTCTCGTACTGATCAGGGGGTGAAGGTGACGGGGAGAGGGGCGGACTTGGTTCCCGTCGGGGGGACCTGGAGGGTCTTCAGGGCGAACTCCATGACCTGCTTGTAGACGGGGCCGCAGATCTGGCCGCCGAAGTAACTGCCCTTGGTGGCGTTCTGGATCGCGCAGTACACGGTGATGCGGGGGCTGTCGGCGGGCGCGAACCCGGCGAACGACGAGGTGTAGCCGTGGTACCGGCCGGTGGCCGGATCCACGCGGTTGGCCGTACCCGTCTTGCCCGCGACCCGGTACCCCGGAATGCGCGCCTTGGCACCGGTGCCCGCCTCGTCGTCCACGACCGACTCCAGCATCCGGGCGAGGGTCTTCGCCGTCTTCTCGCTGATCACCCTTGACTTCCTGGGCTTCGCGGCGGGTGCGAAGCGTCCGTCGGGTCCCTGTGTGCCCCGCACGAGCGTGGGTTCGACGCGGACGCCGCCGTTGGCGATCGTCGAGTAGACGGAGGTGGCCTGCATCGCGTTGAGGGAGACGCCCTGGCCGAAAGGAATCGTGTACTGCTGTGAGGTCGACCAGTCCTGGGGCGCGGCGAGGATGCCCTTCGTCTCGCCGGGGAAGTCCAGGCCGCTGTAGCTGCCGAGGCCGAACTTGCGCAGGTAGGAGTAGAGGACCTGGTTGGACTGGGCCTGGGTCTTGCCGAGTTGGCCGGTCGCCAGGATGGTGCCGATGTTGCTGGACATGGCGAGCACGCCGTTGAGCGTGAGGTACCAGGTCTTGTGGTCGATGTCGTCCTTGAAGAGCCGGTCGCCGCGGTGCAGCCGGTTCGGCACGGTGACGTGCGTCAGCGGCGTCGCGACGTTCTCCTCCAGCACGGCGGCCATCGACATGACCTTGGCGGTGGAGCCGGGCTCGTAGGCGTCCTCCACGGCCCAGTTGTGCAGGGCGCCGGGGTCGGCCTGGGAGAGGTCGCCGGGGTCGAAGCCGGGTGAGTTGGCCATCGCGAGGATCTCGCCGGTCTTCGTGTCCTGCACTATCACGTAGCCGCGGTCCGCCTTGGACTTGCGCACCTGCTCGGTGATGGCGTTCTGCGCGGCCCACTGGATGTCGCGGTCGATGGTCAGCTCGACGTCGCTGCCGGGCACGGCGGGCGTCTCCGTGGAGCCCGCGGTCGGGACCTGCCGGCCGCCGGACTGGGCGTAGCGGATCTTGCCGTCCTTGCCGGACAGCAGCGTGTTCAGCTTCTGCTCGACCCCGCCGCCGCCCTTGCCGTCGGCGTTGACCCAGCCCAGTATCCCGGCGGCGAGATCGCCGTTCGGGTACACGCGCTTGCTGGTGGCGACGGCGAAGACACCCGCGAGGACGTTGACGCCGGTGCCGTCCTCGGCCTTCGTGGCCAGGGCGCTCTTGAGGTCCTTGATCTGCTTCCAGACCTGCGGGGTCTGCCGTCCGGCGAGCTTGACGTACTGCCCCTTGGCGCGGAGCTTCCGGGTCAGCTCGGCCTGCTCCTGCCCGAGGATCGGGGCGAGCAGCGCGGCGGCCTGCTCGGGCCCGTCGTCGATCTTGAGCTGCTTGCGTTTGAAGAGCGTGGGGTCGGCCGTGATGTCGTACGCGTCCACGCTGGTCGCGAGGGCCACGCCGGCGCGGTCGGTGATCTGGCCGCGCTCGGCGGTCAGGGTGTAGCCGACGTACCGGTTCTGCTCGGCCTTGGCGGCGTAGGTGCTCGCGTCGACGGCCTGGACCTGGAGGAGCCGGACCGCGAAGGCGATCAGGACGAGGGTGAGGCCGAGGCTGACCATGCGCAGCCGGGGCCGGGGGCTGCCGAGCCGGATCTGGCGCGGGGCCGTGGCGCGCGGGGCCGCGGGGCGGGGCGCCGCCGGGCGGCGGGCCGGGCGGGCGCCGGGACCGGCGGGGCGCCGGCGGCCGTCGTTGGCGGGCCTGGCGGGTCCGGGCACACGGCGGCGCGGCGGTTCCCTGTCGGACACTTCCGTCACCTGCCGGGGGTCGGGGTCGCGGAGGACGGTTCGGTGGAGGGCGTGACTGCGGGGGTGGGGACGGCCGTGGGGGTGGGTGCGGCCGTGGGCGTCGGGGACGCGGTCGTGACGGGCATCGCCTCGGGGGGCCGTACGACCTGGGCCGCGGGCTGCTCGGCCGCGGCGCCCGGGACGCCCTTGACGGTGCCGTCGGGCGCGAGGAAGGCCGGGTCTCCGCCGGGGACCATGCCGAGCTCGCGGGCGCGGCGCTGGAGGGCGTCGGGGGCGGAGTAGGCGTCGATGTCGCGCTGCAGGGCCTGTTCCTGGTCGGTGAGGCTCTTGGTCTCCTTCTGGAGGTCGTCGAGTTTGAACGACCCTTCGCTGAGCGCGGAGTTCAGCACCAGGAGCCCGATGAGGCCGCCGCCGAGAAGGAGTACGACGAGGAGCACGAACGGGGTGCGGGCGGCCTGGCCGGAACCGGACCGGCCGGAGCCGGACGGGGGTGGGAAGAGCCGCGCGAGCCGAGCCGCCCGCCCCCTCAGTTCGGGTTTCCTGCTCACTCCGCTCCTCACTCGATGTCCGCCCTGATCCGCTCGGCGCCACGCAGCCGCGCGGGGGCCGCCCGCCGGTTCTCGGCGACCTCTTCCTCGGTGGGAAGTTCGGCACCGCGCGTGAGCAGCTTGAGCCGCGGCTGGTACTGCTCGGGGATCACCGGGAGCCCGGGGGGCGCGGTGTTGGCGGCACCGGCCGCGAACACCTGCTTCACCAGCCGGTCCTCCAGCGAGTGGTACGACAGCACGGCGATCCGTCCGCCGACGCCGAGGACCTTCACGGCGGCCGGGATCGCCCGCTCCAGGACCGAGAGTTCGCCGTTGACCTCGATGCGCAGCGCCTGGAAGGTGCGCTTGGCCGGGTTGCCGCCGGTGCGCTTGGCGGCCTGCGGCAGGGAGTCCCGGATCAGCTCGACGAGCCGCGCGCTGTTGCTGAACGGCTCCTTCTCGCGCTCGCGCACGATCGCGGCCACGATCCGCTTGGCCTGCTTCTCCTCGCCGTACGCCCGCAGGATCCGCACCAGCTCGCCCGGCGGGTAGGTGTTGAGGACCTCGGCGGCGCTGATGCCCGTCGTCTGGTCCATGCGCATGTCGAGCGGGGCGTCCTGGGCGTAGGCGAAGCCGCGGTCGGCCTCGTCGAGTTGCATGGAGGAGACGCCGAGGTCGAACAGGACGCCCTGGACGTGCGGAATACGGAGTCGCTCGAGAACCTCCGGAAGCTCGTCGTAGACCGCGTGGACGAGCGTGGCGCGCTCGCCGTAGGGCGCGAGGCGCTCGCCGGACAGGCGCAGGGCCTCCTTGTCACGGTCGAGGGCGACGAGCCGGGCCTCGGGGAACTGCTGGAGGAGGGCCTCGCTGTGGCCGCCGAGACCGAGGGTGCAGTCGACGACGACCGCTCCGGGGGCCTGCAGGGCGGGGGCCAACATGTCCAGGCAGCGCTGGAGCATCACCGGGACATGTCGCGTGTTGCTCAAGGGGCCCTCTCAGGTCCGGCGGGCCGTACGCACCGCCGGGTCCCCGCCCGCTCGTGAAGGGGAGGCCTGCCGGCGCCGGAAGCGTCAGCCGGCCGGGAGCGGGAGGAGGCCGAGCCGTACGTACGCGCCGCGCGCGTGGGGAGATCCGGTGACTGCGCCGGTTTCTCCTGGGGAATTCATGCCAGCAGGGAGACCTCGCCTCCCGCTTCGCGCCACTTTAGTCCACGGTGTCTCGCGGTCAATCAACCGGCCTGCGCGTCGCGGCCGGGCATCGGGGCGAGGCGACCGGGGGCGGGAAATCACCCGCTCGGGCGCACCCCGCCACCCCTGTGGCTTACCTCACAAAGAGGACGTGATGACGGTCTTTTTCCCTTCTCACCGCAGGACCGGATCAGCCGTGACCAGTAATGTCGTCAGCATGACGACTTCTGCATCCGCCGCCACCGCATCCGAAGGCGCCATACGTACCGGCGCCGTCACCGACCGCCTCGTCGCCGCGAACGAGCAGTACGCCGCGGCGTTCACCGATCCCGGCATGGACGCCCGCCCCGTTCTGCACGTCGCCGTCGTGGCGTGCATGGACGCCCGTCTCGACCTGCATGCCGCGCTCGGCCTGGAGCTCGGTGACTGTCACACCATTCGCAACGCGGGTGGCGTGGTCACCGACGACGTGATCCGGTCCCTCACCATCAGCCAGCACAAGCTGGGCACCCGCAGCATCGTGCTGATCCACCACACCAACTGCGGTCTGGAGCAGATCACCGAGGACTTCCGCACCGAGCTGGAGATGGAGGTCGGCCAGCGCCCGGCCTGGGCCGTGGAGTCCTTCCGGGACGTCGACCAGGACGTGCGCCAGTCCATGCAGCGGGTGCGGACCTCGCCGTTCCTGCTGCACACCGACGACGTGCGCGGCTTCGTCTTCGACGTGAAGACCGGCCTGCTGCGCGAGATCGACCCCGCCTGACCGCGTCCGGCCGCGCTCCGAAGCTGTCGTTCTGCTGTTGATTTCCGCTTCCGGGGCACCCAAAGCGTCGCAAGCCCCGACAAATCGCAGGCAGTTGTCCACAGGCGAGTGACACGAAACGGTAACGGCAGCAAGAATGCGTGGATGGACGTCACGCGGAACCATTTCCGCGTGGTGTCCGTGATTCGGGGTGGGCCGGTCCGCAACGCAGAGCGTCGGCCCGGAGAAAGAACGGGCCGAGGAGGGCCGGGTGACGACCTATGACGATCGAGCGAGCCTCACTGATCTGACTGCCACTGTGGAGCGAGTCCGCAGTTCGGTGGAAGGAGTGATCGAGGGCAAGCCCGAGGTCGTACGGCTTTCGCTGACCGTGTTGCTCGCCGAGGGGCATCTTCTGATCGAGGATGTCCCCGGCGTCGGCAAGACCATGCTGGCGAAGGCACTGGCGCGGTCCATCGACTGCTCGGTGCGGCGTATCCAGTTCACGCCCGACCTGCTGCCCTCGGACATCACCGGTGTCTCGATCTGGGACCAGCAGCGCCGGGACTTCGAGTTCAAGCCGGGCGCGATCTTCGCGCAGATCGTGATCGGCGACGAGATCAACCGCGCCTCGCCGAAGACGCAGTCCGCGCTCCTGGAGTCCATGGAGGAGCGCCAGGTCACCATCGACGGGCAGACCTACGAGCTGCCCAGCCCCTTCATGGTGGTGGCCACGCAGAACCCGGTCGAGATGGAGGGCACCTACCCGCTGCCGGAGGCCCAGCGCGACCGCTTCATGGCGCGGGTCTCCATCGGCTACCCCAGCGCGGAGGCCGAGCTGCAGATGCTCGACGTCCACGGCGGGGTGAACCCCCTGGACGACCTCCAGCCGGTGGCCCACGCGCACGACATCGTGAAGCTGGTCGACGCCGTCCGCGGCGTCCATGTCGCCGACCCGGTCCGGCGCTACGCCGTCGACCTGGTCGCCGCCACGCGCACCCATCCCGACCTCAGACTCGGCGCCTCCCCGCGCGCGACGCTGCATCTGCTGCGCGCGGCGAAGGCGTCGGCCGCCCTCAGCGGCCGGGAGTACGCGCTGCCGGACGACGTGCAGGCCCTCGCCGTCGCCGTCCTGGCCCACCGCCTGCTGCCCACCGCCCAGGCCCAGCTGAACCGGCGCACCTCGGAGCAGGTCGTCCAGGAGATCCTGCAGCGCACCCCGGTGCCCCAGCAGCAGGGCGGCCTGGGCCTCGGCCACGGCACCCAGGGCTACGGCCAGCAGCCGCCGCGGAGGCTTGGATGACCACCGCCGCCGGGCCGGGCCACGCGGAGCCCGACCGGGGCGACAAGGGCGGGGTGCGCACCGCGCTGGCTGGCCTGACCACCCGCGGCCGGTCCTTCCTGGCCGCGGGCATCGCCGCCGCCATCTGCGCGTACGTCCTGGGGCAGAGCGATCTGCTGCGGGTCGGCCTGCTGCTGGCCGTGCTGCCCCTGGTCTGCGCCACCGTCCTGTACCGCACCCGCTACCGGGTCGCCGGCAGCCGCCGGCTCTCCCCCGCGCGTGTGCCCGCCGGCAGCGAGGCCCGCGTCCATCTGCGGATGGACAACGTCTCGCGGCTGCCCACCGGCCTGCTGATGCTCCAGGACCGGGTGCCCTACGTCCTCGGCCCGCGCCCCCGCTTCGTCCTCGACCGGGTCGAGGCGGGCGGCCGCCGCGAGGTGTCCTACCGGGTCCGCTCCGACCTGCGCGGCCGCTACCCGCTGGGCCCGCTCCAGCTGCGCCTGACCGACCCGTTCGGCATGTGCGAGCTGACCCGGTCCTTCTCGTCGTACGACACCCTGACGGTGATCCCGCGCGTGGAGCCGCTGCCGCCGGTCCGCTTCAGCGGCGAGGCGAAGGGCTACGGCGACGGGCGGCAGCGCTCGCTCGCGCTGGCCGGCGAGGACGACGTCATCCCGCGCGGGTACCGCTACGGCGACGACCTGCGCCGGGTGCACTGGCGTTTGACCGCGCGCTACGGCGAGCTGATGGTGCGCCGCGAGGAACAGCCGCAGCGCTCCCGCTGCACGGTGCTGCTCGACACCCGGGGTCTCGCCTTCCACGGCGCGGGCCCCGACTCGGCCTTCGAGTGGGCCGTCTCCGGCACCGCGTCAGCGCTGGTCCACATGCTCGAACGCGGCTTCTCCGTACGGCTGTTGACGGACACCGGCAGCTCGGTGCCCGGCGAGGGCGCGGACGGGTTCGCCGGCGCGAACCAGGAGTCGGCGGACGCGGCGGGCCTGATGATGGACACCCTCGCGGTGATCGACCACTCCGACGGCACCGGCCTGTCGCGCGCGTACGACGTACTGCGCGGCGGCAACGAAGGGCTGCTGGTCGCCTTCTTCGGCGACCTCGACGAGGAACAGGCCACGGTCGCCGCCAAGATGCGCCAGCGCAGCGGCAGCGCGGTCGCCTTCCTGCTGGACAGCGCGGGCTGGGGGCGGGAACCGACCGATGTGGCCGGGCCGTTGGACAGGAGCGAGGAGCGGTTGCGGATGCTGCGCGAGGCGGGCTGGACGGCGCTGCGCGTGCCGCGCGGCGCCTCGCTGACCGAGCTGTGGCGCCAGGCCGACCGTGAGCGCACGGGTCTCGGTGTGGCGAGCGGCGCGGGCAGTGAGGGGGCACCGGCATGAGCGGGCGGGCACGACTGGCGCTGTGCGCCTGGGCGGCCACCCTGATGGCGTCCTGCGCCCTGCTGCCCCTGGTCGAACCGGCGACGTGGATCGTCCAGGCGGCCTTCCTGCTGGGCATCCAGTCCCTGGTGGGCGCGGCGACCCGGCGGGTGCCGCTGGCCCGGCCGCTGACCGTGGCCGCGCAGGCACTGGTCACGCTGATGCTGCTGACCCTGGTCTTCGCCCGGGAGCAGGCGGTCGCCGGGATCGTCCCCGGCCCCGAGGCCTTCCGGCACTTCGCCGACCTGCTCCAGCAGGGCAGCGACGACATCGCGCGGTACGCGATCCCGGCGCCGCTGGAGTCCGCCGGCATCCGGCTGATGATCATCGGTGGTGTCCTGGTCATCGGGCTCGCGGTGGACACCCTCGCGGTGACCTTCCGCAGCGCGGCTCCGGCCGGGCTGCCGCTGCTGGCGCTGTACTCGGTGGCCGCGGGGCTGTCCGACGGCGGCGCCGACTGGCTGTGGTTCCTGGTCGCGGCGGCCGGCTATCTGATGCTGCTGCTCGCCGAGGGACGCGACCGGCTCTCCCAGTGGGGGCGGGTCTTCGGTGGGGCGCCGCGCACTCCCGGCGCGGAGTCCGGCGTGGTGGCCCCGGTCCGCACCGGGCGGCGGATCGGCGCGGTCGCGCTGGGGCTGGCCCTCGTGGTGCCGATCGCCCTGCCCTCGATGAGCGGCGGCCTGCTGGACGGCGTGGGCACGGGCGCGGGCGCCGGGAACGGCAGCGGGGGCACGATCTCCGCGGTGAACCCCCTGGTGTCCCTGCGCGACAACCTCAACGCGGACGACGACCGCCAGGTCCTGTCCGTGCGCTCGAACCCCGAGGCGGCGGCGAGCCAGTATCTGCGGATCGTCTCCCTGGACGACTTCGACGGCACCACGTGGAAGCCGTCCAAGCGCAGCATCGAGAAGGTGCCGGGCGAGTTCCCCACCCCGCTCGGGCTCGGTGCCGACATCCGGCGGGCCGAGATCACGACGCGGATCTCGGCGGCCGACTGGTACCAGCAGGACTGGCTGCCGATGCCGTACCCGCCGAGCGGCGTGGACATCGACGGGAAGTGGCGCTACGAACCCGAGGGCATGACGCTGGTCGGGGACCACGGCCAGACCACGCGCGGGGCGACGTACACGGTCAAGAGCCTGGACGTGCGGCCGACGGCCGAGCAGCTGGCCTCGGCGCCGGAGCCGCCCCCGGCCCTGAAGCGCGAGTACACCGAGCTGCCGAAGTCGCTGCCCGGCATCGTCGCCAAGACCGCCCGTGAGGTCACCGCCGGCTCCTCGAACCACTACGAGGAGGCGGTGAAGCTCCAGGAGTACTTCACGGTGACCGGGGGCTTCCAGTACGACACCCAGGTGCAGGCGGGCAGCGGCTCGCAGGCCATCGCCCGGTTCCTGGAGAACAAGCAGGGCTTCTGCGTCCACTTCTCCTTCGCGATGGCCGCGATGGCCCGCAGCCTCGGCATCCCGGCCCGGGTCGCGGTGGGCTTCGCGCCGGGTACGCCGCAGGGCGACGGATCGGTGTCGGTGGGGCTGAAGGACGCCCACGCGTGGCCGGAGCTGTACTTCGAGGGGGTGGGCTGGACCCGCTTCGAGCCGACCCCGACCCGGGGCACGCAGCCCGCGTACACGCAGACGGAGACCCCGGGCAACAGCCTGCCGGACACCGGCCGGCCGACGCAGTCGGCGAGCGCGGCGCCCTCCGCCGCCCCCTCCGCGAGCGAGAGCTGCACGGCGGAGCAGAAGAAGCTCGAGGCCTGCCCGAGCGAGTCCGCGGCGGCCGCGCTCACCCAGGACGACGACGGCCCGAAGTGGTACGTCCTGCTGGCCTGGGCGCTCGCCGGGCTCGCCGCGCTGGCGATCCCGCTGTCGCCCGCGCTGTGGCGGATGCGGACCCGGGCGGTACGCCTTGGGGCGCACGGACGGACCGAGGCGGACGCCGGGCTGCACACCCTGGCGGTCTGGCTCGAACTGACCGACACGGCCTGGGACTTCGGGATCGTGCCGGACGGGTCGCAGACCCCCCGCAAGGCGGCGGCCCGGATCGTCCGGCTGGGGCATCTCGAACCCGAGGCGGCGGCCTCGGTGCATCGGGTGGCCGAAGCGGTGGAGCAGGTCCTCTACGCGCCGCGGCCACGTCCGGTGGCGGGGCTCGCGGAGGACGTCCGGCGGGCGATCACCGGGCTGCGCGGTACGGCGCCGCGGAGCACGCGGCTGCGCGCGGCCTTCGCCCCGCGTTCCACCGTCCGGGTGGTGTGGGCCGTCTCGGAGTGGTGGAGCGGCGTCACGGCGCGGGTGGCGGCGGCCCGGCCGACCCTGCGCAAACCGTCCGGCCAGCAGAGCTGAGGCCGGAGGGCACGCATCACGGCTGAGGCCCCGGTCCGTGGGAACGGACCGGGGCCTCAACGGTCTCCGCCACTGTTCTTCACGCCCTCACAGGGGCATGGAAAAGGGCGTGCGTGAGGGGGTGACCGCCCGGTGGGCGGTCACCCCCTCATCAGCTTTGTGGTCGAGCTACTGGCCGCCCTGTTCGTCGCGGCGCCGCTGCCAGCGCTGCTCGATGCGGTCCATCATGGAGCGCTTCTGCCGTGGCTGACGGCGGGCCTGCGGTCCACCGGCCGAGGGCTGCTCGCCCGGCTTGGGAGCCTTGCGCCAGCCGGTCACGGCGAGTACCGCACACCCCAGCATGACGAGGAAGCCCACCACGCTGAGCCAGACCTGCTTGGCGACCATTCCTGCCATGAGGAGCGCGATACCCACGAGGAAGCCCGCGACCGCCTGGTAGACCCGTCGCCGGGTGTACGTGCGCAGCCCGCTTCCCTCAAGCGCTGTCGCGAACTTGGGATCTTCGGCGTACAGCGCTCGCTCCATTTGCTCGAGCATTCGCTGCTCGTGCTCCGAGAGCGGCACGGAGTCCTCCTCATCGTGCAGTCGCCGGGGCGACCCGGGGGGTCCCTTCAGGATAGGCAGGGAATCGCCCCCGTGAAACCCGCCCCTCTACGCCAATTGGCCAACCGGATTCCGCCATGAACGTCCCGGCCACTGAGTCTTCCATTCCCCAGCGGCCGACCCGTCATGCCGGGCGGTCTCCCTCGATCATACGGCGCTGGGCGCCCGATCGGGGGGCCTGTGGCGTACTCCATCTGCACCCAAGTCCCTGATCAGCGCGGCACCAGGACGGGGCACCCGGGCCTCAGGAGGTCGCCCGCGTCTCGCCGAGCACATGAAGCTGGGTGGCCACGGAGTGGAAGGCGGGGAGTTCGGCGGCCGCCTCCTCCAGCTTGAGCAGCGCGTCCAGGGCGCCGGGCTCGGTGTCGACCAGCACCCCGGGGACCAGGTCGGCGAAGACCCGTACGCCGTGCACGGCGCCGACCTCCAGGCCCGCGCCCTCGACCAGCGCGGTGAGCTGCTCGGCGGTGAAGCGCCTCGGGACGGGGTCACCGGCGCCCCATCGGCCGTTCGGGTCGGCGAGGGCCTGCTTGGCCTCCTTGAAGTGACCGGCCAGGGCGCGGGCCAGCACGGCGCCGCCGAGGCCGGACGCGAGCAGGCTGAGGACGCCCTCGGCGCGCAGCGCGGCGACCACGTTGCGCACTCCTTCGGCGGGGTCGTCGACGTACTCCAGGACGCCGTGGCACAGCACCGCGTCGTAGGCGCCGCGCTCGATGACGTCGAAGAGGCCGTGGGCATCGCCCTGGACGCCCTGGACCCGGTCGGCCACGCCGGCCTCGGCGGTGCGGCGCTCCAGGGCGAAGAGCGCGTTGGGGCTGGGGTCGACGACGGTGACACGGTGGCCGAGGCGGGCGACGGGCACGGCGAAGTTGCCGCTGCCGCCCCCGGTGTCGAGCACGTCCAGGGACTCCCGGCCCGTGGCCTTGACCCGTCGTTCGAGAGCGTCCTGGAGGACCTCCCAGACCACGGCGGTACGGAGGGAGGCGCGGGGTCGCAGCGGGTCCGACACGACAGTTGACTCCTCGGCGCGGCACCGCCTCTTGCGCGGCGGAGCGAACGGGCACCCTCCCCGCCCGGGCTACGGAGGGCGAAGGGCTTCAGGCGCCTCCACCCTATTGCCTCCCTTGCCTCACCTGGTCATCACGGGGCGGGGCCCTGGGGCACGTCTCATACGACGGACACCGGCGCGCCATGGCCACCCGGCTTCACCCCGCGTCCGGCATGTCCCTGCTCCCCGGGCGTTCGTCGGGGTCCGGGTGGTCGGCGTCCTGGCGGGGCTGGGGCAGGACCGGCTGGAGGACCAGCATCCGCTCGACGAGGCGCAGGAACATCGCCACGTCGCGTATGAGGTCGTCGGCGTCCCGGCGGGAGGCCGCGCCCTGGATGCCGGCCTCGGCCCGGGCACGGCGCCGGGCCCCGGCGGCGAAGAGCGCGCTCCACTCGGCGAGCTCGGGCGCTATCTCGGGGAGCACTTCCCAGGCGCTCCGGATCTTGGCGCGGCGTCGGGGCGTGGGCTCCGGGCGGCCTCGCGCGGCGAGCACGGCGGCGGCGGTGCGCAGGGCGGCGAGATGTGCCGTCGCATAGCGCTCGTTCGGTGTCTCCAGGACGGCGGCCTCGTCGAGTCCGGCGCGGGCCTGGGCGAGCAGGTCGAGGGCGGCGGGCGGGGCCGTGGTCCGGCGCAGCACGGGGTGTACGTCGCTCGCCGGTCCGGTCAGTGAGGGGGCAGGGCCGGTGGCGCGGCGCCGACGGGCGGCTGCTGCGTGGTAGCTGGCCATGACGAACCTCCTGTCGTCTGCGTGACGGCGTTGTGGCCGTATGTGCCCATCGTGAGGTATGGCACTGACAATCCGTTCTGACCTGCACTTTTGCTTCGATCGAAGGTTCGGGTTACTTTTGCACTGACCAGTCAGTTCAAAAACTTGCCACACACTCAGGGGGTGGGCTGTGGACGGAATCGCCGTCGCAGCCGAGGGCCTCGGGCTCAAGGGACCGCGGGGGTGGGCCTTCCGTGGGATCACCTTCGCGGCCGAGCCGGGGTCGCTCATCGCGGTCGAGGGCCCGTCGGGGACCGGCCGCACATGTCTGCTGCTCGCGCTCACCGGGCGGATGAAGGCCACCGAGGGGACCGCGACCGTCGGCGGGGCGCGGCTGCCGAAGCAGCTCGGGGCCGTGCGGCGGCTGAGCGCCGTCGCCCATGTCGCCGGCGTCACCGACCTCGACCCGGCCCTCACCGTCGGGGAGCACCTGCGGGAGCGGGCCCTGCTCCAGCGCCGGTTCGGGGACTCCCTGCGGGCCCTGCTGCGGCCCCGCGCGGAGCGCGCCCAGGAGGCGAAGCAGCGGATCGACGCCGCCCTGACCGCCGCCGGTCTCGACCGGGAGGCCCTGCCCAAGGGCTCGCGGACCGCCGTACGCGATCTGGAGCGGCTGGAGGGGCTGCGGCTGTCCCTCGCCCTGGCGCTCATCGGGCGCCCGAAGCTGCTCGGCGTCGACGACGTCGACCTGAAGCTGTCGGACGCGGAGCGGGCGGAGGCCTGGGCGCTGCTGAGGTCGCTCGCCGAGGCCGGGACCACGGTCGTGGCGGTGTGCAGTGAGGCTCCCGAGAACACTCTGACGATCTCCACCGGTCAGCGGACCGGACAGAAGGAGGGGACCGATGCGCTCGCCGCGACTGGCCGCGCTTGAGCTGCGGCGCTTCGGGCGGGGCAAGCTGCCGCGCGCCGCCCTGGTGGCGCTGCTGGTGCTGCCGCTGCTCTACGGCGCCCTGTACCTGTGGTCGTTCTGGGACCCGTACGGCCGGCTCGACCGCATCCCGGTGGCGCTGGTGAACGACGACAAGGGCGCGACCGCCGACGGGAAGAAGATCACCGCGGGCGCCGACATCACCAAGGGGCTGCTCGACAGCGACACGTTCGAGTGGCACGAGGTGAGCGCCGCCGACGCGCGCGCGGGCGTCGAGGACGGCACGTACTACCTGTCGCTGACCATGCCGACCGACTTCAGCGCGCGGATCGCCTCCAGTGCGGGCGACTCCCCCGAGACGGGGGCGCTCCAGGTCAGGACCAACGACGCGAACAACTACATCGTCGGCCAGATCTCCCGCACGGTCTTCAGCGAGGTCCGGCAGGCCGCGTCCACGAAGGCGTCGCGCTCCTTCCTGGACCAGATCTTCATCTCCTTCTCCGACATCCACGGCGCGACCGTCAAGGCCGCCAAGGGCGCCGACAAGCTGGAGACCGGCACGGTCAAGGCCGAGAAGGGCTCCAAGGACCTCGCCGACGGGCTGACGGACGCCAAGAACGGCAGCGGCAAGCTGTCCAAGGGGCTCAAGAAGCTCGACAAGGGCGCGGGCGACCTCCAGGACGGTTCGGCGCAGGTCGCGGAGGGCACCCAGACGCTGGCCGACAAGGTCAACGGGGTCGCGGACAAGGTGGGCCCCTTCCTGAAGGACAACGAGAAGACGATCGGCGACACCGCCCAGCTGGTCGCGGACTCCGCCGGGGCGATCCGCGGCAACCTCGACACCCTGGTCAAGACGGCCCCCGTCGCCGCCAAGGGCGCCCATAAGGCCTCCGACACCCTGGACGACGTCTACAAGGCGCGCTGCACGAACCCGGTCCTGCCGGACGGGGCCTGCGCCGACCTGAAGAAGGCCAAGGACGCCGCCGCCGACGTGGCCACGATCGCGGACGACCTGAACACCCTCGTGGACGACCAGGACGGCGACCTGAAGAAGCTCGACAAGAACCTGGCGACCCTCCAGAAGCAGGCCCAGTCCCTCGCCGACCGGGCGCCGAACCTGTCCGAGGACCTCGACGACGCGGTCTCCAAGATCAACAAGCTGAACGAGGGCGCGGGCAAGGTCGCCGCGGGCGCCAAGACGCTCCACACGGGCCTCGGCACCGCCAAGACCGGCGCCGGCGACCTGGACGAGGGCGTCGGCAAGCTCAAGACCGGCGCCGAGGATCTCAACGGCGGCATGTTCAAGCTCGTCGACGGCACCGGGAAGCTCTCCGACGGACTGCACGACGGGGCCGGCCAGATCCCCGACTACGGCAAGGCCGACCGCGACGAGCGCACCGGCGTCATGGCCGACCCGGTCCAGCTCGTCTCCAAGGACATGCACCAGGCGCCCAACTACGGCACCGGCTTCGCCCCGTACTTCATCCCGCTGTCCCTGTGGGTGGGCGCGATGGTGGCGTACATGCTGGTGGCACCGATGAACCGGCGCGCGCTCGCGGCGGGCGCCCCGGCGTGGCGGATCGCGCTGGCCGGCTGGCTGCCGGTGGTGGCGGTCGGGGTGCTCCAGACCGTCGCCCTGATGTCGGTGCTGCACTGGGCGATCGGCCTGCAGATGATGCGGGCGGCCGGGACCGTGGGCTTCCTGTTCCTGGTCACGGCGTGCTTCGCGGCGATCGTGCAGTGGCTCAACGCCCGCTTCGGGGCGGCGGGACGCATCCTCGTCCTGGCCTTCCTGATGCTCCAGCTGACGTCCGCGGGCGGCACGTACCCCGTGCAGACCAGCCCCGGCTTCTTCAACGCGATCCACCCGTTCCTGCCGATGAGCTACGTCGTCGAGGCGCTGCGCCGGCTCATCACGGGCGGCGGCCTCGGTCCGGTGTGGCACGCGTGCGTGGTGCTCGTCGCGTTCACCGCGGGCGCGCTCGCGCTGACCGCGCTTTCGGCCCGGCGCCGCCAGGTGTGGACGCTCGACCGACTGCACCCGGAGCTGAGCCTGTGACCTCGACGACCTCCCCGGAGCCGGTTGCTGTGACAATCAGGACCATGGAAAGCAGCAGCGGCAGCACACGCCGCGAGGCCACCCGCCAGAAGCTCTACGAGGCGGCCGTCACCCTCATCGCGGAGCAGGGCTTCTCCGCCACCACGGTCGACGAGATCGCCGAGCGGGCCGGGGTCGCGAAGGGCACCGTCTACTACAACTTCGCGAGCAAGTCCGTCCTCTTCGAGGAGCTGCTGCGGCACGGCGTGGGACTCCTCACCGCCTCCCTCAAGGAGGCAGCGGAGCGGACGGCCGCCGCGGGCGGCAGCAAGACGGACGCCCTGGACGCGATGGTCCGGGCCGGCCTGGTCTTCATCGACCGCTACCCGGCCTTCACGCAGCTGTACGTGGCCGAGCTGTGGCGCACCAACCGGGCCTGGCAGTCGACGCTCATGGTGGTCCGTCAGCAGGCGGTGGCGGTGGTCGAGAACGTGCTGCGCGAGGGCGTCGAGGGCGGCGAGTTCCATGAGGCGATCGACGTCTCCCTGACCGCGTCCGCGCTCGTCGGCATGGTGCTGGTGGCGGCGCTGGACTGGAAGGCGTTCCAGCCGGAGCGCTCGCTGGACGACGTCCACTCGGCGCTGTCGCGGCTGTTGCAGGGCCGGGTGAGCGGTACGCGCGCGTAGACACGAAAGCGCCGGTCCGCTGTGGCCGCGTCCCCCGCGGGCCACCTCGAACCGGCGCCTTCTCGTGCTCCCCCGTTTTCCCCCGTGTCCCCCGTTGGACCCCCGTTCGGTCGTTCCCCCGGGCCCCGTGCCTCGCTCCCGCCGACTTCCGCCGGCGGAAGGAGCGGATCCGGGGCGGCTCCGCTCCGGCGCCCCGTGTCGCCGGTGTCGGAGCCGTTCCCTTCTCCGTGGCTCCACTCTCTCGTTCACGCAGGTCGGGCCCCATCCGCGCGCGTACTCATCTCCCCCACTAGGTACGGATACTCAGAGCTGCGCACTCAGGCCCAGGACGCCCCGTTGTGGACTGGTTACGATCGCCTCCGTGTCCGTACTCCCCCTTGTCTTCACCAGCGGCTGGGCCAGCGGAATCAACGCGTACGCCGTCGTGCTGCTGCTCGGCGTCTTCGGCGCGACCGGGCTGAGCGACGACGTCCCCGAGACCCTGCAGCGCCCTGAGGTCCTCGTCACAGCGGGCGTGCTGTTCCTGTGCGAGGCCGTCGCGGACAAGATCCCGTACGTCGACTCGGCGTGGGACTCCGTGCACACGCTGATCCGCCCGGCGGCGGGCGCCTGGGTCGGTGCGGTGCTGGCCGGTCAGAGCGGCTCGCTGAACGACGCGGTCGCGGGCCTGGTCGGCGGTTCGACGGCGCTGGCCAGCCACGCCGTCAAGGCCGGGACGCGGATGGCGGTGAACACCTCGCCGGAGCCGCTGAGCAACGTGATCGTGAGCCTGGCCGAGGATCTCGGAGTCGCCGGTCTCGTCACCTTCGCGATCTTCCACCCGCAGGCGGCGGCGATCATCGCGGCGGTGCTGCTCGTCGGCGGGCTGGTGATACTGATCTTCCTGATCTCCCGCATCCGGCGGTTCCTGCGGCGCAGGGCCCAGCGCCGGGAGGAGAGGCGGCTCGCGGGCCGGTCGGGGTCGCCGCTCGGCTGGTGACCCCACCTGTCACCAGGGCTGTCAGTGGCGGCCGATAAAGTCGCGGGCATGGCACGGATTGCGGTGATCGGCGCCGGGATGGGCGCGATGGCGGCCGCTGCCCGGCTGGCCGTCGCGGGCCACCGGGTGGCGGTGTACGAGCGTACGGAGACGTACGGCGGTGCGGTGCGCCGCTTCGAGCGCGACGGGTTCGCCTTCGACACCGGCCCGGGACTGCTGCCGCTGCCCGCCGTCTACCGCGACCTCTTCGTCAAGACCGGCAAGGAACCGCTGGAGTCGGTCGTCGAGCTGGTCCAGGTCGACCCGTCGTCGCGGCATCTCTTCGCCGACGGCACCGAGGTCTCCCTGCCGAACGCGTCCCGCGCGGGCGTGGTCGCGGCGCTGAACGAGGCCCTCGGTGCGGGCTCCGGTGACCGCTGGGGCGACTTCCTGGTCCGGGCCCGCGAGGCCTGGGACCGTACGCGCCGGCCGCTCCTGGAGGAGCCGCTGTGGCCCAACTGGTCGGTCCTGGCCGACCGCGAGCCCTATCCGTCGGTCCCGCACAAGAAGCTGTTGCGCACCCGCCGCGCCGGGCTGCTCGCCGAGATCGGCGCCTGGGAGCTGCGCGACCCCCGACTGGCCGCGCTCCTGGACGGCTACGCCCTGGCGTACGGCCTCGACCCGAGCACCGCCCCGGCGAGCGCGGCGGTGCTGCCGTACATGGAGCACGCCTTCGGGACCTGGTATGTCCGCGGCGGCCTGCGGGAGTTGGCGCGCGCGGTGTACGAGCGGTGTGTGGCGCGCCGGGTGGAGTTCCACTTCGGCGCCGAGGTCACCGGGGTGGTGGAGAAGGACGGCCGAGCGGCGGGGGTCGAGTTCGCCGGCGGCGGTGTGGCGGAGGCGGACCAGGTCGTGGCGGGCGTGGACCCGGCCCGGCTCGCCGGTCTGACGGAGCATCCGTTGTACGGCGAGGGTGGGGTGCAGCCCGCTCCGGCGGCGGACCGGCCGGGGAGGTTCACGGTGCTGCTGGCGCTGCGCGGCGCGCGTGAGGCCGGTGCGGTCCATCGCACGGTGGTGCACGCCCCGGACCGCGCGGCCGAGTTGGACTACCTCGGCTCCGCGCGCGGTGAGCAGGCGCGTCCCACCGTGACGGTGCTGCGGCCGGGTGATCCCGCGCTGCACCCCGAGGGGGATTTCGAGTCGGTGGTGCTGTCCGCCACGGTGCCGACCCGGGGCGACTGGGGTGTCGACGCGACCGACGACCGGTTCGCCGACCTCATGGCGGCAGCCGCGGAGGCGGCCGTACCGGGGCTGCGCGAGCGGCTGATGTGGCGTGAGATGCGTACACCCGAGCACACCGAGGCCGAGACCGGCGCCTCGTTCGGCGCCATACCAGCCCCCGCACTGGCCGCCGGCGAGGGCCGTTTCCTGCACCCGGCCAACACGACCCCGCTGCCGGGGCTGTACCGGGTGGGTGGCTGGGCGCATCCCGGCGGCGGTCTTCCGCACGCCGGGATGTCAGGGGCGCTGGCCGCCGGGCTGATCGTGGAGGGGCCGGACTTCCGGGGCTCTCAGTGACCCACGAGCCTCGGCGTCAGAAGCGGTACTGCTCGTCGTAGCCGTTCCCCTGCTGGGCGTTGCCCTGGTAGGGGTACTGCTGTTCCGGCGGGAGTTCGCCGCCGTAGGAGTCGTCGGACCGCTGCTGCGGGACCCAGACGCCGCCGGCCGGGGTCTCGCCGCCGTAGGTCGCGTTGCCGTACTGGTCCTGGCCGTAGGCCTGCTGGTCGTAGCTCTGCTGGCCGCCGTACGAGGTGTCGTAGCCGGCGCCGTCGTAGGTCTGGGTGCCGATGTACGGGTCGGAGTAGGCGGCGTACTGCTGCTGCCCGGCCATGTCGTAGCCGTACTGCTGCTGGTCGTAGCCGGTGTAGCCGTCGTAGGAGTAGCTCTGGTCGGCGCCCTGGGCGGCCGTCGCGTACTGGTCCTGGCCGGCGTAGCCGCCGTCGCCGGTCGCCGCCGGGTAGGGGGTGTCGCCGTATATGCCGTAGGAGCCGGTGTCGTCCGGCATCGGCTGGGGCTCGTAGACCGCGGTGGTGTCGGCCGCCGCGGCGGGGCGGGCGGGCGTGAACACGTCGTCGCGGTCGTAGTCGTCACCGTAACCGGCCGGGTCCTGGCGGTAGTTGGCCTCGTCGCCGTAGTCGGCGTCCGAGGCCTCGAGGTCGGAGACCTCCAGGGTGGGCTCCTCGCGACCGCGTTCCCGGCGGGGGCGCTTGCCGCCGGTCAGGCCGCCCAGGGCCGTCGGCGGATTGACCGCCCAGCCCTGTTCGAAGCCGCGGCGGAAGGAGAGCGTGACGTACGTCTGGCCGATCGCGAAAGCGATGGCGCCCAGCCCGATGACGATGACCGAGGGGATCAGCACACCGAGGACGACGCCGAGGAAGCCCGCGAACGCGAGCAGCCGCCAGCGCAACCGCGCCTTGTACTGGAGCAGCACCTCGCCGAGCAACCACAGCGCGACGATTCCGAACGCGATGTAGAGGACCGTCCAGCCCATGTACGCCCCTCTCCCAGTGACCGCTACGCAGTGTGTCGTATATCCGTGCGGCCGGTCTAGGCCTGCGGTGGGTGGTGCAGGCCCAGGTTCTCGTAGATTTCCAGCGTCGCCGTGGAGTTGTTGAGCGTGATGAAGTGCAGTCCGGGCACTCCCTCGGCCAGCAGCCGCGCGCAGAACTCGGTGGCGAATTCGATACCGATGGAGCGTACAGCGGCCGGATCGTCTTTTGCTGTGAGGATCCGCTCTTTCAGGACGGACGGGATCGACGCGTTGCTGAGCTGCGGAAGTCGTTCGAGCATCCTCACGCTCGTGACCGGCATCACCTCGGGGATGACCGGGGTGGCGCAGCCGGCGGCGGCCACGCGGTCGCGAAGGCGAAGGTAGGAGTCGGGCTTGAAGAACATCTGCGTGATGGCGTAGTCGGCGCCGGCGCGGCACTTGTCGACGAAGTGCTCGACGTCCGTGTCCCAGTCGCCGGAGCGCGGGTGCATCTCCGGGAAGGCGGCGACGCCGACGCAGAAGTCGCCCGACTCCTTGATGAGCCGGACCAGTTCGGCCGCGTACGTCAGGCCCTGCGGATGCGGCACCCAGTCGGCCATGGGGTCGCCGGGCGGGTCGCCGCGCACGGCGAGCATGTTGCGGATCCCGGCGTCGGCGTACTGGCCGATGATGTTGCGCAGCTCGGCGATCGAGTGGTTGACCGCCGTGAGGTGGGCGACCGGGGTCAGGGTGGTGTCCGCGACGATCTGCTGGGTCTCCTTGACGGTGCCCGCGCGGGTGGAGCCGCCGGCGCCGTAGGTCACCGAGACGAAGTCCGGGGCGACCGCCTCGACCCTCCTGAGCGCGCTCCACAGGTTTCGCTCACCCTTGGGAGTCTTGGGCGCCGAGAACTCGAAGGAGTACGTCGTCTTGCCCGTGGCGAGCATGTCACGCACGGTGCGTGCGCGGTCCGTCCTGGTGGATGCGGTTCCGAGGGCCATACCGGCAGGTTAGCCAGGGGGCGGTGGTCACCCAACCAGATCACGGAAATTTGCCCGTTTTGTCGATTTGTTGTCCACCCATCGGACAGCTTTCGTCTAGCGGGGCCCGATGCGGCTGGTCACCGCTGGCGCAGGCGCTTGGCGAACTCCGCGGCGGCCGCGCCGGGGTCGGTCGCCTCGGTGAGGGCGCGTACGACGACGACTCGGTCGGCGCCCGCCTCCAGCACCTCGTCGAGGTTGCCGAGGTCGATGCCGCCGATGGCGAACCAGGGGCGGTCGGTGCCGAGGGCGGCGGTGTGACGGACGAGGTCGAGGCCGGGGGCGTGGCGGCCGGGCTTGGTGGGGGTGGGCCAGCAGGGGCCGGTGCAGAAGTAGTCGACGCCGTCCTGGACCGCCGCGGCGGCGGCTTCCTGCTCGGCGTGGGTGGAGCGGCCGATGAGGACGTCGTCGCCGAGGATCGCGCGGGCGGCGGGGACCGGGAGGTCGCCCTGGCCGAGGTGGAGTACGTCGGCCGTGGCGGCGTGGGCGACGTCCGCGCGGTCGTTGACGGCGAGGAGCTTGCCGTGGCGGGCGCAGGCGTCGACGAAGACCTGGAGGTGCTCCAGTTCCTCGGCGGCCTCCATGCCCTTGTCGCGGAGCTGCACGATGTCGACGCCGCCGGCCAGGACCGCGTCGAGGAACTCCGGGAGGTCGCCCTGGCGCTTGCGGGCGTCCGTGCAGAGGTAGACGCGGGCGTCGGCGAGCTGGGCGCGGGCGGTGCGGGCGGCGTCGGTCATGGTCGGTCCCCCGGTGTCGGTGGCGTACGGGCCGTGGACGAGTGCGGTCGGCCTTGGCGGGCGGTAGTGAACCACAGGTGGGTCGGGGCGGGGCATGCCGGTAGGTCGTGGGACGTGAGTGGTCGGCGGGCGGGTGTCACTCACCGCGTTGGCGGGGTGCCGACCCGGAGCCGCACAAGACATGTACGGCCCCGAGCCACTCCGGGGTCAGACCGCCAATGCCTGGGCCCGGCGCTTCACCTCCGTGCCGCGGTTCTCGCTCAGGGCCTGGGCCGGGGTGCCCGGCAGGCTGTCGTCCGGGGTGAAGAGCCACTCCAGCATCTCTTCGTCACTGAAGCCGTCGTCCCTCAGGAGTGTCAGGGTCCCGGCGAGGCCCTTGACGACTTTCTGCTCGGCCCCGTCGATGAAGGCGGCGGGGACGTGCAGTGCGCGGTTCTCACCTCGGCGTACGGCGATGAGCTGGCCGTCCTTGACCAGCTGCCGCACACGCGTCACCTCGACGTCCAGCATTTCTGCGATGTCGGGGAGGGTGAGCCAGGCGGGGACGAGAGCATCGATCTTTGCGTCAATCTCGGTCACGGAATCAAGCCTGCCATCCCGCACTGACAGTCGGAAGCCGGGGCCGCCCGAAACGGCCCCTACCTTGACATTTCCGCTAGACCACCGCCGCCTTCAACGGCCGACCTGGATCCGACAGCAACCCGGTGTCCAGTTCCGTCCCCGCCTCGATCAGGCGCCGCCCCTGTGCCAGGTCCCGCGGCCGGCCCACCGCCAGCAGGGCGACCAGCCGGTTCTCGTGCAGCCAGCACACCGTCCAGGCCGGTCCGGACGGGTCCCCGCGCCACAGGACCGTGTCGGCGGACGTGTGGTGGCCGGCGTACTGGACGAAACGGCCGAACTGCTCGGACCAGAAGTACGGCACCGGGTCGTAGACCGACGGCGTCTCGCCGATGATGTTGGCCGCGACCGTGCGCGGCCCCTGGAGGGCGTTGTCCCAGTGGTGGACCAGCAGGCGCTCGCCGTAGCGCCCCGACGGGAAGGACGCGCAGTCGCCCACGGCGTACACGTCCGGGACCGAGGTGCGCAGCCCCGCGTCGGCCACGACCTCGCCGTGCGCGCCGAGGGCGATGCCCGAGCCGGAGAGCCAGGCTGTGGCCGGGCGGGCGCCGATGCCGACCACGACCGCGTCCGCGGGCAGCCGGGAGCCGTCGTCGAGGACGACCTCGCCGGGCTCGATACGGGCCACGCGCGCGTGGGTGCGCAGCGCGGCCCCCGCGTCGGCGTACCAGGTCGCCATCGGCGTGGCCACCTCCGCGGGCAGCGCCCCCGCGAGCGGCCGGTCGGCGGCCTCGACGACGGTCACCGCGCAGCCCGCTTCGCGCGCGGCGGTGGCGAACTCGGCGCCGATCCAGCCCGCGCCGACGACCACGATGTCGTGCTGCCGGGCGAGGACCGGGCGCAGCCGTTCGGCGTCGTCGAGGGTGCGCAGCAGATGGACGCCGGGCACGCCCTCCGCGCCGGGCAGCCGGATCGGTTCCGCGCCGGTGGCGAGGACCAGGACGTCGTACGGCACCGGCCCGTCCTCGGCGTCCAGTTCGTGATCGGCGGGGCGGACGCCCAGCACCTCGACGCCGAGCCGCAGTTCGATGCCGAGCGCCTCGAAGTCGACGTCGAAGGCGGAGCCCTCGGCCTTGCCGAGCAGCACCGCCTTGGACAGCGGCGGCCGGTCGTAGGGCTGGTGGGGTTCCGCGCCGATCAGCGTCACCGTGCCGGTGAAGCCCTGTTCGCGCAGGGCCACCGCGGTCTGTACGCCGGCCATGCCCGCGCCGACCACGACCACGCGCCGCCGCGTCTGCGTCTCCGTCTCGTCGCTCACCTGATCACCATAGACAACTGACAAATTGTCAGTCAGGAGTCCTGCACAGTGACCTGCTCCACAACGCTGGTCCCGCTCCCGGCCTGCGACTCCCATTCCCAGCTCTCCTCCAGACGCACCCGCCCGTCGGGCAGGTCCACGACGGTGGACACGCAGTGCCCGGAGGAGGTCGTCCCGTCGTGCTTCAGCTGCACGTACCGGAAGTCGAGCCGGTCGCCCGCGCGCGTGCCCACCAGGTGCCCGCGGACGACGTCGCCGCCCGTGTACTCGGCCCAGATCTCGCCGTCCTTCTCGTGGTACGTGAACCGGGTCCGGGTACCCACCTGACCTGG
Organism: Streptomyces sp. TLI_55; assembly: GCF_900206255.1. Classification (NCBI taxonomy): domain Bacteria; kingdom Bacillati; phylum Actinomycetota; class Actinomycetes; order Kitasatosporales; family Streptomycetaceae; genus Streptomyces; species Streptomyces sp. TLI_55. The sequence goes on from NZ_OAOJ01000001.1 coordinate 2,478,168, forward strand.
GGCCTGGTCGGCGACGGGGGCGAGGACGAGGCCGTCCAGCGAGCGGGCCATGACAGTGGGCCTCCTTACGAAAGGGCAAAACCAAGAGCTAGGGTGGCCAACGTAGAGCACTCGCGGGAGCCCGGACGCACCGGGCTGAGAGGGAGGCTGGCGGCCTCCGACCGTACGAACCTGATCCGGGTCATGCCGGCGAAGGGAGGGGCTGGACGCCCATGTCCTCACGTACGTCAGACGTCCTCGTCGTCGGGGGCGGAATCATCGGCCTCGTCACGGCCTGGCGGGCCGCGCAGCGCGGTTTCGCCACGGCCGTGGTGGACCCCGAACCGGGCGGCGGGGCCGCCCAGGTGGCGGCCGGCATGCTCGCCGCCGTCACCGAACTGCACTACGGCGAGCAGACCCTGCTCGGCCTGAACCTCGCCTCGGCCCGCCGCTATCCGGACTTCGCGGCCGAGCTGACCGACCTGACCGGGCTCGACCTCGGCCACCGCCGCTGCGGCACGCTCGCCGTCGCCCTGGACGCCGACGACCGCGCCCATCTGCGCGAACTGCACGCCCTCCAGCAGCAGTCGGGGCTGGAGTCCGAGTGGCTGTCGGGGCGCGAGTGCCGGCGCCTGGAACCGATGCTCGCGCCGGGCGTGCGCGGCGGGCTGCGGGTGGACGGCGACCACCAGATCGACCCCCGACGGCTGACCAGGGCGCTGCTGGCCGCCTGCGAGCGAGCGGGCGTGGTGTTCCACCGCGACTGGGCCGAGCGTCTCGACGTAGTACGGGACCGGGCCGCCGGCGTCACGACGACCGGCGGTACGCGGCTGGGCGCGGGGCAGGTGGTGCTGGCGGCGGGCAGCCTCAGCGGACGCCTCGCCGGGGTCCCCGAGGCCGTACTGCCGCCCGTGCGCCCGGTGAAGGGGCAGGTGCTGCGGCTGACCGTGCCGCAGCGGTACGCGCCGTTCCTGAGCCGGACCGTGCGGGCCGTGGTGCGCGGCAGCCAGGTCTATCTGGTGCCGCGGGAGAACGGCGAGCTGGTGATCGGGGCGACCAGCGAGGAGCAGGGCTGGGACACGACGGTGACCGCGGGCGGGGTGTACGAGCTGCTGCGCGACGCCCATGAGCTGGTGCCCGGCATCACCGAGCTGCCGCTGACGGAGACCCGCGCGGGGCTGCGCCCCGGCTCCCCCGACAACGCGCCCCTGCTCGGCCCCACCGAGCTGCCGGGGCTGCTGCTGGCCACCGGCCACTACCGCAACGGTGTGCTGCTGACGCCGGTCACCGGCGATGCCATGGCCCACGCCCTGACCACCGGTGAACTCCCGGACGAGGCCCGCCCCTTCACCCCCAGGCGATTCACGAAGCACCTCACGGAGCAGCCCGCATGAACATCTCCGTCAACGGGGAGCTGCGCCAGTTCGCCCCCGGCACGGCGCTCGACACGGTCGTACGCGCCCTCACCCCGGCACCCTCCGGAGTGGCCGCCGCCCTCAACGAAACCGTCGTCCCGCGCGCGCAGTGGCCGTCGACGCCCCTCTCCGAGGGGGACCGCGTCGAGGTCCTGACCGCCGTCCAAGGAGGCTGACCCATGGCCGACGATCCCTTCGTCCTCGGCGGTACGGCGTTCTCGTCCCGGCTGATCATGGGCACGGGCGGGGCGCCCAGCCTGGACGTGCTGAGGCGGGCGCTGGTCGCCTCGGGCACGGAGCTGACGACGGTCGCGATGCGGCGCGTCGACCCGAACGTGCACGGCTCGGTCCTGTCCGTGCTGACCGAGCTCGGCGTCCAGGTGCTGCCGAACACGGCCGGCTGCTTCACGGCGGGCGAGGCGGTGCTGACGGCCCGCCTCGCGCGCGAGGCGCTCGGCACGGACCTGATCAAGGTGGAGGTCATCGCCGACGAGCGCACCCTGCTGCCGGACCCGATCGAGCTCCTGGAGGCGGCGGAGACCCTGGTCGACGACGGCTTCACGGTGCTGCCGTACACCAACGACGACCCGGTCCTGGCGCGGAAGCTGGAGGACGTGGGCTGCGCGGCGATCATGCCGCTGGGCTCCCCGATCGGGTCCGGGCTCGGCATCCGCAACCCGCACAACTTCCAGCTGATCGTCGAGCACGCGCGCGTGCCGGTGATCCTGGACGCGGGCGCCGGTACGGCGTCGGACGCGGCGCTCGCGATGGAGCTGGGCTGCGCGGGTGTGATGCTCGCCTCGGCGGTGACGCGCGCCCAGGAGCCGGAGCTGATGGCGCACGCGATGCGGCACGCGGTCGAGGCGGGCCGGCTGGCCCACCGGGCGGGGCGCATCCCCAAGCGGCACTTCGCCGAAGCGTCCTCCCCCACCGGGGGGTTGGCGCGTCTCGACCCCGAACGCCCGGCATTCTGAACGTACGTTCGATGAGATTCGGGAGCGGGTGCGAGGTCCGTCACAGCTCGGCTTCAGTCCCGCCCCGATCTCACCCGAACCCCCGGCCCTGTCAGTCACGGCTCGTACACTCACCTGCGTGGATACGACCCTTCAGGACCCATTGGTCGGGCAGGTGCTCGACGGCCGGTACCGCGTGGAAGCGCGGATCGCCGTCGGCGGGATGGCCACGGTCTACCGGGCCCTGGACACCCGCCTCGACCGCGTGCTCGCCCTGAAGGTCATGCACCCCGGCCTCGCCGCCGACGCCACCTTCGTCGACCGCTTCATCCGCGAGGCCAAGTCCGTCGCCCGGCTCGCCCATCCCAACGTGGTGCAGGTCTTCGACCAGGGCACCGACGGGTCGTACGTCTATCTCGCCATGGAGTACGTCGCCGGCTGCACCCTGCGGGACGTGCTGCGCGACCGCGGGGCGCTGCAGCCGCGGGCCGCGCTCGACATCCTGGAGCCGGTGCTGGCCGCGCTCGGCGCCGCGCACCGCGCCGGGTTCGTGCACCGCGACATGAAGCCGGAGAACGTCCTCATAGGGGACGACGGCCGGGTCAAGGTCGCCGACTTCGGGCTGGTCCGCTCGGTCGACACCGTCACCAACACCAGCGGTGCCGTGCTCGGCACCGTCTCCTACCTCGCGCCCGAGCAGATCGAGCAGCCGGGCGCCGCCGACGCCCGCGTCGACGTGTACGCGTGCGGTGTCGTGCTGTACGAGATGCTGACCGGCGAGAAGCCGCACGACGGCGACTCCCCCGCGATCGTCCTCTACAAGCACCTCCACGAGGACGTCCCGCCGCCCTCGGCGATCGTGCCGGGCCTGCCGTTCGAGCTGGACGAGCTGGTCGCGTCGGCGACCGCCCGCACCCCTGACGTCCGTCCGTACGACGCGGTGGCGATGCTCGCCCAGGTCCGCGAGGCGCGTGCCGTCCTCAGCGCCGACCAGCTGGACGCCGTACCGCCGCAGGCGCTGACCACTGAGCACGACAACGCCGAGGACCGGACGAGTGTGATCCCGCGCTCGCTGACGGTGCCGCGGCCGCTGCCGGTCGACGGGGACGACGAGGCCGCGCTCAACCGCACCAGCGTGTTCGCGACGCCACCGCCCCCGCCGCCCCGGCGCCGCCGCTCGGGCCTTCCGCGCGGGCCGCTCGCGATCGTCGTCGCGCTCCTGCTGATCCTCGGTGTCGGCGCGGGCGTCTGGTACATCAACTCCGGGCAGTTCACCAAGGTCCCGGCGCTGATCGGCAAGACCGAGGCGCAGGCGCGGGAGCGGCTCTCCCAGGAGGGTCTCGACGTCGGCAAGGTGAAGCACGCCTACAGCGACACCGTGAAGCGGGGCCAGGTCATCGACTCGGACCCGGGCGTCGGCGCCCGCATACGGAACAACGACTCGGTGACGCTGACCGTCTCCGACGGCCCGAAGACCGTGCAGCTGGCCGACCTCAAGGGCTACCGGCTGGACAAGGCGCGGCTCCGGCTGAAGAACGACGGCCTGGAACCGGGCATGGTCACCCGCGAGTTCAGCTCCGAGGTCATCAAGGGCTTCGTGATCCGCACCGACCCCGAGGGCGGCACGAAGCTCCACGCGGGCACGGCCGTCGCCCTGGTCGTCAGCAAGGGCAGCCCGGTCGACGTCCCGGACGTCACCGGCGAGAGCCTGGAGGACGCCAAGGCGGATCTGTCGGAGGCGGGCCTGAAGGTGAAGGTCGCCACCGAGCAGGTCAACTCCGAGTTCGACAAGGGCCAGGTGGCCGCCCAGACGCCGGGTGAGGGCAGCCGGGCCGCCGAGGGCGACACCGTGACGCTGACGATCTCCAAGGGCCCCGAGATGGTCGAGGTCCCGGACGTGGTCGGCGACAGCGTCGACGACGCGAAGGCCGCGCTGGAGGACGCCGGGTTCCAGGTCGACGAGGACCGCGGCCTCCTCGGGCTGTTCGGCGACACCGTCAAGAGCCAGTCCGTGGACGGCGGCGACACCGCGCCCAAGGGGTCGACGATCACGATCGAGATCCGCTGAGACCGGAGCCTGAACCGACCCTGGACCGCCGACGGGGCACTTCGCCGCGCATGACACCCTGAACGGGTGATGACTCAGCGCAACCCCGTCGGCGGCCATGTCCCCGTGGCCGGCGGTCTGAACTCCGTCGGCCTGTCCTACGCCCGTGATCTGAAGGCCGAGACCGTGCAGGTCTTCGTCGCCAACCCGCGCGGCTGGGCCACGCCCGCCGGCAACCCGCGGCAGGACGAGGAGTTCCGGGCGGCCTGCGAAGCCGAGTCGATCCCGGCGTACGTCCACGCCCCGTACCTGATCAACTTCGGCTCGCACACCGAGGCCACCGTGGAGAAGTCGGTGGAGAGCATGCGGCACTCGCTGCGGCGCGGGCGGGAGATCGGGGCGCTCGGCGTGGTGGTGCACACGGGCAGCGCGACCGGCGGACGGGACCGGTCCGTGGCCCTGAAGCAGGTCCGGGAGCACATGCTGCCGCTGCTCGACGAACTCACCCACGACGACGACCCCTTCCTGCTCCTGGAGTCGACCGCCGGACAGGGTGCCTCGCTGTGCTCGCGCACCTGGGACTTCGGACCGTACTTCGAGGCGCTGGACGCCCACCCCAAGCTGGGGATCTGCCTCGACACCTGCCACATCTTCGCGGCCGGACACGATCTGACCGGCCCGTCCGGCATGCACCAGACCCTCGACCTGCTGGTGGACACCGTCGGCGAGGGGCGGCTGAAGCTGATCCACGCCAATGACTCCAAGGACGTCGTCGGCGCCCACAAGGACCGGCACGAGAACATCGGCGCCGGCCACATCGGCGAGGACCCGTTCCGGGCACTGATGACCCACCCGGCCACGGCGGGCGTACCGCTGATCATCGAGACGCCCGGCGGGAAGGAAGGGCACGCGGCGGACGTGGAGCGGCTGAAGAAACTTCGCGACGCGTAGCCCGTGACGGAATACCCCCTGGGGGTATACGGTTCTTGCTCGATGCAGGAACCGTTATCCGACGTTGGGGGCACTCATGCAGCACGAGGCGCACGCGGGACACGTACACCACCCTGCGAGCAGCTGGTCCATGGCCGTCCAGGCCACCCTCCACTGCCTCACCGGGTGCGCGATCGGCGAGGTGCTCGGCATGGTGATCGGCACCGCGCTCGGCTGGGGGAACCTGCCGACGACGATCCTCGCGATCGTCCTCGCCTTCTTCTTCGGCTACTCGCTCACCCTGCGCGGTGTTCTGCGCTCCGGCCTCGGCCTCCGGGCCGCCGTGCGGGTGGCGCTGGCCGCGGACACCCTGTCGATCGCCGTGATGGAGCTGGTCGACAACGGGGTGATCGTGCTGTGGCCGGGCGCGATGGACGCGGAACTGGCCGACCTGCTGTTCTGGGGCACGCTGGCGATCTCGCTGGTCATCGCGTTCGTCGTCACCGTGCCGGTGAACAAGTGGATGATCGGCCGGGGCAAGGGGCACGCGGTGGTGCACCAGCACCACTGATTCCAGAGCTCATCCAGCCCGAAAATTGACGCAGAGCGTCACGCCTCGGGCCCGTCCCCCGGCTCCTCCTGGTAGGAGTACCGCTGCTCTTTCCACGGGTCGCCGATGTTGTGATAGCCGCGTTCCTCCCAGAAGCCGCGGCGGTCGGCGGTCATGTACTCGACGCCGCGGACCCATTTGGGTCCCTTCCAGGCGTACAGATGGGGGACGACCAGGCGGAGCGGGAAGCCGTGCTCGGCGGTGAGCAGCTCGCCGTCCTTGTGGGTGGCGAAGATCGTACGATCGTCGGCGAAGTCCGCGAGGCGCAGGTTGGAGCTGAAGCCGTACTCGGCCCACACCATCACATGGGTGACGTCCGTCGCCGGCGGGGCGATCTCCAGGACGGTCCGGGCGGGGACCCCGCCCCACTCGGCGCCGAGCATGCTGAACTTCGTCACGCAGTGCAGGTCCGCCACGACCGAGGTGTACGGCAGGGCCGTGAACTCCTCGTGGTTCCAGCAGTGCTTCTCGCCGTCCGCGGTGGCGCCGAAGACCCGGAACTCCCAGCGCTCGGGCCTGAACTTGGGGACCGGCCCGTAGTGGGTGACGGGCCAGCCACGCTGCAGTCGCTGCCCCGGCGGTAGCTCGGAATGCGCCGCTTCTCCACTTTCGCGCTCCACCGGCTGACCCATGACTCCATCCTGACAGACCAAGGGCGGTGCACCTGACCAACCCCATCCCGATTCATCTCAAACCGGACTAAGCATGGACTTACTTACTAAGCGCAGACTTACTGGACGATCTTCGGTGACGATGCAAGGATGCGGCGCAATCTGCCAGTTCCCCTTGCGGAAGGAGCCTCTGCGATGCAGGGCGACCCCGAGGTCATCGAATTCCTCAACGAGCAGCTCACCGGCGAGCTCACCGCGATCAACCAGTACTTCCTGCACGCGAAGATGCAGGAGAACTTCGGTTGGACGAAGCTCGCGAAGTACACCCGCCACGAGTCGTTCGACGAGATGAAGCACGCCGAGGTGCTCACCGACCGGATCCTGTTCCTGGACGGGCTGCCGAACTACCAGCGCCTGTTCCATGTCCGGGTCGGGCAGACGGTCAAGGAGATGTTCGAGGCGGACCGGCAGATCGAGGTCGAGGCGATCGACCGTCTCAAGCGCGGGATCGAGGTGATGCGCGCCAAGGGAGACATCACGTCGGCGAACATCTTCGAGTCGATCCTGGAGGACGAGGAGCACCACATCGACTACCTCGACACCCAGCTGGAGCTCCTGGAGAAGCTCGGTGAGGCGCTGTACATCGCCCAGCTGATCGAGCAGCCGGAGAGCTAGGCGGCTTCCTCGAGGTCGGAGAGGACCGGGTCGACCACGGTCGCCTTGGTCGGGCAGGCCCCCCGGCCCAGGATCGCCTGGATGCGTCGTACGCACGAACCGCAGTCGGTGCCCGCTTTGCAGGCGGAGGCTATCTGGCGTGGCGTGCAGGCGCCGTTCTCCGCGTGTTGCTTGACCTGGGTCTCGGTCACACCGAAGCAGCTGCAGACGTACACGCGGATTCACCTCCCGCCGAGATCAATAAGGCTAACCTAACCTTACCCGGCGCTCAGGAACCGCAAAAGTGGAGCGGGGCGCGGATCGTATGTGATCCGCGCCCCATTCACGTCCCTGTAACAGGTGCCCCCGTCACTGGTCCCGGTACATCTCTGCCACGAGGAAGGCCAGGTCGAGCGACTGGCTGCGGTTCAGCCGGGGGTCGCAGGCCGTCTCGTAGCGCTGGTGCAGGTCGTCGACGAAGATCTCGTCGCCGCCGCCCACGCACTCGGTGACATCGTCGCCGGTGAGCTCCACGTGGATGCCGCCCGGGTGGGTGCCCAGCGCCTTGTGGACCTCGAAGAAGCCCTTGACCTCGTCGAGCACGTCGTCGAAGCGGCGGGTCTTGTGACCGGAGGCCGCCTCGAAGGTGTTGCCGTGCATCGGGTCGGTCACCCAGGCGACCGTCGCACCGGAGGCGGTGACCTTCTCGACCAGCTCGGGCAGCTTGTCGCGGACCTTGTCCGCGCCCATGCGCACGATGAAGGTGAGACGGCCCGGCTCGCGGTCCGGGTCGAGGCGCTCGATGTACTGCAGCGCCTCCTCGGCCGTGGTGGTCGGGCCGAGCTTGATGCCGATCGGGTTGCGGATCTTCGAGGCGAACTCGATGTGCGCGTGGTCCAGCTGCCGGGTGCGCTCACCGATCCACACCATGTGCGCGGAGACGTCGTACAGCCGGCCCGTGCGCGAGTCCACGCGGGTGAGGGCCGACTCGTAGTCGAGCAGCAGCGCCTCGTGCGAGGAGTAGAACTCGACGGTCTTGAACTCCTCCGGGTCGGTGCCGCAGGCCCGCATGAAGTTCAGCGCGTTGTCGATCTCCCGGGCGAGCTGCTCGTAGCGCTGGCCGGAGGGGGACGACTTCACGAAGTCCTGGTTCCAGGCGTGCACCTGGCGCAGGTCGGCGTAGCCGCCGGTGGTGAAGGCGCGCACCAGGTTGAGCGTGGACGCGGAGGCGTTGTACATCCGCTTCAGGCGCTCGGGGTCCGGGATGCGGGCCTTCTCGTTGAAGTCGAAGCCGTTGACCGAGTCGCCGCGGTAGGTCGGCAGGGTCACGCCGTCGCGGGTCTCGGTGCCCTTGGAGCGCGGCTTGGAGTACTGGCCGGCGATCCGGCCGACCTTCACGACCGGCACCGAGGCGGCGTACGTCAGCACGGCGCCCATCTGGAGCAGGGTCTTGAGCTTGTTGCGGATGTGGTCGGCGGACACGGCGTCGAAGGCCTCGGCGCAGTCGCCGCCCTGGAGGAGGAACGCCTCTCCCTTGGCGACGGCCGCCATCCGGGCGCGCAGCTGGTCGCACTCGCCCGCGAAGACGAGCGGCGGATACGACTCCAGCTCCGCAACGACTGCGCGCAGAGCCTCGGGGTCGGGGTACTCGGGCTGCTGCGCCGCGGGCAGTTCTCGCCAGGTGTTGCCAGCGCTCGCGCTGGTCTTAGCGTTCACGGTCACGGCCTCAACATTACGGGGTCGTGTCATGGCTCCCGGCGCATGCCCATCAAATGAGACACGGAGTACAGAGAACGGACATGGGGTAGGGTGCGTCGCATGTTCGCGCACTCGACCCAGAACTGGTGGTGGACCGCTCATCCGGCGGCCCACTGACTGCGCGTACGCAAGACTTCGCGAAGGCCGCCCGAGGGGCGGCCTTCGGCGTTTCCGGGGTCGTTCCTCACCATCGACGTCATCGACAGCGAGGAACCATGGACCTGACCCAGCTCGTGCACGACGACCGCCCGTTCGCCCTGCTGCGCCGCCGCACGCCGGGCCGTGACGAGAACACCGTCGAGGTGTTCCTCGGCCCGGTCTTCTCGTACGACCGCCTCGCCGACCTCCCCGACGAGGGCCTCGCCCTCGTGCCCTTCCGGCAGATCCGTGAGCGCGGCTTCGACGTGCGGGACGACGGGACACCGCTGACGGCGCTGGTCCCCGAGGAGACGCACACGCTCACCCTGCCGGACGCCCTGGCGCAGCTGCCCGCCCATGACGTCCGCGTCGAGAACGGCGGCTTCGACGTCGCCGACGAGGAGTACGGCGAGATCGTCGGCCGGGTGCTGCGGGAGGAGATCGGGCGGGGCGAGGGCGCGAACTTCGTGATCCGTCGGACGTACGAGGGCGGGATCCCGGGGTTCTCCCGCGCGGACGCGCTCGCCCTGTTCCGGCGGCTCCTCGTGGGCGAGCGGGGCGCCTACTGGACCTTCGTCGTCCACACCGGCGACCGCACGCTCGTCGGCGCCAGCCCCGAGGTGCATGTGCGGATGTCCGGCGGCACGGTCGTGATGAACCCGATCAGCGGGACGTACCGCTATCCCGCCGAGGGCCCCACCCCCGAGCACCTGCTCGGCTTCCTCGCCGACGGCAAGGAGATCGAGGAGCTGTCGATGGTCGTCGACGAGGAGCTCAAGATGATGTGCACGGTCGGCGACATGGGCGGCGTGGTGATCGGGCCGCGTCTGAAGGAGATGGCCCACCTCGCGCACACCGAGTACGAGCTGCGCGGGAAGTCCTCGCTGGACGCCCGCGAGGTGCTCAAGGAGACCATGTTCGCGGCCACCGTCACCGGGTCGCCGGTGCAGAACGCCTGCCGGGTCATCGAGCGGCACGAGGTCGGCGGGCGGGGCTACTACGCGGGCGCGCTGGCCCTGCTCGGCCGGGACTCGGGAGGCGCCCAGACCCTCGACTCCCCCATTCTGATCCGCACCGCCGACATCGCCGCCGACGGGCGGCTGCGGGTCCCGGTCGGCGCGACGCTGGTCCGCGGTTCGGACCCGGCGAGCGAGGTGGCCGAGACGCACGCGAAGGCGGCGGGGGTGCTGGCGGCGCTGGGGGTCCTCAAGCAGAGGCCGCGCCAGGAAGGCGTACGGCCGCGGCTGTCCGACGACCCCCGGGTGCGGGCCGCGCTCGACGGCCGCCGGTCGTCCCTCGCGCCGTTCTGGCTGCGGATGCAGGAGCGGTCGCAGGAGCTGGAGGGCCACGCTCTCGTCGTCGACGGCGAGGACACCTTCACGGCGATGCTCGGACATGTCCTGCGCTCCAGCGGACTGGAGGTGACCGTCCGGCGCTACGACGAACCCGGTCTGCGGGAGGCCGTCCTCGCCCACGAGGGCACGGTCGTCCTCGGCCCCGGCCCCGGCGACCCCTCCGACCTCACCGACCCGAAGATGCGCTTCCTGCGCGACCTCGCCGCCCATGTCATCCGCGAGCACCGGCACGGCGTGCTCGGCGTCTGCCTCGGCCACGAGTTGATCGCGGCGGAGCTGGGCCTGGAGATCGTACGGAAGGAGGTGCCGTACCAGGGGGCGCAGACGACGGTCGATCTGTTCGGGCGGGAGGAGACCGTCGGCTTCTACAACAGTTTCGTGGCGCGCTGCGACGACGAGACGGCGGCCGAGCTGGCCGCGCACGAGGTCGAGGTGAGCCGGAGCGGGTCGTACGAGGTGCATGCGCTGCGCGGACCCGGCTTCGCGGGGGTGCAGTTCCACCCGGAGTCGGTGCTGACGCTGAACGGGGCCGCGATCGTCCGGGAGTTGACGGCTCAGCTGCGTGGCACCAGCACGTTCTCCGAGCGGCGGCCGGCCTTGTAGTCGAGGACGTTGCGCACCGTGGCGTCGACGATCTGGCCGACGGCGTCCTCGGTGTAGTACGCCTGGTGGGACGTGACCAGGACGTTCGGGAAGGTGACCAGGCGGGCCAGGGTGTCGTCCTCGATGGCCTCCAGGGACTTGTCGAGGAAGAACAGGCCCGCCTCCGCCTCGTAGACGTCGAGACCGACGCCCGCGAAGCGGCCCGCGCGCAGCTCGGTGACGAGGGCCGCGGTGTCGATGAGGCCGCCGCGGCTGGAGTTGACCAGGACGGCGTCGTCCCGCATCGCCCGCAGGGCGGCGGCGTCGATGAGGTGGCGGGTCTCCGGCATCAGCGGGACGTGCAGGCTGACCAGGTCGGACTCGGCGAGGAGCTGCTCCTTGGGGACGTACTTCATGCCGAGTTCCAGGCAGGCGGGATTCTCGGTGATGTCCCAGCCGAGCAGCCTCATGCCGAAGCCGTGGGCGATCCGGGTGAAGGCCTCGCCGATCTTGCCGGTGCCGAGGACGCCCGCGGTGCGGCCGTGCAGGTCGCGGCCCATCAGGCCGTCGAGGCGGAAGTCGAAGTCGCGGGTGCGGGTGGAGGCGCGGACGATCCGCCGGTTGACGGCCATGGCGAGGGTCCACGCGAACTCGGCGACCGAGTACGGCGAGTAGTACGAGACGCGGGCGATCGTCATGCCGAGCCGCTCGGCGACGTTGAGGTCGATGTTGTTGAAGCCGGTGGAGCGCTGGGCGATCATCCGGGTGCCGCCGGCCGCCAGGACCTCCAGGACGCGCGGGCCGAGGTCGGCGTTGACGCTGGTGGAGACGGCCTCGTAGCCGGCCGCGATGGGGGCGGTGTCCTCGTTGAGGAAGACGTCCAGGCAGCGGACCTCGTGGTGCCCGTGGAAGGCGCGCTCGATCAGGGGCTTCTCGTCGGCCTGGACTCCGAAGGCGAGGATCTCCACGCGGCCCTCCGGGGGTGCGCCTGATGTGTCCGGTCCTGGCGAATATCTCACCCCTCCCCCGTCGCCGCCACGGAAGCCGCGACGGCGTTCGGGGTTCGGGATTCGGGGTTGTGGGTTCGAGGGGGGCCGGTCAGCCGAAGAACACTCCGACCTCCGCGTACAGCTCCGGGTCGACCGTCTTCAGCTTGGCCGTGGCGTCCGAGATCGGCACGCGCACGATGTCGGTGCCGCGCAGCGCGACCATCTTCCCGAAGTCGCCGTCCCGCACCGCCTCGATGGCGTGCAGTCCGAAGCGGGTGGCGAGCCAGCGGTCGAAGGCGCTGGGCGTGCCGCCGCGCTGGATGTGCCCGAGCACGGTCGTCCGGGCCTCCTTGCCGGTCCGCTTCTCGATCTCCTTGCCGAGCCATTCGCCGACCCCGGACAACCGGACGTGCCCGAAGGAGTCCAGCGACTGGTCCTTGAGGACCATGTCGCCGTCCTTCGGCATGGCGCCCTCGGCGACGACGACGATCGGGGCGTACGAGGCCTTGAAGCGGGAGGTGATCCAGGCGCACACCTGGTCGACGTCGAAGCGCTGCTCGGGGATGAGGATGACGTTGGCGCCGCCGGCGAGGCCGGAGTGCAGGGCGATCCAGCCGGCGTGCCGGCCCATCACCTCGCAGACCAGGACCCGCATATGGGACTCGGCGGTGGTGTGCAGGCGGTCGATGGCCTCGGTGGCGATGCCGACCGCGGTGTCGAAGCCGAAGGTGTAGTCGGTGGCGGACAGGTCGTTGTCGATGGTCTTCGGTACGCCGACGACGGAGACGCCGTACTCGTCGGTGAGGCGTGCGGCCACGCCCAGGGTGTCCTCGCCGCCGATCGCGATCATCGCGTCGACCTCCAGCTTGGCGAGGGTGTCCTTGATCCGGCGGATGCCGTTCTCCTGCTTCAGGGGGTTCGTCCGCGAGGAGCCGAGGATGGTGCCGCCGCGGGGCAGGATGCCGCGCACGGCGGGGATGTCGAGGCGGACGGTGTCGCCCTCCAGGGGCCCGCGCCAGCCGTCCCGGAAGCCGACGAAGTCATAGCCGTACTCCTGCACGCCCTTGCGGACGATGCCCCGGATGACGGCGTTGAGCCCGGGGCAGTCGCCGCCTCCGGTCAGTACTCCGACCCGCATGGAAATGTCCCTTCGCCGCGGTTGCCTGGTGAAGGCCACGCTAATGGTGATCCAGGTCACACAGGGATGGGCGGGAAGGGCAATTCCGGTGAATCAGCGGGCGGTTGGTTTACTCGTCGGTTGGTTCACTCGTCGGCAAAACCGACAGTCCGTCCAGCGTCCTACTCGTCGTCCAGGCCGCGCTCTATCGCGTACCTGACCAGCTCCACCCTGTTGTGCAGCTGAAGCTTGCCGAGGGTGTTCTGGACGTGGTTCTGGACCGTGCGGTGGGAGATGACCAGGCGCTCGGCGATCTGCTTGTAGCTCAGGCCCTTTGCGACGAGGCGCAGCACCTCGGTCTCGCGGTCGGTCAGTTCGGGCGCCTTCGGCTGGTCGGCGTCGGCGGCGGGCGCGGGCTCGGAGGCCAGGCGGCGGTACTCGCCGAGGACCAGACCGGCGAGGCCCGGCGTGAACACCGGGTCCCCGACCGCCGTCCGGCGCACCGCGTCGAGCAGCTCCTCCGTGGACGCCGACTTCAGCAGATAGCCGGTGGCGCCCGACTTCACCGCCTCCAGCACGTCCGCGTGCTCGCCGCTGGCGGACAGCACCAGGACCCGCAACGCCGGGTTGTGGCCGACGAGTTCCTTGCAGACCTGGACGCCGGGCTTGAGCGGCAGGTTCAGGTCGAGCACGAGCACATCGGGCCCGGCCGCCTTGGCCCGGCGTACCGCCTGGTCGCCGTCGCCCGCGGTGGCCACCACCTCGAAGCCGGACTCGCCCAGGTCGCGGGCGACCGCGTCGCGCCACATCGGGTGGTCGTCGACCACCATCACCTTGATCGGGCCCTGCTGCTCACTCATCGCTGTCCTGCCTTCCCCCGTGAAGCCTTCGGTACCTTCAGTTCGACCTCCGTGCCCTGCCCGGGCACCGAGATCAGCTCGGCGCTGCCGCCGAGGTCGCGCAGCCGCCCCCGGATCGACAGGGCCACCCCCAACCGCCCCTCCCCCTCGGCCTGGGCGAGCCGCCCCTCCGGGATGCCGGGACCGTCGTCCCGTACGGTCACGATCACCTCGTCGGGCTCGTCCTCGACCAGGATCCACGCGCGCGCCTGCTCCCCCGCGTGCTTCCGTACGTTGTCCAGCGTGGCCCCCACCGCGGCCGCCAGCTCCCTCGCGGCGGCCGGGGGCAGCTCCACCGGAGCACCGGGCTCGGCGAAGCTGACCTTGGCGGCGGCGAACGGGGCGAGCAGCGCGCGCAGATCGACGGGACCCTCGGGCTCCGGCTCGTCGACGGCCCGTACGACCGCGCCCTGGGCCGCGTCCTCGGACGCCCAGGAGACCCGCGTCAGCCCGCCGGAGACCAGGGTGCGCAGCGCCACCTCCTGCTCGCCCGCCATCCGGCCCAGCTCCGCCGCCTCGCCGCCGAGGACGGCGCCGCGCCGCTGCACCATGGCCAGCACCTGGAGCACGCTGTCGTGGATGTCCCGGGCCAGCCGCTCCCGCTCCCTGGTCGCCGCCTCGATCTCCAGAGCGCGGGCGAGGGTGCGCTCGGAGGCGCGGGCGACCTCGACGACGTAGCCGATGGCGATGGAGGCGACCCAGACCAGGATCACGTTGTGGACGGTGTCCCGGGCGGGGGCGCCGCGCTCGATGAGGTTGGCGACGGCGACCGGCGTGGAGGCGAACGCGGCCCAGCGCCAGCCGCCCTTGATGGCGAACGCGAGGACCGAGCCCGCCGTCCATATCGACGGCAGCGTGGGCCCGCCGCCGTCGATGTGCGCGTCGTTGACGACCAGCGGGGTGAGCACGATGCCGGCGAGGGCGACGGTCAGGTCGGCGGCGAGGAAGCGCTTGGTGCAGGCCGCCGCGTTCTGGACGCGGGGCAGCGTGGCGAGCGTCCAGCCGCACAGGACGACGAAGTAGCCGATGGCGATGCCCGGGCGGTCGTAGTCGTCGTACTGCGTGGCGAACAGGCCGACCGCGTACAGCATGGTCAGCACCCGGTAGCCGGTGAGCGCACGCCACAGCGGCAGCTCGACCGACATCCTCATGACACGCTCACGCCTCGCCATGCCCCCACCCCCCGGCCGAACCCCTCTCTCAGGACTCGGCGCGTTCCTTCTCAGCCTGCGCGACGGCCGCCTTCGCCGCCTTCTCGGCTTCCTTCTCGGCCTTCACCGCCTCCGCGATCTGCCGCTTGGCGGCGGTCGCGTAGATGTCGACGTACTCCTGGCCGGAGAGCTTCATGATCTCGTACATGACTTCGTCGGTCACCGCGCGGAGCACGAAACGGTCGTGCTCCATGCCCTGGTACCGGCTGAAGTCCAGCGGCTTGCCGATGCGGATACCCGGCCGCATGATCTTGGGCATCACCTTGCCCGGCGGCTGGATCTTCTCCGTGTCGATCATGGCGACCGGGATGACCGGCGCGCCGGTGGCGAGCGCCACGCGCGCGAGGCCGCCCGGCTTACCCCGGTAGAGGCGGCCGTCGGGCGAGCGCGTGCCCTCCGGGTAGATCCCGAACAGCTCACCGCGCTCCAGGACCTCGATGCCCGCCTTGATGGCCGCCTCGCCCGCGCCGCGCGCGCCGGAGCGGTCCACCGGGAGCTGGCCCGCGCCCTTGAAGAACGCCGCCGTCAGCCGGCCCTTCACGCCGGGTGTGGTGAAGTACTCGGCCTTCGCGATGAAGGTGACCTTGCGGTCGAGGACCGCGGGCAGGAAGAAGGAGTCCGAGAAGGAGAGGTGGTTGCTCGCCAGGATCGCGGGGCCCTCGGCCGGGATGTTCTCGGCGCCCTCCACCCAGGGCCTGAAGGCGACCTTCAGCGGCCCTCCGATGGCGACCTTCATCGTTCCGTACAACAACCGACTGCCTCCTGTGTTCGTCGATCAGACCTTAACCCGGAGCACCGTCAAAGGAGCCGACGACCCTGGTCGGTGTCAGTGCGGTCGCGTACGGTGAAGTACCTGCGCACGACCCATGAACACGCAACCGACCCCATGAACAGGAGACCGAAGGTGCCGGTCCTCCCTGGAGCCGAGCCGTTTCGCCATGAGGGCGGGGAGACGGGTGTCCTCCTCTGCCACGGTTTCACCGGTTCCCCGCAGTCGCTGCGCCCCTGGGCGGAACACCTCGCCGGGCGCGGCCTGACCGTGTCGCTGCCCCTGCTGCCGGGCCACGGCACCCGTTGGGAGGACATGCAACTGACCGGCTGGCAGGACTGGTACGCCGAGGTGGACCGCGAGCTGCGCGCCCTCACCGAGCGCTGTGCCGACGTGTTCGTGGGCGGCCTGTCGATGGGCGGCGCGCTCGCCCTGCGCCTCGCGGCGAAGCACGGCGACGTGGTGCGGGGCGTGATGGTCGTCAACCCGGCGAACCGTATGCACGGCCTCGCGCCGTACGCCCTTCCGGTGGCCCGGCATCTCCTGCGGTCGACGCCCGGCATCGCCGACGACATCGCCAAGGAGGGCCGGCACGAACTGGGCTACGCCCGGGTGCCGCTGCACGCCGCGCACTCCCTGCGGGCCTTCTTCCGGCTGGTCGACGGCGAGTTGCCGCAGGTCACCCAGCCGCTGTTGCTGCTGCGCAGCGCCGAGGACCATGTCGTGCCGGCCGCCGACTCCGCGCGCGTGCTGAGCCGGGTGTCGTCCACGGACGTGACGGAGATCGTGCTGGAACAGAGCTATCACGTGGCGACGTTGGACCATGACGCGGAGCGGATCTTCGAGGAGAGCTCCGCGTTCATCGGCCGGCTCGCCGCCGGCTCCGGCAGCAAGGAAGGGACGGCCGTACGTGGCTGAGTACGACTCGGACCGCGAGGACCGCGAGGACCGGGAGAACCGGGGCGATCGCGAGGACCGCGACGGTCTCGGCCCGGAGGAGCAGCACGTCCCCTTCGACGAGGCCGCCGCCTGGGAGGCGATCGTCGCCGGGTACGGCGAGGAGCCGCCGGACCCGCCGGGCGCCAAGCCGTTCAAGTCGGTGGAGGACCTGGCCCTGCTGGAGCCGGAGACCAACGACAGCGGCACCGACACGGACGCCGCCGCGGAGCGGCCGAAGGGGGACGAGAAGCCCGCGTCGGCCAAGCCGCTGGGCAGCTCCGTCTCCTTCGCGCCCGGCGTCGGCCCGCGCGACTACACGACGCCGGAGCCGGCGGAGGAGGACTTCGACGAGGACGACGAGGGCCACTTCGTCCCGCCGGAGCCGCCCCCGCTGCCGGACGCCGACACCACGGCCAAGTTCGCCTGGCTCGCGGTGCTGGGCGGCCCGCTGCTCCTGCTGCTGGCGATACTGCTGAGCTGGGACATGACCTGGTGGCTCGCCACGATCGGGATCGGCGGCTTCCTGGGCGGGTTCGCGACGCTGGTGATGCGGATGCGGACGGACGAGGACGAGGACGACGACCCCGGGCGGGGAGCCGTCGTCTGAGTCCGTCTAGCTGAGTCCGTCTAACTGACGGGAACTTTGAGGGTGGCCAGGACCGGAAGGTGGTCCGTGGCCACCCTCAGGTCTGTCTCGGGAAGGTGCGCCGGCACCCCGCAGCCGAGCACCTCTATGCCCTTCGTCGCGAAGATCGCGTCGATGCGCTGGTGCGGCTCGCTATGGACCCAGGTGTGCTCGCCGCCGTCGGGGGCCACCGCCCAGCAGTCCTGGAGGCTCTCGGCGAGGCGGCGGAACGTACGGCCGCCGGGGCGCTCGTTGAGGTCGCCGCCCGCGACGGCGTGCTCGACGCCCATGCCGGCGAGGCGGTCGAGGAGCATGCCGGCCTGCTCGTAGCGCTCGTCCTTCTGGAGGCTGAGGTGACAGCTGAGGACACCGAGGCGGGCGTTGCCGAACCGGACGACGGCGGTCGCGAAGCCGCGCCTGTGCTGCGTCGGCGTGAGCGGGAGAAGGACGTCTTCTGTGCGCTCTACGGTGGCGCGGAGATTGCACAGGATGGCCGGGCCCGCTGCTGTCGCACCCCCGGTGAGGATGACGAGGTCGGCCGCGCGGGCCAGGCGGGCGAGTTTCTTGCGCCAGCGGAAGAAGCGGGGGGCTTCTTGGACGAGGACGAGATCCGGTTCGCAGGCCTTGATCACTCGGGCCAGGGCGGCGGTGTCGTCGCGTAGGGAGCGGACGTTGTAACTGAGGACTCGGACGAGCGCTGAATCGTCAGGTGCCATGGCGTTGATTTTTGCGCCTGACAGCTCGGGGCGCGAGGTATGTGTGCGACTGGCCCACCGTTGTGGCTGGTCGCGCAGTTCCCCGCGCCCCTGAAAAGCCTTGCCCTCACCGCTGGATCACATGATCGGGTCCGGCTCTCGCGCCAAGTCGGCCGCGCCGACCATCCCCGCCTTGTTCCCCAGCTGCGCCGCGATCACGTCCGCCACCGGGCGCCAGTTGCCGCCCACCAGCCAGCGCTTGTACGACTTGCGGATCGGGTCGAGGACCAGTTCGCCCTCGTCCGAGAGGCCGCCGCCGACGATGAAGGCGGACGGGTCGAAGAGGGACGCCAGGTCGGCGAGGCCGGCGCCGGCCCAGCGGGCCAGCTCGCGGTAGGAGTCGACGGCGACCGGGTCGCCCTGCCGGGCGGCGACGGAGATGTGCTTGCCCTCGATGCCCTCGGGTGAGCCGTCGCCGAGGGCGAGCAGCACCTCGGCGCGCTCCGGGGTGGCGTTGGCGCGCTGCTTGGCGTACCGGACGAGGGCGCGGCCGGAGGCGTACTGCTCCCAGCAGCCCTGCGAGCCGCAGCCGCACAGCAGCCCGTCCGGCACCATGCGGATGTGGCCGAACTCGGCGGCGACGCCGAAGTGGCCGCGGCGCAGCTTGTTGCCGATGATGATGCCGCCACCGAGGCCGGTGCCGAGCGTGATGCAGACGACGTTGCGGTGGCCCTTGCCGGCGCCGAACTTGTACTCGCCCCACGCGGCCGCGTTGGCGTCGTTCTCGACGACGACGGGGAGGCCGACGCGGGCCTCGACCTTCTCCTTCAGCGGCTCGTTGCGCCAGTCGATGTTGGGCGCGAAGTAGACCTCGGAGCGCTGCCGGTTGACGTAACCGGCGGCTCCGATGCCCACGCCGATGATCTCGTGACCCGCGCGTGCGCCCTCGACGGCGGAGGCGATGGCGTCCACGATGCCCTCGGGCGTGCCCGGGGTCGGCACCTTGAAGGTCGAGAGGATGTTGCCTTCCTCATCGACCACGCCGGCCGCGATCTTCGTGCCGCCGATGTCGACGCCGATGGTGAGTCCCATGAATCCCTCAGTTTCGGTCGAGCCCCGCTACGGCCCACCGTACCCGAGCGCCCTCTAGTCCAGGTCGATGCGCTCCCCCGGACCGGCCTCCTCGCCGCCCTCGCGGGGCTTGGTGTCCCGCTGGGTCCAGCGCTGTTCCTGGGCCTGGACCGCGGAGCGGTAGGCGGCCAGCAGTTCGTTGCCGGCCGCTGCCAGGTGGTCGAAGACGTCCGGGTTGCGTTCGATGACGGGCTCGACGGCGGCCTTGGCCTGCTGGACGACCTGCTGCACCACCTGCTGGGCGGCCGGTCCGGCGACCGCCCCGAGCAGCGGCGACTGGAGCGAGGACAGCTTGTCGCTGACGGCGTCGACGAGCTTGCGCAGTTCCTCCGCGGCCGAGCCGGGCGGCGGGCCGTAACTGGCGCGGCGACGGGCCTTCTCCGCCGCGAGATCCTCGGCACACGCCGTCGCCCACGCGTCGGCGTCGGTGGCCCGCACCTCGTCCACAGCCTCTTGCCCCGAAGCGGCGTCTGACGGGCGGAGCTCTTCGCTCATGACGGACTCCTGACTGCGTTGCGTCCTTACGACGTTACCCGAACGGCCGCACCGGATTCACGGGGTCTGTGGCCAGAGATCCGGGTCCGGCGCGAACCGGACCCGCAGCTCCCCGTCCCGCAGCGCGGCCCCGGCGACGGTGCACCGGCGCAGCGCGGACGGCAGCGGCACGATCCGCCGGAACTGCCCCGCGGCGACGACGAGTTCGTCCCCGCGCCGGATGAGGTCCAGCTCGTCCCGTATCGCGCCGGGGAGCGGTACGTGCCACACCAGCACGCCGTCCTCGGCCAGCCGGTCGGCGACCGGCCACTCGACGCCGGAGAAGGTCTCCGGCGCCCCGGGCACCACGAGGGCGTCGAGGTCGTCGAGGCCGCGGGGGTCCCGTCCGGGGTGGGCGACCTCCACGACGTCGTACGTCTCCCGCCACTCCTCCAGCGTCTTGCGCTGCTGGGCGACGGGTCCGGCGAGCCAGCTGTCGGCGGGTGCGTCGGGCAGGACCCGGTTGGCGATCAGGTGCTCGGGCCGCAGCCCGCGCAGGGCGAGCCCGAGGGCGGCGTCGCGCACCGCGTCGGCCCCGGCGGGACCCGGTTCGGCGACGAGCCGTACGACGGTCTTGCGGTCGGTGATGACGGCCTCGACGGCGGCGAGTTCCAGGTCCCAGCGCGCGGTGGTCTCGTACAGCCACTCCGAGGGCATCGGCACCCCGGCCAGCCGTCCGAGCACGGGCCTGAGCGCTCGCGCGGCCTGCCGTTCGGGCGGCAGCAGCCGGCGCAGATAGCGGCGCAGTTCCTCGGGGAGGGCGAGGAGGGCGAGGGCCTGCGGGGTGGGCGGCAGGTCGACGACGAGCAGGTCGTGGCGTTCGGAGAGGGCCGCGTCCCGCAGGGCACGCAGGAGGGTGAGCTCCTCGGCGCCGGGCAGCGGGGTGACCTCTTCGGGGTCGAGGCGGGCGGCGCCGAGCAGGTCGAGGACGGAGGAGGCGCGCTCCTGGAAGCCGGCGAGGTCGTCGCGGAAACCGGCGGTCGCGTCGGGCCGCCAGGCGGTGAGCCCTTCCCGCACCTCGACGGGCACCGGCCCCGTGGCCACGCCCAGGACCGCGCCGAGGGTGTCGGTCCGGTCGCCGCTGAGGAGGAGGGTCCGCTCACCCGCGCGCGTGGCGGCGAGTGCGGTGGCGGCGGCAAGGGTCGTACGACCGCTGCCGCCGGGACCGGTGATCAGGAGGGTGCGCATGGGAGTGAACGGTAGATCCCCCCGCGGCAAATCCCTATTCCGCTCCGGACTCCACCCGCTTCTTCAGCCCGGCGAGCGCCCGGTCGATGATGACCTTCTCGGCCTTGCGCTTGATCATCCCCAGCATCGGGATCTTGACGTCGACGGTCAGGAGGTAGGTGACCTCGGTCGAACCGGTGCCGGTGGCCTTGAGGATGTACGAGCCGTCGAGCTGGCGCAGCATCTGGGACTTCACCAGCGTCCAGGAGACCTCGTTCTCCCCGCTCCACGTGTAGCCGAGCACCTGGTCGTCCTTGATGGCGCCGGCGTCCATGACGAGCCGTACCTGCTCGGCGCGGCCGGCGGCGTCCGTCGCGAGGACCTCCGCCTGCTTCACCTCGCCGGTCCAGTCCGGGTAGCGGGCGAAGTCGGCGATCACCGCCATGACGTCGGCCGGTGCCGCCTCGATCGTGATGCTCGAGCTGGTGTGTTCCGCCATCGCCGTGGCTCCTCCAGATGCGGGCCGGTAGGTCATGAAGCGCGCGCACGTGTGTGCAGCGTGAAGGCTACCGCGCACGTGACCGGCCGACTTCACCGCCCGTCACCCTTCAGGCTGCACCGGCCCTCACCATTCGAGCGCCCACGGCCGGCCACTGCCCGCGAAGTGCCCGACGTTGACGCACTCGGTCGACCCGATCCGCATCCGGCGCACGAGCGGTTGGTGGACGTGACCGAACAGCGCGTACCGGGGCCGGGTGCGCCGGATCGCGTCCAGCAGCGCCCGGCTGCCCCGCTCGAAGCGGCGCGCGACGGTGTCGTAGACCAGCTCGGGCACCTCGGGCGGGATGTGCGTGCAGAGCACGTCGACCTCGCCGACCGCCTCGATCTTCGCCGCGTACTCCTCGTCGCTGATCTCGTACGGCGTGCGCATGGGGGTGCGCAGGCCGCCGCCGACGAAGCCGAAGACCCGGCCGCCGATCTCCACGCGCTCGCCGTCGAGGACCGTGGTGCCCGGTCCGGCGTACTCCGCCCACAGGGGCGGCATGTCGACATTGCCGTAGGTGGCGTACGTCGGTGTCGGGAACGCGGCGAACAGCTCGGCGTACTGCTTGCGTACGGCCTTCTCGATGACGCTCGCCCGGTCCGTGCCGATCCCGGCCCACAGCTGGGCGCCGAACTCGCGGGCCTCCTCGAAGCGGCGGGCGGTGCGCAGCTCGACGATGCGGTCGGCGTTCTCGGTGCCGAACAGGTCGGGGAAGATGCCGCGGGAGTGGTCGGCGTAGTCGAGGAAGAGGACGAGGTCGCCCAGGCAGATCAGGGCGTCCGCGCCCTCGCCGGCGCGGGCCAGGTCACGGGCGTTGCCGTGCACGTCGCTGACCACATGGACACGTGTCCTGCGGTTTCCGGCTGGTGAGAGTGCCATGGCGATCAAGAGTAGGCGTGTGCGGCATACGTGAACAGTGACGGCCGGACCTGCGGTTACTGGCCAGTCATCAGACGCCTCGACTACTCTGCGCTGAGAAACACCAATCCGTGTGACGCAGCGAACATCTCGCCGGGACCCCCTGTCGGAGACGCCATACCGGCGGGTAACGTCCGGGCAGTCCAGTCGTGCTCGGGATTTCAACTTCTGAATCCCTGAGCACCTGCCCGAGCCTTGGACCGCACCGTCGCATCGCACAACGTCGTGGCGCCGGCGCCTTATTAGGAGCAGCAGTCTTGCGCGAGTTCAGCCTTCCGGCCTTGTACGAGGTCCCTGCGGACGGAAACCTCACCGACATCGTCCGCAGAAACGCCGCGCAGCATCCCGACGTCGCCGTCATCGCCCGCAAGGTCGACGGCGCCTGGCAGGACGTGACGGCCACGACCTTCCTCGCGGAGGTGCACGCGGCCGCCAAGGGCCTCATCGCCTCGGGTGTGCAGCCCGGCGACCGGGTGGGCCTGATGTCGCGGACCCGCTACGAGTGGACGCTGCTCGACTTCGCGATCTGGTGCGCGGGCGCGGTCACCGTGCCGGTGTACGAGACCAGCTCGCCCGAGCAGATCCAGTGGATCCTCTCCGACTCGGGTGCGACCGCCTGCGTCGTGGAGCTGGACAACCACGCGGCGGCCGTGGAGTCGGTGCGCGACGGGCTGCCCGCCCTCAAGCACGTCTGGCAGATCGAGGCCGGGGGCGTGGAGGAGCTGGGCCGGCTGGGCGCGGACATCACCGACGCGGCGGTCGAGGAGCGCAGCTCGCTGGCGAAGGCGGACGACCCGGCGACCATCGTCTACACGTCCGGCACGACCGGCCGCCCCAAGGGCTGTGTGCTGACCCACCGCAGCTTCTTCGCGGAGTGCGGCAACGTCGTGGAGCGGCTGCGCCCGCTGTTCCGCACCGGCGAGTGTTCGGTGCTGCTCTTCCTGCCGCTCGCGCACGTCTTCGGACGGCTCGTGCAGGTGGCGCCGATGATGGCGCCGATCAAGCTGGGCACCGTCCCGGACATCAAGAACCTCACCGACGAGCTGGCCTCCTTCCGGCCGACGCTGATCCTGGGCGTGCCGCGCGTCTTCGAGAAGGTCTACAACTCGGCGCGCGCCAAGGCGCAGGCGGACGGCAAGGGCAAGATCTTCGACAAGGCCGCCGACACCGCGATCGCGTACAGCAAGGCGCTGGACACCCCGTCGGGCCCGTCCCTCGGTCTGAAGATCAAGCACAAGACGTTCGACAAGCTGGTCTACAGCAAGCTGCGCGCGGTCCTCGGCGGCAAGGGCGAGTACGCCATCTCCGGCGGCGCCCCGCTGGGTGAGCGGCTCGGCCACTTCTTCCGCGGCATCGGCTTCACGGTCCTGGAGGGCTACGGCCTGACCGAGTCCTGCGCGGCCACCGCCTTCAACCCCTGGGACCGGCAGAAGATCGGCACGGTCGGTCAGCCGCTGCCCGGCTCGGTGGTCCGGATCGCCGACGACGGCGAGGTGCTGCTGCACGGCGAGCACCTGTTCAAGGGCTACTGGAACAACGAGGCCGCGACCGCCGAGGCGCTGGCCGACGGCTGGTTCCACACCGGTGACATCGGCACCCTCGACGAGGACGGCTACCTCAGGATCACCGGCCGCAAGAAGGAGATCATCGTCACCGCGGGCGGCAAGAACGTCGCCCCGGCCGTGATCGAGGACCGGATCCGCGCGCACGCGCTGGTCGCGGAGTGCATGGTCGTCGGCGACGGGCGGCCCTTCGTGGGCGCGCTGGTCACCATCGACGAGGAGTTCCTGGGCCGTTGGGCCGTCGAGCACGGCAAGCCGGCGGATGCCACCGCGGCGTCGCTGGCCGGGGACGCGGACCTGAACGCTGCCGTCCAGGCCGCGATCGACGACGGCAACGCCGCGGTGTCGAAGGCGGAATCGGTGCGGAAGTTCCGCATTCTGTCCTCCCAGTTCACGGAGGAGTCGGGCCACCTGACGCCGTCCCTGAAGCTCAAGCGCAACGTGGTGGCGAAGGACTACGCGGACGAGATCGAGGCGATCTACCAGAAGTAGTCACGGCGGTAAGGGACTTATGGCGCGGTGTCCTCCACGAGGACCCGCGCCATCGTCCGTTCCGCGAGCGCGGTGATCGTCACGAACGGGTTGACGCCGATCGACCCGGGCACGAGCGAGCCGTCGGTGACGTACAGCTTCGAATACCCCTTCACCCGGCCGTAGTTGTCGGTGGCCTTGCCCAGCACGCAGCCGCCCAGCGGGTGGTAGGTGAAGTCGTCGGCGAAGGTCCGGCTGGGCGTGCCGAACAGATCGGTGCGGTAGATGGTCACGTTCGCCGCGTTGATCCGGTCGAAGAGCTTCTTCGCCATGCCCGAGGACACTGCGCTCTGGGCCGCGGTCCAGCCCAGCTTCACGCCGTCCGTGGCGCTGTCGTAGGTGAACGCGGCGCGCTGCGGGTTCTTGGTGATCGCCAGATAGAGGCTGACCCAGTGCTCGAGTCCCGTGGGCAGGGGGGCGATCTCGGCGAAGACGGGGTTGGCGGTGTTGGCCCAGTCGTCGATGCCCATGACCGGCATGGTCGACTGGTTGGCCCCGACCGTGTCCCACAGATGGTTGGCCCGGCCGAGCATGGTGTTGCCGTTGGGTCCCCACCCCGCGCCGACGCTCGCGTTCAGGGCGGGCAGGGTGCCGGTGTCCCGGGCGCGGACGAGGAGTTCGGTGGTGCCGAGGCTGCCGCCGCCGAGGAACAGGTAGGTGCAGCTGTACTGCTTGGTCTCGACGACCGTGCCGGCGTCGTTGATCCGGTCGGCGGTCAGGACGTAGGAACCGTCGCTCGCCCGGCTGATGGCCCGCACCCGCTCCATGGTGTTGATGGTGACGTTCCCGGTGCCGAGCGCGGCGGCGAGATACGTCTTGTCGAGGCTCTTCTTGCCGTGGTTGTTGCCGTAGATGACCTCCTGGGCGAGCGCCGACTTCGTCGCCGTGCCGGCGGCCTCCTTCTGCATGTAGGCGAAGTCGTAGGTGCTGGGCACGAAGGTGGTCTTCAGGCCGGTGTTCTGGGCGTGCTTGCGGGAGATCCGGGTGAAGCGGTACCACTCCGTCGATTCGAACCAGGCCGGGTCGACGGTGTTGACGCCGAGCATGGAGTTGGCGCGCGGGAAGTACGTCGCGTACATCTCGTCGGCGTCGACGGTCGGGAACTGCTCGGCGAAGTACGACTTGAGCGGTGTCACCGCCATACAGCCGTTGACCAGCGAGCCGCCGCCGACGCCCCGGCCCACGAACACCGACATGTTGGCGAAGTGCACCCGGTCCAGGACACCGGGGTAGGGGCTGATGTCCTTGTTGACGACGTCCAGCCACAGGAACGTGGCCAGCGGCGCCTCGGTGCGGGTGCGGAACCACATGGAGCGCTGGTCCGGACTGGCGGTGGAGCAGAAGATCTTGCCGTCGGAGCCGGCGGTGTTCCAGAGCCGGCCCATCTCGATCATGAGAGTGCGGATGCCCGCCTGGCCGAGGCGGAGGGCGGCCACGGCGGCGCCGTAGCCCGAACCGACCACGATGGCCGGGGCGTTGTCGACGGCGGCGGGCTCCACGGCCGACGCCGACTCCAGACCGATGCGGGTGAGACCGGACGCGGCGGCGGTCTGAAGGGCCACCATGCCCAGGATGTGACGTCTCGTCAGCTGACGCTGCATCAGTTTTGTTGCCATGCGCGCAGCATGGGCGGATTATTCGGTTCCGCCTAGACGGCTAGAGCAACGTCTTCAACTTTTCTGCCAGCAGGTCCCAGCGCCACTTCTCCTCGACCCAGGCCCGTCCCCGCTCCCCCATCCGCTGCCGCAGCTCCGCGTCGCCCAGGAGGGCCAGGATCCGCTCGGCGGAGTCCTCGACCGACCCGCCGCGTACGACCCACCCGGTCTCCCCGTCGAGCACGGCGTCCGGCGCGCCCCCGGAGTCCCCGGCGACGACGGGCAGCCCGGTCGCGGAGGCCTCCAGGTACACGATCCCGAGCCCCTCGACGTCCAGCCCGCCCCGCCGCGTCCGGCACGGCATCGCGAACACGTCCCCGGCGCCGTAGTGCGCGGGCAGCTCGGACCAGGGCACGGCCCCGGTGAAGCGGACGGAGTCGGCCACGCCGGTCTCGCGCGCCAGCCTGCGCAGCTCCTTCTCGTACGGCCCGCCCCCGACGATCAGCAGCACCGCGTCCGGCTGCTGGGCGAGGATCCGCGGCATCGCGAGGATCAGCGTGTCCTGCCCCTTGCGCGGCACCAGCCGCGAGACGCACACCACCACCGGCCGGTCGGTCAGCCCGAGCCGCGCCCGCACGACGTCACCGCCCGACCCCGGATGGAAGGTCTTCTCGTCCACCCCGGGCGGCAGCTGCACCATCCGCGAGCCGGCCTCGGGCGTCAGCGCGCCGGCGATCCGCGACCGCGTGTACTCGCCGAGGTAGGTGATCGTGTCCGTGCCCTCGCCGATCCGGCGCAGCAGCTGCCGTGCGGCGGGCAGCTGCGCCCACCCCGCCTCGTGCCCGTGGGTCGTGGCCACCAGCCGCTCGGCCCCGGCCCTGCGCAGGGCGGGCGCCATCAGCCCGAGCGGCGCCGCCGCCCCGAACCACACCGACGTACAGCCGTGTTCCCGCAGGAGTCCGACCGCCGTACGCGTGGCCGCGGGCGTCGGCAGGAGCATCGTCGTACGGTCCCGTACGACGGTGAAGGGCTGCTCGGCGTCGAAGGCGGCCGTGGCTTCTACGCCCTCCCGGCCCCGCTTCCAGGTCGACGCGTAGACCACGAGCCGCTCGGGATCGAGGCGCAGCGCCATGTTGTGCAGGAACGCCTGGATACCGCCTGGCCTGGGCGGGAAGTCGTTCGTGACGATCAGGGTCTTGGACATCGTCGTGCGCATCGCCGCCGACCCTATCCAACGGCGTGCCCACCGCCGCTCCACGACCCCCTCACAGCAGGTCCCGGCCGCGTTTATGGCACCCTCACAGCAGGTCGGGACATCATGGCCATCTCAAAGACGGCACGGACGGCAACGCGCGAACAGGGGCTCCGGTGGACATTGCGGGTGCGAGGCGGTCTCCGGCGGGACTGCTGGCGGCCTGGGGCCTGACGAGGCTGCTGCTGCTCCTGTTCGTCCTGAAGGTGTACGTCTTCCCCGGCCCGGACGTCACCAGCGACGTGTCGGTGATCTACCAGGGCTGGTACGACGTGCTGCGCACCGGCACCTTCCCGCAGGACGACGTCACCTGGCAGTACCCGCCGGCCGCCGCGCTGGCGATCCTCTCCCCCGCGCTGCTGCCGTTCCTCCAGTACGCGACCGCGTTCTTCGTTCTCGCCTTCCTCGCCGACCTGGTGGTCTTCTCCCTGCTGCTGTACGCGGGCCTGCGCCCCGGCCGCAGCCTGCGCGGCGCCTGGGTGTGGGTGGTGGGCGTCCCGCTGCTCGGCCCGACCGTGTACGCCCGCTACGACGTGATGGTCACCGCCGTCGCCGTGGCCGCGCTGCTCGCGGGCGCCCGGCATCCACGCGTGATGGGCGCCCTGGTGGGCTTCGGGGCGATGCTCAAGGTGTGGCCGGTGCTGCTGCTGGTGGCCGCCCGCAGGCGGGGTGTCTGGATGTCGGCGGCGGTGACGGCGGCCGGTCTCGCGGCCCTGTTCGCGGTGACGATGCCCGGCTCCTTCGCGTTCCTGACCTTCCAGGCCGACCGGGGCACCGAGGTGGAGTCGCTGGGTTCGCTGGTCTTCCATGTGGCCCGGCAGTTCGGCTGGGACGGCCAGGTGCTGCTGAACTACGGCTCGGTGGAGTTCCTCGGCCCGTGGGTGAACGTCGTCAGCACCGCCGCGCTCGCCCTGACCGGCATCGCCTTCGGCTGGCTGCTGCTGTGGCGGCTGGTCGCCACCCGCTTCGAGGCGCACACCACCGCGGACGCGGCCTTCGTGGCGGTGCTGCTGTTCACGACCACGAGCCGGGTGATCAGCCCGCAGTACATGGTGTGGCTGATCGGCCTCGCGGCGGTCTGCCTGTGCTTCCGGGCCAGCCGGATGACGGTGCCCGCGCTGCTGGTCCTGGTCGCGTCCTTCGTGACGGTCCTGGAGTTCCCGGTCTACTTCGCGAACGTCGTCGCCAGCGACCGCATCGGCGTCACCCTCCTCTTCCTCCGCAACGGCCTGCTCGTCGCCGCGACCGTGCTGGCGGCCGTCGAGCTGTGGCGGGCCACGGTGAGCGCGCCCGCCGAGGCCCCCGGGCGGGCTCAGGTCGCGCAGGCCACCGAGGAGCCGTCGGAGACCTCGGTCACCTCCTGACCACGGAGGAGCCTTCGGAGACCGCGGCCGCCTCCGGGCGCCGGGACCGCCCGAGGATCACGCCCACCACCGCGCACTGCACCGCCATGGCCGACGCCATCGCGAGGCACACCCCGGGCAGCCCGAGCCCGGACAGCCCGTACGCCAACGGCAGTTGGACCGCCGTACCGAGCAGCGTCACCCTCAGCAGCACCGGCGCGCCCCCGCTCCCCTCGAAGACCCCGCCCAGCGCGATGAAGCAGGCCATCAGCAGCAGATAGGGGCCGACGCAGCGCAGGAACAGCACCCCCTCGCCGGCAACGCCGCCCCCGGCACCGAAGGCGGCCATGATCCAGGGCGCGGTCACGGCGAAGAGCACAGCGGCGGCCGCCCCGAAGGCGCCGGACACCAGCACCGCCTCCCGCCCGATCGCCCGCCGCTGATCCCGGCCGGCGCCCAGCAGATGCGCGGTGTGGATGGAGGCGGCCTGCCGGACGGCGTAGAAGCCCATGGTGGCCACGTACAGGACCTTGTACGCGATGGCGTACGCGGCCACCGCCGTCACCCCGACCCGCGCCACGATCCCGACCAGCACCAGCGCCCCGCCCTGCCGCACGGTGAAGTCGGCGGCCATGGGCAGCCCGGTGCGCAGCACGCGCCCGAAGGCGACCCCGGGCCCGGCGGCCGCTCTCAGCAGCGCGTTCCGTCGCAGGGCCAGGAGTCCCACCCCCAACGCCACGCACCGGCACAGGACCGTGGACGCGGCGGCGCCCTGGACGCCGTAGAAGTGGATGAGGAGCGGGTCGCAGACGAGGATCAGCCCGTTGGCCAGCAGCGCGAGCCGCATCGGCGTCCTGGTGTCCCCCGTGCCCTTCAGGATCCCGTCGACCAGCTGCTGGGCGAAGAACACCGCGATGCCCGGCATCGATATCGCGAAGTACCCGACGGCGAGCGGCAGCGCCGCGCCTCCGCCGAGGACCAGCCGCGCCAGCGGCTCCCGCAGCAGATACCCGCCCGCCACGACCACCGGCGTGACCACCCCGAACACCGCCCAGCCCCCGCGCACGGCGGCCCGTACCGCCCCGGGGTCCCGCGCGCCCCTGGCATGCGCGACCAGCACGGTCGTGCCCGAGCCGAAGACCAGGGCGACCCCCAGCAGCACGTTCTCCGCGTTGGTCGCCACGGCGACGGCCGCCACCGCCGCCCCGCCGAGCCGGGAGACCCAGACGGTGTTGATGATCCCGGCGGCCACGGAGGCGAGCAGCGAGAAGTAGACGGGACGGGCGAGCGCGACGAGCCGACGCCGATGGCCGTCCATGACCACAGCCTCGAAGACCACAGCAACCCCCTCGAAACGAGCTACCTCGTTTCGAGGTAGCTCGATAAGAGGTACCATGGCATCACGACGACCACAAGGAGGAATCCGCGTGCTGGAGCTGTCGATCCTGGGTTTCCTGGCCGAAGAGCCCTTGCACGGCTATGAGTTGAAGGAGCGCATCAAGGCGCTCAGCGGCCATGTCCGCCCGGTCAGCGACGGCGCCCTCTATCCGGCCATCACCCGCCTGATCAAGGCGGGCAAGCTCGGCGAGCACACCGAGCCGGGCGCGAGCGCGGCCCCGCGGCGCACGCTCTCCCTCACCGACACGGGCCGCGCGGACCTCCTGGAGCGCCTGCGCCACCCCAAGCCGGTGGAGATCTCCGACCAGGTCCGCTTCAACGCGGTCCTGACGTTCCTGCGGCACCTCCCGGACCGCCGCGAACAGGCCGCGGTGCTCCGCCGCCGCCTGGAGTTCCTCGACACGCCCACGAGCTTCTTCTACGACGAGGGCAGACCCGTGCGCGCGGAGGAGGCGGCGGACCTGTTCCGGGAGGGCATGCTGCGGGTCGCGCGGGCGACCGGAGCGGCGGAGCGCACCTGGCTGGAGGAGGCCATCGAGCGGCTCAGCCGAGCTGATCCCGCAGATAGTCCCGCCACTGGGCCGTGAAGTCGTCCAGGCTCGTGCCGAGCACGGTCTTCAGCGCGCCCTCGACCGCCCCGGCACGTTGCTTGTGGGCGCCCACGGCCTGGTAGAACGCCCGCAGCTGCTCGGTGCCCCACCGGTCCGCGATCATCCGGCAGGCCAGCCAGCCGCTCTCGTAGGCCTGCGCCAGCTTCGTCGCGTCGCCGCTGAACCCGAAGTCCGCGTCCGCGGGCAGGGCCTCGGGCGTCCGCCCCTCGGTCACGGCCTGCCACAGCTCCGGCGCGGCCTGGACCGGCGTCCGGCCGGAGTCGAGGTAACCGATCCAGTCCGCGTACCCCTCGGACAGCCACAGGGGCGTGGCGGCGCTGGTGTGGTCGCGGGTGGCGACATGGGTGGTCTCGTGGGTGAGCACGACCTGCTTGCCGACGCTGCCGAGGACGCCGTACGCGTCGGGGTTGACGATGATCCGGTCCGCGGGCGCGCGCGCCGGGGCGCCCGTCTCACCGGTGGTGACGGCGGCGATCCCGCGGTACGCGGAGGCGGGCGACGCCAGCAGCCCGGCCATGCCCTCCAGCGACGTCGGTACGAGCACGACGACGTGCCGCGCCCAGTCGGTGCCCCACTGGGCCGACACCGCCGGAACCGCACGGTCCGCGAGATCGGCGTAGGTCTGCAGCGTCGCGCTCGACCGCCCGACGCCGAGGACGAGGCTGTACTTCCCGCGGACGACGTCCACCTCGCCCTGGTCCCACAGCTGCTGGGCGGACTTCTTCGCGGGCTGCTCCTGGTCGACGTACCACTCGCCGCCCGCGTCCAGGCTGAGGGTGAGCCTGCGGCCGACGGTGACGGGGGCGTTGTCGTAGCCCTGTATGCGGTACTTGAGCTCAACGTCCGCGGTGGCCTCGCCGCCGTCCTGATGAAGCCCCGTCAGCCGGTACGCCCACGCCGCGAACGGCACGCCCCGCGCGTTCTCGAACCAGTCCAGCGAACCCGTCTGCATGAACGCCGCCCGGTCCCGGTCGAGCACGGCCACCGACCGCCGGTCGAGCAGCTTCTGCACATCGGCCCTGGCGGTTCCGGTTCCCGGCTTTCCCCCGCAGGCCACCAGGGAGACCAGCAGCAGACACAGCGCGAGGACCCCGTGTCTCGACGCCCGCCTTCGACCAGCCATTTCACGATCGTACGGCGGGAGCGGCGCCAGGGTCAGAGGGCCTGTTCAGACCCGGGTGACCGTCGCGCCCGGCATCATGCCCACCGGGTCGTAGCGGACGGGGGCGCCCGGGTAGGGGGCGTGGATCACCTGACCGTTGCCGACGTACATGCCGACATGGCTCGCGTCACCCCGGTAGGTGACCAGGTCGCCGGGCTGCGCCTGGGAGAGCGGGACCTGCCGCCCCGCGTAGCGCTGGGCCTGCGAGGTGCGCGGCAGGGAGACGCCGGCATGGCGGTACGACCACACCATCAGGCCCGAGCAGTCGAAGCCGGAGGGGCCGGTCGCGCCCCAGACGTACGGCTTGCCGATCGCGGCGCGGGCCGCGGCGACCGCGGCGGCGGCCCGGGCGTTGGGCGGCAGCGCGCCGCCGAGGTCGGGCATCTCGTCGCGGCCGGAGCGGGAGGCCCGGTCGTAGGCGGCGCGCTCCTCGGACGGCAGGGAGTTGAGCAGCCGGCGGGCCTGGGCGAGCTTCTTCTCCACCGTCTGCTTGTGATGCGCGACCGCCTTGCGGCTCTTCTCCAGCTCGGCCAGCTGACCGGCCGCCTCCGCGCGCTCCTGGGCGAGCTCCCGCATCGCCGACTGGAGGTCCCTGAGCTCGCCGGCCTGATGGGCGGTGATCCGGTCGAGGGCGGCGGCCTTGTCGAGGTAGTCGTCCGGGTCGTCGGAGAACAGCAGGGCGAGGGACGGGTCGAGGCCGCCGGAGCGGTACTGGGCGCCGGCCAGCGAACCGAGCGTCTCCCGCATGGCGTTGATGCGGTCCTGCTGCCGGGCGATCCGGTCCTGCGCGGTGCCGACCTGCTTCTTCAGCGAGTCGGCGCGTTCGTCGGCCTTGTTGTAGGCCTCGGTGGCTTTCTCGGCCTCCTCGTAGAGGCGGTCCACCTCGGCACGGGTGTCGTCGTGCGGGGCGGCCGTGGCCGGGACGGCCCCGAGGGCCGCGGCGGTGGCGGTCAGGACGCAGAGCGCGGCACTGGCGCCCCGGTCGAACCCGGACGATGTCGATGCAAGGCGGCGATGGGACCCCACGAGAAGCCGCACCCCTTCCGCTGGCGGACAGGAAACGCGGCCGACAGTAGCCCCGCGACAAGGCCGCTTCCAAAGACCTCCACGGCCACACAACGTGACGCCCCGCCACCGACGCAGGTCAGTGGCGGGGCGCGGGGTCAGTTCACGTCGCCGGGATTCGCCCGAACGGGCGGCGGGGTGTCGTGATCTTGAGGGTGATCCTCGGTGTGATCAGATCCGGACGCCGAACTGGAACGGCATGTTGTCGATCGACTCGTAGCGCACGACCGTGCCGGTGCGCGGGGCGTGGATCACCTGGTTGTTGCCGGCGTAGAGGCCGACGTGGTGCAGGTCGCCGTAGAAGATGACGAGGTCGCCGACCTTGAGCTGGCTCTTCGAGTAGATGCGCGTGCCCGCGTTCGCCTGCGCCTGAGAGGTGCGCGGGATGGAGACGCCGGCCTGGGCGTAGGCCCAGGAGGTCAGGCCCGAGCAGTCGTAGGAGGCGGTGCCCGTGGCGCCGTAGACGTACGGCTTGCCGAGCTGGGTCTGGGCGGCCTGGAAGGCGGCGGCGGCGAAGTTGGAGGCGGGCGGGGTGTCGCCGAGGTTCACGCGCTCGCTGGCGGAGCGGCTGGCGCGCGCGTCCTCGGCGGCGAGGGCGGCCTTCTCGGCGGCCGTCAGCGTGTTGAGGAGCTTCTGCGCCTCGGCGAGCTTGCCCTGGACTTCCTTCTTCTTCTTGGCCAGTTCGGTCCGGGTGGAGGAGAGGTCCTTGAGCTTCTCGGAGGCCTCGGCACGCTCCTGCGCGAGCTCGCGCTGCTTCTCCTGGATCTTCTTCAGCGCCTCGACCTGCTGGGCGCTCAACTGGTCGGCCGTGGAGGCCTTGTCCAGGTAGTCGTCCGGGTTGGACGACAGGAAGAGCTGCAGGGAGGCGTCTATGGAACCCGTGCGGTACTGGGCGGCGGCCGCGAGGCCCATGGAGTCACGGAGCCCGTTGAGGTCCTCCTGGCCGCGGGCCACGGTGTCCTGGATGGCGGAGATCTCCTTCTGGAGCTTCTCCTGCTTCTCCTTGGCGCCGTTGAGCTTCTCGGTGGCCTGCTCGGCCTCCTCGTAGAGCTTGTCGACCTTGGACTTGACCTCGTCCTTGCTGGGCTTCTCGCTCGGCGCCGCGTTGGCGGCGTTGGCGCTCAGCGCGACGGCGGCGGCAGCAGCGGTGGTCAGCACGGTCACGCGTGTGCGGCTCGGCTGCTTGGGTCGACGGTGGGACGCCACGGAGGTGAGCTCCTTCTTGTGAGTGATCACCCGTTCGGAGGTTCGAGCCCAGACCCTAGTGACCTTCTTGTGATCAGTTCAAATCCTCCCGCGAAAAAATCGGTCACGGACCGCATTCTTTACACACAACTCACGTGCGGTAATGCCCGATTGACACTACGTTGCGTGACGATCCGACCAATTCGGGCAATGAGCCCACAAGTTCGATGTTTAGGACAGGCGCTTGAGAAGCATCGCCGAAGCGACAGGCCTGGCCCCCGCCTTGGCCACCCCGTCGGCGACCTCGCGGTCGGTGGAGGCGACGATGACCGGCCGGCCCGGCGGCTCGGCGCGCACCAACTGGCGGATCAGCTCGTCGGCCGTGACACCCGGCTTGGAGAACAGCACCCGCACCCCGCGCGGCGGCGCCAGCAGCACCGGCGCGGCCAGCTCGGCGCCGTCGAAGACACAGGTGACCTCCGCCCCGGTCTGCGCCGCGAGCTGCGAGAGCTGACCGAGCAGCCGCAGCCGCTGCTTCTCCAGCGGCATCTGGGGATAGCCGGTCTTGGTGACGTTGTAGCCGTCGACCACCAAGTGGGCCTGCGGCAGGGCCAGTAGCTGGTCCAGGATGGCCGGATCATGCTCGGACAGGGCCCGCGCGGCGATGTCCTTCGGCGTCATTCGTCCCGGTTCGACCGCGTCGACGGTCTCCGCGGGCCGCACGGACACGGGCGGCAACGCCAGCTCCCGGCGCAGCCCTTGAGCCGCGTCGAGCACGGTGTCCAGCAGCAGCCGCACGCGCATGTCCTCGACGCTGCGCCCCTCACGCGCCGCCTTGCGCGTCGCCTCCAGGGCCGCCTCGGCCTCGCCCAGCCGGGCCTTGAGCCGCCGCGTCTCGACCTCGGCGGCGGACACCTGCGTCTGCCCCTCGGCGCGCACGGTGTCCAGCTCGCTCTGGAGCTTGCGCAGCGCCGCCTCGCCGCGCTTGACGTCACTGAGGGCGGCGCGCAGCTTGCGGTGAAGCGATTCGGCTTCCTTCTTCGCCGCGTCCAGTTCGGTGCGCAGCCGCTCGGTCTCGGTCCGGGTCTGGTCCCGGGCCGCCGCCAGCTCCTCGCGCAGCCGCTCCAGCTCGATGCGGCTTTCCTCGTCGGCGCGCTCGGCGTCGGCCCGCTGGGCCTCCTCGCCGGCCGCGGTCACAAGCTTCACCCAGCCCGTGGGGCGCAGAACATAGGCCGCGGCCGCCACGTCGAGCGGATCCGCGGCCGGGGGCGGCGAGCCGGTGTCGAGAGCGCCGGAGAGCTCCGGCTGGGCCTCTCTGAACTTCTCGCCGATCCGCTGCCGGAACAGCGGATCGGTCTCCAGCGCCGCCGCCATCGCGTTGCCGGCGAACTTGGCCCGCCGGTTCGGCGCGAACCGCGCGTACTGTCTGAGCTGCGCGGGCAGTTCACCGACGGTCAGCCCCCCGAAGCCGTCGGACACGATCTGTACGACCCGGCGGCGCACCCCGTCGGGCAGCGGACGGTCGAGCACCTCAGCGGCGCCGTCGCCCGGCCCCCCGCCTTGTGACTCCACCATCCGTCAACACCCCAACCTGTGTGCGGGGCCCGCTCCCTCAGGAGCCGGCGCCCGGCCTGTCCACGAGTTCCACCTGATCCACGGCGTTGCACCAGCGGCAGCGCACCGACTCGATGGTCTCACTGACCACCTCGCGCTCCTCGACCTTCGGCTCACCGGCCAGGTCGAGGTGGACGTACTCGACGACCTTCGACGAGCGGGTCACGTCGAACCGCGTGAGGTTGCCGCAGAGGGTGCAGCGCCACCGCGTCGAGGCGGTCGGCAGGGGAACCGTCATCGTGCCTGTGCTCTTTCCTGCTAGGTCTTCTATTGTCCGCGACACACCGGGCCCGGTGCGTGTGGCTCGTAACCCTACGGCCTGGCGGGTAGTCGTCGCTCGGCCGTCCACATCGCCCACCCGGCGGCGAGGCGGTCTGTTCGGTTGCGTCCCGTTACGTCATGCTCTGTGTTCATGATCAGCAACTGGAGGGTGACGGTCCGTGGCGCGCGCAGGTCGTTGTGGGGGGCGGCACCGGTCACCTACGGCCTGATCGGCCTGTGCTGTCTACTGTTCCTGATCGGCCCGGCGGCGGGCCTCAATCCGGCCTACGGCACCGGCGACGAACTGCTGGCCGCCCAGCGGGCCTACTTCCACCGCTGGGGGGTGGTCCCCGCAGAACTGTTCGAAGGCTCGGCCCGAGCCGCCCTGAC
Organism: Streptomyces sp. TLI_55; assembly: GCF_900206255.1. NCBI lineage: Bacteria > Bacillati > Actinomycetota > Actinomycetes > Kitasatosporales > Streptomycetaceae > Streptomyces > Streptomyces sp. TLI_55. The sequence goes on from NZ_OAOJ01000001.1 coordinate 2,514,707, forward strand.
CCCCGCGACGGCCCTCTTCGTGCACGGCAGCTGGGTCCACCTCCTCGGCAACATGCTCTTCCTCTATGTCTTCGGAGTACTGACCGAGGAACGGATGGGCCGCGTCCAGTTCACGCTGTTCTACGTCGGCTGCGGCTATCTCGCGCTGCTGGGCTACGCGGCGGCGAACTCCGACTCCGACCAGTCGCTGGTGGGCGCCTCCGGGGCGATCTCAGCCGTGCTCGGAGCGTTTCTCTACCTGTTCCCCGGGGCCAGGGTGACAAGCCTGCTGCCGTTCCTCTTCTTCCTCCCGCTGCGCTTCCCGGCCTGGGTGGTGCTGCCGTTCTGGGCGGCCCTGCAATGGCTGGCGGCGGGCCGGGCGCCGAACGGTCCCGGGGTGGCGTATCTGGCCCACCTGGTGGGCTTCGGCCTGGGCTTCGCCTTCGCGTGGGTGCGATTCCCCCCTGCGACTAGAGTGAAGCCCGCCCCAGCTCCGGCCCCCGAGGGAGAGAACCAGCCGTGATCACCGCGATCGTCCTCATCAAGACCAGCGTGGACCGGATCCCCGAGATCGCCGAGTCGATCGCGGCGCTGGACTCCGTGAGCGAGGTCTTCTCCGTCACCGGCACCTACGACCTGATCGCCATGGTCCGCGTCCGGCAGCACGAGGACCTCGCCGAGGTCATCCCCGGCAGCATCAGCAAGATCCCGGGCGTGGAGGCCACGGACACCCACGTCGCCTTCCGCACGTACTCCCAGCACGACCTGGAGGCGGCGTTCGCGATCGGCCTCGACAGCTAACCGGTGACGTCGAGGGCGACGATGCCCTTGTTCGTGCCGGCGTAGACGCGGCGGCCGTGGACGACGGGCGTCAGCAGGACGCCCGGGTCGGGGCCCACCTCGGCCTTCCAGAGCCGGTTGCCCTTCAGGTCGAGGGCGTGGACCTCGGTGTCGGTGCGCACGTAGACCGTGGAGTCCACCAGCACCGGGTCGGAGAAGGCCCCGCCCCCGCCGTACGACCAGACCACGTCGCCGCGCAGGGTGAGCGCCTTGAGCGCCGCCCCCGAGTTCGTCACCCCCAGGAAGCCGAAGGCGTCCGCGTTCGCCGTGACGTAGGAACCGGCGAGGTCGGGTTCCCGCCACTTCAGGCGGCCCGTCAGCTCCAGCCCGAACAACTCGGCGGCCTGGTTCCCGGTGCTCACGACCACGGTGTCCCAGTTGACGGCGGGCCGGCCGACGTCACCGTCCAGCGAGGCGTCGAACGCCCTGGCGCCGCCCTCGCGGATCCCGTAGAGGTGGTTGTCGTAGCAGGGCACGTAGAGGACGTCGTCGGCCACGACGAGTTCCTCGTGCGGCGCACCGCCGACCGAGGCCTTCCAGCGCACCGTGCCCCGGCTGTCGTACGCCTGCACGACACCCGGGCCGTCGATCGTGCGCTCCGCGGAACCCACGACGACGGTCCCCTTGAGCACCGCGGGCTGCTGGAAGAACGGACTCGGCAGATCCCGCGTCCACATCTCCTCGCCCTCGGCGCTCACCGCGATGAGCCGGCCCGGTTCGGTCTGGGTGTCGCTGACCACGGCGACGAAGATCCCGTCGGCCGTGACGACCGGCCGGGTGACGAAGGACGCCTCCTTGAAGACGGTCGCCCTCCAGCGTTCCTTGCCGTCGCTGCCCAGGGCCCGCAGCGTCCCGTCGTCCCCGGCGAAGTACAGCGTCCGGCCGTCGGCGGAGAGCGCCCCGCAGGCACCGCCGGCCACATGCGGCGGCCCGCCGTCCTCGTACGTCCACGTCACGGACGCCTTCCGCGCGACGGACCCCGGCGCCTTCGCGCTCCCGCTCTTCCCCTCGCCCTCGCTGCCGGTATCCGACTGCCCGAACCACCACCAGGCGCCCGCTCCCCCGGCACCGGCGACCACGGCTCCGCCCACGGCGAGCCGCAGCAGCCCGCGCCGCGACGGCACCTCGGGCACCGGCGGCTCCGTCTCCGCCACCGGCGCCACGTACTCGACCCGGCTCTCCCGCTCCCCCGACTCCCGCTCCGGAAGCCAGAGTTCGGCCCCTTGAGCCACATCGGGGCCCGGCCCGGCCGCGGTGTACCAGCCCGGACGCAGACCACCGCGCGGGGAGCCCCCCACGGCCTCGACGACGTCCTTCGGCATCGGCCGCTGCCCCGGCTCCTCCCTGAGGCAGGCCTCCACCAGCGGCAGCAGGTCCCGCGGTACGCCCGTCAGGTCGAAGTCCCGGGTCAGGATGCGCAGCAGGATCACCGAGTCCTGCCCCTCGCCGAAGGGCTCGCGCCCGCTCGCCGCGTAGGCGAGGACGGCTCCCAGGGAGAACACGTCGCTCGACGGTCCGACCTTGCCGCCGTTGCGGATCTGCTCGGGCGAGACATAGCCGACCGAGCCGACGATCGCGCCGGTGCGGGTCATCGCCGTCGCCTCAAGGGCCCGTACGATCCCGAAGTCGATGACCCGAGGACCGTCCGGCGCCAGCAGGATGTTGGAGGGCTTCAGGTCCCGGTGGACCATGCCACGGGCGTGGATCGCACCCAGCGCCTCCCCGAGCGCGGCCCCCAGCACCCGGACCGCGGGCTCCGGCAGGGGCCCGCCGTCGAGGACCGCGTCCCGCAGGTTCGGTCCCTCCACGAACTCCGTCGCCATCCAGGGGCGTTCGCCCTCGGGGTCGGCGTCGACCACGCGCGCGGTGTAGGTGCCCGCCCCGCCGACGGTCTGCGCGGCCCGTACCTCCTGCCGGAACCGGGCCCGGAAGGTGCGGTCCTGGGCGTACTCGGCCCTGACGACCTTCACCGCCAGCCGCAGCCCGGTCCGTGACTCGGCGAGGTAGACCTCGCCCATGCCGCCCGAGCCGAGCCGGCCTCGTACCTCGTACGGGCCGACCCTGCGCGGATCCGTCGTGCGCAGCGCCTGCACTTCCCGCTCCCCCTGTATGTCGTACGAACGCCGTAGGGAGCGTACCGGCAACCGCAGGTCAGCCGGTCAGACGGCCGGGACGCAGCGCCCGTCCTCGGTCCGGTACCGCCACTTCGCACCGTCGCTGACCAGCTCGCGCACGGCGTTCACGAACCGCTCCACGTGCTCGTCCGGCGTGCCCGCGCCGAAGCTGACGCGGATGGCGTTGAGGGACTTCTCGCCGGGCGCGGCCTCGGGGGCGCCGCACTCGCCCTGGGTCTGCGGGTCGCTGCCGAGCAGGGTGCGGACGAGGGGGTGGGCGCAGAAGAGGCCGTCGCGGACGCCGATGCCGTACTCGGCGGAGAGGGCGGCGGCGAAGTGGGAGCTGTTCCAGCCCTCGACGACGAAGGAGATCACGCCGACGCGCGGGGCGTCGTCCCCGAAGAGGGAGAGGATGCGGACCTCGGGGACGTCCGCGAGGCCTTCCCGCACCTTCTCGATCAGGTACTGCTCGCGCGCGACCAGGCTGTCGAAGCCGGCCTCGGTGAGCGCCTTGCAGGCCGAGGCGATGGAGTAGGCGCCGATGACGTTCGGGGAGCCGGCCTCGTGGCGGGCCGCGCTCTCGTGCCACTCCACGTCCACGCCGCCGTCCTCGCGCCGGGTGACCTTGCGGCTGGCGCCGCCGCCCGCGAGGTAGGGCTCGGCGGTGGTCAGCCAGTCGGCGCGGCCGGCGAGGACGCCGGAGCCGAAGGGGGCGTACAGCTTGTGGCCGGAGAAGGCGACCCAGTCGACGTCGAGGTCGGCGACGGACACCGCGTGGTGCGGGGCGAGCTGGGCGGCGTCGAGGACGATCCGGGCGCCGTGCGCATGGGCGGCGGCGGCCAGCTCGCGCACCGGCCACAGCTCGCCGGTGACGTTGGAGGCACCGGTCACGCAGACCAGGGCCGGGCCGTAGGGGTCACGGTCGGCGAGGGCCTTCTCCAGGGTCTGCACGGCCTGCTGGTGGGTGCGGGGCGCGTTGAGGTAGGTGACGCGGGCGTCGCGCCAGGGCAGCAGGGAGGCGTGGTGCTCGGTCTCGAAGACGAAGACCTGACAGTCGGCGGGCAGCGCGGCGGCGAGCAGGTTGAGGGAGTCGGTGGTGGACCGGGTGAAGACGACCTGGTCGCCCTCGCGGCAGCCCAGGAACTCGGCGACGGTCCTGCGGGCGTTCTCGAACAGGTCGGTCGACAGCTGCGAGAGGTACCCGGCACCGCGGTGCACGCTGCCGTAGTAGGGCGCGTACGCCGCCACGTCGTCCCACACCCGCTGGAGGGCCGGCGCGCTGGCGGCGTAGTCGAGGGCGGCGTAGGTGACCTCGCCACCGGTGACGAGCGGGACGGTGACATCCCGGCCCAGAACGGGCAGCGGGGCACAAAGGGACTGGGCTGCGGCAACGGTGGAGACAGACATGGGGAACTCCCGTGAGAGGGCATGCCGAAGCAAGGCATGCGGAAGAAGAGAAAAGGGGTGCGCGGAGGCGGGGCTCTGCGGCCCTATCGCATTCGCTTGCTCACGGAAGACTCCCTCGAACGACCAGGACCCCTGGTTTCGAGAGGGGCCCGCGCTTGCCGTAGACCTCGCTGCCTACGGCCTGGTCTTCACCCGGGGCACCCCGCCACGGACGGAGGGTTGCCGGACAGTCGGCCGGGGCCTCATGACTGTCACTCATGACCTGGTACAGGAACGTACGCGATGTGATCGTCGGCCCGCAACCCGTGTCCGGATCGCGGAACGACGATCGACACGACTACCGGTTGCTGGCGGCCACCCAGCGGTCGAGGGCCTGCTTGGCGGCGCCCGAGTCGATCGACTCGGCGGCCTGGTCCATGCCGGCCCGCAGCTGCTCCGCCAGCGTCCCCGAGCCCGGCTCCAGGGCCACCAGAGCGGCCGCCGAGTTCAGCAGGACCGCGTCCCGGACGGGGCCCGTCTCACCGTCGAGCAGCCGGCGCGCGACCTCCGCGTTGAACGCCGGGTCGCCGCCGCGCAGCGCCTCCACCGGCACCAGCTCGAGGCCGACGTCCCGCGGGTCGAAGGCCTCCTCGGTGACCTTGCCGTCGCGGACGATCCACACCCGGGAGGTGGCGGTGGTCGTCAGCTCGTCGAGGCCGTCGTCGCCGCGGAACACCAGGGAGGAGTTGCCGCGCTCGGCGAACACCCCGGCGACGATCGGCGCCATCAGCGGGTCGGCGACGCCCACCGCCTGCGCCTTGACCTTCGCCGGGTTGGTCAGCGGACCGAGGGCGTTGAACACCGTACGGATGCCCAACTGGCCGCGGGCGGCGCCCGCGTGACGCAGCGCCGGGTGGAACTTGATGGCGAAGCAGAAGGTGATGCCGGCCTCCTCGGCGACCTCGGCCACCCGCTTCGGGGTGAGGTCGAGGTTGACGCCCAGCTTCTCCAGGACGTCCGAGGAGCCCGACGCCGACGAGGCCGCGCGGTTGCCGTGCTTGACGACCTTCGCGCCGGTGCCGGCCACGACGAGGGAGGACATCGTGGAGATGTTCACCGTCTTGGCGCCGTCGCCGCCGGTGCCGACGATGTCGACGGTCCGCCCGGACACCTCGATCACGTTGGCGTGCTCGTACATCGCCTGGACGAGGCCGGTGATCTCCTCGACCGTCTCGCCCTTGGCCCGCAGGGCCACCACGAACCCGGCGATCTGCGCGTCGGTCGCCTCGCCGCGCATGATCTTGTCCATCGCCCAGGCGGTGGCGTCGGCGCTCTGGTCCTGCCCGTACAGCAGGGCGTTCAGCACCTCGGGCCAGGAACGGCCCGCCGCGGTGTCGCCTCCAGCGGGGGTCACAGCGCTCATACGGCCGCTCCTGGATGTCGTGAGACCTGCTTCAACAGATGTTTGACCCCACCCTATCCAGCTCAGGACACGGAGAAGGGCCCCCGTCCGAAGACCGGACGGGGGCCCTTCCAGTGCGCGTGGCGAGCGCAGCGATCAGTGGTGGCCGTGGCCGCTCGTGATCTCCTTGTACTCCTCGACGGTGGGCTTGGCGATCTGCGACTCCTCGCCGAAGTACGCCTCGCTCAGCTTGGCGCGCAGCTTCTCGGAGCCCTTCACCTTGCGCTCGACGCCGTTCTCGTCGACCGTCGGGCCGATCTCGGCCGGCTTGTACTGCTCGTGCGCGGTGAGCGTGTGCAGCGCGTCCTGGCTGAGCGGCTCGTGCACCTCGATGAACTCACCGTGCGGCAGGCGCTTGATGATGCCGGACTCGCGGCCGTGCAGCACCTTGTCCTTGTCGCGGCGCTGGAGGCCGAGGCAGATCCGCTTGGTGATGATGAACGCGATGACCGGGCCGACGAAGAACGCGGTGCGCACGAACCAGGTGATCGAGTTGATCGACAGGTGGAAGTGGGTGGCCCACAGGTCGTTTCCACCACCGACGAGCAGCACCATGTACCAGGTGATCCACGCGACGCCGAACGCCGTGCGGGTCGGGGCGTTGCGCGGGCGGTCCAGGATGTGGTGCTCGCGGCGGTCGCCGGTGACCCAGGCCTCGATGAACGGGTAGACCGCGATCGAGACCAGGACCAGCGGGAAGATCACCAGCGGGATGAAGACGCCCAGGACGAGCGTGTGACCCCAGAAGTTGATCTCCCAGCCCGGCATGACACGGATCAGGCCCTCGGAGAAGCCCATGTACCAGTCGGGCTGGGCGCCCGTGGACACCATGTCCGGACGGTACGGGCCCATGGACCAGATCGGGTTGATCGAGGCGATGGCCGCGATGACCGCGATGACACCGAAGACCAGGAAGAAGAAGCCTCCGGCCTTGGCCGTGTAGACCGGCAGCAGCGGCATGCCGACGACGTTGTTGTTGTTCTTGCCGGGGCCCGCGTACTGCGTGTGCTTGTGGTAGAAGACCAGGATCAGGTGGGCCACCACGAGGCCGAGCATGATGCCCGGCAGCAGCAGGATGTGGACCGAGTAGAAGCGGGCCACGAAGTCGCCGCCCGGGAACTCGCCGCCGAAGAGGAACATCGACAGGTACGTGCCGACGATCGGCACGGACAGGACCGCGCCCTCCATGAAGCGGACACCGGTGCCGGAGAGCAGGTCGTCCGGGAGCGAGTAACCGGTGAAGCCGGTGAACATGCCCAGGACGAACAGCAGGAAGCCGAACAGCCAGTTGACCTCACGCGGCTTGCGGAACGCGCCGGTGAAGAACACGCGCATCATGTGCACGAACATGGCCGCGAGGAAGATCAGCGCCGCCCAGTGGTGGATCTGCCGGATCAGCAGACCACCGCGCACCTCGAAGGAGATGTGCATGGTCGAGTTGAACGCCTCGGACATCAGCTGTCCCTGCAGCGGGACGTAGCTGCCGTGGTACTCCACCTCGTTCATCGACGGGTGGAAGAACAGCGTCAGGTACACACCCGTGAGGATGATGATGATGAAGCTGTAGAGGCAGATCTCACCCAGCATGAACGACCAGTGGTCGGGGAAGATCTTGCGCATGTTGGCCTTGGCCAGGGAGTAGATCCCGAGCCGGCCGTCCGCCCAGTCGGCGAGCTTCTCGCCGGCCGGGGCCTTCCCGCGCGAGCGGGAGTCTGTGGTCTCAGTCGTGGTGCTCATCCGCGCTCCCAGAAAGCAGGACCGACGGGCTCCTCGAAGTCGCCGAGCGCCTCGAGGTAACCCTCCTCGTTCACACCGATGCGCAGCTGCGGCAGGGCGTGACCAGCGGGGCCGAAGATCACCCGGGCGCCGTCGGAGAGGTCGAAGGTGGACTGGTGGCACGGGCACAGCACGTGGTGCGTCTGCTGCTCGTACAGGGAGATCGGGCAACCGACGTGGGTGCAGATCTTCGAGTACGCGACGATGCCGTCGTGCGACCACTCGAGCTCGCGCTTGTCCTTGATGTTGTCCGGCTGGATCCGGACGATCATCAGGGCGGCCTTGGCGATCTCGGTCTGGAAATCCTCGTCGTGCTCCTCCAGGCCCTCGGGCTTGGCGAAGGTGAGCGAACCGACCGCGACGTCCTCGGGACGCAGCGGCTCGTTCGTGTTCATGTTGACGAGCTGGAGGCCCTTGCGCCACATGGTGTGCCGCAGCTTGGTGCCGGGCAGCGGGCCGAGGTCGCGCAGCAGCACGACACCGGCGAGCGGCACCAGGGTGAGCGCGCCGAGCATGGTGTTGCGGATCAGCTTGCGACGGCCGAGCGCGGACTCCTTGGCGCCCTGCTTCCAGTCGTCGAAGACCTTCTCGCGGACCTCGGGAGGCGCCTCGATCGGGTGACGCTCGTCGACCATCTCCACGTCGGACATCAGGGTGCGGGCCCAGTGGACCGCGCCCGCGCCGATCGCGAAGAGGGCGACACCGAGGGTCAGGCCGAGCGAGAAGTTCAGCGCGTTGATGTGCCCGATGGGGAAGACGTAGATCGCCTTGTCGTGCGGGACACCCACGTACGCGGCGATGAAGCCGATCGTGGCCAGCATCGACAGGGTGAACAGCATCGCCACCGTGCGCTCGGACCGCTTGGCGGCCCGCTCGTCGATGTCCTGGACCCGGTGCTCGTGCGGCGGCAGGCCGGGGTCGGCGAAGGGGTCCTTGTCGTCCGCGACGCTCACCGCGCCGTGGGCGTCCTGCTCTGCGGGCAGGTTCTCTTCTGGAATGTCTTGGCTACTCATGACTTCTTGGCCTTTGCGGTCCGAGCGGCGAGCCAGACGGCGATTGCGATCAGGCCACCGAGTCCGAACACCCACGCGAAGAGACCCTCGCTGACCGGACCGAGGCCGCCCAGCTCGAGGCCGCCGGGGCTCTCGGTGTCGTCACCGTTGACCGCGTCGAGGTACGCGATGATGTCCTTCTTGTTCTGCTCCGACAGCGTGGTGTCGGGGAACGACGGCATGTTCTGCGGGCCGGTCTGCATGGCCTCGTAGATGTGCTTCGGGTCGACACCCTCGAGGCTCGGCGCGAACTTGCCGTGCGTGAGCGCACCGCCCTTGCCGGTGAAGTTGTGGCACTGCGCGCAGTTGGTGCGGAACAGCTCGCCACCCTTGGCGATGTCCGCGCCCTCCGGGCTGTACTGGTTCTTCGTCGGGACGACCGGACCGGCGCCCAGCGAGGAGATGTACGCGGCGAGCTGGTCGATCTCGGCCTGCGTGTAGATGACCTTCTTGCGCGGGACCTGGGCGCCCGGCTGCTGGGCCGGCATACGGCCGGTGCCGACCTGGAAGTCCACGGCCGCGGAGCCCACACCCACGAGGCTCGGCCCGTCGGTGGTGCCCTGAGCACCGGTGCCGTGGCAGCTGGCGCAGCCGACGGCGTAGAGCTTCTTGCCCTCCTCGATGGTGAGGGACTGGGCGGTTTCATCGGCCTGCGCCTTGTCCGCGGGCGCGAACGCGGCGTACAGCCCCCCAGTGGCCGCCAGCGCGAGGAGTAGGACGACGAGCGCCGCCAGCGGATGGCGTCGTCGTGCGGAGAGCTTTTTCACGGATTACCCCGGTGTCAGGATCTTCTGCGTCGATGCTTCTGGAATGTGCGGGCCGGGCCCGACTACTTGATCAGGTAGATCGTGGCGAAGAGGCCGATCCAGACGACATCGACGAAGTGCCAGTAGTAGGACACGACAATGGCGGCCGTCGCCTGCTCGTGAGTGAACCTCTTCGCCGCGTAGGTGCGGCCGAGGACCAGCAGGAAGGCGATGAGACCGCCCGTCACGTGCAGGCCGTGGAAGCCGGTGGTCAGGTAGAAGACCGAGCCGTACGGGTCCGAGGAGAGCGAGAGCCCGTCCTCCTTGACCAGTTCGGTGTACTCGAAGACCTGACCGCCGATGAAGATCGCACCCATCACGAAGGTGACGATGAACCACATCCGGAGCTTCTTCACGTCACCGCGCTCGGCGGCGAAGACGCCGAGCTGGCAGGTGAGGGAGGAGAGCACCAGGATCGTGGTGTTCGTCGCCGAGAACGGAAGGTTCAGGCTCTCGGCCATTTCCTTCCAGTGATCGGGACCCGTCACCGATCGCAGGGTGAAGTACATCGCGAAGAGGGCCGCGAAGAACATCAGCTCGGAACTCAGCCAGATGATCGTTCCGACGCTGGTGAGGTTCGGCCGATTGACCGACGGGTGCGCGTGCCCGGTTTCTACTGTCGTTGCTGTCGCCACGACCGACATTATGTCGGTCGCTTATCCCGCCCTCACTCCGGGGGGTGCCGTTCGGAGTGTTCGCACCGTGTGTACTGCCCGGATGGCCCATCGCGGGGGCGTTCCAGCGGGTGTTGACGGGCAGTTCAAGGGAGTAGCATCCGCGGCAACTGTTCTGTCCGTACGACGCTGATGTCACGGAGGAAGCATGCAGGCGACCGCCACGGTGCTGGTCTACAGCGACGACGCCAACACCCGCGCGCAGGTACGGCTCGCGACCGGCCGGCGGCCGGCTCCGGACGTCCCGGTGGTCGAGTTCGTGGAGTGCGCCACGCCTGCGGCGGTGCTCAAGGAACTGGACCGGGGCGGGATCGACGTCTGTGTGCTGGACGGCGAGGCCGTACCGATGGGCGGCATGGGGCTGTGCCGCCAGATCAAGGACGAGGTCTTCAACTCCCCGCCGGTGCTGCTGCTGATCGGCCGCCCGCAGGACGCCTGGCTGGCCACCTGGAGCCGCGCCGAGGGCGCTGTGACGCATCCCGTGGACCCGGTGGAGTTCGCGGGGGCACTGGCGGCTCTGCTGCGGCAGAAGCGGGCCCTGAGCGCCTGAGGCGCCTCTCCGGGCCCTAGACGCTCTCCGGCCGCAGTCGGGCCCGCTGCTCGGCGCTGGGGGCCTCAGGGGTGCCTGCGGTGAGGGCGCTGCCCTTGCGCCACTTGTTCCACTTGAGGTTCCAGTCGCCGAAGCCGTTGCCGAAGGCTTCCATGGTGTTGCCGTACGAGTTGACGACCTTCACCACGTCGCCTTCGTGGACGGTGTCGAAGAACCACTCGGCGTTGCCGGTGCTCATGCCGGTGCAGCCGTGGCTGACGTTCGCGTAGCCCTGGGAGCCCACGGACCAGGGGGCGGCGTGCACGTACTCGCCGCTCCAGGTGAGCCTGGTCGCGTAGTAGACCGGCAGGTCGTACGACTCCGACGAACCCTCGGCGATGCCGATGCTGGTGCCGCGCATCCGTACGAAGTACTCCTTGCCGAGTACGACCTTGACACCGTTGCGGGTCTCGAAGCCGGGCTTGCCGGTGGTGACCGGGAGCTCCTTGATGACCTCGCCGTTCTTGTAGACCGTCATGCTGTGGGACGAGGCGTCCGTCACCGCGATGATGCGGTCCCCGGTGGTCAGCTTGAGGGGCTTCGTGCGACCGCCCCACAAGCGGTCGCTGATCTTCACTCCGTCCAGGTTGCTGCGGACCTGGATCGTGGCGTGGGCCGGCCAGTACTCCTTGGGCCGGTAGTGCAGTTCCTTGTCGTCCACCCAGTACCAGGCGCCCTCTGTGGCGGGCATCGACTCGACCTTGAGGGCGCGCTCGATGACGGCCCGCTGCGCCTTGTCCTTGACGGGCTTGTTCAGTTCGGCCGTGACGGGCTGGCCGACGCCGTACTTGCCCGCCTTGGGGCCGAAGGTGACCTTCAGGCGCTTCTTGGTGGTGGGCTTGCCGGTGTCGAAGGCGAGGACCCGGCGGCCGGGCGCCCCGTCCTCGTCCTCGGTGCTCACCCGGACCGTGTAGTGGGCGCTGGCGGCCAGCGGGGTGGTGCTGTGCCACCGGGTGCCGTCGGCGGACAGTTCGCCCGCCACATGGCGTCCCGTGGCGTCCATGGCCGTGACGTCGGTGATGCGCCCGTCGTCGTCCTCGGCGGTGACCTCCAGGGGCTTGTCCGGGTCGGCCTTCTTGCCGTTGCCGGAGGGGCCGTTGAAGGAGATCTGGTCCGCCGCGTCGTACGGCGCCGCCGACAGCGGGTTGCCGTCGCTGCTGCAGGCGGTGGCGCCCGCGGTGAGGGCGAGCACCAGCAGGGTGCAGGAGAGAACGGTGCGCGTGCGCGGAGTGTGGCTCATGTACTTCACGCTAGGAACGTTCGTCAGCAACGGCGCGGCGAGTAACTCGTACGAGGGACAGGCGCTGCTGCATCCGGCCATCGATACTGCTGCAAAAGCGGGAGCCCGGACGCTCCTGACGGAGTGTCCGGGCTCTCGTTGAGCTCAGGCCGTGCTACTGGGTGCGGTTCTCACCGCGGTAGTACTCGAAGACCCAGCCCCACAGGCCGACCAGGATCAGCGGCGCCGAGAAGTACAGCAGCCACCAGCCGATCGCGATCGACAGGAAGGCGAGCGCACCACCGACCGCGAGGGCCAGCGGCTGCCAGCTGTGCGGGCTGAAGAACCCGACCTCGCCGGCGTCGTCCGCGACGTCCGCCTCCTTGTTGTCCTGCGCGCCCGCGTCGACCCGCCGGGCCGTGAAGCCCAGGTAGAAGCCGACCATGATGCACAGGCCGAAGGCCAGGAAGAGGGCCGTGGTACCGGCCGGCTCCTTCGACCACACGCCATAGACGACCGCCATGGCGAGGACGAAGACGCTCAGCCACATGAACATCTTGCCCTGGATCTTCACTTGCCGGCCTCCTTGCCACCAGCGAGCGCCTTCTCACCGTGAGGCGCGTTCTCGAGCTGGTCGAGAGCGGCGATCTCCGGGTGGTGCAGGTCGAACGCCGGGGATTCGCTGCGGATACGGGGCAGGGTGAGGAAGTTGTGCCGCGGCGGCGGGCAGGACGTCGCCCACTCGAGCGACCGGCCGTAGCCCCACGGGTCGTCGACGCCGACCGGCTTGCCGTACTTGGCCGTCTTCCACACGTTGTAGAGGAACGGCAGGATCGACGCGCCGAGCACGAACGAGCTGATCGTCGAGATCGTGTTCAGGGCGGTGAAGCCGTCGGCCGCCAGGTAGTCGGCGTAACGACGCGGCATGCCCTCCGCGCCCAGCCAGTGCTGGACGAGGAACGTGCCGTGGAAGCCGATGAACAGCGTCCAGAACGTGATCTTGCCGAGGCGCTCGTCGAGCATCTTGCCGGTCATCTTCGGCCACCAGAAGTGGAAGCCGGAGAACATCGCGAAGACGACGGTGCCGAAGACGACGTAGTGGAAGTGCGCCACCACGAAGTACGAGTCGGACACGTGGAAGTCCATCGGCGGCGAGGCCAGGATGACACCGGTCAGACCACCGAAGGTGAAGGTGATGAGGAAGCCGGTGGCCCAGAGCATCGGTGTCTCGAAGGACAACGAGCCCTTCCACATCGTTCCGATCCAGTTGAAGAACTTCACGCCCGTTGGTACGGCGATGAGGAACGTCATGAAGGAGAAGAACGGCAGGAGCACTCCGCCGGTGACGTACATGTGGTGGGCCCACACCGTCACGGACAGGCCGGCGATCGCGATGGTCGCGCCGATCAGGCCCATGTAGCCGAACATCGGCTTGCGGGAGAAGACCGGGATGACCTCGGAGATGATGCCGAAGAACGGTAGCGCGATGATGTACACCTCTGGATGGCCGAAGAACCAGAAGAGGTGTTGCCATAGCAACGCCCCGCCGTTGGCGGAGTCGAAGACATGGGCGCCGAACTTGCGGTCCGCCTCCAGCGCGAAGAGGGCCGCGGCCAGGACGGGGAAGGCGAGCAGGACCAGGACGGCGGTCAGCAGCACGTTCCACACGAAGATCGGCATGCGGAACATGGTCATGCCCGGCGCACGCATGCAGATGATCGTGGTGATGAAGTTGACCGAGCCGAGGATGGTGCCGAAGCCGGAGAAGGCCAGACCCATGATCCACATGTCGGCGCCGACACCCGGGGAGCGGACGGCGTCCGAGAGCGGGCTGTAGGCGAACCAGCCGAAGTCGGCCGCGCCCTGCGGGGTGAGGAAGCCGCCGACCGCGATGAGCGAGCCGAACAGGTACAGCCAGTAGGCGAACATGTTCAGACGCGGGAAGGCGACGTCGGGGGCGCCGATCTGGAGCGGCATGATCCAGTTCGCGAAGCCGGCGAACAGCGGCGTCGCGAACATCAGCAGCATGATCGTGCCGTGCATCGTGAACGCCTGGTTGAACTGCTCGTTCGACATGATCTGCAGACCAGGCCGGGCGAGCTCGGCGCGCATGAGCAGCGCCATCACGCCACCGATGCAGAAGAACGCGAACGACGTGACGAGGTACAGCGTTCCGATCGTCTTGTGGTCAGTGGTGGTGAGCCACTTGATCACGACGTTGCCGGGCTGCTTGCGCCGGACCGGCAGCTCGTCTGAGTAATGTCCCTCAGCTGCCGCGGCACCCTGGGGTTCGTTGAGGATGCTCACAGGTTGTTCGTCTCCCGGTTCTTCTCGTGGGCGGTCTGCTCGATGCCCGCGGGAACGTAACCGGTCTGCCCCTTCTTGGCGAGGTCCTTGAGGTGCTGCTCGTAGCGCTCGGGGGAGACGACCTTCACGTTGAACAGCATCCGGGAGTGGTCGACGCCGCAGAGCTCGGCGCACTTGCCCAGGAAGGTGCCCTCCTTGTTGGGGGTCACCTGGAAGGAGTTGGTGTGGCCCGGGATGACGTCCTGCTTCATGAGGAACGGCACCACCCAGAAGGAGTGGATGACGTCACGCGAGGTGAGCACGAAGCGGACGGTCTTGCCCTTGGGCAGCCACAGCGTGGGACCCGGGTTGTGGGTCTGCGGGTTGCGCGTGCCGGGCGTACCGACGTCGTAGACACCGCCGGCGTTCGCCGGGAAGTCCGCCTTGAACCGGTCCGGAATGGCGTCCAGGTTCTTGTCGGTCTTCGCGTCGCCGGTGGAACCGTCGACGTTCTCGATGTAGTTGAAGCCCCAGCTCCACTGGAAGCCGACCACGTTGACAGTGACGTCGGGCTTCTTGTCGAGGCTGAGGAGCTTCGACTCGTCGCGGGCCGTGAAGTAGAACAGGACCGAGACGATGATGAGCGGGACCACGGTGTACAGCGCCTCGATGGGCATGTTGTACCGGGTCTGCGGAGGAACTTCGACCTTCGTGCGGCTGCGCCGGTGGAAGAAAGCACTCCACAGGATCAGGCCCCACACCAGCACGCCGGTGGCCAGCGCGGCAGCCCAGGATCCCTGCCACAGGGAGAGGATCCGCGGAGCCTCTTCCGTGGTCGGGGTGGGCATACCAAGGCGGGGGAAGTCCTTGTATGTGCAACCGGTGGCGGTCGCCAGGACCAGGCCCGCGGTCATTGCCTGCAGCAGCTTCCGCCGCATCGGGCGCCGCGGCGAGCGGTCGGAGCCGTTGGGACTCACGTAGCGCCTTCCCGAGAGTCTCGCCCGCGCGGATTGGCTGCGGCCTGCCTTAACTCGGTGGTCGGTCGCCGCCCTGCGTCGGGCAGGGGTTTGGATGTTTATGCGGACCAAACCCTAGCCGACGCGTTCTGGGGGTTCGCGGGGAGGGGTGCCTAGTGGGCGGGGTGGTTCGCTGGATTGGCGGGTGCGGGTTGTTTTGGGCTGGTAGCGCAGTTCCCCGCGCCCCTGGCGGCGTTAGCGTTGGCGCGTGTCTTACTTTGACGCTGCATCCAGTGCGCCCCTTCATCCCGTAGCCCGTCAGGCGCTGTTGGCCTCCCTGGACGAGGGGTGGGCTGATCCTTCGCGGCTCTACCGGGAGGGGCGTCGGGCCCGGATGCTGCTCGATGCCGCTCGGGAGGCTGCCGCCGAGGCTGTGGGGTGCCGGGTGGACGAGCTTCGCTTCACGCCGTCCGGTACGCACGCCGTGCACAGCGGAATCGCCGGGGCGTTGGCGGGGCGGCGGCGCGTGGGACGTCACCTGATCGTGTCAGCCGTTGAACATTCCTCCGTGCTCCATTCGGCCGAAGCACACGAAAAGGAGGGCGGTTCGGTCACTCGAGTGAGTGTCCGGCGATCGGGAAGAGTGGACCCTTCGGCCTACGCCGCCGCGCTTCGCGAGGACACCGCGCTCGCCTGTCTCCAGTCGGCCAACCATGAGGTGGGGACCGAGCAGCCCGTGGCCGAGGTGGCCGAGGTGTGCCGGGCGGCCGGGGTGCCGTTGCTGGTGGACGCGGCGCAGTCGCTGGCGTGGGGGCCGGTCGAGGGGCCCTGGTCGCTCCTCGCGGGCAGCGCGCACAAATGGGGTGGACCCGCCGGAGTCGGGCTGCTTGCCGTCCGGAAGGGCGTGAGGTTCGCCGCTCAAGGGCCGGTGGACGAGCGGGGATACGGCTTCGAGAACCTGCCGGCGATCGTCGCGGCGGCCGCCTCGCTGCGGGCCGTGCGGACCGAGGCGGCTCAAGAGGCGGTACGGCTGCGGGAGCTGACGGAGCGGATCCGGGCGCGGGTGCCCGAGCTCGTCGCGGATGTGGAGGTGGTCGGCGATCCGGAGCGGCGACTGCCCGGGATCGTCACCTTCTCCTGTCTCTATGTCGACGGGGAGACCCTGCTGCACGAGCTGGACCGGGAGGGATTCTCCGTTTCCTCCGGTTCGTCCTGTACGAGCAGCACGCTGACGCCCAGCCATGTACTGAAGGCGATGGGGGTGCTGAGTGAGGGGAATGTGCGGGTCTCGTTGCCGACGGGGACCGCGGCCGAGGACGTGGAGCGGTTTCTCGCCGTGCTGCCGGGGGCGGTGAACGGCGTACGGGAGAAGCTGGGCGCGCCCACGCCGACCGCGGTGGTGCGCGAGGACGAGCTGCTCGTCGACGCCCTCGGCAAGCGCTGCCCGATCCCGGTCATCGAGCTGGCCAAGGTCATCGGCGATGTGCCGGTGGGCGGGCTCGTGCGGGTGCTGTCGGACGACGAGGCGGCCCGTCTCGACATCCCGGCGTGGTGCGAGATGCGGGAGCAGGAGTACGTGGGTGAGGAGCCGGCGGAGAAGGGGACTGCTTACCTCGTCCGCCGGACCTCCTAGCGACTACGCCAGGTGCTTCTGGACCTCGGCGGCGGCCTCGTCGCCGTACGCCTTGGTGAAGCGCTCCATGAAGTGGCCGCGGCGCAGCTGGTACTCCTGGGTGCCGACGGTCTCGATGACGAGGGTCGCCAGCATGCAGCCCACCTGGGCCGCCCGCTCCAGCGAGACGCCCCAGACCAGGCCCGACAGGAACCCGGCGCGGAAGGCGTCGCCGACGCCGGTCGGGTCGGCCTTGCGGTCCTCCTCCGGGCAGCCGACGACGACCGGCTCCTCGCCGGCCTTCTCGATCCGTACGCCTCGGGCGCCGAGGGTGGTGACCCGGTGGCCGACCTTGGCGAGGATCTCCTCGTCGCTCCAGCCGGTCTTGGACTCGATGAGGCCCTTCTCGTACTCGTTGGAGAAGAGGTACGTGGCGCCCTCCAGCAGGACCCGGATCTCGTCGCCGTTCATCCGGGCGATCTGCTGGGAGAAGTCGGCGGCGAAGGGGATCGCGCGGGAGCGGCACTCCTCCGTGTGGCGGAGCATCGCCTCCGGGTCGTCGGCGCCGATGAGGACCAGGTCGAGGCCGCCGACGCGGTCGGCGACGGTCTGGAGCTCGATGAGGCGGGCCTCGCTCATCGCACCGGTGTAGAAGGAGCCGATCTGGTTGTGATCGGCGTCGGTGGTGCAGACGAACCGGGCGGTGTGCAGGGTCTCGGAGATACGGACCGAGGCGGTGTCGACGCCGTGCCGGTCCAGCCAGGCCCGGTACTCGTCGAAGTCGAAGCCTGCGGCGCCGACCAGGATCGGCTCGGTGCCCAGCTGACCCATGCCGAACGCGATGTTCGCGCCGACGCCGCCGCGGCGGACGTCGAGGTTGTCGACCAGGAAGGAGAGCGAGACCGTGTGCAACTGGTCCGCGACCAACTGGTCGGCGAAGCGGCCGGGGAAGGTCATGAGGTGGTCGGTGGCGATGGAGCCGGTGACTGCGATGCGCACGGCGTGGACTCTCCTGTGGGGAGAAACTGGATTGACAGTTCACGCTACCTGGTCCGTGCGGGCCTCTGAAGCGGCCAAAACTACCCGATAGTAGATCTTTCTTCGCGGGCTCCGTCGTGCCTACGGTGCCGTCATGACGAACCTCAAGGCCCCTCCCCCCGCTCCGGCCGACCTCGACGGCGATCTGGCGTCGCTGCGCGGTGACTGCGCACGTATGGTCCCGCACTGGGCCGCCCCCGACCGGGTTGCCTCCCACCCGGTCTCCCCCTCCCTCATCCACGGGGTGAAGGTGCCGACGAAGTCCGCCCGCCTGCTGGACGCGATGTCCGACTACGGAGACTGAGCCCCGGCGCGCTGAAGGGAACCGTGCGCTCCCCCGCTGCGTCCCATCGCTGTCCCCCGTAAAGGGGATGCGGGATACGACCCTCCGTCCGGCCGTTTTGACAGGGCCGGGTCAGGGTCACAGGACAGCTGCGCGGCCGAAGGAGCGAATGCGGTGAACACCGAGCGACCCGACAACGACGACGACGCCGAGGTCGTCGACACGGACACGGGCGCCGATGAGGCTGCCGAGGAGGCCACGGAAGCGGTCGCCGAGGGGGCCGGCGAAACGACGGATGCCGCTGCCGAGACGACGGAGGCTGATGCCGAGGCCACGGAGGCGGATGCCGAGGCCACGGAGGCGGATGCCGAGGCCGTCGGCGATTCTCATGAGCCGGTCGTCGCGGCCACGGCGGACCGGGACGACTCCGAGCACCCCACCCGGCGTCGCTCCCCCGTGCTCATCGCCTCCGTCGCCGCGGCCGTGCTGCTCGTCGGCGGTGGTGGGGCGTATCTCGCCACCGGCGCCGCGAGCGGCTCGGGCGGCGGTGGTACGACGTCCGGGGCGCCCGGCGACGACACTCCCCCGCCGCTGCATCTGGACGGCTACACCGACGGGGGCGGCACCGGCGGCATCGCCCCCGGGGAGCCGAACCCGTACGGCGTGACCTACCAGGCCGACGGCACGCTCCCCGACGGCCCCGACTCCGCGCCCGTGTACCGGGCGACCGGCGAGGTCACCAAGGCCGAGGTGGCCCGGCTGGCCGAGGCGCTCGGGGTGACCGGGACGCCGGTCCTGGAGGGGAAGGCCTGGAAGGTGGGCGGGCAGGACGCCGCCGGGCCGAGTCTTCAGGTGAACCAGCTCGCGCCGGGGACCTGGACCTTCCACCGGTACGCGCCCGGCACCGACGACTGCAAGAGCGAGACGGTGTGCGCGAGCGACCCCGCCGCCCCGGCCGTCGCCCCGGTGAGCGAGGACGTCGCCAAGAAGGCTGCGGCGCCGGTCCTGAAGGCGGTCGGACAGGACGACGCGAAGATCGACGCGAGCCAGGTCATGGGTGCGCAGCGGGTGGTGAACGCCGATCCGGTGGTGGGCGGGCTGCCGACGCACGGCTGGACGACCGGCGTCGTGGTCAATGTGCAGGGCGAGGTGGTCGGCGGCAGCGGGCAGCTGAAGGCGCCGGTGAAGGGTGACACGTACCCGGTCGTGGGTGCGGAGAAGGCGCTGGAGCTGATGAACGCGCGGCCTGCGGCCGACCATCGGATGGGGATCGGCGGCTGCGCCAGTCCCGTACCGCTGAAGGACCGCCTGGAGGCGCCCTGCGGTTCGTCGTCGTCCGGCGCTCCGAAGGCCGGTACGCCGCAGCCTTCGCAGCAGGACACCATCACCGTCGAGAAGGCCGTGTTCGGGCTTGCCGCGCAGTATGTGGACGCACGGCAGACGCTGGTGCCGTCCTGGCTGTTCGAGGTGAAGGCGGCGGGGGCGCAGGACCCCTTCACGGTGACGTATCCGGCGGTCGACCCGAAGTACATCGCCTCGCCGACGCCGTCCGCGGTGCCGAGCGGCGAGCCGACCGCTCCGCCGAGCCCGCGGCCGACCGGGCCGGGTTCCGACGAGCCGACCGCGGCGCCGGCCACGCGGGACGTGCAGGTGGACGGCTACACCGCCGACGGGAACGAGCTGACGGTGAGCTTCACGGGCGGTGTCTGCGCCGACTACAAGGCGGCCGCGGTCGAGGGCTCGGACCAGGTGACGGTCACGGTGACGGAGACGCCCTGGCCGGACAAGGTCTGCATCATGATCGCCAAGGTGTACCACCAGAGCGTGCGGCTGGATGAGCCGCTGGGCGACCGGAAGGTCGTCGGCTCGGACGGCAAGGAGATCCCGCTGGAGAAGGCGGGGGCCCGGCTGCCGAAGACCTCCGGGGCGCGGTAGCCCCGAAGCCCGGAGAACAGCTGAAGGCGGCGGCCCTGTCGGAGGGGGCCGCCGCCTTCGCGTGTGTTCAGTTCTTCGGCCGAGCCGTGGGGCTTAGCTGAAGGAGTCGCCGCAGGCGCAGGAGCCCGTCGCGTTGGGGTTGTCGATCGTGAAGCCCTGCTTCTCGATGGTGTCGACGAAGTCGATGGACGCGCCGCCCAGGTACGGGGCGCTCATGCGGTCGGTGACGACCTTCACGCCGTCGAAGTCCTTGACGACGTCACCGTCGAGCGAGCGCTCGTCGAAGAAGAGCTGGTAGCGCAGGCCGGAGCAGCCACCGGGCTGGACGGCGACACGCAGGGCCAGGTCGTCACGGCCTTCCTGGTCGAGCAGGGCCTTGACCTTCGCCGCGGCGGCGTCGGACAGGATGATGCCGTCGGTGACGGTGCTGGTCTCGTCCGATACGGACATCTACATCTCTCCCGGGTTGTACGGAGACTGCTTGCCGACTGGTGCAACCGGCAAGGCCGCGGATTCATTCCGGGCCGGGCGCCGTTTTTCCGGCGTCTTCTTCATGCTCGCACACCTGACAGGCGGCGGAAAATGCCGCGTCGGGATTCATGTCACATCGACGCAATGACCATCGTCAAAGTGACGTGAACCGGGTTATGATAGATAACGTCAGAACGACGAAAAGTAGAAAGGGTGCGTGTCGTGACCACCGCCCAGACCCAGGAGCTCGACGTACAGCCGACGCCCCTCGCCCTGCTGCTCCTCGGCCGTGAGGCCGACCCGAAGAGCGAGCGGGGTGTGGAGTGTCCCGGCGACCTGCCCTCGCCGTCCGACCCGGACCTGGTGGAGCGCGCCCGTGCGGCCAAGGAGAAGCTCGGGGACAAGGTCTTCGTGCTCGGCCACCACTACCAGCGCGACGAGGTCATCCAGTTCGCCGACGTCACGGGCGACTCCTTCAAGCTGGCCCGGGACGCGGCCGCGCGCCCGGAGGCCGAGTACATCGTGTTCTGCGGTGTGCACTTCATGGCGGAGTCGGCGGACATCCTGACCAGCGACGACCAGAAGGTCGTGCTGCCCGACCTCGCGGCCGGGTGCTCGATGGCCGACATGGCCACCGCCGAGCAGGTCGCCGAGTGCTGGGACGTGCTGACCGAGGCCGGCATAGCCGAGCAGGTCGTGCCGGTGTCGTACATGAACTCCTCGGCCGACATCAAGGCGTTCACCGGCAAGCACGGCGGTCTGATCTGCACCTCTTCGAACGCCAAGCGGGCGCTGGAGTGGGCCTTCGAGCAGGGCGAGAAGGTCCTGTTCCTGCCCGACCAGCACCTCGGCCGCAACACCGCCGTCCGGGACATGGGCATGTCCCTGGAGGACTGCGTCGTCTACAACCCCCACAAGCCGAACGGCGGCCTGACCGCCGAGCAGCTGCGGGCCGCGAAGATGATCCTGTGGCGCGGCCACTGCTCGGTGCACGGCCGGTTCTCGCTGGACTCGGTCAACGACGTGCGCGAGCGCATCCCCGGCGTCAACGTCCTGGTCCACCCCGAGTGCAAGCACGAGGTCGTGGCGGCCGCGGACTACGTCGGTTCGACCGAGTACATCATCAAGGCGCTGGAGGCGGCCCCTGCCGGTTCCAAGTGGGCCATCGGCACCGAGCTGAACCTCGTACGCCGGCTCGCCAACCGTTTCGCGCCCGAGGGCAAGGAGATCGTCTTCCTCGACAAGACGGTCTGCTTCTGCTCGACCATGAACCGCATCGACCTGCCCCACCTGGTGTGGACGCTGGAGTCGCTCGCCGAGGGCAAGCTCGTCAACCGCATCGAGGTCGACAAGGAGACCGAGGCGTTCGCGAAGCTCGCGCTGGAGCGGATGCTGGCGCTGCCGTAACCCCTGGTGCTCACCCCGAGGAGAAGTCCTCCTCGGGGTCAGAGGGGTCTGAGGGGTCGGACGGGTCCCCAGGGTCCAGGCCGAAGACCGTGCCGTCCGGGGTGACGGCGATCAGCGCGCCGCCGTACGGCAGCACCCGGGCCTTGGTCGTGCCGCCGTCGGAGATCTTCTCGGCGTGGGGGCCCGTCTCCCACAGCTTCTCGCCGTCGCGGGCGTCGAGCGCGGCCACCCGGCCGCTGGGGCCGGCCACGAAGACGGTGCGGGTCTTGGCGTCGTAGGCGGGCGGGCCCGAGTTCTCCACGCCGGTGGTCGTCTGCCACGCCTGCCTGCCGGTCAGCGGGTTCACGGCGGACACCCGGCCGTCGACCTCGGTGATCCACAGGGTGCCGCCCGCCAGGGTCGTGGAGCCCGTGTAGGTCTTCGTCAGCTTGATCGTGGTGCGCTTGCCGGTGTCCGGTTCGATCAGCAGGACCTGGCCGAAGGTGGAGTCCTCCAGGGCGTCCGGACCGCTGTGGTTCGCGGGCAGCACGGCCAGCAGGCCCTCCACCGTGCCGGCCACGCCGCTCTCGTACGGCGTATTGATGCGCTTGACCACCGAGCCGTCCGACCGGTTCAGCCGCAGGAGCTGTGCGTCGGTGCCGCCCCGCTGTGGGAAGCAGTGCTCGTACAGGGCGGTGCCCACCGTCAGGAACGCGCAGTTGTTGCCGGACGGCAGCTCGGCGGTCCAGCGGTCCAGGCCGGTGCGCGGGTCGCGGGCCGTCACGATCCGGCCGCCGGGGTCGACGGTCAGGACGATCTCGCGCGACAGGATCAGCTGGGCGTTCTGGTCGTTCACCTCGCGCCGCCACAGCTCGTCGCCGCGCTGCACGTCGAGGGCGATGACATGGACCGTGGCCCGGGAGGAGTCCGCGTCGGCCACCGACTGCCGGATCAGCACCGTGCCGTCGTGCACCCCGAGGACCGAGGCGTCGTAGGTCTTCTTCGTGCTGCCGGTCGAGGCCAGGGAGGCGCGCCAGAGCGTGGTGCCGGTGCGCGCGTCCAGGCGTTCGGGGAGCACGTGGGCGCCCGCGCAGTAGACGGCGTCCCCGCTGCGCACGCAGGAGGCGTCGCCGATCTCACCGGCCGCCGTGCCCAGCGGCTGGATCTCGCCCCACCGCGCGGGCTCGGACACCGTGGTCCGCCAGGGCTGCCAGCCGTCGGGCAGCGGCGCCCATCGGGAACCCGGGTCGTCACTCGTCGCCGAGGCGTCGTCCGGGGTCCCGAACTGCGCGTAGCCGAGCGCCCCCAGGGCCAGCGCGCCGACCGTGCCGGCCGCCACCAGCAGGGGACGGAGCCTGCGCCGGCGACGCCCGCTCGTCGTCGGGGCGGCCGAGCCGGTCCCCGCGTACGTCTCCTCGACGGTGTGCAGATCGCCCAGCCTCAGGGTCGTGGTGTCCGGGTCCAGGGGGTCCGGCTCGGGCAGGGCCTCGGCGAACTCCTTGGCCAGGACGTCGAGTTGGGGGCGTTCGGCGGGGTTCTTGACCAGGCAGCGCTCCAGGACCGTCCGCAACCGCTCGGGGACGCCGTCCAGTCCGGGCGGCTCGTGGACGACCCGGAAGGCGGTCAGGTACGGGCTGTCGGCGTCGAAGGGGCCGCGGCCGGTGGCCGAGAAGACGAGGAGCGCGGCGAGGGAGAAGACGTCCGAGGCGGGGCCGACCGTGCGGGCGTCGGTGAACTGTTCCGGGGACATGAACGGCGGGGTGCCGATCATCTGGCCGGTCTCGGTGAGGGTCTGGTGGTTCTCGGCGGCGCGGGAGATGCCGAAGTCGATGACGCGGGGGCCGTCCTCGGCCATCAGGACGTTGGCGGGCTTGAGGTCCCGGTGGACGACTCCGGCCCGGTGGATGTCCCGCAGCGCCTCCACCAACCCCAGGGCCAGCCGCCGCAGTTGGGGGCCCTTGAGGGCGCCGTGGTCGCGGATGCGTTCGGCGAGGGAGCTGCCGGGGACGTACTGGGTCGCCATCCAGGGCCGTACCGCCTCCGGGTCGGCGTCCACCACGGGCGCGGTGAAGGCGCCGCTGACCTTGCGGACGGCCTCGATCTCCTGGCGGAAGCGGGCGCGGAAGACCTTGTCCTCCGCGTACTGGGCGTGCACCACCTTGACGGCGACGTCCCGGCCCGAGCGCGATCTGCCCCAGTAGACGACGCCCATGCCGCCGGAGCCGAGCCGGTCGACCAGCTTGTACCCGCCGACCGACTTCGGGTCGTCCTTGTGCAGTGGCACGACCGTATGTCCCTTCCCACGCACGGCAGTTCGAGGCCACAGAATACGCAGACACACAGAGAGAGGGCGGCCGGTCGCCCGGCCGCCCTCTCAGGGGCGGGTCACACGCCCGCGGGTTCCGGCTGGGCCGGCGCCTCCGCCTTCTTCTCCCGCTTCAGGGCCCGCTTCTTCGCGCGGCGCTCCTTGCGGAGCTCCAGCATCGTGTAGAGCGTCGGGACCAGGAGCAGGGTCAGCAGCGTCGAGGTGATCAGACCGCCGATCACGACGACGGCCAGCGGCTGGGCGATGAAGCCGCCCTCGCCGGTGACCCCGAGGGCCATCGGGAGCAGGGCGAAGATCGTCGCCAGGGCCGTCATCAGGATCGGGCGGAGCCGGTGCCGGCCGCCCTCGATGACGGCGTCGACCGTCGCATACCCCTGCCTGCGGTACTGGTTGATGAGGTCGATCAGCACGATCGCGTTCGTCACCACGATGCCGATGAGCATCAGCATGCCGATCATCGCGGGGACGCCCATCGGGGTGCCGGTGAGGATCAGCAGGCCGATCGCGCCCGTCGCCGCGAACGGGATGGAGACGAGGAGGATCAGGGGCTGCACCAGTGACCGGAACGTCGCCACCAGCAGCATGAAGACGATCGCGATCGCCGCGAGCATCGCCAGGCCCAGGTTCTTGAACGCGTCGTCCTGGTCGGAGGTGACACCGCCGATCTCGGCCGTGGCGCCCGCCGGGAGCTTCAGCGCGTCGAGCTTGGACGTGAGGTCCTGGCTCACCGCGCCCGTGTTGTCGCCGGTCGGCTTGGCGGTGATGGTCGCCGCGCGCTGGCCGTCGATCCGGGTCATCGACACCGGGCCGTCCACCAGCTTCACCGTGGCGATGTCGCCCAGCTTCACCGGGCCCAGCTTCAGGTTCCGCAGCTCGTCCAGCGTCCGGGCGGGCTTCGCCGACCGGATGACGACATCGCGCTCGGTGTCGTCGAGGATCGCCTTGGCGGCGGTGGTGCCCTTGACCGCCTGGGCGACGGCCTGGCCGAGGGTCTGGTCGTTGAAACCGGCCGCGGCGGCCTTGGAGTTGGCCTTCACCGAGATGCGCGGGACGCTCTCGGCGAGGTTGCTGGTGACGTCGGTGACGTCGTCCAGGCCCGCGACGGTCTTGCGCACTTCCTCGGACGCCTCGCGCAGGACGTCCGCGTCGGCCGCCTTCACGACGACGCTCAGGTCCTGGTTGCCGAAGCCGTCGCCGGCCGCGATGGTCGTCGTACCGATGCCGTCGAGCTTCTTCAGACCGGCCTCGATGCTGTCCTGGACCTCGTCGGAGGAGGCCGAGTCGTCCAGCATCACCGAGTAGGAGGCCTGGTTGGTGTCGGTGCCGCCGCCGAAGGCGGCCATGAAGCCGGACGAGCCGATGGTGACCTGGTAGTCCTTGACGCCCTCGGTGTCGGCGAGCAGCCTCTCGACCTTCTTCGCCTGCGCGTCGGTCGCGGCCAGGCTGGTGCCGGGCTTCAACTCCTGCTTGACGGTGAGGACTTCCTGCTCGCCCTGGTCGAAGAAGTTCGTCTTCAGCAGCCCGGACATGCCGAACGTGCCGATGAGGATGACGACCGCGATGAGCACGCTGGTCAGGCGCCGCCGGGTCGCGAACCGCAGGACGGGGACGTAGAGCCGCTGGAGCCTGCTCCTCGCCTCCTTCTCCTCGGCGAGACGGCGGGCCTCCTCCGCGTCCTCGGGAGTGTTCTTCGGGGCGCGCAGGAACCAGTACGACAGAACGGGCACGACCGTCAGCGAGACGACGAGGGACGCGAGCAGCGCCGCCGTCACCGTCAGGCTGAAGGAGCCGAAGAGCTCGCCCACCATGCCGCCGACCAGGCCGATCGGCAGGAACACGGCGACCGTGGTGAGGGTGGAGGAGGTGACCGCGCCGGCGACCTCGCGGACCGCCTTGAGGATGGCTTCCTGGCGCTCCTCGCCGTAGCCGAGATGGCGCTTGATGTTCTCCAGGACCACGATCGAGTCGTCGACGACCCGGCCGATGGCGATGGTCAGCGCGCCCAGCGTCAGCATGTTCAGCGACAGGTCACGCGTCCACAGGACGATGAGCGCCAGCACCACCGACAGCGGGATGGAGACCGCCGTGACGAGCGTGGAGCGGACGGACGCCAGGAAGACCAGGATGACGAGGACCGCGAAGAGCAGGCCGAGCGCGCCCTCCGTGGTCAGGCCCTCGATGGCCTTGGCGACCGCCGGGCCCTGGTCGCTGACGACGGTGATCCGAGAGCCGCTGCCGAGGTCCTTGCGCAGGGCGGGCAGCTTGTCCTCGACGGCGTCGGAGATGGAGACCGCGCTGCCGTCCTTGTCCATGGTGACCATGACGGCGAGGCTGGGCTTGCCGTCGGTGCGGGTGAGGGAGTCGGGGGCGGCCTCCTCCTGCTTCACGGTGGCCACGTCACCGAGCCGCACGGGCTTGCCTCCGGCCGCGCCGGTGACCATCAGGTCCTGGATCTGCGCGACCGAGGTGAAGCCGCCGCCGACCTGGACGGTGCGGTTGGCGCCGTCCTCGTCGAAGGAGCCGGCCGGGACGGTCGCGCCGCCCGCCTGGAGGGCCTGGGCGAGGGCGGCCGAGGTGAGAGAGGCCTTCGCGAGCTTGGCGTCGTCCGGGGTGACGGTGACCTGGAGGTCGCGGACGCCGTCGACGGTGACCTGGCCGACGCCGTCAATGGACTTCAGCTCCGGGACGACCGTCTTGTCGAGCTGGTCGGCGAGGGCCTGCTGGTCCCTCTCCGAGGTGACGGCGAGCACGACGGTCGGCATGTCGTCCGTGGAACCGGCGATGACCTGCGGGTCCACGGAGTCCGGGAGCTGGACGCGGGCCCGGTTGACGGCCTGCTGGACGTCGGCGACGAGCTGCTTGGTGTCGGGGCCGTAGTCGAAGGACGCCATGATCACGGCGTTGCCCTCGCTGGCCGTCGAGGTGACGCCCTCGATGCCGTCGACGGCTTCGAGGCTGTCCTCGAGGGGCTCGACGACCTGCTTCTCGACGACGTCCGGGGCGGCGCCCTGGTAGGGGGCCAGCACGGACACCATGGGCAGCTCGATGGAAGGCAGCAGCTGCTGCTTGAGCTGGGGGATCGCGATCGCGCCGAAGGCGAGCGCGATGATCGACATCAGGCCTATCAGGGCACGCTGGGCGAGGCTGAACTTCGACAGCCAGGACATGGGTCAGGGATCTCAATTCTGTGAGCGGCAGAAGCGGCCCCTACACCCTGTGTCCTGTGGGGCGGGTGTTTCGTAGCCCCCAGGTCCATTTCCTTATCCGGCGCATACTCCGGCCGCAGTACGCCGGGGTGGAGTTCACTCCACCCTTGGACGTACCAGCCCCGACTCGTAGGCGATCACCACCAGCTGCGCCCGGTCCCGCGCGCCCAGTTTCGCCATGGCCCGGTTGACGTGCGTCTTCACGGTCAGCGGGCTGACCTCCAGCCGCTCGGCGATCTCGTCGTTGGAGTGTCCGCCGGCGACCTGGACGAGGACCTCCCGCTCCCGCACGGTCAGTGCCTCCAGCCGGGCGGTGCGGGCGGGGTCCGCGGTCTCGTCGGCGTCGCCCTGGGCGAGGAAGCGGGCGATGAGGCCCTTGGTGGCGGCCGGGGACAGCAGCGCCTCGCCGCCGGCCGCGATCCGGATCGCGCTGAGCAGCTCCTCGGGCTCGCTGCCCTTGCCGAGGAAGCCGGAGGCGCCGGCCCGCAGCGACTGCACCACGTAGTCGTCGACCTCGAACGTCGTCAGGATGACCACGCGGACCTGGGCGAGGGACGGGTCCTCGCTGATCATGCGGGTGGCGGCGAGACCGTCGGTGCCGGGCATCCGGATGTCCATCAGCACGACATCGGCCCGCTCCTCCTTGGCCAGCCGCACCGCCTCCGCCCCGTCGGAGGCCTCCCCCACGACCTCCATGTCGGGCTCGGAGTCGACGAGCACCCGGAAGGCGCTGCGCAGCAGGGCCTGGTCGTCGGCGAGCAGGACGCGGATGGTCATACGGGGTCCTCTACGGGAGACGGTCCAGTGCTACGACAACTGCCGCGGGGTGCGCCTGAGTTCCGCGGGTCGGTCATACGGGGTCGGCGGCGCCGCGGCCGCGGGTCTTGACCGGCAGGATCGCATGGACGCGGAAGCCGCCACCGTAACGGGGACCGGTGGTGAGGGTGCCGCGCAGGGCGGTGACGCGCTCCCGCATGCCGAGCAGCCCGTGTCCGCCGCCGTCCGCGGGTTCCCCCTCGCCGGCTCCGTTGTCGAGGACGGTGATCTCGATGTTCGGTCCCACGCGGACGACGCTGACCTCGGCCTTGGCCTCGCCGCCGGCGTGCTTCTGGACGTTGGTGAGGGCTTCCTGGATGACCCGGTAGGCGGCCAGGTCGACGGCGGCGGGCAGGGTGGTGCCGGCGTCGGCGCGGGCGACCTCGACATGCAGGCCCGCGCTGCGGAAGGTGCCGACGAGTTCGTCGAGGCGGTCGAGGCCGGGGGCGGGCTCGGTCGGGGCCTCGGGGTCGCCGGACTGCCGGAGCAGGCCGACGGTGGCGCGGAGTTCGTTGAGCGCGGAGCGGCTGGCCTCGCGCACATGGGACAGCGCCTCCTTGGCCTGGTCGGGCCGCTTGTCCATGACGTGCGCGGCGACGCCCGCCTGGACGTTGACGAGGGCGATGTGGTGGGCGACGACGTCGTGCAGATCGCGGGCGATGCGCAGCCGCTCCTCGGCGACGCGGCGGCGGGCCTCCTCCTCACGGGTGCGTTCCGCCTTCTCGGCGCGGTCCTGGATGGCCTGCACGAAGGCACGGCGGCTGCGGACCGCGTCGCCCGCGGTGGCGCCGATGCCGGTCCAGGCGAAGATGCCGAGGTTCTCCTGGGCGTACCAGGGCAGGGGGCCGCCGAGCATGGCGGCGGCGGTGAGGACGGTCATCGTGAGCAGGCCGACCCGCCAGGTGGTGGGGCGGTCGGTGGTGGAGGCGACGGTGTAGAGGGCGATCACCGCGGACATGGCGACGGGGGCGCGGGGGTCGCCGGTGACGCACTCGACGATCGAGAAGGTGCCGGTGAGGGCGAGGACCGTGATGGGGGCGCGGCGGCGGAAGACGAGCGCGGCGGCGCTGAGGCCGATGAGGACGAGGCTGAGCGGGTCCGGGGTGCGGATGCCCCAGGTGACTCCGTCGGGGCCGCGCGGGTCCACGAAGGAGCCGACCACCATGCAGGCGAGGACGCCGACCGCGAGGATCGCGTCCAGCGCCAGGGGGTGCGCCTTCAGCTGGTGCCGGATGCGATCGACGGTACTCACGTCTGACAAGGTACGGGTGCCCTGCCGGGGGCGGAACGGGGGCCACCTGTAGGTTTGCTGTCTTCTTGCCCGGCGTCGGTCGCGGCCGCACCGGGGGCTGCGCCCCCGGACCCCCGCTAAAAAGTCACCCCGGGATCAACCCGTCGTCGCTCAGCATCTCCCGGACCTCGTCCAGCGTCGCGTCCGGGGACGGGAGGATCAGGTCCGAAGGTTCCAGGGAGTCGTCCGGCACCGGGTCGCCGAGCTCCCTGACCTTGGCCAGGAGGGCGTCGAAGGTGCGGCGGAAGCCGGGCCCGTCGCCGTTCTCCATCTCGGCCAACAGCTCGTCGTCCAGCTTGTTCAGCTCGGTGAGGTGGCCGTCGGCCAGCCTCACCTGCCCCTCCCCCATGATCCGTACGATCATGTCGCCCTCCTAGGCGTGGGCCCCGCCGTCCGTCACTGCTTGTCGAAGCGCGGGGTGTCCTGCGGCTGCTGCTGGGACTGCGACTGGCTCGCGCCACCCTCGATGGCCTGCTGGGAGGAGGAGCCTCCGGCCAGCTCGGCCTTCATGCGCTGCAGTTCCAGCTCTACATCCGTACCACCGGAGAGCCGGTCCAGCTCGGCCTGGATGTCGTCCTTGTGCATGCCGGACTGGTCGTCGAGGGCTCCGGAGGCGAGGAGTTCGTCGATCGCGCCCGCGCGGGCCTGCAGCTGGGCGGTCTTGTCCTCGGCGCGCTGGATGGCCATGCCGACGTCGCCCATCTCCTCGGAGATGCCGGAGAAGGCCTCGCCGATGCGGGTCTGGGCCTGGGCCGCGGTGTACGTGGCCTTGATGGTCTCCTTCTTCGTACGGAAGGCGTCGACCTTGGCCTGGAGCCGCTGGGCCGCCAGGGTGAGCTTCTCCTCCTCGCCCTGGAGCGTCGCGTGCTGGGTCTCCAGGTCCGTGACCTGCTGCTGGAGGGCGGCCCGGCGGGACAGCGCCTCACGGGCGAGGTCCTCGCGGCCGAGCGCGAGCGCCTTGCGGCCCTGGTCCTCCAGCTTGGAGGACTGCGACTGCAGCTGGTTGAGCTGGAGTTCCAGGCGCTTGCGGGACGTGGCCACGTCGGCCACCCCGCGGCGGACCTTCTGGAGCAGCTCCAGCTGCTTCTGGTACGAGTAATCGAGGGTTTCGCGAGGGTCCTCGGCCCGGTCAAGGGCCTTGTTCGCCTTCGCGCGGAAGATCATCCCCATACGCTTCATGACACCGCTCATGGGCTTCGCGCGCCCCCTTCTGACGGACTCCAGCTCCAGCTCTGCGACAGAACCCACAGTACGGGCCCTGCATCCATTGACGCACTGTTCGGGGACGGATGCGCTCATCCCCAAGGACGACTGCCCCAGGCCTTGCTCCGGCGTGAGGAGTAGGTGACCTTCAGGGTGAGCAGTCGGTCACCGGACGTCCCCTCTGTCCCCCTACATGACGACTGGTGTTGCCGGATCGTTCCCCACCGGGCTGGGGTCCAACCCCGGGCACCCCGTACCCTTGGGTTTTGTGTTCCGTAGCCGTGCCACCAAGGAAGAGAAGGCCACCGCCGCCCAGGCCCCGGTGACCGACTCCAAGCAGCCCCGCGATCCGCAGGCCCCCAAGGGTCGCCCCACTCCCAAGCGGAGTGAGAGCCAGTCCCAGCGCCGCAGCGTCGCCAACACCACGACGACGCGCAAGGACGCCGCCCGGCGCCAGCGCGACGAGCGTCGTGCCGCGATGGAGCGGCAGCGCCAGGCGCTGGCCGGCGGTGACGAGCGGTACCTGCCCGCGCGTGACAAGGGCCCGGTCCGCAAGTTCGCCCGCGACACCATCGACTCGCGGTTCAACGTGGCGGAGTTCTTCCTGCCGATGGCCGTGATCATCCTCGTGCTGAGCATGGTGCAGGTGGGCGCGCTGCAGAGCATCGCGCTGCTGCTGTGGCTCGTCGTGATCGTGCTGATCGTGCTCGACTCGATCCTCACCGGCTTCCGCCTGAAGAAGCGGCTCGCCGAGCGCTTCCCGGACCACAACCGGAAGGGCGCGGTGGCCTACGCCCTCATGCGCTCCCTCCAGATGCGCCGGCTCCGGCTGCCCAAGCCGCAGGTCAAGCGCGGAGAGCGGCCCTGAGCACAACGCCGTTCACCGGGGGCGCGGAGGCCTGGCTGAACAAGCTGGGCGGACTGCGGGACGTCGTACGACAGGAGCTGGTGGCCCGGCAGCTCGACGAGCAGATAGCCGGACGTTTCCCGGTCGGGCAGCGACTGCGCGTGCTCGACGTGGGCATGGGCCAGGGCACGCAGGCGCTGCGGCTGGCCCGGGCCGGTCATCAGGTGACCGGCGTCGAGAAGGACGCGACGATGCTCGCCGCCGCCCGGGAGTCCCTGGCGGGTGAGCCGGAGGGCATCCGGGAGCGGGTGCGGCTGGTCCAGGGCGACGGCCGGGACACCGGGGTGCACTTCCTGCCCGGCAGCTTCGACGTGGTGCTGTGCCATGGCGTGCTGATGTACGTCGAGGAGCCGGACGCCCTGCTGGCGGGCCTGGGGCGGATGCTCGCGCCGGGCGGGCTGGTGTCGCTGCTGGTGCGCAACGCGGACGCGCTGGCCATGCGGCCGGGGCTGTCCGGTGACTGGGCGACGGCGCTCGCCTCCTTCGACACCGTCTCGTACACCAACCGTCTCGGCCTCGACGTACGCGCCGACCGGCTCGCGGCGCTGACCGCGACGCTGGCCGGGATCGGGGCGCCGCTCCAGGCCTGGTACGGCGTACGGGTCTTCACGGACACCGCGGTGGACGGGGCGGAGATCCCGGCCGACCTGGAGTCGCTGCTGGCGGCCGAGGAGCGGGCCGGGCGGACCGATCCGTACCGGGCGGTCGCGGCGCTGCTGCACCTGTGCGGGGTGCGCGGCTAGGGCCTGTCCGCGGCACGATCCGCCGGACAGGCCCTGAAGCGCCCGTTCGGGGGTACAGCGCAAGCCGGACATTCACTCTGAAGTGAGACTCGGGGCATGGACGCTCACCGCCGCCGTGCCCCACGCCTTGTCACGCCCTTCGCCGCGCTCGCCTGTTGCGTCGCGCTGCTCGCCGGATGTTCCGGCTCCGGTTCCTCCGGTTCTTCCGGTGAGCGGCAGGACCCGACCACCCAGGCCGCCGCTCCCGCCGTCGACAACGCCCTCCAGGACGCCTACCAGAAGGTCATCAAGGAGGTCCTGCCGTCGGTCGTGCAGATCCAGGCCTCCGGTGACCTGGGCTCCGGGGTGGTCTACGACGACAAGGGACACATCGTCACCAACGCGCACGTCGTCGGCAACGAGAAGACCTTCCAGGTCACCACCGCCAACAACGAGAACACCCTGTCGGCGAAGCTCGTCTACTCCTATCCGGAGCAGGACCTCGCCGTCATCAAGCTGGACAAGGTGCCGGACGGGCTGAAGGCGGCGACGTTCGCGGACTCCTCGAAGGTCCAGGTCGGCCAGATCGTGCTGGCCATGGGCTCGCCGCTCGGACTGTCGTCCAGCGTGACGCAGGGCATCGTCTCGGCGACCGGACGGACCGTCACCGAGGGCCGCTCGGACGGCGGTACGGGCGCGACGATCGGCAACATGGTGCAGACCTCCGCGGCCATCAACCCCGGCAACAGCGGCGGCGCCCTCGTCAACCTCGACGCGCAGGTCATCGGCATCCCGACGCTCGCCGCGACCGACCCCAACTTCGGCAACAGCGCGGCACCCGGGATCGGGTTCGCCATCCCCGCGTCCATGGTGAAGACGGTCGCCGGCCAGATCGTCGAGAACGGCAAGGTCACCGACTCGGGCCGGGCCGCGCTCGGCATCACCGGGCGCACGGTCGTCGACGACAGCTTCCAGGCCGCGGGGGTGGCCGTCGTCGAGGTGAAGAGCCGCGGGGCCGCGGACAAGGCCGGTCTGGAGGCCGGCGACATCATCACCAAGCTGGGTGACACCGACGTCACCACGATCACGTCCCTCTCCGAGGCACTGGCGGCAAGATCGCCGGGTGACAAGACGTCGGTGACGTACACGCGGGACGGGGACGAGAAGACGGTGGACGTGACGCTGGGCGAGCAGTGAGAAGGGGGCGGCCCGAGCAGGCCGCCCCCCTTTTTCTCCCAGGTCCTACGCCTCCTCGGCGTGCAGGCTCATCGGACCGTAGATCTTCGTGTCGTCCTCGAAGAGGTGCACCTGATCCGCGCCGCCCTCGACAAGGTCCTTCCAGAACTCGCCGACCCATGATTCGGCGTCG
The DNA here is from genome assembly GCF_900206255.1 of Streptomyces sp. TLI_55. Lineage (NCBI taxonomy): Bacteria > Bacillati > Actinomycetota > Actinomycetes > Kitasatosporales > Streptomycetaceae > Streptomyces > Streptomyces sp. TLI_55. The sequence goes on from NZ_OAOJ01000001.1 coordinate 2,548,411, forward strand.
CCCTGGGTGGTGAACTCCTCGGGCTGCACCGCGGGCTGGACCTCCGTCCCGTCGGCCTTCTCGAATCGCCACGTCCATGCCGCCATGTACGCCTCCCGGGTATGACTAGGGTTCAGAGCCTATTCGGTTGTCTGCGGCTGCGTGGGGGGTGATCGCGCAGTTCCCCGCGCCCCTTAACGGCATGCAGCGCGCGCATGATCAGAAGTTACCGGCGAAAATCTGTCTTGTGGACGTGACTTTGCTCGGTACCGGGGGGCCCACGGGGCTGCCCCGGCCCTCCTGCCCCTGTTCCTCGTGTGCTGTCGCGCTCGGTGTTGACGCCCGGGCCGCCACCGCGCTGCTCGTCGACGGGGCGCTCATGCTCGATCTGACGCCCGGTGTCGCCTTCGCCGCCGCTCGGGCCGGGCGCTCGCTCGGGGGCGTACGGCAGGTGCTGTTGTCGCATCCGCAGGTCGGGCCCGCCGTGGAGGTGCCGGCGGGGCTGCCGCAGCCGGGGCGGGTGCCGGACGGGCGGGAGTTGGCGCTGCTGACGGGGCATCGGGTGCGGGCGGTGGCGATGGACACGCCCGGCACCGGGTACGCGGTGACCGGGCCGGACGGGCAGCGGTTGCTGTATCTGCCGCCCGGGGGCGCTCCGGCGGGGCTGGAGGAGAACGGCAAGGACGTGTACGACATGGTCCTCGCCGATGTCGTGGGGCGGCCGGACGCGCTGGCCAGGCTTCGGGCGGTGGGGGCCGTGGGGCCGACCACCGATGTCGTCGCCGTGCATCTGGACCACGACGTGCCGCCGGGCGGTGAGTTGCGGCGCCGGCTCGCGGCGGCGGGCGCGCGGGCCGTGCCCGACGGGACGACGCTGACCGTCGGCGCCTACGAGGACGTACCGGATGTGCCGCGGCGGACGCTGGTGCTGGGCGGGGCGCGGTCCGGGAAGTCGGTGGAGGCCGAGCGGCGCCTTGAGGCGTTCCCCGAGGTGCTGTACGTGGCCACCGGCGGGACGCGGAACGGGGACGGGGAGTGGGCAGCGCGGGTCTCCGCGCACCGGGAGCGGCGGCCGGGCTCCTGGCGTACGGCGGAGACCTGTGACCTGGTGCCGCTGCTGGCCGAGGAGGGGCCGCCGCTGCTGATCGACTGTCTGTCGCTGTGGCTGACGGACGCGATGGACGCCGTCGGGGCGTGGGACGACGCGGAGTGGGCCGGCGGCGGGGAGCGGGCGCTGCGCAAGCGGGTGCGGGAGTTGACGGACGCGGTGCGGGCGACCCGGCGGACCGTCGTCGCCGTGTCGAACGAGGTGGGGTCGGGGATCGTGCCCGCCACCGCGTCCGGGAGGCGTTACCGGGACGAACTCGGGCGGCTGAACGCGGCGTTCGCCGGGGAGTGCGAGCAGGTGCTGCTGGTGGTGGCGGGGCAGGCGCTGGTGCTACGGGGCTGAGGTCTGCTGCGCCTGTCTGCGGGCGATCACTCGCGTCGTCCTCGACAGGCGGTCGAGGGCGGGGGGGCGGGTGGTCGGGAGGATCGTGCAGTGGGCGGCTTCGAGTTCCCCGCGGAGCGCGTCGGTGGCTCCCTCGGTCTCCACCAGCACATGGCCGCCCGGGCGGAGGAACGTCAGGACCGCGCCGAGCTCCGTGACCGGCTTCAGGACGCTGATCACGTCGTAGCGGGCGGTCAGGGCCTGGGTGAGGTGCGGGGCCGCCGGGGTGCCGATGTAGGCCTCCTCCAGTCGTTCCGCCTCGCGGGCCACGAGCACGGCCGTGGTCGTGTCGAGGCCGTCGAAGGAGGTGTACGGGAAGAACGCCTTGGCCTCGGCCGGGAAGTGGGCCTCGCCGGTGCCGACGTCCAGCCAGCTCTCCGGTTCGGGGTTCAGGCGCAGCATCGCGCGGGCCGTCGAGCGGTGGCGCCGTCTGCGGTCGAGGTCGGTGAGTCGGGCGCGCAGGCGTTTCATGGGGGCTCCCTGAGACATACGACAATCCACTGCAAAACGGAACGTATGGGATCTCGATCTTGGGAGCAACGACGTGCGGTGTGCGTGGTGCCCCTGTGCCGCCGTTCCGTTCGACCGGTGCCGGTACTGTTCGGCGAATGAGCTCGCTTAATCTCGACGACTTCTCCGATCTGATCGAGCGCCCCGACGGCGGGGTGCGCCGCGACGCCGAGGCGCGTCGTGAGCGCCAGATCGTGCCCCCCGGGTCGCTGGGCCGCCTCGACGACCTCGGTGAGTGGCTGGCCGCCGCGCAGTCCGCCGTGCCGGTACGTCCGGTCGAACGGCCGCGGGTGGTGCTCTTCGCCGGTGACCACGGCATCGCCGAGCTCGACGTCTCGGCCCGGCCGGCGGGCAGCGCCGGGGAGTTGGTGCGCGAGGTGCTGGAGGGCGGGCGGCCGGTGTCGGTGCTCGCGCGGCGGCTCGGGGTGCCGGTGCGGGTCGTCGACATGGCGCTGGACACCGACCCGGACACGCTGCCGGAGGACGTCGTACGGCATCGGGTGCGGCGCGGCAGCGGTCGTATCGACGTCGAGGACGCGCTGACCCTGGAGGAGGCGGAGGCCGCGTTCCGGGCCGGGATGGCCGTCGCCGACGAGGAGGCCGACTCCGGTACGGATCTGGTGGTGCTCGGCGATGTGAGCGTCGGCGGGACCACGGTGGCGGGCGTGCTCATCGCCGCGCTGTGCGGGACCGACGCGTCGGTGGTGACCGGGCGGGGCGGGCTCGCGATCGACGACCTGGCGTGGATGCGCAAGTGCGCGGCGATCCGGGACGCGTTGCGGCGGGCGCGGCCGGTGCTGGGCGACCAGTTGCAGCTGCTCGCGACCGTGGGCGGCGCCGACCTCGCCGCGATCACCGGGTTCCTGTTGCAGGCCGCGGTGCGGAAGCTGCCGGTGGTCCTGGACGGTGTGGTGGTCGCCGCCTGTGCGCTGGTCGGGCAGCGGATCGCCTTCCGGGCGCCGGACTGGTGGCTGGCCGCGCACGACTCCGGGGAGCCGGGTCAGGCGAAGGCGTTGGACCGGATGGCCCTCGAACCGCTGCTCGACCACGGAGTGCGGGTGGGAGAGGGCGCCGGGGGGCTGCTGGCGCTGCCGTTGGTGCAGGCCGCGGCGGCCTTGGCGGCCGAGCTGCCGGAGAAGGCGGCTCTTGGCGAGGAGCCGGAGAAGGAGGAGTAGCCGACGGCCGGTTCGGCACCGCCGTCGTGGTTGAGCAGTGTCACGGCGAGGGAGTGGTTTGATCCCACTTCATGGGATACGCACGTTTTGCCGTCTGGTACCTCCGGCTCGTCGCGTTCGTCAACTTCCTCAGTGCGGTGTGGGTGTCCCTGGGGCAGGACGTGCGGCGGCACAACCAGGAGGATCTGTTCACGCCGTATCTGCTGACCGCCGGCTTCGCCTCCGGGGTCTTCACGGCGTTCCTGGCGATCACCATGCGGCGCCGCAAGCGGGCCGCATGGCTGCTCAACCTCGGCCTGAGCGGGGCGTTCCTCGCGCTGCTGGCGTTCGCCATGGTGTTCCCGGAGATCCGGCGGCATCCGCAGAACTGGGTGTCGCTGGGCCTGACCGCCGCCTTCGTGGGCGCGCTGGTGCTCGGGCGGCGGGAGTTCTACGCCAAGGGCGACCGGGCCAACCCGAAGCTGGCCGCCGCCGTCGGCGCGGGCGGACTCCTCGCCTCCTCGCTGCTCGCGGCGCTGCTGGTGACGGTGACCAACGAGCGGCACTCCACCTTCGCCGCCTGCTGGCGCTACGGCACCCTGCGCCTGGTCTCCATCACCGACTTCCGCTCCCCCGGCATCGCCACCCCCAACTGGGTCGACGTCACCGTCAACGGGCTCAGCACGGTCCTCCTCCTCGCCGTCCTCTACGCCGCCTTCCGCTCCCGCCGTGCCGTCGACCCGCTCACCGACGACGACGAGAAACGGCTGCGGGAGCTGCTCGACCGGCACGGCGAGCGGGACTCGCTGGGCTACTTCGCGCTGCGCCGGGAGAAGAGCGTCGTCTGGTCGCCGAGCGGCAAGGCCGCCGTCGCCTATCGCGTCGTGGGAGGTGTGGCCCTGGCCTCCGGGGATCCGCTCGGCGACCCGGAGGCCTGGCCCGGCGCCATCGAGCCGTGGCTCGACCAGGCGCGGGCGCACGGGTGGATCCCGGCGGTGATGGGGGCGAGCGAGGAGGCGGGGACCGTGTACGCGCGGCACGGGCTCGACGCGCTGGAACTCGGGGACGAGGCACTGGTGGAGGTCGCCGAGTTCACCCTTGAGGGGCGGGCCATGCGGACCGTGCGACAGGCCCACAACCGGGTGCGGCGGGCCGGGTACGCGGTGCGGATCCGGCGGCACGAGGAGATCCCGGCCGTGGAGATGGCCACGCTGGTCAAGCGGGCCGACGACTGGCGGGACGGGGCCACCGAGCGCGGGTTCAGCATGGCGCTGGGGCGGCTCGGGGACGCGCGGGACGGGCGTTGTGTGATGCTCGAATGCACGGACGCCGTAGGTGACTTGAAGGCTCTGCTGTCGTTCGTGCCGTGGGGGCCGCACGGGCTGTCGCTCGATCTCATGCGGCGGGACCGGGACTCCGACAACGGACTGGTCGAGTTCATGGTGATCGAGCTGCTGCTGCGGGCCCGCGAGATGGGGATCACTCAGGTCTCGCTCAACTTCGCGATGTTCCGGTCGGTCTTCGAACGTGGTGGACGGCTCGGTGCGGGTCCGGTGCTGCGGCTGTGGAGGTCGCTGCTCAGCTTCTTCTCGCGCTGGTGGCAGATCGAGTCCCTGTACCGCGCCAACGCCAAGTACCGGCCCATCTGGGAGCCGCGGTTCCTGCTCTTCGAGAAGAGCGCGGACCTGCCGCGCATCGGGCTCGCCTCGGCGCGCGCGGAAGGGTTCCTGGAGCTGCCGGGGGTGCACCGGACACACCTGGAGAAGCAGAGATGACGACACTCGCCCGCTGGGCCCGTACCGAATGGGGGCCGCTGTACGTCGCCGTGCGCGGGCCGCTGGTGCGGCGGCGGTGGCGGGCGGTGCCGATGACGATCGGGGCGGTGTGTCTGACGGCGGTGCTGCACCTCGTGCACAACCAGTCGTGGGGCTTCCGGTTCGTCGAGGACGTGGGGGCGGTACGGGCCGAGGACCCGCTGTGGCTGGCTCTGCTCCGTACTCCGCTGTCGCTGTTCGTCCCCGCCCTCGACCTCCCCGTCTGGGGCGCCCTCGCCCAGATCCTGCTGGTCTTCGGCATCGCGGAGATCTGTCTGGGCTGGTGGCGCACGCTCGTCATCGCGTACGTCGCCACGCTCGCCGGCACGCTGTACGCGCGCGTGGGCATCTGGCTGGGCCCCGACAGCCCGTTCGGCCTGCCCGCCTCGGACGCGCTGGTCGTCGACACCGGCCCGTCGGCGGCGGTGGTGGGGCTGGCCGTGTTCCTCGGGTGGCGGTACCGGGCGTACGTCACCGCGGGGGTGGTGATCGGCGCGATGGTGGTCGAGGTCGTACTGAAGGACAACCTCGCGGGCAAGGAGCATCTGGCGGCGATCGTGGCGGTGCTGGCGCTGTGCGGGGTGTCGGCCCTGCGGCAGCGTCACCGGCGGCCGGCTTCGAGTGCGGGGTCCGGGTCGGGCTTGCCGCCGATCAGGTCCTGAAGGCGGCGGCGGGGGCCCGCCCAGCGGCGGTCGTGGCGGTAGGCGCGCAGGGTGGCCTTGGCGCGGGCCCGGGGGCGGCGGCGGTAGAGGCGGCGGGCCCAGGGTGAGCCGGGGCGGGCCAGGCGGACGAGCCCGATGATGCCGACGAACGGGACGACCACGCTGAAGATCGCCATCCGCGTCTTGCCCTTGAGGAGCACGCCGAGGGCGAAGAGGAAGTTGATCAGGACGGTCGAGATGACGCTGCCGCGGTCCTTGAGCTCCTCCTGGCTCATGTCGTTGACCCCGAACGGGGCAAACCCGGACAGCATCAGCCCGACCAGCGCCGCGGTGAGGACGACGACCTCGACGCTCTGTCTGCCCTCCTCCGTCCAGTAGACGTCGTCCAGGTGCAGGATCAGCGCGAACTCGTCCAGCACCAGACCGGCGCCGACCCCGAAGACCACCGCGAACGCCGCCGACCCGAAGCCGTGCCGTCCGCTGGCGACCGCCCCGAAACCGCCGAGGACCGTCAGGATCACCCCGGGCACCACGTGGTGGATGTGCACCCCGCCGGAGCTGATGTTGCCGAACGGCCCCTTGCCCGCGCGGATGAGGCGGGTGATGACCCGGGTGACGAGGAAGGTGACGACGAACGCGGTCAGGGCCAGGAGCAGGGGCAGTTTGCCTGGTTCGACGATGTTGCGGTGCAGCCAGTGGCCCATGGGCCCAGTGTCGGTCCAGGAGGGGCAGCCCGCCCGGCGGGTGCGGCGACCGGGGTACGGGGGCCGGGTGGTGGGCTGTCGGGCGGGGCGGTGGCCGCTGTCTGGCGGGGCCGGTGGCCGGGCTACTCTTCCGGGCGTGTCCACGTCTCCGCAGGTCCACGGCCGTCTCCACGGTCTCCGTTTCGCCTTCGGCACCCTGAGTGTGCTCCCCGTCCGGGTGAGCCGCTGGGACCGGGAGGCGGCGCGCGGTGGCATGCTGTGCGCCCCGCTGGTGGGTGTGGTGATCGGCGGGCTGGCGGCGGGCGTCGGGCTGGCGCTGCTGTGGCTGGGCTCGGGGGCGCTGCTCGCCGCGGTCGGCTCGGCCGCGGTCCCGGCCGTACTGACCCGGGGCCTGCATCTCGACGGCATCGCCGACACCGCCGACGGACTCGGCAGCGGCAAGCCCGCGGAGGACGCGCTGCGGATCATGAAGCAGTCGGACATCGGGCCGTTCGGGGTGATCACCCTCGTCTTCGTGCTGCTGGGCCAGGTGGCCGCGCTGGCACGGGCCTACGACGACTCCTGGACCCGGGGCGCTGTGGCCACCGTCGTCGCGGCGGTCGTCGCGCGGCTCGCGCTGACCCTGGCGGCCCGCGCCGGGGTGCCGGCCGCCCGGCCGGAGGGGCTGGGGGCGGCGGTGGCGGGGGTGGTGCCGGTGGGGGGCGCGGTCGGGGTCGTCGTCGCCGTGCTGGTGGCGGCGGGCGGGGGTGGGCTGCTGGTGGGGAGCTACGGTCCTGTCGTCGCCGTCGTGGCCGCCCTTGCCGCCGCCGAGCTGCTGCTGCGGCACTGCACGCGCCGCTTCGGCGGGATCACCGGGGACGTGTTCGGCGGGCTCGCGGAGACCGCGGCGACGACGGCGCTGGTCGTCCTCAGCTTCGGCGGCTAGCAGGCCCGGCGCCACACTCCCAGCTCGTACTTCTTCGCCATCGAGCTCAGCTTCAGCCGGCGCGACTGGGCGCAGAAGGCACTCGTCGGCAGCTCGTACTCCACGTGGAACACGGCCTTGCCCGCCTTGATGAAGGGCGTGTTGGCCGCGCACTCGTCGTACTGGGCGCACTGTTCGTTGACCGCGAAGTCGAAGTCGTGCACCAGCTGCGGGATCTGGTCCAGGTCGTTCTTCAGGCCCACCGCCATGCCCCGGTCGTGCGCGAGCTTCGCGATCAGACGGTTGTAGCGGAGCTGGTCGGAGGCGTGGAGGTCGAATCCCGTGCGGTTCTTGTAACCGTCCATGTTGTCCGGCTCCACCGCGTCGAAGCCCTTGTCCTTGCACATGTCCATGCGGGCGGCGATGAGCGGCTCAAGGACATCGACCTGCCGGATGTCCAGCCAGCGCTCGCCCTCCCAGCCGTTGCCGCGGCCGATCACCGACTTGGGGAACTTCTTCGCGTCGGGCCGCCAGTCCTCCCAGGCGCCGGTGGAGAGGTAGCAGATCACCTTGCGGTGCTTGCGGTGCAGGGCGGTCACGGTCGCCTTCGGCTGGTCGAAGCCGTCGATGTCGTAGACCGGGACGTCGACGGAGGTGTCGATCGTCCGGCCGCTCAGCTGCCACTGCCAGGCCAGACCGGGGGTGGGCTGCCAGCGGGGGCTCGGCTTTCCGTCCTGGGCCGTGGTGCAGGCGGCGAGGAGGAGGACGGGCAACAGCCACAGAAGGCGTCTCACTGAGCGGGCTCCAGGGTGTGGGGCAACGTACCCCAAGGATGATCACCCATGCCGGGCACCCCGCAGTACAGATCCGGCCCGTGCACCGCGAGATCCGCGCCACGCGGGACGCCGTACACGAGATGGCACAGCCGTACGTCCGTGCCGCCGCGCCACTTCGGTGGGCCCAGGTGGAGGTACGACTTCCAGGGGCCCTCGAACGTCACGAGGACGTCGGCGATGCGGGCGTAGGAGGGGTGCGGGGCGGTTCCGTGGTTGAGGGCGAGGGTGCCTCGGGCCGCTGTCGCGAGGCGGCGGTAGTAGGTGAATTCGGCTTCTCCTGTGGCCACTTGGTCCAGGAAGGCACCGTCCGTGCCGTACCAGTCGCGGTGGTGGGCGAGGTCGCGGACGACGTCGGTGTGGGGGCGGTGGGCGTAGGCGGTGTCGACGTAACCGAGGGTCCGTACGCCTGCGGCTCTGAGCCGGGCGGCCACCTCGACGAACGCCTCGTCGGGGTGGTCGCCGGGGCCGCTCGCCGGGTTGAGGACGACCGCGTAGAGGTGGGGGGCCGCCGCGATGATCGCGTCCCATTCCGCGGGGCGGACGGACGGGTGCTCGTAGTACGGAAGCAGGAGGTTCGTCATCGGTGGGCGGTCGCTTTCCCCAACAGGGCGCAGGACAGCGCTGCTTGGGCCGTGGCGGCGGTCGCGTACACGGTCAGGGCGACGGTGTGCGGGCTGCCGGTGTGGGTCAGCAGGGCGAGGGTCTGGGCCAGGGCCGCCGTGGAGCAGATCAGTGTCGTGCTGAGGATCGCGCCGAAGGACTGGAGCAGCAGGGCCGTCCACAGGACCGCGCCCAGGAGCAGCAGGGGTGTGGCGCCGATGCCCGTGGTCAGGGCCAGGGCGAGGAGGGTGAGGAGGTAGGTGGTGAGGCAGTGCAGGAGGGTGCGGGTTGTGGTGCGGCGGAAGGTGGTGGGGGTGGTGGTGGAGCGTAGGGCGGTGAGGGTGGAGCTGCGGAGGCGGTGGAGGAGGTATTCGGCGGGGCCCATGCTCAGGGTGAGGACGAGGGCGGTGAGGTTGTCGGTGAGGGCTGCGTGGAGGACGAGGGTGCCGGTGGCCAGGCCGAACAGGGCGTAGGGGAAGGACGCGATGAGTGGGGGGCCTTGGCTTGTTCGTTGTCTGCGGGTGGGTGGGGGCTGGTCGCGCCCACGCGGCGGTAGCCGCACATTCAATACAGCCCCGCGCCCCTTGAGTCCGCAGCCCTGAGGCACGACTTCAAGTGACGCCAGGAGTGTCACCGTCAGCAGGGAAGCCAGCAGCAACGTCAGTCTCGCTGCGTTCGGGACGGGGTGCAGCAGGGTCAGGATTGCCCCTGTCGCCATGGGCGACAGGGCCACCAGCAGTGCTCGTTCGCGGGCCCGTACCAGCAGGATCGTCGAGGCTCCCAGGTACAAGGACTGACCCGCCGCGAAAACCATGGCCCCATCCGCTCTGCCTGACACCAGCCATGCCACCACAGCACCCAGCACCACCCCCGCCGGCGCCCCCAGCAGCAAACTGCGCTTCGCCGCCCTCTCGTCTCCCAACCCCAGCCAGGTGTACGCCCGATGGGCCAGGCCCTGGTTCCAGGTCCAGCCGGTCAGGGCGGCGGCCAGGAGGGGAAGGGCGTCCGCGGCACCGAGTACGTAGGCGAGGCCGGGGAGGGCGAAGAGCACGCCCCGGAGCAGGCAGGTCAACAGGCTGATCCGCCACGGGTCATGGGGCGGGGTCCGGGGTTCGGGGTGGCGGCGGGCGGCCCGTTCGTAGAGTTCCTCGGCCAGCGCGAAGGAGTTCTTCACGCCGTACCGCTCGCGTATCTGGTCGTCCGACAGGCCGTCGGACTCCAGGAGCGCGGCGATCTCGTCGGGGTGGACCGCCGCCGCCACGAAGTCGTCGAGGCGGGCGGCGAGTTCGTCGACGGGGTCGGGGCCGGCCCAGCTGGGGGTGGTGCGCTGCTTGGGGATCGTGGGGAAGGTGTCGGGGCGGGCGCCTGGTGGCAGCCAGAGGGAGCCGCTCACCAGTCGGTTCCGTCCGTCGCGACCGCCGCGTACCAGGGGTCGCGCAGTTCCAGGGTCCAGTCGGTGACGGTCTCGATCGCGGGCTCGTACACCTCGGGCAGCCCCGCGAGTTCCTGGTAGATGGTGCGGAAGGCGTCCACCGAGCGGCGGAGCGTGAAGCGGTCGATCACTCGTTGGCGGGACAACTCGCCGAGCTTCAGCCGGCGTTCGTCGTCCCTGAGGAGGGTCAGGGCCGCTGCCGCCATCTTCTCGGGCTCCCTCGGCGGGACCACCAGGCCGGTGTCGCCGACGGCCTCGCGTACTCCGCCGACGTCCGTCGACACCGTCGTACGGCCGCAGGACATGGCCTCGATGATGGAGAACGGGAAGCCCTCGGAGATGGAGGAGAGCATCACCACGTGGCCGGCGGCGTAGGCGCGCCAGACCTCGCTGATGCGGCCCTCGAAGGTGAGGCCGTCGGTGACGCCGAGTTCGGCGGCGAGCTTCTCCAGGCGGGTGCGGTACTCCTCGCCGCCCGGTGGGACCGGCCCGAACAGGCGCAGGCGGGTTTCCGGGAGTTCGGCGCGGACCATCGCGTAGGAGCGGATCAGGGTCTCCAGGTCCTTGATGGGGTCCACGCGGCCGCACCAGGTGAGGGTGGGGATCTCGGGCTCGGGGCCGGCGTGCGGGAAGGCGGCCGGGTCGACGCCGTTGTAGACAGTGCGGATCTTGTCGGCGTCGGCGCCGCCGCGCTCCTCCCAGCGGCGGTTGTACTGGTTGCAGGGGGTGATCAGGTCGGCGGCCCGGTAGCCGAGGGAGTTGAGCTCGCGGTAGAAGCCGAGCATGAACGCCTTCACCGGCCAGCGTTGGGCGTCGGAGCGGTAACCGAGGTAGCGCTCGCGGAGGTAGATGCCGTGCTCGGTGAGGAGGAACGGCACCCCGTCGAGGGCGTGGGCGGCGAGGGCCGGCAGCGTGGCCAGGCCGCTGCTCACGGCGTGCGCCACCGAGTCCTCCGGGATGCGGACGCCCAGCGGGCGCAGGGCGTGTTCGAGAAGGTCGGTGGCGGTGAGGGCGTCGTGGACCGTGGGGCGGGCGGCGGCCGTGGGCAGGTGCGGCATCGTCCAGATCCATATCAGGGAGCGCAGGGCGGACTCCGTGCGCAGGGCCGCCGACAGCCGTCCGTCGCGGGCGAGTCGGGCCAGGTCGTAGAGGGCCTCACCGAAATCGTGGGGGTCCCCCGCCTCCGGGTCCAGGAAGGAGAGCAGGAAACGCTCGTAGGAGTCGAGGAAGCGGCGCCTCGCCCTGCCGAAGGGGGCGGACCTGCGGCCCGGGCGCGGGCCCCAGGTGGGGACCGAGGTGTGGCGGTAGACGTTCGGTGGTAGCTCCCAGGTCACGGGTTCGCGGCCGCTGCCGGTGAGCGACAGGATGTGGAAGTCGACCTCCGGCATGCCCTTGACCAGCTGGTCGCACCAGGTGCTGACGCCGCCGTGGACATGCGGGTAGGTGCCTTCGGTGAGCATGGTGACGTGTCTGCCCGTGCGCATTGCCGCGCGGTTCTCCCCTGTTGTGCGGATGTTGTTCGGGGGAACTGCGCGCCATGGCCGACTGCGGGTTCGGTGTGGCCGAGCGCGCAGTTCCCCGCGCCCCTTCGGGGCGTTGCTGCTTACGGCAGTTTCAGCGTCAGCGCCGACTGCAGTGCCGCGGGCGTCCCCCAGGCCGAGCGCCTTCCCGCGTACGCCGTACCGAAGGTGGTCGTACCGAGAAGAAGCTGCTGCTTCGTTCCCTCCGGTGCCGTCACCGGGATCTGCGTCCCGCTCGGGGCCGTGACCGTCACCGTGGTGCCGACGCGGTACGCCGTGACCTTGCCGGAGGCCAGCGCGGCCTGCCAGGCGGCGCGGCGCTGGAGTTCGGTGCCGATGGCGGCCTGGGCGAGGTTCTCCAGCGGGGTGTCGTCGGCGAACAGGGCCTGGTAGTCGGCCAGCACCTTGTTCAGGACCGGGTAGAGCGTGCGGTCCTCGGCCAGGTTGGACTGGTGGGCGTAGTGCGGGCGCGGGTCGCCCGAGACCACGTGCCCGAGGGCGGTGCGGGCCTCCCGCGGGACGATGTACGACCGGTAGCCGGTGGCCGTGTCGAGGGGCGCGGGCAGGCAGGTGGAGGACGGGTTGTTCTCGCACAGGCCGCTGCCGCCGTCGGCCGCCGAGGCGTAGATCCAGTTGTACTCGTCGGCCATCTCCGCGTCGGTGCCCGTGTTGTAGTACACGTTCATCGGGTAGCGCGGCACGGTGAGGGTGCTGCCGCCGACCGAACGCTGCTCGGGTTCACGGGAGTTGTCGGAGGCGATCCACTTGACTCCGTTCGCGGCCAGCGCGCCCGCGAGGTTGGGGTTGTCGTCGGGCTGCTGGGGCAGGGTGCGCAGGCCCGAGTGTTCGCCGGTGACCAGTTCGGCGCGGTTGAGCGGGAGGCCCTTGCCGACGCCCCAGTTGTAGTTGTCGCTGATCTCCGCGGAGATGTCGGCGCGGCTGAGGTACTGGGTGCTGCCGTCGGGGTTCTTGGCGCAGCTCCACGGCACGCTGGTGGTGTCCTGGACGCAGCCGAGGAACTTGTGCGTGTAAGTGTGGTTGATCCAGCGGTACTTGGCCTTGTCGGCGAGCAGTTGGGCGGCGAGCGCGTCGGTGCCGCCGTTCTCGGTCTTCCACTCCTCGCCGGAACCGGCGTTGTAGACCATGTCGAGCTTGAAGCCGTGCTCCTGCTGCCACTGCGCCGCGTACTGGGCGTCGGCGGCGGTCATCCGGATCGGGACGGCCCCCGCGCCGTCGCCGGGGCAGGCGAAGTTGCCCGGAGTGCAGTTGTGTGCGGTGTCCCAGCGGCTGTCGGGGGCGAACACGTCGTCGACGTGGACCTCGAAGTAGTTGCGGGCCTGCCCCAGGTGCACGCCCTGGGTCAGCCACTCGACGATGCCGCCGGCCAGCACCCGGAACTGCTGCTGGTACTGGTTGTAGGCGAAGGTCACGACGAGTTCGCGGCGGCCGTCGTGGGCGTACTCGCCGATCAGGCTGCCCCGGCCGGTGCCGCCCGGCACAGGGACGTCGACGTAGCTGGTGAAGCCCGTGCGAGGCGTGGCGACGAAGCCGTAACTCTCCTGCGTCGAGGCGGAGTTGTCCTCGAAGGTGACGGCCCCGTCGAGGTAACCGAACCAGCCCGCCTTGCCTGCCTTGGTGACGTCGGCCGTCCGGCCGTCCAGCGTCCCGGAGTACGCGCTGTAGTCCAGGCCCACCTCCGGGTGCGCCCAGGTGTAGGCGTCGACCTGCGGGATGCCGTACGTCTTCTCGTACGTCTCCAGCGCGGTCTGCTCCGCCGAACCGGCCCCGAACGGGGCCTCGTTGGGCAGCACGACGCCCTGGTATCTGGCCCGGGGCGTGCCGTTGACGGTGTCGGCGAGGAACGCGGCCGTGATGGCGGGGCGGTTCGCGTCGTTCAGGTCGACGACGGTGTACGGGATGCCGGTGTTCTTGAGCTGAGCGGTGATGGCCTGGACGGGGCTGTCGCCGTTGTCCACGACCAGCACCTTCAGATCGATGCGCGGTGTCGTCGCCGCGGCGGCGCCGGGCGCCCCCAGGCCCAGCGCGATCAGCCCCGCCGCCGTGGAGACGGCGGCGGCGGCCTTCCATCTGTGCGCACTTTGCGCCATTGGGTGTCCTTCCCCCCAGAAGATCCTCATGTGGCCCCTTTGCGGGAAATCCGGGGAGGATCCATGGAAAACATGCAAAGCGGCGAACAGAGCGGCCGCCGGGAACACAGCGAGTGTGACCGAGGTGACGGGGCGTGAGAGCTGAGTAGTGGCCACGACGCCACCCACAGGTGAACGCCCGTAGGAATGAGCGAAACCGCGCCACGCGCGTAGGCTCGGTCCGGGTGTTCATCGACGGGGTGAAGGCCCCGGTCGATGCCATCCTCTCAGGCAGATCTAGGGTCGGCTGTCGGGCCCGGTCGACCCACCCGTTTCGACCACTGGAACTTCACATCGGAAGCGAGATTTCACCACCGTGACTGCTCTCACTCTCAGCACCGCCGCGGCGCCCGGCCTGCGGGCCGACGCGATCGTGATCGGTGTCGCCAAGGGCGCTGCAGCCCGGTCCGGGGGCCTGGTCGTCGCCCCGGGCGCCGAAGCCGTGGACAAGGCCTACGACGGCAAGCTCGCCGGCGTCCTGGAGACCCTCGGCGCCTCCGGTGCAGAGGGCGAGGTGACGAAGCTGCCCGCGCCGTCCGGTTTCAAGACGCCGCTCGTGGTGGCCGTGGGTCTCGGCCCGGAGCCCGAGAAGGACTCCTCCTTCGACGCCGAGGCGCTGCGCCGGGCCGCCGGTACGGCCGCCCGCGCGCTGACCGGCTCGAAGAAGGCCGCGTTCGCGCTGCCGCTGACGGACGCCGCGGACGCCGGTGCGATCGCCGAGGGCGCGCTGCTGGGCGCGTACTCCTTCGACGCGTACAAGGAGAACGGCAAGGACCCGAAGAAGGGCAGGGCGCCGCTCGCCGAGGTGGCCCTGCTGGGCGGCAAGCCCCGCGACCGCGCCTACAAGGCGGCCGTCGAGCGGGCCCTGGCGGTCTCGGAGGAGCTGAACCGCGCTCGGGACCTGATCAACACCCCGCCGAACGACCTGTACCCGGAGGCCTTCGCCGCCATCGTGCAGGCCGCGGGCAAGGAGCACGGCCTCAAGGTGCAGGTGCTCGACGACAAGGCGCTGGTCAAGGGCGGCTACGGCGGCATCCTGGGCGTCGGCGGCGGTTCCGAGGCCAAGCCGCGGCTGGTGAAGCTGTCGTACACCTCCTCCAAGGCGAAGAAGCACCTCGCGCTGGTCGGCAAGGGCATCACGTACGACTCGGGCGGCATCTCGCTGAAGCCGGCCGGTCACAACGAGACGATGAAGTGCGACATGAGCGGTGCGGCGGCCGTCTTCGCCGCCGTCGTCGCCGTCGCGCGGCTCGGTCTCGAGGTGAACGTCACCGGGTGGCTGGCGCTCGCCGAGAACATGCCGTCGGGGTCCGCGGTGCGTCCGGGTGACGTGCTGCGCATGTACAGCGGCAAGACCGTCGAGGTCCTCAACACCGACGCGGAGGGCCGGCTGGTGCTGGCCGACGCGCTGTGGGCGGCGTCGGAGGAGAAGCCGGACGCGATCGTCGACGTGGCGACGCTGACCGGGGCGATGATGCTGGCGCTGGGCAGCCGGACGTACGGGATCATGGCCAACGACGACGCGTTCCGCACGGCCGTGCACGAGGCCGCGGAGGAGGTCGGCGAGCCGGCGTGGCCGATGCCGCTGCCCGAGCATCTGCGCAAGGGCATGGACTCCCCGACCGCCGACATCGCGAACATGGGTGAGCGGATGGGTGGCGGTCTGGTCGCCGGGCTCTTCCTGCGGGAGTTCGTGGGCGAGGGGATCACCTGGGCGCACCTCGACATCGCGGGTCCGGCGTTCAACGAGGGTGGGCCGTTCGGGTACACGCCCAAGGGAGGTACGGGTACCGCGGTGCGTACGTTGGTGCGGCTGGCGGAGCTCACTGCCTCCGGTGACCTGGGGTGATGTACGCCTAGGAGCTCGGTCGCTCAGGGGCGTGGGCGGCTGCGGGCCGGTTGTGGCTGGTCGCGCAGTTCCCCGCGCCCCTTGGGGCCCTCACCTAGCCGCCTCTTCACATGTGAGCGTGTGGTGTCTCACACCCCGGCCCGGCGTCTCGTTCGCTTCGGACAAGTGCGAAGATGGGGCTCGGCAGGACAGGGCCCCACCACAGGGCCGAAGAAAGAGCGGCCGGACACCAGCCGCCGACCGGTCACCGCAGACCGGCGTAGGCGCACATGCATGGAGGACGTGACGTGGCGAACGACGCCAGCACCGTTTTCGACCTAGTGATCCTCGGCGGTGGTAGTGGCGGTTACGCCGCGGCCCTGCGCGGGGCGCAGCTGGGCCTGGACGTCGCCCTGATCGAGAAGGACAAGGTCGGCGGCACCTGCCTGCACCGGGGATGCATCCCCACGAAGGCCCTGCTCCACGCGGGCGAGATCGCCGACCAGGCCCGCGAGAGCGAGCAGTTCGGTGTGAAGGCCACTTTCGAGGGCATCGACATCGCCGGGGTCCACAAGTACAAGGACGGTGTCATCTCCGGCCTGTACAAGGGCCTCCAGGGGCTTGTCGCCTCCCGCAAGGTGACGTACATCGAGGGTGAGGGGCGGCTCTCCTCCCCCACCTCCGTCGACGTGAACGGCCAGCGCATCCAGGGCCGCCACGTGCTCCTGGCGACCGGCTCCGTGCCGAAGTCGCTGCCTGGCCTGGAGATCGACGGCAACCGCATCATCTCCTCGGACCACGCCCTCGTCCTGGACCGCGTGCCGAAGTCCGCGATCATCCTCGGCGGCGGTGTCATCGGCGTCGAGTTCGCCTCCGCGTGGAAGTCCTTCGGTGCGGACGTCACCGTCATCGAGGGCCTGAAGCACCTCGTCCCGGTCGAGGACGAGAACTCCTCGAAGCTGCTCGAGCGCGCGTTCCGCAAGCGCGGCATCAAGTTCAACCTGGGCACGTTCTTCTCGAAGGCCGAGTACACCGCCGACGGCGTCAAGGTCACCCTGGCCGACGGCAAGGAGTTCGAGGCCGAGGTCCTGCTGGTGGCCGTCGGCCGCGGCCCGGTCTCCGCCGGTCTCGGCTACGAGGAGCAGGGCGTCGCGATGGACCGCGGCTACGTCCTGGTCGACGAGTACATGCGGACGAACGTCCCCACCATCTCCGCCGTCGGCGACCTGGTCCCGACCCTCCAGCTCGCGCACGTCGGCTTCGCCGAGGGCATCCTGGTTGCGGAGCGTCTGGCCGGCCTCAAGGCCGTCCCGATCGACTACGACGGTGTCCCCCGCGTGACCTACTGCCACCCGGAGGTCGCCTCCGTCGGTATCACCGAGGCCAAGGCCAAGGAGATCTACGGTGCGGACAAGGTCGTCGCTCTGAAGTACAACCTGGCGGGCAACGGCAAGAGCAAGATCCTCCAGACCGCGGGCGAGATCAAGCTCGTCCAGGTCAAGGACGGTGCCGTGGTCGGCGTCCACATGGTCGGCGACCGCATGGGCGAGCAGGTCGGCGAGGCCCAGCTGATCTACAACTGGGAGGCGCTGCCGGCCGAGGTCGCCCAGCTCATCCACGCCCACCCGACGCAGAACGAGGCGCTCGGCGAGGCCCACCTGGCGCTGGCCGGCAAGCCGCTGCACGCTCACGACTGACCCTCGGTCGACGAAGCGCACGCGACTCCGCGACGACACAGACTTCCGCAATTCGTAAGGAGCAACCGAAACCATGGCGGTTTCCGTAACCCTTCCGGCGCTCGGCGAGAGCGTCACCGAGGGCACTGTCACCCGCTGGCTGAAGGCCGAGGGTGAGCGAGTAGAGGCCGACGAGCCGCTGCTCGAGGTGTCGACCGACAAGGTCGACACCGAGATCCCCTCCCCGGTGTCCGGCGTCCTGTCCTCCATCAAGGTCGCCGAGGACGAGACCGTCGAGGTCGGCGCCGAGCTGGCCATCATCGACGACGGCACCGGCGCCCCCGCCGCCGCCCCGGCCCCGGCCGCCGAGCCCGCCCCCGAGCCCGCCGCGGCTCCGGAGCCGGCCGCTGCCGCCCCGTCCACCGAGCAGGCCGCCCCGGCGCCCGCTCCCACCGCTGAGGCCGCCACCGGCGGCGGCAGCGCCGAGGGCACGGACGTCGTCCTGCCCGCGCTCGGCGAGTCCGTCACCGAGGGCACCGTCACCCGCTGGCTGAAGTCGGTCGGCGACTCCGTCGAGGCCGACGAGCCGCTGCTCGAGGTCTCCACGGACAAGGTCGACACCGAGATCCCGGCGCCCACCTCCGGTGTGCTGCTGGAGATCACCGTCGGTGAGGACGAGACCGCCGAGGTCGGCGCCAAGCTCGCCGTCATCGGTGCCCCGGGTGCCGCTCCGGCCGCCGCTGCCGCCCCCGCGGCTCCGGCTCCGGCCGCCGCTGCCCCGGCTCCCGCCGCCCCGGCCGCCCCCGTGGCGCCGCCGGCCCCGGCTCCGGCCCCCGCCGCGCCGGCTCCCGCGCCCGCCCCGGTCGCCGCCGCTCCGGCTCCGGCCGCCCCGGCCCCCGCGCCGGCCGCTCCGGCTCCGGTCGCCCCCGCGGCCCCGGCTCCGGCCGCGACCTCCGGTGACGACGGCGCCTACGTGACCCCGCTGGTGCGCAAGCTCGCCGCCGAGCACGGTGTCGCGCTGTCCGCCGTCAAGGGCACCGGCGTCGGCGGTCGTATCCGCAAGCAGGACGTCATCGCCGCCGCCGAGGCCGCGAAGGCCGCCGCCGCTGCCCCGGCTCCGGCCGCCGCAGCCCCGGCCGCCCCCGCCGCCAAGAAGGCGCCGACCCTGGAGGCCTCCCCCCTCCGTGGCCAGACCGTCAAGATGCCGCGCATCCGCAAGGTCATCGGCGACAACATGGTCAAGGCGCTGCACGAGCAGGCGCAGCTGTCCTCGGTCGTCGAGGTCGACGTCACGCGTCTGATGAAGCTGCGCGCCCGCGCCAAGGACGCGTTCGCGGCCCGTGAGGGCGTCAAGCTCTCCCCGATGCCGTTCTTCGTCAAGGCCGCGGCCCAGGCGCTGAAGGCGCACGCGCCGATCAACGCCAAGATCAACGAGGGCGAAGGCACGATCACCTACTTCGACACCGAGAACATCGGTATCGCGGTGGACTCCGAGAAGGGCCTGATGACCCCGGTCATCAAGCACGCGGGCGACCTCAACATCGCCGGCATCGCGAAGGCCACGGCGGAGCTGGCCGGCAAGGTCCGCGCCAACAAGATCACGCCCGACGAGCTGTCCGGCGCGACCTTCACCATCTCCAACACCGGTTCGCGCGGTGCGCTCTTCGACACGATCATCGTGCCGCCGGGCCAGGTCGCGATCCTCGGTATCGGTGCCACGGTCAAGCGCCCGGCGGTCATCGAGACCGAGGAGGGCACGGTCATCGGCGTCCGCGACATGACCTACCTGACCCTCTCCTACGACCACCGTCTGGTGGACGGCGCCGACGCGGCCCGTTACCTGACCGCGGTCAAGGCGATCCTGGAGGCGGGCGAGTTCGAGGTCGAGCTCGGCCTGTAAGCCTCTTCAGTGCCTGTACGGTGCCCCGTCCGGAGCGTTCCGGGCGGGGCACCGTCATGTCCGCTACCGGGGCGTCAGCGTGCGGTCGCTCCAGGCCCACAGGGTCTCGACCCACACGTTCGGGACGTTGAGCCGGGGCGAGTAGGTCAGGTGCCGGGTCCGGTAGGCCTTCAGGACGTCGTAGGTGGCGTCGAGGCAGTCGCGTGAGGTGAGTTCGCCGGTCTTCCGGTCGAAGCCGACGAGGAAGCCGCGACTCTCGACGCTGCGGATCATGGCCCAGGCCGCGTTCACGTCACTGGTCGAGGACGCGACACAGCGGTAACGGCTGTACGGGTGCGTCGACTTGCCGGGGTAGTGGGCGTCCCGGGACATGTCGCTGAGCATGCGGTCGTACGATCCCTGCGCGTGCCAGGCGCCGATGTCGCCGCCCGGCGGGGTGTAGAGCTTGTTGGTGGGGTTCTCCACGGCGCCGTAGACCCACTGGTCGGTGCCGGTGACCCGGAAGCCCCAGCCGACGTGCCCGAACTTCTGCGCCCCGTCCGGCTTGACGAAGACGCAAGCGCCGCCGCCGGCCTGGCCGCCGCCCGCCATGTTGGTGATCGCCTCGGTGCCGCTGGGCGTGGCCGCCGCCTTCGCCCGGGGCGCCGTCTGCTGGCAGCCGGTGATGCCGACCATCGCGCCGATCACGGCCGCCGCGGCCGTCCAGCGGAGCGCTCCGCGCCGTCCTCGGTTGTTCATGCCATCCCCCGATGGTGCGGGGGCACCCCGCGCGGGCACCCCATGCCGACCGCGACGGGGAAGCGGCGGGCCGGGGTTCCTCCGGTGACACGGCGGTGACGCCTCCGGGGCCGCTCCGGTACGGGGCTTTACAGGGCGAGTCGTCCTGTGAGCGTGTAAGTCTCGTCTCACCTGCGGGAAAGCGCCCCCGTGCGCCCCTCCGGGAAGCGCTTGCGGCCTTATTGTCTAAACGTCAAACGCCCTCGGGGCCGATGGGCGGCCCCTCGTTAAGGAGCACTCATGACCGCGCCCGTCGTCCACTCGCTGCGCGAACAGATCCGCGAGCACATCGTGGAGGGGATCGTGAGCGGGCGCTGGAAGCCGGGCGAGCGCATCGTCGAGCGTCGGATCGCGACGGAGCTGGAGGTCAGCCAGACGCCGGTGCGGGAGGCACTGCGCGAGCTGGAGTCGCTGCGGCTGATCGAGTCGGCGCCGAACAAGGGCGTGCGGGTGCGGAACCTGACGGCGGCCGACCTGGAGGAGAGCTACCCGGTCCGGGCCGGTCTGGAGGCGATCGCGGCGGAGCTGGCGGCGGAGCGGCTGGCGGGCGACTGCTCGGCCCTCGAACCGCATGTCGCCGCGCTGTACGAGGCGGACCGGGAGTCGGACGGGACGGCCCAGGTGCGGCACACGGTGGGGTTCCACCGGGAGATGGTGCGGGCGGCGGGCAACTCGGTGTTGTTGCACACCTGGGAGGGGCTGGGCATCGAGGTGTTCACGGCGCTGTCGATTCGGTGGCTGGGGACGGTGCAGCAGTCGTACGCGGAGGAGCACGAGGAGCTGGTGCAGGCGTTTCGGCGTCGGGATCCTCGTATCGCGGAGTTGGTGAAGGCGCATGTGTTGGGGTGTGCGCCCCGGCATGAAGGCGAGTAGTAAGGGTGCATTGTCGGCTGCGGGTGCGTTGTGGCTGGGCGCGCAGTTCCCCGCGCCCCCAGGTACGTGACACCACTCCGCACCACCCGAGCAGCCCCCCGCTCACCTGCGAAAACAGGCCCTCAACAAGGTCACCCGGTGCCATCACCGAAGGCACCGCGTGCCTACTTTCTCGGTTTCGAGAGGTTTTGCCTCTCAACCCTTTGATCGATCATCGATCAGCGAGTTACAGTCGCCGACGGGCCTCCACCGGGGCCTGACGGGCTTCTACCGAAGCTCAAGCCCTGTCCTGCCAAAGACCAAGGGCACCCCCGAACCCTTACCGATGAGGGAACCCCCTTCGACTGAGGAAGGCGGCGACATGACCGACCCCAACGCCATCCAGCCGAGCGAGCTCGACCAGCTCCCCGACCGGGACCCCGAGGAGACCGCCGAATGGCAGGCCTCCCTGGACGCGGTCGCCAAGGCTGCCGGCCCGCACCGTGCCGCGTACCTGATGCGCCGCACGCTGGAGAGGGCGGAGGGCAACGGCATCGCGCTGCCGAAGCTCCTCGAGACCGACTACGTCAACACCATCCCCACCTCCGCGGAGCCGGGCCTGCCCGGTGACCCGGAGATGGAGGCCCGGATCACCGCCTGGAACCGCTGGAACGCGGCCGCCATGGTGACCCGGGGCAGCAAGTACGGCGTCGGCGGCCACATCGCCACCTTCGCCTCCGCGGCCTGGCTCTACGAGACCGGCTTCAACCACTTCTTCAAGGGCAAGGAAGCCGACGGTTCCGGCGACCAGCTCTACATCCAGGGCCACGCCTCCCCCGGCATCTACGCCCGCGCCTTCCTCGACGGCCGCCTCAACGAGGCGCACCTCGACAACTTCCGCCGCGAGTCCGGCGGCAACGGCCTGCCCTCGTACCCGCACCCCCGCCGGCTGCCCTGGCTGTGGGAGTTCCCGACCGTCTCCATGGGGCTCGGTCCGCTCTCCGCCATCTACCAGGCGCGCTTCAACCGGTACCTCACCAACCGCGGCATCAAGGACGTGTCCGCTTCGCACGTCTGGGCCTTCCTCGGTGACGGTGAGATGGACGAGCCCGAGTCCACCGCGGCACTCGCACTGGCCTCGCGTGAGGGTCTCGACAACCTCACCTTCGTCATCAACTGCAACCTGCAGCGCCTCGACGGCCCGGTCCGTGCGAACTTCAAGATCGTGCAGGAGCTGGAGGCCCAGTTCCGCGGCGCCGGCTGGAACGTCATCAAGACGCTGTGGGGCAGCGCGTGGGACGAGCTGTTCCAGCTCGACACCACGGGCGCGCTCGTACGCCGGCTGCGCGAGGTACCGGACGCGCAGGTCCAGACGTACCAGACCCGCGACGCCGCCTACATCCGCCAGGACTTCTTCGGGGCCGACCCCGCGCTCATCGAGATGGCCAAGCTGCTGTCCGACGACAAGATCCTGGAGTGCTTCCACCTCTCCCGCGGTGGCCACGAGGCGCGCAAGGTGTACGCCGCCTACAAGGCCGCGGTCGAGTTCAAGGGCGCCCCGACGGTGATCCTGGCCCAGACGGTCAAGGGCCACACGCTCGGCGAGGGCTTCGCGTCGAAGAACGCCAACCACCAGATGAAGAAGCTGACGGTGGACGAGTTCAAGACGATGCGTGATCTTCTTGAGCTGCCCATCTCGGACAGCGACTTCGTCGACGGTGTCGTGCCCTACGGCCACCCCGGCGCCGACTCCCCCGAGGTGCGCTACCTCCAGGAGCGCCGCGCGGCCCTCGGCGGCCCGGCCCCGGCCCGCCGCACGCACGCGCTGGCCCCGCTGCCCGCCCCCGCCGAGAAGGCCTTCGCCTCCTTCGACAAGGGCTCCGGCTCCCAGAACGTGGCCACCACCATGGCCTTCGTCCGCCTGGTCAAGGACCTGGTCCGCGACAAGGAGACGGGCAAGCGCTGGGTGCCGATCGTCCCCGACGAGGCGCGCACCTTCGGCATGGAGAGCCTCTTCCCGTCCCTGGGCATCTACTCGCCCAAGGGCCAGACGTACGAGCCGGTCGACCGCGACCAGCTGATGTACTACAAGGAGGCCAAGAACGGCCAGATCCTCAACGAGGGGATCACCGAGGCCGGTTCGATGGCCGACTTCATCGCCGCGTCCACCGCGTACTCCACGCACGGTGAGGCGATGATCCCGTTCTACATCTTCTACTCGATGTTCGGCTGGCAGCGCACGGCCGACCAGATGTGGCAGCTCGGCGACCAGCTGGGCCGCGGCTTCCTGGTGGGCGCGACGGCCGGTCGTACGACGCTGACGGGCGAGGGCCTCCAGCACGCGGACGGCCACTCGCCGGTGATCGCGGCGACCAACCCCGCGTCCCTGACGTACGACCCGGCGTTCGCGTACGAGGTCGCCACGATCGTCAAGGACGGTCTGCGCCGGATGTACGGCGAGGCGGCCCCGGGTGAGGACCCGAACGTCTTCTACTACCTGACGGTCTACAACGAGCCGCTCCCGCAGCCGGCCAAGCCGGCCGGCCTCGGCATCGACGAAGGCATCGTCAAGGGCCTGTACCGCTTCAACACCGCGGAGTCGGCTGGCCTGGACGTGGCCGCGGCCAACGCCCCGCGCATCCAGCTGCTGGGCTCCGGCACGGCGATCCACTGGGCCCTGAAGGCGCAGCGGCTGCTGGCCGAGGAGTGGGGCGTGGCGGCCGACGTCTGGTCCGCGACGTCCTGGACCGAGCTGCGCCGTGACGCGCTGGAGGCCGACGCGGCCCTGCTGCGCGGCGAGGAGCGGGTGCCGTACGTCCGTCAGGCGCTGCACGGCGCCGAGGGCCCGGTGCTGGCCGTCTCCGACTACATGCGCCAGGTCCCGGACCAGATCGCGCAGTGGGTCGAGCAGGACTATTCGTCGCTGGGCGCGGACGGCTTCGGCCTCTCCGACACCCGCGAGGCGGCCCGCCGCCACTTCGGTGTCGACGCCGAGTCGATCGTCGTGGCCGCGCTGGCCCAGCTGGCCCGCCGTGGCGAGGTCAAGGCGACGGCTGTGAAGGAAGCGCGCGAGAAGTACGGGCTGTAGCAGCTCGGTGAGTTCAGTGAGTGACGAGGCCCCCGCCGCGGCGGGGGCCTCGTTGCATGATGAGCCCATGCGTGCCGCCCGCCTGATCAAGATGGTGCTCCTCCTCCAGTCCCGTCCCTCCATGACCGCCGCCGAGCTCGCCGAGGAGCTGGAGGTGTCCGAGCGGACCGTCACCCGGGACGCGCAGGCGCTGTCCGAGGCGGGGGTGCCGGTGTACGCGGAGCGGGGGCGGGCCGGCGGGTACCGGCTGATCGGCGGGTACCGGACCCGGCTCACCGGCCTGCACCGCGGTGAGGCGGAGGCGCTGTTCCTGTCCGGGCTGCCGGGGGCGCTGCGCGAGATGGGCCTGGAGGACGCGGCCTCGGCGGCCCGTCTGAAGGTGTCGGCGGCACTGCTGCCCTCACTGCGGGACGCCTCGCGCTCGGCCGCCCAGCGCTTCCACCTCGACGCCCCGACCTGGTGGAGCGAGCCGAAGACGCCCGAGCTGCTGCCCGCCGTCGCGGACGCGGTGTGGGACGACCGGCGGGTCCTCGCGCGCTACCGCAAGGGCGAGGCGGAGGTGGAGCGGGAGCTGGAGCCGTACGGGCTCGTGCTGAAGGCGGGCGTCTGGTACCTGTGCGCGCGGGTGCCGGAGGCGTCCGGAGCGTTCCGGGTGTACCGGATCGACCGGTTCACGGCGGTGGAGCCCGCCGGCGATCGCTTCGACCGCGACGAGGACTTCGATCTGCCGGGGTTCTGGGAGGAGCGGGCCGCACAGTTCGCGCGGGCCATCCTGCGCGCCGAAGTGGTCGTACGGCTGTCCCCGGACGGCGTGCGCGTGCTGCCGCACGTCCTGGACCGGCTCTCCGTGCGGGAGGCGCTGGCGCGGGCCGCTGCGCCGGACGCGGAGGGCTGGGTGACGGTGACCGTGCCGGTGGAGTCCGAGGAGGTCGCGCACTCCCAGCTCGCGGGACTGGGGCCGGAAGTGGAGGTGCTGGCCCCGGAGCGCCTGCGGGCGCGCTTCGCCGCGGACGCGCTGCGCCTGGGGCGCCTGTACGGGACATAACAATCCGCCGCACTCCACGTGCGCCCCACCCGCGCAGGGCCGATGCTGGACCCGTGATGGACGAGACGGAGTTCTGGGAGCTGGTGGACGCCACCCGCGAGGCCGCCGAAGGCGACCCCGAGGAGCAGGCCGACCTGCTCGTCGACAGACTCCTCCAGCTGGACCCGGAGATGGTCCTCGACTTCGCCCGTCACTTCGAGGCCCGCTACAACCGCGCGTACACCTGGGATCTGTGGGGCGCCGCCTGGCTGCTGCTGGACGGGGCCAGCGACGACGCCTTCGACTTCTTCCGGTGCTGGCTGATCGGGCAGGGCCGTGAGGTGTACGAGGGTGCCGTGCACGCCCCCGACTCGCTGGCCGACCTGCTCGGCGACTTCGACGAGGAGATCGACGGGGACGGCGAGGAGCTCGGCTACGCGGCGGACGAGGCGTACGAGCAGCTCACCGGCACCGTCGCACCCGACCTCGGCATCCCGCCGGCGGCACCGGAGCCGGAGGGCACGCCGATCGACTTCGAGGACGAGGCGGCACTCGCGGAGCGGTACCCGAAGCTGTGGGAGCGGTTCAGGGGCTGAGCCCGCCCGCGATTGGCGAGGCCGTTCCTCGGAAAGTTCACCTTTGATCTCTTGACCGGTGGCGTGACACCCGGCGTACCGTGGCCGCCCCGAACAGGAGCGCCCTGCCCATGACCAGCCCTTACGTGCGGGAGATATCGCGCGAGGAGCATCTCGCCCATCTGGGGCGGCACCCCGCGGCCAGTCATCTCCAGATCCCCGAGTGGGGCGATGTGAAGCCCGACTGGCAGGCGGAGAGCGTGGGCTGGTTCGACGGGGACGAGGTGCCGGTCGCCGCCGCGCTGGTGCTGTACCGGCCGCTGCCGGGGACCCGACGCGTCCTCGCGTACGTCCCGGAGGGGCCCTCGATCGACTGGCGGTCGCGCCTCGAACCCTGGCTCGACCCGCTCGTCGCGCACGTGGAGAAGCGCGGTGCCTTCTCGCTGCGGATCGGGCCGCCGCTGGTGGTGCGGCACTGGGAGCCGGGCACCGTCGCCGCGGGCGTCGCCGATCCCGCCGTACGGCATCTGCGGGAGGTGCCCGCGGACGGGGTGGACGGGTTCGCGCTGGACGCCGGGGCGCGGCTGGAGCGGCTCGGGTGGCGGCGGTGTGCCGAGGAGGGGAACGGGTTCGGGCTCGGGCAGCCGCGGTACGGGTGTCAGGTGCCGCTCGCCGGGCGGTCCGTGGACGAGCTGCGCGCGGCCCTCGCCCCGCACTGGGAGCAGGCGCTGCGGACCGCGGAGAACGCCGGTGTCCGGGTCGGCTGGGGAAGCGCCGCCGATCTGCCCGACTTCCACCGCCTCTACGCCTCGACCGCCGCCCACGACGGCTTCAGGGCCCGGCCGCCGGAGTACTTCCGGCGCCTGTGGAAGGCGCTCAACGCGCTGGACGACGACCAGGTGCGGCTGTATCTCGCCGAGTACGACGGGGTCGTGCTGTCCGCCGCGCTGATGATCAACGTGGGGGCCAAGGGCTGGCACTCGTACGCCGCCTCCGGGCGTCAGGGGCGTCAGCTCCGGCCCAGCAGCGCCCTGCTGTGGCGGATGCTCAACGACGCCCGCGCGGCGGGCGCCGAGACGTACGACCTGCGCTCCGTCACGCCCGTACTGACGGAGAACAAGCTGCTGGGGCGGCTGCTCTTCAAGACCGGGGCGGGTGGGCGGGTCGTGGAGCACCTCGGCGAGTGGGAGCGGCCGGTGGGCAGCCAGGGGGCCGTCCTACAGCGAGCGGTGCGGGTCTACCTCGGGCGTCGGTGAGGGGGTGCGCCTGCCCTGGAGGCGGGCCGCCTCGTTCCGGATGGCGGGGAGTTCGGCGGTGAGGGCGGCGCCGGGGCAGCTGGTCATGTAGCCCTCGTTGTGGCCGGCGACGGCCGGGAGGGCAGCGGTGGTGCCGGCGGGGTAGCGGCTGTAGCTGTTGCTCGACACGAGCTTGACGCTCGCGCGCGGGTCGACGTCCGCCAGGCCCAGCTTCCACGCCGCCAGCGCGGCGATCGCGTGCGTCATGGCCGGGGGGACCCGGACGCCCGCCGTGAAGGTGCCGAGGGCCGCTATGCCGCTGGTGCGGTGGTTGAAGCCCTGGGTGTGGGCGCCCGTGACGGGGCGGTCGACGCCGCCCGCGCGGCCCTCGTAGATCGTGCCGCAGCGGTCGACCAGGAAGTTGTAGCCGATGTCGTCCCAGTCGCGGACGCCGGTCTGGCCGGCCGCGAGATAGCGGATGATGCGGGGCGCGTCGGCGCAGTCGTAGTCGTTGGGCGAGTCGGTGTGGTGGATGAAGACGGCGACGACCTTGTCGTCGTACCGCGCGGGGGGCGGGGTCCGGGCGACGCTGTTCGCCTCGCCCGTACCCGTCGCCCACACCGAGCGCGGCACGATGTGCGGCCTCGGCGCGTGGTGCGCGGCGGCCGGGCGGGCGGCGAGGGCGTGCGCGGGGCGGGCCTCGGCACGGCGTTCGACGCCGGTCGCGCACAGGACCAGGGCCACCACGGCCGCGAGGCCGGGCACACAGGACAGCAGGAGCAGCGCGCGGCGGCTTCGCCACGGCGGCCCCGTCCGTATTCGGACCGGTCGGCGGCCTCTTCGCATCCCCCGTGCTCTTCGGACACGCATGGTCCCACTCTCGGCCCGATCCGCCGCGCCCGCGATGTGTGGTGTGCCACCCGGTGGAACCATCGTCCAGGTCCGGGGCGTTCCTCCGGGTGCACGGACATCGTGTGCACGCGCGCGTGGCCGGTTCCGGCGCCACGCGCGCGGCGTACTGATCACCGGGCCCGTCCCGCCCGTAATAAGGGGTCCGAGAGAAAGGCGGCTCCGTGGATCTGCTCGACATCGTGCTGGTGCTGGTCGTCCTGGCCTACGCGGCATCCGGCTACCGGCGCGGCCTCATGGCCGGCTGTGTCTCCTTCGCCGGGTTCGTGGGCGGCGCGGTCATCGGGGTGTGGGTGCTGCCCTGGATGATGGACCTGGTGACACCGGGCAGTACGTCGGCGACGGTGACCGCGGTGCTGACGGTGCTGGTCCCGGCCGTGGTGGGGCACGAACTGGCGGGGCGGCTGGCGCTGCGGCTGCGCCGGGAGCTGGACAAGGGGCCGCTGCGGGTCGCCGACGGGATCGGCGGGGCCGCCGCCAACTCGGTGGCCGTGCTGATCGTGGCGTGGGTGGCGGCGAGCGTGCTGGGCGCGTCCTCGTCGGCGCTGCTCACGTCGTCGATCCAGGACTCGCGGCTGCTGGGCGCGGTGCAGGACGCGATGCCGGACACCACACCGGGCTGGTTCTCGCGGGCCACGTCCGCGCTGACCGAGGCGGGCTTCCCGCAGGTCTTCAACCCGTTCGAGAACGAGTCGACGGCCCGGGTCGCCAAGCCCACCGGCGACAGCGTCACCCGGGCCGCCACGACCGCCGCCAAGGTCAGCACGGTGAAGATCGAGGGCGCCTCCGGCACCCAGGGCCGCGAGGGCAGCGGCTTCGTGTACGCGCCGGAGCACGTGATGACGAACGCGCACGTGGTGGCGGGCATCGACGGGCCGAGCGTGCGGATCGGCGGGGTCGGCAGGTCGTACGAGGCGCAGGTCGTGCTCTTCGATCCGGACCGGGACGTGGCCGTGCTGTACGTGCCGGGGCTTCAGGCGCCGGTGCTGAAGTTCGACGACAGCGCCTCGCGCGGGGACTCCGCGGTCGTCGCCGGTTATCCGCAGGACGGCGACCTCAACCTCCAGGCGGCCACGGTCGCGAACCGGGTCCGGGCGACCGGCCAGAACATCTACAACGACGCCAGCGTGACCCGCGAGATCTACTCGATCCGGTCCACCGTCCGGCCGGGCAACTCCGGCGGACCGCTGCTGACCACGGACGGCAAGGTGTACGGCGTGGTCTTCGCCCGGTCGACGTCGGACGACGAGACGGGGTACGTCCTCACCGCCGACGAGGTGGCCGCCGACGCCGAGCGCGCGGCGAACGCGACGACGCCGGTGGACACGGGTGACCTGATCACGTCGTGAGGGTCCGGGGAGCAGCGCCCTCGTTCGGGTCAATGCCCTGGCCGGGCGCCCGCGCGGGCGTACCCCTGGGTACATGACACTGCCTGTCTTCTTCCTGATCTCCCTGCTGGTGGCCGGGGGCGCCCTCTACGTAGTCGTCCGCAGACGCCGCGACGCCGCCGAGGCCGACCAGGTCAGGGACTGCTGAACCAGGGGCTGCTGAACCAGGGACTGCCGAGCCTCAGAGGCTGCGGCCCATGAACACGTCGTCGACGTACTCACCGGCGATCAGGAACTCCTCCGGCAGCACGCCCTCGACGACGAAGCCCTCGGACTCGTAGAGCTTGCGGGCCGGGGTGTTGTGGCCCAGGACGCGCAGCGTGAGGCGGCGGGCGCCGCGGCGGCGGGCCTCCTCGGTGACCGCGCGGATCAGCGCCCGGCCGACGCCCCGGCCGCGGGCCTCCTCGGCGACGGCGAGGCCCTGGATCTGGCGGACGTGGGCGTTCGCGGCGAGCGGGGTGGGGAAAGCGAGGCGGACGTAGCCGACGACGCGGCCGTCGAGTTCGGCGACCAGGTGGTCGTCGGGGCTGTGCCGCTCGTCGAAGAACGGCCCGTAGGGCGGCTGCGGTTCGGGCATCACCGCGTGCAGCGGTGACCAGGTCGCGCGGTCGAGACGCCCCAGTTCCTCGTCGTCGGCGGGCAGGGCGCGGCGTATGTACGGCTCGGACATGACCGTCAGCCTAAGGCGGCGGGTCCACTACTCGGCGACGGGTTTTCCGCGTGCCCGGGCGCAGGGTCCGGCCGCCCTGCGGCGACGGGTTGGCCGGGTACCGGGGCGGGATCCGCCCTCTGGCGACGAGTTTTCCAGGTGCCCCGGGCGCGGGTTCCGCCCTGCGGCGAAGGTTTTTGGGCCGTCCCGGCGCAGAATGGGCGGCATGCAGCCTTCCCGAATCGCGGTGGCCGGTGCGTCCGGTCTCATCGGCAGTGCCCTGGTGCGCTCCCTGACGGCGGACGGTCATGAGGTGGTGCGGCTCGTCCGGCACGTGCCGCGCGGGGAGGGCGAGGTGCGCTGGGATCCCGAGGGCGGGACGGTGGACGCGGCCGGGCTCGCCGGGTGCGATGTGGTGGTCAACCTCGCGGGTGCGGGGGTCGGGGACCGGCGGTGGACGGAGGCGTACAAGGCGCGTATCCGGTCCAGCCGGGTGCACGGCACGGCGGCGCTGGCGAAGGCCGTCGCCTCGCTCGACGTGCCGCCGCGGGTCTTCGTCAACGGCAGCGCCATGGGCTATTACGGCGAGACCGGCGACCGGGTCGTGGACGAGAGCGCGCCGCCCGGCGAGGGTTTCCTGCCCGAGGTGTGCGTGGAGTGGGAGGGCGCCGCGGCTCCGGCCCAGGAGGCGGGCGTGCGGACGGTGTTCACCCGGACCGGGCTGGTGGTGGCGCGCGGTGGCGGGGCCTGGGGGCGTTTGTTCCCGTTGTTCAAGGCGGGGCTCGGGGGGCGGCTGGGCGACGGACGGCAGTACTGGTCGTTCATCGCGCTGCACGACGAGGTGGCCGCGATCCGGTATCTCATCGACACCGACGGGCTGTCGGGGCCGTTCAACCTCACCGCGCCGACCCCGCTGACCAACCGGGAGATCACCGAGGCGATGGGGCGCGTGCTGCACCGGCCGACGGTGTTCGCGGTGCCGGCGCCGGTGCTGCGGACGGTGCTCGGCGACATGGCCGGGGACGTCCTCGGGAGTCAACGGGTGGTGCCCAAGCGGCTGTTGGAGGCGGGGTTCACATTCGCGTTCCCGGAGATCGAGGGAGCCTTGAAGGCCGTGGCGTGACCGTATGCGACCGCCGTGCGACCGTGCCCTGTTCATGCGCGACTGTCCCTGACCGATCACGGCCTTAACCTCAAGCCGAACTCGGGTATCCCCGGAGCCTGTTGGGGGCATGACGTCTCCACCGGCCGCGCAACCTCGAGGAGGGGCACGTGCTTGAGCCCGCGTACCAGGCGGACGTCGTGATCGTGGGAGCCGGGGTCGCCGGGCTCTCCGCGGCGCATCGGCTGACCAGCGCAGGAGTGACGACCGCAGTCCTGGAGGCCGCCCATGACGTGGGCGGCCGTATGTCGACGGAGAAGGTCGACGGCTTCCGGCTCGACCGCATCGGGCAGCTGCTGTCCACGGCGTATCCCGAACTGCGCCTGACACCAGGGCTCGACGGGCTGGTGCTGCGCCCCTTCGCCCCCGGTGTCCTGCTGCACAGCGACGGACGCCACCATCGCGCGGGCGCCACCCCGGCGAACACGGGGAGCGCCGTGGGAGGCGCTGTACGGAGCACGAGGAGCGCGCGGGGCGCACTCCACGCCGTACGCGCCCTGGCGAGCGCCCCACGCCCGGCGCCGCGTCCCACAGCGCTCCCCCGCGGCGGCACCGCTCCGCTGGGCACCGCCGTCGACCAGGCCCGCCTCGGCGCCGCGCTGGCCCGGATCGCGAGCGCCCCCGTCGAGCGCCTCCTCGCCCGCCCCGAACTCCCCGCCGCCCGGGGCCTCGCCGCCCGCGGTCTGCCCGCCCGCACGATCGACGGGTTCCTGCGGCCACTGCTCGCCGCCCTGTTGTGCGACCCGGAGCTGACGACGTCAAGCCGCTGCGCGGACCTCGCGCTGCGCTCCTTCGCGAGCGGGCGGCTGTGTGTGCCGGAGGGCGGGGCGGAGGTCCTGCCGGAGCTGCTGGCGCGCTCGCTGCCGCCGGGGACGGTGCACACCGGGGTCAGGGTCACCTCGGTCTCGACGAACACGGTGACCACCGCCGAGCACGGCGAGTTCCGCTGCCGTGCGGTCCTGCTGGCGACCGACGCGCGCGCCGCCGCGGAGCTGCTGCCGGGCCTGCGCGTACCGGACTTCCATCAGGTGACGGTGGTCCACCACACCACCGACGAGCCGCCGACGACCGGCACCGCGCTGCTGCTGGACGCGGACCGCGGCGGCCCCGTGGCCCACACGGCGGTGATCAGCCAGGTGGACCCGAGCCGCGCCCCCGCGGGCCGCGCCCTGGTCTCCTCGACCGTCCTCGGCCCGCCCCCGCCGGACGTCGAGACCGCCGTACGCATGCACCTGGCCCGCCTCTACGGCACGTCGACGGCCCGCTGGGAAACCCTCGCCGTCCACCACACCCCGGAGGCGGTCCCGACGATGCGGGCCCCCCACGACCTGCGCCGCCCGGTACGCCTCCTGGCGGGCCTGTACGTCTGCGGCGACCACCGGGACACGAGCACGGTCCAGGGGGCACTGCATTCGGCGCACAGGGCGGCGACAGCGCTACTGACGGACCTCGGCGCAAGGGGCTCGATGCACAGGGCGGACCCGCTCCCCTCGGCCGAGGCCGCTTAACCCAACGCGGCCACCTTGTCCCGATAACCCCGCACCGGCGCAGCGTCCTTGTACGGCTCCAGCCTCCGCTCGAAGTCCCTCACATACTCGATCGCCCGCACCGACCGCATCTCCGCGGCGGCACCGGCCGCCTCCGCCCCCAGCGCGCAGGCCTGATCGAGCTCGCCCAGGCCGAGCCGGGCGGAGGCGAGGACGACCCGGCAGAAGAGCCGGCTGCGGGCGTACGCCGGCGCCCGCAGCTGAAGCGACCGCTCGGCATGCTGCGCCGCCGCGCGGAACTGCTGAAGGTCCCGGTGCGCGTGCCCGAGCTCGTCGGCGAGCTGTGCCTCGTCGAAGAAGCGGGCCCAGTACGGGACTTCGTCACCGGGCCGGGCCGCCTCCAGGGCGCGCTCGGCACGGACGAGCGCGCCCGTGCAGTTCCGCACCTCGCCGAGCACCCCGTGCCCGCGCGCCTCGACGGCGTGCAGCAGCGCCTGCACGACCGGCGGGGCGTTGGTCCCGAGCCCCTGCTGGGCGACCCGCGCGAGCTGGACCGCCTCGCGCCCGTGCCCGAGATAGACCGCCTGCCGGCTCATCGTGATCAGCACGTACGACCCGTAGGCCCGGTCCGCGGCCGCCTGCGCGAGCCGCAGCGACTGCACGAAGTACCGCTGCGCGAGCCCGTGCGCCGCGATGTCGTACGACGTCCAGCCCGCGAGCCTGGTCAGGTCGGCGGCGGCCGCGAACAGGCGGCGGCCGGTCTGTTCGCCGTAGGTGCCGCGCAGCATCGGCTCGCACTCGTGCTCCAGGTAGCGCACAAGGGCCTGGCGGGCGTGGCCCCCGCCGTACATGTTGTCGAGGGAGCGGAAGAGCTCGCCGACCGAGCGGAGCGCGGCGATGTCGCCGCCGGTGACCTTCTGGCCGGGGCCGCGTTCGGCGCCGCGCTGCCGGGGCACGGCGGGGCGGCCCTGGGCGGGGACGCGCAGCGGGGGTTCGCCGCGGGCGACCTTGTCGTCGGCCCGGCCGATCAGCCAGTCGCGGCTGGGGACGACGAGGCCCGCCGGGGTGAAGGCGATCTTCCGCAGCTCGGCGTGGCTGCCGGAGTCCTTGCGCCACAGCCCGCTGACGATGTCGACGGCCTCCTCGGGGGAGGCCGCGAACTCCAGGCCCGCGTAGACGGGGGCGCAGGCGTCCAGTCCCAGGTCCTGGGCGCTGAGGCGCCGGCCGAGGCGGCGGGTGAAGACCTCGGCGATGAGGGCGGGGGTGGTGCCGCGGGGCTGCTGGCCGCGCAGCCACCGGGTGACCGATGTCTTGTCGTATCTCAGATCAAGCCCGTGTTCCAGACCGAGTTGATCCACTCGACGGGCGAGTCCCGCGTTGGAGAACCCCGCTTCTGCGATGAGCGCGGCGAGCTGGCGGTTGGGAGTGCGCTGCGCGGGTCGTTCCGTCATCTGCGGTGGTGTCTCCTGCCCGGATTGCCTGTGAGCAGCCCTTATGGCCTCTATAGGACGGCGTGAATGTAGCGGAGAGTGAGCAGACGATCGCACACTTCCACGTTCGTTCATCCGATCGTGTGAGGATTGACCGCACGGCTGACGCGCGACGGCGAGTCGTACAGTGGCGTAGGCACGTTTCGTGCCTTACGACAGCCGGTCGTGCTAGGGAGGCGCTTGCCGTGAGTGAGTTGCGGTTCGTCCGTATGGGGTTCGGCGCGGACGCCGTCGAGTACCAGGAGGCGTGGGACGAGCAGCGCCGGGTGCACGCGGCGCGGTTCGCGGACGAGGTCCCCGACACCGTCCTGCTCCTCGAACACCCGCCGGTCTACACGGCCGGCCGGCGCACGGCCGACAACGAACGCCCGCTCGACGGCACGCCGGTCGTCGACGTGGACCGCGGCGGCAAGATCACCTGGCACGGGCCGGGACAGCTGGTGGGCTACCCGATCCAGAAGCTGCCGCGTCCGGTGGACGTCGTGGCGCATGTACGACGCCTCGAGGAAGCCCTGATCCGCACGTGCGCCGAGTTCGGTCTTGAGACCAGCCGGGTCGAGGGTCGCAGCGGGGTGTGGGTGCTCGGCGACCCGGTCGAGCAGCGCCCTTCGCTCGGCGGACTGTCGCTGGACTTCGACCCCCGGCTGCACGACGAGGAGTTCGACCCGCGGATGAACGGGCCCGAGTACGCCCCGTCCAACGCCGGGCAGCGGCGCGAGGACCGCAAGATCGCGGCGATCGGCATCCGGGTCGCCAAGGGCGTCACGATGCATGGCTTCGCGCTGAACGTGAACCCGGACAACCGGTGGTTCGACCGGATCATCCCGTGCGGCATTCGCGACGCCGGCGTGGCGTCGCTGGCGAACGAGCTGGGCCGGGACGTGACGATCGACGAGGTGCTGCCGGTGGTGGAGCGGCATCTGCGGGATGTGCTGGAGAACGCCGATCTGAAGCCCCGCGAGATTGAACGGGCGACCGTCTGAGGGTGGGGAATGGGGCCCGCAGCCGAGAGGTTGGCCTCTGCTGTAGGGCCCTGGAAAACACGGGCGTACCCTGGTGTACGCCGAAGAATCGAAGCTACAGGGAGCCGATGTGTCCGCAGTCACACCCGACGGACGCAAGATGCTGCGCCTGGAGGTCCGGAACGCCCAGACCCCCATCGAGCGCAAGCCCGAGTGGATCAAGACCCGGGCGAAAATGGGTCCCGAGTACACCGCCATGCAGAAGCTCGTGAAGAGCGAGGGCCTGCACACGGTCTGCCAGGAAGCCGGCTGTCCCAACATCTACGAGTGCTGGGAGGACCGCGAGGCGACCTTCCTCATCGGTGGCGACCAGTGCACCCGGCGCTGTGACTTCTGCCAGATCGACACCGGCAAGCCCGAGGCCCTCGACCGCGACGAGCCGCGCCGCGTCGGCGAGTCCGTGGTCACCATGGACCTGAACTACGCCACCATCACCGGCGTCGCCCGCGACGACCTGGAGGACGGCGGCGCCTGGCTGTACGCCGAGACCGTGCGCCAGATCCACCAGCAGACCGCGGAGCGCGAGGGCGGCCACACCAAGGTCGAGCTGCTCGCCCCCGACTTCAACGCCGTACCGGAGCTGCTCCGGGAGGTCTTCGAGTCCCGCCCCGAGGTCTTCGCGCACAACGTCGAGACGGTGCCCCGGATCTTCAAGCGGATCCGCCCCGGCTTCCGCTACGAGCGCTCCCTGAAGGTCATCACCGAGGCCCGCGATTTCGGCCTGGTGACCAAGTCCAACCTGATCCTCGGCATGGGCGAGACCCGCGAGGAGGTCAGCGAGGCGCTCCAGCAGCTGCACGACGCGGGCTGCGAGCTCGTCACCATCACGCAGTACCTGCGGCCCTCCGTGCGCCACCACCCCGTGGAGCGCTGGGTCAAGCCGCACGAGTTCGTGGAGCTGAAGGAGGAGGCCGAGCAGATCGGCTTCTCGGGCGTCATGTCGGGCCCGCTCGTCCGGTCCTCCTACCGGGCCGGCCGGCTCTACCAGATGGCCGTCGAGAAGCGTGGCTCCTACGTCGCCTCGCAGGCCGTCTGAGGCTCGCTGGAGAACGACTGGATGGCACGGAGTGCCACTCACTCCGTGTGAATCCGAGCACAAGCAACTACCGCACGGTAGTGGCCGATTGACGCGGTCCTGGATGTCCCCGCAGATGGGGGCGTCATCAGGGCCGCGTCAGCGTTTTCGGGCCGCATATCAAGGCTTCATTGGTGTTTGACCGGTCGGTCACGCCCTGGTAACACCAATCAGTGACCCTGGTTGTACAGCCCGTGCACCATTCACCAGAGCCGCAATCCCTGAGGGGGACCTCCATCATGCAGGCCGCGCCCGTACGCGCCACCGCCATCCCGTCGTTCACCGATGCACTCCGTGCCGTCGAGTCGCTGCTCATGAGCAGCGGCCAGCGCACCGCCCGCCGCAACGCCTGGACGTCCGTCCTGGAGGACCGCCGCCGCGCCAAGGACCGGGTCGAGGCCCAGCAGGTCCTGGAGAAGGCGCTCGCCTCCCGTCCGTGACGCCTGCGGCTGTCGGGAGACTGCCGTCGTCGGCGCTCCCGCGGCCACGTAGACTTCGTCGCATGGCGAGAAGTGACAGCGCGGCGGATGCCGCAAACCCCGGGCGTCTGAAGCAGATCGCCCTGACGTACAAGATGACCCGCAGGGCCGACAAGACGATCGGCCTGGTGCTCGCGGGTGTCTTCCTCCTCATTCTCGGCGTCTTTCTCGCGTTCGGTTTCCTGATCGGTCACCCGGTCTACCTCGGCATCCTGGGCCTCCTGCTCGCCTTCCTCGGGACGGCGATCGTGTTCGGGCGCCGGGCCGAGCGGGCCGCGTTCGGGCAGATGGAGGGACAGCCGGGCGCCGCCGCGGCCGTGCTCGACAACATCGGCCGGGGCTGGACGACGACCCCCGCGGTGGCGATGAACCGCAGCCAGGACGTGGTGCACCGGGCCGTCGGCAAGGCCGGCATCGTGCTCGTCGCGGAGGGCAACCCGAACCGGGTGAAGACCCTGCTGGCCGCCGAGAAGAAGAAGATGAACCGCATCGTCGCGGACGTGCCGGTGCACGACCTGATCGTGGGCACGGGCGAGGACCAGATCCCGCTCAAGAAGCTGCGCACCTCGATGCTCAAGCTGCCGCGGGTGCTGACCGGTCCCCAGGTGACCGCCACCAACGACCGGCTGCGCGCGATGGGCGACCTGATGAGCAACATGCCGCTCCCGAAGGGGCCCATGCCGAAGGGCATGAAGCTGCCGAAGGGCGGGCCGAAGGCTCGCTGATCGACGTCGTACGAGAAAGAGGGCGCTCGGATCACTCCGGGCGCCCTCTTCGTCGTAGAAGAACCAGTGGGTCGTTGTAGAAGAACCAGTGAGCCTAGATCCGTACCTCGACCGTGCCCGCCAGCCGGTCGTGCAGGCCGCGGCCGTCGCGGTCCCAGATCAGGGCCGGGATCGCCAGGCACAGCAGGACGGAGCGCAGCAGGGCGCGCAGGGGCTTGACCTGGCCGGTGGTCACCTCGACGACCCGGAGGCCGAAGAGCCGCCTGCCCGGCGTGAAGCCGATGGTGGCGACGGTGAGGACGCTCATCACGAAGAAGACCAGCAGCGCCCAGTTCGAGGTCGCCGGGGCCTTGTAGCCCTGAGTGATCAATTGGGATGCAATCAGAATGCTCATCCCCCAGTCCACGGCCAGGGCGCCCAGGCGCCGTCCCGGCCGGGCGACGGAGCCCGGCCCCTCCTCGGGCAGCCCCAGCTGCTGACCGCGGTATCCGAAGTCCACACCGGCTTCCTCGGCGGCCGCACGGGGGCCGGAGAGCCACGATCCGATTGCTTCCCTCTTGTCCACCCGTCCACGGTACTGCCCGCGTTTCGGGATACGGACAGGTGGGGTGGATCGGAAGGCATCCGGTTAACTTGTGCGAAACAAATGGGTCACGCCTGAGAAATCACGCGTCCCTAGGGTCGGGCACAGCGTGTGCCACCGCACTGGCCGCACGAACGAACTACCACCCCGGCACGGAACCGTCGGGAGTAGGAGGAGCTGGATGTTCCAGAACGCCGACGAGGCCAAGAAGTTCATCGCGGACGAGGACGTCAAGTTCGTCGACGTCCGATTCTGCGACCTGCCGGGCGTCATGCAGCACTTCACGCTGCCCGTCGAGGCGTTCGACCCGGACGAGGAGCTCGCGTTCGACGGTTCGTCGATCCGCGGTTTCCAGGCCATCCACGAGTCCGACATGGCGCTGCGCGCGGACCTGTCGACCGCGCGGGTCGACCCCTTCCGCCGTGACAAGACGCTGAACATCAACTTCTTCATCCACGACCCGATCACGGGCGAGCAGTACTCCCGTGACCCGCGGAACGTGGCCAAGAAGGCCGAGGCCTACCTCGCGTCGACCGGCATCGCCGACACCGCGTACTTCGGTCCCGAGGCCGAGTTCTACGTCTTCGACAGCGTCCGTTTCGCCACCTCGGCGAACGAGAGCTTCTACCACATCGACTCCGAGGCCGGCGCCTGGAACACCGGTGCGGTCGAGAACAACCGTGGTTACAAGGTCCGCTACAAGGGCGGCTACTTCCCGACCCCGCCGGTCGACCACTTCGCCGACCTGCGCGCCGAGATCTCCCTCCAGCTCGCCGCCTCCGGCCTCCAGGTCGAGCGCCAGCACCACGAGGTGGGCACCGCCGGCCAGGCCGAGATCAACTACAAGTTCAACACGCTGCTCGCCGCGGCCGACGACCTCCAGCTCTTCAAGTACATCGTGAAGAACGTGGCCTGGAAGAACGGCAAGACCGCGACCTTCATGCCGAAGCCGATCTTCGGTGACAACGGCTCGGGCATGCACGTCCACCAGTCCCTGTGGGCCGGCGGCCAGCCCCTCTTCTACGACGAGGCCGGCTACGCGGGCCTGTCGGACACCGCCCGCTACTACATCGGCGGCATCCTCAAGCACGCCCCGTCGCTGCTCGCCTTCACCAACCCGACGGTGAACTCGTACCACCGTCTGGTGCCGGGCTTCGAGGCGCCGATCAACCTGGTGTACTCGCAGCGCAACCGCTCCGCGGCCATGCGTATCCCGATCACGGGCTCCAACCCGAAGGCCAAGCGCGTCGAGTTCCGTGCGCCCGACTCCTCCGGCAACCCGTACCTCGCCTTCTCGGCGCTGCTGCTCGCGGGCCTCGACGGCATCAAGAACAAGATCGAGCCGGCCGAGCCGATCGACAAGGACCTCTACGAGCTGGCTCCCGAGGAGCACGCGAGCGTGGCGCAGGTCCCGACCTCGCTCCCGGCCGTTCTCGACTCCCTCGAGCGCGACCACGAGTTCCTGCTCGCCGGTGACGTCTTCACGTCCGACCTGATCGAGACGTGGATCGACTTCAAGCGCGCGAACGAGATCGCTCCGCTCCAGCTGCGTCCGCACCCGCACGAGTTCGAGCTCTACTTCGACGTGTGATCGACGCGTAGTCCGTACCACGGCGCCCCCGCCCCTGTTGTCCAGGTGCGGGGGCGCCGTCGTATGGTTTCCGGCACTACTGTTCGAAGAAAGCTGACGGGGGTCACGGGCATGCCCGAACGGGACGACGAGGAGCGGGAGTTCGACATCCGCTGGGCCGACGCCGCCGAGCTCAAGGAGCCCTCGGCGAGGGCCCGGATGCTGGCCGCCCGCTGGAAGGACAACCCGCCGGAGCCCCAGCCGTTCCGCGCCGACCCGGAGGGGGTGTCCCGACCGCGTTCGGGCTGGGCCTCGGCGGCGATCGTGTTCGGGATCGTGGCGGTGGTCATCGTGCTGCTGGGGTACAGCGGGTTTCGGGCGCCGTACTAGGCATGGCGCTGAGCAGGTAAATCGCGCGCCCGCTCAGGGGTCGGCCGCTTACGCTCGCCGGACGTGGAGAGGCGGGCGACAGCGTGGGCGTGGACATCGAGGACGGGATCGCGGCGGCGGTGCGGCTCGCGGAGGGGGCTTCCCTGCGGGAGGCGTTCGACACGACCGACCCGGCCGGCTGGGCCGCGCTGGACGCCGGGGCACGGGCGCTCACCCGGGTGCCGGGCGAGCGTGTGGCGAGGTCGGCGTGGGAGCTGACCGCCGGCGGTCAGCTGCTCGTCAAGGTGCTGGGCCGGGAGCGGCGGCTGCTGCCCCGCGGCGTCCGGCTCACCGCGTCCCAGCTGGCGCTCGGCCTGTGCCACCGGGACGGCCTGGTCCGGCAGTCCGCGCTGGAGAGGGTCGGCGAGCACCCGGAACTGATCCCGCTGGTGGTGGTGCGCTGCGCCGACTGGGTTCCCCAGGTGCACGAGCGGGCCCGGGAGCGGCTGGCCGAGCTGCTGGACGCCGAAGGCGCGGCCCGGCTGGCACCGCTGCTCCTGCGGATGGGGCGCCGCGGGCGGGGCGGCTTCGCCGCCGATCTGGCCACCGCGCTGCTGAGCAGCGCGCCCCGCGAGATCCTCGCACCGCTGTGCCGGCACACCGACCGTGCCGTACGCCGCTACGCCCACCGTCTGGTCATCGCGGGCGGTCTCCTCTCCCCCGCCGAACTCGCCCGTGCCGCCGCGCTCGACGACGACACCGTCGTACAGGATCTGTGCGCCGATGCCGCGCTGGCTGCCGTGGCGCAGGAGGGTCCGGACGACGACGTACTGGAACCGCTGCTCGCGGCGCGGAATCCGCGGGCCCGGTCCGCCGGGGTCACCGCGTTGCGGCGGGCCGGGATGCCTGAGCGGGCCGAGGCGTTCCTCGGGGACCGGGCGGGGCGGGTGCGGGCCTGTGCGCGGTATGTGGTGCGGCAGTACGGGGGTGATCCGGCGGCCTGGTACCGGGAGCGGTGTGCCGGTGCGGAGGTGTCGCCGGGGATCGTCAGTGGGCTCGCGGAGTGCGGGGAGCGGAGGGACGCGGCCGTCTTGTGGGCGCTGACCTCGCACCCGGTGGCGGCGGTGCGGGCGCGGGCCGTGGCGGGGCTGCGGAGCCTGGACGTGTCGGACCTGGCGCGGTTCACGGCGCTGCTCGACGATCCCGACCCCGGAGTGGTGCGGGAGGCGACGGTGGCGCTGGTGCCCTCGGCGCGGTCGTTGGACGAGGAGTGGCTGCTGGGGCGGCTCGCGGCGGGGCGGTCCCGGGCGGTGCGGGCCTCGGCGTTCCGGCTGCTGCGTCAGCACAGCTGGCTCGTACGGCTGCGGGCCGCGGACGCGCTGATCGACGACCCCGACGACAAGCTGCGGCACGCGGCCCGGCACTCTCTGCGGCACTGACCGGGGGCGGGAGCTGTTCAGCCTGTGGGTGCTGAGGCGGCGCAAGTTGGAAGCGGGGCTTCCGGCTTGAGCCTTTGCCCGTCCCAGAGCTCTTCGCGACCGCTTCATGGTGGGGCCGGGTGCACACTGGGAGTCGGGACGAGTGCCTGACTGCGGGGTGATGCAGATGCAGAGCCGCTTCCGGAGCGACCGGCGCCTGACCGTGCGGATGACGGTCACGCTGTTCCTGCTCGGGCTGTTGTACGTCGTCTTCGTGGGCGCGTTGATCGTGCTGCTGAAGTCCTGGGTGCTGGTCGTCGTCGTGGTGGTCGCGATGCTCGGGGCCCAGTACTGGTTCTCCGACCGGGTCGCGCTGTTCGCGATGCGGGGCCAGGTCGTGGAGCGGGAGGAGTATCCCGAGCTGCACGGGGTCGTCGACCGGCTGTGCGCCATCGCGGACATGCCCAAGCCCGTCGTCGCCGTCTCCCACATGGACATGCCCAACGCGTTCGCCACCGGGCGCAACCCCGAGCACGCCGTGGTGTGTGTGACCGACGGGCTGCTGCGGCGGCTGGAGAAGGACGAGCTGGAGGGTGTCCTCGCGCACGA
This sequence comes from Streptomyces sp. TLI_55, assembly GCF_900206255.1. Lineage (NCBI taxonomy): Bacteria > Bacillati > Actinomycetota > Actinomycetes > Kitasatosporales > Streptomycetaceae > Streptomyces > Streptomyces sp. TLI_55. Next base: position 2,590,052 of record NZ_OAOJ01000001.1, read on the forward strand.
GCTGTCGCATGTGGCGCACAAGGACGTCGCCGTGATCACCGTCGCCTCGTTCCTGGGGGTCATCGCCGGGCTCATCGTCCGGTTCGCGTTCTACTCGCAGGTCTTCGGCGGGCGGAAGGACCAGAACACCGCCGTGATCTTCGCCGCCGTCATGGGTGTCTCGGCGGCCGTGTACGCGCTGAGCTTCCTGCTCATCAGGGCCCTGTCCCGGTACCGGGAACTGGCCGCCGACCGGGCCGCGGCGCAGCTGACGGGGCGGCCCTCGGCGCTCGCCTCCGCGCTGACCAAGGTCTCCGGGGAGCTCGCCCGGATCCCGACCAAGGATCTGCGGACCGCGCAGGCCTTCAACGCCTTCTACTTCACCCCGGCCACCGGCAGGGAGCCCGGCATCGAGCGGTACTTCTCCACCCACCCGACCCTGGAACAGCGCCTCGATCAACTGGGGCGGATCTCCGCCGAGTTGGGCGAGGCGGCCCGGCCCGGGAAGTCGGAGTAGCGGATGGGGCTGCTGGACATCCTGCTCGGGCGCACCAAGCCGGTCGCGCCCGATCTCGACCGGCTCTTCGCCCTGCCGTCGGCCGCCGTGACCTTGGAGGCCGCGGCGGGGTTCACCCCGTCCGGGAGCGGTGCGGTGTGCTTCGCGACCGTCGAGGGCGCGGCGTTCGAGCAGACGCATCGCGAGGTGCAGGCGCTGCTGGACGCGGACACCGACCGTGACGGCCCTCCGGTCGAGCTGCGGCGGGACGACTACGGCTACTCCTGGCTGGTGTCCCAGCGCGCCCCCGACCAGCTGCATCTGCTGGTCAACGATCTGCACGCGGTGAACTCCTCGATGGAGGTCAACGGCTTCGGCCCGCAGCTGCTGTGCTCGCTCGCGGGCTTCCGGGACGACGCGGGCCGCACGCTCGCGCTGGTCTACCTCTACAAGCGCGGCACCTTCTACCCGTTCGCGCCGCTGCCCGGGGGCGGGCAGCGGCGGGACAACGCACTGGAGCTGCGGGTGAAGGCCGCACTCGCGGACGATCTACGGCTCGAACAGGATCTGAGCCGCTGGTTCCCGGTGTGGGGCGCCCCCGGCCTGTGACCTCACCGGCCAGGGACTACCCGTACGGGTCTCACGTGCTCTTCTCGCGCTCCTGGCGGCGGGACTCGAAGGGGCGCTCGCGACGGTAGCGGCGCTCCCACTTGGCCTGCTTGTCCCGGCGGTCGCGGTACGCGCGGTAGTCGCTGGGCATCATCCCGCCGCCGGACGACGCGCCGCCGCCCTTGGACGGGGTGGCGGAGGTCCCGCGCCCGTACTGCATGTACAGGAACAGCACGGCGACGGCGGCGAGCCAGTAGAGGTGGTTCCCGAATCCTAAGACGACCAGAACTGCGGTCCCGGCCATGACGATGGTGCCCATCGGTGGCCTCCGTGTGCGTGGGTGGGTGAGCAGCAGCGTAGTGCTGAACGCGCAGAGTGACGCCCGCCCTGCGGAAAGCAGAGGTGACGGCTCCGCAACAGGTGTCCAGCGTAGGGATTCCGTCACTCGGCGTGCATCTCCTTTTCCTCGCCGAGCCGTGGCGAGCCGTGATCGAATGAGGGCATGCTCTCCTCCTTCACCCTCGGTCATGACGGCGAACGGCTCAGCGGGGTGCGGGGCGGTGGTGGTCCGGGGCGGGCCACCGTCGTGGTGCTGCACGGGGCGGGCAACGGCAGCAAGGCGCGGCTGACGCCGGTGCTGGAGGAGTTCACCGGCCGTGGCTGCGGTGTGCTCGCCCTGGACTTCTCCGGGCATGGGGAAAGCAGTGGCGAGCTAGGGGAGTTGAGTCTGCGCCGACGGTTCGGGCAGGCCGCCGCGGTGATCGACGCGCGCGTCCCGACCGATGATCCGCTGATCCTGATCGGGTTCAGCATGAGCGGGCAGACGGTCGCTGATCTCGTACGGCACTACGGGCGGCGCGTGTCGGCGATCGGCCTGTGTTCGCCCGCGGTGTACGCGGCCGAGGCGTGGGACATGCCCTTCGAGGACGGCGACGGGCGGTTCAGCGAGCTCATCCGCACCCCGGACAGCTGGCGCGAGGCGCCCGCGCTCGACGTGCTGCGGACGTACGAGGGCCGGGCGGTGCTGGCGGTGCCGCGGCACGATCCGGTGATCCCGGCCGACGTGACCGAGGCCGTGCAGGACGCGCTGGCCGCGCGGTCGCAGTTCACCCGCGTCGAATTCCCGGACGCCGGACACCGGTTGGGGGTCTGGTTCCACGATCACCCGGACGACCTGCGGGAGTTCGCCGACGCGCTGCTGGTCGACGGCTGGACCGCGACCCGCGCCTGGCTGGCCAAGCAGCTCCCCGAGGGCCGTACGGTCGCCACGACCCGTTTCCTGACGGGTGGTTGGAGCTCGCAGATGCGCGGGCTCACTCTCGACGACGGCACGGAGCTGGTGCTGCGGTCCTTCGTGAAGCCCTTCTTCCGGCACCACGCCCCCGGGCTCCTCGCCCGCGAGGCGGCGATCCTCACGCTGCTCGCCGCAGCGGACGGCGTCCCGGCGCCCGAGCTGCTCGCCGTGGACGCCACCGCCGAACTCGCCGATCATCCCAGCCTGTTGATGTCCCGGCTGCCGGGCCGGGTGCGGGTGGACGAGGAGGATCTCGTACGACGCATCGACCTGCTGGCGGGGCAACTCGCCCGTGTCCATGCCGTCGTACCGGAACAACGGCCGCGGACGTATCAGGCGTGGACGTCTCCCGAGCGGGCGCGGGTGCCGGAGGGCGCGATGTGGGAGCGGGCCGTGGATGTGATCCGGCGCGAGCCGCCGGCGTACGACGGGGTGTTCCTGCATCGGGACTTCCACCCCGGGAACGTGCTCTTCGCCGAGGGTCGGATCAGCGGGGTCGTCGACTGGGTGGAGACCTCGTGGGGGCCGGCCGACCTGGACGTGGCCCACTGCTCGACGGCGCTCGCGCTGCTGCACGGCCCGGAGCACGGGCTGGCGTTCCGGGAACGGTACGAGGCGGCGGGCGGGCGGCAACTCGCCGACGGGGCCGACCACTTGTACTGGCGCCTTCTCGACGCCCTCGGCTACGCCCCCGACGCCGCGAAGCTGGCGGGGCCGTGGCGCGAACTGGGGCGGAGCGATCTGACGCCGGAGGTGCTGGGCGGGCGGCTGGAGGCTTATGTGGGCGGGTTGCTGGAGCGGTACGCCTGAGGCTCGTGTGGGCGGGTTGTCGGGGCGGTACGGTCACACCTCCGGTGCCGCCGTCACCACGCCCGCGGCGATCGCGGCGCCCAGGGTGGTGTGGTCGGTGGTGGTCTGGACGGCGTAGGAGCGGGCGAACTCGGCGATCGCGTGGTCGAAGGTGTCGCCGCCGCCCAGATAGGCGGCGATGGCGATGCGGTCGCCGGAACGCGCGTGGGCGCGGGCCAGCGCGGTGCCGCACAGCCGGGCGTACGTCGTGAGCTCCGCGGGGCTCATCCCGGCGACCTCCGCCGAGCCCTTCATGTCACGCAGCTGCCGCCAGTAGTAGGCGCGCCCCTGCGGTCCGCTCATCCAGCCCAGGAAGATGTCGCCGGCGGCCTGGAGCAGTCGCTGCCCGGCGACCACCCGGTGCCCGGGGTGGACGTACGGCCCGCTCGGCAGATGCTCCTCCAGTACGGACTTCCGCGCCTCCTTGATCTGGAGGAACAGCGGGTCGTCCGCGTCCCGGCCGGCGAGCAGCACGATGAAGCAGCGGGTGCCGACACTGCCGACGCCGACGACCTTGCGGGCGGCGTCGACGAAGCGGTAGCGGTCGAGGAGGAGGCGGCGTTCCTCGGAGAGGGTGGAGCGGTAGTCGCTGAAGATCTTGCGCAGGGCGGCCATGTCGGGGACCCCGGCCCGTTCGAGGAGCGGCGGGTCCTCGATGATCCGGCGGCGCCCGTCGACGACCTCGGTCAGCTTGCCGAGGGCCTGGAGGCTGGTGCGGCGGCGGGCCCGGGTGAGGGTCGACTGGGCGCGGCGGCGGTGGCGGGTGGAGCGGACGAGCGGGAGCAGGGTGTCGGCGTCCAGGCGCTCGTACCAGACGGCGAGTTCGCCGAGCCGGGAGAGCCGGCGCATCGACGTGCGGTACGCGGCGGTCGCCTCCACGGCCGCCCGGTGCGCCTTCGCCTCGCTGTGGCCGTTCTCGCGGGCGGCCACGACGACGCTCGCGGCGAGGCGTTTGACGTCCCACTCGAAGGGGCCGGGGAACGTCTCGTCGAAGTCGTTGAGGTCGAAGAGGAGGGCGCGTTCCGGGGAGGCGTAGAGGCCGAAGTTGAGGAGGTGCGCGTCGCCGCAGAGCTGCACGGTGAGACCGGTGTGGGGCTGGGAGGCGAGGTCGGTGGCCATCACGGCGGCGGCGCCGCGCAGGAAGGCGAACGGGGAGGCCGACATCCTGCCGTATCTGATCGGCAGGAGCTCCGGGAGGCGGTCACGGCCCTGGCGTTCCAGGACGGCGACGGGGTCCGGGCGGTCGAGGGAGGGGATCCAGGTGGCGTGGGCGGAGCGGGGGACGCGTTTGCGGGCGGACCGTCCCTGGGCGGCGCGGTCGCCCGGGCTGGGGTTGCCGGAGGTTCCGGCGATGCCGGGGGTTCCGTGATGTCCGGGGGTTCCGTGGTTTCCGGGGGTTCCGGAGGCTCCGGGGCTGCCGGGGGTTCCGTAGGCGCTCATCCGCCGTGCCTCTGCATCGCGCCTCCCGATTTCGCCGTGCCGGCTGGTCCCTGGTGTCGGACACCTCCTGTTCGCAGGGAAGCGTGCGAGGGGGGCGCGCGCATGCGGAGTACGGCGATCGGGTGACGGGGGTGGAGGGGTGGGGGTTCGCGTCATGGAGGGGTGGGGGGTCGCGTCGAGACGTCGTTGTCAGTGGGGTTCGGCAGGATGGGGGGCGTCGGTGGTGTTGCGCGGGCGGAGGGCAGGTCGGATGCGGTACCTCGGGGTGGCGGAGCGGCGGGCGCGGCTGGGAGTGCGGCATCGGCTGGCGAAGGGCTCGAGAGTAGGGCGGCCCGAGGAGGTCGCCGACGCTCTCGTCGCGCTGCACGGCACCGATCCGGCGACCGTGCATCTGGCCGTCGGTGCCCGGCTGGCGGAGTCCGGCAAGACCGTCGCGGAGACCGAGCGCGCGTTGTACGAGGACCGGACCCTGGTGCGGATGCACAGCATGCGGCACACGGTGTTCGTGTTCCCCGCGGAGCTGACCGCGGTCGTGCACGCCTCCACCGGGCTGGCGGTGGCGGGGCGTGAACGGGCCTCGCTGGTCAAGGACATGGCCAAGGCGGGGGCGCCGGACGCCGCCTGGCTGGCGGACGTCGAGGCGTCCACGCTGGCCGCCCTGGAGCGGCGCGGGCAGGCGACGGCGGCCGAACTCGCCCAGGACGAGCCCCGGTTGCGGGAGCAGTTCGTGTACGCCGCCGGGAAGAGCTACGAGGGTGTCCACACCGTCTCGACCCGGCTGCTGAGGGTGTTGGGGGTGGAGGGGAAGGTCGTACGGGGGCGGCCGTTGGGGTCCTGGACCTCGAGTCAGTTCCGGTGGGCGGCCGCTCCCCCGCATCCCGAACTCGACGTGGCCGAGGCCCAGGCGTCCCTGCTCCGCCACTGGCTCACGGCGTGCGGACCGGCCACGGAGGACGACCTCAAGTGGTGGACCGGCTGGAAGGTGACGGACGTCCGGCGGGCGCTGGCGGCGGTCGGCGCGGAGGCCGTGGCGCTCGACGAGGGCACCGGGTATGTGGCGCGGGGGGACGCCGAGCCCGTGGCGGGGGGTGACCGGCCCTGGGCCGCTCTGCTGCCCGCTCTCGATCCGACCGCCATGGGCTGGCAGCAGCGGGACTGGTTTCTCGCGCCCGCTCTGCGGCCCCCGCTGTTCGACAGAAGCGGCAATGTCGGGCCCACGGTGTGGTGGAACGGCCGGGTGGTGGGCGGCTGGGCCCAGCGGCCCGACGGCGAGATCGTCTGGCGGCTGCTGGCCGAGGACGGGGTCGGGCGGGAGGCGAAGGCGGCCATCGCCGCGGAGGCGGAGCGGCTGCGCGGGTGGGTGGGGGCGACCCGGGTGACACCCCGCTTCCGGACGCCGCTGGAGAAGGAGCTCGCGGGGTAGGAGGTGTCACGGGTGCCGTGTGGGACACGGCACCCGGCACCCCACAGCTCAGCGCGCGTAACGCATCAGCGCCCGCACCATGTGGCACGTCGTGTCCGACGGCGGGTGTACGCCGATCAGCTCCGCCGTGCTCCGTATCTTCTCGTTGCGCGCCTGGTTCGGCAGGTACACGCCCGAGTCGAGCAGGGCGATGGCGAGCCGCATCGCCTTCAGGCGGCGGTTGTGCGTGATGTACCACTCGCGGGGCCGCCCCGGCGGCAGCGCGCGCTTCTCCACGGGGGCGTACGGCAGGTCGAGCAACACCGGGTGCTGGACGGTCGACTGGGTGGGCAACGGCTTCAGAGCGGCAGCGGGCACAGGCATCCTCCTGTCGCGGTGAGGGTGTCGGAAACGGAGGGTTCGGCAGCCCCCCAACACCCTCGAACACGTCTTCTAGTGTACCGCCCACCACTGACAAAAGGCCCTGGCCACAGGGGCTTTGAGGGCGCCTCAGAGGTACCTTTGACCCCATGGAGATCTGGATCAACCCGGCCTGTTCCAAGTGCCGCAGCGCCCTCAGTCTGCTCGACGCCGAGGGGGCCGACTACACCGTCCGCCGCTACTTGGAGGACGTGCCGAGCGAGGACGAGATCAGGGCCGTACTCGACCGGCTCGGCCTCGAACCGTGGGACATCACCCGCACCCAGGAGGCCGACGCCAAGGAGCTCGGGCTCAAGGAGTGGGCGCGGGACGGGTCTTCGCGGGACCGGTGGGTCAAGGCGCTCGCCGAGCACCCCAAGCTGATCCAGCGGCCGATCATCACGGCGGACGACGGCACTGCGGTGGTCGGCCGCAGCGAGGAAGCCGTCCGGGACGCCCTGTCCCGGTAGGCCACCCGGCGACCCCTCTGCCCGATAGGTAACCGCTTGTCCGGCGGCGGGAGTTCAGGGCCCTCGCCCTGTTACCCTCCGCCGCCATGACCTTCGGTGATCAAGGAATGCCGTACGGGGCCCCGGACCCGTACACCCAGTGGGTGGTCGAGCAGGAGCGGATACGCCGACGTCGGCGCACCCGGCGGGCGGTGGCCGCGGGGACGGGCGTCGTGCTCGTCGCGGCGATCACCGCGGGCGCCGTGCTGTACACGGACGGCGGCAGGGACGGCGCGGCCGCCGCCTCGTCCTCGGCCACCCCCTCCGCCACCGCCCCCTCCCCGGCCGTACCGTCCGTCGCGGTCACCCTCCCCTCCGACGCCCCCTCCGCCCTGCCCTCACTGCTCTCCCGGCCGGTCATCCGCCCGGAGCAGGCCTTCCCGGCGAAGAGCGTGCGGCTGTCCGACGGTTCCCGGTACGAGCGGGTCGACCTGGCCACCACCTCCGACTGCGCCAAGGGCATGTCGCCGGAGCTGGCCGCGCTCATCGAGCAGGGCCAGGGGTGCGAGCGGCTGACCGCCGCGCTGTTCACGGACGCCGACCGGCGCTCGCAGGTGACGGTGACCGTGCTGAGCTTCCGGCGCGTCGAGGACGCCTCGTCGGTGTTCGCGATGGCCTCGATGGACCCGGTGACCTATCAGGTCGTCTCGCTCGATCCGCCGCCGGCGGCCGGGCTGCCGACGGTGCCGCCCGGGGCGGCGGGGGTGTTCCGGCGACTGATGACCGTGCGGTCCGTGGTGTTCGCCAACGGGCAGTGGAGCGACGGTTCGGAACAGGACGAGGCCGCGATCACCGAGCAGACCGAGGACCTTCTCCAGTACGCCGACGACAACGTCGTCGCGTACGAGGACCCGGACTCGGTGTGAGGTGCGTGGCGAAGTCCGGTGTGACGCAGGTTACTTCAGTGACTCCTGTAACCGCTGAGTAACCTCGTTCGGTATCTCGTACATAGCGGCGTACGCTCCCCTACCTCTTCAGGAGGCGCGCATGTCGCGTAGGAGAACTCTCAGTACAGGCAAGAAGATCGCGCTGTTCCTGGGCGCGGCGTCGGTGGCGGGCGGTGGGGCCTTCGTCATGGCGAGCACGTCGAGTGCCTCCCAGGCGCAGCAACCGCAGACGAAGGCGGCCGACTCGGGCGTCTGCCAGGGGCTCGCCACCGCCCTCGGCAACAACCAGAAGTTCATCGACGGCCAACGCGCCGCTCCGGACGCGCAGTCGGCGGCCCGGATCGCCAACCGGGAAGCGGTCATCGAGCAGATCAAGGTGCAGCAGAAGGCGTCCGGGTGCGCCGTTGGGGAGTCGGCTCAGGGCTCCCAGGCGGCACAGCCGGCGGCTCCCGCCGCACCGAGCGCCGCACCGAGCGCGGCGCCCAGTGCCGCCGCGAACGCACCGGCCGCCTCCGGGAAGCAGGTCTGCAACGGCTCCACGGTCACCCTCTCCGGTGAGGGCGGTGCGCCCGCCGCGTCCAGCAACCAGTTCCCGGCGGGGACGACGCTGAAGGTCACCAACCTGGACAACAACAAGTCCACGACGGTGAAGGTCACTTCGGTCTCGGGCAGCTGTGTCCTGCTGAACAACGCCGCCTTCGAGCAGGTCCGGGAACCGGGCAAGTTCCTGATCCGCCGAGCCGTGATCGAGAAGGTGGGGTGAGGTTCAACGACGTAGGAACTCCGTGAGGCGGCGGCCCAGTTCGGCGGGTGCGGAGTGCGGCAGCGCGTGATGCGAGACACCGGGGACCACCACCGTCTCGACGCGCGGCAGCAGTTCACCCGCTCTGGCCGTCACCTTGTACGTGTCATGTGTCCTGCTGTTCGCGGCCACGAACAGCAGGACCGGCATGTCCAGCCCGCGCAGGGCGTCGGCGGACGGGCGCGGGCCGGTCACCGGCTTCGCTACGGAGGGGAAGCCGGCGGCCGCCTCCTGGAGGCGGAGCCAGTCGGGGTCGAGCGGCACTCCCCCGGTCTCCCACTTCAGGAAGGCGCGGACGCGGTGGGGCGCGGGCCGCAGCAGCATCGGCAGGGCGTGCAGCAGATACGCCGGGCGGTATCCGGCGAAGCACAGGGTGGGGTCCAGCAGGAACAGGCTGCGCACCCGCGCCGGTTCACGCACGCGCGCGTGCAGGGCGTGGTGCAGGGCGACGAAGGCGCCGTACGAGTGTCCGCCCAGGTCCGTCTCCTCGATGTCGAGGCCGTCGAGGACCGCGTCCAGCCATGCGACCAGGTCGGCGACCGTACGGGGGTGACGGTCGGCGGCCGGGACGCTGCGGCCCGCGTCGCCGATCAGGTCGACGGCGTGGACGCGATGGCTGCGGGCCAGGTCGGCGGCCTGGGCGTACCAGGACGCGGAGGTCGCGCCGCCGCCGGGCAGCAGGACGAGCGGGGGCGCGCCGGCCGGTCCGCACACGGTGACGTGGGTCGTGCCGAAGGGCGTGGGGACCTGAACCGCCTCCCGGTCCGCGGGCCACTTGGCCATGACCTTGTCGTAGGCCGCCTGGAAAACGTCGTCGTCGTACGTGCTCATCGAGCCCTCCCCTATTATCTCGTTGAGCGAGATGTTCGACGAGCGAGACAATAGCCGAGGAGCGGCATGAGCGACACGACACCCCAGGGGTCCGAGATGGAGGTCGTCCATCTGCTGCGCGCGGTCACCGTCGAACTCGGTCTGCACAGCGCCCGGTTCGCGCAACGCCACGCCATGCACCCGACGGATGTGCGGGCCCTGATCGCCCTCATGGACGCCGCACGCGCGCGTGAGGAGATGACGGCAGGGCGGCTCGGGGCCGCGCTCGGGCTGAACTCGGCGGGGACGACCGCACTGGTCGACCGACTCGAGGGCGCGGGGCACGTCCGGCGGGTGCGCGGGGAGGGGGACCGGCGCAAGGTCGTGATCGAGGTGAGCGAGGGGGCGGTCGAGCTCGGGTGGGCCTTCTTCGGACCGCTGATCGACCGGACCGTGCGGCTGCTGCGGACGTACGACGAGCGGGAGACGGCCGCGATCCGGGGGTTCCTCACGGGGGTGCGGGACGCGGTGGCCGAGGGGGACTGAGCCGCCAACCCCATCGCATACGAGCCGGCGCCGTCGGCCCCTCGGCCGGCTTCCGGGGCCGGTCTCCGGTCGCCGTGGGCCCTCACAGCGTGAAACTCGCCACAGAACGAGCAGGTAACACGGGGTTCACATTCGAGCAATGGACGGGAAATCGCCTGTTGACAGGCTCGCGCACACCAAGCGCGGCGTTTCAGTGCCGCAGCGCCGCAGCACCCAGCAGCACCCGCAAGCGCGCCTAGAGACCCACCCCGAAGGATGTGGCCCGTGACCTTCAAGGCTGAGTACATCTGGATCGACGGCACCGAGCCGACGGCCAAGCTCCGTTCCAAGACGAAGATCCTGGCGGACGACGCCAAGGGCGCGGAGCTGCCGATCTGGGGCTTCGACGGGTCGTCCACGAACCAGGCCGAGGGGCACTCCTCGGACCGCGTGCTCAAGCCGGTCTTCTCCTGCCCGGACCCGATCCGCGGCGGCGACGACATCCTGGTGCTGTGCGAGGTCCTCAACATCGACTTCACGCCGCACGAGTCCAACACCCGTGCCGCGCTGGCCGAGGTGGCCGAGAAGTTCGGCGCACAGGAGCCGATCTTCGGCATCGAGCAGGAGTACACGTTCTTCAAGGACGGCTACCCGCTCGGCTTCCCGAAGGGCGGCTTCCCGGCCCCGCAGGGCGGCTACTACTGCGGTGTCGGCGCCGACGAGATCTTCGGCCGTGACGTCGTCGAGGCGCACCTGGAGAACTGCCTGAAGGCCGGTCTCGGCATCTCCGGCATCAACGCCGAGGTCATGCCCGGCCAGTGGGAGTTCCAGGTCGGCCCGCTGTCCCCGCTGGAGGTCTCGGACCACCTGTGGGTGGCCCGCTGGCTGCTCTACCGCACCGCCGAGGACTTCGGCGTCTCCGCGACCCTGGACCCGAAGCCGGTCAAGGGCGACTGGAACGGCGCCGGCGCGCACACCAACTTCTCCACCAAGGCGATGCGCGAGGGCTACGACGCGATCATCACCGCGTGCGAGTCGCTCGGTGAGGGCTCCAAGCCGCTGGACCACGTCAAGAACTACGGCGCCGGCATCGACGACCGCCTGACCGGTCTGCACGAGACCGCCCCGTGGAACGAGTACTCCTACGGTGTCTCCAACCGCGGCGCCTCGGTCCGTATCCCGTGGCAGGTCGAGAAGGACGGCAAGGGCTACATCGAGGACCGCCGTCCGAACGCCAACGTCGACCCGTACGTCGTGACGCGCCTGATCGTCGACACCTGCTGCACCGCGCTGGAGAAGGCCGGCCAGATCTGATCCGCGCAGTAGCCGAGGGGCGTCCACCGACTGCGGTGGACGCCCCTCGGTGCGTTGTCAGTGGGGTCTGACAGGGTGGGGGCATGGAGATCGACGGGGGTCTGGACATCAAGGTCGAGACCGAGAACTGGCAGACGCACGCGCGGATTTCGGCGGAGCGGCTCAGCGGGCTGGTGGAGCGGATCGGGGGCGAGCGGGACCGGTTCCTGATCGTCCAGCGGATACCGGACCTCCCGGACGTCTTCGCCCAGGTGTGGCACGAGGAGGGCGGGGCGTACCGGCTGGAGCACCGGCGCAGCCACGACGAGTTCTTCGGTACGGACCTCACCGACGTCGGCCGGACCGCGGACCTTCTGACCGGTTGGGCCCGGCAGGACGCCGACTGGGACGCGGGCGTCGACTGGGAGCTGATCGAGCTGGGTCCCCGGGAGGAGGTTCCCGACCTTCCGGACGAGGTGCGCAAGACGGTCGAGGAGCGGGTGCGGGTGCGGCTGCGCTGCGGGTACGACACCCGCCGGGTGCTGGCCGAGATCGCCGAGGACTACCTGGTCAAGGGCGACGAACGGCCCGTGTCGAAGCCCCAGGCGCAGCGGCTGGTGGACAGGCTGTGGCTGGAGCGGGTGGCCGAGCAGGAGGCCTGGGAGGGGGTCACCGACCCCGAGCGGCTCACCCGCGCCTTCGAGGCCCTGGAGGCCGCCGGGATCACGGCCCGGGAGAACTTCGCCTGCTGCCGGAGCTGCGGCACCGGCGAGATCGGCGCCGAGCGGGAGGACGCGCGCGGATACGTCTTCTTCCATCAACAGGTCACCGAGCAGGCCGCCGAGGGCCACGGACTCGCCCTCTACTACGGCGGGTTCGACGGCTCGGACGAGACCACCACCGCCGTCGGCCAGGAGGTCGTCGCCGCCCTCACCACCGTCGGGCTGTCCACCCAGTGGGACGGCGATCCGGGCCGGGCCATCGATGTCGGCCCCCTGAACTGGCGCAAACGCCTGGTGGGATGACGTACGCAACGTCAGTTTCTCGTCAAGGAAGCGTCCAAGCTGTGAGAGGAGGGTCCTGTTGCGGGCTTGTGTCTGCTTCAATGTGGGCATGGCCAGCTTCCAGAACCCCAGCGCGACAGGTCGCCATGACCTCGAGCCGTTCTGGCCTTCCCGTCAGCACCACGACTTCGACCGGGTGTGTTGCCGCGTGATGAACGCGCGGGCCCTCTAAAGCCGTACACACCCCGTCCGGCCTTCGGCCAGCGCGCAGTCGATCCACGTCTTGGGACGACCCGTCCCCGGGACGACCTCCTCGCGCGAAAGAGCTGACCCTCATGGCGACCACTCGTTCCCTGTCTCCCGCCCCCCTCGGCACCGCCCCGGCGGAGTCCGGTCCGCGGCACCGGCTCAGGGCCGTCGGCCCCGACGACGTCCTGCACGTGGCGGACTTCCTGCCGCCGGGCGCCACCTGGCTGCCCGCCCCGCAGCACACACTGCCCACGCTGCCGGGTCAGCCGCCGATGATCGGCTACCTGGTGCTCGTCCCGGCCGACCAGCAGCCGCTGCTGCCGACCGAGCGGGCCGCGACCGGTGCCCATGCTGCCCCCAGCGCTCCCGGCGCCCTCGGCGCCCTGGGTGCCGACAGCGACGACGAACCGCTCGTCCGCATCGACACCGTGCAGCGCACCGCCGAGGTGAACGGCGTCGAACTCGACCTCACGTACCTGGAGTTCGAGCTCCTGGCCCACCTCGTCGCCAACCCGCACCGGGTGCACACCCGCGACCAGCTGGTCACCACCGTGTGGGGCTACGGCCACGTGGGCGACGGCCGCACCGTCGACGTCCACATCGCCCGGCTGCGCCGCAAGCTGGGCGCCCAGCACCGGCAGGCGATCCAGACCATCCGCCGGGTGGGCTACAAGTACGCGCCGCCGACCGGGCGTTGACGTCACTCACCGCTGACGGCTGTCTGCTGACGGCAGAGGCCCGTTCCACACGGCCGCCCCACCGGGCAGAGTCTCCCCCATGAGACTTCTGGTGCTGGGTGGTACGGAGTTCGTGGGGCGGGCCGTCGTCGAGGCGGCGCTCGGGCGCGGCTGGGACGTGACCGTCTTCCACCGGGGACGGCACGCACCCGCGGCCGGGGTGCGGTCGCTGCACGGCGACCGCACCGCACCCGACGGGCTCACCGCCCTCGACGGCACGGACACCTGGGACGCCGTCGTCGACACCTGGTCGGCGGCGCCCCGGGCGGTACGGGACGCGGCGCGGCTGCTGCGGGGCCGCGCACGGCGCTATGTCTACGTGTCGAGCGGCTCGGTGTACGCGTGGCCCCCGGCCGCCGGAAGCACCGAGGAGGCTCCCCTGGTGGCGGGTGCCTCGGCCGCTGCCGAGCAGAGCGACTACGCCCGTGACAAGCGGGGCGGCGAGCTGGCCGCGACCGAGACCTTCGGCGCGGACCGCTCGCTGCTCGTCCGGGCGGGGCTGATCCTCGGACCGTACGAGAACATCGGGCGGCTGCCCTGGTGGCTGAACCGGATCGCGCGGGGCGGGCCCGTGCTCGCCCCCGGCCCGCGGGATCTTCCCCTCCAGTACATCGACGTCCGCGACCTCGCCGACTGGATGCTGGGCGCGGTGGAGCGGGGGTTGAGCGGGCCGTACAACCTGGTCGCGCCGAGCGGGCACACCACCATGGGCGGCCTCCTGGAGGCGTGCGCGGAGGTCACCGGCTCCGACGCCGAGCTGTGCTGGACCGACCCGGACGTCGTCCTCGGCGCCGGCATCGAACCCTGGACACAGCTGCCGGTGTGGGTGCCGCCGGGCAGCGACCTGCATGCGGCCCTGCACACCGGGGACGTCACCAAGGCCCTGGACACCGGGCTGCGTTGCCGTCCCGTCACCGAGACCGTCACCGGCACCTGGAGCTGGCTGCGGGAGATCGGCGGCACCGCGCCGCAGCGGCCGGACCGGCCCGCGGTGGGGCTCGACCCGGAGGTGGAGGCGAAGGTACTGGCCCTCGCCGGGGGTGTACCTGGCACCACCCCCTGACCGGGTGGCCAGGCCCCGTGACCCGGCACCGGGCCTCGGCGAGACTGCTGCCATGAGCATCGAGACACAGCACGGCAGGGTCGGTACGTGGGCACGGACCTCGGGTCTGGCGGCGGTACGGGGGTTCGGGCTGGCGCTGGTCGTGCTGCCGGGTGCCGTCCTGTGCTTCGTGCTGTCGCTGGTGTCGATCGCGCTCATCCCGATCGGCGTCGGGATCGTCACCACGCCGTGGGTGCTGAGCGGGGTGCGGGCGTTCGCGGACTGGCGCCGGGTCGTCGCCGCCGAGTGGGGCGGGGTGCGGATCCCGTCGGCGTACCGGCCGCTCCCGGCGAACGCCAACCCCTGGGGGCGCACCTTCGGCATGCTGGGTGACCCGGCGACCTGGCGGGACCTCAGGTGGCTGCCGGCCGACATGACGGCCGGGTTCATCACCGCGCTGCTGCCGGCCGTGCTGCTGCTCTACCCGATCGAGGGGCTCGCGGTGGCCGCCGGGCTGTGGCGGGCCTTCCCGGACGGGTACTGGTACGCCTTCGTGCCGGTCACCGGGCAGGTCTCCGCGTTCGGCGCCGGTGCGCTCGCGCTGGTCCTCCTGCTGCTGTGCCGGCGGCTCCCCGCGCCCGCGCTGCGCTCCCACTTCCGCCTGACCCGCGCCCTCCTCACCCCCAGTCAGGCCGAACTCGCCGAGCGGGTACGGGTGTTGACGGAGACCCGGCAGGACGCCGTGGACACCTCCGCCGCCGAACTGCGGCGCATCGAGCGGGACCTGCACGACGGGGCGCAGGCCCGGCTGGTCGCCATGGGCATGGACCTCGGCACAATCGAGCTGCTCCTCGACAAGGACCCGCAGAAAGCGAAGGAGTTGCTCGCGCAGGCCCGCAAGTCCTCCGTGGACGCCCTCGCCGAGCTGCGCGACCTGGTGCGCGGCATCCATCCGCCGGTGCTCGCCGAGCGCGGACTGGGCGACGCCGTACGGGCGTTGGCGCTGCGGCTGCCGCTGCCGGCCGAGGTGACGGTGGAGCTGCCCGGGCGGGCGGACGCGCCGGTGGAGTCGGCGGCGTACTTCGCGGTGAGCGAGGTGCTCACCAACGCCGTGAAGCACGCGGACGCCCAGCGGCTCTGGATCGACCTGCACCACACGGACGGCACCCTGCGGATCAGCGTCACCGACGACGGCAAGGGCGGCGCGGTGATCGGAGCCGGGTCGGGACTGGCCGGGGTCGAGCGCCGGCTCG
Organism: Streptomyces sp. TLI_55; assembly: GCF_900206255.1. Taxonomy (NCBI): domain Bacteria; kingdom Bacillati; phylum Actinomycetota; class Actinomycetes; order Kitasatosporales; family Streptomycetaceae; genus Streptomyces; species Streptomyces sp. TLI_55. The sequence goes on from NZ_OAOJ01000001.1 coordinate 2,605,652, forward strand.
GTACATTCGACGGCGTCCTGGCCGTCAGCAGCCCCGCGGGCGGTCCCACCATGGTCACCATGGAGATCCCTTGCGCGTTGTCCTAGCCGAAGACCTGTTCCTCCTGCGGGACGGGCTGGTCCGGCTGTTGGAAGCCCATGGCTTCGAGATCGCCGCCGCCGTCGAGTCCGGCCCCGAGCTCGCCCGCGCGCTGGCCGAGCTGGAGCCGGACGTCGCCGTGGTCGACGTACGGCTGCCGCCCACGCACACCGACGAGGGGCTGCAGTGCGCGCTGGCGGCCCGGCGGGCCAGGCCGGGGCTGCCCGTGCTGGTGCTCTCGCAGCACGTGGAGCAGCTGTACGCGCGTGAGCTGCTCGCCGACGGCACCGGCGGGGTCGGCTATCTGCTGAAGGACCGGGTGTTCGACGCGGCGCAGTTCGTGGACGCGGTGCACCGCGTGGCGGCGGGCGGTACGGCCATGGACCCGCAGGTGATCCAGCAACTGCTGACCCGGCGGGCCGCCGCCGACCAGCCGCTGGGCCGGCTGACCCCGCGCGAGCTGGAGGTGCTGGAGCTGATGGCGCAGGGCCGGTCCAACGCGGCGATCGCGGCCCAGCTCGTCGTCACAGAACGGGCCATTGCCAAGCACACCTCCAACATCTTCGCCAAACTGGACCTTGAGGTGTCGGACGACGACAATCGGCGCGTTCTCGCGGTCCTCGCCTATCTGGACCAAGGCCGGTGAACAGTCGCTGATTTTCTGTAACGTCCGCTGCTCAAGCGGCTGTTGGGGCCGCATCGCCGAGTAATCCTCTGATTTGTTTGTGGGACGGCTGAACACCCTTGGGACCACGTCCGTATGGAACGACGCCGCTTCACTCCTGTCGGGCGCCTCGATAGCCCCGCAAGGAAGTCAGAGGAGTTCCATGGGACGCAACAATCGCAAACGCCGTACGTCGATGACCACCAAGGTCGTGGCCGGATCGGCAGCCCTAGCGCTCGGTGGGGGCGGGCTTGTCTGGGCGAACTTCTACGCATCGGCTCACGAGTCGAACTCGGGCCAGAACCAGGTGAAGGCCGCCGCGGCACAGATCGCCACGATCCAGTGCCCGGACGTCGGCCAGAAGCTGACGAATGTCCCGAACGGCGCCCGGAACGGCGTGAGTACGGAGCTGGCGAACCTCGACAAGCAGATCACCGAGGCGTACGCCCGGCTGGCGTCCACGCGCCAGGCCCAGGCAGGCGACCCCGGGTTCGTGCAGAACGCGATCCTCGGCCCGCTGAAGGAAAAGCGGTCCGCCGCTCTGGACCGCATCCGGATCAACATCCAGCGGGCCGGCGGGCAGGTCGCGGATCTGTCGCAGCTCGCCGCGTGCACCGGGGTCCAGGCCCAGCCGCAGACCAACGCCGGTCAGGCCGGCGGCCAGCAGCAGAACGGCGGCCAACAGCAAGGCGGCCAACAGCAGGGTGGCCAGCAGCAGGGTGGCCAGCAGCAGAACGGCGGCCAGCAGAACGGTGGTCAGCAGCAGGGCGGCCAGCAGCAGAACGGGCAGGGCGGTAACGGCCCGACGGCCGCCGACTTCGTGGACATCACCAAGGTGCAGGGCAACGCGCAGCTGGGCGTCGGCCAGAACGGCCTCAAGGCGAACGGCGGTTCCGGCTCCCGGGGTGTGTTCATCACCAAGTGCGGCACCAACGGCAACAAGAACCACAACACGGACAACGTGATCGTGGCGCCCGGTGTCAGCAACGGCGCCCACCACCTGCACGACTACGTCGGCAACCAGAGCAACGACGCTTTCGCGAGCGACCAGGAGCTGGCGGGGGCCCAGAGCACCTGCCAGAACCAGGGCGACAAGTCCTCGTACTTCTGGCCGGTACTGCGCCTGCAGAACGGCACGCAGGACTTCGACCAGAACAAGGACGGCGGTGGCAAGGAGGGCAACGTCGGCAAGATCCTTCAGGCCTCCCAGGCGCAGATCAAGTTCGTCGGCAACAAGAAGGGCAACGTCGTCGCGATGCCGACGGCCCTGCGCATCATCACCGGTGACGCGAAGGCCTTCGTCAACGGCAACGCGAACGCCAACGTCAACTGGAGCTGCACCGGCTTCGAGAACAAGGTCCAGCTGCACGACAAGTACCCGATCTGCCCGCAGGGCAGCCAGGTGGTGCGCACGACCAACTTCCAGAGCTGCTGGGACGGCAAGAACATCGACAGCGCCAACCACCGTACGCACGTGGCGTTCGTCCAGGCCGACGGCTCCTGCGCCAACGGCTTCAAGGCGATCCCGCAGCTCCAGGTCCGGCTCGTCTACAACGTCCCGGCCCCGAAGCTCCAGAACGGCCAGGTGATCCAGCCGTACGCGGTGGACACCTTCCCGGAGAACCTGCACAAGCCGATCACCGACCACAACGACTTCATCAACTTCTTCTCCACGAACCTGATGAACAAGATGGTCAACTGCATCAACAGCGGCCAGCGGTGCCAGTGAGCTAGCTAGCGCATGAGAGAGCCGGCGGTGGAATTCCCACCGCCGGCTCTTTCGTGTTCTTCGGGTTCTTCGGGTTCTTCTTGTTCTTCGGTTTCTTCGGGTTCTTCTTGTTCAGTGACCGGCGTGCGCGCTGTGATCCTGGCCTTCCTCGATGTCCCCGCCGAGCGTCTTGCGCAGCGTCGCGGTCACCTTCTTCGTCTCGCCGACGGCCACCCACTTGCGGCCGACGAGGTAGTGACCGCCGTAGTCCTTGGCGCCGTCGATCCACTCGCGCTGGCCGCGGTCGGTGGCGAAGGTGGCCAGCAGGAACTTTCCGTCGGCGTCGCTCTTGCGGCACGAGGCCTGGCGGAGTTCGTCGGCGTCGATCTGGATGGTCGGCTTGCAGCCCACCTCCGCGGCCAGGTGCTCCAGGCTGCCGCTCGCCGTCTCCGGCACGGCGGCCTTGTCGTCGCCGTCGCCGGAGCCGCAGCCCGCCAGCACGAGGACCGCCGCGGCTGCCGTCGCCGCGAGCATCGGTCGGGTCAACCTCATCTGTTCCTCCGGAACCTTCCCGTGGGCCTGGGTGCCCGTCCCCTTCCATACGGCCGGGGAGCACGCTGCGCTCAAATCGGCTGTCCCAGTGGGCACGCCTGTGCGAAAGTGTGCCGGTGAACGAGAACTGGGAACAGCGCGTGACGGCCGCGTGGGCCACCTTCGACGACTATCCCGAGGAGCGGGCCGACGAGTTCCGCGCGGTGATCGACGCCCTCGTCGCCGAACTCCCCGACGACAGTCCGCTCGGCCCCTTCGAGCAGGCCTGTGCCTGGGACTCGACCGGCCACTCGGACAAGGCGGCCCCGCTGTACCGGGAGGCGCTGGCGCGCGGGCTGTCCGGCTACAAGGGGCGCCGCGCGAAGATCCAGCTCTCCAGCTCGCTGCGGAACATCGGCCAGGCCGAGGAGGGCGTCAAGCTCCTGACGCCCGAACTGGACGCCCCATCCGACGAGTTGGACGACGCCGTACGAGCGTGCCTCGCCCTGTGCCTGTCCAGCCTGGGCCGCGACCGCGAGGGCCTCTCCCTGGTCCTCGGCGCCCTGGCCCCTCATCTGCCGCGCTACCAGCGGTCGATGGCCAACTACGCGCGCGCACTGGTCGAGCCTGACGACTGAGTCACCCGGTCGGCGGTGACCAACGCACGATTCGCTCGTTCTGCTGAACGTGCAGTCACAGGATGTCGCCCCGCGCCCCGCACCGTCCGCCTCCGCCGAGCCGTTCGTCGATGTCGAACAGGCCGAGGCCGCGCTCGTCGAGCACTACCCACGGCTGGTCCGGCTGGCCTACCTGGTGCTGCCGCCGGGCCTCGGCCGCAACCGGCGGGTCCTGACCGCGCACGCCCTCACGCAGCGCGCCCTGCCGCGCCGCCGGGCCTCGACGCCGGTCATCCCGGCCCAGTCGACCGGCCGCGACGGCGACCCCGGGTACGCCTTCGTCCGCCTCCAGGTGCTGCGTGCGGCGCTGGAGGCGGGTCTGCCGCTGACCTTCCGGGCCTGGCCCAAGCGCGCCCAACTGCCTCCGCTGCTCCCCCAGGTGTGGGGGCTGAGGCTCTTCCCGCGCTCGGGCGGCGCCGACGAACTCGCCCTGGACCAGCGACTGTCCGCGCTGTCCGGCGAGGCCCGCGCCGCCTACGTCCTGCGCGGTCTGGAGCGGCTCCCGGACGGCGAGGTCCGCCGGGTGCTGACCGAGGCCGGGGCGGCGGACCCGGACGAGGCGCTGGAAGAGGCCGGCGAGGTGCCCGCGCAGTACGCCCTCCTCGACTCCCCCGAGTTCGACGCCTGCTCGCTCCAGGCGCGGCCCACCGACCTGATGCGCCGCAGGCAGCACCTGAAGGCCGCGCTCGCCGCCGCGGCGGCGGTCGCCGTGTGCGGGGCGCTGCTCGGTCTGCCGGGCGACGGCTGGGGCCCCGACGGCGCCGCCGCGCCCTCGTACGCGCAGAACCCGTCCGCGCAGGCTGCCCTCGACCCCGCCAATCTGACCCGGGTCCCGGCCACCGCCTGGCAGGCCGCCTCCCGCAACGACTTCTCCGTCTGGCCCGCCCGCGGCGAACTCGCCCACGACACCGCGCTGCTGCGCCGCGCCCTCGCCGTCTGGGCCCGCCCCGGCGAGACCGTCCAGGTCTCCGCGACCCCCGGCACCCCGTCCGGCGGCCCCGCCGGCCCGCCGCAGCTGCTGTACGCGGGACTCGTCGACAACGCGCGCGTGGTGATCCTCTACGACGGTCTGCGCATCGCCCGCTACGCCGAGCCGAAGGACGGCACCAAGGGCGCCGCCCTCGACTTCGCGCGCGTCGACGGGGCGACCCCGGGTGAGGCGAGCGCGGTCGTGCTGGGCCGGGCCGACGGCAACGTCCGCTATCTGCTGGCGCCCTGGGTGCGGAAGGCCGCCGAGCGCGACCTGCTCAAGCCCGGCTCCGGCGCGATGGACCTGACCCTGACCAAGGGCGTCACCTCGCCGCTGGCGGGCCCGGCCCAGCAGAACGGCGGCTGCACGTCCTGGAACGTGCTCCAGCTGACGGACCGCTCCGGCACCCGCCTGCTGAGCGACCTCGGCGAACTGGTCCCGGCCCGCCTCACCACCGGCCGCCCCGGCGCGGCGCACGAGGCGTCCGGCGCGGAGGCGCTGCGCACCTGGGCGCCGTACGCCTGTTCGCTGGGCGCGATGCGCTCGGCCGGCGTACGGACGGTGAACGCGTGGGCGTACGCCGAGCAGCCGCTGCCCGAGGCGGGCGGGGCGGCGGACTGGGTGTGCACGCGCGCGGAGACCTGGCGCGGCGGCGGGACCCGCACGCTGGCGCAGTTCCGCACTCCGGGTTCGGCGTACGGCGCGGTCGCGGCGCAGGGCGAGAACGTCCCGGCGTGCGGCCCCCGCGACCCGAACGTGCTGGCTGGTGTGCTGTGGAAGTCGGGGTCGGGCGCCTGGTACCTGCTGGCGGCGGGCGGCAAGAACACCGCGTCGATCAGCACGACCGGCGCCGTGCGCGGCTCGGGCCGGGGGAACCTGCTGGCCGTGAAGGCGAAGGAAGGCGCGCAGGCCGGGCTGAAGGGGACGCTGGCCGACGGGCGGGCCATCAACGGGCTGCGCTGACACTCGCTTGCTGACGCCGGTGTAAATAACAGGCCGCACAGGGGTTCCCGCTCGCCCTACCCGTCAGTACATTGACGCCATGTCTAACACGCAGGACCGGGTGCACCTCAAGGCCCGCAAGGTGTCCTTCTCCTGGGACGACACCCCGCTGCACTGGGTGCCCGGTGATCCCTTCGCCGCCCACACCATCAACGTGCTCCACCTGCTGCTGCCGGCCGGCGAGCGCTGGTTCGTGCACGTCTACAAGCAGGTGCTCCCCCTCATCCGGGACGAGCGGCTGCGCGAGGACGTCATCGGGTTCATCGGCCAGGAGGCCATGCACTCCCAGGCGCACGACGAGGTCCTGCCGCACCTGAAGGAGCTGGGCCTCGATCCGACGCCGTACACCGCGCAGATCGACTGGTTCTTCGAGAAGCTGCTCGGCGACCGGACACTGCCGCCGGGCAGGGCGCGCCGGTGGTGGCTGATGGAGCGGGTGGCGACCATCGCGGCCATCGAGCACTACACCGCGTTCCTCGGCAACTGGGTGCTGAACGCCGAGGAGTTGGACCGGCGGGGCGCCGATCCGACCATGCTGGACCTGCTGCGCTGGCACGGCGCCGAAGAGGTCGAGCACCGGTCGGTCGCCTTCGAGCTCTTCATGCACGTGGACGGCGGCTACCGGCGCCGGGTGCGCACCTGGGCGCTGGCCTTCGCGACGCTGGTGTTCCTCTGGCAGCGCGGGGCGCGGTTCTTCATGGAGAACGACCCGACGCTCGTCGACGGCAGGGCGAGCTTCAAGGACTTCTACGTCCGCGGGCGGCGGGGTGTGCTGCCCGGGACCGGCGACATGCTCCGGTCGATACCGCGCTATCTGAGCCGCTCCTACCACCCCTCGCAGGAGGGCTGCACCGAGCAGGCGGTCGCCTATCTCGCCCAGTCCCCCGCCGCGCTGGCCGCCGAGAAGGGTGCCGCCTGATGCCGAAGCCGCTGACCGTCGCGGCCGTCGCCGGGGCCGCGCTGCTCGCCCGGCGGGCCATGCGCCGCCGTATCCGGGTCTCGCCGCTGTGGCCGATGCCCGCCCTGGAGGAGCCGGTCTCCGGGCGGCCCCGCTCCCGGGCGCTCCGGCTGCTGGTGGCCGCGCGCGAGGAGGTCGCCGAAGGAGTCGTGCAACTGCGCCTGGAGGGGCGGGACTTGCCGCACTGGGAGCCCGGTGCGCATCTCGACCTGGTGCTGCCGTCGGGACTCGTACGCCAGTACTCGCTGTGCGGGGACCCGGCGGACACCTCCTCGTACACCGTCGCGACCCGGCTCGTCGAGGACGGGCGGGGCGGCTCGCGCGAGGTGCACGAGCAGCTGACCGAGGGCATGGAGATCGAGGTGCGCGGGCCGCGCAACCGTTTCCCGCTGGTCGAGGCGGAGTCGTACGTCTTCGTCGCGGGCGGCATCGGGATCACCCCCGTCCTGCCGATGCTGCGGGCCCTGCCGGCGGGCGCCGACTGGCGGCTGCTGTACTGCGGGCGGTCGCGGGAGTCGATGCCGTTCCTGGCGGAGCTGGAGCGGCTGGACCAGGTGACCGTCGTGGCCGGGGTGCCCGACCTCGACGCGCTGGAGGTGCCCGAGGGCGCCGCCGTGTACTGCTGCGGACCGGAAGGGCTGACGGCGGCGGTCGAGGAGCGCTTCCCGCAGGTGCGGTCGGAGCGGTTCACCCCGCGGGCCGCCGCGCCGGGCGGCGCCTTCGAGCTCGAACTCCGGCGCAGCGGGCGGACGTTGACGGTCCCGGCGGACTCCACGGTCCTCGCGGCCGTGCGGGCGGAGCTGCCGAACACCCTCTACTCCTGCGAGCAGGGTTTCTGCGGGACCTGCCAACAGCGGGTGCTGGAGGGCGAGGTGGACCATCGGGACGAGTTGCTGACCGACGCCGAGCGCGACGACTCGATGCTCATCTGCGTTTCACGGGCGCGAAGTGAGCGGCTTGTGCTGGATTTGTGAACACCCGTGGTCGGACCGGCCCGTTCCGGGCCGGATCCGATCGGTAAGGTGTTCGCATGACTACCGGGGTACGGCGAAGAATGGGAGTCGAGGAGCGGCGGCAGCAGTTGATCGGCGTCGCCCTCGAACTGTTCAGCCAGCGCTCACCCGATGACGTGTCCATCGACGAGATAGCGGCCGCGGCGGGCATCTCGCGCCCGTTGGTCTACCACTACTTCCCCGGCAAACTCAGCCTGTACGAGGCCGCGTTGAAGCGTGCGGCGGACGATCTGGCGGGCCGGTTCGTCGAGCCGCAGGAAGGGCCGCTGGGGGCCCGGCTGCTCCGGGTCATGCGGCGCTTCTTCGACTTCGTGGACGAGCACGGGCCCGGTTTCGCGGCCCTGATGCGCGGCGGTCCGGCGGTCGGCTCCACCGCGACCAACGCGCTCATCGACTCCGTACGGCAGGCCGCGTACGACCAGATCCTGTCGCATCTGGGCGTCACCGACCCGCCCGCGCGACTGGAACTGGTCGTCCGCTCCTGGATCTCGCTCGCCGAGTCGACGGCACTGATCTGGCTGGACGGCCGGCGCATTCCGCGCGGCGAGCTGGAGGTGCAGCTCGTGCACGACTTCGCGGCGCTCGCCGCGGTCAGCGCCGCGTACGACGAGGAGATGGGCGCGCTGATGCGCGTCATGCTCCGCGACGAGCCGACCGACAGCCCGTTCGCCGACCTGGTGGGCCGGCTGATCGCGCTGGCGTCCTAGAACTTGCGGTAAGAGGCGTCGAGGTCACGGACCTCGGCGGAGGCGTGCAGCACGATGCCCTGGTCGTCCTGGATGTGCTTGCGCAGCAGTTCCAGGACCGCTTCCGTCAGCTTGGCCTTGGTCTCTTCGGTGCGCCCGGCGAGCAGGCCGAGGGTGACATGGACGACGGCGTGGCCGTCCTCCTCGTATCCGAAGGCCGTGAACTCGCTCGCCCGGAACTGCGTCTTGCACGCCTCCGGCTTCGCCGCCGCGATCTCGACCGTCGCCTCGTGCAGTGCCCGGGCGAACCCGGCCCGGTCGAAGGCGGGGGTGATCGTCTGGGAGTGGTCGACGGTGATCTGCGGCATGGGTACTCCTGTTCTAGGCCAACGGACTTCAGCCTAGCCGCAGCGCCAGCATCGCGATGTCGTCCTCCCTGTCGTGGCCGAAGGAGGCCAGGAGGGTGTCGCACAGGGCGTCCAGGCCCGGCAGGGAGCCGACGGCGGCCGCGCGGAGCTGTTCCATGGAGGCCGAGAGGTCGATGCCGCGGGTCTCGATCAGGCCGTCGGTGACCATGAGGAGCCGGTCGCCGGGTTCGAGGAAGAGCTCGGTGACGGGCGGGTGGGGCAGGCCGATGCCGAGCAGCGGTCCGGCCGCCTTGACGTAGTCGGCGCTGCCGTTGTCGCGGACGATCAGCGGGGGGATGTGGCCCGCGTTGGCCACCTGGGTGCGCCCGGTGGCGGGGTCGACGAGGGCCAGGCAGACGGTGGCCGTGAGGTCGGGGTGGTAGCGCTGGAGCATCCGGTCGAGGCGCTCGGCGAGCACACACGGGTCGCTGTCCTCGACGGCGTAGGCGCGCAGCGCGTGCCGGATCTCCACCATGACGGTCGCCGCGTCCAGCGAGTGCCCGACGACGTCACCGACCGCGGTGAGCACACCCTCTGAGGTACGCAGCACGGCGTAGAAGTCGCCGCCGATCTCGGTCTCCGGGGACGCGGGCACATAGCGGACCACGACGTCCACGCCGGGCAGCTCGGGCAGCCGGTGCGGCTGGGGCAGGAAGCTGTGCTGGAGGGTGAGGGCGACATGCCGCTCCACCTGGTACATGAGCAGCGGTTCGGCGGCGAACGCGGTGGCCTGGGTCAGCTGGGCCAGCAGGCTCTCACGCTCGGGGCCCATCCGCCGCATCCCGCGCGCGGGCGCGGCCAGGCACACCGTGGCCCTGCCGTCCTGGGTGCGGACGAGCGCCAGCCGGGCGTCGTGCTCGACACCGGGCCGGAAGTACCCGGCCGGCCACAGCGGGGAGGGCACCGTCGTGAGCTGCACCCCGCCGCCCTGCCCCCGGGTGAGCCGCCGCAGCAGTGCGGCCACCGTCCGGTCGGCTCCGTCGTCCGGCAGGGCGACCGGAATGCGGTCCCGGGACAGGCCCCGGTACAGCCGGTCCTCCTGGTCCAGGACGAAGACGACGGCGGGGGTGCCGGTGACCCGCGAGATGCCCTCGGCGGCCGCGTCGGTGAGTTCCTGCAAGGAGCGCGCCGCCTGGATGGTGACGATCGTCTCCGACAGCAGGGTCAGCCGTCGTACCAGCGCCCGGTCGTCGGCCCGCACCCGTGCGTTGCGCACGGCGGCCCGGACCACCGCCTCGATCTCCAGGGGCTCGGCGGGCACTCTCAGGTAGGCCTCGGAGCCCGCGGCCAGGCCCTCGCAGCAGTCGACCGGGGCCACCTGGGCGGCGGAGAAGTGCACGACGGGCAGCCCGGCGGTGTGCGGCCGGTCCTTGAAGCGGCGGCACAGGTCGAAGCCGCTCATGTCCGGCAGCCCCACGTCGACGAGGGCCACGTCCGGCAGGGTGCCCTTGCGCAGCCGTACGTCGAGCTCGGCGAGCGCCTCGGCACCGCTGGCGACCGGCACGACGCGGTGCCCTGCCCGGCTCAGCAGGGTGCCCAACGCGTAGCGGCTTGCTTCCGAATCGTCCACGACCATGACGGTCGTGCCTGTCGGGTTTCCGTCGACGTCCATGTGTGCAGAGCCTTTGGACAACACAGTGGGGCAGACCCGGATCGAGTCTGCCCCACCAAGGTAATGCCCTTGTCAGGACTTGCGGGTGAATACCGCCACAGTGCGCCCCGGAACGGCGAAGGTGCCCGAAACCCGCTCGTACGAAGACCGCTTGACGGTAGAGTCCGCGCCCGTCGCCTGGACCTCGTGCAGCGCGTACGCCGTCCCGGCCAGCGCGGCCACCCGCTGCTCCTGGGCCTGTGGCGTCGCGTTGAACACCACGACCAGGTCACCGAGTTCCATGGTGATCACACCGGGCGTCTCGTCCTTCCCGGACAGCGGGAAGGACAGCTTCGACTGCACCTGCGCGGCCGTGTCCAGGGAGAAATCAGCCTCCGTCGAACGGATTTTCAACAGCTCCCGGTACGCCGCAGAGGCCCCCTCGATCTGCTCGCAGCCGACCTTCACCGAGCCCAACAGAGGCCTTGCGTACGACCACTTGGACTCGTTGTCGGCCGCCATCGGCAGACCCCGGCCGAAGCCGTTGCCGTCCGCGCAGTTCCAGTGGATGGCGTTGAACCAGTCACCGCTGTCGTAGGAGTTGCGGTCCAGGGACTTGGAGCGCAGCAGGTCGGTGCCCGCCTGGGAGAGGGCCGGGCCCTGCGAGAGGGTGGCCGTCGCCAGGGCGAGGACCTGCATCCGGGCGCGGTCGTCGGCGCTGGTCGTGGCGGGCAGCTTGTACGTCAGCGCGTCGAACAGCGACTCGTTGTCGTGCGCGTCGGCGTAGGCGAGGGCGTCGCCGGGCGCGTCCGCGTAGCCGGCGGGCTGACCGTTGTAGTCGACCTGGGCGCCGGTGACCTGCTTGCCGGCGGTGTCGGTGAAGGCGTACTTCGCCAGGTTGCCGCTCAGCCCCACCTTGATGAGGTCCTGGTAGTGCAGCAGCCGGGCCTTCTGCTCGGCCGAAGTACCGTTGCTCTTCGAGGAGTTGGGGTCGGTATAGAGACCGGACGCGAAGCCCTGGACGCCCGGGTCCTCGTCGAAGGGCCCGCCGCCGCGCACCGCGTCACGGGCCCGGTCGGAGAAGGTGGCGATGCCGGTGCCGGCCATGTTCTTCTGCGTGGCCTGCACGAAGCGGGCGTCGTCGGCGACCTCGCCGAAGTTCCAGCCCTCGCCGTACAGGATGATCTTCTTGCCGTCGACGCCGTCCTTGGCGAGGGTCAGCGCGTCGAGGGCCTTCCTGACCGCCAGGATGTTGGCCTTCGGGTGGTGGCCCATGAGGTCGAAGCGGAAGCCGTCGACCTTGTACTCCTTGGCCCAGGTGACGATCGAGTCGACGACCAGCTTGCCCATCATCGCGTTCTCGGTCGCCGTGTTGGCGCAGCAGGTGCTGTTGGCGACCGAACCGTCGGCCAGCAGCCGCTGGTAGTAGCCGGGGACGATGCGGTCGAGGACGGAGGTGTCCGCCTGCCCGCTCGCCGCCGTGTGGTTGTAGACGACGTCCATGACGACCCGCAGTCCGTCGTCGTTGAGCGCCTTGACCATCTTGCGGAACTCGACCGTGCGCTCGGTGCCGTCCGGGTCGGTGGCGTACGAACCCTCGGGGACCGTGTAGTGGTACGGGTCGTAGCCCCAGTTGAAGGCGTCCTTCGCGGCGGTCTTCGCGACGCACTCCTGCTGTTTGTCGGAGTCGGCCGGGTAGGAGGCGAGATCGCAGTCGGGGGTCGCCTGGTCGGACTTCTTCTCGGGGATGGTCGCGATGTCGAAAGCCGGCAGCAGGTGCACGTACGACGTGCCCGACTTCGCCAGCGCACGCAGGTGCCGGGAGCCGTCGCTGTTCTTGTCGGTGAAGGCGAGGTACGTGCCCTTGTCCTTAGCAGCCACCGTCTTGTCGGCGATCGAGAAGTCCCGGATGTGCAGCTCCTGGATCTGCGCGTCCCTGAGCGGGGTGGCCTTCGGCTTGGTGTACGACGTCCAGCCCGACGGGGCCAGGGACCTGTCGTCGAGGTCGACGACGAGGCTGCGCGCGGAGTCGGTGGTCAGGGCGACCGAGTAGGGGTCGGTGACCTTGTTGGTGACGAGCTTCTGGACGCTGGGCGCCCAGACCCGGACGACGTACCGGTACTCCTTGCCCTTCCAGGACTTGGGGCCGGTGACGGACCAGACGCCGGTCTTCGCGTCGCGCTTCATGGCGACGGTGGAGCCGCCGAGCTCCAGCTTCACGGACTGCGCGGTCGGCGCCCAGACCGAGAGCGTGGGACGGCCCTTGCTGAACGTCGGCCCGAGATCCGCCTTGGTCGCCGCGTCCGCGTACAGGTCGTCGAGGACGCCGGCGATCTGGACGCCGGTCGCCGCGAGGACGGCACCGTTCGCGGCCCGCTGGGAGGCGACGACCTGACCGCTGAGGGCCTGACGGACCCGGTCGCGGTCACGGGGGTCGACGGTCCAGGCGGTGTACGCCTTCAGGTGCGGGAACTTCTGCTTCTGGGCGTCGGTGAGGCTGGTCTTCGTCAGCCGCAGCCAGCGCTCGTCGTCGCTGGTCAGCGCGCCGTCCTTGACCGCGATCGAGCCGTCGCGGCTGTAGAGGAGCTGGGTGGAGGCGGCGGCGTCGGAGCCGTTCCAGGCGACCGTGTTCCGGTCGATCCAGACCGCCTTGGAGGTGGACAGGTCGAGGGCGGCCGCGGCGCCCGCGGGCTGCGGGAGCAGGTACTTCTCCTGGCCGTTCAACAGCCACACCTCGTGCCCGTCGGCCGTGAGGTCGAGCGACTGGTCGGACGGCAGGTCCTTGTCGTCGCCCTTGTGGATGATGTAACTGAGGCTGGTGGCACCCTCGGTGAGCGGTACCTCGAAAACAGCGCCATAGGCGTCAGTCTTCACCGGCTTGAGCGGGTTCGACCAGTCGGTGGGGTTCGCGGCGCCCGTCCAGACGTGCAGCCCCCAGCCGTCGTAGTTCCCGTCGGCGCGGTGGTAGTGCAGTACGGCCTTGGTCTTGTCCTGCGCCGGGTAGTCCGGCTTCTCGGTCAGGACGTCCGTCTTGCCCTGCTCGATCCAGACCTCGCCGGTCTTGGTGACGTCGATCGTGCGGTCGGCGGAGACGTCCTTGTTGCCGTCCTTGTCGATGACGAGGAAGCCGACGTTCGAGGCGCCGGGCTTCAGCTTGACGTAGGCGAAGGCGCCGTAGGCGTCCCGGCCCGTGAACGGGTGGCTGGCGGGCCAGTTGGTGGCCTCGCCGTCCGCGAGGTCGCCCCAGGCGTACAGGCCCCAGTCGGCGTAGTCGCCGTCCTCGCGCTTGTAGTGGACGATCGCGTAGTTGCGGGAGGAGGCGGTGGGGACCTCCTCGGCGGGCGGGGTGCCGGTGGTGGACGCGGCGAGGGCACTCGCGGTGCGGCCCTGGGAGTCGACGACAACCGCCTTGTAGCGCAGGGCGGTTCCGGCCGGTACGTCCTTGCCGATCACCTGCGTGACCCTGTACGGGGCGTGGTCGGCGGAGCCGAGCGTCCGCCACGTGCCGTTGCCGGCCTGGGCGGCGAAGACGACACGGTTGAGCTGGCCGCCGTCGACGTCGGCGGAGAGCGTGACCGTGCCGGTGGCGCCGGCGGCCGGGGCCTTGAGGGTGATCGTCGGCGCGGTGGCCGACTTGGCGGGCCTGGCGGCCGCCTTGAGGACGAGCGCGGAGCCGGCCGGGACGCTGACGGTGAGCTTCTTGTCGGCGTCGGACCTCACGGAAGCGTCGCCGCCGTAGACGCCCTGGTACGCCATGGCGGCGGAACCGACCCCGAACGTCGCCGACTTGGCCTCGCCCGCGTTGTTGAAGGCGACCACGTACTCCTGGCCGGTCTTCGCGTCGGTGCGGGAGAACGCGTACACGCCCGCGCCGTCGGCCGCGTAGCGCTCGGTCTGGATGCCGTCGGTGAGGGCCGGGTTGGCCTTGCGGAGCTTGGCGAGCGCGCTGATCTGCCGGTAGAGGGGAGCGGTCGTGTCGTAGGCGTCGCTCGCGTGGGTGCGGTCGGTGCCGATCTCGTCGTCGTCGAGGTAGTCGGCGGTCTTCGAGGCGAACATCGTCTGGCGGGCGTCCTTGTCGCCGCCGGAGCCGGTGAAGCCCTGCTCGTCGCCGTAGTAGACGACCGGGTTGCCGCGGCTGAGGAACATCAGCTCGTTGGCGAGCCTGTCCTTGGCGAGCAGCTCGGCGTCGGTGGCCTTCGGGTTGTCCTGGTTCAGGAAGTACCCGATGCGGCCCATGTCGTGGTTGCCGAGGAAGGTGACCTGCTCGTACGCGTTGGCCTTGTCCGTCGTGTACTTGTAGTCGTCGCCGAAGACGGAGGCCAGCTTCTGCGCGCTGCCGCCCTGGGAGGCGTACTGCCGTGCCGCCTCCTGGAAGGGGAAGTCGAGCGTGGCGTCGAGGCGGCCCTGGGTGACGTACGGCGAGGTGATCGACGTGTCGGCGGAGTAGACCTCGCCGAACATGAAGAAGTCGTCGCGGCCGTGCCGGGCGGCGTAGGAGTCGAGCGCGGTGGCCCACTGGGTCCAGAACTCCATGTCGACGTGCTTCACGGTGTCGATCCGGAAGCCGTCGATGTCGAAGTCCCTGACCCACCGCTGGTAGATCTTCTCCATGCCGCTGACGACCTCGGGACGCTCGGTCCACAGGTCGTCGAGGCCGGAGAAGTCGCCGTAGGTGGTGGATTCGCCCGCGTAGGTCGAGTCACCCCGGTTGTGGTACATCGTCGGGTCGTTGAGCCACGACGGGACCTTGTTGTTCTGGGTGACCTTCGGGGTGCGCGGGAAGGAGTCGGCGTCGACCGCCGGGAAGCTCTTGGAGCCGTCCGCGTAGTCCGCGTCGTCGAACGGCTCGCCGTCCTTGGTCAGGTACGGGAACGCGCCCTTGGAGAGGTAGTCGTAGGACTTCTCCTCATAGTCGACGACGTCGGCGGTGTGGTTGGTGATGACGTCGAAGAAGACCTTGATGCCCTTGGCGTGCGCCTTGGAGATGAGGTTCTCCAGGTCTTTGTTGGTCCCGAAGTGCGGGTCGACCTGGGTGAAGTCGGTGATCCAGTAACCGTGGTAGCCGGCCGAGGCGTTGGCCCCGGTGCCCTGCACGGGCTGGTTCTTGAAGATCGGCGCCATCCAGATGGCGGTGGTGCCGAGCCCCTTGATGTAGTCGAGCTTCTTGGTCAGGCCCTTGAGGTCGCCGCCCTGGTAGAAGCCCTTGTCGGTGGGGTCGTAGCCGGTGCTGAGGCGGGTGCCCGTCAGGCCGCCCTTGTCGTTGCCGGTGTCGCCGTTGGCGAAGCGGTCCGGCAGGACGAAGTAGAACTGCTCGCGCGTGGAATCGTGCCGGGCGGGCTCGGCGGCGAGCTTGGCGTCGGACGGGGGCGGGGGCGGTGTGTCCGCCCGCGCCGCGAGGGGTTGGACGAGCGCTGCGGCCAGCGCGGTGACGGTGACCGCGGCGACCCGTCCGGCATGGGCGGTACGGCGCCTCGACGGCGTCGGCCATCTCGGTATCACAGATGGGCTCCTTGCGATTACGGCTCTGGCTGGGTCCGACCCCGCGCGACCGTATCGCCGCCGTAAGGCTTACAGCAAGAGTCTTGAAAGTAACGGAAAGGCCTTTCAGCTCCCCAGGGGGAGGTTCAGCAGCTCGACTTGCCGCTGTAGATCGCGAGCGCGGTGTTGGCGCCCAGGGTGGCGGTGAACTGCCCGCTGGAGTTCACGGTCACCGTCGTGTTGTTCTGGACGTTGCAGTACGTGCCCGCGGCCAGCGAGGTCTGGTAGGTACGGCTCAGGCTGCCGGACTCGTGGTTGATCGCCACGAACCCCTTGCTGCCGCGCCCGAACGCGATCGCGTCGCCGCCGTTGTCCCACCAGTCGGTGACGGCCGTGCCGCGCACGGCGTTGCGGAAGGCGACCATGCGGATGATCTCCGGCCAGGCGTGCTGGCACTTCCAGCCGTCCTGCCAACAGGCGTTCACGGTACCGCCGTTGGGCGGTCCGGCGTCGGTGTCCGACCACTCGTAGCCGGAGTTGATGTCCGGGGCGCCGTACGGGTAGGCGAGCATGAAGACGTTGGCCAGGGTGTAGTTCGCGCCGTCCTTGTAGTTGAGCGTGCTGCCGTTGCGCTCGGTGTCGTGGTTGTCGACGAAGACACCGGCCACCGAGCTGCTCATGTAGCCCCAGCCCTCGCCGTAGTTCTTCAGATAGGCGAGGTTCTCGTTGTTGAAGACCCGCTTGAGGTCGTAGGCGTACCGGAACTCCTGCACATCCCCGTTGCCCGTGTACTCGGTGGGCTGGACGGCCTCGCCGCTGCCGTAGATGACCTCCTGCTTCCAGTAGACGGAGGGGTTGGACAGGCGCGACTTGATGTTGGCGAGGTCGGCCGCCGGGATGTGCTTGGCCGCGTCGATGCGGAAGCCGTCGACGCCGTAGCCGAGCAGGGTGTTCATGTACCCGGCGATGGTGGAGCGGACGTACGTCTCGCCGGTGTCCAGGTCGGCGAGGCCGACTAGTTCGCAGTTCTGGACGTTGGCGCGGTTGGTGTAGTCGCTGATCGTGGCCGTGCAGTCGTCCATGTCGTAGGAGGAGTACAGGCCCGGGTAGTTGTACTTGCTGTACGACGACCCGCCGGTGCCGGTGCCGCTGCCCGCCGACATGTGGTTGATGACGGTGTCGACGACGACCTTCACGCCGGCCGCGTGACACGTGTCCACCATGCTCTTGAAGGCGGTGGCGTCACCGAGGCGACCGGCGATCTTGTAGCTGACGGGCTGGTACGACGTCCACCACTGCGCGCCCTGGATGTGCTCGGCGGGCGGGGAGACCTGGACGTAGCCGTATCCGGCGGGGCCGAGGGTGTTGGTGCACTCCTTGGCGACCGAGGCGAACTTCCACTCGAACAGGACGGCGGTCACGTCCTTGGTGCCGGGCGGGGAGGCGGCGGCGGGAGTGGCGGGGGCGACGAGGGCCGCGGCTGCGGCGAGCACGGTGAGGGCCGCGCTGGCTGACCATCTCGATATCACGTGGGGGCTCCTTGCGTGACGGCCGGGCGTCTTTGCCCGGCGCCGGCGTGAACGTACCCCTGACGAAAGGTTTACAGCAAGGGGCTTGAAACTCACAGCAAGAACTTTCACCTGTTCTCTTGACGTGCCCTTCTCAACTGCCCCACGCTCACGAGTTGTTGAATCCCCGACCTCTGATCGACTTCAGCTCCCCTCTCCCCGAATCCCCCTCCCGGAGCCGCACATGACCTTCCGCCCGGGTGCGCTGAGCCGCACCACGAGAGCCTTGGCGGTCGGCGCCCTGGCGCTCGCCGGTGTCACCGCCCTGCCCGCCGCGACCGCCCACGCCGACGCCACCACCTCGGGCGATGTCATCGCCAACCTGTGGGAGTGGAACTGGGACTCGGTCGCCGCCGAGTGCACCGGCGTCCTCGGGCCGAACGGTTACGGGGCCGTCCAGGTGGCCCCGCCCGCCGAGTCCCTCAAGCAGTCCTCGTACTACTGGTGGGACGTCTACCAGCCGTACTCCTACAACCTCAACAGCCGCTTCGGTACGGCGTCCGAGTTCGCGGCGATGGTCTCCGCCTGCCACGCCGCCGGCGTCAAGGTGTATACGGACGCGGTGATCAACCACACCGCCGCGCAGACCGGTACGGGCTACCACGGCACGACGATCACCAACAAGTACGACACCCCCGACTGGGACCCGGGTGACTACCACCAGTCGGACGACTGCTCCGACTCCGACCTCGTCATCGACGACTGGTCGAACCTCACCGAGATCCAGAACTGCGAACTGCTCGGCCTGCCCGACCTGGAGACCGAGAACGACAGCGTCCGCAGCGGGATCGCGGCCTTCCTCAACCAGCAACTCGCCCTCGGCGTCGACGGGTTCCGCGTCGACGCGGCCAAGCACATCCCGACCGCCGACCTCCAGGCGATCGAGGCCAAGCTGACCGACACGACGTCGGGCGCGGACCCGTACGTGTTCCAGGAGGTGTACCCGGGTTCGACGCCGGCGGCCTCGGACTACTACGCCTCCGGCGACGTCCTCGACTTCACCTACGCGGGCAAGCTGAAGTCCGCGTTCCAGGGCAATGTCAGCGATCTGGAGTCGCTGCCCTCCTCGGGCGTCCTCGCCCCCGCCGACTCGGTGTCCTTCGTGACCAACCACGACACCGAGCGCAACGGCCTGCACCTGTCCTACAAGGACGGCGACACCTACAAGCTGGCCAACCTCTTCCAGCTGGCCTACAAGTGGTCGACGCCGACGGTCTACGCCGGCTGGGAGTTCACCCAGAGCGACCAGGCCCCGCCGAACTCCGCGGGGTTCGTCACCGACACGGACTGCTCCCACGGCTGGTACTGCCTCGACCGGGACAGCGCCGTCACCGGCATGGTGAAGTGGCACAACGCGGTGGGCTCGGAGGCGGTGTCCCACTGGTCCACGAAGTCGTCGAGCGTGATCGGCTTCTCCCGCGGCACCGCCGGCTACATCGCGATCAACAACGGTTCGTCGGCGGCTACCTACACCTTCGCGACGGGGATGGCCGACGGGACGTACCCGAACGTCATCGACAACGGGGCGACGACGGTGACGGTGTCGGGCGGCAGCGCGACCCTCACGATCCCGGCGAAGAGCGCGATCGCCTTCTACGACGGTGAGTTCACGCCGTGCACGACGTCCTGCGAGGGCGACGGCGATGGCGGCTCGACGTCGACCGTGACGGCCACCTTCAACGAGTACGCGCCGACGACGTCCGGTCAGGACGTGTACGTGGTCGGCTCGATCGCGGCGCTGGGCGGCTGGGACACGTCGAAGGCGGTGAAGCTCTCGTCGTCCGGCTATCCGGTGTGGTCGGGCGCGGTGCACGTCCCGATCAACACGTCCTTCGAGTTCAAGTTCATCAAGCGCGACAGCTCCGGCAACGTGACCTGGGAGTCCAACGCCAACAGAACGGCGGCCACGACGACTTCGGCCCTGTCCGTCAACAGCTCCTGGAACGTGGCCACCGCCAACGCCACCGACGTCACCTTCAACGTCACCGCCACGACCGACTGGGGCACCAACGTCTACGTCGTCGGCTCCCTCGCCTCCCTTGGCTCATGGGACACGAGCGCGGCGATCCCGCTGTCGTCGGCGTCGTACCCGACGTGGAGCAAGCTGGTGATCGTGCCGAAGAGCACGGCCTTCACCTACAAGTACATCAAGAAGGACGCCTCCGGGAACGTGACCTGGGAGTCCGGGACCAACCGCTCGTACACGACGGGCAGTTCGTCGGGCTACACGGCCACCGACACCTGGAAGTAGCTCCACCAGGACGCCGGGTCCCCGCCACCCGAAGGCGGCGGGGACCCGGCGTCCGGCTTCCTGCTCAGGCCGTCGTCCACCACACCGTGGTGTCCGCCGGGACCTTCGCGTCGCCGTCGACCTCGGCGACCTCGCCGCTCGCGAGCAGTACGCGGCCGTACGCCGGGGTCGTCACCGATTCGCCGGTGGTGTTCGCCACGCAGACGAACTCGCCGCGGCGGAAGGCCAGTACGCCCTCCGGCGCACGGAGCCATTCCACCGAGTCGCCGGCGCCGAGGTCGGGTTCGGCGCGGCGGACGGCGAGGGCCGAGCGGTAGAGCTCCAGGGTGGAGCCCGCGACGCCCGTCTGGGCCTCGACGCTCAGGTCCGCCCACTCGGCCGGCTGCGGAAGCCAGCTGCCGCCGGTGCCGAAGCCGTACGACGAGCCCTCGCGCGTCCACGGGATCGGGACGCGGCAGCCGTCGCGGAAGCCGTCCTGGCCCGCGCCGCGGAAGTAGGCGGGGTCCTGGCGGACTTCGTCGGGAAGGTCGACGACGTCCGGCAGGCCCAGTTCCTCGCCCTGGTAGACGTACGCCGAGCCCGGCAGCGCCAGCATGAGCAGGGTGGCCGCGCGAGCGCGCCGCAGGCCGAGCGCGCGGTCGCCCGCCGTGCGGATCTGGGTGCCGAGGCCCGGCGGGTTCGCGAAGCGGGTCGCGTGGCGGGTGACGTCGTGGTTGGAGAGGACCCAGGTGGCCGGGGCGCCGACCGGGCGCATCGCCTCCAGGGTCAGGTCCACCACCTTGCGGAGCTCCTCGGCGTCCCAATGGGTGCCCAGGTACTGGAAGTTGAAGGCCTGGTGGAGCTCGTCCGGGCGGACGTAGTTCGCGGTGCGGTCGACCGTCGGGGTCCAGGCCTCGGCGACGAAGATGCGTTCGCCCGCGTACTCGTCGAGGATGAGCCGCCACTGGCGGTAGATGTCGTGGACGCCGTCCTGGTCGAAGAACGGCATGACATCGTTGCCCAGCAACTTGAGCTGGTCGCCGTCGCCGCCGATGTCCGGCAGGCCCTCCGCCTTCACCATGCCGTGGGCCACGTCGATGCGGAAGCCGTCCACGCCCATGTCCAGCCAGAAGCGCAGGATGGAGCGGAACTCGTCGCCGACCGCGGGGTGTTCCCAGTTGAAGTCGGGCTGCTCGGGGGCGAAGAGGTGGAGGTACCACTCGCCGGGGGTGCCGTCGGGCTCGGTGACCCGGGTCCACGCCGGGCCCCCGAAGATGGACTCCCAGTCGTTCGGGGGGAGTTCACCGTGCGCGCCCTTGCCGGGGCGGAAGTGGTAGCGGTCGCGCAGGGGGGAGCCCGGGCCTTCGCGCAGGGCGCGCTTGAACCACTCGTGCTGGTCGGAGGAGTGGTTGGGGACCAGGTCGACGATGATCCGCAGGCTCAGTTCGTGCGCGTCGCGGATCAGCGCGTCCGCGTCCAGCAGGTTGCCGAACATCGGGTCCACGGCCCGGTAGTCGGCGACGTCGTAGCCGGCGTCGGCCTGCGGGGAGGCGTAGAAGGGGCTGAGCCACACGGCGTCCACGCCCAGGTCGCGCAGGTACGGCAGTCGGGAGCGGATGCCCTCCAGGTCGCCCATGCCGTCGCCGTTGCTGTCGGCGAAGCTGCGCGGATAGACCTGGTAGATCACCGCGTCCCGCCACCAGTCGCCGCGCTTGGCTTGGGCGGGGGTCGGGGCCGAGGCGAGGGCGGAGTGCTGCTGGCTCATGGCGTCCTTGATACGTAACGGGGTCATGGGGTCAGGTGTGCAGACAACGGTGATGCGAGGCGGCCGCGGTGACAGCGGGGTCGGATGGACACCGCGACCGCCTCGGGTCGGTGGGATGTCAGCCCTTCGTGCCGCCGGCCGTCAGGCCGGTCACGAGGTTCTTCTGTACGAGGTAGAAGAACGCGGACACCGGTATGGCGATGAGCACCGCGGTCGCGGCCATCAGGTTGCGCTGGGCGTCGTGTTCGCTGACGAAGCTCTGCAGGCCGACGGCGAAGGTGTACTTGTCGTCGCTGAGCATGAACGTCGAGGCGAAGGCGACCTCGCCGAAGGCGGTGATGAAGTTGTAGAAGGCGGCGACCGCGAGGCCCGGCTTGGCGAGCGGCAGGATCAGCCGGAAGAACGTGCCGAAGGGGGTCAGTCCGTCGACGCGGCCGGCCTCGTCGATCTCGAAGGGGATCGTGTCGAAGTACCCCTTGAGCAGCCAGGCGCTGTAGGGGACCGCGGTCGCGCAGTAGACCAGGACGAGGCCGAGGTAGCTGTCGACGAGCTGAAGGTCGACGAGGATCTGGTACATCGGCACGATGAGGACGGCGATCGGGAACATCTGGGTGACCAGGAGCACCCACATGAACTTCTTGTAGCCGGGGAACCGCATGCGGGAGACCGCGTAGCCGGTGGTGGCGGCCACGAACACGCCGATGACGGTGGTGCCGAGGGAGACGATCAGCGAACTCTTCAGCCAGTCGAAGAAGCCCGTGTGCTGAAGGACGAACGAGTAGTTGTCCAGCGTCATCTTGTCCCAGATGCCGCCGGGGTGGAGGTAGTCGTCCTTGTCCGGACCGAGGGACAGATAGACCAGCCAGGCGATCGGGAACAGCGCGATCAGGCTCGCGACGATGAGGATGCCGTGGGAGGCGAGGGAGGCGGCACGGCCGCGCTCCTCACGGCCGCGGACCTTGCGCGGCCGGGAGGCTTCGAGGACCTGGGGGGTCACCGGGCGGTCCGCCTTGATCTCGGAGGGGGTTGAGGTGCTCATGGTGACTCCTGCCTCAGATCGCGAGCTGCTGGTCGTTGCGGTTCAGCCAGCGGCGGTAGAAGGAGGTGAAGACGATCAGGATGGCCAGCAGCAGGATGCCGTAGGCCGCCGACTGGGCGAAGTCACGTGGCTGCTGTCCGAAGCCGAGGTAGTACGCCCAGGTGACGAGGATCTGCGCGTCGGGGGCGGTGTTGCCGAACAGCAGGAAGATGATGGCGAACTGGTTGAAGGTCCAGATGATGCCGAGGAGTACGACGGTGGAGCTGACGGACCTGAGGCCCGGCAGGGTGACGTACCGGAAGCGCTGCCAGGCGTTGGCCCCGTCCATCTCGGCGGCCTCGTAGAGCGAGGAGTCGATGGACTGGAGGCCGCCGAGCAGCGAGACCATCATGAACGGCACACCGCACCAGGTGTTGACCATGATCGCGGCGAACCGCTGCCAGAAGGTGTCCTCAAGCCAGGACGGTTGCGGCAGGTGGAGGCTGCCCAGGAAGTTGTTGATGATGCCGCTGTCGGCGAGCATGAACCGCCAGCCGAAGACGGTGACGAAGGTCGGCACGGCCCACGGCAGGATGAGGATCAGCCGGTAGAAGGTGCGGCCGCGCAGCTTCTGGTTGAGCAGCAGGGCGAGGCCGAGTCCGATGCCGTAGTGCAGGGCCACACAGGCGGCCGTCCACACGATCGTCCAGATGAAGTGCGACCAGAAGCGGTCGTAGGCGGTGTCGCCCCAGAGGATGTCGGCGTAGTTGTCGAGGCCGATGAACTTGTAGGTGGCGTCGATGTGGTTGACGCCGATCGTCCGCGCCGTGTTGAGGCTGTTGGCGTCGGTGAGCGTGAGGTAGAGGCCGTACACCAGCGGGTACAGCACGAGGACGCCGAGGACGATCGCCACCGGGGCGATCATCGCGTAGGCGTACCAGTGCTTCTGGTATCCGCGCTTCAGGCGCTGGCCCAGCCCGGGCCGGGGCCCGCGGTCACCGCGGCGCTTGCCGGTCGCGCGGTCGATGGCGACTGTCATGGTTCGAGACCTTCTGGGAAGTTCAAGGGGTGTACGGCTCGTGTACGGCTCACAGGCCGATGGCCGCCGGATCTCTCCCCCCATGCTTCGGGAGATCCGGCGGCCGCTCGGGGCTTACTTGCTGAAGTCCGGGACCAGCTTGGCGATGGCGGTCTCGGCGTTGCTCAGTCCCTGGTCGAGGGACTCCTTGCCGCCGGCGATCTTCGGCAGCTCGGTGTCCAGCGGGCCCCACAGGGAGCTGTACTCGGGCAGGGCCGGGCGCGGCTGGGCGGCGGCGAGGACGCCCTGGTAACCGGCGATGCCCGGGTCGGCCTTGACCTCGGCGGTGTAGGCGTCGTCGCGGGTGGGCAGCGTGGAGTTCTTCAGCGCGATGGTCGCCTGGGACTTCGCGGAGGTCATGAAGTTGACGAACTTCAGCGCGGCCTTCTGGTGGGCGGCGTCGGAGCCGGCGTAGACCGAGAGGTTGTGGCCGCCGGTCGGGGCGCCCGCCTTGCCGGTGGAGCCGGCCGGGACGGTGGCGATGCCGAGGTTGTTCTTGTCCTTGAACGCGGAGCCCTTGTAGAAGTTGGTGATCTCCCACGGGCCCTGGATGATCGCGGCGACCTTGCCGTTGACGAACGCGTCCTGGATGTGGGCGTAGGCGTCGGCGGTGGTGTCGGCCTTGTGCAGGCCTTTGCCGGAGAAGAGGCTCAGCCAGGTGCCGTAGGCCTTCTTCGCGGGGTCGGAGTTGACCGTGATCTTCTTGGCGGCGGCGTCGACGGTGTCGGTGCCCTCGCCGTAGAGGAAGGACTGGGCGTAGTAGGCCTGGGTGGAGCCCCAGTAGCCGTCGACGCCGGTCTTGGCCTTGATGGTGGCGGCGGCCTTCTTCAGGTCGTCCCAGGTCTTGGGGGCCTCGACGCCGGCCTTCTCGAAGAGGGCCTTGTTGTAGACGAGGGCGAGGGTGTCGGTGACCAGCGGGACGCCGTAGGTCTTGCCCTCGTACTTGGCCTGCTCGATCAGGTTCGGCTTGAACTTGGCCTGGTCGGCGAGGGCCTCGGTGCCGTCGAGGGGCAGCAGGTAGCTCTTCTTGGCGAAGGCGGGGGTCCAGCCGACCTCGGAGCGCAGCACGTCCGGGGCGCCCTTGGAACCGGCGGCGGTGTCGAACTTGTTCTGCGCCTGGTCGAACTGGACGTTGACGTACTTGACCTTGACGTCCTTGTTCGCGGCCTCGAACTCCTTGATGAGGGCCTTGTACGTCGGCGCCTCGTTGGTGGCGTTGGAGGTGTCCCACCAGGTGATGGTGACCGGCCCGCTCGAGTCGCTGCCGCTGTCGTCTCCGCCGCAGGCCGTCGCCGCGAGGGCGAGGGACGCCACCAGCGCGGTGGCCGCTATGCCACGCCGCATGAGTTCTCCTTGAGGGTGAAAGCCCGTGTGGTGCAGGGGGCGGTCCCGTCCGCCGGCCCTGCGTGTGCAGGGGCGGCCCCGTCTGCCGTCCCTGCGGTCTTGCCGACTGCGCCGTTGCCGCCGCCGGGCGTCGCCGAACGTAACAGCGATGTAAGCGTTGCGAAAGACCTTGCAGCAAAAAAGTGCAAGACGTCGTCGAAGTTATCCGGGCGTGACCTCCTGGCTACCGCCGTGAGACGCTTGTTTCCAGGGGTGGAGCGGGAAAGAGCGCCCTGTGCAAGACTCTGCAAGCTCTTGCCATCACTTTCACGAGGGAGCGCGATGACCCAGCAACTCGGACCGGGACGGTCAACAGGTCGCCCACGGCGTCCGATTGGTGTGCAAGGGCAGGGTCGGCCGGTACAGTCCAACCCTGTGACCACACGGCTTGCCGACATCGCTGCTCAAGCGGGGGTCAGCGAAGCGACCGTCAGCCGCGTCCTCAACGGGAAGCCGGGCGTCGCCGCCACCACCCGCCAGTCCGTGCTGGCCGCTCTCGACGTCCTGGGCTACGAGCGTCCGGTGCGCCTGCGGCAGCGCAGTGAGGGCCTGGTGGGCCTGATAACCCCGGAGCTGGAGAACCCGATATTCCCGGCGCTGGCCCAGGTGATCGGGCAGGCGCTGACACGGCAGGGGTACACCCCGGTGCTGGCCACCCAGACCCCGGGCGGTTCCACGGAGGACGAGCTCACGGAGATGCTCGTCGACCGGGGCGTGGCGGGCATCATCTTCGTCTCCGGACTGCACGCGGACACCTCCGCCGACATGCAGCGCTACGAGCAGCTGCGCGGCCAGGGCGTGCCGTTCGTGCTGGTGGACGGTTTCTCGCCGAAGGTGCAGGCGCCGTTCATCTCCCCCGACGACCGCGCCGCGATGACGCTGGCGGTCACGCATCTCGCCTCGCTCGGTCACACCCGGATCGGTCTCGCGCTCGGCCCTAAGCGGTTCGTGCCGGTGCAGCGCAAGATCGAGGGCTTCGTGCGGGCGATGCAGGACCAGCTGGGGCTGTCCGCTCAGGCCGTGGAATCGGAGCTGGTGCAGCACTCCCTCTACACCCTGGAGGGCGGTCAGGCCGCGGCCACCGCGTTGATCGGCCGGGGCTGTACGGCGGTGGTGTGCGCGAGCGACATGATGGCGCTGGGCGCGATACGGGCCGCCCGGCAGCTCGGTCTCGAAGTGCCGCACGACGTCTCGGTGGTGGGCTTCGACGACTCCCCCCTGATCGCGTTCACCGACCCGCCCCTCACCACGGTCCGCAAGCCGGTTCCGGCGATGGGCCAGGCCGCGGTGCGGACGTTGCTGGAGGAGATCGGCGGGACGCCCGCGCCGCACAGTGAGTTCGTGTTCATGCCGGAGCTGGTGGTGCGCGGTTCGACCGCTTCGGCGCCTGTTTCATCCCGTGGGGAGCGTTCTCGTTCCTGAGGCGGAGAGAACCGGGTTCGGGGCCGTGCGCTGGTAGGAGACGAGGGCCTCGTCCCGCCGTAGAACATGCGTCCTGAACCCGCCCGAGGGATGATCTGGGGGCAAGGGCTTTTCTGGCAGACTCTGTGTCCATGGGTGATTCGACCGTGACAACAGTGGAAGGCCGCGAAGAGGCCGTTCTGCACCCTGTCTCGGACGACGCGGACAGGAGCCTCCTTCGCCGCCTGCGCACCCCGCGCCGCCCCCGCCTCTGGTTCGAGATCCTGCTGATCGCGGTGAGTTACTGGACGTACTCACTGATCCGCAACGCGGTCCCGGAGCAGAAGGCCGAGGCACTGCGCAACGCCGACTGGATCTGGCGGGTCGAGCACGACCTGGGGATCGCGGTCGAGCAGTCGGTCAACCACGCCGTGAACTCGGTGACTTGGCTGATCGTGGGCATGAACTACTACTACGCGACGCTGCACTTCGTGGTGACGCTGGGTGTGCTGGTGTGGCTGTTCCGCTACCACCCCGGGCGTTACGCGGCGGCCCGCACCGTCCTCTTCGCCACCACCGCCGTCGCCCTCGTCGGTTACTACCTGTATCCGCTGGCCCCGCCCCGGCTGATGAACGGCGGCGACTTCGTCGACACCGTCGTGGTCCACCAGACCTGGGGTTCGATGGCGTCCGGCGACCTGAAGAGCATGTCCAACCAGTACGCCGCGATGCCGTCGATGCACATCGGCTGGTCGCTGTGGTGCGGTCTGACGATCTTCGCGCTGGCCAAGGTGCCCTGGGCGCGGGTGCTGGGGCTCCTCTACCCGGCGGCCACCCTGATCGTCATCGTCGCCACCGCCAACCACTTCTGGCTGGACGCGGTGGGCGGCGTCCTGTGCCTGACCTTCGGTTTCACGGTGGCGCGGCTCTGGTACGGCAAGCTGCCGTACGCACTGCCGCAGACGGTGCCGCCACGGGGGGCCTGAGCCTCCCGGCCCGTGCTGCCAAGGGGGGCCTGAGCCTCCCGGCCCCGCGCCGCCTCACTCCGCCCGGTGCGCCACGTGCCCGCCGGTCACCGTCAGCACCACCGGCGCCTGAGCCAGCTCGTCCGCCGGGGCCTGGACCGGGTCCAGGGCCAAGGCCGTGAGGTCGGCGCGGTGACCGACGGCGATCCGGCCCGCCACCTCGGCCTCCCCCGCCGCCCGTGCCGCGTGCGTCGTCACGCCCTCCAGGGCTTCGAGGCCGGTCAGCCCCGCCCGTGCCGAGGCCGCGCCCCGCGGTGCGCGCGCCGTGGCCAGGACCGCCCGGGCGTCGTAGTGGGCGATGGGCCAGTCCGAGCCCAGGGCGACCGTCGCGCCCGCGTCGCGCAGATCCCGCAGCCGCCAGGCGTGCCCCGCGCGGGCGGCACCCAGGCGGCGCGACCACTCGTCCGTGCCGTCGGCCCGCGTGTACGCGGTGTGCGGGGGCTGCATCGACGCCGCCACCCCCAGCTCGGCGAACCGGGGCAGCAGCTCGTCCGGGGCGGTCTCGATGTGCTCGACGCGGTGCCGGTCCCGGCCGCTGGGCCCGAGCCCGGCCACCACGTCCAGGACGTGCCGCACCGCCGCGTCCCCGATGGCGTGGGTGGCGGTGCGGACGCCGGCCGTGTGCAGGCGCCGTACGGCGGCCGCGTACGCCTCGGGGTCGGGCCAGAACGCGTCGGTGCCCTGGCCGTGGCAGTCGGCGTGCTCCAGCCACGCCGTGCCGCCCTCGACGGTGCCGTCCATGAAGAACTTCACCCCGCCGACCAGCCAGTGCCGGCCCCCGCGCCCTTGCAGGCCGATCAGCTCGGCAAGGCCCGCCTCGTCCACCCCCGGCATGCACCACGGCGCGAACCGCAGCCGCACCGGCAGCACGGTCTCGCGGGCCACGGACTCGACCAGCTCCGCGTCCCCCGCGTCCATGACGTGCGCCCCGGTCAGCCCGGTCGCCGCCATCTCCGCGAGCAGCCGCACCAGGCGCGCGCGGCGGGCGGCGTACGACGGCCGGGGCACGACCTCGTTCAGCAGGTCCATGGCCGCGTGCTCGACGAGATGCCCCGTCGGCCGCCCGGCGCTGTCGCAGACCACCTCCGCGCGCTGCGCGAAGGCCCGCGGCCCGCGCACGCCCGCCGCGGCGAGCGCCGCGCCGGTCGCGAGGGCCGAGTGGCCGTCGTACAGGCGCAGGAAGGCGGAGGCTCCGGCGAGGACGTCCTCGATCAGCGCGCGGTCGACGGGGCGGCCCTCGAACACGTTGTGGTCCAGGCCGTACCCGAGCACCCAGCCGTCGACGCGCTCGGCCGCGGACAGGGCCGCCCTCAGCCCCGCCAGGTCCTTCACCTCCGACAGATCCGTTCCCGTGGCCATGTCCAGCCCCCACACGGGGTGACTGTGCGCGTCCACGAACCCGGGCACCAGGTGCGCGCCCTCCAGCGCCACGACCTGGGTGCCGGGCCCGCGCCATTCGCGTACGTCGCCCTCGTCGCCGACCGCCGCGATCACACCGTCGCGCACGGCGACGGCGGTGGCGTGCGGCCGCGCGGGGTCGAGGGTGCGGATCTTCGCGCCGGTGAGGATCAGATCGGGGGTGGGCATGAGGGGGTGAACTCCCTTGTTCTGTTCGGGTGTCGGGTGGCTATGGGGTGGGCTCGGCTGCGAACTCCGCGTACACCTCCGGTCGTTCGCGGCGCAGCCACCAGGCCAGGGCCAGGCCGACGAGGAAGACCACGGGTGCCGTGCCGATCAGCACGGTGTTGACGGTGGTGGAGGCGCCGGTGAACAGGTCGATGTGGGTGATGACGAGCCCTATCGCCGTGGCGAGCAGCACCGCGGCGGCGATGGGTGCGACGACCGTGCGCAGGGTGCCCTCCTGGTGGCGCACCCGGCGGAAGTAGCAGGGCACGGCGATCGCGGCGAGCAGTTGGAGGATGAACAGGCCCAGCATGCCCGGGGTGTTCACCCACAGCAGCAGCTGCTGGTAGGGGTCGGCTCCGGCCGCCCAGAAGGCGAGCACGACGACCGCGCCGAGAGCGGTCTGGGCGATTCCGGCGGCGTACGGGGAGCGGTGGCGGGGGTGGATGCGGCCGAGCGACCTGGGCAGCACGCCTTCCTCGGCGAGCGCGAGGCCGTAGCGGTTGATCGCGTTGTGGAAGGCGAGGAGGGAAGCGATGATGCTGGTGACCATGAAGATGTGCATCAGGTCGGCCGCCCAGCCGCCGACGTAGGTCGTGATGGCGGAGAAGAACAGGCCGCCGGGGTCCTTGGCGGCCGCCGCGATGACCTCCTCGTTGCCGAAGGCCTGGATGACGATCCAGACGACGAAGGCGTAGAAGAGGCCGAGGAAGCCGATGGCGGCGTAGGTCGCGCGGGGGACCGTGCGCTCGGGGTCGCGGGCCTCGCGCCGGTAGATGACGGTCGACTCGAAGCCGGTGAACGCGGCGAAGGCGAAGGCCAGGACCACCGCCGTACCGGAGACCAGGACGTTGTCCGGGGCGAAGGAGGCGCCGGACAGTCCGTGCGCGCCGCCCTTGACCAGCACTCCGCCGGCGAGGAGCACGAGGATGCCGGTCTCGGCGAGGAGCAGGACGCCCAGCACCTTCGCGCCGAAGTCGATCGAGCGGAAGCCGCCGTAGCCGATGAGGAGCAGACCGGCGAGGGAGATCGGCAGCCAGGGGACGTCGGCGCCGAACAGGGCGTGCAGGCTGTCCTTGCCGGCGGAGGCGAGGAGGCCGTAGACGCCGATCTCCATGCCGTTGTAGCCGACGAGGGCGAGCAGGGCGGCGCCGATGCCGACCGGGCGGCCCAGTCCGCGGGTGATGTACGCGTAGAAGGCGCCGCCGCTCTTGATGTGCCGGCTCATCGTGGTGAAGCCGATGGCGAAGACGGCCAGGGTGATGCCGGCGATGAGATAGCCGGCCGGGGCGCCGATGCCGCCGAGCAGGATCGCGAGCGGGGCGACGCCGGCCATGACGGTGAGCGGGGCGGCGGCGGACACCACGAAGAAGGCGATGTCGGCGGTGCCGAGGGAGCCGGAGCGGAGGGTCGCCGCGGCGGGCGGCGTGCTCTCCTCGGAGGCATCGGGGGTGGTGACGGACATGGGCGAAGCCCTTCGAGCGCGGCGGACGGGGAGGGTTCCGGGCGTGCGGGAGGCCGGCGTTCCCGGGGGCACGTGAAGGTGCGCGGCGCCCCGGGCCCGTAAATCTAAAGGCTTTCGGTTTCGGCAATGTAGCCTCCTCATGGGCATCCGGGAAGCCCCATCCCGCACCTCCAGGGGGACCACACGCATGGGACGGCCGCGCACACCGCTCCTCGACCGTGAGCGCATCACGGAGACCGCGCTGCAACTCGTCGACGAGCAGGGCGACTTCAGCGTGCCGCAGATCGCCAAGCGGCTCGGGGCGCAGACCGGCTCGGTGTATCACCATGTGGACGGCCGGGACGGCATCGTGGAGCTGCTGCGCGAGCGGGTCGCGGTCGCGATCGATCCGGGGACGCTGGACGTGACGCCGTGGGACGCGGCCCTCGACGCGTGGGCGCGCTCGTACCGGGCCGCGTTCGCCGCGCATCCGAAGGCGGTGCCGCTGCTGATGACTTCACCCGTACGGGCGCCGCGCGTGCTGGAGCAGTACGAGCGGGTGGTGACGCTGCTGCTCGACGCGGGCTTCGCGCCGGCCGAGGTGATGCCGCTGCTCATCGCCCTGGAGAACCTGGTGCTGGGCTCGGCACTGGACCTGGCGGCCCCGGAGACCATGTGGGAGCTGACCGAAGCGGCCCCGACACCCCGACTGGCGGAGGCGCTGGCGGCGGTGGGCGAGGGACGGGCGGACCGGGCGTTCGAGGTGGGCCTGGCGGGGTATCTCGCCCACGCCCGGGTGCTGCGGGCCGGTCCGGCGCAGGCCCGGTCCGGCGGGTCAGCCTGACACCGACCGTTCCCTGGTCACCCCGCGCCCCAACCGCCTTGCCCCAACCGCCTTATTGGCCCACCGGCATCCCAACCGCCGCCGCAGCCCGCATCGCCGCGATGAACGCCCGGAGCGCGGGCTGCGGTGGCGCGGTCTCGCGTACGGCCGCGTGGATCGAGCGCGAAGGCTCCGGGCCGCGCAGCTCACGTACGACCACGCCGGGCCGGACCCCGACTCCCAGCCCCAGCCTCGGGATCAGGCTCACCCCCAGCCCCGCCGCGACGAACCCCTGCGCGGTGACGTAGTCCTCGCTCTCGACGACGAACCTCGGCCGGAAGCCGGCGGTCTCGCAGGCGGCCAGCTGGGCGTCGAGGCAGGGGCCGGGCCATTCGCTGCCGACCCAGGCCTCGTCCGCGAGGTCGGACAGCGCCAGGTCGGGGACGTCCGCGAGCCGGTGCCCGGCGGGCAGCACGGCCAGGTACGGATCGTCCAGCAGATGCAGCAGCCGTACGCCGTCGTGGGCGGGCGTCCGCGGCCCCACCACCAGCGCCAGGTCCGCCCGCCCCTCCCGGACGTCCGGCAGCGGGTCCTCGGGGTCGATCAGCTTCAGCTCGACCTGCACACCGGGGTGTTCCTCCCGCAGCCGCGCCACCGCCGGGGCGACGAGTGAGCCACCGGCGGTCGCGAAGTACCGCACCGCCAGCCGTCCCGTCCGTCCCGCCAGCAGATCCGCCAGCGCCGTCTCCGCCTCGGCGACCTGGCGGCTGATGGTGTCGGCGTACTCGGTCAGCAGCAGCCCGGCGGCCGTCGGCCGCACCCCGCGCCCGACCCGCTCCAGCAGCTCGGTCCGCGCCTCCTTCTCCAGCGCGGCGATCTGCTGACTCACGGCGGACGGCGTGTACCCGAGGACCGCCGCCGCCCCCGTCACCGACCCGCTGCTCACCACGGCCCGCAGCACCTGCATCCGACGCACATCCAGCATGTAGCACAGCTTAACAACTCATCCAGAACTCTTCACTTGTCCTCACGCGTCTGCTCCCCGACCGTAGAGGCATGTCTCCCGCCTCCACGCTCCGCATGGCCGCCCTAGCCCTCCTGTGGGGCTCGGGGTTCCTCTGGATCAAGCTGGCCCTGGACCACGGCCTCTCCCCCGCCCAGATCACGATCGTCCGCTGCGCGCTGGGCACGGCGACCCTGCTGGCGCTGGCTCGCTCGGCCGGCCAGCGCCTCCCCCGCTCCCGCGCCACCTGGGGGCACCTGGTGATCGCCGCGCTGTTCTGCAACGCGATCCCGTTCGCCCTGTTCGCGGTGGGCGAGCAGCACCTCGACTCGGGCATCGCGGGCGTCCTGAACGCCACGACTCCCCTGTGGTCACTCCTGATCGGCATCCTGCTCGGCACCGACCGCGACCTGCCTCCGCTGCGCCTGACCGGCCTGCTCCTCGGCTTCGCCGGTACGGTTCTGATCTTCGCGCCCTGGCAGCGCTCCGGCCTGCTGAGCTGGGCCGCGCTGGCCCTGCTGGGGGCGGCGGCGAGTTACGCGGTGGCCTTCGCGTACATGGCCCGCAAGCTGACCGACAAGAGGGCGCCGATGGCGATGTCGGCGGCGCAGATGCTGATGGCGACGGGCTGGGCGACGCTGTCGCTACCGGTCGCGGGCCCGGTGGAGGCGGACCTGGTGGCACTGGGCGCGGTCACGGCACTGGGCGTCCTGGGAACAGGTATCACCTTCTACCTCAACTACCGCCTGATAGCCGACGAGGGCCCGACGACGGCGGCGACGGTGGGCTATTTGCTTCCGGTCGTCTCGGTCGCGCTGGGAGCGGTACTGCTGAACGAGCAGGTAGGGGTGAGGGTGCTGACAGGTATGGCAGTGGTTTTGGCGGGCGTGGCTCTGACGCGCCTGAAAGGGGCGCGGGGAACTGCGCGAGCAACCACGACGAACCCGCACCCGACGAAGAAGGCCTACGCCCCGTAGAACAACGTCTCCACAACACTCCGCGCCCTGCGCGCCGTACGCCGGTAGTCGTCCAGCATGTCCCCGACATGCCCAGGTCCGTACCCCAAGTACCGCCCCACAGCGGCAAGTTCACGGGGGTCTGAAGGAAACGTGTCCCCGGCCCGCCCACGCACCAGCATCACGGCATTACGGACCCGCGTTGCCAGCACCCAAGCCTCGTCGAGGGTCTCCGCATCCTCACCGGAGATGAGCTCAGCCGCACAGGCCGCCGCCAGGGCACTCCGCGTCCGAGTGGTCCGCAACCCCGGCTCGGCCCACCCGTGCTGCAACTGAAGCAACTGCACGGTCCATTCGACGTCGGACAGACCCCCCGGCCCGAGCTTCGTGTGCAGCTTCGGGTCCGCGCCGCGAGGCAACCGCTCCGACTCCATCCGCGCTTTCAGCCGCCGGATCTCCCGTACGGCGTCCTCCCCGAGCCCCTCCGCCGGGTACCGCAGCGGATCGATCAGCTCGATGAAGCGCCGCCCCAAGTCCTCGTCACCGGCGACGACTTCGGCCCGCAGCAGGGCCTGCGACTCCCAGACCAGGGACCACCGGCGGTAGTACGCCTCGTACGACTTCAACGTCCGTACCAGCGGCCCGGACTTGCCCTCCGGACGGAGATCCGCGTCGATCAGCAGCGGCGGGTCGGCGCTCGGGAGCTGGAGCAGGCGGCGCATCTCGGAGACGACCTTGTTGGCAGCCTCGGCGGCGGACTGCTCGGGGACGCCGTTGCGCGGCTCGTGGACGAAGAGGACGTCCGCGTCGGAGCCGTAGCCGAGTTCGTGGCCGCCGAAGCGGCCCATGCCGATGACGGCGAACCGGGTGGGCAGGGTGTCGCCCCAGGTGGCGCGGACGACCGCGCGGAGCGTGCCCGCGAGGGTCGCGGCGGTGAGGTCGGAGACGGCGCCGCCGACGCGGTCGACGAGGGCGCCCTGGTCGGCCTCGACGGACTGGGTCTCGGTGCCGTAGGAGCCGATGATGTCGGCGGCGGTGGTGCGGAACAGCTCGCGGCGGCGTACGCCACGGGCCGCGGCGACGGCCTGCTCGGCGCTGTCCGCGCGGCTGACGGCGGCGAGGACCTCCGGTTCCAGCGAGGCCCGGTCGCGGGGCGCGAGCCCTTCCTCGTCGCCGAGGAGCGCGACCGCCTCGGGGGCGCGCATCAGCAGGTCGGGGGCGAGGCGGCCGGCGGACAGGACCCGGGCGAGGTTCTCGGCGGCGGCGCCCTCGTCGCGCAACAGCCGCAGATACCAAGGGGTCTTGCCCAACGCGTCCGACACCTTGCGGAAGTTGAGCAGTCCGGCGTCCGGGTCGGCGGAGTCGGCGAACCAACCCAGCAGCACGGGCAGGAGGGTGCGCTGGATGGCGGCCTTGCGGGTGACGCCGGAGGCGAGGGCCTCCAGGTGACGCAGGGCGGAGGCGGGGTCGGCGTACCCCAGCGCCACCAGTCGCTCCCGGGCCGCCTCGGGGCTCAACCGGGTCTCGCCGGGGGCGAGTTGGGCGACGGCGTCGAGGAGCGGACGGTAGAAGAGCTTCTCGTGGAGGCGTCGTACGACGCTGGTGTGCCGCTTCCATTCGCGGTTCAGCTCGGCGACCGGGTCGGTGCGCAGGCCCAGGGAGCGGCCGATGCGGCGCAGGTCGGCCTCGTCCTCGGGGACGAGGTGGGTGCGGCGCAGCCGGAACAGCTGGATGCGGTGTTCCATGGAGCGCAGGAAGCGGTAGGCGTCGTCGAGCTGGACGGCGTCGTCGCGGCCGACGTAGCCGCCGGCGGCGAGGGCCTGGAGGGCGTCGAGGGTGGTGCCGCTGCGCAGCGCGGGGTCGATGCGGCCGTGCACCAACTGAAGGAGCTGGACGGCGAATTCGACGTCACGCAGGCCGCCGGGGCCGAGCTTCAGCTCCCGCTCGACCTCCGCCACGGGAATGTTCTCGACGACCCTGCGGCGCATCTTCTGCACGTCGGCGACGAAGTTCTCGCGCTCGGCGGCCTTCCAGACGAGGGGTTCGAGGGCGGCGACGTACTCCTCGCCGAGCTCGGTGTCCCCGGCGACCGGGCGGGCCTTGAGGAGGGCCTGGAACTCCCAGGTCTTGGCCCAGCGCTGGTAGTAGGCGAGGTGGGAGGAGAGCGTGCGGACCAGCGGACCGTTTCTGCCCTCGGGGCGGAGGTTGGCGTCGACGGGCCAGATGGAGCCCTCGACGGTGGTCTCGGAGCAGACCCGCATCATGTGCGAGGCGAGCTTGGTGGCGGCGCGCAGGGCCTTGCCCTCGTCGGCGCCGTCGACCGCCTCGCCCACGAAGATGACGTCGACGTCGGAGACGTAATTCAGCTCGTGGCCACCGCACTTGCCCATCGCGATGACGGCGAGCCGGCACAGGGCGGCGTCCTCGGGGGCGGCGGCGCGGGCGATCGCGAGGGCGGCGCGCAGGGTCGCGGTGGCGAGGTCGGCGAGCTCGGCGGCGGTCTCGGCGACGTCGGTGGTGCCGCACACGTCACGGGCGGCGATGGACAGCAGGCAGCGGCGGTAGGCGACGCGCAGGGAGACGGGGTCGTCGGCCCCGGCGAGCCCGCGCTCGAACTCCTCCACCCCGGGGTGCAGATCGCGCGGCTCGTACATGACGAGCGCCTGCCAGTCCCCGGCGTGCCGGGCGAGGTGCTCGCCGAGCGCGGCGGAGGCGCCGAGCACCCCGAGGAGACGGTCGCGCAGCGGCTTGGCCGCTATGACCGTGTCGAGGAGCTCGCGGTCGGTCTGCGCCTCCAGGAGCCGGACGAGACCGTGCAGCGCGAGATCGGGGTCGGCGGTGGCCCCGAGGGCCTCCAGGAGCACCGGGTCATTGCGTACGCCGCTCAGCTCCGGCCCGTCCAGGAGCCGCTCGGCGGCGGAGGGATCGGTGAACCCGTGCCGCAGCAGCCTGCTGAACGTACTGCTCCTGCGCCCCGGCGCCGTCATCCCCGGCCCTCCCGTCGGATCAAGGTCGTACGCGACCCGCGTGATCTGCGTGATCTACGTGATCTACGTGATCTACCGCGATCGAGCCTAACCGCAGAGCCTTCGGGAAGCGCCGATGAGTTCCGGGCCGGGACGGGGTCTGCCCTGTATGACTCACGACGAACCCGAGACCCGGCTGGACGAGCGCTACAGCGACCCGACCGCGACGGCGGTGCCGTGGCCGCGGGCCGTGGAGCTGCTGGAGTCGGCCGAGCTGTTCTGGATCTCGACGGTACGGCCGGACGGGCGGCCGCATGTGACCCCGCTGCCCACGGTCTGGTCGGAGGGTGCCCTGCACTTCTGCACCGGCCCCGAGGAGCGCAAGGCGCTGAACCTCGCGGCGAACCCGCAGGTGGTGCTGACGACCGGGACGAACACCTGGGACAAGGGGTACGACCTGGTCGTGGAGGGCGAGGCGGTGCGCGTCTGCGACGACGCCCGGCTGCGCGCGCTGGCGGCCGCGTGGGAGGCGAAGTACGGCGAGTTCTGGCACTTCGAGGTGCGCGACGGCAGCTTCCACCACGGTGGGGGAAGCGCTCTGGTCTTTTCGGTGGCGCCGGGCACCGTTTTCGGCTTCGGTAAGGGGGAGCCGTTCAGCCAGACCCGATGGCGGTTCTGACGACGTGGACAGACGTAGACGAGGGAGTCACGCCATGGACATGAGCCTCGAAGTGATCCTGATGCCGGTCTCCGACGTGGACCGGGCCAAGGAGTTCTACCGGGACAAGGTCGGCTTCCACGTGGACCTCGACGGGGAGGTGATGCCGGGCGTTCGGATCGTCCAGCTGACCCCGCCGGGCTCGGGCTGTTCGATCGCGCTCGTCGACGGCCTCCAGGTCCCCACGGGCACTCCGCAGCCGGGCACGTATCACGGCATGCAGCTGTGCGTGACGGACGCGAAGGCGGCGTACGAGGAGCTGACCGCGCGCGGTCTGGAGATCAGCGAGCCGGTGCAGTTCGCTCCGCAGGACGGGGCCACGTTCATGTACTTCAAGGATCCGGACGGAAACGGCTGGGCGGTGCAGGAGTACCGCCGCCGGGCGACCGAGCCGCTGCACCAGGTGCTGGCCGAACTGGCCGCCCGCCAGTAGTGGTTGAGCCGGCAACGACTCCCCGGCAGTAGTTCATCCGATCTTCACCCTTCGGGTTGGGCGGCGTGCGGCGGGGGCATCTTGGCGTGTGCATGCTCTGTCCGCACCGCCGCCCCCGTCCTTTCCCCCCTCCGGAGGTTGATGTGTCCGGCAGTTCTGCCAGTTCGGTGTTGCGCCGCGGCCGTACGGCCATGGCGTCCGCGCTCGCCTTCACCGCGGCCGCCGTCGGCCTGTGGACCGGCCTCGGCGGCTCCTCGGCCGCCGCGTCCGGCGTGCCCACCCCGGACCACGTGGTCGTCGTGGTCTTCGAGAACCACGCCTACAGCCAGGTCATCGGCTCCTCCAGCGCCCCGTACATCAACTCGCTCAAGACCGGCGGCGCCAACCTCAGCCAGTCGTACGGCGAGACCCACCCGAGCCAGCCCAACTACTTCGCGCTGTTCTCCGGCTCCACCCAGGGCATCACCGACGACAGCTGCTACACCCCCGGCTTCTCCTCGGCCGCCAACCTGGCCTCCGAGCTGATCGCGGCGGGCCGCACCTGGGCCAGCTACAACGAGACGCTGCCCAGCCAGGGCTCCACGACGTGCAGCAGCGGCAACTACGCGCGCAAGCACAACCCGTGGTTCGGCTTCAGCAACGTGCCGACCTCGTCCGCCAAGACCTTCGGGCAGTTCCCGACCGACTACTCCACCCTCCCCGACGTGTCCTTCGTCGTGCCCAACCTGTGCAGCGACATGCACGACTGCTCGGTGTCGACCGGCGACACCTGGCTGAAGAACAACCTCGGCGCCTACGCCACCTGGGCCAAGACCCACAACAGCCTGCTCGTCGTCACCTTCGACGAGGACAACCGGCTGGCCGGCAACCGCATCCCGACGGTGCTGTACGGGCAGCCGGTGGCGGCGGGCTCCAGCAGCTCCACCACCTACAACCACTACAACCTGCTGCGCACCCTGGAGGACTCGCAGGGCCTGACGAGCCACGCGGGCAACGCGGCCTCCGCGACCGACATCACGGGGATCTGGGCCTCCTGACATGTACGTAGCGGACAGCCGCGCCGGCACACCCGCCGCGCAGGCGTCCGCGGAAGGTACCGCCCGGCGCTTCGCCGCCGGGCGGTACCGCACCGCGGTCGCCCCCACGGTCCTCGCGCTCGGCACGGTCAGCCTGATCACCGACGTGTCGTCGGAGATGGTGACGGCGGTGCTCCCCCTGTACCTGGTGACGGGCCTGGGCCTGTCCCCGCTGGGCTTCGGCCTCCTGGACGGTGTCTACAACGGCTTCTCGGCCCTCGTACGCCTGGCCGGCGGCCATCTCGCCGACCGCGGCGGCGGCCGCCACAAGTGGGTGGCGGGCATCGGGTACGGCATCTCGGCCGCCTGCAAGCCGCTGCTGCTGCTCGCGCAGTCGCTCACGCCGATCGGCCTGGTCCTGGCCGCCGACCGCACCGGCAAGGGCCTGCGCACGGCCCCGCGCGACGCGCTGATCTCCCTGGCGTCGACGCCGGACACCCGGGGCCGCGCCTTCGGCGTGCACCGCGCCATGGACACGGCGGGCGCGCTGCTCGGCCCGCTGGTGGCGTTCTGGATCCTGCGGGAGACGGTGGACGGCTACGACGCCGTCTTCACGGTGAGCTTCTGCGTGGCGGTGGCCGGGGTGCTGGTCCTGGTGCTGTTCGTGCCGGGTTCGTCCGCGGCGCCGGCGGTGGCGACGACCGTCCGGCCCACCCTGCGCGCCGCCCTCGCCCTGCTGGCCCGCCGCGATCTGCGGCGCGTCACGGTCTGCGCCCTGCTGCTGGGCCTGGCGACGGTCAGCGACTCCTTCGTCTATCTGCTCCTCCAGCGTCGCCAGGGCGTCCCCGACCGCTGGTTCGCGCTGCTCCCGCTGGGCACGGCGGCGGCGTTCCTGCTGCTGGCGGTGCCGCTGGGAAGGCTCGCGGACCGGGTGGGGCGCTGGCGCGTCTTCCTGGCCGGCCACGGGGCGCTGCTGACGGCGTACGCCCTCCTGCTGACCTCGTGGCACGGCCCGGCGCTCCCCTACGCCGTGCTGCTTCTGCACGGCTGCTTCTACGCGGCCACCGACGGCGTGCTGATGGCGGCGGCCTCCGACAGCGTGCCGGAGGAGCTGCGCTCGTCGGGGCTGGCGGTGGTGCAGACGGGCCAGGCGCTGGCCCGGTTCGCCTGCTCGCTCGGCTTCGGCGCCGCGTGGTCGCTGTGGGGCGACCGTACGGCGCTGCTGGCGTCGACGGCGGCGCTGGCCCTGTGCGCGACCGTGTCCCTGACGACCCTGCGTCCCGCTGCCCGGGAGGCCGCCGCGTGAGTGTCCGCAACCGCATCCTGATCCTGCTGGCCGCCCTGGCCGCCCTCGCGGCGGTGGCGGTGACGTCGGTGTTGCACGCGTCGGCGCGCGCGGAGCGCAGGAACCAGACCCAGCCGGGCGGCCCCCGGGTGACCTCGGGAACGGTCACCCTCACCGCCCCCGGCCGCATGGTCTTCCGCAACATGGCGTGGGGCCCGCACCGCGACGAGCTGACGACCGTACCGGCGTCGGACCCGGCGGGCCCGCGCACCGCCTCGGGCGTCAAGTGCCTGCGCTTCTACGCCGCCTCGGGCACGGGGGTGTGCCTGCAGGCGGTGCACGGCACGGTCTCGGACTCCTACCGGGCCCTGATCCTGGACGCACGGCTGCGCACGAAGGCCCGCTACGACGTCCCCGGCATCCCCTCCCGCGCCCGTGTCTCGCCCACCGGCCACTTCGCCGCCTGGACGGCGTTCGTCGGCGGCGACTCGTACGCGGGCACGAACTTCTCGACGCGCGCGGCGATCGTGGACGTGCGCACGGGGAAGCTGATCCCGTCCCTGGAGGCGTTCCGGATCGTGAAGGACGGCCGCGCCTACCACGCGGCGGACGTCAACTTCTGGGGCGTGACCTTCGCGGCGGACGACCGCACGTTCTACGCGACGCTGGCCACGAAGGGGAAGACCTACCTGGTCAGGGGCGGCCTGCGGACCCACACCCTCACCACGCTCCACACCAACGTCGAGTGCCCGTCCCTCTCCCCCGACGGCACCCGCATCGCGTACAAGAAGCGGGTGCCGGGCCTGCCGAAGGACGCGCCCTGGCGGCTGTACGTCCTCGATCTGCGCACGATGCGCGAGACACCGCTGGCCGAGTCCCGCAGCGTCGACGACCAGGCGGTGTGGAAGGACTCCCGCACCCTGGTGTACGCGCTGCCGGGCGACTACGGGGCGGACCTGTACACCGTCCCGGCGGACGGCACGGGAAAGCCGCGGCGCATCAGCACCGCGGCTGTGTCCCCCGCGTACGTGAACCAGAGAACCGGCAGGTGAACTAGAGAACCGGGAGGTTCTTGCGCAGCTCGAAGGCCGTCACCTCGGAGCGGTACTCCTCCCACTCCTGGCGCTTGTTGCGCAGGAAGAAGTCGAAGACGTGCTCGCCGAGCGTCTCCGCGACCAGGTCGCTGCGCTCCATCAGGGTCAGGGCCTCGCCGAGGTTCTGCGGGAGGGGCTCGATGCCCATCGCGCGGCGCTCGGCGTCCGAGAGGGCCCAGACGTCGTCCTCGGCGCCCGGCGGGAGCTCGTAGCCCTCCTCGATGCCCTTGAGGCCGGCCGCCAGCAGGACGGCGTAGGCCAGGTAGGGGTTGGCGCCGGAGTCGATCGAGCGGACCTCGATACGGGCCGAGCCGGTCTTGCCGGGCTTGTACATCGGGACGCGGACCAGGGCGCTGCGGTTGTTGTGGCCCCAGCAGATGTACGAGGGGGCCTCGCCGCCCGCGCCGGCCGTGCGCTCGGAGCCGCCCCAGATGCGCTTGTACGAGTTCACCCACTGGTTGGTGACCGCGGAGATCTCGGCCGAGTGCTTCAGCAGGCCCGCGATGAAGGAGCGGCCGACCTTGGAGAGCTGGTACTCGGCGCCCGACTCGTAGAACGCGTTGCGGTCGCCCTCGAAGAGGGAGAGGTGGGTGTGCATGCCGCTGCCGGGGTGCTCCGAGAACGGCTTCGGCATGAACGTCGCCTGCACGCCCTGCTCCAGCGCCACCTGCTTCATGACCAGGCGGAACGTCATGATGTTGTCGGCCGTGGAGAGCGCGTCGGCGTACCGCAGGTCGATCTCCTGCTGGCCCGGGGCGCCCTCGTGGTGGGAGAACTCGACCGAGATGCCCATCGACTCCAGCATGGTGATCGCCTGGCGGCGGAAGTCCATGCCGATGTTCTGCGGGGTGTGGTCGAAGTAGCCGGAGTTGTCGGCCGGGGTGGGGCGCGAGCCGTCGAGCGGCTTGTCCTTCAGGAGGAAGAACTCGATCTCGGGGTGCGTGTAGAACGTGAAGCCCAGGTCGGAGGTGCGGGCCAGGGCGCGCTTGAGGACGTAGCGCGGGTCCGCGAAGGACGGGGAGCCGTCCGGCATCAGGATGTCGCAGAACATCCGGGCCGTGCCGGGGGCCTCGGCGCGCCAGGGCAGGATCTGGAACGTCGACGGGTCCGGCTTGGCGATCATGTCGGACTCGTAGACCCGGGCGAAGCCCTCGATCGCGGAGCCGTCGAAGCCGATGCCCTCGTCGAAGGCCTGCTCCAGCTCGGCCGGGGCCACGGCGACGGACTTGAGGAAGCCCAGCACGTCCGTGAACCACAGGCGTACGAACCGGATGTCGCGCTCCTCCAACGTCCGGAGCACGAACTCCTGCTGCTTGTCCATCTAGCTTCCCCATCCTTGCTGGTCAGGCCGCCTGCCTCCAGTCCCGAGAGAGACGGTCGGGCACCTGAGCATCCCACCACAACACCATTTCATCCGTGTTGCGGACCATGATCGGCAGGCCGACGCCCGGTTGAACGCCTCACGTCCGACAGGTGTACTGTTCTGCCGCCCATCTTGCCTGCTCGGACCCGTATACGTAATGCCGGGCAGGCCGTGAGCTGCCACGCCCCCGGCCGCCGGCGGAACCCGATCTTCGGCCATTCCTGTGCCCGCCCTACGAGAGACCACGCCTTCCCCATTACGATCAGCGGACCCGACCGGCCCCCATTCCCCAGAAGGACACAACCGCATGGGCTCCGCCAAGAAGAAGGAATCCGCTGAGCGGAAGGCGCGCATAGCCGAGATGCGGCGTGCCGAGCAGGCTCGCGAGCGCCGCAACCGGATCCTCACGATCGGTGCGAGCGTGGCGGTCGTGGCCGCCCTCGTCGTCGGCGCCGTCGTGCTCGTCCAGTCGCAGGGCGACGACAGCAGCACCGCCGCCGACTCGAAGAACCCGGGCCACTGGACCACCGGCAAGGACGGCGTGAAGACGTGGTCGGCCAAGCTCAGCCAGACCCACGTCACCAAGAGGGTGAAGTACCCGATGACGCCCCCGGCCGGCGGTGACCACAACGCGGTCTGGCAGAACTGCAACGGCGACGTCTACACCAAGGCCCTCGACGACATGAACGCGGTGCACTCGCTGGAGCACGGCGCGGTCTGGGTGACGTACACCAGCAAGGCCAAGAAGTCCGACGTGGACGCGCTCGCGGCGAAGGTGAAGGCGACGCCGTACACGCTGATGAGCCCGTACGAGGGCCAGGCGGACCCGATCATGCTGACGGCGTGGGGCCACCAGCGGACGGTCACCGGCGCGAAGGACCCGAACGTGGCGAAGTTCTTCGAGAAGTACGTCCAGGGCGAGCAGACGCCTGAGAAGGGCGCGGTGTGCACGGGCGGTAAGGCGCAGTGAGGCAGGTCGGCTGGATCGCGGGGACCGCGGCGGCAGTGCTCGTCGCGGCCGGCGCGGTCACCTACGCGGTCGCGGACGGCGACGACAGCGCGGCCACGCCCACCGCCGACTCCGCGGACGCGGGCTTCGCGCGGGACATGGCGGTGCACCACCAGCAGGCGGTGGAGATGTCGTTCATCGTGCGCGACCGCACCAAGGACGAGGACGTGCGCCGGCTCGCCTTCGACATCGCGCAGACGCAGGCCAACCAGCGCGGCATGCTGCTGGGCTGGCTCGATCTGTGGGGGCTGCCGAAGGTGTCGTCGCAGCCGCCGATGACCTGGATGGACATGGGCGGCATGGCCGACGGCAAGGACGGCGCGCTGATGCCGGGCATGGCCACCAACACCGAGCTGGACAGACTCCGCAAGCTCAGCGGCAAGCAGGCCGAGATCCTCTATCTGCAGCTGATGACCGACCACCACAAGGGCGGCATCCACATGGCCGAGGGCTGTGTGGCGCGCTGCACGGTGAAGGTGGAGAAGGACATCGCGCAGGGCATGGTGAACGCGCAGGAGTCCGAGATCGAGCTGATGACGGACATGCTCAAGGAGCGGGGCGCGAAACCGCGTTCCTAGGGAGTTCGTAGGGAGTTCCCAGGCAACCGCTGCGGTCCATAGAGGGTTTCCCCTCGGTCCTCATAGCGCGTTCACCCTCAAATGGCCTTGGCATTAGGTTAATTGGGGTCTTCTTGGGTTTTGCATTCCCCTGGCATGAACGGTTCGTCGAAAGAGTTGCCCGGCGAGTGATCTACTCGCGACGAACCGCAACCAGGGGGTTCCATGAGATCCAACCGCGCCAGAACGCGCGCCGGAGTGAGCATGGCAGCGACACTGCCCATGATCGCCGGCGCGCTGGCGCTCGGCATACCCGCGGCGCACGCCTCGGACTCCCCGGCCCGTGACCCGCTGGCCGGGACCAAGCCCGCGTGGGCCACCGCGAAGGCCGACAAGGGCGCCGCCGCCGACAGTTCGCGGGTCTCGGCCCGTGTCTACCTGGCGGGCAAGGACGCGGTCGGCCTCGCCGAGTACGCGAAGTCGGTGTCCGACCCGTCCTCGGCGTCGTACGGCAAGTACCTCAGCGCCGGCCAGGCCCAGTCCCGCTTCGGCGCGACGAAGGCCCAGGTCGCCGCCGTGAAGTCCTGGCTGGCGTCGGCCGGTCTGAAGGTCACCGGTGTGACGCAGCACTACGTCTCCGTCACCGGTGACGTGGCCGCCGCCGAGAAGGCGTTCGGCACCCAGCTGCACAACTACACCAAGGGCACGAAGACTTACCGCGCCCCGTCGAAGGCGGCCTCCGCGCCGGAGAGCCTGAACGGCGCCGTCCTGACCGTCACCGGCCTGGACAACGCCCCGCACACGGCGAGGCACGACGACCAACTGCCCCCGCCGGATGCCGTGTTCAAGAACTCCGGGCCATTCTCCTCGTATTATGGCTCGAACATCGCGACCACGCTCCCGGACGCGTACGGCGGCAAGATCCCGTACGCGATCAAGGGCTACACGGGCAAGCAGTTGCGCTCC
The DNA here is from genome assembly GCF_900206255.1 of Streptomyces sp. TLI_55. NCBI lineage: Bacteria > Bacillati > Actinomycetota > Actinomycetes > Kitasatosporales > Streptomycetaceae > Streptomyces > Streptomyces sp. TLI_55. The sequence goes on from NZ_OAOJ01000001.1 coordinate 2,650,139, forward strand.
GCCTACGGCGCCGGCCACTACACCGGCAGGGGCTCCCGGATCGCCATCACGGACGCCTACGCCTCGCCCACCATCGCCTCCGACGCAGCTGTCTACGCGGGTAAGAACGGTGACGCCGCCTGGAAGGCCGGCCAACTGCACCAGGTGCTGCCGAAGGACTACACCAACACGGAGGAGTGCCAGGCGGCGGGCTGGTACGGCGAGGAGACGCTCGACGTCGAGGCCGTGCACGCCGTTGCGCCGAACGCCGACGTCACCTACGTGGGTGCCGCTTCCTGCCACGACGACGACCTGCTGGACTCGCTCAGCAAGGTCGTGGACCACCACCTGGCCGACATCGTCTCCAACTCATGGGGCGACACTGAGGCAAGCCAGACGCCAGACCGCGCGGCCGCCTACGACCAGGTCTTCCAACTGGGCGCGGTCGAGGGCATCGGCTTCTACTTCTCCTCCGGTGACAACGGCGACGAGGTCGCCAACACCGATACGAAGCAGGTTGACTCCCCGGCCAACTCGGCGTGGGTGACCGCGGTCGGCGGTACCTCGCTGGCCGTCGGCAAGGGCGACAAGTACCAGTGGGAAACCGGCTGGGGTACCGAGAAGGCCGTGCTGTCCGCGGACGGCAAGAGCTGGAAGGACTTCCCCGGCGCGTTCACCTCGGGTGCGGGCGGCGGCACCAGCAAGACGGTCGCCGAGCCCTTCTACCAGAAGGACATCGTCCCGAACGCGCTCGCCACGGCCAACAGCGCCACCGGTAACCGCGTCGTCCCGGACATCGCGGCGGTCGCCGACCCGAACACCGGCTTCCTGGTCGGCCAGACCCAGACCTTCCCCGACGGCACGCAGCAGTACAGCGAGTCCCGCTTCGGCGGCACCTCCCTCGCCGCCCCGGTGATCGCTGCGGTCCAGGCCCTGGCCCAGGAGGCGCGCCACGGAAAGGCGATCGGCTTCGCCAACCCGCTGATCTACTGCAAGTACGGCGAGAAGGGTGTCTTCCACGACGTCACGGACAAGCCGACAGGCTCCGACCTGGCGGTGGCCCGCACCGACTTCGTCAACTCCTTCGACGCCTCCGACGGTCTCACGACCTCGGTCCGCAGCCTCGGCAAGGACAGCTCACTTTCCGCGGTGAAGGGCTATGACGACGTGACCGGCGTGGGTTCGCCGGCGTACGACTACGTCCGGTCGTACCGTCGCCACTGACCTCATTTGAGCGCTTTGCGCCCGCTCCTCATTCCGAGGGGCGGGCGCTTTCGTTTGCCGGCGGCGTTCCCGACGCCGAGCGCACCAGAAAGTAAATTCACCACGAAATCAACAACCCTAAACGGCAAAACAATAAGCATGAATCGGAAAAGGTTCCTTTGCAGGAATGGGGGAATCCGCACTTGATCTTCACAGTTCTTCACTCGTAGGGTCAATGCAACCCAGGGCGGTCACGCTGCAAAAACGGGGGGCGCTGTCCGTTCTGAACCATTCACACGGACTTTGCGCTGAATTCAATTCCGCACCAAAGGAGCGTCATGTCTCGATTCCGGCCACGGTCCGTGGTCACGCTCGCCCTGTCCGCCTCACTCCTCGCCGTGGGGGGACCGGTGAGCATCGCGAACGCGGCGCCCGCCGGCTGCACGGACGCGGTGTCCGCGTTCGCCGACGGGCCCGTCTCGACGAACACCGTCAGCCCTGGCTGCGGCGGTTCGACGCCGACTCCGACCGCGTCGCCCTCCCCCTCCGCCTCCTCCACCGGCGTACCCGGAGTGACGGTCGGGGATGACGGGTGGATCACCTACTCGGACGACGCCACGAGACAGTTCGGTGTCACCGGCACCGTGACCACCGTCAACGGCACGGTCCTGAGCGACGGCACCTGCCAGTTCGACTCCTCCGACAGCGGTTCGTCGTCGTCCACGACCTACCAGCAGGAAGTCGGATACAACCCGACGACCTGCCAGGACCGGATCCTCACCGGCACGATCACTCCCACCCAGGAAGCCAGCCTGGCCTCCGGGGCGGACACCAACACCGTCGCCGAGGTGCCGCAAAGCACCTCCTCCACAGGCGACTCCAGTGCAGCCGTCGGTGCGGCCACGACGCCGTTCAACGACACCGGAGCGGCCGAGGCTGCCGCCAGCACCTCGTACAGCAACGCCCACACCAAGACGGCGTGGATCGACCCGGTCAACATCACCATCACGTCACTCACCACGAACCTGCGCTGGCCGCTGTACGGCGCCGGGGGCACGCTCACCGCTCGGAACAACGCCTACAAGTTCAAGTACGACGGCTGGTCGACCTCCGGCACACCGAGGCCGTCGATCAGCTCCGTGAGCGGTGGCTGGGGCACCGGCGGCGCCGAGACCTTCAAGAACAACGACTTCGAGGACGTCGTGCTGCTCCTGCTGGGCCCGTCCGGCTGGGCCGCCTGCGGCTTCAGCACGGACACCGCCGTCTTCAAGCACAACGTGCACGTCTACGGCTACCGCAGCGGGGCTCGCAAGTCCACGTGGAGCGACAGCAAGGCGGGCGGATGCTCGAACCTGGTGCACCACCGCACCTCGAACGGCTACGGATGGACCTCCTGAGCATGATCCGGCTCACCGGGCAGTCGTCCCGCGCGCCCCGTCCTCTGCGGACGGGCGCGTGGGGCGCAGCCCCGCTCCTGACAGCTCTACTGCTGGCAGCCACGGGATGCTCGACCGGCGCCACCGGCACGCCGGGCACCCCCGGCTCCGCCGCCGGTTCACGGCCGACGGAACCCGGCACGGTGGCCGTGCAGTACTCCACGGACCTCTTCTCCGGCCGGTTCGCCGAGGCGTCATCGCTGGTTCTACCGCGAGAGCGCGGGGTGCTGAAGGTTCTCTTCACCGGCATGACCGGTTCCTCGGTCCGGTCCCAGAACCTCGGAGTCGGGTCGGTGCACACGAAAGACGATTCCGGGACCGTCGTTCTGACCGGGAAGATGTGCAGCTCCCCGGTCATACCCAAGGGTGCGACAGTCGCACCGCACACGAACGAGAAATGCGTCGAGAACCACCGGAAAGACAGCTCGGACCCCGCGTTCAAGGTTGCGGTGTGCAAGAACTCCGGAGAATGGTACGTATGCTTTCCGAAGTTTGACGAAGCCGTACATAATGGCTCTGCTTCGACATCCTCGGGGAGTGCCGCAGCCAGCCCCTCCCCAAGCAAGTAGAACTGGGCACGAAGAAGTCGCATCGCCGATGGGACACTCCTCGTCCGGTTTTCCGGCAAGTCTGTCGACGGCCAGAAAACCGGACGATGTCCGTGAATCAGCGAGTTCCCTTGTGCCGACGGTCAAGAATCAGAAAAACCAGGAATCCGGCAGCGAAGAACAGCGCACCGGCGACAAGGAACGGCAACGGGGCGTACTCGTCGGTGCAGGTCTCCCCGCCGGCCGTCGCGTGACACACGTTCCCCGGCCCGCCCCGGTTGAGGTAGGCGAGGTAGAAGAGAGGAAGAGACAGACCGGCGAGGCCCCCGACGACGGCGTTCCGGTGCCCCTTCCGAAGCAGGAACACGGCGGCCAGGGCTCCCAGGGGGATCAAGACCAGGCCCACAGACAGCAATGCGGCCAATCCGAGCGCGACGCACCCTCCGACCGCGAGCCATGCCAGGAACCAGCCCCACTCCGACGCATGATCGTTTCGCACAGTGACGGCCTCGCGTTCCACAGCGCCTCCTGCTTGCGACTGGCCAGCAAATCCGCAGGATTCAGCATAACGCTTCGCCATGATCACGCCAAAGGTCGGGCATCGAAACCGCGGGTTCGATCCACCCCCCCCCATCGCGTCGCCCTGACGATTACACTGGCCCCGTGCTCCAGCCGAACTTCTGGTCCATCTATCAGCACGGCTTCGCGCGTGTCGCCGCCTGTACGGGCCACACCGTCATCGCCGACCCGCCCGCCAACGCCGAAGCGGTCCTGCGGCATGCGCGGCGCTGCTCGGACGAAGGGGTCGCGGTCGCGGTCTTTCCCGAGATGGTGCTGTGCGGATACTCGATCGAGGACCTGCTGCTCCAGGACGCGCTGCTCGACGAGGTCGAGGCGGCGCTCGCGACGGTGGTGGCCGGGTCCGCGGACCTGCTGCCGATCCTGGTGGTCGGCGCCCCGCTGCGGCATCGCAACCGGGTCTACAACTGCGCGGTGATCGTGCACCGCGGCCGCGTCCTCGGGGTCGTACCGAAGTCGTACCCGCCGAACTACCGCGAGTTCTACGAGCGCCGGCAGATCGGCGACGGCGCCGACGAGCGCGGCGGCTCGATCCGGGTCGGCGGCTTCGAGGTCCCGTTCGGCGTGGATCTGCTCTTCGAGGCGTCCGACGTCCCCGGTCTGGTCCTGCACGCCGAGATCTGCGAGGACATGTGGGTGCCGGTGCCGCCCAGCGCGGAGGCGGCCCTCGCCGGGGCGACCGTGCTGGTCAACCTGTCCGGCAGCCCGATCACGGTCGGGCGGGCCGAGGACCGCAAGCTGCTGTGCCGTTCGGCGTCCTCACGCTGTCTCGCGGCGTACGTCTACGCGGCGGCCGGTCTGGGCGAGTCGACCACGGACCTGTCCTGGGACGGCCAGACGATGATCTACGAGAACGGTGTACTGCTCGCGGAGACCGAACGCTTCCCGCTCGGTGACGAGTACGCGGTCGCCGACATCGACCTCGACCTGCTGCGGCAGGAGCGGCTGCGGATGGGCACGTTCGACGACAACCGCCGTACGCACGCGGCCCGCACGCGCGACTTCCGTACGGTCGGCTTCGAGCTGGACCCGCCGCTCACCGACCTCGGGCTGCGGCGGCGTCTGGAGCGCTTCCCGTTCGTGCCGGCCGACGCGGAGCGGCTCGCCCAGGACTGCTTCGAGGCGTACAACATCCAGGTCCAGGGCCTCCAGCAGCGGCTCGCCTCGATCGGCGGGGCGAAGGTCGTCATCGGTGTCTCCGGCGGCCTCGACTCCACCCACGCGCTCATCGTCGCCGCCCGCGCGATGGACCGCGCCGGGCGTCCGCGCAGCGACATCCTCGCCTGGACGCTGCCCGGCTTCGCCACCAGCGACCACACCAAGGACAACGCGCACGCCCTCATGCGCTCCCTCGGCGTCACCGCGGCGGAGCTGGACATCACGCCGACCGCGCGGCTGATGCTGGCGGAGATGGGGCACCCGTTCGCGTCCGGCGAGCCGGTGTACGACGTCACCTTCGAGAACGTCCAGGCGGGCCTGCGCACCGACTACCTCTTCCGGCTGGCCAACCAGCGCGGTGGCATCGTGCTCGGCACCGGTGACCTCTCCGAGCTGGCGCTCGGCTGGTCGACGTACGGCGTGGGCGACCAGATGAGCCACTACAACGTCAACGGCGGCGTCCCGAAGACCCTGATCCAGCACCTCATCCGGTGGGTCGTCAGCAGCGGCCAGTTCGGCGACGAGACCGGCAAGACGCTCACCGCGATCCTCGACACGGAGATCAGCCCGGAGCTGGTGCCGGGCGAGGAGATGCAGTCGACGGAGTCGAAGATCGGCCCGTACGCGCTGCACGACTTCACGCTCTTCCACGTCCTGCGGTACGGCTTCCGCCCGTCGAAGATCGCCTTCCTCGCCTGGCACGCCTGGCGGGACGCGGAGGCCGGCGCGTGGCCGCCGGGGTTCCCGGAGGCCAAGCGGGTGGCGTACGACCTGCCGGAGATCGCCGAGTGGCTGGGCGTCTTCTGCCGCCGCTACTTCGGCTTCGCCCAGTTCAAGCGCTCGGCCATGCCGAACGGCCCGAAGGTGTCGGCAGGCGGCTCCCTGTCCCCCCGCGGCGACTGGCGCGCCCCGTCGGACAGCTCGGCACGGGCATGGCTGCGCGATCTGGAACGGTTCGAGGAACTGCGCACGGCGGCGTCTTCGTAGGGCGGGTACGGCCGCCTCGTCGTAGAGCCGGTGTCGCCGTAGGGCCGGTGCGGCCGCCTCGTCGTAGAGCCGGTGTCGTCCTAGGGCCGGTGCGGCCGCCTCGTCGTAGAGCCGGTGTCGTCCTAGGGCCGGTGCGGCCGCCTCGTCGTAGAGCCGGTGTCGTCCTAGGGCCGGTGCGGCCGCTCGGACTCGGGGTCCGGTACGGCCGCTGCGGCGTGGGGGGGGGCGGGGGCGGCCGCTACGAGGGTGGGTCGGATTCGGCCGCCGCACACGCGGGCCGGATTCGGCCGCTGCGAGTGTGAGTGGCCCCGGCTCAGCGGGTGACGCCCACGGCCGGCGCGTCAGGGACGTGCGAGGCGATGACGCGTTCCCGTGCAACACCGGCACGGTCGCGCGCCGCCGCACACGCGGGCCGGATTCAGCCGCTGCGAGTGTGAGTGGCCCCGGCTCAGCGAGCGACGCCCACGGCCGGCGCGTCAGGGACGTGCGAGGCGATGACGCGTTCCCGTGCCGACACCGGTGCCGTCGCCCGGCGCCGGTCCACCAGGGCCGCCGTAGCCGCCATGCCGAGGCCGAGCACGGCGAGTGCCGCCCCCGCCAGGGCCGGGGAGGTGGCCCCGAAGCCCGCGGCCAGCGCCAGGCCGCCGATCCACGCGCCCCCGGCGTTCGCCAGGTTGAAGGCGGCCTGGTTGGCGGAGGAGGCCAGTGAGGGGGCCGAGGCGGCCTTCTCCATGACCATCAGCTGGAGCGGTGAGCCGGTGACGAAGGCGGCGACGCCGAGCAGGACCACCGCCAAGGCCGCGCTCACCGGCGTGCTCATCAGCAGCGGGAACGCGCCGAGGACCACGACCAGCGAGACCAGGCCGCCGAACAGGGTCGCCCGCATCGCGTGGTCGGCCAGCCGGCCGCCGACCAGGTTGCCGACCGTCGCGCCCACGCCGAACAGCGCGAGCAGCAGCGTGACGCTGGTGTCGGCGTACCCGGCGGAGTCGGTGAGCATCGGCGTGATGTAGCTGTACGCGGCGAAGAGCGCGCCGAACCCGGCGACGGTCGTGCCGAGGGCGAGCCAGACCGGGAGGGACTTCAGGGCCGCGAGCTCGCCGCGCAGGCCGCCGTGCGCGGGGGCCACGCGGTCGTGCGGGATCAGCGCGGCCAGGGCCGCGATCGCGGCGAGGCCGATGGCGCTCACCCCGAGGAACGTGGCCCGCCAGCCCAGGTGCTGGCCCATGAGCGTGGCGACCGGCACACCGGCGATGTTGGCGACGGTCAGCCCGAGGAACATCAGCGACACCGACCGGGCCTTGCGCTCGGGCGCGACCATGGTCGTGGCGACGACCGCGCCGACGCCGAAGAAGGCGCCGTGCGGCAGGCCGCTGAGGAAGCGGGCAACCAGCAGCCAGTGGTGGTCCGGCGCGAAGGCGGAGGCCGCGTTGCCGGCTACGAACAGCGCCATCAGCGCGATGAGGACCGTACGACGGGACATGCGCGCGGTGACCGCGGCGAGCAGCGGGGCGCCGATGACGACGCCGAGCGCGTACGCCGAGACCAGGTGGCCGGCGGTGGGGAGGGAGACGTGCAGGTCGTCCGCGACCTCGGGCAGCAGGCCCATCATGACGAACTCGGTGGTGCCGATGCCGAATGCGCCCACGGCGAGGGCGAGCAGGGCGAGGGGCATGAAGGGCCTTTCGGGGTTGTTCCGGGGTGCTTATGTTCACCTTCGGAACAAAGCCTGGCAGGCCCAGTATTCCAGACGGTTACGACGACGTGTCCACCGTCAGGCGGGCGGCCACGGGGAGGTGGTCGCTGCCCGTCTCCGGCAGCGTCCACGAGCTCTCCGGCTCGACGCCCTTGACCAGGATCTGGTCGATCCGCGCCATCGGGAACGAGGCCGGCCAGCTGAACCCGAACCCACTTCCGGCCGCGCCCTGCGTGGAGCGCAGCTGGGAGGTGACGGCGTTGAGGGCGCGGTCGTTCATGGTGCCGTTGAGGTCGCCCAGCAGCACGACCCGCTCCAGCGGCTCGTCGGCGATGGCCTCGCCCAGCGCGTCGGCGCTCTTGTCGCGCTGCCGGGCGGTGAAACCGGCCTCCATCTTCACGCGGACCGAGGGCAGGTGGGCGACGTAGAAGGCGACCTGCCCCTCGGGCGTGGTCACCGTGGCCCGCATGGCGCGGGTCCAGCCCAGCTTGATGTCGACCGGCTTGACCCCGCTCAGCGGGTACTTGCTCCACAGCCCGACGGTGCCCTGCACCGAGTGGTACTTGTACGTCCCCGCCAGTGCCTTCTCGTACGTCGGCACCGCCGCGGAGGTCAGCTCCTCCAGGGCGACGACGTCCGCGCCGGAGGCCGCCACGCCACGGGCGGTCTCGGACGGGTCGGGATTGTCGGCGTTCACGTTGTGCGTGGCCACCGTGAGCTCGCCGCCGGCGCCCGCCTTGTCGGTGAGCAGCCCGCCGAAGAGGTTGAGCCAGACGGCCGCCGGGAGGATCACCGCGATCAGGGCGGTCGCCGACTTCCGTACGAAGGCGAGGACCAGCAGCACCGGGACCAACAGGCCCAGCCAGGGCAGGAAGGTCTCCGTGAGGCTGCCGAGGTTGCCGATGGCGTTGGGGATGCGGGAGTGCATCAGCATGATCAGCGCGAGGACCAGGGCCAGGGCGGCGAGGACGAGACCGCGCCGCCAGATCCGCGGGTCGCCGCGCCAGGGGCCGGTCAGTCTGTCCAGCAGGCGTCGGAACCTGGAGCCCCGGCGCTCGGGTCCCGAGCCGCCGTTGTCCGTCTCCTCCATGTACGCCTGCTGCGCCATACCGCGTCGCCTCACTGCCTGCCGTGCATCCGTCCGTCCCCCGACGTAACTCAAGACCCTAGGGGATGATCGGTTCCGATCCTGCCGTCCCATGACGGCCGTACCCGCACGAGGACGTACAAGTCGCCGTTCGGAGTTCCGGACACGGCCGTGGAAAGCGCCGTCTGTGACGAAACGCGCACATCGGGGTTACGGGGTCGGCGAACTGACGGACGATGAGCTGACGGGCCGTAGACCTTCCAGGACGGCGTCGACGATCTGCTCGGAGAGCCCCTCGGGCAGGTCGGCGTCCGGGCGCATGATGGCGCGCACCAGCATCGGGCCGACGAACAGGTCGTTGACGAGTTCCAGGTCGATGTCGGCGCGGAGTTCGCCGTTGTCCCGGCCGCGGCGCAGGACGTCGAGGCCGACACGACGCCGGGGGGCGACGACGGCGTCGTGATAGGCGGCCCAGATCTTCGGGCTCTGCTTCATCTGGGCGTAGACGTTGTGCAGGATCGCCGAGGTACGGGTGATCAGCCCGCGCTGCCGCAACGACTCCAGCAGGACGACGATGTCGTCGCGCATGGAGGTGCCGGGCAGCGGCGGGTCCGGCGGCTCGGCGGTCCGGACGACGTCGACGAAGAGCTCCTCCTTGCCGCTCCACCGCCGGTAGATGGCGGCCTTGCCGACGCCTGCGGTACGGGCGATCCGCTCGATGGACAGCTCCGCGAGCGGGACGCCGTCCTCCAGCAGCTTCATCACCCCTTCGACGATGGCCCGCTCGACGGCTTCGCTGCGGGGACGCCCGCGGGCGGGGGCGGTGGGGCGGAGGGTGCCTCCGGCTTCGGCGAGGCTGGTCACGTCGCTGCGTCCCTTCTGTGGTCCGAGGTGATTGTCCCCCCACTGACACGGGCGCCCGGCTACTCCGTCGCCGTCACCAACTCCCGCCCCTGCTCGTCCTTCTCGTCGGCCGGCGGCCGGCCCGGCAGGAACACGGCGCACACGACCGCGCCGAGCACCGCGACGCCCGCGCCCCACAGCGCGGTGACGTGCATGGCGTGCAGGAAGGCGTCGTGGGCCGGGGCGATGAGCGCCTCGCCCCGGGGGCCGAGCTTCTCGGCGACGCCGAGGGTGGCCTCGATGGACTCGCCCGCGGTGTGCCGGGCGCCGGCCGGGAGCAGGCCGAGCTTGTCCTCGATGCCGTTGCGGTAGGCCGTGGAGAGGACCGAGCCGAGGACGGCGATGCCGAGGGCGCCGCCGAGCTGCCGGAAGGTGTTGCTCAGCGCGGACGCGGAACCGGCCTTCTCGCGCGGCAGCGCCTGCATGATGACGACGCTGACCGGGGTCATGATGTGCGCCATGCCGGCACCCATGAGGAAGAACACGACCTCCAGGAGCCAGATCGGGGTGTCCGCCTCGAACGCCGCGAACGCGGCGAGGGTCGCGGCGATGACCAGCAGCCCGGCGGTGGTGGTGGCCCTGTTGCCGAACCGGTCGACCACCAGCCGGGCCCGCGGCGCGAAGATCATCTGCGCGGCGGCGAGCGGCAGCATCAGCAGACCGGTCTGCAGCGGCGAGTACCCGCGCACGCTCTGGGTGTAGAAGACGGAGAAGAACGTCACGCCCATCAGCGCGAAGAAGACCAGCGCGATGGCGCCGATCGCGGCCGAGAAGACCTTGTTCTTGAAGTAGGTGACGTCGATGGAGGGGTGGTCGCTGCGCTTCTCGAACACCACGAACGCGACGAGCACGACGAGACCGGCGCCGATGGTCGACAGCACCTTCGGGTCCGTGAAGTCGGCGAGCTGGCCGCCCTTGATGATGCCGTAGACGAGCAGGACCAGGCCGACCACCGACAGGACGACGCCCACGGGGTCGACGCGCCCCGGGTTGGGGTCGCGGGAGTCCGGAACCAGCCACAGCATCAGCCCGAGCGCGAGCACCACGATCGGTACGTTGATGAGGAAGACCGAGCCCCACCAGAAGTGGTCGAGGAGCACACCGCCGGTGATCGGCCCGATGGCGATCGCGAGGCCGACGCCGCCGGCCCAGATGCCGATCGCCTTGGGCTGCTCCTCGCGCTCGAAGACGTTCATGAGGACGGCGAGCGTGGCGGGCATCACGAAGGCGGCGCCGAGCCCCATCACCGCGCGGAAGGCGATGAGCTGCTCCGGCGACCCGGAGGAGGCGGCGAGGGCGGAGCCGATGCCGAACACGGCGAGCCCGCCGAGCAGCACCCGCTTGCGGCCGAGCCGGTCCCCGAGGAGCCCGGCGCTGAACAGCAGGCCAGCGAAGACGAGGGTGTAGGCGTTGATCGCCCATTCCAGCTCGCTCTGGGTGGCGCCCAGGCCGGTCGGGGCGGGGGTCGAGATCGTCTTGATCGCGACGTTCAGGATCGAGTTGTCGAGCACCACGATCAGCAGGCTCAGCATCAGCACGCCGAGGATCGCCCAGCGGCGCCGGTGCACGGCCTCGGGAATACGGGAGCCGGTCAAGGCGGGGTCGGCAGGAGAAGTCATACGGTCGAGACTAGACCCATTCCGATACGGCACCGTCTCGTATCGGAATTCTTTACGGAGACCTTAAGAACGAGCCGTGCCCCGCTCGACGCGTGACCCACGTCCCCTCACCCGGTCTGGCCGCGCGTGACACGAGGTGCCACCATGGAGGTGATCCGGGGACGCCGTCAGGGCGCCTCGAGATGACTGAAGGAGCCGTTGCCATGACGCAGCTTTCGGCTGCCCCGACGAAGCCCTCCGACGGCAGCAAAGCGCTGTACGGGGGGAAGGGCACCCGCCGCATCACCGTCCGCGACATCGCCCTCGCCAAGGAACGCGGCGAGAAGTGGCCCATGCTCACCGCCTACGACTCGTCCACGGCGGCCGTCTTCGACGAGGCCGGCATCCCGGTCCTGCTCGTCGGGGACTCCGCGGGCAACACCCACCTCGGCTACGAGTCGACCGTGCCGGTCACCCTCGACGAGATGACCATGCTCTCGGCCGCCGTCGTCCGCGGTACGTCCCGCGCGCTCATCGTCGGCGACCTGCCCTTCGGCACCTACCAGGAGGGCCCGGTGCAGGCGCTGCGCTCGGCGACCCGGATGGTCAAGGAGGCCGGGGTCGGCGCGGTCAAGCTGGAGGGCGGTGAGCGGTCGTACGACCAGATCCGGCTCCTCGTCGAGTCCGGCATCCCGGTGATGGCCCACATCGGCCTCACCCCGCAGTCCGTCAACGCCATGGGCTACCGCGTCCAGGGCCGCGGCGAGGAGGCGGCGGCGCAGCTGCTGCGCGACGCCAAGGCCGTGCAGGACGCCGGTGCCTTCGCGGTCGTCCTGGAGCTGGTCCCGGCGGAGCTCGCGGCCGAGGTCACGCGCACGCTGCACATCCCGACCGTCGGCATCGGCGCGGGTGCGGAGACGGACGCGCAGGTCCTGGTGTGGACCGACATGCTCGGCCTCACCGGCGGGCGGGTGCCGAAGTTCGTGAAGCAGTACGCCGACCTCCGCGCGGTCATGGGCGACGCGGTGAAGGCGTTCGCGGAGGACGTGGTCGGCGGGACGTTCCCGCAGGAAGAGCACAGCGTCCACTAGAGCCACTGCGGCACAGAGGCAGCCCGCCGACTTCCCCCATCGGCGGGCTGCTGCGCGTTTTGCGGCCGTCGGCGGGACAAAAATCTGTGGTGTCGGCGGTCTGTCGGCGCTGTCGGTGGGCTGTCGGTCGTTTGTCGGTGGGCCCTGGCACCGTTCTCGGCATGACGCGAATCGACAACAACCGCAGCGGCGCCGACATCGCCGTCTCCGTGCGGGGACTGGTCAAGCACTACGGCGAGACCAAGGCGCTGGACGGCGTCGACCTGGACGTGCGCGAGGGCACCGTGATGGGTGTGCTCGGGCCGAACGGCGCCGGCAAGACCACCCTCGTACGGATCCTGTCCACCCTTCTCTCCCCCGACTCCGGCCTCGCGACGGTCGCCGGGTACGACGTCGTCCGGCAGCCGCGGCAGCTGCGCCGGGTGATCGGGCTCACCGGCCAGTACGCCTCGGTCGACGAGAAGCTCCCCGGCTGGGAGAACCTCTACATGATCGGCCGGCTGCTGGACCTGCCCCGCAAGGAGGCCCGCCGGCGGGCCGACGAGCTGCTGGAGCGGTTCTCGCTCACCGACGCCGCCAAGCGCCCGGCGAGCACCTACTCGGGCGGTATGCGCCGCCGTCTCGACCTGGCCGCCTCCATGATCGGGCACCCGGCGGTGCTCTTCCTCGACGAGCCGACCACCGGCCTCGACCCGCGCACCCGCAACGAGGTGTGGGACGAGGTCAAGCGGATGGTCGGCGACGGGGTCACCGTCCTGCTCACCACCCAGTACATGGAGGAGGCCGAGCAGCTCGCCTCCGAGCTGACCGTCGTGGACCGCGGCAAGGTCATCGCGGGCGGCGGCATCGAGGAGCTGAAGGCGAAGGTCGGCGGCCGGACCCTGCGGGTGCGCCCCGCCGATCCGCTGCAGCTGCGCCCGCTCGCCGGGCACCTCGACGCGCTCGGCATCACCGGCCTGGCCACCACCACCGTCGACCCGGGGTCCGGCTCCCTGCTGGTGCCGATCCTGAGCGACGAACAGCTCACCGCCGTGGTCGGCGCGGTCACCGCGCGCGGCATCACGGTCTCCAGCATCACCACCGAACTGCCCAGCCTGGACGAGGTGTTCCTGTCCCTCACCGGCCACCGCGCCAGTGCCCCGCAGGACACCGTGCCCACCGAGACCCGCGAGGAGGTCGCCGTATGAGCGCCGCCACCCTTACCGCCGACAGCGCCGCCAAGTCCGTCGACGACGTCCGTATCCCGCTGCGCGGGCATCTGCGGCACACCGGCGCCCTGATCCGCCGCAACCTGCTGTGGATCCGCCAGGACCCCGAGTCGATGGCCGACGCGCTGCTGATGCCGGTCATCTTCACCCTGCTGTTCGTGTTCGTCTTCGGCGGCTCGATCGGGCAGGCGCTGGGCGGCGGTCAGGACCAATACGTCCAGTACGTCATCCCCGGCATGATCGCGATGATGAGCATGACGCTCTCCCAGGGCGTCGGCACCGGGTTCAGCCAGGACTTCAACTCCGGTGTCATGGACCGGTTCCGGTCGCTGCCGATCGGGCGCGGCTCGGTGCTGTTCGCGAAGATCTCCGTCGAGCTGATGCGGATGCTGTTCGCGACGACCGTGCTGATGCTGGTCTCGGTCGCCGTCGGCTTCGACATCACCAACTGGCCCGGCCTGTTCGCGACCGTCGCGCTGGCCACCGCGTTCGCCTCGTCGATCATGTGGGTGTTCCTCACCCTGGGCGTGGTCATGAAGAGCGCGCAGTCCGTGCAGGCGATGGGCTTCCTGGTGCTGTTCCCGCTCCAGTTCGGCTCGTCGATCTTCGCGCCCACGACCTCGATGCCGGGCTGGCTGCAGACCTTCACCGACTACAACCCGCTGTCCACGCTGGCGGACGCCGCGCGCGGACTGATGGTGGGCGGTCCCGTCGCCCACGACCTGTGGGTGACGATCGGCTGGTCGGTGGCGATCACCGCGGTGATGGCGCCGGTGGCGATCCACAAGTTCCGTACGAAGAGCTGACGTCGGCCGGTGGCGCGGTTCAGACGAGGGCGGCGGCCTCCCCGGGGGAGAGACCGGCGCCCTCGTCGTACGCCGTGGTGTAGGCCGCGTCGCCGAGCAGCGCACGCAGTTGCCGCTCGGCCCGCTCGCGGGGCTCCCGTTCGTAGGCCGGCATGACGCGGCCGGCCGGCAGCAGCGCGTCGCCGGCCGCGAGGCAGCGGGCCCCGTCCGCGGCGCGGCCGACGCCTGCCAGGCCGAGCGCGGCGATGTGCAGGTACTGGGCGCGCATGTGCGGGGCGATGGCCTGGGACAGCGGGTCCTCGGCCCTGCCCAGCGCCTGGCGGACCTTGTCGAGGCAGGCTTCGAAGGAGCCGGCGGCCGCTTCCACGTGGGACTCCGCGCCGAGGATGAAGGCGTCGAAGATGATGAAGTGGGAGATGCCGAACTCCTCGCGCAGCAGCCGGACCTGCTCGCGCGCCTCGGCCACCCGGCCGGTCTGGGCGAGCCGGGCGGAGAGGAAGAGCCGGGCGGCGGGCAGCGCCTCATTGTGGCCGTTGTCGTTGGAGGCGAGCACCTCGCGCAGCAGCAGCTCTCCCCGCTCGGGCTCCGACTCCATCAGGACGCTGCCGAGCCGGGCCTTGAGCACGGCCTGCTGGGCGCGGGCGCCGAGCCGGGCGGCGAGGTCGATGCCGGCCTCGTAGTCGGCCGCGGCCTCGCCCCAACGGCCCTTGCGCTCATGGGACTCGGCCCGCGCGGCGAGCGCCTCGGCGGTGCCCCACAGGTCGCCGAGGCGCTCGTAGATCGCCAGTGCCTCGTCGGCGTCCGCGATGGCGTCTCCCTCCCAGTCGATGCGGTGGGCGAACAGGTTGGCCCGCCATTGCAGGCTCGCGGCGAGCTCCCAGTCGTATCCGGGGGTCTCGCGGGAGGTGCGCACGGTCTCGTCGAGGATCAGCCGCAGCCGCTCCATGTCCCCGGTGAGCATGACGGCGAAGAGCCACAGGGAGCCGGGGATGCGGCAGGTCTGCGGCATCCCGGGCTCGTACGTCTGGGCGATGGACCGGAGTTTCACCTGCGCCGCCTCGGTCTGCCAGGCCTCCAACTCGGTGTCCATGCAGGCGAGATGGGTCAGATGCAGACCGCGCCGGGCCTCCTCGAGCACCTCTCCGGTCCAGGGCGGCGGCGTGTCCGTGCAGCGCTGCCAGACCGGCTGCGCGGGGCGGACGGGCTCGGGGAACGGGTCGGGGCCGAGGCCCATGATCTCCCGGGACCAGTTGCGGGCCTCGATCTTCAGATCGCGCATCTGCCAGTACCAGCCCAGCGACAGGACCAGGCAGAGCCCTTCCTGCTCGTCGTGTTCGGCGACGGCGAGCCGCAGGGCGGTGCGCAGGTTCTCGTACTCGCGCTCCAGCAGGCCGATGGCGGCGAGCTGGCCCGGGCCGCGGAGCAACTGGTCGGTGGTGCGGGCGAGTTCGCGGTAGTACGTGAGGTGCGCGCGCCCGGCCTCGGCCCGCCGGCCGCTCTCGTCGAGGCGCTCACTCGCGTACTCGGCGACGGTCTCCAGGAGCCGGTAGCGCATCTCCCCGCGCTCCGAAGGGGCGGCCACCACGAGGGACTTGTCGACGAGCGAGCCGAGCGCGTCCAGAGCGGCCGGACCGCACACGGCCTCGGCGGCGGCGAGGTCGCAGCCGCCGGCGAACACCGACAGCCGCCGCAGCACGTCCCGTTCTGCCTCGTCCAGCAGCTCCCAGGACCAGTCGACGACGGCGCGCAGGGTCTGCTGGCGGGGCAGCAGGGTGCGGCTGCCGGAGGTGAGCAGCCGGAACCGGTCGTCGAGCCGGTCGGCGATCTGACGCGGCGTCAACATCCTTAGCCGGGCGGCCGCGAGCTCGATGCCGAGCGGGAGTCCGTCGAGGCGTCGGCAGATCTCGGCGCAGGCCGCGGCGGTCTCCTCGTCGGCCTCGACCCGGAAGCCGGGCCGGGCGGCGGCCCCGCGGTCGGCGAGCAGCCGCAGCGCGACGGGCTCGGGCAGCGGGTCGACCGGCCGCAGCAACTCCCCCGGTACGCCGAGGGGTTCACGGCTGGTGGCCAGCACCGTCAGCTGCGGGCACCGCTCCAGGAGCGCCTCCGTCAGCCGGGCGGCGGCCTCGACGACGTGCTCGCAGTTGTCGAGGATCAGCAGCATCCGCCGCCTGCCGCAGTGCTCGACGAGCCGCTCGACCGGGTCGTCGTGCCGCTCGTTCCCGGCCCGCATCGCCTCGGCGCCGGCCCCGTACAGCACGGTGTCGCGGGCGCCGACGGCGGTGAGCACGGCCTGCGGCACGTCGTCGGGGTCGTCGACGGGAGCGAGCTCGACCAGCCACACCCCGTCCGGCGCCGCGCCCCGCACGGTCTCGGCCGCCTCCTGAGACAACCGCGTCTTCCCGGCGCCGCCAGGCCCGAGCAAGGTGACGAGCCGAGCGGCGACGAGATCCCCCCGGATGGCCTCGATGTCGGCCTCGCGGCCTACGAAGGAGGTGAGACGGGCGCGGAGGTTGCCAGAGGTGGGGAGGCCTCCCGCGGTGCGCCCGGACGCGTCGGCCGAGGCGACGGACGGCGACGACGCGACCGCGTCCTGAGGTGCCGCGGGCCACTGGCCTGCGGCCGCCCCGCGGTCGGCCATCGGGCGCCGGTCGGCCGTCGGGCGCTGGTCGGCCATCGGGCGCTGGTCGGCCGCCGGGCCTTGGTCGGCCGTCGGGCCCCAACCCGCCGCCGGCCCGTGGTCTACCGCCGGGCCCCAACCCGCCGCCGAGCCCTGGTCTACCGCCGGGCGCTGGTCGGCCGCCGGGTCCTGGTCGGCCGCCGGGCCCCAACCCGCCGCCGAGCTCCAACCCGCCGTCGGCCCCGCGTCCACCACGGCCCCGCGCCCAACTGGCGACCCTTGCCCCGCAATCGGTCCCCGCCTCGCGGCCGGGCCCCGTCCCGCCGACCCGTTGGCCAGCAACTCCCCGTGCAGTGCTCGCAGTTCCGGCCCGGGGTCTGCTCCCAACCGGTCCGCCAGCAGTCGGCGCACGTTCTCGTAGGCGGCCAGGGCCTCCGCCGTGCGGCCCGCGTCGCGCAGGGCGCGTAGGCGGAGGGACTGGAGGGGCTCGTCGAGGGGGTGGCTGTCGCAGAGAGCCGTCAGTTCGGGGAGGGACTGTTCGGCGTGGCCGAGGGCGAGCGCGGCGGTGTGGCGGGCCCGCAGGGCGTCCAGGCGCCGGGCCTCCCAACGGGCCGACTCGGCGGTGCGGTCGGGCAGGTCGGCGAGGGCCGGGCCGCGCCACAGGGCCAGGGCGTCGTCGAGGACGCCGGCCGCCTTGGTCGCGTCGCCGTCGGCCAGCGCGCGGGCGCCCTCGCCGGTGAGCCGGTCGAAGCGGTGCAGGTCGATCTCGTCGGGGGCGGCGACGAGCCGGTAGCCGCCGTCCACGGAGGCGACGGCGTCCGCGCCGAGGGCCCTGCGCAGCCGCCCCACCAGCGCCTGGAGGGCGGCAGGCGCGTCGGCGGGCGGGTCGCCGCCCCACACCTCGGCGACCAGCAGCCCCACGGTCACGGTGCGGCCGGGCCGCAGCGCCAGCACGGTCAACAGGGCACGCAGCCGCGTCCCGCCGACCGGAAGGGGGGTGCCGTCGGAACGGAGTGCCTGGGTGGTGCCGAGGATGCGATAGCGCACGGGGTCCATTGTCTCTGGTAGTTCGAGGGCCGGTCACCGGGTCACGAAGGCGGCCCGCCGCGGCCGGCTCACCTCGTCCCCCACCTTCTACGGAACCGATGGCCGCCCGCGAGACGTTTTCCTCGTACGCCCGGTACGGTCGGGCAGTCCCACAGCGCGTACGAGAGTCGGGGGAACCCCATGACAGCCACTGCCGCCCGCCGCAGCGACCGGCGGATCAGCCCCGTCTTCGCGGGGATCCTCGCCGTGACGGCGGTGACCGGGTGGGCGACCTGGACCGGGTTCGCGGAGCAGCCCGGGGTGGCGGTGTTCCTGTTCGTGACGGCCGCGTGGATCGTCTCCCTGTGTCTGCACGAGTACGCACACGCGCGTACCGCCCTGCACAGCGGTGACATCTCGGTCGGCTCGAAGGGCTATCTGACCCTGAACCCGCTGAAGTACACCCACGCCCTGCTCAGCATCGTCCTGCCCGTGCTCTTCGTCATCATGGGCGGGATCGGGCTGCCGGGTGGCGCGGTGTTCATCGAGCGCGGGCGGATCCGGGGGCGGTGGAAGCACAGCCTGATCTCGGCGGCCGGGCCGCTGACCAACGTGCTGTTCGCGGCCGTGTGCACCGCCCCGTTCTGGCTCGACGCCCTGGACGGCGTGCCGGCCGACTTCCGGTTCGCGCTCGCCTTCCTCGCCCTGCTCCAGGTGACGGCGGCGATCCTGAACTTCCTGCCGGTCCCGGGCCTGGACGGCTACGGCGTCATCGAGCCCTGGCTGTCGTACAACATCAAGCGCCAGGTGGAGCCGTTCGCGCCGTTCGGCCTGCTGTTCGTCTTCGCGCTGCTGTGGGTGCCGTCGGTCAACCACGCGTTCTTCGACCTGATCGACTCGATCCTGGCGGGCCTCGGGATCAGCGACTTCGAGACCTACTGCGGCCAGGACCTGTACCGGTTCTGGCAGACCAGCGACTTCTGCTCGGTCAGCTCGTGACCTTGCGCCGCTTCACGTAGTACCAGCACATGTTGCTGGACAGCCCCGCGAGCAGCACCCAGATGATCCCGAGGAAGCTGCCCTGCGCGAACGAGACGACCGCCGCGGCGACGGCGAGCAGGCAGACGATCAGGGCGTAGACGGCGAGGCGGGGCATGGGGGCGATTCTCCTGTCGAGACCGGTCGGGGGACACTGCCGCGCTGCAGCGACACTGCTGCGCCACGGGCATCCAGTGTCCCCCATCCCCTCACACGTCCGTGACGCGCAGCCCCGCGTGTGCCTTGTAGCGGCGGTTCACGGAGATCAGGTTGGCGACCAGCGACTCCACCTGGTGGGCGTTGCGCAGCCGGCCCGCGAAGACGCCGCGCATGCCGGGGATGCGGCCGGCGAGGGCCTGGACGATCTCGACGTCGGCGCGCTCCTCGCCCAGCACCATGACGTCGGTGTCGATCTCGTCGATCTCCGGGTCCTGGAGCAGGACGGCCGACAGGTGGTGGAAGGCGGCGGCGACCCGGGAGTCGGGCAGCAGGGCGGCGGCCTGCTCGGCGGCGCTGCCCTCCTCCGGCTTGAGGGCGTAGGCGCCCTTCTTGTCGAAGCCGAGCGGGTTGACGCAGTCGACGACCAGCTTCCCGGTGAGTTCCTCGCGCAGCGACTCCAGCGTCTTGCCGTGCCCGTCCCACGGCACGGCGACGATCACGATGTCGCTGCGCCGCGCGGTCTCGGCGTTGTCGGCGCCCTCGACCCCGTGCCCGAGCTCGGCGGCGGCGGCCTGCGCGCGGTCGGCGGCCCGCGAGCCGATGATCACCTTCTGGCCGGCCTTGGCGAGCCGGTAGGCGAGGCCCTTGCCCTGCGGGCCGGTCCCGCCGAGCACGCCGACGACGAGGCCGGAGACGTCGGGGAGGTCCCAGGGGTCCTTGGCGGGCGCCTTCGCGGGGGTCTGTGCAGCACTGTCGGTAGAGGTCATGGGCTGACTTTACGTGCGCCTCCCGCACCCCGGCCGATCAGGTGAGCGCGGGGGCCCGCTCCCCCGGACCGATACGGGCGAATTCGAAGGGAACCCGGGGTCACGGGCGGCAGGTTGCGGCAGGATGCGGTCGCATGGACGCCGTACGGGTCGCGTTGCTGCGCGAAGTGCTCGCCGGGACCGAGTGGCTGGGGACGACCCGGCGGTTCGCGGGGGTGCTGCGCGGGTCGGTGGTCTCGCACGGGGGCGGGCTGCTGCTGGTCGGCACCCCGGAGTACGAGCCCTGGCATCTCGCGGCGCATCTGGTGGACGAGGCGGCCTGGTCCGGCACTCCGGAGCTGGCCCCCACCCTCGTACGGCATGACGCGCGGCCCTCCGATCCGGCCCATCTGGCCGTCGGCCCCGGCCGGTTGGCGGCGGCGCGGCGCGGCGAGACGCTGCTGGTGGTGGCGCCGGAGGAGCCGGGCGCCCCGCTGCTGGAGCGGGTGCACGACGCCCGGCGGGCCGGGGCGACCGTCCTCGCCCTCGGCCCCGGCGAGGGCGGACTGGCGGCGATGGCGCACGAGTCGCTGGCGGTGCCGGAGGGCACGGACCTCGATCTGGACACCGTGCAGCATCTGGTGAGCGCGGCGGCCGGGGAGAACGCCCTGCCCGCGCCGCGCGGCCCGCGCCGCTTTTGGGACCGGCTCTCCCGGCTGACGGAACAGCTGACGGCACCGCCGCCGGCGCGCTGGTAGCGGGAAATTCGGTTGCCGGGGTGGGCGTCCCGCCGGAGCATGGCGGCTCGTGACCGCCACCGACGCCGACGCCGATCCGGCGCCCTCCCGCCTGCGCTCCGTCCTCCCCGACCTCGCGCCCTGGCGGGCCTCCGCCGACTTCCGGCGGCTGTGGGTGTCGGGGCTGGTCTCGTACTTCGGCAGCTTCCTGACGTTCGTCGCGCTGCCGGTGCAGATCAAGGAGCTGACGGGGTCGACGGCGGCCGTGGGGGCCATCGGCGCGGTGGAACTCGTCCCGCTGATCGTGTTCGGGCTGTACGGCGGTGCCCTCGCCGACGCGCTCGACAAGCGCGGCCTGATCATCTGGACGGAGGCCGGGCAGGGCCTGCTGAGCGCGGTGCTGCTGCTCAACGCGCTGCTGCCGCGGCCGGCCGTGTGGCCGCTGTATGTCGTGGCCGCCGTCTCCTCGGCGCTGACGTCGGTGCAGCGGCCCGCGCTCGACTCGCTGTGGCCACGGATCGTGGCGCACGACCAGCTGCCGGCCGCGGCCTCCCTCAACACCTTCCGCTGGACGGTCGGCGGGGTCGCGGGCCCGGCGCTGGCGGGTGTGGTCGTCGCGTACGCGGGCCTCGGCTGGGCCTACGCCGCCGACCTGGCGACCTTCGTGGTCTCGGTGGCCCTGATGATCCCGATCGCGGCCTCCCCGGCCGCGCACGAGGCGGCGAAGCCGTCGCTGAAGGCGATCGCCGAAGGCGCCCGGTACGCGTGGGGCCGCAAGGAGCTCCTCGGCACCTACGCCGTCGACGTGGTCGCGATGCTGCTGGCGATGCCGCTGGCCGTGCTGCCGTTCCTCGCGGACGAGCTGGACGCCGAGTGGTCGCTGGGCCTGATGTACGCGACGGTGCCGCTGGGCGCGATGCTGGTGAGCGTGACGAGCGGCTGGACCGCGCGCGTCCACCGGCACGGCCGGATGGTCGTGCTGTCGGCGGCGCTGTGGGGCGTGGCGATCGCGGCGGCCGGGGTCGTGGGGAACGTGTGGCTGGTGCTGCTGTTCCTGACCGTGGCCGGGGGCTGCGACATGGTCAGCGGGATCTTCCGCGGGGTGATGTGGAACCAGACGATCCCGGACGAGCTGCGGGGCCGGCTCGCCGGGATCGAGCTGCTGTCCTACTCGGTCGGCCCGACCCTCGGCCAGGTCAGGTCGGGCGGTTTCGCCGCCTGGTGGGGGGTGCGGGCGTCGGTGTGGTCGGGCGGGCTGCTGTGCGCGGGCGCGGTGGGGCTGCTGGCCCTGTGCCTGCCGAAGCTGATGACGTACGACGCCCGCACGGACGACCACGCGGCACGGGTACGGGCCCAGCGCCAGGCGGCGCAGGCGAGCCCGGCCGAGGCCTGACCTGATCAGTCCTCGTCCGCGCCCTTCGCGGCGTCATGCCACTTCGGGTCGTTCTCCCACTGGAGATTGCGCTCACGGGCGGTCTCCATCGCGTGTTCGGCCTCCTGCCGGGAGGCGTACGGGCCGAAGCGGTCCTTGGCGGGGCAGTCCGGCCCCTCCTCGACCTTCTTGTGCTCCAGGCAGTAGTACCACTCGCCCGGCTTGCCGACCGTGCGCTTCTTGAACAAGGCCATGACCTGCTCCTCTCGCCAGGGACATGTTCCCCCACCGCGGCTCGTTAGACTCGCTGGCATGTCTGGCCAGTCGCTGCTCGTCCCAGGGGAACTGTCCCCCACCCGTTCCGTGCCCGGAAACATCCGTCGCCCCGAGTACGTCGGCAAGCCCGCGCCGACGCCGTACACCGGTCCGGAGGTGCAGACGCCCGAGACGATCGAGGCGATGCGGATCGCCGGCCGTATCGCGGCCCGGGCGATGGCCGAGGCGGCCAAGAAGATCGCGCCGGGCGTCACGACCGACGAACTGGACAAGGTGGCGCACGAGTACATGTGCGACCACGGCGCCTACCCCTCGACGCTCGGCTACCGCGGCTTCCCCAAGTCGCTGTGCACGAGCGTCAACGAGGTGATCTGCCACGGCATTCCGGACTCGACGGTCCTCCAGGACGGGGACATCGTCAACCTCGACGTGACGGCGTACATCGGCGGGGTGCACGGTGACAACAACGCCACCTACCTGGTCGGGGAGGTCGACGAGGAGAGCCGCCTGCTGGTGGAGCGCACCCGCGAGTCCCTCGACCGGGCGATCAAGGCGGTCAAGCCGGGCCGCCAGATCAACATCATCGGCCGGGTCATCGAGTCGTACGCCAAGCGCTTCGGCTACGGCGTGGTCCGTGACTTCACCGGACACGGCATCAACTCGTCCTTCCACAGCGGCCTGATCATCCCGCACTACGACAGCCCGCACGCGACGACGGTCATCCAGCCCGGCATGACGTTCACGATCGAGCCGATGCTGACGCTGGGCACCCACGACTACGACATGTGGGACGACGGCTGGACGGTCGTCACGAAGGACCGCAAGCGGACGGCGCAGTTCGAGCACACGCTGGTGGTGACGGAGAGCGGCGCCGAGATCCTGACGCTGCCGTAGCCCGCCGGGACCCGTCCCCCTGCTGGGGGCGGGTTTTTTCTTGTACGGTTTTACCGACAGGCTGTCGGCAAACCTATTGACTTAGGTAAGCCTTACCTTGAGGATATGGCGCATGGACTCCTTCTCGACAGTCATCCGCACCGCGTCCCACGAACAGCACGTCGAGGCGGAGACCTCGTCGTTCATGAGCGACCTGCTCGGCGGCCGGCTGGGCGTCGACGCGTACGCGCGCTACACCGAGCAGCTGTGGTTCGTGTACGAGGCACTGGAGTCCGGCGCGGACCGGCTGGCGTCGGACCCGGTGGCCGGGTCCTTCATCCAGCCGGAGCTGTACCGGCTGGGCGCGCTGGAGCGGGACCTGGAGCATCTGCGGGGCCCGGGATGGCGTACGGGACTGTCGGCGCTGCCCGCCACCCGGGCGTACGCGGACCGGGTGCGCGAGTGCGCCGAGCGCTGGCCCGCCGGATACATCGCCCACCACTACACGCGCTACCTCGGCGACCTGTCCGGCGGCCAGCTCATCCGCGACAAGGCGGAGCGGACGTGGGGCTTCGCGCGCAAGGGCGACGGCGTGCGGTTCTACGTGTTCGAGGGGATCGCCAACCCGGCCGCGTTCAAGCGGGGTTACCGCGAACTGCTGGACGCGGTCCGGGCGGACGACCTGGAGAAGCAGCGGATCGTGGCGGAGTGCAAGCGGGCGTTCGCGCTGAACACGGCGGTGTTCCGGGCGCTGGGGGACGAATTCCCGCTGAGCGCCTGAGATCGGCCCTGGACCCGCCTACCGCTCCGGCTCGCGCTCCAGCACCACCCGGCCGCCGATCTCCACCCAGCCGTAGGGCTGCGGGGCGGTGAGGATCTGGGAGCCCGCGCCCTGGGTGATGTTCAGGGCGCGGCCGAGCAGGTCGGTGAGCAGGATCGCCGCGGCGCCCGTCGCCTCGTCCTCGTCGATGCCGTCGTCCCGGCCGGGGAAGGCACGCGCCCTGACCCGGCCGGCGGGCTCGTCCTCCCAGGCCCAGGCGTAGATCCACTCCCCCTTGGGCGGTACGGGGAGATCGTCGACCTCCGCGGCGGAGGCGTACTGGCGGAGCGTCCTCGGCGGCACCCACTCCGCCCGCGCCTCGATCCAGCTGAACTCCCCGTCCAGCCGGGCGCCGACGGGCCCCGCGGGCGTGACCAGTTCCGGTACGTCCAGCAGCCAGGCCGTGCCGACGCAGGGGTGCCCGGCGAAGGGCAGCCGCAGGGTGGGGGTGTAGATGTCGACGACGCCGCGCTCGGGGTCGTCGACGAACACGGTCTCGCTGAAGCCGAGCTTGCCCGCGAACGCCTGGCGTTCGTCCCTGCCGGGCATCACGGAGCCCTCACGGACGACGCCGAGTTCGTTGCCGTAGCCGCCGTTGGGCGCACAGAAGACGCGGAGGACGTCGTAGTCAGTCACGGGGGCATTGAAACATTGCGCGGGCGGCGAGGGCTTCCCAGGTGGCGGCTCCGCCGGGGAGGGCTTGTACGGTCGTGGGCTCGACGGCGTACGGGAGCGAGGCGATCGTCTCGGCGTATCCGCGTTCCAGGGCGGCCCGTTGCCGTGCCGGGCGGGTCGCGAGGTCGCCCATGCGGTGCTCGCGGTCGTGCGTGAACCGCTCGGCCGCCGCGCGCCAGACCTTGTCGTCGGGCACCTGGCTGAGCACCACGGACTGCGGGGTCCGGTCCTCCGCGAGCGCCGCCACGGCCCGGTCGTGCCCGTCGAGGATGACGAAACCGTCGAGGAAGGTCACCCACCACAGCAGGACGGGCGCGAGGGTGCCCTCGCGGGCGTGCTTGCGGTACGCCTTCACCCGCCCGGCGTCCGGTGCGGAGAGCCGCCGCAGCGGCAGAACGCCGTTCCAGCCGCCCCCGCAGTACAGCTCCAGGCGCCCGCCCGGCCAGTCCCGTACGAAGTCCGCGGTCCAGACGTAGGGCGGGAACCCGGTCCGCAGGGCCAGCTCCCAGCGGCCGTCCCGCAACGGCGTTCCGTCCGCCTCTTCCAGCCAACGCGTGTACTGATGCGTCCAGTCGAGCGGCGAGCGCTGGTCGGCCGACCGCAGGGACGGCACCGGGGAGCGGTAGCCCTCGAGCCGGTGGAGGTGGAATCCGGACAGCAGCCCGCACCCACCGACCTCCCCAGCAGCAGAGGCTGTTCGCCCTGCCGCAGCAACAACCGGCGACCGTCCGCCCGTTCCCAGCGCAACGCGGCCGGGCCGGGGCGACCGTGCGTGGTCAGTACCAGCCGTCCCGGCCCCAGCAGTTCTCTGTGCCCCCTGTTCATGGGGACCAGTTCCCCCCGGCCTGGAATCTGTGAGACCCCTTTGAGCTTCCCTTGACGATTCCTTGGCGTCCGGTTTAGGTCACCGTGATCGGCTCGTGCCCTTACAGCGCCTATGAGAGGTGAATCACGGCCCGGCCGGGTATCACGCAGGTAAGCCTCGGTTAAGTTAGGGCAGCCTCACCAATCCGTGTGAGCGCTGTCACGTGATTTTTCGGCCACCCATAGCCACCCACGGGAGCCTGCATGCGAGCCGTCCGTCTGTCCGCCGTCACCGCCACCGCCACCGTGGCGGCTCTGACCGCCCTCACCGGATGCACCGAGAAGGGCGGCGACGCGAGCAGTGATCGGGTGATCAACGTGACCGCCACCGACAGCAAGTGCGAGGTGTCGACGAAGGAGTTCCCGGCCGGGCACGTCGAGCTCGCCATCGAGAACAAGGGCTCCAAGGTCACCGAGGTCTACCTCCTCTTCCCCGACGACCGCATCGTCACCGAGCGCGAGAACATCGGCGCCGGCACCAAGCAGCGGGTCACCGCCGAGGTGAAGGCCGGTGACTACACCATCGCCTGCAAGCCCGGCATGAAGGGCGACGGCATCCGCCAGGACGTCAAGGCCACCGGCGGCACCGCCGCCAAGCGCGACCCGCGCCTCGACAAGGCCGTCGCCTCCTACCGCACCTATGTGCAGGAGCAGGCCGACGCGACCCTGCCGCTCGCCGAGACCTTCGCCAAGGCGGTCAAGGACGGGGACATCAAGGCGGCCCAGAAGGCCTACGCCCCCTCCCGGATCGGCTGGGAGCGCACCGAGCCGGTCGCCGAGTCGTTCGGTGACATCGACCCCAAGGTCGACGTCCGTGAGGACGGTCTGGACGAGGGCCAGGACCCGGCGAAGGACTGGACCGGCTGGCACCGGCTGGAGAAGTCCCTCTGGAAGAACAAGAAGCTCACCGCGCGCGAGTCCGAGCTCGCCGACCAGCTGATCAGCGACCTCAAGAACTGGCAGACGCGGGTCGGCAAGGCGAACATCACCCCGACCTCCATGGCCAACGGCGCCAAGGAGCTCCTC
This sequence comes from Streptomyces sp. TLI_55, assembly GCF_900206255.1. Lineage (NCBI taxonomy): Bacteria > Bacillati > Actinomycetota > Actinomycetes > Kitasatosporales > Streptomycetaceae > Streptomyces > Streptomyces sp. TLI_55. The sequence continues at coordinate 2,676,647 of NZ_OAOJ01000001.1, forward strand.
GACGAGGTCGCCACCGGCAAGGTCACCGGCGAGGAGGAGCGCTACTCGCACACCGACCTCGTCGACTTCAAGGCCAATGTCGAGGGCGCCGAGAAGTCGTACGAGCTGCTGAAGCCCGTCGCCAAGGAGAACGACCCCGCCCTGGTGACCGAGCTGGACAAGCAGTTCGCCGCGATCGACACGCTGCTGGACAAGTACCGGACGGACAAGACGTCGTACGACTTCACCTCGTACGACAAGGTCGGCGAGGCCGACCGCAAGCAGCTGTCGGACGCGGTGAACGCGCTCGCGGAGCCGCTGTCCAAGCTCGCCGCCGCTGTCGTCGTGAAGTGAGTGGGGGACACCCGATGAGTGAGAACCCGCAGACCGACAACGCGACGGCCCCGTCCCGGCGTTCGCTCATCGGCTGGGGCGGTGCCGGGCTCGCGCTCGGTGCCGTCGCGGCCGGGGGCGCGGTCGCGATGACCCGTGGCGGCGACGACGTCGACACCGTGGCCGCCGACACGGGCGCCGCGATCGACTTCCACGGCGCCCATCAGGCCGGTATCTCCACGCCCGTGCAGGACCGGCTGCACTTCGCCGCGTTCGACGTGCAGACCGAGGACCGCGCCGAGTTCGTGCAGATGCTGAAGGACTGGACGGCCGCTGCCCGCCGGATGACCGGTGGACAGGCCGTCGGGGACGGGGCCTTCGGCGGGCTGGCGGAGGCTCCGCCGGACGACACCGGCGAGGCGGTGGGGCTCAAGCCGTCGCGGCTTACCCTCACCATCGGGTTCGGGCCCTCCCTGTTCCAGAAGTTCGGCCTCGCGGGCCAACAGCCCGACGCGCTCGTCGAGTTGCCGCACTTCGCCGGGGACGCCCTGGACAAGAACCGCAGCGGCGGCGACCTGTGCGTCCAGGCCTGCGCCGACGACCCGCAGGTCGCCGTGCACGCGATCCGCAACCTCGCCCGGATCGGCTTCGGCAAGGTCGTCATCAAGTGGTCGCAGCTCGGCTTCGGCAAGACGTCGTCGACCACGCCCGAGGAGCAGACCCCGCGCAACCTCATGGGCTTCAAGGACGGCACCCGCAACATCGCGGGCACGGAGACGGACCGGCTGAAGAAGTTCGTGTGGGTCGACGAGAAGGCCGGGCCGGACTGGATGGTCGGCGGGTCCTATCTCGTCGCCCGGCGCATCCGGATGCACATCGAGACCTGGGACCGCACTCCCCTGCAGGAGCAGGAGGACATCTTCGGCCGTGACAAGGGCGAGGGCGCCCCGGTCGGCAAGGCCAAGGAGCGCGACGAGCCGTTCCTGAAGGCGATGAAGCCCGACGCGCACGTGCGGCTCGCCCACCCGTCCGCCAACCACGGGTCGACGATCCTGCGCCGCGGCTACTCCTTCACCGACGGCACGGACGGCCTCGGCCGTCTGGAGGCGGGCCTGTTCTTCCTGGCGTACATGCATGACGTGCGCGAGGGGTTCATCCGCATCCAGCGCAATCTGGCCACGGACGCCCTCAACGAGTACATCCAGCACGTGGGTTCGGCGGTCTTCGCCGTCCCGCCCGGCGTCCGGGACAAGGACGACTGGTGGGGCCGGACGCTGTTCTCCAAGGAGGCGTGAGCGACCGTGTTCTCCAACTATCTGATCGGTCTGCGCGAGGGCCTGGAGGCCTCTCTCGTCGTCTGCATCCTCATCGCCTACCTGGTGAAGACGGAGCGCAAGGACGCGCTGAAGCCCGTCTGGACCGGCATCGGCGTCGCCGTCGCGCTCGCGCTCGGTTTCGGCTGCGCGCTCGAATTCGGCTCCCAGGAGCTGACGTTCGAGGCGCAGGAGGCGCTCGGCGGCTCGCTGTCGGTCCTCGCGGTCGGCCTGGTGACGTGGATGGTCTTCTGGATGCGGCGCACCGCCCGGCACCTGAAGTCCGAGCTGCACGGCAAGCTGGACGCGGCGCTCCGGATGGGCACCGGCGCCCTGGTCGCCACCGCGTTCCTCGCCGTGGGCCGGGAGGGCCTGGAGACGTCCCTGTTCGTGTGGACGTCGGTGCACGCGGCCGGTGACGGCACCCCGCGCCCGGTCATCGGCGCCGGCCTCGGCATCGCCACGGCGGTCGTGCTGGGGTGGCTGTTCTACCGGGGCGCGCTGAAGATCAACCTCGCCAAGTTCTTCACCTGGACCGGCGGCATGCTGGTCGTCGTGGCCGCGGGCGTGCTGGCGTACGGCTTCCACGACCTCCAGGAGGCCGGCTGGCTGCCGGGCCTGACGAACCGGGCCTTCGACATCTCCGACACCATCCCGCCGGACAGCTGGTACGGCACCCTGCTCAAGGGCATCCTCAACTTCCAGCCGGACCCGACGGTCCTCCAGGTCACGGTGTGGCTGCTGTACTTGATCCCGACGCTCGCCCTGTTCCTCGCCCCGGTAGGGTTCGCCTCCGGGAAGGGGAAGGTGAAGGTACCCGATGAGCAGGGATCGCAGCCCTCGAAGGCTTCGCAATCTTGACCGAAGAGCGCTGATAGCGGCCTCGGTGACCGCTTTGTCGCTGACGGCGAGCGGATGCGTGGTGGTGCACGGGGAACGCGAAGTCCTTCCCGCGACGACCAAGGCCGAGGCCGCGAAGGCACTTCAGGAGTTCACGACCGCGTACAACGACGCGGACAAGGCGTACGACAGTTCACTGGACGCGGACCATGTCACCGGGCCCCTCGGCGACATCGACGCGGCGCGTCTGAAGGCCGGTTCGGTGACCAGCCCGGACGGCAACCCGTCCCACACGCCGCTGAAGCTGACCGACGTGAAGTACACGATCACCGAGAAGGCGGGCTGGCCGCGCTGGTTCGTCGCGGACGCGGCCGCCAACAAGGGCGGCAGCGCGCGCTGGCTGTTCGTGTTCACCCGGGGCGGCCTCGACGAGCCGTTCCAGGCGGCGTATCTGACGCTGGTCGCCCCGGACGACGTACCGGAGTTCAAGACGGACGCGGACGGCTGGGCCGAGGCGGTCCCCGTGAACGCGACCGAACTGACCGTCGCGCCCGGGGACTTGAGCCAGGACTACGCGACCTACCTCCAGGACGGCAAGGGCAAGGTCTTCGCGGACGGCACGCACACCAGCGGGTGGCGTACCGACCGGCAGAAGGAGGCCAAGAAGCCGGGCCTGGTCAAGCAGTACATCGACGAGCCGCTCACCAGCGGCGCGTACGCCCCACTGGCGCTGCGGACGAAGGACGGCGGCGCGGCGGTGTTCTTCACCACGCGCCACTACGTGAAGCAGACCGCCGCGCCCGGCACCTCGGTGCCCGCCCAGACGGCGGCCGTGCGGGCGCTGACGACCGGCGAGGTCAAGCAGTCGCTGACGCTGGAGTCGATCTCCAACGAGATCGCCCTCGACCCGCCGAGGAGCACGGCCGGCGGCCAGGTGAAGCTGCTGGGCCGCATCCAGGGCCTGACGGCCGGCAAGGGCGAGTGAGCTGCTCTTGAAAGGGCGCCCCTCTTAAAGGAGTCAGCCGCGCAGGGGCCAGGCCGCGGAGGCATGGTCGGGCTCCGCGCCGGCATGGCGGGCGCAGGCGTCGGTGAGGACCTCGAGGAGGCTCAGCGGGTCGGGCAGCGGGTGTTCGAGGCCGCGGACCCAGTGCACGGACTGGCCCTCACCGGGCAGCTGCGCGGGCGGTACGAGGACGTACGACCCCCGGCAGTGCCAGCGCAGTCCGGGATGCTCGTCCATCGTCTCGGGGTGGCAGTCCAGCTCGCACGGCCACCACTCGTCCTCGTCCTCGGGGGTGCCTCGGGTGAGGGTGAAGAAGAGGAGGCGGCCGTCGCTGCTCTCGGCGACCGGGCCGACCTCGATGCCGGAGGCGAGCAGCCGTTCCATGGCCTCCAGGCCCGCGTCCAGGGGGACGTCCAGGACGTCGTGGACCATGCCGGTGGCGGTGATGAAGTTGGCCTGCGGCTGATGCCGGGCCCAGCGCTCGATCTGGCCGCGGTCGGTGGTGGACTGCGTCTGCCACGCGAAGGAGACGGGGTGCCGGGCGGGGGTCGGACAGCCGACCCGGTCGCAGGAACAGCCAAAGCCGGGAGCCGGGTGCGCGGCGGGCGCGAGCGGCAGTCCCGCTCCGGCGGCGGCCAGCAGCAGGGCCTCACGGCCGCCGTCGTCGGCGGCCTCCTTGGGGCGGCGTCCGCGCAGCCACTGGGTGAGTTTGCCCTGAAGGCCGGTCCGGCCGCCGAACTCCTGGCTCATCTATCCCCTCGCCTCGCTGTGTGCGGACAGCATGCCCTATGGTCCCACCATCCTGCGCTCCGGGGGGCCGGAGCCGACAACCGGGGTAGGTGGGACAGGGCGTACCGGGGCCGTCGATCGCGCACCATGGCCCGCTTTGCCGTGATTTAGCCCCCTGTCGCGCCCCGGGTTGTCGGCATGGTCACAAGAAGCACGGTGAGGGTCAGCGGGGTGCGAGCCCATGGAGGGCGTAGTCGACGAGGGTGTCGGTGTACTCGTACGAGATCGGGCCGGTGTGCTGGAGCCAGCGCTGGGCCAGCGGGGAGATGAAGAACTCCAGGGCGATGCGCGGGTCGATGTCCGGGCGCACCTCACCGGCTCGCTGCGCGGCGCGCAGCCGGTCGACGTAGAGCTGGAGGGACGGCTCCATGAGCGTGGCCGCGCATCTGCGGCCGAGTTCCTCGTCGACCAGGCCTTCGGCGGCCAGGGCCCGTGACGGCGCCGCGTACCGGGGGTCCATCAGCTGGTCGACGGTGGCCCGCAGCACGGCCTTGATGTCGGCGGCGAGATCACCGGTGTCCGGGATGACGTACGGCTCCTCCCCCGCCTCCCGCGACGCCTGGGCGAAGAGGTCCAGGAACGCCTCCAGCAGGACGTCCGCCTTCGACGACCACCACCGGTAGATCGTCTGCTTGCCGACGCCGGCGCGGGCGGCGATGCCCTCGACGGTGGTCCTGGGGTAGCCGACCTCGACGACGAGCGCGAGGGCGGCCTCGTAGATGGCACGGCGGGACTTCTCGCTGCGACGGCTGGAGTCGGGGGCAGAGGGTTGCTGCTTGGGCATGGGGTGACGGTACCAAGGAGGTGAGACGGAGCGTCTCGCCCCGCTCAGAGCGTGGTCGTCTCCCACTGCTGCTGGGGCACTCCCTCGCAGGTCCACAGCTGCACGCGCGTCCCGTCCGTCGTGCCCGGCCCCTTGATGTCCAGGCAGTAGCCGTCGGGCCCGTGGAACTCCTCCCCCACCCGCCGCCACCGCTGCCCCTTGCCGCCGTCGCAGGGGTGCATCTCCACCGGGGTGGCGTCGGCGGCCACGCCCACCACGGTCAGGCAGTTCCCGCCGAAGCCGACGAGGGTGCCGTCGGAGCCGTACCGCCACTCCATCTCGGCGACGTGTTCGCAGTGCCAGATCTGCACCGGGGTGCCGGGGTCCGTCAGCGGTCCGTAGACGTCCAGGCACATCCCGGTCCACGGGGCCTCGGCGCCCTGGATGCGGACCCTGGCCGGGGTGGTGCGGGGGGCGTTGTCCATGGGGGTCTCGCCGGGCGTCTCCTCGGGCGGCTGCGCGGCTGCGGTGGAGTGCCTGTGGGAGGCGGGCGGCGGGGTGTCCGGCGGGGGTGCGGTCCCCGGCGGGCCGGACGCCGGTGTCGACTCCGACGCCGTCGCCGGCGACGGGCTCGGGGAGGACACCAACGGGGTCGCGGTGGACGGCGGGGACGGGGTGGCGGACCGGGCGACGGCGGCGCTGTCGTCGCCGACGCGCTGGTCAGCGGCGTCGTCCAGGTGCGCCAGCACGCCGAAGAAGACCGCGATGGCGATGGCCGCGACGCCCAGGAGGGCCTTGGCGATCTGCTGGGTGGTGGAGTCGGCGGACCGCATGACGACGATCAGCAGGCCGGAGACGACGGCTGTGCCGCCGGTGATGACGAGCGCCAGGACGAGCACGGGTACCTCCGCGATGGAGCCGTCCCCGGTCCGCCCGGAGTCCCCCACAGCCCCCACTCCCGCTTCAACGTGCGGGCGGCTCTGGGCGGTTCCGGACGGGGAGGGGCGTGCGGGGGTGTCCGTCCGGGGAGGTGTGCGCCTGCGCGCGCCGGTCGTGGGGCCGGTGCGGGCGTCTCAGTCGTGGGCCGGCGGCCACGCGTCGCCCCAGTCCGCGTCCCGTGCCGCCTTGTACAGGTCGCCGTGGCGTTTGGTGACCGTCGTCCGGGTCAGGCGTTCGTCCGGCTCGCACAGGTCGAGGAGGACCTGGCCCTTGCGGATCTGAGGGCGGCGGACGATGCGGGCAGCGGCCGGGGTGACGGGGAAGCGGGTGGCGGCGACGTAGCTGAACTTCTCGTCCTCGTAGGCGAGGGAGCCGCCCTTGACCTTGCGGTGCAGGGAGGAGCGGCTGACCCGGGCCGAGAAGTGGCACCAGTCCTCGCCGGGGACGATCGGGCAGCGGGCGCTGTGCGGACAGGGGGCGGCGATGTGGAAGCCGGCGGCGATGAGCCGGTCCCTGGCCTCGATGACACGGGCGTAGCCGGCCGGGGTGCCGGCCTCGACGATCACCACGGCCTGCGCGGCGGTGGCGGCGGCGTCGACGAGGGCGGTGCGGTCGGCGGGGGTGAGTTCGTTGAGGACGTAGGAGATGGTGACGAGATCGGTGCTCTCGATAGAGAGCGCTGCTCCGATACGAGAGCGCTGCCACTTCGCCGCGCCGAGCGCCGGGTTGGCGGCGGCGATCTCGCGGCCCAGGGCCAGTGCGGCTTCGGCCCAGTCGAGGACGGTGACCGGGCGGGTGCCGTCCCAGGTGGCGGTGACGGCCCAGGTCGCGGCGCCGGTGCCGCCACCGACGTCGACGTGGCTCCGCGGGGACCAGTCGGGGGCGGCCGCCGCGAACTCCTCCAGCGCCGACCGCACGGCCTCGAAGGTGGCGGGCATCCGGTAGGCGGCGTACGCGGCGACGTCCGCGCGGTCGCGGAGGATCGGGGCGTCGGTCGGGGTGGCCCCGCGATAGTTGGCGATCAGCCGGTCCACGGCCTGGGCGGCCTGCTTGGGCGGAAGACCGTCGAGGAGACCGGCGAGGGCGGCACGGAGGGTCTCGGCCGGGAGTACGGGGGCGTTCACCCGGTGATTCTACGGTCGCCGGCCCGGCCCCGAAGAGGTCCTCACTTCTCCCGTACCGCCCTCGCCACCCGCGTCGCCGCCGCAGCCCTGGGTCCGTTCGCCGCCGGGCGGCGGCATGGGTGGACCGTGTTCGCCAGCAGGACCACGAACGTGTCCGTCGCGCGGTCCAGGACCAGGGACGTGCCCGTGAAGCCCGTGTGGCCGGCGGCGCCCCGGCCCGCCAGTTCGCCCATGAACCACGGCTGGTCCAGGGCGAAGCCCAGGCCCGGTGGGGTCAGCAGCAGTTCCACGAAGTCGGGGCCCAGGATGCGCGCCGGGCCGTACGAGCCGCCCGCCAGGATCGTGCGGCAGAACACCGCGAGGTCGTGGGCCGTGGAGAAGAGGCCCGCGTGGCCGGCCACACCGCCCAGCGCCCACGCGTTCTCGTCGTGGACGACACCCCGCAGCATCCCCCGGTCCACCTTCGCCCAGGGCCGGCGCTGGTCCTCCGTCGCCGCCGCCCCGGGACAGGGGCCGAAGGTCGTGGCCGTCATGCCCAGGGGGCGCGTGATGCCGTCGTGGATCAGGACGTCGAGGGTGCGGCCGGTGATGCGCTCCAGGACGTGCTGGAGGAGCAGGAGGTTGAGGTCGGAGTAGCAGTACGTGCCCGGCACTCCGATGGGCGGCTCCGCCTGGAGGGCCGCGAGGCGGGCCGTGTCGTCCGGGTGGTCGTACAGCGGGAGTTCGGGGCGCAGGCCCGAGGTGTGGGTGAGGAGCTCGCGGACGGTGATGCCGTGCGCGGCCGCCGCCCGGAAGTCGGGGAGGTACGCGCCCACCCTGGCGTCGATGCCGAGCGTGCCGCGCTCGATCTGCTGGATCGCGGCGACCGCCGTGAACAGCTTGGTGAGGGAGGCCAGGTCGAAGGGGGTGTCCGTGGTCATCGGGACGCGGCTCCTGCGCGGCAGCTCCACGCCCGCGTCCGCCTCCGGGTCGTACGACGCGTAGCGGACCGCCCAGCCCGCCGCCTCCTCCACGGCGACGACCGGTCCCCGGCCGGCCACGACGACCGCGCCCGCGGCCCAGGGGCGTTCGCCGGTGGTGAGGTCGTGGACGTCCTGGGCGAGAAGCCGCAGTTCCCCGGGGTCCAGTCCGGCCCGTTCCGGTGTGTCGTTGCGCAGTCTCGGCGCGCTCAGCTCTCCGCTCCCTCCGCACTCGCACGTCTGTTCCAAGGACGGCACATTCCCATGAAACAGGTAAGCGCTACCAGTGCCGCCGACAACTGGACGACGGCCATCGGGACCGCGGTTCCCTCCCCCGCGATCCCGACCAACGGGGAGGCGATCGCGCCGATGAGGAAGGAGGACGTGCCGAGCAGGGCGGACGCGGAGCCCGCCGCGTGCTGGGTGCGCAGCAGGGCGAGGGACTGGGCGTTGGGGAGGGTCAGGCCCATCGCCGACATCAGCACGAAGAGCGCCGCCGCCACCGGGGCCAGGCCGACCTCGCCGAAGACGCCCAGGGACATCAGCAGCAGCGCCGCCGCGGCCGCGGTCACGATCGCGAGGCCCGCGCCGAGCACCGACTCCAGGCTGACCCGCCCGATGAGCAGCTTGCCGTTGATCTGGCCGACGGCCACCAGGCCGACCGAGTTGACGCCGAACAGCAGGCTGAAGGTCTGCGGGGAGGCGCCGTAGATCTCCTGGACCACGAACGGCGAGGCCGAGATGTAGGCGAACAGCGCGGCGAAGGCGAAGCCGCCGGTCAGCATGTACCCGGCGAAGGGGAGGTCGGCGAGGAGGGTGCGCATCGAGCGCAGGGCCTCGCCGACGCCGCCGACGTGCCGGACCTCCACCGGGAGGGTCTCCGGGAGCCGCGCCCACACCAGCCCGGCGAGCAGCGCCCCGATGACCGTGAGGACGACGAACACGCCCCGCCAGTCGGTCACCCGCAGGATCTGGCCGCCGACGAGCGGCGCCACGATCGGGGCGACGCCGCCGATCAGCATGAGGGTGGAGAAGAAGCGGGCCATGGCGACCCCGTCGTAGAGGTCGCGCACGACGGCCCGGGCGATGACTATCCCGGCCGCGCCCGCGAGGCCCTGCGTCAGCCGGAACGCGACCAGCGTCTCGACGGTCGGGGCGAGGGCGCACAGGGCGGTGGCGAGGACGTAGACGGCCAGGCCGATGAGCAGCGGGCGGCGGCGGCCCCAGCGGTCGCTCATCGGGCCGACCACCAGCTGCCCGAGGGCCATGCCGGCGAGGCAGGCGGTGAGGGTGAGCTGGACGGTCGCCGCGGGCGCGTGCAGGGACGTCGTGACCTCGGGGAGCGAGGGGAGGTACATGTCCATCGCCAGCGGGGGCGTCGCGGTCAGGCCGCCGAGGATGAAGGTGACGAGCAGTCCGGTGCGGCGCACAGCAGGGGCGGCCGCCTCCGTCTCCGGTACGGCCGCCTTGTTCAGGTCCGGTGTCGATGCCCCGCGCTCGGGCATGCGCCCCTCCCTCTCCCGGTGTCTCCCATGGTCCGGCACCTATGCTCTCAGTTCGTACACAGTGGCGAGGGTCACGCGAACCAACGCGAGCAGGGGCGGGCAGCGGGATGGCGGAGAGAAGCGTGCGCTGGGGCATTCTGGCGACGGGCGGGATCGCGGCGGCGTTCACGGCGGATCTGGTGGACCTGCCGGACGCGGAGGTCGTGGCGGTGGCATCGCGCAGCGAGGAGTCGGCGCGGGCGTTCGCGGAGCGGTTCGGGATCGAGCGGGCGTACGGGCAGTGGGGCGCGCTGGCCGAGGACGCGGACATCGATGTCGTGTACGTCGCCACACCGCACTCGGCGCACCGGGCCGCCGCCGGGCTGTGTCTGGAGGCCGGGCGGAACGTGCTGTGCGAGAAGGCGTTCACGCTGAACGCGCGCGAGGCGGAGGAGCTCGTCGGGCTGGCGCGGGAGCGCGGGAGCTTCCTGATGGAAGCGATGTGGATGTACTGCAACCCGCTGATCCGGCAGCTGAAGGCGCTGGTGGACGACGGGGCGATCGGTGAGGTGCGCAGTGTGCAGGCCGACTTCGGGCTGGCCGGCCCCTTCCCGCCCTCGCACCGGCTGCGCGACCCCGCGCAGGGCGGCGGCGCGCTCCTCGACCTCGGCGTGTATCCGGTGTCGTTCGCTCAGCTGTTGCTCGGGGAGCCGTCCGATGTGACGGCGAGAGCGGTGCTCTCCGACGAGGGCGTCGACCTCCAGACGGGTGCGCTCCTCTCCTTCGAGAGCGGCGCTCTCGCTTCGGTGCACTGCTCCATCATCGGCGGTACGGCGACCTCGGCCTCGATCACCGGCTCCCAGGGCCGCATCGACGTGCCGTACGGCTTCTTCTTCCCGGACCGGTTCGTGCTGCACCGGGACGGCCGTGATCCCGAGGAGTTCAAGGCGGACGCGGCGGCCGGTCCGCGCAACAGCCTCAAGCACGAGGCCACCGAGGTGATGCGGGCCCTGCGGGCCGGCGAGACCGAGTCACCGCTCGTCCCGCTCGACGGCACCCTCGCCGTGATGCGGACGCTCGACGCGATCAGGGGCCGCGTCGGCGTCCGCTACCCGGGAGAGCTCGCCGAGGAGGCCGTCACGCCGGCGTGAACCCGGGGTTGCCCACCTCCGTCACGAAGGAGGCGGCCGTGGTCATCGGCGCCCCGGGCGTGGTGACGTACGGCAGGGTCTTGAAGTCGGCGCGCGCCCCGGCCCCGTCGAGGGTGACGGTCGCGTAGCCGCGCCGGCCGTCGTAGAACTTCAGGTGCGGGTTGGCGGCCTTGATGGTGCCCCAGTTCGAGGGTTTCTCCTCGCCGTCCTTGCCGCTGCTGACCGAGGTGGCGACGAGCTCGGTGCCGAGGGTGCGGGAGAACGGGTCGTCGAAGTCGTCCTTGATGTCGAAGGCGTACCCCCGGTGGAGGTCGCCGGTGAGCACCATCAGGTTCTGGATCCCGGCCGCCTTGACGCCGTCGAGGATGCGGCGGCGGGCGGCCGGGTAGCCGTCCCAGGCGTCCATGGAGACCGCGGGCTCGGGGGTGAGGTCCAGTCGGCGCCGCGCGAAGCAGACCTGCTGGGGTACCACGTTCCACACGGCCCGCGAGGTGCTCCAGCCGTCCAGCAGCCACTGTTCCTGGGCCGCCCCGGTCATCGTCCGGGTGGGGCCCTCCGACTCGGGTCCGGGGGCGTGCTTGGCGCCGCCGTAGGCCTGGTCGGAGCGGTACTGGCGGGTGTCGAGGACGTCGAACTGGGCCAGCGGGCCCCACTGGAGCCTTCGGTAGAGCTGTATGTCGGGGCCGACGGGCAGCTGCGCCAGGCGCAGCGGCTGGTTCTCCCAGTAGGCGCGGTAGGCGGCGGCGCGGCGCAGCAGGAACTGCTCTGCCGGGACGTCGTCCTCGGAGACGGAACCGGCGTAGTTGTTCTCGGTCTCATGGTCGTCGAAGGTGACCACGAAGGGGTGCATGGCGTGCGCGGCCCGCAGGTCCTCGTCGCTCTTGTAGAGGGAGTACCGCAGCCGGTAGTCCTCCAGCGTCTCGGCCTCGTGGCCGAAGAGGGCCGGCAGCGACCGGTCGGTGTAGTCGCGGGCGCCGCCCGCCGGGTCGACGGCGTACTCGTAGAGGTAGTCGCCGAGGTGGAGGACCAGGTCGACCTCGTCCTCCGCGAGCCGGCGGTAGGCCGTGAAGTAGCCGTCGTGGTAGGCCTGGCAGGAGACGGCGGCCAGGGTCATGGCGGAGACCGGGCTGTCGGCGGCGGGCGCGGTGCGGGTGCGGCCGGTCTCGCTGAGCCAGTCACCGACCCGGAAGCGGTAGAAGTAGACGCGGCCGGGGGCCAGGCCCTCGGCCTCGACGTGCACGCTGTGGTGGAACTCCGGGTGCGCGACGGCCGTGCCGCCGGCGACGACCGTCGCGAACGTCTCGTCCTCGGCGATCTCCCAGTCCACGTCGACGCGTTCGGCCGGCAGTCCGCTGTCGGGCTGGTAGGGGGCGGGCGCCAGCCGGGTCCACAGGACGACCGAGCCGGGCAGCGGGTCCCCGGAGGCGACGCCGAGCGTGAAGGGGAAGTCGGTGATGCGTCTCGCGTCGAGTTCGGCGGCGGCCGCGGTCCCGGTCGCGGGCAGGTCCATGGCGAACGCGAGGGCGGCGGCCGCGGTGGTCAGGCCCAGGAAGCGGCGGCGGCCGACAGGGCGAGCGGCGCGCGGTTCACGGCTGCGCCCGCCCGGCCGGCCCGGTGTGATGGTCATTCGTTCCTCCCGTCACAGTTGAGGGAGGGGAAGGGTGCGGGGCCGGCGCCGACACGTGGTCACCGGGGGGCAGCACCCGGATGGCGGACAGCGGCTTCCGCATCACGGAGGCTCACCTACGCTGCGCGCTCATGGACACCAAACATGTGAAGGTCGCCGTGGTGACCGGCGCCGGTTCCGGTATCGGGCGGGCCGTCGCCGTGGAACTGCTGCGCACGGGCTGGTCGGTGGCGCTGGCGGGGCGGCGGACCGAGACGCTCCAGGAGACGGCGGCACTCGCGCCCGAGGGCGCCGCTCTCGTCGTACGCACCGATGTGGCTCAGCCGGAGGACGTGGCCGCGCTGTTCGCCGCGGCCGTGGACCGGTTCGGGCGGGTGGACCTGCTGTTCAACAACGCGGGGACGTTCGGGCCCGGTGGCGTGCCGGTCGAGGAGCTGCCGTACGACGCCTGGCGGCATGTCGTCGACACCAACCTCAACGGGGCGTTCCTGTGCGCGCAGGCGGCGTACCGGCAGATGAAGGAGCAGGACCCGCAGGGCGGCCGGATCATCAACAACGGGTCGATCTCCGCCCACACCCCGCGCCCGCACTCCGTCGCCTACACGGCGACCAAGCACGCCCTGACCGGCCTCACCAAGTCACTGTCCCTGGACGGGCGGCCGTACGGCATCGCGGTCGGGCAGATCGACATCGGCAACGCGGCCACCGACATGACGGCACGGATGCAGACGGGCGCCTTGCAGGCCAACGGCGAGATCGCGCCCGAGCCCGTGATGGACGTCGCCGATGTGGCGCGCACCGTGCGGCACATGGCGGAGCTGCCGCTCGCGGCGAACGTGCAGTTCGCGACGGTGCTGGCGACGGCGATGCCGTACGTGGGGCGCGGCTGAGCCACACCGGCGCCCTCGGCGACTGGCAATTTGCACAAGCGGAATCGTTCACTCCGCACCATTGCGGCCGGTCGCGGACTTATGCTCAACTCCTCTCCACAAGAGCTTCACAGTTGGAGTGGAGACATTCCGGCCACACCGAGGGGGGAGACGGCAGTCGTTCCACCACGCCGGTTGGGGGTGGGCTCCGCGTGGGACCGCGGGGTGCACACCGGCGGGTGGAACGGCTGCCGTGCAGTTTCCGGCCGGACGTTTTCGGGCCGGTGCTCGGATTCTCAGCTCACGCACATCGCCTCTCAGGTCCCCCACATCCCTTCCTCACGGCCGCTCAACCTTTCGTCCCTAACTTGAGGCCGCGCCCACCACGCGGGCGCCATGAACCTCGAGGAACGGGATGTTTGGCATCTATCTCAAGCGCGAGCTGGGCCGGCGCAAGAAGGCGGCTCTGGTCATCGCACTGGGTCTGGCGCTCGGTATCGCGCTGGTCATCACCGTCAACTCGGTGTCGGCCGGCATGACGCAGGCTCAGGACAAGTTCCTGAAGTCGCTGTACGGCCTCGGCACCGACATGACCGTCACCAAGGCCCGGTCGGCGCCCACCGGCAACAGCTCCGGCAGACCGAACTTCGAGTTCGACGCCAAGTCGAACGACAGTGACGAGGAGCAGAGTTCCGACCGGGTGATGACCCAGGGCGGCCAGGCCCTCAAGGCCGCGCTCGTCGCCGAGGTGGCCGAGCAGGACGGCGTCGCGAACGCCGTCGGCGCGCTCACCCTCAACGTCACCAAGGTCAACGGCTCCTTCACCCAGGGCAAGGCGCAGTCCACGACCGGGAACAGCCAGTCGCAGGGCCAGGGCGGTCCCGGGGGCGGCAACAGCACGGCCGCGCCCCAGGTGCAGGGCGGCGGCGCCTCGTTCGACGTCAACTCCTACTCTGTCGCCGGCGTGGACGTCACGGACCAGACCCTCGGCCCGCTGGCCGGCATGGAGATCACCTCCGGCAAGACCTTCACGGCAGCGCAGACCAACGCGAAGGTCGCGGTGCTCAGCACGTCGTACGCCAAGGAGAACAAGTACAAGGTCGGCAAGACCCTGAAGATCTCCGGCACCAAGTACACGGTCATCGGCATCGCCACGGCCTCCAGCAGCGAGTCCACCACCGACGTCTACCTGCCGCTGAAGCAGGCCCAGACGCTCGCCGACGCCAAGAACCAGGTCACCACGATCTACGTCAAGGCGACCGACTCGAAGCAGATCGACACCGTCAAGCCGACCATCCAGAAGAACATCTCCGGTACGACGGTGACGACCTCCGCCGACCTCGCCGACACCGTCTCCGGCTCCCTGTCCACCGCCTCCGACCTCGCCACCAGCGTCGGCAAGTGGCTGTCGATCGCGGTGCTCGCCGCGGCCTTCCTGGTCGCCGTGCTGCTCACCTCGTCCGCCGTGTCCCGGCGCGTGCGTGAGTTCGGCACGCTGAAGGCGCTGGGCTGGCCGAGCCGCCGGGTGACCCGGCAGGTCGTCGGCGAGTCGATGGTCAACGGTCTGCTCGGCGGCGCCCTCGGCATCGGGCTGGGCCTCGCGGCGGCCTACGCGGTGACGGCGATCAGCCCGAAGCTGACCGCCCAGCTCGGCAGCACCGGCGGCGGTGGGGGCATGGGCGGCGGTCCCGGCGGTGGCGGTCCGGGGCAGCAGTCCACGCAGAACACCATGGAGATCGCGCTCTCCGCGCCCGTCTCGCCGACCACCATCGCCCTCGCGGTGGGCCTCGCGGTGACCGGCGGTCTGATCGCCGGCGCGATGGGCGGCTGGCGGGCCTCGCGGATGCGGCCGGCGGACGCGCTGCGCAGCGTGTCCTGACCCCTCATGAGCGTCCCCCTCACTTACGGAGAGCACCCCATGTACAGACTGACCGGCGTCACCAAGCGCTACGCACGCGGCAAGGAGACGGTGGAGGCGCTGCGCGGCATCGACCTCACCATCGAGGACGGCGACCAGCTCGTCATCCAGGGCCCCACGGGCGGCGGCAAGTCGACGCTGTTGCAGATGATCGGCGGCCTGGACCGGCCGACCGAGGGCAGCGTGGAGCTGGACGGCGTCGACCTCGCGCGCATCAGCGAGGCGAAGCTGACGCGGCTGCGGGCAGAGAAGATCGGCATCATCTTCCAGTCGTTCAACCTCATCCCGACGCTGACCGCGCAGGAGAACGTGGAGACGGCGCTGGTCCCGCTCGGCGTCAAGCCCGCCGAACGCCGCGAGCGGGCGGCCGAGGTGCTGCGCTCGGTCGGTCTCGGCGAACGGCTCACCCACGCACCGGCCGAGCTGTCAGGTGGACAGCAGCAGCGAGTGGCCATCGCGCGGGCCCTGGTCAAGAAGCCGAAGGTGCTGCTTGCCGACGAGCCGACCGGCAACCTCGACGAGTCGATGCGGGACGAGATCATGGCGTTGCTGGAACGGCTGTGGCACGAGTACGGGTTGACGTTCGTCATGGTCACCCACGACTCGTCGATCGCACGGCGAGCGCCTCGGCTGGCGACGATCAAGGCAGGGCGGATCACCCTGACCGAACAACGGCAGCAGCAGTCGTACGCGCGGTACTAGAAGTGCGGGCGTGGTGCTGATCGTTCACGCCTGGCCGGTCTCGAAGCGGGAGATCTTGCCGTCGTCCTCGACCTCGAAGTGCCACTTGGTGCGCATCTCGCCCCAGGTGTCGTTGCTGTAGCGGGCGATGAGGTCGCGGCCGCCGCGGGACTCGTTGTCGACCTCCATGTGACCGCGGGAGGCGAAGATCTCCCGGTCGATCCAGTCGGTGAGGTCGCGGTCGGAACCGTCGTCCGACATGGTCGCGCCAGGGGCGAGGAGGGCCATGAACCCGTCGCGGTCGTGCGCGTTGACGGCACCGACGAAGGCGCGGACGGCCGGGTCGCTGAGTTTGGACGTCTGAATCGTCATGCCAGTCAGACTCACACCACCGTTCCGGGGCCGCCACCCGAACGGCGGCCCTGGGCGACCCCGGGAGGTGTCAGGGGTGCGACGGTGGAAACGCGGGAGGGGTTGTTCTTGCCGTCTTCTCCAGGAGTCATCGTGACGACGTACGACCGACGTGATCTGGGCCTGCTGCTGCTCCGCCTGGGAACCGGGGGTGTGCTGGCCGCGCACGGCGCGCAGAAGCTGTTCGGCTGGTTCGGCGGCCACGGCCTGGAGGGCACCGGCCAGTTCATGGAGTCCGTCGGCTACGCGCCGGGCAAGGCCAGCGCCACCGCGGCGGGCCTCGCGGAGGCCGGTGGCGGGACGCTGCTGGCGCTCGGCCTGGCGACGCCGGCCGCGGGCGCGGCGGCGGCCGGGGCGATGGCGGGGGCGTCCGCCGTGCACACCCCCAACGGCTTCTTCAACACCGAGGGCGGGTTCGAGTACGCGGCGACCCTGGGCCTGGCGGCCACGGGCCTCGCCGTCGCGGGTCCCGGGCGCCTCTCCCTCGACCATGCGATCGGGCACGCGTTCGACCGCGGCTGGATGGTCCCCACGGCGCTGGCGGCGACCGCCGCGCTGACGGCCGTGGTCGTGGGGGCGCGGACCCGGCGGGTGCGGGACGGGAAGAAGGAGGAGGCGGCGGAGGGGTTCGACGAGCAGGAGGCGCTGTTCGGGGAGGAGTGACCCGCCTCACCTCCGACCGCCCCACCCGGAACTGCCCTCCCTCGTGCCCCTAGGCTGTGCCCCGTGAACCGTCCCGAGCACCTCCGCCTGCGACCGCCTCTGCGGCGGTGGCGCGGGCTGCTCGTGCTGGCGGTGCTGGCCGGGGTCATGGGAATGCACGCCCTGGCCCCCGGCGCGGCCCTCCCGGGCGATCATCCGCACTCCTCCCCGATGGCCGGCGTCGTCTCCGTGTCGGCGGCCCACGACGACTGCGGTGGCGAGGGCCACTGCGGCTCCGGGCATGTGACGCATGCCGACGCGGCCTGTTCCGCGGCCGCGGTGAGCGGGACGCCGGCGCTGCCCGCCCCGGTGGCCGACCCGGTCGCCGGCGTCGTACGGGACGACGTACTGCGTGCGTGTGCGGTCGCGGACCCGGACGGGGCCCGCGCTCCCCCGTCCCTGGCGGAACTCCAACTCCTGCGGATCTAGACACGACTGCCGCGCGCACGTCGTGCGCCTCGGCATGCCCGCAGTCCAGATCCCTTTCATCCAGCAGGAGTTCCAGCATGAGCACCATCCGTACGCGCCGCGCTGCCGTTCTGGCCGTGGCGACCGTCACCGCCGCCCTCGTCCTCACCGCGTGCGGGGGCGACGACAGCGGTCACGCGGCCGGCCACGGCACGTCCGCCTCCCCCACGGCGTCCGCGTCCACCGCCCACAACGCGCAGGACGTCTCCTTCGCGCAGGGCATGATCCCGCACCACCGTCAGGCCCTGGAGATGGCCGGGCTCGCCGCCGACCGGGCGTCGTCCGCGGACGTCAAGGACCTCGCCGCGCGCATCGAGAAGGCGCAGGACCCGGAGATCGAGACCATGTCCGGCTGGCTGAAGGCATGGGGCGAGGACGTCCCGGCCGCGACCGGATCGGCGGAGTCGATGCCGGGCATGGACCACGGTGCGGACTCCGGGATGTCCGGGATGCCCGGCATGATGGGCGACGCCGACATGGCGAAGCTGGAGAAGGCGTCCGGCAAGGCCTTCGACACGATGTTCCTGACCATGATGGTCGAACACCACGAGGGGGCGGTCGCGATGGCGAAGACGGAGAAGGCGAAGGGCGCTTATGACCCCGCCACCGCCATGGCCGACGACATCGTCACCGGACAGACCGCGGAGATCGAGGAGATGAACAAGCTCCTCGGCAAGAGCTGAGCGGCAAGAGCTGAGCCGAGCGTGCCAAGCTGCGTCCATGAGTGATCAGGATCCCGGCATCTGGTCGGGCATCGACGACTTGTGGACGTGGCTCGACTCGCACCGCCCGTCCGACGGCCAACTCCCTGACGGGCAACAGAGCCTCCTCCTGCGGGTGTTGAAGCTGTCGGAGGAGGTCGGCGAGGTGGCCGAGGCGGTGATCGGGGCGATGAACCGCAACCCGCGCAAGGGCAACTCCCATACCTGGGAGGACGTCGAGAGCGAGCTGTGCGACGTCGTGATCACCGCCTTGATCGCCCTGCGCACGCTGACACCGGACGCCCGCGAGGTCTTCGCCGGACATCTGGAGCGGGTGCGGGAACGGTCGCTGGGGCCCCGCTAGGAGCCCGATAGAGCTCCGCAAGGACCTCGTCAGGACCCGCTCGACGCCGGCGGGCGGCTATGTGATCGAGGGCTTCCGGGATCTGCTGAAGCTGGTGACGATCATGACGGCGATCGCGGTGGGAATGGTGGTGGGCGCGACGCTCGTGCGCCGCGAGTGACGCCCCTCGCCTTCCCCCTTCTTACCTGCTTCTTACCTGGTCAGAGCATTGAAGAGCGCCTCTTCGGCATCGAGTCGAACTCCAGAGCGGGCCTGCACACTTCTAGCCATGGCAGAACAAACGCCGGGAGTCAGAGAAGATCCAATATTAGGCCCATACGGGGGTTTCTCATGCGGTTCCGCATCCTAGGCACGATCGCCGTCGGCGACCACGGCGTGTTCCACACCGTCCCGGGGCTCCGGCAGCGCGCGCTGCTGGCGAGTCTGCTCATCCAGGCCCCGGCCGTCGTCCCGGTCTCGACGCTGTACAGCGAGCTGTGGGGGGAGAACCCCCCGGCCACCGTCGAGAACGCGCTCCAGGCCCATGTGTCCCGGCTGCGCCGCACCCTCGCGCAGCTCGCCGGCAAGCCGGCCGCGGCCGCGCTGCTCAGCCGCACCTCCGGCTACAGCCTGGACGTGGCACCGGAGGACATCGACCTGAACCTGTTCCGCACGTACATCCGTGAGGCCCACCGGGCGATGGCGGACGCCGATCTGTGCACCGCACAGAAGCAGTTGGAGGAAGGCCTGCGGCTCTGGCAGGGCCGCCCGCTGGGAGACGCGGCCCTCGGACCGCTCTGCCAGAGCGCGGTCACCGAGTGGGAGGAGGAGCATCTGTCCGCGCAGGAGGACGTCCTGTGGCTGCGGATCCGTGCCGGCGAACCGATGGGCGCGGTGGGCGAGTTGAAACGGATGAGCATCACCCACCCGTGGCGGGAACGGATCACCGAGCTGCTCATGCTGGCGCTCTACCAGAGCGGCCGGCAGGCCGAGGCGATCAGCGTCTACAACGCGGCCCGGCTGCGACTGGACGACGAGCTGGGCATGGAGCCGTCGCCCAAGCTGCGTCGGCTGTTCCAGCAGATGCTCAACCAGGACCCCGCGCTGCACGGCACCAGCACCTTCCTGCGCCAGCCCGCCTGACCCGCACCCGTCGGCGGTCGGTCTACTCGGTGGCGCCGCCGGGTAGCAGTCGGCGGAAGCCCGTGTAGGGCGTCAGCGCTTCCGGCAGCAGGACCGAGCCGTCCGGCTGCTGTCCCTGTTCCAGCAGGGCGGCGACGGTCCGCCCGATCGGCAGACCGGAGCCGTTGAGCGTGGCGGCGATGCGCCGGGTGCCGCCCGCCCGGTGGCGGATGCCCGCCCGACGGCCCTGGAAGGTGCCGCAGTCCGACACCGAGGAGATCTCCCGGTAGGTGTCGCTGCCCGGCAGCCACACCTCGACGTCGTAGGTCCGGCGTGCCGAGAACCCGATGTCCCCGGCTGGCAACAGCACGACCCGGTACGACAGTTCCAGCCGCCTCATGCACTCCTCGACGTGGCCGAGCATCAGCTCCAGCTGCTCCCCCGCGTCCTCCTCCCGGCAGATGCGCACGAGCTCCACCTTCTCGAACTGGTGCAGCCGCAGCACGCCCCGGGTGTCGCGGCCGTACGAGCCCGCCTCGGCCCGGTAGCAGGGGGTGCGGGCGGTCATCGCCAGCGGCAGCGCGCGCTCGTCGAGCAGCTCCCGCGCCACGAGGTTCGTCAGCGGCACCTCGGCGGTCGGGATCAGGAACATCTCCCGGCCGCCCACCGAGGTGGCGAACAGCTCCTCCTCGAACTTGGGCAGCTGTCCGGTGCCGGTCATCGTCTCCCGGCTGACCAGGTGCGGCACCGCGTACTCGGTGTATCCGTGCTCCCGGGTGTGCAGGTCGAGGAGGAGGGAGGCCAGGGCCCGTTCCAGGACGGCACCGGGGCCCCGGCTGACGCTGAAGCGCGCCCCCGACAGTTTCGCCGCCGCGCCCGCGTCCAGCACGCCCAGCTGCTCGCCGAGTTCGGCGTGGTGCCGGCCGAGGCCGGGGCCCGAGCCGCGCCGCGGGCCGACCCGGCGTACCTCCAGCGCCTCCTTCTCACCGAAGCCGTCGGGCAGGTCGTCCGCCGGCAGGTTCGGCACCGTCAACAGCAGTTCCTTCAGGGCGTGTTCGGCGTCGCGGGCCTCGGCCTCGGCGGCCTGCACCTGCGCCCGCAGCCGCCGGCTCTGCTCCCGTGCCTCCGCCACGCCCTCCGCGCCGGGCGCCCCGTGCGGGCCGCGGGAGGCCTTCTTCATCTCGGCCCGCAGCCCGCTCACCGCCTCCTGCGCGCCGGCGCGCCGCTTCTGCGCGGCCCTGAGGGCGTCGAGGTCGAGCAGATATCCACGCCGGGCGAGCCGCCGTTCCGCCTCCGCCCCGCTCTCGATCAACTCGCGTACGTCATGCATGTCGTTCCCTTCGGGTCGCGTGAACGGCGGTTGCGGTGCGGGATGTTGCGGCCGGGCCGCGTGAACAGCGGCTGCCACAGGGGTCGTTGCGGACCGGTCAGGCCGCTTCCGTCACCGTCGTGGCGGTGTGCGGGCCCGCCACCGGGGTGCGGGACTCGTCGGAGACGGGGGCGGCGGCGAGGTGGGTGGTGGCCAGGGCCCGGTAGCGGTCGGGGGCGACGGCACGCAGCCGCAGCGCCCACAACGCGCCCAGCACGCCCACCGCCGGGATCACCCAGGGCAGTTGGACGACGATGCCGCCGGTCGCGCCGGTCAGCACGTCGAAGTTGCCGACCACCAGCCACACCGTGGCGGCCAGGCCGGCGAAGCCCAGCAGCGGCGCAACCGTGCCGGTCCACCCCAGCCGGACGCCCTTGCGGCGCAGGGCGAGCGTGGAGAGCGCGGCCAGCGCCTGGAGGACGACGATCCCCAGGGTGCCCAGGCCCAGCATGCTGGTGGTCAGGTTGGCGTACGGGTCGAGGCCGGCGAGCGCGAACACCGTCACGGCGACCGCGCTCACGACCACCTGGAGGACGCTCGCGAGGTGCGGGGAGCCGTGCCGGGGGTGCAGCCTGCCCAGGGCGGCGGGCAGCAGCTTGTCGTCGGCCAGCACCTGGGAGTACCGGTTGGCGGCGCTGTGCAGGGCGAGGGTCGCGGCGAACAGGCTGGAGCAGAGCATGATCTGCAGGAGCGTGCTGCCGGCCGAGCCCAGGTAGTCGTCGCCGAGGACGAAGAAGAGGTCGCCGAGGTGCGTCCCGGCGGTCTCGCGCACCCGGCCCGTGCCGATCGCGCCGACCGCGGCCCAGCTGGTCAGGGCGTAGAAGCCGGAGATCAGCACGGCGGCGGCGTAAGTGGCGCGCGGCACGCTGCGGCGCGGGTCACGCGCCTCCTTGCCGTAGAGGGCGGCCGACTCGAAGCCGATGAAGGACACGAAGGCGAACATCAGCGAGACGCCGACGCCGGGGCCGGTGGCGGCGTGCCAGGAGAACGACTCGCCGGGCAGCGCGTGCAGCCCGTGCCGGGCGAGGACGGCCACGTCCAGGGCGGCGAGGATGCCGATCTCGGCGACCATCAGGACCGCGAGGACCCGGGCGCTGACGGCGATGTCCCGGTAGCCGAGGAGGGCGACGAACGCCAGGACGATCGCGCAGCACCATTGCCATGACACGGTGATCCCGTGGTCGGCGAGCACCAGGCTGGTGAAGTACCCGGAGGCGCCGACCAGTCCGATGGTCGCGCAGTTGTAGGAGACGACCGCCACCCAGCCGCTGCCGACCGCGGCGGGCTTGCCGAGGCCGTCGGCGACGGAGGCGTAGAAGCCTCCGGAGCCGCCGGTGCGGCGGGCGCTGATCGCGTACCCGACGGAGAAGCAGACCAGGGTGACGCCGGCGAACACGAACGCGGCCGGTACGCCCTCGGCCGTGCCGATGGCGAACGCCAAGGGGACGGTGCCGACCATCGCGGAGAGCGGGGCCGCCGCGGCGACGATCATGAAGACGATGTAGCTGGTGGTCAGGGTGCGGGTCGGGGCGTGGGCGGAGGGTGGTGGTCCGGCGGTCATCGTGGGCTCCTGGGGAGGGAGTTGAGGGGACGGGGGCGTGCTGGGTTCAGGCGGTCGCCAGGGCCAGCACCGCGTTCTGGCCGCCGAAGCCCAGGGAATTGCTCAGGGCCAGGTCGAAGCGGGTGCCGGTGAGGGTGGTGGCCACCTTGATCTCGCAGTCGGGGTCGGGGGTGTCGAGGTTGGCGGTCGGCGGCACCGTCTGTTCCTCGAGGGCGAGCACCGTGAACGCGGCCTCCACCGCGCCGGCCGCGCCCAGCAGATGACCGGTGACGCCCTTGGTGGAGGTGACCAGCGGGTCGCCCAGGACGCGGTGCACGACCCGGGCCTCGGCGAGGTCGTTGAGCCGGGTCGCCGTGCCGTGCGCGTTGACGTGCCCGACGTCCGAGGCCTGCGCCCCCGCGTCGGCCAGCGCGCCGCGCATCGCCGCCTCCAGGCCTACGCCGTCGGGGTGCGGGGAGGTGACGTGGTGGGCGTCGGCGGAGGCGCCGTACCCGGTCACCCGGGCGCGGACCCGGGCGCCGCGGGCCCGGGCGTCGGCGGGCCGCTCCAGGACCAGCACCCCGGCGCCCTCGCCGGCCACGAACCCGTCGCGGTCCAGGTCGAAGGGGCGGGAGGCGGCGGCCGGGTCGTCGGTGCGCCGGGACAGCGTGCCCATGCGGGCGAAGCCGGCCATCACCAGCGGCGTGATCATGGCCTCGCTGCCGCCCGCCAGCACCACATCGCACCGGTCGAGGAGCAGCAGGTCGCGGGCGGTGCCGATGGCGGTCGTACCGGACGCGCAGGCGGTGGCGACCACGAGGTTCGGGCCGGTGGCGCCGAACTCGATGGCGGTCTGCCCGGCCAGCATGTTGGGCAGCTGCATCGGCAGCAGCAGCGGGGAGACCCGGTCCGGCGAGTGCTCCACCAGCGTCCGGTGCTGTGCCTCGACCGTGCCGGGGCCGCCGTCGGCGCAGCCGAGGACGACACCGACGCGGGCGCCGTCCCAGGTGGCGGGGTCGAGGCCGGCGTCGGCGAGTGCCTCGCGGGCCGCGACGAGCGCGAACTGGCTGAAGCGGTCGAGGCGGTGGGCCCGGCGGGCGCCGAGCAGGGTGTCGGCATCCCAGTCGGGCACCCGGCAGGAGATCCGGACGGGGTTGTCGGCGAGTACGGGGTCGTACGCCGCGGCCGGGCGCCCGGCGCGGACGCCCGACCAGCTCGCGGCCGTACCGATCCCGGCCGGGGTGACCAGGCCGAGACCGGTGACGGCGATGTCGTGTGCGGCCATCACACCCGCGCGCTCCGCGACTCGATGAGCTCGACCATCTCGCCGACGGTGTGCGTGTCCAGGAGTTCGTCGTCGGAGACGGACACCCCGAGTTCCGTCTCCAGGACGAGGGACAGCTCGACGACGGCCAGCGAGTCCAGCTCGATGTCCTCGAAGGTGGCTTCGAGGGTGATCTGCTCGGGGGTGACCTTGAGCTTGTTGACGAGTATTTCCTTCAGGCTCTCGAACATGGGTGATCGACCTCCGGTTGACGGTGTGGGGTGGGTGGGCGCGGGCCCGGTCACAGCTCGGGCCAGGTGAGGGTGGCCGCGCCCCAGGCGAGGCCGCCGCCGAACGCGGTCAGCAGCACCCGGTGGCCGGCCTTCAGTTCGCCGTCGGCCGACTTCTGGGCCAGCAGCAGCGGGATGGACGCGCCGCCGGTGTTGCCGACGTGCTCGATGTTGGACAGCCGCCGCTCGGGTCCGATGCCGAGCCGTTCTGCGACGGCTTCGAGGATGCGGGCGTTGGCCTGGTGGGAGGCGAACCGGTCGACGTCCTCGGGGGTCCAGCCGGTGCCGGCGAGGGACTGCCGCGCGGCCGTGGTCATGCGTTCCACGGCGTGCCGGTAGGTGGCGCGGCCGGCCATGTGGAAGTACTCGTCGCCGGGTTCGGGCGGCAGTCCCGTGGAGCGCTGGCGCGAGCCGCCGGCCGGGACCGAGATGAGGTCGCTGAGCTCGCCGTCGCTGCCGAGCACGACGGAGTTGAGCGCGCCGGGCTCGTCCGCGTCGCCGGCCTTCAGTACGACGGCTCCGGCGCCGTCGGCGAAGATCACCGCGGTGCCGCGGTCGGCCGGGTCGACGATGGTGGTGAACGCGTCGGCGGCGATGACCAGCACCCGTTCGGCGAGGCCGCTCGCGAGGAAGCCGGCGCCGGTGGCGAGGGCGTACAGGAACCCGGTGCAGACGGCGGCGACGTCGAAGGCCGGTACGCCGGTCAGTCCGAGCCGTCCCGCCACCGCGGGCGCGGTCGCCGGACAGGGGTGGTCGGGTGTGGTGGTGGCCAGCACCACCGCGTCGACCTGGGCGTCCTGCGCCGACTTCAGGGCCTTGCGGCCCGCCTCGACTGCGAGGTCGGAGGTGGCGGTGCCCGGGGTGACGACGTGCCGGGCGGCGATGCCGGTGCGGGTGCGGATCCATTCGTCGGAGGTGTCGAGGCGGGCCACCAGGTCGTCGTTGGTGACCACGTTCGGCGGCACATGACCGCCGACGCCGACGATGACGGGCGCCCGGCCGGGCGGGGCGCCGAAGGCGGGCAGGGGCGCCGTCACGGACGCTCACTCCGTCCCAGGGCGTCCGTCGGCAGGCCCATGTAGGCCATCCGGCTCTCGGCCATCTCGTCGGTCCACCGCTCCGCCATGTCGTAGCGCTGTTCCGGGGTGGTGTCGAGCAGCCGGACACCGGGCCAGACCTCGTAGTCGCCGATCAGCTCGGCCTGTTCGGCCATGCCCTGCTGGAAGAGTTCCTCGCGGTGCAGGACGTAGGGCTTGTCGGGGACACGGTCCCAGAGTTCGTTGCCGGCGGCGAGGATCTCCAGCAGCCTCGGCAGGTACTCGGGGTGGTCGCGGACGTGGTCGCGCAGGATGGTGCTGGCGACGGTCAGATGGCGGATCTCGTCGATGGCGGTGCCCCGGGAGACCTCCTGGGTCGCCTCCGACAGCGGGGTCCACTTGCGTTCGCTGAGCTCGGCGGCGGGGGCGAGGACGCCCTCGATGACGATGGCGAACACGGCGACGCCGCCGTAGAAGTCGCCCTGGTCGCGGATGATGTCGAGGGTGAAGTCCTCGACGGGCTGGAGGACTTCGCGCCGGTAGTCGACGGCCATCGCGTCGATGTCGGCGAGCAACGTCTTCTCGGGCAGGCCGAGTTCGACCAGGTGGTTGCGGAACACCCGGGCGTGCCGGGCCTCGTCCATCAGCTGGGTGGCGTAGAACTCCATCTCCGGGATGCCGGGGGCGCGGGCGACGTAGTGGGCGAGGAGGCGGGTGGCGATCTCCTCGGAGAGGCTGCGGAAGCCGAACTCCAGGACCAGCGCCTCGCGCAGCGGCCCGGGCCGGCGCAGGAACTCCGGTACGTCCGCCTTCTCGTGGTGTCCGGTGGCGCCGCGGTCCCGCAGGGTGCCCTGCGCGACCTCGGTGAACCAGTACGCCAGATTGCACCGGTCGGGGCCGAGGGTGAGGTCCTTGGCACCGTCGAGCAGACCGGGGGCGGTGTCCCAGTCGGCCTCGTGGGCGGTGGGCGTGGTCATGTCGGTACGTTCTCCTTGGCGGGCGTCAGGGGCAGGGCGAGCCGCAGGTCCACACCGAGCGGGGCCGGGGGCTGCGCGGTGCGGTCGTCGTGGTCGGCGACGGGGATCAGGGTTCCGGCGTACAGCTCGCCGTCCTGGCTGACGAGCGGGTCCCCGTCGAGGCTGTACGCGTGGACGACGGCGCCGAGCAGCACCTCGTGGTCGCCGACCGTGAAGCGGCCCACCACCCGGCAGTCGTAGTGCGCGAGGGCCCCGGCGAAGAGCGGTGCGCCGGAGTAGGCGGCCGGGTTCCAGTCGATGTCCTGGAACTGGGCGGCGCCGTCGGGCCGGGAGCTCTCGGCGAAGTGCCGGGCGAGCGGGCCCTGCGCCGCGCTGAGCATGTTGACCGCGAACCGGCCCTCGGCGGTGGCCAGTTTGGCCAGCACCGAGTCGGGCCGCAGACAGACGCCGAGGACCTGCGGGCGGCGGGAGACCCGGGTGACGGTGCTGACGGTGGTGCCGTGCTGATGGCCCTCGTGGACGGCGGTGAGCACGGACACCGGTGCGGCCAGTCGTCGTAAGGCGCGTTCCTGGGAGCTCCAGCGGTTGCGCAGGGTGACGTTGGTCGTCATCGGGTCACCTCTTGTACGGCCGGTGCGGGGACGGGGGTGACGGGGGCGGGGGCGGTGCCGGGGGCGGCGGGGATGTGGCCGACCGGGGTCGGGTCCATGGCGTGGCCGACCGGCTTGGGGTGCGGCAGGCCCAGGTCGTCCAGGAGCCGCAGGTATCCGGGCTGGCGGACCGGCTCGAAGGGCAGCGCGAACGACTTCATGAAGTTGCCGAACAGGCCCCGGTCGCCGAAGAGATGGAACGGCAGCACCAGCAGCGCCCACTCCGGCTTCACCAGCCAGCACCACAGGGCCGCGACGGCGCCCTGGGTGATGAGGCTGTGCATGACGTTGTAGGCGACGTAGTAGCCCTTGTGGATGGGGGCTCCGCCGGCCTTCTTGAAGGCGATCGCGCCGGGGATGTAGCCGATCAGGTCGATGTAGAGGAAGAGTCCGATGGCGGGGAGCCAGCGGATGTCCGAGAAGTGATAGGCCATCAGGCCGGTGGTGACCGCGAGGCCGACCAGGTACTCGGCGCGATGCAGGGAGTAGGTGCGGGGGGTCTCGAAGGGGTTGGCCTGGTCCACGGTTGCACTCCTGTGGGGCTCCGGTGAAGTGGGGACGGGGCCGGCGGCGGTGGGATGTCCGCCGCCGGTGGGCGGGCGTCGGTGCGGTCGGCTCGCTCCGCCGCCGGTGGGCGGGAGCGGTGCGGGTCAGCTCGCCGCCGCGAGGTCGATGTCGGTGTCGAGGACGGTGGCGCCCGGGAAGAAGCCGGTGACGGCCCAGGCGACGGTCTCCCTGATGACCCGCTCGGCGATCGGGTCGAGGATGCTGGCGAGGCTCGGGATGCCGAAGTCGAAGTCGGCGGTGAAGACGACGGAGACGTCGGGGCCTTCCTGGCGGAGCGTCCAGACGCCCTCGAAGCTGTCGAAGTCGCCGTCGGTCTGCTCGAAGCGGATCTGGTGGCTCTCGGGGAGGAAGGTGTCCTCCTCCGTCCAGCGCAACAGGCCGCTGCGGAAGTGGAGTTCCCAGCTGGAGCTGCCGACCGGGCCGGGCAGGCCGGCGTGCACCTCGGTGGCGCGGACGTGCGGGGCGAGTTCGGGGTAACGCTCCCAGCGCGGGACGGTCGCGAAGACCTCCTCGGCGGAGACGAGAGGCACCAGGGCGTGGAGTTCGACGTGTCGCATGGTCAGTTGCCGCCTTCGGGCATCGTGGCCGAGCGCCGCACGAGGTCGACGGTGGCCTTGTCGAAGGAGTCGAGAAGGAAGTCGACTTCCCGGTCGGTGAGGATCGCGGGCGGGGTGAACCGCACCACGGAGGAACCGTTCATGGAGTGGTTGGCGACCACGCCGTGGTTGAAGAGCTCGATGAGCAGTTCGCCGGCCAGCCCCGGCTCGACCAGCTCGACGCCGATCAGCAGGCCCTGGCCGCGGACGTCCACGACGAGGTCGGGGATGTTGCGGCGGGCGATCTCGGTGATCCGCGGCAGCAGCCGGGCGCCCAACTCGCGGGACCTGGACACCAGTTCCTCCTCGCGGACCGCGCGGAGGGTGCCCTGCACGGCGGCCATGAGCAGCGGCTGCCCGGAGAACGTGGCGGTGTGGACGTAGGGGTCCTTGTCGAAGGGCCGGAACGCCTTGCGGGTGGCGATGGCCGCGGAGACCGGTACGACGCCGCCGCCGAGCGCCTTGCCGGCCAGCAGCACGTCGGGGCGGACGCCCTCGGTGTCCAGGCCCCACCACTCGCCGAGGCGGCCGATGCCGGTCTGCACCTCGTCGACGATCAGGAAGCCGTCGTACTCCCGGACCGCCTCCTCGACCTGCTTGAGGTAGCCCTTGGGCGGGATGATCACGCCGCCCTCGCCCTGCACCGGCTCGATGATCACGCACACCTCGCCCGGGTGCGCGGCCAGCTCCTCCCGCAGGGCGTCGATGTCGCCGAACGGGAGATGGCTGACGTCGGGGATCAGGGGGCGGAAGGGTGCCTGGTAGACGTCCTTGGCGGTGGCGGACAGGGCGCCCAGGGTCTTGCCGTGGTAGCCGCCCTTCATCGACACGGTCCGCTTGCGGCCGTTGGCGCGGGCCAGTTTGAGGCCGGTCTCCACCGCCTCCGCGCCGGACAGCGCGAAGTGCACGCGGTCCAGGCCCTCCGGGGCGACCTCGGCCAGGGCCTCGGCGGCGCGGGCGACGGTCGGCTCCAGGAGGATGCGGGTGGCGACGGGGTGGGTCTCCAGCTGGCGGCGGACCGCCTCCATGACGCGGGGGTGGCGGGCGCCCATGATGAAGACGCCGTAGCCGCCCGCGTTGAGGAAGCGCTCGCCGTCGGACGTGGTCACCCACGCGCCCTGCGACTCGACCTCCATATGGGTGCCGAACAGTTCGGCCAGGGTCGCCCGGCCCTTGCTGAGGTGCGCCCGGTACAGCTGGAGGATCTCCGCCTCCTGGCCGGCCGGGGCTTCGGCGTACGTGGTCATCGATGACTCGCTTTCGGGACGGGGCTCGCTGCCGGGCCCGCTGCCGGGACAGGGCCCGTTGGGCTGGCGGGACAGGGCCGGCTTGGCTGGCGGGACAGGGCCCGCTTTCAGGACAGGTCGAGGGCGGCGCCGCCCGCGTACGCCAGGAGCGGCTCGACGGTCGCGCCCTGGGACGGCGGGTGGAAGGCGAGCGGGCGCACCGAGGCCGCCAGCCGCTGGTGGGCGGAGGAGCGGATGAAGTCCATGCCGCCGAGGAGTTCGAGGGCCTGCTGGGTGACGAGGGAGAGCGCCTCCTGCGCGGCGAACCGGGCGATGAGCACCTGGGAGACGGCTTCCTCGCCGCCGACGCCGTCGCGGACCGCGCGGGCGGCGCCGAGCAGCAGGTCGAAGGCGGCCTCGGTACGGATCAGCAGGGCGCCGCGCTCGCTCGCGGTGCCGCGGCCCCGGGTGAGGACCTCTTCGGTGAGCCCGGCGGCGGCGCCGGCGTACCCGGCCGAGACGAGCATCTCGAACCAGACGAAGCCGGCGTTCTGGAGGTCCTCGATGCGGTCCGGGTCGTCGTCGGTGGTGCGCACGACCATGTCCTCGGGGACGAAGACGTCGGCGAGGCGCACCTCGTCGCTCTGCGCGGCGGTCAGCACCTCGCTGCCCCAGAAGGGGTGCCGGGTGAGCCCCGGGGACGCGGCGTCGACCAGGGCCAGCGCCAGTTCCGGGGTGCCGTCGGCGCCGGGCACGGCGATGCTAGCGGTGAGCAGGCTCATCGAGTGCGACAGGCTGCACGGCTTCTTGGCGCCGTTGAGCAGATAGCCGCCGTCGACGGGGGTGGCGGTGACGGCCGGGGTGAGGATGTTCTGCTGGGTGCGGCCCTCGGCCCAGCCGGAGGCCATCAGCCGCTGCTCGGGCACGACGGTGTGCAGGACCTCGGTCTGGGCGGGGGTGAGCCGGTTCTTGCCGTCGGCGAGGGCGTAGAGCATCGCGGCGGTGAAGTGGTGCATGGTCGAGGCCACGGCCAGCGACGGGGACAGCGAGCCGACGGCCCGCTGCACGAGCACCGCGTCGACCGGGTCGGCGCCGAGGCCGCCGTACTCGGTGGGGATCAGCAGCCCCACCCCGGCGGCCTGCCGGAACAGGTCGACCACCGGGCTGCCGTGGGCCTCGCGTTCCTCGAACGGCAGGGCGGCCAGGGCCTTCACCAGCCCGGGATGGAAGCGCTCGCAGGTGTCGCGGGCGGCGTCGAGTGTGCGCACAGGTGTCACCTCGTTGAGGGGGAGTTCGTGGGTGGTGGAGTGGGGCGCCGCGGGAGTTCGGGCGCGTGGGGCGCCGCGGGAGTCGGCGCATGGGGCGCCGCATCAGTCGGCTGAGTAGGGGTGCCGCGTGAGACGGCCGAGTGCGGACATCTCGTCAGTCGGCCGAGTGGGGGCGCCGCGTGAGTCGGTCGAGTGGAGGCGCCGCGTCAGTCGCCGAAGACCGTCTCGTGGGGGCTGACGTCACGGGCGATGCTGATCCCCTGGACGTGCGAGGTCTTGAGCATCGGGTAGTTGGCCTCGCCGAAGACCCCGCCGGTCAGGCCGGTGCCGCCGTGGCTCGGCAGATAGGGCAGGAAGCCGATGTGGGAGTCGTTGACCTTCAGCAGGCCGCCGTTGACGACCCGCTGGACGAAGGTGTCGACCACCGTCTCGTCCTTGGCCCACAGCGAGTTGCGCAGCCCGTACTCGTTGCTGTTGACGAAGTCGAGGAAGCGGTCGAGCAGCACCTCGTCGGTGTCCGGTTCGGCGACCACGATCGGCAGCAGCGGGAAGAACGTCTCGTGCCGGACGACCTCGTGCTCGCGGGCCGTGCTCATGCCGTCCACCCGCAGCACGGTCGGCTGCAGGAAGACCCCCGTCTCCGAGGGGGTGCCGTCCAGTTCGGTGCGCAGCCCGCCCGTGACCAGTTCGGCGCCCTGTTCGAGAGCCCGCTCCAGCAGGCCGAAGAACCGCTCGGTGCGGCGCACCGGCGACAGCAGCACGTCCTCCTCGTCGGGATAGCCGGGGCGTACGTCGGCGACCTTCCGCTTGACCTCCGCGATGAGCTCGTCGGCGATGTCGGGGTGCGCCAGCACGTAGTTGGGGACCATGCAGATCTGTCCGGAGCCGTAGAAGGACTCGGTGATGGCCTCCGCGGCGTAGCCGAGGTCGGCGTCCTTCCACACGATGATGCCGTCGTTGCCGGCGAGTTCCAGGATCGGCTTCTTGCCGTGGGCCACGCACTGTTCCTGGAAGCGCAGGCCTTCCTGGCTGCCGCCGATGTAGAAGATGTCGTCGATGAGCGGGCTGGAGATCCAACGGTCCAGTGTCTGCTTGGGGTTGGCGCACACCACGTTCAGCGTGCCGGGCGGCGCCCCGATCTCGTCCAGCAGCGGTGCCGCCACGTCCCGCAGCACCCACAGGGTGCTCAGCGCGATGCTGCGCGGGGCCCGGACCACGACCGCGTTGCCGGCCATCATCGCCAGGACGGCGAGGGCGGCGCTGGGCGCCGGGGCGTTCTGCGGCGGGTTGAAGGCGACCACGCCGTCCGGCTGCCGGCGGACGATCAGCCGGCGCCCGCGGTCGTCGAACTCGGTGTGCATCTGCTGCGCGTACCAGCGGATGCTCTCCTCGCTGTAGACCTGGAGCAGGCAACTCAGCTCCCAGCGGGCGAGTTTGACCGGGTGGGACTCGGCGACCAGCATCTCCACGAACTCGTCCTCGCGGCGCAGCAGTTCCTCACGGAAGAGGCTGCCGAGCCGGATGCGCCGCTCCAGCGGAACCGCCGCCCAGCCGGGCGCCGCGGCGGCCGCCGCCTCGGTGGCGAGGTCGATGGCCGCGTCGTCGGCTATCGCGCAGCGGCCGATGACGTAAGGGTGCTCCGCGGCGTCGGAGTCCGCGTCCTTCTCAAGGGTGCGTTTGAGGCTGACACTGGTGAAGACATCCTCGAGAAGCGACTTGGCGCTGACGGTGTAAACCCAGCCGTCGCCTTCGATGTCTCTCCCCGCGATAAACAGCCCATAACTGCGCAACTTTTTTCCGGGATTCATCTCGCGGACCCTTCGGAAAATGCAATCGAAATGGGATTGCAGGGGATTGCAGGAGAATTCGGAAATGATGATTGCAGTCGGTACTGACCGCGTCCTGACGCGATGCTGATCCGGGAATCGTGACCAGGTCCTGGCCTGATCCCTATTCGATGGTGCCGACGGCGCACTGCTGCGATGAGCATTCAGGATGGCCTGACTTCGCGCTGACACCGCACTTGAGTTCGGGCAGGGTAATCACCGGAGCCCGCCAGTGATTACCTGGTAGGTAATTGACCCCCGGGGCGCCCCGGCGACACGCTGGAGTTCGCACTCGACCCATCGGCCATCCGGCCGTGGGCGCAGCTGAACACCCGTGTGTTCGTTGGGAGTTACTAAGGATGACCACCGAGACCAACCGCAGCGCCCCGGCGTCGTCCGCGGGCGCACCGGCGGCCGCGCCCCCGGCCGTACCGCATCGGCTGATCCTGCCGACGGTCCTCGCCGGTGTCTTCATCACCACGCTGGACTTCTTCATCGTCAACGTCGCCATCCCCTCGCTGCAGACGGACCTGCATGCCGGCGCCTCGGCCATCGAGTGGGTGGTCGCCGGATTCGGGCTCGCCTACGGCGTCGGTCTGATCACCGGCGGCCGGCTGGGCGACCTCTTCGGCCGCCGCAGGATGTTCCTGCTGGGCATGGGCCTGTTCACCATCGCCTCGCTGCTGTGCGGTGTAGCGCAGAGCAGTGACTTCCTGGTCTTCTCCCGGGTCCTGCAGGGCCTGGCCGCGGCACTGCTCGCCCCCCAGGTGCTGGCCCTGCTGGGCACGATCTTCACCGGCCCGGCCCGGCTGAAGGTGTTCGCCGGGTACGGCCTGGCCATGGGTCTGGCAGCCGTCTTCGGGCAGCTGATCGGCGGTCTGCTGATCGAGGCCGACATCGCGGGCCTGGACTGGCGTGCCTGCTTCCTGGTGAACCTGCCGATCTGCCTGCTGATCATGGCCCTGACCGTCAAGCTGGTCCCCGAGTCGAAGGCCGAGGGCAAGCCCAAGCTGGACTTCCTCGGCGTCGGCGTGATCACGCTCGCGCTGGTCGCGCTGGTGCTGCCGCTCATCGAGGGCCGCGAGAAGGGCTGGCCGGCCTGGACCTGGGGCTCCTTCGCGGCGTGCGCGGTCCTGCTGGCCGTGTTCGTGGGTGTCGAACGGTCGATCGCCGCTCGGGGCGGCTCCCCGCTGGTGAACATGGAGATGTTCAAGGACCGCGCGTTCGTCGTGGGCCTCGGCTGCCAGCTGGTCTTCTGGATGGGCCAGGCGTCGTTCTTCCTGGTCCTCGCCCTGTACATGCAGGCGGGCCGCGGGCTGAGCGCGCTGGAGGCCGGGCTGCTCTTCGCCGCCATCGGCGCCGGTTACATGTACACCTCGATGAACGCGACGAAGTTCGCCGCAAAGCTCGGCCGCCAGGTGATCGCGGTCGGCGCCGTGATCATGGCCGTCGGCCTGATCGTCATCGGCATCACCGCCGCACAGCTCGGCGACGGCGGCCACACGGCGTGGCTGATCCCGGGCCTGGCGATCGACGGTGCGGGCATGGGCCTGGCGGTCGCGCCGCTGGCGTCCACCGTGCTCGCCCGGGTCAACCCGCAGTACGCGGGTTCGGCCTCCGGTGTGCTGACCACCGGCCTGCAGATCGGCAACTCGATCGGCGTGGCGATCATCGGCGTGATCTTCTACAACGCGCTCGGCGACCACCCCGTGGCCTCGACCTACGCGCACGCCTTCGACATGGGCATCTACTTCCTCGTCGGGGTCGCCGCGGCCCTGGCCCTGCTGGTGCAGGCGCTGCCGCGGACGAACGCCGGGAAGTAACGCCCGCGAGCACCTGCGCTCGCGCACGACCCCCTGGAGCGGCGGCCCTCGTGCCGCCGCTCCGACACTCACACAGAGAGAGAGTTGACGTTGAACGCCGACGACCTGCTGAAGCGTTACGTCGCCGTCTGGAACGAGCCCGACGCCGCCGCGCGCGGGGCCGAGGTGGCGAACCTGTGGACTCCGGACGGGCTCCACTACACCCAGACCCGCCGCTTCCAGGGCACCGAGCAGTTGGTGGCCCGGGTCACCGAGGCGCACGACCAGTTCGTGGCCGGACAGGGCCTGCGCTTCCGGTCCGGGGACAACCCGGTCGGCCACGCCGGCGCGCTGACGTTCAACTGGCTGATGACACCCGGTGACTCCGACACCGTGCTCGCCGTCGGCTTCGACGTCGTACTCCTCGACGACGAGGGCCGCATCGTCGCCGACTACCAGTTCAACGAGCCGCCCATGCCCACGGACGAGCTGGACGCGCAGGCCGAACGCCTCCTGGCGGCCGGCGCCGCCGAGGAACCGCGCAAGGAGGTCGCCGACCTCTATCTGCCGGGCGCGCTCTACGTCGACGAGACCGGTGCGCACGACGGCGTGGACGCCATCGCGGCGGCCCTCACGGCCGGCGGGGCCCGGCAGCGGGCGGGCAGCGCCTCGGCCCAGCACGACGCCTTCCGCTACCCGTGGCGTACGGCAGCGGGCGAGACCGGCGTGGACTTCCTGCTCCGCGACGAGCAGGGCCTGATCCGCGAGCACCACCGCTTCGTCGGTGCCGGACGGCACCAGGCGCAGGCGTAGTCACGCACACCCCCGCAAACCCCCGGTCCGCGGCGCACTCGCAGGTGCCGCGGACCGGGACACGGCGGTCCGCGAGCGGTGTCCCCCGTCGCCGCTCGTGGACCGCTCGGGCGACCGTCTTCCGCGGTTGTCCCCGACGCCCGGAATGATGCAGGGTGAAGAGATGACCGAGGTGCAGGTAAGCCGGCAAGTGTCCCGCTCCGTGGGTGAGCTGATGCGACAGTGGCGGGAGCAGCGGGGCTACAGCCAGCTCGCGCTGGCCACCCGGGCCGAGATCTCCGCACGTCACCTCAGCTTCCTGGAGACCGGGCGCTCCAAGCCCAGCCGCGAGATGGTGCTGCGACTGGGCCGACAACTCGAACTGGCGTTGCGCGAGCAGAACCAGCTGCTGCTGGCCGCCGGCTACGCGCCCGCCTACACGGACTCTCCCCTGGATGCCGCCGAGATGCGCCCCGTACACGATGCGCTCCGCCAGATCCTGTCGGGGCACGAACCCTTCCCCGCCCTCGTGGTGGACCGCCACTGGAACGTCGTGCTCAGCAACAGCGGCTTCGCGCTCTTCGCGGAGGGCGCCGCGCCCCATCTGCTGCGCTCCCCCGTCAACGCGCTCCGCCTCGCCCTGCACCCCGAGGGCATGCAGCCGCGCATCCTCAACTTCCCCGACTGGCGCGCGCAGTTGATGCAGCGGCTGCGGCGACGCGTGGAACTCACCGCCGAGCCGGGCCTTTCGGAGCTGTACGACGAACTGTGCACGTATCCGGCGGGCCCCGAGCCGACGCACCCGCCGCGCAGCGACAACGCCGATCTGACCCTGCCGCTGCGGCTGCGCTACCAGGACATGGAGCTCTCCCTGTTCTGTACGATCGCCACCTTCGGCATGCCGCTGGACGTGACCGTCGCCGAGCTGGCCGTCGAGGCGTTCCTGCCGGCCGACGCGGACACGGGCGCGCTGCTGACCCGACTGCATGCCGCTGCCCCTGCCGGGCAGGAGCCGACAGGGGCAGCGGAGTAGCGGAGCAGAACGGTCAGGCGGCGGCTTCCCCGGGCGCCGGGACCACATAGGTGGGCGGCGTGTCGAAGTACTGGTGGTCGGCGATGATCCGGCCCTCGTCGTCCAGGGTCACGAAGTCGAAGCCGACGGCCTCCAGGGCGCCGGTGGCCTCCGACACCATCACCCAGTTGAAGCGCAGGGTGTCGTGCTGGCCGCGCGCGTTGTTGCAGGAGCGGAAGGTGAACCCGCCGGTGGCGTAGGCGTCGTGGGCGTAGCCGACCTGGGTGGCGATGGCCTCGTGGCCGGTGACGACGGCGATGGCGTTGGCGTAGATGCCGTCGGGCGCCCACAGCTCCTCGACGCGCTTGCGCCGGGCCTCCGGGTCGGTCTCGGTCCAGGCGGCGACGTAACGGTCCGCGAAGTCATTGGGGTTGACCAGAGTCATGTCGGACTCCCTTTCGGTGGCGTGTTGTTCGGGGTCGTTCACAGCGCGGACCTGGCCGCCGCCGCGGCCCGGCCGAGCAGCAGACGGACGAAGTCCGCGGTGATGGTCGTCGTCTCCTCGTGGAGGAAGAAGTGGCCGCCCCGGAAGAGGCGGTTGCCGAGGTAGGACGTGGTGCGCGGCACCCAGGAGTCCATGGCCTCCGGGTCCACCAGCGGGTCCTTGTCGGCGCTGTACGTGACGATCGGGCAGGGCACTTCGGCGGCGTCGTCGTGATAGCTGGCGCAGACCTCCAGGTCCGCCCGCATGGCCGGCATCATCAGCCCGAGTGCCTCGGTGTCGTTGAGAATGGCCTCGGGCAGCGAGCCGAGCCCCCGGGCCCACTCCACCAACTCGCTCTGCGGCACCCGCAGTTGCTCGGGCGCCGGGGTGCGGAAGCCCTGCGGCGCCCAGGCCGAGGCACCGAGCAGTACGGGGGGCTGCTCGCCACGCTCGGCCAGCTCGACGGTGAGCCGGTAGGCGAGCAGCGCCCCCATGCAGTGCCCGAAGACCGCGTAGGGGCGGCCGTCGAGTTCGGCGGTGACACAGTCGGCCAGCGTCTCCACGAGCGGGCCGACGTCGGTGAACATCGGCTCACCGAGCCGTTCCTGACGGCCCGGCAGCTGAATGGCCTGGGTGGAGACGTCGGCGGGGATCAGCGGCGGCCAGTCCCGGTAGATCGACGCCCCGCTCCCCGCGTAGTGCAGCAGGAAGATCCGGGTTCCGGCCTCGGGTGCGCTCTCCGGCTGGAACCAGCGGTCCGCCCCGGCGGCGACGGGCTCGGTCATCTCGCTCCTTGAGGTGGTGGGCTGATGGTCGGTGCGTTCGTCATCCCGCGGCCGCCGCGATGCGCTGACGCAGTTCGCGGCGCAGCACCTTGCCGGTGGGGTTGCGGGGCAGGACGTCCAGGAACTCGTAGCTGTTGGGGATCTTGAAGTCGGCCAGTCGGCCGCGCAGGAAGAGCAGCAGGTCACGCCCGGTGACCTCGGCGCCCGGCGCGGCGACCACGCAGGCGCGGACCGTCTCGCCCCAGCGGGCGTCGGGGACGCCGACGACGGCGACGTCGGCGACCGCGGGGTGTGCCCGCAGCGCGTTCTCCACCTCGACGGGGTAGATGTTCTGCCCGGCGACGATGATCGTGTCGTTGATCCGGTCGCAGAGGAACAGATAGCCGTCCTCGTCGAGATAGCCGGCGTCGCCGAGCTTCAGCCAGCCGTCCTGCAGCGCCCGCCCGGTGGCCTCCGGCTGCCGGAAGTACTCCACGAAGTGCGCCGGCGTCCACACGGTGACCTGCCCGATGGCTCCGGTCGGCAGTTCCTTGCCGTCCTCGTCGACGATCCGTACGACGTTGCCGGGGCAGACCCGGCCGGCCGAGGTCAGCCGGGGGTTGCCCAGGACGTGGTCGGCCGGGGTGAGGCAGGTGACGACGCTGCCGGTCTCGGCGGCGGCGTACATCTGGGCGAGCTCGCAGCCGAACACGCTGAGGCAGCGCTCCAGTTGGGACGGGGAGATGGGGGCGCCGCCGTAGACGACCTTGCGCAGCGACGCGAACGCCTCGGGCCCCGCCCGGTGCTCGGCCATCATCATGTCGAGCATCGCCGGGGCCGCCCACACGGTGGTGACCTGGTGCTCGGGGATCAGCCGTACGGCCTCCTCGGC
The DNA here is from genome assembly GCF_900206255.1 of Streptomyces sp. TLI_55. Classification (NCBI taxonomy): domain Bacteria; kingdom Bacillati; phylum Actinomycetota; class Actinomycetes; order Kitasatosporales; family Streptomycetaceae; genus Streptomyces; species Streptomyces sp. TLI_55. The sequence continues at coordinate 2,714,522 of NZ_OAOJ01000001.1, forward strand.
GACGAACATCCCCATCACCACGGACGTGGCGCCGACGTTGAAGGCATGCATGAACCAGGCCATGCCGCCCGAGTGCAGACCGGGGAAGCAGATCAGGGTGCGGTCCTCGGGCCGCCAGTCGATCCAGTCGCAGTCGGCCTGTCGCATCTGCTCGACGAAGGTGAAGAAGGTGCGGTGGGCGAGGACGACGCCCTTGGGCAGGCCGCTGGTGCCGCTGGTGTACATCTGCACCATCGGGTCCTCGGACCCGACCGGCACGTCCAGGTCGGTGTCGGGGGCGTCGCCCTTCCAGGCGAGGAAGCCCTCGGCGGGGTGGTCGGGACCGTCGAAGCGCCGCACCTCGCGCAGCTCCGGCAAGCTGTCCCGCACCCGCTCGACGGCGGACAGGAACTCGCCCTGCACGAAGGCCATCCGGGCGCCGGAGTCGCGCAGGATGTGGTCCACCTCGCCCGCGGTCAGCCGCCAGTTGATGGGGACGAGGACCACGCCGGTCTTGGCGCAGCCCACGGCGAGGTCGTAGTAGTGCTCGTTCTCCCGCCCGAGAAAGGCGACCCGGTCACCGCGCGACAGACCCGCCGCGGTAAGGGCGTGGGCGGTGCGGTTGCTGGCCCGGTGCAGTTCGGCGTAGCTGGTCTCGCGGCCCTCGCAGATGATCGCCGGGTGGTCCGGCCGCCGGGCGGCGTGCTGAAGGGATCGGGCGGCAATGGTGTCCGTGCTCGGTCCGGCCACGGAAGTCTCCTTTGGGGGGTGCCGGGTGGGGCGGATAGGGGGCGGGGTGCTGGGGCGGGGGACGGATGGAGGCAGGGGCGGGGTGGGGAGGGGGCTGGGTGGATGGGCGCGGGTGTGCGGCGGGGGCGGGTGGATGGGTGCGGGACGGGGACGGAAGCGGATCGATCGATGCCGGGTGTGAGGGGCGCGCCGGGCGCGGGTGCGGGCCTGGCGGGTGCCGGGCTCAGTGGCCAGGCGATGAGCGCCGGGCCCGACTGCGGACGTGTTGGGTACCGGCTGTAAGAGCCAGGTGACGAGCCCCCGGCCCCTGTGCGGGCGTATTAGGTGCCGGACGCAGGGGCCGGACGGCAAGCGCCAGGCCCTAACCCGGACCCAACAGGTGCCGGACGAAAGGGCCAGGCGACGAGCCCCCGGCTCGAGCCCGGACCTATCAGGTGCCGGACACAAGGGCCGGACGGCAAACACCAGGCCCTACCCCGGACCCAACAGGTGCCGGACGAAAGGGCCAGGCGACGAGCCCCCGGCTCGAGCCCGGACCTATCAGGTGCCGGACGCAAGGGCCGGGCAACGAGCCCCCGGCCCGAGCCCGGACCCACCAAGCGCCGGACGTGGACATCAAGGCGTAGGTGCCGTCCCGTAGGTGCCGGGGCGCGGGTCGGTGTGGCCTGGCCCGTGCCCCGGCTCTCGGTCAGGTCGCCGCCGCGGCCGTCAACTCCCCTTCCAGGAACGTCGCGAGCTGCACCGGTGACGGGTGGTCGAAGGCCAACTGGGGCGGGAGCGGGAGGCGAAGTGCCGCCTCCAGCTTGGTCTTCAGTTCCACCGCCACCAGCGAGTCGAGGCCGACCTGGGCGAACTCGGCGTAGGGGTCGATGGAGTCGGGGTCGTCGAGGTGCAGCACCTCGGCGGTCCTGGCCCGTACCAACTCCTCCAGCGCCGCGACCCGTTCGGCCTGCGGCAGCTGGCGCAGGGCCTCAAGGTCCAGGGCGTGTGCCTCGGCGCCGCCGCCGGCCCGTACCAGCCGCTCGTACAGGGCGTTGCGCACCGGCTTGGCGGACGTGAACCGGTCCCAGTCCGCCTCGCCGGCCACCAGCTGGCCGAGCGGACGGCCCAGCACCGAGGCGAAGGCGCGGGCGCCACGGCCGGGCGAGAAGAGCTTGATGCCCTCGTCCTCCCAGCGCCGGATGAGCGCCTCGCCGAGCCTGGCCGACATGCCGACCTCGGCCCACGGCCCCCAGTTGATCGACAGCCCCGGCAGTCCCTGGGCCTGCCGCCAGACCATCAGCGTGTCCAAGTAGGCGTTCGCCGCCGCGTAGTTGGACTGGCCGGGCGCGCCGACGACCGGGGCGGCCGAGGAGAACCCGACGAAGAAGTCCAGCTCGGGAAGGTCCGCGGTGGCCTCGTGCAGCAGCCAGGAGCCGTACACCTTGGCCTGGAAGACCTCGTCGAGGCTCTGCCAGGTCTGGTCGGCGACCGGCTGGTCGGCGGTGGTACCGGCCGCGTGGACGATGCCGCCGACGGGCACGCCCGCCCGCTTCAGGGAGGCGATGATCCGGGCGATGTCCGCGGGATCGGAGACGTCGCCCTGGAGAACGGTGACCTCGGCCCGCTCACGCAGCCGTTGCAGCAGGTGGGCGACATCGGCCACGGGTTCCGTGCGGCGGCCGACGAGCGCCACCTGTTCGGCGCCGAGGTCGACGAGCTTCTCCGCGGCGACGAGACCGAGACCGCCGAGGCCGCCGGTGACGACGTAGACGCGGTCGGACCGCAGCTCGACGGGGCGCGCCTCGGCGGCGGACGGGTCGTCGAACTCGATGACCAGCTTGCCGATGTTGGCGCCGCGGCTGAGCACCCCGAACGCCTCCTCGACCTCGTCGAGGGTGTACCCGGTCACCGGCAGCGCGGGCAGGTCACCGGCCGCCACCAGGTCCACGATGATCCGCATGATCTCCTGGTTGAGCGGGATCAGCCGGTCCTCGGGCAGTTCGCTGAGGTCGAAGTTGAAGTACGAGACGTCCGGCCGCTCCTCGGCGACCTGTTCCGGTGTCCACGCCCCGACCTTGCCGAGTTCGACGAACCTCCCGTTCTTTCCGAGGGACTTCATACCGGCGGGGATGAAGTCCTTGTTGAGGCTGTTGAGGACGATGTCGACGCCGCGCCCGCCGGTGATCCGCTCGATGTCGTCGGCGAAGTCGAGGGTGCGGGAGTTCATCAGGTGCTCGACGCCCTGCTCGCGCAGCAGCGGCCACTTGTGCGGGCTCGCGGTGGCGAAGACCTCCGCCCCGGCCAGCCGCGCCAGATGGACGGCGGCCTGTCCGACGCCGCCGGCCGCCGCGTGCACCAGCACTCGGTCGCCGGCCTTCATGCCGGCCAGCCGGTGCAGGGCGTAGTACGCGGTGACGTACACGGAGATGAGCCCGGCGGCCTGCGTGAAGTCGAGCCCGGCGGGCTTGGGTACGGCGACCGCGGACGGCACGGTCACCCGGCGCCGCATGAGCCCGAGGTAGTTGACGATGACCTCGTCGCCGGGCGCGAAGGAGGCGTCGGGTCCGGCGGCGACGACGGTTCCGGCGCACTCGAAGCCGAGCGGCTGCTCGCCGAACTCCCGCATCATGCCGAGGGAGTTGAGGACATCCTTGAAGTTGAGCCCGACGGCGGCGACCTGGACCTGGATCTGGTCACCGGTGGGCGGCACTTCCTCGACGCGCTCGGGCCGGATGCCGGCGAACGTGCCGTACTCCTTGACCGCGAGCCCGAACCCGTTGTCCCGGCGGGCCCGCGCGTCGTCGGCGACGAGGCGCCGTACGTGCCGGTGGCCGCCGCGGTAGGCGATCTGGAAGTCGCCGGTCTCCCGCGCGGTGAACTCCGCGGCGAGCGCGGCCGGTCCGGTGCCGTCGGCGGGCAGGTCGATCATCGTGGTCCGGTACGACGGGTACTCGTTGAGGAGTACGGCCCCGAAGCCCCACAGGGAGGCCGCGGCGAGCCGGGTCCGCGCCGGGTCGTCCCCGCGCAGCGGCTGGGCCTGCTCGGTGACCAGCCACAGCCGCTGGTCCCGCCCGAAGCCCTGCCGGTCGAGGACGGCGAGCAGGGCCAGCAGCCGGGCGTAGTTCCGCTCGGACTCGGCCCGCAGCCCGTCCACACCGTCCTGCCAGAGCCAGGCCACGTCGGTGATCCGCTCCTGCGCCAGCAAGGCGCCCGCCTCGTCGGCGCCGTCGGCGAAGAACATCCGTCCGCCGCTCTCGGCGAGCCGGGCGGCGGTCTCCCGGAACCCGTCGTCGGGCCGCCCGACGAGCAGCACCCGCCGCTCGGCGACCGCGTCCTGGCCCGTCAACGACCGCTTGGTCCACCGCAGTTGGTGGAAGAAGCTGCGCCGCGGCGAACCGGGCGTGTCGGCAAGCTGTTTGAGCCCGAGCCCGCGCAACTCCATGACGGGCTCGTCACCTTCGAGTACCAGCACATCGGCGCACACGTCGACGTCCGCGGAGTCGGCCGGCACCAGCCGCAGCAGGGTCCGCAGCTCCTGCGCCCGGGGCTTGCGGAAGAGGGTGAACCGCCCGAAGCGGACGGGGAGATAGGAGTTGCCGTCGTCGGCGAGGGCGCCCATGTTGTGCATGGCCGCGTCCAGCAGCGCCGGCGGCACATGCTCCAACGGCCCCGCGTCGACGCCCTGGAGGTCACCGACGGTCAGCCCGCTCGGGAACCGGGTGACGGACCGCATCAGCCGGAACGCGGGCCCGTAGTCGAGTCCGGCACCGGCGTAGGCGGCGTACACATCCTCCGCCCGCAGCACATCGGACGGCCGCTCCCCGTCACCCGCCAGCCCTACGAGTGCCCTCGCGGCGTCGCTGGGTCCGTCCTGCGCCTCGTCGGCCGCCGACAGCACGGCGGTCGCGTGCACCCGCTCGACGGCGTCCTCACCACTGCCGACGAGACTGACGATCTCGACGGCGAGGACACCGTCCGCGCCCGGAGTGAGCCGGGTCCGCAGCCGGGTCGGGGTGTCGGCGTCGAGGATCAGCGCCTCCCGCAGACTCACGTCACGGACGGCACGGCGGGTGTGCCCGAGCACCGCGTCCTGGAGGGCGAGCACGATCTCCAGATATCCGGTGCCGGGAAAGACGACCTTGCCCATGGCGACGTGCGCGGCGAGATAGCCGGGCTGCTCGGCACTGATGACGGCGGAGAACTCCCGTATGTTGTTGGCGCGTTGCTCCTCGGTACTGCTCTCAGCGCCGAGCAGCGGATGCTGCACCCCGCTGGTGTCGGCGATCCGGGCGCCGAGGCCGTGCCGCCGGTTGGCGGTGGTGGGCAGCCAGTACCGCTTGCGGTCGAAGGCGTAGCCGGGCAGGGCCACGGCCGTGCGTTCCCGCCCCGCGTGGAACCCGGTCCAGGAGAGGGTGAACCCGGCGCCGTACAGCTGCGCCACGGCGTTCCGGATGGTCCGCCCGTCGGTGTCGCTCGGATGCGAGCTGGCCAGCCACAGGTGATCCTGCGCGGTGACGCACTGCTTGGCCGGCGCGCTCAGCCCGAGCGACGGCCCGATCTCGACCATGGCGTGCCGACCGCGCTTCTCCAACGTGCGCATGCCGTCGGCGAACTGAACGGGCGCGCCGATGTGACGGACCCAGTAGTCGGGGTCGGCGATCTCCCGGAACCGGGCGACCTTCCCGGTGACGTTGGAGATGAGGGTGAGAGCCGGCTCATGGAACTCGATGCCGGCGATCTCGGCACGGAAGGCGTCGTACACCTCGGCCATCAGCGGGGAGTGGAAGGCGTGCGAGACGGTCAGCCGCTTGACGCGCAGCCCGCGCTCCGCGAACGAGGCCATGGCCTCGCCGAGCGACTCCTCACCACCGGAAATCACCGTCTGCTGCGGCGAGTTGACCCCGGCCACGGCAAGGTCGTCGTACTTCTCCAGCAGCGGCGCGACCTCCTCGACGGGCGCACCCACCGCGGCCATGCCGCCCGGCGCGGTGACCGACTGCATGAGCCGGGCACGGGCGGCGACGAGCGCGGTGGCGTCCTGCAGGCTGAACAGCCCCGCGACGGCGGCTGCGGTGACCTCACCGATGCTGTGCCCGATGAGCACGTTGGGCCGGAGCCCCCACGACATCCACAGCTTGGCGAGGGCGTACTCGAAGGTGAAGAGGGCGGGTTGGGAGTAGAGGGTCTGATGGAGCGCGCCGGCGCTCTGCCCACCGGTGTCGGTGTCGGTGGCGAACATCAGGTCCTTGACGGACCGCCCGAGCTTGTCGGCGAACAGCGCGTCGCAGGCGTCGACTTGGGCGGCGAAGGCGGGGAACTGCCGATACAGTGCGGCCCCCATGCCCGGGTACTGCGACCCCTGCCCGGCGAACAGGAAGGCGGTCTTGCGTACGTCGTTACGACGGCCGGGTCCCTCGGCGGCGTCCGCGTGACGCTCCAGAAGGGCGGCCAGCGAGGCATGGTCGGTGACCAGACCGCCGACCCGATGGGTGAAGTGGCTGCGCCCGACGTTGCCGGTGTAGCAGAGGTCGCCGATGTCGACGCCCGGGTTCTGCTCCAGGTGCTGCCGGTAGCGCTCGATCTGCATGCCGAGCGAGCGGCGGGACTTGGCGGAGAGGGTGAAGACGTGACCGCCGTCGTCGGCGGGGACCGAGGGCGTGACCTCCTGAGCCGGCGCCTCCTCGATGACCGCGGCGGCGATGGACCCGGCGAACCCGAAACTGTTGACGACGGCGCGTCGCGGGGTGTCGTCGTCCACTTCCCACGCGCGATTCTCGGTCGGCACGGTGACGGGAATGTTGGACCACGGGATACGACCGGACGGCTTGCTGAAGTTGATGTGCGGGAAGATGGTCCCGGCCCGCATCTGGAGGACGGTCTTGATGACACCGGCGATGCCGGCGACGGGTTCGGTGTGCCCGAGGTTGGTCTTGACCGAGCCCACGGTGACGGGCCGTTCGGCGGTGTGGGAGTCGGCGAAGACGTCGCTGATGGCGCCCATCTCGATGGGGTCGCCGAGCGGGGTGCCGGTGCCGTGCGCCTCGACGTACTGGATGTCGGAGGGGGTCAGTTCGGCGTTGCGCAGCGCCGCGCGGATCACGGTCTCCTGGGCGGTCCCGTTCGGCACGGTGAGCCCGGCGCTCTCGCCGTCCTCACCGATGGCGGTGCCCCGAATGAGGGCAAGCACCTGGTCCCCGTCACGCTGTGCGTCGGACAACCGCTTGAGCACGAGCACGGCGCATCCCTCGGCCCGCACATACCCGTCGGCGTCCTCGTCGAAGGTCTTGCAACGACCGTCCGGAGCCAGCATGTTGGCGTGCGAGAACATCACGAAGATGCGCGGGTGGTGCAGACAGTTGACGGCGGCGGCGAGGGCGACGTCACAGGACCCGCTGCGCAGCCCCTCGACGGCGAGGTGGGTGGCGGTCAACGAGGAGGCACAAGCGGTATCGACCGTCAGACTGGGCCCACGGAGCCCGAAGAAGTACGACAGCCTGCCGGAGAGCGGAAAGAGCGTGATGCCGGCGGCGAGATGCCCGTCCAGCTCCTCGTACGGCAGTCCCTCCATCTCCAGGGCGTAGTCGATGGAACTGGCGCCGACGTACACGCCGCCGTTGCCGTGCCGGAGTTCGGCGGGATTGATGTTGGCCTGCTCCAGGGCCTGCCAGGCCGTCTCCAGGAGCAGTCGCTGCTGAGGGTCGACGAACGCGGCTTCCTTGGGCGAGATGTTGAAGAACGGCGCGTCGAACTGGTCGATCTGGTCGAGGAATCCGGCGCCGGTGGTGCGCACCTTGCCGAGCTCGGGCTCGTCGCCCTCGTCGGGGCGGGGCTTCAGGGCGGCGACATCCCACCGGTCCTCGGGCACGGGCCGGATACCGGACCCGCCGTTCTTCAGGAACTCGGTGAACCCCTCGGGCGACTCATTGCCGCCCGGGAGCCGGAAACCCATGCCGACCAGTGCGATGGGCTCGTTGTGCGGGGTTTTCGACATTACGGTCTTCCCTCTTCTCGACAGCCCGCAGTGGTCACGGCATGAGGTCGCCGAGGACCTCGTCGGCCAGGTATTCGAGCAGGTTCTCGACGGTGGGCTTGTTGAACAGGACGTTCGTGCTGAGCGCGCACCCGAGCAGAGCCTCCAGCCGGGATTTCACTTCCATGATCCGAAGCGAGGTGAACCCGAGGGAGAAGTAACTCTGATCGACGGGAAATTCCTCGTCGCCGCCCATGAGGAGAACATCCCTGAACTCCGCGACGACCAATTCCTCAAGATATTCCGACCGCTCGGACCGGGGCAGCTCGGAGAGTTTCTCCACCACCAGGGCCTGTTCGCTCATCGCATGCTCCATAGGGCGTCACCGGGTAAGAGGCGGATGGTTGTACGTCAGTGGCGGGGCCAGTTGGTCAGGGGGCTGGAACATGGGCTGATGGAATCAGTGGCGGCTGACGCCCGCCTGACCGGAGACTGATGAAGCCGGGGATTATGTCAGGGCCGAACATGGGAAAGGGCCGGAGGACCGAAGGCCGCCTCATTCGCCCATGAGACCTCGATCCCCCGGCCCGTTCGGCGGGGACATACACCATGCGCGGAGAGGGCAGGATTCGAACCTGCGCGGACTCAAGAGCCCGACCGTGAGTACGGTCCCCGATAAACCACTCCGGGCACCTCTCCCAGCAACTTGCACCACTGCGCGGAGAGGGCAGGATTCGAACCTGCGCGGACCCAAAGAGCCCGACCATTCACACGGCCCCCGATAAACCACTCCGGGCACCTCTCCCAACAACTAGCTCCACTGCGCGGAGAGGGCAGGATTCGAACCTGCGCGGACCCAAAGAGCCCGACCATTCACACGGCCCCCGATAAACCACTCCGGGCACCTCTCCCAACAACTAGCTCCACTGCGCGGAGAGGGCAGGATTCGAACCTGCGCGGACCCAAAGAGCCCGACCATTTGCACGGTCCCCGATAAGCCGCTCCGGGCACCTCTCCTCGAGTTCAGATCCGGTTCCCCTTTCGGCTCCCCGTCCTGCTCTCGAGAAATACATTGCCATGCCCCGCTGACATCATCCTGACGTCCACCTGACGCCCTCACAACCATTCTCGGCAGCTCTACCGAAGCGGTATTCGAAGGTGCTCTACTTTCGACAGAAGATTCGCGTCACCAAGGAAGGAACGCTATGTCGGCGACCAGCGCAACGACCCTGGACAACCCCGTCCTGCGGGCAATCAAGACGCACACCCAATCAGACAACCCCAGCTCTTTCCTGGCCCTGAACACAGGAAACAGCGTCTTCACCCTCCCCGGCGTGGACGGCGTAGCCATCTACCGCCGGACCGGCCGCCATCTCGTCCAGTTCGGCGGCCCGTTCGCCGCGCCCGACGCCTACGGCAAGCTGGTGGACGGCCTGCGCGAGTACGCCCGCGCCGAACAGCTCCAGCTGGTCTCCGTCCAACTCCAGCGCCCCGACGCCGAGCAGTACCGGGAGGCCGGCTTCACGGTCAACCAGATAGGCGCGTCCTGGGCAGTACACCTCCCCGACTTCACTCTCCGCGGCACCCGCTTCATGCAACTGCGCAACAAGATCTCCCGCGCCCTGCGCAACGGCCTGACGATCGAGGAGGTCCCGGCGGAGGACTGCGAGGAGGCCCTCCAGACAATCGACAACGCATGGCTCGGCTCAAAGGGCGACCACGCGAGGCCGTTGGAGTTCTTGGTAGGCCAGATAGGAGGCGAAGCCCAGCAACACCGCCGTCTCTTCGTGGGCAACATCGACGGCGCCCCGGTCAGCTACATCTCCTACTCCCCCGTCTACGGCAGCAAGGCCGGCTGGATGCACGACCTGAGCCGTCGCATCCCGAACGGCTCACCGGGCCTGATGGAGGCCATCAACGCCCACGCGATCGAGAAGTTCACAGCCGAGGGCGTGGAGTGGCTCCACTTCGGCTTCACCCCGTTCACAGGCCTGGACGAGGCCAACGAACTCCCGGGTGCCAGCCCGTCCTTCCAATGGCTGATGCACTTCCTGTGGGCGGAGGGCGCAGCGCTGTACCCCGCCCAAACCCAACTGGACTACAAGGAGAAGTGGGCCCCGCACGCCACGCTCCCCGAGTACGTAGCCTTCGACGGCCCGGCCTCCATCGCCTCCTTCGCCCACATCTTCCGGGCCTGCAACGCCTTCTGAGACCCCACGACAAGCCAGGAGACCCCACATGACGACCACCACCGAAGACACCCGCCCCACGGACGACCTGAAGATGGCCCTGGTGGAATCACTGATGGCCGTAATCGGCGCCCCCGACGACGAGGAGGCGGCCGAGAAGGCAGCCACGATCATCCACACCCTGGACGAACGCCTGACGGCGGAGGCGACGTCCGTCTGACGACGCGAGCCGGACCGTAGGCGAAGAGATGGAGACAGGTCGAGCACTACGCCGGGGCAGGAGCGTGACTCCAGAGAGCGCCCTCTGAGCAAGCGCAGATACCAGCGGTCGCCCTTGCCCCGGTGAGCTCCCTCGTTGCCGCACGTCATCGACTCGGGAGCCATTGTCGCGGCCGTCGCCGTGGGTGGGCTGACCCGCGTCTGTGCAGGACTGCAAATCCATCGGGCGCAACGCCGACTTCGTCCCGGCGCCGGAACCGATTCGCAGGCCACAGACGTGTTTCCTTTCGTTGACCTCCGCGTCCACCCGCCCGGCCCCGTCCGAACCTCTTGACAAGGCAGAACCAGTTGAACGACAAGGCGCCCCAGCAGCCGGAGCCCCAGCCCGCCATCTCCGAGCCGGAACTCGTGGGAACCTCGCTCCCTCCGATACCCCCGGCGCCGCCCACGACTTCGCTGCCCTGGGCCGCCCCACAGGGCAGTCGGCGTAAGCGTGCCTTGATAGTGGGTGCTGCCGCAGCCGTGCTCCTCGCCGGTGGCGGTATCGCCTGGTGGGCCCTGGCCCGCGACGGTGATCCGATGGACCACGTCGAGGTCTCGGGAGGCAAGCTCGTGACGGGTGACACCGAGTCGTACGGGGACAACGACGACTGCGACGACACCGACGAACTCTCATACAACGACTGTGACTCGTACAGCGATTCGGACAGCCCGACCTACGAGTTCGTCTACAAGATCACCAACGAAGGCGACGAACCCGCCAACTACTCCGTGCTCGTCAACGGCTTCGACAAGGACGGCGACTTCGTCGGCCAGACCTACATCGGTACGACCCACCTGGCCGCCGGCAAGACCGACGCCGACAAGGGCGAGTTCGATGAGTACGTCACCCTCGAAGACGGCCACAAACTGTCCGACATCAAGTCCGTGAAGGTCGCCTGGGTCGAGCGCATGGCCTTGGCCAACTGATCCAGGCGTACCAGCACCCCGGCGGCTCCGCTGCCACGCGACCGCCGGGACCGCGGGCCTCAGTTTTTCGCCCGTGTACTGCATGAGCACGTGAGCAATTGCGCCCCGCTGACGTTTCCCGAAGTCTCAGCCTTTCTCGTCTCGTTCCTCGTCTCGTTCGTCGTTGCGTTCCTCGTCATCCCCACTTCGACGGAGCGCTCGCTCGCCAATCTCGCTGGAGAGCCTGCCCGTCACCGATCTGACCCGATTGAGGGTCTCGTTACCGAGCCGCCTGGCGGCGTAGACGCCTCCGGCTCCCGTGTCGAGCGCCTTGTCCCTCGCCTCCGCAGCGGCGTCCAACCACCGTCTCGCGTCCATCGTCTGTCGACCGTGCTCGATCCCGAGCCGCCCATGGAAGTCGACGACGGCGACCGCGACATGATTGCCCGCATGCACGACGGCCGGGGACGCGGTCGGGTGCAGCAGCACCTTCGTGTTGGCCCTGCCGACGACCGCGTCCACGCGGGCCAGCAGCCGCTCGGTGCTCTGCGAGATGAGTTGCCTACGGTTCTGACGGGCAACCTGAAGTCCGAGGCGATGCCGGTCCAGTTCATCCGGGGATGCGTCCAGTACGCGGTCGAGTTCGAGCACGGAGATCGCGTCGTGCAGTTGGAAGCAACGAGCCAGAACGGCGAGCCACTCGCCCACTGTGACTTCCGCCTCCTTCGAGGCCTTGGCGAGGTCACCGATCCTGCTCTGGTGCTCCATCTTCTCGGTGAGCGCGTCGAGTTGACGCAGCGCATAGGCCTGGGTCCGCGCGATCGTCATCGCCGTGGCCTGCACCTTCGACCACGTGACCGCGGAGACCCGGCCCACCTGCTCTCGGACGGTCATGGCCTCCTCTATCAGGAGGCCCGCTCCGATCATGTCCGCCAGCACCGCGTCCTTCTGAGCACGGAGCACGTCGTCGACCTTCGCATCGATCGCGGCGAGATAGTCGGTGATCTCGTCCATGGTCTGCTGCATCGCAAGCTGCGCCATGAGCCCCGCTGCACCGGCCAGGCGTGCCGGGTTGGTGAGAAACGATCCGGGCGTCTTCTCCAGTTCGAGGAGTCCCTTGATCTTGCCGTTCTTCGTCAACACGGCACGGCTTACACCCGAGTTCGAGCCTTTCATCAGCCCGTACTTCTTGAGAGCGTGCGCCGACTGCTCGGTCAACTTCACCCAGCGGCCCGAGTCGGCCGCGATCTCGGCCCCTTTCTGCGCTGCTCCGGCCACAGCACTGAGGGTGGGGCCGAGCCTCGGCAGTCCGAGATCCTTCGACGGCAGTCCTTCGGAGACGAGGAAACGTTCGACAGCCGTCGGGCTTCCAATGACGGCCAGGCCGTCGCCGTCGCTGATCAGCTGAAGGTCGTCGTCCATCGGCGGCTCCTGAAGTGGCTCTTGGCAGTGCCTGACGCTACCTCGCCGCAATGTCAGTCCGCTGAAGGATCCTTCCCTTGAGCACACCTACACCGATTCCTGATCCCTCTGCCGACACGTCACCCAACGTAACCAGAAGGGCGCTGGCGGGAAGCTCGAACTCTTCTGGACGCCATCACCCCCTGTCCGAGAACCGCTCCGCCCCTGGCAGGCGGTCTTGCGCCGTTCATTTCACTGCTCTGACAGTGAGAAACAGCGGGGCGGCCTGACAACCGTGAGGGGGACGATCTCGTGGGGGCTGGGATCGACGCAATAGACGAAATGCTGCGGGACCGTCTGCTCATCATGGTCAACGACCAGTTGGCGATCGACGTGCTCCCGTACATCCCGGCCCGCACTGGCGGACTGGTGCTGACGGGTGCTGCCGCGCCGGTCAGGTGCAGGGAGATACGCAACGCCCGGACCGAGACGACTGTGGTCATGGACCAGGGCAGCCACACCCACCAAATCGCCACCACTGATGCACCGTTCGGTCTCAAGACCAACTACGGCTGGCGCGACCTGGACCTCGCCGGGCTCAATGAGATTCTCGACGGCCAGCGCGACAACAAGGCGTCTTATGCCGTCACACCCACATGTTTCATCCCGGCTGATTGCGTGGGCGACGCGTCGATACTCAAGGCCGTAATCCGTCAGGCCAACTCCTTGCGCCGCGGGGACACCGTCGTACTGTTGCCGTGCAGCTGGCGATGGTTACGGCGCTCTTCCCTTCCCGACCTCGCCGAGCAGATCCGGAGCTGCCGGCATCCCGTGGCGTTGATCATGCAGGCGGACGGCGACCCACTCGAACGCGACCAAGCCTCCGAAGGGCTGCGGCAGTTATGCCGATCCTGTCCCCGGCTCGTTCTCTGGCGCACCGATCTCGCAGCCTTCGATGCCATGGCACACGGGGCACTGGGGGCAGCGGTCGGAGCATCGGCCGTACTCCGGCACGGTGTGGCTCCACGGCCCGACAACGGAGGCGGCGGCCACAAGCCGTTTCCAGTGGTGCTGGTACGGCGCCTGCTCCGTTACCACCGAGTGGCGACGCTCCAGGACTGGTTCGCCCACGTCGATCCGTGGACCTGCGACTGCGCGGTGTGCGCAGGGGCGGCTCTCACCCGCTTCACGGACAGCGACGCCGACGTCCTCGGGGCCCTGCAGCACAGTGTCTGCGAACTCTACTCACTGCATGAGGAGTTGGACGCTACCCTCCCAGGCGAGGACCGCATCGACTGGTGGCGTCAGCAACTCGCGGACGCCCGGGAATACCACCGTCTACTGTCGTCCCAGACGGACACGGAGGTCTCGTTTCCGAAGGTGCTTCAGGCCTGGCGCCGCTGGAGTCCGCCCGCACTGCCCACGAACGGGAAGGACCGGTCCTCTCAGGACCATTCCGGCCCTAGTTGACGCCAGGCTTGCTCATGGAGCAGCCACTGGGCGGCGGAATGCCGTCGAGGCCGGTAGGGGGCGGGTTCCAGGAGCCAACGCAGCCCCGCCGGCCCTTGGGTGGCTACGCCGACCCCGTAGAAGCGGGCCTTCAGGAGAAGCAGGTCCGTGTCGGAATCGTCAGGCGATGCGAAGTCGTGCTGCCCTGACGCCGACCCAGGGTGCGATACGACGACCCCGCGGGCGCAGAACGGCGCGAACTGCGAGGCGTCCCGAACCGCGGAGTCCCATTCGCGGGGTGGAATGCCTCGTGGCCCGTGAAGGAGAACCAGCTCGACACAAGCAGCGGGTACGAGTCGCCGTACGACGACGCACTGCCCCTCCACCAGCTCGACCACACCGGGCGGCGCGGCGTGCAGCATCCGCAGGGCATAAGCATCAAGCGAAGACAGCGGGACTGGGATGTCCGCTGGAAGGTCATGCAGGACGGTCAGCAACGCCCTGCTGTCGACCGCGCCGAGACCGACTACGGAGCGCCGACGGGCCTCGTCCGCGAACACACTGACAATGGCCTGCACTTGCTGTCCGCGCAGCCTCAGTCCGGTGAGTGCCTGCTCGGCCAGCAGCATGTCCTGTGTCCTCGCCCTGGTGGTTCGGGTCGTCCTGCCGCCGGACTTCTGACATCCGGCAGCATTCACCTTCGCTGTCTATCAGCCCGACGTGCTCGGGGCACATCCACAGACGGAATATCGTCGTTCTCACGTGCCACGACCGCATCAACTGCCAAGGGGGACCACGATGCAGGCGAAGGAGACGCTGTTCGCCGATCTCGTGCAGGGGAGGGCTCAGCAGTTTCAGGTGCCGCTCTATCAGCGAACGTACTCCTGGACGGAGAAGCAGCTAAGACAGTTATGGAGTGACATCCTGGAGCAGGCCGAGCTGATCGAGCGCGGGGAGCAGGCGAACACACACTTCCTGGGGTCCGTCGTCCTCGCGCCGTCGCCGCAGAACGATGCGACATTCTCCCGATGGCTCGTCGTCGACGGCCAGCAACGCCTGACCACGCTCTCCCTCGCTCTGGCCGCGATCCGCGATCACGTCAAGGACGCCGAGCCGCGCCAAGCCGAGCGGATCGACGAGCAATACCTGATCAACAAGTGGCAGACCGGCATCGACCACTTCCGACTGCTGCCGACCCAGGCGGACCGGACGCAGTTCGCCGCGCACATCCGCGGACCACTCACCGAGCAGGTCGGCAGTAGTGTCGCCACGGCCTACAGCTTCTTCCGCCGCAAGCTCGTCGAGGCGGCCGACCCGTCGGCCCCGCAGGACGTGTTCCGCATCGAGCAGGCCATCACCTCCCGGCTGACGCTGGTAGCGGTGACCGCCCAGCCCGGGGACAACGTGCACCGCATCTTCGAGTCCCTCAACAACACCGGGCTCAAGCTCAGCCAGGCGGACCTGCTGCGCAACTACCTGTTCATGAAGCTGACCACACGCGGCGAGCACGTCTACGAGACGTACTGGCTCCCGCTGCAGGACAGCCTGAGCAACGAAGAGCTGGAACAGCTCATGTGGCTGCAACTGGTCCTCGACGGCGACGACCGGGTGCGCCGCCAGGACCTGTACGCGGCACAGCAGCAGCGCTTCGAGCGCGGCGAGGCGAGCGAGAAGGAAATCGAGGACTACATCAGGGAGTTGCACAGCCGCGCCGCCGTCTTCCGTCGCCTGCTCCACCCCGAGGAGGAGCCGGACGCAGCGGTCCGCGCGCATCTGCACCGCCTGAACGCCTGGCAGGCCCAGGTCACCTACCCCGCGCTGATGCTGCTCCTCGACCGCCGTGCCCGCGGAGACCTCGATTCAGCCGACACCGCCCGTGCGATGTCATACATCGAGAGCTTCCTGGTACGCCGGATGATCTGCCGCGTGCCGACCAACAACCTCAACAGGATCTTCCAGTCCGTGCCCGGGCAGCTCCCGCTCGACGCGCCCGTCGCCGACGGGCTGCACCAGTTGCTCTCCTCCGAGAACCGGTTCTGGCCCGACGACGTGGAGCTGCGCGAGAAGATCCGGAAGGCGCCCTTCTACCAGTTCGGACGCTCACAGCAGCGGAAGGTGGTGCTGCAGCGGCTGGAGGAGAGTTACGAGCATCCGGAGCCTGTGGACTTCGCCGCGGCGCAGCTCACCATCGAGCACGTCATGCCGCAGTCGCCCGGCGATGAGTGGCTCGAGATGCTGGAAGAGGAGGCGGCCGACGGGGAGAGCGCGAAGGACCTGCACTCCCGCCTGCAGCACACCCTCGGAAACCTGACACTCACCGCGGTCAACTCGGAGCTGTCGAACCACCCCTTCGAGCGCAAGCAGGGCCTCCTCCACGGCAGCCACCTGGAGATGAACCGCCGCATCGCCGCCACCGAGCGCTGGGGCGCGAAGGAGATCCTCGCCCGCGCCGACGAACTCGCCGACCGCGCAGTCTCCTTGTGGCCTGCCCCGCTACGTGGAGTCGGCCGGGCGGAACGCAGCCGAGACTGGCACCTGGCGCACCAGGTGCTCGCGGCACTCCCCCACGGCACGTGGACGTCCTACGGCGACCTAGCCGCGTTCCTCGGCTCCGGCGCCCAGGCCGTAGGCAACCACGTTGCGAACACACCCGGAGTGGTGGGCGCGTACCGGGTCCTCACATCCGAGGGCAAGGTCTCCGAGGGTTTCCGTTGGACATCCGACGACGAGGACGACGACGTCCGCTCCCGCCTGGCCGCCGAAGGTGTCCGTTTCACGGTGACAGGCGCCGCCGACCCGGCGCAGCGCCTCACCGCAGACGACCTCGCACTACTGGTCACCGAGGACGACGACCGAGCCGAGGCCGAAGACACCGCGCAACGCACGACCAGCGCCGGCCAGGGCGAGGAAACACGCGCCGACCGCTTCTTCCGCCAGCTCGCGGCGGACGACCCCCCAGAGACGGTCGAGACGGTCCGGGCGCTCTTCGCCCGCTGGGAAGAACTGGGCGGCTGGATCGGCCACGGGGCGGGCCAGGTCATGACGAGCGCATTCCTCATGCTCGGCCAGGCAGGCGCCCCCGGCCGGGGCATCTGGCCGATGACGCTGTACCCGGGTAGTGGCAGGGGCGGCACGGCGGAGGTGGTCTTCCAGTACCTGGCCGCCCGGGACCCGTTCACCGACCGTGCGCTACGCGCCGAACTCCTGGCTCGGCTCAACAAGTTGGAGGGCGTCGACATCCCCGAGGGAAAGCTGGAGCTGCGCCCCAACGTCCGTCTCTCCCTGCTGGAGAAGAACGGGAACCTCGACCTGCTCACGGAGACGCTGATGTGGTTCCGGGACCGCTGGGAGAGCCGGGATATGGCCTGAGCGCAAGGGCCTCGGGCCTGACCGGTTCTTACCGGGCAGGCCCGGCCTGGCGGCTGCCGGGTTTGTCAGTCGGTCACAGTCCGGCCTCGGCCTCCGCCTCTGCGTGGATCTTCCTTATCTCGGTGATGGCATCCGCCGGATCCTCCACTCCGCCGTTCACCACGTCTTCCAGTTGGCGCAGACGAGCAGCTCGCGAGGGATAGCGCTGGATCGCGACGAACACGCCCCACGTGTGGACGAAGGTGCGCAGTGGCGCAAGAGACTGGGCCCGCTGCGCGCTGGTAGTCGCGCCGACGAGATCACGCACGAACGCCGGCATGCGGCTCGGCGTCAGCTCCTCAACGGCGGCACGCAGGGCGTCCGGGGTCAAGGCAGGCATAGGGATGAGCGGCTCACCGGGCTGCGGCTGCGCGGGCAGTGCAGTCACGGCCGTGCTCCTGGTTCGAGGGTGGATGTTGGCTGTGTTCTAGACGGTACCCGCACCGCGCCGCATCGACGGCCGGATCAACGCATGGGCACGAGCCGATCAGGCCTGGTCGCCCGGCGGCCGGTGAGACCCTGGTTGGTTCTGGGAATGAGCACTGGCCCTGTCGCCGGGCACGCCGGGTGCGACCTTGACTCCGTGAGGCCTCTACGCCTTCGCCAACAAGGTCGCACCCGGTCACTGGCGCCGCGGCCAGACGCCTACACGGTCACGCTCTGTCGGCCGCCATGATTCCGACGCATTCTTCGAGCGCCGCGTGCAACGACGGTACGAAGGCGGCGAGTTCGACGTCCGACGCCTTGCCTCCCTCGAGTACGGCGCCGACGACCGTCACCAGGACTGCGGCGGCCTTGAGTGCGTACGCGTCGGCCAGCTCCTCAAGGAAACCGCCGGGCTGCGCGACCACGAATGCCTCCTTGCCGGTGGCGGGATCGACACCGATGCTGCGGAGACGCCTCGCGCTCATGCGGCCTCCACCGGGATGTAGTCCTGACCGAGGGTCGCGAGGACCGCTGCTCGGCGGCGCTCGCGCTGGAGGTGCCTGTGGTCTCGTTCGTCCCGCTCGCGTTCCCATACGGCGAGGTACGGGCGGACGATAGGCAGGCTGTCGACGTGGATTACGTCCGCCGCGTACGGCCGATGCGTGGACGTGATCTTGGGGACGGCGGCAGGTAGTCCCTCGGCAAGGGACATCAGCGTTGCGGTGGCACGATGCACTCCACCTGGAGGCAGCAAATGACTCAGGATCGCGGCCAGTAGGCTACGCATAGGTCGACTCCTTGTCAGTCGGCACAGCCCCGACGTGGAAGCTCTCACCCTTCCCGCCGGGGCGTTTTGTTCCCTCCGAACCCTACTCTGATGACCGTAGTGGTAGGTAGTGGTTAGTAGTAGTGGTAGGTAATGCGTGGTAGAGAGTGGCGGTCTACGGTCAAAAGGTGGACAAGATCAGCCCCGACTCACCGCAGTACGTGTACGAACAGCTGGCCGCGATCATCGAGCAGAAGATCCGTTCCGGCAAGTACCTACCCGGCACCCGCCTACCGGGAGAACTGACCATGACGCATGAGTACAAAGTCGGCCCGGGTACCGTCCGCCGTGCTCTGGACATCCTGCGGGACAGAGGCCTTGTGGTGACCGTGCGTGCCCGGGGGTCGTTCGTCGTCAACCCCCTCCCGCCCTCCGAAAACCCTCAGCCCTCCAGCTAAACCGCGTCCTGACGGGCGAGTACGTCCACCGCCACACCTTCCCACCCGCACCGAGGCCCGCATCAGCTTTGCTGCCTGGACCGCCGAACACCGGGCGGCTACAGAGGCCGTGTGGGTTCAAGAGCGCGCTCGGCTACGAACGCGACTACCGAGCCACCCTCGCCGAGGGACTGGCCGCACAGACCGTCTCCATGCTGCGAGGGGATTGACAGATGGATCTGGAACGGTATCCGTGGAGCAGCGAGTCTTCAGGAATGGGACACCTCGTCGCGTACCAACGCGCCGAGGCCGCGCTGCGCCTACGACATCCCGAGTTGAGCGATCGCATCGAGATGCACTCGCCGTTGAGTGCACTGCCAACGATGCTCTCCGTCCGGCTTCCCGACGACCGCAGAGTCTTGCTCTGGCTGACACGATTCGCCCGCCCGCGCGACTTCTATCCTTTCTGGTTGATCGTCGGCCCCGACGACACGGGGCTGCCTCGGATGTGGGACGCCTTAACGAGCCCCGATGTGCTGGCCGACGCAGTGCGGGAGCGTGTCCGGGCCTTCGAGGAGCATCGTGTAGAGGCCAGTCCGTGGCGATGGGATGAGCCGGACAGGCAGACGTCGATCATCAGGCTGGCTGACACCCTGGCTGAGAGTTCGTTCGACGTCCGACTCGTCGTGTCCGGTAATCGGATCCGTGCAACGCAGACAGCGGATGGTGTCGAGGCTTTCCCCTTTCGAGAGCATGAGGGGGACTTCGTTGAGTTCAAGGTCGGACACCACTCGGTGCGGATCTCCCGCAAGAAGGAGATCGGCTGGCTCGCGGATGTACACGAACCGGAACTGGATGTGCAGTGGCGCATTGATCTCCACTGGCTACTCGACAAGGAGGCTGGGAGCTTTCCCGGTTACGCCGATGATGACCAAGTCCTCGGCAGGCTGCATCATGTCATCGAGCCCGCGATATGGGACAGACCACCCAAAAACGTGGTCAACTCGCCCGCACGTAAAGGCGATCGGCCGCGCATGGCGGCAGACCGCGACCGAAGCGAGCCTCTGAGTCCACAGCAGGCGCAGCAGGTCACCATGAGGGAACTCCTCGCTTTGGGTTTCACGGACGTGACGACCGAGGCCGACGCCGAATCCGCATCGCTGGCGTCGGAGACTCTGTACATCGCCTCGACGGCGCGTTCCAGGCCGCTTGGCCTCGCGGATGTCAAGCAGCTGTATGCGGATGCCTCTATCGCAAAGAAGCGACTGATGGTGCTGCTCCGAACGGGCGGGATGACACGTCCCGCAGCGGAGTTCGCTAACCGGGCGGGAGCGTTCGTGTTCTGGGCGGACAGGAGGACCGGTCTGCTAGCGCCCTACAATGGCCTCGCCCGCGAGGTCGCATTTTCCGAGGTGTAGGCGAGGCAGCCGGTTCAGGGCCTCTCCTGGATGAAAGGCCCTGGACTAGCGGTCGTTCAGCGCACGGCGGTGCCGTCCGTGGACCACTCCTTGGCGAAGTGTTCCATCTGCTTCAGCACGAGCTCGATGGCTGCCGGGGCCTGCTTCGGCGGGTAGCCGCGGCGGGCGAGGAGACGCTTGATCGTGGTGCGGAGCTTGGCGCGGACGGGTTCACGGGATATCCAGTCCGGCTTGAGCTGCTGTCGAATCTGCACGACGAGCTCGCGGGCGATCTCCGCGAGGGTCTCGTCACCCATGAGCTCGCGGGCACTGCCGAGGTCAGCCACGGCGTCATAGAAGGCGAGTTCGTTGTTGTCGAGGGCGGGCGTGAACTGTTCACCTCGCCTAACGTCGTTCGCGATTTCCTTGGCCATCTCGACCAACTTGGCGATGATTTCGGCGCTGGTGAGCTGCTGGCGCATGTAGCGCACCATCAGGTCCTGCAGGCGGTCGGAGAACGCCGTCTGGCGGACAATGTTGTGTCGGGTGACCTCGCGCATCTTCTGCTCGACGAGACGACGCAAGGCCTCCGCGGCCAGGTGCGGGGTCTCGCTTCCCTGCAGCTTGGCGACGAGAGCGTCGTTGAGGTAGGTCAAGTCTGCCGTCTCCAGGCCGGCTTCGGCGAAGAGGTCCGTCACACCTCCAGTCTCGACGACCGCGGAGGTCAGCTGGGCGAGGTATAGCTGTACGTCCCGAGAAATCGGCAGACCCCGCGCTTCACGCTCCATGGCGTCGAGCTTCGCCATGTACGCCCGGACCTCGACGAAGAACTGGATGTCCCGCTTCCAGTACGGCTGGTCCTCGAAGCACACCCAGACGTCCGCAGACGAGCCGGCGAGCGCGAAGAAGCGTTCAAGGCGATGTGCGTGGTTGCGGAAGCGACGGGCGAGGGTCTCCTCCGGGTTGTCGAGTAGCTCGGGATTGTTGCCCGGGGTCTGCGGACTGCGCAGGTAGTTCGCGGTGCCCAGAGCAGCGTCAATGAATGCCGTCCGGGTGGGCCGGGCGAGCCGCTCCCGCCAGTCCCAGCCGTGGAGCATCTCGTCGAGGATGTTGTACTCGTTGCGCAGTTCTTCCAGGGCCCGATCAATGTCCTGGCCGAGGGTGCGGTCCTTCTGGTCGGACTCCGAGTACTCGGCGATGGCCCGCTGCAGGTTCTCGGTGAGCGGGGCGTAGCCGACGAGGAGGCCATCCTCCTTCATCCTGTAGCGTCGGTTGACGCGGGCGAGGGCCTGCATCAGGTTGGCCCCCTTCAGCGGCCGGTCCAGGTACATGGTGTGGATCGGCGGTGCGTCAAATCCGGTCAGGAGCATGCTGTGCACGATGAGCAGCTCCAGCTCGTCGTCAGGGTCCTTGGCCCGGTTGATGACGGCCTTGCGCTGACTGTCGCGCAGGGCGTGGGGCTTGAGGTGATCCTTGTCCTGACGGCTGTTGAACGAGAACACGATCTTCATCGCGCCCTTGTCGATGTCGTCGCTGTGCCACTCGGGGCGCAGCGTGCGCAATTCGTCGTAGACCTGGACACAGATGTCGCGGGTGGCACACACGATCATCGCCTTGCCGGGTGCACCGCCACTCTCGGAGGCACCGACGAACGGCTGCATCCGTGTGCGCCGCGCCTCCCAGTGCTCAACCAGGTCCCGGGTGAGATCCCGTATCCGGGCCGGGGCACCGTACATGGCGTTCATGGTGGTCACGGCCTGCTCGATACGGGAGCGCTCGGAGTCGTCGAGACCGTCAGTGATCCGGTCGGCTTCCGCGTCGATGGACGTCGGGTCGACATCCCGGTCGAGGACGAGCTGCACCACGCGGCTCTCGTGGTAGACCTTCACGGTCGCGCCGTCGTCGGCGGCCCGCTTCAGGTCGTATACGTCGATGTAGTCGCCGAAGACCTCACGGGTGTCGCGGTCGGACTCGGAGATCGGGGTTCCGGTGAATGCGAGCAGCGTCGCGTGCGGAAGTGCATCGCGCAGGTGACGGGCGTAGCCGTCGAGGTTGTCGTAGTGGCTGCGGTGGGCCTCGTCGACGATGACGATGATGTTGCGGCGGTCGGAGAGCAGCGGGTGATCGGTGCCCGACTCCTTCTCCTCCTTGGTCTTGCCGAACTTCTGCAGGGTCGTGAAGAGGATGCCGCCGGTGCGCTTGGCGGCCAGCTCCTCGCGCAACTGGGCGCGGGTGAGAACCTGTTGGGGCTTCTCCGGCAGGACCTCACTCTCCAGGAAGGTGCCGTAGAGCTGGTCGTCGAGGTCGTTGCGATCGGTGATGATGATGATGGTCGGGTTTTGCAGTGCCGGGTCGCGGGAGACGAGGTTGCTGGTGAGCACCATCTCCTCGGACTTACCCGAACCCTGCGTGTGCCAGACCACGCCTGCCTTGCCGTCGCTGGCCGCGGCCTGCCGCACCTTGTCGACGGCGCGGGTGACGGCGAAGTACTGGTGCGGCTTGGCGATGCGCTTCATCTTCCTCGAAGGTACGAAGTTGATGAAGCTACCGATGAGGGAGAGGAATCGCGGCTGCGTGAACAGGCCGTGCAGGGCGAGATTCTGAGCCGAGTCGACGATGCCCTCGCCTCGGAGAGGGTCCACGCGGGCGCCGAACTCGTCGGTGTTCCACGGGGCGAAGTGCTCGTACGGCGTGAATGGGGTGCCGTACTTGGCGGTTATCCCATCGGACAGCAGCACC
Organism: Streptomyces sp. TLI_55; assembly: GCF_900206255.1. Lineage (NCBI taxonomy): Bacteria > Bacillati > Actinomycetota > Actinomycetes > Kitasatosporales > Streptomycetaceae > Streptomyces > Streptomyces sp. TLI_55. The sequence goes on from NZ_OAOJ01000001.1 coordinate 2,737,582, forward strand.
AGCGCGTTGTAGCGGAACGCCGTCGGGAACTCCTCCACGTAGCGGCTGATCTGCGCGTGCGCACCTTCGAGGGTGGCGCTCTCGTCGCCGGCGCGCTTCAGCTCGATCACGGCGAGGGGAAGGCCGTTGACGTACAGGACGAGGTCGAAGCGACGGTTCTTTTCGCCGTCGATCACCATGACCTGGCGGACGGCGCGGTAGGTGTTCGCGTCGGAGTCGGTGAGGTCGATGATGCGGACGGTGGGATTGTGTTCCGCGCCGAAGGAGTCGGTGTAGGTGACGGAACGGATGCCAGCGGTCAGGAAGCCGTGCGCGGTCCGGTTCTCCTCGTACGCGTCCTGCGAGGCGGGGGTCGCGGCGGTGGCGAGGGCGTCGCGGACGGCGTCCGGGGGGAGGTCGGGGTTCAGCCGCTCGATCGCGTCGCGGAGATCGGTGTTGAGGACGAGGTCGTCCCAGGAGGCGCGGTGACCGGAACCCGGGGCAAGTTCGTTGCCCTCGGCCTTCGGCCAGTCGAGTTCGACGAGCTCGTCAAGGGCGAGGTGCTCCCAGTCGGCTTCCAGGGGGCGGTAGTTGGTGCTCGGGAGGTTCTCGGCGGAGCGGGAGTCGTATGTGCCGTAGCCGCGGTCGTCGTGACCGTCGTTCGTCATACCTGGTCCTCCACGATCTTCTCGGCGTCTTTGACGCGCAGGCGGCCGGACATGAGTTGGGGGAGGAGGGTGTCACGGAGAGCAGCTAGGGCGCGGGACTCTTCCTGCCGAGCATGGTGCACAGCAAAAAGCGTGCGTGCTCCCGAAGTGAACTCGCGAACCCGATTGCTGCCGGGAACTTTCATTGGGACGGAATAGGCGCGATCCCGATTAAGCCCTGGCACTGCAGAATCCGAATTCATCTCCTCCAGACCCATATTACGTAGCGCAAAGTAGACGTACTCCATGGTCATCTCGCCCTGCTTTGGCACTGCGTAGAAGGTAGTGTCAATCGGGTAAAAATCACTCTCCGACCAATACACGGCGCCAACAGTCCCCTTGCGCCCCACGATCACGCCTGGACCCGTGACGAGATGATTGTTATGAGTTCCACTGACGCCTCCGCTGCCAAACACGTTCACACGTCCAGGGACTCGCCGGGTCGCAGGGAGGGACTTTCCATACTTGAGTTCAACCAACTCGCCCATTGCCACTGTGCGATCAGCTTCGAGTGCCACCTGACGGAAATGGTTCTCCGCCAACTCCATCACGGTAGCCGCGATGCGCTCGTTGATGGCGATCTTGTCGTCCAGCGCCCCGAGCACAGCGCCGATCCTCCTCTGTTCGGCTACCTCGGGGACGGCAGGAATCTTGAGATCTCGGACCTGGGCCACACGCAAGTGAGAAACCGTCGAGCCAGACGCCTGCCCGAGCAACAGGTTCTGAACCTCTGAGCCAAGTAGGAAGTAGTGCAAGAACCTGGGGTCGGCCACATTGATGTTCGGACGCAGGAGCATGGTGCGCTGCCCAAGGCACACCTTCATCCCTGCTTCGATCCGCCCGACACGGCCGACAGGTGCCTCTCGCGTCAAAACAAGGTCGTTCAGCTGGGGCACTGCTCTTGCCGTCCAGATATCGAAGGTTTCCTGGCTCACCGCCTTGGCGTCGTCCAGCCGAATACGCCCGTTCACGATGTGCGGCGTTCCGATGGAGAAGCCCACCGCTTCTTCGCCAGGTCCAACCTCAGGAGGAGTACGGTTCTTGCAGTCCACGATCAGATCGCAGAGGTCTGCCAGCATCAAAGTAGTCATCCGGCCCTGCCCAGCTGCTCGCGAACCGCCTTCGCTAGCTCGTCGCTCTTGTCGAAGAGCTCGTATAGCTCCCCCGTCAGCCGCGCGATCTTCCTCGCGACCACCTCTGCGTCCTCTTCCTCCGCCTCAACGGCACCCACGTACCGCCCCGGCGTCAGCACATACCCGTGCTCGCGCACCGTCTTCAGGTCAGCCGTGAAACTGAACCCAGGCTCATCCGCGTACGAAAGCCCCTCCTCGCGAGCCGACTTCGTCCCCCGCCACGCGTGATACGTGCCCGCGATCTTCGCGAGGTCGGCCTCCGTCAGCACTCGCTCCGTGCGGTCGACCATCTCCCCCATCGCACGCGCGTCGATGAAGAGGATCTCACCGCGCCGATCGTCAAGGCGCTTCGCTCCCTGGGGCGACTTGTTGCGCGACAGGAACCACAAGCACGCCGGAATCTGTGTCGTCCGGAACAGCTGCGACGGCAGCGCGATCATGCACGCCACCAGGTCCGCCTCGACGAGCGCCTTACGGATCTCGCCCTCGCCGCTCTGCTGACTGCCCATCGAGCCGTTGGCCAGAACCACGCCCGCCGAGCCGTTCTCGCCGAGCTTGCCGACGATGTGCTGGAGCCAGGCGTAGTTGGCGTTGTTCTTCGGGGGGACGCCGTACTTCCAACGGGCATCGGACTCCTTGCGCGCCCAGTCCTTGATGTTGAAGGGCGGGTTGGCCATGACGTAATCGGCCTTGAGGTCCGGGTGCTTGTCCTCGGCGAAGGTGTCGCCCCAGCGGGCGGCGAGGTTGCCGTCGATGCCGTGGATGGCGAGGTTCATCTTGGCCAGGCGCCAGGTGCGTTCGTTGAGTTCCTGACCATAGACCGCGATGTCGGACTTGTGGTCGCGCCCCCGGTGCACCTCGATGAACTTGCCGGCCTGAACGAACATGCCGCCCGATCCGCACGCCGGGTCATACACCCGGCCCTCGTACGGCTCCAGAACCTCCACCAAGAGTTGGACGACGGACCGCGGCGTGTAGAACTCGCCACCGCGCTTGCCCTCTGCGCGGGCGAAGTTACCGAGGAAGTACTCGTACACCTCGCCGAGCACATCCTGGGCGGGCTTGTCTCCGCTGCCACCGAAGCGGGCGTCGCTGATCAGGTCGACGAGTTCGGCCAGGCGCTTCTGGTCGACGTTGTCGCTGTTGAAGATCTTCGGGAGGACGCCTGTGAGCGAGGCGTTCTCGCGCATGATCGCGTCCATGGCCTCGTTCAAGAGGAGGCCGACGCCGTTGGCCTTGGCGTTCGCCGCGATCCAGCCCCAGCGGGCGGTCTCGGGGACCCAGAAGACGTGTTCGCCGGTGTACTCGTCCTTGTCTTCGAGAAGTTCGGCCTGGCGCTCCTCCTCGATCCCCTCGTCCGCGAGCTCCTTGGCGAGGGCTTCACGGCGCTCGTCGAAGGCATCCGAGATGTACTTGAGGAAGATCAAGCCGAGGACGAACTCCTTGTACTGGGCGGCGTCCATGGAGCCGCGCAGTTTATCGGCGGCCTTCCAGAGGATGTCTTGGATCTCCTTGGGCGTGGACGCGGAGAACAACTCCCCTTGCGGGGCGGGCTTCTTCTTAGCCGGAGGCATAAGGTGCAGGGCTCCTTCAGGTGTCAGAGTGCGTGGCTCGGAAAGTCGGGGGCGAGGATCGTGAGGGTGCCGTCCGTGAGACCGGCGGTCGTCAGACGGCTCAAGTCCTCAAGCGCCGCGGCCTGGTCACGCAGGAGTGCGGCACGCTGGGCGATCTCGACAAGCAGGGCTTCGCAGCGGGCGGCTTCATCGGGCTCCAGGTCCGGAATCGTCATGTCCTCAATACGTCGGGCAGCTCGGACAGCTCCACTGGAGCGGCGGTGTTCGGCCGCCGCCGCGCGAAGCAGGGCAGCCAACACGCGTGGGCGGAGCGGCTGTTCGGCGTCAGGGCGGACACGTAGGACACGGGCGGGATACGCGACGACAGACAGGCCCTCCTCGTCCACGTAAACCCCGAATCGGGGGGTGCCGGTGATGACCACATCACCAGGCTCGGTGAACTGCGCGTGCTCGTACGCCGTCATCAGCACCGCGCGGTCGATGCGGTGTGTGCCGACCGGGACGGTACCGGTGACCTCGTCAGGGCTGAGGACGTCGTAACGGCCCTCGGGTCCAAGGTGCTCGGTGCCGATGCGGTGACCCGGCAGTTTACGCAGGCGGCGTTCCTTGATGAGACGGGTGACCGTGGTGCGCCGTATGGGCCGGTCGGAAGGACGGAGTGCCGCATGGGTGCGCAGTTCCGGGCGTTGGTCGTGCTGGCGGTGCGCGGCGTCAGTGAGCCGGCTCAGGCGTACTTCGAGTTCGGAGATCAGCGCGGGGCGGTCGATCACCGCGCTGATGTAGCGGCTGGCGTGGGAACGGTGTTGGGGAGTGAAGGCGATACCCGGCCGGTCATCCAGAACCTGGATCGGCAGGATGACGCCGTGACGCGGTTCGTGGCGGCCGTCGTCGACCCAGTTAGCCGTGCGCCAGATGTGGACGTCCTCGCACAGCGCGTCGAGGGTGCGCTGGGTGAGGTCCTGCGCAGAGAGGTCGATGAGAAGGACGCGGCCTCGTCGCTGCTCCTGCGGGGTGCGGTGCAGCACCCACAGGGCGGTGCGGTAGGCGGGCCGGTAGGGCACGACCCCACCGGGGAGGTTGACGACGACCTTCACCAAACCGGAGGTGAGCAGGGAGCGGCGCAGCCGGTCCGCCTCGCCTCGCGGGGGCAGTGCTTGGGCGAGGGCATCGGCGGGGCCGAGGACCACTGCCGTGCGGCCGTCCGCGAGGAGGTCGGTCAGGGCCTCTATGCGCTCCAGCGCAACCAGCGGATCTCGGTCCTCGCCCGCCTCGTAGGGGAGCACGGCAGTGATGAGGTCGGGTGCGTCGAAGGTTTCGGTGGGTAGCTCGTTGCCCTCACGGATGTCGAGTTCGTACTCCGCGATGTCGTGGACCAGGGCCCGGCGCCGGACCAGGCGTACTAGGGACGGGTCCGGGTCACAGGCCTGGTAGAGGTGTCCTGTGTCGGTGACGTCCTTGTCTCGCAGGGCCGTCAGGAGGTCGCCGGCCCGCACATAAGGGATACCGATGACACGCCCGTTAGCCATCTCCTCGATGCCGGAGAGTCGGGCGATGCACTGGGTCATGGCCGGGGTGACGGAATCCTCCGCCAGGTGATGGGCGCCCAGGCGGCGGCGTGCGTCAAGGATCCAGTTGAACGGTTCTGCCGGCGAGTACGCGGTCTCGATCAGTTCGTCAGCCACGGCCCTGAGGCCGTCGAGCTGCTCCCCGGATTGGGCGGCCGCGTCAATCTCTCGGGCGAAGAAGGCATCTTCCTCGTCGAAGTAGCGGGCGCGCTCAACCAGCTCGGACCAGCCGTCGGCGGAAAGCGGCACGTCATCATGACGGCGCAAGCAGATCAGGGACGTCAGAGTGTCGACAAGGGCCGTTCCCGGTAGCCGTTCGCTCCATGCGGCGAGGGTATGGAGGGCGAGCTCGCTGCGTAGGTAGCGAGCGTCGACATTGCCTCGTCCGGTGTCCAGGAGCCATCGGACGACGGCATGACCATCGAAGAGCGGGCGGGTGCCATCGTGCTCCACCGGCGCGGGAAAGTCGGGGTACCGGCGGGCCCAGGTGGTGACGACGGGACGTTGGACCCGGGCCAATGTCCCGATTTCCGTGTACGTGATCCGCCAGGACACCTGGTCCGGCAGGATGGGAGTCGTCGCCTCGTGCTCAGTGGGCACCTGGTCTCGCTCCTCTCCGCAGGTGGATCACGCTTGGCTCGTACGTCCTCACGTCGCCAGCTCATCTGCAGGCATCGCAGACTCTATCGCCGATCTGAAACCAAGGCACCTAGGTACTTGATAACCCCGGTTATCAGGCTTTCGCGGATGCTTTCGACCGTCTGTCTGTCACTTTGTATGCGTCAGGCCCCGGTCTTCCGCCGAGGCCCGTCAGCCAGGGGGGGCGCACCGACGTCTCTCAATGCCGCAAGCACCACCACTCGGTCACACGTAAGGCACGCCCCTGTTACCCCACCCCGCACACATCGCGCTCCCCTGCCGCATGGAGGCACTCATGGCCCTTCGCACCTGCCCCCGCACCGTCTACCAGCTCCCTGGCGTCTCCCCGACCGTCGAGGCCATGCTGGAGGCCGTAAACCCGAAGTACCTGAACACCCCGCACGCTGTACTGAGGGTCTCTGCGCCGGAGGAGCCGATTCAGCAGATCGCGGTCGTCGTCCCCCACGACAGGGAGCAGGTGGGCTGGGGTGATGTCTTCTCCAGCGGGTACGGAGAGTCCTTCGCCATCTCCTCCAGTCGACCCGCCGCCCTGCATCTGCTCGCCGTCGACGGCATGGTGTACGCGCTCGGCGCCGACATGGGGTACCGGATGCTGGAGGACAGCTACGTCAACAAGCGGTTCGGGCTCGCGTTCGTGCTGCGTGCGGGCGATCCCTACCAGTTGCGGGGGCTTGTATCCCGCACCATCGGCGAGGCACGCACCGACATCGCGCTGACGCCCGCAGGGAAGCCGGTGCTCAGTTTCGCCGTCCGCGAGCATGCTCAGCACGTCGACCGGCTTGGCGCCTACCTCAAGGATCTCAAGCTCACTCGTTCCCACCTCGGCCGCGTGGAGCAGTTCGGTGCGGACGGAGGCGCGGGGCTGCGTATCCCCCTCGGCGTCGAGCGCGAGGACCTGATCGCCGACCTCCGCGAGATCGGACGCGTTCTGCGGGACGAGAAGCCGCAGCCGGAGCTGGAGTTCGTCGAACACATCACGCCGGTCAAGGACGCCGCAACTCTCGAACTCCTCGAAGTGGCCCTGGACGCTGCCCTCGGTGAGCCGGCCGACGGTCGGATCGTCTCCGCCGTCCCCATGGAACTCTGGCAGCCGTACCAGGCAGCTCGGATGTTCCACATCAGGATCGACAGCAGCGAGCCCGGCCACCATGACGACTTCGACCTGGCCTATCTCCTGGGCCGCGCCCGCGTACATCGCCAGGGGACGCGCCTGGACGCCGTGCGCGCGGGCACGGTGACCGGTTACCTCTATCCCAAGGGCGGTGGCCAGGAGCACCTGTTCACGACTTCCGCTCTGCGCTGGATCGAGGCCCAGATCTCCGTCGGATCCCGCCGGTTCTGCTTCACCGACGGCGAGTGGTACGAGCTCGGCGCGCGTTTCGTCGAAGCGATCCGCGCGACCATCGCCAGGCTCTTCCCGCCGCACCCCTCGGTGGATCTACCCAGCTGGTACAAGGGGCAGACCGAGCGCCAGTACAACGAGAGCGTCCCCGACACCCACCAGCTGCTCTGCATGGACCGCAAGAACGCGCGCAACCCCGTCGGCACCAATTCGAGTCACTTCGAGGTCTGCGACCTGCTCGCCAAGGACGGCACCCTGATCCTGGTCAAGCCCGCTCACGGCGGTTCCGGACCGCTCAGCCACCTGTTCAACCAGAGCATCGTCGCCATCCAGCTGCTCCTGCAGGACGCGGAGGTACGCCGGCAGTTCACCGAGCGTGTTGCCGCAGAGGCCAAGGACAAGGGCAAGGACGGCTTCTTCCTGCCCGCGGACTTCGTCCCGCGCCGCGTGGTCTTCGCCATCAAGCTGGGCAACGGCGCGACATTGACGCCGGAGACCCTGTTCCCCTTCTCCCAGATCACCCTCGCCCAGACCGCACGGGCCCTGGAGCAGGCCGGCATCAGCGTGGAGGTGATCGGCATCCCGGAGTCCACGGAGAAGCGCCCGGCGAGGCCGGCTTTTACGTCAGCGGCATAATCACCGCCAGCTTCACTTCCTCTGATTCGGAGCACGGTCCACACCGCCGTCCCGGTGTCCCGTTGCCACAAACATGCAGGAATCCCGGGGACACCCCAGGTCAGCCGGGCGGCACACCCACCACTACGAGAAACGGCCCTGCCTTGGGGAAACCTCCAGGCCAGGGCCGTACAAGCAGACGAGTCGGGCTATACGCCGGGTTCTGTCACCCGGCCACCTCACGGCGACCGGGGAGACGGCCATCCATCTAGGGCCGGCGTTGCCGCCGGCCTCGTGCGGTCTACCCGGGAACTCGGGCGGGCAGCCCTCGAACGTTCCCGCAGGAGCGCCAAGGCGCTCCCTTTTGACCTTGCTCCAGGTGGGGTTTACCTAGCTGCCCAGGTCACCCTGAGCACTGGTGGTCTCTTACACCACCGTTTCACCCTTACCCGGCACCGAAGCGCCAGGCGGTTTGTTTTCTGTGGCACTGTCCCGCGGGTCACCCCGGGTGGCCGTTAGCCACCACCCTGCCCTGTGGAGCCCGGACGTTCCTCGGGAAGCCCCCGTCAAGGGGACTCCACGCGGCCGTCCGCCCGGCTCGTCTGCCGTGTCGACCATGTTACCGGCCCCCCACTCCTCGCAGGACCGGCCGCCGTCGCCAGCACCGAGCCCGCCAGGATCAGGACGAAGGCCACGCCCACCCCCGCCGTCAGCTCCTCCCCCAGGAACAGCGCGCCCGCCGCCACCGCAACCGCCGGGTTCACGTACGTGATCACCGTCGACCGCGTCGGGCCCACCTCCTTGATCAGCTCCAGGAAGGCCACGAAGGCGACCGCCGTGCAGATCACTCCCAGGCCCGCCAGCGCCAGCAGAACCGAGGCGGAAGGCATGGACGAGGGCCACGTCAGCCCCGCCGCCGGTGCGTACACCACCGCCGCCAGCGCCAGGCACGACGCCGTGAGCTGGAGGGACGGGACAGCCCGCAGATAGCGCGCCGCTATCAGTGGCGCCGTCGCGTATCCCACCACCGTCACCAGCACCTCCGCCATCGACCGCGCGTCTCCCCCGGTCAGATGCGGCACCGTCAGGACTCCGACCCCGCCCAGGCCCAATCCCAGCCCCGTCACCCTGCGCGCCCCCAGCCGCTCCGTGGCCCCGAAGAAGCGAGCCAGCGCCACGCCCACGATCGGCACCCCGGCTATCAGCAGTCCCGCCGTCGAGCTCGACAGGTGCCTCTCCGCGTCCGTCAGCGTGAACCACGGGCCGATGATCTCTATGCACGCGAAGGCCAGCAGCGGCTTCCAAAACGACCGGATCGTCCGCCCCAGACCCCGCGCCGCGAACGGCAGCAGCAGCACCGCCCCCAGCGCACATCGCGTGAACACCACGAACGACGGGGACAGCGGGGCCTCCACCGCCACCTTGATCATCAGGTAGGGGATCCCCCACACCACTCCCATCAGGGAGAACAGGAACCAGCCGCGTGCAGTCATACCGCCATGCTGGCCCCGTCGGTCAGCGTCCGTCTTGAACGCTGTTGCGGTACGCCGCCGGCGTCACCCCCAGCACCCGCCGGAACCAGCGGGTCAGATGCGCCTGGTCCGCGAAGCCCACCGCTGCCGCCGCCTCCGCCGGGCGCAGGCCCGCTTCCAGCAGGGTCCGGGCGCGGTGGACCCGGTACTGGGCCAGCCAGGCGTACGGGGGCAAGCCCATCGTCGTGCGGAAGGCCCGTAGGAGTTGGTAGCGGGACAGGCCCACGTCCTCGGCCAGCGTCGCCAGGGAGGGAGGGGCCAGCAGTTCGTCCGCCAGGCGGTCCCGTACGAGCAACGCGATGCCGGCACCGCCCGGCACCACGTCGTCCGTCGCCCGTGCCGTCGAGTGGCGGCGGGCCAGTGCCGTCAGGAGCCATGGCAGTCGCGACTCCGCCTCCAGGGGGTCGGGGCAGGCGCTGAGTTCCGTGTGCGTCAGGCGGAGGGCGGCAGCCAGCTCCGGGTCGTCTATCAGGGGCTCACGGAAGTGCGGGAAGCCGCAGGTGCCGTCGGCCAGCAGGGGCGTCGCCGCGTACAGGGCCCGGTACGCGTAACCGTCCGTCGTGGTTCCCGGTCCTCCCGTGTGCACCTCTCCGGGTGCCAGTACGACGATGCTGCCCGGGCCCGTGCGGATGTGGCCGCCCCTGTAGTCGATGATCTCCGAGCCGCCCACGCACACACCGACCGTGAACTCGTCGTGGGCGTGCGGGGCGTAGACGTGCTTGTCGAAGCGGGCCGTGAGGAGGTCCAGGCGGGGGCCGCAGCGGCCCAGCCTCGCCCGAGTCCACAGTGCCTGTTCCACGCCGCGCCCCCTGTCCTCCGTCGTTCTCAGGGTGCAACGCCGGGGTGGTCAGAGAAAGTCCGCTGTCTCCAGGTCGAAGGAGAAGGGTGCGGGGAGTGCCAGCGCTTTACCGAAAGGCCTGGTGCACTGCTCGCGGTAGTCGTCCTTCTCCGGGGCGCTGAAGAGCGTGATCGACGAGGCCTCACGGTCGACCAGCAGGTACAGAGGGATGCCACCACGGGCGTAGCAACGGGGCTTGGCCTCGCGATCGGCCTCCGGCCTGCTGGACGTCACCTCCAAGACCATGGCTACACCCTTGCAGGGCATCCAGGAGTCAGCACCGCGGAACAGGCGCGACTCTCTGGGGACGAACGTCCCATCCGGAATCACGTGGTCCTCGGGGCAGCCGTCCGCGCTGCGCAACTTCAGCCCCTTGTTCGCAGAGAACTGCACATCTGCCGAAGAGCGCCGGTACAGCTGTTCCACGATCAGGCTGATGCAGTGCTCGTGGTGCCCATCGGGCAACGGCGTCACCACGAGTTCCCCCTCGATGAGCTCCGCCCTGAGCCCTTCCGGGGTTTCCAAGTCAACGAACCAGTCCAACAAGATCTTCTGCGTGATCGGATCCAGTGCCACGGCCACCAGACAACAGCCCTTCACCTAGCGCCAGGACCGAACCGTCGAAGATCACCCGTTAGTGACCAACATCGGCCCCGGCCCCGGCCCTTGACCCTGCCCCTTGACCCTGCCGCGACGTCAGCGTCTCTACTGCTCCCATGCGAATCGGAGAACTCGCCGCCGCCGTCGGCGTCACCACGCGGACCGTGCGGCACTACCACCATCAGGGGCTGTTGCCCGAGCCCGAGCGGCTCTCCAACGGCTATCGGGACTACACCCTGCGGCACGCCGTCGTCCTCGCCCGTATCCGGCGGCTGACCGAGTTGGGGATGGGGCTCGCGGAGGTGCGGGACGTGCTCGCCGAGGACGCCGGGAAGGATCTCGTCGAGGTGCTCACCGAGCTCGACGAGGACCTGGCCCGGCAGGAGGCCGCGATCCGGGAGCGGCGGGCGTGGCTGCGGGCGCTGCTGGAGGCGGAGGGCGGGCTGATCGTCGAGGGGCCCGTCTCGCCGGAACTGGCCTCGCTGTTCGGGGACTTGGCTCATGTCGGGGCCGACTCCCCCATGGCCGTCAAGGACCGCGAGATGCTCGCGCTGATCGACACCATGACGGCCGTGGAGGACCGGGAGCGGCTCGTGGACCTGCTGCGCGGCGCCCTCGGCTCCCCCGAGGGGATTGCGCGGGCACTCGAGGCGTACGCCCTGCTCGACGACCTCGCCGAAGCCGACCCGGCCGACCCGCGCGTGGCGGAGGCCGCCCGCACCCTCGCCGGCTGCATGCCCCGCGAGCTCGTCCCCCGGACGGGGATCGACGCGGACAACAGCTTCATGCGCGCCTTCTACGCGGACCTCGCCCCCGCCCAGGCGGAAGTCCTCCGCCTCGCGATGCAGATCCTCACCGAGGCCGAGGAGCCGTCGTGAGGATGGCCGAGAGGACGGCCGGGAGGACGGCTGCGTGGGTCCTCGTGCGCCATGAGCTGCGGCTGCTCGCCAGCCTGGCGCTGTGGGCGGCGCGGCGCACGCACGGGGTCGACGGCGGGCGGGCGTTCGGGTATGCGCGGGGGCAGGGCGCGGTGATGTTCGGGTTCGCCTTTGTGTGTTGCGTGGAGACGCTGACCATGTCCGTGCTGCTGCGGGACCATCCGACCGTGCACCACGTGGTGTTCGTGCTCGACGTGTACACCATCGTGTTCGTCGTCGGGGTGCACGCCGCCTCCGTCGTACGGCCGCACGTGCTCGGCCCCGGCCTGCTGCGCGTCCGCCACGGCGTGCACGTCGATCTGCGCATACCGGTCGAGCACATCGCGACCGTACGCCGCGAACTGCGCACCACTCACGAACGCGCCGACGGCGAACTCGACGTCCCCGTGGGCGCACAGACCACCGTCACCCTCGAACTCACCCACCCCATAACCCACTTCACCCCACTCGGCCGCCAACGGCACGTCCGAGTCGTCCGCTTCCACGCCGACGCCCCCGCCCCCCTCATCAGCGCGATCACGCAGGCGCGAACCGCACCTTCGCCGCTCCCGGATCGGCCTGCACCAGCCTGACGCGCAGACGCTCGCCCAGGGGGAGATCGTCACCGTCGATGCGCCCGATCACCGCCGGGGACTCCAACTGCACCACCCCCACCGACGGCCTCCGCTCCTCCACCTCCACCACGCACCCGTCGAACACCTCCCCCACCCGCTCCTTCAGCAGCGCCGCCTCGACGATGTCGACGCAGGCCCGTTCCACCGCGCCCGCCCGCCGGCCGCCCTCGGCCATCTCGTGCGGGAGCGACTCCAACGCCGCCTGCACCCACTCCGGCGGCGCCTCCCCCGCCACCGCCGCCAGGCAGATCTCCGACGCGTACCGGTCGGCCAGGCGGCGCAAAGGGGCCGTGCAGTGGGCGTACGGGGCCGCCACCGCCGAGTGTGTGGTGATCGAAGGAAGAACCCCGTCCTGGAACACCGTGTAACCCGCGCCCCGCAGCAGCGTCGTGCACTCCTGCAAGAACGCCGCGTGGTGCGGGGCATGGGGGTCGAGCGAACGTACTAGCGCCGCGTACGAGACGTGGTGCGGCCAGTCGATGTGCAGGGCGTGGGCCGTGCGGCGCAGGCGGCCGACCGCGCCGTCGGGGGCGGCGGGGAGCGTGCGGAGTACGCCCGTGCCGTGCGCGAGCATCAGATCCGCCGCCGCCATTCCCGTCAGGAGGGAGATCTGGGCGTTCCAGGCGTCCGCGGGGAGCGGCGCGCGGTACGTCAGCTCGTACCCCCCGTCCCGCTCGACGATCTCCTGCTCGGGGACGTTCAGGGAGATGCCGCCCTGGGCCACCTCCAACTCCTCCCGCAGCCGGCCGATCACCTTCAGCAGCGCCAGTGGCTCCTCCGCCGTACCCCCGCCGATCTCCTTCTGCACGCCCTCGTAGTCGAGCTTCGCGCGGCTGCGGACCAGTGCGCGGCGCACATCCACCGCCACCGTCCGGCCCTCCGCGTCCAGGTCGATCGTCCACAGGGCCGCCGGGCGGGTCCGGTCCGGGAGCAGGCTGGCCGCGCCCTCGCTCAGCACGGGCGGGTGCAGAGGGACCTTCTCGTCGGGGAAGTAGAGGGTCATCACCCGCCGGTGGGTCTCCTCGTCGAGGGTCGATCCTGGTACGACGAACGCGGCGACGTCGGCGATGGCGTACCGGACGCGGTAGCCGGTGCCCCGGCGGGAGAGGTGCATCGCCTGGTCGAGGTCGGTGGACGTGGGCGGGTCGATGGTGAAGAGGGGGATGTCGGTGGCGTCGTACGTCGGGAGTACGGGGGGACGCTCGGCGTCGGCCAGCGCCTCGGGCGGATAGGCGTCCGGTACGCCGAGTTCCGTGCGCAGTGCGGTGAGGGCGGCCCGGAGAGGGGCTTCGGGGGCGCCGGTCACGCTGATGTGGCGGCGGGGCATACCAGCGAGCGTAGAGCGGGGGGCGCGGGGTGGCACGCCGTACGCTATGGCGAAGCCAGACGTGAAGGAGATCCCACCCGTGCTTGTCCTGCTGCCGCCGTCCGAAGGCAAGGCCTCCTCCGGTCGTGGCGCCCCCGTGAAGCTGGAGTCCTTGTCGCTGCCGGGGCTGACCGAGGCGCGGTCCGCCGTGCTCGCGGAGCTCGTCGAGCTGTGTGCGGGGGATGAGGAGAAGGCCCGCGAGGTGCTCGGGCTCAGCGAGGGGCTGCGGGGTGAGGTCGGGAAGAACACCGAGCTGCTGAGCGCCGGGGCGCGGCCCGCCGGGGAGATCTACACCGGTGTGCTGTACGACGCGCTCGGCCTCGCCTCCCTCGACACTGCGGCGAAGCGGCGGGCCGGGCGGCAGTTGCTCGTGTTCTCCGGGTTGTGGGGGGCCGTCGGGGTCGGCGACAAGATCCCCTCGTACCGGTGCTCCATGGGTGTGAAGCTGCCGGGGCTGGGGGCGCTGGGCGCGCACTGGCGGGGGCCCATGGCGGACGTCATGCCGGAGGCGGCGGGGGCCGGGCTCGTGCTTGACCTGCGGTCCTCCGCGTACGCCGCCGCGTGGAAGCCCAAGGGGGAGGTGGCCGGGCGGACCGCGAGTGTGCGGGTGCTGCACGCGCCTACGCGGAAGGTGGTCAGCCACTTCAACAAGGCGACCAAGGGGCGGATCGTACGGAGTCTGCTGTCGGCGGGCATCGCGCCGACGGGGCCCGCCGAGCTGGTGGAGGCGCTGCGGGACCTCGGGTACGTCGTCGAGGTCGAGCCGCCCAAGGGGGCCGGGAAGGCGTGGACGCTGGATGTGCTGGTGGACGAGATCCACTAGCACGGCAACCCAGCCATTGCACCCTCCGCAACGCTCGTTGCACACGTCGCTCCTCCTGGGCACGATGAGGCCATGAGCGTGCTGGATCTCGCCCCCGTCGTGCCCGTCGTCGTCATCGAGGAGGCCTCCGATGCCGTGCCGCTGGCGCGGGCGCTGGTGGCGGGAGGGCTGCCGGCGATCGAGGTGACCCTGCGGACGCCGGCCGCGTTGGAGGCGATCCGGGCGATCGCCGACGGGGTGCCGGACGCGGTGGTCGGCGCGGGGACGGTCGTGACGCCGGATCAGGTGACCGAGTGTGTTCGGGCCGGGGCGCGGTTTCTGGTCAGCCCGGGGTGGACGGACGTACTCCTCGACGCCATGCGGGCGTCCGGGGTGCCGTTCCTGCCGGGGGTGTCCACGGCTTCCGAAGTCGTCGCGCTGCTTGAGCGCGGGGTGCGGGAGATGAAGTTCTTCCCGGCGCAGGCTGCCGGCGGGACGGCGTATCTGAAGTCGCTCGCGGGGCCGTTGCCGCAGGCGCGGTTCTGCCCGACGGGCGGGATCGGCCCGGCGAACGCTCCCGACTATCTCTCCCTGCCCAACGTCGGCTGCGTGGGCGGGACTTGGATGCTCCCCGCGGACGCGATCGCCGCGCGGGACTGGGCGCGGGTCGAGGAGCTGGCCCGGGAGGCCGCCGGGCTCAGGGACGCAGGTGGGACGTGTCGTTGAAGAGGCGGACGCTGGCGTTGCCGTCTGCGTAGTACGCCACCGCGGACAGGGAGGCCGCGCTGAGTTCCATGCGGAACAGGGACTCCGGCGGGGCGCCCAGGGCGAGGCGTACGAACGTCTTGATCGGTGTGACGTGCGTGACGAGCAGGACGGTTCGGCCCGCGTACGTCGCGATCAGCTTGTCGCGGGTGGCGGCGATACGGGTGGCCGTCGCCGCGAAGCTCTCGCCGCCGCCGGTGGGTTCGGCGTCGGGGTCGGCGAGCCAGCGGTTCAGGTCGTCGGGGTACCGCTCCCGCACCTCACCGAAGGTCAGCCCCTCCCACGCCCCGAAGTCGGTCTCCCGCAGGCCGTCCTCGACGGTCACGTCGAGCCCGAGGCGCTCGGCCACGGCGGCCGCGGTCTGCCGGGTACGGGCGAGAGGCGACGCCAGGATCTCCTGTACGGTGCCACGCCGGGCCAGCGCCTCCCCGACCAGCCGCGCCTGCTCCTGACCCACCTCGGACAGCGACGGGTCGGTCCCCCCGCTCCCCGAGAACCGCTTCTGCGGAGTCAACGGCGTCTCCCCGTGCCGCAACAGCACGAAGGTCGCCGGCGCTCCCATGTCCGCCGGGGCCCAGCCGGAGCCGGCGACGCTCTGAGCGGCACGGACATCAGCGTCGGCTTTAGCGGCTCCGCCGCCCGAAGACTCCGCCGCTCCGCGGCGGGACGAAGAAGAGGCAGCCGCAGAGGACGCCGAAGCCGTCGTGGCAGAGGCAACCCCCAGCGCCGCCCGAACTCGCGCCGCCCCCGCCGCCGCGTCTCCCGGCGGGCCGGACGCCTCAGGCACGGCGGACGCGACGGAGCCGGCGGACGCGGCCGCCCTCGCCTGCAACTCCGCCACCGAACTCGACGCCGACCACTGCTCCCCCCGCGCCCCGGCGTCCATCGCCTCGTTCGCCAACCGATCCGCATGCTTGTTCCGCTCGCGCGGGATCCACTCGTACGTCACCCGATCCGGCGGGAACACCCGTGCCGCCTCCATCGCCAGCGGCTTCATGTCCGGGTGCTTGATCTTCCAGCGGCCCGACATCTGCTCGACGACGAGCTTGGAGTCCATGCGGACGTGGACGGAGGCGGAGGGGTCCAGGTCGTGCGCCGCGCGCAGGCCCGCCACCAACCCCCGGTACTCGGCGACGTTGTTGGTCGCGACCCCGATGTACTCGGCCCGTTCCGCCAGCGTCTCGCCCGTCGCCGGGTCGATGACGACCGAGCCGTACCCGGCCGGGCCGGGGTTGCCCCGCGACCCGCCGTCCGCCTCGACGATGAACTCCCGCACCGCGTAAGCCCCTTACAGACCCGACTCGGCCGTGCGCACCAGGATGCGGCGGCAGTTCTCGCAGCGGACGACCGTGTCGGGCGCCGCCGCGCGGATCTCGTTGATGTCCGTGATCGCCAGCTCCTGGCGGCAGCCCTGGCAGGTGCGCTGGTACAGCTTCGCCGCACCGATGCCGCCCTGCTGCTCGCGCAGCTTGTCGTAGAGCTTGAGCAGGTCCGCGGGGATGGTGCCGGCGATGACCTCGCGCTCCTTGGTGACCGTGGCGACCTCACCGTCGATGCCCTCGTACGCGGCCTCCCGGCGGGCCGTCGCGTCGTCGATCTTGCCCTGGACCGCGCCGACCCGCTCGGTCAGCTCGGCGACCCGCTCCTGGGCGGACTCACGGCGCTCCATGACCTCCAGGACGATGTCCTCCAGGTCGCCCTGGCGCTTGGCGAGGGAGGCGATCTCGCGCTGGAGGTTCTCCAGGTCCTTCGGGGACGTGACCGCGCCGGAGTCCAGGCGCTGCTGGTCGCGGGCGGCACGCTGGCGGACCTGGTCGACGTCCTGCTCGGCCTTGGTCTGCTCGCGGGCGGTGTCG
Source organism: Streptomyces sp. TLI_55 (assembly GCF_900206255.1). NCBI lineage: Bacteria > Bacillati > Actinomycetota > Actinomycetes > Kitasatosporales > Streptomycetaceae > Streptomyces > Streptomyces sp. TLI_55. The sequence goes on from NZ_OAOJ01000001.1 coordinate 2,754,468, forward strand.
CTCTCCTCGGTCTGCGCGGCGACGAGGAGGTCGCGCAGCTGGGTCGCGTCCTTGGTCAGCGACTCGATCTCGGCGTGCTCGGGCAGCGACCTCCGCTTGTGGGCGAGCTGCTGCAGGCGGACGTCCAGGGCCTGGACGTCGAGAAGACGAATCTGGTCGGCGGGCGCGGCGTTCAGTTGGGGGCTCCCAGGTCGGTAGGCGTGGTGGACGCCGCGTGGGCGGTCCAGGGGTCGGTGACCGTGCGGGAGACGTGGACCCTGAGGTCCCATCCCTCCCGGTCGGAGATCTCGTCGAGCTGGGCGGCGCCCAGCTCGCACCAGGGCCATTCGGTGGCCCAGTGCGCCGCGTCGAGCAGCGCGAGAGGACTGTGGGCCCGCGCCTCGGAGGCGGGGTGGTGGCGCAGGTCGGCGGTGAGGAAGGCGTCCACGCCGGCGGCGCGTACGACGTCGAACAGACTGTCGCCGGAGCCACCGCTGACGGCGACCGTGCGGACGACGGCCTCGGGGTCGCCGGCGACGCGGATGCCCTGCGCGGTGGCGGGGAGGCGTTCGGCGGTGCGTGCGGCCAGCTCGCGCACGGTCAGCGGGTGGTCCAGCTCGCAGATCCGGCCGAGGCCCCGGCGGCCGCTCGGGTCGGCCGGGTCCGGCACTAGGGGTCGTACGACACGGAGATCCAGGGCGCCGGCGAGGGCGTCGGAGACACCCGGGTCGGCGGTGTCCGCGTTGGTGTGGGCCACGTGCAGCGCGATGTCGTTCTTGATGAGGGTGTGGACGACCCGGCCCTTGAAGTGGGTCGCCGCGACCGTCGTCGTACCGCGCAGATAGAGCGGGTGGTGGGTGACCAGCAGGTCGGCTTCCAGCTTCACGGCCTCGTCGACGATCTCCTGGACCGGGTCGACGGCGAACAGGACCCGCGTGACCTCCTGGTCGGGGTCGCCCACGACGGTGCCGACCGCGTCCCAGGACTCGGCCCGCTCGGCGGGCCACAGGGTCTCCAGCGCGGCGATGACTTCAGACAGACGGGGCACGCACAAAAGGCTACCTGGCTGTTCTGTGCCCTTGTACCGGTGTGGCTCTCCTTGGCCCCGCCCAGCACACCCACCTCCGTTTCCTCAGGCGAATCGTTCCTGGGCCACCCCTTTGTGTGAAGCGGTCATCGCCTGCTCCCACGTCCGTGCGTGCGAAAACTAGCTTCGTGGCCGGAGGTGACCGAACGATGACGGCCTGTGCGATCGAGCCCACGGCGGCGGACGAGGACGGTACGCCGCAGGCTGGCTGCGTGATCACCGCGGACGGCGCGTATGCCGCCCGCCTCACGCGTGACGGCGACTCCTGGTTCCCGGAGCGCTGGACGATGGACGGCCCGGAGCCGTACGCGGTGCCGCTGCCCGGCAACCAGCCGGAGGAGCCGGGCACCGAGGTGCAGCCGATGGCCGACGGGCGAGTTCTGATCCGGCGGTTCGCGGACGGGCGGCACAACTTCTCGCTGCTCTACCCGACCGGCCCCGGCACCGGCGAACTGCTGCTCGGCGCGGTCGAGTGCCCGGACGAGGGGACCCGGCTGCGGCTGCTGCCGCCGGCCCCGGACGGGGAGAAGGCGTACGCCCTCGCCGTGGGCCGGCGGACGACGGCGGTGTGGCTCGTGGCGGGGGGCGCCTTCGGCCCGGAGCATCTCGCGGAGATCCCGGGGCGCTGTTCGGGCGGGGTGTGGCTGGACCGGGCCGGGCGGATGCTGGCCCTGGACCGGGAGGTCGGCGGCTGCACCAAGGCGATCGTGGTGGACCTGGCGCGGGGCGGCGAGGTGTCGCCGCTGCTCCAGATCGCGGCGGGCAGCGACGACCGGCTGCTGCTGGCCGACCCGGACAGCGGGCTGCTGCTGATCGCCTCCGACGCGCCGTCGCCGGGGCAGGAACGGTTGGGCTGGGGGGTCATCGGCAGCACGCTGCCGGTGCGCTTCCCGGAGAGCCTGCGGCTGCCGGAGTGCACGGTGACGCCGTTCGCCATCCAGCCGGGGCAGGTGCTGATGCCGGAGAGCTGCGCGGTGGCGCTGCGCATCGACGGGCCGTTGGGCAGCTGGGTCGGGATGTGGCGGCCGGACGGACGGCAGGTGCACCATCTCGCGGCGCCCGTGGGCTGGTTGGCGGGCAGCGGGCTGTGGACGCCGGACAGGGTGCTGCGGCTGCCGTACGCCACGGACGAAGTGCCGTGCGGGGTCGCGGAGTTGACGATGCCGGCAACGGAGGGAAGAGCCATCGGGAACGGGGGGACCGCGGGGGACGCGGGCCCGGGGGATCCGGACAGGGGCGGGACGGCCGCCGGGCGGACGCTGGACGCGGCGTCGGACTCGGGTACCGGCGGGCCGTCGGAGCCGGATCCCCCGGAGCCCGCGGCGGACGCCGAACCGGAGCCGGTGGAACCGGTGGTGCCGCGTCCGGTGCCGCTCGGGAAAGCGCCTCTGGCACGTCTTGTAACGAACTAGTGCCGGTTGGCGTGGCCGTCTGGATTCGGCCCGTGGGGTGCCGGTTAAACTCGCCCGGCTGTTAGAAAGATCATGTTGACGGGGTGAGTTCTTCCGATGAGCGACGCACGCACGATTCAGCCGCCGCACACCGATTCCCAGGATGCCTCCGGCCACGGCAGGCACCGCGGTCAGATCTCGGCTCAGGACGGTGAATCGGCCCCTCGCGGCCGGCACCGCAAGCCGGCCGAGGAGACCGAGTCGGCGGCCTGAGGACGCAGGACGCACGGCCCCGTTCACCTTCGTGGTGAGCGGGGCCGTTCTGTATTGGCGCTATGCGCGTTTCAGCCCCAGCACTTCGGTCGCGCCGAACGTCTCCCCCTCCGGCCGCTGCGCGAAGTGCGGGGTGAGCGCCGCGTCGAGTTCGTCGTACGTGAAGGTCTCCTGCTTGCTGTCGAACTTGGCCTGCACGCGCGGCCGTTCGACGACGGCGACCATGCCGCCGTGGACGACGAGGAGCTGTCCGTTGACGCGGGCGGCCGCCGGGGAGGCCAAGTAGCCGACGAGCGGGGCGACATGCTCGGGGGCGAGCGGGTCGAGGCGGTCCTCGGGGAGTTCGAAGCCCGCGAAGACGTCCTCGGTCATCCGGGTGCGGGCGCGTGGGCAGATGGCGTTGGTGGTGACGCCGTACTTGGCGAGGGCGAGGGCCGTGGAGGTGGTGAGCCCGACGATCCCGCCTTTGGCGGCGGCGTAGTTGGGCTGTCCGGCCGACCCGGCGAGGAACGCCTCCGAGGAGGTGTTCACGATCCGCCCGTACACCCGCCCCCCGGCCTCCTTGGCGCGTGCCCGCCAGTGTGCGGCCGCGAAGTGCGTGGTGTTGAAGTGGCCCTTGAGATGGACGCGGATGACGGCGTCCCACTCCCCCTCGGTCATCGAGAACACCATGCGGTCGCGCAGGATGCCGGCGTTGTTGACGAGGATGTCGAGCTTGCCGAACTCGGAGACGGCCGACCCGACGAGTTCTCCGGCCTGCTGGAAGTCGGCGACGTCTCCGGTGTGGGCGACCGCCTTGCCGCCCGCCGCGCGGATCTCGGCGGCGACCTCCTCGGCGGGAGCGGCGGAGGCGGCGCCGGAGCCGTCGCGTCCGGGCTGTCCGAAGTCGTTGACGACGACGGCGGCGCCGAGCCGGGCGAGTTCGAGCGCCTCGGCCCGGCCGAGCCCCCGGCCCGCACCGGTGACGATCGCGGACAGCCCCTCAAGTGGCAGTGACATGGTCCGGGTTCCTCAGATCTCGATGCACGTACGGAGCGCGGTGCCCGTGCGCATCTGGTCGAGGGCCTCGTTGATGTCGGCGAGCGGCACCCGGTGCGTGATGAGCCCCTCCAGGTCGATGCGGCCGGCCCGCCACAGCGCGATGGTCCGCTCGTAGGAGGTGAGGACGTCGCCGCCGCCGTACATGGACGGCAGGATGCGCTTCTCGTCGAAGAACAGCTCGAACATGTTGAGTTGGAGGAAGTCGTCCATGGCGCCCGCGCCGACGACGACGAGGGTGCCGCCGCGCCGGGTGTTCTCGTACGCGGTGCGGGCGGTGGCGGACTTGCCGACGACCTCGAAGACGTAGTCGAACCCCTCGCCGCCGGTGACCTGTTGCTTGGCGTCGGGCAGCTCGTCGGGCGAAACGGCCTTCGTGGCACCGAACTTCAGGGCGGACTCGCGCCGGGAGGCGACCGGGTCGACGGCGACGATCTCGGCGGCGCCCTTGAGCCGCGCCCCCTGGATCGCGGAGATGCCGACACCTCCGCACCCGATGACGGCGACGGACGAACCGGCCGCCACATCAGCGGTGTTGAGGGCCGCACCGAGTCCCGTGGTCACCCCGCAGCCGATGAGCGCGGCGATGTCGAAGGGCACGTCGTCGGGGATCGGGACGGCACATCCGGCGTCGACGACGACCTCCTCGGCGAAGGTGCCGGTGCCGGCGAAGCCGAACAGGTCACCGCCGGGGCGCTTGAAGTTGGGGGTGCCGGCGTTCATGAACCCGGCCAGACACAGCTCGGTCTGGCCGCGCTTGCAGGCGGGACAGACACCGCAGGCGGGCAGCCAGCAGACGACGACCCGGTCCCCCGCCTTCAAGTTGCTTACGCCCTCGCCGACTTCGAGGATCTCCCCGGCGCCCTCGTGCCCCGGCACGAAGGGCGCGGGCTGCGGCAGGACGCCGCTCATCGCGGACAGGTCCGAGTGGCACAGCCCGGTGGCCCGCACCCGGATCCGCACCTTGCCCGGGCCGAAGCCCACCGCCTCGACGTCGTCGAGGACCTCCAGCTTGTCCTGACCGATCTCGTGCAGTACGGCTGCGCGCATGGTGCGGCTCCCCTCAGGTCATGCGGAGTTCAGGAGTGTGCGACGACGGTGTCGGCGAGGACGGGCGCGTCGTCCCGTTCGACGGCGCTGACGGCCACGCGGGTCTCGGTGGGCGTGTGCCACAGGCGGATGCGCAGGGTCTCGCCCGGGTAGACGACCCCGGCGAACCGGGTGTCGTACGACCGCACGCGCGTCACGTCCCCGCCGAGCAGCGTGTCGACGACGGCCTTGAGGGCGATCCCGTAGGTGCACAGCCCGTGCAGGATCGGCCGCTCGAACCCGGCGACCTTGGCGAACTCGGGGTCGGCGTGCAGCGGGTTCCAGTCGCCGGAGAGGCGGTAGAGCAGCGCCTGGTCCGGGCGGACGGCCCGCTCGACGACCCGGTCCGGCTCACCGGCGGGCGGTTCGAGCCGACCGGACGGCCCCCGGTCACCACCCCAACCACCCTCCCCCCGTACGAAGATCTGCGCGTCATTGGTCCACAACGGGCCCTCGGCGTCGGCGACTTCAGTACGCATGACAAGAACGGCGGCCTTGCCCTTGTCGTAGATCGCGGCGATCCGGCCGGTGGCGTTCGCGGTGCCGTCGACGGGCAGCGGGCGGTGGATCGTCAGCGACTGTCCGCCGTGCAGTACGCGGGCCAGGTCGACCTCGATGCCAGGCATGGACAGACCACTGATCACACCGGGCGAGCCGGAGCCGGCGACGGTCGCGAAGCTCGGCAGGACGTGCAGCCGGGACTCCAGGGTGTAGCGCAGCTCGTCGGGATCGATGGCGGGATCGGCCTTGTCGGGATTCGCGCCCGCGCCGATGCCGAGGTGGTAGAGCTGCACGTCCTTGGAGTTCCAGGAGATCTCGCCGGAACGGGGTTCGGCGGCAAGGGCCTTGGCGGCATCGATGGGCACTGCGGCTCCCTCGGGTTCGGAGTCGGGCTCAAAGACCCCGGTACGGCCGTCCGCACCGTCGGCCGCACCGAGGTCGTCACGGGCCGATCTAGAACGCGTTCCAGTCCGGCGCCCCCTGTATAGCCCAGCGCACGGGAGTTGTGAAGACTCCTGACGGAGTGTCAGCTCGGGTGGGGGTGCGGTCCATGACCGTATGACATTTGTCCTGCGGGATTCCGTACGACCGGCTCTGCCGTGCGGGTGGGTGGGGTTCGTAGCGTGGAGCCATGACACAGGGGATGCGGGGCATGCGGCGCATGCGGGAGACATGGAACAAGTGGCACTGGATCGAGTCGGCGTCCTGCAGCCTCGAGGCACGCCAGGCCCGCAAGTCGTCGGAGGCGCCGGGCCCGCCGCCCACCGGGTTCTCGCTCCTGCCCTGGCTGCTGCTGGGGATGGGCGCGTTCTCCAACCTCTTCCAGGCGGGCACGCGGCAGCCGGTGCTCGGCGGCATCGGCCTGTTCGTCTTCAACTCCCTCTACATCTACGTCGTCTTCCGCGCGTTCACGAAACAGACCCGGGAGGCCCGCTCGACCCGGGTGGCCCTGGTCCTCATGGGCGTGGTCACCTGCGCCCTGGCCCTCGGCTACGGCGGCAGCTGGCTGTACTTCTTCCCCCTCCTGGGCCTGGCCACCGGATCCGTGACCCGCGGGCCGTGGCTCGGCAGGACCGGCCTGGCCCTGACCGCGCTGGCGGCGGCCGTCTCCTCGTACCGGGAAGGCTGGGACGCGGTGAACATCGCCTACGCCACGTTCCTGTCGACGATGGTGACGGCGGCGATCCTGTCGCTGTCCGAGGCGGTACGGGAACTGCGCGCCGCGCGTGAGGAGTTGGCCCGGCGCGCGGTCGAGGAGGAACGCCTGCGCTTCTCCCGCGATCTGCACGACCTGCTCGGCCACACCATGTCCGTGATCGTGGTCAAGTCGGAGGCGGCCCGCCGCCTGGCGCCCCGCGACCTCGACGCCGCCGTCGCCCAGATCACCGACATCGAATCCGTCGGCCGCCAGGCCCTCACGGAGATCCGCGAGGCGGTGACGGGCTACCGCGAGGGCAGCCTGAGCACCGAGCTCGACCGGGCGCGGTCGGTCCTGGAGGCCGCGGGCGTGCAGCCGGTCGTCCACCACTCCGGCCCACCGCTCGCGGCCCAGACGGAGGCGTTGCTGGGGTGGGTGGTCCGGGAGGCGGTCACCAATGTGGTGCGGCACGGGCGGGGGGTGGCTCGGTGCGAGATCTCGGTGGAGGGGGAGGTCGGGAGGGTTCGGGTGCGGGTGGCGGACGACGGGGGCGGGTGCGGCGGTACGGCCCCTGCGGGAAGCGGCGTCGGAGCCGGCGGTGGCGGTACGGCCACCCTGGCGAGCGGCATCGGAGCCGGTGCCGGGGTGGCGGGCGGGGGCGGCGGCATCGGCACGCGTACCGGCACCGGTTTGCGGGGGCTTCGGGAGCGGCTTGCGGTGGCGGGGGGTCGGTTGGAGGCCGGAGCAGGGGCTCGGGGCGGGTTCGTGGTGACGGCGGAACTGCCGGTGGAGGTGGGCGACGCAGGACACTTGGTGAAGTCGGGCGATCCCCACAGCGAGCTGGCGCCCGTGGCCACGGGGACCTGACCTCGGCCGCGGAGAGATCTGATGCCCGGAGCGGGTGGCGTCCGTGCCCACCGGGACCTGACCTCGGCCGCGGAGAGTTCGGATGCCCGGGGCGGGTGGCGCCCGCGGCCACCGGGACCTGACCTCGGCCGCGGAGAGTTCGGATGCCCGGACCGGATGGCGCCCGTGCCCACCGGAGCATGACCCCGCGCATCAAGCGCCGCAGGCGACCGCGCCCTACCCTTGGGCCGTGAACGAGATGCCGCGGGACTACCGGCCCGCCAAGTCCATCCGGGTCCTCCTCGCCGAGGATCAGGGCATGATGCGGGGCGCGCTCGCGCTGTTGCTCGGGATGGAGGCGGACATCGAGGTGGTCGCGCAGGTGGCGGCCGGTGACCTCATCGTGGACGCCGCGCTGACGCACCGCCCGGACGTCGCGCTCCTCGACATCGAACTGCCGGGCAAGAGCGGCCTGGACGCCGCCGCCGAGCTCCGCGACCAGGCCCCCGACTGCCGGGTGCTGATCCTGACCACCTTCGGCCGCCCCGGCTATCTGCGCCGGGCCATGGAGGCCGGGGCCGCCGGTTTCCTGGTGAAGGACGGCCCCGTGGAGGAACTGGCCTCGTCGATCCGCCGGGTGCTGACCGGCGAGACGGTCATCGACCCCGCGCTCGCCGCGGCCGCCCTCAGCGCCGGTCCCAACCCCCTGACGGCTCGTGAGTGCGAGGTCCTGAGCACCTCGGCGGACGGCGCGACGGTCGCCGACATCGCCGACGCGCTGCACCTGTCGGAGTCCACGGTCCGCAACTACCTCTCCTCCGCGATCGGCAAGACAGGCACCCGCAACCGCACGGAGGCACTGCGGGAGGCCCGTCAACAGGGGTGGGTGTAGCGGCGACGCGGCGCTGAGTGGACCTGGTGAAGTCGACTGCGGTTCGGCAGTGCCCCAAGGGGCGCGGGGAACTGCGCGACCAGCCACGACGGCGCCGCAGACGAACGACGGCACAACGCGGCTCTTCCAGCGGAGCGTTCAGACGGCCACCCGCGGCCTCGTGGCCGACGCCGCCGTCGCCGCCGTTTCCAGAGGGTCGGACGGGCGGTTGAGAAGGGTGGGCAGGTCGGGATGGGTGGCATCCAGGAAGCCGTGCCGTACCGCGGTCGCGATCGAGGTGAGCATGGGCGGCTGGAACGGCAGCAGGCCCGGTGTCTCGTCGAGGAGCCTGCGCCGGTACTCGCCCAGGCCGATGCCCCGGTGCGGGACACCGAGCCGGCCGGCCACGTCCGCCGCCGTGATCGGCGTACCGACCAACTCGTAGACGCGCCCCGCATGGCGTGCCGGGTCCGCCGCGACGACCGCCGCGGCCTCGGCGAGGTCCGCCCGCGTGACCGCGGCCAGCGCGCCGTCGCCGAACGCCGACTCCACGGCCGCCCCGTCGGCCGACCACATCAGCAGCCCGCCGAAGAGTTCGGCGTACAGCCCGTTGCGCAGGATCGTCCACGACAGGCCGGACGCGCGCAGCAGCCGCTCCGTCGCGCGGTGGGCCAGCGCGAACCCGAGATGGTCACCGGCGCCCGTCAGGCTCGTGTAGACGACGTGCCGTACGCCGTCCCGCACGGCCGCGTCGACCACCGCCGCGTGCCGTGCCACGACCTGGTCGTCCTCGGCGTAGCCGGCGGAGACCAGCACCAGGGTGGACACCCCGGCGAGGTCGATGCCGGCCGGGTCGTCGAAGTCGAGGCGTCTCATCCCCTCGCCCGGGGTGCGGCTGCCGCCGAGGGCGTCCGCACCGCCCGCCCGCAGCGCCGCGAGCGTGGCGGAGCCGAGGCCCCCGTTAGCTCCGGTCACCAGAATCATGCCGGTCATGTCTCCCCCGTCGGGCTCTCGCAGGTTGATTACTTGCTTACGCTGGATCCTTGTCCGCCCAACTACCCCCCACAAGGAGGCAGTTCCATGTCACCCACGCACACGGGGGTAACCACCACGCCCGACCCGCCCCTCGCCACCGCACCGGCCGACCTCGACCCCTGCGGCCACGAGGACCACCCCGACTGCGGCATCCGTGACGTCCTCGACCGCATCGGCGACAAGTGGTCCGTGCTCGTGATCGTCGAACTCGCCGGCGGCCCACGCCGGTTCCGGGAGCTGCAGCGCGCGATCCACGGCATCTCCCAGCGGATGCTGACCCTCACCGTGCGCCGCCTGGAACGCGACGGCCTGGTCCTGCGCACCGTCTACCCGACCGTCCCGGCCCAGGTCGACTACCGCCTCACCGAGACCGGCAGCAGCCTCACCCACCTGGTCAAGGCCCTCACCGACTGGTCCCTGACCCACCGCCCGGTCATCGCCGAGGCCCGCGACACCTACGACCGCACCCACCCGGACCACGACATCCAGTCAACGACCCGGGACTAAAGTCCCGGGCTTGCACAGCGGGCGCCACTGGCTGTGGTGCTGCGCTTGCGTCCGGTCCCGCCCTCGGGTTTCGGGGGTGGGTCTGGGGCGGTTGACTGCGCCCCGCGTCGCCACAACTCTTCCGCGCGAGCGCGGATGTTGCGGGAGCCGTTGCGATCCGCGTGATCAACGAATCCGCAGGACCGGCACGCGAACCATGCCTGGGAGACCCGGTTCGCCTTGTCGATGTGGCCGCATTCGGCGCAGGTGCGGGAGGTGTGTGCCGGATCGACGTACACCACCGGTACCCCGGCTCGGCGGGCCTTGTACGCGATGAACTGCCCGAGCTGGTGAAAGGCCCAGGAGTGCAGGGTGGCCCGTTGGGGCTTGCGAAACCGTACCCGTTCGCGGATGCCCGTCAGTTCTTCGAGGGCGATTCCGCGACCGGTGCGTTCAGCCTCGGCCACCACATGCTTCGCGATCTTGTGGTTGATGTCCCTGGCCCGCCGCGCCTCCTTGCGCCTGCGCTTCTTCAGCCGGCGCCTGGCGGACGGGGTGTTCTTCGTCTGCAGCTTGGTGCGCAACGTGCGTTCACGCAGCCGTCCCCGGTTGAGTGCGCGCCCGGCCATGATCTGGCCGTCCGAGGTAGTCGCGATGTTCACGATGCCCAGATCGATGCCCAGGAAGCCTGCCGGGTCGGTGTTCGGTTCGGCTTCGGGGATCTCGCAGGTGGCCTGCAAAAACCACATGCCGTCCCGGTGCAGCAGGTCGGACTCGCCCTTGCGGTACAGGGCCAGACGGGCCAGCTGTTCCGGGGAGGCGGTGAACGCCACCTGCTTCACACGCCCGGACAGGGTAGGGAGACGGTGCGGTCGGGGATCTGCCAGGACAGCATCCGGTCGTCATAGGGCTGCGCGCCCTCGGGCCGGAAGGCGATCGGGTTCTCGGTGGCCCGCCGGTACCGCTTGGACGACGGCTTTCCGAGGTTGCCGGCCTTCAGGTTCGCCGCCAGTGTGCGGTAGGCGTCGCAGGTCTTCTTGATGACGTGCTGGGCGGCCTGCGCCCCCAGACCCCACCGCTGCTTGATCTCGGTGTAGGTGTGCTCACGCAGCGCGAAGTTCCGCTTCACCTCTTTGGCAAACGCCACCTCGGACACCCAGGACGCCGCCTCGTTGCAGGCGTGCAGGGTCGTCTCAAGCGCCGCCGCCTGTACGGGCGTCGGCAACAGCTTGACCTGCACCACCAGCTTCATGACACCCGAAGCTAGACAGCCGTCCGCACAAACAGACTACCTCCGCACACCAGTCCCACTATTCAGTGACCCACCGACCGTACGTTCGGCATTGCCCGGCTCGGCCAGACAGCCCGACGGGCGCTCCGCGCCCGGACTCCCGTGACGCCACCACACGATGTGATTCCTCCCAGGCGTTAAACGCCTGGGGTTCCTCGCAAGAATCTCGCTGAACGCCGCCCGCGCATGCCCTGCGGAGATGCGGCGCGGGCCGGGGCGGACACCCCCGTGTCCCGCCCAGACCTCGGCCCCGACCGGCCTTCCCTGCTACCTCACCCCCGTCACATCCGCCGTCCCGTCCCCCGTCCCCTTCGGCGCCAGGCACACGAACCAGTCCACCGGGGAGCCCTCGGCCGTACGGATCGCCGACTGGTCGGTGCTCACAACGGTGTTGCCGGCCGGGCGGTCGATCTTCGTCTTCGTGCCGTCCCTCCAGGTGCAGGTGACCTGCTCGGCGTCCTTGCCGACCATGCCGATGACCAGGCGTTCCACATGCTCGTTCGTCGTCCTGAAGGGGATCGCGGCGGATTCGACGTCCGTGCCCCTCATGGGGTCGTCGGTCGCCTCGAACGCGTCCTCGTAGACGGGCCTGCGGTTGTCCCGGTCGGCACCGTCGCCGTCGCTGAGGAACGTGACGTACGAGCTCTTGCCGATCAGCTCGGAGGCCTTGGTCACGCCCGAGGGGACGTCGCCGTACTCGCCCATCGCCTCCAGCTGGCCCGCGGCCTCGGCCTCGTTCCTCGGGGCCGCCCAGACGTCGATGTACACCCGCCACTCCTTGCCGTCCTCGACACCGGTCGCCAGCAGCGTGCGCTGCGCGGTGTAGAGGTCCGCCCGGGTCGCCGTGGGGGCCTGGGTCGCCGGTGGTGTCACCATGCCGCTCCCGCCCGGCAGCCCCGCCACCGCCAGCGTCGCCGAGGAGCCGGCGATCACCAGGGCGGTGGCCGCGGCCACCGCCCAGCGGCGGGCCTTGCGGCGGCGGCCGCCGCGGATCACCGCCTCGTAGGGGGCTATGCCGATCTCGACCTCGTCCGTGGCGTCGGCCAGCAGGAGGGTGATGTCGCTGTTCGTCATGTCGTGGTTCGTCTCCCGGTCCGCGCTCATCACTTCCGCCCTCCCTGCGTCGCCATGTCGGCCAGACCCGGTATGGCGCGGAGTTTCGCGATCCCCTTGGCCGCGTTGCTCTTCACCGAGCCGACGGAACAGCCCATCGCCTCGGCGGTCTGGGTCTCGGTCAGGTCCTCCCAGTAGCGCAGGACCACGGCCTCGCGCTGCCGCGGCGGCAGCTGGGCCAGCGCCTTCACCAGGGCGCTGCGGTCCTCGGCCTGCGCGATGCGGTCACCGGTGTCGGCGATCTCGCGGACCAGCCCCGAGTCGTCCTTGGGAGCCAGGAACTCCCTGAGTTTCCTGCGGTGCTTCCTTGCGTGCGCGTTGATCATCACGCGCCGTACGTACGCCTCCGGGGCGTCGGCCGAGCCGACTCTGCGCCAGGCCACGTAGACCTGTTCCAAGGTCGACTGGACCAGGTCCTCCGCGGCGTGCTGCTCCCCCGTGAGGAGAAATGCCGTCCTCATCAGCCGCGGCCAGCGGCCGATGACAAAGCTCTGGAACTCAGCGTCCCGAGCCTCCTTGCGATCCCCCATGGGCACCTCCTAGATGTTCAAAGGAGTCCATGAGCCGCCCGGACCGTTGCCTCAGTTCGAGGACTTTTTCGACGGGACCGCCACCACCCTCCGCGGCAGCCACAGCACCATCAGCAGCACCCCGCCGATCAGCACCCCGGTCCCGGTACGGAACACCAGCGCGTACCCCTCGGTCAGCGCCTCCGCCGTCTCCCGGTCCCCCGTCCGGGACGCCGCGACCGTCGACATCACCGCGAGCCCCAGCGAGCCGCCCATCGTGCGCGAGGTGTTGACCAGCCCCGACACCAGCCCGGCCTCCCCGGGCGCCGCCCCCGACGTGGCCAGCGCGGCCAGGGGCGTCGTCGCCAGGCCGGCGCCCAGCATCATCAGAATGCCGGGGCACATGATCGTCACCACGTACCCGGTGTCGACGCTCATCGTCGACTGCCACGCGAACCCGGCCACCGCCACGCACGTCCCCAGGACCGCCGCCATGCGCGCGCCCACGGCCCGCATCAGCCGCGGTGCCGTCTTGGAGCCCAGGATCACGGCGAGCGAGCTGGGCACGAGGGCGAGACCGGCCTCCAGCGGCGAGTAGCCGAGGACGTTCTGGGCGTACAGCGTCATGAAGAACCACATGGAGAACATCGCCGAGCCGGACAGGAACATCGCCACGTTCGCCGAGGCCACCGACCGGACCCGGAGCAGCCCGAGCGGCATCAGCGGGGCGGCCGTACGCGCCTCGACGGCGAGGAAGAGGCCGATCAGCGCGAGCCCGCCGACCAGCGGCACCACCGTCCCCGCCGACGCCCACCCCGAGGCCTCGGTCCGGGAGATGCCGTACGCCAGTGTGGCCAGGCCCGCGGTCACCAGCACCGCGCCGGGCAGGTCGAGCCGCCGCCCGTCCCCGGCCCGGCTCTCGTTCAGCCACCACAGGGCGCCGAGGAGCACGACGGCCCCGACCGGCACGTTGATCAACAGGGTCCAGCGCCACGACCACGCGTCCACCAGCGCCCCGCCGACCAGGCCGCCCGCCGCGCCGCCGCCTCCGCCCACCGCGGTCCAGGTGGCTATGGCACGCGCGCGTGCGGGCCCCTCCGGGACGGCGGACGTGACGATCGTCAGCGTCGAGGGCGCGAGCACCGCGGCGCCGAGCCCCTGCGCGGCCCGCGCCAGCAGCAGCTGCCAGCCGTCCTGGGCGAGCCCGCCGGCGAGCGAGGCCAGCGTGAACAGGCCGAGCCCGACGAGGAACATCCGCTTGCGCCCGTACAGGTCCCCGGCCCGCCCGCCGAGCAGCATGAACCCGGCGAAGGCGATCGCGTACGCGTTCACCACCCATTGCAGCCCGGGCCCGCTCAGGCCCAGGTCGGCCCGTATCGACGGCAGCGCCACGTTCACCACGGACACGTCCAGCACGACGAGGAACTGTCCGGCACACGCAAGCGCCACCAGCACCCAGGCGGGCGGGGCGGTACGGCGAGGGGGCGCGGCGGTGACGGGGGCTTCGGCGGCTCGGGACATGGGCGTAATACTCTCAACCGCCCTGCGCCCCTGGCATCGGGATTTCGCCCTAGGGCCACGGGCCCGTACGGACAGGCCAGGGCCGCCGGCCGCAGCTCGTAACGTCAAGAGAAGATAAAGAAATCGTTAGTGGCTCGAAGCATCGGAATAGTTGCCCCGGCACACCGAGTTCATTGCACACATGAGACTTACGCCGACCGACCAGCCCGCCCGCACCGCCAGCGGCGCCGTCGTCCCGGTGCTCGCGTTCGCGGGCATCGTCGTCGCGGTGATGCAGACCCTGCTCGTCCCCGTCATCAAGGACCTGCCGCAGCTGCTGGACACCGCCCCCAGCAACGCCACCTGGGTCCTGACCTCGACCCTTCTCTCCGGTGCCGTCGCCACCCCGATCATGGGCCGCCTCGGCGACCTGTACGGCAAGCGCCGCATGCTGATCGCCAGCCTCTCGGTCATGGTGATCGGCGCCCTCGTCAGCGCGCTCACCAGCGACCTGCTCCTGATGATCGCCGGCCGCACCCTCCAGGGCTTCGCCATGGGCGCGATCCCCCTCGGCATCGGCCTGATGCGCGACATGCTGCCCCGCGAGAAGCTCGGCTCGGCGATGGCCCTGATGAGCTCCTCCATCGGCGTCGGCGGCGGCCTCGCCCTCCCCCTCGCGGCCCTGATCGCCCAGCACGCCGACTGGCACGCCCTCTTCTACGGCGCCGCGGGCCTCGGCGCGCTCGCCATCGCGCTCACCCTGATCGTCGTACCGGAATCGAAGATGCGCGCGGAAGGCACCTTCGACACTCTCGGCGCCCTCGGCCTCTCCGCCGGCCTGGTCCTCTTCCTCCTGCCCATCACCAAGGGCAGCGACTGGGGCTGGACGTCCGGCACCACGCTCGGCCTGTTCGCCGCGTCCGCCGCCGTCCTCGTCCTGTGGGGCGTCTTCGAGCTCCGCACCGCGGCCCCCCTCGTCGACCTGCGCACCACGGCCCGCCCGGCGGTCCTCTTCACCAACCTGGCCTCGATCATGGTCGGTGTCTCGTTCTACGTCGTCTCGCTCGTCCTTCCCCAGCTGCTTCAGCTCCCGAAGGCCACCGGCTACGGTCTCGGCCAGTCGATGGTCGTCGCCGGACTGCTGGTCGCGCCGCTGGGCCTGACGATGATGATCACCGCCCCGGTCTACGCCCGCCTGTCCGCGAAGTACGGCCCCAAGTTCACCCTCATCCTCGGCATGCTGATCATCGCGATCGGCTACGGCGCCGGTCTCGGCCTGATGAGCGCGGCCTGGCAGAGCCTGGTCATCGCGGTCGTGCTGGGCGCGGGCATCGGCCTCGCGTACTCCTCGCTGCCCGCCCTGATCGTCGGCGCGGTGCCGGCGTCGGAGACGGGTGCGGCGAACGGCCTCAACACCCTGATGCGGTCCATCGGTACGTCGGTGTCCAGCGCCGTCATCGGCATGGTCCTCGCCAACACAGCGAACACCGTGAACGGCGTCGAGATCCCCACGATGCACGGCTTCCGGGTCTCCTTCCTCATCGCGACGGGCGCGGTCGGGATCGGCCTGCTGATGGCCCTGTTCCTCCCCAAGCCCGACCGGGCGCCGCGGCTGAACGCGAGCAGCGAGGAGGACGCGAACCTGGAGCGTGCGGAGGCTGTGCTGCGGGGATTCCGGGGGCGGGTCCTGGGCGCCGACGGTGTTCCTGTGGCGCGGGCGAAGGTGACGCTCATCGACCGGCGGGGGCGGCAGGCGGGAGCGACGCTGTCCGAGGAGGACGGGAGCTATGCGCTTGCCGTGCCGGCGGAGGGGGCGTACGTGCTCGCGGCGAAGGCCTCCGGGCATGGGCCGCTTGCTTCTTCGGCCACGCACGCGGGGGATGACAGTGCCGTGGACCTGGATCTTTCGTTGCCCGGTGAGACTGTGACCGCGTAGAGGTCGTATGTCGGGTGCGGGGCCGCTGTGGCTGGTCGCGCAGTTCCCCGCGCCCCTAAAAAGACACCCCCGTCACCCGGCGTGATGGGGGTGTGGTGCACCATGGGCGCCCGTACCCCCGTACGACCGAAAGGGACCCCCGATGACCGCCGCGGCCCCCAAGCCCGAGATCCTCGCCGCGTTCGAGGCCGCCAAGGGGTTCATGCCCGTACATGAGGGGCTTGCCCTGTATGAGGCGGCCGTCGATGCCGGGCGGCTCGGGCTCCCGCTCCTCGAAGTCGGGACGTACTGCGGGCGTTCCGCGATCCTCCTCGCGGACGCGGCCCGGGCGGCCGGGGTGACGGCGCTCACCGTCGACCATCACCGGGGCAGCGAGGAGCAGCAGCCCGGCTGGGAGTACCACGACCCGGAGACGGTCGACCCGGAGCTCGGCCTGATGGACACCCTCCCGACGTTCCGCCGCACCCTGCACCGGGCCGGTCTGGAGGACCACATCGTCGCGCTGGTCGGCCGTTCCCCGCAGGTGGCGAAGGTCTGGGGCGCTCCCCTCGGCCTCGTCTTCATCGACGGCGGGCACACCGACGAGCACGCCACCGCCGACTACGAGGGCTGGGCGCCCCAGGTGGCGGAGGGCGGGCTGCTGCTCATCCACGACGTGCACCCGGACCCGAAGGACGAGTTCACCGGGCAGGCGCCGTACCGGATCTATCTGCGGGCGCTGGAGTCGGGCGCCTTCACCGAGGTCTCGGCGACCGACACGCTGCGCGTGCTGCGACGGGTGAGTACGGGGATCTGAGGCGCTTCAGGGCTGCACGTTGATGTCGATGTCGACCGGGGTCTGGATGACGTTGCCGGTACCGACGCCCGGCTGGCCGACGACATAGTCGACGGCGCAGGCGTCCTCCGGCGGAGTGCAGGGGAACGGATCGGCGGCCTGGGCCGCGGGCGCGCCCAGGGCGACGGTCGCGGCGACGATGACGGTCGTGAAGGCGCCGGCTATGACGCGCAGGTGTGATCTCATGGGAGATTCTCGGCATATCGGCCGGCCGTGAGCGACGCCGGCGTGCCGTTCGGATGACACGACCCGTCCGGCGGCAGCCGCCACGCCGCCGCCGGGCGCCGCCGCTAGGGTGGCTGTCGTGTCGTACGTAGGCCCGGACTTCGATCCTCCCCAGCCCCGCCGCCCCAGGCGCCGCCCTCTCACGGTCGCGGTGGCCGCCCTCGTGCCGGGCGCGTTGCTCGGCTGGGTGGTGTACGAGGCGGTGGGCGGGTCGGGTGGTGACGCGAGCGGGGCCGTGGGGACGCCGGTCTCCTCGTCGAGCGCGCCGGTCTCCGCCCCCGCCTCCGCCCCCGAGTCGACCGACGACGAGAAGCCGAGCCCGAGTCCGGACCCGAGCAAGACCCCCTCCGCCTCCGCGCCCGCCGCCTCCGGTCCCCTCAAGGGCAAGGTCGTCGTCATCGACCCGGGGCACAACCCGAGCAACTTCCAGCACACGGCCGAGATCAACAAGAAGGTGAACATCGGCACGAACTGGAAGGAATGCGATACGACGGGCACATCCACCAATTCCGGTTACACCGAGGCCAAGTTCACCCTCGACGTCGCCCACCGGCTGCGCACGCTCCTCGAACAGCAGGGCGCCACGGTGAAGTTGACGCAGGACGGCGACCGGCCGTACGGCCCGTGCGTCGACGAGCGGGCCCGCATCGGCAACAAGGCCCACGCGGACGCCGTCGTCTCGATCCACGCGGACGGCGCCGGCGCCGGACAGCGCGGCTTCCACGTCATCCTTCCGGGCAGCGTCCACGCGGGCGCCGCCGACACCCGCCCGATCGTCGCCTCCTCCGCGGACCTCGGCGAGCGCATCGCGGGCAACTTCGTCCGCGCCACGGGCAGCGCCCCCTCCAACTACGTCGGCGACGGCACCGGGCTCGTCACGCGTAAGGACCTGGGCGGTCTCAATCTGTCAACGGTTCCCAAGGTGTTCATCGAGTGCGGCAACATGCGCGATACCAAGGACGCGGCACAGCTGACCAGCGGCGCTTGGCGGCAGAAGGCGGCGCAGGGGATCTCTGAAGGAATCGTGAGTTTCCTGCGCGGCTAGTGGTTCGCGGGTTGATCCCTGCGGACAGCCTCGTCGGACGGACGATAAGGTCGTCTTTACGATGAGGGGCCACCCCCGCGCTTCACACCGGGGCCTGACGGCGACATGGTGACAGCGACGCCTCCAGCGAGCCGATGACGAGACGACTGAACCGAAGGACCTTGAAGTGAATATCCGCTCCCTCACTCGAGGCGACGGCGTGGTGATCGGAGCAGCGGTGTTGCTGTTCATCGCGTCGTTCCTCAATCTCAGCTCCATCGCCGGGTACGACATCGACGCGAACTCATGGGACAGCCTGGGCCTGGGCCTCGGCATCTACATGGGCGGGGTCATCGGCGCGGTCCTGATCGTGGTCAACCGCTGCCTGCCGCAGCCGCGCAAGGTCGCCGGCCTGGACCTCGGGACCGTCGGTGCGGCCTTCACGGTCCTGGCCGCCTGGAGCCTGTTCTGGTCGCTGGTGGACCCGGGTGAGCGGACCGACGCCGGTGCCGGTCTCATCCTCGGCTTCATCGCCGCGCTCCTGCTGGCCGCCGCGGCGATCGCCACGCCGCTGGTCGGGGCGCTCCAGCCCGCGCTGATCCCCGCCCAGAGCCCCGCCGCCCCGCAGCCGTACGGCGCCCAGCCCCCCGGCGGCTACGGCTACCCGGGCGCCGGTGCCGGTGCCCCGCAGCCCGGTCAGCCCTACGGTGGTCAGCCGCAGCCGACGGCTCCGTTCAACGCCGGTCAGCCGCAGCCGGGTCAGCCCGCGCCGGCCGCGTCGGACTTCTCCCCGTTCTGGTTCGCCGTCCCCGTCCCGCGCCCCCTCTTCGCCGAGGACGGCTCGCAGACGCCGATCGCCGAACTGGCGCCGGGCACCTGGTACCTGGCCGTCGAGCAGCGCGGCCCGGCCCTCGTCGCCCAGACGCAGGACGGCCGTCGTGGCGTCCTTCAGGACACCTCGGGCATCCAGCGCGGCTGAGCCCCGAGCGACAACCAACACACGGCCCCTCTCCCTTCCGGGTGGGGGGCCGTTGTCGTACAGTCGCCTCCCCGACCGAAGTCTGACGTACCGTCAGGAGGCAGGCATGCGGCTCGGTCTCGCGCTCGGCTACTGGGGGCGTGGCCCCAACCCGGAGCACGTTCCGCTCGCGCAGGAGGCCGAGCGGCTCGGTTACGACTCCGTGTGGACCGCCGAGTCCTGGGGTTCCGACGTCTTCACGCCCCTCACCTGGATCGCCGCCCACACCACAACCATCAAGCTCGGCACCGCCGTTGCCCAGATGGCGGCCCGCTCCCCCACCACCACCGCCATGCACGCCCTCACCCTCGACCACCTCTCCGGCGGGCGCGTGATGCTCGGGCTGGGGCTGTCCGGGCCGCAGGTGGTCGAGGGTTGGTACGGCCGCCCGTTCCCCAAGTCGCCGCTCACCGCGACCCGCGAGTACGTCGACGTCGTACGCCAAGTCCTGCGCCGCGAGGGCCCCGTCGAGGTCGACGGCCGCTTCCACTCCCACCCCTACACCGGCCCCGACGCCACCGGCCTCGGCAAACCCCTCAAGCCCATCACCCACCCCCTCCGCCCGGGCCTCCCGGTCCTCCTCGGCGCCGAGGGCCCCAGGAACATCGCGCAGACCACCCGTATCGCCGACGGCTGGCTCCCCCTGTACTGGTCCCCCACCCGACCCGAGGTCTACGAGGCCTCACTCGCCGACGCCCCCGACGGCTTCCTCGTCGCGCCCATGGCTCAGGTGCGGGTCTGCGACGACATCGCCGAGGGTCTGCTGCCCGTGAAGACCATGCTCGGCTTCTACATCGGCGGCATGGGCCACGCCCGGCGCAACTTCCACGCCGACCTCATGGCCCGCATGGGGTACGAGGAGGAGGCGCGCCGGATCCAGCGGCTGTTCCTCGAAGGCCGCAGGGAGGAAGCGGTGCTGGCCGTCCCCGACGCCTTCGCCGACGAGATCTCCCTCGTCGGCCCGCGTGAACGGATCGCCGAGCGGCTGGAGTTGTGGCGCAAGGGGCCGGTGACGGACCTGCTGGCCCTCTCCCCCGACCGGGAGTCGCTGCGCGTGCTGGCGGAGCTGAACTCCTGAGGGCACCCGTTTCGGATCCACCCAACCGGGTTTCATACAGCATTCGGCGGCAATCCGAAAGGCATGTCTCGATACAGCAGCGGTAATCGAGCCGGGGCGGTCATAGCGATCGTCGCCGACGTCATGGCCCTCATCCTGGGCCTGTGGATCCTGATGTACCTGTTGGACGCCAACCGTGCCAACGAGCTGGTGCAGTTCGTCCACAACGTGGCCAACTGGCTGGCCGGCTGGTCGCGTGACCTGTTCACCTTCGACGAGGCCTGGGCCCGCGTGGTCGCAGGTTACGGCCTGGCAGCGGTGGTCTACCTGTTCGTCGGCCACGCCATCGCCGGACGGATGACGCGGCACTGACCACGCACCCGGCGGCGCCCGGGGATCAGGCGCAGCAGTCCGGATCCAGCCCCCTCGGCAGCAGCTCCCCGCCGAACACCGTGCAGGTCGCCTCGTGGCCGCCGAGGGCCGCGACCGCCAGCAGCAGGGAGCCCGCCGTCCAGGTGGTCAGCTCGCGGGGCCAGATCGCCTTGTCCTCGAAGACGTAGCCCGTCCAGTACAGGCCGGTCTCCGGGTCCCGCAGGTGCTGGATGGACTGGAGGATGTCCAGCGCGCGGTCGGACTCGCCCATCGCCCACAGGGCCAGGGCGAGTTCGGCCGACTCGCCGCCCGTCACCCACGGGTTGGGGACGACGCAGCGCACCCCGAGCCCGGGGACGACGAAGCGCTCCCAGTCCTTCTCCACCCGGGACTTGGCCTCCGCGCCCGTCAACGCGCCGCCGAGGACGGGGTAGTACCAGTCCATCGAGTAGCGGTCCTTGTCCAGGAACCGCTCCGGGTGACGGCGGATCGCGTGGCGCAGTGCCCCTACCGCCAACTCCCAGTCCGGTTGTGCCTCTTCACGCTGGTCGGCGATGGCCAGGGCGCACCGCAGCGCGTGGTGGATGGAGGAGGAGCCGGTCAGCAGCGCGTCCGTCGTGAAGCCGCCGTCCTCCTCGCCCTTCCAGCCGATCTGGCCGCCGGGCTGTTGCAGCCGCAGGACGTACTCCATCGCCGCGTAGACCGAGGGCCACATGCGGTCGAGGAAGGTGTCGTCGCCCGTCGAGAGGTAGTGGTGCCACACCCCTACGGCTATGTAGGCGACGAAGTTGGTCTCGCGGCCCCGGTCGGTGACCTGTGCGAAGTCCCCGTCCTGGTACGCCGCGTACCAGGAGCCGTCCGCGTTCTGGTGCCGGGCCAGCCAGTCGTACGCCCGCTCGGCGGCCTCGTGCTCGCCGGCCGCGTCGAGGGCCATCGCGGCCTCGGTGTGGTCCCACGGGTCGAGGTGGTGGCCGCGGAACCAGGGGATCGCGCCGTCCTCCCGCTGTACGGCGAGGATGCCGGCGACGGTCGCGGCGGCCTGCTCGGCGGTCAGCACCCCGGGCAGGACGAGGTGTTCTGTCCGGGGAGTGGTCACTTGGCGTCCACCCGCGGCAGGTGCGGCTTGGTCGCGTACGCCACGAAGCTCTTGCCGATCAGCGGGTTGAGGGCCTGCTCGGCGACCCGGGTCGCGAGCGGCTTCTTCATGATGTCCCAGACCAGGAGCTTGTGGTACGCCTTCACCGGCAGCGCCTTGTCGTTGTCGACGCCGAACGCGCACTTCAGCCACCAGTACGGCGAGTGCAGCGCGTGCGCGTGGTGGGTGCCGTACGGCTTGAGGCCGGCCTCGCGGATCTTCGCGAGCAGTTCGTCCGCCTTGTAGATGCGGATGTGGCCGCCCTCGACCTCGTGGTAGGCGTCGGACAGCGCCCAGCAGACCTTCTCGGGGCCGTAGCGCGGGACGGTGACGGCGATCCGGCCGCCGGGCTTGAGGACCCGGACCATCTCGGCGAGCACGCCCTTGTCGTCGGGGATGTGCTCCATGACCTCGGAGATGATCACGACGTCGAAGGACTCGTCGGGGAAGGGGAGGGCCAGCGCGTCGCCCTCCATCGCCGTCGCGGTGGCGCCCTCGGGGGCCTCGCCGGCCTCCTTCATCGCCGCGAACCACTTGGCGACCTCGCGGATCTCCTCGGCGTTCTGGTCCAGGGCGACGACCTGGGCGCCGCGCCGGTAGCACTCGAACGCGTGCCGGCCGGCTCCGCAGCCGAGGTCCAGGACGCGGTCGCCCGGGGCGAGCGGGAACCGGGAGAAGTCGACGGTCAGCACGTGGCCCTGCTTTCGGAATAGACACCGGTGTCGCTGGTGGGGGTCGCGGACTCGACACCCTGGAAGGCTGCGGAGCGGCCGGGAATCGTGCCCGCGGAGCGGGCGATGGCCTCGCGGTACCTGGCCACCGTTCCCTCGGCAGCCCTGGCCCAGGTGAACTTCGCCAGTACCCGCTCACGCCCGGCAGAGCCGAGCCGCGCTCTCAACGCCGGGTCACTTAGCAACCGGCCCAGCCCAGCGGCCAGCGCCCCCGCGTCGCCGGGCGGTACGGCGAGGCACGTCTCTCCGTCCGGGCCGGCGACCTCGGGGATCGCTCCGCCGGTCGTGGCGACCAGCGGCGTTCCCGTGGCCATGGCTTCCGCCGCCGGGAGGGAGAAGCCCTCGTAGAGCGACGGGACGCAGGCGATCTCGGCCGAGCGGACCAGGTCGACGAGTTCGGCGTCGGTGATGCCCTTGACGAAGTCGACGGCGCCTTCGAGGCCGTAGCGCTCGATGGCCTGGGCGACGGGTCCGTCCTCGGCTCGCTTGCCGACGACGACGAGGTGGGCGTCGGGGTGTTCGACGCGGACCTTGGCGAGGGCCTCGACGAGGTAGATGAGGCCCTTGAGCGGGACGTCGGCGCTGGAGGTGGTGACGATCCGGCCGGGCACCCGTCGTACGGACGCGTCCGGCTTGAACAGGTCGGTGTCGGCGCCGATGTGGACGACGTGGATGCGGTCGTCGCGGACGCCGAGGTGGTCGACGATCTCCTGGCGGGAGGTGCCGGAGACGGTCAGGACCGAGGGCAGCCGGCGGGCGACGCGCTTCTGCATGCGGGTGAAGGCGTACCAGCGGCGTATCGAGTAGCGGCGCTTCCAGCCCTCGGCGGCGTCCAGCTCCAACTGCCGGTCCACGGTGATGGGGTGGTGGATGGTGGTGACGAGGGGGGCGCCGACGTCGCCCAACAGGCCGTAGCCGAGCGTCTGGTTGTCGTGGACGACATCGAACTCGCCGCGGCGCGCGCGCAGATGGCGGCGGGCGCGGAGCGAGAAGGTGAGGGGCTCGGGGAAGCCGCCGGTCCACATGGTGCCGACCTCGAGGGCGTCGATCCAGTCGCGGTACTCGTCGCGCTTCGGGGTGCGGAAGGGGTCCGGGGAGCGGTAGAGGTCGAGGCTCGGCAGCTCCGTGAGGGACAGCCGGTCCTCCAGTCCCGCGTCCAGGACCGGGTACGGCTGGGAGCCGATGACCTCGACGCGGTGGCCGAGGCGGGCCAGTTCGCGGGAGAGGTGGCGGACGTAGACGCCCTGGCCGCCGCAGAACGGGTTTCCCTTATAGGTGAGGAGTGCGATGTTGAGCGGTCGCTCGCCGTCCGCGGCCGGGTCCTCCTGGGACCCCGCCTGACTGGCCTCAGCGGTCACTCCGGGCCCCCTTCTCCCTGCTGTTTCCCGCGAGATTACGCCGGGACGCTAATCTAGAACAAGTTTCAGACTTGATCGTCCAAGAGGCTCTGAATCTACCGGCAGGTAGGGGCGGTGTGAGCAGTGGATCAGGTGATTCGCGCCACGGCCGAAGCCCCTGTCATGCTGTGCGATCATTCGCCCTCACCGATTGTCACGGAACGGGACCCGACCCATGCCTGCGCAAGCCAAGCCACCGGCCAAACCGGTCAAGCCGGTCAAGGTCGAAGCCGGTACGGTGCGGACCGACTCGCCGCCGCTCACCGAACGGCAGGAGGCCCGCCGGCGCCGCATCCTGCACGCGAGCGCCCAGCTGGCGAGCCGGGGCGGCTTCGACGCCGTGCAGATGCGGGAGGTCGCCGAGTCCTCCCAGGTGGCGCTCGGCACGCTGTACCGCTATTTCCCCTCCAAGGTGCATCTGCTCGTCGCGACCATGCAGGACCAACTGGAGCACATGCACGGCACGTTGCGGAAGAAGCCCCCGCAGGGCGAGACGGCGGCGGAGCGGGTCGCGGAGACCCTGATGCGGGCCTTCCGCGCCCTCCAGCGTGAGCCGCATCTGGCCGACGCGATGGTCCGCGCCCTCACCTTCGCCGACCGCAGCGTCTCCCCCGAGGTCGACCAGGTCTCCCGGCAGACCACGGTGATCATCCTGGACGCGATGGGGCTCGCGGACCCGACCCCGGACCAGCTCTCCGCGGTCCGGGTCATCGAGCACACCTGGCACTCGGCGCTGATCACCTGGCTCTCGGGCCGCGCCTCCATCGCCCAGGTGAAGATCGACATCGAGACGGTGTGCCGCCTGATCGACCTCACGGCACCCGAGGAGACATAGGGAACCTACGAGACGGGTTCCCTTCGCCGGCATGGTCCGGAGCAGGTTCTGGGGGTCGCCTTCCGGCCTGACCGCTGCCTTCCGGCCTCTCAGCCCGACCGTCGACGTCGGCACCGGCGGATGCACTGCGTCCGCGTCACGCCAGAGTCGGCTACTCCGCTCGGGCTCCCTCACTCGTCCCGTAGGCCACTTCCAGAATAGAACGCCAGAGCGGGAATGAACCCGCCCGATCCGAACATTCCGGATATTTTTTCGCCGCCACGCGCCGCCTGTCCGACCTATCCAACCGGCTCCAGCTCCGCCCGATCGCCGCCCCCGCCGCCCACCGCTCCAGCAGCAGGCACACAGCCATCCGGACGCTGCTCGCGGGCTCGACGCCGTAGCCGTGCTCGGTGAACAGGCCGACCAGCGCTTCCAGGTCGGCGCGCTCGCCCGCGGCGACCGTCACCTCCAGGGTGGGCAGCTCGGACTCCCGGAAGAGCAGCAGCTCGTCGTTCACCACCCGGCCGCGGGTCGGACACAGCCGTTCGACCCATACGACCTCCCGCTCGCCGCCCGTGTCGAGCCGCACGCACGCGTGTCCGAAGCGGCCGGTGATCTCGCCCTCCCCGGCCGGGAGTTGGATGCCGAAGCCCGCCCAGGCGTCCCGCGCCGTCGCCCAGTCGCGCTGGATCGTCGCCGCGATGCCGAGGTTCCAGTACGCCGGGTCACCCTCCCCGCGCGGCGCGCGGGCGGCGGCCTCGCGGCCAGGGCCTGCCCGGCGGATCAAGCGAACGCGGCGTCGTACCACCACACCGCGCTGTCCTTCTCATCCGGCTCATCCGGCTCATCCGGAAAGTGCGCGAGCACCTCCTCGAAGGCCTCGGCCGCGCGGCCAGTCCTCCTTGTGAGCCTTCACTCCTCGGGCGGGAACACCGGCTCCCCGCTGCCCAGGAGCGTGATCATGATCGCCTCGACCGGGCAGTTCTCGGCGGCCTCCAGGATCTTCTCGTTGGCGTCGGTCTCCGGCTCCGCGGGGTGGGACTGCATGCCGGAGTCGAGTCGGAAGGCGCCCTGGGCGCGGTGGACGCACTGGGCCGAGCCGATGCAGATCGAACGGTCGACCTCTACCTGCCAGCGGTCCCCCATGGCCGCCCTCACGCCTCCCAGCCGGCCGGCAGATGGATCATCTTGTGTTCGAGGAACTCGCCGTAGCCCTCCGGCCCGAACTCCCGCCCGAGCCCCGAGTTCTTGTAGCCGCCGAACGGGCCGAGCATGTCCAGGCTGAAGGTGTTGACGTTGTACGTGCCCGTCCGCACCCCGCGCGCGAACTCGATGCCGTGGGCCACGTCCGCCGTCCACACGCTGCCGCTGAGTCCGTAGTCGGAGTCGTTCGCGATCTTCGCGGCCTCGGCCTCGTCGCCGTACGGGAGAAGGCAGATGACCGGGCCGAAGATCTCCTCGCGGGCGATCCGCATGGAGTTGTCGACGTCGCCGAAGAGGGTGGGCTCCACGTACCAGCCCTTGTCCAGGCCGGGCGGACGGCCACCGCCGGTGAGGATCTTCGCGCCCTCCTCCTGGCCGATGCGGATGTAGTCGAGGTTGCGGCGCTGCTGACGCTGGGCGACCAGCGGGCCCACCTGGGTCGCCGGGTCCAGCGGGTCGCCGACCACGAGCGCGCTCGCCGCCGCCGCGAAGGCGTCCGCGAACTCGTCGTAGCGGGAGCGCGGCAGGAGGATGCGGGTCTGGGCGACGCACGCCTGGCCGTTGTTCATCCAGGCGGCCGGGACGACCCCGGCGACCGTCGACTCGACGTCCGCGTCCGGCAGCACGACCGCCGCCGATTTACCGCCCAGTTCGAGGGTGACCCGGGTCAGGTTCCGTGACGCGACCTCCATCACGCGCTTGCCCGCCGCCACCGACCCGGTGAAGGAGACCTTGTCCACGCCCGGGTGCCCGACCAGGTACTCGCTGACCTCCCGGTCGGCGGGGAGGATCGACAGCACGCCCTCCGGCAGCCCTGCATCCCGCGTGATCTCGGCGAGCAGATACGCGTCCAGCGGCGACTCCGGCGACGGCTTGAGGATCACCGTGCAGCCGGTGAGCAGCGCGGGCGCGAGCTTGGCGGCGGCGACGAACTGCGGGACGTTCCACGGGACCACGGCCGCGACGACGCCGACCGGCTCCCGCCGCACGAGGATCTTCCCGAGCACGCCGTCGCGCTGCTCCTCGTACGTGAAGTTCCGCGCGACGGTGATCGCCGCGTCCCACACCATCATCGCGCCGAGCGCCTGCGCGAGGACACTCCAGGAGTACGGCGACCCGTTCTCGGAGGAGATCACGCGGGCGATCTCCTCGTGCCGGGTGAGGATGCCGTCCTTGATGCGGGTGACGACCTCGATGCGCTCGTCGAGGCTCATCCGCGGCCAGGGCCCCTCGTCGAAGGCACGCCGGGCGGCGGCGACGGCGGCGTCCACGTCCGCCTGCGCGGCGTGCGGGACGCGCCCGATGACCTCTTCGGTGTGCGGGGAGATCACCTCGATGACGTCCTTGCCGTGGGGGTCGGTCAACTCCCCGCCGATGAACAGCTGTCCGTGTTCCACGAGCTCGGTCATGGCCGACTGCCTCCCCGGGAGCTGACTCTGACGGTTCATCAGATACTCAGTTACCGGAACTGATACCAGTTCTACTCCCATGAGTCCACAGCCCCGAACACGCGACTGATGGATGACTCGGGCTCCCATCGAAACCCGTTCTAGTTATAGTGACCGGAACGCGGCGACAGGGGAGCCCATGACACAGGTCAGTGATCACGGCGGTGGCGTCCGTTCCGTCCGCGTCCCCATCCCGGACAACCCGCTCGGCTACACACTCGTGTACGTCGTCGACACCGACGGCGGCCCGGTGCTGGTCGACACCGGCTGGGACGACCCGGACTCCTGGGACACCCTCGCTGCGGGACTGGCCGCCTGCGGCACCTCGCCCACCGAGATCCACGGAGTGGTGATCACCCATCACCACCCGGACCACCACGGCCTGTCGGGCCAGGTACGGGAGGCGTCCGGCGCCTGGATCGCGATGCACGCGGCGGACGCGGCCATCGTCCGCCGCACCGGCGAGACCCGCCCCGAGCGCTGGTTCGCCTATATGACGGCCAAGTTGGAGGCGGCGGGCGCCCCCGAGGACCATGTGGCCCCCTTGCGCACCGCCCGCCCGCGCCGCCTCCCCGGCTTCTCCCCCGCCGTACCGGACCGCGAGATCGTCCCCGGCGACCTCCTGCCCCTCCCCGGCCGCCGACTGCGCGCGATCTGGACGCCGGGCCACACCCCGGGCCACGTCTGCCTCCACCTGGAGGAACAGCACCCCGCCCAACTCCCGGGCCACGGCCGCCTGTTCTCCGGCGACCACCTGCTCCCCGAGATCACCCCGCACATCGGCCTGTACGAGGACCCCGACGACGCCACCGTCACCGACCCCCTCGGCGACTACCTCGACTCCCTGGAACGCGTCGGCCGCCTCGCCCCCGCGGAGATCCTCCCGGCCCACCAGTACGTCTTCACCGACGCGCCCGCCCGGGTACGGGAGTTGCTGGCCCACCACGAGGAACGCCTCGACGGACTGCGCATGTTGCTCGTCGAGCCGCTCACGCCCTGGCAGGTCGCCGAGCGCATGGAGTGGAACCGCCCCTGGGCCGAAATCCCGTACGGATCGAGGAACATCGCCGTCTCGGAGGCGGAGGCGCACCTACGGCGCCTGGTGAAACTGGGCCGGGCGGAGGCGGTACCGGGGAGCGAGCCGGTGACGTACGTGGCCGCGTGATCTCATAACGGCCATGGACCCCTTGGAACAGCTCCTGGCCGAGCGCGCCTGCGAACGCCTGATCATCGACTTCGTCCACCGCCTCGACCTCGGCGAACCGGGCTCCGTCGCCGAGCTGTTCACCGAGGACGGTGTCTGGGAGTGGCCGCCTCCGGGCGGTGACGGGCGGCACTCCGAGGGCCGGGAGGCGCTGCGGGCGTACTTCGGCTCCCGACCGGCGGATCGCCTCTCGCGCCGGGTGATGTCGAACATCCTCGTCACGGTCACGTCCCCGGACACCGCGACGGCGACCTCGTACTTCACGACGTACCGCGTCGACGGCCACGAGGGCGACGCCCAGGGCTCGGTCCCGCCGGGTCCGCCGGTGCAGGTGGGTCAGTACGAGGACGAGTTCCGCAGGTCGGCGGAGGGTACGTGGCTGCTGGCGGCGCGGCGGCTGAGGCTGCCGTTCGGAGGGCCGACGCCGGTCAGGACAGGTAAGTCCTGATCAACTGCTCGGCGGGGCCGAGCAGTTCGGTCTCGGCCCGGCTCATCGTCGGGTTGACCGCCCGCCGCCCAAGGGCCTCCGCCAGCCCCTCCTCCGTGAGGTCGGACGGGTCGGCGAGCAGCGCGGCCAGCATCGCGCGGGCGGGCTCGGCGATCGCCTCCTCCCCGACAGCCACCTGGGCGAGGATCACCGCGGACATGCCCCAGTCGAGCCCCGGGTCGCCTTCCTCGGCGTTGGCCCAGTCGATGACGTAGGGCCCGTCGTCGGTGAGCATCACGTTGTCGGGATGGAGATCGAGGTGGACGATCCGTCCCGGAACGGCGTGCAGCCGCCGCAGCAGCTGCGCCAGCACCGTCCCCGCCTCCCGGGCGTCGATCCGCCCGGCGGCGAAGGCGGCCAGCATGGTGGGACCGTGCAGCCGCGTCATGACGAGGTCGCTGCGCGAGGAGGCGTCGAGCCGCACCTGGGGTACGGGGTAGCCGTGCCCGCGCAGATGTTCCATGACGGCCGCTTCCGCGAGGGCGTCCGCGTATCCCTCCCGGTCCCGCCGCAGCACCCACTCCTCGTCGATCTCGTACACGTCGGACGCCCGCCCCGAGCCGATGAGTCTCCCCGTGATCTCCATGCCGCAGAACCTATCCGCAGCGCGCAGGCCCCTCACAGGAGCCCCTCAGCCGGTTGTTTACGGCCGGGTAGAGTGGCCGCGTCGTCATCACACCCGTACGGGGGGAAGCCGGTGCAATTCCGGCGCTGACCCGCAACCGTGAGCCGTCCTTTCCTGGGCGGCGAGCCGGATCGCCCCGCACGGAGCAGTTGACCGGCTCACGCGCACCGGCATCCGGCCGGTGCACGGCACCGTCGAGGTCTACGGGGCCGAGCCGCCCGGGGGTTTCCCGTGCGCCCGGCTCCCTTGCAGGGAGAGGCATCCGCCGATCATGAACGTCCGCCGCAGCGCCGCGGTCCTGGCCGCCACCGCCGTGATCGGCACGGCCACACCGGCCGTGGCCGCCGATCCGTCCGCCTCGCCTTCGCCGTCGCCTTCGGTGGCGATACCGGAGGGGTTGTACGGGGTGGGGGACCCGACGTACGACGGGGTGTGGCGGCAGTCCTGGGCCTTGATAGCGCAGAACAAGCAGAGCGTGGTCCCCGCCCGGAAGGCGGTGGACTGGCTGGCCGGCCAGCAGTGCGCGAACGGCGCCTTCCCGGCTTTCCGCGCCGATCCGTCCAAGCCCTGTGACGCCGAGGTGATGGTCGACACCAACAGCACGGCGGCCGCCGTCCATGCCCTCGCCGTGGTCGGCAGCACCCACGAGGACGCGGTGCGCAAGGGTGTCGCCTGGCTGAGGTCCGTGCAGAACAAGGACGGTGGCTGGGGCTACACGCCAGGCGGGGCGACCGACGCGAACTCCACGTCCGTGGTCATCGATGCGCTCCTCTCCAGCAACGAGGTGGATTCGACCTCGGAATTCAAGAAGGCCGGTCACACGCCGTCCGACGCTCTGCTGAAGCTCGCCCTGCCCTGCACCGGCGACGGCGCGGGCGCCTTCGCCTACCAGCCGGACAAGAAGGGGAAGCTGACCGCCAACGCGGACGCGACGGCGGCGGCTGTGCTCAGCGGTATGGGCGGCGGGCCGGAGACCATCCTCCTCGGCGACGACCAGTCCTCCGCATCCTGCGAGAAGCCGAGCAGCTTCGAGACGGCCGTCCACAACGGCGCCTCCTACCTCGCGAAGACGATGTCCAAGGACAAGTACCTGAAGTCGGTCCTGCCCGGCTCCGAGGACCAGCCGGACTACGGCAACACGGCCGACGCCGTCGTCGCCCTCTCCGCCGCCGAGTTCAACGACGAGGCCGCCGCGTCCGCCCACTGGCTGGAGACCCACGCCCTGAAGTGGGCCGCGCAGAGCGGCCCCGCCGCCTACGCCCAGCTCATCTTCGCGGCCCGCTCCGCCGGTGTGGACCCGCGTGACTTCGGCGGCAAGAACCTGGTCACGCTGCTGAACGCCACCGGCCCGAAGCCCGAGCACCTGCCCACCGCGGAAGAGGCCCCGCATCTCGAGGGCAAGAGCGGCAAGGACGACGACGGCACCCTCACCGTCGCCTGGGCCGTCGGCGGCGGTCTCCTCCTCGGCGCCCTGATCGGCTTCGGCCTCATGCTCCGCGGCCGGAAGCGCGGGCAGTGATGCGCCGCGTCACCACCCTGCTCCTGACGGCGCTCTGCCTCCTCCCCCTCTCCACCCAGGCCGCCCACGCCACCGGCTACCGCTACTGGTCCTTCTGGGACCGCACCGGCACGACCTGGACCTACGCCACCCAGGGCCCCGCCACCGCGGTCCCCTCCGACGGCGACGTCCAGGGCTTCCGGTTCGCGGTGAGCGAGGACTCGTCGGACGCGACGAAACCACGCGGCACGGCGTCGTTCGCGAAGATCTGCGCGGACACCCCCACGGAGGACGGCAGGAAGCGCATCGCCCTGGTCATCGACTTCGGCACGCCGACGGACGCCCCCTCGGGCGAAACCCCGCCGGCACTCCGCACGCGGTGCGCGGTCGTACCGGACGACGCGACCACGGCAGAGGCCCTGGCCTCGGTGGCCAAGCCCCTGCGCTACGACACGAACGCCCTGCTGTGCGCGATCGCGGGGTACCCGGAGGCGGGGTGCGGGGAGCAGGTGGCGTCGGGCGAGAAGGGAAAGAAGGAGACGGCCGCGAAGAAGCAACACAAGGACTCGGGCCCCTCGGTGGGCCTGCTGGCAGGCGCGGCAGCGGTGGCGGCGCTGGGCGGGGCAGCGGTTTGGCAAGCGCGACGGCGTAGAAATGCACAGCCGTAGCCGCCCGCTGCAACAAGCGCGGGCAAGCGCAACGCCCCCCACAGCACCCCCCACTCACCGCACCCACCACCCCACCCCCCTCCACCCGGGTGCCTGGTGGCTCTGGTCCCTCTCCCTGGGCACCGCAGCCACCCGCACCACCAACCCCCTCCTCCTCGCCCTCCTCATAGCCACGTCCGCCTACGTAGTGGCCGCCCGCCGCCCCCACACCCCCTGGGCCCGCTCGTACTCCGCCTTCGTCAAGCTCGCCCTCGCCGTCCTCCTCATCCGCCTCGCCTTCGCCGTCACCCTCGGCTCCCCCCTCCCCGGCACGCACGTGATCATCACCCTCCCCGAAGTCCCCCTCCCGGACTGGGCCCAGGGCATCCGCCTCGGCGGCAAGGTCACCGCGGAGACCCTCACCTTCGCCTTCTACGACGGCCTGAAACTGGCCACCCTCCTCATCTGCGTGGGCGCCGCGAACGCCCTCGCCAGCCCCACCCGCCTCCTCAAGTCCCTCCCCGGCGCCCTGTACGAGATGGGCGTGGCCGTGGTCGTCGCCCTCACCTTCGCCCCGAACCTCATCGCCGACGTCCAGCGCCTGCGCGCCGCCCGCCGGCTCCGCGGCCGCCCCGACTCCGGCCTGCGCGGCCTCCTCCAAGTGGGCCTGCCCGTCCTCGAAGGCGCCCTGGAACGCTCCGTCGCCCTCGCCGCCGCGATGGACGCCCGCGGCTACGGCCGTACCGCCGACGTCCCGCCCCGCGTCCGCCGTACGACGAACGCCCTCACCCTCGGCGGCCTGCTCGGCGTCTGCGCGGGAACGTACGGCCTGCTGACCGCCGAAGGCGGCACGTACGGCGTCCCCGTCCTCCTCGCCGGCGTGACCGCGGCCCTCGCCGGACTTCGCCTGGGCGGCCGCCGCACCCCCCGCACCCGCTACCGCCCCGCCCCCTGGGGCGCCCGCGCCTGGCTGGTGACCGCGTCCGGCGCGGCGGTGGCCGCGGCGCTCGCCTGGGCCTCCGTCCACGACCCCGCGGCCCTCCACCCCGGCGTCATCCCCCTGACCACCCCCACCCTCCCCCTCTACCCGGCGGCCGCGATCCTGCTCGGCCTGCTGCCCGCCTTCGTCACCCCGCCTCCCGAGGAGCCGTCGTGATCCGCTTCGAGGACGTCTCCGTCACCTACGACGGCGCGACCGAACCCACCGTCCAGGGCGTCGACTTCGAGGTCCCCGAGGGTGAACTCGTCCTCCTCGTCGGCCCGTCCGGCACCGGCAAGTCCACGATCCTCAACTCCGTCAGCGGTCTCGTCCCGCACTTCACGGGCGGCACCCTGCGCGGCCGGGTCACGGTCGCAGGCCGCGACACCCGCACCCACAAGCCCCGCGAACTGGCCGACGTCGTAGGCACGGTGGGCCAGGACCCGCTCTCCCACTTCGTCACGGACACGGTCGAGGACGAACTGGCTTACGGCATGGAGTCGTTGGGCCTGCCTCCGCACGTGATGCGCCGCCGCGTAGAGGAGACCCTGGACCTCCTCGGCCTGACCGACCTCCGGTCCCGCCCCCTCTCCACCCTCTCCGGCGGCCAGCAGCAACGCGTCGCGATCGGCTCGGTCCTCACCCCCCACCCCCAGGCCCTGATCCTCGACGAACCGACCTCCGCCCTGGACCCCGCCGCGGCGGAGGAAGTCCTCGCGGTCCTCCAACGCCTGGTCCACGACCTGGGCACGACGATCCTCATGGCCGAACACCGCCTGGAACGCGTCATCCAGTACGCGGACCAGCTAGCCCTCCTGCCAGGCCCGGGCGAGCCTCTGCGCCTGGGCACCCCGGCCGAGATCATGGCCGAGTCACCGGTGTACCCACCGGTGGTGGCCCTGGGCCGCTTGGCAGGTTGGTCCCCCCTCCCCCTCACGGTGCGGGACGCAAGGCGCAAGGCAGCAGCCCTACGGCAGCAACTAAGCACCGGCACAGCTGACGCCCCTCAGGGGCGCGGGGAACTGCGCGACCAGCCACACACCACCCGCACCCGCCAACACACCACACCCCCCACCCCCGTAGGCACCCCTCCCACCCGCCGCTGGTTCAAGAAACGCACCCCCACCCCGATCCAGCCCTCCCCCCACGCCGCCGAAGTCCAAGCCCTCTCAGTCCACCGCACCCCCACCCACGCCCTCACCAACATCACCCTCACCCTCACCCCCGGCGAAACCGTCGCCCTCATGGGCAGAAACGGCGCCGGAAAGTCCACCCTCCTCAACACCCTCGTAGGCCTCATCGCCCCCACCTCCGGAGGAGTCCGCACCGGCGGAGCCATCCCCCACCGCACCCCACCCCGCGACCTGATCCGCCGAGTAGGCCTGGTCCCCCAGGAACCAAGAGACCTCCTCTACGCAGACACGATCGCCGCGGAATGCGAGGCCGCCGACGCCGACGCAGGCGCAGCGCCCGGCACCTGCCGCACCCTCGTCACCGACCTCCTCCCCGGCATGACCGATGTCACCGACGACACCCACCCCCGCGACCTCTCCGAGGGCCAGCGCCTCGCCCTCGCCCTCGCCGTCGTCCTCACCGCCCGCCCCCCGCTCCTCCTCCTCGACGAGCCGACCCGAGGTCTCGACTACGCGGCGAAGGCCCGCCTGGCGGCCGTGCTCAAGACACTCGCCGCCGAAGGCCACGCCATCGTCCTCGCCACCCATGACGTGGAACTCGCCGCCGAGATCGCCGACCGCGTCGTCCTGCTCGCGGACGGCGAGATCATCGCGGACGGCCCGGCGGCCGACGTGGTCGTCGCGTCCCCCTCCTTCGCCCCGCAGGTCAGCAAGATCCTCGCCCCGCAGAAGTGGCTGACCGTGGCCCAGGTGAAGGAAGCCCTCGGAAGCATCGGACGCTCATGAACGTGAACGTCATCCACCTCGGCCCCCGCTCCATCACCGCCCTCGCCCTCGTGAGCGCCGTAGGCGTCGCGGCCCTCGGCTGGCCCTTCCTCGCCCCGCCCCGCTCCCAGCTCACCGCACACGCGACCGACGCCCCCTGGCTCTTCGCGGGCCTGCTCATCCTGCTCGTGGTCGTGGTCGCGGCGACGATCTCGGAGTCGGGCCTCGGCCCGAAGGCGGTGGCGATGCTCGGCGTGCTGGCCGCGACGGGCGCGGCCCTGCGCCCCCTCGGCGCCGGGACCGCCGGTATCGAGCCCATGTTCTTCCTCATGGTGCTCAGCGGCCGCGTTCTCGGCCCCGGCTTCGGATTCACCCTCGGCGGGGTCTCGATGTTCGCGTCGGCCCTGCTCACGGGCGGTGTCGGGCCGTGGATGCCGTTCCAGATGCTCGCGATGGGCTGGTTCGCGATGGGCGCGGGGCTGCTGCCGGGCGCGCGGCGCCTGCGCGGACGTGGCGAACTCGTCCTGCTCGCGGTCTACGGCTTCCTCGCCGCCTTCGCCTACGGCACGATCACCAACCTCGCCGGCTGGCCGTTCCTGAGCGGCACGGCCTCGAACATCGCCTTCCAGCCGGACGACTCCGTCCCCGGCAATCTGGCCCGCTTCTTCCTCTACTGCGTGGCCACCTCGCTGGGCTGGGACCTGGGCCGGGCACTGTGCACGGTCGTCCTCACCTTCACGCTCGGCCCGGCCGTGCTCAGGGCACTACGCAGAGCCACCCGCCGCGCCGCCTTCGAGAGCGCGGTCACATTCGAACCCCGTTGAGCGGTGAACCACCCCACATGACCCACATCACGAACTAACCTCCCTAGTAGTACATATCGGACGCCATGCCCATGCCATAACGGCCTCTGACCTGCGCATTGAGAGCCAGCTCACACGAACCCCTTCCGCCCCAGATACGACCACCACTAGCAAAAGGGGTCATTGCGGACGCGCTCCGAGCCTGTTTCTCTGGACAACGTCGCACGGCGCCGACAAGCCCACGGGCCTCGGCGCCGACGCATGTACCGGATGCCCCGCGCAACCGGCACCGCCCGCGACAGACCACGTCCCCGAAGAAAAGGTTCTCCGTGTCCGTCTCCCGCATCGTTCGCCGCATCGCTTCCCCGAAGAAGGCCATCACCACCGTCGCGATGGCCGCCGCCACCGCCGGTTTCGTGCTGACCGCGGCGCCCGCTCAGGCGGCCACCACCGACTCGGCCGCCCAGGCCAAGTCCATCGCCCACAAGATGATCCCGAACTCCGCCCAGTACTCCGCGTTCAGCCACATCGTCGAGCACGAGAGCGGCTGGGACGTCAACGCCACCAACGCCTCCTCCGGCGCCTACGGCCTGGTCCAGGCCCTGCCGGGCTCCAAGATGGCCTCCGCCGGCTCGGACTGGAAGACCAGCGCCAAGACCCAGATCAAGTGGGGCCTCGACTACATGAACTCCCGCTACGGCAGCCCGTCCGGCGCCTGGGCGTTCTGGCAGGCCAACGGCTGGTACTGAGCCGTCTGACGACAGACGACCGACGCACGCGCAGGCGGCGGCTCCCGTTCCACGGGGCCGCCGCCTTTTGCCGCACTACGATCCCGGCGCCGTACGTGGTCCACTGACCCGGTGAGCACGGAGAACACGCACAGCACGGAACCGAACACGGACCGCGGCCTGCGCCTGGTGCCGGTGCTGCTCGCGCTGACCACGGTCAGCGGGCTCATCGACGCCGTCAGCTATCTCGGCCTCGGCCATGTCTTCACCGCGAACATGACCGGCAACGTGGTGGTCCTCGGCTTCGCGGCGGCGGGCGCGCCCGGCTTCTCCGTCCCCCACACCCTGACCTCGCTGCTCGCCTTCATGGCCGGCGCGGCGGTCGGCGGCCGTATCGCCCAGCGCCTCGGCCAGGGCCCGCGCCGCATCTGGGTCCGCCGTACTCTCGCCGCCGAGGCCCTGCTCCTGGCCGCGTCCACCGTGGTCGCCTTCGCCGCCCCCGACGACACCGCCACCGTCTACACGCTCATCGCCGTCACGGCCTTCGCGATGGGCCTGCGCAACGCCACGGTCCGCAAACTGGGCGTCGCCGACCTCACGACCACCGTCCTCACGATGACCCTGACCGGCCTCGCCGCCGACGGCCCGGGAACGCACCGGGTCCGCCGTACCGCCGCGGTCGTCGCGATGATCGCGGGCGCGGCGCTGGGGGCGTGGCTGGTGGACGACCACGGGTTGGGCATCCCGCTGCTGGTGTCGACCGTGCTGGCGGGCGTGCTCGCGGTGACGGCGTCGGGCCGGGAGTGAGCGGGTAGGGAGTGAGCGGGTAGGGAGTGAGCGCAGCTCATCGGCGGCACTCGAACCAGACCGTCTTCCCTCCCCCGGCCGCACCGACCACACCCCACTTGTCCACGACGGCGTCCAGCAGCACGAGCCCCCGGCCGCCCTCCGCGTCCGGCGCCAACTCACGTCTCATGACCGGCCGTTGAGCACACCCGTCCGTCACCTCGACCCGAACTCCCGCCCGCCTCAGCACGACCACCTCGCACCGCCGGTCCGGAACATGCCGTACGACGTTGGTGACCAGCTCCGTCACGCCCAGTTCGACGGCGTCGACCAGCTGGGGCATCTCCCACTCGGTGAGCAGCGAGCGGACGATACGGCGGATGTGGCGGACGGAGTGCTCTCCGACCGTGACACGCATGCGGTAGTGCGTGGTGGGGGGAAAGTATGTGTTCACGGGACGAGCCTGAACTGCCGCGACTACGCTGGGCTACAGGTCGGATACAACCCGTTCTGGAGTGGGGGCTGTTCGTGACGCACATCAACGTCCTTGACCCGGGGGCCTCGCCGCTCGACTACTACGGCTTCGAGTTGCGGCGGCTACGGGAATCGGCCGGACTCAGCCAGAAACAGCTCGGCGACATCCTCAACTACACCGGCTCGCTGGTCGGCCAGATCGAGACGGCGAGGAAGGTACCGACACCGGAGTTCAGCGAGCGGGCGGACGCGGCGCTGGGGTCGGACGGGTTGTTGTCACGGCTCGTGGAGCTGGTGCTGCGGAGTCAACTCCCGGCGTGGTTCAGGCAGGTGGCCGAGCTCCAGACGCGGGCCACGGAGATCTGCTCCTTCGAGACCCACATGATCCACGGCCTCTTGCAGACCGAGGAGTACGCCCGCGCCGTACTCGGCGCGCTGGACGAGACCAACCTCGACGACCGCACCGCGGTCCGCCTCGCCCGTCAGCGCATCTTCGAGAAGGAGAAGCCCCCCGTCT
Source organism: Streptomyces sp. TLI_55 (assembly GCF_900206255.1). Taxonomy (NCBI): domain Bacteria; kingdom Bacillati; phylum Actinomycetota; class Actinomycetes; order Kitasatosporales; family Streptomycetaceae; genus Streptomyces; species Streptomyces sp. TLI_55. Next base: position 2,792,459 of record NZ_OAOJ01000001.1, read on the forward strand.
TCTGGGCGGTGCTGGGCGAATCCGCGCTCTACCAGGAGATCGGCGGCCCGGACACGATGCGCGGCCAACTGGCCCATCTGTTGACCTTCGAGACCAACCCGATGATCAACATCCAGATCCTGCCGTTCGCGGCCGGAGCGCACGCAGGGCTGACAGGCTCGTTCGACGTCTACCGTTTCGCGAGCGACCCGACCATCGTCTACACGGAGGGCTACGGCAGCGCGCATCCGACCGCGAACCCGGACACGGTCAATAACTGCGCACTCCGTTACGATCATCTACAGGCTGCCGCGCTCCCGCTGAGGGAATCGGCGGCGATGATCCGGCGCGTAATGGAGGAACGCTATGGAGAGCAGCAAGTGGCGTAAGTCCAGCTACAGCAGCGACCAGGGCGGCAACTGTGTAGAGGTCTCCGACGCCCCCGCCCTCATCGCCATCCGCGACTCCAAGAACCCGGCGGGCCCGATCCTCACGATCGACCCCGCCGCGTTCCGCCACTTCGTCTCCTGGAGCGGTACTACGACGCCCCGGGTCTGAATCCCAGCACCTTCGCCGCCTGGTGCGCTCTCCACTCCTTGCGGAAGAAATACGCGCGCAGCACCGCGATCGCCAGGAACAGCAGCCCGAAGCCGCCCCTGCCCAAACCTCCTACCTGCACGAACCAGTAGAAGCACGCACCGGCCATGGTCAAGCAGATGCCGATGACGATCGGTTCGCGGAGGTAGAAGGGCAGGACGCGGAGGATGAGATTGAGGAACATCGGGCAAGTTGACCAGTCTGCGTCAACTTCTGTCGAGCCCAATTCCGCTGCCTAAATCCGCTGAATGATCGTGCCCGTGGCCAGTCCACCGCCCGCGCACATCGTGATCAGCGCGAACTCCTTGTCCACGCGCTCCAGTTCATGCAGCGCGGTGGTGATCAGCCGGGCCCCCGTGGCGCCGACCGGGTGCCCGAGGGCGATCGCGCCGCCGTTGACGTTCACCTTCTCCAGGTCCTGCTCGAAGACCTGCGCCCAGCTCAGCACCACCGACGCGAACGCCTCGTTGATCTCGACGATGTCGATGTCCTTCAGGGACATCCCGGCCTTGCCGAGCACGGCCTTGGTCGCGTCGATCGGCCCGTCGAGGTGGAAGTGCGGGTCGGCGCCGACCAGGGCCTGGGCGACGATCCGGGCCCTCGGCCGCAGCTTCAGCGCCCGCGCCATCCGCTTCGACGCCCACATGATCGCCGAGGCGCCGTCGCTGATCTGGGACGAGTTGCCCGCCGTGTGGATGGCGGTGGGCATGACCGGCTTCAGGCGGGCCAGCGCCTCCATGGACGTGTCGCGCAGGCCCTCGTCGCGGTCGACGAGCCGCCACATGCCCTGTCCGGCGTGCTGCTCGTCCTCGGTCGTCGGGACCTGCACGGCGAACGTCTCCCGTTTGAAGCGCTCCTCGCTCCAGGCGACAGCGGCCCGCTCCTGCGAGATCAGGCCGAGCGCGTCGACGTTCTCGCGGGTCAGCCCGCGATGCCGGGCGATCCGCTCCGCGGCCTCGAACTGATTGGGCAGGTCCACGTTCCACTCGTCCGGGAACGGCTTCCCCGGACCGTGCTTCGACCCCGAGCCCAGCGGCACCCGCGACATCGCCTCGACACCGCAGGAGATCCCGACGTCGATGACGCCCGCCGCGATGAGGTTGGCCGTCATGTGCGAGGCCTGCTGCGAGGAGCCGCACTGGCAGTCGACCGTCGTCGCCGCCGTCTCGTACGGCAGGCCCATCGTCAGCCAGGCCGTGCGCGCGGGGTTCATGGACTGCTCGCCGGCGTGGGTCACCGTGCCGCCGACGATCTGCTCGACGCAGTCGGCGGGGATGCCGGTGCGGCCGAGGAGTTCACGGTAGGTCTCGCCCAGGAGGTAGGCGGGGTGGAGGTTGGCGAGCGCGCCGCCGCGCCTGCCGATGGGGGTGCGTACGGCTTCGACGATCACGGGTTCCGCGGCCATGAAAGGAGTTCCTCTCCTTCTCAGAGCCTGTGTCATATCCCCGGCCGGGCGCCCGACGCCTGGCACGCACGCTCGCCGCGTTGCCGAACCGCCCACGTGACTCCGCCACGCGGGCGCTCCGGCGCCTTGCGATCGCACGCACCAGACGCCGCGCGCTGATCCGGCCGGGAATATGACACAGGCTCTAACCCGCGCGGCGCGGGGGCGTCCCGGCCCGGCCCGCCACGCGGAACTAGTACGTGTTCTAGTTCCACGTGCAGTCTGCTGACAGGGGGTCCATCGCCGCAAGAGTCGTGCACGCCTCTTGCTACTTCTAGAACCCGTTACTACGTTCACCGCACGACCTGATGGGCCGTCAGAAGACCGTCAGAAGACCGCCGAGCAAGGCTGGAACACGGCTGGAGCTGCCCCATGACCTGTCCAGAGCTCCCCGACGGGTTCGACCTCACCGACCCCGATCTGCTGCAACAGCGCGTTCCGCTGCCGGAGTTCGCCGCGCTGCGCCGAGCGGAACCGGTCCGCTGGATTCCCCAGTCGGGCAACGTCGCCGGTTTCCAGGACGAGGGCTACTGGGCGGTGACCCGGCACGCGGACGTCAAGTACGTGTCCACCCACCCCGAGCTCTTCTCCTCCACCCTCAACACGGCGATCATCCGCTTCAACGAGCACATCGAGCGCGACGCGATCGACGCCCAGCGGCTGATCCTGCTCAACATGGACCCGCCGGAGCACACCCGGGTCCGCAGCATCGTGCAGCGCGTGTTCACCCCGCGCGCCATCCGCGCCCTGGAGGACAACCTCCGCGCCCGCGCCACCGCCATCGCGGCGAACGCCCGTGAACACCCCGGCTCCTTCGACTTCGTCACCGAGGTCGCCTGCGAACTGCCCCTCCAGGCCATCGCCGAGCTCATCGGCATCCCGCAGGACGACCGGGCGAAGATCTTCGACTGGTCCAACAAGATGATCTCGTACGACGATCCCGAGTACGCGATCACCGAGGAGGTCGGCGCCGAGTCGGCCACCGAACTCATCGCCTACGCCATGAACATGGCCGCCGACCGCAAGCAGTGCCCGGCGAAGGACATCGTCACCACCCTCGTCGCCGCCGAGGACGAAGGGAACCTGGCCTCCGACGAGTTCGGGTTCTTCGTGCTGATGCTGGCCGTCGCAGGCAACGAGACCACCCGCAACGCCATCACCCACGGCATGCACGCCTTCCTCACCCACCCCGATCAGTGGGAGCGGTACAAGGCCGAGCGTCCGGCGACCGCGGCCGAGGAGATCGTCCGCTGGGCCACCCCGGTCAACGCCTTCCAGCGCACCGCCACTCAGGACACCGAACTGGGCGGCAAGTTGATCAGGAAGGGCGACCGGGTCGGCATCTTCTACGCCGCCGCCAACCACGACCCCGAGGTCTTCACCGACCCCGACACCTTCGACATCACCCGCGACCCCAACCCCCACCTCGGTTTCGGAGGCGGCGGCCCGCACTACTGCCTGGGCAAGTCCCTGGCCGTGCTGGAGATCGACCTGATCTTCAACGCGATCGCCGACGCGATGCCCAACCTGGTCCTGACCGGAGACCCCCGCCGCCTCCGCTCGGCATGGATCAACGGCGTGAAGGAACTCCAGGTCGGCATGGCCTGACTCCCCCCGTTCCCGGGCCGGCGGCTTCCCGGCGCCGCCGGCCCGTCCGGACCCCGAGGGAGGCAGGAGCATCCCCGTCCTCACGCCCCGTTCCTGCCTCCCCCGAGGCGGACGGCGTCCGCCTCGGGGGCCGTGGGCGCGGCCACCCGCTGTGTGCTGATGTGCCGGGCGACATGCTCGGCGTCCCGGCCCACGCCCTGAATCATCGACGAGGCCATCGCGTACTGGAACAGCCGCCCCACGAAGTACAGCCCGGGTTGCAAGGGGACCACCCCGCGCCGCTGCGCCGGTTCACCGTCCCCGTCGTCGAAGACCGGCAGGTCGATCCAGGAGACGTCCGGCCGGAAGCCCGTGCACCACACCACGTTCGCCACCTCCGCCCGCCGCCCGTCCGCGAGCTCCGGCAGCCCGTCACGGACCCCGACGACCCGGTCCACCCGCTCGACGCCCGCCGCCTTCAGATCGGCGGCCTTCACCCGGATCAGCGGGGCGCTGTGCGCGAGCACCTTCGGCCGCAACTTGCGGCCCATCGGGGTGCGGACGGTCAGGACGTTCCGGAAGAGGAAGAACAGCACCGGCGTCAGCACCCGCGAGGCCCGCCGCTCGATCCGCCACGGGATCTGCCCGGGATGCGGCCCGGACAGCAGGACGCGGTGGCTCGCGGCCAGCTCGACGGCGATGTCCGCGCCCGAGTTGCCCGCCCCGACGATCAGGACGGGCCCCTCCTGCAACTGCCCCGGGTTGCGATAGTCGACGGCGTGCAACTGCCTGACATCCGACCTGAGTTGATCGGCGTACGACGGCAGCTTCGGCAACCGGTCGTACCCGGCGGCGACGACCACGTTCTCGGCCACGTACCGCACCCCGCCGTCCTTCTCGACGACGTACCGCGTGCCGTCGTACGACAGCCGCCGCACGCGGACGCCGGTCCGCACCGGAAGTTCCGCCCATGCCGCGTAGGCCTGGAGATAGTCGGCGAATTCGTCCCGCGTGGGGAACGCCCATGCGGGCCCCGGGTAGGGCAGTCCCGGCAGACCGTCGAACTTCGCCGGGCTGAAAAGGCGCAGCGAGTCCCAGCGCTCGCGCCAGCTGTCGCCGATGCGCTCCCCCGCCTCCAGGATCACGAAGGGCCGTCCGGAGCGTGCCAGGTGGTACCCCGTGGCGAGCCCGGCCTGACCGCCGCCGACGACCACGGTCTCGATGTGCTCAGTGAGTTCGGTGAGTTCGGTGAGTTCGGTGTTCATGCCAGCTCCTCGGTCGTGGTGCGCTCGGCCTCGTAGATCTCCAGGGCCTGCCGCAACAGCCGCTCGGCCTCGGCGAGTTCACCGCGCAGCCGCAGCAGGGTGCCCAGCTCGGCGGCGCTGTCGGCGTACCTCAGCCGGGCCGTTCGCAGCTGTTCGCGGAGGGTGAGCGCGTCGTCGGACACGCTTAGATGCTGCGCGCGGGCCATGGGCGGGCGCATCGACAGCAATGCCCATTCCATCGGGCCGGGCCATGGGTATTCCTACACACCCGGGGAGCGGACCAGCCCGTGCTCGAAGGCGTACGCGGCGACGGCGGTACGGGAGCCGAGGTCGAGCTTGGCGAAGATGTTGCTGATGTGCCGAGCGACGGTCTTCTCGCTGAGGACGAGTTCGGCGGCGATGGCGTGGTTGGTACGGCCCTGGGCGATGAGCCGTACGACGTCGAGTTCGCGGGGCGAGAGCACCGACCGCTGCTGCCCGCTCATGAGCCCCTCGACCCGTCGCAGGTCCGGCAGTGCCCCGAGCCGTGCGAAGGCCTGCCCCGCCGCGTCCAGCTCCAGCGCGGCGCAGTCCTCGTCGCCGAGCGCCCGGCAGGCCAGCGCGACGAGCACCCCGACGCGGGCGGCCTCGTAGGGCACGTCCAGCTCCCGCCACCCCAGCCCGGCCTCCCGCAACACCGCGAGCGCCTCCCCGGCGGCTCCCTGCGCGAGCAGCACGGCTCCCCGGGCCTGGCAGGCCGCCAGCCGCAACGCGGCGATGCTCAGGGCATCGGCGAGAGCGACAAGTTCCTCGGCGGCGCGGAGAGCCTCCTCAGGAACCTCCCCCTCCGCCAGCAGGATCTCCACCGCCGCCGGCAGCAGCCGCGCCCGCCGCATCGGGTCCGTCGTCTCCGTCAGGGCCCGGCGGATCGCCGCCGCGGCCGGGGCGGGGCGGGCCTGGGCCAGGCGGAGGAGGGCGAGGCCGGGCTGGGTGTCCCAGCCGTGGCGCAAGGTGTCGCGGTAGGCCTGTTCGGCCTCGGTGTGCTCGCCGCGCAGGCGGTGGAGTTCGGCCAGTTGGTAGTAGGCGCTGCCCGCGGCGCTCTCGCCGTAGCCCGCGGTGAGCTGGGCGCAGGCAAGACGCGCCTCGCGGTCCGCCTCCGGCCAGGCCCCGCCGAGCTGGAGCAGCGCGGCCCGGTGCACCCGGCACAGCCCCCGGTAGGCGCCGCTGAAGTCGGGCTGGGCCGCGCACCACCGGGCGAGCGCCTTGGCCCACTCCTGGGCGCGGCGCAGTTCCTGGAGTTCCTGGCAGGTGCCGATGACGACGCAGTACGTCATGCCGATGCACCGCGCCGAGGGTGTGCCGTCGGCGACGACGACCATCGCCTCGTCGAGCTGGGCGAGCCCGGCCGCGACCTCGCCGTTGCTCACCAGGGCGAGGCCGAGCGTCATCGCCGTACCGGCCAGGAGGTCGGGGTCGGCGTCGGGCGGGACGGTGGTGGCGAGGTGCCGGGCGAGCGTGAGCATCTCGGCGGGTTCGCCCGCGCGGAAGCGCAGTTCGGCTTCCAGCATCGTCAGATAGCCGCGGCCCGGGCAGTCGGGCGCGGTGGCCGCGAGCCGCTGGGCGCGGGCCAGCCAGGCGCCGGACTGGGCGAGTTCGCCGCCCCAGGCGAGGCCCTTGCACAGCCAGAACGCGCACCGCAGCGCGGCCCCGACGTCACCGTTGCCCGCGTGGGCCGTGAAGGCACGGCGCAGCAGGGCGACCGCGTCGTCGCACCGCCCGAGCATGTCGGCGGCCTCGGCGAGCGCCTCGACGTCGGCGGCGTCGAGCGGCTGTACCGCATCGGCCTTGCCCAGCAACGTGTACGCCTCCGCCCAGGCCCGCCGCCGGCAGGCCTGGCGTCCCCGGTCGAGCTCCGCCTCCGCGTCCATGGCGCCTCCGCCCCCCATTGCACCCCCACGAAGGCGTGCCTGTCACCCGCTCCCGGGAGCACGCGCCGGCGTCGGCTTCTCGCTCACCGCCGCTTCCTTCACCATCCGCGCCCGCGGCCCCTGGAAGAGGTACGACAACCCGAAGCCGGCGCTCACCACCACCGCCCCACCGACCGCGTCCAGCACCCAGTGGTTACCGGTGGCGACGATCGCCGTCACCGTGAAGAACGGATGCAGCAGCCCCAGCGGCTTCAACCACCACTTCGGCGCGACGATCGCGATGACCACCCCGCACCACAGCGACCAGCCGAAGTGCAGCGAGGGCATCGCCGCGTACTGGTTGGTCAGGGCGGTCAGGGTGCCGTAGTCCGGCTTGGAGAAGTCCTGGACGCCGTGGACCGTGTCGATGACGCCCAGGCCCGGCATCAGGCGGGGCGGGGCGAGCGGGTAGAGCCAGAAGCCGACCAGGGCGAGGAGGGTGGCGAAGCCCAGCGACGCGCGGGCCCAGCGGTAGTCGACGGGGCGCCGCCAGTAGAGGACGCCGAGGACGGTGAGCGGGACGACGAAGTGGAAGGACGTGTAGTAGAAGTCGAAGAAGTTCCGCAGCCAGTCGACCTTGACGACCGCGTGGTTCGCCCAGTGCTCGATGTCGATGTGCAGCCACCGCTCGATGTCCAGGATCTGCTGCCCGTGCTCCTCGGCCCGCGCCCGGCCCTCGGAGTTGGTGCCGCCCGTCGCCGCGAGCCGTACCTTCTGGTAGGCGGCGTAGGTGACACGAATAAGCAGCAACTCCAACAGCAGGTTGGGCCTGCTGAGCACGCGCTTCAGGAACGGCAGCAGCGGCACCCGCCGGAAGCGGGCCGGGACCGGCTCGGCGTACTCCGTCGGGATCGGCGTCTGGTAGTACGGCGAGGTCCGGGACAGGAACGGCACGACCGTCGCCGCGGCCAGCGCCGCCAGCAGGACGACGTTGTCGCGCAGCGGATAGAGCGAGGCCATGTTCGGCAGGATCATCTTCGCGGGCAGCGTCATCACCAGCACCACCGCGACCGGCCACACATACCGGTCCGAGGCCTTCTTGCCGACCCGTCCGACGACCGCGAGCAGCACCCACAGCAGCTGGTGCTGCCAGGCCATCGGCGCCACCAGGATCGCCGCGCAGCCGGTGACCGCCACCGCGAGCAGCAGCTGCCCGTCACGGGCGTAGCGCACGGCCCGCCGCAGGGCGAGCGCCGCCACGGCCGCGCCGAGCGCGAGGAACAGCCCGACCTCGACCGGCCCCTCGAACCCGGCCCGCAGCAGCGCCCCGTGCAGCGACTGGTTGGCGAGGTCGTCCGCGGCGCCGCCGAGACCGGCTCCGGCCATGTGGTGGACCCAGTAGGTGTACGAGTCGTGCGGCAGCGCCGCCCACGCCAGTGCCGTGCTCGCCGCGAACGTGGCCCCGGTGGTGAGCGCGGCCCGGCGCCGCCCGGTGAACCACAGCAGCCCGGCGAACAGCAGCACCGTCGGCTGAAGCGCCGCGGCCAGGCCGATCAGCAGGCCGCTCGTGCGCTGCCCGCGCACGACGAAGCAGCCGACCAGCACCAGCAGCACCGGCATGATGCTGGTCTGCCCGAGATACAGCGTGTTGCGGACCGGCAGCGACAGCATCAGCAGGCTGATCGCGACCGGCGCGGCGAAGAAGGACGTACGTCTGTTCACCGGCTGAGGCAGCGCCCGGGCGACGACAAGTCCGAGCGCGACGACCAGAAGCAGCGTCCCGAAGGTCCAGCCCCAGCCGAGCGCCTGTTCGGCCGCCTTGGTGAGCGGCTTCAGGACGAGCCCGCCGAAGGGCGTGCCGGTGAACGCCGTCGAGTCGTACAGCGACCCCTTCACATGGAGGACCCCGTCGGGCCCGACCCACGTCTCCAGATCCGTCAGCCGCTCCCCGCTGGGGGTGCTGAGGACGACGGCCAGCTGCCGGACGGCGAGTATCGCGGCGACCACCCACAGCAGGAATCTGGCCACGCGCATTCTGGCTCTGGCCGTGTCGACGGCCGTCGCTCCGAACGCTTCCGCCGGTCCTCCGCTGGGGTTCGTGTTCACCACGTGCCCGGGCCTCCCGCCCCGTTCGCCCCTCACGTCCGATACGCGAAGGTTGTCGTGCGCAGCCTATGAGGCCCGCACCGTCCCCCGGAGAAGAGACGCAGACGGTTCCGCTTTACCTGACGCCCGTCCTGCGTTTGTCCGAATGACGATAGTCCGCCCCGTCTCGCACTGCCTCGCTGAGCGGGCTGTGGATCACGTACGTAGCCCTCTGGCGCGGACCCGTATGCTCCGCGTGACCGCTTGAAGGGCCCGGCGACCACGCAGCGGAGGGTTTGGGGGGAATGGCCGATTTCCTGAGAGGCCGGGCGCGCCGTCGCATGCTCGTGGTCGTCCTGGCCTTATGGGCGACCCAACTGGGTTCCCTGGTCGCACCCGCGTACGCCTGCGGCTGCGGCGCCATGGTCCCGGACACCGCCCGGCGGGTCGCCGTGGCGCGCGAGGTGTCGGTGGTGCGCTGGGACGGCCGCCGGGAACGGATCGTGATGCGGCTGACGGTCGCCGGGGACAGCGACCGGGCGGCCTGGATCATGCCGGTCCCGCACCGCGCGGACGTGACGCTCGGCGACCCGGCGCTCTTCGACGAGCTGGACAAGACGACCGCGCCCGTGCACCGCACCCGCACCCACTTCTGGCCGCAGGACGGCGACTGGCCGCTGGTCTCCGGCGGCGGCCGGGACACGGGCGCGCCCCCGCCCGGCGTGGACAGGGCGCCCGGCGTGGCCGTGGTGGGCCGCCAGAAGCTGGGCCCCTTCGATGTGGCCCGCCTGACCGCCACCGACCCGGCCGCCCTCGGCGACTGGCTGGCCGACCACGGCTTCAGCCTCCCGCCCCGCCTCAGCGCCGCCCTCCAGCCGTACGTGGCGCGCCGCTGGGAGTACGTGGCGATCCGGCTGGCCCCGGACACCACCGGCACCCCTCTCCGGGGCATCCTGGACCCGCTGAGCCTGTCCTTCGCGGCCGACGAGCCGGTCTACCCGATGCGGCTGTCCCGCCTCGCCCGCACCCCCCAGTCGCTGGGCCTGTACGTCCTGGCCGCGCACCGCATGCAACCGGCCTCCGCGATCGGCGGCTCCCGCCCCCGCGTCACCTTCGCCGGCCGGATCACACCCCCGCGCAACAGCCCCCTGGCCGAGCTGGCCGCGGGCACCCCGTTCCTGACGGCCATCGGCCAGGAGTTCCCGACCCCGTCCCTGATCGACGGCGACCACACCCTGCGCCGCACCGCCACGGACACCCCGTTCCAGCAGGTCATCTACGAGGACCGGCTCCGCACGGTGGCCGGCATCCCGGCCTGGCTGCTGACGGTCGCGGTCACCCTGGCCGCGCTCACGGCGGCGGTGGCCCTGTTCGCCGTACGCCGCACCACCGCGGAACCGATGGACCCGCAGGCCGGTTAGCGCTACCGACCACCTACTTCTCCGAACTTCTCCGAACTTCAACGAACTTCTACGAACTTCAACGAATGAGGAATCATGAGCGAGTCGCAGCTCTGGGACGCCGTGGACACCTACTTCGCCACCCATCTCGCACCCGACGACGAAGCCCTGGAAGCCGCCCTGCGGGACAGCGAGGCGGCCGGGCTCCCGCCGATCGCCGTCACCGCCACGCAGGGCAAGCTGCTCCAGCTCCTGGCCCAGATCCAGGGCGCCCGGCGCATCCTGGAGGTCGGCACCCTCGGCGGCTACAGCACCATCCTGCTGGCCCGCGCCCTGCCCGCCGACGGCCGGCTGATCTCCCTGGAGTACAGCAAGCTCCACGCCGATGTGGCCGCCCGCAACATCGCGCGAGCCGGCCTGGAGGACCGCGTCGAGATCCGCGTCGGCGCCGCCCTCGACTCCCTCCCCCGCCTGGCCGACGAGCACCCTGACCCCTTCGACCTGGTCTTCATCGACGCGGACAAGGAGAACAACCCGCACTACGTGGAGTGGGCGCTGAAGCTGACGCGCGCGGGCAGCCTGATCATCGTGGACAACGTCGTACGGGGCGGCCGCGTCGCCGACCCGGACGACACCGGCCGCGACGTCGTCGGCACCCGCACGGCCATCGAACTCCTGGGCTCCCACCCGCGCTTGACGGCGACGGCGATCCAGACGGTGGGGGCGAAGGGCTACGACGGCTTCGCGCTGGCGCGGGTGCGGTCGTAGCCCTCGGCGGCCTCAGACCTCGTGATAGAAGCCGACGTTGACGCTGCGCGGGGCGGTGCGGTCCACGACGACGATCTCACCGCTGCCGCCCCGGGGCAGCGTGACGCTCCCGCCGTAGGCGAGCGGCTGGGCGTACTCCCCGACGGTCAGCCGCACCTCGCTGGACGGCTCGGCCTGCGAGCCGCGCAGCCAGGTCACCTGCCAGGTGCCCTCCGGCCCGCACAGGAACTCCAGGTGGACCCGGGAGACGAACAGCCAGTCGTCGGGCGTGGCGAGCCGGCACACGGACTTGTCGCGGCCCACCCGCAGCAGCGCGCCGGGCTCGCTCGGTGCGTCGGCCATGAGCATGCCGGCCGTGGCACCCTCCTCCGCCGCGGAGACGGCGGCCATGGTGAGTTCGAGCACGTGCGCTCCCTTTGCAGTTCCTGATCCGTTCCTGAGCAAGTGTCCTTGCACAGCGGCCGCATGATAAATCGCCCGGCCCCATCGCGTCCGGCACAATGGACGCATGACCGAGCGAAAGCCACCCGGTGTCCCGTTCGAGTCCTGGGTCGACAAACAGATCCGAGACGCGCAGGGCCGCGGCGACTTCGACCGACTCCCGGGCGCGGGCGAGCCGTTGCCCCCGGAACTGAGCACGCCCTACGACGAACTGTGGTGGATCAAGCGCAAAATGGCCCGCGAGGGCCTCTCGTCGCTCCCCCCGGCCCTGGCCCTGCGCAAAGAGGCCGAGGACACCCTGGCCGCCGCCTACGCGGCCCCCTCCGAACGCGCGGTCCGCAAACTGATCACCGACGTCAACGTCAAGATCCGCGACATGATGTTCAGGCCACCGCCCGGCCCCCCGCTGGGCAAGAAGCCGTACGACGTCGAAGAGGTCGTACGCCAGTGGCGGGAGCGCCGGGCGGCGAAGAATCCGGACTCAGAGCTTCAGTAGCCGCTCCGCCAGCTCGCGGTAGTCACGCAGGGCGAGCCGCAGCTGCTCGGTGTCACCGGAACCGTTGTGCTTGCCGTCCCCGTGCTCGGCGCCCTGCCAGGACTGGCGCAGGGTGCGCCGCCGCTGGGCCATGGCGTCCGTGAACCGGGAGGTGACCTCCTCCAGCACATGGTCGGCCTCCTCGACGGCGGCCCGGGGCCCGTCGACGAACCCGGTCATGGCGTGCTGGAGCTGCCCGGCGAGCTTGTCGGCCTGCTCATCGGCCAACAGCCGCCCGCCATGCGCGTCACGCCCCGCGGCCTCATGGCTGGCCACCAGCGGAGCCGTCTCGCGCTCCTTGGCGAGACCACGCCCCTCCCCTTCATGCCCCGCCACGAGGGGCGAACCCTCATGCCCCGCCACGAGGGGCGAACCGTCCCCTTGGCCCTTCTGCGGACCGCTCACGGCATCCGTCATGCCTCTCAACTCCCCTTCGCCTGACGCCGGGTGAACGCCCACGGCATATGGCCGTGGCCGTCATGGCGCGCGGACCGGTCGCCGGACGACGATTCGGCGAGCTCACGCCTGCGCCCACCGGCGCCGACGAGCTCCTCGAACAGGGCCCGGGCCTCGACCATGGCCTCACGCATCTCCTCAGTGCCGCCCTGTGCGTCCGTGTGCGCCACACGGTGGACGCGCCGATAGCCGTGCACCTGGTGCGCGTGATGCACGGACAGGGCGGCGAGCTGCTCCTCGTACTGCCCGTCGGGGAACCCGCGAGCCCCGGCCACTTCAGCCAGCAGCCGGTCCGCCTCGCTCACCGCCTCGCGGGGCGACTCGACGAACCGCTCCTGGGCGGCCGCCCACCGGGCCTCGTACTGCTGCCGCTGGGCGGGCTCCAGGTCCCGCTCCCGCAGCGACCCGTGCTTGTCCACCCGCTCGGCCAGTTCGCGCTCGGCGGCCTGGGAGTCCCCGTCGTGCCGGGCGACGGTCCGGTCGTACTCGGGCCCGAAGCGCCGCTTCAGGTCCCGCCCGCCGGTCCCGCGCCGGGCCAGGACGACCGCCACCACGACGACGGCCGCCACGATCACGATCAGAGCGATGATCACGCCAGTAGTCATGCGCTACGAGTAGCCCCGACCACTCCCCTCAAACGGCCCCGCCCCCGATATCCGCTTGCGGCCCGCCCCGATCCCCGCCCGAGAATGACGCCCATGACCTGGACCGTCACACCGGAACCCCACGACTCCCCCGCCGCAACGGCCCTCTGGCGCGCGTACTACACAGAGGTCAGCGACCGCTACTACCTCCTCCACGAGAACCGCCGCACGGCCCCGGAGGAACTGGAGCGCGAGATCACCCGAGCCGACTGGTCCGCCCTGACCCCACCGAAGGGCCGCCTCCTCCTGGCCCGCCACGAAGGCGAGCCCGCGGGCACGGCAGGCGTACAGCTCCTGGACCCGGAAACGGCGGAACTGAAAAGGGTGTTCGTCCAGCCGCAGCTACGCGGCAAGGGCGGCGCCGCCCTCCTGGTCCGGTCCGCCGAGGACACGGCCCGAGCCCTGGGCGCCACCCGCCTGATCCTGGACACCCGCCACGACCTGACAGAGGCCAGAGCCCTCTACACACGCCTGGGCTACGAGGAAACGCCCCCGCACAACAACGACAAGTACGCGGAGCACTGGTTCTCGAAGAACCTGTAGCCCCACGGCGAGGCACCCGCGTACGGCGGTGAGGGGACGTGTCGGGGGTGTCCGCCCGCAACGGTTGGCGCGTCAACACGGCCGCCCTATCTGAATGACGAACCGTCAGCGCGACCGCGACCCCCACCGGCGTTCTGCGGCTGCTCCCGATCGGACCCGCACAGCTCAGCGTTCAACTCCTCCACCAGCTGCACCAGATCGGTAGGCCGATCGGCCCCCCACCAGTCCCCGAGCAGCTCCGCCAACGACGCCTCCCGAGCCTCCGCAAGCCGCTCCGCGACCGCCACCCCCTCCGCGGTCAGCACCAGGTCCACCCCGGACCGCACCGCCAACCGCCGCTCCTCCACCTGCCGAGCCGCCGCGATGACGACAGGCAGCGGCACGGAACTCCGCTCGACGAGCGACGCCGGCTCCACCGACCCGTACTTGTTGATCCGCAGCAGCAGCCAACTGGCCCCGGGCAACAGGTCGTACCCCGCCCGATCCGTGATCGTCCGGTAGATCTCCCGCCGCCCCTCACGCGTCCCGAGCACCGACAGCGCCCGGCACACCTCGTCGTACGACGACCGCTCCACCGGATTGCTGGCCAGCGTCTCCGTCACATCGGGCGCGGTCACCGAAGCCCGCAGCCGGTCCTCCTTGAGGAACCACGCGAGCACGAACCCCAACAGGGCGACAGGCGCGGCGTACAGGAACACGTCGGTGATCGACGAGGCGTACGCGTGCAGCGCGGCGGGCCGCAAAGCAGCCGGCAGGTTCGCGATGTCGCGCGGATCGGCCTCCAGCCCGTCCACGGTCACCCCACCCGGCAACACGCCCCCGGCCCCGGCCCGGGCGAACGCGTCGGCCAGCTTGTCCCCGAGCCGGTTGGTGAACACCGTCCCGAAGACGGCGACCCCGAACGACGCCCCGATCGACCGGAAGAACGTCGCCCCGGACGTCGCGACGCCGAGATCCTCGTACGACACGGCGTTCTGCACGATGAGCACCAGCACCTGCATGACGAGCCCGAGCCCCAGCCCGAACACGAAGAAGCAACTGCTCATCACCCAGGTGGAACTGAACTCGTCGAGCCGGTGCAGCAACAGCAGCCCGATCGTCGTGACAGCCGTGCCCGCGATCGGGAACACCTTCCACCGCCCGGTACGGCTCACGATCTGCCCGGACGCGGTCGACGCCAGCAGCAGCCCGAACACCATCGGCAGCATGTGCACCCCGGACATGGTCGGCGAGACGCCCTGCACGACCTGGAGGAACGTCGGCAGATAGGTCATCGCGCCGAACATGGCGAACCCGACGACGAAGCTGATGACGGCGGACAACGTGAAGGTCCGGATCCGGAACAGCTTCAACGGCAGCACGGGCTCCGCGGCCCGCCGCTCCACGGCCACGAAGGCGACGCCCAGCCCGACCCCGAGCACGGCCAGCCCCACGATCTGCGACGACCCCCACCCCCACGTGGTGCCGCCGAGGGACGCGACCAGCACCAGACAGGTCGCGACGGACGCGATGAGCAACGTCCCCAGATAGTCGATGACATGCCGGGTCGCCTTGCGCGGAATCTTCAGCACGGTCGCGATGACGGCGAGCGCCACGACCCCGACCGGCAGATTGACGTAGAAGACCCAACGCCAGCTCAGATGCTCGGTGAACACCCCGCCCAGCAGCGGCCCGAGCACACTCGTCGCCCCGAACACCGCGCCGAACAGTCCTTGGTAGCGCCCCCGTTCACGCGGCGGCACCAGGTCACCGACGATCGCCATGGACAGCACCATGAGCCCACCGCCGCCGAGCCCCTGCAACGCCCGGAACGCGATGAGTTGGGGCATGTTCTGCGCCGCCCCGCACAGCGCGGACCCGATCAGAAAGATCACGATCGCGGTCTGGAACAGCCTCTTCCGCCCGTACTGGTCGCCGAGTTTGCCCCACAGCGGGGTCGCGGCCGTGGAGGCGAGCAGATACGCCGTGACGACCCACGACAGATGCTCCAGCCCGCCCAGATCGCTGACGATGGTCGGCAGCGCGGTCGACACGATCGTCTGGTCCAGCGCGGCGAGCAGCATCCCGAGCAGCAGCGCCCCGATCGACACGAGGACGTTCCCGGGCACGTGTTCGTCCCGCTCGCCCCGCACCTCTCCCGTCCTGGCGTGCGCATCCGCGGCCATGAAGACCTCCCGTGAGACTCGTTACGACTCCATCGTGGTCGGTGTGACCAGTTTTGGCCTGTCAAGTCCTGTTGGAAGCCACCGTTCCGGGGGCTGGCGGGACGCGAGTGTGAAGAAGGTCTGCATAATCTCTGGAGTTCGCGAGGGGAGGGACGAACACATGGCGGAGACGAGCGGCCACCTGTGCCCGGAGTGCGGGGCACCCAGAGGGGTCGACAACACCCCGTCCTGCGGGTGCACCCAACGGGCGTCCGACGCCCTGCGCGACGCGCGCGAGGCGGAACAGGCGGCGGCGGAAGACTTTGATCCGCTGCGTATACGTCCATACGTGGCCCTGGAATCGGAGAACCGCGCCCCCTCGGAGAGCCGGGAACCCGAGGCACCCGCACCCGCACCCGCACCCGCACCCGCACCCGCACCCGCACCCGCACCCGCACCCGACGCAACGATGCAGTTGCGCCCGATCTCCGAGCCACCCGAGCCGAGCACCACGGACCTGAGCCTCTTCGAGAACACTCCGCACCACGACAGCACCCCCGACGCACCCCGCCCGCGCAGCCGCCGCACCCTGGTCCTGGCCGCGGTCGGCGGCGCCCTGGTGACCGTGGTCGCGGCGGCGGGCCTGGCGAGCGGCCTGTTCTCGTACGACAGCCCGGAGCGCGACACCGCGCTCCCGAAGGAGGTCCGGGCGAGCGTCCCGGACGCGTCGACCGGCTCGGCACCGGCGTCCCCGGAGAAGAGTGCGGCACCGGCCCGGCCGACCTCGGCGTCCCCGAGCCCGAGCGCGAGCCCGTCGGCGTCCGCGGCCCCGTCGCCGTCCCGGACCAGCGCGTCGCCGACCCCGTCGGCGTCCGGCACCGCAACACCGACCCCGACGGCCGCGGCCCCCGCGAACACGGAGAACACCATCGGCAGCTCCGAGGAGACCGCCCCACCGGTGCTGGCCCGCGGCTCCCAGGGCGAGGAGGTCGTGGAACTGGAACTGCGCCTGACCCAGCTCAACCTCTACACGAGGAAGCCGCGCGGCCACTACGACCAGGCCGTCGAGGACGCGGTCACCCGCTACCAGTGGGCGCGGGGCATCCAGGTGCAGCAGTACGGCGTCTACGACCTGGCGACACGGGCGAGGCTGGAGTCGGAGACGACGGAGCCGTGACGCCCGCAAACCGATGAAGCCGAGGTCACCTCACCCGACGTAAAGCCGGATCTCCCCGTCCCCCCGGGCCTCCACCCGCACCTGCGTCAGATCCCGCACCACCACATCGGGCTCATGGAAGTCGGCCCGCGGCCCGACCCCCACCACCTGCATCCCCGCGGCGCGCCCGGCCGTGATGCCCGCCCCGGAGTCCTCGAAGACGATGCAGTCCGCGGGGTCCACCCCGAGTTCCGCGGCGCCCTTCAGGAACCCCTCGGGGTCGGGCTTGCTGGCGCCGACGCTCTCGGCGGTGATCCGCACCTCCGGCAGTGCGAGGCCCGCCGCGGCCATGCGCGCGGTGGACAGGGCGACGTCGGCGGAGGTCACGAGCGCGTGCGGCACCCCGGCGAGCGAGGCGAGGAAGGCCTGCGCGCCGGGGACGGCGACCACGCCGTCCATGTCGGCGGTCTCCTCGGCGAGCATGCGGGCGTTGTCCGCGTGGTTCTGCGCCATGGGCCGGTCGGGCAGCAGCAGCGCCATGGAGGCGTACCCCTGCCGCCCGTGGACGACCTTCATGACCTCGCCGCCGTCCAGTCCGTGCCGCTCGGCCCAGCGCCGCCAGCAGCGCTCGACGACGGCGTCGGAGTTCACGAGGGTGCCGTCCATGTCCAGCAGGAGGGCGCGGGCGGTCAGCGCGGTGGGTACGGCGGTGGCCGTCATCGGCAGCTCCAGGGCGCGGGGAACGCCGGGGGTCGCCCGGCGGGACAAGGCGGCCCCGCCCGCCGGTCAGGGAAAACGGGCGGGAGCCACTTTGTTTCTCCACGGTACAAAACGCGACCATGATCCCGCCACCGCATCCCGGAACAGTTCACCGACCGTTCAGCTCACGCGCTCACGGCCTCCCACAGGCTCCACACGCCGAGGGCCAGCATCAGCATGGCCGCGATCTTGGTGATGAGCGCCAGCGGAACCCGCTTCATCAGGGCCTTTCCGCCGACGATGCCGAGCCCGGCCACGGCCCAGAGCGCGAGCACGGCACCCAGGCCGACCGACAGCGGGTCGTCGTACCGGGCCGCGAGGTTCGCCGTCATGATCTGCGTCAGGTCACCGAACTCGGCGACCAGGATGAGCATGAAGCCGGCCCCGGCGACCTTCCAGAAGGACTGGTTCTCGGGCCGCCGGATCTCCTCGTCGCCGTCCTCCTTGTTCCGCAGCAGCACGGCCGCGCCGCCGAGGAAGAGCACACCGGTGATCGCGTGCACGATCTGCTGCGGCAGCAGCGTCAGCACGCTGCCCGCCGCGACGGCGAGCGCGACATGGAGCGCGAAGGCGGCGGCGACGCCCGCGAAGACGTAGGACGCGCGGTACCGGGTGCCGAGGACCAGCCCGGCGAGGGCGGTCTTGTCCGGGAGCTCGGCCAGGAAGACGACGCCGAAGACCACGGCCGTCACGGTGAAGCTGATCAAGGTTCCTCAATCGGTCGGGGCTGCCCCACCGAGAGTGTTACCGCGAAAACGACACCTCGGCATGGCAGCACACGGTCAGTGCACTGCTGTGCCGAAGGTCTCGCTGGCGAGGTCCGCGAGGGACCTGCCTCCGGGCGCCGGCTCAGACGAGCTGAGCAGTATGTCGACGGTCCGGCGAAGAGCTACTCCCCTTCAACTCCGTCAATCATACGAGATCGTTTCGCCGTAAAGCTTGTCGTGTCATGTACACGTCACTAGCTTCTCACCCAACGCACATCTCCCCGCAACAGAGCACGGCGAGCATTCCTTCGCCCGCACGCCTCAACACCCCCTCACCCCCAGGGAGTTCGCATGCCGAAGTTCTACGCGCGTCGACGGCTGAGCATACTCGCGGCGCTCACCGGTCTCATAGCCTCGGTCGGACTTTTCAACGGCCCGACCGCCTCCGCCGCCCTCCCCACGCCGGTCAGCGCCGCCACCGCCCGCACCTACCTCGCCTCGCTCACCGTGGCGACCGAGGACCGCACCGGCTACGACCGCGACCTGTTCCCGACGTGGATCACCATCAGCGGCACCTGCAACACGCGCGAGTACATCCTCAAGCGCGACGGCTCCAACGTCGTCACCAACTCCGCCTGCACCGCGACCAGCGGCAGCTGGTACTCCCCCTACGACGGCGCCACCTGGACCGCCGCCTCCGACCTGGACATCGACCACCTGGTTCCGCTCGCCGAGGCCTGGGACTCCGGCGCCAGTGCCTGGACCACCGCACAGCGCCAGGCCTTCGCCAACGATGTCACCCGCCCCCAGCTCCTCGCGGTCACCGACAACGTGAACCAGTCCAAGGGCGACCAGGACCCGGCCACCTGGATGCCGTCCCTCACCTCGTACCGCTGCACCTACGTCCGCGCCTGGGTCCAGGTGAAGTACTACTACGACCTGTCCGTGGACTCCGCCGAGAAGAGCGCGCTCACCAACTACCTGAGCGCCTGCTGATCCGGGACCTCCCCAACCTCCCCCGTCGTTCCGTACCGTACGGGGCGACGGAGGAGGATCACGTGGCCGAACTTCGGTTGGGACCGCTGCTCAGGTACGCCGACGGCTCGTCCGCGACCGTGTGGGTCGAGGCGAGCCGTCCGTGCACCGCCGAGGTGCGCGGCGACCGGGGCGCGCACGGCGAGATCCGCACCTTCCAGATCGCCGGCCACCACTACGCCCTGATCCCGGTGACCGGACTGACCCCGGGGACCTCGCAGGCGTACGAGGTGTTCCTGGACGGCACCCGGGTGTGGCCGCTGCCCGGCTCGCCCTTCCCGCCGTCCGCCCTCCACTCCCCGGCCGACGGCGACACCGTCCGCGTCACCTTCGGCTCCTGCCGCTGGGCGGCCCCGCCGGACGGCGGCAAGGACCCGGTCGGCCCCGACGCCCTGGACACCCTCGCGGCCCGGATCGCCGCCGACCCGGACGCCGAACGCCCGGACGTGCTGGTGCTGTTGGGCGACCAGGTGTACGCCGACGAGACCTCCCCGGCCACCCGCCGCTGGCTCGCCGCCCGCCGCGACCTGAGCGACCCGCCGGGCAGCGAGGTCGCGGACTACGAGGAGTACACCCGCCTCTACTACGAGTCCTGGCTCGACCCCGAGGTGCGCTGGCTGCTGTCCACCGTGCCCACGTGCATGGTCTTCGACGACCACGACATCGTTGATGACTGGAACACCTCGGCGGCCTGGCTGGAGGACATGCGGGCCACCTCGTGGTGGCGGGAGCGGCTGCTGAGCGGCCTCATGTCGTACTGGGTGTACCAGCACCTCGGCAACCTCACCCCGGACGAGCTGGCGGCCGACCCGCTCTACGCCGCCGTCCGCCACCACCCGGACGGCACCGACGAGTTGCGCGGCTTCGCCTGCCGGGCCGACGCCGATCCGGCCGCGGTGCGCTGGAGTTACCGGCGCGACTTCGGGCGGGTGCGGCTGCTGATGGTGGACAGCCGGGCGGCCCGTGTCCTCGACGAGGAGCACCGGTCGATGCTCGACCCCGGGGAGGCCCGGTGGCTGCGCGAACAGGCCCTGGCCGACCGGGGGTCGTACGACCATCTCCTCGTCGGCACCTCGCTGCCCTGGCTGCTGCCCCACCTGGTGCACGACGCCGAGGCGTGGAACGCGGCCCTGTGCCGGGGTGACCGCGGGGCGCGCTGGGCGCGGTTCGGGGAGGATCTGCGGCGCCGGGCCGACCTGGAGCACTGGGCGGCGTTCCCGGCGTCCTTCGAGGCGCTGGCCGCGCTGATCGCGGAGGCGGGGTCCGGGCCCGAGGCGCCCGCGACGGTGCTGGTGCTCTCGGGGGACGTGCACCACGCGTACATCGCCGAGCCCACATGGCCCTCCGGCGGCGGCCCTCAGGCGCGGGTGCTCCAGCTGACCTGCTCGCCGGTCCACAACTCGGTCCCACTGTCCATACGCCTCGGTTTCCGGTTCGGCTGGAGTGCGGCGGCCCGGGTGCTGGGCCGCCGCTTCGCCGTGCACGGCGGTTGTCCGCGCCCGCCGGTGAACTGGCGGCGGACGGGCGGCCCCTGGTTCGGCAACCAGCTGATGACGCTGACACTGCGGGGGCGCTCGGCCCGGCTGCGGCTGGAGCAGGCGCGGAGGAACGGCGTGCTGAAGACCGTGGAGGAGTCGGCGCTGACTGATTCGTGAGTGGCGCACGAGGTGGCCGGGACCGGCGTTGGCTTCTGTTGACCCCGACGGCATGATGAGGCGGAGCGTCCGCTTCCGGCGGGCGGCCCCTGCCCAGCGCCCCCCACGCCCGGGAGTCTCCCCGTTGTCCGCACCGACCGCGCAGCCGTCGTCCGTCTCCCTCGCCGTGGTCGGCGCCGGCCCGAGAGGCACCAGCGTCCTGGAGCGGCTGTGCGCGTCGGTCCCTGAACTCCTTCCACCCGGCGTCGAGTTGACCGTGCACGTCGTGGACCCCGCGCCACCCGGCGCGGGCAGTGTCTGGCGGGTGGCGCAGTCGCCCGAGCTGCTGATGAACACCGTGGCCTGCCAGGTCACCCTGTTCACCGACGACAGCGTGGACTGCTCGGGACCGATCCGGCCAGGACCGAGCCTGTACGAGTGGGCGGCCGGCGCACTCGGTCCGGACGCGTACCCGACCCGCGCGCACTACGGGCGGTACCTGGAGTGGGTGTTCGCCCGTACGGTCCGCGAGGCCCCGCCCGCCGTGCGCGTCGAGACCCACGCGGCCCGCGCCACCCGCCTCGCCGACGCCCCCGACGGCCGCCAGAGCCTCACCCTCGACAACGGCCGCACCCTGACCGGCCTCACCGCCGTCGTCCTCACCCAGGGCCATCTGCCCACGCTCCCCACACCGGAGGAACGGCACCTGGCGGCGTACGCCACCCGCCACGGCCTGCGCCACATCCCGCCCGCCAACCCCGCCGACGTCGACCTCGACGCCGTCCGCCCCGGCGAACCGGTGCTGTTGCGCGGCCTGGGCCTCAACTTCTTCGACCACACAGCCCTGTTGACGACCGGCCGGGGCGGGCGCTTCGTCCCCGGCCCGGACGGCCTGCGCTATCTCCCCTCCGGCCGCGAACCCCGCCTCTACGCCGGCTCCCGGCGCGGCGTCCCGTACCAGGCGCGCGGCGACAACGCGAAGGGCCCGTACGGCCGGCACACCCCGCTCGTGCTCACCCCGGAGGCCATAGCGGGCTTCCGCAAGCGCGCCGACTCGGGTGAGGCGCCCGACTTCCTCGCGGAGATATGGCCGTTGGCCGCGAAGGAGGTCGAGACCGTCTACTACACGGCCCTGACCCGGCGCCCCGACTTCCCCGACCGCTTCCTCGCCGTCCCGCACGGCGACCCCCAAGAGGCCCTGATCCTGGACGAGTTCGGCGTCCCGGACGCCGACCGCTGGAGCTGGGACCGCATCTCCCGGCCGTATACGAGCCGCGCCTTCACCGACCCCGGCCAGTGGCGCTCCTGGCTGCTGGCGCAACTGCGCGAGGACGCCGCGCAGGCCGCCCTCGGCAATGTGGACGGCCCCCTCAAGGCGGCCCTCGACGTGCTGCGCGACCTGCGCAACGAACTCCGCCTGATCGTCGACCACGGCGGCCTGACCGGCGTCTCGCGCCGCGAGCATCTGGACCGCTGGTACACGCCGCTCAACGCCTTCCTCTCCATCGGCCCGCCCCGCCGCCGTGTCGAGGAGTTGGTGGCACTCATGGAGGCGGGCGTGGTGGAGGTGCTCGGCCCGCGGGTGGCGGTCACCGAGCGGGACGGAGCCTGGGTGGCGCACTCGCCGGACGTCCCCGGGTCCGCCGTCCATGTGACAACTCTCATAGAGGCACGGCTGCCGGAACCTGACGTGCGACGCACCGCCGACCCCCTGCTCGCCGGACTGCTGGCGGCCGGGGAGTGCCGCCCCCACACGGTCGACGGGTACGAGACAGGCGGACTGGACGTCACGGCCCGGCCCTACCGTCTGATTGACCGTCAAGGAGAAGTGCACGCAAGGAGGTTGGCGTTCGGCGTACCGACGGAGGGAGTGCACTGGGTGACCGCCGCGGGCGCCCGGCCAGGCGTGGATTCGGTCACGCTTTCGGATGCCGACACGGTGGCCAGGGAGGCCATTCGCACCGCTCTACGGGCTGCCACGGGCGAAACGGAAGCGAAAGCGGAGGCAAATCCGTGGCCAAATGTTGAACTTGCAAGCATCGATTGAGCCCGCCTAGCGTGGAGTGCTCGCACGGATCTGTCCCCCACACCGGTCCTCCCCACGGACCGGTCCGACCGTAGGAGTACTCCCCACATGACCGGACGCCTCAACAGCGCCCAGCCGTACGCCCTCGGCCTGTTCCGTATCGTCGTCGGACTGCTCTTCACCTGCCACGGCGCCGCCTCGCTCTTCGGCGTACTCGGCATGAGCAGTGTCTCGGCCGGCACCTGGCCGGGCTGGTACGCGGCCGTGATCCAGCTCGTCGGCGGCGCGCTCGTCCTGCTCGGCCTCGGCACCCGGGCCGCCGCGTTCATCGCCTCGGGCTCCATGGCGTACGCGTATTTCAAGGTCCATCAGCCGGGCGCGCTGTGGCCGATGGAGAACGGCGGCGAGGCCTCGGCGATGTTCTGCTGGGCCTTCCTGCTGCTCGTGTTCACCGGCTCCGGCGCCTTCGGCCTCGACCGGCTGCTCGCGAAGCGCTCACCGGCCGCCGCCGACCGACCGGCCACGGACAAGGCGCCCGTGGCCGCCTGACCCATCCGCTCCACGACGGCGCCCGTCCCCGCAGGGGGCGGGTGCCGTTCGCGTGTCGGCACGGTGAACAACACGTGCAGGACACACGAGCCCCCATGAACCTCCTGTCACACCCCCCGCGTACGCTGTGTGGCTGTTACGGGGGGAAACGGGGAGTGACGGTGTTGGAGAATCTCGGGAGCGTGGGCGCCCTGATCGGCAGCCCATGGATCTACGCGCTGGTGGCCGCGTCGGTCCTGCTCGACGTGTTCCTGCCGGTCCTGCCCAGCGGCGTCCTCGTCATCACGGCCGCCACCGCGGCAGCCGCGGGCACCGCGGCGGGCAAGGTCCCGGCCGACGTCCCGGACATCCTGCTGCTCACCCTCTGCGCCGCCACCGCGTCCGTCCTCGGCGACCTGGTGGCGTACCGGCTGGCCTGGCGCGGCGGCGACCGCCTCGACCGCGCCATCGCCCGCTCCCGCCGGCTGACCACCGCGCAGGAACGTCTCGGCTCGGCCCTCGCCCGCGGCGGCGGCCCGCTGGTCGTCCTCGCCCGCTTCGCCCCGGCCGGCCGCTCGGTCGTCTCCTTCGTCGCGGGCGCCGCCCACCGCCGCATCCGCGAGTTCCTGCCCTGGTCCGCACTGGCGGGCCTGGCCTGGGCGGCGTACAGCGTCGCCCTCGGCTACTACGGCGGCCGGTGGCTGGGCACGACCTGGCTGGCGACCGGCGTGTCGGTGCTGGCCCTGTTCGGCGCGGGCGCCGGCGCGGCGTACGTGATGCGCCGCCAGCCGGCGTAGCCGGGGCCTGATCCGCCGGACAGGCGCTACCCCGCTTTACGCGCGCTCGCCCCGCGCACCTCCAGGCCGGCCAGCAGCTCGGCGGTGGCCTCGGCGACCGCGTCGACGGCCCGGTCGAACACCTCCTGGTTGTGCGCGGCGGGCGCCCGGAAGCCGGACACCTTCCGCACGTACTGGAGGGCGGCGGCCCGGATCTCGTCCTCGGTCGCCTCCTCGGGCAACACGGGCGGGCGAAGAGTCTTGATGCTGCGGCACATGCCTCAAGTGTGGCCCGGCCGCCGGAATAGCGCGGGGCATCGGCCGGATTGTGCAGTACATGACCTCTGTGGAGATCCTTTACGTCGGCGGCCCGACCTCTGTCATCACGCTCGGCGGGGTACGCCTGCTGACCGACCCGACCTTCGACGCGCCCGGCGAGTACGACCTCGGCTCCCGCACGCTGGTGAAGAAGACCGGCCCGGCGGTGCGGGCGGCCGACCTCGCCCCGGTGGACGCCGTCCTGCTCTCCCACGACCAGCACCCGGACAACCTCGACACCACCGGCCGGACATTCCTCGAGTCCGCGCCTCTCGTCCTGTCCACGGCCTCGGCGTACGACCGGATCGGCGCCCCCGTCCGCGCCCTGCCCGCCTGGGAGCACACGGAGGTCGGCGGCGTCCGCGTCACCGCCGTCCCCGCGCTGCACGGCCCCAAGGGCTCCGAACCCCTCGTCGGCGAGGTCACCGGCTTCGTCCTGTCCGGGGCGGGGCTGCCGAAGGTGTACGTCAGCGGCGACAACGCCGACCTGGACCTGGTCCGCGAGATCGCCGACCGCGAGGGCCCCTTCGACGTGGCGGTGCTGTTCGCGGGAGCGGCCCGCACTCCCCTCGTGCCGGACGCCCCGCTCACCCTGACCAGCGAGCGGGCGGCGGAGGCGGCCGTGATCCTGGGCGCCCGTCATGTCGTACCCCTGCACTTCGAGCACTGGGGCCACTTCACGCAGGACGGCCCGACGCTGACGAAGGCGTTCGCGGAGGCGGGCCTGACCGAGCGGCTGCACCTGCCCGAGCCCGGGGAGACCGTACGGCTGTGACGTCTGCGATGATCCGTCGCGAGGCGGCCACCACTCAAGGGGTCGACCGACGAAGGGACTTCGTGTGATGACGCACGACCGAAAACTGACCGTGGCCGTACTGGGCCCCGGGGGCATCGGCGGCCTGCTCGCCGGACTGCTGGCCCGGAACGGACACCGGGTGATCTGCCTGGCCGGGGACGAGACGGCCGAGGCGCTCCGTACGACGGGGATTCACGTCCGCAGCGGCCCGTACGGCGACTTCACGGCCGCGGTGGAGGCGGACACCGAGCTGCGTACGCCGGTCGACGCCTGTCTGGTGGCGGTCAAGCACACCGCGCTCGACGCGGCCCTGGACCGCGTCCCGCCCGCGGCGCTGGGCGACGCGCCGCTCGTACCGTTCCTGAACGGCGTGGAGCACCCGGCGGCGCTGCGGGCCCGCTACGGCGATCAGGCGGTGGCCCCGGCGGTGATCCGGACGGAGTCGACACGGGTCGCGCCGGGGGAGATCGTCCACGGCAGCCCGCTCGCGGAGATCGACCTGAGCGGCGACAAGGTGGCGAGGGACCGCCTGGAGCCACTGGCGGCGGCCCTGGACGCGGCCGGGCCGGCCACCCGGATCCTGCCGGACGAGGCCTCGGCACTGTGGGCCAAGATGGCGTTCCTCGCCCCGCTCGCCCTGCTCACCACGCGCTACGCGCTCCCGCTGGGCGACGTCCGCACACGGCATCGCGAGGAGCTGATCGCCCTGGTCGAGGAGACGGCCGCGGTCAGCCGCGCGTCGGGCGCCTCGGTGGACCCGGCCCAGGCCCTTGCCCGCTACGACGCGTTCCCGCCGCAGACCAAGTCCTCCATGCAGCGCGACGCCGAGGCCGGGCACCCCCTCGAACTCGACGCGATCGGCGGGGCGTTGCTGCGCGCGGCGGAGCGCTCCGGGGTGCCGGTCCCGGTGGCGACCCGTCTGGTGGCCGAGCTGCGGGCCGCCGGTCACTGAGACCGGCCTGTCAGTCGTCGGCCGCGACCACGAGCGAGAGGACGCCGAGGGCGCGGTCGACGAGGACGAGTTCGTGCGCGGGGCTCGAACACACGAACCCACTGAAGAAACTCGCACCCCTAAATCGAACAGGCGTAGCATTGCGCCGTGGCTACGACCTATGACTTTCCGAGTGACCTCCTGGCCGGTCAGGAGGAGCTGCATCAGGTCAGGGCCGAGCTGTCGGCCCTGCTCAAAAGGCTGCCCTGGTCCGTCGAGCCCCTGGAGGGGTTCAGCGACACCGCGGGCTGGCGCAAGGTGGAACGCCCCGCCTCACCCGGCTGGACGGCCGACGAACAGGCAGAGGTGGAGAAGCTCCGCCGGCGCGAACACGAACTCGCCGTCTTCGTCAGCGGCCACCGCTTCTGGGCGGAGGTCGCGGCGGGGGAACGCGTGGACGCGCGGATGAAGCTGAAGCACGTACGGGACGAACACGTACGGGACGAAACGGAGTGACGAAACGAAGAGGACCCCGGCCGCTGTCGGCCGGGGTCCCCTGCACGCTGGTGGGCGCGGACGGTTTCGAACCGCCGACATCCTGCTTGTAAGGCAGGCGCTCTACCCCTGAGCTACGCACCCGCACCCCGAGCCGCGCTCAGGACGAGTCGACAGCCTACATTGCCCGGGGCACTGTCCTGCAAACCGGATGCGGTCAGGGTTCTTCGGGGGTTTTCCCCACCCTGTATCCGGGAGCGTCCCGGATCCCCCGGACGCCCAGCGGTCCGTACGGTCGAAGGAGCTTGTCAGTGCCTTCAGGGGGAGACTCTCATGACCCGTCGTTCCGTCACCGCCCGCGCCGTCCTCGCCGCCGGGGCCGTCGCTCTCATCGGGGCCGTCAGTGCGTGCGGGGCCTCCGCGGGGGACGACAAACATCCCGACCAGCGGGCCTTCACCCTGCACGGCGACACCCTCACCATCGACTCGGACGACTCCGCGCTGGAGATCGTCGCCGTCGACGCCGCCAAGGCGAAAACGGTCGAGGTCACGCGCTGGTTCCAGGGGTCCGTCGCACTCGGCAAGGACCCCAAGGTCACCTGGTCCATGCAGGACGACCGGCTCAAGCTGCGGATGCACTGCACCGGCGTCGTCGCCGACTGCGCGGCCAAGCACCGCATCGAGGTGCCGCGCGGGATCACCGTGAAGGTCGAGGACGGGGACGGCAGCGTGCGGGCGCAGGGCTTCAAGGCGCCACTGACCATCAGCACCGGCGACGGGTCCGTCCATGTCACCGACACCAGCGGACCGCTCGACGTGAAGACCGGCGACGGCTCCGTGCGCGCGGAGGTCACCTCCCCCAAGGTGCGCACCCGCACCGGTGACGGCTCCGTGCACCTCGAACTGCGCGCCGTACCGGACCTGGTGGAGTCCCGCAGCGGGGACGGCTCCGTCACCGTCGAACTGCCCAAGGCCACGTACCGCGTCTCGACCGAGACCGGCGACGGCGGGGTGGACGTCTCCGTCCCGCGCGACGACTCCAGCTCGCACGTCATATCCGCGCACACCGGCGACGGCAAAGTCACCGTCAGGACCGCGAACTAACGGGCCCGTGTGTTCGTCCTTAACCGGTGGGAGAATGACAACCGGGCCAGGACGGACACAGCACGGGAGAGGGATGTGACGGCGACACCAGCACAGCCGTACTCGCCGGCACAACCGCACTCGCCGTCGGCGCCGCGCACCCACTCCGCGCTGCGCGACACCCTCACCCTTCTCGCGCTGCCCCTGGTCGCCGCCCTCGCGCTGCCCTCGGCGTTCGCCGGCGGCGGCACCCGCCGCTGGTTCGGCGGCCGCGCCGAGAACCAGCGGGCCGAGGCGCAAGCCGCGAAGGACGCCGCCGCGGCCGCGTTCTACGAGCTGGACACCGCCCAGCGCGACCTGCGGATCTCGATAGAGACCATCACGGCCGTCGACGACTCCCCCGCCGCCCGCCGGGCCGTCTCCGACTTCGAGGCCCTGGGCCGCCGTATCGACGAGGCCAGCAGTCAGTACATCAACGCCGTCGACGCCCATGACCTCGACCGCGACGACCTGGAGGCGTCGGTCGCGGCCCGCGCCCGCACCGAGCTGACCGCCGCCAAGGACGAGCTCGGCCGGGTCAAGCAGGATCTCGACCGGTTCGCGGACGGCCTCGGGCCGCTGCTCGGCAAGGCCGAGACTCAGCTGGCCCGGCTCGCCCCGGCGGTGGAGCGGGCGCGGCAGGGACTGCTGGCGGCGTCCAACGCCCTCGACGCGGTACGGCAGTCGGGCCTGAAGGCCGACGACCTCGCCGCCCGGCTCGCCGCCCTCGGCCCCGAGCTGACCAAGCTCAACCAAGGTGCCGGGGCGCATGGCGTCCCGCAGACCGTGGAGCGTGCCGAGCGCGTCTCCCGGGAGGCCGAGGCGGTCCGCGTGGAGGCCGAGCGGCTGCCGGAGAAGGCCGCCGAGATCGACCACCGGCTCGTCTCGCTCCGCACCCGCGCGCAGGCCCTCACCACCCGTGCCGGCCAGGTCGAGCCGGTCCTCAGCGAGCTGCGGCGACGCTTCTCCGCGGCCTGCTGGCAGGACCTCCAGCAGGTTCCCGGCCAGGCGGTGGAGAACGTACGCCAGGCCGAGCTCAAGCTCACCGAGGCGCGGGCCGCGCGGGACGAGCAGCGGTGGCCGGACGCGACGGCGCTGCTGTCCACGGTGCGGGCGCTGCTGAACTCGACGGACGAGTCCGTGTCGGCGGCCGGCGACCGGCTGCGCCGGCTGAACGCCGTGCAGAAGGACCCCCAGCAGGAGATCGACCGGACGCGGTTCGCCATCCGGGACGCGCAGCGGCTGGCGATGACCGGACGCAACACGCCCGATCCCCGGCACGCGCGCCCGCTGGACGAGTCGGTGGCCCGGCTCGAGCGGGCGATCGGCACGTTGGAGGGGCGGCACCCCGACTACTGGCACTTCCTCACGGAGACGGAGGCGGTGCGGCAGGCGGTGGCTCGGGTGGTGGCGCAGATCCGGGATGAGCGAGGGGCTGCGCCGCACTGACGGTTAGCCTGTGTGCATGCCTCGTTATGAGTACCGCTGCCGGAGTTGCGGCGACACGTTTGAGTTGAGCCGGCCCATGGCTGAGTCCTCGGCGCCGGCCACGTGCCCTGCGGGGCATGAGGACACGGTGAAGTTGTTGTCGACGGTGGCTGTGGGGGGTACGGCGAGTGCGGCGCCGGCGCCCAAGGCTGGCGGCGGTTGTTGTGGTGGAGGGTGTTGCGGCTAGGCAGACGGGTGCGTTGTCGGGCGCGGGTGAGTGGGGGTTGATCGCGCAGTTCCCCGCGCCCCTAAGGACAGGGCGTTTATTGCCGCGTTGCCTTCAAGAACTCCCGCAGAATGCGCTCCCCGGCCAGTACGCCTCTCTCCGGCAGCGCTGTGATCGTCGGCGCTGCCCACTCCGCCTCCGCCAGCTCTCCATGCCCGGGTCTCCAGCCCCTGTCCGCGGCCAGCAGCAGGTCCGCGTCCAGCAAGGAGTCACCGGCCGCCAGCGTCAGCTCCGCCCCCGTCCTGCGCGCCACCTCCCGCATTGCCGCGCTCTTCGTCAGCGGCTTCGGGACGGCGTAGATCTTGCGGCCCTGGAGGGAGACCGTCCAGCCGCGGTTCTCCGCCCACACCGCGAGCTCCTTCACCCACTCCTCGGGCAGCAGCTCGCGCTCGACGACGAGGTAGGCGAAGAGGTCCTCGGCGACCCGGTGCTTGCGCACCCACACGGGGTCGGCGGTGCGCAGCAGATGCTCGCGCACCTCGTCCAGCGGCGCGCACTCGTCGGCCAGGCGGGCCTGGACGCGGGCGTGCCAGTCGGCGTCCGTGACGCCGTCCACCAGCAGATGGCCGCCGTTGGCGCAGATGGCGTAAGTGGGCGCCGGGCCGGGCAGGTTGATGCGCTGGTACTGCTTGCGGGTCCGGGTCGTCGTCGGCACGAACACCGCCGCGTCACCGAGGTCGCCCAGCAGTCCGGCCGCCGTCTCCGTCATGTACGACAGCGGCTTGCTCTCGTGCACCTCGACGCAGAGCAGCCGCGGCGCCCGCGCGTCCGGCATGGTCAGCGCGAGGGCCGCCGAGGAGTAGATGAGCGTACGGTCGAGGTCGCTCGCCACCAGCACCGGCATCAGACCGCCACCGCCTTGCCGTCGGCGCCGGTCGCGCCCCGCGTGTACTTGGGGTGGATCAACCCCACGCAGGTGTACGGCAGTTCGGCCACCTCTTCCACCGGTACGCCTCTCTGCTCGGCCAACAGCCGTACGTGGTCGAGGTCGGTGCCCGCACCGGCCTTCGCGAGGATCTTCCAGGGCACGCGGCGCAGCAGCACCCGGGTGGTCTCGCCGACGCCGGGCTTGACGAGGTTCACGTCGTGGATGCCGTACTCCTCACTGATGCGTTCGACGGCCGCCCAGCCCTCCCAAGTGGGCTCGCGGTCACCGGACATCAGCTCCTTGACCTGCTGCTCCACCGTGTCCGCGACCTCCGGGAAGGTCGCGGAGACCGCGTCCAGGAAGTCCACGGAAACGTCGGCGCCGGCGAGTTCGCGGTAGAACTTCGCGCCGTGGAAGTCGTCCGGGCCGACCAGGTCCGCGCGCAGGACGGTGCGGGAAATCAGGCCGGAGACCGTGGAGTTGAGGCAGGCGGAGGGGATGAGGAAGTCCTCGCGGGTGCCGTACGTCTTCACGCACGAGCCCGGGTCGGCGAGGACCGCGATCTCCGGGTCGAAGCCGGTGGCGCCGCCCGCAGCCTCGAACTCCTTGACGGCGTCCGCGAGTTCACGGGTGATGGCGCCCTTGCCGGTCCAGCCGTCGACGAAGACGACGTCGGCGGGGTCGTGGTGGGCGGCGAGCCAGCGCAGCGCGTTGGCGTCGATGCCGCGGCCGCGGACGATCGAGACGGCGTAGTGGGGCAGGTCGAGGCCGTGCCGGAACTGGGCCCAGCGGCGCATCAGGACGCCGACGGGGGTTCCGGCGCGGGCGAGCGAGACGAGGACGGGCCGGGGCGAGCGCTCTTCGAGCACGATCTCCGTCACGGCGCCCACGGCCTGCGCGAGCCGCGCCGCGGACGCGTCCAGGGCGGTGTGGAAGAGCTGCTGGTACTGCTCGCTGGGCTGGTACTCCACCGGCAGCGACTCCGCGTAGTGCGCGCCGCCGCTCTGGATGGCCTCCTCGCGCTCCTCGGTCGGTGCCTCCAGCGTCACGTCCGACAGGTCCTGGAGCAGCCAGCCGACCTCGTCGGGGGCGTACGAGGAGAAGGCGGGGCCGCGGAGGGGCTCGGGGAGCATGGAGGGCCTTTCGGGGACGTACGAGGGGACGACCGCGAGCAGTATGTGCGGGGCGGTTTCGGCCAGCTGCGCCAACAGGCCGTCGGGAGCATGCAGTTCGGGGGTGTCGGCGGCGGAGTCGACCACGGCGACCACCACGTCGAATCCGGCGCCGGCGATGTTGTAGGCGTAGCGGTCGCCGGGGCCGTCGGCGGGATCGTCATGGGCGGGGAAGACGAGGCGGCTGCGTATCGCGTAACCGGGGTCGTCGACCGCGAGGACGGGTGAGCGGGTGGTGGTGGAGTAGGTGACCTCGGCGCCTCCCGCGACCTGCTCCAGCTCGCGGGCGAGCCTCAGGGGCGCGTACATCAGCTCTTCGAAGCCGAGTATGTGGATACGGCGGGCGTCCGCCGGGAGCGCCTCTGCGAGGCGGGCGGTCATTTCGGGGAGGGCGGCTTCGAAGCGGGCCCGGTGGGCGGGGGTGAAGCCGTGACGTCCGCCGTCGGGGAGCCCGGGGGGCCAGTGGAGGTCGACGCGGTCGAGTGTTGACTGCGGGTGAGTGGGGGCTGGTCGCGCCCGCGCGACCGGCCACGACGAGCCCGCAGACGACACACCACCCCCTGCGGCACTCTCCCCCTCGTACCGCGCGACCAACGCCTGTCCCTTCTCCAGCACCCCCTCCGGCAGCCGCACCGTCCCCGACGCCGCCGCCACCAAGTCCACCCGCGCGCCTATCTCCCGCGCGAACTCCTCCAGGCGCCCCGCGTCCGCCTCCGACCTCATGTCGACCAGGGCCACGACCACATACCGGCCCCGCGGGTACCGCTCGTGCAGGTCCCTGATCGTGTTCAGGACCGTGTTGCCCGTCGAGAACTCGTCGTCGACCAGCACCAGAGGGCCGTCACCGGCCAGCAGTCCCGCGTCCTCCGGCAGCAGCAGGTGGGACGTCGCGTGGGAGTGGGACTCCTCGAAGCCACCCGCCGGGGCGACCCCGGCGACCGGGCGGCGCGTGGAGTGGAGGTACGGGGCGAGGCCCAGACCGTCGGCGACGGAGTGGCCGAGGCCCGTCGCGGTCTCCGCGTAGCCGAGGACGACCGCGGTGGCCGCCTCCTCGCCGAGCAGGTCGCGCACCCTGCGACCGAGGGCGAAGCCGTGGCTGTACACCACCGTCGGCGACTGCGGTACGTGCTTGCCGAGCACGTGGGAGACGAGGAGGTGGGCTCGCTTGGGGTTGCGGCGCAGGGCCAGGCCGAGGAGGTCGGTCAGGCCCTCGTCGCCGACGAGCTCGACCCCGAGGCGCTCGGCGACCCAGGTACCGGACCAGATGGTGTCCGGCACCCTGCTGTTCACTGCGTTGTTCATGCGTCCCTTGAATCGGAGCTTCAGGCGGGTATACCGGCGGCGAGCAGGTCGACGAAGCTGACGTCCTCGTTCGCGACGCCGAAGACCTCCGCGCGCAGCATGGTCCGCTCGGCCCAGGCGCGGTGCGGTTTCACCTCGTTCATCTTGTTCGTGTACTGCGAGCGCAGGACGCCTCCGCCGCCTCGCTCGGGCCGCAGGATGTCGGCCGCGTCGCTGTACTCCTCGTGACTGACGACGGACAGCGCGTGCACCGCCGGCACGTGGGAGGGGTGGATGCAGGTCTTGCCCAGCAGGCCGTTGGCGTGGTCGAGGGAGATCTCCCGCAGCAGCCCGTCCATGGCGTGCTCTATCAGTTTCTCGCGCAGCTCCACGGCCTGCCCCTCCAGGAAGGGGCTGGTACGCAGGAGCGGCTTGAACATGCGCTCGGGGACGCGGAAGTACTCCCAGACGGGGCCGGTCACGGTGAACCCGGTGCCGTCGGCGCGGCCCAGCATGTTGACCACGTCGGCGATCACGGAGGCGACGATCTGGACGTCGTAGGCCGTCATGTCGGGGGCTCTGCGCAGGCCGTACGAGGAGCAGAAGTCGGTGACGCCGAGGCGCAGGGCGAGGACGCGGTCGCGGTACTTGTCGACCGCGCGGGCGATGCCCTCCAGGGCGTCGACGCGCGACTCGCGGTACATCAGCTCGGGGGTTTCGAGGACCGGCATGCCGAAGAGGCGGCGGCCGCTCGCGTGCTCGGCGGCGGCGAGGGCCTCCAGGAAGGGGATGCCGCGCTCCTCGGTGAACTTGGGGAACACGAACCCCGACAGCAGCCGTACGGTCGGGCCGAGGCGCTGGACGAGGTCGGGGATCTGCTCGGGGGTCCGGACCCGGATGAAGATCAGGGGCGGCTCGACGTCCTCGCGGGCGGCGAGGTCGGCGAACTGCCGGACCAGGTTCTCCTCACCGGCGGCGACGTCCTCGTCACCGATGGAGTCCTCCAGGCACAGCACCATCGAGACCACGCCGCGACCGGTCTGCTTGACGATGTCGTCGGCCAGCCGGGGCCGGGTGGCAGGGCTGTACAGCGTGGCGCCCAGGGCCGCGGACAGCAGCCGGGCCGGCGATTCCGCGTCGAACACGCAGGGCTCGCGATGGAAGAGCCGCTGTCGCACCTCAGGGGCGATGTGCCCGAAATGACGCATAAAACTCCCCCGTGGCGCAAGGTAAGCCTGTGGATTTTGAGAACAGGTGGCCGGTAATAGTACGTACCGAGCCATGTCAGAGGTTCCCGCCGGGCATGAATTTCAGGTAACGCCCGCGGGGACAACCGTGTGGAGACCATTGTCGAGCACTGCCGGGTACCCGCGTCGGCCGCCCGTACCCCCGCGTTGTCGTGATCAGGACCGAGAAGGCAGGATGACCGCATGACGCACGCCATGCTGAAGGGGTCGAACGTCCCGCTCGATGTCACCACGGTGCGCGCCGTGGTGCGCTGGACGCCCGGGCAGGGGGTCCCGGATGTCGACGCCTCGGCGCTGCTCCTCGGCCCCGACGGCCGTGTACGTTCCGACGAGGACTTTGTCTTCTACAACCAGCCCCGGCACCCCTCCGGGAAGGTGTGGCGGCTCGGCAAGAAGCGGGTCGCCGAGGGCCTCACCGACACGATCCAGACAGATCTCTCCGGTGTCGAGCCCGGCGTCGGCCAGATTCTGCTGGTCGCATCGGCGGACGGCGTCACGTTCGACACCGTACGCGGGCTGCGCATCCTGCTGTACGACGCCGCGGTCGCCGACGCTGAGCCGCTGGCCTACTTCGACATCAAGCCGGAGACCGGCCGCGAGACGGCGCTGATCTGCGGGGAGCTGTACCGCCGCGGGGAGGGCTGGAAGTTCCGCGCCCTGGGTGAGGGCTACTCGGACGGTCTGAAGGGCCTGGCCAGCGATTTCGGCATCTCGGTGGACGACTCGGAGGCCACGGAGGAGCCGACTCCGACCCCGGAGACCTCCCAGCCCCTCCCCCCGGAACAGCCGACAGCGGTCCCCCAGCAGCCGGCCTACGGCTACCCGCAGCAGCCTCCGACGACGCAACCGGCGTACGGCTACCCCCAGCCGACCAGCCAGCCGGCATACGGCTACCCACAGCCTCCGGCGCCGGTCCCGGCAGGAGCGACGCTGGACCCGGACTTCCGGCTGCCTCCCCAAGGCCCACAATTCATCGGGCGCTAGGGGGACTCACCTAGGGGCGCGGGGAACTGCGCGACCAGCCACACACGGCCCGCACCCCCCGAGCAACACAACCCCCCGAGCCCCTGGGCGAACCTCACCGCTCCGCCTTGGTCTTATAACCGCGCCCCCACTGAAGCCCCCACCCGTACAACCGATCCAGCTCCGCCTGGAACCCGTACACGAACTTCACCTCACGCCGCACGATGATCTCCCCCTTCACGTTCTCGATCATCACCACCGCGCACGACCGAGCCTGAGGATGCCGCTCATCGAGACCTATCTCGATCCGCGGCCCGTTGCTCGGATACAGCGTCACGCTCGCGTGGGTCCGGTCGAACGCCGGCGTCTGGTCGTAGATGTAGACGAACACCAGGATCCGCTTGATGGAGTCCCGGTGGTCGAGGTTGACGTAGACCGTCTCGCCGGACGCCGACCCGAACCGGTCGTCGCCGCTGAGCTTGACGTACGGCGGTGAGTTGACGTCCCCGAGGAGGCCGCCGAGGGGTTGCACGACGCCCTTGGAGCCGTCCGTGAGCTCGTACAGGCACCCCAGGTCGAGGTCGACGTTGACCATGCTCTGGCTGTGGCCCATGACCTCCGGCGGCTTGAGCGCCCGGAAAGGGTGCCGCAGCAGCGACTCGCGCTGGCTGCCACCGATGTCGGAGGTCCGCATCCGCCAGGCGAGGTTGATGCGCAGATGCCCGGTCGCCGCGCCTTGCTTGGTCAGGGACACCCGGTCGTGCCGTTTGGTCAGCTCGATCGCGTTGCTCGCCGCGCTGCCCGAGTCGAACTCGACCGCGCGTCCGGGCCAGAGTCCGTCCAAGAAGCCCATTACCGCCCCCACCTCACTGGCCGCCGCACTGCCGGCATCACTGTGTCAAAGACCGACGGGGCGGCGTCGAGGAGTCACCTCAATGCCGCCCCGCTCAGAGCGTTCCCTCAGCCCGAGGGGCGTCACACCCCGGACGAGACCTCAGTCTTCTCGTCCGAGCCCGTGTTTCCCTCGGCCGCCGCGAGTGCCTTGTTGCGGCGCACGGAGGACCAGAAGGACCAGGCGATGAGGACGACGCCGACGAGGCCGGTGATGACCTCGTTGATCTCGTACTGGATGGTGACCATGAGGATCACGGCCAGCGCGCCGATCGCGTAGTGCGCGCCGTGCTCCAGGTAGACGTAGTCGTCGAGGGTGCCCTGGCGGACCAGGTAGACCGTCAGCGACCGGACGTACATGGCGCCGATGCCGAGGCCGAGGGCCATCAGGACGATGTCGTTGGTGATGGCGAAGGCGCCGATGACACCGTCGAAGGAGAACGACGCGTCGAGGACTTCCAGGTAGAGGAACATGAAGAACGCGGCCTGGCCGGCGAGGACGACGGCGGGCTTCTTCTTGCCCGTGCGCGCGGCCTCTTCCTCTTCCTCGTGCTCCCGCTCCTCCTCTTCCTCGAGCTTGTCCTCGAAGTAGCCGGAGAGTCCGCCGACGACCATGTACGTGATCAGACCGGCGATGCCGGAGATCAGGACGGTCTGTGCCTTGTCGACATGGGCGCCACCGTGCTGGTGGGCGTGGGTGGCGAAGGTGAAGGCGGTGATGAGCAGGACGATCAGCGCGATGCAGACCGACAGCATGTCGACCTTGCCGAGCTTGGCGAGCGGGCGCTCGATCCAGCGCAGCCACTGGATGTCCCGGTCCTCGAAGATGAAGTCGAGGAAGATCATCAACAGGAACATGCCACCGAACGCGGCGATCGCCGGGTGGGCGTCGGTGACGAGTTCCTGGTAGTGATCCTTGTTGTTCAGGGCGAGGTCAACGGCCTCGATCGGGCCCATCTTGGCGCTGATCGCGACGATGACGACCGGGAACACCAGCCGCATGCCGAAGACCGCGATGAGCACACCGACGGTGAGGAAGATCTTCTGCCAGAAGGCACTCATCTTCTTCAGGATCCCGGCGTTGACCACCGCGTTGTCGAAGGACAGCGAGATCTCCAGGATCGAGAGGATCGCGACGATGCCGAAGGCCTCCCACCCCCCGTAGAAGACCGCTGCGACGAGGCCGAGCGCGGTGATCGCGAACGACCAGCCGAAGGTTTTCAGAACCACTGGCTACCCAATCCTTGTGTACGGGTCTCCCCCGCGCCGTACTCGGCTTTACGAAGACTTTGAAGCCGAAGTCTAGTCCCGAGCCCTTCGCCGCCCACCGGGGACCGGCTTTTGCTCATAACGCGTTATGAGACGTTGACCCCGAAGTCCAGGGCGATGCCCCGCAGGCCGGACGCGTACCCCTGTCCGACGGCCCGGAACTTCCACTCGCCGCCGTAGCGGTAGACCTCGCCGAAGATCATCGCGGTCTCGGTGGAGGCGTCCTCGGAGAGGTCGTAGCGGGCGAGCTCCTGGCCGTCGGCCTGGTTCACCACGCGGATGAAGGCGTTGCTGACCTGGCCGAAGGTCTGCCCGCGCTCGTCGGCCATGTGGATCGAGACCGGAAAGACGATCTTGTCGCACTGGGCCGGCACCTTGGAGAGGTCGATCAGGATCGACTCGTCGTCGCCGTCGCCCTCGCCGGTGAGGTTGTCGCCGGTGTGCTCCACCGAGCCGTCCGGGCTCTTGAGCTGGTTGTAGAAGATGAACCACTCGTCACCCATGACCCGTCCTCCGGCGCACAGCAGCGCGCTGGCGTCGAGGTCGAAGTCGGCTCCGGTGGTGGAGCGTGCGTCCCAGCCGAGACCGACCATCACCTGCGTGAGGTTGGGTGCGGCCTTGGACAGGGAGACGTTGCCCCCCTTGGCGAGCGTGACGCCCATGATGCTGGTCCTCCCCGTGTGCCTTTTTTGTTGTGGTGCGCGTCCGGCGCCGCACGCAAACCGTACGGCGCCGGATCCGGCAATGTCGTGTCCCGGAAGGTCACGACTCAGCCGTGGAACATTGCCGACGTCAGACGTTGACGCCGAAGTCCTGCGCGATGCCGCGCAGGCCCGAGGCGTAGCCCTGGCCGATGGCGCGGAACTTCCACTCCGCGCCGTGCCGGTACAGCTCACCGAAGACCATGGCGGTCTCGGTCGAGGCGTCCTCGGACAGGTCGTAGCGCGCGATCTCCGCCTCGCCGGCCTGGTTCACCACGCGGATGAACGCGTTGCGGACCTGGCCGAAGGACTGCTGGCGGTTCTCGGCGTCGTAGATCGAGACCGGGAACACGATCTTCTCGATGTCGGCCGGGACGGCCGCGAGGTTGACCTTGATCTGCTCGTCGTCGCCCTCGCCCTCACCGGTGATGTTGTCGCCGGTGTGCTCGACGGAGCCGTCGGGGCTCTTGAGGTTGTTGAAGAAGACGAAGTTGGCGTCGCTGCTGACCTTGCCGGAGCTGTTCAGCAGCAGCGCGCTGGCGTCGAGGTCGAAGTCCGTGCCGGTCGTGGTGCGGACGTCCCACCCCAGACCGACGATGACCGCGGTCAGGCCGGGGGCCTCCTTGGTCAGCGATACGTTGCCGCCCTTGCTGAGGCTGACTCCCACGAGTCCTCCATTGGTGTCCAGGGGCGGGGAGCCCCGCCATGCGTTTGGTACCGGATCAACGACTCGATCCTAGTGACGGGTTCCCGTGGCCCGCAGGCCTTGGAACCGAAGAATCACAGGGTGTCGAGCGCCTTGACGTACTCGTTCAGGTCACGGGCGTCGGGCAGCGCGTTGACGACGGTCCAGCGGACCACGCCCTCCTTGTCGATGACGAAGGTGCCGCGCACCGCGCAGCCCTTGTCCTCGGCGAAGACGCCGTAGGCGCGGGAGACCTCGCCGTGCGGCCAGAAGTCGCTCAGCAGCGGGTACTCCAGGCCCTCCTGCTCGGCGAAGACACGCAGGGTGTGGATGGAGTCGTTGGAGACGGCGAGCAGCTGGGTGTCGCGGTCGGAGAACTGCGGCAGGTTGTCGCGCAGCTCGCACAGCTCGCCGGTGCACACCCCGGTGAAGGCGAAGGGGTAGAAGAGCAGGACGACGTTCTTGCTGCCGCGGAAGTCGGACAGCTTCACGGTCGCACCGTGGTTGTCCTTGAGCTCGAAGTCGGGGGCCTTTTCGCCGACCTGGATCGCCATCGTCGTGAATCCCTTTCGGTGGGACTGGTGGGGACTGTTCGGGTGAGACCCACCCTACGCAGAGATCACGACATGCCGACGGACGGGCTGAGCACACGGGGTGGCTCAGCCCGTCCGGAACTACCGGTACTACCGGACGGAGGTCACCGCTTCGACTTGGCGCCCTTCGGGGTCACCAGACGGCTGCCGCTCCAGTCCTTGCCGACGCTGACGCTCTTGGAGGCGGAGAGCCCCGCCGTCGTCGCGGCTTCGGAGATGTCGCTGGGCTCGACGTAGCCGTCGCGGCCGGTCTTCGGCGTCAGCAGCAGGATCGAGCCACCCTCCTCGATGTACGTGGTGGCGTCCACCAGTACGTCGGTGAGGTCTCCGTCCTCGTCGCGGAACCACAGCACCACGGCGTCGGCGACGTCGTCGTACTCCTCGTCCATCAGCTCGCCGCCGATGACTTCCTCAATGGCCTCGCGGAGCTCCTGGTCGACGTCGTCGTCGTAGCCGATCTCCTGGACCACCTGCTCGGGCTGGAACCCCAGCCTTGCGGCAGGGTTCGTCCGCTCCTCCGCGTGGTCCGCGGTCGCGCTCACGGGTTGCCTCCTGATCATGTCTTCGGATGGGGGTCCCCCCAGGCCCGTCCAGGGCTCCGGGGGAAGACTCAGCCACGCGCGTGCGCGAAGCATTGGCCGTAGTCCACACGGGCGGGACGGATCGCGCAAGTACCCGGCCGTTCAGACCGCCGAAACGGTGACGTTCCGGAACGTGTCACCGCAACTCCAGGCACATCATCATGGCTCCACGGTGACGCATGCCACTCGTTTCCGCCCCCTATGTGCGTTTGGAAACCATACCTGGCTGCGCGCCTCTGGTTACCCCGCAGTAGAGATGACGTTTGGCGCCCCGAGGTACACGATGGGGAGCGGTGCAGACATACAGGAATACGGCCCTCTGACAGGTAAGGAACAGCGTGGCTTCCGGATCCGATCGCAACCCGATCATCATTGGCGGCCTTCCGAGTCAGGTTCCTGACTTCGACCCCGAGGAAACCCAGGAGTGGCTCGACTCCCTTGACGCCGCCGTCGACGAGCGCGGCCGGGAGCGGGCCCGCTATCTGATGCTGCGGCTGATCGAGCGGGCCCGCGAGAAGCGCGTGGCCGTGCCCGAGATGCGCAGCACGGACTACGTCAACACGATCGCCACCAAGGACGAGCCGTTCTTCCCCGGCAACGAGGAGATCGAGCGCAAGATCCTCAACGCGACCCGCTGGAACGCCGCGGTGATGGTGTCCAGGGCCCAGCGGCCCGGCATCGGCGTCGGCGGCCACATCGCCACGTTCGCCTCTTCGGCCTCGCTGTACGACGTGGGCTTCAACCACTTCTTCCGCGGCAAGGACGAGGGCGACGGCGGCGACCAGGTCTTCTTCCAGGGCCACGCCTCCCCGGGCATCTACGCGCGCGCGTACCTGCTGGACCGCCTCAGCGAGCAGAACCTCGACGCGTTCCGCCAGGAGAAGTCCAAGGCGCCGTACGGCCTGTCCTCGTACCCGCACCCGCGGCTCATGCCGGACTTCTGGGAGTTCCCGACCGTGTCGATGGGGCTCGGCCCGATCGGCGCGATCTACCAGGCGCGGATGAACCGGTACATGCACGCGCGCGGGATCGCCGACACGTCGAAGTCGCATGTGTGGGCGTTCCTCGGCGACGGCGAGATGGACGAGCCTGAGTCGCTCGGCCAGCTGACCATCGCCGCCCGCGAGGGCCTGGACAACCTGACCTTCGTCGTCAACTGCAACCTCCAGCGCCTGGACGGGCCGGTGCGCGGCAACGGCAAGGTCATCCAGGAGCTGGAGTCCGTCTTCCGCGGCGCCGGCTGGAACGTCATCAAGCTGGTCTGGGACCGCTCCTGGGACCCGCTGCTGGCCCAGGACCGCGACGGGGTGCTGGTCAACCGGATGAACACCACGCCGGACGGCCAGTACCAGACGTACGCCACCGAGTCCGGCGCGTACATCCGCGAGCACTTCTTCGGTGACGACCACCGGCTGCGCGCGATGGTCGAGAACATGACCGACGACCAGATCCTGCACCTGGGCCGCGGCGGTCACGACCACAAGAAGATCTTCGCGGCGTTCTCGGCGGCCAAGGCGCACAGGGGCCAGCCGACGGTGATCCTGGCCAAGACGGTCAAGGGCTGGACGCTGGGCCCGAACTTCGAGGGCCGCAACGCGACCCACCAGATGAAGAAGCTGACGGTCGACGACCTCAAGGGCTTCCGCGACCGGCTGCACCTGCCGATCTCCGACAAGGAGCTGGAGTCCGGCGCGCCGCCGTACTTCCACCCGGGCCGGAACTCGGAGGAGATCCAGTACATGCACGACCGCCGCAAGTCGCTGGGCGGTTACGTCCCCACGCGCGTGGTGCGCGCCAAGCCGCTCGCGCTGCCGGACGACAAGACGTACGCGACCGTGAAGAAGGGCTCGGGTCATCAGTCCATCGCGACGACGATGGCCTTTGTCCGGCTCCTCAAGGACCTCATGCGGGACAAGGAGCTCGGCAAGCGGTTCGTGCTGATCGCGCCGGACGAGTACCGCACGTTCGGCATGGACTCGTTCTTCCCGAGCGCGAAGATCTACAACCCGCTGGGCCAGCAGTACGAGTCGGTGGACCGCGATCTGCTGCTTGCCTACAAGGAGTCGCCGACGGGCCAGATGCTGCACGACGGCATCTCGGAGGCGGGCTGCACGGCGTCGCTGATCGCGGCGGGCTCGGCGTACGCGACGCACGGCGAGCCGCTGATCCCGGTCTACGTCTTCTACTCGATGTTCGGTTTCCAGCGCACCGGCGACCAGTTCTGGCAGATGTCCGACCAGTTGGCGCGCGGTTTCGTGCTGGGTGCGACCGCGGGGCGTACGACGCTGACCGGTGAGGGGCTGCAGCACGCGGACGGCCACTCGCAGCTGCTGGCTTCCACCAACCCGGGCTGTGTGGCGTACGACCCGGCGTACGGGTTCGAGATCGCGCACATCGTGCAGGACGGTCTGCGCCGGATGTACGGCCCCGAGGCCGAGGACGTCTTCTACTACCTCACCGTCTACAACGAGCCGATCCAGCACCCGGCCGAGCCCGAGAACGTGGACGTCGAGGGCATCCTCAAGGGCATCCACCGCTACAGCGAGGGCACTTCGGGCTCCATCCCGGCGCAGATCCTCGCGTCCGGTGTCGCGGTGCCGTGGGCGATCGAGGCGCAGAAGATCCTCGCCGAGGAGTGGAACGTCAAGGCGGACGTCTGGTCGGCGACCTCCTGGAACGAGCTGCGGCGCGAGGCGGTCGACGTCGAGCGGCACAACCTGCTGCACCCCGAGGAGGAGCAGCGGGTGCCGTACGTGACGCGGAAACTGTCGGGTGCGCAGGGGCCGTTCGTGGCGGTGTCCGACTGGATGCGGGCGGTGCCGGACCAGATCGCGCGGTGGGTGCCGGGCACGTACCAGTCGCTGGGCGCGGACGGGTTCGGCTTCGCGGACACCCGGGGTGCGGCCCGCCGGTTCTTCCACATCGACGCGCAGTCGATCGTGGTGGGCGTGCTGACGGAGCTCGCGAAGGAGGGCAAGGTCGACCGCTCGGCACTGAAGCAGGCGATCGACCGCTACCAGCTCCTGGACGTGGCGGCGGCCGACCCGGGCGCTGCGGGCGGCGACGCGTAGCACGCACGATGGTGCGCTGAAGTGCGCTGAAGGGCGGTGGGCCGAGCGGCTCCCCGCCCTTCTCGCGTCCCCGTTCCCCTTACCGCTTCTTTACGATGCGGTCATGAAGGATGAAACGGCGCAAGGGCGTTGGGAACACCTGACCCAGCGGCCCCTGATGGCGCTCGCGGTGCTGTTCGCCGTCGCCTATGCCGTGCCGATCGTGGACGACACGGCCGGCCATGAGCTGACGGCCATGTGCACGGGTGTCGAGTGGGTGGTGTGGGGGGCGTTCGCCGTCGACTACGTCGTACGGCTGTCGGTCTCGCGGGACCGTCGGGAGTTCGTACGACGACACTGGCTCGACCTGGGGGCGGTGGTACTGCCTCTCCTCCAGCCGCTGCGGTTGCTGCGGCTCGTCGCCACGCTGCTGTTGGTGCAGCGCAGGGCGCGGATGGCCTCGCAGATCCGGCTGACGACGTATGTCGCGGGGGCGGTGGTCGGCCTGCTGATGTTCGGGTCTCTGGCAGTCCTCTCGGTGGAGCGGGACTCACCGGACGGGAACATCCGCACGCTGGGTGACGCGGTGTGGTGGTCGTTCACGACGATGACGACGGTGGGGTACGGCGACCACGCCCCGACGACCGGCCTGGGCCGGGTGATCGCGGTCGGCCTGATGCTCTCCGGCATCGCCCTGCTCGGTGTCGTCACCGCGAACATCGCCGCGTGGTTCATCGCCCGCTTCGAGAAGGACGACGTGGA
The DNA here is from genome assembly GCF_900206255.1 of Streptomyces sp. TLI_55. Lineage (NCBI taxonomy): Bacteria > Bacillati > Actinomycetota > Actinomycetes > Kitasatosporales > Streptomycetaceae > Streptomyces > Streptomyces sp. TLI_55. The sequence continues at coordinate 2,836,293 of NZ_OAOJ01000001.1, forward strand.
GGAACGCCGCCAGACGGAGGCGATCATGGCCTTGACGGAGGAGGTACGAGCGCTGCGCGCGCAGATCGCGGAGCTGCAACAGCAGCAGTCGGTCAGACCGTGAGGCGGGCCCCCGGCTCCTCGCGCCAGGGGCCCCTCCCCTCACTCCCCCGGCTAGAACATGCCGTTCCCCGGGGAAGCCGCTCCTGCCAGCCAGATGACTGCCAAGAGCGTGTCTATGGCGCCCAGTACGAAGGCGACCAGAGCCGTCACCGGGCGCGAGCCCGACCAAGTGCGGCCCATTGCCAGCCAACCGCAGACGATCGCGACCGGGCCGAGGATGATCCCCAGCACGAAGAATCCGGCGACCGCGCAGATACTGCCTCTCTGGGGGACACCCCCAGACCCCCGGCGATGATTCCGAGCGTCGCGCGATCCGGCCCGGTCCGTGACGCCCCCTCGGCGTGGGGCGGGAGGCGTCGCGCAGGGGCGGGCCCCCGGCTCCTCGCGCCAGGGGCCCCTCCCCTCACTCCCCCCGGCTAGAACATGCCGTTCCCCGGGGAAGCCGCTCCTGCCAGCCAGATGACTGCCAAGAGCGTGTCTATGGCGCCCAGTACAAAGGCGACCAGAGCCGTCACCGGGCGCGAGCCCGACCAAGTGCGGCCCATTGCCAGCCAACCGCAGACGACCGCGACCGGGCCGAGAATGATCCCCAGCACGAAGAATCCGGCGACCGCGCAGATGACTCCGATGATTCCGAGCGTCGCGCGATCCGGCCCGGTCCGTGACCACGTCCGGCCACGTGAGCGGGGGTACCTGCGCGTTCCATGTCCGAAGCCCGCCATCATCAACTCCTTGAACCCCTAGGCAAGTTGGGTTCGATGACTGGCGAGTACCCCCGTTGGCCCTTCTAATCCTCCGGTCTTGCGGCGCGCCGCCCCCCTCCGGCAGCGCGCCGCAACGCCGGTCACCCGTCCCGCACTTGCCTGAGGAACATGCCGTACCGGAGGGCTTCACCTACTGTGACGTGTGGTGCGTGCCGGGAGCGAGGAATCTTTAGCGTCTTCACCCTGATGAGGGAAGTTCCTTTGGATTCCCTCGGATGAGTTGCCTCAGATGTGGCCTACGCCCGCGCCCGCCTCCGCGTTCGCGCCCCGCTTCGTCAGCAGCGCCACGAAGATCGCGACGGCGGCCACGCCCGCGGCGACCAGCGACGCCAGGCTCATGCCCGAGATGAACGTGTCGTGCGCGACGTCGGTGATCTTCGCGGCGATCGCCTCCGGCGTGCCCTTGGCGATCGGCGGCACGCCGACCTGGACCGCCTCGGAGGCCTGCGCCTGCTGGGCGGGCGTGAGCGCCGGCAAGCCGGCGGCCTTCCAGTTGCCGGCCAGGTCGCTGTCGACCTTGGAGGCCATCACGGCACCGAGCACCGCCGTACCGAGGCTGCCGCCGATCTGCATCGCCGCCTGCTGGAGACCACCGGCGACACCGGACAGCTCCAGCGGCGCGTTGCCGACGATGACCTCGGTCGCGCCGACCATGACCGGGGCGAGACCCAGACCCAGCAGAGCGAACCAGAGGGACATCACCGCGCTGCCGGTGCCCGTGTCCAGCGTCGACATGCCGTACATCGCGATCGCGGTGGCGGCCATACCGCCGGCCAGCGGGACGCGCGGGCCGAGCTTGGTGATCATCACGCCCGCCAACGGGGAGCCGACGATCATCATGCCGGTGAGCGGCAGGAGGTGCAGACCCGCGTCGATCGGGCCCATGCCGTGCACGTTCTGCAGGTAGAACGTCACGAAGAACAGGCCGCCCAGGAAGGCGATGGCCATCAGGACCATCAGCACCACGCCCGCGGACAGGGCCACGGACCGGAACAGGCCCAGCGGGATCAGCGGCTCCTTCACCCTGGTCTCCCAGAAGGCGAAGAGCGCGAAGCCCAGCACGGACGCGCCGATGAACGCCCACGTCCTGCCGTCGCCCCAGCCCCACTCCGGGGCCTTGATCAGGGCCCAGACCAGGCAGAACATCGCACCCGACAGCAGCGCGATGCCGAGCAGGTCGAAGGAGCGCGGGGCGTTCTCCGCGCGGTGGTCGAGGAGGATCACCGCGCCGAGGACGAGGGCGATGATGCCCACCGGCACGTTGATGAAGAACACCGACTGCCAGTTGACGTGCTCGACCAGGACGCCGCCGAGGATCGGGCCGCCCGCGGTGGAGGCGCCGATGACCATGCCCCAGATGCCGATGGCCATGTTGAGCTTCTCGGCCGGGAAGGTCGCCCGCAGCAGTCCGAGCGCGGCCGGCATCAGCAGCGCGCCGAACAGGCCCTGGAGGACGCGGAAGGTGACGACCGCGCCGATGCTGCTGGACAGCCCGATGGCACCGGACGCGGCGGCGAAGCCGACGACGCCGATGAGGAAGGTCTGGCGGTGGCCGAAGCGGTCACCGAGCTTGCCCGCGGTGATCAGGGCGACCGCGAGGGCCAGGAAGTACCCGTTGGTGATCCACTGCACCTGGGCGAAGGTGGCGCCGAGGTCCTTCTGGATGGCCGGGTTGGCGATGGCCACGATGGTGCCGTCGAGGGCGACCATCATGACGCCGACGGCCACGGTTATGAGGGTGAACCAAGGGTGGCCGCGCAGCCCGGCCGGGGCCGGGCCCGACGGGGAGGCCGACGCCTCGTCCCCCGGCCCCGTCTTGTCGAGCGTGGTCTGACTAGTCATGCCCCGAGGCTAGTGACAGCCACTGACAATTGACAAAGCAATTCACAAGCCGGTAACTGACACAGCATGGAAAACCTGCGCGAACGCAAGAAGCAGCGCACCCGTGAGGCCCTGCTGCGCGCCTCCCTCGAACTGTTCACCACGCGCGGGTACGAGCGGACGACCGTCGACGACGTCGTCGCCGTCGTCGACGTCTCGCAGCGCACCTTCTTCCGCTACTTCGCAGGCAAGGAGGAGGCCGCCCTCGCCGTCGTGGGGCTGGCGGCGGCCCACTTCGTCGACGCGGTGCGCGCCCGGCCGCCGCACGAGGCGCCGTGGGAGGCCCTGCGGCAGGCGGTCGTGGAGGGCTGGGACTCGCTCAACGACGTCATCGAGACCGTCGTACCGGTCGAGCTGTACCTGCGGATGTACCAGGTCATCGAGTCGACGCCGGTGCTGCTCGCGGCCCATCTGCGGCGCTCCATGGAGATCGAGGAGGCGCTCGCGCGGATCATCGCCGAGCGCGAGGGGCTCGACGTGGCGGCGGACCCGCGGCCACGGCTCGTGGTGGCCGTCTTCAGCGGCGTGATGCGGATGACCGAGCGGCAGTGGAGCACCGGCGCGGACTACGGTCTGGACGCGATGCGGTCGCTCACCGTCTCGTATCTCGAACAGGTGGGCCCGGCACTGGCGGGCGACTGGCGAACAAACTGAGGTCATCGTCACGACCGACGAAACGTGATCCCTGTCACTCGGTTAACGCGAGACCCTCTCGTTCTCCTAGTGTGTCCTTTCAGTGACTTCCTTCGACACCTCTCCCCAACTGAACGTCTGGCGCGCACTGCTCGCGCTGGCCGTGGTGTTCGTGATGCTGGCGACCACCGGGTGGACCGCACTCAAGGGTGACCGGCCCACCACCCCGCTCCAGGCGTCGCTCAGCGCCTGGGAGCACGGTCGCATCGCGGGACACCACCTCCCCGACCCGGACGCCTCCCCCGCCCGGCTCGCCGTCTTCTTCGCCTCGCTCACCGCTCAGCAGCGCGGCAAGCTCGCCCACCGCTACCCGCTCGCGGTCGGCAACATGAACGGCGCCCCCGTCGAGCTGCGCTACCGCGCCAACCGCGTCGCGCTCGGCCAGGCCCGCAAGACCGAGCTGAAACGCATGCACGACAGCCGCCTGTCCCCGGACGGGCAACGCGACGCAGGCCGCCGTATGCACCGCTACGAGGCGCTGTTGAGCGACGAGCGGCACATCCTCGCCTTCGACCCGGAGGGCTCGGGCCGGGTCGCCGAGGTCTTCGGCGACCTGACCGAGGCGGAGCGGATCTCGGTCGTCGTCCCCGGCGTCGACACCGACCTGCTCACCTTCCAGCGCACCTACCGCAAGTACTCGGCCCCGGTCGGCATGGCCAAGTCCCTGTACGCGGCCGAGAAGGCGGCGAGCCCCTCGGTCCGTACGGCCGTGATCGCCTGGGCCGACTACACCGCGCCCGGCGGGATCGGCCTCGACTCGGCGACCGGCGTACGGGCCGCGGAAGGGGCGATCCGGTTGAACGCGCTGGTGCGCGCGCTGCCCGGCAGTGCCCCCGTCTCCTTGTTCTGCCACAGCTACGGCTCAGTGGTCTGCGGGGTCGCCGCGCGCGAACTTCCGGAGCGGGTGGCCGACATCGCGGTGGCCGGCAGTCCGGGGATGCGGGTCGAGAAGGCCTCCCATCTGCACACCTCGGCGCAGGTGTGGGCGATGCGGGACGCGGACGACTGGATCCAGGACGTGCCGTACCTGGAGCTCGGTGGTCTGGGGCATGGAGCCGATCCGGTGTCCTCCGCGTTCGGGGCCCGGGTGCTGTCGGCGGCGGACGCGAAGGGGCACAGCGGCTATTTCGAGCCGGGTACCGAGAGCCTGCTGAACTTCGCCGAGATCGGCGTCGGCGCATACCGCTCGGTGCACTGCTCCGACAACGACAAGGCGTGCCGGGCCGGTTTGTCCGGCGCCACGACGGACGGACGCGCGTAGAGGCGCAGGAATTGCGGTCTGCGCAGGGAGGCGACGGAGGAGCTCGTGCCGCATACGATGAGCCGCATGGGTGACGTACTGGCCGGATTTCATGCTGCCTGGGAGTTCGAGTCCGACTCTGTGCTCATCCGTTACGAACGAGGTATCCGAACACCCAAGCTGTTCCAGGCCCTGGGTGAGCGCCGGATTCCGCTGCGGGCCCTGTCCGGGGTGACCCTCACCCCCGGCAAGCGCGGCACGGTCGTCCTGCGGGCCGAGCCCAGGCCGGGCGCGGACCCTCTCATGGAGGCGGCGGCCGGGCAGTTGAAGGAAGGGTGCGACCCGTACCGGCTGGTGCTGCCGGCCGAGCGGGAGACGCTCGCCGAGTACTACGCCGACGAGCTGCGGGCGCAGCTGACGCCGGGCGACGAACCGGCGGAGCGGTTCCTGGTGCCGGCGCCCGAGGCGCCGTTGTCCTTCAAGGCGTACGACGGGAAGGCGTCCTTCGACGGGAAGACCGTGTTCTTCCGGTGGTTCTGGACGGGGGCGTCGTCGGCGAAGTGGAAGGCGGGCGACCAGAGTTTCGCCGTGTCCCGGCTGAGCGGGGTGGAGTGGCGGTCGCCGGAGGTGTTCGAGGGGCATCTACGGCTGCTGCGGAGTGACGTGGCGTCGCCCGCGCAGGCTGATCAGGATCCGGCGGCGGTGGTGTTCGGGCTGGGGTACGGGCCGGTTCATGAGTCGTTGCCGTTCGCCGCGGCGGTGTTGGCGGCGGTCCGCGAGCGCGGGGCTGTGGCAGCGGTGCCGGCCGCCGCGCCGAGGCGCGATCCGGCCGACATCGCTGAGCGGATTCGCCATCTGGGAGAGCTGCATCAGGCCGGGTTGGTCACTGATGAGGAGTTCTCTGTGAAGAAGGCGGAGTTGTTGGCTGAGTTGTGAGGCAGTTCGTCGGGTGCGGGTGGTTCGTGGCTGGTCGCGCAGTTCCCCGCACCCCTGAAAGCCTCTCTACTCACGGCCTGCAGAAGTGAACGTCATGTCCGCGTAGCGGTCGCCCGCCACCTTCTGGGCGATCGGCTCCAGCAACGCCAGGTCCGCCTCCGTCAGTTCGATGCTCACCGCGCCTACGTTCTCCTCCACCCGGCTCGCCTTCCGCGTGCCCGGGATCGGGATCACCGGCAGGTTGTGCACCTGGGCCTGCTGGTGGACCCAGGCCAGCGCCACCTGGCCGAGTGAGGCGCCGTGTGTCTCGGCCACCGTGCGGATCGGTTCCAGGAGGGCCACGTTCGATGCCGCGTTCTCGCCCGTGAAGCGGGGCTGCTGGCGGCGGAAGTCGCCGGCGGTGAGGTCCTTCTCGGCGTTGGCGAAGGAGCCGGTGAGGAAGCCGCGGCCGAGCGGGGAGTAGGGGACCAGGGTGACGCCGAGGTCGCGGGCGGTCGGGACCACGCCGGACTCGATGTCGCGGCTGAAGAGGGACCACTCCGACTGCACGGCGGCGATGGGGTGGACGCCCTGGGCCGCCCGCAGCTCGGTGCCGGTGACCTCGCTCAGGCCCAGGTGCTTGACCTTGCCCTCGCGGACCAGCTCGGCCATGACACCGACGCTCTCCTCGATGGGGACGTTCACGTCGCGCCGGTGCATGTAGTAGAGGTCGATGACGTCGACGTCGAGGCGCTTGAGGCTGGCCTCGACGGCCTGGCGGATGTAGGGCGGGTCGTTGCGGATGATGCGCCGGGTCGGGTCGTCCGGCGGGACCGTCAGGGCGAACTTGGTGGCGATCACCAGTTCGTCGCGGTGGGCCTTGAAGAACGGGGAGAGGAACTTCTCGTTCTCGCCGGCGCCGTAGGCGTCCGCCGTGTCGTAGAGCGTGACGCCCAGTTCCAGGGCGCGTTCCAGGGTGGCGCGCGACTCGCCCGCGTCGGCGGGGCCGTAGGCGAAGCTCATGCCCATGCAGCCCAGGCCCTGTACTCCCACCTCGGGGCCGTCGGCGCCCAGTCGTGCGGTGGGGATCGTGCGGTCGGTCATCCGGCTTTCTCCGTTTCGTAGCTGCGACCGGCATCGGCGTAGAAGCTGATCTTCCGGTCGAGGACGGCGAGCGTGTCCTGGAGTTCCGCGATCCGGGACAGCACGTCCCGCCGGGTCGTCTCCAGGAGCTCGTACCGTTCGGTGAATGTGTGGTCGCCCTCGCGCACCAGTTCCGCGTACCGCACCATGTCGGCGACCGGCATGCCGGTGAGCCGGAGCTTGCCGACGAGGTCGAGCCAGTCCAGGTCGCGGTTGCTGTACCGGCGCTGGCCGGTGTGCGAGCGGTCGATGTGCGGCATCAGGCCGATGCGCTCGTACCAGCGCAGGGTGTGCGCGGACAGTCCGGTAAAGGCGACGACTTCGCTGATCGTGTAGCTGTCCTGGCCCTCGGGGCGCCGATGCGGGTGCGGCGGGGCGGCGCAGCTGTCGGTCCTGGTACCCGTGGTCGTGGTCTCCATCACCGTCATGTCCCCCACGCTAAAACCTTGGAGTGCACTCCAAGCAAGCGGAACGGGTAAGAAATCCGCAGGACGGGACGGGGGCGCGCTGACTAGCGTGCGGGGCATGAGTCTCGTACGACGTGCTGAGCCCCAGGATGCCGCTGAAGTGCTGCGGCTGCGCCAGGTGATGATCGACTCGATGGCCGACGCCGACCCGTCCACAGCGTGGCACACGGAGTCGCTGCCGGTCCTCAAGGCCCGGCTTGCGGAGCCGGACGGGGACTTCGCCGCCTTCGTCGTCGACCACCCCGAGCGGCCCGGGGCCCTGGCGGCGCTGGTGTGCGGGACGGTCGACTACCGGATCGGCAAGGCCGGGAACCCGCAGGGTGTCGTCGGTTTCGTCTTCAGCGTCGCCACCGACCCGGGCGCCCGGCGACGGGGCTACGCGCGGGCCGGCATGACCGCGCTGCTGGAGTGGTTCCGCGAGCGCGGCGTCCGCCGCGTCCAGCTCACCGCGTCCACCGAGGCCAGGACGCTGTACGACTCCCTCGGCTTCCTGCCCAAGCCGGACCCCTTGCTGGAGCTGGCGCTGTGACGGCTTAGGCTCGACGGCATGTCGCTGAAGAGCCTCGCGTTGATCGAGAACTGGCCGGTTCCCACCGCCACGGCGGGTGTCGTACGGGCCGACGGTTCGGTCCTCGGCACCCACGGGCCCGTCGACCGGCGTTTCCCGCTGGCCTCGGTCACCAAGCCGCTCGCGGCGTACGCGGCGCTCGTCGCGTACGAGGAGGGCGCGATCGAGCTCGACGAGCCGGCGGGGCCCGCCGGGTCGACGGTCCGGCATCTGCTCGCCCACACCTCGGGGCTGGCCTTCGACGAGCACAAGGTGACCGCGCCTCCCGGTGAGCGCCGGCTGTACTCCAACGCCGGGTTCGAGCAGCTCGGCGACCACATCGCGAAGGCCACGGACATCCCCTTCGCCGAGTATCTGCGGCAGGCGGTGCTGGAGCCGCTGGGCATGACGGGGACGAGCCTGGAGGGCTCTCCCGCCAAGGACGGCGTCTCGACGGTCGAGGACCTCCTGCGTTTCGCGGCCGAGGTGCAGGCGCCCCGGCTGCTCGACCCCGGCACGGTCGCCGACGCGATGACCGTCCAATACCCGGGCACGAAGGGGGTCCTGCCGGGCTACGGCCACCAGAACCCCAACGACTGGGGCCTCGGCTTCGAGATCCGCGACTCCAAGTCCCCCCACTGGACGGGCTCTTCGTCCTCACCGCGCACCTTCGGGCACTTCGGTCAGTCCGGTACGTTCCTGTGGATCGACCCGGACGCGGGCGCGGCCTGCGTGGCGCTGACGGACCGGGCGTTCGGCCCGTGGGCGGTGGAGGCGTGGCCGCCGTTCACGGACGCGGTGCTCGCCGAACTCCGCTAGGCCATCTCCCACACGAGCAGCTCGGCCCGCGTCAGCGCCACCGCCTCCACGTCCTCGGCGTCGGTGATCCGGGCCGCGTCGCCGGGGCCCAACTCCGCTCCGCCCAGCCGGACTTCACCGCGCACGACATGGACGTACACATACCGCCCGTCCGGCACGGCCGTCCGCTCCCCCGCCGCGAGGCGCCGTACGTGGAGCATCGCGGCGGCCTCCGGGACGGCGTACGGGGTGGAGTCGGCGATGCCGTGGACGATCTCGTAGGCGGGGTCGCCGCCCGGCTCCCGTGGGGCCAGCCACATCTGGAGGAAGGTCAGGGGCCGGTCCCCGTCGTTGCGCTCCACGTGCCGCACGCCACCGGCGGAACTCAGCCGCTGCACGTCCCCGGCACGGACCTTCGTCTCGTGCCCCGCCGTGTCGCGATGCGTGAGCTCGCCCTCCACCACCCACGTCACGATCTCGGTGTGGCTGTGCGGATGCTCGTCGAACCCGGCGCCGGGGGCGAGCCGCTCCTCGTTGCAGGCGATCATCGCGCCGAAGCGGAGGTTGTCCGGGTCGTAGTGCGCCCCGAAGGAGAAGGCGTGGAACGACTCGATCCCACCCGCCGGATCGCCCCCCGGACAACGCTCACCAGCACGCCGCACATCCATCACGAGCCCCACCGTAGACCCCGCCAGCGCATGCTCCCGTCCGGATAAGGCAGTCTTGTCCCGTGCCCGAACCCGAAACCGGCAACACCGCAGCCGCCGCATCCGTCGTCCATCCGCACTCCGCGACCCTGAAGAGGCTGGAGAAGTCGTCCGGGTCTCTTGCCGCGCAGGCCATCGCGCGCATGGACGAGACACTGCCGTGGTACCGGGCCATGCCCCCGGAGAACCGTTCCTGGATCGGGCTGGTCGCGCAGGCCGGTATCGCCGCGTTCACCGAGTGGTTCCGGCACCCCGACGCCCCGCAGGCCATCTCCACCGATGTCTTCGGCACCGCTCCCCGCGAGCTGACCCGGGCCATCACCCTGCGGCAGACCGTCGAGATGGTGCGCACCACCATCGAGGTGATGGAGAGCGCCATCGACGAGGTGGCCGCTCCCGGAGACGAGTCCATCCTGCGCGAGGCCCTGCTCGTGTACGCCCGCGAGATCGCCTTCGCCACCGCCCAGGTGTACGCCCAGGCCGCGGAGGCACGGGGTGCCTGGGACGCCCGTCTCGAGTCGCTGGTCGTCAATGCCGTGCTGAGCGGCGAGGCCGACGAGGGGGCGGTCAGCCGGGCCGCGGCTCTCGGGTGGAACGCTCCCGAACATGTGTGTGTCGTCCTCGGTACCGCCCCCGACGGGGACTCCGAGCTGACCGTCGAGGCCATCCGGCGGGCCGCCCGGCACGCCAAGCTCCAGGTGCTCACCGGGGTGCTCGGCGACCGGCTCGTCGTCATCGCGGGCGGCAGTGACAATCCGCTCGCGGTCGCCAAGTCGCTGATCGGCCCTTATGCGGCCGGGCCGGTGGTCGCCGGGCCCGTGGTGCCCGATCTGCTGGCCGCGACCCGGTCCGCGCAGGCCGCCGCGGCCGGGCTGAAGGCGTGTTCCGCCTGGCAGGACGCGCCGCGCCCGGTGCTGGCGGACGATCTGCTTCCGGAGCGCGCGATCGCCGGTGACCCCAGCGCCCGCGAGCAACTGGTGGAGGAGATCTACAGACCGCTGGAGGAGGCCGGGTCGGCGCTGCTGGAGACGCTCTCCGTCTATCTCGAACAGGCGAGCAGTCTCGAAGGCGCGGCCCGGATGCTCTTCGTCCATCCCAACACCGTGCGCTACCGGCTTCGACGTGTGACTGACGTCACCGGCTGGTCGCCTTCGGATGTACGCTCGGCATTCACGTTGCGGATCGCGCTGATCCTGGGGCGTCTGGTCGACGGGGATCTCCAACTCTAGGCTTTTGTCGGGGGCCCACAAAACGCCCCCGTGTTCTTCGTCCCTGTCCCCACGGGCGGTCGTGGCCGTCCACAAGAGAGAGTGTGAGAGTGCTCGTACTCGTCGCTCCCGGCCAGGGCGCCCAGACGCCCGGCTTCCTGACTCCTTGGCTCGAACTCCCCGGTGCCGCGGACCGCGTCGCCGCGTGGTCGGACGCCATCGGGCTGGACCTTGCCCACTACGGCACGCAGGCCGACGCGGACGCCATCCGTGACACCGCGGTGGCGCAGCCGCTGCTGGTCGCCGCCGGGATCCTGTCGGCCTCGGCACTCGGTGCCATCACGCCGGGTGCGGTCGCGGGCCACTCCGTCGGTGAGTTCACCGCCGCCGCCCTCGCCGGTGTCCTCGACGACACCGCCGCCCTCACCCTCGTACGCAAGCGCGGTCTGGCGATGGCCGAGGCCGCCGCGATCACCGAGACCGGGATGTCGGCGCTGCTCGGCGGCGACCCGGAGACCTCCGTGGCGCACCTGGAGAAGCTCGGCCTGACCCCGGCGAACGTGAACGGCGCGGGCCAGATCGTGGCCGCCGGCACGCTGGAGCAGCTCGCCGCGCTGAACGAGGACAAGCCCGAGGGTGTCCGCAAGGTCATCGCGCTGAAGGTGGCCGGCGCCTTCCACACGCACCACATGGCGCCCGCGGTCGACGCGCTGGCGAAGGCCGCCGAGGCCGTCACTCCCGCCGACCCGACGCTGCCGTACGTCTCCAACAAGGACGGGCGGACCGTCGCGACCGGCGCCGAGGTGCTGGAGCGGCTGGTCGGCCAGGTCGCCAACCCGGTCCGCTGGGACCTGTGCATGGAGACGTTCAAGGAGCTCGGCGCGACCGCGATCATCGAGGTCTCTCCCGGCGGCACCCTGGTCGGCCTCGCCAAGCGTGCCCTGCCGGGTGTGAAGACCCTGGCGCTCAAGACCCCCGACGACCTCGACGCCGCTCGCGAGCTCATCGCCGAGCAGAGCGCCTGAAAAGGAGCCAACGAGCAATGTCGAAGATCAAGCCCAGCAAGGGCTCCCCGTACGCGCGGATCATGGGCGTGGGCGGCTACCGCCCGACCCGGGTCGTGCCCAACGAGGTGATCCTCGAGACGATCGACTCGTCCGACGAGTGGATCCGTTCGCGCTCCGGCATCGAGACCCGGCACTGGGCGAACGACGAGGAGACCGTCGCCGCGATGTCGATCGAGGCGTCCGGCAAGGCCATCGCGGACGCCGGGATCTCCGCCGAGCAGATCGGCGGCGTGATCGTCTCGACCGTCTCGCACTTCAAGCAGACCCCGGCCGTGGCGACGGAGATCGCCGACAAGCTGGGCACGAACAAGGCCGCCGCGTTCGACATCTCCGCCGGCTGCGCGGGCTTCGGCTACGGCCTGACCCTCGCCAAGGGCATGATCGTCGAGGGCAGCGCGGAGTACGTCCTCGTCATCGGCGTCGAGCGGCTCTCGGACCTGACCGACCTGGAGGACCGCGCGACGGCCTTCCTGTTCGGTGACGGGGCCGGCGCGGTCGTCGTGGGCCCCGCCAAGGAGCCGGGCATCGGCCCGACCGTGTGGGGCTCCGAGGGCGACAAGTCCGAGACGATCAAGCAGACCGTGCCGTGGACGGACTACCGTTCCGGCGAGGTCGCCAAGTTCCCCGCCATCACGCAGGAGGGCCAGGCGGTGTTCCGCTGGGCCGTCTTCGAGATGGCGAAGGTCGCCAAGGAGGCGCTGGACGTCGCCGGCATCACCGCGGACGACCTGGATGTCTTCATTCCCCACCAGGCCAACGAGCGGATCATCGACTCGATGGTGAAGACACTGAAGCTGCCGGAGTCCGTCACGGTCGCCCGTGACGTTCGCACCACCGGCAACACCTCGGCCGCCTCGATCCCGCTCGCGATGGAGCGGCTCCTGGCGACCGGCGAGGCCAAGAGCGGCGACACCGCGCTCGTCATCGGCTTCGGGGCGGGTCTCGTCTACGCCGCCACTGTCGTTACCCTCCCCTAGGCACTCCGTGCCGGATCACACGGTCCGGTACGGGAAGCACCACCTGCCACACCCTCTGGATCAAGAAGAAGGAGCGCCTCACATGGCCGCCACTCAGGAAGAGATCGTCGCCGGTCTCGCCGACATCGTCAACGAGATCGCCGGCATCCCGGTCGAGGACGTCCAGCTGGACAAGTCCTTCACCGACGACCTGGACGTCGACTCGCTGTCCATGGTCGAGGTCGTCGTCGCCGCCGAAGAGCGCTTCGACGTCAAGATCCCGGACGAGGACGTCAAGAACCTCAAGACGGTCGGCGACGCGACCGACTACATCCTCAAGCACCAGGCCTGAGCCACCCCTTAGGCCCGGCTGCGCTGGCCCCGCCACCCGGCGGTGGCGCCGCTGAATCCTCGTGATACTTGGAGAAAGATTTCCCGTGAGCCCGACCAATCGCACCGTGGTCGTCACCGGTATCGGCGCAACCACACCGCTGGGTGGCGACGCAGCCTCTACTTGGGAGGGTCTGATCGCCGGCAAGTCCGGCGTCAAGCCCCTCGAGCAGGAATGGGCGGCCGACCAGGCCGTCCGCATCGCGGCGCCCGTCGCCGTGGAGCCGACCGAGGTCATCCCCCGGCCGCAGGCCCGCCGCCTCGACCGCTCGGCGCAGTTCGCGCTGATCGCGGCCAAGGAGGCATGGGCGGACGCCGGGTTCGAGGCCAAGGCCGGCGACGACCCCGCCGTCGACCCCGACCGTCTCGGCGCTGTGATCGCCTCCGGCATCGGTGGCGTCACGACGCTGCTCGACCAGTACGACGTGCTGAAGGAGAAGGGCGTCCGCCGCGTCTCCCCGCACACCGTCCCCATGCTCATGCCGAACGGCCCCTCGGCCAACGTCGGTCTGCTCGTCGGCGCCCGCGCCGGTGTGCACACCCCGGTGTCGGCCTGCGCCTCGGGCGCGGAGGCCATCGGCTACGCCATCGAGATGATCCGCACCGGCCGCGCCGACGTCGTCGTCGCGGGTGGCACGGAGGCGGCGATCCACCCGCTGCCCATCGCCGCGTTCGGCAACATGATGGCGATGTCCAAGAACAACGAGAACCCGCAGGGCGCCTCGCGTCCCTACGACACCGCGCGCGACGGCTTCGTGCTCGGCGAGGGTGCCGGTGTCATCGTCCTGGAGTCCGCGGAGCACGCCGCCAAGCGCGGTGCCCGCGTGTACGCCGAGGCCGTGGGCCAGGGCATCTCCGCCGACGGCCACGACATCGTGCAGCCGGAGCCGGAGGGCCGGGGCATCGCCCACGCCCTGCAGAACCTGCTGGACAACAGCGACCTGAACCCGGCGGAGATCGTGCACGTCAACGCGCACGCCACCTCGACGCCGGCCGGTGACGTGGCCGAGCTGAAGGCGCTGCGCAAGGTGTTCGGCGACGACACCGACCACTTCGCGGTGTCCGCGACGAAGTCCATGACGGGCCACCTGCTGGGTGGCGCGGGTGGTGTGGAGTCCGTCGCCGCGATCCTCGCCCTGTACCACCGGGTCGCGCCGCCGACCATCAACGTCGAGAACCTCGACCCGGAGGCGGAGGCCAACGCCGACATCGTCCGCGGTGAGGCCCGCAAGCTGCCCGTGGAGGGCCGTATCGCCGCGCTGAACGACTCGTTCGGCTTCGGCGGCCACAACGTGGTGCTGGCGTTCCGTACGGTCTGAGAAGCGTTGCGAGCAGCACTCGTACACAACTGAAGGGCCCCTGCCGCTGGTAGGGGCCCTTCGGCGTGTCTACGACTCCTAGACCACCTGGTGCAGCCAGCGCACCGGCGCGCCCTCGCCCGCGTACCGGAACGGCTCCAGCTCGTCGTCCCACGGCTTGCCCAGGAGTTTGGCGATCTCGGCCTCCAGGTCCGTCTCGCCCTGCTGGGAGCGGGTCAGGGCGGCGCGCAGCCGGTCCTCGGGGATCAGGATGTCGCCGTGGATGCCGGTGACGGCGTGGAAGATGCCGAGGTCGGGGGTGCAGCTGTAGCGCTCGCCCTCGGCCGTGGGGCAGGGCTCGGCGGTCACCTCGAAGCGCAGGAGGTGCCAGCCTCTGAGGGCCGACGCGAGCTTGGACGCGGTGCCCGGCTGGCCCTGCCAGGAGAACTCCGAGCGCCAGGTGCCGGGTGCCGCGGGCTGCCGGATCCAGTCGAGGTTGACGCGCGTGCCGAGCACTCCGGCGACGGCCCACTCGACGTGCGGGCACAGCGCGCGCGGAGCGGAGTGCACGTACAGAACTCCACGTGTCGTCACCGGGACCTCCGGGCAGAGCGGGACCATTGTGCGGACGAGATGAGTGGCGGTGGCGGCAGCCACGTTGATGGCGAGGCTACCGTGCGGCGGCGCAAGGAGTGTGACGTACCGTCGGTCCCGGTGCCCGGAAACGCCCGCCATTCACCCGGCAGGACGCTAGTACGGGGGGTCCGGGGTTCCCGGGGCGTCGTCGGGAACTCCCGTGCGTTGTCATGGAGGGGGACGAATCTCGCAAGGAACTGCAAGTCGACCGAGGGGGTCACCAGGGGATGCGTAGCCGTCGTGCGCGTGCCGTTCTCGCCGTCGTGACGGCGGGTGTTCTGGGCGTCGCGGGGTGCGATGCCGTCGGTGGCAACGCGTCGGAGCCGTCCGGCTCCGCGGCCCGGAGAGGGAAGCCGTCCCCGTCGCCGACCTCGCTGTGGGACCGCAGTCCGGCGTCCCTCGCCGCGGTCGGTGACTCCATCACCCGGGGTTTCGACGCCTGTTCGCTGCTCAAGGACTGTACGGAGGCGTCGTGGGCGACCGGCAGCGACACCGCGGTCGACAGTCTCGCCGTACGTCTGCTGGGGCGGGCGAAGGCGGCGGCGTCCAGCTGGAACTACGCGGTGACCGGGGCGCGGATGGCGGATCTCGCCGGGCAGATGGCGCAGGCGGCGACGCGGAAGCCGGAGTTGGTGACGGTGATGGCGGGGGCCAATGACGCGTGCCGGGACTCGGCCGCGGCGATGACCTCGGTGGCCGACTTCCGGGCGCAGTTCGAGGAGGCGCTGGACACGCTGCGGGCGGCGGCGCCGAAGGCGCAGGTGTACGTGGCGAGCGTGCCCGATCTCAAGCGGCTGTGGTCGCAGGGGCGGACCAATCCGCTGGGCAAGCAGGTGTGGAAGCTGGGGATATGCCCGTCCATGCTGGGCGACCCCGACGATCTGGCCGCGGCGGCGACCGAGCGGCGCGACACCGTGCAGGAGCGGGTGGAGGCGTACAACGAGGTGTTGGAGTCGGTGTGCGCGAAGGACAAGCGGTGCCGTTTCGACGGCGGCGCGGTCTACGCGTACCGGTTCGGGACCGACCAGTTGAGCCACTGGGACTGGTTCCACCCGAGTGTGAACGGCCAGGCGAGGCTCGCCGAGATCGCCTACCGGAAAATCACCGCCATAGGCACGTGACCTAAAGTTCCGCACATGAACGAACTCTTCGGCACACTTCCCGACGGCACCCCGGTTCACCGCTGGACGCTGGAGCGGGCCGGGGTGCGGGTGCGGGTGTTGTCGTACGGCGGGATCGTGCAGTCGGTGGAGGTGCCGGACCGCGACGGGCGCGTCCAGAACGTGGTGCTGGGGTTCGCGGAGCTGGACGGCTATCTCACGCACACCGGGCCCTACTTCGGCGCGCTGATCGGCCGGTTCGCGAACCGGATCGCCCACGGCCGTTTCCCGCTGGACGGGGTGACCTACGCGCTCGCGCCCAACGGCGCGCCCAACTCGCTGCACGGCGGTGAGCGCGGCTTCGACAAGCGGGTGTGGGACGTGACACCGGCCGGCGAGCACGGACTGCGGCTGTCGCGGGTCAGTCCGCACGGCGAGGAGGGGTTCCCGGGGCGGCTCGACGTCTCGGCGACCTACGTGCTGGACGCCGACGGGGCGCTGCGGATCGCCTACGAGGCGACGACGGACGCCCCGACCGTCGTCAACTTCACCAACCACAGCTACTTCAACCTGGCCGGCTCCGGGAACGCCGGCGGTCATGAGCTGCGGCTGGCCGCCTCCCGGTACACGCCGGTGGACGCGGAGCTGATCCCGACCGGGGCGCTGGAGGATGTGACGGGCGGGCGGTTCGACTTCCGGGAGGGGCGCAAGACCGGGTCGGGCTACGACCACAACTTCGTCCTCGACAAGGGCGTCACGGACACGCCCGTCGAGGTCGCCGAGCTGTACGACCCCTCCTCCGGCCGCGTCCTGACCGTCGCGACCACCGAGCCGGGCCTGCAGCTGTACACCGCCGACCATCTGCCCGAGCCCTTCGCCCCCTGCGACGGCGTGGCGCTGGAGACCCAGCACTTCCCCGACTCCCCCAACCACCCGGAGTTCCCGAGCACGGTGCTGCGGCCCGGCGAGGTGTTCCGCTCGGAGACGGTGTACGGGTTCGGCACGCGCTGAGTCGCTCGGGAAAGCATTTGCCCCGGCCCGGGTGTCAGGTCCCGGGCCGGGGCTGCTCATGGGGAGACTTGTCCCGGATCAGACGTTAATCGTCTCGGTGAGACGGCGGTCCGTGATCGACCGCCCGACCTCGATCTCGTACGAACCCTTCACAAACGACCACGCTCCCTCCTCCTCGTTCCAGGTCTCGAAGGCCCGGCGGGGGATCTCCACCGTGACCTCGACGCTCTCACCGGGGGCCGCCTCGACGCCTGCGAAGCCGGCGAGGACGCGCTCGGGGCGGTCGCCCGGCTCGGCGGGCGCGAGGTAGACCTGGACGACCTCACGGCCGGCGCGCTCGCCGGCGTTGCGGACGCGGACCTTGACGGTGGTACCGGTGACCTCGACGGATTCGTAGGCCCAGTCGGTGTAGCCGAGGCCGTGGCCGAAGGGGTACGAGGGGGTGCGGCCCTCCTTGGCCCAGGCGCGGTAGCCGATGAAGACGTCCTCGGTGTACGGGAGCCGGCCCTCCTGCGGGGTGACCCGGGTGACCGGGGCGTCGGCGAGGGCGCCCCAGGTGGTGGGGAGGCGGCCGCCGGGCTCGTGGGCGCCGGTGAGTACGTCGGCGAGGGCCGCGCCGCCCTCCTGGCCGGGGAACCAGCTGAGCAGGACGGCGGCGACGTCGTCGCGCCACGGGAGCTCCACCGGGGAGCCGGAGTTGACGACCACGACCGTGTTGGGGTTGGCGGCGGCGACGGCGCGGACCAGGTCGTCCTGGCGGCCGGGGAGGTTCATGTCCTTGCGGTCGAAGCCCTCGGACTCGACGCGGTCGGTGGTGGCGACCACGACGACGGCCGTCTCGGCGTTCCGGGCAGCCGACACGGCCTCGGCGATCAGCTCGTCGGGGTCGCGCTGCGGCTCCTGGTGGGCGAGGGCGAAGGCGACGACCTTGAAGGGGAAGCCCTCGGGGAGCCGGAAGACATGGGTGAGGGAGACCTCGACCGGCTCTGCGGCGGTCAGTTCGACCTCGGCGCGGGGCACCGGGGAGCCGAAGAAGGCCTCGAAGGGGTCGGTGGTGTCGGCGGGGAGCTGGAGGTCGTCGTAGTACGTGGTGCCGTCGACGGTGAGGGTGAAGGCGCCGACGCCCTTGATGCCGAAGGTGTGCGGGCCGGTGTCGCGCGGGGTGAAGGTGCCGGTGAGCTCGATGGTGTGGAGGGTGTCGTGGGTGACGCCCTCGGGGAGGTCGTCACCCATCCACTGGATCTGGCCGTTGGGCGCGGAGCCGGTGCCGAGGACGGTGCCGTCGGCGTCCCGGCACACGGCCCGCAGCGTGAACCCCTTGTCGGCGACGGCGAGTTCGGTGTTCGGGTCGGCGCCGACGGCGTACGTCAGGTCGGGCAGGGCCGCGGTGAGGCCGTCGAGCGGGGAGACGATCCGGGACGGGAAGACGGTGGCGGAGCCGCCGCCGAGGACTCGGGCGTCGCGGGCGGCGGCGCCGATGAGGGCGACACTGCCGGGCTTCAGCGGGAGGGCGCCCTCGTTGCGGACCAGGACGAAGGCGCGGCGGGCGATCTCGCGGGCGAGCCCCTGGCCGTCGACGGGGTCGGGGAGTTCGGTGACGACGGGTTCGGCGTCCGCCAGGGCGCCGACGCGGGCGGCGAGCCGCAGGACGTTGCGGACGGCGGCGTCGACCTTGGCCTCGTCGACCTCGCCGTCCCGCACGGCCTGGGCGAGCGCGGGGCCGTAGACGGTCTGCGGGCCGGGCATGGCGACGTCGAGGCCGCCCTCGATGGCGCCCTTGGTGGAGCGGGCGGCCATCCAGTCGGAGACGTTGTAGCCGTCGAAGCCCCACTCGCCGCGCGCGATCTCGTTGACCAGGTGGTGGTGCTCGGTCATGGTGACGCCGTTGACCTGGTTGTAGGCGGTCATGATGCCCCAGGGGTGGGCGCTCTCCACGATGAGCTCGAAGGGCCGCAGATACAGCTCGCGCAGGGCCCGTTCGGAGACGAGGTTGTCGACGGTGAAGCGGTCGGTCTCGGCGTCGTTGGCGACGAAGTGCTTGACGGTGGTGCCGACGCCGCCGGACTGGACGCCGCTCACGTATCCCGCGCCGATCAGACCGGTCAGGTACGGGTCCTCGCTGTAGGCCTCGAAGTGCCGGCCGCCGAGCGGGGAGCGGTGCAGGTTGACGGTGGGGGCGAGCAGCACGTGGACGCCCTTGCGGCGGGCCTCCTGGGCGAGCAGGACGCCTGCGCGGCGGGCGAGTTCGGGGTCCCAGGTGGCGGCGAGGGCGGTCGGGGAGGGCAGGGCGATCGACGGGTCGTCGGCGGTCCAGCGCACTCCTCGGACGCCGATCGGGCCGTCGGACATGACGAGGGACGTGAGGCCGATCTCCGGCAGGGCGGGCAGCGTCCACATGTCCTGGCCGGACAGCAGCCGGGCCTTGGCGTCCAGGTCGAGCTTGCCGAGAGCGGCCTCGACGGCGGCGTCTCGGGCGTGGTCGGCCGGGGTCGTGGAGTGGGCACCCGCCATTGGGTCCTCCTGGGTTCGGGGCTGCGAGGTCCGCGGGACCGTGCATCCCGCGGTCCTCCCATCGTGCACCCGTCACCTGTAGACCGGTAGGTTTCGTTATCTCTACGTTATTTTCGCCGTACGGTCATGCCGTACGGTGAGCTCATGAACGCCAGGGTCAGGAGCGACGCGCGGCGCGCGGAGATCGTGCGGGCGGCGCTGGAGGTGATCGCCGAGCGCGGTTACCGGGGGGCGAGCCTGGCCGCGGTCGCCGAGCGGGTCGGGCTGACCCAGCAGGGGCTGCTGCACTACTTCCCGACCAAGGACGCCCTGCTCGTCGCGGTGCTCACCGAGCGGGACCAGTGGGACGCGGTGCCGGACACCCAGTGGCGGGTCGATCTGCTGGTCTCGCTGGTGGAGTACAACGCGATGCGGCCCGGCATCATCCAGACCTTCTCGGCGCTGCTCGGCGAGAGCGTCACCGAAGGGCACCCGGCGCGCGGCTACTTCACCGAGCGCTACGCGAAGGTGCGCGAGAACATGGCGGCGGTGCTGCGCACCGAGTACGGCGACCGGCTGCCGAACGGGCTCACCCCCGAGCGCACGGCACCGCTGCTGGTGGCGGTGATGGACGGACTTCAGTACCAGTGGCTGCTGGACCCGGAGTCGGTGGACATGCCGGGCGCCTTCCGGGACTTCCTCACGCTGCTGGGCGAGGAGAGCTGAACCTCCCGGCTACTGGCGCCAGATGACGGCGAGGGCCTTGCTCACCACGCACACGACGGCGAAGGCCACGGCCCAGCCCACCGCCCCGGCGGCGAACAGCGCGGCAACTCCCGCCCCGAACCAGAGCAGTTCGAAGCCGACACGGGCCGCGCCGCGGGTCTTGTACGGGGCCTTCGGCGACCCGAAGCACGACCACAGCACGATGAGCACGGCCGGGGCGCCGAGGCCGAACAGCCAGGTGAGCGGGGTCGTCACGGCAAGGGTGAAGCCCCAGTAGCCGACGGCCGCGAGCGCGCCCAGTTCGATCAGGAAGAGCACGCCCAGGTTCGTCGCCTTCATGGGAGGCAGTATCACCCGTAAGCGATCACTTCGGTGCGGGCACCGCGGCGACGACCTCCACCTCGATCTGGGCCTCCTCCCGGAACAGCCGCGGCACCTCGAAGGTCATGCTGGTGGGCGGGGTGCCGGTGAGGAACTCCCGTCGTACGGCGCCGTATTCGGCGAGGCGGCCGATGTCCGTCAGATAGGTGCGGATGTTGATGACGTCGGCGAGCGTCGCGCCGTGCGCCGTCAGCAGCGCGTCGATGGTCTCGAAGACACCCCGGCTCTGCTCGGCGAGGGTGTCGCCCTCGGCGATCTGGCCGGAGAGGAACAACAGGGCACTGCCGTCGGCCTGTTCGACGCGGGCGACCTGGGAGTAGTAGGGGCTCAGGGGCTGGGGCGCGGAGGCCGGGTTGCCGAGGGTGATCTTCACGGGTTCCTTCAGCGGTCGGTGGTACGGATGCGGGCGGCGGCGACGGAGATGTCGGCGCCGGGTTCGGCGACTCGCCGGTAGTGCGCCAACGCGGCCTCGGCCACGGGCAGTTCGGCGGCCTTCGTCGCCAGGTCGAGGTCCTTCACCGCGAGCGCCGTGTCGAAGTGGACGCCCTCCGCGAAGGCGCGGGCGACGGCGCCCCCGAGCGGACTGTGGGCGAGGGCCGCGCGGGCCGTCTCCCCGTCCAGACCGAGGGCGTCGGCGAGCCGCAGCGCCTCCGCCACGACCGCGATCCCGCCGATGACGGCCGAGTTGACGACGAGCTTGAGCGCGGCGCCGGAGCCGAGCGGCCCGGTGCGGGTGACGGTGCCGAGGTGGGCGAGGACATGCTCGACGGGGGCCGGGTCACCGCCCGCGAGGATGCCGAGCGTGCCCGCGGCGGCCCTGTCGGTGCTCCCCATGACAGGCGCGTCGACGACGGAGACCCCGGTGAACCGGTCGAGTTGGCGTACGGCGTCGGGCCCGACGGTGGACATCTCGATCCAGTGAGTGCCGGGACGCAGGGCAGACGCGATGACCTCCGTGACCGCGTCCAGCGCCTCCGGCCCGGCGAGCATCGTGATCACGACGTCGGCGTCCCGTACGGCGTCGGCGGGCGACGCGACCGCGACGGCTCCCTCGGCGACGAGGGGCTCGGCCTTCTCGGCGGTGCGGTTCCAGACGGTCAACGGATGGCCGGCGGCGAGGAGTCGGCGGGCCATGGGGGCGCCCATGTGCCCGAGGCCCAGGAATGCGATGTGCTCCATGACGACGACGCTATGCGGCGCCCGACGGATGCGACAAGCGAATGTCTAGCATGGCTGTCATGCCGAACTCGCATGGCTCGCACGGGTCGCATGAATTCGAGACGCTCGATCTCTCGACCGTCTGGCTGCGGGCGTTCCTGGAAGTCGCCCGGCAGGGGTCCTTCACGGTCGCCGCGCGCAGCCTCGGCTGGACCCAGTCCGCGGTGTCCCGGCAGATCTCCTCGCTGGAGTCGGCCCTGGGCGGGGCCCCACTCTTCGACCGGCTGCCGAGGGGCGTACGGCTCACCGAGGCCGGCCGCGTCCTCGTGCCGTACGCCGAGACCGTCGCCGAGGCGCTGCGCGGAGCCGGGCGTGAGCTCACCGACCTGCGGGAACTCGCGGGCGGGCGGCTGCGGTTCGGGGCGTTCGCGACGGCCGACGCGGCGCTGGTGCCGCAGGCGCTGGCCGCGTTCCGGGCCCGGCATCCGAAGGTGCGGGTCACCCGCGAGGAGGGCCTCACCCCGAGGCTCCTGGACCGGCTGGCCACCGGCCATCTGGACCTGGCGGTCGTCTCGACGACGGGCCGTCCGCCGTTGGAGTCGTACGACCTTCATCATCTCCTCGACGAGTCTCTGTACGTCGCCGTGCCCGTCGACCATCCGCTGGCGGGCGGCGGGCCGGTACGGCTCGGTCGGTTCGCCGACGCGGACTGGATCTCGGGGAGCGCGCGTCCGGAGGGGACGCTGCTGGACGCGGCCCTTCGGGAGGGGTTCCGGCCGCGGGTGGCTCATGTTGTCGCCGAGTGGACGGCTAAGCAGGGGTATGTGGCGGCGGGGTTGGGGGTGACGCTGGTGCCGGCGCTGGCGGCGGGGTCGGTGCGGTCGGATGTCGTCCTGGTGCCGGTGCGGGATGGAGGGGGGCCGGCGCGGGCGGTGTATGCGGCGACGGTTCGGGGGCGGGTGGTGGCGCCGGTGGTGGAGGCGTTTGTGTTGGCGTTGCGGGAGGGGGCGGGGCGGATTGTTGTGGGGGGCGGGGGGCTGTGAACTGGCTGCGGGCCGGTGGGGGCTGGTCGCGCAGTTCCCCGCGCCCCTTAGGGGCGTTGATCCCATGGCGTAGACCACTTCCGTCACGCGATACTCAGGCCACTCCCCCACACCATACGGAGGCTGAACTCCCGTGACTTCCCTACGTGTTCGCATCGGTGTTCTCGGATTCGCCCTGGTGGCCGGGCTAACGGTCGCCCCGCATCCAGCACGGGCGGCCACCGCCACCGTCGAGGAGCAGCGGCTCGGCGGCGCGGTGCCGCAGGAGATTCTCCGGCGGTCCGGATTCGACTCCGTGGCACCGGAGTTCGCGCGGGCGCTCGGCTCGGCGAACAGCTATGCGCAGGCCCGCCGGATCGTCGTGCGCGAAGGGTCGGC
Source organism: Streptomyces sp. TLI_55 (assembly GCF_900206255.1). Lineage (NCBI taxonomy): Bacteria > Bacillati > Actinomycetota > Actinomycetes > Kitasatosporales > Streptomycetaceae > Streptomyces > Streptomyces sp. TLI_55. The sequence goes on from NZ_OAOJ01000001.1 coordinate 2,859,392, forward strand.
GCTGTGGGAGCGGGCCGTCGAGCGGGCGCAGGGGCGGGGGCCCGCGGGTGGGGATCTGAGTCGGGACGATGATCGGCCGCTGTACTGGGCTCGGTTGGGGATGACCAAGGAGGTACGGGGCTGGGAGCCGGAGTTCGGGCTCAGTGAGGCACAACGGGCCTCCCTGCTGGATCAGTTGGAGCGGACGTCGCGCGGGCAGACCGATATCCACTACCCCAAGGGCCCCCACAAGCGGGTGCTCGTCACCGGGTTCGATCCGTTCACGCTCGATCGGGACATCCGGATCTCCAACCCGTCCGGGGCGACCGCGCTCGCGCTCGACGGGACGGTGATCGAGACGGCGGACGGGCCGGCGCGGGTGGAGACGGCCGTGTTCCCGGTGCGTTGGCGGGACTTCGCGGACGGCACGGTGGAGCGGACGCTGCGGCCGTATCTGAAGAAGGTCGACCTGTTCACGACCGTCAGCCAGGGGCGGGTCGGGCGGTTCGACGTCGAGCGGACCAACGGGGCCTGGCGGGGCGGGTTCCCGGACAACGAGAACGTGAGCCGGACGGAGACCGTGCCGGTCGCCGATCCGGCCTCGCAGCCGCAGTGGACGACGACGACCTTGCCGTACAAGGCGATCGTGGCCGCCGCCACCGGCCGGTTCCCCGTCTACGACAACACGAGCGTGACCGAGATACCGGCCGGGGCGACCGATCCCGTCGTCCGCCCGGACGGGCCTACGGAGGGGTCGACCGCCCGGGCCGGGGGCGGCGGGAACTATCTCTCCAACGAGATCGCCTACCGCGCCACGCTGTTGCGGGACCGGCTCGGGCTGCACGACCGGCTGCCGGGGGGCCATGTGCACACGCCCGTCCTCGAGTTCGGGGCCGGGAACACGACCGAGGTGACCGACCCGGAGTTCGTGGCGAACCGGCTCGACATCATCGCGCAGGTGAAGGCGATCCTGACGGTCGCCGTCGAGGCTAGTGCGACGGAGCGAACGCGAGGCTGATGCCGAGGCCGGCCAGGACCGAACCGATCACCTTGTTGAGGACCTTCTGGCCGCGCAGCATCAGGGTGCGCATCCGGTCGTGCGAGAAGAAGACCGCGACGACGCCGAACCACAGCAGGTGGGCCAGCGACATGAACAGGCCGTAGCCCACCTGCTGGTAGACCGGGGTGCCGGGGCTGACGACCTGGGCGAAGGTCGAGACGACGAAGAGGGTCGTCTTGGGGTTGAGGACGTTGGTGAGGAAGCCGGAGCGCAGGGCCTGGAGCGGGGTGAGGTCCGACTTGGTCTCCAGGTCGACCTCGACCTCGCCCCGGGCGCGGAAGGTGCGGACGCCGATGTAGACGAGGTAGGCCGCGCCGACCAGCTTGATGATCGTGAACAGGAAGGTGGAGGAGGCGATCAGCAGGCCCACGCCGAGCATCGTGTAGGTGACGTGGACCAGGACGCCCGCGGCGACGCCGGTCGCGGCGAGGAGGCCGGTGCGGCGGCCGTGGAGGTAGCTGTTGCGGACGACCATGGCGAAGTCGGCGCCGGGGGCGATGACGGCCAGGACGGTGATGACGGCGACGGCGAGTATCTCGGTCATGAGGTGACTTCCTCTGCGTCGGCGGAGTCGTCCAGCGTGTCCTCGCCCAGCAGTTCGCGGGCCATGAGGGTGGCGCCCGCGACCGCGCCCGGCATCAGGAACACCGCGACGAACGGGACCAGGAAGGCCAGGCCCAGGGGCGTGCCGAAGCCCCAGACCAGGGTCTTGCGGGAGCGGAGCAGGGCGAGCCGGTCGCGGAGTTCGACGCCACGGCGCTGCATCGCGACGGCGACGAGTTCCTCGGTGAGGAAGAAGCCGGTGACGAAGAAGCCGATGACGGGGACGACCGTCTGCCCGACGAACGGGATGAAGCCGAGGCCGAAGAGCAGGACGCCCCACAGCAGCGCGCGGAAAAGGATCCTGAGGCTGTCCCGCGCCGAGATCCACAGCTCCCGCCAGAGCGGGAGGTTCGACTCGGGGGCGGTGCCGTCCGGGGAGACGTCACGGTCGACCTTCTCCGACAGGCTCTCGTAGAACGGCTGGCCTATCAGCAGCGTGACCGCGGTGAAGGTGAGGACCGCGAGGAGCAGGGCGAGCGCCCACAGCACCACGGCGAGGAAGCCGCGGAAGAGCCCCAGCCAGGGGCTCGACCAGTCGTCGGCGAACGGTGTCGCCCAGGTGACGAAGTCGTCGCCCCAGATCGCGAGCGACACCAGGGCAGCCCCGTAGAGGACGAGGGTGATGAGCCCCGGGATCAGCCCGAACTCGTACTGCTTGCCGTGCCGGGCCACCCACCGCTGGCCCTTCAGGAGGTACGTGAACCCCACCCCAAGATCGCGCATGGCCGCACTCTATCGGGCGACCGGGGCGGGGGTCGGGGCCGTGGCCACCACCCTGCCGCTCACACGGCCGCCACCGACACCACCACCCCCGGTTCCGCCGCCGGGCTCACCGCGGCGGACACCCGTACCGCCGCCGCCCGGGCCACCCGGCCCGCGCGGGAGGCGGCGGCCAGCAGGAGCGGCTGGAGGTGTTCGAGGCCGGCCACCAGCAGTTCCTCGCCCGCCACCAGCACCGGCCCGGCCGACTTGGCCGTCGCGGCTGCCGCCTCCGTGAGGTCGGCGAGGGGCTGGAGGGAGGCTCTCACGACGCCCGCGCCCGCCCCGGCCGCGCGTTCCGCGAGGGCCACCTGGAGCGGCATCAGCGGGGTCAGCGCGGCCGTCAACGCGTCGGCGATGCGGCGCAGTTCGGGGGACGAGTCGCGCAGGACCTCCGCCGCCGAGCGGATCAGCGGGGTGAGGGCGAGCAGGGTGCCGGCCGCGAGGCCCGCCGTGGCGGGGAGCAGCGGGGACATGGCCTCCACCAGGTCGCCCAGGGCCGTGGCGAACTCCTCCACCGCCGGTTCCACCGCGTCCAGCACCGGCAGCAGGCTGTCGCCCAGCGCGGTGAGGAGGGCCTGGGCCGGCTGGCTGACCGGGTGCACGGCCAGCGGCGCCCCGCTGGTGCCGAGGCGGGTGAGGGTGTCGACGATGCGGTAGAACGCCTCCTGCGCCTGGGGCGAGGCGCTGGCCTCGGCCAGTTCGGCGGTGGTCTGCCGCAGGACCCGGAGCACCTCCTGGCCGGAACCGTCTCTGGGGTCGAAGGTGTTGATCGCTATCCGGGTGATGTTGCCCGCGGTGTCCAGGAGTTGGCCGGTGATGTCCGTCGTGCTGCGGGCCATGCGCAGCACGTCGTCCCTGCTGGGGAGCGAAGGGATGGTTGCCATGGGTGGCTCTCCTCGTCCTCGGCTCGTTCGCCTTCAGCATGCCCCGTCCGGGGGCGACGGGATGCGCCATCCGGGGCATCCGTGACACCAACTCCCTCTTGTTCCGGTTGAGTCGAACAGGTACATGTCGCCGTACCGATCTCAGGAAGCTCCCGGAGGAGGTACGACCCGTGCGCACCACGAGCCCCACCCCTGCGAGACCCGTACTGATCGCCACCCTCGCCCTGACCACGGCGGGGTCCCTGCTCCTCACCCCGCACTCGGCGGGCGCGGACCCCAAGCCCGCCCCCACCCGTCACGAGCCCGCCCTCGACCGGGGCGCCGCCCGGACCCCCGCGAACGCCGCCGCCCGCGCCCTCGCCACCGACGCCCCCACCGGCCGCCCGGCGGTCACCGGCTATCCGCGCGAGCAGGTGCTCACCCCCGACCCCGAGAACCCCGCCGACAAGTCCCTCAAGCTGGGCCTCACCCCGTACCACGCGATCGCCCCGAAACTGAACGCCATCCAGGCCCTCGGCGACCGGGTGAGCGTCGAGGTGACGGGCAAGTCGGCGGGCGGGCACCGCCTCTACCTGGTCACCGTCACCGCCCCGGAGACCACCCGCCAGGCCCGCGCCCAGGAACGGATGCGCGACCTCATCGAGAACGCGCCCGCCGCAGCCGCCAGGTCGGCCGAGATCAAGGCGAGTTACAAGGCCCCCGTCTTCTTCAACAACAACATCCACGGCAACGAGTGGGAGGGCACCGACGCCTCCCTCAAGCTCATCGAGCAGCTCGCCACCGCCAAGGACACACGCACGACGGACCTCCTCGCCCACTCCCGCCTGTACTTCAACATCACCGCCAACCCCGACGGCCGCATCGCCGGCACCCGCGCGAACGCCAACGGCTTCGACCTGAACCGGGACTTCGTCACCGCCTCCCAGCCCGAGACACGGGCCATGCGGCAGATCGAGATCGACAAGCAGCCGGCCGTGATGCTCGACCTGCACGGGTACGTCAACGGCACCCTCATCGAGCCCACCACTCCCCCGCACGGCGAGAACTACGAGTACGACCTCTTCCTGAAGAACACCTACGCCAACGCCCTCGGCATGGAGGCCGCCGTCAACGGCCTCGGCTACACACCCGCGAAGGACGGCGTGGAGCCGGTCCAGATCCCGTTCCGGGACCAGCAGGAGGGCTGGGACGACTGGCCGCCGATCTTCACACCGCAGTACGCGGCCTTCCACGGCACGGTCGCCGCACACACCGTAGAGATCCCGCTCCAGGTGAACAACGCGGCCTACACGAACCTCCCCGTCGAGGAACTCCGCCGCCGCTCGACCGTCAACACGGCCGTGGCGGGCGCCGCGATCCGAGCCACACTCGACTTCGTACAGACGCGCCGCACCTCACTCATCGCCGACCAGATCGAGGTCTTCCGACGCGGGGCGGCGGGTGCCGCGCAAGTCCCGGTGTCCGAGAAGACGGTCCCGGGCGTCCCCGGCATCGGCCCGGAGGACGTCTACACGACCACCTTCCCCCGCGCCTACGTGATCCCCGCCGGCAAGACGGCCGCCACCCGCCTCGTGAACCACCTCCTGGCCAACGACATCCGGGTCACCCGCGCCACCAAGGCCTTCCGCCTCTCCGGCCGCACATACGCGAAGGGTTCGTACGTCGTCGACATGCACCAGCCCAAACGCGGCCTCGCGAACGTCCTGCTGGCGGACGGCCGGGACATCAGCGACAAGGTGTCGGTGATGTACGACATCTCGGGCTGGAGCCTGGGCAGGCTGTGGGGCGCCGAGGTGACGGCCGTACCGACAGGAAAGCTCACAGGCCTCCCCCTCCGCTCCGTACAGGAGGCCACGGACGTCGGCCGGGTCGCCCCGCACGGCGACCTGAGCCTGCGCCTGGACGACCCGGCGGCGATCGCGGCCCTCAACTCCCTCCTCCAGCAGGATGTTCCGGTACGCGCCACGGCGGACGGCGGCACCGCGATCGTCCCGGCGTCGGCCCGCGCGAAGGCCACGGCCCTCGCCCGCACCCACGACGTCACCTTCGACGCCACCCGCCGCACCGGCGGCACCCCTCTCCACCGCACCCGCGTGGCCGCCGCGGTCACCCCGGGTGAGCTCTTCGCCCTGCGCGAGATGAACTTCGAGGTCACACCGGTGTCGACGGACATCCTCAACGCGGGCTACGACTGGTCGACGACGGACGTACTGATGGTGTCGACGGGCCTGGAGTACACGGACCTCACGGCCCCCGCCCGCAAGGCCCTCGACACATTCCTCTCGCCCACCTCCGGCCACGGCCTGGTGGGACGCGGGATCGGCGGAGCCGAACTGAGCACGGCCACCGGCCTCCTGGCGGCGAAGCCGGTCGAGGGCAACGGGGACGCGAACGGCGTGGTCCGCATGGTGAACGCGGGACCGATCACCACCGGCACCCCGGGTTACGGTTTCGTGTACGCGCCCGTCTGGTTCACCGACCTCGGGCCGCAGGTCCGCGTGGAGCAGTCGTACGCGGCCGGCAACCCCTTGCTCTCCGGGCACTGGCGCCCGTTGGAGGACGGCACCGGCGGTCCGTCCGCCGCGGCCGGCCGGCCCTCGGTGATCAGCGGTCCGCACGCGGTCCTCTTCGGCACCGAGCCTCTCTTCCGGGACCACCCGAAGGGTGAATTCCCGCAGGTGGCACGGGCATTGTTCAGCATGGCAGCAGTCAAGGAGAGCGGATGACGCAGGAGATCCACGGCACCGTCGCCGACGGCTTCGAGGTGGTGCGCGAGGAGTTCGCCGCCTTCGTGTCCGGTGAACGCCCCGACTACGAGGGCCAGTTGTGCGCCTATGTGCACGGCCGCAGGGTCGTCGACCTGTGGACCGGCGACGGCAACGAGGCGGACTCCCTCCACGCCGTCTTCTCCTCGACGAAGGGCGCCGCGCACCTAGTGGTGGCGCTCCTGGTCCAGGACGGCACGCTCGAACTCGACCGCAAGGTGACCTACTACTGGCCGGAGTTCGCGGCAGAGGGCAAGGGCGCCCTCACCCTCCGCGACCTGCTCGCGCACCGCGCGGGCCTGGTCGGCCTGGACGCGGGCTTCTCGCGCGCCGAGATGGCCGACGACCGCGTGATCGCCGAACGCCTCGCCGACCAGCGCCCGTTCTGGCGCCCCGGCACGGCCTTCGGCTACCACGCGCTGGTCATAGGCGCCCTGACCGGCGAGGTGGTCCGCCGAGCCACGGGCCGCACGATCCAGGACCTGTGGGAAGAACGAATCCGCGCCCCCTACGCGCTCGACTTCCACCTGGGCCTCCCGGCGGCCCACGAACCCCGCTACCGCCCGGTCCAGCCGATGCTCCCCACCCCCGAACAGCAGTCCCTCATCGACGGGTCCCCCCAGGGCCCGCACACCTTGACCTCGATCGCGTTCAACGCGCACGCCCCGGAAACCGTCGGCCTCGTCGACTACGCCAACTCCCGCGAGGTACGCGCCAAGGGCCCGGCGTCGGCAGGCGGAGTGGCCGCGGCCAGAGGCATCGCCGGAATGTACGCGGCGGCGATCAGCGAACTCAACGACCGCCCACCCCTCCTCAAGCCGGACACGATCGCCGAGGTCGGCCAGATCCACTCCATCGGCTACGACCTGATCGCCCGCGCCCACCGCTCCTACGGCCTCGGCTTCCAGGCCACGGCCGACACCTGGCACCCCTTCCTGGGCGCCGGCGCCTTCGGCCACAGCGGCGCAGCAGGCTCCCAGGGCTTCGCCGACCCCCGCAGCGGCTTGGCCTACGGCTACACCCGCAGACGGCTGGCCTTCCCAGGCGGAGCAGCCCCAGAGAACAACGCCCTGGTCAGAGCGGTACACACAGCAGCCCTGGCCACCTAGAGCCCACCAACCCACAGCACAGGCCCACCAACACCAACTGTCTGCGGGCCACCGGCCGGGAGGGAGCCGTAGGGCTGAGAGCGCCCCGAAGGCGACCGACCCAGATATTCGGCACGCCAACTGTGGGAGGCACCTTCTCAGCGGACCGAACTGCAGAAGGCGCCTTCTCAACGCCCCGAACACAAAACGCCCCCACACACAAAAGGCCGCACCCCACGTCCAAGGGTGCGGCCTCCGTGATGTGAACGAGCGCCTCAGACCAGCGTCACGCTGATGTTGCCCCGCGTAGCCTTCGAGTACGGGCACACCTGGTGGGCCTGCTCCAACAGCGCCCGCCCCGTAGCGGCGTCCACGTTGGGAATGTGCGCCGAGATCTCCACGATGATCCCGAACCCGTCGTCGTTCTTCCCGATCCCCACCTTCGCGGTCACGGTCGAGCCGCTGATGTCGGCCTTGGCCTGCCGGGCCACGACCCCGAGCGCACCCTGGAAGCAGGCGCTGTACCCGGCGGCGAAGAGCTGCTCGGGGTTGGTGCCCTCGCCGCTGCCGCCCATTTCCTTCGGCGGGTTCACGACGACGTCGAGGCGGCCGTCCTCGGTGGCGACGCGGCCGTCGCGACCGTTCTCGGCGGTGGCGACGGCGGTGTACAGGACGTCGGACTGCTGGATGGACATGCGGTACTTCCTCCTAGGTCCGCCGCGACTCGCGCCCACGATCGACGACGGTTTCGGAAAGAAGTTACCGCATACCGGAAACAAGCAGAAGGTGTCAGAGCTTAAGGCGTCAGAGCTTGACGACCATCTTCCCGACGTTGTCGCCCCGCAGAACCCCGAGGAACGCCTCCAGGTTGTTCTCGATGCCCTCGACGACCGTCTCGCGGTACTTGAGCGCACCGGACGCCACCCACGGGCCGACCTCGGAGACGAACTGCGGCTGGAGGTCGTAGTGGTCGCCGACCAGCAGGCCCTCGATGCGCCCGCGGGTCTGGATCAGACGGGCGAGGTTCCTCGGGCCAGGAGCCGGCTCGGTGTTGTTGTAGACGGAGATCATGCCGCAGATCGCGATCCGGCCGCCCTGGTTCAGCGAGCCGATCGCCGCCTCCAGGTGGTCGCCGCCCACGTTGTCGAAGTACACGTCGACCCCGTCCGGCGCCGCGGCCCGCAGCTGCTCGCTCACCGGCCCGTTCTTGTAGTTGAACGCGGCGTCGAAGCCGTACTCCTCCACCAGCAGCTTGACCTTCTCGTCGGAGCCGGCCGAGCCGATGACCCGCGAGGCGCCCTTGAGCTTGGCGATCTGGCCGACCTGGCTGCCGACCGCACCGGCCGCGCCGGACACGAAGACGCTGTCGCCCTCCTTGAAGGACGCCGTGCGCAGCAGACCCGCGTAGGCGGTGAGGCCGGTCATGCCGAGGACGCCGAGGTAGGTGGAGAGGGGCGCGGCGTCGGGGTCGACCTTGACGGCCTGCGCGGCGTCGAAGGTGGCGTACTCGCGCCAGCCGCCGAAGTGCAGGACGTGGTCGCCGACCGCGATGCCCTCGGCGCCGGAGGCGATGACCTCGCCGACCGCGCCGCCCTGCATGACCTTGCCGAGCTCGAAGGGGGCGACGTACGACTTGGCGGCCGACATCCGGCCCCGCATGTACGGGTCCACCGACAGGTACTTGTTCCGGACCAGCACCTGTCCCTCACCCGGCTGCTTCACCTCGGTCTCGACCAGGGCGAAGTCCTCGGGCTTCGGCCAGCCGACGGGACGGCTGAGCAGGTGCCACTCGCGGTTGATCATGACAGAGCCTTTCCGATTTACTTCAGTACCTGAAACAACCATGCTCCTGAATATTTCATGTTGTCAAGTAATGGAGGTAGTCTCGGACCATGGCCACCCCACCCAAGACCCGTCGCCCAGACGCGCTGACCATGGAAGTCGTCGAGCTGATCGGTGACGTCGTGGCGCGCTTCTACGAGGACTACGAGGAGGCCGCCGGCGACCACGCGCTCACCGGCGCCCAGGCACGGCTGCTGAGCCTGCTGTCGCTGGAGCCGCTACCCATGCGGAAGCTGGCCCAGAAGCTGAAGTGCGAGCCGTCGAACGTCACCGGGATCGTGGACCGGCTGGAGACGCGAGGGCTCGTGGAGCGGCGGCCGGACCCCGCGGACCGGCGCGTGAAGGTGGCGGCGGTGACGGACGAGGGCCGGGAGGTGGCCCGGAGCCTGCGCGAGGAACTGCGGTTCGCCCGCGCGCCGCTGGCCGGACTGTCGGACGAGGAGCGGGAGTCGCTGCGGGACTTGCTGCGACGAATGCTGAACTCCTAAGCGGCGTGCTGCAGTTGCCCCCTCCAGGGCAGGCCTCTCAGGTGCACCACCACAAGAACCGCTCGCACTCACTCTCCGTCGGCGACGGCTGCGCGGTCGGCTGGCTCGACGTCGGGTCGGCGGTCGGGGTCGCGGAGGCGGCCGGGGACGTCGACGCGTTCGGGGGCGGGACGACCGGGGCCGTGGCGGTCGCGGACTGGGCGTCCTTGTCCTTGCCGTCCTTGTCCTTGTCGTCCTTCGACGCCGAGGCGGACGGAGACGCGGAGGCGTCCGCGGAGGCCGAGGCCGAGGGAGCGGTTCCGTTCGTGTCGTCCAGCGGCTCGGCCGGCGTGCTCGCGTCCGCCGACGCCGCGCCGTCCGCCGACTCGTCGCCCGCCGCGGCCGGGGTGGGGTGCGAGCCCGGGGCGTCCATGCCGAGTTCGGCGAGGCTCAGTCCACCGGCGGCCAGCACGAAGCCCGCGGCGACCAGGAGGACCCGGCGGCGTCTGCGGCGGTGCGCCGCGGCCTTGCGGTCACGCCGACTGGCGCCGCCCTGGGTGTCGTCGGCGTCCTCGTCGTCGTACTCGAGGTCCTCGGAGTCGTCGTACTCCTCTGACCCCTCCGGACCCTCCGACTCCTCCCGCGGTACGGCCCGTCCGCGGCGCCCCTGCGCCCGGCGCCGTGCCGCCCGGCCGCCGACCACGACCTCGGACGTCTCCTCCGGCGTCTCCTCGGTCCGCTCGTCGGGCTCTTCGTGCGAGGAGGCCTCGGGGGCACCCCCGTAGGCATCCGCGGAGCCACCACCGTCATACGGCTCGTACGCCTCGTACGCCCCGCCACCCACCTGCTGCGGCACGTACTGCTGGGCCTGCATCTGCTGCGTCTGCGTCTGCTGCGGCTGGTACTGGGCGGGGACGCGGGGCTCGGCGGCGTACGCGCGCAGCTCTTCGACTGGGGTACCGCACCCCGGACAGGCGAGGGCGCCGTTGAGGTGCCGTCGGCACGGGAGGCAGTAGTCCATGACGCGGGAAGATTAAGTTCCTTGTAGGGAGGGTTCCTAGAGGCGGCTGTGAAGATTGTGTGGAACTGGTCGTTCCGACGCGGCGAGTTGAGGAGGATCCGCCCATCCGTCCCCAACTCGCCGAAACCGGTTGCCTTCCGGGCCGTTCAGGCTTTCTTGCGGGTCGTCATCACGCGCTGGATCAGAATGAACGCGCAGAGCAGCACACCGGTGGCGATCTTCGTCCACCAGGAGCTGAGCGTGCCCTCGAACTGGATGATGCTCTTGATGAGGCCGAGGACGAGGACGCCGAACAGGGTGCCGAGGACATAGCCGGAGCCGCCCGTGAGCAGCGTGCCGCCGATGACCACCGCGGCGATCGCGTCGAGTTCCATGCCGACCGCGTGCAGCGGGTCGCCGGACTGGATGTAGAGCATGAAGAGAAGGCCGGCGAGCGCGGAGCAGAAGCCGCTCATCGTGTAGACCGCGATCTTCGTGCCGCCCAGCGGGAGGCCCATGAGGAGGGCCGACTGCTCGTTGCCGCCGATGGCGTAGATACGGCGGCCGAAGCGGGTGTAATGGAGGAGGTAAAAAGCCGCCGCCAGAACAACAAGAGCCACCAGGGCGCCGATCGACAGATCGCCCAGGCCCAGGGAGACCCGGGTCTCGGCGAGGCTGCTCACCGCGGAGTCGTTGATCGCGATCGACTCCTTGCTGATGACCAGGCACAGGCCGCGGAACAGGAACAACCCCGCCAGCGTCACGATGAACGGCTGGATCTCGAAGTTGTGGATCACATAGCCCATGAGGAAGCCGCCGAACGCGCCCACGCCCAGGGATATGGGGATCACGACCAGCAGCGGCAGGCCGACGTCCTGGACCAGCCAGGCGGTGAGCATGGTGGTGAAGCCGATCACCGAGCCGACGGACAGGTCGATGCCGCCGGACAGGATGACGAAGGTGGCGCCGACGGCGGCGACCAGGAGGTAGCTGTTGTCGATGAACAGGTTGAGGAAGACCTGCGAGTCGCCGAAGCCGTAGTTCTGGTAGCGGCTGAGTCCGGCGATGTACATCGCGAGGAACAGGGCGGCCGTGACCAGGACGGGCATACGGCGGTCGCCCAGCAGCCGCGCCGCCCTGGACGGCGTACGGCCTTCGAGCTTGTCGGGTGTCGTGGGGGTCTGGGTGGTCGCACTCATCACGACACCTCCATCTTGGCAGCGGGCTCGGCGGGGGCCGCGGGCGGCGTCGCCGGGGCCGGGGTCTTGGCGCGGGCGCCGAAGACCTTGGCGCGGAACTTCGGGGACTGGAGCAGGCAGACGACGATGACGACGGCGGCCTTGAAGACCAGGTTGGTCTGGGTGGGGACGCCGATCGTGTAGATGGTGGTCGTCAGGGTCTGGATGACGAGGGCGCCGACCACCGTGCCGCCGATGGAGAAGCGGCCGCCGAGCAGTGACGTGCCGCCGATGACGACCGCGAGGATGGCGTCGAGCTCGATCCACAGGCCGGCGTTGTTGCCGTCGGCGGCCGAGGTGTTGGAGCTGATCATCAGGCCCGCGATGCCGGCGCACAGGGCGCAGAAGACGTACACCATGATCTTGATGCGCATCGACCGGATGCCGACCAGGCGGCTGGCCTCGGCGTTGCCGCCGACCGACTCGACGAGCAGGCCGAGGGCGGTGCGGCGGGTCAGGGCGACGGTGACGGCGACGACCGCGGCGACCACGAAGATGGAGAACGGCAGGGTCAGCCAGTAGCCGCCGCCGATCAGCTTGTACGGCTCGCTGTTGATGGTGATGATCTGGCCGTCGGTGATCAGCTGGGCGACACCGCGGCCCGCGACCATGATGATGAGGGTCGCGATGATCGGCTGGATGCCCATCCGGGCCACCAGGAAGCCGTTCCACAGACCGCAGACGACGGCCGCCACCAGGCCGAGGCCCATCGCCAGCAGGACTCCGGCCAGCGCGTCCTGGTCCTTGCGGTCGCTGATGTACGAGCAGGTCAGCGCGCCGGTGATGGCGACGACCGCGCCGACGGAGAGGTCGATGCCGCCGGTGGCGATGACCAGGGTCATGCCGACCGCCACCAGGATCAGGGGCGAGCCGAACAGGACGATGGAGACGAGGCTGCCGTAGAGGTGGCCGTCCGTCATGTGGATGGCGAAGAAGTCGGGTGTGAAGGGGATGTTGACGAGCAGCAGGGCCACCAGGACCACGACCGGCCAGAAGAGGTTGTGGCGTGTCAGTGCTCGCCAGCGGTTGGTGGTGGTCACTGCTGTTCTCCGCTCTGCGCGCCGCCGACGAGGCTCTGCTCGCCACTGGCGATGGTTTCGAGGATCTTGCTGGGGGTGATCTCCGGGCCGTTGGTGAGCCGGGCGACCAACTTGCGGTCACGCAGGACTCCGATGGTGTGGCTGAGGCGGAGGACCTCCTCCAGCTCGGCCGCGATGTAGAGGACGGACATGCCGTCCTCGGAGAGGGAGACCACCAGTTTCTGGATCTCGGTCTTGGCGCCGATGTCGATGCCGCGGGTGGGCTCGTCGAGGATCAGCAGCTTGGGCTGGGTGATGAGCCAGCGGGCGAGGAGCACCTTCTGCTGGTTGCCGCCGCTCAACTGGCCCACCCTGGCTTCGGGGTTGGCGGGCCGGATGTCGAGGGCCTTGATGTACTTGGCGACGAGTTCGTCGCGCTGGGCCGTCGGGATGGGGCGGGTCCAGCCGCGGGCCGCCTGGAGGGCGAGGATGATGTTCTCGCGGACGGTGAGGTCGGGGACCAGGCCCTCGGTCTTGCGGTTCTCGGAGCAGAACGCGACGCCGGCGCCGATGGCGTCGTTGGGGGCGCTCATCGAGACCTGCTTGCCGCCGATGGTGACCTTGCCGGCGTCGGGCTGGTCGGCGCCGAACAGGAGCCGGGCCAGTTCGGTGCGGCCGGACCCCAACAGGCCCGCGAGGCCGACGACTTCGCCCTTCTTGATGTCGAGGTCGAAGGGTTCGATGCCGCCGGTGCGGCCGAGGCCCTCCGCGGTGAGGAGCGGTTCGCCGACGTCCGCGTGGAGCTGGTGGTCGTGCAGCTCCTCCAGCTGGTCCAGGGCCTTGCCGATCATCAGCTCGATGAGCCGGACCTGGTCGAGGTCGCGGACCAGGTGCTCGCCGACGAGGGTGCCGTTGCGCAGGACCGTCATGCGGTCGCAGATCTCGTAGATCTGGTCGAGGAAGTGGGAGACGAAGAGGATCGCCACGCCCTCGTCGCGCAACCGCCGCATCAGGCGGAAGAGTTCGAGGACCTCGTCGCGGTCGAGGCTGGAGGTCGGCTCGTCCAGGACGAGGACCTTGGTGCCGGAGCCCGAGCCGTCGCTGTCGCCGTGGCCCACCGACCGTACGATCGCGACCAGTTGCTGCACCGCGAGCGGGTAGGAGGCGAGCGGCGCGGTGACGTCGATGTCGAGGCCGAGGCGGTCGACCATCTCCGCGGCTTCCTTGCGCATCCGCTTCCACTGGATGCGGCCGGCCCGGGTGGGTTCACGGCCGATGAAGATGTTCTCCGCCACCGACAGGTTGGGGCAGAGGTTGACCTCCTGGTAGACGGTGCTGATGCCGGCCTGCTGCGCCTGCAGCGGGCTGCCGATCCGCACGGCCCTGCCGTCGAGGGTGATGGTGCCGCCGTCCAGGGTGTAGACCCCGGTCAGCACCTTGATCAGGGTGGATTTCCCGGCCCCGTTCTCGCCCATCAGGGCGTGGATCTCGCCGGGGAAGAGCCGGAAGTCGACGCCCGACAGAGCCCTTACCCCCGGAAATTCCTTGACTATGCCCGTCATCTCCAGGACGGGCTGCGGCTCTGCCATGGCAGCGCTCCTCCATGAAATCGGTTCAGGCGCACGGCAGTTCTGTACTGCGGTGGGCCGGTCCCCCGCGGGGAGCCCCGCCGGGGCCGGGCTGTGCCCGGCCCGCCAGGGGCTCCCCACCGGTGCGTGCGGTCGGTCAGTACTTGCGGGTCGGGAGCGCGGCCTTCGCCTGGTCCTGGAGGAAGTCGCCCTCCTTGGTCTTGATCCAGCGCTCGACCTTGCCGCCCTCGTGGACCGTCTTGACGACCTCCATCAGCTGGGGGCCGAGGAGCGGGTTGCACTCGACGATGCCGTTGATCTTGCCCTCGGACATGGCGACGAAGCCGTCCTTCACGCCGTCGATCGAGACGATGAGGATGTCCTTGCCGGGCTTCTTGCCGGCCGCCTCGATGGACTGGATGGCGCCGATGGCCATGTCGTCGTTGTGCGCGAAGAGCACGTTGATGTCCGGGTTGGACTGCAGGAAGGCCGCCATGACCTGCTTGCCGCCGGCGCGGGTGAAGTCACCGGTCTGGCTGACGACGATCTTCCAGTCGTCCTTGTGCTCGGCGTCCATGACCTCCTTGAAGCCCTTGGCGCGCTCGATGGCGGGGGCGGCACCGGTGGTGCCCTCCAGCTGGGCGATCTTGACGTTGCCCTTGAGGCCGGCCTTCGTGATGACCTTCTCGAGCATCCTGGCGGCGCGGCGGCCCTCGTCGGTGAAGTCGGAGCCGACCAGGGTGACGTACAGGGAGTCGTCGGAGGTCTCGACGGAGCGGTCGGTGAGGACCACCGGGATCTTCGCGGCCTTGGCCTCCTTGAGCACGGCGTCCCAGCCCGTGACGACCACCGGCGAGAAGGCGATGACGTCGACCTTCTGCGCGATGTAGCTGCGGATCGCGGAGATCTGGTTCTCCTGCTTCTGCTGGGCGTCGGAGAACTTCAGGGTGTAGCCCGCGTCCTTGGCCGCGGACTTCACCGACTCACTGTTGGCGGTGCGCCAGCCGCTCTCGGAGCCGACCTGCGAGAAGCCGAGGACGATCTTCTTGCCGCCGCCGCTTCCCGCGGAGTCGCCGGAGCTGTCGTCCTCCTTGGCGCAGGCCGCCAGGGTGCCGGCCGCCGCCACGCCGATCGCCGCAGTGAGGAAGTTCCTTCTGTTGAGCATGTTCTTCTCCTTTGAAGAGCCGGTCCGGGGAGGACCGCTGTACTCGTGGGACCGACTGCCCTGCGTCCAGCCTGTCGATCATTATTCGAAATATCGGTCACACTGGTGTACGAATTAGCTGGTCGGTGCATGTCAGTCGGGAGCGGTGCTGGCCCGGACCACGAGATGCGGCTCGATGGCGACTCCGGGCGTCCCGGACGGGGCCCGGCCCTCGATGAGGTCCAGCAGCAGGGCGATGCTGTGCTTGCCCACCGTCGCGAAGTCCTGCCGGACGGTGGTGAGCGGTGGAGCGAAGAACTCGGACTCCGGGATGTCGTCGAAGCCGACGATCGCGACGTCCTGGGGCGTGCGCACCCCCGCTTCCCGCAGGGCCCGCAACACCCCCAGTGCCATCTGGTCGTTGGCGACGAAGACGGCGGTGAGTCCGCGGCCCACCCAGCCGGCCAGTTGCTGGCCCGCACGGTAGCCCGACAGTGGACTCCAGTCCCCTCGCAGCGGCTTCGGCGGCTCGACGCCCGCCGCTTCGAGGGTGTCCCGCCAGCCGGTGACCCGGTCGGCCGCCTCCTGCCAGTCCTCGGGTCCGGCGAGATGCCAGACCGTGCGGTGGCCCGCGGCCAGCAGATGACCGGTGGCGAGCCGGGCGCCGAGCTGCTGGTCGACGTTGACGCTGGGGATCTCGGCGCCGGAGCCGGTGCCGACGACCACCACCGGGAAGGGGTGGCGGAGTTCGGCGAGGGCCTCGACCGCCGAGCGTTGCGGGGCGAGGGCGATCACCCCCTCCACGCCGCCCTCGCTGAGGTGGTCGAGCGCCTCGGAGAGGGTTTCCTTCGCCAGCTTGTGCAGGCTGACCGTCGAGACGGTGTACCCCGCCGCCCGTGCCGCGTCCTCCAGCGCGAACAGCGTGCTGGCCGGGCCGTAGAGCGTGGTGTTGGCGGCGACCACACCCAGGGTGCGGGTGCGGCGGGTGGCCAGGGCCCGTGCCGAGGAGTTGCGGCGGTAGCCCATCTCCTCGATGGCGCGGAGCACCTTGGCCCGGGTCTCCTCCCGCACGTTGGGGTGATCACCCAGGACACGGGAGACGGTCTGGTGCGACACGCCGGCCAGGCGTGCCACGTCGGCCATGGTGGGCGGCCGGAGCTCTAAGTGGTTCACGGCCGCACCTCCCGGCGGTCAGCGATCGATTGAATGCGAGGCACATTGTGAGCGCTAACAATTCGCGGCGGTCAAGAGGGCTGCATCAGGGAAGTCGTCACGGTTGAATAACGCCGCAGGCTGCAGGAGTTGAGATCCCGGACGGATGTGCACGTCACCAAGACCGTTACGGCGTTCGACCCTCCGACCCATTGACACCCCGCCCGAGACGTCCTTACCGTCGGGCCAGCATTTCGAACGTGAGCCGAAATTTCGAACAACAGCTTGAGAGCCTAGGGAGTAGCTGACGTGCGCATCACGGGAATCAGCACGCACGTGGTCGGGACGCCATGGCGCAACCTGACCTACGTCCAGGTGCACACCGACGAGGGACTCACCGGAGTCGGCGAGACCCGCATGCTGGGCCACACCGACGCCCTGCTCGGCTATCTGCACGAGGCGAAGACCAACCACATTCTCGGGTCGGACCCGTTCGCTGTCGAGGATCTGGTCAAGCGGATGAAGTACGGCGACTACGGCCGTGCGGGCGAGATCGTGATGTCCGGCATCGCCGTGATCGAGATGGCCTGCTGGGACATCAAGGGCAAGGCCCTCGGCGTCCCGGTCTGGCAGCTGCTCGGCGGCAAGGTCACCGACAAGGTCAAGGCCTACGCCAACGGCTGGTACACCACCGAGCGCACCCCGGAGGCCTACCACAAGGCCGCCCAGGGCGTCATGGAGCGCGGTTACAAGGCCCTCAAGATCGACCCCTTCGGCACCGGCCACTTCGAGCTCGACCACGAGCAGAGCCTGTACGCCGTCTCGCTCATCGAGGCCGTCCGGGACGCCATCGGTCCGGACGCCGAGCTGATGCTGGAGATGCACGGCCGCTTCTCCCCCGCCACCGCCGTCCGCCTCGCCAAGGACCTCGCGCCCTTCAAGCCCGCGTGGCTGGAGGAGCCGGTGCCGCCGGAGAACCTGAAGGCGCTGGAGAAGGTCGCCGCCAAGGTCGACATGCCGGTCGCCACCGGTGAGCGCATCCACGACCGGATCGAGTTCCGCGAGCTCTTCGAGAGCCAGGCCGTGGACATCATCCAGCCCGACGTCGGCCACATCGGCGGCATCTGGGAGACCCGCAAGCTGGCCGCGACCGCCGAGACCCACTACATGCTGGTCGCCCCGCACAACGTGGGCGGTCCGGTGCTGACCGCCGCCTCCCTCCAGGTCGGCTTCACCGCGCCGAACTTCAAGATCCTGGAGCACTTCAACGACTTCGCCGACGCGGAGATCAAGAAGGTCGTCAAGGGCGCCCCGCAGGTCGTGGACGGCTACTTCGAGCTGTCGCACGAGCCGGGTCTCGGGGTCGAGCTGGACGTCGACGCCGCCGCCGAGTTCCCGCAGCAGCAGGCCCGCTTCGACCTGTGGGCCGAGGGCTGGGAGCAGCGCAAGCCGAAGGGCACCGAGCAGTGAGCAGCGCGGTCGTCATCGGGGCGCCCGGCGAGCACGAGCTCGTCGCGCACACCCCGCGTGCACCCGGTGCCGGCGAGGCCCTGGTCCGCGTCCACGCGGTCGGCATCTGTGGCAGCGACCGCGAGGTGTACCAGGGCAACCGGCCCGAGGGGTACGTCCGTTACCCGCTCACCCCGGGCCACGAGTGGTCCGGGGTGGTCGAGGCCGTGGGCTCCGGGGTGCCGGCGTCACTGGTCGGCCGCAAGGTGGTCGGCGAGGGCTTCCGCAACTGCCAGGTCTGCGACCGCTGCCACGCGGGCGAGACCACGCTGTGCACGGACGGCTACGAGGAGACGGGCTTCACCCAGCCCGGCGCCATGGCCGCCACCCTCACCCTGCCGGCCCGGCTGCTGCACGCCCTGCCGGACGACGCCGACCTGACGGCGGCGGCGCTGCTGGAGCCGGCCGCGTGCATCGCGGCCGCCGCGCTGAAGGCGAACGCGCGGCCCGGTGAGCGGGTCGCGGTGGTGGGCACGGGCACGCTCGGGATGTTCGCGGTGCAGTTCCTGCGGGCGGGCTCGCCCTCGGAGCTGCTGGTGGTGGGCACCCGCCCGGACCGCGCGGAGCTGTCGAAGACCTTCGGCGCCACCGACTTCCGCACCCGCGACCAGGAACTCCCCGGCGACTTCGACGTCGTCATCGAGACCGCCGGGTCGGCGTCCGCCGCGAACACCGCGGCCTCGCTGCTCAGACGCGGCGGCCGGCTCGTCCTGACGGGCATCCCGGCGCCGGGCGCGGACGGACTGGACCCCACCGATCTCGTCGTACGGCAGCTGGAGGTGCACACCGTGTTCGGGGCGCCGCCGGACGCCTGGGCGCACACGGTGCGGGTCTTCGGGGCCGGGCTGCTCGATCCGCTGCCGCTCGTCACGCACGAGCTGCCGCTGGAGGAGTTCCCGCGGGCCATCGAGCTGGTCGGGTCCGGCGACCCGGCCGTCGGCAAGGTCCTCCTCAAGCCATGACACCCCCTTGAGCCGTACGCCGGTACGGAGTACCTGACGACTTCGTACCGGCGTACATCCAACGCAGTTGGCCTTATTTTAAGCCTTGTTGCATACAGAGCCGCGATCCACGTCCGACATATCGAACACGAAGGACAGCTTGTGACCGAGACCACCGCCAGCGCGGCCCGACGACCCGGTGAGCAGGCGCTCGCCGCGCTCGGCCTGGGCGCTCCCGCCCTCGACCCGGCCGACGCCTCCCCGCACACCTTCCCCGGTGGCGGCCGCTGGCGCACCGAAGTGCCCTCCGTGGAAGGCCCCGAGGCCCTCTCGGTGGTCCTCAAGGAGTCCTCGCGGCTCGACGTGCCGATCCACCGGATCAGCCAGGGCAGCGGCGTGTGGATGCTCACCGACGCCGAGATCACCGAGATGGTCGAGGCGACCGCCGAACGCGACATCGAGCTCTGCCTGTTCACCGGCCCGCGCGGCACCTGGGACATCGGCGGCTCCACCCGCACCGACTCCAAGGGCGGCGGGCTGCGCGCCCGCGGCCACGACGCGGTCGCCGGATGCGTCGAAGACGCCGTCCGGGCCACGGAGTTGGGCGTGAAGTGCCTGCTCGTCGCCGACGAGGGCGTGCTGTGGACGCTGCACCGGGCGCGCGTCGCCGGGATCATCCCGGCCGACACCACGCTGAAGGTGTCGGCGCTGATCGGCCCGGTGAACCCGGCCGCGTACGCCGTCTACGAGAACCTCGGCGGCGACTCGATCAACGTGCCCAGCGACCTGACGCTCGATCAACTCACGGAGATCCGGCGGGTGTCGGGCGCTCCCATGGACATGTACATCGAGGCGCCCGACGATCTCGGCGGCTATGTCCGGATGTACGAGGTCGCCGAGCTGATCCGGCGCGGCGCCCCGCTCTATCTGAAGTTCGGCCTGTCGAAGGCCCCGGGGATCTACCCCTACGGCCATCACATGCGCGAGCTCACGCTGTCCACCGCCAAGGAAAGAGTGCGGCGCGGGCGGCTCGCCCTGGACCTGCTCGCACGGCACGGAGCGGACGGCGCCATGGCGCCGCTCGGCTCGCGACTGCCGGGCGCGCTGAAGCGATTCGAAACGCCTGCATAACGTTCCGGACAACGCCCCTTCACAGAAGCCGACGGAGTCGAACAGACTCCGACACAACTTCTCGGTTCCACCCCGCACCACCAGTCAGGCGCTCGTTCCGCAGATCGCCCTGGCCACTCCCCTAGACCATCAAGGATGATGATCATGCTTAACCGCAGAGCTGCACTCTCCGCCATAGCCACCTCGGCCGTCCTCGCCCTCTCCCTGACCGCCTGTGGCCAGGACAGCGAAGGCGGCAGCGCGGAAAGCAAGGGCGACGCCAAGGGCGGCACCATCGGGATCGCGATGCCGACCAAGTCCTCGGAGCGCTGGATCGCCGACGGCAAGAACGTCGAGACCAACCTGCAGAAGCTGGGATACAAGACCAAGCTGGTCTACGGCGAGGACGAGCCCGACCAGCAGGTCTCGCAGATCGAGAACCTGATCACCCAGGGCGTCAAGGCGCTGATCGTCGCCGCGATCGACAACAAGTCGCTCAACAACGTCCTCCAGGAGGCCAAGGACGCCGGCATCCCGGTCATCGCCTACGACCGCCTGATCCTCGGCACGCCGAACGTCGACTACTACGCCTCCTTCGACAACACCAAGGTCGGCGAGCTCCAGGCCAACTACATCGTCGAGAAGCTGGGCCTGGCGAGCGGCAAGGGCCCCTTCAACATCGAGCTGTTCGCCGGCTCCAACGACGACAACAACACCAAGTACTTCTTCAACGGCGCGATGAGCGTCCTGAAGCCGTACATCGACTCCAAGAAGCTCGTCGTCAAGTCCGGCCAGGTCGACCTCAACAAGGTCACCACCCTGCGCTGGGACGGCGCCACCGCCCAGCGCCGCATGGACGACATCCTGACCGGCTCCTACAAGTCCGGCCGGGTCGACGCGGTGCTCTCGCCGTACGACGGCATCTCCATCGGCATCCTGTCCGCGCTGAAGTCCGACGGCTACGGCACCAAGGCCAAGCCGCTGCCGGTCCTCACCGGTCAGGACGCCGAGCTGGCCTCCGTGAAGTCGATCATCGCGGGCGAGCAGACGCAGACGGTCTACAAGGACACCCGTGAGCTCGCCAAGGTCGCGGCGAACATGGTGGACGCGGTCCTCAACGACAAGAAGCCCGAGACCAACGACACCAAGACCTACGACAACGGGTCCAAGGTCGTCCCCGCCTACCTGCTGAAGCCGGTGAGCGTCGACAAGACCAACTACAAGCAGGTCCTGGTCGACGGCGGCTACTACACCGAGGGTGAGCTCAAGTAACCCGCCCCCGGCTGTAGTCGGCTGTAACCGTAGTCGTCTGCGACAGACAGAGATTGGAAGGCACGACCATGGCGGGACCCGTCCTGGAAATGCGCTCGATCGTCAAGACCTTTCCCGGCGTCAAGGCGCTCTCGGACGTCACGCTGACCGTCCGGCAGGGCGAGGTCCACGCCATCTGCGGGGAGAACGGCGCCGGCAAGTCCACCTTGATGAAGGTGCTCTCCGGCGTCCATCCGCACGGCACGTACGAGGGCGAGATCCTCTTCGAGGGAGAGGTCTGCGAGTTCAAGGACATCCGGGCGAGCGAGGCGCGCGGCATCGTCATCATCCACCAGGAGCTGGCGCTGGTGCCGTACCTCTCCCTCGCGGAGAACATCTTCCTCGGCAACGAGCACGCCGCGCGCGGGTTCATCGACTGGCGCGAGACCCTGCGGCACGCGAGCGAGCTGCTGCGCCGGGTCGGCCTCAGCGAGCACCCCGAAACGCGGGTCGCTGACATCGGTGTCGGAAAGCAGCAGCTGGTGGAGATCGCCAAGGCGCTCTCCAAGAAGGTGAAGCTGCTCATCCTCGACGAGCCGACCGCGGCGCTGAACGACGAGGACTCCGGCAAACTCCTGGATCTCATCCTGGAGTTGAAGAAGCAGGGCATCACCTCGATCATCATCTCCCACAAGCTCAACGAGATCCGCAAGGTCGCGGACTCGGTGACGATCATCCGCGACGGCAAGACCATCGAGACCCTCGATGTGAAGTCCGCGGAGACCACCGAGGACCGGATCATCTCCGGCATGGTCGGCCGCGACCTGGACCACCGCTTCCCCGAACGCACCGCGTACGAGGGTGAGCTGGAGGCGGCTCCGGCGCTGGAGATCCGCGACTGGACGGTGCACCACCCGATCGACCAGCAGCGCAAGGTCGTCGACGACGTGTCGATCCATGTCCGGCGCGGCGAGATCGTCGGCATCGCGGGCCTGATGGGCGCGGGCCGCACCGAACTCGCGATGAGCGTCTTCGGCCGCTCCTACGGACGGCACGCGGCCGGCACCGTCCTCAAGGACGGCAAGGAGATCCGGACGAAGACCGTCGCCGAGGCGGTCGACCACGGCATCGCCTATGTCACCGAGGACCGCAAGCACTACGGCCTCAACCTCATCGACACCATCAACCGCAACATCTCGCTGAGCGCCCTCGGCAAGGTGGCCAAGCGCGGCCTCGTCGACGAGCACCAGGAGCGGCAGGTCGCCGAGGGCTTCCGCAAGTCCATGAACATCAAGGCGCCGACCGTCTTCGAGCCGGTGGGCAAGCTGTCCGGCGGCAACCAGCAGAAGGTCGTCCTCAGCAAGTGGATCTTCGCCGGCCCGGAGGTGCTGATCCTGGACGAACCCACCCGAGGCATCGACGTCGGTGCCAAGTACGAGATCTACACCGTCATCGACCAGCTGGCCGCGCAGGGCAAGGCGGTCGTCTTCATCTCGTCCGAGCTGCCGGAGCTGCTCGGCATGTGTGACCGCATCTACACGATGGCCGCCGGCCGGCTGACCGGCGAGTTCTCCCGTGCCGAGGCCTCGCAGGAATCGCTGATGCGCCAGATGACCAAGGACAAAGAGGTAACCCGATGAGCACGGATGTGACCGCCAAGACGCCGGCCCCGGCGCCGCCGGGCAAGAGCGGATCGGCCTCCGGCGAGAACCTGCTGCAGCTGATGCTGGACGGCCTGCGCCGCAACATGCGCCAGTACGGCATGCTGATCGCCCTCGGCCTGATCGTCGCGCTCTTCGCGGTGTGGACCGACGGCGACCTGCTGCTGCCGCGCAACGTCTCCAACCTGGTCCTGCAGAACAGCTACGTCCTGATCCTCGCGATCGGCATGATGCTGGTCATCATCGCCGGCCACATCGACCTGTCGGTCGGCTCGGTCACGGCGTTCGTGGGCGCGTTCGCGGCCGTACTGACGGTCCAGCACGACGTGTCCTGGCCCATCGCCGTGGTGCTGAGCCTGGCGGTCGGCGCGGGTGCGGGTGCGGCGCAGGGCTTCCTCATCGCGTATCTCGGCATACCCTCGTTCATCGTCACCCTCGCGGGCATGCTGGTCTTCCGCGGCTTCACCGAGATCCTGCTGGAGGGCCAGACCCTCGGCCCGTTCCCGAGCGGCCTGCAGAAGATCGGCAACGGCTTCCTGCCGGAGACCGGCCCGGACACCAACTACCACAACATCACGCTGCTGCTCGGCCTCGCCCTGATCGCCTTCGTGGTCGTCCAGGAGGTGCGCGACCGCAAGCGCCAGCAGGAGTTCTCGCTCGACGTGCTGCCCAGGAACCTCTTCCTGCTGAAGCTCGTCTCGATCGTCGCCGCGATCCTCGTCGTCACCATGCTGCTCGCCAGCTACAAGGGCGCCCCGATCGTCCTGCTCATCCTGGGCGGCCTGGTCGTCGGCTACGGCTACCTGATGCGCAACTCGATCTTCGGCCGGCACATCTACGCGATCGGCGGCAACCTGCCGGCCGCGAAGCTGTCCGGTGTGAAGGACAAGAAGGTCACCTTCCTGGTCTTCCTGAACATGGGCGCGCTCGCGGCCCTGGCGGGTCTGGCCATCGCCGCGCGCCTGAACGCGGCGTCCCCGAAGGCGGGTCTGAACTACGAACTCGAGGCCATCGCCTCGGCGTTCATCGGTGGCGCGTCGATGAGCGGCGGTGTCGGCACCGTCCTCGGCGCGATCATCGGCGGTCTCGTCCTCGGCGTTCTCAACAACGGCATGAACCTCCTCAGCGTCGGCTCCGACTGGCAGCAGGTCATCAAGGGCCTCGCCCTGCTGGCCGCGGTCGGGTTCGACGTGTGGAACAAGCGCAAGTCCGGTTCGTAGCACACAGGTCGACCGGTCGGGCCCCGTCGGAAGGCGGGGCCCTTCCCATGGGAGGAGACATCTGGTGAAGGAAGTCTTCGGCAAGCTCGCCGACGGGACGGAGATCCACCGCTGGTCGCTGGAGAACGGCGGCACCCGTATGAAGGTCCTGTCGTACGGCGGGATCGTGCAGTCCCTGGAGGTCCCCGACCGGCACGGCCGGTACGCGAACGTCTCCCTGGGCTTCGACCACCTCGAGGACTACGTCACGTCCAGCCCGTACTTCGGCGCGCTGATCGGCCGGTACGGCAACCGCATCGGCAAGGGGCGGTTCACGCTGGACGGCCAGACGTACCAGCTCTCCGTCGACGACGGCGAGAACAGCCTGCACGGTGGCGAGGCGGGCTTCGACACGGTGGTCTGGGACGTCGAGCCGTTCGAGCGGGGCACCGACGTCGGCCTGCGTCTGTCGTACACCTCCCCCGACGGCGAGATGGGCTACCCCGGCACGCTCACGGCGAAGGTGACGTACACCCTGACCGCCGAGGGCGACTGGCGCATCGACTACGAGGCCACCACCGACAAGGCCACGGTCGTCAACCTCACCAACCACGTCTACTGGAACCTCGCGGGCGAGGGCAGCGGCACGATCGAGCACCACGAACTGACCATCCCCGCCGCCCACTTCACGCCGACCGACGCCGGCCTCATCCCGACCGGCGAACTGGCACCGGTGGCCGGCACGCCGTTCGACTTCCGCGAGCCGAAGCCGATCGGCCGGGACCTGCGCACCGGGCATCCCCAACTGCTCGCGGCCAAGGGCTACGACCACAACTGGGTGCTGGAGAAGGGGATCACGGCGGAGCCGGAGCACGTGGCGACGCTCCAGGACCCCGCGTCCGGCCGCACCCTGCGGATCGCCTCCACCGAGCCCGGCGTCCAGTTCTACTCCGGCAACTTCCTCGACGGCACGCTGGTCGGCCCCGCCGGCCGTACCTACCGTCAGGGCGACGCCGTGTGCCTGGAGACCCAGCACTACCCTGACTCCCCGAACCACGAGCACTTCCCGTCGACCGTGCTGCGCCCTGGGGAGACCTACCGGTCGACGACCGTGCACTCCTTGCCCTCCTGACCCTCCTGCCCCTCCTTCACAGGTGGGGCACAACTTCTTACCGATTTCTCAGCGGTTGAACAGTGTCACCGCAGCCCTCGTATGTATGAGCGGCCCGTGCTCCCCCGCGCGGGCCACCCAAAGACGACGGACCCGGCCGTCCCCACCGGGTCCGCCCCATACGGAGGTTCCATGGCCGAGAACGTCACCTCGCTGTTCCGCAGCTCCGCGGCGCACAGCCCGTCCATGGCGGCGCTGACGCGGGCAGCAGGAGACGGGGCCGGCCCGATCGACTTCTGTATCCCGGTGAACCCCTACTTCCCCACCCCGGGGATGTGGGACGAGATGGCCGGCCGACTGCGCGACATCATCACGTACTACCCCTCCAGCGCCGACACCATCACCGCCGAGCTGTGCAACCTCCTCCAACTCCCGCCGCAGGCCGTGGCGATGGGCAACGGCTCCACCGAACTGATCACCTGGATCGACCACTTGCTGGTCCGTGAGTCCCTCGCCGTGCCCGTCCCCACCTTCGGCCGCTGGACCGACCAGCCCATGGAGACCGGCAAGCGGGTCGACATGTTCCCGCTCCAGGAGTCCAGCGGCTTCGCCCTCGACCTCGCCCAGTACGCCGAGTTCATACGGGCCCGCGGCACCCGGGCGGCCGTGATCTGCAACCCCAACAACCCCGACGGCGGCTTCCTCCACAAGCACGCGATCGTGCAGTTCATGGACGCGATGGCCGACCTCGACCTGATCGTCGTCGACGAGAGCTTCCTGGAGTTCGCCGACGCGGAGGCGGAGCCGAGCGTGGTCCAGGAGGCCATGCTGCGCCCGAACGTGATCGTGCTGAGAAGCCTCGGCAAGAACTTCGGGCTGCACGGCATCCGCTTCGGCTACATGGTCGCCAACCCGGCGCTCGCGGGCCGCGTCCGCTCGATGCTGCCGAAATGGAACCTCAACGCCTTCGCCGAGTACGTGGTGTTCATGCTCAAGGAGCACGGCGCCGAGTACGCGCAGAGCCTCCAGCAGGTCCGCCGGGACCGCCTCGACATGTCGAGCCAGCTCTCCGCCCTCCCCGGTCTGACCGTCTACCCCTCCCAGGGCAACTTCCTCTTCGTCCGCCTCCCCGTGGGCGCCGAAGGCACCGTGGTCCGGGACCGGCTGCTCTCCGAGCACCGGATCCTGGTCCGCGAGTGCGGCAACAAGATCGGCTCGTCCAGTCGCTTCCTGCGTCTCGTGGTGCGCCCCCAGACGGACGTGCGTCGCCTGGTGTCCGCGCTGGAACAGGTGCTCTACGGGACCAGGAGGGGAGCCGCCGTGCCCGAGCTGGCGACCGGGACCAGTTACAGCTCGGGTACGGCGGCCGTGGACCGCCTGATGAGCAACGGGGCCGGCATGCCGCTGGCCGCGCAGGCCATGGCGGCGGCGCCGGTGCCTGCGGCGCCTCAGCCGGTGCCGGTGCCTGCGGCGCCTCAGCCGGTCGCCGCACAGCCGATGGCTCCACAGCCGGTCGCCGCACAGCCGATGGCTCCGCAGCCGGTTGCTCCGCAGCAGCCTCAGCCGATGCCCATGCCGATGCCGGTCGCCCCGCAGCCGATGCCGATGCCGGTCGCTCCCGCGGCCGCCGCTCAGTCGCCGTACGGGGTGCCTGCCGGCGGTCTCACGCCGCCCGGGGTGCCCGCTCGGGGTGGGCTGACGGCGGCGCAGGTCCGGGGGACCAACGGGTTGACGCCTGCGCCGGCTCAGGGGTGGCCGAACAGCGGCACTGCTTGGCCCAACGCGGCGGGGGCATGACGCACAGGTAGTTGACAGTCCAACAGCTCTTGTACAGAGATCAAATATTGGGCATAGTCCGTTCACACGGTATCGACGACGTGAACTCCCCCCACGCTCAACCCCCTTCGCCCTGCTAGGAGTTCCAGCATGCCCAAGCTCAGACATCTCGCCGTGCCCGCCCTCGTCGCCGGGGCTCTCGTGGTCGGGACGGCGGGTTCGTCCTTCGCTGCCGACATCTACACGGCCAGCTCCAGCAACTCCTGTGGTGCCGCGTACTTCTACGACGACGGCGACACCTTCAAGATCCTCGACGTCTGCTCGGACGGCAAGGGCGTGCGCCTGCAGTACACCAACCCCACCACCGGCAGCCCCCACACCACCGACACGAAGATCCACGTGGACTACACCGGCGGCTACACCGGGTGGAGCATGTCCAACGCCTACATCTACGACACCGACATGAACGAGGCCGCCTGCTTCTACTTCCGCGTCGGCCACGTCGACGACGGCGCGTACGTGAGCGGCTCGTACGGCGGCTGGAACCTGGCCTGCGCGGCGAACTGACGTACTGCGCGCCCCCGTTCTGACTCGACTGAACGGGGGCGCTTCCCGTGGGGCCGCGTCCGGATCCTGTCTCGCAAGGAACTTGACGGTCTCTCACTTTGCCGAACTGACAGCCCATCAACAGCAAGCGCTTCTACGGTGCCGTGTCCATGACAGACACTTCGGAAGCAGCTGAAGCGACCCCCACCCCGGTCCGGCGCCGCACCGTTCTGATCGCAACCGGCGCCACCGCAGCGGCAGTCGCCGTGGGCACCGCAGTGCCCGAAGCCCCCACAGCCGACGCGGCCGACGCCTCCGCCGTCGCCGCCGCGGCCGTCTGCACCCTCACCAAGGAGATGACCGAAGGCCCCTACTACCTGGACGGCGCGCTCGTCCGCTCCGACATCCGCGAGACGAAGACCGGTTTCGTGCTGAAGCTGGCGCTGACCGTCGTCGACGACGACACCTGTGCGGCGATCCCCAACGCCCTGGTGGAGATCTGGCACGCCGACGTGCTCGGCGAGTACTCCGGCTACGTCGGCAGCAACGGCCACAGCGAGCCCGACAACGGCACGTTCCTGCGAGGCGGCGTCCTCACCGACTCCAGCGGCGTCGCCAACCTCACCACGGTGTACCCGGGCTGGTACCGGGGCCGCTGCGTCCACATCCACGTCAAGGTGCACACGGGCGTGACCCTCACCTCGGACGGCTCCTTCACGGGCGGCACCGAGGTCCACACCGGCCAGCTCTTCTTCAACGAGACGATCACGGCGAGAGTGGGCGCGCTCTCCCCGTACTCGGCGAACACGGTCACCCGCACGACCCTGGCCCAGGACTCGATCTACGACGACGGCGGCGCCGCCTCCGGCCTCCTGACCCTAACGGCACTCGGCAGCTCCCCGGCGTCGGGGTACACCGGAACGCTGACCCTCGGCGTCGAGGTCTGACCCGGTAGCCACGTGACGGGACGGCCGTTCCCTGTGCTCACGCGGGGCGGCCGTCTCGCTCACCACGATCGCTACTCACACCAGGCGGCGAGCAACTTCTCCGCCTACCGAGCTAGACCTCACCGTCGAGGTCCCGTACCAGCCCCAACCAGCCCGGCACGTCCACCTCCGCCCGCACGGTCTTCCCGGGCGGAGGCTGCCGGTCCACCACCTCCCACCGGTCGGCCAACGCGTCGACCAGCACCAGGCCGCGCCCGGCTTCTTCCAGCGGGCGCGGCTTTCGTACGTCGATGACGGCGTCGGCGCGGGTGTCGGTGACCTCGACTCGGACGCTGCCGGCGACGAGGGAGAGGGCGAGCTCGAAGTCCCGCCCTGGTACGCGGCCGTGGGTGACGGCGTTGGCGGCGAGTTCGGCGACGATCACGGCGATGGCGTCGGAGACGCTGGTGTCGTGCGGGATACCCCATTCCTGGAGCTGGTTCAGGGCGAGGTGTCTGGCGAGGCGGGCGCCGCGCGGGGTGGGGCTGAGGCGCTGACGGAATGTGCGTGCGATAACTCGTTCGGGGCGGGTGGGGGGTGCGGTCATGGGCGCCAATCTGGCCCACGTGAAGGGCATTTCGCCAGGTCGGCGCCGCGTACGCTGCGCGAGCGTACGCGGTCACAGGGTGGACAGTACTTGTGACTGGCCGTGACCATGACGGCGGGAGGTGATCGACGGTGGCCGATGGCGGTGAGCCGGAGTCGTCGGACAGTCTGCGGACGTTCGGGGCGGTGTTGCAGGCACTGCGGGAGTACGCGGGGCTGAGCCGGGAGGAATTCGCCGAGCTGGTGCGGTACTCCAAGCACACGGTGGCTTCGGTGGAGCTGGGGAGGCGTATGCCCGACCTCGTGTTGGTGGAGCGGGCGGAGGAGGCGACGGGTAACACGGGCGCCTTGCGGCGGGCGGCCGCTTGTCTGGTGCGACAGCCGGGGCTGGCGTCATGGTTTCGGCAGTGGGCACGGTTGGAGGCCCAGGCCATCACCCTGTTCACGTACGAGTGCCGGATGATCCCAGGGTTGCTGCAGACAGAGGCCTACGCACGCCAGCTGTTCGACGACGAGTTGCCGCCGCTGAAGGACGAACAGGTCGAAGCCCAGTGGGCAGCTCGCGCCGAGCGGCAACGGCTGTTGTCGGAGCGGCCGAACACCGAGTTCGGCTTCGTCGTCGAGGAGCACGTGTTCCTGCGCCGCACTGGCGGCCTGGAGGTGACCCGCGAGCTCATCGATCACGTCCTGGAGCTGTCGCGCCTCCGGAACGTGGAGATCCAGATCATGCCGCTGGTGCGAGAGTCACATCCCGGGCTCCACGGGCCGATGCAGCTGCTGGAGAACCCGGACAGCAAGTGGTTCGCCTACACCGAGGCCCCCGAGAGCGGTCAGCTCATCTCCAACCCCAAGATCGCCAGCGTGCTCCAGAAGCGGTATGCCAAGATGCGTGCGCAGGCTCTCTCCTTCGAAGACTCCGTGAGCCTGTTGGAGCAGATGCGAGGAGCCTTATGAGCAGTGGCGAACTGACCTGGGTCAAGTCCAGCTACAGCAGTAGCGGCTCTGGCGACTGCGTAGAGGTCGCCACCCGCCCCCGCACCATCCACGTCCGCGACTCCAAGACCCCCCAGGCCCCGCACCTCACTCTCTCCCTCTCTGCCTGGCAGCCCTTCATCGCTTTCGCGGGCAGCGGCACGTCGGTTACTGTCTCGCCTCACTGATCGACTTCTGGGCTGAACCGGCTCCGACGTACTGGGGAGCATCGCCGTTTTCCCGCCTGGTCGCCGAGCGTTTCTCATCGAGTGGGGCGGTCTTCGAGTGGCTGTTGCGGCCAGCTCAGGTAGCGCCGGGTTTCCGGCCGCGACATCGGTGGCGAATCAAATGACTCCTGAAACGCGTGCCATGGCGCGATTCCGCGCTTGGGGCGTTGACGAACGGCGTACGGCACACGCCGGCCTGGTTTTCCGGGTGCTGGCGCTGGTCGTGTTGGCCGCCGGATTCCTGGGCCTGTGTTCCACCCTGTTCCCGACACGAGCCGGGGTGCCCGAGTTGTTGCGGGACCTGCGGAGCGGGAACGTGTCCGTCGTACAGGTCATCAGTCCGGATGTCGGTGAGGTGCGGGTCTTCTGGTCCACCGGATATCTGGGGGATCACACGTTCACGTACCACGACGTCGTGAGCCTCCCGGGGGCGGAAGCCGAGCGGTTCACAGCGGGCATCAAACGGCAGTTGGGCGAGCAGGCGGCCGGTGTGACCTTCGAGGAGAGCGATCGGTTCGACGCCCTGGGCTTCCTGGACGTCCTCATCCCGCTCATGTACTGGTTCGTCATGCCGCACCTCGCCTGGCCCGTCGCCCTCTGCTGTGTCGTCGCGCTCGTCAGCATGGTGCTCAGGCAGGACCTCCGCGCCCCGAGCGCGGGGTACTGGCTGCTGACCTCGGTCGTCTTCGGCTTCGGCTTTCCGGCGTACCTCTGGTCGGAACCCCGGCCGCTGTGGTCCCGCCGCACCCCCGCCCCGGGCGGCCGGCCACTCATGACCGGCCTCCGGGTGGCGGGGGCCACCGCCTGTTGGGCGGGGGTGGGCGTGGCCGCGATGATGGCCGTGGCCCTCGGGCGACAGTGACGGACTACGTCGGCGTCACTTCTCCGGGCACTCCTTCCACGCCAGGTGGTACACCGTGCTGATGTCGCCGTCCGTCGAGTCCATCGTCATGAAGCTGACCTTGCTCGCGGACGTCGAGCCCGCGGTCACCCTCAGCTCCGTGTTGATGTTGAAGTTGCGCTGGACTCCGCAGGGCGCCCAGACCAGCTGGGCCCAGTCGGTCGTGTCGGTGGCCTGCCAGTTGTCGTTGTAGGGGCCGCTGAAGGGGTGGGAGCGGGACGCGGTGTTCGGGGAGCCCTGGAAGTAGTACGAGGCTCTCTGGGTGCCGGTCGCGCCGGACTGGAGGGCGGCGAAGCCTCGGTAGTCCGCGCTGGCGATGGCGTACGTGAAGCCCTGCGGGACGTGGACGATGAGGTTCAGCTGGCAGTTCTTGCGGAACGCCGTCGGGTCCGAGCCGCCGCCCGCCTGGGCGAGGTAGTCGCTGTACGTCACCGTGAAGGCGGTGTTGTCCTCGGAGACGGCCACCGCCGTCGTCCCGGCGGGGCAGCCGCTGCCGTTCACGGTCGCGACCTTGATGACGATCTTGTCCGGCGGCGGGTCCTCGAACCCGCCGGACGAGGTGGCGGCCTGGGCCGGTAGTGCCGTGGTGAGCAGAGCGGCCAACGCACCGCTCAGCAGGAGCCCACGAGTCATGGTCTCTCCGTAACGGTCGGGGGGTGGCTGATGTGCCAACCGGACCGTAGGGACAGACCGACGCCGCGGACAGGGTGAACTCAGGCCATTCACAGGTGCGGTTTTCACAGCATCTTCACACTGCCTGACTCTGCCTCAGGGGTTCTCCCAGGCCGCCGGCTCCGCCGCCAGCTGCCGCACCGGTGTCGGCAGCGCGTCCGCCGCGATGTCCGCGATCGTCACGCCCTCCAGAATCCGGCGCACGTTCGCCCGCAGCGCGATCCACAGGGGCAGGAGAGGCTGGGCGGAACCCGTGTAGGCCAGACCCGTGGGCCGTTCGCCGCGTACCGACACGATCGGGCCGTCGACCGCCCGGATCACGTCGGCCACGGTGATCTCGGCCGCGTCCCGGGCCAGCGCGTAGCCGCCGTTGCCGCCGCGCCGGCTGTCGACGACGCCGCCGCGGCGCAGGTCGCCGAGGATGCCTTCGAGGAATTTGTGCGGAATGTCCTGGGCGAGGGCGATGGTCTCCGCCTTCACGGGAGTCTTCACGGCCCCGTCGCCCTGCCGTACGGCGAGTTCCAGTACCGCTCGTACCGCGTAGTCCGCCCGTGCCGAGATCCTCATGAGGACCATTGTGAGGCGTGCCGTCCCGGGCATGGAGAATGGTCCCTCACTCGCGTCCCGGGAAACGCAGGCACAACAGGAGGCGACGCTCGCGTGGAGCTAAGCAGACGAACTTTCAGCGCCCTCGCCGGTACGGCCGCGCTCGGCTTCGCGCTGGCCGGCAGCGGCGGTGCGCTGCCGTCGCGGACGGGGCCCCGCGTCGTGCCCACGGGGCCGCCGCCGGCCCCGCCCGTCGCGGACGGCGCCGTGCACACGGTCGGCCACGACCGCTACTCCCTGCTCGTCGACGGCCGGCGGCTGGCGCTGTGGCCGGGCGAGATGCATCTGTTCCGGCTGCCGAGCCCGTCGCTGTGGCGGGACGTGCTGGAGAAGCTGCGGGCGCACGGCTACAACGCGGTGACCGTCTCCGTCGCCTGGAACTACCACTCCCCCGCCCCGGGCTCGTACGACTTCACGGGCGTCCGCGACCTCGACCGCTTCCTGCGCACGGCCGCCGACACCGGGCTGTACGTCGTGCTGCGCCCCGGCCCGCACCTCGGCGCCGACATCGACGCGGGCGGCTTCCCCGGCTGGCTGACGGCGACCGAGGGGCGCGCCCGGACCACCGACCCCGCCTATCTGGCGCACGCCGACGAGTGGCTGACGCGGGTGAACGCCATCGCCGCCCGGCACCTCTACACCAAGGGCAAGGGCACGGTCCTGCTGTACGAGCTGGAGAGCGCGCCGGACACCGCCTACGTCACCCACCTCCGCAGGAAGGTGCGGGCCGACGGCATCGACGTACCGCTGTCCGTGCCGCAGACCCCTCTCAGCCGACTCCACCACCCGGCCATGGCGTACGGCGGGACGTCCTGGGGCTGGCTGCCCGCGCCGCAGCTGTCCGTGACCGCGTACGACAGCGACGCGGCCCTCGGCGCGGCGCGGCGGCCCGCCCCCGCGCTCGCGCCGGTCCACCAGCTCGGCCAACTGCTGCGGACCGTACCGGACTTCGCCAAGCTGGACCGCAGGAGGAACGTCGCCTCCCCCGGCGGGCGACTCGAGGTGGAGCACCTGGTCAACCGGGACACCGACTCCCAGACCTACGTCGTGCGCAACGACTCCGCCAAGGCGGTGTCCACCCCGTTGCCGCGCGCCGGGATCGAGGTGCCGGTCAACGTCCGGCCGGGTGACAGCAAGGTGCTGAGCACGCAACTCAAGCTGGGCGGGCGGACGTTGAAGTACGCCACCGCCCAGCTCATGCTGTTCGTCTCCGCCGGGCGGCAGGACATCGCCGTGTTCTCGGGGCGGTACGGCGACATGGCCCAGGTCGTCGTGGAGTGCCCGGAGGAGCCGACGGCGACCCGGCTCGACGCGGAACCGGCGTGGATCTACGACCGTGGCCTGCTGCGGGTGACCTGCCCGCTCGGCGTCGGCGAGCTGGCCCGTGTGAAGGTGGAGAACGGCGGCTCCGAGCGGCCGTTGCTGCTGCTGTTCGCCGACGACACGACCGCGCTGCGGCTGTGGCCGTACGAGACGCCGTCCGGGCCGGTGCTGGTGTACGGCCCCTCGCTGGTGCGGGACGTCCGGCTGAAGGGCGACACGGTCCATCTCACCGGCGACACCACCAAGTTGACCGGCCTGGAGGTGTGGGGCCCGCGCGGCATCGAGCAGGTCACCTGGAACGAACGGCCGGTACCCTCCCGGATCAGCGCCACGTTCAGTCTGCTCGCCCTGAAGCCCCTGCCCGGCCAGGGCCCGGTGCCGCTCCCGGCCCTCGGCGGATGGCGGCGACAGGACGAGAACCCCGAGTCCGCACCGGACTTCGACGACTCGGCGTGGGTGAAGGCCGACAAGAAGACCTCCTTCAGCACCACCCCCGTCCCCGACGGCCGGCCCGTCCTCTTCGCCGACGACTACGGCTTCCACTACGGCGACGTCTGGTACCGCGGACACGTCACCGACGCCGAGGGCCTCGCAGCCGTCTCGCTCGCCTACAGCACCGGCACCCAGGGGCTGTTGATGGCCTGGCTGGACGGGAAGCCGCTCGGCACGCACCGGATGCCGGTACCGGACGCCGGGTCCGCCCGGAAGGGCACCTGGACCGCCACGGCCACCTTCGACGTACCCGAGAAGCTGCGGAAGCGCGAGGAGCATGTGCTGTCCGTGCTCGTCCGCCGGATGGCGCATGACGTGGACGACACCTCCCTCGACACCCACAAGGCGGCCCGCGGACTGACGTCGGCGCGCTTCAAGGGGGCGTCCGCGAGGGTGAGTTGGCGACTCCAGGGGTCCGCTGCCGTCGACCGGGTGCGCGGGCCGCTCAACAACGGCGGGCTGTACGGCGAGCGGGAGGGCTGGCACCTGCCCGCCTTCGACGACCGGGCGTGGGAGGCCGTGAAGCTGCCGCGCGCCGACCGCCGCCAGGGCGTGACCTGGTACCGGACCGGCTTCCGGCTCTCCGTCCCCACCGGCGTCGACGCCTCGATCGGACTCACCCTCGACGACGATCCGAAGCGCGCCTACCGGGTGCAGGTCTTCCTCAACGGCTGGAACATGGGCCAGTACGTCAACGACGCCGGCCCCCGGCACCCCTTCGTCCTGCCGAACGGCATCCTGCGTACCCGGGGCACCAACTCCCTCGCCCTGGCGGTCCTTTCGGACGGGACGACGGAGGCGGGCCCCAGGGACGTACGGCTGACCCTGCTGGGCGCGTCGGCGGGCGGGGTGCCGGTGGAGAACGTCTGAGCAATGGCCTGTCAGGCCAACCGGATCACGTTCCACGACAGCGGTTCGAGGACGGCGGTCAGAGTGCCGTCCGTGAGGACGGTGCCCTCGACCGGGTGCGGGGCCACCCGCTCCGGCTCGGCGAGGGTGTTGCGGGCGTCCGGGTCGGCGTCGGCGAGGGCGCTGTGCTCGACGACCGACGTCAGGTTCAGGGCGCCCAGGGCGACTTCGAGAGGCAGCGCCTCCGTCCGGCTGCGGTTCACGGCGAAGACGGTGACCGAGCCGTCCTCCGCGCGCACGGCGGTGGCGTGCAGCAGGTCGGTCTCGCCGTACTTCTCGGTGGGGTACGTCGGGGAGTCGACCCGTACGTCGAGGACCTCGCCGCGGCCGTACCGCGCGGCCTGCGCGAACGGGAAGAACGTCGTCTGCCGCCAGGCCGGGCCGCCCGGCTCGGTCATGATCGGGGCGATCACGTTGACGAGCTGCGCGAGGCAGGCGACGGTGACGCGGTCGGCGTGCCGGAGCAGGGCGATGAGGAGGGAGCCGAAGACGACGGCGTCGGTGACGCTGTAGTTGTCCTCCAGCAGGCGGGGGGCCTCCGCCCAGTCCCGCGCGTCGGAGTTCTCGATCGCGTGCCAGTCCGAGATGTACCAGACGTTCCACTCGTCGAAGGAGAGGTTGATCTTCTTCTTGGACTTGAGCTTCGCGCCGATGTGGTCGGCGGTCGCGACCACGTTCTCGATGAAGGACTCCATGTCGACGGCGGAGGCCAGGAAGGAGTCGATGTCGCCGTTCTCCGGCTGGTAGTAGGCGTGCAGCGAGATGTGGTCGACGAGCTCGTACGTCTCGGCGAGGACGATCGCCTCCCACTCGGCGAACGTCGGCATGGACTGGCTGGAGGAGCCGCAGGCGACGAGTTCGACGTTCGGGTCGATCTGGCGCATCGCGCGGGCCGTCTCGGCGGCGAGGCGGCCGTACTCCGTCGCCGTCTTGTGGCCGGTCTGCCAGGGGCCGTCCATCTCGTTGCCGAGGCACCAGAGCTTGATGCCGAAGGGCTCCTTGTCGCCGTGCGCGGCACGGAGGTCCGCGAGGGCGGTGCCGGCGGGGTGGTTGGCGTACTCCTGGAGTTCCAGGGCCTCGGCGACGCCCCGGGTGCCGAGGTTGAGGGCCATCATCGGTTCGGCCTGGGGGCCGACCTTGCGGAGGAAGGCGATGTACTCCGACAGGCCGAAGCGGTTCGTCTCCGTGGAGCGCCAGGCGAGGTCGAGGCGACGGGGACGCTCCGCCTGCGGGCCGACGGAGTCCTCCCACTTGTAGCCCGACACGAAGTTGCCGCCGGGATAGCGGATGGTGGTGACGCCGAGTTCGCGGACGAGTGCGAGGACGTCCTGGCGGATGCCGTCCGCGTCGGCGGTGGGGTGGTCGGGTTCGAAGATGCCGGTGTAGACGCAGCGGCCGAGGTGTTCGACGAAGGAGCCGAAGACACGGGGGTTGACCTGGCCGACCTTGAAGGCGGGGTCGAGGGTGAAGCGAGCGGTGCGCATGGTCGCCTTTCGTGACGGGGTCGCTTGTTCGGCATTTCGAAGACTGCCCGTAACCTCGAACGGACCGTAGAGAGGAAGCACTTTCCCGTCAATGGTCCGCGCGGGATTCTCAGATCCTGGGCGATCGTCTCCCACTTGCTTGAACCGTCATCGGAACCCATGACGTGAACACTCCCCGCCGCGTACTCTCGGACGAACTGCCGTGCGGTGGTGAGAAGGGGGATCGATGGACATCGCGGGCGCGCGCACCGGAGCGGGGCGGATCGCCGCGGCGCTGCGGCGGGCGAGAAGCGGTTCCGCGATGCGTGATCTGGCGGGCGAGCTCGGCGCCGCCGTGCGGGCCAGGCCGCGGCCCCCGGCCGGGGTGCGCGAGGTGTGCCGGGCGCTGTGCGAGGCGATGAGCGTCCGCCGGGGCGGGCGGCCCGTGGAGCTGCGGTTCGAGCGGTTTCCCGACGAGATCGAGGTGACCGGGCTGTGGGTGGAGTTCCAGGACTTCGACCTGGTCATCGTCGAGGAGCGGGCCGAGGCGGTGCAGCAACTGGTCATCCTCGGCCATGAGCTGTGGCATCTGCACGCCGGGCACCGGCACGGCGTCGGTCCGGCCGCGGCCCGCGCGCTGGCGGGCGAGCCCGACTGGAAGGACGCCCTGACCGTCGCCGCCCGCGACGGCTCCCGGCAGACGGACGAGGCCGAGGCGGACGACTTCGGGCACCGGCTCGCGGCCGTCTTCCGGCCCTATCTGTCGGGCCACGGCGGCCGGCACCACCTCGCCCCGCTGGAGCGGTCCATGGGCTATCGCGGACGCCGGGACACCGAGCGGTGAGCGACAGCACCCTGGCCGCCGGAAACCTCCTCAGCGGGATGTACGTCTCCTTCTGGCTGCCCACCGCCGTGCTGACCGCCGCGCTGGCGATCAAACTGCCCAGCATCCTCAAACTGTGGCGGGACCCGCTGCTGCGGGCCGTCGGCGGCCTGCTGCTGTTCGCCTGCGCGGTGTTCGTCTTCGCGGCCCCCTCCACGATCGCCTGGACCAACCGCGTCACCGGCGTCCCCAACATCGCCGCGCCCTGGGTGTACTCGCTGCTGACCGCGCTGTGCGCGTCCTGGCTGCTGCTGGTCGTGCACTGGCGCAACGGCCGCACCGAACGCCACGCCCAGACCCGCCGCGCGACCCGCTGGGTGGTCGCCGTCTACGCGGCGGTCGTCGCCGCGCTGTGGATCCTGTTCGCGCTCGCCGACGTGCCCGTGGAACAGATCCGGGACCTGGACACGTACTACGCCTCGACGCCCTTCATGCGGGAGCTGATCCTCCTCTATCTGACCGCGCACACCGTGGCGAGCCTGGTCACGTCCCGGCTGGTGTGGAACTGGATCCGCACCGAAGGCCTCGACGCCTGGCTGCGCTGGGGACTGCGCTTCCTCGGGATCGGCTTCGCGACGAACCTGCTGTTCAGCGCGGCCAAGCTCACGGCGGTGGCGGCCCGTTGGACCGGGCACGACCTGGACTGGCTGAACACCAACGTGGCGCCCTCGGCCGCCTGCATCGCCGCCACGTTCGTCGCGGTCGGCTTCATCGTGCCGCACGCCGGCCAGTACCTCCAGGAGCGCTGGCTGGTCCGCCACCGCCACCGCGGCCTCGCGCCGCTGGCCCGGCTCATGCGGACCGTCGCGGGCAGCCGCGAGCCGCTCGGTCTGCGGGCGACGCCCGAGATGCGGCTCATCCGCCGCGAGACGTTCATCCGCGACACCCTCCTCCAGCTCGCCCGCCGCCTCGACGAGGACCTGCGGACCCGGTCGTACGACGCCGCCCTCGCCCTCGGCTTCGCGCCCGGCCGCGCGCAGGCCCTCGCCGCGGCCGTGACGATCCTGGACGCGGTGGAGGCCGAGCGGCGCTCCCCCGACGGCGGCGGCACCAGCGCCCCCGACACCACCTACCTGCTGCAGGAGATCCAGGCCGTGTCCCAGGCCCTGCGCAAGCCCGAGGAGATCAAGGCGGTACGCGCCCGCGCGGCCGTCCCGGCAGAGAGCATGTCCACGCATGACTGAAGCTCCGTCCCCCGTCAGAACCGCCGTAGTCCTGGGGGGATCCCACACCGGCATGCTCGCGGCCGCCGCCCTGGCCGGGCTCGCCGAGCGGGTCGTCGTCGTGGAGCGCGACGAACTGCCCGTGGCGCCCGCGCCCCGCAAGGGGCTGCCACAGGCCCGGCACGCCCACATGCTGTGGTCGGGCGGTGTGCGCGCGCTGGAGGAACTCCTGCCCGGTGTCACCGCGGAACTCCGCGCCGCCGGGGCCCGCCGGGCGCCGGTCACCACGGACATGGTCGTGCTGTCGGCGCACGGCTGGTTCCGCCGCTGGCCTGAGTCCCACCACGTCATCCTCGCCGGGCGCGATCTGTTCGACGCGACGGTCCGGGCACGGGTCCTCGCCGACGAGCGCGTCGAA
Organism: Streptomyces sp. TLI_55; assembly: GCF_900206255.1. Taxonomy (NCBI): domain Bacteria; kingdom Bacillati; phylum Actinomycetota; class Actinomycetes; order Kitasatosporales; family Streptomycetaceae; genus Streptomyces; species Streptomyces sp. TLI_55. The sequence goes on from NZ_OAOJ01000001.1 coordinate 2,898,628, forward strand.
CTCCGCGACGGCACGGAGGTGTTGGGGCTGCTCGGAAGCTCCGACGCCGTCACCGGGGTGCGGGTGCGCGGGCGCGACGGGCGGGAGCGGACCCTCGACGCCGGGCTGGTCGTGGACGCGAGCGGGCGGGGTTCGGGCGCGCCCCGCTGGCTCACGGAGCTCGGCCTGCCCGCGCCGGAGCAGCGCGAGGTCGACTCCGGCCTGGCCTACGCGAGTCGGCTGTATCTCGCGCCCGAGCAGGCCCGTGACGGCTTCCCGGTCGTCAACGTCCAGTCCGACGCCCGCGGCGACGGTCCCGGCCGTGCGGGGTTCCTGCTGCCCATCGAGAACGGCCGCTGGATCGTCACCCTCAACGGCACCCGCGGCGGCGAACCGACCTCCGCGAACGCCTCCGGCGACGACTTCGCCCGCTTCGCCCGCGAGGAGCTGCGGCACCCGCTGATCGGCCAACTCCTCGCCCGCGCCGAGCCGTTGTCCGACGTGGCCTTCACGCGGACGACGGTCAATCGGCGCTACTTCTACGAGCGGATGCCCGCCTGGCCCGACAACTTCACCGTCCTGGGCGACGCGTTGGCCGCGTACAACCCGGTGTACGGGCACGGGCTGGCCGTGGGGGCGCAGAGCGCCGTGATCCTTCGGGATGTCGTACGGCGGCGCGGCTGGGGGGCGCCGGGGGTGTCCCGTCGGGTGCAGAAGGCGGTGGCCCGGCCGGTGGGGGCGGCGTGGGACCTCGCGACCGGGCAGGACGTGTTCTATCCCGGGGCGACGGAGGAGGGGCCCACGGGGCGGGACCGGCTCGTGGCCGCGTACGTCGATCGGCTGATGTACACGGCCACGGGGAACGGGCGTATCGCCCGCCGGGTCACCGACGTGACGTCGCTGGAGCGGCGGGCGGAGGTGTTGTTGACGCCGTCTGTTTTGTTGGCGGCGTTGGTGGGGCCGTTGAAGGCGACGCTTGCTGAACCGCCTTTGACTGCGGAGGAGTTGAAGAAAGTGGGGTTGCAGTAGGCGGTTGGCCGCGGGCCGGTGGGGGCTGGGCGCGCAGTTCCCCGCGCCCCTGACGGCATGCAGTCATCCGGCAAAAGCGGGCTGGGGCAATCCCTTTCCTGCGCCCGGTACCACCAGCAGTGAACCTGCCACCGGGTGCGGCGCGTCCAGCCCTACCCTCGCCGTCGTGATGTACAGGTCCGTCAAGTCGCTCCCCCCGAACGCGCACGCCGTCACCCGCGGGGTCGGTAGCGGGATCACGCGGTCCAACACGCCCGTGGGCGTGTAGCGGCGTACCGCTCCCCCGTCCCACAGGGCCACCCACACGCAGCCGTCCGCGTCGACCGTGAGGCCGTCCGGAAAGCCCGCGCCGTCCTCGATCTCGGCGAAGGGGCGGCGGTTCGAGACCTTCCCGGCCTCGTGGTCGAGGACGTCGACGCGGCGGGTCGGGGAGTCGACGTAGTACATCAGGCGGCCGTCCGGGCTCCAGCCCGTGCCGTTGCTGACCGCCACGTCGTCGAGGACCGTCTCGGCCGTGCCGTCGGCGGTGTAGCGGGACAGGGTGCCGCCGCCGGGGGCCTCGTCGTAGCGCATGGTGCCGGCCCAGAGGGAGCCGTCGGGGGCGATCGCCGCGTCGTTGGCGCGGCGGCCCGGTACCGGCTCGTGGTGGAGCCAGCGGAAGGTGTCGTCGGGGTCGAGGAGGGCGACGCCGTCACGCAGGTTGAGGACCAGGCCGCCGTTCGCGCGCGGTTTCGCGGCGCCCACGTGCTGGTCGGTGACGCGGACCGTGCGGTGCCCGGTCGCCGGGTCGTAGGTGTGCAGGCGGGCGCCCAGGATGTCCAGCCAGAGCAGCCGGCCGGCCGCCGCGTCCCAGGTCGGGCCCTCGCCGAGGGTGGCCTCGGCGCGGACGGCGACGTCGTAGTCGTACGCCTTCGAGGTCATCCCACGCTCCGGTGGCCCAGGCGCTCGGACAGCTCGACGGCGCCCTTGGCGGCGAGCTGCTCCAGCTCCTCGCGGCGGTCCTCGCTCCAGCGGATCATCGGCACCGAGATCGACAGCGCGGCCACGACCCGGCCGGTGCGGTCGCGGACCGGGGCGGCCACGCAGGAGACGTCCGGGTTGGACTCGCGGCGCTCCACGGCGAGACCCCGCTCACGGATCTCGGCGAGGGCCTCGCGCAGAGCGGCCGGGTCGGTGATGCTGTTCGGAGTCATCGCGGCCAGGTCCGCGTCGTCCGGGATGCGGGAGGTCAGCTCCGGCTCGGGCAGCGAGGCCAGGAGCATCTTGCCGACGGAGGTGCAGTGGGCGGGCAGCCGGCGTCCCGCGGCGGACACCATGCGCACCGCGTGCGTGGAGTCGACCTTCGCGATGTAGATCACGTCGGTGCCCTCGAGGATGGCCACGTGGACGGTCTCGTCGCAGGTCTCGGCGACCGAGCGGGCGACCTGCTGGCCCTCGGCGGCGAGGTCGAGCTGCTCGGCGTAGCGGCTGCCGAGCTGGTACGGACGCACGCCGAGCCGGTAGCGTCCCGGCTGACCCGGCACCGGGACGATGTACGACCGTGCGGCGAGCGTGGTGACCAGCTCGTGCACGGTGGTGCGCGGCAGCTGGAGCTTGCGCACGATGTCCGGGGCGGAGAGCGTGCCGTCGCCGTCGAGGAAGAGCTCGAGGATGTCGAGAGCCCGGGTCACGGCAGGTACGAGACGTCCCACGTTCGGCCCCCTCCCTGTGAGGTGTCGGTGGAGTTCGGCGCCTGTCGAGCATCGTTTCACGTTGTTCGAAATCTCAACAGGCGATCGGAATAACGAACACAGGCTACTCAACGGGGGTTTGCCCCGGCAATGGTTCTGCAGATCAGGCGTTCCGCGGCACGCGTGCCGACTACCGGTACTACTGTGTCCGTGTGTGGCACGTCACAGTGCGTGGCGGTTCTTGGGGGATGCGGTTCCTGGGGGGAATCTCGTGCGCGAAATGACCAAGGGGTCCAACGCTGCCCTGGCGGCGCTGAGTGACAACACCGGTTCGGTGATCGTCAGCCTGGGCTGGAGCAGCCCGGCGGGGGACGGTGACGCGGACGTGTCCGTCTTACTTCTGGGCCCGGACGGCAAGGTCCGCAGCGACGCGGACTTCTACTTCTACAACAACCCGGTGGCCGCCGACGGAAGCGTGCACCTGCTGGACAAGACGCCCACCGAGGACGGCAACGAGGACCGGATCAGCTTCGACCTGACCGTGGTGCCCCCCGAGGTGGACCGCGTCGTCGTGGCCGCGAGCCGTTACGGCGACGCACACTTCGGAGAACTCGACGACCTGCGCGTGACCCTGTCCGACGCCGTGGGCGAGCACCTGCTCCGCTTCGCCATCGGCGACCCCGGCAAGGTGAGCGCGATCATCTTCGGCGAGCTGTACCGCCGCGCCGGGGAATGGAAGTTCCGAGCCGTCGGGCAGGGTTACGACTCCGGGCTGGCGGGCCTCGCGACGGACTTCGGGGTCGACATCGACGACGAGGACGAGGACGAGGAGGGTACGGCGGCCGCGGCGACGCCGGAACCGGCCGGGAACGGCGAGCGGGCCGGCCTGCCCTCGGCCCCGGCCCCGGAGCCGGCCCCCGAGCCGGATCCCGCCGGGGCCCTGAACGCCGTACCGGCTCCGCGTCGGGCCGCCGACGAAGCCAGGCCGCGCAAACCGGCCGCCCGGCCCCGCACCGCCAAGAAGCGGGCGACCCCGCCCAGCGCACCGCAGAAGTCCCTGGGGGAGAACGACTCCTGGCGTCCCGCCCGGCTCTTTCCGGTCTCCACGCTGAAGAGCGACCGGGACCGGGAGATGCGCGCCACCTCGGTGCTGTTGTCGGTGATGACCCAGGTACCGCGGTTCGGGCGGCGGCTCACCGCCGCGTTCGGCGCGCCCTCGGGCCGTATGGAGACCTTCACCGAGGTCACCCTGCCGCACGGTGACACACCCCGGCGGCCCGACGGAGTGATCCGCATCGAGCGGGCCGGCAAGCTGTGGACGGCGCTCGTCGAGACCAAGACGAACGGCAACGCCCTCAAGGCCGACCAGGTGCAGACCTACATGGACATCGCCGCCCGGCGCGGCTACGAAGCCGTGATCACGTTGTCGAACGACGTCGCGCTGGAGGGCAGCCCTCTGGTCGACGTCAGGATCGACCGGCGGCGCAAGCACCAGGTGGCGCTCTGGCATCTGTCCTGGGCCGAAGTGGCCCACCAGGCACAGCTGCTGATCCGGCACGAAGGGGTCGGCAACGCGGCGCGCACGTTCCTGCTCCAGGAACTGCTCCACTATCTCCAGCACGAGAACTCCGGCTGCCACGGCTTCCAGAACATGGGCTCCGCCTGGGTGCCGGTACGCAACGGCATCAACGACGAGACCCTCTGCCAGGGCGACCCACGGGCCCTCGAGGTCGTCGAGAACTGGGAGCGGCTCATCCGCCAGGTGTGCCTCAGGCTCGGCGGCGAACTCGGCCAGAAGGTGCTGCCCGCACAGCGCGTCAGGCGCGGCACCGATCACGGCACCCGCCGGGCCCAACTGGCCGACCAGCTGTGCCTGGAAGGCCGGTTGCAGGCACAGCTCCGCGTCGAGGAGGCGCCCGGCCTGCTCACCGTCGGCGCCGATCTGCGCACCGGCAGGCTGCGCACGTCCATCGAGATCCCCGCACCCGAGCAGGGGTACCCCCTGACCTGGGCCAAGCGGCTGATCCGCCGCCTCGCCGAGGCACCGGCGGACCTGCACGTGGAGACCCTGGTCGAGGGTGACGCCCAGGGTCCGCGCGGCACCTTGGAACGGCTCCGCCCGGAACCCGCCGACCTGCTGCCCAAGAACGGCACGCAGATCACCGGCTTCCGGCTTTCCCTCCTGAAGGGCATGGGCAGCACCCGCGGCAACGCCGAGTCCGGCTTCATCCGCAGTGTGGACGACGCGGTGCACCGCTTCTACAAGACCGTCGTGGTCCACCTCGACGAGCCTGTCCGCCGACGCACCCCCTTGCCCGCCGCCTCCGATGTGACAAGGTGACGTCACATCGAAGGGGTGGGGGTAGGAGCTGTGCCGGAACTTCTCAAGGGCGGGAACACCACGGTCGGGGCGGCGCCGCTGACCGCCGAACTGCGCTCCGCGGGTGATCCGGTCGATCTCAGCGCCCTGCTGGTCGGCGCGGACGGCAGGGTCAGGTCCGACGCCGACCTCGTCTTCTACAACCAGCCCACCGCCGAGTCCGGTGCCGTCCGCCACCTCGCCGCGGACGCCGGTGCGCCCGAGCGGATCACCGTCGATCCCGGTGCGCTGCCCGCCGACGTGGACCGGGTGGTGCTGGTCGCGAGCTGCGATCCGGACGACCTGTCGCGTACGTTCCGCACGATCGCCGACGTCGAGGTGCGCGGCGTCCAGGACGGCGCCGATCCCGTCGTCTTCCGGCAGCCGCCGCTGGTCGACGGGGAGCGGGCCGTCCTGCTGGTCGAGCTGTACCGGCGGGGCGACGGCTGGAAGCTGCGGGCCATCGGACAGGGGTACGCGGAGGGGCTGGCGGGGCTGGCGACGGACTTCGGGATCGACGTGTCGGAGCAGCCCGAGGCCTCGGCGATGACACCGCCGGCTCCCACCCCCACCAGTCTCGTCAAACCCCCGCTCGGCAAGGTCAGCCTCGACAAGGGCGGCCAGGTCGCGATCAGCCTCGACAAGCAGGACCGCGAGCTGGTCGTCACCGTGACCCTGGAGTGGGACGGCGGCAGCGACCAGCGGCGCCGCCGGGGCGCCGACCTCGATCTGTACGCCCTGTTCGTGCCCGCGTCGAAGGCGCAGCGTGGCGGTGCCGAGGCGCCCGGCACGATCGTCAAGACCGGGCTCGCGAAGAAGATGCCGGAGAAGGGCGGCAAGGGCGACAAGGGCCCGGAAGCCGACGTCATCTATTACAAGAACCTCGGCTCGCTGAAGCAGGCCCCGTACATCCAGCTCGACGGCGACTCCAAGGTCCCCGGCCGGGAGACCGTCCGTATCGTCCGGCCGGACCAGCAGGGATACGTCCTGCTGTGCGCGTACTCCGCCCTCAGCAACGGCTTCGGGTCCTTCAAGAGCTTCGGCGCGCAGGTGGTCGTGGACGACGGCCGCGGTTCGAATGTCACGGTCCCGCTCTTCGAGAACACCAAGACGCGCTACTGGGTGGCCATCGCCCTCGTCGACTTCACCTCGGCGGACGGCGCGGCGATCCACCACATCGAGGCGTACAGCGGCCGGATGACCGAGCGCCGCCCGGTGCTGCATCCGGACGGCACGATCGAGATGAACGCGGGGCCGGTGGAGTTCAAGGGCCGCGACTAGGCGCGGTTCATCGCGCCCAGTGCTCCTCTCAGGCGCTGGGCCCGCAGCACCAGTTCCAGTTCGAAGCGGCGGTCCGGGTCGTCGATCTCGGCGCCCCAGAGTTCGCGGATCTGGCGCAGGCGGTAGCGGACCGTCTGGGGGTGGACGCCGAGCCGGGCGGCGACCTCCGGGGCGCCGCCGCGGGTCTCCAGCCAGGCCAGGAGGGTTTCGGCGAGGCGGCGGCCGTGGGTGGGGCCGCAGTGGGCGAGGGGGGCCAGGCAGCGCAGGGCCAGGTCGTCGATGAGTTCCTCCGGTTGCAGGAGGACCAGCGCTTCCGTGTGCTCGGTGCAGTACAGGACCTCACCGGCCGGGAGCAGTCCGCGTTCCATCAGGTTCACCGCCGCTTCCGCCCAGCGCAGCGACTTCGCCGCGTCGGCCAGCGGGACGGGTGGTCCGATGGCGCCGGCCCAGCCGGTCAGGGCGCGGTGCAGGAGTTCGGGGCGGCCCGCGCAGTCGGGTTCGGGGACGACCATGCGGGGCTGTTCGTACTCCATGTCGAGGAGGACGCCCTGGCCGACCGCGGGTGCCATGGCTTCGCGGGCCGGGCGCAGCAGCACGCCGACGGCGACCTTCTCGGGGAGGGTCCAGCCGATCCGGGCGGCGCGTTCGGTGAGCAGGTCGGCGGGGTTGCCGCCGCGGTGGCGTTCGGCCAACAGCAGTTCCATCAGGCCGCGTTGGAGGCGCAGGCGTTCGCCGGCCTGCCTCGCCGCCGCTTCCGCGTAACCGCGGACCGACTGGTCGACGAGGCCGTCGAGGTACTCGTAGCCCGCGTCGACGAGTTCGTACATCGCGGGGGGCGGGATCTCGACGCGCTGGCCGATCTCGGCGAAGCGGCGCCAGGCGAGCCGTACGCCCATGCGGTAGATCGCCTGGAGGGAGTCCAGGCTGCGGCCGCCGAGGCCCTCGCCGCGGCCGAACTCCTGGAAGACACCGGGCGGCACGGTGGGGCGGCCCTCGGCGGTCTCCAGGTGCTGGACGAAGACCTCGATGGCGCGGCGGATGCCGACGAGGGCCATCGGCTCGCCGGACTCGTCGAGGACGACGGGCAGATGGGGGTACTCGCGGCGGATCTCGCGCAGGATCTCGTCGGCGAGTTCGGGCGCCTCGGCCATGGCGATCGCCGCGAACCGGCGCACCTGGAGGCGGGGTACGTCGAGCCAGGCCGAGCGGGAGTTGAGGGTTGCCGGGCGGGCCGTCACGTCTCAACTCCCCTGGCCCGCTTGCTCGTACGTGATCAAGGGGGTGTTGGGCTGGTCGGGCGTGGCGTCGAGCAGGGCGACGATGCCGAGGGCGGCACCCACGGCGAGCACGGCGGCGGCCGCGACGGTCAGTGCGGCGGCGAGCAGTCTGGACATCGCAGGGTCAGCCTCTCAGTGGCTCTCTTCCGGCGGTCATCCCCACCCCGGCGTCCCACCCTGTCGGTCCGCCCCAGTGTCGACATGAGATTGACACCTCGTCAAGACAGCTCTACGGTTCCCGGCCCATAGAGCGGCCCGAACTCCGTAACCTCACGCCCCAGGAGTGCCCGGATGCGCCGTACAGCCTCACCACTCTCACTGATTCTGCTGGGACTTGGCACGTTCCTGCTGGTCCTGGCGCCCCTGCTGGCGTGGTACGTGACCCCGCGGGCCGCCGTGAACCCGATCGACATCGACCAGACCGCCGTCTACAAGGGCACCGGCAGCGTCTTCGACACCGACAAGGTCGAGACCGTGCCCGACCAGGAGATCACCGTCACCCAGCGGGTGCGCGGCAACGTCCAGGACAGCGAGCGCAGCGGCGACGCGGTGTGGGACGTGACGACCACGGTCGACACCGACAAGTCGCTGCCGGCCGCCGATCCGCACGACGCGCTGGAGTTCATCCCGCACCGCTGGGTGATGAACCGCAAGACGACCAAGCCGGTGCACTGCTGCGGCGAGAAGCCGTACATCGAGGGCGAGGCCTATCTGAAGTTCCCCTTCGACGTGCGGAAACGCTCGTACGAGTGGTGGGACAACTCCCTGGGATCCACAGTCGTGTTGAGCTATCGGGACACCAAGAAGGTCCAGGGGTACACGGGTTACCGGTTCACCGGCACGGTCGCCCCGGCGAAGGTCGGCACCCGGCTGGTGCCGGGCACCCTCGTCGGCCTGAAGAACCAGCCCCAGGTGCTGGCCGAGGAGTGGTACTCCAACCACGGCATCGAGCTGGTCGTCGACCAGCGCACCGGCCGGGTGATCTACGCCCAGGTCGGCCCCAAGCGCACGCTGCGGGCGCCGGGTTCGAAGAAGGACGCGGTGGTGCTGCTGGACAGCGAGAAGATCGCGTTCACCACGGCGACGCAGAAGGAGGCCGTACGGCTGGCCAAGCGGGACAGCGGGCAGCTGAAGGCGATCGGCGTGACGGTGCCGATCGGGGCGGCTGTGGGCGGGTTCGTCCTGGTGGTGGCCGGTTCCGTTTTGTTGGTACGGGGGAGGCGGCATCCCGGTAATTCCGATACGCCCGATCCCGCGCTCACGATGTGACGTGACGTCAGCTCTAATAAGCCCGGAAATTGTCATCCCCGTGAGTAGCAATGAGGAACGGGTGGGCGAAAACTGTCCACCCCCACCCGAGCACAGTCCACCCACATCCTCCTCGTAGGAAGTACCCAAATCCCCCACAGGAACGTAAAGCACCTCCTCACGCTTCGAGTTCCGCACCCTGAGACGAGTTGGAGCACGCATGCCCCAGCACGTGCCTTCGTCGCTGCGCGCCACGCACCCCGCGGCATCGCAGCACCCCTCGGCGCTCCCCCCACCTCCGCGCCGAATCGTTTTCCTCGCCCATCGTGACCTGGCCAACCCGGCCGCCGGGGGCTCCGAGCTCCTGGTCGACCGGCTCGCCGACGGCCTCACCCGTCTCGGCCACCAGGTCACCCTGCTGTGCGGCGGTCCCGCGTCGTACCGCGACTACCGGGTCGTCTCCGCGGGCGGCGAGCTCGGACACTTTCTGCGCGCCCGCTCCGCCTTCTCCCGTCAGGTCGGCGACTGCGATCTGCTGGTCGAGGTCTGCAACGGGATGCCGTACTTCGCGCCCGTCTGGCACCGCGGTCCCACGCTGTGCCTGGTCAACCACGTCCACACCGACCTGTGGAAGATGCGGTTCGGCGGCCCGATGGCCCCGGCCGCGCGGCTCGGCCGAAGACTCGAACACTGGGCGCTGACCGGTGCGCAGCACCGGAGTCTGCTGGTGGCCGTGTCGGCGTCGACCGCGCAGGCGCTCCGCGGGATCGGCGTGGAGCGTGATCGTATTCGTGTCGTCCACAACGGAGTCGAGGAGCCGGGGCCACGGGCCGACCGGTCGCCCGAGCCGTTGTTCGTCGCCGTCGGCCGGCTGGTCGAGTACAAACGGATCGATCTGCTGCTACGGCTGTGGGAGCGGGTGCGTCCCGTGACCGGCGGGCGGCTCGTCATCGTCGGGGACGGTCCCGAACGGGAGCGACTCCAGCAACTCGCCGGGCCCGGCGTGGAGTTCACGGGCCATGTCTCCGAGGCCGAGAAGCACCGGCTGCTGTGCGAGGCGTGGTTGTTGATGCATCCGTCGGCGGTGGAGGGATGGGGGCTGGTCGTGACCGAGGCCGCCACCCGGGAGACTCCGACCATCGCCTTCGACGTGCCTGGACTTCGGGATTCCGTCGTGGACGGGGAGACGGGGGTGCTGGCGCGCGGGGAGTCCTCCTTCGCCGCCGCCTGGTGCACGCTCGCCTTGTCCGGTGAGCGGCGGGAGTTGATGGGCAAGGCCGCTCGGGAGCATGCGGCTCGTTTTCGCTGGGAGCGGTCCGTGAGACAGTTCCGGGCCGTTGCCGCGGAGGCGGTGAGGGGCTGGGGGCCGTGATGCGGCTGCGGGTTCGTCGTGGCTGGTCGCGCCCACGCGGCGGTAGCCGCATATCAGATACAGTCCCGCGCCCCTTCAGGTCTCTCAAGGACCCTTCTTTTCGTAGATCCCTTGCCCTGTTTCGCGCCTTCCGCCACGAACAGGACGACCCCGCCGCCTGCTATGAACTGTTGGCTCGCGACTCCGTCAACCAGGTCGAGGCCTACGACGGGCCCGTCGCCGGCCGGACCGTCGTCGACGTCGGCGGCGGCAGCGGATGCTTCACCGAGGAGTTCCGGCGGCGCGGCGCCCACGCCTACCTCTTCGAACCCGACGTGGCGGAGCTCGGGGCGAAGCCGCCCGACGGGGCCGTGATCGCCGACGGGTATCTGCTGCCGTTGTACGACGGGGTCGCGGACGTCACCTTCTCCTCCAACGTCCTCGAACACGTCGCCGATCCGCAGACCTTCGTCAGTGAGCTGGTGCGGGTGACGCGGCCCGGCGGGCTGATCTATCTGTCGTTCACCAACTGGCTGTCCCCGTGGGGCGGTCACGAGTGGGCGCCCTGGCACTATCTGGGCGCCGAGCGGGCGCGGGCCCGCTATCGGCGCCGTACCGGCAGGGCCGCGAAGCACACCCTCGGCGAGAACCTGTTCGCCGTGCACATCGGCCCCACCCTGCGGCAGGTGCGCGCCCGTGACGACGTCAGGGTCGTCTCGGCGCGCTCCCGCTACTGGCCGTTCCTCGCCGAGACCGTGGTGAAGGCGCCCGGGATCCGCGAGGTGGCCACCTGGAACCTCCTCCTCATCCTCCGGCGGTGTCCACCATGACGACATCCACGGTCCAGGCCCCTCCCCCGGCCGCCGTCCCCTCCACCGCGCGCATGTCGGGCCCGCCGGAGGGCCCGCGGTCACGTCGGTGGCTGGCGGGGTTCTGGGCCGTGGTGTTCGTGCTGTTGCTGGCGGTGCACCCGGGGCGGCAGACCTTCGACACCAAGCTGGGTGTGACCGTCGACCCGGGGCGGTTCTTCGACGATCTCGGGCAGCTGTGGCAGGACCAGGGGTCCTTCGGCGGGATCTCCGACCAGTACACCGGCTATCTGTGGCCGATGCTGCCGTTCTACTGGCTGGCCCACGCCGTACGGCTGCCGGTGTGGCTGGCGGAGCGGCTGTGGCTGTCGCTGATCGTGTCGGTCGCCTTCTGGGGCGCGCTGCGGCTCGCGGAGCGGCTGCGGATCGGGAGCGGGGCGTCACGGCTGCTCGCCGCTCTCGCGTACGCGCTCTGGCCGGTCTTCACCATCGTCATCGGGTCGACGTCCGCCGCCGCGCTGCCCGGCGCGTTCCTGCCCTGGGTGCTGCTGCCGTTGACGGACGAGCGCTACAGCGCGCGGGTCGCCGCCGTGCGGTCGGTGCTGGTCATCCCCTTCATGGGCGGCGTGAACGCGGCCGCCACCCTGGCCTCCCTGCTGCCGGTCGGCTTGTATCTGCTCACCCGGCCCCCCGGGCCCCGGCAGAGAAAGCTGCTCGCCTGGTGGATACCCGGCGTGATCCTGGCGACCGCCTGGTGGTGGATCCCGCTGCTGCTGCTCGGCGTCTACGGGGAGAACTTCCTGCCGTACGTCGAGAGCGCGCAGACCACGACCGAGACCATGTCGGCGACGGAGGCGCTGCGCGGCGCCGGGAACTGGGTCGCCTATCTGCACTTCGGTGAGGCGTGGCTGCCGGCCGGGTGGACGGTAGCGTCGTCGGTGATCGTGATCGTGTGCTCGGCGCTGGCCGCCGGGCTCGGGCTCGCGGGCCTCGCGCGGCGGGACCTGCCGGAGCGGCGCTGGCTGACGCTGACGGTGATCGTGGCCGCGCTGATCCTGCTCGCCGGGTACGGCGGCGGGTTCGGGGCGCCCTTCCACGGGGTCGTGCAGGACTGGCTGAACGGGGGGCTCGCGCCCTTCCGGAACATCTACAAGTTCCAGACGGGGCTCGCGCTGGCCCTGGTGCTGGGGCTCGCCCATCTCGTCGGGGTCGCCGCCGAGACGCGCGGGGCGCGGCCGGTACGGGGGCGGCGGTTCGCCCCGCTGGTCGCCGCCGTGCTGATCCTGCCGGGGCTGATGTGGCCGTATCTCAACGGGTCGATCCTGAACCCGGGTTCCTTCCAGGAGATCCCCAAGTACTGGAAGTCGACGGCGGCTTGGCTGGAGAAGTACTCCCCCGACTCCCGTGCGCTGGTCGTCCCGGCGACCGCGCACGGCATCTACACCTGGGGCTCGACCATCGACCAGCCCCTCGACGTGGTCGCCAAGTCCCGCTGGGCGCAACGTGATTACGTCCCCTTCGGCACGGCCGGCAACCGGCGGGCCATGGACGCCGTGGAGGACGCCCTGACGAGTGGCGGCGAGGTCCCCGGGCTCGCCGACTTCCTGGCCCGCTCCGGCATCCGGTACGTCGTCGTCCGCAATGACCTCGACCCCGACCAGATCGGCTATGTGCCGACGACCGTCGTCAAGCGCACGCTGGAGCAGTCCGGGTACAAGCGGGTCATCGGCTACGGGCCGATCATGACCGGCGGCCGGATCGTGCACGACGCGCCGCTCGCGGTGGAGGGGCTGTACCCGAGGCAGCGGGCGGTGGAGATCTACATGCCGCCCGACGGGACGCAGAACCCCGGGCACGCCGGGCTGCTGCCCGTCGCCGACACCGCCGTCGTCTCCGGCGGCCCCGAGTCCCTGTTGCCGCTCGCCTCCGAGCTGCGCGGCCGGGCGACCGTCCTGACCGGCGACAACCACCCCGGGCTCGGCACGCCCCCGCTCCAGATCACCGGCGACGGACTGCGCCGCACGGACACCCGGTTCGGGCTGGTCAACTCCAACACGTCGTACACGTACACCAGTAACGAGCGCAACGCGCCGGACGCCTCCGAGGACGCCGGGGAGAAACCGCACCAGATCCTGCCGGCCAAGGGCCTCGACCACCAGACGGTCGCCCAGCTGCGCGGCGCGAGCTCGGTGACGGCGTCGTCATACGGCAACTGGCTGTTCCATCTCCCGCAGTTCGACCCCGTGGGCGCCTTCGACGGCAACCCCGACACCGCGTGGGTGGAGGGCTCGCTGGGCTCGGCGGACGGGCAGTGGCTGCGGATCGGGTTCTCGGACGACGCGTACGACATGCCGTCGTCGTTCAAGGTGACGCCGCTGCCGCAGGAGAGCGTGCGGGCGGCGCCGACCAAGGTGCGGGTGGAGACCGAGAACGGCTCGCGGACCAGTTTCCTGCGCCCCGACGGCATGACGCAGAGCGTCAAGGCGCCGACCGGGCAGACGAGTTGGATGAAGCTGACGATCCTCGACTCCGTCGAACGCCGCTCCGGGCTGCTGGGCGCGGGCTTCTCCGAGATCGCGCTGCCCGACGTCCAGGTGACCCGACTCCTCCGGCTGCCCACGGACGCCGAGGACACCGACGCGGGCGCGGACCTCATCTCCCTGCACCGGGCCGCCGACGGCACGGAGGCCGGCCTGCACCGCCGCTTCTCCACGGCCACGGCGGGGACGTACGCGGTGAAGGCGAGCGCGACCACCGTGCCGGGCCCGGAGCTCGACAAGCTGCTGTACGAGGTCGCCCCCGACCAGGACAACCGCATCGTCGCCACCGCCGACTCCACCGCCGCCCTCGGCACCGGCCTGTCGGCCCGCAATCTCACCGACGGCGACCTGACCACCGCCTGGATCGCCGGCGACCGCCCCACCATCCACCTCAGCTGGGACGGAAAACAGCCGGTCAGCGAACTGGTCCTGGCCCCCGCCGGAGGCCTCGCCACCCGCCCCACCCAGGTCGACATCAGCTCCCCCGACGGCTCGACGACCGCCGGGGTCGACGAGAACGGCTGGGTCCGCTTCCCGGCCATCACCACCGACCGCCTCGACATCACCATCACCGACACGGCCCCGGTCACCCTCTACAACCCGGTCGTCGACGAGAACCTCCGCCTCCCGGTCGGCCTCACCGAGGCCTACATCCCGTCCCTCGACCAGTACCGCACGCCCCAGCCCCGCGACACCCGCAAGCTCTCCCTGCCGTGCGGCGAGGGACCCGTGGTGTCGGTGGACGGCGAGCTGTACCGCACGAGCGTGAAGGGCACGGTGGCGGACCTGCGCGAGCGCCGCCCGGTGTCGGTGACGCTGTGTCAAGAAAACCGTGCCGACCCGGAGTTGGAGCTGTCCGCCGGTGCCCACCGGATCGAGGCCGGCGACGCCGGACCCCTGACCCTCACCGACCTGACCCTGACCCGCGGCACGGTCACCGAACCCACCCCGGCGGGCCGGGACCTGAAGATACGGGACTGGCTCGGCGACCGCCGCGAGGTCACGGTCGGCTCGGGCGCGGCCACCTATCTGACGACGTACGAGAACTACAACGACGGCTGGAAGGCCACGCTCGACGGCAAGGAACTGTCGTCGGTACGGCTCGACGGCTGGCAGCAGGGCTGGCGCATCCCGGCGGGGTCGGGCGGCACGGTCAAGCTGTCGTACGAACCGGCGGTGACCTACGACGGTGCCCTCATCGGCAGCGGTGTCGCGCTGCTGCTCCTGCTGGGCCTCGCCCTGTGGCGGCGGCACGACCCCAACCCCGACGAGCCGCAGCCGGTGGCGCCGCCGCCGGGGCTGTGGCTGGGGACGGTCGCGCTGACGGTGGTGGGCGTGGTGATCGCCGGCTGGTTCGCCCTGCTGGTCCCGGCGCTGGCGCTGCTGGCGTACCGGCGCCGTGCCTGGCTGGTCCCGATCGCGTTCGTGGCCCTCGCGGGGGCGGGGATCGCGGCGGCGACGGGTGCGGGTGAGCCGGTGGCGGCGGGCGAGGGGGCATTCAGCCGGGTCGCCCAACTCCTGGCGCTGATCGGCCTGTTCGCGGCGGTGGTGAGCGTGCGCGAACCGGACGACGAGTCGGAGGGGCCGACCCAGGTGCTGCCCAGCGTCGAGGGGGGAGAGAAGGCGTGAACGTGCGGACCATTCCGTTCCCGGTCGTGGACGAGGTCGCCCGGCACTGCCTCCAGGAGGAGGAACCGGAGACCGTCCACATCGAGGTCCACCTCCCGGGCCGCCTGGACCCCGCGGGCCTGCGCAAGGCCTTCCACGAGGCCCTGCTGCGCCACCCGCGCATCCTGATGCGGGAGGCGCGGGGGCGGTGGTACCGACGCCGCTACGAGTGGGAACTGACCGAGCGCCCGGACGTGGAGGTGGTGACGTTCCCGGCCCCGGGGAGGGACGCGCTGCGGGACGCGCGGACACGCGCGCTGACGACGGCTCCACCGCTGACGGATTCTCCGCCGGTGCGGTTGGAGGTGGTGGAGGGGGCGGGCCGCGTGGAGGGCAGCGAGGCGACGGACGCGGTGGGCGCCGCCGGCTCCCCCGCCGCACCTACCGACCCCGCCGCCCTGGCTGCCGACCCCACCCCCGCACCTGCCGGCTCCGCCGCCCTGGCTGCCGACCCCGCCCCCGCACCTGCCGACCCCCCTGCCCTAGCTGCGGGCAGTCGTGCCGCTGGGGCGGCACGGGTGGGCGCAGCGGCACCCCGCCAGCGCGGGCAAGCGAACCCCACCCCCGCCCAGCACAGCGGAACGGTCCTGTTCCTCACCGTCAACCACACCGCCCTGGACGGCCCAGCCTGCCTCCGCATCCTCGCCACCGCGGCCGAAATCTACGGCGGCAAGGACAACTCCCCCACCGCACCCCCCACCCGCACCCCCGAGCCCCAACCCGCTTCCCCAGACACCCCTTCCAACTGGTCGCCCCCCGCCCGAGTAGCCCCCGGCACCCCCGAACCCTCCCCCGGCAACGGCATGCTCGTCACCGAACTCCCCCTCCCCCACCGCCCCAAGGGCGCCCCCTACACCGTCAACGACCAGCTCATGGTCACCACGGCCCTGACGATCGCCCACTGGAACAGGGAACACGGCGCCCACCCCCGCCCCCTCCGCATCACGATGCCGGTGGACGACCGCCCCCGGGACCTCACCATGCCCATCGGCAACGGCACCCGCCTGGTCGAAGTCCCCTTCACGCCGACCGAGTTGACGACCACCGACATGCAGGGCCTCCTCACCCGCACAGCCACCCGCACCCGAGCCCTGAAGTCCCTCCCCCGCCCCCAACTCGGCCACGGCGCCACCCTCCTCACGGCCCCCGTGACTCCCGTGGCATGGCGCGCGGCACTCACCCGCGGCCTGCGCCGCGCCGCCGCCCCCTGGACGTCCACGACCCTCCTCAGCAACATCGGCCGTATCCCGTACCCCCTGGACTTCGGCGAGGAGGCGGGCCGCGCGCACGCGGTGTGGTTCTCGGCGCCGGCCAGGATGCCGCGCGGCCTGACCGTCACCACCGCGTCCACGGCCGGCCGGCTGCACCTCGCCCTGCGCTGGTCGCGGTCCCTGCTCAGCCACGGCGACGGCGCCCATCTGCGCGACCTGTTCGAGCACTACTTGCACACCACGGACGTGGAGCAGTCATGACCACCGCCCAGACCGACCGTGCCGCCGCCAGGCCCCGTGACCTGCGCGACTTCTACGAGGACCCCGCCGTCCCGGTCGCCTCCGGCACCCCGCGCAGCCTCCGCCAGGCCCGCATGCTGGCGACGGCACTCCGGACGCGTCCCGCGCAGACGATCCTGGACATCGGCTGCGGCGACGGAACCGCCGCGGCCACCGCCGCACCCCTCCTCCCCGGCCACCGCCTCGTCGGCGTCGACTGGTCCCAGGACGCCCTGCGCCGCGCCCGCACCCGGATCCCGTACGCCGTGCGCGGTGAACTCACCGGCGGGGGGCTGCCGTTCGGGACCGGCTCGGTCGATGCCGTGCTGTTCAGCGAGGTCGTCGAGCATCTCGTCGACCCGGACGCGGCGATGGACGAGATCCGGCGCGTGCTGCGCCCGGGCGGTCATCTCATGCTGTCCACCCCGAACTTGGCCGCCTGGTACAACCGCGCCCTGCTGCTCGCCGGGGTCCAGCCGGTCTTCTCCGAGGTCAGCCTGCGGGCGATCCACGGGCGTCCGGGACGCGAGGTCGTGGGGCATCTGCGGCTCTACACCGCCCGCGCGCTGCGGGAGTTCGTCGCCGCGGCCGGCTTCACCGTCGTACGACTGGAAGGGGCCCCTTTCCACGGCGTACCGCGTCCGCTGCGGCCGTTGGACCGGCTGGCGTGTCGCAGACCCTCGATCGCTTCGATCCTGTTGTTGCACGCGCGGAAGACCTAGGGGGCGTGGGCGATGTGGTGGGGAGTGGCGGCGGCCCTGTTGGCGAACACCCTGTACAGCATCGGTTTCGTCCTGGAGAAACGGGCGCTGACCTCGTTGCCCGAGGTGTCGATCCGGCAACCCGCCCGGCTGCTGCGGCTGGTGCTCGGCAGCCCGCTGTGGATCGGTGGGTCGCTCGCGCTGGCCGCCGGGTTCGGGGCGCAGCTCGTGGTCTACCGGACGCTGCCGATCGCCGCCGCGCAGGGCATCTTCGTCTCCGGTCTGGTGCTGCTGGTGCTGCTGTCGGCGCGGCTGCTGGGCGAGGAGACCACCGGGCGGGAGCGGTACGCGCTCGGCGCGATCCTCGGGGCGCTGCTGATGGTGGTGCTGTCGCTGGACGAGAGCGCGGACTCTGTAAGTCAGGCGGCGCCTTATCAGTTGATCCTGCTGGTGTGCGTGCCGTCGCTGGCGGCCGGGGTGTGGCTGTACGGGGCGGCTGAGCGCCGCTCCCGGCACCGGCACCGGATGCCGACGACCGGGGTCGAGTACGGCGTGGCGGTCGGCCTGCTCTACGGGGTGAGCTCGCTGGCCATCAAGGGGGTGTCGACGCGGCTGACCTCACATGGGCTCGGGACGGCGGTGGTTGACGTCCTGCGCTCTCCGTATCCCTATCTCCTGCTGTTCACCGGCGCGTTCGGGCTCGTCATGTCGCAGGCCGCGCTGCAGCGGTGCCGTGCCTCGCTGATCGTGCCGGTGTGCACGACGGTGACGTGTCTGTTCACGGCGGTGCTCGGCACGCTGTCGTTCGGCGAGACGCTGCCGCACGACCCGCTGCGGCTCGCGCTGCGCCTCGCGGGCACGGTCCTCGCCGTCGCCGTCCTGCTGTCCATGCCCCGGCACGACCAGCAACTCGCCCCTCAACCCCCCATCGGTGCCAAGGAGTTGACACCCCCATGAATCCCGACGACCCGCTGTTGCGGATACTGGCGTGCCCGCTCGACAAGGGCCCGCTCCACCTCGTCCTGCCGGACGGCCCGGCGGCACCGGACGAGGTCCTCTACAACCCGCGGCTGCGCCGCCGCTACCCGATCGTGGACGGCATCCCGCAGTTGCTGCCCGCGTCCGGGGAGCAGGTGTCCGACGACGAGCACGAGGACCTGCTCAAACGGATGGCCCGAACAGAAGGAACGACCGGGACGACAGGACCGGCGGGGGCGACAGGACCGGCGGGGGCGACCGGGACCACAGGCACCACGGAGACGCCGTCATGACGCTTGCCGCTAGGATCGCCCCGCTGCTGCCCGACCGGCTGGTCGCCGCCGTCGCCCGGGCGGTGTATCCGCGCTTCGAACCGGAGCTGGCCCGGCTGCCCGAGCTGTGCCCGGAGGGGTGCGGCACGGCCGTGGACGTCGGCGGCTGGTACGGTCCCTGGACGCGCCGCCTCGCGGGGCGGGCCCGCCGGGTGGTGACCGTGGAGCCGGTGCCGCGGCTGGCCCGGCTGCTCGCCGCCACCGCCCCGCCCAACGTGCGGGTCGTGCAGGCCGCCGCGGCCGAGCGCCCCGGCACCGCCCGGCTCTGGCTGCCCCCGGACGACACGGGTGCGCGCGGGGTGTCCTCGCTGGTCCGCCGGGACATCCACGACCGGGCACTGCCGGTCGGCTGTGTCACCCTCGACGAACTCGGCCTGAAGGACGTCGGGTTCATGAAGGTCGACGTCGACGGCAGCGAGCTGGCGGTGCTGCGCGGCGCGACCGGCATCCTGGCCCGCGACCGCCCGGCGCTCTTCGTCGAGCTGGAGTCCCGTATCCAGCCGATCGGCCCGGTGGTGACGTATCTGGCGCTGCTGGACTACGCGGGCTGGGTGCTGCCGGGCGACACCTGGGTGCCGCTGCGCTCCTTCCCGCTGGAGGCCCACCAGGAGGGCGCCGCGTACGTCGTCTCGCACGGGCTGCTGCGGCGCGTGCTGCCGTTCCGGGGGCCGCGGTACGTCAACTCGGTCCTGTTTCTGCCGGACGGCCGCCGTCCCGCCGGTCCCGTCGGCGACCATGGGACGCATGCCCTCCGCAAAGCCCCCCGCCGGCCCCGCCAGCCCCTTCGGCCCCGCTGACTTCCAGCTGGTCCTGCTGCGCCGCATGGCCGACCACAACCCGGACCTGGTCGAGGACGCCCGCCGGGAACTCGGCGCCTCGCTCGCCGAGATGCGTGAGGCCAACAAGCGTTGGCAGGCGATGCTGCACTCCCCGCGCGCACGTGCCGCCGCCTCCCGCTACCGCTCGGTCCTCGGCACCCCCGAGTCGGTCCTGACCCGCAAGGTCGGCGACATGGAGTGCGAGGCCTGGCTGTGGCCGCTGCCGCTCTGGCCCGACCTGCGCTTCGAGGTGCTGCTGGCACCGACCGGGTCGGCGGTGTGGAACGAGTGGCTGGTCCGGGCACCGGGGGCGCCCGGCCCGACCCTGCGCACCCTGGAGGACCTCACCCCCTGGTCGTGCACGGTCGACGAGGCCGCCCGCGCCTTCGCCCCGGCCCGCCCCCTGGAGGGAACCGCCCCGACGAGGTGGGGGCTGGCGTTCACGGCGCCGGACGCGGAGGGCGTACGACGGGAGTGCGCGGCGGAGTTCACCTGGGGGCTGTTGCAGCGGGTGGCGGTGCGCTGAGCACCGTACTGGCATGGTCACGCGCGACCCTCGTACGGACGTACTCGATCACTCCTACCCCATGTCCGGTCCCGAACGGGCGCGGGAAACGGACAATGCCGGACATGCGGCAGCCGTCGCTCCGCATCGTCCTACGGTCCGAAGGTGAGTTTTCAGCCGAGGCATCCCGTGGGAGACGACTGTTGGAGGTGGCGGGCGATGCGGTGGTGCACGGTGGAGGGCGCGGGACGGCCGAACTACGCATGGCGGCGCGCAAGTCGGAGTGCCAGGTCATGGAGGCGCGGCCGGGTCTGCCTGCGCAGACACTGACCGCGTCCTAACGGGGCACCCCCGCCGCCTCCAGCACCGCCTCCACCACCCGCGGCAGCGACTGCGGGTGCAGGACGAGGAAGAGGTTCGGCTCGACGAGCTCCAGCTCCATCACCACCGGCGCCCCGTCGTCCCCGTCCACCAGGTCCACGCGCGCGTACAGCAGCTCGGGAGCCTCCGGTACGGCCGCCAGCGCGCGCTCGGCGACGGCCAGCTCGGCCGGGGTCGCCGTCCACGGCTCCAGACCCGGGTGGGCGTCCTTGTCCGCGTCGAAGGCCGTGCCGGGCGCGAGGACGGCCCGCTTCCGGCTGGCGTGCAGCAGCCGCCCGCCGAAGAACTGCAGCGCCCGCTCCCCGCCGGCGTCGATGCCGCGCATGTACGGCTGGATCATCGCGGTGAACCCTTCCGCGTGCATGCGCTCGACATGCCGTACGGCCGTGTCGTGCTGCTCGGCCGTGTACCGCGCGGCATAGCGTGCCCCGGCCCCGGACGTCGGCTTCACGACGTACTCGTGATCGCCCGGCAGCTCGACGGCGTCACCGGGCGCGAGATACGAGGTGGGCACGGTCGGCACGCCGGCCGCGGCCAGCTCCCCCAGGTACCGCTTGTCGCTGCTCCAGCGCACGACGTCGGCGGGATTGGCGAGCCGGGTCACCTTGCCGACCCGCTCGGCCCACGCCGTGAACTCGGCGACCCGCCAGCTGTAGTCCCAGGTCGACCGGATGACGACGAGGTCGTAGCCGCCCCAGTCGACCTCCGGGTCGTCCCAGAACACGGCCTCCGCCTCGGCCCCGGCGGCCCGCAGCGCGTCGACCAGCACGGGCAGGTCACGGTCGCGGGAGGGCTCGGGCCGGGGGTCGTAGGTGGCGAGGGCGACTCGGGGCACGGGTGGGTCCCTTCGGGTGGGTGTACGCAGTCCCGGCAGGCTAACCGGAGGGCCCGCAACCGCGGCAACCCGTTTGACCTTCCCCCATGGTGAAGCCCCAGCATCGGGGACCGGAACCGGAAGGGGAGGTGGTGGCGCGTGCTGACGATCGGCGCCTTCGCGAAGGCGTGCCGGCTGTCGCCCAAGGCCCTGCGGCTGTACGACGAACTGGACCTGCTGCGCCCCGCCCGGGTCGACCCGGACACCGGGTACCGCTACTACGCGGCGGCCCAGCTGGAGCAGGCCCGGCTGGTGGCGTGGCTGCGGCGGATCGGGATGCCGCTGGCCCGCATCCGCGAGGTGTGCGCGCTCGCGCCGGACGCCGCCGCCGGGGAGATCCGCGCGTACTGGCAGCGGGTGGAGGCGGAGACGGCCCAGCGCCGCGACCTGGCCGCCTTCCTCATCGACCACCTCACGACAGACCGGCGGCCGGAAGAGCCCCCCATGCTGGAACTGCGCTACGCCGCCCACTCGGACACCGGCCGGGTCCGCCCGCACAACCAGGACACGGCGTACGCGGGCACCCGCCTGCTCGCCGTCGCGGACGGTTTCGGGCCGGGCGGCGCGCCGGTGAGCCGGGCGGCCGTGGAAGCGCTGAAGACGCTGGAGAGCCAGGAGATCCCGGCCGGTGACGTGCTCAGCCTCCTTCAGGAGACGGTGCACGGCGCGGGCGACGCGGACGAGAGCGACTCGGGGACCACCCTCACCGCCCTCCTCTGGACGGACTCCCGCCTCGCCCTGGTCCACATCGGCGACTCCCGCGCCTATCTCCTCCGTGACGGCGCCCTGTTCCGCATCACGCACGACCACACCCTCGTCCAGTCCCTGATCGACGAGGGCCGGCTGACCCCCGAGGAAGCCGCCTCGCACCCCCGGCGCACCCTGCTCCTCAAGGCCCTCGGCACCGCGGCCCCGGACCTCCGCCTCCATGACGCGGCCCCCGGCGACCGCTACCTCCTCTGCTCGGACGGCCTGTCGAACGTGGTCCCCGACGCCCGCATCCGCACCGCCCTCACCACCGCGGCCACGCCGGAAGCGGCCGTCCACACCCTGATCGGCGCGGCGAACGAGGCGGGCGGCCCGGACAACGTCAGCTGTGTGGTGGCGGACGTGGTGAGGACGGCGGCGTCCTGACGCCGGAAGTCGACCGTGAGCGTTTCTTCCGGCAGTTGATGGTGTACGGAGGGATCGTGGTGGTTGACCTGACGGACGAAGGAGTACGCCGCGTGTCCTCTCTCTTCCCGGCCCTGACCGGCGGCCGGCCCGACCGTCCCGCGCTGCGGTTCGGCGATCGTTCCCTGACGTACGGCGAGCTCGCCGCCGCCACCGGTGCCCTCGCCGGACGGATCGGCGGGGCGGCACGAGTGGCGGTGTGGGCGACGCCGACGCTGGAGACGGCGGTGGCGGTGGTGGCGGCACTGGAGGCCGGTGTGGCCGCCGTACCGCTCAACCCCAAGTCCGGGGAGAAGGAACTCGGGCACATCCTGTCCGACAGCGCACCGACGCTGGTACTGGCGGCCCCCGGCGACGAACTCCCGCCGCCCCTGCGTGACTTGGCGCGCGTGGACGTCGTGCCACAGACAACAGAGGGCGGCGCCTTCCTCGACACCGGCGGCGTGTCCGCCGAATCCCCCGCCCTCGTCGTCTACACCTCCGGCACCACCGGCCCGCCCAAGGGCGCCGTCATCCCGCGTCGGGCCGTCGCGTCGACCCTGGACGCGCTCGCCGACGCCTGGCAGTGGACCGGCGAGGACGTGCTCGTGCACGGGCTGCCGCTGTTCCATGTGCACGGTCTCGTGCTGGGCACCCTCGGCCCGCTGCGGCGCGGCGGTTCGGTGCGCCATCTGGGCCGGTTCTCGACGGAGGGCGTGGCGCGGGAGCTGAACGCCGGCGCGACCATGCTGTTCGGGGTGCCGACGATGTACCACCGCATCGCCCAAGCCCTCCCGGAGGACCCGGAGTTGGCGAAGGCGCTGGCCGGAGCCCGCCTCCTGGTCTCCGGCTCCGCCGCCCTCCCCGTCCACGACCACGAGCGCATCACGGCCGCGACGGGCCGCCGGGTGATCGAGCGGTACGGCATGACGGAGACGCTGATGAACACGAGCGTGCGCGCGGACGGGGAGCCGCGCGCGGGCACCGTCGGCGTGCCGCTGCCGGGCGTGGAGCTGCGGCTGGTGGAGGAGGACGGGACGCCGATCACGTCGTACGACGGCGAGACGGTGGGCGAGATCCAGGTGCGGGGAACGAACCTGTTCACCGAGTACCTCAACCGCCCCGACGCGACGGCCGCCGCCTTCACACCCGACGGCTGGTTCCGCACCGGCGACATGGCGGTGCGCGATCCCGACGGGTACGTCCGGATCGTCGGCCGCAAGGCCACCGACCTGATCAAGAGCGGGGGTTACAAGATCGGGGCGGGTGAGATCGAGAACGCGCTGCTGGAACACCCGGGCGTACGGGAGGCGGCCGTGACGGGTGAGCCGGACGCGGACCTGGGCGAGCGGATCGTAGCCTGGATCGTGCCGACCGACCCTCAATCGCCCCCGCAGGCAGACGAGTTGGCGGACCACGTCGCCGGCCGCCTGGCCCCGCACAAGCGCCCCCGGGTGGTCCACTACCTGGACGCCCTCCCCCGCAACGACATGGGAAAGATCATGAAGCGGGCTCTGCATGCCTGAACGCCTCTCCGCCCGCGAGACCGTCGCCCTGGTCACCGACGACTCCACCTTCACCGAACTCCCGCCTCCCGGCGGCGAGTTCCCGCCCGACGGGCCGCTCGCCTGGCAGGGCTACGACGCCACGCGCACCCGCGCCACCCAGCGCACCGGGGAGCAGGAGTCGGTGGTGTGCGGCCGGGGGCGGATCGACGGCACCCCTGCCGTGCTGATCGCCTTCGAGTTCGGCTTCCTCGGCGGCTCGCTCGGCGTCCGCACCGGTGACCGGCTGGAGGCGGCGTACGCGTACGCCCGCGAACACCGGCTGCCGGTCGTGCCGTTGGTGGCCACGGGCGGCAGCAGGATGCAGGAGGGCATGCTCGCGCTCACCCAACTCCAGCGGGTGGCACGCCAGTCGGCGCTCACCCGGGAGGCGGGCCTCGCGCAGATCGCCGTCCTGCGCGACCCGACCACCGGCGGCGGCTGGGCCACCCTCGGCGCCGGCGCGGACGTCACCCTCGCACTGTCCGGCGCCCAGGTCGGCTTCGCGGGGTCCCGGGTCCGTCCGGCGGACGCGGACCCGGCGGCGTACACGGCGGAGGCGCAGCTCGCGGCGGGGGCGGTGGACGCGGTCGTGCGCCCGGACGAGCTGCGCGAGGTGCTGGGGCGCTGGCTGCGGCTGCTGACGCGGCCGAGCGCCGACCCGGCCCCGGTGCCCGCCCCGCTCGGCGCACCGGACCTGCCCGCGACCGGCTGGGAGGCGGTGAGCCGAGCCCGTGCTGCTCAACGCCCGCGTGCAGCAGCCTACTTGGACGCCTATTTCACGCACCGCCTGCCGCTCTCCGGTGACCGCTGCGGCGGCACAGACCCCGGCATGCTCTGCGGATTCGGCGAGCGGGAGGGCCGTACGATCGCCTACGCGGCGCAGGACGGGACGGCGACCCGCCCGGCCGGCTACCGCACGGCGACCCGGCTGATCCGGCTGGCGGACCGGCTCGGCATCCCGGTGCTGACGCTGGTGGACACGCCAGGCGCCGCCAATGACGCGGAAGCCGAACGGCAGGGCGTCGGCGCGGCGATCGCGGACCTGTTCCTGACGGTCGCCGCCGCCCGCACCCCGGTCACCACGCTCCTCATCGGCGAGGGCGGCTCCGGCGGCGCACTGGCCCTGGCGTCCCCCGGCAACACCTGGGCCACACCGGACAGCTACTTCTCGGTGATCGCCCCGGAACTCGCCGCGGCGATCCTGAAGCGGCCGACGACGGAGGTCCGGGCGACTGCGGAACAACTCCGGCTCCGGCCGCAAGACTTGGCGGAACTGGGGGTGATCCGCGAGGACCGGTGACCCGGTATGCGCCCCCGGAAGCCCAGCGTGCCGAAACCGGGACAACGCGTGCCGTCGTCCCGGACAATGGGAACGGCTCGGTACAGCACACGACGGGGGCGTCATGGATGGCGTGATCGAGTTCAAGACCGGTGACGGTGCGGTGGTCGCCGTGGAGGCCGCCGACGACGGGGCGGGTTCGCGCCTGGTCTCGCGGGACGGGACCGTCCAGGCGGCCCGCACGTTCGAGGCCGCGCTCGACGGGGTCCGCTCGGCGGCCGAGGCGGCGCTCCGGGTGTTCCGCGAGGGCGCGCTCCAACCGGACGGTGTGGAGATCGAGTTCGGGGTGAAGCTGGCCGCCGAGACGGGCGCGATCATCGCGAAGGGGTCGGCCGAGGGCCATCTCGTGGTCAAGCTGACCTGGTCCCCCTCACGTTCATGACCGGAGCCGCGTGGCAGGCCCGCATCGAGTGCGCGGGCCAGATCGCCGGGGCGGGGTTCCTGGTGACCCACGACCGGGTGCTGACCTGCGCGCACGTGGTCCCGGAGGAGAACGGGGGCCGGGCCGCGGTCACCGTGTCCTTCCCGCAGCTCCCCGGCTCCGCGCCGGTCCCGGCCCGGGTGGTGGCGCGCGGCGCCTGGGGCGGGCACCCCAGCGACCTGGGCGATCTCGCCGTACTGGAGCTGGCGGCGGAGGTGTCGATCACGCCGGCCGCCCTCGCCCCGGCGGACAGCGCGCACGGCGACCGCAAGCTCATCGCGTACGGATTCCCGAGGGGCTACGACGAGGGCCAGCTCGCCGAGTACCGCACCACGGGGCCGGTCCGGGTCGGCGGTGAGTGGATCCAGTTGGAGGCGTGGAGCGGCCATGGGCAGCCGCTGGTCGCGGGGTTCAGCGGGGCGGCCGTGGTGCTCGTGGAGACCGGCGAGGTCGTCGGCATGGTCACGGCGGCGGCCGGCGCACGGGACATCCGCACCGGCCGGATGCTGCCGACCGACGTGTTCGCCCGCCACTGCGCCGAGTTGGAGGGCCTGGTCCCGCCGACGGGCCGCCCGCTCGCAGCCCGGCGCCGGCTGAGAAGGCTGGTGGAGAAGGCCGTACGGACCGGACTGGTCTGTGATCCGGTACGGCTGTACGCCGACGCGGCAGGCGACCTCGACCCCGATCCGCCGCGGGGCGGCTTCGACTCGCTGTGGTCGGCGGCCCTGTTCGTACAGGCCGAGTTGGACGACCCGGACACGGTGACCCGCTTCGCCGACCGGCTGGACGCCCTGCTGCACCCGCCCGCTCCCGTGCTGACCGGTACAGCTCCGGCCTGGGAGCCGATCCTCGTCGAGCTCCGGCACAGCGGCGCCGGCGAGGACCACGTCCAGGTGGAGGTGTCGGTGTACAGCGGGGAACGCCGGCATCCGGTCGCCTCCGACACCGTTCCGCTGGCGGGCCTGCACGGTTATCTCCAGGACCGGATCGACGCGGCGTTCAGTCATCTCACCCCGGGCGGCGACGAGTTGATCGCCTTCTCGCTCCCCCGGGACTGGCTGGACTGGCCGGTGGACCGCTGGGCGTGCGCGCCCGGCGACGCCCCGCTCGGTTGCGCCTACCCGGTCGTCGTCACCGACCACACCCGTCGCGGCCGCGGCACCCGGCACGTCCTGACCCGCTCCTGGAACCGGCTCGGCGCCAGCACCGGCCAGGTCCACCGCGTCACCTGCGACTCCCCGGAGAAGCCGGGCGAACTCCGTATCGCCCTGCGCCGGAACGGCACCTGCCTGACCGGCTTCGCCGCCGTCCCGGACGCCGCGCTCACCCGCGAGCACTTCAAGAACTCGCTCACCGCGCCCGCCCCGGTGATCGTCTGGTCCCGCCGCGGCTGCGGCGGCACGGGAACCGGGACCGACGGATGCCGTGACGCCTGCCCCGGCGCGGCGTTCCTCGACGCGCTCGACACCCACGTACGGCACATCCCGCCCGCCGAACTCCCGCGCCACGTCCTGGCATTGCGTGACGAGGCGGACTCCCGGGACGACCACTGGGCGCGGGACATCCAGCTGCTGTGGGACGACCCGCGCTGCTTCAAGGACCGGCACGAGGGCGCGGCCCATGTACACACCCCCGTAGCGTGAGGACTGCCGATGCCGAAGTCGAACTGGTCCGTCTACACCGGCGACAGCGAGCCGCACGACGGCATCACCGGCCTGCCCGCGCCGCCGCCGTGGCGGGCCTTCGACGGCGGCCCGGCGCTGCCGCCGCCCGCCGAGGACGACGACGAGGCGGCCGTCTCCCCGGACCGCGTGCACCGCGCCCGCACCTACGTGGCCACGCCCGAGAGCATCCAGCTCGTCAACGCGGCCCTGTGTCTGCGCCGCCCGCTGCTGGTCACGGGCCCGCCCGGCACCGGCAAGTCCTCGCTGGCCTACGCGGTGGCGCGCGAGCTGCGCCTCGGCCCGGTCCTGCGCTGGAACATCACCAGCCGCAGCACCCTCGCCGACGGCCTCTACCAGTACGACCCGCTCTCCCGCCTCTACGCGGCCCGCCCCGGCGGCGGCCCCCGCGCCCACGGCGGCGTCGAGGACCATCTGCGCCTGGGCCCCCTGGGCACGGCCCTGCTCCCCTACGCCCGTCCCCGCACCCTCCTGGTCGACGAGATGGACAAGAGCGACCTCGACCTGC
The DNA here is from genome assembly GCF_900206255.1 of Streptomyces sp. TLI_55. NCBI lineage: Bacteria > Bacillati > Actinomycetota > Actinomycetes > Kitasatosporales > Streptomycetaceae > Streptomyces > Streptomyces sp. TLI_55. The sequence continues at coordinate 2,926,567 of NZ_OAOJ01000001.1, forward strand.
CGAACGACCTGCTGAACGTCCTGGAGGAGGGCCAGTTCGAGATCCCCGAACTGGTCCGCGCGGCCCGCTACGCCCCCGACGCCACGGCCGAGGTCCTCGCGGACGGCACGGACACCCCGGTGACAGTGCACCGCGGCCGGGTCCGCTGCCGCGCGTTCCCCTTCGTCGTCCTCACCAGCAACGGCGAACGCGAGTTCCCGCCGGCCTTCCTGCGCCGCTGCGTCCGCCTGAAACTCCGCCGCCCGGGCCGCGAGCAGCTCACGGACATCGTCCGCGCCCATCTCGGCGCCCCGGACGACCGGATGCAGACCCTGATCAAGACGTTCCTGGACCGCGCGAACAGCGGCGAACTCGCCACGGACCAGCTCCTGAACGCGATCTACCTCACGGGCGTGGCGGGCCTGGACGCGGACTCCCGGGACGCGCTCGCCGAACAGCTGATGCCGTACCTGAGCGCGACGGCGGACGGCGATGGCTTCTGAGGAAGCCGGGGGACCACTGGCCCGGCTGACCCGCATCCTCGGCGAGGCATCGCCCGCCGAGGACGGGCCGACGACGCGCGAACTGGCCGAACTGCTGTGGTTGGCGCTGAGGTTGGGGCACGGAGAGGATCACGAGGTCGCCGACCGGACCATCACGGCCACTCCGGCGAGGAAGACCCCACAAGCACAGACGGACGCGCCCACGGAGCCGCCGCCGGCCCCTCTGCCGGAGTCCCCACGCTCCCCGGAGGCCGAAGACAACCGTGTCCCCCTACGGCTCCCACCCCCGCGATCCGCCCCGGCAAGCCGCCCCCTCCTCGCCCCCGCACCGCCGATGCTGCACCACCCGCTCTCCCTGCAACGGGCGTTGCGCCCCCTGAAACGGCGGGTCCCGTCCCCCCGCCGCAAGATCCTCGACGAGGCGTCCACCGCCGACCGCATCGCACGCCTGGGCGCACACGCGGACGTCTGGCTGCCGGTCCTCCGTCCCGCCCCGGACCGCTGGCTGCACCTGAACCTGGTGTACGACGCGGGCCCCACGATGCCGATCTGGCGTCCCTTGGTCCGCGAACTCCACACGATCCTGGCCCAGTCGGGCGTCTTCCGCACGGTCACCCTGCACCGGGCGACCCAGGACGGCCGCGCCCACGGAGTGCCGGTGGCGGCGGACGGCCGTACGGTCACGCTAGTCGTCAGCGACTGCATGGGCCCGCAGTGGCGACCCGGCCCGGCGGGCGACCGCTGGTACCGCACGCTGCGCCGCTGGGCGCACGGGATGCCGCTGGCGGTCGTACAGCCACTGCCCGAACTCCTCTGGCACACCACGGCGTTGCCCGCCACGCCGGGTCTGCTGACCGCCCCGTCCCCGGCGGCCCCTTCGTCGCTCCTCACCTTCATCCCGTACGCCCCCGACACCGCACCCCCACCGCCGAAGCCGAGCGCGCTGCCCCTGCCCGTTCTCGAACCGGGGCCGACTTGGCTCGCCAACTGGGCCTGCTTGGTGGCCGATCCGGGCGGAGGGCGGGTGCCGGGAGCGGCGGCGTGGCTGGGCGGAAGCCCGGCGGCACCGGCGGAGCCTTCATCCTCCGACATCGCGTCACTGCCACCCCGCGACCTGGTCCTGCACTTCCGCTCCACCGCGTCCCCGGAGGCGTTCCGCCTGGCGGGCCATCTGTCGCTGGCGGTGCCCTCTCTGCCGGTCATGCGGCTCGTACAGCGAGTGCTGGACCGTCAGCCTCGCCCGCAGCATCTGGCCGAGGTGATCCTCAGCGGCATGCTGACGACTGTTCCGGGGCCGCCGGGGTCGTACGAGTTCCGGCCGGGAGTGCGGGACCTGTTGCAGCGGACCCTGCCTCGCACGGCTCGTGGCCGGACGCGTGAATTCCTCGCGCGGGTGGGCGGGTTGATCGACGAACGGGCCGGGCTGGCGGCGGGCGAGTTCCGGGCGGAGGCCGGGGACGGGGGGTCGGCGTTCGCGACGGTCAGTGAGGAGACAGTGCGGCGGCTGGGGGTGGGGCCGAGGAGGAGGGGGTGGTGTTCGGGGGGCGGTATCGGGTGGTCGGGGTGCGAGGGGCGCAGGCGTGGGAGGCGGTGGATGTGCGGGACGGGAAGGGGGTGGTCGTCTCTGAGTACGCCGAGCAACCGCCGGGGGCAGAGATCTTCCTCGCGCAGGCGGAAACCTTGGCCGGCCTACGGCATCCGAATGTGGTTCCGGTCGTGGACTACGGGGTGGAGGGCACCCGGCCCTATCTCGTGACCGAGTCGGTGAACGGGGTGACGGTTGCCGAGTTGGAGAGGGGCAGCGGGCCCGGGGTGTCCACAGGCGTGCTCGAGCGGGTACGACAGGGGGTGGCATCCGGGCTGGCGGCGCTGCGCGAGCACAACCTGGTGCGGGGCGAGCAGAGCTGGGGCGGGGTGTTGATGCGGCCTGACGGTACGGCCGTGATCAGCCGGTTCACCCTGGGCGAGCAGTCGGTGCGACACAGCGCGCAGAACGACTCGCACGCGTTCCACGTCCTTCTGGACGACTTGGCCGCCCGCCGCAGCCCATACTCCGAGCCCCTGCGCGTCGGCATGCTCGGCCCGCTGCGCCTCAACCGTGGCCCGATCCGGTCCCCGGAGGCGCAGGCCATGCTGTGCATGCTGCTCCTCGAACGGGGCCGTCGCATGAGCAGCGCCGAACTCGCGCGAGGCATCTGGGACGAGCCGCCGCAGAACGCCTCGGAGACCCTCCGCAACCTCGCCCGAGAGCTGCGCAATCGCCTCGGCCCCGGCACCCTCGCCGAACTCCCGGACGGCTACGCGCTGCACCCGGCGGACGTCACGGTCGACGTTCTCGTCTGCGAGGACGTCCTGGCCGCCAACCTCTCGCAGCCCGACGCCCAACGCGCCTTGCCCCCCTGGTACGGCGAACCGCTCGCCGATGTTCCCGGCCCCGCCGCCCGGGCCACTCGCGCCCGCATCGAGCAGCTGCACCACGCCCTCCTGGACTACACCGCCCCGCTCGACGTCACGTTCGAGATCCTGGGCGCCGACGACCCCCACGCCCACGCAGCCCTCGGCCAGACGGTGAACGGCCTGCTGGCTCGCGGCAGCCTCCAGCCCCATGACTACGGGATCATGGACCGGGACAACGGGTACGTGATCCATACCGAGCCCGACGTCTATCTGCTCCCCCTTCTGGTCGCCGTACTGCGCGGCCTGCCCGAGGAGATCGACGCGCTGCCCGACGCCCCGCGGGTCAGGGTGACGTTCTGGAAGGCCCTTACCCCCGCGCCCCCGGACGCACTGGAACTCCTGGAGCAACAGGACGCGGGCGTCACCGTCGTGATCCCGCCCCGCCTGTACGCGGAGTACGCCGCCAGCTCCGCCGCCCCGGACGCGGGCCGCTTCGAACCGCTGTGGAGGGGCACGGATCCCGAACCCGTCGCCTGGTACTGCCCCCTGCACCTCCCCTCGGCGGAGCCGGAGGACGACCCCCGCGACCTGGTGCGCGGCCCCTTCACCACCTGGGTCGCCCACGAACTCGTCCGGGACCCGGCCCGTACCGCCCTCGTCTTCGCCCCCTCCGACGGCCCTCTTACCCTCACCCCTCCCGCCACCACCACCAGGTACTACGAGGTCGACCTCACCATCCACCGGGCCACCCACCAGGTCACCCTCCCCAGCTCCGGCCGCCGTGGCTTCCCCGCCGAGATCGACCTGTCCTGGCATGTCGCCGACCCGATGGCCTTCCTCCTCAGCGAGATCAGCAACGTCTCCGAGGTCCTCCTCGACCACGTTCTCAAGGAAGCCAGCCGCGTCACTCGTCGGCGCCGCCCCGCCCCGAGCCAACAGTCCCTGCACGCCGTCCTGCGCGAGTGGCCCGTACCCGGACTCTCCGTCAGCTGCTCGGTACGGCTGCTCCGGGTACCGGAATCCGCGCCCGCCACCCCGCAGACCCGCCGCCCCCCATCCGACGACCCCCTCGCCGCACGCCTCCGCGCCACCGAGGCCGTCCTGATCGGCCTCGACGGCCCCCTCACCCGCCTGTTCACGACGAAGTCCGCCCGCGCCTCCGCCCTGGAGCTGATCTCACTGGCGGTCGAGAACCGTGACCCCGAGGAGGCGCTGCAAGGGCACCCCCTCCCCTCCGCCCTCAACACTCCCGCACACCCCTTGGAGGTGCTGCGCGCCTTCGCGACCACCTCGGTCGGCCCGACGCTGCGCAGGCGGCTCGACGACCTCGAACTGCGCGCCGTCCCCCAAACACACCCCACCCCCGACGCCCACGCCCTCATCCGCGCCCTGACCGAGTCCGGCCACCGGGTGGAGGTGGTGACGGACGTCTGCGAGCAGGCCGCCCAGCGCGTGGTGTCCCACCACGGCCTCCCCCTGACCGGCGTCCACGGCCGCAGCGAAGACCTCACCCTGCTGATGCCGAACCCCGACTGTCTGCTCCGCGCCCTCGCCCGCACCGCCACCGACGCAGGCCTGCTGATCAGCTCCTCCATCGCGGAGCTGTACGCCGCCTCCCGCCTCGGCCTGCCCTTCATCGCCTTCGCCGACATCCCCGCCACGGCCCGGCGCCTCCTGGAGACGGGACACGCGAGGCCCCTCGCCTCCCTGGAGCCCCTCCTCGACGCCGCCCGCGCCCTGTGACCCGCCGTCAGAATCCTTACGCGACGCTTACATGGGGTATAAGCCGCAAAACCCCCCATTCAGCCGCGCCCCACACAGCCCCCTCCAACAGGCGTCCCACCCCCCGCCCCCACACGATGCCAGTGAGGCCCGCCGCCCGGCGCGGCCCCCCGGTCTGTGCTCTCGGGAGGACCTGCCATGACCGCCAGTCTGGAGCAGCTGCGCCGCTGCCACTTCGCCGTCGACCTGGGCGCGGCGAGGACGCGGGTGTACGTGAAGGGCGCCGGGCTCGTCGTCGACCAGCCGTCCGTCGCCGCCGTCAACACCCGCACCGGCGCGCTGATCGCGGTCGGCGACTTCGCGGAGAAGATGACGGGCCGTACCCCCGACTACATCCGGGTCGTGCGGCCCGTCTCCGGCGGCACGGTCGTCGACATCGAGATGGCGCAGCGCATGCTGCGGCACCTGCTCGGCGACAAGGTCCGCCGCTCGCTGCGCCGCAAGCCGATCCTGCGCGCCGCCGCCTGCACCCCGCACGACGCGGACCCGCTCGCCCAGCGCGCCGCCATCGAGACCCTGGTCGGCCTCGGCGCCCGCCGCGTGGAGCTGGTGGACACCCTCATCGCCGCGGCCGTGGGCTGCGGGCTGCCCGTGGAGCGGCCCGAGGCGACCATGGTGCTGGTCTGCGGCGCGGCCGCCACCCAGGTCGCCGTGCTCTCCCTCGGCTCGATCGTGAACGCCGTCCGCATCCCGGTCGGCGGCGAGGCCGTGGACCACGCGATCGTGCAGCACCTGCGCCACCAGCACGAGCTGATGCTGCCGAGCCAGTCCGTACGACCGCTGCAGCTCGCCCTGTCCGGCAACGGCCTCACCGCGTCCGGCCCCGCCTCCACCGAGATCCACGGCCGTGACGTCGCCACCGGTCTCGCCCGCTCCGTGCAGGTCGACACCGCCGCCGTCCGCGACGCGATCCAGACCCCGCTCACCGCCGTCCTCGACGGCATCGGCAAGGTGCTGCGGGACTGCCCGCCGGACCTCGTGGCCGACCTCGCCGACCGCGGCATCATGATGGTCGGCGGCAGCGCCCTGCTCCCCGGCTTCGACCAGATGCTGCGCCAGGCGACCGGCATGCCGGTGCACATCGCCGAGCGGCCGGAAGTGTGCGCGGTCGAAGGTCTGGGCGCGATGCTGGAAGGCCGTATCGAGCCGCTGGCGCTGGACCCGATCACCGACTGAGGCGCCCCGTTGACCGGCGAGGACCCGCTCCCGCCCCTCCTGGAGGCCGTCCTCAGCGTCGGCACCGACCTCGAACTGCGCACCACCCTCCAGCACATCGTGGACGCGGCCGCCGAGCTCACCGGCGCCCGGTACGCCGCGCTCGGGACCGCCGACCCGGGGCAGGACGGCCTCATCGAGATCCGGACGCCGGGCGCGGCGGTCCCGGAGACGGCCGTGCTCACCGTGCCGATCCATGTGCAGGACGAGGCGTTCGGCACCCTGCACCTCGCGGGGAAGAAGGCATTCACCGCCGAGGACGAACAGCTCCTCCACGTCCTCGCCGCCCAGGCCGGCATCGCGATCGGCAATGCCCGGCTGTACGAGGCGGCGCGGCAGCGGGAACGCTGGATCGAGGGCGCGGCGGCCGTCACGACGGCGCTGCTGAGCGAGGGGCCCGCGGCCGACGCCCTGACGACCGTCGCCGAACGCGCCCGCATCCTCGCCGACGCGTCCGCCGGGGTCATCCTCCAGCCCACCGAGGAGGGCGGCATGGAGATCGTGACGGCGTCGACGTATGACGACCCGGGCGACATCGTCGGCACCACGATCGCCCCCGGCAGCCCGGTCCTGAAGCAACTCCTCGGCGGCGAGCCGGTGTTCGTGGACGACTCGGCGACCGATCCCCGGATGACGACGCACGTCCGCCACCGCTTCGGCCCCAGCATGATGCTGCCCCTCCAGGCGGACGGCCGGCTGATCGGCACCCTGGCCCTCCCCCGCCGCCGCGGCGACCGCCCGTACACCTCCGTGGAACGCCTGCTGGCCGTCCAGTTCGCCTCCCAGGCCGCCCTGGCCCTCGTCCTCGCGGACGCCCAGCACAGCCGCGAACTCCTCGCCGTCTTCGAGGACCGTGACCGCATCGCCCGCGACCTCCACGACCTGGTGGTCCAGCGGTTGTTCGCGACGGGGATGATGCTGGAGTCCACCCAGCGCCGGCCCGGAGCGGAGGACGTACAGGAAGCCCTGACCAAGGCGGTCGACGAACTCCAGTCGACGATCCAGGAGGTCCGCACGACGATCTTCGCCCTCCAGCAACCACCCGCGGACGCCCCGACCACCTTCCGCGGCAAGGTACTTCGAGAGACGGCGGGCGCGGCGGCACTACTCGGCTTCACCCCGTCGACCCAGTTCACCGGCCCCGTGGAGACCCGCGTCCCCGAACAGACCGCCGCCCAACTCCTCACGGCACTGCGCCGAGCCCTGGCCACCGCCTCCCGCCGGGCCGGCGTCTCCCGCATCGAGGTGACGGTGGACGCGACGGCCACCCTGCCCGACGGACGGGACGGCGTACGGCTCACGGTCTACGACGACGGGGAGACGGGGCACGGAGACCCGGGGACAACGGTCACCTGGCAGGCACCGCTGTGAACCCGGGCTGTCTGCTCCCGTGCCCGAACCAGCACCGCACCGTCGTCCCCGCCCGACCGGTGTGCATCCGGACCAGGTCGGCCACCTGGTTCACCAGCAGCAGCCCACGCCCGCCACGCTGGTTCAGCGGAGCCGGGCGGCGCCCCGCGAGAGGGTCCACGAGCACTCCGGAGTCCCGCACCTCACACACCACCGCGCCGCCGGCTCCCTCAGACCCGTTCGCCCCGTCCTCCCCCCACACCCGCAGCACCCCACGCCCACCCCCGTGCACCACGCTGTTGGTCGTCAGCTCCGCCGTGACCAGCATCAGGTCCTGTACGCGGGCCGGGGTGAGGCCGAGGCGGGTGCCCTCGGCGGCGGCGCGGTGGCGGGCCTCGGGCAGCGAGTCGTCGTCGAAGGGGAAGGTCACGCCGGACGCCTCCGGCACCTCGGGCAGCGGCTCGTTGTAGCGGGCGACGATCATGTCCGGCGCGTACTTCTCGCTGTCCGAGGTCCGTCCGCCGTCGATGACCGTGGGGTGCGTGGCGTAGGCGTCGGCGAGCACCCGCTTGTCGAGGCGCCGGACGTCGTACGGGCACAGGATGGTCGCCGTACGGCCTTCGAAGGCGGCGTTGATCAGGGCCTCGTGCTGGACGCAGGCCGGGTACTCGGCGGCGGTCCGGCCCGCCCAGATCGGTTCGCCGATGATCCGCACCCGGCGTCCCGGCGGCTGTGCGTCGGCGAAGGCCCGCAGCACGCCGGGGATGATCCGGCCGGGGTTGCGACCGGCCTGCTCCATGTCGAGGAGGCGTACGGCGCTCGCCGCGGAGCCGAGCCCTTCCTTGATGAGGCGGAGGTTCCGGCCGGGCACCGCCACGGCGACCGGCTCCCCCGCGGCGAGCCCCTCGCGGACGAAGCGGAGCGTGCCGTCGAGGTAGTCCCGGGTGTCGCGGTAGAACAGCGCGGGGTGGACGAAGGGGCTGGGCGTGCCGCCCGGTCCTTGTCCGTCGAGCGCTCCTGGCTCACTCCTGCCGCTCATACCGCTCCCTGCTGATCCTGAACGAACCGCGCTTACCCACCGCCGGGCCGGTCAATCCCCACCGAACGGATCCACGGCCGCACAGGCAATGCACAGCTTCGCAGAGGGTTAACCCTCGACGGCTCCCCTACGGCCCTCGAATGACGGCCCTTCGCATGACATGCCTGCGTCAATCCTGTCATCCTTCCGAACCGCACCCCGCACTGCTCAGCCCTGCACTGCTCAGTCCGACCCGGACAGCACATCCGTCTGCCCGGTCTGTCATCGGCCGCCCGCGCGCGGCCGTCGCAGTAGGAGCAAGAGTGAGACGAACCCCCAGACAGTCGACCCGGACGAAGACCCGACCGGCGACCGCCGCCGGAGCCCTGGCGGCCACCGCCGCCCTGCTGGCCCTCGGCGTCCAGACGGCCCCCGCGACCGCCGCGCCCGCCTCCCCCCACCCGAGCCCGCTGCGCACCGGCGGCCAGGAGGCCAAGCTCTCCCCGGCCCAGCGCACCGCGCTCATCAAGACCGCCGACGCGAAGACGGGCGCGACCGCCAGGACCCTCGGCCTCGGCACCAAGGAGAAGCTGGTCGTCAAGGACGTCGTCAAGGACAACGACGGCACCCTGCACACTCGTTACGAGCGCACCTACGCCGGCCTCCCCGTCCTCGGCGGCGACCTGGTCGTGCACACGCCCCCGGCCGCACGGGCCGCCGGCACCGTGAGCACCACCTTCAACAACAACCGCCGTACCGTCTCGGTCAAGTCGACGACGGCGACGTTCGGCAAGTCCGCCGCCCAGTCGAAGGCGTTGCGGACCGCCAAGGCGCTCGACGCCACCAGCCCCGCCGCCGAGAGCGCCCGCAAGGTGATCTGGGCCGGCCAGGGCACCCCGAAGCTCGCCTGGGAGACGGTCGTCACCGGCTTCCAGGACGACGGCACGCCCAGCAAGCTGCACGTCGTCACGGACGCCACGACCGGCGCCGAACTCTCCCGCTTCGAGGGCGTGGAGACCGGCACCGGCAACAGCCAGTACAGCGGCACGGTCACCCTCGGGACCACGCTGTCCGGTTCGACGTACCAGCTGTACGACACCTCGCGCGGCGGCCACAAGACGTACAGCCTCAACAACGGCACGTCCGGCACCGGCACGCTGATGACCGACTCCGACGACACCTGGGGCACCGGGTCCGGGTCCAACACCCAGACCGCGGGCGTCGACGCGCACTACGGCGCCCAGGTCACGTGGGACTTCTACAAGAACACCTTCGGCCGCAGCGGCATCAAGAACGACGGCGTGGCCGCCTACTCCCGCGTCCACTACAGCTCGTCGTACGTCAACGCCTTCTGGGACGACGACTGCTTCTGCATGACGTACGGCGACGGCTCGGGCGGCACGCACGCGCTGACCTCGCTGGACGTGGCCGGGCACGAGATGAGCCACGGCGTCACCTCCAACACGGCGGGGCTCAACTACACCGGGGAGTCGGGGGGCTTGAACGAAGCCACCTCCGACATATTCGGCACCGGCGTCGAGTTCTACGCCAACAACTCCAGCGACGTCGGCGACTACCTCATCGGCGAGAAGATCGACATCAACGGCGACGGCACGCCGCTGCGTTACATGGACAAGCCGAGCAAGGACGGTTCGTCGGCGGACAGTTGGTACTCGGGTGTCGGCAACCTCGACGTGCACTACTCGTCCGGCCCCGCGAACCACATGTTCTACCTGCTGAGCGAGGGCAGCGGCAGCAAGACCATCAACGGCGTCACCTACAACAGCCCGACCTCCGACGGGGTCGCCGTCGCCGGCATCGGCCGGGCCGCCGCCCTGCAGATCTGGTACAAGGCGCTGACGACGTACATGACGTCCAGCACCAACTACGCGGGCGCCCGCACCGCCGCCCTCAACGCCGCCGCGGCCCTCTACGGCACCAGCTCCACGCAGTACGCCGGGGTCGGCAACGCCTTCGCGGGCATCAACGTCGGCAGCCACATCACGGTCCCGACCAACGGCGTCACGGTCACCAACCCGGGCAGCCAGACCTCGACCGTCGGCACCGCGGTGAGCCTGCAGATCAGCGCGAGCAGCACCAACAGCGGCTCGCTGACGTACGCGGCGACCGGTCTGCCCACCGGCCTGTCGATCAACAGCTCCACCGGCGTCATCTCCGGCACCCCGACCACGGCGGGGACGTACAGCCCGACCGTCACCGTCACCGACAGCACCGGTGCGACCGGCACCGCCTCCTTCACCTGGACCGTCAACTCCAGCGGTGGCGGCGGCAGTTGCACCTCCACCCAGCTGCTGGGCAACGCGGGCTTCGAGTCCGGCAACACCACCTGGACCGCCACCAGCGGCGTCATCACCAACGACACCGGCGAGGCCGCCCGCACCGGCTCCTACAAGGCCTGGCTGGACGGCTACGGCTCCACCCACACCGACACGCTCTCCCAGTCGGTGACGATCCCGAGCGGCTGCACCGGCACCACGTTCACCTTCTATCTGCACATCGACACGGCCGAGACCACCACCAGCACCCAGTACGACAAGCTGACGGTCACCGCCGGGTCGACCACCCTGGCCACGTACTCGAACCTCAACGCGGCCTCCGGGTACGTCCAGAAGTCGTTCAGCCTGTCGGCCTTCGCGGGTACGACGGTCACGCTGAAGTTCTCCGGTGTCGAGGACTCCTCGCTCCAGACGAGCTTCGTCGTCGACGACACGGCGGTGACGACGAGCTGAGCTCAGTGCTGGGCGAACTGCACGCTCGTCCCCTGGACGACGTTCGGCCGTAGGGCGATCCCGTCCACCGTCAACTGCTCCCCGTAGATGTCGGTGACGCGGATCGCCCCACCGCAGCCGGCGCCGTGCTCGGAGAGGAAGTAGTTGTACGAGGCGCGGGGCAACACGGTCCAGCCGCCACTGGTACGCACCTCCAGCCGCGCCACCGGATTCCGGTGGCCGAGCACCTGGATGCCGCACCAGTAGCGGCTGGACCCGGTCTTGTACCGGACGGAGAGCTTCTGGCTCGTGCTGGGGCTGACCAGGCTCCAGGTGATCGGTATCTGGCCCTTGACCGGCGCGGCGAGCTTCGCGAACGCCTCGGCGCTGAGGTCGAGTTGACCGACCCGGCAGGGCGCGGGGCACTCGTTCGTGATCCGTACGGTGATCGAGGCGCCGCCCGCGGCCCGGACCCGGACGTACGCCCCGCACGCCTTGGCCGCCTCGTAGTCGGCGGTGTTCATGGCGGCGGTCATGACGGTGCCGGCCGGCCCGAAGGTGCAGGCGCCGTCGCCGTTCCCGGCGTCGTAGAAGGTGGCGACTCCGCTGTAGGTGGCGCCGGGCCTGATCCGCCCCGCCAACGAGCCCGTGCCGGCAGGGGCTTTGGGCGTGGCCTTGGGCTGCTTGGCGGCGGTGGCCTTCGGGGTGGCCTTCTTGCTCGCCGAAGCAGAAGCCGAAGCCGAGGCCGAGGCGGACGCCGATGCGGAAGCCGACCCGCTCGGTGTCGGTGACGGGGTGGCGGACGGCGTCCCCGCGTCGGACCGGGCGCTCGCCGCACGGCCGGCGTCCGCCACCGACACGGCGTCCCCCGAGCCGCCACCGGGCCGGAACGCCACGATCACGGAGGCGATGAGCGCGACGGCCCCCACCGCGACGGCGATGAGGAGAGCACGTGACTTGCGGGGGCGGCGGTGCGAGGAGGGAGGTGCCACGGCTGAAGTCCTTGTGTGTCGGGTGGGGCTCCGGGGACGGAGGCCTTCGACGTACAGTCGCCGCAGAATCCCAGAAGGTTGCCGTGCGGGAGGCGGAAAATGAGAACAACGGTGACGCTCCTGCACCCGGGGGCGATGGGCGCCCCGGTCGGCGGCCAGGCGACCCGCACCGGAGCGCGTGTCCTGTACGTCCCGGCCGGCCGCGGCCCGGCCTCGCTGGAACGGGCGCGCCAGGCAGGCCTGGAGGCGGCCGACTCCCTCGCGTCAGCCCTCTCCGTCAGCGACTTGGTCCTCTCGATCTGCCCGCCGCACGCCGCCGAGGACGTCGCCCACGAGGTCCTGGAGCACGGCTTCCGGGGCCTCTACGTCGAGGCCAACGCCATCAGCCCAGACCGCGCGACCCGCATCGGCAAGGCCTGCGCCGAGCGGGGCGCGCTGATGGTCGACGGCTCGATCATCGGCGGGCCGCCGGCGGGCGGCAGCGGCCCCCGCCTCTATCTGAGCGGCGACGCGCAGGCGGTGGCGAGGACGGCCGCGCTGTTCGACGGCACCGATGTCGTCGTCCGCCCCCTGGACGCCGGGATCGGCGCGGCCTCCGCGCTGAAGATGGCGTACGCCTCGTTCCAGAAGTCGGCGCGGGTCCTGGCGGCCGTCTCGCACGCCCTCGCCACGAGCCACGGCGTGGGCGAGGAACTCGCCGAGGAGGGGCGGGCGTTGACGGCACGCATCCTCGCCGAGACCGACCACTTCCCCGGCGTCGCCGCCCGTGCCTGGCGCTGGGCGCCGGAGATGGCGGAGATCGCGGCCGCCCTGGACGCCGTTGGACTGCCGCCGGACCTGGCGGAGGCGTCGGCGAGGGTGCTGCGCCACTGGAACGAGGACAAGGACCAGCTCGACCTGCCTTTGGAGGACGTGTACGCGCACCTCCACACGCCAGGTAGTGCTCCCTAGGTGTGTCCGAGAGCCATGGCGCGGCATCAGGCTGGAGCCCGCCCATCTCATCCGGCTGCCCGCCGCTCCCGCCTGCGCCTGTACAGGACCACGCCCATGACGAGTGCGGTGGTCACGCCTGCTTCGATGATCATGCGGGCCAGGGCGCCGATCAGCCCGTCGACGGTGCGGTCGGACAGGGCGGTGCGCACAAAGTGCACCAGGGTTTGCGAGTAGAGGACGAGGGCGACCAACGCCAAGGGAATCCGGTGAGTGGGGTTCCCGCCGTTCTCGTCCCTCATGCTCTTGATCTTCATCTCACTGCCTCCGGCGTCTCCTGGGCCGGACGATCGCCGAGGCGATCAGCAGGACCACCGCCATGAGGCCGAGGTGCTGTCCGACGGCCGACCAGCTGTAGCCGGTGAATGTCGCGTCGAGGATATACAGCACGGCGAACACCCCGAACAGGGCAGCCAGGACGAGGACCCATCCCCGGCCGGATCTGCCGAACCGTGATCTGCTGCGCACGGACGATCTCCCGTGATCTTTACCTTGGTGAAGGTGATGGACAGCAGATCTTTACATCGGCCACACACGGGGTCGTATGACGAGCACTCACATCACCAATAGCTTCCCAGCGCACTGCCAAGTCGCGATCTGCGACCTCACGGAACTCGAAGTCCTCCACTCCGCCCGCTCAGCAGAGGACCGCGCACGATTGAAGGCGGCGCTCGACGCCCACTACATGCGGTGCCCGATGCCCGATGCCCGACGGCATCTTTCGTCGCTCCCGCGTGGTCCAGGAGCACCTCACCGCGAAGGCTGAAGTGACGTTTCCTCGGGTCAAAAGGCGTGTCTGGTGGGGCGGGTGGGACTCGAACCCACGGCCGACGGATTATGAGTCCTTCGAGGATCCCGGCGGCCCTTGTCGATCATTGCTCATCTTGGCCGTTTTCCCAGGTCAGACGCGGTTTGGCGCCTCAGTCCTTCTCGGCCCTTGTCAGTCTTTTCCGATCCTTGTGTCCAACCAGCGTCCAGAAGGCGTCCCCCATGTACACGCACACCCGGTTCAAGGACCCACTCCCGAGCTGGGGAGAGGGTCTCGAAACCATGCGCAGCGGACCTCCTTTCCAACGCGCCACGACTCAAAGGCAGGTGGCCTCCGAGTACGCGGGACGACATCTACTCCTGCGCCGCAACGAGGGCTACTGACGAAATGCGGTTCGCGAGGTGACGGATTGCCTCATCGGCCGCTGACGTTGTGCCGCGCCGGGGCGGCACAACGTCAGCGGCCGCGACCTCCGTGCCACCAGGAACACCAGCGCGCCGCCCGCCACCAGCAGGACGGCGGTGCCCACCCGCAGCAGGACTCCGTCCGTGCCCGGCGGCGAGCCCGCCGCCGGTCGTCGCCCCGCTGCTGGTTCCCGCCTCGGAGCCGGACGGGCTCGCGGTGGCCGTGGCCGACGGGGACGCGGAGGCGCTGGGCGATGGGCTGGACGTCGCCGAGCCGGTGGCCTTCACCGCGATCGCCGCGGTGTCGTTCGCCGCGTCGTCGTCACGATCGGGGTACGCGGGGTTCTCCACCACCCGCACGCCGCCCCGCGCGCCGGGGACGACCCGGTCGATCCGCACCGTGAACTCCTGGGTCACCCAGTCGCCCGGCCGGAGGTCCGTGCTGGCGATGTCGCAGGTGTAGCTCTTCGCGCCGGCCCTGCCCGGTGTGCAGATCCACAACGGCCCGGGGTCCCCGCGAGGCATGACCCCTGCTCACAGCGCAGACGCTCTTCGTACCTGAAGCTTGCCTGGCGGGACCTCGCAGGGTCGTGCGCACCCCGTATCCGGCTCCTCGGCGGACGACGCAGCGCGGTCAGGCTTCCGCCGACCACCCGGCCCTCCCAGGCGGCGTCGATACCGCCGCGCCGACGCCCCTTCGCGGCAGACTTGATAATCGCTTATCGAAAACGTACTGTCGAAAACACGTTTTCGATCCTTGCTGTCCAGATGGACGGTCATGGACCGGCAACTTGGACGACGGGAATCACTGATGAGCAAGCAGGCACCGGCATCCAACCGGCGCAAGCGGCTGACGGAGGAGCGCGAGCGCGAGATCCTCGACGTCACCTTCGACCTGGTCGCCGAGGTCGGCTACGAGCAGGCGACCGTGGACGAGGTGGCCAGACGGACGAAAGCGAGCACGGCCACGCTGTACCGGCAATGGGAGAACAAGCCCAAGCTCGTGATCACGGCGATGATGGCGCGCAAGTATCCGCCCCTGCCGCACATCGACGCCGGTAGCCTCCGCGATGACCTGGTGGCGCTGGCCCGCATGATGCCGGCACCACACCCGGAGAGCGCCCCGAGGCTGGGAATCTGGCAGGCGGTCGTGTCCGACCCCGCCCTCGCCCAGGCCCTGAGGGATGTCCTGTTCGCCCCCTACCTCGACGCGCTGCGCACGATCCTGGCCCGGCACGTCGAGCGCGGAACGATCCGTCCCGACAATCCGGCCCTGGCGCACTCCGAGATGTTCCTGATGGGCAGCGTCTTCGTGGAGAAGCTCTTCACCGGCACCGAGGCGGACGCCGACCAGCTCATCGCGGTCATGGACGCCCTGCTGTTGCCGGCGCTGACCAGCTAGCCGCAGATGACCCATTCCTCATCTGGCCGGCACCCCCTGGGCCAGCCAGTACGAGGACGAGAAGACAAAGGAACTTGGCCATGAGCAGCACTTCGACCGATACCGTCCTGGTCACTGGAGGCTCCGGATTCCTAGGCGGCCGTGTGATCGCCCAGGCGCTCGGTAAGGGCTACCAGGTCCGCACCACGGTGCGGACCCTCAGCCGCGAGGCGCAGGTTCGCAGGGACTTGGAGTCCATGGGCGTGCACGCGGGTGACCGGCTCACTTTCGTGGAGGCGGACCTCACCGCGGATGGGGGGTGGGCCGAGGCGGTGGCAGGCTGCCGCTACGTCCTGCACATCGCCTCCCCCTTCCCAGGCGGCGAGCCCGACCACGAGGACGACCTGATCGTCCCGGCCCGAGAAGGCACGCTGCGCGTGCTGCGTGCCGCCCGCGACGCAGTCGTCGAACGCGTGGTGGCCACCTCGTCGTTCGCCGCCGTCGGCTACGGCAGGGCCGCCACCGAACGGCCCTTCACCGAGAACGACTGGACCGACCTGGACGGCGACCTCCCCGCCTACATCAGGTCCAAGGCGCTGGCCGAACGAGCCGCCTGGGACTTCGTCGAGCGCGAGGGCAACGGCCTCCAGCTCGCCACCGTCGTCCCGGTCGGCATCTTCGGCCCCGTCGTCGGCAGCGACCACTCCTCCTCGATCGACATGATCATCGGCCTGTTCAGCGGCGCCATGCCGGGCGTACCCCGCCTGTACTTCGCCGTCGTCGATGTCCGGGACGTCGCCGACCTGCACCTCAAGGCCATGACCGACCCCAGGGCAGCCGGCGAACGCTTCATCGCCGCCGCCGGCGACGCCGTCTCCCTGCACCAGATCGCACTCGCCATCCGCGACCGCCTCGGCGACGCGGCCAGTGCCGTCCCGACCACCGAGCTTCCGGACGAGACGGTGCGTAAGGCCGCCGAGGCCAACCCGGCACTGCAGGGTGTGCTGTCCAACCTCGGCAGGGTCCGCCACGTCAGCAACGACAAGGCCCGTACCGTCCTCCACTGGAACCCCCGCAGCAGCGACGAAGCCGTCGTGGCCACCGCCGAAAGCCTCCTGGAGCTCGGCCTTCTGCCCGCCGCGCATCCCGCATAGGTGCGAGCGCGCATTTGTGCTCTTGCCTGCTCGACACAGTCAAGCGGAGTTCGGGACGGAGCGTGAACGGAGGGCTTGCACAAGCCTGTGCACACCGATGCCGCCCCACCAGCCCGGGCTCTCCCGCTTCAACCGTCCTGGTGTACAGCCAGCGGGACTACACGGAAACATGGACTTCCCGACGGAGGAAACATGCCAAAAGCGATCACGCTGACCGACTTCGGCGGTCCTGACGTCCTGCGATGGACTGATGTCCCGCTTCCCCAGCCGGGCGAGGGGCAGATCAGGGTGAAGGTGAAAGCCGCGGGCGTCGGCCCGACCGACCTCGCCCTGCGGTCGGGCCGACTCAAGGCCTTTTCGCTACGGCGGAACGCCGTACTCGGCTTCGAGGTAGCTGGCACTGTCGACGCAGTCGGGCCCGGAGTGAACGGAACGCAGATCGGCGAAGAAGTATCGGCACTGCTTTTCGACCTTGGTGGATACGCTGAATATGCGGTTGCCTCGATGTGGGTCGCAAAGCCACCTTCCGTCCCGTGGGCGGCCGCAGCCTCTCTGCCGGCCTCGGCGGAGGCGGCAGCGGGGGTTCTGCGACAGCTGGCGGTGAAGACGGGCGACACACTGCTGGTGCTCGGTGGTGGCGGGGCTGTCGGCTTGATCGCAACCCAATTGGCTGTCGCTCAGGGCATCAAAGTGGTGAGTGCCGTAGGCGAGCGGGACGACGCACTGGTCACGTCCCTGGGTGCCACGCCCGTACGCTACGGCGCGGAGCTGGTAGACGCGGTCAGGCGTGTCGGGGCTGTCGGCTTCGCGTTCGACGCCTCTGGCAAGGGAATGCTGGCGGACGCGATCGCGTTGACCGGAGCCGCCGACCGGGTGATCACCTTGTCCGACCCCGCTGCGGCGGACTTCGGTGTCACACTGTCACATCCCAGTCCCAAGCGGGCTCCTCACGCGTTGAAGGACACCATGTCCATGTTGGCGCAGGGGCGGCTCAGGCTGCGGGAGTACAGAACCATGCGCATGCAAGACGCCAACGAGGCGCACCGTCTACTCGAAGGCGGTCAGGTGCACGAGCGGGTCGTACTGACCCTCTGATCGCGATTCCACGCATTGACCTCCCCCGTTTCGCTTCGGATGGTTGAGCTGGGGTGACAGTGGAGGACTGGTGCTGTCGGCCTCTGGTCGTTCAGTGGCCGCAGCCGCGGAAGAAGCGGGACTCACTCTGCTCCACGACGACCGCGACTTCGAAGCCATCGCCCGCACGACAGGGCAGCCGGTCCGCATGATCGACCTCAGGCAGTAAAGCTCGCGCGGTGCCGACGGGCACCAAGCTTCTGACCGACCCGGGCCGCCCGGCGGTCAGTCCGCTGTGGCCTGGGCCGTCTCCCGACACCCAGGGGTCACCGGGCGACACCACTTCCGGATCCTCGCGTCCAGCCAGCGTCCAGAATTCGACGTCCAGGCGCCCACACAGCCCACCCACGACGCCATCCTCCAGCCGCAGGCCGATACGTCTACGCGGGTCAAAGCGATCCCAACGCACACTGACGGCCACAGAGTTGAACTCGCGAGCAGCGGATTCAGCCCCGTGGCCCAAACTCCTGGATCCGCACCCCTGATGAGACGTTTCCGCAGGTCAGAGGCCTGCACAGTGGGGCGGGTGGGACTCGAACCCACGGCCGACGGATTATGAGTCCGCTGCTCTAACCGGCTGAGCTACCGCCCCATAGCGGCGTGTCGCGTACATGTGTGCGCGCCGTCTGCCGCAGCATAGCCGCTCATACGATCTCCTGCTTCGTATGGTCGACTTCGCATGCCCTGAAGGACTCCGCTGTGACCTGCGCGGTTCCCGGCGCAGGGGTGATCACATGAAAAAGGACCCCTTCGGGGGTCCTTGTTCAACACGCTCTCCCGACTGGACTCGAACCAGTAACCTGCCGGTTAACAGCCGGCTGCTCTGCCAATTGAGCTACGGAAGATCGAAGCTCCCCCGACTGGACTCGAACCAGTAACCTGCCGGTTAACAGCCGGCTGCTCTGCCAATTGAGCTACGGAGGAATGCCTCGTTGCATCGAACGTACCTCCCTGGGTATTCGCCAGGGGGCGGGCGTCCGCTGCGACACATACATTAGCGCAAGCAGGGGGGTGCTCCGCCAATCGGTTCCTCCCGGCACCGACGCCGCACAGCAGACCTACGCAAAGGGAAGGGTGGCAGCCATGCGCTACAAGCTCACTTTCGTCGCCGGGCTGGCTCTGGGTTACGTGCTGGGCACGCGTGCCGGGCGCGAGCGCTACGAGCAGCTGAAGAAGTCCGCGCGGCAGGTCTCGCAGAACCCCGCGGTCCGCAACACCGCCGAGTCGGCCGCCCAGCAGGGCCGCCAGTTCGCGGGCAAGGCGTACCACGTGGTGAGCGACAAAGTAGGAGACCGGGTGCCGGACTCGGTGGCCCAGCGGGTCCGCTCCCTGCGGGACCGCAACACCAACGGCGCCGCCGAGGACGACTGGGGAACCAGCAACACTTGAGTGCCGGACGGGGTGACGCCGTCCGGCCCATAGAATTTTCGCCATGGGGATAGTCGCCGGGCTGGACAGTGCGCCCGATTTCACTCGTATCGTCGTCTGCGACGCGGACACGGGCGCCGTGCTCAGGCAGGGCTACGCCCCGCACCCGGTGGAGGGCCGTCCCTCCGACGTCGACCCCCAGGCCTGGCTGCTGTCCCTCGGTGAGGCGGCCGGCGGTGGCCTGCTCGAAGGCGTGCAGGCCATCGGCGTGTCCGCGCAGCAGAACGCCGTCGTGCCGCTGGACGCCCAGGGCAACACCGTCCGCCCCGCCCTCGTCGGCGGCGACAAGCGTGCCCAGGTCGCGGCGGCCGATCTCATCGACGCGCTCGGCGGGCGCGAGGCGTGGGCGCAGGCCGTGGGCTGTGTGCCGCAGGCGCCGCAGCCGGTGACCAAGCTGCGCTGGCTGGTGAAGAACGAACCCGACGCCGCCCTGCGCACCGCGGTCCTCCTCCAGGCCCACGACTGGCTCGTCTGGCAGCTCCTCGGGCGGCCCGTGCGCCGCACCACCGACCGCGGTGGCGCCTCCGGCACCGGCTACTGGTCGGCCGCCACCGGCGCCTACCGCACCGACCTCGTCGAGCTGGCGCTCGGTCACCAGGCCATGCTGCCCGAGGTGATCGGCCCCTCGGAGGCGGCCGGTACGACCCCGGAGGGGCTGCTGATCTCCGCCGGGACCGGCGAGACCATGGCCGCCGCCTTCGGCCTTGGGATCGGACTCGGGGACGCCGTCGTGTCGCTCGGGGCCTCCGGGTCCGTCATGGCCGTGCACCCCGAGGCGCTCGTCGACAGCTCCGGGATGATCACCTCCCTCGCCGACGCGACCGGCATGCACCTGCCCGTCGTCACCACCCTGAACGCCGTACGGACCCTGCGCGGCACCGCCGAGCTGCTCGGGCTGCCCGATCTGGAGGCCCTGTCCGAGCTGGCGATGAAGTCGACGCCGGGCTCGCACGGGCTCGTGCTGCTGCCCTATCTGGAGGGTGAGCGGACGCCGAGTCTGCCGCACACCGCCGGGACGCTCGCCGGGCTGCGGCGGGAGTCGATGAAGCCCGAGCATCTGGCGCGGGCCGCGTTCGAGGGCATGCTGTGCGGGCTCGCGGACGCCCTCGACGTGCTGCGCGGGCGGGGCGTGGAGGTGCGGCGGGTCTTCCTGCTGGGGGCCGCCGCCGAACTGTCGGCCGTGCAGGCCGCGGCACCGGCCATCTTCGGCGCCCAGGTCGTCGTACCGCAGCCCGCGGACTACGCGGCGATCGGGGCCGCCCGGCAGGCGGCCTGGGCGCTCGGCGTGTCGCAGGGCACGCTCGACCCGCGCACCCCGCCGGCCTGGCAGGGGGCGGCCGCGCAGATCCTGGAGCCCGGCGAGGAGCTGGCGGTGGGGCAGGCCGTGCGGCAGCAGTTCGTGTCGGTGCGGGAGCAGACACATCCGAACGCCTTCCGCGGCTGACCGTCCGAGGGCGTCTTCCGCCCATAAGGCGGTAAAGAGCACTGCTGTCGGCTTAATCGGTTGAGGTAACGCGGGGGGAGTGTCCGACGATAGGGGCCAGGGGCAACCACCTCCGGCCCCTGTCGCCGACTCCGAGAGACGTAGCGTGCTCATACGACTTCTGCGGACCTATCTCAGGCCCTACAAGAAACCCATCGGTGTGCTGGTCCTGCTCCAGTTCCTGCAGACCTGCGCCACCCTCTACCTGCCCACGCTCAACGCCGACATCATCGACCACGGCGTGGTCAACGGGGACACGGGCTACATCCTGTCCTACGGCGCCCTGATGATCGGGATCTCGCTGGCCCAGGTCGTGTGCAACATCGGGGCCGTCTACTACGGCGCCCGGACGGCCTCGGCGCTCGGGCGGGACATGCGGGCCGCGGTCTTCGACCGGGTGCAGTCGTTCTCGGCCCGTGAAGTGGGTCACTTCGGCGCGCCCACGCTGATCACACGGACCACGAACGACGTCCAGCAGGTGCAGATGCTGGCGCTGATGACGTTCACCCTGATGGTGTCGGCGCCCATCATGTGCGTGGGCGGCATCGTCCTCGCCCTCGGCCTGGACGTGCCGCTGTCGGCGGTGCTGGTCGCCGTCGTACCGACGCTGGGCATCTGCGTGACGCTGATCGTACGGCGGCTGCGGCCGCTGTTCCGGTCCATGCAGGTGCGGCTGGACACCGTCAACCGGGTGCTGCGCGAGCAGATCACCGGCAACCGCGTGATCCGCGCCTTCGTGCGCGACCAGTACGAGGAGGAGCGGTTCCGGAAGGCCAACCGCGACCTCACCGACATGTCCCTGGCCACCGGCAACATGCTCGCCCTGATGTTCCCCGTGGTCATGACGACGGTGAACCTGTCGTCGATCGCGGTGGTGTGGTTCGGCGCCCACCGGATCGACAGCGGCGGCATGCAGATCGGCGACCTGACGGCGTTCCTCGCCTATCTGATGCAGATCGTGATGTCCGTGATGATGGCCACCTTCATGTTCATGATGGTGCCGCGCGCGGAGGTCTGTGCCGAGCGCATCCAGGAGGTCCTCGACACCGACTCCAGCGTCGTCCCGCCGCTCGCCCCCGTCACCGAGCTGCGCCGGCACGGGCACCTGGAGATCCGGGGCGCGGGCTTCCGCTACCCGGGTGCCGAGGAGCCGGTGCTGAAGGGCGTCGAGCTGGTGGCCCGGCCCGGTGAGGTGACCGCCGTGATCGGCTCGACCGGCAGCGGCAAGTCGACGCTGCTGGGACTGGTGCCGCGGCTGTTCGACGCGACCGAGGGCGAGGTGCTGGTCGACGGCGTCCCCGTCGCGGACGTGGAGCCGACGCTGCTGGCGCGGACGGTCGGGCTCGTGCCGCAGAAGCCGTACCTCTTCGCGGGGACCGTGGCGACGAACCTGCGCTACGGCAACCCGGACGCCACGGACGAGGAGCTGTGGCACGCGCTGGAGGTGGCGCAGGCCAAGAGCTTCGTCGAGCGGCTGGAGAACGGCCTCGACTCCCCCATCGCCCAGGGCGGCACGAACGTCTCCGGCGGTCAGCGGCAGCGGCTCGCGATCGCCCGGACGCTGGTGCAGCGGCCCGAGATCTATCTCTTCGACGACTCCTTCTCCGCGCTCGACTACGCCACCGACGCGGCACTGCGCGCGGCACTCGCCGCGGAGACGGCGGAGGCGACCGTGGTGATCGTCGCCCAGCGGGTGGCGACCATCCGCGACGCCGACCGGATCGTCGTCCTCGACGAGGGCCGGGTCGTCGGCACCGGCACCCACCACGAACTGATGGCGGACAACGAGACCTACCGGGAGATCGTGCTCTCCCAGCTCACGGAAGCGGAGGCTGCCTGATGGCCGGGCCCATGGGGCGGATGATGGCCGGCGGCGGCCCGGACACCCGTTCGCTGGACTTCAAGGTGTCGGGACGGCGGCTGATCGGGCAGTTCCGGCCGGAGCGGTTCACCATCTACGCGCTGCTGGCCTGTGTGGTGGTCAGCGTCGGCCTGAACTCGATCGGGCCGTGGATCCTCGGCAAGGCCACCGACCTGGTCTTCGCCGGGATCATCGGCCGGCAGATGCCGGCCGGGGCCTCGAAGGAGGAGGTCCTCGCCGGGATGCGCGAGCGCGGTGACTCCGCGATCGCCGACATGCTCAGCGGCACCGACTTCACCCCCGGCGAGGGCATCGACTTCACCGCCGTGGGGCATGTCCTGCTCCTCGCCACCGGCGCCTTCGCCATCGCCGGTCTGCTGATGGCGGTGGCGACCCGGCTGGTCAACCGGGCCGTCAACCGCACGATGTTCCGGCTGCGCGAGGACGTGCAGACGAAGATGTCGCGGCTGCCGCTGTCGTACTTCGACAAGCGCCAGCGCGGCGAGGTGCTGTCCCGGGCGACGAACGACATCGACAACATCGGGCAGACCCTCCAGCAGTCGATGGGCCAGCTCATCAACTCGCTGCTGACGATCATCGGCGTGCTCGCGATGATGTTCTACGTCTCCTGGCTGCTGGCGCTGGTCGCGCTGGTGACCGTGCCGCTGTCGTTCGTCGTCGCCACCCGCGTCGGCAAGCGGTCGCAGCCGCACTTCGTGCAGCAGTGGCGCTCCACCGGCAAGCTCAACGCGCACGTCGAGGAGATGTACACCGGGCACGCCCTGGTGAAGGTGTTCGGGCGGCAGGACGAGTCGGCGCAGCAGTTCGCCGAGCAGAACGAGGCGCTGTACGAGGCCGGGTTCAAGGCGCAGTTCAACAGCGGGGTCATGCAGCCGCTGATGATGTTCGTGTCGAACCTCAACTACGTGCTGGTCGCGGTCGTCGGCGGGCTGCGGGTCGCCTCCGGTGCCCTCTCCATCGGTGACGTGCAGGCCTTCATCCAGTACTCCCGCCAGTTCTCGATGCCGCTGACGCAGGTCGCGTCCATGGCGAACCTCGTGCAGTCCGGCGTCGCCTCCGCCGAGCGGGTCTTCGAACTCCTCGACGCCGAGGAGCAGGCGGCGGACCCGATCCCGGGGCTGCGCCCGGAGGAACTGCGCGGCCGGGTCGCGCTGGAGCACGTCTCCTTCCGCTACGACCCCGAGAAGCCGCTGATCGAGGACCTCTCCCTGAAGGTCGAACCCGGCCACACGGTCGCGATCGTCGGTCCGACGGGCGCCGGAAAGACCACGCTGGTCAACCTGTTGATGCGGTTCTACGACGTCTCCGGCGGCCGGATCACCCTCGACGGGGTGGACATCGCGCGGATGTCCCGGGACGAGCTGCGCGCCCAGATCGGCATGGTGCTCCAGGACACCTGGCTGTTCGGCGGCACCATCGCGGAGAACATCGCGTACGGCGCCTCCCGTGAGGTCACCCGCGGCGAGATCGAGGAGGCCGCACGCGCCGCGCACGCCGACCGGTTCGTCCGGACGCTGCCCGACGGCTACGACACGGTGATCGACGACGAGGGCACGGGCGTCAGCGCCGGTGAGAAGCAGCTCATCACCATCGCGCGGGCGTTCCTGTCCGACCCGACGATCCTGGTCCTCGACGAGGCCACGTCGTCGGTCGACACCCGCACCGAGGTGCTGATCCAGAAGGCGATGGCCAAACTCGCCCACGGCCGCACGTCGTTCGTGATCGCGCACCGCCTCTCCACCATCCGGGACGCGGACACGATCCTGGTGATGGAGAACGGCTCGATCGTGGAACAGGGCGCGCACGCGGACCTGTTGCAGGCGGACGGGGCGTACGCGCGCCTGTATAAGGCGCAGTTCGCGCAGGCAGTGGCAGAGGTCGACTGATCAGTGGCGGGGGCTGGTCCCACCCGAGGGGCGCGGGGCTGTATCAACATGCGGCTCCGCCGCGCGGGCGCGACCAGCCCCCACCCGCACCCGGCATCAATCCAGATAACCCCTCAGCTGATCCGCAAAAGCATGATCCCGCAGCTTGTTGAGCGTCTTCGACTCGATCTGCCGTATCCGCTCCCGCGTGACGCCGAAGATGCGCCCGATCTCCTCCAGCGTGCGAGGACGCCCGTCGGCCAGCCCGTACCTCAGCTGTACGACCTTGCGCTCACGCTCGCCCAGAGTGGAGAGCACCGCCTCCAGATGCTCCCGCAGCAGCAGGAACGCCGCCGACTCCACGGGTGACGTCGCGTCGCCGTCCTCGATGAGGTCGCCCAGCGCGACGTCGTCCTCCTCGCCCACCGGGGCGTGCAACGACACCGGTTCCTGGGCCAGCCGCAGCACCTCGCTGACGCGTTCCGGCGCGAGGTCGAGGTGGCCGGCCACCTCCTCCGGCGTCGGTTCGTAGCCGCGTTCCTGCAGCATGCGGCGCTGGACGCGGACGACCCGGTTGATCAGCTCGACGACATGGACCGGCACCCGGATGGTGCGGGCCTGGTCGGCGAGGGCGCGGGACATGGCCTGACGGATCCACCAGGTGGCGTACGTGGAGAACTTGTAGCCGCGGGCGTAGTCGAACTTCTCGACCGCGCGGATCAGGCCCAGGTTCCCTTCCTGGACCAGGTCGAGCATGGTCAGGCCACGGCCGACGTACCGTTTGGCGACCGACACCACCAGGCGCAGGTTCGCCTCGATGAGGCGGCGCTTGGCCATGCGGCCCATCACGACCAGGCGGTCCAGGTCGAGGGCGAGCTGGCTGTCGAGGTCGGGCGTGGTGCTGAGCTTCTCCTCGGCGAACAGGCCGGCCTCGACGCGCCGGGCGAGTTCGACCTCCTCGGCCGCGGTGAGCAGCGGGATGCGGCCGATCTCGCGGAGGTACTGGCGGAACAGGTCGGAGGACGGGCTGCCGGTGTCGGCGCGGTTGCGGGCGGCCGGTTCCGGGGCCTCGACCGGCTCGGGCGCCTCCGCGGCCTCCGCGCTCTCCAGCGCGTCGGCGGGCGGTTCTTCCGGCTCGGTCTCGGGGTGGTGCACGACACGGTTCTGCGGGGGGACCGCGACGAGAACGTCGGTCTCGGCGTCCGGCTCCGTGGCGTCCGTACTGTTCTCGGTCTGGGTGAGGGTCTGGGTCTGCACGGGGGCGACCTCCAGGATGATCGCTGCAGAGTGCGGCAGCGCTGTTTCGGGGACGGAGTCGGCGGCCTCGCCGCTGTCCGTCCCGTACGCGATGAGCGGAACCGCGGGGGTCTGGGACCCGTTGGGGACGGATCGGCCGCGCTCCGAGGACTCAGGCACCGGAACCCAGTGTGGAGTACGACACATCACCGCCACGAGGGGCGTGCGGTGACTTTTTGAGTCCGGTCCGTGACCGGGTGGTTACCGTGACGGACGCGACACGCTCAGAGAGCTGCGGCTCCGTGCTCGCGCAGCGCCTGGTCGTACTGCTGGAGCACCCACAATTCGTTCTGCACCGCGGCCGCTTGGGCGGGGTCGCCGGTGCTGCCGAGGCGGGCCAGCGTCGACTGGATGTCCCGGACGCGGCGCTCGACGGCGCGGCGGCGGACGGTGACGAGCTGCTGGCCCGCGTAGTCCTCGTCGACCGTGCGCCGCATGATCGCCTCGACCGCGAGTTCCGTGACCATCGCGCGGACGGCGTCGTCGGGGGCGGCCTCGCGGACCCGGACGAGATAGTCCTGCGAGTCCTGCGTGCCGTACTCGGCGCCGCCGGCCTCCATGATCGCCTGGCGTACGGCGGCGTAGGGGGCGGCGGTGAACTCGTCGATGCCGTAGGCGTCGAAGGCCGGGGAGACCAGCTCGGGTCGCTGGAGGGCGAGTTTGAGCAGCTCGCGCTCGGTGGCGTAGACGGGGTTGCGGAGCTGGAGCGCGGGGCCGCCGGCCGCGGTGCGCTGGGTGGCCTCGTACGGCTGCTGGGGGCCGCGGGCCGGGGCCGGGCCGCCCTTGCCGCCGCGGTCGCGGGCCCAGCGGGCCAGTTGGGCGACGCGCTTGACGACGAACTGGGTGTCGAGGATGCCGAGCATGCCGGCGAGCTGGACGGCGACCTCGTGCTGCGCGCCGCTGTTCTTGATGCGGGCGACGATCGGGGCGGCCTCGTCCAGCGCCGCCGCCCGGCCCGCGGGGGTGTCGAGGTCGTAGCGGACGACGATCTGGCGGAGCGCGAACTCGAAGAGCGGGGTGCGGGGTTCGACCAGGTCGGCGACCGCGTCGTCGCCCTTGGCCAGGCGCAGGTCGCAGGGGTCCATGCCGTCGGGGGCGATGGCGATGTAGGTCTCGGCGGCGAACTTCTGGTCGTCCTCGAAGGCGCGCAGGGCGGCCTTCTGGCCGGCGGCGTCGCCGTCGAAGGTGAAGATCACGCGGGCGCTGCCGTTGTCCATCAGCAGCCGGCGCAGGATCTTGATGTGGTCGCCGCCGAAGGCGGTGCCGCAGGTCGCGATGGCCGTCGTGACGCCCGCGAGGTGGCAGGCCATGACGTCGGTGTAGCCCTCGACGACGACCGCGCGGGACGCCTTGGCGATGTCCTTCTTGGCGAGGTCGATGCCGTAGAGGACCTGGGACTTCTTGTAGATCGCCGTGTCGGGTGTGTTGAGGTACTTCGGGCCGGTGTCCGCCTCGTAGAGCTTGCGGGCGCCGAAGCCGACCACGTCGCCGCCGATGTCGCGGATCGGCCACATCAGGCGGCCTCGGAAGCGGTCGATGGGGCCGCGGCGGCCCTCCTGGGAGAGGCCGGACAGGACGAGTTCCTTGTCGGTGAAGCCCTTGCCGCGCAGATAGCGGGTGAGGTGGTCCCAGCCCTGGGGGCTGTAGCCGACGGAGAAGTGCTCGGCGGCGGCCTGGTCGAAGCCGCGCTCGGCGAGGAACTTGCGGCCGGTGTCGGCCTCCGGACTGGTCGCCAGCTGTTCCATGTACCAGTCGGCGGCGATCTTGTGGGCCTCGACCAGGCGGATGCGTTCGCCGCGCTGGTGGGCCGGGTTGTACCCGCCCTCCTCGTAGCGCAGGGTGATGCCGGCCTGGGCGGCCAGGCGCTCGACCGCCTCGGAGAAGGTGAGGTGGTCGACCTTCATCACGAACGTGATGGTGTCGCCGCCCTCCTGGCAGCCGAAGCAGTGGAAGAGTCCCTTGCTCGGGCTGACCTGGAAGGACGGCGACTTCTCGTCATGGAACGGGCACAGGCCCTTGAGGTTGCCCCCGCCCGCGTTGCGCAGCTGGAGGTACTCGGACACCACGGCGTCGATCGGGACCGCGTCCCGTACCGCCTTCACGTCCTCGTCGTTGATCCGTCCAGCCACGCGTGAATTCTACGGTGGTGGACTGACACTCATGAGACGAGGC
This sequence comes from Streptomyces sp. TLI_55, assembly GCF_900206255.1. Taxonomy (NCBI): domain Bacteria; kingdom Bacillati; phylum Actinomycetota; class Actinomycetes; order Kitasatosporales; family Streptomycetaceae; genus Streptomyces; species Streptomyces sp. TLI_55. The sequence continues at coordinate 2,954,490 of NZ_OAOJ01000001.1, forward strand.
TTTCGAGCGGAACGTGCGGGTCCGCCAGCGCCTCCGTGTCCACCTGTGTCTTCGTCCGGATCAGCTGCTGGATCGGGTCCGTGACGTCCCACACGTTCACGTTCATCCCCGCCAGCACCCGGCCCTCCTTCACCCAGAACGCGATGAACTCACGCTTTCCGGCGTCCCCGCGAATCACCACTTCGTCGTACGACCCCGGGGGCGCCCAGCCGCTGTACTCCATCCCCAGGTCGTACTGGTCGGAGAAGAAGTAGGGGACGCGGTCGTAGACGAGGTCCTGGCCGAGCATCGCGCGGGCCGCGGCGGGGCCGCCGTTGAGGGCGTTGGCCCAGTGCTCCACGCGCAGCCTGCTGTCGAAGAGGGCGTGGTGGAAGGAGGCGACGTCACCGGCCGCGTGGATGTCGGGGTCGGAGGTGCGCAGCCGTTCGTCGACCGCGACGCCGCCGCCGTGCGCCCGGTCGGCCAGCTCCAGGCCCGCCGCCTCCGCGAGGGCGGTGCGCGGGGCCGCGCCGATCGCGGCGAGGACGTCGTGGGCCGGGTGTTCCTCGCCGTCGTCGGTGCGGGCGGCCAGCACCATGCCGTCCTGGCCGACGATCTCGGTGAGCTGGGCGCCGAAGTGGAAGCGCACGCCGTGCTCCCGGTGCAGGTCGGCGAAGAGGCTGCCCAGCTCGGGGCCGAGGACGCCGTGCAGCGGGGTCGGGGCGGGCTCGATGATCGTGACCTCGGCGCCGTACTCGCGGGCCGCCGCCGCGACCTCCAGGCCGATCCAGCCGGCGCCGGCGACCACCAGGTGGCCGTTGTCCCGGCCGAGCGCGGTCAGGACGCCCTTGAGGCGTTCCGCGTGGGCGAGGCGGCGCAGATGGTGGACGCCCGCGAGGTCGGTGCCGGGGATGTCGAGGCGGCGGGGTTCGGCCCCGGTGGCCAGAAGCAGCTTGTCGTAGTGGACGAGCGTGCCGTCGTCGCCGAAGCGGACCGTCCTGGCCGCGCGGTCGATCGCGTCGACGGTCTGGCCGAGGTGCAGCTCGATGTCGTTGCGCGCGTACCAGGCCGGTTCGTGCACGAAGACGCTGTCGCGCTCCTCCTTGCCGAGCAGGTAGCCCTTGGAGAGGGGCGGGCGCTCATAGGGGTGGTCGCGTTCGTCGCAGATCAGTATCACGCGACCGGTGAAGCCCTCCGCTCGGAGCGTCTCGGCCGCCTTGGCGCCGGCGAGACCGCCTCCGACGATCACGAATGTCTGGTCCGCGTCGACCACTTGATGCCTCCTACCGGGGGTGTCTGGGGAGTGTCGCCCCAGAGAACACAGCGGGTGCCGCCACATGGGAGCGTCCCGCACGCAGCGTGATGGGGGAAGAGGGAGTGGCCCGATCAGGCCACGGAGGGTCACATTCGGGCGCGTTTCGCTTCACCCTTGGCACATCTGTCTCACATATGCCCCGTCAAGCGGGCGTGAAGCGATCGCGCCGACGCGTCCGTGAGGGACGCGATCTGGTCGACGATCACCCGCTTGCGGGCACGGTCGTCGGCCGCCTGGTCGAACAGCGCCCGGAACTGCGGGTCGAGCCCGTCCGGGGCGCGGACGGTGAGCGCCTCGGCGAGTTCGGCCACCACGATCCGCTGGTCGGCCCGCAGCAGCTCCTGCTCGGCGCGCTGCATGACGTACCGGTCGGCGACGGCCTTGAGGACCGCGCACTCCAGCCGCGTCTCGTGCGGTACGACGAGTTCGGCGGCGTATCGCGTGAGCGGGCCGCCGCCGAACGCCGCGCGTGTGGCGCCCTCGGCGGCGAGGCAGAAGCGGCCGATGAGCTGGCTGGTGGCGTCCTTCAGCCGGGCCTGGGCGACGGCGGAACCGTCGTAGCCGTGCGGCCACCACGGCTGGTCCTGGAGCCGGTCGAGGGCGGCGGCGAGTTCGGCGGGGTCGGTGTCCTCGGGGACGTACCGGCCGCGGGCCACCGCGAAGACCGCCTGCCGTTCCGGTTCCGCGTGCAGGCAGTTCGGGTCGATGTGGCCCGCGTGCAGGCCGTCCTCGACGTCGTGCACCGAGTACGCCACGTCGTCGGACCAGTCCATGACCTGCGCCTCGAAGCAGGTGCGGGTGCCGGGGGCGTCCTTGCGGACCCAGTCGAAGACGGGGCGGTCGTCCTCGTAGACGCCGAACTTGGGGGACGCTGTCTGTGGTCCCGCCCCGCGGGGCCAGGGGTACTTGGTGGCCGCGTCGAGGGTGGCGCGGGTGAGGTTCAGCCCGACCGAGCCTTCTTCGGTGAAGCGCTTGGGCTCGATGCGGGTGAGCAGGCGCAGGGACTGCGCGTTGCCCTCGAAGCCGCCGCAGTCCTCCGCGAACTCGTTGAGTGCCTGTTCGCCGTTGTGACCGAACGGGGGGTGGCCGAGGTCGTGGGCGAGGCAGGCGGCTTCGACCAAGTCGGGGTCGCAGCCGAGGGCTGCGCCGAGTTCTCGGCCTACCTGGGCGCACTCCAGGGAGTGCGTCAGGCGCGTTCTGGGGCTGGCGTCCCAGGCCTGGCTTCGGGTGCCTGGGGTGACGACCTGCGTTTTTCCGGCGAGCCTTCGCAGTGCGGCTGAGTGGAGGATGCGGGCGCGGTCGCGTTGGAAGGCGGTGCGGCCGGGGCGCTTGTCAGGCTCCGGGGCCCAGCGGTCTGTTGAGGGCAGGTCGTACGGCATGACTCGACAGTACGGGCAGGGACTGACAATTCGCCGGTTCGTGTGCCTTGTGCTGTCAGACGGCGAGTGCGGGTCGTGTCCGGCTGGTCGCGCCGTTCCCCGCGCCCCTCAGGGACGTCATCTGGTCGTACCTGTGAAGAATCAGGTCTGCCATCGCCTCGTGCGTGCCCAATGGTGCCGATGCCAGCCACGGTGCCGCCTCCGCGCACTCCGTCGCGAAGCGGCCGGGGGCCGTGAAGTAGGAGGCGATGGCCACACGGTCGTAGCCCCGGGCTGCCAGGGCCTCTACGGCCGCCGGGACCGTGGGGGCCGCCGTCGTGGCGTAGGCCGGGACCACGGGTACTTCCAGGCGGGTCGACAGCAAGGTCGCCATACGGGCCATGTCGACCTTCGACTCCGGGTCACGTGAACCCGCCGCCGCCAGGACCACCGCGCTGCCCACGCGCGGGGACTCCTCCCAGCCCGCCTCCAGCAGGCGGGCGTGCAGCGCGTCCACCAGCAGCGGGTGCGGGCCCAACGCGGGCGCCACGCGTGCGCGTACGTCCGTCTCGGCGGCCATCTCGGGGATGTCCCGCTTCACGTGGTAGCCGCGGCTCAGCAGCAGTGGGACGAGGATCGCCTCGCGGCTGCCGAGGGTCTTGAGGGTGTCGGTCAGCAGCGGCTCGTTGAGCTCGATGTGGCCGAGGTGGACCGGGAGTCCGGGGCGCTGGGCGCGGACCTTGTCGAGGAGGCTGCGTACGGTGCTCAGGGCGCGCGGGTCGCGGCTGCCGTGGGCCACGACGACGAGCGCGGGAGCCTCGGGGCGCCGCCTGCCGGCGAGGGACACGAGGCTGAGCTGGCTCGCGAGCTGGCTGGTGATCCGGTTCATGAGGTGCGCCGTACTGTCGAAGTGGACTTCCTTGGACTGGTCGCTGGGAGCTCTCGAATTACCCGACGCTGTCATGGACCGATGGTGGAGGGGGGACGTTGCCGCCCCGTTGCATGAAGATAACGGGGATTTTCGGGGGGTTCACCGCAGGGTGGGTGGGCGGTGTGAGGTGGGCTGACCTGCGGTTTCATGCGGGTGCGTGAGGCTGGTCACGTGTGCGGCGGCGAACCGTGGCTGCTTACGGAACGTCCCTGACTGTCGAAGGACGACCTGGGAGGGACCCCGTGAGACTGCGCCGACCCCGTCTGCCGCGCACCCGTACCGGGCAGCGGCGGCTCGTGCAGGCTGTGATGGCCGGGTGTGTGCTGGCGCTGCTCCCGGCGACCTGGATGTACGTCGTCACGGGCGACCGGCTGCGCACGATCGCGGACGTGCCGCGCACCGAGGTCGCCGTCGTCTTCGGGGCCGGGCTGTGGGACGGGGAGCCCTCGCCGTATCTCGCGCACCGGCTGGACGCGGCGGCGAAGCTGTACCGCGAGGGCCGGATCGAGGTCGTCCTCGTCACCGGCGACAACAGCCGGGAGGACTACGACGAGCCCGACGCGATGCGGGCCTATCTGACGCGGCACGGGGTTCCCGACGCCCGCATCGTCAGTGACTACGCCGGGTTCGACACCTGGGACTCCTGTGTCCGGGCCAAGAAGATCTTCGGGGTGGACCGGGCCGTGCTGATCAGCCAGGGCTTCCACATCCGGCGGGCGGTCGCGCTGTGCGAGGCGGCCGGGGTGACGTCGTACGGCGTCGGGGTCGACGCCAAGCACGACGTCACCTGGTACTACGGCGGCACCCGGGAGATCTTCGCGGCCGGCAAGGCCGCGCTGGACGCGGTCTTCGAGCCCGATCCCCGGTTCCTCGGGCCCAAGGAACCGGGGGTGGGCGCGGCGCTGGCTAGGGCCTGTCCGGCGGATCAGGTTGCAGGAAAGCGGCGGTGCCTCAATTAGCGCAGGTGAGCGGGGCTTGGCGCGGCGAGCTGCAAGGCGGAGGAGGGCGTCGACGCGGAGCGTCGGCAACCGACGACAACGCCGCAGATCGGCGTGCCGAGCCCCGCGTCTGCGGCATGATCCGCCGGACAGGCCCTAGCGGCCGGTGAACCGCGGGGCGCGTTTCTCCAGGAACGCGGTCATGCCCTCCTTCTGGTCGTGGGTCGCGAACAGGGCGTGGAACACCCGGCGTTCGAAGCGGATGCCGTCCCGCAGGCCGGTCTCCAGGGACCGGTCGACGCATTCGCGGGCCGCTCTGACCGCCGTACGGCCGTAGGAGGCGATCGTCTCCGCGGCCTCGAGCGCCTCGGAGAGGACTTGATCGTCGGGGACCACCCGGGACACCAGGCCCGCGCCTTCCGCCTCCCTCGCGTCCATCGTGCGGCCGGTGAGGACCAGGTCCATCGCCTTCGCGCGGCCGATCAGGCGGGTGAGGCGCTGGGTGCCGCCGATGCCGGGGATCACGCCCAGCTTGATCTCCGGCTGGCCGAACACCGCCGACTCCCCCGCGATCACCAGGTCGCACATCATCACCAGCTCGCAACCGCCGCCCAGCGCGGGGCCGTTGACCGCGGCGATCTTCGGGGTGCGCAGGTCGGCGAACGCCTCCCAGGCCCCGAAGTAGTCCTCCGTCACCATGTCGACGGCCGTCATCGCGGCCATCTCCTTGATGTCGGCCCCGGCCGCGAAGTACCGCTCCGAGCCCGTGAGCACGTAGCAGCCGACCTCGGGGTCGTCGTCCAACGGGCGCAGTGCCGCCAGGAGTTCGGCGAGCAGCTCACCGCTCAGCGCGTTGCGGACGTGCGGGCGGTGCAGGCGTACGGTGACGACGGCGCCCTGCCGCTCCAGCTTCAGGTGGTTCATGCGGGTCCCCTTCCTACGAGTCTTTCTACGAGTCCCAGATCGCGCCGTACGCCGGAATCCCCCGCCGCTCCAGGCCGTGCACGACCTGCCAGGTGAGCTTCTTGTTGGAGATGCAGATCACCGCCTCGGCCCCGAAGTCGCGGTAGGCCTCGTAGGCGAGGCGGACCATGTCGGGCTTGCCGTGCCGGGAGGTGTCCCAGACCAGGGCGTCGGGCTGGACGGCGAGGATCTCGTCGACGAGGGCGTCACCGTAGGTGGCGCGGGGGTCGCGGGTCGCCCAGACCAGGCGGGAGGGAACCTCGGCGGCCAGCAGATGGGGCAGGCAGGGGCCGATGCCGCTGCCGGTCGCGACGTAGACGACCTTGGTGAACAGGGTCTCGATGTTGGCGACCCCGGCGGTGGTGATGCCCTTGACCCAGACTTTCTCCGGCAGGTCGTCGATGAAGGCGCCCGTCCAGTCGCCGGCCCGGGAGATCGTCAGACGGAAGCCGGGCTCCCCGGGGGCCGGGACGTTCGCGAAGGAATGCCACTCCTTCAGCGGGCTGCGGCTGATAGCCGTGGAGGAGCCCGCGAACGGGGTCTCGCCGTGGTCGAAGCGGGCCAGCACGACGTGCGGGGAGGGGCGTTCGAGGCGTACGGCGACCTTGCGCAGCCTCAGCCAGGGCAGCGCGACGCTGAAGGTGACGACCGACAGGACCGACACCTCGACCGGGCCGGGGGACGACAGGAGGGTGTGGGTCCAGAAGAGGGCGAGAGCCGTCCAGCCGCCGAAGCGGTGGATCTTCTCGAAGTGGTCGTGGTGGCGGGAGCGGAAGGGGGGCAGGGCGGTGGCGATGATGAACGCCAGCAGGGCCAGGAGGGTCCAACCGACCGTGGCCTGACGGGTGTTGTGCGTGCCGATGGTCGCCGCCAGGAACCATGCCGTGCCCGCCAGCGCCCCGCCCACGTGCAGGCCGCCGAAGTGGTAGACCTTGCCCAGCGTCCACCGGACCTTCAGCGGCCAGCTCGTCGGCGCCCAAGTCGCCAGCCGGAAGAGGAGGTTGATGACGTACTGCTGGCGAGCCAGGACGGCCAGGGCGAGGTTGGCGAGGGCCGCGTGACCCATGGTGCGGGTGGACGGGGCCCAACTCGCCCACAGAAGAATCCCGTTGGCCAGGAGCACCAGGGCCCACAGGCGGTTGTAGTGCATCAGGCGGGGGTGCTTGAGCAGGCGGCGCAGGCGTGGGGTGAGCGGGGGGAGGTCCGTGGTCTGCCGTTCCAGCGAGGTCGTCATCGGGACACCGCCATGCGCTCCTCCGCCAGCCTCAGCAGCGCCGGTTTGTCGATCTTGCCGCGGTCTGTCTCCGGTAAATGCGTCAGGGGCATGACAGTCTCGGGGACGCAGTAGTACGGCAGCGCGTCGGCCACCGCGCGCCGGGCCCGGTCAGGGTCGACGTCCGCCGGGGTGACGAAGGCGACCAGGGTGCGGGCGTCCCGTTTCAGCGTCACCGCGCGGACGCAGCCGTCGACCGACTCCAACACCGAGGAGACGGAGTCGAGTTCGACACGGAAACCGCGCACCTTGACCTGGTCGTCGGTGCGGCCGAGGTGTTCGAGTTGGCCGTCGGGGGTCCAGCGGCCGAGGTCGCGGGTGCGGAACATCCTCCGGCCGCCGCCCAGGAAGGGGTCGGGGGCGTAGCGCTCGGCGTTGAGGGCGTCGTTGCCCAGATAGCCCGCCGAGACGCAGTCGCCGCCGGCCCACATCTCGCCGACCTCGCCGATGGGCAGGGGGCGACGGTCGGCGTCGAGGACGTAGACCGTGTTGTTGGGGGTGGGGCGGCCGATGGTGAGGAGCGGGGCGGCCGGGTCGTGGCGGCTCATCGTGTTGACGATGGTCGTCTCGGTCGGGCCGCAGCAGTTGTGGAACGCCGCCCGGTGCGCCCAGCGGTCGGCGAGCGGGCGCGGGCAGGGCTCACCGGCGACGGCGACCGTGCGGACGCGCGGGCAGGCCGCCGGGTCGATGCCGGACAGGACGGTGGGGGTGGCGACGATGACGTCGGCCGTGCGGGCGGCCGCCGCGATGTCCTTGCCGCGGATGACGAGGGTGCCGCCGTGGGCGAGACAGCCGAGGATCTCCCAGGCGGCCATGTCGAAAGCGATGTTGAGGAGCTGGGCGACCCGGTCGCCGGGGCGGATGCCGAGGTCGCCGGGGGCGGTGAGCAGGATGTTGGCGACGTTGCGGTGGGTGACCTTCACGCCGTTGGGGCGGCCGGTGGTGCCGGAGGTGAACAGGACGTAGCAGCCGTCGTCGGGGCCCACGGGCACCGGTCGGCGGTGCTGTCGCGGGGCGCGGGGTGCCGGGACGTACGGCAGTGGCTCGTCGAGGGCGATCAGGTGGTGGCCCGGCGGCAGCGGCACGCGGTGGGCGTGTTCGGCGACGGTGATGACCACCCGGGTGCGGGCGGTGCGGATCACATGGGCGAGCTGGGGTGCGGGGGCGAGGGCGATGTCCTGCGGGACGTAGGCGGCGCCCGCCTTCAGGATGCCGAGCAGGCCGACGACCATCGGCAGGGAGCGGCGGACGAACAGGCCGACGTGGTCGCCGGGGCGTACGCCCTCGCGGATCAGCCGGGCGGCGAGGGCGTCGGCGTGGCGGTCGAGTTCGGCGTACGTGATCCGCGCGCCGAGGTGTTCGGCGGCGACGGCGTGCGGGGTGGCCGCGGCCCGGCGTTCCACGGCGTGATGGAGGAGCGGGTCCGGGACGGGGACGGCCGGGCCGACGCCGTACTGGAGGAAAAGGTGCTGGTCGCGTGGGCTCAGATGGCGCAGAGGCATGCTGGGGGGACCTCCTGGCTGGCTTCTTCGCGTGAGGGACGACCTGGCGCCAAGCTGGATCCGCGCTCGACTGTAGCCGCGGTTTTTCAACACTCAACTAGGCGTGATCGGCCATCCATGGAACGGAATGCGCCACATGTGGCGTCTTTCACCACAGCGGCAACGTCCGCCCCGGTCGGCGGCGACCCATAGGTGGGGATCCGTGTGCCTCACGGCGGCCGTCGCCCCGCGGGGAGGTCGCCGTCCCGGCCGTGTAACCGGGAGCCGCCGCGCCCGTAACACGGCGGAAGCACGCTGAAGGGCATGCAGAACACCGCGACGCCCACCCACTGCCCCTACTGCGCCCTGCAGTGCGGGATGAACCTCACGCCCGTCCCGGACGGGGGCGTGGAAGTGACCGAGCGCGCGGACTTCCCGGTGAACCGGGGGGCGCTGTGCGGCAAGGGCCGGACAGCGCCCGCGGTGCTCTCGTCGAGCGTCCGCCTGACCTCCCCGTTGGTGCGCTCCGGGGGCACGCTGGTGCCCGCGACATGGGACGAGGCACTGGACCGGATCGCCGAGGGGCTGCGGCGTACGCGTGCGGAACATGGTCCGGACGCGTGCGGGGTGTTCGGCGGGGGCGGCCTGACGAACGAGAAGGCGTACACGCTGGGCAAGTTCGCCCGGGTCGTCCTCGGCACCTCGCAGATCGACTACAACGGCCGCTTCTGCATGTCCTCGGCCGCGGCCGGCGGCATCAAGGCGTTCGGCCTGGACCGCGGGCTGCCGTTCCCGCTGGAGGACATCCCGAAGACCGGCTGTGTGATCCTCGTCGGCTCCAACCTCGCCGAGACCATGCCGCCCTCGCTGCGCTTCTTCACCGAACTGAAGGAGAACGGCGGCACCCTGATCGTCGTCGACCCGCGCCGGACCAAGACCGCCGACCAGGCCGACCTGCATCTGATGCCGCGCCCCGGCACCGATCTCGCCCTGGCGCTGGGCCTGTTGCACCTGATCGTCGCCGAGGGGCGGGTCGACGAGGCCTACGTCGCCGAGCGCACCGCCGGCTGGGAGGAGGCGCGGGCCGCCGCGATGGCGCACTGGCCGGAGTACGTGGAGCGGATCACCGGCGTGCCGGTGCCCCAACTGCGGGAAGCCGTGCGGATGTTCTGCGAGCCCGAGGCCGCGATGGTGCTCACCGCGCGCGGACCCGAGCAGCAGTCCAAGGGCACCGACACCGTGGGCGCGTGGATCAACCTGTGCCTGGCGACCGGGCGGGCCGGCAAACCGCTGTCCGGGTACGGCTGCCTCACCGGACAGGGCAACGGGCAGGGCGGGCGCGAACACGGCCAGAAGGCCGACCAGTTGCCCGGCTACCGCAAGCTCGACGACCCGGCCGCGCGGCGGCATGTCGCCGAGGTGTGGGGCGTCGACCCCGACGCGCTCCCCGGCCCGGGACGCAGCGCCTACGAACTGCTCGACGCGCTCGGCCGGGACATCAAGTCCCTGCTGCTGATGGGCTCCAACCCGGTGGTGTCGGCGCCGCGGGCCGCGCACGTCGAGGAGCGCATCAAGTCCCTTGATTTCCTTGCCGTGTGCGATGTCGTGCTGTCGGAGACGGCCGCGCTCGCCGATGTCGTCCTGCCAGTCACCCAGTGGGCCGAGGAGACGGGGACCACCACCAGTCTGGAGGGCAGGGTGCTGCTGCGCCGGCAGGCGATCACCCCGCCCGAGGGCATCCGCAGCGACCTGGAGGTCCTGCACGAACTCGCCGACCGGCTCGGCGTCGAGAAGGGCTTCCCGACCGACCCCGAAGAGGTCTTCGAGGAGCTGCGCCGGGCCAGCGCGGGCGGCGTGGCCGACTACTCCGGGATCACCTACCGCCGGCTGGCGGAGGAGAACGGGGTGTTCTGGCCCTGCCCCGCCCAGGACAGCGCCGCCCACCCCGGCACCCCCCGCCTCTTCCTCGACCGCTTCGCCACCGACGACGGCCGCGCCCGCTTCGCGCCGGTCTCGCACCGGGCGTCGGCGGAGGAGCCGGACGACGAGTACCCGGTGCTGCTGACCACCGGCCGGGTCGTCGCCCAGTACCAGTCCGGCGCCCAGACCCGCCGGGTCGACGAGCTGAACGCCGCCGCGCCCGGTCCGTTCGTGGAGCTGCACCCGCGGCTCGCGGCCCGGCTCGGCGCGGCCGAGGGCGACCCGGTGGCGGTCGTGTCCCGGCGCGGCCGGGCGGTGGCGCCGGCCCGGATCACCACCGGCATCCGCCCCGACACTGTCTTCATGCCCTTCCACTGGCCCGGCGAGGGCCGCGCCAACACCCTCACCAACCCGGCGCTCGACCCGATTTCGCGGATGCCGGAGTTCAAGACGTGCGCGGTGCGGGTGGAGGCGGTCGAGTCCTGAGCGCGCCCGGCGCCCCGGCCTGAGCGTCAGCGCAAGGCCAGCCAGTCGCCGGTCGCGATACGGCTGCCGCGGCGCCGAAGATCTTCGGCCACGGCGGGGGCGGCGACGTACACCCAGGCCCGTACCGGCGTCCCGTCGGCCTCCCGGACCACCTCGCGCTCGATCCGTTCGTAGAGGTTGCGGGGGTCGCCGGGGGCGTACTCCTCCAGGCGGTCGAGGGCGACGAGGAGGGCGGCGTACTCCTCGGGGCGGGCGGTGACGAGGTCGCCGCGGACTGTGCCGGGTTCCTCCACGGCGTACGGGTATCCGGGACCGTCGTAGAGGGCCACGCCGTGCAGCAGCGCCGGTTCCTCGGCCGTCGTGCGGCCGCGCAGGAAGTGGTCGTGGTTGGGCTCACCTGGGCGAAGAGTGCCGTAAACAAAGAACGGGAGGCTCACAGAAACGATTCTCTCTCCACACACTCCGGCACAGACGCGGTATGGACATGACAGGCCTGTGCCCTTTGAATCTCCTCCAGCACGAGCGCCTCCCCCACGCGCCCCAGGCGCCTTTCTGAGGAGACAGATGAGCCGAATACGCTCAGTCCGCCCTGTCCGCTCCCTCCCCTCCCTGAGGAGCTCCCGGCTCGCCGCGGCCGGAGTGGCCGCCACCACCACCGCTCTGCTGGCGGCCGCACTCGTCCCCGCCGCCCACGCGGCCGACAGACCGACCCGGGCCACCGCCGTCGACAACGCGGCCTCGGTGCTGGTCGAGCGGGCCGCCGCGCTGGGCCTGACGTCCGCGCAGCGGACCAAGGTGCGCGACGTCGTCGTCGACAAGGACGGCACCCAGCACGTCCGTTACGACCGCACGTACCGCAACCTGCCCGTGCTGGGCGGCGACTTCGTCGTCCACCTGGCGCCGGACGGGGCGTACGAAGGCGTCAACCGGGCGACGAAGAAGGCGATCTCGCTCCCCGGTGTGACGCCCGCCCTGTCCGCCCCGAAGGCCGCCGACCTCGCCGCGAACGCGCTGCGCGCCGCCAACCTCGGCGAGACGCTGAAGAAGCTGACCGCCAAGCCGCAGCTGGTCGTCGACGCCCTGCACGGCACGCCCAAGCTGGCCTGGCGCACCGAGGCCGTGGCCCAGGACGCGCAGGGCAACCCGGTCGCGCGCGTGGTGCTGACCGACGCCGGGACCGGGGCGCAGATCGACGCCTGGGACTCCCTGGAGAGCGCCTCGGGCGACGGCAAGTCGCTGTACGGCGGGACGGTGCCGCTGCAGACGACGCTGTCGGGGTCGACGTACCAGCTCAAGGACCCGACGCGCGGGAACACGTACACCGGTGACGCGGCCAACAAGACCGACCTGTGCATCTTCGGCATCTGCATCAGCCGCGCCCCGGCGACGCTCTTCACCGACGCCGACAACCACTGGGGCACGGGGGCGACTTCGGACCGGGCGACGGCCGCCGTCGACGCGCAGTACGGCACCGACGTCACCTGGGACTACTACAAGAACGTCCACGGCCGGAACGGCATCGGCGGGGACGGCAAGGGGTCGTACAACCGCGTCCACTACGGCAACAGCTACAACAACGCCTTCTGGGACGACAGTTGCTTCTGCATGACGTACGGCGACGGTGACGGGACGCAGCTCGGCCCGCTGGTGTCGCTGGACGTGGCGGGGCACGAGATGTCGCACGGCGTGACGTCGAAGACGGCGGCACTGACGTACTCGGGCGAGTCCGGCGGGCTCAACGAGGCGACGTCCGACATCTTCGGCACGCTCGTCGAGTTCTACGCGGCGAACTCCTCCGACCCCGGGGACTATCTGATCGGCGAGAAGATCGTCCGGTCCGGCTTCGGGCGGGACGCGCTGCGCTACATGGACAAGCCGTCGAAGGACGGCAACTCGGCCGACTGCTGGAGCTCCTCGGTCGGGAACCTCGACGTCCACTACTCGTCCGGCGTCGCGAACCACTTCGCGTATCTGCTCGCCGAGGGCAGCGGGGCGAAGACGGTCAATGGCGTCAACTACAACTCGCCCACCTGCAACGGCAGTTCGGTGTCGGGGATCGGGCGGGACAAGCTGGGCGCCATCTGGTACCGGGCGCTGACCGTCTACATGACCTCCTCGACGAACTACGCGGCCGCCCGGACGGCGACGCTGAACGCGGCGAAGGACCTGTACGGGGCGGGGAGCACGGAGTACAACGCGGTGGCCGCGGCGTGGAGCGCGGTGAACGTCGGCTGACCGGCGACGGACGGAAGTAAGGGCGGTGGCGGGCCTGATCGGGCTCCGCCACCGCACCGCCGGCCTGCTCAGCTCGCGTCCGGCGCGGACTCCCCGGCGTCGGAGGGCGCCGGCAGCGTCTCCAGTACCGCCGTCACCTGTTGTCGTAGGCCGTCGGGGAGCCCTCCGTCCTGTGCGGTGCCCACCAGTTGACCGGCGAGCACATGCAGCTTGGTGTTGGTGTTCTGGGAGATCCTGACCAGAACGTCCCAGGCGTCCTCGGGGCTGAGCGCGAACGTCGCCATCAGGATGCCTCGCGCCTGGTCGATGGCGGGCCGCGTCCGCATGGCGCGGCGCAGTTGGACGACCTCGTCGCGCAGTGCCTGCTCGTCGTGGTTCAGGGCGTGCTCCCCCGGTGTGAACAGTGGCCAGGTGCCGGTCGCGGTCAGCAGGCGCCGTACCGCGGGGCCGGCGGATCGGATGGTGAACGCCCTGCCGCTTTCCAGCGCGTGCCGCCGGGCGGTCAGCAGGGCGTTGAGACCCGAGCAGTCGCAAAAAGAGGTACCGCTCAGGTCCAGGACCACGCCCCGGGTGGCGCGCGCGACGGCCTTCCGCAGGGCTCGCTCCAGTGCCGGGACGACGCTGAGGTCGAGCTCGCCGCGAATCGTGACGCGTACCTGGCCGCCCGGGGACGGCGCGTCCATGGTCAGGTCCAGGACGGGCTCGTCGACCTCTGTCGGTGCGTGCATGTCCGCCGTCCTTGTCGAGTCCGTTCGCTCTGGTTCCAGCTTCCGCACCACTCCTTCACACGTCAAGGGATACCGGAAATTTAATTCGCTCTTTTGGTTTCGTGAAGCATGGGTCATATCCTTGGGCCATGGGAGAAGTGCCGGAACCGCACTCGGGGTGGACCTTCCTGACCAGTCACGCCCGCGTGCTGGCAGCCATCGCCGAGGACCACACCACCCGCATCCGCGACATCGCGGCCCGCTGCCATCTCACCGAGCGCGCCGTCCAGAAGATCATTTCGGATCTGGAGAACGACGGGTATCTGACCCACAAGCGCGAGGGCAGATCGAACACGTACCAGATCCAGCCGGGGACGATCCTGCGTCATCCGGCGGAGTCGGGACTGACCGTGGCGCAACTCCTCAACCTGCTGGCCAACCACGAGGCCCGGCGGGCGCCGGCCGAGGGGTGAGGCCGGTGGCGCCCACCCGGGCGCCGCACCACCCCGCCGTCCACACCGGCCCACCACCCGGCCGAACAGGACCATCTGCGGTCTCTCCTCGGGATACGCACGCGAGGCGGGTACCCGGAGGTACGGGAAAACGAACCCGGGCAGCAGACGGACGACGAGGAAGGCAGACGGCAACGAAGGCCGGCCCCCTTTCGGGAACCGGCCTCCTCGTTCTCACGTCAGGCCGCGAACTCGGCCTCCTTCTCCTGCCCTTGCCCCTCTTCCTGCGCCGCGGGCACCGGCTCCTCCTTGCCGTCCCGCATGACCAGGACCGCCAGCAGGGCCGCCGCCAGGACGCCGATCGCGCTGACCGTGAAGGTCGTCGACATCGCGGAGGCGAAGGCCTCCCGGGCGGTGTGCAGCAGGCTCGCGTCACCCAGGGTCGCCGCGCCGGCGATCGAGTGGCGGGCCGCCTCCGGGGCACCGGCCGGCATCTTCGCCGCGTAGCCGCTGGAGAGGAGCGAGCCCAGGATGGCGATGCCGAGTGCCGTACCCGCCTGCTGGATCGTGTCGTTGAGGGCCGAGCCGACGCCCGCCTTGTCGGCCGGGATCGTGCCCATCAGGGCGCCCACCGCGGCCGGCATCGCCAGCCCCGCACCCAGGCCCAGCAGCCCGAGGGCCACCGCCGGGACGGTGACGCCGGATTCCGCGTCCACCGTGGTCAGCAGCGCGAAGCACGCCACCATCACCAGCATCCCCGCGAGGATCACGAACCGGTTGCCGATCCTCGCCGCCAGCTTCACGCCCAGGCCGTTGCCGACGAGCGCGGCGATGGCGAGGGGCAGGAACGCCAGGCCCGCCTTGATCGGCGAGTAGCCGAGGACGAACTGGAGGTACTGGGTCAGGACCAGCAGCAGTCCGCCGTTGCCGATCTGGACCAGCGCCAGCGAGAGCGAACCGCCGCTGAAGTTGCGGTGCTTGAAGAGGACGAGCGGGACCATCGGGGCCTTGGTGACGTTCTCCCAGACCACGAAGCCGACCAGGGCGCCGAGCGCGGTGATGAGGGTGAGCGACTGGCTGCCGCCGAGGGCGCCATGCAGCGGCAGCTCGATGATCCACCACACCAGGGCCGTCATCCCGGCCGCCGACAACACCGCGCCCAGCGGGTCGGCCTTCTGCCACGGCGCCTTCGACTCCGGCATCAGCACGACCCCGGCGATCAGCGCCAGCACCACGATCGGCACGTTGATGAAGAAGATCGAGTGCCAGGAGAAGTGGTCGATCAGGACGCCGCCGAGGACCGGGCTGCCCACCAGGCCCAGCATCGACACCGAGCCCCAGGCCGCCATGGCCTTGCCGCGTTCGTCCTCGTCGAAGACGGTGATGAGGATCGAGAGCGTCGACGGCATGATCAACGCTCCGCCCACACCCATCGCCACCCTGACCGCGATGACCTCGCCCGGGCTGGTGCACAAGGTCGCCGCCAGTGACGCCGCCCCGAAGAGCAGGAGCCCGATCAGCATGACCTTCCGGCGGCCGAAGCGGTCGCCCAGGCTGCCGGAGGTCAGGAGCAGTCCGGCGAAGACCAGGATGTAGGAGTCGAGGATCCACTGGGTGTCGCGGGCGCTCGCGCCCAGGTCCTCGGCCATCGACGGCACGGCGACGGTCAGCGCCATGCTGTCGACCGTCAGCACCAGCGTGCTCAGACAGAGCACGATCAGAATCCACCAACGACGCGGATCACGCGGTTCCATCGCCAACATCCCCTCACTGCTGCGAACACTGTTCCCTTGGTGCGAACACTGTACGCACAGCGGAACGGTGTACGCAAGACGCGAATTCTGTACGCTGAGTGCGCACGCCGTACGCACCGCAGAGAGCGCCGAGGAGCCCCATGCCCCCCAAGGCCAAGCCCGCCCCCCTCCCCTCCGTCTGGGCCCGCGAGCAGCGCACCCCCGACCAGCCCGCCCTCAGCCGGGAGGCGATCGTGCGGGAGGCGGTCGCGATGCTCGACAGCGACGGCATCGAGGCGCTGAGCATGCGCAAGCTGGGCGCCCGCCTCAACGCCGGCGCGACCTCGCTCTACCGGCACGTCGCGACCAAGGACGAGCTGATGGAGCTCGCCGTGGACGAGGTCGCCGCCGAGATCCGCGTACCGGAGCTCCAGGACGGCGAGCAGTGGCGAGCCGCCGTCAGCGAGGCCGCCGCCGGGTTCCGGGCCACGGCCCTGCGGCACCCCTGGCTGTCCTCGGTCCTCGGCCAGGCGGGCCTCGCCTATCTCGGCCCGAACCTCATGAGCTACTCCGAGCGGCTCGCCGCGCTGTTCACGGCGGCCGGATTCCCGGAGCCGAGCCGCGCCATCGACACCGTGCTGTCGTACGTCATCGGCATGAGCACCACCGAGGCCGCCTGGCTCACCACCGTGGCCCGCTCCGGCGAGACCGAGGCCGGCTTCATCGCCCGCCTCATGCCCGCCGCGCAGCAGGCCGCCGCCGGCCACGAGCATCTCGCCGGTTCCTACACCGACGCCCCCGCGATCACCGACCCGGCCGCCCTGCGCGACGAGAAGTTCCGCTACGGCTTGGAGGTCGTCCTCGACGGGCTGGCCCTGCGGCTGCCGAAGTGACCGAATGCGGAGGAGGGGGGTGGCCAGGTGCAGTAGGGCGGCTGCCGACCGGTGGGGACTGGTCGCGCAGTTCCCCGCGCCCCTGAGGGACGGGGCTACGCCCCGTACGGGCGCTTCGCCCTGGCCTCCCTCAAACCCCTCCCCCACCACACCAACTGATCCAGCATCGTCTTCGCCGCCGCGTCCGGGCCCGACGGGTCCTTCAGGCGGCCGGTGTCGTCGAAGGACGCGCCCGCGTTGTGGAAGGACACCGTGTCCCGGACCGTCACCGCGTGCAGCTCGGCGAAGACCTGCCGGAGGTGCTCGGCCGCTCGCAGGCCGCCCGCCATGCCGCCGTACGAGACAAGACCGACCGGTTTGGCGCGCCACTCCGCGTAGTGCCAGTCGATGAGGTTCTTCAGGCCGGCCGGGAAGGAGTGGTTGTACTCGGGGGTGAGGACGACGAAGGCCTCGGCGCCCTCCAGCCTCGGGGTGACGTCGGCGAGCGCGGCGGTCGCCTCGGGGGTCGGGGTCAGGCTGGTGGGGAGGTGGACGTCGGCCACGTCGACGACCTCCGGGATCAGGTCGTCCCGGTCGCGCATCCGGTCGAGGAGCCAGTCGGCGACCACCGGGCCGAACCGGCCGTGCCGGTTGCTGCCGACGACGAGGGTGACGTGGAGCGGGGCATCGGAGATGAGCGTGTCTGTGATGGGCATGCGGTACAGGCTCGTACCTCAAGCTTGGTCGAGGTCAAGTCGTCGCCGCGAGGGACGGGTCACCCGGTCGCACGCGCGCTCTGCGCCCTTCGGATTCTCTTTCCCGGCCCCCTTGTCGTACGGCGGTGACCTGCTGAAACTCCGGGCGATCGGGCGTCCTTTATGCCGATCTGACACCCATTCACCGTATTTCTGACGCACCCTCAGGAAGCGCGCTGGGCCCGCTGCCACTTACCTCAGAAGGGCAGGGGACACCGAATCGCTCGAAGGAGCACCCGATGCGCCGTACCGCCCGTCTGCTCACCGGCACCGCGCTCGCCGCCGCGGCCGCTGGGCTGGCCACCGCACCGGTGTACGCCGCCGGTGCCGGGACCCTGGAGGTGTACCCCTCCTCGGTGGCGCCGGGCGGGCAGGTCACGGTCAACACGGCGGCCTGCGGCGACGACGCCACGGCGGAGGGCGACGCGAGCGCGGTCGGCGCCGGGCGGTTCACGCTCGCGCCGAGCACCCACGAGCAGGACGCGATCGGGCAGTTCGAGGTGCCGGAGAGCGCACAGCCGGGGACGTACGAGATCGTCGCGACCTGCGCGGAAGGCGGGAAGCGGGTCACCGGCGACCTCGTGGTCACGATGACGTCGGCGCGGCAGCAGGTGTATCCCCGAGGAAGTGTGAAGACGGGGGTCGGTGGCGCTCTGGGCCCCGACCCCGTGCAGACCGCGGCCGGCGTGGCGGCTCTCGCCGTCGCCGCCGCGGGCGGTACCTGGCTCCTGCATCGCCGGGCGAGAGGCGACGGGATCTGACGGACACCCTCCGCTGTCCGTCCGCCGGTACCGCATGTCCCTCCCCCTCCGGGTCCGACGCCCCTCGCGGCCCGGAGGGGGGCGGGTCCACCGTCCAGGAGGCTTGTTGTGCGCAGCTTCAGCAGGGCCGGCCGGGCCGGCAACGTCGTCATAGCGGCCGTCACCCTGGTCGCCCTGTGCACCGGCGCATGGCTGCTGCGCAGCGGCGCCGAGACGCACGCGCCGCCGCAGCCGGCCGCGTCCGAGGCCCGCGCCGGTCACACCGACCCGCGCTCGGCTCCCGCGCTGCCGCCCTCGCCGCCGGACCGCATCCGCATCCCCTCGATCCGGGTCGACGCGCCCCTGATGAGCCTGGGGCTCACCCCGACCGGCAGCCTCGACGTCCCGCCGGCCGCGAAGAAGAACCTCGCCGGCTGGTACGAGGCCGGCACGACCCCCGGTGAGACCGGCACCGCGATCATCGCCGGGCACGTCGACAACGCCGACGGCCCCGCCGTCTTCTACGACCTCGGCGCCCTGAAGAAGGGCAGCACCATCGAGACGGAACGCCGCGACGGCACCACGGCCGTGTTCTCCGTCGACTCCGTCGAGGTCTACGACACCGACGACTTCCCCGACGCGAAGGTGTACGGCGCGGCCCGCCGCCCCGAGCTGCGGGTGATCACCTGCGGCGGCGGCTACTCACGCGCGACCGGCTACCAGGGGAACGTGGTCGTCTTCGCGCACCTCACGGGGAGCCGCTGACCACGGCCTTGGCGATGGTGCGGGCGCACTCCAGGGACTCGGCGTGCGCGGTGTCGACCTCGACGTCGTAGACCACGCCCCGGTGGACCAGCTCCGCCTGCTGCTCCGCCATCCCCCGCACCCGGTCCCCGCGGGCGATCTCCCGGCCCGCGGCCACCGCCGCCTCGCAGCGGACGCCGACCCAGAGGACGTCCAGGCCGTCGAGGACCCGGCGCCATCTCTCCTGTGTCGCCGCGCCGCCGAGGAACACGTCGTCGATGATCAGCCGGGCGCCGGAGTGTGCCATCGCGGCGATCCCGCGGGCCCAGGCCGCTTCCAGCGCCGTGAACGCGGGGCCGATCTCCACCCCGCCGTCGGCGGCGAACTCGATGCCGACCCCTTCTCCGGGCATCGCCTCGATCAGCGAGTCGACGCCGAAGGTCAGCCACGGGTCCGGCAGTACCGCCTGAAGACACCGCGCGATCCCGGACTTGCCGGCGCTGGAACCGCCGTTGAGCACGATCACCTGGGTCGCCATGCGGTCACCGTAGCGTCAGGCCACCCACTGCTCCCACGCCATTTTCGCCACCAGCGCGAACACCACCGTCAGCAGCACGACCCGGACGAATCCGCTGCCCTTCTTCAGCGCGGTGTGCGCGCCCAGGGTGCCGGGGCCGATCAGCCCGTCGTAGAAGCCGATACCGAGGCCCGCGAGGCCGATCGCGGCGTCGATCCAGCCGGCCGTCAGAGGGGTCGAGTACGCCGGGGACCCGTGCGCCCAAGACCGTTCGGGGCGTGCGGCTGATCAGGCTCACTTCCACCCCGCTGCGGCCCACGACACCCACCTCACAACGCGCCCCCCACGCCCGTCCCGAACCCTCACATCCGCGCCCCGGCAGGGGGGAGGGCAGCGTTCCTCGTGGGAAACAGCTGCGATGCGGCCGGGTAACACCGGCACCGCACGCTCCTGAACATGACCTCGAATACGCGTGTGGTGGTGATCGGCGCCGGCCTCGCGGGCGTCCGTCTCGCCCGGCGGCTCGGCGAGCTCGGCACACCCGTGACGCTGATCGGCGAGGAGGAGCACCGCCCGTACAACCGGGTGCTCCTCGCCGAAGTGCTGGCCGGGCGCTACAGCCCCGACGTGATCACGCTGCCCGCGCCGGCGCGGCTCACCCGCGCCCGGGTCACCGGCATCGACCGCGAGGCCCGGACCGTCGCGTGCGCGGACGGCTCGAAGATCGCATACGACACGCTGGTCCTGGCGACCGGCTCGAACCCGGTGCTGCCGCCGCTGCGCGGGCTGTTCACCCCGGACCATGTCCTGCCGGAGGGCGTCCACGCCTTCCGCACCATGGACGACTGCCTGGGCCTGTCCCAGCAGGTCCGGCCGGGCGTGAAGGCGGTCGTGATCGGCGGCGGGCTGCTCGGCGTCTCCGCGGCCCGGGCGCTCGCCCAGCGCGGCGCCCAGGTGGTCCTCGCCCAGCAGGGTGAGCGGCTCATGGAGCGCCAGCTCGACCCGAGCGCCTCGAAGCTGGTCCAGCGGCACCTGAAGGACCTCGGCGTGGAGATCCACACCGAGTGCCGGGTGCGGGACGTCCGCGTCGTCGGCGGCGCGGTCCGCTCGGTCGAGATGTCCGACGGTTACGCCCTCGACGCCGACCTCGTGGTCCTGGCCTGCGGGGTTCACCCCAGGGTCGGTCTCGCCCAGGTCGCGGGCCTGGAGGTCCGCAAGGGCATCGTCGTCGACGACGAACTGCGCACCTCCGACCCGCACATCCACGCCGTCGGCGACTGCGCCCAGCACGACGGAGTGCTGTACGGGCTGGCCACCCCGGCCCTCGAACAGGCCGACGTGCTCGCCGAGCTGCTCGCCGGCCGGACCAACGCCCGCTACACCGGCACCCGTTCACTGACCCGGCTGACGCTGACCGGCCCCGACTCCCCCTTCGACCTCGCCGCGTTCGGCGAGACCGAGCCGCGGCCCGGGGACGACGTCGTCCAGCTCACGGACGCCACCCGCGGCACCTACCGCAAGGTCGTCGTCCGCGACGACCGCCTGGTCGGCGGGGTCCTCGTCGGCGAACTCGGCACCGTCGGCGCGCTCGCCCGCGCCTGGGAGGGAGCAGAGCCGCTCCCCGACGACGGCCCCCTGCTCCACCTGCTCACCAACGATGGAGGCTCCTGATGACCGCCAGCCCGGAGGCCACGGAGGCCACCCCCACGATCGTCCTCGTCGGCCACGGCATGGTCGGCCAGCGTTTCCTGGAGGCGCTCGCCGACCGCGGCCTGACCGCCACGCACCGCGTGGTCGTGCTGTGCGAGGAGCCGCGCCCGGCCTATGACCGTGTCGCCCTCACCTCGTACTTCTCGGGCAGGACGCCCGAGGACCTGTCCCTGACGGACCTGGAGTTCATCCAGGCGCACGGCATCGAGCTGTACGTCGGCGACCCGGCCGAGACGATCGACCGCGAGGCGAAGCGGGTCACCGCGAAGTCCGGCCAGGTCTTCGGCTACGACATCCTCGTCCTCGCCACCGGCTCCTTCCCGTTCGTCCCGCCGGTCCCGAACAAGGACGCCACCGGCTGCTTCGTCTACCGCACGATCGAGGACCTCCTCGCGATCGAGGAGTACGCCAAGAACGCGACGACGGGTGCCGTGGTCGGCGGCGGTCTGCTCGGGCTTGAGGCCGCCGGCGCGCTGAAGGGGCTCGGACTGACCTCCCACATCGTGGAGTTCGCGCCGCGCCTGATGCCGGTGCAGGTCGACGAGGGCGGTGGCGCGGCCCTCCTTCGCACCATCGAGGAGATGGGCCTGAGCGTCCACACCGGGGTCGGCACGCAGGAGATCGTGGTCGACGAGTCCGGCGCGGTCACCGGCATGAAGCTGTCCGACGGCTCCGAACTCGCCACCGACCTCGTGGTGTTCAGCGCCGGTGTCCGCCCCCGCGACCAGCTGGCCCGCGCCTCGGGCCTCACGGTCGGCGAGCGCGGCGGCATCACCGTCGACGAGCAGTGCCGCACGGTCAGCGACCCGAGCGTCTTCGCGATCGGCGAGTGCGCGCTGGCCGCCGACGGCCGGGTGTACGGCCTGGTCGCCCCCGGTTACGAGCAGGCGGAGACGGCCGCCGCGACCATCGCGTCGGACGAAGCGGCCTTCGTCGGCGCCGACTTGTCGACCAAGCTGAAGCTGCTCGGCGTGGACGTCGCCTCCTTCGGCGACGCGCACGGCACGACCGAAGACTGCCTGGACGTCGTCTACTCCGACTCCCGCGCGGGCCTGTACAAGAAGCTGGTCATCGGCCGCGACGGCACGCTGCTCGGCGGCATCCTGGTCGGCGACGCCGAGGCCTACGGCACGCTGAAGGCGTTCACCGGCTCCATCCCGCCGGTCTCCCCCGAGTCGCTGGTGCTGCCCGCCGGCGCCGGTGAGTCGGTGCAGCTCGGCCCGACCGCGCTGCCGGACGACGCGATCATCTGCTCCTGCAACAACGTCCGCAAGGGCACGATCCGCGCCGCGGTCACCGACCACCGGTGCACCACCGTGCCCGAGGTGAAGAAGTGCACCAAGGCCGGTACGACGTGCGGCAGTTGCGTCAAGGTCCTCGGCCAGCTGGTCAACGCCGAGCTGGAGGCGTCCGGCATCGAGGTCGACAAGGGCCTGTGCGGCTGCTTCGGGCAGACCCGCGAGGAGCTGTACGAGATCGTCCTCGCCCTGCGCATCAACACTTACCAGGACCTCCTCGACCGGTACGGCCGCGACGAGGCCCGGGGCGGCGACGGCTGCGAGATCTGCAAGCCGGCGGTCGCCTCGATCATCGCCTCCCTCGCCCCGACCATCGGCGCCGACGTCTACGTCCTCGACGGCGAGCAGGCCGCCCTCCAGGACAGCAACGACCACTTCCTCGCCAACCTCCAGAAGAACGGCTCCTATTCGGTCGTCCCGCGCATCCCCGGCGGTGAGATCACCCCGGAGGGCCTGATCGTCATCGGCGAGATCGCCCGCGACTTCGGCCTCTACACGAAGATCACCGGCGGTCAGCGGATCGACATGTTCGGCGCCCGCGTCGAACAACTCCCGCTGATCTGGACGAGGTTGGTGGACGCCGGCTTCGAGTCCGGCCACGCGTACGGCAAGTCCCTGCGCACGGTGAAGTCCTGCGTGGGCCAGACCTGGTGCCGCTACGGCGTCCAGGACTCGGTCCGCATGGCGATCGACCTGGAGCTGCGCTACCGGGGCCTGCGCTCCCCGCACAAGCTGAAGTCGGCGGTCTCGGGCTGCGCCCGCGAGTGCGCCGAGGCCCAGTCGAAGGACTTCGGCATCATCGCCACCTCCGGCGGCTGGAACCTGTACGTCGGCGGCAACGGCGGCGCCACCCCGCGCCACGCCGACCTCCTCGCGCAGGACCTCTCCGACACCGAACTCATCAAGCTCATCGACCGGTTCCTGATGTTCTACATCCGCACCGCCGACCGCCTGGAGCGCACCTCGACCTGGCTGGAGCGCATCCCCGGCGGCCTGGACCACGTCCGTGACGTGGTCGTCGAGGACTCCCTCGGCATCTGCGAGGAGCTGGAGAGCCTGATGGCCAACCATGTCGCCCACTACCGCGACGAGTGGGCCGACACCATCAACGACCCCGAGAAGCTCGCCCGGTTCGTGTCCTTCGTGAACGCCCCCGACACCCCTGACCCGGTCGTCGGCTTCGTCCCCGAGCGCGACCAGATCAAGCCCGACCTGCCGCTGCTGTCCATCGGCCTGCGCCCCGCCGAAGACGTCCTGGAAGGAACCGCCCAGCGATGACCCTGGCACCCGAGACCACCGACCTCAAAGTCCAACTCCAGCTCGGCGACAGCTGGTTCACGGTCTGCGACCTGAACGTCCTGCTCCCGGGCCGCGGCGTCGCCGCCCTGCTGCCCGACGGCCGCCAGGTGGCCCTGTTCCGCGACCGCGCGGGCAAGCTGTACGCCATCGACAACCGTGACCCGTTCGGCGGCGCGGCGGTCCTCTCCCGCGGCCTGACGGGTTCCTTCCAGGGGCGGCCCTTCGTGGCCTCGCCCCTGCTGAAGCAGCGCTTCGACCTGGAGACCGGGGAGTGCCTGGACGACGAGACGGTACGGATCGCGACGTACGAGGTGCGGGCCGCTTGAGGTCCGGGACAATTTCTTGACCGACCGTTCTCGAAAGTCCTAGGCTGCTCCCCATGGCCAGGACCAAGGAGTTCGACCCCGAGGCCGCGCTGCAGGCAGCTCTGGAGCTGTTCTGGCGGCGCGGCTACGAGGCGACGTCGATGGCCGACCTCGTCGAGCACCTCGGCATCGGCCGCGCCAGCATCTACGCGACCTTCGGCAACAAGCACGAGCTGTACCTGAAGGCACTGAAGCGCTACGAGGAACGGCTCCCGGACCTGCTCGGGGAGCTGTCCCAGCCGGGCCCGGTACTGCCGGCCGTCCGCGCGCTCGTCCGGCGTTACGCCGACGAGGCGACCGCCGAGAACCTGCGCCTGAACGGCTGTTTCATCACCAACACGGCGGCCGAGCTGGCCCCGCACGACCCGGCGGCGGCCCGTCAGGTCGAGCGGAACTGGGACCACCTGGAGACGGTCCTGCACTCGGGCCTGGTCCGCGCGCAGGCACAGGGCGAACTGCCCGCGGGCCGCGACCCGTTGACTCTCGCGCGCATGCTGCTGGTACTGCTCCAGGGCCTGAAGGTCGTGGGGAAGGCGTCCACAGACCCGGCCAGGGTGCGGGACGCGGCGGAACAGGCGCTGACGCTGCTGGACTGAGGTCCGCGTTTCTTTTTTGGCGCCATACTGAACCGATCGGTCAAGAATAAGGGGAGATCATGACCGCCAGGACACGCTTCACCGGCAGGACCGCTCTCGTCACCGGCGCGGGCTCGGGCATCGGCCGGGCCGTCGCCCTGGCTCTCGCCGCCGAGGGCGCTCAGGTGGTGGTCGCCGGCCGTCGCCCCGAACCGCTCAGCGAAACAGTGGCCCTCATCGAGAAGGCCGGCGGCAAGGCCCTCGCCGTCACCGCGGACGTCACCGACGCGGCCGACGTCCAGGCCCTCGTGGCCGCCGCCGTCGACCGGTTCGGCTCACTCGACGTGGCCGTCAACAACGCGGGCGTCTTCCGGGGCGGACAGCCGCTCGCCGACCTCGCGGAGGCCGACTGGCACGAGCAGCTCGGCGCCAACGTCACCGGTGTCTTCCTCGCCCTCCAGGCGGAGGTCCGCCAGATGCGCACCCAGCCCACGGGCGGCGCGATCGTCAACATCGCCTCGATCTTCGGCGTCCACGCCCGCCACCCGGGGGCCGCCGCCTACTCCGCCACCAAGGCGGCCGTCTCGGTACTCACCCGAGGCGCCGCCCTGGACCACATCCGCGACGGCGTCCGGATCAACGCGGTCAGCCCCGGCGCGGTGGAGACGCCGATGTCACTGCGCCCGGGCGAGACGGAGGCGGAGCGCACCCAACGCGCCGCCGACACCCTGCCGTTGGGCCGCATCTCCACCACGGACGAGATCGCGGCGGCGGTCCTCTACCTGGCCTCGGACGACGCGTCCTCGGTGGTGGGCACGGACCTGGTGGTGGACAGCGGGGCGACGGCCTGAGCCACCCCTGTCACCTGCCGGCGAGGGCTCGGGTGTGGGTCAGCGCCCGGTCGACGGCCGTCAGGAGCCGGTGGTCGCCTTCGACAGTCGTCAGCTCGCTCTGCCAGGCGTCAACGGCCCACCATCCGTCACGGTCCAGGCCGGGGACCGGCGTGGAGGGCTTGAGGTCGTCCGGCGCCGCGGGAAGACGCAGGAGCAGCCTGCTCGTTCCGGTGGCGGCGACGGCCGCGACGCCCTTACGGGCCAGGAGGGGAACACCGTAGGCGGCGTACAAGGGCGCGCCCAGCCCCAGCTCGGCCAGCCGGTCCATGAGATCGGGGTGGGTGTGCAACTGCCATTCGCCCAGCGCGTAGTCATCCGGTCCACTGGGTGCGGAGCCCTGGGCCCGTAGGAAGGCCAGCAGTGCTGCGTTGCGGGGGTGGTCCGCGAGCATCTCGGGCAGGTCTTCGCGCATGGGCGTGACACTAACCGGCCAGGCGACGGCGGCTCAGGTCTTCAGGCCTTCGTAGGTCACCCCGGTGAGCTCCTCGGAGGCGGACCACAGCAGCTCGCCCGCGCGGTCGTTCACCGTCCAGGGTGCCCGCCAGGACGGTCCGGGTGCGCCTCGCCAGCCCGCCAGGGAGGGGCCGGTGAAGGAGTCGGGCGGGACGTCGGGGGCGGTGGCCGCGTACAGCGTGGGCAGGGCGCCGTCCTCCGCGGACTGGGCGAAGAACCTGTTGCCGACCGCCATGAACCGCTCGGCGAACCGCCGCCCGGCCATCCGCGGCCCGGCCTCCTGGAGGTTGGTCGCCGCGTACCCGGGATGAGCCGCGGCGGCCACGACGTCGGCGCCGTGCCCGGCGAGCCGGCGGGACAGTTCGTGGGTGAAGAGCAGGTTGGCGGTCTTGGAGCGGGCGTAGGCGATCCAACGACGGTAGCGGCGCTCGCTGTTGAGGTCGCGGAGGTCGATGTTGGCCATCGCGTGCGCGCCGCTGGAGACGGTCACCACCCGGGCGCCGGGTGTGTCGAGGAGCGTGGGCAGCAGCAGCCCGGTGAGGGCGAAGTGCCCGAGGTGGTTGACGCCGAACTGCGTCTCGAACCCGTCCGCCGTGGTGCCGTACGGCAGCGCCATCACGCCCGCGTTGTTGACGAGCAGGTCGAGGCGGTCGTACGGGAAACTGCGCGCGAAGTCCCGTACCGAGGCGAGGTCCCCGAGGTCGAGCCCGATGAACTCCACGTCCGCGCCCGGCACTTCGGTGACGAGCCGGTCCCCGGCCTCGATACCGCGCGCCTCGCTGCGGCAGGCCAGCACCACCCGGGCGCCCGCGCGGGCCAACTCCCGTGCCGTGACGTACCCGAGACCGCTGTTGGCGCCGGTCACCACGGCCGTGCGCCCGCTCTGGTCGGGGATGTCCCGCGCGCTCCAGCCGGACATGACCGGCCTCCCTCCACCGATGACGGAAGCCCAGCCTATGAGCGGGGGCACTCCCGGTCACGCGAGCCGTACGCGCGATTCACAGGCACCCCGCTGTACGGACGTAGCCGCACATCGGTCACGGATTGAACACTCAACCTTCCCGAAGGAAGGTGCGGCCATACGGTCATCCCCTCGCGCCACACGTCTGGGGGGACCACATGACCAACCCGTACACCACGCCGTCCGCTTCCGGCCCGGCGCCCAAGTGGGCCCGGAAGCGGTACGTCCTGCCCGCTCTCGCGCTCGCCCTCTTCATCGGCGTCGGCATAGGCGCCGACGGCGGGGACACGGCGAACGACGCGAAGCCCGCGGCGGCCAAGCCGACACCGACGGTCACCGTGACGGCCACGGCGACCGAGACCGCCGAGCCGGAACCGGCGGAAACCGTCACCGCCACGGAGACCGTCAAGGTCACCAGGACCGTCACGGCACAGGCCAAGGCGGACACCGGCTCCGGCTCCGGCTCCGGTTCGGGCGACGACTCCGGCAGTGTCTACTACGCCAACTGCAGCGAAGCCCGCGCCGCCGGTGCCGCTCCCATCCACCGCGGCCAGCCCGGCTACGCCCCCCACCTGGACCGCGACAACGACGGGGTCGCCTGCGACAGTTGATCCGGCGTCGGGCTCGCCGAGAGTTACCGGCCGGTCACATCACGTTCACATCACGGGTCCTTCATACCGCCTCCACAAGTGCGGTCCCTCAATAGGTTCGTCACCTCGTATCTGACCGACCGTCACTTCTTGATCACGCGTCCGGACATCGGCACGACCTGTCCGCACGACCCCGGAAGGACCCGCAGTGAAGCTGCACCGCAAGCCCGGCGCCCTCGTCGTCGCCGCGCTGGCCCTGGCCGTACTCCCGTCGGCCGCCTCGGCCCACGACGGCGACCACCCGTTCGAGAACTGCACGGATGCGTACGCCGCCGGGTACGCGAACATCCCCAAGGACGACGAGCATTACGGCCCCCATCTCGACCGGGACGGCGACGGCATCGGCTGCGACCAACCGCCCGCGGACTTCGTCCCCGCCGCCGACAAAACGACCGGTGAAACGACCGACAAGGCCGGCGACGACCTCGCCGAGACCGGCGGCACCGACACCACCCCGTACCTCGCGGCCGGCAGCGTGGTCGCCCTCGTCGCCGGCAGCGGGGTCCTGCTGGTGGCGCGCAGGCGCCGGGCGCCGGCGGGCCGCCCGTAAAGAGCCGAAAAGGCCGAAGGGGCGGAACCCCCGCACAGGGTCCCGCCCCTTCTTGGTGATCCGGAGTCGCCGCCCATCGGTGTTGAGGGTCGGGGACGGACGACGACTCCGGCGTCTTCGGTCGGTCAGGTCAGCGGTGGTCGCTGCCCGCCGACTCCGAGGCCGCGCGGCCCGCCTCCAGGCGGGCCACCGGGATGCGGAACGGGGAGCAGGAGACGTAGTCCAGGCCGACCTCGTGGAAGAAGTGGACCGACTCCGGGTCGCCGCCGTGCTCGCCGCAGACGCCGAGCTTGAGGTCGGGGCGGGTGGCGCGGCCGGCCTCGGCGGCCAGCTTCACCAGGGAGCCCACGCCGTCCTTGTCGATCGTCTCGAACGGCGACACCCCGAAGATGCCCTTCTCCAGGTAGGCCGTGAAGAAGCTCGCCTCCACGTCGTCCCGGCTGAAGCCCCACACCGTCTGGGTGAGGTCGTTCGTGCCGAAGGAGAAGAACTCCGCCGCCTCGGCGATCTGACCGGCGGTCAACGCGGCGCGCGGCAGCTCGATCATCGTGCCGATCGACAGCTTGAGCGACGTCCCGGTCGCGGCCTCGACCTCCGCGATCACCGCGTCGGCCTCCTCGCGGACGATCTCCAGCTCCTGGACCGTGCCGACGAGCGGGATCATGATCTCGGCGCGCGGGTCGCCCTTGGCGTTCTTGCGCTCGGCGGCGGCCTCGGCGATGGCCCGTACCTGCATGGTGAACAGGCCGGGGATGACCAGGCCGAGACGCACACCGCGCAGGCCCAGCATCGGGTTCTGCTCGTGCAGGCGGTGGACCGCCTGGAGCAGCCGCAGCTCGTTCTCGTGCGGCTCCTGGCGGGACTCGGCGAGGGCGACGCGGACCGACAGCTCGGTGATGTCGGGCAGGAACTCGTGCAGCGGCGGGTCCAGGAGACGGACCGTCACCGGGAGGCCGTCCATCGCCGAGAACAGCTCGACGAAGTCCTTCTTCTGCAGCGGCAGCAGCTCCGCCAGGGCGGACTCCCGCTCCTCCTGCGTGTCGGCGAGGATCAGCTTCTCGACCATCTCGCGGCGCTCACCGAGGAACATGTGCTCGGTACGGCACAGCCCGATGCCCTGCGCGCCGAAGCGACGGGCGCGCAGCGCGTCCTCGGCGTTGTCCGCGTTGGCGCGCACCCGCAGCCGGCGCTTGCGGTCGGCGAAGGCCATGATCCGGTGCACGGCCTCGACGAGTTCGTCGGCGTCCTGGGCGCCCGCGTGCATGCGGCCCTCGAAGTACTCCACGACCGGGGAGGGGACCACCGGGACCTCGCCCAGGTAGACCTTGCCGCTCGACCCGTCGATGGAGATGACGTCGCCCTCCTCGACGACGTGTCCGCCCGGGACCGTCATCCGGCGCCGCTTGGTGTCGACCTCCAGCTCCTCGGCGCCGCAGACACAGGTCTTGCCCATGCCGCGCGCGACGACGGCCGCGTGCGAGGTCTTGCCGCCGCGCGAGGTCAGGATGCCCTCGGCCGCGATCATGCCGTCGAGGTCGTCGGGGTTGGTCTCCCGGCGGACCAGGATGACCTTCTCGCCCGAGCGCGACCACTTCACGGCGGTGTACGAGTCGAAGACCGCCTTGCCGACCGCGGCACCCGGCGAGGCCGCGATTCCCCGGCCGATCTGCTCGACCTTGGCGTCCTCGTCGAACTTGGGGAACATCAGCTGGGCGAGCTGGGCGCCGGTGACCCGCTGGAGCGCCTCGGCCTCGTCGATCAGGCCCTGGTCCACCAGCTGGGTGGCGATACGGAAGGCGGCACCGGCCGTCCGCTTGCCGACGCGGGTCTGGAGCATCCACAGCTGACCGCGCTCGATGGTGAACTCGATGTCGCAGAGGTCCTTGTAGTGGTTCTCCAGCGTCTCCATGATCTGCATCAGCTGGTCGTACGACTTCTTGTCGATCTGCTCCAGCTCCGCGAGCGGCACGGTGTTGCGGATGCCGGCGACGACGTCCTCGCCCTGGGCGTTCTGGAGGTAGTCGCCGTAGACGCCCTGGTGGCCGGAGGCGGGGTCGCGGGTGAAGGCGACGCCGGTGCCGGAGTCGGGGCCGAGGTTGCCGAAGACCATGGAACAGACGTTGACGGCCGTGCCCAGGTCGCCGGGGATGCGCTCCTGGCGGCGGTAGAGCTTGGCGCGGTCGGTGTTCCAGGAGTCGAAGACCGCCTTGATCGCGAGGTCCATCTGCTCGCGCGGGTCCTGCGGGAAGTCCCGGCCGGCCTCGGTCTTGACGATCCGCTTGAACTTGGTGACGAGCTTCTTGAGGTCGGCCGCCTCCAGGTCGGTGTCGACCGCGACCTTCTTGGCGTCCTTCGCGGCGTCGAGGGCCTCCTCGAAGAGCTCGCCGTCGACGCCGAGGACCGTCTTGCCGAACATCTGGATGAGGCGGCGGTAGGAGTCCCAGGCGAACCGCTCGTCGCCCGCCTGCTCGGCGAGGCCCTTCACCGACTTGTCGGAGAGGCCGATGTTGAGGACCGTGTCCATCATGCCGGGCATGGAGAACTTGGCGCCGGAGCGGACCGAGACGAGCAGCGGGTCGTCGGCCTGGCCGAGCTTCTTGCCCATCCGCTTCTCCAGGGCGTCGAGGTGCGCACTCACCTCGTCACGCAGTGCCACCGGCTCCGCGCCGCTCTCCAGGTAGACCTTGCAGGCTTCGGTCGTGATGGTGAAGCCGGGGGGAACGGGGAGTCCCAGGCTGGTCATCTCGGCGAGGTTCGCGCCCTTGCCGCCGAGGAGGTCCTTGAGGTCCTTGTTTCCCTCGGTGAAGTCGTAAACGAACTTCGCTACGTGGGGTTCTTTGTTTTCCGACACGGTTCTCGACTCCCTCGAGGACGCGGTGGCTGCCCTGACGACGGGGAACATACCCAGATCGAAGGCTCATGGGTACGTCCACTTGCGCGTCATGTGCTCGTAACCAGCCCTCTGCCAGCGGATCGAAAGTCAAAGCTTGGCAAGCAATCGGGTGATCATGTGTTCATCTCTTGAACGCATGTCATCCCAAAGCCGCCTCATGACGCTCACATGAGCGGCTTTGGGTACGTCTGATTTCGATCGATGAACGATCAAGGGGTGGCACTGGGTGCCACCCCTTGGAGAAGTGCAGTCGCCCAAGATCCGCTCATCTGAGCGTCACCCCGATCAGAGGTGGCGAGAATCACGCCGTCCTCAGCGGCCGGGTACCACCATGCGGACGTCACACACCGAGCGCCAGCAGCCGTTCCTCCGCCCGCCCGGGCGCGTACAGGTGCTCCACGACCAGGGCACCCGCCCCCACCAGCCCGGCCCGCTCGCCGAGCCGTGAGGTGACGACGTCCAGATGAGCGGTGGAGCGCGGCAGCGCCCGCTGGTACAGCAGCTCGCGCACGCCCGTGAGGAAGGGGGTTCCGGCCAGATCCCCGGCGATCATCAGCACCCCGGGGTTCAGCAGCGTCACCACGGTCGCCAGCACGTCCCCGACCTGCCGCCCGGCCTCCCGGGCGAGCGCGGCGGCCTCCACATGCCCGGCGGTCAGCAGGTCCCGCACGTCCGAGCCGGACGCCGCGGGCACCCCGCGCTCGGCCAGCCGCCGCGCCACGGCACCGCCGCTCGCGACGGCGGCGAGACAGCCGTACGACCCGCACCGGCACAGCGCGTCGGTACCGACCCGGATGTGCCCGATGTCCCCGGCGCCCCCGTCGATCCCCCGATAGATCGAACCGTCGACCACCACACCCGCGCCGATACCGGTGGACACCTTGACCAGCACGAAGGCCGAGCAGTCCGGGTGTCCGGTGCGCTGTTCGCCGTACGCCATGAGGTTGGCGTCGTTGTCGACAAGGACCGGCACCCGGCCGGCGCCGGTGTGCTCGCTGAACGCCCTCGCCAGGCGCTCTCTTATGTCGTAGCCGTCCCAGCCCGGCATGATCGGCGGCTGGACGACCCGGCCGCTCTCGCTGTCGACCGGCCCCGGCACGGCGAGCCCGATGCCGCACACCTCGCCGGCCCGGTGCCCCGCCTTCTCCAGCAGCTCGCCGAACCAGCGGCCCAGCTCGCCCAGCACCGCGTCCGGACCGTCCTCGATGACGAGGGTCCCGCCGTGCTCGGCGAGGATCTCGCCGGTCAGGGAGAGGACGGCGGCGCGGGCGTGCCGGGTGTCGAGGTCGGCGCCGAGGACGACGGCGTGGGAGTCGTCGAACTCCAGGGTGATGGAGGGGCGTCCGCCGAGCGGGGAGTCCACCGGACCGCCGGCCCCTTCGCGCAGCCAGCCGGCCCGGAACAGCCGGTCGAGGCGCTGGCCGACGGTGGCCCGGGAGAGACCGGTCACCTGTTGCAGGGCACCACGAGTCGTCGCTCGTCCGCTTCGCACCAGTTCGAGCAGTTCGCCGGCGCTCGCTTGAGCTCGACCACTCATGCGCACCCCCTTGTGTTTCTCAAGCTTGCATTACATATTGAGTTTTGCGTGTTAAATAGACGTAACTCTAAGGTGGCCTCGACCGAACTGGTCAGGCCGAACGTCTTCGGGGAGCCCCGAGTGGATCGCACCGCCCAGCTGACCTCGCATGTCCGGACCCGACCCTTCGTATACGAACCGGACGTCACGACACATTCTCTGCACGTCAGGGCGGCCCACGTACTGGAGGCCAACTGGACGGGCACCTCCACGGTCCCCTCCCGCAACCTGTACCCGCACCAGTGGTCCTGGGACTCCGCGTTCATCGCGATCGGCCTGCGGCACCTGTCGCCGTTAAGGGCACAGACGGAACTGGAGACGCTGCTCGACGCCCAATGGGGTGACGGGCGCATCCCGCACATCGTCTTCAACCCCTCCGTGCCGCTCGACGCGTACTTCCCGAGCCCCGACTTCTGGCGCTCCTCGACCGCGGGGCGCGCTGCGGGCGCCCCGCGCACCGTACAGACGTCCGGCATCGTGCAGCCACCGGTGCACGCGCTGGCCGCCTGGCTGGTGCACCAGGCCGACCCCGGCCTGTCCCGGGCCCGCGGCTTCCTCACCCGGGTCTACCCCCGCCTGGCCGCCTGGCACCGCTATCTCCTGCACCGCAGGGACCTGGGCGGCGCCGGTCTGGCGTCGGTGGTCCACCCCTGGGAGCAGGGCATGGACAACAGTCCTTGCTGGGACGCCCCGTTGAGCCGGATCACCCCGGCCCCGGCCCGCTCCTTCCGCCGCGCCGACCTCGACCACGGCTCCCCGGAGGACCGCCCCACGGACCTGGACTACGGCCGCTACGTGCGCCTGGCGACGGACTACCGGGACGGCGAATACGCCGACGGGGCAGGGGAGTTCGCGGTCGAGGACCCGTCCTTCAACGCCCTGCTCATCGCCTCCGAGCACGCACTGGCCCGTATCGCCCAGGAGTTGGGCGCCCCGGGCACCGCCCGCCACACCCGGGCCGAGCGCCTGACCACGGCCCTGATCGACCGGCTCTGGGACCCGGCGGAGGGCATGTTCTTCTGCCGTGACGTCCGCACCGGCAGGCTCATCCCGGAGCGCAGCGTCTCCGGTCTGATCCCCCTCGTCCTGCCCACACTCCCCCGGGACGTCGTCACGGCCCTGGTCCGCACGACGGCCTCCAAGCACTTCGGACTCGGCGCCACCACCCGCCTGGTCCCCAGTTACGACCTGCTCGGCGAGGCCTTCGACCCGCACCGCTACTGGCGCGGCCCGGCCTGGTTCAACACCAACTGGCTGCTGGAGCGCGGCCTGCGCACCCACGGCGAACGGGGCCGGGCCGCCGCCCTGCGCAGGGCGGTCCTGCACCTCGCCGACACCTCGGACTTCGCGGAGTACGTCGACCCGTACACCGGCGAGGCCTGCGGGGCGACCGGCTTCGGCTGGACCGCCGCGCTCTCGCTCGACCTGCTCCACAGCGCCACCACCCACACGGGATCCAAGGGAGGGGACCGGGAATGACGGACCGGCATCATCTGCTCGTGCGCGGCGGGACGTTCGCGGCCGTGGGAGACGGCGGGGACATCAGCGGAGTCCGGAGCGGCAGCTCCCCGTCCCCCGAAGGGTTATTCGTACGCGACGCCCGCCATCTCAGCCGCTGGCAGCTCACGGTGGACGGCGCCGTCCCCGAGACCCTGACCCCCGTGGCCGACGGCGACACGGCCCGCTGCGTCCTGGTCCCCCGGGGCGGCCGCAACGAGCCCCCGGCATACACGATCTTCCGCGAACAGGCGGTGGGCGACGGCGCGTTCGTGGAATCCCTGAAGGTGACGAGCAACCGCCCGGTCCCCACCACGGTCCGCCTGGCGGTCACCGCGGACGCCGACTTCACCGACCAGTTCGAACTCCGCTCCGACTACCGCACCTACACCAAGATCGGCGCCACCCGCTCCCGCGAAGTCCTGGACTCCGGCGTGGAGTTCACCTACCAGCGCGGCGAATGGCGTTCCTGCACGACGGTGACGGCCGAGCCCGCGCCGGACGCCGTGGAGGAGACCGGCACCGGCGCCCGCCGCCTGGTCTGGACGCTGGACCTGGAGTCGCACGCCACGGCGGAGCTGACCCTCCGGGTGATGGCCCGCCCGCACGGCGACAAACGCGCCCTCCGCGTCCCCAAGTCCCCCACCGCACTCAACGCCGAACTCATCGCCCTGGAGGGCGAGTTCGTGGAGGGCGTGGCCTTCCCGACCGGCTGGCCCGAACTGGCCGCCGCGTGCGCCCGGGGCCTGGCGGACCTGGCCTCGCTCCAGGTCCCGGCGACGGGCCCGGACGGCGAGACCCTGCACGTCCCGGCGGCAGGCGCCCCCTGGTTCCTGACCCTGCTGGGCCGGGACGCCCTGCTGACCTCGCTCTTCGCCCTCCCCTACCGCCCCCAGCTGGCCGCCGCCACCCTCCCCGCCCTCGCCGCGGCCCAGGCGACGGAGACCGGCGCGAACGCGGTGGCCCAGCCGGGCAAGATCGTGCACGAGGTACGCCACGGAGAGCTGGCGCACTTCGGCCAGGTCCCCTACGGCCGCTACTACGGCTCGGTGGACGCGACGCCTCTCTTCCTCGTCCTCCTGGGCGCCTACGTCGAACAGACCGGGGACGTCACCCTCGCCCACCGCCTGGAATCCCACGCCCGCGCGGCGATCGGCTGGATGCTGGACCACGGCGGCCTGACCTCCCGCGGCTATCTCGTCTACCGCGCCGACCAGGGCGGCCTCGCCAACCAGAACTGGAAGGACTCCCCCGGCTCCATCTGCTCCTCCGACGGCACCCGGGCCTCCGGCGCGGTGATGGCGGCGGGCGCGCAGGGCTACGCGTACGACGCGCTGCGGCGCACGGCGTGGCTGGCGCGGACGGTGTGGGCGGACGAGACGTACGCGGCCCTCCTCGAACAGGCCGCGGGCGACCTGCGCGACCGCTTTCAGCGGGACTTCTGGATGCGGGACCACGCCTTCCCCGCCCTCGCCCTGGACGGCGACGGCCGCCAACTCGACGCGCTCGCCTCCGACGCCGGGCATCTGCTGTGGTCGGGGCTGCTGGACAAGGAGTACGGCGAGGTGGTGGGCCGGCGCCTGCTGGAACCGGACTTCTTCTCGGGCTGGGGCGTACGGACGCTGGCGGCCGGGCAGGCGGCGTACCACCCGCTGTCGTACCACCGCGGTTCGGTGTGGCCGCACGACAACGCGCTCATCACGCTGGGACTGGCCCGGTACGGGCTGCACGACGAGGCGCGCTCGGTGGCCCACGGCTTGGTCGACGCGGCGACGGCGGCCGGCCATCGGCTCCCGGAAGTCATCGCCGGGTACGGCAGGGACACGCATCAGGAGCCGGTGCCTTATCCGCATGCGTGTGTGCGGGAGGCTCGGTCGGCTGCGGCGCCTCTTGCGTTGCTGACGGCGGTGGGGGGCGCCTAGTAGCTCGTCAGGACCTGTTGTGGGGCGGGTGCGGGTGGGCTTCGGCTGGTCGCGCAGTTCCCCGCGCCCCTGAAAGCACGGCGTTGAGCAGCCGTTTGCTTGGTGTTTGCCCGGCACCCCTGAACGGCCACCCACGGCACCCCGTACCCGAATGTGGCGGGTCCGAGACCCCATGTCGGACCCGCCACCACGCCATCGGGTCCCGCACGGAAGGTCCTTCGGGTGTCCGTCTCCACCAGCACGCCCCCGCCGACCGAGGACGTCGTCCTCGACGCCCCAGCCAGCCCCCGTCCCCCGATCCTCCGCTGGACGGTCACCGCCCTCGCCGCCCTTCTCGTCCTGGCCGCACTCCTCCTCCCCAACGCGCTGCCCGCCCTCAAGCCCAACCGGTTCACGCGCATCCCGGTGGAGGCGATCATCGGGGCGGCGGTGGCGCTGTGGCTGCCGAGGCGCCCCAGGATCATCGTGGCGGCGGTGTCAGGCGCAGGCCTGGGCGTCCTGACGATCCTGAACCTGCTGGACATGGGCTTCCGGGACTACCTGGGCCGGGGCTTCAACATGATCCTGGACTGGGAGCTGCTGGACGACGCGCAGTCGTACATGAAGGACTCGATGGGCGGAACGGTCACCGTCCTCGCCACCGTCGGAGCGATCGTCCTCGTCCTGCTCCTGCTGTCCCTGACGGCCCTGGCCATGGTCAGGCTGAGCAACGTACTCGTGGCGAACCGGGCGAAGGCGACCCGGGGCACCCTGATCGCGGCCATCGTCTGGATCACCTGTTACGCCCTCGGGCTCCAGCTCGGCGGCATGCCGATCGCCGCCGACCGGGCCGCGGCGGCGCTGAAGATCCAGGCGACGCGGGTGACGGACACGATCCGCGACGAGGCGGCGTTCGCCCGCGAGGCCAAGTCGGACACGTTCGGGGCGACCCCCGGCAGCCAGCTCGTCCCCGACCTCCGGGGCAAGGACGTGATCTTCACCTTCATCGAGAGCTACGGCCGCAGCGCGATCGAGGACCCGATCATGGCGCCGGGCGTGGACCGGACGCTCACCACCAGCACCGAGGCCCTCAAGAAGGCGGGCTACAGCGCGCGCAGCGGCTGGCTGACGTCGGCGACGTACGGCGGCAGCAGCTGGCTGGGCCACTCCACCACCCTGTCCGGCCTGTGGATCGACAACCAGCAGCGCTACCGCACCGTCATGGCCAGCGACCACCTCAGCCTCACCAAGGCGTTCCAGAAGACGGGCGCATGGGACACGGTCGGCGTTATGCCGGGCATCCAGAAGGGCTGGCCGGAGCAGCGCTACTACGGCTTGGACAAGGTCTACAACGCCTTCCAACTCGGCTATCAGGGCCCGAAGTTCAGCTGGTCGACGATGCCCGACCAGTACGCCCTGGAGGCCTTCCAGCGCCAGGTCCACGGCAAGAAGCGGGACAAGCCCCTGATGTCGGAGGTCATCCTGACCTCCAGCCACCAACCGTGGGCCCCGATCCCCAAGATGGTCGACTGGAACGACCTGGGCGACGGCAAGATCTTCAACGCCATCCAGAAGGCGGGCAAAAAGCCCGCGGACATCATCACGGACCCCACCAGGTCCCGCGAGGAGTACGGCAAGTCGATCCAGTACTCGGTGACGGCCCTCACCCAGTGGCTGGAGCGCTACGGCACCAAGAACACCCTCCTGGTCTTCCTGGGCGACCACCAGCCCATAGCCCGGGTCAGCGGCAACCACGCCAGCCGCGACGTCCCGATCTCCATAGTGGCCAAGGACCCCAAGGTCCTGGACAAGATCGCCGACTGGAACTGGACGGAGGGCCTGAAGCCGGCCCACAACGCCCCGGTCTGGAAGATGAGCGCGTTCCGCGACCGCTTCCTGAAGGCATACGGATCGACACCGCACCCGTCGAAGGACTGAGCAGCCGCCCCCGCGGACCCGCAGCGCGCGACGGCGGGAAGGGGACGTGTCGGGGGGTGTCCGCCCGCAGCGGTTGGCGCGTCAACACGGCCGCCCTTGACAGGCGACCGATTCCGCGCCGTTCCGAGGACGGACACCCCCCGGCGCGGCCCCGACCCCCAACGAACCGCCCCGCGAACGCGAACCCCCACCCGGCCGCACCCACGGCTCACCCGCCGGACGTGTCCAGTTCCGCGTCCTCGCCGACACCCGCGCAGTCGTACGGATCCTTCAGCCAACCATCCGGCAGGACAACCCGGTTGTTCCCCGACGTACGCCCCCGAGGACCGTCCGCCCCCACCGGCCACGCCTGGTCGAGGTCCAACTCGTCGAGCCCCGACCGCAGTTCCTCCAGCGACGACGTGATCGCCAGCCGCTTGCGCATCTCGCTGCCGACCGCGAAGCCCTTCAGATACCAGGCGACATGCTTGCGGAAGTCGACCACACCCTTGGACTCGTCGCCGATCCACTCCCCGAGCAACCGCGCATGGCGGACCATGATGTCGGCCACCTCACGCAGCGACGGACGCGAGATGTCCTCCGTACGCCCCTCGAACGCCGCCACCAGGTCCGCGAACAGCCACGGCCGCCCCAGGCACCCACGCCCCACGACCACGCCGTCGCAGCCGGTCTCGCGCACCATTCGCAGCGCGTCCTCCGCCGACCAGATGTCGCCGTTGCCGAGGACCGGGATCTCGGGCACATGCTCCTTCAGGCGCGCGATGGCGTCCCAGTCGGCCGTGCCGCCGTAGTGCTGCGCCGCCGTACGCCCGTGCAGCGCGATCGCCGTCACGCCCTCCTCGACCGCGATCCGCCCGGCGTCGAGGTAGGTGATGTGGTCGTCGTCGATGCCCTTGCGCATCTTCATCGTGACCGGCAGATCGCCCGCCCCCGACACCGCCTCACGCAGGATCGCCCGCAGCAAAGGCCGCTTGTACGGCAACGCCGACCCGCCGCCCTTGCGCGTCACCTTCGGCACCGGGCACCCGAAGTTCAGGTCGATGTGATCGGCGAGCCCCTCCTCCGCGATCATGCGGACGGCCTTGCCGACGGTGGCCGGGTCGACGCCGTACAGCTGGATGGAGCGCGGCTTCTCGCTCTCGTCGAAGTGGACCAGCTGCATGGTCTTCTCGTTGCGCTCGACCAGCGCCCGCGTCGTGATCATCTCGCTCACGAACAGCCCCTTGCCCCCGCTGAACTCCCGGCACAGGGTGCGGAAGGGCGCGTTGGTGATCCCGGCCATGGGTGCCAGGACGACGGGCGGCTGAACGGTGTGCGGCCCGATCTGGAGGGGCGCGGTGGTCGTGGACATTCCCCCATTGTCGCGTACGACGACCCGTGCCCCGCGCTCGATTCCCGCTCGCCCCTTGCTGGACCCCCGCTGGACCCCTGCTCGATTCCCACTCGATCATGTAATGACCATTAGTTAGACGCACTATCGAAATCGGCGTACGCTGGAGCGCATGCCCGAGCTCAGCCACCGCCGGCGCCTCCTCGTCCTCGCGATCTGCTGCATGAGCCTGCTGATCGTGAGCCTCGACAACACGGTGCTGAACGTCGCCCTGCCGTCCATGCAGCACGACCTCGACGCCACCACGTCGGGCCTGCAGTGGACGATCGACGCCTACACGCTCGTCCTGGCCTCGCTGCTGATGCTGGCCGGGTCGACGGCCGACCGGATCGGCCGCAAGCGGGTCTTCATGGCGGGCCTGGTCGTCTTCACGCTCGGCTCGGTGCTGTGCTCCCTCGCCCCGAAC
This sequence comes from Streptomyces sp. TLI_55, assembly GCF_900206255.1. Lineage (NCBI taxonomy): Bacteria > Bacillati > Actinomycetota > Actinomycetes > Kitasatosporales > Streptomycetaceae > Streptomyces > Streptomyces sp. TLI_55. The sequence continues at coordinate 2,994,244 of NZ_OAOJ01000001.1, forward strand.
CTGGAGGCGCTCGTCGTCTTCCGCATGGTGCAGGCGGTCGGCGGCTCGATGCTCAACCCGGTCGCGATGTCGATCATCACCAACACCTTCACGGACCCGCGTGAGCGCGCCCGCGCGATCGGCGCGTGGGGCGCGGTGGTCGGCATCTCGATGGCCGCCGGACCACTGGTGGGCGGCCTGCTCGTGGACTCGGTGGGCTGGCGCTCGATCTTCTGGATCAACCTCCCGGTCGGCCTCGCCGCCCTCCTGCTCACCCTCCGCTACGTCCCCGAGTCCCGCGCCCCCAAGGCCAAACGCCCCGACCCGCTGGGCCAGTTCCTGGTGATCGTGCTGTTCGGCTCACTGACGTACGCGATCATCGAGGCCCCGAACGCCGGGTTCACCTCGACACTGCCGTACGCCGCGCTGGCACTGGCCGCGCTGCTGGGCATCCTCGGGTACGAGCCGCGGCGCGAGGAGCCCCTCATCGACCTGCGGTTCTTCCGTTCCGTTCCCTTCAGCGGGGCGACGGTGATCGCGATCAGCGCGTTCGCGGCGCTGGGCGGGTTCCTGTTCCTGTCGACGCTGTATCTGCAGAACGTCCGGGGGCTGGACGCGCTGCACGCGGGGTTGTGGATGCTGCCGATGGCGGTGCCGACGTTCCTGTGCGCGCCGATGTCCGGGCGGCTGGTCGGCACCCGGGGGCCGCGTGTGCCGCTGCTGATCGCCGGGGTCGCGATGACGGCGAGCGGGGTGATGTTCGCGGCGTTCGACGCGGAGACCTCGGACGTCACGCTCTTCATCGGATACGTCCTGTTCGGCGTCGGCTTCGGGTTCGTGAACGCGCCGATCACGAATACGGCGGTGTCCGGGATGCCGCGCGCCCAGGCCGGGGTGGCGGCGGCGGTCGCCTCCACGAGTCGGCAGCTCGGGCAGACGCTGGGGGTCGCGGTGATCGGTGCGGTGCTGGCGGCCGGGGTGCGATCGTCGTCGTATGCCGAAGCCTTTGTGTCGGCCGCCGGGCCGGGGTGGTGGATTCTTGCCGGGTGCGGGTTCGCGGTGCTGGTGCTGGGTGCGCTGAGCAGTGGGGTGCGGGCTCGGCGCAGTGCGGAGCGGGTGGCCGAGCGGTTGTCGTCTGCTGAGGTGCGGGAGGCTGTGGGGGTGTCCGCCTAAGCGCCGTTGGGGGTCCGTTCCAGGGCGATCGCGTGCAGCCGTTCCAGCCGCTCCTTGGACTCCTCGTCCGCCGGCACGTACGTCACGATGCGCGGCCCCGCCTCCGGCCCCAGCCACATGTCGGTGTGATCGACCGCGACCCGGCCCACGTACCGGTTCAGGAACTCCTTGCGCTTGCCGCGATGGGCGTCGACCTCATGCCGGTCCCAGACCTCGCGGAATTCGGGGGACTCGGTGCGCAGGCGCTGGAGGAGCATCTTCCAGGCCGGCTCACCGAGGTGCCCGGCCATGGTGGCGCGGAAGCGGGCGGCCATGAGGCGCTGGGTCTGGTCCAGGTGCACGATCGAGGACCGCCACGGCTCGTGCGTGTAGGAGAGGATCAGGCAGTTGCGGTCCTCCGCGGGCACCGCGTCGAGGTCGCAGAGCAGCAGCCCGTACGTGCGGTTGTAGGCGAGGATGTCGTACCGGCTGTTCTGCACGCACGCCGGGATGGGCTCCAGCTGTTCCAGGACACGTTGGATCGCGGGGGTGATGGAGGGACAGGTGGTGGCCGGCGTCGGGTCGACCGCGCCGGCGAGCTGGAAGAGGTGGGCCCGCTCGCTGCGATCCAGGAGCAGGGTGCGGGCCAGCGCGTCCAGGACCTGTACCGAGACCTGGATGTCCCGCGCCTGCTCCAGCCACGTGTACCAGGTGACGCCGACCGCCGAGAGATGCGCGACCTCCTCGCGCCGCAGCCCGGGCGTCCGGCGCCGGCGCCCTCGGGGCAGACCGACCTGCTCGGGGCTGATGTGCTCACGCCGGTGCCGCAGGAACGCGGCGAGCTCATGCCGCCGCACCTCCGCGGCTCCCGTCGCGCCGGAGCTCGCGGGGGCCGTAACCGTCACCTCGGCCATCGTCGTCATGCCTCCAGCGTGCCGCCGGGCGAACCCTGTTTCCAGGTACTCCTTCTACCAGGATAAAGACACTCTGGTACCAGTCTGAGGTCCGGCGGACGCTGGAGTACGTGACCACCGAAACCATCACTCCACGTCACCTCGACACCACCGGCGCACCGCCCGTGCTCGGCGGCCTCGGTCTCTTCACGGTGCTGCTCGGCGCGGCACTGCCCCTCATCGACTTCTTCATCGTCAACGTCGCCCTGCCCACGATCGGCCGGGACCTGTCGGCGAGCGAGTCGGTCCTCGAACTCGTCGTGTCCGGTTACGGGTTGGCGTACGCCGTGCTGCTCGTCCTGGGCGGCCGGCTCGGCGATCTCTTCGGCCGGCGCCGGCTCTTCCTCGGCGGCATGGCGGCCTTCGGCCTGACCTCGCTGGCCTGCGGGCTCGCGCCCACCGCGTGGACGCTGGTCGCGGCCCGGGTCGCGCAGGGCGCCGCGTCGGCCGCGATGCTGCCCCAGGTGCTGGCCACCATCCAGGCGGCGACCAGCGGCCAGCGCCGCGCGAAGGCCATGGGCCTGTACGGCGCCACGGCGGGCCTGTCCATGGTCGCCGGCCAGATCCTCGGCGGGGTGCTGGTCGCGGCCGACATCGCGGGCACCGGCTGGCGCTCGGTCTTCCTCGTCAACGTCCCGGTCGTCGTCCTCGGCCTGGTCCTCGCCGCCCGTGCCGTACCGGAGACCCGCTCCCCGCGCCCCGAGCCGGTGGACGGCCCCGGCACGGTCCTGCTGGGCGTCTCCCTGCTCACCCTGCTGGCCCCGCTGACCGAGGGCCGGGCGGCGGGCTGGCCGCTGTGGACGTGGCTGTCGCTGGCGGCGTTCCCGTTCGCGGCGGCGGCGTTCTGGGCGGTGGAGCGCGGGGCGGACCGGCGCGGCCGTACGCCCCTGGTCCCGCCGAGCCTGTTCCGGCTGGTGTCGCTGCGGCGCGGGCTCGTGATGATCGTGCCGTTCTCGATCGGGTTCAGCGGCTTCATGTTCGTGATCGCGGTGGCGTTGCAGCGCGGCGCCGGGCTGGGGCCCGTCAAGGCGGGGCTCGCTCTCGCGCCCATGGCGGTGGTGTTCTTCTTCACCTCGCTCGCGGGCCCGCGGCTGGTCGCGAAGTACGGCACACGGGTCGTCACCGCGGGTGCGGTGATCCAGGCGGTGGGCGTGGCCCTGATGGCCCTCGCGGCCTGGCGCTCCTGGCCGGACCTCGGCCTGGTCGAACTGCTGCCGGGCGCGGCGATCGCGGGCGCGGGCCAGGCCCTCCAACTCCCCGTGATCTTCCGCATCGTCCTCTCCGAGGTTCCGCAGGCCCGGGCGGGCGTGGGCAGCGGCGTGATGATCACCACCCAGCAGGCCGCTCTGGCGCTGGGCGTGGCCACCCTCGGCACGCTGTTCCTCTCCCTGATCCCCACCCTGGGCATGCGCGACGCCCTGATCACCACGCTCCTCGCCCAACTGGCGGGAGTGGCCCTGACGGGCCTGCTGAGCCTGCGCCTGCCTCGGACCGTCGGATGAGGACTGTTCACGGTTCAGCGAACTCGCCGTGAAGAAGCTCCTGTTGATGTTGTGATTGCTGCACACTGCCTCACCGGAGGCGAGGCATCATGTTGCAGATCAGCACGAGCAAGGTGAGCCGCTGGGACCAGCACGGGCGGGAGCATGTCGTCCAGGTGCTGCGCAAGGGCCCCCAGCGCACGATCAGATGCGACACCTGCGGCTGGAAGAAGGCCGCACAGTTCCTGCCCTGGCTGAAGGCGGAGGAACATCTGCTGGAGGCCCATCAGGCGACGGTGAACCCGAAGGACGACTGACCCCTCAGGCCCGCAGCCCCCGGACGAGAAGGTCCACGACGGCCTCGAACTCGGCCTGGATGTCGTGGCGTTGCCAGGCGGCGGCGTAACCGGGGTCGTGGAAGCGGCCCGTGGCGTGGAAGACGGCACGGGCCGTGGCCTCGGGGTCGGGGGCGGTGAAGACGCCGGTGTCGACGCCGTCCTGGACGATCCGGGCCAACTGGCCGGTGAGATCGGCGAGATGGGCGCTGACAGCCTCGCCGCTCTCCACGGCCAGGACCTGGTAGGTCGCGAACAGCTCGGGATCGTCACCGGCCTTGCGGCGCTTGGCGGCGAACAGGGCGGTGAGCCACTCGCGCAGCCGGGTCTCGGGGTCGCCGCCGGACGTCGCGATCCGGGCCAGCGTCTCGGTCGTACGGTCCAGCCACCGCTTCGTCACCGCCTCCCGCAGCGCCGCCTTGGTGCGGAAGTGCCGGTAGACGCTGCCATGACTGACGCCGAGCGCACGGGCCACGTCGACCACGGTGGCCTTGGCCGGGCCGTGGCGGCGCAGCACCTCCTCGGTGGCTTCGAGGATGCGCTCGGCGGTCAGGGTCTCGCTGGTGGCGGGCATGCCTAGACGGTACCCGGCGTCGCGATCAGCGCTCGCTGTCGAGCATGGCCATCTGGGCGGGGGCGTACCGGTCGCCGGCCGCCGCGTCCGCCGGTACGGCGGCCTCGACGGCGGCGAGGTCGGCCGCGTCCAGCGTCACGTCCAGGGCGCCCAGGGCCTCGTCGAGCCGCGCCCGGGTCTTGGCGCCGATCAGCGGCACGATGTCGTCGCCCTGGGACATCACCCAGGCGATCGCGATCTGCGCGACGGAGACGCCCTTCTGCTCGGCGATCTTGCGCAGGGCCTCGACCAGAGTGAGGTTGTGCTGGAGGTTGTCGCCCTGGAAGCGGGGCGAGTGGGCGCGGAAGTCGTTCGCCGCGTACTCCTGGCCGGGTGTGACATGGCCGGAGAGCAGCCCGCGCGAGAGCACACCGTACGCGGTGACGGCGATGCCCAGCTCGCGCAGGGTGGGCAGGATCTCCCGCTCCGGGCCGCGGGAGATGATCGCGTACTCGATCTGGAGGTCGGCGATCGGGGCGGTCGCGGCGGCCCGGCGGATGGTGTCGGCGCCGACCTCGCTCAGGCCGATGTGGCGGACGTATCCCTGCTCGACGAGTTCCGAGATCGCGCCGACGGTCTCCTCGATCGGCACGTTCGGGTCGAGCCGGGCGGGGCGGTAGACGTCGATGTGGTCGACGCCGAGACGCTGGAGGGAGTAGGCGGCCCAGGTCTTCACGGCGGCCGGGCGCGTGTCGTAGCCGAGCCAGGAGCCGTCCGGGCCGCGCTGGGCGCCGAACTTCACGCTGAGCAGCGCGTTCTCCCGGAGGGCGGGCGGGGCGGTGCGCAGGGCCTCGGCGACGAGCAGTTCGTTGTGGCCCATGCCGTAGAAGTCGCCGGTGTCGAGCAGGGTGACGCCTGCTTCCAGGGCGGCGTGGATGGTGGCGATGGACTCGGCACGGTCCGCCTCGCCGTACATGCCGGACATCCCCATGCAGCCGAGGCCGAGGGGGAAGACCTGGGGGCCGGTGGTTCCGAGGGTGCGGGGGGTCTGAGTCGTCATGCCGTCCAGCCTGACATGACAGCTGACAGATTTCAATATCTGTCAGCTGTCATCCGTCAGTGCCATCAGTCATCAGCCATCAGCAAAGGCTCCCCGGACAGCACAACGGCCCTCGACGCAGGTCCCCTGAGGGACCCGCACCAAGGGCCGATGCGGAGAGGCTTCGCGTCCTAGCAGCCGACGAGGCGGCTCGCCAGGTAGCCCTCGATCTGGTCGAGGGACACGCGCTCCTGCTTCATCGAGTCACGCTCGCGGACGGTCACGGCGTTGTCGTCCAGCGTGTCGAAGTCGACCGTCACGCAGTACGGCGTACCGATCTCGTCCTGGCGGCGGTAGCGGCGGCCGATGGCGCCGGCGTCGTCGAACTCGATGTTCCAGTTCTGGCGCAGCGCCTGGGCGAGGCCCTTGGCCTTCGGGGACAGCTCGGGGTTGCGGGAGAGCGGCAGCACCGCGACCTTCACCGGGGCGATGCGGTGGTCGAGCCGGAGCACCGTGCGCTTCTCCAGCTTGCCCTTGGCGTTGGGCGCCTCGTCCTCGACGTAGGCGTCGAGCAGGAACGCCAGCATGGTGCGGCCGACACCGGCGGCGGGCTCGATGACGTACGGGGTGTAGCGCTCACCGGCCTCCTGGTCGAAGAACTGGAGGTCCTGGCCGGAGGCCTTGGAGTGCGCGGTGAGGTCGTAGTCGGTGCGGTTGGCGACACCCTCCAGCTCGCCCCACTCGCTGCCGCCGAACTGGAAGCGGTACTCGATGTCGGCGGTGCGCTTGGAGTAGTGGGAGAGCTTCTCCTGCGGGTGCTCGTACCACCGCATGTTCTCTTCACGCAGACCCAGGCCGGTGTACCAGTTCCACCGCTCCTGCATCCAGTACTCCTGCCACTTCTCGTCCTCGCCCGGCTTGACGAAGAACTCCATCTCCATCTGCTCGAACTCGCGGGTGCGGAAGATGAAGTTGCCGGGCGTGATCTCGTTGCGGAAGGACTTGCCCATCTGCGCGATGCCGAACGGCGGCTTCTTGCGCGCGGCGGTCTGCGTCAGGGCGAAGTTGATGAAGATGCCCTGGGCGGTCTCCGGGCGCAGGTACGCGACGGAACCGGAGTCCTGGGTCGGGCCGAGGTGCGTGGAGAGCAGACCCGAGAACTGCTTGGGCTCGGTGAACTGGCCCTTGGTGCCGCAGTTCGGGCAGTTGATGTCGGCGAGGCCGTTCTCGGGGAGGCGGCCCTTCTTCTCCTCGTACGCCTCCTCCAGGTGGTCCGCGCGGTAACGCTTGTGGCAGGAGGTGCACTCGGTCAGCGGGTCCGAGAAGGTGGCGACGTGACCGGAGGCCACCCAGACCTCGGGAGCCAGGATCACGGACGAGTCGATACCGACCACGTCCTCGCGCGACGTCACCATGTAACGCCACCACTGGCGCTTGAGGTTCTCCTTGAGCTCGACACCCAGGTGTCCGTAGTCCCAGGCGGCGCGCTGACCGCCGTAGATCTCACTACAGGGGAAAACGAAGCCACGGCGCTTGCTCAGGCTGACGATGGTGTCGATCTTGTCGGCGGCCACGGTGCTCTCTTCATGACGAATGGACGGCAGCGAATGACTCAGGTTACCGGCGCCGACACCCCCGGTATCAAATCGGTCCGGGCCTCCACCCCTCTCACCGGCCCCTTACCCAGCTTTGTTGACAACGGTTTCCATATTTGTTGAAAATGACTGTCATGAACGTACGACGACAGCACATATCCGGGACCGTCATCGCGGCCGTCTCCGCCCTCGGTCTCGGGACCCTCTCCGCGTGCTCCGGCGCGAGCGCGGCCGGCAACACGGACAAGTTCGACGTCGTCGCCTCGTTCTATCCGATGGCCTACCTCGCCGAGCAGATCGGCGGGGACCACGTGCACGTCACCAGCCTCACCGAGCCCGGCCAGGAGCCTCACGACCTGGAGATCAGCGCCAAGCAGACCGCGCAGCTCCAGGAGTCCGACGCGGTGCTCTACCTCAAGAACCTCCAGCCCTCCGTCGACGACGCGGTGGCCCAGTCCGAGGTCAAGACCAAGATCGACGCCGCCTCCCTCACCACGCTGGAGAAGCACGGCAACGAGGTCGGCGGCCACGCGGCCGAGCACGACGACCACGCGAACGAGGAACTGGCCGGCCTCGACCCCCACATCTGGCTCGACCCGGTGCGCTACGCCCAGGTCGCGGAGGGCGTCGGCAAGGCCTTCGAGAAGGCCGACCCGGACCACGCGGCCGACTACAAGAAGAACACCGCGGCCCTGGTGAAGAAGCTCGCCGGCCTCAACACCCGGTTCGAGGCCGGGCTGAAGAACACCAAGACCAAGGTGTTCATCACCACCCACGCCGCCTTCGGCTACCTCGCCGAGCGCTACGGCCTGACCGAGGAGGCCATCAACGGCCTCGACCCCGAGTCGGAGCCCAGCGCCAACCGCGTCAAGGACCTTGAGAAGATGGCCAAGGCCGACGGCGTCACCACCGTGTTCTACGAGACGCTCGTCAGCGACAAGACCGCGAAGACCATCGCCTCCGACGCGAACCTCAGGACGGACGTCCTCGACCCGATCGAGGGCATCACGTCCAAGTCCAAGGGCGACGACTACTTCCAGGTCATGGAGTCCAACCTCAAGGCGCTGCAGAGCGCGCTAGGCGCCAAATGACCCACCCGGAGGAGTTCGTGTCCGAGCCCGTCATCTCCCTGCGCGGCGTCCGCGCCGACCTGGGCTCGCGGCCCGTGCTGCGCGGCATCGACCTCACCGTGAACCGCGGTGAGGTCGTCGCGCTGCTCGGCGCCAACGGTTCCGGCAAGTCGACGGCCGTGCGCAGCATCATCGGCCAAGTGCCGCTCGCCGCGGGCGAGATACGCCTGTTCGGCACCCCCCGCAAGGCGTTCAAGGACTGGGCGCGCGTCGGCTACGTCCCGCAGCGCACCACCGCCGCGGGCGGCGTCCCGGCGACGGTCACCGAGGTCGTCTCCTCGGGCCGTCTGTCCCGCGCCCGCTTCGGCGTGCTGCGCAAGTCCGACCGCGAGGCCGTGCGCCGGGCCCTGGAGCTGGTCGGCATGGCGGACCGTGCGAAGGACTCGGTGGACGCGCTGTCCGGCGGCCAGCACCAGCGCGTGCTGATCGCCCGCGCGCTCGCCGCCGAACCCGAACTGCTGATCATGGACGAGCCGATGGCGGGCGTCGACCTGGCCAGCCAGGAGGTGCTCGCGCACACCCTGGAGGAGCAGGTCGCGGCCGGTACGACGGTCCTGCTGGTGCTGCACGAACTGGGCCCCCTGGAGCCCCTGATCGACCGCGCGGTCGTGCTCCGCGACGGCTGTGTCCTGCACGACGGACCGCCCCCGAAGGCGGTCGGCCAGCACGCGCTCCCCGGCCACGACCACGTCCACCCCCACGAGCCGATCCACACGGGACTGCTGAGCTGATGGAGATCCTCGACTACGCCTTCATGCAGCGGGCCCTGCTCGCCGCCGTCCTGGTCGGCATCACCGCCCCGGCCGTGGGCATCTACCTCGTCCAGCGCCGCCAGGCCCTCATGGGCGACGGCATCGGCCATGTGGCCATGACCGGCGTCGGCCTCGGCTTCCTGCTGAACACCTCGCCGGTGTGGATGGCGACCCTCGTCTCCGTCCTCGGCGCGGTGCTCATGGAGCTGATCCGCTGGTACGGCAAGACCCGCGGCGACATCGCCCTCGCGATGCTCTTCTACGGCGGCATGGCCGGCGGCGTGATGTTCATCAACCTCGCGCCCACCGGCTCCAACGCCAACCTCACCTCGTACCTCTTCGGCTCGCTGTCGACGGTGTCGCAGTCGGACGTGACGGCGATCTGTCTGCTCGCGGCCTTCGTGGTGCTGGTCACCCTGGGTCTGCGCCGCCAGCTCTTCGCGGTCAGCCAGGACGAGGAGTTCGCGCGGGTCACGGGACTGCCGGTGCGCGCCCTGAACCTGCTGACGGCGATCACCGCGGCCGTGACCGTCACGGTCGCCATGCGGGTGGTGGGCCTCCTGCTGGTCTCGGCCCTCATGGTCGTCCCGGTGGCGGCGGCGCAGCAGCTCAGCCGCAGTTTCGCCGCGACCTTCGCGATCGCCGTGGCCATCGGCGTCACGGTCACCATCAGCGGCACCGCCACGTCGTACTACCAGGACGTCCCGCCCGGCGCGACGATCGTCCTGCTGACCATCGCGGCATTCATCCTGACCACGGCCCTGGCCACCCCGCTGGCCCGCCGCCGGGCGCGAGCGGCAGCGGCCGCGCGGACCGCCGGGGACCCGGCGGAGTGTGTGATTCCGGCCAGTCGGGCTGGCGAGGGAAAGGTAGGCGTCTGACTGGGCACTGCGCGGGCTGGCACAATGGCCCGGCAGACGCAGAAGGTGTGAGGAGGCAACCGGTGACGACCGCTGGACCGCCCGTGAAGGGCCGTTCGACCCGGCAGCGGGCTGCCGTGGCGGCGGCCCTGGACGAGGTCGACGAGTTCCGCAGCGCGCAGGAGCTCCACGACATGCTCAAGCACAAGGGCGACTCGGTCGGCCTGACCACGGTCTACCGCACGCTCCAGAACCTCGCCGACGCCGGTGAGGTCGACGTCCTGCGCACCTCCGACGGCGAGTCCGTCTACCGCCGCTGCTCCACCGGCGACCATCACCACCACCTCGTCTGCCGCGTCTGCGGCAAGGCAGTGGAGGTCGAGGGCCCGGCGGTGGAGAAGTGGGCCGAGGCCATCGCGGCGGAGCACGGCTACGTCAACGTGGCGCACACGGTGGAGATCTTCGGCACGTGCGCGGACTGCGCGGCGGCCTCCGCCGGCTGACCCCAGCGCGTCAGACCCGGCTCAGGTTCCGGTCGAGGATCCCGCGCAACCGGTCCACGTCGGCGGGGTCCGCGACGCCCCGCTTGGGCAGCACCGTGAAGCAGGTGGCGTTCTTGTCGTCGCTGTACAGGACGAACAGCTCCTTGGTCTCCCGGTAGCGCGGCTGGGCCGCGAAGCCCACCGAGGTCGAGCTGTGCTCGGTGACCACCGTCAGGCCCGCGTCCGACACCGTCGCCCGGTAGACCCCGTTGCGGGCGGCGGCCTTGAACACCTGGCGGGCCGTCAACCAGGGCTGGCACAGCACCAGCGCCACCGTCAGGGGCATCCAGATCAGCAGAAACGGGTGGGAGTCCCCGCCGCTCACCGCAGTCGCGAGGTTCAGCACCCAGGCGAGCGCGATCAGTACCAGCGCCACCTTCTGGAGCCGCCCCGCACGATTGAAGCGCCGGCGCTCCCGCAGCGCCCCCGCGTAGTCCCCGACGACCGGCTGGTACGCCAGCTCGACCACGCCCTGTTCGGCGTCCCGCCCCATGTTCATGACCATGAGGCGGGATCGTACGCCCACCGCCTACGCACGGCCGAAGCACCTCTCCAGTTCGTCCAGGTCGTAGAACGTGCTGCCCTTCGCGACCGGCTCGCAGCCCGTCTTGAACGCGGTCTCCTTCTCGTTGTAGAGCATCCGCACCAGCCAGCGGTCGCCCTTGCGGAAGACGTCCCACTGGATGTTCGCGCCGAGCGGCGAGACCGAGGCGCCGCGCCACGGGTTGGTGGCGTACGTGTACGGCTGCTGCGCGGTGACCGGCTGGGTGCTGCCCGGCAGGCCCATCAGCGCGGCCAGCGGGATGATCTCCTCGGCGTGGGAGAAGCGGAGTTCGGCGCCGAGCGTGCTGGTCCCCGCCCGCTCCGCCTCGACCTGCTGGAAGAAGTCGTCGAGCAGGACGTCGGCCATCTTGTACGTGATGTCGCTGTCCGCGAAGCCGGGACCCTTCTCGTAGAAGTCCTCGGCGTCGGAGAAATAGCCGAACCAGGCGGCGTCCGAGCGCGAAATGTACCGCTGCATGCCCCAGCCCTTGCCGTCCGGGCTCTCCTCGCTCATCGCGGGGGCGATGGCGTAGAGGTTGTAGACGGCCTGGGCGGCGGCGACCTGGTCGGCGGCGCTGAGCTGCTCGACGAAGGCGGCCGTGAAGAGGCGGCGCAGGACGTTGCGGGCGGCCTCGTGGGTGCGGGGCTGGTCGGTGATCGCCTTCAGGGTCGCGGCGAGCCGCTGGTCGTGGTCGATGTAGTCGCGGTAGGCGGCGCCGCCGGCGGCCTTGTGGAAGTAGAGCAGGTCCTTGTCGGTGCGGGTCGCGCCGATCAGCGGCTTCAGGGCCGGGTCGGTCGCGGCGAGCTCACCGGCGTACTCGTTCGCGCTGTCGATGGCGCGGCCCTGCCCGGAGCTGACGACGTCGATCTTCTCTCCGTCGGCGGCGATCCGCGCGAAGAGGGAGGGCAGCCGCCGCTGCATGCGCGCCGCGGTGTCCCGCATCTCCTGCTTGCCGCGCGCGCTGAGGTTGCCGTAGCCGACCTTCGCCATGGCGGCCTGGAGGGCGCGCACCGTGGGGCCGAACTCCTTGCCCTTCCGGGTGAGTTGGCCCGCGGTCTCGGCCTTGTCCCACAGCGCGAGGACGAGATCGCCGTCCTCGCTGTCGGAGGCGGCACGGGAGCCGTGCCGGGAGACGTTCTCCGTGAAGACCGGGGTGAAGCCGGCGGGCGGGCGCTGGTAGGAGTGCGCGCTCTGCGCCGGGGCGTACGGGGCCTTGGTGCCGTAGCTCGTGGCGTGGGCGGGCTGGTGCGCGGCCTGCGCGGGCAGGGCCGCGACCAGCAGGGTGCCCAGGGCGAGGGCGGCGGGGAGAACGCGGTGCGTGACCTTCATGGCCGGATCGTGCGCGACCCCCGTGAACGCCGAGTGGCCGCGACATGGCCATGTCCCCGATCAGGGAGCGGTCTGCTTGCCCTCCATCGCCAGCAGCTCCTCGTTGGGCAGGGCGCCGCCGAAGCGGCGGTCGCGGGAGGCGTACTCGACGCAGGCCCGCCACAGGTCGCGGCGGTCGAAGTCGGGCCACAGGACGTCCTGGAAGACCATCTCGGCGTACGCGCTCTGCCACAGCAGGTAATTGGAGGTGCGCTGCTCGCCGCTGGGCCGCAGGAACAGGTCCACGTCCGGCATGTCCGGGTAGTAGAGGTACTTGGCGAGGGTCTTCTCATTGACCTTGGAGGGGTCGAGCCGGCCCGCCTTCACATCCTCCGCGAGCGCCTGCGCGGCGTCCGCGATCTCGGCCCGGCCGCCGTAGTTCATGCAGAAGTACAGCGTCAGCTTGTCGTTGCCCTTGGTCTGCTCCTGGGCGACCTGGAGCTCCTTGGCGACCGACTTCCACAGCTTGGGCATCCGGCCCACCCAGCGGACCCGGATCCCGAGCTCGTCGAGCTGGTCCCTCGTCTTCCGGATGAAGTCCCGGTTGAAGTTCATGAGGAAGCGGACCTCGTCGGGCGAGCGCTTCCAGTTCTCGGTGGAGAAGGCGTACAGCGAGATGGCCTCGACGCCCATCTCGATGGCGCCCTGGAGGACGTCGAGGACGCGCTCGGCGCCGACCTTGTGGCCCTCGGTGCGGGGCAGCCCGCGCTCCTTCGCCCAGCGGCCGTTGCCGTCCATGACGATCGCCACGTGGTTCGGGACGAGCTCGCCGGGGAGCTTCGGCGGGCGGGCGCCGGAGGGGTGGGGCTCGGGCGTCCTGTACTCGCGGCGCTGGCGCCCCAGGAAACCACGTACGACCATGTTGCTTCGTTCCTCTCCGGCTTACTTCTCTACGTAACGCAGCGAGCGCAGCCCGCGTTCCAGATGCCAGTGCAGGTAGGCGGAGACCAGTCCGCTGCCCTCCCGGACGTACCGCGGCTCGCACGCGTCCGCTGTCCCCCAGTCTCCCGTAAGCAGCGCGCCGAGGAGTTCCAGGGTCTGCGGAGAGGGTACGACGCTGCCGGGCACCCGGCAGTCCACGCAGACGGAGCCTCCGGCGCCGACGGAGAAGAACCGGTTCGGCCCGGGGAGCCCGCATTTCGCGCAGTCGCCGAAGCTGGGGGCGTAGCCGTTGACGGCGAGGGAGCGCAGCAGGAAGGCGTCGAGGACGAGATGCGGGGCATGCTCGCCATTGGCCAGCGTCCGCAGCGCCCCGACGAGCAGCAGATACTGCTGTACGGCGGGTTCGCCCTCGTGATCGGTGAACCGCTCGGCGGTCTCCAGCATCGCGGTGCCGGCGGTGTAGCGGGCGTAGTCGGAGACGATCCCGCTGCCGTAGGCGGCGATGGTCTCGCTCTGCGTGCACAGCGGCAGCCCGCGCCCGATCAGCTCGCTGCCGCGCGCGAAGAACTGCACGTCGACATGGGAGAAGGGTTCGAGTCGCGCCCCGAACTTGGACTTGGTCCGCCGCACACCCCGCGCGACGGCCCGCACGCGCCCGTGGCCCCGGGTGAGGAGGGTGATGATGCGGTCCGCTTCTCCGAGCTTCTGCGTCCGCAGGACGATGCCGTCGTCCCGGAAAAGGCTCATGGGGTCATTGTCCCGTACGTCGAGGGGTCGGCGGGCCCGGTCGGGGTGGCTGATGGTGTCGGCGTACTCACGCGGACCCGCACCCTACGACAGGGCGGTCACGGCCCCTCACCCCGGCTGCGGGCGTTGGCGTACGCGGTCGCCGCGCTGAGCCGCTCGGCCGGGGTCGCGTACCGTACGGCGTCGGGCGCGACGTCCCACTCCTTGCCGCCGCCGTAGGGTCTGAGCTGGAGGTAGGGGCCCTCGTGCCCCATGACGATGCCGAGCCGTCCGGTGCGGGTGTCCACGACGTGACTGCCGACGGGGACCCTCATCGAGACACCGGACAGCGTGCGTCGCGCGCCCCACCTACCGGTTCGCCCCGGAGCTTCTCCGACGCCGCCCGCAGTTCCTTCACCGGCTCCCTCACTTCTCCGACGCGGCACGCCGCATGATGTTCCTCCACGTCCCTCCCCGGCTCCCCCGGATTTCACGCTTCACCTCTCCGGGCCGAGCCGGTTTCCCTACACTCGGCAGGAGTCTGTGCGCCGCCGGTGCGGATCAGGGGTTCGAGGCGTCGGGGCCACCCGACTTGTCGGTGGCCTCGCCCGGCTGGATGAGGATCATGGGGTCGTTGCCCTTCAGCTGCTGCCAGAGGCCGACGAGGGCCACTACCTGGGCGACGAGGAACGCCAGTTGCACCGAGGCCGTCCGCAGCTGGTAGATCGACAACAGCAGGGACGCCTTGGTAGGCCAGTAGATGCCCTCCTGACGGAATGTGTCGATGTCCATGACCACGCCCGTCACGGTGAGGACGAACAGGGTCAGCGCCAGATCGAGGGCCCAGGTGCCGAAGGCCTGGCCGGTCGCCCGGGTGAGGATCCAGTGGGCGGCGACGGGGACGGCGTACACCAGGAACAGGCCCAGGGCCTTGGCGGGGCCGCGGCGGCCGGGCAGCACGCGCCACAGCGCACCGAGGACGAAGCCGAGGGCGGCTGCCCAGAGTTCCAGGCCGGCCGCGTTGGCGAGTAGGCCGACGATGCCGAGCTCGTCCCTGGTCACGCTGTCCCACAGCGACCCCCGGATGTTGTTCGCCCAGAACGAGACGGCATTGGCGGGCAGAGCGATCAGGGCGGTGAGCAGGGCGGCGCGGCAGGCGTTCTGCCACCAGGTCGCGCGCGGCCCCCAGGCGAGGGCGAGTTCCACGACGTCCACCGACTCGGGCAGCCGGACGCCGGCGAACGGGGCGGTGGCACCGGGTGGGTTCCAGTGGTGCAGGGCGTCGAGATCCTGTTCCATCTGCTGCCGCTTGCCCTCCGGGTCGCCCTGCTCCAGCCGGCGCAGCCGCGAGTGGAGGTCCCGATAGGTGCGGGCGGACTCGATGAGCCAGCTCCGGTCGGACTCCCGAATCGCGTGCCGCAGCATTTTGTCCGGCTGGTTCGGCAGCGGCTTCTGCCACAGCACCGCACGGCGCCGGCCGAGAGCGAGCAACAGGAAGCCGGTGAGCAGGGTGACCGGCACGGTGATGGGCGACAGCCACAGGCCGACGTACCAGCCCGGGGTGGGCCAGACGAACTGGAAGGAGAAGAGGGCGAGGACGAGGAGCGTCGTCCCCTCGGGAGCGACCGGGTCGTCGTGGGGAGCGGCCGCGCGGGCGGCGAGGACCGCGAGGAGCGCCGCGGTCAGGCCGTACCACCAGCACACTGTCACGAACCACCAGAGGGACAGGTCGGAGGGGAACCAGGCCAGTTGGTTGTAGCGGTAGACGAAGCGCCACAGCTCCCAGAAGTCGTCCCGGGTGCTCAGCCAGGTGGTCTGGGACCAGGTGTTGTGTGTGGCCCACAGGGTCAGGGCGGGCAGGACCACCGCGCCGACCGCGCAGACCGGCAGGACCCACCGGGGGAGGGTGCCCCGCGGCGGCGTCCCGGTGTTCTGGATCTCCGCTCCCGCCCTGATCCGCCGGAGCGCCGACACCCCGCCGACCATCCATACGAAGGCGATACAGACGCAGGCGAGGGCGAGCCACCAGAACCCGCCCGTCCGCTGCGCCCGCAGGACCTCGTCGGTGATCGCCTGGTCGAGCCAGAAGCCACCGGGCAGCCCGAACCAACCGGGGCGTACCGCCACCACGAGGGGATACACGCCGGCCACCGCGACGGCCACCCGGGCGGCGACCTGGGGCCTGCCGAACAGGGACGGCACGATGCCGAAAACCACGCCGAGCACGAGGTTCCAGGCGACGCGATGGCTGTCCCACCAGGTGGACAGCCGGGGCAGATCGTCCGCCAGCTCGAAGAGCAGCGACATGACGAACATCAGCCAGACCCACAGGAGCAGGTTGCGCCGGGTGGCCGCCTCCGCGGGAGTCCGGAGGGTCGGGGCCGGGGACCGGGACAGCCGCCGGACCAGCAAGAGGGCCACGGGAAACAGGGCGAGGTCCCAGGAGACCCAGGTGACCGACCGCACCAGATACCAGGGGGCGCCTTCCTCCCAGCGCAGGGCCAGTGCCTTGGTGGCCGGCGGCTGCATCCGCACCCACAGCGCCGGCATCGGCATGTCGGACTTGGCCCAGGTCCAGGTCAGTTCGTTCGCCGAGCCCTTGGTGGGCATCGGCCAGATGTCCCGCGCGCCGCGGTTGCCGAGGTCGACGGAGATCTCCCGCCACCAGGACTGCGCGAGCGCCGGCGGGCGTTCCAGGGAGAGCGTCCACAGCCGCTTGCCCGGTGTGATGCGCCAGGGGCCGAACCAGCGGTCGGTCAGGCTGTCCACGGAGCTGACGGCCCGGTACTTCACCGTGATGGTCTTCGCGCCGACCGTCACCCGGGGCGGCCAGGGCCGCCACTCGGTGTCGCGGTACGGGTAGTCGTCGTAGGTGTCGTGCACCAGACACCGCATCGCTGCCCGGTAGGCCGCCGCGTCCCCGTTGAGCAGCAGATCGTCGGAGAGCGGCCAGGACTTCGGCACCTCCACGATCATGTCGGCCTCGGCGCGTGTGTAGTCCTCGCCGTCGTGCTTGATCCGCACCGAGCTGGTCACCTCGGCGTCCCGCAGCGCCCGGGACTCGCACGGGTCCGCCTCCTCGGCCGACGCCGTCCCGGCCCCGGCCGACACGAACAGCATGATCAGCCCCAGCACGAACACCGGCAGCAGAAACTTACGCATCCCCCGTCCCCTCCCCGCCTCCATGTATACCCGCAAGCGCGGGGTGGCACTGCCGGTAGCTGATCACTGGGGTAAACCCCCGTGGGGACAAGGCAGTTGGCCGGATGGGGGCGGGCGTGAAGATCCGGAAGGCTCTACGGCATGAAGCAGCTGACCAGGAATCTCGTCCAGATCGCCGTCGCCTCCGGGATCGTCCTCGGGGCTCTCACGCCCCTCACCGCCTCCGCCGCGCCCGCCCTGGAGTGGGGTAAGTGCGCGGGCGGCGGGCTCGATCCGCGTCAGCAGTGTGCCTTGCTCGACGTGCCCATGGACTACGCCCATCCCGATGGTCCGCGCATCGGGATCGCCGTCTCGCGGATCGTCAGCGAGAAACCCGCCGCCCGGCGCGGGGCGCTGTTCCTGATCCCCGGTGGGCCCGGCGGGTCGAGTCTCAACGACCCTTCCGGGAAAGGGCAGAAGCTGCCGCAGGAGGTGCGCGACGCCTACGACCTGATCGGCTTCGCGCCGCGCGGGCTCGCGCCCTCCACCTCCGTCGACTGCGGACTGGACCGCGGCGACCTCGCGCTGACCGCGTCACGCCCCTGGCCCGCCGCGGACGGCTCCGTGGACGCGAACATGGCCACCGCCCGGCGGATGGCCGAGGCCTGCGAGCGCAACGGCGGTGAGCTGCTCAAGCACCTCAGCACCCGCAACGAGGCCCGCGACCTGGACCGGCTGCGGGCCGCGCTGGGCGAGCGGCGGATCTCCGCGTGGGGAGTGTCGTACGGGACGTACGTGGGCGCCGTCTACGCCGAGATGTTCCCGGGCCGCACCGACCGGTTCGTGCTGGACAGCAACGACGACCCCGACCCCACCCGGGTGGCCCGCGCCTGGCTCGCCGGGCACGAGCAGGGCGTCGAGGACACCTTCCCCGAGTTCGCCCGGTGGGCCGCCGCGCCCGGCAATCCGTACCGCGTCGCCACAACGGCCGCCGAGGTGCGCCCCAAGTTCCTGGCTCTCGCGGCGCGCCTGGACCGCGAGCCCCTCCCCTGGCCCGGCGCCAACCCGGCCGAGCTGAACGGCAACATGCTGCGCCAGGCCATGCTGAGCAGCCTCTACGACCCCGACGACTTCCCCGCGCTCGCGCAGCTGATGCTGGCCGCCGAGAAGGGCACGGTGCCGCCCGCGCCGGCCTCGCCGCCCGACGCCGTCCTCCAGAACGTCTCCGCCGTGGGCGCCGGGACGCTCTGCAACGACGTGGCCTGGCCGACCTCAACGGCCGTGTACCGCAAGGGAGTCGAGGAGAGCCGCGCCAAGTTCCCGCTCACCGCCGGCATGCCCCGCAACGCGATGGTCTGCGCGGCCTGGCCCTGGGCGCCCCAGGAGCCGCCGGTACGGATCACCGACCGAGGGCCGTCCACCATCCTCCTCGTACAGAACGAACGGGACGTCGCCACCCCCGTGGGCGGCGCCCTGAAGCTCCGTACGGCGCTCGGACGGCGGGCGGTCATGGTGACCGTGAACTCCACGGGCCATGACGCCTACC
Organism: Streptomyces sp. TLI_55; assembly: GCF_900206255.1. NCBI lineage: Bacteria > Bacillati > Actinomycetota > Actinomycetes > Kitasatosporales > Streptomycetaceae > Streptomyces > Streptomyces sp. TLI_55. The sequence continues at coordinate 3,012,822 of NZ_OAOJ01000001.1, forward strand.
TCGACAACGGCAACGCCTGCGGGGACGCGGCGGTGACCCGCTTCCTGGCCACGGGCAGGCGCCCCGCCGCCGACCTCTACTGCCGCTGACCCGCCTTCCCGTAGGCCCGGGCCACGGCGTGGAACGCCGCCTTCGGCTCCCAGTGCCAGGGCGAGTCCGGGTCGCCGGGGCGGTCCTGGATCGCCTTGGCGATGCCGTAGCTCGCCAGGTCGAGGTCGTGGCGCGGGTCGCCGGGGCGGTGCGGGGCGTCCGCGGTGAGGAACTCGAAGACCATCGCCGCGTAGAGGTTCATCGACTCGAAGACGTCCAACAGGTCGGCGAGATAAGCGGCTTGGGTGCGCTCGCTGCGGACCGGGACCGGGTCCTTGATCTCCTCCGGCGTCTTGCGGTGGTCGACGATGTCCCAGCCCATGCCGCCCGTCTCAGGGGCGCCACGGTAGGCGCAGGTGCCGAACTCGGTGATGGCGAGGGGCTTGCCGTGGCGCAGGTACTGCCTCAACTCCCGTACATAGGCGGAGCGTCGGGGGAAGTACGAGTAGTAGTCGACGCCGACGATGTCGAAGAGGTCCCAGTCGACCTGGTCGATCTCCGGGGCGGAGGCGTAGCTGAGGCTGCCGTGGAAGACCCTGCGGCCGAGCCGCGCCGCCTTCGCGGTGAAGCGGGCGAGCCGGCGCTGCATCGCGGGCCGGTCGAGGTTCCCGCTCTGGAGGTGGGCGATGCGCTCGAACACGTCGTCCCCGGGGATGATCCCGGGCACGAACAGCCAGAACTCGCAGCCCACGCTGAAATCGACGCTCGCCCCCTGCCGGCGCAGCCGCTCCGCGAACCGGCCCGTCTCCGCGAGGTGTTCGAGGATGTCCCGCTCCGGGACGTCACCGAGGGTCGGCTGGAGCCAGACGTGCAGACCGAGTTCGGCGGCCTCGGCGGCGGTCGCGGTGAGGCGTTCGACGCCGTCGCCGGTGACGTCGACGGTGTTCGCGTGCAGGTCGTCGCGGACGGCGCGGAGGTCACGCCGCATCCGGGCGCTGCTCCAGGCGGTGGCCGGCGTCTCCCCCGCGCCGACGGTGTAGACGACGCCGCGGCGGGTCAGTCCGCTGCGGGCCGGGCCCTTCTCGACCGCCGCGGCGGCCCCCGAGGGCAGCGCGACCCCGATCGCCGCCGCCCCCGTCAGAAACCGCGCCCGGCTGATCCCCTCGGTCTTCCTGGTCATCTCCATACGGCCACTGTGGCGGGCCCGCACCCGCACCGCCGTCCGCCGATGGTCTACGAGCCCGCAACCAAGGAATGACGTACGGCGTCGATCACTACGAAGATCGGCAATCACCCACCGACCGAAGGAGAGCGCGATCTTAACCCGCCGAACCCTCCTGACCGCCGCCACCGCCACCGCCCTCATGACCAGCGCACCCGCCCACGCCTCCACGCCCAAGGGCCTGCGCGAGCTGGAGGCTCAACACGGGGCCCGCCTGGGCGTGTTCGCCCGAAACCTCGCCACCGGCCGCACCGTCCGGCACCGCGCCCGCGAACTCTTCCCGATGTGCTCGCTGTTCAAGACGCTCGCGTCCGCCGCCGTGCTGCGCGACCTCGACCGCGACGGCGAGTTCCTGTCCCGCCGTATCCACTACACGGACGCCGACCTGCCGAAGGAGGGCTCCGACAAGACGCGGGAGCACCTCGCCGACGGCATGACGGTGGCCGAACTCGCCGAGGTGGCCATCACCTTCAGCGACAACGGCGCCGGCAACCTGCTGCTGCGCGAACTCGGCGGCCCCACCGCCATCACCCGCTTCGCCCGCTCCCTCGGCGACCGGGTGACCCGCCTGGACCGCTGGGAGACGGAGCTCAACTCTGCCGAGCCCTGGCGGATCACGGACACGACGAGCCCGTACGCGATCGGCCGGACGTACGGCCGACTGGTCCTCGGTGACGCCCTCGACGGTCCCGACCGCGCCCTGCTCACGCACTGGCTGCGGAGCAACACCACGAGCGGCACCCGCCTGCGCGCCGGTCTGCCGCCGGCCTGGACGGTCGCCGACAAGACGGGCGGCGGTTCCTACGGCACCAACAACAACGTCGGCATCGCCTGGACCGAGGACGGCACCCCGCTGCTGCTGGCCGTCCTGACGACCAAGCCCGCGCAGGACGCCGCCCGGGACGACGTACTGATCCGCGACACGGCGGCCCTGCTGGCGGACACCCTCACGGCAAGGCCCTGAACCGCCGCACATAGCGCCGCTGCCACGGTGTCTCCACCGCGCCCCGGTGGTAGTGCGCACGGACGTACGCGACGGCCTCACCCGGCGGTACGCCGTCCAGTACGGCCAGACACGCCAGCGCCGTCCCCGTACGCCCGCGACCGCCTCCGCAGGCGACCTCGACGCGCTCGCCCGCGGCCCGCTCCCACACCTCGGTGAGCGCGTCGCGGGCGTCCGCGCGATCGGCGGGCAGCCGGAAGTCGGGCCAGCGCAGCCAACGCGACTCCCAGGGGACGGCCGGCGGCCGGTGACCGAGGAGATAGAGGCCGTACGAGGGGGTCGGCGCCCCCGGTGGGAGGGCGTGCCGCAGGCCGCGCCCCCGGACCAGCCGACCGGACGGCAGCCGCATCACGCCGGTGTCGTCCTGGCCCCACTCAGCCTCGGTCATCGCCCTCCGCCTCTCTCAGCGCCGCCTCCAGCAGCGCGCCCGCCGCCCAGCGCATCACGTCCTTGGCCTCCGCGGGGTCGAGTTCGCAGACATCGCGGGTGGTGATGAGGGCCTCGACGCCGTAGACGAGGGTGACGGCCATGAGGAGGCGCCGGTGGAGGTCGGGCGGGAGGGTGCCGGCGAGGGGTTCGAGGGCGGTGCGGGAGAGGTCGAGGCGGAACCGGTTGCGGATGGGGGTGCTGTCGTCGGCGTCCTCGGGCGCACCGGCGTCGGACGGGGTCCAGCGCTCCAGGGAGGAGCGCAGCACGGCTCGCCACACCGCCTCGTCGCCGAGCTGGAGGTCGGCGACGCGGGAGACGAGCTGGTCGACCCGTTCGGCGGGGTCGTCCGGCAGATCGGCGAGGGCCTCGAAGCCGAGGGCCGTGCTCTGGGTCTCGCGCAGCAGGTCACGCGGGTGCGAGAAGTACCGGTAGGCGGTGGCGACGGACACCTGCGCGACCTCGGCGGCGTCGGCGATGGTGACCGGCCTGCCCTCGCGGACCAGGGTGACGGCGGCGTCGACGAGCGCCCGGCGCGTGCGCAGCTTCTGGTTGCGTCGCCCTTCGGACACCCCACCGCGCGCAAGCCCTCCGGTCGCGCCGGTCGCGCTTCCGGTGCGCCCCTCCGTCATGCGAATCCCCTCTTGTAGTGAGAAACTCTTCTCATTACGGTAGCACTGTCTCATCAACGGGGGCCGTGGCCACGAGGGCCGCGGCATGAGCGAGAGGGGGTGCCCCATGGGCACCACACCCGCCGAAATGGAAGTACTGATCGGGACGCACATGCTGGCCGAGGAGAACGGCGACCCGCAGCGCGCGGTCTCCGTCTACACCGAGGACGTCGAGCACGACGTCGTCGGCTTCCCGGGCGACCCGATCCACGGCGTCGACGCCGCACTGGACCGCTACCACCAGCTGGTGAAGGACCTCCGCGTGGAGAAGGCGGAGCGCACCCACACGTACTACGCCGACGACGCGGCGATCACCGAGGACTTCATCACCGCCGTGGTCACCGGCCAGTTCATGGGCATCCCGGGCAACAACCGCCGGATCACCTTCCGGATGCTGCATGTCTTCGAGTTCAAGGAGGGGAAGATCTCCCGCGAGAACGTGTGGCTGGACGGCGCGGCGATCGCGGCCCAGCTGACCGCGCCGCCCGTGTAGGACCGACGACAGGGAGCCTCGATGACCGTCCCCGCCCCGCTGACCGGCGTCGTACCACCCGTCTGCACCCCGCTGACGCCGGACGGCGAGGTGGACGTCCCGTCGCTGCTCCGCCTGGTCGACCACCTGCTGGAGGCGGGGGTGCACGGCCTGTTCGTGCTCGGTACGTCGTCGGAGGCGGCGTACCTCACGGACAGGCAGCGGGAGTTGGTGGTGCGGGCGGTGACGGGTCATGTGGGCGGGCGGCTGCCCGTGCTGGCCGGGGTCATCGACATGACGACGCCGCGGGTGCGGGAGCACGTCCGGGCGGTGACGGCGGCGGGCGCGGACGCGGTGGTGGCCACGGCACCCTTCTACACCCGCACCCACCCGGCGGAGATCGCCCGCCACTACCGCCTCCTCGCGGCGTCGACCGACCTCCCGGTCATCGCCTACGACCTCCCGAGCGGCGTCCACACGAAACTCCCGGCGGAGCTGGTGCTGGAGCTGGCGGCGGAGGGGGTGCTGGCGGGCCTGAAGGACTCCAGCGGCGACCTGGCGGGCTTCCGCGACGTCCTGCGGGGCCTGCGGGGCCACTCCGACCTCGGCGGCTTCGCTGCCCTCACGGGTTCCGAACTGCTCGTCGACTCGGCACTCGCGGCGGGCGCCCACGGCGCGGTACCGGGCCTGGCGAACGTGGACCCCGAGGGTTACGTCCGCCTGTACCAGCTGTGCCGCGCCGGGGACTGGGCCGCGGCCCGCACCGAACAGGACCGGCTGTGCGGCCTGTTCGGCATGGTGCGGACCGGGGACCTCGGGCGGATGGGGGAATCCTCGGCGGCCCTGGGGGCGTTCAAGGCCGCGCTGTACCTCCGCGGGGTCATCGCATGCCCTGCCACGGCCGAGCCTCAGGTGGGGTTGTCGGAGGCGGAGGTCGCGGAGGTGGGGAAGTTCCTGGCGGGGGCGGGGCTGCTGTAATGCGCCTACACACCCCCGGGCGTCACCATCCCGGACTCGTAGGCCACGATCACCAACTGCGCCCGGTCCCGCGCCCCCAGCTTCCCCATGATCCGGCTGACATGGGTCTTCGCGGTCAGCGGGCTCAGCCCCAACACCTCGCCGATCTCCGCGTTGTTGAGCCCCCGCCCCACCAGCGTCAGCACCTCCCGCTCCCGCTCGGACAGGCACTCCGGGCCGCCCGTCACCGGAGTGGTCGCCGTCGGGCTGCTCAGCAAGCGCGCGATCAACCGCGCCGTCGGACCCGGTGACAGCAGCGACTCCCCCGCCGCCACCGTCCGGATCGCCTCCAGCATCTCCGCCGGCCGCGTGTCCTTCACCAGGAACCCGGACGCCCCCGCCCTGAGCGCCTCCACGATGTTCTCGTCCGTGTCGTACGTCGTGAGGACCAGCACCTTCACCCCGGTCAGGTCGGGGTCCGCGGCGATCAGCCGGGTCGCCTCGATGCCGTCGAGGTCCGGCATCCGGATGTCCATCACGATCAGGTCGGCACGCGTGCCCCGGGCCAGTTCCACCGCCTCCCGGCCGGTGCCGGCCTCGCCCACGACCTCCATGTCCCCCGCCGACTCGACGAGCATCGCGAACGCGGCCCGTACGAGCGTCTGGTCGTCCGCAAGCAGTACGCGGATCGTCATCCGGCCCCCTCCAGAGCACCCCTGAGCGGCAGCACCGCCGTCACCTCGAAACCGCCCCCGGCCCGCGGCCCCGCGTCGAGTGTGCCACCCACGCTGCGGGCCCTCTCTCGCATCCCGACCAGCCCGAATCCGCCCTCACCGGGAGCGGAACCCGGGTCCCCCGTCCCGTCGTCCGTGACCGCGAGCCGCAGGGCGCCCTGCTCCTCGTAGACCTCGACCCGTACCACCGGCTCCGCCCCCGCGTGCCGTACCGCGTTCGTCAGGGCCTCCTGGACTATGCGATAGGCCGCTGCCCCCACGGCGGGCGGGGTGTCGCCGGTTCGTACCGTCTGGGTGACCCGCGCCCCCGCCAGCCGGGCCGCCTCCACCAGGTCGGGGACGCCGTCGAGGCCGGGCAGCGGGCCGCGCGTCTCCCCGGCGACGGCGCCCTGTTCGCGCAGCACCTCCAGGGTCGTACGCAACTCACCGCGGGCGGTGCGGCAGGTGTCGGCGATGTCGTTGAGGGCCTTGGCGATCGTCTCCCGGTCCAGGCGCTCGGGGTCGGCGGCCAGGACGTGCGCGGCCACCGAGGTCTGGACGCCGATCAGGGTGATGGTGTGGGCGAGGAGGTCGTGCAGGTCGCGGGCGATCCGCAGGCGCTCCTCCGCGACCCGGCGCCGCGCCTCCTCCTCACGGGTGCGTTCGGCCCGTTCGGCGCGTTCGACGAGGGAGGCGACGTACTGGCGGTAGTAGCGGACGTCGATGCCGATGAAGAGGACGGCCAGCACCCAGCCGTAGGTGCGCACCAGGTCGGAGGCCTGTTTGTGGTCGCCGAAGGTGAGCATCACGGTCAGGGAGACGGCGAGGCCCGCGGCGCCGACCAGGATCGAGCGGGCCGGGCGCTGGGTGACGGTGACCGTGTAGAGCGCGACGAGCGAGGCGGGGACGGGCGCGCCGTGGTTGTTGTCGAGGGCGTGGTATGGGATGACGAGCACCACCACCGCGGCGAGCACCAGCAGCGGCCGCCGCCTGCGCCACACCAGCGGCACATGGGCGGCGAGGAGCAGGGTCCAGCCCAGCGCGTCCGGGTGGCGGAGCGTGTCGGTGAAGGCCGCGAGGACCGCGGCGACGGCGGCGAGCACGGCCGCCAGCACCGCGTCGTTGCGGGTGGCGTGCGGCGCGGTCCTGGGGTCGCGGGTGAGCGTCGCCGTGACGCGTTCGCCGAGGCGGGGCCGCACCGGGGTGGTGGTGAGGTGCATGGGGGTCATCCTCCGACGGGACGGCGCCCCTCCGGGAGAGGAGGGGCGCCGGTCGGTTCCGTTCAGTGCGTCACCGCCGCCACGGGCTCCGGCTCCTTCGGCGGGGCCGGCGGCTCGGGCTCGCGGGACAGGGCGCCCGGCCACCACACCTTCCGGCGCAGCGCGACTGCGGCGCTGGTCACCAGGTAGGTGCGGACCAGGAAGGTGTCGAGCAGAACGCCGACGGCGATGACGAAGCCGAGCTCGACGAGGCTGACCAGCGGCATGTTGGTGAGCACCGCGAAGGTCGCGGCGAGGACCATCCCGGCGGAGGCGATGACGCCGCCGGTCGTGCGCAGCGCGGTCAGCGCCGCCGCCACCGGTTCGGTGCCCTTCAGCGACTCCTCCCGCATCCGGTGCATCAAGAAGATGCCGTAGTCGACGCCGAGCGCCACCAGGAAGACGAAGGACAGCAGGCCGAGCCCCGGGTCCGTGCCCTCGAAGCCGAACACCGGCCCGAAGACCAGCCCGCCGATGCCGAGCGCCGCCCCCCACACCGCGACCACCGCGCCGACCAGGATCAGCGGCGCGACCACCGACCGCAGCAGCGCGATCAGGATCAGCAGGACGGAGACGAGGACGAGCGGTACGACGATCATGCGGTCGCGGGCGTTGGTGTCGGCGAGGTCGAGCTGCTGGGCGCTGGCCCCGCCGACCAGCGAGTCGTCGAGGCGGTCGCGCAGGGCCTCGATGGTCGCCGTCTCGCCCGCCGACTGGGGTGCGGAGGTCGTGGCGACCGAGATCTCCGTCCAGCCGTCCCCGCTGCGCCCGCGCTCCGCCGAGGCGACCCCCCGGGTGCCCCGGACCTCGCCGAGCACGGCGTCGGCCTTGCCGGTGGGGGCGAGGACGGTGAGCGGCTGGGTGCCCTGCTCGGGGTAGGCCTTGGCCAGGGTTTCCATGGCGGCGACCGCGTCGGGCTTGGTGGTGAAGGAGTCCTCCTGCTTGAGCGCGCCGGGCAGGTTCAGCGTCCCGAGCGCCAGCGCGCCCAGCAGGACCGCGCCGGAGGCGAGCACGGCCAGGGGGCGCCGCTCGGCGGAGCTGCCCATCGCCGCGAACAGGGACCGGCGGGCCTTGGGGGTGCTGCCGTAGCGCGGTACGAGCGGCCAGAAGACGCGGCGGCCGAGCAGCACGAGCACCGCGGGCAACAGGGTCAGCATCGCGGCCAGCGCGCACAGGATGCCGACCGTGCCGAGCGGGCCCATGCCGCGGCTGGAGTTGAGGTCGGCGGCGAGCAGGCACAGCAGCCCCGCCGCGACCGTGCCGGAGGACGCCAGCACCGCCGGGCCGCAGCCCCTGAGCGCGGCGGCCATCGCGTCGTACGGCCGCTCGAAGCGCCGCAGCTCCTCGCGGTACCGGGAGACGAGCAGCAGCGCGTAGTCCGTACCCGCGCCGAACACGAGGATCGTCATGATGCCGGTGCTGGCGCCGGTCACGGCGGTGCCGAACGCCTGGTGGAGGCCGTACGCCACGCCCGTCGACAGGTAGTCGGCGAGGCCGGCGACGGCGAGCGGCACCAGCCACAGGACCGGGCTGCGGTAGATCAGGATCAGCAGCAGCGCGACGACCCCGGCCGTGGTGTAGAGCAGCGGCCCGCCGAGCGCGTTGTACACCTCGGCGGCGTCGGTCTGCAGCGCCCCCGGGCCGCCCACGTCGACGCTCATCCCGCCGTCGTCGTGCGCGATGTCCCGTACGTCGTTGACCAGCGCGTCGCGCGCCTTCTCGTCGGTGCCCGGCTCGGTGCTCGCCACCGGGTACATCAGGGTGGTGCCGTCCTTGGACGGGACGCCCCGCGGGGTGCCGGTGAGCTGGTGCGCGCCGGCGATCCGCTCGATCTGCCGGGCGGCGGTCGCCTTGTCGGCCGCGGTCAGTCCGCTGTCGCGGTGGTAGACGACGACCATCTCGGTGGCCTCGCCACCGGGCAGCCGGTCCTGGATCTTGGCGACCTGCGTCGAGTCGGCGCTGCCGGGCAGGTAGTCGACGGCCCGGTCGTGCTGGACGTCGGCGAGCTTCGAGGCGAACGGCGAGGCGATCGCCAGCACGGCGATCCACAGCCCGAGCATCACCCAGGGCACGGCACGCCGCCGTCGTGCGGATGTCCTTGCGGCCCCCATCGACGGGCCTCCCTCCGGTCGGATGTCTGGGTCGTGTCCAGACTCCCGGCGGCCGAGGGCGGATTCGTCGCGCGGAAGGGCGAGTTGGGGACTACTACGCAGGGCGGCACAAGCCCCCGATTACTCCCTGGGGAGTAACGAGAAACGAGTGACGAGGGTCCTACGACGGTGTCCGCGCCGCGGCCAGCAGCCGCGTGACGTCGTCGGCGCAGATGGTGAGAGCGGCGCCGACCGTGGCCAGCGCATCGCGCTCGGCGGGGGTGTAGGGCCCGTCGGCCAGCGCGATCCGCGCCCCCTGGAGCAGGATCGACTCCCGCCCGGCCGGTGCCAGATGCGGTGCCAGCGGATCCAGCGCCTCGTGCAGCTCTATCGCCAGCCCCGCCCCGCAGGGCTCGCCGAAGACCCGCCCGGTGTCGGCGGCCAGCGCCTCCACCAGCGCGCCGAGCTGGTCCTCCGTGCAGTCGTCGAACCCGGCTGCGCGGACCGTGGCGGCGGCCGCCTCCAGCGCCGTACGCGAACAGATGCCGCCCGCGGCGAGGACCGCGAGGGCGACGGTGTGGACGGCGTCGCGGAGCATCGCGGAGAAGCGGGTGGTGGTGGGGTGATCGAGGACGTCGGTCCCGAAGTGACGGCAGCAGGCGGCGCATTCCACGACCGGCCCGGTCTCGCCGCGCGGCAGCACCGGGACGCCGAGGAGGGTGAAGCGGCGGCGGCCGGTCAGCCGCTGGTAGTTGCGGTCCCCGCCGCAGCCGGGGCAGAAGAACTCCCCGTCGCCCACGGGCGTCCATGCGGTACGCGTGCCCAGCATGCGCGCAGGCCTGACGACACGGTCGTTTCGTCCCCGTCCTGGCAGCACGTCACACCTCCGCGTAACCGCACGGCAACATCGCCGCGCTGGCGTGATGTTAGCCACATCGGAGACCCCCAGTCAGCACCCTGGACGAGACCTTTCCGTGACCTCCACAGCGAGATGGCCGGAAACGACCGGGCCCCGCCCGCTGGACCACAGCGGGCGGGACCTGTCAGCGCCGGGCGGGGTGAAGGCTTTCAGGGGCGCAGGGCTGTGACATTTGCGGCTCCGCCGCGGGGCGCGACCAGCCACGACGGCGCCGCAGCCGCAACCCAATCCCGCGCGGCACCCTCTTAGCGCGCAGCCCTGTTAACAGCAGACACAACCGCCTTCAGCGACGCACGTGTCGTGTTCGCATCGATCCCGATCCCCCACAGAACCTTGCCGTCGATCGCACATTCGATGTACGACGCGGCCTGCGCGGACGCACCCTCACTCATCGTGTGCTCCTGGTAGTCCAGCAGCCGTGCGTCGATGTCGACCTTGGCCAGCGCGTCGAAGAAGGCCGAGATCGGACCGTTGCCGGTACCGGTCAGCACGGTGTCGACACCATCGACCGTGGCCTCCACCTTCAGCGTGTCCACGCCGTCCGTGTCGGTGGTCGACTGCCCGTTCTTGACCTGGATACGGCCCCACGGGTTCTCGGGGTTCGGCAGGTACTCGTCCTGGAAGGTCGCCCAGATGTCCGAGCCCGTGACCTCGCCGCCCTCGGCGTCCGTCTTGGCCTGGATGATCTTCGAGAACTCGATCTGCATCCGGCGCGGCAGGTCCAGCTTGTGGTCGTTCTTCAGGACGTACGCGATACCGCCCTTGCCGGACTGCGAGTTGACGCGGATGACCGCCTCGTACGAACGACCCACGTCCTTCGGGTCGATCGGCAGGTAAGGCACCGCCCACTCGATGTCGTCGACCGTGACCCCGCGCGCCGCCGCGTCGGCCTCCATCGCGTCGAAGCCCTTCTTGATGGCGTCCTGGTGGGAGCCGGAGAAGGACGTGTAGACCAGGTCGCCCACGTACGGGTGGCGCGGGTGGACCTCCATCTGGTTGCAGTACTCCCACACGCGACGGATCTCGTCGATGTCGGAGAAGTCGATCTGCGGGTCGACGCCCTGCGAGAACAGGTTCATGCCCAGGGTCACCAGGTCGACGTTGCCGGTGCGCTCGCCCTGTCCGAACAGACAGCCCTCGACGCGGTCGGCGCCGGCCATCAGCGCCAGCTCGGCGGCGGCGACGGCCGTACCGCGGTCGTTGTGCGGGTGGACGGAGATGCAGACGTACTCGCGGCGGGACAGGTTGCGGTGCATCCACTCGAAGCGGTCCGCGTGCGTGGACGGCGTCGAACGCTCCACCGTGGCGGGCAGGTTGAGGATGATCTCGCGGCCCGGGCCCGGCTGGTAGACGTCCATGACCGCCTCGCAGACCTCCAGGGCGAAGTCCAGCTCGGTGTCGGTGAAGATCTCGGGCGAGTACTGGTAGCCGAATTCCGTCTCCGGGCCCAGCAGCTTCTCCGCGTACTCCATGACCAGGCGGGTGCCGTCGACGGCGATCTGCTTGATGTCGTCCTTGGAGCCGCGGAAGACGACCCGGCGGAAGACGGGAGCCGTGGCGTTGTACAGGTGGACGGTCGCGCGCTTGGCGCCCTTCAGGGACTCGACGGTCCGCTCGATCAGGTCCTCGCGGGCCTGGGTCAGTACGGAGATGGTGACGTCGTCCGGGATCGCGCCCGGCTCCTCGATGATCGAGCGTACGAAATCGAAGTCCGTCTGGCCGGAGGCCGGGAAGCCGACCTCGATCTCCTTGTAGCCCATCTTGACCAGCTGGTCGAACATCCGGCGCTTGCGCTCGGGCGACATGGGGTCGATCAGGGCCTGGTTGCCGTCACGCAGATCGGTGGAGAGCCAGCGGGGGGCGACGGTGATCCGGTTGTCCGGCCACGTGCGGTCCGGGATGTCGACCTGGTCGTACTGGCCGTACTTGTGGATCGGCATGCTGCTGGGCTGCTGGCGGTTCGCCATGATGACTCGGGCTCCTCAGGGTGTCCGGAAGGACGGCCGACGACGCAACGCCAAGCTCCGCGGGGAGGGAGTCGACCTGGATTACAGGCCCTCGCCGCGGCAGCTAAGGAGAAGCAGCCCGAAACGCATGATGCGAAGCATGCTAGCCGAGCCGGTTCGGATGCGGGGCGCTGTATCAGCATGCGGGACCCGGTGGACGAATGACCAGGGAACCGGACAAAAAGTGCGCCACGCCACTTGGCCATAGCACTTCGTCACGGAGTGTGCCGCTCCCTGTCCGCATATTTCACCAATCATGGTTGCGGGTAGTGACACCGGAATGACGCAGTGCAAGGGTGCCGGGCATGACGAAGACCAACGGGGGCTTCGAGCCCGTCTTCTGCACCGTCGTACCGCCGCACGTCCTCGACAAGCTGGCCCAGGCCGAGGACCCCGCGCTCGCCGATCCCGCGCGCAAGACCCTGGAACGCGATGCCTTCGAGCGCACCCACCGCCGGCTGACCACCGTCATCGGCGCCCCGTCCGTCGCCGCGCCGCCCGGCGCGGAGGCCGGCAAGCCGCACCGCACCCTCTACGACGCGAAGCACCACACCGAACTGCCCGGCAAGAAGGTCCGCACCGAGGGCTCGGAACCCACCAAGGACGCCACGGTCAACCGCGCGTACGCGGGCCTCGGCGCCACCTTCGAGCTGTACCAGAAGGCGTACGACCGCGACTCCATCGACGCCAACGGCCTGCCGCTCGACGCGACGGTCCACTACGACCGGGGCTACAACAACGCCTTCTGGAACGGCGAGCAGATGGTGTTCGGCGACGGGGACGGGGAGATCTTCCTCGACTTCACCATCCCGATCGACGTCATCGGCCACGAACTCACCCACGGCGTCACGCAGTACACCGCCAACCTGACCTACTTCGGCCAGTCCGGCGCGCTCAACGAGTCGCTGTCCGACGTCTTCGGCTCCCTCATCAAGCAGTACACGCTCGGCCAGACCGCCGCCGAGGCCGACTGGCTGATCGGCGCGGGCCTGCTCGCCCCGCGCGTCACGGGCAAGGCGCTGCGCTCCATGAAGGAGCCGGGCACGGCGTACGACGACGACGTCCTCGGCAAGGACCCGCAGCCCGCGACGATGGACGACTACGTCCGCACCGGCCGCGACAACGGCGGCGTCCACATCAACTCCGGCATCCCCAACCACGCGTTCTACATCGTCGCGAGCACCCTCGGCGGCCACGCCTGGGAGCGGGCGGGGCAGATCTGGTACGACGTGCTGACCGGCGGCCAGTTGAAGAAGGACGCGCTGTTCACGGACTTCGCGACGCTGACGGTGGCGGCGGCCAAGGCCCGCTACCAGGACGGCGAGGAACTCCAGGCCGTGCTGAAGGCGTGGGAGCAGGTCGGGGTGCGCACGGCGTAATTCCGTACTACACACGGTTCCATGCGTATTCGAGTGAGGCGCACGGGCGGATTCGCGGGCATCGAGCGCAGCGCCGAGGTGGACACCTCGGGGCTGCCCGACGCACCCGAATGGCGAGCCCTGGCCGAGAAGGCGGTCTCCGACGGGCGGCACGTCCCGCCCGTCGGGGTCCCCGACGGGTTCAGCTACGAGATCACGGTGAACGGGAGGACGGTCTACGCCGCCGACCCCCGGCTCACCGAGGAGCAGCGGCAGCTGATCGCGCGGGTACTGAAGGAAGGAGCGTAACGGCCAGTTCACGCTGGGGCGTTGACTTCCCTTACCGCCGGTAAGGATGATCCCGCCCATGGCGACCAACGCGATACCGAAGTTCCCGGCCGGCTTCCTCTGGGGCGTCTCGACCTCGGCCCATCAGATCGAGGGCGCGGCGGAGCTGCGCGAGCCCTCCGTGTGGGACGCGTTCACCGCCGAGCCGGGCCGGGTGAAGGACGGCTCGACGGCGGCGACGGCCTGCGACCACTACCACCGCTACCGCGAGGACGTGGCACTCCTGGCCGACCTGGGCGTGGACGTGTACCGCTTCTCGGTCTCCTGGCCACGGGTGAACTCCCCCGGCGGCCTGGACTTCTACGACCGGCTGGTCGACGAGCTCTGCGCGGCGGGCGTCCGCCCGGTCCCGACCCTGTTCCACTGGGACCTGCCGGCCGCGCTTGAGGAGAAGGGCGGCTGGCTGGAGCGGGACACGGCGGCCCGGTACGCCGAGTACGTCGCGGTCGTCGCCGAGCGGCTCGGCGACCGGGTGCAGAAGTGGATCACCATCAACGAGCCCGCCGAACACACCCTGTTCGGCCATGCGCTGGGCGCCCACGCCCCCGGCAAGCGGCTGATGTTCGACGCGCTCCCGGTCGCCCACCATCTGCTCCTCGCCCACGGCCTCGGCGTCCGGGCCCTGCGCGCCGCCGGCGCCACGGACGTCGGCATCGCCAACTCGCACGGCCCGACCTGGCCCGCCTCGCAGGAGCAGCCGGACCTGGAGGCGGCGGCGTTCTACGACCTGCTGCTCAACCGGCTGTTCGCCGAGCCGATCCTGCTGGGCGAATACCCGCACGGGCTGGGCGACTTGATGCCGGGTGACGTGGCGTCGGACCTCAAGGTCATCTCCGAGCCGCTGGACTTCTACGGCGTCAACTACTACGCGCCGACCCGGGTGGGCGCCCCGAAGGGCGAGGACATCGAGTTCGGCGGGCTGACGATCCCGGCCGAACTCCCCTTCTCCGTCCAGGAGATCGAGGACGTCCCGGTCACGGACTTCGGCTGGCCGGTGGTCCCGGAGGCGCTGACCGAACTGCTCACGACCTTCCACGAACGCTACGGCGACCGGCTCCCGCCCGTCGTCATCACGGAGAACGGCTGCTCCTACGAGGGCCTCCACGACCGCGCCAGGATCGACTACCTCGACAGCCATGTCCGGGCGCTGCACCGGGCGTCGGAGGCGGGCGTCGACGTCCGCGGCTACTTCGTGTGGTCGCTGATGGACAACTTCGAGTGGGCCGAAGGCTATGCGCAGCGGTTCGGCCTGGTGCACGTGGACTTCACGACCCAGGAGAGGACGAAGAAGGACTCGTACGCCTGGTACCGGTCCTTGCTGCGGGCCCAGAGATGACGTCCACGGCGACGGCCCTGGACGAACCCGTCGAGCGGGTCGGCCGGGGCTGGACGGCGGCCCTCTCGCTCGCCAACGTGGCGATCTGGGTGGGCTGGTACGGCCCGCTGCAGATCCTGCTGGCCCGGCAGGCGGAGGACTTCGCACCCGGCACCGGCATGTCCAAGGAGACGCTGCTGGCGTGGGTGACGGGCGCCGGCGCGGTGGTGTCGCTGGCCGCGAACCCGTTCTTCGGCGCCCTGTCGGACCGGACGACGGCACGCTGGGGCCGCCGTACGCCGTGGATCGTGGCCGGAGCGGGCGGCGGGTTCCTGTCCCTGCTGCTGCTCGCGGGCGCGGGCGGGCTGTGGCTGATGACGCTCGGCTGGTGCCTGGTCCAGCTGACCCTGAACGCGTCCTTCGCGGCGGTGACGGCAGCGGTGCCGGACCGGGTGCCGCGGCTCCAACGGGGCGTGGTGGGCGGGTGGTTGGGGGCGGCGCAGATCCTGGGCGCGGTGGCCGGTACGGGGCTGGCGACGGCGGCCGGCGGGATCACGGCGGGGTATGCGGCGTGCGCGGTGTTCGCGCTGGCGGGCGTCCTGCCGTACGTCCTGCGCTACCCGGACCTGCGGCTGGCGGCGGCGGACCGCCCGCCGTGGCACGGCCGGTCCTTCGCCCGCGGTTTCTGGCTGAGCCCCCGCCGCTATCCGGACTTCGGCTGGGCCTGGCTGACCCGGTTCCTGATCAACCTCAGCAACGCGCTGGTGATCCTCTACCTCCTCTACTACCTCCGGGACCGTCTCCACCACGACGATCCGGAGCAGGGCGTCCTGATCCTCACCGCGGTGAACAGCGTGACGCTGCTGGCCACGGTGGTGGTGGGCGGGGCCTGGTCGGACCGGGTGGGCCGCCGCAAACCGTTCGTGCGCTGGTCCGGGGCGCTGATGGCGGCGGCCACGGCGCTGCTCGCGGCCTGGCAGACGTGGGCCGGCGCGATCGTGGTGGCGGCGCTGCTGGGCCTGGCCCTCGGGGTGTTCATGTCGGTCGACTTCGCGCTGATGACGGACGTCCTGCCGAAGGCCCTGGACCGGGGCAAGGACCTCGGCGTCATCAACGTCGCCAACGCCCTCCCCCAGGTCGCCGCCCCCGCGGTGGCCGCGCCGATCGTGACGCATCTCGGCGGGTACCGGGTGCTGTACGCGGTGGCGGCGGTGATCGGGTTGGCGGGGGCTGTGTTCGTCGACCGAATAAGGGGCGTGGACTAGAGCCGTACAAGGGGCGCGGACTAGAGCGCTCCGGCCTCCCTGGCCGCGTAGACCGACGGATACACCGGCCGGTACCCCAGCTCCCTTCGGATCCGTTCCGTGGACATGAGCCCCAGCCACGGGTCGGGGTCGGTGCGGGTGTGGAGCTGCTCGGGGACCTCGACCCCGTTGAGCTGGTGCAGCTCCACCGCCGTGACGGGGGCGTCGTCGGCGATGTTGTAGATCCGGCCCGCGATGCCCGGCGCGTGCAGGATGCGCAGCAGGCCCTGGGCGACGTCCACGTGGTGGCCCATGTGCAGGCGCTGGGTCGCCGCCCAGTTCCCGGCCCACATCAGGGACTGGGCGAGATGGGGGTCGCCCTCGCCGTAGACGAAGGGGAGACGGGCGATGCGTACGTCCAGCCCGTCCATCGCGAGCAGTTCCCGCTCGGCCCGCGCCTTGGACTCGGGGTAGGCGCCCCACATGGCCCCGCCGGGCCGGCTCTCGTCGTCCTCGGTCAGCGGGCGCCCGCGTCCGGTGCCGTACACAAGGCCCGTGCTGACCTGCACGAACCGCTCCACCCCGGCCGCGAGCGCGGCACGCCCCAGCTCCACGGCCGCCTCGTGGTTGACGGCCCGGGCCTCCTCGTCCGGCACTCCGCGGAAGGCGGCCGCGACGTTCACGACCGCGTCCACGCCCGCGACCGCCTTGCCGAGCGCCTCGGCGTCCCGCAGATCGCCGACCACGACCTCGGCGCCCAGCTCCGCGAAGGGTTCCCCGCGGGTGGCGTCCCGCACGAGCACCCGTACCCTCTCGCCCGGCCGGGCCTGGGCCAGCAGCCGGGGCACGAACCGTCGGCCGACCTGCCCGGTCGTCCCTGTCACCAATGTCAGCATCTTGTGCTCCTCTCGTCGGTGACCAGCCTCTGCCGGGTTCGCGGCGTCCGGGAGAGACCTCCTGATCGGGGGACCGGCAGTCCCTGGATAAGAGGGGCGGAGTGCCGCACGCTGGAGGGGTGAACCGACCCGAACTGGCGGACTTCCTACGCCGTGGCCGCGCCCGCCTGACCCCGTCGGACGTGGGCCTGGCACCAGGCGCGAGGCGCCGTACGCCCGGCCTGCGGCGGGAGGAGGTGGCCTCCCTGGCGGGCATGTCCGTGGACTACTACACGCGCCTGGAACAGTCCCGCGGCCCGCGCCCGTCCCGGCAGATGCTGACGGCGCTGGCGCGGGCGCTGCGCCTCACGGACGTCGAGCAGGACCACCTGTTCCATCTGGCGGGCGAGGAACCCCCACGCCGGGAGACGGCGTCGGCGCACGTCCGCCCGGGCCTGCTGCTCATCCTCGACCGGCTGCACGACACCCCGGCGCAGGTGGTGAACGACTGCGGTGAGGTGCTGGCCCAGAACGCGATGGCGAAGGCGCTGGTCGGTGACGTGATGTCCCGCCCGCGCCGGGACCGCAACCTCCTGCGCCGCTTCTTCCTGGACCCGGCGGCCCGGGACCTCTTCCCGGAGGAGGAGATCGCCGTCCATGCCCGCTCCCACGTCTCGTCGCTGCGGGCGGTGGCGGCGGCCCGCCCGGACGACCCGGAGCCGGCGGCGCTCGTCGCCGAACTACGCGCCGGGAGCGAGGAGTTCGAGACCCTCTGGCAGGAACACGAGGTGTCGCAGCGCAACCGGGCGACGAAGCGCTTCCTGCACCCCGTGGTCGGCCTCCTGGAACTGGACTGCGAGGTGATGCTCAGCCACGAGCACCGCCACCTCCTGATCGTCCACTCGGCCCGCCCGGGCACAGAGGCCTACGAGCGCCTCCAGCTGCTGAGGGTGGTGGGCTTGCAGGACCTCACCCCCCAGCAGACAACCCCCTAGAAGCCCAGCTTCCGCAACTGCCGAGGATCCCGCTGCCAGTCCTTCGCCACCTTCACATGCAGATCCAGGAACACCGGCGTCCCCAGCAGTGCCTCGATCTGCTTGCGGCTCTTGATGCCGACCTCCTTCAGGCGCTTGCCCTTGGGACCGATGATGATGCCCTTCTGGCTGGGGCGCTCGATGTAGACGAAGGCGTGGATGTCGAGGAGGGGCTTGTCGGCGGGGCGGTCCTCGCGGGGGAGCATCTCCTCGACGACCACCGCGATGGAATGGGGCAGCTCGTCGCGCACGCCCTCCAGCGCGGCCTCACGGATCAGCTCCGCGATCATGACCTGCTCGGGCTCGTCGGTGAGGTCACCCTCGGGGTAGAGCGCGGGGCCTTCCGGCAGCAGCGGCACCAGCAGGTCGGCCAGCAGGTCCACCTGCTTGTTCGCCGTCGCCGACACCGGCACGATGTGCGCCCACTCGATCCCCAGCTCCTTGCCCAGCTGATCGATCGCGATCAGCTGCTCGGCGAGGGCCTTGGAGTCGACGAGGTCCGTCTTCGTGACGATCGCGACCTTCGGCGACTTCTTGATCCCGGCGAGCTCCTTCGCGATGAAGCGGTCACCGGGCCCGATCTTCTCGTTCGCCGGCAGACAGAAGCCGATCACGTCGACCTCGGCCCACGTCGTCCGCACGACGTCGTTGAGCCGCTCGCCCAGCAGCGTCCGCGGCTTGTGCAGCCCCGGGGTGTCCACCAGGATCAGCTGGGCGTCCTCCCGGTGCACGATCCCGCGCACGGTGTGCCGCGTCGTCTGCGGCTGGTCGGCGGTGATCGCCACCTTCTGCCCGACCAGAGCGTTCGTGAGGGTGGACTTGCCCGCGTTGGGGCGGCCCACGAAGCAGGCGAAGCCGGCGCGATGGGGAGCCCCGGTCGGCTCAGACGGCTCGGATGACTGACTGCGAACGCTCATGGCGCCCATTCTCCCTGATCCACAGACCGCCGCCGCACCAGCGTCCCCCTAGCCGCTTCCCGGTGAGCTCCCGGAAACCTCCACGCAACGAAACATCGAGGAAACACCGCCGTGCCCGACCGGAAACGCACGCCGGTGAACCTCTGACGAGCCCCCACACCGTTGGAGACGACCGTGACCCTCGCCGCGCAAGGCATCGACACCGGCGACACCGCCTGGCTGCTCGCCGCCACCGCCCTCGTCCTGCTGATGACCCCGGGTCTGGCCCTGTTCTACGGCGGCATGGTCCGCACGAAGAGCGTCCTCAACATGCTGATGATGAGCTTCGTGTCGATCGCGCTGGTGACGGTGGTGTGGCTGGCCGCCGGCTACTCCCTCGCCTTCGGCGACGACATCGGAGCAGGGCTCATCGGCGGCCTCGACCACGCCGGCATGAAGGGCCTCGGGCCGGACAGCGTCCAGGGCACGGTCCCCACCCTCCTCTTCGCCACCTTCCAGCTCACCTTCGCGATCATCACGGCGGCCCTGATCAGCGGCGCGATCGCGGACCGCGCGAAGTTCGGCGCGTGGCTGGTGTTCGTGCCGGTCTGGGCGCTGCTCGTATACGTTCCCGTCACCCACTGGGTCTGGGGCCCGGGCGGCTGGATCCTCGACAAGCTCGGCGCACTGGACTTCGCGGGCGGTCTGCCCGTCGAGATCACCTCCGGCGCCTCCGGACTGGCCCTCGCGCTCGTCCTCGGCCCCCGCCTCGGCTTCAAGAAGGACGCGATGCGCCCGCACAACCTCCCCATGGTCGTGCTCGGCGCCGGTCTCCTCTGGTTCGGCTGGTTCGGCTTCAACGCCGGCTCGGCGCTCGGCGCCAACGGCCTCGCCGCGGCCGCCTTCCTCAACACCCTCGCCGCCGGCTGCACGGGCCTGCTCGGCTGGCTCTTCGTCGAGCAGAAGCGCGACGGCCACCCCACCACGCTGGGCGCCGCGTCCGGCGCGGTCGCGGGCCTGGTCGCGATCACCCCGTCCTGCGGCTCGGTCTCCCTGCTCGGCGCCCTCGTCGTCGGCCTCGCCGCGGGCGTGACCTGCTCCTACGCCGTGAGCTGGAAGTTCAAGCTCAACTACGACGACTCGCTGGACGTCGTCGGCGTCCACCTGGTCGGCGGCGTCGTCGGCACCCTCCTCATCGGCGTCTTCGCGGTGGAGGAGATGACCGGCGGCGCCGAGGGCCTGCTCTACGGCGGTGGCCTCGCCCAGCTCGGCAAGCAGCTGGTGGCCGTGGTCGCCGTGGGGGCGTACGCCTTCCTGGTGACGTACGGCATCGGCAAGCTGCTCGACAGGGCGATCGGCTTCCGCGCGAGCGAGGAGCAGGAGCACACCGGCCTGGACCTTACGGTGCACGCCGAGACCGCATACGATCACGGCGTCCTGGGCCACGGCGCCCCGGTCAGCGCGTCCTCCGTCCCCTCCGCCCAGAAGGTCAAGAGCCAGGCATGAAGCTCATCACCGCCATCGTCAAGCCCTACCGCCTCGACGAGGTGAAGACCGCCCTCCAGGAGCTGGGCATCCACGGTCTGACCGTGAGCGAGGCCAGCGGCTACGGCCGTCAGCGCGGCCACACCGAGGTGTACCGCGGCGCCGAGTACCAGGTCGACCTGGTCCCGAAGGTCCGGATCGAGGTCGTGGTGGAGGACGCCGACTCCGACGCCGTCATCAACGCGATCGTCAAGGCCGCGCAGACGGGGAAGATCGGGGACGGGAAGGTGTGGGCACTGCCGGTGGAGACGGTCGTCCGGGTACGGACGGGCGAACGCGGCCCCGACGCGCTCTGATCGCGAGGACGGCCCCCGCCCCCACGACCATCCCCAGCAGCACGGCCATCAGCCACGGCAACGCGAGGAAGGAGGCGCCCGCGGACTCGCGGGTGTCCTTGGCGCTCGCCGTGAGCGTCACCTCGCCCCAGTCCAGCTGAGGCGCGTCCGGCCACGGCTCGCTCAGCCGGACGCTCTGCCCGGGCAGCAGCTCGGCGGGGACCTTCGTCAGGTCGCGGGCGAGCAGCGTACGGCCGAACAGTCCCGTCGCGCGCAGCTCGACCTTCGGGTCGAGGGTGACATTGCCGGTGTTGTGCAGGGTGTACGAGACGGTCGCGGCGCTGTCGCCCAGTCCCGGCACGAGCGGCTGGTGGTGGCTGACCCGGACGTCCTCGACGGAGATCGCGGGGAGGACGGGCCCGCCGACCCGCAGATAGACGCGGGCGGCCACGGCCCGCTGCACCCCGAGCGCGACCGAGCCGTCGCCCCGGTCGATCCGCTCGTCGAGGGCCACGATGGCGCCCGGATGGTCACCGGGTTCGGCATCCTCCGGCACCTTCATCGTGAACGGCACGGTCACCTTGCCGTGCGCGGGTACGGTCACCCGGGTCCTCGCGGGCCGCGCCCAGTTCCCGACGCCCCGCATCTTCTCCGTCACCGTGCGCACGGCGAAGCCGCCGTCGCGGGCGGTGTTGTAGGCGTCGGCGGCGTACAGCCGGAACGTCAGCGCCTTGCCGGTCTTGTTGGCGACGACCACCTGGTCGGTGAGGGTCTGCCCGGGGTCGGCGGAGAGATAGAAGTAGGGACGCGCGGCGATCTTGGACGCGAGCGGGTACACGGACCAGCTGCCGTTGTCGGCGGCGTGCGCGGGCGGGGCGAGGACGGCGAGAAGAATCCCGAGGACCGGGGCGACAAGGGTGCGGAACGTACGGCGCATGGGTGCGGACCCCCACGGGGACGAGGCGACACGGGCGGGTGCGGACGCCCGTACGGTCAGCTGAGCGTGAGGGTGAGAACGCCGGAGTACGTGCCCGGAGGCGTGAACGCCGGTACGTTCAGGGAGAGTTTCGCGTCGACGGTGAACTCACCGCCGGTGACCGTGCCGTTGGGGGCGGACGCGAGGGTCGCCCCGGCCGCGCCCACGGTGCCGGACGAACCGGCCTGACAGGTGCTGGGGCTGCCCGCCTTGGTGGTGCAGGCGGGGGTCCAACTGAGCGCCCCGGCACCGATCTTGGCGCCGGGACCGGTGAAGTCGGTGACCTTGCCGGTCAGGGACCAGCCCGCGACACCGCCACGGAAGTCCTTGACGCTCACCGTGTTGAGGTCGCCGCCCGAGGCACCGCCCCTGCCGTAGTCGACCGCGCCCAGGGACACGGAGTCCCCGGCCTGGGTCATGGACAGGGTGCCCGCTCGGACGGTGGTGGCGATCTTCTGGGCGTTGTCGGGGACGGGTGTGTCGTCGATGACGGTGTAGGCGGCGGGCCCGGCACCGGACTGGTCGTTCCAGCTCGCGCCCTCGTAGGCGACGACACCGGTGGTGGTCTTGTCGTTCACGACCAGCGACCCGCTGAAGGCACCGGCCGTGTCCGCCGTCACGGTCGCGGTGTCCGCGGTCTGGCCGGCACCGGAGCGTCCGGCGAGGGTGACGGTCGCGCCCGGGGTGAAGTGGCTGCCGTTGACGGTGACGCCGGCACCGGGGTTCCCGGAGGCCGAACCGAGCGTGATGGCACGGGTGTTGGGCTGGGTGGCCGGACTCGCGGTGATCGTCTCGGAGACGGGCGCGGGCGGGCTGATGACGGTGCAGGGGGTGTCCAGCTCCAGGATGTAGCTGGTGTGGATGTTGTAGTCGCCGGGCGAGAGCGTGATGGCTCCGGCGGTGGTGACGGTGAAGGTGCCGGTCATGCTGAACGACGGGAAGGGCGCGTTGCCGGCGACCGGATCGTTCTTCTTGGGCCCGACGACGGTCACGTCCCCGGTCTGCGCCCCGCCGAGGGTGACCTTGCCGGACGGCGTCATGATGTCGGCCGGGAGGCTGATGGCGGTGGGGTTGCTGGCGGCGGGCTTGACCACGGTGTAGGTCACGGTGACGGTGTCGCCGACCTTGGGGGCGGCGTTGTCGACCGTGATGAGCGCGGTGGTGGTGCCGTCGATGGGCGGGATGCCGGCGACGGCGGGCGGGATGCAGTGGGTGGCGAAGTCGACGTTGCCCGCGGCTTCGGCCGGCCCGGCGAGCGCACCGCCGGCGGTGGCGGCGAGCGCGGTCGCCCCCAGCAGCGACGCCAGTCGGCGTCTTCGGTTTCTCATGATGGTTGCCCCCTCCGAGGGATGCGGGCGCAGCGGCTCTTCTGCGCCGACAGGGGGCATTGATGTGGGGATTGCGTGAGAAGTCAATGGAGCCGCCGCAATAATCTGACGAACCATCAGTTTCTGCGGAAAGGGGCCGCACCTTTCCGCGGAAAGGTGCGGCGCGGGCGAGGTCAGCCCGCCGCCACCGTGGCCCGCACCACCCCGTCCGGCCCCGCCAGCAGCACCGGCGTGGCCGCCCCGCCCAGATCCCGCACCGCGGCCCGGTCCGCGACGGCGACCGTCTCCGCCTCCGTCACCACCGCCGCCGCCTCCAACGACTTGGCCCCGGAAGCCACCGCCATCGCCACAGCCGTCTGCAACGCGCTCAGCTGGAGCGAGGCGAGAGCCACCGTCCCCGCGACATACGTACGGCCGGTGTCGTCGCGTACCGCCGCCCCCTCGGGGACCCCGTTGCGCGCCCGCGCGGAACGGGCCAGGGTCACGATCTTGCGGTCCTCGGGATCAAGCGCGCTGTCGGTCATGAGCCGAGGATACGGACCCTCACCCGGCCACCGGATACATGGCCCCCCGCCGCCCCTCCGGCGACGCCAGCCACTCCAGCTTGCCGGCCGTCACCTCGTCCATCGGCGTGTGCAGCACGATCGACAGGTCCGGCCGTACGGGCATCTTCAGCACGCTCGCCTCGACATGCAGCAGCCCCACCACCGGATGGTCCAGCTCCTTGCGGATCTGCCCGGCGTCCTCGATGTCCCGCTCCTTCCAGAGCGCGACGAACTCCTCGCTCGCCGCCGACACGTCCGCCAGCACCTGCCGGAACCCCTCGTCGTCGGGCCGCGCGGCCGACGCCGCCCGGAACTGCGCCACGACCGTACGCGCGTTCTCTGCCCAGCTCTGGGAACGGGACCGGTACATCGGGTCGATGAAGAAGTCGACGAGGCAGTTCTGCGTGTTGTCGGGCCGCATCCCGAGGACCGTCGCGGCGGCGTCGTTGTAGAGCACGCAGTTGTAGTAGAGGTCCATGATGTGCGCCGGATACGGCATCCACGCGTCGATCATCCGCCGCAGCCCGTCGCACATGTCCCGCCGGCCCGGCTCCACCTCGGGCACGGGCGGGTTCAGCCCGGCGAGGACGTACAGATGACGGCGCTCGGCGTCGCTGAGCCGCAGCACGCGCGCGACGGAGTCCACGACCTGCGGCGACACCGAGATGTCCCGCCCCTGCTCCAGCCACTGGTACCAGGAGGCGCCCACCCCGGCGAGCACGGCGACCTCCTCGCGCCGCAGCCCGGGCGTCCGGCGCCGCGCCCCGCCGTCCGGCAGCCCGGCCTCGGCGGGCGAGACCCGGGCCCGCCGGCTCATCAGAAACTCCCGCAGCTCCTGCCGCCGCTGGACAGCCTCCGCCACCACGAACTCGTCCCCCTCGTACCGCCGCTGTTGCCTGGTGGTGCCACCACCAGGACAACTTCCGTCTCCCCACGGCTATTCCGCGGCCGCGAGGCTCTTGCCCATGGCGATCGACACCGCATCCACCACCACCGGCACCGAGACCGGCCCCGTCCCCGCACCACGGCTCTCGCACCGCGACAAGCTCGTCCTCTTCGTCCTGTGCGCGGCCCAGTTCATGGTCGCCCTGGACTTCTCGGTCCTGAACGTAGCCCTGCCCGTCCTCGGCGCGGACCTCGGCATGAGCCAGTCCGCACTCCAGTGGGCGGTCACCGCGTTCGCGCTGCCGTCCGGCGGCTTCCTGCTGCTGTTCGGCCGGATCGGCGACCTCTACGGCCGCCGCAAGCTGTTCCTCACCGGCCTCGCCCTGTTCGGCGCGGCCTCGCTGCTGGCGACGTTCGCCTGGGACCCGGCGTCGTTCCTCGCCGGCCGGGCGTTGCAGGGCGTGGGCGCGGCGGCCATCGTGCCGACCGGCATGTCCCTGCTCACCACCACCTTCCCCGAGGGCCCGGCCCGCGACCGCGCGCTCGGCATCTCCGGCACCCTGCTGTCCCTCGGCTACACCGTCGGCATGGTGGCGGGCGGCGTCCTCACCGACGCCCTCGGCTGGCGCTCCACCATGGGCCTGCTGACCCTGTTCGCACTGCTCGTCCTGCCCCTCGCACCCGGCCTGCTGCCCGAGTCCCGCACCCCGGACCGACCCCGCCTGGACATCCCCGGCGCGATCACCGTCACCGGCGGTCTGCTCTCGCTGATCTACGCCCTGTCGACGGCCGCCGACCACGGCTTCGGACGCACGGACGTCATCATCACCCTGGTCGCGGGCCTCGCCCTGCTCACCGCGTTCGC
The DNA here is from genome assembly GCF_900206255.1 of Streptomyces sp. TLI_55. NCBI lineage: Bacteria > Bacillati > Actinomycetota > Actinomycetes > Kitasatosporales > Streptomycetaceae > Streptomyces > Streptomyces sp. TLI_55. The sequence continues at coordinate 3,038,079 of NZ_OAOJ01000001.1, forward strand.
GGTCGTCGAGTCCCGCAGCGCGGCCCCGCTGGTGTCGCTGCCGATGCTGCGCCGCCGCACGGTGGCGTGGGGCAACCTGGGCGGCCTGGTCACCTTCTCGATGATGTCGACGATCGTCTTCGTGCTGACCCTGTACCTCCAGGAGGTCCTGCGCCTGTCGGCGTTCGAGACCGGCCTCGTCTTCGGGGTGCAGGGCGTGGTCTCGGTGGTGGCGGGCATCTACACGCCGAGGGTCATCGCCCGGCTCGGCGGCGCCCGCCGGACGCTGGTCGTCTCGCTCACCGGCCAGGGCGTCCTGATCGCCGCGCTGCTGGGCCTCGGCGACGGCAACGCCTCGGTCTGGCTGGCCGTCGCCGCCGTCTCGCTGGCCAGCATGTTCCACCTCGGCGCGATCATCTCGTACGGCCTGACCGTCACCTCGGGCGTGCCGGACGAGGAACAGGGCCTGGCGACCGGGCTGGTGACCTCCACCCAGCAGGTCGGCATCACGATCGGCATCCCGCTGCTGGGCGTCCTGGCGACGACCGCCGGTGACCTGCTGTCCGGGGTCCGCACGGTCGTCGCGATCGACGCGGCGGTCGTCCTTGCCACCGCCGCACTGCTCGCCGTAGGCCTTCGGACCCGCCGCAGTTCAGGGGCGGTCGAGGCGGAGGCGCTCGGCGCGCGGTAGCCCCGCCACGACCAGGTCGTACGAGTACGCCACGAGCTCCCGGACCAGCCGGTCCGGGAGCTCGTCGACGGTGACGGTGACGGTGCCGGTCAGCAGAGTTCGATGCCGGCGGCCGGGTCGGTACCCACGTTCACGTTGCCGCCCCACACGTACACGCCGTTGAAGACCTGGCCGGCGGCGTAGTCGACGACCTGGCCGTAGTACCAGACGTCCGTGGTGTATCCGCCCGCGGTGACGCGCTCACCGCGGGAGTAGCAGAGGATCCCGGCCTCGGTCTCCTCGGTCGTCGTGTGCAAGAGTCGGCCGCTGGTCCTGGGGGCGTCGCGCAGGTTGCTGTGGGCCTGCACGGTCGTCGCACGGACGTCGCCGGTGCCGGACGGCGCGGCCTCGGCGGTCCCGGCCGCGCCGAGCAGGGAGAGGGCCGCGCCGAGTGCCAGCCCGGTGGCCACGGCGGCCCTGCCTCGCTTGGTCATGGAGGTGCTCCTCGGTGTGGTTCCGCGCATCAGCAGGGGGAGAGCTGAGGGGACGGGTCGGCGCCGACGTTGACGTTGCCGCCCCAGACCCAGACGTCGTAGTAGGAGTGCGGCGGTGTCGCGGAGTAGTCGTCGACGTAGCCGAAGTACCAGACGTCGGTGCCGTAGCCGCCGGCCTCCACGTACTGGCCACGCGTGTAGCACCTGATGAACGCCTTGCTCGTGGACGTGGTGGTGCCGACGAGCCCGCTGTTCGTGGTGGCGGCCTCACGGAGGTTGCTGCCACCCTGGATCGTGGTGTTGATGCTCTGCGCGGTGGCCTCCGCGCTGCCGGCCGTGCCGAGCAGGGAGAGTGCCGCACCGAGCGCCAGCCCCGTCGCCGCCAGCCTGGTGGATCGCTTCGCCATTGTTTCCCCTTGCGGTGGTTGCTTCCTGGTCGGTCTTACGACGGGTGGCGCTGGGCGTCCGTATGACTGTCCGGTCAGAAGGGGCAGTCGTCGACGTGCGCGAGGTGTTCGTCCCCTGTGATGTACACGTTGTTCACCCAGCCCCAGGGCCCGCTCGGTGTCTCCACGTACGTCCACCACCGGCTGGTGTAACCCGCGTCGCTGATGAGCTCCCCCTGCTTCTGGCAGTAGGCGGTGACGGTGATCTGGGACAGCGTCGCCACGACCCCGCAGTTCTGCCGGGAGGGGAAGGCCCTGCACGTCTCGGCGGGGGCTCCCGAGGCGCCGTTGCGGACGTTGACGTCGGTCGCCCACACATGGACCTCCGTGAAGCCCGTCGCCGCGGCCCGCGGCACGGCGGGCTGCTCGGCCGCTTCCGGCTGGGCCGTCGCGGTCGCGGGGGCGGCCAGCGCCGCGGCGGCGACAAGGACGGCCGTGGTCAGCGCTCGGAGCATGCGTGGTGAGGTACGTGGTGATGTGTTCGGCATGGTGGAGGGGCCTCTTCCTCTTCCGGCGGCGGTGGCGGGGCGGCGGGTGTCGCGCCGTTCACACCAGCGACGAGGCGTGGCCGCCTCTCGTATGAGTGCCGGTGCCTGCGTCAGCGCCCCCGAGTGGGCTCCAAGGGCTCAAGCGCCTCGCGGGTGCCGAGTCGGCCGAAGACGTCGTGCGCCTCCTGCTCGAGCTCGCGTCCCGTCGCGGTCCGGCCCTGCGCCAGTTCGGCGCGCGCCAGGTCCCGCAGGGTGCGGGCGCGCCACAGCGGCAGGTGCAGTGCGTCCCACAGTCCCAGCGCCTGTCGCAGCGTCCCGGTCGCCGACTCCCAGTCGGACGCGGCGAGATGCCACTCGCCGAGGGTGCGCAGGACGAGGGCCTCGCCGAACATGTCCTGCCGCTTGCGGGTGATCTCCAGGCACCGGTCGAGCCGCTGCCGGGCCTCGGTCATCCGGCCCCGCCGGAACTCGACCTTGGCCAGGGACTGGCTCGCGTACATGACGCCATAGGCGTCGTCCGTCTCCTCGAAGAGGGCGAGGGACTGCCGCAGCAGGGCCTCCGCGGCCGCCAGTTCACCCCGCGCCCGGTGACACAGGCCCAGTGACCGCAGCGCGAGCGCCTCGCCGTGCCGGTCCCGGGCGCTGACGTACAGACGGTGGGCACGGGACAACGCCTCCCAGGCCTCGCCGTCCCGGCCCTGTTCCCGGTGCACGAAGCCGATGCCGTACAGCACATGGGCCATGGACGCGATGTCCGCCGGCTCCCGGTACTGTTCGAGCGCCGACGTCAGCAGGGGCAACGCCTCCTCGTAGCGGCCCTGTTCACGCCGGGCCGCGCCCATGCCGGCCAGCGCGTCCGCCCGTCCGGTGCGTACGGACCGCTCCTCGAACAGCCGCAGCGCCAGGGCGAAGAACGCGTACGCCTCGTCCAGGCGATCCTGTTCCAGGCGGAGTCGGCCCAGCCCGTTCAGCAGCCAGGCCTCGCCCTCGATGTCCCCGGCCCGGCGTACCGCCGCCAGGGCCACGTCGTGGGAACGGGACCATGCGTCGAACTGGTTGTAGAGGGCCACGGAGGCGGCCATGAGGGTGGCGGCGAGTTCGCGGGCGGCGTCGAACATTCCGTGGTCGGCGCAGTGGATGACGGTGGCCAGCAGACTCGGCAGCTCGGCCGCGAACCACGCGGACGGCTCGTCCGTACCCCGGAAAACCCCGTCCGCCCCGTACCCGGGCCCGCCCCGGATCTCCGCCGCCCCACCCGCACCCGCCTCCGCCCCACCCAGGACCCCCGCAGCCCAGCCCGCACCCGCCTCCGCCCCACCCGCAGCTCCACCCGATCCCGCCACCACCCCACCCAGGCCCCCCGCAGCCCAGCCCCCACCCGCCCCCGGCCCACCTACGACCTCCGCCGCCCCACCCGCACCCGCACCCGCTCCACCCGCGACCTCCAAACCCCCACCCGCACCCCGCCCCGCCCCGGCATCCGGACGCCCCGCCCCATCCGTACCCGTTCCCCTGCCCGTGACCGGCAGCAGCCGTGACGCGCCTCCCGGGCCGTGGGCCGCCGCGATGCGGGCCATGGTCAGCCAGCGCGCGACCAGTCTGCGCACCGCCGCGTCCCGGTCCTCCCGGGTCTCGTCGACGAGGCAGCGCTCGCGGGCGTACTCGCGCGCCAGGTCGTGGATCCGGTAGCGCGTCCGGCCCGTCCCGTCGGTGCCCACGACCTCCACGAAGTGGCAGTCCACGAGTTGTTCGACCGCGTCCTCCGCGTCGTCCTCGCCCACGTCCAGAAGCGGCCCGGCGACCCACGCGGCGAAGTCGGGCAGGTCGATCAGGGCCAGGCGGCGCAGGGCGCGCTGCTCCTCCTTGTCCAGGTCCGCGTAGCCCAGACCGAGGCTCGCGCGCACCTCCAGGTCGCCCGCCTGCAGTTCGTCCAGCCGACGGTGCTCGTCCCGCAGGCGGGCCACCAGCCGCGCCGGCGTCCAGTGCGGCCGGGCGGCGAGACGGGCGCCGGCGACCCGGACGGCGAGCGGCAGCCGGCCGCACAGCGCGACGATCTCGGCGGCCCGTTCGGGTTCCGGCGCGGTCCGGGCCGGACCGGCCACGCGGGCCAGCAGGTCCAGGGACTCCCCCTCGGACGGCACCCCCAGATCAAGATGGGCGGCGCCCTCCAGCGCGACGAGCCGGCGGCGGGCGGTGATCAGCACGGCCGAGCCGCCGCCCGGCGGGAGCAGCGGACGCAGCGGGGCCTCGCTGACACCGTTGTCGAGAATGAGCAGGACCCGGCGGCGTGCGATGTGCGTGCGGTACAGCCCCAGGAGGTCCTCCTCGTCGCGTGCCGGGGTCTGCGGATCCACCCCGAGCGCACGCAGCAGTCTGGCCAGGGCGTCAGCGGTCCGTACCGGCTCCGAGTCCGAGGCGCGCAGGTCCACGAAGAGCTGGCCGTCGGGGAAGAGCGCGGCGGTGCGATGGCCCACGTGGACGGCCAGGGCGGTCTTGCCGGTGCCCGAGCGGCCGGAGATCACCCCGATGGGCGGCGCGGTGCGCAGCGGGTCGCGCACCTTCTCCAGCAGTGCGGTCAGCCAGGCCGTCTGCTCGGCACGCCCGACGAAATCGGCCGCGTCGGGCGGGAGTTGGGTGGGCACCGGCTGACGGGTGCCGTGGGGCCGGTCGGCACGGCGGACTGCCGCCGTGTCCTCGTCCGCGCCCGGGGCGGCCGCCGCCGGTGCGGGCACGGATCTCCTCCCGGCGGGCGCGGCTCTGCGGGCCGTCGGCACTCCCAGCACCGTCGTGTCCGCCCGGAGCAGGGCCTGGTGCAGGGCCCGCAGTTCCGGGCCGGGGTCCGCGCCCAGTTCCGTACGGAGCAGCCGACGGCCCTCGTCGTAGCAGCGCAGCGCGTCGGGCATCCGGCCGGAGCGGAACAGGGCGGTCATCAGCTGACCGCGCGGGCGTTCCCTGAGCGGGTGGGCGGCGACATGGGCGACGAGTTCGGAGACGAGATCCGTGTGCCGGTCCAGGTCCAGTTCGGCGGAGAACCTGAACTCCTGTGCCTCCAGCCGGAGTTCCGTCAGGCGCAGCGCCTCGACCCGGGCGAAGGACTGACCGAGCCCTTCCAGGGCGTCCCGGCCACGCCACAGGCGCGACGCCGCCTGAAGGATCTCGACGGCCTCCTCGGCCCGCCCGGCGACGGCCGCCTCCCGGCCGGACGCGAACGCCGCCTCGAAGCGCCGGGCGTCCACGGCGGCGGGCGGGAACTCGGCGACGTAGCCAGGGGTGCGGGTACGGATGGCCTCCGCACCCTCCGTACCGGCCAGGGCCCGGCGCAGTCCGGAGACGTGCGAGGCGACGAGCGCCCGCGCGGTGGCGGGCGGCTCCTCCTCCCAGACCAGATCGACCAGCCGCTCCACGGACAGCACCTCACCGAGACGTACGACGAGAGCCGCGAGGATCGCGGTCGGTTTGGGACCGTTCAACGCGATCCGGTGTCCCTCGCTCAACACCTCGACCGGACCCAGAAGGCAAACGTCCACCGTGTCCCCCGATTTCACGTCCTGGAGCCGGGGCCGTGCCGCCCCCACTGACACTCACCTCCACCCGCGGACGGCAGGTTGCACGGCGGACCGATGTGGCGGAAGGGGTGGCCGGAACTCATCGGTCCGCAGGTAGCGGTGGCGTGTTCCTGGCGCTGCATGCGTCCTGCAGAAGATCTGCATCGATCCTGCAACGCCCGCCGCGACGCTGTGAGCGTGACGGACATCATCCTGCTCTCGGACCCCCGGGTCGCCGCGACGCGTGTCACCGACAACGGTGAAGCCCTGGTCGACGCCCGGGAGTTCGCCGCCCTGCGGGTCGACACGCGAAAGTCCGACGACGCCGGCTCGTACGCGCATCTGCGGGCCGACGTACTGCGCCGGCTGCTGCTCGCTCAGGAGGCGCTGCCCCCGGGCGTGCGCCTGCTGATGGTGGAGGGCTTCCGGCCGCCCGCCCTGCAACGCCGCTACTTCGAGGAGTACGCGGCGGCGCTGCGCCTGGCGCACCCGGACGTCGGCCCGGACCGGATCCGGGAGCTGGCCAGCGCGTACATCTCGCCCCCGGAGGTCGCTCCGCACGTCAGCGGCGGCGCGGTGGATCTGACGCTGTGCACGGACGACGGTGTCGAACTGCCGCTCGGTACGGAGGTCAACGCCACCCCCGAGGAGAGCGCGGGCGGTTGCCGCACCGGCGCGCTCAACATCGACGCCGAGGCCCGTGCCCACCGGGCGGCGCTGGGCCGCGCCATGACGGCCGCAGGGTTCGTCAACTACCCCACCGAGTGGTGGCACTGGTCGTACGGGGACCGGTACTGGGCGCTCCTGACCGAAGCGCCGGCGGCCAAGTACGGGCTCGCCACCCTGAGCCCCACCACAGTCTGAGACAGCAGGATTCCGGGGGAACACCGTGGAGAACACCACCACCGACCATATGACCGCCGCCGAGTTCGACGAGGCGTTCACCGCCGTGATGCCGAAGCTGCGGCGCCGGCTGCTGGCGCTGACCGGCAATCCACACGACGCCGACGACCTGCTGCAGGAGACGTACCTGAGACTCTCCCGCCGCGCCCGGGCGAGCACCCTGGCGCGCCAGCAGCAGCCGTACGCCTACACCTGCGCGGCGGCGCTGAACCTGCTGCGCGACCTGTGGCGGCACCCCTCGCGCCAGGAGCGCTGCACCGACCGGCTGCCGGAACACGGCTGGGACGGCGGCTTCGCGAGCAGAGAGGCCGAGGCGGAGACGGCGGCGCTGCTGCGCGGACTGTCCCCCAAGGAGGCGGCGGCCGTGATCCTCGTCGACATCGAGGGCCTGACCCACGACATGGCGGGCGAACGGCTCGGCGCACATCGCGGCACGGTGCAGCGCAACCGGATGCGCGGCCTCGCCAAGATCCGCGCCGCGCTCGCCGCGTAGGAAGCGGGCCCGCCGCGCAGGAACCGGCCCACGCACACATTCACGCAGCCCGCCGCACTGAGCCGGCCCCACGCACACGCAGACCAGACCGCCGCACCAACCACCGCACCGGACGCCACCGACCCGTACCGCACCCACGCACCCACGCACTGACCACCGGGGGGAACCCATGCGTCGCACCAACCGCGCACTCGCGACGGCAGGAGGACTGCTGCTCGCCACCGCATTGACCTGTACCGGTACGGCGATGGCCGCCTCGGCGCCGGTCGCCTCGGCGGACGGGTCCGCCGCCGACTGCCGTCCCCTGGCGGACGCGCCCGCCCAGGCACAGGCGATCGTCAACGCCGCGTGTTCGCAGATCGGGGTGCCGTACTCGTGGGGCGGCGGCTCGATCCACGGGCCGACGTACGGTCAGGACTATCCCGGCGGCGGCCCCGGCGCCCACGACAGCCAGGTCAAGGGCTTCGACTGCTCGCACCTGGTGCAGTACGCGGCCTGGCAGGGAGCGGGCATCGCTCTGCCCGAGGGGACGTGGAACCAGGCCCGGTGGAGCGAGGCCACCGCACGGTTCACCCGCGCCCAGGGGATCGCGCCCTTGCAGCCCGGCGATCTGCTGCTGTGGGGCTCGGACCCGGCCGACCTCGGCAGCGTCCACCACATCGCCATCTACCTCGGCAACGGCAGGATGGTCGAGGCCCGGGAGTCCGGGACGCTCGTGATGGTCAGCGACGTGCGGCTGAACTCCGAGTACGCGGGGGCCCTGCGCATCACCGGCGCCCAGCAGCCGCCCGCGGACACCAAGCGGTTCATGACCTGGGGCACCGATGTGGGCCTCCGTCCCGACCCCGGCCTCCAGCGGCCGCCCGTGGCCCGGCTGCCCGGCCCCACGGCCGTGGACGTCCTCTGCCAGACGCACGGCCAGATGATCACCGCCGAGGGCTACACCAACGACGCCTGGTCGTACCTGCCCAAGTACAAGGCGTGGATCTCGAACATCTACATCAACGACCCGGCGGCCTGGCTGCCCGGGGTCCCCGAGTGCGCGCCCCCGTCCTGACCCGCACACCGCTCATCCCACCCATGAAGGAGACACCGCCATGCGCGTAGTGAAGCGCACCAAGTCCCTGGGCCTGCTCGTCGCCACGGTCGCCGCGGCCGGGCTGGTCCCGCTCGCGGCCGGCCAGGCCGCCGCCGCCCCGCCCGCCAAGGCCGCCGCCTACGCCGGTTCCTGCCCGGCGGCCGGCACGGTCACCCAGGGGTGGAGCTCCGGCCACGACGGCGTCGACATCGCCAACAGCCGCGGTACGTCGATCTACTCCACCGGACCCGGCACCGTCATCGCCTCCGGCCCCGCCAGCGGCTACGGCCAGTGGATCCGCATCCGGCACGACGACGGCACGATCACCGAGTACGGCCACATGTACGAGCGTCTCGTCTCCGTGAACCAGCGGGTCGACAGCGGCCAGCTGATCGCGCGCATGGGCTCCGAAGGCGACTCCACCGGGCCGCACCTGCACCTCAGGGTGTACGCCTCCACGTCCGCCACCCGGGGCGTGGACCCCGTCCCCTATCTCAACGAGCGCGGTGTGAACCTGCCGTGCACCCCGGGCAGCGGAACGCCCGGCACCAACTTCACCACCTGGGGCACCTCGGTCCGGGTGCGCACCGACGCCCGGCTGAACGCGGCGGTCGTGCGCACGCTGACCGGGCCGACGGCGGTCAACGTGCAGTGCCAGAAGCACGGCGACGTGGTCAACGCCGAGGGCTACACCAACGACGCCTGGTCCTTCGTCCCGGCGCTCGGCGGCTACATCTCCAACATCTACATCGACCACCCCGCCTCCTGGCTGCCGGGGGTGCCGGAGTGCTGACCGGCATCCTGAGCCGATCCCACGCCGGTACGAGGGGGGTCGCGGCGGTGGCACTGGCCGCCGGGCTGCTCCTCTCCCCCGGCCTCACCTCGTCCGCGCGGGCCGCCGACTCGGCGCCCTGCACCCCCGACCCCGACTACGAAGGGCTGTACCGCTGCCCGATCTGGGGCACGGACGTCAATCTGCGGTCCCGCCCCGATCCGGAGGCCCCGGTCGTCGCCACGTCGCCCGCCGACGGCTGGCTGCTGACGGAATGCCAGGTCAGGGGCGGTCGCGCGACCTACGGCGGCTACTGGCACACCTGGTGGGTCAAGACCCCGGCCAGCGGCATGGCTCCGGCCGCGTACATGAGCGAGATCTTCCTCGTCGGCGGCGGCGACGACGAGCGGGACTCGGGCCTGCCGGTCTGCTGACCGGCTGAGAGCGCCGAGGAGCCCCTCTCCTCGGCGCTCTCGTGCTCCTTCCCCACCTCCCCGCCTCCCCCTATCCCGATCCCGATCCCGATCCCGAGGACGACCATGATGACCTTGAACCGCGCACGAGGCGCGCTGCGGACCGGCGTGCTGACCGCCGCCCTCGCCGCGCTCCTGTGCGGCACCGCGACGACCATGTCCGCCGCCTCCGCCGAGTCCCCCTCGGCGCGCCCGGCGGCGGTCCGCGCCGACGTGCCGGCCGGGGTGACGGCGGGCGTCGCCGTCTTCGACCGCCAGACCGGCACCTTCACCGAACAGCTGAACACCGCAGCACAGTTCAGATCCGCGTCCGTGGTGAAGCTGCTGATCGCCCTGGACGTGCTCTGGAACCGCAGCCCGGACGCCCTGTCGGCCACCGACCGGGCCCGGATCGACATCATGCTGCGCGGCAGCGACGACGCCGCCGCGAGCACCTTCTGGTCGAACAACGGCTCGGGGGCGATCGTCGACCGGATGGTCACCCGGCTCGGCCTGACCGACACCGCCCGGCCGCCGTCCACCCATCCCGGCTACTGGGGCTACACCGCCCTCTCGGCCCGCGACACCGTGAAGATCTACCGCTATCTGCTGGACTCCGCCCCGGCGGCGACCCGCGACTACGTCCTCGGTGACCTGCGGCAGTCCACCCGCTGCGCCACCGACGGCTACGACCAGCACTTCGGCATCGCCGGCTCCTTCAACCGGCCCTGGGCCGTCAAGCAGGGCTGGTCGGGCTTCAGTTCGGGCGGCTGCACGGCACCGGCCGCGACGGCCGCGAAGGCGGCCGAGACCGGTGAGGCGCCGGCGGGAACCGCCGCTCGGACGTCGGCGGCCGCCGACACCGTGGATCTCTCCCGCCCGGCACTGCACACGACGGGTGTGGTGGGCGCGGGCGACCGCTCCATCGTGGCGGTCTTCACCCTGCACCCCAGCGGAACGTCCTACGGCAAGGCCTACACCGACCTCGGGCGGCTGACCCGTTCACTGGACGTCCCCGGCGCCTCCCGCCCCACCGGTACCTGGGTCGGCACCTGGGGCAGCGGGGTCCGCGTCCGCACCGAGGCGACGACCGGCTCCGGCGCGATCACCACCCTGCCCGCCGGGGTCGAGGTCCTGGTCGGCTGCCAGAAGCGCGGCGAACAGGTCAGCCAACCGCCCTACGTCAACGACTGGTGGGCCCGACTGCCGCAGTACGGCGGCTACATGACCAACATCTACCTCAGCACGCCGGAGAACCAGGTACCCGGCGTACCGGTCTGCTGACGCGCCCCGGAACGGTCACGGCCGGTCCAGGCGCAACCGTTCCGCCCGCGGCAGGCCGGCCACCACCAGGTCGTAGGAGTCCTCGATCAGCTCCCGCACGAGCTGATCGGGCAGCTCCCCGTCGACCGTCACGGTGTTCCAGTGCCGCTTGTTCATGTGGTAGCCGGGGATGATCAGGCCGGGGTGGTCGGCGCGCAGCCGGACCGCGTCCTCCGGGTCGCACTTGAGGTTGACCGTCAGGGGGCGGTTGTCCAGCCAGGACAGGGCGAACATCTTGCCCAGCACCTTGAAGACGGAGATCTCCGGTGAGAAGGGGAAGTCCTCCACGGCGGCGTTGAAGGACAGGCAGAACGAGCGCAGCTCCTGCGGGGTCACTCGTCCTCCTTGGGCACCTCTACCGGCTCCACCAGCACGGTCACGATCTTGTTCCGCCGGCCGGCCGCGGCCTCCGCCGTCAGCCGCAGGGCCCGCTCGTCGGGCAGGTCCACGACGGCCGAGGCGCCGGCGATCGGGACGCGCCCCAGCGCCTTCGCGAGGAGTCCGCCGACGGTCTCCACGTCCTCGTCGTCGTACTCGTCGAGGCCGTACAGCTCGCCCAGGTCGGTGATGTCGAGGCGGGCGGTGACCCGGTAGCGGTCGTCGCCCAGCTCCTTGACCGGCGGCAGCTCGCGGTCGTACTCGTCGGTGATCTCGCCGACGATCTCTTCCAGGATGTCCTCGATGGTGACGATGCCGGCGGTGCCGCCGTACTCGTCGATGACGACGGCGACGTGGTTGCGGTCGCGCTGCATCTCGCGCAGCAGGTCGCCGGCGTTCTTGGTGTCGGGCACGAACACGGCGGGCCGCATGGCCGTGGAGACCAGCTCGCTCTCCGCGTCGCGGCTGATGTGCGTCTTGCGGACCAGGTCCTTCAGATACACGATGCCGACGATGTCGTCCTCGCTCTCCCCGGTCACCGGTATGCGGGAGAAACCGGAGCGCAGGGCGAGGGTGAGGGCCTGACGGATCGTCTTGTAGCGCTCGATGACGACGAGGTCGGTGCGCGGCACCATGACCTCCCGCACGAGGGTGTCGCCGAGCTCGAAGACGGAGTGCACCATGCGGCGCTCGTCGTCCTCGATGAGCGACTCCTTCTCGGCGAGGTCGACCAGCGCGCGCAGCTCCGCCTCGGAGGCGAAGGGGCCGCGCCGGAAGCCCTTGCCGGGGGTGAGCGCGTTGCCGATGAGGATCAGCAGGTTCGGGATCGGGCCCATGATCCGCGCGAGCGGCAGCAGGACGTACGCCGCCGCCGTCGCGGTGTTCAGCGGGTGCTGGCGGCCGATGGTGCGCGGGGAGACGCCGACGGCGACGTACGACACCAGCACCATGACGCCGATCGCGACGAGCAGGGCCTGGGTGGTGCCGTCGAACTCCTGGAGGCAGGCGTAGGTGACCATCGCCGCCGCGGCCATCTCGCAGGCGACGCGGACCAGCAGCGCCACGTTGAGATAGCGGGTCGGGTCGGCGGCGATCTGCGCGAGCTTGGCGCTGCCGCGCCGGCCGACGCGGACGGCCTCCTCGGCGCGGAAGCTGGAGACCCGCGCGAGGCCCGCCTCCGCGCAGGCGGCGAGCCAGGCGACGACGACCAGGGCGATCGCGCCGGAGACGAGGGGAAGGCTCATGACACGGTCGGGGCCGGCGACGGACCGGTCAGCCCCTTCTCCGCGCGCCAGCCATCGACGATGGCGGCCTGGAGGCCGAACATCTCGGCCTTCTCGTCCGGCTCCTCGTGGTCGTAGCCGAGCAGGTGCAGCACGCCATGGACGGTCAGGAGCTGGAGCTCCTCGTCCATGGAGTGCTGCGTCTCGGCGTCCTCGCCCTGCTTCTTGGCCACTTCGGGACAGAGCACGATGTCGCCGAGCAGCCCCTGCGGGGGCTCCTCGTCGTCCTTGCCGGGCGGCCGCAGCTCGTCCATCGGGAAGGACATGACATCGGTCGGCCCGGGCAGGTCCATCCACTGGATGTGCAGCTGCTCCATGGCGTCGGCGTCCACGACGATCACCGAGAGCTCGGAGAGCGGGTGGATGCGCATCCGCGCGAGTGCGTAGCGGGCGATGTCGAGGATCGCCTGCTCGTCGACCTCGGTTCCGGACTCGTTGTTGACGTCGATCGACATGGTGCTGGTTCGTCTACTTCCGCTTCGTACGGCCGCCCTTGTGGGTGCCGTTCTCCGTGCCGTGGTGGCTGTCGTACTTCTCGTACGCGTCGACGATACGGCCGACCAGCTTGTGCCGTACGACGTCCTGTGACGACAGGCGGGAGAAGTGGACGTCGTCGAGGCCTTCGAGGATGTCCTGGACCTGACGCAGACCCGACTTGGTGCCGTTGGGCAGGTCGACCTGGGTCACGTCACCCGTGATCACGATCTTCGACTCGAAGCCGAGGCGGGTGAGGAACATCTTCATCTGCTCGGGCGAGGTGTTCTGGGCCTCGTCGAGGATGATGAAGGCGTCGTTGAGCGTACGGCCGCGCATGTACGCCAGGGGCGCGACCTCGATCGTGCCCGCGGCCATCAGGCGCGGGATCGAGTCCGGGTCCAGCATGTCGTGCAACGCGTCGTAGAGCGGGCGCAGATACGGGTCGATCTTCTCGTAGAGCGTGCCGGGCAGGAAGCCCAGCCGCTCGCCGGCCTCCACCGCAGGCCGGGTCAGGATGATGCGGTTGACCTGCTTGGACTGCAGGGCCTGCACCGCCTTGGCCATGGCGAGATAGGTCTTGCCGGTACCGGCGGGGCCGATGCCGAAGACAATCGTGTGCTTGTCGATCGCGTCGACGTACCGCTTCTGGTTCAGGGTCTTGGGGCGGATCGTCCGGCCGCGCGAGGAGAGGATGTTCTGGGTGAGCACCTCGGCCGGGGTCTCCTGGCCGTCGTTGGTGCCGTTCTCGCTCGCTCTGAGCATCGCGATGGATCGTTCCACTGCGTCCTCCGTCATCGGCTGTCCGGTGCGGAGCACCAGCATCATCTCGTCGAACAGGCGCTGGACGATGGCCACTTCGGCGGCGTCGCCGACCGCGCTGATCTCATTGCCCCGGACATGGATGTCGGCCGCCGGGAAGGCCTTCTCGATCACGCGCAACAGGGAGTCGCCGGACCCCAGCACGGTCACCATGGGGTGCTGGGCGGGGACGGTGAACTGTGCTCTCGCCTGTCCCTGCGCGGGGGTGCGATCTGTGGGTGTCTGAGTCATGGGCCGGCTCTGAAGGCCTTGCTCGTCCTCCTCGAAACGACTCGCCCGCCACATGGGCGGTCTGGCGATTTCCAGGGTACGCCGGGGGACTGACAACGCCGAAGGCCTTTTCCGCCCGCGGCGACCGGGATGCGGGCGCCCTCGGTGCCGCGATGAGCCCTGCATACGCCCCCCGCGCGCGTGGGGAGAATGCGCGCCGACACCGCTCCGCGCGCACCGGGTTCTCGTCGCGCCAGTCCGGGGAAAGCAGGTCGGCCGTGCTCTTGCGTCTGCCCACGTCCGTGTCCGAGGCACGCCAGTGCCTGTCCGAGGGGGCGATACCCGTCGGCGGAGCCACTCTCCAGTGGGCCGTCTGGCAACGGGACGGCTTCCCGCGGCAGGCGATGAGCCTGCGGGAGGTGCCGGAGGCCAATGTGCTCGGCGCCGGGGAGCTGGGGGCGGCGGTGCTGCTGCACCGGATCGACGAGCGGGTGCCGGAGGTGCTGCGCCGGGCGGCGGCCGGGATCGGCACCGGTGCCGTGCGCAAGAGCGCCACGGTCGGCGGGAACATCGTCGGCAGCACCCTGCGCTGTCTGCTGCCCGCGGCCGTCGTGCTGGACGCGCGTGCGGTGGTGCTGGACACGGAGGGCCCCTACGAGACCGACCTCGCCGAGCTCACGGCGAAGCGTCCGCTGCTGTTGAGCCTGCGCTGGCGCACCCCGCTGGCGAGCGCCTACCGCAAGCTGTCGGAGGCCCCCGGCGGCCCGCCCCCGCTGGTCGTCGCGACCGCCGTGCACGCCCCCGCGGGCCTGCGCCCCCGCCTGCGGATCGCCGTCCGCGACGGCTATGACGTGCTCGCCGAGAGCACGGAGTGCGACAGCGGCGCGGAGTCGGTGCTGGACGCCCTGACCGGCACGGCGATCGGCACGCTGCCGGCCGAGGCGCGCGCGGTGGTCCGGGACCAGGTGACGGAACTGCTGGCCCGCACGCCCTCGTAGGGCCGCGCGGGCCGCTACGCCGACCGGCGGAACCCGATCGTCGGTACCGCTCGTCTCAGCGGCCACGGGCGGGCCTGTTCCGTCGGTACGAGCTCCGCCAGGAAGCCGTACCGCCGCAGGGCCGCGGGGTCCTGGCCCGGCAGCGACTGGACCTTGCGCCACCAGGCGCCGATCTCCGACCAGCCCGGTGCCGACAGGGAGCCGCCGAACTCCTGGACGGAGAGCGCGGCCGTGAGCCCGGCGAAGGCGAGCCGGTCGGCGAGCGGCCAGCCCGCGAGCGTGCCGGTGACGAACCCGGCGACGAAGACATCACCGGCGCCGGTGGGATCGAGGGCCTCCACGGCGATGGCGGGCACCTCGGCGGACTCCCCGGTGCGCCGGTCGACCGCGTAGGCGCCCTCCGCGCCGAGGGTGACCACGGCGAGCGGCACATGGTCGAGGAGGGCGTGGGCCGCCTCGCGCGGGCAGGAGGTGCGGGTGTAGCGCATGGCCTCCTCGGCGTTGGGCAGGAAGGCCTCGCAGTGTTCGAGGTCGGCGAGGCCCGCCAGGTCCCAGGCGCCGGTGTCGTCCCAGCCGACGTCGGCGAAGACGCGGGTGCCCTTGCTCGCGGCCTGGGCGATCCAGGGGGCGCGCTTGCCCGGCACGAGCGAGGCGACGGCGGCACGCGCGCGTGGGGGGCAGTCGGGGGCGCCCTCTTGAATAATTGCAGCTTCCGGGGGCGGCTCGTGGCCGTGGGAGACCATCGTGCGCTCGCCCTCGTACGCCATCGAGACGGTGACGGGCGAGTGCCAGCCCGCGACCGTGCGCGACGGCGAGAGGTCGATGCCCTCGCCCTGGGCCAGGGCGTCCCAGCAGTACTCGCCGTAGTGGTCGGAGCCGAAGGCGGCGGCGAGGGAGGTCCTGAGCCCGAGTCGGGCGAGCGCGGTGGCCATGTTGGCGACACCGCCGGGGCTCGACCCCATCCCGCGCGCCCAGGACTCGGTCCCGCGCACGGGTGCGGAGTCGAGGCCGGTGAAGATGATGTCGAGGAAGACGGTGCCGGTGAGATAGACGTCCCAAGGGGGGTCGTCGGGGGTGCGCAGCGCGGCGAGCGGGTCGACCTGGGCCTGACCCGGCTCGGCCGCTCCGAAGTGCGACGGTCCCTTTCCGACGGATGCGCTGGACGCGATCACGGGGCGCTCCCTGCGAGTGGTACGGATTCAGCCAGTCTGCACCACACCACCGACAACAGGGGTGCCAACACCGGCCCGCACCCTTCGGCCCTCCCCTACCAGCGCGGCACCCCCGGCGTCACCCACCCCGGCTCCGCGACCCGCATGGCCGCCGCGTCGTCCCGCTCCCTCAGTCCCCCGTCGTCGTCGGCCCACCGCTGGTGCAGCGCCCGCAGCCGCTCCCGGTCGACCTCGACCCCCAGCCCCGGCGCGTCGGACACGGCCACCTTCCCGTCCTCGAACACCAACCGCTGGGTCAGCACGTCCTCCGTCTGCCACGGATAGTGCGAGTCGCACGCGTGGTGCAGGCCGGGCACGGTGGCCGCCACCTGCGTCATCGCGGCCAGCGAGATCCCCAGATGGGTGTTGGAGTGCATCGACACCCCCACCCCGAACGTCCGGCAGATCGCGGCGAGTTGCTGCGTGTTCCGCAGGCCGCCCCAGTAGTGGTGATCGGACAGCACCACCTGCACGGCCCCCGTCCCGAACGCCTCCGCGATCTCCGCGAACGTCGTCACGCACATGTTCGTGGCGAGCGGCACCCCGGTCCCGGCGGCCACCTCGGCCATGGCGGCCGTACCGAGCGCGGGATCCTCCAGATACTCCAGAACGTCCCCGAGCTCCGCCGCCACCCTCAGCGAAGTGGCCACGGACCAGGCGCCGTTGGGATCGAGCCGCAGCGGATGGCCGGGAAACGCCTCGGCGAGCGCCCGTACCGCGGCGATCTCCTCGTCCGGCGGGAACACCCCGCCCTTGAGCTTGAACGACGTGAACCCGTACCGCTCCTTGAACAGCCGGGCCTGCGCCACGACCCCGGCCGGATCGAGGGCGGCCCCCCAGTCGTCCTTCTCCGCGGCGACGCCCGCCGGATGGTCGGCCCACTTGTAGAACAGGTAGGCGCTGTACTCGACGGCGTCCCGCACCTTGCCGCCGAGCAGCGCGTGCACGGGCAGCCCCAGCGCCTTGCCGAGCGCGTCGAGGCAGGCGACCTCGAACCCGGAGACGACGGACAACCGCAGCTTGTCGGCGGTCTGCACGCCGCGCAGTCCGCCCACGTCGACCTGCCCGGAGACCCGCGCATCGGCCACGGCCACCTCGTCGGCGACCGCGAACAGCCCGTTCAGGTCGGACACCTGACGACCGATCAGCTTCTGCGCGAACGGCCGTGCCGGCTCCAGGTACTTGGTGTCGCCGTAGGTCTCCCCGAACCCCACCACCCCATCAGCCGTCTCGACTTCGACGATCAGCCGGGGCGTGTACGGCTGGTGCACCCCTTGCGTGTTGAGCAGCGGCGGGTCGGCGACGAGGATCGGCGTCAGCCGTACGTCGGCGATCGTGAGATCCACTATGCCATCTCCTCATGTAGACGACATCCACATATAAAGATGGAGGTTAGATACGCGAACAACAGCCGTCAATGGCGCCGCCCGGTCGGATTACGATCGGCACATGTCAGAGACAGGGGGCGTCCGCGAGGTGAAGTCGGCGGCGCGGACGGTCGAGCTGCTGGAACTCCTCGCGGCCCGCGGGGACCGCCCGGCACGCCTCCAGGAGCTGGCCGACGCGCTCCAGGTCCCCCGCAGCTCGATGTACGCCCTCCTCCAGACCCTGATCTCGCGCGGCTGGGTCCGCACCGACATCACCGGCTCCCTCTACGGCATCGGCATCCACGCCCTGCTGACCGGCACCAGCTACCTCGACTCCGACCCGCGCGTCCGGGTCGTACGGCCGTATCTCGACGAGGCGTCCGACGCGCTGGGCGAGACCATCCACATGGGCCGGCTCGACGGCCGGGACGTGGCCTATCTGGCGACCCGCGAGTCCCACGAGTACCTGCGCACGATCAGCCGCGTCGGCCGCCGCCTCCCCGCCCACGCGGGCGCCCTCGGCAAGGCCCTGCTCGCCGAGCGCCCCGACGCGGAACTGCCCGAGGGCCCGTACGAGACGCTCACGCCCCACACCCGCACGACCCGCGAGGCCCTCACGGCGGACCTCGCCGAGACGCGGGCCCGCGGCTACTCCGTCGACCGCGAGGAAGGCGTCCCCGGCATCATCGGCTTCGGCTTCGCCCTGCGCTACGACTCCCCCGCCCAGGACGCCATCAGCTGCTCGGTGCCGGTGGCCCGGCTGACGCCGGAGCACGAGGGGCGGATCATCGCGGTGATGCGGGAGATCAGGGGCAAGATCGAGGCGACGGTACCGGCGGCGGGCGGCGCGGCGGTCCACTGGCGTTAAACCGCCGACCGCCCGCCACGGGCGGCACGTTTACCCACCCCTCCCCACCCCAAACACCAAGTGCCCCACATCACACCCCCCGCTCTTCTTCTCGAACCGCGTGCTTGATACAAATTGCCCGCGCGTTCCTGTCCGTCGACGGTCGTCGCCCAACCCCCTTTTCTGAGCCGCTTCTTTCGCATGCCCTGGGAACGCCCGTGTCCGCCCGTCGCTCCACCCTGCCCTGGCCCCTCGTCGCCCTTTTCACGGCCGGGTACCTCGCCCCGTACCTCCTCCCGACCACCGTCGGCAGGCTCGACTCGGGGCTTCCGCTCTCCGCCACCGAGGCGGGCGCCGTCGGCAGCGCGCTGCTGCTGAGTTCGGCCTCGGCGGGCTTCCTGCTCGCCGCCCGCGTCGACCGGATCGGCCCCCGCCTCCTCGCCCGCACCGGCCTCGTCCTCGCCGTCCTCGGCTACGGCGGCGCCGCGCTCACGCACACCGTGGGGGCCGTCATCGCGGACGTGCTCATCGGCGGCTTCGGCTCGGGTACGGCGACGGCGGTGGCCGCCACCGGCATCGCCGCCCAGCCCGACCCGCACCGCACCACCACGCTCGGCCTGCTCGGCGTCTCCGCGCTCGCGGGCGCCGTCTATCTGACGGTCCCGCACCTCGGCCCGGGCCACGGCCAGCCGCTGGCGGCGATCGCCCTCACGGCGGCGGCGGTCTGGCCCCTGACCGCCCGCCTCACACCCGCGACGACCCCCCACCGCACCCGGCAACAGCCGAGGACCCCGCTCCCCCACCTGCGCGCCGGACTGCTCCTCGCCCTCACCCTGCCGTGCTGGTCGCTCGCCCAGAACTCCCTGTGGGGCGTCAGCGGCCGCATCGGCCTCGACCAGGCCCACCTCACCGAGGCGACCGTCGGCGCGGTCTTCGCCGTCGCCCTGGGCGCCGGCCTGCTCGGCGTCATCGGCGCGGGCGCACTCGGCCCCCGCCTCGGCAGGGCCCTCCCCATCGGCGCGGGCACGGCCCTGATCGCCGCCTGCATCGCCCTGAGCGCCTCCGCGACCGACCTCACGACGTTCGCGACCGGCGAGATCGCGTGGAACACGCTCTACCCGATCGTCCTGTCGTACGTCATAGGCCTCGCCGCCTCCCTGGACCCGAGGGGCCGCTGGGCGGTCCTGGTCGGCTCGGCATCATCACTGGGCACGGCGGCGGGCCCATTGGCAGGCAGCCTCCTGTCGGCACAGGCGGGCTTCGAGGCGATGGGCTGGGTGCTGGCGGCGGGCCTGCTCCTGATCGCGGTGCCGATGACGGCGGTGGCGATGGGCAAGGGAAGGCGCCCCCTGCCGGTGGTGGAGGTACCGGTGGAGATGCCGGCCCCGCAGACCGTCACGGCGGCCTAGAACTCGTACTCCTCCACCTCGGCGAGATACCGAGCCCGCCGCTCCTCATCGTGCTCAAGAAAACTCGCCAGGAACGAGTTCCGAGCAAGCTCCCGCAACCGCTCCTCCCCCAACCCCAACGCGGACCCCACCGCATCGAAGTTGTCCCCCACATACCCCCCGAAATAGGCCGGGTCGTCAGAGTTCACGGTGCACAACAGCCCCGCATCCAACATCGCCGGAAGCGGATGATCCGCAAGCACATCAACCGTCCGCAGCCGCACATTCGACAGCGGACACAAGGTCAACGGAACCCGCTCCCGCACCAGCCGCTCCACCAGCGCCGGATCCTCCACGCACCGCAGCCCGTGGTCGATCCGCTCCACCCCGAGCACGTCCAGCGCCTCGGTGATGTACTCCGGCGGCCCCTCCTCGCCCGCATGAGCAACCCGCCGCAGCCCGAGCGCCGCAGCCGCCTCGTACACCTCGCGGAACTTCACCGGCGGATGCCCGACCTCGGCGGAGTCGAGCCCGACGCCGACGATCCGGTCGAGGTACGGCTTCGCGGCCTCCAGCGTCCGAAGGGCCGACTCGGCGGACTCGTCCCGCAGGAAGCACATGATCAGCTGGGTGGAGACGCCGTGCCGGGCCTCGCTCTCACCGAGCGCCCGCCACAGCCCCTGCACCACCGTGCCCATGCCCACACCGCGCGCGATGTGCGCCTGCGGGTCGAAGAAGATCTCCGCGTGCCGCACGCCCTGCGCGGCGGCGCGGGCGAGATAGGCGTTCGCGAGGTCCTCGAAGTCGCGCTCGGTGCGGAGCACGGCCATGAGCTCGTAGTAAAGGTTCAGGAAGGACTGGAGGTCCTCGAAGTCGTACGCCTTGCGCAGCTCTTCGGTGTCCGCGTACGGCAGCTCGACGCCGTTGCGCGCGGCCAGCTCAAACGCCAGCTCCGGCTCCAGTGTGCCTTCGATGTGCAGGTGCAGTTCAGCTTTGGGGAGGGGCATCAAAGCATCGTACGGCCGCTTTATCGGCGTTTCGGAACCGGCACCCGCAGCAGGTCGTGTGCCACCGTCAGCTCGCCCTCGAACCCGGCGGCCCGCGCCTGCCGTTCGAACTCGTCGGGCTCGGTGTAGCGCTGGCTGAAGTGGGTGAGGACGAGATGCCGTACGCCGGCGTCCCGGGCGACGGTCGCGGCCTGCCCGGCGGTGAGGTGGCCGTGTTCGACCGCGAGGTGCGTGTCCTCGTCGAGGAACGTGGACTCGATGACGAGCATGTCGCAGCCGTCCGCGAGGGCGTACACGCCGTCGCACAGGCGGGTGTCCATGACGAACGCGAACCGCTGTCCGCGGCGGACCTCGCTGACGTCCGCCAGGGTCACGTCCCCGACCGTGCCCTCGCGCTGGATGCGGCCCACGTCCGGCCCCTTGATGCCGTGCGCGGCGAGGCGGTCGGGCAGCATGCGGCGGCCGTCGGGTTCGACGAGGCGGTAGCCGTACGACTCGACGGGGTGGGAGAGCTTGCGGGCCTCCAGCGCGTAGGAGGCGGACCCGCCCAGCACGCCGTCCTCGTTCACCGGCGCCTGGGTGACCTCGACGGTCTCCCGGTACGCCGTCGCGTAGCGCAGCCGGTCGAAGAAGCGCTGGCCGGACTTCGGGTAGTGGGCGGTGATCTCGTGCGGGACGCGGTCGAGGTTGATGCGCTGGATGACGCCCGCGAGACCGAGGGAGTGGTCGCCGTGGAAGTGGGTGACGCAGATCCGGTTCAGGTCGTGCGCGGCGACCCCGGCGCGCAGCATCTGGCGCTGGGTGCCCTCGCCCGGGTCGAAGAGGATGCCCTCGCCGTCCCAGCGCAGCAGGTAGCCGTTGTGGTTGCGGTGCCGGGTGGGGACCTGGCTGGCGGTGCCGAGGACCACCAATTCACGTACGGACACGGTGACTTACCCGGGGGGCCATTCGAGGCCGCGGCCGCCGAGGACGTGCGCGTGCGCGTGCCAGACGGTCTGGCCCGCGCCGGCGCCCGTGTTGAAGACGATGCGGTAGCTCTCCAGCTTCTCCTCGTCGGCGACGGTCTGCGCCTCGCGCAGCACGTCGGCGGCGATGGTGGGCTCCGCGGCGGCGAGGGCGGCGGCGTTCTCGTAGTGCACCTTGGGGATGATCAGGACATGCGTCGGCGCCTGGGGGTTGATGTCCCGGAAGGCGACGGTGGTGTCCGACTCGCGGACGATCGTGGCCGGGATCTGACCCTCGACGATCTTGCAGAACAGGCAGTCCGCCTGCGGCTCCCCTGGCATGGTCTCCCTTTCGCCCTACGGTCTCGGGGGCATCGTATCGAGCAGGTCAGGGAAGCGACGGAGGCACCTTCGCCGGAGTTCCCTCCAGCTCCTCCAGCGCGAGCCTTATGGCCTCGTCCAGTTGGACGTCCCGGCCCGCCCCGTGGTCCTGCGGGCGCTGGACGACCTCGACGTCCGGGTCCACGCCGTGGTTCTCCACGCCCCACCCGTAACCCTCCAGCCAGAAGGCGTACTTGGGCTGCGTGACGAGCGTGTCGTCGACGAGGTGGTAACGGCTGTCGATGCCGATGACACCGCCCCAGGTGCGGGTGCCGACGACCGGGCCGATGCCGAGGGCCTTGATGGCCGCGTTGACGATGTCGCCGTCCGAGCCGGAGAACTCGTTGGCGACGGCGACGACAGGGCCGCGCGGGGCGTCCTGCGGGTAGCTGTAGGGGCGCATCCCGCGCGGGCTGGCCCAGCCGACGATCCTGCGGGCCAGCTTCTCCACCACCAGCTGGGAGGTGTGGCCGCCGCGGTTCTCGCGGACGTCGACGACGAGCCCCTCGCGGGCCACCTCGACGCGCAGGTCGCGGTGGATCTGGGCCCAGCCGGGGGCCTGCATGTCGGGGACGTGGAGGTAGCCGAGGCGGCCGCCGGAGCGTTCGTGGACGTAGGCGCGGCGGTCGGTGACCCAGGCGTGGTAGCGCAGCGGCTCCTCGTTGGCGACCGGGACGACGACCGCGTGCCGTACGTCGCCGCCGCCGGACGGGGAGATGGTCAGCTCGATCGCCTTGCCCGCCGTACCGACGAGCAGCGGTGCCGGACCCGTCACCGGGTCGACCGGCCGGCCCGCGACCGCGACGATCGCGTCCCCGGCGCGGACCGCGACACCGGGGGCGGCGAGCGGGGAACGGGCGTCGGGGTCGGAGGTCTCCGAGGGCAGGATGCGGTCGATGCGCCAACTGCCGTCCGGGTGGCGGGAGATGTCGGCGCCGAGGAGGCCCTGCCGGGCGCCGCTGCCGTAGCCGCCGCGCGGGACGACGTAGGCGTGCGAGGTGCCCAGCTCGCCCTGGACCTCCCAGAGGAGGTCGACGAGGTCGTCGTGGGTGGCGACGCGGTCGAGGACGGGGCGGTAGCGGTCGAGGACGCCGTCCCAGTCGGTGCCGCCGAGGTCGGGGCGCCAGAAGTGGTCGCGCATGATGCGGCCGGTCTCGTCGTACATCTGCCGCCACTCGGCCGCCGGGTCGATCGTCTGGCGGATCCGGGTGAGGTCGACGGTGATGTTGGTGTCGCTGTCGTCGTCGTTCGAGGCGCGGCGGTCGCTCGGTACGACCTTCAGCCGGCCGTCGGTGCCGAGCAGGACCCGCTTGCCGTCGCCGCTGACGGCGAAGTGGTCGACGTCGGCTGCCAGATGCTCGACGCGCTGCTGGACGAGGTCGAAGCGCTCCAGTTCGGTCTTGGGGTCGGGCGCGTCGGGCGTGGCCCGGGAGGCGCCCAGCACCCCGCGCACCGGGTGCCTGAGCCACAGCACGCCGTCCTTCGCGGCCCGCAGGTCGGAGTAGCGGGCGGCCTCCACCGGAAAGGGCACGATCCGGTCGGCGAGGCCTTCGAGGTCGATCCGGGTGGCCGGGGCGCCCTCGCTGTCGGGGGTCTCGTCCTTGTCGGGCGCGTCGAACGGGCGGCCGTGCCGCTGCGGTCCGAAGGGGGACGGGGTGGTGGCGGCGAGGGTGATGAGGTGCGGGCGGGCGCCCTCCACGAAGGCCAGGTCGAAGACGTACTCGTCGTAGACCGGGTCGAAGGAGCGGGTGGAGAGGAACGCCAGGTGCTTGCCGTCGAGGGTGAAGGCGGGGGCGTAGTCCTGGAAGCGCAGCGGGGTCGCCTCGGTGACCGACAGGTCGGTGGTGTTGGCGAGGCGGAGCTGGCTGAGCGGGCGCGGGCCGGGGTGGGACCAGGCGAGCCAGGCCGAGTCGGGTGAGAAGACCAGCCCGGCGGCGTCGCCGTCCTCGCTGCGGTCGATCTCGCGGACCTCGCCCGTCTCGCGTTCGACGAGGAGGACGCGTCCGTCGTGCGCGGCTACGGCGGCACGGCTGCCGTCCGGTGCCATCGCCAGGTCGAGGACCCGGCCGAGCCGGCCCGCCGCGAGCCGGCGCGGGGTGGCGCCGGGGGCGAGGCCGGTGGCGGGCGCGAACTCCAGGGCGTCGTCGCCGTCGGCGTCCGTCACCCACACCACCCACTCCTCGCCGTCGGCGCGGAAGGCGCGCGGCAGCCGGGACCGCACGCCGGGCTCGGCGGCGAGCGCGCGGGCCGGGCCGGAGCGGTGGGTGACCCAGTGCACGGCCCCGCGCACACAGACGGCGCTGCCGCGCGCGGTGTGGTCGGGGGACGCCGACTCGACCCAGCGGGAGGCGTTCAGGGTGTAGGGCTGGAGGTCGGCGCGGGAGCCGCCGAGCCGGATGTCGAGCCGGCGCGGCTCCGCCCCGTCCAGGTCGTCGAGGACCCACAGCTCACCGGCGGAGGAGTAGACGACCCGGTCGCCGTCCCCGGCGGCGTGCCGGGCGTAGAACCCGTCGACGGGGGTGTGCCGCCGCAGATCGGCCCCGTCCGCGAGGGACGAATAGACAGCCCCGACCCCCTCATGGTCGGAGAGAAAAGCGATCCGCTCCCCCGCCCACACCGGGAACTCGATGTTCCCGTCGAGCTCTTCATGCAGCCGTACGAACTCCCCGTCCCCACCGTCGTCGATCCACAACTTGCCCGCGGTGCCGCCCCGGTACCGCTTCCACCAGGCGGCCTCGCGCCCCATCGGGGCGGAGAGGAGAACGGTGCTCGGCCCCTGCGCCACGGCCCCCACGGGACCGTACGGCAGGACGGTGGACGGGCCGCCGTCGAGCGGGACGGTGTGCGCCCAGGAGCGGCGCAGGCTGGCCTGGCCGTGGGTGGTGAGGGCGAGGACCTGCCCGTCAGGCGTCCAGCCCCGCACCTGGGTACGCCAACTCCCCCAGTGCGTCAGCCGTTTGACGGGCCCGCCGTCGACCGGGGCGATGTGCACCTCGGGCGCCCCGTCCCGCGTCGAGGTCCAGGCGACGGTGGTGCCGTCGGGTGAGATGCGGGGGGTGGAGACGGGCACGTTGTCACTGCTGACCCGCCAGGCGCGGCCGCCGTCGAGGGGCGCGATCCACACGTCGTCCTCGGCGGTGAAGGCGACCAAGTCGCCGTGCAGATGCGGATATCGGAGATACGCGGGCGTCGCGGGCTGGGTCACCCGATCACCCTAAGGTCATTTGCCCTGCACCGGACGGCAGTCCGGGTACTTGTCGCACCACACGGTCTCGGTGACGGTGACGGTGACCGTGGCCCCGGGGTTGTTGTTCGCGGGCTTCGGGGTGGCATTGCAGTTGCCCAGCCCGTTCACCTGGAACCACTGCTTCCCGTCGATCTTCGCGGTCAACTCCCCGCGCACGCACTGCCCGTTGACGACCCGGGTGATCTTCCCGTCGACCTTGATGTCCTTGCCGTCGTTGGTCTCACCGGTGCAGTGCACCTCGGCGACGGCGTTCTCGGTGGCGGTGGGCGTGGGGCGGTTGCCGTAGGAGGCCTGGCAGGTGAGCCACTGCACCTTCGCGTGCTGCCGCTCCAGCTCCTTGGTGACGGTCTGATCGGTGGTGTACGCCACGGACGCGGAACTCAACCCGGCGGGATCACAGGCGACGACCCCACCGACGGCCACCACACCGAACGCGACCACCGCGCCGATACGCCGGCCCCGGTGCCGCCAAATCCTCCTCAATACCCCCATGGAGGGCAGCTTCCCACTGTCCCGCCCGACGCGGTAGAGCACATACGGACACTCATCCCACATTCGAGTGACACGCGTGCACCGGAGGGACCCTCAGGCGCGCAGCAGCAGCCACTCCTGGAGCTCCACCAGGTTGCCCTCGGGGTCCTTGAGGTGGGCTACTCGCATGCGGTCCGTCATGGCGGCGGGGCCGTGGAGGAGGTGTGCGCCTCGGGAGGTGATCTGCTCGATGTAGGAGTTCAGGTCGTCGACCCGTAGCACCACCAGCGACCGGTGCCCGGTCGCCTCGTCGCCCAGTTCGCCCAGGATGCCGGCCATCATGGCCCGGTCCTGGAGGGCGATGCCGGCCGACCCGGTGGTGGGGCTGAACTTCTCGTACGGTCCCTCGGCCGCCCCCGACTGCGGCTTCAGGCCGAGGACTTCGGCGTAGAAGCGGTAGCAGGCGGCGAAGTCGGTGACGAGGAGCCGTACTTGGGCGAGTTCCACGGTGTTTCCCCCGGGGGTTCGGTCAGGACCAGCGGCCGGTGCGGCCCAGGAGCAGGGCCGCGGCCGCCGTCCCGGCGGTCGACGTACGCAACACGGTAGGACCCAGCACGTACGCCTCCGCACCCGCCTCCTCGAAGAGCGCCAACTCGTCCTTGGCGACGCCCCCTTCGGGCCCGACGACGAGCACGATCTCGCCCTCGTCGGGGAGTTCGGCGGTGGCGAGCGGCCGGCTGCCGCGTTCGAAGTCGGAGTGGAGCACGGCGGCGAAGTCGGCGTGGGCGAGGAGTGCCGCGACCTGCTTGGTCGTCGCCAGGTCCGCGACCTCGGGGAAGCGGACGCGCCGGGACTGCTTGCCGGCCTCGCGGGCGGTGGCCCGCCACTTGCCGAGCGCCTTCAGCCCCCGCTCGCCCTTCCACTGGGTGATGCAACGGGCCGCCTGCCAGGGCACGACCGCGTCGACGCCGACCTCGGTCATGGTCTCGACG
Organism: Streptomyces sp. TLI_55; assembly: GCF_900206255.1. Lineage (NCBI taxonomy): Bacteria > Bacillati > Actinomycetota > Actinomycetes > Kitasatosporales > Streptomycetaceae > Streptomyces > Streptomyces sp. TLI_55. The sequence continues at coordinate 3,064,742 of NZ_OAOJ01000001.1, forward strand.
GCGAGTTCGCCCCGGTCGCCCTTGGGAAGGGCCTGGACGACGGTGATGCGCGGCTGCGCCACCGGCTCCTCGCTGACGCTGTCCAGCTTGACGATCAGCCGGTCCTTGCCCTCGGTGCCGAGCACGACGCAGTCGGCCCAGCGTCCGGCACCGTCGGTGAGGATGACGTCCTCGCCCGCCTGGAGGCGCTTCACCGAGACGGCGTGCCGTCCCTCGGGCCCGTCGAGGACGTAGTGGCCGCCGCCACCGGCGTCGAAGTGCTCGACGACGAACACGGGAGCGGTCATCGCAGCTCACCTCCGGGGGTACGGAACGACGACAACGCTGTCGTGGCGTCCGCCAGTTCGGCGGCCAGCACCTCCACGAGCTGCCCGGCGGGCAGCGCCCGCGCCATCCGGTGCCCCTGTCCCGCCCACAGGGCCATGCCCTGCGCGTCCTTGGCCTTCGCGGCGGCCTTGCGCAGGGGGGCGGTGAGGTGGTGGACCTCGGGGTAGGCGGCGGGGGCGTACGGGCCGTGCTCGCGCATGAAGCGGTTGACGAGCCCGCGGGCGGGGCGCCCGGAGAAGGCCCGGGTCAGTTCCGTCCGCACGAAGAGCGGGTTGGTCAGCGCCTGCTTGTGGAGGTCGGCGGCGCCGGACTCGGGGGTGGCGAGGAAGGCGGTGCCGAGCTGGGCGGCACTGGCGCCGGCGGCGAGGACGGCGGCGATCTGGCTGCCGCGCATGAGGCCGCCGGCGGCGACGACGGGAATCCGGACGGTCTCCCGGATCTGCCCGACGAGCGAGAGCAGTCCGAGCCCGGCCCCGTCGCTCTCGGGGACGTCCCGGTGGGTGCCCTGATGCCCGCCCGCCTCGACGCCCTGCGCGATGACCGCGTCGGCCCCGGCCCGCTCCACGGCGAGCGCCTCGTCGGGGGTGGTGGCGGTGACGAGGGTGAAGGTCCCGGCCCGCCGCAGCGCCTCCAGCACCTCACCGTTCGGCACGCCGAAGTGGAAGGAGACGACGGGGACGGGGTTGTCGAGGAGTACGGCGAGCTTGGCGTCGTATCCGTCGTCCCGCCCGCTGTCGCGGTCACCTAGCTCGGTCTCGTACCAGGCGGCTTCCCCGGCCAGCTGATGCGCGTAGACGTCGACCGCGGCGGGGTCGGCGTACTCGGGCTGCGGCATGAAGAGGTTGACGCCGAAGGGCCGCCCGCTCAGCCCGCGCAGTTGCTTGATCTCCTGGTACATGCCGTCGGCCGTCTTGTACCCGGCGGCAAGGAACCCGAGCCCCCCGGCCTCGGACACGGCGGCGGCGAGCTGCGGCACGGAGACACCGCCCGCCATGGGGGCCTGCACGATCGGATGGGGGAAGAGATCGGTCAGCGCGGAGGACATGCCCGCATGGTGCCACGTCCCCCGAACAAGTCCGAATCCGGCCTTCCCCAGGCATAGTCCCCTGGCACGAGAAGGCGCCGGCCACCTCACGGTGCCGGCGCCCGTCCCGCCTCAGCGCCCGTCGAAGGCGTCCTTCAACCGACTCAGCGCCCGTCGAAGGCGTCCTTCAACCGACTCAGCGCCCGTTGAACGCGTCCTTCAACCGCGAGAACAACCCCTGCTGCCCAGGCTGGAACTGCCCCTGAGGCCGCTCCTCGCCCCGCAGCTTCGCCAGCTCGCGCAGCAACCGCTCCTGCTCCGGGTCCAGCTTGTTCGGCGTCTGCACCTCGACGTGCACGATGAGGTCACCACGCCCCCCGCCCCGAAGATGCGTGACACCGCGGCCGTGCAGCGGGATCGACTGCCCGGACTGCGTGCCCGGGCGGATGTCGACCTCTTCCAGGCCGTCCAGCGTCTCCAGCGGCACCTTCGTGCCGAGCGCCGCCGCCGTCATCGGGATCGTCACCGTGCAGTGCAGGTCGTCGCCGCGCCGCTGGAACATCGAGTGCGGCAGCTCGTGGATCTCGACGTAGAGGTCACCGGCGGGACCGCCACCGGGCCCGACCTCGCCCTCACCCGCGAGCTGGATGCGCGTGCCGTTGTCGACACCGGCCGGGATCTTCACGGTCAGCGTGCGACGCGAGCGGACCCGGCCGTCACCGGCGCACTCGGGGCACGGCGTCGGCACGACCGTACCGAAGCCCTGGCACTGCGGGCAGGGCCGCGAGGTCATGACCTGGCCCAGGAAGGACCGGGTGACCTGCGAGACCTCACCGCGGCCCCGGCACATGTCACACGTCTGCGCGGAGGTGCCCGGCGCCGCACCCTCACCACTACAGGTGGAGCACACGATCGCGGTGTCGACCTGGATGTCCTTCGTCGTGCCGAAGGCCGCCTCGTCGAGCTCGATCTCCAGCCGGATCATCGCGTCCTGGCCCCGCCGCGTACGCGACCGCGGACCGCGCTGCGACGCCGTACCGAAGAACGCGTCCATGATGTCCGAGAAGTTCCCGAACCCACCGGCGCCGAAGCCGCCCGCGCCACCGCCGCCCGCCTGGGACAGCGGGTCGCCGCCGAGGTCGTAGACCTGCTTCTTCTGCGGGTCCGACAGCACCTCGTAAGCGGCGTTGATCTCCTTGAACCGCTCCTGGGTCTTCGGATCCGGGTTGACGTCCGGGTGCAGCTCGCGCGCGAGCCGACGGAACGCCTTCTTGATCTCATCCTGCGACGCGTCGCGGCGCACGCCGAGAACGGCGTAGTAGTCCGTGGCCACTTACGACTCCGCCAGGATCTGTCCGACGTACCGTGCCACTGCGCGTACCGCTCCCATCGTTCCCGGGTAATCCATGCGGGTCGGTCCGACCACGCCGAGCTTGGCTACTGCCTCGCCGCCCGAACCGTAGCCGACCGACACCACCGAAGTTGAGTTGAGTCCCTCATAGGCGTTCTCGTGACCGATGCGTACGGTCATGCCCGAATCCCCTGCCTCGCCAAGCAACTTGAGGAGGACGACCTGCTCCTCCAGCGCCTCCAGGACGGGCCGGATGGTGAGGGGGAAGTCATGTCCGAAGCGGGTGAGATTGGCGGTTCCGCCGATCATCAACCGCTCCTCGTTCTCCTCGACGAGTGTCTCCAGCAGAGTGGAGAGCACAGTGGCGACCGTACCCCGATCCTCCACGTCGAAGCCCTCGGGCAGGTCCTCGACCAGTCGCGGCACATCGGTGAAGCGGCGCCCCGCGACCCTGCTGTTGAGGCGCGCCCGCAGATCGGCCAGCGAGGCCTCCCCGAAGGGCGCCGGGCAGTCGATCATGCGCTGCTCGACCCGGCCCGTGTCGGTGATCAGGACGAGCATCACGCGCGCGGGAGCGAGCGAGAGCAGCTCCACATGCCGCACGGTGGACCGGGTCAGCGACGGGTACTGCACCACCGCCACCTGCCGGGTGAGCTGCGCGAGCAGCCGCACGGTGCGGGCCACCACGTCGTCGAGGTCGACGGCGCCGTCGAGGAAGTTCTGGATCGCGCGCCGCTCGGGCGCGCTCATCGGCTTGACGCCCGCGAGCTTGTCGACGAACAGCCGGTAGCCCTTGTCCGTGGGGATGCGCCCGGCGCTGGTGTGCGGCTGGGCGATGAACCCCTCGTCCTCCAGGGCGGCCATGTCGTTGCGCACGGTCGCCGGGGAGACGCCGAGGTTGTGCCGCTCGGTGAGGGCCTTGGAACCGACGGGCTCCTCGGTGCCGACATAGTCCTGGACGATGGCGCGCAACACCTGAAGCCTGCGTTCACTCAGCATCCGCGCACACCTCCAGAAGTCGTTCCCCAGGCCCCTCTCTGGCACTCTGTCCGTCCGAGTGCCAGCGTTCCCCGCGGCCCAGTGTACGGCGGTGGGGTACCACCCGGGCAAGGTCGGCCCGGGTGTGACCGCGTGTACCGCTAGCGTCGCGGTATGACGGTGACTTGGGAAGAGCTGGGGTGGCTCAGGGTGGCGGCCGGGGTGGGCCGGTGCCGGCTGCCGGTCTGGGACTGCACGGTGGGGCTGGTCGTCGGCGCGGACACGGCCCTGTTGGTGGACGCCGGGTCGAGCCTCGCGGAGGGGGCGCGGCTGCGGTCGCAGGCGGAGGCGCTCGCCGGGCACCGTGTGACCCATCTCGCGCTCACCCACCCCCACTTCGACCATGTCTTCGGTGCGGCGGCGTTCGCGGGCGCGGAGGTGTTCGGGCCGGTCGGCATGGACACGCTCCTCGACCAGCAGCAGGCCCGCGCCGAGCTGCGCGCGGACGCGGTACGCGAAGGGCTGGCGGAGCACCTGGCCGACGAGGCGGTCGACGCCCTCCCCCACCCCCGCCATCTGGTCTCCGGCGAGTGGACCCTCGACCTCGGCGGCGGCCGGCAGGTCCTGCTGGCGAACGTCGGCCCCGGGCACACGGCCCACGACCTCGCGGTCCTGGTCCCGGGCTCGCCCGAGGTGGTGTTCTGCGGCGACCTGGTCGAGGAGTCCGGTGAGCCGCAGGCGGGCCCGGACGCCGTGCCGTCGCACTGGCCGGCCGCCCTGGACCGGCTCCTGGAGCTGGGCGGCGAGGACGCGCTGTACGTACCCGGTCACGGAGCGGTGGTGGACGCGGCGTTCGTACGGGCACAGCGCGACGCCCTGGCGGCACGTTTCGGCGTGTCGCGGTAACCCGCCGCGGGCTTCTCCTATCGTCATCCGAATGCGCCAGTACTCCGCCGACCTGACCCCGCCGTGGAAGAAGCCGAAGCCCGTCCCGGAGGTCCCGGCCGAGCCCGGGCTGGTGGTCGAGGAGCCCGGCACCGGTTTCTGCGGCGCGGTGATCCGCTGCGAGGCGGGCACGGTGACCCTGGAGGACCGCTTCGGCAAGCTCCGGGTGTTCCCGATGGAGCCGAGGGGCTTCCTGCTGGAGGGCCGGGTGGTGACGCTCGTCCGCCCGACGTCATCGGCTCCGGTACGTCCCACACGTACGGCTTCCGGCTCGGTGGCCGTCCCCGGCGCCCGCGCACGCGTGGCCCGCGCCGGCCGCATCTACGTCGAGGGCCGGCACGACGCCGAACTGGTCGAGAAGGTGTGGGGCGACGACCTGCGCGTCGAGGGCGTGGTGGTGGAGTACCTGGAGGGCGTGGACGACCTCCCCGCGATCGTCGCCGAGTTCGCCCCGGGGCCGGACGCCCGCCTCGGCGTCCTGGTGGACCACTTGGTGCCGGGCAGCAAGGAGTCCCGTATCGCGGCATCGGTCACGAGCGAACACGCCCTGGTCGTGGGCCACCCGTACATCGACATCTGGGAGGCGGTGAAGCCGTCGTCCCTGGGCATCGAGGCGTGGCCCAGAGTCCCCCACGGCCAGGACTGGAAGACGGGCGTGTGCAAGGCCCTGGGCTGGCCCTCGGAGAACACGGGGGCGGTGTGGCAGGCGATCCTGAAGCGGGTGGGGTCCTACAGAGACCTGGAGCCGGAGCTCCTGGGTCGGGTCGAGGAACTGATCGACTTCGTCACCGCGCCGTGAGTATGCGGGCGGTCGTACGTCTGCGGGCCGGTGGGGGCTGGTCGCGCAGTTCCCCGCGCCCCTGGGCGGGTCGCAGCCGCCCTCAGTCCACCAGGTCGCGCACCACAGCGTCAGCCAGCAACCGCCCCCGCAGGGTGAGCACCGCGCGCCCCTCCCCGTACGCCGCGGCCTCAAGCAGCCCCTCAGACAGCGCCCGCCGAGAAGCCGCCAGCCCCTCCTCCCGCAGCAGCGACAACGGCACCCCCTCCCTCAACCGCAGCTCCAGCAGAATCCGCTCGACCCTCCGGTCCTCCTCCGACAACACCTCACGCCCGGCCCCCGGCGACCGCCCCGCCGCCAGCGCCGCCGCGTACGCGCCGGGATGCTTCACGTTCCACCAGCGCACCCCGCCCACATGCGAGTGCGCCCCGGGACCGGCCCCCCACCAGTCCGCGCCGCGCCAGTACAGCTCGTTGTGGAGGCACCGCCCGGCCTCGGAGGTCGCCCAGTTCGAGACCTCGTACCAGTCGAACCCGGCGGCGGCGAACGCGTCCTCCGCGATCAGGTACCGGTCCGCGTGCACGTCGTCGTCGGTCATCGGCACCTCGCCCCGCCGAATCCGACGAGCCAGCTGCGTGCCCTCCTCCACGATCAACGCATACGCGCTGACATGGTCGGGACCGGCGCCGATCGCCGCGTCCAGGGAGGCCCGCCAGTCGTCGTCCGACTCTCCCGGCGTGCCGTAGATCAGGTCCAGGTTGACGTGCTCGAAGCCCGCCGCACGCGCCTCCGCCACGCACGCCTCCGGGCGCCCCGGCGTGTGGGTGCGGTCCAGCACGCGCAGCACATGCTGCTTCGCGCTCTGCATGCCGAAGGAGATCCGGTTGAAGCCGCCCGCGCGCAGGGTGGCCAGATAGGCCGGGTCCACCGACTCCGGGTTCGCCTCCGTGGTGACCTCGGCGTCCGCCGCGAGGCCGAACTCGTCGCGGATCGCGGCGAGCATCCGTACGAGATCGCCCGCGGCCAGCAGCGTCGGCGTACCGCCGCCCACGAACACCGTGCGGACCTCGCGCGGATCGTCGCCCAGCACCTTCCGGGCCAGCCTGATCTCGTCGATCAGGGTGTCGGCGTAGTTGTCGCGGGAGGCGAGGACGCCGCCGGTGCCGCGCAGCTCGGTCGCGGTGTAGGTGTTGAAGTCGCAGTACCCGCAGCGGGTCGCGCAGTAGGGGACGTGCAGATAGAACCCGAGGGGGCGCTCGGCGGCTCCGGAGAGCGCGTGCGCGGGGAGTGCGCCGTCGTCGGGGACGGGCTCGCCGTCGGGGAGTGCGGAAGGCATGTGTCCCATTGTCCCGTACGTCGGCGAAGGCTCCGGATGGCTCAGTCCGGGCCGCCGGTCGGGTCCCGCTGCCGTATTGCTGGAGGTCCGGACCCATCGAGACAGGAGGCCGTCATGCGCATATCCAGGCCGCTCCGCACCGCCACCTCCACCCTCCTCGCCGGCCTCCTCCCCCTCGCCCTGGCCGCCCCCGCCACCGCCGCCCCCGCGCCCTGCACCACCGGCACCGGCCCCTACCAGCGGGAGCTGGAGCGGCATCTGCGGCTCACGGTGGACGGGCGGCAGTCGCCGGCCGACTGCGAGGCGATCCGCGCCTTCCAGTCCCGCAACGGCGTCGGGCCCGCCGACGGGTACGCGGGCCTCGCGACGTACCGGACCATGCTGGTGGTGGAGGCCCGCCCGAACCCGAACGCGGCCGGCCGCTGCCCGGTGCGCGCGTACCGGGTCGCCTGTGTGGACCTGGACCGGCAGCTGATGTGGGTGCAGGACGGGCGCCGGGTGGTGTTCGCGCCGGTGCCGATCCGCTCCGGCCGCGACGGCTACGAGACCCGCACCGGATGGCACACCGTCTACTGGCGGGAGATCGACCACTACTCCGACCTGTACGAGGCGCCGATGCCGTACGCCCAGTTCTTCGACGAGGGTCAGGCCTTCCACGGCAGCAACGGCGACCTGTACAGCGGCGGCTCGCACGGCTGCGTCAATCTGCGGCTCGACGACGCGCGGCGGCTGTGGGACACCCTCGCCGAGAACGACGCGGTCTTCGTGTGGGGCGTCAAGCCGGGCACGGAACGCACCCTCAGGCCCACAGCTCCTTCGCCGGCGGCACATACGCCACCGCCGACCCCCGGTGCTCGCTGAACCGGCTCAGCTCGTCCTGTGCCGCCATCCGCCGCTGGACGCGGACGAACAGCGCCGGGTCGCGCATATAGGCGAGGAACAGCAGGCCGCGGTCGTCGGGGCCAGCGTCGTAGGAGTAGCCGCGGCGCAGCATGCGGGCGCCGCCGTCGAGGCGGGGGCTGGCGGCGCGGACGTGGGCGCCGAGCGGGGTGATGTACCGGCCGTGCGGGGTCTTGGCGAAGATGTCCACGTCGTCGTCCTCGCGCCCGCCGTCCAGCGGGGCGCCGTCGGCCCGGCGGCGGCCGATGACCTCCTCCTGGCGCTGCGGAGTGAGGCGGGTGAAGTCGTCGACGCGCAGCCGGATGCGGCGGACGACGAGGAAGGTTCCGCCGTCCGGCCGCCACACCCAGCGCTCGCACTCCTCGGGCGTCGGGTTCGCCGAGCCGTCCTTGAAGCCGAGCAGGTTGCGGGGCACCGAGCCGCTCCGGTGCGGCGGCAGGAAGCCCGGCTGCCGCCAGCGCGGCCGCAGCTCCGGGTGGGCGAGCCGGGCCGCGGTGCGGGTGAGGGCTTCGGGGTCGTCGGCGCAGAGCTTGACGAGGAGGTCGCCGCCGCAGCGGGCGGGGTCGAGCCGGTCGCCGGGGAAGGGCGGCAGCTCGCGCAGGGCGTTGGGGGCGAGGCGGGGGCCGAGGCCGACGGTGGCGGTCAGGGACGGGGTGCCGTCCGCCGCGAGGGCTCGGGCCCAGGCGTCGAGTACGGGCCGCAGTCGGCGGCGGTCCGCGGTGAGGTCGTACGACAGGACGAGTGCGGCGCTCTGCTGCGGGGTGGTCACTCCGGGCTGGCGTACGCCGTCGGGGCCGGGGCCCTCGCGGCCGGACCGGGGGGCGGCCGTACAGCCGGTCATCGCGAGGCCGGTGGCGACGGCGAGGAGGGTCCGGCGGGCGGGACCGGTCTCGGGGGAACCGTCAAGCGTGTCGAATCCGGCATTCGTTGCCTTGAGCACGAACGGGACGATACATCTGCGGCGTGCGAACGATCCGTTTCCCGCGCCCCGTCCTGTGGGCGGCCGCGCTTCTTCTCCTCCTCGTCTCCTGCGCGCCCGGCGGCGGCTCACCGGGCAGCTCGGGCGGCACGGCCGGCCCGGCCGTCGTCCGGGTCCCGCAGGATGTCGGCTCCCTCCAGCGAGCGGTGGACCGGGTGCGCCCCGGCGGGCTGGTGCTCGTCTCGCCCGGGGTCTACCGGGAGAGCGTCGTCGTGGCCAAGCCGCGCGTGGTGCTGCGCGGGACGGAGCGCTCCAAGGTCGTGGTGGACGGGGAGTTCGAGCGGTCCAACGGGATCACGGTGACCGGGGCGGGCTCGGTCGTGGAGAACCTGACGGTCCGCGACCACCTCGCCAACGGGGTCCTGTTCACCGGCGTGACCGACGAGCGCCTCCAGTCGGGCGGGGCGGGCGGCGCGGGCTACGACCCGCTGGACACGGTCGCGTTCCCCCCGCTGAAGGGCTTCCGGGCCTCCTACGTGACCGCCTACAACAACGCCCTGTACGGCATCTACGCCTTCGACGCCCGCTCCGGCGTCATCGAGCACTCCTACGCCTCCGGGCAGGCCGACTCCGGGATCTACGTCGGCCAGTGCCGCCCCTGCGACACGGTGGTCCGGCACAACACCGTGGAGCACAACGCGGTGGGCCTGGAGGTGACGAACGCGTCCGAGGGGCTGTATCTGCTGGGCAACCGGGCCGCCCGCAACCGGGTGGGCCTGACCCTCAACTCCAACGACCTGGAGGCCCTCGGCCCCCAGCACGACGCGGTGATCGCCGGCAACGCGCTCACCGACAACAACGACGACCGCAGCCCCGAACAGGCCGACGGGGGCTTCGGGATCGGCGTCGGGGCGGGGGGCGGCCGGGGCAATGTCATCGAGCGCAACCTGATCTCCGGCAACCGCGCGGCCGGTGTCCTGCTGAGCGACGTCCAGGGCTACCCGGCGCGGGACAACACCGTCCGCGGCAACCGGGTCACCGGCAACGGCACGGACCTGGTGCTGGCCACCGGCGCGCCGGCCGGCAACTGCTTCGCGGACAACGGGGAGCCGGTCACCAGCCCCGCGAACCTGAGCACACTGACCCGCTGCGGCCGCGCCACCCGCACGGAGACCCCGCTCCCCGCCGAACCCGGCACCGGCCGCCGTCCCTTGGGCCGCGCCCATCCGCTCCAGCCCCCGCCCGGCATCTCCTTCCAGGACGCCCCGGCACCCCCCGCCCAGCCGAACCAGCCGGGCCCCCGCACAGCACCCCCACGCCCGGCCGTGGGCCTGCCGGGCCGGGTGAACGCCGGGGACTATCCGCTGCCGAAGTCGGCGAAGGCGGTGCCGGTGCGGCACTAGTTCCTGTTCCGGCGCGGCTTCCACGGCCCGTCCGGCAGCTTCCCCGGCGTCGCATGGCCCGCCGTCACGTCGACGGTGACCGTCCGGCCCGTGCCGAGCGTCGCGGTCACGCGGCGCAGGTCGCCGTCCGCGTCGATCCAGTACGCCAGCGGGGAGCGGCCGGCGGGTGGCGCCGAGCCCTGGGGGCGGGGCCGCGGGCCGGAGAAGACGTCCAGGGCACGCCCGTCGATCCGGTCGCCGCGCAGCCATGACGGGCCGGACTGGGCGAGCAGCTGGGCGTTGTCGGGCCGGTCGGCGGCCAGGCCGAGGACCAGTCGCAGCCCCGTGTCGAGCGGCCCGCCGACGAAGCCGCGCCGCGTCCACTCGCCCGCCCCGACCGCGCGCACCGACCGCAGCACGGCGGGCACCGAGGCCTCCGCGCCGGGCGCCGGCCCGCCCGACTCCCCCGGCCTGCCCGATTCCCCGGCCCCGCCCGACTCCCCCGGCCGCACGGCTTCCGCCGCCCCGCCCCGGGCGACCGCCACCCCCGACATGTCCCAGGCCAGCAGCCCACGCGTCGCCTCGCCCCCGGCCTCGTAGGCGCCGACCGCTCGGTGCCGCCGGTGGTCGACGACCGCGCGGATCACCGTCGTACCCGCCGATGTCGTCACCCGCACGGTGACCGCCGACGGACTGGCCCGGTACATGCGGAAGCGGGTCACGGCCATCCGCTGGGCCTCGGCAGCGGTGACGGGGCGCGGGCCCTCGTCGGGGTCGGAGACGAACACGGCGGTCGTGGCGGTGATTCCGGCCGCCGCGAGGACCGCTCCCGTCACCAGGAGCGTCTTCACCTTGATACGCATGGCACGTCTCTACAGCCGGGTGGGCCGTGCCCCGGTCGACACCGGCGCACGGCCCACCCGACGTTCACCCACGCGGGCGTGTCAGCACTTGCCCTTGCACGGCTCCCCTCGCTTGTTGGCGATCCTCACGACCAGACCGTCCTTCGACGACGCGGTCTTCGGCGTGACCGCGTACGGTCCGTTGACCGCCTTCCTCGGCAGGAGGTAGCCCTCGGGGACGTCCGTCTCCACCAGGTAGTACGTGCCCACCGGCAGGTCGTCGAAGTAGCAGCGCCCCTTGCCACTGGTGACGCAGTCGTCGACGAACGTGTCCTTCTTCGGGCCCGTGCGCTGCAGCCCGCGGGTGCCGTTGCTGTCCCGCCAGAGCTGGAAGACCGCGCCGGCGAGCGGCTTGTGGGTCTTGGCGTCGGTCTTGGCGACGGTCAGGCCCAGTTCCTTGACGAGACCGGCGTCGAGGGTGAGGTTCTCGCGCTTGCCGGGGCCGAGGGTGACGACCGGGGAGCAGCCGGTGGCGGGGTCCACGACGGAGTCGTCGCCGTCCCGGCCCGCGTTCTGCTTGGTCCAGTTGTAGTCGTGCGGCTTGACGAAGCAGACCCGGTAGTCGCCGTCGGGCAGGTTCGTGAACAGGTACTTGCCGTTCTCGTCGGTCGTGGTCGTCCTGATGACCTTGCCGGTCTTCGGGTCGACGAGCTTGACCGTGATGCCCTTGGCGCCCTTCTCGTCCTTGTCCTGGATGCCGTCACCGTTGGTGTCGTACCAGACGTGGTCGCCGAGCTTGTTGATCGGCCCGACCAGGCCGGCGTCCACGTCGTGGTTGACGTAGCCGGGGTCGCCGACCTTGACGGTGGTCTTGCCGGCGGGGTCGACGTTCGAGTCGATCGCCCGGTCGGAACCGGCTTCCTTCACCGTCCACTTGATCTCGTCCAGCGCCGGCTTGCCGGGCAGCGTGGCGGTGTCGATGCCGCTGTGGTCGAAGGTGACCTGGTACTCGGTGTTCGGCTTCAGACCGTCCGCGGTGCCGACGTAGTACTCGCCGTTGGCGTCGGTCGTCGTGGTCAGCGTGTTGCCGTCCTTGTCCTTGAGGGTGACCTTGACCCCGGCGACGGGCGGCTCGGAGGGGTCCTGGACGCCGTCGCCGTCGGAGTCGTACCAGACCCGGTTGCCGATCTGGACGGGCGCCTGGTCGCAGATCATCTCCAGGTCGGCGAGGCCGTTGCCCTTGCCGAAGAGGTTGGCGCCGTCGCTCCAGGTGGACTTGAGCCTCAGGTTGGCCTCGATGGCCCCGGAGTCGTCGGTCCAGCGCCGTACGCCCTGCTCGTAGGCCTGGTTGGTGTACGGGTCGTAGGCGGTGGTCCACAGCTTGTTCCGGTACGGCTGGAGGACCAGGCCGCCCTCGTCGATCTGGTCGTGCTGGGCGTCGGCGAGGGTGGTGAAGTCCTTGTAGAACTCACCGCCGCCGGGACCGCGCTTGTCGCCCGGCAGGGCGCCGGTCAGCCCGCCGCAGCCGCCGTTGTTCTCCAGCGTGTACGTCGTGCCGGACAGACAGGCCCGCAGGGTGTCACCGGCGGCGACGGCCGAGACCTGGGTGTCCGTGGAGCCGTAGGAGTAGGTGCGGTTGCCCTGCATGTCGGCGAAGCGGTCGCGGTAGCCGAGGATCAGGTCGCCGTTGTCGGCGATCTCGATGTTGGCCAGCATCGGCTGCGGGGCGGAGACGAAGCCGTGCTCCTCCTTGAGCGGGACCCGCTGGTTCCAGGCCTCCCAGTCGGCGCTCATCCACTGGCCGACGGTGGTGTTGTCGTCGCAGCGGTAGAACACGGACGGGGTGCCGGTGAAGCGGTAGGCGCAGCCACGCGCGTAGTCGAGTCTGTGGGTGAACAGCTCGCTGAACTGTCCGCCCTTGAACTCGTAGACGTGCGCGCTGAGCTGGGACGGGTCGCCCCAGGCCGCGTCACTGGACACGGTCGTCTCGGCGCCGCACACCCCGCCGACCACGACCCGGGCGCCGCGCACCCCGATGCCGTACGGGTGCCAGTCGCCGGCGCAGGAGGCGGGCTTGGGGATGGCGTACGGCGCGGGGGTGCCGGCGGTGACGGCGTCGCCGGTGCCCTGGATGGGCACGGCGTAGAGCTTGGCGTCGTTGAGGTCGACGGCGTAGAGCGTCTTGCCGTCGCCGGAGACGTCGACGTCGCCGAGGCCCTCGCGGCCGACCTGGGCGTAGACGGCGTCGTCGTGGAGGTAGTTGGTGCCGCTGTCGTGCGCGGTCAGGGTGCCGGGCAGGGTGACGAAGGTGGTCAGCGCCTTGCTGGTGGCGTTGTAGCGGTAGACCGCGTTGACCGCGCCCGCCGGGCCGTACTCGGTGTGGCGCTTGACCGAGGTGCCCGCGTAGACGTTGCCCGTGCGGTCGGTGCCGATGCCGAACACCGCTTTCTGCTGGGTGTTGTCGGTCAGCTGGGTGAGCGGGCCGTCCTGGTAGCCGGCGAAGTCCGACGGGAAGGAGACCAGGCCCTGCTGTCCGGTCGCGTCGCCCTTGGCCAGGCCGCAGGTGACCAGGGCCGGGTTCTCCTGGCAGTACAGGTCCGGTTCCCAGAAGCCGGTGGTGTAGGTGACGTCCGTGCCGCCGCCGACGTCGACGAAGCCGACATTGGAGCGGATGACGTCGGCGCCGGTGCCGAGCCCGGCGACGGCCGGGGAGAGGGTGTCCGGGTCGGGGTTGGCGACCTGGACGCGGTACTTTCCGCCGGTCAGGGCGGAGGACGACGGGGTGAACACGGCGGTGCCGTCGGCGCCGGTCGTCGCGGTCAGGGTCGCGCCGGCGTCGTCCGTCAGGGTGACCTTGACGCCGGACAGGCCGGGTTCCAGGACGCTGTCGTACGCCCCGTCGGCGTCGACCTCCGTGACCACACGCACGGTGACCGTGCCGTCGCCCGCTCCGGCGGCCAGGGCCACCGAGGTTCCGGCCGAACCGGCGAGCGTTCCCGCCGCCAGCAGCGCCAGACTGATTCCGCCCAGCCCGGTCGCTTTCCAGTTTCTGTGCAGCACGCTTCCCTCGTCTCATGAAAACGGCCCCCACCGCTCATGTATGGAAAGTGTGAAGATCTACCAATCGGGCCATTGGGAGGATTGCGGGGGTGATGACGGACCGTCAGGTCTACTCCGCTTGCAGCACCAGCAGCGCCAGATCGTCGTCGGGCGGTCGTACGCCGAACTCGTGGACCAGGCGTTTGATGCGCTCGGCGATGAGCGGGGCGGTCAGGCCCGCGCAGCCGGCGAGGGCCGCCGCGAGGCCGTCGCCGTCGTCGAACTGGCGGGAGCCGCTGCGCCGCTCGGTGACCCCGTCGGTGACACACAGGAGGGTGTCGCCGTGGCGCAGCTCGATGATCTCGCTGGTGTAGACGGCGTCCTCGACCACCCCGAGGAGGGTCTGCGGCTGCGCGACCGCGCGGACCCCGCCGTCCGGTCCGAGGAGCAGCGGCAGGGGGTGGCCGGCGGAGGCGAGGGTGACCTGGACGCCGCCGTCGAAGGGGCGGAGCTGGCCGAACAGGAGGGACAGGAAGCGGGTCTGCGGGCCGTCGGCGGGACCGGCGGGGCCCACCGGTCCGACGAAGGCGCGGGCGGCGGCGTCCGCGGCCTCGGTGGCGTCGTCGAGGAGGAGCTGGTTGAGGCGGTCGAGGACCTCGGCGACGGCGTACCCCTCGCGGGCCAGCAGCCGCAGCCAGGGCCGGGCCAGGCCGATCACCACGGCGGCCTCGGGCCCCTTGCCCTGGACGTCGCCGATGGCGAAGCACCAGCGGCCGTCGCCGCAGGGGAACAGGTCGTAGAAGTCGCCGCTGGGGCCCGCCTTGTCGCAGGGTTCGTGGACGAGGGCGCTGCTCACACCGGGGATCTCGGCGACCGCGCCGGGCAGCAGCCCGCGCTGGAGGACGGCGCTGATGGTGGCCTGGCGGGCGTACTGGCGGGCGGCGCTGATGGCGAGGGCGACCCGGCGGCCGAGGTCCTCGACGAGCCCGGTGACCTCGTCGGGGAAGCGCAGCAGGCCGGCCCGCCCGATGACCAGCGTGCCGAGCGGACGGCCGCCGGCTATCAGGGGGTACGCGAGGGCCGCGCCGTGCAGGCCGTGCGGGCCGAGGGCCTCGCCGGGCCAGGGGAAGGGGACGGGGCCCGAGCGCGGCGGGTCCGGCAGCCGCGGCACCTCCTTGTCCAGGGCCTGGCGCAGGTCCTCGATGAGGTTCTCGCTGCCGTGCCAGACGCGGGCCAGCCGCGGTCCCGGTCCGGTGATCCCGTCGGCGCCCCAGCCCGCGACGCCGCCCCCGCCGTCGGCCTCGGTCGCGCGCGGGGAACCCCAGCGGCCCATGAGGTCGTCCTCCAGCCACACCGCGCACCAGTCGGCGAGCCGCGGCACGATCAGCTGTCCGGCGAGCGCGGCCACCAGGTCCTCGTCGAGCTGCCCGGCGAGCAGGTCGGAGGCCTCGGCGAGAAAGGACAGGGCACCGCGGTTGAGCCAGTCCCGGTCGCGCTCGGCGCGCGCGGGTTCGGGGGCGAGGATCTCGGCGACGCGCAGGCCGCTCTCCCCGGGGTACGTGTCCAGGTCGCCGGCGGTCGCGGTGAGCTTGGCCCACACCGTCTTGGAGCCGGTGCGGTAGGTGATGCCCCAGGACTCGGCGAGGGTGGCGACGAGCCGCAGACCGCGCCCGTACTCCTGCGCTCCGCCGGCGAACTCGGCTCTCTCGTACGGCGCTTCGGGCGCGCCGGCGCGCGGGGCGCGCGACGGGTGGTGGTCGGTGACCTCCACGACCACCGCGCCCGTCTCCTCCAGACGGCAGTCCAGTTCGACGTCGGTGCCCGCGTGGACGACCGCGTTGGTGACGAGTTCGCTGGTGACGATGGTCAGGTCGTCGGTGACGCGTTCGGTGAGCAGTTCCGCGCCGGGCAGGGCGAGTTCGGCCCATTCCGCGAGCGCGGCGCGCAGCAGTGCGCGGGCGGCGCCCGGCGCCCGGGAGCTGCCGGGAAGGACGGCGTGCGCCCGGGCGCACGGGGGCACGCGGTCGGACCCGGGCGCATCAGAAGCACGGGAATCCTTCTCCCGTTGCGTCGGAATGGCCCCCATGTCCAGCTCCCCGAGCAGTTCGGACGAATACACCTCAGTCGATGCGGACAGAGTGACAGACTGGCTGCGCCCATAAGCGCCGAGTTACCGAAGTGGGCCGCCATGAGTGAGAACAGTGCTACGCGTGTGCTCGAAGACGGACACATTCAGGACCAGATTCGAGCATCGGATCTGCGTCCGCTGCTCGCCGCGATGACGGCCGCGCGGGACGGACACTTCTCCAAGGTGCCGGAGACGGGGCACGGCCCGGTCGTGGCCGAGCTGTCCGCGATCTTCAACCAGCTGGTGGACCGGAACGTCCATTTCACGACGGAGGTCCAGCGGGTCAAGCGGGAGCTGGTGCGGCACGGCCGGCTCGACGAGCGGCTCTCACCGAGCCCCGGGGCCGGCGCCTGGGCCTCCCGGGTCAGCGATGTGAACCAGCTGCTGGACGCCCTGGTCGCGCCGGCCGCCAACGCGACCCGGGTGCTGGACGCGGTGGCGGGCGGTGATCTGACCCAGCGCGTCGATCTGCACGACGGCAACCGGCAGTTGCGGGGTGATCTGCGGCGGCTCGGCCGGGCCGTGAACAAGATGGTCGACCAGCTGTCCCTGTTCACCGGCGAGGTGACGCGGGTCGCCCGCGAGGTCGGCACCGAGGGGCGGCTCGGCGGACGCGCCAAGGTGACGGGTCTGTCGGGCAGTTGGCGGGATGTGACCGAGGCGGTCAACACCATGGCGTCCCGGCTGACCGCGCAGGTCCGTGACATCGCCCTCGTGACCACGGCCGTGGCCCGCGGCGACCTGACCCGCACGGTCACCGTCGAGGCCACCGGTGAGCTGCTGGAACTGAAGCTGACCGTGAACACGATGGTCGACCAGCTCTCCGCGTTCGCCGACGAGGTGACGAGGGTGGCCCGCGAGGTCGGCACCGAGGGCCAGCTGGGCGGACGCGCCCAGGTGCGCGGCGTGAGCGGTGTCTGGAAGGACCTCACCGACAACGTCAACTTCATGGCGTCGAACCTGACTTCACAGGTCCGCAACATCGCCCAGGTGACCACCGCCGTCGCCAACGGCGACCTCTCGCAGAAGATCACGGTCGACGCGCAGGGCGAGATCCTGGAGCTGAAGTCGACCATCAACACGATGGTGGACCAGCTCTCCGCCTTCGCCGACGAGGTCACCCGCGTCGCCCGCGAGGTCGGCACCGAGGGCAACCTCGGCGGACGCGCCCAGGTGCGCGGCGTGAGCGGCGTCTGGAAGGACCTCACCGACAACGTCAACTTCATGGCGGACAACCTGACCTCGCAGGTCCGCAACATCGCCCTGGTCTCCACCGCGGTGGCCCAGGGCGACCTCGGCAAGAAGATCACGGTCGAGGCCAAGGGCGAGATCCTGGAGCTGAAGTCCACGATCAACACGATGGTGGACCAGCTCTCCGCCTTCGCCGACGAGGTCACGCGCGTCGCCCGCGAGGTGGGCACGGAAGGAAACCTGGGCGGCCAGGCCCAGGTGCGGGGCGTGTCGGGCGTGTGGAAGGACCTGACGGACAACGTCAACTTCATGGCCCTGAACCTGACTTCGCAGGTCCGCAACATCGCCCAGGTGACCACCGCCGTCGCCAACGGCGACCTCTCCAAGAAGATCACGGTCGACGCGCGCGGCGAGATCCTCGAACTCAAGGACACCGTCAACACGATGGTGGAGCAACTGCGGGCCTTCGCCGACGAGGTCACCCGCGTGGCCCGCGAGGTCGGCACCGACGGCCGGCTGGGCGGGCGCGCCCAGGTGCTGGGCGTGAGCGGTGTCTGGCGGGACCTGACCGACAACGTCAACTACATGGCCGACAACCTGACTTCGCAGGTGCGGAACATCGCCCAGGTGACCACCGCCGTCGCCAACGGTGACCTCTCCAAGAAGATCGACGTGGACGCGCGCGGCGAGATCCTGGAGCTGAAGACGGCCATCAACACCATGGTCGACACGCTCTCCTCCTTCTCCTCCGAAGTGACCCGCGTGGCCCGCGAGGTCGGCTCCGAGGGCCAACTCGGCGGCCAGGCCCGGGTGGAGGGCGTGTACGGCACATGGAAGCGCCTGACGACCAACGTGAACGAACTCGCCTCCAACCTGACCACCCAGGTCCGCGCGATCGCCGAGGTCGCCTCCGCGGTGGCGCAGGGCGACATGTCCCGCTCGATCACCGTGGAGACCCAGGGCGAGGTCGCCGAGCTGAAGGACAACATCAACCTGATGGTGGCCAACCTCCGCGAGACGACCCGCGCGAAGGACTGGCTGGAGTCGAACCTGGCCCGCCTCGCCGCGCTGATGCAGGGCCACCGCGACCTGATGGAGGTCGCGGACCTGATCCTGCGCGAGCTGACGCCGCTGGTGAACGCCCAGTACGGGGCGTTCTTCCTGGCCGACCCGGACGAGGACGGCGCCTCCATCCGCACCACGGTTCCGACCAAGGGGCTGGCGTTCATCGCGGGCTACGGCTCGGCCCAGGGCGCGACGGTCGAGACCGGCGGCCTCCCGGTGCACGGGCTGGTCCGGCAGGCGGCCCGCGAGAAGAAACGCATCCTCGTCGAGGAGGCCCCGCCGGACTACATCAAGATCAACAGCGGTCTGGGCGAGGCGGCCCCCACGAGCGTCGTGATCATCCCGATCCTCTTCGAGGACAAGCTCCTGGGTGTCATCGAACTCGCCTCGTTCTCCCGCTTCTCCGACGTCCACCTGGCGTTCTTCGACCAGTTCGTGAACACCATCGGCGTGGCGATCAACACGATCATCGCCAACTCCCGCACGGAGTCGCTGCTCGGCGAGTCCCAGCGCCTCGCGATGCAGCTCCAGGAACGCTCCGACGAACTCCAGAAGCAACAGGCTGAGTTGCAGCGCTCGAACGCCGAACTGGAGGAGAAGGCCGCCCTGTTGGCCACGTCCTCCCAGTACAAGTCGGAGTTCCTGGCGAACATGTCCCACGAACTGCGCACCCCGCTCAACTCCCTGCTCATCCTGGCGAGGCTGCTCTCGGACAACCCGGACGGCCATCTCTCCGACCAGGAAGTGCAGTTCGCGACGACGATCCACCGGTCGGGCTCCGACCTCCTGCAACTCATCAACGACATCCTCGACCTCTCCAAGATCGAGGCGGGCCGGATGGACGTCCGCCCGAAGAAGCTCCCGCTGATCAAACTCCTCGACTACGTCCACGCCACCTTCCGTCCGCTCACCCTCGACCGGGGGCTCGCCTTCGAGGTGGCCGTCGGCGAGGCGGTACCGCGCGAGATGTACTCCGACGAACAGCGCCTCCAGCAGATCCTGCGCAACCTGCTGTCCAACGCGATCAAGTTCACCGCGAGCGGCCGGGTCGAGCTCCGGGTGAACCGCATCAAGGACCCCGACCACCGGTTCATCCGCGAGAGCGACGACGTGGTCGCCTTCGCCGTCTCCGACACGGGCATCGGGATCGCGGCCGAGAAACTCCCGGTGATCTTCGAGGCGTTCCAGCAGGCCGACGGCACCACCAACCGCAAGTACGGCGGCACCGGCCTCGGGCTGTCCATCAGCCGGGAGATCGCCGGCCTGCTGGGCGGCCGTATCGTCGCCGAGAGCGAACCCGGCAAGGGCTCCACCTTCACCCTCTACGTTCCCGTCGTCAGCCCCGGCCACCCGGCGACCGGCCCGGTCCCCGAGGACCGCTCGGTGCCCGCGGTGCCGGAACAGCTGTCCGCGGAGCCCTTCACGGCCACCCACGACGTCGACGACGCCTGGCCCGCGCCGACCAAGCTGGAGGCGTGGAAGGCCGGCCGGGCGGGCCAAGTACTTCCCGGGCGCCGGGTGTTGATCGTCGACGACGACATCCGCAACGTCTTCGCGCTGACCCATGTCCTGGGCCGGGTCGGCATGCCCGTCCTCTACGCCGAGAACGGCCGCGAGGGCATCGAGACGCTGGAGCGCAACCCGGACGTCGAACTCGTCCTGATGGACATCATGATGCCGGAGATGGACGGCTACGAGACCATCGCCGCCATCCGCCGCACCCCCCGCTGGACCGGGCTGCCCATCGTCGCGCTGACCGCGAAGGCGATGCCCGGTGACCGGGAGAAGTCGATCGCGCGGGGCGCCAACGACTACGTACCCAAACCGGTGGACGTCGACCAGTTGCTGACCGTCGTGTGCGCACTCCTGGCCCCGGAGGGCGCGGGCGACGAGGAGCAGGCGGACGTCGAGAAGGCGACAGCCCCGCCGCCCGAGACCGAATGAGGCACAGCCACCATGAGCGCTGAGGCAACCACCGACGAGCGCGCCGGCATCCTCCTCGTCGACGACATGGAGGACAACCTGATCGCGCTGGAGGCCGTCCTGGGGTCCCTCAACGAGCCGCTCGTCCGGGCACGTTCGGGCGAGGAGGCGATGAAGGCGCTGCTGCGCCGGCAGTTCGCCCTCGTCCTGCTCGACGTCCGCATGCCGGGCATGGACGGCTTCGAGACGGCCGCGAACATCAAACGGCTCGCCAGACCAAGGACGTCCCGATCATCTTCCTGACCGGCGCGGAGGACGACTCCGGCTACGCCTTCCGCGGCTACGCGACCGGCGCGGCCGACTACTTGACCAAGCCGTTCGACCCCTGGGTCCTCAGGGCGAAGGTCAGCGTGTTCCTGGACCTGCACAGAAAGAACCAGCAGTTGGAGAGGCTGCTGGCGCAGGATCAGGCGGAGTGCGGGGAGGTGGCGGCCAGACTGGCGGAGCTGGAGGCCCAGTTGGACACGGAGGGCCCCCCGGACCGGGCGGCGCTACGCACCCGGATCCAGGAGCTACGGCAACTGTTGGGCAGGGGTCGGGGCTAAGGCTTTTTTTCTTGGGGGCGCGGGGAACTGCGCGACCAGCCCCCACCCACCCGCAGCCGCCCAACAGCCGGCCCCACCACCCCCTACGCCTCGCGAGCCCCGGCGTACATCTCATCAATCAGATGCTTGTACTCCCGCTCCACAACCGGCCGCTTCAACTTCAGACTCGGCGTGATCTCCCCGTGCTCCACATCGAGATCCCGAGGCAGCAACCGGAACTTCTTGATGGTCTGCCACCGCTGAAGCCCCTCGTTGAGCTGCTTCACATACCCCTCGACCAGGGCCACCGTCTCCGGCGCCGCCACCACGTCCGCGTACGGCTTCCCGCCGAGCCCGTTCTCCTCGGCCCACCCGAGAATCGCGACCTCGTCGAGCGCGATGAGCGCTGTGCAGAAGTTCCGGTCGGCCCCGTGCACGAGGATGTTGGAGACGTACGGGCACACCGCCTTGAACTGCCCCTCGACCTCGGCCGGCGCGATGTACTTGCCGCCCGACGTCTTGATGAGGTCCTTCTTGCGGTCGGTGATCCGCAGATAGCCGTCCGGCGAGAGCTCACCGATGTCCCCGGTGTGGAACCAGCCGTCGCTCTCCAGCACCTCGGCGGTCTTCTCGGGCAGCCCGTGGTAGCCCTCCATGATGCCGGGCCCGCGCAGCAGGATCTCCCCGTCGTCCGCGATACGCACCTCCGTGCCGGGCAGCGGCTTGCCGACCGTGCCGGTGCGGTACGCCTCACCCGGGTTCACGAACGAAGCGGCCGAGGACTCCGTCAGGCCGTAGCCCTCCAGGATGTGGATGCCGGCGCCGGCGAAGAAGTAGCCGATCTCCGGCGCGAGGGCGGCCGACCCGGAGACACACGCCCGCAGCCGGCCGCCGAACGCCTCGCGGATCTTGGCGAAGACCAGCGCGTCGGCGACCTTGTGCTTGGCGGAGAGGCCGAAGGGGGCGCTCGCCGTGCCGGTGCGGCGGAAGTTGTCCTGGCTGGCCTTGGCGTACTCGCGGGCCACCTCGGACGCCCACTGGAAGATCTTGTACTTGGCGCCGCCGCCCGCCCGGGCCTTCGCGGCGACCCCGTTGTAGACCTTCTCGAAGATGCGCGGGACGGCCGCCATGTACGTCGGCTGCACGACCGGCAGATTCTCGATGATCTTGTCGACGCGGCCGTCGACGGCGGTGACGTGCCCGACCTCGATCTGGCCGGAGGTGAGGACCTTGCCGAAGACGTGCGCGAGCGGCAGCCACAGGTACTGCACGTCCTCGGCGCTGATCAGCCCGGTCGCGGCGATCGCCTTGGCCATGTAGGCCCAGTTGTCGTGCGGGAGCCGTACGCCCTTGGGACGGCCGGTGGTGCCCGAGGTGTAGATGAGGGTGGCCAGCTGGTCCTTGGTGATCGCGCCGACCTTCTCCTTGATCAGGTCGGGGTCCTTCTCCAGGCGGGCCGCGCCACGGGCCTCCAGCTCGGCGAGGGTGAGCACCCAGTCGCCGGTCTCCACGCCCTCGGCGTCGATGACCACGACATGCGTCAGCTCGGGCAGCTCGGCGCGCTTGTCCCGCGCCTTGGCCAGCTGCTCGGCGTTCTCGGCGAACAGCACGCGGCTCTCGGAGTCGGAGACGATGAACGCCGACTCGTCGGCGTTGGTCTGCGGATACACCGTGGTCGTGGCGGCCCCGGCGCACAGGATGCCGAGGTCGGCGAGGATCCACTCGACGCGGGTCGAGGAGGACAGCGCGACCCGCTGCTCGGGCTGCACCCCGAGCTCGATCAGGCCGGCGGCGATGGCGAAGACCCGCTCGGCGGCCTCCCCCCAGCTCAGCGACTTCCAGTCGTCGGGGCCCTCACCGGCGGCCGGTGGCACCGGGTAGCGGTACGCCTCCGCGTCGGGCGTGGCCGCAACGCGCTCCAGGAAGAGGGTCGCCACGCTCGGCGGTCGGTTCTCGATCAGGGTCTGTGTGTCGCTCACGACATCCTCCGGGGCCCGCGACAGTGCGGCGGCTGGCTCAGTGCGGCTGGTGTACTCGAGGGGCCGGGCACTCACGGGGTGTGCCCGAGTGGGTGTTGTTTAACTCACGAGTAACTATCGAGTGGAGATCAGAGTAGAGCGCGACCGCCGCCCGCGTAAGAGGCGGCGGCCTGTCACTTCCTACAGAGGGCGACGTTACGCACGCGTAGGGGCCCGTCGCGCTCAGCTGCGACAGGCCCCTATTTTCACGGGAAATCCGGGTTACTTCTTGCCCTTGCCGGAACCCGCGGCGTCGTCGCTGCTCAGTACGGCGATGAAGGCCTCCTGCGGAACCTCCACAGAGCCCACCATCTTCATCCGCTTCTTGCCCTCCTTCTGCTTCTCCAGCAGCTTCCGCTTACGGGAGATGTCACCGCCGTAGCACTTGGCGAGGACGTCCTTGCGGATGGCGCGGATGGTCTCGCGGGCGATGACCCGGGAGCCGATGGCGGCCTGGATGGGCACCTCGAAGGCCTGCCGCGGGATGAGCTCGCGCAGCTTGGCGACGAGCCGCACGCCGTACGCGTACGCCGCGTCCTTGTGCGTGATCGCCGAGAAGGCGTCGACCTTGTCGCCGTGCAGCAGGATGTCGACCTTGACGAGGCTGGAGGCCTGCTCGCCGGTGGGCTCGTAGTCGAGGGACGCGTAGCCGCGGGTCTTGGACTTCAGCTGGTCGAAGAAGTCGAAGACGATCTCTGCGAGCGGCAGGGTGTAGCGGATCTCGACCCGGTCCTCGGAGAGGTAGTCCATGCCGAGCAGGGTGCCGCGCCGGGTCTGGCACAGCTCCATGATCGCCCCGATGAACTCCGAGGGCGCGAGGATGGTGGCCCGTACGACGGGCTCGTACACCTCGTTGATCTTGCCTTCGGGGAACTCGCTCGGGTTGGTGACCGTGTGCTCGGTGCCGTCCTCCATGAGGACGCGGTAGACCACGTTCGGCGCGGTCGCGATCAGGTCGAGGCCGAACTCGCGCTCCAGCCGCTCCCGGATCACGTCCAGGTGCAGCAGGCCCAGGAAGCCGACGCGGAAACCGAAGCCCAGCGCCGCCGAGGTCTCCGGCTCGTAGACCAGCGCGGCATCGTTGAGCTGGAGCTTGTCCAGCGCCTCGCGCAGCTCGGGGTAGTCGGAGCCGTCCAGCGGATAGAGCCCGGAGAAGACCATGGGCTTGGGGTCCTTGTACCCCCCGAGCGCCTCGGTGGCCCCCTTCTGCTGGCTGGTGACGGTGTCACCGACCTTGGACTGGCGGACGTCCTTCACGCCGGTGATGAGGTAGCCCACCTCACCGACGCCGAGGCCGTCGGCACCCAGCATCTCGGGCGAGTTCGTCCCGATCTCCAGCAGCTCGTGGGTGGCGCCGGTCGACATCATCTTGATGCGCTCGCGCTTGTTGAGCTGGCCGTCGATGACACGGACATACGTCACGACACCGCGGTAGGAGTCGTAGACCGAGTCGAAGATCATCGCGCGGGCGGGCGCGTCGGCGACACCGACGGGGGCCGGGACCTCGCGTACGACCTTGTCGAGCAGCGCGTCGACGCCCACGCCCGTCTTGGCGGAGACCTTGAGGACGTCCTCGGGGTCGCAGCCGATGAGGTTGGCGAGCTCCTCGGAGAACTTCTCCGGCTGGGCGGCCGGCAGGTCGATCTTGTTCAGTACGGGGATGATCTTGAGGTCGTTCTCCATCGCCAGGTACAGGTTGGCGAGGGTCTGGGCCTCGATGCCCTGGGCGGCGTCGACGAGGAGGACGGTCCCCTCGCAGGCGGCGAGCGACCGCGAGACCTCGTAGGTGAAGTCGACGTGCCCGGGGGTGTCGATCATGTTCAGGATGTGCGTGTTGGTCTTGTCATGGGTCGGAGCCCACGGCAAACGCACCGCCTGGGACTTGATCGTGATGCCACGCTCACGCTCGATGTCCATACGGTCGAGGTACTGAGCACGCATCTGCCGCTGCTCGACCACACCGGTCAGCTGGAGCATCCGGTCGGCGAGGGTGGACTTGCCGTGGTCGATGTGCGCGATGATGCAGAAATTGCGGATCAGAGCCGGGTCGGTACGGCTCGGCTCGGGCACATTGTTAGGGGTCGCGGGCACGCAGGGTCCTGTCTCTTGAGGCGCCTTATGCCTCGGGTCGGATCGATACGTAGGCTCCATGGTCCCACGGCGGGCGACCGGGGACCGTTTTGGGCCACCGGCCGCCCCCCTGGTAGCCTGGGTGGCTGTGTCTCATGCCCTCTCAGCGCGAGGCACACCCCAAGAAATCACCTGGCCCGGATCCTTCGCGGTTCCGTGCCTGAACCTGAAAAGGCTCAATCAGTGGCGAACATCAAGTCCCAGATCAAGCGGATCAAGACCAACGAGAAGGCCCGGCTGCGCAACAAGGCCGTCAAGTCCTCCCTGAAGACCGCGATCCGCAAGGCCCGTGAGGCTGCTGCCGCGGGTGACGTCGAGAAGGCCACCGAGTACCAGCGCGCTGCCGCGCGTCAGCTCGACAAGGCCGTCTCGAAGGGCGTCATCCACAAGAACCAGGCCGCCAACAAGAAGTCGGCGCTTGCTTCCAAGGTCGCCGGCCTCAACGGCTGACACTTGATTTGACGCCGGAAGGACCCGAGCGGGCCCTCTCTCATCCGCTCCCGACCGGCACCTCAGAGCCTGTACGCGGCCTGCGTTCGCCACGCGGGTACGGGCTCGACATCGTGAACCGAAGGCCCCGGCACCCGCCCTGCTCCAGGGCGGCCCGCCGGGGCCTTCGGCATGCGGGCCCGGGCCTGTGCCCTGTTCACGACCAGAACGCGTTGACCTTGTCCATGTCCTCGACGCACTCGTCGAGATCGGTGATCTTGTCTCCGACGATCCGGAAGAAGATCCCGCCGTTCTCCTCTATGTGCTTGTCGCCCCGGTCAGCGGTGAAGCGGTGCACGGAGATGGTGTGCCCGCGGCCGTCCACGAACAGATTCAGCAGCTCGACGCGGAAGGTCCCGCCCGTCTCCGAGTAGAGCCGGCCGTAGTACCCCTCGATGATGTTGTCGAGGCCCTTGTAGTCCCCCGCGAGCGGGTGCGAGCCGGGCACGTGGTGGGTGCAGTCCCCGGTCATCAGCCCGCGCAGGGTGTCCATGTCTCCGCGCTGGAAAGCCTCGTAGCCCTTGCGGACGAGCGCTGCGTGCGGGTGTTCAGCCATGGCAACCGCCACCTCTCCATGTCTCGGCGATATGCGGCTGATGCCTCCGATTGTCCTCTCCGCACCGCCGGTCGTCATGGCGACGGGGTTCCACCTCTCCAGCGCCGACCCACATCTCCCAGCCCGTCCGGCGCTTGAGGACGAGGCCCGCACCAGCCCCACCCCCACCGGGCTCCACCTCTCCAGCACAGGCCCGCTTTATCCAGCCCGTCCGGCGTTTGAGGACGAGGCCCTTTCGGGGCCGACGGGGGTCCAGGGGGCGGAGCCCCCTGGGCGGGGTCGAAGGGGCGGCAGCCCCTGGTGATGGGACGGGTAGGGGCGGCGGGGGCGAGAAAATCCCCGGGGCCAGCCCCAACGCAACCGACCTACCGCCGCCCGCCTACCCCCGCCCCCGAGACCGCGCCGCACGAGCAATCGCGACAACCGCCTTCTCCAGGGCGTACTCGGGATCATCCCCCCCGCCCTTCACTCCCGCATCCGCCTCGGCCACCGCCCGCAGCGCCACAGCAACCCCGTCCGGCGTCCACCCCCGCATCTGCTGCCGCACCCGATCGATCTTCCACGGCGGCATCCCCAACTCCCGCGCGAGATCCGCAGGCCGCCCACCCCGCGCCGACGACAGCTTCCCGATCGCCCGCACACCCTGCGCGAGCGCACTGGTGATCATCACCGGCGCCACCCCGGTCGCAAGCGACCACCGCAGCGCCTCCAGCGCCTCCGCGGCCCGCCCCTCGACCGCCCGGTCGGCGACGGTGAAGCTCGACGCCTCGGCCCGCCCGGTGTAGTACCGCCCGACCACCGCCTCGTCGATCGTCCCCTCGACGTCGGCCACCAGCTGCGACACGGCCGACGCCAGCTCCCGCAGATCGCTGCCGATCGCATCGACCAACGCCTGACTCGCCTCTGGCGTCGCCGACCGCCCCGCCGCCCGGAACTCACCCCGCACGAACGCCAGCCGATCCGCCGGCTTGGTCATCTTCGGGCAGGCCACCTCCCGCGCCCCGGCCTTGCGCGCGGCGTCGAGCAGCCCCTTGCCCTTCACACCGCCCGCGTGCAGGAGCACCAGCGTGATCTCCTCGGCGGGCGACCCGAGATACGCCTTCACGTCCTTCACGGTGTCGGCCGACAGATCCTGCGCGTTGCGTACCACCACGACCTTGCGCTCCGCGAAGAGCGAGGGACTGGTCAGCTCGGCAAGCGTGCCGGGCTGCAACTGGTCCGGGGACAGATCCCGTACGTCCGTGTCGGCGTCGGCGGCCCGAGCGGCGGCCACCACCTCCTGCACGGCACGGTCGAGCAGAAGGTCCTCCTGGCCCACGGCGAGCGTCACGGGGGCGAGAGGGTCGTCATTCGCAGTCTTCCTGGCCATCGCGACAAGCATGGCACGCACCACTGACAGCGAACGCCCCCGAGCCCACCCTCCCCGTCCCCACGGGCCCTACGGCTCTTCCCGCGCCCCGTCCCACGGGCCCTACGGCTCCTCCCGCCACCCGTCCCACGCGCCCACGAACTCGTCCAGCTCCCCGGGGTCGAGCCGTCCCTCTTCGTCCCGCAGGACGACCAGCCACTGCGCGTCCTCCGCGTCGTCCTCCCCGGCCAACGCGTCCCGCACCAACTGCGGCTCCTCCGCCACCCCGAACCGCTCCCCGAGCGCCTCCGCCACTTCCTCGGCGGCATCCCGGTCGGGCAGCACCAGCACATGTCTCACATCACTCACCCGCCCATTCTCCGGCACCCACCCGACACCACCCGCACCTCGAACGACCGTCCAGTCCGGCACCACGCACCGTCGGCGGCCACCCCCTCGGACACCACACCCCCTACGGACGGCCACGTCCCTCAGACACCCACCCGCACCACCATCACCACCACCGACGACCGCCCCCTCCCCGCCGCGCTCACCGCCCCACCCGGCCGAAGTCCCGCACCTCCGGCACCCGCTCCAGCCCGATCCCGAACCGCTCCCGATACACCGCCAGCACCTCCTCGTCCGTCGCCAGCTCCCGCACCTCGCGCGTCCCGTCCGCCGCCGTCACCGTGAGGCCCCGCCCGCTGAGCGTGATCCTGCCCCCGTCCTCCGCGACCCGCGAACACACCAGCGACCGCGTGAAGTGCGACCCCGGCGACGTGCTGTGCCACCACGCGCCCGCCACGAAGTCACGCAGCACCCGGGGCCGGACCTCCAGGCGGTACTGGCGTTCACCGTTCATGACGACCTCCAGGTCCGCCGCCTCGGCCGCCGCGACCCCACCGCCCCGTACCCCCGCCCCGTCCGGCGCCGCCTCGACGACCCGGAACGTACCCGCGGGATCCGTCTGCTCCTCGCGCACCCCGATCGCCAGCGGCCGGTGACTGTTCGCCCCGAAGCCGACGTCGACCAGCCAGTCGCCCCCGTCCACCGTCCGCACCCGCAGCGCGAGATGGTCGTACGGGATGCCGAGCCGCTGCTCCTCCCCGTACACCCGGGCCGCGAGCAACGTCACGTCGAAGCCCAGCGCGCCGAGCAACGCCCCGAAGGCGCCGTTGAGTTCGTAGCAGAACCCGCCCCTGTTCGCCCCCACGACCTTGTCCAGCAGCCGCTTCTCCTCCAGCACGATCTCCTCGCCGAGATGCACCGACAGGTTCTCGAAGGGCACGGCCCGCAAATGGCGCAGCTGAAGCTCGCGCAAGGCGTCCGTGGTGGGCCGCGCGGGGCGGCCGGCTTCCAGACGACGGAGGTAGGCGTCGACCTGTACAGAATCCATGTCTTCAGTCTCCGCCACGCCTCCCTCGTCCACCCACGCTCGCGACCGACCTCAGCCACCCGCCGCCCCCGTCCGCCCTTCCCCGCGGACCTCAACCGCCCACCACCCTCAGCTCCTCCTTCATGCCGACAACCGCCAGCGCCCCGTCCTCGTCCGTGCGCAGCACCACCGCGCCCTGGGCCCGCAGGGCCGCGACCGTGCCGGGGGCCGGGTGGCCGTACGGGTTGTCCCGTCCGCAGGAGATCAGCGCCAGCCGGGGGGCCACCCTCCGTATGAGTTCCGGATCCTGGTAGGCCGAGCCGTGGTGCGCCACCTTGAGCACGTCCACGCCGCCCAGCGACGCGCCCGCCGGTGACCTCAACAGCGCCTGCTGAGCCGGGGGTTCGAGATCGCCGAGCAACAGGAACCGCAACCCGCCCGACTGCACGAGCAGCGTGACGCTGGCGTCGTTCGGCCCTTCCGGTTCCGGCGTCGCAGGCCCTCCCGCGACCCCTGGCGGCGAACTCGGGGGCGGCCACACGACCTGCCAGGCAAGCTCCCCGGTCCGCCGCTCCTCCCCCGCGGCCGCGTGCGTGACCGGGATGTGCCGCCGCGCCGCCTCCCTCCGGACGAACTCCAGCTGATCCACGGGCTCTTCGAACCCGGTCGTCTCGATCGCGCCCACGGCCCGTCCCCGCAACACACCGGGCAGGCCCGCCACATGGTCGGCGTGGAAGTGGGTCAGCACGACCAACGGGACCTTGGTGATGCCGAGTGTGCGCAGGCACCGGTCGACGAGCGCCGGGTCGGGCCCGGCATCGACGACCACGCCGGTGCCGTCACCCGCCGCGAGCACCGTTGCGTCACCCTGCCCCACGTCACAGACCGCGAACCGCCAGCCCGGCGGCGGCCACCCCGTGACCACCCGGGTCAGCGGCGGCGGCTGCACCACCACCAGCACGAGCAGCACCCCGCACGCCCCGCACCACCACGG
Organism: Streptomyces sp. TLI_55; assembly: GCF_900206255.1. Classification (NCBI taxonomy): domain Bacteria; kingdom Bacillati; phylum Actinomycetota; class Actinomycetes; order Kitasatosporales; family Streptomycetaceae; genus Streptomyces; species Streptomyces sp. TLI_55. The sequence continues at coordinate 3,094,364 of NZ_OAOJ01000001.1, forward strand.
GTGCCGCAGCAACCGCCGCCCGGCCAGGACGACCACCCCCGTGGCCACGGCGAGCAGCGCCGCCCCACCCCAACTGCCCGGCCAGTCCACCCCGGAGCCGGGCAATGCGGCCCCGGTGCGGGCGACGTCCGCGATCCATCCGGCGGGCCAACTCGCGCACCACGCCAGCACCTTGGCCACCGGCAACGCCACGGGAGCCGTGGCCAGCGCCGCGAACCCCAGCACCGTGGCCGGCGCCACGGCGAACTCCGCGAGCAGATTGCACGGCACCGCCACCAGACTCACCCGCGCCGACAACACCGCCACGACCGGCGCGCACAAGGCCTGCGCGGCACCGGCGGCGGCCAGCGCCTCGGCCAGCCGCGGTGGCACCCGCCGCCGTTGCAGGGCGGCGCTCCAGCGGGGTCCGATCGTCAGCAGGGCTCCGGTGGCCAGCACGGACAGCAGGAACCCGTAACTGCGGGACAGCCAAGGGTCGTACAGCACCAGCAGCAGTACGGCCGTCGCCAGCGCCGGGATCAGCGATCTGCGGCGGCCGGTCGCCAGCGCGAGCAGGACGACCGCTCCGCAGGCCGCGGCCCGCAGCACGCTCGGGTCCGGCCGGCACACGACCACGAAGGCCAGCGTGAGCACTCCGCCCAGCACAGCCGTCGTCCGCAGCGGGAGGCCGAGCCTGGGCGCGAGGCCTCTGCGCTCGACGCGCTGGGCCAGCCCGGGCGGTCCAATGAGCAGGGCGAGGATGATCGTGAGGTTGCTCCCGGAGACGGCGAGCGTGTGGGTGAGGTCGGTGGCCTTGAACGCCTCGTCCAGCTCCGGCGTGATCCGCGAGGTGTCCCCGACGACCAGCCCCGGCAACAGCGCCCGCGCGTCACCGGGCAACGGCTCCGTGGCCGCCCGCAGCCCCGCCCGCAGCCGCCCCGCGAACCGCTGCACCCCCGACGGCTCCGCCACGACCTCCGGCCTCACCCGACCCGAGACCCGCGCCACCCCCGCGACCCGGTCCCCCTCCACCATCGTCGGCGCCAGCCGCGCACTCACCCGCACCCGAGTGGAAGGCAACAACCGAAGCCACGCCGCCGCCCCCGACCCGACCTCCGCACCACCACCCCGATCGCCCTGCCCCGCCCGACCACCGACCTCGTCCGACCGACCGAGTGGCCCATCCAGCCGACCACCGGCCTCGTCCGACCGGCCGAGTGGCCGATCCAGCCGACCACCAAGCCGTCCGCCGGCCCCTTCCTCCCGACCGCCAACCCCGTCCGCACCCCTTCCGTCTCGGCCACTCCCCTTCCCCGACCCCACGTCAACGATCACCAGCACCGGCGTCCGCGTCGCCACCGTCCTCCCGTCGGCCTCCTCGACCCTCCGCACCTCCGCGCCGATCAGCACGGAGGCCGGTGCCATGTGATCCCCCTTGACCCGCGGTCGGGTGAGCCGGGGATCGGAGGTCACCTCGATCTCGGCGGTCACGGTGGCGTACTCCCGCACCAGCCCGGGAACCGGCCCCCGGCGCAGATCGGCGCCGTGCAGCCCGGCGGAGGCGGCGGCCGCGGCGACGCACAGCAGCACCCCGGCGACCGCCACGCGTCGCCCCGCACGTCCGCGCCACAGCAGGAGCACGACCCCCGTGACCAGACACCCGACGGCGACACCGGTGACCCACTCCGGCGCGGCGCCCAGCATCGACGCCGCCGTCACCCACGCGGCCAACGCGGGCGGCACGAGTCGTAGGTCGGTGGGCCCTTCCTGCCGTGGGTGGGCCGCGCCCCGCCGGGCGCGGGCCGTGGCGTGCGCAGGAGGGCGCGGGGCGTCCGTTGCCTGCGGGGGCGTCGAAGGCCCTGGGAGGCGACTCATGGCCGTACGAGATTTCGCAGGTCGGCGAAGCGGCGTTCCCCGATGCCGTTGACCTCGCGCAGTTCGTCCACCGAGCGGAAACCGCCGTGCTGGGTGCGGTAGTCGACGATGTGCTGGGCCAGCACCGGGCCGACGCCGGGAAGCGTGTCGAGCTGGTCCACGGTCGCCGTGTTGAGGGAGACGGGCGCGGCGGGCCCGGCCCCCGGCACGGAACCCACCGAACCGGCCGACCCTCCGGCCACCCCTGCCGACCCTCCGGCTACTCCCGCCGGTGCGCCCACGACGACCTGCTCACCGTCCACCAGGAACCGGGCCCGGTTGAGGCCGGTGGTGTCCGTACCCGGCCGCACTCCTCCCGCCGCGCGGAGGGCGTCGGCGACCCGCGACCCCGCCGGGAGTCGGCGAATGCCGGGCTCGCGGACCTTGCCGCTGACGTCCACCACGATCTCGGCCGTCGCCGTACCGGCCGCACTCGGCGCACCGCTCGCGGCACCGGGCCCCGCCTCCTCGTGCCGCTCCTCGAAAGGCACCGCGGCCCGCACGACCTCCGGCGCCGCCACCGACTGCGCACGGCCGCTCCAGAAGTGCTGCACGGCGAAACCGGCCGCGACCACGAGCAGCACGGTCAGCGCGACGACGCTCCGCCGCTCCAGACCACACCTGGCCTGAAGCCACACCGGCACCCGCTCCCGCACGGCAAGCCCGACCCGCCCCCGCCAATCCCCCGAACCCGAACCCGACGACGCCAACCCCGAGGCCGACGGAGGATCCACCCAGGACTGCGAGTCCGACGGACGATCCGCCCCGGGCAGCGCCGCCCCCGCGCCCGCGCCCGCCTCTACAAAACCAACCCCCGACTCCCGCTCCACCCCCGCCCGTTCCGCGAAAATCACCTCCGCGCGCCGCCGAAGCTCCTCGGCCGACGCATACCGCTGCCGTGCCCGGCCCCTGGTCGCAGGAGTGTGGCGATGGCGTGTGCGGACATCCGAGGCGGGGCCACGGCCCGGCCCACTGGTGGGAGTCGCTGTGCGTGAACGTGATCGAAGTGCCATGCGACGAGGATCGGGCACATCACCCAGCCGCGATGATCTTGCTCAATTCCCGGGGACAACCACCCAGTTGTGGATAACTCGGCCACCCACTCGAGTGACGTACACCCGGCCCAGCCCGGCCCAGCCCACCTCAACCCAGCCCACCTCAACCCACCCCTCTGCACCCCCGCAGAACGACCGTCACCGAGGCGAGACCACAGCCCCCAGCAACCCAGGCCCCGTATGCGCCCCGATCACCGCCCCGACCTCGCTCACATGCAGGTCCGCCAGCCCGGGCACCCGCGCCCGCAGCCGGTCCGCCAGGGCCGACGCCCGGTCGGGGGCGGCGAGATGGTGCACCGCGATGTCGACCTGGGCGCTCCCCGCCCGGTCGGCCACGATCTCCTCCAGGCGCGCGATCGCCTTCGACGCCGTACGCACTTTCTCCAGCGGTTCGATGCGACCGCCCTGCAGCTGAAGCAGCGGCTTGACCGCGAGCGCGGAGCCGAAGAGGGCCTGCGCCGCCCCGATCCGGCCACCGCGGCGCAGATAGTCGAGGGTGTCGACGTAGAAGTAGGCGGAGGTACCCGCGGCCCGCTTCTCCGCCGCGGTGACCGCCTCGTCCATCGTGCCCCCCGCCTCCGCGGCCTCGGCCGCCGCGAGCGCGCAGAAGCCGAGGGCCATGGCGATCATCCCGGTGTCCACGACCCGCACCGGCACCGGTGCCTCACGGGCCGCGAGGACGGCCGCGTCGTAGGTGCCGGAGAGTTCGGCGGAGAGGTGGAGGGAGACGATTCCGGTGGCACCGGTCTCGGCCACCCTGCGATAGGTCTCCGCGAAGAGCTGCGGGCTCGGGCGGGAGGTGGTGACCGGGCGTCGCTTCTGGAGCGCCTGGGCCAGGGACCGGGTCGAGATCTCGGTGCCCTCTTCGAGTGCCTGGTCGCCGAGGACCACGGTCAGCGGCACTGCCGTGATGCCGTGACGCTCCATCGTCCGCGGCGGCAGGTAGGCCGTTGAATCGGTGACGATCGCGACATGGCGGGACATGAGCTGGAGGTTACCTGGCGTAGCGCCCGGGCGGCAGTCCGACCCCTCCCGGCCGGGAGGGCCGTGGCCGGATCAAGTCGTGCTCTCGGGGCGGGGCTTCTTCTGCCAGGGGTAGGTGGGACGGGTGGCCGGCGGAGTGATGGCTGCGGTCTGTGTGGGTTCCTCGGCCGTACGGGACCGGGGGGTCTCCGGCCAGGTCTGCTGGGAGCGGGAGCCGTCGGCGGCGGGGGCCTCGGGCCACGGCGGTGGCGAGGACTGGGCGGCGGCGGGGTTCGACGGCTCGGTCGTGGTCCAGTGCCGCAGCGCGCCGGCCTCCATGTCGATCTGGGTGCTGAGCGAGTCGAGGTCGTCGTCGGCGAAACGGCGGGCCCGGTCCCGCGCGGCCCAGCGCAGGGAGTCCGCGGACCGGGTGATGGTCTCGGTGCGCTCGCGCAGGGCGGGCAGCCGCTCGGCGAGGGTCGCGCGGTCCGGTTCGGACTCCAGTCGGCGCAGTTCGGCGTCCAGTTCGTGGCCGTGCGCGCTGAGTCGCTCGAAGAGGGCGAGGGACTCCTTGAGGGACTCGTCCTCGGCCACGCCCGCGTGCAGCGCGTCCTGGGTGGCGCGCATGGAGGTGCGCAGTTTCAGCCGCAGTTGGGCGACCTCGCCCGCCGGGCCGGGCTGCACGATGGACTTGGCGCGCAGGGTGTGGTCCTCGACGGTGCGCCGGGCCTGGGTGATCGTACGGTCCACGCCCCGCTTGGCGGCGCCGACGGCCTTCACGGTGGCGTAAGCACCCAGCACCAGGAGGAATACGAAAAGCAGAGCGACGACCGTCAACAGTGCCTCCACAGCGCTCCTCCTACGACCGGGCGCGAGGCTCCGCGCCTCTCTTCAACGGTAAACGCCACGGGCAGGCCCGAAGTTCCAGAAGAACCCCGAACCTGCCCGTACCCAACCCTTAAGGGGTCTTACGCCGGAACGATGTTCACCAGCTTCGGCGCCCGCACGATCACCTTGCGAATACCGGCCCCGTCCAGCGCCGCCACGACCTTGTCGTCGGCCAGCGCCACCTTCTCCAGCTCCTCGTCGGAGATGGCCGGCGAGACCTCCAGGCGGGCCTTGACCTTGCCCTTGATCTGCACGACGCAGGTCACGGTCTCGTCCACGACGTACGCCGGGTCGGCGACCGGGAAGTCCTGGTGGACCACCGAGTCGGTGTGCCCCAGCTTGCGCCACAGCTCCTCGGCGATGTGCGGGGCCAGCGGGGCGACCAGCAGCACCAGCGACTCGGCGACCGAACGCGGCACCGCGCCACCCGCCTTGGTCAGGTGGTTGTTCAGCTCGGTGACCTTGGCGATGGCGGTGTTGAACCGCATGCCCTCCAGGTCCTGCCGTACGCCGTCGATGGCCTTGTGCAGCGCCCGCAGGGTGTCCTCGTCGGCCTCGGTGTCGACGACGGTCACCTCACCGGTCGCCTCGTCGACGACGTTGCGCCACAGCCGCTGCAGCAGCCGGAACTGGCCGACCACCGCGCGCGTGTCCCACGGCCGGGAGACGTCCAGCGGGCCCATGGCCATCTCGTACAGGCGCAGGGTGTCGGCGCCGTACTCCTCGCAGATGGACTCGGGGGTGACCGCGTTCTTCAGGGACTTGCCCATCTTGCCCAGCAGCTTGGTGACCTTCTCGCCCTGGTAGTAGAAGGCGCCGTCGCGCTCCTCCACCTCCTCGGCGGGCACCGGGAAGCCACGGCTGTCGCGGTAGACGAAGGCCTGGATCATGCCCTGGTTGAACAGCTTGTGGAACGGCTCCGCGGAGGAGACGTGGCCCAGGTCGAACAGCACCTTGGACCAGAAGCGCGCGTACAGCAGGTGCAGCACGGCGTGCTCGGCGCCGCCGACGTACAGGTCGACGCCGCCGTGCGGCTGGCCCGCGCGCGGGCCCATCCAGTACCGCTCGATCTCGGGGTCGACCAGCTGCCGGTCGTTGTGCGGGTCCAGATAGCGCAGCTCGTACCAGCAGGAACCGGCCCAGTTGGGCATGGTGTTGGTCTCGCGCCGGTACTTCCGCGGGCCGCGCCCGTCGCCCAGGTCCAGGGTGACGTTGACCCAGTCCTCGTTGCGGGACAGCGGGGTCTCCGGGGAGGTGTCCGCGTCGTCCGGGTCGAAGGTGCGGGGCGAGTAGTCCTCGACCTCGGGCAGCTCCAGCGGCAGCATCGACTCGGGCAGCGAGTGCGCGATGCCGTCCTCGTCGTAGACGATCGGGAAGGGCTCGCCCCAGTAGCGCTGCCGGCTGAACAGCCAGTCGCGCAGCCGGAAGTTGACGGTGCCCTCGCCGATGCCGGACCGCTCCAGCCACTCGGTGATGCGCGCCTTGGCCTCGGCGACCGGCAGGCCGTCCAGGGAGACGCCCGCGCCGGAGGAGTTGATGATCTTCGCGTCGTACGAGGCGAAGGCGTCCTCCCAGGTGGAGGTGTCGGTGCCGCGGCCGTCGGTCGGCTCGACGATGCAGGTGATCGGCAGCTCGAAGGCGCGCGCGAACTCGAAGTCGCGCTGGTCGCCCGCCGGAACGGCCATGATCGCGCCGGTGCCGTAGCCCATCAGCACGTAGTCGGCGATGAAGACGGGGATCTGCTCGCCGTTGACCGGGTTGGTGGCGTACGAGCCGATGAAGACGCCGGTCTTGTCCTTGGCCTCGGCCTGCCGCTCCACGTCGGACTTGGAGGCGGCCTGCGCGCGGTACGCGGCGACGGCCTCGGCCGGGGTGGCGTGACCGCCGGTCCACACGTCGCGGGTGCCCTCGGGCCAGGCGGCCGGGGTGAACTTCTCGACCAGCGGGTGCTCGGGCGCCAGCACCATGTAGGTCGCGCCGAACAGGGTGTCGGGGCGGGTGGTGAAGACGGTGATCTTCTCGCCGTCGATCGGGAAGTCGACGCGGGCGCCCTCGGAGCGGCCGATCCAGTTGCGCTGCTGCAGCTTGATGGCCTCGGGCCAGTCCAGGGCGTCCAGGTCGTCCAGCAGCCGGTCTGCGTAGGCGGTGATCCGCATGTTCCACTGGCGCAGCTTGGCCTTGAAGACCGGGAAGTTGCCGCGCTCGGAGCGGCCGTCGGCGGTGACCTCCTCGTTGGCCAGCACGGTGCCCAGGCCGGGACACCAGTTGACGGGCGCGTCGGAGGCGTAGGCCAGGCGGAACTCGCCCAGGACGTCGGCACGCTCGGCGGCGCTCAGCTCGTTCCACGCGCGCGTGTGGCCCGGTACGGCGCGCTCACCGGACTCGAACTGGGCGACCAGCTCGGCGATCGGGCGGGCCTTCTTGGCCTCGTCGTCGTACCAGGAGTTGAAGATCTGCAGGAAGATCCACTGGGTCCACTTGTAGTACTCGGGGTCGATCGTGGCGAACGACCGGCGCTTGTCGTGGCCCAGGCCCAGCCGGCGCAGCTGGGTCTTCATGTTCTCGATGTTGGCCTCGGTGGAGACCCGCGGGTGCGTGCCGGTCTGCACCGCGTACTGCTCGGCGGGCAGGCCGAAGGCGTCGAAGCCCAGGGTGTGCAGGACGTTGTGGCCGGTCATCCGCTGGAAGCGGGCGAAGACGTCGGTGGCGATGTAACCCAGCGGGTGGCCGACGTGCAGGCCCGCACCGGAGGGGTACGGGAACATGTCCATGATGAACTTCTTGGGCTTGGCGGCCAGCTCCGGGTCGCCCGCCAGGTCACCCTTGGGGTTCGGTGCGGCGTACGTACCCTCGGCGTCCCAGAAGTCCTGCCAGCGTGCCTCGATCTCGGCCGCGACGGCGGCCGTGTAGCGGTGCGGCGCGGCCACCTCGGCGGCAGCGGCGGGGTTCGTCTCGCTCATGATCCTCAAGCTCCATCGATCGTCTCTGCCGGCGGCTGTCTCGTCCGGAAACGAAAAATCCCCTCGCACAGGAGGGGACGCCGCGCTGACTCCGACCGGCCGGCTCGTCCGGCGGTCGGGACTGATCAGCGCGGCCCGCTAAGCAGAAGGCGTACGGCACGCATGGCGTCAGGGTACCGCAGCCGTTGAGCAAGCTGCGACGCACATACGTATGCCTCCTATGGCCCCGGACATCGGGTACCGAACTGAACAAACGTCAAAAGTTACTTCGCGTAACGCCCCCTAAGGGACACCACAACGACCTCACGGCCTTTTGGTAACAGCGCAATAACTCAAATCCCGTACCGATCGGTATGGCTCCACTTAGAGTGCGGCAGCGGGACCGCCTACCCGAACTGCTCGGAGTTGCCCCCATGAACCCTCGTCGAAGTAACAGCTCGCTCCCCAGGCCCGGCCGCTCGGCCTACGGCATGGCGACGGCTGTCGCTCTGCTCTTCATACCCGTGTTCGTGCTGGTAGGAGGTGACACGGTCCGTGACTTCCTGAACTTCGGCGCGGGCGTGCTGTGCCTCGTCTCCCTCAGCTGCTCGGTGATCTGGGGCCTGGTCGCCCAGGACCGGATCTTCCTCAACCCCAAACAGCGGATCATCGGCCAGGCCGTGCACCGCACGACCGCCGTCGGCTCGATCGCGTTCCTGCTGCTGCACATCACCACGAAGGTCGCCCTCGACCACACCAAGCTGATCGCCGCGTTCATCCCGTTCTCGCTCGGCGTCACCGGCATCGGAGGTCTGATCGGCCTCGGTTCGCTGGCCGGACTGCTGATGATCTTCGTGGGCATCACCGGCGCCCTGCGCAACCAGTTCGCCTCCCCGGCGCCGGTCGCGGCCCGCTGGCGCGCCATGCACATGCTGGCCTACCCGGCCTGGTGTTTCGCCCTGATCCACGGACTCTACGCGGGTCGCCAGGCGAAGCCGATCTTCGTGATCCTCTACAGCCTCTCCCTGGCCGGCGTCATGGCCGCGCTCGCCCTGCGCGCGGCGCCCCGCCCGGTCAAGCGCAAGGTCGCCGACCGCATCCAGGCGATCCTGGGCACCGAGGAGCGGCCGGGCCGCGAGGAGCTGGACGCGAGCCGGGCCAGGGTCGCCGAGGCCTCCTCCTCGGCGCTGCCCGGCTACGAGAACGCCCGCACCGCACCGCGCGCGACACCCTCCTACGACACCCCCGCCCCCGCCCCGGAACCCGCGAACGGCTTCGCGGCCGCCTACCGGGCCGTCACCCCGACGCCGGGCATCCCGCAGCAGCCGTCGTACGGCGCCGCCGACCAGACCGCCCGCATGGACCTGCCGATGGACATGCAGGCCACGGAGGCCATGCCCCGCTACGACAGCGGCGGCAGCACCTCGGGCAGCTGGCCGATCCCCTCGCCGCCCCCGGTCGGCGAGGCACCCCCGTCCGCCTACGACCCGCTCCAGGACACCGGATACAACATCCCGACCTACCGCAATACGGACACGTCCGGATACGGCACGAGTGACGTGTACGACACCGGTGAGTCGAACACCGTTTCCGGCGCGTACTACTCGAACGACACGTACAACAGCGGTCCCGCCACTGATCCAACGCCCGGTGAGTCCTACGACTTCGGTGCACCGGGCTCGGGCGAACCTTGGAACATGCCTTCCGGAGGCTATAGGTGAACGAGGCCCTGCCCGACGTCCCAGAAGTCCGCGTGGTCGGTCTTCCCCAGCTCACGTCGGGCTTCGACCTTGTCGAAAGACTCGATCTGCCCATGCACCTGAAGGTGCACGGGCCGCTCGAACCCCTGGGCGGCGAGCAACTCGCGAAGCTCGCCGAGAACATCAACCTGAAGGGCCGCGGCGGCGCGGGCTTCCCCTTCCACAAGAAGCTGCGCTCGGTCGCCGAGGCGGCCATCAAGCGCGGGGTACGGCCGGTCGTCGTCGTCAACGGCAGCGAGGACGAACCGGCGTGCCGCAAGGACACGGTGCTCATCAACCGTGCCCCGCACCTCATCCTGGACGGCGCCCTGCTGGCCGCGGAGGCCCTCGGTGCCCGCACGCTCGTGGTGGGGGTCACCCGGGAGTCCACGCAGCGCTCCATGGAGGCCGCGCTCGCCGAACGCGGTCTGAGCAACGGCCGTAGATCGGCGCTCCGCGCGCGCGTGCAGCGCAACCCCGTCCGTATGGTCACCGGAGCCGCGGCCTCGCTGATCCGCTCCATCGACGGCGGCCCGGCGATCCCGCCCGGCCGCAAGGTCAGCGCCTCGCAGAACGGCGTCGGCGGCGCCCCGACCCTCCTGTCGAACGCCGAGACCTTCGCGCAGCTGGCGATCGCCGCCCGCATCGGCCCCGAGCGCTACGGCAACACCGGCCTGTACGACGAGCCGGGCACCGTCATGCTCACGGTCTCCGGCGCGGTCGCCCGCCCCATGGTCATCGAGGTCCCCACGGGCGTGCCGCTGCGCTACGTCCTCCAGCTCGCCGGCGCCCCGCCGGTCCCGCAGGGTGTGCTGACCGGCGGCTACCACGGCAAGTGGATCGACGCGGCGACGGTCAACGAGGCGATCGTCTCCCGCAACTCCCTGGACGCGGTGGGCGGTTCGCTCGGCGCGGGCGCGATCCTGCCGATCAGCCAGGACACCTGCCCGCTGGGCGAGTCCCTGATGGTGGCCAAGTGGCTGGCCGAGGAGAGCGCGGGCCAGTGCGGCCCCTGCTACCTCGGACTGCCGGCCGCCGCGCGCGGCATGGAGGACATCCTCAACGGCGGCGGTCCGGCCGCCCTGGAGGCACTCAAGCAGGTCGCCAAGAACGTGAAGCGGCGCGGCGCGTGCTCGCACCCGGACGGCTCGGCGATGTTCCTGGAGTCGACCATCAAGGCGTTCACCGACGACCTCGCCGCCCATGTCCTCGGAAACGGCTGCGGACGGCCCGTGGCGGGCGTTCTGCCGCTCTTCGAGGGCGGCAAGGCCCCGGTGGGCATCCCCGGCGGCGGCGAGGCCGAGGAGAACGGCCCCAGCCGTCAGAAGATCTACGTCGACTGGACGCTGTGCCGCGGCCACGGCCTGTGCGCCGACATCCTCCCGGAGGTCTTCGAACTCGGCGCCGACGGCTTCCCCACCGTCGCCCAGGCCCAGGTCCCCCGCTACGCCGAGGCGAAGGCCCTGCGCGCGGTGCGCCGCTGCCCCGCCCTCGCCCTGCGCCTGGAGGAGTCGGCCCCCCGCGACAACGGCCAGTCCCGCAACCTCCCGGTCCTCTCCCAGGGCCGCGGCCGGCGGGCACTGGGCCGCTGAGCCGACCGCACGAAGGGGCCGCCCGATCCGCGCGGCCCCTTCGGCGTTCGCGGAGCGCGAGGACAACTGCCCCTGGAAACGCAAGAATCCCGCCGGGTCGAGATGACCCGGCGGGATCTTTTCTGTGGAGCTAAGGAGAATTGAACTCCTGACCTCCTGCATGCCATGCAGGCGCTCTACCAACTGAGCTATAGCCCCTTGCTTGGTGTCTCCCCGGGGTTTCCCCCGGCGACGACGCCAACATTAACCGGCGCCGGGGCGGAACACCAAATCGTTTCCGGCCCCCACCGGACGAACCGGTCAAGCCGTAACGAACGAGTAGAAACGCTTGAGTGTGCAGTGCTCCTCGAGGAGTCGACCGTAGATCGGCTCACCCTCGAGTTCGCGGTACGTCTCGATCGGGTCGCCTTTTATGATCAGCGCCCGCGCGCATTCCTCGCACCAGTACTGGTAGTCGGGATTGAGCGGCTCCATGTCACGGACGATCGGCGTCCCGCTGCCGCACCAATCGCACTTTCGCCTGTGTGCACCCATCGATCAGCTCCAGCTGTGGCCGCAGGCCGTGCACACGTAGGAGATTCCGCCGTTGTCACCGAGGACTTGGGCGACATGGAGGGAACCGCAGGAAGGGCAGATGAGCCGGGTGACCGTGTCCCGTGTCGACGCTGCTTCAAGGAGGTGGCCGACCTCCTTGAGGATGCTCGCAGGCATCACTGCTCCCTCCCGTCGGGCCGCGCCCCCTTCCGGCCGTTTGATTCTGCCACGGCCGGACCAATACGGTCAGCGACGCCTCAGTACCAGTCCGGACACGGCCCCCAGAGCGGCCGTCCCGGCCAGCGCGAACATGCACACCGACAGCGCCTCCGCAGAGGTATACGCCTCCAAGGCCCCGAGTGACTCAAGCCGGTTCAAGAACAGTGTGCCGAACGCGGCGACACCGGTCAGCTGGCCGAGCTGGGTGACCGTGGCGAGCAGCCCGCTGGCGTCGGCCGCGTCCTCGGGCCGCACCGTGGCCAGCGCCCGGGTCAGGGTGGGACTGAAGGCGAGCGCGAGCCCGACGCCGACCCCGGCGTACGACACGTACACCCACACCCCGCCGTCGCCGCCGCCGTGGAGCGCCAGGCCGACCCCGGCCACGGCCACCGCGGTGAGCAGGAACCCGGTCGGTGCCAGCAAGCGCTGCCAGGCGGCGGGCCAGCGCCGCCAGGTCAGTCCGACCACGCCGAAGACGGCCGCGGTCGGCGCGAAGGTGAGCCCGGCGCGCAGGGCGCTGTAGCCGAGGCCGCCCTGGACGTGCAGCGTGAGCACGAACAGGAAGCCCCCGTTGACCGCCATGGCGGCCAGGATCCGCAGCACGGCGAGGCCCATGCCGGGGTGGCGCAGCACCCGGGGCGCGATCAGCGGGTCGCCGCCGCGCCGGGCGAGCCCGGACTCGTACCGCCAGAACACCGCGAACAGGACGGCGGCCGCGCCCAGCGACAGCCACGACCACAGCGGCCAGTCCTCCTCCTGCCCGAGCACCAGCGGCACCGTGAACAGCGATACGCCCGCGCCGAGCAGCACCAGTCCCGGCAGGTCCATGGCGCGTCCGCGCTCCCGCTCGCCGCCGCTCTCCCACGGCAGGACGCGCCGGCCGACGATCAGGAGGACGGCGCCGACGGGTACGTTCACCAGGAACACCGGCCGCCAGCCGGTGCCCAGCAGATCGGCGCTGACAAGGACTCCGCCGAGGATCTGCCCGGCGGCCGCGCCGACGGCGAGGACCGCCGAGTACGCGCCGAGCGCCTTCACCCGCGCCTCGCCGACGAAGTTCCGCTGGATGAGGCTGAGCACCTGCGGGATCATCACCGCCGAGCCGGCGCCCTGGATCAGCCGGAAGACGATGAGTTCCGTGGCGCCCTGCGCGAGACCGCAGGCCAGCGAGGCGGCTGTGAACAGCGCCATCCCGGCGAGGTGGACCCGGCCGTGCCCGAACCGGTCGCCGAGCCGGGCCCCGGTGATCAGCAGCACGGAGTACGTGATGGTGTAGCCGGCGACCACCAGCTGCAACTCCGCGCCGGAGGCATGGAGTTCGGTGCCGATGGTGGGGGCCGCGACGTTGACGATGAAGACGTCGAGCAGCGCCATGAACAGGGCGGCGAGCACGACGGCGAGCAGCGGCCCGGGGCCTTTGTCAGTGCCGGGTGCTTCACTGATCGCAGTGCTGGGAACGGGTGCTGTACCCGGTCCGGAACGGGGTGTTGTCGTCATGCCATCGAGCGTGCCGCCGCTCCGGTACGGGTGCCGAGAGCCCATTGATGCTGGTACTGACAGCACCTGGCAGCGCACGGTCCGGGCGTCGACGATGGGGGATGTGACGATGGGGACGACACAACGCCGCCGACCTGAGCTGGCCGCCTTCCTGCGCAGCAGGCGGGCCCGGGTGACGCCGGAGGACGTGGGGATGCCACCGGGCTTACGGCGCCGCACCCCGGGGTTGCGGCGTGAGGAGGTCGCCCAGCTCTCAGGGGTCGGCGTGACCTGGTACACGTGGCTGGAGCAGGGCCGCCCGATCAACGCCTCCCCGCAGGTCCTGGACGCCGTGGCCCGCACCCTGCGGCTCGACCCGCCGGAGCGCGAGCATCTGTACCACCTGGCGGACGTGCCGTACTCCGTCGTCCCCGAGGCCACCGCGCAGACCGCGGGTCCGGAGATCCAGGGCATCATCGACGCCCTCGAACCGCGCCCGGCGGTGGTCTACAACGCGCGGTACGACATCCTGGCCGCCAACGACGTCTACCGCACCCTGTTCGGCGCGCCGCCGGTGCAGCGCTCCGGTCGCCTTCCCAACGCCCTGTGGGGGCTGTTCACCGCGGCGGAGGACGACTGCCCGCTGATGTTCCGGGAAAGGGAACTGCCGTCGATGGTCGCGACCCTGCGCGCGGCCTACGGCCTGCATGCCGGCGAGCCCTCCTGGGAGGACTTCATACGCAAGCTGTCCGCGGCGAGCCCGCTGTTCGCCCGGCTGTGGGAGAGCGGCGACGTGGCGGAGCCCGGACGGCATGTGAAGGGTTTCCGGCATGCGGCGGTGGGCGAGCTGCGGATGACGTCGGTGTCGTTGTCGATCCACGGGATGCCGGAGTGCCGGATCGTCGTCTACACGCCGGACGACGAGGAGACGACGCGGCGGACGGCCCGCCTGATGGAAATGAAAAATCCCGCCCTCTAGGGACGGGATCTTCATCAACTGATCTTTGACAACTCAAGAGTGTCGATCTGTGGAGCTAAGGAGAATTGAACTCCTGACCTCCTGCATGCCATGCAGGCGCTCTACCAACTGAGCTATAGCCCCAAGCTTTGTTCTTCCCGCTCGGCGGGGCGAACAAGAAGAACTTTAGCCTGCGACCTGCCGGAAAGTGAAATCCGCTCAGTCGTCGTCCCCGAGCACCGGTTCCGGCAGGGTGCCGGCGTTGTGCTCGAGCAGCCGCCAGCCGCGGGCGCCCTCGCCGAGGACGGACCAGCAGCAGTTGGAGAGGCCGCCGAGACTCTCCCAGCTCTGGGCCTCCAGGCCCAGGAGGCGGCCGATGGTGGTGCGGATGGTGCCGCCGTGGCTGACGACGACGAGGGTGCCCCCGTCGGGCAGCTTGTCGGCGTGCCGGAGCACCACGGGGGCGGCGCGGTCGGCCACCTCGGTCTCCAGCTCGCCGCCGCCGCGGCGGACCGGCTCACCGCGCTTCCACGCGGCGTACTCCGCGCCGTAGGAGGCGATGATCTCCTCGTGCGTCAGCCCCTGCCAGGCGCCCGCGTACGTCTCGCGCAGGCCCTCGTCGTGGCTGACGTCGAGGCCGGTGAGCACGGCGAGCTCGGCGGCCGTGTTCGCGGCCCGCTGGAGGTCCGAGGCGATGATGGCGTCGGGCTTCAGCGAGGCGAGCAGCCGGGCGGCGCGGCGGGCCTGGGCGACGCCGGTCTCGGTCAGGGCGACGTCGGTGGTGCCCTGGAAGCGGCGTTCCACGTTCCAGGAGGTCTGGCCGTGCCGCCACAGGATGACGCGGCGACCGCGGCCGCCCCGCTTCGCGTCCGTCACCTCACCGGTGGCACTCATCACCAGTCACCACCGAGGTCGGCGGACTCCTCTGCGGCCTGCAGCTTGGCGTGCTCCTCGGCCTTGCCGCGGGTGGCCTTGGCGTCCTCGGGCAGGTCCAGCTCGGGGCAGTCCTTCCACAGCCGCTCCAGGGCGTAGAAGACGCGCTCCTCGCTGTGCTGGACGTGGACGACGATGTCGACGTAGTCGAGCAGGATCCAGCGGGCGTCCCGGTCGCCCTCGCGGCGTACCGGCTTGGCGCCGAGCTCCTTCTGCAGGCGCTCCTCGATCTCGTCGACGATCGACTTGACCTGGCGGTCGTTGGGCGCGGAGGCCAGCAGGAAGGCGTCCGTGATCGACAGCACGTCGCTGACGTCGTAGGCGATGATGTCGTGCGCGAGCTTGTCGGCGGCCGCCTGAGCGGCGGTGTGGATGAGCTCGATGGAGCGGTCAGTGGCGGTCACTACACGGCTTTCGGTCGGCGGTCACTTGACCTCAAGGGTCTCACGGACCGCCGAGCGCACCCCATGTGATTAAGGGACCACCAGGTGGGGCCGGGTCACGGACGTCCGCGACCCGACCTTCCGGGGCCGCTACGAGGACGGCTTGTAGTTCTGGCCGAGGACCACGGAGACGTTCGCGTTCGAGGTGGTCTTGCCCTTGCTGACGGCGCTGGTGGGCAGGCCCAGGGTCTTGGCGACCTCGGTGGCGTTGTCCTTGTCGGCGGCGTCGGCGTAGACGACCTTGGAGGCGGCCTGGGTGCCGGAGGCGGTGCCGCCCTCCAGGAAGGTGAAGCCGCCGTTGAGGAGGACCACGCGGGCCTTCTCCGTGTTGTCCTTCACACCGCTGGCGTTCTGGACGGAGACGCGGACGGCGGCGTCCTGGTCGGGGCTCTTGGCGGTGCCGCCGAGGACGTCCTTGACCACGCTGTCGCTGGCCTGGGCGCTCAGGGTGCCGTCGCTCTGGACGGGCAGCAGCGCGGTCTTGTAGTCGCCGCCCTTGGCGAGGTCGGCGAGCTTGGCGAGGAAGGTGCCGAGGTCCTTGTCGGTGAGCGACGGGTCGAGGATCTGCGCCAGCGTCTGCACGGTGGTCGTGGCGGCGCCCGCGTCGGAGGACAGCTTGCGCAGCACGCCCTGCATGACCTGCCCGAACCGCTCCAGCTGGGCGTTCTGGGCCTCGCCGGGGGCGCGGTAGGTGGCGTAGGCGACGGCCGTCTTGCCGCTGAGGGTCTGGTCCTTGCCCTTGTTCACCAAGGGCGCGGTGCCCTTCTTCTTGGCGGCCGGGTCGGGCACGTCGGTGTTGGTGTCGACGTCGATGTTGCCGACGAGGTCGACGAGGTTCTGCAGGTAGGGGGTGTCCAGGCGCCAGGTGCCCTGGATCTGGGTGCCGAGGACGGTGTCGATCGCGTCGCGGGTGCCGGAGGAGCCGTCGTCCTCGACGGACTTGGCGAGGGTGGTCGTGGTGCCGTCGTCGTCGGTCAGGGCGAGGGAGTTGGGCAGCAGGACGGTGGTGCCCTGCTTGGTGGTGGTGTTGTCGACGAGCAGCGCCGTGGAGGTGCCGCCGCCCTTGGTGTTGTGCAGATGGACGACGATCACGTCACGGTTCTGGGCGGCGACGGACGTGCCGGTGCCGGTCCCGGAGTCGGACGAGGACGACAGCCCGGGCAGCTTCCCGGCGTACCAGAGGTAGCCGACGCCGCCGACCGCGACGAGGGCCAGGACGACGACCAGGGCGACGAGCCGGCTGCGGGCGCGGCGCTTGGCCTCCTCGCGGCGCTCGGTGCGGTTCTCGGTGAAGTTCAGCCAGTCGATGACGTCCTCGGAGTCACCGTCGGGTTCCTCGACGAAGGCGAACTGCTCGGTGCGGTAGTCGCGTTCGGGGCTCTCGGGCCGGGCCCGGCCGGCCGGTTCCTCGACCGGTCCCGCCTGCTGCGGGATGTAGGCGGTCTGTTCGGCGACCCGGGGCTGCTGCCCGCTGGTCGCGGCCTGCCCGTAGGGGTCGTACGGGGCTGCCGGCGCCCCGCCCTGCGCGCCCCCGTAGGGGTCGTAGGACGGCACGGGGTTCTGCTGACCGGTGTCGTACGGGTCGTAGGCCTGCGCCGGGTACTGCCCCGTCTGCTGCTGTGCTCCGGCGGCGTACGGGTCGTAGCCGTAACCCTGTTGCGACTGCTGCGCGTACGGGTCGTACGGCTGCTGGTGCGGTTGCTGCTGGGGCACCTGCTGGTAGACGGGCCGGCCGTACTCGTCGTAGCCGACGAGCTGGTACTGGTCGTCGGCGTCGCCGCCGTGGCCCGCGTCGTATCGGTCGTTCACCGGTGCCCCTCTCGGCTCACTCGCCGCGGTACAGCTCGCGCTTGTCGATGTAGCGCACGACTCCGTCCGGCACCATGTACCAGATCGGGTCGCCCTTGGCGACTCTCGCACGGCAGTCTGTGGAGGAGATGGCGAGCGCGGGAACCTCCACCAGAGAGACACCGCCCTCCGGGAGCCCGGCGTCGGTCAGGTGGTGGCCCGGCCGGGTCACGCCGATGAAGTGCGCGAGGGAGAACAGTTCCTCCGTGTCCCGCCAGGTGAGGAGCTGGGCGAGGGCGTCGGCTCCGGTGATGAAGAAGAGGTCCGTGTCGGGGTTGAGCACCCGCAGGTCGCGCAGGGTGTCCACGGTGTACGTGGGTCCGCCGCGGTCGATGTCGATGCGGCTCACCGAGAACTGCGGGTTCTCGGCGGTGGCGATGACCGTCATCAGATAGCGGTCCTCGGCCGGCGAGACACTGCGGTGGCTCTTCTGCCACGGCTGCCCGGTCGGTACGAACACCACCTCGTCCAGGTGGAACTGCGCGGCGACCTCACTGGCCGCCACGAGGTGTCCGTGGTGGATCGGGTCGAACGTTCCGCCCATGACGCCGAGGCGGCGCTTGCCGGGGTTCGACGGTCCGTTGACCGGGCCGGTAGGCATGTCCTGCTCTCCCATGCATGCAGACCCTACCGGCCCGTCCTGCGGGGTCCGGTCTCCCCCGGGGTTCCTCGGCCGCTCAGCGGTCGCGGTTGAAGCGGGTGGTGATCCACAGCAGGAGCAGCAGGACGACGAAGGCGCCACCGCCGGTGAGGTAGGGGCTCAGGCTCTCGTGGTTGCCGCCGTGCTCCTCGCCCTCTGCGGCGAGGGTGACCAACTGGGCAGCGGTGCTGTGGAAGCTCATCTGGACCTATCCGATGTGGGCGGGATAAAGATGTCGGCCCATCGTAAGCGGGCGGCTCGGCGGCGATCACGCCGACTCCGCCGTTGGCGCACCGGACGGAACTTCCGGCCCGGCTCAGTCGTCCTTCTGCTTGTAGCCCCGCAGCAGGAACCACGCGGTCAGCACACAGCCCACCACCATCACGACCAGTACGACCCGGAGCAGATACCCCGACCCTTCCTGCTGGGCTGCGTTCGCGGCTTCGGTCAGCCAGGCGGACGCGGGGCTGTGCTCCATGACGGGACTCCTTCGCTGTACTGCCCGTCCACGGTATCTCCGCCTAGGCTGGGCTCTGCCTCGGGGGGCGCAAAGGGCCGCACAAGGGTCCGCAAAGGACCACACTCACGCACATGGGGGAAGACATGTCCGACGACGGCCACGAGCAGAACGGACACGAGAACGTCCCGAGCAGGCAGCGCAGGCGCTTCCCCGGGATCTCCTCGCGTGCGTACGAACACCCCGCCGACCGCTCCGCCCTGGTGGCGCTGCGCAAGCTCAGCGGTTTCGACACGGTCTTCAAGGCGCTCAGCGGCCTGCTGCCCGAGCGGAGCCTCAGGCTCCTGTTCCTGTCCGACTCGGTGCGGGTCTCGGACCAGCAGTTCGCGTACCTCAACGACATGCTGCGGGACGCCTGTTACATCCTGGACCTGGAGAAGGTCCCGCCGATGTACGTCAGCCAGGACCCGAAGCCGAACGCGATGTGCATCGGCCTGGACGAGCCGATCATCGTGGTGACGACCGGCCTCGTCGACCTGCTCGACGAGGAGGAGATGCGGGCCGTCGTCGGCCACGAGGTGGGGCACGCCCTGTCCGGCCACGCCGTCTACCGCACCATCCTGCTCTTCCTGACGAGCCTCGCGCTGAGGGTGGCGTGGATCCCGCTGGGCAACCTCGCGATCATGGCGATCGTGACCGCGCTGCGCGAGTGGTTCCGCAAGTCGGAGCTTTCCGCGGACCGCGCGGGCCTGCTCGTCGGCCAGGACCTCCAGGCCTCGATGCGCGGCCTGATGAAGCTCGCGGGCGGCCACCACCTGCACGAGATGAACGTGGACGCGTTCCTGAAGCAGGCCGAGGAGTACGAGGCCGGCGGCGACCTGCGCGACTCGGTCCTGAAGATCCTCAACGTCCTCCCGCGCAGCCACCCCTTCACCACGGTCCGCGCGGCCGAGCTGAAGAAGTGGTCCGAGTCCCGCGACTACCAGCGCCTGATGGACGGCCACTACCCGCGCCGCACCGAGGACAAGGACACGTCGGTCACCGACTCCTTCCGCGAGTCGGCGGCGAGCTACGCGACCAACGTCAAGAGCTCGAAGGACCCGCTGATGAAGCTGGTCACGGACATCGCGGGCGGCGCGGGCGACCTGGGCGGCCGGGTCCGCCGAGGCTTCGGCGGCTTCACCACCACCAACCCGAAGGACCAGCCCCCGAGGGAAGCGGACGAAGACTGAAAATCGCCGGGAGGGACTGACGCCGCCCAGGGGCGCGGGGAACTGCGCGACAAGCCACACACAGCCCGCACCCGCCCCACCACGGAACCCCAACGGCGCCAACGGCGCCTAGGCCCTACGGCTTCGGCAGAGCCCCCGCAGCCAACGTCCCGCACACCGCCGTAGCCCGATCCGTAGCGAACGGATCGGTCCCCACCGGCCCACCCGCCTTCGCCGTCTGCCCCGCCAGCAGCGGACTCAGCACGTCCGCCGCGTTGTCACCGCAGGACAACGGCCCGGCCTGCACATACGACGTGGACAGCTGTGCCTGATGCAGCCGTACGTCCTCCCGGTCGAACCGGAAGTGCAGCTCCCGCCGGACGGTGAACAGCGAGGCCTTCGCCTTGGTGTCGCCCCCGGCGGGCCGCAGCGCGTACACGTACGTGTGGTCCGCGGTCACCTCCAGGATCGTGGACTCGGTCTCGCTCACGGCCAGCGTCCCGCGCACCCGGATCTGCGGGTCGGCCAGCCGCACGCTCCTGGCGTCGAAGCGAACCAGCCATCCGGTCACCGCGTGCCGCCCGTCCGCGGCCGGATGGCTCAGGCTCTCGTCGAACTGAAGGTGCTGGTCGGCGGGGAGCAGGACGCGGACGGGCCGGGTCTCGCCGCCGGTGAGCACCTCCGGGTAGAGCGCGGACCGGACCAGGTACTCCTTGACCGTGTCCAGCGCGCTCATCACCTGGGTCTCGGAGAAGTGCGAGGTGTCGCGCGCGGCGGGCAGCGTGATCCCGGCGGCGCCGATGCGGAACTGGGCGGCGGGACTGTGGTCGTACAGGTACTCGGGGCCGGTCGCGCCCGGCACCTTGCCGACGGGGGCGAGCGGGACGACGGTGGTCTGGAGGGGCAGCGAGACGTCCCGTACCGCGGCGGGGGTCTCGTAGGGGTGCCGTACGCCCATGTAGATCGCCGTGCCGAAGGCGAGGGCGATCAGCAGGACGAGGGCGATGGCCTGCCGGGACAGTCCCCGGCGCATCGGCGGGCGGCGTCGGACGGCGGGGGCGTGGTCGGCCATGCGCTCCTGCGCGGAGTACTCCTGGAGCCGGGCAGCACGGACGAACGACTCGTCGAACACGACGGATCGGTACTCGTCCTCACCACCCCCGGGGCCGCCCTCGGGTGCACCCTCAGGTGGTTCTCCAGGCCCTCCCATATCTTCAGAGTAGGTCTCCGGGAGCTCAGGTAAACGCCCTGCCGCACGACAAGTTCTGACAGGTTCTCACCAGGACCGTCAGCGGATGGCCGGCAAGCCGTCAGGGCGTCTTCGGGGTCGCCGAGAAGGCCGGCTGGGAGTATTCGGCGGAGGCGGAGGGGGACGCCGTGCGGCCCTGTTCGAGACCGGTCGTGGCGGGCGGGGGCGGGACCTGGTCGCGGTTGTTCGAGGACGCGCCGCGGTAGACCGCGGTGAAGGCCAGCGCGACCATGCCGATGCCCATGACGAGCGCGAGCATCCAGGCGACGGGGCGGTGCCAGCGGACCTGTTTGCCGTACGTGCCCGGGGCGCCGTAGCGGCCTTCGAGGATGTCCGTGTCGTCCAGGTCGTCGAGCTCGGGATCATGGCCGAAACCGGCGCGGCCGTCGGTGCCGTACCCGTCGTCGTAGCGCTCGCCGCGGCTGTGGGCGCGGCGGGCCTCGGCCTCGGAGGCCTCCGCTCTCGCCTGGGCGGCGGCCAGGAGGCGTTCGACGGCGGTCGGCTCGTGCACCACGGCCGCCCGGATGAAGGCCTCGTCGAAGACCACGGAGGCGAACTCTTCGTCCGACACCCCGCGGTCGTGGTCGTCGTCGGGCTCCCAGCCGTCAGGGAACGGCGTACCCCCCACGTCCTCCGGCACGGATCCAGAGTAGACCTGGGGGGTCAATTTGGGCAGACGGTATGGAAATTCATCCGCTGGGTGAGACGGCTCCCGTCCGCACGGGCGTGCGCCTCAGCGGCGCACGTGCCCGTCCCCGGTCACGATGTACTTCGTGCTGGTCAGCTCCGGCAGGCCCATCGGGCCGCGGGCGTGCAGCTTCTGGGTGGAGATGCCGATCTCGGCGCCGAAGCCGAACTGGCCGCCGTCGGTGAAACGGGTGGAGGCGTTCACGGCGACGGTGGTGGAGTCGACCAGCTGGGTGAAGCGGCGGGCGGCCTGCTGCGAGGTCGTCACGATGGCCTCGGTGTGGCCGGAGGTCCACAGCCGGATGTGCTCGACGGCCTTGTCCAGGGAGTCGACGACGGCGGCGGCGATGTCGTAGGAGAGGTACTCGGTCTCCCAGTCCTCCGCCGTGGCCTCGACGACGGTCGCCTTGGACTCCTTGGCGTAGGCCAGCACCCGGTCGTCGGCGTGGACCGTGACGCCGGCCTCGGCGAGGGCGTCCAGGGCGCGGGGCAGGAACTCGGGGGCGATGTCCTGGTGGACGAGGAGGGTCTCGGCGGAGTTGCAGACGCTGGGGCGCTGGGCCTTGGAGTTGATCAGGATGTCGATGGCCATGTCGAGGTCGGCGTGGGCGTCGACGTAGACGTGGCAGTTGCCGGTGCCGGTCTCGATGACGGGGACGGTCGACTCGCTGACGACGGTCCGGATCAGCGAGGCGCCGCCGCGCGGGATGAGCACGTCGACCAGGCCGCGGGCCCGCATCAGCTCGCGCACGCTCTCGCGGCTCTCGCCGGGCACCAGCTGCACGGCGTCGGCGGGCAGCCCCGCCCCGCCCACGGCGTCCCGCAGCACCCGCACGAGGGCGGTGTTGGACTCGTACGCGGAGGCCGAGCCGCGCAGCAGCACGGCGTTGCCGGCCTTCAGACAGAGGGCGGCGGCGTCGACCGTCACGTTCGGCCGGGCCTCGTAGATGATGCCGACGACGCCGAGCGGGACGCGGACCTGGCGCAGGTCGATGCCGTTGGGGAGGGTGGAGCCGCGGACGACCTCGCCGACCGGGTCGGGCAGCGCGACGACGTCCCGGACGTCGGAGGCGATGGCGCGCACCCGCTCCGGGGTGAGGGTCAGCCGGTCGATCACGGTCTCGCTGGTGCCGGCCTCGCGGGCCTTGGCGATGTCCTTGGCGTTGGCCTCGACGATCTCGCTCGTACGGACCTCGAGCGCGTCCGCGATGGCGAGCAGCGCGTCGTCCTTCTCGGCCCGCGGCAGCGGGGCGAGGTCGGCGGCGGCGGCCTTGGCGCGGTAGGCGGCCTGGGTGACCGGGGACATCGAGTCGTACGGCGAGAGCGTGGTCATGAGGGAAGGGTAGTGCGCCGTACGGGGGTGAGGGCCCCGTCGTCTTGCACCGCGAGACGGGGCCAATGCGCCGCTATCGAGCGATGCAGGTCAAAAGGGGTGAACCCCTACCGGGGTCGCCGGGGCCGGGCCGTAGCCCTCGGCGACGCGCTGGTGGTAGGTCTCGCGGTCGATGACCTCCAGGCCGACGATCTCCCAGGGCGGCAGCTGGGCGGTCTGGCGGTGCTCGCCCCACAGGCGCAGGGCGACGGCGGCGGCGTCGTGGAGGTCGCGGGCCTCCTCCCAGTAGCGGATCTCCGCGTGGTCGTTGGCGTAGCGGCTGGTCAGCAGAAAGGGGTGGTCGTGGGCCAGCTGTTCGAGTCCGCGCCGCACCTCCTTCAGCGGGGCCTCCTTGCCGGAGACGCTGAGGGTGACGTGCCACAGCCGGGGCAGCTCGGCCGGCTCCTCGTAGCGGTCGCCGGCCGCGACGCTCGTCAAGAGGCGCTCCTCACCGGCCGCTCGGGACGAGGCCTCCTTGGCACCACCACGGGGCGCGGCCCCAGGGCGCACTCGTCTCACGACGGCCTCCTTTACCCAGTGATCCCAGTGACCCACACGGTGGTCCTGCGGAATGTGTCCCTGAGACAAAGTTGAGCAGGCCGCAAAGGCTCGCGTGGCACTTTTGCGGAACGTCCACCTGGGGGTGACCCCTAGAACAGGGCGTTCCCCCTGTTTTCGGCCGGGCCGCGGCCTTCCGGCCGGGCGGCGCCCCCTGGGGAAGCCCTCAGGGCTGGAGCAGCACCAGGTCGTCCCGGTGCACGACCTCCCGCTCGTAGGCCGGCCCCAGCTCCCGCGCCAGTTCCCGGGTCGAGCGGCCGATCAGCTGGGGGATCTCCTTGGCGTCGAAGTTGACCAGCCCCCGGGCCACCGCACGCCCCTCGGCGTCCCGCAGCTCGACCGGGTCCCCGGCGTTGAACTCGCCGTCCACGGCGGCGATCCCGGCCGGCAGCAGCGACGTGCGGCGCTGCACCACCGCCCGCACCGCGCCGTCGTCCAGGGTCAGCGAGCCCTGCGGGGTGGACGCGTGCTGGAGCCACAGCAGCCGGTCGGCGGAGCGCTTGCCGGTGGGGTGGAAGTAGGTGCCGGTGTCGGCGCCGCTCAGCGCGTCGGCCGCGTGCACGGCGCTGGTGAGCACCACCGGGATGCCGGCGGCGGCCGCGATCCGGGCGGCCTCGACCTTGGTGACCATGCCGCCGGTGCCGACGCCGGCCTTGCCGCTGCTGCCGATCTCGACGCCGGCCAGGTCGGCCGGTCCGCGTACCTCCGCTATCCGCGAGGTGCCGGGCTTGCTGGGGTCGCCGTCGTACACGCCGTCCACGTCGGAGAGCAGCACGAGCAGGTCGGCCCGTACGAGATGGGCCACGAGGGCGGCGAGCCGGTCGTTGTCGCCGAAGCGGATCTCGTCGGTGGCGACGGTGTCGTTCTCGTTGACGACCGGGAAGGCGCCCATCGCGAGGAGCTTGTCGAGGGTGGTGGAGGCGTTGCGGTGGTGGGAGCGCCGGCTCATGTCGTCGCTGGTGAGCAGCACCTGGCCGACGCGGACGCCGTAGCGGGCGAAGGAAGCGGTGTAGCGGGCGACGAGGAGGCCCTGGCCGACGCTGGCGGCGGCCTGCTGGCGGGCCAGGTCCTTGGGGCGGCGGCGCAGCCCGAGCGGGGCGAGTCCGGCGGCGATGGCACCGGAGGAGACGAGGACGACCTCCCTCTCTCCCCCGCTGCGGCTCTTGGCGAGGACGTCGACGAGCGCGTCGACGCGGTCGGCGTCCAGCCCTCCCGACGCGGTGGTCAGCGACGAGGAGCCCACCTTGACGACGATCCTGCGGGCCTCTACGACACCCTGCCTTGCCCCGGCCACTTGCACTCTCCAATTCTGCGCAGCGTGCCAGCAATCTACGCGAAGCGCCCCTGCGCCCGCCTCGGCGTTTCAGCCCCCGGACACACCAGGACGTGACCGTTTGCTCACGCGTCGCATACGGCAAAAAGGTTGTAGGCGTTCCGTATAGAAATCAAAGAACGTGCCAACTTAGGTTGAACGCCGTGAAGCGCGTTCTCCTAAGGTCCGGTAAGAGTCCGTTCGACGTCGTCCCTGTGGAGGAAGCCCTCCAGCGCGACGTCATCGCCACCAACTCGGGCAATCTGATCTTCAGCGACGCCGCCCACAAGATCCTCCAGACGCCGTCCACCGAGGTGGTGTCGAACGGCATGAGGACCGACGTGGCATCGGCGGACCAGATCAACGCGGAGTACGACGCCTTCGTCGTACCGCTGGCGAACGCCTTCCGTCCGTCGTTCGAGCCCGCGCTCAAGCGGCTGACCCGGCTCATCAGACGCCTGAAGATCCCGGTCGTCATCGCCGGCGTCGGCGCGCAGACCGGGCTGAACTACGACCCGTCGCGGCTCAAGCCCATCGAGCCCACGGTGCGCGACTTCGTCTCCGCGGTCCTCGACCGCAGCGCCTCGATCGGCGTGCGCGGCGAGTTCACCGAGCAGTACCTCAAGGACATGGGCTTCCGGGACGTCGAGGTGATCGGCTGCCCGTCGCTGTTCATGTACGGCAAGGAGCTCGCCGTGCACAAGCGGGCGCCGGAGCTGACCGCCGAGTCCCGGATCGCGATCAACGGCTCGCACAGTGCCGTCCGGAAGCAGGGCCTGGGCAAGGTCATCGAGCGCACCCACGCCCAGTACCCGCGGCTGCGCTTCATCGGCCAGAACCTGTCCGACGCGCGGCAGCTGCACTGGCGGGACCTGTCGGACCCGAACGCCAAGGTCAAGGCGATACCGACGCACCCCGACCACCCGATGTACGCCGAGGACAAGGTCCGCGTCTACATCGACCCGGTCACCTGGATCGACGACCTGCGCGGCTTCGACTACTCGTTCGGCTCCCGCATCCACGGCAACATCGCCGCGCTGCTCGCCGGGACGCCCGCGACCGTGCTCTCGGGCGACTCCCGGACGCTGGAGCTGTGCCGCTACTTCGACATCCCGCACCTGCGCATCGACAAGGTGCCCGCGGACCTGGACCCGGCGAAGCTGTACGAGGACGCTGACTTCACCAAGCTGATGAGCGGTCACCACGAGCGCTACGAGCGGTTCATGGGCTTCCTCGACCGCAACGGCCTGCAGAACACCTTCACGCACGGCGACGGCGGCGCGGCCTTCGAGGAGCGGCTGCGGAAGCTGTCGTTCCCGGCGGGCGTCCGCCCCTGGCTGGAGGCCGACCTCGGCTCGCTCGCCACGCGGATGGCGTTCATGCAGCGCACGATCACCGACCTGACCCAGGACAACGAGCGCTTGAAGCGCGATCTGGCCCGCGCCAAGACCGGTTCCCGGTCGGGGGGAACGGGCGGGATCATCCCGGCGCCGTCGGTCTACCGCCGCGCCCGCCGGGTCGTCGGCGCCCCGATCCGCCGGGCGCTTCAGTCGGGCCGCTGAGCGGACCAGGCGTCTTATCACTCCACGGTCGCCCCAAGGCGCCCGGACACGCGCGTGTCGTCCAGTGGTCGGCGGGCGTTAACCCAGGCGCACGTCCTTGACGACCTTGGAGTGACGCCGTGCCCACGAAGAGACTCCGCCGACCCCGGCTGCTCCGCCTCAGACGCCCGCTGAAGCGTTCCGCCGACAGCCCCAAGAGCCGCCCGCGGCGCAGGCGCCTGCCCCTGCGGCGTGCCGCGCCCCGCGTCCTCGTCACGGCCCTGCTGGCCGCCGCCATCACCGCCCAGGCCGTCGCCGCGTTCGTCCCGGACGTGCCGCTGCTGCTCGTCGCGACGGCCGCCTCGGTCGCCGGTGAAGGGGTGCTGCACCGCTGGCAGCGGGGCATGGCGACGGTGTTCGCCAAGTCCCACGCGGACATCACCGTCCGGCACGTCCTGCGGGACCTGCTGCTGGTGGCGGGCCTGCTGCGGGTGGGCGAGCAGGACCGGGAGGGGGTGTACGGGCCGATCGTCGCCGCGCTGCTGCTCTTCTACGCCCTGCACTGCGCGATCCAGGCGGTCTCCGTGCTGGTCCGCCGCACCCGCACGCTGCCGGTGGTGACCCGGAACATCGACGCCTCCGCGCTCCGTCTGTCGACCGCCCCGCCCGCGCTGCTGCTGCGCCGCCCCGGGCACCGGCTGCTGGTGTTCGGACTGCCCGCGACCTTCGGCCTGGCGGCCACGGCGGCGACCGACCATCCGGCCGCCGCGGCCGGCGGGCTCGCGGTGTCCCTCGTCCTCGGACTGCTCGGCCTCGGTGAGCTGCTGCTGCGGCTGTTGCCGAGCCGTCGCCCGGCGAGCGAGCAGCAGGTCATCGACTGGTTCGACGCCTGGCTGGCCGACTACCGGCCCACCGTCGGCCTCTACTTCTCCGGCGGCGCGTCCTCGGCCTACCAGGCGAACATGTGGCTGGAGCCGCTCGCCCAGCTCGACGGGCGGCCGGTCATCGTGCTGCGCGAGCGCTTCATGGTGCAGAAGATCGCCGCGACCGACGTGCCGATCATCTGCCTGCCCAAGGTCACCACCCTGATGCGCCTGGAGCACTCCACGCTCCAGGTCCTCATCCACCCGTCGAACTCCGGCAAGACCTCCCAGGTGCTGCGCATCCCC
The DNA here is from genome assembly GCF_900206255.1 of Streptomyces sp. TLI_55. Lineage (NCBI taxonomy): Bacteria > Bacillati > Actinomycetota > Actinomycetes > Kitasatosporales > Streptomycetaceae > Streptomyces > Streptomyces sp. TLI_55. Next base: position 3,122,040 of record NZ_OAOJ01000001.1, read on the forward strand.
ACCCTCAAGCACACGTTCGTCAACCACGGCGAGAGCGACAAGCTGTCCTCGTGCAACCCCTACGCCAAGGCGTACGACGAGGTGTGGGTGGCCGGCCCGGCGGCACGGGAGCGCTACGCGCTGGCCGAGGTGGGCGTGGACGACCGCGAGGTGCGGGAGATCGGACGGCCGCAGCTGGAGGCCGTACGGCCGTACGCGGGCCCGCCGAAGGGCACGTACACCACCGTCCTGTACGCGCCCACCTGGGAGGGCTGGGACGGCAATCCGGGCAACACCTCCGTCATCGAGGCAGGCGAGAACCTCGTACGGGCGCTGCTCGCCGATCCCGGCGTACGGCTGCTCTACAAGCCGCATCCGCTGACCGGGTCGGTGGACCCGCGGGCGGGGGCGGCCGATCTGCGCATCCGGGAGCTGATCCGGGCCGCCAACCGGGCGCGGTCCGGGGCGCGGCCCACGACCGGAGGTGAACTGGCCCGGTGCACCGAGGAGTTGGACCGGCTCACCACCGCCGACTTCCGGACCAGCGCCGACTCGGTGGAGCGGATGATGCTCCAGTCCGCGCCGCCGCGGGGGCGGGCCAGGGCGGTGGAGCGGGCCACGGCGGCCTGGGAGGCGGCGTACTGGGCGTCGCTGCCGGAGTGGGAGCACCAGATCGTCACCGGTACCCGGCCCGCGCTGTACGCCTGCTTCAACCGGGCCGATCTGCTGGTCAGCGATGTGTCGAGCGTCGTCAGCGACTTCCTGGCCAGCGGCAAGCCCTATGCGGTGGCCAACACCAGCGGGCTGGGCGAGGACGCCTTCCGGGAGGCGTTCCCGACCGTGCGGGCGGCGACCGTGCTGACGCCGGACGCGGCGGGGGTGCCGGGGCTGCTGGACGCCGTACGGCATCCGGAGAAGGACGAACTCGCCGAGGCGCGGGCCGAGTTGAAGCGGCATCTGCTGGGCCCTGACGAGCCGTCCTCGCAGGAGCGCTTCAACGCGGCCGTTCAGACGCTGTGCGCGGCGGCGCGGGACCATCGCGCACGGATGGCCGAGCGGCTGGCCGCGGAGATCCCCACGCCCCGGCCGGCCGAGGACCCGTCCGCCGTCACGCCGCCGCAGCCGGCCTGACGTCCCGGGACCGCGACGGCAGCGACCGGCGCGCCTTGCGCACCGCCCGTCGCACGAACGAGTCGAACCCGCCCTCCCGGTAGCCCGGGACGGCGCGGGCCTCGCGGGGCTCGGCGAGGTAGCGGGCGTCCGGGATGCCGACGGCGGTGTCCCGGAAGTGCGGGTAGGCGAAGTAGACCCGGCGGCCGCGCTTCTCCAGCAGCGCCTCGGGCTCCTTCCTGGCCCGCTGGAACTCCAGGAAGTCCAGGAGGAGTTCGGGGCGCTGCTCGGCCACCGCGTGCATCCGCAGCCGCTCCTCGACCCGCAGCCGGTGGGCGACCTCCTCGGTCCAGTACGCGTCCAGCAGCGGCTTCGCCAGCTCGAACTTGTGCCGTCGTACCGTCTCGCTGTCCTTGAGGTACTTGGGGCCGAACTGCGGGAGCAGGGTGACGACGAACGGGCGGACCATGAGCATGTCGCGGCGCGGGCCCGGCGGGAGCATGTCGGCGATGAGGGTCATCAGGGCACGAGCGGAGTCGAAGCGCAGGGTGTAACTCCCGCCCTTCGTCACGTGCTTGCCGTCGTCGCGACCCACCAGGTAGTAGCAGGTGTAGTCGTCGATGAGGGAGACGCCGTCGGCCCGCAGATAGGCCTCCATGGTGAACAGGGCGTCCTCGCCGGTCCACAGCGACTCGTCGAAGCGCATGCTGTGACGGTTCAGCAGCTCGCGGCGGAACAGCTTCTGCGCGCTCAGCGTGAACTTGATGTTGGACGACCAGACGTCGGTGCGCTCCAGCGTCCGCCCCCACATGGACTGCGGCGGCTTGCGGTTGATGCCCTCGACGCGGCCGAGCACCACGTCCGTGCCGTTGCGGTCGGCCATCGCGACCATCCGCTCCAGCGCCTCGGGGCCGAGCCGGTCGTCGGCGTCGAGGAAGAACACGTACCGCCCGGCGGCCTTGTCCAGGCCTACGTTGCGCGGGCCGCTGGGGCCGCCGGAGTTGTCCTGGCGGATGACGGTGACCGGCATGTCCGCGCGGGCCGCGAACTGCTCCAGGCACTCCCCCGTGCCGTCCGTGGAGCCGTCGTCGACCGCGATGACCTCGATGCGGGCGTGGTCGAGGGTCTGGGCCTCGACGGAGGCGAGGCACTCGACGAGATAGGGCATCGCTTCGTAGGCGCCGATGACCACGGTCACATCAGGCTGGGTCACATTTCCCCCGTATCCTCATATTCACAATCAGTCAGACGGTCTAATGGCGTAAGCGGTTGTCTTTGTGCAGGACATTTGTGAGGCAGGTCACGGACTACAACGACCGTTCCCCTCTCAGATACGCAAAAGGGCCCGGTTTTCGAGAATCACTCCTCGAAAACCGGGCCCTGGGCCGAATGGGCCAGGCCGCCGGGTCAGGCGCCGGGTCAGGCCGTGGTCGCGGCCTCCGCGGCCGAGGCCGCCGCCCGTGACTCCTGGCCGACGTTGCGGGTGTCGGCCTTGCGGGCCAGGTCCGCCACCGCGGTGTTGAACTGCTCGATGGACGTGGGCTCGTCCGGGCCCAGCAGGTACTGCTTGAGCTCCTTGCGGTCCTCGGCCAGCGGGTCGCCCGCGGGGTCGCGCACCGCGCCCAGCAGCTCGCCCAGCTCGGCGGCGCTGTTGGACAGGATCGTGGCCGCCCGCACCGCCGTGTTCTGCCGCTTGAACTCCTCCACACCCAGCTCCGCGGAGTCCGTCACCGCGTACGGCTTGCCGCTCGCGATGAAGTCGGAGACCACGGAGGAGATGTCGGAGACCATCGCGTCGGAGACGTTGAAGCAGTCGTACAGCCGCGGCTCGGCGCCGGTGATGACGCGGTGCTCGTGGGTGCCGAAGGAACGCCAGTAGGTGTCGTTCCACTCGGCGCGCAGCCGCGCGATCTCCTCGTGCTTGGCCACGTCGACCAGCCCGTCACGGGTGGCCTCGGCCTCGTCGCCCTTCTCGCCGCCGTTGCCGGCCAGCTGGGCGATCCGCGCCTCGATGCGGGTCAGCTCGGCCTTGGCCTGCGCCTGGGCGGCGGCGTCCGCGGTGAAGCGGGCGTCGGTGGCGCGCTCGGCGGCGGCCTTCTCGACCAGAGCGGTGATGCGCGCGTGCGCGGCGCCCGCCTCCTTGCTGACCGTGCCCGTGAACGGGTGCGGCTTGTAGAGGACGCGGACCGGCGGATCGGCCTTGATCAGCTTCTTGACGATGGTCTCGCCGGCGAGCACCAGGGAGGTGTTGCCGGGGTTGCCGTCCCAGCCCTCCCACGTGGGCGCGTACAGCACGGTGGGGATACGTCCGTCGGGCACGCCCTGCCAGGTCTGGATCGGCGCCAGCTGCGGGCGGCCGACCTCCACGATGTCGTCGTCGCGGACACCCACGTCGGCGATGGCATAGCGGTCGCGGCCCGCACGGCCGGCGGTCCACACCTCGTCGTACACCTTGCTGAACGGGTTGACGCTGGCCAGCTTGTCGCTGTCGCCGTGGCCGATGAAGACGTGCTTCATGGTCGGCACGCGCAGCAGGTGGATGTTCTTGCCGACGTTCGCCGCGTACAGCGCGACGCGCACGTTCGACAGGTCCATGTTCATCAGGTGCACCCCTCCGGGCACGCAGATGACGGGGACCGTGGTCGGCGCCAGATTGTTCAGTATCGCCCGCTCACGCAGGATGATCAGCGGCTTGGAGTCCAGCTGCTCCATGGTCTCCAGCCACATGTTGACCTGGTACGCCGAGTCCTTGGAGCCGGAGAAGTACAGCACCGTCTCCGGCCGGTAGCCGGCCAGCCAGTCGTCGACCGCGGCCAGGACCTTCTCCGCGTTCGGCGGGATCTTGCTGCCGCGGACGTACGGCATCAGGGCGACGACGTACAGCGTGCCCAGCCCTATCGTCGCGCCGATGCCGATGAACGCCGCGAGGGTGTCGTCCATGAACGCCGAGACCAGCACACCGACGACGGCGAACAGGTCCAGGTGCAGCATCTTCTCCGCGGAGCGGTTCAGCAGCCGGCGCGGCGGGGCGTCCGGGATGCGGATCCGGGCGGCCAGGTCGACGTTGCGGGTGGCGACCGGCATCCGGCGGCGGTTGCGGATCAGGGTGACCAGGGCGCCGTGCGGGGCCTGGAGGCCGTAGAACGCGATGAAGCAGGCGACCGCCCCGTAGAAGATGATGCCGTCCGCGAGATCCAGGCGAGCCAGCAGCAGGATCAGCAGCAGCTGCCGGATCAGGAAGCGGATCGACAGACCCGCGCGCACCTTGCTCAGGCGGTTGATCAGATAGCTGCTCTTGCGATGCAGATAGTGGTCCGCCAGGTACGTCACTGCGGCCGCGGCCGCGAAGGCGGGGACGCTCGGGACGAGCGCGGCCAGCATGAGCACAGGGAAGCCCAGGATCATGAGGGCCGCCGCGGCCAGCTCGGCCGCACTGCCCACCCGGGCGACGCGAATGGCTCTGGTTATCACGGAGGAACCTGCTCTTGGAGGGGGAGTGCCGGTTTTGTTCGGTGGTGCGGCGAAAATGTGAGGAATTCGCGAGAGGTACTGATTCAGGCCCCTGCGAATGCTCCGATAACGGGCAGACACAGAGGCCTGAATAACAGATGTCTAATTGCAGTTGATTATGCCACGCCGTCCTGACGGTCCAGAACGGAGGCCAGCGCCTGCTCGAAGCCGGAGGCCTTGCCCGCGGCGGCGGTCGGGTCCTGCTGGCGGACGTCGATGACATGTCCGGTCAGCTCGGACAGCAGGACGTCCAGCGACGTACGGGCCACGACCTCGGAGGACAGCAGCGAACCGGAGGGCTCCTGACCGAAGGCCTTGGTGCGCATCGGAGTCGCGGTGCGCTCGGGGTTCACGCAGTTGACCCGGATGCCGTCACCGGCCCACTCGTCGGACAGGGCCTGGGTGAGGTTCACCATCGCGGCCTTGGTGGAGGAGTAGAGGCTGTACTCGGCGCGGCCGCGGGTGTAGCTGCTGGAGGTGTAGAGGAGCAGCTGGCCCTTGGTCTCGGACAGGTACTTGTACGACGAACGGGCGATCTGCACCGGGGCCAGGTAGTTGACCTTCAGCGCTTCCTCGATGGTCGCGTTGTCGGTCTCGGCCAGCTTGCCGATGCGCAGCACGCCGGCGGTGTTGACGACGTAGTCGATGCGCCCGGTCTCGGCGTACGCCTTGGACAGCGCGTCGTCGACCTCCTCGGGGTTCTCGACGTGCGTGCCGGTGGTGGAGCGGCCCAGCGCGTAGACCTTCGCGCCGTAGGACTCGGCGAGCTCGGCGATGTCCTTGCCGATGCCGTACGACCCGCCGAAGACGACCATGGTCCTGCCGGTCAGCAGCTCGCGGTAGGCCTCCTCGGAGACCTGCTCGGGCGCGGCGGTGGAGGCCAGCTGGAACAGCTTGTCGGCGATGAAGACGTCGACGGGCTGGGTGACCTTCATGTTGTACTCGTCGCCCGCGACGACGTGGATCGGCACGTCCGGCAGGTACTTGAGCACGACCGAGCAGTCGTCCGTGGCCTGGAAGTTGGGGTCGCCGGCGGCGACCTCGTAGGCCCGCTTGATCGTGGACAGCTTGAAGGCCTGCGGCGTCTGGCCGCGGCGCAGCCGGGAGCGGTCCGGGATCTCGGTGATGAACTCGCCGTCCTCGCCGTGGGTGCGGGTCACGATGATGGTGTCCGCGGACGGGATGGCGACGTCGACGGCCTGGTAGCGCTCCAGGGCGACCACGCAGTCGTCGATGACGCGCTGCGAGAGCAGGGGGCGAACGGCGTCGTGGAACAGGACGTTGAGGTCCTCGCCGTCGGCCAGTCCCTCGCCGAGCGCCTCGATGGCGCGCTCGGTGGTCTCGTTCCGCGTGGAACCGCCCTCGATGATCTTCTTGACCTTCGTGAACCCGGCCTTGGCCACGATCTTCTCTATGTCCGGCACGTAGCCCGGCGCCATCAGGACGATGATGTCGTCGATCGAGTCGGCGTTCTCGAAGGTGGTCAGGGTGTGCTCGATGACTGCCTTGCCGGCGATCTTCAGCAGCTGCTTGGGGATCGAGAGACCCACGCGCTGACCGGTACCGCCGGCCAGGATCACTGCGGTGGTACGGGGCTTGGCGATGTGCTGGGACACAGGTGACCTACCTCGGGGCGACAGGGAACGAGGAAATGGTCCCACTTGGGGTTACCGCAGTGCAAGGTGAGCGCCGTCCGCCGCATATGTGCGCGCCATCTGTCATTCACCTTGTACTCCTGGTGATTGAGGAGACGGTTGTGGTGAGCACCCTGGAATTGCTGTGAGTAACTCCACAGGAATTATGTATTGCTGTGTGTGACGACGGGCCCGGGACACAGAGGTGTCCCGGGCCCGTCGTCACACGGACATGCCAAGCGCTTACGCGAGCTCCACTCCTGGCCGGCCCGCCTCCACCCGCAGCGCGGCCAGCGTGCTCGCCGTCGCGGTCGGCTGCCGGACCGTGTCCACGACCCTCACCTGGGCGTCGATGCCGTGCTTGTCGATGTCGAACAGGTGGTAGCCGCGGTGGGCGTCGATCAGCTTCCAGTGCGGGTTGTCCGCCTTCAGCGGGTCCCACTGGGCGTGGAAGGCGGCCTGGTCCTGGTCGCCGTTGCTGGAGACGGAGGTGCCGACGAACTCGGCGCCGACGACGTCCGAGTCCGGGTCGGCGAAGTCCTTCTTGAGGTCGCTGATCATCGTCAGGTGGCGGTCGCCGCTGAGCACGACCGGGTTGCGGACGTCCTCGAACTCGGCGAGGAACCGGTTGCGCTCGGCCTGGTAGCCGTCCCAGGCGTCGTAGTACCACTGCTTGCCCTCGCCCGGCAGGATGTCCGTCTCGGCCATCATGATCTGCGAGGCGACGAGGTTCCAGCGGGCGGGCGAGTCGTGCAGCCCGTCGAGCAGCCACTCCTTCTGCTCGGCGCCGAGCATGGTGAGCGACGGGTCCTTCGCGGCCTCCTGGCCGGTCACCTGGTCGCTGCGGAACTGCCGGGTGTCGAGCACGTTGAGCCGGGCCAGCCGGCCGAACTCCAGGCGCCGGTACATCTGGATGTGCGGCCCGTTCGGCACCGCGGTCGCTCGGACCGGCATGTGCTCGTAGTACGCCTGGTAGGCCGCGGTCAGCCGGGCCACGAAGGCGTCGTGCGTCTGCTTGTCGGGGTCCTGCGGGATCTCGCCGGCGAAGTCGTTGTCGACCTCGTGGTCGTCGAAGGTGACGACCCAGGGCGCGTTCGCGTGCATCGCGGCGAGGTCGGGGTCGGTGCGGTACTGGGCGTAGCGGTTGCGGTACTGGACCAGGCTGTACGGCTCACCGGTGCCCTCGTGGCGGCGGACACCCGTCGAGGACGGCGTCGACTCGTAGATGTAGTCGCCGACGAAGAGCACGAAGTCGGGGTCCTGGGCGAGCATGTCGGCGTACGGGGTGAAGTAGCCGTGCTGCCAGTTCTGGCAGGACGCGAGCGCGACGCGCAGGCTGCCGCCCTTGCTGTGCGGGTGCGGGGCGGTGCGGGTACGGCCGGCCGGGGAGAGCTGGCCGCCGGTGCGGAAGCGGTACCAGTAGTCACGGCCCGGGCGCAGGCCCCGTACGTCCACGTGAACGCTGTGCCCGTACTCGGGCCGGGCCTGGGTGACACCACGGCGGACGGTCTTTCTGAAGCGCTCGTCCTCGGCGAGCTCCCACTCCACGGGGACCACGCGGTCGGGCATCCCGCCCCCGTTCAGCGGGTCCGGGGCGAGCCGCGTCCACAGCACGATGCCGTCGGGGAGCGGGTCACCGGAGGTCACACCGAGGCTGAACACCCCGTCGGGCAGCGGGGTCTCGGCTGCCCGGGCGGCGGTCGGCAGCCACAGCTGGGCGGAGGCGGCGGCGCCGAGCACGGCGGCCCCGGCGGTGAGAAAGCGGCGGCGGTCGGGCGAAACAGCTCCGGTCATCAGCGAACTCCCTTGCCTCACTGGCCTCATGGACACAGGAAGCTCATGCTCCGGGGCGGTCCACCCGCTGAACGCCGGGATGCACGCACATGACAACTGAGCAGACAACAGGAGACCCGTCGCGACACACGAACTCGCCGTGGCCACAACGGGTCTGAGGGATGATCAGACGATTCGGCTCAGTAGGCGAACCCGCTGCCGAGACGTGCGCCCGTGGCCGTCGTCCCCAGCAGTGTGTTGCCGAAGGCCGTCGTGCCGTTCGGCGCCACGATCGTCGCCGGCAGCGGGACACCGCCCGGCTCGACGACATACGACTCGCTGGAGCGGAAGGACCACACGAACCCGGTGTTCGCGTTCTCCCCCGGCGCCCCGACGGCCGCGTCGGCCAGCCCGTCGCCGTTGGCGTCCCCGAGGTGGACGGCCGTGCCGAACGCGTCGCCCTTCTCGGCGGTGCCCGGCACCATGCTGCTGTCCTGCGTGACCACCTGGTGGGAGCCGACGCCGGTCAGCCCGTCGGCCCGGCCGCTCAGCACGACCACGGCACCGGCGTCGGCGACGGATCCGAGGTCCTCGCCGGGCACCCCGGTCAGGACGTCCAGGTAGCCGTCCCCGTCGACGTCCCCGAGCTGCACGTCGGTGCCGAACCGGTCGCCCTTCTCGGCGGTGCCGGGCACCCCGGGGCTGTCCTGGTTGAGGAACTGCGCCTTCTCCACGCCGTCCGGCCCGTCGGGCGTGCCCGGGATCCAGGCGACGCGGCCGCCCTTGGCGAGATAGGCGTCGTGGTCGCTGGGGTAGCCGTCGATCGCCCGGCCCACCACGATGTCGTCGTAGCCGTCCCGGTTCACGTCCCCGACGTCGAGGCTCTCGCCGCCCTGGAGCCCGGCGCCGTCGATGTCGTAGACCAGCGTGAAGGGGTTGAGCCCGGTCCCGTTGCCGAGCCAGTACACGACCCGGCGCGAGTCGAACTCCTCGGCGTCGTTCTCGGCGCCGACGACGTCGGTGCGGCCGTCGCCGTTGACGTCGCCGGTGGCCAGGTCCAGGACGCGGCTGTCGTACCGGTCCGGCACCAGCACCTCGCCGCCGTACGCGCCGCCGCGCGTGAACGGGCCCTTGAGGACCCGCAGATCGTGCTGGTTCGCCACGGTCACCACGTCCGGGGAGCCGTCGTCGCCGATGTCCCCCACGGTCAGCCGGCCCTTCGCGCCGAGCTGGTCGTGCGCCTTCCCGCTCGCCACGGACGCACCGCCCGCGAGCCCGTGCGCGCCGCCCCACACCACTTCGACGAGCCCGGCGTCGACACCGGCCGAGGTGTCCTCACCGCCGACGCCGACCACCAGGTCCGCGTAGCCGTCGCCGTCCAGGTCGGCGGTGTCGAGCGCGGAGCCGAAGCCGTCGCCCGCCTCCGCACTGCCGGGCACGCCCGCGGTGTTCTGCGTGAACACCTTTCGGCCCGTGGTGGTCAGCCCGTTCTCCGACCCGTACAGCACCGCGACGTACCCGGCCTTGGCCTTGCCGCCCACGGTCGCCGCCGGCGCGGCCACCGCGAGGTCGGCGTACCCGTCACCGTTGAAGTCGTCCTGGAGCCGCACGGTCGTGGCCCCGGAGTCCGCCGCCGCCGGGACCGCGGCCCCGGTGACGGCCAGGACCACGGCGACCGCCGCGCCCCATCTGCCTCTGCGTCCCCTCATCTGCTCCTCCCCTGTCGTCCTACGTTGCTGTCGACGCCGTCAGTCCCCCAGCGACGTCCCGAACCGCGCCCCGGTCGGTGTCACGCCCACCGTGGCCGCGCCGAACGTGAAGGAGCGGCTCGCGGTGATGCCGCCGGACGTGGCGGCGAAGACCCACACGGAACCGTTGTTCGCGTTCTCCGCCGGGTCGCCCACGACCAGGCCGTACTTGTGGTCGCCGTCGGCGTCGACGAGCGTCGTCGCGGTGCCGAAGCGGTCGTTCTTCTCGGCGGTGCCGGGGACACCGGTGGTGTTCTGGTGGAAGGTCTTGGCACCGGTGCCGGTCAGACCGTGGGCTCCGCCGCGCAGCACGAGGACGCTGCCCGCGTCGGCGAGGGTGCCGAGGTCCTCGCCGGGCAGTCCGGTCGCCACGTCCTGATAGCCGTCGCCGTCGGTGTCGCCGATGGACAGGCCGGTGCCCATGCCGTCGCCGCGCTCGCCGGCGCCGGGCACGCCGGCGGTGTCCTGGTTGATCCACACCGGCTTGCGGGTGGTGGAGACACCGTTCGGGCCGCCGTAGACGACGCCCAACGCGCCGCCCCTGGTGGGGAGTTCGACGTCGCTGTCGTAGACGTCCATGGAGTGGCCGATGACGATCTCGGCGTAGCCGTCCTTGTTGAGGTCGCCGATCGCCAGGTCCTCGCCGCCCATGCGGCGCCCGTTCGGGTCCTTGAGCCAGATCGGGGCGGCGAGACCCCGCGAACTCCCCAGCAGCAGCGCGGTCTTGCGGGAGTCGGGCTCCTCGCTGTCCACGGCGCCCACGGCGAGGTCGGCGATGCCGTCGCCGTTGACGTCACCGGCCGCGATCGTCCTCGCGATCTGGAAGTTGTCGGTGTCGATGGTGAACGTGGAGGTGCGGGCGGGGTTGCCGGAGCGGTCGAACGGGCCGTTCAGGACGTCGCCGTAGCCGTCCTCGACGCCGTACTCGTTGCCCAGCGTGATCACGTCCGGGTGCTTGTCCCCGTCGACGTCCCCGACGGTGAATCCGTACGTCCAGACCGAGTCGGGCAGCCGCACGAGGTTGTCCCGGTCGGCCGAAAGGCCCTTGGGACCACCCCAGTTGACGGTGACCGTGTTGCCCCGGTCACCGTCGACCGGAGCCCACTGGATGAACGACAGCAGATCGGCGTAGCCGTCGCCGTCGAGGTCGGCGCTCTGCAGGTCGGTGCCGTACCCGGTCGGGTGCGACTCGTCGTACACCTTCGAGTCGTCGAGCACCTGCCTGCGCGAGGTCGACAGACCGTTCGCCGAGCCGTACAGCACGGTGACCGAACCCGGCTTCGTGCCGGCGCTCGTCTTCGGCGGGGCGCCGATGGCCAGGTCGGGATAGCCGTCGCCGTTGAAGTCGTCGTGCAGCCTGCTCGCGGCCGGCCCGGCATCGGCGGCCTGCGCGGCCACGGGGACGGTGAGGGCAGCGGTGACCGCCACGGCCGCCGCGAGGGCGAGCCTGCGCTTGCTCATGGTGCTCCGGTTGATCGAGGTGAAAGGAGGGTCAGCGCGGGAACGCGGTGCCCAGCCGGGCCCCGTTCGCGACCGTGCCGAGGGTGCGGGCGCCGAAGGTGAAGGAACCCTTGGCCGTGGCGCCGTGGGGGAAGACCCAGACGCCGCCCGCGAAGGAGTTCTCGGCGACGGATGCCACGACCGGCTCGGCCCTTCCGTCGCCGTTGCCGTCGACGAACGTGGCGTTCAGGCCGAACCGGTCACCGTTCTCGGCGGTGCCGGGCACGCCCGGGGTGTTCTGACTGAGGACCTTGGTGCCGGCGCCGGTCGCCCCGCCCGGTCCGCCGGGTACGACGGCGAAGGTCCCGGCGTTCTTCAGTCCGCCGAAGTCCTCTTCCGGGATGCCGGCGAGGATGTCGCCGTACCCGTCGCCGTCGCTGTCCCCGATGGACACCGTCCAGCCGAAGTCGTCCCCGGCCTCCTGGGCGCCGGGCACGCCGGGGGTGTCCTGGGTGATGATCCGGGGTGCGGTGTCGGGCAGGCCCTGCCGGCCCGCGCGGACGACACGGAGGCCGTCCTCGCCCAGGACCAGGTCGGCGCGGCCGTCGCCGTCGAGGTCGCCGAGGGCGATGGCGTCCTGTTTGCGCAGGGCGAGGGCCGTCAACTGGGCGCCGGGGCGCAGGCCTTCGCGGCTGCCGTGCGCGTAGTAGACGTAGTTGCCGTAGTCGGTCTCGCTGTCCCAGTCGTGTTCCCGGGCGATGACCGCGAGGTCGTCGGTCCCGTCGCCGTCGGTGTCCCCGGCGGCCACGGCGGCGATCAGCAGGTCGTGGTCGGTGAAGGGGGCGTTCTCCTGGGTGGCGGCGGGGCGTCCGTCGCGGTCGAGGGGGCCGAAGAGGACACGGCCGTCGCGGGCGAGGTCCTGGTGGCCGTCGCCGTCGAAGTCACCGGTGACGGTCAGCGGGGCCTGGAGGCGGCCGGTGCCCTCGGCGGGCAGCACCGTGCCGGAGGTGAGTCCGGCGGGGCCGCCCCAGAGCACGGTCCGGGTGCCGGAGTGTTCGACGCCGTCCTGCTGCCACTGCTCGGCGAGGGTCTCCACGAGCAGGTCGGTGTACCCGTCGCCGTCGAGGTCGGCCGCGGCCAGCCGGGAGCCGAAGAGGTCGCCGGCCTCGGGGGTACCGGGGATGCCGGCGGAGGCCTGGCTGTAGACCTTCTTGGCGGAGGTCCGCAGACCGCTCGCCGAGCCGAACAGGACGGCGACGTATCCCGCCTTGGCCTTGCCGCCGACCGTCGCGTAGGGCGCGGCGACGGCGAGGTCCTCGTAGCCGTCGCCGTTGAAGTCCTGCCGTACCGCGACCGCGGCTCGCCCGGTCGCCTCGGCCACGGGCAGCGCGCCGCACGTGGCCGCGACCAGGGTGATCGCGACGACGACGGCGCGCCGGGTTCTGCGCATAGGCGTTGGCATGCCCAGTACGACACATCGGAACCGCAGTTGGTTGCCCTGCCGTAGGCCAGAGCTTTCCCTGCCGTTAACTACTTCTCGAACGGGTCGAAGCCGTCGTACTCCCGCTCCGCCTCGTCCCGTTCGGCCTGCTTGTCGCGGCGGCGCTGGGCGGCCGGACGCGGGGCCTCGAGGCGGTGGTCCTCACCACGGCGGCCGAGCATCTCGGCACCGGCCATGACGGTCGGCTCCCAGTCGAAGACGACGGCGTTGTCCTCGGGTCCGATGGCGACGCCGTCGCCGGAGCGGGCGCCCGCCTTCATCAACTCCTCCTCGACACCGAGGCGGTTGAGCCGGTCGGCGAGGTAGCCGACGGCCTCGTCGTTGTTGAAGTCGGTCTGCCGCACCCAGCGTTCGGGCTTCTCGCCGCGCACCCGGTACAGCCCGTCCTCCTCGCGGGTGACGGTGAAGCCTGCGTCGTCGACGGCCTTCGGCCGGATGACGATCCGCGTCGCCTCCTCCTTCGGCTTCGCGGCCCGCGCCTTGGCGACCACGTCGGCCAGCGCGAACGACAGCTCCTTGAGCCCCATGTGGGCCACGGCGGACACCTCGAAGACGCGGTAGCCGCGGGCCTCCAGGTCCGGGCGGACCATCTCGGCGAGGTCCTTGCCGTCGGGCACGTCGATCTTGTTGAGGACGACCATGCGGGGCCGCTTGTCGAGCCCGGCGCCGTACTGCCGCAGCTCCTCCTCGATGATGTCGAGGTCGGAGACGGGGTCGCGGTCGGACTCCAGGGTCGCCGTGTCCAGCACGTGCACCAGCACGCTGCACCGCTCCACGTGCCGCAGGAACTCCAGGCCCAGGCCCTTGCCCTGGCTGGCGCCCGGGATCAGTCCGGGCACGTCGGCGATCGTGTAGACGGTCGAGCCGGCGGTGACCACACCGAGGTTCGGGACCAGGGTGGTGAAGGGGTAGTCGGCGATCTTCGGCTTGGCCGCGCTCAGCACCGAGATCAGCGAGGACTTGCCCGCGCTCGGGTAGCCGACCAGTGCCACGTCGGCGACGGTCTTCAGCTCCAGGACGACGTCCTGCATGTCCCCGGGCTCACCGAGCAGCGCGAAGCCGGGTGCCTTGCGGCGGGCCGAGGCCAGCGCCGCGTTGCCGAGGCCGCCGCGGCCGCCCTGGGCGGCGACGTACGAGGTGCCGTGACCGACCAGGTCGGCGAGGACGTTGCCCGCCTTGTCGAGGACGACGGTGCCGTCCGGCACGAACAGGACGAGGTCCTGGCCGTCCTTGCCGGAGCGGTTGCCGCCCTCGCCGGGCTTGCCGTTGGTGGCCTTGCGGTGCGGGGAGTGGTGGTACTCCAGGAGTGTCGTCACCGACTGGTCGACGGTCAGGATGACGTCGCCGCCCCGGCCGCCGTTGCCGCCGTCGGGGCCGCCGAGCGGCTTGAACTTCTCCCGGTGGACGGAGGCACAGCCGTGACCTCCGTTACCCGCGGCGACGTACAGTTCGACGCGGTCCACGAAGGTGGTCATGGTTCGGTGCCTCCAGAAAACGTACGAATACTTACTTGCGTAACACGCGAAAGGCGGACCCGCCTTCCCGGAAGGGAAGTGAGGTCCGCCTCGCGAAAGCTTCCGATCAGTGCCTGATTCAGGCGACCGGAACGATGTTCACGACCTTGCGGCCACGGTGCGTACCGAACTGCACCGCACCGGCGTTCAGCGCGAACAGCGTGTCGTCGCCGCCACGGCCGACGCCCGCACCCGGGTGGAAGTGGGTACCGCGCTGGCGGACCAGGATCTCGCCCGCGCTGACGACCTGACCACCGAAGCGCTTCACGCCGAGGCGCTGAGCGTTGGAGTCACGACCGTTACGGGTGGACGATGCGCCCTTCTTGTGTGCCATCTCTCCTCAGTCCCTTACTTCGCAGCCGCGGGGATCTCAGTGACCTTGATCGCCGTGTACTGCTGGCGGTGGCCCTGACGACGGCGGTAGCCGGTCTTGTTCTTGTAGCGAAGGATGTCGATCTTGACGCCCTTGTGGTGGTCCACGACCTCGGCCTGGACCTTGATGCCGGCCAGCACCCACGGGTCGCTGGTCACAGCGTCGCCGTCGACAACGAGCAGGGTCGAGAGCTCGACCGTGTCGCCAACCTTGGCGGTGGAAATCTTGTCAACCTCAACGATGTCGCCGACAGCAACCTTGTGCTGGCGACCACCGCTGCGCACGATGGCGTACACGCGGATCTCACTCTCTCGCTCGGGAACGGCACCCCCGCAGTCCAGCCGCCCGGCAGAACGAGCGGCCTCTCCCGGCCGCAAGGCCCGAGAGGATGAGGTTTACGGGGATGTGGCGCGCCCATATCCAAGGACACGCCGACGGTCAAGGTTACGGGGCCGCTGCCGAACGGGTCAAACCGGCCCCGTCCCGGTCACCCGCCGAGACCGGCCCGGTACGCCACGCACTCCTCGTACGAGGGCAGCAGCCCCTGCTCACGGGCCTGGGCCAGGCTCGGCGCCTGCTCGTCCTTGGCGGACAGCAGCGGGGCGAGGTCGGCGGGCCACTCGATGCCGAGCTCCGGGTCGAGCGGGTGGATGCCGTGCTCCCGCTCGGGGGCGTAACCCTCGGAGCACAGGTAGACCACGGTCGCGTCGTCGGTCAGCGCCATGAAGCCGTGGCCGAGGCCCTCGGAGAGGTAGACGGCGTGGTGGTCCTGGTCGTCGAGGCGGACGATCTCCCACTGGCCGAAGGTGGGCGAGCCGACCCGGATGTCCACGATCACGTCGAGGACCGCGCCGCGCACGCACTTGACGTACTTGGCCTGGCCCGGCGGCACGTCCGCGAAGTGGATGCCGCGCAGGGTGCCCCGGCTGGAGACGGACATGTTGGCCTGGGCGAGGGTGAGCGGGTGGCCGGCCGCCTCGGTGAAGAGGGGGGCCTTGAACCACTCGTGGAAGCTGCCCCGGCCGTCGGGGAAGACCTTCGGCTCGTGCACCCAGGAGCCGGAAATCGAAAGAGGTCGCATCACAGGTCCTCAGCTCTTGTCCTGCGGAGGTCGCATCACAACGCCCTCAGCTTTTCTTCTGCGGGTTCGTCAGGGCCCGCTTGACGCGTCCGGCGACCCGGCGCCACAGCGGCCGCGGCGGGGCCGGCTGCTTGGGTTTCGGCGCCGGTGTCGGGGCGGGCTTCGCCGGCGGGATGTGCCGGTCGATGACCTTAGCGGTGCCGTCGGCCGCGACGACCACGTCGACGGGCAGCCGGGTCCACTTCGGCTCGCCCCGGTCGGCGGACGGCAGCCCGATCCGGACCGCCCAGCGCGCCCCGGTGAGCCGCTCGACCGGCAGCCGCGCGGTCACGGTACGGCCGTCCGCCGCGGCGTCGGCGGCGAACTTGCCGACGTCCTTGCGCTCGAAGCGCAGCTGCACCGTCTCCTCGCCGGTCACCGCGAGCGGCAGCGGAAGCCGGAGGGCCGCCCCCTCGGCCACCACCGCCGCGGCCGGGTCCACCAGCACCACGGCCTCGCGCTCCAGCTTGTTGGTGTGCTGGTCGACGTCGAGGGAGAGGTTCCCCGGCCCGTCGGTCCAGTACGGCAGCACGAGCCGGCGCGGCTCACCGGTGAGCGCGGCCAGCCGCCCCGGCTCCACGCCCTCGCCGTGCACCGCGCCGATCCGGCACTCCTTGCTGAAGCCGCCGGCCTTGATGCGCAGGTGGAAGTCCCAGATGCCCTTGGTCAGGGGCGAGCCCGCGGCGGCGGTCTCGGGGTCGAGCACGGCGGTCGCGGTGATCCGCTGCCGGAAGGCGCCGTCCGCTTCGGCGTCGACCTCGTGCCGTTCGCTCTTCAGCGGCAGGTAGTACTGGGTGGCGTCGTCGCGGTTGCGGACCACCAGGTCGACATCGCTGTCGTCGACACGGGCGTCCAGCGTGATCCCCTGCCCGTCCAGCGCCTCACGCGCCTTCTCGGACAGCGGCAGGTCGAGCACGTCACGCCCGTCCTCGCGGCGGAAGACGAGCGGGGTGCCGCCGGACTCGTACTCGGCGCCGAAGCCGATGGTCAGCGAGCCGTTCTCCCAGTTCAGGGAGGTCAGCTCGCCGGTGGGCCGGATCGCGGCCTCCCACTGGGCGAGCGCGCGGATGTCGTCGTAGAGGTCGGCGGCGACGAGGCCCGCGACGACTTGCTGCGTGGGCGCGAGGTGGGTGAGGACGCCGGGGCCGAAGCGCTCGACGACCACGCCGCGGATCTCGCGGTAGAGCTCCTCGGCGTAGTCCTCGGGGAGCTTCAGCAGCCGGTTGCCGCGCAGCCGCTCGACCATCTCGACGCGCAGCCAGCGGCTGAACAGCCGGTCACGCAGGGGGCCGGGCTCGGTGAGCTCCTCGACCACGTCGAGGGCCTCGCGGAGGTTGCCGAAGTAGCCGGCCGGGTCGAAGCGCTGGAAGCCCGCGTTGGAGCCGTCGTCGCGGGCGATGTGGTAGTAGCACGGGTAGTCGCCGAGGACGGCGACGCTCTTGGCCCGCAGATACGCCTCGATGACGAAGACGTGGTCCTCCAGGCGACGGCGCCCCTCCTTGAAGCGGATGCCGTGCTCGGCGAGGAACTCCCGCCGGAACATCTTGTGCGGGGTGAGGCTGTCGATCAGCGGCGCGTTCTCGACGGTGGCCCGCGGCCGGTTGACCCGGAACAGCTCCTGCGGCACCGGCCGTCCGATGCCCGCCATCTTCCCTACGACGACATCGGCGTCGTGCGCCGTGCCGTAGTCGTACATCCGCTCCAGGGCCTCGTCGCCCAGCCAGTCGTCGTGGTCGACGAACATGACGTACTCGCCGCGGGCGGCGTCGATGCCGGTGTTGCGGGGCTTGCCCGACCAGCCGGAGGCCTCCTGGTGCACGACGTGGAGGTGCGGGTGCTCGGCCGCGAGCGCGTCCAGCCGGGCCGGGGTCTCGTCGGTGGAGCCGTCGTCGACGAAGAACACCTCGAACTCGTCGGTCGGTAGGCTCTGCCGCAGCAGACCGCCGATGCAGTCCTCGACGTACTTGCCCGGGTTGTGGACCGCGATGACCACGCTGACCTTGACGGTCACGCCGGGTCCTCCTTCGTCTGGACCCGGTGGATCTCCGGGAAGGCCTCGGTGAGCGCCGCCCGCCAGTCCCGCAGGGGCGGGATACCGGCCGCCGCGAAGCGGTCGTGGCCGAGGACGCTGTAGGCCGGGCGGGGGGCGGGGCGGACGAAGGCCTCGCTGGTGGTGGGGCGGACCCGGTCGGGGTCGGTGCCGAGCAGCCGGAAGATCTCCCGGGTGAGGCCGTACCAGGTCGTCTCGCCGGAGCTGGTGCCGTGGTAGACGCCGGCCGGGGCGGTGCCGGCCAGGGCGCCGCGGCCCAGTTCGTACAGCAGCCCGGCGAGATCGGCGCTCCAGGTGGGCTGGCCGCGCTGGTCGTCGACGACGTCCAGGGTGTCCTTGAGCCCCTCCAGCTTGATCATCGTACGGACGAAGTTGGGGCCGCCCGTGCCGTACAGCCAGGCCGTGCGCACCACATAGCCGCGCTCGATGCCGAGCACGGCCCGCTCGCCGGCGAGCTTGGTGCGGCCGTAGGCGCTGCGCGGGGCGGTGGGGGCGTCCTCCGCGTACGGGGTGGTCGCGTCGCCCGCGAAGACGTAGTCGGTGGAGACGTGCAGGAGGACGGCGCCGGTGGCGGCGCAGGCGGCGGCGAGATGGGCCGGGCCGTCGCCGTTGATGCGCAGGGCCTCCTCCTCGTGGCTCTCGGCGTCGTCGACAGCCGTCCAGGCCGCGCAGTTGACGACGACCGCGGGCCGGTGCGTCTCGATCGTGCCGCGCACGGCGTCGGCGTCGGTGAGGTCGAGGGCGGCGCGGTCGAGGGCGACGGCCTGCTCGCCCGCCTCGGCGAGCCGGGCCAGGACGTCCTGGCCGAGCATGCCGCCCGCGCCGGTGACCAGCCAGATGCGGTTGTCGCTCACAGCGCGGCCCGCTCCTTCAGCGGCTCCCACCAGGCGCGGTTGTCTCTGTACCACTGCACGGTCTCCGCGAGCCCCTGCCGGAAGCTCTTGCGGGGCTCGTAGCCGAGCTCCTCGCGGATCTTCGTGCAGTCCACCGAGTAGCGGCGGTCGTGGCCCTTGCGGTCCTCGACGTACTCGACGCTGGTCTCCCAGTCCGCGCCGCAGGCCTCCAGGAGCAGCCCGGTGAGCTCCTTGTTGGAGAGCTCGGTGCCGCCGCCGATGTTGTAGACCTCGCCGGCCCGGCCCTTGGTGCGCACCAGCTCGATGCCCTGGACGTGGTCGTCGATGTGCAGCCAGTCGCGGACGTTGCCGCCGTCGCCGTAGAGCGGGACCTTCTTGCCGTCGAGGAGGTTGGTCACGAAGAGCGGGATGACCTTCTCGGGGAAGTGGTGGTGCCCGTAGTTGTTGGAGCAGCGGGTCACGCGCACGTCCAGGCCGTGGGTGCGGTGGTACGACAGCGCGATCAGGTCGCTGGAGGCCTTCGCGGAGGAATATGGCGAGTTCGGCTGGAGCGGGTGCGTCTCCGGCCAGGAGCCCTCGTCGATGGAGCCGTAGACCTCGTCGGTGGAGATGTGCACGAAGGTCTTGATGCCCGCGCGGTGGGCGGCGTCGATGAGGGTGTGCGTGCCGACGACATTCGTACGGACGAACTCGGCGCCGCCGTCGATGGACCGGTCGACGTGCGACTCGGCGGCGAAGTGCACCACCTGGTCGTGCTCGGCCATCAGCTTGCCGACCAGCTCGGGGTCGCAGATGTCGCCCTGCACGAAGGAGAACCCGGGGTGCTCGCGCACCTCGTCGAGGTTGGCCGGGTTGCCCGCGTACGTCAGCTTGTCGAGGACGGTGATCTCGACGTCACCGGGGCCCTCGGGGCCGAGCACCGTACGGACGTAGTGCGAGCCGATGAAACCGGCGCCGCCGGTCACCAGGATCTTGGTGGTCGTCATGAGGAGATCTGCACCTTGCTGTGATCACCGAGCACGAGCCGGTGGGCCTTGGGGTTACGGGGAGCGGGCGTGACCTCGACGTCACGTCCGATGAGCGAGGCCTCCACCCGGCGCACACCGGTCACGGACGAGCCGCGCAGCACGATGGAGTACTCGATTTCGCTGTCCTCGATCCGGCAGTCCTCGGACACCGAGGTGAACGGGCCGATGTACGCGTCGCTGACGACCGTCCCGGCCCCGATGATCGCGGGCCCTACGATCCGGCTGCCGCTGACCCGGGCGCCCGCCTCGATGCGGACCCGGCCGATGATCTCGCTGTCCTCGTCGACCGTGCCCTCGTTCGACGGGGGGACGGTCTCCAGGACCGAGCGGTTGACCTCGAGCATGTCGGCGACGTTGCCGGTGTCCTTCCAGTAGCCGGAGATCGTGGTGGAGCGGACGTCGCGCTTCTCGTCGATCAGCCACTGGATGGCGTGCGTGATCTCCAACTCGCCGCGCCAGGACGGCTCGATGGAGCGGACGGCCTCGTGTATGGCCGGGGTGAAGAGGTAGACGCCGACGAGCGCCAGGTCGCTCTTGGGCTGCTTCGGCTTCTCCTCCAGGCCCACCACCCGTCCCTGGGCGTCGAGTTCCGCGACACCGAAGGACGTCGGGTTGGGCACCTGGGTCAGCAGGATCTGCGCCTCGGGCCGCTCGGCCCGGAACTCCTCCACCAGACCGGTGATGCCGCCGACGATGAAGTTGTCGCCGAGGTACATGACGAAGTCGTCGTCGCCGAGGAACTCCCGCGCGATCAGCACCGCGTGGGCCAGCCCCAGCGGCGCGTCCTGCGGGATGTAGGTGACCTCGATGCCGAACCGCGAGCCGTCGCCGACCGCTTCGCGGATCTCGTCCGCGGTGTCGCCGACCACGATGCCGACTTCGGTGATCCCGGCGTCGGCGATCGCTTCCAGGCCGTAGAAGAGCACGGGTTTGTTGGCGACCGGCACGAGCTGTTTGGCCGAGGTGTGGGTGATCGGGCGGAGGCGAGTGCCCGCTCCCCCGGAGAGCACGAGTGCCTTCACGTATTGAGCCCCAATGACTGTGCCGAGAAGGGGGTGAAACCCCAACTGTCAGGATTTGTCGTCGATCTCGGTTTACATCGTAACCATGCTGGCGGAAGAGTGATTCACCGCAGGTAGGGGTGATTCAACGCCTGTTCGCACTTTCGACACTTGTATGACGACCCGAACTCTGTCGGGGTTGCCCAGGTAACAAGAAAAAAACATGAAGCCGCCCCCTGGGCCATGGGACCAGGGGGCGGCTTCATGAGTGCGCGGCCTTCTGAGCGTCAGCTCTCGTCGGCCGTCGTCGAGACGGACGAGAGCGGCTGCTGCTCGGCCGCCGCCGTCTTCTTCGCGGCCGCCTTCTTGGCGGTCGTCTTCTTGGCGACGGTCTTCTTCGCCGCGGTCTTCTTGGCCGCCGTCTTCTTGGTGGCGGCCTTCTTCGCCGTCGCCTTCTTGGCCGTCTTACGGGCCGTCTTCTTGGCGGGCGCGGCTTCCTCGACGTCGGCGGCCGGGGCCTCCGACGTCTCCGCGGTCTCCGTCGCCGTCGGCACGACCACGACGGCCGCCTCCTCGGACGCGGTCGGCGCGGTGGCCTTGCGCACGGCGCGGCGCCGCGGACGGGCCGGGGCGGCGCTCTCGGCGGGCGCCTCCGGCTGGGCCTCGGGCTGCTCCACCGGCGCCTCGACCGCGGGAGCGGCTTCGGCGACGGTCACCACGGCGGCCTCGGCACCCGCGGGCGACCCGGCGGGCGCGGACACCTTGCGAGTGGCACGGCGGCGGGTACGGCCCTTGGGTGCGGCCTCCTCGACGACCGGGTCCTCGGCGGCGACCGGCTCGGCGTGCGCCTCGGCGGCCGGCTCCGGCTGCACCGGACGCTCTACCTCCTCCGCGACGGTGACGTCCTGCGCGGTCGGGACGGTCTCCTCGACCTGCTCCGCGCGCTCGCTCTGCTCGGACCTGTCGGCCCGCTCGGACGCCCTCTCGCGACGCGGTGCACCGGCCGGGGCGGACGCCCGCCGGCTCGCCCGGCGCCGCGAACGGCCCCGGGTGGCCGCGGCCTCCGCCTCGGCGGCGCTGCTGTACAGCTCCTCGTCCGGCTCGAAGGGCGCGGGCAGCGCGACCGGCTCGGCGAGCTCGGCGGCGACCTCGGCCTCGGTCTCCACCTCGTCGTGGTCGTGGTCGACGGCCTCGGCCGCTTCCGCCGCCACCGCGGCCTCGTGCACGTGCTCGATGCCGCCGCGGCCGCGCTTCTTGCGCTTGCCGCCACCGCCGACGGAGGTGGGCTGCTCCATGTGGACGATGACACCGCGGCCGTTGCAGTGGACGCAGGTCTCGGAGAACGACTCCAGCAGACCCTGGCCGACCCGCTTGCGGGTCATCTGGACCAGGCCCAGCGAGGTCACCTCGGCGACCTGGTGCTTGGTCCGGTCCCGGCCCAGGCACTCAAGGAGGCGGCGCAAGACAAGATCCCGGTTGGACTCCAGCACCATGTCGATGAAGTCGATGACGATGATGCCGCCGAGGTCGCGCAGCCGCAGCTGACGCACGATCTCCTCGGCCGCCTCCAGGTTGTTCCTGGTGACCGTCTCCTCGAGGTTGCCGCCCTGACCGGTGAACTTGCCGGTGTTGACGTCGACGACGACCATCGCCTCGGTCCGGTCGATGACCAGCGAACCGCCGCTGGGCAGCCAGACCTTGCGGTCCAGCGCCTTGGCGAGCTGCTCGTCGATCCGGTACGTGGCGAAGACGTCGACCTCGCTGGTCCACTTCGACAGCCGGTCGGCGAGGTCGGGCGCGACGTGCGAGACGTAGCCGTGGATGGTCTCCCACGCGTCGTCGCCGCTGACGACGACCTTGGTGAAGTCCTCGTTGAAGATGTCGCGGACGACCCGGACGGTCATGTCCGGCTCGCCGTACAGCAGCGTCGGCGCGTTGCCGTTCTTGGTCTTCTTCTGGATGTCCTCCCACTGCTGCTGCAGTCGCTCGACATCGCGGCGCAGCTCGTCCTCGCTGGCGCCCTCCGCGGCGGTGCGCACGATGACGCCCGCGTCCTCGGGGACGATCTTCTTGAGGATGGTCTTCAGCCGGGCCCGCTCGGTGTCGGGCAGCTTGCGGCTGATGCCGGTCATCGAGCCCTCGGGGACGTACACGAGGTAGCGGCCCGGGAGGGAGACCTGGCTGGTCAGACGCGCGCCCTTGTGGCCGATCGGGTCCTTCGTGACCTGGACGAGCACCGACTGGCCGGACTTCAGGGCGGACTCGATGCGCCGCGGCCCGTTGGCCATGCCCAGCGCCTCGAAGTTGACCTCACCGGCGTACAGGACCGCGTTGCGCCCCTTGCCGATGTCGATGAACGCGGCCTCCATGGACGGCAGCACGTTCTGCACCTTGCCCAGGTACACGTTGCCGACGTACGAGGTGGCCTGCTCCTTGTTGACGTAGTGCTCGACGAGCACACCGTCCTCCAGGACGCCGATCTGCGTGCGCTCACCGCTCTGCCGGACGACCATCACGCGCTCGACGGCCTCGCGGCGGGCCAGGAACTCGGCCTCGGTGATGATCGGGACGCGGCGGCGGCCCTGCTCACGGCCTTCCCGGCGGCGCTGCTTCTTGGCCTCCAGACGCGTGGAGCCCTTGATGGACTGCACCTCGTCGGACGGCTCCGCCTTCGGGCGCGGCTCGCGCACCTTGACGACGGTCCGCTCGGGGTCGCCGTCACCGGGCTCGGAGTCGGTGGAGGCGTCACCGGCGCGACGACGACGGCGTCGGCGGCGACGGCTGCTGGAGGACGAGGAACCGCCCTCGTCGCCGTGCTCGTCCTCGGCGTCCTCCTCGAGCTGCTCGGCGGTGTCCTCGGCGTCCTGCTCGGCCTGCTCGGCGAGCTCGTCGCCCTCCTCGCCCTCGGCGTCCGCGTCGGCGGACTCGCCACGGCGACGGCGACGGCCGCCACGGCGACGGCGACGACGGGAACCGGTCTCCTCGGACTCCTCCGAGTCGCCCTCGACGGCGTCCTCGGCGTCGGCCTCCTCGGCCTCGTCCTCGGCGTCGGTCTCGACAACCTGCGGCGCCTCGGTCTCGGCGGGCTCACCCCGGCGGCGGCGACGGCGCCGCGAGGCGACCGGCTCCTCCTGGGGCTCCTCGGCGGCGGGCTCCTCGGGCTCCTCGACCTCCGCCTCGGCGGCGGCCGCGGCGGCGGCCCGCTCGGGCGTCTGGAACTGCGGCTCGGCGAACACGGGCGCCTGGAACACGGCCACGGCGGGCCGCGCGGGGCGGCGCGGCGAGTCCTCCTCGGCGGCCTCGTCACCGGCGGTCCGCGCGGGCTCGGAGAACCCGGTGGCGGCGCGGCGCACGGAACGCCGACGGGTGGCGCGGCGCGGGGCGGCCTCCTCGGCGGCCGGGGCCTCGGCGGCGGCTTCCTCGGCGGGCTTGGTCTCTTCGTCAGCGCTCACGGGCGCCTCCACGGTCTCGGGCGCCTCGGCGGGCGCGGCCACTCGACGCGTGGCACGCCGACGACCCCGACGCGGGGCCTCTTCCTCGACGACGGCCTCGGGGGCGGCATCGGCCTCGGACACGGCCTCGGAAACGGCCGCAGGAGCGGGCTCGGAAACGGTCTCAGGGGCGGCCTCGGTGCCGGCGGCGACCGGCGCACCGGCGGGCGCGGAGGCCCGGCGGGCGGCACGCCGACGCGTACGCGGCGCGGGCGCCTCTTCGGCCACCGTCTCCGCGACGACCTCGGGCTCAGCCTCGGCCTCGGCCTCCGGTTCGGCGGCGGGTACGACGGTCTCGGCGGCCGCGGTCTCGGCGGCGGCCGGGGACCCGGTGGGCGCGGACGCCCGGCGGGTGGCACGGCGACGCCGCGGCGCGGGCGCTTCTTCGGTGGCTTCGGCGGCCGGAGTCTCGACGGCGGCGGCCTCGGCGGGCGCGCTCTCCTCGGCCACCGGCACGACCGTCTCGGCGACGGCGGTCTCGGCGGCAGCGGGGGCCCCGGCGGGCGCGGAGGCCCTACGGGTGGCACGCCGACGCGTACGCGGCGCGGGCGCCTCTTCGGTCACCGTCTCCGCGGCCGGCGTCGGCTCTTCGGCGGCGGTCTCGGTGGCGGCCGGTATGGCCGGCGTCACCTCGTCCGGCGCTTCGGCCGCGGCGGCGACCGGCGGACCCGCCGGCCGGGATGCGGCACGGCGCCGGCGGCGCGGCGGCAGAGTGTCGCTGGGGGTGTTGAGTTCGGAACCCTCGGTGGGTTCGGTCGGCTCGAGCATGCGGGCGTTTCTCCCGTCAGGCTCCCGGGCGCCGCGCCTGGTCCGGCGATGCCGGTGACGTCCGCGGCTCGCGCGATGCGCGGTGCCGCCGTCCGGGGCGCGGGCGCCGCACGGGAGCTCTCTGTGTCCTGTCTCGCCGGTTCCGTACTCCCTTGTTGGGTACGGCCTGGCGAAAGTCTTCTGGTCGGTGCGCTGCCCGACCCAGGTGGCTCCCGAGTACGAGGGCGGCGCTACGACGTCCGTCCTTTCGCGGGACCTTCCCTATGCCGGCGCCTTCGCGGCGGCAGCGGCCGTTGTGGGGGCCTCAGCTGCCTCGCGGTCGGGCGCGAGCGGGTCGGTCACCTCGCCGGTCTCTTCATCGAACAGCCCCTGCGCCAGCCTGGTCACCGCTGCGGGGACCGGCGGCGCCAGGTCGGCCACGGCGCGGAGACCGGACAGGACGTCGTCGGGTCGTACGGCAGGCGTCACGTGCCGAACAACCAGCCGCAGTATCGCACAGGGCTGGTCCGTCGGCCTATCAGCCTGGGGACTGTGCGTCTGAAGCCGTACGACTGCGGAGCGGGCGTCGAACGAACGGATGCCGTTCTTGGTCTTGCGCTGGACCTCGACGGCGTCGGCGGCGTTGAAGGCGACAACGGCCTTCTCGGCCTCCGCCGGCTCCACTCCGTCGAGCCGCAGCTCCCACACCGAGGCGGTGAGCCGGTCGGCGAGCCCGGACGTCCGGGCCTCGACCGCGTCGACGATGTCGAGGCCGAGGGGCATCGACTCGTCGAGCAGAACCCTGAGCTTCTCGGGGTCCCGCGCCTCGGTGAGGGCGATCTCCAGGTACTCCGCCTCACTGCCCGTGCCGGTGGGTGCGGCATTGGCGTACGACACCTTCGGATGCGGCGTGAACCCCGCCGAGTACGCCATCGGCACCTCGGCACGGCGCAGCGCACGCTCGAAGGCGCGCTGGAAGTCACGGTGGCTGGTGAACCGGAGGCGGCCGCGCTTGGTGTAACGCAGTCGGATGCGCTGCACCGCGGGTGCGGGCGGCGGGCCTTCGGGCTGTCGCTTGCCCAGTGTCGTTCAGTCCTTCGTGAGAGCGGTCGTACTCCTACCAAGAGTACGTGTCTCGAGCCCGGTCGGTTCCCGCCGGTCCACGGCGACCGGCTCCCGGGGCTCGCCGAGGAGCATGCGCCGGAAGTCGGCGCGCGCCTGCCGCGCGGTCTCCCGTACGGAGGCGAGCGCCTCCCGCGTGGCCCTTCCCACCCCGCGGGCGACCTGGGCGACGGGCCGCAGCACGGCATCGCGTACGACATGTCCGACCGGGGTCAGCACGGTCCGGTACACCCAGCGCACCGGCTCGACGAAGACCCACCGGAAGAGGGTGGCGAGGAACCGTCCGACGGCGAGCGAGATGTGCCCGGCGATCCGCCAGGCGTGCCCGAGCGCGTCCCCCACCTCCCGCCCGACCACGGCGAGGAACCGCCCGACCGGGGTGAGCACCCAGCGCCACAGGGCGAGCACCGGCAGCACGAACACCACACGCGCGACCCAGTACAGCGCGACCCCGATCCCCCGCAGCAGCCACGTCACCCCGCGCCCGACCGGCGTGAGCACCCACGTATACAGCCAGACAGCCGGCACGACGACGAGATACCGCACCAGCCAGGCGACCGCCGTGTACACACCGATCCCGGCGGCGGCGATCCCGCGCCCGATCCCCCGCAACAGCCACATCACGCCGTGTCCGGAGGGCGTGAGGATCCACTGGTAGAGCCAGACAGCGGGTACGACGACGAGATACCGCACGAGCCAGGCCCCCGCGGCGTACGCGGGCGTGAGCAGATACCGGTACAGCCACACGGCGGGGACGACGACCAGTACGTTCCCGAGCCACGCGAGCCCCTTGCCGAGCGGTACCAGCAGATACCGCCACAGGCCCAGGAGCGGCCACACGAACAGGATGCGCCCCGTCCACTCCAGCGCCCACTCCAGGGCCCGCCCCAGCGGCCGCAGCACGGTGTCGTTCAGGAACCGTCCGGCGACGACGAGCGCGTCCCACGCCATGCGCACGGGGACGACCAACACGAGCACGACGATCCGCACCGGGATGCGGATGGCCGTCACGAGGCACCCCTCCGGCTGTCGGGGCTCGGGCAGCGGCTTCTGCGGTTCCATACCGGACAGGACGCCGCGGCCCGCGCCCTGGATGCACCCCGTGGGTTGCGATGCCGTCACGGCGCACTTGTCCGCTAGGCCGTTTTACCAATCCGCTAGACCGTTTTACCTATTTGACGGCGCGTCCGTCGTGCGCGCGTCGGTTGTCGTGGCCGGTCGGGTCACCCTCGCACCGAGGTCCGGGAACTCCCCCGGACCCGTTTGGTGCCAAGGAGCATTCCTATGAGTCCTCGACACACTCCCTCACTGCTGGGGCCGTTGGCCCGGGCGAGATTCCAGAAAGCCGGGGTGCTGACCTCCCTCGCCCTGGTCGTCTCCGGCGGACTGGTCGCCCCGGCCGCGGCGGCCGCGCAGGCGGTGTCCGAGCGGCCGGCGGCGACGCCGCGGACGGGCGACAAGTGCAAGCCGCACAAGCCCCATCAGTCGAGGGCGGGCGCGGAGGCGTACACCGGCAAGGACAAGTGCAAGGGCGCCACCGGGGCGACGGGCCCGAAGGGCGCCACGGGCCCGAAGGGCGCGACGGGCGCCACCGGGGCGACCGGGCCCACGGGTGCGACGGGCGCCACCGGGGCGACGGGCGACAACGGCACCCCGGGTGCCACCGGAGCAACGGGTGCAACCGGGGCCACGGGTGCGACCGGTCCCGTCGGCCCGTGCGTCGAGATCGACGCCAGCCAGGACAGCAACAACTTCGAGCTCCGGGCCGCGCTCACCCCGCCGGTCATGGGCGGCCCGGCCAGGACCTACGCGGGCATCCGGGACCTCACGACCGCGACACCCGGTCCCTTCCTGTGGACCGACCTCACCGGTCACGAGGGGTACCCGCAGAACGCCTGCGGGATCTCCATCGCCCAGCACGCCCAAGGCAATCAGACCGAGGGAGACCTGAGGATCGACGTCATCACCACGACAGGAGCCATCTACGAGACCACCTGCGCGGTGGTCACCAGTGACCGCACGCTGAACTGTGCGAGCAACCCGTGGACGCTGGTGAACAGGCAGCCGGCGCCCGGCGCTGTGAACAGCGGCACGATCGTCCCGTAGCAGCACGGCAAGGGGGCCTCCGGCAGCATGTCAGGACTGCCGGGCGCCCCCTGCCGCGCCGACGCGCTCCAGCAGACTCACCGTCATCCCCGTCACCGGCGTGCTCGTCGACACCCGGTACCGCGTCTGCAAGGCCCCCGCCTGCGCCGGGTCGATCGCGTTGAAGGGGAATTCGGCGCCCTGCGTCACCAGCCAGATGCGACGCTCGCCCCCGAGGCACAGCTCCGGTACGGAGCACTGGACCGCGTAGAGGTCGTCGATCTCGGCCGGGGTCCGCACCAGGAAGACATCCCGCAGCTTCAGGTCCCGCGGCAGGTAGTAGCGCACACCACCGTCGAGCTGCCAGCTGTCGTACCGGTCGTAGACGACCGCGTCGCCGGGCTGATGGAGCCGTTCGATCACCTCGGCGGCCGCCGCGTAGTCGAGGGGCACCGGGGCGTTGTGCTCGAAGGGCTGCCGCATGTGCCGCTGGTCCGGGAGGGTGACCAGGGCCAGCGCCACGACCACCACGGCTGCCGCCTTCCGGGACCGCCGGGCCGCGGCCAGTCCCGAGCCGGCCAGCAGCGCCCAGGCCGGGAGGGTGAACAGGACGTAGACGCCGCGGAAGTAGGAGACCTCGCCGTGCGAGGCGGCCCAGACCAGGGCCGGGGGCAGCAGCGCCCAGGTGCCGCACAGCAGCAGCGGCGCCCTGCGCTGCGAGCGGGCGACCAGGGCGAGGGCGATCAGGGCTCCAGCGCACAGCGCGGAGGCGAAGACCTCGCCGGGGAGGGAGAGCAAGGCCCAGCCGTCGGGCGCCGGGACCCAGTACAGCTGCCGTCCGGCCTGGGAGCGGCCGAGCAGGGCGAGCGGGGCGACCGTCGCGGCGACCGCCGTCAGGGCGAGGCCGGCCCGCCACCACAGGGAGCGGTCGCGGCGGGCGTGGGCGGCGAGCGGACAGAGGTGGGCGATCACGACGGAGAGGGCGATCAGGTGCAGGAGCCCGGTGAGGGCCAGCGCGAGCGCGTAGGCGGCCCAGCGCCAAAGGCCGCGCGGCCGGTCCAGGGCGCGGAGCAGCAGGAGCGTGGCGACGGCGACGGCGAGCATCACCAGGGCGTAGGAGCGGGCTTCCTGGCCGTAGCGGCTCACGGCCGGGACGAGCGCGAAGAGGAACCCGGCCAGAATTCCGGCCCGATATCCGAAGAGCCGGTTCCCGAGGAGCGCCACTACGGCCGCCGCCCCGGCCACCGCGAGCAGGGAGGGCAATCGCAGGGAAAGGACGGAATCGCCGAAGAGCTTCACCCATCCGTGCATCAGCAGGTAATAGGTGCCGTGTACGGCGTCGACGTTGCGCAGCGTGGCGAGGATCCGGCCGGTGTCCCGGCCGGTCATGTCCCAGGTGACCAGCTCGTCGCGGCTGAGCAGCGGACCGGTCAGCCCGAAGCCGCCCAGGCCCAGAGCGAGGGCGAACGGCGCCGCCCAGAGCAGCACGCGACCGCGCACGGGCGCGTCCGCGGCAGCGGGACGGAATTCTTCGCGAGGCGGGGGAAGCTGCGCGGCGATAGCCATAGGAATACCTATACCTGTCATTTCACCGGTGTCTGCTTGCACGCACCCCCTGCACTGGATAATTTCACCGGGCGGTCCTTTTCTGCAGAGAAAAGAAAATGCCATGAATAACACAAAATCGAATAACACAAACGCGGTCTGCCTCAATATGATCGTCAAGGACGAGGCGCATGTGATCCGACGCTGCCTCGAGTCCGTACGGCCCCTCGTCGACAGCTGGGTGATCCTGGACACCGGCTCGACCGACGGCACCCAGGACATCGTCCGCGAGACCCTCGCCGACCTGCCCGGGGCGCTGTACGAGAGCCCCTTCCGCGGCTTCGGCGCGAGCCGCACCGAGGCGATCGAGCGGGCCCGGGAGCGGGCGGGCCATCTGCTGTTCATCGACGCCGACGACGTCCTGGAGACCGACCCCGGCTTCACCCTGCCGGCGCTCACCCACGACTGCTACGACCTGCAGGTGCGCCACGGCCCGGTCGTCCACTGGCGCCCGACGCTGGTGTCGACCCGCCTCCCCTGGCGGTACGTCGGTGTGCTGCACGAATACCTGGAGTGCGACACGGAGTTCAGCCGGGCCACCCTCGACGGCGTGCGCATGGTCATCATGGGCGGCGGAGGCCGGTCCCAGGGCAGCCAGCGCACGAAGTACCTGCGGGACGCGGCGCTCCTGAAGGACGGCCTCGCCAAGGAACCCGGCAACACCCGGTACGCCTTCTATCTCGCCCAGAGCTGGCGGGACGCCGACGAACCGGCGAAGGCGCTGGCCGCCTACGACCGCCGCGCGGCCATGGACGGCTTCGCCGAGGAGGCGTTCTGCTCCCGGCTCTACGCGGCCCGCCTCGCCCTGGAGCTGAAGCGCCGTATGCCCGAGGTCATGTCCCGCTTCCTGGACGCCCACGAACACCGGCCCACCCGAGCCGAACCCCTCGGCGAACTCGCCCACCTGTGCCGGACCCGCGGCGAACGCTGGCCGCTCGCCTACCTGTTCGCACGACGCGCGGCGGAGCTCCCCCCGCCCGACGACATCCTCTTCGTCGAGCACGCCTGGTACGACTGGCGGGCCCTGGACGAGCTGGCGGTGGCGGCGTACTGGATGGGCGCCTACCGCGAGTCCCTGGAGGCCTGTGAGCAACTCCTGGACGGCGGAAAGCTACCGGCACAACACCGCGAACGGGTCACCGCCAACCACGACTTCGCCCGCACCAAACTGGCGGTGGGAGCGGCCCCTGGAAGGTGACCTCTCAGTGCGAGTGCCCGCTCCCAGCCGGCGCCGGCGCCGCGTTCTTGACCGTCAGCGGCAACAGCTTCTTGCCGGTCGGGCCGATCTGGATGTGGGTGTCCATCTGCGGGCAGACGCCGCAGTCGAAGCAGGGCGTCCAGCGGCAGTCGTCGACCTCGGTCTCGTCGAGGGCGTCCTGCCAGTCCTCCCAGAGCCAGTCCTTGTCCAGGCCGGAGTCGAGGTGGTCCCAGGGCAGGACCTCCTCGTAGGTGCGCTCGCGGGTGGTGTACCAGTCGACGTCCACGCCGAAGGGGGCGAGGGCCTTGTCGGCGCACGCCATCCAGCGGTCGTAGGAGAAGTGCTCGCGCCAGCCGTCGAAGCGGCCGCCGTCCTCGTAGACCGCGCGGATGACCGCGCCGATGCGGCGGTCGCCGCGGGACAGCAGGCCCTCGACGATGCCGGGCTTGCCGTCGTGGTAGCGGAAGCCGATCGAGCGGCCGTACTTCTTGTCGCCGCGGATCTTGTCGCGGAGCTTCTCCAGGCGGGCGTCCGTCTCCTCCGCCGAGAGCTGCGGGGCCCACTGGAAGGGGGTGTGCGGCTTGGGGACGAAACCGCCGATCGAGACCGTGCAGCGGATGTCGTTGGAGCGGGACACCTCACGGCCCTTGGCGATGACGTTCGCGGCCATGTCGGCGATCTGGAGGACGTCCTCGTCGGTCTCCGTGGGCAGGCCGCACATGAAGTACAGCTTCACCTGGCGCCAGCCGTTGCCGTACGCGGTCGAGACGGTGCGGATCAGGTCCTCCTCCGACACCATCTTGTTGATGACCTTGCGCATGCGCTCGCTGCCGCCCTCGGGGGCGAAGGTCAGGCCCGAACGGCGGCCGTTTCTCGTCAGCTCGTTCGCCAGGTCCACGTTGAAGGCGTCGACGCGGGTGGAGGGCAGCGAGAGGCCGATCTTGTCTTCCTCGTAGCGGTCCGCCAGGCCCTTGGCGATGTCGCCGATCTCCGAGTGGTCCGCGGACGACAGGGAGAGCAGGCCGACCTCCTCGAAGCCCGTCGCCTTCAGGCCCTTCTCGACCATCTCGCCGATGCCCGTGATCGAGCGCTCGCGCACCGGGCGGGTGATCATGCCCGCCTGGCAGAAGCGGCAGCCGCGGGTGCAGCCGCGGAAGATCTCGACCGACATGCGCTCGTGGACCGTCTCGGCCAGGGGCACGAGAGGCTGCTTGGGGTAGGGCCACTCGTCGAGGTCCATGACCGTGTGCTTCGACACGCGCCACGGCACGCCCGACTTGTTGGGGACCACGCGGGCGATCCGGCCGTCGGGGAGGTACTCGACGTCGTAGAACGCCGGGATGTAGACGGAACCCGTCTTCGCCAGGCGGAACAGGACCTCCTCGCGGCCGCCGGGCTGTCCCTCCGCCTTCCACTCGCGGATGATCCGCGTCATGTCGAGGACGGCCTGCTCGCCGTCGCCGATGATCGCCGCGTCGATGAAGTCCGCGATCGGCTCCGGGTTGAAGGCCGCATGGCCGCCGGCGAGCACGATCGGATCGTCCAGGCCGCGGTCCTTCGACTCCAGCGGGATGCCCGCCAGGTCCAGCGCCGTCAGCATGTTCGTGTAGCCCAGCTCGGTGGAGAAGGACAGGCCGAACACGTCGAAGGCCTTCACCGGGCGGTGGCTGTCCACCGTGAACTGCGGGACGCCGTGCTCCCGCATCAGCGCCTCCAGGTCCGGCCACACGCTGTACGTGCGCTCGGCGAGGACGCCCTCCTGTTCGTTCAGCACCTCGTAGAGGATCATGACGCCCTGGTTGGGCAGCCCGACCTCATAGGCGTCCGGGTACATGAGCGCCCAGCGGACGTCACAGGACTCCCAGGGCTTGACCGTGGAGTTGAGCTCGCCGCCGACGTACTGGATCGGCTTCTGCACATGCGGGAGCAGAGCTTCGAGCTGCGGGAACACCGACTCGGCGGTTTCGGCTGACATCTCGCACTTCCGTGGACTGACAGGGGTGACCATCTAGCGTAACGCGAGCGCGGCCACCCCACGGACGCCCCATGGCTCAGAGGGCGTCCGCACCGCCCTTGATCCCGTCCCAGAGGCCGGGCAGCTCCGCCTCCACGGCAGCCGCCCGCTGTTCCTCACGCCCGTACAGCAGCCCGTACGTGAAGGCGCTCTCCCCCGCCGCGTGCGCCAGCGCGGACAGCTCGCTCAGGGTCCCGCGGGCCATGACGCTGTCCTGGTGCTCCCCGAGCAGGTTCTGAAGCCCCTTCATGGCCTTGGCCAGTGACTTGGCGGACCTGCCGAGTGCCGGAGTGGCCGCCTCCGCCGCGTACCGGGTGCGCTTGGTCTTCTTGCGGGCCTCGTGGATGGCGACGTCCCGATCGGAGCCGGGCTCCAGCTCCAGCGCCTCCTCGACGAGTGCGGACACCTTGCCGAAAGACTTCCGTACGGCCTTGGACAGCACTTTCTCGGGCTGCTTCCCGGCCGCCTTCAGCAGTGGCGGTTCGGTGAGCACCCCGTCCAGCGCGTCGAGCAGGGCCAGGTAGCGGCGGGAGTCGAGGACGCCGATCAGGCGCGCGCTCGCCCCGCCGGGCCGGTCGCCCGCCCAGTGGCTCAGTCTCCGCGCGACCGGTCCGTGGATCAGCGTGGCGGGCACCTCGTCGAGAGCCGCCGACAGACGTGCGCTCAGCACCTCCCGGTCCCGGTCCTCCCCCAGCTCGCCGGCCAGCCACTTCAGGTCCTCGCCGATCGGATCGGTGACCTCCCGGTCCAGCACCTTGCCGAAGGACTTGAACGTGCTGCGCAGCCTGCGCGTGGCGACGCGCATGCTGTGGACGGAGTCCTCGACGTCCTGGCGTACGGCGGGATCGAGCTCGACGATCGCGTCCCGCTGGCCACGGACGTAGGCGAGCACATGCTCGCCGGCGGTCACCGGGTTCTCCACGGGCGCCGGCGGACGCTTTTTCGGGGCGGTCTCCGCCAGGGCACGCGCGAGCTTCGACGCCGACTTCGAGGGCCGCACCCCCGCCTTGCGCAACCGCTTCTCCACCTCGTCGAGGAAGACCGGGTCGCCGCCGTCCGCCAGCTCCACCTCAAGCTCGGTCCACTGGGCGCTGCCGTCGCCCCCGGCGAGCCGCTGGGCGTGCACGGCGTCCACGCTGACCTCGGCGAGCAGCTGCCCGTCGGCGTCCATGAGGTCGCGTACATCACGGTCGGAGCGCAACCGGACCACGGGGACCAGCTCGCTCTCGCGCACCCGGGAGCGGACCAGCCCGGCGAGGGTGTCGGGCAGGGTGTCGGACAGGGGCGCCTGGATCTCGTCCCGTACGCCGGGCGCGACGGGGAACTTCAGGTGCCAGCCGGCGTCGTGGCCTCCCGTGCGGCGGCGCAACGTGATCGAGGACGCTGCGAGGCGTTCGTCATAGGTGTCGTAGTAGGTGGCATCGAGGTGGGCCACACCTTTGTCGATGACGGCCGCGACCCCGGCGACACCGGTCAGGTCGGGCAGCCCACTGTCGTCGGACTCGTACTTTCGCTCGATCTCGCGCTTTGTGTCCGCCATGAACCGAATCTAGACCGAGTCGGGGCGGGAGGGCAGAGGGCGCCAGGCCCGAATGCCGAGGAAAAGCCGGGAATCAGGAGGTGAGCAGCGCCCTCATCGCCTCGCTGTCCGAGAACGGCGCGTCCTGCGCCGTACGGGACAGCAGGAGGACGTGGGCGTCCTCGAACTGGTCGTACGACATCGGTTCGGGGCCCTGCCCGACGATCACGACGTTGTGCTCCAGGCGCCAGCTGACGTACCGCGTGTGGAAGCGGGGCTGGCGTATGTCGTGGTGCGGGAGGCCGAGGCGGTCGGTGAAGCGCTGGACGACGGTGGCGTGGTGGGCGTCGAACTCCGGCCGCCAGGCGCCCTCCTGACTCGTCCAGCCGGGGACGGACGCCCAGATGTCCTCGTCGAGCAGGCCGCCGTCGACCGTGTAGAGGTAGGCGAAGGGCAGGTGGAGCGTCCCGTCGCCGTCGGCGGTGACGAAGTGGCCGTGCGGGGTGACATGGGTGGCCTCGGGGACGTCGGGCGTCTCCTCGTACGCCGGCCCGCCGACCGCCTCCGACCAGTCCGGCCAGCCGGCCGCACGCAGCCGGGCCGCCACGCTCTCGCCGTCGGTCAGGTCCAGCTCCGCCAGCGCCAGCAGCCGGTCGACCAGCTCCTCGCCGACCGGGCACACGGACACATACTCCTCGGACACCCCGCTCCCCCCTGTGACACCGCTAGGCCGACATCGGCCGCTGCACCTTGATCGACTGCAACAGTCCCACGGCGACCCACACCGCGAACATGGAGGTTCCGCCGTAGGACACGAACGGCAGCGGCAGACCGGTGACCGGCATGATGCCCAGCGTCATCCCGATGTTCTCGAAGGACTGGAAGGCGAACCAGGCCACGATCCCCGCCGCGACGATCGTGCCGTACAGCTCCGTCGTCTCCCGGGCGATCCGGCAGGCCCGCCACAGCACCACGCCGAGCAGCACGATGATCAGGCCCGCGCCGACGAAGCCCAGCTCCTCGCCCGCGACCGTGAAGACGAAGTCCGTCTGCTGCTCGGGCACGAACTGGCCGGTGGTCTGCGAGCCGTGGAACAGCCCCGCCCCGGTCAGACCGCCCGAACCGATCGCGATCCGCGCCTGGTTGGTGTTGTAGCCGACACCGGCCGGGTCGAGGCTGGGGTTGGCGAAGGCGGCGAAGCGGGCGATCTGGTAGTCGTCCAGGATGTGCAGCTGCCACACCGCGACCGCGCCGAGCGTACCCGCGCCGAGGAGCCCGAACACCCAGCGGTTGGAGGCGCCGGAGGCCAGCAGCACGCCCAGCACGATGATGACCATGACCATGACCGACCCGAGGTCGGGCATCAGCATCACGACCAGCATCGGCACGGCGGCCAGGCCCAGGGCCTGGAGCACGGTCCGGTGGTCCGGGTGGGGCTTGTCGCCCGCGTCGACCCGCGCCGCCAGCAGCATCGCCATGCCCAGGATGATCGTGATCTTCACGAACTCCGAGGGCTGGAGGGAGAAGCCGCCGCCGAGCACGATCCAGGAGTGGGCACCGTTGACCGTGGAACCCAGCGGCGTGAGCACCAGGAGGATCATGAACACCGAGGCGCCGTAGAGGATCGGCACGGCCGTCCGCAACGCCTGGTGACCGAGCCACACCGTGCCGATCATCAGGGCGAACCCGATGCCGGTGTTCATGAGGTGCCGGATCAGGAAGTAGTACTGGTCGCCCTGGTTGATCTCGGTGCGGTTGCGGGTCGCCGAGAAGACCAGCAGCGAGCCGATGCCCGACAGCGCGAGCGCCGCGAACAGTATCGGCCAGTCCAGCCGACGGGCGAGCGAGTCACGGGCGAACAGCCGCGTCCAGCCCGCGCGCTCGGGTCCGTACCCGGAGACGGAGAAGCTGTTGCCGGTCATGCGCACATCCTCCGGCTTCCCCTGCGGCGCCGCCGCCTGCGGGTATTGCGGTTGCCGCTGGTCGGTTGCTCCACGGTCGCCGCCAGCGTGGTCTCCTCCGGCTTGGGGGCGCCCTCCTGGCTCACCCGCTGCTCCTTGGCCGGGTCCTTGGCGACCTTCGGGGACTTGATCGTGCCGTCCGTGCGGACCTTCGGCAGACCCTTCTGCGGGGTCGGCAGCAGCGCGTTCTTCTTGTTGATGGTGCCGTCGGCCGCGACGCCGTACAGGGCGTTGTAGATGTGGCGCACGGCCTCACCCGAGGCGCCGGAGCCGGTACCGGCCTGGGCGATCGTCATGACGACCGTGTAGTCCTTGGAGTACGTGGCCAGCCAGGACGTGGTCTGCTTGCCGTAGACCTCGGCGGTGCCGGTCTTGGCGTGCAGCGGGATCTTGTCCTGCGGCCAGCCGCCGAACTTCCAGGCGGCCGTACCGCGGGTGACGACGCCTTCCAGGGCGGCGTCCATGCCCCTGAGGGTGGCCTTGCTGACCGGAAGCCGGCCGGTCGCCTTGGGCTTGATCTCCTGCACGGTCTTGCCGTCGGCGCTGATGATCGCCTTGCCGATGCTCGGCTGGTACATGGTGCCGCCGTTGGCGAGCGCTCCGTAGATCCTGGCCTCCTGGATCGGGGTGACGAGGGTGTCGCCCTGACCGATGGAGTAGTTGATGGAGTCACCCTCGCGCATCTTGTTGCCTTCGAGGCAGTTCTCGTACGCGATCTTCTCGACGTAGCTGCCGTCCTTCTTGCCGGTCTTGCACCACGCGTCCTTGTTGGCCTTCCAGTACGACTCCTTCCACTGGCGGTCGGGGACGCGGCCGGTGACCTCATTGGGGAGGTCGATGCCGGTCTCCTTGCCGAGGCCGAACTGGTGGGCGGCCTTGTAGAAGTAGTCCTTCGGCTCGCCCTTCTTGGGGTTGATGCCGCCGTCCTTCTTCCACTCCCGGTCGGCGAGACCGTAGAAGACGGTGTCGCAGGAGACCTCCAGGGCGCGGCCGAGGGAGATGGGGCCGAAGCTCTCGCCCTCGAAGTTCTTGAAGACCTGGCCGCCCACCGAGTACGAGCTGGTGCAGGGGTAGCCGCCGTCCCACTCGTAGCCGGCCTCGACCGCGGCGGCCGTGGAGACCACCTTGAACGTCGAACCGGGCGCGGACTGACCCTGTATGGCCCTGTTGAGCAGCGGGTAGTCGGAGTTCTTGCTGGTGAGGTTCTTGTAGTCCTTGGCGGAGATCCCGCCGACCCAGACGTTCGGGTCGTAGGTCGGGGCGGACGCCATCGCGACGATCCGGCCGGTCTTGGCCTCCATCACGACGACGGCGCCCGAGTCGGCCTTGTAGTTCTCGCCGGTGATCTTGTCGAACTGCTGGCGGGCGATCTTCATCGCCTGGTTCAGCTCGTACTCGGCGACCCGCTGGACCCGGGAGTCGATGCTGGTGACGAGATTGGCGCCGGGCTGGGCCTCGTCGGCCTCGGCCTGGCCGATGACGCGGCCGAGGTTGTCCACCTCGTAGCGGGTGACGCCGGCCTTGCCGCGCAGTTCCTTGTCGTACTGGCGCTCGAGGCCCGAGCGGCCGACCTGGTCGGAGCGCAGGTAGGGCGAGTCGGTGTCCTGGGCCTTGGTGATCTCCTCGTCGGTGACCGGGGAGAGGTAGCCGAGGACCTGGGCCGTGTTGGCCTTGCCGGGGGCGGCGTAGCGGCGCACGGCCTGCGGCTCGGCGGTGATGCCGGGGAAGTCCTCGGCGCGCTCGCGGATCTGCAGGGCCTGCTTGGCGGTGGCCTCGTCGGTGATGGGGATCGGCTGGTACGGCGAGCCGTTCCAGCAGGGTTGCGGGGTCTCGGCGTCGCACAGGCGGACCTTCAGCATGACCTCCTCGGGCTTCATGCCGAGGACCTTGGCCAGCTTGGTGAGGACGGCCTTGCCGTCGTCCCTCATCTTCAGCAGGTCCGTGCGGGAGGCGGAGACCACCAGCCGGGTCTCGTTGTCCGCGATCGGCACGCCGCGCGCGTCCAGGATCGAGCCGCGGACGGCGGGCTCGACGACCTGCTGGACGTGGTTGCCGGACGCCTCCTTCGCGTACTCGTCGCCCTCGCGGATCTGGAGGTACCACAGGCGCCCGCCGAGGGTGCCGAGGAGGGACAGGACGAGGATCTGGATCACGATGAGCCTGATCTGGACCCGTGGGGTCCGACCGGTCTCGGGGATGTTGGTCACTGCGGCTGCCGCCCCCTCTCAGTGCGCGGGGTTGTGTGCGCGTACGAATGATGAACGGCTGACCTGTGAGACGGCGTTCCGCCCTGGCAAACCCGTTCGAGTGATCCATCCACTAGCGCGCTCCGCGCGCGGGCGCCCGAGACGGCCACAGACACCTGATGGGCCCTCAACACACCCGCCCTCACAGCCGCTTGACCCCCTTGATGCGGCCGACCCGCGCGGTGCGCGTCCGCGCCTTGGTCTTCAGCGAGCCGAGCCCGCCCCGCTGACCGCCGATCTTCAGCCCCGTCCCGGACGACAGCCACCCCGACGAGATGTCGGTGGCCTTCGCGGCGGAGTTGGTCTCCGCGAGCGGGTCGTTCTCGGCGCGGCGGGCGAGCGCCATGATGCCGGGGACGACGAAGGGCGCGAGCAGCAGGTCGTAGAGCGCGGCCGTGAACAGCAGGCTGCCGAGGCCGACATGACGGGCGGCGGTGTCGCCGACGAGGGCGCCGACACCGGCGTACAGCAAGGTCGTGCCGAGGGCGGCGACGACCACGACGACCATCGGGCCCGTGGCCGACTTCAGACGGCCGTTCTCCGGCTTGGCGAGGCCGGCGAGGTAGCCGATGACGCACAGCACCAGCGCGTAGCGGCCGGCGGCGTGGTCCGCGGGCGGCGCGAGGTCGGCGAGGAGTCCCGCGCCGAACCCGACGAGGGCGCCGCCGACATGGCCGTAGACCATGGCGAGGCCCAGGACGGTCAGCAGGAGCACGTCGGGGACGGCGCCCGGCAGATGGAGTCTGGACAGGACGCTGACCTGGAGGACCAGGGCGACGACGACGAGGGAGGTGGAGAGCAGGATCCGGTTGACACGCACGGGGAATCAGCTCCTACTGCTCTTGCTCGAACTGGCCGTCGGCATTGGCGTTCGCCGAGGGGGTGACCGTGACGGTGACGGTCGGGGTGGGGGTCGGCTTCGGCTTCTTCGGCAGCACCGTGTCCCGCGGGTCCTTCTTCGGGGCCTCGACGACGACCCCGACGACGTCGAGCTTGGTGAAGCTGACGTACGGCGTCACGTACAGCGTGCGGGTCAGGCCGCCGCCGGAGGGATCGACGCGGGAGACGACACCGACCGGGACGCCGGGCACGAAGGGCTTGTCGGCCTGCGAACCGAAGGTGACCAGGCGGTCGCCCTTCTTCACCTCGGCCTTGCCGTTGAGGAGTTCGACGCGCAGCGGGCGGTCGCCCTGCCCGGAGGCGAAGCCGAGCTCGTCGCCGGCCTCCATGCGGGTGCCGACGGTGAAGTCGGGGTCGTTGGCGAGGAGCACGGTGGCGGTGTTCGGGCCGACCGTCGTCACGCGGCCCACCAGTCCGTCGCCGTTGAGGACCGTCATGTCGCGCTTGATGCCGTCGTTGGAGCCGACGTCGATGGTGATGGTCCAGGAGAAGCCCTGGGCCGCTCCTATGGCGATGACCTCGGCGCCCTTGATGCCGTACTGGCCCTCGGCCGCGATGCCCATCATCTTGTTGAGCTGCTTGAGGCGGCTGGCGTTGCGGTCGTCGCTGCCGAGCTTCGCCTTGAGGGCCGCGTTCTCCTTCTCCAGCGCGGCGAGCCGGTCGTGGCGCTCACCGGAGTCGCGGATCGAGGAGATCGCGTTGCCGACCGGGTTCACCGCGGCGGAGACGCCGTCCTCGATCGGGCCGAAGACCGTGGCCGCGGCCTGGCGGGCACCGTCGACCGGTGAGTCCTCTCCGCCGCGGATGTCCACCGTGATCAGTGCGAACGCGATGGCGATCAGCAGCACCAGGAGCAGCCGGCTCTCTCGTGTGTCCCTCACGTGCGGCGGCCGTGCCTTCCTCAATAGGAATGTGCAGTGTTCAGGAATGTGCGGGTGTGTATGCGCGGATGTGTATGCGCGAGCTTATGCCTCTATATCAACGATCCGCCGTACGAGAGGAGATCATCTCGTACGGCGGAATCGAAGAGTTACGTCATCTGCGCGGCTGGGCGTCCAGCACCTGCTGGAGCGCCTCGAACTCCTCCACGCACTTGCCGGAGCCGAGCGCCACGCTGTCGAGGGGGTCCTCGGCGATGTGGATCGGCATGCCGGTCTCCCGGCGCAGCCGCTCGTCGAGGCCGCGCAGCAGGGCGCCGCCGCCGGTCAGAACGATTCCGCGGTCCATGATGTCGCCGGACAGCTCGGGCGGGCACTTGTCGAGGGTCGTCTTCACCGCGTCCACGATCGCGTTGACGGGTTCCTCGATCGCCTTGCGGACTTCGGCGGCCGAGATGACGACGGTCTTGGGCAGCCCGGAGACGAGGTCCCGGCCGCGGATTTCGGTGTGCTCGTCAGCGTCGAGGTCGTACGCCGAACCGATCGTGATCTTGATCTGCTCGGCCGTCCGCTCACCGAGGAGGAGGGAGTACTCCTTCTTGATGTGCTGGATGATCGCGTTGTCCAGTTCGTCACCCGCGACGCGGATCGACTGGGCGGTGACGATCCCGCCGAGCGAGATGACCGCGACCTCCGTCGTGCCGCCGCCGATGTCGACCACCATGTTGCCCGTGGCCTCGTGGACCGGCAGGCCGGAGCCGATGGCCGCGGCCATGGGCTCCTCGATGATGTGCACCTGGCGGGCGCCGGCCTGGGACGACGCCTCGATGACGGCACGGCGCTCGACGCCGGTGATGCCCGAGGGCACACAGACGACGACCCGCGGACGAGCCAGATACCGCCGCTTGTGGATCTTCAGGATGAAGTAGCGGAGCATCCGCTCGGTGATCTCGAAGTCGGCGATCACGCCGTCCTTCAGCGGACGGACGGCAACGATGTTGCCGGGCGTGCGCCCGATCATCTTCTTCGCTTCGGCGCCGACCGCCAGGATGCCACCGGTGTTGGTGTTGATCGCGACGACGGACGGCTCGTTGAGTACGATCCCGCGACCCCTGACGTACACCAGCGTGTTGGCGGTCCCGAGGTCGACAGCCATGTCACGGCCGATGAACGACATTGAGTTCCCCATCAGGATTCGTCTGGCCTTCCTGGGAGCTTTTGAGGGCTTTTCAGGTCGGCGAAGTGGGTGCTGTGACGTGAAGGCTTCCATCGTAGTGGCGCCCGCACGAACACTGCGTAAGGGTCTCCGCCATTGTCAGCAGATGCCGACGGTGTTCGCTTCTGGAGAGGGGCGTTCGGGGGTGCTCGTTCCCTCGATCGGCACGCATATGCCAAGAAAGTCCGGAGGCGGTCCCCCGGACTTTCACCAACGGCACACGCGTCAGGCGCGACCCGGGAAGAAGATCTTCACCTCGCGCTCGGCGGACTCCTCGGAGTCGGAGGCGTGGATGAGGTTCTCACGGACGATCACACCGAAGTCGCCGCGGATCGAACCGGGCGCGGCGGCGATCGGGTCGGTCGGACCGGCCAGCGCGCGCACGCCCTCGATGACCCGCTCACCCTCGACGATCAGCGCCACGACCGGGCCGGAGGCCATGAACTCCACCAGCGGCTCGTAGAAGGGCTTGCCCTTGTGCTCGCCGTAGTGCTGCTCCAGCGTCTCCTGGTCCAGCGTGCGCAGCTCCAGCGCCGTGATCTGCCAGCCGGCCTTGCGCTCGATACGGCTGATGATCTCGCCGGTCAGGCCACGACGGACGGCGTCGGGCTTGAGGAGGACGAGGGTGCGCTGCGTCACGAGGGGGCTCCTTAGTCGAGCGTGTCAAGCGTGGTGCGGGAAGACCGAGGTTACAGGGCGTGTCCGGCCGTCTGTCACGCAGCGTCAGGTGCGGGAGTCTCGGCCTGCGTCTGCGCCTGCTCCTGCTCCGCGAATCTGGCCTTGGCCTCGTCGATCTTCCGGCCGTAGTGCACCGAGGCCCACCACAGGGCGGCGAAGACCGCGCCCAGGAAGAACATCGTCGGCACCACGAACCCGGAGGCGATGAGGGCGACCTGCAGCGCCCAGCCCAGCGCGATGCCGCCCGGCCGGGTCACCACGCCGCACAGCGCCAGACACAGGAACATGGCGATCCCGCTGACCGTCCACACCGTGGACATGGACAGGTCGTCGTCCTTCATCGCGACCAGGGCGGCGAAGCCGATGACGAAGAACTCGCCGATCAGGGTCGAAGAACAGAGCGTACGCACGGGTGGTCAGCCCCTCCCCAGAAGCAGTCGGGCCTCGCCGACAGTGATGACGGAACCGGTGACGAGCACACCGCCGCCCGCGAACTCGCCCTCCTCCTCGGCCAGCGTGATCGCGGCCTCCAGGGCGTCGGGCAGCCGCGGCTCGACCTGGACGCGCTCGTCGCCGAACACCTCGACGGCGATCGCGGCCAGCTCGTCCGCGTCCATGGCGCGGTGGCTGGAGTTCTGCGTGACCACCACCTCCGCGAAGATCGGCTCGAAGGCCTCGAGCAGCCCTCGTACGTTCTTGTCGCCGCTCGCCCCGACCACGCCGATCAGCCGGCTGAAGTCGAAGGCCTCACCGACCGCCTCGGCGGTGGCACGGGCGCCCGCCGGGTTGTGGGCGGCGTCCAGCACGACGGTCGGAGACCGCCGTACGACCTCCAGCCTGCCCGGCGAGGACACGGCCGCGAAAGCCTTGCGGACGGTGTCGATGTCGAGCGGCTCGGGCCGCTGCGAGCCGACGCCGAAGAACGCCTCGACGGCGGCGAGCGCGACGGCGGCGTTGTGTGCCTGGTAGGGGCCGTGCAGCGGGAGGTAGACCTCCTCGTACTCCCCGCCGAGCCCGCGCAGCGTCAGCAGCTGCCCGCCGACGGCGACCTGCCGCGAGACGACCCCGAACTCGAGCCCCTCCCGAGCGACCGTGGCGTCGACCTCGACCGCCTTCTTGAGCAGCACCTGAGCGGCGTCGACCGGCTGCTGGGCCAGGATGACCGTCGCGTCCTGCTTGACGATGCCGGCCTTCTCCTTGGCGATCTCGCCGGGCGTCTCGCCGAGCCGGTCGGTGTGGTCGAGATCGATGGGCGTGACGACGGCGACGTCACCGTCGATGACATTGGTGGCGTCCCAGGTGCCGCCCATGCCGACCTCGACGACGGCCACGTCCACGGGCGCGTCCGCGAAGGCGGCGTACGCCATGCCGGTCAGCACCTCGAAGAACGACAGCCGGTACTCCTGCTGCGCGTCCACCATCTCGACGTACGGCTTGACGTCCTCGTACGTCTCGATGAAGCGCTCGGCGGAGATGGGCGCCCCGTCGAGGCTGATGCGCTCGGTGACGGACTGCACGTGAGGGCTGGTGTACCGCCCCGTACGCAGCTCGAAGGCGCCGAGCAGGGCCT
The DNA here is from genome assembly GCF_900206255.1 of Streptomyces sp. TLI_55. Lineage (NCBI taxonomy): Bacteria > Bacillati > Actinomycetota > Actinomycetes > Kitasatosporales > Streptomycetaceae > Streptomyces > Streptomyces sp. TLI_55. The sequence continues at coordinate 3,165,905 of NZ_OAOJ01000001.1, forward strand.
CGATCATGCGGGCCGTGGAGGTCTTGCCGTTCGTCCCCGTGATGTGGATCGAGGGGTACGACCGCTGCGGCTCGCCCAGGACGTCCATCAGCGCGGCGATGCGGCTGACGGAGGGCTCCAGCTTGGTCTCGCCCCAGCGCGTGGCGAGCTCCGCCTCGACGTCCCTGAGGGCCTTGTCGAGCTCGGGGTCCTCGGGGCGGGTCGGTACCTGGGCCTCGGGCGGGGTGCCCTGGGTGCGCAGGGTGCGGCTGCCGGCCTCGATGACCGCGAGGTCGGGGTCGCGGTCGGTCTCTGCCGAGATGATCTCGTCGAAGGGGTCGTCGGTGTCGCTCACGGGGTCAGTCTACGGACGGGGGGTGACAGCTCGCCTATGGAGTGGGGTGGCTTGTCTTGTTCGGCGGGTGCGGGTGGTTCGTGGCCGGTCGCGCAGTTCCCCGCGCCCCTTGGGTACGCGAAGGCTCCCGGAACCAAATGGTTCCGGGAGCCTTCGGCGTCGTAGAAACCCTTACGCGGGCGGCAGCTTGTCCAGCTGGGACTGGATCCTTGCGATGTCCTCGTCCGCCTTCGCCAGGCGGCCGCGGATCTTGTCCACCACGTTGTCCGGGGCCTTGGCCAGGAACGCCTCGTTGCCGAGCTTGGCCGTGGCCTGGGCCTTCTCCTTCTCCGCCGCGGCGAGGTCCTTGGCGAGGCGCTTGCGCTCCGCCGCGACGTCGATCGTGCCGGAGAGGTCGAGGGCGACCGTGGCGCCCGCGACCGGGAGGGTCGCCGTCGCGGAGAAGCTCTCGCCCTCCGGCTGGAGGCGCAGGAGCTGGCGGATGGCGGCCTCGTGGGGCGCCAGCGCCGTGCCGTCGAGGGTGAGGCGGGCCGGGACGCGCTGGCCGGGCTGGAGGCCCTGGTCGGCGCGGAAGCGGCGGACCTCGGTGATGACGGACTGGAGACTCTCGATCTCGCGCTCGGCCGCCTTGTCGCGGAAGCCGCTGTCCGTGGGCCACTCGGCGATGACGACGGACTCGCCACCGGTGAGGGTGGTCCACAGCGTCTCCGTGACGAACGGGACCACCGGGTGCAGCAGCTTCAGCGTCACGTCGAGGACCTCGCCCAGGACGCGCTTGCTGACCTCGGCCGGCTCGCCGCCCGCCTGGAACGTGGTCTTGGACAGCTCGACGTACCAGTCGAAGACCTCGTCCCACGCGAAGTGGAAGAGGGCGTCGGAGAGCTTCGCGAACTGGAAGTCCTCGTAGAGGGCGTCGACTTCGGCGACGACCGAGTTGAGGCGGGAGAGGATCCAGCGGTCCGTGGCCGACATCTGCTCCTGAGAGGGCAGCGGGCCGTCCACCGTCGCGCCGTTCATCAGCGCGAAGCGGGTGGCGTTCCAGATCTTGTTGGCGAAGTTGCGGGAACCCTGGACCCAGTCCTCGCCGATCGGGACGTCGACGCCGGGGTTGGCACCGCGCGCGAGGGTGAAGCGGAGCGCGTCGGAGCCGTACTTGTCCATCCAGTCCAGCGGGTTGACCGCGTTGCCGAAGGACTTCGACATCTTCTTGCCGAACTGGTCGCGGACCATGCCGTGCAGGGCGATGGTGTGGAACGGCGGGGTGCCGTCCATCGCGTACAGGCCGAACATCATCATCCGGGCGACCCAGAAGAAGAGGATGTCGTAGCCGGTGACCAGGACGGAGTTCGGGTAGAACTTCGCGAGCGACTCGGTCTGTTCGGGCCAGCCGAGGGTGGAGAACGGCCACAGGCCGGAGGAGAACCAGGTGTCGAGGACGTCGGTGTCCTGACGCCAGCCCTCACCGGTGGGCGGCTCCTCGTCGGGACCGACGCAGACGACTTCACCTTCCGGGCCGTACCAGACGGGAATCCGGTGTCCCCACCACAACTGCCGTGAGATGCACCAGTCGTGGAGGTTGTCGACCCAGTCGAAGTAGCGCTTCTCCATCTCCTGCGGATGGATCTTGACGCGGCCGTCGCGGACCGCGTCACCGGCGGCCTTCGCGAGCGGACCGACCTTGACCCACCACTGCATGGACAGGCGCGGCTCGATGGTGGTCTTGCAGCGCGAGCAGTGGCCCACGGAGTGGACGTACGGCCGCTTCTCGGCGACGATCCGGCCCTCGGCGCGCAGCGCGGCGACGATGGCCGAGCGGGCCTCCAGGCGGTCCAGGCCCTGGAAGGGACCGTGGGCCGTGATGACGGCGTGCTCGTCCATGATCGTGATGGCCGGCAGGTCGTGCCGCTGGCCGATCTCGAAGTCGTTCGGGTCGTGGGCCGGGGTGACCTTGACGGCGCCCGTGCCGAACTCCGGGTCGACGTGGGTGTCGGCGACGACCGGGATGGAGCGGTCGGTCAGCGGCAGCTTGATCTGCTTGCCGACCAGGTGCTTGTAGCGCTCGTCGTCGGGGTGAACGGCGACGGCGGTGTCACCGAGCATCGTCTCGGCACGGGTCGTGGCGACGACGATGGTGTCGTCCCCCTCCCCGTACTTCATGCTGACCAGCTCGCCGTCGTCGTCCTGGTACTCGACCTCGATGTCCGAGATGGCCGTGAGGCACCGCGGGCACCAGTTGATGATGCGCTCGGCGCGGTAGATCAGCTCGTCGTCGTAGAGCCGCTTGAAGATGGTCTGGACGGCCTGGGACAGCCCCTCGTCCATGGTGAACCGCTCACGCGACCACGCAACACCGTCACCGAGGCGCCGCATCTGCCCGGAGATCTGCCCGCCGGACTCGCCCTTCCACTGCCAGACGCGCTCGACGAAGGCCTCGCGCCCGAGGTCGTGGCGGGACTTGCCTTCCTTCCCGAGCTCCCTCTCGACGACGTTCTGGGTGGCGATGCCGGCGTGGTCCATGCCGGGCTGCCACAGCGTCTCGAAGCCCTGCATGCGCTTACGACGGGTCAGGGCGTCGATGAGGGTGTGCTCGAAGGCGTGCCCGAGGTGGAGCGAGCCGGTGACGTTGGGAGGCGGAATGACGATGGTGTAGGGCGGCTTGTCGCTCTTCTCATCGGCCTCGAAGTAACCACGCTCTACCCAGCGCTCGTACAGCGGCCCCTCTACATCGGCCGGCGCGTACTGGGTCGGCAGTTCGGTGTCGGGCGCTGGTGGCTGCTGCTGAGCGTTCTCGGTCACGGGGTCAGTTTAGGGGTGTCCCGGGCGTGTCCCGAAACGCGTTTGTTCTGTAACGGTGCGCCCCCCGATGCGTTGCGCACGCCGGGCCTGCGCCAGGATGTCTGGAACACATAAGTATCTGGAGGGGAACCCAGTAATGAGCTACAACCAGCCGGGCCCGTACGGCGGGCAGCAGCCTCAGCAGCCCGGTCCGTACGGCCAGCCGGGCCCCTACGGCCAGCAGCCGCCGCAGGCCCCCCAGCCCGGCTATGGCTACCCTCAGCAGCCGACCGCGCCGCAGCCGGGCTACGGCTACCCGCAGCAGCCCCCGCAGGGCGTCCCGCCCCAGGGCCAGCCCCCCTACGGCCAGCAGCCCCCCTACGGCCAGCCCCCGTACGGCGTCCCGCAGCCCCCGGCCCCGGGCGGCGGCAAGAAGAAGCTGGGCATCATCATCGGCGCGGTGGCTGTGGTGGCGGCTATCGCGGTGGTGGCGACGCTGCTGCTCGGCAAGGGCGGAGGCAGCTCGGACGTCGCCGACGACGGTCCGCACAAGCTGACGACGCCGGGGTCGCTGCTCAACGGCGAGTACAAGAAGGCGGACGACGCCGACAGCGGCGGCTTCGACGAGAGCGACGTCAAGGAAGCCGAGAAGCACGGCGTGAAGAACGCCAAGGACGTGCACGCCGGATACCAGGCGGGGAACCAGGACAACCCGCTCGCCATGCAGATGATCAACTACATGGGCGTGTACGGAGAGATCGAGGACCCGGAAGCGGTCGTCGACGCGATGTTCGCCGACATGAAGAAGAACGCGAAGGACGAGGACGGAGGTGAGGTCGTCGGCAGCCCGAAGGCGTACTCGCCGAGCGGCCTCGACGGCGCGGTCCTCAAGTGCCAGGAGACGAAGTACAGCGAGGGCAAGTCGTCCACCTCGACCGGCCCGAGCGAGATCAGCATGCCTGTCTGCATCTGGGGTGACCACAGCACTCTGGGTGTGATCATCCATGTCGACATGGCGAGCGCCATGGCCGGCAAGGGCGCCGACCTGGAGAGCGCGGCCGAACTGACCGCCAAGATTCGCAAGGAAGTCCGCGTCAAGGCTTGAGCCTCACCGTAGGAGGCGGCTCGGAAGCATCGAGCCGCCTCCCTCAGTCACCGCCGTTCATATCGACGCTGTGACCGATCGCCTGCCATCAGGCACGACGACAAGCCGGCCCCGAGACGCTGGCACTCACGTGAATATCTGCAAGCCCGACCAGACACTTCGGATTGGGCGACTTGGAGACCCCCGAGAAAATTGCCTCGTGACTGCACGCCGCCCTCACCTTGGGACCAACCATGTAGCCGTGGCTGCCCACATAGTCCACACAGGCAATCTGGTCTGCACTCGCAGTTGTTGCGGTAACCAGCGGCATGGCTCCTGCAGCTGCCAGCACCCCCACTACCGACAACACCCGCTTTGCGCCGCCAAACTTCATCCTGGTTCCTCCCGTTTCCCCGACCTTCAAGTCGAACAGTCATTCGTTGGTCGGGTTCCTGAGATCACGGAGGCGGACAAGTGAGGCGTCGCCGCATAAAGCTGACTTGATCATTTCGTCGGCAGACGCAAAAGAACCGTTTCACCGTCCTGGTGAACCCCGCTTCCCCGGCAATCCGATTGGCCAAGAGGCTCGTTCCGTACGTCGCGGGTTGGCTCTGCCGTGCCAGGGCACGCAGGCGGTCAGCAGGATGCCAGTTCGACGGGGCAGATAGGCACAGAAGCAAGCGCTTCAACCGCTATCGCGGCGAGCCCTGTTCAGCCAATGAAAGGGGCGCCCAGCGGTAAATCCGCCAAGCGCCCCTGCAGAGCTCACTGCTGACGGCTACGCCGTCTTCGCCTCCCCAGACCCCCGTCCGCCCCGCGCATCCCGCGGGATCAGGGTCGGGTTGACGTTGGAGTGGACCACGTCCGCCGTGATGACGACCCGCGCCACGTCCTTGCGGGACGGGATTTCGTACATCACGCCCTGGAGGACTTCCTCCATGATGGCGCGCAGGCCACGCGCGCCGGTCTGGCGGAGGATGGCCTGGTCGGCGATGGCTTCCAGGGCCTCGCGCTCGAAGTCCAGCTCCACGCCGTCGAGTTCGAAGAGGCGCTGGTACTGCTTCACCAGGGCGTTGCGGGGCTCGACCAGGATCTGGAGGAGGGCCTCGCGGTCCAGGTTGTGGACCGACGTGATGACCGGGAGGCGGCCGATGAACTCGGGGATCATCCCGAACTTCACCAGGTCCTCCGGCATGACGTCCTCGAACTGGTCCTTGGCCTCCAGCTCACGCTTCGAGCGGATCGTCGCGCCGAAGCCGATGCCCTTGGCGCCGGCCCGCGATTCGATGAGTTTCTCCAGGCCCGCGAAGGCACCGCCCACGATGAACAGGACGTTCGTCGTGTCGATCTGGATGAACTCCTGGTGGGGGTGCTTGCGGCCGCCCTGGGGCGGGACCGAGGCCGTGGTGCCTTCGAGGATCTTGAGGAGGGCCTGCTGGACGCCCTCGCCGCTCACGTCGCGCGTGATGGAGGGGTTTTCACTCTTCCTCGCGACCTTGTCGATCTCATCGATGTAGATGATGCCCGTCTCGGCCTTCTTGACGTCGTAGTCCGCCGCCTGGATGAGCTTCAGCAGGATGTTCTCTACGTCCTCGCCTACGTAACCCGCCTCCGTCAGCGCCGTCGCGTCCGCGATCGCGAACGGGACGTTCAGCATGCGCGCCAGGGTCTGGGCGAGGAGGGTCTTGCCGGAGCCCGTGGGCCCGAGCAGCAGGATGTTGGACTTCGCCAACTCGATCGCGTCGTCACGGCCGTTGCCGCCGCCGTTCTCGCCGGCCTGGACGCGCTTGTAGTGGTTGTAGACCGCCACGGAGAGGGCCTTCTTGGCCGCCTCCTGGCCCACCACGTAGCCCTCGAGGAACTCGTAGATCTCGCGGGGCTTGGGGAGTTCCTCCCAGCGGACCTCGCTGGTCTCCGCCAGCTCTTCCTCGATGATCTCGTTGCAGAGATCGATGCACTCGTCGCAGATGTAGACACCGGGCCCTGCGATGAGCTTCTTGACCTGCTTCTGGCTCTTGCCGCAGAACGAGCACTTGAGCAGATCGCCGCCGTCACCGATGCGTGCCACGGTGTGCTTCCCCTTCGCCTGGGAGACGACTGGACACTTTCGAGTCCAGCGGCTCCTGGTGCTGCCTTAATCCGACGGTACCTTGCCTGGCCCCCCGTTCGGGCCCCCCTTGGCCGGGTTCACTTTGACGTGCAGCGTGTCAAAGCACACGAACCATGCCAAGGGGCGGCAGACGATACAGCAGCCGCGTCAGCGGACTGCGGCGTTGTTCATCTTCCGGGTGGAGATGATCTGGTCGATCAGGCCGTACGAGAGCGCCTCCTCGGCCGTGAGGATCTTGTCGCGCTCGATGTCCTCGCGGATCTTCTCGATCGGCGTGGTGGAGTGCTTGGCCAGCATCTCCTCCAGCTGCGAGCGCATCCGCAGGATCTCGTTGGCGGCGATCTCCAGGTCGGAGACCTGACCGCGGCCGGTCTCGCTGTACGGCTGGTGGATCAGGACGCGGGCGTTCGGGAGCGCCATGCGCTTGCCCGGCGTACCGGCGGCCAGCAGGATCGCGGCGGCGGAGGCCGCCTGGCCCATGCAGACCGTCTGGATGTCGGGCTTCACGAACTGCATCGTGTCGTAGATCGCCGTGAGGGCGGTGAAGGAGCCGCCCGGGCTGTTGATGTAGACCGAGATGTCCCGGTCGGGGTCCATCGACTCCAGGCACAGCAGCTGCGCCATGACGTCGTTGGCGGAGGCGTCGTCGATCTGGACGCCGAGGAAGATCACGCGCTCCTCGAAGAGCTTCGCGTACGGGTCGTACTCACGAATGCCCTGCGAGGTGCGCTCGACGAAGCGCGGGATGACGTACCGGGACTCCGCCGAGGGGCCCGTGTACTCGGCGCGCGTGCGGTCGTACAGGCCGCTGCCGGGGTAGTCGTTCACTGTCTGTCTCCTAGGAGCTGAGGCGGTCGGCTGGGGGCTCTGCGGGCCGCTGCGGGCCCTGCTGCGGGGCTCAGGCCCCGGTGCCGCCGCCGCCCGGCATGTTGGCGGCCGTGGTGATGACCTCGTCGATGAGGCCGTACTCCTTGGCCTCCTCCGCGTCGAACCAGCGGTCGCGGTCGGAGGCGCGGGTGATCTCCTCGAACGACTGACCGGTGTGCTGGGCCGTGAGCTCGGCCATGCGCTTCTTGGTGTGCAGCAGCCGCTCGGCGTGGATCTTGATGTCCGAGGCCGAGCCGGCGAGGCCGGCGGACGGCTGGTGGATCAGGATCTCGGCGTTCGGCAGCGCGAAGCGCTTGCCGGGGGTGCCCGCGCTGAGCAAGAACTGGCCCATGGAGGCGGCGAGGCCCATGGCGATCGTCACCACGTCGTTCTTGATGTACTGCATGGTGTCGTAGATCGCCATGCCGGCCGTGATCGAACCGCCCGGGCTGTTGATGTAGAGGTAGATGTCCTTGTCCGGGTCCGCGGCAAGGAGCAGCAGCTGTGCGGTGATCTTGTTCGCGATGTCGTCGTCGACCGGCTGGCCGAGGAAGATGATCCGCTCGTTGAGCAGCCGGTTGTAGACCTGGTCGCCGAGGCCACCACCGATGGAAGGCTCGCCGGCGGCGGAGGGCATCAGATTCGTCACGTATCCACCTGCTCGTCTTACGACGGCGCCGGGCCGTCTCACGTTTCCCTGCGTGTTCCCTGCGGGGCTTGGAGCCGCTGGGGGACTCCACTCCCCTCGTATTCATGGACCCTAACGCGCTGGTCCCTTCGGGGAATCCCGGATACCGGGCTGTTCGCCGGGGGCGTAGCGCGGGGCACCTCGCCGGGAAGGCGAACGGGCCCCGGGTCATGAGTGACCCGGGGCCCGTCCTACGACCTACGAGGTGCCGTGGGCTCAGCCCTCGGTCTTCTCGGTGCCGGCCTCGGTGGCGTCGGCCTCCGTGGCCTCCGCGGCGACCTCGGCGGCCTCCTCGACCTCAGCGGCCTCGTCTTCGTCATCCAGGTCGATGACCTCGCCGTTGGTGTCCTTCACCGTGGCGGCCTCGACCACGACGGCCAGGGCCTTGCCGCGGGCGACCTCGCCGACGAGGAGCGGAACCTGGCCGCCCTCGACGACCGCCTGGGCGAACTGGTCGGGGGACATGCCGGAGGAGGCGGCGCGGCGCATGAGGTGCTCGGTGAGCTCCTCCTGGTTGACGTTCAGCTTCTCGCGCTTGACCAGGGCGTCCAGGACGAACTGGGTCTTGATGCCCTTGACCGCGGCGTCCTTGGTCTCGGCGTCGAACTCCTCGGCCGTCTTGCCCTGGATCTCGAGGTACTTCTCGAGGTCGAGGCCCATCTGGCCGAGCTGGTGGTGCTCCAGGTTGTGCTTGCGGGTGTTGATCTCGTCCTCGAGCAGCTTCTCGGGGACGGGCACCTCGACGAGCTCCAGGAGCTTCTCCAGGACGCGCTCCTGGGCCTGGGTGGCCTGGTCGTACTGCTTCATGTTCTCGAGGCGCTTGCGGCTGTCGGCCTTCAGCTCGTCGAGGGTGTCGAACTCGGAGGCGAGCTGCGCGAACTCGTCGTCCAGCTCGGGCAGTTCGCGGGCGGCGACCTGAGTGACCTTGACGGTGACCTCGGCCTCCTTGCCGGCCGCGGAGCCGCCCTTGAGCTCGGAGGTGAAGGTGGCCTCGCCACCGGCCTCCAGGCCCTTCACGGCGTCGTCGATGCCGTCGAGGAGCTCGCCGGAGCCGATGGTGTAGGAGACACCGCTGGCGATGCCGTCCTCCAGCACCTCTCCGTCGACCTTGGCCTCCAGGTCGATCGTGACGACGTCGCCGTCCTCGGCGGCGCGCTCGACCGGGGAGGTGGCGGCGAAGCGCTCACGGAGCTGCTCGACGGACTTGTCGACGTCCTCGTCGGTGACCTCGACGGCGTCGACCTCGACCTCGATGCCGGAGAAGTCCGGGATCTCCAGGGCGGGGCGGATGTCGACCTCGGCGGTGAAGTTCAGCGTGTCGCCGTCCTTCAGCTCGGTGATGTCGACCTCGGGCTGGCCGAGGACGTCCAGGTCTGCCTCGTTGACCGCCTCGGTGTAGAACTTCGGGAGCGCGTCGTTGACCGCCTCCTCCAGGACCGCACCGCGGCCGAACCGCTGGTCGATGACGCGGGCCGGGATCTTGCCCTTGCGGAAGCCCTTCACCGTGACCTGCTGGTTGATCTTCTTGTACGCCGCGTCGAGGCTGTCCTTGAGCTCCTCGAAGGGCACCTCAATGCTGAGCCGAACCCGGGTCGGGTTCAGGGTCTCCACGGCGCTCTTCACGGTTCGGTCTCCTTGGGGGCTGACTTCTTGGATTCTGCCGGGGCCAGAACGGCTCCGGCGGATTCGCCGCCCGGAGGACGTCGTCAGGGTCAGACGAGAGACACACGGGCATGCAGCTTGCATAGTAACCGCAGCCACGACACGCCCCAAAAGGCGATCAAGAAAGGTGGTCGGGGTGGCGGGATTTGAACCCACGGCCTTCCGCTCCCAAAGCGGACGCGCTACCAAGCTGCGCCACACCCCGTCTGGTGCGACACGTAGGGTACATGCCCGCAGGCCATGGGATCGCCGCATTTACGGGGCCGCGCGGCAAGGTGGACCGGGGTGTGCGGCGAAGGGGGCCGACCCGCTACGATGCCTTCTGTGCCGCGGTCACCTGACCTGCGGCGCGTCGCGTGCGGGCGTAGCTCAATGGTAGAGCCCTAGTCTTCCAAACTAGCTACGCGGGTTCGATTCCCGTCGCCCGCTCCATACGGCTCAGGGCCAGGTCAGAGGATGATTCCTCCGCCTGGCCCTGATCGCGTTCCGGGGTCGCGTTCTGTCCTGCGTGTCCCCCGCGTGCCTCTTCGGCTTTCGGGCTTGCCGTGCCTCAACCCTTCAGGTCACGTGGCATGCAGGGGGCACCGCTCACTTGCTGACTCACAGAGAGCGCCTTCAGCGGACGAATCCGGGCGTCCAGACGTTCCAACTCTGCGACAAGCCGAACGCGCTCCCGCCCCGGCTCCATTAGCCGTCGCACCGCCCTGGCGCGGGCCTCTTCTGGAGTACTCACGGCGGGCTCTGAAGCGGTGACGGTGGCAGTTCGAGGCGGTCGTTGTTGACCCTTCGGACGTTGACGGGTTCGGCGGTTGGACATGCATCCATTGACGAACAGGCCGGTCAACCATGGGAGTTGGGCCTCTCATCCGGAGCTGCACCGTCGGCCTTCTGGGACACCTCATCCGGTGCGTCGTCCCTGGCGCCGGGGAATATCAGTCGTGCGCTGAGGCTGATCATCCCCAGAGCTCCCAGCATGAGACCGGTACGAAGCCATCTCATGGCGCCCTCCCAGTCCTGAGGGCTACCGAAGACCCTCCAGAGCACGAGGGCGATACCGAGCAGGAGGAGCGCTATGCCAGCAATGCGGCTTAACCGAGGATGCATGCGCTCATGATCCATGCGCACCGTGGCAGGTGTCGTGACGGCCATCCCGCGGTGATCGGACTCACACACTCTACGGCCATGCCGAACCCGCCTCACCGACCGCGTGAAGGCCGACGAGGTTGCACGGTCGGAGAGAGCCACGCGTGCCCCCTGCGTGCCCGATGTGGAAGTACGGCACGGGGAACAGCGGGGAGTCGCGGCGATCTCGCCAGGTCAGCTCGGATCCGGTTACGCGATCTTCCAGACTAGCTACGCGGGTTCGATTCCCGTCGCCCGCTCTGTTCGATGTAGAGGGCCCGGTTCCTGAGGAACCGGGCCCTCTCGTCGTACTGGACCGTCGCACCTGGTCAGAGGGTGCGTACGTCCACCGTGTAGACCGAGCGCAGGCCGTACGGGACGTAGAGCGCGTCGCCCACCAGGGTGAGCGGGGCGCCGGTCGGGGAGCCGTCCACGGCAGCGTCGTCGCGGCCGTCGAGGGTGTCGTCGACCTTGCCGGTCGTCCGGTTGACGGCGGCGAGGCGGCCGCTGGGGGACGCCAGGTACAGATGGGTGCGGGAGGCGGTGGGCGGGCCCGCGAGTTCCACGCCGGAGTTGCCCTCCCACAGCTGGCGGCCGGTGTCCGGGTCGACCGCGCGGATGCCGCCGTTGGAGAGGGTGAAGTACAGGGTGCCGCCCGTGAGGGTGGGGGTCGCGGCCTCGGGCTGGGGCTTGGCGAGCCTCACCGTGGTGACGATGTGCGTGGACGTCTTGATCAGGGTCAGGGTGCGGCGCGGGCCGGTGGTGTTGAGCAGCAGCAGGCGGCCGTCACGCCGGCCGACGATGTCGACGTCGCCCTTGAGCTTCACGGTCCAGCGGGGCTTTCCGGTGGCCGGGTCGAGCTGGCTGACGCTCGTGTCCTCGATGACGTCGGACGTGTACTTCGCGGTGAGCAGGTACGCCTGTCCGCCCACGCCGCGCAGCAGGCTCATGTACTGGCCCGGGTTCGGCAGGGGGCGCTTCCAGCGGACCTCGCCGGTGTCGGCGTCGAGGAGGGCGTACTGGTTGCCCGTCCTGCCGTAGACGGTGACGACGCCCGCGGGGACGGCGGCGGAGGCGCCCTGGTCGCTGCTCGGCTCGGTGCCGTCCGTGCTGTCGGCGGTGACCGTCTTCCAGGCCACCTTTCCGGTCTCGGCGTCCAGGGCCTGGATCGTGTAGCGGGTCGGGTACGACGTCTGGTCGCCGCTGGGCCGGTCGTCGGCGCCGTAGACGTACACGCGGCCCTTGTGGGTGCCGATGATCGTGCCCGCGCCGGAGCTGCTGCTGCCGAAGCCGGAGTCCTCGGCGGTCGGGTCCATGGGGCGGCCCCAGGTGTTGGCACCGTCGGCCAGGGCGAAGCGGGTGGCCATGATCTCGTCGCCCGCGCAGACCAGCGAGGTGCCGGAGGCGACGCAGCGGTTGAAGAGGGCGGTGGGACCCATCGGGTCCTTGTCGACGCTGGGGTCCTTCGCCTGCCGGTGCCAGGCCTGCCAGCCCGCGGGGAGGCTTGCCGGGTCCGCGGCGTCGTCGTCGGTGAGGGCGAGGGTGGTGGTGGCTATGGCGGCGAGGAGGGCCGTGCCGAGCGCGGTGAGCAGCCAGAAGCGGCCGCGGCGCGGGCGGGGACGCGGGGCGTCGACGAGGGTCGGGGGGTCGGAGGCGGGCAGGGTGCCGTCGCGCAGGAGGCGGAGCAGTTCGTCCGCGCTGGGGCGGGACTTGGGGTCCCTCGCCAGGCAGAGGCGGATGAAGGGGAGCAACTCCTCGGGTACGTCGGTGAGTTCCGGGGTGCCTTCCACCACGCGGATCGCCGTCTCGTACGGGCTCGGGCTGTCGAAGGGGCCCTTGCCGGAGGCGGCGAAGGCGACCACCGCGCCGAGGGAGAAGATGTCCGACGCGGGGCCCACCTCGTGCGGAGCGGAGAACTGCTCCGGGGACATGAAGGGCGGGGTGCCCATCACGCGGCCGGTCTGGGTGAGGGCGTCGGAGGCGGCGAGCCCGGTGGCGCGGGAGATGCCGAAGTCGATGACGCGGGGGCCGTCGTCGGCGAGCATCACATTGGCCGGCTTGAGGTCCCGGTGGACGACGCCGGCGCGGTGGATGTCGCGCAGGGCCTCGGCGAGACCCGCGGCCAACTCCCGGGCGCGGGACGGCGGCAGCGGGCCGTGGACACGGATGTGGGTGCCGAGGTCGGCGCCCGGTATGTAGAGCGTGGCCATCCAGGGGCGCGGCGCGTCGGCGTCCGCGTCCACCACGGGTGCGGTGAAGGCGCCGCTGACCTGGCGGGCGGCGTCCACCTCGCGGCGGAACCGGGCACGGAACTCGTCGTCGTCCGCGTACTGGCCGTGCACCACCTTGACCGCGAGGCGGCGGCCGGAGGCGGAGCGGGCGAGGTAGACCACGCCCATGCCACCGCTGCCCAGCCGGTCCTCGATGCGGTAACCGCCCACCTCCGCCGGGTCCGAGTCGCGCAGCGCCATCCCCGTACGTCCCCCCGTCCGTCACCGGCCCCCGTGACCGGGCTGGTCAGCCTAGCCCGGCGGCTCAACGGGGTCAGAACTGGATCGAGTTGATCGTCTCCGCTATCGAGTTGAGGAAGCGCTGGATGTCGTCGGCCATGCCTGTCGAGGCGAGGAAGAAGCCGAACAGCACGGCCACGACCGCGGGTCCGGCCTTGAGGGACCCGCCACGGATCAACACCACCATGATGATCGCCAACAGCAGCACCACTGACAGCGAAATGGCCACAACTGATCACACCCTAGGTCGGTCCGCTCTCCCGGCCCGGGGGTGCCAGCCCCGCGCACCCCCGCCAGAACCATCGTGCCACCAACCAAGCCGCTGTATGCGGCAGGTGAGACATCGTTGACCACACCCGTGCCCGAACTGTGCGGCGCCGTCCGGGTCCGTGGCCAACGCCCCAGGTTCCGTACAGCAATTCGAGCGCGCCCTCACGCGGAGCTCGCACAGGGAATTCGACCGTATCGTTTCGGTCTCCACACATCCCGTTCGCAGGTAATTCGAAAATGAGCGGCGGCCCCAACCGCCCCACAGGAAGCGGACATTCCGCCGTAGTCGGCTGCGGCTCATATGCCCTATTTAGTCGGGATGAATCACACCAATACGACCCTTGCAGTGACGACTGCGCCTATCCATTCGCTGTGTTCACCGTCACGTGGAGAATGGCGTCGGCTTGCCGAAATATCGGGTACCCGAAGCCGATAACCAGGAATGACGTGGCCGGTTTTACGAAATCGCACAGACAACGCTAGGGTGCCTCAGATGTTCCACGCCGCCTCGCCCCGCGTGCCGCTCCCGCCGGCACAGTCGTCGGCACCCGGAGTGCCGAGCCCCCGCTCACCGCTCGCCCAGCAGCAGCCTCGGCGCAAGCCACAGGGCAAGCAGCGTGACGCGTTCTTCGACAACGCCAAGTACCTGGCGATCGTGCTCGTCGCGGTGGGTCACGCCTGGGAGCCGCTCAAGGGCGACAGCCGCATCCTGGAGGGCGTGTACACGGTCGTGTACTCCTTCCACATGCCGGCGTTCATCATCATCTCCGGCTTCTTCTCGCGCAGTTTCGACATGCGCCCCGACCGGCTCAAGCGGCTGATCACGGGCGTGGCGGTGCCGTACATCCTGTTCGAGACGGCGTACGTCCTCTTCGAGCGCACGGTGGGCGACGACCCCGGCAAGGACGTCAGTCTGCTCGACCCCTGGTATCTGACCTGGTTCCTGTGCGCGTTGTTCGTCTGGCGGCTGTGCACCCCGATCCTGAAGATGATCCGCTGGCCGCTCCCCTTCGCCCTCGGCATCGCCATGCTGGCGTCCGTGGCGCCGTCGATCGGCAACGACCTGGACCTCCAGCGGGTGCTGCAGTTCCTGCCCTACTTCGTCCTCGGGCTGTGCATGAAGGCCGAGCACTTCCACATGGTGCGCACATGGCGGATGCGCATCCTGGCCGTGCCGGTGTTCGCGGCCGCGCTGGCCGTCGGCTGGTGGGCGGTGCCGCGCATGAACACGGCGTGGTTCTACCACCGCGACGCCGCCCAGGACCTGGGCGCCCCGTGGTGGGTCGGTCCGGTGATGGTGCTCGCGATGTTCGGCTGCTCGCTGCTGCTGACCGCGTGCTTCTTCGCCTGGGTGCCGCGCCGGAAGATGTGGTTCACGGCGCTCGGCGCGGGCACGCTCTACGGCTATCTGCTGCACGGCTTCCTGGTGAAGGCCGGGGACTACCAGGGCTGGTTCGACCACGCCTGGCTGCACCGGCCGGCCGGTGAGATCTTCGTGAGCGTGGTCGCCGCCGCGGTCGTCACGGCGCTGTGCACCGCGCCGGTGCGACGGGTGTTCCGGTTCGCGATGGAGCCGAAGATGGAGTGGGCGTTCAAGCGCGACGCGGCGGAACTGGCCCGCGAACGGCAGCAGCAGGAGCGGCGGGAGAAGGTCTCCGCCTAGACCGTCGGCCCCTCACTCCGGCCCCTCACTCCGTACGAGACCGAGAAGTGTGCGCATGTGCGCGTACTTCTCGGTCAGTCGTTTCCGGGTCGGTTCGTCGAGCACCGCCAGTCGCGTCGGGTCCGCGTTGTGGGCCAGGTCCGCCTCCTTCACCAGCAACGCCCCCGGGGTGGCGAGGATGCGGGCCGCGTATGTCTCGGGCGGCTCCCCCTCGCGCTTGGTGACCGCGCGCACGATGTCCTTCGTACGGCGGCTCAGTGCCGCCTCGGTCAGCCACTGTTCGGAGAGGGCGTCGTCCTCCACGGCGTCGTGCAGCCAGGCCGCCGCGATCTGGTCGGTGTCGCCGCCGCGGGTGCGGACGCCCTCGGCGACGGCCCGGAGGTGTTCGGCGTAAGGGCGTCCGGCCTTGTCGGTCTGGCCCTCGTGAGCCGTGCGGGCCAGGGCCTCGATCTCGGCCGGCGTCAGGAGTTCGGTCACTCGTCCAGTGTCTCCCTGCGGAGTGCCGCCTTGGCCGGGAGGGTGGCCGCGGTCAGGCCCAGTGCGAGGATCCCTCCCGCGAAGGCTCCGTACGTCAGCGGCGGGATGTAAGGGCCCTGTCCCGTCAGGCCGTTCATCATCGGCACCAGGGTGGCGAGGGCGATCGCGGTGCCGAGGGCGATGCCCGCGAGGGCGACCAGCAGGGCCTCCCAGCGGATCATCCGCAGCACTTGGCGGCGGGTGGAGCCGATGAGGCGGAGCGTGCCGAGTTCGCGGCGGCGGTCGAGGACCGTCATCACCAGGGTGTTGACGGCGGCGACGGCCGCGAAGCCGCCGAGGACGGCCGCCATGAGGTTGTTCGCCCAGGCGTTGAGCTCGCGGTCCACGGACTGGGCGGTGGTGTAGTCGTCGCGGTCCTGGACGGTGCCGAGCGGCTGCAGACCGGCCGTCGTGCCGCCCTTCGTCCACAGTTCCGTGTCGTAGGCGGAGGTGACGTGGTCGGCCAGGGCGGCACGGCTCAGGGTGACCTGGGCGAGGCCCAGGCCGCGGCCGTACGTCGCCACGACCCGCGGCGCGGCCTTCGTGCCGTCGGGGAGGCGGAGGTGGAGGCGGTCGCCGACCCGGACGTCCGCCGTGTCGGCGAGGGACGCGTCGACCGCGATCTCGCCCTGGGCGAGGGACAGTTGGCCTGACTTCACGTCCAGATCCTGTACGGCGGCCAGGGCGCTCGCGGAACCGGTCACGCCCTGCGCGGTGGCCGCCTCCAGGGTGCCGCCCGCACCGGGGACCAGCACGGAGGTCCTCAACAGGCCCACGGCGGCCGTCACTTCGGGGGTGCCCTCGGCCCGTCGTACGGCATCGGGGGCGAGGCCCGGGCCGCCGTCCGAGGCGGTGACGATGTGGTCGGCGGTGATGCCGTCGCGCTGCTGCTGGGCGGTGACGTGGTCCTCGCTGGTGTGCAGGAAGACCAGGACGGACGAGAACGCCATCGCCAGCACGATCGGGGTGATCGCCGACGCCAGACGGCGGGCGTTCGTACGGGAGTTGGCGGCGGCCAGGGCCGCGGAGGCGCTGCCGCCGCGCAGCGGGAGGCCGAACAGGGCCGCGCAGGCACGGGCGACCAGCGGGCCGAGCAGGCCCACGGCGAGCATGAAGAGCACGACGACGCCGAGCGCCGCGTTGGCCGCGTCCTCGCCGGTGAGGGAGGCCGACAGGGCGGCGCAGACGACACCGCCCGCGACCGCGGCGAGGCCGAGCGGGGTGCGGATCCAGCCGACGCGCAGCCGCTCCACGCTCGCCTCGCTCAGCGCCTGGCCCGGCTTGATGCGGGAGCTGCGGTGGGCGGCGACGTAGCCGGAGAGGAGGGCGGCGAGGAGGACCGCGCCGGTCGCGGAGACCAGGGGGATCCAGGAGACGGCCAGGTCGACCTGTTCCGGGACCGCGCCCCGGTCGCGGAGTTGGTCCAGCCACCAGGCCGCCAGGGCCGTGCCCGGCAGACAGCCGAGGGCGGCCGCGAGCGGGGCGGCGAGGAGGGTCTCGGTGGCGATGGTGCGGCGGATCTGACGCGGGGTGGTGCCGATGGCGCGCAGCAGGGCGAACTCGCGGGCGCGCTGGCCGACGGCGAGGGCGATGGTGCCGGCCGCCGTGAACATGGCGACGACGGTGGCGATGCCGCCGAAGGAGCCGCCGATGCCGATGAGGACCTCTTTGGCCTCGTCGAGGGTGGGGTCCGCGACGGTGCCGCGGTCGTCCCCGGTGTGGATCTCGGCCTGGCCGCCCAGGGCGTGGGCCACCTGGGCCGCCAGGGTGCCGGTGGTGACGCCGGGCTTCGGGAGGACGGCGATGGCGTCGATGCGGCCGGGGTGCCCTGAGCGTCGTACGGCCTCCGTGTCGGTGAACCAGACGCCGGGGGCGGTGGTCGTGCCGGAGACGCGGTAGGTGTGGGTGCCGTCGGGGGTGGTGAGGGTGACGCGGGTGCCGGCCTCGGCTCCGCTCAGCACGACCTCGCCCGGGCCCGGGGCACGGCCCGCCGTGAGGTGTTCGCCGGTGAAGGCGGTCGCGGACCAGTTGTGGGCGGCGAGGGGGCCGTGCGGGCTGGTGACCGGGAAGGTGACGTCGGGGACGGCGGTGCGGGCGCCGGGGACGGTGGCCGCCTTGGCGACCAGGGCGGCGTCGAGGCGGGCGCGGTCGGGGACCGGCTCGCTGTCGGCGCTGTCGCCCTTGCCGTAGGGGGCCCGTTGGTCGGCGGCGGCCACGACGGGTGCGCCCGCGTAGCGGCCGGGCGGGACCTCGGCGCGGACGCCGGTCTCCAGGAGGATGCCGCAGGCCGAGACGATCGCGGCGGCCATGACGAGGGCCACGAAGGTGCCGACGAACGCGGAGGGGCGGAAGCGGAGGGAGGCGCGGGCCAGGCCGTTGGGACGCATCAGGCGGCGGCCTTCACGTCGTCCCGGCGGGCCGTGAGGGTCTGCATGCGGGTGGCGATCTGGTCGGGGGTCGGGCGGTCCAGGTGGGCGGTGATCTCGCCGTCCGCCAGGAACAGGACGCGGTCGGCCCAGGACGCCGCCGTGGGGTCGTGGGTGACCATGACGACCGTGGCGCGCTCGGTGTCGACGGCCTGGCGGAGCAGGGCGAGGATCTCGGCCGCGGTGGTGGTGTCCAGGGCGCCGGTCGGTTCGTCGGCGAAGACCACGTCGGGGCGGGTGACGAGGGCTCGGGCGATGGCGACGCGCTGCTGCTGGCCGCCGGAGAGCTGGCCGGGGCGGCGGCGGGCCTTGTCGGCGAGGCCGACCTGGGCGAGGACCTCGGCGGTGCGGCGGCGGTCGGGGCGGTGGCCCGCGAGGCGCGTGGGGAGGGCGACGTTCTGCTCGACCGTGAGGGACGGGAGCAGGTTGAAGGCCTGGAAGACGAAGCCGAGGCGGGTGCGGCGCAGGGCGGTGAGCTTGTTCTCCTTCATGCCGGTGATCTCCGTGCCGCCGAGGCGGACCGTGCCGGCGGTGGGGCGGTCGAGGCCGGCCGCGCACTGGAGGAACGTGGACTTGCCGGAGCCGGAAGGGCCCATGACCGCGGTGAAGGTGCCCGGCGGGAGGGTGAGGTCGATGCCGCGCAGGGCGTGGACGGCGGTGCGGCCACGGCCGTAGCGCCGGGTGACGCCGTGGAGTTCTACGGCCCATTCGCCGGGGGTGGACATGGGGGATTTCTTCCGGTCCGAGGTCATGCACTTGACGCTACGGACCGGAGGGCGGGCGGGGCGATGAGGGCGGCTGGCGGATCGGGGCGGGGGAAAACCCCACCTCGGCGCGGCTAGGTGGCAGAGGCCGCCTGGGCCGTCGGGCCCTCGCGGCAGATCAGCAGCAGGGCCCGGTCGTCGTTGACGTCCTTCGCCACCGCCTCGATCAGGTGCCAGGCCGCGCCGTGGAAGCCGCCGGCCACATAGCGGTCGGCTTCGCCGGTCAGGCGGTCTATGCCCTCGACGATGTCCCGGTCCGACGTCTCCACCAGGCCGTCCGTGAAGAGCATCAGGACGTCACCGGGGCGCAGGGTGCCCTTGACGGGGTCGAACTGGGCGCCGTCGTAGACCCCGAGGAGGGGGCCCTCCGCCGCCTTCTCCTCCCAGCGGCCGCTGCCCGCGCTGAGCTGGAGGCCCGGCGGGTGGCCCGCGGAGTAGAGCTCGTAGTCGCCGGAGTCCAGGTCCAGGACCAGGTGGATGGAGGTGGCGAAGCCCTCGTCCCAGTCCTGGCGCAGGAGGTAGCCGTTGGCGGCGGGCAGGAACGCGTGCGGGGGCAGGCTGCCCAGGAGGCCGCCGAAGGCGCCGGACAGGAGCAGGGCGCGGCTGCCCGCGTCCATGCCCTTGCCGGAGACGTCCGTGAGGACGACCTCCATCGTGCGGCCGCCGTTGGTGCGGGCCGCGACCACGAAGTCGCCGGAGAAGGACTGGCCGCCCGCCGGGCGCAGGGCCATCTCGCGGTGCCAGCCGGGCGGGAGTTTGGGGAGCTTGCTCTGGACGCGGATGCGTTCGCGCAGGTCGAAGAGCATGGTGCCGCCGCGCCGCCAGGGCACGCCGACCCGGCTGCGGAACTGGGCGATGAGAAGGCCGAAGAACCCGCAGGCGGCCACCACGAGAACAATGCCGGGGGTGACTCTCGACGGGCCCTCCGTGTACGGGCCGAGCTGCACCGACTCCACGATGAGCGCCGTCGCCGCCGCCGCGTACAGACCCAGCAGGCTCGCCGGCCGCAGCAGCAGTCCGCCCGCGACGATCGGCAGGACCAGCGCGGCCGGTGAACACCACACCGAGTTCATCAGGGTGGTGGCCGCGATCAGCGGGATCGTCAGGAGCAGACCGGCCAGGGCGACCCAGTCCGAGCCGTCCCCGCGGAAGTAGTCCACGGCGCTTCTGCGCAGGCCGACGCGGGCCCGGTGCCACTGCATCTTCAACCGGGCCGTGAACGTGTCGGCCGCCGCGCGCCGCTCTCGTCCTGCTGCCATTAGTTCGGGACCCTATCCATCGGACCAGCTGCTTGGCACGGGAGGTCCCACTTGTCCCCCGTCCGAGGTTCAACTTCACAGTGAACTTCACGGAAAGCCACCCTGCGGCCACCAAGGAGAAATTCCCTGGCTCGTCCCGCAATGCCCTGGTAGGCATGGTCCATGGCTTCTGACTTGGCGATCGACTTGCGGGTGCTGCGGCAGGACGAGTGGGACGAGTGGTACGACAACCTGATCCGGGCCTTCGGCGGAGTCCCGGAGGCGGCCGAGGAACGGGAGCTGTGGAACGCGCTCACCGAACTCGACCGCTCCATCGGCGCCTGGGACGGGGACGAATGCGTCGGTACGGCAGGGGCGTTCAGCTTCCGGCTGACCGTGCCGGGCGGCGCCTCGGTGCCGGCCGCGGGCGTGACCATGGTCAGTGTGGCCGCGACCCATCGTCGGCGCGGGGTGCTGCGCTCCATGATGCGGCGCCAGTTGGACGACGTACGGGAATGGGGCTGGCCGCTGGCCGTGCTGACCGCGAGCGAACCGGCGATCTACGGCCGGTTCGGGTACGCGCCGGCGACGTTCCACGTCAGCGCCGAGATCGACACCACACGGGTACGGCTGTCCGTGCCGCCCGGTACCGATGACGTACGCGTGCGGTACGCGAAGCCGGCCGACGTCCTCGACGCCTGCGAGGCGGTGTACGCGCGGCTGGTGCCGCGGCGGCCCGGCATGGTGGCGCGCGTTCCCGGCTGGGAGCGGCTCGGGGTGCTCGATCCCCCGGGCGAGCGGGAGGGTGCCTCGCCGCTGCAGTGCGTGGTCGCGGAGCGGGACGGCGAGGTCGTCGGGTACGCGCGCTTCCATGTGAAGCCGGAGTGGGACGGCGCCGGGCCCAAGGGGACCGTGGCGCTGCGGGACGTACAGGCACTGGATCCGGCCGCGCACGCGGCGCTGTGGCGGTTCCTGTTCGGGATCGACCTGACGTCGAAGGTGCATGCGCGGGCGCGGCCGGTGGACGAGGTCTGGCAGCAGCTGGTCTCCGACCTCCGGCGCTGCGAGCCGCGGCTGCGGGACTCGCTGCACGTACGGCTGGTGGACGTGGGGGCCGCGCTGGAGGCGCGGACCTATCAGGCGCCGGTGGACGTGGTGTTCGACGTCGAGGACGACTTCTGCCCCTGGAACACGGGGCGTTGGCGGCTCAGCGGGGACGCGAAGGGCGCGTCCTGCGAGCGGACCGAGGACGCTGCCGATCTGGCGCTGTCCGTACGGGAGTTGGGGGCCGCGTATCTCGGCGGGGTGAGCCTGGCCGCGCTGGGGGCCGCAGGAAGGGTGCGGGAGCTGCGGCAGGGGGCGCTGACGGAGGCGGCGGTCGGGTTCGGGTCGCCGGTGGCGCCCTGGCTGCCGCACGGCTTCTGAGTCAGGCCTGATTCAGGCGCGTTGGCAGCCCGGGCACCAGAAGAGGTTGCGGGCGGCGAGGTCGGCGGTGCGGATCTCGCCGCCACAGATGTGGCAGGGCAGGGTCGCCCGGCGGTACACGTACACCTCGCCGCCGTGGTCGTCGACGCGCGGCGGGCGGCCCATCGCCTCCGGGGTGTGCTCGGGGCGGACGGTGTCGATGCGGTTGTGGCGCACGCCCTCGCGCATGAGGTCGACGAGATCCCGCCAGATCGCCTCCCACTCGCGCGCGGTGACATCCTTCCCCGCCCGGTACGGGTCGATGCCGTGCCGGAAGAGGACCTCGGCGCGGTAGACGTTGCCGACGCCGGCGATGACCTTCTGGTCCATCAGCAGCGCGGCGATCGTCGTACGGCTGCGGGAGATGCGCCGGTACGCCGTCTGCGGGTCGGCGTCCTCGCGGAGCGGGTCGGGGCCGAGGCGGCCGTGTATCGCGTCCTTCTCGGCGTCCGTGATGAGGGCGCAGGTCGTCGGGCCGCGCAGGTCGACGTACGACGTGGCGTTCGCGAGCCGCAGACGGACGGTGTCGGTGGGCGGCGGCGCGGGGGCGTCGCCGAAGGTCACCTTGCCGAAGAGGCCCAGGTGGATGTGGACCCAGTCGGTGTCCCGGCCGGTGCCGCGGAAACCCAGGAAGAGGTGCTTGCCGTGGGCTTCGGTCCGGGTGAGTCCGGCGCCGTCCAGGAGGGCGGCGGCGTCGGAGAACTTGCCCTGGGGGCTGGTGACGCGAGGCGCCGTGCCGGAGAAGCGGTCGGCGTAGTCGGCCGCCAGCCGGTGGATCGTGTGCCCCTCTGGCACGGTGCCTGTTCCTTCCAGCCCCCTGGGGCGTGCGTCAGTCCTGCTGCGGGTGGTGCGCCGGGATCGGCGGGAGGTCGCCGGTCGTCTCGTAGTCGGCCAGCATGTCGATGCGGCGGATGTGGCGCTCGTCACCGGAGAACGGGGTGGCGAGGAAGGTCTCGACGAACTTGGTCGCCTCGTCCTGGGTGTGCATCCGGGCGCCCACCGCGACGACGTTGGCGTTGTTGTGCTGGCGGCCGAGCGACGCCGTCTCCTCGCTCCAGGCGAGAGCCGCGCGGACACCCTTGACCTTGTTCGCGGCGATCTGCTCGCCGTTGCCCGAGCCGCCGATCACGATGCCGAGGGCGTCGGGGTCCGCCGCCGTACGCTCCGCGGCGCGGAGGCAGAACGGCGGGTAGTCGTCCTGGGCGTCGTAGATGTGGGGGCCGCAGTCGACGGCCTCGTGGCCGGCGG
Organism: Streptomyces sp. TLI_55; assembly: GCF_900206255.1. Taxonomy (NCBI): domain Bacteria; kingdom Bacillati; phylum Actinomycetota; class Actinomycetes; order Kitasatosporales; family Streptomycetaceae; genus Streptomyces; species Streptomyces sp. TLI_55. The sequence goes on from NZ_OAOJ01000001.1 coordinate 3,188,646, forward strand.
CCTTGAGCCACTCGACGAGGTGGTTCTTGAGTTCGAAGCCCGCATGGTCGGAGCCGAGATACACGCGCATGGGATGAGTGTGACATGGCTGTTTCGGGGCAGCCGCTCTGGGTGTCAGGGAGGAAAAATACCGCCCCGATCAAGCCTCAACCATGGAACCTCATGAAAACCTCAAGTAACAATCCGGATTCATAGGTTCACGAATTCCTTTGCCTCCGATTCACTGGACCGATCCGTACGCAACCCGTACGGGGACCGCTCACCCGGCGCAAAGGAATTCCCCCCATGACTGGTCTCCAGGCCGGACTCAAGAACCGACATCTGTCGATGATCGCCATCGGCGGTGTGATCGGGGCCGGACTGTTCGTCGGCTCCAGTTCCGGCATCGCCACCGCAGGACCCGGCATCCTCCTGTCGTACGCCCTCGTCGGCACGCTCGTGGTGCTGGTGATGCGGATGCTCGGCGAGATGTCCGCCGCCAACCCGACCTCGGGTTCGTTCTCCGCCCACGCCGACCGGGCGCTCGGGCGCTGGGCCGGCTTCTCCATCGGCTGGCTCTACTGGTTCTTCTGGGTCGTGGTGCTCGCGGTGGAGGCCACCGCCGGCGCCAAGATCCTCGAAGGCTGGATCCCCGCCGTCCCGCAGTGGGGCTGGGCGCTGATCGTGATGGTGGTGCTGACCGCCACGAACCTCGTCTCCGTGGGCTCCTACGGCGAGTTCGAGTTCTGGTTCGCCGGGATCAAGGTCGTCGCCATCGGGGCGTTCATCGTCATCGGCGGACTCGCGGTCTTCGGTGTGCTGCCCGGCGTCGACGCCGACAAGGCCGGCCTGTCCAACCTCACCGACCACGGCGGCTTCCTGCCCAACGGGCCCGGCGCCATCCTCACCGGTGTTCTGCTCGTCGTCTTCTCCTTCATGGGCAGCGAGATCGCCACGCTGGCCGCCGGCGAGTCCGAGAACCCGCAGCGCGCTGTTACCAAGTCGACCAACAGCATCATCTGGCGCATCGGCGTCTTCTACCTCGGCTCGATCTTCGTCGTCGTGACGCTGCTGCCGTGGGACGACCCGTCCATCAAGGAGTCCGGCTCCTACGTCGCCGCCCTCGACTCCCTCGGGATCGCGCACGCCGGTCAGATCATGAACTTCATCGTGCTGACCTCGGTGCTGTCCTGTCTCAACTCCGGGCTCTACACGGCCTCGCGGATGGCGTTCTCGCTCGGTGAGCGGGGGGACGCGCCGAAGGCGTTCGCGCGGACGACCTCGCGCGGTGTGCCGATGACGGCCATCCTCGCGTCCGTGATCTTCGGCTTCGTGGCCGTGTTCTTCAACTACCTCTCCCCCGACACGATCTTCCTCTTCCTCGTCAACTCCTCCGGTGCGGTCGCGCTGTTCGTGTGGCTGGTCATCTGCTTCTCGCAGCTGCGGATGCGGAAGATCATCCAGGCCGAGGCGCCGGAGAAGCTGGTCGTGAAGATGTGGCTGTACCCGTATCTGACCTGGGCGACGGCCGGGTTGATCGTCTTCGTGCTCGGTTACATGCTGACCGACACGGAGGGGGCGAGCAGTGGGCGTACGACGGTGCTGTTGTCGTTGCTCGTCGCGGCGTTCGTACTGGGGGTTGCCGTGCTCAAGGAGCGGGTGCGGGGCGGGCGTTCCTCGGATGTCGTCGGCGGACCGGATGTGCAGGACAAGATCAAGGTCGGTTGACGCGTCGTCCTGACCGGGTTCTGTCTCTTCACGGTGCTGTGGCTGTTGTGGCCGCTACCTGAATTCATGCGCAAGCCCCCGGCGTTCACGCCGGGGGCGAAGCGCATCAGGCGGTTGCGACGCGGAGCCGGACTCTGCCCGGCGACGGTGACGCCTCGTTCGTTTGTTCCCGGTTACGGCACGTGTTCGGCGTGGCTGGCGTGATCGTCATGCAGCTCCGGTATGTCTTCAGGCTGTACCCGAACGCCGGTCGGACCGCCCTGGCCAGGGCGTTCGGGTGCGCCCGCGTGGTGTTCAACGACTGCGTGCGCGCCCGTGAGGACGCCCGGAAGGCGGGCGAGGCCTTCCCGACGGCCGGCGAGCTGTCCAAGAAGCTGATCACACAGGCGAAACAGACGGTGGAGCGGTCCTGGCTGGGCGAGGTCTCCTCGGTGGTCCTCCAGCAGTCCCTGCGCGACGCCGAGACCGCACTCACTTCGCCGTACTCTCCGACGGCACCAAGATCGACTCACGCGCTTCCTGCGCCGGGCGGAGAAGAAGCTGAAGAAAGCCCAAAAGGAGCTGTCCCGCAAGCAGAAGGGATCGAAGAACAGACAGAAGGCCCGCCTGAAGGTCGCCCGCGCCCACGCCGAAGTCGCTGACGCCCGCCGGGAGTTCCACCACCAGCTCTCCACGAAGCTGATCTCCGAGAACCAAGGAATCGCCGTGGAGGACCTCGCGGTGGCGGGACTGGCACGCACCCGACTGGCCAAGTCCGTTCACGACGCCGGATGGGCACAGTTCAGCATGCTGGAGTGCAGGAATGGACCTGTTCTGCCTGCGGCACCCTCCACGACCGGGACCACAATGCCGCGATCAACATCGAAACGGCCGCCGGACTGGCGGCAGCAGCCTGCGGAGCGTCGGTAAGACCAGGAGCGATCCCGGCACAGCGCGAAGAAACAGGAAGCCACGGATTCCCGACCGGAAACCGTGCCGCGCAGCGGCACAGCAACCCGCCGGGGAAGGCCAGAATCCTCGCCCTTCAGGGCTAGGAGCATGTCAAAGCACCGTGAAGCTTTTTTTGACCTTCTCGTACGTCTTGAGTGCCTGCGTCTCCGTCTGCGGCTGGTACCACGTGTTCACCTGGTACGACTTGCCGTCCGCGTTGAAGCCGAGCAGGCGGGCGTGCCAGGGGACGCCCTTGAGCGTGAAGGTGTACTCCCAGACCACCGCCGGGTGGCCCTGGAACTCCGTGTCCTCCAAACGGATCTTTCGGTAGTCCTGGCCCTGGTGGGCGTTCTGCTCCGAGGTCTTCCAGGTGTCCATCAAGTCGCCTCGGGCGAGGGAGGACAGCGCGGCGAGCTCCTGGGTGCCGTCGGGGGACGTGTAGTGCACCTCCGCGCCTGTCTTCACATCTCTGCGCCAGCCCTTGGGAGTCGCCCAGGCGAAGCCGCCGGCCTCTCGGTGGGCGCCGGGTGGGAGGGTCTGGGGGCGGGAGGTGCCGGCGACCGTGGGGGACGGGGAGGCGGTTGGGGTGGGTGTCGGGGTCGGGGTGGTTTGTGCCTCGTCCTTGGTGCCGGGTGAGTGGGTGTTCAGCAGGATCAGGGCGGTGGTGACTGCGGCGGCTGTGGTGAGGGCGGCGATGGTGAGGAGGCGGGTGCGGGGGCGGTGGGGGTGGGGTTGGTGTGCTGGGAGGGGGCGTTGTTCGGTGATGGCCTCTGAGCGTATGAGGGAGATGCCGGCGTGGGCCTCTGAGGAAGCGTTGTGGGTGGGTGTTCCCGGGCCTTCGGCCCGGATCTGTTTCCCACCCGCACCACCCGTGCGGCTTTCGTGGTCGGGTGCGGGTGGCCCCTGTGGGGGCTGAGCGACGTCGGCGGGTGCCGGTTCGTGGGTGGGGGGCGGTGGTGTGGGGGCGGATTCCCACGTGGGCGCGGGCTCGGACGCCTGGCCAGGCGCTCGCTCCCATGTGGGCGTGGGGGTGGGGGCTTCGGTGGGTGGTGTGTGGCTTGAGGGTCGGTGGGCCGGGAGTTGGGAGGCGTTCAGGAAAGGTGGGGTGGGGAGTTCCGGCCTCGGCCAGGGGAAGACCGGGGTTGGCGTGTCCAGGTGGGGGGTGGGGGGCCGCTCGTCCTCGGGTTCCTCAAGCCTCTCGGGCTCTTCGAACCCTTCGGCTGCCCCGAACTCCCTGGGCATCTCGGGCTCCTCGGCCACCCCGAACCCCGGGGGTGCCCCAAATGCTCCGGGTTCCCCGAATCCCTCGACCGCCCCGAACTCCCGGAGCGCGACAGGCTCTTCAGGCGCCCCGAACTCCCCGGGCTCCCCAGGCACCCCGGCTGGCCCGAACCCCTCAACAACCCCGAACTCCCCAAGCACGACAGGCTCTTCAGGCCCCCCGAACTCCCCGAGTTCCCCAGGCACCCCGGCTGGCCCGAACCCCTCAACAACCCCGAACTCCCCAAGCACGACAGGCTCTTCAGGCCCCCCGAACTCCCCGGGCTCCCCAGGCACCCCGGCTGGCCCGAACCCCTCAGCAACCCCGAACTCCCCCAACTCCTCGGATGCTCCGGGTACCCCGAACTCCTCAAGTGCCCCGGGTTCCCCGAGCGACCCGGTTGCCTCGGGCCCCTCAGGCTCCTCCCGTTGCTCCCCCTGCTGCTCCCGCTCCTCCGGCTCCTCCTGGCCCCCCACCACCACCGTCGGCGTCGGTGCCGGGAAGGCTGTTGGGTGGAGGGCCTCCTCCAGTTCGTCCAGGCCGGGGCGTAGTTCCGGCTCCTTCTCCAGGAGCGCGGCCAGGATGTCGCGCAACGGGCCGACCGTGGGCGGGAGTTCCGGCTCCTCGTACAGGACCGCGTGGAGTGTCGCCAGCGTGGTGTCCCGGGAGAACGGGGAGTCGCCGCCCAGGGCCGCGCACAGCGTCGCGCCCAGGGACCAGATGTCGGACGGTGGGCCCTGGGGGCGGCCCGCGATGCGTTCGGGGGCCATGTAGTCGGGGGAACCGACCAGCATGCCGACCATGGTGAGCGCCTTCGCGTCCTGGATGGCCGCGATGCCGAAGTCCGTGAGGACCACGCGGTGGCCGGCGCCCTCCACCAACACGTTGCCCGGCTTGATGTCCCGGTGCAGGACGCCGCGGGCGTGGACCTGCCGCAGGGCGGTGACCAGGCCGATGCCGATCCGGGCCGCCTCCCTGGGGCCGAGCGGGCCGTCCTCCGCCATCATCCGTTCCAGGGAGCGGCCCGCCACCAACTCCATGACGATCCACAGGCATTCGCCCTCGTCCACGACGTCGTAGATCCGTACGACGTTGGGATGGTCGATGCGTGCCGTCGCGCGGGCCTCGCGCAGGGTGCGTTCACGGCGGGTGCGGGCGTCCTCCGCGTCGAGGCCGTCGATGCGCATTTCCTTGACCGCGACCTGCCGGTCGAGCATTTCGTCGGCGGCCCGCCACACCCGCCCCATTCCCCCCTGGCCGATACTCTCGACCAGCCGATATCGGCTCGCCACGAGGATCCCCGGCACCCCGCCACTCCGGGTGTTTCCCGCGTTCCTCGAACTCCCCGCGCTTCCCTCGTTCTCCGCGTTTCCCATATTCCCCGGCAATCCCGTCGCCCCCCTCCACCGTGCACCGGTCAACGCCTACTTCAACACAATGGTCACACTTCGCGCCGTACCAGCATAGTGCGGAGAAATCTTGTGGTAGCTCTTCAAGTACTGCGAATTCAGGCGCAGCCAAGGGGGGCGAACATGAGTTCTCGTCGTATGACGACCATCGCGGCATCGCTGGTCACGGCATCTTTCTCGGCCGTACTGATCCTTTCCGGCACCGCCGGCGCGGACGACCAGGGGCCCGGAAGCAGCAAGGGGGGAAAGGTTGTCGACGAGGCACCGGACGGCGTGAAGCTGACCACGCTGCTGCCCGAACAGATCTCGGTCGACAACAAGTCCGAGAAGACCGACATCACCGCCACGGTGAAGAACGAAGGGACCAAGGACAGCGGAAAGATCCAGCTTCTGGTCGTCGGTTTCGACGGCCTCACGGTCAATAGCGTTCAAGGCTGCTCCTCGATTGCCAAAAGCGATCTTCCGGAGGGTTCGAACAGCGGTTTCGCCTGCCCGATCGACAATCTCGCGGCCGGTAAGTCGAAGTCGTACGCCGTAGACGCGTCGTTCGATCTCCGCAAGACCGGAAAGATCTGTCTGCCGGTGCAGCCCGGCGACGGGAAGAAGACGTACTGGCAGCAGGGCCCGGTTCCGTTCGGTACGACGAACACGTCGCCGAACGCCCCGGTCACCCCGTTGCTCCTCGGTACCGACAACAAGCCGGTGGGACCCGGCGGTGACCAGCTGCCCAAGACCGGTGTCGCGCGCGATCTGCTCCCGGCGGGGGCGGCCGGCGCGGCTCTGATGGCGGCCGGTGTGGCCGGGCTGTGGTGGTCGACGCGGCGGCCGCGACAGGTGATCTGACCGGACGGGGACAGACAGAAACCGATGGAGGCATAACCTGACGGCGGGTGTCAGGTTATGCCTCCATCCTGCGGTGCATGGACCACGAGACCGACCACCTTGCACTCATCAGCGAACTCATCGGGTTCCAGACCGCGTTCGACCTGCGGCCCGATGCCGTGTTCACCCCCTCCGACACCGACGACGTCGTCGCCGCCGTCCGCCACGCGGCCGACCGGAAACTGTCCGTCGCCGTCGAGGCGACCGGGCACGGGCGGCCGGGGCCGGTCACGGGCGGTGTGCTCGTCTCGACGAAGGGCATGGACCGCGTCAGCGTCGACCCCGTCGCCCGTACCGCCCGCGTCCAGGCGGGCGTCCGCTGGGGGCAGGTGGTCGCGGCGGCGGCGCCGTACGGGCTGGCGCCGCTCAACGGGTCGGCTCCGGGCGTCGGTGCCGTCTCCTACACCCTGGGCGGTGGACTCGGCATCCTGGCGCGGGAGTTCGGGTACGCCGCCGATCATGTGCGGTGGCTGGAGGTGGTGACCGGCGACGGGCGGGTGCACCATGCCACCCCCGGCTCCGAGTTGTACTGGGCGCTCCTCGGTGGCGGCCACCGCCTGGGTGTGGTCACCGAGTTGGAGATCGGGCTCGTCCCGGTGCGGACGCTGTACGGGGGTTCACTCGCGTTCGACGGACGGCAGGTCGATCCGGCGGCCGTCCTGCGGGCGTACGAGGCCTGGACGCGCACCGTGCCGGACGGGCTGACCTCGTCCTTCGCCGCCGTGCCGTACCCGGACCTGCCGGCGTTGCCGCCGCAGCTGCGCGGGCGGTACGTCGTCTCCGTGCGGGTGGCGTACACGGGCGAGGACGGCGATCGCCTCGTCGCTCCGCTGCGGGAGATCGGGCCGGTGCTGACCGACTCGCTGCGGGAGATGCCGTACGCCGAGAGCCACACCATCCACAGCGACCCGGACTTCCCGCACGCCTACTACGGGGACAGTGCGGTGCTGAGCGAGCTGGACCCCGAGGAAAGTAGGGAGTTGCTGCGGCTCACCGGGCCCGAGGTCGGTGCCATGGTCGTCGTACAGGTCAATCATCTGGGTGGGGCGCTCGCGCGGCCCGCCGGGAACTCGGTGCCGTGGCGGGACGGGCGGTTCCTGGTGCGGCTGTTGACCATGGGGGAACGGGAGGAGGCGCGGGCCCTGCTCGATCCGGCGTTCGGGGTGCTCGCGCCGCGCACCCTCGGACGGACGGTCAACTTCGCATTCGGGGGCGGGGATCGGAACGAGGGGCTGTACGACCCGGAGACGCGGAAGAGGCTCGCCGAGGTGAAGTCGACCTACGACCCGGCGAACCTCTTCCGCAACTCCACCGACCTCAGCGCTTGACGAGCTTCCACGCGCTCGGCAGCAGGCCCATCGCCAGGGCCGCCTTGAGGGCGTCACCGAGCAGGAACGGGGTGAGGCCGGCCGCGACGGCGGCGGAGGCGGACATGCCGGTGGCGACGGCGAGGTAGGGGACGCCGACGGCGTAGATGATCGCCTCGCCGAGCAGCATCGCGCCGGCCGTGCGCAGCACGGAGCGGTCGGCGCCGCGGCGGGCCAGGGCGCCGACGACCGTGGAGGCGAGGATCATGCCGAGGATGTAGCCGAAGGAGGGGGCGGCCGAGCCGGAGCCGGCGCCCGCGAACCACGGCATGCCCGCGACGCCCGCGATCGCGTACAGCGCGAGGGAGAGGAAGCCGCGGCCCGCGCCGAGCGTGGTGCCGACGAGGAGGGCGGCGAAGGTCTGGCCGGTCACCGGCACCGGGGAGCCGGGCACGGGAACGGAGATCTGGGCGGCGAGGCCGGTGAGCGCGGCGCCGCCGACGACGAGCGCGATGTCGCGGACGCGGGAGGCCGGGAGCAGGTCGGCGAGGACCTCACCGGGGCGGGCAGGGGCGACAGCGGTGCTCATGGGGACTCCGCGAGGTGGGTGACGGGGACAGGACATCGCGACGCTATCCCGGGCGCCTCGTGTCGATCACCGTCAGCGCTCGACAAAGGCTGGAGTCGCGGGTTGGTGGTCTCCATACAAAGGGTGTCGGTTACACCCGGTTCGGCGTGATGCCGGTCACTGAGGCCGGGACGTTTCACTCACGTGTCGAATGTGAACGGCGTCTGTAGGGTCCCACCAAATGGGACGATGCGGTCTGGCCGGATGCGGTCGGTGCCGCCTACCCTTCGAGCCATGGTTGCCCAGGCCCTCTTCCTCACGTCGCGTCGCCATGTCGACCTGCGACGCGTGGGCGCGGCCGCCTGTCGCCGTCCCGGGTGAGGCCCCGTCCCGGTCTCGCCCCTCGCGTACGGCGCAGTGTCGGACCGGCCCCCCGAGGTGATCACCATGTCCACCCTTACGTCTCCCCTGGCCCGCGCCGCCGACAGTGACCGGCGGCGGACCAGCGCGAGTGTCGTCCTGCGGTCCGTGCTGGAGCACGGACCGGTGGCGCGCTCCACCATCGCCCGGCTGACCGGGCTGTCCCCGGCGTCCGTGACGGACTACTGCGCCCGGTTCACCCGGCTCGGCCTGATCCAGGAGGCCGCGGTACCCCGGCGGACCAGCGGTGTGGGGCGCCCCCATGTGCCGGTCGACCTCGATTCCTCGCGTTTCGTCGTGGGCGGAGTCCATGTGGCGGTGCCCCATACGACGGTCGCGCTGCTGGATCTGCGGGGGCGGGTGGTGGCCTCGCGGGAGCTCAAGCACACGGACGGCACCGATCCGGGGCCGGTCCTTGCACGGGCCGCCGAGGGGCTGGGCGCGCTGCTGGCGGCGCACCCCGGGTGCCGGCCGCTCGGCGTGGGCTTCGCGGCCGGGGGCTGGGTGGACCGGGAGACCGGGACGGTCGTCGAGCATCCGCTGCTCGGCTGGCGCGACGTGGCGGTGCGGGAGCTGCTCGGCGCGCACACCGGGCTGCCGGTCCATGTGGACGGGCACGCACGGGCGTTGGTGAACGCGGAACGCCTCTTCGGGCGGGCGCGCGGCAGCCGGAGCGTGCTGCATCTGTTCGTCGGCAATGTGGTGGACGCGGCGTTCGCCACCCATGACGAGGTGCATCACGGGCCGCGCTCGCAGGCGGGCCTCATCGCCCATCTGCCGGTGCCGGGCGGCGCGGAGCCGTGCGAGTGCGGGCGGACCGGCTGCCTCCAGGTGGAGCTGAGCGAGCGGACGCTGTGCCGGAAGGCGCGGGCCGCCGGGGTGATCGCCGGGGTGAACCCGATGCATCTCGTGCGGGCGGCGGCGGACGGCGACGCGGTGGCGGTACGGCTGTTGGTGGAGCGGTCGCGGATGACGGGGCGGGCGGCGGGACTGCTGCTCGACGTCCTCAATCCGGACGTGGTCGTCGTCACCGAGGTCGGCGCGATCCATCGGGAGGACTGCCTCGCGGCGCTGCGCGCGGAGGTCGGGGCGGGTCGGTCGGGGTCGGTGATCCCGACGAGTTTCCCGGATTCGGTGCTCGCGGTGGCGGGCGGAGCGGTGGCGCTCGACGTGCTCTACCGGGATCCGCTGACCGTGTCACCTGAGCGGATTTAATTCAGAAACTCCGAATGTTGACAGGGGTTCCGCGGGGCCGCGAGCATCGTGTTCATGAGCCCTCACCTGCACTGTCGCGCCTTCTGTTGCTGACACGCTGCCCCGTGTGACGCGCTCGTTTCCGCTGCGTGAATTTCCTTCCCACGCCTTCCCCGCCTTTCCCGCGCTTTTTCCTGCACCAATTCAGGGAGTCCTCCCATGCCCATTTCCCGTACGTCCGGAATGGACCGACGACTGTTCCTCACCTCGCTCGTGGGCGCCGCGGCCGGTGTCGCCGGGCTGAGCGGCTGCGCCGAGTCCAGTGCCGCCACGAGCACCAAGGGCGCCTCGACCGCGCCGCTCGCCGACAAGGTCCCACCAGGCGCCGCCCTCAGGATCTCCTCGTATCAAGGCACCCAGCAACTCCAGTTCAAGCTCGCGGAGTTGGGAGAACTGCCGTTCAAGGTGTCCAGCTGGGTGAATGTCGCCGCCGGTCCCGATGTCATCAACGCCTTCCGCGCCAAGTCCCTGGACCTCGCCAACAACGCGGGAATTCCGCCGATCCAGGCGCATTACCAGGGCTTCGACGCGAAGATCGTCGCGATCAACATCACCCGCAGGCCCAACTACGTCTTCGCCACCAAGCCCGGCAGCGACATCCGCTCGGTGCAGGACTTCAAGGGGAAGAAGCTCGCGTTCTCGCAGGGTCAGGCCCAAGGGGTCGTGCTGCTGCGGGCGTTGAAGAAGGCGGGCCTCGCCTATGACGAGGTGAAGCTGGTCCCGCTGACCAGCAACCAGTTCCTCACCGCGCTCCAGTCGGGCCAGGTGGACATCGCCCCGCTGCCCAACACCCAGTCGCCCGCGTACATCGCGCAGTACGAGGCGAAGGGCGCCCGGCTCATCACCACCGACGTCGTCGACCTGCTCAACCTGCTGTGGGCGCCGACCTCCGTGCTGAACGACGAGGCGCAGGCCGCCGCGGTCGCCGCGTACATCCCGTACTGGGCGAAGGGCACGGTGTGGGCGTACGAGCACCCGGACGTCTGGAACGAGGAGTTCTACGTCAAGACGCAGAACCTGACCGCAGCCCAGGCCAAGTCGATCTCTGACCTCGCCAACAAGCCGCTGTTCCCGCCGAGTTGGGACGAGGCGATCCGGTGGGAGCAGGAGACCGCCGATCTGCTGGCGGAGGGCGGCTTCGTGAAGAAGTTCGACGTGGCCTCGCTCTTCGACCACCGCTTCGAGGGCATCGCCGCGAAGTCCGTGTCCGAGGAGTATCGAAAGTGAGCGCCGTGACGACGACGGCCCCCGCCGTCACCGAGGCCCCGCCGGCGGTACGGCGCAGGCGCCGCAGCCTCGCCCCCGGTCGCCGGCTGCCCGCCACCCGGCTCATCGGCCCGGTGCTGCTGCTCGCCCTGTGGGCCGCCGCCTCCGCCGCCGGCCGGCTGGACCCGGGGGCGATCCCGGCGCCCTGGACCGTGCTGGAGACGGGCGCCCGCCTGTGGACCTCGGGCACGCTGCCGGACGACATCCTGACCTCGCTCCAGCGGGCCGCCTCCGGCTTCGCGATCGGCCTGGTCGCCGGGGTCGCGCTGGCGCTGGCGGCGGGGCTGAGCCGGGTCGGGGAGGCGCTGATCGACGGGACGGTGAACCTCAACCGGGCGATCCCGACCCTCGGTCTGATCCCGCTGTTCATCCTCTGGCTGGGCATCGGCGAGACCTTCAAGATCGCCATCATCGCGATCGTCGTCTACATCCCGATCTACCTCAACACCCATGCCGCGCTGGCCGGCATCGACAGCCGGTTCGTCGAACTCGCCGAGGTGCAGGGGCTCAGCCGGTTCCAGTTCATCCGGCAGATCGTCATCCCCGGCGCGCTGCCCGGATTCTTCGTGGGACTCCGGCTCGGCGTCACCGGTTCCTGGCTCGGCCTGGTCGTGCTGGAGCAGATCAACGCCACCAGCGGGCTCGGCTACCTGATGTTCCAGGCCCAGAACTACGGCCAGTCGGACGTCATCCTCGTCGGCCTGGTCGTCTACGGAGTCTTCGGCCTCGTCTCCGACAGCGCGGTCCGCCTCATCGAAAGGAGGGTGCTGTCGTGGCGACGCACACTGAGCAGCTGACCCGGCCTGCCGTCCAACTGCGCGGCCTCACCAGGTCGTTCGACCGCCGTACGGTCCTCGACGGCATCGACCTGGACATCCCCGCCGGACAGTTCGTGGCCCTGCTCGGGCACAGCGGCTCCGGCAAGAGCACCCTGCTGCGGGCCATCGCGGGCCTCGACCACCAGGTGACCGGGAGCGGCCAACTCACCGCCCCCGAGCGGATCTCGGTGGTCTTCCAGGACTCACGGCTGCTGCCCTGGCGCCGCGTGCTGGACAACGTACTGCTGGGCACGGACGGGGAAGGCAAAGGCCGGGCCGCCCTCGAAGAGGTGGGGCTCAAGGGGCGGGAGCGGGCCTGGCCCAACGAGCTGTCCGGCGGGGAGGCGCAGCGGGCGGCGCTGGCCCGGTCGCTGGTCCGGGAGCCCGAACTGCTGCTCGCCGACGAGCCGTTCGGGGCGCTGGACGCGCTGACCCGGATCAAGATGCACGCCCTGCTGCGCGAGCTGTGGGAGCGGCACCGGCCGTCGGTGCTGCTGGTCACGCACGACGTGGACGAGGCGATCGTGCTGGCCGACCGGGTGCTGGTGCTGGAGGAGGGGCGGATCGGCCTCGACCTGGCCATCGAGCCCCCGCATCCGCGGTCGTACCGCGATCCGCTGCTGGGCGAGTACCGGGAGCGGCTGCTGAAGGCGCTCGGAGTGACGGAGGACCACGCATGACCATCGGCCCCCGCGCGACGGAGGAGAACCACGCATGACCACCAGACAGCTGCATCTCAACGCGTTCCTGATGAACACCGGCCATCACGAGGCCTCCTGGCGGCTCCCGGAGAGCGACCCGTACGCGCATGTCGAGCTGGACCACTACGTCCGGCTGGCCCGGATCGCCGAACGCGGCACCTTCGACTCGCTCTTCCTCGCCGACGGCCCGCAGCTGTGGGGCTCGGTCTCGCAGCGGCCCGCGGGCGCCCTGGAGCCGCTGACGCTGCTCACCGCGCTGGCCACGGCCACCGAGCACATCGGGCTGATCGCCACCGCGTCCACGTCCTACAACTCGCCCTACAACCTGGCCCGCAAGTTCGCCTCGCTGGACATCATCAGCGGCGGCCGGGCGGGCTGGAACATCGTCACGACCGCCGGTGCCGAGGCGGCCCGCAACTTCGGCCTCGCCGCGGAACCCGCGCACGCCGAACGGTACGCGCGTGCGGCCGAGTTCCTGGACGTGGCGCTGAAGCTGTGGGACAGCTGGGAGGACGACGCGATCGTCGCCGACAAGGCGTCCGGCGTCTGGGGCGACGACACGAAGATCCACCCGCCGCGGCACCAGGGGACGTACTTCAGCGTCGAGGGCGCCCTCAACGTACCGCGCTCGCCGCAGGGTTACCCGCTGCTGGTGCAGGCGGGCTCCAGCGAGGACGGCAAGGCGTTCGCGGCCCGGTACGCGGAGGCGGTGTTCACCGCCCAGCAGACGCTGAAGGACGCGCAGGACTTCTACGCCGACCTCAAGTCCCGTGTCGTACGGGCGGGCCGGGACCCCGAGCACCTCAAGGTGCTGCCCGGCATCGTCCCGGTCCTGGGCTCGACGGAGGCCGAGGCGCGGGCGGCGGAGCAGGAGCTGGAGGACCACATCGTGCACGCGCACGGGGTGGCCAACCTGGAACGCCTCTTCCAACTGCCCGCCGGAACCCTGGAGCTGGATGCCGAGCTCCCCGCCGACCTGCCCTCCGAGGACGCCATCGAGGGCGCCAAGAGCCGGTACACGCTGGTCGTCGGGCTCGCCCGGCGTGAGCGGCTGACCGTACGGCAGCTGATCGGGCGGCTCGGCGGCGGGCGCGGGCACCTCACCTTCGCCGGGACGCCCGAGCAGGTCGCCGACGCCATCGAGCGCTGGTTCACGCTCGGCGCCGCCGACGGCTTCAACATCATGCCGGCCGTGCTGCCCTCCGGCCTCGACCTCTTCGTCGATCACGTCGTCCCGATCCTGCGCGCCCGCGGCCTGCTCCGCGAGGAGTACGGCCCGCGCCGCACCCTGCGGGAGCGCTACGGCCTCCCCCGCCCCGCCAACCAGTACACCGCCACGCTCGTCTGAGAGGACCCGATCATGACGCTCGACATCCGCAAGGTCACCGCCCACATCGGCGCCCAGGTCTCCGGAGTGGACATCGCGAAGCCGCTGGACGGCGAGACCGTCGCCGCCCTCCGCGACGCCCTCAACGTCCACAAGGCGCTCGTCTTCGACGACGTGCACCTCGACGACGAGGGCCAGCAGGCCTTCGCCCGCCACTTCGGCGACCTCACCACCGCCCACCCCACGGTCCCCGCCGTCGCGGGCGCGGCGAACGTGCTGCCCGTCGACAGCGAGCAGGGCAGCGCCAGCCACTGGCACACGGACGTCACCTTCGTCCTCAACCCGCCGCAGGCCAGCACCCTGCGCAGCATCACGCTCCCGCCGTACGGCGGCGAGACCCTGATCGCCAACTCCGCGGCGGCGTACCGGAGTCTGCCCGAGCCGCTGCGCCACTTGGCGGACACCCTGTGGGCCGAGCACACCAACGACTACGACTACGCCGTACCGGCGGAGGACATCGACGAGAAGAAGGCCGCCCAGCGCGCCCAGTTCACGTCGATCAAGTACCGCACCGCCCACCCGGTGGTCCGCGTCCACCCGCTCACCGGTGAACGCGGCCTGTTCATCGGCGGGTTCGCGCAGCGCATCGTGGGCCTGTCGGTGACGGAGTCGCGCACGCTCCTTGACCTGCTCCAGTCGTACGTGGTCAAGCCGGAGCACATCCTGCGCCACCGCTGGTCGCCGAACCAGCTCGTCCTGTTCGACAACCGCATCACCCAGCACTACGCCGTCGACAACTACGACCGCCAGGCCCGCCGGCTGCACCGGGTCACCGTCGCCGGTGACATCCCGGTCGGCATCGAGGGCAAGGAGAGCTACTCGGTGGAGGGCGACGCCTCGCACTACACGAGCGTGGCCGCCTGATCACAGCCGGTACGGACGGCGTCCGCATACTGGGCGGCCTCTCCTTCTGAGCGGAGAGGCCGCCCAGACTGTGGGCGTTTTGCCGTCTCACGTACTGGACGAATCGCGCTCATGCCCAGCACCACCCCCGTCGAGGCCCCGCCCGAGCCCGGCACCTCGCTCTCCCACGGTCTCAAGCAGCGCCATCTGTCGATGATCGCCCTCGGCGGGGTCATCGGCGCCGGTCTGTTCGTGGGCTCCGGGGCGGGCATCGCCGCCGCCGGTCCGTCGATCGTCCTCGCCTACACGCTCTCCGGACTCCTCGTGATGCTGGTGATGCGGATGCTGGGCGAGATGTCGGCCGCGTATCCGTCGTCGGGCTCCTTCTCCGCGCACGCCGAGCGCGCGATCGGCCCCTGGGCGGGCTTCACCGCCGGCTGGTCGTTCTGGGTGCTGCTGTGCACGGCCGTGGGCCTGGAGGGCATCGGCGCGGCGAAGATCGTGACCGGGTGGCTGCCGGGGACGCCGGAGTGGGCGTGGGTGGCGCTGTTCATGGTCGTCTTCTGCGCGACGAACCTCGCCGCCGTGCAGAACTTCGGCGAGTTCGAGTTCTGGTTCGCGGCCCTGAAGGTCGGGGCGATCAGCCTGTTCCTGGTGCTCGGGGTGCTGGCGATCGCGGGTGTCCTGCCGGGCACGGACTCGCCGGGGACCGCGCACCTGACGGAGTTCCTGCCGAACGGCGGCGAGGGGCTGATCATCGGGGTCCTCGCCTCCGTGTTCGCGTACGGCGGTATGGAGACGGTCACCATCGCTGCGGCGGAGTCGGAGAACCCGGTCAAGGGCGTGGCGAGCGCGGTCCGCACGGCCATGTGGCGCATCGCGCTGTTCTACATCGGCTCGATGGCGGTCATCGTGACGCTGGTCCCGTGGGACTCCGCGGCCGTCACGGAGAAGGGCCCCTACGTCGCCGCCCTCGACTCCCTCGGCATCCCGGGCGCCGGACAGCTCATGAACGTGGTCGTCCTGGTCGCCCTGCTGTCCGCGATGAACGCCAACATCTACGGCGCCTCGCGCATCGCCTACTCCCTGGTGGAGCGCGGGCAGGGCCCGAAGGCGCTGGGCCGGGTGTCGGGCGGGGTGCCGCGGGTCGCGGTCCTGGTGTCCTCGGTGTTCGGGTTCGGGTGCGTGGTGCTGAGCTACTGGCGCCCGGACGACGTCTTCTCCTGGCTGCTCAACATGATCGGCGCGGTCATCCTGGTCGTCTGGATCCTCATCGCCGTCTCGCAGCTGCGGCTGCGCCGGCAGCTGGAGCGGGAGGCGCCGCAGAAGCTGGCCGTGCGGATGTGGGCGTTCCCGGTGCTGACGTGGGTGGCGCTGGCCGGGATGGCCGGGATCTTCGTACTGATGGCACGGGAGGCGGACACCCGGGTGCAGCTGTACTCGACCGGCGTCATGACGGTGGTGCTGGCGACCGTGGGCTACGCGTGGCAGCGCAGGCGGGCCGCGGACTGACCTCGCGCAATGCCCCGAAGGCCCCCGTGTGATCCACACGGGGGCTTTTTGCTGTTAGCTTGTTGTTGCAAGCTACTTGCAACAAGCTCTTGAGGGGACCCGTCATGCCCGTCTACACGCTGCCTGAACTGCCGTACGACTACTCCGCGCTCGCCCCCGTGATCAGCCCCGAGATCATCGAGCTGCACCACGACAAGCACCACGCGGCGTACGTGAAGGGCGCCAACGACACGCTGGAGCAGCTCGCGGAGGCACGGGACAAGGAGCAGTGGGCGGCGCTGAACGGCCTGGAGAAGAACCTGGCCTTCCATCTGTCCGGGCACATCCTGCACTCGATCTACTGGCAGAACATGACCGGCCCGAAGGACGGCGGCGGCGAGCCGCTGGCCGCCGACGGGGTCGGGGACCTCGCCGACGCGATCGCCGAGTCCTTCGGGTCGTACGCCGGTTTCAAGGCGCAGCTCACCAAGGCCGCCGCGACCACGCAGGGTTCGGGCTGGGGCGTGCTCGCGTACGAGCCGGTGAGCGGGCGGCTGGTCGTCGAGCAGGTCTACGACCACCAGGGCAACGTCGGCCAGGGCGCGGTGCCGATCCTCGTGTTCGACGCCTGGGAGCACGCCTTCTACCTCCAGTACAAGAACCAGAAGGTCGACTTCATCGACGCCATGTGGGCCGTCGTCAACTGGCAGGACGTGGCCCGGCGTTACGAGGCGGCCAGGTCCCGCGCGGATGTGCTGCTGCTCGCGCCCTGACGGGTGTATGAATGCGTCCTGCTCGTGATCGTCTTCTCACCCTTCACGTGGCAGGCGGCATGACGGAAGGCCCCCGCGAGGACGTGACTCGCGGGGGCCTTCCCGTGTGCGGGGAGCCTACGGCTTGCGGCCCACGCCGCCGTGCTGGCCGATCGGCTCCGGCGTGCTGCCGGCGTCCGGGCGCCACAGGGGGACGGAGACGACGCCCGGCTCCACCAGTTCCAGGCCGTCGAAGAACGCGGTGATCTGCTCGACCGGGCGCAGGAAGTAGGGGACGGCACCGGTCTCGTTGTAGCCGTCCTGGGCCTGTTCGTAGTCCGGGTCGGTGCCGCGGGAGCCGTCGTTGACGCACAGATAGCTGCCGGAGGGCAGGCCCGCGAGGAGGCGGGCGACGAGGTCCCGGGCCAGGTCGTAGTCGGCGACATGGCCGAGGATGCCGCTGAGGATCAGGGCGGTGGGCCGGGAGAGGTCGAGGGTCTGGCCCGCCTGCTCCAGGATGCGCTCGGGCTCGTACAGACTCAGGTCCTCGTACGCCGTCACGCCCTGAGGGGTGGAGGTGAGCAGGGCGCGGGCGTGGGTCAGGACGAGCGGGTCGTTGTCGACGTAGACGATCCGCGCCTCGGGGGCGATCCGCTGGGCGACCTCATGGGTGTTGTCGACGGTCGGCAGGCCGGTGCCGACGTCCAGGAACTGCCGTACGCCCGCCTCCTGCACCAGGTACCGGATGCTGCGGCCGAGAAAGGCGCGGCTGCTGCGGGCGATGGTGACGATGCCGGGGAAGACGGCCGTGTAGGCGTCGCCGGCCTCCTCGTCCACCGGGTAGTTGTCCTTGCCGCCGAGCCAGTAGTTCCAGATGCGGGCCGAATGGGGTACCGAGGTGTCGATCTCCGTCATGTGCCCATGGTGCTACGGAAGGCGCAGGTCGCACGGCACATTGAGGGAGAGAAGTCCGGCGGATCCCGTGGCGGTCACCCGGAGTTCGGTGATCGCCGCGTTCCGCAACCGCGGGAGCACCCGGCGGTACTCGCCGAGCGGAACGGACAGCAGCTCGCACAGGGCCAGCCGCAGCAGGGTGTTGTGGGCGACGACGAGAACGCGCTCGCCTGAATGGGCCCGCGCGATGCGGCGCAGGGCGGCGACACCGCGCCGCGCCGCCTCCTTCGGGTCCTCGGCGCCGGGGAACGGGTGCGCCACCGGGTCGGCGCGGTACGCCTCCGCCGCCCGCGGGTCCTGCGCCGCGAACTCGGCGAGGGTACGGCCCTCCAGCACCCCGAAGTCGCATTCGCGCAGGCCGGGTTCGGGGTGGGAGGTGAGGCCGAGAGCGCGGCAGGCGGGGGCGGCGGTGGCGATGGCCCGGGACACCGTGGACGTCCAGATCGCGTCCACGGGGTGGGTGGCGGCCCAGCGTCCGAGCGCCTCGGCCTGGGCGCGGCCCTCGTCGGTGAGGGCGATGTCGCTGACGCCGGCGTAGCGGTTCTCGGCGTGCCAGACGGTCTGGCCGTGGCGGGCGAGGAGGAGGGTCGTGCTGCTCATGAGTCCGCAGTATCCCGGCCGAGACGGGCGTGCGCATGGGCCGCGACCGGGGGCGGCAGCCAGCCCCGCGCCGTGAGTTCGTCGACCAGGCGGGCGTACGGCTCGGTGAAGCGGCTCGTGCGGTCCGGGCGGGGTTCGAGGACGGCCCGGATGCGGACCATCCGCTCCGCGATGTCGGGCAGTGCGTCCCGGGTGACCCCGTGGGCGGCCAACGCGGCCATTCCCAGGGCCGGTTCGGTCTGTTCCGGTACCCGTACCTCGCGGCCGAGGACATCGGCGCGCAGCTGGTTCCAGTACGGGCTGCGGGCCGCGCCGCCGGTGAAGGTGAGGGGGCCGTCGAGGGGGGCGCCGAGATGGTGGAGGTAGTCCAGGCAGAGCCGTTCGGTGAAGGCGACGCCCTGGAGGAGCGCGGCCCACAGGTCGGCCTCGCCCGCGGGCTCGCCGAGCAGCAGGGCGGTCGCGCCGGGGGCCAGGAAGGGGAAGCGTTCCCCGGGGGAGGCCAGGGGGTAGGCGATCGCGCCGGCCGGTTCGTGGCGCGCCGCCCGCTGGTCCATCACCACCGGGTCCGCCCCCGCGAACGCCGCCGTCAGCACGCCCGCGCCCACGCCGGAGGCGCCGCCGGGCAGCCAACTCCCGTCGGGGGCGCGATGGTTGTAGAGCACGCCGGTCGGGTCGTGGACCGGGGCCGGGGCGGCGCCCTTGAGGACCAGGGTGGTGCCGAGCACCGAGTTCCAGGAGCCCGCGCGCAGGGCACCGGACGCGATCTGGGCCGCGCAGCCGTCCGTCATGCCGGCGAAGACCGGGGTGCCGGCGGGGATGCCGGTGGCGTCGGCGGCGCTCGCGCAGACCTCGCCGAGGCGGGTGCCGGGGCGTACGACGTCGGGCAGTTCCGGCCCGCCCGGAAGATGCGGCCAGGCGCCGCCCGCCACGTCGTACCCCGTCTTCAGGGCGTGACTGGAGTCGGTGGGGACGGGGCCGCCCGTGAGGCGGGCGGTGATCACGTCGGGCTGGTGGGTGACCCGGCCCGGGCCGTGCACGCGGCGCAGCCACAGGGCCTTCGGCAGCCCCCAGGTGTTCGGCACCGCGAGGCCCGCCCCGCGCAGCCGCTCCCCCTCCGCCCACGCCCGCCCGTCGTCGTACATCAGCGCCGGGCTCACCGCCCGCCCGCCGCCGTCCGTCAGCAGCACGGTCCCGGACGTCCCGCACACCGCGAGCCCGCCCACCCGGCCGGGACGCTCGCGCAGCGCCACCCGGGACGCCGTGCACACCGCCGTCCACCACTCCCCCGGGTCCTGCTCGTGCCGTACGCCGTCACGCCGCCCGCGCAGCGGGGCCGAGCCGCTGCCGAGGGCCGTGCCGTCGGCCGTGACGAGCAGGGCGCGGACGCTCTGCGTCCCGAGGTCGATCCCGAGCCACGTCTCCTGCTCCATCCGGCCTCCCACACATCCAGGACCATCTTCCGCCGTTGGGACCGATCGAGCCCGGTGCGGTAGCGGAGCGAGGGATTTCGGGGGCGGGTTCGGCGCGTACGCGCTGTACTACGAACTCGGAGAAGCCGAGGAGGGGCCGATGTTCTTCGCGAAGAAGTACTGCCCGACCTGCAAGAAGTACGACCGGAAGTTCCGCATGCTCGAAGGCCGGGAGTGGACGGTGGTGGAGCAGCGGCACCGCGGCCGGACCGACCTGTGGCGCTGCACCTCCGCGGGCTGCCGCTTCTACCAGCCCGCACACCACCAGCGTGACGGCGCCCGGCTCCCGGAGGAGTTCCAGAACCCGGCCGCCGAGCCCGCGGAGTGATCCCTACAGGTTGCTGAAGTCCGGACCCTTGGTCCGGGTGCGCTTGATCTCGTAGAAGCCGGGGACCGAGGCGACGGCCAGGGTGCCGTCCCAGAGGCGGGCCGCGTCGTCGCCCTTGGGGGCCGGGGTGACGACCGGGCCGAAGAAGGCGATCTGTTCGCCGTCGGGGCCGGGGACGGCGATGACGGGGGTGCCGACCTCCTGGCCGACCTTCTCGATGCCCTCCTTGTGGGAGGCGCGCAGCTCGGCGTCGAACTCGAAGTCCTTCTGGTCGAAGTACTCGATCAGGTCGGCGGGCAGGCCGACCTCCGCCAGGGCGCCCTCGACGGCCTCGCGGGCCGGGCCCTGGCCCTCGTTGTGGATACGGGTGCCGAGTGCGGTGTAGAGCGGGCCGAGGATGTCGTCGCCGTGCTTCTGCCAGGCCGCGGTGACCACGCGGATCGGCTGCCAGGCCTTGGTCTCCAGCAGCTCGCGGTACTCCTCGGGCAGCTCGTCCAGCTTGGGCTCGTTGAGCACGGCCAGGCTCATGATGTGCCAGCGCACCTCGATGTCCCTGACCTTCTCCACCTCCAGCACCCACCGCGAGGTCATCCACGCCCAGGGACACAGAGGGTCGAACCAGAAGTCGACGGGGGTCTTCGCGGCGGTGCTCGCGGTCTCGGACATGCGTCTCCTAAGGAAAGTGTTCGATTCGTACGGACAACGCCGTCCACCCGCACCCCATTCCCTGCTCCCGAGCGTCAGGGGCACATGGCAGGATCGGTGCTGTCCACATACCGAACACCACCCGCTGTCGACTTCAGGGAGTGCCGCCCGTGCCCGGTGAGAATCTGTCCCGTGACGAGGCCCGGGAGCGGGCCGCCCTGCTCTCCGTCGACGGGTACGACGTGTCCCTCGACGTGCGTTCGGCCGTCGAGGACGGCGACGAGTCCCCGCGCACCTTCCGGTCCGTCACCACGATCCGCTTCCGCTGCGCCGAGCCCGGCGCCACCAGCTTCGCCGACCTGATCGCGCCGAGTGTGACCTCCGTCTCCCTCAACGGCCGTGATCTCGACCCGGGTCAGGTCTTCGACGGCTCCCGGATCACGCTGGAGGAGCTCGCCGCCGAGAACGAGCTGGTGGTGGACGCCCAGTGCGCCTACTCCCGCACCGGCGAGGGCCTGCACCGCTTCGTCGACCCCGAGGACGGCGAGGTCTACCTCTACACGCAGTACGAGCCGGCCGACTCCCGCCGGGTCTTCGCCAACTTCGAGCAGCCCGACCTCAAGGCCCCGTTCCGCTTCGAGGTGCGCGCGCCGGAGGAGTGGACGGTCTGGAGCAACGGGGTCGGGGAGCGCGCGGACGGCGTGTGGCGGTTCGCGGAGACGAAGCCGATCTCGACGTACATCACGTGCGTGGTGGCCGGTCCGTACCACTACGTGACCGACTCCTACTCCCGCACCCTCGCCGACGGCAGCACGCTGGAGATCCCCCTCGGCGCGATGTGCCGCAAGGGGCTCGCCCCGCACTTCGACT
The DNA here is from genome assembly GCF_900206255.1 of Streptomyces sp. TLI_55. NCBI lineage: Bacteria > Bacillati > Actinomycetota > Actinomycetes > Kitasatosporales > Streptomycetaceae > Streptomyces > Streptomyces sp. TLI_55. The sequence goes on from NZ_OAOJ01000001.1 coordinate 3,210,508, forward strand.
CGGACGACATCTTCCTCGTCACCAAGCAGGGCCTGGACTTCTTCCACGACCACTTCGACTACCCGTACCCGTTCGGGAAGTACGACCAGGCGTTCGTGCCCGAGTACAACCTCGGCGCGATGGAGAACCCGGGACTGGTCACCTTCCGCGAGGAGTTCATCTTCCGCGGCAAGGTGACGCAGGCGTCCTACGAGGGCCGGGCCAACGTCGTCCTGCACGAGATGGCGCACATGTGGTTCGGCGACCTGGTCACCATGGTGTGGTGGGACGACCTGTGGCTGAAGGAGTCCTTCGCGGACTTCATGGGCACGTTCGCCAACGTGGGCGCGACCCGCTTCAAGGACGCCTGGATCACCTTCGCCAACCGCCGCAAGGCCTGGGCGTACCGCGCGGACCAGCTGCCCTCCACGCACCCCATCACCGCCGACATCCGCGACCTCCAGGACGCGAAGCTCAACTTCGACGGCATCACGTACGCCAAGGGCGCCTCGGTGCTCAAGCAACTGGTGGCGTACGTCGGGCAGGACGCGTTCCTCGAAGGCGCGCGGCGCTACTTCAAGCGGCACGCGTACGGCAACACGCGCCTCGGCGATCTGCTGTCGGTGCTGGAGGAGACCAGCGGCCGGGACATGGCGGCGTGGTCGCGGTCCTGGCTCCAGACGGCCGGCGTCAACTCCCTCACCCCGCAGGTGCTGTTGAGCGCCGAGGGCCGGATCACCGAGCTGGCGGTGTTGCAGGAGGCCGCCGAGTCGCACCCCGAACTGCGCCCGCACCGGATCGCGGTGGGCCTGTACCGCAAGGGCGCCGACGGCGCCGTCGAGCGGTACGCGCGCGTGGAGGTGGACGTCGACGGGCCGCGCACGGTCGTGCCGGAGCTGGTGGGTGCCGAGGCGCCGGAGCTGGTGCTGGTCAACGACGACGACCTGACGTACTGCAAGACGCGGTTCGACACGGAGTCGCTGGAGACACTGAAGGCGCACCTCGGCGATCTGACGGACCCGCTCGCCCGCGCCCTGTGCTGGTCCGCGCTGTGGAACATGACGCGGGACGCGCTGCTGCCGGCCCGCGACTTCGTGGACCTGGTGCTGCGCTTCGCGGGCCGCGAGTCGGACATCGGCGTGCTCCAGATGCTCCACGCGTGGGCGCACTCCTCGCTGGTCAACTATGTGGCGCCCGAGTGGCGTCCGACGGGTGAGCGGCTGCTCGCCGAGGGCGCGCTGAAGGAGCTGCGGCTGGCCGAGCCGGGCAGCGAGCACCAGCTGGCGTGGGCGCGGTTCTTCGCGTCCGCGGCGTCCGGCGAGGCCGATCTCCAGCTGCTCCAGGGCCTGTTGGAGGGGTCGGCGAAGATCGACGGTCTGACGGTCGACCAGGAGCTGCGCTGGGCGTTCCTCGGTCCGCTGGCCGCGCACGGGGTCGCCGACGAGGAGGTGCTGGCGGCCGAGCTCGCCCGCGACGACACCGCGTCCGGCAAGCGCCACCAGGTCCGCTGCCTGGCCTCGCGGCCGTCGGCGGCGGTGAAGGCGCAGGCGTGGGCGCAGGTGGTGGAGTCGGACGCGCTGTCGAACGCGCTGGTGGAGGCGACGATCGGGGGCTGGAACCAGTCCTCGCAGCGGGAGTTGCTGGCGCCGTACGTCCAGAAGTACTTCGCGGCGATCGAGCGGGTGTGGGCGGACCGGTCGATCCAGATCGGGATGGACGTGGTGCGGGGCCTGTTCCCCTCGCTCCAGGACTCCCCCGCCACCCTCGCCGCGACGGACGCGTGGCTGTCGGCCCACGAGGACGCGCCGCCGGCGCTGCGCCGGCTGGTGCTTGAGGCGCGGGACGACCTGGCGCGGGCGCTGCGGGGGCAGGCGTGCGACGCGAAGGCGGGCTGACCATCCGCTTTTCACGGCCCGATCTCTGCCCTGAGCTTGGGCGGTAGGTAGCCGTTACGAAGTTCAGTCAATAACGGCCGTAACCCCTGGTCCACCCCATTCGGACCAGGGGTTTTCGCCGCCTACTCGGCATCCGAACACCCGTCCTTTAGTACCGTGTTGTCCGCATTTATCGACAGGCACGTAACAGCGGTTAGAGGCCGGTCCGGCGGCGGGAATCCCCGCTGCATGAACCACAACACCCCGGTCCCCCCGCTCTCCCCCCGCCCGGTCCGCCACCTCTCGGAGGTGCACCGCCGGGTGATGACGACGGCGCAGCTGCGCACGCACGGCGTCTCGCCGGCCGACGTGACCGAGCAGTGCCGCCCCGGTGGCCCCTGGCAGCAGATCCTCCCGGGCGTGATCCTGCTCCACCCGGGCCCGCCGACCAGCGAGGAGCGGCTGCACGCGGTCCTGATGTACGCGGCGAAGGAGCGCCCGGCGGGGGTCCCGACACAGCCCGGCGCGGAGGAGGCGCACGCCCCGATGTACACGGAGGCGATGCTGACCGGCCTCGCGGCCCTGACCCTGCACGGCTTCACGTCCTCGCCGCCGCTGATGTCCATCGACAAGATCGACGTCCTGGTCCCGCGGCTGCGCCGGCTGCGCTCGACGGGCAGCGCGCGGATCGTCCGTACGGCGTCCCTGCCGGCCCCGCAGCAGGTGACGGGCGTCCCGGTGGCGCCGGTGCCGCGGGCGCTGGCGGACGCGGTGTCGGAGCTGACGGACGCGGGCGCGGTGCGCCGGCTGCTCACCGAGGCCGTCCGCGGCGGTCACTGCGAACCGGCGGCGGTGGTACGGGAGTTGAACACGGCGAAGCTGCTGTCCCGGCCGCACGTGGTGGACGCGGTGGACTCCCTGCTCGCCGAGGGCCGGGCGATCGCGGAGGACCGTCTCTACCGCATGGTCCGCGAACACGGCCTGCCGGACCCGGTGTGGAACGTCGACCTGCGGCTGCCCGGCGGCCCGCACCTGGGCGGCCTGGACGCTTACTGGCCGGAGCAGGCGGTCGCGGTCGAACTGGACACCCGAGCCCCCCGCCAGGACGAGGACGCCCTCTGGTCCGAGTACGCCCGCAAGCGCGAGCACCTGGAGCGCCTCGGCATCACGGTCGTCCACATCACCCCGAAGAAGCTCCGCGAGTCGATGGAGCAGCAGGCGGCCGTGGTCCGTACGGCCCTGATGGCGTCCGGCGACCGCGACCCGGCCGCGTATGTCGTGGTGCTGCCCCGGTAGTGACGGACCGGGGCGGGACCAGGAGGGGAGAGGAGGGGCCGCCGGGCGGAGGGGACCGGGCGGCCCCTCCTCGCGCGCCCGGATCAGGAGGCCGGGTAACCGACCAGGGCCAGCTCCTTCTCCAGCTCGCCCAGGTCCAGGGACGGGTTCAGCCGGGACACCACGTCCTGGGTCAGCGGACGCAGGTCCCAGACATGGCGTACGGCGTCGAGGTCCACCCCGGTCTCGTAGTACTCCTCGGCGAACTCCCGGTATCCCTCGGGCCGTCCGTCGAGCAGCACCTCGAAGAGCCACTCGGCACTGCCGTCGTCCTCCCCGCCCGCCTCGACCGCCCCCGCGCGCCAGGCCGGGTCGGCCGCCTCCCGCCAGAAGCACACCGTGGCCAGCGGCGTCCCGTTCTCGTCGGTGAAGGACGGCTCGGTGACATACGGCCGGAACACCTCGGGCAGCCCGTCGAAGAGGCCGGGCCAGGGCTCGTGGTCCTCCTGCGCGTACGGGCTCATCGGCGACTCGTGGTCGAAGCCGCGGGCGTAGGCGCCGGCCGGCGAGAACACGATCGCGTACTCGTTGCCGCTGCCGTCCCGCATCGACGCCATCTCCTCGGTGGGCGACCAGCGGGCGTCGTACGAGAAGTAACGGTCCTCCCAGTCGGGGGACAGAACGGCGTCGAGCACGGCCAGGGCCCGGGAGCGGTCGCGGAGGGCCGGTATCGCGGGCAGGCGGCTGATCAGGGCGTGAACGGACATGCCCCCATCCAAGCGGACCCCACTGACAACCGGCCCAGCCGGAACGCCGCCGGCTCCGGCTTCACCGGCCTCCTCACAGCGGCTCCGGCAGGCTCGGGCGGGTCGTCGTGCGGGTGTGGATGCCGTCCAGGAGGGCCGCGTACGACGCGATCATCCTCGTACGGCTGAAGCGTTCGCGGCTGGCCGCGAGGGCGGGTGCCAGGTCCGGGCGGGCGGTCACCGCCTCCGTCCAGGCCGTGGCGATCGCCGTCGGGTCCGGCGGGGTCACGAAGCCGAGGCCGGTCACGATCGCCGCGCTGTCGCCGACGTCCGTCGTCACCGGGACCGCGCCGCACATCATGCCCTCGATGAGACAGAGCGGGGCCGCCTCGCCCCAGGCGGAGGTGAGGGCGACGACGTCCGACGCCGCGTACAGGGTCTCCATGTCCCGGCGCACACCCAGCAGATGCAGGCGGGAACGGTCCAGCGTGCCCAGGTCCGCCATCAGGTCCGTGTTCGCCGGGGTCATGCCCGCCCCGCACATCAGGACGTGCCCGGCCGGCTCCCGGTCCAGCCACTCCTTCGCCGCCCGCAGGAACAGCGGGACGTTCTTCATCGCGTCGTAGCGGGCGGCGAAGACGACCACGGGGGCCGACGCCGGGATGCGCAGCTCCTCGCGGAGCGCCAGGCGGCGGGCCGCGTCCGGACGGAAGCGGAGCAGGTCGACGCCGTTGGGGATGACGTGCAGGAGCTCGGCGGGGATGCCCGCCGCCTGGTACGCCGCTCTCGTCGACTCCGCGCAGCACACGGCGGCCGCGACCGTGCCGTCGGCGATGGCCGCCTTCAGCGCGTCCAGCGCCTCGCCCTGGTTCTGCGGGTCCGAGCGGTGCAGGCAGACCACGACCGGGCGGCGGGGCAGGCCGGACTGGTTCAGCAGGGCCAGCGGCTGTTCCTTCAGGGACAGGATGACGTCCGCCGCCGCCATCGCCCTCGCCGTTTCGGCCAGGTCCGGCCCGGTGAAGGCGGCCGGATCACCCTGCCTGCGGTCGAGGGCGGAGACCACCACGCCCGCCGAGGTCAGCGCGCGATGGCACGCGTCGTCCTGCATGCGCTGGCGGGTGGCCTCCCGGTACATCTCCGCGTGCACGCTGAGCACGTGGTGGTGCTGGCCGCCCTCCACCAGGCCCAGCACCACATCGGTGTGCACGATCCGGGCACCGCCGGAGAAGAACCCCTCGTAGACCGACAACACCCGTAGTCCGCGTCCCGTACGCACACGACCACCCGCCTTGCACTCAGATCGAGCCATCCCCGTGAACTGCGGGTTAGCCGATATGAGGCGGTACGGACGTTACGTCCGGATGAACGCGGTGCTTCGTATCCGGGTCGGCGTGGCTACTCCCCGCAGAACTCCGCCTCGACCACCGCGTCCGCGGCCGTCTCCTGCGACCAGTCGCCGTTGAAGTTGAAGGCGACGGAATGCCGGCCGTCCGCAGTCGTCAGGGCAACCGAATCGGAGCCGTGGATGCCGCCGTCGTGGCCCCAGACGCGCACACCGCAGCTGAGCTGCACATTCGCGATGCCGAGACCGTACTGGCCGGGTCCGCCGGTCGGCACGGTCGTCTTCATCTCCTTCAGCTGCTTCGGCGGCAGCAGCCGTCCCTTCAGCAGGGCCGCGTAGAAGCGGTTGAGGTCCCTGGAGTCGGAGATAATCTCGCCCGCCGCGCCCGCGAGGGACGGGTTGAGTTCCGTGACGTCGTACGTCGCGCCCGTCGTCGTCCTGGCGAGCTTGGAGTAGGCGCGGCTGCTGGGCTGCGGGAGGGTGGCGCGGGTACCGGGGACGGAGGTCGCGTGCAGGCCGAGCGGCTCGATCACCCGCCGCCGGATCTCGTCGCCGTACGGCGCTCCCGTCACCTTCTCGATCACCATCCCGGCGACGATGTAGTTGGTGTTGGAGTACTTCCACGTCGTGCCCGGCGCGAACTCCGGCTGGTGGGTCATGGCGATCGCCACCAGGTCCCGCGGCGACCTGGTGTCGTAGCGGTGCTTGAAGAAGCCGTCCGCCGTGAAGTACGTCCGGACGAAATCCTCGTCCTCGGTGTAGTCGTAGATGCCGCTGGTGTGGTTGAGGAGTTGCCGGAGGGTGACCTTGCCGCCGTCGTTGCCGTTGCCCCGCACCACGCCCGGCAGCCACTTCTCCACCGTGTCGTCCAGCGACAGCCGTCCCTCGGCCTCCAGTTGGAGCAGCACCGTCGACAGGAAGGTCTTGCTGATGCTGCCGACGCGGTAGCGGTCGTCGCCCGAACGGGGCGCACCGGTCCGCAGGTTGCCCACACCGGCCGCCGCCGACCAATGCCCCGCGGCGATGGTGACACCGGGGACGCCGTCCTGCACGGCGGCCTCGATCGCCTCCCGGGTCGCCTTGTGGTCGCCGTGACCTCTCGGGGCGGCGAACGCGGGGCCCGCCAGTGCCGCCGACAGCACCACCGCCGTCACCGCCACGAGAGTCGTCCGTACCGTCCTCATGCGCTTCCCCTTCCGGCCTTCGCTGCTGGTCGGGGAGGGAGACACGGGTGAATCGTCCGGGGTTGAGATGGGTGCTGCGGTTGAGCCGGTTTCAGCCCTTCTTCAGCACCAGCTCCGTGTTGCGGTCCCGCGCCGCGCCGCCCAGCGTGGTGCTGGCACCCGGGGCGTTGAAGGACAGCTCGCGGTACAGCGCCGCCAGGCCCGTCTGGGAGAGGTCGGCGAAGTCGGTGCGGTGCGGGGCGGAGGACTCCACGCAGGTGGTGAACAGGGAGAGCGTGCCGTCCTTGTTGTCCACCAGCTCGATGACGCGGGCGAGCTGGGGGTAGTCGACGTGGGAGGCGGTGGAGATCTCCCAGAAGCCGTGGCCACCGCCGGAGCCGCTGTGCGCGGTGATGTCGTTGCGGTGGATGTGGCCGTTGACCCAGGCCAGCACATTGCGCCGGCGGGACAGCAGGGAGACGACCTCCGCACCGCTGTGCCGCCGCTCGCCGGGGCGGGCCGGGTCGGGGCGGGTGTTGTCCATCGACTTGCTGGTGTGGTGGCTGAAGACGATGGCGTACGAGTCCTTGTTGTCCTTCAGGGTCTTCTCCAGCCACTTCAGCTGGGCGGTCCCCACGGACCCTTCGTAGTGGCCGCCGGCGTCGGTGGTGTCGAGGCTGATGCCGATGACGTCGTCGGCGATGCGGAAGGAGTAGTACTGGGTGCCCGCGTCGAGGTTGGCGGTGGAGTAGCCGTGGCCCACGGGTCCGAGGCCGCGGTGGGCCGGGTCGAGGTGGGCCTTGAGGTACTCGGTCGGCGTGTACGGTGCCCGGTTCTCGTCCGGCGTGACCGAGCGCATGTCGCGGGCGTGCGCCTTGAGCAGCTCGCGGAAGCCGGCGCCCTTGGGGTCCTTGGCCGTCTTGATGGCGTCCTGGAGCTTCTTCGCCTCGGCGGCCGGCAGGCTCATGAGCTTCTTGCCGCCCATCGCGTACTCGGTGAGCCAGGGGTCGGCGTGGGAGCCGTAGCAGCCGAGCGGCATGGCGTCGTGGTTGCCGACCGTGGAGTACCAGGGCAGGTTCAGGCCGGGGCTGTTGAGCTCGCGGATCGCGGCGGCGAGGAAGCCGGCGAGGTGCGGGAAGCCGCGCTGCTTGTCGGCGTCGCGGACCGTGCTGTCGGGCTGCCAGTACTGCTTGATGCCGCTGTTCATGACGCCCTCGTAGTGCCGCGCGTCACCGGAGTTGGCGCTGATCCGGCCGCCGCTCATCACCGTCAGGAACCACTCCAGCTCCGTCTTGGCGTTGTTGTCCGTGTTGTCGCCGGTGGTCATCGCGAAGTGCAGCGGGGCGCCGGTGACGGGGGCGCCGCGCAGGGCGTTGATCCGCTCGACGAGGGCGATCGCGCCGTGCACGGTGAGCGCCTCCTGGGGGCGCCAGGCGTGCACGTCGGTCGAGCGCAGGTACTCCAGGCGCATCGGGTGCTGGGCGTCGATGATGTGCATGTCGGTGAGCTGCACGAACGCGGCGAGCGCGGTACGGCGGCCGGCCCGGCCGGACTTCGCGGCGGCGAGGTCGCCGCGCACGACCCGCGCCCAGCCGGGACCGTCGCCGAGGCGCCGGAAGCCGGAGGAGGTGCGCGGAGCGGCGACGGTGGCGACCGTCGTGCCACGGGTGTAGGGCGCGAGGGGGGCGGCCGCCGGGGCCCGCCGGGACTGGGCGACCGGCGCCTCCGCCGGGGTGCCGGCGGCGGGCGTGGTGGTGGCGGCCTGGCTGTCGGTGGGCCGCAGGGCGTAGCCGACGCCGGCGGAGACGGCTGCGGCGCCGGTGGCGGCGAGGACGGTACGGCGGTTGACCGCCAGGGCGGAGGTGGCGACAGAGCGTATGCGCGACATGGCGCGATCTCCCCGAGTGCGAACGCGTCGGCAGTGGTCGCGGGGCGCTCGCTGTCGCGAATTCCCCGCTCGCTCTGGATCGTTGGCACCGGGAATGACCTGTACGTGAACGAGATGGCAACGCCCGACGCCGATCACCGTACGTGGATCTTGGGGGACCCTGGGTGTCTACGAGGGCTCGCCTGTCGACGGGGTGATGGTCACTCCCTGTTCATCTGGCGGGGTACTGGAGGGGTCTACAGCCGTCCCGTCACCGGCCGCTCCCGCCACAGCGCGAGCCCTACGTCCACCAGCCCGACCCGGTTCAGCGCGGGTACCTCCGTCAGGGGGTGCCAGGCCGCCATGTCGGTGGAGCCGCCGATCTCGTGCCGGAGCTCACCGCCGGTGACGCGGGCCTCGTAGACGAGCCGTACCTGGTGCTGGTCGATGTCCTGGCCCAGGCCGCGCGGGATGGGGTGGCGGAAGGAGTTCACACCGAGCAGGCCGGTGATCTCCACCAGATACCCCGTCTCCTCCTCCACCTCCCGCAGCACCGTGTCGTACGGATCCTCCCCGTGCTCCGTCCCGCCGCCCGGCAGGGTCCACTCCGGCCGGCCGTCGTCACCGATCCAGCGGGCGAGCAGCAGTTGATCCTCACGGACACACATGGCGTAGGCCGCCACCCTCAACTTCTTGCGCATGCAGTGAAGTTAGCCCGCCGGGTCAGGATTGGCCGGGGAGTATTCCGGGGCCGACCAGCGCAGCGGGATCGCCGACGGCCGTTCGACGGCCTGCGTGACGGTGAAACGGACCCGGCGTTCCGTGCCTGCGAACTCCGTCCGTGCCTCGCCCGTGAGCTGGAGGGTCGTGCCGGTCGTCCAGTCCAGGAACAGCAGGCCCGCCCTGGGGTCGGCGTCGAGGTTCCCCAGGGAGAGGAACATCGAGTTGCCCGGGTAGTCCCGCCAGCTGAGCTCGCGCGGTGAAGCGACGTGCACGAAGCCGGGGTTGCCGCCGCGGTGGCTGGCGTCGGCGCCGCCCGGGTGGACGGTCGCCAGGAAGAAGGTGTCGGACGCGGTGATGAACGCCGCCTGGGAGACGGTGAGTTCGGAGCCGTGGTGGGGTTCCTGCTCGGGCCGGTCGGTCACCACCTCGTACGCGTCCCTCTTCTGCAGGTACTTCGGGCAGTTGGCGAAGACCTGTTCCGCCGTCACCGTGAACCCCCGCTCGGTGGGCCGGAGTCGGCCGTTGAGGCGCATCCGGCGGCGGGTGCGGGGGTCGAGGGCGATCGTGCCGACCAGGGTGCCGTCGCGGGTGAGGGCCGGGGCGAGCGGGTCCGAGGCCGGCCCCCCTCCCGTCACCGACATCTGGTGAGGGCCGGTCGCCCGCACGAAACCCGGCGGCCCGTGCAGCGCCGACGCCCAGACCTCACCCGTCGACGCGTCCGCGGCGCCCACGACCAGCAGGGGCTGCAAGCCGAGGAAGGCGGCGGCGACCGGCTTGATGCCCTCGCCGATCGAGGCCCCCACGTGGTCCGCCCGCTCCCGCACACCCACCCGGTCCTGCACGGCACGCGAACCCGCGTGATACGCGCCCATGGCTAGAAGAACCCGCAGGTCGGAGCCGACTCCACGGGCGCCGGCGCGCCCTCCGCGCCGCTCGGCACCGAGATCTCCAGCCGGGTCCCGTCAGGGTCGTGGAAGAAGATGCCGCCGGACGCCGCGCCCTCACGGTGGGCGACGACCCCCTCGTAGGCGAACTCCACTCCGTACGTCCGCAGCGCCTCCTCGTACTCGCGCACCCGCTCGATCGAGCCCGCCTCGAAGGCGAGGTGGTGCAGGCCGGCGCGGTCGCCCGCGAAGCCGTTCGCCGCCTGCTGCCAGAGCGTGAGGACGAGGGCCGAGCCGTCACCCAGGAACGCGTACCGGCGGCCCTCCTCCTTGCCCTCGCCGATCAGCGTGAAGCCCAGGACGTCCCGGTAGAAGGCGAGCGAGCGGTCGAGGTCGGTGACGTTCAGGCCGACGTGTCCGGTGCGCAAGGTCATGACTCTCCCCAGGGAAACGGCCGCCCTCATGGCTAACCTCTGTCATTAAAGTTAGTGGTTAGATGCGAGGGTCGCAACCCCTCACGTACCCTTGAGCGGTTAGCACCGAAGGAGCCTCCACATGTCGGCCGACCCGCGCCCCCTCACCGGCGAGCCCCTCGCCCTCGACCTGCTCAACACGCGGTGGATGCGGGAAGGCTCCGTCCAGGACCTGCTCCGGGACGACGACGGGCTCGCCGTATGGCTGGCGGCCAACGCGCTCGACGGACGGTTCGCGGCCGACGCGCCGACGCTGCGGCACACCCTCCAGGCGCGGGACGCGCTGCGGAAGGCCGTCGACGGGGGCGAGACGGCCCCGCTGGACGCCGTGCTCGATCATGGCCGCATCCGGGCCACCCTCACCGCCGCAGGGCCGGGCGAGGTCCCGGAGTTCCGCGACCCCGCGTGGGGGCCCGCCTGGCTCGCCGCCCGCAACTACCTGGAGCTCCTCGCCACCGCGCCGGACCGCATCCGGGGCTGTGCCCACGAGGCGTGCATCCTGCACTTCTTCGACACGTCGCGGAACGGCACGCGCCGCTGGTGCTCGATGGCGGCGTGCGGGAACCGGGCGAAGGCGTCGCGGCACTATGCGCGCGCCAGAGAAAGCTGAGAGAAACGTAAGAGACTTGTCCCTTTTGCTGCTCAACTTCCCAAAAGGGATCGCGGGTTTTCCCCACCACCCCATATCGATTCGGTCAACTCTCCCTAAACATCCTTCCCATGCGTAAAGCTGTGCGCTCGCAGAACGCACGTTCCTTTACCTACAAGGGATGCCGATGACCCACACCCCCCAGCGCGATCCGATATCGGGCAGCGCGAGACGCGTGGTGCGCATAGCCGTGGCCGCCGGTCTCGTGGCCGCCCTCTCCGCGGCCGGACCGATTCCCCTGGCCTTCTCCGCCGACGCCGGCACGCCGGCCGCGGCCGACCCGGGCGTCAAGTCCGCCGCCGAGAAGCTCGGTTCGGACGACGCGGAGCTCCTCACCGAGGCCAAGGCAGCCGGCGACAAGAACGTCACTATGATGGTCGCCACCGCCCCCGGCAAGACCGAGCAGGTCGCCGAGGAGCTGGACGCGGTCAAGGGCGGACTCGTGGGCAAGACCTACGACAAGCTCGGTTACGTCCGCGCCACCGTGCCGACCGCCAAGGCCGACGCGGCCATCGCGGCCGCCGCCAAGCTCTCCTCCGTGCACGGCATCGACCTGCGGCAGGAGATCGCGCTCGACGACCCGACGCCGGCCGCCGACACCGCCAAGGGTGCCGCGTCCGCCGCGACGACGAAGACCTACCCGGCGCCGGACAAGAAGACCCCCGCCGTGAACCCGTACAACCCGTCCTTCGAGACGGGCGCCGTCGAGTTCGTGCAGGACCACCCGAAGGCGGACGGCCGCGGCGTCACCATCGGCATCCTGGACTCCGGTGTCGACCTCGGTCACCCGGCGCTGCAGAAGACCACCACCGGCGAGCGCAAGATCGTCGACTGGGTGACCTCGACCGACCCGGTCAACGACCAGGACGCCACCTGGCGGCGGATGAACAACCCGGTCAGCGGCCCGACCTTCACCATCGCGGGCGCCACCTGGCAGGCCCCGGCGGGCGCCTACCAGTTCAACCTGTTCCGCGAGGCGGCCACCACCGGCGGTGACGCCAAGGGCGACGCCAACCGCGACGGCGACACCACCGACGAATGGGGCGTGCTCTACGACGCCGCCGCCGGCACGGTCCGGGTCGACCTGAACAACAACCACGACTTCACCGACGACACGGCGATGAAGCCGTACAAGGACGGGTTCCAGATCGGCTACTTCGGTACCGACAACCCGGCCACGGACGTCGTCGAGCGCCAGCCGTTCGTCGTCGAGATCCGCAAGGACGTCGTCTACAACGCGGCCGGTGCCAAGTCCGACTACGTCAACATCGGCGTCATCGAGTCCGAGCACGGCACCCACGTCGCCGGCATCACCTCCGCCAACGGCCTGTTCGGCGGCAGGATGAACGGCGCGGCCCCGGGCGCGAAGATCGTCTCGTCCCGTGCCTGCACCTGGACCGGCGGCTGCACCAACGTCGCGCTCACCGAGGGCATGATCGACCTCGTCACCAAGCGCGGTGTCGACATCGTCAACATGTCGATCGGCGGTCTGCCGGCGCTGAACGACGGCAACAACGCGCGCGCCGAGCTCTACACGCGCCTCATCGACACCTACGGTGTGCAGCTCGTGATCTCCGCGGGCAACTCCGGCCCGGGTGCCAACACCATCGGCGACCCCGGTCTGGCCGACAAGGTGATCTCGGTCGGCGCCGCCATCTCCAAGGAGACCTGGGCGTCCAACTACGGCTCCGCCGTGACGAAGCCGTACGCGCTGCTGCCCTTCTCCTCGCGCGGCCCGCGTGAGGACGGCGGCTTCACGCCGACGCTCGTCGCCCCGGGTGCCTCGATCAACACCACCCAGACCTGGCTGCCGGGCTCTCCGGTCGCCGAGTCGGGCTACACGCTGCCGGCCGGCTACTCGATGCTCCAGGGCACCTCGATGGCCTCCCCGCAGGCCGCGGGCGCCTCGGCGCTGCTGCTGTCCGCCGCCAAGCAGAAGCACATCGCCCTCAGCCCGGCGACCCTGCGCACGGCACTGACCTCGACCGCCCACCACATCAAGGGTGTGCAGGCGTACGAGGAGGGCGCGGGCCGCATCGACATCGTCGACGCCTGGGACGCGATCCGGGACGGCGCGAGTGCCGACGAGTACACCGTCAAGGCGCCGGTCGACACCGCGATCGACCAGTTCCTGAAGACGCCGGGCTTCGGCACCGGCATCTACGACCGTGAGGGCGGCCTGAAGGTCGGCGTCAAGAAGTCGTACGACGTCACGATCACCCGTACCACCGGCGACGCCAAGCCGATCTGGCACCGGCTGAGCCTGGAGAACAACGCCTCCGGCACCTTCTCCATCGCCGGCTCCCCGCTGGTCAAGCTGGAGCTGAACAAGCCGGTCACCGTGAAGATCGTCGCCAAGGCGCCGTCCGCCGGCATCAAGAGTGTGATCCTGAACGTCGACGACCCGTTCACCGAGGGCGTCGACAAGCAGATCCTGAACACGGTCGTGGTCTCGACGCCGGTGAAGTACACCTTCGCGGCGTCCAACACCGTCCAGCGCAACAGCTCGCAGTCCTACTTCGTGACCGTCCCCGAGGGCGCCAAGTCCCTCGAGGTCGCGATCGGCGGGCTGAAGGACAAGAGCCAGACCCGGTTCATCGCGATCCACCCGTACGGCACTCCGGTCGACAACACCGGCACCCCGTACTGCTACAACAACTACCTCGACGGCAACGGCTGCAAGCCCGACGTGCGTTCGTACGCGGACCCGCAGGCCGGCGTCTGGGAGATCGAGGTCGAGTCGCGCCGTACGTCGCCGCTGCTCGACAACCCGTACAAGCTGGACGTCACCGTCCTCGGCGCCGCCTTCGCCCCGGAGGTCGTGACGGTTCCCGAGGCCAAGGTCGGCACGCCGGTCGCCGCCTCCTGGAAGGTGACGAACAACTTCGCCGCCCTCGACGGCAAGCTGGTCGGCGGTCCGCTCGGCTCGGCCAAGTCGGCCCGTCCGACCATCACCGAGGGCGTCACGCAGACCTCCACGGTCGACGTCCCCGAGGGCGCCAAGTCGCTCGACGTGGTGATCGGCAACGTCTCCGACGCCGCCGCCGACCTCGACCTGGTCGTCCTCGCCCCCGACGGCAGCGAGGCGGGTACCTCCGCCGACGGCGACTCGGAGGAGGCTGTCTCGGTGGCGAACCCGGCCGCCGGTACGTACACCGTCCAGGTCATCGGCTACGCGGTGCCGTCCGGTTCCACCGCGTACGACTACCAGGACGTGTTCTTCTCCGCCGCCCTGGGCGCCGTCACGGTCGACGACTCGGCCGCGGTGAAGCTGGCCACGGGTGCCTCGGCGAACGTGTCCGCGAGCGTCACCGCCCTGGCGGCCGCTCCGGAGGGCCGTGAGTTCTTCGGCCAGGTCCAGCTGGTGAACGCGCGCGGCACGGTCGCGGGCATCGGCAGCGTGAAGATCGAGAAGGTCACCCCGTGACGCACGGGTAAGACAGGGGAGGGGCGGGTGTCCGACGGACACCCGCCCCTCTCGTGTTCCTGGCGCCCTGGCCCAGCGGGCCGGAGCGATCCGTCACCGCGCCTCCGGCTGAGGGCTCAGCGGGACGCCCGGATCCCGCCGATGTTGATGTCCGCGCAGACCAGCTCGATGAATTCGCCGACCGCGTAGCTCGACTCGCGGGCGGCCTCCTCGTGCTCCGGTTCGGGATGCTCGTACCAGGCGAGGAGTCGGCCGAAGTCCTCCGCGGCGCCCTCGGGGAGACCGTCGTTGAGGTCCTCGATGATGTGCTCGCGCTTGTGCGGAGTGAGCTGCTCGGTCTGCTGGAGATCCAGCGGAGCGGCGGTGCGGCAGAACTCCGCGCTCTTCGCGGATGCCTTGAACTCGTCCGCCTCCGACTGCCCGCCGGGGAGGAACGCGGTGGCGCCGATCGCGAGTGCGGCGGCGCCCGCCAAGGCGACCAGCAGGCTCTTGCGCGTGGTCACGTCCCCGCCTTGATCGCGTTGAGGTCGTGCTGGTCGTAGTGGGTGGGCCAGATCTCCTCACGCATGCAGGAGTTGTTGTCGGTGTCGTTCGACTTCTTGCGGTGTCCGAGGTCCGCGGTGTGGCCGAACTCGTGGCAGCCGAGACTGCGCCACTGCGAAGCGGACATGCCGTAGTACTGGTTGAACCGGACGCGGATGATGTCGCACGAGGTCCACAGCGCGTTCCAGTCCGTGCAGTCCGTGCGTCCGGCCCAGTCGGTGTCGCCGTAGTTGGAGTCGTAGACCTCGATGTCGCCGCCGCCCCACGAGGTGGTGATGACACTGCGTTCCAGTTCGGCCTTGCCGTGGTTCATCGCGTTGGTGCCGTTGGTGCTCAGGTTGAAGCCCTTGACGGCCTGGTTCCTGTTGTCGGGATCCGTCCCTGAGTCGTCATGGTCGGCGCGGGCCGCGGAGGGCAGGGCCAGTGTGAGAGAGGCGGCCACGGCGAGCACGGCGCTCAGCCGGGGGGAGAGTCTGGGCACGTCGGTTCGCTTTCTGTCGGGACGGACGCATGGTGAGACGGACGCATGGAGAGGCGGTGTGCGCGAGCGGGCGCCGCATCGCTCAGCTCGTGGGCGACGCGCTCGGTTCCGAGCCGTCGTCGACCGAGTCGTCCGGGTAGGGCTCCTCGGTGCCGTCCTCGGCCGCGGGCGCCGTCATGGACGCGGTGGGGGCGGCCGGTGCCTGGGGCACGGTCTGCAACTGGTCGCTGTTCTCCGGCCGGAGCAGGTACATGATCTGCCCGGCGAGATCGACCGAGGTCCACCCGTTGAAGTAGGTGGCGAGGTCCGAGTCGGGGTCGGCCGACAGTTCGAGCATGCCGTCGCTGGTCTCCAGCGCCCGCCCCTGGGTGTTGATCAGCTTGTAGCGGTCGGCGGCCGAGCTCTTGGTGAGGAAGTAGTAGCCCTTGTCGCCGACCTTGCTCCAGGCCACGTTCTCGACCTGGTACCCCGCTCCTTCCGAGTCCCAGCCCCACTCCTCGACGACGAGGGTGGAGGGAAGCAGCGCCTTCTTGTACTTCACCTCGACGGCGAGGGTCACGTCGCGCGCCTGCTCGACCCCTCCGCTCTCCGCGTCGCCGACGCTCCGGCCGGGCTGGATGTCCGTCACGGTCGCCTTGACGATGTACGGGGTCGATCCGACCAGCTGCTCCAGCGTGTCGAACTGGCGGGTCTCCCGTCCGTACATGATCCGCTCGGCCCGCGTGTCGAGGCGCGGGCCCGCCGGCTCCTCCCCCACGGCGCTCCACGCGCCGATCCCGATGACGGCGCTCGCGGCGGCCACGGCTGCCGCGGTCCGCCACGAGAGCTTCGATCTGCCTGTACTCACAGCACATCCCCCTGCACGTTAATGGCATGTACCTGCCATAAAGATCGGGCAAGGGAAAGGTAAAGGGAGAGTGGTGAAATCTGCAACGACTTTCGGAAGGTCGTGATCACTCGTGAGGGCAGTCGACCCCCCGGGAGCCCGGAAGGGCCTGCTCGACCCACTGCCGCCCCCAGTCCAGGGCGTCGCGCACCGGCCCCGAGGGGGCGCCCGGTCCGCCGTCCGGCAGCGGCGGATCGCCTTCCCGGAACGTCTCGGGCCCCTCCGCCGCGTTCTCGGGGACGAGAACCAGGATCCGCGCACCGGTGCGGTAGTACGTCTTCGTCTCCGCCCCCTCGGTGACAAAGCTCAGCCGCGCCCCGCCGCCCTCCGGCTTGTAGCGGTGCTCCACATCCAGTACGACCCGGAACCTACCGCCGCCCAGCTCGTCGACCTTGTCGACCGTGCCCTCGGCGATCGTGCCGGCGCAGGCCAGCACGCCCTCGGCGGTGAGCTTGCTTCGGACGTCGTCGGCTTCGGAGATCCCGTTGTGCGCGACGAGATAGGCAACCGCCGTACCCGTCAACGCGACGGCCACCGACACGGCGAGCGCCAGCATTCCGCGACGCAGCCTCCGCCCCCGAGGGACCGGCTCCCGCGCGACCGGCGACGACGAGGGCGCCTGTCGCGCGAGCCCGTCGCCGATCCGCCGCAGCTGCTCCCGTGCGACGGCCATGTCCCGCTCCGCGGCCGCGTACCCGTCGCCATCCGTCGCCGGGGGCTCGCCCAGCAGCACCGCCATCAACTCGTCGTCGTTCATCGGCCGCACGCTTTCCCTCGGCTGCTCGTCACCCACCCTCACGCCACCTCCTCCACGTTCAGCCGCTCGCGCAGCAGCCGCGCCGCCGCGTACAGCCTGCTCTTGACGGTGCCCAGCGGGATGCCCAGGTGCTCGGCGATCTGCGGGACCGAGAGATCCGCGTAATAGCGCAGGATCAGCACCTGCCGCTGCCCGACGGGGAGGGCGTCCAGCGTCTCGGCCACGGCGAGGGCCTGGAGTCCGGAGTCCGCGCCCTCCTCGAAGCGGTCGTCCGGGGTGCTGAGCAGGGTGAGTCGCTCGGTCACACGCTCCTGACGGTGCCTGGCCCGGTGCCAGTCCACGGCGAGGTTCGACGCCACCACCGCCGCCCAGGCGCCCAGGTCCCGCGGCGGCTCCTCGCCCCTCGCCCGGCGTTCCAGCAGCCGCAGCCGCACCTGCTGGAGGCCGTCCTGGAGGTCGTCCTGCGGCACGCCGCCGAGGGCCAGCACGGCCCGGACCCGGTCGGCCTGCGCCGCGTTCAGCAGGTCCCCGTCCGCCTCCCTGGCCCGAGCTCTCCTGATCGGCACCCGTGATCTCCCTAGGTCGCGTTTCTCCTATGACGCGGGAACACCCCGGATCGTTCGATCACTCAGCAGGTCAACTTGCGCGACTCCGGCAACGACGCCTGGACCCAAGCCCGTTCGCGGGCCACCTCCTGCTCGCCGACCACCCAGTGGTCGGGTACGGCGTCGCCCTGGGGCACCCCGAACAGCACCGGGTCGCCCTGGTGCAGGCCGTCGACGAAGTTGTCGTCGACGACGTAGGTGAGCCGCTTCGGGCCCTTCGTGTCCTGCTTGTAGTAGCGGTCCACGTCCACGGTGATCCGCAACTGCGCCTGGTCCGCGAGGCGTTCGACCGAGGCGACCTTCCCCTCGACCACCAGCCGGGTGCAGGCCAGGTAGTGCGGGCTGCCGAAGCGACCGGCCTGGGCGCCCACCTGGGACTTGTCACTGGCGCTGCTGCCGGCGTCCGCGCTGTCGTTGCCGCCCGTCGCGACCAGCCAGCCGAGCCCGGTCACCACGGAGGCCACCGCGGCGGCCACTAGGGTGCCGAAGGCGAGCCTGGGGGCCCAGACGCGGACGCGTGAGGGACGTACCGGAGCAGGTCGTGGCGCGGGGCGCGGATCGTGCGCCAACGCATCTCCGATGAGGCCGAGTTGCTCACGCAGCAGGGTGATGTCATCGCTGGCCGCCCGGTGTTCGGCGCGGAGCGCGGCGTCCGCGTCGTCGGGCAGGGGTTCGCCGGTGAGCGCGGCCATCAGCGCGTCGACGTCCCGGTGTTCGGCGGTCATGTCACACCACCTCGTCCTCGTGCAGACGGGCGCGCAGCGCGCGGACCGCCGTGTGCAGCCTGCTCTTGACCGTGCCCTCGGGGACGCCGAGTTCCTGGGCGATGTCCCGGACCGGCAGGTCGGCGTAGAACCGCAGGACGAGGACCTGGCGCTGGGCGTCGGGGAGTTCGTCCAGCCCCTGGGCGACGGCGAGCGAGAGCACGCTGGTGTCCTCGCCGGAGGGGTGCTCCAACTGCCGCAGGGAGGCGAGGCGTTCGCCGATGCGCTCCTGCCGGCGCTTGGCGCGGTGCCAGTCCATGGCGAGGTTGGAGGCGACGACGGCCGCCCACGCGGAGACGTCGCGCGGCGCCTCGTACCCCTTGGCCGCCCGCTCCAGCAACCGCAGACGGACCTGCTGCACCCCGTCCGGCAGGTCCGCCTGCGGTACGCCGCCGAGCGCGAGCACGGCTCGCACCCGACGTTCCTGGGCCGCGTCGAGGGGGTCGTCCGGCCCGTCGTGGACGCCCTCCCCCTGGCCGCGGCGGGCCTTTCTGCGCAGCACGGCTCCCCCTCTCCTCGCCGCGTTTCCTCTATGACGCCGGTGCGGGCGGAAACGTTCGGCCCGATGCGCGGAATTCTTTCTTCACATGATCGTCACTGTCACCATGTGCCCCATGACCCACATCGTGAAGGGGGCCAACACCCCTGTCCCCACCGGTTCTCTGAGGGTTGCCGTCTGCCGCCGGAAGGTACCGGGGTCGCCGGTCGTGGACGTCTCGGCGCTGCTGCTGGACGCGACGGGCAAGGTGCGCGGCGACGCCGACCTCGTCTTCCACAACCAGCCCGCGCATCCGTCGGGCGCGGTCCGGCACCTCGGCACCGGGGACGGCGTGGACCAGCTCGCCGAGTGGCTGGAGCTGGACCTGCCCCGGGTGGAGCCGGCGGTGCAGCGGGTGCTGGTCGCCGCGTCCTGCGACGGCGGCACGTTCGGGGCGGTGCCGGGGCTGGCGCTGCAGACCGTCGCGGGCGACGGCACGATCGTCGCGCACTACGACGTGACGGACGCCGCCGGGGAGACGGCGTTCGTGCTCGGGGAGTTCTACCGGCGCAACGGGGCGTGGAAGTTCCGGGCGGTCGGGCAAGGGTGGGAGTCGGGGCTTGCGGGGCTGGCCACGGACTTCGGGATCGTGGTGGAGGAACCGGTGGCGGCCGCTCCGGTACCGGTGATGCAGACCGAGGTCACCAAGGCGGCCGTAGCGCCGATCGCCGATGCCGTACCGCCGTCCGCGTACACCCCCGTCCCCGCCCCCACCCCCCTCGGCGCCGACTTCCGGCCGCACACCCAGAGCGGCCGCGGCAACGGCGTCGTCTCCGTGGACGTACCGCTGCCGCCCGGACCGGTGATCGTGGAGGCGCGGGTCCGGGGCGACGAGTGGCTGCTCGTCGAGACGCTGAACCGGCGCAACAAGGACGAGGACACCGTCTTCAACACCACCCTGCGCGACTTCCACGGCCGCGCCCTGGTGCAGCCCCCGCGCGACCGCCCGCTGCGGATGAAGGTCTCCTACGAGGACGACTGGACGATCAGCGTGCTGCCGCTGTCGGCGGCCCGTCCGCTCGGCCCGCAGACGCTCACGGGCCGGGGCCCCGACGTCGTCTCGTACACCGGCACCATGGCCGATGTGAAGGTCCGCTTCGACGGCGGCGCCGACCGCGACGAGTGGTTCGTGCTGAACTGCCACGAGGCCGAACACCTCGACGACCTCGACGAGCACGACATGCTGTGCAACGAGACCGGCAAGCTCAAGCAGACCGTCCCGGTCCCCGACGGCCCGCTGCTCCTCGTCGTCGAGCACGGCGACGGCACCTGGGAGCTCACCGCCAAGCCGCTGCCCGTCCGGGACCCCTCTACGGGTGTCAAGACCGGCGCCTACGAGGGCCGCGGCGACCGGACCATCACGCTCCGCAACCCGCGCCCGGGGCGCCCGGCCCTGGTCCAGTACGACTTCCCCGGCGCGAAGGCCGACTACAGCCTCGAAGTCAAGCTCGTCGATGAGTACGGCGACGAGGACGAGTGGCTCACCGGCCGCCAGCGCGGCACCCGGGGGACGGCCGTGCTGTTCGCCGACGGCAGGGCCGAGCAGGCCGTACGGGTCACGTGCGCGGGCGACTGGACGCTGCGGCTGCTGCCCGAGGAGCAGGCGCCGCTCCTCACCGGCCCGGCCGAGGGCCGCGGCAGCACCGTCCTGCGCTACCAGGGCCCGCCGACCCTGATGACGGTGACCCGGACGTCACGGGGCAACGACGAGCACCTCAGTGCCTGGTCCCTGAACCACCCCTACGGCAAGTCGGCGATGATCGCCGACACGCTCGGCCGGCGCCGCCCCACCCTGGGTCCGGTGTGGGTCGACCCCGGCGGCAC
The DNA here is from genome assembly GCF_900206255.1 of Streptomyces sp. TLI_55. NCBI lineage: Bacteria > Bacillati > Actinomycetota > Actinomycetes > Kitasatosporales > Streptomycetaceae > Streptomyces > Streptomyces sp. TLI_55. Next base: position 3,231,308 of record NZ_OAOJ01000001.1, read on the forward strand.
CTGCTTCGTCACGGTCCGGGCCGCCGAGGACACGAAGTGGCGGCTGGAGCCGGCCCCGATCGGCGCGGCCCCCGTGCTCGGCGCGCGGACGCCGGGTGGCTGGTATGGAGTCGTACGTCACACCGGGCCCGAGGCCGAGCTGGTGGTCGTCGGAACGGCCATGATCCATGTCTTCGAACTGGACGAAAATCTCTTCCCGCACCGGAAACTCACCGCTTCTTCCGGTCCGTACCGCATATCCGACTCGATCCTCCACGTGCGGTGCCTCGGGGAGTGGACGCTGGAGCTGCGGCCCTGACCGGCATGCCGTCCCACGCCTCGGGCAAACGATTGGACACACCGGCCGGTAAGAGACGCATGATGGAAACGTCCAGGCCACGCACCCGCCATGTAGAAGGAGTCGTCGTGAAGGTAGGAATCGTCGGAGCCACCGGCCAGGTCGGCACGGTCATGCGCAGGATCCTCGTGGAGCGGGAGTTCCCGGTCACCGAGCTGCGTCTGTTCGCCTCGGCCCGCTCGGCGGGGACGGTCCTGGACGGCGTGACGGTGGAGGACGCGGCGACGGCGGACTACACGGGCCTGGACATCGTGCTGTTCTCGGCGGGCGGCGCGACCTCGAAGGCGCTGGCCGAGAAGGTCGCCGCGCAGGGCGCGGTCGTGATCGACAACTCCTCGGCCTGGCGCAAGGACCCCGAGGTGCCGCTGGTGGTCTCCGAGGTGAACCCGCACGCCATCGCGGACCGCCCCAAGGGCATCATCGCCAACCCGAACTGCACCACCATGGCCGCGATGCCGGTCCTGAAGGTGCTGGACGCCGAGGCGGGCCTGACGGCGCTGGTCGCCACCACCTACCAGGCGGTCTCCGGTTCCGGCCTCGCGGGCGTGGCGGAGCTGCACGGCCAGGTCCAGAAGGTCGTCGCCGACGCCGACAAGCTGACCCACGACGGCGAGGCGATCGACTTCCCCGAGCCGCAGGTCTACAAGCGTCCGATCGCCTTCAACGTGCTGCCCTTCGCCGGCAACCTCGTCGACGACGGTCTCAACGAGACGGACGAGGAGCAGAAGCTCCGCAACGAGTCCCGCAAGATCCTGGAGCTCCCCGAGCTGAAGGTCTCCGGCACCTGCGTGCGCGTCCCGGTCTTCTCCGGCCACTCGCTCCAGCTCAACGCCCGCTTCGCCCGTCCGATCAGCCCGGAGCGCGCGACCGAGCTGCTCGCCGGCGCCCCCGGCGTCGCGCTCTCCGACATCCCGACCCCGCTCCAGGCCGCCGGCAAGGACGTCTCCTACGTCGGCCGCATCCGCAGCGACGAGACCGTCGACAACGGCCTCGCCCTGTTCGTCTCGGGCGACAACCTCCGCAAGGGCGCGGCCCTGAACGCGGTGCAGATCGCGGAGCTGGTGGCGGCGGAGCTGAAGGGCTAGGCGGGCCTGCGCACCTCGTAGAGGAAGCAGCCGTACTCGACGGCCCGGACGTGGACGAGCGCCACGGACGGGTCGTCGAACGCGTTCCGGAAGGCGTCGTCGTCGAGGGTGGCGACCAGCTCGCCGCCGAGGATGTGCCCGTCCGCGGAGTAGCGCCGGACGGTCCGGTGGGCGTTGTCGAACGGATATCCGTCGCCCTCGGGTCCCTGACACTCCTCGGCGTGGATGAAGACGGGGCCCTGCTCGTCGTAGGCCCCCGGCTCGGCGCCCGTCTCCGCGGCCCAGCGGCGCAGCGGGGCGTAGGAGACCAGGGCGATCCGCTCCCCCGGCACGCTGCGGCGCAGACAGCACCGGAGGGGCGCGCCGCCCTCGTCGTCGGTCACGGGAACCATCTCGCGCCCCGAGTCGTCGGTGGAGCGGAGCTCTTTCAGAGCGGACGGGGGGACGGGGCGTGCGGTGTAGGTGGTCATGTGCGTCACGGGTGTCATGTGTGCCGTGGGTGTCATGGGTGCCATGGACTCCACCCTCCCGCCTGTCTTCCCCGGTCACCGGCGGGTTCCGGACATCGCGTTTCGTCCGGCTCCCATGGAAGGATGGCGGAACCGCCGAACCTACCCATAACGAGGAGATGACCGCGTGCCTGGCACAAACCTGACTCGCGAAGAGGCTCAGCAGCGAGCCCAGCTGCTCACCGTCGAGTCCTACGAGATCGATCTCGACCTCTCCGGCGCGCAAGAGGGCGGTACCTACAGGTCCGTGACCACGGTGCGCTTCGACGTGGCCGAGAGCGGCGCGGAGTCCTTCATCGACCTGGTGGCCCCCGAGGTCCACGAGGTCACCCTGAACGGCGACGCGCTCGACCCGGCGGAGGTCTTCAAGGACTCCCGCATCGCGCTCCCCGGCCTGCTCCAGGGCCGCAACGTCCTGCGCGTGGCGGCGGACTGCGCCTACACCAACACGGGCGAGGGCCTGCACCGTTTCGTCGACCCGGTCGACCAGCAGGCGTACCTGTACACCCAGTTCGAGGTGCCGGACGCCCGCCGCGTCTTCGCCTCCTTCGAGCAGCCGGACCTGAAGGCCACCTTCCAGTTCACCGTGAAGGCGCCGACCGGCTGGACGGTCATCTCCAACTCCCCGACGCCGGAGCCCAAGGACGACGTCTGGGAGTTCGAGCCCACCCCGCGGATCTCGTCGTACATCACGGCGCTGATCGTCGGCCCGTACCACTCCGTGCACAGCGTCTACGAGAAGGACGGCCAGTCCGTCCCGCTCGGCATCTACTGCCGTCCCTCGCTCGCCGAGTTCCTCGACTCGGACGCGATCTTCGAGGTGACGCGACAGGGCTTCGACTGGTTCCAGGAGAAGTTCGACTACGCGTACCCCTTCAAGAAGTACGACCAGCTGTTCGTGCCGGAGTTCAACGCGGGCGCGATGGAGAACGCGGGCGCGGTCACCATCCGCGACCAGTACGTGTTCCGTTCGAAGGTCACGGACGCCGCGTACGAGGTCCGTGCCGAGACGATCCTCCATGAGCTGGCCCACATGTGGTTCGGCGACCTGGTCACCATGGAGTGGTGGAACGACCTGTGGCTGAACGAGTCGTTCGCCACGTACACGTCGATCGCCTGTCAGGCGTACGCGCCGGACAGCCGCTGGCCGCACTCGTGGACGACGTTCGCCAACTCGATGAAGACGTGGGCGTACCGCCAGGACCAGCTGCCCTCCACGCACCCGATCATGGCGGAGATCCGCGACCTGGACGACGTCCTGGTCAACTTCGACGGCATCACGTACGCCAAGGGCGCGAGCGTCCTCAAGCAGCTCGTGGCGTACGTCGGCATGGACGAGTTCTTCGCGGGCGTGCAGGCGTACTTCAAGCGGCACGCGTTCGGCAACACGCGGCTGTCGGACCTGCTGGGCGCGCTGGAGGAGACCTCCGGCCGTGACCTGGGCACCTGGTCGCAGAAGTGGCTCCAGACGGCGGGAATCAACATCCTGCGCCCGGAGATCGAGACGGACGAGCACGGCGTCATCACGTCCTTCGCCATCCGCCAGGAGGCCCCGGCCCTCCCGGCGGGCGCGCAGGGCGAGCCGACGCTGCGCCCGCACCGCATCGCGGTCGGCCTGTACGAGCTCGACGAGGACAGCGGCAAGCTGGTCCGCGACGAGCGCGTCGAGCTGGACGTCGACGGTGAGCTGACGGCCGTGCCGCAGCTGGTCGGCAAGCGCCGCCCGGCGGTCGTGCTGCTCAACGACGACGACCTGTCGTACGCCAAGGTCCGCCTCGACGAGCAGAGCCTGGCGTTCGTCACGGAGCACCTGGGCGACTTCGAGTCCTCCCTCCCCCGTGCCCTGTGCTGGGCGTCGGCCTGGGACATGACGCGCGACGCGGAACTCGCGACCCGCGACTACCTCTCCCTGGTCCTGTCCGGCATCGGCAAGGAGTCGGACATCGGTGTCGTGCAGTCCCTGCACCGGCAGGTGAAGCTGGCGATCGAGCTGTACGCCGACCCGGCGGCCCGCGAGGCGCTGCTGACCCGCTGGACCGACGCCACGCTGGCGCACCTGCGGTCGGCGACCGCGGGCAGCGACCACCAGCTGGCGTGGGCGCGCGCGTTCGCGGCGACGGCCCGTACGCCGGAGCAGCTGGACCTCCTGGAGGCCCTGCTGGACGGTTCGCAGACGATCGAGGGCCTGGCCGTGGACACGGAGCTGCGCTGGGCGTTCGTGGAGCGCCTCGCGGCGGTGGGCCGCTTCGACGAGGCCGAGATCGCCGGCGAGTACGAGCGGGACAAGACGGCGGCCGGTGAGCGCCACGCGGCGACCGCCCGCGCGGCCCGTCCGACGGCGGAGGCGAAGGCGGAGGCCTGGGCGCAGGTCGTGGAGTCCGACAAGCTCCCGAACGCGGTCCAGGAAGCGGTGATCGGCGGCTTCGTCCAGACCGGCCAGCGTGAGCTGCTCGCCCCGTACACCGACAAGTACTTCGAGGTGGTCAAGGGCATCTGGGACACCCGCTCCCACGAGATCGCCCAGCAGATCGCGGTCGGCCTCTACCCGTCCGTCCAGGTCTCCGAGGAAACCCTGGCCAAGACGGACACGTGGCTGACCTCGGCCGAGCCCAACGCGGCCCTGCGCCGCCTGGTCTCGGAATCCCGCTCGGGCGTGGAACGCGCGTTGAAGGCCCAGGCGGCGGACGCGGCCGCTACGGAGTAGTAGGCGGTACGTCGATGGGGCGCCCGGTGCGATGCCGGGCGCCCCTTGTCATGGGATGCCAGGAGTGTGCGCGGGCGCGGGCCGGTGGGGGCTGGTCGCGCAGTTCCCCGCGCCCCTTGGGCACCTGCAGCGGGCGCCGATGACATACGCCCGCGCCTGCATCCCCGCGCAGCGCCGTGGCCGCGAAGCGGCGAAGCTGCGGGCAGCCACAAAGCCGCGTAGCTGCGGGCAGTCGTGCCGCTGGGGCGGCACGGGTGGGCGCAGCGGCACCCCGCCAACGCGGGTGAGTGACACCCCGTGACCTCAGCCCTCACCCCGCCGCACCCTCAGCCCACCCCGCAGCAACCCCCTCCAACGCCCCGAGCACCCGCCCCACCACAACCCCCGCCTCACTACCCCTCCGTACCGCCGCCACCACATGCCGCACCGGCCGGTCCGCCCCCAGCTCCCGCATCACCACCCCGCCCCTCCCCACCGCAGCCATCCGCGGCACCAACGCCACCCCCATCCCCGCCTCCACCATCGCCAGGATCGCCGTCCACCCCGCCGCCGAGTGTCCCTGCCGAGGCGTGAACCCGGCCGCCTCGCACGCCCCGCGCGTGATGTCCGACCACGGCCCGCTCCCCCCGAAGATCCACGGTTCCCCGGCCAGGTCGGCCAGCCGCAGCCCCGCCACGCCCGCCAGCGCATGCCCCCGCGGCAACGCCACATCCAGCGGGTCCGCCAGCAGCTGCACCCGCGTGAACCGCCCGTCCCCCACCACCGGCGCCTGCACGGCCAGCGACAGCGCGAGGTCGACCTCCCCCGCGGCCAGCAGCTCGTACGCCTCCCCCGCCTCCGCCTCCCGCACCCGCACCCTCACCCTCACCCCGGGAGCGGATTCCCGCAGCGCCCGCACCGCGGGTACGACCAGCGCGGGCACCGCGGTCGAGAAGGCGCCGACCCGCACCTCCCCCACCTCACCCCGCAGATGCGCCGCCAACTCCGCGTCCGCCCGCTCCAGTTGCTCGAACACCGCCTCGGCATGCCGCAGCACGAGCAGCGCCGCGTCCGTGAGCCGCACCCGCCGCCCCTGCGCCTCCAGGAGCGGCACCCCCACCTGCTTCGCCAGATTGGTCAGCTGCTGCGACACCGCCGACGGAGTCATCCGCAGCACCTCGGCCGTCGCGGTCACGGTGCCCTGCTCCCGCAGCGTCCGCAGGATGCGCAGTTTCCGGATGTCCCACTCGACCATGAGGGCAACCTACGCAAGCTAGGAGGCGGCGCCCAACATCACCCCGCCGAGTATCAGCGCCATGCACAGCACCTGCACCGGCCCGACCGTCTCCCCGAGCACCGCCCAGGACAGCAGGGCCACACACACCGGCTGGAGGTAGTAGACGACCCCGGCACGGGCCGCGCCGACCAGGGCGATCGCCTTGTTCCAGGCGAAGAAGGCGACGGCGGAGGAGGCGACTCCGACGTACAGCAGCGGCAGCACCGTCGCGGTCGTCGGCGTGAACCCGCCCTGGACCGCCAGGCTCACGCCCTGCGCGGGCAGCAGCAGCCCGGCGCCGACGAGGAACGTGGTGAACAGGAAGGCCGTACCCCCGAGTTCGGCGGGCCGGCGCCGCAACAGCGCGCTGTACGCGGCGAAGCAGCAGGCCGCGCCGATCATCCACAGGTCCCCGGCCGCGAACCCGGCACCGCCCCCCATCAGCAGCAGCACTCCCACGCAGGCCACGAGCAGCCCGGCGACCCGGCGCCGCCCCGGCCATACGCCGGACGCCCGCTCGAACACCGCCATCAGCACCGGCGACGCGGCCATGATCATGCCCATCGTGGCGGCGGGGGTGGTCAACCCGGCCTGGTTCACGAGGGTGTTGTAGACGGTGACGCCGAGGAGCGAGGCGAGGACGACGTAACCGAGGTGCCGGCGGATCGCCGCCCGCTGCCGCCAGGCCTGCCGCGCCCCGAACGGGGCGACCGCCACGAGCGCGACGATCCAGCGCCAGAAGGCCTGCTGAACGGGCGGCACGCTGTCGTGCAGCGCACGGGAGGTGACGAAGCTGCCCGACCAGACGACGGTCGCGAGGGCGGCGCAAACGACCCCGAGGGCGGCGGTCTGCGCGGCCCTCGGGGTCGTACGGGTGGGGGTCCTTTCGAGGACGTCGGTCACCTGGGTCCTTCCACTGCACCTGCTGGGTGATCTCGGTGGATCTACCGTCGCAGCGCCGGACCTGTCACGTCCATCGAATCTTTTCGAGCGTTCTTTTCAGAGAAACTGAACGTTCGGATCGGGGTACCAGCGGTCGCCCCCGGGCTCCGCTGCCGGAGCTGGCCGAACACCGTCGCCCCGAACGCCAGCGCCATGCCCGCCAGCTGGACCGGCGTCAGCGCCTGTCCGAGCGCCGCCCAGCCGACGACCGCCGCGGTCAGCGGGGAGAGCGGGCCGAGGAAGGTGACCTGAGTGGCGGTGAGGCGGCCGATGCCGCGGAACCACAGCCAGTAGGCGACGGCCGTGTTGGCGAGCGCGAGGTAGAGGTAGCCGCCGATCGCCCGCCCGTCGAGCGCCGGCGGGGCACCCTCGACCAGGAAGGCGAGCGGCGCGATGAGCAGCCCGCCCGCGGTCAGCTGCCAGGCGGTGAGCGCCAGCGGGCCCACCCCCTCGGGTCGGCCCCAGCGCTTGGTCAGCACGGTGCCGGTGGACATGGAGGCGGCGGACGCCAGCGCCGCCAGCACGCCGACGGCATCGAGGGCCCCGGCCGCCTTCAGCACGACGAGACTGACGCCGAACGCCGCCACGACCCCGGTGAGCACGCTCCGGGTCGTGGGCCGCTGCCCCAGCAGCACCGCCGAGAGCCCCACCACGAACAGCGGCCCGACCGACCCGACGACCGCCGCCATCCCGCCGGGCAGCCGGTACGCCGACAGGAACAGCAGCGGGAAGAAGGCGCCGATGTTCAGCGCGCCGAGCACCGCGGCCTTCCCCCACCAGATGCCGCGCGGCAGCACGCGGGCGAGGGCGAGCAGGACCAGGCCGGCGGGCAGGGCCCGCATGAGGCCGGTGAACAGGGGGCGGTCGGCCGGGAGGAACTCCGTGGTGACGGCGTAGGTGGTGCCCCAGGAGATGGGGGCGAGGGCGGTGAGCAGGACGGTCGCGGCGCGGTTCACGACGACACCCTTCTGAAGGTCGCTTGGTGGTAATTAGCTTAGCACTAAGCTACTTACTGTCAACCCACTTTCTTGCGGGCAACCGGAACCGGGCGGATACTCTCCGCATGAGTGCACCGCGCAAGGACCCCGTCGACGCGATCGTCGACCAGTGGGCGGCCGTACGGCCCGACCTCGACACCAAGGCGATGGAGGTCTTCGGACGGATCTTCCGCCTCTCCCGCGCCATGGGCGACCGCATGGAACGGGCGTACGCCCCCCACGGGCTCGCCCGCGGCGAGTTCGATGTCCTGGCCACCCTGCGCCGGTCCGGCGAGCCCTACACCCTCTCCCCGCGCCAGCTCTCCGGCACGCTGATGCTCACCACCGGCGGCATGACCGGCCGCCTCGACAAGCTGGAACGCGCGGGCCTGATCCGCCGCTCCCCCGACCCCCACGACCGCCGCGGCCTCCAAGTGACCCTGACGGAGAAGGGGTTGACCACGGTCGACGAGGCGGTCGGCGCCGGCCTGGCCGCCGAGACGACGGCCCTGTCCACCCTGAACGCCGAACAGGCCGACCAATTGGCCGACCTGCTGCGCGAGTTGCTCGCGGGCACGGAGGGGACGGGCAGCTAGGACCGGTCAGCTGCCGAGGTGAGCAGTCAGCTCCCGAGGTGGGCGGCGAGCGCCGCCTCGACCCGGGCGGGGTCCGCCGCGTCCGCCCCGTCCGCCGCCCAGGCCACGTATCCGTCGGGCCGTACCAGCACGGTCGTACGGCGGTCGCTCGTCCAGTGGGCCACCGTCAGCCGGTCCTTGCGGGCGCCCTGGTCGTCGTACGCCTCCGAGTCGGCCGCCGGGGCGATCAGTACGAACCGGCCGCCGCGCAGGGCCTCGTAGAGGCGGCCGCCCGTCAGGGCGACGTCGGGGACGCGGGTGCCGGTGAGGCGGTGGGCGCCGCGGGGGGCGGGGTAGCGGTAGCCGATGCCGGAGACCTGGCCCAGCGCCTTGCGCTGCACCGGCCGGGCCACGTTGACGAAGGCCGACGCCAGGCCCCGCACGGCACGCAGCGCCGGGTTCTGCGCGCGGGCCAGCCGGACCAGCCCGCCGCTGCTGCGCAGCACCGCCTTGCCCACCGGGTGCCGCTCGGCCTCGTAGGTGTCGAGGAGCCCCTCGGGGGCCCGGCCCTGGACGGCCGCGGCCAGCTTCCAGCCGAGGTTGGCCGCGTCCTGGAGGCCGGTGTTCATGCCCTGGCCGCCGGCCGGGGAGTGCACGTGCGCGGCGTCCCCGGCGAGGAAGACCCGGCCGACCCGGTACCGAGGCGCCTGGCGCTCGTCGCTGTGGAAGCGGGAGAGCCAGCGGGCGTCGTGCATGCCGTAGTCGGTGCCCAGGGCGCGGCGCGTGACCTCCTTGATCTCGTCCAGGTCGAGCGGGGCGTCGTCGGGCACCTCGTGCCGGCGGTTCCAGCCCATCACCCGGTACCAGCCGTCGCCGAAGGAGGCGATCATCGCGAAGGCGTCGTCCGCCCCGTTGACGGTGAGCACGCCCTCGGGCTGCTCGGCGAGCCGGACGTCGGCGAGGAACAGGGACTTGATGACGGCGACGCCGGGGAAGTCCACGCCGATCGCGCGGCGCACGGCGCTGCGGTGGCCGTCGGTGCCGACGACATAGTCCGCGCGGAGCGTGGCGGTCGCCCCGTCCGGGCCGCGCACGTCGAGGTCGACCCCGGCGTCGTCCTGCCGCAGCCCGACGACCTCGCTCTCGTACCGGAACTCCACCCCAGCCTCCCGCGCCCGCCGCTCCAGCAGCCGCTCGACCTCGTACTGCGGGGTGATGAGCAGGAACGGGAAGCGGGACTCCAGCGTCCCGAGGTCGAGCGAGAGCCGCCGGAAGAGCCGCAGGCCGGTGATGGTGTCGCCGGTGGCCAGCAGGTCGTCGGCGAGGCCGCGGGCGTCGAGCTGCTCCAGGGTGCGGGCGTGGACGCCGAAGGCCCGGGAGAGGTTGCTGATCTGGTGCGGGCGCTTCTCGACGAGGGTGACCGGGACGCCGGCGCCGGCGAGGTCACCGGCGAGGAGCAGGCCGGTGGGGCCGGAGCCGACGACGATCACGGGGTGTGTGGTGCTGTCGGTGCCGGTGCCGTTCATGGTGGCCTCCTGTTGCCAACGTGCGTTTGCCAACGTGCGTTTGCCAACGGTTGTTTGCCAACGCTCGCTGACGAGAGTAGGGCTGGGCACGCCGGGAAGTCAACAGTTGTTGGCAAACAGATGTTGGCCTACGCTCGTAGGCATGACCGCCACGCCCGCACCCCCCAACCCCCGCCCTCGCCCCCGTCGCTCCGAGGCGACCCGTGACGCGATCCTCGTCGCGGCCCGGGAGCGGTTCGCCACCGACGGGTACGAGAAGGCCACCATCCGCGCGATCGCCAAGGACGCGAGCATCGACCCGTCGATGGTGATGCGCTACTACGGCAACAAGGAGGGCCTGTTCGCGGCGGCCGTCGCCGTCGACCTGAAGCTGCCGGACGTCGGCGGACTCTCCCCGCGGGACGTCGGCGCGGTCCTGGTGCGGCACTTCCTCGACATGTGGGAGGACGACGAGGTCCTCACCGCCCTGCTCCGGGTCGGCGCGACGAATCAGGCCGGGGCCGAGCGCATGCAGGGCATCTTCCGGGACCAGTTGCTGCCGGTGGCCCGGCAGGTGTGCCCCGACCCCGAGCAGATCCCGGTGCGGGCCGCGCTCACGGCGTCGCAGCTGCTCGGGCTGGCGCTGACCCGGTACGTGCTGCGGATTCCGCCGGCGGTGGCGCTGCACCCCGAGGAGATCGTGGCGTGGCTGGGCCCGACGGTGCAGCGGTATCTCACGGCGCCGAACCCGTAGCAGCACCGCCCCGCGAACACACCGAGGGCGCCGACCTCACCCCGTACGGCGGACGCGCGTACGCGGGACGGGGCCGGCGCCCTCGTGAAACCTGTGTTGACCTGGGTGAACCCCGGTCAGGCGTTGGCCTTGGCCTTCGCCTTGCTCTTGGGCACGCTCACCCGGTGGTCCGCGTGCGACTTGTCCAGGACCAGCACCAGGCCCGCGATGACCCCGAAGATCACGAGCGGGGCCGCGACGAAGAGTCCCAGCGTCTCGATGACGCTCAGGCCGGACCCGGGGTCGTCACCGTCGTCCCGGGTGAGCGCGAGCGCGGGAGACGTCATGAGCAGCATCATCAGCGTCGTACCGGCAGCCAGAGCACCGGCGCGCAGGGCGTTCTTCTTGTCCACGGTGCCAAAGTATCGAACGCGGGTTGAGCCCGCGCGCCCGGGGGTGCGTATGGGCTGTCGGCAAGCGCGACGCCCCGACCTCAACCCCCACCCAGCCGCACCCAGCAACACCCGCTCACCCCTCCCCCGCAGCCCCTTCCGCTCCCCTCTCCCGCAACACCTCCACCAACGCGTACACCCGAGGCTCCCCCGCCAACTCCTCCAACGTCACCGCCCTCCCCTCGGCGTCCGCGATGGGCAACCGCCAGTTCGGATACTGATCCCACGTCCCCGGCAGGTTCTGCGGCCGCCGGTCCCCCACCGCGTCCGGCAACCAGACCCCCACCAGTCGCGCCGGCGTACGCAGCAGGAACCGGTGCACGGCCTGCACCTCCGCCTCCTCCGTCGACGTCCCGCGCCCACCCCCCGCACCGTGCAGCAGCCCCAGCCGCGCCAGCACCTCCAGCCACTCCCCGGTGTCGGCGGCGGCCTCGGCCCGTTCCTCCGCCAGCCCGCGCGTCAACAGCCCCAGCCGGTGCCGGAGTTCGACGTGTTCACCGGTGAGCCGCGCGGCGGTGGACGGCAGGTCGTGGGTGGTGGCGGTGGCGAGACAGTCGGCGCGCCAGCGTTCCGGCGGCAGGGGCCGGCCGTCCCCCTCCCAGTCCCGCTCGAACCACAGCACCGACGTCCCGAGCACCCCCCGCTCACGCAGCGTCTCGCGCACCCCGGGCTCCACGGTCCCCAGGTCCTCGCCGATGACCATCGCCCCGGCGCGCGAGGCCTCCAGCACCAGGATCGCGAGCATGGCCTCGGCGTCGTAGCGGACGTAGGTGCCCTCGGTCGGCGGCAGGCCCTGCGGGACCCACCACAGCCGGAACAGCCCCATCACATGGTCGATGCGCAGCGCGCCGGCATAGCGGAACAGGGCGCGCAGCAGGCGGCGGTACGGCGCGTAGCCGGACTCGGCGAGGCGGTCGGGGCGCCAGGGCGGCAGCCCCCAGTCCTGGCCGCGCGCGTTGAAGGCGTCCGGCGGGGCGCCGACCGACATCCCGGCGGCGAAGTACTCCTGCTGCGCCCAGGTGTCGGCGCCCTGCGGGTGCACGCCGACCGCGAGGTCGTGGACGACGCCGACGCCCATCCCGGCGTCGCGGGCCGCGCGCTGGGCGGCGGCGAGTTGGGCGTCGGTGAGCCAGGCGAGCCAGGACCAGAAGTCGACGCGGTCCATCAACTCGGCGCGGGCGCGGGCGGTTTCGGCGGACCGGGGGTCACGCAGCGGGGCCGGCCAGCGGCTCCAGTCCGAGCCGTGCACCTCCGCGAGCGCGCACCAGGTGGCGTGGTCCTCCAGCGCCTCGCCCTCCTGGGCGAGGAAGTCGGCGTAGGCGGCGCGCCGGCCGGGCCCGAGGGGGACTTCATGGACGAGTTCGAGCGCCTCGCGCTTGAGCTCCCACACGGCGTCCCGGTCGATCAACGCCCCTTTCTCCAGGACCGATTCACGCAAGAGCGCGGCTCGCTCGGAGAGCGCGCGGACGCGGTCGCGGTCGGTGACGTACGGGTATTCGTCGATGTCCTCGACGCGCAGGTGCACCGGGTCGGGGAAGCGGCGGGAGGAGGGACGGTACGGCGAGGGGTCGGTGGGGTCGCCGGGCACGGCCGCGTGCAACGGGTTGACCTGCACGAATCCGGCGCCGAGCGCGCGTCCGGCCCAGGCGGTGAGTTCGCCGAGGTCGCCGAGGTCACCCATGCCCCAGGAGCGGCGGGAGAGCAGGGAGTAGAGCTGGACGAGCAGTCCGTACGAGCGTCCGGTGGGGGTGGGGAGCCGGGCGGGGGCGACGACCAGATGGGCCTCGGCGACCCGGCCGTCCGGTGCGGTGGCGGTCAACGAGTGCACTCCGGGCGGGAGTTGGTCGACCGCGGAGCGGGTCTCGCCCTGCTCGGTGGTGATGTGCAGCCGGGTGCCGGCGGGGAGGGCGTCGAGGGCGGCGGACGGGGTGTCGCTCCAGGACACGACCGTCGGCGGCAGCAGCCGGGCGCGCAGCTCGCGCTCGCGGGCGGCCAGGGCCGCCGCGGGGTCGGAGGTGTCGACGCCGAGGGCGGTGAGGGTGCGGGTGACGGCGGCGGCCGAGGCGTCGACGGTGCGGTCCGGGGCGGGGCGGTAGGAGGTGGCGACGCCGTGCAGCCCGGCAAGCCGGGAGAGGTCCTCGGACGGGGGCTCGAAATCGGCCGGGGGCTCGGCAGCGGTCATCTACAGCTCCGCATCGGCATCGGACTCGCTGGTCAACGGGGCGGCGTCGGCCAGCGGCGGCTCGCTGGTGAGGGGCTCGGCGTCGGGCAGGGGCGGTTCGCTGGTGAGCGGGGTCTCGGCGCGGGCGCCCTCGGCGCTGAAGACACAGTCGTGCGCGCCGAGGAACGCCTCGGGTTTGGAGAGGGGGTGTGCCGGTGCGGCCACGGGGGCCTCCTTGTGGGGAGTGTCCTGTACGACGTGCGGATACCGCAGCCCTACCCAGCGGAAGCGACGACAGACGTGCGGAAGCGAACAACGCGGCTCTCGTCACATTCTGTCCGTTCCGAAGGGCCCCGCAAGATCGCCGACCCCCTATTTCACTCAGTGCACGTCCCTCACTATTCACTCAGTACATGTATCGAGTGCATAATGGTCGCCATGAGCACCCGCCACATCCTGCTGGGACTGCTCGCCTCGGGGCCGAGCCATGGCTACGACCTGAAGCGGCGCCACGACGAACGTTTCCCGCAGGCCCGCCCGCTGGCCTACGGGCAGGTCTACACGACCCTGCAGCGCCTGGTCCGCGACGGTCTCGCCGAGGTCGACGCCACCGAGTCCGACGGCGGCCCGGAGCGTACGACGTACCGTGCGACGGCCGACGGGGACCGTGAACTCGCCCAGTGGGCCGCGGAGATCGCCCCGCCGGCGCCCTTCGTCACCAACGAGATCTTCGCCAAGGTCGTCGTCTCGATCCTCTCCGGCGGCGACCCGGAGGCCTATCTGCGTGCCCAACGCGCCGCCCACATGGCCCGGATGCGGGAGCTCACGCAGGTCAAGACCGCCAAGGGCGCCGATCTCGCGACCGTCCTCTCGGCGGACTACGCCCTCAACCACCTTGACGCCGACCTCCGTTGGATGACCACGACGGCGGCCCGGCTGACCACTCTGACCGCGGAGGTCGACACAGCATGAGCACCACAGTGCCGCTCCTGGCGGCGCGTGACCTCGTGAAGGCACACGGCCCGACCGAGGCCCTGCGCGGCGCCTCCCTGGAACTGCGGGCCGGCGAGATCCTGGCCGTGACCGGCGCCAGCGGCAGCGGGAAGTCGACGCTGCTGCACTGCCTCGCGGGCATCGTCCGCCCGGACGAGGGCACGGTGAGCTACGCCGGGGAGCAGCTCCACACCCTGCCGGAGAAGCGGCTGAGCGAGCTGCGGCGCACGGACTTCGGGGTGGTGTTCCAGTTCGGGCAGCTGATCCCGGAGCTGACGGCGCTCGACAACGTGGCCCTGCCGCTGATGCTGGCGGGCGCGGCCCGCAAGGACGCCCAGGTCCGGGCCCAGGAGTGGCTGGAGCGGTTCGGCGTGCTGGGGCAGGGAGCGCTGCGGCCCGGCGAGATGAGCGGCGGCCAGGCCCAGCGGACCGCGCTGGCCCGGGCCCTGGTCACCGACCCGAAGGTGGTCTTCGCGGACGAGCCCACGGGCGCGCTGGACTCCCTGGCGAGCGAACAGGTCCTGACGGCCCTGACCCACGCGGCCGCCGAACAGGGCACCGCGGTCCTGCTGATCACCCATGACGCCCAGGTCGCGGCCTACGCGGACCGCGAGGTCGCGCTCAGCGACGGGACCGTGGTCCCACAGGAGGTGGCCGCGTGACGACCTCGACGAAACGGAGCGCCGATCTGCGCCGTCCCGCAGGAGGTGGCGGCGTGACGACCTGGACGCGGCTGAGCGCCGATCTGCGCCTCGCCTGGCTGCTCACCCGGGGCTCGGACCGCCGGGAGGGGTGGCGGGTCCTGCTCATCGCCGTCGGGGCGGCACTGGCGACCGGCCTTGGGCTGGTGATCGCCGCGCTCGTGACGCTGGAGGGGCAGCTCACCGTGCCGGTCGGCGGCGGGCTGCTCGACCAGCCCGGTACCCGGGCCGGTGTGATCGCCGCGCTCCTGCTGCTGTTCCTACCGGTGCTCGGGTTCGTCGGCCAGTGCGCCCGCATCGGCGCCGTGCACCGCGACCGGCGGCTGGCCGCGCTGCGGCTCGCGGGGGCCACCCCCGCACAGACGCGGCGGATCGCCGCGCTGGAGTCGGGGCTGGCCTGTCTGGTCGCGGCGGCGGTGACCACGGTGTTCGGCGTGCCGGCCCTGCTCCGGATCTGGCGGCACCCCGACCCGGCGGCCTGGGCGGGCATCGCGGTGGTGGCGGTCGGGGTGCCGGTGCTGGGCGCGGCGGTGAGCGCGCTGGCGCTGCGCCGGCTGATCGCCTCGCCCCTGGGCTGGGTACGGCGGGCGCGGCCGGCCCGGGGTCCCGGACGGCTGTTCCGGGCGGCGACCGCGCTGCTCGTGCTCCTCGCGGTGTACGTGGCGGCCGCTCCGGTGTTCGGCAACCCGCTCCGGTTCACGCTGGGCCCGCTCACGATCTTCGCGATGTGTCTGCTGGTCGGCGCGGTGGCGGTGTGGCTGACCGGCGCCTCGGCCCGGCAACTCGGCGAGGGCCTGGCCGCCCGCGCCAAGAGCCCGGCGGTGCTGCTCGCGGCGGAACGGCTGCGCGACGACCCGTGGGCGGCGGCCCGTACCCATGCCGCGGTGCTGCTGGTGACGGTCGTCGGCTCGGGGTTCATGGGTATTCGGCAGGTGATGCTGTCGCTCCTGCACGAGCGGGGGGCGCACTACTCGGAGCCGGTCGGCTACTACGAGAACGGCCTGAACCTCACGGGCCTCGCCGTCCTCGTCGGCCTCGCCCTGGTGCTCACCGCGCTCGCCGTCGGCACCGCCGAGTCCGTCGCCACCCGGCGCCGGGGCCTGGCCGCGCAGACGGCGAGCGGAGTGCCGTACGCGGTGCTGGCGAAGGCCACCCTGCTGGAGACCGCGATCCCGCTGGCCCCCGCGACCGTGGTGGCCGGGCTCGGCGGGATGACGATCGGGGCCTGGTACACCTCGGCCGTCTCGGAGCACGGGGCGCCGGAGGTGCCGTACCTGGCGCTGCTGGTCCCGGTGGCCGTGTACGCGGCGAGCCTGCTGGCCGCCGCCACCTCGCTGCCGCTGCTGCGCCGCTCAGTGCGCCCCGCCGAACTCCGGTACACGTGAGGCGGCCATGACCGTCGTCCCGGGGGCACGGAGGACCCCCGGGACGGCACACCCACGGGACAACACGAAGGCCCGGATCGTCGTCAGGCGGAGATGCCGTCGATCCGGGCCAGGGCGTCGTCCGCGCCGTACGGCTGCAAGTACGGCAGCCAGCGCGGATCCCTGTGCCCGGTCCCGATGATGCGCCAGGCCAGGCCGGTGGGCGGAGCGGGTTTGTGGCGCAGCCGCCAGCCGATCTCGAACAGGTGTCGGTCGGCCTTCACGTGGTTGCAGCGGCGGCACGAGGCCACCACGTTGTCCCACACGTGCTTGCCCCCGCGGCTGCGCGGGATGACGTGGTCGACGCTGGTTGCGACGCCACCGCAGTACATGCACCGGCCGCCGTCCCGCGCGAAGAGCGCGCGACGGGTAAGAGGAACGGGCCCCCGATAGGGAACCCGGACGAATCGCTTGAGCCGGACCACGCTTGGTGCGGGGACTGTGACGGTTGCGCTGTGCATGAAGGCGCCGGACTCCTCGAGGCACACGGCCTTGTTTTCGAGAACGAGGATGAGCGCGCGGCGAAGCGGTACGACGCCCAGTGGCTCGTACGACGCGTTGAGGACCAGGACATGCGGCACGGATGCCTCCTTGGGCGTCGGCGGCGCGTGGCTTGCGCCGGGACGATCTGTAGTCAGTCTCCCCTCATGCCTGGTGGAAGCGCCACCATCTCCCGGTAACGGGCTGGGAGTGTTTTCGACCACACCTGCGACCACTGCTTTCTTCATCCCCAGGTGAGCACGGTCTCTCCCTCGAACATCGCAACGATCCCCACACGATGCACCGTTAGTGTGGTGGGTCTGCCGCCCGGTGACCTTTCCGTGACCTTGACCATCCGCCGGGCGGCGGACGCAGCACCTGGAGGTACCTGCCGTGTCCTTGCCCGCCGTCCTACTGGCCGCGACCGCGACCCCGTCGCCCTCTCCGTCGGAGAGCGGGGTCGCGACCGTCCCCTCGCTCCAGGACGCCCAGGAGAGCGCGACGAACGCCGCGAGCTGGGTCGAGCAGAACTGGTCGACCTGGCTGGCGATCGGGCTGCGCGTGCTGCTGATCCTGGTGATAGCGGCGGTGCTGAGAGTCGCGGTGCGGCGGGCGATCACCAAGCTGATAGACCGGATGAACCGCACGGTCCAGGCGGTCGACGGCACGGCGCTCGGCGGCCTGCTGGTGAACGTGGAGCGCCGCCGCCAGCGCTCCCAGGCGATCGGCTCGGTGCTGCGCTCGGTGGCCAGCTTCCTGATCATGGGCACGGCCGCGCTGATGATCCTCGCCACCTTCGAGATCAACCTCGCCCCGCTGCTGGCCTCCGCCGGTGTCGCGGGCGTCGCGATCGGTTTCGGCGCCCGCAACCTGGTCACGGACTTCCTCTCCGGCGTCTTCATGATCCTTGAGGACCAGTACGGCGTCGGCGACACCATCGACGCGGGCGTGGCCGCCGGCGAGGTCATCGAGGTCGGCCTGCGCGTGACGAAGCTGCGCGGCGACAACGGCGAGATCTGGTACGTCCGCAACGGCGAGGTCAAGCGCATCGGCAACCTCTCCCAGGGCTGGGCCACGGCCGGCGTCGACGTCACCCTGCGCGCGTCCGAGGACCTGGACAAGGTGAAGGCGACGATCGACGAGGTCGCCGAGCGGATGAGCAAGGAGGAGCCCTGGAACGAGCTCCTGTGGGGCCCGATCGAGGTGCTGGGTCTCGACAGCCTCCTGCTCGACTCGATGGTCGTGCGCGTCTCCGCGAAGACGATGCCGGGCAAGGCCCTGACGGTGGAACGCGAACTGCGCTGGCGCCTCAAGCACGCCTTCGACGCGGCGGACATCGACATCGTCGGCGGCCCGGCCGTGGCGGCGGACCCCGAGCCGGCCCCCGACCCGACGGCGGCCGTGGCGGCCCCCTCGGTCTACTCCAACACGTCGTCCCCCCAGGCCGAGGCGGCCACCCCGCTGGCCCCACCGAGCGTGCCGAAGTAGCAGCCGGTACGAGGAGGGCGGCACCCGGTGTGACCCCGGGTGCCGCCCTTCCGTCATCCCGCGGCCGTTCCCCTCAGCTCCAGCTCCCGCGCCACCTGGCACATCGCGACGTACGACGTGCCCTTGCGCAGGCCGGCCACGCCGAGGTGGCGCTCGCCTTCGCGGAGGTCGACGCGGACCGTTCCGGCGGCCGCGTCGAAGGACAGGGAGCCGTGCACCGAGTCGTCCGCGCGGCGGCCCGGGCGCCACAGGAAGCGGACCTCCTCCTGGCCCTTGTCGGCGATCTCCGGCCCCTTCCCGGCGATGAGGAAGGCCCGGTCGGAGGAGGTCAGCCGGTCGCGTATGCGCTGTTGCCAGCCGTCGGAGAGGTCCGCCGAGCGCAGCAGGTGCGACTGCCGCTCGTCCAGGACGTGCGCGGAGAACGCGAGCCCGGCCGTCCGCGACCGGCGCCGGAGCCACGCCCACACCAGCACCGCCCAGAGCAGGCTGAGGGTGCCCCAGGTGAGCAGCGCGGTCACCAGCTCCCGCCCCAGGTTGCTCCAGGTGAACCCGTCGTCGACGAGGCCGACCAGCAACTGGACGACCATCAGCGGCGACTGGATGTCCACGGCCGCCCGCCAGCACGCCAGGAGCAGCTTCATGAGCCGTCTCCGCAGGCCAGGGTGTACGCCTCGGTGACCCACCGCTCCTTGTTGCCGTGCTCGGCGGGGTCCCTGCCGCACCGCAGCGAGGCGCCGCTGTTGCCGTACCAGGTGCTGACGCTGCCGTACACGGGCGTCGCAGTGCCGCAGTCCGCCGTGAAGGTCGCCTCGACGGCCCGCACACCCCAGGCGGACACGAAACGACCCGAGCTGCCCAGGAAATCGGCGACGTCGGGGCGTTCCACGGTCGCGGACGACCGGCCGGGCCGGGCCACCTCGAACGCGTCCCCGAGGCGCTTGTCGAGGGACGCCAGGACCCGCTCGGCCGACGGCCCGGGGCCGCTCGTCTCGACCCGCGGCACCAACTCCCGAACCCGGAGCGGCGACAGCCGCACCTCCCCGGAGTCCTTGCCCACCGTGACGACCCGGGACACCGCGACGAGGGTCCGTTCCTCGCTCACCCGACCCCATCGGATCGCGCCGGTACAAACGGACGCCGCCGGCTTGGTCACCTGGGCCGCCGCCCTCGTGTCGTCCCCGCCGACCCGGCACCCGGACACACCGCCCGCCACCGCGCACGCCAGCACCACCACCGGCACGGCACGTCGCACCGAATTCCTCACACCCCACCCCCACCGCGCCCCGAACCCACGTTCGCAGCCGATCGATGAAAAGCCGGAAAGCTGTGAAGAAGCACGCCCCGACCTGCGAAAAGGCGTGATCGTGATGAACTCGTTGCGCCGTCGGTACCGGACTTGCAGGTAACGACTCCGTTTCCCCCGAGGGCGGTTTCCCCCACCCCCTTGACTCCCCCACGGCCCGGACCTATGTTCCCTGCATCCAATAGGAAACCTTCCTAACAGTCATCATCCGTAGAGTCTGCTGCGGAACACTCCCGGGAGAGGGGCACACATGGCCGGCACCCCGCGCACACTCCGCGCCATGAACGACCGTGCCGCCCTCGACCTCCTCCTGGAGCACGGGCAGCTGTCCCGCACCCGCATCGGCAAGCTCACCGGCCTGTCCAAGCCGACCGCCTCCCAGCTCCTGGCCCGCCTCGAAGCGGCGGGCCTGGTCCTCGCCGGCGGCACCACCGAAGGCCGCCCCGGCCCCAACGCCCAGTTGTACGAGGTGAATCCGGCCGCCGGGTACGCCGCCGGCCTCGACGTCACCCCCGAACGCATCCTCGCCGCCGTCGCCGACATCACCGGCCGCACGATCGGCTCGTACGAACTGCCCACCCCGGGCCGGAGGACCGGCACCCCGGTCGTCCAGCAGGTCACCGAAGCCCTCGACGGCGCCGTGAAGGCGGCCGGACTGATCCGCGCCGACGTCCACCGTCTCGTCATCGGCACCCCGGGCGCCTTCGACCCGGGCACCGGCCGGCTGCGCTACGCCTCCCACCTCCCCGGCTGGCACTCCCCGGCCCTCCTCGACGAACTCGCCGCCGCGCTGCCGATGCCGGTGGAGTACGAGAACGACGTCAACCTCGTCGCCGTGGCCGAACAGCGGCTCGGCGCGGCCCGTGGCCACGACGACTTCGTCCTGCTGTGGAACGAGGGCGGCCTCGGCGCGGCCCTCGTCCTCGGCGGCCGGCTGCACCGCGGCTGGACCGGCGGCGCGGGCGAGGTCGGTTTCCTGCCGGTGCCGGGCACCCCGCTGGTGCGGCAGGTCACCAAGGCCAACAGCGGCGGCTACCAGGAGCTGGCCGGCTCCCAGGCCGTCCCCCGGCTCGCCCGCGAACTCGGCATCGACGACATCCCGAGCGGCCCCTACGCCGAGGTCGCCGCCGCCCTCGTCGCCCGCGCCGCACACTCCGAAGACCCCGCCCACCAACAGCTGTTGGAGACGTACGCGACCCGCCTCGCCACCGGTCTGGCCTCGCTCGTCTCCGTCCTCGACCCGGAACTCGTCGTCCTGAGCGGCGCTTCCCTCACCGCCGGCGGCGAGCGGCTCCGCGCCCTCGTCCAGTCCGAACTGGCGGAGCTGGCCGCGGCCCGCCCCCACCTCGTCGTCGGCGACGTACGCGAACAGCCCGTGCTGCGCGGCGCGTTGGAGAGCGCGCTGGCAGCCACCCGCGACGAGGTCTTCGACACCTCGCGCTGAGCCCTTCCCTCATCCCCTTCCCCGCCCCCGGGAGACTTCACCATGCCCAACCGTGCCCGAATAACGGCTTTTGCCCTGCTGTCCTCCGTCGCCCTTCTCACCACGGCCTGTACCGGCCAGGCCGGCTCCGGCGCCGACGACGACGCCTCCGCCGAGACCACCATCAACTTCTGGCACGCCTGGAGCGCGGACTCCGAGGTGCAGGCCGTGAAGACGCTGGTCGCCGGTTTCGAGAAGGCGCACCCCAACATCCACGTCAACGTCGTCGGCAACATGACCGACGACAAGATCAACCAGGCGCTGCGCGCGGGCGGTTCCAAGGCGCCCGACGTGATCTCGTCCTTCACCACCAACGCCGTCGGCAGGTTCTGCTCCTCCGGCGCCCTGGTCGACCTCAACCCCTTCTTCGAGAAGGCGAAGATCGACCCGGACAAGACGTTCCCGGCGGCGATGAACCAGTACACCCAGTTCGACGGCGACCGCTGCTCGGTCCCGCTCCTCGGTGACGCCTACGGCCTCTACTACAACAAGACGGCCTTCGAGAAGGCGGGCATCAGCTCACCGCCCAAGACCTGGTCCGAATTCGAGGCCGACGCCAAGAAGTTGACGATCCCCCAGGGCGACGGCTTCAAGCAGCTCGGCTTCATGCCGAACTACCACGGCTGGGAGACCACGACCGAGCACTACCTGGGCCAGTTCTCGCCCACGTACTTCGACAAGGACGGCAAGTCGACGATCGCGAAGGACCCGGCCGTCGCCGCCGCCTTCACCGTCCAGAAGAAGCTGGTCGACGCCCTCGGCGGCTACCGCAAGCTGGAGACCTACCGGGCCAAGCTCGGCGACGAATGGGGCCCCAAGCACCCCTTCCACACCGGTCAGGTCGCCATGCAGCTCGACGGCGAATGGCGCCTGGGCATGGCCCTGGACGCCAAGCCCGGCTTCGACATCGGCGTGGCCCCGCTGCCCGTCCCCGACGACCAGGCCGACCAGTACGGCAAGGGCTACATCACCGGCACCATCGCCGGTATCGCCGCCACCAGCAAGAAGCAGAACGCGGCCTGGGAGCTGGTCAAGTACATCACCACGGACACGGACGCGGTGGTGAACTTCTCCAACGCCATCCACAACGTGCCCTCCACGCTCGCCGCCCTGAAGTCCCCGAAGCTGAAGTACGACCCGCGCTTCAAGACCTTCCTCGACATCGCGGCGAACCCGGACTCGACGACCGCCCCGTCCTCGGTCAACGGCGGCGTGTACCTCACCACGGTCCAGGAACTCGGCTACGCCTACGAGAGCGGCAAGGTCACCGACCTCCACAAGGGCCTCGCGGACGCGGCGAAGCAGATCGACACGGACATCGCGCAGGCGAAGTAGCGATGAGCACCCTCACCCTGGCGTCGAAGCGCCGCAGGTCGGCGCTGCGCACCCTCGCCTTCATGTCCCCCTGGCTGATCGGCTTCGCGGTCTTCTTCGCGTACCCGCTGATCTCGACGGTCTACTTCTCGTTCATGCACTACGACGGCTTCAAGCCGCCGACGTGGAGCGGCACCCAGAACTGGACGTACGTCTTCCAGCACTACCCGTTCTTCTGGCCGGCCCTGCGCAACACCCTGTGGCTGGTCGTGGTGATGGTCAGTCTCCGGGTCGTGTTCGGCCTCGGGATCGGCCTGCTCATCACCAAGATCAAGACGGGTACGGGTGTCTTCCGCACCCTCTTCTACCTGCCCTACCTGGCTCCGCCGGTGGCGGCGACGATGGCCTTCGCCTTCCTGCTCAACCCCGGTACGGGCCCGGTCAACTCGATCCTGGAGAAGGTCGGCGTCCCGGCGCCGGGCTGGTTCAACGACCCCGCCTGGTCCAAGCCGGCGCTCACCCTGCTCGCCCTGTGGGGCATCGGCGACCTGATGGTCATCTTCATGGCCGCGCTGCTCGACGTACCCCAGGAGCAGTACGAGGCTGCCGAGTTGGACGGGGCCGCCGCCTGGCAGCGGTTCCGGTACGTCACGCTCCCGAACATCTCGCCGATCGTGATGTTCGCGGTCGTCACCGGCGTGATCCAGACGATGCAGTACTACACCCAACCCCTGATCGCCGGGAAAGTCGCCTCGGGCGTGATCCAGGGCGCCGGCACCCAGTTCGAGCCCGGCTACCCGGACAAGTCCACGCTCACCCTCCCCCAGCTCGTCTACAACCTCGGCTTCCAGCGCTTCGACTACGGCTCGGCCTGTGTGGTGGCCCTGGTGCTCTTCGCCCTCTCGATGGCCTTCACCGCGTTCCTGATGCGGCGCCGGGGCGGCCTGATCCAGGCAGGTGACTGACCGATGACCCAAGTACTGGACAGGCCCGCCCAGTTGAAGGCGCCCGCCTCCCCCGCCGAGCGCACGGCCCGCCGCAAGGCGCTCCTGGAATGGATCGCGGTCCACTCCCTCGGCCTCGCCGCGGCCCTCTTCTTCACCCTCCCCTTCGTGTTCGTGTTCCTGACCTCGCTCATGAGCGACACCCAGGCCCTCAGCCGGGACCTGATCCCGCACACCTGGGAGTGGGGCAACTACCGCAGGGTCTTCGACACCCCGGGCTTCCTGACCTGGTGGCGCAACACGCTCCTGTACGCGGGCGCGGGCACGGCCCTCACCGTCGTCTCCTCGCTCCCCGTGGCGTACGCGCTCGCCAAGTTCCGCTTCCGGGGCCGCAACCTCTCGCTGATGCTGGTGATCTCGATGATGATGCTGCCGCCACAGGTCGTCATCATCCCGATGTACCTGTTCTGGGCGAAGCAGCTGGACCTCTCCGGCACGCTGTGGCCGCTGATCATCCCGATGGCGTTCGGCGACGCGTTCTCGATCTTCCTGCTCCGCCAGTTCCTGATGACGATCCCGAACGAGTACGTGGACGCGGCGAAGGTGGACGGCTGCGGCGACCTGCGCACCCTCCTCCGGGTCGTCGTCCCCATGGCGAAGCCAGGGATAGCGGCCGTGGCCCTCTTCCAGTTCTTCTACGCCTGGAACGACTACTTCGGCCCCCAGATCTACGCCTCGGAGAACCAGA
Organism: Streptomyces sp. TLI_55; assembly: GCF_900206255.1. NCBI lineage: Bacteria > Bacillati > Actinomycetota > Actinomycetes > Kitasatosporales > Streptomycetaceae > Streptomyces > Streptomyces sp. TLI_55. The sequence continues at coordinate 3,255,421 of NZ_OAOJ01000001.1, forward strand.
ACGCCTGGACCCTCAGCTACGGCCTGGAGTCCTTCAAGGGCATGCACCACACCGACTGGAACCTGACCATGGCCGCGACCGTGCTGGTCATGGCCCCCGTGATCCTCGTGTTCTTCTTCGCGCAGAAGGCGTTCGTCGAGGGTGTCACGCTCACCGGAGTGAAGGGTTAGTCCGGCTATGAAACTCACCGTGGTAGGCGGCGGTTCGACCTACACCCCCGAACTCATCGACGGCTTCGCCCGCTTGCGGGACACCCTGCCCATCGAGGACCTCGTCCTGGTCGACCCCTCGACCGAACGCCTCGACCTGGTGGGCGGATTGGCCCGCCGCATCTTCGCCAAGCAGCACCACGACGGCCGTATCACCACCACCTCCGACCTGGACGCGGCCGTGGACGGCGCCGACGCGGTCCTGCTCCAGCTCCGCGTGGGCGGCCAGGCGGCCCGCGAACAGGACGAGACCTGGCCCCTGGAGTGCGGCTGCGTGGGCCAGGAAACGACCGGCGCCGGCGGCCTGGCCAAGGCCCTCCGCACGGTCCCCGTGGTACTCGACATCGCGGAGCGGGTCCGCCGCACCAACCCCGACGCCTGGCTGATCGACTTCACCAACCCGGTCGGCATCGTCACCCGGGCCCTCCTCCAGGCGGGCCACAAGGCGGTGGGCCTGTGCAACGTGGCGATCGGCTTCCAGCGCAAGTTCGCGGCCCTGCTCGACGTCGCCCCCTCCGAGATCCACCTGGACCACGTGGGCCTCAACCACCTCACCTGGGAGACAGCCGTACGTCTGGGCGGCCCCGAGGGCCGGAACGTCCTCCCCGACCTCCTGACCCGCCACGGCGAGGCGATAGCGGCGGATCTCCACCTCCCCCACGCCCTCCTCACCCACCTGAACGCGATCCCCTCCTACTACCTCCGCTACTTCTACGCCCATGACGAGGTCGTACGAGAACTACGCACCAAGCCCTCCCGGGCGGCCGAAGTAGCCGCAATGGAGGCCCAGTTGCTGAAGCTCTACGCCGACCCCGCCCTGGACGAGAAGCCGGAGCTCCTCGCCAAGCGCGGCGGCGCGTACTACTCGGAGGCGGCGGTGGACCTGGCCGCGGCCCTGCTCACCGGCGCGGGAAGCCCGTACCAGGTGGTGAACACCCGCAACAACGGCACGCTCCCCTTCCTCCCCGACGACGCGGTGATCGAGGTCCAGGCGGCGGTGGGCCAGAAGGGCCCCGCCCCCCTCCCCGTCCCACCCCTGGACCCCCTCCACGCGGGCCTGATCGCCAACGTGACGGCGTACGAGCACCTGGCGCTGGAAGCGGCCCTGCACGGCGGCCGGAACCGCGTCCTCAAGGCCCTGCTCGCCCACCCCCTGATCGGCCAGTACGAGTACGCCGACCACCTCACCGACCGACTGATCGCACACAACCGGGAGCATCTCGCGTGGGCATGACCGCACGTGTCCTCGCCATCGACGCGGGCAACAGCAAGACGGACGTCGCCGTCCTGGCCCCCGACGGAACGGTCCTGGCCACGGCAAGAGGAGGCGGCTTCCGCCCCCACACGACGGGCGTCGAGGCGGCACTGGACACCGTGTCCGAAGCAGTGACCGAAGCCTTCACCAAGTCCGGGGCGACCGCCGCCGACCACATCTCGGCGTGCCTGGCGAACGCGGACTTCCCATTCGAGGAGGAGCAACTGGCCGAAGCCCTGCGGGCCCGCGCCTGGGGCACCACCGTCACGGTCCGCAACGACACCTTCGCCATCCTCCGCGCCGGCGCCACCGAACCCCGCGGCGTGGCCGTGGTCTGCGGTGCCGGCATCAACTGCGTCGGCATGCGCCCCGACGGCCGCACCGCCCGCTTCCCGGCACTGGGCCGCATCTCCGGCGACTGGGGCGGCGGTTGGGGCCTGGCGGAGGAGGCCCTGTGGCACGCGGCGAGGGCGGAGGACGGCAGAGGCGAGCCCACAACGCTCGCCCGCACCCTGCCCGCCCACTTCGGCCTCCCGTCGATGTACGCCCTGATAGAGGCCCTGCACCGAGAACACATAGCCCCCGCCCGCCGCCACGAACTCACCCCGGTCCTCTTCGCCACGGCGGCCGACGGCGACCCCACCGCCCGCGCCCTGGTGGACCGTCTGGCGGAAGAGGTGGTGGCGATGGCCACGGTGGCCCTGACCCGCCTGGACCTCCTGGCGGAGGAGACCCCGGTCCTCCTGGGCGGTGGCGTACTGGCGGCACGCCACCCCCAACTGGACACAGCGATACGCACCTTGCTCACCGCACACGCCCCCAAGGCGGTACCCCAGGTGGTCACGGCAAGCCCGGTACTGGGAGCAGCACTGCTGGGCCTGGACGACGTAGGTGCACCCAAGACGGCCCAGGCCCGCACCCGGGACCACTACGAGCGCTGACGCGGGCGCACCCCCGGCGCAGCCCCGACCCACCCCCCACCGCCCCCGCGAACGCGAACCCCCACCGAACACCCGAATCGGGAATCGGGAACCGAACAGATTCCCCCCGCGTGTGAGGGGGCAGGGGGTGGTGCGGGCCGCTGCGTGGTGCCGGAATTCCGGCATACACACTGCGATCCGATCAAGATCCAGTGAAGGCCGGTGCGCATTGTCGGTCCCGGCAGCGATACTTGCTGCGACAGATGACCATGGGGGAGGTCAACAGTGACACACCCGCCGAAAAGCAGCGCGGCACCACCACCGAACCTCGGCATGCCCACGATGCCGGCCGTACCACCGCAACCAGGACCCCAGGCGCAGGGCAACGGCTCCCCCACCCAGGCCGCCGCCCCCACCCCACACGAACCCCGCCGCACCGCGTTCGCCGAGGGCCTCGACCGCCTGCGTCACGCGGCCACCACCGAACCCGGCCGCCTCCGCATCATCGGCGCCTTCCTCGCCGCCCTGGTCATCGCGTTCGGCGCCGTCACGGCCTGGCAGACGGCCGACCGCGCGGCCGCCGCCGACGACGTCCTCAACAAGAGCCAGCCGCTCAGCAGCGCCGCCGCCGACATCTACCGCAGCCTCGCCGACGCCAACACGGCGGCCTCCAGCGGCTTCCTCGCCGGCGGCCAGGAGACGGCGACCTCGCGCGACCGCTACGAGAAGGACATCGACAAGGCGGCCACCGGCCTGGTGAAGGCCGCCGCGAACTCGGACCCCGACTCCCCGGCCGCGGCCACGGTCACGAAGCTCAACCGTCTGCTGCCGGAGTACAAGGGCCTGGTCGAGCGCGCCCGCACCTACAACCGCCAGGGCTTCCCCGTCGGCGGTGCGTACCTGCGCTACGCCAACGAGAAGATGCAGAACGACATGCTCCCGGCGGCGGAGGACCTGTACACCAGTGAGAACGAACGCCTGCGCGCCGACTACGACGACGCGACGCCCTACCCGTGGGCGGCGATAGCCCTCGGTGTCCTGGTCCTCGCCGCGCTCGCCTGGGCCCAGCACCGCAACTACCGGCGCACCAACCGGGTCCTGAACCACGGCCTGGTGGCGGCAACCGCCACCGCGACCGTCGTCCTGCTGTGGCTCGTCGTCGGCCACACCGTCGCGCGCGCGGGCCTGAACGACTCCTACGACCACGGCGTCCGCTCCCTCAACGTCCTGCACGACGCCCGCATCGCCTCCCTGAAGGCGCGCGGCAACGAGAACCTCACGCTGGTCGCCCGCGGCGCCGAGACGGTGACGGTGAAGGACGCGAACGGCGTGGAGCAGACGCTGGACGCTTACGACAGCGACTTCCAGAAGGACATGAAGACCCTCGGCGCGGGCCTGGCCGAAGCGGCGAAGCTCGCCGACGACAACTCCGGCGAGAAGCCGGTCACCGAGGCCCAGGGCAACATGAAGGAGTGGCAGAACCGCCACAAGGCGGCCCGCGACGAGGACGACAACGGCAACTACGAGGCGGCGCTGAACCGGGTCATCGGCCCGCAGAACGCGACGGGCGAGTGCTTCGACAGCGTCGACGCCAATCTCGCCAAGGCGATCGCGCACGAGGAGACCGAGTTCGAGCAGTCGGCCGGCGACGGCCTGGACGCGATGACGGGCCTGACCGTGGGCGCGGCGGTGCTCGCCGTCCTGGGCGCGGCCGGCGCGGTGCTGGGCATCGGCCGCAGGCTGTCGGAGTACCGGTGAGAGGGGGCGTGACGATGAACGTACGACGTCTGCGGGCCGGGCTGAAGGGCTGGGGCGGTGTGGCCGCGATGGCGGTGGTCTGCGCCCTCGCGCTCGCGTTCGTGCTGTTGCTGCCGCTGACGCAGTCGAAGGGCGCCGACCGCACGGCGACCGGCGGCCCCGGTGTGGCCCACGGCAGCCAGGCGCGCGCCGAGGACGACCCCTGCCAGGATCCGCAGATCGCGAAGGCGCCGGAGAAGCAGACGCTGGCCCCGTCGGGCGCGGACGGCGACACCATCAAGAAGATCAAGGCCCGCGTGGGCGACAAGCGCAAGCTGATCGTCGGCGTGGACCAGAACAGCTACCGCTGGGGCTACCGCAACCCCAACGCCGGCACCAGCGGTGAGCTGGAGGGCTTCGACATCGACTTGGTGCACCGGATCGCCGCCGAGATCCTCGGCGACCCGAACGCGGTGCTGTTCAAGGCGATCCCCACCAACCAGCGCATCCCGGCGCTCCAGGAGGGCCGGGTCGACATGGTGGTGCGCACGATGACCATCAACTGCAAGCGCCTGGGACAGGTCGCGTTCTCCGCCCCGTACTTCAAGACCGGCCAGCAGGTCCTCGCCCCCAAGTCCTCGCCGATCAAGGGGTACGACGACACGCTCGCCGGCAAGAGGATCTGCACGGCGGAGGGTTCGACGGCGAACACCACGCTGACGGACGACCAGAAGGCGGGCCGGATCCCCGCCACGGCGAAGATCGTCGAGCCGGTGCCGAACCAGCTGGACTGCCTGGTGCGCCTCCAACTCGGCGAAGTGGACGCGGTGGTGACGGACGGCGCCCTCGCCGCGAGCCAGGCGGCCCAGGACCCGACGGTCCAGCTGAAGGGCGAGCCGTTCACGACCGAGTACTACGGCGTGGCGATGAACCTGAAGGCGGACGATCTGGTACGCCGGGTCAACCAGATCCTGGCGGACTACCGCAAGGACACCGCGAACGGCTGGCAGGCGTCGTACGACAAGTGGCTGTCGGCGACACTGGCCAAGGACTCCGCGAAGTCGAAGCCGCCGGCACCGGCGGAGTACCTCCGCACGGACTGAGACGGACCCGCACGGGCATCGAACGGCACAGCACACCACCCCCAACTATCGGACCAGCAGCAGCGAGAGGTGATCGATGGGCGTCACGGGACCCCCCGGGCCGGTGATGGACCGGGACGAGGTGGACCGTGCGCTGGCGCGGCTCGGCGCGGAGTACGAGGCGATCGAGACCTCGCTCCTCGCCCTGCAGGACCACTCCGGCCGCAGGCTCCTGGAGGGCGCCGAGCTCACGGGTGTCACCAAGGAGCGCTGGGCCGCCGCGGAGGCGTCGATCACGCTGCTGTGGGCGTACTTCGACGCGTACACGGACGCGTTGCGCGGCGCCCGGGAGATCAGGTCGCGGCGCCGCTGGTCCAGCCGTGAGGACCTGGTGGAGCTGACGGAGCTGCTGCGCGGCGAGTCGGTGACGGTCGCGGGCAGCGCCACGGCGACGGCCAACGCCCCGACCCTGCACGGCGGTTCGGGCAAGCTCAGCGAGCGGTTCAGCCTGGCCACGCTGGTCGACCGGATGAACGAGCTGTACGCGACCTCGCTCGACATGGTCGTCGCCGCCGACGCGGTGTGGTCGGCGCTGCCCGCGCGGATAGATTTACTGGCCGCCGAACTCCAGCGCACCCGCAAGCTCGCGCACTCGGTGGGCGTCCGCCCGGGCGAGCACCCGGCGGGCGACGACCTGGAGCGCATCACGCGCACGCTGACGCAGCTGCGCGAGCAGGTGGTCTCCGACCCGCTCGCCTACTGGAACCCCACCCCGGGCAGCTCGGCCCCGGGCGGCGGCCGTCCGGACACGACGGTGTACGACCGCGAGGCGCGCGCCCTGGAGGACGTGCGCCGGGAGATCGACGCGGTGCTGACGGTGCGTCAGGACGCGGAGCAGCGGCTGATCAGGCTCCGTGACGTGCTCTCCCGCGCGGACCGTACGCTCGCCGAGGCGCGCACCGCGCGCGGCGAGGTGCTGGCGAAGATCGCGGCCACGGAGGTGCCGGTCGTCAGCGGTCCGCCGACCGTGCTGCAGGAGCAGCTGGCGACGGCCGCCGAGTACCGCAGACACGCGCAGTGGCATCGCCTGTCCCCGCTCCTGGAGTCGCTGGAGCAGAAGGCGGAGGACGAACTGCTGCGCGCCCGCGAGTCGTTGACCGCGGTCACCCAGCCACTGGCGGTCCGCGCGGAGCTGCGCGGCCGCCTCGACGCGTACAAGGCGAAGGTCGCCCGGCACGGCCTCGCCGAGGACCCGTTCCTGATCGAGCGCTACGACGCGGCGCGCCGGATGCTCTGGAGCGCGCCCTGCGATCTGCGCGTCGCCGAACAGGCCGTGCTGCGCTACCAGCACGCGGCCGCCGAGCTGCTGCGCGCCCCGCGCGTGCCGGAGCAGAGCGGGCCAGAGGACCGTAGGGGGGAGGACCGGGCATGAGTCAGGCGGCACAGCAGACCTGTCAGCGGCCGGACTGCGACGGGACGTACGAGGACGTCGGCGGCGGTGAGCTGTACTGCGACACCTGCGGTCTCGCGCCGGTGGTGTCGGCGAGCGGGATGGTGGGTTCCCCGCCGACCGGCATCACGGGCGGCGGCAAGGGCTCGCGCGGTTCCGGCAGCGGCAGTGCGCGATCCGGCAGCAGCCGCAGCACCTCGCGCAGCACGTCCCAGTCGTCGAAGTCCCGGCGCTCGGTGTCGGGCCGCCTGTCACGCTCCTTGTCGGGCCGTACGACGGGCCGCTCGGTGTCGGTGCGCAGTTCGGGTTCCGGCACCGGGTCGAGCTCCCGCGGCCGGCTGGGCGCCGGGCTGGTGCAGGTGCCGGACGTGCCGCGTCCCGATCCGCGCGCGATGGTGCTGGAGAACCCCGAGGTCCCCGAGCGCAAGCGGTTCTGCTCGCGCTCGGACTGCGGGGCGCCGGTGGGCCGCTCCCGCGGCGACCGTCCGGGGCGCACGGAGGGCTTCTGCACCAAGTGCGGCAACCCGTACTCGTTCGTGCCGAAGCTGGCGGCCGGCGACATCGTGCGCGGCCAGTACGAGGTCGTGGGCTGCCTCGCGCACGGCGGCCTCGGCTGGGTCTATCTCGCCGTGGACCGGGCGGTGTCGGACCAGTGGGTGGTCCTGAAGGGTCTGCTGGACACCGGCGACCAGGACGCGATGGCGGCGGCGATCTCCGAGCGCCGGTTCCTCGCGGAGACCGTGCACGCCAACATCGTGCGGATCTACAACTTCGTGGAGCATCTCGACCAGCGCACGGGCTCGCTCGACGGCTACATCGTCATGGAGTACGTCGGCGGCAAGTCGCTGAAGGAGATCGCCAACGACCGCCGCACCCCGGACGGGAAGCGGGACCCGCTGCCGGTGGAGCAGGCGTGCGCGTACGGCATCGAGGCGCTCGAGGCGATCGGCTATCTGCACAGCCGAAACCTGCTGTACTGCGACTTCAAGGTCGACAACGCGATCCAGACCGAGGACCAGCTCAAGCTCATCGACATGGGCGCGGTCCGCAGGATGGACGACGACGAGTCGGCCATCTACGGCACGGTCGGCTACCAGGCGCCGGAGGTCGCCGAGGTCGGCCCGTCGGTGGCGTCCGACCTCTACACGGTCGCCCGCACCCTCGCCGTCCTCACCTTCGACTTCCAGGGCTACACGAACGTCTTCGTGGACTCCCTGCCCGACCCCGACAACATCGAGGTCTTCCGCCAGTACGAGTCCTTCTACCGCCTTCTGGTCCGCGCCACCGACCCCGACCCGGCCCGCCGCTTCGCCTCCGCGCAGGAGATGGCCGAGCAGCTGACGGGTGTGCTGCGGGAGGTCGTGTCGCTCCAGACGGGGCGGGCCCGCCCTGCCCTGTCGACGCTGTTCGGGCCCGAACTGCGGGTGCCGGACACGGAGTTGTTCCCGAAGCTGGACGGGGAGGTGTCGCGGCTGGGGGCCCGGGTGGTCGTTCCGCGGCGGTCCGCCCCGGGCTCTCTCCTCCCTGCGGCCATTCCGACGCCGGGGAGTGGCGCGGCGCTGGTCAAGCCGGTGGCGACGCCCGCCGCCGCGCTGGCCCTCCCCGTGCCGCGGGTCGACCCCTCCGACCCCAACGCCGGCTTCCTCGCCGGGCTCATGGCGACCGCCGCCGCGGAGCTGCTGGGGGCACTCGCCGCCGCGCCCGCGCCGTCCGTCGAGACGCGGCTGCGGCAGATCCGCGCGTGGCTGGAGAACGGCGACGCGCACACCGCGCTGGAGGCGCTGACGCGGGTCGAGGGCGAGCGGCCCGACGACTGGCGGGTGGTCTGGTACCGCGGGGTCGCCGCCCTCGTCACCGGCGATCACGAAGCCGCCGCGCTCGCCTTCGACGCCATCTACGACGCCTTCCCCGGCGAGCCCGCGCCGAAGCTGGCGCTCGGCCTGTGCGCGGAGGTGCTGGGCCAGCTCGACAACGCCGCCGAGTACTACCGCCTGGTCTGGGCGACCGACCCCAGCTATGTCAGCGCCGCCTTCGGGCTCGCGCGGGTCCAGCTCGCCGCCGGCGACCGCGGCAGTGCCGTACGGACCCTGGAGTCGGTTCCGGAGTCGTCCATCCACTACACCGCCGCCCGCGTGGCGGCCGTACGGGCGCGGCTGCGTCAACGCACGGCCGCCGCCGGTGACGTACCGTTCCTTGACGACCTGACCGCCGCGGCGGGGCAGGTCGAGGCGCTGGACGCGTACGGACTGGATCCGGCGCGCCGGGAGCAGTTGTCCGCCGAAGTCCTCGGCTCCGCGCTCGACTGGGTACTCTCCGGTGGCCAGGGCGCCGACCCGGCCGCCCGCCGGGTGCTGCTCGGCAGCGAGCTGGACGAGCGGGGACTCCGCTTCGGACTGGAGCGTTCGTACCGCACGCTGGCCCGGCTCGCGCAGGGCGGCGAGGAGAGGATCGACCTGGTGGAACGTGCCAACCGTTACCGCCCCCGGACGTGGGTGTAGTTGATGTCGCAGATGCCCCAGCAGGCCGCCCTGACGAACTGCCCGAGCTGCGCGGAGCCGCTCGAGTCGGGTGACCGCTTCTGCGGTGCGTGCGGATACGACCTGTCCGCCGTACCGGCACCTCCCGACGACCACGCGACGCTCGCCGCGAACGGCGCGGCGCCGGTGGCGCCGGTCACCCACGAACCCGTGGCCACCACTCCCGGCGACCACGGCCTGACCCCGCCGCCGCCGAGCGGCTCCCCCGTCTCCCCGGCCTCCGGGGTGCGCTTCGACCGCCCGCCGGAGCCGGACGAGTACCCGCTCCAGGCGCCGGACCCGCGGGTGGCCGCCGAGACGCCGACCCCGGCGGAGGGCGTCAAGGTGTGCGTGGCCTGCCGCGCGGGCCGCGTCGACCACGACGGCTACTGCGAGAACTGCGGGCACGCCCAGCCGCGCGAGCGCGACCACATGGAGCAGGAGTGCGGCCCGATGGCGGCCGTCAGCGACCGCGGCCTGCGCCACCACCGCAACGAGGACGCGTTCGCCGTCGGCACCACCGCCCTGCCCGACGGCTCGCCCGCGTCCGTGGCGATCGTCTGCGACGGCGTCTCCTCGGCGACCCGCCCCGACGCCGCCTCCCTCGCCGCGTCCCGGGCGGCGAGCGAGTCGCTGCTGGCCGCCCTGCCGCGCGGCACCCACCCGCAGCAGGCGATGCACGAGGCGATCGTCGCCGCCTCCCGCGCGGTCAACGCCCTGGCCGCCGAACCGCAGACGGCCCGCGAGCACGCCCCGCACCAGAACGCCCCGGCCTGCACCATCGTCGGCGCCGTCGTGACGGCCGGGCTGCTGGTCGTCGGCTGGGTCGGCGACAGCCGCGCCTACTGGGTGCCGGTGGACCGCAGCGCGCTGCCGGCCCGCCTCACCGAGGACGACTCGTGGGCCGCGCAGATGGTCGCGGCGGGCCTGATGAACGAGGCGGAGGCGTACGCCGACGAGCGCGCCCACGCGATCACCGGCTGGCTCGGCGCGGACGCCTACGAACTGGAGCCGCACACCGCTTCCTTCAAGCCGGACCGGCCGGGTGTAGTGGTGGTGTGCACCGACGGACTGTGGAACTACGCGGAGGCCGCCCAGGAGATGGCCGAGGCCGTGCCGCTCGATGCCGCCGTCCGCCCCCTGCACGGCGCCCAGGTCCTGGTCGGTCACGCGCTGGACGGCGGCGGCCACGACAACGTAACAGTGGCCCTCGTGCCGTTCCCCGCCCCGCCTCAGGGGGCAGGATCGGCCTGAGGCCGATTCGTACGGGGATGCCTCGCAGGACCGGAGGGGACCGGTCCGCACACAGTCGTACGCCCTGCAACCGCGGGGTTTTCAAGGGGGATTCGATCAGGCATGGCCAATTTCTCGAAGTCCAACGTGCCGCAGTTCTCGGTGGACGTGTACCAGAACGAGTACCTGCCGGAGGGCGGCCGCGAGGTCAACGCGATCGTCACGGTCTCCGCGACCGGCGGCGGCACCATCGGCAGCGCCGCCGGGGCCCCTCATCTCTACACGCCGGGCCAGGGACCGGACGCGGCCGTGGCGATCATGGTCGACTGCTCGGGGTCGATGGACTACCCGCCGACCAAGATGCGCAACGCGCGTGACGCGACGGCCGCGGCCGTCGACACCCTGCGCGACGGGGTGCACTTCGCGGTGATCGGCGGCACGCACGTGGCCAAGGAGGTGTATCCGGGCGGCGGGCGGCTCGCGGTCGCCGACGCCACCACCCGCGAGCAGGCCAAGCAGGCCCTGCGCAAGCTCAGCGCGGGCGGCGGCACCGCCATCGGCACCTGGCTGCGGCTCGCCGACCGGCTGCTGTCCTCGGCGGACGTCACCATCCGGCACGGCATCCTGCTCACCGACGGCCGCAATGAACACGAGTCACCCCAGGACCTCAAGGCGGCCCTCGACTCCTGCGCCGGACGCTTCACCTGTGACGCACGGGGCGTGGGTACCGACTGGGAAGTGAGTGAAGTCACAGGCATCGCCTCGGCGCTGCTCGGCACCGCCGACATCGTCGCCGACCCGGCCGGACTCGCCGCCGACTTCACGCAGATGATGGAGACGGCGATGGGCAAGGAGGTCGCCGACGTCTCGTTGCGGCTGTGGACGCCGGTCGGCACCACCATCAAGTTCGTCAAGCAGGTCGCGCCCACCGTCGAGGAGTTGACCGACCGCCGCACCGAGGCGGGCCCGCGCGCCGGGGACTACCCCACCGGCTCCTGGGGGGACGAGTCCCGTGACTACCACGTCTGCGTGGAGGTGCCGGTCGCGCACCTCGGCCAGGAGATGCTGGCCGCCCGCGTCTCCCTCGTCATCCCCCAACCCGACGGCAGCGCACAGAACTTGGGCGCCCAGGGGCTGGTACGGGCGGTGTGGACCGACGACATGGTCGCCTCGACGTCGATCAACCCCCAAGTCGCCCACTACACCGGTCAGGCCGAACTGGCACAAGCCATCCAACAAGGCCTCGATCTACGCAAAGCGGGCGATATGGATGGAGCAACGGCCAAACTGGGCCGGGCCGTTCAGCTCGCAAGCGCTTCCGGCAACGCCGATACTGCGAAACTGCTTGCGAAGGTGGTGGACGTGGTCGATGCCGCGACAGGTACTGTGCGGTTGAAGGCGAAGGTCGAGGAGGCCGACGAGATGACTCTCGAGACCCGGTCCACAAAGACTGTTCGTGTAAAGAAGTAAAGAAGAAGCAGACAGCAGCGACCGAGAAGTCTCCTTACGTGAGAGGGGGAAGCGCCGACATGCCGACCTGCCCGAACGGACACCAGTCGGGTTCCGACGACTGGTGCGAGGTCTGCGGTCACCGCATGGCCGGTGCCGTGCCTCCGCCCCCTCCCCCGCCGCCCCCCGGTGGCGGCTACGGCTTCCCGCCGCCCCCGCCGGGCGCCGGCGGCCAGCCCGGACGCTCCCACCTGTCCGCCGTACCGGACCCCGAGCCGGAGCTCTGCCCGCAGTGCCGCACGCCCCGTGAGGGCGGTGCGCCGTTCTGCGAGGAGTGCCGGTGGAACTTCCTGACGAACACGGCGACCTCGTACACCCCGACCGCCCCGCGCCCGCCGGCCCCCGGCCCGGGCGTGCGCTTCCAGGGCCCGCCGCCGGGTGCGTCGTACGGCGGCGGTGACTCGTACGAGTACCAGGGCTCCCGCCCGTCCCAGATGAACCGGCCCGCCGAACCGATCCCGCCGTTCGGCAGCGAGCGCCAGGGCCAGGACGGGCCCGGCGGCCCCAACGGTCCCGGCGGCTACGGCGGGCAGGGTGGACCTGGCGGCTCCGGCGGTCCCAACGGGCCTGGCGGCTTCGGTACGCAGTCCGGCCCCGGCGGCCCTAACGGCCCGGGGGGCTTCGGCAGTCCCAACGCTCCCGGCGGCCCTGGTGGCCCCAACGGCCCCGGCGGTTACGGCACGCAGGGCGGCCCGGGTGGCCCCGGCGGCCCGAACGGACCTGGCGGCTTCGGTACGCAGAGTGGGCCTGGTGGCCCCGGCGGTCCTGGTGGCTACGGAACTCAAGGCGGCCCCGGTGGTGCCCCCGGCGGCTACGGCTACCCGCAGCCCGGCTCCCCGCAGGCCCCGTCCGGCCCCGGCGGCTCCTCCCCCTTCGGCAACGACCCCTCCCGTCCGGTGCCGCCCCCGCCCGGCCCCACGCCGCCCGCAGGACCCGGTGGTCCCGGCGCCCCGTCCGCGTTCTCGCCGTCCGGTCCGCCCGCCCCGCCCGCCTTCCCCCAGGAGACGAACCGGCCACAGCCCGGCGGTCCGTCCTTCGGCGGCGGCGAGGACGACTGGGTGATCTCCCCGCCGTCCTCCAACGCCCCCGGCGGCGGCCCCGGTGGTGCCCCCGGCGGCTACGGCTACCCGCAGCCCGGCTCCACGCAGGCCCCGCCCGGCCCCGGCTTCCAGCAGCGGCCCGCGGGACCGGCGACCTGGATTGCGACCATCGGCCCGGACCGCGAGTACTTCATGGCGATGATGCAGCGTTCGGGGCCCGAGGCCGCGGGGCTCAACCTGCCCGCGTACTCGCCCGAGCAGCAGCGCACGCTCACCGGCAACCAGGTCACCATCGGCCGCCGCCGGCACTCCACCGGCGACACCCCGGACATCGACCTGTCGGTACCGCCGGAGGACCCGGGCGTCTCGCACCAGCACGCGGTGCTGGTGCAGCAGCCCGACGGCTCCTGGGCGGTCGTCGACCAGAACTCGACGAACGGCACGACGGTCAACGGCGCGGAGGAGCCCATCCAGCCCTTCGTCCCGGTGCCGCTCCAGGACGGCGACCGGGTGCACGTGGGCGCCTGGACGACGATCACGGTCCGCCGCGGATAGCGGCGCGCAGCGTTACGGCAGCCGGAGGGGCCACGCGTACGGCCCCTCCGGATCGTCCAGCCACCCCCACTCGTCCCCGCCGCTCACCGTGAGGCCGTACCGCCTGCGCGGCGGCCGTCCCTCCCGCTCCCAGAGCTGATACGCCTCCTGTGGCGTGAGGCTGCCCCGGCTGAGGTCCAGCAGGAAGCGGAACAGCTCGTCCTCCCGCGCCGCGCGCGGCACCCCGCCCAGCGAGGTGGGCTCCGGCTCCGGCCGCCCCTCGCCGCGCAGCGGCACGAAGTAGGCGGGCGTGTGCAGGAAGCGCCCCTCGGCGTACCCCGTGTCCCGGACGGTCAGCACGATCAGACCGGTGGCCAGCGGGGCCAGAACGCGGGCGCCGGGGGTGCACTGGGCGAGCCAGGCCGGCGGGATCGAGGTCAGGGCGCAGGTCGCGATGATCCGGTCGAAGGGGGCGCGCTCGGGCACCCCGCGGGCGCCGTCGCCGGTGACGACGGCCGGACGGTGGCCGGCGGCGGCCAGGTGCTGCCGGGCCGCCTCGGTGATGTCCGGCTCCAGGTCGACGGTGGTGACGAGGTCGTCGTCGCCGAGCCGGTGGGCGAGCAGCGCCGCGTTGTATCCCGTACCGGCGCCGATCTCCAGGACCCGGTCGCCGTCCTCGACCTCCAGGGCGGCCAGCATCATCGCCATGAGGGAGGGCTGGCTGCTGGAGGAGACCAGCTCGCCGTCGCGCAGCCGGGTGGCCAGCGGGGTGTCGGCGTAGGCGCCGCGCACCCAGCGTTCCCGGGCGCGGGCGTCGGGGCTCTCGCCCCAGCGGCGTTCGTAGCCGCCCCGGACGCCGACGTAGTAGTACGGCACGAACAGATGCCGCGGTACGGCCGCGAAGGCCTCCCGCCACACCGGGTCGTCCGCCCAGGCCCCGCTGGCGTCGATCCGGTCCACGAGCTCGGCCCGCGCCTCGGCGGCCAGGTCTTCCAGGTCCTTGTGGAGAGCGTGCGCACCCATACCTCCACTGTCCTGCGGAAGGGTCCTAAGCCCCAAGTCCTGGTTCCCCTCGTCTGAGACGATGGAGCGGTGACAGAGATTCGGCGCGGCTCGCTTCAGACGGAGACCTTCTACGAGCAGGTCGGCGGGGAGGAGACCTTCCGCCGCCTGGTCCGGCGTTTCTACGAGGGTGTGGCCGAGGACCCGCTCCTGAAGCCCATGTACCCCGAGGAGGACCTGGGCCCGGCCGAGGAGCGGCTGACCCTGTTCCTCATCCAGTACTGGGGCGGCCCGACGACGTACAGCGAGAACCGCGGCCACCCCCGGCTGCGGATGCGGCACGCCCCGTTCCAGGTGGACCGGGCGGCGCACGACGCGTGGCTGAAGCACATGCGGGTGGCCGTGGACGAGCTCGGCCTGTCCGAGGAGCACGAGCACACGCTGTGGAACTACCTGACGTACGCGGCGGCGTCGATGGTGAACACCGAGGGCTGATTCCGGGACCCGCGCGCTGAGTCCCGAATTCCGGTCGTACGACGCCGATTTCCGATCACGATCCGGTCAAGTCCGGCGCACAACCGCTTACTCGCCCCACTCCCCTCTGACAGCATCGCCCGGAGGTCTGGACAACACGTCGGACCGCGGTGGGGATGACGGTCACGACGGGGGTCGGGTGACGGGGTGGCGTGGTACGGGGGGTTCGCGAGGTTCGTCGTTCAGCGGGCGCGGGCGCATCGCCCCCTGCTCGCCGCCGCGCTGCTGACCGTTCTGCTGACGACGGCGGTCCTGGCCACGCTCGCCGCGTACGCGGGCGCGATCGGCGACGCCGCCCTGCGCCACTCGCTCGCGGACTCCCGCAACGCCGCCGACGCCGCCCTGGTCGTCAAGGCCGACGTCCCGGCCGCGTCCCGCAAGGCCGCCGACACCGCCGTACGCGAAGGCGCCCGTACGACGTTCGACGGGCTGCCGGTCACCGTGCGGACCCTGCTGAAGTCGGGCCCGTACGCGCTGCCCCGCTCGCTCCGGCCGCCCGCCGAGCGGTCCGGGGACCCGGATCTCACCCACTTCGCGGCCCTGGACCCCTCCCAGGTGCGGATCACGGACGGCCACGCACCGGCCGCCGCCGGTGAGGTGGCGCTGCCGCAGAGCGCCGCCCGGCTGCTGAAGCTGAAGCCGGGCGCCCGCCTCACCCTCGTCGACCGCCTCGGCGGCCCGAAGGTGAAGATCCACGTCGTCGGCCTCTACCGTCCCGCCCACCCGGACACCCCGTACTGGCAGCTCCTGGACGATCTCCACGGCCGCGGCGTCAACAAGGTCGACTTCACGACGTACGGCCCCCTGCTCGCCGCCCCCGAGGCCCTGACCGGCGGCAAGGTCAGCGCCGGGCCCTCGGCGTGGCTCGCGACCGCCGACTTCTCGACCCTGACGACCGGCCGGATCGGCGCCCTGCGCGAGGCGGCCCGCGACGGCAGCGCGGCGCTGCGCGGCGAGGCCGCGCTCAGCGGCACCACGGCCGCGCACACCGATCTGCCGGCCGTCCTCGACCGCGTCGACCGTTCGCTGCTGGTCTCCCGCTCCACCCTGCTGATCATCGCGCTCCAGCTCGTGCTCCTCGCGGGCTGTGCGCTGCTGCTGGTGGCCCGGCTGCTGAGCGCCGAGCGTACGGGCGAGACCCGGCTGCTCAGGGCGCGCGGCGCCTCCCGGCCGCGGGTCGCGGGGCTCGCCGCGCTGGAGGCGCTGCTGCTCGCGGTGCCCGCGGTGGCGTGCGCGCCGCTGCTGGCGGGACCGCTGACCCGGCTGCTGGCCGGGCAGGGCGCGCTGTCCCGGATCGGTCTGGAGCTGCATGTGCCGACGGCCGGGTCGTTCACGGTGTGGCTGGTGGCGGCGGCTGTGGCGCTGGGCTGCGCGCTGGCGGTGACGCTGCCCGTGCTGACGTCGTCCTTCGCGACCGGTCGGGCCCGTGCGCTGCCGTCGGCGCTGCGCTCGGGCGCGGACGTGGGGCTGCTGGTGGTGGCCGGGGTGGCGTACTGGCAGCTGGGCCGGCAGACGACGGGCGCGGTGACCGGCGACACCTCGGGCACCCTGGGCGTCGACCCGCTGCTGGTCGCCGCCCCCGCCCTCGCGCTGCTCGCCGGTACGGTCCTCACGCTGCGGCTGCTGCCGCCGCTGGCCCGGCTCGCCGAACGCCGGGCCGCCGCCGGACGGGGACTCGCCGCGGCCCTCGCGGGCTGGCAGATCGGGCGGCGTCCGATGCGGGGCGCGGGGCCGGTGCTGCTGCTGGTGCTCGCCGTCGCGCTGGGTGTGCTGGCGATCGGGCAGGGCGCCTCCTTCGACCGTTCGCAGGACGACCAGGCCGACTTCCGCGCGGGCGTGCCGGTGCGGGTGCTGGCCAACGGCGAGGACGACCTCGGCCGCACCGACGCCTACGCCGCCGTCCCCCACGTACGCGAGGCCGCGCCGGCGGTCCGTACCGAACTGCCCCTGTCCGGCGGCCGTTCGGCGACGGTGCTGGCCCTGGACACCGCGCACGCGGCGGACTCGGTACTGCTGCGCCGGGACCTGTCGTCCGAGCCGGTACGCCCGCTGCTGGCCGGGCTCGGCCCGAAGCGGGCGTCGGCCGGGGCGGCCGTCCCCGCGGGCAGCGCCCGCCTGCGTCTGACGGCGACCCTGCGCGGCTCGACCCCGGGCACGGCCGCCGACGTCACGGTCACCCTGGAGGACCGCTACGGCACCCCGTACCGGCTCCCGGCCGGGTCTCTCACGGCCGACGGCCGCCCACACCCGCTGGAACTGGCCGTACCGCCGGGGAAGTTACTGCTGACCGACGTACAGCTGGTACTGCCGGTGCCGCGTGGGCGGGCGGAGCAACAGCGTTTCTCGCTGGACGCGTTGACGGCTGTGACGGCCCAAGGGTCGGAGCGTCGGGTCGAGTTGCCCACCGCCTGGACGGCCCGCGTCCTCAGCGACAACACCTCGGAGTTCCCGGACCGCAGCAACGCGCCCGCCCCGCCGCGCGTGAGCGGGTCGGCCGTGGCGTACGACACCGGTTACGTCCCGCGCGAGGACACCTGGACCCTGGCCTCGCTGACGGTCCGCCTCCTGGCCAAGCAGCCCGCGGTACCGCAGATCACCGCCGTCGCCACCGACCGCTTCCTCGACTCGGCGGGCGCCCGCGCCGGACAGCGCGTGGACGTGACGTTCGGCGGCCGGTCGCTGCCGGTGCGGATCGTCGCCGCGGTCCGGGCGCTGCCCACGACGGGGAGCGGGGCCGGCGGGGCGCCGGCGACGACGGGGAGCGAGACCGGCGGGGCGCTGCTGGTCGATCTGCGGTCCGTGAACCGGGTGCTGGAGGCGAAGTACGGCGAGAGCGTCACGCCGACGGAGTGGTGGCTGGCGACGGACCGGCCGCCCTCGGTCGCCGCGGCGCTGCGAGCCCGCCCTGACCTGGACCCCGCGCAGGTCGTCGTCCGCGACGAGATCGCCGGGGAACTGCGCGACGACCCGTTCGGGGCGGGCCCGGAGGCGGCGTTCACCGCGGCGGCCGGGGTGGCGGCGGCGCTGGCCGCGCTGGGCTTCGCCGTCAGCGCGACGGGCTCGCTGCGGGAGCGGGACTCCGAGTTCGCGGTGCTGCGCGCCCTGGGCACCCCACGCCGTCGGCTGGCCCGCACGATCGCCGTCGAGCAGGGCGTCCTGGTGACGCTGGCACTGCTCGTGGGCGCCGCGCTGGGCACGGTCCTGGCCCGGGCGGTGATCCCGCTGACCCTCCTGACGTCCGACGCGACCCGTCCCGTACCGGAGGCGCTGGTGGAACTGCCGGTGGGACAGGTGGCCCTGCTGCTGGCGGCGGTCGCGGCGACACCGCTGGCCGTCACCGCGGTCCTCGCGCTGCGGCGGGCGAATCCACTGGTGTCGCTGCGGGAACAGGGAGGGGAGTGACATGGCGTCTGTGACGGTTGGGCGAGGGGGGGCGGTACGGTGACGTCGGCCGTGGCCCCTTGGATCCGTACCCGGCTGCGCACCGCCCCCGGCGCGGCCCTCGCCCTCGCGCTGTTGGTGGCGCTGACCGCCTCCCTCGCCGCCGCGCTGCCCCTGGCCCTGGACCGGTACGCGGACGCGGGCCTGCACCGGGCCGTCGAGCGGGCCGGCGCCGACCGCACCTCGATCCAGCTGTACGCCCAGCCCGAGTACGGCATCGTCTCCGAACAGGACCTGCGCCCCGCCACCCTGGGCGAGCAGTACCAGAAGATCCTGGCCACGGTCGAGAAGCCGCTCGTCGCCGACCGCCACCAGTCGACGTACGGCGTGCGCACCTCCACCAACATGGAGGTGCCCGACCCCTGGCTGCCGCGGCCGACCGGGACGCCCGCGCAGGTCACCCTGGTCGCCCAGCAGGGCCTCGCCGACCACGTCCGCTCGGTCGAGGGCCGGCTGCCGCGCGGGCCCGCCGCCCCGGCCGACGCGACGACGCCGGAGGTGGAGGCCGCGGTCAGCGCCGCGACCGCCGAGTCCCTGCACATCAAGGTCGGTTCGGTCATCCACGTACCCGGCGCGTCGCGCGCCCCGCTGGCCGTACGGGTCACCGGCATCGTCACCCCGCGCGACCCGTACGGCGCCTTCTGGTCCGGTCAGCCGCTCCTGCGCAAGCCCGCCCTGATCCGGATGCCGGGTCCGAGCTCGGACGCCGACAAGTACTGGCTCGGCGCCCTGCTGCTCGCCCCCGAATCGGCGCCCGCGATGCTGGGCACGCCCGGAAACCCGTGGCGCTACTGGCAGTTGGCGCCCGCGATGGGGTCCCTGCACGCCTACGACGTGGGGCGCCTCAAAACCGCCGTCGCCTCCCTGGAGTCCGGCCCGGCCCTCCAGCAGGCCCGCTCGGTCACCGGCGGCCTCATGGACACGGACACCGATCTGAGCGAGGTCCTGACCGCCTACTCCCGGCTCCGCGAGGGCGTCTCCCCGCTGGTCGCGGTGGCCGCGGTCGGCGCCGGTACGGTCGCCGCGGTCGTCCTGCTCATGTCGGGGGGCCTCGCCGCCGACCGCCGCCGCACCGAACTCGCCCTGCTGCGGGCCCGCGGCGCGTCCCTGCGCGGCCTCGCCGGCCGCCTCCTCGCCGAGACGGCCACGGTCGCCGTACCGGCCGGCGCCCTCGGTCTGACGGCGGCCGTGCTGGCGATCACCGAGGGCAGAGCGACGTACGCCGTCATCGCGGCCGCCGCCGTCACGGCCGTGGCCTGCGCCGCGCTCCCGCTGCGCGCGGCGGCGGCGCACCGGGTCGTGCGGGTGCACGCCGGCCGCGAGGACGTGGCGACGCTACGACCGTCCCGGCGCCGTACGGTGGCGGAGCTGACGCTGCTCGTGCTGGCCGTGGCGGCGGTGGAGACCCTGCGCAGGAGAGGGTCGTCCGGCGACGAACTGTCCTACGTCGCACCGGTGTTGACGGGCGTGATCGCGGCCCTGGTCCTGGTCCGCCTCTACCCCTTCCCACTGCGCGGTCTGGCCCGCCCCGCCGGCCGCCTGCGCGGACCGGTGGCCCACCTCTCCCTGGCCCGCGCGGGCCGTACGTCGGCTTCGGCGGTCCTCCCCCTGCTGGCCCTGCTGACCGCCCTGACCACGGCGGCCTTCGGCGGCTCGGTCCTGACGGGCGTCTCCGCGGCCCGCGACCAGGCGGCGCTGCTGGCGGTGGGAGCGGACGCCCGCGTCGACGCGGACGGACCGCTGCCGTCCGGCCTCGCGGACCGGCTCCGCCACGCGCCCGGCGTGGCCGCCCTGACCGAGGTGAGCATCGCGTACCGGGCGAAGCCGACGGACGGCAGCGTGTCGGTGCCCTTGGTGGGCGTGGAGCCGGCCGAATACGCGAGGCTGGCGACAAGAACGGACCTGGGCCCGTACACCGCACGCGAGTTGACCAGCACCCGCGCCAACGGCACCCTCCCCGCCCTGGCCTCACCCTCCGTCGCGAAGGCGTACGGCACCCGCCCCTTCCCCGTCCTCCTGGAAGACGGCACGACGACGATCACCGTCCGCATCACGCTCGTACGGGACCGGACCCCGGCGGTGAACGGCTCGGAGTTCCTGGTGGTGGACAGGTCAGGCCTAAGCGGCCAGGCGGCCCGCCCCACAACGCTGCTGCTGACGGGCGGGGGTGTCTCCGGCACGGCCCTGCGCAAGGCGGCGGCCGACGCCGGCCACGTCCAGACGCGATCCGAGGAGCGGGCGCGGTACGTCAACTCACCCCTCCAGTCCGGCGCCGAGGACATCTACACGGCAGCGGTGGCGGCGGGCGCCGGTTACGCGGTCCTCGCCCTCCTCCTCTCCCTCCTGCGCGCCGCCCCCGAACGCACGGCCCTCCTGGCCCGCCTCCGCACCATGGGCCTCACCCGCACCCAGGGCCGCCGTCTCCTGATCCTGGAGTCCCTGCCCCAGGCGCTCCTGGCGGCAACGGGCGGCATCCTGACGGGTTGGGCAACGGTCCACCTCCTGTCCCCGGGCATCGACCTGACGACGATCGCCCTGTCCACACCCCCCTCGACAGGGCCCGCCGCAGAACTCCGCACGTCCCCCGCGTCCTTGGCCATCCCGGCAACCGCGGTGGTGCTGGTGACGGTGGGAGTGGCGGGGGTCCAGGCGTGGTGGTCGGGGAGACGGGGGTCGGTGACGGAACTACGGGCGGGGGACACACGATGACCACTGACGTACGGTTCGGCAACGCCCTCAAGGGGCGCGGGGCTGCGAGATATGCGGCTCCACCGCGTGGGCGCGACCAGCCACGACGACGCCGCAGGCAACCCTCCACCTGCCACCGTAGCTGCGCCCACCCGTGCCGCTGGGGCGGCACGGGTGGGCGCAGCGGCACCCCGCCAGCGCGGGCAAGTGAAACCCACCCCCGCCCAGCCCCCACCCCGGCCAGCGACCCGAGGAGCCCCCAGTGACCACCAACCCCACCCTCGCCGACCTGACCACCAAGGCCACCGCCGCCCGCAACACCCCCACCTACGGCCACGACGCCCTCATCACCTGCGACCGCCTGGTCCGCATCTTCACCACGGACGGCATAGAGGTCCAAGCCCTCCAAGGCCTCGACCTCCTGGTCCGCGAGGGCGAACTCATGGCCCTGGTAGGCGCGTCCGGCAGCGGCAAGTCCACCCTCATGAACATCCTCGCCGGCCTGGACACCCCCACCGCCGGCGCGGCCCGCGTCGCCGGCCACGACCTCCTCACCATGACCGCGAAGGACCGCCTCGCCTACCGCCGCAAAACCGTCGGCTTCGTCTGGCAGCAGACCTCCCGCAACCTGCTCCCCTACCTCACCGCGGCCCAGAACATCACCCTCCCGATGCAGCTCTCCGCCACCCGCACCACACGCAAGGCGAAATCCGAACGCGCCCTGGAACTACTGGAGTTGCTCGGCATCGCGGACTGCCGAGACCGCCACCCCCACCAGATGTCCGGCGGCCAGCAACAACGCGTCGCGATAGCCGTAGCCCTCGCCAACGCCCCCGCGGTCCTCCTCGCCGACGAACCCACCGGCGAACTCGACTCCCAGACCGCGGAACAGATCTTCGCCGCGTTCCGCACCGCGAACGAACAACTCGGCACGACCATCGTGATCGTCACCCACGACCAGACCGTGGCCGACGAGGTCCGCCGCACGGTCGCCATCAGGGACGGCCGCACCTCCACGGAGGTCCTGCGACGCAGCGAGGTCGACGCGACGACCGGCCATGAGACGGTCGTGGCCCGCGAGTACGCCATGCTCGACCGCGCCGGCCGCCTCCAACTCCCCGCCGAGTACACCGAGGCCCTGGGCATGCGCGACCGCGTGGCCCTGGAACTGGAGCCGGACCACATCGGCGTCTGGCCGGACGACAGCGACCACGACTGACCGCGCCCACACCCGAACCGCAGGCAGCCGCCCTGTCAGCGCACGCTGACGCCCAACGCCCCGAGCCCCGCCCGCCGCACGGCGATCGACCCGTACGGCGTACGCAGCCGCAGCCATGCACCGCACGACAGCAGCGCCAACTCCCCGTCACCGCGCAGGAATCCGAGCGACTGCGCGGCATGCACGGCCCGCACCGGCAACTCCGTCTCCCCGACGGTCCGGGACCAGATCTCCCGCCCGACCCGGTCGAGTTCGGCACGGGTACGACTCTCCGGCGCCAACTCCTGCGTACGCGCCCGGAATTCGGCGACCCCGGCGCCCACCATGCCCCGCAGGGCCTCAGGCGCGGGCAGCCCGGCGACGACCTGCCACCCACCACGCGGCGGCAGCACTCCCGCCCACGGCGGCCCGGTCACCGCCACCGGCACCCCGGCCGTGGCGGCGTGCTCGTCGACGGACTCCAGCAACTCCCCCGCCGACACGGTCACATCGAGCGTGACGTCGAGCCCGTCCTCGTACGGCTTGGCCAGCCGCACCGCGCGGATCGCCAGCACCTCGAAGGACGGCGGCCGCCCGAACACGGCGAGCGCGGTCCCGGCGGCCTGGAGCCGCACGGCGGCCCCGCGGTCGTAATGCAGCAGACGGGAGAGGAAGGCCGCGAGATCCGCCGCCTCCCCCTCGTCGGCCAGGTGGAGCACCGTCATGCGGCGACGGCCTCCTCCTCGTCGTCGTCCCGGTATCCCTCCAGGAACTCCCGCTCCTCGGAGGTGATCCGGCGCGGCCGCTGGGCCTCGAAGTCGAACGGCACGATGACCGTCGAGGCCCGCACGTACACCAGGTCGTCGTCCTTCACCTCGTAGGCGATGGTGAAGGACGCCGCCCTTATCTCCGTGACCCACAGCTCGATGTCCACGGGCGTGTGCCGGTGGACGAGCTGCCGCTTGTAGTCGATCTCATGGCGCGCCACCACGGACCCCTGCTTGAAGTCCTTCTCCGGGCGGAACAGGAAGTCGATACGGGCTTCCTCCAGGTAGCGGAGGAAGACCACGTTGTTGACGTGGCCGTACGCGTCCATGTCCGCCCAGCGCAGCGGGCAGCGGTAGAGGTGCCGCAAGACCGATCAGCCCCGGGTCAGCTTCTTGTAGGTGGCGCGGTGCGGACGCGCGGCGTCCGGCCCGAGCCGCTCGATCTTGTTCTTCTCGTACGACTCGAAGTTGCCCTCGAACCAGAACCACTTGGAGTCACCCTCGTAGGCGAGGATGTGCGTGGCCACCCGGTCCAGGAACCACCGGTCGTGGGAGACGACCACGGCCGCGCCCGGGAACTCCAGCAGCGCGTTCTCCAGCGAGCCGAGGGTCTCGACGTCAAGGTCGTTGGTCGGCTCGTCGAGGAGCAGCAGGTTGCCGCCCTGCTTGAGGGTGAGCGCGAGGTTGAGACGGTTGCGCTCACCACCGGAGAGCACCCCGGCGGGCTTCTGCTGGTCCGGCCCCTTGAAGCCGAAGGCGGAGACGTAGGCCCGCGAGGGCATCTCCACCTGACCCACGTTGATGTAGTCCAGCTCGTCGCTGACGACGGCCCACAGGGTCTTCTTCGGGTCGATGTTCTCGCGGCTCTGGTCGACGTACGAGATCTTGACGGTCTCGCCGACCTTGATGGAGCCGGAGTCCGGGGTCTCCAGACCCTGGATCATCTTGAAGAGCGTGGTCTTGCCGGCACCGTTGGGGCCGATGACACCGACGATCCCGTTACGCGGCAGCGTGAAGCTCAGGTCGTCGATGAGGAGCTTGTCGCCGAAGCCCTTGCTGAGGTTGTTGACCTCGACGACGATGCTGCCCAGGCGCGGGCCCGGCGGGATCTGGATCTCCTCGAAGTCCAGCTTCCGCATCTTGTCGGCCTCGGCGGCCATCTCCTCGTACCGCGCGAGACGGGCCTTGGACTTGGCCTGACGCCCCTTGGCGTTGGACCGCACCCACTCGAGCTCTTCCTTGAGCCTCTTCGCCCGCTTGGCGTCCTTCTGCCCCTCGACCTTGAGACGGGTCTGCTTGGTCTCGAGGTACTTGGAGTAGTTGCCCTCGTAGCCGTGCAGCCGGCCGCGGTCGACCTCGCAGATCCAGCCGGCGACGTTGTCCAGGAAGTACCGGTCGTGGGTGACGGCGACGATGGTGCCGTCGTACTTCGCGAGGTGCTGCTCCAGCCAGTTCACCGACTCGGCGTCGAGGTGGTTGGTCGGCTCGTCGAGCAGCAGCAGGTCGGGGGCCTCCAGCAGCAGCTTGCACAGCGCCACGCGTCGCCGCTCACCACCGGAGAGGTTGGTGACCGGCCAGTCACCGGGCGGGCAGCCCAGCGCGTCCATGGCCTGCTCCAGCTGAGCGTCGAGGTCCCACGCGTTGGCGTGGTCGAGCTCCTCCTGCAGCTTGCCCATCTCATCGAGCAGCGCGTCGGAGTAGTCGGTCGCCATCAGCTCGGCGATCTCATTGAACCGATCGAGCTTGCCCTTGACCTCGGCGACACCCTCCTGGACGTTCTCCAGGACGGTCTTGTCCTCGCTGAGCGGCGGCTCCTGGAGCAGGATGCCGACGGTGTACCCGGGCGACAGGAACGCGTCACCGTTCGAGGGCTGCTCCAGCCCCGCCATGATCTTCAGAATGGTCGACTTACCGGCACCGTTCGGGCCGACCACACCGATCTTCGCGCCGGGCAGGAAGTTCAGCGATACGTCGTCAAGGATGACCTTGTCGCCGATTGCCTTGCGCGTCTTGCGCATGGTGTAGATGTACTCAGCCAAGAGAAACCGTCCGGCAGCTTGAAATCTGGCAGTGGGCAGATACACCCCATCTTGCCTGAGGTCCACCCTCGGGTGGTAACCCGTTTGGTCGGGGGGCTGTGACCTGGGGTTTCTCTCAGCCTCTCCGACCCCGCTCAGTCCTGCGTCCGCCGCCGCTGCACCAGCACCAGCGCCGCCCCGCCGATCACCACCAGCGCCACCGCCACGCCCGTGATCACCGGCGTCACGCTGGACGCGCCGGTCTCGGCGAGGTTGGTGCCGGCCGAGGTGCCGCCCACCGTGAGCGGGCTCGGCTCGCTGAGGGTCTGGGCGGTGTCACCGGTCTCGTTGCCCTGGGTCTGGCAGTCGAGGACGCCGGTGAAGCGCTTGTCCAGCCCGGCGGGGCCGGTGATCGCGAAGTCGTACGCCTGGTCCTCCTGGAGCGGGATCGTCACCGTCCGTGACTCGCCCGCTGGGACGGTGTGTTCCAGGCCCAGCAGCTCGAAGGTGAACGGCTGGTCGCCCTCGTTGGCCGCGGTGATGTCGATGCCGCCCTCGGCGCAGTTCTTCACCGCGGAGAGGGCCGGTATCGCACCCTTGTCGGCCCAGGTCGCGCTCGCCGTCGCGGACACCGTCGACTCGCTGGAGCCGGCCAGGATCTGCGTCTGGCTCCTGCTCTCGGAGGTGAAGGCACGCCCCACCGGCACGGTCGTGGAGGCCTGCACGGCCACCTCGGCCGAGCCGGCCGCCGCGCCCTCGGGGATCTCGAAGAAGATCTGGCTGCCGTTCTTCGCGGACGTGAGGTCCATGCCGTTCTTGCCGACGATCCGCACCCCGCTGGTGACGGCGTCCGCCGGAGGCGTCACCGTCACACTGTCCGCGTCGGTGTGCACCGTCACCGGCCCGAGGAGCCCGCCGGAGCGGCCGGAGACCGCAGCCGGCGAGAGCGTCAGCGAGGCCGCGGGCTCCGCCAGCGCGCGGGCGTTGTCATGGAGGTAGTCGGCGAGTTTCTCGGCCTGCGGGTCGGCGGCGTCGACGTCCGCGCCGTCCGAGTAGCGCCAGATGGCCACCTGGGTGCCGGCCGCCGCGTCCTGCTCGGAGAGGCCGCTGCCGATGCCCGCCTTCGCGGCGAGCGCCGCGAGGTCGTTCACCTGCGGATAGGAGTTCTGCAGGATCCAACGGATCTTGCCGGCGTCCCGGTTGGTGCCCAGCGAGGTGCCGCTCCAGGGCGTCTCGTGGTACTTGGCGTCCCGCTGGGTCGGGTTGTAGAGGTCGACGCAGTACGTCTGGAGCATGCCGCCGCCCTCGACGGACATCTCGAACAGGCCCGCCGAGACCTCCATGTCCCCGGAGTCGTCGTGTATGACAGCCGTGCCGTACGTCTTCAGGCCGCCTATGGTCGCGGTCGCCCCGCCCTGGATCTGCGCCGCACCGTCACCGGCGGCGGCGGCCGTGCCGGCACCGGCCAGCACACCGGCCGCGACGAGCCCGGACATCAGCGTCCCGGCGATGAGCCGGGCCACCCCTCGTCCGCGTGCCGACCGCCGCGTGCTGGGCGCAGAGAGCGAAGAAAACACAGAATTCCCCTTCAGGCAGGACCCGTTGACGTGGGGGGAACGGTCCCACCAGCAGAATCAGAAGCCCCGAGAGCCACGTCCGGCATCCTAAGGAAGCGGCGCACCACGGTTCCCGGTGATGCGGTCGCACGGCCGATCCGACTCGGAATCGTTATCGCCAAGATCACTTGCGAGCAGGGCTTATCGACAAATCCACCCGGCTGGTTCAGGGAGCATTCGCCGATAAGCCGCACTTCGACTTCGGCACGGCACGGCACAAGTCGCCGTCCAGCACAGCCGGCTGAGGTCACGTCACCGCGACTGGTTCCGGCTCCTGTTGGCCGGCACCGTCACCGACGGGCGTCTCCCAGTTCGGCTCCGGCTGCGCGGCGGTCGTGTCAGCCCCGCCCGCGTCCGGTTTCTGCCCGCGCCGGAACATGGCCGTCCCGCGCGCCAGGTCGTGCCCGATGGCCACCGCGTCGATGTCGGCCGAGGTCCAGTTCTGCCCCTCGCGCACGTCCGACCGGACCTTCAGCCGGCCCTGGACCACCACCGGGTCGCCCACGTTCAGCGAGGCCGCCGCGTTCGTGGCGAGCTGCCGGTTGGCCCACACGGTGAAGAAGTTGGTGTGCCCGTCCGTCCACGCGCTCTTCTCGCGGTCCCAGTAGCGTTGGGTCACCGCCAGCCGGAACCGCGCCGACGGCCCGGCCGCCAGCTCCCGGTACACCGGCTGCGTCGCCACGTTGCCGACCACGCACACGATCGTCTCGTTCATCTCGAACCCCTCCCTCGCCCGGCCGGCCCTCCGTACCGGGCGGATAGCGGACGACGGACACGCGTACGGGCCCGTCCCGTACGGCTGCTGTGTCCGTCCCTGTCCCGTCGACCGCGTCCGCCGCGATCGCCGTGGAGCCAGACTGCCTCCGCCGAGCCGAGCCCGCTGAGCGCTGTGGACCACCGCCCACCTGTGGAAAACCCCACCACCCAAACGAACGACCCACCCTCGGGAACCGGGCCCAGGGCTCCACCCTCGGGAACCGGGCCCCAGGGCTCCCGTCGGGAACCGGGCCCCCAGGCTCACCGCCCCTCCCCCCTCCCCCCTCTCCCCTCTCCCCTGCCCCTCCCCCCTCTCCTCGACTCACCGCACCCCAGCCTCCACCCCCAAAACCCTCCCGTACTGCTCCCGAACCTCCCGATACCGCAGCAACTCCGCCGCCACCGGATCCAGCACCCGGGCCCGTCCGCACCCGGCCGCCGCCTCCCGAAGCCGCCGCTCCGCCTCCATGCCGTACCGCCGCGCCGGCCCCCGCGCCGCGATCCGGCAGCTCCACTCCACCAACGGACCGCCGATGATCCCGGCCACCATCAGCAGCACCGGCACTCCGAGGTTCGGCGCCATGAACCCGACGATCTGCCCGACCAGCCACAGCCCGCCCACGACCTGAAGCAGCGTCATGGACGCCTGCGCGAGCACGGCCGCGGGCCACCACCCCGGCCGCGGCGGCCGCCCCGGCGGCAGTCCGGCCCGCGCCGCCAGCTCGTCCAGCGCCTCGGGCAGCCCCTGCGAGCCCCGTACGGCCGCCTCCCGCACCGCCTGCGCCCACGGCGCGGGCAGCCCGGCGGAGGCCCGGTCGGCGACGGTCCGCACCGCCTGCTCGACGCGCTGCCGCGCGGTCGCCTCCTCCTCGGCCTGCGCGCGCAACGGCAGCCGCCCGGTGACCGGTTCGAGCCGGTCCTGGTACCACCGCCACAGCCGCAGCCACGGCGTCCCGCACGCGCGGTTGGCGTTGCGCAGCCAGGCCCGCTCGGCCGCCTCGCCCGCCGCCGTCGCGCCGACCGCGTCGGCGAGCCGTACGGCGAACTCGTCCCGCGCCTCCTCGCTCAGCCCGGTCCGCCGCCCGGTCGCGTACACGGGCCGCAGCCGCCACGCGGCGGCGTCCACGTCGGCGGAGATCCGCCGCGCGGGAGCGCCCCGCTCGGCCACGAACTGCCCGAGCGCCTCCCTCAGTTCCCCCACGCCGTCGCCGGTGAGCGCGGACAGCGCGAGCACGGTCGCGCCCGGCTCGCCGTACTCCCCGAGCGCGATCCCGTCCTCGTCGAGGAGCCGCCGCAGGTCGTCGAGGACCTGCTCGGTGGCCTCGCCGGGCAGCCGGTCGATCTGGTTGAGGACGACGAACATGACCTCCGCGTGACCCGCCATGGGCCGCAGATAGCGCTCGTGCAGGACCGCGTCCGCGTACTTCTCGGGATCGACGACCCAGATGACGGCATCGACCAGCGCCAGCACACGGTCGACCTGCTCACGGTGCTGCACGGCCGCCGAGTCGTGATCGGGCAGGTCGACGAGGACCAGCCCGCGCAACTGTGCCTCCGACTCGGCGCTCTGCAGGGGCCGCCGCCGCAGCCGCGGCGGAATGCCGAGCCGCTCGATGAGCGAGGCCGAACCGTCGCTCCAGCTGCACGCGATGGGCGCGGCGGTGGTCGGCCGTCGTACGCCCGTCTCCGAGATGGTCACCCCGGCCAGCGTGTTGAACAGCTGTGACTTGCCGCTGCCGGTCGCGCCCGCGATGGCGACGACGGTGTGCTGCCCGGACAGCTTGCGCCGCGCGGCCGCCTCGTCGAGCACCCGGCCCGCCTCGGAGAGCGTCCGGCTGTCGAGCCGGGTACGGGAGAGCCCCACGAGCTCCCGCAGCGCGTCGAGCCGCGACCGCAGCGCCCCGTCGTACGCCAAGGGAGCGGCCACCGGCGCCCCGGCCCCCCGCGCCTCCACGACGGCGACGGGCGCACCCCCGGCGCTCTCGTTCACCCGCCGCGCGATCAGCCCGTCGTCCCAGGCCCCGGAGGAGTCCGTACGACCACAGGAGTCGCCCCTGCCGTCTTCCTCGGCCTCCACAGCTTCCACGACATCTTCCGTCTCTACGACGTCCACGGCGTCCACGGCTTCCACGGCTTCCACGGCGGGGTCCTCCACCGGCACCCCGCCGTCGTCCCCGCGCTCACTCCCGTCCCCGTCCCCGCCCCCACTCCCGCCCCCGGAAACGGTCTCCTCGGCGTGATCAGCAGGTTGAGTGGTGCGATCGGTGTGATCGGTGTGATCGGTGTGGTCCTGGTCAGTGACGGCGGTCACCGGTCACCTCTCCTTCTGCAGTACGGACAGCGCGGCAATGAGTTCGGCCTGGGGTTCGGGGTGTACGTCGAGCGCGTCGAGCGGCGCGAGACGGCGCTCGCGCTCGGCGTGCACGACCCGGTCCAGGCACTCGCTGAGCAACCGCCCGCCCCGGTCGCGCAACCGCAGCGCGCCGTGGGCGCCGAGGCGCTCGGCGAGGCCCTCACCGGCGGTCCGCGCGCGACGGCCGCCGAGCAGAACGGTGGCGACGAGGGCGGCGATCACCTCGGGGTCGGGCGCGACGCTCCGCTCCAGGTCGCGCACCTCTTCCTCTGCGTACTCCTCGAGCTCGCGCCGCCAGCGCCGTACGGCGAGCCCGATCCGGTGCTCGGGGGTCTCCAGTGCAGGGTCGCGGCCGGTGAGTTCCGGGGCGCCCGCAGCGGGTTCGCGCCGCCAGGCCTCGTCGACGCGTTCGTCGGCGGCGGTGACGGCGCACAGCAGGAGCGCGGCGAGGCTCTCCATGAGCGCTTCGAGGAGTTCTCCGGCGGTGCAGTCGAGCGGAAAGGCCCGCCACCGCTTCAAGGCGTCCCCGGCCAGCACGGCCCCCGCCTGCAGCCGCCCCCGCACGCGCGCGTACTCGCTGTCGTACGCCCCGTCGACGGCGGCGGTGAGCCGCAGAGCGGCGGCGTACTGGGCGGCGGCGGCGCCGGCCAGCTCGGGCATGCGGGACTTGAGGGAGTCGAGGACGCCGTGCGCGGTGCGCGCGAGGGCGTGCTGCCGGGAGGCGGGGTCCTGGGCCTGGTGCAGGAGCCAGGTCCTGAGCGGCGCGACGGCGGTGGCGGGAAGCAGTCCGCCGCCCCAGGCCGACTCGGGCAGCTCGGGCACGGTGAAGCGGGGTACGTCGCCGAGTCCCGCCTTGGTGAGCAGCGCGGCGTACTGGCGCGACACCTCGGAGACGACCTGGTGGGGCACCCGGTCGAGGACGGTGACGAGGGTGGCGTCGTACTCCTTGGCGGTGCGCAGCAGATGCCAGGGGACGGCGTCGGCGTACCGCGCGGCGGTGGTCACCATGACCCAGATGTCGGCCGCGCAGATGAGTTCGGCGGCCAGGGTGCGGTTGTCGGCGACGAGGGAGTCGACGTCGGGGGCGTCGAGGAGGGCGATGCCGGGCGGGAGGGTGTCGGCGGTCTCGACGCGCAGCACGCGCGTGGGGTCCTCGCCGGGCAGCAACAGGTCGTCGCCGCCGTCCTGCTGGGGCACCCACACGCGCGTGAGGTCGGGCAGGACCCGCATGCCGCTGAACCAGTGATGGTCCTCCGGATGGCACACGAGTACCGGGGTGCGGGTCGTGGGTCGCAGCACGCCGGCCTCGCTGACCCGGCGTCCCACAAGGGAGTTGACGAGGGTCGACTTCCCGGCGCCGGTCGAACCCCCCACCACGGCGAGCAGGGGAGCTTCGGGTTGCCTCAACCGGGGCACCAAGTAGTCGTCGAGCTGGGCGAGCAGTTCGTCGCGGTTGGCACGCGCGCGTGGAGCCCCTGGGAGGGGCAGCGGGAAGCGTGCGGCGGCGACACGGTCGCGCAGGGCGGAGAGTGCGTCGAGCAGCTGAGGCCGTACGTCCAAGGTCACCACATGCGAAGAATGCCCAATTTTAGGGGATTTCTGAAGCATATGAGCATGTCTGCGCGCCGACAGGACACAAGGGACGGAAGGGGTGACCGGGACAACGGCATAGTCCAGGCATAACGAGTACACAACACCCGTGGCGCGAGACGCCAAAAGCGATGCACGATTCGTACCTGCCTGCGATTATCAGGACCGCTTCACCGAACCTCCACATCGAGCCACGGAGGCGAAGCAACAGGGACATGGATCCGGGAGCCCTATCCTTGTCCCCGGCAACGTCACGGATCAGCCCACACCCGGGCACCAGACACGAGGCCACCACACCGGCCCCCGTAGCTCAGTGGATAGAGCAGGCGCCTTCTAAGCGCTTGGCCGCAGGTTCGAGTCCTGCCGGGGGCGCCCTTTTCTCAGCTCTCCTTCGGGAGGGCGTTTTTGCTGTTCAGAGCGGGTTCGCCCCCGTCGTCACCGTGTCGTGCCTACCTTCGGCGTCGGATGTACCAACCGGCCACCAGCACGATGAGGATGGCGATGACGAAGGCCCACACGGTCGTTGCGCCGTGGTACGAGCGGTACGCAGTCAGAGCAAGCATGTACCGGCGGATACTCCGGGCGGGTGGCTGCAGCCCACCCGCGTCGTGCGATGTTCAGGCCACCCGCCGGTAAATCCCCTCGCTCCGTCGCAGATGCTGCAAGTCCACCAGGTAGCGCCGGAGCGTCACATGGTCGGTCTCGCCCTCCTCGCACCAGGCACGGAGTTTCTCGTTGACCGTCCGTTCCGGGTACTCGACGCCCGGTTCGAAGGTCTGCTCGGCGATGTGCTGCAGTACCCGCTTCTTACGGGTCCACTGCGCCGGCAGGCGTACGAGTCGGCCGTCCCGTACGAAGGTCCGGAGGAGTTGGTCGGTGTCGGTGTTCTCGTCTCCCGACCCCGGAGTCCCGGCGGACCGGGTCGCCTTCTCCCGGTCCGCGCGTGCGTACTCGCGGAACAGGTCGTAGGCGACGACCAGCCGAGGCCCGTCCTCGTCCCCGTCGCCGCCCGTCGCCGTCACCGCCCCCTGCTCGCGCAGCTTCAGCAGGGCCAGGGCCGTTTCCTTCGCGGGTACTCCGGCCGCCCGGGCGACCTCCTCCGGGGTACCGGCCCCCAGCGCGACCGCGGCGAAGACCCGCACCCGGTTCTCGTCGGTGAACAGGCGGATGAGTCGGTCGGTAGCCATGCCCGAAGGCTAGGGGAGGGACGACGGCCCGGCTAAGCGATTTTCCCGTCTCTCAGGCGGCCCCCTGTTCAGAAAGGGTGATCCGCACATGATCGCCGTTACCAGCGGTGAGCGGCGGCGTTGAACGGGAAGTGCGGTGGCGCGTCCTGCTGCCGCGCGGTCATCGATCCAAAAGGAGAACGTGATGTCTCGCATCGCGAAGGCTGCCGGAGTCGCCCTCGGCGCCGGTGCCATGGCGCTCGGCGGCGCCGGTCTGGCCATGGCGGACGCGGGCGCCCACGGTGAGGCCGTCGGCTCGCCGGGCGTCCTGTCGGGCAACCTCGTCCAGGTCCCGGTCCACGTGCCGGTCAACGTCTGCGGTAACACCGTGAACATCATCGGTCTGCTGAACCCCGCCTTCGGCAACACCTGCGCCAACGTCAGCGACGGTCACGACGACAAGAGCGGCTACGGCTACGGCGACTGACGTCCCGTCCGTACCGAAGAGCCCCGGCACTCCGAGCGCCGGGGCTCTTCCCATGTCCCGCGCAGTGGTCTCGCGAAACCGCCCCGCGAAACCCCCGCCCCCCAGAGACGTCACGCGTACCGATAGATCCTGCCGACGTCCTCCAGCGAGTCCGGCGTCACGCCCCACGGCGGCAGCTTCTCGTGCCGCGCCACGATCCGCCGGTACTGCGCACTGCCCGGCGCCGCCGGCTTCGCGGGCAGATAGCGGGCGCCGGGATGCCGGCGCTGCCAGCGGGACCACTGCAGGTCGACGAAGGCGTGGTGCATCCAGAACACCGGGTCGTTGACCGACGCGCCGCCGACCATGACACCGCCGACCCACCGGTGCACCCGGTTGTGATTGCGCCAGGCGGCGGAACCGCGCCCGCTCCCCCACCCCTCCAGCCGGTTGCGGAACCCCTTCGCCGCCGTCGAGTCCCAGGGCGAGACGTCGTAGACCGGGTCGGCCAGCGCCGACTCCAGCTCGGCCTTGGTCGGCAGTTCGATCGGGTCGCCGGCGCGGCCGAGGTCCCGGGTGAGGAACTTCCCGTCCGTGACCCCCTCCTTGATGGTCCAGTTGCCCGTCGCGTAGGCGAACGGCCCGGTCGTCACCTGCCGGTCCGAGCGCCGTCCGGTGCCGCCGAGCAGGTCCGCGGTCCAGGGCCCGGCACCGGCCTTGCGGTCCTTGGTCCAGTCCCAGTACGGCACCGTCACCGACGCGTCGACCCGGCGCAGCGCCCGCTCCAGGTCCAGCAGGAACCGGCGGTGCCAGGGCAGGAACGACGGCGTCATGTGGGCCGTACGCAGGCCGCCCTCGCCGTCGGTGACGTAGTAGTCGATGTGCATCCGTACGAACTCGTCGTACTCGCCGCGCCGTTTGATCTCCAGCATCGCCTTCACGAAGCGCCGCTTCTCCGCGCTCGTGAGCGTGCTCGCGTCCTTACGGACGTACGCCATGACGTCCCCCCATGTCACCCATCTCGCCCACGCCCATGTCCCCCGTCCCGCTCATGGTTCCCGTGTGGCCCATGGGGGTCTCGCGCAGTTGCTGGCCCGGCCCCAGTTCGTCGACCGCGGCACGGGCCGCTTCGAGAGGGGTCTCGTACGACCGGTAGTGGTCGACCATGCTCAGCCAGGTGCCGTCGGCGCGGCGCATCAGCTCCAGTTGGCGGCCGTCGACGGTGACATGCCACTGATCGGCGTCGGAGGCGCGGCCCGCGGTGGTCTTGATGCCGCGGATGTGGCGGCCGTGGTAGGTCTCGTCGAAGGCGACCTCGCCGGGGTCGTCGGCGCCTCGCGGTGGCCGGGAGGCGGCGACGAGCGGCGCGAGCGCCAGCGCCCCGGCCGCGGTGAACAGCCCGCGCAGGACATCCCGCCGACCGCTCCCATCTCGTACGACGTCCGGCACCCGACCGGGTCTGGCCTGGCCGTGCGCCCCGACCTCCGCCACGGCACCCGCTACTCGCCCCGTCACTCCACCGACACTGACGACCATCCTGTGCTCCTCCCGGTTCGATAGATCCGTAGCGGTAACCGAGAAGGAGCCCGCACGGTCACCGTCCGGTGGTCCGGACGGAGCCGTACGGGCTCCGAAGGAGGGCGCCGGCGTGGATCCGAAACCGGAACCGCACAGGCCCCGGAGGCCGACGCAACCCGCGTCTAAAGGCCCGGCCCCGCGACCAGGTTCGCGGCCGGCACGGTCTGCAGGACCGGCGTGAGCACGCCCACCTGGGGCAGCTTCGGCTCGGGGAGGCCGAAGTTGTCGGCGTTCGGCGCGGTCAGCGGGGCGTCGACGGACAGGCCGGGGGCCAGCGTGCGCAGGTCGGAGGCGGGGGCGGCGACGCCGACGTGGTCGAAGTCGTCGCCGAGGATGTGCGGCAGCGGCGCGCGCAGACCGGCGCCGGGCAGCCCGCCGGAGACCGGCAGCTGCGGGATGACCCGCTCGGGCAGGAGCCGGCCCTCGACGTACTGCGGGCCCTCGGGGGCGCCGGGCATCGGCAGCGGGATCTCGCCGCCGAGCTTGGGCAGCTCCACGTTGAGGGACTTCTCGACGCCGTCCAGCGGCACCGGCACGGGGACCGTGTCCACCGCTGCGGCGGGGGTCGCGGCGGCGCCCACCGCGGCAGCGACGCCCGTGATGACGGCGGCAAGGGTTCGGCGGGTGGTCGGCTTCATCTCAGGCACGGTCCCTTTCAGGGTTCGGCGGTCTCAACGTCCGTACCGCGTAACGATCCTGAGCCGGTCACCAGCGCAAGATTCCCCCGGCTGCCGCAGTAGTACGACGGCTCCATAGGCTGAATATCGACAGGACGAAAAGTCGGATGACCCGCAAAGCCCACCGGGGGCCGAGGCCCGGTCGCGCCGCCTCGGCCCCCGCACCCCCTCAGCCTTCTCAGCCCCGCAGGCTCCGCGCCGGCAGCACGATGTGCGCCGCGGCGTTCAGCGTCTCGTCCGCCCCGGCGAACGCGGCCAGCGCCTCCGGCTCGACGGGCTTGCCCGGCTCGGCCTCGGGCCAGGGGCGGGTGGTGAACACGAAGTAGGCGAAGCCGCGTTCGGCGACGGCCTCCAGCCACTCCGGCGGCGGGGCGCACTGCGCGTTGAAGCCGGGCATGTTGACGACCGCCGTGCCGGACTCGACGAGCAGGCTGACCGGCAGGCTCGGCCGGGCGTTGCCGTCGACGAGGTCGCCGCCGACGGGCAGGCCGTTGTTCTCCAGCAGCGCTTCGACGGCGGCCGTGGCGGCCTCCGGTCCGGCCGCGGCGTCCCCGAGGGTGTAGGCGAGGAGGTAGGGCATGTCGCCGTCGGGGGCCTCGCCGCTCCAGGCCATGACGACGAGCGTGCCGAGGTCGGCGGCGTTGAAGGGGCGGGTTTCGCTTGAGGTTGAGGTCACCGCGCGACCATATCGACGGGGCCGAATGGGTCCCCGTCCGTTCTCACCCGACCGGGCGACATCCCGCACACGGTCCACACGATCGAGGGACGCCTTCTCGAACACGCCGCGAAAAACACACCCCGTGAAAAACACACCGCGGAGTATTTTCCCAAAACAAAGGGCCGATTCCGTACGCCGCGGAATCGGCCCTTGTGACGCGGGCGGGGAATACCTCAGCCGCCCAGCGGCAGACCGCCGAGCAGCCCGCTGGAGTTCAGCGTGCCGGTCGCGCCCTTGACGGTGTTGAGCACGGAGTCCTTGTTCTCGGTGTCGAGCGCGTTCGACTGGTGCTGGAGCGGCATCACGTCGGCGGGGGCGAGCCGACCGCTGGTGAGCTGGTTCACGGCACCGGTGAGGCTGGTGGGCGTGACGTCGGCGGCGCTGTAGGCGAACGCGGGCGCGGCAGCGCCGGCGAGGGCCACGGAACCGGCAACTACAGCGGCAGCCTTCAGGGACTTCATCGTGTTCCTTTCAAAGAGAATTCTGACGCCGTGCCTAACGATTCTTGCGCGGCCCGGAAACTCTGTACGCAGAAATTTTCTGCAACCCGAAAGGCCCAAGAAAAAACAATAGGAAAACAAAACAGCCGTTGTGCGGGTCGGTGGACCCGCACAACGGCTGTGACGGCGATCAGGAGGTGGGCAGCAGCCCGCCGACCGCGCCGGTCGCGGCACCGGTGTCCACCGGGAGCGGTACCGGCACCGGCAGCGGGAGGCCGCCGGCCAGCAGGAGCGCGAGGACGGCGTTGAGGAGCTTGCTCACCACCGCGGTCGCAGCCGGGACCACCTTGGTGGGGTCGCCGCCGGTGGCCGCCGCGAGCAGGTCGCTGACCGCCTGCTGCAGGGCGGCGAGCGCGTCGCTGACGGCGTCCGCGGACGGCGCCTTGGAGTCGTCGCCGCTCTTGGTCGCGGGCAGCGGGAGCAGCCCGGTGACCGGGGCGGCCGCGGCCGGGGTGGTCGGCGTGGCGGTGGCCGCCGGGGTGGTGGGAGCCGTCGTGGCCGCCGGGGTCGTCGGCGTCACCGGGGTCTCCGGGACCGGGACCGGGGCGGCCGCGGTGATCTTGGCGATGGCCGCCTTCACGGCGTCCAGGAGCTGGGTGGCCTGTTCGGGCGAGACCTGGCCGTCGTCGGCCTTGAGCACGGTGTTCAGGACATCGGTGACCGGGGCGAGCAGGGACCCGAGGTTGCCCAGGGTCTGGACCTGGGCGAGGAGGGCGTCCGCGCCGGGGAGGGGTGCCTTGGCCGCCGACTCGACGCGCTCGCGCTTCGACTCGTGGTCGGCCGCCACCGCGGCGGGCGCGGTGATTGCGAACAGCAGGGCGGCGGTGACGGCGGTGGAGGCGAGACGCAGTGCGGGCAGAGCACGCATGGAGATTCCCTTTCGGTGGGGACGGATCTTGAGCCCACCGTGAAAGCGCTCGCCACACCCTGCAACCGATACAAGGCGGAGCGTGACCGTCCGGCTCGCGCGTCGTCCCTGGTGAGACGCCCTGTCAAGCCTCACTCGCCATGTCGGCGCACCGATCCCCCGTTTGGGGCAACGCAAAACCGGCCGCCCTCCTGAGGGGGAACCACAGGAGGACGGCCGGCGAAGGGGTCCGAACGGACGTCAGTCGTTGACGCAGGTGTTGCCGAAGGCGGGGTTCAGCAGACCGATGACGTTCACGGTGTTACCGCAGACGTTGACCGGCACGTGGACCGGAACCTGGACGACGTTGCCCGACAGGACGCCCGGGGAGTGGGCGGCCGCGCCCTGCGCGCCGGCGTCGGCGGCGGCGATGCCGGCACCGCCGGCGACGGCCGCGACAGCAGCGGAGGTAAGGACCAGGCCCTTCGCGATACGCGACATGGAGAGGTGCTCCTTGGGTTGACACAAACACCCGGGCGGATGCCCGGCGCTGTGTCAACGCGCGGCGCGCGCGGGGGTTGTGCCGCCAATGGGGTGATCTCCGGACGGACCCCGCTTCACCATTCCGACACACTTGTCTGCTTTCTCCGGATTAATACGCATAGCGGCTAGAGTTGCGGACCTCCCGACGCACCCTCATTGCCGGCAAATCGCACTCATCTGACGCCCTGGCATCACGACCCGGGCGTGCCTCCTGTGCCCCGCAACCTCCCGGAAGGGCCACCCCGGTCATGCGCCAATCCCTGCGTCCGCTGCTGCGCCGAGCGACGGTGGGAGCCCTCGTCCTCGTCTCCGTCTGGGCACCGGGCGGCGCCCTCGCGGCGGCCCCGCCCTCCCCGGCGGCGCCCCGCCTGCCGTTCACCGAGCGGTACCGCGCGCTCCAGCACGGCGGGATCGTCCGCGCGGCCAACGCCGCCATCAGCTGCCGGGCGACCGCGGCCCAGCCCTCGTGCCCGGCGGTCCGCGAGGGCGGCACGGCGGTCAACGGCGACCTCGACATGTTCTACGTCGACGTCGACACCGACCCGAACACCTACAACTCCTCCCGCGCCGAGGTCCGTCTGCCCGAGGGCGCCCGGGCCACGTACGCGCGCCTGTACTGGGGCGGCAACCTGCGCGTCGGCGAGCAGAAGCCGCCCGCGGACAACGGGCGGGTGCTGATCGCCGAGCCCGGCGGCCAGTACAAGGAGGTCCTCGCCGACACCCTGGTCGGCCACCGGGTGGCCCAGGGCGCGGACGCCTACCAGGCTTCGGCGGACGTCACGAAGCTGGTGCGGGAGAGCGGTTCGGGGCTCTACACGGTGGCGCAGCTCAACGTGGCCATGGGGAAGTCGAAGGCCGGCGCGTGGGGCGGCTGGACGCTGGTGGTGGCGTACGAGAAGGCAGCGGAGCCGCTGCGGCAGCTGGCCCTCTGGGACGGCTTCGACACGCTGACGTCCGGTCAGGACCTCGCGCCGAGCGGGCTGCGCTTCCCCGAGGGTGCCTCCGGCCGGGTGGGGCTCGTCGCCTACGACGGCGACCGCGGCCGAACGGGCGACAGCCTCACCCTCTCGGCCGACCGCCGGGCCCCGGTCGTGCTGGCCGACGCCGCCAACCCCGGTGCCGACGTGCTGAATTCGACGATCAGCGAGCCCGGCGATCGCCCGGCGACGCGCGTCCCGTCGTACGCGAACACCCTCGGCTACGACTCCGATGTGTTCGATCTCGGGACGGCTCTGCGGCCGGGTGGTGACCAGCTGGCCTTCCGGCTCGTTTCCCAGCGGGACGCGGCGTGGGCCGGCGCGCTCTTCGTCGCCGTCGACGCCCGCAGTTGAGGCGCGTTCCCGCCCGTCCCGAGCCGTCCGTGAGCGAGGAAACCGCGCAATGCACCAGTCAGCAACCGACCCTCGGCCACGGGTCCTGCACCTTACGCA
The DNA here is from genome assembly GCF_900206255.1 of Streptomyces sp. TLI_55. Taxonomy (NCBI): domain Bacteria; kingdom Bacillati; phylum Actinomycetota; class Actinomycetes; order Kitasatosporales; family Streptomycetaceae; genus Streptomyces; species Streptomyces sp. TLI_55. Next base: position 3,294,794 of record NZ_OAOJ01000001.1, read on the forward strand.
GCCCGTGGCAGGCGGGGTCGCCCGGGTCGTGACGGACCTGGTGGAGGCCCAGCTCACGGCCGGTTTCCAGGTCACGGTGGCCTGTCCGGACGGGGACTTCGCGCAGGGGCTGCGGGCGCTGGGCGCCGACGTACGGCCGTGGGCGGCGACGCGGTCGCCGGGGCCGTCGCTGCCGGGTGAGGTACGGCGGCTCGCACGGGTGGTCGAAGAGGTACGGCCCGAACTGGTGCACGCGCACAGCGCGAAGGCCGGTCTCGCCGGCCGGCTCGCGGTGCGGGGTCGGATTCCGACCGTGTTCCAGCCGCACGCATGGTCGTTCGAGGCGGTCGGCGGGACCACCGCGGCGCTCGCCCTGAAGTGGGAGCGCTGGGGAGCGCGTTGGGCCTCCCGGGTGGTGTGTGTGAGCGAGGCGGAGCGCGCGACCGGCGTGCGCGCCGGGATCGCCGCCCCCTGGAGCATCGTCCCCAACGGGATCGACCCCGCCCGCTTCCACCCCGCTGCCGTGGGCACCGTACGCGCCTCCCTCCTGCCCGATGTCGATCCCGCCGCCCCGCTCGTCGTCTGTGTGGGGCGGCTGTGCCGGCAGAAGGGGCAGGACGTGCTGCTGCGGGCGTGGGAGGCGGTGCTCGACCGGGTGCCGCGGGCCCGGCTCGCACTCGTCGGCGACGGGCCCGACCACGATCGACTGCGGGCACTGGCACCGGAGTCGGTGCTCCTCGTCGGCGCCGTCGCCGACGCCGCCCCCTGGTACCAGGCCGCTGATCTGGTCGTCCTGCCCTCGCGCTGGGAGGGCATGGCGCTCTCCCCGCTGGAGGCGATGGCCTGCGGGCGGCCGGTGGTGCTGACGGACGTGGACGGCGCCCGGGAGAGCCTGCCGCCGGGTCTCGTACCGCACTGTCTCGTCCCGCCGGAGCAGCCCGCGCCGCTCGCCGGGGCCGTCGCCGAGCTGCTGCTCGACCCGCTGCTGTGCGAGTCGCTCGGCCATCAGGGACGCCGGCACGTCCTGTCCACGCACGACGTGCGGCACACCACCGAGGCGGTCGCGGACCTGTACCGCGAACTGCTCGGTACGACAGGTCGCGTCATGCCCTCCGAGTACAGGGAGTCGATCCACTCGTGACCGCGGAAAGCACGCTCCCCTCGCCCGGCGGGCAGCCGCACGACCCCGGCTTCTCGCCCGTCGCGGTCCTCGCGTCGCGCGGCGTCCCCGGCGGTTTCCGGTTCCCGCACCGCCGCCCGCAGCCCCGGCCCGCCTCGCCCGTGCCGCTGCTCACCGCGGACCTGGCCGCCGCCCTGCTGGGCGCCCTCGCCCTCACCGGCACCGCGCACCAGCCGCTGCTCGCCGCCCTGCTGGTCGCCGCGTCGATGCTGCTGCGCCCGCAGGTGCCGCGCGCGGTGCCGGGCGTCCTCGACGAACTGCCCGCCGTGTGCGGCCGGATCGCGGTCGCCTGGCTGGCGCTCGGCGCGCTGGTCGCCGCCCACACCCCGCAGTACGCCCTGTCCTTCAGCTCTCTCGCCGCCGGTTTCCTGCTCCAGTCGGCGGGGGCCTGCGCGGCCCGCGGCATCGTGCACCGGCGGCGCCGCACCGCCCTGCGCGACCGGCCGCGCGCGGGCCTCGTCATCGGCCCCGCCGCGACCGCGCAGCGCGTGGCCGCCGGGCTGCTGCGCCACCCGCGCTGCGGGGTGCGGCCGGTGGGCGTGGTCGCCGAGCAGCCCGACGGCAGCGACGGCCTGCCCGTGCTGACCACCGGCGAGGAGGTCGAGCGGGCGCTCATCCAGAACGGCGTCCGGGACGTCCTGGTCGTGCACCCCTCGGTACGGTCCCAACAGGGGCCGCTGCTGCGGGCGCTGGCCGAGTCGGGCTGCGCGGTGTGGGAGGTCGACGCGGACTCCCCCTCGTACGCCTCCCGCGACCAGCTCGCCGGATACGCCTGCCGGCGTCTCGACATGGGCGGACGGCGGCCCGGCAGCATCGGCAAGCGGCTCCTCGACGTGCTGGTCGCCGGGACGCTGCTGCTGCTGGTCAGCCCGTTGCTGCTGGTGTGCGCGGTGGTGCTGCGGCTCACCGACGGACCCGGTGTGGTCTTCCGGCAGGAGCGCATCGGCAAGGACGGCCGCCCCTTCACGCTGCTGAAGTTCCGCACCCACCGCCCGGTCGACGAGCACGAGTCGGCGACCCGCTGGAGCGTGGCCGACGAACGCCAGATGTCGTGGTTCTGCCGCTTCCTCAGACGCACCTCCCTCGACGAGCTGCTCCAGCTGTGGAACGTCTTCTGGGGCGACATGAGCCTCGTCGGGCCGCGCCCCGAACGCCCTTACTTCGTCGGCAAGTTCAGCCAGATGTACCCCGGTTACGCGGCCCGCCACCGGATGCGCACCGGCATCACCGGGCTCGCCCAGATCCACGGGCTGCGCGGCGACACCTCCATCGAGGACCGGGCCCGCTTCGACAACGCGTACATCGACAACTGGTCGCTGTGGCAGGACATCTGCATCCTCGCCCGCACCGCCGCCGCGCTCGTCCGCCCGACAGGGAGCTGACCATGAGGCTGCCTCGGGTACTGCCGGTGCTCCCGGCCGTCGTGGTGATCGCCCTGCTGGGGCTGCCGATCGGGCCGGGCGGCGAGGGCGGCGCTGGTCCGGCCGACGCGGTCTCCGCGCTGATGGTGCTGTACTGCGGGATCCGGCTGGTACGGGACCGGCGGCGCCCCCTGTCCCGTACCGCCGCCGTGATCCTGGGCCTGCCGGTGCTCGGGCTGGCGATCGCCGCGACGGGCGCCGCGAGTCCGGGGGCCGGGATCACCGGCATGGGCCGCTACCTCCAGATCTTCGTCCTCGTCCCCGCGGCCGTCCTGCTCCTGATCCGGCACCGCGGTGACTTCCGTGTCCTCGCCTGGTCCTTCGTGGGGCTGGCGCTGTGGCAGGGGGCGATCGGCGTGCACCAGTTCCTGACCGGGACCGGCGCCTCGTACCAGGGGCAGGAGATCCGCGCCGTCGGCACCTTCGGGGCGCAGGACGTGATGGGGATGGCGACCGTCGTCTGCTTCGGGCTGATCTGCGCGGTCGGGCTGGCGCTGGGCACGACCGCCGTACGGCAGCGGGCGGTCGCCGCGTGCTGTGCGCTGGCCCTGCTCGTGCCGCTGGCCCTGTCGTTCAGCCGCGGGGCGTGGATCGCGACCGCGGTGACCTGCTCGGCGCAGCTGGTGCTGGCCGGGATGCGGCGGGCGCTGAAGGTGGGGGCCGTGGCCGCCGCGCTCGGGGTGATCCTCGTCGGCGGCTTCGGCGTCGGCTCGGCGATGCTCCAGGAACGCGTCAACAGCATCACGCAGGTCACCGACGCACCCGACCAGTCCGTCACCGACCGGTACACGATGTGGGCGGCGGCCGTCGACATGTGGCGCGAACAGCCGCTGACCGGCGTCGGGTTGAAGGGCTTCCCCGAACACCGGGACGCCCACGCCTCGCTCGCGCTGTCCGCGGGCAGTGACACGGAGGGCGCCGGCGCGGCCTTCCGCAAGCAGCCGTTGCTGTCCCCGCACAACATGTACCTCCTGATCCTCGCGGAGCAGGGCCTGATCGGGCTTCTGGCCCTCGCGGGAGGCTGGTCGGCGCTGCTCGTGTGCGGGCTGCGGGGGCTGGCGCGGGTGCGTCCGTCGGGGCGGGGGCTCGACTGCGGGCTCGTCGCCTGCGGGCTGCTGGTCTGGCAGTTGACCGACTTCGTGTACGCCGACATCGGCGGGCCCTCGACCGTGCTGACGGCCGTGTGCTTCGGGCTGGCGGCGTGGTGGGGGCTGGCCGGCGGCGGCCCGCGGGAGACCGTGCCGGTACCGCCGCCGGTGCCCGCCCGCACCGAGGAGGCCGCCGCGCGATGACGGTGACGCCTTCCCGGCTGCCGCGGGGCGACGAGGACACGGGGGACGACGCGAGCACGGAGGCCGGCGGCGGCGCCGACGCCCCTACGAAGGCCGCCCCCCTCCCCGCCGCCCGTACCGAAGTCCCACCCCCCGGCGCCACCGACGTAGCCCCCGCCTCCCGGCGCTTCCTCGCCAAGGCCGCTCTCGTCACCGCCGTCCTCACCGCCGCCGGTGCCGTGCTCGGGCTTGCCCGGGATCAGGCGTTGGCGCGGCTGTTCGGGGCCGGGAGTGAGACGGACGCCTTTCTCGTCGCGTGGACCATCCCGGAGTTCGCGTCCACCCTGCTCATCGAGGACGGCCTGGCCTTCGCGCTGGTCCCGGCGTTCAGCCTGGCGCTGGCCCGGCGGGCCCAGGGCGCCGGCGGCGACCCCGTGCGGGCCCTGGTCGGCAGTACGCTGCCCCGGCTCTCCCTCGCCTTCGTCGCCGTGTCCGCACTCATCGCCGGCACCGCCCCCTATCTCGTCGAGGCCCTCGCGCCCGGCCTGCCCGACCCGGCACCGGCCGTCGACTGCACCCGCCTCACCGCGGTCTGCGTGCTCGGCTTCGGGCTCGCCGGGTACTGCAGCGCGGCCCTGCGCGCGCACCGCAGGTTCCTCGCGCCGGCCGCGATCTACGTGGCGTACAACACCGGCATCATCACGGCGATGTTCGTCCTGGGCGGCCAGTGGGGCGTGCGGTCGGCGGCGATCGGGGTGGCCGTCGGCGGCGCACTGATGGTCGTCGTACAACTGCCCTCGTTCATCCGCGAGTTGCGGCGCAAGGCGCCCGCCGTCGAGGAGCCGGCGGACGGGGACTCCGAGCCTGCCGTCACCGGCGCGCTCGTCGCCACCGTCCTGCTCTTCGCGCTGTGCCGGCAGTCGCAGACCCTCATCGAGCGGCTCCTCGCCTCCACGCTCGACGCGGGGGCCATCTCGCACCTGAACTACGCGCAGAAGGTCGCCCAGATCCCGATGACGCTGTCGATGATGCTGTGCACGGTCACCTTCCCGGTGGTCGCGCGGGCGCTGGCCGACGGTGATGTCGAGCGGGCCCGCACCCGGGTGGAGCGGGACCTGGCGCTGGCCACCTGCGTGCTGCTGCTCGGCGCGTCCGTGGTCATCGCCTGCGCCCCGCAGATCGTCGAACTCCTCTTCCAGCGGGGCGCGTTCACCCCCCGGGACACCGCCGCGACCGCGGCCGTCATGCGGGTGTACGCCCTCGGACTGCTGGGTCAGACCCTGACCGGCGTGCTCGTGCGGTCGTACTTCTCCGCGGCCCGCCCCAGCTGGTACCCGGTCGCCGCGATGGCCACCGGCATCGTCGCCACGTCCTGGATCGGCGCCTGGACGGTGGGCCCGTGGGGCGTGCTGGGCATCGCCGCCGCCAACGCCTCCGGCATCACCGTGACGGCCGTGGTGCTGCTCGCCGGGATGGGGCCGCGCAGTGTGCCGATCCGGGTCCGGCGCGTGCTGGGCGAGCTGAGCAAGCCGGTGCGGGCGGCGGTGATCGCGACCGTGGCCGGGACGTTCGTCGCCGAGCAGGTACCGGCGGCCGTGCCCGGGCTCGCCGCGGCCGGCACCACCGCGGTCGCCGTGTTCGTCCTGCTCGCCTGGGCGCTGGACGCCCAGGGCGTCGTACCCGCACTCCGATCCGTACGCACCCTCACGCGGAGGCTCACGCATGGCCGCACCCGTTGACCGCGCCGCTCCCCCCGGAGCGCGCACCGCTCCCTGGATCGCGATGTACCACTCGGTCGGCGACTGCTCCGACGACCCGTACCGCATCACCGTCACCCCGGACCGGCTCGACCTGCAGCTGACCTGGCTCGCCCGGCGCGGCCTGCGGGGCGTCTCCGTGGCCGACCTGCTGACCGCGCCCGACCGCACGGACCTCGTCGCGCTCACCTTCGACGACGGGTACGCCGACTTCGTCACCGCGGCCCTGCCCGTCCTGCGGCGGCACGGCTTCGGCGCCACCGTCTTCGTGCTGCCCGGCCGGCTCGGCGGCGACAACGCCTGGGACCCGCTGGGCCCGCGCAAGCCGCTGCTCACCGCCGACGGCATCCGCGAGGCGGCGCGGGCCGGCGTCGAGATCGGCTCGCACGGTCTCACCCACGTCGACCTCACCCGGGCCGACGACCTCCGGCTGAAGTCCGAGGTCGTCGAGAGCCGGGCCGCGCTGGAGGAGATCACCGGCACGGCGGTCGGCGGCTTCTGCTATCCCTACGGCGCCCTCGACGAGCGCGCCGTCGACGCCGTACGGGAGGCCGGGTACCGGTACGCCTGCGCCATCGACCCCGGCCGGGTCGACAGCCCGCTGGCGCTCCCCCGCGTCCACATCGGGCAGAACGACACCGCCGTCCGCCTCTTCCTCAAGCGCCGGCTGCACCGACTGCGGCGCCGCCCCGTCGAGGGGGTCTGAGGTGAAGGCACTGCACGTCATCACCGGGCTCGGCATCGGCGGTGCCGAGCAGCAACTGCGGCTGCTGCTGCGGCACTTGCCGGTCGACTGCGACGTCGTGACGCTCACCAACCCGGGCGCGGTCGCCGACGGCCTGATCGCCGACGGGGTGCGGGTGACGCACCTCGGCATGGCCGGCAACCGTGACCTGGCCGCGCTGCCCCGGCTGGTGCGGCTGATCCGCGCGGGCGGCTACGACCTCGTCCACACGCACCTGTACCGGGCCTGTGTCTACGGCCGACTCGCCGCCCGGCTCGCCGGGGTCCGCGCGGTCGTCGCCACCGAACACTCCCTGGGCGACTCCCAGATGGAGGGCCGCCGCCTCACCGCCGGCGTCCGCGGCCTCTACCTGGCCAGCGAGCGTCTCGGCCGCGCCACGGTCGCCGTCTCCCCCACGGTCGCCCAGCGCCTGCGGAACTGGGGCGTGCCCGCCCCCCGCATCGAGGTCGTCCCCAACGGCATCGACCTGGCCCGCTTCCGCTTCGACCCCCTCCAGCGCCTCCACACCCGCCGCCGCCTCGGCCTGCCCGAGGAGGCGTTCGTCATCGGCGGCATCGGACGCCTCACCGCCGGCAAGCGGTTCGGCACCCTCATCCAGGCCCTCGCCCAACTCCCGGAGGACTGCTGGCTGTTGCTGGTCGGCGGCGGCCAGGACGAGAGCGTCCTGCGGCGCACCGCCCACGAGGCCGGCGTCGCCGACCGGGTCCTGTTCACCGGCGAACGGCCCTACGTCCCCGACGGCTCCCCCGGCCCCGACCTGCCGTCCCTCACCTGGGCGATGGACGTCCTCGCCTCGCCCTCACCCGAGGAGGCGTTCGGCCTCGCGGTCGTCGAGGCGCTGGCGTCCGGGCTGCCGGTGCTCTACAGCTCCTGCCCGGCGATCGAGGACCTGCCCGCCGAGGCGGCCGTCCTCGCCCGCCAAGTCCGCGGCGGCGCCGACGAGTTCGCCCGCGCCCTCGCCGCGGCCCGCGCCGCGGGCCCGCGACCGCGCACCGCCCCCGAAGCCGCCCACCACTACTGCATCACCCGCAGCGCCGCCCAGCTGATGGACGTCTACGCGGCCGCATCCTCGTCGTCCCCGGCACCGCCCCCGTCACCGTCCACGTCACCCCAGGGAGTCAGTTCCTCATGACCGAGAACCCCACCGGACCGCGCCGCCCGGCGGTCCTCACCCGCGCCAAGACGCTCCCCGCCTGGTCCCTGCTCGCGGCCGGCGCCGTCGCGGGCGGCCTGCTCGGCGGCGTGTACGGCCTCGCCAAGACGCCCGCCTACACGGCGACCAGCTATGTCATCGCCGTCCCCACCGAGAAGTCCGACTCGGCCTCCGCGCTCGGCTTCGCCCAGGCCTACGGCCGGGTCGCCACCCAGCTCGCGGTGCTCGGGGACGCGCAGGTGTGGGCGGGAGTGCCCGTGAAGACGCTCAAGTCCAGTGTGCAGACGGCGACTTCGCCGGACGCGCCGATGGTGGCGATCACGGCGACCTCCGCCCGCCCGGACCTCGCCGCCGACATGGCCAACGCGGTGGCCCGCGCCCTGACCCGGCACGCCGACAACACCGAGTCGGCCACCAACGTCGAGCTCCAGCAGTTCGCCCGCGCCACCAAGCCCACCGAGCCCTCCTCGGCCTCCCCCGCGCTGACCGGCCTGGTCGGGGCGAGCGCGGGCGGGCTCCTTGGCGGCCTGGTGCTGCTGGTCCGGCCGCGCCGCAGCACCGAGGAGCCGGGCCGGCCGGCCTCCGTGCCCGGCCCGGCCGTCGCCGCCGACGCCCACGGCCAGCTGTGACGTACACGACGCAACTCGTCACCGACGACACCGTCTTCGCCGCCCTCGCCCCCGACTGGACCCGCCTGTACCGCCGCTGCTCCGCCGCGACCCCGTTCCAGAGCCACGCCTGGCTGCACTCCTGGTGGCTCTCCTACGGCCGGCGCGGCCGGCTGCGCGTCCTCGTCGTCCGCGACCACGACGACCTGGTGGCCGCCGCGCCCCTGATGCGCGTCCACCGTCCGGTGCCGTCGCTCGTGCCGCTGGGCGGGGCGATCTCCGACTACGGGGACGTCCTGCTGGACGACGAGCGGGGCGAGGCGGCGGTGGCCGCGCTGGCCGAGGGGCTCGCGGCGGCGGCCCGCACCGCGCTGGTCGACCTGCGCGAGGTGCGCCCGGGCGGCGCGGCCGAGCGGCTCTACGCCCACTGGCCGGGCCCCCGGCGCCGGGTCGGCGACTCGCTCTGCCTGGAGCTGCCCGCCGTACCCATGGACGAACTGATCACCCGGCTGCCGTCCGCCAAGGCCCAGCAGCGGGTGCGCGCCAAGCTGCGCAAGCTGGCCTCGCTCGGCGTCGAACGGCATGTCGTCGAGCCGGACGAGGTCGACAAGGCACTGCGCCGGCTGCTGGAACTGCACCAGCTCCAGTGGCAGGGCCGGAAGGTGACGAGCGAGCACCTGCGGCCCCGGTTCCGGGACCATCTGGTGCGCTCGGTCGGGCCGATGGTGGCGGAAGGCGACGCGGTCGTCACCGAGTTCCGGCTGGACGACGACGTGGTGGCCGTCGACCTGACCCTGCTGTCGCGGCGGCTGGCGGGCGGCTATCTGTACGGCGCCCATCCGTGCCTGCGGGAGCGCAAGGCGGACGTGGCGGTGATGCTGCTGGACGCGTGCACCGGGCAGGCCCGCGGCACGCTGAGCCTGCTGCGCGGCAACGAGCCGTACAAGCACCACTGGAAGCCCGAACCGGCCGTCAACCAGCGGCTACTGCTGGCCCGCCGGCGCACCGCCCCGCTGCTGGCGGCCGCGCTGTGCGACGCCGCGGCCCGCCGGCGCGGCAAGGAGGTGCTGCGCCGATGGCGGGAACGCGGCGGTGGCGGCGGATCGTGACCGACCCGCCGCCACCGGGGCTGCCTTCCGTCACCGGGTGCGCGACCACCAGTCGAAGCGCATGCACAGCTTCCCGCCGATCCAGTACTCGACCCACTCGCCCAGGTCCATCGGTGAACAGTTGGGCGGGGTGGTCGGGGTGGGGTCGGGAGTCGGGTCCGGGGTCGGAACCGGGGTCGGCTCGGGCGTCGGTTCCGTCGTCGGCTCCTCGGGAGTGCGGCCGAAGAGGATCGAGCGGTAGGCGTCGGACGCCTTCGGGTTGTCCTCGCACTGCCAGACGCCGTGCGGGCAGTAGTCGGTCAGCGTGTTGTACAGCGGCTTGTGCTCGTCCATCCACGCGAGCATCCGCCGCATGTATTCGGCGTTGTCACCGTTGCGGAAGAGTCCCCATTCAGGATAGGAAATTGCCTTGCCGTGGGATTTGGCGAAATCCACGTGCTCCTGAAGTCCGTAGGGCTCTTTCACCTGCTGGTCGAACGAGAGTCCTTCCGGCTGGTCGTACGAGTCCATGCCGATGATGTCGACCGTGTCGTCGCCCGGATAACACTGCGTCCAGGCAATCGCGTCCCGGCCCCGGCTGGGCGTGAAATCGAAGCGGAATTTCTGGCCCGGCACCGAACGCATGGTGGTGACGATCCTGTTCCAGTACGTCTTCCAGGCCTCCGGGTCCGGCCCGCAGCGATGGGTGTACGTGATGCCGTTCATCTCCCAGCCGAGCACGATCACCGTGTCCGGCACGTTCAGCTCGACCAGCCGCTCGGCGAGGCGGCGGAAGTGATGGTCGAACTGCCCCACCGCGCCCCGGCGCAGCAGCAGCCGCACCTCGGCGTCGGAGACGTGGTCCTCGTTGCGCTCCAGCATGGGGACGTTGAGGACCAGCATCCGGTCGTTCTTCTCGTTGCGCCAGTCCGCCCACACGTCGAGGAAGCCGGGGGCGCCCTCGATGTTGCTCCAGCGGTCGCCGGGCAGATAGGTGTGGCCGACGCGCAGCTCGGTGCCGCCCAGCCAGCGGCTGAGCTCGGCCATCCGGGCCACGCCGCGCGGGCCGTAGTCGAGGTAGGCGCCGAACGCGGGCACCCCGGGGGCCGGCTTGGGCTCGGGTTCGGTGACGGGGGCGGCGGCCGGGGACGACTCCGCCGGGACCGCGGGGACGGCAGGCGTGGGAGCGGGCGGATCGGCGGCCCCCACCCCCGCGGCGAATCCGGGCCCCACGGCCAGGGCGGCGGACGCGGCGGTCGCCACCGCGATGAACGCCAGCCGACCGGTCCGGGCCCTTCGCTGCTGTGAGTCCATGCCTGCTCCTTTCTCACTCTCGCGCTCTGGGGACAGGTGAAACGCGTTACCTGACACTCAGTCATATGAATATGAACTACGCCACCGTGCTTACGGCTTTCGGGTGGCCCGCTCGCCCGCACGGGTGAAACGACCGAAGGAATTGAATCCGTGTCGCTGTTCGACACCCGCGTCCCCGCCGTTCTGCTGCGGATCGACCGGAATCCCTTTCACCACGGAACGCTGGGAGCCGTGCGCTCGCTCGGCCGGGCCGGAGTGGAGGTGCATGTGATCGCGGATTCCACCGGAAGTCCGGTGTCCCGGTCGCGCTTTGTACGGCAGATGCATCCCCCGCCGCCACCGGGCGCGCCCGCCGCCGACATCGCCGTCGCCCTGCGCCGGATCGCCGCCCGGGTCGCGCGCCCCGCGGTACTGATCCCGATGGACGACGCGAGCGCGGTGGCGGTGAGCCGGCTGCGGGCGGAGCTGGCGCCCTCCTATCTGCTGCCCGCGACGCCGGGTCCGCTGGCCGAGCGGGTCGCCGACAAGGCGGAACTGGCCGCGCTGTGCGCGTCCGTGGACGTGCCGCACCCGCTCACGCTGATCCCGGACAGCCCCGCCGACGCCGCTGCCGCCGCCTGGCACCTCGGGCTGCCGGTGGTGGCGAAGTGGAGCCGCCCCTGGCTGCTGCCGGCCGGCGGCGGCCTGCGCAGCACGGTCCTGCTGCGCTCCGCGCAGGAGGCCGGCGAGCTGTACCGGCGCTCGGCGGAGGCGGGCAGCCGGCTGCTGCTGCAGGCGTTCCTGCCGCCGGAGCCGGACGGCGACCGCTTCTGCCACGGGTACGCCGACCGCTCGGGCACCGTCCGCGGCGGCGGCACCGGCGTCAAGCTCCAGTCCTGGCCGCGCGGCGCCGGGTTGACGGCGGTGGGCCGGTGGACGCCGGACCCGGTCGTGCAGACGCTCGCCCAGCGCCTCACCGCCGAACTGGGCTACCGCGGCATCTTCGACCTCGACTTCCGCCGCGGCCCCGACGGCCACCCGCACCTCCTCGACTTCAACCCGCGCCCGGGCGCCCAGTTCCGGCTGTTCTGCGACACCGCCGAGCTGGACGTCGTACGCGCCCTGCACCTGGACCTGACCCACCGTCCGCTGCCGGACGGGGCGCCGCGGGCCGGGCGGGAGTTCGTGGTGGAGAACTACGCCCCGCTGACCGCCCTGCGCCCGGCACCCGACGGCCGGGAGCCGGCCTGGTACGCCGCGGACGACCGCGGGCCGGGAGTGGCGATGTGGGCGTGGTGGGCCCGGCACGTGTCCCGACGGGTCCTGGAGCGGTTGCGCGGGCTGTGCGCGCCGCCCGGTGAGCGGGCGGGCGCGCGGGTGGTGCGTCAGGGATCCGCGCCGGACCTGACCGACCTGTCGGACGACGAGAAAGCGAGCAGCCGCTGATGTACGACCTGCTGGTGGTGGGCGCGGGCCCGTACGGCCTGTCGATCGCGTCCCACGCCGCGGCCGCCGGACTGCGGGTGGGCGTCTTCGGGCGGCCCATGGCCTCCTGGCGCGACCACATGCCCCGCGGGATGTTCCTGAAGTCGGAGCCGTGGGCGTCGCACCTCTCCGACCCCGGGCGCCGCCGGCGCCTCGACGTCTACTGCGCCGAGCAGGGCCTGACGGCCCGCCACGGCGAGCCGATCCCGGCGGAGGTGTTCGCCGCGTACGGCCTGTGGTTCGCCCGCACCGCCGTTCCCGAGGTGGACGAGCGGATGGTGACCCGGGTGGTCCGGTGCGCGGGCGGCTTCGAGGCGGTGACGGACGACGGGGAGGTGGTGCCCGCCCGTACGGTCGCGCTCGCGGTCGGCGTCCTGCCGTTCGTCGAGATCCCCGCCTCCCTCACCGGCCTCGACGCCTCCCTCGTGACGCACAGCAGCCACCACGGCGACCTCGACCGCTTCCGCGGACGGGACGTCACCGTGGTCGGCGGCGGTCAGGCGGCACTGGAGACGGCGGCGCTGCTCGCCGAACAGGGCACGCGGGTACGGGTGCTGGCCCGCGCCGGTGAGCTGCGCTGGAACGACGTGCCGCCGCCGTGGGAGCGCCCGTGGTGGCGGCAGGCCCGCTCCCCGCTCAGCGGCCTGGGCTGCGGCTGGCGGAACTGGTTCTACGCCGAGCGCCCCGGCCTCTTCCGCCGCCTCCCGGAACCGACCCGGGCGCGGATCGCGGCGACGGCGCTGGGCCCGGCGGGCGCGTGGTGGGTACGGGACCGGTTCGAACCGGCGGTGGAGGTGCGCCTGGGCCACGAGGTGGCGGCGGCGCGGGCGGTGCCGGGGGGACTGCGCCTGGACCTGACGGACGGCACGGGCTCCGCGCACACCCTGGAGACCGAACACGTCATCGCCGCCACGGGTTTCAAGGCGACCACCGACCGCCTCACCCTTCTCCCCGCCGACCTGCGCACCACGCTGGCCACGGCCGCCGACGGCTCCCCCGAGGTCACGCGGGACTTCGAGTCCCCCTCCCACCCGGGCCTGTTCCTGGCCGGCCTGACCACGGCTTCCGCCTTCGGCCCGGCGATGCGCTTCGTGTACGGCGCGACCTACACGGCGGACGCACTCGTACGAGGGGTACGGCGCCGTCTGCGCACGGGCGTGCCCCTGATCCCGGCACCGGGCCGGCGCGGGGCGCCGGAGACGGCGCGGCGGTGAGGGGCCGCGGCGCTGAGGGGGCGCGGGTGCCGGACACGGGGTCCGGCACCCGGCGCGTCAGCGGTGGGACGCGTTCCTGCCCCGGCGGTACAGGACGGCCCCGGCCGCGATGAGGGCGGCGCTGGCACCGGACGCGGCGAGCAGGGCCTCGCTGTTGCTGCCGGTGTCGGGGAGGTGGGGCGGCGGACCCTGGTGCCCGGGGGACGAGGGCGGGCCACCGTGACCGGGCTGAGTCGGCGTCGGCGTCGGCGACGGTTGGTCACCGTAACCGGGCGGGGTCGGCGTCGGAGTCGGCGTCGGATGGCCAGGGGGGCCAGGAGGGCCAGAGGGTGTCGGCGTCGGAGTCGGCGTCGGATGGTCACCGTAACCGGGCGGGGTCGGCGTCGGCGTGTCCTCCCCGCCGTACGGCGGCGCCGTGTGCTCGTCGCCGTAGCCACCGCAGTGGTCGCCGAACGCCGGGTTGAGCCCGCTGATCACGTCCACGGTGTTCCCGCACGCGTTCACCGGCACGTCGACCGGCGCACCGGCGTGGTTGCCGGAGCCCACGCCGGGCGAGCCCTCGGAGCGGCCGTGCGTCGAGGAACCGGAGCCGGTCCTGTCGTGCCCGGACCCGTAACCGGAGTCGCCGCCGCCGTACGGTTCCCCGTACGACCCGCCCTTGGGCGAACCCGAGTCGTTGGCACAGGAGTTGCCGAACGCGGGGTTCAACAGGGCGATGGCGTCGACCGAGTTGCCGCAGGCGTTCACCGGTACGTCGACCGGGACCTGGACGTCGTTGCCGGACAGGACTCCGGGCGAACCCTTGGTCGCCCCGCCGGCGTCCGAGTCGGCGAAGGCGGGGCTGCTGCTGCACAGGGACAGAATGCTTGTCGCGGCGGCCGCCGCGACCATTCCCCTACTCAGGGTCTGTCGCAATCTCGTTGTCTTCCTGCTCGAAGAAGTGGGAAAAGCCGGCCTTGGAAGGCACAGAGCAGTCCAAGGCCGGCTGTCACATAGCCGGAGCGGCCGATGCGCTACGACGTCACTTGTTGATGCAGGTGTTGCCGAAGGCCGGGTTCAACAGGGCGAGGGCGTTGATCGAGTTGCCGCACACGTTGACCGGCACGTGGATCGGGACCTGGACCACGTTGCCCGAGAGAACGCCCGGCGAACCGATGGCGGCAGCCTCGGCGCCCGCGTCGGCGAATGCGGGGGCGGCCATACCCAGAGCCATGATCGCGCCCGCGACGACAGCAGCGGTCTTCTTCATGAGCTATCCCTTCTCTGCGGTCATGCCCCAATGACGTGACCTGCAGGCTGTAAACGAGGGATAGACATCCAGGGAAACTACGGAACGTGTGGCGCCCGGTAATTCACCCGAACGCCTTCACAGAATTGACTCCGGTCCCCCACATGAGGAGAAACGCTTCGCCTGAGTGACGGAAAAAGCTCGGGCAGCCCGCAGGGAAAACAGGCGGCCCGAGCCATTCGATCCCGGCTCTTTCGAGCCGGCGGATCAGTGGTTGCCCGTACCGTTTCCGGAGAGGGCGGAAATGTCGTCCAGGATGTGCGACAGCGGCTCATCGCCCTTGGCCTGCGTCGAGTTTTCGGCACACTGCTGGTTCTGCGGGGAGGACAGGACGTTGATGTCCTGGACGTCGATCGGGACAGCGCCGACGAGGCCCTGCACGTTCCCCTTGACCGGCAGGCCGATGCAGAGCTTGTTGAGGGAGCTCTGGACCAGGGTCGCCTGCGGACTCATGTCTCCCTTGGTAATCGAGTTGCCGAACTTCGAGTGGGCACCGTTGCCGCTGAATGAGGTGGTGCCGTGGTCGTTGCCGATCGCCATGGCCGGCGACGCGACACCAACGACGGACGCAGCGACCGCCGCTGCGGCCATTGCCTTCTTCAGCATTTGAGTTCCTTTCCCGGGTGCATCACCAAGACGCACGCTCCTGCCACCGCATCAACCAGCTATGCGGAGTTTGGTTGCGGCACTTCACCCGATCGGGCTTGCCTCCCCCGCGGAATTCACGGATTCGCCGGACTTCCGCTCGCACCGCGATCGCTCCTTCCACTGGGCCATCGGAGTGAAAAGGAGCAACCAAGCGGCCCCAGGAAAGTTGACCAGTGCGCTCCGGTGGACGGGGCCTCTCCAGAAAAGGACTAGCAAGTGATCAAGAAGGTTCTGGCATCCGCCGCTGTCGCCGCTTCCATCGCAGGTGTCGCCTCGCCCGCCATGGCGATCGGCAACGACCACGGCACCACCTCGTTCAGCGGCAACGGTGCGCACCAGTCGTTCGGCAACTCGGCCACCTACGGCAACATGAGCCCGCAGATGGCCCTCATCCAGGGCTCGCTGAACAAGCCGTGCCTCGGCCTGCCGGTCAAGGGGAACGTGCAGGGCCTCGTCGGCGCCGTCCCGATCAACGTCCAGGACATCAACGTCCTGTCCTCCCCGCAGAACCAGCAGTGTGTCGAGAACAGCACCCAGGCCAAGGGCGACGAGCCCCTGTCGCACATCCTGGACGACATCGCGGTCCTCGCGGGCAACGGCGCGGGCAACCACTGAGCCGTGCTCAGGGGCTCCGTTCGTTGAGCCTTGGGGCTGCAATCTGAGTCCCCGTCAGCGGGCCGCCGGTCTCCCGGCGGCCCGCTGTTTTAGCGTGCGTCGCGTGACGACGAAGAGAACCCTTTCTTCCCTGGCCATCCCCGTACTCGTCCTCGCCGCCGGCGCGACCTTGCTCGGCGGTGCCCCGTTCCCCGAGCGGCAAGCCCCCCGCCCCCTCAACATCGTGCTGATGGGCACGGACAGCCGGGACACCATCACCGCCGCCGAGAAGCGCGAGTTCCACGCCGGTGGCATCGCCTGCAACTGCACCGACGTCCTGATGCTGGTGCACGTCTCCGCGCACCGGGACCGGGTCAGCGTGGTGAGCATGCCGCGTGACTCCTACGCGGACATCCCGCCGTACCGCGACTCCGACAGCGGCAAGGAGCACAAATCGCACCCCTCGAAGATCAACGGTGCGTACGCCGAGGGTGGTCCCGCGCTCACCGTGAACACGGTCGAGTCGATGACCGGGGTGCGGATCGATCGCTTCCTCCAGGTGGACTTCCGGCGTTTCATCGACACCGTGAACGAGGTCCACGGGGTGGAGGTGTGCACATCGCGGACGTTGCAGGACTCGGCCACGAAGCTGCACCTCAAGCCCGGCAAACACCGTCTGAAGGGCGGGCCGGCGTTGCAGTACGTGCGCTCCCGGCATGTCGACCGCAGTGCCGACCTCGGGCGGATCCAGCGCCAGCAGCGGTTCCTGGTGAACGCCCTGCGCGGGCTCAAGGCGAAGAAGGCGCTGACCGACCCGGTGGGCATGGCGCGCGTGGTGGACACGCTGCTCGGGTCCGGGAAGGTGGAGCAGGGCTTCGCCGCGGGCGAGCTGGTGCAGCTGGCGGCGGCGCTGGACAAGGTGCCCGCACGGGCCCTGGAGTTCACGACCGTGCCGATCGCCGGGTTCAACCCGACCAGGCCGGACATCGGCTCCACGCTGGCCTGGGACCGCAAGCGTGCGGACGCGATGTTCGCCAAGCTGCGCGCCGACCGGCCGCTGCTGAAGGCCGACGCCGATCCCAAGCCCAAGGACCCGCCCAGCCTGATGGGTTACGCCCCGGTGCGGGGCAGCCGGTTCGCCTGCAAGTGAGCGTGCCGGGGGCGCCCAGGCCGGCCGGACACGCGCTGGGCCAATCGGGGCAAAGAGCGCAACCCCGGCCGGGGTGCGCCCGTTGACGATCACGCAGCTCCTCACCGGAGTCCGCTTTTCGAAGGGAATGAACATGAAGAAGCTGTGGGCCACCGCGGCTATCGCCGCTTCCGTCGCCGGTATCTCGGCCGCGGCTGCCCCCCAGGCTCTCGCCATCGGTGACGACAGCGGCACCACGTCGTTCAGCGGCAACCACGCCTCGCAGGAGTTCGGCAACTCGGCCACGTTCGGCGACATGAGCCCGCAGCTTTCGCTGGTCCAGGGCTCGCTGAACAAGCCGTGCATCGGCCTGCCTGCCAAGCTGAACCTGCAGGGCCTCGTCGGCGCTGTCCCGATCAACGTCCAGGACATCAACGTCCTGTCCTCCCCGCAGAACCAGCAGTGTGTCGAGAACAGCACCCAGGCCAAGGGCGACGAGCCCCTGTCGCACATCCTGGACGACATCTCGGTCCTCGCGGGCAACGGCGTGGGCAACGGCTGAGCCTCCCACTCGGTTGCGGCGGCGGGTCACCGGTTCTCCGGTGGCCCGCCGTCCGGCTTGCGGGGCCGCCATCGCCTGCCTCACTTGCCGTACAGCGCCTCGATCTCGGCCGCGTACGCCTCCCGTACCGCATGGCGTTTCACCTTCAGGGACGGGGTCAGCAGGCCGTTGTCCTCGGTGAACTCGCCCTCGACCAGGGTGAAGGCGCGGATCGACTCGGCGCGCGAGACGGCCTCGTTGGCGTGGTCCACGGCCTTCTGGACGGCCGCGCGCAGGGCGGGGTCGCGGACGAGTTCGGACAGCGGGGTGTCCGCGGGGCGCTTGCGGACGGCCAGCCAGTGGGCGACCGCCTCGGGATCGAGGGTGATCAGGGCGGCGACGAAGGGGCGGTTGTCGCCGACGACGAGGCACTGGCCGACCGGTGAGCGGCTGCGCAACCGGTCCTCCAGGACGGCCGGGGAGACGTTCTTGCCGCCGGAGGTGACGAGGATGTCCTTCTTGCGGCCGGTGATGGTGAGGTAGCCGTCCGCGTCCAGGGAGCCGAGGTCGCCGGTGGCGAACCAGTCGTCCTGGAGCACGGCGTCGGTGGCGGCCGGGTTGTTCCAGTACGCGCCGAAGACGATGCCGCCCTTGATCAGCACCTCGCCGTCGTCGGCGATGCGTACCGCGGTGCCGGGGACCGGGATGCCGACCGTGCCGGGGCGGGGGCGCAGGGGCGGGACGATCGTGGCGGCCGCGCTCGTCTCGGTCAGGCCGTAGCCCTCGTAGACGATGATCCCTGCGGCGTAGAAGAACAGGTTGAGGTCGCGGTCGAGCGGGGAGCCGCCGCTGATGGCGTAGCGCATGCGGCCGCCGAGTTCCTTGCGGACCCGGCGGTAGACCAGCAGGTCGTACAGGGCCCAGGCGGCGTAGAGGCCGGGGCCCGGGCCCTTGCCGTGGCCGAGGAACTTCTCCAGATAGCGCTCGCCGAAGCGGACGGCGACGCGGTCGGCGCGGTCGAAGGAGGCGGCACGGCCCATCTTCTCGGCGGTGGCGCGGCCGGTGTCGTGGATCTTCTCGAAGAGGTACGGGACGCCGACCAGGAAGGTGGGGCGGAACTCCTTGAGGGCGGGCCGGAGTTCGTCGGGCTTGATGCTCGGGCAGTGGCCGATCTCGATGCGGGCCATCAGGCAGGCCATCTGGAGGGTGCGGCCGAGGATGTGGGCGAGCGGGAGGAAGAGGAGCGTCGAGGCGATCTGGCGGGTGACCTCCTTGAAGATGGGGTGCAGCAGCTCGACGGTGTTGGCGGCCTCGGCGTACAGGTTGGCGTGGGTGAGGACGCAGCCCTTGGGTTTGCCGGTGGTGCCGGAGGTGTAGCAGATCGTCGCCACGGTGTCGGGGGTCAGGCTCGTGCGGCGCTTGGTGACCTCCTCGTCGGGGAGGTCACGGCCGAGTTCTTCGAGTTCGGCCAGCCCCCGGGCCTCCAACTGCCAGACGCGCGGCGGGTCTTCGTGGCGGGCGGTGCCGGTCGTCACCGTGTCGGCGTTCTCCGCGGTCTCGGTGACGACGTGGCGGGCGCCCGAGTCGCGGACGATCCACTCCACCTGTTCCGCCGAGGAGGTGGCGTAGACCGGGACGCTCTGGCCGCCCGCCGCCCAGATCGCGAAGTCCAGGACCGTCCACTCGTAGCGGGTGCGGGACATCACCGCGACCCGGCCGCCCGGTTCGAGGCCCGCCGCGATCAACCCCTTGGCCACCGCGGTGACTTCGCGGGCGAACGCGGCGGCCGTGACGGGCTGCCAGATGGCGCCCTGCTTGCGGCGCAGGACCACCGCGTCGGGGGCCTCGGCCGCGTTGGTGAACGGGATGTCGGCGGTGCTGCCGGTCGGAGCGGGCGGCGCGAGGGGGGCGGTGCGGGCCTCGCGGACCACTCCCCGGTCGTCCCTGACGATCTCGACCTCGGTGCGGTTCGCCAGGTCGGTGCGCTGTTTCGCCCGCTTCAGATCCTTGCGTACGCCCATGACGGCTCCCCGGTCGGCGCTGACTGGGACGTCAACTTACTCACGCGTAAGGAAAGGTCAATGGGGCCGGCAGCACCTGGACTGGTGTGCGAGTCAGTCGTGGAGGCCCTGGGCCTCGCCGATCGCGTCGGCCAATTGCGACACGTCCTCGTCCTCCGTGGTCCGCGCCAAGTCCCGGGCCTGCTCACTCAGTTCGGACAGGGAGGGGCAGCCCGGCAGGGAGGTGCGGTGGCCGTCGGTGGAGCGGAGGGTGTCGGCGAAGTAGGCGGCCAGGGTGGTGACTTGGAAGCGGGGGCTCGCCCGGTGGACCGAGGTGTCCAGGGCGCCGGTCTCCAGCCGGCCCGACTCCTCGTGCGGGGCGCGGGTGTCGGGGTCGAGCCAGCGGACGGTGGCCGTGGCGAGGTGGCCGTCGGCGCCCTCCTTGGTGCGGACCGCGTAGAGGGCGGTGACGGTGTGGCCGGGGCCGACCTCGCCGCCGTCGACGCTGTCGTCGCGGAAGTCGTCGTCGGCGACCTTGCGGTCGTCGTAGCCGATCAGGCGGAACTCCTGGACCGTCTCCGGGTCGAAGGCGACCTGGGCCTTGGCGTCGCGGGCGGTCAGGTCGATGTTCTGCGGGAGCTGCTCGACGAAGACCTTGCGGGCGTCCTCCTCGTCGGAGACGTACGCGGTGTGGCCGTCGCCCTTGTCGGCGAGCTCCTCCATCAGCGCGTCGCCGTAGTCGCTGCCGACGCCGACGCCGAAGAGGGTGATGCCGTGTTCGCGGCGTTCGCTCGCGATGCGTTCGAGGATCGTCTCGGAGTCGGTGTCGCCGGTGTTGGCGAGGGCGTCGGAGATGAGGACGACCCGGTTGGTGGCGCCGTCGCGCAGACCGTCCTCGGCGGTCTCGTAGCCGGTCTCGACGCCCGCGCCGAGGTTGGTGGAGTCGGTGGGCTCCAGGCTGTCGATCGCGTCGTGGACCTCGCCGCGGTGGCCGTCGAGACGGGTCATCGGCAGGACGCGCTCGGCCTCGTCGCTGAAGGTGACGATCGCGACGGAGTCGTCGTCGCGGAGCTGGTCCGTCATCGTGTCGAGGGAGTCCTTGGCCAGGTCCAGGCGGCCCGGTTCGCCCATCGAGCCGGAGATGTCGATGACGAAGGTGAGCGCGGCGGGCGGCCGGTCGGCGGCGTCCTCGGCGCCGCGGGTGGCGAGGCCGACGCGGACCAGGGACCAGTCGTGCTCGGTGGTGCGGGCGCCGTCGACGGTGACCGTGAAGCCGTTGCCGTCGGGGCGGTCGTAGTCCTGGCGGAAGCTGTTGACGAACTCCTCCGGCCGGACCGTCGACGGGTCGGGCAGCCGGCCCTCGGCGAGGGTGCGGCGGGCGTAGCCGTAGGAGGCGGTGTCGACGTCGAGGGCGAAGGTGGAGAGGTAGTCGGGCGAGGGGGCCACCTCGCGGGAGTCGTCCGGGCCGCTGTGTTGTTCGCCGCCGGGTGCGGAGGCGTATCCCCTGCCCGACCTGTCCGACGCGTTGCTGCCGCCGCCGTCGTCCGTCCCGCTGCAACCCGTCAGCAGCAGGCCGCTCGCCGCGGTCACCGCGAGCAACGCCACGCGCAGGCGTCGTATTCGATACCGCTCCATCTTCCGTGCCCCCTTGGTCCGTTGACGTCGACTTCTGTGACTGTGACGGGCCAGGGGGCCGGAACGTGCGCTACGGAGCGTTGCGGAAGGGTCTCGAAGAGGGCACGGAGCAGGGCCGTCGAGACCGGTACGCGATCTTCCGTTGACCTAGGAGACCACGTCCTTGCGGGCGAAACCGCGGAAGGCCAGCGCGAACAGCACGAGGGCGTACGTTACCGAGACCGCGGCGCCCTGGATCATGCCGGACCACTCCATGCTGGGCTGTACGGCGTCCGCCCACGCGAACTGCCAGTGCGCGGGCAGGAAGTCACGCCAGTCGCCGAGCGCGGTCACCGCGTCCAGGACGTTGCCGACGATCGTCAGGCCCACCGCGCCGCCGACCGCGCCCAGCGGGGCGTCGGTGCGGGTGGAGAGCCAGAACGCCAGCCCGGCGGTGACCAGTTGGGACACGAAGATGAACCCGACGACGACCACGAGCCGTCCGGCCGCGGTGCCGGGTGACAGGGCACCGCCCGTCGGTATCTCCAGCGAGCCCCAGCCGTACGCGGCCGTGCCCACGGCCAGCGCCACGACCGGCAGCAGGATCATCGCGGCCAGGCTCAGGCCGAGGCCGACCATCAGCTTCGACCAGAGGAGACGGGCCCGCGGGACGGGTGCGGCCAGCAGATAGCGCAGGGAGGACCAGCCGGCCTCCGACGCGACCGTGTCGCCGCAGAACAGGGCGACCGGGATGACCAGCAGGAAGCCCGCGGACACGAACAGGTTGACGGCGGCGAAGTTGGCGCCGGACGCGGTCGCCGTGTCCATCAGGGAGACGGTGTTGTTGCGGCCGCCGGGGTCGCCGCCGATCGCGAACGCGATCAGCAGGACGAAGGGGAGGGCGGCGAGGATGCCGAACATCACCATCGTGCGGCGGCGTTTGAGCTGGCGGACCAGTTCTACGCGGAGGGGGAGGGTGTGGCGGGGTTGGTAGCCGGAGGCGGTTTCGGTGAGTGTGGTCATGCTGAGCCTCCGATCAGGGTGAGGAAGGCGTCTTCGAGGCGGCGGTGGGGGCCCATTGAGGCGACCGGGACCTCTAGGCGGACCAGGTCTACGAGGAGGGCAGCAGCGGAGGTGCGTTCGTCTGCGGGTTCGTTGGGGCTGGTCGCGCAGTTCCCCGCGCCCCTGGGCGGCGTCGCCGTCAGGCGTACCAAGAGGGCGCCGTCCGTTCTTGTCGCCGACTCGACTTGCGGTAGGGCCGCCACCTTCTCCACCAGGGGATCGTCGATGTCGGCCGCCAGGCCCACCAGCAGCGTGTCGCCCGCGCCGATGATCTCTGCCACCGGGCCCGCCTGGACCAGCCGGCCGCGGTCCATCACCACCAGGTGGGTGCAGGTCTGTTCGACCTCTGCCAGGAGGTGGCTGGAGACGATGACCGTGCGTCCGGCGGCCGCGTAGCGGATCATCACCTCGCGCATCTCGCGGATCTGGGGCGGGTCGAGGCCGTTGGTCGGTTCGTCGAGGATGAGGAGGTCGGGGAGGCCGAGCATGGCCTGGGCGATGGCGAGGCGCTGGCGCATGCCCTGGGAGTAGGTGCGGACCGCGCGGGCCAGCGCGTCGCCGAGGCCCGCGATCTCCAACGCCTCGTCCAGGTGGGCGTCCTCGGGTGGGCGGCCGGTCGCCGCCCAGTACAGCTCCAGGTTCTCCCGGCCGGACAGGTGCGGCAGGAAGCCCGCGCCCTCGACGAAGGCGCCGACCCGGGAGAGGACCGGGGCGCCCGGGCGGATGGCGTGGCCGAAGACGCGGATCTCGCCGCCGTCCGGCTTGATCAGGCCCATCAGCATGCGGAGTGATGTGGTCTTGCCTGCGCCGTTCGGGCCCAGGAGGCCCAGGACCTGGCCCTTCTCCACGCGGAAGGAGAGGTCGCGGACGCTGTAGCGGTCGCTGCCCGGGTACTTCTTGCTCAAGTCCGTGATCTGGAGCGGGACTTCGGCCAGCTCCGGGTCCGGGGCGGGCATCGCGGTGCGGCGCCGGGCCGTGAGGAGGAGGGTGAGGGCGACGAGCGCCCCTGCGAGCGGCAGCCACCAGACCCACGAGGGCAGCGGGGCCGCGGCGGTCTTCACCCCGGGGGCGGTCGGGACGGTCAGGTCGCTCTTCAGGGAGACGGTGTACGTCGCCGGGGCCGCCGGGGAGGCGTAGCCGAGGTCGGTGGAGGCGAGGACCAGGCGGAGGCGGTGGCCGTTCTCGATCTTGTGGTCGATCGCCGGGAGGGTGACGGTCACGTCCTTGCCGGACTTGGCGCCCTCGACGCGCAGGGGTGTCACCAGCTGGGAGGGCAGTACCTGTCGGGTGCCGTCGGGGCCGACGTCGTACAGCTTGGCGAAGAGCACGGCGTCGTCGGACGTGGATTTCACGTGGACCGTGGCCGTCGGGGCGCCGGTGATGCGGAGGTCGTCGGTGACCGGCGCGGAGTCGAACCGGGCGTACTGGCCCGGGAAGTCCAGGGAGACGCCGACGCCGAGGGAGGAGAGCTGGGCGAGGCCGCCCGCGCTGCCGAGGCCGGGGAGGGCGGAGACGCCGGGCGGGTTGGCGCCGGCCGGGTTGGTGACCCGCTGGTCCTCGCGGCCGGTCAGGGTGAACGTGCGGTCCCCGCTGTGCAGGCCGGGGTAGGTGTCGGAGGTCGCGCCCCTGAGCTGGGCGGCGCCGTCGGTGGAGTCGACGCCTCCGGTGCGGGTGACGCGGAAGGCGGGGCCGGTGTCGACGCCGGTGTCCTTCTTGAGGTAGCGGTCGAACCAGGACTCGACGCGGGCCTGGACGCGGCTGCCCTCCAGGTCGCCGCCGTCGTGGCCGCCCGCGATCCAGTCGACGTCGACGGGGGCGCCGTTGGCCTTGATCGCCTTCGCGGCGGCGTCGGCCTGGTCGAGCGGGAAGAGGGAGTCGGTCTGGCCCTGGAAGAGCAGGGTGGGGACCTTGATCCTGTCGCCGACCGCGGAGGGGGAGCGTTCGGTGAGCATCTTCTCGGCGGCGGCGTCCGGGGTGCCGGACTCCGCGACCCGGTCGTACATCGCGCAGATCTGCGGTTCGAACTTGTCGCAGCCGCCGCCCGTGTTCACGAAGATGCCGGCCCAGAGCTTCTTGAAGACGCCGTTCGGGAACAGGGCGTCCGAGAGGTTCCAGTAGGTGATCGCGGGGGCGATGGCGTCGACGCGGGCGTCGTGGCCCGCGGTGAGGAGGGCGATGGCTCCGCCGTAGGAGGCTCCCGCCATGCCGACGCGGGGGTCGCCCTTCTTGTCGAGCTGGACCTGGGGCTGCTTCGCCAGCCAGTCGATGAGCTTCGAGACGTCGGCGACCTCGGCGGCGGGGTCGTTGAGGCCCACCTTGCCCGTCGACCTGCCGAAGCCTCTCGCCGACCAGGTGAGGACCGCGTAGCCGTCGCGGGCGAGGTCCTCGGCCTGTTGGCGTACGTCGTCCTTGGAGCCGCCGAAGCCGTGGCCCAGCAGGACGGCCGGGCGGCGCCCGGCGCCCCCCGAGACGAAGTACGAGGTGTCTATGCGGACGCCGTTCACCGCCATGACCTGGTCGGTGGCGCGCACCGGGGACGGGTCGTCGTCGGCGACCGCCGTCCAGGTACCGGCCCCCGCGAGTACGACGACGGCGGCCCCGGCGGCCAGCAGTCGCCGGGGCCGCCGCGGCAGCCCTCGCAGTCGAAGATCCATGCTTCAACCGTACGGGTTGAAGCTGTCGGGAAGTTATCGACCACAGGCCGAACCGGCCGACCTCCCAGGGGTGTACACGTTTCCTCGCGCGTACCGCGTCCGAAGTACGAGGAACCGTGTTCGAGGTGCCACCCGATGCATTGAAAAGCCGGGAAAGTCGGCGTGTCCGTGGCACGCGCAGGATTCGCTTGAGGGTCCGCCCCTTTGCGAATGGAGACGCCCTCGTGCGTATCACCGACATCCAGCGCTGCGACATCCGGCCCGGACGGCTCGTCGAGTGGACGCTCAGTCCGGCGACCGTGGCCACGGCGCGGGGGCTGCCGGAGGACAGCCGGCCACCGGCGTACATCCAGGAGTCGCACATCAGGACCGCCCGCACGGTCCGCGAGGACGGCCTCTTCGTCCCGACCTGGCTCGGCGCGGCCTTCGACATCCCGGGGCCGGTCGACCTCGGCGCCCTGGAGGAGGCCCTGCGCGCGTGGACGCTGCGGCACGAGACGCTGCGCAGCGGGTTCCGGCCGGACGGGGACGCCCTGCGGCGCTTCACGCTGGACGCGCGCGACGTGTCCCTGCACCGGGAGGACGCCGGGGAGTTCACGGACGCGACCGCTCTCGTACGGCATCTCCAGGACCGCTTCGACGTCACCGCGGACGCGCTGCGCTGGCCGAACCTGATGTACGCGGCGGTCGTCCGGGACGACTCGGCGAGCGTGTACATGGCGTTCGACCACAGCAACGTCGACGCGTACTCGATCTATCGGATCCCGTCGGAGATCCACGAGCTGTACGCGGGCCGTGGCCGGGCCGACGACGAGACGCCGGTGAGCAGTTACATCGACTTCTGCCGGATCGAGCGGGCCGACGCGGACCGCGTCGACGAGGACCACGAGGCCGTCGCGCGCTGGCGGGAGTTCATCCGGCGGTGCGACGGGACGCTGCCGACGTTCCCCCTGGACCTGGGGGTGGAGCCGGGTGGTCCGCTGCCCGAGCAGAAGATGATGTGCGAGATGCTCGTGGGTCCCGGGGAGGCGGCCGCCTTCGAGGCGTACTGCCGGCCGTACGGCGGCAGCCTGGTCGGGGTGCTCGCCGCCACCGCGCTGATCGCCGGGGAGATCGGGGGCGCCTCCGTCTACCGGACGGTGGTGCCCTTCCACACCCGGGTGAAGTCCCAGTGGTCCGACTCGGTGGGCTGGTACGTCGGCGGGGCACCCATCGAGGTGCCGGTGCCCGCGGACTTCCGCAGCGCGCTGCCCGCCGTGCGCGCGCAGTTGCAGGCCGCCCGGCCGCTGTCGCGGATGCCGCTGGCCCGGATGCTGCGCCTGCTGGGCACCGACTTCCGGCCCACCTCGCCGGACCTCTACTCCATCGTGTCGTTCACCGACGCGCGCGCCCTGCCGGGGGCCGAGCGCTGGGACGCGCTGTCGGCGTACGGGCTGATCCGGGTGTCGTACGGGGACCAGGTGTGCGTGTGGCTGAACCGGCTGCCCGACGGGGTGTGGTTCGCCTGCCGGTACCCGGACACGGACGTGGCGTACAAGAACATGCGGTTGTACGTGGAGAGGCTGCGGGCGTTGATGGCGGCGACGGACGGCCCGGCCTAGGCCTGGGCGCGTTCGTCCTCGGGGATCTCCACCAGCCAGCGGGTGTCCTTGCGCGGGCGCAGGTACAGGGCCCAGTAGAGCGTCGCCGCCGCCGTGATGCCGCCCGTCCACAGCAGGTACTGCGTCTCCTGCTCGCTGAGGATGTACGCCAGGACTCCGATCAGCAGGACCGGCATCGCGGGCCACAGGGGCATGCGCCAGGCCGGGGTGTGCCGGTGGGCGCCCCGGCGGGCCAGGAGGGCGGCCACGGCGACCAGGAGGTACATGCCGGTCACCGAGACGCCCGTCACGCCGTACAGGGTGTCCAGGTTGACGAAGCAGAGGGCGGCGCCGGGGATGCCGACGGCGAGGGTGGCGACCCAGGGGGAGCCGAAGCGGCCGAGCCTGGAGAAGACGTCGTTGACCGGCTGGGGCCAGGCCTTGTCGCGGGCCGAGGCGAACAGGACGCGGGAGTTCTGGATGACCATGACGATGCCCGCGTTGATGATCGCGAGGGCCACGCAGAGGCTGACGAAGGTGCCGACCGCCGAGTTGGACCAGGCCGTGACCATCGCGCTGATGTCGCCGCCGGTCAGCTCCGACAGGTCGCTCGCGCCCAGGGTGATCGCCACCACCGGGACCAGGATGATCACCGAGGAGATGGCGAGGGTGGCCAGGACCGTCCGGGCGACGTTGCGGCGCGGGTTCTCCAGTTCCTCGGAGAGGTAGACGGCCGTCGAGAAGCCCTGGGTGACGAAGAGGGCGATCGCGAGGCCGGAGACGACCAGCATGGCCGTCACCGTGTCCGTGCCGCCGTGCGCCCCCGCCACCTGCATGGACACCAGGCTGCCGGCGCCGCGCTCGGCGTGCGCGAAGCCCAGCACCGCGACGACCGCCGCCGCGATGACCTCCAGGACCAGGAAGACGCCGGTGATCCAGGCGTTGGCGCGCAGGTCGAGGAGGCCGGCGAGGGTGGCCAGCAGCATCACGCCGGCGCCCGCGAGGGACGGGTCCAGGTGGATCACGGGGGCCAGGTAGTCCGCGGTGCCCATCGCGATCACCGGCGGCACGATCATCACGACCAGGAGGGACAGGACGAAGACGAGCCAGCCCGCGAGGCGGCCGGCCATCGTCGAGACCATCGCGTACTCGCCGCCCGCGCTCGGGATGAGGGTGCCGAGCTCGGAGTAGCAGAACGCCACGGCGATACAGAGGAGGGAGCCGATCGCGATCGTGAGGGCGGTCGCGGTGCCGAGCGAGCCGAACAGGTCCGGGACGACCACGAAGAGCGTGGAGGCCGGGGTCACGCAGGAGAGGGTCAGCAGTGTTCCACCCACCACGCCGATGGAGCGCTTGAGCTTCCGAGGGCCGTGGGGCGCGTCGACGACGGCGTCGACGGGGCGGAGCGTGTCGGTCATGCGCGGTTCCGATCGCCAGGGGCAGCAGATTGCGCTGATGGAATCCCAACGAAAACCAGCGCGTCAATAGCTGTTTACCTACGAAATCCGTAGATCAAAACGACCCTTGATCGCGAATACGGCACACCATGCGGGAATCCGCAGCCTTTCGCTCATACGGGAACCGTAGTCCCGAGGCGCAAAAAAATGGGGCCGTCCGCTATACGGACGGCCCCTGACTCCTGCGTCAGTGGTTGCGCGGGAAGCCCAGGTCCACGCCGGAGGGGCCGTCGGCCGGGTCCGGCCAGCGGGTCGTGATGACCTTGCCGCGGGTGTAGAAGTGGGTGCCGTCGTTGCCGTAGATGTGGTGGTCGCCGAAGAGCGAGTCCTTCCAGCCGCCGAAGCTGTGGTAGCCCACGGGGACCGGGATCGGGACGTTCACGCCGACCATGCCGGCCTCGACCTCCAGCTGGAAGCGGCGGGCGGCGCCGCCGTCCCGGGTGAAGATCGCGGTGCCGTTGCCGAACGGCGAGGCGTTGATGAGGGCGATGCCCTCGTCGTACGTGTCGACGCGCAGCACGGTCAGGACGGGGCCGAAGATCTCGTCCTGGTAGGCCTTCGCCGTGGTCGGCACCTTGTCGAGGAGCGAGATGCCGATCCAGTGGCCGTCCTCGTAGCCCTCGACCGTGTGGCCGGTGCCGTCGAGGACGACCTCGCAGCCCTCGGCCGCGGCGCCGGTGACGTAGGACGCCACCTTGTCGCGGTGGGCCTTGGTGATGAGCGGGCCCATCTCGGAGGTCGGGTCGTTGCCGGGGCCGATCTTGATCTTCTCGGCGCGCTCGCGGATCTTGTCGACCAGCACGTCGCCGATCGAGCCGACCGCCACGACCGCGGAGATCGCCATGCAGCGCTCGCCCGCGGAGCCGTAGGCGGCGCTCACGGCCGCGTCCGCCGCCGCGTCGAGGTCGGCGTCCGGGAGGACCAGCATGTGGTTCTTGGCGCCGCCCAGGGCCTGGACGCGCTTGCCGTTCGCCGAGGCGGTGGTGTGGATGTAGCGGGCGATCGGGGTCGAGCCGACGAACGACACCGCCTTGACGTCGGGGTGCTCCAGGAGGCGGTCGACGGCCACCTTGTCGCCGTGGACGACGTTGAAGACACCGTCCGGCAGACCGGCTTCGGCCAGCAGCTCGGCGATCTTGAGGGAGGCCGACGGGTCCTTCTCGGACGGCTTCAGCACGAAGGTGTTGCCGGTCGCGATGGCGATCGGGAACATCCACATCGGGACCATCGCCGGGAAGTTGAACGGCGTGATGCCGGCGACGACACCGAGCGGCTGGCGGATCGCGGCCACGTCGACGCGGCTGGCGACCTGCGTCGACAGCTCGCCCTTCAGCTGCACGTTGATGCCGCAGGCGAGGTCCACGATCTCCAGACCGCGGGCCACCTCACCGAGCGCGTCGGAGTGCACCTTGCCGTGCTCGGCGGTGATCAGCTCGGCGATCGCGTCGCGGTTGGCGTCCAGCAGCGCGCGGAACTTGAAGAGGATCTCCGTGCGCTTGGCCAGCGAGGACTGGCCCCAGGACACGAAAGCGTCCTTGGCGGCCTGGACCGCGGCGTCGACCTCGTCGACGGACGCGAACGCGACCTTGGTGGTGACCGCGCCGGTCGCCGGGTCGGTGACCGGCCCGTAGTTGCCCGACGCGCCTTCGACGGTCTTGCCGCCGATCCAGTGGTTGACGATCTTCGTCATGCCCAGTTGCTCCTTCACAGATGGCGGCGTCGGGTAGAGACGTGCCGGTCGTACAGCTCTCGTGCCTTCACCGCGGACGGTCGGGTCGCGGTCTCGGCCACAGGTACATCCCACCAGGCCTGCGCCGGAGGCGCGCCCGACACTGTGTCTGCCGTTTCGGTCTCGACGTAGACACATGTGGGAGTGTCCGCCGCGCGCGCCTGGGCGAGAGCCTCGCGCAGGTCACCCACGGTCTTCGCGCGCAACACGCGCATGCCCAGGCTGGCCGCGTTGGCGGCCAGGTCCACCGGGAGCGGCGCCCCGGTGTAGGTACCGTCGTCCGACTGGTACCGGTACGCGGTGCCGAACCGCTCGCCGCCCACCGACTCGGACAGGCCTCCGATCGAGGCGTACCCGTGGTTCTGGACGAGCAGCATCTTGATCGCGATGCCCTCCTGCACGGCGGTCACGATCTCGGTCGGCATCATCAGATAGGTGCCGTCGCCGACGAGCGCCCAGACGTTGCGGTCGGGGGCGGCCATCTTCACACCGATCGCAGCCGGGATCTCGTACCCCATGCAGGAGTAGCCGTACTCCAGGTGGTACTGGTCCCGGGACCGGGCCCGCCACAGTTTGTGCAGGTCGCTGGGGAGGGAGCCGGCGGCGTTGATGATGATGTCGCTCTCGTCGACGAGGGCGTCCAGGGCGCCGAGGACCTGGGGCTGGGTGGGGCGCACGTCTATCTCGTCCGCCTCGTAGCAGGCGTCGACGCGGTACTCCCAGCGCTGCTTGTCCTCGGTGTACTCGGTGACGTACGCCTCCGTGACCTGGTGGTCGTGCATCCTCAGGGCCGCGGTCAGCTCGGCCAGGCCGCTGCTGGCGTCCGCCACGAGCGGCCGTCCGCCGAGCTTGTGGCCGTCGACGGGGGCGATGTTGAGGTTGAGGAAGCGGACGCCGGGTGTCTCGAAGAGCGTCCCGGAGGCGGTGGTGAAGTCGGTGTAGCGGGTACCGACGCCGATCACCAGGTCGGCCTGGCGGGCGAGTTCGTTGGCGGTCGCGGTGCCGGTGTGGCCGACGCCGCCGACGTCCTGGGGGTGGTCCCAGCGCAGCGAGCCCTTGCCGGCCTGGGTGGAGGCGACGGGGATGCCGGTCGCCTCGGCGAACTCGGCGAGGGCCTCCTCGGCGCGGCTGTGGTGGACTCCGCCGCCTGCGATGACCAGGGGCCTGCGGGCCGACCTGATCGCCGAGACGGCCTCGGCGAGTTCGGTCGGGTCGGCGCCCGGACGTCGTACGACCCAGGTGCGCTCGGCGAAGAACTCCTCCGGCCAGTCGTACGCCTCGGCCTGGACGTCCTGCGGGAGGGCGAGGGTGACCGCGCCCGTCTCCACCGGGTCGGTGAGGACCCGCATGGCCTGGAGGGCGGCCGGGATCAGGGCCTCGGGGCGGGTGACGCGGTCGAAGTACCGCGACACCGGGCGCAGACAGTCGTTGACACTGAGGTCGCCCGCGTACGGGACCTCCAGCTGCTGGAGGACCGGGTCGGCGGGGCGGGTGGCGAAGATGTCGCCGGGCAGCAGCAGGACCGGGAGGTGGTTGATCGTGGCGAGCGCGGCGCCGGTGACCAGGTTGGTGGCGCCGGGGCCGATGGAGGTCGTGACGGCGTGCGTGGACAGGCGGTTGGACTGCCTGGCGTAGCCGACCGCCGCGTGCACCATCGACTGCTCGTTGCGGCCCTGGTGGTACGGCATGTCGTCGGCGTACTCGACGAGCGCCTGGCCGAGCCCGGCCACGTTGCCGTGGCCGAAGATGCCCCAGGTCGCGGAGATCAACCGCTGCCGTACGCCGTCGCGTTCGGTGTACTGGGCGGCGAGGAAGCGGACGAGCGCCTGGGCGACGGTCAGCCGGGTGGTGGGCGGAGTCATCGGTAACCCTCCGTGTGGTCCGGGTGGAAGCAGATCCGCCACTCCCGCGTCTCACCCGGGCCCGCCATGACGTTCAGGTAGTACATGGCGTGCTCGGGCTGTGCGATCGACGGGCCGTGCCATCCGTCGGGGACGAGGACGACGTCACCGGAGCGGACCTCCGCGAGGACGTCCGATCCGCCCTCACGGGAAGGGGATACGCGCTGATAGCCGAAACCGTTCGGGCCGTCGATCTCGAAGTAGTAGATCTCCTCCAACTCCGCTTCCTCGCCCGGCCGGTGCTCGTCGTGCTTGTGGGGCGGGTACGAGGACCAGTTGCCGCCGGGGGTGATGACCTCGACGGCGATCAGTTTGTCGCAGTCGAAGGCGTCGGCGGAGGCGAAGTTGCGGACGTGGCGCAGCCGGTTGCCGCTGCCGCGTTCCTCGGTGGGGACCTCCGGCGCGGGGCCGTAGCGGGCGGGGAGTCGTCGCTCGCACTTCGCTCCTGCCAGGGCGAAGCGGCCTCCCGCGCCGGAGGCGATCGTTGCCCGGGCGTCACGGGGCACGTACGCGAAGTCGGAGACCGACGCGAACACGCTTTCCCTGCCCAGGAGTTGGAACTCTTTTTCTTCCGTTTGTACGGTACATCCGCCTTCCAGCGGAAGCACGATCCACTCGCTGTCACCGGTGGTGAAGGTGTGCGTGCCACCAGGTTCCAGTGCGACGATCCGCAGAGCGCAGTACGTCCAGCCGGCCCGCTTCGGATCGATGTCCACTGTGTACAGGGCGTCGGTGGAGGAACCCTTGGGGATGTGAAGATCGTTACTCATGCGGCCCTCACAGGAGTCCTACGGCGGTGTCCACGGCGGCGGCGACGTCCCCGTCCGCCGGGTAGAGCAGTGAGCGTCCGACCACCAGGCCGCGCACGGTGGGGAGTTGAAGGGCACCCCGCCACTTCTCGTACGCCCCGTCCTGGTCGTCGCCGACCTCGCCGCCAAGCAGCACGGCGGGCAGCGTGGAGGTGGCCATGACCTCGGCCATGTCGTCGGGGTTCTCGCTGACCGGCACCTTCAGCCAGGTGTAGGCCGAACTGCCGCCCAGGCCCGAGGCGATGGCGATGGACTTGGTGACGGCCTCGGCGGAGAGGTCGTTCTTCACCTTGCCCTCGGCCGTGCGGAAGCTGATGAACGGCTCGACGAAGACGGGCAGTCGGCGTGCCGCCATGTCGTCGATGGCACGGGCGGTGGACTCCATGGTGGTCAGGGAGCCCGGGTCGTCGTAGTCGATGCGCAGGAGCAGCTTGCCCGCGTCGAAGCCGAGCCGCTCGATGTCCTCGGCGCGGTGGCCGGTGAAGCGGTCGTCGAGTTCGAAACGGGCGCCCTGGAGGCCGCCGCGGTTCATCGAGCCCATGACGACCTTGCCGTCGAGGGCGCCGAGCAGCAGCAGGTCGTCGAGGATGTCGGCGGTCGCGAGGACGCCGTCGACGCCGGGGCGGGAGAGCGCCAGGCAGAGGCGTTCCAGCAGGTCGGCGCGGTTGGCCATGGCCTGCGGATTGCCGCCGACGCCGAGTGCGCCCCGGGCGGGGTGATCGGCGGCGACGATCATGAGCCGGTCGGTGTCGCCGAGCAGCGGACGCCGCACGCGCCGGGCGGCGGCCTCGGCGATCGCCTCGGGGTGGCGGGTGCGCAGGCGCACGAGTTCGGCGATGTCGACGGCGGTCACTGGCCGGCCTCCGCGCTGTCGGACCGTACGGCTCCCGCGGTGATCGCCGCCTCGATCTCGGCCGGGGTCGGCATCGCGGAGCTGCACTCCAGGCGGGAGGCGACGATCGCGCCGGCCGCGTTGGCGTGCCGCATGATCTTCTCCAGGTCCCAGCCGTCGAGGAGGCCGTGGCACAGGGAGCCGCCGAAGGCGTCACCGGCGCCGAGCCCGTTGAGGACGTCCACCGGGAGCGGGGGGACCTCGACGGAGGTGCCGTTGCGGTCGACCGCGAGGACGCCCTTGGGGCCCTGCTTGACGACGGCGAGCTCGACGCCCGCGTCGAGGAGCGCCTCGGCGGCGGCACGCGGCTCGCGGACGCCCGTGGCGACCTCGACCTCGTCGAGGTTGCCGACCGCGACGGTGGTGTGCTTGAGGGCCTCGGCGTAGAACGGGCGGGCCGCGTCCGGGTCGCTCCAGAACATCGGGCGCCAGTCCAGGTCGAAGACGGTGATGCCCGCCTTGGCCCGGTGGGCGAGGGCCGCGAGCGTCGCCGTACGGCTGGGCTCCTCGCTCAGGCCGGTGCCGGTGACCCAGAAGACGCGGGCCTCGCGGATGGCGTCGAGGTCGAGCTCGTGGGCGTCGATCTCCAGGTCGGGGGCCTTGGGCTGCCGGTAGAAGTACAGCGGGAAGTCGTCCGGCGGGAAGATCTCGCAGAACGTGACCGGGGTCGGCAGGCCCGGCACCGGGGTGACCCAGCGGTCGTCCACGCCGAAGCCCTTCAGGGCCTCGTGGAGGTAGGTGCCGAAGGGGTCGTCGCCGGTCCGGGTGATCACCGCGGTCTGCCGTCCCAGGCGGGCCGCGGCGACCGCGACGTTCGTCGCCGAGCCGCCGAGGAACTTGCCGAAGGACGACACCTGCGGCAGCGGGACGCCCGTCTGCAGCGGATAGAGGTCCACTCCGATCCGCCCCATGGTGATCAGGTCGTACGCCATCGAGTTCCCTTCACGCCGGTCGGACCCTCACGTCTCGCTCCGGACTTCGTATCGGCTCTCCACGGCTTTGTAGCCCCCGACGAGGAGCCCTGTCAATGTTTTGTCCAGACATTCGGACCAGCCCTTGACAGCGCTTGCTGCTCACGCGGAAGCTGACCGGCATGACGTCGTTGTCACCCTCTTCCTCACTGTCCCGCATCCGGATCGGGTCGGCTCCCGACTCCTGGGGTGTGTGGTTCCCCGACGACCCTCAGCAGGTCCCCTGGCAGCGCTTCCTCGACGAGGTCGCGGATTCCGGCTACGAGTGGATCGAGCTTGGCCCTTACGGGTACCTGCCGACCGACCCCACGGTGCTCACCGAGGAGGTGGGCCGGCGTGGCCTGAAGGTGTCGGCCGGCACGGTCTTCACCGGGCTGCACCACGGCGAGTCCGTCTGGGAGAAGACCTGGGCGCACGTCGCCGACAACGCGGTGCTGGCGCAGGCCATGGGCGCGAAGCACCTCGTCGTCATCCCGTCCTTCTGGCGGGACGACAAGACCGGTGAGGTGCTGGAGCCGGACACGCTGACGCCCGAGCAGTGGCGGAACCTCACCTCGCTGACCGAGCGGCTCGGTCAGCGGGTGCGGGAGGAGTACGGGCTGCAGATCGTCGTCCATCCGCACGCCGACACGCACATCGACAGCGAGGACAACGTCGTCCGGTTCCTCGACGGGACGGACTCGTCGCTGGTGTCGCTGTGCCTCGACACGGGGCACTACGCGTACTGCGGGGGCGACAGCGTGAAGCTCATCGAGACGTACGGGTCCCGGATCGGGTACCTGCATCTCAAGCAGGTGGATCCCGAGATCCTCGCCGATGTGCGGGCCAAGGGGACGCCGTTCGGGCCGGCCGTGGCGCAGGGTGTGATGTGTGAACCGCCTTCGGGGGTGCCGGCGTTGGGGCCGGTGCTGGAGGCTGCGCAGAAGTTGGACGTGGACCTGTTCGCGATCGTGGAGCAGGACATGTATCCCTGCGATCCGGACAAGCCGTTGGCTATTGCTCAGCGGACTCGGGCGTTTTTGAGGTTGTGCGGGGCGTAGGTGGTTTTCGGCTGCGGGAGCGTGGGGGCTGGTCGCGCAGTTCCCCGCGCCCCTGAGGGTGTTGCAGCATAGGGCGATGACAAGTGTCCGTTCTGGACATGAGCCCTCGGGGTCCTGGGAAGTTGCGCTTGCCCGGCCTGACGCCCGACTCCAACCCGGCGTCATCTCGTATCGCGGTGTGCGGCTGGCCCTCGACCGGCCCCGGCGGCGGCTTGAGGCGCCCATCGGGGCGGCCACGTTGCTGTTGGGGTTCGGGGAGTCGGTGCGGATCAGTCGGGCGGGGCGGGCGCCGGACACGTTGGTGTCGGTCTACTGCGGTCCGACCACCACCCCTGCCATCGGCGAGCACAACGGGCGGCTTTCGGGGATCGAGGTGTTGCTCGCTCCCTGGGCCGCCTTCTCGTTGTTCGGGACACCGCAGTACGAGCTCGCCAACCGGACCGTCGATCCGGACGAGTTGCCGCATGTGCTGCCCGGCAAGGTCGGCGAACTCGCCGCCGCGCTCGGTGCGTTGCCGTCCTGGGAGGCGCGGTTCGGGCTGCTGGACGATGTGCTGGCGCGGTGGTCGCAGGGCGGTGCGGCGCCGTCGGCGCGGGTGGTGCGGGCGTGGGCGGAGTTGGTGCGGACGGGCGGGGCGATCCCCGTGCCGCGGCTCGCCGAGGACGTCGGCTGGAGTGTGCGGCAGCTGGAGAGCCGGTTCCGGGAGCAGATCGGGCTGGGGCCGAAGGCGGCGGCGCGGGTGCTGCGGTTGCAGCGGGCGCGGCGGCTGCTGGCTGCGGGGCGGGGGCAGGCGGAGACCGCGGCGCTGTGCGGGTTCTACGACCAGGCCCATCTCAGCGGGGAGTTCAAGGCGATGACCGGGTGCACACCGCGGGAGTTCACGCTCGCGCGGGACGGGGCGGGCGGCGTGCCCGGTGGTGACCGGATCAGCGGTGAGGCGACGAGTCTGGTGCTGGGCGCACCCTGATCGACGCCGAGTGCGGTTTTTTCCAAGACCCGTGCAGTTGGCTGAATGCAGTCTGTGGTCCCCGGGGGAGCTGGTGGAGCCGGGCCCGGCGCAGCGGGTCCGGCTCCACCTGTGTGGGGCCCTCTCGCGCGGCCCTGTCAACGCGCCGCGCCCACGCGCCCGCGTGCGCCTTTGCTGCACTCGTGTCACGAACACCCCTCGTGTGTCACACATGTCGCGTATACGCGGGTCTTGCGTCACACGCCGTGCACAGGGCCTGACCTGCGCTCACTCTCTGTCGTTCACGGGGCACAGGCTTTGTGACGCCAGCGCAGCGCCCGGTACCCCCGACGGCCGTTCCCGGCCGCCGCCGCGGCGCGCGCAGGGAGGTGCACCTCATGACCGACCGAAGGCTCTGGTCGTACAAGGAGATCGCGGCGCACATCAAGGTGCAGCCGGACACCGTGCGGTCGTACCGCAAGCACGGGCTGCTGCCGCCACCCGACCATGTGGAGGGCGGCAAGCCCTTCTGGTACGCGGACACCGTGCGGGCGTGGGTCGCCGCACGGCCGGGCAACCGCGGCAGACGAGAGGACTGAGCGGAAACACGGTTGCCGACCGGGAGCCCGGCCGGTGAGGATCCGTGGATGAGTTTCTCCGTCAAACCCGTACTGACCGGCGAGAAGGCCGTGCTGCGTCCGTTCACCGCAGCGGACGCGGAGGTCATGGCGGAGATCATCCGCGACCCCGAGGTCCTCCGTTTCACCGATGACCCCGACACCGAGTTCACCCTGGAGCAGCTGCGTTCCTGGTACGGCTCCCGGTCCGCCCAGCCCGACCGTCTCGACCTCGCCGTCACCGACCGCGCCACCGGCGAACTCGTCGGCGAGGTGGTGCTGTACGAGTGGGACGAGCGGGCGCGCGGCTGTACGTTCCGCACGCTCCTCGGGCCCCGGGGCCGTGACCGCGGCCTCGGCACCGAGGCGACGCGCCTCGTCGTCGGGTACGGCTTCGAGGAACTCGGCCTGCATCGCGTCCAGTTGGAGGTCTACGGCCACAACGCCCGGGCCCTGCGCGCCTACGAGAAGGCCGGGTTCGTGCGGGAGGGCGTCCGGCGGGAGGCCGATCTGCGGGACGGGCGGTGGGTGGACTGGGTGATCATGGCCGTGCTGGAACAGGAGTGGGCGGCGCTCAACTCCACGGCTCGATGACCGTCACCCCGGCGCCGGGTGCCGTGCCCATCGACGCCAGCGCGGCCGGTGTCGCGGCCAGGTCGATCGTGGACATCACCAGGAGGTCCGGCCGCAGCACCCCCGACCGCACCAGCTCCAGCATCCCCGGATAGGTGTGCGCGGCCATGCCGTGGCTGCCCAGGATCTCCAGTTCCAGGGCGATCACGCGGGCCATCGGGACCGGGGTCGTGCCGTCCGCCGAGGGCAGCAGGCCGACCTGGAGGTGCCGGCCGCGGCGGCGCAGGGAGTTGACGGAGGCCGCGCAGGTGACCGGGGAGCCCAGCGCGTCCAGCGACACATGGGCGCCGCCGCCGGTCAGTTCACGCACCGCGGCGGCCGTGTCACCGGCCTCGGACGCGTCGACAGCCGCCACCGCCCCGAACTTCCGTGCCAGCTCCAGGGCTTGGGGCGACACGTCCACCGCCACCACCCGGGCACCGGAAGCCGCCGCGATCATCACCGCCGACAGGCCCACCCCGCCGCAGCCGTGCACCGCGACCCACTCCCCCGCCGCGACCCGCCCCTGCTGCACCACCGCCCGGAACGCGGTGGCGAACCGGCAGCCGAGGGAGGCGGCGGTGGCGAAGGAGAGGTCCTCCGGGACCGCCACCAGGTTCACGTCGGCGTGGTCCAGCGCCACGTACTGCGCGAAGGAGCCCCAGTGGGTGAAGCCGGGCTGGGTCTGCCGCTCGCAGATCTGATGGTCGCCGGCCGCACAGGCGGCGCAGCTTCCGCAGGCGCACACGAAGGGGACGGTGACGCGGTCGCCGGGGCGCCAGCCGGTGACCCGGTCGCCGGTCGCCTCGACGACTCCGGCGAGTTCATGGCCGGGCACGTGCGGGAGCGTGATGTCGGGGTCGTGGCCCTGCCAGCCGTGCCAGTCGCTGCGGCACAGGCCGGTGGCCGCCACGCGCACGACGACGCCGTGCGGGGCCGGTTCCGGGTCGGGCACCTCCCGCACCTCGGCCGGTTCGCCGTACCGCTCGAACACCACTGCCCGCATGTGCGCTCCCATCGACGTGCGTGTCTGACGGGTACATCCTGACCCGCCGACGCCGAGATGGTTGGAGTAATACCCCCTAGGGGTATAGTGTGGAACACGTGGACGCCACCGCGGGTCCCGTAGAACCCACACGCCTCGAAGAGGAGAACGAGATGACCGCCCAGAGCGACACCCAGGTCACCACCGTCTACAAGGTGAGCGGCATGAGCTGCGGCCACTGCGAGGGCTCGGTCTCCGGCGAGATCTCCGAGCTCCCCGGCGTCAGCTCCGTGAAGGCCGTCGCCTCCACCGGCGAGGTCACCGTCGTCTCCGTCGCCGAGCTCGACGAGGAAGCCGTGCGCGCGGCCGTCGACGAGGCCGGCTTCGAGCTCGTCGGCAAGGCCTGACCGGCACCTCCTGGAGTACCCACCATGTCCGGCACCACCGCCCCGATAGGTCCGCCCGCCGAGGTCGAACTCCTCATCGGCGGCATGACCTGCGCCTCCTGCGCCGCCCGCGTGGAGAAGAAGCTCAACCGGATGGACGGCGTGACCGCCACCGTCAACTACGCGACGGAGAAGGCGAAGGTCACCTACGCCGAGGGCGTCGAGGTGGCGGATCTCATCGCGACGGTGGTGAAGACGGGGTACACGGCCGAGGAGCCCGCGCCCCCGGCGGACGAGCCCGCCCCGGACGAGGACCCGGAGTCGACGTCCCTGCGGCAGCGGCTCGTCGTCTCCGCGGTCCTCGCCGTGCCCGTCGTCCTGCTGTCGATGATCCCGGCCCTCCAGTTCGACAACTGGCAGTGGCTGGCCCTCACCCTCGCCTCCCCCGTCGTCGTCTGGGGCGGGCTGCCCTTCCACCGGGCCGCCTGGACCAACCTCCGGCACGGCGCGGCCACCATGGACACCCTCGTCTCGCTGGGCACGCTGGCCGCGTATGGCTGGTCGCTGTGGGCCCTGTTCCTCGGGGACGCGGGGATGGCGGGCATGAAGGACGAGTTCACGTTCACCGTCTCGCGGATGGACAGCGCCTCCACGATCTACCTCGAAGTGGCCGCGGGCGTCACCACGTTCATCCTGCTCGGCCGCTATCTGGAGGCCCGCTCCAAGCGCCGGGCGGGGGCCGCGCTCCGGGCCCTGATGGAGCTGGGCGCGAGGGACGTGGCGGTCCTGCGGGACGGCCGCGAGGTCCGTGTCCCGGTCTCCCGTCTGACGGTCGGGGACCGTTTCGTCGTCCGTCCCGGGGAGAAGATCGCCACCGACGGCACCGTCGTCGAGGGCGTCTCCGCCGTGGACGCGTCCATGCTGACCGGCGAGTCGGTGCCGGTGGACGTGACGGTCGGGGACGCGGTCGCGGGTGCGACCGTGAACGCCGGCGGGCGCCTCGTCGTCGAGGCCACGCGCGTGGGCGCGGACACACAGCTCGCGCGGATGGCGAAGCTGGTCGAGGAGGCGCAGAACGGCAAGGCCGAGGTGCAGCGGCTCGCCGACCGGATCTCGGCCGTCTTCGTGCCGGTGGTCATCGCGATCGCCGTCGCCACCTTCGGCGCCTGGCTCGGCGCGAGCGGCGACCTGGCCGCCGCGTTCACCGCGGCCGTCGCCGTGCTGATCATCGCCTGCCCGTGCGCGCTGGGCCTGGCCACCCCGACCGCCCTGATGGTCGGCACCGGCCGCGGCGCCCAGCTCGGCATCCTCATCAAGGGCCCCGAGGTGCTGGAGAACACGCGCCGCGTCGACACCGTCGTCCTCGACAAGACGGGAACGGTCACCACCGGCCGTATGACCCTCCAGGAGGTGTACGCCGTCCAGGGCGCCGACGAGAAGCAGCTGCTGCGGCTCGCGGGCGCCGTGGAGCACGCCTCCGAGCATCCCGTCGCCCGGGCGGTCGCCGCCGGCGCCGAGGAGCGGGTGGGGCCGCTGCCGGCCGTCGAGGGGTTCGTGAACGTCCCCGGGCGGGGCGTGCGCGGGCGCGTGGAGGGCCATGACGTGGCCGTGGGGCGACTCTTCGACGAGGTGCCACAGGAACTGGCCCGCGCCAAGGACGAGGCCGAGAGAGGCGGCCGTACGGCCGTCGTGGTCGGCTGGGACGGGGTGGCACGCGGTGTCGTGGCCGTCGCGGACGCGGTGAAGGAGACCAGCGCCGAGGCGGTACGGGAGCTGCGGGCGCTCGGGCTGACGCCGGTGCTGCTGACCGGGGACAACCGGACGGTGGCGGAGGCCGTGGCCGAGCGGGTCGGGATCACCCGGGTCGTGGCCGAGGTGCTGCCCGAGGACAAGGTCGACGCCGTACGGCGGCTGCAGGGCGAGGGGCGGGTCGTCGCCATGGTCGGCGACGGGGTCAACGACGCCGCCGCGCTCGCCACCGCCGATCTGGGGCTCGCGATGGGGACCGGGACGGACGCGGCGATCGAGGCGGGGGATCTGACGCTGGTGCGCGGGGACCTGCGGGTGGCCGCGGACGCCATCCGGCTGTCGCGGCGGACGCTGGCCACGATCAAGGGGAACCTGGTGTGGGCGTTCGGCTACAACGTGGCCGCGCTGCCGCTGGCCGCCGCGGGGCTGCTGAACCCGATGATCGCGGGCGCCGCCATGGCGTTCTCCTCGGTGTTCGTCGTGACGAACAGCCTGCGATTGCGGTCATTCCGTTAGGCGGGACCCTCTGGAGTCCGGCGCGAGGCTCACATAAGCTCTTCACAAGGCTCGCGCATCATCCTTACGCTGGGGGCCCGATCGACGATTCGGCCCCTTGCGTATCAAACGGACAAATGCAAGAGACGCAGATCACAGTGATGTGAACGTAACCATCGAAGGGGCTCGAAGGTCTAAGTTGGCGATGTCAGGCCGCGTCTTGGGGGGCGCATCCTGGCATCTGGGGATGTCTTGGGGGACTTCCTCAGAGATGCGTTGCCGGGGCACGTACGTAGGGAAGCTTTGAGCGGCCCTCCCGACCGTGCGCTGTCCCGGCAGATCGCACACAGCGGTACACAGTAGGAGTACGACGAGTTCTGCTCGTTGTACTCAACACAGCGATTCAGGCGCTGTTTTCTCACAGACGCCCGGCCGGATCCCGTGGGGGGAATCCGCACCGGGACATGGGAAGGCGCCCTGGACGTCGGCCCGTGGGGGGACCGCCGCCAGGGCGCCTTCTTCTTCTCACCGTTAACCTCCCGGCCTACGACGAGGCCCCGCAGCCGGCATCGGCATACGGGGCCCAGTGTGACCTTGCGGCTCAGCGCAACGGTCAGCGCTCCTCGACCGGAACGAAGTCGCGCTCGACGACACCCGTGTAGATCTGGCGCGGGCGGCCGATGCGGGAGCCCGGTTCCTTGATCATCTCGTGCCACTGGGCGATCCAGCCCGGGAGGCGGCCGAGGGCGAAGAGGACCGTGAACATCTCGGTCGGGAAGCCCATCGCGCGGTAGATGAGGCCGGTGTAGAAGTCGACGTTCGGGTAGAGGCTGCGCGAGACGAAGTAGTCGTCGGAGAGCGCGTGCTCCTCCAGCTTGAGCGCGATGTCCAGCAGCTCGTCGGACTTGCCGAGGGCCGAGAGGACGTCGTGCGCAGCGGCCTTGATGATCTTCGCGCGCGGGTCGAAGTTCTTGTAGACCCGGTGGCCGAAGCCCATCAGCCGGACGCCGTCCTCCTTGTTCTTCACCTTGCGGATGAAGGAGTCGACGTCACCGCCGGAGGCCTGGATGCCCTCCAGCATCTCCAGCACGGACTGGTTGGCGCCGCCGTGCAGCGGGCCCCACAGCGCGTTGATGCCGGCCGAGATGGACGCGAACATGTTCGCCTGGGAGGAGCCGACGAGGCGGACCGTGGAGGTCGAACAGTTCTGCTCGTGGTCCGCGTGCAGGATCAGCAGCTTGTCGAGCGCGGCGACGACGACCGGGTCGAGGTCGTACTCCTGGGCCGGCACCGAGAAGGTCATCCGCAGGAAGTTCTCGACGTAGCCGAGGTCGTTGCGCGGGTAGACGAACGGGTGACCGATCGACTTCTTGTACGCATACGCCGCGATCGTCGGGAGCTTGGCGAGCAGCCGGATCGTCGAGAGGTTGCGCTGCTTCTCGTCGAACGGGTTGTGGCTGTCCTGGTAGAACGTCGACAGCGCGGAGACGACCGACGACAGCATGGCCATCGGGTGCGCGTCGCGCGGGAAGCCGCGATAGAAGTTCTTGACGTCCTCGTGCAGCAGGGTGTGCTGCGTGATGTCGTTCTTGAACACGGTGAGCTCGTCGACCGTCGGCAGCTCGCCGTTGATCAGCAGGTACGCCACCTCCAGGAAGGTGGAGCGCTCGGCCAGCTGCTCGATCGGGTAGCCGCGGTAGCGGAGGATGCCCGCCTCGCCGTCGAGGTAGGTGATCGCCGATTTGTAGGCGGCCGTGTTGCCGTAGCCGCTGTCCAGCGTCACCAGACCGGTCTGGGCGCGGAGCTTGCCGATGTCGAAGCCCTTGTCGCCGACGGTGCTGTCGATCACCGGGTAGGTGTACTCGCCATCGCCGTACCGCAGTACTACAGAGTTGTCGCTCACGTCTTCCCTCACCCGACGTTGTGCCTCATCTTCGAGGTTGCCCTGACTGTCTCTACCATCCCCCATTCGGCTCAGGAGAGTGCACTGGGGGTCGACCATTGGGCCTATTGGCGGCACTCAGTGCCGCCAACTTGCCCATCCTGCCCTCCCCTACCCGGTTCCGGAAGGGCTCTGTGACCTAGGTGACTCATTTGATCGATCATTTTTCGGGGAGAGCCTGAAGTCCAGAGCCGTACAGCGCCGGCCCGCCGAGACCGTCCGCACCGCCTGGCCTATCGCCTTGCGCGAACCGACCAGGACGACCAGCTTCTTGGCCCGGGTCACCGCCGTGTACAGCAGGTTCCGCTGGAGCATCATCCAGGCGCCGGTGGTGACCGGGATCACCACGGCCGGATATTCACTGCCCTGCGAGCGGTGAATGGTCACCGCGTACGCGTGGGCCAGCTCGTCCAGTTCGTCGAACTCGTACGGCACCTCCTCGTCCTCGTCGGTCAACACCGTCAGGCGCTGGTCGACCGGATCGAGCGAGGTGACCACGCCCACGGTGCCGTTGAAGACACCGTTCTTGCCCTTGTCGTAATTGTTGCGAATCTGGGTGACCTTGTCGCCGACCCGGAAGACCCGGCCGCCGAACCGCTTCTCGGGCACATCGGGCCGGCCGGGCGTGATGGCCTGCTGCAACAGGCCGTTGAGGTTGCCCGCGCCGGCGGGCCCGCGGTGCATGGGC
The DNA here is from genome assembly GCF_900206255.1 of Streptomyces sp. TLI_55. Taxonomy (NCBI): domain Bacteria; kingdom Bacillati; phylum Actinomycetota; class Actinomycetes; order Kitasatosporales; family Streptomycetaceae; genus Streptomyces; species Streptomyces sp. TLI_55. Next base: position 3,338,317 of record NZ_OAOJ01000001.1, read on the forward strand.
GCGAGCACCTGGACGTCCCGGCGCGGGTCGAGCCCGAACTTGGCCGGAATCCGACGGGCCGCCACGTCCACCGTGAGCCGCCCGGCCTCCTCGGTGTCGTCCTCGACGAAGAGGAAGAAGTCCTTCATGCCGTCGGTGACGGGATGCTGCCCGGCGTTGATCCGGTGCGCGTTGCTCACCACGCCGGACTGCTGGGCCTGCCGGAACACGCGCGTGAGGCGCACGGCGGGGATCGGGCTGCCGTCGGCGAGCAGGTCCCTCAACACCTCGCCCGCGCCGACGGACGGCAGCTGGTCCACGTCCCCCACGAACAGCAGATGCGCCCCCGGCGGCACCGCCTTCACCAGCTTGTTGGCGAGCAGCAGGTCCAGCATGGACGCCTCGTCCACGACCACCAGGTCGGCCTGGAGGGGGCGGTCCTTGTCGTAGGCCGCGTCACCGCCCGGCTTCAGCTCCAGCAGGCGGTGGACGGTGGAGGCCTCGGCGCCGGTGAGCTCGGCGAGGCGCTTGGCGGCGCGTCCGGTGGGGGCGGCCAGCACCACCCGGGCCTTCTTGGCGCGGGCCAGCTCCACGATCGAGCGGACCGTGAAGGACTTGCCGCAGCCGGGTCCGCCGGTCAGGACGGCGACCTTCTTGGTCAGCGCGAGCTTCACGGCGGCCTCCTGCTCGGGCGCCAGCTCGGCTCCCGTGCGGCCCTTCAGCCAGGTCAGCGCCTTGTCCCAGGCCACGTCCCGGAAGCCCGGCATCCGGTCCTCGTCGGTGCGCAGGAGGCGCAGCAGCTGGGCGGAGAGGGAGAGTTCGGCACGGTGGAAGGGGACCAGGTAGACGGCGGTGACGGGCTCGCCGTGCTCCCCGGGGACCTTCTCCCGGACGACGCCGGGTTCGCCGGTGTCCGCGTCCGGCTCGGCCAGTTCGGCGAGGCACTCGATGACCAGGCCGGTGTCGACCTGGAGCAGCTTCACCGCGTCGGCGATCAGCCGCTCCTCGGGGAGATAGCAGTTGCCCTGGTCGGTGGCCTGCGACAGCGCGTACTGCAGACCCGCCTTCACGCGCTCCGGGCTGTCGTGCGGGATGCCGACGGACTGGGCGATCTTGTCGGCGGTGAGGAAGCCGATGCCCCAGACGTCGGCGGCGAGGCGGTAGGGCTGGTTCTTGACGACGGAGATGGAGGCGTCACCGTACTTCTTGTAGATCCGGACCGCGATCGACGTCGACACCTCGACGGTCTGGAGGAAGAGCATGACCTCCTTGATCGCCTTCTGCTCCTCCCAGGCGTCGGCGATCTTCTTGGTCCGCTTCGGACCGAGGCCGGGGACCTCGATGAGCCGCTTGGGCTCCTCCTCGATGATCCGCAGGGTGTCCAGGCCGAAGTGCTGGGTGATGCGGTCGGCGAAGACCGGGCCGATGCCCTTGACCAGCCCCGAGCCGAGATAGCGGCGGATGCCCTGGACGGTGGCGGGCAGCACGGTCGTGTAGTTCTCCACGGTGAACTGCTTGCCGTACTGCGGGTGGGAGCCCCAACGCCCCTCCATGCGCAGGGACTCGCCGACCTGGGCGCCCAGCAGCGCGCCGACGACCGTGAGCAGGTCGCCGCCGCCCCGGCCGGTGTCCACGCGCGCGACGGTGTAGCCGTTCTCCTCGTTGGCGTACGTGATGCGCTCCAGCACGCCTTCGAGGACGGCGAGTCGCCGCTCGCCCGTCGCGTTCCCCGCCTGTTGAGCCATGATCCGACGGTACCGGTGGGGTGTGACATCGACCGGGGTTGTCCACAGACGGGGCTAGTGGTGCGGGGCCTGGAGGGTGTTGCGCAGCCTGTCCGCGTCCGCGGTGCCGGGTCGGCGGGCGGACTCGGCGAGCGCGCGGAAGCGGTCCCACTCCACCGGGGGCCGGGTCAGGCCACGGCGGTTCAGATAGCGGTCGGTCGCCCGCTGGGTGTGGCGCAGGACTCGTACCGCGTCGCTCGGCCGTCCCGAGCCCATCGGCTCCAGCACCTTGCCGGGCACGAGAAGCCAACCGTCGTCGGTCTGCCTCAACTCGCCGCGGACCAACGCGTTCCGCATCCGGTTGAGCTTCTCGTCGTGCCGGTGCACCAGCAGCGAGGCGGGGCCGGACACCATCACGTGGTCGTCCGGCGGACTCACCGCGAAGCCGCCCACCGTGGGCGCGGTCCGGGTGCGGGCCAGTGCGGGCGCCCCCGAGGCGTCGCGGGCGGCGAGGACCGCCGTGGCATGGCGGGCGAGCTGCGCCGCGCCGGGCGACGGCGGGCCGTCCGGCCCGGCGGACACCTTCAGCAAGGGGGGCGCCCCGGCGGAGCGCACGATCAGCTGTTCCGGGGTGACGGTGATGACGAGCCGCAGGTAGTACCAGTCCATCAGCCGCCGCATCGGACGCGAGAGATACGACCGGCTGTGCGGCTGCCGCTCGAAGAGCATCCGCCAGTAGTCGTCGAGGCCCTGCGGCCCCGTCCTGATGTCGTCGGGGCACTCGGCGCTGCCGCCGACGAAGATCTCCGGGGCGTCGGTGAGGCCGCTGCCGGTGGGATCGGAGAAGAGCAGCGCGACGCGGCCGTCCCGGCGGATGTTTAGCGCCTTCTGCGCGAAGGCGAGGGACGTGGTCAGCACCAGCGTCCCGTCCTCGCGGCGCCACACCGCCGTCGGCCAGGCGAGCGGGGTCCCGTCCCGGCCCAGGGTGACGAACTCGCAGGTGCGGTAGGCGTCCAGGACGGCCGTCGGGGCGGAGTCGAGTACGGTCACCGTGCCGTCCCCCCGGCCAGCGGGGCCCGCATGGCCTGGCAGGACGCGGCGTACTGCCGCCGCCCCACCCACCGCCACATCAGCCGTCCCAGCAGCGGTGCCCGGCCCAGGAAGTAGGCCCGCTCGTCCTCCGTGGCGTCCTCCAGGATCGCGCCGAGGGCCAGCATCACCTTGCTCTTCGGGAGGGTCTCCAGCCCGCGGCGGCCCACCTCGTCCCACTCGGCGACCGTCAGATGCTCCGCGACCAGCGGAAGGACCAGCTTCTCCTCGTCGTCCAGGTGGTCGAGGAGGGCGAGCCGGTGTTCCTCCAGCGCCAGGGCGAGCTCCTGCCCGGCGACGCTGTCGGCCGAGCCCCGCCACTGGGGTGCCCACTCCCCTACGGCGGCCAGGGTCCGGTCTATGTGGCCGTGCTGGTCCTCCATGCGGGCCACCAGGTCGTCCTGCGCGGCGGCCCGCTCCCGCAGCAGGGGCCAGATCAGTTCGTCCTCCAGGGCGTGGTGATGGTGCAGCCCCATCACGTAGTCGTCCAGATACGCCGCGACCTCACCGGCCCGGGCCGACGCGCCGTCCGGCACGGCACGGACCAGGCGGGGCAGCAGCGCGGACTCCCGGCGGAAGACGCGGTGCACCACGACCATCTCGTGAGTGTGAGGGCGGCCGCCGGCGGGAAGACCGGGCGGTGTGGAGTTGGGGGTCACGCAGGTGTCCTTCGACGTTCGGATACAGACGGTGACCACGCTCGCGGCGCCCGCTTGGCGGTGACATGGAGTCCGCTTGGAGCCCCTCGACTCCGCTGCCGATGTGCTGCCTGACCAGCGCGTTTAGCACCTGTTGACGGTGCACGCACAGGGCTCGACTACATTGCGGCGGCATGCTGTCCATCAGAGTCCTGGGTCCCCTGGGTGCCGATGTCGCGGGCGCCCCGGTGGAGTTGGGGCCCCCGCGGCAGCGGGCCGTCCTCGCCCTCCTCATCGCCGCTCGCGGCCGGGTGACGTCCGTCGACCGCATGGTGGACGAGCTGTGGCGCGGGGCGCCGCCGGCCAAGGCGACGGTGTCCCTCCAGTCGTACGTGTCGAACCTGCGCCGTCTGCTCGAACCCGGGCGGCCGCCCCGCGCACCCGCCTCCGTGCTGGTCTCCGCCGCTCCCGGCTACGCCGTGCGGCTGCCGGAGGACACCGTGGACGCCTGGCGCTTCGAGTCCTGGGTGAGCCGGGCCCGGCGCGCGCCCGCGGCGCAGGCCCGGGAGCTGCTGACCGAGGCCCTGCGCTGGTGGCAGGGGCCCCCGTTCCTGGAGCACGCGGACGAGACCTGGGCGGTGCCCGAGGCGGCCCGACTGAACGCGCTGTGCGCGGAGGCCCACGAACTCGCCGTCGCCGCCGGTCTGCGCACCGGGCACACCGCCGAGGCCACCCTCGCCGCCGAGGCCATGGTCCGCGACCGGCCGCTGCGCGAGGAGGGGTGGCGGCTGCTGGCGCTCGCCCACTGGGCCGGCGGCCGGCGCGCCGACGCGCTCGCGGCGCTGCGCCGGGCCCGCGCGGTCCTGCGCGACGAACTCGGCTGCGACCCCTCACCGGCCCTGGCCGAGCTGGAACACGCCGTCCTCGCCCAGAAGCTGGACGTCCTGCGGGCGGCGGTACCGGCAGCGCGGCAGCCGGTGCCCGTACCGGCCCCGTCACCGGCACCGGCACGCGCGGGGGCGGCCCTGCCCGGCCCGGCCGCACCACCGCCCCGCGGCGGTCACGACCTCTTCGTCGGCCGGAGCGAGGAGTTGCGGGCCCTGGACGGCGCCGCGCAGGCGGCCCGGCGCACGGGTGGCATGGTGCTGGTCACCGGCGAGGCGGGGGCGGGCAAGTCCGCCCTGCTCGCCCGGTTCACCGAGCGCCTGCGCGGCAGAGGCTGGACCGTGGTCGTCGGCCGCTGCCCGGAGGACGAGGGCGCGCCGCCGGCCTGGGCCTGGACCGAGGCACTCGGCGCACTCGCCCGGACGGCACCCCCCACGCGCCCGGAGGAACTGGCGGCCCTCCTGCGCGAATCCGACGGCACGCCCGCGGCGACCGACGCCCTGACGCGCACGGGCTCGGACGGCACCACGACCGGGACCGACGCCGTGACGAACAGGGACGCGGACGGCACCACGACCGCGACCGGCACCATCGCGAACAGGAACCCAGGGAGCGCCACAACCACCCCCGCCACCCCGGCCCCGCCACCCACCACCCTCTCCAGCACCGCCCCCGCCACCCGCGACGAGGCCACCGCCGGCCGCTTCCGGCTGCACCGGGCCTTCGCCGGCTGGCTGCGGGACGCGGCTGCCGGGCGGCCGGTCGCCGTCGTCCTGGAGGATCTGCACCGCGCCGACGGGCCGACCCTCGCCCTGCTCGAAGCGGCCGCCGCGATCACCGGAGTGCCGCTGCTCACCGTCGCCTGCTACCGGCCGGCCGAGGTGAACGGGCATCTGGCCAAGAGCCTGGCCCACCTCGCGCCCCGGTTCCCGCACCGGATCACCCTCGGTGGCCTGTCCGCGCGGGACATCGCCACCGTCGTCACCGCCGTCCGCGGCGGGCCCGTGGACGCGGCCACGGTGACGGCGCTCGCCGAGCGCACCGGCGGCAACCCGTTCTACGTGTGGGAGAGCGCGCGTCTGCTGGCCGACGAGGGCGCCCTGGTCGCCGTGTCCGAGGTGCCGCAAGGCGTGCGGGACGTGCTGCGCAGGCGGCTCGCCCTGCTGCCCGCCGAAGCGCTCACGGCGGTGCGGCTCGCGGCGGTGGCGGGGCTGGAGTCCGACGTGGCGCTGCTCGCGGACGCGGCCGAGGCGGACGAGGAGGCCGTGCTGGCGGGGCTCGACGCGGCCGTCGCCGCGGATCTGCTGACCGAGCCGGGGCCGGGGCGGGTGCGGTTCGTGCACGCGCTGGTCCGCGACACCGTCTACACGGACCTGTCCGGCACCCGGCGGGCCCGCCTGCACGACCGGATCGCCGTCGAACTGCGCCGCCACCGCCCCGACGATCTCGCCGCGCTGGCCCACCACTTCGCCCGTTCCGGCCGTACGGCGAACGCTCCGCTGGCCGTCGACTACGCGCTGCGGGCCGCCGAACGGGCCGAGCGGCGGTACGCCCACGACGTGGCCGTAGGGCTGATCGAGCAGGCGCTGGAGGCGCACACCGCGGCGACCGCCGATCCCGAGGACGATCCGGACGGCACCGTCGCGCTGCTGGTGCGGCTGCTAGGCGCGCAGGTGCGGGCCGGTGCCACCGACGCCGCCCGGCGCACCCGGGGGCGGGCGGTCGACCTGGCCGTACGGGCGGGCCGGGACGACCTCGCCGCGGCGGTCTACGGCGGCTGGACCGAACCCTCCCCCTGGCGCAGCCGCCTGGAGGGCTTCGTGGACCGGACCGACCTGGCCCATCTGGAGCGGCTCGCGCGTGACCCCGCGCTGGACGGCCCGACCCGCGCGCGCGTGCTCCAGGTGCTGGCCGACGCGGTGGCGAGCGAGGACGCTCCGCGGGCCCTCGACGCGGCACGCAGCCAGCTTGCGCTGGCCCGCGCCGACGGCGAACCCCGGCTGCTGGCCTCGGCGTTGATGACGTCCGCGCGGGTGCTGCCGCACGAGACACAGGGCACGGCCCGCACCCCGCTCGTCGCCGAGCTGCGCGAGCTGGCCCGGGCCCACGACCTGCCCGCCCACCGCTGGGTCTGCGAACATCTCGACGGGCTGACGGCCGCGACCCGCAACGACCCGGACGCGGTACGCCGGCACACCGCCGCCGGACTGGAACTCGCCCGCCGCTACCGGATGCGCTGGGCGCAGGGCATCAACGTCGCCACCTCGGCCATGCTGGCCGCGGTCGCCGGCCGGTTCGAGGAGGCGGAGGCCTGGTACGCCGAGGCCGAGGGGCTCTTCCAGCGGGTCGGCACGCAGCACGCCACGGGGCCGCGCACGCTGGGCCTGTGGACGATCCGGATCACGCAGGGCCGCGAGGCGGACATCGAGGCCGACGTCCGTGCCGTCCACGCGGCGGTCGGCGCCCCCGTCGCCGTGGCCCTCGCGCTCGTCCTCGCCCGGCTGGGACGACTGGAGGAGGCTCGGGCCGTGGAGTTCCCAGCGCGGCCGGTGACGGACCATCTCTACGGCCTGGAGCTCGACTACCGCAGCCAACTCGCGGTCCTGCTGGGCGACCGGGAGGCCGCCCACATGCTGATCGGCCATCTGCTGCCCCTGCGGGAGCAGTTCGCCGGCACGGCCGGCGGGGCCTACGCCACGCGTCCCCTCGCCCTGGCCCTCGGGGACCTGTACCGGTTCCTCGGCGAGGAGCGGCACGCGGCCGACGCGTACAGCGTGGCGGAGCGCGTCGCCCGCGCGTGGGGGGCGCGTACAGCACGATCGGACGGCTAGGCGGCGGGCCTCTTGTCCCCGGTGAGCACGACGCCGGCGGCGGCCGCCAGCGCGGCGAGCGCCGTGAGCGCGGTGCCGGTCCAGCCGACGGCTTCGAGCAACGGCGCCGCCATCGTCGTACCGGCGGCTCCGACGGTGAAGTACAGGACCAGGTAGACGCTGATCAGGCTGGAGCTCCGGTCGGGGTCGAGGGACATGATCCGGCTCTGGTTGGCGGCCTGGGCGGCGAACGCCCCGGCGTCGAAGAGGGCCAGGCCGGTGAGGGTGACCCAGGGATGGTCCAGCCCCGTGGCGAGCAGGGCGGCGCCGGACGCGGCGATCAGCAGCGAGGCCGTGATCACCGTACGGGGGCTGTGGCGGTCGGCCAGGCGTCCGGTCAGGGGCAGGGCGATGAAGCCGAGGAGGCCGGCCAGGCTGTAGAGACCGATCTCGGTGGCGTCGAGGGAGTGCGGAGGGCGGCCCAGGGCCAGGGCCAGGGCGACCCAGACGAGGTTGAAGGCGAGGTACCACAGGCCTCCGGCGGCCACCGCCCGGCGCAGGGGCGGATGTTGGCGCAGGAGGAGGGGCAGGGCGCCGAGGGTGGCGAGGTAGCGCCCGCGCGCGGGTGGGCGTTCGCCGGGGAGCAGTCGCGTGGCGGCGAGCGCGCAGAGCAGGACCAGGGCGGCGCACACCAGCAGCATCCGCCGCCAGCCCAGGGCGTCGGCCAGGGCGCCGCCGACGAGCCGGCTGAGCAGGATGCCGGCCGACATCCCGGCGGCCACTGTGGCGACGGCGACGGTGCGGCGGCCGGGTGGGGCGAGACGGCCGGCGATCGTGCCCGCCTGGGCGGCGACCCCGGCGGTCGCGCCGACGAACAGATACGCCATGAGCAGCACGGTCGGGCCGGGGGCTGCCGCCGCCAGCCCCAAGGCGACGGCGAGGGCGGTCAGTTGACCTGCCATCAGGCAGTTCGGCGGCAGCCGGTCGGCCAGCGGGAGCAGCAGCACGAAGCCGGTCATGCAGCCGAGGAGCGCGGCGGTCGGGACGAGGCCGATCACCTGGAGCGGGACGTCGAACTCGGCGGCTATGTCGGTGAGCGCGGGCTGGACGGCGTAGTTGTTGGCTATCGCCGTACCGGCCGTGGCGGCGAGGAGGGCGGTACGGCCACGGGACGCGGCCGCTGGTGCCGGGACGGACGTGTCGGTGCGGGTCACGGCTGCTGGTGCCGGGTCAGGACGACGACGTAACGGCACTCCGTGTCGGTGTTGTTGACGAAGGTGCGCGGGGCCGGTTCGCCGAGTTCGATGGTGTCGCCCGCATGGAGTTCGTGCACCAGGTCGCCCTCGTGGAAGGTCAGTCGGCCGTCGAGGACCCACACCAGCTGCCGGATGAACGCGAACGCCGCCGCGGGATACGGGACCTGGGCACCGGCGGGCAGGCGGATCTCGGCGATCTCCGCGGGGAAGCGGGGGGTGGTGATCTGGCGGCGCCGGTAGCCCGTCTCCGGGTCGCGCCATTCCGCCGCGTCGGCCTGCCGTCGCACCCGCTCCTCGCCGGTCTCGGTCCCGCCCTCCCCCGCCAGCAGCGAGGACACGCTGAGCTGGAACGCGGCCGACAGCTTGCCGAGGACGACCGCCGTGGGGCTGCTCTCCTCCCGTTCGATCCGGCTGATCATCGCCTGGGAGACGCCGGAGGCCTCGGCGAGCTGGGCCAGGGTCCAGCGGCGGCGCTCGCGCTCGGCACGCACGCGTGCGGCGATCTGGCGGACCAGCGGATCTACTATGTTGGACATGAATCCAATATACGAGAGGGCCGCCACCGGGGTGACCGTGCGTCCGGCGCTCCCCGGGGACGCCGAGGCCGTCCGGGACATCCGCAATCACGCGATCGAGCACTCCACGGCCCTGTGGACGGACCGGACGCTGTCCGCCGCGGAGGGGGCGGACTGGCTGGCCGCCCATCTGGAGCGCGGTTCCGCGTTCGTCGCCGAGGCCGACGGGGAGGTGGTGGGCTTCGCGGCCTACGGGCCCTGGCGCGAGAAGGAGGGCTACCGCCACACCGTGGAGAACTCGGTCTACGTTCGCGAGGGGCGGCACGGGCGGGGCATCGGTTCCGCCCTGCTGGCCGCCGTCATCGACGCGGCCCGGGGCGCGGGTCACCACGTGATGGTCGCCGGCATCGAGGCCGGGAACGCCGCGTCGATCCGGCTGCACGAGCGGCACGGCTTCGAGCACGCGGGGACGGTCCGGGAGGTCGGCATCAAGTTCGGGCGGTGGCTGGACCTGACGATCATGCGGTTGCCGTTGACCTGAGCGGGGCGCCCGTTCCGCTCACCTGAGCGCCCTTCATCACGATCCGGTCTCAGAGGTCGGCCGAGGGCTTGATTAACCCGCGTGTAATCGATTCCAATCCTCCGTACACGCCGATGTAATCGATTCCATGAACCGGTCGCACGGCTGCACACGATCGATCCACAAGGAGGTGGAACGGCGATGGCGAGCATCAAGGACGTGGCCGCCGAGGCAGGAGTGTCCGTCGCCACGGTGTCGCGCGTACTGAACGACCATCCGTCGGTCAGCGCCGACGCACGGACCCGCGTGCTGGCCGCCGTGGCGGCCCTGGGCTACCGCCCGAACGCCGTCGCCCGTTCGCTGCGCACCGACCAGACCCGCACCCTCGGCCTGGTCATCAGCGACGTGCTCAACCCGTACTTCACCGAACTGGCCCGCTCCGTCGAGGAGGAGGCCCGCGCGCTCGGCTACAGCGTCATCATCGGCAACGCCGACGAGCGGCCCGACCTCCAGGACCACCACGTACGGACCCTGCTGGACCGCCGTATCGACGGCCTCCTGGTCTCCCCCACCGACGGCGGCTCCCCGCTGATGCTGGACGCCGCGCGCGCGGGGACGCCGATGGTCTTCGTGGACCGGTGGATCCCGGGCACGGACGTGCCGGTGGTGCGGTCCGACGGCCGGGGTGCGGTGCGTGACCTCGTCGCGCATCTGCACTCCCTCGGCCACCGGCGGCTCGCGATCATCGCGGGCCCCGCGGCGACCACCACCGGCCGCGAGCGCGTGGAGGCCTTCAGGGAGGCCCTGGCCGAGTACGGGCTCGAACTCCCCGACGCCTACATCGGGCAGGGCGACTTCCAGGCCGAGAGCGGGCGGCGGGTCACCGAGGGCTTCCTCGACCTGCCCGAGCCGCCCGAGGTCGTGTTCGCGGCGGACAACCTGATGGCTCTGGGCGCACTGGACGCCATCCGCGCGCGGGGGCTGCGGGTGCCGCGGGACATCGCGCTCGCCGCGTTCGACGACATCCCGTGGTTCGTGCACACCGATCCGCCGATCACCGCGGTCGCCCAGCCGACGGGCGAGCTGGGCCGGGCCGCCGTGCGGGCCCTGGTCGACCGCATCGAGGGACGGCCCCCGCAGTCCGTCACCCTCCCCGCCCGTCTCGTCGTACGCCGCTCGTGCGGCGAGCAGCCGGCTTTCCCCGAGCCGGCCCCCGTACAGAACAGGAGCCAGTCGTGAGCAACGCGGACGAGTTGCTGCGCATCGAGGGCATTCGGAAGACCTTCCCGGGCGTGGTCGCGCTGGACGGCGTCGACTTCGACCTGCGCCGCGGCGAGGTGCACGTCCTCCTCGGTGAGAACGGCGCGGGCAAGAGCACCCTCATCAAGATGCTCTCCGGCGCCTACACGCCCGACGAGGGCCGCATCCTGGCCGGCGGCGAGGAGGTGCGCATCCATGGCGCCCAGGACTCCGAGCGCCTCGGGATCGCCACGATCTACCAGGAGTTCAACCTCGTCCCCGATCTGACGGTCGCCGAGAACATCTTCCTGGGCCGCCAGCCGCGCCGCCTCGGCATGATCGACCGGAAGCGGATGGAGGCCGACGCCGAGGTCCTGCTCGCGCGCGTGGGTGTGCACGTCTCGCCCCGCGCGCGGGTGCGTGAACTCGGCATCGCCCGCCTCCAGATGGTCGAGATCGCCAAGGCGCTCAGCCTGGACGCACGCGTGCTGATCATGGACGAGCCGACCGCCGTGCTCACCTCCGAGGAGGTCGAGAAGCTCTTCGCGATCGTGCGCACGCTGCGCGAGGACGGCGTCGGGATCGTCTTCATCACGCATCACCTGGAGGAGATCGCGGCCCTGGGCGACCGGGTCACGGTCATCCGGGACGGCAAGTCCGTCGGGCAGGTCCCCGCGTCCACTCCCGAGGACGAGCTGGTACGGCTCATGGTCGGGCGGTCCATCGAGCAGCAGTACCCGCGCGAACAGCCCGAGAAGGGCGCCGCGTTGCTGACCGTCGAGGGGCTCACCCGGGACGGTGTCTTCCACGACGTGTCCTTCGAGGTGCACGCCGGTGAGGTCGTCGGCATCGCGGGGCTGGTCGGCGCCGGGCGTACGGAGGTCGTGCGCGCGGTGTTCGGCGCCGACCCGTACGACCAGGGTGCGGTGAAGGTCGCCGGAGCCGCGCTGCGGCGGCACGACGTCAACGCGGCCATGGCGGCGGGCATCGGGCTGATCCCCGAGGACCGCAAGGGCCAGGGCCTGGTGCTGGACGCGTCCGTCGAGGAAAACCTCGGTCTGGTGACGCTGCGTTCGGCCACGCGCGCGGGGCTCGTCGACCTCAGGGGGCAGCGGGAGGCCGCCGCCCGGATCGCCGGGCAGCTGGGCGTGCGGATGGCCGGACTCGGCCAGCACGTACGGACGTTGTCCGGCGGCAACCAGCAGAAGGTCGTCATCGGCAAGTGGCTGCTCGCCGACACCAAGGTGCTGATCCTCGACGAGCCGACGCGCGGCATCGACGTCGGCGCGAAGGTCGAGATCTACCAGCTGATCAACGAGCTGACCGCCCAGGGCGCCGCCGTGCTCATGATCTCCAGCGATCTGCCCGAGGTCCTCGGCATGAGCGACCGGGTCCTGGTCATGGCCCAGGGCCGGATCGCCGGTGAACTCCCGGCCGCGGAAGCCACCCAGGACGCCGTGATGGCGCTCGCCGTCAGCAACCCCACCACGCTTGAGAAGGAGGCCCCCCGTGGCCACTGACACGCTCAAGAGCACGACGGGCGCCTCAGGGCTGCGCCGGCTGCTCCTCGACAACGGCGCGCTGACCGCGCTGATCGTCCTCGTCATCGCGATGTCGGCGCTGTCCGGCGACTTCCTGACCACCGACAACCTCCTGAACGTCGGCGTCCAGGCGGCCGTGACCGCCATCCTCGCCTTCGGTGTGACCTTCGTGATCGTCTCGGCGGGCATCGACCTGTCGGTCGGCTCCGTCGCCGCCCTGTCGGCCACCGTCCTCGCCTGGAGCGCCACGTCGCAGGGCATGCCGGTCGTCCTGGCCGTGCTGCTCGCGATCGCGACCGGCATAGCGTGCGGTCTGGTCAACGGCTTCCTGATCTCGTACGGCAAACTGCCGCCGTTCATCGCGACGCTCGCCATGCTGTCGGTGGCGCGCGGTCTGTCGCTGGTGATCTCACAGGGCTCGCCCATCGCGTTCCCGTCCTCCGTCTCGCACCTCGGTGACACGCTCGGCGGCTGGCTGCCGGTGCCCGTGCTGGTGATGGTCGGCATGGGTCTGATCACGGCGTTCGTGCTCGGGCGGACGTACATCGGGCGTTCGATGTACGCGATCGGCGGCAACGAGGAGGCGGCCCGTCTCTCCGGTCTGCGGGTGAAGAAGCAGAAGCTCGCGATCTACGCGTTCTCGGGGCTGTTCGCCGCCGCGGCCGGCGTCGTGCTGGCCGCCCGGCTCTCCTCCGCGCAGCCGCAGGCCGCGCAGGGCTACGAGCTCGACGCGATCGCGGCGGTCGTCATCGGCGGCGCGTCGCTGGCCGGCGGTACGGGCAAGGCGTCCGGGACGCTGATCGGTGCGTTGATCCTCGCGGTGCTCCGCAACGGCCTCAACCTGCTGTCCGTGTCGGCGTTCTGGCAGCAGGTCGTCATCGGTGTCGTCATCGCGCTGGCGGTGCTGCTCGACACGGTCCGCCGCAAGGCGGGGGCGACCCCGGTCGCGGCCGGGACGGGCGGCAACAAGGGCAAGCAGGCGGCGACCTATGTACTCGCGGCCGTGGTCGCGGCGGCCATCGTCGGCGCCACGTCCCTCCTCCACGGCGGCACCTCGGAGGCGAAGAGCCAGAAGATCGGCCTGTCGCTGTCGACCCTCAACAACCCGTTCTTCGTGCAGATCCGCGCCGGTGCGCAGGCCGAGGCGAAGAAGCTGGGCGTGGACCTGACGGTCACCGACGCGCAGAACGACGCCTCGCAGCAGGCCAACCAGCTGCAGAACTTCACCAGCGAGGGCCTCGGCACGATCATCGTCAACGCCGTCGACTCCGACGCGGTGACCCCGGCGGCGAAGGGCGTCAACAAGGCGGGCATCCCGCTGGTCGCCGTCGACCGGGCCGTCAACAACGCGGACACCGCCGCCCTCGTCGCCTCCGACAACGTGGCGGGCGGCAAGCTCGCCGCCAAGGACCTCGCCGAGAAGCTGGGCGGCAAGGGGAAGATCGTCGTCCTCCAGGGCCAGGCCGGCACCTCCGCCAGCCGGGAGCGCGGCGCCGGCTTCACCGAGGGGCTCAAGGCCTACCCGGGCATCGAGGTGGTCGCCAAGCAGCCCGCCGACTGGGACCGCACCAAGGGCCTGGACGTCATGACCAACCTGCTTCAGGCCAACCCGGACATCGACGGTGTCTTCGCCGAGAACGACGAGATGGCGCTCGGCGCGATCAAGGCGCTCGGCTCCAAGGCCGGGAAGTCCGTCCAGGTCATCGGCTTCGACGGAACCGAGGACGGCCTGAACGCCGTCAAGGCCGGCACGCTGTACGCGTCGGTGGCACAGCAGCCGGCGGAACTGGGCAGGATCGCCGTGCGGAACGCGGTGAAGGTGGCCGAGGGCGGCAAGGTGGAGAAGTCGGTGATGGTGCCGGTGAAGGTGGTCACGAAGGAGAACGTGGCCGACTTCGCGGGCTGAGACGAGCGGGTGGGCGGTTCCCTGTGCCTTGGGCCTTGTGGGGGCCGCCCGCTCGAAGTCACTTACTAGGGGAGCAACTTCATGTACGACTACGACCTCCTGGTCGTAGGGTCGGCCAACGCCGACCTGGTGATCGGTGTCGAGCGCCGGCCGGCGGCCGGGGAGACCGTGCTCGGCTCCGACCTGGCCGTCCACCCGGGCGGCAAGGGCGCGAACCAGGCCGTCGCGGCCGCCCGGCTGGGCGCGAGCACGGCCCTGCTGGCCCGGGTCGGCGACGACGGGCACGGCCGGCTGCTGCTGGACTCGCTGCGCTCGGCCGGCGTCGACACGGTGGGCGTGCTGGTCGGCGGCGCGCCGACGGGGGTCGCGCTGATCACGGTGGACCCGTCGGGCGACAACAGCATCGTGGTGTCGCCGGGTGCCAACGGCCGTCTCACGCCGGAGGACGTACGGGCCGCGGGCAGTCTGTTCCACGTCTCCCGGGTGGTGTCGGCGCAGTTGGAGATCCCGCTGGAGACGGTCGTGGCGGTGGCGTCGAGCCTGGCGCCGGACAGCCGTTTCGTGCTGAACCCCTCCCCGCCGCGCCCGCTGCCCGCCGTACTGCTGGCGGCCTGCGACCCGCTGATCGTCAACGAGCACGAGGCGAAGGTCATCCTGGGCGACGCGGCGATCGGGGACGACCCGGAGGACTGGGCGCGCATCCTGCTGGCGAAGGGCCCGAGGTCGGTGGTCGTGACCCTGGGCGCGGAGGGCGCGCTGGTGGCGTCCAAGGACGGGGTTTCGCGGGTGGCGTCGGTCAAGGTCGACGCGGTGGACACGACCGGCGCGGGCGACGCGTTCACGGCGGCGCTGGCCTACCGGCTGGGCACGGGGGCGTCCCTGGAGGAGGCGGCGGCGTACGCGGCCCGGGTCGGGGCGGCGGCCGTGACGAAGGAGGGGGCGCAGGTGTCCTTCCCGACGGCGGAGGAGGTCGACGCGCTGTGAAGAAGGCGGGCATCCTCAACCGTCATCTGTCCGGCGCCCTGGCCGAGTTGGGGCACGGCGACGGGGTCCTGATCTGCGACGCCGGCATGCCGATACCCGACGGGCCCCGGGTGGTGGACCTCGCGTTCCGGGCGGGGGTGCCGTCCTTCGCGGAGGTGCTGGACGGGCTGCTGGCGGAGCTGGTGGTGGAGGGGGCCACGGCGGCGACGGAGGTGCGCGAGGCGAACCCGGCGGCCGCGGAGCTGCTGGCCGACTCCCTCACCGGGTTGGAGTTCGTCTCCCATGAACGGCTCAAGGAGCTGTCGGCGGGGGCGCGGCTGGTCGTACGGACGGGCGAGGCGCGGCCGTACGCGAATGTGCTGCTGCGCTGCGGAGTGTTCTTCTGAACCCGTTGATCTCGCGCTGAATGCTTCGAGGGGGCCCGGTCCGTCGACCAGGCCCCCTCGGCTTTTCCCCCTCCAGATCAGAACCCCGCGATCCCCCCAGATCCCCTCCCCAGAAGTCCTGATGCCAAGTACGACTCGGCAGGTGGGGGGAGGGTTGTACGGTTTCTCGAGAAATTTTTACCGAACCGCTCTAGCGGCGCTCAGGCACCGGGTGCGGGTCGTCGAGGCCCGTCCTTCTACGCCGTGTGCGCCACGAACCGTGCCGCCGTCTCCGCCAGCACCTCACGGCCGTCCCGGGCCCACAGCGCGTCGTTGAACAGTTCCACCTCGATCGCGCCGGTGTAGCCGGCCGCCTCGACATGGCCCTGCCACTCGCGCATGTCGATCGCGCCGTCGCCGATCTGGCCGCGGCCGTTGAGGACGCCCTCGGGCAACGGGGTGGTCCAGTCGGCGAGTTGGAAGGTGTGGATGCGGCCCGTGGCGCCCGCGCGGGCGATCTGGGCGGGGGCGTTGTCGTCCCACCAGATGTGGTACGTGTCGACCGTGACGCCGACCTGGTGGGCCGGGAAGCGTTCGGCGAGGTCCAGGGCCTGGGCGAGGGTGGAGACCACGCAGCGGTCCGAGGCGTACATCGGGTGCAGGGGCTCGATGGCCAGGCGTACGCCGTGCTGCTCGGCGTACGGGCCCAGTTCGGCGAGGGCGTCGGCGATGCGCTCCCGGGCGCCGTGCAGGTCCTTCGAGCCCGCGGGCAGGCCGCCGGAGACCAGGACCAGGGTGTCGGTGCCCAGCGTCGCCGCCTCGTCGATCGCGCGGCGGTTGTCCGCCAGGGCCGCGGTGCGCTCCGCCGGGTCGATGGCCGTGAAGAAGCCGCCCCGGCAGAGGGTGGTGACGGTCAGGCCCGCGTCGCGGATCAGTTTGGCGGTCGCCTCGACGCCGTACGACTGGACCGGCTCTCGCCACAGGCCGACGTTGAGCACGCCCAACTCGCCGCAGGCGTCGACCAGTTCCGGCATGGACAGCTGCTTGACCGTCATCTGGTTGATGGAGAAGCGGGAGAGGTCGCCGGTCACTGGTTCACCCCGTACAGGCTCAGCAGGGTCTTCATGCGCTCCTCCGCCAGCTTCGGGTCCGGGAACAGGCCCAGGCCGTCCGCCAGTTCGTAGGCGCGGGTGAAGTGCGGGAGGGAGCGGGCCGACTGGAGGCCGCCGACCATCGTGAAGTGACTCTGGTGGCCCGCCAGCCACGCGAGGAACACCACGCCCGTCTTGTAGAAGCGGGTGGGGGTCTGGAAGAGGTGGCGGGACAGCTCGACCGTGGGGTCCAGCAACGCCCTGAAGCCCTGCGCGTCACCCGTGTCCAGGACCCGTACCGCCTCCGCCGCCAGCGGGCCCAGCGGGTCGAAGATGCCGAGCAGGGCGTGGCTGAAGCCCTTCTCGTCGCCCGCGATCAGCTCGGGGTAGTTGA
The DNA here is from genome assembly GCF_900206255.1 of Streptomyces sp. TLI_55. NCBI lineage: Bacteria > Bacillati > Actinomycetota > Actinomycetes > Kitasatosporales > Streptomycetaceae > Streptomyces > Streptomyces sp. TLI_55. Next base: position 3,355,253 of record NZ_OAOJ01000001.1, read on the forward strand.
AGTCGTCGCCGGTGTAGCAGCGGACGCCCTGCGGGAGGCGGCGGCGGATGTCGATCTCGCGTCCGGCCTCCAGGAGGGAGACCTTGATGCCGTCGACCTTGTCGGGGTGCGCGGCGATGACCTCCAGGAAGGTGCCGGTCGCCGCGTCCAGGTCGGACGAGCCCCAGTAGCCCTCCAGCGCCGGGTCGAACATCGGGCCCAGCCAGTGCAGGATCACCGGCTCGGACGCCTGGCGGAGCAGATGGCCGTAGATCTCCAGGTAGTCCTCGGGGCCGGAGGCCGCCGCGGCGAGGGCGCGGGAGGCCATCAGGATGGCCTGCGCGCCGGACTCCTCCACGAGGGCGAGCTGCTCCTCGTAGGCCGCCCGGACCTCGGCCAGGGTCGCCGGGCCGGTGAGCTGGTCGGTGCCGACGCCGCAGGCGATCAGGCCGCCGACGGACTTCGCCTCGGCGGCGCTGCGGCGGATCAGCTCCGCCGCGCCCGCCCAGTCCAGGCCCATGCCGCGCTGGGCGGTGTCCATCGCCTCCGCCACACCGAGGCCGTGGGACCACAGGTGGCGGCGGAAGGCGAGGGTGGCGTCCCAGTCGACGGCGGCCGGGGAGTCGGGCGACACATCCGCGAACGGGTCTGCCACCACGTGCGCCGCCGAGAAGACCGTACGGGAGGTGAAAGGCGTGCCGGTCTTCACCGGGAGCGGCTCGGTGCGGGGCTCGTATGCCCTCAAGCCGCCCTTGAAGTCGGGGAGTTGGATCGTCACAGCGAAATCTCCGGTACGTCGAGACGGCGGCCCTCCGCCGAGGACCTCAGGCCCAGCTCGGCGAGCTGGACGCCGCGGGCGCCGGCGAGGAGGTCCCAGTGGTAGGGGGCGTCGGCGTAGACGTGCTTGAGGAACAGCTCCCACTGGGCCTTGAAGCCGTTGTCGAACTCGGCGTTGTCCGGGACCTCCTGCCACTGGTCGCGGAAGGAGTAGGTGGCGGGCAGGTCGGGGTTCCAGACCGGCTTCGGCGTCGCGCTGCGGTGCTGGACACGGCAGTTGCGCAGACCGGCGACCGCCGAGCCCTCCGTGCCGTCCACCTGGAACTCGACCAGCTCGTCGCGGTTGACGCGCACGTCCCAGCTGGAGTTGATCTGGGCGACGACACCGCCCTCGATCTCGAAGATGCCGTACGCGGAGTCGTCGGCGGTGGCGGCGTAGGGCTTGCCGTCCTCGTCCCAGCGGGTCGGGACGTGCGTGGTGGCCAGCGCGTTCACCGAGGTCACGCGGCCGAACAGCTCGTGCAGGACGTACTCCCAGTGCGGGAACATGTCGACGACGATGCCGCCGCCGTCCTCCGCGCGGTAGTTCCACGACGGGCGCTGGGCCTCCTGCCAGTCACCCTCGAAGACCCAGTAACCGAACTCGCCGCGCACGGACAGGATCCGGCCGAAGAAGCCGCCGTCGATGAGCCGCTTGAGCTTGAGGAGGCCCGGCAGGAACAGCTTGTCCTGCACGACACCGGACTTGACGCCCGCCTCGCGCGCCAGCCGGGCCAGCTCGACGGCGCCGTCGAGGCCGACCGCGGTGGGCTTCTCGGTGTAGACGTGCTTGCCCGCGGCGATGGCCTTCTTGAGGACCTCCTCGCGGCCCGAGGTCATCGCGGCGTCGAAGAAGATGTCGACGGTCGGGTCGGCGAGGACCTCGTCCACGTCGGTCGCCCAGTGCTCCAGACCGTGCTTCTCCGCGAGCGCCTTCAGCGCGTGCTCGCGGCGGCCGACCAGGATCGGCTCCGGCCACAGCACGGTGCCGTCGCCGAGGTCGAGGCCGCCCTGCTCGCGGAGGGCCAGGATGGAGCGGACCAGGTGCTGGCGGTAGCCCATGCGTCCGGTCACGCCGTTCATGGCGATCCGCACCGTCTTGCGTGTCACGTCGGTCCCTTCGTAGGCGTCGTACGCAGCGTTCACTGCGCATTCCGTACGCGGTTGTGCGCGCCGCGTACGCCTCGACTGGTGAGCGATACAGCAAGCGCTTTCTATCTACGAAGAAGCTAGCCTCTGACCAGCGGTCTGGACAAGACCGTGACGGGGTTGAGTTGTTCGAGGGGGCGAACAACGGGGGTCGGGGGCCTTAAGGTCTGGGAGGTTGTGTGGCCCTGGGGGCTCCGTGGCCCGGGTGGCTGCGTGCCCTGGGGCCGTGCGGCCTGCGGGGCCGTGCGGCCTGCGGGGCCGTGCGGCCTGCGGGGCCGTGCGGCCTGCGGGGCCGTGCGGCCCGTACGAAACCAATGCCTTGCGCCTGTGCGTGTACAACGAGGTACGACTGAGATGCGCGACCGGAGGACGACGAGATGACGGTGACCCTGGCGGACGTGGCGGCGCGCGCACAGGTCTCGCCCGCGACGGTGTCGCGCGTGCTGAACGGGAATTATCCCGTGGCCGCTTCCACCCGCGAGCGGGTGCTGCGCGCCGTGGACGAGCTGGACTACGTGCTGAACGGACCGGCGAGCGCGCTGGCCGCGGCCACGTCCGACCTGGTGGGGATTCTCGTCAACGACATCGCCGACCCCTTCTTCGGGATCATGGCGAGCGCGATCCAGTCGGAGATCGGCGGCCCGGGCGGGCGCGCGGGTGGTGAGCGCCTCGCCGTGACCTGCAACACGGGCGGCTCCCCGGAGCGTGAGCTGACCTATCTGACGCTGCTCCAGCGGCAGCGGGCGGCGGCCGTCGTGCTGACCGGTGGCGCCGTCGAGGACGCGCCGCACGCGGCGGCCGTGGCGGCGAAGCTGCGGAAGCTGGGCGAGGCGGGGACGCGGGTGGTGCTGTGCGGGCGACCCGCGGTGCCGGACACGTCGGCGATCGCGCTGACCTTCGACAACCGTGGGGGCGGGCGGGAGCTCACCGAGCATCTGATCGGGCTCGGTCACCGGCGGCTCGGGTACATCGCGGGCCCGGAGGAGCGGACGACCACCCGGCACCGGCTGGAGGGGCACCGGGCCGCGCTCGCCGACGCGGGGATCGAGGAGGACCCGCGGTGGACCGTGCACGGGCCGTACGACCGGCGGGCCGGGTACGAGGCGACGCTGGAGCTGCTGCGGCGCGACCCGTCGCTCACGGCGGTGGTCGCGGCGAACGACTCCGTCGCGCTGGGGGCGTGCGCGGCGCTGCGGGACTCGGGGCTGCGGATTCCGGACGACGTGTCGGTCGCCGGGTTCGATGACCTGCCGTTCAGCATCGACGCGGTGCCGGCGCTGACGACGGTGCGGTTGCCGCTGGCGGAGGCGGGGGCTCGGGCGGGGCGGATCGCGATGGGGCGGGAGGAGCCGCCGCCCGGGGGGATTGCGGTGATTCGGGGGGAGTTGATGGTGCGGGGGTCCACTGGGGGGCCGCGGGGTTGATGGCGTCGTAGGCGGCAGGGTGACCGACGTCAAGGTGCCGTGACTCCGGGGGCTGCCGCCCCCAGCCCCCCGCTTCGGCCCTGAACGGGCCTCGTCCTCAAACGCCGGACGGGCTGGAGGATGTGACCGGCGTCGTGGAAGTGGCCTGCGTCTCCTATGGGTTCGCGGTGGCCGAGTTTGGTGGGGAACTGTCGGACGACGTACGTCAGGCCGCCAGGAGCTGCTCCGGGTGGCGCGTCGTCTGCCAGACGCCGAGGCCCGGCGTCAGAGGGACGTGCCGCGGGTGGCGGAAGCCCAGGGAGCGCAGTTGGTCGGTGTGGCGGGCCGCGAGGGTGAGGGCCACCGCCGTGGCGGTCTCCGCGTCCACCTCGGCGAGGCCGGGGGCGAGGAGATCGGCGACCAGGGCCGGCTCCCAGGCCTCCGTGTCGTCCTGGGCGCAGACCGTGACGACCGTCCAGTGCGGTTCGGCGGGGCCGGCCTTCTTCAGGGCCGCCGGGAGAAGCGGGCTCTCGGGCGGGCGCACGTCGAGTTCGCGGGCGAACAGGGTGCCCAGGCGGGCGTGCGGGGGCTCGGCGCCGGCGTCCGGCGGCATCCAGACGGCGGCCGCGAGGAGTTCACCGTCGGCGCGCTCGGCCACCCACACCTGGCCCTCCTCCAGCGCGTGGTGAGCCAGCAGCAGGCGCATGGCCCGCTGCGCCTGGTCCCAGTCGCCGGCCAGGCACTCCCCCGAGCGGAGCGCGGGCGACGGCGGGGTGATCAGGCGTACCACCGCCGGTACGTCGACCAGGCCGGCCGGGCGGATGACGGCGGTACGGGGGCGCAGCTGCAGGATCGTCATGTGCGTGGTCTGCCTTTCACAACGACCGGGCGGGGCCGGTCAGTTCCACGGTTGCGGGGGTGAGGGACGGGCGGGGGGCCACCACCAGGACCGGTACCGTCCGGTTCGGGGTGGGGCGGGTTCGGGGCGTCCGGGGGGTGCGCGGGGCACTCGACGTGCTCGAAGTACGCGAAGTACTCGACGTGCTCGACGTGCTCGACGTGCTCGACGTCTCCTGTGCGCGGCTCAGCAGCGTCACCCCGTACACCGCCGCCGCTGCCCCTGCCAGCGCGAGCAGCGTGCCCGTGCCGCCGTACTGGAAGCCCTCCCCCAGCAGCGCGATGCCGATCGCGGACGCGGTGACCGGGTTGACCAGGGTGAGGAGGGCGAGGGGGCCGCCGAGGCCGCTGCGGTACGCCTGCTGGGAGAGCAGCAGGCCGCCAACTGCGAAGCCCACCGTCAGGACCGCCACCAGAGCCGTGCCCCAGGAGACCGTCGGGCCCATCGCCAGCTTCTGCGACAGCGTGGAGCCGACGCCGGAGGCGATGCCGGACGCCGCGGCGAACGCGAGGCCGCCCGTGCCGGCGCTGACGAGTACCGCCACCGCGCCGGCCGCGAAGAGCGCGACGGCCATGACCTCGGCGGTGCCCAGCGTCTCGTGCGGCGCCCCGCCCGTCGCCGTGACCAGGAGCAGCGTGCTGAGGCCTACGAGGGTGTAGGCGACGCCCCGCCACTGGGAGCCGGAGGTGCGGCGGCCCGTGGCCAGCGAGCCCAGCGGCACCGCGAGCACCAGGCTCAGCGCGCCGAGCGGCTGGACCAGGGTCAGCGGGCCGTAGCGCAGGGCGACCACATGGAGCAGCGCGCCGCCCGCGTTGAGGGCCACCGACCCCCACCAGGCGCCGCGGGCCAGTGCGCCGCGCATGCCCGACGTGGCCGCCGCGGTCCGCTCCTGGACGACGGCGGCCGTGGCATAGCAGACCGCCGAGATGAGGGAGAGGGCCACAGCCAGCAGCACCGGGGACGCCGTCATGGGGCCCACCTCCAAATCGCTCGAGCAGCTCATCAATACGAAACTGTTTCGTACCGATAGGCTACGGAGCCCCTTAGCGAAACGCAAGCGTTTCTTTCAGTGAGTGGCCTTCACCGCCGCGAAACCGAACAGCTCCGGCAGCCCCTCCCGCCCCCTCTCCACCGTCCACTCCAGTCGCAGACCGGCCGCCGGCACGGCGTTCAGCAGGTCCGCCAGCGGGATGTGCCAGGCCCCGACCCGGGCCCGTACGCCCGCCGGATTCCAGCCCCCGAGCGTCCGGGAGCGGTCGGCGTACCCGTCCCCCAGAACCACCCGCCCCGGCTCACCCCGGTCCGCGAACGCGCCGACGAAGCAGGGGTGGACACCCAGGTGCACGAACCGTCCGCCGGGCGCCAGGACACGGGCGATCTCGCCGATCACAGCGGCGTAGTCCGGGACGTCCGTGCTGGCCAGCACACACACCGCGGCCGGTACGGAGGCGTCGGCCAGCGGGAGTGCCGCCGCGTCGGCGACCGCCACCGGCAGCCGGGCGGCGGCGTGACGGAGTTGGCCGCGCGAGAGGTCGACGCCGATCGGGGTCCAGCCGAGGTCCGCCGGCACGCCGGCGTGGGCGCCGGTGCCGCAGCAGACGTCCAGACAGACGCCCGCGCCGGGGCCCAGGAGGTCGCCGAGTGTGCCGTGCACCTGACGGATGTAGTCACCGCCCGCCTCGGGCGACATGTAGGTGTTGTACCAGTCCGCGTGGTCGTCGTACGCCGCTGTCGTCGTCATACCTACGACGCTGGGCACACCCCGTCCCGCACAAACCCCGGTTCGCTCACGGCACGCGGCGTTGTCAGTGGCCGCCCTTATCGTCACGCCATGGTCTTCTCCCTGCCCGCCGGGCTGCCCCCGGGGCGGTTCGAGCGACGTGACCCGGCCGAGATCTGGGTCTGCGACGAACTGCCGGACGACGTCGACGTGTTGTTCGGTGAACTGCTGCGGCAGGCCGCCGTCACCGGCCTGTATCCGCACCTCTGCCGGCCCCACCCGCGCGACCGGCCGGAGGACCCGGCCGCCGCCGACGCGATACGCCTGGACGACGTCCTCGCGGCCGACTTCGCGGCGTACCGGCAGAAGCGGCTGCCCTTCTGGTCCGCCCCCGAGGTGATCTCGTACGACATCCCCGAGGACGTCGAGCCCTGGCCGCACGATCCCGGGCCGCCCTTCGAGACCTGGCCCGGGCTCGCTCCCGCCGGTCCGTCGGCGGGGGACGGCGGCAGCGGGACGACGCCTGAGGAGGCCGCGCAGCGGGCCGTCGCCGAACTCCTCTCCAGCGAGCCCTTCACGCCGGCGTTCGCCCTCGTTCCCGCCCGCCGTGCCGCCGACGTGGTCGCCGTCATCGGCTGGGACGGCGGCCCGCCCATCCCCCTCCTCACCGCCCTCCTGCGCAGCTGGGAGGACCGCTTCGGGGCGCGTGTCGTGGGTGCCTACGGCGGTGACGTCCATGTCTCCGTCGCCCGGCCGCCCCTCGACCGGGCGAGCGCGGACCGGCTCGCCCTGGAACACCTGCTGTCCACCGCCGACAACATCGTGGACGACCCGCCGACCCCCTTCCCCGAGTACGCGAGCGCGCTGATCGGGCGGACGGAATGGCGGTTCTGGTGGGACTGAGCCGGCGCGGACGGGATCTGGACGGCCGGGCGGGGTGGTCGTACGGTTATCTCTGACTGAGTCAACTATCCGAGAGTCAACCCGTCCGAGCCGCCCTGTCCACGCCGCCACCGGGGGTCGCCCGCCATGACCGTCCAGGACATTCGTGCCTTCAACCGCTTCTACACCAACGTCATCGGCGCCCTCGACTACAGCCGTCAGCTCTACGCCCCGTTCACCCTCACCGAGTCCCGCGTCCTGTACGAGCTCGCGCACTCCCCGCGCACCGACGCGGCCGACCTGCGGACCGAACTCTCGCTGGACGCGGGCTATTTGAGCCGGATCCTCAACAAGTTCGAGGAGAACGGGCTGATCGAGCGGACGGCCTCGCGGCAGGATCCGCGGCGACGGCGCGTCACGCTCACCGTCCGGGGCCGGGAGACCGCCGCGCTGCTCGCCGAGCGGGCGGACGAATCGGTGGGCGCGCTGCTGGCCACCGTGCCCGCCGCCGAGCGGCCGCGGCTCGCGGAAGCCATGCGGACCGTCCGCGCCCTCCTCTCCGAGGGGCGGCCGCCCCGCCGTGAGGACGTGCTGCTGCGCGAGCCCGGGCCCGGTGACCTGGGCTGGATCGTGCAGCGCAACGCCGCGCTCTACACGGCGGAGTACGGCTGGAACGCCGACTACGAGGGGCTGGTGGCGCGGATCGTCGCCGACTTCGCGGAGGATCACGATCCGCAGGAGCGGGTGTGGATCGCCGAGCTCGACGGACGGCCGGTGGGGTGCGTGATGTGCGTACGCGACGAGGCACCCGCCACGGCCCGGCTGCGGCTGCTGCTGGTCGAGCCGGACGCCCGCGGCCTCGGCATCGGGGACCGGCTGGTCACGGCCGTCATCGACTTCGCCCGCGAGGTCGGCTACCGGGACCTGGTGCTGTGGACCAACGACATCCTCAGCTCCGCCCGCCACATCTACCAGCGCCACGGCTTCGTGCTGCTCGCCGAGAAGCCGCACCGGTCCTTCGGCAAGGATCTGGTCGGCCAGGACTGGCGGCTGGACCTGCACGGCACCCGGGAGTGACGCGTAAAGTCCAAAACCATGAAACTCGCGTTCTCCACTCTCGGTGTCCCCGGTCTCCCCGTCCCCGAGGTGCTGCGGCTGGCCACCGCGCACGGGTATCACGGCGTCGAGCTGCGCGCGCATCCCGAGGAGCCGGTGCATCCGGGGATCGGGGCGGAGCAACGGGCCGACGTCGTCGGCGAGTTCAAGGCCGCCGGGGTGGAGATCCTGAGCGTGGCCGGGTACGTGCGGGTGGCCGCGCCCGGCGACGACGCGCCCGTGATCGAGGAGATCCGCGCGCTTCTCGACCTCGCCCGCGACCTGGGCGCCCCCTACATCCGCGTCTTCCCCGGCGCGGCCCACGGCCAGTCCCCCGCGGACGCCGACGCCACCGCCGCCCGGCGGCTCGGCACGGCCGCGGAGTACGCCGCCGACCTCGGCGTACGGATTCTGCTGGAGACCCACGACTCGCACCGCACCGGCGCCGACGCGATCCGCGTCCTGGGCCTGGTCGGCCACCGCAACGTCGGTGCGCTGTGGGACGTCATGCACACCTGGCTCGGCGGCGAGCAGCCGAGCGAGACCTACGCGGCGCTCTCCCCGTACCTCGGATACGTCCAGGTCAAGGACATCGCCTCGGCCGAGGACACCACCCCACTGCGGCTCGGCGCCGGCGTCCTGCCGATCGCCGAGTCCGTCGAGATCCTCTCCCGGCACGGCTGGGACGGCTGGCTGTGCTGGGAGTACGAGAAGCGCTGGTACGAGGGGGCCGCGCCGCTTCCGGGCCTGCTCGGACGGGGGCGCGAGCATCTGGCGCGCCTCCTGAACGACAGCGCCTGAGCAGAACGGCAGCCTCTGAGTAATTCGATGGCCCGGGCGCGGGCGGTCGGATACCGTCCCGGGGTGCATCAGCCCCCCGTGCCCACGCTCCCGCTCTCATGAGCCTGTCCGACGCGCTGCTCGACGTACGGCCCCTGCGCACCTCCCCCGTCTTCCGGCGGCTGCTGTTCGGGCGCACGGTTTCCGTGCTCGGCAGCTTCATGACCATGGTCACCGTCCTGTACCAGGTGTGGGACATGACCCACAGCGCCTTCTGGAGCGGCGCGGTCGGGGTCGCGCAGGCGGTGCCGATGGTCGGCGTCAGCCTGTTCGCGGGCGCGTGGGCCGACCGCGTCGACCGCCGCCGGCTGTACCTCACCGGCACCGTCGGCTCGGCGGTGTGCTCCGCGCTGCTGGCCGTGCAGGGCTTCGCCGGGCACGCGCCGGTGGCCGTCGTCCTCGTCCTGGTCGCCGTCCAGACGTCGTTCGCCGCGCTCGGCGCCCCCGCGGCCGGGGTGTTCGTGCCGCGGCTGCTGCCCAAGGACCAGGTGGCCGCCGGCCTCGCCCTCCAGCAGGTCAGCGGCCAGGCGATGATGCTCGTCGGCCCCGCCGTCGCCGGTGTCGTGCTCGGCTGGTGGGGGATCGGCGTCTGCTACCTCCTGGACACCCTGAGCTTCGCCCTGTCCTTCTACGGCGCCTACGGCCTGCCCGCGCTGCCGCCCGAGGGCACCAAGTCCCGCCCCGGCATCCACGGGGTGCTGGACGGACTGCGCTTCCTGGTCGGCCACCGGGTGGTGCGCGGCGCCCTGATCACCGACCTGGCGGCCACCCTCCTGTCCATGCCGACCAGCCTCTTCCCGCTGGTCAACGAGGAACGCTTCGGCGGCGACCCCCGCACCCTCGGGCTGTTCCTGTCCGCGCTGGCCGTCGGCGGAGTCGCGGCCACCGCCTTCTCCGGCCCGGTGACCCGGCTGGCCCGCCCGGGCCCGGTGATGCTGTGCGCGTCCGCGGGCTGGGGCGTCGGCCTCTTCCTCTTCGGACTGACGACCAGCGCCTGGCTGGGCCTCGGTCTGCTCACGCTGGCCGGTGCGGCGGACGCCCTCGCCGTGCTCTCCCGGACGACCATCGTCCAGACCCGCACCCCCGACGCCCTGCTGGGCCGGGTCACGGCGGCCGAGACGATCGTCGGCCAGGCGGGCCCCCACCTCGGCAACCTGCGCGGCGGGCTGGTCGCGGGCTGGAGCTCCGGGGCGACCGCGCTGATCGCCGGCGGGCTGATGTGCCTGGCGGCGGTGACGACGGTCGGCATCACCACGCCGGAGCTGCGCACGGCCGGTGCCACCGCAGCCGGGGAGCCCCCGGCACCCGCACCTTCGGGACCCTGAACTCGGCCACCGCGCCCACCGGACCCTGAACTCGGCCACCGCACCTACCGAACCCTGAACCCAGCCTCCACGCCTACCGGACCCTGAACTCCGCCCCCTGATCCAGGCACCACTCCAGCACCGACGGCCAGGAGCCGTACCCGGCGTCCAGGTCCAGGTGGGCGGCGCCGGGGAGGAGTCGGGTGGGGATGCCCAGCGGATCGCCGTAGGCGGCCCGCGCGCCGCCCGGGCAGTACGGGTCGTCGTCGCCCGCCACCAGCAGCGTCGGCCCGGGGAGGGTGAAGTCCAGGGGCGGCGCGGTGAATTCGGCGACCTCGGGATACCGGGCCAGGACCGGGGCGGACGGCGGCGCCACCAGCAGCACCCGCTCCACGTCCCCGACCCCGGGCATCCCCCGTGCCACCGCGTGCAGCCACAGCACGGCGGAGGCGCTGTGCGCGACCACGACGTCCGGCCCCGCCGCGAGATACCGGGCCAGCTCGGTCAGCCACACCTCCAGCGAGGGGTCGTCCGGGTCGGGCAGCTGCGGGTAGGTGACCTGGTGGCCGCGCTCGGTGAGGCGGTCGGCGAGCCAGTGCTGCCAGTGGTCGGCGGGTCGGTGGTTCTGCCAGCCGTGGAGGATGAGGTAGGCGGTCATGACACTGATCGTTTCCGATCCCCTCTCCCCCGGTCCAGTTAATCTTTCTCGATGGAACAGGTAAGCGAGACCTTCACCGTCGATCTGCGCCGCCTGACCGTCCTGCGGGAACTCCAGCGCCGGGGCAGTCTCGCCCGTACCGCCGAGGCCCTCCATCTCACCCCCTCCGCCGTCTCCCAGCAGATCGCCGCGCTGGCCCGGGAGGTGGGCACGCCCCTCACCGAACGGGACGGCCGGGGCGTACGGCTCACCGGCCAGGCCCGGGTCCTGCTGGCGCACGCCGATCTGATCGCCGCCCAACTGGAGCGTGCCCGCGCCGACTTGGCGGCGTACGGGGAGGGCGGGCGCGGCTCGGTGACGGTCGGCTGCTTCTCCAGCGGCATCCTGGGGCTGCTGCCGGGGGCCTTGCGGGCGCTGGGGGCGCGGCTGCCGCACGTCCGTGTGGACGTCGTCGAGTCCGAGCCGCCGGATCTGTTCACCGCGCTGGACGGCGGGCAGGTGGACCTCGCGGTGGCGGTGGACTTCGCCGCGGGGCCGCCGCACACCGACCGCCGCTACAGCCGTATCGACCTGCTCACCGACGTGATGGACCTGGTGGTGCCGGAAGGTCACCGGCTGGCGGGGCGGGACGAGGACGTCGCCTTGCGGGAGCTGGCCGCCGACGCCTGGATCGTGGGCCATCCGCGCAGCTGTGTGGGGGCGGTGGCGCGTTCGGTGTGCGCGACGGCCGGCTTCACGCCCGACATCCGGCACGCCGTGAACGACTGGGCGGCGGTGGCGGCGCTCGTCGAGGCGGGGGCCGGGGTGGCGCTGATCCCGCGCCTGGTACGGCCGTTGTACGACGGCCGACGGCTCGCGGTGCTGCGGACCGAGGGCGTGCCGCCGTCCAGGAACGTGTTCGCGGCGGTGCGGACGGGATCGGAGGACGACCCGGTGCTGGCCGCCGTACGGGAGGAACTGCGGCGCGCGGCGGAGGAGTTGACCGGTCGGTGACTGGGCGGGCTCAACTCGACCGGCGGATTCATCTCGACCGGCGGATTCATCTCGACCGGCGGGCTCAGCTCGCCCGGCGGGCCGCGAACCGTGCCACCCGCGCCTCCAGCGTCGGCCGGATCTGCGGCCATTCCTCCGCCGTCACGGAGAAGATCGCGGAGTCGCGCAGCCGGCCGTCCTCGCCCGGCGCCCAGGAGCGCGACCAGTTGCGCAGGACGCCCTCGAAGCGGGCGCCGACGCTCGCGATCGCCGCGTGGGAACGGGCGTTGCGGGCATCGGTCTTGAGGTCGACGCGGGAGACGTCCCACTCCTCGAAGGCGTGCCGGAACAGGAGGTACTTGGACTCGGCGTTCACGCCGGTGCCCTGCGCGGATCTCGCCAGCCAGCTGAAGCCGATCTCGATGGCGTCGAGGCGGTCCGGCGACCGCCAGCTGCGCGGCTCCCAGTAGGAGGTGGTGCCGACGACCTGCCCGGTCGCCGTCGAGATCTGGGCGTACGGAGCGAGCTTGCCGTCCGCGGCCCGAGCGAGCTGGGCGTCGATGTACCCGGCGACCTCGTGGGCGCGTGGCACCCAGGTGAACTCGAAGGTGTCGCGGTCCTCCTCGGCCGCCGCGGCGAGACCGGGCGCGTGCCGGTGCTCCAGCGGTTCCAGGCGCACCAGTTCGCCCTCCAGGAGCGGCCCCGCCAGCTTGAAACTCAATGCCCGATGTCCCTTCGCAGTGCGGCGAACGCCTCGTGGAAACCGGGGAAAGTCTTCCGCACGCACCCGGGGTCGTCGAACGAAATACCGGGCACCCGCAGGCCGGTGACCGCGAAGGACATCACGATGCGGTGGTCGCCGTACGACTTGATCTCTGCGCCCATGCCCTCGGTACCAGGCCGGATCTCGATCCAGTCGGGCCCGACCGCCACCTCCACCCCCAGCCGCCGCAGGTTCTCCGCGCAGGCCTCCAGGCGGTCGCACTCCTTGACCCGGGTGTTCGCCACGTCCTCGATCCGGACCGGGCCGTCGGCGAAGGGGGCGAGGGCCGCGAGGGTCGGCATGGTGTCCGAGATGTCCCGCATGTTGACGGTGAGGCCGCGCAGTCGGCCGGTGCCGCGGACGGTCGTGCCGTCCGGCGTCACCGCCACGTCGGCGCCCATCCGGCGCAGGACGTCCACGAAGCCGAGGTCCCCCTGGAGGGCGCCCGTCCCGAGGCCGGGGACGGTGACCTCGGCGCCGGGGGTGACGGCCGCTGCCGCGAAGAAGTAACTGGCGGTGGAGGCGTCCGGCTCGATCGCGTACGTGGTGGCCCGGTAGCCGCCCGGCGGGACGACGAAGACGTTCCCCTCCCGGGCGGCCTCGACGCCGAACGCCCGCATCATCGCGATCGTGATCTCCACGTACGGCACGGAGACCAGGTCGGTCACGCGGATCCGCAGCCCGCGCCGGGTCAGCGGACCCAGCAGCAGCAGTGCCGTCAGGTACTGGGACGACTGACCGGCGTCCAGCACCACCTCGCCGCCCTCGACGCCGGACGCCCGGACGGTCAGCGGATGATGGCCCTCGACCTCCTCGTGGCGCAGGTCCACGCCCAGGTCGCGCAGGGCGCGCGAGAGCGGCAGCAGGGGGCGGCGGCGCATCTGGGCGGAGGCGTCGAAGCGGTAGGTGCCGTGGCCGGCCGCGGCCAGCGTCGGCAGGAAGCGCGCGGTCGTCGCGCCGTCCCGGCAGTAGACGTCCGCCTCCGCCACCGCGGGCCCCTCGGGCCGACCGTCGACCTGCCAGCTGTCCGGCGTCCTCCCGACGCGGTACCCGAGCCGGGTCAGCCCCTCGGCGAACCCCTCCGTGTCGTCGGAACGGAGGGGCCGTACGAGGGTCGTGACACCATCGGCCGCCGCCGCCAGGAACAGGGCGCGGGCGGTGATGGACTTGGAACCGGGGATGGCGACTGCGGGCATGCCGTCATGATCGGACGCGGACGGTTTCCGGCGCCGGGGCGTCCAGGGGGTGGACCGCGGGCCCGGCCTCGGGGTCCACCGCCGAAGAGGGCCCTGGATCGGGCGTGGCCCGGCGCAGGTTCACCGACGCCAGTCCCACCCCGCCCACCAGCAGCGCCGCCGCGCACCAGCGCAGCCCGCTCACGCCCTCCCCCAGGAACAGGGCCGCCGAGGACATGCCGAAGACCGGGACCAGGAGGGAGAAGGGGGCGACCGTGGAGGCCGGGTGGCGGCGCAGCAGCCAGCCCCAGGCCCCGAAGCCGAAGACCGTCGTGACCCAGGCGACGTAGACGACCGTGCCGGCGCCCTGCCGGTCGAGGGCCCGCAGCGCGTCGTAGTCCCGGGCGGGGCCCTCGGTCAGGAGGGAGAGGGCGAGGAGGGGCAGGACCGGGACCGTGCTCACCCACACCATGAAGTTCAGCGCGTCCGGGGGTGCCGCCTTGCGGGTGAGGACGTTGGAGGCGCCCCAGCAGGCCGCCGCCGCGACGCACAGGGCGAAGGCGCCGAGGGGGCCGGACGTGCCCTCGTCGACGGCGGCGACACCGATGCCCGCCAGCGCCACCGCCATGCCCAGCGCCCGTGTCCCGGACGGCCGTTCACCCAGGACCGCGAACGCGATCACCGCCGTGAACACCGCCTGGATCTGGAGCACCAGGGAGGACAGTCCGGCCGGCATCCCCGCGTCCATCGCGACGAACAGCAGGCCGAACTTGGCGACGCCCAGGACCAGTCCGACGGCGATGATCCACTTCCAGGCAACTTTCGGGCGGCCCACGAAGAAGACGGCCGGCAGGGCCGCCGCCAGGAAGCGCAGGGCGGAGAAGAGCAGTGGCGGGAAGTGGTCGAGGCCGATCTCGATGACGGTGAAGTTCACGCCCCAGACGGCGGCGACGAGGACGGCGAGGGCGATGTGGGCGGGACGCATGCGTCGAGGATCACCCGCGGCGATCGTGTAGCACCAGCGATGATTGCTGCATGGTTGGATGAAGCGTCGCTAACGAATGGGAGCTTGGAGATGCTCGATCTGCAACGCCTCCGCGCCCTGCACGCCGTCTCCGTCCACGGCACCGTCGGCGCGGCCGCCGCCGCGCTCGGCTACACCCCCTCGGCCGTGTCCCAGCAGATCGCCAAGCTGGAGCGGGAGACCCGGACCGTGCTGCTGGAGCGGGAGGGCCGCGGGGTACGGCTCACCGCTGAGGCGCTGCAACTCGTCGACACCGCCGAGGAGTTGCTCGCCATCGTCGAGCGCGCCGAGACCGGTATCGAGCAGCGGCGCAACACCCCGGCGGGGCGGCTGACGGTGGCCGCGTTCGCGTCGGCGGCGCGCGGGCTGCTGCCGGGCGTGCTCGCCGACCTCGCCCGAAGGCACCCCGCCCTCGACGTGCGGCTCTCCGAGATCGACCCGCATCTGTCGGTGGGGCTGGTGGCGCGGGGCGCGCTGGACATGGCCGTCGTGCACGACTGGGACATCTCGCCGCTGCCGGTGCCGCCCGGGGTGGAGCAGGCGGTGATCGGCGAGGACCGGTGCACGCTGCTCGTGCCCGAGGGGCACCCCTTCGCCGGGCGGGGGACGGTGCGGCGCGCGGACCTCGGCGGGGAGCGGTGGGTGTGCCAGCCGCCGGGCCGGGTCTGCCACGACTGGCTGGTACGCACCCTGCGGGGCGCCGGGCACGAGCCGGAGATCATCCACCAGGCCGACGAGAACCCCACCCTCGTCGCGCTCGTCGCCGCCGGACTCGGCATCTGCCTGATCCCCCGCCTCGGCCGCGGCCCGCTGCCGGCCGGCGTCGCCGAGGTCGACCTCGACCCCACCCCGGTACGACGGCTGTACGCCCTGTGGCGCACGGGCGCGGCGGGCCGCCCGTCGATCACGGAGACCGTGCGCACCCTCCAGAACCACTGGCCCAAGGTCTCGGCCACCCCGCCCCGTTGAGCAAGCCAGGCCGCCCCGGCGACCCCGTCGAGCGAGCCAGACCGACCCGGCCACCCCGTCGAGCCGACCAGGCCGACCACCCACCCCAGCACGCCGACCCGACCGCCCCACCGGCCCCGGTGAACCGGCCCACGACCCCACTGGGCCGACCCCGCCGACCCACTCACCCCACGGGGCCGACCCACCCATCCCATTTGAGCCACCCCGTCGACCCCGCTGAGCGCCCCAACCACCCCACCGCCCCCACCGATCCGCCCCATCCGCCCCGCCCGCCCCTCACCCCCCGACTTCCGGGAATCGGGCCCTACCGGGGAACCCCACCCCCTCCCCGCTCGTCCAACCCGCGAGCTGTCGGAGAGTCACCGCGGTGCGGTGTCGGCCTCGCTGCTGGCTGCGAACGCTGACCCACCCTCTCCTCCGTACCGCGGCCGGCAGCACGCCGCCATCGGCGCGCCCCCCTCCAACAGCGCCGATGGCGGCCCCTCCATGACGTACGGTGCGCGCACTCCCTTGACTGGCAGAAACTTCCCGGATACCTCTGTCTGCACGGAAGTTTCCTTCAGCGGATCACCTCCGGAAGGAGCGCACGTTGCCCTCCAGACCCTCCAGCCCGTCCAGACGTACCGTCCTCGCCACCGGCGCGGGCGTCACCGCGGCCCTGGCGTTCGGCACCGACGCCCGGGCCGCCGGCCTCGACGACAAGAAGCTCCGTTCCCTCATCTCCCGTATGACCCTTGAGGAGAAGGTCGGCCAGCTCTTCGTGATGCGGGTCTACGGCCACTCCGCCACCGCCCCCGACCAGGCCGACGTCGACGCCAACCTCAAGGAGATCGGCGTCCGCAGCGCCGCCGAGCTGATCGCCAAGTACCGCGTGGGCGGCATCATCTACTTCACCTGGGCGCACAACACCCGCGACCCGCACCAGATCGCCGACCTCTCCAACGGCATCCAGCAGGCGTCCCTCAGCCGGCCGCGCGGCCTGCCCGTCCTCATCTCCACCGACCAGGAGCACGGCATCGTCTGCCGGGTCGGCGAGCCCGCCACGCTCTTCCCGGGCGCGATGGCCGTCGGCGCGGGCGGCTCACGCAAGGACGCCCTCGCCCTCGGCCGGATCGCGGGGCAGGAGCTGCGGGCCCTCGGCATCCGGCAGAACTACTCCCCCGTCGCCGACGTCAACGTCAACCCCGCCAACCCGGTCATCGGCGTCCGCTCCTTCGGCGCCGACCCGCACGCGGTGGCCGGCCTCGTCGCCGCCGAGGTCAGCGGATACCAGCACGGCCGTCAGGTCGCCGCCACCGCCAAGCACTTCCCCGGACACGGCGACACCGCCGTCGACAGCCACTACGGCTTCCCGGTCATCACCCACACCCGCGAGCAGTGGGAGGAGCTGGACGCCCCGCCGTTCCGGGCCGCGATCGCCGCCGGCATCGACTCGATCATGACCGCGCACCTCATGGTCCCGGCCCTCGACGACTCCGGCGACCCGGCGACCCTGTCCCGCCCGATCCTGAACGGCATCCTGCGCGAGGAGTTCGGCTACGAGGGGGTGATCGTCACCGACTCCCTCGGCATGGAGGGCGTCCGCACGAAGTACGGCGACGACCGCGTCCCCGTGCTCGCCCTGAAGGCCGGGGTGGACCAGCTCCTCAACCCGCCGAATCTGGACGTCGCCTGGAACGCCGTGCTGAACGCCGTGCGGGGCGGCGAGCTGACCGAGGCGCGGCTCGACGAGTCGATCCTGCGGGTGCTGCGGCTGAAGGCGAAACTGGGGCTGTTCGAGAAGCCGTACGTCAGCCAGGCCGGTGTCACCCGTACCGTCGGCGCCCCCGCCCACCTCGCGGCGGCCGACCGCGTCGCCGAGCGGACGACGACCCTGCTGGTCAACAAGGGCGGCCTGCTGCCCCTGTCCCCGCGGGGGCTCCTGGTGTGCGGCGCCGATCCGGCCTCCCCGTCCGGCACCACCGGCCCGCCCACCGGGGTCCTCGCGACCGCGTTCACCGAGCTCGGCTTCACGGCGACCGCCCTGTCGACGGGCACCGCACCCTCCGCCGCCACCGTCGCCAAGGCGGTCGCGGCGGCGCGGGACGCGGACGCGGTCGTCGTGGGGACGTACAACCTGAACGCCGCGCAGAAGACGCTGGTCGAGCAGTTGCTGGCGACGGGGAAGCCGGTGGTGGCGATCGCGATCCGCAACCCGTACGACGTGGCCCAGCTGCCCGGCGTCCCGGCCTACGTGGCGGCGTACTCCTGGACCGACGTCGAACTGCGGGCCGCCGCGCGGGTGATCGCGGGCGCGGTGGCGCCGCGCGGGAAGCTGCCGGTGCCGGTGCAGAAGGCCGACGATCCGGCACAGGTGCTGTATCCGATCGGCCACGGGCTCTCGTATCCGACGTAGGGCGCGTACGCCACACACCCGGTGCACACCCGTCAAAGGGCGCAAAGCACCCCGCACGGCTGGCGTGTCCCCGCCACGGCGGGTCACGCTGGTCCCGGGGGTCCGGGGGGATGCGATGCGCGAGAAATGGTCGGCGGGGGCGGTGTCCGCCCTGCTCGCCGTGGTGCTCGCGGCCCTGCTGACCGCCTGCCAGAGCACGCCGGACAGTGGCACCGAGAGCGACGGCCACATCAGCAACGAGGTGACGCCGACCCGGCCCTCCGGGTACGGGACGGTGTTCCTCGACGTCGACGAGTGCAGCTCCTTCGGCACCACCAGCTTCACCGAGGTGCCCTGCACCAGTGAGCGGGCGGCGGCGCGGGTCGTGGCGCGCTTCGACGGCACCGCCGCCGACGGCCCGCTGTGCCCCGGCACCACCGACTTCGTGCTGCACATCAGCGAACAGGCCTCGTCCTCCGACGAGGACGGCGACGGGGCGGTCCCGCAGGGCTACGCCTGTATGCGCAACCTCTCCGCCCCGCACCCCGGCGACCCGGGCGGCGGAGGCGGGCCGCGCACCATCGTCGGGGACTGCGTCTACAGCTCCGGCGACGGACAGGTCCGCGAGACCGCGTGCGACGGAAAAGGCGAGAAGAGGCCGGAGTTCAAGGTGACCAAGGCGGTCACCAAACGCAGCCGGTGCCCGCTGTCCACGGCGCTGTACGTCCAGCTCGGCGGCGAGGAACCGGTCGGCTGCGCCCGCCCGGTCTGAGCGCACGGCCCGCCCGGCTTGAGGGCACGAGCGCCGCCTTTTCCCGATCTCCCCTGGTGCGCACGGGAGTTGCTCCGATAGCTTCCGCTCGCACAGCTGTCTCACAGGGGAGCATGTATGCGCAAGGCGCTCAGATGGCTGCTGGCGCTCATGGTGTTCATAGGCACACTGAGCACGGCAGGGGCGGCCACCGCCGCCGAGCCGGAGACCCCGGCCGCCGGCACCGACATCAAGGAACAGTTGCTGTCCATACCGGGCATGAGCCTGATCGAGGAGAAGCCCTACACCGGCTACCGCTATTTCGTCCTGAACTACACCCAGCCGGTGGACCACCGGCACCCGTCCAAGGGCACGTTCCAGCAGCGGATCACCGTGCTGCACAAGGACGTCAGCCGGCCGACGGTCTTCTTCACCGGCGGCTACAACGTGTCCACGACACCCCGCCGCAGTGAGCCGACCCAGATCGTGGACGGCAACCAGGTCTCCCTGGAGTACCGCTTCTTCACGCCGTCCCGGCCCGACCCGGCCGACTGGAGCAAGCTGGACATCTGGCAGGCGGCCAGCGACCAGCACCGTGTCTTCAAGGCGCTGAAGAAGATCTACACCAAGAACTGGCTCGCCACCGGCGGCTCGAAGGGCGGCATGACCGCCACCTACTACGAGCGCTTCTACCCCAAGGACATGGACGGCGTGGTGGCGTACGTGGCCCCCAACGACGTCGTCAACGACGAGGACTCGGCCTACGACCGCTTCTTCGCCTCCGTCGGCACCAAGGAGTGCCGCGACCGGCTGAACGCGGTGCAGCGCGAGGCGCTGGTGCGCCGGGAGTCCCTGGAGAAGAAGTACGCGGCCTACGCGGCGGCGGAGGGCTACACGTTCACCACCGTCGGCAGCCTCGACAAGGCGTACGAGGCGGTCGTCCTCGACTACGTGTGGGGCTTCTGGCAGTACAGCCTGCTGGCCGACTGCGCCGACGACGAGCTGATCCCGCCGGACGCGAAGACCGCGACGGACGACCAGATCTGGAACTCGATCGACACGATCTCCGGGTTCTCCTTCTACACCGACCAGGGCCTGGAGCCGTACACGCCGTACTACTACCAGGCGGCCACCCAGCTCGGCGCCCCCACCATCCACTTCCCGTACATCGAGAAGAAGTACGTCCGCTACGGCTACCAGCCGCCGCGCAACTTCGTCCCGCGTGACATCCCGACGAAGTTCCAGCCGTACGCGATGCGGGACGTCGACACCTGGATCCGGCACCACGCCCGGCACATGCTCTACGTCTACGGCCAGAACGACCCGTGGGGCGGCGAGCGGTTCCGGGTGGACAAGGGCGCGAAGGACTCCTACGTCTTCACGGCCCCCGGCATGAACCACGGCGCGAACGTGGCCGGTCTGGTCGCCGACCAGAAGGCCTTCGCGACGGCCCGCATCCTCGACTGGGCGGGTCTGCCGGCCACCACGGTCGCGGCAGCGAAGCCGCTCGCGTCGTTCGACAAGAAGCTGGACGTGCGGGACGTGGAGCGCGAGCCCACGCTCCGCCCGTAGCACCGGCATCCGGCTCCGGTGCGTCCCGCGCCGGAGCCGGGTGGGTCTCTCAGTACCGCTTCCAGCTGCTGGACTCGTACTTCCCCCGGCCCACCTGGCCCTTGATCCACACCTTGCGGGTGCCGGCGTACGTCTTCACCGGCCCGGCGTGGTGCGTGTACTCGTCCTTGTCCACGACGGCCCCGAAGCCGCGCGCCTGGATGCTCACCATCATGATGCGCTTGCCGCCGCCGGTGCTCTTCGGGAACGTCATGGCGCAGAGCCAGCCACCGTCCTTGTAGAGCCGGACGGAGCCGGTGGAGAAGGTGAACGTGCGGATCTTCCGGCCCTCGCAGGAGTCCGCCGACGCGGCCTGCGCCTGACCCGGCACCGCGATCGCGAGCAGCCCGGAAGCGGTCAGCGCGGCGAGCACGGCCGCGGCACGCCGCCGTATCGCACCAGTCCCTCGGTCCACTGTGGTCCCTCCCGTACCCCGGCGATGAGCGTACTGGTGTACGGACGCACGACGTATGTCGGATGGTTGCACGACCGTCACGGGATCAGGCCATCACGCGACCACCGGGGCGTCCTCCCCCACGAAGGTCCGCCACAACTCGGCGTACCGCCCGCCCAGTGCCAGCAACTCCGCGTGCGTACCGTCCTCCGCGACCCGCCCGTGATCCATCACGACCACCCGGTCCGCGCGCGCCGCGGTCGTCAGGCGGTGCGCGACGACGAGGGTCGTGCGGCGGCCCGCGAGGCGGTCGGTGGCCTGGTTGACCTGGGCCTCGGTGGCCAGGTCCAGGGCGGCCGTCGCCTCGTCGAGGAGCAGGATGTCGGGGTCGACGAGTTCCGCGCGGGCCAGCGCGATCAGCTGGCGCTGGCCGGCCGAGAGGTTGCGGCCGCGCTCGGCTACCTCGTGGAGGTAGCCGCCGTCGAGGGTGGCGATCATCTCGTGCGCGCCGACCGCGCGGGCCGCCGCCTCCACCTCGGCGTCGGTGGCGTCCGGGCGGCCGTAGGCGATGGCGTCGCGGACGGTGCCCGGGAAGAGGTACGCCTCCTGCGGGACGACCCCGAGCCGGTGCCGGTACGAGGTGAGGTCGAGGTCCCGCAGATCCGTGCCGTCGACGGTGACCCGGCCGCCGGTCGGGTCGTAGAACCGCGCCACCAGCTTCACCACGGTCGACTTGCCGGCGCCGGTCTCGCCGACGAACGCGACGGTCTGCCCGGCGGGGATGCGCAGGTCGATCCCGCCGATGGCCTCCTCGTCGTCGCCGTAAGCGAAGCGGACGTCCTCGAAGGCGATCTCGCCACGCAGGGAGAGCACTTCGAGCGGCTCGTCGGCGGCCTTCGTCGAGGTCGGCTCCTGGAGCAGTTCCTGGATGCGGCCGAGGGAGACGGTGGCCTGCTGGTAGCCGTCGAAGACCTGGGAGAGCTGCTGCACGGGCGCGAAGAACAGGTCGATGTAGAGGAGGTAGGCGACCAGCGCGCCGGTGGTGAGGGTCGCGTCGTCGATCCGTCCGGCGCCCGCGACGAGGACGGCCGCGGCGGCGACCGACGACAGCAGCTGCACGAAGGGGAAGTAGACCGAGATCAGCCACTGCCCCCGGGTACGCGCCTGCCGGTAGCTGTCGCTGCGCTCCGCGAACCGCGCCCCGCCGTCCCGCTCGCGCCGGAAGGCCTGCACGATCCTGAGCCCGGCGACGGACTCCTGGAGGTCGGCGTTGACCACCGACACCCGCTCACGGGCGAGTTCGTACGCCTTCACGCTCGCCTTGCGGAAGAAGTACGTGGCGACGATCAGCGGCGGCAGCGTCACGAACACGACCAGGGCCAGCTGCACGTCGAGGACGAGCAGGGCGACCATGATGCCGAAGAAGGTGACGACGGAGACGAAGGCGGTGACCAGGCCGGTCTGCAGGAAGGTCGACAGCGCGTCGACGTCGGTCGTCATGCGGGTCATGATCCGGCCGGTCAACTCGCGCTCGTAGTAGTCGAGTCCGAGCCGCTGGAGCTGCGCGAAGATCTTCAGCCGGAGCGAGTAGAGCACCCGCTCGCCGGTTCGCCCGGTCATCCGCGTCTCACCGACCTGCGCCGCCCACTGCACGCCGACCGTGACCAGCCCGAGCAGCGACGCCGCCCACACCGCGCCGAGGGCCGCCTCGCTGACGCCGCTGTCGATGCCGTGCCGGATCAGGATCGGCAGCAGCAGCCCCATGCCGGCGTCGACGGCGACGAGCCCGAGGCTGATGAGGAGCGGGGCGCCGAACCCGCGCAGCAGCCTGCGCAGGCCGTACGACTCCTCCGGCCTGACCGCCCGCGCCTCGTCGATGTCCGGGGTGTCGGTCGCCGGCGGCAGCGCCGCCACCTGGGCGAGCAGCTCGGGCGTGGCCGGGGTGCCGGACAGCGCGACGTCCTTGCGCTCCCGGTCGCCGGTCCACAGCCGCGGGGTCACGCCGCGCTCGGCGTCGAACTCGGCGTCCAGTTCGTCGCGTACGGAGGTGTCCTCGGCGGGGGCGAGGGGCTGGGCGTGGCCGGGTGAGACGCCGCCGAGCTCGTCGGGGTCGGTGAGCAGCCGCCGGTAGAGGGCGGAGCGCTTCTCCAGCTCGGCGTGGGTGCCGATGGCGGCGAGCCGCCCCTCGTCGAGGACGGCGATGCGGTCGGCGAGGTTGAGGGTGGAACGCCGGTGCGCGATGAGCAGCGTGGTCCGCCCCTCCATGACCTGCTTCAGCGCCTCGTGGATCTCGTGCTCGACGCGGGCGTCCACGGCGGAGGTGGCGTCGTCGAGGACGAGGAGGCGGGGGTCGGTGAGGATCGCGCGGGCGAGCGCGATGCGCTGACGCTGGCCGCCGGAGAGGGTGAGGCCGTGCTCGCCGACCTTGGTGTCGTAGCCCGCGGGCAGCTCGCTGATGAACCGGTCGGCCTGGGCGGCGCGGGCGGCTTTGTGGATGTCCGCGTCGGTGGCGTCGGGGCGGCCGTACGCGATGTTGTTGCGGACGGTGTCCGAGAAGAGGAAGGAGTCCTCGGGGACGAGCCCGATGGCGGCCCGCAGCGAGTCGAGGGTCAGCTCGCGGACGTCGTGGCCGCCGACGAGGACGGCGCCGTGCGTGACGTCGTAGAAGCGCGGCAGGAGGAGGGAGACGGTGGACTTGCCGGAGCCGGAGGAGCCGACGACGGCGAGGGTCTCACCGGGCCGGATCTCGAAGGAGAGCCCCTGGAGGACAGGGCGCTCGTCCTCGTACCCGAAGGACACGTCGTCGAACTCGACGGTCGCCGGCGCGTCGGCGGGCAGCTCCTTGCGCCCGTCCTTCATGGACGGCTCGGTGTCGATCAGCTCCAGGACGCGTTCGGTGCCGGCGCGGGCCTGCTGCGCGACGGTGAGGACCATGGCGAGCATGCGGACCGGCCCGACGAGCTGGGCGAGGTAGGTCGAGAAGGCGACGAAGGTACCGAGGGTGATGTGCCCGCGTACGGCCAGCCAGCCACCGAGGGCGAGCATGGCGACCTGCCCGAGGGCGGGGACCGCCTGGAGCGCCGGGGTGAACTTGGAGTTGAACCGGATGGTCCGCAGCCGCCCCGCGAAGAGCCGCCGCCCGACCTCCCTGAGCTTCCCGGTCTCCTGCTCCTCCTGCCCGAACCCCTTGACCACCCGCACACCGCCCACGGCACCGTCGACCACCCCGGCGACGGCGGCGGCCTGGGCCTGCGCGTACCAGGTGGCGGGGTGCAGCTTGCTGCGGGAACGTTTCGCGATCCAGGCGAGGGCGGGCGCGACCGCGAGGGCGACGAGGGTCAGCGGAATGGACAGCCAGGCCATGACGACCAGGGAGATCAGGAACAGGGCGAAGTTGCCGATGGTCATCGGCAGCATGAAGAGAAGCCCCTGGATCAGCTGGAGATCGCTGGTGGCCCGCCCCACGACCTGCCCGGTGGACAGCTCGTCCTGCCGCCGCCCGTCGAGCCGCGTGATCGTGCCGTACATCTCGGTCCGCAGGTCGTGCTGGACGTCGAGGGCGAGTCGGCCGCCGTAGTAGCGGCGGATGTAGGTGAGGACGTACACGAGCACGGCGGCGCCGATCAGCATCCCCGCCCAGGGGGCCATGTCCCGGCTGTGATCACCGATGACGTCGTCGATGATCACCTTCGTGACCAACGGCACGAGAGCCATCACGGCCATACCGGCGAGACTCGACCCGAGGGCCAGGACGACGTCCTTCGGATACCGCCAGGCGTATCCGGCCAGCCGCCGTGCCCATCCCCGCTGCCTCACGTGCCCGTCCTCCACTCTGCTGGTGTGCCGGAAGGGGACAACGCGGAAGGGCGGGGATTTCATCCCGCCGCAATATTTCGGAGGGGACGGGGCGGCGTCCGAGTGCGGAGGCGGGCGGTGTCGCGGGGGCTACGGTGTGCGCATGTCGACCGAAGGCCCCCGGGGCAGGACACCGGGGTGGATGAAGGCCCTCGCGGGGTTCGTCCTCCTCGTGCTCGTGCCCCTCGCGATCTTCCTCCTGGTGGCGCTGAGCAGGATGAGGCCGATTCCCTGGTGACTCCTGGTCGGCCGGTGCGGGCCCGTCAGCGCGCGGGCCTGACGCTGAGGTAGTAGAACCGCGTCGTCTGCACCGCGTTCTGGTTGTCGTCGCTGACCAGGAGCACCTTCCACGCTCCCTTGCCACGGCCCGTGATCGTCATGCCCTCGATGTTGTCGAGCAGCGGGTTCGGCTGGGGCTGCTTGGCGGTGGCGCCGAGGGTGGGGCAGGTGGCGATGTCCGTGAGGAGGGTCTTCCTCACCAGCCGTACGCCGTCCTGGCCCGTCAGGTTCTCCACCCCGCTCGTGTCCGTCGCGTGGCGCGGGTCGGCCAGGTAGAGGCGGACCGTGTTGCCGACGCCGGAGGTGAAGCCGCGTTCCAGGACGAGGAGGCGGCCGTCGGGGAGGGACTGGACCTCGGGGACGCCGAGGCCGGGGTCGGGCCGGTAGGCGTACTGGGTCGACAGGGCGAAGCCCGCACCGGCCCGGCGCCAGGTCTGGAAGCGGACCGCGCCCGAGGTGTCACCGGACAGCGCGTACTCCATCGACGCCAGCAAGGACCGGCCCCCGCGGTACCAGGTCAGCCCCTCGAACGTGCCGTTGGAGACCGCCCGCCCCGCCGGTGCCACCCGCAGCGCGTCCGGCACCGGCAGGCGGTCGAGGATGCGGCCGTCCGCGCTGTACCGGCGTACGGACGGCTCCGTCTCCGACGTCACCAGCCGGGTGCCGTCCCGGTCGATCACCAGGCCCTCGGAGTCGAGGGCGGCGCCGTTCTCGTCGGCGAGCGCCACCACACCCCTCGGGGCGAGGGCCCTCGCGTCCAGCGAGAACAGCGACGACCGGTCGGAGAGGGCCGCGAGCGAGCCGTCCCGGTCCACCGCCAGCGCGGAGAAGTTCCCGACGAACGTCCCGTCGTACGACGTCTTGTCGAGCGCGTCGGAGAAGCGGTCGATGGACACGGAGGGCGAACAGGCGTGGGTGGTCGAGGCGTTGGCGGGCCCGGCGGCGGACAGACAGGTGGTCGCCGCCAGGGCCGCGGTGGTGGTCGCGAGTACGGTTCTCAGGCGCATGGGCGCCACCGTAGGGCGGGTCGGTGACGGGCGGGAGTCCGGCAGGTGTGCAGATCTGCCGAACCGCACGAGCCCGCCAGACCGCACGAGCCCGCCGAACCGCACACCACTGCCGAGCCGTGCGAACCCGGCTCCGGTGGCGCCACAGACTCTCAGCCGAGGGCGCGCAGGATGCGGCCGTTGACCGGTTCGAGGGGCGTGCTCCGGTTGGTCAGGGCGACGTGGACCCGCCGGTCGCGCAGGTGGACGGCGAGGGAGGCGGAGGCGCCGGGGAGGTGGCCGGTGTGTCCCGCGACCTCCCCGCTCGGGTCCAGCTCCCAGCCCAGGCCGGCGTGGCCCGCGCCGGGGAGGGCGGTCTGCGGGGTGAGGGCCTGGCGCGCCAGATCGTCGGGGAGGAGGGTGTGCCAGCCGAGGCCGAAGCGCACCAGGTCGGGTGCCGTCGTCCACAGGCCGGCCGCGGCGGTCATGGTGCTCACCCGTCCCCGTACGGGGATGAGGGTGCCGTCCTCGAAGGCGACGTACCCGGTGACCGTGTGCGTCTCGCCGGACGCGGCGGGCCGGTGGGCCGGGAAGAAGGAGTCGGTCATGCCCAGGGGCCGCAGTACGAGGTCGGCGGCGGCCTGCGGGAAGGGCGATCCGGTGAGGTTCTCGACGAGCAGACCGAGCGCGGCGTAGCCCGCGTCGCTGTGCGCGTGCCGGCCTCGCGGTCCACCGCAGGGGATGACCGGGCCGAACAGGGCGAGGGGGTCCGGCACTTGGTCGGTGAGCCGTTCGGACGGGGTGTCCACGCCGCCGGTGTGGCCGAGCAGCTCCCGGACGGTGATGGCGGGGTCCGCGAGGCGGACGGTGTGCAGGTGCCGGTCGGCGGGGTCGTCCAGGCCGACGCGGCCGTCGGCGACCAGGCGCAGCACGGCGGTGGCCGTCACCAGCGTGGTGACGGAGCCGGCGGGGAAGTGGTGCCGGGTCGTCAGCGGCTCGACCGGATCGAGGACGGACCAGCCGCGGGCGAGGGCCCAGACCGTGCCCCGCGGGTCGGCGGCCGCCAACGCCAGCCCCGGCAGCCCGAGTTCGGCGAAGGCCTGCTCCGCCACCTCCGAGGCCGGCGTGGGGACCCGGCCTTCGGTACGGGTGCCCGGCGCGGTCAGCCGTGGGTCGTCGATCTCGGCGGTGGGGTGGACGCGGAGCTCCACCAGCCGGTACGGCGGGGTGCGCTCGACGACGGCCTGCAGCTGGGTGACCGCCGCCAGGTCGGCGGAGTCGAGCCGGGCCAGGGCGTGGGTGGGGGTGTCCTCGACGAGAGCGAGGGCGCCGGTGCGGGGGCCGCGCAGACGCGGCGCGAGCTTCATGAGCCTCGGCAGCAGTTCCTCGGGCGGCGTCGCTTCGAGGAGCTGCTCGTGGAAGTGCTCGCGCAGCTCCTCCTCGGCGGGCGCGTGCCAGGCGGGTGCGTCGGCGTCCGCGAACCGTGCGGCGATCCACCGCAGTTGCCGGCTCGCGTGTCGTCGCCCGGGAGTGGCACGGTTCTCGACGAGCCGCTTGAGCGCCGCCCAGCTCGGCGCTCCGTGCTCGCGGGCGATCGCCAGCTGCGCCTCGTCCAGGGTGGTGAACTCACCGGCACGCAACCGGCGTTTGGCCTCGATCTTCAGATACCGCAGGCTCGGGCGGCCGGGCAGGGAGCGGGAGCGATCGGACACCGTAGTCCTTCCTCACGCCCGCGGGTCCGCGACGTCGGGCAGGAAAGACCGGTGGTCGATCATCGCGGTGCACCGGTGGGCTTGCAGCCCTGCCCGCGGACCCGGAGGCGGCCGGAACCACCACGCCCAGAGTAACCCGCGCGCCTCCGGGTGCGGTCAGCTCGCGGCGAGGTCCCTGTGGATGACCTTGGCGACGCCCTGGATGGTCGTGATGCCGTAGTTCATGGTGCTGTTGTCGTGCGTGAGCACCGTGATCATGTAGTCGTGGCCGCCGCCCTTGAAGGTGCCGACGCTGTGGACGCGCCAGCCGTGCGTGGAACGCTGCAGCCAGCCGTTCTTGACGTGCACGCTGACGTCGGAGGGGGCGCCGTACGGGGTGCCCCAGCGCTGCGAGGAGATGACCTGGCTCATCAACTTGCGGATGTACGTGCGGGAGTTGTCGCTCAGGACCGTGTTCGACGCGGTGATCAGCTTGAGCAGCTTCTGCTCGTCGGTGACCGTGATCTGGGTCAGGCCCCAGTAGCCGTCGGCGCCGGGCTTGGTCTGGGTCATGCCGGCCGCGCTCAGGAAGCCCTTGATCTTCGTCAGGCCCAGCTGCTTCCACAGGGTGCTGGTGGCGCTGTTGTCCGACTTGGTGATCATGGCCTTGGCGAGGGTGGTCTCGCGGTCGGTGAGGTAGCGGTTGTGCAGCTTCGCGTCCCACAGCAGCGTGGCGAGGACGGTGACCTTGACGACGCTCGCGGAGTCGTAGGCCGACGAAGCGCGCAGGGTGCAGGTCGTCTTGGTGCTGCGGTCGTAGAGGCCGACGGCGATCGTGCCCTTGCGGTTGGCGAGGGCCGAGGTGATGTCCCGCTTCAGCTTGTCGGCGAGGCCCGCCTTGGACGACGTACAGCTGACGGTCGGGGCCGTGGCGGCGGTGGCGGGGGCGGCTGCGGCCACACACGCGACGAGCGCGCCCCCCGCCACCCATCTGGCGCGTCTGGATATGCCGTGAGTCATGCCCTCTTGACTCACGGACGGGAGTGAAAGGTTGCATGCGTGTTCGAAAGTGACGCAGCACACTAGGAAGAGTTCACAGGCAGGGCCCAGGTACGGCACAGCCCGCACCCACCCCGGCTCCGCACCATGCTCGGGTGACATCTGCCACCGATCCACACCCCCACCCCGAGACCACGGCCGTTTCTCCCGACCGGCCGCCACCCGGCCCACCGGCGGCGCCTCCGGACAAAGCCCCCCGCTGGTCACTGCCCGCGCTGCTCGCGATCCTGGTCCTGGCCGGCGTCCTGTACGCCTGGAACCTGTCCGGCAGCAGCCTGAACAGCTTCTACAGCGCGGCGGTCTACAGCGGTACGCAGAGCTGGAAGGCGTGGTTCTTCGGCTCGCTCGACGCGGGCAACTTCATCACCGTCGACAAGCCGCCGTTCGCCCTCATGGTCATGGGCCTGTCGTGCCGCGTCCTCGGCTTCGGCACCTGGCAGATGATGGCGCCCGAGATCGCCGCCGCGCTCGGCACGATCTGGATCCTGCACAGCTCCGTGAAGCGGGCCTTCGGGCACGCCGCCGCCGCGACCGCCGCGCTGGTCCTCGCGCTCACCCCGATCACGGTCGCGATCAACCGTGACAACAACCCCGACACGATCCTCGTCCTGCTGATGGTCGGCGGCGCGGCCCTCGCGCTGCGCGCCGTGCGCACCGACCGGCTGCTGCCGCTCATCGGCTCCGCGGTCCTGTTCGGGCTCGCCTTCAACACCAAGATGCTCCAGGGCTACATCGCGCTGCCCGCCGTCTTCGCCGTGTACGTGTACGCCTCGAAGCCCGGCTGGCGGAAGAAGGCCGTCAACCTGGCCCTGGCCGCCGTCGCGCTGGCCGTCGCCAGCTTCTGGTGGGCCGCGGCCGTCTCGCTGGTCCCGGCCGACGACCGGCCGTACATCGGCGGTTCGACCGACGGCTCCGCCTGGGACCTGATCATGGGCTACAACGGCCTGGGCCGGGTCCTCGGCGGCGAGGGCAACGGCGGGGGAGGCAGCGGGGGTGGCACCTTCGCCGGCACCGCGGGCATCGGGCGGATGTTCAACGACGTCCTCGGCGGCCAGATCTCCTGGCTGATCCCCTTCGCCTTCCTCGCGCTCGCCGCCGGTCTGGTGCTGCGCGGCCGGGCCCCGCGCACCGACCCGACGCGGGCCGCGCTCGTGCTGTGGGGCGGCTGGCTGGTGCTGCACTACCTGACCTTCGCGTTGGCCGAGGGCACCATGCACCCGTACTACACGACCGCGCTCGCCCCGGGCATCGCGGCGCTCACCGGTGGCGGCGGCGTGATGCTGTGGCGCGCCTTCCGCGGTGGCGACGCCCGCTGGTCGTGGGTGCTGCCCGCGGGCCTCGCGGTCACCGGCGTCTGGGCGGTCGTGCTGCTGCGCCGGGCCACCGGCTGGAACACCTGGCTGTGGCCGGTCGTCGGCGTGGTCATGGCGCTCGCGATCGTGGGCCTGTTCGTCTTCCGTACGGCGGGCTCCGGGACCCGGGCCCGGCTGCTGGCCGTGTCCCTGGCCGCGGCGGTCGTGGCGGGCCTCGCCGGCCCGACGGCGTACGCCGCCTCACCGGCCTTCGACTCCGCTTCCGGCGGCGTGGGAGGCACCAATCCCACGGCGGGCCCGTCGACCGGGAACGGCATGGGCGGGCCCGGTGGCGGCCGGGGCGGCGACGGAGGTGGCCCCGGCGGCATGCCGGACGGCGCCCGGCAGGGCAGCGGTCAGGCGGGCGGGGAGTTCCCCGGAGGCGATGGCCAGATGCAGCCCGGTGGCGGTGGCGGCGAGCTTCCGCAGGGCGGTGGCGCACCGGGCGGCGCGAACGGGGAGTTCCCGGGCGGTGACAGCGCTCGCAGCGGCGGCTTCGGCGGTAGCGATGGCGGCGGTGGCGGCCCCATGGGCGGCGGCAGCGTCGACAGCGCGCTGGTCGCGTACCTGGAGAAGCACCAGGACGGCGCCAAGTGGCTGCTCGCGGTCTCCAACTCGCAGAGCGCGGGCCAGCTGATCCTGAGCACCCACAAACCCGTCATCTCCATGTGGGGCTTCACCGGCTCCGACCAGGCGATGACCCTGGCCAAGCTCAAGGAGCTGGTGAAGAAGGGCGAGTTGCACTACATCCAGCTCGGCGGTGGCGGCATGGGCGGCAACAGCAGCCTCAACCAGGAGATCACCAGCTGGGTGCAGAAATACGGCACGGCGGTGAAGGCGAGCGAGTACGCCTCGACTTCGACGACGGAGTCGACCTCCGACTCCGCCACGTCGACGATCTACCGCCTCGACCCCTCGGACGTCGGCTGACGACCTGACGTACGGCCAGACGCAGGACCTGAAGTACGGCCTCAACGGCCCCCGCCCATCCGGTCGAGGGCCGTTCTGGCACGTCAACTCGCGTAGACAAGGGCCGATTTGCCGTTCCCGGTCACCCAATGGACACGCAGATTCCATTTACAGGGCCGCATGTCCATGTCACTCTCTCGCTTGCCGCCTCCATTCAACCCGCGTAGATGGGACCCCCTTTATGCTGGCGACACGCATACGGCGCTGGAAGTCGGTGGCCCTGGCCACGGCCGCCGTCATGGCCGGCCTCTGCGCCCCGGCGCTCACCGCGACCCCGGCCGCCGCCACGACCACGGCGTACGACTCGACGTACTACAAGAACGCGATCGGCAAGACGGGCACGAGCCTGAAGTCGTCCCTGCACACGATCATCAGCGCCAACGTCTCGAAGATCTCGTACTCCGCGGTCTGGGACGCGCTCAAGGTCACCGACCAGGACCCGAACAACACCAGCAACGTCCTGCTCCTGTACAGCGGCGTCTCGCGCAGCAAGTCCCTCAACGGCGGTGACGTCGGCGACTGGAACCGTGAGCACACCTGGGCCAAGTCGCACGGCGACTTCGGCGAGGTGGTCGGCCCGGGCACCGACCTGCACCACCTGCGCGCCTGTGACGTCCAGGTCAACAGCACCCGCGGCAACCTGGACTTCGACAACGGCGGCAGCGCGGTCACCAACGGCGGCGGCTCCACCGTCGACTCCGACTCCTTCGCGCCGCGCGCCGCGGACCGGGGCGACGTGGCCCGCATGATCCTCTACATGGCCGTGCGCTACGAGGGTGACGACGGCTTCGCCGACCTGGAGCCCAACGAGAAGGTCGGCAACGGCTCCAACCCGTACATGGGCAAGCTCTCCGTCCTCAAGGCCTGGAACGAGGCGGACCCGCCGAGCGCCTTCGAGGAGCGCCGCAACCAGGTCATCTACGACACCTACCAGCACAACCGCAACCCGTTCATCGACCACCCGGAGTGGGTCGAGGCGATCTGGTAGGCGACGGAAAACGCCCGGGCTCCCCACGTCACATGGGGAGCCCGGCGCAGCTCAGACCCGTTCCAGCGGCCGATGCGGCCCGCTGGGCAGCTCCACCTTGATCGCGTCCCCGGGGCGCACCGCGCCAATCCCGTCTGCATGCGCTGCTGGCCGATGCCGCTGCCGCCGCCTCCGCGAAAGCCGAACCCCGGAGCAAGGAACCACGCGAACTTCTTTTCATCCACTCGGAATCGAGCTCCCATCGTCGTACGGCAATCACCGGGAAGCTCGTCACAAGCGCTCCCGGCGATCACCGCTGTCCGCAGGTCAGGAGGAGTGATCTCGCCGCTCCCTGGCCCTGCGCAGGCGTTCCGCGAGGGGTACCTGTCCCGAGGGTCTCAGGATGAACTTGTTCTTCATCTCGTCGAAGCAGTCCAGGTAGCAGGACACGCGGTCCCCCACCTGGTAATTGTCGTCGTCGATGTAGAGGACATCGACGAGGCCGTCCCGTGGCAGCCCCAGGTCCACGATGACGCCCAGCGGAAGACCGCCACCATCTCGCCTTCGACGAGGCGACCCATAAGACGCCGGTCGGCTTCATTCACGTCGGAATCGGCCATTCGCACAGCACCCGCTCGAGTTCCGAGCCGGGAGGCCGGCCGGTCGCTCCGGCACCCCCGGGTCTCGGACTCCTCAAGCTCTCAGCTCTCGTCGTCCTCCAGATACCAACCGCGCTCGACCATGCGCTGCTTCAGTTGCTCCACCTGTTGAGCAGGCGGTTTCCGGATCGACAGGGCCGCTGCCGCCTGGTTGCGCACCACATGCCGGTCGAGGCCGAAGGCCGCCTCCACCACCACGCCGAGGTTCCGCTCGGACAATAGGTCGGAGAGGATCACGAGCAAGGGACCGTAGTCCGCGTCGTCCTCCGGGACGCCGACGGGGAACACCAGCCGCAACTGGTCGACCACCTCGGCGAGATGAGGTTCCAGATCTGTCATTTCGCTGATCATTTTCCGATCCATGACACGGATGCGTGGACGATGGCGTTGAACGATACGCCCTGGATTCCGGCCGCCCGTACGAACTTGGCGTCCGAGGTGAAGATGGGGATGCCCATCGCGTCGGCGGTGCCGAAGATCTTGATGTCGTCCGCGCCGACCCTTCTGCTGGGTTTGAGACTGGCAGCCCGCGCGCTCACGTTGTCGGGCACCACCCGCACCTTGCTCATCAGCGTCTGGATCATGGCCGCCTCCTGCGGGCCGACGAAGCCGTTCGCCGTGTTCCGGGCCACCGCGGCCTGGAACTCGTTCACGGCGGTCTGGGTCATCACCATCCCGCGGTCTCCGATCTGCGCGGCGACCTGATCGCCCACCGCGCGGTCGGCCGACGTCAGTGCCCTGGCCGTACCGGTGTCGATCATCACCTCTTCCTTGGGTGCGGCAGGCGCCTCGGCGTCCTCGGTCTTCTTCTCGGCGCCTTCGCTCTTCTTCTCCGCGCCATCGTTCTTCTTGCCGCCGGAATCGCCCTTCTTGGCCTCGGGAGCGTCCTTGGCCTTGGCCGGAGGCGCGGGTTTCGGGGTCTCCTTGGGCTTCGGAGTGGACGGTGGGGTGAGGTCGTCGGCGTGCTTGACCGCATCCTTGGTCTTGTCCGCGGCCTTGGCCGTGTCGGTGGCCACGTCCACAGCGTCGACCGCCTTGTTGACGTACTTGGCTCCCTTGGCCGCGCTGGCGCCGTAGCCGACGATCGGAATCGCCGAGGCGTAGGACAACCCGGCGTCGATGTAGTTGCCCTCGGCCGTGTACCAGACGCCGTTGAGCAGGTCGGCGGGCTCACCGAAGCCGGGTACCAGGCCCGCGACGTCGAGGGCCCCGTGGCCGATCGGGCTGATCCAGGACTCGCCCCAGTACAGGCCCGTCGGGTCCGGGAAGACCAGCGGGTTGTTGCGCCCGTACGCGTAGGCGTTGAGATGCTGCGGATCGCTGACGTTCAGCAGCGGATCCGCCGACAGGAAGCGGCCGGCCGCCGGGTCGTAGTCACGGGCCCCGAGGTGGATCAGGCCGGTGGTGTCGTCGGCGGTCCCTCCGACGAACGCCTTGTCTCCCGGCCATGCGCTCGGGTTCGATCCGCGCACCTCGCCGAAGGGCAGCGTGCGACGCTGCTGGATCGCCGAGTCGGAGGCACGTACTGCGATCTCGGCCGTCCCGTTCTGCCCGCCGGCGAGCCAAGTCACCCCGGCTGCGGTGCGCACCGCGATCTGCTGACCGCCGTGGGCGTAGTAACGGGTACCGGAGAGTGTGTTCTTCGCCGTGTCCAGGCGGATCTCCTGGACACCGAGGTAGAGGGTGACCGCGCCCTTCTCCTTGCGCAGCAGTCGGTTGCCCTGGGCGTCGTAGACGAAGGACGTGCGGTTCGCCTCGTCCTTGACGCCGTTCGCATACGGCGTGACGGCAGCGAGACGCTCCTCGACGTCCCACTCCAGGGACTGGTCCACCGCGGTCCAGAGCCCGGTGGCCTGCCGGGTGCGCCGAGTGGTGTTGCCCACCTCGTCGTACTCGAAGGACTGGGTCGCCTTCTCGTCCTTGCCCGCGCCCACCGAGCGGGACTCGGCCGACTTCACGGCATGTGCATGCGGGTTGCCCGTGCCGTTCGGGATGTACGTCGTCGTCTGGGTGAGGGCCGCCGCACCCGCGGTACCGGTCGCGTAACGCGTCTCGGACGTGCGGTTGCCCATGGTGTCGTACTCGTAGGCGTGCCGGTACGCAGCCGGTCCCCCGATCGTCGCCTCACCGGCGCTGGGGGCGCAGGTGGCTGCGATCTGGGTCCAGGCGTCGGTCAGCCTGCGCAGGTAGTCATAGGCGAAGCACTGGACGTCCGCGGTCTTGCCTTCGGGCGCGTCCGCGAGCTTCGTGACGTTGCCGGAGGCGTCGTAGCCGTAGGTGATGTCCGAGTCCGGCGTCTTGACGATCTCCCGGTCGACCCGGGCGCGCTCCAGTCGGCGAGTGCCCTCCTCATAGGTGTTGGTCAGCCAGGTGTACTTGTCGGCGCTGGAGGTGCCGAGGGTGAGTTGCAGGACCTCGCCGTAGTTGGAGTAGCGGGTCTCGCGGGCGTAGTCGGTGCCGTTGCCAAGGGTGAACGACGGCAGACCTGTCGCCGTGTATCCATTGGTGACGGTTTCCGCAGGCAGGTCGCCGGCGGCCGGCAGCTCGGTGCTCGCGATGGCGCCGTTCGGCTTGTACGCGGTGGCGGCCGTGTAGGTACCGGCGAGCTTGCCCTCAGACGCCGGGACGGTGACCGAGGTCTTCAGCGGACGGCCCGCCGCGTCATAGGCGTCGACCGACGTGGTGTATGCGTCGTCCCCCACCCACTTGGTGGCGGAGGCGAGGCGGCCCTTGCCGTTGGGGACGGTACCGCTGTCGTACTCCCAGCTGGTGAGCTTGGTTTCGCCGTTGTAGAGCGAGCGCTGGCGGCCGAGCTTGTCGTAGTTGTAGGTGAGAGTGATCTTGCGCTCGTTCCGGACCGTCTTCAGCCGGTCCAGATCGTCGTACGTCATCCACGTGGTGCCCTCGTCCGGGTCGACCGCGACGGTCTGCCGGCCTCGCACGTCGTACTCGTACGACCAGACGTTGCCGGCGGGGTCCTTGACCTCGGAGAGCCGACCGGCCTTGTCGTAGGAGTAGCTCGTGATGTCCGCGGCGCCTGTGGGCGAAACGCCCCTGAACTGGAGGAGCTTCGTGGTCCTGCCCTGGGCATCGGTGTAGGTGGAGGTGGGGGTGTCACCCTTGGGCGGGTCGACCGTCATGTGGTCGCCGTGGTACGAGGCCTTGGCCCTCCACTTCTCCGTGCCCGCCACCCGGAAGATCGTGTCGGTCGCACGCCCCGCGGCGTCGTACACCATCTCGGTCTCCGAGGGAGTGCCCTCGGAGGCTTCGGCCACGTTCACGAAGGTCGTCGAGGGTACCGCCGAGTTGTAGAAGGGGCCGATGTTCCTGACCCCCAGCCCCCGGCTGTCGTACTCGGTCGTCGTGACCACCCGACCCGAGTTCGCCGCCGGAGTCTGCGTCTGACGTGGCCTCAGCAGGCCGTCACTGAGCTGGTGGCTGGTGGCCACCGAGCCGTTGGGCAGCAGCGACTTCGTCGTGGTGACCACAGGCGCGTCGTTGCGGACCAGGTACGCGTACTCCAGGCTCGGCGTGTCCGAAGCCTTCGCGCGGCCCGGGAGCCAGACCTTCAGCAGGCGGCCGAGGGCGTCGTACTGCAGGTCGGTGCGCTGCTTGTTGGCGTCGACCGTGGCGGTGACCAGGCCCCAACCGGGGTCCACCGTGGAGGTCGTCGAGTTGCCCGCCGGGTCCGTGACCTTCATGCCCGTCACCGGGCCGCCGGTCGTCGGGATGTACGCCGTCTTCGTCGCGTTGCCCTGCTGGTCGGCGGACTCGACGACACGGCCGTGGGTGTCGTACTTGGCGGTCGAGGTCGTCACGTACTGCGGGGTGCCGTCGTCCGCGTAGCCCTTGACCTTCTCGCTGCGCACCACGTCGCCCTTGGTGGGCTTGGTGCCGTAGGTGTCGGGGTCGTCGTACCAGGTGCGGACGTCGCTGATCGCCTCGCCCTTGTAGGACGGGGGGCCGTCGTCGCAACCCACAGGAACCACCGTCACGCGCTTCAGCAGCGTCAGCAGGTTCGCGTCGGTGTTGCGGTTGTACGTGTTCGTCGTGCAGGTGTCGTCGTCCGGGTCGGACAGGTCGCCCGAGTCCGAGGAGCGCTCCAGCATGCCGTAGGCGTCGTAGAAGTGCTCGATCGCGGCCCGGCGGACCTTGCCGTCGTCCAGCGCGGTGTGGGTCTTCGTGGACTTGACCGCGGCGTACGTCGCCTCGTCCGCGCCCTCCGTCGCCGTGGGGGCCGACTTCCAGGGGGTGCTGACCGTCCCGGAGATCTCGTCGGCGCCGTTGAAGGTGCGCTGCTCCAGCTGGAAGCCCTGGTGGCGGGCGTCGTCGCGGACCTTGGTGCCGTCGGAGGCCGTGACCGAGACGGACTTGGTGCCGCCGGAGCCCTTCTCGCGGTCGCCGTCCATGCCCTGGAGGAAGGTGGTCTCGGTGCGCAGCTGCTTGCTGTCCGCGTCACCTGTCTTCACGGTCACCTTTCGGAAGCCGCGCCACTGGTTCCAGGTCTTCTTCTTCGTCTTGACGAGCTCGCTGTCGTCGAAGGCCCAGGCGGCGCCCGCGTAGTCGTAGGAAGTGACCTTGTTGGGGCCGGTGATGGTGACCTCGTCCTCGATCACCGTGTCGACGACGAACTTGTGGAACCAGTCCTCCTTCTCCCCGACGGTTCCTTCCTTCGACCAGAAGGACGGCATGCAGCGCTTGGTGTTCGTCTCCGGAGTGGGGAGGTTCGACGGGGTGCACTCGGCGGGCTTGTAGTTGACCGAGATCGTGCCGCCGGTCTCCGACTGGATCGCCCGGATGCGCCACTTGTACATCGGGAGACGGTCGTCGGCGCCCGTGTCCACGCGGTTGGCGTCCTGCCGCTCGTAGAAGGTGACCTTCGGGAGCTTGTTCGCGCCGTCCTTGCCGGAGTGGGTGATGGACTCCAGCCACATCGCCGGGGAGTGGGTGGTGTCGGCGCTCTGGTACTTGTGCGCCAGCTCCCACACGTCGACGTCCGTGTACGTCTTGCCGTCGGAGCCCAGGACCTGGGTGGTGACCTTCGACAGGCGCTTGCGGCTGAAGAAGGTCGGGGACCACTGGTCCTTGCACTCGGTGTCCGAGGTGCAGATCTGCTCGAACGGCACGTCCGGCCAGCGGGTGGCGGTGGACTCCTTCAGGTCGCCGGGCTCACAGTCGGCGGCGGCGCCCTTGCAGCGTTCGGCGGTGTCGAAGACGACCCGGGAGGGCGCGGCGGTGGAGTTCTCCTTGCCCTCCTGCTCGCCGTACTCGATGCGCTTCAGGTAGCCGCCGCGGTCGTACGAGACCACCTTGTCGCCGCGGACGGTGTCGTACTTGTTGGTCTCGGTGCCGTAGTAGTACGTCATCGTGTTGCCGTGCACGTCGACGACGTAGTCGAGGTTCCAGCGCCAGGCCTGCTGGCAGCGGGACTCCTTGAAGGTGTCCTTGTGGCAGGGCTCGTCCTTGTCGTCGCCGAAGACCGGGACCTCCCAGGAGGAGCCGGTGAACTCGGTGTCGGCGGCCTCGCGCTTGCCCTTGCCGAAGTAGTAGCGGGTGCCGTCGGTGGTGGTGACGACCCAGTACTCGTTGTTGTCGTCGTTGTTGAAGCCGCCGGTCTTCCGCTGGACGATCGTGCCGTCGTCCTGCTTCAGACGCCACTCGTTCGCGGACTTCTTGACCAACTCCCCTGCCCGGCCACCGAAGTTCATGGTGGCGTTGTCGGAGTGCCAGCACAGGTCGTACTTCTGCGAACCGGCCTCGTCGTGCCCGTCGTCCGTGCAGGAGCGGTACGCGCGCTCGATGTACCCGGCGCTGAGGTCGAAGCCCTCGCCGGCCCAGGACGTCTGGTTGTTGCTGGTGGCCGTACGGCCGTCCGTGGACGCCGAGTTGTAGGCCAGGCCCAGCTGCGGGGACGGGCCGGCGATCGCGGGCGGGACGCGCAGCGGGTACTGCCAGGTGAACGCGCCGGTCTGGGCCGCCACCTGCCAGGACGCCGAGGGCGCGAGGGAGGTCGCGGTGTAGGAGCCGGAGCTGCCGGACGGCGCGGCGGAGACCGCTAGGAGGGGTGCCTTGGCGCCTGCGGCGGCGGGCACGTCCGCGGTGAGCTTCTGGGCGCGGACGTCGTTGTCCGTGGCGAGCGGGGCGACCGTCTGGCAGGCGGGCACCTTCGGCGTGGTCAGCGCACAGGCGGGCAGTTGGACCAGGCGCAGGCGCTGCGCCCAGTCGCCGCCGTAGGCCTGGGCGAAGGAGGCGTAGTCGACTTGGACGCCGACCTTGCCGGACGTGGCTGTGCGGCCGTCCGCACGCGTGACCTTCAGGAGCAGGCCGTCGATGCCCGCCTTGCGGGCGGCGGTGTGGCCGAGCAGGTCTACCTTGGCGCGGGTCGGCGAAGCGGCTTTCGCAGAGCGGGACTTGGGGGCGGCGAGGCGCACGGGCAGCCCGCCCGCGCGGATGCCGCTGCGCGCACGGGTGCCGTCCAGGTCGACGGTGGCGCTGCCCGGCTTCGGCCAGGACGCCTTCGGGGCCCGCGAACTGCCGTACCCGGCGAGGTGCTTGAGCGGGGTGACCTGGCCGTCCTCCTCCACCACGGGGGTGGAGGGCACGTCCTGGGTCTTGGGCCGCCGCTGCTCCCGGGCGTCGTCGTCGCCGAGCGCGGGGGCCGCCTGGAGCAGGGTCAGGGTCAGGGCCGCGGACACCGCCGCGGCCAGGTTTTTCGCCCATCTATGGGCGTGATGTCTGCGTGTTGAGCGCATGCGCGCTCCCCTCCCGTGTGATGTGGGGTGCCCGGGCGCCGGTCGACCGCCGTGCGCCCGGGTGAAGCTGCTCTGGTCAGGAGCCGCCGAAGGTCAGCTGTTGGCCAGCCGGTAGATCTCCGTACCGGAGAGCAGTCCGGGTACCAGGCGTACGTCGTCGATGTCGCCGGCGAAGTAGTCGCGCCAGGTGCCGTCGTACTGGGCGCGGCCGATGTTCAGGCCCTTGGCGGCATTCCAGACGCCGGTGACGGTGGCGCTGCCCTGTTCCTCGCCGTCGACGTAGAGGGTGAACTTCCGTGCCGCCGGGTCGTAAGTGCCCGCCAGGTGGGTCCACGTGCCGACGGTCGGCGGGCGTTCGCTCGTCGCCATGGCGCGGACGAGGTCGGAGCCGTCCTTGTCGGCGATGTGGCGGCCGAAGATCCAGCGCTTGTAGGCCGTCGAGTAGTAGAGGTTGAGGCCGTTGCCGTTGCTGCCGGCCTGGCTGATCACCGAGACGTTCTCGCTCAGCGAGGTCGGTCGCACCCAGGCCGAGACGGTGAACGCCTGCCCGGTGTGGACGGCGGAGGCGGCGGTCGCGTAGTCACTGCTGCCGTTGAAGCGCAGGGCCTTGTCGGCGGCGTCGGTGGCGGAGTGGTTGCCCGCGACCCAGTCGGCGCCCTTGACGGTGAGGTCGCGGTCGTGGCCGGAGGTGTCGGGGGCGGTGGCGCCGGAGGTCTGGTCGAGGCCGTAGACGGCGGCGGCGCAGGAGTCGGCGAGGGCGTCCGCGCAGGCGCGGTCGGCGGTGAAGATGTACTTCTCCAGCGGGCCGCGGTTGCCGGCCTGGTCGACGCTGCGGACGTAGAGCACGTTCGGGCCGAAGGTGGAGGTCGGCACCTCGATGGTGGCGTTGCCGCCGAGGCTCGCGGGCGCGGCCTTGCGGCCGGGGGTGTCGCTGCCGAGGTCCCACTCGTAGTACTCGACGTCGTTCTTGAAGACCGGGTCGGCGTTGCCGTTCGCGGAGAGGGTGAAGTGCCGCTTGGCGCCCACCGGGAGATCGGCCTCGCCGTCCGTCGGCTTCACGAGCGGCTTGGTGGTGGGCGGCTTCACGTCCACCACGAACTCGCACCAGTCGGACCAGTCGGAGTAGCCGGAGTCTTTCAGCTTGCCGGTGGAGCCGTCGTAGAGCTGGGCGTGCCACTTGTAGCCGTGGCCGTGGGCAAGCTCCTTGACCGGGATGTTCTTTTCGAAGACGCCCTCGTTCTGCGGGCCGTCCTTGCCCTCGTAGACCATGGGCTTGCCGTCGACCTGGTCCCAGACTCGGAAGGTGGCGGTGAGGTTCTGGCCGGTGCCGTCGCTGTAGGAGTCGGCGTCGGTGCCGTTGACCGCCATGGTCGGGGTCTCGTCACGGATCCACGGGCGCTTGGTGTTGTCCGTGGTGCAGGTCTTCTCCTCCGGGTTGGTCAGCCGCTCGTTGTACGGCTTGCCCGGAGTGGTGTTGTAGGTGACGACCAGCTTGGCGTTGTCGCCCCGGAACCGCTTCCAGGAATTGGCGTCGTCCTCGTCGGCGGCCCGCAGCGAGAAGGCGATCGGGTCCTCCGCCTTGGCCTTCTTGCGGACGGTGGCGGTGAGGTTCTCGTTGCTCTCCTCGGGGTTGTCCTGGAAGTCGACCCAGCTGGCCGGCGCGTCGGGACTGCAGCTGTCGCCGCGGCCGTACGCCACGTTCTTGTCGACGAGCAGGTCGCCGTCCTTGGGCTTGTTGTTCCAGTTGGTGGCCGAGTCGACACCGCCCTCGCTGACCGCGTGCAGGTTGACGGTGCTCTTCTGGCAGGAGAAGGAGAAGGTCTCGTAGACCTCGAAGACCGCCTTGGAGATGGTGCGGTTCTTCCAGCCTGAGGTGCCGAACTGGAAGTACATGCGGTTCGTGTACGGCGAGGAGCTGCACACGTAGTAGGTGCCGCCGATGGACTTGTACGAGCAGCGCCCGACGCCCTCGTCCTTCTTGAACTTGTGGAACTCTGTGCTCGGGTGGGCGCTGGAGACGTACAGCCACTCGCTCTTGGACATGCCGGCCTCCGGGTCGAGGTAGACCGGGAAGTCGGTGTCGGAGGCGGTCAGCACCGAGTGGTCGGGCTCGACGGTGACCGCGGACGCGGTCACGTCCAGGCCCATGTCGGCGACCTTCGCCGCGGCGTCGGGCGCGTCCTCGACGGGGGCGCCGGAGCCGGAGGCCGGCACGGCGTCCGCCGGGACCTCCTCGGCGGCGGTGGCGGAGTCCCACATCTTTGGCGCCTGGCCGCCGAAGAGCCGCGCGCCGGAAGCGTCCACCGCCTGCAGTCCACCGGTCGGCCCGGTGGTCAGGTCGAGGCCCTCGGTGCGTACGGGCAGGCGGAGTTGAGCCAGCTCGGGGTTGTCGGCGGCCTCGGAGGTCTTCACCTTCAGGACGTACGAGTACCCGGTGACGGTGGCGCTCGCCAGCAGGTCGACGCCCGGCAGCACCTCGCGGTACTCGGCCGTGTCGCCGTCCAGGACCGGCTCGGGCAGCGGCTTCGGCCAGCGCAGCGTGAAGGACTTGCCGGCATCGCCCAGGGTGATCAGGTCTGTCGAGCCGCCGCCCGCGAAGGCCAGGTCGACCACGGCGGCCTTCGGGCCCACCGTGCCGTCGGCCCGCCGTTCCAGCGTGGCGTCGGCCTTCTCCCAGCCGCCGTCGGCGCGCTGGACCCGCTGCGGCTGGACGCTGGTCTCGCTGGTGAAACTGCCGTCCGGGTTGGCGAAGACAAGTTCGTCCTCGGTGCGACGCTGAACTATCTCCACCGGTTCACCGGTGTCGGCGGCCAGCTCGAACGCGGCCGCCTCGGCCGAAGCCGGCGGTCTGCCGCCGGCCGCGCCGGCCGGACTGGTGACAGCGGGCAACGAGCCCAGGACGACGGCGCCGCCGAGCAGCACGCCGAGCGTCCGGGCAGCACGAAGCCGCCGGAACCAAGGGTTGGTCATGCCCTTGTCTCCCCCCGGGCTCTCCCCAGAGCCCGCTATGAAATTGATGTGGCCATGCCGTACGGCAGTGACGGGGGGAAACTTATGAGATTTTCTTTACCGGTTCAAGAGAGTTACAGATGCGTCGGCGCGAACATCCGCAGAACGGCAGGGAGTACGACCACCGAAGGCCCGGGCTCGGACAGCGCCTTCGCCAAGTCCGCCTCCAACGTCTCCGCCGAACTCCGCACCCCCGGCACCCCGAACGACTCCGCCAGCGCCACATAGTCCGGCCGCGTCAGCTCCGTCGCCGTCGCCTCGCCGAACGCGTCCGTCATGTACTCGCGCAGGATGCCGTAACCACCGTCGTCGACGATCAGCCACGTCACGTTCAGGTCGTACTGGCGAGCGGTGGCGAGCTCGGCGATCGAGTACAGCGCACCCCCGTCCCCCGACACCGCCAGCACCGGCCGCGAACCGTCGGCCACCGCCGCCCCCAGCGCCGCCGGGAAGCCGTAGCCGAGGCCGCCGGCGCCCTGGGCGGAGTGGAGGAGGTTGGGACCCTTGGCGTCGAAGGCGGACCAGGCCCAGTACGCCAGGATCGTCATGTCCCAGAAGGAAGGGGAATCAGCGGGAAGAGCTCGCCGCACCGCCGCCAACACGTCCTGTTCCAGGGTCAGTTCCTGGGACGCGATACGGTCCGCCACCCGCCTCAGCACCTCCCGCACCCGCTCCGCCGCGGTCTCGTCCGTCCTCGGAGACACCGTCTCCAGCAGCGCCTGCAACGCCAGCCGCGCGTCCGCGTGGATGCCCAGCGCGGGGTGGTTCGACTCCAGCTTGCCGAGGTCCGCCTCGATCTGGATCACCCGGCCACGCGGCTTGAACGTGTGGTAGTTGGACGACAGTTCGCCGAGGCCCGAGCCCACCACCAGCAGTACGTCCGCCTCCTCCAGGAAGTCCGTGACGTACCGGTCCTCGATCCAGGACTGGAGGGACAGGGGGTGCTGCCAAGGGAACGCCCCCTTGCCGCCCGGCGTGCAGACCACCGGCGCCTGCAACGCCTCCGCCAGCCGCCGCAGCTTCCCGCTCGCGTCCGACCGTACGACTCCCCCGCCCGCGATGATCGCCGGACGGGCCGCCTTCGACAGCAACTCCGCCGCCACCGCCGTCAGTTCGACGCGCGGCGGCAGCTCCTCCGGGAACGCGTCGCCGCCCGTCACCACCGGGATCGACGTCTCGGCCAGCAGTACGTCCTGCGGGATCTCCACCCACACCGGGCCGTGCGGGGCCGTCAGGGCCGACTTCCAGGCCGCCTCGATCGCGGACGGGATCTGGGACTGGGTGCGCACGGTGTGGACCGACTTCACCACGCCCCTGAAGGACGCGGACTGGTCGGGGAGCTCATGCAAATGACCGTGGCGGCCGCCGCCCAGGCCCGCCGACGGGATCTGGCTGCTGATCGCCAGCACCGGGGCCGAGGCCGCCGCCGCCTCCTGGAGCGCGGCGAGGGACGTCAGCGCCCCCGGCCCCGTCGACAGCAGCAGCGGGGCCGCCTCGCCCGTGATCCGGCCGTACGCGTCCGCCGCGAAACCGGCGTTGTTCTCCACCCGCAGGCCCACATAGCGCAGATCGCTGCGCCGCAGCGCGTCGAACATGCCGAGCGCGTGCTGGCCCGGCAGCCCGAAGACCGTCGTCGTGCCGAGCGCGGCCAGCGTCTCCACGACCA
Organism: Streptomyces sp. TLI_55; assembly: GCF_900206255.1. Lineage (NCBI taxonomy): Bacteria > Bacillati > Actinomycetota > Actinomycetes > Kitasatosporales > Streptomycetaceae > Streptomyces > Streptomyces sp. TLI_55. The sequence goes on from NZ_OAOJ01000001.1 coordinate 3,399,274, forward strand.
GGTCTCCGCCGTTCCGGCCGGCGGGCGGGTTCAGGGCGGCGGCGGTCTGGGCCTCCGTCGGGCGGAGCACCAGGTCGTGGTCGTGGGTCACTTCGCTGCCTTCTCCTGGGCGATCTGACGGGACATGATCGTGGTGAGTTCGTACGCCGTGTGGGACGCGGCCACCGACGTGATCTCCGCGTGATCGTACGCGGGGGCCACCTCGACGACGTCGGCCGAGACCAGGTTGCAGGAGGCCAGGCGGCGCAGGATCTCCAGGAGTTCCCGGGACGTCATGCCGCCCGCCTCGGGCGTGCCCGTGCCGGGGGCGTGGGCCGGGTCCAGGCAGTCGATGTCGATGGAGATGTAGAGGGGGCGGTCGCCGATGCGCTGGCGCAGCTGGTCGGCGACCTCGTCGGCGCCGCGGCGGTAGACGTCCGCCGACGTGACGATGCCGAAGCCCAGCTTCTCGTCGTCGGTGAGGTCCTGCTTGCCGTACAGGGGGCCGCGCGTACCCACGTGGGACAACGCCGACGTGTCGAGGATGCCCTCCTCCACCGCCCGCCGGAAGGGGGTCCCGTGGGTGTACTCCGCGCCGAAGTACGTGTCCCAGGTGTCGAGGTGGGCGTCGAAGTGGAGCAGGGCGACCGGGCCGTGCTTCTTCGCGACCGAGCGCAACAACGGCAGCGCGATGGTGTGGTCGCCGCCCAGCGTCATCAGCCGCGCGCCCGTCCCCAACAACTCATCCGCCGCCGCCTCGACGGTCTCGACGGCCTCGTTGATGTTGAACGGGTTCACCGCGATGTCCCCGCCGTCCGCGACCTGCGCGAGCGCGAACGGGGAGGCGTCCTGCGCCGGGTTGTAGGGGCGCAGCAGCCGGGACGCCTCGCGGATCGCGTTGCCGCCGAAGCGGGCGCCCGGCCGGTACGAGACGCCCGAGTCGAACGGTACGCCCACCACGGCGACGTCGGCGCGGCCGACCTCGTCGAGGCGGGGCAGCCGGGCGAAGGTCGCGGGGCCGGCGTACCGCGGGATGCGGGAGGAGTCGACGGGGCCGCGGGGCGTCTCGTTGCTGCTCATGAGGTGATGCCTTCTTTCCTACGCTTCATCGCGTATGTGCGGAATGTGTTCTCGACTCTACTGGGGAGCCGGGACCGGTTCGGACACGAGTTCGGGGGCGCCCCGGCCGGCCAGCCGCTCGCGCCAGACCGTGAGGACCGCCTCGTCGGTGGCGGGGGTCGCCAGGGAGACGGCCACGTAGGCGGCGAGGGAGAGCAGCAGGCCGTAGTAGACGGGCTCGTTGGCGAGGATGCCGTAGCCCGCCATCAGGCCGATGACCGCGAGGCCGCCGACGATCACGGAGGCGAGCGCGCCGTGGACGGTGCCGCGCTTCCACAGCAGGCCGCCGAGGATCGGGACGAGGAGACCGCCGACGAGCAGGTTGTACGCCACCGTCAGCGCCTCGACGACGTTGTTGAGGGCGATGGCCGTGCCGATGACGCCGACGCCCATGATGAGGATGAAGGCGCGGTTGCCCGCCACCTCGTCGCGCTCGCCGCCGGTGACCTTGCCCCGCAGGCGCGACCAGATGTCGTTGTTGGCGACGGTCGCGCAGGCGATCAGCGCGCCGGAGGACGTCGACATCACGGCGGCGAGCGCGGCGGCCAGCACCAGGCCCCGCACGCCGACCGGGAGTTCGTCCTTGACGATGGTGGCGAAGGCGTCGTCGGCGCTGCCGAGCTCGGGGTAGAGGACCTTGGCCGCCGTGCCGATGACGGCGCCGGCGAGGGCGTACGCGAGACAGTAGGTGCCCGCGACCGTGCCGCCCCACTTGGCCGTCCGGTCGCTGCGGGCGGTGAAGACGCGCTGCCAGATGTCCTGACCGATGAGCATGCCGAACGTGTAGATCAGGACGTACGTGAAGATCGTCTCGCCGCCGATGCCCAGCGGGTCGAAGTACGAGGTGGGCAGCTGGTCCCTCATCTCGCCGAAGCCGCCCGCCTTGACGACGGCGATCGGGAGCAGCAGGAGCAGCACGCCGACCGTCTTCACCACGAACTGGACCATGTCGGTGAGGGTGATCGACCACATGCCGCCGAGCGTCGAGTACGCGACGACGATCGAGCCGCCGAGGACGATCGCGACGGTCCGGTTCAGGTCGAAGAGGACGTCGAAGATCGTGGCGTACGCGATGGTGGACGTCACCGCGAGCATGAGGGTGTACGCCCACATGACCACGCCGGAGATGACGCCGGCCCGGCCGCCGTAGCGGAGGTCGAGCATCTCGGAGACGGTGTAGACCTTGAGGCGGGCGATGCGGGCGGAGAAGAAGACGGACAGGGCGAGCAGTCCGAGACCGATGGTGAACACCATCCAGGCGCCGGAGAGGCCGTACTGGTAGCCGAGGCCGACGCCGCCGATGGTGGAGGCGCCGCCGAGGACGATCGCGGCCATGGTGCCGGAGTACATGGCGGGGCCCAGGCGGCGGCCCGCGACGAGGAACTCGCTCTTGGACTTGGCGCGGCGCATGCCCCACCAGCCCATGGCCAGCATGCCGAGCAGATAGACGACGATGACTGTGTAGTCGATGGCCATGTGGGGCCTCCTTCGCGAGCATCCCGGTGGCGTGTCGTGCAGAGGGGGGTGGGGACGACGGCAGGGGCTCGCGGGGACATCCGCCCGTACCCGCGGCTGCCGGTCGGGACTGACATTAGGTGGCCGGAAAGCGGCTGCGAAGTGTACGTTTCATCCATCGAGGCCGTTCGGAGTGAAGGAAACGCACACCATGCCGGACCCGGCCGTCCCACCCACCCCACCCGTCCCGCTGGCCGCACTGCTGGCCCGCGAGGACCTCGCGCTGCGGCAGATCGCGGGCCCGGTGGACCCCGCCGCCGTCATCCACTGGGCGCACACCTCGGAGATGGCCGACCCGTACCCGTATCTGCTGGGCGGCGAGCTGCTGCTGACGGCGGGCGTGCACGTGCCGGAGGCGGCGGGGTCGGGGGCGTACTTCGATGACTATGTCTCCCGGATCGTGGCGGCGGGCGGCGCGGCGCTGGGCTTCGGCCTGGCGCCGGTGCACGACACGGTCCCGCGCGCGCTGGTGGCGGCCTGCGAGGCGTACGAACTCCCGCTGATCGAGGTCCCGCCCCAGACCACCTTCTCGGGCGTGGCCCGCGCGGTCTGGCAACTGATGGCCCAGGCCCGCCTCGCCGAACTCCGCCGCGTGACCGAGGCCCAGCAGAGCCTCGCCGCGGCCGCGTCCCGCCCGGACCCGATCCCGTCGGTGTTGCGGCAACTGGCCCAGCGGGTGGGTGGCCGGGCGGTGCTGTACGGGCCGGAGGGGACGGAGATCGCGGGGGCGGGGCGGTTGCCGGGAAGCGGCGCGGCGGGCCGGCCGGCGGCAGGGGCGGGTCGGCCGGCGGGAAGCCCCACCGCAAACCAACCGGCGGCGAACGCGGGGCAGTCGACAGGAAGCCCCGCGGCAGGCCAACCGGCAGCGGACACCCCGCGGTCGGCAGGAAGCCGCACCGCAAACCAACCGGCGGCGAGCGCGGGCCGGTCGGCAGGAAGCCCCGCGGCAGGCCAACCGGCAGCGGACACCCCGCGGTCAGCGGGAAGCCCCACCGCAAACCAACCGGCGGCGAGCGCGGGCCGGTCGGCAGGAAGCCCCGCGGCAGGCCAACCGGCAGCGGACACCCCGCGGTCAGCGGGAAGCCCCACCGCAAACCAACCGGCGGCGAGCGCGGGCCGGTCGGCAGGAAGCCCCGCGGCAGGCCAACCGGCAGCGGACACCCCGCGGTCAGCGGGAAGCCCCACCGCAAACCAACCGGCGGCGAGCGCGGGCCGGTCGGCAGGAAGCCCCGCGGCAGGCCAACCGGCAGCGGACACCCCGCGGTCAGCGGGAAGCCCCACCGCAAACCAACCGGCGGCGAGCGCGGGGCGGTCGGTAGGAAGCCCTGCGGCAGGCCAACCGGCAGCGGACGCCACCGCGGGACGTCCGGCCGACGGCACGGCCCCGGGAGGTCCGCCCGAAGCCGCCACCCCGCCCGCGCTCGCCGAGCTCGCTCAGGTCGTCCGCCCCTCCGGCCCCGGCACCCCCACCTCCGCCACCCACACCGTCGCCGGCGTCCATCTCGCCGCCTACGCCCTCGGTGCCGGGCAGGGCTTCGTGCTCGGGGTGGCCGCCCCGGCCCGCGACCCCGGCGACCACACCATCGCCTCCGTCGCCGCCGTCCTGCTCTCCCTCCTCACCGGCGAGCACCAGAGCGGCTCGGGGGCGGCCCGCTCCTCGGCGCTGGTACGGCTGCTGCTGGGCGCCGGGCCGGAGGAGGTGGCCCCGCTCCTCGGCGGCGCTCCCTGGTTCGTCGTGCACGCCGCCCCGGACGGACAGTCGTCCGACGCCGTGGCCGCCTCCGCGCTGGGCGCCGCGCTGGGCTCGCCGCTGGTCGACCTCGGCGAGGACGTCGTACGCGTCCTCGCCGACCGCGCCCCGGACCCGCACCCCGGCTGGACCCTCGGCGTCAGCTCCCCCGTCGAGCCCCACGACTGGACCCTCGCCGACACCCAGGCCGCCCGTGCCCTCGCCCGGGCCCGGGCCACCCGCAGTGCTCTGGTCCGGCACGGCGGGCGGCCGGGCCTCGCCGCTCTCATCGCGCCCGACGAGGCCGAGGCACACGCCCGTGCCCTGCTCGCACCCCTCGCCGGCTCCCCCGCCCTGCGGGACACCCTGCGCACCTGGCTGTCCCTGCACGGGAGTTGGGACCGGACGGCGGTGGCGCTCGCCGTGCACCGCAACACCGTGCGGCAGCGGATCGCCAAGTGCGCGGCGCTGCTGGACGCCGACCTCGACGACCCCGACGTACGCATGGAGTTGTGGTTCGCCCTGCGTGAGTGACCCGTGTCCCAGCGTCCGGGACACCCCGCACGCGCACCGTCACCTGCCTCACAATGGACCCCATGCCGATACCCGGGACTCCCAGCCGCGCCGAGCTCGTCGACCACCTCGTACGGACCCGCATCGCGGGCGACGTCGCGACGCCCCGAGAGAACAACCTCTCCCACTACCGCCAGCTCGCGAACGGCAACCGCCACTACTGGCTCGGCCTGGAGCTCGGTGACCGCTGGACCGACGAGCAGGACGTGCTCGCGGTGATGGCGGAGCGGGTGGGCGTCAACGACGATCCCGAGTACCGGTACGGCCAGGACACCATCGACCCCGAGCTGACGGTCGACGGCCTGGACCGGATGGCGGCCCGGCTGCGGAAGGCCGCCGAGGGGCAGCAGCGGGTGCTGTTCGCGACCGGTCACCCGGGCGGGCTCCTGGAGGTCCACCACTCCACGGCCGCCGCGCTGCGGGCCGCCGGCTGCGAGATCGTCGTCATCCCGGAGGGGCTGCAGACCGAGGAGGGGTACGTCATGCAGTTCGCGAGTGTGGCGATGCTGGAGCACGGCGCCTCGCTGTGGCACACCCACTCCGGCGAGCCGATGAAGGCCATCCTGACGGGGATGCAGCGGGAAGGGCGTCCGCTGCCCGACCTCGTCGTCGCCGACCACGGCTGGGCCGGGTACGCCGCCCAGCACGGCGTGGACTCCGTCGGGTACGCCGACTGCAACGACCCCGCCCTCTTCCTCGGCGAGGCCGAGGGCACGGTCCAGGTGACGGTCCCCCTCGACGACCACGTCGTCAGCCCGCGCCACTACGACCCGATGACGGCGTACCTGCTGGCGGAGGCGGGACTGAAGTGACCCGCCTTTAAAGGGCCTCAGGGCCAGGGGTTCAGCCCCTCCGTCCGCTGCTGCGCGTGCCCCGGCGTCGGGTCCAGGTACACCCTGGTCACGCCGGGGAACGCGGCCCGCAGCCGCAGCTCGGCCTGTTCGCAGGCCCACTCGATCTGCGCCGCCGTCGACACGTCCCGGAAGTCGACCTTCGCGGCGACCAGCGCCTCCCGCGGCCCCTGCACCAGCGTCGTCAGCTCCAGTACGGCCTCGATGTGCTCCACCGCCACCAGCTCGGCCCTGATCCGCTCCCGCATGGGCTTCGGCAGCGGGCGGCCGATCAGCAGCTCGGCGTTGGACCGCCCGAGCACCCACGCCACGCACAGCAGCAACAGCCCGATGAGCAGCGAGGCGATCCCGTCCCACACGCCCGAACCGGTGAGCTGCCCGCCGAGCAGCCCGCCCGCGGCGAGCACCAGGCCGATCAGCGCGGCCGAGTCCTCCAGGACGACGGCCTTCACGGCGGTGTCGGGGGTGTGCCGGAGGTAGAGCTTGAACGGCGCCTGGACGCGGGCCGCCTCCCGGCGCGCCTGCTTCAGTCCCGTGCGCAGCGAGTAGCCCTCCAGGAGGAAGGCGACGCCGAGGACGATGTACGAGATGAGGGGGTCGCCGAGTTCCTCGCCCGCGACGAGGGTGTGGATGCCGTCGTAGAGGGAGAAGACGGCACCGCCGACGAAGGTCGCGACGGCGGCCAGCATCGCCCAGATGTAGCGCTCGGGGCCGTAGCCGAGCGGATGGTCCTCGTCGGCGGGCTTCTCGCTGCGTTTCAGGGCGGTCAGCAGGAGCACCTCGGTGACGGTGTCGGCGACCGAGTGCGCGGCCTCGGAGAGCATCGCGCTGGAGCCGCTGATCACACCGGCGACCGCCTTGGCGAGGGCGATGCCGAGGTTGGCGACGGCGGCCACGATCACCGTGAACGTGCTCTCGCCGCCGCCCTGTTCCGCTGCTTCCGCTTCCGTCATGCCCCTCAGTGTTGCCGAGGAGCCCGGACCACGCCTTCCTGGATCACCGAGATGACGAGCCGGCCGTCCTGCGTGTAGATGCGTGCCTGGCCGAGTCCGCGGCCGCCTTGTGCGGACGGCGACTCCTGGTCGTACAGGAGCCATTCGTCGGCGCGGAAGGGCCGGTGGAACCACATCGCGTGGTCGAGGGAGGCGCCGACGACGTCCCCGGTCGCCCAGCCGCCGCGGCCGTGCGCGAGCAGGATCGAGTCGAGGAGGGTCATGTCGGAGACGTAGGTGGCGAGGACGACGTGGAGGAGCGGGTCGTCGGCGAGTTTGCCGTTGGTGCGGAACCAGACCTGCGAGTGCGGCTCGCGCGGCTCGCCGAACTTCCCGTACGGCGGCTCGTCGACGTACCGCAGGTCGATGGCCTCGCGGGCCTCGATGAACTTCTCGATGACGTCCGGCGCGATGTGGTCGTAGCCGCGCAGCCGCTCCTGCGAGGTGGGGAGCGTGGCGGGGTCGGGGGCGGCCGGCATCGGGGCCTGGTGGTCGAAGCCTTCCTCGTGCTTCTGGAAGGACGCCGACAGCGCGAAGATCGGCTGGCCGTGCTGGACGGCGACGACCCGGCGGGCGGTGAAGGAGCGGCCGTCGTTCATGCGCTCGACCGTGTAGACGATCGGCGCGCCCGGGTCCCCGGCGCGCAGGAAGTACGCGTGCAGGGAGTGGGCGAGACGGTCCTCGGGGACCGTGCGCCCGGCGGCGACGAGCGCCTGGGCCGCGACCTGACCGCCGAAGACGCGCGGGACGATGGCGGGCCGGGACTGGCCGCGGAAGATGTTCTCCTCGATCTGCTCGAGGTCGAGCAGATCGAGGAGAGACTGAAGTGCCTGACTCATGCAGTCATTTCTACTGGTCAGTAATTTCGGGAGCCTTACAGCCCCATGTCCTTCGCGATGATCGACTTCATGATCTCGTTCGTGCCGCCGTAGATCCGGTTGACGCGGTTGTCCGCGTACAGGCGGGCGATCGGGTACTCGTTCATGAAGCCGTAGCCGCCGTGCAGCTGGAGGCAGCGGTCGATGACGCGGTGCGCGACCTCGGTGCAGAACAGCTTCGCGGAGGCGGCCTCGGCCGGGGTCAGCTCGCCCGCGTCCAGCGCCTCGGTGGCGCGGTCGGCGACCGCCTCGGCGGCGTCGACCTCGGCCTTGCAGGCGGCCAGCTCGAACTTGGTGTTCTGGAAGGTGGCGACGGGCTTGCCGAAGACCGTGCGGTCCGTGACGTACTGCTGGGCGAACCGGACGGCGGCCTTGGCCTGGGCGTAGGCGCCGTAGGCGATGCCCCAGCGCTCGGACGCCAGGTTGTGGCCGAGGTAGTAGAAGCCCTTGTTCTCCTCGCCGAGCAGGTCCTCGACCGGCACCTTCACGTCGACGAACGCCAGCTCGGCGGTGTCCGAGGTGCGCAGGCCCAGCTTGTCGAGCTTCCGCCCGATGGAGTAGCCCTCGGCCTTGGTGTCCACGGCGAAGAGGGAGAGGCCGTGCCGGCGGTTCTCGGGGGTGGGGGCGGCGGTGCGGGCGACCACGATCACGCGGTCGGCGTGCACACCGCCCGTGATGAAGGTCTTGGCGCCGTTGAGGACGTAGTGCGTGCCGTCCTCGCTCAGCTTGGCGGTGGTCTTCATGCCCGCGAGGTCGGAACCGGTACCCGGCTCGGTCATCGCCAGCGCCCACATCTCCTCGGCGGAGACGAACTTGGGCAGGTAGCGCTTCTTCTGCTCGTCGGTGGCGAGCATCTTGATGTAGGGCAGGGCGAGCAGCACGTGCACCCCGGAGCCGCCGAACTGGACGCCCGCGCGGGAGGTCTCCTCGTACATCACGGCCTCGAACTTGTACGAGTCGATGCCGGCGCCGCCGAACTCCTCCGGCACGTTGATGCCGAACAGGCCCAGCTCGGCGAGCTTGTAGTAGAACTCGCGCGGCGCCTGACCGGCCGCGAACCACTCGTCGTAGACGGGGACGACCTCGGCCTCGATGAAGGCCCGGAGGGTCTCCCGGAACGCCTCGTGATCCTCGTTGAACACCGTACGGCGCACCGCCGCCACCTCCGCCTGGCTCAGGGTCGCTTGTCTAAGCGCTTGCTCAGACAACCAAGATACCGGCCGGTAGGGAGGACCGTCCAGGGGAACCCCTCCGTAACGCTCGTCACTCCCCCGCCGCGCCGAACGCCCCCCGGGCCATCCGGTGCAGCAGTTCCGCCGTGGCGCCGCGGCCCGGCAGGGAGCCGGGGCGGCCCAGGTGCGGGGTCGAGTTCAGGAGGCCGAAGACCGAGTGGACGGCGGCCCGGGCGCTGGGTTCCGTCAACACCGGGTACACCTCGCGGACGACCTCCACCCACAGCTCGACGTACTGCCGCTGGAGCTGGCGGACCAGCTTGCGGTCGCTGTCGCGGAGGCGGTCCAGCTCGCGGTCGTGCAAGGTGATCAGGGGCCGGTCGTCCAGGGCGAAGTCGATGTGGCCCTCGATGAGGGAGTCGAGGACGTCCGCCGCCGAGGAGCCGTCCGCCTCGGCCAGTCGCCGCTTCGCGCCCCGCAGCAGCTGCTCGCTGATCCCCACGAGCAGCTCCGCCAGCATCGCGTCCTTGCCCGCGAAGTGCCGGTAGAGGCCGGGGCCGCTGATGCCGACGGCGGCCCCTATCTCGTCCACGCCGACGCCGTGGAAGCCGCGCTCGGCGAAGAGTCGAGCGGCCTCCTTGAGGATCTGCTCGCGGCGGGTGGGGGCGTCGGTTCTGGTGGCCATGAAAGCAATTCTAGACAGGGAGGTTAGCGGTCGTTAACCTGAAGGAAATGGTTAACGCTCATTAACAGTCGACCACTGGGTGAGGGGACCGCAGGATGCACGAGGCACCGGAGCTGACGAGCGCGGCAGACCCCGCGTCGGAGGCCTGGAGGGCCAACGAGGAGGCGCACCTCGCGCTCGTCGGGGAGCTGCGCGGCAGGCTGGCCGCCGCCCGCCTGGGCGGGGGTGAGAAGGCGCGTGCCCGGCACACCGCGCGCGGCAAGCTGCTGCCGCGCGACCGGGTGGACACGCTCCTCGACCCGGGTTCGCCGTTCCTGGAGCTGGCCCCCCTCGCCGCCGACGGGCTCTACGACGGCCAGGCCCCGGCCGCCGGTGTGATCGCCGGGATCGGCCGGGTCAGCGGGCGCGAGTGCGTGATCGTCGCCAATGACGCGACCGTCAAGGGCGGCACGTACTACCCGATGACGGTGAAGAAGCACTTGCGCGCCCAGGAAGTAGCCCTGGAGAACCGCCTCCCCTGTCTGTATCTCGTCGACTCCGGTGGCGCCTTCCTGCCCATGCAGGACGAGGTCTTCCCGGACCGCGAGCACTTCGGGCGGATCTTCTACAACCAGGCCCGGATGTCCGGCGCCGGCATCCCGCAGATCGCCGCCGTCCTAGGCTCCTGCACGGCCGGTGGCGCGTACGTCCCCGCGATGAGCGACGAGGCCGTGATCGTCCGCGACCAGGGCACGATCTTCCTGGGCGGCCCGCCCCTGGTGAAGGCCGCGACCGGCGAGGTCGTCACCGCCGAGGAGCTGGGCGGCGGCGAGGTCCACTCCCGGGTCTCCGGCGTCACCGACCACCTCGCCGAGGACGACGCGCACGCGCTCAGGATCGTGCGCAACATCGTCGCCACGCTCCCCGCGCGCGGGACGCTCCCGTGGTCCGTCGAGCCGGCCGTCGAGCCGAAGGTCGACCCGTACGGTCTCTACGGCGCCGTCCCGGTCGACTCCCGCACCCGCTACGACGTACGCGAGGTCATCGCGCGCGTGGTCGACGGCTCCCGCTTCGCGGAGTTCAAGTCCGAGTTCGGACAGACCCTGGTCACCGGCTTCGCCCGCATCCACGGCCACCCGGTCGGCATCGTCGCCAACAACGGCATCCTGTTCTCCGAGTCAGCCCAGAAGGGCGCCCACTTCATCGAGCTGTGCGACCAGCGCGGCATCCCGCTGGTGTTCCTGCAGAACATCTCCGGGTTCATGGTGGGGCGTTCGTACGAGGCCGGCGGTATCGCCAAGCACGGCGCCAAGATGGTCACGGCCGTCGCCTGCACGCGCGTGCCGAAGCTGACGGTCGTGGTCGGCGGCTCGTACGGCGCGGGCAACTACTCCATGTGCGGCCGGGCCTACTCCCCCCGCTTCCTGTGGATGTGGCCCAACGCCAAGATCTCCGTCATGGGCGGCGAGCAGGCCGCCTCGGTCCTCGCGACCGTCAAGCGGGACCAGCTGGAGGGCCGCGGCGAGGAGTGGCCCGCGGAGGCCGAGGAGGCCTTCAAGGACCCGATCCGTGCGCAGTACGACCGCCAGGGGAATGCCTACTACGCGACGGCCCGCCTGTGGGACGACGGGGTCATCGACCCCCTGGAGACCCGCCAGGTGCTGGGCCTGGCCCTGACCGCCTGCGCCAACGCGCCCCTGGGTGACCCCCAGTTCGGCGTCTTCCGGATGTGAGGACCGATGTTTGACACAGTGCTTGTCGCCAACCGGGGCGAGATCGCGGTCCGCGTCATCCGTACCCTGCGCGCCCTGGGCGTGCGCTCGGTGGCCGTCTTCTCCGACGCCGACGCGGACGCCCGGCACGTCCGGGAGGCCGACACGGCGGTACGGCTGGGCCCGGCGCCGGCCGCCGAGAGCTATCTGTCGGTGGAGCGGCTGCTGGAGGCGGCCGCCCGCAGCGGCGCCCAGGCCGTCCACCCCGGCTACGGCTTCCTCGCCGAGAACGCGGCCTTCGCGCGCGCGTGCGCCGACGCCGGGCTGGTCTTCACCGGCCCGCCCGCGGACGCCATCTCCCTGATGGGCGACAAGATCCGCGCCAAGGAGACGGTGGCCGCGGCGGGGGTGCCGGTGGTGCCGGGCGGCCGGGACCCGGAACTGGCCTCCGCCGCTGTGGAATTGGGTGCTCCGGTCCTGCTCAAGCCCTCCGCCGGCGGTGGCGGCAAGGGCATGCGGCTGGTCCGGGACCTGTCGGTGCTGGACGACGAGATCGCCGCCGCCCGCCGCGAGGCCCGCGCCTCCTTCGGCGACGACACGCTCCTGGTGGAGCGGTGGATCGACCGCCCCCGGCACATCGAGATCCAGGTCCTGGCGGACGGCCACGGCAACGTGGTTCACCTGGGCGAGCGCGAGTGCTCCCTCCAGCGCCGCCACCAGAAGATCATCGAGGAGGCCCCGTCGGTCCTCCTGGACGAGGCCACGCGCGCGGCGATGGGCGAGGCGGCGGTCCAGGCGGCCCGCTCGTGCGGCTACCGGGGCGCGGGCACGGTGGAGTTCATCGTCCCCGGCGGCGACCCTTCCTCGTACTACTTCATGGAGATGAACACCCGCCTCCAGGTGGAGCACCCGGTCACCGAGCTCATCACCGGCCTGGACCTGGTGGAGTGGCAGCTGCGGGTGGCGGCGGGCGAGCCGCTGCCGTTCGGACAGGACGACGTACGGCTCACGGGCCACGCCGTCGAGGCGCGCCTGTGCGCGGAGGACCCGGCCCGCGGCTTCCTCCCTTCCGGCGGCACGGTGCTGCGGCTGCACGAGCCGCAGGGCGACGGCGTACGCGCCGACTCCGGCCTCCTTGAGGGCTCCGAGGTCGGCAGCCTGTACGACCCGATGGTGTCCAAGGTGATCGCGTACGGCCCCGACCGCGCGACGGCCCTGCGCAAGCTCCGCGCGGCTCTCGCGGACACGGTCACGCTGGGCGTGCAGACCAACGCGGGGTTCCTGCGGAGGCTGCTGGCCCATCCGGATGTGGTCGCGGGGCGGCTGGACACGGGGCTGGTGGAGCGCGAGGTGGACGGCCTGGTCGCCACCGACGTACCGGAGGAGGTCTACGAGGCCGCCGCCGCCGTACGCCTGGAGGCTCTGCGGCCGCGCGACGGCGAGGGCTGGACCGACCCGTTCTCGGTGCCGAGCGGCTGGCGGCTGGGCGGCACCCCGAAGCCGGTCGCCTTCCACCTCCGCGTCCAGGACCCGGTGGAGTACGTGCCACGCGGCTCGGCGACCGTCAGCGACGACCGGGTGAGCGTGCTACTGGACGGGGTCCGGCACACCTTCCACCGAGCCGCCGACTGGCTGGGCCGCGACGGCGACGCCTGGCACGTCCGGGACCACGACCCGGTGGCGGCCTCCCTGGCCGGCGCGGCCCACGCGGGCGCCGACTCGCTCACCGCGCCGATGCCGGGGACGGTGACGGTGGTGAAGGTCGCCGTGGGGGACGAAGTGACCGCCGGGCAGAGCCTGTTGGTGGTGGAGGCGATGAAGATGGAGCACGTCGTCTCCGCCCCGCACGCCGGCACGGTCGCCGAACTGGACGTCAAGCCGGGCGCGACGGTCGCCATGGACCAGGTGCTGGCCGTCATCACCCCCGTGGAGGACGAGACATGACACTCCCCATGGTCGTACCGCAGGAAGGCCTGCCCTCGCGGGTCCGCATCCACGAGGTCGGCGCGCGCGACGGTCTGCAGAACGAGAAGGCGACCGTCCCGACCGAGGTCAAGGCGGAGTTCATCCACCGCCTGGCCGACGCGGGCCTGTCGACGATCGAGGCGACGAGCTTCGTCCACCCCAAGTGGGTGCCCCAACTCGCGGACGCGGAGCAGCTGTTCCCGCGGCTGGCCGACGTGAAGGCGGACCTCCCGGTCCTGGTGCCGAACGAACGCGGCCTGGAGCGCGCCCTGGCGCTGGGAGCGACGAGGGTGGCGGTCTTCGCCAGCGCCAGCGAGTCGTTCGCGAAGGCCAACCTCAACCGCACGCTGGACGAGGCGCTGGCCATGTTCGAGCCGACGGTGGCGCGCGCGAAGGAAGCGGACGGGCACGTCCGCGGCTACCTCTCCATGTGCTTCGGCGACCCGTGGGAGGGCCCGGTCCCGGTGCCGCAGGTCGTCCAGGTCTGCCGGGCACTGCTCGACATGGGCTGCGACGAACTGAGCCTGGGCGACACGATCGGCGTGGCGACGGCGGGCCACGTACGCGCGCTGCTGACGGCCCTGAACGAGGCCGGGGTCCCCACGGAGAAGCTCGGCGTGCACTTCCACGACACCTACGGCCAGGCGCTCGCCAACACCTACGCGGCGCTGCTGCACGGCGTGACCACGGTCGACGCCTCCGCGGGCGGCCTCGGCGGCTGCCCGTTCGCCAAGTCGGCCACCGGCAACCTCGCCACCGAAGACCTCGTGTGGATGCTGCAGGGCCTCGGCATCGACACCGGGGTCGACCTCGGCCGTCTCGTCGCCACGAGCGAGTGGATGGCCGGCCACCTGGGCCGACCCAGCCCGTCCCGCACCGTACGAGCCCTGTCCCACAAGGAGCAGTGACCCGCGATGGACCATCGACTCTCCCCCGAACTCGAAGAACTCCGCCGGACGGTCGAGGAGTTCGCGCACGAGGTAGTAGCCCCCAAGATCGCCGACTACTACGAACACCATGAGTTCCCCTACGAGATCGTCCGCGAGATGGGCCGCATGGGCCTGTTCGGCCTGCCGTTCCCCGAGGAGTACGGCGGCATGGGCGGCGACTACATGGCGCTGGGCGTGGCGCTGGAGGAGCTGGCGAGGGTCGACTCGTCGGTGGCGATCACCCTGGAGGCCGGGGTCTCCCTGGGCGCGATGCCGCTGCACCTCTACGGCACGGAGGCGCAGAAGCAGGAGTGGCTCCCGCGTCTGTGCTCGGGCGAGATCCTGGGCGCGTTCGGCCTGACGGAACCGGACGGCGGCAGCGACGCGGGCGCGACGCGTACGACGGCGACGCTGGATCCGTCCACGAACGAGTGGGTGATCAACGGCACGAAGTGCTTCATCACCAACTCGGGCACGGACATCACGGGTTTGGTGACGGTGACGGCGGTGACGGGCAGGAAGCCCGACGGCAAGCCGCTGATCTCCTCGATCATCGTCCCCTCCGGCACCCCGGGCTTCACGGTCGCGGCCCCGTACTCGAAGGTGGGCTGGAACGCCTCGGACACAAGGGAGTTGTCGTTCGCCGACGTCCGCGTCCCGGCGGCGAACCTGCTCGGTGAGGAGGGCCGCGGCTATGCCCAGTTCCTGCGCATCCTGGACGAGGGCCGCATCGCGATCGCGGCGCTCTCCACGGGCCTGGCGCAAGGCTGCGTGGACGAGTCGGTGAAGTACGCGAAGGAACGCCACGCGTTCGGCAAGCCGATCGGCGCGAACCAGGCCATCCAGTTCAAGATCGCGGACATGGAGATGAAGGCCCACACCGCCAGGCTGGCGTGGCGGGACGCGGCGTCGAGGCTGGTGGCCGGGGACCCCTTCAAGAAGGAAGCGGCCCTCGCCAAGCTCTACTCGTCGACGATCGCGGTGGACAACGCCCGCGACGCCACCCAGATCCACGGTGGCTACGGCTTCATGAACGAGTATCCGGTGGCCCGCATGTGGCGCGACTCCAAGATCCTGGAGATCGGGGAGGGGACGAGCGAGGTGCAACGGATGCTGATCGCAAGGGAGTTGGGGCTCACCAGCTGAGCCGGAGCACCCCCTGGTTGGCGCAAAGCGTCGGTGCGGAGGACCCCGCCCCCTGGACAGGATCTGAGGTTAGGCTAACCTACCTTCGAACTTGTCCGGCGGGCGCTTCGCCCCGTTCGAAAGCAGCCACACCATGTCCAACGCCAGAGCCACCCACCTCACCCGCCGCGGCATCCTCGCCGCGGGCGGCGCCCTCGGTCTGGGCGCCGTGCTCGCAGCCTGCGGTGACGACGACGCGAAAAGCGGTGGCTCTGGCAAGGAGACCTCCGCGGCGGAGAAGTCCGGTCCCTGGTCCTTCAAGGACGACCGCGGCACCGAGGTGAAGCTCGACAAGATCCCCACGAACATCGTCGCCTTCACCGGCGTCGCCGCCGCCCTCTACGACTACGGCATCTCGGTCAAGGGCGTCTTCGGTCCCACCAAGACCGCCGACGGCAAGGCCGACGTCCAGGCCGGCGACATGGACATCTCCAAGGTGGAGATCCTCGGCAACGTCTGGGACCAGTTCAACGTCGAGAAGTACGCCGCCCTCGCCCCCGACGTCCTCATCACCACGATGTTCGACGCCACCGGCACCCTCTGGTACGTCCCGGCCGCCTCCAAGGACAAGATCGCCAAGCTCGCCCCGAGCGTCGGCATCTCCGTCTACGACCGCCAGCTGACCGCGCCGCTGCAGCGCATGTGGGAGCTGGCCGAGTCCCTCGGCGCCGACATGACCGCCGCCAAGGTCACGGACGCCAAGAAGAAGTTCGAGGCCGCCGCGACCCGGCTGCGTGCCGCCGCGAAGGCGAAGCCCGACATCAAGGTGATGGCCGGTTCCGCCAGCCAGGACATCTTCTACGTCTCCGGCACCAACCTCTCCATCGACCTCGAGTACTTCAAGGCCCTCGGCGTGAACTTCGTCGAGCCGCCGGAGAGCGCGAAGAAGGAGGGTGGCGGTTGGTACGAGTCGCTGAGCTGGGAGAACGTCGACAAGTACAAGGCCGACATCATCATGATGGACGACCGGTCGTCGACGATCCAGCCGGCCGACATCACCGAGGCGACCTGGAAGAAGCTGCCCGCGGTGAAGGCCGGGCAGGTCATCGCCCGGTCGCCGGAGCCGATCCTGTCGTACGACAAGTGCACGCCGCTTCTCGAGACCCTCGCCGAGGCTCTTGAGAAGGCGAAGAAGGTCAGCTGAAACGAAGGGGCTTGATGTGGTGGGTGAGCTGCGGGCCGGTTGTGGCTGGTCGCGCAGTTCCCCGCGCCCCTTAAAAGCAAGAGCCCTGCCCCCCTGCTAACTCAGGAGCGCACCCCATGACCACCGCCGTCGCCGCCCCCTTCCGCTTCTTCTCCCTCCAAGTCGTGAGAACGCGGCAACTCGGGCCCTCTCTCGTCCGGGTCACCTTCGGCGGCGAGGAACTGCGGGAGTTCTACTCCAACGGGTGCGATCAGTCGCTGTCGCTCTTCATCCCCGCCGAGGGGCAGACCGAGCCGGTCGTTCCGATCGAGCTCGGCGACGGCTGGTGGCAGGCCTGGCGTGAACTCCCCGATGACGTACGGGCGGTCATGCGGTCGTACACGCTCCGCGCCCTCCGACGAAACCCCGACGAGATCGACATCGACTTCGTCCTGCACGGCGTCGACCCCGGCGCCGACACCCCGGCCGGCCCCGCCTCCCGCTGGGCGGCCAACGCCACAGCAGGGAACCGGGTCCTTCTCCTCGGCCCCGCCATCGCCGACAACCGTGCGATCCGGTTCCGGCCGGCGGAGGACACCGACCTCGTACTCCTGTGGGGCGACGAGACCGCCGTACCCGCCGCGTCCGCCATCATCGAGTCCCTGCCCGCCGGCACCCGCGCCCGGGTATGGCTCGAAGTCCAGCACGCCGCCGACACCCAGGACCTGGTGACCGAGGCCGACGCCGAGGTGACCTGGCTGGTCAGGGATCACCAGACCGGCGCCGAGGGCTCCCCCATGGCCCTCGGCGCCATTCGCGACGCCCAACTCCCGGACGCCGAGCGGCCGTACGTCTGGATCGCGGGCGAGTCCGGCTGTGTGAAGCAGTTGCGCCGGCACTTCGTCGGTGAGCGTGGCATCGACCGCCGGAGGGTCACCTTCGTGGGCTACTGGCGGCAGGGAATGACCGAGGAACAGCTCCGCGCCGCCGAGTAGCCCGCCGAGCAGCCCGCCCGACCAACCCGCAGCCGCCCCACCCCCAGCCGCCGCACGCCCCTCCCCGCGCACGAGCAACTTAGGTTAGGCTAACCTAAGTCAAGCGGACTACTGCTCCCCACCGGAGGACCCCCACCATGCGCTCGCACCTGCTCAACGACACGACCGCGGAGCAGTACCGCCGCACCGTGACCGAAGGAATAGAGCGGGTGGCAGCCAAACTCGCCGCCACCGACCGTCCGTTCACCGGCGTCACCGTCGACGACCTCGCCCCGGCCATCGACGCGATCGACCTCGACAAGCCGCTGCGCGACACCGGCGCCGTGCTCGACGAGCTGGAGGACGTCTACCTCCGCGACGCGGTCTACTTCCACCACCCCCGCTATCTCGCCCACCTCAACTGCCCGGTGGTCATCCCGGCGGTGCTCGGCGAGGCGATCCTCTCCGCGGTCAACTCCTCCCTGGACACCTGGGACCAGTCGGCCGGCGGCACCCTCATCGAGCGCAAGCTCATCGACTGGACGACCGCCCGCATCGGCCTCGGCCCGGCCGCCGACGGCGTGTTCACCTCCGGCGGTTCACAGTCCAACCTCCAGGCCCTCCTCCTCGCCCGAGAGGAAGCCAAGACGGACAGCACGGCCAAACTGCGCGTCTTCGCCTCCGAGGTCAGCCACTTCAGCGTCAAGAAGTCCGCCAAACTCCTCGGCCTGCCCTCCGACTCCGTGGTCACGATCCCCGTCGACCGCGACAAGCGGATGCAGACCGTCGCGCTCGCCCGTGAGCTGGAGCGCTGCAAGGCCGCCGGGCTGGTCCCGATGGCCGTCGTCGCCACCGCCGGCACCACCGACTTCGGGTCCATCGACCCGCTGCCCGAGATCGCCGAGCTGTGCGCACAGTACGGCACCTGGATGCACGTCGACGCCGCCTACGGCTGCGGACTGCTCGCGTCGGTGAAGTACCGCGGCCGGATCGACGGCATCGAGCGCGCCGACTCGGTCACGGTCGACTACCACAAGTCCTTCTTCCAGCCGGTGAGTTCGTCGGCCGTGCTGGTCCGGGACGCCTCCACGCTGCGGCACGCGACCTACCACGCCGAGTACCTCAACCCGAAGCGCATGGTGCAGGAGCGCATCCCCAACCAGGTGGACAAGTCCCTGCAGACCACCCGTCGGTTCGACGCCCTCAAGCTGTGGGTGACGCTGCGGACCATGGGCGCCGACGGCATCGGACAGCTCTTCGACGAGGTGTGCGACCTGGCCGTCGAGGGCTGGAAGATCCTCGCCGCCGACCCGCGCTACGACGTCGTGGTCGAGCCGACGCTCTCCACCCTCGTCTTCCGCTACATCCCGGCCGCCGTGACCGACCCCGCCGAGATCGACCGCGCCAACCTGTACGCCCGCAAGGCCCTGTTCGCCTCCGGCGACGCGGTGGTCGCGGGCACCAAGGTAGGCGGTCGCCACTACCTGAAGTTCACCCTGCTCAACCCCGAGACGACGACCGAAGACATCACCGCCGTACTCGATCTGATCGCCGGCCACGCCGAGCAGTACCTGGGAGAGTCCCTTGACCGCGCGTCCTGAAAACCCGCACAAGACCTACGACTTCGTGGGTATCGGGCTCGGCCCGTTCAACCTCGGCCTGGCCTGCCTCACCGAGCCCATCGACGAACTCGACGGTGTCTTCCTGGAGTCGAAGCCCGACTTCGAGTGGCACGCGGGCATGTTCCTCGACGGCGCCCACCTCCAGACGCCGTTCATGTCCGACCTGGTCACGCTGGCCGACCCGACCTCGCCGTACTCCTTCCTCAACTACCTGAAGGAGAAGGGCCGGCTGTACTCGTTCTACATCCGGGAGAACTTCTACCCGCTGCGTGTCGAGTACGACGACTACTGCCGCTGGGCCGCGCACAAGCTGAGCAGCGTCCGCTTCGGCACGACGGTCGCCGAAGTCACGTACCAGGACGACGTGTACGTCGTCACGACGACCGCGGGTGACGTCTTCCGCGCCCGCCATCTCGTCCTCGGCACCGGCACCTCCCCCCACTACCCGGAGGCCGTGCGCGGCCTCGGCGGGGACTTCTTCCACAACTCCCGGTACATGCAGAACAAGGCGGAGTTGCAGAAGAAGGAGTCGATCACGATCGTCGGCTCCGGGCAGTCCGCCGCCGAGATCTATCACGACCTCCTCGCCGAGATCGACGTGTACGGCTACCGGCTGAACTGGGTGACGCGGTCGCCCCGCTTCTTCCCGCTCGAATACACCAAGCTCACGCTGGAGATGACCTCCCCGGAGTACATCGACTACTACCGCGAGCTGCCCGAGGCCACCCGCTACCGGCTCACCGCCCAGCAGAAGGGCCTGTTCAAGGGCATCGACGGCGACCTCATCAACGAGATCTTCGACCTGCTCTACCAGAAGAACCTCGGCGGACCGGTCCCCACCCGGCTGCTCACCAACTCCGCTCTGAACAGCGCGACTTACGAGAACGGCACCTACACCCTCTCCTTCCGCCAGGAGGAGCAGGAGAAGGACTACGACCTCCAGACTCAGGGCCTGGTCCTCGCCACCGGCTACAAGTACGCCGAGCCCGAGTTCCTGACGCCCGTCAAGGACCGGCTGCGCTACGACACCCAGGGCAACTTCGACGTCGCCCGCAACTACTCGATCGACACCACCGGCCGCGGCGTCTTCCTCCAGAACGCCGGCGTGCACACCCACAGCATCACCTCGCCCGACCTCGGCATGGGTGCGTACCGCAACAGCTACATCATCCGTGAGCTGCTCGGCACCGAGTACTACCCGGTCGAGAAGACGATCGCGTTCCAGGAGTTCGCCGTATGAGCACCCCCCACACCTTCGGCTTCCGCCCGCTCGACCCGCTCAAGGACGCCGAACTGCTGCACGGCTGGGTCACCCACCCCAAGGCCGCGTTCTGGATGATGCAGGACGCGAAACTGGAGGACGTCGAGCGGGCGTACATGGACATAGCCGCCGACGAGCACCACCACGCGCTGCTGGGTCTCGACGCGTACGGCGTCCCGGCCTTCCTGATGGAGAAGTACGACCCCGCCCACCGTGAACTCGTGGGCCTGTACGAGCCGTTGCCCGGCGACATCGGCATGCACTTCCTCACCCCGCCGACCGACACCCCCGTCCACGGCTTCACACGGGCCGTCATCACCGCCGTGATGACCCACCTCTTCGAGGACCCGGGCGTCCAGCGCGTCGTCGTCGAACCGGACGTCTCCAACAAGGCCGTCCACGCCCTCAATGCGGCCGTCGGGTTCGTGCCCGAGCGGGAGATCCAGAAGCCGGAGAAGAAGGCGCTGCTGAGCTTCTGCACGCGCGAGCAGTTCACCAAGGCGGTGTCCGCATGAGCCTCGCCGACTCCGTCGCCCACCTCTCCCCCGAGCGCTGGGAGCAGGCCAACCGCCTCCTCATCCGCAAGGCCCTCGCCGAGTTCGCGCACGAACGGCTCATCACGCCGGAGGCCACCGCCGACGGCCGCTTCGAGGTCCGCAGCGACGACGGTCTGACCCGCTACGGGTTCACCGCCACGCGCCGCGCCCTCGACCACTGGCAGGTCGACGCCGACTCGATCTCCCGTCACCGGGACGGCGTCGACCTCCCCCTCGCCGCGCTGGACTTCTTCATCGAGCTGAAGAACTCGCTCGGCCTGAGCGACGAGATCCTGCCGGTCTACCTGGAGGAGATCTCCTCCACCCTCTCCGGCACCTGCTACAAGCTCACCAAGCCCCAGATCCCGGTCGCCGAGCTGGCGCGCAGCGGCTTCCAGGCCATCGAGACCGGCATGACCGAGGGCCACCCCTGCTTCGTCGCCAACAACGGCCGGCTCGGCTTCGGCATCCACGAGTACCTGTCGTACGCACCCGAGACCGCGAGCCCCGTCCGCCTGGTCTGGCTGGCCGCGCACCGCTCCCGCGCGGCCTTCACGGCCGGTGTCGGGATCGAGTACGAGACCTTTGTCCGCGAGGAGTTGGGCGCGGAAACGGTCGACCGCTTCCACGCCACCCTGCGCGCCCAGCAGCTCGACCCGGCCGACTACCTCCTCATCCCGGTCCACCCCTGGCAGTGGTGGAACAAGCTCTCCGTCACCTTCGCCGCCGAGGTCGCCCGCCGCCACCTCGTCTGCCTGGGCGAGGGCGACGACGAGTACCTGGCCCAGCAGTCCATCCGAACCTTCTTCAACACGACCAGCCCCGAGAAGCACTACGTGAAGACGGCCCTGTCCGTCATCAACATGGGCTTCATGCGCGGCCTTTCGGCGGCGTACATGGAGGCGACCCCGGCCATCAACGACTGGCTCGCTCAACTCATCGACAACGACCCCGTGTTGAAGTCCACGGGCCTGTCGATCATCCGCGAGCGCGCGGCCGTCGGCTACCGCCACCTGGAGTACGAGGCGGCGACGGACCGCTACTCGCCGTACCGCAAGATGCTGGCCGCCCTGTGGCGCGAGAGCCCGGTGAACTCCCTCCAGGACGGGGAGTCGTTGGCGACGATGGCCTCCCTGGTCCACGTCGACCACGAGGGCAACTCCTTCGCGGGCGCGCTGATCGAACAGTCGGGCCTGACCCCCACCGAGTGGCTGCGCCGCTATCTGACGGCGTACTTCACCCCGCTCCTCCACAGCTTCTACGCCTACGACCTGGTCTACATGCCGCACGGCGAGAACGTGATCCTCGTCCTCAAGGACGGCGCCGTCGAGCGCGCGATCTACAAGGACATCGCCGAGGAGATCGCGGTCATGGACGCCGACGCGGTGCTGCCGCCGGCGGTCGAACGCGTCCGCGTGGACGTCCCGGACGACACGAAGCTCCTGTCCGTCTTCACGGACGTCTTCGACTGCTTCTTCCGCTTCCTCGCCGCGAACCTCGCCACCGAGGGAATCCTCGCGGAGGACGACTTCTGGCGGACGGTCGCGGAGGTCACCCGCGCGTACCAGGCCTCGGTGCCCGAACTGGCCGACAAGTTCCGCCAGTACGACATGTTCGCCCCGGAGTTCGCCCTGTCCTGCCTCAACCGCCTCCAACTGCGCAACAACAAGCAGATGGTCGACCTGACGGACCCGGCGGGAGCACTCCAGCTGGTGGGCACCCTGAAGAACCCGATCGCCGGGTTCTGACCCCAGAGACAGGCGGGCGCCACGAGGTACGGTCCTTCGTGGCGCCCGCCGGCTTCATGCCGTCAAGGGGCGCGGGGCTGTGCCGATATGCGGCTCCGCCGCGTGGGCGCGACCAGCCCCCACCGGCCCGCAGCCAAACTACGACCAAGGCACCTGAGGCGACCGGTAGTAGTTGATCCCCATCGCCTCCCACCGAGCCCCCTGCGCAGCGAGCCGAACCCTGTACCGCTCCCAGTCATGCGTACCGGCCGCCGACCACCCCAGCTCAGCCACCCCCGCCAGCCTCGGAAACGCCATGTACTCGATGTCGGCGGACGTCACGATCGTCTCCGTCCACAACGGCGCCTCAACCCCCCGCACAGCCGCTGCAGGCACCCCCGGCAGATAGTCCCCCGGATCCCAGTCGTACGACCGCCGCACCTCCACCAGCCCGGCCCAGTCCTGCCCCAACGGCGTGTCCGAGGTGTACTTCATGTCGAGGTACACCCGGTCGGCGGGCGACAGAACAACGCCCGTTCCGTTCTGCGCGGCCTTCGCCACCTGCGCCTTCTCATCCGCACTGGTGTCGTCCAGCCCCCAGTACTGCGCCACGGCCCCGCGCGAGGGGTGCGCGCCGGTCAGCTGATGCCAACCCACCACCGTCTTGCCGTACTTGGCGACGACCGGCTGCACCCGGTCCATGAACGTGACGTAGTCCTCGTGGCTGGTCGAGTGCGCCTCGTCCCCGCCGATGTGCAGATAGCGGCCGGGCGTCAGCGCGGCGAGCTCCCCGATCACGTCGTCGACGAAGTCGTACGTGAGGTCCTTGCCGACGCACAGCGAGCTGAAGCCGACCTCGGTGCCGGTGTAGAGCGGCGGCGCGACCCCGTCGCAGTTCAGCTCGGCGTACGAGGCGAGCGCGGCGTTGGTGTGGCCGGGCATGTCGATCTCGGGGACGACCTCCAGATAGCGCGAGGACGCGTACCGGACGATCTCCTTGTAGTCGGCCTTGGTGTAGAAACCGGCGGGGCCGCCGCCGACCTGCGTCGAGCCGCCGTACGTCGCCAGGCGCGGCCAGGAGTCGATCGCGATGCGCCAGCCCTGGTCGTCACTGAGGTGCAGATGCAGCTTGTTGACCTTGTAGAGGGCCAACTGGTCGATGTACCGCTTGACTTGGCCCACGGTGAAGAAGTGCCGGGAGACGTCGAGCATCGCGCCGCGCCAGCCGTAGCGCGGACTGTCGGTGATCGTCCCGCCCGTGACGAGCCAAGGACCGGGCTGCACGGAGCCCTTCTCGACCTTCGCCGGCAGCAGCTGGCGCAGGGTCTGCACACCGTGGAAGAGCCCGGCGGGCTGCGCGGCGGTGATGGTCACGCCCTTGGCCCCGCTGTCGAGCCGGTATCCCTCGGCGCCGAACGGGCCTTTCGCCAGCCGTAGTTGAATGTCACCGCCGCTCCCCGCGCGCACCGGCAGCCGATAGCCCGTGGACGGCCTGAGCACCCCGGCGAGGTACTCGCCGACCCGGCGCACCTCCCGCGAGTCGTCCACACCGATCCGGGTCTTCGCCGTGATGCGGTACGGCGATCCGCCCGGCGTCACCTTCGAGGGCGCCGGGATCACCTGGTCGAGCGGTGTGGCCTCGGCGGGCGTCGGCGCCGCGCCCACGGCGAGCGAGCCCACCGCCACGAGCAGCAGCGCGCCCAGAACTCGGGTCGTACGGGGAGTCGTTCTGTGGTGCCGTCTCACCTGCGCCCCCTTCGTCATCCACCTTGGATTGGTGCAGACCACTGTGCCGGGTAACTCACCGGTAATGGAAGGGAGCCGGCCGTCCGCGACCCCGATGCCAGACTTGCCCCATGGCGGAAATCATCCAGAAGGACGGCACCTGGGTCTTCGACGGCGACGCCCTGCGCCTGACCCCGGGACGCGACAAGAACGTCAGCCTGCTCCGCAAGACCCTGGGTGAACTCGTCGTTCCGCTGGGCGCGTTGGCGGGCATCTCCTTCGAGCAGGGCCGCAAGGCCGGGCGGCTCAGGCTGCGGCTGCGCGACGGCGCCGACCCGCTGCTGCACGCCACCGGCGGCCGTCTCACCGAGCCCAACGACCCCTACCAGCTCATCGTCGAGTCGGACCGCTACGGCGTCGCCGAGTACTTCGTGGACGAGGTCCGCGAGGCCCTCCTCCTCGACCAGGTCCCGTCGACCCCGGTCACGGAGTTCCTCCTCCCCGGCCCGGCCGTCCCGCTGTCGGTGTCCGCGGGCGACGGCACCGCGACCTTCGACGGCGAACGCGTCCGCCTGGAGTGGAACTGGAAGACGGAGGACGCCAAGGCCGCCGCCGGCATCCGCACCCTCCCCCTCACCGACCTCGCGGCCGTGGAGTGGCTCCCGGCGGCCGGCCTGGACAACGGCCACCTCCGCTTCGTGGTGCACCACGCGCCCACGAAGGCCCCGGCGAAGTACGACCCCCACTCCGTGGAGCTGTGGGGCTTCAAGAAGGACCCGTTGATGGCCCTCATCGCGGCGGCCGTCCAGGCCAGGCTCCCCCACCCGGCCCGGACGGCCGCCGTCGACGTACGCAAGGCCCTCGGCACCCGACCGGAAACGCCTTCCCTCCCGGTCGCCGCCCCAGTCGAGGACGGCCATGACGCCCTCCTGCGCCGTCTGCGCGAGCTCGGCGAGCTGCACCGCACGGGTGTGCTGACGGAGGAGGAGTTCACGATGGCCAAACAGGCGATCCTCAAACGGATGTGACGCGCACTGCCAAATGGTTACTTCGCCTTGCGCGCCACCGTGAAGTGGTCGATCCGGTCGCCGGTCTCGGCGATGCCCGACACCTTGAGCTTGGCCCAGTGCCCGCGCGGCGCCGGTTCCACGTCCACCCGCAGGAACGAGTAGTTGAGGTACCGCACCCGGGACCAGGCGACGGTCTCGTTGACCTTGCCGTCCTTGGTGTTGATGAAGGAGGCGACGGACTCGACCTCGTTCTGGTGCCCCTCGTACGAGTCCGGCGCGGTGAACGCGTACAGACTGCGCCCCGCCGCACCCGCCGTCACGTAGACGACGCCCTCGGTCTCGGGGTACGCCGTCTCGCCGATCGGGAGCTTCTTGGCGACCTTGTTCCCCTTGATGACGTCGGTCCGCTCGTACTGGTGGTTGTGGCCGTTGATGACCAGGTCCACCGTGTACTTCTCGAACAGCGGCACCCACTCCTGCCGCACGCCGCCCTCGGAGGCGTGCGCGGTGGAGGTGCAGTAGGCGCAGTGGTGGAAGAAGACGACGATGAAGTCGATGTCGTGCCGCGCCCGGAACTTCTTCAGCTGCCCCTCGAACCACGTGGTCTGCGTGCCACCGGAGATGCCGAGGTTGGCGGGGATCTCGTACGACACGTCGTTCGGGTCGAGCGAGATGATCGCGGTGTTGCCGTGGACGAAGGAGTAGACGCCCGGGAGGTTCTTCTTGTCCGGCCCGTTGTCGGGGAGCGTGAAGCGGGCCTCCTCGCCGCCGTAGCCGTTGGGCGAGTACCAGGCCTCCATGTCGTGGTTGCCGTAACTCACCATCCACGGCACCGACTTGGCGACCGACTCGGTCTGGGCGAGGAACTGGTCCCACACCCGGGAGTCGAAGCCGGTGTCGGCGGACTTGCCCTGGCCTGCCGGGTCGGCGTAGGCGATGTCGCCGGCGTGCAGGTGGAAGGCCGGGTTCTGGCCGAGGATCAGGCTGTCGTTGGCGAGGCCGTGGTAGCTGACGCCCTGGTCGCCGAAGGCGGTGAAGGTGAAGGGCGCCTTGTGGGCGGGGGCGGTGGTGAAGGTGCCGAGGGTGCCGACGAGGTGGGGCGCGGCCGGGTCGAAGCCCTGGTGGCCGACGCCGTAGTAGTACGTCTTGCCGGGCTTGAGGTGGGTCAGCTTGGCGTGGACGTAGTACTGCGTGTGGTCGGCGCTCGTGCCCACCCCCGCCGGGGTGTAGAGGCTGCGGACCTCGGCGTCGATCTTGCGGGAGAGGTCCCAGGGGTGGGCCCCGATGCGGATGAAGGGCTTCTTGACGGCGACGGGGACCTGCCACGAGACGGTCATCTCGGTGCGCGGGTCGCTGCCGTAGGCGAGGTGGCGGCCGAAGGGGGCGACGAGCGAGCCGTCGACCGTCTCGGTGCGCGGGGCGGCCATCGGCGTGGCCTGAGCGGTGGCGCCGGGCACGAAGGCGCCCCCCGTGACGGCGCCCAGCGTGACGGCGCCGCCCCTGATCATCGTGCGCCGGGAGAATCTGGCGCGCAGGTACTCGTGCTGCTCGGCCATGCTCATGCGGTCGGCGAGCTGCTCGGGTACGCCCATGCGAGGAATGTCCATGACGACCGAAACTCGTCCCCCCAGGCAACGAGACGCAAGACACCGGGTGGCCAAGTCACGAACACGGCCTCATAAGAGATTCAATGTTCTTCTAAGAGTTTCTACAGCGCCTCTGCCCGAAATCGGGCAGGATTCTTGCGAGGCGGCTTCCGATACCCCAGGATCTACCGAGTGCACGACGACCTTGTTGATCATCTGACCCGCACCACGCCCCTCCAGCGGGGCGAGGCGCTGCGGGTGATCCAGGACGTGCTCGCCTACTTCGACGAGACGACCGAGATGTACGTCCGTCGCCGCCACCGCGAGCTCCAGGCCCAGGGCCTGGTGAACGCGGAGATCTTCGACCGGATCGAGGCGGACCTGAAATACCGGGCGGTGGCCCCACCGGAGCTCACGCTCCGCCAGCTGCGCCGGATCGTCTACGGCTAGGAATACGTATACATATGTGCGGAATCGTCGGATACATCGGCAAGCGTGACGTGGCGCCGCTGCTCCTGGAGGGTCTGCAGCGCCTGGAGTACCGGGGCTACGACTCGGCGGGCATCGCCATCACCGCGCCGAAGACGGCAGGGCTCAGGACGGTCAAGGCCAAGGGCCGGGTCCGCGACCTGGAGGCCAAGGTCCCGGCCCGCTTCAAGGGCACGACCGGCATCGCCCACACCCGCTGGGCCACCCACGGCGCCCCCTCCGACGTGAACGCCCACCCGCACCTCGACGCCGAGGGCAAGGTCGCCGTCGTCCACAACGGCATCATCGACAACGCCTCCGACCTGCGCCGCAAGCTGGAGGCCGACGGCGTCGAGTTCCTCTCCGAGACCGACACCGAGGTCCTCGTCCACCTCATCGCCCGGTCGCAGCAGGAGAAGCTGGAGGACAAGGTCCGCGAGACCCTCCGCGTGATCGAGGGCACGTACGGCATCGCGGTGCTGCACGCCGACTTCCCGGACCGCATCGTCGTCGCCCGCAACGGCTCCCCGGTCGTCCTCGGCATCGGCGAGAAGGAGATGTTCGTCGCCTCGGACATCGCCGCCCTGGTCGCCCACACGCGGCAGATAGTGACGTTGGGCGACGGCGAGATGGCCACCCTGAAGGCCGACGACTTCCGCACCTACACGACGGAGGGCACCCGCACCACGGCGGAGCCCACCACCGTGGAGTGGGAGGCCGCCTCCTACGACATGGGCGGCCACGACACGTACATGCACAAGGAGATCTTCGAGCAGGCCGAGGCGGTCGACCGCGTCCTGCGCGGCCGCATCGACGACCGCTTCTCCACGGTCCACCTCGGCGGCCTCAACCTCGACGCCCGCGAGGCCCGCCAGATCCGCCGCGTGAAGATCCTCGGCTGCGGCACCTCGTACCACGCCGGCATGATCGGCGCCCAGATGATCGAGGAGCTGGCCCGCATCCCCGCGGACGCCGAGCCCGCCTCCGAGTTCCGCTACCGCAACGCGGTCGTCGACCCCGACACCCTCTACGTGGCCGTATCCCAGTCGGGTGAGACCTACGACGTCCTCGCGGCCGTCCAGGAGCTGAAGCGCAAGGGCGCGCGGGTCTTCGGCGTCGTGAACGTGGTGGGCTCGGCGATCGCCCGCGAGGCGGACGCGGGCATCTACGTCCACGCGGGCCCCGAGGTCTGCGTCGTCTCGACGAAGTGCTTCACGAACACGACGGTCGCCTTCGCCCTGCTCGCCCTCCACCTGGGCCGCACCCGCGACCTCTCGGTCCGCGACGGCAAGCGCATCATCGAGGGCCTGCGCAAGCTGCCCGCCCAGATCGCCGAGATCCTGGAGCGGGAGGAGGAGATCAAGAAGCTGGCCGAGCAGTACACCGACGCCCGCTCGATGCTCTTCATCGGCCGTGTCCGGGGCTACCCGGTGGCCCGTGAGGCCTCCCTGAAGCTCAAGGAGGTCTCCTACATCCACGCCGAGGCCTACCCGGCCTCCGAGCTCAAGCACGGCCCGCTGGCCCTGATCGAGCCCGCCCTCCCCACGGTCGCGATCGTCCCCGACGACGACCTGCTGGAGAAGAACCGCGCCGCGATGGAGGAGATCAAGGCCCGCAGCGGCAAGATCCTCGCGGTCGCCCACCAGCCCCAGGAGAAGGCCGACCACACGATCGTCGTCCCGAAGAACGAGGACGAACTCGACCCGATCCTGATGGGCGTCCCGCTGCAACTCCTGGCGTACCACACGGCATTGGCCCTGGGCCGGGACATCGACAAGCCGAGGAACCTGGCGAAGTCAGTAACGGTCGAGTAGAGGGCCTTTGGCTCTTTTAGGGGCGCGGGGAACTGCGCGAGCAACCACGACGCACCCGCAGCGGCCAACGAAACAGGAACGGACCCCCACGTGATGCCACCATTCACGGGGGGTCCGTTCTCATCGCCGGGGAGCCGCCCAACCCCCCAGCCTGCGCAGCTACCCGGTGGCCGTCACGCCACGCCCGGCAGCGCGTCCACGAAGCGACGTCGGCCAGTGCGCCAGCGCAGCCGTCGCCGCATACCAGGCCACCGCCCCCGCCGCGACGGCGAACCAGCCGCCCACCTTGGCGAGCCCGTCGTTGTCGGCGAAGGCCGCGATGGCCATCAGCACGAGGGACACGAAGAACAACCCGTAGGTCCCCTGCCCGAGTTGGTCCCCGCCCGCAAGCGTGAGGGACAGCGCCACGAGGGCGAAGAGCAGGAAGAACAGCCCGGCCGCATTGGCGGATCCGGCGTCCGAGACGGCCCACGTGAACCACAGCGCACCCAGCGCCGCGAACGCGGTCCCGTTGGCGGTGTCGCGGTCACGGAAAGCCATGAGCCCGGCGACGAAGAGGGCAATGCCGCCCACATACTGGGCGATTGACACGGCGTCAGCGGCTGACACGCCGTCGATCACGTCGGTGCGGCCGAGTCCGAACGCCAGGAGGGTGATCCCGAGGGCGAGTCGGCCGACGATGGTGGTTGCTCCCGCGGAGACGTCATTGTCCACGGCGGGCTCCCTTCATGCTGTGCAGTTGTGCGGTGTGCGATATATGCCCTTCACAAGGGCACAAACACCTCTACGCGTCAGTAGATTTGCGCGCTGCACAAAGGGGGCGTGGCGTTCCCGGTTCGCACCTCACCTGGGAGAACGACGAGTTACGGAATCACAACGACGGGACGCTTGGCGCGCTTGGCGAGCCGCCCCGCGACGGAGCCGAAGATGCGCCCCACGATGCCGTGCGTGGAGCCGACGACGATCGCGTCCGCCTCGTACTCCCGGCCGACCTCTTCGAGTTCGTGGCAGATGTCGCCACCGCGCTCGACGAGGATCCAGGGCACCTCGGCCAGATAGTCGGCACAGGCCAGCTCCAGACCGAGCACCTCGGTGCGATGGTCGGGGACGTCCACGAAGACCGGTGGCTCACAGCCCGCCCACACTGTCGTGGGCAGCCGGTTGGCGACATGGACGATGATCAGGCCCGAGCCGGAGCGGTGGGCCATGCCGATGGCGTACGCGAGGGCGCGCTCGCTGGACGTGGAGCCGTCGAAGCCCACCACGACGCCGTGCTTGAAGGCGGGGTCGCAGGAATGGCGTGGCTCTTCCGCCGCCTGGGGCTCGGCCGCCGTGGGATCGGCGACGGGCCGCTTGCGGTCCGCTGGTTCGAAGAATTCGTGACCGGCCATGGCTGTCTCGGCGTTGTGATCCTTAGTGGGAGGGACGACCGTGTGCGGCGGAGCTGTGTCCGGGAATCATCTTCCCAACCCCATACCCCCAAGGGTACGGCGGCACGCCTCCTTCGCCCAGATCCCGCTCACGGTCGGTAAGGGGTTCCAGGGAGCATGCACGAGGGTGCGCCCGTAACGCAATGGTTGCTGCGCTGTACAGGCGGTTCGCACAGGATTCAAGGACCGGCGGCCCCCGAAGGGCCCTACGGGACGTGACCGACCGCTCGAACAGACGTTGAACCCGGCGACTCACCCCCAGGGAGCACGCCATGTCCGGACACCGACCGCCCTCCCCCGATTCCGCCGACTCCGCCACGGACGTGGTCCGCTGGGCGGCCTTCAGTTGCGTCCTCGTCCCGGTGGTCCTCGTCGGGTACGGCTCCTCGCTCGCCGGCGCCGCCGGCACCGCCCTCGGCCTCGCCGCCGTCACGGCCGCCTGCCGGGTGCTGCTGCGCCAGTCCGAGCGCGGCGCGGCGCGCTTGCTCGCGGAGGAACCCGCACCCCATCGTGGCCGTCGTCACAGGACCGGTACGGGGTCTCATCGAGGCGGTCGTCACACTGGGGGAAACTCACCGGTCGCTTGACCGGTTTCCGCGCACGGACCCGTATCTTTTCAGCCAACTTCTCGGCCCCGCACATAGGTTGCCGGTGACACCCCCCACCCCCCGTTCGACCTGCACGGAAAGGGTCCCGGGGGCCCTTCGCACCCTACGTGGATTGGCCACTACGACGAGGCGCACTTCCCTGCACGGCCCCTGAGTGCAACGCTTCGTGATCGAATGCTTCACGCCAAGTTGCCATGTCGACAATGTGCCGGTTGCCGAACTGGTCACCCCGGCACCACGGGACACAGTAGATTCGATCTTGACGTCTTACGGCGGGGGACTCGTGCAGGACCGAGGGGAAACGTGCAGGAGCGACACAACCGAGGAGCCGCGACCACCGAGGGGGGCTTAGCAGTATGAGCCACGACTCCGCTGCCGCGCCGGAAGCCGCGGCCCGGAAGCTTGCCGGGCGACGCCGCAAGGAGATCGTCGCGGTGCTGCTGTTCAGCGGCGGCCCCATCTTCGAGAGTTCCATACCGCTGTCGGTGTTCGGGATCGACCGCCAGGACGCCGGCGTGCCGCGCTACCGCTTGCTGGTGTGCGGCGGCGAGGAAGGCCCACTGCGGACCACAGGGGGCCTGGAACTCACCGCGCCACATGGCCTGGAGGCGATCTCACGGGCGGGCACGGTCGTCGTGCCGGCCTGGCGTTCGATCACCTCGCCACCGCCCGAGGAAGCGCTCGACGCCCTGCGTCGCGCGCACGAGGAAGGCGCCCGCATCGTCGGGCTGTGCACGGGTGCCTTCGTCCTCGCCGCGGCGGGCCTGCTGGACGGCCGCCCCGCGACCACGCACTGGATGTACGCACCGACGCTGGCCAAGCGCTATCCGTCGGTCCACGTGGATCCGAGAGAACTCTTCGTCGACGACGGGGACGTGCTGACCTCCGCCGGTACGGCGGCGGGCATCGACCTCTGTCTCCACATCGTGCGGACGGACCACGGCAACGAGGCGGCCGGCGCGCTGGCCCGGCGTCTGGTCGTGCCCCCGCGCCGGTCGGGCGGTCAGGAGCGCTATCTCGACAGGTCTTTACCTGAGGAGATCGGCGCCGACCCGCTCGCCGAGGTCGTCGCCTGGGCGCTGGAGCACCTCCACGAACAGTTCGACGTGGAGACGCTCGCGGCCAGGGCGTACATGAGTCGTCGTACGTTCGACCGCCGCTTCCGCTCGCTGACCGGGTCGGCCCCGCTCCAGTGGCTGATCACTCAGCGGGTGCTGCAGGCACAGCGGCTGCTGGAGACCTCGGACTACTCGGTGGACGAGGTCGCGGGCCGCTGCGGCTTCCGGTCGCCGGTGGCGCTGCGCGGGCACTTCCGCCGCCAGCTGGGCTCGTCGCCCGCCGCGTACCGGGCCGCGTACCGCGCGCGCCGGCCACAGAGCGACAAGCCGGCCGAGGCCGACGGCAGCGGGGCCCCCTCCGGGCCGCCGCCGCTCCTCCACCCGGAGGCCGGTCCGGTCCCGCTCCAGACCCGCCGTACGGCGGCGGCGAGCGCGGTCGGTTCCGGGGCACAGCTGTCGGCGAGCCTGCCGGGGCAGCGCAGCGGATCGTAGCGGCGCCGGGCGCCCGACGCCGGACGGGGTGATCGACTGATCCCGTCCGGCGTTCAGCCGTGCCGTGGCGACGGCGGGGAGACTGGCTGCACCACCGGTCCTCCCAAACCACGGCGCCAGCTTTAGGGTGTTCGCATGAACGATCGCATGGTGTGGATCGACTGCGAGATGACCGGCCTCTCGCTGTCCGACGACGCTCTCATCGAGGTAGCCGCCCTCGTCACCGACTCCGAGCTGAACGTACTCGGCGAAGGAGTGGACATCGTCATCCGCCCGCCGGCCCGGGCGCTGGAGACGATGCCGGAGGTGGTGCGTCAGATGCACACCGCGTCCGGACTGCTCGACGAGCTGGCCGGCGGCACCACGCTGCCCGAGGCCGAGGAGCAGGTGCTCGCGTACATCCGGGAGCATGTGAAGGAGCCCGGCAAGGCTCCGCTGTGCGGCAACTCGGTGGGCACGGACCGCGGCTTCCTCGCGCGGGACATGAAGGCGCTGGAGAGCTACCTCCACTACCGCATCGTCGACGTGTCGTCGGTGAAGGAACTGGCCCGGCGCTGGTACCCGCGGGCGTACTTCAACAGCCCCGAGAAGAACGGCAACCACCGCGCCCTCGCCGACATCCGCGAGTCCATCGCGGAACTGCGCTACTACCGCGAGGCCATCTTCGTACCGCAGCCCGGACCCGACTCGGACACCGCGCGGACGATCGCGGCGAAGCACGTACTGCCTGCTCAGTAGGCGGGCGAGGGTCCTCCGGAAGGGCTCTGGAGGGGCGCCGTAAAAGCCGTGCGCGAGCACCCCTTCGGACCCTGTACACTTTTTCTCGGCCGGTAGGGAACACCACAAAGTCCCACGCCGGTCATGGTGGGTGTAGCTCAGCTGGTAGAGCACCTGGTTGTGGTCCAGGATGCCGCGGGTTCGAGTCCCGTCACTCACCCTGATTGATCAGCCGGTGGCCTCGGAAGAGGTCACCGGCTGATTGCGTTGCGCGCGTCCGTCGTACGCCAGGGGCCGGACCGGCGCCTAGACTCCCGACGGTGACCGAGCCCGCTCCCGCGCCCACCGGCGCGATCCACACCCCCCGTCTCGACCTCCTCCCCCTGAGCGTGACCCACGCGGAGGAGATGGCCGTCGTCCTCGGGGACCCGGCGCTGCACACGTTCATCGGCGGCGCGCCCCTCTCGCCCGAGGAGTTGCGGGAGCGCTACGAACGCCTCGCGGCCGGTTCCCCGCACCCGACCGTCTCCTGGCACAACTGGGTGCTGCACCACCGCGCCGAGGACCGCCTCATCGGCACCGTCCAGGCCACGGTCACCGGCCACCACGAGGCCGAGATCGCCTGGATCGTCGGCACCCCCTGGCAGGGCCACGGCTACGCGGCGGAGGCCGCCCGCGCCCTGGTCACCTGGCTGATCCGGCACTACGTCCGCACGATCACCGCCCACATCCACCCCACCCACACCGCATCGGCGGCAGTGGCAAGAGCGGCGGGCCTGACCCCGACGGAGGAGCAACACGAGGGCGAGACGCTCTGGCGGTTGTCACTGAAGGCGTGAGGCGGCGAAGGCAGCCCTTGCGGACCCGCTGTCCGGCTGACCGCCGACCGAACCTACGACGAAGCCCGCTCCACCAACTCCGTCACCAGGACCACCTGCCGGCGGTCCAGCTCGCGGGAGACCGTCGGGCGGCGGTCGGCGATTTCGGTCAGGAGGAGGTTGATCATGTGGCGGCCCATCTCCGCGATGGGCTGGCGGACGCTGGTGAGGGGGGGCTCCATGTGGCGGGCTATCGCGGAGTCGTCGTAGCCGACGAGGGCGACGTCGTCGGGGATGCGGCGGCCCGCCTCGCGGAGGGCCTGGCGGGCGCCCGCCGCCGTGACGTCGGAGGCGGCGAAGACCGCGTCGAGGTCGGGGCAGCGGGACAGCAGCGCGGCCATCGCCCGGGTGCCGCCCTCCTCGGTGAAGTCGCCCGGCTCGATCAGGGCCTCGTCCACCGTCTGCCCCGCGTCCCGCAGGGCCTCGCGATAGCCGTCGACGCGGCGCTGGGCGCCGTACACGTCGAGGCGGCCGGTGATGTGGGCGATGCGGTGGTGGCCGCGGGACAGCAGGTGCTCGACGGCCTGGCGGGCGCCGCCGTAGTTGTCGGAGTCGACCGAGGGCAGCGTCTCCAGCGCCGAGCGCGGGCCGCTGATCACCGCCGGGATCTCCAGCTGGGACAGCAGGTCGGGCAGCGGGTCGTCGGCGTGCACCGAGACCAGCAGGACGCCGTCGACCCGGTGGGCGGCCAGGTACTGGGCCAGCCGGCGGCGCTCCCGGTCGCTGCCCGCGAAGATCAGCAGCAACTGCATCTCGGTGTCGGACAGTTCCGCCGCGACGCCCTTCAGCATGTCCGAGAAGTACGGCTCCGCGAAGAAGCGGGTCTCCGGCTCGGGCACGACCAGCGCGATCGCGTCCGTGCGGTTGGCCGCGAGGGCGCGGGCCGCCGTGTTCGGGACGTACCCGAGCTCCGCGACCGCGGCCTCCACCGCCGCCCGGGTCGCGTCGCTGACCCGCGGCGAGCCGTTGATCACCCGGGAGACCGTGCCCCGGCCGACACCGGCGCGTGCGGCCACCTCTTCGAGGGTGGGCCGGCCACCGCTCCGAGCTCGCGCCCCGTGGCTTGCCATGTGGCTCCGCCTCCCGCCGTCGAACCTGTGTTGGCCTGGAATCTAACAGCCGTGATCGCACCCGGATCCCGCGACGAACACCTCGCTCCGGGTCCGAGGGGACGTGCCGTCCGCTTCCGCTCCGGTTCCGCTTGCCGGAACACTGTGCGTTCAGACTTGCACGCGGCACTGTGTACGGGGAGTTCGCGAAGGCAACCTCGCACGTCCCCGCGGTCGGGTGGACGGGCGTCGCACCATGGAAGCCGTCCGCCTACCGGACACATCGCATACGAACAGAACAGCCTCTAACGTTCAACCGGATCAGCCGCCTCCGTTCAGCGAAAGAAAAGTCTCGAAGCGATATCGCACTGTCCGTGCCCTTGACACCCCCGCCGAGACCGACGACTCTTCAACTCATCACTGGTGGGAGCGCTCCCACAGTACCTGACACATACACATCCCGCACGTTCCCCGCCCGAGCCGCAGCATGAACGAACGGGCCCAACAACGCAGTTGGCCGGGGGGTCGGCACGTCAGGGCAACAGGAGGACTCAATGCGAGCACGTACCCGAACCGCCCGTCGCAGGGTGGTGGTCCTGGCGGCCGTGGCGTCGCTGGGCGCCGGGCTGCTGGCCGGCTGTGCCGACGACGGCAACGACGACACCAACGAGTCGTCGGGCGGTGGCGGCGGCAAGACCACGATCACCCTCGGCCTCTTCGGCACCGCCGGCTTCAAGGAGTCCGGCCTGTACAAGGAGTACGAGAAGCTCCACCCCAACATCCACATCGAGCAGACGGTCGTCGAGCGCAACGAGAACTACTACCCCGCGCTCATCAACCACCTCACCACCAACAGCGGTCTCCAGGACATCCAGATGGTCGAGGTCGGCAACATCGCCGAGGTCGTCCAGACCCAGTCCGCCAAGCTGCTCGACCTGTCGAAGTACGGCAAGAAGAGCGACTACCTGGACTGGAAGTGGCAGCAGGCCACGACCAAGGACGGCCAGACCATCGGCGTCGGCACGGACGTCGGCCCGATGGCGATCTGCTACCGCAAGGACCTGTTCAAGGCCGCCGGTCTGCCCACCGACCGCGAAGAGGTCGGCAAGCTGTGGGCGGGCAGCTGGGACAAGTTCGTCGACGTCGGCAAGACGTACCAGAAGAAGGCCAAGGGTACGACCTTCCTGGACTCCCCCGGCGGTCTGCTGCAGGCCATCCTCAGCAGTGAGACCGAGCGGTTCTACGACTCCTCCGGCAAGGTCATCTACAAGACCAACCCGGCTGTGAAGTCCGCCTTCGACCTCACCGCCGACGCCGCCGAGGCCGGCCTGGTCGGCAACCAGACGCAGTTCCAGCCCGCCTGGGACACCACCATCGCCAACAGCAAGTTCGCGGCGATGTCCTGCCCGCCGTGGATGCTCGGCTACATCAAGGGCAAGTCGAAGGCCGACGCCAAGGGCAAGTGGGACATCGCCCAGGCGCCGAAGTCCGGCAACTGGGGCGGCTCCTTCCTGGCCGTGCCGAAGTCCGGCAAGCACACCGAGGAGGCCGCCAAGCTCGCCGCCTGGCTGACCGCCCCGGAGCAGCAGGCCAAGCTCTTCGCCGTGCAGGGCAGCTTCCCGAGCACCCCGGCCGCGTACGACTCGGACGCGGTGAAGAACGCCAAGAACGACATGACCGGTGACGCGCCGATCGGCACGATCTTCGCCGAGGCCGCCAAGAACATCCCCGTGCAGACGATCGGCCCGAAGGACCAGATCATCCAGCAGGGCCTGACCGACAACGGTGTGGTCCTGGTGACCCAGGGCAAGTCGCCCAAGGACGCCTGGGACAACGCCGTGAAGACCATCGACAACAACCTGGACCAGTGACCCGTATGACCACTGGGCACGACACCGCCGCCGCGTCCCCCGCCAAGGAGGGGGGCGCGGCCCCGGCCCGCCCGTCCGCGGGGCCCCCGGACGACGAGCGCCGCCGCGCGCGGCTGTCCCGCCGCTGGCAGCGGGACGTGCGCTGGAGCCCGTACGCCTTCGTCTCGCCGTTCTTCCTGCTGTTCCTGGCGTTCGGCCTGTTCCCGCTGATCTACACCGGGTGGGCCTCGCTGCACCAGGTGGAGCTGACCGCGCCCACCGACATGCACTGGGTGGGCTTCCGGAACTACACGCGGATCTTCGACGACGACTTCTTCTGGAACGCGGCGAAGAACACGCTGACCATCGGGATCATCTCGACGGTGCCGCAGCTGCTGATGGCGATGGGCCTCGCGCACATCCTCAACTACAAGCTGCGCGGCTCGACCTTCTACCGGGTCGCGATGCTCGCGCCGTACGCGACCTCGATCGCCGCCGCCTCGCTCGTCTTCGTCCTGCTCTTCGGCCGTGACTACGGCATGATCAACTGGGCGCTGAACCACGTCGGCATCGACAACATCGACTGGCAGAACGACAAGTGGCCGTCGCAGATCGCGGTGTCCTCGATCGTCATCTGGCGGTGGACCGGCTACAACGCGCTGATCTACCTGGCCGCGATGCAGGCGATCCCGCAGGACCTGTACGAGTCCGCGGCCCTGGACGGGGCCAGCCGCTGGCAGCAGTTCTTCCATGTCACGCTGCCGTCGCTGCGGCCGACGATCCTGTTCACCGTGGTCGTCTCGACCATCGGCGCCTCCCAGCTGTTCGGTGAGCCGCTGCTGTTCGACGCGAACAAGGGTGCCTCGGGCGGCTCGCAGCACCAGTTCCAGACGCTCGGCCTGTATCTGTACGAGCAGGGCTGGGTCAACCAGCACCTGGGCCGCGCCTCCGCGATCGCCTGGACGATGTTCCTGATCCTCATCGTGGTCGGGATCGTCAACTACGTCATCTCGCGCCGGCTGCGCGCCAGTAGTTAGGAGAACCGGCCGTGACGACGACACTCACCAAACCGCCGGCCGACGAGGCCAAGCGCCCCCGGCGCCCCCGCTCGGCCCGCGCGGGCGGCACGCTGCACGCCGGTCCGATCGCGTACATCATCCTCGCCCTGTTCACGATCGGCTCGCTGTTCCCGCTGGTGTGGACGGCGATCGCCGCGTCCCGCGACAACCAGCGCCTCGCGCAGAACCCGCCGCCGCTGTGGTTCGGCGGGGGCCTGTTCGACAAGCTGGAGATCGCCTGGAACGACGCCAACCTGGGCGAGGCCTTCATCAACACCACGTTCGTGGCGGGGGTTTCGGCGATCACCATCGTCATCCTGTCGACGATCGCCGGGTTCGCCTTCGCCAAGCTGCGCTTCAAGGGCCGCAGCGCCCTGATGCTGATCGTGATCGGCACGATGATGGTGCCGCCGCAGCTGAGCGTGATCCCGCTGTACATGATGGTGGCCAAGCTCGACTGGTCCGACCAGTTGCAGGCGGTGATCCTGCCCTCGCTGGTCAGCGCGTTCGGCGTGTTCTTCATGCGGCAGTACCTGCTCCAGGCGCTGCCGGACGAGATCATCGAGGCCGCCCGGGTGGACGGCGCGAGCAGCTGGCGGGTCATCTGGCACGTGGTGTTCCCGGCCGCGCGGCCCGCGATGGCCGTGCTCGGGATGCTGATGTTCGTGCAGACCTGGAACGACTTCCTGTGGCCCTTCCTGGTGCTGACCCAGAACGGCAACCCGACCGTGCAGGTGGCGGTCGCGGGCCTGGGCCGCGGCTACACGCCCGACCAGTCCCTGATCATGGCGGGCGCGCTGCTCGGCACGCTGCCGCTGCTGGTGGTCTTCGCGATCTTCGGCAAGCAGATCGTCGGCGGCATCATGCAGGGCGCCGTCAAGGGCTGACCCGCTGTTCTTCTCGGGGGCCGGGTCACCGCCGCCTCGGCCCCTGTTCCTCCCCCTCTACCCGTCGGTCTCCACGACCTCCATTGGGAGCGCTTCCATGCCTGAACCCGTCACGCCGGCGACCCCGGTGACCTTTCCTCCCGCCTTCCTCTGGGGCGCCGCGACCTCCGCGTACCAGATCGAGGGGGCGGCGCGGGAGGACGGCCGTACGCCCTCGATCTGGGACACCTTCAGCCATACGCCCGGCAAGACCGCGGGCGGCGAGCACGGTGACATCGCTGTCGACCACTACCACCGCTACCGCGACGACGTGGCGATGATGGCGGACATCGGGCTCAACGCGTACCGCTTCTCCGTCTCCTGGTCCCGTGTCCAGCCGACCGGACGCGGCCCGGCGGTCCAGCGCGGCCTGGACTTCTACCGCAAGCTGGTCGACGAGCTGCTGTCGAAGGGCATAAAGCCCGCCGTCACGCTCTACCACTGGGATCTGCCGCAGGAGCTGGAGGACGCGGGCGGCTGGCCGGAGCGGGACACGGCGTACCGGTTCGCGGAGTACGCGCAGATCCTGGGCGAGGCGCTCGGCGACCGGGTGGAGCAGTGGATCACCCTCAACGAGCCCTGGTGCAGCGCCTTCCTGGGCTACGCGTCCGGCGTCCACGCGCCCGGTCGCACCGACCCGGCGGCCTCCCTCAAGGCCGCCCACCACCTCAACCTGGCGCACGGGCTGGGCGCTTCGGCCCTGCGTGCGGCGATGCCGGCCCGCAACTCGGTCGCGGTGAGCCTCAACTCGTCGGTGGTCAGGCCGCTTTCGCAGGACCCCGCCGACCTGGCCGCCGTCCGCAAGATCGACGACCTGGCCAACGGGATCTTCCACGGCCCGATGCTGCACGGGGCGTACCCGGAGTCGCTGTTCGCGGCGACGGAATCGCTCACCGACTGGTCCTACGTCCAGGACGGCGACCTCGCCCTGATCAACCAGCCGTTGGACGCGCTGGGCCTGAACTACTACACGCCGACGCTGGTCTCGGCCGCCGACCCCCAGGCTGCCGCCCCGCGCGCCGACGGCCACGGCTCCAGCGACCACTCCCCCTGGCCGGCCGCGGAGGACGTCGCCTTCCACCAGACGCCGGGCGAGCGCACGGAGATGGGCTGGACCATCGACCCGACCGGCCTGCACGACCTGATCATGCGCTACACCCGCGAGGCCCCGGGCCTGCCGCTGTACGTCACGGAGAACGGCGCGGCCTACGACGACAAGCCCGACCCCGACGGCCGCGTCCACGACCCGGAGCGGATCGCCTACCTCCACGGCCACCTGCGCGCGGTCCGCCGGGCCATCGCCGAGGGCGCGGACGTGCGCGGCTACTTCCTGTGGTCCCTGATGGACAACTTCGAGTGGGCGTACGGCTACGAGAAGCGCTTCGGCGCGGTGTACGTCGACTACACGACCCTCGCGCGCACGCCGAAGTCGAGCGCCCTGTGGTACGGGCAGGCGGCCCGGACCGGGACGCTGCCGGCGGCCACGGAGATCTGAAGCCACCGCTGAGATGGGGGAGCGGGAGCGGGGCGCGGCATCCGAGAGGGATGCCGCGCCCCGCTTTTCTCGTGGGGGGATGGCCGGTCGCGACGGTCAGTTGTAGGCGGCGAACGTCTTCGAGAAGGCGTGCTCGTCCTGGACGATCGAGCTGCACGTGGCGTCGGCGTAGTTCTTGGCGCCGCCGGAGCACTGCTTGTCGCGGGTGGCGGACCACATGGAGAGCCAGCCGAGGCCCTTGGACTTGGCGAAGTTCACCAGCTGGCCGGCGTCCTCGACCTTGAAGATCTCGCTGGTGACGTCGTTGACGCCGATCATGGGCGTGACGGCGACGGCCTTCCAGGCGGCAGCGTCCGAGAGTCCGAGGACGCTCTTGACCTGGGCCTGCGTGGCCGTCGCGGCCTGCTCGGCGTACGTGCCCATGTCGCCGCTGTAGGCGGGGCCGTAGTCCATGGCCATGATGTTGACGGTGTCGATGGCGACGCCGTTGCTCTTGGCGTTGGACAGCAGGTTGACGCCGTCCTGGGTGAGGCCCTCGGGCATGACCGGGAGGGTGAAGGAGACGTCCAGGTCCGGGTGCTGGGCCTGGAGCTTGGCTATCGCCTTGGCGCGGTTGGTGTTCGCCGTGGTGTTGGGCAGCGCGCCGCCCTCGACGTCGAAGTCGACCTTGGTGAGGTCGTAGGCGTCCACGACCTTGCCGTACGCCGCCGCCAGCGCGTCCGCCGACGAGCAGGTCGTCGCCAGTTCGCTGCCCGCCGCGCCGCCGAAGGACACCCGGACGTCGCCGCCCTTGGCACGCAGGGCGCCGATCTGCGCGGCCACCGCGTCGCTCGCGAGGTCGGTCACGCCGCCCCACTTCGGGGTGCAGCCGCCGCCGTCCGTGACGAAGGCGAGGTTGTAGTCCTTCACGCCGGTGGCCGTGGCGCTCGCGACCAGGTCGAAGGCCGGGTAGAGGGAGGTGTCGACGTAGGGGGCGAAGCCGGCGTCGGTGGTGGTACCGGTGCCGGGGCTGCTCGTGGAGGTGGGGGTGGGGGCCGCCGTGGCGGTGGGCTTGCTCGTCGCGGTCGGAGTCGGAGTCGGGGTCGGCTTCGGGGAAGCCGTCTCGGTGGGGCGGCCGGTCGGTTCCGGCGTCGCGGTGGTGTCCGCGGAACAGCCGGCGCCGTCGATGCGACAACCGGTCGGCGCGCCGGTGCCGTTGACGACGAAGCCGACCGTGACGGACTCGCCGGCGGCCAGGCCGTCGGTGTCCCACTTGGCCGAGGTCACGGTGACGTGCTGCCCGCTCACGCTCGACTCGGCGTTCCACAGCGAGCTCAGCTTCGAGCCCGTCGGCAGATCGAACTCCAGCTTCCAGTCCTTC
Source organism: Streptomyces sp. TLI_55 (assembly GCF_900206255.1). Lineage (NCBI taxonomy): Bacteria > Bacillati > Actinomycetota > Actinomycetes > Kitasatosporales > Streptomycetaceae > Streptomyces > Streptomyces sp. TLI_55. Next base: position 3,441,304 of record NZ_OAOJ01000001.1, read on the forward strand.
TCGGCCGCGCCGCTGTTGTTCGTCACGACGTACTGGGCGGTGTAACCCGTCGACCAGTCACTGGTCCTCGTGTACGCGGCGCCGATCCCGGCGGCCTGGGCGGTGCCGGTGAGCAGGATCGCGCCGCCACCGACCACGGCCGCGGCGACGGCCCCGGCGATCACCTTGTTCCTGCCGCTCACCTTGCGCCGGTGCGTGCTCATGGCGTGCCTGCCTTCGTTGTTCGGGGGTGGGGTGCGGCAGCACGCTAGCGAGCCGGAAACGGGCAAAGTGCCTGTTCCGGACGGTGGTTGGCGATCTTAGGGTGCGCTTAAGGATGGGATCGGGGACGGTTAAAGGTAGAGACCAATCTGCCCGTACGACGCCTGCGCACCCGGTGTCCCCGGCGCTCGGGCACCCGTCCGTCCAGCTGGATCCAGATCCGCACCTCGGTGCCGCCGAGCACCGACGACCCGATCCGCACGTCCCCGCCGGTCCCCTCCGCGAGCCGGCGCACGATGTCCAGCCCGAGCCCGGTCGACCCCGCGCTGCCCGACCCGCGCCCACGGGCCATCGCGGCCTCGGGGTCGCGGATGCCGGGCCCCGCGTCGGAGACCAGCACGATCACCGCGTCCTCGCCGTTGTGGACGTCGACCGCGAAGGCGGTGCCCTCGGGGGTGTGCCGGAACACGTTGCCGAGCAGGGCGTCCAGCGCGGCGGCCAGGTCGGCGCGGGCCACGGGTATCCGCACCGGCCGCTCGACGCCCGCCACCCGCACCTTGCGCCCCTCGTCCTCGGCGAGCGCCGACCAGAACGCCATCCGCTCCCGCACCACCTCGGCCGCGTCGCACCCGGCGCCCGGCCCGACGGCCGCGGTCTGCGGCTTGGCCTCCCGCGCGGTCCGGATGATGGTGTCGACCTCCCGCTCCAGCTGGGCGACCGCGGCCCGCGTCTGCTCGGCGGCGGGCCCGTCCCCGAGCGAGGCCGCGTTGAGCCGCAGCACGGTCAGCGGCGTACGCAGGCGATGGGACAGGTCGGCCGCCAACTCCCGCTCATTGACCAGCAGTTGCACCACCTGGTCGGCCATGGAGTTGAACGCCACCGCGGCCAGCCGCAGTTCGATGGGCCCCTCCTCGGGCACCCGCACGCCCAGCTTCCCCTCCCCCAGCTCATGCGCGCCCTCGACGAGCTTCTGCGCGGGCTTCACCATCCGTACGCCCAGCCGGTCGGCGACCGCGACCGAGCCGACGATCAGCGCGACGCCGACCCCGGCGAGCACCGCCCACGCGGTGGCCACGCCGTTGCTGACCTCGGCCTCGGGGACGTACACCTCGACGACCGCGATCTCGCCGGAGCTCAGCGCGACGGGCTGGAGCAGCGTGGAGCCGCCCGGCACCTCGGTGGTGGAGGCGCGGCCGAGCTTGCGTACGGTCGCCACGTCGCCGTCGGCGGCGCGCCGGCGTCCGATGTCGACGGCGGCGCTGTCGCCGCTCGCGGGGATGTGGACGGCCATCCCGTCCTCCGAGCCCGCGGAGGCGACGACCCGCTCCAGCTGGTCCCGGTCGGTGGTGATGGACAGGGCCGGGGCGACGGCGGCGGCCTCCCGCTCGGCGTTGGAGAAGGCGCGGTCCCGGGCCATCTCCTTGATGACGAGGCCCAGCGGGACCGCGAAGGCGACCACGACCATGGTGGTGACCGCGAGGCAGACCTTGACCAGTGCCCACCTCATAGCGGTGGCTCCAGCTTCACACCGACTCCCCGCAGGGTGTGCAGATAGCGGGGACTGGCCGCGGTCTCCCCCAACTTCCGGCGCAGCCAGGACAGATGGACGTCGATGGTCTGGTCGTCGCCGTAGGACTGCTGCCACACCTCGGCGAGGAGCTCCTTGCGGGGGACGACGACACCGGGGCGGCCGGCGAGGAAGGCGAGCAGGTCGAACTCGCGGCGGGTGAGGTCCAGGCGGACGCCGTCCAGCTCGGCCTGGCGGCGCAGCGGGTCGACGGTGAGGCCGCCGACCCGCAGTACGGACTCCGGGGCGGCCTCCCCCACGACCGCCCGCGAGCGCCGCAGGACGGCGGCCATCCGGGCGGAGAGGTGCTCCACCGAGAAGGGCTTGGTCAGATAGTCGTCCGCTCCCGCGTTCAGCAGCCGGACGATCTCCGCCTCGTCGTCCCGGGCCGTGGCGATGATCACAGGCACGTCCGTGATCCCGCGCAGCATCTTCAGCGCCTCGGACCCGTCCAGGTCGGGCAGACCGAGGTCGAGGATGACGACGTCGAAACGGAAATGGGCGACCTCGCGCAGCGCCTCCAGCGCCGTACCGACACTCCGCACCGTGTGGGCGGCGTCGGTCAGCTGCCGGATCAGCGCCGAGCGTACGAACTGGTCGTCCTCGACCACGAGCACACTTGCCATGCGCCGCACCGTACGCCATGCGGGCGAGCCGCATCCGGGCCTGTGGACAACTCCCCACGCATGCGGCTGCTGGTGTCTGTGAGGCAGTATGACCGGCGATGCGCAGAGGACTCGTACACGTACTGGCTTGGTCGCTCGCCACGGGCGCGGCGGTCACGCTGTCGTGGTGGGGTGTCCACACGGTGATGGCGGGCACCGCCTACGACCCGCCGCGCGCCCTGCCCATCACGGTGGCCGAGGCCACCACCCAGGACTCGAAGCCGCTGGCTTCGTCGACGGCCCGGCCCTCCGCGTCGCCGTCCGCGCCGAAGAGCCCGGCGTCCCGGAAGCCGTCCCCCACGCCGACCCCGTCCAGGACCCCGACGACGTCCCCGAGCCCGACCGCCTCGGGCGAGGTCAAGAGCTACGACACCGAGGGCGGCCGGGCGGTGTTCTCGCTCGGGAAGACCTCCGCGACGCTCGTCTCGGCCACCCCGGCCGCGGGCTGGTCGATGCAGGTGTGGAAGACGGAGACGTGGATCCGGGTGGAGTTCGCGTCCGGCGCGGACCGGGTGTCGGTGTTCTGCACATGGCACGACAGCGCGCCGCGGGTGGACGTGGGGACGTACTGACCGGGGTCGTTCAGCGGAACACCGAGGGCGGCGGCGCGGGTGACGCGACCGCCGCCGCGTCCGTGACGGGGACCGCGCCGCCGGTGAAGTCCAGGAGCGCGCGGCCGTGTTCGAGGCGGCCGGGGTGCGGGTCGGAGGCCGCGCGGCGGGTCAGTTCGGCGATCGGGAGCGGGGTGTCGGAGGCGACCAGCACCGCGTTGCCGAAGCGTTTGCCGCGCAGGACCGTCGGGTCGGCGATCAGGGCGAGGTGCTCGAAGCGGGCGGCGGCGGTGGCGATCTGGCCGCGGAGGTGGGCGAGCGGGGGTCCGTCGGCGAGGTTGGCGGCGTAGATCCCGCCGGGCCTGAGGGCCCTGCGGACCTCGTCCAGGAACTCGGTCGAGGTCAGATGGGCCGGGGTGCGCGCCCCGCTGAACACATCGGCGATGACGAGGTCGGCCCAGCCGTCGAGCACCTTGGCGAGTCCCTCACGGGCGTCGACGGAACGCACCCGGATGCGGGCGTTCGGATCCAACGGCAGCTCCCGGCGGACCAGTTGGACGAGGGCCGCGTCGCGCTCGACGACCTGCTGGGTGGAGCGGGGGCGGGTCGCGGCGGTGTACCGGGCGAGGGTGAGGGCGCCGCCGCCGAGATGCACGGCGTGCACAGGTTTGCCGGACGGGGCGACGAGGTCGATGACATGGCCGAGGCGGCGCTGGTACTCGAAGGTGAGCCGGGCGGGGTCGTCGAGGTCGACATGAGACTGCGGGGCGCCGTCGATGAGCAGGGTCCAGGCCCGCGCGCGCTCCCGGTCGGGGATCAGCTCGGCGAGTCCGCCGTCGACGGGTTCCACCACGGGTTCGACGGTGGCGGCTGCGCGCCGGGAGCTACGGGACCTTGCCATTCGCCCATTGTCGCAAGCCGGGGGCCGTCAGGCCCGCCCAGCTCGTCCCGCGCACCTCAGCGGCAGTTGTCCGCCGCCGCGATCAGCCGGGCCGCCTCCCCGAGCGCCGCCCGCAGCACCGCCGGGTCCGTCGCCAGGTCGGCCTCGCCGGGCGGCAGCAGCCAGTCCGACCCCTCCACCGGCGGCTCGGGGTTGAGCCGCAGCCCCCGCCCGTCGGTCTCCGTGCAGGTGCTGCCCGGCACGTCCCACGCGGCCGCCGTCCCCGGCGGGACCACGAAGCCGAGGGTGTCTCCCCCGTCGTCGTGCAGCACGGGCCCCACCGCGTCCCCGACGCCCCGCCGCAGGATGTCGACCGCCTCCAGCCCCTGCCGGGTCGGCACCGTGACGAGGTCGCAACCGACCTCCGGGACCGGTGGCTCGCTGCACTCCGTCAGCGGCGTACCCACCTCGATGCTCTGGCTGGTCTCCATCCCGGCCTCCACCACGGAACCCCTCCTAGGACGAGCGGCCCGGGAGTCGGGCTGCTCCCGGTCCATGGAGTTCAACGCGCGGCGGCGTCAACGGCTACGGCACAAGTCAGCCGCAAAGGATGGCAGTTCATGGCAGATCGTGGATGAGATATCCGGTTTGTAGCCAAACACTGCGTGGCGGGTCCGATACAGCAGGTACGTTCTTGCCCGCCGGAACCAGGGTGACGACAGTGACATACCACTCAACTCACCAGGGATCCGGCATGGTTCGACGGTTCGCACGAGAGGACCCGGCCATGGCGACGTCAAAGGTGACCTCGTTCCAGTCCCCCAGGCCACCGCGGCCCAATCTCGCGTTCCGGGAGTTGCGCGGACAGCGCTCCCCGGCCGAGTTCGCCGCGGCGGTACGACGGGCCGCGCGCGAGATCGGCGAGCGGGTCAGCTGTGACGCGCGCTATGTGGGCCGGGTCGAGGCGGGCGAGATCCGCTGCCCCAACTACGCGTACGAGCGGGTGTTCTTGCACATGTTCCCCGGCCGCACGCTCACCGACCTGGGCTTCGCCTCCCGGGCGTCCGTACGCGGACGCGGGGCGCGCGCCGCCGAGGACGCGCCCCCGAACCACGTTGCGCCACCCGCGTACGCCGCGGGTGGCGCGACAGGTGAGACATGGGGGGCGTACGAGCCGTATGACCCGCAGAACCCGTACGAGACGCACGACAACTACGAGGAGAGCGACGTGCTGCGTCGCGCATTCATGACCGGCGGGGGCGCCACCGTGGCCGTCGCCTCACTGGGCACGATCGGACTCGCGCCCGCCGCAGCGGCGGCGGACCGGCGCGTCCCGCGCGCGGGAGCCCCCGAAGCGGACGCCCTGGAAGAAGCGGTACGGCGGATCCGGCTGCTGGACGACCGGCACGGCGCGGACGGCCTGTACCGGCGCGCGGCGACACCGTTGCGCGCCGCCTACGCGCTGCTGGACGCCGGTGCGACCCGACAGACCACGGCCGAGCGGCTGCACGCGGGCGCCGGGGAACTCGCCATCTCGGTGGGCTGGCTGGCGCACGACTCGGGCCGGTTCGACGACGCGCGCTCGCACTACGCGGAGGCGCTCGCGACCGCGCGGATGACCGGGGACGCCGGTCTGGAGTCGCACGCCTTCTGCAACACGGCGTTCCTCGCGCGGGACGCGGGGCGGCCGCGGGAGGCGGTGCGGGCCGCGCAGGCCGCGCAGCGGGTCGGGCGGCCGCTCGGGTCCGCCCGGCTGATGTCACTGCTCGCACTGCGGGAGGCGGGCGGCTGGGCGGGGCTCGCCGACCGCACCGGCTGCGAACAGGCGCTGGCCCGGGCCCAGGCCCTGTACGAGCGAGGCCCCTCGGACGCCGACCCCGAGTGGATGAGCTTCTACGGGGAGGCCGAGCTGGAGGGCCTGGAGGCGCAGTGCTGGTCGACGCTGGGCGACTGGCCGCGGGCGGCCCGGCACGCGCATCGGGCGGCGCAGCTCCAGGATCCGCACTTCACGCGGAACATCGCGCTGTACACGGCCGAACTGTCCGACGACCTCGCGCGCGGGGGCCGTCCCGACGAGGCGGCCGCCGCCGGGATGCGGGTGCTGGATCTGCTGGGACAGGTCCAGTCGTCACGGATCCAGTCGATGCTGGCGGGGACCGCGCGCGTGCTGCTGCCGCACCGGCGGGCGTCAGGGGTGGACACGTTCCTGGAGCGGCACGCTTCCTTGCCGCGTACGGCGTAGGGAGCCGGCTAGCCCGCCAGGTGGCCCGTGTCGTTCCAGCTCTCGACCGCCGGCTCGCCGTACGCCCAGCCGAGCACCGACAGCGATGTCGGGTTCAGCCTGATCCGGGCGGCGAAGTCGAGCGGCAGGCCCAGCCACCGTGCCCCTATGGAGCGCAGCATGTGGCCGTGGGCGAAGACCAGGACGTCCCGGTCCGCCTCGCGGGCCCACGCCACCACCTCGTCCGCGCGGGCGGTGACCTCCGCCAGGGTCTCGCCCTCGGGGACGCCGTCGCGCCAGATGAGCCAGCCCGGGTTCACGGCCTGGATCTCGTCCGGGGTCATGCCCTCGTACGCGCCGTAGTCCCACTCGACCAGTGCGTCCCACTCACTCGCGCGCTCGCCGAACCCGGCGAGTTCGCACGTCTCCCGCGCGCGTGACAGCGGGCTGGTGCGCACCTCGACGCCCGGTAGGCCGTCCAGCGGCGGCCGGTGCAGGCGCTCGCCGAGGAGTTTGGCGCCGCGCCGGCCCTCCTCCAGCAGCGGCACGTCCGTCCTGCCCGTATGTTTGCCCGCCAGGGACCATGCGGTCTGGCCGTGCCGGGCGAGCAGGATGCGCGGTGCCATGTGACGAAGGACCTTTCGAGGAAAAAACCGGGCGGGCGGCACCCATCATCGCGCACGCTGTGCGGGGGCAACCCGTCGGTCGATCTCTGCGTCCTAGAGTGCCGGGGGCCCGCGCACGGGGTCGAAGCACATACACCGTAAAGTGGTAAGACCGGGCAACCGGACGCCGCGACGAGAAGGGGGAGGCGATCGGATGCCGCACGCCGAGACACCGGGCAGCGAGACGGCCCCGAGTACCCGGCTGCGCTGGTGGACCGAGCTGCCGCTGATCCTCCTGGTGTACGCCTGCTACTCGGCGGGGCGCCTCCTGGCCCGGGGGGACGTCACACACGCCGTGGACCACGGCCTGGCGATCCTGCGGGTGGAGAAGTTCCTCCACATCAACGCCGAGCACCCGCTCAACCGGCTGTTCACCCGCGAGGCCTGGATCGGCGTCCCGGCCGACTTCTGGTACGCGTCGCTGCACTACCTAGTCACCCCGGCGATCCTGATCTGGCTGTTCCGGTCGCACGCCGTGCGCTACCGCGCCGCCCGCACCTGGCTGATGACGTCCACGTTCATCGGTCTGATCGGCTTCACCCTGCTGCCCACCTGCCCGCCCCGCCTCCTGTCCCCGGGCCACGGCTTCGTCGACACCATGGCCCAGTACAGCTCGTACGGCTGGTGGGGCGGCGAGGCGAGCGCGCCCCGTGGCATGGGCGGCATGACGAACCAGTACGCGGCCATGCCGAGCCTGCACGTGGGCTGGGCGCTGTGGTGCGGGGTCATGCTGTGGCGGTACGGCGGGACGCGTATCACGAAGGCCGCCGGTGTCGCCTACCCGCTGATCACCACGATCGTGGTCATGGGCACCGCCAACCACTACTTCCTCGACGCCGTCGCGGGCGCCGCCGTCATGGGCGTCGGGCTGCTGCTGGCGCCGCTCGTGCTGCGCGCCGCGGACGGGGTCAAGGGGCGTGTGGCGACGGTTCTCACGCCTGTCACCGCGGGCACTGGGGCCGCACAGGCCTCAATTGTCAGTGGCGGATGCCAGACTTCCGCGGGTGAGCGAATTCCACGGCAGCGCGAGTCACGGATCGGAGCGGGACCCGAGCCGAGTGCCGCCCCCACGGACGCGGGGGCCGGCGCTCCGGCAGCAGCTCGCTGAGCTGCGCGGCCCCGACGTACCGGCCAAGGCGCTGGATGCCCGCGCCCTGGCCGCCCTCGCCGCGAACCCGGGCTGCAGAAGGCGCGCGATCCTGGACGGCGCGGGGGTGAACAAGGCGACGCTGGCGAGCGCGCTGGGCTCCCCGTCGGCGTTCGGGCAGTCGCAGTTCGCGCTCACCCGGGGCAACGCCTTCGAGGCGAAGGTGAAGGCCGACGGCGGCGCCGAACTGCTGCGGCTGGTGCACGAGAAGCTGGACCGTTACGCCGAGCCCCCCACCGACGCGCGCGTGCCCGACCTCAGCGCGATCGGCCCCGAGGGCCGCACCGCCCGCACCGCGCTGGCCCTGCGCGAGGCGACGGAGGCGTACGGCGCGTGGACGCTGCTCGATCACCCGATGCTCGCCCTCGACGTCGCGGGCTCCCCCGCCTTCCTGGAGCCGGACGCGGTCGTGGTGCATCCGGACGGCGGCTGGACGGTCGTGGAGATCAAGTCCTTCCCGATGCTGGACGGCTCCGCGGACCCGGCGAAGGTGGGCGCCGCAGCCCGCCAGGCAGCGGTCTACGTGCTGGCGCTGGAGGAGGTCGCCGCCCGCATCACCGTGGCGGACGTCCCCGACCCCGAGGTGGGCCACCAGATCCTCCTCGTCTGCCCCAAGGACTTCTCCAACCTGCCCACCGCCTCCGCCGTCGACGTCCGCAAGCAGCGCGCGGTCACCAGCCGCCAGCTGGCCCGGCTCACCCGCATCGAGGACATCGCCGACGCCCTCCCCGAGGGCACCTGCTTCGATCCCGCGCGACCCGCCGAGGAGCTGACGGCCGCCGTCGAGTCCGTCCCGGCGACGTACGCACCCGAGTGCCTGTCCGCCTGCGAGCTGGCCTTCCACTGCCGCGACCGCTCCCGCGCGGCGGGCGCGGTGACGTCCCTGGGCCGGTCCGTACGGGCCGAGCTGGGCGCCCTGACCACGGTGCCGGACGTCCTGGCGGCGGCCCGCGGGGAGGCCGGCGACCCGGCCGATCCGGCCGTCGCCGCCCTGCGCAGAGCCGCCGCCCTGCGCGCGGAGGCACTGGGAGCCGCCGCATGTCGCTGATCTCCACCCTCGCCCGTCTGGAAGCCGTCAGCACCGGCCGCGCCCAGCCCGCCGCGACCGTCCGGCACCGGCACCTCGCCGACCACCCCCTGGTCTTCGTCCCGCTCACCACCGCCGGTGAGGCCGGTGCCCCGCTCGGCGCGCTCGTCGGCACCGACCGGGACGCCCCGCGCCTGCTCGTCGTACCGCAGCCGCGCGACCGTGACCTCCGGTTCCAGTTCCTGGCGGAGCTGGCGGACGTCGTCCTGCCGTACGTGGACTCCTACGCCGAGGCCGTGGAGGCCGCCGAGCGCAGCGAGACCGATCCGGAGACCGGCAAGCGGGTCAAGGTCGAGGTCGAGCTGTGCGCGGACGCCCCGCAACTGATCGTGCCGAGCCGCGCGGGCATCGACTACGTCCGGCTGCTCGGGCGCTCGACGCGCTTTCGCCGTACGGCCGAGCAGGACCCGGAAGCCCCGCATCCCGCGCCCCCGCGCGTGCCGTTGCTGGGCCGGTGGCTGACCCACTTCGGCGAGCGGGCCCGCGTTCCCGGCTCCGCCCTGCTGCTCGCCGCGACCGAACTGCTGTCCCGGCACTGGGCGACCGGCCAGTCCACCCTGGAGGACCAGCACCTGGGCGCGCTGCTGGCCTGGATCGACCCCCCGGAGGGCATGACCGGCGCCGAGGCGGCCCGCGCGGCCGAGCTCGCCCGGGACGCCAAGGGCCAGCTGCTGCACCCGCCGGCCGGCCCGGCCACCGACCCGGCGTTCGACAACAAGCTGCTCGCCCCCGCCATCGAGCGCTACGACCGCGCGCGTACGGCCCTGGCCGCCGCCGAGGACGGCCTGGAGGCGGACGACCGGCTCGGTGAACTCACCGCCGCCGAGCGCGCGATCAGGGACCTCGTCGCGAGCCGGACCCGTCCCACCTGGGACGCGGTGTGGCGCGGCCTGGACCTGCTGCGGGAGCTGCCCGAGGGCGCGCGCGTGGCGGAGCGCTGGACCCGCGACCGCTGGTCGTTCACGTCCCATCGCGACCGGATCACCGCCGGCGAGCCTCCGCAGCCGCGCCGCGACGACGCGGTGACCGCCGCCAACAAGCTCGCCACGCGCGAGCGCGAGCAGGCCCGGCTGGAGGCGCAGGAGGCCCTCGACGACCCGCTGGTGATGGCGGGGCGGCGGCTGTCCGGGGAGGCGTTCGCGGGCGAGGTCACGGATGTCGTCATGACGTACAGCGAGGGCAAGCGCCCCAGCCCGCGCCCGCTCGTCACGCTCCGCACGGACGACCGGCCGCATCTCGGGGAGCGCGTGAAGGTGTACCGCTCGCTGGGCGGGAAGCCGCAGTCGGCCGAGTTCGTCGGCCACGACGGCGACTGCGTCGTCCTGCGCATCCTCGACAAGATGGGCCGCGGCAAGGAGCCCGAGCCGGGGTCGGTCCCCGAGAAGGGCGACCGGCTCTGCTTCACGCTCTTCGAGCACGAGCAGCGGGGCGGCGCGAAGCTCCCCGACCCGGAGAACACCCCGTGGACACACGGCGGGCCGCCCGGTGAGGCCGGCCAGGAAGCCGCCGACCCGCTGACCCCGGAGGACGTCCTGTGACCACCGTCTCCGAGCTCTTCGACCCCGGTACGGCCGCCGCGCGGGCCACCGACGCGATCCTCCGTGACACGCTGCACGGCGAGGCGCGCGGAGTCGTCGTCGACTCCCCGCCCGGGGCCGGCAAGTCCACGCTGGTCGTCCGCGCGGCCCTCGAACTGGCCGACGCGGGCCGCCCGTTGATGGTGGTGGCACAGACCAACGCCCAGGTCGACGACCTGGTACTGCGGCTCGCCGAGAAGAACCCGGACCTCCCGGTCGGCCGCCTGCACAGCAGCGACACGGACGCGTACGACAAGGCGCTGGACGAGCTGCCGAACGTACGCAAGTCCGCGAAGGCGGCCGAGCTGACCGGGCTGCCGATCACGATCTCCACGGCCGCCAAGTGGGCGCACGTCAAGGTCGACGAGCCGTGGGAGCACGCGATCGTCGACGAGGCGTACCAGATGCGCTCGGACTCCCTGCTCGCCGTCGCGGGCCTGTTCCGGCGGGCGCTGTTCGTGGGCGACCCGGGCCAGCTGGACCCGTTCGCGATCGTGGGCAGCGAGCAGTGGGCGGGCCTGTCGTACGACCCCTCGGCGTCCGCGGTCACGACCCTCCTGGCGCACAACCCGGAGCTCCCCCAGCACCGCCTCCCGGTGTCGTGGCGGCTCCCGGCCTCGGCCGCACCCCTGGTCTCGGCCGCCTTCTACCCGTACACCCCGTTCCGTAGCGGCACCGACCACGGCGACCGCGCCCTGTCCTTCGCGATCCCCTCGGACGGCTCGGGCCCCGACCGGGTCATCGACGAGGCGGCGGAGTCCGGCTGGGGCCTGCTGGAGCTGCCCGCCCGGCACACCCCGCGCACGGACCCGGAGGCGGTACGGGCGGTAGCGACGGTCGTACGGCGCCTGCTGGACCGTGGCGGCGCGGCCACCTCGGAGCGCTCCCCCGACCCAGCACCCCTCACCGCCGACCGCATCGCCGTCGGCACGGCCCACCGCGACCAGGCGGCGGCGGTCCGCGCGGCCCTCACCGACCTGGGCGTCACGGACGTCACCGTCGACACGGCGAACCGCCTCCAGGGCCGCGAGTACGACGTCACGGTGGTCCTGCACCCCCTGTCCGGCCGCCCCGACGCCACGGCGTTCCACCTGGAGACCGGCCGCCTCTGCGTCCTCGCCTCCCGCCACCGGCACGCGTGCATCGTGGTGTGCCGGGCGGGCGTGGGCGACCTCCTGGACGACTATCCGTCGACGGAGCCGGTGCAGCTGGGGACGGTGGTGAAGTTCCCGGACGGGTGGGAGGCGAACCATGCGGTGCTGGCGCACTTGGCGGAGCACCGGGTGGGGTGGCAGCCATGACGAACCATGCGGTGCCGGCGCATCTGGCGGAGCACCGGGTGGGCTTCGAGCCCTGACCCTTACGGGGCCCTTGCGCGGGCGCGCGACAATGGACGATGGCCCGCTTCCCCGACGGAGGGGGCATCAGCGACGTACGAGGAGGAGAAGACATGGCGGAGCCCACGCCGCGTCGGAACGAACCGCGGCTACGCCCCGCGCCCCTGCTCTTCGAGCCCGCGCAGGCGGCCGCCGACCCGGAGCACTTCTTCGACCTGGAGTCCATCGACGACCCCAGGGCGCTGCTCGCCCGGGCGACGGAGCTGACGCATGCCTTCCGTGCGGCGACGGACCGTGCCGTGGAGTTCCAGGCGATCGCCGCGGCCCAGCTGGCCGACCCCCGCCGTTTCGACCGGCTGACGCCGGCGGACATCGCGGAGCGGGCCGAGTGGACCGAGGACTATGCCAAGAAGATGGTCGAGTTCGGGCGGGACCTGATGCGCGGGACCGCGGAGGGCGCCGAGGGCGAGGGGCTCCCCGGCCCGGCGTAGCCGCCGTGCCGCACCGGACACGTTCTGGCATATGCCAGGCGGGCAAGATACCCCCTCCCACCCCCTCCTGTCCCGATTTCCGGCAACCATCGGAGACGGGACGCTCACGCCCGGTACATCTGGATGCATGAGCGACACACGCATCGAGCCGTTCTCCGACCGTTCCGACGTCTGCGGGGTCACTGCGGACGGTGCGGCCTGGCTCGCCTCGGCAGGAACGTATCCGCGCAGCACCCTCGCCCTCTGGCGGGAGCGCCCGGACGCCCCGGTGGTGCTGCCGTGCGGCGCCTCGTTCGACGTCGTGAGCGCGCCCGCCATGTTCGGGCGCCGGATGCTCGACCGGTTATGGGGCGACGGGCCGGGCTCGGGGCCGGTGGCGATGTTCCGGGGCCGGATGCTGCTGTTCGCGGCGCCGGGCACCGCGTATCGGCTGCCGTCGCTGCTGCAGTGGGAGGAGTGCGGCCGCACGGGCGCGATCCCGCCGCTGCTGTGCCACGGCAACGGCGACGCGGTGACGCTCCCCGCACCCCTGCCGACCCGCACCACGCCGACCCCGTTCGACAGCCGCTGGCTGGTCGCCCCGGACACCCGCCACCCCTGGCTGCCGGGCCCCGAGATCCTGCTCTGGGCGGCCGTACGGGCGGCACGCGCGGCCGTGCGGATATCGATTTTTCCCCCGGCCGATCAGGATGCTAAGGTCTACGACGTCAGCAGGCGCCGCTAGCTCAGTTGGTTAGAGCAGCTGACTCTTAATCAGCGGGTCCGGGGTTCGAGTCCCTGGCGGCGCACAGACGAACGAGAAGCCCCTCGCGGAAGCGAGGGGCTTCTCGTGTTTCGCCGGTTGTCCATCCGCTACGGCGTGATCTTCACCGTCCACGCCCCGGAGACCGTCCGGCCCTCCACCTTCACCCGTACGCCGTCCCCCGGCACCGTGAAGCTCTCCCCCAACGCGACCGGGGCGTCCGCGAGGGGTGGGTAGACCGAGGACTCCCAGCAGGCCTCCGTGTGCGGGTGGGCGTCGATGACCTGGATCGGGCCGCCGCCGGACGCGGCTCCGGCGCGTACCCGGTAGACCAGGACCCCCTCCTTGCAGGTCCCCGCGTCGTTGCCGGCCGGGCTGCGGGCCTCGAAGGCGAGGGCGGTCTCGGGGCCGGTGCGGACCACCGCCAGCTTGGTGCCGCGCCCCAGGCCGAAGGCGGGACGGCCCGCGACCGGCGCCCCGGGCCCCGCCCCCAGCGGTTCCAGCGTCAGCCGCGTCGGCTTGCCCACGCATGTCACCTGCCGCGGGTCCAGCCACCCCAGCTTCCACTTGTGCCAGCCGAACAGGTCCGGGGCCAGTCCGAACTGGCTGCCCATCAGGTCCCAGTCGCCGACGTACGTGTCCCAGTCGCCCTTGCCGTCGACGGGGCGGTGGTAGAGGTCGGGGAGGTCGAAGACGTGGCCGGTCTCGTGGGCCAGGACCAAGCGGTCCGGTGGGTGCTGTTCGAAGACGGTGACGACGCGGCGGATGTCCGTGCCGTCCGCCCGCAGCGGGGTGTCGAGGTTGACGACCTTCGTGGCGTCCGAGTCCACGCCGGGCGCGTCCGGATCGGCGACGAAGTAGACGACGTCGTAGCGGGAGAAGTCCACCTGCCCGTCCGCCGCGGCCAGCGCGTCGCGCAGATACTCGGCGCGATGCGACGCGTTCCAGTCACGCTCTATGACGTACGACGTCGACGGCTGCGGCATCCGGATCCAGTTCCGCAGCGGATGCGGGCGCAGCGTGAACCTGCCGTAGGAGGCCTGTTCGAAGAAGCGGCTGGTCGCGGGGAAGTGGTCGGCGGCGAGCTGGCCGGGGGTGGTGCGCGGGGTCGCGTCCGGGAAGGACAGGAACACCATCACCGCGTCCAGCGTGCGGGTGGGCCGCGGATAGGCGGCGTTCCAGGTGTCGACGCCCTCCGAGTGGTGGGCCTCGGTGCGGGTGAGCGCGCAGGCGGCCGCGGAGAACGGCTCGGCGGCCGACGGGCCGGTGATGAGGGAGGTGGCGGCCAGCGCCGACATCGTGGTGAACACCGCCGCGGTGCTGCGCAGTCGGGGGCGCGGGAAGGGGCGCGGCACGGGGACCTCCGGATGCGGTTCACGGGACACCGCACCCAGCCTGTGTGAGATTGTCGTACTACGCCCTGTTTGTCTGCACCAGAAGAGTGAGTCAGCCGAGGAACCGTCAGAATCGACACCCCGAATCGCTCACGGAACGTCACACCTGGTCGGGCGGCCCAACAAGCCGTCCAGGTGCGGGCAGAAACGATCTGTCAGAAAGGCCCGTCGTTCCGGGACACTGGGCAGTGGCTGGAAGGGGTGGGGGCCAGCCTCTATGATCGGCACACTTTCCTGCACGGACAGAGATCGAGTGCACTGCGGGAGCGAACGGTGAGCGGAACCTCCGAAGGGCCGGCGCCCGCGACAGACCTCGACCGGGCGGCCGTCACAGACAGTGACTACAACACGTCTTCTCGTACCGATTCCCCGGCGTACCGGTCGGCCTTCGTGGCCGCGCCGCTCGCCATGGCCGTCGTCGACCGCGAGGGGCTGGTCGTCAGCGCCAACCACACCCTCGGCGAACTCCTCGGCCACGCGCCCGAGGCGCTCGCCGGGCGGATCGCCGCCGATCTGGTGGACCTGACCTCCGACGCCCGTACCTGGCACGCCTACCAGGAGGTGCTGCGCGGCCGGCAGGCCCGGCTGCGCTGCACCCGGCGGCTGAAGAACCCCGACGGCCAGTACCTGTGGACGCAGGTCACCGTCGCGCCGCTGGGCACGGGTGAACCGGGGGTGCTGCTGTCGGTCGCCGACGTCAGTTCCGAGCGTGAACTTCAGGCCAAGCTGCGGCACTTGCAGATGCACGACCCGGTGACCCGGCTGCCCAACCGCACGCTGTTCTTCGAACGGCTGTCGGCCGCGCTGGAGGCGGAGGCGTACGAGCAGGGCGGCACCGGCCGGATCGGCCTGTGCTATCTGGACCTCGACGGCTTCAAGGCCGTCAACGACACCCTCGGCCACCGGGTCGGCGACCGGCTGCTGGCCGCCGTAGCGGAGCGGCTGACGCGGTGCGCGGACGAGGCGGGCCTCACCCGGGGCAGCACACCGCTGGTGGCCCGGCTCGGCGGCGACGAGTTCGCGCTGCTCGTCGAGGACTCCACCGGCACCGACCAACTCGCCGATCTCGCCGAGGCCGTGCTCAAGGCGGTGCAGAGCCCCTTCGACATCGCCGGGCACCGGCTGTCGGTCTCCGCGTCGATCGGCGTCGTCGAGCGGCACGCGGCCGGCACCACACCCACGGCCCTCGTGCAGGCCGCCGACACGACGCTGTACTGGGCGAAGGCCGACGGCAAGTCCCGCTGGACGCTGTTCGACCCGGAGCGCAACGCCCACCGCATGACCCGTCAGGCCCTCGCCTCCACCCTCCGGCCGGCCATCGAGCGCGGCGAGTTCACGCTGGAGTACCAGCCGCTGGTCGGCATGGAGGACGGGCGGCTGCGGGGCGTGGAGGCGCTGGTGCGCTGGAACCACCCGCAGTTCGGGATGCTGACGCCGAATCGGTTCATCGCACTGGCCGAGGAGGACGGCTCGATCGTGCCGCTGGGACGCTGGGTGCTGGCAACCGCCTGCCGCCAGGCCCGGCAGTGGCAGCTCGACCACCCGGGCGAGCCGCCGATCTTCGTCAGCGTCAACGTCGCCGTCCGCCAGGTGTGGGACTCCGACCTGGTCGCCGACGTGGCGGAGATCCTCGCGGAGACGGAACTGGCGCCGGGGCTGCTGCAACTGGAGCTCACGGAGTCCGCGGTGATGGGCTCGGCGGGCCGCCCGCTCCAGGCCCTGCAGGCCCTCAGCGACATGGGCGTCCACATCGCCATCGACGACTTCGGCACCGGCTACTCCAACCTCGCCTACCTCAGCCGGCTGCCGGTCGCGGTGCTGAAACTGGACGGGTCCTTCGTCCGCGGCTTCCAGTACGAGGGGACCGGCGCCCCGCCCAACCCGGCCGACGAGGTCGTCGTCGAGGCGATGATCCAGCTCGCCCACCGGCTGGGGCTCACCGTCACCGCGGAGTGCGTGGAGACGTCCGCGCAGGCTTCCCGCCTGCGGCGGATCGGGTGCGACACCGGCCAGGGGTGGCTGTACTCGCGGCCGGTGTCGCCGGATCGTATCTCCGAGCTGATGGCGGGTCAGGCCGCCGGCAGGCCGTAGGCGTCGGCGATCAGTTCGTACGAGCGCAGCCGCACCGCCCCGCTGTGCGCGTGGGACGTGATCATCAGCTCGTCGGCGCCGGTGCGCTTCTGAAGGTCGTCGAGGCCGGCGCGGACCTCGTCGGCGGTGCCGTGGACGACGTTGGCGTTCCAGGACGTGGCGAAGTCGCGTTCCACGGGGCTGAAGTCGTAGGCCTCCGCCTCCTCGGGGGTGGGGACGAGGCCGGGGCGGCCGGTGCGCAGCCGGATCATGTTGAGGCTCGCGGCGAGCACCTGGCGGCGGGCCTCCTTCTCGTCGTCGGTGGCGAGGGCGGAGACGCCGATGAGGGCGTAGGGCTCGGCGAGGATCTCGCTCGGGCGGAAGGCCTCGCGGTAGAGGTCCAGGGCCGGGATGGTGTTCTGGGCCGAGAAGTGGTGGGCGAACGCGAAGGGCAGGCCGAGCTCGGCGGCTAGGCGGGCGCTGAAACCGGAGGAGCCGAGCAGCCAGATCGGCGGGCGGTGCGGGGACTGGACACCACCGGGGGACGTCGACTGGATCGGGCCGGGGACCGCGTGGATACGGCGGTAGGGGTGGCCGTCGGGGAAGTCGTCGTCGAGGAAGCGGGTCAGCTCGGCGAGCTGCTCGGGGAAGTCGTCGGCGCCCTCGTGGAGGCGGTCGGTGCGGCGCAGGGCGGCGGCGGTGGTGCCGTCGGTGCCGGGGGCGCGGCCGAGGCCGAGGTCGACCCGCCCCGGGGCCAGCGCCTCCAGGGTGCCGAACTGCTCCGCGATGACCAGCGGGGCGTGGTTGGGCAGCATGACGCCGCCCGAGCCGAGGCGGATGCGCTCGGTGTGGGCGGCGAGGTGGGCCAGGATCACTGCGGGGGACGAGGAGGCCACGCCGGGCATGGAGTGGTGCTCGGCGACCCAGTACCGGTGGAAGCCGCGCGACTCCGTCAGCTTGGCGAGCTCGACGCTGGTGCGCAGCGCCTCGGTGGCGGTGTGCCCGGCGCCCACCGTGACCAGGTCCAGTACGGAGAGGGGGACGGGGGCGGTGCCCTGTGCGATGCCTCGGGTCTCGTCTGCCGCCACGGGGGTGCCTCCTGTTGTGGGCCGTGCGCTGTCCGTCCGGCACTAACAGGAGGCGCTCTCCGGTTATTCCCTGCGCCAGATCATGCGGAAGATGCCTTGTCCCACACCTTGACGGTCAGGTTCGTGATCTCGCTGTCGGGATCGAGCGAGTCCACCCTGACGAGCGCCACGCGCCCGCCGTCGGTGAAGAGGCAGACGCTCCGCCCTTCGCCCACCGAGAGCGACGACTGGGGTTTCGTGGTCGCGAGCAGCTTGCACTCGCTGAAACCAGGTTCCTCCCCCTCGGGAACAAGCGCGTAGTTGTTGTAGATGAGATTCACTTTCTGCCCGTCAAAACCCCAGGGATCAATGTCGTCGTCGCCCACCGCGGGTGGCACAAGATCGAGATCGAATCCCTGGTTCTGCGAAAGCAGCGGGCCCGACCACTGCACTTCCGGCTCCGATTCGGACTGCGGTGACGGCCGATCACCGGAGCCACCCCCGGGATTTCCCTGCGGCGTCGCGGTGGTCGTGACGCTCACCGTCGCGGTGACGGTTTCACGGACCGCCACGGGCGAGGTGACACCTGCCGCGGGGAGCCCGATGAAGCCGACCGCGAAGGTGAGCGCACCCACCCCGGCACTGATCAGCGCCGCGATCGCCTGCCATTTGTGGGCCGCCCCCGCATCGCCCTGCCGCCTCGGTGGTGCCGGTGGCCGCGCAGGTGGCGGCGGCGTGAATGACGACATGTACATCCCCCGTTACTTTCCCTGCTGCATCCCCCGACGCATCCCCCGATGCCGATGCAGAGCGCAATTATGGCGCGCCCCCGGCATTCTGGACGGCGGAATTCACGTATCCACCGAAGGAAATACCGAGGGCGTCGGCCTCACATTTCTCACACCTGCACAATCGGCTCCTTCGTGAACAGTGCCCCCAGCCTCGGTGCGTTCACGCGGCGGTCCGCCAGGCGGAGGCCCTCCCAGACCGTGACCTGGTTGGCGGTGAGGACCGGCTTGCCGAGTTCCTTCTCCAGGGCGGGGAGGTGGGCGACCGTGTGCAGAGCGGTGTCGGGGAGGAGGAGGGCGTCCGCGTCCGGGGTGTCGGCCTGCCGCGCCAGAGCGAAGACCTCCGCCTCGCCCCAGGTGCCGACCTCGGCCGCCGTGATGATCCCGGCGCCCTCGACCCCGGTCACCTCCAGGCCGCCGGCCCGCAGGAAGTCCGCGAACATCGCGGCCACGTCGTCCGGGTACGTCGCCCCGACCGCGACCCGGCCCGCCTTGATCTCCTGGGCCGCGTGCACGAAGGCGAAGGACGTCGAGGAGGCCGGCATGCCGGCCGCCATGGCCAGGGCGCGCACCTGCTCGTGGGCGCCCTCCCAGCCGCGCACGAAGCTGCCGCTGGTGCAGGCCCACACCACGGACTCGGCGCCGCCCATGCGCAGTTCCTCGACGCCGGCCGCGAGGCGTTCGGGCGAGCCCATCTCCAGCAGGGCGTCCTCGCGGTGGGCGTCCTCGCCGATGTCGGTGTGCACCACGTCGACCCGGATGTCGCTGCCCAGGAGCTGCTCGATGCGTGGGTAGTCGTCCTCGGCGGAGTGGCCCGGGTAGAGGAGTCCGAGTGCGGTCATGTCCAGCCTTCCTGCTGCTGTTCTTCGTCGGGCAGTACCGGTCGCAGGGGGCCCGGACGCGCCGCCGGATCGATCAGCGCCTGATAAGGCCCCATGGCCCGGGTACCCAGTCGGCGCAGCGCCGCCCACATCGTCACCTGGTTGGCCGAGATCACCGGAAGCCGCAGCTCGGCCTCCAGTTGCGGGATGACGTCGTACGTCGGGAGGTTGGTGCAGCTGATGAACAGGGCGTCGGCGTCCCGGCGGACCGCCTTGTGCGCCATGGCGACCACCTCGCGGTACGGCACCTTCCAGATGTGCCTGGTCAGGCCCATGAAGGCGCAGCCGGTGACGGTGACGCCCGCCTCCGCGACGTACTCCTCCAGGGAGCGGGTGACCGAGACGGTGTACGGCGTCACCAGGGCCAGCCGGCGCACGCCCAGCTCGGTCAGGGCTTCGAGGAGGGCTCCGGAGGTGGTGACGGACGGGACGTCGCCCGCCCTCGTCATCGCCTCGCACATGGCGCGTTCGCCCGCGATGCCGCCGACGAAGCTGCCGGAGGTGCAGGCGTAGGCGACGACCTCGGGGGCGACGGCGTGCAGGGTGCGGACGGCGTCGTGCAGCGTCTCGTGCTCGCTGACGAGGCGGGCCAGGTCGAGGCTGACCTCGACGGGCACGTACGGCGTCCGGGTCAGATGGAGCGAGATGTCGTCCGGGACCCAGCGCCACAGCTCGCGGTCCAGGGCGAAGTCGAAGGGTGCCACGACACCGACGCCGCGCTGGGGGCGCGGTCCACCGAGAAATGAGAGGTCCATGGGCAGTACCGGCCTCACGGTGAGGGACGGGGGGACAACGGACCGTGCGGGTGCCCGTGTTGACGAAGGTAAGTTCGGGTGCGAGCGTGGTCAATCCGCGCATGTCAGACGCCCGTGGAGGAATGGCTTCGCATGACCTCCCCCACCGTCCTCGTCCTGGACGCCGATCCCCTCCCCCGCCTCGGCCGCCTCACCGGTCGCGCCCGTGTCCTGCACGCGGACGCGTCGACGCTGGCCGAGCGGCTGCCGTCCGCCGATGTGCTGCTGGTGTGGGACTTCACCTCGCACGCCGTACGGCACGCCTGGCCCGGCGAGGGTCCGCGACCGCGTTGGGTGCACACGGCGAGCGCGGGCGTGGACCATCTGATGTGCCCCGAACTCGCCGCGTCCGACACGGTGGTGACCAACGCGCGCGGGATCTTCGACCAGCCGATCGCCGAGTATGTCGCGGCACTCGTCCTGGCGATGGCGAAGGATCTGCCGAGGACGTGGGAGCTGCAACGGGAGCGCACCTGGCGGCACCGGGAGTCCCGCCGGGTCTCCGGGACGCGGGCCGTGGTCGTCGGCTCCGGGCCCATCGGGCGGACGATCGCCCGGACGCTCAAGGCACTTGAGGTGACGACCGCGCTGGTCGGCCGCACCCCGCGCACCGGCGTCCACGGCCCCGACGATCTCGACCGGCTGATCGCCCGTGCCGACTGGATCATCGCGGCGGCTCCGCTGACCGAGCAGACGCAGGGCATGTTCGACGCCCGGCGGTTCGGGGTGATGCAGCCGTCGGCGCGGTTCATCAACATCGGGCGGGGCGGTCTGGTCGTCGAGGACGCGCTGGCCGAGGCGCTCCGGCGCCGGTGGATCGCGGGCGCGGCGCTGGACGTCTTCGAGCACGAACCCCTGGGCCCCGACAGCCCGTTGTGGCAGGTGCCCGACCTGATCGTGTCCCCGCACATGAGCGGTGACACGGTGGGCTGGCGGGACGAACTGGGGGCACAGTTCCTGGAGTTGTACGAGCGGTGGGAGGCGGGCAAGCCACTGCTGAACGCGGTCGACAAGAAGCGTGGGTACGTACCCGGACACTGACCTGGGAGTGTGTATGAGGGACCTCACCGCACTCGGCGCCGTGGAGCTCGTCGAGGGGTACCGCAAGGGCGAGTTCAGCCCCGTGGAGGTGACCCGGGCGGCGCTGGAGCGGGCCGAGGAGATCCAGCCGGAGGTGAACGCGTTCGTGCGGCTGACCGCCGAGGAGGCGCTCGCGCAGGCGCGGGAGTCGGCGGACCGCTGGCGGCGCGGTGCGCCCGCCGGGCTGGTGGACGGGGTCCCGGTCACGGTGAAGGACATCCTGCTGATGCGCGGCTCGCCGACCCTGAAGGGGTCGAAGGCGCTGTCGGAGCAGGGCAGTTGGGACGAGGACGCGCCGTCCGTCGCCCGGCTCCGGGAGCAGGGTGCCGTGTTCCTCGGCAAGACCACGACCCCGGAGTTCGGCTGGAAGGGCGTCACGGACTCGCCGCTGTCCGGCGTCACCCGCAACCCGCACGACCCCACCCGCACCGCGGGCGGCTCCAGCGGCGGCGCCGCGGCGGCCGTGGCCCTCGGCGCGGGGCCGCTGGCGCTCGGCACGGACGGGGGCGGCAGCGTCCGCATCCCGGCCGCGTTCTGCGGGATCTTCGCGCTGAAGCCGACGTACGGCCGGGTGCCGCTGTACCCGGCGAGCGCGTTCGGCACCCTCGCCCATGTCGGGCCGATGACCAGGAACGCGGCGGACGCGGCGCTGATGCTGGACGTCATCGGCGGGCCAGACGCCCGGGACTGGTCGGCGCAGGGGCCAGGTGCCGTGTCCTACCGGGACGTTCTCCACGAGGGCGTCCGTGGTCTGCGCATCGCCTACTCTCCCTCCTTCGGCGGGCAGGTCCGGGTGCAGCCGGGCGTCGCGGCGGCGGTCCGGCGCGGTGTCGAGGAGTTGGCGCGGCTCGGTGCCTATGTCGAGGAGGCCGACCCCGACTTCGCCGACCCGGTGGACGCCTTCCACACCCTGTGGTTCAGCGGGGCGGCCCGGGTGACCCAGCAGTTCGGGCCGCGCGAGCGGGAGTTGCTCGATCCCGGACTGCGGGAGGTCTGCGAGCTCGGAGCCCGCTACAGCGCGCTGGACTATCTCGCCGCCGTCGATGTCCGCATGGACCTCGGCCGCCGGATGGGCCGCTTCCACGAGTCGTACGACCTGCTGGTGACGCCCACCCTGCCGGTCACGGCGTTCGAGGCGGGCGTCGAGGTGCCGAAGGGCTCGGCGTATCGGCGGTGGACGGGGTGGACGCCGTTCACCTACCCGTTCAACATGACCCAGCAGCCGGCCGCGTCCGTTCCGGTGGGGGTGGACGGCGACGGGCTGCCGGTGGGACTCCAGATCGTGGCCGCCCGGCACCGGGATGATCTGGTGCTGCGGGCGGCGCACGCTCTGGACGGGTTCACGCCCGCCGGAAACTGAGGGTCTCCCCCGCCGCTCCCGTCCGCCAGAGGTCGTTGCAGGCCTCGGCCAGCGCCTCCAGCCCGTCCACCACCTGCCCCCACACGATGCCGGGCACCCAGCCCACGTCGCCGTTGAGCAGGAGGTTGTTGCGTTCGTAGAAGAGGGCCAGGTCGACGACCGTGGTCCCGGCGCGGACCTCACGGTCGTAGCCGTAGGACTTGGTGCCCAGTTCGGTCCCGGCGAAGGAGAAGTAGCAGAGGTCGCCGGGAATGGGGGTGACGGTCGGGTTCTCCAGGGGAGGTTCCGTGGAGGCGAAGGGTGGGAAGAGGGCGTAGATCTCGTTGCGGGCGTACTTCGCGTGGTAGACGTCACCGGCGAGCGGGAGCGCTTCCCAGACAGCCGCGCAGGTCAGAGGCGCGCGGTCGTCCAGCAGCTTTGCCGTGACGCTGATTCCCCGCTTGACCAGCGAGACTTCTATGTAACGGTCAGCCATGCACTCCATGGTGCATACATCGCATGCGGTCGGGTAGCCGCGCCGCCATGGCTCCACCAATAGGGAACGAGAAACACACACCCGGAACCACCCGCCGATCGCTGCTCGCGGGGGTGGCGGCGCTCGGTGCGCTGGGGGCCGCCGGCTGCACGCGGGTGGCCACGGCCTCGACGACGGCCGGCGGTGATCTGCTGGACCGGATGCGGGCGGCGGGAGTGGTACGGCTCGGCATCGCCGGTGAGATCCCGTTCGGCTACATCGACAGGAACGGCGAGCTGACCGGCGAGGCGCCCGAGCTGGCCAAGGCGATCTTCAAACGGCTGGGCGTGGACCGGGTCCAGCCGGTGCCGACCGAGTTCGGCTCGCTCATCCCGGGTCTCAACTCCCAGCAGTTCGACGTCGTCGCCGCCGGGATGTACGTCAACCCCGAGCGCTGTGAGCAGGTCATCTTCGCCGACCCGGACTACCAGATGCTCGACTCGTTCATCGTCCGCAAGGGCAACCCGAAGGGGCTGCACACCTACCAGGACGTCGTCGAGAAGAAGGCCAAGTTCGCCACCGGGACCGGGTACGCGGAGATCCAGTACGCCGTGGACGCGGGGTACAAGGAGAGCGACATCCTGATCGTGCCGGACCAGGTCGCCGGGCTGAACGCCGTGGAGGCGGGCCGGGCCGACGTGTTCGCCGGTACGGCGCTCACCACCCGTGAGGTGGTGAAGAAGTCCGCCAAGGCCGAGGCCACCAAGGCCTTCGCGCCGCTCGTGGACGGCAAACCGCACGTGGACGGCGGCGCGTTCGCCTTCCGGCACACCGAGACCAGGCTGCGCGACGCCTTCAACGTCGAGCTGCGCAAGCTCAAGAAGAGCGGGGAGCTGTTCCGCATCCTCAAGCCCTTCGGGTTCACCGAGGCCGAGATGACGGACCTCACCGCGAAGGAGCTCTGCGGCGGATGACTTCAGGACTCTGGGAACTCGTCCTCAAGGGCGTCTGGGTCACGATCCAACTCCTCTTCCTCAGCTCACTGCTGGCGGGTGCCGTCTCCTTCGTGGTCGGCATCGCGCGCACCCACCGGCTGTGGATCGTGCGCTTCCTCGCGGGCTTCTACACCGAGGTGTTCCGCGGGACCTCGGCCCTCGTCATGATCTTCTGGGTGTTCTTCGTGCTGCCGCCCGCGTTCGGCTGGCAGCTGGTCCCGCTGTGGGCGGGCACGCTGGCGCTCGGACTGACGTACGGCGCCTACGGCTCGGAGATCGTGCGCGGGGCCCTCACCGCGGTCGACCCGGCGCAGCAGGAAGGCGGGATCGCGCTCAGCTTCACGCCCTGGCAGCGACTGCGGCTGATCCTGCTGCCGCAGGCGGTGCCGGAGATGATCCCGCCGTTCTCCAACCTGCTGATCGAGCTGCTCAAGGGCACCGCCCTGGTGTCGATCATGGGCATGGGTGATCTCGCGTTCAGCGGCAACCTGGTGCGGCTGGCGCTCCAGGAGAGCGCGGAGATCTACACGTATCTGCTGGTCATCTACTTCGTGATCGCCTTCGCCCTGACCCGGGTGATGCGCGGTCTGGAGAAGAGGCTGAAGGCGGGGGTCGGCAAGGCTCCGACGGGCGGGATGTCCCCGCAGCAGGAGCTCAAGCGCGCCGAGACCACCGGCGTCGGCGCCTCGTCCTCGGGAGGTGTTCTCGGATGAAGTGGGACTGGTCAGCGGTCGGCGACTTCATGCCGCAGTTCTGGGACGGTCTGCTGGTCACCCTGCAGGCGCTGGCCCTCGGCTCGGTGATCTCCTTCGTGCTCGGCCTGGTGTGGGCGCTGCTGATGCGGGCGCCGACCCGCTGGGTGACCTGGCCGGTGGGCGCGGTCACCGAGTTCGTGCGGAACACGCCGCTGCTGGTGCAGCTGTTCTTCCTCTTCTATGTACTGCCCGAGTGGGGCTTCACGTTCTCCGCGCTGACCACCGGCGTCTTCGCGATCGGCCTGCACTACTCGACGTACACCATGCAGGTCTACCGGGCCGGCATCGAGGCGGTGCCCGCCGGTCAGTGGGAGGCCGCGACGGCGCTGAACCTGCCGGTCGCCCGGACCTGGCGGGTGGTGATCCTGCCGCAGGCCATCCGCCGGGTCGTCCCCGCGCTCGGCAACTACGTGATCGCGATGCTCAAGGACACGCCGCTGCTGATGGCGATCACCGTCCTCGACATGCTCGGGCAGGCGCGGCTCTTCTCCCAGGAGCACTTCCAGTTCACCGAGCCCCTGACCGTGATCGGCGTGGCCTTCATCCTCATCTCCTATCTGGCCTCCCTCCTCATGCGAGCCCTGGAGCGACGTCTTGTCCACTGACATACAGCCCGACAACAGCCCCCTCGACCAGCGCGGCACCGGCGAGCTGATCCGGCTCGACCAGGTCACCAAGCGGTTCGGTGACAACACCGTCCTCGACCATCTCGACTTCTCCGTCGAGGCCGGCAAGCACGTCACCCTCATCGGGCCGTCCGGATCGGGCAAGACCACGATCCTGCGGCTGCTGATGACCCTGACCAAGCCGGACGAGGGCACCATCACCGTCGACGGACAGCGCCTCTTCCCGGCCTCCGACAAGGAGGTCCGCGAGGTCCGCAAGAAGATCGGCATGGTCTTCCAGCAGTTCAACCTGTTCCCGAACATGCCGGTGCTGAGAAACATCACCGAGGCCCCGGTCACGGTGCTCGGCCTGTCCAAGGACGAGGCGGAGGAGCGCGCCCGCGAACTGCTCGACCTGGTGGGGCTGGCCGACAAGTACGACGCCTACCCGGCGCAGCTGTCCGGCGGCCAGCAGCAGCGGGTCGCGATCGCGCGGGCGCTGGCGATGCGGCCGCAGGTGCTGCTGCTGGACGAGGTGACCTCCGCGCTGGACCCGGAGCTGGTCGCGGGCGTCCTCGACGTACTGCGGGACATCGCCCGCAGCACCGACATCACGATGCTCTGCGTGACCCACGAGATGAACTTCGCCCGGGACATCTCGGACCAGGTCCTGATGTTCGACTCGGGACGGATCATCGAGGCCGGGGCACCGGAGAAGATCTTCAGCGAGCCGGAGCAGGACCGCACCCGGGAATTCCTGAGCGCGGTTCTCTGACCAAAGGTCAATTACACCTTGTGAAGGCATCGATGCGCGAGGTAGGGGCGCTGGGTCTTGACTTTGGCATATGCCAGCGGGTCAGCGCCCCTGCTGAGAGCGATGGAATCTCGTCAACAGGCCCTCACTTCAAGCCTCTTGCCCGTTATCGTGGTAGGGATCGCTGTCCGGATTACGGCCCAACTGTAGAGCGACTTAGCGAGCGCAGGGGGAACCACCGTGGCGCTGAAGCACGAGCCGACCGCGCCGTACCACTCGGCCCAGGACGCGCTGCGCGTCCTTGAGGCCGTGGCGCGGCACACCACCGGAATCACCGACGCCCAGCTCGCCCGGCACACCAGCATCGACCCGGAGCGGCTGACCACCCTCCTTCGCATGCTGCGCCGCGAGGGGTACGTCGAGCAGGTCGCCGACGGCGCGTATGTCACGGGCGACGCCCTGACCCGCCTCGGCTCCGCCCATGACCGTGAGCAGGCGCTGCGCGAGACGCTCCAGCGGACGCTGGACCGGCTGCGCGACTCGGTCGGGGCGGCCGTGTATCTGAGCCGGTACGTCGACGGAGAGGTGCGGATCGCCCAGTACGCCGACGGGCCGACGATGCCGGTGGTCAACGAGTGGGTCGACTTCCGCTACTCCGCCCACGCCACCGCCATCGGCAAGAGCCTGCTGGGCCAGCTCGACCACAACAGCCGACGTGACCACCTGTCCCGCCACAAGATGGCCCGCCTCACGTCCCGGACCATCACCAGCGACAAGCTCCTGCTGTCCCGTCTGGAGTCCCAGCCGCCCACCGTCCCCCACCTCGACCTCCAGGAGTACGCGGTGGGCACGGTCTGCGCCGCCGTCCCCATCACCGCCGGATCGTCGGTGGGCTGCCTGGCCCTCTCGCTCCCGGTCGAGCACGCCCACCGGCTCCGTCAGGCGGCGGACGCCCTGAACCGCAACGCGGCCCCGGTCCTGCTCAGCCTGGCCATCTGACTCCCCTACCCAACGGTGGTCAGAAGCACCCCTCAGGACCAGGTAGTATTTTCTCTGTCGCCAGCCGAGGGCACAAAACCCGAGGTCGGCGAGGGTCATGCGCCGCTAGCTCAGTTGGTTAGAGCAGCTGACTCTTAATCAGCGGGTCCGGGGTTCGAGTCCCTGGCGGCGCACTCTTGAAGGGCCTCTCGTGGGAGCGGGAGGCCCTTCGACGTATGTCGCGGGCGCCACGGGAACGGCTCAATCCTGACGCGGCCCGGGAGGTCTGGGGCGGCTGGGGGTCTGGGGGTTATCCCCCAGGAGGATGCAGCATCAGCGGGTCCGGGGTTCGAGTCCCTGGCGGCGCACTCTTGAAGGGCCTCTCGTGGGAGCGGGAGGCCCTTCGACGTTGTGCAGGTCGTCCTCGGTCAGGGGGCGGTACGTCCGCTCGCCCGGTGGGCGCCACCACACCGGGTCCTCGCAGTGGACGCCCTCCCGCCGCAGCAGGGCTCGGTGGATCTTGTTCGTGGCTGTCACCGGCATCCGGTCCACGACCCGTACGAACCGAGGCGCCATCTTCGTGCCCAGGTCGGGCTGGGCGGACAGGAAAGCCGTGAAGCCCGACGCCTCGAAGCTTCCCGCCAGCGCCGCCATCACCTGGTCCCCGGTCACCGGGTCCGGCACCGCGTACACGGCGACGGCGCCGGCCCCCTCGTAGCGCGCGAGGATGTTCTCGATCATCGCGGCGGCCAGGTTCTCCCCGTCGACGCGGATACGGTCGTCCGCGCGGCCCGCGAAGTACAGGAAACCGTCGGCGTCCCGGCAGAAGAGGTCGCCGGTCCAGTACCAGCCGTTCCGCCGCCGCTCCCGCTCCGCCTCGGAGTTTCGCCAGTAGCCCTCGAAGGGGTTCGGGGCCCGGTTGACCAGCTCCCCTATCGCCTCGTCGCCGTTCAGCAGCCGCCCCGCCGCGTCGAACACCGCCGCCGGGCACTCGGCCCGCGTCTCCGGGTCGAGGACCACGAGCCCCGGCCCCGCCCGCCCCACCGCCCCGGCCGGCGTCCCCGGCGACCACTGCACCGCCGCCCCGCCCTCCGAGGACCCGTACCCCTCCACCAGCCGCACCCCGAACCGCCGCTCGAAGGCCGCCGCGTCCACCGCCCCCGCCTCCGTGCCGAAGCCCGTCCGGAGCGGGTTGTCCCGGTCGTCCTCGCACTCCTCGGTCGCCAGGACGTACTGCACGGCCCGGCCCACGTACGTGAAGTACGTCGCCCCGTACCGCCGTACGTCCCCCAGGAACCCCGACGCCGAGAACCGCCGCCGCAGCGCGACCCCCGCCCCGGCCGCGAGCGCGGGCGCCCAGTCGGCGATCACCGCGTTGCCGTGGAACATCGGCATGCAGATGTAGTGCACATCGTCGGCGCCGACACGGAATTGTCCGGCGAGTGAGCGTCCCGCCGCGGCCAGGCGGCCCTGGGAGCAGATCGCGGCCTTCGGGGCGCCCGTCGAGCCCGAGGTGAAGTAGAGGAGGAGGCGGTCGCGCGGGCCGGCCCGGGAGGGGTCGGGGCGGGCGCCCGCGTACGGGGCGAGCAGGGCCTCGTATTCGTCGGTGTCGGTCAACAGGACGCGTACACCCGGGAGTTCGAGACCCTGGAGGAGCGGTTCGTACGTCCGGTCCGTGATCAGGAGGCGGCACTCGGTGTGCAGGATGTCCCGGGCCAGTTCGGGGCCGCGACGGGTGGGGTTGATGCCGGCGACGGCGGTGCGGACGAGGGCCGCCGCGCTCAACCACAGGGGATATTCCGGGGTGTTGTCGAGCAGCACGCCGATGTGCGCGCCGCCGGACGGGAGCAGGTCGGCCAGCAGCGCCGCCCGGGCCGCCGCGCCCGCCGCCACCTCGTGATGGGTGAGCGCCCGCCCCTCGAACCACAGGCCGGGCCGGTGGTCGCCCCACCGCCCGGCGACGAGCTCCGCGACCGTGCACGCCTTGGACTCCATGGCCGCGCACGGTAGCTGACGGACCCTCAGATAGGGAGAGTCATCACGGCTCCGGTGTCACCGTCACGCCGTCGATGACGACCGTGGTGCTCGTGTCGCCCCCGTCGCCCCAGCCGAACTCGTCCGACGCCTGGTGGAACGTGATCATGAAGGCGATGCAGAAGCCCGCGACCACCCCGAGAAAGGCCAGCACACCGATCATGGACGCGGCGAGCGCGGTCCGGCGCGGCGCCTTGGCCGTGGCGATGACGGTGGCGCCCTCGGCGTAGTACACGGTGACGAAGTCGCCCTCCAGGACCGTCCCCGGGCCGTCCTCCTCCTCGAAGCGGACGGCACGGCCGTCGCGGGCGGTGAACTCGTAGACGTGGTGCAGCGTCGTGCTCACCGATGTGTCGCTGCCGCCGCCGTGGGTCGTCGTATACACCCGCAGACAGCGCGCCTCGGCCGTCAGCCCGCTGTTCCAGGCCCGGCGCAGCTGCATCGCGCGGCGCAGCAGGCGGTACGCGAAGAACAGAACCAGGGCCAGGATGAGGCTGGGTACGAGATAGAAGAAGAGCTCCATGGTGCTTCCCCCGAGGTCGGATACTGCTCCTCAGCGCCGACATGGTCATGACGACGTGGGGGGAACCTACCCCGGGGGAGAGCCGGCCCAGCTCAAGCAAGGCTCAGAGAATCAGAACGTGACGTCCGAGCAGGCGTAGAACGCGTTGCCGGTGTCGGCGATCGTCCACACCGCGAGGATCACGTGGTGGCCGCTCAGCCCGGACGGCAGGGTGCCGCTGTGGGAGAGCGTGGACGGCGGGCGCTGACCGTTGTAAGGGACGGTCAGGAACGGGGTGAGGTTGAGGTCGGAGCGGGCCAGGTTGTGGTTCTGGTTCCAGCCCGGCTTGGTGACGTAGTACTTGAAGTCGGTGGTGGCGTGCATGGCGGTGAACTGCCAGCGGAACGTGTAGCTCTGGCCGCCCGTCACCTTCGTCGCCGGCCAGGCGCCGCCCGACGGCTTGGTGGGCGAGCTGAGCTGGCTGAAGCGGCTCACGCCGCCGTTGCAGAGCTGGCCGTCGGCCGGTCCGGAGCCGGGGAAGCCCTTGGGGCCCTCGACGCTCTGCGGCTCCCACTGGATGTCGCCGCAGTTCGTCACGGTGCCGTTCTGGCAGAGCTTCTGCCTGCTGATGGGGAGGTCCGTGTAGCCGTGGCCGCTGGCGCCGCCGGAGGAGAGCACGAGGGCTCCGGCCGTGCCGAGACCCAGCACGGCGGCGTACCACTTGGTCTTTTTGCGCATGCTGCCGCTCCCTGGAGAACGTGGGGGAAGTTCAGTCAGGCGTGCAGGTCTAGACCAAGTCCCAGATTATTGCTGACCCTTGAACATGTCCATACCAATCGGCGGACCTGTTCGACGGGCCGGCTCAGGCGCCCGTCACGCCCCCTGCTCCCCACGCCCCGCGCAGAACGCCACCGTCAAGTCCTTGACCAGCGCCTTGCGTTCGTAGTCGTCCAGCTCCACCAGACCGCGCATGGTCAGCCGGGTCACCGTGTCCTCCACCGAGTCCACGACCGACGTCAGCACACTCGCCCGGTGCTGGGCGTCCAGCGCGGCGATCCGGCGGCGGTGCATCGCGGCGGCGACCTCGGGGGCGTACTCCACCCGCACCGGCTGCACGGAGAACACCTCAAGCCCCACCGGCGCCGCGTCCGTCGCGACCAGCCGGGTCAGCGCGTCGGCCGCCGCGTCGACGGACGCCCGCGCCGAACCCGGCAGCTCCACCGGCACCCGCGCCAGCGCCGCCTCCACGCACTCGCGCAGATAGCTCTCGTGGTCCTCGACGCCCAGCGTGGCCCGCGCGGTGTCCCGCACCCGCCACACCACGAGCACGATCACCCGCAGCGCGACCCCGTTGCCGTCCGCGGCCGGCATCGGCTCACTGCGCCAGTGCCGCAGCCGTACGTCGACCCGGCGGCGCAGCAGCAGCGGGTTGACCCACATCAGACCGGTGCGCCGGACCGTGCCCCGGTAGCGGCCGAACAGCCCGAGCACCCAGGCCCGCCCGGTCCGCCCGCGGGCCAGCCCGCCGAACCCGAAGAGACCGAGGGCACCCGCACCCGCGTACGCCGCCCACTGCGCCGGACCGAGGCCGGCGCCCGCATACTCCGGCAGCCGCAGCGCCTCCACCGCGAGGGTCGGCAGCGCGCCCGCCCACCAGGACGTGGCCACACAGCCGGCCACCCCGCAGGCGCCGGCCAGCACCCCCGCCGAGCCCGGCAGCACCCGCGCCGGGCGCTCGGCCAGCTCGGGGTCGACCTGCGGGGCGGGGCGCGGCGCGGGCCGGCCGGGGCGCCGGAAGCGGGGCTGCTCGCCGGTGCCCTGGCGGCGCCCCACGACCGCGGGGCTGAGCGGGACGGCCCCGGTCTCGGGGTCGTCGCGGAACAGCAGATGAACGGGGATCTCGGTGGTCGCCTCGTTCTGGATGAGCCGGGCCGGCCGGGAGACCGGGGTGGTCTCGGTCGTCGGTCCCTCGGGTTCTTCCGTGGACGGTGATGGGGTGGTGGTGCTCATGCGTGCCTCCAGCCTCCGCGCCAGATGCGTCATGACAGTGGATGGGTGTTGCGGTGATGCGGACTGCGGACTGCGGACTTTGCGGGTTACTTGAACAGCCGCCGCCAGGTCTCCGGGCCCGGGTAGCCGTCCGCCGCGCCGCCCCGCCAGCCCTGTGCGCGCTGGAAGGCCTCCACGGCCCGTCGGTCCGCCTCGCCCCAGCGGGGCCCGGGACCCGTCGTGTAGTACTTGCCGAACCCCTTCTTCACCAGCTGCTTGCCGAGCAGGGTGACGTCCTTGTTGTTCGCGCCGGGCCGGAAGGACGCCCGCCCCGGATAGCCGGGCACCCCGTGCGAGGAGGGTGCCGGCGGCCCCGCCGCGCCGGTACGGATGTCGTTGCCCTTGCCCGTCACCAACAGCGTCCAGGTCTGCGGGCCGGGCAGCCCGTCGGCGTCCTGGCCGGTCCAGCCCTGCGCCTGCTGGAAGGCCTGGGTGGCCCGCCGGTCGGTGTCCGTCCAGCGGGGTCCCGGGCCGGACGCGTAGAAGCCGGCGGCGCCGCGCTCGACGAGCATGCGGCCCAGCTGGGTGACGTACTTGTTGTTGGCGCCGGGACCGAAGTACGCGGCGCCGGGGTACGGCACGTCGAGCGGCTCGGCCGGCTTGTCGCCGCCCGCCGCGCCGCCGGTCACCAGGACCTTGTAGCGGTAGGCGGTGTAGTGGGCCGAGTTGCTCCAGTACGCGTACGGGGTCGCCTGCTTGCGGGCGCGCGGCGGGGTCTCCTCGTAGGCGATGTAGTAGGTGTGCGTGTAGTCGGTCCAGCCGCCGAAGAGGACGACGTGCGAGCCCTTCTGGGGGTCGGCCGGGTTGTGGAACAGCAGCATGTCGCCGGGCTGGAGGTCGTCCTTGGCGATCCGGACGCCGTACTGGTCGAGGCTGCCGGTCCATTCGTTGCCGGGCAGGCTCCAGGCCATGGAGACGAAGCCGGAGCAGTCCTGCCGGTAACCGTCGGACCAGTACTCGCTCATGCTGTACGGCACCTGCGCGGCGACCCAGGTCTTGGCCCGCTTGATGATCGCGGCGCGGGTGGTGGCGGGGGCCTGGACGTCGGCGGGCTTGCCGCCCGGGCCGTGCAGGGGGGCCTTGCCGCCCTGGGGCGTGTCGGGCTCGTCACCTGCGGGAACGTGGGGGCGGTCGGGGTGGTCGGGGGCGTGGGGAGCGGCGAAGGCGGGGGCGGCCTGGGGCACGGCGATCGCCGCGGTGGCCGTCGCGGCGAGGACGACGGCCAGGTGGGCGGCCGGGTGGCGGCCGGTGCGGGAATGTGGCAGTACGCGCCTCCAGTGAACGCATCCGGGGCAGTCGCAGTCGCTCGCGGGATCGAACTCCTCGAACGCCGGTTCGCCGAATCCCGGAGTCTCCATGCGATTCCCCTCACACTGCTGATGGAAATGTCCGCGACTGTGCACATTCGTCAGTTTCTCAACTGTCTTCCGGACGCGCATGTTGACGGTCCGAATGATGTACGTGGCCGACTCCGCCCCAGGTGGGAGCACTCGCCGATGGTCAGAAGCACCCTCGGACGTCCGGTAGAGTTCTCCGGGTCAGCAGGCGCCGCTAGCTCAGTTGGTTAGAGCAGCTGACTCTTAATCAGCGGGTCCGGGGTTCGAGTCCCTGGCGGCGCACAGACAAGCAGGGAGCCCTCCGTGGAAGCGGAGGGCTTTTGCTTTCTCCGGGACAGCAGGGGCGCGCGGGGTGTCGCTCGCGCGGGTCGGCGCATCCGCCCGCTCCCTTGAACCGGACCGGCCTACGGGACGTATGGATCGGAAACATTTCGCCCACCACTGTCCACAACGGCTCCACACCCTCCCCACAGGGGCCACAATGAACGCGTATGACCGGTAAACACCGCGTTTCGCATCTTGCGATCATGAGTGACACCGTAGAAACCTGGTTTTTCAAGATGCCGCGGATTCGCGGCAGTTGGGGGGTAGGGAGCCGGTTGCCGACGCAGGCGGGGTGAGGGGCCCCGTTTCAGAAGGAGATGCCGAGGGGGGCATCATGCAACCGGAAGGTCGCGGTTCCATGTCTATCGGTATGGAGAATGTGGTGACTGCGGCCCACCACTGATACGCCTGTGAAGGTCGAGGGGGACTCGAGCAGGCGTAAGGAACCGACACAGCACGCGATGGCTCGCGTGTGGGGGGATGACTCATGACGTCGACGCCGACGGGCGCCCGGCAGGACTTCGACCCGTCTCAAACCACCCAGCTCAGGGTGGCTTCACAAAGCCGGACGGGCACCTTTCGCCGGATCAAGAAGACGCTGCCGAAGTATGACTACGAGCATTACAGCCGGCTCGCCGGCCCCCTCACCCAGCCGGATCCGACCAAGCCGTACAAGGTGCAGTACCGCTCGCTGATCTCCCAGGAGCCGCATCGCATACGAGTCGCCCTGATGCTGGCCGCCGCGCCGGTGCTCTCCCTCGTCCTGCTGTTCTGGCTGCTCCAGCCCGAGCACTGGACCGAACGCGACTACCCCGCCTTCGACTTCCTGCCGGCCCTCGACATCGTCATGCTCGTCTCGATCGGCCTGATCGAGTTCTTCCGCTGCATGAACGTGCTGTCGAACGCGCACGCCACCCTGGTCGCCCGCGACCCCATCCCGGTGGTGCCCGAGACCGGCACCAGAGTCGCCTTCCTGACCTCCTTCGTGCCCGGCAAGGAGCCGCTGGAGATGGTGACGAAGACCCTGGAGGCCGCGGTCAAGCTGCGCCACCGGGGCCTTCTGCACGTCTGGCTCCTCGACGAGGGCGACGACCCCGAGGTCAAGGCGGTCTGCGCCCGGCTCGGCGTGCACCACTTCTCCCGCAAGGGCGTCCCGCAGTGGAACCAGGCCAAGGGCCCGCACCGCGCCAAGACCAAGCACGGCAACTACAACGCCTGGCTGGACGCGCACGGCGACGACTACGACTACTTCGCCTCCGTCGACACCGACCACGTGCCGCTGCCCAACTACCTGGAGCGGATGCTCGGCTTCTTCCGTGATCCGGACATCGGTTTCGTCATCGGCCCGCAGGTCTACGGCAACTACGACAACTTCGTCACCAAGGCCGCCGAGTCCCAGCAGTTCCTCTTCCACGCCCTCATCCAGCGGGCGGGTAACCGCTACGGCGCCCCGATGTTCGTCGGCACGTCAAACGCCGTACGCATCTCGGCACTCAAGCAGATCGGCGGCCTGTACGACTCGATCACCGAGGACATGGCGACCGGCTTCGAGATCCACCGCCACAAGAACCCGGCGACGGGCCGCAAGTGGCGCTCGGTCTACACGCCGGACGTGCTGGCCGTCGGTGAGGGCCCCAGCGCCTGGACGGACTTCTTCACCCAGCAGATGCGCTGGTCGCGCGGCACGTACGAGACGATCCTCAAGCAGTACTGGAAGGGCTGGTACTCGCTGCCTCCGGGCAAGCTCTTCAACTACACGATGATGATCATCTTCTACCCGATGTCCGCCCTCAACTGGATCCTCGCGGCCCTCAGTTGCATGCTCTTCCTGGGCCTGGGCGCCTCGGGTGTGAACATCGACCCGACCGTGTGGCTGATGCTCTACGGCAACGCCTCCGCGCTCCAGATCGGCCTCTACGTCTGGAACCGCCGCCACAACGTCTCGCCGCACGAGCCGGAGGGCTCCGGCGGTGTGGCCGGCATGGTGATGTCCGCGCTCTCCGCGCCCCTGTACGCCAAGGCCCTGATCGACTCCGCGCTGCGCCGCAAGAGCAAGTTCGTCGTCACCCCCAAGGGCGAATCGGCCAGCCCCGACCGGTGGTTCGCGACCTTCCGCTACCACTGGTACTTCATCGCGATCTTCGGCGGCTCGATCGGCGCCGGCGTCGCCTTCGGCCACTCGCACCCCGCGATGATCACCTGGGCCATCTTCGCCCTGCTGATCACCGCGACCCCGATCTTCGTCTGGCGGCTCACCGTGCGCCAGGAGAGGAAGCGGCCCGCGGCGCAGCCGCAGGACCCGTCGGCCGTGCCGGCGCAGGCACAGGCGCAGGCGCAGTACCAGCCGCAGCCGCTGCCCACCGCTCCGCACGCCCCGGCGCACAAGCCGACCTGGGCATCGAACACCGGCAACACGAGCAACACAGACAACGAGGGCAACGATCAGACGATGCAGATCGCTCTCGGTGGACTTGGGGGACGTAAGGAATGAACGACCAGGCTGGACGCCGCCGTGCCCGTCGCCTCGCGATCGGCACGGTGGTGGTACTCGCACTGGCCGGGATGAACGGGCCGTGGCTGTACCGCGTCGGCACCGAGAAATACCACCAGTACCAGATCAACAAGCCGGAGTACAAAGCCGCGAACGGCAAGTGGCAGATCGTCCAGTTCCCCGAGGAGTACCGGCAGAACACCATCCACGCGGCGCTGCTGCGCACCGGCAAGGTGCTGCTCGTCGCGGGCTCCGGCAACAACCAGGACAACTTCGACGCCAAGAAGTTCGACTCCCGGATCTGGGACCCGGTCAACGGCACCATCAAGAAGGTGCCCACCCCCAGCGACCTGTTCTGCACCGGCCACACCCAGCTCGCCAACGGCAATCTGCTGATCGCGGGCGGCACCAAGCGGTACGAGAAGCTGAAGGGTGACGTCACCAAGGCCGGCGGCCTGATGATCGTCCACAACGAGAACCCGGACAAGCCGATCACCCTGCCCGCCGGCACGAAGTTCACCGGCAAGGAGAACGGCAAGACGTTCGTGTCCAAGGACTCGATCATCGTGCCGCGCGCGAAGAAGAACTTCGACAAGGCGACCGGCAAGTTCCTCGGCAACACCCCCGGTATCTACCGGGTGTACGTGGAGGCGCAGAGGTCCGGCCAGAAGTACGCGACCGGCACCCAGGACAACTACCGCATCCAGGGGCTGGCCGGCGCCGACGCGCGCAACACCTACGGCATCGCCCAGAAGCTCGCCATGGACAAGAAGGACTTCCAGGGCATCCGGGATTCCTACGAGTTCGACCCGGTCGCGGAGCGGTACATCAAGGTCGACCCGATGAACGAGGCCCGCTGGTACCCGACGCTCACCACCCTGAGCGACGGCAAGATCCTCAGCGTCTCCGGCCTCGACGACATCGGCCAGCTGGTGCCGGGCAAGAACGAGGTCTTCGACCCGAAGACCAGGAAGTGGACCTACCTCGACACGGTCCGGCAGTTCCCGACGTACCCCGCGCTGTTCCTCATGCAGAACGGCAAGGTCTTCTACTCGGGGTCGAACGCGGGCTACGGACCGGACAACGTCGGCCGTGACCCGGGCGTCTGGGACGTCGACACCAACAAGTTCACCAAGCTGCCCGGTCTCAGCGACTCCAAGCTGATGGAGACCTCCGGCACGGTGCTGCTGCCGCCCGCGCAGGACGAGAAGTTCATGGTGGTCGGCGGCGGCGGGGTCGGCGAGTCGGCCAAGTCCAGCAACAAGACCCGGATCATCGATCTGAAGGCCGCCAACCCGAAGTTCGTGGACGGACCGACGCTGGAGAAGGGCACCCGCTACCCGAGCTCCTCGATCCTGCCCGACGACACCGTGCTGGTGTCGGGCGGCTCGGAGGACTACCGCGGGCGCGGCGACTCCAACATCCACCAGGCGCGGCTCTACCACCCGGACAGCAACACCTTCGAGAAGGTGGCCGACCCGCTGGTGGGCCGGAACTACCACTCCGGGTCGATCCTGCTGCCCGACGGCCGGGTGATGTTCTTCGGCTCCGACTCGCTCTACGGCGACAAGGCCAACACCAAGCCGGGCAAGTTCGAGCAGCGCATCGAGATCTACACGCCGCCGTACCTCTACCGGGACTCGCGGCCCGACCTGTCGGGCGGTCCGCAGACCATCGAGCGCGGCGGCTCGGGGACGTTCACCTCCCAGCACGCCTCGACGATCAAGAAGGTCCGGCTGATCCGGCCGAGCGCCTCCACCCACGTCACCGACGTCGACCAGCGCTCCATCGCGCTGGACTACAAGGTGTCCGGGGACAAGATCAAGGTGACGGTGCCGAAGAACAGGAACCTGGTGCAGTCGGGGTGGTACATGCTGTTCGTCGATGACGATCAGGGGACGCCGAGCAAGGCGCAGTGGGTGAAGGTCCCCTAGTCCGTGAGCAGTTGAGGGCGCCCGCCGGTGATCCGGTGGGCGCCCTCGTCGTCGTAGGAGTCGTCGAAGTCGTAGGAGTCGTAGGAGGAGTAGGGGCTACTTGCTCGCCTTCGCCAGGTCCAGGGCGTACTCCGCCCACCACTGCCCCGCCTTCGGGCCACCCTTGCACTCGCCGTCCGACTCCCCCGGGCGCTTGACCCACACGTACGCGTCGACGAGCGGGTCCGCCGTCTTCGTCGTCGGGGTCTCGCCCAGGGCGCGGCCGGGCGGGTTGCACCAGCGTTCGTCGGCCTTGCCCTCGGTGTAGGGGCCGTTGCCGTTGCGGCTGGTGTCGATGACGAAGTGCTTGCCACCGACCTTCTGCGACAGCTGCTTGCCGTACGCGATGGAGTCCTGGGTCGAGTAGAAGTTGGAGACGTTGACCGAGAAGCCGTCGGCGCGCTCGACGCCCGCCCACTTCAGCGGCTCGAAGATCTGGTCCGGGTGGCCCCAGCCCGCGTTGCCCGCGTCCAGGTAGACCTTGGTGTTCTTCAGGGACTTGAGCTTGTCGACGGCGCCGCCCAGCAGGTCGTAGCGCTCCTCGTGGAACTCGTCCGGGGTGCAGCCGTCGACCAGGTGCAGGACCGCGTCCGGCTCCAGGATCACCGTCGCCGGGCGGTCGCCGATGCCCGCGGCCACGCCGTCGATCCAGGAGCGGTAGGCGTTGCCGTCGGCGGCGCCGCCTTGCGAGTACTGGCCGCAGTCGCGGTGCGGGATGTTGTAGAGGACCAGCAGGGCCGTGCGGCCCGCCTTCTCGGCGGCCTCCGTGAAGCCGCGGGC
This sequence comes from Streptomyces sp. TLI_55, assembly GCF_900206255.1. Classification (NCBI taxonomy): domain Bacteria; kingdom Bacillati; phylum Actinomycetota; class Actinomycetes; order Kitasatosporales; family Streptomycetaceae; genus Streptomyces; species Streptomyces sp. TLI_55. Next base: position 3,479,900 of record NZ_OAOJ01000001.1, read on the forward strand.
CTCCTGCTCGGGGTTCTCCGTGCCGATCCACTCGCCGGTCGGCTGCTCGGCGATCTTGCGGATCTGTTCGGCCTCGGTCTTCTTGCCCGCCTTCGCGTACGCGGCGACCTGCTGGGCCGCGTTGCCGTCCGGGTTGACCCAGAACGGGTCGGTGCCCTTGGGCTGTTGAGTGATCCTGGCGCCGGGACTGTCCTCCGGATCGTCCTTGTCCCCGGACGAGGAGCATCCCGCGATCAGCAGCGCCGCCCCCAGCGCCATCGCGGACTTCCTCGCCACGGCCCCCCTCATGCCGTACATCCAGCTCCCCCTCGGGTGCACTCGTCCAAGTCTCAATCCTGACATAGGTGGCGTGGGGCACACGAGATCGCCCGAGCCTTGTCGGGGAGCTGTTACAGCGCCCATCGTCGGAGGAGGCGCGCGCTGACACGGGGCGGGCCGGCAGGGAAGGAAGTGCGCGGTCATGCACCACACCACCCGGGAACTCCGGCTGGCGGCGGCGCTCGTGGAGGCGGCCGACACCCTCGCGGACGGCTTCGACGCCGGGGACCATCTGCGCCGTGTCTCCGACCACTGCGTGGAGCTGCTGGCCGCGCGGGCCGCCGGGATCATGCTGGTCGACACCGGGCAGGCGGTGTCGTTCGCCGCGAGCAGCCGCCGCGAGGAGGTGGCGCTGGACCTGCTGCAGGCGCAGCACACCGGCGGGCCCTGCCTGGACAGCTACGAGTCCGGCGAGCCGGTGCCGCCCGTCTCCATCCGGGTGGCCCACGCGGCCGCCCGCTGGCCCGAGTTCACCGAGCGGGCGCTGCGCCACGACATCGTCGCGACCTTCGCGGTCCCCTTACGCCGCCATGGGACGCTCCTCGGCGCGCTCAACGTGTTCGTGCCGACGCTGCCGGACCGGACCGGCTCCCCCGGCCCGGCGGGCGATGACGGGACGCCCGTCTGTGCGACCGAGGTGCTGCTTGCCCAGGCCCTCGCCGACGCCGCCGCCGTCGGGCTGCGCAACCACCGGGAGTACACGCAGTACCGCACCCTGTCCGCGCAGTTGCAGGAGGCGCTCTCCAGCCGGGTGCGGATCGAGCAGGCCAAGGGCGTGCTCGCCGAGCGGTGGGGGGTGCGGGCCGACGACGCGTTCGTGGCGCTGCGCCAGTACGCGCGACGGCACCGGCTGCCCCTGGACCGGGTGGCGAGCGCGGTCGTCGAACGGTCCGTCGACGACGCGGCGTTGCGCGAAGCGGGCGGCCTGCCGCCCGCCGGGCCCTCGTAGCCCCTGCACGACCTGCGTGGATGACAGACCGCCGTCGTCGTATGGCTTGGCGTCAATCACCCTCTAGGCCCGGACGCTCATCCGTTCTAGAGTCTTCCCCACAAGGCCCCAGCCCCCGGCCTGTCGTCCACCCACCCACGGCTGCTCAAGCCTCCCGCGTCGTACGCCGGGTTACTCCCGCAGCCCGTGCGCGCGCGGTTGAGGACCGGCCCGGTCGGCGGCTTCGGGGGAGCGGGCCGTCGACCGGGCCGGGTACCCCGGTCCCCTACAGACCCGTGCCGGTGAGGTACGCCGACACGATCACGTTCGCCGTGTAGCTGCGGCTCGCCCGGTCGAAGGTGCCGCCGCAGGTGACCAGGCGGAGCTCGGCCCGCCCCGACTGCCGTGTCCCGTACGCCTGTTGGGCGTCGAAGTGGTCGCGGGCGACGACCTGTACGTCGTCGACGGTGAACTCCGCGACCCTGCCGTCGTCCCGGATCACCCGGACCGTCTCGCCGGGCTTGACGCTGCTGAGCTTGTAGAAGACGGCGGGCCGGGTCTCGGTGTCCACGTGTCCCACCATCAGCGCGGTCCCGGCCGCCCCGGGCCCGGTGCCGGCCGCGTACCAGCCGACGACGCCTGCCTGGTCGTACGGCGGCGGCTCGATCGCCCCGTTCCGGTCGAGGCCGCGGGCGATCACGGGGGCCTGCACGCCGAGGCCGGGGATGTCGATGCGCTGTGGCCGGGCCGCGCCGAGCGGGTGCACGGCGGGCGGCAGCTCGACGCCGGGCGGCCGGCCGACCGCGGCCACGTCGCCGGTGGTGGGGGCGGATATCCCGTTCCGTACGTCGGTGACCTCGCGTCCCCACAGCCACAGGCCCAGCAGCAGCAACGCCCAGGCCACACCGGTCAGCAGCCGGCCGCTGGTGCGGGTGTCGTGCTCGGCGGATTCATGGTGCTCGGACATGGCCGGTCAGTCGCTCCCGCGGCTCCGCCGGGACCTGCGCAGCGCCACCGCGCCCGCCGCGACCCCGGCCAGCACCAGACCGGTCACGGCGTGCGCGGTGCCGGGTCCGGCGGAGGCGAGATGCTGCGCGGTACCGCCGCCGCCCGCGTGGACGGGGGCGACGGGGGACGCGTACGGCGCGGGCTGCGTGGGTGCTTCCGAGGACTGCCCGGCTGCCTCTACGACGGTGAGGGCGCCCGAGCGGGACACGTCACCGCAGGTGATCTTCACGTCGTAGCTGCCGGCCTTGAGCTCGGTGCGGACCCGGGTCTCGCCGACGAGGGTGCCGTCGGCGCCGGCGAGCCGTACCTCGGCGACGAACGCCGCGGAGACCGCCGTACCGGTTCTGCTGCTCGCGCAGCCGCTCACCCGTAGGGCGACGTCGGTGCCGGGGGCGGGCGACGACGGGGTGACCGCGACACCGCCCCCGTCCGCCGCGTGTGCCGCCGGGGTGAGGAAGGCGACGCCGAGCAGTCCGGCACAGAGAGTGAGGCGTAGTGAGCCCATCGTGAACCTCCAGATATCTGGAGACTCCCCCCATCGCGGCGGCCCCGCATCCTCAGCGTGGCCGCCACTGCTCCATACGGGGTGGATTCGCCCGTGGGGGCGTTTCAGACGCGGTCGACGAGGTCCGCGATCGAGTCCACGACCGTCGACGGCCGGTAGGGGTACTTCTCGATGTCCGCGTCCGAGGTCAGGCCGGTCCGGACGAGGAATGTCACCATCCCGGCCTCAAGGCCCGCCAGCACGTCGGTGTCCATGCGGTCGCCGATCATCGCGCTGGTCTCGGAGTGGGCGCCGATCGCGTTGAGACCGGTGCGCATCATCAGGGGGTTGGGCTTGCCCGCGAAGTAGGGCTGCTTGCCGGTGGCCTTGGTGATGAGGGCGGCGACCGCGCCGGTGGCCGGCAGCGGGCCCTCGGTGGAGGGGCCGGTCTCGTCGGGGTTGGTGCAGATGAAGCGGGCGCCGGCGTTGATGAGCCGTACCGCCTTGGTCATGGCCTCGAAGGAGTACGTCCGGGTCTCGCCGAGGACGACGTAGTCGGGCTCGTGGTCGGTGAGGATGTACCCGATGTCGTGCAGCGCGGTGGTCAGGCCGGCCTCGCCGATGACGTACGCCGAGCCGCCCGGCCGCTGGTCGTCCAGGAACTGGGCGGTGGCCAGGGCCGAGGTCCAGATGGACTCGATCGGCACGTCCAGGCCCATGCGGCGCAGGCGCGCGTGCAGGTCGCGCGGGGTGTAGATGGAGTTGTTGGTGAGCACCAGGAAGGGCTTGCCGGACTCGCGCAACTTCTTCAGGAAGGCGTCGGCGCCGGGGATCGGCACGCCCTCGTGGATGAGTACGCCGTCCATGTCGGTGAGCCATGACTCGATGGCCTTGCGGTCGGGCATGTGCTTCGAACTCCAGGCGATGGTGCGGGGACGGGCGGAAAGCGCCGGAACCACGGCGTACCGACGCCCCCAGCCTAATCAGGAAGTCGTGATCCTGACCCCGCCGATCACCCGGTACCTCCGCGGCTAGCGGCGGCGTCGGGCCAGGAGCAGTGCGGCGCCGGTGACGAGGAGTGCGGCGGTGGCGGCGGCCAGGGCGGGGCCCGCCAGGCCGGTACGGGCGAGTTCCTCGACGGACAGGAGTCGGGCGTCGCCTGTCGTGGTCTGTCGCTCCTCCGGATCGGTACCGGTGTCGCCGCCGCCGGTGTCGTCGGCGATCGCGAACCGGTAGTCGTTGGACTGCCCGACCCAGTCGCCGTCGTCGTCGTGGCGCTGGACGACGGCCGCATTGACGGTCACCTCGTTCGGTACGGCGTCCGAGGTGAGGGCGAGGCGGACCTTGACGGTGACGGTCCTGCCGGGGCCGACGGTGAGCCCGGCGCCGCCGAACGCGCCGACGAGTTCGTCCTCGTCGGTGGTCTCGAAGCGGACGGGGCGGGGGCGGCCGCCCTCGTAGAACTCCAGGCGGGGCTGCGAGGCCTTGAGGGCGCGTTCCTTGTCGACGAGGACGACGACCGGGTGGATGTCCGCGCAGGTGCGGGTGGTGGTGTTGGTGAGGTCCAGCTGCCAGGTGCCGTAGCCGCCGCCGGGCGCGTAGGCGGCGGGGCCGCCGTGGATGCGGGTGGTGAGGGGGAAGGCGCGGGCGTTGTCGGGGCTGTCGCAGACGGGGGCGGCGTGGGCGGGGGTGGGGGGCGCGAGGAGAAGGGCGGCTGTCGCGGCGAGGGGGAGGGCGAGGGACGGGAACAGTCGCATAAACACATGACCATGGCGGGTGGGGGCGGGTTACGAGGGAAGCCGCTCCGGACGAAGGGGGAATCCCGCCCGATCGGCGGGCGCGGGCACGGCAGCGGTCACCCGTCCGCCGCCCCGAGCAGCGGGCCCGAGGCGCGGCACGCTCACCCGCCCGCCGCCCCGAACAGCGAGCGCAGGGCGCGGCGCGGTCACTCATCCGCCGTCCTGAGCAGCCGGCCTCGGACCCGACGAGTCACCCGCCCGACTCCCGAGCAGCGGGCGCCGGATCCGGCGGAGTCAGCCGTGGACCTCCCTCAACGCCAGGCGCCGGACCCGCCCAACTCACCCGTGCCCCCCAACACCAGGCGCCGGACCCGCCGACTCACCCGTCCGCCCTCCCGAACAGCGGTGCCAGCAGTGACTGGGCCGCGCCCTCGGCCACCCCGCGCACCCCGCCGGGCGCGATCCGCACCGGTACCGCCTCCTCGCCCCGGGCCCGCTCCCGCAGTACCGCCCGTACCCCGCCGACGAACTCCTCCGGCGCCGAGGCGACCGTACGTCCGCCCAGCAGCACCAGGTCGATGTCCAGCAGCCCGACCAGGTTCGCGGCCCCGACCCCCAGCACCCGCGCCGCCTCCGCCATGTCCCCGCGCCGCACCGCTCCCAGACACAGCGCCTCGATGCAGCCCCGGTTGCCGCACCCGCACACCGGCCCGTCCAGCTGGACCACCTGATGGCCGAACTCGCCCGCGCCGGTCCTGGCCCCCCGGTGCACGACCCCGCCGATCACCAGCCCGGCGCCGAGCCCGGTCCCGAGGTGGAGATAAGCGAAGGAGGTGCCCTCGGCCGCGACCGCAAGGCCCAGCGCGGCGGCGTTGGTGTCCTTGTCCACGACGACCGGCAGCCCGAGCCGTGCCGCGAGCGCGTCCCGCAGCGGGAAACCGTCCCACTCGGGAAACCCCGTGACCCGGTGCAGCACCCCCCGCACATGGTCGAGCGGCCCCGGCAGCGCCACGCCCACCCCGAGCACCGACACCACGGACCCGGCCAGCCCCTCCGCGGCCCGGGCCACTCCCGCCACGACCGCCTCCGCGCCCGCCCCCAGGTCCATCGGCAGGCACCGCTCCCCCACCACGGCCCCGTCCAGATCGACCAGCACCGCCCGCAGCTCGTCCCGGTCCAGATGGACGCCGATCGCATGCCCGGCCTCCGGCACCAGCCGCAACACCGTGCGCGGCTTGCCCCCGGTGGACGCACGGCGGCCCGCCTCCGCCGCGAGCCCCTCCTCCCGCAGCCGCCCGGTGATCTTGCTGACGGCCTGCGGGGTCAGCCCGGTGCGCTCGGCGAGCTCCAGCCGGCTGATGCCGTCGCCACCGGCGGTGCGCAGCAGGTCCAGCACCAGGGCGGTGTTGTGGCTGCGCAGAGCCGGGAGGTTGGCGCCGACGTTCGTCCTGTTCACGCCCCCCATTGTCGCCTGTGCTTGCACTTTGGCAACAGCGTTGCGAAAGTGGGGGTCATGACTGGTACGACTCCTGGCATCCCCGAGGCCCCCCTCCGCGTGGGCCTCATCGGATACGGCCTCGCCGGCTCCGTCTTCCACGCCCCGCTGATCGCGGCCACCGAGGGCCTCGCCCTCGACACGGTGGTCACCTCGAACCCCGAGCGCCAGGAGCAGGCCCGCGCCGAGTTCCCGGACGTCCGCGTCGCCGCGACCCCCGACGAGCTGTTCGACCGGGCGGACGAGCTCGACCTGGTCGTCATCGCCTCCCCCAACAAGACGCACGTCCAGCTCGCCACCACCGCGCTGAAGGCCGGCCTCCCGGTCGTCGTCGACAAGCCCGTCGCCGGCACCGCGGCCGAGGCGCGCGAGCTGGCGGCCCTGGCCGAGGAGCGGGGCCTGCTGCTCTCCGTGTTCCAGAACCGCCGTTGGGACAACGACTTCCTGACGCTCCGCAAGCTCCTCGCCGAGGGCGCCCTGGGTGACGTATGGCGCTTCGAGTCCCGCTTCGAGCGGTGGCGGCCGCAGCCGAAGGGCGGCTGGCGGGAGTCCGGCGACCCGGCAGAGATCGGAGGTCTGCTGTACGACCTCGGCAGCCATGTCGTCGACCAGGCGCTCGTCCTCTTCGGCCCCGTGACGTCCGTGTACGCCGAGGCGGACATCCGGCGGGCGGGCGCCTCCGTCGACGACGACACGTTCCTCGCCCTCACCCACGCGAACGGCGTCCGCTCCCACCTCTACGTCTCCGCGACCACCGCCCAACTCGGCCCGCGTTTCCGGGTGCTGGGCTCCGAGGCGGGGTACGTGAAGTACGGCCTCGACCCCCAGGAGGCGGCCCTGCGGGACGGCAGGCGGCCCGGGACCGACCAGGACTGGGGTCTCGAACCCGAGTCGCTATGGGGCCGGGTCGGCGCCGGGGAATCCCCGGTGACCGGCGGCGGACGCCCCGAACCGACCCTCGCCGGGGACTACCCCGCTTACTATGCGGCCGTGGCGAAAGCCCTGCTCGACGGCGGTCCCAACCCGGTGACCGCATCTGAGGCGGCCGCCGCCCTCGACGTACTGGAGGCGGCCCGCCGTTCGGCCCACGACGGAGTGGTGGTGAAGCTGTGACCCACAACACCGAGCTGACCCCGAAGTTCCATCCGGAACTGACCCCGCCGATCGAGGAGTTGGAGGCCCAGGAACGCCGCCTGGTCTTCCGCCGGTTCACCCATGACGACGCCTGGGCACTGGGCACCCTGCTGGTGGAGCTGGCCCGCGAGCGCCAGGCCCCGGTCGCGATCGACATCCACCGCGCCGGCCAACAGCTCTTCCACGCCGCCCTGCCGGGTTCCGCCCCGGACAACGACGCCTGGATCAACCGCAAGCGCCGGGTGGTCGAGCGCTACAACTCCGCGTCCTACCTGGTCGGCGCCCGCTTCCGCGCCAAGGGCACGACGTTCGAGGAGAGCTCCCGCCTGGACCCGGACGAGTACGCGGCCCACGGGGGTTCGTTCCCGATCACGGTGGAGGGCGTGGGGGTCATCGGATCGGTGACGGTGAGCGGCCTTCCGCAGCTCCAGGACCACAAGTTCGTGGTGGAGGCGCTGGAACAGTTCCTGGAAAAGGAGCGGTAGGACAACGCCCTCAGGGGCGCGGGGAACTGCGCGACCAGCCACGGACAACCCGCAGCCGCCACCAAACCCGCGCCCCACCCCCCTTAGGCGTCCTTGAACTCCTGCCGCTGCCGCCCAAGCCCCGAGATCTCCAGCTCCACCACATCCCCGGCCCGCAGGAACGGCTTCGGATCAGGCGCCCCCAACGCAACCCCCGCGGGCGTACCCGTGTTGATGACGTCCCCGGGGTACAAGGTCATGAACTGGCTGACGTACCGCACCACTTCCGCCACCGGGAAGATCTGCTCGGCGGTCGTACCGTCCTGCTTCAGCTCCCCGTTGACCCACAGCTTCAGCGACAGGTTCTGCGGGTCGGGCACCTCGTCCGCCGTCACCAGCCACGGCCCCAGCGGATTGAACGTCTCGCAGTTCTTGCCCTTGTCCCACGTGCCGCCGCGCTCCAGCTGGAACTCCCGCTCGGACACGTCGTGCGCGACCGCGTACCCGGCGACATGCGAGAGCGCCGCCTCCGCCGACTCGACGTAACGGGCCGTACGTCCGATGACGACCGCCAGCTCGACCTCCCAGTCGGTCTGCACCGACCCGCGAGGGACCAGCACCGTGTCGTACGGGCCCACCACGGTGTCGGCGGCCTTGAAGAAGATCACCGGCTCGGCGGGCGGCTGGGCGCCGGTCTCCCGGGCGTGGTCGTGGTAGTTCAGGCCGATGCAGACGATCTTGCCGATGCGGGCGAGCGGCGGTCCGATCCGCAGCCCGGTCGGGTCCAGGGCGGGCAGCGTGCCCGCCTCGGCCGCGGCCCGGACCCGGCCCAGCGCGTCGGCGTCGGCGAGCAGCGCCCCGTCGATGTCAGGGACGACACCGGAGAGGTCCCGCAGGACCCCTTCGCCGTCGAGCAGCGCGGGCGTCTCCGCTCCCGCCGTACCGACTCGCAGCAGCTTCATGATCACAATCTCCCTCGATCGCTGTGCGCCCTCCGACGGGTGCAGCCATCGGATGACTGGTCGATCCTCCAAGCTCGGCGTCCAGTCCGCAATACCCGGTTCACGGACTGGACCGCTCGGACTTGACCGGTCGGGTCAGCGATACAGGAAGGCCCGCTCCACCGCGCTCCAGGTCGTACTGGTCACGACGTAGAGCGCGGCGGCCAGCGGCACCACCGCCACGGTGAAGAGCGTGAAGAAGGACATGAACGGCATGACCTTGGTCATCGCCCCCATGCCGGGCACGGTCTGCCCGTCCGTGACCGGGACCGGCAGCGTGCGCTTGGCGCGCCGGTAGTTGAAGGCGGCGACGACCGCGACGAGCGCGAACAGGGCGGCGTACACCAGCCCCGCGCCCCCGAGCATCCCGCCGTCACCGAGGGCGTCGGCCCAGCGGCCGCCGAGGGGCGCGGCGAAGAGTTCATGGGTCAGCAGCGGGTTCGTGGTGGTGGAGAACAGGTGGTAGAGGAGGAAGAAGGCGGGCAGCTGGAGCAGGCTCGGCAGGAAGCCGGACAGCGGCGAGACCTTTTCCTCGGCATGTAGTTCCAGCACCGCCTTCTGGAGCTTCTCGGGGTTCTTGGCGTGTTTCTTCCGCAGCTCGGCGATCTTCGGCTGGAGTCGGGTGCGGGCCTTCTGGCCGCGGGCCGCCGCCCGGGACAGGGGGTGGACGAGGAGTCGTACGACCGCGGTGAACAGGACGATCGCGCCGGCCGCGGCGGATGCGCCGAGCAGCGGGTGGAGGAGGTCGGCGAGCTGCTCGACCAGGGTGGCGAAGACGGACATGGGTGAGCCCTCCGGGGGTCTCGTCGGTGCCGGAACGTTCCGGTGATGGCCGGGAACGGCATGACGACCCGCGCGAGGGCAGGCAGGCGGAATGGACGTGCGGGCCCTACGCGGTGGTCGCCGGGAGGGCGTGGCCGGGGGCTCGGGGCCTGGTGCGGCCCCGGGCGTCGGGGTCGCGTTGGGGCAGGAAGGCCGTGCGGCGGGCGCGGTCCCTGATGGCCGTACGCACCCGGGTGGGCGGCACGGCGGGCGCGCAGCGCGCGGCGGCGAGCCCGCAGAGCGCGAGGGCGGAGCCGGCCACGGCGGTCGCGGCGAGCGCGACCGTGGCGGAGAGGCTGCCCGCGTCGAGGACGGCGAGCTGGAGGAGCAGGAGGAGCGGGAGGAACAGGGCGACGGCGGGTGCCGTCCGCGGACTGCGGTTCACCGATCCCCCTCCCTGCCTGCCTTGGTGCGTGCTCCCCCGGTTATACCTGACCGGTCTCGAGCGGCTGAAGAAGCCTCCTCGGCTTGAGCAGCGCCCGGCTGACCGGATCCGCCGGGTCCGGATCGAGTCCGGGTCCCGGCTCCATCAGAACGTCCCCGACCGGTACGACGGTTCCGCAGGCGGGACATTCGCCGTACGACCCGAGTTCGGTGCCGCAGGCCGCGTGCCGGAACCAGCGCAGCCGGGCCTCGTCGTAGTGCTCGCGGCCCCAGCGGCCCAGCGAGCGGATGGTGGGCCACAGTCCGATGCCGCGGTCGGTGATGACGTACTCGTCCCGGGGCGGCGACTCCTGGTAGCGGCGCTTCTCCAGGATTCCCTCCTCGGTGAGGGTGTGGAGGCGGGCGGCCAGGACGGCGCGCGGGATGCCGAGGTGGACGAGGAAGTCGTTGTAGCGCCGTACGCCGTAGAGCGCGTCGCGGACGACGAGCAGCGTCCAGCGCTCGCCGACGATCTCCAGCGCGCGGGCGATCGAGCATTCCTGCGTCGCGTAGTCCTTGCCCAGTGCCATGTCCTCCACCTTAGCCAGTTTGCGACAGGTTGGTTCAATGAATGAACCAACCCTGCTAGGGTACGGGCCATGGCAAGGTTCAATGACCGAACCGTAACCGGTTCCCCCGTCCCGACCGCTTCCGCCGCCCCGGTGACCGTCGCCCACCCCGGCCGCACCCTCGCCCTGACCAGCGCCGCCACCGCCGTCGCGCTGATGACGTACACCGCGCCGATGGTCACGCTCCCCGAGACCGCCGCCGACCTGCACACCCCGCTCTCCGCCCAGGCCTGGCTCCTCAACGGCACCCCGCTCGGACTCGCCGCCCTCCTCCTGGTGGCCGGCAGCCTCGCCGACGACCACGGCCGCCGCCGGATCTTCACCGCCGGCACCCTCGCCCTGGGCCTGACCACCGTCCTCGGCGCGTTCGCGTCGACGACCTGGCAGTTCACCCTCGCCCGGATCGCCCAGGGCGCGGCCAGCGCGGGCCTGCTCGCCAGCAGCCTGGGCCTGCTCGTGCACGCCTTCCCGACCCCGCGCGGACGGCTGCGCGCGACCGGTGTGTGGGGCGCCTTCGTGAGCGGCGGCATAGCCGTCGGCCCGCTGGTCGCGGGCGCGATGCCCGACTGGCGGGTGGCGTACGGGGTGCTGGGCGCCGCGGCACTGGTCCTCGCCGCCCTGGGCAGCCGCAGCCTCACCGAGTCCAAGGCCCCGCGCCCCGGCCGCCCCGACGTGCTCGGCGCCCTCACCTTCGGGCTGGCGCTCGTCGCCCTGATCGCGGCCCTGACCCTGGGCCGGGACGGCTGGCTACGGGCCCCGGTGGGCCTGTTGCTGCTGGCGTCGGTCGCACTGGTGGCCGCCTTCGCCTGGGTGGAACGCCACACGCCCACCCCGATGATCGACCTCGGCCTGCTGCGCCGCCCCGCCTTCCTGGCCTCCTCCGCGGGCGGCCTGTTCACCGGCCTCGCGGTGATCGGCCTCTTCAGCTTCCTGCCCGCGCTGCTCCAGCAGACCCTCGGCATGTCCGCGATGAACACGGCCTGGCTGTTCCTGCTCTGGTCCGGCCTCTCCTTCACGGTGGCCCTCCAGGCCCGCCGCCTCGCCGGCCGCGTCCCGCCCCGCCTCCAACTCGCCCTCGGCTTCGCCCTGCACGCGGCAGGCGTCCTGACCATGCTCGGCGCCCTCTCCGCCCACTCCTGGACCCGCCTCCTGCCCGGCCTGCTCCTCGGCGGCATCGGCAGCGGCCTCCTCAACGCCGCGCTTCCGCTGGTGGCGGTGGAGTCGGTGCCTGCGGCACGGGCCGCCATGGGGTCGGGCGCACAGCAGACGTTCCGCTACGTCGGCTCGTGCGCGGGCGTCGCGCTGACGATCGCGGTGTCGACGTCGGTGGGGGGCGGGCTGGCGCGAGGGGCGGATGTGGCGATGGTCGTGTCGGCGGGGCTGGCGGGGGTGGCGGCGGTGTTGTTGGGGGTGTTGCGGGAGCGGGGGTAGGGGGCGGGGGTTGGCGGGGCGGGTGTGGTGTCTGCGGGTCGGCGGGGGCAGGGGCGCAGGTCATTGGGGGCGGGTGTGGGGGGCGCGGGTCGGCGGGGGTGGGCGTAGGGGCGGGGGTCGGCGGGAGCGGGTGTGGGGGCCGCGGGTCAGTGGGGGGGCGGGGGTAAGGGCGCTGGTCAGCGGGGGGCGGGGGTAAGGGCGCGGGTCAGCGGGGGGCGGGCGTAGGGGCCGCCGGTCAGCAGGAGCGGACGCAGGGGCCGCGGGACAGCGGGGGCGGGCGTAGGGCCGCCGGTCAGCAGGAGCGGACGTACGGCCGCCGGTCAGTGGGAGCGGGGGCGGGCGCACGGGCCCCCGGTCAGCCGGGGCGGACGCAGGGCGCAGGGCAGCGGGACCGGGCGCAGGGACGCCGGTCAGCGGGAGCGAGGGCGGGCGGAGGGCCGCCGGCCAGCCGGGGCAGGCGTAGAGGTTCAGGTCAGCGGGAGCAGGCGCAGGGACGGGTCGGCAGGGGCGGACACAGGGCTCGGGTCAGCAGGGGCGGACACAGGGCTCGGGTCAGCAGGGGCGGGCGTGGGGCTGAGATCAGCGGGGCGCGTCGGCGCCAGCTTGGCCCGCGCCACCAGCCGGTACCGGCCCGGGTCAGCGCGGGCGCATCGAGGTCAGCTTGGCCCACACCACCAACCGGTACCGGGACGTGTACTCCGGGGTGCAGGTGGTGAGGGTGAGGTAGTAGCCGGGTTCGGAGTAGCCGTACGCGGTACGGACCGTGGAGCGCGGGACGCGGTTCAGGACGCCCGCGTCGCGGGCCGAGGTCCGGTCGAGGGTCTTGTCGACGGCGTACGTGTAGACCGCGGTCCGGGTCTCCACCTGGATGGCGTCCTTCGCGGCCAACTGGTTGATGTAGCGGAACGGCTCCCCGTGCGTGTTCCGGTGCCCCGCGAGCGCGAAGTTCCCGGCCTGGCCCGGCTGTTGGGTGCCGGGATAGTGGCCGACGTACCCCTTGTTGAGCACCTCCTGCTTGCCGACGCCCTCGGCGACGGGGACACGGAGGTGGAGGCGGGGGATGGTGAGGATGGCGTAGGCCTGGGACCAACTGGGCTGTGCGGGGCGGGTGGTGGGCTGCCGGCGGGTGGAGGGGACCTGCGGCTCCCCCGAACCCTCGACCTCGGGCGGGTCACCGGCCGGTGGGGTCGGCGCCCCGGTCCCCCACTCCCGCTCCAGCGCCTCGACCTTCCGCTCGGCGCCACGCCGGGCCTCCCGGTTGGTCCACCACAGCTGGTGCACGACGAGAAGCAGCAGCACCACCCCCACGGTGACGAGGAGTTCACCCCCCACCCACACCATCTGCCGCCGCCGGGCACGCCGACGCCGGGTGTCGTGCCGTACGACGGGAGCGCGTGGAGGTCGTACGAAGGGAACCCGCATGCACCCACCTGCCTGCTCGGCCGCCCACCGGACCTGGACCAGGCCCGCACCATAGGCGCTGCTCCCGCAAGTGACCAGAGCGACAACGCCTACAGCACCGACCGTCGACTTGCCCACCGCTCCACGCCCACCACCCCACAACCGCTACCCCTTCTCACAACCGTTGGAGAAAGCGCTGTCCCACCTCTCGACAACCCCACCCGTCACCCCTGATGCTTCGTGATGGCGCGCGGGGGGCGAGAGGTGCGAGCCACCACTACGTCTTCAGGCCAACTCCTGCTCAGGGGCAGGATCCTGGCCCCACGGAGAGGCGGAAAGACAGCCAATGATCCGACGCAGAACGCTCCTGACGGCCGCGGGAGGCACCCTCCTCGGCAGCGCCCTGGCGACCGGCACCGCGCGCGCCGACGCCACGATCGCCGTCACCCCCGGCACGTCGTACGGCACTTGGGAGGGCTGGGGCACCTCACTGGCCTGGTGGGCCAATGTCTTCGGCGCCCGGGACGACTTCGCCGACCTCTTCTTCACCACCAAGTCGACGACGTACAACAACACTTCACTCCCCGGCCTCGGCCTGAACATCGCCCGCTACAACCTGGGCGCGTGCAGCGGGAACACGGTGAGCGGGTCGTCGATGGTCGCGTCACCCAACATCCCCGCGTTCAAGCAGATCGAGGGCTACTGGCAGGACTGGAACAACGAGGACCCCACGTCCTCCGCCTGGGACTGGACCGCGGACGCCACCCAGCGCGCGATGCTGACGAAGGCGGTGGCCCGCGGCGCGACCACCGAACTCTTCGCCAACTCCCCCATGTGGTGGATGTGCCTGAACCACAACCCCTCGGGCGCCTCGGACGGCGGCAACAACCTCCAGTCCTGGAACTACCGCCAGCACGCCTCCCACCTCGCCTCGGTCGCCCTGCACGCCAAGAACAACTGGGGCGTGAACTTCGCGACCGTGGACGCCTTCAACGAGCCCTCGTCGTCCTGGTGGACGGCGACCGGCACGCAGGAGGGCTGCCACATGGACGCGACGGTCCAGGCGGCCGTACTCCCCTATCTGCGCAGCGAGTTGAACAGCCGAGGCCTGACCGGTGTGAAGATCTCGGCCTCGGACGAGACGAGCTACGACCTGGCCCGCACCACCTGGAACTCCTTCAGCTCCACCACGAAGGGCTACGTCGACCAGGTCAACGTCCACGGCTACCAGGGCTCGGGCGGCCGCCGCGACCTGCTCTACACGGACGTCGTCACGACCGCCGGCAAGAAGCTCTGGAACTCGGAGACCGGCGACAGCGACGGCACCGGCTACAACCTGGCCTTCAACCTCCTCTACGACTTCCGCTGGCTGCACCCCACGGCCTGGGTCTACTGGCAGGTCATGGACCCGTCGGCGGGCTGGGGCGTGATCAAGTACGACGCGAGCACCCTGCAGCCCGGCGCGATCGAGACGAAGTACTACGTGCTGGCCCAGTTCAGCCGCCACATCCGCCCCGGGATGAGGATCCTCGACACCGGCGTCAGCTACGCGACGGCGGCCTACGACGCCACCGCCAAGCGCCTGGTCATCGTCGCCCTCAACACCTCCACCTCCGCCCAGACCCTGACCTTCGACCTCTCCCGCTTCACCACGGTGACGGGCGGCTCGGGCGGCCTGGTCCCGCGCTGGAACACGGTGACGACGGGCGGCGACAAGTACGCGTCGTACTCCAACACCTTCCTGAGCGGGAAGACGGTGGCCGTCCCCTTCGCGGCGAAGGCGGTGCAGACGATCCAGATCGACGGGGTGACGATCTGATCGACGCGTGAGACGGGCCAGGGTCGGTTCCGGGACGGGCGGGCCCTGGCCTGCAGAGATCTCTCCCATGTCACCGCTCGGCAGTACGGTGTCCCTCATGCGCCCCGACACGCCTGCCGAGAACGTCGACCACACCGCCGAAGCGGCACGCCTGGAGCGAACCGCCGGCCTGTATCCCGAGGACGCCGAGCCCCTGCTCCTGCAGGCCGCCGCCCACCTGGAACTGTCCGGCGACCGCCCCGCGGCGACCACGCTCTACGACCGCCTACTGTCCTCGTCCGCTTCGCTGGAGAGCCCGCATCTGGTACGCGCCCTCAAGGCCTCGAACTTGTGGGAGTACGGCCACGAGGCCGAGGCCAGGGCCATCATCACCGGCGTCCGCGCGGAGGCCCCCCGGGACCCGGCCCCCTGGGTGATCGTGGCCGAGTCCCTGGAAGCCCACGACGAGCTGGAGCAGGCCCAGGAGACGTTCACGGAGGGAGCGCGCGTGCTCCTGGAGGACGTAGCGGAACCCCCGTACTCCACGCACCCCCTCCTGTTCGGCCGCCACCGGGTCCGCAGGATGCTGGGCGCCCCGCACGACGACTGGGACGTCCTGGCGGACACCCTCCACACGTCCCCGGTGCCCTTGGACGAGCTGCACGACCCCAAGCGCGTCTGGTCCCTCGGCTCGGACAACCCGGCGGAACTGGCGGCGGAGATCTCCCGCCTCCGCGCGGAACTCGGCACCTACCGCGAGGCCCTCTCCCGCCCCTTCCCGGTGGCGGTCCTGCACTGGCCGAAGGACGAACTGACGGAACTGCTGACCGCGTACGCGCCCCTGTCGGAGGAGTACCCCTCCCACGAGGAGCACCTCGCGACGATAGAGGCCTCCCTACGCGAACTCGCGGCCTCCGGCACCCCCAACCTGGGCATCGTCACCGGCACGGTCCCGTCCTACGAGGCCTTCGCGGCCTCGGAGGGATCCTCCCCGGCAGACAGCGCGCTGCTCCCGCAGTACGCGACGACGCTGGCGGCCCGAGGCCGAGCGGTGGCGTGGCCGCCGCAGCGGGGGGCGGAGTGCTGGTGCGGGTCGGAACGGCTGTACGGCGACTGCCATGGAGTGGGGACGGCATAGCGGACACGCCGAAGCTGACGTAAGGGCATCCGCCCCGGGCGACGGCCGCCGACCACCACCGCAAAGGCGGCCGTCACCCGCATGTCAGAGACCGGCGAGCAACCCGTCGAGCGGAGCCGGCACCCGATCCTCATCGAGCGCCTCGACGAGAACGCGCCCATAACGGATCTTGCGCCCCTTCTTCGTACCGAGAAACCGCCGGAACTGCTGCTCAGGAGCCCGCCCCTGCTGCGCAGGCTGCTGCAGAAAGATCTCCAGCGCCCGCGACTCCCCCTCCTCCCTCACGAGCTCCCCCACCCGCGCCACCCCCAACGCCCGGATGAGCTCATCCTCAAGATCCGCCGAGCAAACAAAGACCCCCTGCTCCCCCGCACCGCCCCGCTCAAATCCACGCACGTAATACGGTCGCTCCCGCTCATCACACAGCCCCACAAGCCGAAGCCCCAGCCCGGAGGGCCCGAGCAGCCCCGCATAGCGCCCCACATTCATGGCCCCACCCATGGACAACACGCACACCCCCTCCCCCTCCAGATCCCGCCCCCGCCGCTCCGCGAGGGCATTGACGGCGGCAACATCACTAAGCCCCTCAAGCAGCACGACGACCCGAACGCCCAACACCCCAGCAAGCTCAGCCGCAGGCCCCCCATCGCCACCACCCCCCACCCACGCGGCGACGGCATCCCGGAACGCCCCCATGTCAGTCATGAGACGAGTCTCAGCCCCCACCGGCCCCGGGGCGAGGTAATTTCCCCAACACCAACCCACCGCCCCCACCCGCCACGCGCCCCCACCTCGCCAACGCGCCCACCCACAACGCACAAGCCGCCAAACCCACCCGGCGTGCAGGCGAGGCGCCCCCGCGCCCGGCAACGCAGGCCGACCGAAACCCGACCGAGCCGCCAACTGACCTCGGCCGCCCGTCTCCCCGGGCCGCCCGCTCGCTTCTCCCCCGTGCTGGAGCGGCCCGGGTCAAGGGTGGCCCGCAGGGCCATCGGCGCAGCCGACGCGCAGCGCCCTTGAGGCGGGCCGCGGAAGCACGACACTGACGAGGAAGCGGGCGGCCCCAACAGCACCCGCACAGCAGGCGAAGCCATGAACGCCCGTCTCGTCACAGCTCAGCGGGGTCACCGCTCACACTTCCGGCGCCGCCCTCACCGTAGAACCGCCCTCGCTCGCAGAGGGCATCGACCTCCGCGTTCTCGGCCTCGCTCAACTGCCCGTCCAACGCAACGCTGATGACCCGTCGCGCACGAGCCAGCCGCCGAGCGACATCCCAGTCGGCGACGAACTCCCCCACGGTCCGCTCATCGGCAGTCCCCGACGCCTGCCGAGCCCCGATGCGATCAAGGGAAACCACGAACTCGTTCAGGTCTTGCAGGACCGCCACGACTTCGTCGAGGGGCAGGCGGATCTCTCGGGAGGACATGTCCATCAGGTGATGGAACTCCAGGAGAGAGGTCTGTGTCCCAGATGCGGACGTTACTGTCCGACCCACCCGCAACGGAACCCCTTCAGCACTCCAGTTGCAGTTCGCTATTCCCGCTGGAGCACTAATTACTCTGACGCCTCAGGCAATCGAAAATGGCCGAGGCAACGGCCTTCCCCAAAGGGATCGGAACCGCGTTGCCAATCTGCTTCGCAATCTCCGTCTTCGATCCGCACCATCGGAATTCACGGGGGAATCCCTGAATTCTGGCAGCCTCGAAGTGGGTAATAGGGCGGGGTTCTGTAGGATGTAGGTAGCGACCCTTTTCCGGCTTGAAGAACTCGGTGCGGATAGTGACGGACGGCTCACCGAGACGGAGTCGCCCCATGACGTCGCCAGTGCCGGTCGTGTGGTTGTCCCAGCTCTCGGTCGAGAGGTACTCAACCGCCGTCTTCACACCCACAGGGCTCGGTACAGAGTAGAACTGGAAAACACCGTCCTCGTCCAACGTGTACCACTTGCCCTCCAAATCCTTACGGTTCCCACCTTCAGGGATCGCACGATAACGCGCCAACGACAGCTGTTTCGGTTGACGCTTGAAATGGAGATCTTCGGTCGTGAAGATACCTGGAACGTTCACGTCGATATCTTCAATGTACTTTTTTCCATCGGGGAGCTCGGTCCCCGTGAGCGGGATCTTCTCGGACTCCTTGAAGATCTCGTCCACCGGCTTCCAATAACCGATTTCTGCACCGACACCGTCGAGCGTCTGCGCAGCGGCATCCATGCCATTCTTCGGGCGGCGCCGAAGCATCGGCGCCGGGTAGGACATCGCGCGAACGTTGTCGATGTCCCTGCGGACGCCGATGACGATGGTGCGCCGGCGCGATTGGGCCGCGCCGTAGTCCGCCGCATTGAGGAGGTACCGCTTGATCTTCTGATCCTCGGTTTCGCCAGGTACATGCCCCGGGGGGTCGACCAGCCGGTAGTCCGCGAGCTTGCCCCCCTCCCGGACCTCGCTCAGCAGGTTGCGAAACTCATCCGACTTGAGGAAACGATCGACGTTTTCGATCACGAAGACCTTGGGTCGAACTCTCGCAACAATCCGGACATACTCCTCCCAAAGGCGGTTACGCTCCGTACCCTTCCTGTTCCGGTTCAACGCCGAAAATCCCTGGCAGGGAGGCCCCCCGACCACGACATCCGCATGCAGATCATCCTCGGTGGGCTCCCACTTCTCGATGTCCCCGAAGTGCACCCGGGCAGCTGGAAGCTCCTTGTCGAGCCGCTCGCTACCGAAGTTGACCGCGTACGTGGCGGCCGCAGCCGCGTTGTGTTCGACCGCCGCGATGCTGCGGAACACCGGTCCTGTGCCTTCCGCCCCTTCTGGTCGGAACTCGTGGAATCCCTGCGTAAAACCACCGCAACCCGAGAACAGGTCCAGGACGGTGATCATGTTGAGATCGTCGGGGCGGTACGCATGCATGGCGTGATCTTAGCTTCGTAGGGCTGCTGCGATGGCATGTCCGACAGCAGCGGCAAGTGGCGGCGGCATGGCATGGCCGATCTGTCGATAACGAGATGTCTTGCCTCCTGCAAAGATCCACTCCTCAGGGATCGACTGAATGAGTGCGGCCTGCTCGACAGTCAGCTTGGGCATCTCCGCGGAGGGGAAATCCGCTCCTGGCGGCTCGTCGCCGAGGCTGTTGCCGTTCACGCCCAGCGCCGCCCACGCCTTCTTGCTACCGGTGGGACCCAGGTCGGCGCCACCTCGTCGATCGGACCCTCCCACGAGCGCCGGTGCAATACGGTCCGCGCCCTTGATCCACTCATCTGCGGCCGGCCAGCCCCGTGAAGACATGGACGGGCCGAGCACCTCACCAACAGTGGGAGGTGGCCTGCCCTCCGACTCGGGCCAAGAGAACCGCGAGAAGTACGGCTCCCGCATGGCCACCATGAAGCTGCTCCTGCGGTTCTGCGGCACACCGAAGTCAGCCGCGTTGAGAATCTTCCATGTGGTGCGGTATCCGGCTTCCGCGAGCCGAGCTCCCATCCACTCCCGATCGGCCTCGAACTCCGGGCTCTCGGCCAGGTCCGGGACGTTCTCGAAGAGCACGGCCCTGGGTTTCACCTCGTGCGCCAGATCGATGGCGGCCCGAAGGACTCTGCGTTCGTCCGTGTCCTCGTCCCGCCCGACAGTAGCCATCGACTTGACCCGCGGGAGACCGCCGCTCAGAAGATCGACGCCGATGATGTCCGGCCGCTGGCTGACTGGGAAATGCACTAGGTCGATGCAGATCGTGTCCCATTCCGGTCTGTTGCGTCCGATGGTGAAGCAGGCGTCGGCCTTGCTGTCGAGGAGTACCACAGGATCAAAGCCGGCCTGTTCCAGGCCGAGGGCTTGCGCGCCGCAACCGGCACAGATCTCAACAGAACGGAACCGACGGTCCACCGGAGGCTCTGCAGGGCGCCCGGACACTGACGGCGTCCGCTGAGCAGCCGAGAAGGCGGGTGGGGTAACAGCAACACGGTGTGCGCCGTCGCTCCCGGCGGACGGCGAAGCGCGACATTGTGCATCGACGGACTCCTGAGCGACCGACCTCAACTCGTCATCCAGAGCGTGTCCCTCAATGCCGTCGAAGAGTACGAACGGAGCGAGCCGCAGCAACCGTTTGAGGAAGTCGCGGAGTGTCTCGCGCTCGTTGAGGCCCTGGAGATCGAGGTCTTTCCAGACGCGGAGAATCGCGCGGACCATGTGCGGACTGCCACCGAGCGCGGCACGGCGGGCGTAAATCTGGTCGAACGCCGCCTCACCAAGAATCTTGAGCGCACCGTACGGCTCTGGATCGTCGGAGGCTCGTACCAGCTGAGCGCGCCACCACAGGCGGCCGAAGACATGGCGAGTGAGATCGGTACCGAGGACACGATCCTTCGGCGGCTGAGGGTAGCGCCAGAACGCGACATCCGGGAGCACTACAAGGGCGAGGAAAGCCCAGACGTCCCGCGAGGCTGCCTCAGCGGGCACCACGCCCATCTCTGCGTGCAGCAGGGCGGCTAGCTGAAGGTCGAACTCGGCGTTGCGCGCACGGTCGGAACCGTCGGGGAAACCTGCGCTTTTGGCAAGATCAACAATGCTTTCCCGCAGTTCGCGAAGCTGGGTGGTGGAGATCCGGTCCCCGCCGGTGGCCACGTATACAGCGGACTCATGGGAGAAGCGGACACAGTCGGCCAGTTCCTCGACAGGCAAGTACTGGTATTGCTCGAAGAGCGGCTTGGCTTGCTCGCCGAGCAGCCGAGGGTAGAGGAAGCTCATCATGACACCTCAAAGATCTTGACCGCCGCCTGCAGGTCCGAGGCGAAGAGCGCAGGCGATTGTCGACGCCGCAGACGGATGTCGGTTATCGGCTGCCCTGGGAAGAGTCTGTCGAAGAGACTTACCAGGGTCGCCCCCAGCGAGCCATCCGGGAAATCGCTGTCCTCAGTGAAGTCGTCATTGCTCAGAGCGTGTTCGATCATGATGCGCGCGGCGTCCGCGTACACCGCGGACAGGACGATCCGGTCGATCGGGCGGGGTTTGCCAGCGTTCTCGAACGCGGTGGCAGTGACTGTGTTCCGTTCGTTGACGAGTAGCAGCAGCGACCCCATCGTGGCGCTCTCCAGACCACCGCTGATTTGTAGATGCCATGCAGCGTTGTCCGGGAAGGATGTCAACGCGAAGTCGATGACCGCCATCGGGAACTGCGGGGCATCACCCTGCAGCCGGAGTTCCTCTCGATCGCTCCACAGCACCGAGCCGGCACGGCGAGGCGAGGAAGGACCAGCGTCGGGTCGGCGTTCGCCCAGAACCAGAGCAGTGTCTAGGACAAGCAAGCCGCCGAGGTCCGCGCCACGCAGGACAATGTCGAACTCCGCGGTGATCGTGCCGCTGTCGTCGAGTCGTGCGTGTTCGGCGGGCCCACTGAGGTTGGACCCGGTTGCCGTCCACACCACAGCCAGGGTCAGCGCCGCGTCGGCCGGGAGCCCCGACAGGGATCGCGCACGGTCGAGATCGACGCTGACAGTCCTGCGCAGGTGCAAGTCCATCTGGTAGTCCCAATCCGGCAGCGCCTCCGGCATCTGGACCTCACCGTCCTGGACCACCAACTGCCACGGCTCGGCAGCGACAACGTCCTCGGGCGGCACTCGGTAGGGAAGAACGCGGCGAGTCACGGCCCCTTCACCACCTCGACCTTGATCCCGATTTCGGTCATGGTGTCCGGGGCCGGACGTACAAGCGCGCGCCATACGGCGTCGCCGCCTGCAATGACACATGTGTCGCCGCTGTGGAGGCGACCGTCGACGTCTTCCCACCCAAGCAGGACAGGCATGCTCGCTCCGATCGGCGGATCGGTCTCGCGCCCGCCTGTTCCGGGGAGGGTTACGGCCAGATCGATGCGGACCCGCTGCAAGCCGTCCACCGGTAGCCGGAAGTCCTGAACGAGCAACGCGTCCTCATCACGATCCTCGTAGTAGGGCTCCCCCACGTACTGCACGCGGGGGCGCCTTTTTGCGATGCCGGCCCGGCCGTTCTCTGTCCCGTACGACGGCTCTTCACGGTCACCGAAATCGGCTGCGCCGTCGGCGTAGCCGTCTTCAGGACTCGACGGCCCGCCCGCCGTGGCAGGGCGCCCGGCTGTTGAACGCCGAGAGCCCTCCTCCTCTTTCGCAGCACGCCGGGCGACTCCCTCCGGCTTGGAGTAGGCCGTGGCCCCACCAATGCCCCAGGCCCCGCCCACCAGTCCGGAGAAGAATGAACTAGCCGCTCCCAACGCTACGTTGCTCGCGCCGGAACGAGCGACACCGCTCAGGGACAACAGGTCGTTCAACGCCTCCCCGATGCGCTGAAACGTCGTCCTCACATAGGTGCTCTCGGGTCTGTCCAGGGACTGGGGATGCCAGGCATCGTGCGTGGGCGGCTCAGCCTTCGCATACACCTCGTCCATGGCCTCACTTGCGCGGAAGACCCCGGCGTAACCCTGATTGACGCTCGGCGGCTTCGGCCCCGGATGGTAGGTGACGACGAGTTCCGCAGGCCGCATCAAGCACACATGGTGTACCAGGTCCTCCACGTCGAGCATGCGTGAGGCGCGCGTCGGTTCCAGCGGCGGCATGATCCGCTTGACCAGACCGAGTCGCCCGAGGTGCTGCTTCGGCTTGAGGCAGGCCAAGTCACTGCCCGTCGGCCCGATCATTGTCTCGTAGGCGGCGACGAACATGCTCAGCGGCCGCGTCTGCCGAGGATCGGGGACAGGGTGATCCACACCGTCGCAGGTGACGGACAGGCGCATGGCCGGGGCCTTGCCCTCCGCTGAGATCATCTTCGGCCAGAGGTGCCACGCCGCAGTCTCGGCCAAGTAGTCGGCTGCTGCGGCCGGCTCGAGTTCGTCCAAATTCGGGTCGATGACAACGACGGTCGTCCCTGTCTCGATCGGCCCGAATGCTCGGAGTCCCAGCTTCTGGGCAGCGCTCTCGGCTGCTTGGCCGATCAGGGGTTCCACAACATTTCCGGAAGTGTCGCCCCACCAGTGGCGGCCTGTGTAGCGGCGTTCGCCGACGCTCTCCTGGGCGACGTAGCTCTTCCACAGGGTGCATCCGATGAGTCGCGTCTCGTAACCTCCCAGAGGCGTGCGGCATCGGGAGTGCACGAGGACCGTTCCGGACTTCGACAGCAGGTAGAAGATGCCCTTCCCGAACCCGTACGTACCGCCACCAAGTGCGGTGTCTCGCGGCTCTCCTATGTTGCGGATGAAGGAGACGAAGTCTCGTTCGGACCCCACAGCCTGGTCAGCGCGGGTAGGGCCGCCGAGCCCACGGGTGCCACGGTCGGAAACGGCCAGCACTCGGACGGGCCGATGTCTGAGCGCGTCGCGCAGCGGGAAGTGCTCCGGATTGGTGGGCGCGCCTTCGAGGAGAAGTTCGCGCCACGCCACGGCATGCGCCGGGCTCACCGTCCGTATGTCGATGCGGTAGTCGACCGGACTGGGCGATCCCGCGATACGAGCGTCCCAACTGTTCTGGGCAGACTCGCGCACCAAGAGAGTCAGCAGGTCGAGCTCTGGGCGGCCGAGCTGGTTGCGAATACCTTCGGCGGCGCTGGCGCCTTCCGGCGGATAGGGCTGGGAGAACCAACGAGGCTCGGTCACGCGGGCTCCTGAACCAGCTTCTCGATCATCTGGGAGACCTGCTCAGGTTCCATCGGCATCGGATTCTCGCCGGACAGGTCGATGGTGTACTCCACGTCCATGACGGATACAGGAACGCCTGCTGCGGTGAGAGCTTCGCCGGTCAAGCCGGGGAAGTCCGCGTCGACTCGGTACCACCGTTCCTCGGCGATCGCGAAACACACGTCCTCGTAGAGGTCGGCGTCAGCGAGACGGTAGCCGGCCCTTGCAAGCAAATCGAGAAGAGCCCCTTCGTCGTCGCTCAGTCGAAGGGCTTCGTCCACCGACTCGACAAATCGGGTTCCGATTCCGCTCGTCGTGGTGCGGCGCAGCCGAAACCAGACCAGGTAGAGGTTTCCACCGGCGGGCGCTTCGAGCTGGTCGAGCCCATGAATCCTCGGCCTTCGGCCCTCGCTGCCGGTGCTTGCCTTCACCTCGACCGCGTTGATCGCCGCCGAGAAGTCGTGGCGGTGTCCTTGGGGCCCATGCCAGATCCGGTGTGCACTCGAATCCTTGCCAAGGAGGCGGTTGAGCACCGTCAACTCACCGAAGAGGCCGGCAAGTTCCTCCGGCCCGAGGGGCGGCCCCTGCGTCCGGAAAAGAGACTTCCAGCGGTCGAGCACGCGATAGAGCGCCTTGACGGGATTGTCAGGCGACTCAAGGGCCTTCACCAACACGTCCACACACAACTCGGTGAACAGGTCGCTGAAATCGTCCTGCAGGCAACCCAGATCCGCGTAGGTCTGGTATGTGTCTGCGTCCTCCAACGGACGCTTTCGCAGCCGAAGCACCGGCCCGTCCAGGCCAGTGCGCACCTTTATGTGCGAATGGATCGGCACCAGCAGATGGCGGTGTCCGTCGTGGTCGACAGCCACTGCCAAAGGACCGCTGCTCGTGGTGACAGAGAGTTCCGCCACCCGCAGGCGACGCTCCCCGGTGGCAGGCTCCGTCTCCAGCGCGGCCCAGCGCCGCTCGACGAGGCTGCGAAGCTCGTCCTCGTTCATGCGTCCTCACCGTCGACGAGGCTGTAGTCCTCCTCCTCGATATCAGCTCGCACGTTGGACAAGTCCGCCGAAATGTAGCTCTGCACACTGTCGTCGTTTTCAGGCTTCGGGAAAACGAGGCCGACACCGATCACGTGCTCCTCCGCGTCGAGCGGCGCACGCAGCTTCTTCGAAGGATCAGGCTCGGACACCTTGTCGATCGGATACAGGACAAGCAGACCGGTGTCGGGAAGCTGCTTGCGCCGCTCCTCCGTGATCTCCTTCTCGGTCAGCTTTCCGGTGTCCCCAGCGAGGTCAACCGCCGCGTCCCTACGGCTCATCAGTGTCTTGATGTCGGCGAAGTCCGGATCGGGATTGGCCACGGCCAAGCGGGCACGGTTGTTCAGTCCGACGGTCACGTGAGGTACGAATGTGAAGTCCCGATGCTTCCCGGCAGGGTTGCCCACAATGGCGACGTTCCAGCGCCCAAGGGAGCCTGCGCTGACCCGCTTGCGGATGTAATTACTGATCAGCTCGGCATCGTTCTCCGGCGACTTGGTGTGGAACTTGTAGTCGACAAGGAAATCGAGGACCAGCTCATGCGGCACGTCCCGGAAGACGTACCGTCCATCAGCAGCCCGCTCCTCCACACGGTGCGTGCTGGAGAGTGCGGCGGCGACCAGCGTGCGCGCCGCGTCGGCGTTGCCACGCAACCATTCCGCATTGGTGTGGAAGTAGCGTGTTTGCACCCGCTTCCCTCCATACGAGGATGCGGCTACCACGGCATCACGCATCTTGGCGGCTGCGGTCACGCGCAGAGCGGGGTGGGTTCGCAGACGCACGGCAAAGGTCTGCGGGGTCTCATCCTCTGTCATGTAGATGTCGATGTCGCGACGCATCTCCGTCTCGACCGTGGCCAGATGCCGGAACCACTCGGCCAACTCGTCGGTCATCCACGTTCGCGGCAGGTCGGCGTATCCGTTGCGGAATCCGAACCAGCGTCCCATCTGAAGCAGAGTGTCGTATGCCGAGACCGAACGGACGAAGTAGCTGACGGACAACCCTTCGAGGGTGAGTCCTCGCGAAAGAGTGTTGCCGCCCACCGCGATCGCGACGACCGGGCCGTTCTCATAATCGAGCCGGTCCTCGCTGCTCGAGTTGTCCATGATGACGCGACAGCTGTCGAGTACCTCAGGCAGTTGCGGAACCAGTTCCTCGAACGCAACCTTCGTCTCGCCGAACTCCTCAGCCGGTACACGTTTGGTCTCCGCGTCCCAGAGGGATCGCAAACCAACGAGGTAATCGGAGCTGCCCAGCGACTGCTTGGCCCGCCTCCGCAGAAACTCCAGGGGCCGCTTGAAGCTGTTGTGGACCGCCGTGTTGACGCTGGTGTGGATCAGCATCGTGTTGTGCGGATTACCGGTTCCGCGCACCCGCCTGGCCGCTGTTACCAGCCAAAAGTACTCGATTGCCTGTCTCAGCGTGTCGGTGATGTACGGCTCGAAGCCCTCAACATCGGCCCTGGTGCCGGGGCGCACCGCGGGAATATCGTCCTCCGGGACCGAACGGATCATGTCGTAGCCGTCATCGACCTGCTCCGGGTCCTCACCGTCGAGAGCATAGCGACCGAAGAGGACTTCCGTGCCGAAGTGCCCCGCAGGTTGAGGCAGGTTGACGACGAAGTCCTTGGGATACAGGTCCTCTGCGCTCGGGTCGATCAGCAGGTTCGCAAACGGAGAGGCCGTATATCCGACGTATGCAGACCTCGGCAAATGGCTCATGATGTTCAGAATCAGCGGATTGATCGACTTCGTCGCCACGGTGGCCTGGTCGGCCTCGTCGTCGATGATCAGCGCCGGACAGTCCTCAAGGTAGGTCGACGCCTTCTCGAGCCACTTGGCGAGCTTGCGCAGGACCGCCGCGTTCTTCTTCACCACGCACAGCACGTGGGTTCTGTTGCTCTTGCTGAAATATGAGGCCGGATTCTCCTGCGGGGTGAAGTCCTTGTCGAGCCCGGTCAGTTGGAACCACAACGAGGGGTTCGGTTCCACGAGCTGCTGCACGAGTCGCGCCTGGGTCTGGCGGCGGAGCCCGTTGTGAATGCCGGCCAGGACAATGAAGAGCTTGTAGCCGCGATCCGCAGCTTTCGCCATCACGGACGTGAAATTGGTCGTCTTCCCGGACTGGACATAACCAACCACCAGGCCGCGAGTGGAGAACTCTTTCTCCTTCGGGTGGTTCAGCAGAGAGACCACACGGGTCGAGGAGTCATCGAGACTTCGGATCGCGGGAGTTTCGGGCCAACCGTCCTTGCGGAGTTGGGCCGCAACCGCCGGCCAGCACTTGTCCTTGGCCTGCGGACCCGTGTACCACGTGTCGCGGTTTCCCAGGATGACGGCGTGCGGCTCTTCGAGCTCCTTGATGCGAATCGTCTGTTGCTCGTGCCGCTCACGTATCTGCTGCACGGTCTCGGCAGGGATGCCGAACTGCTCCAACCGCTTGACTGCCTCCGCCGGAGGGAACGAATCGAGCAACGCCCTGAACGTGTCGTACATTCCGTCGAGTTCGTCGGTCATGGGAGTCGACCGTTCCCCGTTTCTGTTCGCTGGAGCCAATCGGACTGCGAGGCGCTGCGCCTCATCGATCAACCCGTCCCCGGCACAGCCCCTCGAAGCGCGCCGGGACGCGCCCCGTGCACACAACATCTACACGATATTGCGTGAGACGCGTCCTGATGCTCGGAATCATGATCTCGATCCGGTTCGGAGGCCTCGGGCTTCACGAACCCCACACAAAAGCACCAAACCACAAAAAACAGGAACAGCGGGTCGCCGGATTGAGACAGCAGGGATCAAGAGCCCCCCGGAACCGCTCTGCGAGACAGCACCATGGCCTCGATCCGATGGACGACCTCCTCAACCGACTCGTGCTCCCAGAACCTCAGAACCTCCCAACCGGCGGAAGTCAGATGATCGGTCGTCTCACGATCGCGAGCGATGTTCCGGTCCAGCTTCGTACGCCACCACTCCGCATTGGCTCGCGGATGGGTGGCATGCTCCGGGCAACCGTGCCAGTAACAGCCGTCGAGAAACACGGCGATCCTCAACTTGCTGAAGGCGATGTCCATGCTCCGCCGCGGCATCCCCGGGACGGGGTAGTGCACCCGGTACCGCAGACCGTCCGCATGCAGTAGGCGGCGTACGGCCAGCTCCGGCTGAGTGTCACGGGAGACCTGACGACTCATACGTGCGGAGACCGATGGGGACGATGCGGTCGGGGACATGGCACCAGTCTTCCGTGTAATCGTCGCCGCGCAAGCCACTCCCACGCCCACAAGGAGCCCGACCATGTGGATTACCGCTTCGCGCTCTGCATTGCAAAGAAGGAGCAGGGGGCGCCTCCACAGAGCCTCACCGTGCAAGCAGCACGCGGCAGTCACGCCGCATCCACCTCGGCTTCGTAATGCATCTGAGCCCGGTCGAGGATGTGGTCCGGATCATTGCCGCGCGCTGCGGTCCAATGCAGCAGATCCGCAATCAGCTCGACAGCTGACTCCTCCAGACCCGCCTCACGCCCCCTGCCCGACAGTCCAAGAGCAGCTCCGCCGACCGTCTGATACCGCTCCAGCACGTCAACAGCTCGCTCAATGCGCCGACAGGCACGTCCGGCCCCGCTCGGAATCTCGCACCAGACCGCCTTGCCCGCCGCAGTCAGCACCGTCCCCCAGTCCACAGCCACCGCCGCAAGCAGATGCAGACCTCGCCCGCACTCCTCGTCACACCCGGCAGCCCTGAGCTTCGGCTCCGCGCGGCTCTTGTCGTGAACTTCGAGCCGCAGTACCTCACCGCACCATTCGAGGATCAAGGTCGCCGTCGCACCTTCGCCGACATGCTTGATGACGTTCGTCGCCAGCTCCGTCACGAGCAGCTCCGCCTCCCCGGCGGCGGCGGGCATGCCCCAGCGGCTCAGTTGCCTGACCGCCGCTCTTCTCAGCAGAGGCACTTCTCCGGGCACCGCCTCGAACGGCAGGACACAGCGCAGTCGGGTTTCGGTGACTTCGTATCCAGGCATGGCCACTCCTCCCTCCCAGCCACGCACATACCGAACTCGCCGTATCCGTACGGCTGCACTGCGTAGCTGCTTACGAGAGGAGCATGGCACAGAGAAATCTCTCTGTGTAACTTCTCATGGAAATCCATCGAGTGAATCCGATGGTCGGTCGGCGGCCTCGCTGCCTAGCCTGATGGGGATCTGCCGGGCCCGCCGCCCGGTGCATGGCGAAGGAGCCGAATGGCCGAGCGAACCACAACCCGACGCCGCCAACTTGGCGCGATGATGCGGAAGTTGCGCGCCCGCAAGGGGCTGACCCTGGAGGAGGCCGGGAAGCTCGTCGGCGTGTCCAAGGCAACGGTCAGCAGGTACGAGACCCAGGCCGGGCCCGTCAAGTGGATCGTCGTCGATGCGCTGTGCCGCGAGTACGGAGCAACTGAGGCCGAACGCACCTCTGTTGTCGCTCTGGCCAAGGACGCCAAACAGCAAGGCTGGTGGAGCTCCTTCGCCGACTCCATTCCGGAGAGCATGAACCTGCTGCTCACCCTGGAGGACGAGGCCATCGGTGAGAACCACTTCGCGTGCGTCTACGTCCCCGGTCTTCTGCAGACTCGCGCGTACAGCACGGCACTTCAGCGGGCCAACGAGGTTCCGCTGGAGCCGAGCGAGATCGAGCGCCTGGTCGACATCCGCATGAAGCGGCAGGAGATCCTCACCCGGCCCAAGCCCCCGCGCCTCTGGGCGATTCTCGACGAGTCCGTCATCCGCCGCGTCGTCGGGTCAGCCGAGATCATGAAAGAACAGCTCGGCAGGCTCCTCGAAGCCAACGAGTCGCCGCACATCACGCTTCAGGTGCTGCCCTTCTCCAAGGGAGCCCACGCCGCGGCCCTGGGAAGCTTCGTCATCATCGGGGGCGTCGAGCCAGGCCTCGACGTCGTCTACGTCGACTTCCACACCGGTTCCCTGTTCCTGGAGAAGGACGAGGAACTGGAGCGCTACAGACTTGCGTTCGAGTACCTCCGCGCACAAGCGTTGGACATGGAAGCTTCGTCCGCCATGATCCATCGCGCCCTCAAGGAGCTGTGAATGCCAGTCGTCCCTCGGCCCGCCGACGAGCCTGCCTGGTTCAAGTCGTCGTACAGCGGCGGTAACGCGACCGAATGCCTGGAAGCCGCGTTCATACCCTCCGGTGTGCTGATCCGGGACTCCAAGCGCCCCGCGGCGCCACACCTCGCGGTGTCGGCACAAGCATGGGCCGGATTCCTGGCAGCCACCCGGTGCCCGCACTGATCAACAGGCTCGTAACCTGCGAGAACACCTCTTACGATCAGGCCCCCGCCGACACGAATGTGGCAGCTCAAAGCCGAGGGTGCAGGATAGACCCATGACAACCAAGGTCTACTTCGACATCACCATCAACGACGAGCCCGCCGGCCGTATCAACTTCAACCTCTTCGACGACGTCGTCCCGAAGACGGCCGAGAACTTCCGTGCCCTCGCCACCGGCGAGAAGGGCTTCGGTTACGCCGGGTCCTCCTTCCACCGCGTCATCCCCGCCTTCATGCTCCAGGGCGGCGACTTCACCCGCGGCAACGGCACCGGCGGCAAGAGCATCTACGGTGAGAAGTTCGCCGACGAGAACTTCAAGCTCAAGCACGACCGGCCCGGGCTGCTGTCCATGGCCAACGCCGGCCCGAACAGCAACGGCTCGCAGTTCTTCATCACGACCATCGTGACGGACTGGCTGGACGGCAAGCACGTGGTCTTCGGCGAGGTCGCCGACGAGACCAGCATGGAGCTCGTCAAGAAGATCGAGGCGCTCGGTTCCCGCAGCGGCACCACCTCGGCGAAGATCACCATCGCCGAGTCCGGTCAGCTCTGACACCTGCCCCACGGCACCTGTGAACGGCCGGCGCGTGAGACATCGCGCCGGCCGTCGCGTGTCCCACCCGGGTGTGTGGATGGACGCCGGGTCTTCGGCTCCGCCCTCGTCATGAGGGGACCGGCCCGAATTCCTTCATCGCCGCCAGCAGCCGCCCCGGGCAGTCCAGGTGTACGTCGTGCCCCGCGTCCGGGATCACCGTCAGCCGGGTTCCCTGCGGCCTGCGCCTCAGCATCTCCTCCGCCTCGTCCGCCGGGAGCATCCCCTTCCCGCCCCTCACCACCAGAGTCGGGGAGGTCAGCCTCGACCATTCCTCCCAGTACGCCCTCGCCGTCACCTCCGTGATCGTGGCGACCATGGTGTTCCGGTCGAAGCGAGGCCACCAGCCGTCCGGGCGTTGCTCCAGGCCCCTCGCCCACGCCTCGTGGCCGAGGAAGCTCTCCGCCTCTCCGACAGACGTGAAGGGCGTCGGCCAGCTGTCCAGCCAGGCCGCGATCTGCGTCGGGACGGCCGGGTTCGGGCCTCCCGGCCCCGCCTCCACCAGGATCAGGGACGACACCGACGCCGGGTACGCCGACGCCAGCAACATGGCCGTGTTGCCGCCCATGGACTGGCCCAGCACTGTCACCCGCCCCAGGCCGAGTTCGCCGATGAGCGCCGCCGCGTCCTCGACGTGGGCCGCCCTGCTCACCGTAGAAGGGCGACGGGTGCTCGCGCCGTGGCCGCGGGCGTCGTACGACACCACGCGGAAGCCGGCGGCCAGGAGGCCCGGCGTCAGGGCGTCCCACTCCCCCAGGTGACCGGCGAGGCCGTGCAGGAGCAGGATCGTGCGGGGCGGCGCGGGAGAGGGTGGCGGCTGCTGGTCCCGGTACGCCACGCGCGTGCCGTCCCGCATGATCACCTGGCTCACGCCGCTCCCCTTGTAGCCGTCCTGTTGCCGGAACTGTGGGCTCCGCCACTGCCGTGCCGCCTAGCGGCTGCTGGACTCGGCCGACAGTCGATCACAACGGGAGGCATGGTGGCACTGCTGAATCTGCTGTTCGTCCTCGTCGC
Source organism: Streptomyces sp. TLI_55 (assembly GCF_900206255.1). NCBI lineage: Bacteria > Bacillati > Actinomycetota > Actinomycetes > Kitasatosporales > Streptomycetaceae > Streptomyces > Streptomyces sp. TLI_55. The sequence continues at coordinate 3,511,647 of NZ_OAOJ01000001.1, forward strand.
CGCCGTCGTCGCCTTCGCGCTCGCCGGGTACGGCTTCGGGCGGCTCGCCGAGAGCGGTGTACGGCGGGCCGAGCTGCCGGTGCTTCTCCGTGGTCTCGGCGCCCTCGCCGGGGCCGTCGCCGCGGCGCTGTGCGCGTGGGGGCTGTTCATCGTCGTGGGCGCCGTCGTGACCGCTCAGGACGGCGGTACGGATTCCGCGCCGCCGCAGTCCTGTCGTACCGCGGGCTGGTGGGAGCGGCACCAGCGCGGCGTCGAGATCGTCGACTACTCGGTGTCGTATCTCCCGCTCGGGTTCGTCTGCGAGACCAGTGACGGCGGGAGCTACGACAACGGGGACGTGCCGGGGTATCTCAACCCGGCCCTTCTGGGCTTCGCCCTCGCCGGTGTCGGGTGCGTCGTCTCCGCGGGGTACGTCTCGGAGATGCGCGGCCGGCGGCAGCACAGGGAGCGTGCGGGCGAAGCCCAGTAGGGACACTCACGCTGTCGGCATCAGCTCCGCCCTCCCGAACAGCAGCGCGTACCCCGGCGGCAGCTGAGCGAGGATGCGGTCCACCAGCGCGTCGCCCGCCCAGCGCGGGAGCGTGCTCAGTACCGAGCTGACGTCCCAGCGGGCCGTCGCCGTCGTCGCGCCCTCGATGCGGGCCGCCACCGATTCCACGAACTCCGCCGCCGTCAGGGGGCGGGTGGCCGGGATCTGGCCGGCGACGACGCGCGCGGCCTGCTCGGGCAGCGCCCGGGCGAGGGCCACGCGCTCGTCACCGGTGACGTGGCCGCCCAGGGCGGACAGGACGACGCGGGTGACGCGTTCCGCCTCGGCGCGGGTCGGGTACTGGCCCGACTCCCGTACCGCGTCCACCAGTTCGGCCCAGGTTCTCTTCAATTCCGAATCACCACCGAATCACCGTCGATCGCACGCGGTCAGTTGCTCAGCTGCTTGCGTCCCCCGTCGCCCCCGCTGATCCGGATGCGGCGCGGCTTGGCCTGTTCGGCCACGGGGATGCGCAGGGTCAGGACGCCGGCCTCGTACGAGGCGTCGATGCGTTCCGTGTCGAGGGTGTCGCCGAGGAAGAGCTGGCGGGTGAAGGTGCCGGTGGGTCGTTCGGCGACGATGGTCTCCGCGCCCTCGGGGGCGGGGGAACGGCGCTCGGCGCGGACGTTGAGGACGTTGCGTTCGACGTCCAGATCGATCGTCTCGGGGTCGATGCCGGGGAGGTCGAAGTGGACGATGAAGTCGTCCCCGGAACGGTAGGCGTCCATCGGCATCGCGGCCGGACGGGTGGCGCCGAAGACCTGCTGCGCGACTCGGTCGAATTCGCGGAAGGGGTCGGTGCGCATGAGCATCACGGGTCACTCCTCTCTTCGGGAACTGGGTGCGATGCCCTTACGGCTTCTTATATAGCTCGGGAGAGGAAACTTGACAACCCTCGACTCAGGTTCGGCAGGCGTCCCGGTACCGGAGTTAGCCTCGGGGCCTGAAGAGCCACCAGGAGGCAGACATGGCGAAGGTTCGCGGCAGAGTCCCCAGCGCGGTTGTCGCGGCGAGCGGACTCGTCGGTGGGTACGGCGTCGCCCGCTGGACCAAGAAGCGGCAGCTCGGCGGGGTCGTGCTGGCCGTCGCCGGGGCCGCCGCCGCGACGCAGTGGCGGCAGCAGGCCGGCGGGAAGGCGGCGGGCGCGCTGACGGCCGCGTATGTCGCCGCCTTCGCCGGGTCACATCCGCTCGCCAAGAAGGTCGGCTCCTGGCCCGCCGTGTTCGGGGTGGCGGGGGCCGTCGCGCTCGCCTCCTGGGCGGTGGCCGACCGGCAGGGCTGAGGAAAGAACAAAAAAAGGTGCGGCTCAGTGTCACCGAGCATCGCGTGCGGCTCGGCTCCCATGAATATCGGCTGCTGCGCGTCGGCGGACTGCGGCGGGCGGTCTGCTACGACAGTGAGCACTGGCTGAGTCTGTGGGTGGACCGGGCTGCCGCCGCCGAGCTGGCCGCGGCGTGGCTGCTGGCCGCGCGGTCGCCGCGCTCGCTCGTTCATCTGCCGTTGCGGCGGCGCGCTGAGCGGCCGGTCGATGCCGCGCTTCCCGAGCCGCACCGGGCCCGCGATCTGCTTCTGCTGCACCACTCCCTCCAGTTCCCGGCGTCCCGGTGGAAGGAGGTCCGGGCGAGGGCCGGCAAGGCGGGGAGTCAGCACACCGTCGAGTTCCGGCGCGCCGACTTCCCCCTTCCCCACGACCAGGGCGTGCCCGACGCCCACCACGCCGAGTTCCGCGACCGGCTCGGCCTCAGCACCGCCGCCGACACCCTCGTACTCAGCGGAAGCGCCCTGCCTTTCGCCGACGCCGCCGCGGACTTCTTCGACCTCGCCGAAACCGGGACCGGGCCCCATCACGGCCGCCACGTGTGTGCCGAACTGCATCCGGGGTCAGGGCTGTTGGAGCGTTCGATGCCGCTGATGCATGTCGAGTACTGCGCGGAGTGGGAGCCGGTGCCACCGGACAGGCCCTAGGTGTACTGGCCCGCGGCCTTCGCGGACGGGGACGTGGACACGGACGTGGACGCCACCGCCGCCGTCAGCGGCCGAGCCACGTCCTCCAGCGACCTCCGTTCCGCCCGCACCGCCAGCACCGCCGCCACCAGCCCCGCCAGGCACATCAGCGTCGCGCCGATCTGGAAGGCGAGGACCGTGTCGCCGACCTTGCCCGTCCCGGTCAGGTCGGCGAACAACATCGGCCCGCTGATGCCGCCCGCCGCCGTGCCCAGCGCGTAGAAGAACGCGATCGACATCGCCCGGGTCTCCATCGGGAAGATCTCCGAGACCGTCAGATAGGCGCTGGACGCGCCGGCCGACGCGAAGAACAGCACCGCGCACCAGCACGCCGTCAGCGTCCCGGCGCTCAGGGAACCCTGGTCGAAGAGCCAGGCCGTGCCGAACAGGAGCAGACCGGACAGGAGGTACGTCGACGAGATCATCACCCGGCGTCCGACCGTGTCGAACAGCTTGCCCAGCAGCAGCGGGCCCATGAAGTTGCCGATCGCGATGACCGCGAAGTAGTAGCCGGTGTGGCCGGTCGGGACGTCGTAGAACTTGGTCAGGATCGCGCCGAAGCCGAAGGTGATCGCGTTGTACAGGAACGCCTGGCCTATGAAGAGCGAGAATCCCAGCACCGCTCGCCTGCGGTAGTCCGAGAACACCGTCCTGGCGATCTCCATGAAGCTCACGCTGCGCCGCTGGTGGATGGTGATCTCACCCTCCGGCTCCGCCAGCGGACGCTCGTTCTCCGCCGCCACCCGCTCCTCGATGGACGTGACGATCCGTTCCGCCTCCTCGTCCCTGCCGTGGATCAGCAGCCACCGTGGGCTCTCCGGGACGTGACGTCGTACGAGAAGGATCACCAGGGCCAGGACCGCGCCGAGCGCGAAGGTCAGGCGCCAGCCCACGTCCTTCGGCAGCACGGACGTGTCGAGGGCGACGATCGAGAGGAGGGACCCTGCCACCGCTCCCAGCCAGAAGCTGCCGTTGATCATCAGGTCCACGCGGCCCCGGTACTGCGCCGGGATCAGCTCGTCGATCGCCGAGTTGATGGCCGCGTACTCGCCGCCGATGCCGAAGCCGGTCAGGAAGCGGAAGGCGAAGAACCACCACGTCGAGAACGACACTGCCGTCAGGGCCGTCGCCGCCAGGTACACCGCGAGCGTGATCATGAAGAGTTTTTTACGGCCCCATTTGTCCGTCAGGCGGCCCCAGAACAGGGCTCCGGTGCAGGCGCCCGCCACGTACAGCGCCGCCGCCAGGCCCGTCACCTGGCCGGAGGTGATCGGCAGGCCGCTGCCCGGTTCGGAGAGGCGGCCCGCGATGTTGCCGACGACCGTCACCTCCAGGCCGTCGAGGATCCATACGGTGCCGAGTCCGATGACGATCGTCCAGTGCCAGCGGGACCAGGGGAGGCGGTCCAGGCGGGCGGGGATGTTCGTCGTGACGGTGCGGCCGGTCGCGGCCTGGTCTGTGGTGGTCATGGGCTCCCTCCTCGTCGAGCGAGACCCGACGACGGGTTCCCCGGCGAGGGCGGATTACGCCGCGAGTTGCGGTTGCGCCGCGAGGACGGGTTACGCCCCCAGCAGCCGCGACACCGTGTGGATCAGCAGTCCCACCAGCGAGCCCACGACCGTGCCGTTGATCCGGATGAACTGAAGGTCACGGCCGATGTTGGCCTCGATCTTCTTCGTGGTGTGCTCGGCGTCCCAGCCGGCGACCGTGTCGGTGATCAGGGACGTGATCTCGTGCCGGTAGGTGGTGACGACGTACACCGCCGCGCCCTCGACCCAGCCGTCGACCTTCGCCTGGAGCCGCGGCTCGACCGACATCCGCGCCCCGAGCGACAGCAGCGACGCCCGTACGCGCAGCCGCAGTTCGCTGCGCTCGTCCTCGGCGGCCGACACGATCATGGAGCGTACGGCGGTCCAGGCGGACGCGATGAGGTCCTGGACCTCGCCCCGACCGAGCACCTCGCCCTTGAGCCGCTCCACGCGCGCGCGGGTGTCCGTGTCGGACTGGAGGTCGGAGGCGAAGTCCGTCAGGAAGCGGTCCAGGGCGCCGCGCGCCGGGTGCGAGGGCATGTCCCGCATCTCCGTCACGAAGCGCAGCAGCTCCTTGTAGACCCGTTCGCCGACCTTCTTGTCCACGAACCGCGGGGTCCAGCCGGGTGCTCCGCCCTGTACGGCGTCCATGACCTGCTCGTCGTGGAGGACCAGCCAGTCGTGCGCCCTGGCCACCACCAGGTCCACCACCCGGCGGTGGCCGCCGTCCGCGACGACCTTCTCCAGCATCTTGCCGATGCCCGGCGCGATCTCCTGGGCGTCGGCCCGCCGGGTGATCGCCTCGCCGACGACCGCCTGGACGTCGGAGTCCCGAAGGACCGTCAGGGCGCCGCGCAGCGCGGCCGACAGTTCGGCCGTGACCCGGTCGGCGTGCTCGGGATCGGCGAGCCAGGCGCCGAGCCGGCTGCCGATGCCGACGGCGCGCAGACGCCCGCGTACGACGTCCTCGGAGAGGAAGTTCTCGCCGACGAACTCACCCAGCGACACACCCAGCTGGTCCTTCTTGGTGGGGATGATCGCGGTGTGCGGGATGGGCAGGCCGAGCGGGTGGCGGAACAGGGCCGTCACCGCGAACCAGTCCGCCATCGCGCCGACCATGCCCGCCTCCGCCGCGGCGGCGACATAGTCCGCCCAGGCGCCGGCGCCCTCGTGGGACGCCCACTTGGCGAGGACGTACACGAGCGCGACGAACAGCAGCAGCCCGGTCGCGGTGAGCTTCATCCGGCGTACGCCGCGCTGCTTCTCCTCGTCGGCCGCGCTGAAGGTGCCCATCGAGCGGTGACCGGCGGATGTGCCCGTCGCGCGGTTACCGGCGGTGGCCGGGCGGGCATGCTGCTTCACGTCAGCGGCATCCGTTTCATCCGGATTAGCGCGTTCCATCACGTCCCATCCACTCCGCCCGTTGTGATCCCCTGCACACATTGTCCCTTCCTGACCGACTCCTGGAACGGAACAGGAGTTCCCGGCGTCTGTCGGAGGGGGGAGCTCAGTTCCGAACTCCGGTGGCCCAATGGGGGGTCCAGTACCGTCACCCCGCACCGCATGACGCATCATGAGGTGATCACATCGGAGCCTCGGGCTCCCATCCGTCCGAGGAGACCCGCACCGCATGACCAGAAGACGTGGTTATGCCCTGCTTTCGGCGATCATCGCCCTGATCGTGGCCCTGTCCGGCGCCATCTACGTCGGTGTCGCCGCCGACGACGGCAGCGCCGCCGGCCCCGGACAGCGGGCCGCAGGGGCCCCGGCCCCGCGCAACGCCGCCCCGGCCTCCACCGGCAGCTGGGTCGGCGCCTGGTCCGCCTCCCCGGCCGGCGCCGAGCCCGGCACCGAGACGGAGGGCCTGGCGGGCCGCTCCGTGCGCAACGTGGTGCACGCGTCCGTCGGCGGTACGAGTGCCCGTATCACGCTGTCCAATCTCTACGGCCAGTCACCACTGACCATCACGCACGCCTCGATCGCCCTCGCGGCGGCCGACGACTCCGCCGCCGCGGCGGTCGGCACCATGCGGCGCCTCACCTTCGGCGGCAACACCTCCGTCGTCGTCCCGGCGGGCGGCCAGGTGATGAGCGACGCGGTCGGCATCACCGTCACGCACGACAGCGACGTCCTGGTCACCACGTACTCGCCCATCCCGTCCGGGCCGGTCACCTACCACCCGCACGCCCGGCAGATCTCGTACGTCGCCGACGGCGACCTCACCGAGGACACCACCGGCACGGGATACGCGGAGCAGACGCCGTACTGGCGCTACCTCACCGCGCTGGACGTGCTCAGCAACGAGTCCGACGGCACCGTCGTCGTCCTCGGCGACTCCCTGACCGACGGCATCACCTCCACCGAGGGCGCCAACCACCGCTGGACGGACGTCCTTTCGCAGCGGCTGCGCACCGCGATCGAGGCCGGCCGCGACCTGCCCCGCTACAGCGTCGTCAACCAGGGCATCAGCGGCAACCAGGTCCTCGCCAGCGGCCTCGGCCGTCCCGCCGACAACCAGAGCGGGCTCGGGCGCTTCGGCCGTGACGTGCTCTCCCGTACGAACGTCAAGGTCGTCGTCATCGACCTCGGCATCAACGACATCCTGCGCAACCCGAGGCTCGCCGACCCGCAGAAGGTCCTGGGCGGCCTGCGCACCCTGGTCCGGCAGGCCCACGCCCGCGGGATCAAGGTCGTCGGCGCCACGCTGATGCCCTTCCAGGGCCACCGCGGGTACACGGACGCCCGGGAGGGCGTGCGGCAGCAGATCAACGCCGCGATCCGGGACGGCAAGGTGTACGACGCCGTCGTGGACTTCGACGCGGCGCTGCGCGACCCGTACGACCCGCGCCGGCTGCGCTCGGACTACGACTCCGGCGACCATCTCCACCCGAGCGACAAGGGGTACGCGCGGATGGCGGAGGTCTTCGACCTGGAGGACCTGAAGGGGGCGGCTCCGGCGGAGCTGTAGAGGGGCCTAGTCGTCGTACCGGTCGCGGCGGTCCCGGCGGTCGCGTCGGTCGCGGTGGCGGTCCCGGTGGCGGTCGCTGCGGCCCCGTAGCAGGTCGTGGTGCCCGTCCGTCAGGCCGCGGTGGGCGTCCCGGACGTCCTCGCGGAAGGATTCGTGCAGCTCGCGCATCGACCCCTTGCGTTCCAGCCGCTCCTGGCGCCGCTCCTCCTTCAGCGCCCGCCGCTCCTCCCGGGTCAGCTTCCGTTCGACACCGACGCCGCCCCAGAAGGCGAACCCGGTGACGATCACGCGCGGGCCGCCCGGGTCGCCCGGCACGCCCTCCTCGCGGTGGTCGAAGCCGCCCATGATGCCGATCCCGCGGACGACGACCTCGACGCCGGGCGGCACGATCACGTTCACGCCGCCCATGATGGCCACGCAGTTGATCTCGACCTCGCGGTCCGCGAAGTTCGCCTCGCGCAGGTCGATCTCGCCGCCGCCCCAGAAGGCGAAGCAGTTGAAGCGCCTCGGCACGGTCCAGCGGCCCCGGCGCTGGAACCCGGACATGATCGCCACCGCCCAGGTCGACGAGCCCTCGCCGCCCGTGACCCGCGAGGCCCAACTCCCGTCCACCACCGGCTCCTTGGTCAGGTTCACCGACGGGACGGCACCGGGCGCGGTCGGCAGGTCGCGGGTGATCGGCGTCAGCTCGCCGTACGTCCGCGCCTTGTACGTCGCCTCCAGCCGTTCCTCGAACTCCTCCATGTCCAGGCGCCCTTCGGCGAGGGCGTCCCGCAGGATCTCGGCGACGCGCTCACGGTCGGCGTCGGCGGCACGGAGTTCCGGGGCAGAGGGCCTGGGGGGCGTGGGCGTCCCCTCGGAAGGCACGGCGTCCGTCATGTCCTCAGCCTACGAGTTCCGGGCGCCGGGCACTATGCGGTGGCTTTCTCCGCGTACATCTTCGCGATGACCGCCTCGATGTCCGGCTCCCGCACCGACAGGTCCACCAGCGGATACTCCGCCGCGATCCGCGCCACCAGCGGCGCCGCCGAGGCCCCCGCCGGGAACGCCAGCCACTGCCGCGGCCCCTCCACCTTCACCACCCGCGCCTCGGGGACCTCGATCGGCGGCAGCTCCCGCTCCAGGTCCACCACCAGCGTCCGCTCACTGTCGCCCGCCTCGTGCAGCCCGGCGAGCGGACCGTCGTACATCAGCCGGCCGTGGTCGATGACCATCACCCGGGAGCAGAGCTGCTCGATGTCCTGGAGGTCGTGGGTGGTGAGCAGGACCGTGGTGCCGCGCTCTGCGTTCACCTCGCGCAGGAACTCCCGCACCCGGGACTTGGAGATGACGTCGAGCCCGATGGTCGGCTCGTCGAGGTAGAGGACCTCCGGGTCGTGCAGCAGGGCCGCCGCGATGTCGCCGCGCATCCGCTGGCCGAGGGAGAGTTGACGCACGGGGACGTCCAACAGGTCTTCCAGGTCGAGGAGTTCGACGAGACGGTCGAGGTTCTCGCGGTAACGGGCGTCGGGGATGCGGTACATGCGGTGCATCAGCTTGTACGAGTCGATCAGCGGGAGGTCCCACCACAGGGTGGTGCGCTGCCCGAAGACCACGCCGATGCGATGGGCGAGGCGCTGACGCTCCCGGGACGGGTCGATGCCGGCCACGCGCAGGCTGCCGCCGCTCGGGGCGAGGATGCCGGTGAGCATCTTGATGGTGGTGGACTTGCCGGCGCCGTTCGGGCCGATGTAGCCCACCATCTCGCCGCGCGCCACCCGGAAGGAGATCGAGTCGACGGCCCGTACCTCCCGGCGCTCCCGTTTCATGAACCCGGTCTTCTTGCGCACCTCGAAGACCTTCTCGACCCGGTCGAGTTCGATGAAGCCTTCGTCCATGCCCTCAGCCATCCGCCCTCAACTCCCCGTACTCCGATACGACCTGAGCCCCGCCCGCCAGGCCAGCCCGGCCAGCGCACAGCACGCCACCGCCACCAACGGCGACACGAACGCCACCCACTCGGGCAGCCCGAGCGGGATCGGCCGCCCCAACACATACGTGCCCGGCAGCCAGTTGACGAAGGACAGCGGCAGCACGAACGTCACCCCGCGCACCAGCTCCGTCGCGAACACCGTCGGCGGGTACTGGAGCAGCGTCGTACCGCCGTACGTGAAGGCGTTCTGCACCTCGGAGGCGTCCTTCGCGACGAACTGGAAGGCCGCGCCCGCGACGAACACCGCGCCGAAGATGCCGGCGCCGCTGAGGATCATCACCGGCATCAGCAGCAGCTTCAGCGGCGTCCAGTCGATGTCGACCGTGGCCAGCGCGTAGACCAGCACCATCGTGCCCTGGGTGACCCGGCCCAGGCGGCGCAGCCCGAACTGGTCCGCGGCCATCTGCGCCAGCACCGGAGCGGGCCGCACCAGCAGCGTGTCCAGCGTGCCGTCGCGCACCCGGCGCCCCAGCCGCTCCATGGAGCCGAGGGCGAGGTCGGCCAGGCCGAAGGCCACGCTGGACAGGCCGTAGAGGAAGGCGATCTCGGGGAGCGCGTAGCCGCCGAGGGCGTCGACGCGGGAGAACATCAGCAGGATCGCCACGAAGTCGAACGCGGTCGCCGTGAAGTTGCCCAGCGTGGTCATGACGAAGGAGGCGCGGTAGGCCATCGTGGAGCGGATCCACATCGCCGAGATCATGCGGTAGGTGCGGATCCCGTCCAGCACCCGGTTGGTCCCGACGGGAGCAGCGACCCTGGGTGCGCGCGTCGTGTCAGCCACCCTGCACCACCACCCGCCGCGTCGCCATCCCCTGCACCAGCCGCCCGGCCGCCAGCAGCAGCACCGCCCACAGCGCCTGGAAGGCGTACGTACCCAGCGGATCGGCCTCGCCGAGCAGCACGTCCGCCGGCGCCTGAAGCAGCGCCGACCACGGCAGGGCCCGGACGACCTCGCCCAGCAGCCCCGGGAACACGTTGAGCGGCAGGATCATCCCCGAGCAGAACCAGCCGACGAACATCACCATCTGCGCCACCCCGGTGCCGTCGAGGAGCCAGAACGCGCTCAGCGCGATCAGGTACCGGATGCCGAAGCTGACCAGCATCGCCAGCACGACCGCGATCAGGAACGCCAGCCAGGTCGTCGCGTCCGTGGGCAGCGCCAGGTCGAACATCAGCGCGCCCAGCACGAAGGGCGGCACACCGCGCGCGAGCAGTTCGAAGAACGACCGGCCCAAGTCGGCGGCCAGCCACCACAGTTGGAGGTCCGCAGGGCGGTACAGGTCGACGGCGATGTCCCCGGTGCGGATACGCTCCATGAGCTCGCCCTCGACACCCCCGCCCCCGTTGGCGAGCGTCTTGAACAGCGACTGGCCCACCCACACATAGGTGACGGCCTGCGCGAGGTCGTACCCGCCCAGTTGCGGCCGTTCGTCCCAGAGGGCGGTGTACGTGTAGACGAGGATCAGACCGAAGACCGTGTTGGTGAAGATCCCGGCCGCCGTCGCGGCCCGATACGTCGCGTACCGTCTGAATCCGCCCACCCCCACGGCGAGGTACAACCGCCCCGAATCCACATCCACAGCCCTCCTCGCCCGCGCCAGGCACCGAAGCGCAGGAGCCTAGCCCGCAGGTGGTGACGTACGCCACGCCTTTTTCGGCGCGGAAGCGTGCCGCGAACCGCAACGGAACGCGTGGTGCGACAGTCTTCATCTGGGGACGCAGAAGGCGTACGAGTGCGTACGAGGCCGTACGGGACGTATGAGTGCGTACGGCGGTGTACGAGGGCGTATGACGCACAACCAGCGCATAAGAGACACGCAACAGGAGTCCGTGCACGACATGAGCGACGAGCCGCAGCCGCAGCAGCCGACCGAGGGCTGGGAGCCCCGAGAACCCGAAGCGGGCGGTGGCAAGCCCAAGCGGCCCAAGCGCACCGGCTGGCGGCGGCTGATCCCGACCTGGCGCATGGTGCTCGGCACCTTCATCGTCGGGATACTGCTGCTGATCGGCCTGTTCTTCCTCGGCTACTCCCTGGTGAAGATCCCGCCCGCCAACGCCCTCGCCACCAAGCAGTCCAACGTCTACCTCTACGCCGACGGCAGCCAGCTCGCCCGCGACGGCGACGTCAACCGGGAGAACGTCACCCTCGCCCAGGTCTCCAAGGCCGCCCAGCACGCCGTCCTGGCCGCCGAGGACCGCGACTTCTACTCCGAGTCCGCGATCGACCCCAAGGCGATGCTGCGCGCCGGCTGGAACACCGCGACCGGCAAGGGCAAGCAGTCCGGCTCGACGATCACCCAGCAGTACGTGAAGAACTACTACCTCGCCCAGGAGCAGACCGTCACCCGCAAGGTGAAGGAGTTCTTCATCTCCATCAAGCTGGACCGCACCGAGTCCAAGGACCAGATCCTCGAGGGCTACCTCAACACCAGCTTCTTCGGCCGCAACTCGTACGGCATCCAGGCCGCCGCCCAGGCCTACTACGGCAAGGACGCCACCGACCTGAGCCCCGCCCAGGGCGCCTATCTCGCCGCCCTGCTCAACGCGCCCAGCGAGTACGACGTCGTCGCCCACCCGGAGAACAAGTCGGCCGCCCTGGCCCGCTGGAACTACGTCCTGGACGGCATGGTCAAGGAGGGCTGGCTCGCCCAGTCCGAGCGGACCGGCCTGAAGTTCCCGATGCCGAAGGAGGCCACCGTCTCCACCGGCATGTCCGGGCAGCGCGGCTACCTCGTCAACGCCATCAACGACTACCTGAGCGAGAACAAGATCCTCAGCGCCGACGAGCTGGACGCCGGCGGCTACCGCATCACCACCACCATCCAGAAGAACAAGCAGGACGATTTCGTCGCCGCCGTCAACAAGAAGTTGATGGACAAGCTCGACAAGAAGAACCGCAAGGTCGACACGTACGTCCGCGCGGGCGGCGCCGCCGTCGACCCGAAGACCGGTCAGGTCGTGGCGATGTACGGCGGCATCGACTACGTCAAGCAGTACACGAACAACGCCACCCGCCAGGACTTCCAGGTCGGCTCCACCTTCAAGCCGTTCGTCTTCACCTCCGCCGTCGAGAACGACTCGACGACCCAGGACGGCCGGACCATCACGCCCAACACCTACTACGACGGCACCAACAAGCGCCCCGTGCAGGGCTGGACGGGCGGCGCCTACGCCCCGGCCAACGAGGACGACGTGTCGTACGGCAACATCACCGTGCGCACCGCCACCGACAAGTCGGTGAACGCGGTGTACGCGCAGATGGCCGTCGACGTCGGCCCCGACAAGGTCAAGCAGACCGCGACCACCCTCGGCCTGCCCGGCAGCACCCCCGAGCTGAACGCCTACCCGTCGATCGCCCTCGGCGTCGCCCGGGCCAGCGTCCTCGACATGGCGGAGGCGTACGCGACGCTCGCCAACCACGGCAAGCACGGCACGTACACGATGATCAAGTCGATCACGCGGGACGGCAAGGACGTCGTGGAGCTGCCGGACCGCAAGACCTCCCAGGTCGTCAGCCGCGAGGCCGCCGACACGACCACCTCGGTCCTGCAGAGCGTCGTCGAGAACGGCACCGCCACCGCCGCGCAGGCCGCGGGCCGCCCGGCGGCCGGCAAGACCGGCACCGCCGAGGAGGACCAGGCCGCCTGGTTCGCGGGCTACACCCCCGACCTCGCCACGGTCGTCGCGGTGATGGGCCAGGACCCCCAGACCGCCGCGCACAAGTCGCTGTACGGCGCGATGGGCCTCCAGCGTGTCAACGGCGGCGGGGCGCCCGCGGAGATCTGGGCCGACTTCACCCAGCGCGCCCTCAAGGGCAAGCCCGCCGCCGACTTCGACCTGGAGCTCCAGGAGGGCGCCGACGTCGTCCAGACCCCGACCCAGCAGCCGACCGCCGAGACCCCCGAGCAGACGCCGGGCCAGGACAACGGCGGCACGACCGACGGCGGCCAGGACACCCAGGGCCAGACGGACGGCGGCACCACCGGCGACGCCACGACCGGCGGCACGACGGACGGGGGCACCACCACCGGCGGCGCCACGGACGGCGGGACGACGACCACCGGCGGCGGCGGTGGGACGACGACGGGCGGTACGACGGACGGCGGCGCCACCGGTGGCACGACCGACGGCGGGACGACCGACGGGGGCACTGCGGACGGCGGCGGGACGACGACGACCGGCACGACGGCGGGACCGCCGGGCAAGACGGGGTAGTGGCCCCAGGCCCGGTCGGCTAGTGGCCGCTGGTCGCCTTCAGGCCGACCACGGCGACCAGCAGCAGACAGACGAAGAAGATCCGGGCGGCGGTGGCCGGCTCCCCCAGCACCACCATGCCGAGCACCGCCGCCCCGGCCGCGCCGATCCCGACCCACACGCCGTAGGCGGTGCCGATGGGAAGGGAACGGGTGGCGTACGACAGCAGCAGCATGCTCGCGACGATCCCGGCGCCGGTGAACAGACTCGGCACGAGCCGGGTGAAGCCGTCGGTGTACTTCATGCCGATCGACCAGCCGACCTCGAGCAGACCGGCGACGACGAGCAGAACCCAGGCCATGACAGGCACCTCCGGAAGTTGCTGAACGGGGGTGCGTCGTCTTGTCGTAGGCCTGTGAAGGGCCTGTCCCGGTACGGCGCGTCTCGTCGGGCGGGTCCTTCAAAGGTAGCAAAGAGACGGCAAAAGGGGCTGGTGACGATGGTCACCAGCCCCTTTTGGCCGTTGATTCAGAGGTACAGGCCCGTCGAGTCCTCCGACCCTTCGAACCGGTCCGCGGCCACCGCGTGCAGATCGCGCTCCCGCATCAGCACATAGGCGACGCCGCGCACCTCCACCTCGGCGCGGTCCTCGGGGTCGTAGAGAACCCGGTCCCCCGGCTCGACGGTCCGTACGTTCTGCCCGACCGCGACGACATCGGCCCACGCCAGCCGGCGCCCGACGGCCGCGGTGGCGGGGATGAGGATGCCGCCCCCGGAACGCCGCTCGCCCTCACCGGTGTCCTGCCGCACGAGCACACGGTCGTGCAGCATCCGGATGGGCAGCTTGTCGTGCTGGTCGCTGTGGTCGTTTCTGTTGGCGCTCACGGCTCAGAACCTACCTGCCTGACGGGAATCCGTACGCCCCCGGGTCAGCCCTTGCGACGCCGGGAGCTGCCGAAGGCCAGCAGCCCCACGAGTCCTACGGCGACGAGCGCGACGGGGACGATGCGCTCCAGCCTCGGAGACCCCTCCTCGTCGACGAACTGGGCCTTGGTGTCGGTGAGGACCTTGTTCACGCCGACGTAGGCCCGCCCAAGCGTGTGATCGATGTTCGAAACCACCTTGGCCTTGGCATCGCCGACGATCGTCTTCGGGTGCACCCGCACCCCGATCTCGTCGAGCGTCTCGGCCAGCGTCTCGCGGCGGCGCTTGATGTCCGCCTCGATCTGCGCCGGGGTTCTCGTGTCCGACGTGTCCGCCACGGTGGGCCCTCCGGGATGCGGGGTGTTGTTCAGTTCCTGTCCTGGACAGTCTGTCAGTTCGCCGGGCCGTCGCACTGTCAGGACCCCCGGTTAGGCTTGCCGGATGAGCGAGCGACTCCAGCCCGGGGACGTAGCCCCCGCCTTCACCCTCCCCGACGCCGACGGCACCGACGTGTCCCTGGCGGACCACAAGGGCCGCAAGGTCATCGTCTACTTCTACCCGGCGGCCCTCACCCCCGGCTGCACGAAGCAGGCCTGCGACTTCACCGACAACCTGGAACTCCTGGCCGGCGCCGGCTACGACGTCATCGGCATCAGCCCGGACGCCCCCGAGAAGCTGGCGAAGTTCAGGGACAAGGAGAACCTGAGGATCACGCTGCTGGCCGACCCGGAGAAGGCGGTCACGGAGGCGTACGGGGCCTACGGCGAGAAGAAGAACTACGGCAAGACCTACATGGGCGTCATCCGCTCCACGGTCGTGGTGGACGAGGAGGGCAAGGTCGAACGGGCGCTGTACAACGTCCGGGCGACGGGCCACGTGGCGAAGATCATCAAGGACCTGGGCATCGGAAGCTGACCCAGACATCGGGAGCGGGGCCGGGCTTGCCCGGCACCGGCCTGCGCTCTTCCTCCCACGCGCCAGGGGCGATGGTCTCCCCCACCCGGCGCCAGAACCGCACGGCCCGGGGATTGTTGTCCTGAAAGGCGACGGTCCACGCCCCCGGATGCCGCGCCACCACCTCCTGAACGGCCCGCATCCCAACCCCTGCGCGCCGGGCCCCCCGCACGACGAAGAAGCTGTTGAGCACGCGGGTCGACTGACTGAGCCCCCGCACGAAGGCGAACCCGACGGGGTGCGCTCCCCGGCTGAACAGATACGCGGCCCAGTCCTCGGACCCACTGAAGGCATCCTCCAGCCACTCCCCCCGGAAGGTGCCGTCGGGGTTGGGCAGTTGCCCCCGAAACTCCGACAGGTCATGCCGGAAGAGCAGCCAGAGGCGCTCGACGGTGGGGCGGTCGACAGAGGTGACTGGGCGGACGGTGACATCTGGTGGTGTGGTCATGAAAAAAGCCTCCCGAGCGGACAAGGGGCCGCGGGGAGGCTTTGCAGGTATGGGCAGGTTATCGGGTCAGAGGTTTACGTTTCAAGCGTGACCGTCTTATGGACCCTTCGTTACTCCGCACGAGCCACGAACCTGTGGTCGAGAATGGAGGGGGTTCGGTGGAGGACAGTGCTTACGACTTGGGGCGTGCCCGACGACAGCCGCTCGCGGGCCACCCTGAAGCGCATGCTGCGGTTCGACGCGCCGCATCTCGACTCGGCCTGGACACAAGCCACTTCAAGCGCAGGACGTGGGCACAGCCAGAGCGTCCGGCTCCCGAGCCGATCTCGCACCGAGTGCTGATCGTCCTGCCACCGGATGCGGGACGGATCAACCGTGCTCAGCTTCATCGAGCCTTGGCCGAGGTCGGTGTGCCATACGCGTGGTGCCGCCAGAAGACCAGGATTCCCCTCCTCGCGTAGCGTGCCCAACCCGTACACTGAACGCTGTCGGTCGAGCATGATGACCGTTTTTGAGCGGCCGTGATGGAATTTGGCAGTCATGCTGGGTTTAGGTCCCAGTGGGTTAACACCCGTGTGGGTTCGAGTCCCACCGGCCGCACACATCCACAGAGGGGCCGCCCGGAGCGGGCGGCCCCTCTGTCACACCTCAGCCCAACAGCTCCCGCACCACCGGCACCAACCCCCGGAACGCCTTCCCCCGGTGGCTGATCGCGTTCTTCTCGGCCGGGGTGAGTTCCGCGCAGGTGCGGGTCTCGCCCTCCGGCTGGAGGATCGGGTCGTAGCCGAAGCCGTTCGTGCCGGACGGGGTGTGGCGGAGGGTGCCCGTCAGGCGGCCCTCGACCACCCTCTCCGTGCCGTCCGGCAGCGCCAGGGCCGCCGCGCAGGCGAAGTGGGCGCCGCGGTGTTCGTCGGCGATGTCCGAGAGCTGGGCCAGGAGGAGGTCGAGGTTGGCCCTGTCGTCGCCGTGCCTGCCCGCCCAGCGGGCCGAGAAGATGCCCGGGGCGCCGTTCAGGACGTCCACGCAGAGGCCGGAGTCGTCGGCGACGGCGGGCAGGCCCGTGGCCTGGGCCAGGGCGTGGGCCTTCAGGAGCGCGTTCTCGGCGAACGTCACGCCGGTCTCCTTGACGTCCGGTACCTCCGGGTACGCCTCCGCGCCGACCAGGTCATGGCGCAGACCTGCGTCGGCGAGGATGGCGCGGAGTTCGGTGATTTTGCCGGCGTTGCGGGTGGCGAGGATCAGGCGGGTCATGCCCCCAGTATCCCGGCCCGGCCGCCGGTTCCTTACGGCGTGCAGACCTTCGTCAACTCGCCCGCCGCGTCCGTGATCGGGCTGAGGTCGGGGGTCGTGTCGCCGTTGTCGACCGACTTGCGGACGTTGTCCACGGCCTTGCCCAGGTCCTCGACCGCCTG
This sequence comes from Streptomyces sp. TLI_55, assembly GCF_900206255.1. Taxonomy (NCBI): domain Bacteria; kingdom Bacillati; phylum Actinomycetota; class Actinomycetes; order Kitasatosporales; family Streptomycetaceae; genus Streptomyces; species Streptomyces sp. TLI_55. The sequence continues at coordinate 3,528,581 of NZ_OAOJ01000001.1, forward strand.
GTTGACGTCGGCGTTGTCGGTCTTGTCGCCTATCTCGTCGAGGTTCTTGTCGATGGAGTCGAGGGACTCGTCGAGCTGGGTGGGGTCGTTGGACGCGTTCTCCACGGCCTGCTGGAGGTCGGTGACGCTGTCGGCGATGGCGTCGGCGGTCTGGACACAGTCCAGCGCCTTGTTGACGGCGTCGCAGCCGGTGGTCAGGCCTACCGTCAGTCCCACCGCGGCCACCGCGGCGGCGATGGCGGTACGGCGTGGTCGACGACGGCCGCGTCGGCTCTCGGCCATGGTGATGTTCCCTCCCTTGTTCAGCCCCAAGGGCCCCCGTGCACTGGCCGGGCGCACAGCGGTGTGCCGTACGCCCGTACCCGTAGTGACGCGAGTTCGGGCGGCCGGGTTGCCCCTCCCGGCCGCCTTTCCTTGGCGCGTCTTTTACTTTTCGAGGACGGTGTCAAGGGCCTTGCGCTGCAGGGCGGCGAGTTCCGTGCAGCCCGAAACGGCCAGGTCCAGCAGCGAGTTGAGCTCGTCGCGCGCGAACGGCTCGGCCTCGGCGGTGCCCTGGACCTCGACGAAGCGGCCGTCGCCGGTGCAGACGACGTTCATGTCGGTGTCGGCCTTCACGTCCTCCTCGTAGCAGAGGTCCAGCAGCGGGACCCCTCCCACGATGCCGACCGAGACCGCGGAGACCGTGCCGGTCAGCGGCTGGCGGCCGGCCTTGATCAGCTTCTTGCCCTGGGCCCAGGAGACGGCGTCGGCGAGGGCCACGTAGGCGCCCGTGATGGCGGCCGTACGCGTGCCGCCGTCGGCCTGGAGGACGTCGCAGTCGAGGACGATGGTGTTCTCGCCGAGCGCCTTGTAGTCGATGACGGCGCGCAGGGAGCGGCCGATGAGGCGGCTGATCTCGTGGGTGCGGCCGCCGATCTTGCCGCGCACGGACTCGCGGTCGCCGCGGGTGTTGGTGGCGCGGGGCAGCATGGAGTACTCGGCGGTGACCCAGCCCTCGCCGCTGCCCTTGCGCCAGCGGGGGACGCCTTCGGTCACGGAGGCGGTGCAGAAGACCTTCGTGTCGCCGAAGGAGACGAGGACGGAGCCCTCGGCGTGCTTGCTCCAGCCGCGTTCGATGGTGACGGGGCGGAGCTGTTCGGGGGTGCGGCCGTCGATTCGAGACATGGCGCTGAGCCTAGCCGCACATGCGGAGGGGGCTCCTCCCGCGGTGTGCCGGGAAGAGCCCCCGTGATGCCCGAAAAGGGTTTTACATCATGTCTTCGATGTCCGCGGCGATCGGGTCGGCGTCCGTGCCGATGACGACCTGGACGGCGGTGCCCATCTTGACGACTCCGTGGGCGCCGGCGGCCTTCAGGGCGGCGTCGTCGACCAGCGCGGGGTCCTTGACCTCGGTGCGCAGGCGGGTGATGCAGCCCTCGACCTCTTCGATGTTGTCGATGCCGCCGAGCCCGGCGACGATCTTCTCTGCCTTGCTGGCCATGTCGGTCTCCTCACGCACTGTTGGCCCAACTTCGCGAGCGATTGCGCCGAACGTACCGAAAGATGACGTCACAGCTACCCAATCGTCCGTAACTGGTCTACACCACCTGACAGGCGGTCGCCAACTCATGAGTTCCGAGACCACTGAGACCCCTCCCACGCGCCGGCGGTGGCACTCGGCGTTCCAGGGGCTGCAGAAGATGGGGCGGAGTCTTCAGCTGCCCATCGCCGTCCTGCCGGCCGCCGGCATCCTCAACCGGCTCGGCCAGCCTGATGTGTTCGGCGACGACGGGCTCGGCTGGACGAACGTCTCCAAGGTGATGGCGGGCGCGGGCGGGGCACTGCTCGACGGTCAGTTGGGTCTGCCGCTGCTGTTCTGTGTGGGTGTGGCCATCGGGATGGCGAAGAAGGCGGACGGGTCGACGGCGCTGGCGGCGGTGGCCGGGTTCCTCGTCTACTACAACGTGCTGAGGCAGTTCCCGGAGGACTGTCCGAGCGGGGCGAAGGCCGTTCCGGGCGTCGGGTGCCAGGCGACGGTCGATCAGACGGTGGTGGCGTTCACGTACCAGAATCCCGGGGTGTTCGGCGGGATCGTGATGGGGCTGCTGACGGCGTTCTTCTGGCAGCGGTACCACCGCACCAAGCTCGTGGACTGGCTGGGCTTCTTCAACGGCCGCCGGCTGGTGCCGATCATCATGGCGTTCGTGGCGATCGCGTTCGCGGCGCTGTGTCTGTGGATCTGGCCGCCGATCGGTGACGGGCTGGAGAACTTCAGCGACTGGCTGAGCGACGCGGGTTCGTGGGGTGCGGGCCTCTTCGGTCTGGCGAACCGGGCGTTGCTGGTGATCGGGCTGCACCAGTTCCTGAACGTGCCCATCTGGTTCCAGTTCGGGACGTACACCAAGCCGGACGGCACCGAGGTGCACGGTGACATCAACATGTTCCTGGCGGGCGACCCGAACGCGGGCCAGTTCACGTCCGGGTTCTTCCCGATCATGATGTTCGCGCTCCCGGCGGCGGCCCTGGCGATCACGCACTGCGCGAAGCCGCACCGCCGCAAGGAGGTCGGCGGTCTGATGCTGTCCGTCGCGCTGACGTCGTTCGTCACCGGCATCACCGAGCCGATCGAGTACTCGTTCCTGTTCATCGCGCCGCTGCTGTACGCGGTGCACGCGCTGCTGACGGGTGTGTCGATGGCGGTGACGTGGGGGCTCGGGGTGCACGACGGCTTCAGCTTCTCCGCCGGTCTGATCGACTACATCATCAACTGGAACCTGGCGACGAAGCCGTGGGCGATCATCCCGATCGGGCTGTGCTTCGCGGCGGTGTACTACGTGATCTTCCGCTTCGCGATCACCAAGTTCGATCTGAAGACTCCGGGGCGTGAGCCGGAGGACGAGGTCGAGGACGTGACGAAGGTCTGAGGACGAAGGTCCGAGGCCCAAGGCCCTTACTCAACGCGGTTACAGAACCCACGGTTCCCGTCACGGAATCGTGGGTTCCTTATGTCACCTTCATCGTGCTAGAACAGGTCTACACCACTGAGTGGTGTAGACCACCACCCGATGGAGGAAGCGTTATGAGCACCGCCACCGAGACGGCGGCCCCCGCGAAGAAGCGGGGATCCGGTCTTTTCCAGGGCCTGCAGAAAGTCGGCCGAAGCCTTCAGCTCCCGATCGCCGTGCTGCCGGCGGCGGGCCTGATGGTCCGGCTAGGCCAAGACGACGTGTTCGGCAAGGACGGCCTGGGCTGGGACAAGGTCGCGTCGGTCTTCGCCAACGCGGGCGGCGCCATCACCGGCGCCCTGCCGATGCTCTTCTGTATCGGAGTCGCCATCGGCTTCGCCAAGAAGTCGGACGGCTCGACCGCGCTCGCCGCACTGGTGGGCTTCCTGGTCTACAGCAAGGTCCTGGAGTCGTTCCCGGTCACCGAGGCCAAGATCACCAAGGGTGCGGACATAGCCGCGACCTACAACAACCCCGGTGTCCTCGGCGGCATCATCATGGGTCTCCTCTCGGCGGTCCTGTGGCAGCGGTACCACCGCAAGAAGCTGGTGGACTGGCTCGGCTTCTTCAACGGCCGCCGTCTCGTACCGATCATCATGGCGTTCGTCGGTGTCGCCGTCGGCGTCTTCTTCGGGCTGGTCTGGGAGCCGATCGGCGAGGGCATCAGCAACTTCGGCGAGTGGATGACGGGCCTCGGCTCCGTCGGCGCCGCGCTGTTCGGCGCGATCAACCGCGCGCTCATCCCCATCGGCATGCACCAGTTCGTGAACACGGTGGCGTGGTTCCAGCTCGGCGACTTCAAGGACGCCGCCGGACAGGTCGTCCACGGTGACTACAGCCGCTTCCTGGCCGGGGACCCCACCGCCGGAATGTTCATGTCCGGCTTCTTCCCGATCATGATGTTCGGTCTGCCCGCCGCCGCGATGGCCATCGCACACACCGCTCGCCCCGAGCGCCGCAAGGCCGTGACCGGCATGATGGTCTCGCTCGCCCTGACGTCCTTCGTGACCGGTGTGACCGAGCCGATCGAGTTCTCGTTCATGTTCATCGCCCCGCTCCTGTACGTGATCCACGCGGTGCTGACCGCCCTGTCCATGGCGGTCACCTGGGGCCTCGGGGTCCACGCGGGCTTCAACTTCTCGGCGGGCTTCATCGACTACGCGCTCAACTGGAACCTGGCCACCAAGCCCTGGCTGATCATCCCCATCGGCCTGGTGTTCGCGGCGATCTACTACTCGGTCTTCCGCTTCGCCATCATCAAGTGGAACCTCTCCACCCCGGGCCGCGAGCCCGAGGAGGAGGTCGAGGACCTCACGAAGGCGTGACGTTCCTACGATGACCGAGGCCCCGGTACCGAGGAGGTACCGGGGCCTTCGTGCACGTACGGGCTGCTAGATCTCGTACGACACCCTCGGCGCCGCGAGTTCCACCGGGCCGTCGAACACCGCGCGGGCGTCGGCGAGGTTGACCTGCGGGTCGGTCCACGGGGGGATGTGGGTGAGGACCAGGCGGCGGGCGCCGGCCCGGGTCGCCGTCTCTCCCGCCTCGCGGCCGTTGAGGTGCAGGTCGGGGATGTCCTCCTTGCCGTGGGTGAACGCGGCCTCGCAGAGGAACAGGTCGGTGTCGCGGGCGAGTTCGTCGAGGACGGGGGTGCTGCCCGTGTCGCCGGAGTACGTCAGCGACTTGCCGCCGTGCTCCACGCGGATGCCGTACGCCTCCACAGGGTGGGCCACGCGTTCGGTGTGGACCGTGAAGGGGCCGACGTCGAAGGTGGACGGCTTGACGGTGTGGAAGTCGAAGACCTCGCTCATCGAGGAGGCGGTGGGTGTGTCGGCGTAGGCCGTGGTGAGGCGGTGCTCGGTGCCCTCGGGGCCGTAGACCGGGAGGGGGGCGCAGCGGCCGCCGTCGTGGCGGTAGTAGCGCGCGACGAAGTACGCGCACATGTCGATGCAGTGGTCGGCGTGCAGATGGCTGAGGAAGATCGCGTCGAGGTCGTAGAGACCGCAGTGGCGCTGCAACTCGCCGAGGGCACCATTGCCCATGTCGAGAAGCAGCCGGAAGCCGTCGGCCTCTACGAGGTAGCTCGAGCAGGCCGATTCCGCGGACGGGAACGACCCCGAGCAGCCGACGACGGTGAGCTTCATGAAGCAGAAACCTCCGCTGGCGGGATGGAGAGAATTGGGTGCGTCGGGGGTCGTGCGGTTTGTCGAGCGTAAGGCGCAAAACCCCCTGTCGCTCCTCCGCCAAGGGCTGTTGTGGGCGAACTCACCTGTGGTGTCACCGGTTCGGCTGGACCAGGGGCGCGTACGGATCGCGAGAAGGCGCGCGGTGGGGATCGTGCGCCGGTAACGTCGTCGTATGGACACGTCCTGGTGGCTGGCGCTCGTGGCGGTGGTGCTGCTCGCGCTGGTCGCCACGCTCGTCGACGGGTGGGGGCGGGGGCGTCGGCCGGCGGGACGGCGGACGCGGCCGCCCGGGCGGCCGGGGGCCCGGGGTGCCGGTGCGCGGCCGCGGCCAGCGGAGATCTGGTGGGCGATCGTGCCGTACGAGGACGGACCGGGGGCCAAGGACCGGCCGTGTCTGGTGCTGGCGGTGCACGGGCGGCGGGCGGTCGTCGCGAAGATCACCAGCAAGTACCACGACGAGCGGGCCGGGGTGATCCCGCTGCCGCCGGGTTCGGTGGGCGACGCCCACGGGCGCGCGAGCTTCCTGGAGACGGACGAGCTGCGCGAGGTGCCGGTGTGGGACTTCCGGCGCCGGGTGGGGGTGGTGGACCCGGTCCTGTGGGACCAGGTCCGTCACCTCGCCACTTAGCGGGTCACGCCCAGAGTTGACCCTGCAGGGTCTCGATCGCTTCTTCCGTCGTCGCCGCCGTGTACACGCCCGTCGACAGGTACTTCCAGCCGCCGTCCGCGACGACGAAGACGATGTCGGCGCTCTCCCCCGCCTTCACGGCCTTCTTGCCGACGCCGATCGCGGCGTGCAGCGCGGCGCCCGTGGAGACGCCCGCGAAGATGCCCTCCTGCTGGAGGAGTTCGCGGGTGCGGGTGACCGCGTCGGCGGAACCGACCGAGAAGCGGGTGGTGAGGACGGAGGCGTCGTACAGCTCGGGGACGAAGCCCTCGTCGAGGTTGCGCAGGCCGTACACCAGGTCGTCGTAGCGCGGCTCGGCGGCGACGATCCTCACGTCCGGCTTGTGCTCGCGCAGATAGCGGCCGACGCCCATCAGGGTGCCGGTGGTGCCGAGGCCCGCCACGAAGTGGGTGATCGAGGGGAGGTCGGTGAGGATCTCCGGGCCGGTCGTGGCGTAGTGGGCGCCCGCGTTGTCCGGGTTGCCGTACTGGTAGAGCATCACCCAGTCGGGGTGCTCGGCGGACAGCTCCTTGGCGACGCGTACGGCGGTGTTGGAGCCGCCCGCGGCCGGGGAGGAGATGATCTCGGCGCCCCACATGCCGAGCAGGTCCCGGCGTTCCTGCGAGGTGTTCTCGGGCATGACGCACACGATGCGGTAGCCCTTGAGCTTGGCCGCCATGGCCAGGGAGATGCCGGTGTTGCCGCTGGTCGGCTCCAGGATCGTGCAGCCCGGGGTCAGGCGGCCGTCCTTCTCCGCCTGCTCGATCATGTGCAGGGCCGGGCGGTCCTTGACCGAGCCGGTGGGGTTGCGGTCCTCCAGCTTGGCCCAGATGCGGACGTCCTCGGACGGCGAGAGCCGCGGCAGGCGCACCAGGGGGGTGTTGCCGACCGCGGCGAGCGGGGAGTCGTAGCGCATCGAGGATCAGGCCATGCCGCCGGCCACGGCCGGCAGGATCGTCACGTTGTCGCCGTCGGCGAGCTTGGTGTTGATGCCCTCCAGGAAGCGGACGTCCTCGTCGTTCAGATAGACGTTGACGAAGCGGCGCAGCTCGCCGCCGTCCACGATCCGGGCCTGGATGCCCGCGTGCCGGGTCTCGAGGTCGGTGAAGAGCTCGGCGAGGGTATCCCCGGTGCCCTCCACGGCCTTCTGGCCGTCGGTGTACGTGCGGAGGATGGTCGGGATGCGGACCTCGATGGCCATGGTTGCGGGCTCCTGTCGGATGGTGTTCGGGTCGGTGGGCGCACGGCAGCGCGGTACAGCAGAGGTGAGTGGCGCCGCGGCTCACGGCCATACGGCGGCAGGGAGCAGCGTCAACAGATGGCGCTGGCGAGCCTGCACAGGTCGACGTGCAGCCGCGCCACGAGCAGCGTGCCCGGCGTCTTCTCGCTCACGTCGTGGGAAACCATGCGGTCATCGTATCGATTCCCGGTCCGGGTCCCGGAGTGTGATCCCACATGATGGACGGATTCCGGCCGGACGGTGAGACGGCACAGCTCAGGCGGACGCGCGCACCGTGAGTTGGGTCGGTACGACGACCGCGGCCGGCTCCGCGGTCCGGTCGAAGAGGAGCCGGGCGAGCAGGCGGCCCATCTCGGCGACGTCCTGGTGGACGGTGGTCAGCGGCGGGTCGGTGGACTCGGCGATCTCGGTGAGGTCGTCGTAGCCGACGACGGCCACGTCGTCCGGGACCCGGCGGCCGCGTTCCCGCAGGACGTCCAGGGCGCCGGCGGCCATGAGGTCGGAGGCGGCGAAGACGGCGTCCAGGCCCGGACACCGGTCGAGCAGCGCGGTCATGGCGCGGGCGCCGCCCTGCCGGGTGTAGTCGGCGCGCTCCACGAGGCCGGGCGGGGCGTCGGGGAGGACGTCGTGGTAGCCGGCGAGGCGTTCGGCGGCGGAGTGCTCCTGGTCGTGCGGGCCGGTGACGGTGGCGATGCGGCGGCGGCCGAGCGAGACGAGGTGCCGGACGGCCTGGCGGGCGCCGCCGCGGTTGTCGCCGTCGACATAGGGGTGGGCGCGGACGGTGTCGCCGTCGGACAGGAGGGGCCGGCCGCCGAAGACGACGGGGATGTCGAGGCGGTCGGTCATGCCGTGCAGGCGGCCGCCGGGGTGCAGGGAGAACAGGACGGCGCCGTCGACATGGCCGCCGCCGAGATAGTCGGCGACGCGGTCGAGGTCGTCGGGCTCGTCGAGGAAGAGGAGGACGGCCTGGGCGCCGTGGTGGGCGAGTTCGCGGCGGATGCCGCGCAGGAGGCAGTCGAAGAACGGGTCGAGGAAGAGCCTGCCGTCCGGCTGGTCGGCGACGACCGCGACGGCACCCGTGCGGTGGGTGACCAGCTGGCGGGCGGCCTGGTTGGGGACGTAGCCGAGTTCGGCGATGACCCGCCGGACCTCCGCGACGACCTCGGCGCGCACCTTCGGCTCGCCGTTGATCACCCGCGAGACCGTGGACCGGGACACCCCCGACCGGCGGGCGACGTCCTCGATCGTGGGGCGCTGTCCGTGCGGCCGTCGCGTCAACACCGTCTCCGATCCGCCGAGTTGGTCGGGCCTACGATGATCAGTATGCCTCGACGATCCGCACGTCCTCCTCGGTGACCTCGCCCTCGACGATGCGGTAGGAGCGGAACTGGAAGTCGCCGAGTCCGTCGGTGTCGGCGGTCGAGACGAGGACGTAGTGGGCGCCGGGTTCGTTGGCGTAGGAGATGTCGGTGCGCGAGGGGTAGGCCTCGGTCGCGGTGTGGGAGTGGTAGATGACCACCGGCTCCTCGTCGCGGTCGTCCATCTCGCGGTAGAGCTTGAGCAGGTCGCCGGAGTCGAACTCGTAGAACGTGGGCGACATGGCCGCGTTCAGCATCGGGATGAACCGCTCGGGGCGGTCCGATCCGGCCGGGCCCGCGACGACGCCGCACGCCTCGTCGGGGTGGTCCTTGCGCGCGTGCGCGACGATCTGGTCGACGAGGGCCTGGGTGATGGTCAGCATGTCCGTCAGGATAAGCAGACGGGCCGTCCCGTACCGACAGGTGGTACGGGACGGCCCATATGCCGGACGCCTTGAGCGGCAGCGACAGGGGGCACCACGAGAACTCCCTGCGCTGGACGTCCTCGGGGGTGGTCAGCCGACCTTCTCGAACTCCGGCTCGCGGCGCTCGGCGATCTGCGGGTTGCGGCTCTTGAGGACGACCCAGCCGATGCCCAGCGCGACCGCCCAGCCCGCCATCACGTACAGGCAGACGCGGGAGTCGGCGTCGTACGCGATGAGGCCCGTGACGAAGAGCAGGAACACGATGGCGACGTACGAGCACTTCGCGCCGCCCGGCGCCGGGAAGGACGAGGCGGGCAGCCGGCCGGCGTCGACCGCGCGCCGGTACAGCACATGGCTGACCAGGATCATCAGCCAGGTCCAGATGCCGGCCGCGGTGGCCACCGAGGTGACGTAGCCGAACGCCTTCTCCGGGACGATGTAGTTGAGGACCACGCCGATGCCCATGAAGGCGACCGAGACCGCGATGCCGAGGGCCGGGGTCTTGGTGGACGACAGCTTCTTGAAGACCGCGGGGGCCTCGCCGCTCTCGGCCAGGTTCCGCAGCATGCGGCCGGTGGAGTACATGCCGGAGTTGCAGGAGGACAGCGCGGCGGTGAGGACCACGAAGTTCACGATGCCCGCGCCGGCCGGGATGCCGATCTTGGCGAAGGCGGCGACGAACGGGCTGACGCCCTCGCCGAACTCGGTCCACTTCACCACGCACAGGATGACGGTGAGCGCGCCGACGTAGAACAGCGCGATACGCCACGGGAGCGTGTTGATCGCCTTGGGGAGGGTCTTCTCCGGGTCCTCGGACTCGCCGGCGGTGACACCGACCAGCTCGACGGCGAGGTAGGCGAACATGACGCCCTGGAGGGTCATCAGGGACGAGCCGACACCCTTGGGGAAGAAGCCGTCGAAGGCCCAGAGGTTGGAGACGGCGGCGGTGTCACCGGCGGAGCTGAAGCCGAAGGTGAGCACCCCGAGACCGATGACGATCATGCCGATCAGGGCGGTGACCTTGACCATCGAGAACCAGAACTCCAGCTCGCCGAAGAGCTTCACGGAGATCAGGTTGACCCCGAAGAGGATCACCAGGAAGACCAGGGCGGTCACCCACTGCGGGATGTGCGGGAACCAGTAGTTGACGTAGATCGCCGCGGCCGTGAGCTCGGCCATGCCGGTGACGACCCACATCAGCCAGTACGTCCAGCCGGTGAAGTAGCCGAAGAACGGGCCGAGGAACTCGCGGGAGTACTCCGCGAAGGAGCCCGAGACCGGGCGGTAAAGGAGCAGCTCGCCGAGGGCGCGCATGATGAAGAAGATGATCACGCCCGCGAGGGCGTACATGAAGATGAGGCTGGGACCGGCCTTGGCGATGTTCGCCCCGGCTCCCAGGAACAGACCGACGCCGATGGCGCCGCCGATCGCGATCATCTGGACCTGGCGACTGCCGAGGCCACGCTCGTAACCCTCTTCGGAAGAGTTCTCGACCTGAGCGGAGGTCATAAGTGTGGTGCGCCTTTCTCCATACCGAACCGGGCCTCTCGTCGGCCTCGGATCGGTTCTCGATCCCCCCGGATACTGGAGTTTTTCTGCCTGGCCGGTGGTTACCGGCTCGGTGGCGCACCCGACCGAACATACGGGTGGTGTTCGTCGGGCGGTCGTGAAGATTTATCACGGCCGCAATATTGATCACCTGTGCGAGATGTGACACAGGACACAGGGAGAAGCGGACAAAGCGCCGCCTGGACGGGCATACGAGACCGTCGCGGTGACGCGATCGTTATCCGGATTTGAGCGTCCGCTGAGCGAACACAAAAACATCACAAACTACGGCAGAAGGGTGGAGACGAGCGTCTCCTGCAACCCGCCCAGCCACAGATACGCCATCACCATCGGCTTGCGCGGATCCTCGTCCGGCAGCCGGTAGAGGAGGTCCGTGTCCTCCTCGTCGGTGATCTCCAGCCGCGAACCGATCGCGAGGCGCAGGTCGTTGAGGGAGCCGAGCCACTGCCGGGACTCGTCCGCCGACAGCTTCAGCACCGCCCCGCCGTCGCCCGCCGGACTCAGCGCGTCCAGGGAGCGGATCACCGCGAGGGCGTTGTCGCGCTTGCCGGCCCTGAGGTCGTTCTCGGTGTAGCGGCGGAACTCGGACGAGTACGCGCGCTGCTCCTCCGCCTCCTGGGCCTCCGGGGTGCCCTCGGGGTCGCTGTAGGCGTCCGGGAAGAGCCGCTTGAGCACCGGGTCGGAGGGCGGTTCGCTCGGCCCCTCGGCGAACAGCTCGGCGAGCGGGTCGTCCGGGGCGTCCTCGCCGGGTCCGGGGCCGATGAGTTCCAGGAGCTGGACGGCCAGCGACCGGATGATGGAGATCTCGACGTCGTCGAGGGCGACGGCCGCGCCGCCGCCGGGGAGCGGTTCGAAGGTGCCTGGCATCAGAGGGATCGCTACTTCCGGTCCTGCTGGAGGGTGGCCCACAGTCCGTAGCCGTGCATCGCCTGCACGTCGCGCTCCATCTCCTCGCGGGTTCCGCTGGAGACGACCGCCCGGCCCTTGTGGTGGACGTCGAGCATCAGTTTGGTGGCCTTGTCCTTCGAGTACCCGAAGTAGGTCTGGAAGACATAGGTCACGTAGCTCATGAGGTTGACCGGGTCGTTGTGGACGATCGTGACCCAGGGGACGTCCGGCTCGGGGACGGCGAAGACCTCTTCCGCCGACTCGGTGCGTTCGATCTCTACGGGAGCGGGTGACGTCACAGAGCCCATGCTGCCACGGCCCCCACAAATCGTCACACTGACGCGAAGGGGTGTAGCATCCTCGCCATGAACACAGCGGACCTTGGGCTGCCGGTGGACGTTCCCTCGACGGCGCTCTTCACGGATCAGTACGAGCTCACGATGTTGCAGGCCGCGCTGAAGGCCGGTACCGCCGAGCGGCGGAGCGTCTTCGAGGTCTTCACCCGGCGGCTGCCGGACGGGCGGCGCTACGGGGTCGTGGCCGGGACCGGGCGGGTCCTGGACGCCGTCGAGAACTTCCGCTTCGACGCGGACGTCCTCGGCTTCCTGCGGGAGCGCGGCATCGTCGACGAGCCGACCCTTCAGTGGCTGGCCTCCTACCGCTTCTCGGGGGACATCTGGGGCTACCCCGAGGGCGAGGTCTACTTCCCGGGCTCGCCGATCATGCGGGTGGAGGGGTCCTTCGCCGAGTGCGTGCTGCTGGAGACCGTGATCCTCTCGATCCTCAACCACGACTCCGCGATCGCCGCGGCCGCCTCGCGCATGTCGTCCGCCGCCGGGGACCGCCCGCTGATCGAGATGGGCGCCCGCCGCACCCACGAGCTGTCCGCCGTCGCCGCCTCCCGCGCCGCCTACGTCGGCGGCTTCGCCTCCACCTCCGACCTCGCGGCCGGCTTCCGCTACCACATCCCCACCGTCGGCACCTCCGCCCACGCCTTCACCCTGCTCCACGACAACGAGCGGGACGCCTTCCAGGCCCAGGTCAACTCGCTGGGCCGCAACACCACCCTGCTGGTCGACACGTACGACGTGGCGAGCGCGGTGCGTACGGCGGTGGAGGTGGCCGGGCCCGAGCTGGGCGCCGTACGGATCGACTCGGGCGACCTGCTGCTGGTCGCGCACCGGGTGCGGCAGCAGCTGGACGAGCTGGGCGCCCGGGACACGAAGATCATCGTGACCTCGGACCTCGACGAGTACGCCATCGCCTCGCTCGCGGCGGCGCCCGTGGACGCGTACGGCGTCGGCACCCAGCTGGTGACCGGCTCCGGGCACCCGACCTGCTCGATGGTCTACAAGCTGGTTGCGCGGGCCGAGTCCGCCGACCCCAAGGCGCCGCTGGTGCCGGTCGCGAAGAAGTCGTCCGGCGGGAAGACCTCGATCGGCGGGCGCAAGTGGGCCGCGCGGCGGCTCGACGAGGACGGGATCGCGGAGGCCGAGGTCGTCGGCACCGGGCCCGTACCGCCCGAGCTGGCCGACCGGCAGCTGCTGGTGGAGCTGGTCAAGGGCGGGGACGTGGTGGCGCGGGAGTCGCTGGACGTCGTACGGGACCGGCACACGGCCGCGCGGGACGGGCTGCCGCTGTCGGCGACCCAGCTCTCGCGCGGGGAACCCGTCCTTCCGACGGAGTACGTGCACGGGCGGTCGGGTAGCCAGTAACGGTGCGCCCGCCCGCAGTGTCACAAGCCGTATCGCCGGAACGCCGAAGTCTCTAGGCTCGTAAGTTCACCAACAGTCGAAGGACACCCACCATGCGCCGCGCCTTGATCGTCGTCGACGTCCAGAACGACTTCTGTGAGGGGGGCAGCCTCGCCGTGGCCGGGGGTGCCGATGTGGCCGCCGCCGTCACCGAGCTGATCGGACAGGCGGCGGGCTCCGGCTACCAGCACGTCGTGGCCACCCGCGACCACCACATAGCGCCCGGCGGCCACTTCGCCGACAACCCCGACTTCGTCCACTCCTGGCCCGCGCACTGCGTCGCGGGCACCGAGGGCGTGGGCTTCCACCCGAACTTCGCCCCGGCCGTCGCCTCCGGCGCCATCGACGCGGTCTTCGACAAGGGTGCCTACGCGGCCGCCTACAGCGGCTTCGAGGGCGCCGACGAGAACGGCGTCGCGCTGGCCGACTGGCTGCGCGCCCGGGAGGTCACCGAGGTCGACGTGGTCGGCATCGCCACCGACCACTGCGTGCGGGCCACCGCGCTGGACGCGGCGCGGGAGGGGTTCCGTACGCAGGTGCTGCTGGACCTGACCGCCGGGGTGGCCGCCGAGACCACCGAGCGGGCGCTGGAGGAGCTGCGGGCGGCCGGGGTCGAGCTCTCCGGCAAGCCCGTCGTCACCTGATCACGCCGGGGCCGCAGGGCGCCGCAGCAGCGCCCTGATCGGGTGCCACAGCTCCTGGGCCAGCTCCGGGCCCGGCGCCACGACAGCGTTGTCAGGGGCCGTCCGCCATATCAGGCCGTCCGGGTGATGGAGTACGGCGGTGATCTCGTCCGGCGTCGGCGGGGCCGCGTTGCCCCGCAGGTAGACGGCCCGCAGCCCGAGGTTGCGCAGCCTGGTCAGGGCGCGCGCCCGGTTCTGGGCGTGGACGAGGACACGGACGCAGTCCGTGCCGTCGGCGGCGGGTCTGGGCAGGTTCAGCGCCACCACCACGCTGCCGGTCGGCAGCTTGCAGAAACCTCCTGCGGCCATGCAGTCACACCCCCGTGTGCACCGGTGTCAATAAGAAAGTCATCAGGTGGCACCTAAACACGATCGGCGGCGACCCGCCAGGGGGTCGCCGCCGATAGCCTTCTGACCTGCGGAAATACGAGCTACTTCACCGCGGGGCCGACCTCGATGGAGATCGTGGAGCCGTTCTTGGCCTCCTTGACGATCTTGATCTTGGTGTTGGTGTCAGTGACCCGGACGCCCGCGAAGGGGGTCGTCTCGTCGTAGTAGGTGCTGGTGTGGTCGTTGAAGACCGGCACCCCCTTCGACGACGGGATCCTGGTCGCGACGTCCGCCTTGTGCAGCGTCATGCCGTCCGTGCGGTACAGACTGAACGGCGAGTCGTAGGACTGGAGGCGGCTGCTCATCGCCGTGCCGTCGGACCACTTCAGGGCCTTCGCGTGGGAGTCGATCGGCAGGACGAGACCGGTACCCGGGTGGGCGCTGGTGTTGTTGTCCGCCTGGGAGGTGTCCCACTTCCAGATCAACAGGCCGTTCTGGTAGGCGTAGTGCTCGACCCAGCTCGGACGGGTCGTGGAGAAGCCGAAGTTGTACGGGCCGACCTTCAACGTCTTGTCGTACGACACGTACTGGCGGTTCTCGGCGATGTAGTACTGCGCGTAGTCCTTGGTGAAGGACGCGCCCACGCGGGAGAAGCCCTTCGCCGTCCAGGCCGCGTCCGCGGTCTCGGCGTCGTCGCTGAACAGGGCGGCGCCGTCGGCGGTCACGGAGATCCGGTCGGCCGTGAAGCCCTTGCCGGCCACACCGCCGTCCGAGGAGTAGCGGAAGCGCACGTCGATCTTCTGGCCGGCGTAGGCGTCCAGCGGGAACGACAGCTTCTTGTACGTCTCCGAGGAACCGGTCAGCACGGGCTGACCGCTGGCGTCCTTCGGGAGGGCCGTGCCGTCCGCGGTGCCGTCGACGGGCGTCCACTTGGTGCCGCCGTCGGTGGAGACCTCGGTGTAGACGAAGTCGTAGTCGGCCTCGGTGTCCCACCAGCCGTCCAGGGTCAGCGTCGCCGCCGACTTGCCGGTGAGGTCCACGGAACGGGACAGCGTGTTGTTGAGGCTGTTGCCGCTGCCGCTCCACCACTGGGTGGCGCCCTGGGCCGGGGTCACGATCTCGGTGGTGACCGCCTTCTTGGGCAGTTCGACGACCAGACCCTGCTTGTTCTTCGTGTTGTACTCGGCGATGCCCAGCCGGTGCTTGGACTTGGTCGCGGCCTTCGCCACGTCGTAGTCCAGCCAGCCCAGCTGGAGCTTGTCCCAGGCGGTCATGTCGCCGGGCAGGTCACCGATGGCGTCCTTGCCGGTGCCGAGCCAGGAACCGGAGGACATCAGGGTCCAGAAGCCGGTGGAGTTGTCACCGCCGCCGGAGGTGTCGTAGTGGTCCGGCAGACCGAGGTCGTGGCCGAACTCGTGGGCGAAGACGCCGAGTCCGCCGTTCTCCGGCTGGATGGTGTAGTCGCCGACCCAGATGCCGGTGTCGCCGACCTGGGTGCCGCCGAGCAGGTTGCCCGCGGGGCCGGAGTTGCCGGCGTCGGTGCCGAAGGCGTACCAGCGGTGCGCCCAGATGGCGTCCTCGCCCTGCGCGCCGCCGCCCGCGGACTCGTCCTCACCGGCGTGCACGATCTGGAAGTGGTCGATGTAGCCGTCGGGCTCGTTGAAGTCGCCGTCGCCGTCGAAGTCGTAGCGGTCCCACTGGTCGAACTGGGCGAGGTCCGCCTTGATCTGCGCGTCGGTGCGTCCCGCCGCCTTCTGCTGGGCGACCCAGGCCGTGACGCCGTCCTGCACCGCGTTCCAGGCACAGGTGCCACAGGAGTTCGAGCCGTAACGGGCCTCGTTGTAGGGGACCTTGACCCAGTCGGTGACCTCGCCCTCGACCGAGTAGCGGCCCGAGGACTGCTTCTCGTAGTAGGTCTTCATCGACGCGGTGCCGTCGCCGAAGTAGAGGTCCTTGTAGTGGGCGGTGTTGTAGTCCGCCTGCCACGCCGTGGAGTTGTCCTGGGCGCGGTCCGGCTGGGCTATCTCGTTGTGGGCGGGGCCGGCCGTGCCGCCGTAGCGGGGGTCCGTCTTGTCGCCGAACTCCACGAGGATCGTGAAGATCTTGTCGGTGCGCTCCCGGCCCAGTTCGACGTACTTGCTGTCGCCCTTGCGGCTCTTGAGCGCGACGACCTGCGAGCCGTTGCGTTCGGTCACCTTGGCGTCGCCGGATATGACCTGCTTGAGCGCCTCTTCGCGCTGCGCCTCCTGGGTCTTGGAGAGCGGGCCGTCGAAGTCGTGTTCCTTCGTCGTCTTCGCCGGCTGCGGGTCGGTCCGGTTCGCGGTGGCCGACTGAGGGGCGGCGGTACTGGCCTGGGCGACGGCGAACGTGGAGAACGTGGCGGTCGCGGCGGCCAGCGCGACGGTGGTCGCCGCCGCTCTGAACGTCCAGGATCTACTGGTCACTTGAGGTCCTCCCCCGCGTTCGGGCGCGCGGGGGCAGGAGGGGTCCTGGTCATGGAGGGTCCGCGCGCGCGTGATCAACGCGTGTAGTCAAGTGACGTCATTTGACTAGAGGTTCAGAAGAAAAGACAGATCTTGACCTGAGCAGGACAAGTGCGCTATGCGGAGTTGGCGTCCGCTTTACGAACGTCTCGGGCCCCGGTCGACCGGCGCTCGACTCCGTCCACTGGATGGACGGCATGAATCCGTGCGCCCCCCGTGCACCGGTACTGTTGGTTAGGTCACGCTTACTGTTCGTTCCGCTCGGGCATGCACGCGAATAGAGTCGATTGGCGGAACGTTCGAAATTCGGCGGAAAGCCAGGCCGACACCCCCGTGGACCCCCACTTCCGAGGACACGATTGCCATGCCTCGTCCGACTGCCGCACAGCTCGCCTACGGTTCGTTCACCGTGATCTTCTCGACGCTCGCCATGCTGCTGCTGTCACAGACGAGTTCGGGGCTCGGGATCGCGGTCATCGCCGTCTCGGCGCTCGCGCTCGGGCTCCTCGTCGCCGTGACGGTGCCGATCCCCAAGTCGCGTGTGGTCGCGGTGCAGAAGCCCGCCGAGGTCGCCGCGGCGGCCCCGGTGGCGGCCGAGGAGCCCGTGGCCGCGGTGGCCACGAGCTCCCGGAAGGCTGCCTGAACCCGACGTACGGCGGTGACGGTGGCGGTCAGCCGGTGCTGACCACCACCGTCTTCGCCGCCTTGTCGTGCAGGCCCTGCTTGTAGGGCCTGTCGAAGAAGCTCCAGCCGCCCGCGATCGCGGTCCAGATGCAGGCGCAGCAGAACGCGAACGGGATCCACAGCACCAGGGAGCGGATCAGGGCGGTCTGCACGGAGGGCGTGGAACCGTTCTCCAGGTTCGCCACCCGCATCTTCAGCCACTTCTTGCCGAGCGTCTGGCCCGACTTGGTGATCATGAAGGTGTCGTAGCCGATGTAGAGCAGGGCAGCGACCAGCGACTGCGCGAAGGACTTGCCGTACTCCACCTTGTCGGCGTTCACGTCGTACTCGTTGACCCCGAAACCCCAGGTGAGCAGGGCGACGACGATTCCGACCAGGATCATGTCGATGATCCGCGCGAGCGTGCGCCGGCCGCTGTCGGCGAGCGGGGGCATGCCGGCGAGGGGGTCGGCGGGGTAGCCGCCACCGCCGTAGGGGTCACCCCCGCCGTACGGCGGGGGCGGGGGCTGACTGCCGTACGGCGAACCGGAGTCGCCCGACGGCGGGGGCTGCTTCCTGAACGGGTCGTCTTCCGGCGGCGGCTGGCCGGAGCCGGGGGGCGGTTCGCTGCTCATGGCCCGAGTCGACCGCGAACCCCCGGGCTCCGCATCCGGCGAGCGGCCGTCCGGAGTACGGAATCCGTTGCCCCGTCCGCGGTATCCGGCTATCCCGCTACGAACGTATGTGCGGCCTTGTCGTGCCAGCACTGGCGCCACGGCTTGTCGAACAGGCCCCATACGACGCCCACGACACCGATCGCGAGCAGGCCGGGGACGCTGTAGACCAGCCAGCGGCGCAGGGCCGCGCCGAAGGACGGGGGTTCGCCGCCCTCGATGTCCCGCACCTCCAGGCCGAGCAGCTTCTTGCCGAGGGTGCGGCCCCACTTGGCGGTGGGCAGCGCCTCGTAGAGGACGCCGAAGAGGAGGAGGACGGCGAGGATGACGCCGAGGTACGTCGACGTCGTGCCGTCCAGCAGCCAGACGGTGACGGTCTCGCCGCTGAGCTTCGCCGCGTCGATCTTCTCGTCGACGTGGTCGAGGGCCTTGGTGCCGAGCGGTACGGCCGCGACGGCGGTGACGCCGAGCACCACGACCGTGTCCAGCAGCCGCGCCACCAGCCGCTTGCCGAGGCCGGCCGGACGGGCGGAGGCCTGACGCCGGGCGGCGGCCTGGAAGATGTCGTCGACGGGCGGCTTCCAGGGCACGACGGGCTGGTCCTCCGCCGACGCCCCGGCCAGCCGATGCACCTGCTGCGCCCAGGAGGGCTGCCCACCACCGGGGCCGCTGCTCATGGGGGCGGAGGCGGGGGTGGGCTGCTGCGGGACGGAGGGCGTGGCGGGGGCGGCGGGGCCGACGGCCGGGTTGGCCTGCTGGGGGCCGGAGAGGGCGGTCGGGGCGGCGGAGGCGGGGGCCTGGGCCGCGGCACCTGCCTGCGCCTGCGCGGCGGCAGCCCGCTCGGCAGCGGCCTTGCCGGCACCGAAGCCGGGGGCTGCGGGGGTGGAGGTGTCGGGGGCGTTGAAAGCGGGGGCGCCGGGGGCGTTGAAAGTGGCGGCGCCGGCTGCAGGGGCGCCGGGGCCGGAAGAGGCCGGGGCATTGAAAGCGGGACCCCCGGAAGCGGACGGGCCGGACGCCGGGGTGCCGGGCCCCCCGGAAGCAGGGGCGCCGGGAGCGGAGGAGCCCGGGGCGTGGAAAGCGGGTCCGCCGGACGCGGGGGCGCCAGGGCCGGCTGGGGCGGCGGAGCCCGGGGTGCCGGGAGTCGGGGTGCCGAAGGGGCCCGGCGTCGGACCGGCCCCGTGTGCGCCGGCCGTGCTCCCTCCCTGCGCCCCGCCCTGCTGGGCCGTGCGCGGGGGTACCGCACGGAAGGTCATGGTCCCCTCGTCACCCACGGGGCCACCGGGGCCTGGGACACCGGGAGTCGCGGCGCCGAAGGCCGGTCCACCCGACGCACCCGCGCCGCCCTGCCCGGATCCCCCCTGCTGTCCCGTCGTAGGCCTGCGGAACACGAACGTGTTGCCCGACGGGACGTCAGAGGCGTCCTGGGCGGGTGGGATCGTCGCCGTGCCGTCCGTGCTGGACGTCTCGGACGGGACGCGGGGGTCGGGGCCGGTCGGCGCTCCCCAGGAGACGCGGCGGTCCTGGTCGCCGCCGAAGCCGGACTGCCGTCCCCGGTCGGCGCCCCAGGCCGACGCCGGCTCGGGGCGGCTGCCGTGCTGCGCGTCGGACGGGGAGGCCTGCGGCTGCGGGTCCTCGTCGAAGAAGTGCGGGCCCGTCTCCTCCACGGGCGGCACCACGCCACCCGCAACACCCGTACCCGCGCCCGAACCCGCACCCGGCGGCGACGGCGGGGTGCCGTCCGCCGGGGCCGGGCGGCTGGTGCCCGGGACCCAGGCGGCGCCGTTCCAGTAGCGGACGTAGCCGGGGATGGACGGGTCCGGGTAGTAGCCCTCGCGGGGCCTGTCGTCACCGGGGGCCGGGGTTGGGGCGCTCATGTCCGTCGTCCCGTATCTGCTCGGGGGTGAATATGGGGGGCTCCACATCTATCAGACCGGCGCAACCCCCCACCGCCAGTCCCACCGGACCCATACCTTCGAGCGTCCGGAAAAAGCGTCCGGAAAAAACTTCTCCGAACCCGCGTAATGCTTCCGCCCTCTCCCCGCTCTCCACCCGTGCGGGCCCACCACAGGGCCGCGCAGGAGCGGAGAGGAACGACCGACATGCACTACACCGTGGTGGAACGCGAGCTGGAGCTCAAACTCATCCTGTCGCCGGAGCGCAGCATCCCGGTGCCGGCCCTGCTGAGCTACCGCACCGACGATCCGTACGCCGTCCACGTCACCTTCCACATCAACTCCGACCACCCGGTGAACTGGACGTTCTCCCGCGAGCTGCTGGTGGAGGGGGTGTTCCGGCCGTGCGGGCACGGCGATGTGCGGGTGTGGCCGACGAAGTCGGAGGGCCGCAGCGTCGTCCTGATGGCGTTGAGTTCACCCGACGGGGACGCCCTCCTGGAGGCGCCCGCCGCGCAGGTGTCCGCCTGGCTGGAGCGGACGCTGCGGGTGGTGCCCCCGGGGACTGAGGGCGAGCAGCTGGGGATCGACGACGCGCTCGACCAGCTGCTCGCCCAGTGAGCCGGACTCGCGAAGGGTCAGAACAGCTTGCCCGGGTTCAGGAGGCCCAAGGGATCGAAGACCTGCTTGATCTGCCGCTGCATCTCCACCCCGACGGGGCCGAGTTCGCGCGCGAGCCACTCCTTCTTCAGCACGCCCACCCCGTGCTCGCCGGTGATCGTGCCGCCGAGCTCCAGGCCGAGGGCCATGATCTCGTCGAAGGACTCGCGGGCGCGCCGGGACTCGTCGGGGTCGGCGGCGTCGAAGCAGACGGTGGGGTGGGTGTTGCCGTCGCCGGCGTGGGCGCAGACCCCGATGGTGAGGTCGTACTTCCCGGCGATCCGCTCGACCCCTTCCAGCATGTCGGCGAGCCGGGAGCGGGGCACGCACACGTCGTCGATCATCGTCGTGCCCTTGACCGCTTCCAGCGCGGTCAGCGAGAGCCGCCGGGCCTGGAGGAGCAGCTCGGACTCGGCGGCGTCGTCGGCCGGGACGACCTGGGTGGCGCCGGCGGCCTCGCACAGGGCGCCCACGGCGGCGAGGTCGGCGGCCGGGTGCGGGGTGTCGAAGGCGGCGAGCAGCAGGGCCTCGGTGGTCTCCGGGAGCCCCATGTGGGCGATGGCGTTGACGGCCTTGACGGTCGTACGGTCCATCAGTTCGAGGAGGGACGGGACGTGCCCGCCCGCCATGATCCGGCACACGGCGTCGCAGGCCGCGGCGGCCGAGGCGAACTCGGCGGCCAGCACCAGCTGCTGCGGCGGCTGCGGCCGGAGGGCGAGGACCGCCTTGACGACGATGCCGAGGGAGCCCTCGGAGCCGACGAACAGCCGGGTGAGGTCGTAGCCGGCGACGCCCTTGGCGGTGCGCTTGCCGGTGGACATCAGGCGGCCGTCGGCGAGGACGACGTCGAGGCCGAGGACGTACTCGGCCGTCACCCCGTACTTCACGCAGCACAGGCCGCCGGAGGCGGTGCCGATGTTGCCGCCGATGGTGCACATCTCCCAGCTGGAGGGGTCCGGCGGGTAGTAGAGGCCGTGTTCGTTGACCGCGCGGGAGAGGGTCGCGTTGATGACGCCCGGTTCGACGACGGCGATGCGCTCGACCGGGTCGATCTCCAGGATGCGGTCCATCTTGGTGAGGGACAGCACGATGCAGTCGTCGGTGGCGTTGGCGCCGCCGGACAGTCCGGTGCGGGCGCCCTGCGGGACGACCGGGACGCGCAGTTCCGTGGCGATGCGCATGACGTGCTGGACCTGCTCGACGGTGCGCGGCAGGACGACGACCGCGGGCGCGCCGGCCGGGCAGAAGCTGGCCATGTCGTTGGCGTAGGAGGCCGTGACGTCGGGGTCGGTCAGGACGGCCTCGGTGGGCAGACCGGCCAGGAGCCGGTCGACGAGGTTTCCGGTGACTTCGTCGCGGGGCGCTTCGATGCGGCTCATGATCACAGCGTCGCACCCGGGGCCATCGGTGTGAACCCCGTCCGCACCGGCCTTCGCATACGGGGATGTGGTCGTCGTATTGACGACAGTGAGCGCCATGGAGAACCAAGAGGAGGCCCGGCGAGGTGGACGTCTCGGCCGCTGGGGGCTCGGCCGCTGGGGGCTGGTCGCGGCCCTCACCGGGTGTCTGGTGCTCGGCGGGACGCTGATGGTGGTGCCGGTGCAGCGGACGGGTCCGCGGGCGGCCGTGCCGCCGGCGCCGGGCGCGCAGGCGCTCACGGCGGTGTCGGCGGGGGTGCCGGCCGCGCTGCCGGACCTCGCGGTGCTGATCGGTGAGCGGGAGGCCCATCTGCGGCGGAATCCGCGGGACGCCGAGTCGTGGGCGGTGCTCGGCGCGGCGTACGTGGAGCAGGGGCGGCGGACGGCGCAGTCGGCGTACTACCCGAAGGCCGACCGGGCGCTGCGGACCGCGCTGAAGATCGAGAAGAGCGCCGCCGCCTACGACGGGATGGCGGCGCTGGCGAACGCGCGGCGGGACTTCCGGGCGGCGCGGACATGGGGTGAGGCCGCGCGGAAGCTGGACGCGAAGCGCTGGACGACGTACCCGCTGCTGATCGACGCCTGTACCGGGCTCGGCGACTGGAAGGCCGCGGGGCGGGCGCTGGAGCGGCTTCAGGAGCTGCGGGACGGGCCGGCCGTGCGGGCGAGGGCCGGGGCGGTGTACCGGGACCGGGGCTGGCGTGAGGACGCGATGGCGCAGCTCTCCGACGCGGCGGCGGGCGCGACGGCGCCGGCCGAGCGGGCGGCGTACCTGGAGCGGGTGGGGCAGCTGGCCTGGGAGCGCGGGGAGCGGGAGGCCGCCCTGCGGAACTTCCGGGAGGCGGTGCGGCTCGACCCCGACCAGCGGGCCGCGCAGGCCGGGCAGGGGCGGGCGTTGGCGGCGCTCGGGCGGACGGCGGAGGCGCTGAGCGCGTACCGGCTGGCGCTGACCAACCAGCCGAGCCCGCAATACGCCCTGGAACTGGGCGAGTTGTACGAGTCGCTGGGGCTGCGGGAGGCGGCGCGGGCGCAGTACGACCTGCTGCGGGCGTGGGTGCGCGGCGCCGCCGCGGACGGGGCCGACGAGGAACTCGTCCTCGGCGTGTTCGAGGCCGACCACGGTGATCCCGCCTCCGCAGTCCGCCGGTTGCGGGCGGAGTGGCGGCGCCAGCCGGGGATCGCGGTCGCCGACGCGCTGGGGTGGGCGCTGCACCGGGCCGGGCAGGACGAGGAGGCGCTGCGGTACGCGGTGCGGGCGACGGACAAGGTGCACGGGGGCGGCGTCCGCAGTGCGCTGTACGCCTTCCACCGGGGCATGATCGAGAAGGAGTTGGACCAGGAGGGCCCCGCGCGGCGGCATCTTCAGGAGGCGCTGCGGATCAACCCGTACTTCTCGCAGCTCCAAGTCCGCACGGCCCGGGAGGCGTTGACGGAACTCGGCGCGGAACCGTCCTTGGAGGTACCGGAGTCGGTCACACAGCAGCCGTGCCGATCAGACCGTTGCGCGTGACCAGCGCCGCCAGCTCCGCCTCCGCCAGCCCTTCCGTACCCTCCGGCCTCCTCGGCAGGACCATGTAGCGGCTCTCGGCGCTGGAGTCCCACACCGTGATGTCGACGGTGTCGGGGAGTTCCAGGCCGAACTCCCGCAGCACGGACCGGGGTTCGCGGACCACCCGGGAGCGGTACGCCTCGGACTTGTACCAGCTGGGCGACGGGCCGAGCAGGCGCAGCGGGTAGCAGGAGCAGAGGGTGCAGACGATGACGTGGTGGGTGTCGGCGGTGTTCTCGACGACGCGCAGACGCTGGTACGCGCCCTCCATGTAGCCGAGTTCCTGCACGGCGGCCGTGCCGTCCGCGAGGAGGCGGGACCTGAAGGCCTCGTCGGTCCAGGCACGGGCCACCACCCGGGCGCCGTTCGCCGGGGAGGAGGAGGCGAGGAAGGCGTCGATGGCCTCGTCCACCCGCTCGCCGGTGATCAGGCCCTTCTCCTCCAGCAGGGTTTCCAGGCGCCGTACCCGCCGGGCGATCGTCGCGTCCAGGTGCTCACCGCTCACGGTCGGGATCCTCCTCCAAGTAGCTTTCCCACAGGTCCAGTACGACGTGATGGTCGCCCTCGCCCCACAGGTCTCGGGCCGCGAAGCGGACCGCGTAGATCTGCTCGACCGGCGCGTCCCCGCGGCCCTGCGCGCTGATGTCGGCGAGCTCCGCGGGACCCTCGGGTTCGACGACGACGCCTCGCTTGCCGCGGGCGTAGCGGGGCAGGCGGGTGTGGTGCGGCGGGTCGTGGGGGAAGGTGCGGACGCGGGTGCCGGGCGGGAAGCGGTCGCCGTCAGTCATCCAGCTCACCTGGTTCCAGCACGCCCTTGGCCTCCAGGAGGGCGACGATCGCGGTGAACCAGCGCTCGTAGTACGAGGCCGCCAGGTACTCGGCGGGCGGCATCGACTCGATGGCGTCCCGGAACTCGTTGGTGTTGAACAGGCCTTGGGCGCGCAGGGTGTTGAAGAGGCCGACGATCCGGGCCTCCCAGTCCGCGTGGAAGGGTTCGGTGTCGTCGGCGGTGTCGATCGCGCCGAAGCCCTGGGTACCGCCCACGTCGTTGATCCTCGCCATGGGGCCAGCCTACGGCCGTACGACGGCGGCGGCTCGGCCACGACATCGACGGGGCTACGAGAGTGGCTTGGCGTACAGGGAGAAGCGGCGGGCGCCGGCCGCGCCCGACGCGAGGCCCAGGTAGAGGCCCTTCTGCGTCGTGCGGCGGACGGCGAGGCCCTCCGGCTCGCGGTGGGTGAGGGAGCGGCCGGCCTCGGTGCGCATGCGCTGGAGCAGTTCGCCGGTGGTGAGGTCGACGCAGGAGAGGTGGGCGTTGCCGAACTTGGCGGCCGGGTTGGTCTTGGGGTCGTAGGCGGTGCCGGCGAGCTGGTAGAGGTGGTCGCCGTGCAGGGCGTACCCCTGGAAGGGGATCTTGGGGTCGGGGTGCGGGGCGGGCTGGGCGATGTCGGCGACGGGGTCGTCGTAGTCGCGGTCGACGAAGGCGTCGAGGTCCCAGACGCGGTAGCGGGGCTTGCCCTTGATGCGGTAGCGGACGGCTATGCGCCTGCTCGCCATGCAGACCGTGGGCTGGTTGTTGGTCGAACCCGGTATCGGCTTGCGGGTGTGGACGTCCGCGACGGTGCGGGTGGCGCCGGCGGCGAACTGGAAGCGGGTGACGGCCTGGCCGTAGCCGCGCTTCGCCTCGCACTCGGTCCAGATCCACACCTTGCCGTCGGCGGCGTTCTGCACGCCCATGCTGACGCCGTGCCCGAAGCCCTGGAGGTGCATGTGGCCGAGCAACGTGCCGTCGTAGTCGAGCTTGTTGAGGCAGAGGTGGCCGGCGCCGATGCCGCCGCGGCGGACCTGGAGGGCGTACAGGTGCCGGTGCACCTCGTCGAAGGCGAAGGACTGCAGGACCGTGCCCTCGTGCAGGGCCTTCTCCTTCAGCCGGCGCTTCGCGGGCACGGCGAGGTCGACGCGGTCGGTCACGGGGGTGAGGTTACCGCGACCTCACAGGTTGCCGCGGCGGGCCTGCTCGCGCTCGATCGCCTCGAAGAGGGCCTTGAAGTTGCCCTTGCCGAAGCCCATCGAGCCGTGCCGCTCGATGATCTCGAAGAAGACGGTCGGCCGGTCCTGGACCGGCTTGGTGAAGATCTGCAGCAGATAGCCGTCCTCGTCACGGTCGGCGAGGATCTTCAGCTCGCGCAGGGTCTCGACGGGGACGCGGGTGTCGCCGACCCACTCGCCGAGGGTGTCGTAGTACGAGTCGGGGGTGTCGAGGAACCGGACCCCGGCCGCCCGCATGGTCCGTACGGTCTCGACGATGTCGCCGGTGTTCAGGGCGATGTGCTGGACGCCGGCCCCGCCGTAGAACTCCAGGTACTCGTCGATCTGGGACTTCTTCTTGGCGATGGCGGGTTCGTTGATCGGGAACTTCACCTTGAGCGTGCCGTCGGCGACGACCTTGGACATCAGCGCGCTGTACTCGGTGGCGATGTCGTCGCCCACGAACTCCTTCATGTTCGTGAAGCCCATGACCTTGTTGTAGAAGCCGACCCATTCGTTCATCCGGCCGAGCTCGACGTTGCCGACGCAGTGGTCGATGGCCTGGAAGGTGCGGTGGGCGGGCGGCTCGACGAGAGGGCTCGCGGCGACGAAGCCGGGGAGGTAGGGGCCGTCGTACTCCGTGCGCTCGACGAGGGTGTGGCGGGTCTCGCCGTACGTGGCGATCGCGGCCAGCACGACGGTGCCGTGCTCGTCCTTCAGCTCGTGGGGCTCGGTGACGCTCGTCGCGCCGTGCTCGATCGCGTAGGCGTACGCGCGGCGGGCGTCCGGGACCTCGATGGCGAGGTCGACGACGCCGTCGCCGTGCTCGGCCACGTGCCGGGCGAGGAAGTGGCCCCAGGTGGTGGCGGCCTTGATGACGGAGGTGAGGACGAACCGGGCGGAGCCGTTCTCCAGGACGTAGCTCGCGGTCTCGCGGCTGCCGTTCTCCGGTCCGGAGTAGGCGACCAGCCGCATGCCGAAGGCGCTGGAGTAGTAGTGCGCCGCCTGCTTGGCGTTGCCGACGGCGAAGACGACCGCGTCCATTCCCTTGACCGGGAAGGGGTCGGCCTGCCGGGCGGTGTCGGGGGTCTGGTGTGTGGTCTGCGTCATATAGGCAGCGTTCCCCCGTGGCGGCAAGATGAGCAACGGAATGCGCATTCGCTGGACAATATGTCCGATGGCGGGCCCTTACCGGCAGGCCCTCTGTACAGGATGACCACCGGGAAGGGTGACGCTCGTGGGGATCGACGCACTGGACGGACGGATCATCGTGCTGCTGGCGCGGGAGCCCCGGATCGGGGTGCTGGAGATGTCCCGGCGGCTGGGGGTGGCCCGCGGCACGGTGCAGGCACGCCTGGACCGCCTTCAGTCGAATGGCGTCATCCGCGGATTCGGTCCCGAGGTGGATCCGGCGGCCCTCGGCTACCCGGTGACCGCGTTCGCCACGCTCCAGATCCGGCAGGGGCAAGGCACTGACGTACGGGCCCACTTGGCGACCGTGCCGGAGGTCCTGGAGCTGCACACGACCACGGGCTCCGGGGACATGCTGTGCCGCCTGGTGGCCCGGTCCAACGCGGATCTTCAGCGGGTGATCGACCGCGTTGTCGGTTTCGATGGGATCGTCCGGGCCGCCACGGCGATCGTGATGGAGAACCCGGTTCCGCTGCGGATCATCCCGCTGGTGGAACAGGCGGCGGACAGCGAGGACAGGGACTAGCTGTCATGGGGTGACCGCGTGTGAGCTTCTGGGAGTATCTCGGCAACCGTCATCAGCAGCTGCTCGCCGACGCCTATCAGCACGCCAGTGCCGTCTTCCAGTGCATGGTGGTGGCCACGCTTCTCGGGGTGCTGATCGGGGTCGTCACCTATCGCAGCGAATGGGCCGGGAACCTCGCGACGCTGACCACCTCGACCATTCTGACCATCCCGTCGCTCGCCATGATCGGTCTGCTCATCCCGATGGTCGGTCTCGGTGTGCCGCCCACGGTGATCACGCTGACCCTGTACGGGCTGCTGCCGATCGTGCGCAACGCGATCGTCGGCCTGCGCGGGGTCGATCCGTCCCTGGTGGACGCGGCGACGGGCATCGGGATGTCCCGGCCGATGCGGCTGGTGCGGATCGAGCTGCCGCTGGCCTGGCCGCCGATCCTGACCGGGATCCGCGTCTCCACGCAGATGCTGATGGGCATCGCGGCCATCGCCGCCTACGCCTCCGGGCCCGGCCTCGGCAACGAGATCTTCCGTGGGATCGCCTCCCTGGGCAGCAAGAACGCGCTCAACCAGGTGCTCGCGGGCACCCTCGGGATCATCGTCCTGGCCCTGCTGTTCGACGCCGCGTACGTCCTGATCGGGCGGCTGACCATTCCCAGGGGGATCCGTGTCTGAGACCGCCGGCTCCGCTTCGGGGGCCTCCATCGAGCTGGAGAACCTCACCAAGAGGTATCCCGGCAATCCGCAGCCGTCCGTCGACAACGTCAGCATGGAGATCAAGGCGGGCGAGATCGTCATCTTCGTCGGTCCGTCCGGCTGCGGTAAGTCGACGACGCTCAAGATGATCAACAGGTTGATCGAGCCGTCCGGTGGCCGCATCCGGATCAACGGTGAGGACGTCACCGACATCGATCCGGTCAAGCTGCGCCGCAAGGTGGGCTATGCGATCCAATCGGCGGGCCTGTTCCCGCACATGACGGTCGCGCAGAACATCGCGCTGGTGCCGAAGATGGTCGGCTGGGGCAAGAGCCGGATCAAGGACCGGGTGGAGGAGCTGCTCGACCTGGTCGGCCTCGACCCCGGCGAGTTCCACGGCCGGTATCCGCGTCAGCTCTCCGGCGGCCAGCAGCAACGCGTGGGCGTGGCCCGGGCGTTGGCGGCGGACCCGCCGGTGCTGCTGATGGACGAGCCGTTCGGCGCGGTCGACCCGATCACCCGGGACCATCTCCAGGACGAGTTGATCAGGCTCCAGCACGAGCTGCACAAGACGATCGTGTTCGTCACGCACGACTTCGACGAGGCGATCAAACTGGGCGACCGTATCGCCGTGCTGCGCGAACGCTCGCACATCGCGCAGTTCGACACCCCGGAGGCGATCCTCACCAACCCGGCGGACGACTTCGTGTCGGGATTCGTCGGCGCGGGCGCGGCCCTCAAGCGGCTGAACCTGACCCGCGTACGGAACGTGGAGATCACCGACTACCCCACGGTGACCGTCGACGACCCGCTCCAGGACATCTTCAACCGGCTCCGGGACAGCGGTACGAACGAGATCCTGCTCCTCGACAGGCGCGGGCGCCCCTACAAGTGGCTGCGGCGCGGCGACCTGATGCGGGCGAAGGGTTCGCTGGCGCGGGCGGGCACGCTCGTGAGCGACACGGTGACGCGGGACGCGACCCTGCGGGACGCGCTGGAGGCCGTGCTGACGGACAACGCGGGGCGGGTGGCGGTGACCGGGCGGCGCGGGGAGTACACGGGCGTCGTCGACATGGAGACGCTGATGAACTCCGTGCACGAACTGCTGGAGGCGGACCGGCTGGAGGCCATGGAGCACCAGCACGAGCTGGAGGAGGCCAGGGCCGCGCAGACCCACGCCGAACAGGAGGGCGACGGAGGGGAGAAGAAGGCGTGAGCGTCCCCGAGCTGGAGGAGCAGGAGGACTCCCTGGAGGAGCGGGAGGCGCCGGCACCGCGGGTGGAGATGCGGCGCCGGATCACCTGGCAGAAGCTGACGTTTCTGCCGGCTGTCCTGGTGGCGCTGCTGCTGGCGACCTGGCTGTGGTTCCAGCAGGCGGAACTGGACCCGCTCTCCGAGAACGCGCTGTCCAACGGGCAGGTGTCGAAGGCCCTTTGGCAGCAGGTGCAGCTGGTGGTGATCTCCACCTTCTTCGTGCTGATCATCGCGATCCCGCTGGGCATCCTGCTGACCCGGAAGATGTTCCGGAAGGCCACCCCGGTCGCCATGGCCGTCGCCAACATGGGCCAGGCGACCCCGGCGATCGGCCTCCTCGCCCTGCTGGTGATCTGGCTGGGCACGGGGACGAAGGCGGCGCTGATCGGCATCATCATCTACGCGGTGCTCCCGGTGCTGTCGAACACGATCGCGGGCCTGAAGGCGAACGACCCGACGCTGCTGGAGGCGGCGCGGGGCATCGGGATGTCGTCGGTGGGGGTGCTGACGCGGGTGGAACTCCCGCTCGCGGTCCCCCTGATCCTCGCGGGCGTCCGCACGGCCCTGGTCCTCAATGTCGGTACGGCGACGCTGGCGACGTTCGGCGGGGGCGGCGGCCTGGGTGTCCTGATCACGACCGGCATCACCAACCAGCGCATGCCGGTGCTGATGCTGGGCTCGATCCTCACGGTGGCGCTGGCCCTGCTGGTGGACTGGCTGGCCTCGCTCGCGGAACTGGTGCTCAGGCCACGGGGGTTGGAGGTGGGGCGATGAGGCGGGTGTGCCTGGTGACGGCGGGGCTGCTGGTGCTGGCCTCGGCCTGCGGTCTGACGAGCGGCTCCCCCATGGTGGACGACGTGAAGCCGGGGTCGATCGGCGGCGGCGAACCGCTGAAGGGCGCGAGCCTGACGGTCACGTCCAAGGAGTTCACGGAACAGCTGATCCTGGGCGCGATCATGGGGATCGCGTTCGAGGCGGCGGGCGCGGACGTACTGGACCGCACCGGCATCCAGGGGTCCATCGGGGCACGGGAGGCGGTCAAGTCCGGTGACGCGGACGGGATGTACGAGTACACGGGCACCGCGTGGATCACGTACCAGGGCAACAGCGAGCCGATCGCCGACCCGCGGGCGCAGTGGGAGGCGGTACGGAAGGCCGACCTGAAGAACGGTCTGACGTGGCTGCCCCCCGCGGCGCTGAACAACACGTACGCGCTGGCCATGAACGCGGCCAACGCCGAGAAGTACGGCACGAAGACGCTGTCGGACGTGGCCGCGCTGTCGAAGTCCGACCCCGGTGCGGTGACGCTGTGCGTGGAGAGCGAGTTCGCCAACCGCGCGGACGGGTTGCCGGGCATGGAGAAGGCATACGGGATGAGCGTGCCGACGAGGAACATCACGCAGATGGACACCGGGATCATCTACACCCAGGTGAAGAAGGGCAGTTGCACCTACGGCGAGGTCTTCACGACCGACGGCCGCATCAGGTCCATGAACCTCGCGGTCATGCGGGACGACAGGAAGTTCTTCCCCAACTACAACGCCGCCCCCGAGATCAACTCCAAGGCCCTGAAGAAGTGGCCGGCGATCGAGAAGGTCCTGGACCCGGTCACGAAGAAGCTGGACAACACGGTGGCGCAGGAGCTGAACGCCAAGGTGGACGTGGACGGGGAGGATCCGCACGAGGTGGCGCTGGACTGGATGAAGGCGGAGGGGTTCGTGAAGGAGGGGTGACCCGGCCTCCGGCGGTGACCCGGCTTCCGGCGGTGACCCGGCTTCCGGCGACTTACAAAGAAGGCGTTGCAAAGGAACCTTTGCATAGCTATCTTTGTACGCATGCCGGAAGAGCCCAACCTACGGAAACTTGACGCGCGTTCACTGCGCGGGCTGGCGCATCCGCTGCGGATGCAGTTGCTCGACGCCCTGCGTTTCGAAGGGCCCGCCACCGCGTCCCAACTGGCCGAGAGGCTGGGTGAGTCGAGCGGGGCGACCAGTTATCACCTGCGCCAGCTTGCCGCCCACGGCTTCGTGGCGGACGATCCCGAGCGCGGCAAGGGTCGGGAGCGCTGGTGGAAAGCGGTCCACACCGGGCTGACCTTCGACGACTCCCTGCTCACGGACAGCGACCCTGCCGTCCGCGGGGCCGCCGACCTCTACCTCCACGAGGTCGCCACCACCCAGATCCAGAACCTCTCCGCCTGGCTGGGAACCCGCGCCACCTGGCCGGAGGCCTGGAACCGCGTCTGGGACATGAGCAGCGCGACGCTACAGCTGACGCCGGAGCAGAGCCTCGAACTCATCGAGAAGATGCACGCCCTGATCGAGACCTACCGCGATCTACCCGCGGGCGACGACACGGCTCAGGTACGCATCCACACCCACGCCTTCCCCATCACGACGGACGGAAAGGAACCCCAGTGATCGACCCGGAGACCCACCTCGCCCTGCACCAGCTCCGCGCGGCCGACCTCCACGCCCAAGCCGAAGCGCACCGCCTCGCCACCGAGGCCAAGCCCCGGAGCGAGCTGCGCACCCGCGTCGGCTGGACCCTCGTAGAGCTCGGTCTGCGTCTCGCCGCCGACCCCCGCCCCGCCCTCGCCTAACAGCTCGGAACCGAACCCTTCCCCGACTCCAGCGCCACCAGGGAGCTGACCGCCCCCTTCAGCGTCGTCACCGGGATCAGCCGCAGCCCCTTGGGGAGTTCCGCCTTCGCGTCGCCGCACTCGTCCTTGGGGACGAGGAACACCGTGGCACCGTCCCGCTTCGCGGCCTGGGTCTTCAGGGAGACGCCACCCACCGCGCCCACCGTCCCATCCGCGTCGATCGTGCCCGTACCGGCGATCACCCGGCCGCCCGTGAGGTCACCGCCGTTGCTGTCGCCGTCCAGCTTGTCGACGATGCCGAGGGAGAAGAGGAGCCCGGCGCTGGGCCCGCCCACGTCGGCCAGTTTCAGGGTGACCTTGATGTTCTTGCCGGAGAGGTCCAGGTAGTTCAGCGCGGCCTCGGTCGCCGCGTCCTGGGACTGCTTCATCTGCTCGGTGTTGTGCTGCTCGATCTCCTTGGTGGACTGGCCGCTCGGATAGACCGAGTCGCGCGGCATGACCGCCTGGTCCGTGGCGAACCACGCGTCGAGCACGTCCCCGAGCGAGACCCGGGTGTCCGGATTGGTCGCCTCGATGGTCGTCATCCGCAGCTGCCCGGTCGTCGTACGCGTCTCGGCGCCCTTGATGGTGATCACCGGGGTGTGCTGGTTCTCGCCGAGGACGTTCGCCGTCATGCCGGGCTGCGTCAGGGAGAACGGCAGGGGCGCGAACGCCGCGGTGGCGAGCAGGGCCACGACGGGCAGGGCGCAGACGGCGACGGCCCGGGGGCGCGTGAGGCGAGAGAGCACGGGATCAATCTAACGCGACGGTCACTTCCGGCCACGGCCACGGGGGTGGCCCGCGGCCGCCCCGCTCCCCCTCGCCGAGCCCTCAGCGCAACGCCTCCGCCACCTCCCGTGCCGCGTCCATCACGCGCGGGCCCACCCGTTCGGGCACCGCGTCCGCCAGCATCACCACGCCGACGCTGCCCTCGACGCCCGTGACGCCGAGCAGCGGGGCGGCGGCGCCGCTGGCTCCCGCCTCCAGTTCGCCGTGGGTGAGGGTGTAGCCCGGCTCGCCGGACGGCTGGGTGCGGGCGGACAGGATCGCCCGGCCCGCGGCGCCCCGGTCCAGGGGGTGGCGGAACCCGGCGCGGTAGGCCACGTGGTAGTCCGTCCACGTCGGCTCGACCACGGCGACAGCCAGCGCCTCCGCCCCGTCGACCAGCGTGAGATGGGCCGTGGCCCCGATGTCCTCGGCGAGGGAACGCAGGGCCGGCAGCGCGGCCTCGCGCACCAGCGGATGCACCTGGCGGCCCAGGCGCAGCACGCCGAGGCCGACCCGGGCACGGCCGCCCAGATCACGTCGTACGAGAGCGTGCTGTTCGAGGGTGGCGAGCAACCGGTATACGACAGTCCGGTTCACGCCCAGCTTGTTGGATAGCTCGGTGACGGTCAGCCCGTGGTCCGTATCGGCCAGCAGCTTGAGGACACGCAGTCCTCGGTCGAGCGTCTGAGAGGTCTCCGCGGTCACGACGCCCACTCCTCCAAGTGGTGAGGTCGGCGGCCTTGTCGCGGCGGTGCGTCATCGAGTCCCGTCGGTGACGCGCGTCAGAGGCCGCCGATCGGCCGGCGGCCCGGCATGCGTACCGGGCCGCGTCGCTTCACGGCTGCGCTCCGCGGCGGCGCTGCCACGGGGCGTGTGCGTAGCGGGACATTAGCGAAGCCGGTTCGCTGAGCGGAAGGCTCCGTCCAGAATCCGGTCACTGGCCGGTACGGAGTACTTCTGTTTGTCCTGATACGTACGACGCCCAGCATCCTGCGAGGACAGCATCTGACATGCCCCGCACCCTCTCGGCCAGGGGCTCAGCGCATCCGGGTGGCCCACTCCTGGACCTTGGCGATGCGCTGCCGCAGCTGCCCGGCCGTGGCCTCGGCGCTGGGGGGTCCGCCGCAAACGCGCCGCAGCTCGGTGTGGATGACCCCGTGCGGCTTGCCGCTCTGGTGGACGTAAGCACTCACCATCGTGTTGAGCTGCTTCCGCAGCTCCATCATCTCCTTGTGGGAGACGACGGGCCGCCGCTCGGCGGGCAGTTCCAGCAGGTCCGCCTCGGAGTCCGGCTTCTTGCGGCTGTGCGCGATCTGCCGGGCCTGCCGCTTCTGGAGCAGCAGCTGCACCTGGTCGGGCTCCAGGAGGCCCGGAATCCCGAGGTAGTCCTGCTCCTCCTCGCTGCCCGGGTGCGCCTGCATGCCGAACTCGGCACCGTCGTAGAGCACCCGGTCGAAGACGGCCTCGGACTCCAGCGCCTCGAAGGCGAACTGCTCCTGCTCGCCGGTGTCCTCGTCCTGCTCCTTGTTCGCCTCCTCCATCTCCTTCTCGGACTCGGCGTACGGGTCCTCCTCGCCCTCCTTCTTCGGCTTGTCGAGGGCGTGGTCCCGTTCCACCTCCATCTCGTTGGCGAAGGTGAGCAGGTCGGGGACGGTCGGGAGGAAGACGGAGGCGGTCTCGCCACGCCGCCGGGACCGCACGAAACGCCCGACGGCCTGCGCGAAGAAGAGGGGTGTGGAGATGGTGGTGGCGTACACCCCGACGGCCAGCCGCGGCACGTCGACCCCCTCCGACACCATGCGGACGGCGACCATCCACCGGTCGTTGCTCGCACTGAAGTCGTCGATGCGCTTGGAGGCGCCGGCGTCGTCGGAGAGGACGAGGGTGGCCTTGGTGCCCGTGATCTCGCGGATCAGCTTGGCGTAGGCGCGGGCGGAGTCCTGGTCGGAGGCGATGACGAGCGCGCCCGCGTCCGGGATGGCCTTGCGGACCTCGGTGAGCCGCTGGTCGGCGGCGCGCAGCACGCTCGGCATCCACTCACCGCGCGGATCGAGCGCCGTACGCCAGGCCTGCGAGATGGCGTCCTTGGTCATGGGCTCGCCGAGCCGGGCGGCGATCTCGTCGCCGGCCTTCGTCCGCCAGCGCATGTTGCCGCTGTAGGACAGGAAGATCACCGGGCGCACGACATGGTCGGCGAGCGCGTTCCCGTACCCGTACGTGTAGTCGGCGGCCGAGCGCCGAATGCCCGCGTTGTCCTCCTCGTACGTCACGAAGGGGATGGGGTTGGTGTCGGACCGGAACGGCGTACCGGTGAGCGCGAGCCGGCGGGTGGCGGGCTCGAAGGCTTCGAGGCAGGCCTCGCCCCAGGACTTGGAGTCGCCGGCGTGGTGGATCTCGTCGAGGATGACGAGGGTCTTGCGCTGCTCGACGCGGTTGCGGTGCAGCATGGGCCGGACGCCGACACCGGCGTAGGTGACGGCGACGCCGTGGTAGTCCTTGCCGAGCGGGCCCGCGCTGTACTCCGGGTCCAGCTTGATCCCTATCCGCGCCGCCGCTTCCGCCCACTGTTTCTTCAGGTGCTCGGTCGGCGCGACCACGGTCACCTGCTGCACGACGTGGTGGTGCAGCAGCCAGGAGGCGAGGGTGAGGGCGAAGGTCGTCTTGCCGGCGCCCGGGGTCGCCACCGCGAGGAAGTCACGCGGCTGCTCCTGGATGTACTTCTCCATCGCCCCCTGCTGCCAGGCACGCAGCTTGCTGGCGGTGCCCCAGGGGGCGCGGCCGGGGAAGGCGGGCGAGAGGTGATGGGACGTGGTGGAGGCGGCGGTAGTAGTCACGGTCTCCGTACGAAGGGGTCGGGCGGCTCGGCTGGTGGTCCGTAAGGTCGGGCTACGTATGACAACCGGGCCACCCTACCGGCGGCCCGACGCCGTCAACGTGCGGACGGGGGCGGGTCGCCCTTGGGTGGGACCGAGGTCACACGGCTTCGTGGAGGCCCTTCAGCCGCCGGGCAATCAGGCTCACGTCCTCAAGGTCGCCGGACGCCACCTCGATGACGAGCTTGTACGCCTCGTCCTGATCGACGTCGAGCATTTCGGTGCCGTTGAAGTCGAGGAAGACGACGGTGCACATCCACCCCATGGGCTTGTTGCCGTCCACCAGGGGATGGTGCACCGTCAGCGACTGCAGCAGCGCCGCGGCCTTCTCGAAAAGGTCCGTGTACGCCTCGACGCCGAACATCTGCGACTGGGGACGGTGGACGGCCGAGCTGAGCAGACCCAGATCGCGCACGGCGACCTGCGTCTGCTCCCCACACGCCAGCTCCGCCAGGTCCAGAACCTCCTGGACCGTGAGGTACTTCATCTACTCCCCCAGCCTCCGCAGCAGGTCGGCGTGGCCCGCCGCGTACTTCGCCCCCAGGCGCCGCACCGTCGCCCGGTCGGCCTCCTGCTCCAGATACCGGTCGATCGCCTGAAGCACTATGGCGTGCATGCTGCGCCCCTCCTCCTCGGCCCGCAGCTTGAGCGCCTCCTGCTGGTCGT
This sequence comes from Streptomyces sp. TLI_55, assembly GCF_900206255.1. Classification (NCBI taxonomy): domain Bacteria; kingdom Bacillati; phylum Actinomycetota; class Actinomycetes; order Kitasatosporales; family Streptomycetaceae; genus Streptomyces; species Streptomyces sp. TLI_55. Next base: position 3,564,640 of record NZ_OAOJ01000001.1, read on the forward strand.
CACGCAGACGAAGATTCATAGCCATACCACGATGGTACCGCCAATGGGGCCATCACGGTACCGTCCATCAGACAGACACCCGCAACCGCCGCGTCACCCAAGCCCCCACCAACGCCACCCCCGCCATCGGCAGGAACACCACCGCGAAGGCCCCCGGATGCGAGCCCGACGCCTCCGTCGCCGCATGGCTCACCGCGCCGCCGCCCAGCGCGGCGAACGCGGCGCCGCCCGCAGCCAGCAGGACCACGTTGGCAAGCGCATCGGAGATCTGGAGGGACGCGGAGTTCGTACCGGCCTCCTCGGGGGCGGAGAGCTCGAGCAGCAGCACGCTGGTGGAGGAGATCACCAGGCCCATGCCGAAGCACCCGAAGGCCCAGGCCACCGCGACCGTCCAGGCCGGCACCGAGTCGATCAGCACACTCGGCGCCGCGGCGATGGACACCGCCACCAGCACCATCCCGGCCGTCATCAGCCGCTCCCGGTACGGTTCCACCCGCGCCCGCGACTGCACCCATGACCCCAGCGCCCACGTCAGCCCGCCCGCCGCGAGCGAGAACCCGGCGAGCGTCGGCGTGAGTCCCCGCTGCGTGACCAGCATCAGCGGCACGAAGGACTCGGCGGCGATGAAGGACCCCGCGGCGACCCCGCGCAGCAGCACGACGGAGGGCAGGCCGCGGGCGGCCCGGTAGGTGCCGCGGGGCAGCAGCCCCAGCACGGCCGGCACGAGGAGCGCGGCGCCCGCGACGCCCGGGACCAGCGAGAGCCACCTCAGATCCTGGGCGGCGTACTGCAACAGTCCCGCGCCCAGCGAGATGCCGAGGGCGAGGCGGATGCGGCGCCGGTCGAAGGAGGCGCTGCGGGCGGAGCCGCCGACCGGGCCGCCGGCCCGCCGCCGGATCTGCGGCAGCGCGAGCGCCAGCGGAAAGACGACGAGCACCGGAATCCCGACGAACACCCACCGCCAGCCCAGATGCTCGGTCACCGCGCCCGCCGCGAGCGGCCCGACGATCGACGGCACGACCCAGCCCGCGGCGAAGGCGGCCATGATCGCGGGCCGCAGCCGCTCGGGGTAGGCCCGCCCGACGACGACGTACAGCGCGACGATGACGAGCCCGCCGCCGAACCCCTGCACGGCCCGCCCGAGGATGAACAGCCACATCGCCCCCGCCCTGCCGGACAGCAGCAGCCCGGCGGCGAAGGAGGCGATGCCGCAGGTCAGCGGCCCGAGGGGCCCGCGCCGGTCGGACCACTGTCCGGAGAGCACCATCCCGAACAACGACGTCGTGAAATACCCCGAGAACGCGAACGCGTACAGCGACACCCCGTCCAGCTCCCGCGCCGCCACCGGCATCGCCGTCCCGACCGCGGTCGCCTCGAAGGCGATGAGCAGCACGACCGACACGATCCCGACGCTGAGCGCCCGGTAGGCCCGGCTCAGCACTCCGTCCTCGATACCGGCGGGCAGGTCAGGGGCGGTCTCCGCGACATCGGCGTCGCGCGGTTCGAGGGTGGTCATGGTCGCCAGGGTAAGGGCCGAGCCAGGCTTTTGCCCCTGTCGGAGGGAGGGCCGGCGCTGGGACCTTGGTCGTACGACCGCAGCCGCGCCCGGCGCCTTTCATGAACGGCGTGTGGCAGTCCCGTTGCAGGGCGGGCGATTCCCTTGAGCCCCTTCTCGCCCCGCCCGTACGGTCATCTCACCGAGGTCGGAACGGACCACAGACTCCGATCCCGGCGAACGGCCGTGTGCCCGAGTGGCTTAGGGACTCGCCTGCAAAGCGAGGTACGTGGGTTCAATTCCCGCCACGGCCTCTGTGTCGAGCGTGACGAAAGGGCGGCGCCCCCCGATGGGGGTGCCGCCCTTTCGGTTGGGTGGAGTCAGGCCCTGGCGTACTCCCAGCCGCCGCACCGGTACGGGGTGCCGTCCGAACCGTCCTGGAGGCAGGCGCGGATCTGGAGGGTGGTGCCCTCGGGGAAGGACAGGTCCCAGTCCTTGGCGACGGCGTAGCCGTTGCCGTTGTAGTACGAGTGCGTCGAGGAGCTGGAGTTGTAGCGCCACTGGGCGGCCGTGCCGTGGCCGTCCTTCAGCATGTCGAGGGCGGTGAGGATCTCGCCGTCGGCGGCGAAGTACGTCTTCGCGGTGACGTCCGACGAGATGATCGAGTTGGAGGCCTCGTAGACCTCACCGGAGGCCTGCGCGGGGGCAATGCCCAGGGCGAGCGCCGACGCGGAGGCCGCGGCTACTCCGAGGGCGGTCGTCATTCGACGGTGGAGCTTGCGCACAGCGGCGGTCCTCTCTTCGAACAACTGGTCGCGCCCGAACTTACCTGAGGGGAAAGGGAGTTGGCTGATGATTAAAGGGTGGCGGCGGGGCCTGCGCGACCCATGTCCCCTTGTGCCGTTCGTTCCGTTTTGCTGTGAATCCTCCGATGAGTCAGCAAAGCGAAAGGTGCGTCCCCACATAGGCCGTTTGTCTCCCTGCGTGCTTGATCCGCTGCCATGCTGCCCGCACCGGGGTCGCTGAGGGGCCCCGCGCCGGCATCAGGGGGATGCGATGGGCGATCAGGCATATTGGAACGCCGGGGACCGGCCCCGGATCTTCATCAACTGGCAGTCCTTCACCGCGCAGGGCATCAGCAACGACTGGCAGGGGCCGGTCACGGACGCGGTGCTCAACGCGTACACGCGGTGGCAGAACGCGGGGGTCGACTGCCGCTTCCAGTTCTGGAACTACACCGACCGGACCGAACCGCAGGACGGCGAGATCCTCGTGTCGATGAACGAACGGCACTTCGACACCACACGCGTCGCCTCGACGTTCACCAGCTGGCGCAAGGCGAGTCTCGTCATCCACCGGAAGAACGGGGCCGATCTCACGCCGTGGCCCCTCGTGCCGTTCAACGCCGCGCCGGGGCAGATCGATCTCCAGGGCGTCTTCCAGCACGAGCTGGGGCACTGCTTCTGGCTCGACCACAGTGCCGGCGACCAGGACACCATGTGGGGCGACTACGGCTATCACCGGTACCGGTTCGGGCCGTGGGAGGGCGACGTCGCCAAGGTCAAGGCCATCTACCGGGACTTCGACCGGAACCGGCTGCGCGAGTTCCGGTCCGTCGACGGGGGCGGGTCCTGGTTCGCCCAGGGCACGCAGATCACCGACTACAACAACTACCAGGCGCGCACCTGTCTGACGCCCGGCGTCACCTCCATCGGCACCAGCGGGCTGTACGCGCTCGGGTGGAGCCACCCGAACCGGATCCCCACCTGGCTGCGCACCGACGGCGTCAACTTCCTCTTCAACGGCTGGGTGTACTACGGCGGTGAGCGCTCCGTGCACGGCCCCGCCCTCGCCGACGAACCCGGCGGGCTGATGCTCATGGCCTGGGTGCACAACGACGACAACGGCAGCATCCGCGTCGTCCGCTCCACCAACCAGGGGCAGAGCTGGGCCTGGGCCGGCACCCCGGCCGGCGCCACCACCTTCGGCACCCCAGGCCTCGCCTCCACCGTGGTGAACGGCCGCCGCGCCTGGGTGCTGGCCTGGGCGCACTTCGACCGCGCCGACCACCCCGGCACCGGCCGCATCCGCGCCAGCGTCTCCTACGACGACGGCTGGTCCTGGTCGGCGCCCGCCGTCGTGCCGACCAGCTACGACTACAAGTCGCTCGCCGGGATCTCGCTGGCCGCCGCTCCCGACAACCGGCTGGTGCTGGGCTTCTCCTGGGCGGGACCCGGCATCACCTCCATGAACCTCGTCCGCAGCCTCGACTGCGAGGTCTCCGGCGACCGGCTCGTGCAACGCGGCACCGGCTACTCCAACGACCGCACCCGCACCCAGCCCGCCGTCACCTACGATCCCGGCCGCAATCTCTTCCATCTCTCCTTCCGGGAACAGAACTTCCTCACCTCGCTGCGCGTCGCGCAGAAGGAGTGGCTCAAGACGTCCTGGTCGACGGCCCAGCAGCTGCCCAACTCGACGTCCAGCACGGCGCCGGCCCTGGCCCACAGCCGCGTCGGCAACAACCTTCTCCTGTGGTACGGAGGCGAGTGAGCCATGGCGACGTATCTCACCAGCACGCCGACCCTGCTCCAGCGCATCCGCGACTGCCAGGCCGTCGTCGTACTGCGCGGCAGCCGGCTCGAGTCGGTCACCGCCGACCACGAGGCGCGCGAGGAACGGCAGTTGGGCACCTTCCGGGCTACGCCCGCCGAAGTGCTCAAGGGCGACGACGAGGGCGCGCTGACCATCCGGATGCCCGGGGGCACCGGGTCCGCCGAGCAGGTGGCCTGGCGGCTGGCGCCGGAGGACCAGCGGCCGCAGGTGGCCTTCCTGGTCCGGGAGAGCCGCAGCTCCTGGGTGCCGTACTTCTCCAGCGTCTTCCCGCTCGACGGCGAGACCGTGCTGCTCTCGGAGGAGGTCGAGGACGACCGGCCCGGCGCGGAAGGCGCCCTGGACCTCGCGGAGTTGCGGGCGCTGATCACCCGGGCCGCCGAGGAGGCGCGGGAGCAGCAGACCAGGCTGTGGGAGGCCGAGCCCGAGGTCGCGGCCCGCACCCGGCCCCATCCGGTCCTGGAGTCGCCCGAGGCACCGGCGCCGGGGGCGACCTCCGCCGCACCGGACGCCGCCGATCCCGGCGGGGCCTCGGCGGCGCCGGAGACACCGGAGTCGCCGGAGGAGTGAGCCGGAAGGACCGAGGCGGGTGCGGTCAGAGCACCCCGCCCGCCTCGTCCCGCAGCGCCTGTGTCCAGTAGTGCCAGTCGGCGTCCGGTGCGCTGCCGGTGCGGTCGACGGTCGACAGGACCTGGATCATCGTGGCCGCCAGCTGGGCGTGCGGTCCCAGCGGCTCTCCCAGCACGCGGTCCCGGCCCCGCGACAGCTCCTCGTCGAGTGTCGCCTCGCGGCTCAGCAGCCAGAGCGTGAAGGCGAGCGTGGAGACGTCCGTGTTCAGCGGGTGGAGCACCGCTTCGGGCTCGCTCCAGTGCAGGACCGCGCCGGTCCGGCCGTCCACCACCAGGCTGTTGTCCTCGACGAGGTGACCGAGGCGTATCAAGTGGTCGGCGTCGGCCGGGAGTTCGGCGGCCGGGTGGTCGGCGTGGTGCTCGGTCAGGGTCGGCAGCGGGACGTCCGTGTCCAGGCGGAAGAGCGCCGTGTCCTCGGGCAGGCCCGTGTCGCGCAGGAAGCGGCGGGTGGGTTCATGGGTGAGCGTCGAGGGGAAGTCGACCTCCTCGAAGCGCCAGATCTCGCCCTGCCCGAACTCCTGGTCCAGCAGCCGGGACGGAAGGTCCAGCGCCAGCCCCGAGGTCCGGCCCGGGCCTGCCGTCAGGGACAGCGGGCGGATCAGGGCAGCCGCCCGCCACAACGCCGGCACCTCGCCGCCCGTGCCCTCCTCGAAGATCGCGAGCAGCCGGCGCGAGGCCTCCGCCGCCGCCTGCGGGCCGTGCCGGTCGGCATAGGCCGCGAACTGACCGCGCAGCCCCGTCAGTTCCTCCGTCGCCGTCGCGAAGCGCACCAGCTTCTCCAGCGACGGGGCCAGCGGGCGGCGCTCCATCAGGTCCGGGCGGTCCCACCAGAACTCGGTCGTCGACACCTCGCCCGTGATGCCGTCGAGCAGGACCGACTCCGTCTCCCGGCCCTCGTCGTCGAGCAGCCCGCCTATGACCAACTGGTCCCGCATGTCCACGGCCAGCCGCCCGTCGGGGTCGCCGGTCGCGTCCGTCAGGGTGCGCAGGCCCTCCCGGCCGAGCTCCGCGAAGCTCAACAGCCCGATCTCGGTGGGCAGTCCGGGGCCCGTCAGCCAGTTGCGCGTGGACGCGTGCGTGACGAGGCGCTCCAGATCGTCGTCGGTCAAGGTGATCACCGCGGGTGCGGTGCCGGTCGTGCTCATCGTTCCCCCGTGCGTGCGAGCTCTGTGTCCCCGAGCAGGGCAAGGCAGGGCGGGTTCGTCGTGAAGATCTCGCCGTCGTTCCCCACTGACCGGAACACTACGCCGCACCACTGACAACGGCCCCCGACAGCCGGGCGCCGCACCACTGACAAAGGCCCCCGACAGCCGAGGCTCCACAGCCACACGGCAACGCCCCACGACACAGAGACGCTCAAACCACCCTGGCGCGTTGCCTCCCCGCCAGAATCGCCTCCACCGTCTCCCCCACCGAAAGCTCCGAGGTGTCCAGCCACAGCCCGATCCGGGGCGTCCGGGCCCGCAGCTCCCGGTCCAGTTCCCGCACCGTCCAGGCCACCCCGTACCCCGTCTTGGCCCGATCCGCCTCACGGGCGGCGACCGTCTCGGGGCTCGGGGCGAGGACGACGACGTAGAGGGGGCTGGTGCGGATCGAGTCCACGTACGCCGTCAGCTCGGCGCCCAGCACCACGTCCTGCACGACGGCCGTGAACCCGGCCTGCGCGTACGCGTCCGCGGTCGCGGCCGACAGCCGGTACCGCAGCCGGAGTTGGGCCTCGCCCTCGCCGCCGCCTCCGGGAACGTACTCCTGCCGTCCGGAGACGATCATCCGCCGGAAGACGTCCCCGCGGACGTGCGCCGCGCGCGGCAGCCGTTCCGCCAGGGCTTGAGCGACCGTCGACTTGCCGGACGCCATGACTCCGGTGACGAGGACGACGCCGCGCAGCACGTCAGACGCACCCACACACCACGAGACCGCCCCCGCCCGTCACGTCAGGTAGACACCGCCCAGCACGACCACCAGCGCGGCGAGCGCGAACACCAGTATCCAGATCAGCAACTTGCCGACGCTGGGCGGCGGTTCGTAGCGCTGCGGGTCCTCCTGGCTCACTGTCCCGTCACCACCGCGGCCTGCGGGCGGATCGGCAGCCGGTTCACCGGGCGGCCGGTCGCGGCCCGTACGGCGGAGGCGACGGCCGCCGGTGACGTCACCACCGGCACCGCGCTCACCGCCTTGGCGCCGAAGGGCGCGACCACGTCCCGCTCCTCGACGAGCTTCACGATCCGGATGTCCGGCGCGTCCAGGGCCGTCGGCAGCGCGTACCCGGTGAGGTCCGGGTGCCGGATCAGCCCGCGCGCGGTGCGCAGGTTCTCGGTCAGCGCGATGCCCACGCCCTGGGTGACACCGGCCTCGATACGGGCCGCCAGCTGGGCCGGGTTGAGCACCCGCCCGACGTCCTGCGCGACGGCGAGTTCGACGACCCGGACCGAGCCGAGTTCGATGTCGACGTCCACCACCGCGCGGATCGCACAGAAGGCCATGCCGACGAACGCGTCGCCCTGGCCCTGCTCGTCGAGCGGCTCCGTCGGATGCGGGCGGCACTGGGCGGTGGCCCACAGCTCCTTGCCCTCCAGCGCCTCGGTGACGGTGGTCGACAGGACGCCGTCGTACGAGGTGATCTTGCCGTCGGTGATCTGGAGCAGTTCGGTGGACATCCCGAACTTGTGCGCCAGCGGCTGGAGGAGCTGGGTGCGGACCATCTTCGCCGCGCGTTCCACCGCGCCGCCGGAGACCCAGGTGTGGCGGCCTCGGCAGCCCGCGCCGGCCGGGGGCTGGTCGGTGTCGACGGGGGCCACGTGGACCTCGTCGATGCCGAGCGTCTCCTGGACGATCTGGCGGGCCAGCGTGGTGAAGCCCTGGCCGGTCTCGACGGCCGCGCAGAGCACGGTCGCGATGCCGTCGTGGACCTTGACCGTGGCCGTGGAGACCTCGTCGGCGCCCTCGGCGCCGAGCATGTGCACCATGCCCAGGCCATAGCCCACGCCGCGGCGGATCGCGCCCGGTTCGCCCGCGCCCTCGGGGCCGCCGGGCAGCAGCCACTCGTCCTCGGGGGTGTCCTTGGGCAGCGCGGGCAGCGGGAAGTCCCGTACCGCCTGGAGGAGTTCGGCGACCGGGGCCGGGCAGGTCACGGTCTGGCCGGTCGGCAGGACGTCGCCGGTGGCCATGGCGTTGCGCAGGCGGAGTTCGGCGGGGTCGATGCCCAGCTTCTTCGCCAGCTTGTCCATCTGGGCCTCGTAGGCGGCGCACACCTGCATGGCGCCCTCGCCGCGGACATGGCCGGAGGGCGGGTTGTTGGTGCGCACGGCCCAGCCCTCGATGAAGGCGTTCGGGACGACATAGGGGCCGCAGGCGAAGCCGACGGCGGCGGCGAGGGCCTCGGAGGAGGTGTCGGCGTAGGCGCCCGCGTCGAGCAGGATCTGCGCCTCGACCTTCACCAGCCTGCCCTCGGCGTCGGCGTGGTGGCGGTAGCGCAGGAGGGTCGGGTGGCGGTGGACGTGGCCGAGGAAGGACTCCTCGCGCGTGGCCGTGAGTTTCACCGGGCAGCCCGTCTTGAGCGCGAGCAGGCCGAGCGGGAGCTGGATGCCCTGGTCCTCGCGGTCGGCGGTGGCGCCGGGGACGCCGGTGACGACGATCTTGACGCGCTCGGGTTCCAGGCCGTAGCACGCGGCGGCGGTGTCCCGGTCGGTGTGCGGGTCGGTGGAGGCGAGGTAGAGCTCGACGCCGCCGTCGGGGCGGGGCACGGCGAGGCCGGCCTCGGCGCCGATGGGGGCCGGGTCCTGGCGGCCGATGCGGTACTGGCCCTCGACGACGATCTCGCCGGTCGCGGCCGGGTCGCCGTGGTGCAGCGGGATGTGCCGGATCAGATTGCCGTCGGCGTGCAGCGGCTCGGCCTCGAAGGCCAGCTCGGGGTCGGTGACCGGGTCGAGCACCTCGTACTCGACGATGACGGCCGCGGCGGCCATCCGCGCGGTGTCGGGGTGGTCGGCGGCGACGGCCGCGATGGGCTCGCCGTGGTGGCGTACGACCTCGGAGGCGAAGACCGGGCGGTCGGCCTTGCCGCGGCCGTACAGCGGGTGGCCGGGGACGTCCTCGTGGGTGATGACCGCGCGGACGCCCGGCATCTCCCGCGCGTGGGTCGTGTCGATGGACACGATGCGCGCGTGCGGGTGCGGGGAGCGCAGCACGGCCGCCCACAGCAGGCCCTCGGCCCACAGGTCGGCCGCGTACGGGAACGTGCCCTCGGTCTTGGCGCGGGCGTCGGCGGCCGGGAGGGAGGCGCCGAGGCCGTGCGGGATCGGCTCGGGGGCAGGGGCTGCCTCCGCGGGGGTGGTCGCGGTGGCGGCTTCGTTGCTCACGCCTGGCCTCCGTCCGTTCCGTACGCCTGGTCGTGCCGCGGCTCGAAGGCCGACGGGTTCACACCGCCGGCTCCCGGGCCCGCCTGGTGGGGAATACGTGCCTCGTCGCCGTTCGACTCGGAGTTCGCGGCGGCGTGTGCCTCGCGCTCGGCGACGACCTCCTTGACGGCGTCGACGACGCCCCGGTAGCCGGAGCAGCGGCACAGGTTGCCGCACAGCGCCTGGCGGGTCTCCAGCTCGGTCGGCGCCGGGTTGCCCTCCAGCAGGTCGTGCACGGTCATCGCCATGCCCGGCACGCAGAAGCCGCACTGCACGGCGCCGCACCGGGCGAGCGCCCGCTGGACGTCGGAGGGGCGGCCGTCCTCGGCGAGGCCCTCGACGGTACGGACCTCGCTGCCGGCGGCGGTGACGGCGGGGACCAGGCAGGAGGCGACGAGCCGCCCGTCCACCTGGACGTTGCAGGCCCCGCACTCGCCCTGCGAGCAGCCGTCCTTGGCCCCGGCGAGGCCGAGCCGCTCACGCAGCACGTAGAGCAGCGACTCACCGATCCAGGCGTCGGCCACGGGCCGGTCGACGCCGTTGACACGCAGGACGTAGGCGGCGAGGGGGTGTTCTTCGCCGGGGAAGGCGGGGGGGTGTTCGGCGGTGTTCTCTTCCGCGTCCTCGGCCGCGGGGGCGGTGTCGCCGTCCGGGGCGTGCTCGGCGGGCGGCTCGGAGGCCTCTTCAGCGGCTTCCACGGCCCCTTGGGAGCCCTCGGGGGCCTCGGCCGCGGCGGCGTCCTCACCGTCGCCCGGGGAGGGCTGTGAGGCGGCTGCGGCGGGGGCGGCGTCGGAGGGGTGGTCGTGCGGCTCGGCGGGAGCGTGCGCCGCGTCCGGGCCCGCCGCCACACGCGCGTGGACGTCCGCGTCACCCACGGCCCCCGGCGGCACGTGTACGTGCGCGTCGCCGGCCGGCAGGCCATGACCGCCGTCGGCGGGGACGTGCGCGTGTCCGTGCTCGGGTCCGGGAGCCGCCGGCTGCCCGGTGTCCACCGCCCCGGTGTCCCAGGGCTGTCCCGTGTGGGTCGCCCAGGGGGCCGACGCGCCGCCGGGCAGGGTGGCCGGAGGGGTGCCGCCGCCCCACTGCTCGACGAGGGCCGACGTGGTGAACTCGCCCGATTCGTCCGGAAGATCGCCCCCGGCGACGGGGATGGACCACTGTCCGGTGACGTCGTGGCCGGGCGCCGGGGCGGAGTCCGACGCGTCCTGGAAGGTCCACTGCCCGGTCGCCCCCGGGTGGTACGTGAACTGGTCGTTGCCGACCTGGTGCCCGTCCTGCGGTACGGCGTTGGGGTCGGGCCACTGCGCACCGCCGGCCGGGGCCGCGGCCCAGCCGCCGGTGGCCGCCGGGTCGGAGTCCGCGGCGCTGCCGGGCGCCACCGTTATCTGCGGCGGCACATAGCCGTGGCCCGGCGCCGCGAGCGGGCTGTCGGAGGCCAGCAGCGCGTCGATGCCGCCCTCGGGGAGCTTCACGAAGGCGGTGGCGCCGTCGTCGTAGTCGCCCTGGGGCAGCGGGTCCCAGCGGCCGCCGCCGCGGGGTGCGGCGCCTTCTCCGTGCTGGTCGTCGGTCACGACAGTGCCCTCCCCAGTGCTCGTCGGGCCAGCGCGGCGACGGTGCGCCGCAGGTGCAGTACGGCGGGCGGAAGCGGCTGCACGGAGCCGTCGGGCTCCGGGGCCGGGTCGGGGATGCAGGCCGCGGCGACGTACTCACCGAAGGCGTGCAGGGCCTCCGGGACGAGCGCGCGGTTGTTGTCCCAGTCGATCAGCCGGCCGACCCACTGCTCGGCGTCCAGGGGCCGCAGCGGCATCGGCGCTATGGCTCCGACGGCGCACCTGACTCCGCGCCGGGCGGGGTCGAGGACCAGCGCGACGGAGGCGATGGCCCGCCCGGGGCCGGTGCGGCCGGTGGCCTTGAGGAAGACCTGCGGGGCGTGCAGCAGCGGCACGCGCACGAAGCCGATGAGCTCGCCGCCGCGCAGCATGTCCACCCCGGCCAGCAGATGCGACACCGGCAGTTCCCGGCGGGCTCCGCCCGGGCCCGCGATGATCAGCGTCGCCTCCAGGGCGGCCAGCACCGGCAGCGCGTCGCCGGTGGGGGACGCGGTGGCGATGTTGCCGCCCAGGGTGCCCGCGTTGCGGATCTGCGGCGGGCCCGCGGCGCGCGCGGAGGCGGCGAGCGCGGGGATGAGGGCGGCGAAGTCGGGGCGGCCCATGCGCGCGTGCGTGAGTCCGGCGCCGAGCAGGGCGTGCCCGTCCTGGTACTGCCAGCCGCGGATCTCGCTGATCCGGCCGAGGCCGACCAGCGCGGCGGGCCTGAGCTGGCCGGAGTTCACCGCGGCCATGAGATCGGTGCCGCCCGCGACGGGCACGGCGGCGGGCGTGGCGGCCAGCGCCGCCACGGCCTCGTCGAGCGTCGTGGGCAGCGTGACGGCCTGCGCCGCCTGCGGTGCGTGCGTGGTCAAACCGGCTGCCCCTTCCCGCTGCCCCACCTGGTCCCAGCTGGTCCCGCCTGTTGCTGCCGTACGGTACGTGCTGACAGGGCGGACGTGGCAACTCTGGCACATCTTCGCAGGGCCCGAAGAACGGGGTCCGGTAGGAGGCATTCGCCCACCTCATCAGGGAGATGGTCCGTTTTCGTACGGCATCACCGGTGTGAGCGAATTGCCTCTCTTCAGTGATACTGCCGGGGTTTCTCCGCTACTTGTTCGGTGGCGTCCCCTCGATCGGGCGACCCGGCACTCCGGGGCGCCGCTGCCACGGCAGGGGGCCAGTGGACGGCCGGTATCCGACGCCGAGGGCGTCAAGTCGCCGGTAATGGGCGGCCATCCGCCGCTCGAAGCCGGCGAAGTCCCGCTCGGCGGGGGCGGGCAGGCCGCTCCAGGCGACCTCGGCGAAGGCCGCGAGCCGGGGGAACGCCTGGTAGTCCACGCGCGCGGAGTCCTCCATCACCTCGGTCCACAGGTTGGCCTGGGTACCGAGCACGTGCGCCGCCTCGTCCGCGGTCAGCTCCACGGGAACGGGCTCGAAGCGGTAGACGTCCTCCAGGGTGCGCACATAGGCGATGGGCACCGGCTCGTCGGGGCCGTCGGCCTGCCGGTAGTCCAAGTAGACGTGCTGCTCGGGGCACATGACGACGTCGTGGCCCGCGCGCGCGGCCGTCACCCCGCCCTCGTAGCCGCGCCACGAGGACACCGCCGCGCCCTCCGCGAGACCGCCCTCGAGAATCTCGTCCCAGCCGATGAGTCTGCGCCCGCGCGCGGAGAGCCACTGGTCGAAGTGGCGTACGAACCAGGCCTGAAGTCCGTCCTCGTCCCCGACGCCGAGTTCCTTGATACGGGATTGTGCCGTGGCCGATTGCCGCCACTGGTCCTTGAGGCATTCGTCACCGCCGATGTGGACGAACTCTCCCGGGAACAGTTCCAGCACTTCCTCCAACACCCCCTCGTAGAAGCGCAGGGTGTTGTCAGTGGGGGCGAGTACGTTCGGAGAGATCCCCCAGTTGTCCCAGACGGAGAGGGAAGTCGTGTCGATCACATCGGTGTTGCCGAGTTCCGGGTACGCGGCGATCGCGGCCTGCGAGTGGCCGGGTACGTCGATTTCCGGGACGACGGCGATATGCCGCTCGGCGGCGTAGGCGACGATTTCGCGGATGTCGTCCTGGGTGTAGTAGCCACCGTGCGGTTTCTCCTCCCACAACGGCGAGGCCCGGTGACCGAATTTCGTCCGCGCCCGCCATGAACCGACCTCGGTGAGCCGGGGATACCGCTTGATCTCGACGCGCCAGCCCTGGTCGTCCGTCAAGTGGAAGTGGAAGACGTTGAGTTTGTGGGCGGCCATCAGATCGAGATAGCGCAGCACTCCGTCCTTGGGCATGAAGTGCCGGGCGACGTCGAGCATGAGGCCGCGCCAGCGGAATCGGGGCGCGTCCTGGATCTCCGTCAGCGGCAGCCGCCAGGTGCGGCCGGGAAGGGGTGCGCGCCGGAAGGCGTCGGGGCCGAGCAGCTGACGCAGCGTCTGGGCGCCCCGGAAGACACCGGCGGGCGAGCCGCCCTGGAGGTGGACGCCGTGGGGAGCGACGACGAGGCGGTAGGCCTCCTCCCCGAGTCCGGGCCGGACGGACAGGTGGAGGACGTCGCGCTCGTCCCCCTGCCTCGGCGGCAGGGCGAGTCCGGTCGCCGCGCCGAGCGTCGCGCGCAGCCAGCGCGCGGTGCCCTCGGTGCCCGGCCCGGCCTCGATCCCGAAGTCGTCGCCGAGTTCCAGGAAACCCTCGCTCCGCTCCACCCGGTCGGGCGCCGGAATGAGATCCATGAGTGACCAGACCTTTCGGCTCACGGCGGCGCGTTGCAATATGCGCAATCACAGTTTTTCTCTGCGCAACGGAGGCTAAGGACTCCGGGGACATGCCCACAAGAGGTCTACACCACTTCGTGACCGGCCGACGGACAGCACAAAGGTGACAGCACAAAGGCGACAGCACAAAGGCCCCCGAGGCACGCCGAAACGCGCCTGGAGGCCTCAGTGGGACTCGGCCGGGCAGGCGGACCTACTTGTCGCCGCCGCCCTTGCCGTCGCCGTCCCCGCCGGCGCCCATGGACTCGTAGATCTCCTTGCACATGGGACACACGGGGTACTTCTTCGGGTCGCGGCCCGGCACCCACACCTTGCCGCACAGCGCCACGACGGGGGTCCCGTCGAGGGCGCTCGCCATGATCTTGTCCTTCTGGACGTAGTGGGCGAAGCGCTCGTGGTCGCCGTCGCCGTGGGACACCTGTGGCGTCGGCTCTACGAGGGTCCCCGTACCAGTCCCGCGCTCGGGCTCAAGAGTGCTCATGAAAGCCAGGGTACTTAAGGTCACACGCTTCAGTTGAGCGAAGGGTCGTCCGGATACGTGGCCACCATCGCCAGCTCGTTGCGCTGGCGGCGCAGGACCTCGCGCCAGAGTCTCTCCGGGGCCGGCGAGGACACGTCACCGGGCTCGGACTCCACGACGTACCAGGCGCCCTCCACCAGCTCGTCCTCCAGCTGGCCGGGCCCCCAGCCGGCGTATCCCGCGAAGATCCGCAGGGAACCCAGGGCCGAGGCGAGCAGCTCCGGCGGGGCCTCCAGGTCGACCAGGCCGATCGCGCCGTGCACCCGGCGCCAGCCCAGCGGGGCCCTCTCACCGGACGCGCCGCCGGGGATGACGGCGACCCCGAGCGCCGAGTCGAGGGAGACCGGGCCGCCCTGGAAGACGACCCCGGGTTCGCCGGCGAGGTCCGCCCAGCCCTCCAGGATGTCGCCGACATCCACCGGGGTCGGCCGGTTGAGGACGACACCGAGGGAGCCCTCCTCGTCGTGGTCGAGAAGGAGCACCACCGCACGGTCGAAGTTCGGGTCCGCCAGGGCGGGCGTTGCCACGAGCAACCGCCCTGTGAGCGAGGACACCTCGGTCATGCCAGACATGATCCCGCATCTTCCCCCCGAAGGGGGAGGCAATGCGGGGACGGGAGGCGATGCAGCTCAGGGCTGAATGAGGCATGCGCGGCGCACGGCCGTGCCGGTGACCCCATGTACCCGTGAGCGAACGGTGGGTGTTGTGACACAGCTATGACGTAGCTGGGCCGTCCTTGGGCTTACGGAAGGGGGGTGGACGGCGATTACCCTTTCCCTTCTGGCCCCTGCCCCACCAATCGGAACGCGAGATACATGACCGTCAACGGCAATGACGACGTACTGCTTGTCCACGGCGGAACCCCGCTGGAGGGCGAGATCCGTGTCCGCGGTGCGAAGAACCTCGTACCGAAGGCCATGGTCGCCGCCCTGCTGGGCAGCGGGCCGAGTCGACTGCGCAACGTTCCGGACATCCGTGACGTGCGCGTCGTACGCGGTCTGCTGCAACTGCACGGTGTGACGGTCCGTCCGGGCGACGAGCCCGGTGAGCTGGTGATGGACCCGACGCACGTCGAGAGCGCCAACGTCGCTGACATCGATGCCCACGCGGGTTCCAGCCGTATCCCGATCCTGTTGTGCGGTCCGCTGCTGCACCGCCTCGGGCACGCCTTCATCCCGGGCCTCGGCGGCTGTGACATCGGTGGCCGGCCGATCGACTTCCACTTCGAGGTGCTGCGGCAGTTCGGCGCGACCATCGAGAAGCGTGCGGACGGGCAGTTCCTGGAGGCGCCGCGGCGGCTGCGCGGTACGAAGATCCGGCTGCCGTACCCGTCGGTGGGCGCGACCGAGCAGGTACTGCTGACGGCCGTGCTGGCGGAGGGCGTCACCGAGCTGTCCAACGCCGCGGTGGAGCCCGAGATCGAGGATCTCATCTGCGTTCTGCAGAAGATGGGCGCCATCATCGCGATGGACACCGACCGCACGATCCGCATCACCGGTGTGGACTCGCTCGGCGGCTACAACCACAAGGCCCTGCCGGACCGTCTGGAGGCCGCGTCCTGGGCCTCGGCCGCGCTCGCGACCGAGGGCAACATCTACGTCCGCGGCGCCCAGCAGCGCTCGATGATGACGTTCCTCAACACCTACCGGAAGGTGGGCGGTGCCTTCGAGATCGACGACGAGGGCATCCGTTTCTGGCACCCCGGTGGCCAGTTGAAGTCCATCGCGCTCGAGACCGATGTGCACCCGGGCTTCCAGACGGACTGGCAGCAGCCGCTGGTGGTCGCGCTGACGCAGGCCACGGGTCTGTCGATCATCCACGAGACGGTGTACGAGTCCCGGCTCGGGTTCACCTCCGCGCTGAACCAGATGGGTGCTCACATCCAGCTGTACCGCGAGTGCCTGGGCGGCTCCGACTGCCGCTTCGGCCAGCGCAACTTCCTCCACTCGGCGGTCGTCGCCGGACCCACCAAGCTCCAGGGCGCCGACCTGGTCATCCCCGACCTCCGCGGCGGCTTCTCGTACCTCATCGCGGCCCTCGCGGCCCAGGGGACCTCGCGGGTGCACGGCATCGACCTGATCAACCGCGGCTACGAGAACTTCATGGAGAAGCTCGTCGAGCTGGGCGCGAAGGTGGAGCTGCCGGGCAAGGCGCTCGGGTAACACCGTCGTACGCACGCCAATGGGGCGGCCGACCCTCACCGGGTGGCCGCCCCATTGGCGTTACTCGCGCCTCGTACGTCGTCCCGGACGTACGGTCAGGCTCACTTGCCCTTGGCGGCTTCCTTGAGCTTGGAGCCCGCCGAAACCTTCACGCTGTAGCCGGCCGGGATCTGGATCGGGTCGCCGGTCTGCGGGTTGCGCGCGGTGCGAGCGGCACGGTGGGTGCGCTCGAAGGTCAGGAAGCCGGGGATGGTGACCTTCTCGTCGCCCTTGGCGACGATCTCGCCGACGGTCTCGGCGAAAGCGGCCAGAACGGCGTCGGCGTCCTTGCGGGTCACCTCGGCGCGGTCGGCCAGCGCGGCCACCAGCTCACTGCGGTTCATGTTCTTACTCCCGTGTTCTTCTTGCCGTTGCGGCGTGCCACGCGGCGGAGCCGCATGTTGGGCGCTGTCGTTTGCCGATGCGCCGCGCCCAGAGACGCATCCTGCCCCTACCTGCGGCGGGAAAGCCAATCCGGCACCCGTAGGAGTCGTGAGAACACCCTAGGGAGTCACACGAAAGGCCTGAGCGTGCCCGCCAACCTAACGGGCGGCCCTCGGCCAGGGGTTCCGCGACGCGCCGACGCAGGGGCCGTGGTGGTGATGCTCACAAGCCCGCACGACCACCCACAGCCCTTGCACAGTACGACACGGCTACGACAACGGCCCGCGGCGCCCGGCGTCACCAGGCCCCGGCGCCCGGGGTCAGGCGGTGGCGCCCGCCGCCTTCGCCGCCTCGCGCACTGCACCGGCGACCGCGCCCGCGACCTTGTCGTTGAAGACGGACGGGATGATGTAGTTCGGGTTCAGCTCGTCCTCGCTCACCACGTCCGAGAGGGCCGTCGCGGCGGCCAGCATCATGTCCGTGTTCACCGTGCGCGACTGGGCGTCGAGCAAACCGCGGAACACACCCGGGAAGACCAGCACGTTGTTGATCTGGTTCGGGAAGTCGGAGCGGCCGGTGGCGACAACCGCCGCGGTCTGGCGGGCGATTGCCGGGTCGACCTCGGGGTCCGGGTTCGCGAGCGCGAACACGATCGCCCCCTCGGCCATCGCGGCCACGTCGTCGCCGTCGAGGACGTTGGGCGCGGAGACGCCGATGAACACGTCGGCGCCGCGCACCGCTTCCTTCAGCGTGCCGGTCAGGCCCTCGGGGTTGGTGTTGTCGGCGATCCAGCGCAGCGGCGAGTCCGCGGCGGCGTCGACGAGGTCCTCGCGGCCGGCGTGGACGACACCGTGGATGTCGGCGACGACGGCGTTCTTCACGCCCGCGGCGATCAGCAGCTTGAGGATGGCCGTACCGGCCGCGCCGGCGCCGGACATGACGACACGGATGTTCTCAATTGCCTTGCCGGTGACGCGAAGTGCGTTCTTCAGGGCGGCGAGGACGACGATCGCGGTGCCGTGCTGGTCGTCGTGGAAGACGGGGATGTCGAGGGCCTCGCGCAGCCGCGCCTCGATCTCGAAGCAGCGGGGCGCGGAGATGTCCTCGAGGTTGATGCCGGCGAAGCCCGGGGCGATCGCCTTGACGATGGCGACGATCTCGTCGGTGTCCTGGGTGTCCAGGCACAGCGGCCAGGCGTCGATGTCGGCGAAGCGCTTGAAGAGGGCCGCCTTGCCCTCCATGACCGGCATGGCGGCCATCGGGCCGATGTTGCCGAGGCCCAGCACGGCCGAGCCGTCCGTCACGACCGCAACGGTGTTGCGCTTGATGGTGAGGCGGCGGGCGTCCTCGGGGTTCTCGGCGATCGCCATGCAGACGCGGGCCACACCGGGGGTGTAGATCATCGAGAGGTCGTCGCGGTTGCGGATGGGGTGCTTGGACGCCATCTCGATCTTGCCGCCGAGGTGCATCAGGAACGTACGGTCGGAGACCTTGCCGAGCGTGACGCCCTCGATGCCGCGCAGCTGTTCGACGATCTCGTCGGCGTGGGCCGTGGAGGTGGCCGCGATGGTGACGTCGATCCGGAGCTTCTCGTGGCCGGAGGCGGTCACGTCGAGGCCGGTCACCGAGCCTCCGTGGGACTCCACGGCCCCGGTGAGCTGGGAGACCGCGGTTCCGCTCGCGGGCACCTCCAGCCGGACCGTCATCGAGTAGGAGACGCTGGGCGCCGTTGCCATGGCCGACTTCCTCTGCTTTCACCTGTGATGCTGTATGACGCGGTATGCCGTCCGATCGTCGCACCTACTGATGAGTAGGCGTTAGCCGCGCTGGATTGCGATCGTTTTGTTCACAACAAAAGAGGCCCACGTCACGTTTTCCGCGACGTGGACCTCTTCTTCCGCTCAGTGACACCGACCCGCCATGCTCGCCTCGCGGCAAGTGGTCCCTCTAAGGGACGAAGGTTGGGCCCGGGGGCTTGGATCGGGCCGGTGCCACACCCAGGCTAACAAACAGATCCCGTAAGGCCATTCCCGTCTCGAGAGTTCTTCGAGTGCTGATCCCGCTCCTAATCCCTCAGCAGGTCAGGCACCCCGGTCCCGTCCGGCTGGTCCCGGTCGGCCGAGACGATCGTCAGCTGCTGGGTCGCCCGGGTGAGGGCGACGTACAGCACCCGCAGGCCGGCCGGGGACTCGTCGGCGATCTCGGCCGGGGAGACGACGACCGTGGCGTCGTACTCCAGGCCCTTGGCCTCCAGGCTGCCGAGGGCCACCACCCGGTCGCCGAGCCCGGCGAGCCAGCGGGCGGCCTCCTCGCGGCGCTGCATCGCGACGACGACGCCGACGGTGCCGTCGACGAGGTCGAGGAGGCGGGCGGCCTCGGCACGGACGGTGGCCGCGAGCGAGTCCCGTACGACCGTGCTGTGTCCGTTGTTCGTTGTCACAAAACGGGGCTCGACCCCGGTGGAGCGGACGGCCGAGGGGGACGTGGACCCCGGCATGGCCAGGGCCAGTACCTTCGCGGCCAGCTCGGCGATCTCGGCCGGGTTGCGGTAGTTCACCGTGAGCTGGAAGCGGCGGCGAGGGCGGGTGCCGAGGGCCTCGTCGCGGGCCTCGGCCGCCTCGTCGGGGTCGGACCAGGAGGACTGGGCCGGGTCGCCGACGACCGTCCAGGTGGCGTGCCGGCCGCGGCGGCCGACCATGCGCCACTGCATCGGCGTGAGGTCCTGCGCCTCGTCGACGATGACGTGGGCGTACTCGGTGCGCTCCTGGGCGAGCCGCTCGGCGCGCTCGCGCTGCGACTCCTCGCGCACCGGCATCAGCTCCTCCAGACCGGTGAGCTGGTCGAGCGGGTCCAGTTCGCGCTTCTTCCTTGGGCGCGCCGGGGTGCCGAGGATGGCCTGGAGCTCGTCGAGCATGGCGATGTCGTGCACGGACCACCCGTCCCGCCTCAGCGCGCGGGCGACCCTGCGGACCTCGCCGGGGTTGAGGATGCGGCGGGCCCAGCGGCCGAGCCGGCGCTCGTCGGCCATGGCGGCCATGACGTCCTTCGGGGTGAGCTCGGGCCACCAGGCGTTCAGGAAGTCGATGAAGGCGTCCTCGGAGCTGACGTCCTCGTCGAAGGAGGAGCGCAGCTCGGCGGCGAGCTCGGGGTCGGTGTGCCGGCCGGCCGCGCCGGACTGCGCCCACAGGGCGTCCAGGAGGAGCTTGCGGGCGCGGGGGCGCAGCAGGTTCACGGGCGCGGTGCCGCCGAGGGCGTTCTGCCGGATGCGGTCCAGCTCGGCGGACTCCAGCTCCAGGCGGCGGCCGAAGGCGACGACGCGCAGGCGGGTCGGCGTCCCCGAGGGACGGCTCTCGTCCTCGCCGAGGGCGAGCTGTCCGCCGGCCGGCCTGGTCTCCAGCGCCCCTCGGGCCGCCTTCCGCAGGACCTTGAGCATGCGGTACGAGCCCTTGGCGCGGGCGACGGCCGGGCTGTCGTACAGCGTGGCCTCGGCGCCGTCGACGAGGGAACCGATGGCGCGGATGGCGACCTGGCCCTCCTCGCCGAGGGAGGGCAGGACGCCCTCGGTGTAGGCGACCAGCAGCGGGGTCGGCGAGACGATGAGGATGCCGCCCGAGTAGCGGCGTCGGTCCTGGTAGAGGAGATAGGCGGCGCGGTGCAGGGCGACGGCCGTCTTGCCGGTGCCCGGGCCGCCCTCGACGTACGTCACGGAGGCGGCGGGGGCGCGGATGACCAGGTCCTGCTCGGCCTGGATGGAGGCGACGATGTCCCGCATGGTGTGGCTGCGGGCCTGGCCGAGGGCGGCCATCAGGGCGCCGTCGCCGATGACGGGCAGTTCGTGGCCGTCGAGGAAGGCCCTGAGCTCGGGGCGCATGAGGTCGTCCTCGACACCGAGGACGCGGCGGCCCTTGGAGCGGATGACCCGGCGGCGCACAACCCGGCCCGGGTCCACCGGGGTGGACCGGTAGAAGGGGGCCGCGGCCGGGGCCCGCCAGTCGATGACGAGCGGGGCGTACTCGGAGTCGAGGACCCCGATGCGCCCGATGTGCAGGGTCTCGGCGATCTCGGCGGTGTTGTCCTCCCGCACGGCGCCCTCGGCGGGCTCCACGGCGGTGTAGGCGCCGTCGGGTCCCTTCTTGCCGTCCTTGCCGAGGAGGAGGTCGATCCGGCCGAAGAGGAAGTCCTCGAACTCGTTGTTGAGGCGGTTGAGGTGGACGCCGGCCCGGAAGACCTGGGCGTCCCGCTCGGCGAGCGCGCCGGGCGTGCCGACCTGGCCTCGCTTGGCCGCGTCGTTCATGAGGAACTCGGCCTCGTGGATCTTCTCCTCGAGACGCCGGTAGACCCGGTCGAGGTGGTCCTGTTCGACGCTGATCTCCCGGTCACGAACGGAGTCGTGATCCGGAACGACCGCGGTTTCCTGCTGAGCCTGAGCGGCCACCGGGCCCCCTTCTGACGTGCTGGGCAGCCGTCAACCCTAAGTGAAGGGGGCCGGTGGAAGCTACGCGTCGGCCGTCACGCGTTCTGCGCGTCGACCTCGACGAGCTTCTTGCCGTCGAAGGTCATGACCTCGAAGTGGTCGATCTGGTTCGGGTCGAAGGCCGCGCCGCCGTGGACGTAGAGGGGCTGCTTGGCCTCTTCCGTCTTGGCGTTCGGGATGCCGTAGCCCCAGTTCGGGACGGACCAGGAGGTGACCGTCTCGCGCTCGCCGTTCTTGCCCACGGCGATCAGGGAGCACTTCTCGGGACCCGTCACGTTCTTCAGCTGGAGGACCGCGTGGGTGCCCCAGTCCTTCTTCTCCACCGCGACGGTCGCGGTGACGTCGGTGCTGGGGTCGGTCGCGGTGACCTTGTCCTTGATGACGTCGAAGGCTTGCTTGGCGGGGCTGACGGTGGTGTGTGCCGAAACGTTCCCACCCGAGTCGCCGCCGGTGGCGCCGACCGCGACCAGCGGGCCGCCGATGATCAGCGCGGCCGCCGCGGCGACCATGTAGAAGCTCCGCCGGCGCTTCTGGGCGCGGCGTTCGGCGACCTCGTCGACCAGCTTGTTCACCAACCGCGGGCTGGGCCTGGCGGACAGCGACTCGCCGATCGCGGGCGACCCGGTCCCGGGCAGGTCCGCGAGCGCGGCCAGCATCGGTTCCATCCCGGCCAGCTCGTCGAGCTGCTGGGCGCACCACTCGCATCCGGCGAGATGCATCTCGAAAGCGGTTGCCTCGGCGTCGTCGAGGATCCCGAGGGCGTAGGCGCCGACGGTCTCGTGCTCGCTCGGCACCGGAGATCCCTGCATAGCCCCAGACATACCCGAACCACCTGTGCCGAATCCCTGGTTTCCCCCGTAAACACTCATCACGCCGTCACCCCCCGCTCCTCCAGTGCCAGCTTCATCGACCGCAGGGCATAGAAGACCCGCGAGCGGACGGTGCCGCTGGGGATTCCGAGCGTCTCGGCCGCCTCATTGACGGTACGCCCCTTGAAGTACGTCTCGACGAGCACCTCCCGGTGTGCGGGAGTCAGGTCGTCGAGCGCGTCCGACAGCGTCATCAACCACAGCGCCTTGTCGATCTCGTCCTCCGCGGGGATGACCTCCAGCGGCGACGGATCGACCTCCTGCGGCCGGGCCTGCCGGCTTCGGTGGCCGTCGATGACGATGCGCCGGGCAACCGTCACCAGCCAGGGGCGTACAGATCCGGTCGCTCGATTGAGCTGACCGGCGTTCTTCCAGGCACGGATCAGCGTCTCCTGCACGACGTCCTCGGCTCTTTGCCGGTCTCCGGCGACCAGCCTGAGCACATACGCGAGCAGGGGTCCCGCGTGCTCTCTGTACAGAGCACGCATGAGCTCCTCATCAGGTTCCGAGGGCTGGGACATGCGATGTCGGGCCCTCGATCCACGTTCATTGGCCACGACGGAATCCTTGCGCACGCCCACCTCCGATGTCCGGGGGTTCCCCCGACCGGTCGCTCAACACGGGGTACGGACGTGGGCCGTTGAGTGTTCAAAGTGACGTGACAGTTTTCTTCCGGGTGACGTGACGAGGGGGGACATGCACGCACATTCCCACCGTGCGATCTTTACATTTCCACCACATCGGCAAGATCGATTCGGCTGCCCGTGACGCGACGGGAGTAAACGGCGTGTAATCGAAATCACTTCGACGCCGACTCCACAGAAGCCGCATAACGGACTCCCGGCTTCCGCCGCGGTCCCCTCAAGCGCGCGTGAGGGCCGCTCGGCGGCGATGCCGGGCGACCCTTTCGCGGTTCCCGCAGACCTCACTGGAGCACCAGCGCCTCCTGCGTCCCCGTGATGTGTCGAGGTAGACGATCGGGCAGTTGTCGCCGGCGCACTGCCGCAGACCCGCCCGCGCGAGCGGGTCGGTGAGCAGCTCCACGGCGTCCCGGGCGATCGCCCCGAGCAGCGCGGGCAGTTCGGGCGGGCGGTCCAATTGCCGTACGAGGGTGCCGTCTTCGGCCGGCACGGCGCGCGGGGCCGGGGGCGCGGCCCGGGCGAGCTCGTTGACGCGGGCGAGCGCGATGTCCGTGCCGGCGGACCCCGTACGCACCAACTGTCCTATGCGGCCCCTCAGCTCACGGAAGCCCACCAGCCAGGAGACGCCGGCGTGCGTCAGCGGGGTGTCGGCCGGGACCAGTCCTGAGCCGACGATCCAGGCGCACAGCACCTCGATCGAGTCGAGCCGTTCGACGGGGTGGGTGGTCGCGAGGAGATCGAGGCAGATCCGTCCGGCGTCGAACCGCAGCTCGTACGGGGCCGCGGCCGTATCAAGTGCCATGTGCCTGTCACCGCCTTGGGGTGCCGTGAGAGAACGGTTCCGGAGAATCGGTTCCCTCTCACAGTGCCCTCCCGTCCGCGCCGCCGGAAGGCCTCGTACCGGAGGGGCGTGGACGCAGGCGTATGGGGCTGGGCGTCTCGGCCATGTCGACGGCGGTCCCGGGCCCGTTGACTGGAGGACATGACGAAGCAGAGCGGAACGACGGGCGGGGTACTGGGGGCGGCCACGGTCGCCATGGGGCTGATCGCGGGGACGTTCTACGTTTTCGCGTGCGCGGTGATGCCGGGGCTGGCCCGCAGCGACGACCGGGTCTACGTCGAGGTGATGCGCAACATCAACGACGTCATCCAGAACCCGGTGTTCATGCTGAGCTTCCTCGGGGCGCTGCTGCTGACCGGGGTGGCGGCGTGGCAGGGCCGCGGGGAGCTGCACCGCCGGTGGGTATGGGCGGCCCTCACCGCGTACGCCCTCGCCTTCCTGGTGACGGTCGCCTTCAACATCCCGCTCAACAACGCCCTGGACACGGCCACCGACCCCACCACCGCACGCGCCGACTTCGAGGACACGTGGGTGGCGTGGAACGTGGTGCGGGCGGTGCTGTCGACGGTGGCGGTGGGGTTCCTGGCGAGGGCGCTGCTGGTGCGGGGGCGGTCCTACGCGTCGCCGGCCTCGGTGCCGGCGACCGGGGCGAGCGTCGGCGGGTGACTCGGCCGGCTGCTGTGCGTCCGCGTACTCGATGTCGGTGGCGGGGTCCAGCGGCGGCAGGTGCCCCTGCCCGACTCGCACGCGTCCGCCTACTTGGCGTCGGCTGCCGGATCCAGGGACAGGCGGTGACCCGCCGGCTCCCGGGCGCGCCGACGTACTCGGTGGCGGCGGCCGGGTCCAGCGCCCCCTCCTACTCCTACGTGTCGGCGTACTTGGCGTCCGCGGCCGGGTCCAGGGCGAGGCGGTAGCCCCGTTTCACCACCGTCTGGATCAGCTTCGGGGCGCCGAGGGCGGTGCGGAGGCGGGCCATGGCCGTTTCCACCGCGTGTTCGTCGCGGCCCGCGCCCGGCAGGGCCCGCAGGAGTTCCGCGCGGGCGACCACCCAGCCGGGCCGGCGGGACAGCGCGCGCAGCAGGGACATTCCGGCCGGTGGTACGGGGCGCAGGGCGCCGTCGACGAGGACCGCGTGGCCGCGGATCTCGACGCGGTGGCCGGCGATGGGCAGGATGCGGGCCCGGGCCGGGAGTTCCTGGCAGAGCAGCTGGACGAGCGGGCCGAGGCGGAAGCGCTCGGGCTGGACGGTGTCGACCCCGCGGGCCTGGAGGGGAAGGGCCGTCACCGGGCCCACGCAGGCCGGGAGGACGTCGTGGTGGAGGGCGGCCAGCAGCTCCGGGAGCAGGCCCCGCTCCTCGGCCCGGCTCAGGAGGGACGCGGCGGCGGGGGCGCTGGTGAAGGTCAGGGCGTCCAGGCCCCGGGAGACGGTGGCGTCCAGGAGGCGGTCCACCGGGCCGATGTCCTCCGGTGGCATCCAGCGGTAGACCGGCACCCCGAGCACATCCGCTCCCCCGGCCCGCAGCGCCTCCACGAAACCGGGCAGCGGCTCGCCGTGCAGCTGGACGGCGATACGGCGCCCTTCGACGCCCTCCTCCAGCAGCCGGTCCAGCACCTCGGCCATGGACTCGGACGACGGCGACCAGTCCTCGGTCAGTCCGGCGGCCCGGATCGCGCCCTTCACCTTGGGGCCGCGCGCCAGCACCTCGACGCCCCGCAGCCGCTCGAGCAGGTCCTCCCCCAGACCCCAGCCGTCGGCCGCCTCGATCCAGCCCCGGAACCCGATCGCGGTCGTGGCGACCACGACATCCGGTACGTCGTCGATGACCTGCTTGGTCGCGGCGAGCAGCTCGCTGTCGTCGGCGAGCTGCACGATCCGCAGGGCCGGTGCGTGCAGGACGGCGGCTCCCCGTCGCTGCAGCAGCGCGCCCAGCTCGTCGGCCCGGCGCGCGGCTGTCACCCCGACGGTGAAGCCGGCCAGGGGGCCGTGTTGTTCTGGTCGCTGCTCTTCGTCGTACATAACTCTCGTCCCGCAGTCGAGTCGTTTGCACCTACACCGCGTGTGACGGCACCCGCATGCCGACCGAGCCTGTCAACGGCACGTGACAGGCTCGGTTCGGCTTCATTGCGCCGGTGTTACGTCACACCTCGGCATAGCTGAGCTGGGGCTTCGTCTCGGCGGCAGCCGTCGCCTCCGGCTTGGCGGCCGTGCGGCGAAGGTATACGGCCCAGGTCACCGCGAAGCAGAGGGCGTAGTAGACGAGGAAGGTGACGAAGGCGCCGGTGCCGGAGCCGTTCGACAGGAACGACTGGCGGAAGGCGAGGTTGATGCCCACGCCACCGAGCGCGCCGACCGCGCCGATGAGTCCCATGGAGGCGCCGGAGAGCCGGCGGCCGTAGGCGGCGGCCTCGTCGCCCGTGAGCCCCTTGGCGAGGGCCTTGGTGTGGAAGATGCCGGGGATCATCTTGAACGTCGAGCCGTTGCCGAGCCCGCTGAGGACGAACAGCACCACGAAGGCGGTGACGAACAGCGGCAGCGACTTCTGCATGCTGGCGAAGACCAGGACGGCGGTGGCGGCGCCCATGCCGACGTAGTTGTAGAGGGTGATCTTCGCGCCGCCGTACTTGTCGGCGAGCCAGCCGCCGAGCGGGCGGATCAGCGAGCCGAGCAGCGGGCCGATGAAGGTGACGTACGCGGCCTGCAGCGGCGTACGGCCGAACTGGACCTGGAGCACCTGGCCGAAGGCGAAGGAGAAGCCGATGAAGGAGCCGAAGGTGCCGATGTAGAGGAAGGACATGATCCAGGTGTGGCCGTCCTTCGCCGAGTCGACGGCGGCACCGGTGTCGTTCTTGACGCTCGCCAGGTTGTCCATCTTCAGCGCGGACAGCGCCGCGGCGACGACGATCAGGGGGATGTAGATCCCGAGCAGAACGCGCGGCCCGCCGGACGCCCCGATGACCGCGAGGGCGATGAGCTGGATGACCGGCACACCGATGTTGCCGCCGCCCGCGTTGAGCCCGAGCGCCCACCCCTTCTTACGAAGGGGGAAGAAGGCGTTGATGTTGGTCATGGAGGAGGCGAAGTTGCCACCGCCGATACCGGCCAGCAGGCCGACGAGCAGGAAGGTGTTGAAGGAGGTGCCGGGCTCCATCACGACGAAGGCCGCGATGGTCGGGACGAGGAGGAGGCTGGCCGAGATGATGGTCCAGTTCCGGCCGCCGAAGATCGCGACGGCGAAGGTGTACGGCACCCGGACGACGGCACCGACGAGCGTGACCATCGAGGTCAGCAGGAACTTGTCGGCCGGGGTCAGGCCGTACTCCGGGCCCATGAAGAGCACCAGCACCGACCACATGGTCCAGATCGAGAATCCGATGTGCTCGGAGAGCACGGAGAAGAGGAGATTGCGGCGGGCGACCTTCTCTCCCGTCTCGTTCCAGAAGGTCTCGTCCTCCGGATCCCACTGCTGGATCCAGCGGCCGCCCCTGCTCGGGGGTGCGGGGGCTGTACTAGGGGCTGTCATGACGCCTCCACGGTGCTTCGGGGCTCGGGGCTCTCTGAGCGGCTGGTTCCCGAAGGTAGGGAGGGCGCGTTTCCTCGCTGTGGCCGTGGGTGACCGGAAGGGAACTTTGCTCTCACCCGGCGGCCGGGCGGGATGAGAGGTACTTACGGCCCTTTGTTACGAACGGCTCCCAGCGGCGCCGGTCACCCCTTGAGCTCACCCCTGCGGCGCCTGCCAGTTGGGGTTCTGCTGGGGGTAGGGCTGCTGCGGCGGGTACGGCTGCTGGTGGGGGTAGGGCTGCTGGGGGGCGTACGGGCCGGGGGCGGCCGGCGGCTGCTGGGGGTAGCCGTAGGCCTGCGGCTGGGGCTGGGCGTAGCCGGGCTGGGGCGGGTACGGCTGCTGCGCGTATCCGGGCTGGGGCTGCTGCCCGTATCCGGGCTGGGGCTGGGGCTGGGGCTGGGCGTACCCCGCCGGTGCCTGCTGCCCGTACCCCGGCTGAGGCTGCTGGCCGTACGGACCGGCGGCGAAGGGATTCGCCTGCCCCGGCACCTGAGCGCCCGGCGGCAGATACCGCACCCGTCCGCCCTCGTCGGTGACCGGCACGAACCCGGCGGCCTGGAGCCGGCCGGCGAACTTGACGTTGCGCTTGCCGTTGACGACGAAGCCGATGCCGATCACCGCCAGGACCAGGACCCAGATGACGGCCGCGGCGACGAAGTCCTCGGACCGCCCGCCGAAGCGGTACGCGAGGACCAGGCACGCGACACTGGCACCGGCGACGGCGTAGCCCAGGCGCTTCTTGGCCTGCCCGGTGAGGTCGAAATTGATCCGGGCCTTGAGGAGTTCGAAGGCGTCGGGGACGAGGGGCGGCACGGACACCCCGTCACCGGCGTTCGGATACTGCGCCCAGTTCTGCGCGGCGCGGGCGCGGGCCTGCGGGCTGGGGTCGGGGACGAGGAGCATGACGAGGGCGTTGTTGCGGCCGCCGCCCTGGCGTACGTCGGCGTACTCGTACCCGAACTGCTGGGCGATGAAGGCGAGTCGGGCGAGCTTCTTCACCGAGGCCATGGGGCTGGTGAGCTCGACGGGCTCGCCGCTCGCCATCAGCCGCAGCATCTTCTGCACTTGCCGCTTGCTCATCGTGGTCCCGCTCCCCACCGGCCCCTTCGGGCCACCCCGTTCACTTCCGCAACCGGGGCAGTCTCGCATGCCGTATGCCACGGCGACACCGGTGTCCCCCGCGGTTTACAGGATCTTGGCGCGCGCACCCACGCCGGTAATCTCTGGGTCACGTGTGATCTGTGGGGGGACTGTGCGAAGTAGAGCGGTGGCGGTGCTGGCGTGCTTGGTGACGGTGGCCGGGTGCTCGGGGGGCGGCGGTGGGGACGACCGCTCCGGGCGGGAGATCCTCGACGAGGCGAACAAGACGATGAGCGGGCTGACATCCGTGACCGTCGAGGGAACGAGCACCAACCCCGACGGCAAGAGTTTCACCGGCCGCATCACGACCGACCTCCACAGCCGGTGCACCTCGAAGACCACCTGGAGCTGGAACAAGGCAGCCCTCGAACAGATCCGGATCGGCAAGACGGACTATGTTCGCCCGAACCGCGCGTACATCGAGTGGTGGTCGGACAAGCCTATGAGCGGGCCCCAGAACACCTGGTTCAAGACCCCCACGAGCAAGGCCGAGCCGGGCGACGGCCTCGCCGCCTGCCCCCGGGGCTTCTCCTCCTTCGGCAAGGCGAAGAGGGGCGAGCCGACCGTGGTCGACGGCGAGGCGGCGATCGCGGTGATCGTGACGGACAAGTCGGTGCGGACGGGGAAGTACACGTTCTACGTCGCGACGGAGGGCAAGCCGTACCTGTTGAAGGTCGTGTACAAGGGGACGGACTTCCACACGACGACTACCTACAGCGCCTTCAACAAGCCCTTGGACGTGAAGCCGCCGACGAAGGTGCTGGACACGGAGGCGCTGGGCCTCTCGTGACGCAGCAGACGCTCGCCCGCTCGGTCATCGCCCCGCTGGGCGGGCTGCTGGAGGTCGGCGCGGTGACGGCGACGGGCACGTGGCGCCTGTCGGACGTCTCGGTGGGCGCGTATGTGACCGCCCACCAGGCCGAGGTCGACCACCTCCTGTCCGGCATCCACAGGGTGGGCGCGTTTGGTGAAGTGTTCCTGACGGTGCTGGACGAACTCGGCTACCTACGGGACCACGAGGTGACGGGCCTGGCTTTGTTGCTGTGGTCGGGTGGGGTGGAGGGCCTGCCGGTGGATGTGGCGGACCTGGAGGAACCGTCGACGGTACGCAGGATGTGCCGCATGGCAGCCGACCTCCAACTGACGGAGTTCCTGGACGCGTTGATCACGGCGGCGGTCGCGGCGGGGGTGGAGACGGGGGCGGCTGCCCGGAAGGTCGCCGAAGTCCTGGGGCTGGCGGCCGACTTGGCGGACGGGAGCGGCAGGTGCAGCCCGGCGGGCGTCTTCCGCACATGGCGGGTGGCACGTCTGCCGTCGTTGCTGCGGCCCGGGTCGGATGCGCCGGAGTGGGGGAAGGCGGGGTTTCGGGGGTATGAGCGGGGGTTGGCGGAGTTGCTGGACGGGTGAGCATGAACGGCCCGGGTTCTCCTCCACCTAGCCTGACGGCGTTACGGCTATCCGGTCACCCGTGTGCACGCCATCACGGACGGTGTTGTTCTACTCATCGCCGTCTTCATGGTCGTCGTAGTCCTCCGCGAGACGAAGCCTGGTTTCGCAGCCCGTCATCAAGAACGCCTGCTGTTCCGCAAGGGCATCGCCTCCGACGGCGCGCCCAGGTCTCCGGGGCCTCGGTGCGCAGGTCGAGCGCCAGCCAGTTGCCGCGGATGGTGCCGATGTCGTCGGCGAAGGAGCGGGGCAGGCCCTTGAACGGCGGCCGAGAACGTGGCTCCGCGGCCGACGGCACCCTCACCGGCTGGTCGCTCGGCTTCCCGTCGTACGAGAACCAGACCGTGAAAGGTCGACACGCTTATCGTTTCTCGATAACATCGAATCTCGATACATCGAAAAACGATAAGCGAGGCGGGGGACCATGTCCGAGGACCGGAAGATGCTGGAGCCGATGGCGACCGTGGTGTCGATAGCGCTGCGGGTGCTGTTGACGCTGGTGACGCTGGGGGTCGTCTTCAGAACCGTGCACGGCGGCTGGGGCGACGGCGGCGCCTGCATCACCGACGACTCGACCGGCGTCGGTATCGACAGCGGCTACTTCTTCCCCGAGAAGGGGGCCCAGGCCGACGCGATCCCGCACTACTGCGCCGAGGCGGCCAGCACCTCCCTGCAGTTCCTCGACCAGCTCAGCACCCTGCCCTCGGACCTGCTGCTGATCGGCGGGCTCTTCCTGCTGCACCGGCTCCTCCAGGGTGCCGCCCGGGACGGCGTCTACACGGCCATCACGGCCTCCCGGTTCCGGCTGCTCGGCTGGTGGCTGCTGGCCGGCAGTCTCGTCGCCGGCCTCATCGAGTCGAACGCCAAGGCCGCCGTGCTCGCGAAGCTCGCCACCAACCACGACTTCACGGCCGCCTCCTGGCTGGAGATGTGGTCCACCCCCTACCTGCTCATCCTCACCGGCCTCGGCCTCCTCACCTTCGCCCGTATCACCAGCGCCGGCGCCGCCATGCGCGAGGACCTCGAAGGTGTTGTCTGATGGGCGAGGAGGAGCATGAGGGTCATGACATCGAGGTGCATCTCGACCGGCTCCTCAGCGAGCGCGGGATGACCGTCACCGAACTCGCCCACCGCGTCGGCGTCACCAACGTCAACCTGTCCGTCCTCAAGAACGGGCGCGCCAAGGCGATCCGCTTCACCACCCTCACCCGGATCTGCGAGGTCCTGGACTGCCAGCCGGGCGACCTGCTCAGCTACCGGCCCAAGTCCTAGGGAGGTCCCAGGCAGACGAGGCAAAACTGTTTGCCGTCGGCCCGGCAGGACCGATAAGAAGCCTGCATGCTTAGAGGCAGCAAGGTCGGGCTCCGGGCCCGGCACGAGGACGACATCCCGGTTCTCCAGGCCGAGCTCTACGACGACGTGGTCAACACCGCGCGCGCCGACGGCCGGCCCTGGCGGCCGATCCCGCCCAGCACCACCGACGGGAAGTTCGTGGTGGACCCCACGGACGAGGAGAACCTCCCGTTCTCCGTGGTGGACCTGGAGAGCGGCGAGCTGGTCGGCGCCGCGACACTGTGGGGCCTCGACACCCACAACCGGTTCGCCCACATCGGCCTCGGCCTGCTGCCGTCCGCCCGCGGCAAGGGCTACGGCACCGACGTGGTCGCGGTGCTGTGCCACTACGGCTTCGTCGTCCGCGGTCTGCACCGGCTGCAGATCGAGACGCTGCCGGACAACATCGGGATGCTGCGCTCCGCCGAGCGCAACGGCTTCGTCCGCGAGGGCCTCCTGCGCTCCGCGGCCTGGGTGATGGGCGAGTTCATGGACGAGGTGATCCTGGGACTGCTCGCCGAGGAGTGGAAGCAGGGGGCGAAGGGCTAGGTCAGGCCCGATGTGAGCCCGACCCGGCGCGCGGCCGCCCCGATTCGGCACGCTTCCTCTGCGAACCGTCCGGCCACAGCTGCGGCCTGCGCTTGGCGGCGAGGTCCTCCGCCCAGCCGAACCAGACGATGCAGCTGCCGATGAGGATCCAGGTGAAGACGAGCACCGGCCACGGGCTCTCCAGGAACCAGGAGAAGTGCTGCCACATCAGGTCGATGCCCCACAGCCGGTCCCAGATCGTCATCGCGACGACGATGCAGGTGTTGTGCCACAGATAGATCGTCACGGCACGGGAGTTGAGGAGGGTGATCGGCCGGTCGAAGCGCTTCAGCCGCTTGGGCCACTCGGACCAGGACGGGCTGACGTGCAGCAGGATCATGACCGTGCCCAGCGACCACAGGGCCTGCGCGAAGGGCATGCTGTCGAGGTCGTTGCCCTGGGAGAAGTCGTGCTTGGTCGCGTACCAGAGGCCGAGCAGGGCGATGGCGGGCGCGACGGACGGGACGACGTAGCGCGGCAGTTGCCTGAGGATGCCCTCCTGGTGGGCCATGCCGAGGATCCAGCAGGCTCCGAAGGTGCTGAAGTCGGTGAGGGCGGAGGGGATGCGCTCGCCGGGCAGCGTGATGTAGCCGAACTCGAAGGCGGCGGACAGCACGATCGGCGCGAAGACGGTGGCGACCGGCAGGGCGCGCAGCGCCTTGAGGAGGAACGGCGACAGCAGGACGTACCAGAGGTAGGCGCGGATGTACCAGAGCGGTCCGGCGAGGTCCACGGCCCAGTTCTCGGCGAGGTAGCCGTGCACACCGGGCAGGCCCTCGGCGTACGGCGGGTCGCTCAACGGCAGCACCCAGTACGTGAGATGGAGCCACCACCAGCCCGGGTGGCCGTCGTCCGACGGACCCCAGCCCTGGAGGACCATGCCGGTGACGCCGACGACGCCCAGCAGCCACAGCGGCGGCAGCAGCCGGCGGACGCGGCTCTTGATGACCTGTACGGCCGGGCGCTTGAGCGAGCGGGCCATGAGGTTGCCGGCGAGCGCGAACATCACGCCCATGGAGGGGAACACCAGCGGCAGCCACGCCCAGCCCGTCAGGTGGTAGAGGACCACCCGGAACAGGGCGAGGGCCCGCAGCAGGTCGAAGTAGCGGTCGCGGACGGGGCCCTTGGGCCGCGCGGCGGCCGGTGGCTGCTGCTGCTGCTCGGGGACGGTCGGCACGAGGGGAACGGTCACGTCCACGGCTTTCTGAGACGGGGAGGGGTGGTACGGCGTGCTCATCAGACGGGCCTCCCGCCCATGACCTGCCGGCGTCCGGCGGGCGCGCTCGGCGGGGCGGAGACGCCGCCCTTGCGGCGCAGCTTCTGCCAGCGCAGCCGGCCGCCGGTGAGCGCCGTGATCCAGGACTGGAGCAGCACGACGTACATCAGCTGGCGATAGAGGATCTGCTGGAGCGGCAGCGAGATCAGCGGGGTCAGGCGCTCCCGGTCCAGGATGAACGCGTAGGCCGCGCACACCAGTTGGACGGCGAGGACGCCGAACCAGGCGAGGATCGTCTTGTCGGTGGGCCCGAAGACCAGGCCGTAGACGAGGAACACGTCGATCAGCGGCGCCAGCAGCGGCGCGACGACCATGAAGAGGGAGACGAGCGGCAGCCCGACGCGGCCGAAGCGCCCCGAGGGACCGCGTTCCACCAGCGCCCTGCGGTGCTTCCAGATCGCCTGCATGGTGCCGTACGACCACCGGTAGCGCTGGGACCACAACTGCTGGACGGACTCCGGTGCCTCGGTCCAGGCGCGGGCCTTCTCGGCGTAGACGACCCGCCAGCCGTCCCGGTGCATCGCCATGGTGATGTCGGTGTCCTCGGCGAGGGTGTCGTCGCTCATCCCGCCGACCCGCTCCAGGGCGGAGCGGCGGAACGCGCCGACGGCGCCGGGGATGGTCGGCATGCACCGCAGGACGTCGTACATCCGACGGTCGAGGTTGAAGC
This sequence comes from Streptomyces sp. TLI_55, assembly GCF_900206255.1. NCBI lineage: Bacteria > Bacillati > Actinomycetota > Actinomycetes > Kitasatosporales > Streptomycetaceae > Streptomyces > Streptomyces sp. TLI_55. Next base: position 3,598,065 of record NZ_OAOJ01000001.1, read on the forward strand.
CCATCACGTACTCGATGTGCTGCCAGGCGCCGATGAGGGTGTCCTTGTTGCCGACCTTGGCGTTGCCGGCGACCGCGCCGACGCGCGGGTCGGCGAAGGGCTGGACGAGTTCGCGGACGGTGGCCGGTTCGAAGACGGTGTCGCCGTCCATCATCACGACCAGGTCGTGACGGGCGTTGGCCAGGCCCCGGTTGAGGGCGGCGGGCTTGCCCGCGTTGAGCTGTCTGATGACACGTACGTTGGGCAGTCCGAGCCCCTCCACCAGCCGGGCGGTGCCGTCGCTGGAGCCGTCGTCGATGACGATGACCTCGATGGGATGCTCGCTGCGCATCAGGGAACGCACGGTGTTCTCGATGCATTTGGCCTCGTTGTACGCGGGCACCAGCACCGACACCGGTTCGGTGACCGGCAGCGGGCCCCAGCGGAAGTCCCGGCGGCGGGTGCGGCGGGCGTGGAGGCCGGAGAGCAGCAGCATCAGGCCGAAGCGGGCGAGGACGAGGAAGCCGATGACCGCGAGGCAGACGACCAGGACGCCGGTGACGTGGTCGGAGGCGTCGACCAGGAGGATCCAGGCCTTGCCCTTCCACAGTTCCAGACCGGTGACCGGGGTGTGCGCGCTCGGCGCGTTGAGGGCCTCGGTGAGGTTCTGGAACTTGTAGCCCTTCTCCTTGAGCTGGGGAAGGAGCTGGTCGAGGGCCTGGACGGTCTGGTGGCGGTCGCCGCCGGAGTCGTGCATCAGGACGATCGCGCCGTGGCCGGGCTTGGGCGTGGAGTTGCGGACGATCTGCCGGACGCCCGGCTTGCGCCAGTCCTCGCTGTCGGTGTCGTTGACGATGGTGATGTAGCCGCGGCTGCCGATGTACTCGGTGACCGGCCAGGAGTTGTTGTCCATGTTCGCGGCCTTGGAGGAGTACGGCGGCCGGAACAGCGAGCTGCGGATACCCACCGCCCCCGCGAGCGCGAGCTGGTTCTGGGACAGCTCCCAGTCGATGCGCTGGGGCGACTGGTAGGACAGGTCGGGGTGGTTGAAGGAGTGCAGCCCGATCTCGTGGCCCTCGTCGACCATGCGCCGGACGAGGTCGGGGTAGCGGGAGGCCATGGTGCCGGTGATGAAGAAGACCGCGTGCGCGTCGTTCTTCTTCAGGGTGTCCAGCACCTTCGGGGTCCAGGTCGGGTCCGGACCGTCGTCGAAGGTGAGCACGACACTGTCGTCCGGCACGTTCATGGTGGTGCTGCGGCCGCTGCGGGTGTCGATGACCGGGCCGCCCTTGAGGATGTCCTGCGGCACCTTGTCGTTGGCCGTGGCGGGCGCCACCCGGTAGTCGGCGAGGATCTCGCTGTGGACGTAGCCGCGCAGCATCAGCATCGCCGTCATCGCGACGAGGACGAGCAGCGGCAGCAGCAGGCGCAGGGGCAGACGGCGACGGGAGCCGTCACGGGCTCCGGTCGCGGGCCCGGGACGGCTTGAGCGGGAGGCCATCAGAGGGTGTTCTCCAGGGGTGGTGCGGTGGAGAGGCCGGGCGCGCTGTCCGCGCCGTCGGCGAGGTTGTCCGTGCCGGCGCCGCCGCCGGCCGGGGAGTCGGACGGACCGGGCGGGGTGGACGGCGGGGTGAGGGACGGGTCGGGCGAGCTGGTGGTGGGCTCGTCGGTGGGCTGCGTCGCCGAGACGGAGGGGCGGGTGACCGGGCTGGTGGCGGTCTTGGTCGGCGTCGGCTTCGGCGCGGTGGACGCGCCCGGCGTGGTGGCGGTCGCGGAGGCACCGGGAGCGATGGCACTGGCGCCAGGCGCCGGGGTCGTGCCGTCGCCGAGGGTCGGCGAGGCGCCCGGCGTGACGCCGGTGGCGTCGGTGGGCGCGGCGGAGTCGGTGGGCAGCGGCGAGGTCTCCACCTGCCCGGCCTCCTTGCCCTCCTGGTCCGGCACGGGCAGCCAGGGGGCGTTGGAGTTGCCGGAGAGCATGGTGGCGATGATGACGACGGCGTAGATCGCGCAGGCGATGCCGACGAAGATGCCGATACGACGGAATCTGCGGCTGCGCCGGCCCGACTCGTCGACGAACACGGGCCCGTCGGAGCCGTCGGCGTCACCGACGCCACCGCCGCCGGCCTGGCCGACGAGACGGTGGTCGGCCCGCAGGGCGACGGCGTCCAGCTGGACGGTCACCTCGTGCGGGTCGTGGGTGCCGCCACCGGCCTCGCCGACGGCACCGCCGATGACAGCGCTCGGGTTCCACGGGTCGCGGAAGGCGGGGGCCGGGGACGGGATCTTCGACAGCGCCCCGGACTCGTCCACGGACTCATCCCCGGACTCATCCGCAGACGCGAGGACTTCGGTTCCTCTCGTCTCCGGGAACGCCTGGGTGCCGCCACCCATCGCAGGGAACGCCTGGGTGCCGCCACCCATCGCAGGGAACGCTTGGGTAGCGCCCTCCGTCGCAGGGACCTCCCGGACCCCGGATGCCGCATCGGGCCATTCCGGTTGGGTGTCTTCCCGCCATTTGTTCTCGCGCACGCAATCCCCCCACGGGACAGTTCCGGGTGCGCATACGACTTCGGGCACCCGTCGGCCGAACCAGGCCCCCACCCGGCCCGAGCGCCCCCTTTATCACACGGTGCTCAGGCCACGAATGTAGCGCACGCGAGGGAGGCGTGTTTGCCGTGTGTCACTTGTGGACATTTTCGATCGCCTTGTCCGTGGCCGGAAACCATCCCTCGGCGGGCCGGTTCAGCCACCCCTCCGCCGCCGCCAGCTCGGTCGCCGCGCGCCGAAGAGCATCCAAACCGGGGTGCACCAGCCCCTTCCGCCACACCAGGGACACAGGCGACAGCGGCACGGGATCGATCAACGGGCGCAACACGGTCGACGGCATGGCCGGAAAGTCCACCACGGCGAGAACCGGGTTCCTCGTCTTGGCCATGATCCTCTCGAACTCCTCGTGACCGACCGCCATCGGCGCGGGTGACGCCACCTCGATCCCGCGTCCCTCGAACAGGTGCCGGGCGACGTCGGTCCACTCGGGCGTCCGGGGATTCCCGGCCCCGGCGTACACCTCCTCGCCGGCCAGCTCGGCCAGCGGCACCGCGTCGAGCGCCGCCAGCCGGTGGTCCTCGGGCAGCACGACGGCCATGGGTTCGAGGCGGACGAGCAGATGGTCGAGACCCGAGCGCAGCGCCGGGTCCAGACCGGCGAACCGGCCGAACGACACGTCGAGACGACCGGCGAGAATCTCGGCCGCCGCGCCCGTCAGCCCGCTCTCGTAGCGGGCCATCAGCTCCTGCTCGGGGGCGAGTTCACGGGCCCGCCGCAGCACCCGGCTCCCGGTGCCGAGCCCCGGCGAGTTGACGTCGACGAGCAGCGGCCGGGCCTGTCCGAAGGCGGCGATCAGCTCGTCCTGCGCCGCGAGCACCCGGCGCGCGTGCGGCACCAGCCGCTCCCCGTCACCGGTCAGCGTGACCTGCCGGGTGGTCCGTACGAAGAGCTCGGCGCCCAACTCCCGCTCCAGCCGCCGCACATCACGGCTGAGCGCCTGCTGGGCGACGTACAGCCGGGCCGCGGCGCGCGTGAAGTGCAGCTCCTCGGCGACGGCGAGGAAGGCGCGCAGCAGACGGGGATCGAGATGGCTGGGTCCGGGCATCCGGTGAACCTACAACGCCCATGGCGATTGACAACAGCAGTGCGTCAATCACCGGACAGAAGGTGTTGGACCGCAAGATCACCCACCGGCGACGGTGGACCCATGCCGCAACCGACCCACCGCCCCCTCTTCACCACCACCGGCGAAACCCTGGTCATCGCCGACTTCACCCCGCGCCCACCCCGCACACCCCGCGAACCCGGCCCCTACCGCCGCCTCTTCACCCACCCCGGCACCCGCGCCTTCACCGCCGGCAACCTGCTGGCCCGGCTCCCCATGGGCATGTTCAGCGTGAGCGCGGTCGTCATGATCGCCGGGACGCGGGGGTCGTACGCCCTCGCCGGCGCCGTCACCGCGACGGGCCTCGCGGCGACGGCCGTACTGGCCCCCTTCACCGCCCGCCTCATCGACCGCCACGGCCAGGCCCGCGTCGCCCTGCCCGCCACGCTCCTCGCGGCCCTCGGCTCCCTCGCCCTCCTGCTCTGCGTACGCTACGACGCCCCGGCCTGGACCCTGTTCGCCGCGTACGCCGCCACCGCCACGACGCCCAACATCGGCGGCATGTCCCGGGCCCGCTGGGCCCATCTCCTCAAGGACGACGCATCGTCCCTGCACACCGCGAACTCGTTCGAGCAGGCCGCCGACGAACTCTGCTTCATGCTGGGCCCGGTGCTCGCGGCGCTGCTGTGCGGGACGCTCTTCCCGGAGGCGGGCACGCTGGTCGCGGCCGTACTGCTGGTGACGGGGATGCTCCTGTTCACGGCCCAGCGCTCGACGGAACCCCCGGCCCAGAAGCAGCCCCACACGAAGACACCGCTGCGGGCCCCGGGCATGCCCCCGCTGCTGCTCGCCTGCCTGGCCATGGGCGCGGTGTTCGGCTCGATGGAGGTCGTCACGATCGCGTTCGCGGACGCGCGGGGCCATGCGTCGGCGGCGGGGCTCGTCCTCGGCCTCCAGGCGGCGGGTTCGTGCGGGGCGGGCCTGGCGTACGGCGCGCTGAAGCTGCGCGGCCCAGCCGAGGCCCGCCACCCGTGGTGCCTGGCCGCGATGACGGCCCTCCTGGCGCTGCCCCTGCTGACGGCGGCCACGACGGGCTCCCTGCTCCTCCTCGCGGGCACCCTGCTGATCGCGGGGATGGCAACGGCTCCGACGATGGTCACCACGATGACGCTGGTCCAGGAACGCACTCCCGCAGGCCGCCTCAACGAGGGCATGACCCTCGCGGTGACGAGCCTGCTGGGCGGCATAGCGGCGGGCAGCGCGGTAGCCGGCTGGACGGCGGAGCACCTGTCACCGACAGCGGGCTACAGCGTGCCGGTAACAGCAGCGGCCGTCGCCTTGACCATCAGCCTCGCCACAAATTCTCGCGCGATCCATTGACTCGCCCACGCCCCGCACCTACCTTCCATCGTCGAAGCGCTTCGACACAATCCGTCGAAACGATTCGATAACTCGAACGACCCGAGAACGACCCGAAGAGCCATCCGGCTCCGACTCCCCCTGGAGGCACGGGATGTTGACGGCACGAAGGCGTGTGGTGGCGACGGCGGTCCTGGCCGCCGGGGCACTGCTCCTGACCTCCTGCGGGGACTCCGACAGCGGGTCCTCAGGAGACGGCAAGACACTCAAGCTGTGGCACTACGAGGGCCCGAACAGCGCGATGGGCCAGGCCTGGAACGAGGCGATCAAGGAGTTCAAGGCCACGCACCCGGGCGTGAAGGTGGAGTTCGAGGAGAAGGGCTTCGAACAGATCCAGAAGACCGCCCCGATGGTCCTCAACTCCTCCGACGCACCTGACGTCATGGAGTACCTCAAGGGCAACGCGTCCGCCGGGCTGCTGTCCAAGCAGGGGCTGCTCACCGACCTCACCCAGGAGGCCACGAGCCGCGGCTGGGACAAGAAGCTCAGCGCGAGCGTCCGCACCACCAGCCTGTACGACACCAACGGCGTCATGGGCTCCGGCAAGTGGTACGGCGTGCCCAACTACGCCGAGTACACGATGGTCTACTACAACAAGGACCTCTTCAAGAAGTACGGGATCGCCGAGCCGAAGACGTTCGCCGAACTGACCGCCGCGATGGACAAGTTCGTCCAGAACAAGGTCACCCCGCTGGCCAACGCCGGCGCCGAGTACCCGGCCCAGCAGTACCTCTACCAGCTCGCCCTGTCGAAGGCCGACCGCGCCTGGGTCGACTCCTACCAGCTCTACAAGGGCAAGAACGACTTCCACGACCAGGCGTGGACCTACGCCGCCGACACCTTCGCCGACTGGGTGAAGAAGGGCTACATCGCCAAGACCTCCAGCAGCACCAAGGCCGAGGACGCGGGAGTCTCCTTCATCCAGGGCAAGTCGCCGATCTTCTTCTCCGGCAGCTGGTGGTACGGCCGGTTCATGGACGAGGTGAAGTTCGACTGGGGCACCTTCCTGTGGCCCGACACCAGCCTCAGCCCCGGCTCCGGCGGCAACATCTGGGTCGTCCCCAAGGGCGCCAAGAACAAGGAACTCGCCTACGACTTCATCGACATCACCATGTCGAAGAAGATCCAGAACCTGCTCGGCAACAAGGGCGGTGTCCCGGTCGCCGCCGACGCGAGCGCCATCACCGACCCGAAGTCGAAGCAGCTCATCGACAACTTCAACGCCCTCTCCCAGCGTGACGGCCTGGCCTTCTACCCGGACTGGCCGGTGCCCGGCTACTACGACGTCCTGGTCTCCCAGACCCAGAAGCTGATCACCGACAGCGAGAAGCCGGACGGCTATCTGGACGCCCTCCAGGACGCGTACGACAAGGGCGCGCCGAAGCAATGACGATGACCGTCGAGAAGCGCGGGGTGACCGGCAAGGCGGCACAGGCCGGTCACCCCCGCCGCCGCCGCGACTCCTACGCCCTGTTCCTGCTGCCCGGGGTCCTCGCCTTCCTGGCCGTGATCATCGTCCCGTTCCTGATGAACACGTACGTCGGCTTCACCGACTGGCAGGGCGTGGGCTCCCCCAGCTGGACCGGGCTCGCCAACTACCGCGAGCTGATGGACGACTCCGACTTCTGGGCGTCGTTCCGGCACAGCCTGTTCATGGTCGTCGCGATGGCGGCCGTACCGACGGCGGTCGGACTGGTCCTGGCCGCCGCGCTGTTCGACTACATCGGCAAGCACTTCGGCTCGAAGGTCGTGGCCGTGCTGCGCGCGTGCTTCTACCTCCCCCAGGTGCTGCCGATCGCGGTCGCGGGCATCGTCTGGAGCTGGATCCTCGCCCCCGACAACGGGTCGCTGAACGCGCTGCTCAAGGCCGTCGGCCTCGGGTCCTGGCAGCAGGACTGGCTCGGCGACCCCGACATCGCGCTCTACAGCGTGATGGGCGTGATGGTGTGGGTGCAGATCGGCTTCCCGCTGGTGGTCTTCATGGCCGGACTCCAGCGCGTGGACCCGCAGTTGCACGAGGCGGCCGAGCTGGACGGGGCCGGCTGGTGGCGGCGCTTCTGGCACGTCACGCTGCCGCAGATCCGCCCGGAGATCTACGTCGTGCTGACCTGGTGCACGGTCGCCGCGCTGAAGGTGTTCGGGGCGGTGTACGTCCTGACGAAGGGCGGCCCGGGCGGGGCGACGAACGTCCCCTCCTACTTCTCCTTCACCACGTTCTTCGAGAAGACGCAGGTCGGCTACGGCGCCGCGATCTCCACCGTACTCACGGTGATCATCCTGGCGCTCTCCCTGATCGGCCTGAAACTCCAGACCCGCGCGGAGGACCGAGCATGAGCACCGCGCTTAGGCGTTACCCCGTCCTCATCGCCCTGTGCGTCGCCGCCCTCTTCATGATCGTGCCGTTCCTGATCGTCGCCCTGAACGCCGTCAAGTCCCCGGCGGAGTACAGCCAGCACGGCCCGCTCAGCTTCCCCGACGGTTTCTACGTCGACGGCCTGAAGGATTTCTGGGAGCGCGTCGACTACAGCCAGAAGCTGTTCAACTCCCTGCTGATCAGCGGCTTCGTCGCGATCCTGGCCGTGGCCCTGTCGGTCCTGAACGCGTACGCGATCGGCATCGGCCGCGTCAGGGGCCGCACCTGGGTCCTCGCCTTCTTCGTGCTGGCGAACCTGCTGCCGCAGGAGGCGCTGGTCTACCCGATCTACTACCTGAGCAAGGAGGCCGGCCTGTACGACACCCGGCTGAGCGTGATCATCGTGTTCACGGTCATCCAGGCGGCGTTCGGCACGTACCTCCTCTCCTCCGTGCTCGGCGAGTTCCCCCGCGAGATCATCGAGGCGGCCCGGATCGACGGCGCGAACAAGTGGCAGATCCTGTGGCGGATCGTCGTCCCGGTGAGCCGCCCGACCCTCGGTGTGCTGGCGGTGTTCTTCTTCATCTGGACCTGGAACGAGTTCCTGCTCCCCCTGGTCATGCTGATCTCCAACGACAACCAGACGGTGTCGGTGGCCCTCGGCGTCCTCCAGGGCCAGCGTCTGATGGACGCGACGATGACCAACGCGGCCGCCCTGCTCGGCGTACTGCCCGCGATCGTGTTCTTCCTCCTCTTCCAGCGCACGCTCACCCGCGGCATCGCCGTGGGAGCGGTGAAGTAAGGGACCCCCACATGAAGTTCACCAACGGCTACTGGCTGCTGCGCGAGGGCGTCACCGCGGCCCACCCGGTCGAGGTCCTCGACGTCACCGCCGCCGAGGGCGCGCTGGAGATCCACGCGCCCACGCAGCCCATCCGGCACCGCGGCGACCTGCTGAAGGGACCGGTCGTGACGATCAGCGCCCACTCCCCGATGCCGGACGTCATCGGCCTCACCTTCACCCACTTCGAGGGCGAGCAGCCGCGCGGGCCCCAGTTCGACGTCGGTAAAGAGGAGTTCCCCGTCCACACGGAGTACGACGAGGAGCACGCGACCCTCACCTCCGGCGCGCTGTCGGTCCGGGTGGCCCGCACCGGCTCCTGGCAGGTCGAGTTCCTCGCCCAGGGCCGCACGCTCACCTCCAGCGGCCCCAAGGGCATGGGCATCATGCGGGACGCGGACGGCGCCCACTACCTGCGCGAGCAGCTGAACCTCACGGTCGGCACCTCGGTCTACGGCCTCGGCGAACGCTTCGGCCCGCTGGTCAAGAACGGCCAGGTCGTCGACATCTGGAACGCCGACGGCGGCACGGCCACCGAACAGGCCTACAAGAACGTGCCGTTCTACCTCACGGACGCCGGCTACGGCGTCTTCGTCGACCACCCGGGCAAGGTCTCCTTCGAGGTCGGCTCGGAGGCGGTGTCCCGGGTGCAGTTCAGCGCCGAGACCCAGCAGTTGACGTACTACGTCATCCACGGCCCCGAGCCGAAGGACATCCTCCGCAAGTACACGGCTCTCACCGGCCGCCCCGCGCTGCCGCCCGCCTGGTCGTTCGGCCTGTGGCTGTCGACGTCCTTCACGACGTCGTACGACGAGGAGACGGTGACGTCGTTCATCGAGGGCATGCGGGAGCGCGAACTGCCGCTGTCGGTCTTCCACTTCGACTGCTTCTGGATGCGCGAGTTCAACTGGTGCGACTTCCAGTGGGACCCGCGGGTCTTCCCCGACCCGGCGGGCATGCTGTCCCGCCTGCACTCCAGGGATCTCAGGGTCTCCGTCTGGATCAACCCGTACATCGCCCAGCGCTCCCCGCTGTTCGCGGAGGGCAAGGCGCTCGGGCATCTGCTGAAGCGGCCCGACGGCAGCGTCTGGCAGTGGGACCTGTGGCAACCGGGCATGGCACTGGTCGACTTCACCTCCCCGGCCGCCCGCGACTGGTACGCGGGCAAGCTGGAGGCGCTGCTCGCGCAGGGCGTGGACTGCTTCAAGACGGACTTCGGCGAGCGGGTGCCCACGGACGTGGCCTGGGCCGACGGCTCGGACCCGGAGCGGATGCACAACTACTACACGTACCTCTACAACCGCACGGTCTTCGACGTGCTGCGCAAGCACCGCGGCGAGCAGGAGGCGGTGGTCTTCGCCCGCTCGGCGACGGCCGGCAGCCAGAAGTTCCCGGTGCACTGGGGCGGCGACTGCGAGGCGACGTACGAGTCGATGGCCGAGTCGCTGCGGGGCGGGCTGTCCCTCGGGCTGTCCGGGTTCGGCTTCTGGAGCCATGACATCGGCGGCTTCGAGGGCACCCCGACCCCCGCCCTGTTCAAGCGGTGGCTGGCGTTCGGCCTGCTGTCCTCCCACAGCCGGCTGCACGGCAGCTCCTCCTATCGCGTCCCGTGGCTCTTCGACGAGGAGTCGGTGGACGTACTGCGGCACTTCACCCGGCTGAAGCTCAGCCTGATGCCGTATCTCTACGAGGCCGCCCGCACCGCCCACACCGAGGGGACCCCCGTGATGCGGGCCATGGTCCTGGAGTTCCCGGACGACCCCGGGTGCGCGCATCTGGAGCGGCAGTACATGCTCGGCCCCGACCTGCTGGTGGCGCCGGTGTTCTCCGACGACGGGGAGGTGGCGTACTACGTGCCCGAGGGCACCTGGACCCACTATCTGACCGGCGAGACGGTGACCGGGCCGCGCTGGGTGAAGGAGAGGCACGACTTCCTGAGCGTGCCGCTGCTGGTCCGGCCGGGCGCGGTGATCCCGGTGGGCGCGGTGGCCGACCGGCCCGACTACGACCACGCCGACGGGGTGACCCTGCGGACCTACGGGCTCGACCGGGGCGCGCAGGTGACCGTGCGGGTCGGGGAGGCCGCCTTCACCGTCGTACGCGAGGGGGACACCCTGCGGGCGTCGTGCAGCGATCCGTCCGCGGCGTGGGGGCTGGCGGCCGGGGAGAAGACCGTGCGGGCCCAGGCCGGCACCGGGTTCCTCTCGCTGGAGCTGGACTGATGGTGAAGATCACCGACGTGGCCCGGCACGCCGGTGTCTCCCCCAGCACCGTCTCCTACGTCCTCAGCGGCAAACGCCCCATCTCCGAGGAGACCCGGCAGCGTGTCGAGGCGTCCATCCGCGAGCTCGGCTACCGCCCGCACGCGGGCGCCCGCGCCCTGGCCAGCAGCAGGTCCAATGTGCTGGCCCTCGTCGTGCCCTTACGGGCGGGCATCCACGTCCCGGTCGTCATGCAGTTCGCGGTGTCGGTGGTGACGACCGCCCGGCGCCACGACCACGACGTGCTGCTCCTGACCCAGGAGGAGGGCGAGGACGGCCTGAGAAGGGTCGCCGACACCGCGCTGGTGGACGGGTTCGTCGTCATGGACGTCCAACTCGACGACCCCCGGCTGCCGTTGCTGCGGTCCCTGGAACGGCCGTCGGTGATGATCGGCTTTCCCTCCGACGCCGAGGGCCTGACCTGCATCGACCTCGACTTCAAGGCGGCCGGCGAGGCGTGCGTGGAGCATCTGGCCAGGCTGGGCCATCGGGTGGTCGCGCTCGTCGGCTCGCCGCCCGAGGTCTACGTCCGCCAGACCGCGTTCGCCCAGCGCGTGGTCCAGGGCTTCACGGCCGCGGCCGCCCGGGGCCGCCTCGCCTCCTCCGTCCACCCCTGCGAGGCCACCCCCGCCGCGGCCCGCGAGGTCGCCGAGCAACTGCTGCGCGAGCACCCCGCGTTGACGGGGGTCGTCGTCCACAACGAGGCGGTCCTGGAGCCGCTCGTCGACGCCTTCGAGCAGCTGGGGCTGCGCGTTCCCACCGATCTGTCCGTCACCGCCATCTGCCCCGACGAACTCGCCGAGAACCTCCGCGTCCCCCTCACCTCCGTCGCCCTGCCGTCCGCCGAGGTCGGCGAGCGGGCGGTGGAGCTGCTGATGCGCAAGCTCGATGCCAAGACCACGCCCGAGGCCACGCTGCTGCCGCCCCGGATGACGGAACGCGCGAGCACGGCACCGCGCAACACGCCCTGAGACGAACCCTGTTGACGCAAGGACCTACTCGAAGGACCTACTCGAAGGAGCCGCTCGATGCGAGGCAGCAAGAGACGTAGATCCACGCTCGTGGTGGCGCTGGCCCTGGTGGCGGGGCTCGGCGCCACCGTCCCCGCGCACGCCGACGACCCCGCGTACCCCTTCCGCAACCCGTCCCTGACCGTGGACCAGCGCGTCGACGACCTGCTGGGCCGGCTGACCCTCGACGAGAAGATCTCCCTCCTCCACCAGTACCAGCCCGCCATCCCCCGCCTCGGCATCCAGTCCTTCCGCACCGGCACCGAGGCCCTGCACGGCGTCGCCTGGCTCGGCAAGACCACCGTCTTCCCGCAGGCCATCGGCCTCGCGTCGAGTTGGGACCCGGCCCTCCTCGAACAGGTCGGCTCGGCGGTCGGCGACGAGGCCCGCGGCTTCCAGCAGGAACGCCCCGCCGGCTGGGGCCTCAACCTGTGGGCGCCGGTGGTCAACCCGCTCCGCGACCCGCGCTGGGGCCGCAACGAGGAGGGCTACAGCGAGGACCCCCACCTGACCGGCGCGCTCTCCACGGCGTACGGCGAGGGCCTGACCGGCGGCGACCCCGACCACCTCAAGACGGCCCCCACCATCAAGCACTACCTCGCCAACAACAACGAGTGGCACCGCACCACCACCGACTCCGAGCTGCGCCCGCGGGTGGCGAAGGAGTACGACGAGGCGGCCTTCAAACCGGCCATCGAGGCGGACGCGGCCACGGGCGTGATGTCGTCGTACAACCTCGTCAACGGCCGCCCCAACACGGTGAACCCGGACCTGAACGACCTCGTCCGCGGCTGGTCCTCCCACGACCTCATGAACGTCACCGACGCCGGCGGCCCCGGCAACCTGCACGGCGACCAGAAGTACTACCCGAGCGTGGTCGAGGGCGACGCGGCCGCGATCAAGGCCGGCGTCGACAGCTTCACGGACAACGACGCGAACTCCTCGGTGACCACCGGTGCCGTCAAGTCGGCCCTGGACAAGGGCCTGTTGAAGGAAGCGGACGTGAACGAGGCGGCAGGGCACATCCTGTCCGTCCGCGTCCGACTCGGCGAGTTCGACCCGGGCGGCGGCAAGTACGGCTCGATCGACAAGTCCGTCATCAACAGCCCGGCCCACCAGCAGCTCGCGCGCAAGGCCGCCACCGAGGGCGCGGTGCTGCTCAAGAACCAGGCGGGCGCGCTGCCGCTGAAGAAGTCGCAGAAGGACGTGGCCGTGGTCGGCCCCCTCGCCGACACCCTCTACACCGACTGGTACTCCGGCACCCTGCCCTACGCGGTCACCCCGGCCGAGGGCATCGCGGCGAAACTCGGCACCGACGTGGCGACCAGCGAGGGCGTCGACCGCATCGCGCTGAAGAACACGGCGACCGGCAAATACATCACCACGGGTGACGCCCTCCTGAAGGAGAGCGCCCAAACCCCCACCGCACCAGCACAGTTCGACGTCTCCGACTGGGGCGGGGGCGTGGTGACCCTGCGCTCGGCGGTCAGCGGCAAGTACGTCGGCTACAACTGGTCCGGATTCGCCGACGACCAGGCGCAGCCCGGCGGCTGGTTCGTCCAGCAGCAGTTCAAGCTGGAGCAGCAGGCCGACGGCAGCTATCTGCTGCGCTACGCGGGCTACGAGACCGAGGAGTCCTGGTGGACCAACCCGGTCTACGTCGGCCCGACCGGCGCGGACGGCACCCTCGGACTGGTCCCCAAGGAGCAGGCCGCGCACTACACTAAGGACGTCGTCCGCAGCGGCGTCGACGAGGCCGTGGCCGCGGTGCGGGGCAAGGACGCGGCGGTCGTCGTGGTCGGCTCCACCCCGTCGATCAACGGCCGCGAGGGCCACGACCGCACCGACATGGGCCTGGCCCCGGCACAGGAAGCACTGGTCAAGGCGGTCCGCAAGGCCAACCCGCACACGGTCGTGGTCGTCGAGAACAGCTACCCGACCACGCTCGGCTCATTGCAGCAGGACGTCCCGGCCCTCCTGTGGACGTCCCACGCGGGCCAGGAGACCGGCAACGCCCTGGCGGACCTGCTGTACGGCGACGCCAACCCGTCCGGCCGCCTCACCCAGACCTGGTACCGCTCCGAGTCCGACCTCCCGTCGATCCTCGACTACGACATCATCAAGTCCGACCGCACCTACCAGTACTTCAAGGGCCAGGCCCTCTACCCGTTCGGCTACGGCCTCTCCTACACGTCCTTCCGCTACGGCGACCTGCGCAGGACGGCCGACGGCTTCGAGGTGAAGGTCACCAACACCGGCAGCCGCGCGGGCGACGAGGTCGTCCAGCTCTACACCCACCAGCGCGTCTCCCGCGACAAGCAGCCGCTGAAGCAGCTGAAGACCTTCCAGCGGGTCGCGCTGAAACCGGGCCAGACGAAGACGGTCCGCCTGAAGCTGGCGCCGAAGGACCTCGCCCACTGGGACGTCACCCGCTCCAAGTGGGCTACGGAGAAGGGCACTTACGACGTCCTCGCCGGAGCCTCCTCCACCGACATCCGCGCCCGCACCACCTGGAAGGTCGCCGGCGAGACCATCCCGGCGCGCGACCTCACCCGCACGACCCGCGCCGAGAACTTCGACGACTACACGGGCACCCACCTCGTCGACGAGTCCAAGGAGCGCGGTACGGCGGTGGCGGCGGGGTCCGACGGCGCGTGGCTGAAGTTCGCGGATGCCCAACTGGGCGCCGGGCCCGCGAAGTTCACGGCTCGTGTGGCCGGTTCGTCCGGCACGGTCGAGGTACGGCTCGGCTCCCCGACCGGCACTCTCGCCGGCACGGCGACCTTCGGCGGCACCGCCTCGCCGTACACGTACGAGACGGTGACCGCCGACCTGTCCGGGGCGGCGAAGCGCCGTACCGACGTCTTCCTGGTGCTGAAGGGGGCGGGCCTGCGCCTGTCGACGTTCAGTCTGCGCTGAGGACCTCAGCAGAGGACGGGCTTGCGCCACGCGCACTCGAGGCCGTCGCCCCGGGCCGCCTTCGGGGCGACCGGGGCGGCGGCCTGTGCCGTGGACTTCGCGAGCGTGACCACGATGGCGTCCTCCAACGGCTTCACGGAGGACGCCAGGTAGTTATTGAGGACGATGCTGAAGACCAGCTCGCGGCCGTCGGCGCCGGTGACGTACCCGGACAGCGCGGAGGCGCCCGTCAACGACCCGGTCTTGGCGCGGGCGTTGAGCGCGGCGGCCGTACCGCACATCCGCGACCGCAGGGTGCCGCCGACGAACCGGTCCGGAGCGCAGGCCACCGGCAGCGAGCGCTTCCAGTCCGGGTACCAGGGCTCGGCGCGCACGGCGAGCAGCAGCTTGACGAACTGTCCGGCCGGGAAGGTGTCCATCCGGGACAGCCCGGAACCGTCCACCTGCCGCACCTTGGCCGCGTCGACGCCGATGCCCTTGAGATAGCCGCTGATCGCGGCGAGCCCGGCGCTCCAACTGCCCTGCTTCGAGACCTCGTAGCCCATGGTCTTGGTGAGGATCTCGGCGTGCATGTTGTTGGACAGCTTCAGGAACGGGATGAGCAGGTCCTTCAGCGGCATGGAGGAATGGGTGCCCAACTCCTTGGCGCTGGACGGTGTGTGACGCCCGAGCCGGGTCGGTCCCGTGACCTTCACCCCGTGCGCCTTCAGCGCGTCCCGGAAGACGGCGGCGGCGTACCCGGTGGGCTCCCACACCGTGACCCACTCCTTGGCCCCCGCGCCGCCCACCGGTGTCGTACCGCTCACGACGATGTCATTGGTGCCGTGCGCCCGCTCGACGGCGAGGTCGTTCGCGCCCCCGGCGGCGACGGTCGTGGCCCGCACGTCGATGTCGACGTAGCCGGTGTCGGGCGTGACGGTGACGACGGGCGCGTCACCGGCCGCCGCGCCCGGCGCGACCGTGACGATGACGGTCCCGGTGTCGTAGTCGGTGTCCGGCGCCACGCTCAGGGCGCTGATCTGCGCGGAGTAGTACGAGGACTCGTCGTCGGCGGCCCAGGAGCGGCCCAGGCGCTGGTCGTCGAAGCGGGTGTCGTCGGCGAGCAGCCGCCCCTCGACGCGGGTGACCCCGGCGGCGGCGACCTGGGCGGCGAGCCCGTCGTAGTCGGCGGCGAGCAGGGTCGGGTCGCCGGTGCCGCGCAGATACAGGTCCCCGCGGAGCACGGACCCGTGGCGCCGGCCGTCGGCCAGTACGTCGGTGGTGAACCGGTGGTCGGGCCCGAGGATCTCCATCGCGGCGGCCGAAGTGGCCAGCTTGGTGTTGGAGGCGGGCATCAGCCGGGTGGTCGGCTGGCGCTGGTACAGCAGCTCACCGCTGTCGGCATCGGCGACGACGACACTCGCGACACCGCCCTCCATCCGGGGATCGCCCAGGACGGTGTCGATGGCCTCGGACAGGCCGGAGCGGTCGGAGTCCGCCCCGGCCTGCGCACCGGGACCGAGGACGGCGGCGACGAGCACCCCGGCCACGGCCCAAGTCCACTTGCCTCTATGGGAGTTCATACCGGCCGAGCATTCCGGATGCCGGCGCCCGTCACCAGAACGCCTCTCAGCCGCCCAGCCCCCACGCGGCACCCATCCGGTACGCGGCACAGAGGTTCACGTCGAGGAGGTAGGCCCCGGCAGTCCCGCACTGCCCGCTCCCGCTCCCCGGATCGACGGGCTGCCCGTGCCCCATCCCGGTGATGCTGTACGTCTCGACGACGGCGCTGCCGCCCGCGTTCTTGTACGTCTGGTGCGGATACCCGGCGACGGTGTCGCTGACGTCCGCCGTCTGGTCGGCGCCCTGCACATCGGTCCACTGCTTGACCAGGTCGGTCATGTTGACGGGCTTCACCGTGTAGTCGGCCGTCCCCTGGAAGGCGACCAGTGTCGGCCAGGGCCCGGTGTACCCGGGCCGCGCGGCCCGCACCCGGTCACCCCACTGCGCGGCGGTCTGTGTGGCCCCGACGTACATGCACACATACGGTGACCCGGCGGCCTGCGCACACCCGTACGGCAGCCCGGCGACGATCCCGCCCGCCGTGAATTTCTCCGGGTACGCGGCCATCATCACGGCGGCCATCCCGCCCCCGGCGGACAGCCCGGTGACATACACCGGCCCCCCGGAGACGTCCGTGACCTGCCGGTCCACCATCTGCGCGACGGACGCGGCCTCGCCCTGGCCGCGTGTGATGTCGCCGGTCTGGAACCAGTTGAAGCACAGCGAGGAGTTGTTGGCGCTCTGCTGCTGCGGCAGCACGACGGAGAACCCCCACCGGTCGGCGAGCTGCGTCCACCCGCTGCCGGTGCCGTACCCGGAGGCGTTCTGTGTGCACCCGTGCAGCGCGACGACGACCGGCCGCCCGGCGGGCAGCCCGTCGGGCACGTACCGGAACATCCGCAGCGCCCCCGGGTTGGTCCCGAACCCGGTGACCTCCTGGAGGGACGCGGCGGACGCGGGCACGGGAGTGAGCAGGACGGCGAGGAGCGCCGTGAGGACGGCGAGAAGGCTTGCGGCTCTGGTGTGTGTCATGGGCAGGGACCGTAGAAGCGTGAACGACCCCTCGATATGGGGCCGCACACCACAACGGGCCGGTGCGCCATGGTGGTTCGGGGCTCAGCGGGAGGACGACTCGTCCCTCTCCCAGGGGCCCACGCCGAGTTTGCCGGTCGTCCCGAGGTCCAGCTCCGGCACGACCGTCACGGGTGCGGCGCCGGGCTTCGGGCGGACGCGGACGTACGGCGCGTTCACCGGGTCGCCGGCCTGGGTCGTGTTCCGCCACGCGAGCGTGGTCCGCGCGGCCTCGCCCGGCTTCAGTACGACCGGCCGCGGGCTGCCGTCGCCGCCCGCGCCGGTGCTGATCGCGTCGGTGCCGTGCAGGATCCGCACGCCGTCGGCCTTCTCGTGGTCCTCGTCGAGGAGTTCAAGGCCGGGGTAGCCGTTGAGCTCGTAAGGGCCGGTGCCGCAATTGACGAGGTGCAGGCCGACCACGCGCAGGCCCATGGCGGCGTCGCCCTCATCGGCGTAGACGTGCACCCCGGACGCCGGGCAGGGGCCCGAGGCGGACGAGGCCTCGGCCGTGGGCACACTGCGCACCTTGATCACCCGCACGTCCGACACCTCGGGCGGGCTCGCGACCGCCATCGCCCTCATCGCCACGACGTCCCTCACGGTGGCCCCCGGCGCGACCGCCTCCACGGTCCGCTCGACGTTCTCCACCGAGCCGCCGGACGCGGCCACGAATCCGAAGGTGACCGTGTAAGTCGCCTTGCTGGTCCCTTGGTTGGTGAGTTCGAAGCCGGCGGAGTAGTCGGCGCCCGCGCACTTGCCCCCCGACCCCCAGGCATACAGGCCGGTGATCTTCAGGCCGTCCTCGTCGGGCCCGTCGGCGGAGGGCACCGGAAGGGACCGACACAACGACTCGCCACTGGCCGGGGCCTTCGGGGCCCCCTCGGTCCGCTCGGCTCCCGGCGAGGCTTTCTCGGAGCCACAGGCGGCAAGGAGCAGGACGGCACCGGCGAGCGCGGGAAGGACACGTATGACGGCAGGCATCCGCCCACCCCACCATGACCAAGCCGCGCATGACAAAGGACTTTCCGCATGACAAAGCCCCGCTGCTCGGGAGCAGCGGGGCTGAGCCCACATGGGGTGCCCATCGGTCTGGGCGAGTGGAGATGGCGGGAATCGAACCCGCGTCCAACGGTGCGGAATCAGGACTTCTCCGTGTGCAGTCTGGTACGAGTTTCTCGGCCCTCCGGATCACCCAGACAAGTCCGGAACGGGCCCAGTCACTGTTTGATTTCCCTCTTCACCCCGTGACCGGGATCAAGGTTTAGTCCCCTAGCTGATGCCAGGAACCGGGTCGGGAACAGCCCCGGGCTGACACTCCCTTAAGTAAGGGGCAGTTGCCTAGTTACCTGAAATCAGGCAGCGAGGGCGAACTGCGTCGCCTTGGGAGAATCGCTCTTGATAGTGGCGATTATTTTTTTCGGCCTGTGGTTTACGAGATCATGGCCGCTTCCTCGACACGCTTCCCCTGCTTCGACATCCGCTGTCGAAACCGATCATCCCCATGTTGTGTTTTCAATGCGCACACCGACCGTGGCCGGTGTTGATGCCATCGTACGTGACCAACGCACGCCGATGCCACCGTATTCCCGGGGGCTCGCCCTACTGGCCCCGCTGCTTCCGCTTGGCGGCGGCGATCGCCCGGTCCGACTCCCGCCGGTCCTGCTTCTCCCGCAGGGTCTGGCGCTTGTCGTACTCCTTCTTGCCGCGCGCGAGCGCGATCTCGGCCTTCGCCCGGCCGTCCTTGAAGTACACGGCGAGGGGCACGATCGTGTGACCCGTCTCCTGGGACTTGGACTCCAGCTTGTCGATCTCCTCGCGGTGCAGCAGCAGCTTGCGCTTGCGGCGCGCGGAGTGGTTGGTCCAGGTGCCCTGGGCGTACTCCGGGATGTGGGCGTTGTGCAGCCACGCCTCGCCCCCGTCGATCTGGACGAAGCCGTCGGTCAGCGACGTCCGCCCCTGGCGCAGCGACTTCACCTCGGTGCCGGTCAGCACGATGCCGGCCTCGTAGGTGTCGATGATCGCGTAGTCGTGCCGGGCCTTCTTGTTCTGGGCGACGATCTTCTTCTTGCCGCCCTTCTCGCCGTCCCGGCCCTTGGCGGCCGCCCCGCCCTGCTTGGGCTGGGACTCCTTCGGTACGTACATTCCCTTGCTCATAGTGCCGTCCATTTTCGCACTACGGAGGGGGTGCGGGGGAAGTCGTTTACGGACCGGGCTGCCGGTCGGCCGCTACTCGGGGCCGAGGCCGCTGAGGACCGTCTGCGCCCGCTCGACGACCCGCTCGTCGGCTTCCAGGTCCGGGGTGATGCCCTTGCCGTCGACACCCCGGCCGGAGGGGGTGCGGTAGTGGCCGACGGTCAGCTCGGCGACCGACCCGTCGGGCAGCCGGCTCGGCATCTGCACCGAGCCCTTGCCGAAGGTCCGGGAGCCCACGACCACGGCCCGGCCCCGGTCCTGCAACGCGCCGGTGAGCAGTTCGGCCGCGCTCATGGTGCCGCCGTCGACCAGGGCGACCAGAGGTCTGGTGGTGTCGCCGCCGGGGTCGGCGTGCAGGACCTGCTGCTCGCCGTCGACGTCGTAGGTGGCGACGAGACCGCCGTCGAGGAAGGCGGAGGCGGCGGTGACGGCCTCGGTGACGAGTCCGCCGGAGTTGCCGCGCAGGTCGAGGACGATCCCGGCACCGGCGGGCGCCTGCCGCACGGCGGTCCGCACCGCGTCGCCGGAGCCCTTCGTGAAGGAGTCGATCTTGATGAGGGTGATGCGGTCGGTGAGCCTGCGCACGGTGACCGAGTCGGTGGACAGCCGCGCGCGCCGCAAGGTCTCGGTCCACGCGCGCGAGCCGCGCTCCAGCCCGAGGGTGACGGCCGTCCCGGCGGCGGCGTCCTTGGCGTCACCGCGCAGTAAGGAGACGACCTCGGTGACGGGCCGTCCGTCGACGTCGGCCCCGTCGACGCTGCGCACCAGGTCCCCGGCGCGGATCCCGGCCCCGGCGGCGGGCGACCCGGCCCGTACCTTGGTCACCGCGATCCGGCCGTCCCGCTCGCGCCGCGCCCACAGCCCGACGCCGGTGTACTCACCGTCGAGGGACTCCTCGAACTCCTCGTACTCCCCACGGGAGTACACCGCCCCCCACCGGTCCCCGCTGCGGCTGACGACCCGCTCGGCGGCCTCCATGGGCGACTTGCCGTCGGCCATGGCCTCCTCGGCGGCCCGCGCCACGTCCTGGTGATGCCCGGCGGGTGCGGCCGAACGGGCCGCGTCGGGCGGGGATTTCCGGTCGGGTCCCGGCAACGACCCCGTCGCCGCCCCCGCGACCAGCACACTCGCGAACACCAACGTCAGAGCCGCCCCGCGGCCGATACGGCGGGGCTGACAGAACAGCTCACGGCCTGACATGCGGGTGAGTCTAGGACAACGCGAAGGGCCGCACGGTCGGTTGACCGCACGGCCCTCTTGGCATGCGTCACACCTTCAGGTACTTGCGCAGCGCGAAGAACGCCGCCAGGGCAGGCATCAGCAGGCTGGTCGCCAGGATCAGGGGGAGCTTCGTCAGGACGGCGTCCCAGCCGATGAAGTTGATCAGGTTCAGCTTCTCGGACAGGGCCAGGCCGTGGTCGATGATGAAGTAGCGGGAGACCACCAGGAACGCGCAGGCGACGCCGCCGCCGATCAGGCCGGCCACCGCGGCCTCCATGATGAACGGGGCCTGGATGTAGAAGCCCGAGGCGCCGACCAGGCGCATGATGCCGGTCTCGCGCCGTCGGCTGAACGCCGAGACGCGCACGGTGTTGACGATCAGCATCAGGGCCACGACCAGCATCAGCGCCATGACCGCGCGCGCCGCCCAGTTCATGCCGTTGAGCAGACCGAAGAGGTTGTCGAGGATGCCCTTCTGGTCCTGCACCGACTGCACGCCGTCCCGGCCGTCGAAGGCGGTCGCGACGACCTGGTACTTCTCCGGGTCCTTCAGCTTGATCCGGTACGACTCCTGCATCTGGTCCGGCGTGAGGGAGGCGGCCAGCGGGGAGTCGCCGAACTGCTCCTTGTAGTGCTTGTACGCCTGGTCCTGGGACTCGTACGTGACCTTCTCGACGACCGACATCTTGTCCAGGTCGGCGAGGATCTGCTTCTTCTGGTCGTCGGTCACCGCGCCCTTGGCGCAGTTGGGGTCGGACTCGGCGTCGCTCTTGTTGCAGAGGAAGACCGAGACGTTGACCTTGTCGTACCAGTAGCCCTTCATGGTGCTGACCTGGTCGCTCATCAGGAGCGAGGCGCCGAACAGAGCCAGCGACAGGGCGACGGAGACGATGACGGCGAACGTCATCGTCAGGTTGCGGCGGAGACCGACACCGATCTCGGAGAGTACGAACTGGGCGCGCATGACGGGTGGATCAGGCCTTTCCGTGGACGGTCGCGGTCAGTGCTGGTAGCCGTAGACGCCGCGCGCCTGGTCACGGACGAGGCGGCCCTGCTCCAGCTCGATGACGCGCTTGCGCATCTGGTCCACGATGTTCTGGTCGTGCGTCGCCATCACCACGGTGGTGCCCGTCCGGTTGATCCGGTCGAGCAGCTTCATGATGCCGACGGAGGTCTGCGGGTCGAGGTTGCCGGTGGGCTCGTCGCAGATCAGCAGCTTGGGCCGGTTGACGAAGGCGCGTGCGATGGCCACGCGCTGCTGCTCACCACCGGACAGCTCGCCCGGCATCCGCTCCTCCTTGCCGCCGAGCCCGACGAGGTCGAGCACCTGCGGCACGGACTTGCGGATCTCGCCCTTGGACTTGCCGATGACCTCCTGCGCGAAGGCCACGTTCTCCGCGACCGTCTTGTTGGGCAGCAGGCGGAAGTCCTGGAAGACCGTCCCGAGCTGGCGCCGGATCTGCGGCACCTTCCAGTTGGAGACGCGTGCGAGGTCCTTGCCCAGGACGTGCACCTGCCCGTGACTGCACCGCTCCTCGCGGAGGATCAGCCGCAGGAAGGTGGACTTTCCGGAGCCGGAGGAGCCGACGAGGAAGACGAACTCACCCTTCTCCACTTCCAGGGAGACATCCCTGAGTGCGGGGCGGGTCTGCTTGGGGTAGACCTTGGAGACGTTGTCGAATCGGATCACGGATGCACCACGGGTAGCCGGGGGTAGATGAGCGTGACCATACGCGAACCGGGTGTGTGAGCGCAGGCACAGGTTGCGGTTGCGCGCCTGTTGTGCCTTTTGTGCCCGCCCATCCGACAGCGCCCGAGCCGATTCCGAGGGAACCTGGCACAGTGGAGGGGGAACGTTCTCCGCCCCGGGAGCGTTCTGTGGAGAGAACCGGTATGAGGAGGGCAAGCGCATGACGTACGACCGCCTGGTGTGCGCGAACTGCGCGGCGCCCGTCAATGAGGGCCGCTGCCCCGTGTGCCGCGCCAACCGCGAGCGGCTCTCGCAGGAGAACCCGTTCACGCAGCTGAACCCCATGACGCTGATCGCCCTGCTCGCGGTGCTGATCGCGGCGGTCGCCCTGCTGGCGCACCAGACCGCGTAGCGCCGGTACGAAACGGCCGAGAGGCCCGGAGCGAGTCGTTCGCTCCGGGCCTCTCGTCGTACGACAGGAGCACGCTGCGCGTGCGTACGGCTACCGTCAGGCGACAGCGCCGCCGCGGCCGCCCATGAGGCGCGGCAGGAAGCGGAAGCCGATACCGCCGGCGATCATCGTGGCGGCGCCCACCAGCAGGAAGGCGGTCTGGCCTGCACCGGTCTCGGCGAGCTCGTCGCCGCCGCCCTGGGCGGTGGTGTCGGAGCCGGTGTCGGTGAGGGCGGAGGTGCCCTCCTCCTGGGCGGAGGTGTCGGAACCGCCGTCGGGGTCGGCGTTGTTGCCGCCGCCGTTGCCGTTTCCGTTGCCGCCGCCGTTGCCGCCGTCGTCGGTCGGGTCCGCGGTCGGCTCGTCCGTCGGGTCCTGGGTGGGCTCCTCGGTGGGCTCCGTGGGCTCCTCAGTCGGCTCGGTGGGCTCCTCGGTGGGCTCCGTCGGCTCCTCGGTGGGCGGGTCGGTCGGGAGCTCCGTCGGCTCCTCGGTGGGCGGGTCGGTCGGCAGCTCGGTCGGCGGGTCCGTGGGGTCGTCGCCGAGGCCGGTGTCGACGTTGACGCCGACGCCGCTCTCGTCCACGTTCACGCCGATGTCCAGCGCGGAAGCGGCGCCGGCGGCAGTCAGCGAGGCACCGGCCGCGATCACGGCACCGGCGGCTATGCGCGCGATCCGGATCCGCGTCTTCTTGGTCATAAGGTTGCTACCCCCAGTAGCTCATCGTCAGTGAGGCGGCGCTCGGGGCCGTGATCGACGGGGGTGGCGTACTCGACTCTCCCCCGGTTCACATGCGCCCCAGAGATACGCATGCCACGCTTTACCCTTCCCATTTTTCAAAGCAACGTCAAGGCCGTTGCGTACGCGATGTCCGGGTACGGGTTCTTTGCCGGGGGATGGAACCTGTGAGTGTGATGTAAAACCCAGACATCCGGTCATAGAAAAGGCAACTACCGCCTCGGAGGCGGTAGTTGCCTTGTCGATAAATCTCTGCCGACTGCCTGCCGGTTACTTCTCCTGCTGCTTGCGCCAGCGAATTCCGGCTTCGAGGAAACCGTCGATCTCGCCGTCGAGCACGGCCTGCGGATTGCCGACCTCGAATTCCGTCCGCAGGTCCTTGACCATCTGGTACGGGTGGAGGACGTACGACCGCATCTGGTTGCCCCAGGAGCTGCCGCCGTCCTTGAGGGCGTCCATCTTGGCCCGCTCCTCCTGGCGCTGCCGCTCCAGCAGCTTGGCCTGAAGGACGTTCATGGCCGTGGCCTTGTTCTGGATCTGCGAGCGCTCGTTCTGGCAGGAGACGACGATGCCGGTCGGGAGGTGTGTGATGCGCACCGCCGAGTCGGTGGTGTTGACGCCCTGGCCGCCGGGCCCGGAGGACCGGTAGACGTCGATGCGCAGATCGGACTCGTCGATGTCGACGTGGTCGGACTGCTCGACCACGGGCAGCACCTCGACACCGGCGAAGGAGGTCTGGCGGCGGCCCTGGTTGTCGAAGGGCGAGATCCGGACGAGCCGGTGGGTGCCCTGCTCCACGGAGAGCGTCCCGTAGGCGTACGGCACCTGCACGGCGAAGGTGGTCGACTTGATGCCGGCCTCTTCGGCGTACGACGTCTCGTAGACCTCGGTCTTGTAGCCGTGCCGCTCGGCCCAGCGCAGGTACATGCGCTGGAGCTGCTCGGCGAAGTCGGCGGCGTCCACGCCACCGGCCTCGGCGCGGATGTTGACGAGCGCCTCACGGGCGTCGTACTCACCGCTGAGGAGCGTGCGGACCTCCATCTCGTCCAGCGCCTTCTTGACGGACGTGAGCTCGGACTCGGCCTCGGCGCGGGTGTCCGGGTCGTCCTCCTCCTCGGCCATCTCGAAGAGCACGGCGAGATCGTCGATCCGGCCGCGCAGGGCTTCGGCCTTCCGCACCTCCGCCTGGAGGTGGGACAGCTTGCTGGTGATCTTCTGCGCCTCGTCCGGGTTGTCCCACAGGGACGGCGCGGCTGCCTGCTCCTCGAGCACGGCGATGTCTGCCCTCAGCTTGTCGAGGTCCAGAACGGCCTCGATCGACTCCATGGTCGAGGAGAGGGACTTGAGCTCTTCGGATACGTCGACGACTGCCACGCCTCCAGCCTAACGGCTGTGGCAACCGACCAGTGCCGGGTGGCTGTGCGGGGGCTTTCGGCCTGGCCGGGGGCGGTCGACCTTCCAGTTGCCGAGACGGGTGGAGGGCGGGCACAGGTCGGGAGTCCAGGGGGCGGAGCCCCCTGGGACGGTCAGGGAGACGCTGGTGCCGAGTTGCCCGAGTCGGACGGTGTCCCCCCGTCGTCCCCGGACGTCGCCGCCCACACCCCCACCCCGGCCGCCGAGACCAGCACCAACGCCGCCGCCCCCAACGCCACCTTCCGGCGCCGCGCGGCAACCCGGTTCCGCGCCGACCCCGGCCGCGGCGCCCCGACGGCCCTCGGCACCCGCGCCGTCCCCCGCGCACCCCCCGCCAGCTCATCAGGCGCCGGTACCCGCATCGACGTGTGGGTGTCCCGGTTGGAGTCGGCCGGCTTCGCCCCCGGCACCAGCGGCACCGCCCCTCGCCGCACCGGCGACGCCGAGTTCGGCGCCGGTTCCGCCGGCAGCGCGGCCTCCTCGGCCTCGTCGTCCTCCGCGTCCGGCTCGTCGACGTCCAGCGGCGGCATCCCGGCCAGCATCGGCAGCAGCTCCCGCAGCCGCGCCGCCAGCTCGGAGGCGCGCAGCCGGGAGGCCGGCGCCTTGGCGAGGCACTGCACGATCAGCTGCCACAGTTCGTCGGGGATGCCGGGCAGCGGCGCCACCGTCTCGGTCACATGGCGGCGCAGCACCGCGCCCGGGTGCCCGCCGCCGAACGGCGTGAAGCCCGCCAGCAGCTCGTACAGCACGGTCGCCAGCGCGTAGATGTCCACGGCCGCGCGCGGGGGCAGCCCTTCGACGATCTCCGGCGCCAGATAGTCCGGCGTGCCGATGATCTTCGTAGCCCGGGTCCGGCGCGGGGTGTCGATGAGCTTCGCGACGCCGAAGTCGGTGAGCAGCGCGCGGTGCGAGCCGCCGGGGCCGAGCGGGCCCTGCATGTCGAGGAGGACGTTCTCCGGCTTCACGTCCCGGTGCACGACGCCCGCCGCGTGCGCGGCCGCGAGCCCGTCGGCGACGTCGGCGACGATCGCCACTGCGGCCTCGGGGGCGAGCCGCCGGTCGCGGTCGAGGCGGGTGCGCAGATCGGTGCCGCGGACGAGGTCCATGACGAGCGCGAGGTCGTTGCCGTCGACGACCAGGTCGCGGACCGAGACGACGTTGGGGTGCTCCAGGCCGAGCAGCGCCGTGCGCTCCTGCACGAACCGTCCGACGAGCTCCTCGTCGGACGCGAGGTCCTCGCGCAGCAGCTTGATGGCGACGGGCCCCTCGGGTCCCTCACCCAGCCACACCGTACCGGCGCTGCCCCGCCCCAGGATCTGGTGGGCGGTGTACCGGCTGCCGATCTTCCGTGCCAAGGCTGCTCCTACCGACGCGACTTGGCGACAAAAATACGCGTCCGAAGAGCCGACCTTCACCGCGGAGACCGAAATCACCCGCCGGGTGTCGACAAATCAACAGACTCACGTCGGCTGATACCGCTACTGCCCGGACGAACCGCCCCCGAGGTCACCGATCCACCCGGACACCGTCCCGATCCAGTCCCCGAGCTGCTGCCAGTAGCTCTTGCCGGTGCCGATCCAGTCCTGGAGCGGGCTCAGTTCCCAGATCAGCCAGCCCGCGACGAACAGGATGACGAGCGTGAACAGGCAGCCCTTGAGGCAGCCGAGGCCGGGGATCCTCATCGGGCTGGCGCTGCGCTGGCGCGGCTGCCGGGGCTCGCGCTGCGGCTGCTGCGGCTGCTGGGGCGGCGGCGGCGCGTACCGCTGTGGAGGCTGCTGGGGCTGCGGCTGCGGGGCGTACCGCTGCGGCTGCTGCGGTTGCTGCTGCGGATAGCCGTAGCCCTGCTGGGGCTGCGGGCGCTGCTGGGGGCGCGGCTGCTGCTGCGGGCGGGCGACCTGCCGCTGGGGGCGGCGGCGCAGCGGGTCCTGGTTGGGGTCGAGGTACTGGACCTGCGTCTGTTCGTTGCGGTCCCGGGCGGCGCGCAGCTGGTTCTGCCAGGGGTGCGGGTCCTCGGGACCGGGTCCACCGGGCTGGCCCTGCGGGACCGGCGGCATGACGGCCGTCGGGTCGGCCGCGCCCCGGTTGGGGAGCACGGCGGTGGGGTCGGCGGCGCCCACGTGCGGCAGCACGTTGGTGGCGGCGTTCGGGTCGTATGCCCCCGCGCCATGCGGCAGCACCTGGGTGGGGTCCGCGGAGCCCGGTACGGCGGCCGGGGCCGGGTCGGGCGCGAGGAGCGCGCCGACGTTCTCGGCGGCGGCGATCTGCGCGGAGTTCGCGTGCACGCCGATGCCCTCGGCGACGACGCGCAGGCCGCGCGCGAGGTTCTCGGCGCTGGGCCGGTGGTCGGGGTTCTTGCGCAGGCAGCGCTCGATGACCGTCCAGAGCGGGTCGGGGACCGTGGACGGGCGGCGCGGCTCCGCGCTGAGGTGCTGGTGGAGGACTTCCAGGGCCGAGCCGCCGGAGAACGGCGGGCGGCCGGTGACCAGCTCGTACAGCAGGATGCCGGCGCCGTAGATGTCGACGGCGGAGGTCTGCGGGCGGCCCTCGGCGGACTCGGGGGCGACGTACGCGGGCGTGCCGACGAACTCGTGGGTGCGCGTCAGACCGGGTGAATCGGCCAGACGGGCGATGCCGAAGTCGGTCAGCATCGGGTGCATCTGGCCGCCGTCCTGCTTCAGCAGGACGTTGGCGGGCTTCAGGTCGCGGTGGACGACGCCGTCGGCGTGGCTGGCGGCGAGCGCGTCGGCGACCTGCGCGGTGAGCAGGGCGGCGCCGACGGGGCTGAAGGGGCCGTTCTCGCGGAGGTGGCGGTGCAGGTCGGGACCGTCGACCAGGTCCATGACCAGGGCCAGCAGATCGCCCTCGACGACCAGGTCGCGGACCCGGACGATGTTGGGGTGGGTGAGCCGGAGCAGGACGGAGCGCTCCCGCAGGAACCGCATCACGATGTCCGGGTCGCTCGCGAGCTCCTCCTTGAGGACCTTGATCGCGACGGTCTCACCGGGCTGCCCCTGGACGGCCGCCTCGGCGCCCGCGGCCTCGCGCTGCCGGGCGCGCCACACGGTGCCCGTGGCGCCGCGTCCGAGCGGCTCCTCGAGGAGGTACTTGCTGCCTACCGGCCGCACGTCATGCGCTCCCTGCTTGCTTGCGTATGTTCCGACCCACTGTAGTGCCGCCTCCCGTAGGAGCAGCCTGTCGTCTTTCTGTGCGTCTTACGTACCGGTTCCCGTGGTTGTTCGAAGGAAAGACGCTCGACCCGGTCGGCCGGTTGCCACAGTCGTACGTGACCGATCTCAAGTGATCACCGGCGCGGCCTTGGTCAGGCACTTTTGGGGGCAGAGCTGACCAATCAAGATCACTTGCCACCGGGGGGCGGGCAGACTGTCAGTGGCAGGTGCGAGGATGCCTGCAGTACTGGCCGATGTGCTCGTGTGGGGTGGGGGACTGTCCGCGCCCGGGCAGAAGGGACCGCTGACGGCGATGCAGATCCGGCTGACCGTCGTAGACCCGCTGGCCCCGCCCGCCGAGGCGGCCCGGGGCCGCACCCCGAGCCGCGACGTGCTGGTCACGGCCCCCGCGGGGACGGCCCTGGCGGCGATAACCTCCGCGCTCGCCTCCGCGGTCTCCGGCGACGGCGCCCCCGGCTCCGGCCAGCCCGTGCTCTACGCGGGTGCCGAGCGGCTCGACGACCGGCGCTGCACCCTAGGCGAGCCCCCGCTGACCGACGGCGCGGTGCTGTCCCTCGGCGCCCCCACCGACCCCGAGCCGCACCCCGAGGTCGACGACGCCCCGGCCCGCCTAGACGTGGTCGCCGGGCCGGACGCGGGCGGGGTCCATCTCCTGCACGGCGGCCGGGTCGAGATCGGCCGCTCCGCCGACGCCGACGTCCCGCTCGACGACCCGGACGTCTCCCGGCTGCACTGCGCGGTCACGGTCGCGGGCGACGGCCGCGTCTCGGTCGCCGACCTCGACTCCACGAACGGCACGGTCCTGGACGGCACCCGCGTGGGCACCCGTCCGGTCCGCTTCCCGCCGGGCGCCCTCCTGCGCATCGGCGAGTCGGCCCTCCGTCTGGCCCCGCCCGGCGGGCCCGGCGCGAGGCTGCGGACCGCCCCGGACGGCGAGGGCCACGTGCGCGTGCCGGCGCCGCCGGACGAGGACACGGCCGGGGGCGACGCGGCACCCTCCGCCCCGACCCGGCACACCACCGGCACGGCCCCATGGGCCGCACCGGGCCAGGGCCGCACCACCACCGAAGCTCCGGTCGTACCGGGCCAGGGCGGCGCGCCCCGGATCGAGAGCCAGGACCCCAGGCCGCACGGCACCGGCTCCCGGCGCCGGGTGTCCGGCGTCGCGGGTGCCGCCTGGCCTGGCGCGTCCGACAGCGGGCAGACGCACGGCGGACGGCTGGGCACGGGTGAGGCGTACGCGCCCGGTGGAGACACCGGCGGTACGAGGGGAAGCCACGCCCCGTCCGGCAACGCCCCGTCCTCCGGCAGGGCTTCGACCGACCCGGCACAGGGCGGCTCCGCCGACGCGGCCTCGGCCTACGGCGGCGCTCAGGACGCCCGCCCGGTCGGCCCGGCACCGGGCGCAGCCTCAGCCCGACCGGCACAGAACAGCCCCGTCGACCACTCCGCGCGCGGCGCGGCCATCCACCGTGACGCCGACTCCGCCTCCGCCTCCGCGGAGCACACACGCACCGCGGACGGCCCCGACGCCGCCGACGCCCCCGGCACCGGCCGCCGCAAAGGCACCCCCCTGCGCGGCACCGACGTACCGCAGGGCCTGCGCAAGCGGGGCGGGCTCGGCGCGTGGGCGCGGCGGCTGGCTGGCGGGCGCGGTGAGCAGAGCGCGGCCGCGGACCGGACCGAGGCCTACGACGAGGAGACGGCCGACCCGGTGACGGACGCCGTGGCCGGTGCGTCCCAGCTGCCGGAGACCTGGCCGGACCCGGCGGCGCTGCTGCTGACGGCGCTGGGCCCCGGGCCCCGGCTGTGGGAGCGCGGCCCGGGGCACCCGGAGGCGCTGACGGTCCGGCTGGGCACGGCCGACCGGGCGGCGCCCGACGGCTCGGGGCTGCTGCCCGCGGTCCCGGTGACCGCCGATCTGCGCGAGGTCGGCTCGCTGGGGCTGGCCGGCCCCCGCGCGCGGCTCGCCGGACTGGCCCGCGCGGTGCTGGCCCAGCTCGCCGCACTGCACTCCCCCGACACCCTGGAGCTGGTCCTGCTCAGCGCGGACCGCTCCCGCCCGGCCGCGGAGCGCACCGCCGAGTGGTCCTGGCTCGGCTGGCTCCCGCAGCTGCGCCCGGGCCATGGCCAGGACTGCCGTCTCCTCCTCGCCTACGACCGCGAACAGGCGACGGCGCGCACGGAAGAGCTGCTCAGAAGGCTGGAGGACGCGCCCGCACCGCCCGCGGCAGTGGCGCCCCGACGGCCATCCTGGGCGCAGGACGACGACACCGTCGACGCGACCGGCTTCGCGGGGCCGTACACCGTCCTCGTCGTGGACGGCGACCCCGGCGGCGCCGATGTGCGCGAGGCCGTGGCGCGGCTGGCGCTGGAGGGGCCGCGGGCCGGGATCCATGTGCTGTGCCTCGCCGAGACGTCACCGGCCTCGCCCGCGTCGCCGGTGACGGAGACGTACGAGGCGGCGTGCACGGCGGCGCCGACGTTCCGCGCGTGCGGCGCGGTCGCGCTGCTCAGCGGCGATGTCGCGACGGCCCTGCGGCTGCTGCGGGTCGCGCGGGCCACCGCCGACCACGCCTCCGCCGTCGAGCCCCCGGCCGGTCCCGTGGGCCATGGCACCGTCGCCGCCGTCGACGCCGTCTCCCTCGCCTGGGCGGAGCGGTTCGCGCGGGCGCTCGCGCCGCTGCGCACGGACGGCACCGGTCCGGAGCGGCACGCGCGCGTGTCGGCGCCACTGCCCCAGATGGCGCGGCTGCTGGACGAGTTGGGGCTGGCCAGGGCCACCCCGGCCTCGCTGATGGCCCGTTGGGCGGCCGCGGCGGACGACCCCGAGTCGCTCGGCGGACGGGCCTGGGCCGTGCTCGGCGCCGGACCGCGCGGGCCGGTCGGCGCGGACCTCGTGGCGGACGGCCCGCATCTGCTGATCGAGGGACCGGCGGGCAGCGGCCGTACGGAACTGCTGCGGGCGGTCGTCGCCTCGCTGGCGGCGGCCGAGCGTCCCGACCGGCTGAGCATCGTCCTGATGGACGGCCGCGACGGCGTGAGCGCGGGCGCGGGGCACGGGGAAGGGCTGCGGGTCTGTACCGACGTACCGCATGTGACCACCCATCTCGCCGCCAACGACCCGGTCCGGATGCGGGAGTTCGCGCAGTCCCTGAGCGCCGAGCTGAAGCGGCGGGCGGAGCTGCTGGGCCGGTCCGACTTCACCGAGTGGCACACCGGCCGTGAGCTGTCGGGCCGAATGGTCGCCCAGCGCGGCGCCACCGGGACCGGCGACCTGGACAGCCCGCCCAGCTCCACCATGCGCCTGCGCCCGGGCGCGGCCCGGCAACGCACGGAGTCGGCGCCCCCGTTGCCCCGTCTCGTGGTCGTCGTCGACGACCTGGACGCGCTGGTCTCGCCCCCGCTGGGCTCCCCCGGCAGACCGTCGGCGGGCTCGGTGATGCGGGCCCTGGAAGCCGTCGCGCGGGAGGGCGAGCGGCTCGGCGTCCATCTGGTCGCGGCGGCGGCCTCCGGCGGCCGTACGGCGGAGTCGGAACCGGCGCGGCGGGCGCCGCTTCGGGTGGTACTGGACGCGGTGACGCCGGGACCGGACGAACCGGCGCCGGGGCGTGGGCGGTTGACCTGGGCGGACGGACGTACGACCGCGTTCCAGGGCGGGCGGGTCACCGGCCGCATCCCGCGCACGGCGACGCTGCGGCCGACCGTGGTCCCCCTGGACTGGGAGCGGAT
This sequence comes from Streptomyces sp. TLI_55, assembly GCF_900206255.1. Classification (NCBI taxonomy): domain Bacteria; kingdom Bacillati; phylum Actinomycetota; class Actinomycetes; order Kitasatosporales; family Streptomycetaceae; genus Streptomyces; species Streptomyces sp. TLI_55. The sequence goes on from NZ_OAOJ01000001.1 coordinate 3,629,732, forward strand.
GGGCGACCCACCGGCCCGCCGCCCGGTGCGCGAGTTGGGGAACGGCCCGACGGATCTGGCCCTGCTGGCCAGCGCGTTGGAGCGGGCAGCCCGGGAGGTCGCGGCCACGGAGGTGCCGTCCCTCCTCTAGCGCCTTTGCCGGAACGCAGCGTTACGACGGCGCAACGATCTCCCACTTGACACCGCACGCGGTCTTGCCGACCCCATGCCCCCGGCGTAGACCAGAGCCCACGGGACAGCGCTCGACGTTCGACGAGGACGCAGAACGGGGCAGTGATGCGCAGCACGAGCACATACCGGACACGTAGGGCCGCGGCGACGGCAGCCGCCCTCCTCGCGGGAGCCCTCGTGCTCACCGCGTGCGGCGGAGACGACGACAACGCAAGCGACAACGAAAGCAAGGGCACGGGGACCGGCACCTCCGTCACCCTCCCCAAGCTCGACGGCCAGACCCTGGAGGTCGCGGCCGTCTGGACCGGAGCCGAACAGGAGAACTTCACCCAGGTCCTGAAGGAGTTCACCAAGCGCACCGGCGCGAAGGTGAAGTTCGTGCCGACCGGCAACAACACCTCCACCTTCCTCGGCGCCAAGATCGAGGGCGGTCAGCCGCCGGACGTGGCGTTCCTGCCGCAGGTCGGCGTGCTCCACCAGTTCGCGCAGAAGAAATGGCTCAAACCCCTCGGGGCGGAGGCCAAGGCCCAGTTGGACAAGAACTTCTCGCAGGGCTGGCGGGATCTCGGGGCGGTCGACGGCCAGCAGTACGGCGTGTACGCGAAGGCCGCCAACAAGTCCCTGATCTGGTACAACACCGCGGCCTTCGAAGCGGCCGGGATCACCGAGACGCCGAAGACGTGGAAGGAGTTCCTCACCACCGCGCAGACCCTGTCCGACGCCGGCTCACCGGCCGTGTCGGTCGGCGGCGCCGACGGCTGGACGCTGACGGACTGGTTCGAGAACGTCTATCTGTCCCAGGCAGGACCGGAGAAGTACGACCAGCTCGCCCAGCACAAGATCAAGTGGACGGATCCCTCCGTCAAGCAGGCACTCACCACGCTCGCCGAGCTGTGGGGCAAGGACGAGCTGCTCGCGGGCGGCCGCAAGGGCGCGCTGGACACGGACTTCCCGAAGTCGGTCACCCAGGCCTTCACCGGTGACACCCCGGCCGCGATGGTCTACGAGGGCGACTTCGTGACCGCGAACATCAACGCCGACACCAAGGCGAAGGTGGGAACGGACGCCAAGGTCTTCCCGTTCCCGGCGGTGGGCGCCGACTCCCCCGTGGTCAGCGGCGGTGACGTGGCCGTGGCGCTGAAGGACGGCAAGGGCGCGCAGGCGCTGCTGACGTTCCTCGCCTCGACCGACGCGGCCGAGATCTGGGCGGCGCAGGGCGGCATCCTCTCCCCCAACAAGGAGATGGACCAGAGCAAGTACAAGGACGAGGTGACCCGGCAGATCGCCAAGGCGCTGATCGACGCCGGTGACGACTTCCGGTTCGACATGTCCGACCAGGCCCCGGCGGCCTTCGGCGGCACGCAGGGCACCGGCGAGTGGAAGGACCTCCAGGACTTCCTGAGCAACCCGAGCGATGTCGCGGGCGCCCAGCGGAAGCTGGAGGCCGACGCGGCCAAGGCGTACGGGTCGAGCTGACGCCGATGGCCTCGGTGGCGAACTCGACGGGGGGCGCCGGCGCACTGCCGACGCCCTCCGTGTCTCCGCGCAAGAGCGTGACGAGGACCAGACTGTGGGTGGCGGTGCTGTTCCTGCTGCCCGCGCTGGTCCTGCTCGGCGCGCTCGTGGTCTACCCGATCGGGTACTCGATCTGGCGCAGTCTCTACGACGCCGACGGCTCGAAGTTCGTCGGTCTGGGCAACTACGGCGACATCTTCAGCAATGACGCGACCCTGACCGCCGTACGCAACACGGCGATCTGGGTCGCGGTCGCCCCGGCCGTGGTCACCGCGCTCGGCCTGATCTTCGCGGTGCTCACCGAACGGGTGCGCTGGGGCACGGCGTTCAAGCTGATCGTCTTCATGCCGATGGCGATCTCGATGCTGGCGGCGGGCATCATCTTCCGGCTGGTGTACGCGGCGGACCCGGACCAGGGCGTCGCGAACGCGGTGGTGACGAGCGTGCACGACGCGTTCGTGGACTCCTCCGTCTATCCGAAGGCCCGGCCGAACGCGGCGGTGAGCGATCTGAAGGCCTCGGGCGGGGGTTCGTTCACGTCGACCGGCACCGTGCACGCGGGCACCCCGGCCCTGCTGCCACTGGTCGGCATCGCCCCGAACCGGCTCCCCGGCAGCCCCGAGGACGCCAGGCCGGCCACCGGCGAGGGCATCGACGGCACGGTGTGGCTGGACTTCAAGCTGGGCGGCGGCGGCACCAAGGGCCAGATCGACGCCGGTGAGAAGGCGCTGAAGGGCGTGAAGATCGAGGCCGTGAAGGACGGCGAGGTCGTCGCCTCGACGACGAGCGGCGCCGACGGCACCTTCCATCTGCCCGGCGAGGCGGACGGCGCCCAACTGAGGCTCCCCGGCTCGAACTTCGCGGCCCCCTACAACGGCATCGACTGGCTCGGCCCGACCCTGGTCACCCCGGCGATCATCGGGGCGTACGTGTGGATGTGGGCGGGTTTCGCGATGATCCTGATCGCGGCCGGCCTCGCGGGCGTGGACCGCAATCTGCTGGAGGCGGCCCGGGTGGACGGTGCCAACGAGTGGCAGGTGTTCAGAAAGGTCACGGTGCCGATGCTGGCGCCGGTCCTGGTCGTCGTCCTCGTCACCCTGATGATCAATGTGATGAAGATCTTCGACCTCGTCTACATCATCGCCCCGCAGCCCACCATGGACGACGCCAACGTGCTGGCGCTCCAGCTGTTCCAGTCGTCCTTCGGCGGCGGCGCGAGCTACGGCATCGGCAGCGCGATCGGCGTCATCCTGTTGGTGCTCGTGCTGCCGGTGATGTGGGTCAATCTGCGCCGGCTGCGGAAGGAGCGTGAGCGGTGAGCACTCTCGACACGACCGTGCGCGCCAAGCGCTCCCTCGCCGCCCGGGTGGCGAGCGGGGCGGCGGGCGGCGCCCTGCGGATCTTCCTGATCTGTGTCGCGCTGATCTGGCTGGTGCCGACCTTCGGGCTGCTGGTCTCGTCGTTCCGCGACCCGACCGACATCGCCGCCTCCGGCTGGTGGAAGGTGTTCAGCGCACCGGGCCAGCTGACCGCGCACAGCTACGAGACCCTCCTGAAGAACGAGACGATCACCGACTCCCTGTTCAACACCGTGTGGATCACGGTCCCGGCGACCCTGCTGGTGGTGCTCATCGGCGCGATGGCGGGCTACGCCTTCGCGTGGATGGACTTCAAGGGCCGCGACACCTGGTTCATGGTCGTGGTGGGGCTGCTGGTGGTGCCGGTGCAGGTGGCGCTGATCCCGCTGACCGTGCTGTTCCGGGAGCTCGGGATCTTCGGCGACATCATCGCCGCGGTCCTGTTCCACGTCGGCTTCGGACTGCCGTTCGCGATCTTCCTGCTGCGCAACTTCTTCGCGGAGATCCCGAGGGAACTCCTGGAGGCGGCGCGCCTGGACGGGGCGGGCGAGGCGCGGCTGTTCGCCACCGTCGTCCTCCCCCTCGCCGCACCCGCACTCGCCTCGCTGGGCATCTTCCAGTTCCTGTGGGTGTGGAACGACATGCTGGTGGCGCTGGTGTTCACCAACGCCGACTCGCAGCCGCTGACGGTCGCCCTGCAGCAGCAGGTACGGCAGTTCGGCAGCAACATCGAGATCCTGGCGACCGGCGCCTTCATCTCGATGGTCATCCCGCTGATCGTGTTCTTCGCGTTCCAGCGGCAGTTCGTGACCGGCGTGATGGCGGGCGCGGTCAAGTAGGGCGTACGGCAGTCAGGTTGACGTTTCCGAGGGGCGGACCGGCAGCGGTCCGCCCCTTCGCGTCCCCCGTATGCCGCAAGGGACGTAACCAAGTCACCGCACCGGCCGTTCCCGGGCCGAACGCCCGCGCCGACCCCTCCCCCATGGATGTGCCTTGCCCAGGTTCAGTGTCATCGTCCCCGCGTACCAGGTTCAGGCGTATCTGCACGAGTGTCTGGAGTCGGTGCTCTCCCAGTCGTACCCCGATCTGGAACTGATCGCCGTCGACGACCGCTCGCCGGACGCCTGCGGGGAGATCGTCGACGAGTTCGCGGCCCGCGACCCCCGGGTGCGGCCGGTGCACCTCGCCGAGAACCGGGGGCCCGGCCCGGCGCGCAACGCCGGTCTCGCGGCGGCGACGGGTGACTACGTGGTGTTCCTGGACGGCGACGACACCCTCACCCCGGACGCGCTCCGGGCGATCGCCGACCGGCTGAAGGAGACGGGCGAGCCGGACGTGCTGGTCCACGACCACGCGCTCGTCGACTGGCGGGGCGAGGCCGCCCGCACGGCGCCGGCGCTCCTGCTCACCGAGCAGGGTCCGGCGCCGTTCCGCCTGGAGGACCGTCCCGGGCTGCTGAGGGCGACCACGGTGGTGTGGGACAAGGTGTACCGCCGGGAGTTCGTGGAGCGCGGGGGCTTCCGCTTCCCGCCGGGCCGTTACGAGGACACGCCCTGGACGTATCCGGTCCTGATGACGGCGGAGACGATCGCGACGCTGGACCGGGTGTGTGTGCACCATCGGCAGCGCAGGCGGCAACGGCACGCCACCATGGGCTGCTTCGACCTCTTCGACCAGTACGACCGGCTCTTCGCGTTCCTCGACCAGCACCCCGAACTCGGCCGGTGGCGGCCGGTGTTGTTCCGTCGCATGGTCGACCGGCTGACGGCGGTGTTCACCGACCGGCACCGGCTGCCGCGGGCCGCTCGCGCCGCGTTCCTGGGCCGGGCCCGCGACCACTACCGCCGCTACCGCGCCCCGGGCCACCGGGTGCCGTGGCGCGCCCGCCTGCGCCACACCCTGGTCCGCCTGAACCTGCACCGCGTCTACCGCGCGCTGGAGTTGGCCAAGAGGCTCAGCCACCGGACCATGGTCCGCACCGCCCGCCTAGCCGGCGCCCTGCGCACCGTGTCCCTCCGGCTCCACTACCGCGTCCAGCTCCGCCTCCCGCTGCACGAGGACCGCGCGGTCTTCTCGGCGTACGGGGACCGCGGCCACGGCGGCGACCCGGGCGCCCTGGAGTCGGCGTTCCGCGAGTTCGCCCCGCACATCCGCACGGCGTGGATCGCCGCTCCCGAGCACCATCACACGATCCCGACCGCCACCCGCCGGCTGCGCCCCGGCACCGCCGCCTACTGGACGGCGCTGGCCCGCTCCAAGTACCTCGTCGGCAACGCCGAGTTCGACCCCCGCCTGGTCAAGCGCCCCGGCCAGACCGTCGTCCAGACCCGACACGGCACGCCCCTCAAGCACATGGGCCTGGACCTCCTCGAACACCCCGCCGCCGCATGGGACATGGACGTCACGGCCCTCCTCGACGACGTCGACACATGGGACTACGTCCTGTCCGCCAACCGCCACTCCACCCTGACCTGGGAGCGCGTCTTCCCCGGCGGCTACACCACCCTTCCGTACGGCAGCCCCCGCAACGACGTGCTCCAGCGGGCCACTTCGCAGGACGTGCGACGGCTGCGCGAGCAGCTCGGCATCCCGGAGGGGGCGGTCGCGATCCTGTACGCGCCGACCCACCGCGACTACCGCCGCACCCAGCGCCCCACCCTCGACCTGGACCGCGTCCTGCGCCGCCTGGGCCCCCGCTTCGTCGTGCTGGCCCGCGCCCACCCCCGCCACCCGGGTCCGCTCGCCGCCGACTCGGCCCGGGTCCTCGACGTCACCGGTCATCCGAGCGTGGAGTCCCTCTGCCTGGCCTCGGACGCCCTGGTCACCGACTACTCGTCCCTGATGTTCGACTACGCGGGCCTCGACCGGCCGATCGTGATCCACGCCACCGACGACGACTACGCGGCGTACGAGGCGGCCCGCGGGACCTACTTCGACCTGCGCTCCTTCCCGCCGGGCGCGGTCGCGCGCAGCGAGGACGAGCTGATCGACATCTTCGCCACCGGGCACTGGCGCGGCTCCCGCTCCAACCAGCTGCGCTCGGCGTTCCGCGAGCGCTTCTGCCCGTACGACGACGGACGCGCCGCCGAGCGGGTCGTACGCCGTGTCGTGCTGGGCGAGACCGAGCTGCCGCCGATCGTGCCGCTCGCCGAGCGGTACCCGGTGCCGTCCGCGGCGGCGGAGCTCGGGCACTCCCCGCTGACGACGGTGCCGCGGCCGGCGTCGCCCGCCGCCGCGCTCACCGAGAACCTCTGACCGACCCCCCGCCACCGGAGCCCGTATGCCGTCCAGCCCGTCCCGGCCCACCCCGACCCGGCCGTCCACCTGGCGTCCGGCCGGGCGCCCCGGCCGCTGAGAAAAACGCGCTGAGAAAACGCGAAGGGCCGGTGCGGTCGGCACCGGCCCTCACGCATGCCCGGCGACTACTCGATGACGAGCTCGACCTCGATGTTGCCACGGGTGGCGTTGGAGTACGGGCAGACCTGGTGGGCGGTCTCGACGAGCTTGCGGCCGGTGGCCTCGTCGACGCTGTCGGGCAGCTCGACGCGGAGCGTCACCTGGAGGGCGAAGCCCTCGCCCTGCTTGCCTATGCCGACCTCGGCGGTCACCGCGGCGTCGCTGACGTCGACCTTGGCCTGGCGGCCGACGAGACCGAGGGCGCTGCCGAAGCAGGCGGCGTAGCCAGCGGCGAACAGCTGCTCGGGGTTGGTGCCCTGACCGTTGCCGCCCATCTCCACCGGGATGCTCAGCGGAAGGTCGATCTTGCCGTCGTTGGAGACGGCGCGACCCTCGCGGCCGTGGGTGGCGGTGGCGACAGCGGTGTAGAGCGCGTCCATGAAAAACCAGTCCTCTCGGAGGTCGTGACTCGGTGTTCGCGGCCCGGGGCCGTGAACCGATGACCACAAGTAGAGCACACAATTCAGTTGTGCACAACTAAATTGCCTCCACGGGCTATCCTGGAGACATGACCACGCCCACGAGCGACTGGCTCCGCCTCGACCAGCAGATCTGCTTCTCCCTGAACGCCGCGTCCCGCGCCTTCAACGGCGTCTACCGCGTGATCCTCAAGGACCTGGGGCTCACGTATCCGCAGTACCTGGTGATGCTGGTCCTGTGGGAGCGGGGCGACCTGCCGGTCAAGAAGCTGGGCGAGCACCTGCGCCTCGACTCCGGGACGCTCTCGCCGCTGCTCAAGCGGCTGGAGGCGGCCGGCCTCGTCCGCCGGGAGCGCAGCGCGCGCGACGAGCGGTCGGTGGAGGTGCGGCTCACCGAGGAGGGCACGGCCCTGCGCGAGTCCGCCCTCCAGGTGCCCCGCCGCATCGCCGCCGCGACCGGGTTCGACGTCGACGAGATCCGGACCCTGCGGACCCGGCTGGACGAGCTGACGACGGCACTGGACGCGGCGGCACTGGAGGAGAAGGCCTGAGTGACTCCCGCCCTGTACATGCATGTATGGGCGTGAATGAGGCATTCGCACGGCTTACGATCCGCCGTGATGCGATCCGCCGTGATGAACCACCCCCTGCTCCGGCTCGGCGCCACCTGGCTCGCCACCCGCGCCCTGATGCTGTGGCTGCTCGCCCACGACTCGCTGCCGCTGCTGGGCGGCGGTGGCGTCGCCCGTGAGGTGTGGCGGCTGTACGGCCACTGGTACGGCGTCCTGTCCGCCGGCACCTTCCCCGCGCACGACCCGCTGTGGCAGTACCCGCCGGGCGCGGCCCCGGTCCTGCTGTCCCCGGCCCTCCTGCCCGGCCTGACGTACTTCCGGGCGTTCGTGGCCCTGACACTCCTCGCCGACGCGGCGATCACGTACGCGCTGTCCCGCGCGGGCACGCGTCCGGGGTGCAGTCTGCGCGGCGCGGCCCTGTGGACCGGCGGCCTCCCGCTCCTCCTCCACGTACCGCTCGCCCGCTACGACGTGCAGGTCACCGCCCTGGCCGTCATCGCGCTGTTGACGTTGCCGCGCTCCACGCGTGCGTGCGGCGCGTTCGCGGCGCTGGGCGCGCTGGTGAAGGTGTGGCCGGTGCTGGTGCTGCTGGGCGTGGAGCGGGGCGGAGCGACCCGGTCGGTGTGGCGCTGGGCGGCCCTGACGGGGACGACGGCCCTCACCGTCCTTCTGACGTTCTTCGACAACCCCTTCGCGTTCCTGCGCCAACAGGGCGGCCGGGGCGTGCAGATCGAGTCGCTGGGCGGCACGGCCCTCGGCCTCGCGACCCACGCCGGCTGGCCGGGCACGGTCCGCTACCAGTACGGGGCGCTGGAGTACACGGGCCCGTACGTGCCCCTCGTCGCCCACGCCTCGCTGGCCGCCACGGCGGTCGCCTTCGGCCTCCTGCTGTGGTGGCGGCTGCGGGCGCGGCACCGGACCCCGGCGACCCCCTACGACGCGGCCCTCACGGCCGTACTCCTGTTCACGGTGACCAGCCGGGTGATCAGCCCGCAGTACATGATCTGGCTGCTGGGCCTGGCCGCCGTGTGCCTGACCTCGCGGCACACGGCACAGCGGCCGGTCGCCGCGCTGATCGTGGCGGCGACGGCGGTCAGTGCGGTGGTGTACCCGGTGCTGTACGCCGAGGTGGCGGCGGCGACCTGGACGGGCTGCGCGCTGATGGTCGTCCGCAACGGCCTGCTGGTGTGGGCGGCGGCACTGTCGTACACCCGCCTGTGGCGCACCACGGCCGCCGGACGGGCACCGCTGCCCGCGCCCGCTCGTTCACAGGGCAGGTCCACAGGCGTCTTGGGCGGAGTGCCGCGCCTGGTTGACTGACAACAGCTCCACCATGCTCCACCTGACGAGGGGACGGCCGTACATGACCTGGCTGATCACCGGCGGCGCCGGATACATCGGGGCGCACGTCGTGCGCGCGATGACCGAGGCGGGCGAGCAGACGGTGGTGTACGACGACCTGTCGACGGGGATCGCCGAGCGGGTGCCGGACGGGGTGCCGCTGGTGGTCGGCTCCACGCTGGACGCCGAGCGGGTGGCGCGCGCGCTGACCGACCACGCGATCACCGGGGTCGTGCATCTGGCGGCGAAGAAGCAGGTCGGCGAGTCGGTCGCCCTGCCGCTGCACTACTACCGGGAGAACGTGGAGGGCCTGCGCATCCTGCTGGAGCAGGTCACCGCGGCCGGGGTGCCGTCGTTCGTGTTCTCCTCCTCGGCGGCGGTGTACGGCATGCCGGACGTGGAGCTGGTGACGGAGGAGACGCCGTGCGTGCCCCTGTCGCCGTACGGCGAGACGAAGCTGGCGGGCGAATGGCTGGTCCGCGCGACGGGCCGGGCGACGGGCCTCGCCACCGCCTCCCTGCGCTATTTCAACGTGGCGGGCGCGGCGACCCCTGCCCTCGCCGACACGGGCGTCTTCAACCTCGTCCCGATGGTCTTCGAGAAGCTCACGGAGCACGCGGCCCCGCGCATCTTCGGCGACGACTACCCGACGCCGGACGGCACCTGTGTCCGCGACTACATCCACGTGGTCGACCTGGCCGAGGCCCATGTGGCGGCGGCCCGCGCCCTCAGCTCCGCTCCCGGCCGCGACCTCACCCTCAACATCGGCCGCGGCGAGGGCGTCTCCGTCCGCGAGATGATCGACCACATCAACGCCGTGACGGGACACCATCACCCCCCGACCGTGCACCCGCGCCGCCCCGGCGACCCGGCCCGCGTGGTCGCCTCCGCCGACCGCATCACGACAGAACTCGGCTGGAAGGCCAGACATGACATCCAGGACATGATCACGTCGGCCTGGGAAGGCTGGGTGCGCCTGCACCCGGAGGCGGCCCGCGACTGAGCGCGTCGGGCGGCCTCTCGGCCCGGAGGCGGCCCGCGACTGAGTGCGTCGACCGGCCCCTCGGCCCCAGAGGGGCCCGCGACTGAATGCGGCGGCCGGCCTCTCGGCCCCGACGGCCGGCCTCCCAAGGCCCGGCTTCCAGCCTCCCAGCCCCGGCGGCCCGCCTCCCGGCTAGCCTGCCCGGATGACCGACCCCGGCGAGACCGCCCCCGACCGCGCTCTCGATCACGCCCCGGACCGCACTCCCGATCATGCCCCCGATGGCACCCTCGATCACGCCTCCGACCGCCCTCTCGATCTCGCCCTCGATCCCGCCCTCGACCGCGCCCTTGGCTGCGTCATCGGTTCGGCCGTCGGTGACGCGCTGGGCGCGCCCTTCGAGTTCGGCCCCGAGGGCGCCTTCTCCGCGCGTTTCCCGCGGCCTGGGCACGGGGGCGAGATGTGCGGGGGCGGCGGCTGGGACCCCGGCGAGGCCACGGACGACACGCAGATGGCCGTACTGACAGCGGAGTCGCTGCTGGAGTGCGGCGGCCTCGAACTGCCGGACGTGTTCGACCGGTTCCGGCGCTGGGCGGCGGCGGAGCCGAAGGACATCGGCCTGCAGACCGAGGCCGTGCTGACCAGCGGCGACCCCTGGGACCTGGCCGCCGCCCTGCACTTCCAGACGAACCAACGGGCCGCGGGCAACGGTGCGCTGATGCGCGCGGCCCCCTCCGCCGTCCACTTCGCGCGCCAGGGGCGGGAGGCCACCATGGCCGCCGCCCGCCGGCTCTCCGCCCTCACCCACGGCGACCGCGCCGCCTGGGAGGGCACCGCCGTCCTGCACGAGATGATCCGCGTCGCCCTCACCGGCGCCGACCCGCTGGCCGCGCTCCCGGCCACCCTCGCCGCCGTCCACCCCGACCACCGCGCCCGCTACGCCACCGTCCTCGCCCCCGACTGGCACCCCGACCACGCGACGGAGTTCAACGGCGCCGTCTGGCCCTGCCTCGGCTCGGCCGTGTGGGCCCTGCGCACCACCTCGTCCTACGAGGACGCCGTACGCGCCGCGATCGACCTCGGCGGCGACACGGACACCGTCGCCGCGGTGACCGGGGCCCTGGCGGGAGCCGTGCACGGACTGAGCGCCGTCCCCGCACGCTGGACCGAGGCGCTGCACGTCCCGCTGCCCGGCTCCGGCGGCCGGACCTTGCGCACACCGGACCTGACGGAACTCACCCGGCGGCTGTGGGCCGGCCAGGCACCACCGGCGCAGACCTGAAGCGCCTACAGCGCCTACAACGCCTTGATCGCCGCCGCGGTGGACCGCGCCAGCGCGTCCAGGTAACCCTTCGGGAGCTTCGGGCTGCGGATCACGACCGAGCGCCAGTACAGCGGCCCGGAGATCAAGTCGAGGGCCAGTTCGTCGTCCGGACCCACCCGGACCTCACCGCGCTGCTCCGCCGCCACGATGATCTTGCTGGCGACGCCCTCCTGCCCGTCCCGCAGCGCCTTCTGCACGGCTTCCGCGATCTCGGGATTGCGCGCCGCCTCCGCCTGGAGGTCCGGCAGGATCTGCGAGGCCACGGGGTGCCGCAGCGCCCGGGACGTCAACTCGTACAGCAGTCGCAGATCGCTCTCCAGCGCGCCCGTGTCCGGCGCCGGCAGCCCCTGCACGGCGAGCGCCGAGACCACGTCCAGCACCAGATGCAGCTTGGAACGCCAGCGGCGGTACACCGCCGTCTTGCCCACGCCCGCCCGCCGCGCGATCCCCTCGATGGACATCCGCGCGTAGCCGACCGCCGCGAGCTCCTCGAAGACGGCCGCCCGGATGGCTTCCGTCACATCCTCCCGCAACACGGCCGCCCCGGCGGGGGCCCGGCGGCGCGGACGCGTCTGAGGCTCGTCGGCGTTCGTCGTCATGCCGACCAGCATAGGGCGTTAGGACGATACGGTCCCGTCCCCACGCAACACGTCACGACGAAACGGGACCGTCCCCACGTCAGCCGTCACGACGAAACGGTTGCGTTCCGACGCCCACACGGCCTACGCTCACGTTGCGACGATACGGTGCCGTCCCGACGTAAGAGAACGTGAAGAGTCACGTAAGGAAACGCACGGCGACGACACCCCGTCACCGCACCCCACCCCCCTTGAGCGAAAGCAGCGGATGTGAGCCAGGTCCTCCACACACCGCCCCCGACGGACGCGGCGCCCCCCATGCCCCCCGCCGGCGACCTCGCGGCCCTCGCCGCCCGCCACGGCCTCTCGGTCAGCGGTGCCCGCCCGAGCCTGCCCGAGTACATCCGGCAGCTGTGGGCCAGGCGCCACTTCATCACCGCGTTCTCCACCGCCAAGCTCACCGCCCAGTACAGCCAGGCGAAGCTCGGCCAGATCTGGCAGGTGATGAACCCGCTGCTCAACGCGGCGGTCTACTTCCTCATCTTCGGTGTGCTCCTCGGCACCAAGAAGGGCGTGCCGGACTACGTCCCGTTCCTGGTGACGGGCGTGTTCATCTGGACGTTCACGCAGAGCTCGATCCTGGCGGGCACCCGCGCGATCTCCGGCAACCTCGGCCTGGTGCGCGCCCTGCACTTCCCGCGGGCCGCGCTGCCGATCTCGTTCTGCCTCCAGCAGCTCCAGCAGCTGCTGTTCTCCATGTGCGCCCTGGTCGTGATCCTGCTCTGCTTCGGGGTGCCGGTGGCGGTGTCCTGGGTGCTGGCGGTCCCGGCGCTGGTCCTGCAGTTCGTGTTCAACGCCGGCGTCTCGATGGTCATGGCCCGGCTCGGCGCCAAGACCCCGGACATCGCGCAGCTGATGCCGTTCGTCCTGCGCACCTGGATGTACGTCTCGGGCGTCATGTGGAGCATCGAGCACCTGGCCAGCAAGCACAGCGACTGGCCGTCGTGGGTGGTCCCCGTCCTCCAGGCCAACCCCGCCGCGATCTACATCGACCTGATGCGCTTCGCGCTGATCGACAGCTTCCACTCCAGCCAGCTGCCCGCGCACGTGTGGCTGATCGCGACGGGCTGGGCCCTGCTCGCCGGAGTCGGCGGCTTCATCTACTTCTGGAAGGCTGAGGAGACGTACGGCCGTGGCTGAGAACACCGACGAGAACTCCCCCACCGTCATCGACACGAACGCCCCCACCGTCATCGCCGACAACGTCGACATCGTCTACCGCGTCAACGGCACCGGCGCCGGCAAGGGCTCCGCGACCGCCGCCCTCAACCGGATCATGCGCCGCAAGCAGACCGAGAGGGCGTCCGGCGTCCGCAAGGTGCACGCGGTGAAGAAGGTGTCGTTCGTCGCCTACAAGGGCGAGGCCATCGGGCTCATCGGCACCAACGGCTCCGGCAAGTCGACGCTGCTGAAGGCGGTCGCGGGCCTGCTCCCCGTGGAGAGCGGCGCCATCTACACCGACGGCCAGCCCTCCCTCCTCGGCGTCAACGCGGCCCTGATGGGCGACCTCACCGGCGAGCGCAACGTCTACCTCGGCGGCCTCGCCATGGGCATGTCCCGCGAGCAGATCAAGGAGCGCTACCAGGAGATCGTCGACTTCTCCGGCATCAACGAGAAGGGCGACTTCATCACCCTGCCCATGCGCACGTACTCCTCCGGCATGGGCGCCCGGCTCCGCTTCTCCATCGCCGCCGCCAAGGACCACGACGTCCTCCTCATCGACGAGGCCCTCGCCACCGGCGACCGCTCCTTCCAGAAGCGCTCCGAGCAACGCATCCGCGAGCTGCGCAAGCACGCCGGCACGGTGTTCCTGGTCAGCCACAACAACAAGTCGATCCGCGACACCTGCGACCGGGTGCTGTGGCTGGAGCGCGGCGAACTGCGCATGGACGGACCCACCGAGGACGTCCTGAAGGAGTACGAGGCCTTCACCGGCGACAAGACGACCACGAAGCCCAAGGCCAAGCCGAAGCCCAAGGTCGCCGTCTAGGACCGGCTCAGCGCTTCCTGCGGCACCACCCACGTGCGCCGGAGCAGGAACCGGAAGGCCGAGGCCAGCACGAGGGACACGGCCTTCACGGCGTTCGAACCGAGCGGTCCGTGAAGGCCGAGGCCGTGATAGCCGACGTAGAACAGGCCGCTCTCCATCACCACCCCGATCCCGCGGAAGGCGAAGAACAGGGTGGGCCCCTCAGCGATCCCCGCCGCGCGGTCGCGGTGGGCGAGGAGGCGCAGGCCCAGATAGTTGGTGAACACGGCGACGACGCTCGCGAGCACCGTCGCCACCAGCGCCTGCCGGTCGAGCCCGTGCAACAGCACATTGAAGACGGTGAAATTCACCACGGCACCGCTGCCGCCGACAACCCACACATTCACGACTCAACTCTTAGCGGGAAACGGTAATTCGTGGCCCTTCCCTTTGCCTAAAGCAAGCCAAGAAAAGGGCGCCCCGAGCCAATTGACGGCTCGGGGCGCCCTGTTGCTCGTACCGCACTACGAGCTCGTACGGCCTACGAATGCGTTCGCAGCAGCGTGCGCATGGTCCGCATGGCCACCGACAGGTTGGCGAGGTCGAACGTCTCCGAGCTCTGGATCTCGTCCAGGGTGGTGCGCGCCCGGCCGAGGATCGCCGCGTTCTTCTCCTCCCAGGCCTTGAAGCGCTGCTCGGGAGTGGAGGTGCCGTTGCCCACCGCCAGGATGTCCGCGGTCACGGCCGCGTGGGCCGCGTAGAGGTCCTCGCGGATGGAGGCGCGGGCCATGGACTGCCAGCGGTCCGCGCGGGGCAGCTCGATGATGCGGTCCATGAGCTGCGTGATGTGCAGCCGGTCGGCGAGGTCGTAGTAGACCTCGGCGACGTCCAGCGGCTCCTTGCCGTTGCGGTCCGCCACGGAGACGATGTCGAGCGTGGGGAAGGCGGAGGAGAACCCGGCCACGCGCGTGGCGAGTTCGTCCGGGACGCCGGCGCCCGACAGCTCGTCGTAGATCCGCTGGTACCACTCCAGGTCCGCGCCCTTGAGCAGCTTCGGCAGCTGCGACCACACCTGCTCGACCCGCTCGCTGAAGAACTCGACGGTCTCGGCGAGCTGGAGCGGCTGCGGCCGGTTGTTGAGCAGCCAGCGCGTGCCGCGCTCGACGAGACGGCGCGAGTGCAGCCGGATACGGGTCTGCACGGCGGCCTCGACCCGGTTGTCGAGGGCCTCCACGCCGTCCCACACGGCGGCCGAGCGGAAGATCGCGCGGGCCGCGGTCTGCGCCCGGACGATCTCCTCCAGGGACGCCCCGGTCTCCTCGCGCAGGCGGTGCAGGTACGTCGTACCGCCCGTGTTGACCGTGTCGTTGACGAGGACGGTCGTGATGATCTCGCGGGCCAGCGGGTGGCTGTGCATCTGCTCGGCGAACTGCTCGTGCAGCGCGGTCGGGAAGTACGCGTCGAGCAGGGTGCGCAGATACGGGTCGTCGGGCAGCGAGGTGTGCAGCAGCTCGTCGGAGACCGTGATCTTCGTGTACGCGAGCAGCACGGCCGTCTCCGGGCCGGTCAGGCCCTGGCCGTTGGAGAGGCGCTCGCGGATCTGGCGGTCGGTGGGCAGGAACTCCAGGGCCCGGTCGAGGTGGCCCTCGCGCACCAGGTGCCTCATGAAGCGCTGCTGGGCGTGGAGCATGTCCTTGGACTGGGCGAGCGCGTTGGCGATCGCGGTGTTCTGCGCGTAGTTGTTGCGCAGGACCAGGCGGCCGACCTCGTCGGTCATCTCGGCGAGCAGCTTGTTGCGCTGCTTGACCGTCATGTCGCCCTCGGTGACCAGGCCGTTGAGCAGGATCTTGATGTTCACCTCGTGGTCGGAGGTGTCCACGCCGGCGCTGTTGTCGATGGCATCGGTGTTGATCTTGCCGCCGTGCAGCGCGAACTCGATCCGGCCGAGCTGGGTCAGGCCCAGGTTGCCGCCCTCGCCGACGACCTTGACGCGCAGGTCGGCGCCGTCGACGCGGATCGGGTCGTTGGCCTTGTCGCCGACGTCCGCGTGCGACTCGGCGCTCGACTTCACGTACGTGCCGATGCCGCCGTTCCACAGCAGGTCGACCGGCGCCTTGAGGATCGCCTTCATCAGGTCGGCCGGCGTCATCTTGGAGACCTTGCCCTCGATGCCGAGGGCCTCGCGGATGTGCGCGTTGAGCGGGATGGCCTTGGCGGTCCGCGGGAACACGCCGCCACCGGCCGAGATCAGCTCGGCGTTGTAGTCGGCCCAGCTGGAGCGCGGCAGCTCGAAGACGCGGCGCCGCTCGGCGTAGGAGGTCGCCGCGTCCGGCTTCGGGTCGATGAAGATGTGCCGGTGGTCGAAGGCGGCGACCAGGCGGATGTGCTCGCTGAGCAGCATGCCGTTGCCGAACACGTCACCGGACATGTCACCGATGCCGACGACCGTGAAGTCCTCGGTCTGGGTGTCGACGCCCAGCTCCCGGAAGTGCCGCTTGACGGACTCCCAGGCGCCGCGCGCGGTGATGCCCATGCCCTTGTGGTCGTAACCGGCCGAGCCGCCGGAGGCGAAGGCGTCGCCGAGCCAGAAGTTGTACGACTCCGCGACCCCGTTGGCGATGTCGGAGAAGGTGGCGGTGCCCTTGTCGGCGGCGACGACCAGGTAGGTGTCGTCCTCGTCGTGCCGTACGACGTCGGCGGGCGGGACGACCTCACCGGCGACCATGTTGTCGGTGATGTCGAGCAGCGCCGAGATGAACACCTTGTAGCTGGCGATGCCCTCGGCCAGCCACGCCTCCCGGTCCACGCTCGGGTCGGGCAGCTGCTTGGCGACGAAGCCGCCCTTGGCGCCGACCGGCACGATGACGGTGTTCTTCACCATCTGCGCCTTGACCAGGCCGAGGATCTCGGTCCGGAAGTCCTCACGCCGGTCGGACCAGCGCAGACCGCCGCGCGCGACCTTGCCGAAGCGCAGGTGCACGCCCTCGACGCGCGGGGAGTAGACCCAGATCTCGAACGCCGGGCGCGGCGCGGGCAGGTCGGGGATGGCCTGCGGGTCGAACTTCATGGACACGTACGCGTGCGGCTTGCCGCCCGCCGCCTCCTGGAAGAAGTTCGTGCGCAGTGTCGCCTTGATGACGGTGAGGAAGGAGCGCAGGATGCGGTCCTCGTCGAGCGAGGCGACCTGGTCGAGCGCCGCGTCGACCTCCTCCAGCAGCGCGTCCACGATCTCGTGCCCGGCGCGCTGCCGGTCCGGCGACATCCGCGCCTCGAACAGGGAGACGAGCAGCCGGGTGGTGTGGACGTTGTTGCGGAGGGTGTCCTCCATGTAGTCCTGCGAGAACGTCGAGCCCGCCTGGCGCAGGTACTTGGCGTACGCCCGCAGCACCATCGCCTGCCGCCAGCCGAGGCCCGCGCTCAGCACGAGGGCGTTGAAGCCGTCGTTCTCCGCCTTGCCCGTCCAGGTCGCGGCGAAGGCCTCCTGGAAGCGCTCACGGCCGTCGTCACCCAGGTAGTCCCCGGCACCGTTCTGTGACTTGGGCATGCGCAGACCGAAGTCGTAGATCCACGCGGTCGTACGGTCCGAGCAGCGCAGTTCGTACGGCCGCTCGTCGGTGACCTCGACGCCGAGGCGGCTGAGCACCGGCAGGACGGCGGACAGGGAGACCGCCTCGCCCTTGCGGTAGATCTTGAAGCGGCGCTCCTCGGGCGCCGAGCCGACCGGCTCGTACAGGCTCAGGGCGAAGTCGTTGTCCTCGCCGAGCTGCTCCAGGTGGCACAGGTCGGCGACGGCCGCGCGCGGGGTGTGGTCGGCCTTGTAGCCCTCGGGGAAGGCGCTGCCGTAGCGGCGCAGCAGTTCGGCGGCGCGCTCCTCGCCCAGCTCGCCGGTGAGCGCCTCGGCGAACCCGTCGGCCCAGGAGCGGGCGGCCTCGACGAGGCGGGCCTCGATGCGCTCCTTGTCGCTGTCGCTGAGCTCGGGCAGCTCGGTGCCCTGCGGGACGCGGACCACGAAGTGCAGCCGGGACAGGATCGACTCGGTGTTCCAGGCGGTGAAGTCGACGCTGATGCCGCCGAGCTCCTCCTTCAGGATGTCGATGATCCGCAGCCGGACGCCGGTGGTGTACCGGTCGCGGGGCAGGTAGACGAGGGCCGAGTAGTAGCGGCCGTACTCGTCCTGGCGCAGGTACAGCCGCAGCCGGCGCCGCTCCTGGAGGTAGAGGACGCTGGTGACGATGGACTGGAGCTCGTCGGCCGGGGTCTGGAAGAGCTCGTCGCGCGGGTAGGTCTCCAGGATCTGGAGCAGGTCGCGCCCGTCGTGGCTGTTGGGCGAGAACCCGGCGCGCTGGAGCACCTCGTCCACCTTGCGGCGGATGACGGGGACCCGGCGCACGGACTCGGTGTAGGCGGCGGACGAGAACAGCCCGAGGAAGCGCCGCTCCCCGACGACGTTGCCCTCCGCGTCGAACTTCTTCACCCCGATGTAGTCGAGGTACGACGGCCGGTGCACGGTCGCGCGGCTGTTGGCCTTGGTCAGCACCAGCAGCCGGTGCTCGCGGGCCTTGGCCCGGGCGTCGGCGGGCAGCCGCTCGAAGGAGGGGCTGACGGGGTGGCTCTCGTCCTCGGCGTGATGCGGGTCGGAGCGCAGGATGCCGAGGCCGGTGCCGGGCACGGCGGCGAGGGAGTCGTCCTCGCGGAGCTGGTACTCGCGGTACCCGAGGAAGGTGAAGTGGTCGGCGGCCAGCCAGCGCAGCAGCTCGCGGGCCTCGTCGACCTCCTGCTCGGGCAGGTCCCCGGCGGTGGGCTCGGCGGGCAGCTCCTCGGCCATCCGCAGCGCCGCGTCCCGCATCTTCTCCCAGTCCTCGACCGTCTCACGGACGTCCGAGAGCACCCGCAGCAGATCGGCGGTGATCTGCTTGAGGTCGGCGCGGTCGGTCTCGCGGTCGATCTCCACATGGATCCACGACTCGGTGTGCGCGTCGTGCGGAAGCTCGCTGCGGTCGTCGGCGGGGCGCTTCGGGAGCACCTCGATGAGCTGTCCGGTCAGATCGCGCCGGACGACGACCTGCGGGTGGATGACGACATGGATGCCGCGTCCCTGCCGGGTCAGCTCGTTGGTGACCGAGTCGACGAGGAAGGGCATGTCGTCGGTGACGACCTCGACGATCGAATGGCTGCACGCCCAGCCGTTCTCCTCCACCGTGGGCGTGAGGACCCGCACATTGGCCGTGCCCTGTGGCCGGTTCTCGGCCAGCCGGTAATGCGAAAGGGCGGCTCCGAAGACATCGACCGGGTCGCGGTCGGTGAGGTCCTCCGGGGCGGTGTGCAGGTAGTAGCGCTGGAGGAACGCGAGCACGGATTCCCGGTCGGGGGTGCCCTTGTCCGTCGTCCCGGTCGGTAGGCGCCCCCCGACCGGGCTGTTCTCAGCTACCCGGGCAGCCCTCTCGAGCAGCTCGGCCTTGGCTTCGTCCAGCTTGGTCTGCATTGTCCTCTGGCTCCTGTCGCGCGCCGTTGCGTGACGTAGAAGGAAGTACGGTCTCTTCCCTCTGCGGCTCTACGCCACGGCCCGGGGTGTCCGGTCCGCTCCGACGCTATGCCGCGAGGTGAGATGGGCGGAGTGATATCAGCCAATGTCGACGCCTTCGAAAGGTGTGACGCTGATCTCTGGGAGGCCCTGTCATGAGGTGTGCGCGGCGCCCTGGAGGGTTCCGCACCTCCGTCCCGCCCGCGCGGACCAGCGACTGACGCCCGGACACGGATGTCGTCCGTGCTCACCGGGCGCAGGGCAGGGGCGACAGTGCCCCCGCGAACTATCGCGCTGATCACGCCACCAAGGCTATCGCTCCTTACAGGGGCCCCGTCATGAGCCGTATGTGTACAAAACCAGGGCCCGAACTTTGACGTTCTGCACAGTGCCGGAACAGTCCCCGTACAGTCCCCGACCTCTTGCCAAGTGCTTGTTTCGGATGCAGGTTGCCGATATGACAGCCAAAATCCTGATCGTCACCGGCGACGTTGCGGAGTCACTGGAGGTCCTGTACCCCTACCAGCGGCTCCGCGAGGAGGGCTACGACGTCCACATCGCGGCCCCGACCCGCAAGAAGCTGCAGTTCGTCGTCCATGACTTCGAACCCGGCTTCGACACCTACACCGAGAAGCCCGGCTACACCTGGCCGGCCGACCTCGCCTTCGCCGACGTCGACCCAGGCGAGTACGTCGCGGTCGTCATCCCCGGCGGCCGGGCCCCGGAGTACCTCCGCAACGACCCGGAACTCCGCAAGATCCTGAAGTCCTTCTTCGACGCCGACAAGCCGGTCGCCCAGATCTGCCACGGCCCCCTCCTCACGGCCGCGATCGACGGCCTCCGCGGCCGCCGCGTCACGGCGTACCCGGCCCTGGAACCCGACATGCAGTCGGCGGGCGCCACCTTCCAGGACACGGAGGCGGTCGTCGACGGCACGCTGGTGTCCTCGAGGGCCTGGCCGGACCACTCGGCGTGGATGCGGGAGTTCTTGACGGTACTGCGGGCCAAGGCACCGGTGACGTAGGCGGGGCGGGCGGTCGCGGGGCGCCGCCGCGGTAGCTACGGGCAGTCACTGGCAACGGCGGCCGCGGTAGCTGCGGGCAGCCGCCCTCTGCGCTGCCCCAGCTGCGGGCAGCCATGCCGCAAGGGCGGCGCCCACCCGGCAGCGACAGCCGCCGCCCTCTGACGTAGCCGGGCTCATGCCGCCGACGCAGCGCCCACCCCGCACCGGCAGCCGCCCCCTGCGCTGCCCCAGCTGCGGGCAGCCATGCCGCAAGGGCACCGCCCACCCGACAGCGACAGCCGCCCTCTGCGCTGCCCCAGCTGCGGGCAGTCGTGCCGCTGGGGCGGCACGGGTGGGCGCAGCGGCACCCCGCCAGCGCGGGCAAGCGAAGACCCCGCGACGGCAACACCTACGCCGGGCAACCCATCAGCACGCGCCCCGCATCAAGCCGCCCATCAGCCCACGCCCCGCATCACGTCACGTCACGCAGCTATTCGCTCCGCCTCCGCAACAGCCTCGGCCAAGGTGTCCACAACCGGTACACCAACCTCCTCCAGGCTGGCCCGCCCGTGCGACCCCCCGGTGTACAGAACGGCCCGCGCCCCCACATGCAACGCCGCCACCGCATCATCGGCAGCGTCCCCGATCACCACCGTACGAGCCGGATCGACCCCGACAAGCGCCGCGACATGCCGCTCCATGTGCTCCACCTTGCTCCCCCCGGACGGCCCGACCCGCCCGTCCACCCGCACGAAGTGCGCCTCGATCCCGAACCCCCGCACCAACGGCACCAGCTCCTCATGCCCGTACATGCTGAGGATCGACTGACTGCGCCCGGCCGACCGCCACCCCGCGAGCAGCTCCGCCGCCCCCACCGCAAGCCCGCACCCCACCCGGTGCTCGCTGTAGTACCGATGGAAGGTCTCGTCCATGACCAGCCACTCGGCCTCGGTGGGCAACCGCCCCATCAACCGCTCGTAGAACTTCGGCACCGGCACGCAGTACAGCGCCCGGTACTGCTCCATCGTGATCGGCGCGAGCCCCAGCTCCGCGAACGCCGCGTTCGTCGCCCCGATGATCGCGTCATTGTCGTGGAACAGCGTCCCGTTCCAGTCCCAGACGATGTGCGCGCCCCTGTGCTTCCCCATGCCAAAAAAGTACCCGCCCCCACTGACAATCAAGAGACCCGCAGCTCAAAGGGCACGGCCGGCACGCACCAGCAGCCTCAGCCGCCCAGCCCGACCAGCTGGGGAATCTCCTGCGTGGCGTACCAGAGCAGATCGTGGTCCTCGGTCCCGTCCACGACGAACTGCGCGTCGTCGTCCCCGGCGTCCGCCGCCGCCAGCGCCTCCGCCCCCGCGGCCACGTCCGCCTCCGCGTCATCCGCGTCGACATGCACCGCGGCCGCCTTGGCCAGCGCCACGCCCCCGGCGACCCGCACCTCACCGAGCGCCGCCGGATCGAGCCCCCGGTCGGGATCGGCGACCGCCGCACCGTCGGGCACGTCGACCGCGACCACGACCCGGCGCCGTACCGCGTCGGCGTCCGCCGCCAGCAGCCGCAGCGAGGCGAGCGCGGCCCGGTTCAGCGCCGCGTACTCGAGTTCCTCGATGTCGTCGGAGAGGTACCACTCGCGCAACGCGGGCGTCACGGCGTAGGCGACGAGCGGGTCGGGCCCCAACTCGCCCGTCTTGTACGCCTCGGCGAGACCGGAGAGGGTCAGGGGGACGTAGACGCGCATGGTTGCCGCTTTCGTGGTCGGACAGCGTGGACGAAGGCTCCGCGGAGGCTCCCGGCAGAGCGGTGACGACCTCCCGAAGAGCCTTCAGGATACGTGCGGGCGTCCCCTTTCGAGTCCCTGCCCGGCCCCTCGGAGGCGTCCACCCCCGTCCGGAAACTCACCCGGGGCGCCCCCGCGACCACGGGCTTCCGGCACCGCGAATCACCCGGATAAGCGAACATCCCGCACCCTCGCCGCACCCTCCGCGCTTCCTTGCCGCCGTCGCCCTCGACCCCGTACAAGATCCTCAACCGCCGAAGTTACCGCCCGGTACGCGGCGCGGCGCATCACACCGCATCGCACCGGGCTCCACGAACGGGGATCTCCATGAACAAGGTCATGACCAGGTCGCAGCTCCGCCCGGGCACCCGCCCGCCGAGCCGCCGCGACTCCCGCCGCCCCGGCGGCACCCCGCCCCGCACCCCGGTCGGCGGAACGCCCCGCACCACCCCCGACGACGGCCGTCCGCCGGGCTCCCCGAACGGCACCACCCGCACCAGGCCCGCGGACAACCGCCCACCGGCACCCCCAAGCCCGGCCACGCCCCGCGGAGCCACGACCCTCCGCCCAGGCCCCCGCACCGCCTCCGCCCCCACCACACCCCGGCCCGCCGTCCCCCAGCTCCACCCCACCGACCACATCGCCGAACTGCTCGTACTGGTCCTCAGCGGCCAGCGCCCCGTCCACTCGATGCTCCGGCACACCGTCGGCCGCGCCTACGACGAACTCGCCGAGCTCGCCGAACGCGGCCCTCTCCGGGCCCGCGGCACCCGCCCTGTGGTCCGCGACATCGGCTACTACGTCCCGCACCCCGGCGCCTTCGAGGCCTTCGCCCGCATCGGCGCCGGCGACCAGCTGCGCGCCATGGCCTTCCGCGTGGAACTCGGCCGGGACCGCCGCTGGCGCTGCACCGCGGTGGAACTGGGCGGCCCCCGCGACCCCCGCGACCACCGCACGGACGACCACTGACACCCCCGGTACGCCGAAGGGCCGGGCCACCCCAGGTGACCCGGCCCTTCAATCCGCTACGGCGTCGCAGACACCGTCACTTCCGTCACTTCTTGCGACGACGCCCACCACGCGACTGCTTGCGCCGCTCCGCGCGCGTGAGGCCGTCCGCCTCGGAACGCACCGGCTCGTCGTCGTCGGCGAACTCGCCCTCGACGACACCGCCCTCGCCGTCCACGGTCGGCGCGGAGAAGTGCAGATCCCGGCGCTGCGGGGCGTCGAGGCCCTTGGCGCGGATCTCCGGGCGGGCGCCCGCCTGCGCCGGCACCGCGTCCTGCTTGTCCAGGGACGGCTTCTCGTCCTCGACGGGGACCTCCTCGACCTGCTGCTCGACCTGGACCTCCAGGTTGAACAGGTAGCCGACGGACTCCTCCTTGATGCCCTCCATCATGGCGGTGAACATGTCGAAGCCCTCGCGCTGGTACTCGACCAGCGGGTCCTTCTGCGCCATCGCGCGCAGGCCGATGCCCTCCTGGAGGTAGTCCATCTCGTAGAGGTGCTCGCGCCACTTGCGGTCCAGGACCGACAGCACGACCCGGCGCTCCAGCTCACGCATGATCTCGGAGCCGAGCTGCGCCTCACGGGCCTCGTACTGCTCGTGGATGTCGTCCTTGATGGACTCGGAGATGAAGTCGGCGGTCAGGCCCGCGCGGTCGCCGGCCGCGTCCTCCAGCTCCTCGATGGTGATCTTCACCGGGTAGAGCTGCTTGAAGGCGCCCCACAGCCGGTCGAGGTCCCAGTCCTCCGCGAAGCCCTCGGCGGTCTCGGCGGCGATGTACGCGTCGATGGTGTCGTCCATGAAGTGCTGGATCTGCTCGTGCAGGTCCTCGCCCTCCAGGACGCGGCGACGCTCGCCGTAGATGACCTCGCGCTGGCGGTTGAGGACCTCGTCGTACTTCAGGACGTTCTTGCGCGTCTCGAAGTTCTGCTGCTCGACCTGCGACTGGGCGGACGCGATCGCGCGCGTGACCATCTTGTTCTCGATCGGCACGTCGTCCGGCACGTTGGCCATGGACATCACGCGCTCGACCATCTGGGCCTTGAACAGGCGCATCAGGTCGTCACCGAGGGACAGGTAGAAGCGGGACTCGCCCGGGTCGCCCTGACGGCCGGAACGACCGCGCAGCTGGTTGTCGATACGACGCGACTCGTGCCGCTCGGTGCCCAGCACGTAGAGGCCGCCGAGCTCCTCGACCTCTTCCTTCTCGGCCTTCACGGCGAGCTCGGCACGCTCCAGGGCGGCCGGCAGGGCCTGCGCCCACTCCTCGATGTGCTCCTCGGGGTCGAGGCCGCGCTGCCGCAGCTCCGCCTCGGCGAGGTCCTCGGGGTTGCCGCCGAGCTTGATGTCGGTACCACGGCCGGCCATGTTGGTGGCCACGGTCACGGCGCCCTTGCGGCCGGCCTGGGCGACGATGATCGCCTCTCGGTCGTGCTGCTTGGCGTTCAGCACTTCGTGCTGGACGCCGCGCTTGCTGAGCTGCTGCGAGAGGTACTCGGACTTCTCGACCGACGTCGTGCCGACGAGGATCGGCTGGCCCTTCTCGTGCTTCTCGACGATGTCGTCGACGACCGCCTCGAACTTCGCGACCTCGGTGCGGTAGATCAGGTCCGACTGGTCCTTGCGGATCATCGGCTTGTTGGTCGGGATCGGGACGACGCCGAGCTTGTAGATCTGGTGGAACTCGGCGGCCTCGGTCATCGCCGTACCGGTCATGCCGCACAGACCGGGCTGTTCCTTGCCGTCGTGGTCCTGGCGCTTGTAGAGGCGGAAGAAGTTCTGCAGGGTGATCGTGGCGAGCGTCTGGTTCTCGTCCTTGATGTCCACCCCTTCCTTCGCCTCGATCGCCTGGTGCATGCCCTCGTTGTAGCGGCGGCCGGCGAGGATACGGCCGGTGTGCTCGTCGACGATCATGACTTCGCCGTCCATGACGACGTAGTCCTTGTCCTTCTTGAAGAGCTCCTTGGCCTTGATGGCGTTGTTCAGGTAGCCCACCAGAGGCGTGTTCACCGACTCGTAGAGGTTGTCGATGCCCAGCCAGTCCTCGACCTTGGCGACACCGGCCTCGTGGATGGCGACGGTGCGCTTCTTCTCGTCGACCTCGTAGTCGCCGGTCTCCTCGACGCCCTTGAGGGGGTTGCCGGCCTCGCCCTTCTTCAGGCGGGTGACCAGCTTGGCGAAGTCGCCGTACCACTTGGTGGCCTGGTCGGCCGGGCCGGAGATGATCAGCGGCGTACGGGCCTCGTCGACCAGGATGGAGTCGACCTCGTCGACGATGGCGAAGTTGTGGCCGCGCTGGACGAGCTCGTCCTTGGCCCACGCCATGTTGTCGCGCAGGTAGTCGAAGCCGAACTCGTTGTTCGTGCCGTACGTGATGTCGCAGGCGTACTGCTCGCGGCGCTGGGCGGGCGTCATGTTGGCGAGGATGCAGCCGACTTCCAGGCCCAGGAACTTGTGGACGCGGCCCATCATCTCGGAGTCGCGCTCGGCCAGGTAGTCGTTGACCGTGATCAGGTGAACGCCCTTGCCGGACAGCGCGTTGAGATAAGCGGGCAGGGTGCCGACGAGGGTCTTGCCCTCACCGGTCTTCATCTCGGCGACATAGCCGAGGTGGAGGGCGGCGCCGCCCATGATCTGCACGTCGTAGTGGCGCTGGCCGAGGACGCGCTTGGCGGCCTCGCGCACGGTGGCGAACGCCTCGGGCAGCAGGTCGTCCAGGCTCTCGCCGTCGGTGTAGCGCTGCTTGTACTCATCGGTCAGGGCTCGCAGCTCGGCGTCGGAGAGGTCGACGAAGTCCTCTTCGATGGAGTTGACCTGGTCCGCGATGCGGTGCAGCTTGCGCAGGATCTTGCCTTCGCCTGCACGCATGATCTTCGAGAGGACGGACACGGGGGTTGGTCTCCTTGCCGGTCGGGCCTGGGACGGTCGGTTTCCATTTGACTTGACTGAGCAACGGCCATCGTAAGCGAGGACATGGCCACGCCGGGAGCCTGCCGGGGACGCCGACCGTCCACTGCTTCAAATCTCCGTCAAAGGGGACAACGGCCGGGGGGCGAGGATGGTGCCGCGTTCCGCCGACGAAATGCGCGAAAGGTGATCGCGCGCTCACACACCGCGAAAAGATGGCGCTTGTCGTGAATCCCCGAGCAGAATCGGCCGATGGAACCCGTCACGCTCAGCACCGGCCGCCTTGTGATGCGCACGGTCGGCCCACCGGACACCGACACCGTGTACGCGGCCGCCCAGGATCCCGACATCCAGCGCTGGACCACCATCCCCTCGCCCTATCTGCGCGAGCACGCCGAGAGCTTCACGGCCCAACTCGTCCCCGACGGCTGGGCGAACGGCTCCATGTTCACGTGGGGTCTCTTCCTCCCCGAAGGGGAGGAGCTGGTGGGCATGCTCGGGCTGTCCATGCGCTCCATGAGCGCGGCCGAAGTCGGCTTCTGGGGCACGAAGGAGCACCGCGGCAACGGCTACGTCACCGAGGCCGTCCTCGCCGCGTCCCGCTGGGCCTTCACCCAGCTGTCCATCGACCGCGTGGAGTGGCGCGCGGAGGTCGGCAACCGCCCCTCGCGCGCGGTGGCGGAACGCTGCGGCTTCACCGTCGAGGGCGTCCTGCGCTCCGGGCTCGTGCACCAGGGCGTACGCCGGGACTGCTGGGTGGGTTCCCTGCTCCCGTCGGACCTGGGGCTGCCGTCGACGGCGCCGTATCTGCCGGCGCGCGTGGAGCTCTCGTAGTGATCGCGCAGCTCAGGCCCCGTTGTCAGTGCCACCGCCTATCGTCCCCCTCATGACGAGCCCGCGTCCCTCGACCGAACTGACCGCCGACGAAGCCCGCCGCATCGCCCTGCGCGCCCAGGGCTTCCTCGGCACCCCCGACCGCCGGGCCGGTGTCCGCGGCGTCCTGCGCCACCTCGGCGCGGTCCAGCTCGACACCATCTCGGTCCTCGCCCGCTCCCACGAGCTCATCCCGTACGCCCGCCTGGGAGCGGTCGGCCGCAAGACCGTCGAGAACGCCTACTGGACCGAGACCCACGCCTTCGAGTACTGGTCCCACGCGGCCTGCATCCTCCCCATCGAGGAGTGGCCGCACTTCGCGTTCCGCCGCCGCGCCTACCGCGACCGCCCGCACTGGCACCACGACCTCCCCGAGGGCACCTACGAACAGGTCATCAAGCAGCTCCGCGCCGAAGGCCCCCTCACGGCCACGGAACTCGGCGGCGCGAAGAAGACCAGCGAGTGGTGGGACTGGTCGGGCACCAAGGTCGCCGTCGAGCGCGCGCTCATGTACGGCGAGGTCGTCTGTGTGGAGCGCCGTGGCTGGAAGCGGGTGTACGACCTCGCGGAGCGTGCCGTCCCGCAGGCGCTGCTCCATGACGAGCTGGACGACGCCGAGTGCCTGCGCCGTCTGGTCCGCCTCGCCGGTCAGTCCCTCGGTGTCGGCACCCGCGCGGACATCGCCGACTACCACCGCCTCAAGGCCGAGCAGGTCGACGCGGTGATCGCCGACTCGGGCCTGGTCCCGGTGACGGTCGAGGGCTGGGGCAAGCCCGCCTGGGCCGACCCGGAGGCCCTGGCGACCCCGCCGCGCGGCCGCCACCGTACGACGCTGCTGTCGCCGTTCGACTCCCTGATCTGGGAACGGGCGCGCACGGAGCGGATCTTCGGCTTCACCCACCGCCTGGAGGCCTACGTCCCCAAGCCGAAGCGGGTCTACGGCTACTTCGCGATGCCGGTCCTGGCCGGCGGCCGTCTCGTCGGCCGCGTGGACCCCGCGCGGGAGGGCCGCACCCTGGTGGCCCGGCAGGTCACGCTGGACGGCCCGAAGGCGGTCCCGGCGGTCGCCCAGGCGCTGGTCGAGGCGGCGAGCTGGGTGGACTGCACGGACGTACGCGTGGAGCGGGTGGACGCGCCCGAACTGCGCGCGCCCCTGACCAAGGCGCTAGCGGATCTCTAGGATCTTCTCCCGCATCGCATAGACGACGGCCTCCATCCTGGAGTGCAGCTGAAGCTTCTCCAGGATGTTGCGCACGTGGTTCTTCACGGTGTTCTCGGAGATGAACAACTCCTTGGCGATATCCCGGTTGTTCATTCCGGTGGCGACGAGTTTGAGGACTTCCAGCTCACGGTCGGTGAGCCGCGGCGCGGGTACGAGCCGCCGCTCGTCCGTCCGCTGGATCATCGACTTGAACTCGGTGAGCAGCTTCGACGCCATGGACGGGCTGATCTGCGACTGTCCGTCGGCGACCGCGCGAATGGCGGTGGCCACCTCGTCGGTGGAGATCTCCTTGAGGAGATAACCGGTCGCGCCGGCCTTGATCGCCTCGTAGAGGTCGGCCTCCTCGTCGCTGATCGTCAACATGATGATCTTCGCGCTGGGGGCCACCTCCTTGATGGAGGTGCAGGCCTCGATACCGCCCCGCTTGGGCATCCGTACGTCCATCAGGACGATGTCGGGCAGCAGGTCGGCGGCCTTGTCGACGGCCTCGGCGCCGTCGCCCGCCTCGCCCACGACCTGGATGTCCTCCTCGGCCGCGAGCACGATCTCCAGGCCGCGCCGAAAGAGGGCATGGTCGTCCACGACCAGGACTCGGATCGGCTCCTTGCGTGGTGAGCCGGTGTCCGGGCCCAAGTCGGTGACGCCGTCGCCGGCATCTCCGTCCTGCATCGGTCCGAAGCTGTCCGCCATCGTTCCTCCCCCTGAAGGCTGTGGCTGGTCCTGTGCCATCGCCAACCCAAGGCAACGGCCCAGCGGTTGGGCCGGTGCGGCCATGATTTCATGCCCGGACGGCACCGCGGTGACCGAGCGGGGCGCGAAGTGGTCGCACACCGGTGCCCCTGGGGGCGCACACGCGCTCCAGGGGCACCGGCTCAGCCGTCAGGCCGGACGGTCAGCCACCCAGCGTGCCACCGGCCGCGGGGGGCTGCGCCTGGGCGACCATGGGGTCCGTGCTGAGGTGGATGACGCCGTAGTCGTAGGCGTGCCGTCGGTAGACGACACTCGGTTCCTTGGTCTCGGAGTCGACGAACAGATAGAAGTCGTGCCCGACCAGCTCCATCTCGTACAGAGCCTGGTCGAGGGTCATCGGGGAGGCGACGTGGGTCTTCTCGCGGACGACGAGGGGGCCTTCGCCCTTCACTTCCAGCGAGCCGATCTTCTTGGTGGGGATGCCGTCCGGCTCTTCGTCATGGACGGGGACGCCGTTGCCGTTGAGGGTGGCCGCGCCCGGGACGTGGTCGGCGACCTCGGCTGCCGAGATCCGGCGCGCGCCGCGGCGCGAGTAACGCTTGTCGTGCTGCTTGCGCAGGCGGGCGTCCAGCTTTTCCGCCGCCAGGTCCAGCGCCGCGTACGGATCGCTTGCCGCCGCCTCCGCCCGGATCACCGGACCGCGGGAGCGGAGCGTGATCTCCACTCGGTCACAGCGGTCGGCTTGTCGGGGGTTGGGCTCCTTGGACACCTCGACGTCGAGGCTGATCACCTTGCCGTCGAGCTTCTGGATCTTCTCCAGCTTCAGCTTCTCGGCCACGTGCTTGCGGAACCGCTCGGGCACCTCGGTCTTGCGGCCCTTGACGACGATGTCCACGCAGAACTCCGTTCCCGGATCGCTCCGCTACGACGGCGGAGCATCTCCCTTTTGCACCAGGCTCCGGTGAGTCCCGGAACCTCGGACTCGGTGACTTCCACCTCCTCCCCCGCGGGCAAGATCTCCACTCCACCGGCACGGGTGATGGTGAAAAACCCACAGCACGGCAATCGGATATGAGAGGTGTGGCCTGGGCCTTTCCTCACAACCGAACATATCTCGCCCGGACGGATGTCGTCACCCTCTACTGCGGCGTACCTCCGTTCAGGTGAATTGGTTCTCTCATTACCTGCAACGATGCAAGTTCATAGTCAGTTCCGGTTTATTTCGAATGCATCCGGCGACGCAGCGACCACAGCCGCGCAGACGACGTCACCACGGCCCCCAGCGAGCCCCGCGCCCCGTGTTCCCGCCCGTCCGCCCTGCTCGCCCACGCTCTCTCCCACCGATCCGCAGCCTCCCCCTCTGCCTTCCCGGCCCACAGCCTCGTACACGGCAGTCACACCACTTCCACAACCACCGACCCCCTTACCCCGGCCCCGCACAACCTCCTCTCCCCGATACGCGCGCATCCCCCCGAACCCCTCAGCCACCTCACCGCCCAGCTCAGCCGCCGCCGCCCGCACGGCCCGCGCGGCCTCCGCAAGAGACGCCCCCGTCGTCATCACGTCGTCGACCAGCACGACCGGACCCCCGAGCAACAGCCGCCCACCGCCGGGAACCACCGAGAGCGCGCCGGCGAGATTGTCCAGCCGCTCCCGAGAGTTGAGCCCCGCCTGGTCGGCCACCCCGCGCCGCTGCCGCAGCACCGAGAGGACCCGCGCCGGCACCCCGCCCCGCCGCAGCTCCGCAGCCGCGGCCAGCGCGATCCGCCGCGCCGGGTCATGCCCACGCGCCGCCACGGCCGCACGCGAGGACGGAACGGGCACGAGCAGCACGACCCCTTCCGCAGCCCCATACCCGGCACCACCGACCGCCCTGGCCGCTACACCGAGGAGGTCCCGCTCCCCCGGGCCCGCACCAGGCCGCACCGAGCCCCCGCCGACGCTTCCTGGACGCCCGTCCGACGCACCAGGGACCACCACCGCACGCCCCACCGCGACCTCGGCCGGACGCCCGCCATCCCGCCGCCCGACCAAACCGTCTACAGGCCCCTCCCAAGCCCCCTGCCCCCGCGTCTGCGCCGCCCGCAGCCCCGCCCGGACCGATCCCGCCAGAGCCGCCCCCAACGGCCCCGCGAGCGCCAGCGCGCCACGTTCCTTGTGGGCCAGCAGCACCGCCCGCACCTCGTCGCCATACGGCGCCGCCGCATGCACCGCCGGCAAGCCCACCGGTTCCGGCACCGGTCGCACCCGGCGCGGTGCGTTCCCGCTCAGGACGGCACGGCACACCGGGCAGAGCACCGCGCGAGGCATCCCGCAGCCCCCGCACTCGGCCGGCAGCACCAGATCCTTGAGGTCCCGCCACCACCCCCGCATGGCCACCACTGTGCCAACGCCCGAGCCGCCCGACCACCCCTGTGGACAACTCCCTGTGGACAAGCCGCCACGGCACGCACAGGCACGTCAGGCCGGGTCAGGTCACGCATGCTTCAGCGCTCCCCGCCCCGACCCGAACCCGGCGCCTCCCCCACTACCCGGGATAAACCGGCGCCGTCCCGTCCTTGACCACCTGCTGCCACTTCGACCCCGACGACAGCCGGACGATGCCGTCCTCCTCGGAGTACGCCACCAGCGGCAGCTGCTCCTCCTCGGACGCGGCGAGGGCCTTCACCCCCGTCAGCGCGGCAGGCGGCGACCCCACCGGAGTGGAGCCGTCGACCTGGACGTACGCCATCTGCTGCACGCCACCGCGCTCACGCCCGACCAGCACCAGGCGGCTGTCACCCGCCCAGGACATCGCGGTGACCTCCTCCAACTGCGGTGTGACGGAACGCAGTTCGACCACGGAGACAGCACCCTCGTCCGTCTTGTCGTCCCGTTCGACGCGCCCGATGGAGAGGGACTTCTTGCCGTCCTTCTCCACGATGAGCGCGATCCGCACACCGTCGGCGGCCAGCCGCACCGCCTCGATCCGCCCGTCCAGCCCCGGAGTCGAGACCTCGATCGGCTCGCCCGCGCCGTCCTTCAGGAACAGCAGCCGGGGCCGGTCGGGATCACGGTCCGCCACCCACAGGTTGCCGTCGCCGTCCCAGCTGGGCGTGGTGAGACGGTCCTTCAGCGTCTTGCCGTCGCTGTGCAGCACCGGATCGCCGAGCGAGGCGCCCGACACCAGCGACCCGACGTACAGCTCACTGCCGTCGAACGTGACCCCGGCCGCCTTCCGCTCGTCCCGCGACACCGCGGCCGACCGCAGTTCCTTGGCCCCCTCGCCCAGCGCACCGGGCACCGGCGCCACGTCCGGAGTGCTGCTCTCGCTCGGCAGCCGCACGAGCCGGTGCTTGCCGTCGAGGAAGTACTGGTACTCGTTCTTGCCCACCCCGTGCACGACGGCGTTCTCGGCGTCGCTCGCCGTGGCCGTGCACAGCTGTGTGCCGTCGGAGCCCTGGAGGGCGACCTCGTCCACGGCCGCGGGGGTCAGATCCCGCAGCGTGAACAGGAGTTGCGCGGCCATCTCCTGGCACCTGCCCGCACCGACCCGGTCGGCCCTGGCGTTCAGCGGCACCGTCAGCCGGTTCTGCTCGTCGGGCGTCAGCGAGGTGACGCCCTTGCGCAGGTTCAGCCTCGTCCCCGTGGGGAAGCTCGACCTGACGACCGGGTCGAGCCAGCGCGAGGGACCCGCGAGCAGCAGCCGTACCGTCTGCGTCATCGCGTCGACCTTCTTGCGGACGTACACGGGGTCGGCGACGGCCACCGGCTGCCCGCCCGTGGCGGACGGCGTGTTCGAGGCGAAGTAGTACTTGTTGACCGACGTGTAGTTGCGCAGGAAGTCCGACTTGCCCATCACGACACCGGGCGGCGGCGCGTCGATGCGCCACTGATGGCTCTTCTTCTCCCGGATGAGGTGCAGCGGCTTGTCGTAGGTGCCCGCGGCGGGCGCGTACGTCTGCTGCCCGTCCACGGTGGCGATCTTGTCGCCGTACAGCCGGAACGAGGACTCGGACTGCGTGTCCCGGCCGTTCACGCCCTCCGGAGTCGCCCCGGGCCCCTCTTCCAGCACGGTCAGCGACGCCTCGGGCTTCCAGGCCTTGGCGGCATCGCCGGTCAGATATTTCTTCGCCGTCTCGAAATGGGGATCGTCGCTGGTCAGCGCCTCGAGGAAGCCGTCCACGATCTCCCTGGCCCCGGCGTTCTCCCGGGGCGGCAGCGCGAAGACCCGCACCTGTGTGTCCTGCCGGGGCGTGGACTCCACGTCGCGCAGATCCCCGCTGTCCGGCATCGAGGCGCACCCCGCGAGCAGTACGGCGCCACAGACGCCGTACGCCACCGTGCGCACCGGCTTCCGCCGCCGGCCGCCCCCCACACGGTCAGCGCCCACGGCTGGCCCCCCCTTGCTTGCTGCGGTCCTCCGACCCGGCGTTCCGGGCGTCGGGAGCTGGTGCCTCGGGTGCCGACGCGTCCTGCGAGGGCGCGTCTGTCACATCGTCGTCCGCCGGGCGTGCGCCCCCGGTGGGCCGCGGCACCACGCGCGCGCCGTTGCCCGGCAGCGCGGTGGGGTCGGCGGTGGGGGGCGCGGCGTTCAGCCGGGGCGCGAGCGGCGCCCGCGCGGGCGCCTGTTCGCCCGCCGGCTGCACCGGTACGGTGGCGCGCTTCTCCCCGTCGCCCGCTCCGCGCGGCAGTCCGGCGTCATTAAGTCCACGGTTACGACGTGAGTCCTTGGGTTCCAGCGGTATCGGCGAGCCCCTGAGCGGCTCGTCCGCGGTCCGCGGCAGCGTCAGCCGGAACTGCGAGCCGCCGCCGGGTTCACCCCAGGCCTGCAGCCAGCCGCCGTGCAGCCGCGCGTCCTCAAGGGCGATGGACAGCCCCAGACCCGTACCACCGGTGGTACGCGCGCGTGCCGGGTCGGCCCGCCAGAAGCGGCTGAACACGCGCGTGGCCTCGCCGGGCTTCAGCCCGACCCCGTAGTCGCGCACCGCGACCGCGACCGCCCCGCCCGCCGAGGCGAGCTTGACGACGACGTCCTTGCCCTCGCCGTGCTCGACGGCGTTGACGACGAGGTTGCGCAGCACCCGCTCCACACGGCGCGCGTCGGCCTCGGCGACCACGGGCTGCTGATCACCCCGCACCTGTATCCGCGTGCCCTTGCGCTCGGCGAGCGGCGCCGCACCGCTGACGACCCGCTGCACGACCACCCGCAGATCGATCGGCTCCGCCTCCAGCGCCGCCGCGCCCGCGTCGAACCGGCTGATCTCCAGCAGGTCGGCGAGCAGCGACTCGAACCGGTCCAGCTGGTCGGCGAGCAGCTCCGCCGACCGCGCGGTCACCGGATCGAAGTCCTCGCGCGCGTCATGGATGACGTCCGCGGCCATCCGTACGGTGGTCAGCGGCGTCCGCAGCTCGTGCGACACGTCGGAGACGAACCGCCGCTGCATCCGCGACAGGTCCTCCAGCTGCTGGATCTTCAGCTGAAGGTTCTGCGCCATCTTGTTGAAGGCCTCGCCGAGGCGGGCGATGTCGTCCTCACCGGTGACCTTCATACGTTCTTGCAGGCGCCCCGCGGAGAGCCGCTCGGCGATCCCGGCCGCCATCCGCACCGGCGTGACGACCTGCCGCACCACGAGCCATGCGACAGCCCCGAGGAGGACGACGACGAAGAGCCCGGCGGTCGCGAGCGTCCCCTTGACCAGGCTGAGCGATTTCTCCTCCTGCGTGAGCGGGAAGAGGTAGTAGAGCTGGTACGGGTCGTCGTTCGGGTCGTCGACCTGCTTGCCGATGATCAGCGCCGGCTGCGACTCGTCGCCGTTGGTGTACTGGATGCGGGTGTATTTCTGGGCCGCCAGGCTGCTGTCGCTGTCGACGCGTTCCCGCAGGTCCTCGGGGACGCTGGCGGTGGGGTCGACCTCGCCGGAGGCGCGCGGTCCGCGGCCGCCGCTGTCGTCACCGGCCGCGGGCAGCGTGACGACGTCGAAGGCGCCCTGGCCGCCGCTGGAGAGCGACTCCACCAGGTCGCCCATCCAGGAGCTGACGTTCTGGTTGGCGCGGTCGTCCGCGCCGTCGTCCCCGTTCGCGGTGAACGCCGTGTCGGCCTTCTGCTTGGCCGACGCGAAACCGCCGGTGGCCTGGCTCTGCGAGGCCTTCACCTTGGCGTCCAGCAGGCCGTTGCGCACCTGGCCGATGACGACGAATCCGAGCAGCAGGACGACACCGAGCGACATCAGCAGGGTCGTGGCGACGACCCTGAGCTGGATGTTGCGCCGCCACAGCCGCATGACGGGCAGCAGCGGCCGCCGTACCCAGCGCATGAACAACCGCAGGACCGGGCTGCCCTGGACGCCGCCCTGGAGCAGCCCGCCCTCGAAGAAGCGCCCCCAGCGGGAGCCGCCCGCCTTGCCGCCGACAGGCCGCCCCGCACTCGCCCCGGTCCGCCCGGGCGACGAAGCGGCACTGTCTCCGGACATGTCAGCTGGGTCCTGCCTTGTATCCCACACCACGGACGGTCACCACGATCTCCGGCCGCTCCGGGTCCTTCTCGACCTTGGAGCGAAGCCGCTGCACGTGCACATTCACGAGCCGGGTGTCGGCGGCGTGCCGGTATCCCCACACCTGCTCGAGCAGCACCTCGCGCGTGAACACCTGCCACGGCTTGCGCGCCAGCGCGACCAGCAGGTCGAACTCCAGCGGCGTCAGCGCGATCGACTGCCCGTCCCGCTTCACCGAGTGCCCGGCCACGTCGATGACCAGGTCACCGATGGCGAGCTGCTCCGGCGCCGGCTCCTCCGACCTCCGCAGCCGCGCCCGGATCCGGGCGACCAGCTCCTTCGGCTTGAACGGCTTCACGATGTAGTCGTCGGCGCCGGACTCCAGCCCGACCACCACGTCCACGGTGTCGCTCTTGGCCGTCAGCATCACGATCGGCACACCCGACTCGGCCCTGATCAGCCGGCACACCTCGATACCGTCCCGCCCGGGCAGCATCAGGTCCAGCAGCACCAGATCGGGTTTGCTCTCCCGGAACGCGGCCAGCGCCTTGTCGCCGTCGGCTACGAAAGACGGCTCAAAACCTTCACCGCGCAGCACAATGCCGAGCATCTCGGCCAGTGCGGTGTCGTCGTCGACGACAAGGACTCGTCCCTTCATAAACGACATCATCCCATTCTCGTAACATTGGCGAAGGCAGAGGTGAGGCAGGTCACCGACCAGTGACCTTAGTCGTACCGGCCGGTCACTGTCTGCCCACGCTGCGAGTGATCGCCCGGCTACCCGCCGAGAGCCTCCACGAGGAACACGAACACACCCGCACCGAGCACGGCGAGGACGACGAGCGCCACCACCAGCAGCGAGCAGCACGAGGCGAGCGCCACCATGCCCCAGGCCCGGCCCACCGCCCGCCGGTACTCACTGTCGTCGTCCCAGCCCCGCTCCGCCACGCGCCTCCCCCTCATGCTGAAAACCCCCGCCCCCACCGAAGCGGAAACTCGGCCTCTCTCAGCCGATCGTCACCCGCCGCGCCCTCCCGTACAGCTCCGCCAGCGCCTCGGCCGTCACCGGCGACACCGTGCCCTCCTCCGTGACGATCGCCGTCACCAGCTCGGGCGGCGTCACATCGAACGCCGGGTTGTACGCCTGCGTCCCCAGCGGCGCCACCGGCACCCCGCCGCCCGCGCCCGTCACCGGCGCCTGCGGCACCGCGACCTCGGTCACCTCGAACCCGGGTCGCTGCTCCACCTCGATGGCCGCCCCGTCCGGCGTCTCCGGATCCACCGTCGTCAGCGGCGCCACCACGATGAACGGCACATGGTGGTACCGCGCCAGCACCGCCAGCGGATAGCTCCCCACCTTGTTCGCCACCGACCCGTCGGCCGCGATCCGGTCCGCCCCGATCAGCACCGCGTCCACCTCCCCCGCCGCGAACAGCGAGCCCGCCGCGTTGTCGGTGAGCAGCGTGTACGCCATCCCGGTGCGCGCCGCCTCGTACGCCGTCAGCCGGGCGCCCTGCAACAGCGGACGTGTCTCGTCCACCCACAGCCGCCTGAGCCGCCCCGCCCGCTGCGCGGCCAGCGCCACCGCGAACGCCGTCCCCTCACCGCCCGACACCAGCGAACCGGTGTTGCAGTGCGTGAGAATCCGGTGCCCGCCACCGGGCAACAGCTCGTCCAGCAGTGCCAGCCCGCGCTCCGCCATCCGCGCACTGGCCTCGGCGTCCTCCCGGTGCAGCGCCCGCGCCGCGACCAGCGCCGCCACCGCGGCCTCCCCGGCGTCCCCGCTCCTGGCGAGCCCGGCCCGGAACGCGGCCTGCGCCCGGCGCACGCCGACCGCCAGATTCACCGCGGTGGGCCGGGCACCCGCGAGCGCGTTCGCGGCGTCGTCCACGTCGAAGCCGCGCGCGGCCGCGAGCGCGACACCGTAGGCGCCCGCGATCCCGAGCAGCGGCGCCCCGCGCACGGCGAGCGACCGGATCGCCTCCACCAGCGCCGGCGCATCCGTACAGACCAGTTCGACCTCCTCTGCCGGCAGCCTCGTCTGGTCCAACAGGACCAGCACGGGCCCCTCTGGTGGCTCCTCCCAGCGGATCGCCGGTATCTCGGTCGGCCGGTTGTCCTCGCCGGATTGCGCGTACTGATCAGCCATGCGATCAGTCTGCCCCGTATCCGGCGGACAATTGAAGGTGTGCAGCCGATACCGCGGCCGGTCCCCCGGTGACCACCCCATGGCACGATGGCTGCCAACCTGCCGCCGCGACCGCGGACGGGCACCGTGAAGGAGCGACGATGAAAGACACTCCGGGCTGGGCCTCGCCCGGATCTGCCCCGTCCGACGGGCAGGAGCCCGGTGCCTCCGGCCCTGCCGACCCGGCGGACCGCCCCGACCCCGCGCAGCAGCCGGGCCAGGACCCGCAGGGCTCGAAGTGGTCCAAGGAGCAGCCGCCCCCCGCGCAGTGGTCCGCCCCGACCGGCCCCCCGGCCCCCGGCCAGACCCCGCCACCCCCACCGCCCGGCCCGGGCTGGGGCAACCGCCCTCCGTCCGGCCCCAACGGCCCCGGCGGATACGGCGGTTACGGCGGCCCCGGCGGCGGCTGGGGCAGCGGCTGGGGCGGTCCGCCGCCCGCGGCCAAGCCCGGCGTGATCCCGCTGCGCCCTCTCGGCGTCGGCGAGATCCTCGACGGCGCGGTCTCCACCATGCGCACCTACTGGCGCACGGTCCTGGGCATCTCGCTGACCGTCGCGGTCGTCACGCAGATCCTCGTCATCCTCCTCGAAGGCCTGGTCTTCAACGACACCAGCACCGAAGCCCTCGACGACCCCAGCGCCACCCTCGACGAACTCACCCGAGCCATGGGCGACGCCATGCTCAGCTCCGGTGTCGTCTTCCTGATCTCGCTGGTCGGCACGGTCGCCGCGACCGCCCTGCTCACGACCGTCACCAGCCGCGCGGTCCTCGGCAAGTCGGTGACCACCGGCGAAGCCTGGCGCGACGCCCGCCCGCAGGTGGCCAAGCTGTTCGGCCTGATCTTCCTGCTGATGCTCATCGCCTTCGGCGTCGTCGCGGGCGGCACCCTGCCCGGCATCCTCGTGGCCATCGCCGGATCGGGTGACGCAGGAGCCGCCCTCGCGGTCCTCGGCGGCCTCGGCGCCGGCGTCGTCGCCCTGTGGCTGATGATCCGCTTCTCCCTCGCCTCGCCCGCGCTGATGCTGGAGAAGCAGGGCATCGTCAAGTCGCTGAGCCGGTCCGCGAAGCTGGTCCGCGGCTCCTGGTGGCGCGTCTTCGGCATTCAGCTGCTCGCCACGATCATCGCCAACGTCGTCGCGTCGATCGTCGTCATCCCCTTCACCTTCCTCGCCGCCGCCCTCAGCGGCGACGGCTTCACCGGGTTCCTCAACAGCGGCGGCGACCTCGGCTGGACGTTCCTCGTCGTCAGCGGGATCGGCTCGGTGATCGGCGCCATGATCACCTTCCCGATCACGGCCGGCGTCACGGTGCTCCTCTACATCGACCAGCGCATCCGCCGCGAGGCCCTCGACCTCGAACTGGCCCGCGCGGCCGGCGTCCAGGACTACGGCTCCGGCACACCCGGCCCCGCCGCCGGAGGCTGATGCGGTGAGCCTGACGGGGGGAGTTCTCACATCGGTACCGCTGCTGTCCCGCACGGCCGTGCGCGTCGGCGACACCGTCCTGCTGTCGTCGGCGCGCTCCGGCGACGAACCACCGGTGACCGTCCCGCGTGACCCCGCGCGAGAGGCGGCTCGACGCGAGCTGTCCAAGCGCATGTACCACGAGAACGACCCCAGTTGGTTCCAGCGCGCCCTCAACGCCTTCTGGAAGTGGGTCGGCGAGCTGTTCGACACGGCCGCGACTGCGACCCCCGGAGGAACGCTCGGTCTGATCGTCATCGTCCTGGCCGTCCTCGCGGTCCTGGGCGCCCTGTGGTGGCGCCTGGGCACCCCGCGCCGCGAACCCGCCTCCGCCGCCACCCTGTTCGACGACCGCCCCCGCAGCGCCGCCGAACACCGCGCGGCCGCCGAGGCACACGCCGCCCAGGGCCACTGGAACCAAGCCGTCCAGGAACGCATGCGCGCCATCGTCCGCGCCCTGGAGGAGCGTGCCCTCCTCGACGTCCGCCCCGGCCGCACCGCCGACGAGGCCGCCGCGGAAGCGGGCCGCGCCCTGCCGTCCCACACCGACCGACTGCGCGCCGCCGCCGGGGACTTCGACGACGTCACATACGGCGGCCGCAGGGCGAGCGAGCAGTCGTACCGACGCCTCACCGAACTCGACCGCGACCTCGAACGCACCAAGCCCCAGCTCACGAGCAGCATCCCCAGCGCGGCCCACAACACCCGCCAGGGAGCCGCCGAATGACCACCGAGGCCACGCTCCCGCCCACCTCGGTCTCGCCCACCGCACGCCAGGTCTGGACCCGCTCGCGAGGCATCGCACTCGCCGCCGTCCTCCTCGTGGCCGCGGCCGTCGCCATCGCCGTGATCCGCTCCGACGCCCGTCACGGCACCCTCGACCCGCGCTCCGTCGACTACAGCGGCAGCCGCGCCGTCGCCGAACTCCTCGCCGACCGAGGGGTGTCCACGCGCGTGGTCACCACGCTGGACGAGGCGCGCGCCGCCGCCGGCCCGGACACCACCCTCCTGGTCGCGGTCCCCGATCTGCTGACGCACCGTCAACAGACCCTGCTGCACTCGTCGACCGCCGCCTCCGGCGGCCGAACCGTCCTCGTCGCCCCCGGCAGCTGGTCCGTCAGCCGGCTCGCTCCCGACGTCACCGCGGACCCCGCCACCAGCATCAGCTCGACCCTCGAACCGGACTGCGCCCTGCCCGCCGCCCGACGCGCCGGCGCCGCCGACACCGGCGGCATCCGCTACAGCACCACCCACCTCGAAGCCGACGCCTGCTACCCCAGCGAACGCCTGGCCACCCTGCTGCGCGTCCCGGCGACCGGAGGCGGCGACACCGTCGTCCTCGGCGCGCCCGACATCCTCTACAACGACCGCCTCGACGAGCAGGGCAACGCCTCCCTCGCCCTCCAACTCCTCGGCTCCCGCCCCCATCTGGTCTGGTACCTCCCCTCGCTCTCCGACACGTCGGCCGCAGACGCGGACGACGAACGCGGCTTCTTCGACCTGCTTCCCTCGGGCTGGAAGTGGGGCACCCTGCAGCTCTTCCTCGCCGCAGCCCTCGCCGCCCTGTGGCGGGCACGCCGACTCGGCCCCCTGGTGCCCGAGAAACTCCCCGTGGCGATCCGCGCCTCCGAGACCGTCGAAGGCCGCGCCCGCCTCTACCGCAAGGCCAACGCCCGTGACCGCGCGGCCACCGCTCTTCGCTCCACCACCCGCACCCGCCTCGCCCCCCTCGTAGGCATCCCCGTCACCCAGGCGCACGCGCCCGAGGCCCTGCTCCCCGCCCTGTCCGCCCACCTCCGCGGCGACGGACAGACCCTGCACGCCCTCCTCTTCGGCCCGCCGCCCAGCGACGACGCCGCCCTCGTCTCCCTCGCCGACCAACTCGACGCCCTCGAAAGAGAGGTACGCCGTCCATGATGGCCCCGACCACTGACAACGCCGGGTACCCCGGGGACCCGAGCGCCGCCCGGGCCTCCCTGGAAGCCCTGCGCGCCGAGATCGCCAAAGCCGTGGTCGGCCAGGACCCCGCCGTCACCGGCCTCGTCGTCGCCCTCCTCTGCCGCGGACACGTTCTCCTTGAAGGAGTCCCCGGAGTCGCCAAAACGTTGCTCGTCCGCGCCCTCGCCTCCGCACTCGAACTCGACACCAAGCGCGTCCAGTTCACCCCCGACCTCATGCCGAGCGACGTGACGGGCTCCCTCGTCTACGACACCCGCACCGCCGAGTTCTCCTTCCAGCCCGGCCCGGTCTTCACCAACCTCCTCCTCGCGGACGAGATCAACCGCACGCCCCCCAAGACCCAGTCGTCCCTCCTCGAAGCGATGGAGGAACGCCAGGTCACGGTCGACGGCACCCCCCGCCCGCTCCCCGACCCGTTCCTGGTGGCGGCGACCCAGAACCCGGTCGAGTACGAGGGCACATACCCCCTCCCCGAAGCCCAGCTGGACCGTTTCCTCCTCAAGCTCACGATCCCCCTCCCCTCCCGCCAGGACGAGATCGACGTCCTCACCCGCCATGCCGAAGGCTTCAACCCCCGCGACCTGCAAGCCGCCGGCCTACGCCCGGTAGCGGGCCCGGCAGACCTCGAAGCGGCCCGCGCGGCCGTGGCCAAGACAACGATCTCCCCCGAGATCACGGCCTACGTCGTCGACATCTGCCGCGCCACCCGCGAATCCCCCTCCCTCACCCTCGGCGTCTCCCCTCGCGGCGCCACCGCCCTCCTCACGACCTCACGCGCGTGGGCCTGGCTCACCGGCCGCGACTACGTCATCCCGGACGACGTGAAGGCCCTCGCCCTCCCCACCCTCCGCCACCGCGTACAACTGCGCCCGGAGGCCGAGATGGAAGGCGTGACAGCCGACTCCGTCATCCACGCGATCCTCGCCCACGTCCCCGTCCCCCGCTGATGGCACTCACCGGACGCACCGCGCTCCTCGCGGCCCTGGGCTCGATCCCCGTCGGCATCTGGGACCCCGGCTGGACCGGCCTCCTCGCCGTCAACACCCCCCTGGCGGTGGCCTGCGCCTGCGACTTCGCCCTCGCCGCCCCCGTACGACGCCTGGGCCTGACCCGCTCCGGCGACACCTCCGTACGCCTGGGCGAGCCGGCCGACGTGACCCTCACGGTCACCAACCCGTCGAACCGCCCCCTCCGCGCCCACCTGCGCGACGCCTGGCCCCCCAGCAGCTGGCTCCCAGGCACCGAGGTCGAAGCCTCCCGCCACCGCCTCACCGTCCCCCCGAGCGAACGCCGCCGCGTCACCACCCGCCTGCGCCCCACCCGCCGAGGCGACCGCCAAGCAGACCGAGTGACGATCCGTTCCTACGGCCCACTGGGCCTCTTCTCCCGCCAGGGCAC
Source organism: Streptomyces sp. TLI_55 (assembly GCF_900206255.1). Lineage (NCBI taxonomy): Bacteria > Bacillati > Actinomycetota > Actinomycetes > Kitasatosporales > Streptomycetaceae > Streptomyces > Streptomyces sp. TLI_55. The sequence continues at coordinate 3,671,960 of NZ_OAOJ01000001.1, forward strand.
CCACAAGGTCCCCTGGACGGTACGCGTCCTGCCCCCCTTCACCAGCCGCAAGCACCTCCCGTCCAAACTCGCCCGCCTCCGCGAACTCGACGGCCGCACCAGCGTCCTCACCCGCGGCGAAGGCACAGAATTCGACAGCCTGCGCGAGTACGTCCCCGGCGACGACACCCGCTCCATCGACTGGCGCGCCACAGCCCGCCAGTCCTCGCTCGCCGTACGCACCTGGCGCCCCGAACGCGACCGCCACATCCTCATCGTCCTCGACACCGGCCGCACCTCCGCAGGCCGCGTGGGCGACGCCCCACGCCTCGACGCCTCCATGGACGCGTCCCTGCTCCTCGCAGCACTCGCTTCCCGAGCCGGCGACCGCGTCGACCTCCTCGCCTACGACCGCCGCGTCCGCGCCCTGGTCCAGGGCCGCACCGCGAAGGACGTCCTCCCGTCCCTGGTCAACGCGATGGCCACGCTCGAACCGGAACTGCTCGAAACAGACGCACGCGGTCTTACGGCCACTGCACTCAGGACGGCCCCGCGCCGCTCCCTGATCGTGCTCCTGACCACCCTCGACGCAGCCCCGGTCGAAGAGGGCCTGCTCCCCGTCCTCTCCCAACTCACCCAACGCCATACGGTTCTCCTGGCATCGGCAGCCGACCCCCACGTCTCCCGCATGGCGGCATCTCGCGGAAACACCGACGCCGTCTACGAGGCCGCGGCAGCCGCGCAGGCACAGAGCGAACGTCATCGCACCGCAGACCAACTCCGCCGACACGGCGTGACCGTCGTCGACGCAACACCCGATGATCTGGCGCCCGCACTCGCGGACGCATACCTGGCTCTCAAGGCGGCAGGCCGCCTGTAATAAGAAGGGGGCTCTAAGCCCCCAGAAATACAAAAAGGCCCACGCCTAATGGCGTGGGCCTTTTCTAAATTTTGTTCGGCGGCGTCCTACTCTCCCACAGGGTCCCCCCTGCAGTACCATCGGCGCTGTAAGGCTTAGCTTCCGGGTTCGGAATGTAACCGGGCGTTTCCCTCACGCTATGACCACCGAAACACTATGAAACTGTCAAACAATGCCGCACCATGCCGTGACCAGACATGGGGCTGTTCGTGGTTTCAGAACCAACACAGTGGACGCGAGCAACTGAGGACAAGCCCTCGGCCTATTAGTACCGGTCACCTCCACACGTTACCGTGCTTCCAGATCCGGCCTATCAACCCAGTCGTCTACTGGGAGCCTTACCCCATCAAGTGGGTGGGAATACTCATCTCGAAGCAGGCTTCCCGCTTAGATGCTTTCAGCGGTTATCCCTCCCGAACGTAGCCAACCAGCCATGCCCTTGGCAGAACAACTGGCACACCAGAGGTTCGTCCGTCCCGGTCCTCTCGTACTAGGGACAGCCCTTCTCAATATTCCTGCGCGCGCAGCGGATAGGGACCGAACTGTCTCACGACGTTCTAAACCCAGCTCGCGTACCGCTTTAATGGGCGAACAGCCCAACCCTTGGGACCGACTCCAGCCCCAGGATGCGACGAGCCGACATCGAGGTGCCAAACCATCCCGTCGATATGGACTCTTGGGGAAGATCAGCCTGTTATCCCCGGGGTACCTTTTATCCGTTGAGCGACGGCGCTTCCACAAGCCACCGCCGGATCACTAGTCCCGACTTTCGTCCCTGCTCGACCCGTCGGTCTCACAGTCAAGCTCCCTTGTGCACTTACACTCAACACCTGATTGCCAACCAGGCTGAGGGAACCTTTGGGCGCCTCCGTTACTCTTTAGGAGGCAACCGCCCCAGTTAAACTACCCATCAGACACTGTCCCTGATCCGGATCACGGACCCAGGTTAGACATCCAGCACGACCAGACTGGTATTTCAACGACGACTCCACCCGAACTGGCGTCCGAGCTTCACAGTCTCCCAGCTATCCTACACAAGCCGAACCGAACACCAATATCAAACTGTAGTAAAGGTCCCGGGGTCTTTCCGTCCTGCTGCGCGAAACGAGCATCTTTACTCGTAGTGCAATTTCACCGGGCCTATGGTTGAGACAGTCGAGAAGTCGTTACGCCATTCGTGCAGGTCGGAACTTACCCGACAAGGAATTTCGCTACCTTAGGATGGTTATAGTTACCACCGCCGTTTACTGGCGCTTAAGTTCTCAGCTTCGCAACCCCGAAAGGTCACTAACCGGTCCCCTTAACGTTCCAGCACCGGGCAGGCGTCAGTCCGTATACATCGCCTTACGGCTTCGCACGGACCTGTGTTTTTAGTAAACAGTCGCTTCTCGCTGGTCTCTGCGGCCACCCCCAGCTCAGACAGTAAATGTCATCACCGGTGATGGCCCCCCTTCTCCCGAAGTTACGGGGGCATTTTGCCGAGTTCCTTAACCATAGTTCACCCGAACGCCTCGGTATTCTCTACCTGACCACCTGAGTCGGTTTAGGGTACGGGCCGCCATGAAACTCGCTAGAGGCTTTTCTCGACAGCATAGGATCATCCACTTCACCACAATCGGCTCGGCATCAGGTCTCAGCCTTAATGAGCGGCGGATTTGCCTACCACTCGGCCTACACCCTTACCCCGGGACAACCACCGCCCGGGATGGACTACCTTCCTGCGTCACCCCATCACTCACCTACTACCAGATCGGGTCAGCGGCTCCACCACTCCCCTTCGCCCGAAGGCTCCAGGGCGGCTTCACGGCCTTAGCATCACTGGATTCGATGTTTGACGCTTCACAGCGGGTACCGGAATATCAACCGGTTATCCATCGACTACGCCTGTCGGCCTCGCCTTAGGTCCCGACTTACCCTGGGCAGATCAGCTTGACCCAGGAACCCTTAGTCAATCGGCGCACACGTTTCTCACGTGTGAATCGCTACTCATGCCTGCATTCTCACTCGTCAACCGTCCACAACTCGCTTCCGCGGCTGCTTCACCCGGCAGACGACGCTCCCCTACCCATCACAGCACCCGTTGGGGCTATTGCTGCAATGACACGACTTCGGCGGTACGCTTGAGCCCCGCTACATTGTCGGCGCGGAATCACTAGACCAGTGAGCTATTACGCACTCTTTCAAGGGTGGCTGCTTCTAAGCCAACCTCCTGGTTGTCTGTGCGACTCCACATCCTTTCCCACTTAGCGTACGCTTAGGGGCCTTAGTCGATGCTCTGGGCTGTTTCCCTCTCGACCATGGAGCTTATCCCCCACAGTCTCACTGCCGCGCTCTCACTTACCGGCATTCGGAGTTTGGCTAAGGTCAGTAACCCGGTAGGGCCCATCGCCTATCCAGTGCTCTACCTCCGGCAAGAAACACACGACGCTGCACCTAAATGCATTTCGGGGAGAACCAGCTATCACGGAGTTTGATTGGCCTTTCACCCCTAACCACAGGTCATCCCCCAGGTTTTCAACCCTGGTGGGTTCGGTCCTCCACGAAGTCTTACCTCCGCTTCAACCTGCCCATGGCTAGATCACTCCGCTTCGGGTCTTGAGCGCGCTACTATACCGCCCTATTCGGACTCGCTTTCGCTACGGCTTCCCCACACGGGTTAACCTCGCAACACACCGCAAACTCGCAGGCTCATTCTTCAAAAGGCACGCAGTCACGAGAACACAGCAAGCTGTGTTCCGACGCTCCCACGGCTTGTAGGCACACGGTTTCAGGTACTATTTCACTCCGCTCCCGCGGTACTTTTCACCATTCCCTCACGGTACTATCCGCTATCGGTCACCAGGGAATATTTAGGCTTAGCGGGTGGTCCCGCCAGATTCACACGGGATTTCTCGGGCCCCGTGCTACTTGGGTGTCTCTCAAACGAGCCGCTGACGTTTCGACTACGGGGGTCTTACCCTCTACGCCGGACCTTTCGCATGTCCTTCGCCTACATCAACGGTTTCTGACTCGTCCCACGGCCGGCAGACCGTGGAAGAGAGATCCCACAACCCCGTATACGCAACCCCTGCCGGGTCTCACACGCATACGGTTTGGCCTCATCCGGTTTCGCTCGCCACTACTCCCGGAATCACGGTTGTTTTCTCTTCCTGCGGGTACTGAGATGTTTCACTTCCCCGCGTTCCCTCCACATACCCTATGTGTTCAGGTATGGGTGACAGCCCATGACGACTGCCGGGTTTCCCCATTCGGAAACCCCCGGATCAAAGCCTGGTTGACGACTCCCCGGGGACTATCGTGGCCTCCCACGTCCTTCATCGGTTCCTGGTGCCAAGGCATCCACCGTGCGCCCTTAAAAACTTGGCCACAGATGCTCGCGTCCACTGTGCAGTTCTCAAACAACGACCAGCCACCCATCACCCCGCCACACTCGGCGAGTTCACTGGGGCCGGCATCGAAGTACAGCCATACGGCCGCTACTTCAGACACCCAACAGCGTGCCCGACACCCTCGCCACTCATGATCAGCGTTCCACGCTCCGAAGAGCAGTACTGGCAGCCCGAGATGACTGAAAGTGCCGAATAATCAACGTTCCACCCATGAGCAACCAGCATCGGACATTCGCCGATGTACTGGCCTCTGGACAACCTTGCGGCTGCCTAGAAGTGCTCCTTAGAAAGGAGGTGATCCAGCCGCACCTTCCGGTACGGCTACCTTGTTACGACTTCGTCCCAATCGCTGGTCCCACCTTCGACAGCTCCCTCCCACAAGGGGTTGGGCCACCGGCTTCGGGTGTTACCGACTTTCGTGACGTGACGGGCGGTGTGTACAAGGCCCGGGAACGTATTCACCGCAGCAATGCTGATCTGCGATTACTAGCAACTCCGACTTCATGGGGTCGAGTTGCAGACCCCAATCCGAACTGAGACAGGCTTTTTGAGATTCGCTCCACCTCACGGTTTCGCAGCTCATTGTACCTGCCATTGTAGCACGTGTGCAGCCCAAGACATAAGGGGCATGATGACTTGACGTCGTCCCCACCTTCCTCCGAGTTGACCCCGGCGGTCTCCTGTGAGTCCCCATCACCCCGAAGGGCATGCTGGCAACACAGGACAAGGGTTGCGCTCGTTGCGGGACTTAACCCAACATCTCACGACACGAGCTGACGACAGCCATGCACCACCTGTACACCGACCACAAGGGGGCGACCATCTCTGGCCGTTTCCGGTGTATGTCAAGCCTTGGTAAGGTTCTTCGCGTTGCGTCGAATTAAGCCACATGCTCCGCTGCTTGTGCGGGCCCCCGTCAATTCCTTTGAGTTTTAGCCTTGCGGCCGTACTCCCCAGGCGGGGAACTTAATGCGTTAGCTGCGGCACCGACGACGTGGAATGTCGCCAACACCTAGTTCCCACCGTTTACGGCGTGGACTACCAGGGTATCTAATCCTGTTCGCTCCCCACGCTTTCGCTCCTCAGCGTCAGTAATGGCCCAGAGATCCGCCTTCGCCACCGGTGTTCCTCCTGATATCTGCGCATTTCACCGCTACACCAGGAATTCCGATCTCCCCTACCACACTCTAGCTAGCCCGTATCGAATGCAGACCCGGGGTTAAGCCCCGGGCTTTCACACCCGACGTGACAAGCCGCCTACGAGCTCTTTACGCCCAATAATTCCGGACAACGCTTGCGCCCTACGTATTACCGCGGCTGCTGGCACGTAGTTAGCCGGCGCTTCTTCTGCAGGTACCGTCACTTTCGCTTCTTCCCTGCTGAAAGAGGTTTACAACCCGAAGGCCGTCATCCCTCACGCGGCGTCGCTGCATCAGGCTTTCGCCCATTGTGCAATATTCCCCACTGCTGCCTCCCGTAGGAGTCTGGGCCGTGTCTCAGTCCCAGTGTGGCCGGTCGCCCTCTCAGGCCGGCTACCCGTCGTCGCCTTGGTGAGCCGTTACCTCACCAACAAGCTGATAGGCCGCGGGCTCATCCTTCACCGCCGGAGCTTTCAACCCCCACCCATGCGAGTGGAAGTGCTATCCGGTATTAGACCCCGTTTCCAGGGCTTGTCCCAGAGTGAAGGGCAGATTGCCCACGTGTTACTCACCCGTTCGCCACTAATCCCCACCGAAGTGGTTCATCGTTCGACTTGCATGTGTTAAGCACGCCGCCAGCGTTCGTCCTGAGCCAGGATCAAACTCTCCGTGAATGTTTTCCCGTAATCGGGATGAACACCACGAGAGCGGAACCACCGGAGGAATAATCCGGCAGTTCACAGCGTCCTCGCTGTGTTGTTTCAAAGGAACCTCGCCCCAACCGATCGGCTGGAGACGGGGTATCAACTAATCTGGCGTTGATTTTTGGCACGCTGTTGAGTTCTCAAGGAACGGACGCTTCCTTTGTACTCACCCGAGAGACTCTCTCAGGCTTTCCTCCGGGCTTTTCCCTTCGGTCTTGCGTTTCCGACTCTATCAGATCGTTTCCGGTTCTGATTTCCTCGGTGCTTTCCAGGTTTCCGCTTTCGCGTTTCCCTTTCCGGCGGTTCCGACTTTATCAGAAGTTTCGCGCCGGTCTGACCGGCTGCTCATTTCCGAAATCATCGGGAGGGGCCTCTTCGAAAACGACGTTTTCGAGAAGCAGACAGATACTCACTGTCGCCGACCGGACTATACCCAGTTCCAGGCAACTGTTCGAATCTACCTCCCCGCAAGCTCCGTGTCAACGGCTCCTGTGGGGCGAAGAGGAGACTAGCAGCTCAGCAGCCCCACTCGCACATCAGGCGGCCATGGGCACGGCGGCGCTGCGCTCAGCGGCCTCGACGTCGCCCGTTTCGCCGGTGCGGGCCGCGCGGCCGCCCAGCACATAGACGTAGGCGAGAAAGGCGACCTCGGCGGCGATCCCGATGGTGATACGGGCCCATGTGGGCAGGCCGGAGGGGGTGACAAAGCCTTCGATCGCGCCGGAGACGAAGAGGATCAGCGCGAGGCCGATCGCCATTCCGATCGCGGCGCGGCCTTCCTCCGCGAGGGCGGCTCGCCGGGTACGGGGGCCGGGGTCGATGACCGTCCATCCGAGGCGCAGGCCCGTGCCCGCGGCGACGAAGACCGCGGTCAGTTCGAGAAGGCCATGAGGCAGGACGAGGCCCAGGAAGGTGTCGAGGCGGCCGGCGGAGGACATCAGGCCGAAGCCGACTCCGAGGTTGAGCATGTTCTGGAAGAGGATCCAGAGGACCGGGAGCCCGAGGAAGATGCCCAGGATCAGGCACTGGGCGGCGGCCCAGGCGTTGTTCGTCCAGACCTGGGCGGCGAAAGAGGCCGCCGGATGACTTGAGTAGTACGTCTCGTACTGGCCGCCGGGGCGAGTGAGCTCGCGCAGTTCGCTGGGGGCCGCGATGGCGGACTGCACCTCGGGATGGGTGCCTATCCACCAGCCCAGGAGGATCGACACCGCCGTGGAGATGAGCGCGGTGGGGACCCACCAGTGGCGCGCCCGGTACACCGCCGCCGGGAAGCCGTACGTCAGGAAGCGGGTCACGTCGCGCCAGGAGGCGCGGCGGGTTCCTGTCACCGCGCCACGCGCGCGTGCCACGAGTTGGCTGAGTCGCCCCGTCAGCTGGGGATCGGGGGCGCTGGACTGGATCAGCGAGAGATGGGTCGCCGTACGTTGATAGAGAGTGACGAGTTCGTCGGCCTCGGCGCCGGTGAGTCTGCGCTGACGGCGGAGCAGGGCGTCCAGGCGGTCCCACTCCGCCCTGTGGGCGGAGACGAAGACGTCGAGGTCCATCGGTTCGGCTGCTCCTCGGCTGGTCGTCGGCGGCTCGTCGTGGTGTCAGCTTGTCGTACTGGCGCGCGATGCGCCTTCAGCTTGGCAGACTGACGGTTCTCGGGGTGGGCCAGGGAAGGACGGCGGGCGTGAGTGAGCTGGTGACGGGCGAGGCGGTGGCGCTGGAACTGCGTCCCGCGCGGCTGCCGAGCAGGGCGCTGGCCGTGCTGCTCGATCTGGTGGTGGCCGCTGTCGCCTATGTCGTCGTGACCATCGCTCTGGTTGCTTCGACGGCCTCGTTGGACGAGGCGGCGCAGTTCGCGGTGTCTCTCGCCGCCTTCGTGCTCGTGATGGTGGGCGGGCCTATCGCGGTCGAGACGCTCAGCCACGGTCGTTCGCTCGGGAAGATGGCGTGCGGGCTGCGGGTGGTGCGGGACGACGGCGGGCCGATCCGGTTCCGGCACGCCCTCGTGCGGGGTGGGATCGGGGTGATCGAGATCCTGCTGACGTTCGGGGTCGTCGCCTGTGTCGCCTCCCTCGTGTCTGCGCGGGGTCGGCGGCTCGGGGACGTGTTCGCGGGGACTCTCGTCGTCAGGGAACGGGTCCCTGTCTCGCCGTCGGGTTTTCTGCCTCCCCCGCCGCCCTGGTTGGCCGGTCGGTTCTCCGGGCTTGATCTGTCGGCGGTTCCCGACGGGCTGTGGCTTGCCATTCGTCAGTACCTGGCGCGGATGCAGCAGCTCGATCCGCAGGTGGGCTCGGCCATGGCCGAGCGGCTGGCCGCCGATCTCGCCGCGCGCACGGGCACTCCGGCCCCGTACGGGGTTCCGCCGGCGGCGTATCTGGCGGCCGTGGTGCAGGAGCGGCAGGCCCGGGAGGCACGGCGGGCCTTCGCGAACGGTCCGGCAGGGGCGGGCGGGGTGGCTGCTCCTGTGGTTGGTGCGCCTGGGACGTACGGGGCGCCCGGGGCGTACGGGCCTTCGTCGGCCCAGGCATCTGCGCCTGCCCAGGTGCCTTCGCCACCTGCGGTCACGGCCCCGCACTCTCCCGTCGTACATGAGCCCGAGCCCCGCGGAGTGCCGTCGCCCGAGGCTCCTCGTACCGGGTTCGCTCCCCCCGCCTAGCCGCTTCGCGCCGTCTCTCGGCCGGGCTCGGTCTCAGGGGAACACGGACGGCGGCGATTCCAGGTCTTCGAGTTCGATGCCGGGGGCCGACAGGACCACGTCGCCGGCGATGTGCACGGTGTGCTGCTCGCCGGTGTCCAGGGCTGTGACCTGGTATTCGTCCACGGTCAGGGGGCCGTTGTCAGTGGCGTGTGCTTCGCTTTTCCTCAGCGCCCAGGACTGGTCCACGGTGCGCGGGGCGAGGACCGGATCCGTGAAGGCGACGAGCCGTACGCGGGTGGCTGAGGAGGAAGGAGTGAGGCGCAGGAGACGGGCGGTGGCGACGAGGAACGCGGGGGACGTGCCGGTGAAGGCGTGGGCGCGGACATTGCCTTCCGTGGCATGCGTCCCCGTGGGGTCGGTGCGGACCCAGGTGACGCCGTCGAGGGCAGCTCCGCGTACCTGCCAGGCGGCGGCGTGGAGTTCCAGCCGGATGGGGCGGCCCAGCTCGTCGAGGGCGAGGTCGACGGAGCCCGCGTGATCGCCCGCGGGGGTGGTGAGTTGGGAGACGTAGCGCCAGCCGGAGGGGCCGGGGGCGCAGTGGAAGTGTTCTTCTGCGAGGGGGGTGTGATCGTGCGGATCGTGGAGCGAATAACGGCCGCGGGGCATGGGGGTCCTGGGTTGTGACGGGCTGGTCCGGGCGTGGCGGCGCGGGCTGTCCGGCCACGGCGGCCAAAGGGGCAGGCCCCCGGCACGGGGGTGCGGGGGCCTGCCTCGGAGGTTCTGCTGCTGAGCTGAGGGTGGCTCAGTAGCGGTAGTGGTCCGGCTTGTACGGGCCGTCGACCTCGACGCCGATGTAGGAGGCCTGCTCCGGGCGGAGCGTCGTCAGCTTCACGCCGAGCGCGTCCAGGTGGAGACGGGCGACCTTCTCGTCCAGGTGCTTGGGCAGCGTGTACACGCCGATCGGGTACTCGGACTGCTTGGTGAACAGCTCGATCTGGGCCAGCGTCTGGTCCGCGAACGAGTTGGACATCACGAACGACGGGTGACCGGTCGCGTTGCCCAGGTTCAGCAGACGGCCCTCGGACAGCACGATGATGACCTTGCCGTCGGGGAACTTCCAGGTGTGGACCTGCGGCTTGACCTCGTCCTTGACGATGCCGGGGATCTTCGCCAGGCCGGCCATGTCGATCTCGTTGTCGAAGTGGCCGATGTTGCCGACGATCGCCTGGTGCTTCATCTTGGCCATGTCCGAGGCCATGATGATGTCCTTGTTGCCGGTCGTGGTGATGAAGATGTCGGCCTTGTCGACGACCTCGTCCAGCGTGGTCACCTGGTAGCCGTCCATCGCCGCCTGCAGCGCGCAGATCGGGTCGATCTCGGTGACGATGACCCGGGCGCCCTGGCCGCGCAGCGACTCCGCACAGCCCTTGCCGACGTCGCCGTAGCCGCAGACGACCGCGGTCTTGCCGCCGATGAGGACGTCGGTGGCACGGTTGATGCCGTCGATCAGGGAGTGGCGGCAGCCGTACTTGTTGTCGAACTTCGACTTGGTGACGGCGTCGTTCACGTTGATCGCCGGGAAGAGGAGCTGGCCGTCGCGCTGCATCTCGTACAGGCGGTGGACACCGGTCGTGGTCTCCTCGGTCACACCGCGGATCTCCGAGGCGAGCTGGGTCCACTTCTGGGAGCCCTCGGTGATGGTGCGGTTGAGGAGCTCGAGGATGACGCGGTGCTCCTCGTTCTCGGCGGTGTCGACCGAGGGGACCTTGCCGTCCTTCTCGTACTCGACGCCCTTGTGGACGAGGAGAGTGGCGTCACCGCCGTCGTCCAGGATCATGTTCGGGCCGCCGGTGGGGGTGTTCGGCCAGGTCAGCGCCTGCTCCGTGCACCACCAGTACTCCTCCAGCGTCTCGCCCTTCCAGGCGAAGACGGGGACACCCTGCGGGTTGTCGACCGTGCCGTTCGGGCCGACGGCGATGGCGGCGGCCGCGTGGTCCTGGGTGGAGAAGATGTTGCAGGAGGCCCAGCGGACCTGCGCGCCCAGGGCGACCAGGGTCTCGATGAGGACGGCGGTCTGCACGGTCATGTGCAGGGAGCCGGTGACGCGGGCGCCGGCCAGCGGCTGCGCCTCGGCGTACTCCTTGCGGATCGCCATCAGGCCGGGCATCTCGTGCTCGGCGAGGGTGATCTCCTTGCGGCCGAACTCGGCCAGGGAGAGGTCGGCGACCTTGAAGTCCTGTCGGTTGTCGACAGTCGTCATTGCGAGCTGCTCCTCGAGGTTGGGGCGAGGTGGGTAGGGCTGGTCTGCGCGGCGGCGGACACAGGGGTGCCCGAAAGAGGACACAGGCATGCCCGCGTGCGCGCAGCGCAGTCCGTCGGAGGCCCTCTCTCCCTCGGCCGGTCCGCGGTGGGACCGACCGACCGCCATCAGCAGCGACGTCTGGCTCCGTCCCAAGCTACACCGGTACGACCGGCCGCCCCCAGTCCTCCTCCGATCCCATGGCGTCGTTCAAGGAATGCTCAGGCATGGGAAGCGGTGGACGGGACAGCGATAACAGGACACCCACGATCGCCGGAGTAGGGGCCGACAGACAGGGGCGAACAGGGACTTTTGCTTCTTCGGGTCCGCCGGTGCGTGGTGAAGGATGCGAAGAGATCGGGACCAGCTGATCGATCCCGCGGGGCGTCCGGGACGGCGTTCCGTGTGACAAAGGCGTTAGGAGATCGACGTGACCAGTCCGGCCGGCCCTCCCCCCACGGGCAGTGGCAGCAGCGAGCAGCAGAGGGTGAGGCTGCTCGCGGTGACCGCGTGTCCGACCGGTATCGCACACACGTACATGGCGGCGGAGAAGTTGCAGCAGGCCGCCGAGAGCCGCGGCATCGACATGAAGGTGGAGACGCAGGGATCGATCGGGGCCGAAAACGTCCTCGACGACAACGATGTCACCACCGCGGACGGCATCATCGTCGCCGCGGACAAGGACGTGGACCTGAGCCGTTTCGCCGGCAAGCGGGTCCTCAAGGTCGGGGTGGCGGAGGGCATCCACCATCCCGAGCGGCTGATCGAGCGGGTGCGGTCGGCGCCGGTGCACGAGCCCGGCGGAGCGGCGGCGGTGGCGTCGTCGTCCGGCGGCAAGGAACGCAGCGTCGGGTACAAGGCACTGATGAACGGGGTCAGTTACATGATCCCGTTCGTGGTGGTCGGCGGGCTGCTGATCGCGATCTCGCTCTCGCTCGGCGGGCACACGGACCCGTCCGGCGGTCTGGTCATCCCGAAGGACTCCTTCTGGATGGACGTGAACAACATCGGCGTCATCGGCTTCACGCTGATGGTGCCGATCCTGTCCGGATACATCGCGTACGCCATCGGCGACCGCCCCGCTCTCGTGCCCGGCATGATCGGCGGCTGGATAGCCAACACCGGTTCGCTCTACGACTCCAAAGCGGGCGCCGGGTTCATCGGGGCCATCGTGACCGGCTTCCTCGCCGGGTATCTGGTGCTGTGGATCAAGAAGGTCAAGGTCCCGAAGTTCGTGCAGCCGATCATGCCGATCATCGTGATCCCGATCGTGGCGACCACGGCGCTCGGGCTGTTCTTCATCTACGTCCTCGGGAAACCGATCTCCTGGGTGTTCGAGCACCTGACCGACTGGCTCAGCGGCATGACGGGCACCAGCGCGATCCTGCTCGGCGCGATCCTCGGGCTGATGATCGCGTTCGACATGGGCGGGCCGGTCAACAAGACGGCGTTCCTCTTCGGCGCGGGCCTCATCGCGACCGGCAACCAGACGGTCATGGGGATGTGTGCCGCCGCGATCCCGGTGATGCCGCTGGGCCAGGGGCTCGCGACGCTGATCCGCAGGCGGCTCTACACCGAGCAGGAACGGGAGACCGGGCTCGCCTCGCTCTTCATGGGCTGCTTCGGCATCTCCGAGGGCGCGATCCCGTTCGCGGCGGCGCGGCCGACGCAGGTCATTCCGGCCAACATGCTCGGTGGCGCGGTGGCCGGTGCGATCGCCGGGGTCGCCGGGGTCGAGGACGCGGTGCCGCACGGCGGGCCGATCGTGGCGGTGCTGGGCGCGGTGAGCGGGGTGCCGATGTTCTTCGTGGCGGTCGTGATCGGCACGGTCGTCACCGCGCTGAGCACGGTGGCTCTCGTCGACCTGAGCGAGCGGAGGCGGCGCGGGAAGCCGGGCGTCGGGACAGCGGTGGCCGGGCACGAACCGGTGTTGGTGGGCGCGGGCGTGGCGCCGGGCGCCGTCGGCGTGGTGGCGCAGAGGAGCGTGGCCGCAGCGCCGGCGCCGACCACCTCGTCTGCCGCGCCGGCCGAGCCCGCTGCTTCGGTCCAGCCTGCTGAGTCGGTCGAGCCCGCCGCTTCGGTCGATGCCGAGGTGCTCTCCGGGTATCTCACCGAGGAGACCGTGAGCGTCGGACTCGGTGCGGGCGACAAGGAGGCCGCCATTCGTGAGATGGCCGGGCTGCTGGCGCGGAGCGGCAAGGTCGCGGATGTGGACGAGCTCGTGGCGACCGCGTTGCGGCGGGAGGAGCAGGGCACGACGGGGCTCGGTGAGGAGATCGCGATCCCGCATGCCAAGACGGATGCGGTGACCGCGCCCGTCGTCGGGTTCGCGCGGTCCGCGGAGGGGATCGAGTGGGGGTCCCTGGACGGTACGCGGGCGAAGCTGGTGTTCATGATCGCGGTGCCGGAGGCGGCGGCCGGGGACGAGCATCTGCGGATTCTGGCGCTGCTGTCGCGGAAGCTGATGGACACCGGGTTCCGGGAGCGCCTCTCGGCCGCGGTCGACGAGTCGGCGGTGCTCGAGGTGTTGCGCGAGGTCGGTTGACCGTCGCTCCATGCCCTCCCTGCCCTTGTCACCCTGGCACCTCCCCTTCACAGACGCCCGCTACGCTCTGCGCGCGCGGAGGGGCCGCAAGGAGAGGAACGCAATGTCCGGCAAGGGGCGAGGGCTGGGGATCGCAGCCATCGTGGTGGGGCTCGTGGGACTGCTGTTGGCGTTGGGGGGTGTCGGCTATACGCGGCACGCGTTCGGTGCCGCCACTGTGTCGAGCGAGAGCATGACGCCGACGTACGGGCCGGGCGACCGGGTGATGTACGAGCGGGTCGACGCGAGCGAGGTGCGGCGCGGGGATGTCGTGATGCTCTCGGCGCCGGACCGGTACCACAGCGACGGTCTGGTGATGCAGCGGGTCATCGGTGTGGGCGGTGACCGGGTGAAGTGCTGCACGGGGGACGGGCCGGGGGCCCGCATCACCGTGAACGGGAAGCCGCTGGAGGAGCCCTACCTGAAGGACGGGGACGTGTACGGCGGGTTCCCCATGCCTTACGACGTGCGGGTGCCCGAGGGGCGGCTGTTTCTGCTGGGCGATCATCGCTCGAGCGCCGCGGACTCACGGGCGTTCCTGGCCGACCACGGTGGGACGCTCCCGGCTTCCGCGATCAAGGGGCGGGTCCTCGACGGCTACACCGCGCCAGGGGTGCTGGGCGCGGCGATCATCGCCGGTGCGGTGCTGGTGCTGGTGGGTGTCGGGCTGGGGATCGCCGCCCTCGTCGTACGGCGCAGGGCGCGGGCCGCTGTGCCGCCTGCGCCGCCGTGGGCGATGCAGGTGTGAGGAGCGAGGAGTGACTGAGGGCCCGCCGGGATCCGGCGGGCCCTTGGTCGTCAGTGTCCGGCCGTGGGCTGCTGGGCCGGGCCCCCGGGTGTGGCCTCGCGGTCGGGGCCCTTGGCGGCCTCGGCCTCGCTGTAGATGTCCGGCTCCAGGTAGATGACCCGGGCGATCGGGACGGCCTCGCGGATGCGGGCCTCGGCCGCGTTGATGGCGTTGGCCACCTCGGTGGCCGTGTCGTCGTGCTGGACGGCGATCTTGGCGGCGACCAGGAGCTCCTCCGGGCCGAGGTGGAGCGTGCGCATGTGGATGATGCCCGTGACGGTGTCGCCGTCGACGATCGCCGTCTCGATCTTCTTGACCTCGTCGGCGCCCGCGGCCTCGCCGAGCAGCAGGGACTTGGTCTCGGCGGCCAGGACGAGCGCGATCAGGATGAGCAGGATGCCGATGCAGAGGGTGCCGATGCCGTCCCAGACGCCGTCGCCGGTGAGCAGGGCCAGGCCGACGCCGCCGAGGGCGAGGACGAGACCGATGAGCGCGCCGAAGTCCTCCAGGAGGACGACGGGCAGTTCGGGCGCCTTGGCGCGGCGGATGAACTGCGACCAGGACAGCGTGCCGCGCAGTTCGTTCGACTCCTTGATGGCCGTCTTGAAGGAGAAGCCCTCGGCGATGATCGCGAAGACGAGGACGCCGACCGGCCAGTACCAGTGCTCGACCTCGTGCGGGTGCTTGATCTTCTCGTAGCCCTCGTAGATGGCGAACATGCCGCCGACCGAGAACAGGACGATGGAGACGAGGAAGGCGTAGATGTAGCGCTCGCGGCCGTAGCCGAACGGGTGCTGCGGGGTGGCCTCGCGCTGGGCCTTCTTGCCGCCGAGGAGGAGCAGGAACTGGTTGCCGGAGTCGGCGAGCGAGTGGACGCCCTCGGCGAGCATCGACGAGGAACCGCTGAACGCGAACGCCACGAACTTCGATGCCGCGATCGCGAGGTTGGCGCCGAGTGCCGCCACGATCGCCTTGGTGCCGCCTGACGCGCTCATGAGTTCGCGTTGTCCCTTCGTACGCCGTGCCGGGCGCGGCGGCCCTTTCCGCCTTTGCCCGTGCTTTGCCGGTGGGCCATTGTTGCAGCCTCGCCGGGTGTCACCTCGTCAGGTGCCCACAGCCCCGGTCATACGATCACAGTTGCCCGGAAGACCGTGCCCGCCCCGGACACCTCGGCCTTCTCGCCCGCCGGGACGAACACCGACTGACCGGGGCTCAGCTCGTGTTCCCCCGCCCGGATCGAGCCGGCCGTGCAGAGCAGGATCTGCGGGGTGGCGCGGGTCAGGTCGTGGGCGGCGCCGCCCTCGGGGAGGACGTAGCGCGACAGCCGGAACTCGTCGATGGGGGTCTCGTAGACCTCCTCGCCGTCGGGGGAGGCCTCCGGGCGCAGCACACCGGGGTCGGCGGCCTCGAAGCGGACGATGCGCAGGAGTTCGGGGACGTCGACGTGCTTGGGGGTCAGGCCGCAGCGCAGGACGTTGTCGGAGTTGGCCATGATCTCGACGCCGAGGCCGCTGAGGTAGGCGTGCGGGATGCCGGCGCCGAGGAAGAGGGCCTCGCCGGGCTGGAGCCGGACGAAGTTCAGCAGCATGGCCGCGATGACGCCCGGGTCGCCCGGGTAGTGGTGGGCGATGTCCGCGTACGGCGCGTACTCGCCACCGAGGCGCGCGCAGGCGGTGGCCGCTTCCGTGACCGTACGGGCCATCTCCTCGGGGTCGGCGCTGAGGACGGCCGTGAGGACCTCGCGCAGGGCGGCGTCCTCGGGGTGGGCGTGCAGCAGGTCGACGTACGGCTTGAGGGAGTCGACGCCGAGGCCGGCCAGCAGCGCGGCGGCCTGGTTCGGGTCGCGGAAGCCGCACAGGCCGTCGAACTCGGTGAGCGCGCAGATGAGTTCGGGCTTGTGGTTGGCGTCCTTGTAGTTGCGGTGCCCGGCGTCCACGGGGATGCCGCGGCGCTCCTCGTCCTCGTAACCCTCCTTCGCCTGCGCGAGGTTGGGGTGCACCTGGAGGGAGAGCGGGGCGCCCGCGGCGAGGATCTTCAGCAGGAAGGGCAGCCGCGGGCCGAACTTCCCGACGGCCGCCGCGCCCAACTCCCCTTCCGGGTCGGCCTCGATGACCTCGACGAGGGTGCCGCGCGCGGTGCGCGAGGGCGCGCCGGGGTGGGCGCCCATCCACATCTCCGCCTGCGGCTCGCCGCTCGGCGCGACGCCCAGGAGCTCGGGGATGGCGGTGGTGGAACCCCAGGCGTAGGGGCGGATGGTGTTGTCGAGGCGGTCCATCGGGTTCTTTCTGTACGACGGTCAGGGCGTCCCGTACGTCGGTCCGTGGGTCGATCCGTACGACGGTCCGGGTGTCCCGGGCATGATCAGGCTCCGGAGGCGAGCGCCAGGTAAACCGCGGCGAAATCCGTGATGGCGATCAGTTCCGCGAGGGTCTCCAGTTCGGCGCCTTCCTCCGGTTCCAGCTCGCTGATCGGGGTGTCGTGACTCAGCGCCAGGTCGCGGGCGGCGGGCGCGGCGGTGAGGCCGCCGAGGGGGCGGTCGCGGAGCAGCACCACGCGCGCGTGGAGCGCGGGAGGCTCCTCCACGCGGTCGCGGAAGAAGTCGTCGGGGTCGGCGCTGGCGGCCAGCGGTCCGGCGAGCAGGGCGCTGTGGGCGGCGAGCGCCTCGGGCAGCTCGGCGACCAGGGCGGGACGGCCGGAGAGCTCGGCGAGCGCGGCGGCGAAACGGCGGCCCGCCGGACCGGCCGAGACGCCCTCCGTCCAGATCACCGGGAGCGCGTCGGCGAGCTCGGCGGCGAGGGTCTTCGCCGGATTGCTGTATGTCGCGATGGCGGGCCCGCAGCGTTCGGCGATGTGGTCGAGCCGGTCGGCGACCTTCTCCAGGACGTCCGGCGCGGCGGCGAGCAGGCCGGTGCGGTCGAGGATCGCGAGGAGCGGGGTGAGCAGCGCCCACAGGACGCCCGGGGCGGACGCGGTGAGCTGCTGTTCGTCCTGTTCGTACGGGGCCGTCGCGAGCGGTACGAAGAGGCCGTGGGCGCCCTCGACCGCTTCGGTGAGCGGGGTGGCGGCGGGGGCCACCGCGACGACCGTGCAGCCGCGGCGGTAGGCCTGGTCGGCGAGGAGGGACAGGCCCGGTTCGGTGCCGTCCGGGGTGGCAATCAGGAGCAGGTCGACCGAGCCGGTCCAGCCGGGGAGCTCCCAGCGCAGGGCGCCCGCGGCGGGGGCGACGCCGGTGGGGGCGAGGCGGATGACGGGGCTGCCGGGGCCGGCGAGCGTGCCGAGGAGGTCGGCGACGCAGATGGCGGCGGCGCCGGGGCCCGCGATGAGGACCGCGCGGGGGCGGCCGTCGGGCTTGAGGTCGTGGACACCGGCCTCGGCGGCGTGCCGGGCCGCGGTGCGGACGCGGGCGCCTGCCTCGGCGGCGCCGCGCAGCAGGCCGCGGCGGTCGGCCTCCGAGAGCGCCTCTGGGGTGTCGAGCAGCGATTCGTCGAGCATGGGCGGGAGACTCCTCCGATCGCCGGGTTCGTCGGTTACGCGCGCGGCCCCGTCGGGCGCGGGGCTACGCGGGGCGGCGGGCCTCGTCGACGAGGAGGACGGGGATGCCGTCGCGGACCGGGTACGCCAGGCCGCAGTCCTGGCCGGTGCAGATCAGCTCGGCGTCCTGCTCCTTGAGAGGGGCGTGGCAGGCCGGGCAGGCGAGGATCTCCAGGAGGCCGGCTTCGAGCGGCATGAGGGGTTCCCTTCGGGGGTGGTACGGCTGCTTGCGCGGATGTGCCTGGTCAGCGTACCGCCGGTGGGAGGTGGGTGCCGGGGTTGTGGATAACCGGGGTCTGGTGCTGGGCGGCGTGATGTGCGGGTAGCGGGGTTTCGCTTGCCCGCGCTTGCGGGGTGCCGCTGCGCCCACCCGTGCCGCCCTGCGGCACGACTGCCCGCAGCTACGTGAGGACACGCGCCACAGCACCCCACCGACCTCACGCCCTGATGATCGCCAACACCTCGTCCCGGACCTTCGTCATCGTCGCCTCGTCCTTCGCCTCCGCGTTCAGGCGCAACAGGGGCTCCGTGTTGGAGGGGCGGACGTTGAACCACCAGTCGGCGGTCGTGATCGTGAGGCCGTCGAGGTTGTCGAGCGTGACGCCCTCCTGGCCCTCGTACGCGGAGCGGATCGCGGCGAGGCGGTCCGCCTGGTCGGCGACCGTGGAGTTGATCTCGCCGGAGCCCGTGTAGCGGTCGTACGCGGCCACGAGGCCGGACAGCGGGCCGTCCTGGCCCCCGAGGGCGGCGAGGACGTGGAGGGCGGCCAGCATGCCGGTGTCGGCGTTCCAGAAGTCCTTGAAGTAGTAGTGCGCGGAGTGCTCGCCGCCGAAGATCGCGCCGGACTTCGCCATCTCGGCCTTGATGAAGGAGTGGCCCACGCGCGTGCGGACCGGGGTGCCGCCGTTCTCCTTGACGACCTCCGGGACCGACCAGGACGTGATCAGGTTGTGGATGATCACGCCCGCGCCGCCGTTCCTGGCCAGCTCGCGCGCGGCCACCAGGGCGGTGATGGCCGACGGGGAGACCGGGTCGCCGTGCTCGTCGACGACGAAGCAGCGGTCGGCGTCGCCGTCGAAGGCGATGCCGAGGTCGGCGGACTCTTCGCGGACGCGCTTCTGCAGGTCCACGAGGTTCGCCGGGTCGAGGGGGTTCGCCTCGTGGTTCGGGAACGTGCCGTCCAGCTCGAAGTACATCGGGACGAGGTCGAGGGGGAGGCCCGCGAAGACCGTCGGGACCGTGTGCCCGCCCATGCCGTTGCCCGCGTCGACGACGACCTTCAGGGGGCGGATCGAGGTCAGGTCGACCAGGCCCCGCAGGTGCGCCGCGTAGTCGTCCAGCGTCTCGCGCTGTGTGATCGTGCCCTGCGTTCCCGCCGGGGCCGGGGCGCCCGTGTCGGTCCAGCGCTCGGCCAGTTCGCGGATCTCGGCGAGCCCGGTGTCCTGGCCGACCGGGGCGGCGCCCGCGCGGCACAGCTTGATGCCGTTGTACTGCGCGGGGTTGTGCGAGGCCGTGAACATGGCGCCGGGCAGGTTCAGCGCGCCGGAGGCGTAGTACAGCTGGTCGGTGGAGCAGAGGCCGATCTCGGTCACGTCGACGCCCTGGGCGGCGGCTCCGCGCGCGAAGGCCCGCGACAGGCCCGGGGACGAGGGCCGCATGTCGTGGCCGATCACGATCGCGCTCGCGTCGACCACCTGCACGAAGGCGGCTCCGAAGAGCTCGGCGAGCGTCTCGTCCCACTGGTCGGGAACGACCCCGCGTACGTCGTAAGCCTTCACGAGCTGTGACAGATCAGCAGCCACTGCCTAACCCCTCCAAAAGTCCTGTCGGTCGCCTCAAACTACCCGCAGCCACCGACAGCCCGCCGTCCGTCCGCTGAGTGGACCCAAGAACGTAACCTCAGGTCAGGACAGCATCCCGACGTGGAACGTGCGTCAAATGCACACGAAAAAGGGGTGGTTGCCGACCGGGAGGTCAGTTGTCCGGCGAGCGCAGCACCCGCAGATGCCCGCGCCGCGCGACCTCCATCGGGTCCGCCGAGCGTCGCCCGCCACCGGCCTGGGCGGCGCGCTCCTGCGGGCGGGCCGCCTCGCGGACCGCGTTGGCAAGCGCTTCCAGGTCGTCGCCGCTGGGGCGGGCGGGGGCCGAACCGTCGAGCAGTCGGACGACCTCCCAGCCGCGCGGGGCGGTGAGGCGCTCGGAGTGCTCGGCACACAGGTCGTAGCAGTGGGGTTCGGCGTAGGTGGCGAGCGGGCCGAGGACCGCGGTCGAGTCGGCGTAGACGTACGTCAGCGTCGCGACGGCGGGGCGGCCGCAAGCGGTGCGCGAACAGCGACGTACAGGGCTCACGACGTTGGACGGTACCGCACTCTTGAGCGGGCCGCGACGACTCTCCCTGAGGTCACTCCACCGTGTCGTGGTGTGAAACGCCCCACACGCCCCTTTGGGCACACCTTGCTGACCTGCACGGACACCGCTTGCCGAGATCTCGAACGACATCGGCTCCGGTCATCACTCCGTACAAACAAGGTCAATTGAGATGAGATCGCCGGTCTCGGAGAGATATGGAATCGAGCCCAACCTTGGCTGGAATGGTCATCCGGCGACATGCCGTGCGAGGTGGCCGAAGAGCCCCCGGGCCCCGCGTGGGCCCCGGGCACCAGGCCTCGCCGGGGACTACGCTTCACCAGTGATGGACAACCCCGTACCGCCCCGTGCCGCCGGCCCCGGGCCCCGCCGACGTGATCGCCACGGCCGGGGCATGCGCGGCCCCATCGCGCCGCCCCAGGTCCCGCTCGCGGCGAGCCGTGCCGAGGCGTTCGCGGATCTGGTGCAGGACTCCGTGGAGCGGCTGGAGCGGCGCTGGCCGCAGCTCGCCGACATCGACTTCCTCGTGCTGGAGGTGCCGCACCTCGACGGCCGGAGCTTCAACGACGAGGCGGTCCCTCTGGGCGGCACGATCGCCGCGCGCGAGGGACGCCCCGCGCGCGTGGTGATCTACCGCCGCCCGGTGGAGATCCGCACCAAGGGCCGCGACGAGCGCGCGGCCCTGGTGCACGAGGTCGTCGTCGAGCAGGTCGCCGAACTCCTCGGGCTGACACCGGAGACGGTCGACCCGCGCTACGGCGAGGACTGAGGGGACTGAGAAGCGCCCCTGCGGCTACTTCTGCAGCACTGAAGCGCCCTTACGGGCTTACTTCTGCAGCACCGACAGGTCCTCGTCCGCCTCCGGCACCGCGACCATCCCCCGGTCGTCCGGCAGCGTCTGCACCGTGAAGCCGGGGATGCCGTCCTCGGTCGCCGCCAGGGTCCGGGCCGCGTAGACCGGGCCGCCCGAGACCGGCTCCACCGTCAGCGCGTACGTGCCCTTCAGGCCGCTCGGCTGGGGAAGTTCGACGTCCTGGGTGGTGCCGCCCTTGATCGTGTACGTCTTCGAGGCCGCCGTGCCGCCGTCGCTGCCCGCCGACGCGGTCACCTTGACCTGCGCGGTGCCGCTGGGCGCCACGAGGGACAGGGTGGTGCCCTTGGCGCTGTTGTCGGCGGCCGTCGCGCGAGTGCCGACCGGGCGGGTGGCCGGGATGAACGCCGTCTCCTGCTTGTCGCCCTTGCCGCGGGTGACCCGCAGCGCGGCCACCACCGGCACGGAGTCGCCGGTCGGCGTCAGGACCAGCGAACCGGCCTCTCCGCGCGTGACGGCGCCCAGGTCGACCGCGGTGGTCATGCCCGCCTTGACGTGCAGCGTCTCGTTGCCGGCCGGGGTGATCGATCCGGACGGCGAGGCGAGGCGCACCTTCAGGTCGGCGTCCTCGTCGCCGGGCGCGAAGGCGACCAGGCGCACGGCGGTGGCGTCCTTGGGGATGCCCGGCAGGACCAGGCTGCCCGCCGGGTCCGTGGACGCGGCCAGCCAGTCGCCGCCGATCTTGTCGTCGAGGGCCTGCACGGCGGCGCCGACGCGGCCGCTGCGGACGTTGACGTGCACGGTGAGGTTGGTCTGCTTCTCGCCGGTGAGGGTGGACAGCAGGATCGGCTCGCTGGACCTCGGCGGGACGGTGATGTCCTCGCCGGCCGTGGTCGCCACGGCGCCGTCCTTGCCGTACAGCTCGATGTCGACGACGGCCGCGGAGTCGTCGGGGTTGGTCAGGTGCACGTAGTCGGTGCGGTCGGCGGCGGTGCTGGCGCCGGGGAACCAGAACGCGGTGTCGGCGGCGGAGCAGTTGACGCCCTGGAGGCCGCGTCCGGTGCCCGCGGCGACCTCGGTGGTCTCCTGCACGGTCCAGCCGGGCGCGAACCGGCCCTCGGCGGTGCCGATGAGCGCCGGCGAGTCGCCGCCGGAGGTGTCCTCGGTGTCGGGCGTGCCGGGCTCCTTGGCGGAGAGGACCGGCTTGTCGGCCTTCTTGTCGCCGGCTTTCTTGCCGCCGGTCTTCTTGTCGCCGCTCTCCGACTCCTTTGCCGTGGTGACGAGTTCGGCCTTGCCGTCGCTGCCCGTGCCCTTGGTGACGGGCGTGAACGACGTGTAGGACGTGTCGGCGATGTCGGAGAGGCTGGGGCTCGGGCAGAGCAGGCTGGTGCGCTCCACGGGCAGCTCGGCGGCCGCCTTGGCGGTGTCCGTGCCGGACGCGTCGGGCGCACTGAGCGAGGCGAAGCCGGTGACGGCGGCGAGAGCGGTCGCACAGGCGATCAGGGACACGGTCGTGCGGTTCACTGCTGGCTCCCGTCGGGACGCTCGCCGCCGTGCTGGTGCGGCTGCGCCGGGTCGTACGTCGCGTCGTAACCCTGGTCGTACGGCTGCCCGTACTGGTCGTACGACGGTTGCTGCGCCTGGCCTCCGTAGGCGTACGGGTCGTACTGGCCGCCCTGGTACGGGTCCGCGTAGCCCTGCTGGTCGTAGCCGCCCGTCGGGTACTGCTGGGCGGGCTGGTACTGGTCATTGGCGTAGGCGTCGTAGCCGGCGCCCTGGTAGGCCGACTGGTCCCAGTCGCCGTAGGACTGCTGCTGGGGGACCGGGACCGGGGTCTCCTCCGAAGGAGGAGACGTGGGGTCGTCGCCCTGGGCGGCTTCCTCGGCCTGGGCGCGGAGGCGGCGGGCGCGGCGGCCCTCGCCGTCGGTTGCCTGGGCGGGGATCGCCCGCTCCTCCTCGGGGAGGTCGTCGTCGATGTCGCGGCGGCGGCCGGGCAGGGCCAGCACCACGAGGACGACGGCGAGGGCGCCCTGGGTCCACAGCCAGGCGGTGTGGGTGATCGGTTCGTCGTAGACGACGTCGAGCTTGCCGCCGGAGGCGGGGAGTTCGAAGCCCTGGGCCCAGCCGTCGACCGTGGTCGGGGTGAGCGGCCTGCCGTCCAGGGTGGCCGTCCAGCCCTCGGCGGCGGTGTCGGCGAGGCGCAGGGTGCGGCCGTCGGCGCCGGACGGGATCGTGGTGTGGATCTCGACGGGTCCCGCGGCGACGAGCGTCGGGGCGCCGGAGCCGCCGACGATGGTGGCGCGGGCGACGTCCTGGTCGACGCGCCACAGGGCGCTGCCGTGCTGCTGGCTCAGCCGGGACAGGCCCGGGGTGGCGTCCAGGACGCGGGTCACCTCGCGCGAGGCGCCCTTGTGGACGAGGACGTAGCGCACCGCGAACTTGCCGAGCTGGTCGGCCTGGTCGGCGCCGGAGCCGGCGACGAGGTTGGCGACGACCTTGTCGAGCGCGGTGTTCTCACCGCTCGCGGCGGCGAGTTCGGCGTCGCCGAGGCGGGCGCCCGAGCCGCGGACCAGCATGTAGCCGACGTGGGCGGCGGAGTCGCTGTCGAGTACGAGGGTGCGGGCCCGGTCGCGGTTGTTGCCGTCCTCGGCGACGAACGCGGGCACCTGCACCGGGTCGCGGCGCTCCAGGGGGCCGTCGGCGCCGCCGATCATCCAGCCGGCGGCGACGAGCAGCGGGCCCGCCGCGGCGGCGAAGGCGATCAGCGCGGCGACCGGCTGGCGCCAGCCGAAGCTCTGCTCGGCCACCCGCGCGCGGGCGCCGTCGGCGCCGAGCACGGCGGCGGCCAGGAGGGCGAGGCCGTAGACGAGGGTGGCGGGGCCCGCCCAGGTGGAGTTGTTGGACAGGACGGCGAAGACGAGGCCCACGAGGGCGACCGCCCAGGCCGTCCAGATGCCGGACTGGCGCTCCGAGCGCAGCAGGGCGGCCAGCGCGGCCAGGACGACGCCGATCAGCATCAGTCCGCTGACCGTGCCGGGGCCGCCGGGGCTGGCGCCGAGCAGGTCGGTGGCGGAGGCGGCCGAGGAGCCGTACTCCAGACCGGCCTCCTCGAAGAAGCCGAACGGGAGGAGGGTCAGCGACCAGGGCGCGAGGATCAGCAGCGGGGTGCCGAGCTGGGCCAGGAAGCGCAGGCCGTAGGCGGTGATGTCGGTGCGGCGCACGGCCAGCACGCCGAGTCCGAGCAGCAGCGCGATCGGCCAGACGATCGGCGTGAACGCGGTGGTGATCGTCAGGAGCAGGGCGTACGCCCAGGTGGCGCGCCAGCTGCCGCGCGCGTCGGACGTGATCGCGAGGCCGCTGGCGGCGATGCCCGCGCGCGCGATGAGCGGCAGCAGGATCGCCAGGACGGCGGTGCCGAGGCGGCCGCCGGCGAGGGCACCGGTGGCGGCGGGCAGGAAGGCGTAGACGACGGCCGCCCACGCGCGCAGCAGCCGCGACTCGACCAAGGGCCGGGAGGCGAAGTACGCGGTGAAGCCGGCCAGCGGCACCGAGCAGACGAGCAGGACGGTGACCGCGAGCCCGGTCGAGCCGAACAGCACGGAGGCGAGCATCGCCACGATCGCCAGGTAGGGCGGCGCGGAGGAGGTGCCGCCGGCGCCCACGCCGTGCCAGGCGTCGAGGTAACGGGACCACAGCTCGGCGGAGTCGGCCGGGGCGGGCAGCAGGGCGCCGCCCGTGAGCGCGCCGCCGCCGAGGAGTTCACGGCAGGCGACGAGCGAGACGAGCAGCAGCACCAGGAACAGCACCGGCCCGGGCTTGCGGGCGATGCGCTTCACGCGCGCGAACTGCTCGATCTCCAGGAAGTCGGCGTCGTCGCCGCCGGGCCCGGACTCGACCGCGCCGCCATGGCGTCCGGCGCCCGAGGTCGCCTCGGGGTCGGAGCTGCCGAAGAAGCTGCCGGCGGCCTGCTCGACGGTGGCCCGCACGGTCGCGCCGGGCGGCGGGAACAGCGGGCGCAGCTCGTCCTTGTCGACCACCGAGGTGCCGCGCCTGCGGCGCCCGGCGATGATCCGCTCGGGCCGCAGCAGGGTGCCGAGCAGACCGCGGATCTCGTCGAGGGCCTGTCCGGGGACCTTGCCGACGAGATAGGCGACCGTCCTGAGCACGGTGCCGACGACGAGCCGGATCAGCACCCAGGGCAGCACGGCCGTACGGCTGTTGACGAGCAGGGTGTAGGCGGCGCCCGCCTTGTCGACCTTGTGCGGGGAGGCCGCGGTGCGGCCCACGCAGTCGACGGCGCGGCGCTCGCGCGAGGCCGCCTCCGCGTGCCGTACGACCGCCTCGGGGGCGATCAGGACGCGGTGGCCGGCGGCGGTGGCGCGCCAGCACAGGTCGACGTCGTCACGCATCAGGGGCAGGTGCCGGTCGAAGCCGCCGAGTTCCTCGAAGACGTCGCGCCGCACGAGCATGCCGGCGGTGGAGACGGAGAGGACGGGCCGGACGTGGTCGTGCTGGCCCTGGTCCTGTTCGCGGCGGTCGAGGCCGGTCCAGCGGCGTCCGGAGTGGGCGATGGTGACGCCGACCTCCAGGAGCTGCCGTTTGTCGTACCAGCCGCGGAGCTTGGGGCCGACGACCGCCACGTCGTCGCGGCCGAGCTCCAGTTCCTGGTCGACGACGCGCAGCAGCTGGGCGAGGGCGTCGGGTTCGGGGGCGCAGTCGTCGTGCAGCAGCCACAGCCACTGGACCGGCTCGCCGTGCGGCAGCTCGGGCAGGTCGTAGGCGTCGTCGCGCCAGGTGCGCGTGACCGGGTCCCAGCCGCTGGGCCGCTTCAGGTACGGCAGTTCGTCCGGGGTGAGGACGGGCGCGGTGCGGTTGGCCTCCTCGACGGCCTGGCCGAAGCCGGTGCGGCGCGCGAGATGCAGCACCCGGTCGGCGCCGAGGGCGTCGGTGACCAGCTGCGCGGAGGTGTCGGCGCTGCCGGTGTCGGCGGCCATGGCGAACTGGACGGGGCGCTCCTGGCCGAGCAGCCCGGCGAGCGCGTCGGGCAGCCAGCGGGCGCCGTCATGCGAGACGAGGACCGCGGTCACCACATGACGCGGGAACTCAGGAGTGGCAGCGTCGTGAGCTGCCGTGTGGCTGTGCACGGACATCGAGGTACGGGCCCCGGTTCGGTGGACTGCGGTGGACGCCTGTGCCCCGAGGGGGCAGCGGGGCGTCTCGGACGAGCGACCACACTATCGGCTGGGCATGACGACGGCCCGCCGCCTGTGGACAACCCACCTGCGACGGGCCGTAAGTCCCGTATGTACGTGCGGATGCGGCCCCTTGACGGACCCGCTCGGTTCAGATCGCGGCCTTCTTCAGGCGGCGCCGCTCGCGTTCGGACAGGCCGCCCCAGATGCCGAAGCGCTCGTCGTTGGCGAGGGCGTACTCGAGGCACTCGGAGCGGACCTCACAAGCCAGGCAGACCTTCTTGGCCTCACGGGTGGAGCCACCCTTCTCGGGGAAGAAGGACTCGGGGTCGGTCTGGGCGCACAGCGCGCGCTCCTGCCAGCCGAGTTCCTCGTCCGCGTCGTCGACCAGCAGTTGCTGCACCGTCTCGGTCATGTGCGCCCCTCGTCTGTCTTTCGCGTCCCCGTGATGTAGCCGTTACCGATGTCGGCTGAACGACACGAGTGAAATTACAAGTGTGCTGCTCCGGGCGAGTCAAGCCGAGATCTGCTATTGGGCCCCTTATTCACTCTGCGGAACCAAGGCCTAGCGGAAAGTGTTCAAATCGCCATAAACCTTGACAAGCAGAAGGGGTCCGCGGGGTCGTCCGACCCGTGCAGGACCTGTACGGAGAAGGACGCCCAGGAGCTCGTTCCCGTTCCGTGCGCGCCGGTTGTGCGCCATGTGTCCCGGTAGCCCCGTGAACAAACCTTTCACCTCACAGATGAACCGGATGAGGTGAAACCGGTCCCACATGCCGGTGTCGAGTTGACAGTGGGGGTGTGAACCGCTGTCCTTGTGGGCATGCTCGCGAACTTGGCACTCACCTCGACCCGCACCGCCGGGTCCCACGGTGCTGCCCGCGCTCGCTGTTGCTGTTGCTGTCACAGCTGTTGAGCCCGGTGAACGACACCCGCTCCAGCTGAAGGCCGAATCCCCCGGGACTCGGCCTTTCTCGTTCCCTCTGTCTGACTGACCTTCTTTCACTGAGGAACCACCGCATCCATGAACAGCGACAACGACCTCCAGATCGCCGGCGACATCCTCGAGGTCCCCCACCTGCTCCAGGCCCCGCGCGAGCACCCGGTCACCGTCGCGGAGTTCGTCGGCATGGCCCGCTCCATCGCCGCCGACCGCTCGCAGTGGGAGCACTTGGTGGAGTACGACGCCACGTCGCGCTGGTACCACCGGCTGCGCACCGGCCCCGGCTACGAGGTCTGGCTGCTGTCCTGGGTGCCCGGTCAGGGCAGCGGGCTGCACGACCACGGCCGCTCCTCCGGCGTGCTGACCGTGCTGGACGGCGAGCTGACCGAGCGCACCGACCGCGGCACGCGCGCGTTGGCCGCCGGCACCCAGCGGGTGTTCGCGCCGGGCTATGTGCACGAGGTCGTCAACGACGCGCTGGAACCGGCGGTCAGCCTGCACGTCTACTACCCGGGCCTGACCGAGATGCCGATGCACACCTCCCACGCCTGCACGGCACGTCCGGTGACTGCCTGACGCGTTGTCGTACCCGCCTGCAAGACTTGCCCCATGCGAATCGTGGTTCTGGCAGGCGGCATCGGCGGTGCCCGTTTCCTGCGCGGTCTCAAGCAGGCCGTGCCGGACGCGGACATCACGGTCATCGGCAACACCGGCGACGACATCCACCTCTTCGGACTGAAGGTCTGCCCGGACCTCGACACGGTGATGTACACGCTCGGCGGCGGCATCAACGAGGAACAGGGCTGGGGCCGGGCCGACGAGACCTTCCACCTCAAGGAGGAGCTCGCGGCGTACGGCGTCGGGCCCGAGTGGTTCGGACTCGGCGACCGGGACTTCGCCACGCACATCGTGCGGACGCAGATGATCGGCGCCGGGTACCCGCTCAGCGCGGTCACCGAAGCGCTCTGCGACCGGTGGAAGCCGGGCGTGAAGCTGATCCCCATGTCCGACGACCGCGTGGAGACCCATGTCGCCGTCGAGGTGGACGGCGAGCGCAAGGCGGTCCACTTCCAGGAGTACTGGGTACGGCTGCGCGCCTCGGTCCCCGCGGAGGCGATCGTGCCGGTCGGCGCCGAGCAGGCGAAGCCCGCGCCCGGCGTCCTGGAAGCGATCGCCGCGGCCGACGTCATCCTCTTCCCGCCGTCCAACCCGGTCGTCTCGGTCGGCACGATCCTGGCCGTGCCCGGTATCCGCGAGGCGATCGCCGAGGCGGGCGTCCCCGTCGTCGGCCTCTCCCCCATCGTCGGGGACGCGCCCGTGCGCGGGATGGCCGACAAGGTGCTGGCGGCGGTGGGCGTGGAGTCGACGGCCGCGGCGGTGGCCGAGCACTACGGCTCGGGGCTGCTGGACGGCTGGCTCGTCGACACCGTCGACGCGGCCTCCGTGGAGCGCGTCGAGGCGGCCGGCATCCGCTGCCGGGCCGTGCCGCTGATGATGACGGACCTCGACGCGAGCGCGCAGATGGCCCGCGAGGCGCTGGCGCTGGCGGAGGAGGTCCGGGTCCGATGAGTACGGCTGGCTTCCGCGCGTGGGCCGTGCCCGGGCTGCCCGAGATCGCGGCCGGGGACGATCTCGCCAAGCTCATCGCCGCCGCCGAGCCCGGCCTCGCCGACGGTGACGTGCTGCTCGTCACCTCGAAGATCGTCTCCAAGGCGGAGGGCCGGATCGTCGAGGCGGCCGACCGGGAGGCGGCGATCGACGCCGAGACGGTCCGCGTGGTGGCCCGGCGCGGTGCGCTGCGGATCGTCGAGAACCGGCAGGGACTGATCATGGCCGCGGCCGGCGTCGACGCCTCCAACACCCCGGCCGGGACGGTCCTGCTGCTGCCCGAGGACCCGGACGCCTCCGCGCGCGCGATCCGCGAGGGCCTGCGGGAGCTGCTCGGGGTCGACGTCGGCGTGATCGTCACCGACACCTTCGGGCGGCCCTGGCGCGCGGGGCTCACGGACGTGGCGATCGGCGCCTCCGGGGTGCGGGTCCTCGACGACCTGCGCGGGGGCACGGACGCGTACGGCAATCCGCTCAGCGCCACCGTCGTCGCCACGGCCGACGAACTGGCCGCGGCCGGTGACCTGGTCAAGGGCAAGGCCGCCGGGCTGCCCGTCGCCGTGGTGCGCGGGCTGCCGCACGTGCTCTCCGACGGGCACGGGGAGGGGGCGGGCGCCATGGTGCGCGGCGCGCGCGACGACATGTTCCGGCTGGGCACCTCCGAGGCGGTCCGACTGGCGGTGACCCAGCGGCGTACGGTCCGGGCCTTCACCGACGAGCCGGTCGACGGGGGTGCCGTGCGGCGGGCCGTCGCCGCGGCGGTGACCGCACCGGCGCCGCATCACACGACGCCGTGGCGTTTCGTGCTGCTGGAGTCCGAGGCCTCGCGGACCGAGCTGCTGGACGCGATGCGGGACGCGTGGATCGCGGATCTGCGGCGGGACGGCAAGACCGAGGAGTCGATCGCCAAGCGGGTGCGGCGCGGGGACGTGCTGCGCAACGCGCCCTATCTGGTGGTGCCGTGTCTCGTCATGGACGGTTCGCACACCTACGGCGATCCGCGGCGGGACGGGGCCGAGCGGGAGATGTTCGTCGTCGCGGCCGGGGCCGGGGTGCAGAACTTCCTCGTCGCGCTGGCCGGGGAGCGGCTGGGGTCGGCGTGGGTGTCGTCGACGATGTTCTGCCGGGACGTGGTCCGCGAGGTGCTGGGGCTGCCGGAGGACTGGGATCCGATGGGGGCCGTGGCGGTCGGGCATCCGGCGGAGGAGCCGAAGGCCCGGGCGGAGCGGGATGCGGGGATGTTCATCGAGGTGCGGTGACGCGTTGCGGTGACTCGGGGGTGCGGGCGGCTTCCGTCCCCCTACTCTCGTAGGACCCTTCTACTCTCGTAGGGCCCTGTTCTTTCGGCTTTCGGCTTTCCCGGGACTTCATTCGTGGCTGGACGGTTCGCTCCGCGGCCCACGCGTACGACGGTGCGCGGTGGGCATGTCGCCGTGCCGGGAGGCGTGCCGCGGCCCGCTCCCGCGCCAGGGCGGGTGCGGACGTTCGTGCCGGAGTGGCCGTTGGATCTCGGGCTGGTGCTCGGGCCGTTGCGGCGCGGGCCCGCCGATCCGACGTTCCGGGCGATGCCCGACGGGTCGGTGTGGCGGGCCAGTCTGACGCCGGCCGGGCCGGGGACCCTGCGGGTCGCCGCGCGGCGTGACGGAGAGGTGCGCGGGGAGGCGTGGGGGCCGGGGGCGGAGTGGTTGCTCGACCGGTTGCCCGAGCTGCTCGGGGCCGCCGACGATCCGTCTCTCTTCGTGCCGCGGCACCGGTTGCTGGCGGCGACCCGGCATCGGCGGCCGGGGTTGCGGCTGACGCGGACCGGGCTGGTGCTGGAGTCCTTGATCCCGTCGATCCTGGAGCAGAAGGTCACGACCGACGAGGCGTACCGGGCGTGGCGGTCGCTGGTGCGGAAGTTCGGGGAGCCGGCGCCGGGGCCCGCGGCCGGGGGGCGGCTGTGGGTGATGCCGGCGCCGCGGACGTGGGCGTTGATCCCGTCGTGGGAGTGGCATCGGGCCGGCGTCGACAACAAGCGGGCGTCCACGATCCTGCGGGCCGTGCGGGTCGCCGCGCGGCTGGAGCAGGCGGTGGGCATGTCCGCGGCGGAGGCTCAGGCGCGGTTGGAGGTTGTGCCGGGGGTGGGGCCGTGGACGTCCGCCGAGGTGGTGCAGCGCAGTCATGGGGCGGCGGACGCGGTGACCGTGGGGGATCTGCATCTGCCGGGGATCGTGGGATGGGCGCTGGCGGGGGACCGGGACGCGGATGACGAGGCGATGCTGTCGCTGCTGGAGCCCTATGCGGGGCAGCGGCACCGGGCGGCTCGGCTGATCCTGCTGAGCGGGCGGACGCCGGCGCGGCGGGCGCCGCGGATGCCTCGGGGAGACATCGGGCGGTTGTGACGGGGGCGGGCGGCAGGGGACCGGGAGACGGTGTCCGATCCCCTGCCGATGGAGCGGCAATCAGGAGACCGGCCCCGATCCCCTGCCGCTGGAGCGTCGAAGAAGTGCCTCACTGATCGGAGGAGAAGCGGACCGCCCCCGCCGGGATCCTGGCGTCGCACCACACCCGGGCGCCGTCCCGCAGCTCGTTGTCGGGGCCCACCACCGCGCCGTCCCCGATGACCGTGCCGGTGAGGACGGAGCGTTCGCCCACCCTCGCTCGGGTGCCGATCAGGGAGTCCGTGATGATCGCGCCCGGTTCGATGACCGCGCCCGGCAGGATCGTGCTGCCGAAGACGCGGGCACCCTCGGCCACGAAGGCGCCCTCGCCGACCACCGTGCCGCCGGTGAGTTTGGCGTCGGGGGCCACCTGGGCCGTGGGGAGGATCAGCCGGTCGCCGCAGCGGCCGGGGACCGCGGGGGACGGGGCGCGGCCGAGGACCAGGTCTGCTGAGCCTCGTACGAAGGCGGCCGGGGTGCCCAGGTCCAGCCAGTACGTGGAGTCGACCATGCCCTGGAGGTGGGCGCCGGCCGCCAGGAGGTCGGGGAAGGTCTCGCGTTCGACCGACACCGGTCGTCCCGTCGGGATCGTGTCGATCAGGGAGCGGCGGAAGACGTACGCGCCCGCGTTGATCTGGTCGGTGACGATCTCCTCGGGGGTCTGGGGTTTCTCCAGGAAGGCCAGGACCTTCCCGGTCTCGTCCGTGGGGACCAGGCCGTACGCGCGCGGGTCGGTGACCTTCGTCAGGTGCAGGGAGACGTCCGCGTCCGTCGCCTCGTGCGTGGCCACCAGCGCCCTGATGTCCAGGCCCGTCAGGATGTCGCCGTTGAAGATCAGGACCGGGTCGTCGGGGCCGGAGTGGAGGCGGGAGGCCACGTTGCGGATCGCGCCGCCCGTGCCGAGCGGCTCCTCCTCGGTGACGTACTCGATGTGCAGGCCGAGGGCCGAGCCGTCGCCGAAGTACGGTTCGAAGACCTCGGCCAGATAGGACGTGGCCAGGACGATGTGGTCCACGCCCGCGGCTCTGGCTCTCGCCAGCTGATGTGTGAGGAACGGGACTCCGGCCGCACGGACCATGGGCTTCGGGGTGTGCACCGTCAGCGGGCGCAGCCTCGTGCCCTTGCCTCCGACCAGGAGGATCGCTTCTGTCACCTGTCGTCTCTGCTTCCTGCCGGTGACCGGCCGAACTGTCTTTCGGCCGGTCAGTGTATGCAGACCGTTGTGCGGCGCTTTCGACAGCATCGACGGATTCGACGGCAGTACGGTTCTCTGTCCGTCCCTCCTGGTTCTCCGGGCCCCTCGCTCTCCTCCTACCTCCCCTGGTAGCGCGCCGCGGTCGAGCGGGCCTTGCCGAGTTTGCGGTAGAGCTCCCAGCCGGGACAGGCCGTGGAGAAGCCGTCGCGGTGGCCGGAGATGACGTTCAGCCGAGCCTTCGTGCCCTTGCGGTAGAGGTTGCCACCGCCCGACTTCAGGTATGTCTTTCCGCGCGGATCGGCGCCGTAGAGACCGAGTTTCCAGGCCGTCAGCCGGGCGATGGCCTTCACCGCGGCGGACGAGGGGCGGTTGGAGCCGAAGGAGCCGAGGACGGCGACCCCCATGCTGTTGGTGTTGAAGCCGAGGGTGTGGGCGCCGAAGACGGCCTTCGCCACTCCCCCGGCGCGGCCCTCGTAGATCTTGCCGCACTTGTCGACGAGGAAGTTGTAGCCGATGTCGCGCCAGCCCATGCTCTCGACGTGGTAGCGGTAGATACCGCGAATGACGGAGGGGGCCTGCGAGCAGCGGTAGCCGTTGCCGGTGGCCGTGTGGTGCACGAAGGCCGCCTTCACCTTCTTCGTGTAGACGAACCTCTTCTCGCGCAGCGTCTCGTCCGCCCCCCAGCCGCGGCGCGTCACGATCTTCGGGCGCGGGCCGATGAACGGCTTCACCCGCTGGCTCTCCGTCAGTTCACCGGCCCGCAGGGTGCGCAGCTCCCGCTCGGTCTGGGCGCGGTCGAGCGCGGGGATCTCGAGGGCGCCGGGCGGCGCGAGTCCGGCGTTGGCGGCGGAGGCGGCCGCGGCCTCGGAGGTCTCGACGCCGAGCCCGCCACGGACCCGTGGACCGCCGGCCGGGCGGCCCTGCGGGAGGGCGGCCCCGCCGGGGTCGACGAGTTCGAGGCGCAGCCCCGACGGCAGCGCGGCCGTCGCGGCACCGACCTCCCGTGTCTCGGCCTCCGCCCGCACCCGCACCTCCACGCCGTCCGAGTCCCCCACCCACAGCGGTGCCGTCGCCCCGCGCACCCGGCCCGAGGAGCGCTCGGCCGTGCCGGGGTCGGCGCCGTCGTCGCCGTAGTGCGTCTCGACGTCCTGCCAGGGGGACCACGTGCCCGAGTCGAGCGCACGCGCGCGTACCTGGACGCGGCCGTGCAGGGCGGTGTCCGGGTCGTCCCAGACGACGCCGACCATCGAGAAGCGGTGCACATCGCTACGCGGCAGGCCCTGTACGGGGGCGGAGCCCAGGGAGCGGTCGGCGCCGAGCGGGGCGAGGGGCAGCGACTGCGTACTGCCCGGGACGGCCGCCTCCGCGCTCGGCGCCGGGCGCGCGACGGTCGCGGCGGCGGGTGGGGTCAGCGGAAGGGCGAGGGCCGCCGCACACGTGACACCGATCGAGGAAGCAAGAAATCCACGCATGTGAACGATGTTGGACATAGTCATACATTTCTGTCCATCCGGGAATTGACGGAGCGTCGACTGCCGTTCCCCCGAACCGGTGAGCCCGCGGCGGGCCGGTCCCTCGCCGCCGCGCCGTGCGCCCGCGTACGCTTGCCCGGGTGAACGCCACCGATCGCACCCCTGCCGACCTGCTGCGTTCCGCGCTCGCCGCGGATGCCGGACGCCCCCTGGTGACCTTCTACGACGACGCCACGGGCGAACGCGTCGAACTGTCCGTCGCCACCTTCGCCAATTGGGTGGCCAAGACCGCCAACCTGCTCCAGGGCGAGCTCTCCGCGGAGCCCGGCGACCGGGTCGCGCTGCTGCTGCCCGCGCACTGGCAGACGGCCGTGTGGCTGCTGGCGTGCTCCTCGGTGGGCGTGGTCGCCGATGTCGCCGGGGACCCCAAGGCGGCCGACATCGTGGTGAGCGGCCCGGACACCCTCGACGCGGCACGCGCCTGCTCCGGCTCCCGGATCGCGCTCGCCCTGCGACCGCTCGGCGGACGCTTCCCGCAGCCGCCGGACGGCTTCGCCGACTACGCGGTCGAGGTGCCGGGGCAGGGCGACCGGTTCGCGCCGTTCGCGCCGGTCGACCCCGATGAGCCGGCGCTCGTCGTCGCCGGGCGGGAGTTCAGCGGGGCGGAGGTCGTGGAGCGGGCGGCCGCGGAGGCCTCCGGCCTGGGGCTCACGGGGCCTGGGTCCCGGTTGCTGTCGGGGTTGCCCTACGACACCTGGGAGGGGCTGTGCGCGGGGTTGTACGCGCCGTTGGCCACCGGGGGGTCCGTGGTGCTGTGCCGGAATCTTGAGCTGTTGGGGGAGGATGCGGTGGCGAAGAGGATTGAGAGTGAGCGGGTGAGTGTTACCGCGCGCTGAGGCCGACTGAAGGGTGCGGGCGCGTTGGGGCTGGTCGCGCCCACGCGGCGGAGCCGCACATCGATACAGCCCCGCGCCCCTGAGGGCACCATCCGTACCGCCTACTAAAAAGTGCCCTCCCTCCCCCTCCACGCCATGGTCGTAAGAGCGAACCGCACCACACGCTCGTACGTCATGAGGGGTGGATCGAACCGTGACCGACACCGCAGGCACGCCCTCGCAAGGCACCCTCGGTCCGGGAGCGGGCGCCTCTGCCACCGGGCGGGGGCTGATACGGCGGCGCCGGCGGCGTTGGCGGCGGGGTGGGGCGATCGGGGTGGGCGTCGTCCTCGTGGCGGCCGTCGGGACCGGGTGGGCGCTCTACGCCAAGCTCGACGGGAACATCACGTCCGACAACGCCGCCGCCGCGGAGCTCGCCCGGTACGAGAAGGAGCGGCCCACCGCGCTCGTCAAGGACGCGCAGAACATCCTGCTGATCGGGTCGGACTCGCGCTCGGGGGACGGCAACGCGCGCTACGGGCGGGACTCGGGGACCGAGCGCTCGGACACGACGATCCTGCTGCACCTCTCCGCCGGGCGGCACACCGCCACCGCCGTCTCGCTCCCCCGCGATCTGATGGTGGACGTACCGGCCTGCCTGCAGGCGGACGGCAGCCGGAGCGAGCCGATGTTCGCGATGTTCAACTACGCCTTCCAGAAGGGCGGTTCGGCCTGCACGATCCGGACCGTGGAGAAGCTGACCGGCATCCGGATCGACCATCACATGGTCGTCGACTTCCACGGCTTCAAGGACATGGTCGACGCGGTGGACGGCGTCGAGATCTGTCTGACCAAGCCGATCAACGACAAGGCCGCCAAGCTGAAGCTCCCGGCGGGCAAGGTGACGCTCAACGGGGAGCAGGCCCTCGGCTACGTCCGCGCCCGCAAGTCGATCGGCGACGGCAGCGACACCGACCGGATGGACCGGCAGCAACGGTTCCTCGGGGCGCTCGTCAACAAGGTGCAGAGCAACGACGTCCTGCTCAATCCGGTGAAGCTCTATCCGGTGCTGGACGCGGCCACGTCCTCGCTCACGACCGATCCGGATCTGGCGAGCTTGCGTGGTTTGTACGACCTCGTGCGCGGACTGCGCGACATCCCCACCGAACGTGTGCAATTCCTGACCGTGCCGCGGGAGTCGTACGCCTACGACGCCAACCGCGACCAACTCGTGGAAGCCGAGGCGGAGAAGCTGTTCACCCAGCTGCGCACGGACGCGCCGGTGGCGGTCGCCGAGGAAGTTCCGCGGGATTCCACGACAAAGAACCCCAATTCGAGCGACGGTTCGCAAGAAGAAGCGGACGGCGACGAGGAGTCGCCCGCACCCACATTCCGAGGAAACACAGCCGCCGAGGACACCTGCGAGTAAAGCGATTACCAAGGCGACGTACATCTGTTCAAGGAAATGGGTGGATTGCCCGGTTGTAGGGACGTGGAATTTGTCACCGTCGTCGCCTGCCGATGAACTGGGCGGATAGTGTGAGCGATCCGGTGCACCCGGCCGTAGTTAGGCTTGCGCACTGTTTGACCGAGACCCGAGCGCCGTTGAGGGGGAAGGCGCCGCGTGGCCCCGACGGAGGATTCAGACAACCGTGGACGCGCAAGGCCGTGGGCGGGCGGACGACATCGACCCCGCAGACCAGTGGGTACTCAATCCGAACACTGGCGAATACGAACTGCGACTGACTCCTTCCGCACCGCAATCAGCGGTCCCGGGGCCCCGCAGCAGAACGACTCCCCGCCCGGCGGGCTCTTCGGGCGCGCCGCGCGGCAGAACGGCCGCGCCGGGACGCACCTCGCCCGCCGACGCCCCCGGCCGTGACGTACCGCCGCCCCGGCGTCGGCGCGGTGCGCCCGAGGAGCCGCCGCCCGGCCGCCGCAACCGGCGGCCGGTCAAGAAGAAGGCACGCGGCAAGAAAATACTGCTGTGGACCGGCGGCGTGATGGCCTTCGTGCTGGTCGGCACGGCCGGTGCCGCGTATCTGTACCTGAAGCACCTCGAAGGCAACGTCACGACCGAGGACGTCGGCAACGTGGCCGACGACGGGTTCAGCAAGGACGAGGCCTTCAACATCCTGATCATCGGCACCGACAAGCGGACCGGGTCGGGCAACGAGGGCTACGGCGACAAGGGCAGCGTCGGGCACGCCGACACCAACATCCTTCTGCACGTCTCCAAGGACCGGACGAACGCGACCGCGATGAGCATCCCCCGGGACCTGATCGTCGACGTGCCGGACTGTGAGACCAAAGAGGAAGACGGCACCGACAAGATCATCCCGGGCACCCAGCACGTCCGCTTCAACACCAGCCTCGGCCAGGACGGCCGTAACCCCGGCTGCACCATGAAGACGGTCGAGGAGCTCACCGGCATCGACGTGAACCACTTCGCGATGGCCGACTTCAACGCGGTGAAGACGCTGACGAGCGCGGTGGGCGGCGTCGAGGTCTGTCTCGCCAAGGACGTGGACGACCCCGACTCGCATCTGAAGCTGTCGGCCGGCAAGCACACGATCGAGGGCGAGCAGGCCCTCGCCTTCGTCCGCACCCGGCACAGCTTCGGCAACCAGGGCGACCTGGACCGCATCAAGGTCCAGCAGCAGTTCATGAGTTCGCTGATGCGCAAGATGACCTCCGGCGACACCCTCACCAGCCCGACCAAGCTGATCAAGCTGGCCAACGCGGCCACCAAGGCGCTCACCGTCGACACCGGCATAGGGAAGGCCAGCACGCTCAAGGACGTGGCGCTGGAGCTGAAGAAGGTGCCGATGAAGAACATCACCTTCACCACGGTGCCGGTCAAGGACAACCCGGCCGAGGTGGTCAAGGCGACCGTCGTGCCGCTTGAGCCGAACGCCTCGCAGGTCTTCAACATGATCAAGAGCGACACCTCCTTCACCGAGGTCAAGGCCCAGGAAAAGAAGGAGAAGGCCGCGGTCGCCGCCCGGTTGAAGGGCTCCAAGTCGGACGCCTCCGAGGTGCGGGTGCGGATCCTCAACGGTGGCGCTCCGGCCGGCAGCGCGCAGGAGGAGCTCACCTACCTCCAGACCGAGGAGGGCGTGACCAAGTCCGAGAACGCGGGCAACGCCGGCGCGTCACAGGCGAAGACGACCCTGGAGTACGCCCCGGACCAGGCCGACCAGGCCCGTCGGCTGGCCGCGATCCTGGGGCTCAAGGGCTCGATGATGAAGCCCGGCAAGAGCGTCACCAACTCCCAGGGGCTGCCGACGATGACGCTGACGCTGGGTGAGGACTTCAAGGGGGCCGGGGTGAAGATGAACGCCGCCGCGGTGGCGTCGAACGTCGACAAGACCACGGCGAACGAGGTGAAGTGCGCCAAGTGAGCGGAACCCGAGGGGGCGGGCCCGCGGGCGACGGCGCTCGCTGAGAGACGGGGACGCGGGCAACGGCGCCCGCTGAACATCTGAAGTGTGTTGACCTGACAGGCCTGTCGAACGTCTAACAGGGCGTACGGCAGGCCTGTGGGGTGCGTGGTGCGGGTGGGGAGGACGGGGAGATGAGCCACAGCAGTGTCCAGGAAGAGCAGCAGCCGGAGGTCGCGGAGGGGGCGGCCGAGGGCAACGGGGGCAGACACGGCAGACGCCGGGCGCGACCGCGCCGCAAGCATCGTGTGCTGCGCTGGTCGGCGACGACGCTGTCGGTGCTGATACTCGGCACGGCCGGCGCCGGTTATCTGTACTACCAGCATCTGAACGCCAACATCGACAAGGGCAAGCGCAGCACCGGCGGCTCCAACGCGGCGAAGGCCAAGCCGAACGCCGCCGGGCAGACGCCGCTGAACATCCTGCTGATCGGCTCCGACAGCCGTAACTCCGACGAGAACGTCAAGCTGGGCGGCAGCAAGGACAACCGGGGCAATCCGCCGCTGGCGGACGTGCAGATGCTGATCCACCTGTCCGCGGACCGCAAGAGCGCGGCCGTGGTGAGCATCCCGCGCGACACCCGCGTCGACATACCCAAGTGCACGGACCCCAAGACGGGCCATGTGTACCCGGCGACCAACGACATCATCAACACGACGCTGGCCCGCGGCGGGGCGGGGTGCACGCTCGACACCTGGCAGAACCTGACCGGCGTCTACATCGACCACTGGATGATGATCGACTTCGCGGGCGTGGTGAGCATGGCGGACGCGGTCGGCGGCGTCGAGGTCTGTGTGAACCAGAACGTGTACGACCACCCGACAGCGGCCCAGAAGGGCGGCTCCGGCCTCAAGCTCACCAAGGGCAAGCACGACGTCAAGGGCAAGCAGGCGCTCCAGTGGCTGCGCACCCGGCACGCCTGGGGCAGCGACCAGATGCGGGCGCGCGCCCAGCACATGTACCTGAACTCGATGATCCGCACGCTGAAGCAGCAGAACGTCTTCACCGACGGC
This sequence comes from Streptomyces sp. TLI_55, assembly GCF_900206255.1. NCBI lineage: Bacteria > Bacillati > Actinomycetota > Actinomycetes > Kitasatosporales > Streptomycetaceae > Streptomyces > Streptomyces sp. TLI_55. The sequence goes on from NZ_OAOJ01000001.1 coordinate 3,711,256, forward strand.
GGGCGGCTGATGGACCTGGCCGAGGCGGCCACCAAGTCCCTCACGGTCTCCGAGGAGATCGGCACCGTGAAGAAGCTGTACGACCTGGGCATGCAGCTGAAGTCGGTGCCGACCGACCGGCTCACCATGACGACGATGCCGAACGCCGAGGACCCCCAGGACAAGAACCACCTGGTCCCGGAGCCCGCGGGCGCCGCGAAGATGTGGCAGATGCTCCGCGACGACGTTCCCTTCGACGACAAGGGCTCTGGCGGCAAGAAGAAGACCAAGGAGAAGGTCTCCGACGACCCCGCGGCGCCTGACGACCGGATCGCGGTCGCCGTGCAGAACGCCACCGCGTCCTCGACGCTCGGCCCGGCCAACGGGCGGGCCCGTACCGTCACCGATCTGCTCCTGGGCAAGGGTTTCGCCCGGGCCACCGCGGACGCCTCGGCGGGGCTGTCGGAGGAGCGGACCGTCGTGCGCTATCCCAGCGCCGACCTGGAGGGCGACGCCCAGCGCGTCGCCAAGTCCCTGGGGATTCCGCTGAGTTCGGTGAAGAAGTCGGCGGACGTCTCCGGGATCACGCTCGTCGTGGGTGCCGACTGGCGTGAGGGCACGACGTACCCGAAGAAGTCCGATCCGAAGGCCGGGGACCTGCCGTCGAACTCCGACGAGATCAACGGGGCCGACGACAGCAAGTGCATGGACGTGTACGGGACGTACCAGTGGTAGGGACGCGGCTGCGGGGCGACCGAGGGAAACCCCTGCCCCCACAGCCAACTCCTAAGTGACTGGCGAATGATGAGCCGCGCTCGCGTACGCTTCCGACCAGGCGGACCGGGCGCGCAGTCGACCAGCCGCCCGCCGGGCAAGGGGAGGCTCGGCGGGCCGGCCAAGGGTCCGCTTTTGTGACGCAGGGTGGGGAGGGCAGGGAGTTGACGCAGAGCGTGCGCGGAGAGGTGCCCGCGGTCGGGGACACGATGTCCCTCACACCGCAGGCATCGGCGCCGCCCGCCGGTCACGGCAGGGGGCGGCGCAAGAAGGGCGACGGCAAGCGCGGACGGCGTGTTCTGCGCTGGTCTGCGATCGTGCTGGCGATGGTCGTGCTCGGCACCGCGGGTGCCGGTTACCTGTACTACCAGCACCTCAACAGCAACATCAAGAACGATGCGCTGAACATCGGCGACGAGAAGGACCGGGCCGCCGAGTCGAAGGCGAACGCGGCCGGGCAGAAGCCGCTGAACATCCTGCTGATCGGCTCGGACGCCCGCGACAGCGCGGAGAACCAGAAGCTCGGCGGGGCCAAGGAGACCTTCAACGGCACCCCGCTCGCGGATGTGCAGATGCTGGTCCATGTCTCGGCGGACCGCAGCAACATGTCGGTGGTGAGCATGCCGCGCGACACCCTGCTGCAGATACCCAAGTGCACCGACCCCGACGACGGCACGGTGTACCGGGCGACCACCACCCGCACGATGACGAACCAGTCGCTGGGCCGCGGCGGCCCCGGCTGCACGGTGGCCACCTGGGAGAAGCTGACCGACATCCACATCGACCACTTCATGATGATCGACTTCTCGGGTGTGGTGTCGATGGCGGACGCCATCGGCGGCGTACCGGTCTGCGTGGACGCCAACGTCTACTCCCACACCTCCAGCGGCCACGGCTCCGGCCTGAAGCTGAAGGAGGGCACGACGTCCATCAAGGGCAAGCAGGCTCTGCAGTGGCTGCGCACCCGCTACGGCTTCGAGGACGGCAGCGACCTCGCCCGGGCCCGCGCCCAGCACATGTACATGAACTCGATGGTCCGCCAGCTCCGCGAGAACGCCACCCTGAGCAACCCCGGCAAGCTCCGGAACCTCGCCGAGGCGGCCACCAAGGCGCTCACCGTCGACGACGGCCTGGACACCGTCAAGAAGCTCTACGACCTCGCGGGCGAGCTGAAGAAGGTCCCCACCAAGCGCATCACGATGACGACGATGCCGAACCGGTACGTCGGTGCGCGGGTGGAGCCCACCGAGGACGCGGACACGCTGTTCCGGCTGGTGCGCGAGGACATCGCCCTCGACGGCAAGGACAAGAAGAAGGCCACCACGGAGACGACCACCTCCGACCAGGCCGCCCCGGACGACGAGATCGGCATCACCGTCGAGAACGGCACCCGCACCGACACCCTCGCCCCGGTCAGCGGCCGGGCGAGCACGGTCGCCGCGCTCCTGGCCGGCAAGGGCTTCACCAAGGCCGCGGCGGACCGGACGACGGCGACGGCCGCGGAGAAGACCCTGATCCGCTACCCGAGCGTCGACCTCAAGGGCGACGCCCTGCGGGTGGCCAAGGTCCTGGGCGTCCCGACCAGTTCGGTGAAGAAGTCCACGGACGTCTCCGGGGTGACGCTCGTGGTGGGCGCGGACTGGCGGTCCGGTACGGCGTACCAGGCGCCCGCGGAGTCGGACAGGACGCCGTCCACCGCGGACGCGATCAACGGCGCCGACGACACCAAGTGCATGCACGTCAACCCGGACTTCACCTGGTAGACCTGGCGGACCCGGGCAGGGCCCGCGGTGCTCAGTGCGAGCTGAGCACCGCCGGCCGCCGCGACGCGATGACCTTCCGCGCCAGCGACCTGGGGCTGGTCAGGAAGCCGTACCCCCACGACATGTGCATGGTGGCCAGGGCGACCGGTATCTGGAGGCGGGCCTTGAGGGACAGGCCCTTGCCGGCCGGGAGCGAGCCCAGGGCGATCGCCGCGAGGTAGCCGCCGGGGACGACGAAGCCGAGCGGGGTCAGGGTCGCGCCGACCACGAGGCCGGCCGCGATCGCGCACACGGCGACCGGCGGGGCGAGGTAGCGCAGGTTGATGGAGCCGGAGTGGTAGCGGGCGACGACGTGCCGCCAGCGGCCGTAGTCCTTGTACTGCTTGGCCAGCGCCTTCACCGACGGCCTCGGGCGGTACGACACCCGCAGCTCCGGCGAGAACCAGATCAGACCGCCGGCCTCGCGGATGCGGAAGTTCAGCTCCCAGTCCTGGGCGCGGATGAACTCCTCGTTGTAGCCGCCCTGTTGTTCGAGGGCCTCGCGGCGGAAGACACCGAGGTAGACCGTCTCGGCCTCGCCCGCCTGCCCACCTGTGTGGAAGGCCGCGTTGCCGACGCCGATCTTCGAGGTCATCGCGGCGGCGACCGCGTCCTCCCAGGCGTTCTCGCCCTCGGCGTGCATGATGCCGCCGACGTTCTGCGCGCCGGTCTCCTCCAGGAGCCGCACGGCGGTGGCGATGTAGTTCGGCGAGAGCATGCCGTGGCCGTCGACGCGGACGACGATCGGATGGCGGGAGGCCTTGATCGCGGCGTTCAGGGCGGCGGGCGTGCGGCCGGTCGGGTTGGGGACGGTATGGACGCGGGGGTCTTCGCGTACGAGCTCGGCGGCGATCTCGTCCGTGCGGTCCTTGGACGGACCGAGGGCGATCACGACCTCCATCTCGCCGGCGTACTCCTGCGCGAGGATCGCTTGGACGGCTCCGCGCAGATGCCGTTCCTCGTCGAGGACGGGCATGATCACAGACACGGCGGGGAGCTGCACGTCGGGCTTGGCGTTCATAGGGGGCTCACGTTACCGCGAACGGGGGACACGGTTGCGCCCCGCCCGGGGCGGCGTCCCGGGCCGCAGATCGTATCGGCCTACGGTGCTGAAGATCCCATGTAAGGCCCTCAGGTCCGGTCTCAGCGGAGGTGTCCCCCATGTCCACGCCGCCCCGCCGCTCCCCCACCGCCCCCCGGCCCCGACCGAGGCCGCGGCCACCCGTTCGGCGGCGGAAGCCGCGTTGGGCCGCACGGGCGGTGACCACGCTCTCCGTGGTGGTCCTCGCCTCGGCCGGCATCGGGCACGCGGTCATCTCCAGCCTCGACGCGGACATCGCGCGCGTGGACCCCTTCAAGGACATGAAGAACCGGCCGAGAGCCGGGCACGGCATGAACGTGCTGCTCGTCGGCACCGACGGCCGGGACAAGATCACCGAGGCGGAGCGGCGGAAGTACCGCCTCGGCGGCGCGCCCTGTCACTGCACCGACACGATCATGATCGTGCACATCTCGGAGGACCGGGAGCGGGCCAGCGTGGTGAGCCTGCCGCGCGACTCGTACGCGATGACGCCCCCGCACACCGACCAGATCAGCGGCGCGCAGCACCACGGCCACCCCATCAAGCTGAACGCGGCGTACGCGGAGGGCGGCCCGCAGCTGACCGTGCGGACCGTCGAGACGATGACGCACGTGAAGATCGACCACTATCTGGAGGTCGACTTCACCAGCTTCATGAAGACGGTGGACGTCGTGGGCGGCGTGAAGATCTGCACCGCCGAACCGCTGAAGGACTCCTACACCGGCCTGGACCTGCCCGCCGGCTCGCACACCCTGATGGGCGGCGAGGCCCTCCAGTACGTCCGCTCGCGGCACATCGACGGGGCGGCGGACCTGGGGCGGATGAAGCGCCAGCAACGCTTCATGGCGGCGCTGATCGACCGCGCGACGTCCTCCGGCATCCTCCTCAACCCGCTGAAGTTCCGGGACGTGACGCGGGCGGTGCTGGGCTCGGTGCGGGCGGACCGGGAGTTCGGCACGGGCGAACTCCTGGACCTGGGGCGGGCGATGCGGAACTTCTCGCCGTCCTCCTCCGAGTTCACGACGGTCCCGATCGGGCAGATGGGATACGTCGTCAAGGGCGTCGGCTCCACCCTGAAATGGGACGCGCGCAAGGCGGGCCGGCTCTTCCAGGCGCTGCGCGACGACAAGCCGCTGGCCGTGCACAAGCCGAAGAGCAAGGCCGTACGGGTCGCCGTCGCCCCGCAGCAGATCCGCGTCCAGGTCGAGAACGGCACCGCCACCGCCGGGCTCGGCAAGCGTGTCGACGCCCAGCTCGCGGCGACCGGCTTCCGCACCACCCACCAGCCGGTCACCTCGGCGAACCGCGCCGTCAAGCGCACGGTCATCGCCTACGACCCCCGCTGGGACCGCTCCGCGAAGTCACTGGCGGCGGCGCTGCCGGGCAGCGAGCTGCGGCCGGTACGCGGGCAGGGAGCGGTGCTGAAGGTGATCGCCGGGGCGGACTTCCAGCAGGTGCGGAAGGTGCGGGCGGAGGATCCGTACCAGGGGGAGTTCGGGGTGGTCACCGGCGATGAAGTCGGATGCCTGTGAGTCCGGAATTTCGGTCAACTTCCGGCCACGGCCACGAACTTGTGTCTAGTTTGGTGCGCATCCCGACCGGTGATGTCCGGTCAGTGCCGCCCGAAGGAGACCAGGCTCATGTCCGATCCCGCAGTGCCCCGTGACGAAGGCGTCGCACGCGTGACCAGGCTCCGGACCGACGTGTCCCACTCGGCCCGGATCTGGAACTACTGGCTCGGCGGCAAGGACCACTACCCCGTGGACGAGGAGGTCGGCGACCAGATCCTGTCCTTCGTCCCGGCCCTGCCGCGCTCGGCGGTCGCGGACCGCGCCTTCCTGGCCCGCGCGGTCCGGTATCTGGCCGAGGACGCGGGCATACGGCAGTTCCTCGACATCGGCACCGGACTGCCCACCGCCGACAACACCCACGAGGTCGCCCAGCGCATCGACCCCACGTGCCGGATCGTCTACGTCGACAACGACCCCCTCGTCCTCACCCACGCGCACGCCCTGCTCACCAGCACGCCCGAGGGCGCCACCGACTACATCGAGGCCGACGTCCACGACCCGGAGAAGATCCTGCGGGGCGCCGCCGAGACCCTCGACCTCACGCGGCCCGTCGCGGTGACGATGCTCGGCATCGTCAACTTCGTCATGGACACCGACGAGGCGGTCGGGATCGTGCGCAAGCTGCTGGCGGCCCTTCCCTCCGGCAGCTACCTGGTGATCTCGCACCCCACCACCGAGGTCGACGGCGAGGCGATGAAGACGGCGGTGGAGTACTGGAACAGCCAGGGCTCGGCCCCGATGACCCTGCGCAGCCGCGCCGACCTCGCCCGCCTCTTCGAGGGCGTGGAGCTCCTCGAACCCGGCATCGTCTCCTGCTCGCGCTGGCGGCCGGAGGCGCCGGAGGGCGAGATCGCCGAGGTCACGCACTTCGGCGGGGTGGGCAGGAAGCCGTAACCCTGATGGCGGCCACCGGGTCGCCCGGGTGAAATGGCGGGGACCGTGCGTGTGTGCCGGTTACGTTCCGGATTATTACCGTCCGCCCGATGGCGCCGGGCGGTGGGCGGGCGTAGGACGGAAGCGCACGGGGCCCGTCCCGGGCTCCGCACCCCCCCGAGGAGGAGCCATGACCACCAAGCCCGGAATGACCGGAATGACCGCCATGAGCAAGGAGATGCAGGACTGCGTCGAGGCCTGCATGTCCTGCCACAGCATGTGCGAGGAGGCCATGAGCTCCTGCATGCAGATGGGCGGCCAGGCCCAGATGCAGATCATGCGCGCGCTCATGGACTGCTCCGAGATGACCCGCATGTGCGCGGACATGATGATGCGCCGCTCGCCGATGTCGGCCGAGATGTGCGCGATGTGCGCCAAGGCGTGCGACATGTGCGCCGAGGCGTGTATGGCCATGCCGGACGACCCGATGATGATGCGCTGTGCGGAGGCGTGTCGCCGCTGCGCGGAGATGTGTCGCAGCATGGCGGGCGCCACGATGTGAGCACGGCGCCCTGAAACAGCTCAGGGGCACCCCGAGGGGTGCCCCTGAGTCGTGCCGGATCAGTTGCCGGAGACGGTGACCTTCTCGTCGTTCTGCAACTCGTCCACCAGCGTCTTCACCTTCGCCTTGTCCCAGACGAGGTTGCCGCCGGTCGAGCCGGAGATCGGCATGTTCATGGAGGTGCCGTCACCGCCGCTGACGCCCTTCATCGCCCAGAACATGGACGCCAGGTCCCACAGGCTCATGTCCTTGTCGACGATCAGGGAGTCCAGGCCGGCGCCCATCGTCGGGTAGAACTTGAAGGGGTTCAGGACCGTCGACGGGGTGGCGACCTGGTGGGCCAGGGCGGCGAGGAACTTCTGCTGGTTCTTCGTGCGCTCCAGGTCGCTCGCCGCGAAGGCGTGCCGGGTCCGGACGAAGGCCAGGGCCTGCTCGCCGTTCAGCGTCTGCTTGCCGCTCTTGAAGTCGGCGCCCGAGTACTTGTCCTTGAATCCCTTGTCGATGTCGATCTCGACGCCACCGACCGCGTCCACGATGTCCGCGAATCCGTTGAAGCCGATCTCGACGTAGTGGTCGATGTGCAGGCCGGTGTTGTACTCGATCGTGCGCACCAGCAGGGTCGGCCCGTCGATCGCGTACGCCGCGTTCAGCTTGTTCGCGCCCATCGCGGGCCTGATCTTGCCGGACTCGGAGCCCTTGAACTGCGGAATCGTGACGTTCGAGTCGCGCGGCAGCGAGATCAGGGTGTCGCCGTTGTCACCGACGTGCAGGATCATCATCGAGTCCGTGCGCTTGCCCTCGGCGGACCCGGTGTGCAGCTTCTTCTTCTCCTCGGCGGACATGCCCTCACGGCTGTCGGAGCCGACGATCAGGTAGTTGGTGCCCTTGCCCGTGTCGGGCCGGTCGATGACCTTCGACAGGTCGACGTCGCGGTTGAGCTTGGAGTCGGCCCAGAAGTACGTGCCGATCGTCGTCACGACCAGGACCGTGACGACGGTGATCGCCGTCCACTTGATCCGGCGCCGCCAGTTCGGCGCGGGCCGCTCGCCGCGGGTACGGCCGCCCGGGCCGCCGGTGCCGCCGGCGCCGTAGACCTGGCCGGTGTTGTAGCCGCTGTCGTACCCGTCGCCGGCGGGGGCGTCGCTGTAGCCGCCGCCGTAGGAGGGCTGCTGCGGCACTCCGCCGCCGTAGGGCGGCGCGGACTGGCCGGGGCCACCCCCGTACGCGCCCGAGGCGGGCCTGCGGACCTGCCGCATGGCGCGGGCGCCTTCAGGCTGTGCGCTCGCGCTGCCGCGTCCGTAGCGGTTGCCGCGGTTCTCGTCGGACCATGCCTCGGGCCAATCGTTCATGGGGCCCAGTGTGCAGGGAACGGCTGTGCCCTTTACAAGGGTCGTAGGAAAATCAGGGCACGGCTGTTGCGAACCCAACACAAAGTCCGCGATCGAGGCGGCGGCATAAGGTGGAGGGCATGACAGACCAGGCCCCCGCAGCGGAGTCCGACATTCCTGGCAAGCCCACGTCGGCGTCCCGCACCACCCTCAGCCACATCATGACCCACAACGACACCAACCTGCTGGGGACGGTGCACGGCGGCGTGATCATGAAGCTGGTCGACGACGCGGCGGGCGCGGTGGCCGGCCGGCACAGCGGCGGGCCCGCGGTGACCGCCTCCATGGACGAGATGGTGTTCCTGGAGCCGGTCCGGGTCGGTGACCTGGTCCATGTGAAGGCCCAGGTCAACTGGACGGGCCGGACCTCGATGGAGGTCGGGGTGCGGGTGCTGGCGGAGCGCTGGAACGAGTCGAACCCGGCGACCCAGGTCGGCTCCGCGTATCTCGTTTTCGCCGCGGTCGACGCCGACGGCAAGCCCCGCGTGGTGCCGCCGGTGATCCCGGAGACGGAGAAGGACAAGCGCCGCTACCAGGAGGCCCAGATCCGCCGCACCCACCGGCTGGCCCGCCGCCGCGCGATCATGGAGCTGCGCGAGAAGCGGGCCGCGGAGGGGTTCGAGGACTGACACCGGCGGACGGAAAAGGGGCGCCCGGAGATCCGGGCGCCCCTTTCTCCTTCGGCCGTTACGGCAGGTTGCGCGCCATGACGATGCGCTGGACCTGGTTCGTGCCCTCGTAGATCTGCGTGATCTTGGCGTCGCGCATCATGCGCTCCACCGGGTAGTCACGGGTGTAGCCGTAGCCGCCCAGCAGCTGGACCGCGTCCGTGGTGACCTCCATCGCCACGTCCGAGGCGAAGCACTTGGCCGCCGCGCCCTGGAAGGTGAGGTCCTTGTCGCCGCGCTCGGAGGCGGCCGCGGCCTGGTAGGTCAGGGCGCGGGCGGCGGCGATCTTCATGGCCATGTCGGCGAGCATGAACTGGATGCCCTGGAAGTCGGCGATGGCCTTGCCGAACTGCTTGCGCTCCTGGACGTAGCCCTTGGCGTAGTCGAGGGCGCCCTGGGCGACACCGAGGGCCTGGGCCGCGATGGTGATGCGGGTGTGGTCCAGGGTCTTCATCGCCGTGGCGAAGCCGGTGCCCTCCTCGCCGATCATGCGGTCGGCGGGGATGCGGACGTTGTCGAGGTAGACCTCGCGGGTCGGGGAGCCCTTGATGCCGAGCTTCTTCTCCGGGGCGCCGAAGGAGACGCCCTCGTCGGACTTCTCGACGACGAACGCCGAGATTCCCTTGGAGCGCTTCTCGGGGTCGGTCACGGCCATGACCGTGTAGTACTCGGACTCGCCCGCGTTGGTGATCCAGCGCTTCACGCCGTTGAGGATCCAGTGGTCGCCGTCACGGACCGCGCGGGTCTTCATGCCGGCCGCGTCGGAACCCGCGTCGGGCTCGGAGAGGCAGTACGAGAACATCGCGTCGCCCTTGGCGAGCGGCGTCATGTACTTCTTCTTCAGCTCCTCGGAGCCGGAGAGGATCACCGGGAGCGAGCCCAGCTTGTTCACCGCGGGGATCAGGGAGGAGCTCACGCAGACGCGCGCGACCTCCTCGATCACGATCACCGTGGCCAGCGCGTCCGCGCCGGCGCCGCCGTACTCCTCGGGCACGTGAACGGCGTGCAGGTCGTTCGCGACCAGCGCCTCGAGGGCCTCGCGCGGGAAGCGGGCCTCCTCGTCCACCGCGGCGGCGTACGGCGCGATCTTCGCCTCGGCCAGCGAGCGGATGGCGTCCCTGAGCATGTCGTGCTCCTCGGACGGGCGGTACAGGTCGAAGTCAGCCGATCCGGCCAAGGTGTCTCACGCTCCCAGTGCGCTGCGGTGGTCGACGCTAATTACCGTTAAGTAACTCAAATTTTAGAGGCCCGCCCACGGGACGGATACGTGAGCTTGGCGACAGGGGGGAAGGCTGCCCGACGTGGGGCGCTTCCACGCCCCGACTATGCTCGGGCAGCGCACCCAAGCCGTCCACCCCTGGAGCACCCATGGCCCTCAAGATCACCGTGATCGGCACCGGCTATCTCGGCGCCACGCACGCGGCGGCGATGGCCGAGCTCGGTTTCGAGGTGCTGGGCCTGGACGTCGTACCCGAGAAGATCGCCATGCTCCAGCGCGGCGAGGCCCCGATGTTCGAGCCCGGCCTGGAGGAGCTGCTGCGCAAGCACGTCGCCGGGATCGAGGGGTCCAGCGGGCGGCTGCGCTTCACCCAGGACTGGGCCGAGGTCGGTGCCTTCGGCGATGTCCACTTCCTGTGCATCAACACCCCGCAGAAGCACGGCGAGTACGCGTGCGACATGTCGTACGTCGATTCCGCGATCGCCTCGCTGGCGCCGCACCTGACCGGGCCCGCGCTGGTCGTCGGCAAGTCGACCGTGCCCGTCGGCTCCGCCGACCGGCTGGCCCGTTACCTCGCCGACCACTCCCCCGCCGGGGCCGACGCCGAGCTGGCCTGGAACCCCGAGTTCCTGCGGGAGGGCTTCGCCGTGCAGGACACGCTGCACCCGGACCGGATCGTGGTCGGGGTGCGCAGCGAGCGGGCCGAGAAGCTGCTGCGCGAGGTGTACGCGACGCCGCTGTCGGAGGGCACGCCGTTCGTCGTCACCGACTTCCCCACCGCCGAGCTGGTGAAGACCTCGGCGAACTCCTTCCTCGCCACCAAGATCTCCTTCATCAACGCGATGGCGGAGATGTGCGAGGCCTCGGGCGGCGATGTCGCCAAGCTGGCGGAGGCGATCGGGTACGACGACCGGATCGGCCGGAAGTTCCTGCGGGCCGGCATCGGCTTCGGCGGCGGCTGTCTGCCCAAGGACATCCGCGCCTTCATGGCGCGCGCCGGTGAGCTGGGGGCCGACCAGGCGCTGACCTTCCTCCGGGAGATCGACTCGATCAACATGCGCCAGCGCGGGCAGATGGTGGAGCTGGCGCGGGAGGCGCTGGGCGGCGGGCCGTTCCTCGGCAAGCGGGTCGCGGTGCTCGGTGCCACCTTCAAGCCCGACACGGACGACGTCCGGGACTCGCCCGCGCTGAACGTGGCCGGGCAGATCCACCTCCAGGGCGGACAGGTGACCGTCTACGACCCGATGGGCATGGACAACGCCCGCCGGGTCTTCCCGACCCTCGGCTACGCCGACACCGCCGTGGAGGCGGTCCGGGGCGCCGACGTCGTCCTGCATCTGACGGAGTGGCGGGAGTTCCGCGAGCTGGACCCGGCGGCGCTCGGCGAGGCCGCGGCGGTGCGGCTGATCCTGGACGGGCGCAACAGTCTCGACCCGGTGCTGTGGCGGAAGGCCGGGTGGACGTACCGGGCGATGGGGCGTCCCACCGCCTGATCCCCTCTCCTGAAAAGCTTCTGAAGAAGGCGACGCCGGTTCGGCCGAGGCTCAGTCGGCCGAACCGGCGTCTTGTTGCATTCTGCACCACCGGCCTGTGCGGCATCCGGCGAACTACTTGGCCCGGTAGCGCCGCATCTTCGCGCGCGCCCCGCACACCTGCATCGAGCACCAGCGACCGCGTCCCGCCGGGCTGCGGTCGTAGTACGCCCAGTGGCAGGTGGGGGCCTCGCAGGACTTGAGGCGCAGCCAGGTGCCCGCGATCAGGGCCTCCGCGACGGCCGCGGCGACCCGGGCGTGCAGGCGTCCCGCGTCGGCGGGGGCGAGGGCGGCGGAGCCGTCGGTCGCGTCGACCGTCACGCGCAGGGGCGCCCCGGCCAGCAGCTCGCCCAGGGGCGTGACCGAGGCGTGCGCCGGATGGCCCGCGTGGGCCAGCAGTGCCGCCCGCAGCGACTCCCGCAGCTCGCGGGCTCCCGGCACCTCCCCCTCCGTGAGCCCGAAGCGCGCCCGCCCGTCCGCGGTGTCGAGGGCGTCGGCGCCCGACTCGATGTCCAGCGTGTTCACCAGCGACTCGACCAGCGCCAGGCTGCCCGGGGCGGCCGATCTCTCACTCATGCTTGCGACGTTACCTCTTATGGGGGAGTATGCGGTAACCGCGTTACTCGTTGACCGCTCCTACAGGTAACACCGGAGGAAGTCATGGCTCTCGCCAAGCTGGGCGTCGTCGTCCTGGACTGTCCCGACCCCCGCGCACTGGCCGGTTTCTACGCCGAGGTGCTGGGCGGCACGGTGGAGGGGGACGGGGAGTGGGTGGATGTGAAGGTGCCCGGCGGGCAGTCGCTGGCGTTCCAGGCCGCGCCCGGCCACACCCCGCCGCAGTGGCCGTCGTCGGACCACTCCCAGCAGTTCCACCTCGACCTGACCGTGGAGGACCTGGACGCCGCCGAGAAGGAGGTCCTGGCGCTCGGCGCGAAGACCCTGGACGCGGCCGACCGCACCCGCGGCTGGCGTGTGTACGCCGACCCGGCCGGGCACCCGTTCTGTCTGTGCGCCTGCTGAGCCGGGAGGTAACCCGATGACCGCCGTGACCCGCTTCCGTTCCGTCGTCCTCGACTGCCCCGACGCGCGGGCGCTCGCCCGGTTCTACGCCGGGGTGCTGGGCGGCACCCCCCAGGACGACGATCCCGAGTGGGTGGTGCTCGACGTGCCGGGCGGTCCCCGGCTCTGCTTCCAGCGGGCCGAGGGGTACACCCCGCCGGAGTGGCCGCGCGCGGACCGCAACTCGCAGCAGTTCCACCTCGACTTCGACGCGGGGTCGACGTGGGAGGAGGTCGAGGAGGCGGAGAAGAAGGTGCTGGCGCTCGGCGCGCGGCCGCTGCACGCGGCGGACAAGGAGGACTTCCGGGTGTACGCCGATCCGGCGGGGCATCCCTTCTGCCTCTGCCGGATCGACCCGCACCGGCGACTACCCGTCCAGGTCTGAGATCTTCGCCGTCGACGGCTCGCGTCGCTCCCGGGCGGCGCGGGCCGTGAAGTCCGCGCTGCGCAGGACGCGTTGGACGTTGCCCCAGGTCAGCAGGGCGATGTCGGACTCGGACCAGTCGCGGCGCAGGAGCTCGGCGACGAGGTGGGGGTAGCAGGAGGCGTCGGCGAGGTCCTGCGGGTGGGCGGTGCCGGCGTCGTAGGTGCCGGACAGGCCGACGCACTCAGGACCGGCGACGGCGCGGACGTGGTCGAGGTGGTCGGCCACGTCCCGCACGTTCGGGCCGGTCTGCTCGGCGGTGAGCGGCACCATGCACAGGCCCTTGGCGGCGCCCAGCTCGGTGAGCAGGTCGTCGGGGAGGTTGGCGGGGTGCGGGCGCAGGGCGCGGGCGGCGGAGCGGGTGCACAGCAGCGGCGCCTTGGAGACGGCGAGCGCGCGGCGGACGGTGTCCGCGGAGGCGCCGGAGAGGTCGGCGAGGACGCCGAGCCGGTTCATCTCGCGCAGCACCTCCTCGCCGAACCGGGTGAGGCCCGCCTCGCTCGCCCAGGAGGCGCCGGACAGGGTGAGGGCGCGCAGGCCGAGAGCGCGCAGCGAGCGCAGGATGCCGAGGGAGTCGCCGAGGGCGGCGGCACCGGCGGGGCCGAGCAGGACGGCGGCGCGGCCGCAGTGCCGTACGTCGGCCATCTCGCCGGCGGTGTGGGCGAGCCGGAGGCCCTCCGGATGGGCCCCGACGACCGTCTTCACCAGGTCCAGCTGTTCCAGGGTGGCGCCCACGGCACGGTCCCCGCCGATGCTCTCGGGCAGGTGCAGCGACCAGAACAGGGCGCCCACGTGGCCCTCGCGCAGCCGGGGCACGTCCGTGTCGACGGCGCTCTCGCCGAGTTCGAGGTCGAACCAGGACAGGTGCCGCAGGGCCCAGGGCAGTCCGCTGTAGCCGTCGGCGACGGGGTGCGCGGCGAGGATGGCGTGCGCCCGCTCCAGGGGCTCGGTGTCCGGGTCGGAGACGGGCGTGTAGGACTGCGCCGCCTCCACCGTCTCCGCGAACGGGTCGGGCAGCTCGTCGAGCGCGCCGACCTCGGTCGTCGTGTGCAGTTCGTCCTGGAGATCTGCCATGGCGGGGCTCCGTACGTCGTGGTCGGCGACATGATCAGCAGTACCGTCACCGTCGCACGGGGCGCGGGGGGCTTCCTGGTGGGTGGGGCGTTCGGCGTACTAGTCGACCTGGGCGGCCTGGATGACCTCGTCCAGCGTGTCGCGGGAGCGGACCAGGTCGGCGATCATGCGGTCGATGCGGTCGCGTTCGGCGGTGAGGTCGGCGACGAGGCGTGGGGTGGCGACGGTGGAGGGGCCGCCGTCCTGGTCGCGCATGCAGGGGAGCAGCTGGCGGATCTTGTCGCTGTGCAGGCCGGCCGCGTACAGCTCCTGGATCCGGATGACGCGGTCCACGGCCGCCTCGGGGTAGTCCCGGTGGCCGCCCGGCGTGCGGTCGGCGGCGAGCAGGCCCTGAGTCTCGTAGTAGCGCAGCGAGCGTTCGCTGACGCCGGTCCGCCCGGCGAGTTCACCGATCCGCATCCCTGCCACCGCCTCCGAACGGGCTTGAATCTGACATCAGTGTCAAGTTCTACCGTCCCGGCATGACGAACTCAACGGACTTCCTCGCCCCGGCCCGCCTCGGCCGCCTCGCCCTCCCCCACCACCTCGTGATGGCCCCGCTCACCCGCAATCGCGCGGAGGCCGACGGCACCCCGACCGACCTGATGGTCACCCACTACGCCCAGCGCGCCTCCGCCGGTCTGATCATCGGCGAGGCGGCGACGCCCAACGCGGTCGGGCAGACGTACCCGAACATCACCGCGATCCACACCGACCGGCACGTCGAGGGCTGGCGGCGGGTCACCGGGGCCGTGCGGGCGGCAGGCGGGCGGATGTTCCTCCAGCTCCAGCACGGCGGGCGGGTCAGTCACCCGGAGACCACCGGGCTGCACCCCGTCGCCCCCTCCTCCGTCCCGCTCCCGGAGACGATCTTCACCCCGCGCGGGCACCAGCCGGCCGTCGTGCCGCGGGAGATGGGCCTCGACGACATCCGCGCCACCGCCGCCGACTTCGCCGCGGCCGCGCGCCGGGCCGTCGAGGCGGGGTTCGAGGGGGTGGAGGTGCACTCGGCCAACGGGCATCTGCTGCACCAGTTCCTGGCGGCGAACACCAACCGCAGGACGGACGCGTACGGCGGCCCCGTGGCGCGCAGGGTGCGGTTCACCGTGGAGGTCACCGAGGCGGTCGCGGACGCGATCGGCGCCGACCGGGTGGGCGTACGGGTCTCCCCCGGCGGCACGGTCAACGGCATCGTCGAGGAGGACACCGACACCCTCTACCCGGCGCTGGTGGCCCGTCTGAAGGAGCTGGGCCTCGCCTATCTGCACCTCGTGCACGCCGACCCGGCGACCGACTGGTACCGCCGCATCCGCGCCGACTGGCCCGGCACCCTGATCGGCAACCCGGTGCTGACCGGCCTCACCACCGAGGCGGTCACCCGGGCCGCGCGGGACATGCTGGCCGCGGGCGCCGACCTGGTGGCCCTCGGGCGGCCGTTCCTCGCCAACCCCGACCTGGTGGACCGGCTGCGGCTCGGGGCGCCCCTGAACCCCGTACGGGACCGGTACCTGATGTACGTGGGCGGGGCGGCCGGCTACACCGACTACCCCGCCCTGCACGAGACCGGCGCTCAGCCGTCCAGTGACTCGATCGTCGCGTTGGACGGGCCGCGCGTCGCCTGAAGGTCCCGGGCCACGTCCTCGGCCGCGCCCAGCACCCGCACCGAGTTCTGCCAGGTCAGCTTGGCCAGATCCGCCTTGGACCAGCCGCGGTCGAGGAGCTCGGCGATCAGGTTCGGGTAGCCCGACACGTCGTCCAGGCCGTCCGGGGTGAACGCCGTGCCGTCGTAGTCGCCGCCGATGCCGAGGTGGTCGATGCCCGCGACCTCGCGCATGTGGTCGAGGTGGTCGGCGACGGTCGCTGCGGTGGCGACCGGGCGCGGGTGCCGCTCCTCGAAGGCGCGGTGCACCTTCATCGCCTCGGGGGTGGTGTCCAGGTGGTGGAGGCCGTGCTCGCGCATGTTCTCGTCGGCCGCCGCCGTCCAGTCCACGGCCGCCTGGAGGACGAACTTCGGCACGAACGTCACCATCGCGACCCCGCCGTTGGCGGGCAGACGCTCCAGGACGTCGTCGGGGATGTTGCGCGGATGGTCGCAGACCGCCCGGGACGAGGAGTGCGAGAAGATCACCGGCGCCCGGCTGGCGTCCAGCGCGTCCCGCATGGTCGTCGCCGCCACATGGGAGAGGTCGACGAGCATGCCCTCGCGGTTCATCTCCCCCACGACCGCCCGCCCGAAGGCCGTGAGGCCGCCGGCGTTCGGCTCGTCGGTCGCCGAGTCCGCCCAGTCGTTGTTGTAGTTGTGGGTGAGGGTCATGTAGCGGACGCCGAGCGCGTACAACGCGCGTAGCGTCGCGAGCGAGTTGGCGATCGAGTGGCCGCCCTCGGCCCCCATGAGGGAGGCGATACGGCCCTCCGACCGCGCCGCCTCCATGTCCGCCGCGGTCAGCGCGGCCCGCAGGTCGGCCGGGTGCCGGTCGATCAACTGCCGTACGCAGTCGATCTGTTCCAGCGTCATCGGCACCGCGTCGGGCAGGTCCGCGCGGACGTACACCGACCAGTACTGCGCCCCGACCCCGCCGGCCCGCAGCCGGGCGAGGTCGGTGTGCAGATGGGCGCTCTGGTCGGTGGCGATGTCACGGGCGTCGAGGTCGTAGCGGACCTGTTCGCGCAGGGCCCAGGGCAGGTCGTTGTGGCCGTCGACGACCGGGAACTCGGCGAGGAGTTCCCGGGCGGTGTCCAGCGAGGACATGGCCGTCACTTCCCCGAACCGAAGCCGAAGCCGCCGCCGGCCCCCTCGACCTTGGCGCGCAGCCGCTTGCCCTTCTCGGTGGCCTGGTCGTTGAGTTCCTGCTGGAACTCCCGCATGCGGCCGAGGAGTTCCTCGTCGGAGGTGGCGAGGATACGGGCCGCGAGGAGCCCGGCGTTGCGGGCGCCGGCCACGGAGACGGTCGCGACGGGCACGCCGGCCGGCATCTGCACGATCGACAGCAGGGAGTCCATGCCGTCGAGGTACTTCAGCGGCACGGGCACGCCGATGACCGGCAGCGGGGTGACGGAGGCGAGCATGCCGGGGAGGTGGGCGGCGCCGCCCGCACCCGCGATGATCACCTTGATGCCGCGCCCGGCCGCCTCCTCGCCGTACGCGACCATCTCGCGCGGCATGCGGTGGGCGGAGACGACGTCGACCTCGTACTCGATCTCGAACTCGTCGAGGGCCTGGGCGGCGGCCTCCATGACGGGCCAGTCGCTGTCCGACCCCATGACGATGCCTACGACAGGGCTCATTCGGTGATGGTGCCTCTCAGGTAACCGGCAGCGTGACGTGCGCGCTCCAGCACGTCGTCCAGGTCGTCGCCGTAGGTGTTGACGTGGCCGACCTTGCGGCCGGGCTTCACGTCCTTGCCGTACATGTGGATCTTGAGCTGGGGGTCGCGGGCCATGCAGTGCAGGTACGCGGAGTACATGTCCGGGTAGTCGCCGCCGAGGACGTTGACCATGACCGTCCACTTCGCGCGCGGGCGCGGGTCGCCGAGCGGCAGGTCGAGGACGGCCCGGACGTGGTTGGCGAACTGGCTGGTGATCGCGCCGTCCATCGACCAGTGGCCGCTGTTGTGCGGGCGCATCGCCAGCTCGTTGACGAGGATGCGGCCGTCGCGGGTCTGGAACAGCTCGACGGCGAGGTGGCCGACGACGCCCAGTTCCTTGGCGATGGTCAGCGCCATCTCCTCGGCCTCCAGCGCGAGCGCCGGGTCCAGGTCGGGGGCCGGGGCGATCACGGTGTCGCAGACGCCGCCCACCTGCTGGGACTCGACCACGGGGTAGGCGACGGCCTGGCCGTGCGGGGAGCGGACGACGTTGGCGGCGAGCTCGCGGACGTAGTCGACCTTCTCCTCGGCGAGGACGGGCACACCGGCCCGGAAGGGGTCCTCGGCCTCCTCGACGGAGTCGACGACCCACACGCCCTTGCCGTCGTAGCCGCCGCGGACGGTCTTCAACACGACCGGGAAGCCATCGCCCTCTTCCGCGAAGGCGGCCACATCGGCCGGGTCGCTCACGATCCGGTGCCGTGGGCACGGCACCCCGATCGCGTCGAGCCGCGCCCGCATCACGCCCTTGTCCTGGGCGTGCACGAGAGCGTCGGGGCCGGGGCGCACGGGGATGCCGTCCGCCTCCAGAGCCCTGAGGTGCTCGGTGGGTACGTGTTCGTGATCGAAGGTGATCACGTCGCAGCCCCTCGCGAACTCACGCAGCGTGTCGAGATCGCGATAGTCGCCGATGACGACATCGCTCACGACCTGCGCCGCGGAGTCCTGAGGGGTGTCACTGAGGAGCTTGAACCTGATGCCGAGCGGGATGCCTGCCTCGTGTGTCATACGCGCGAGCTGGCCCCCGCCGACCATGCCGACTACCGGGAACGTCACGCTCCTAGGGTATCGGCCACGCCACGGCGGCCGGTTTCCGCTCCTGTTCCGCCCGCTTCGTGCCTGCTTTCCGCCCGGTTTTCCCCGCTCATACCAGCTTCTTTACGGCCGCATACGTCTGCCCGCAGGCAACTGGCAGGGGGGATGGTTAGCATGGCTGGGTTGACGAAACCGACCGACGTCGACGAAACCGACCGACTGGGGGCCTGTACTTCCATGGGACGTGGTTCCTCAGGGCTGCGCAGGCTCGTGCACGAGATCGCCAAGTTCGGCGCCGTGGGCGGTGCGGGACTGCTCGTCAACCTGCTCGTCTTCAACCTGGTACGGCACACCACCGACCTCCAGGTGGTGCGCGCCAGCGTGATCGCGACGGTCGTCGCGATCGTCTCGAACTACATCGGCTTCCGCTACTTCACGTACCGCGACCGCGACAAGAGCGGCCGTACGAAGGAGCTGACGCTGTTCCTGCTGTTCAGCGCGGTCGGCCTGGTGATCGAGAACGGCGTGCTGTACGTGGCGACGTACGGCTTCGGCTGGGACAGCCCGCTGGAGAGCAACGTCTTCAAGTTCCTCGGCATCGGCATCGCGACGCTGTTCCGCTTCTGGTCGTACCGCACGTGGGTGTTCAAGGCCCTGCCGGCGCCGGAGCTGGTGGCGAGCGCGGAGCAGATCGTGGCGGAGGCGGAACGCAGGCCGCGTTCCGAGCAAAGGGTCAGCTGACGTCCCTGAGGGGCGCGGGGAACTGCGCGACCAGCCACGACGGCGCCGCACCTGCCACACAACACAAGCCCTATCGGACCGTGGGCTCCTGGTCGTCCAGCGTCGGCTTCTTCAGGGGCGTACGCGACAGGAACAGCCCGAACACCGCCGGCTGCGCCTGAAGCATCTCCAGGCGCCCCCCGTCCGCCTCGGCGAGGTCACGCGCGACCGCCAGTCCGATGCCCGTGGAGTTGCGCCCGCTGATCGTCCGCTCGAAGATCCGCGCGCCCAGGTCGGCCGGCACCCCGGGGCCCTCGTCGGTGACCTCGATGACCGCCTGGTTGCCGGTGACGCGCGTGCGCAGCGCCACCGTGCCGCCGCCGTGCATGAGCGAGTTCTCGATGAGCGCCGCCAGCACCTGCGCGACCGCGCCCGGCGTGCCGACCGCCCGCAGATGCCGTTTGCCGGAGCTGACGATGGCCCGGCCCGCGCTGCGGTAGGCAGGGCGCCACTCGGCGAGCTGCTGCTGGATGACCTCGTCGAGGTCGAAGGAGACGGCGGAGCCGGTGCGGGGGTCGCGGGCGTTGGTGAGCAGCCGCTCGACGACGTCCGTCAGCCGCTCGACCTGCGTGAGCGCGATCGTCGCCTCCTCCTTCACCGTGTCCGGATCGTCGGTGAGGGTGATCTCCTCCAGGCGCATGGACAGCGCGGTCAGCGGGGTGCGCAGCTGGTGGGAGGCGTCGGCGGCGAGGCGCCGCTCGGCGGTGAGCATACGGGCGATGCGCTCGGCGGAGCCGTCGAGGACGTCGGCGACCCGGTCCAGCTCGGGGACGCCGTAGCGCTTGTGCCGGGGCCGCGGGTCGCCGGAGCCGAGCCGCTCGGCCGTCTCGGCGAGGTCGGTCAGCGGCGAGGCCAGCTTGTTGGCCTGTCGTACGGCCAGCAGCACGGCGGCGATCACCGCGAGCAGCGCCACCGCGCCGATGATCAGCAGGGTGCGGCCGACCTCCCGGGTGACGGACGAGCGCGGCTCCTGGACGGTGACCGTCTCGCCCTCCTCGCCCTTCTCGGTGGAGCTGATGACGTCACCGGTGAGCTTGGCGCCGACCTCGATGACCGGCTCGCCGGGGATGTGGATCTCGGCGTACCGCTCCCCCGTGACCTGCTCCTTCAGCACCTCCGCGTCGACGGTCTGCTCGCCGAGCAGCCGGCTGTCGACGATGCTGGCCAGCCGGACCGCCTCGGAGTCGACGCGTTCCTGGGCGCTGTTGCTGATGGTCCGGGTCTCGACGATGACGAGCGAGACCCCGAACACGGCGATGACGACGAGGACGACGGCGAGCGTCGACTGGATCAGGCGGCGGCGCACGAGGGTCGGCTAGCTCTTCTCGAAGCGGAAGCCGACACCGCGCACGGTGGCGATGTAGCGGGGGTTCGCCGCGTCGTCGCCGAGCTTCTTGCGCAGCCAGGAGATGTGCATGTCGAGGGTCTTGGTGGAGGACCACCAGGTGGTGTCCCAGACCTCGCGCATCAGCTGGTCGCGGGTGACGACCCGGCCCGCGTCGCGCACGAGGACGCGCAGCAGGTCGAACTCCTTCGCGGTGAGCTGGAGCTCCTCGTCGCCCATCCAGGCGCGGTGCGACTCGACGTCGATCCGCACACCGTGGGTGGCCGGCGGCTGCGCGGGCTCGGTGGCGCCGCGCCGCAGCAGGGCCCGGACCCGGGCGAGCAGTTCGGCGAGGCGGAAGGGCTTGGTGACGTAGTCGTCGGCGCCCGCGTCCAGACCGACGACGGTGTCCACCTCGTCGGCGCGCGCGGTCAGGATGAGGATCGGCACGGCGTGGCCCTCGGCGCGCAGCCGGCGGGCGACCTCCAGGCCGTCCATGCCGGGCAGACCCAGGTCGAGCACGACCAGGTCGACACCGCCCTGCATTCCGGCGTCGAGTGCGGTGGGGCCGTCCTCACGCACCTCGACCTCGTACCCTTCCCGGCGCAGGGCGCGGGCCAGCGGCTCCGAGATGGACGCATCGTCCTCGGCGAGCAGTACACGGGTCATGAGCTGATGGTAGACCGCGGAATGCAGATGCTGGGGTGTGATCGCAAGCGCGTGATTCTTACCATGGGGCGTTCTGGTACGAACCTAAGTACCAGAGGTGAGAGCCTGGTGAGAGCCTGGGAAAAGGTGTGCAGGGTTCCCTTGACACCTGTGATCCATCTCTCAAGTCCTTCCATTTCCGGCACTGTCCTGCCGTATGGTGAAAGACGCCTTTTGCAGCACGGGGACCTTTGGCAGAGCAGTTCACGCTGAAGGTCTCTTTTGTGTGCGGGCCGGCCACCGCCAGCCTTGACACGTTGCGCGCCCCCACCAGCAAGGAACGACCAATGGCGTCCAGCCTGACGAAGGACTCGACCCGCCCGGGCACCCCCGGCACCGGCACCGAGAAGACCTTCTTCGGCCACCCTCGCGGACTGGCCACCCTCTTCATGACGGAGATGTGGGAGCGTTTCTCCTACTACGGCATGAAAGCCCTGCTCACCGTCTACCTGCTCTCCGGCGGCCCCGATGCCGGCAAGGGGAGCATGGGCGGCGGCCTGGCCATGGACGTGGCCACCACCACGGTGATCGTCTCCGTCTACTCGGCGATGGTGTACCTGCTCGCCATGCCCGGCGGCTGGCTCGGCGACCGCGTCTGGGGCCCCCGCAAGACGGTGGCCATCGCGGCCGTGACGATCATGGCCGGCCACATCACGCTCGCGCTGCCCGGCGGCCAGGCCCCGTTCTTCGCGGGTCTGGCGCTGGTCGCGGCCGGTTCCGGTCTGCTCAAGGCCAACATCTCCACGATGGTGGGCCACCTGTACGACGGTCCGGACGACCCGCGCCGTGACGGCGGCTTCACGATCTTCTACATGGGCATCAACGCGGGCGCCTTCTTCGCCCCGCTGGCGATCGGCACCGTCGGCCAGAAGGTCAGCTGGCACCTCGGCTTCGGCATGGCCGCGGTCGGCATGGCCATCGGCCTGGTTGCGTTCCTGCTCGGCACCCGCAACCTGAGCCCGCAGAGCAGTGTCGTGCCCAAGCCGCTGGCGGCCGAAGAGCGGGCGTCGTGGCTGCGCAAGGGCCTGACCTGGGTGATCATCGCGACCGTCTTCTACGGCGTCGTCGGCTTCACCGGCCACTTCACCCTGAACTGGGCGATGATCCCGCTCACGGTCATCGGCCTGGTCGTCCCCGCGGGTGTGCTGCTGCGCATCAAGCGGGACAAGGAACTCTCGGCCACCGAGCAGTCGAAGATGACCGGCTACATCTGGTTCTTCGTCGCGGCCGCCGTGTTCTGGATGATCTACGACCAGGGCGCGTCCACCGTGCAGGCGTTCGGTGAGGGCAAGGCGGCGACCTCGCTGCTCGGCTTCGACTTCCCGACCTCCTGGTACCAATCGCTGAACCCGCTGTTCATCATGGCCCTCGCCCCGGTCTTCGCCTTCGTCTGGGTGTGGCTCAACCGCCAGGGCAAGGAGCCCAGCACCATCGTGAAGTTCTCGATGGGTCTGGTCCTGATCGGCGTCTCGTTCTTCTTCTTCCTGATCCCGCTCACCATGGCGGCCGACGGGACCGCGGTCAGCCCGATGTGGCTGGTGGGCATCTACTTCATCCAGACCGTGGGTGAGCTGTGCCTGTCCCCGGTCGGCCTGTCGGTGACGACGAAGATGGCCCCGGCCAAGTACGCCAGCCAGATGATGGGCGTGTGGTTCCTCGCGGTGACCGCGGGCGACTCGGTCACCAGCCTGCTGTCCAACCCGGCCATCGCCGGCGTCGACCTGAGCGGCACGCCCGCGGTGTTCGGAGAGGCGGCGCTCGCCGCCCTCGCGGGCTTCGCGGTGTGGATGTACCGGCGGAAGGTGAAGTCGCTGATGGGCGACGTGCACTGACGCTCCCGTCCACAACGGGCCGGGCAGACATGCAGTGAGAGGGCCGCCGCACCACGCGGGTGCGGCGGCCCTCTCGTCCGTGCACGGCTGCGGCCTCAGGCCTTGGTCTCGACCGACCAGGAGCGGGTGAAGCTGCTGAAGCCGCACATCACCGTCGACTTCTTGGTGGCGGGCGGCGCGCTCGCGGCCGTTCTCACGGCGACCGGCACCGGCCTGGCCACGGCGGGGACGGCCGAGGCGGCGGCGGGTCGTGCAATTGCTTGCTTGCTCACGTGATCCCGGAGGGCGCTATGCCATCCGTGATCTTGCAGGCAAACGCGCCGTCGGCGCCCTCGTGCGAGAGCATGCCTAGAGGCGTCGCCTGCCCGGCAGGAACGTGAACACCGCCGCGCCCAGCAGAAGGGCCGTGCCGGCCACCAGGCCCAGGGCCTTCAGGGCGCCGTGGTCCTCGGCGCCGGTCGCCGCCAGGCCGCCCGAGGAGGAGCCGCCGCCGGTCGCGGAGGAGCCGCCGGTCGAGGAGCCGCCCGCTGCGCCGCCCTCCTGCTGCGTGGTGTCGAGCTTCAGGGACACCGAGGTCGAGTCCGGCGTGCAGGTGGTCGTCGTACCGAGGGCCTTGATCGTCAGGACGCCCGGCGACAGCGTCGACTCGCCCGTCGCGCCCGGTTTGTAGGTGCCGGTCATGTCCGGGATCTCGATCGGGTCGCCCGCCTTGATGTCCCCGGCGTTGGTCGGGCCCTCCACAGGGACCGAGCCCTTGTCGGCGCCGCCCAGGACGACCTCCATGGACGGCTTGATGGAGTCCTTCGGGATGTTGGCCGGGCTGTTCATCGGGGACTTCTTGAACTGCACCGTGAGGCCGTAGTTCCCGCCGTCCTTCTTGGCGTTGATCTGGATCGTGGACGTCGCCTTCTGCTCGCCGATCGGCGACTTGCAGCTGTAGGGGATGTCGACGACCTTGCCCTGGAAGTCGGTCTGTCCGCCGTCGGACTGCGTGGCGCTCGGGGTCGGCGAGGCGGTCTCGGACGCAGTGGAGGTCGGGCTCGGCTCCTCGGACGTGGTCGGGGTCGGTGAACTCCCGTCGCCCGCCTGCACGTCGATCGTCGCCGCCGCCGGCACCTGCGCGCTCGGCGTGCACTTGGTGTCCGTGCCGTACGCGGTGATCGTGTACGCGTCCGGCGTCAGCGTCACCTCGCCCGCCGTCGTCAGCTTGAGCGTGCCCTTCATGTCGGAGAGCACCATGTCGCCGCCCTTGGGGATGGGCGGGTTCTGCTGCGGCCCCGCCATGGCGATGTCGGCGCTCTGCGCGCCGGCCGCCTTGAGGGTGCCGGTCGGCTTGACCTGGTTCTCCCCGATGTCGATGAGGTCGGGGTTCTTCGAGGCGGCCTGGACGAACTTCCACACCACCTCGACCTCGTCGCCGACCTTGGCGGTGGCCGGCGCGGTGATCTCCACCTTGGTGGTGCCGTCCACGGGGTCGAGGCCGACGCCGGCGGGCGGCACGCAGTGGGTCGCGTACGACACCTCCGCGGCCTGCGCGGGCGCGACCGCGACGCCGAGCAGGACACCTGCCCCGCAGAGCGCCAGCGCGGCTCTCGCACGGTCGGGTACGGCTCTCCTTCGCTTGCTCACGTGGATCCCTTTCTGGTGGGGGTCGTCGGGCTGTCGTCGTGCGGTGCGGAGAGCCGACCGGCCGTGCCCGGATCGGAGTCCGGGGTGAACCACGGCAGGGTCGAGGACGGGGGCGGCTGTTCGGCGGGGCCGCTGCGCAACCCCGGCAGCCGCAGGGTGAGTTCGGGCCGCCGCAGCCGGGCGGGGGGCCGCAGCCGGGCGGGGGCCCGCCGCGGGCGGCCCGGGCGGCGCGGCCGCACCCGGTCGACCACGGCCATCCCGAGGCGGAACAGCGCGGCGGGCACGACCAGGCAGACCAGGACCCAGAACAGGGTCACGCCCCAGGGGCGGCCCACCCCCCAGGGCTGCTCGGCGAGGACCTTGCCGCCGTACTTCAGCGAGACCGTGTAGTCACCGTGCGCGCCGCCCGTCAGCTCGACGGGCAGCTCGACGCGGGCCTTCCTGCCGGGCTCGATCGTGCCGCGCCACTGCTGTTCCTCCCACTGCGGGGCGAACACGCCGTGGGAGGTGCCGACTTGGAAGACGGGGTTCTTGACGGCCGAGGTGCCGACGTTGCCGACGGTGAAGACCAGGGTGCGGGCGGGCGGCGCCCCGAACCAGGTGAGCAGCCCACTAGAGCCGTCGAGGCGGGTGTCGGTGAGGACCGACAGCCGTCCGCCGGAGGTCTCGGCGGGCAGCGGCTCCACGGCGTGCCCGGCCACTTGGAAGATGGCGTCGGCTTCCGCCTTCGCCCCGGTCACCGTCGCCACGTGCACCACACAGGGGCAGGGCACCGGAGGTTCGGCGACCGGCAGTTTCCTGCTGAACCGGCCCTTGGCGTCGGTGGTGACGGCCCGACCGTCGGCGTTGGCACAGGAGTTGGTGCCGCCGGGCACGCCCCGCGCGGGCACGGCCTGGCCGCAGACGAGGATCATCAGCAGCGCTTTCGCCCGCCAGCCGCTGCCGGTGACGGTGACCGAACCGCCGGTACCCGCCTGCGACTTGGACAGCCTGACGACGGGCCCCTCGGTGGCCTGCACCGGCCCGACCGAGACCGACGCCAGCAGCAGCGCCAGCACCACCGCCCCGAGCATCCGCAGCTTCACGACACCGCTCCCGTCAACTCGGTTTCCGGAGAAGGGGGTTCGGCCGGGGGCGTGCCGCGACGCCCACGACGTCGTACGACAGACAGCCGCCGTGCGACAGACAGCCGCCGTATGAAGACCAGCGCACCCCCGGCCACCGCCACCCCCACCCCGCCCCACGGCCCGACGCCCGCCGAGACCCGCGCCTCGTCCCGCGCCCCGCCCGCCGCCGTGACCGTCAGCCGCACCTCGACGGAGTCCAGCGCGGGGCCGTCCCAGGGCTCGCTCAGCTCGGTGCGGCTGCCCGGCGCGAGGGTGACGGGCAGGGTGCGCGGGGAGCGGTCGAGGAGGGGGCCGAGGAGGCCGTCGGCGTGGACGGCGAGCCGGGGTGCGAGTGCGGTCGTACCGCGGTTGACCAGCTCGTACGTGATGCGGTCGGCGTGCACGGAGACGTGCTCGACGGTCAGGGCAGCCACCGTGGGGACGGTGGCTCTCAGATGGACGGAGACCCGGCGAGTGGTGCCGTCGCTGTCGCGCGCGACGAGCCGGGCGGTGGCGTCGCGGGCCGGGACGGTCACCGTGAACGGCACCTCGGTGCGGGTGCGCGGGGGCAGCCGGAGGCGGGCGTCCGCGAACGTGACCTCGGCGCCCTCCGCGCGCAGTGAGACGTCCACGGGCGTGCGTCCGCGGTTGGTCAGGGACACCGTGTCCTCCAGGACCGTGCCGGGCCCGCCCTCGGCGTAGAACGACGGCCGCGCCTCCCCGGCGGGCGCGGCCGACCAGCCGTCGTCACCGGCGGCGGCGTGCGCGACCGGGACGGCAGCGAGCAGGGCGAGGAGGGTCAGGCCCAGGACACGGACGGCGGACGGCATCGGCGGCTCCGGCTGTCGTACGGCTTACGGGTGCGGCGGGTGTCCGGCTGGCGTGCGGCTCGCGAGGTCAGGGGGGTCACCGGCTTGCCGTACAGCTCACGCGATCGGCGGCGGGGTCTCCGGCTGCCGTACGGCTCACAGCGCCCGCGGCTGCCGTACGGTTCACCGGATCACCGGCGAGCCGCCGCCTGGTGCCTCCTCGTCAGCCACAGCGTGCCGGCCGCGCCCGCGAGGAGGACTGTGCCGCCCAGGGTGCCGAGGGCGATCGCCGAGTCCTCCGGGCCGGTCTGCGGGAGTTCGCCGCCGGAGTCGGTGCCGCTCTGGGTGCCGGTGCCGCCGGAACCGCCACCCGCGGCCGTGACGTCCAGGGTGAGCGACGGGCCGGGGTCGTTCGTGGGCGTGCAGGTGGTGGTCGTGCCGAGGGCCTTGATCGTCAGGACGCCCGCGGTGAAGGTGACCTTGCCGGTCTTCTTCGGGGTGTACGTCCCGCTCAAGTCGCTGATCTTTATGGGCGTGTTGGCAGGGACGACCGCCTGGTTGGCCGGCCCGGACACGCTCAGGGTGCCGCTGTCGGCGCCGCCCAGCTTGATGACCGCGCTCGGGGCCATCGCGCCCTTGCCCAGGTCGACCGGGCTGGAGGAGACGCCCTTCTGCCAGGACATGGTGATCTTGTAGCCGCTGCCGCTCTTGACGCCCTTGATGTCGATGGGCGAGACGGCGCTCTTGTCGCCGATCGGTGTCTTGCACTGGTACTTGACGTCGACGACCTCGGCATGGGCGGCGGGGGCGGCCATCAGCACCGCCGAGCCGGCCAGGGCCGCGGCGGACGCGAGCGCGGCGGTTCGATTCCGGTACGACACGGTTCCGCTCCCTCTTCCTCGGTTCCTGACGGCACATCAGATTCGGCCGTCAAGGTACGCCCGGGGTCGTGAGGAAGGAAGACACGGTGCGCGCCGGAGTTGTGACGATCCGGCGCGCACCGAAGGGGGTTCGGGTGGAGGCCCGGGGGTGGGGAACGGCGACGGCCGGGACCCCTCGTACAGGTCCCGGCCGCGCCTCGGTCGTATCGCCCCGGTCGAGTCAGTGGAGCATGCCGACCTGGTAGTCGCCGGCCGGCTGGCGGGTCATGACGTTCATGCGGTTGAAGAAGTTGATGACGCCGATCAGCATCACGAGGGCGAGCAGCTGCTCCTCGTCGTAGTGCTTCGCGGCGTTCTGCCACACGTCGTCCGGCACTCCGGACCCGTCGGCGAGCCGGGTGCCCGCCTCCGTCAGCTCCAGCGCCGCCCGCTCCGGCTCGGTGAAGGCCTTGGCCTCGCGCCACGCGGCGACCATGAGGAGGCGGTGCTGGGTCTCTCCCGCGGCGACGGCCTCCTTGGTGTGCATGTCGAGGCAGGCTCCGCAGCCGTTGATCTGGCTCGCACGGATCTTGACCAGCTCCTGAGTCGCGGCGGGCACGCCGGACTCGGCGACCGCCTTGTTCGCCGCGATGAGGTGGGGCAGGACCTTGCCCAGGAGGGGGGTGCCGTGGGGGGAGATCCGGGCTTCCATGGTGTGCTCCTTAGCCGTTGCTTGGCCTTACACACCTAGGACTGAAGGACCCGGTCCATTTGTGACATCGGCGAGTGTGACCTGCGCCACACGCGCCAGTGGGTGCTTACGCGGGCGCTCCGAGCTCCGCCCAGACCGTCTTGCCCGTCACCCCGGGGCTGCGGACGACTCCCCAGTCCAGGCACAGCCGCTGCACGATGAACATGCCGTGGCCGCCGGGGCGGCCCGCGCGGTGCGGGGTGCGGGGCGCCGGCTGGCCCGCGCCGCGGTCGGAGACCTCGACCCGGATCACCTTGTTGTCGCAGGCGATCATCAGCCCGTCCGGCCCCTCGGCGTGCAGACAGGCGTTGGTGACCAGCTCGGAGACGACGAGCAGCACGTCCTCGGCGGCGGCCCGCTGGTCCGCGGTGGCGGCGGGCAGCCAGCCCCACGCGTACAGCGCCTGCCGGGCGAAGTCACGGGCCAGCGGGACGACCCCGCTCGCACCGTCGAAGCTCAGCCTGCGGACCTGCCGGCCCGCCGAGGACTCAGACGGCACGACCACACCCCCTTCGGACGCCCCGGAAGCGCCGTCGGCCTCCCGGCCGCGGTCGCCCGGCGAGTAAGGCCGGGTGCTGCTCATCAGCGCTTCACCTCACCGATTCACCAAGTCATCAAATGCGCGATTCAATAGTCACGTCGCGGCGTGTCCCCCGCGCGACTTTTGCGGATGTCGCCTCCGCGACGTCCAGGATGCCGCCTCCACGACCTCCCGGATGTCTCCTGCCCGACCGAACCGGCAGAACACCCCCTGTTTCGGTACGGAAAGCGGCACGCGGGGAAAACCGGCATGCCACCCGGGACGGCGGCGACCCCCGCGCGGCCGGCACGGACCGGCTCAGCCGGACTCGTCGGCCAGGGCCGCGTCGAGCGTGTCATGCACGGTGAAGACCGCGTCCGCGCCCGTGATCTCGAAGACGCGCGCCACGACGGGCAGCATCCCCACGAGATGCACCCCACCCCCGGCGGCCTCCGCCTTCAATCGCGCCCCGAGCAGTACGTTCAAGCCCGTGGAGTCACAGAACTCCAGGCGCGAACAGTCGATCACCAGGCGGCTGAAGCCCTTGGCGAGGCACTCCTCGAGTGGCTCACGCAACAAATCGGCCGTGTGGTGATCGAGCTCACCTGCCGGGGTCACGACGGCGCTGGCGCCCTCTTCCCGCACCTCGACCAGAAGCCGGCCAGACTGTGCGCTGCCGACCGTCCCGCGGTCCATGCCGTCTCTCTCTCCCGACGTCGTGGCTGCTGTTGACGCCCTCGAACACTACGCCTTCCTCACACACCCTGACACCTGAACATCCGCACACAAACGGACATTTCCCCACAGAACGCACTTGCGGCGAGGTCGGGATAGCGGGTAGGCCTAGTAGGGACACGTACTCGACACGGCCGGCTTTGGAGGCGCCGCACACCGCAGTGCACGCACGGCTTCGGCAGCCACATGCCGAGAACGATGGAGGACATCATGTCACCCCGGCTCGACGCATCGCATACCCACATCGCGACGTCGGCATCCCCCCCGGAACAGCTGGATCCCATCGAGCAGATCGAACGGATCGAGCAGGACCAGCGGGACGACCTGCTGGCCGGGCTTCCGGAGATCCCCCCGTACGACGAGGTGGGGCCGGTGGACGCACGAGCCCTGTCCAAGACCCTCTTCGCGCGGCTGGAGTCGCTGGAGGAGGGCACCCACGAATACTCGTACGTCCGCAACACGCTCGTCGAGCTCAACCTGGCCCTGGTCAAGTTCGCCGCCTCCCGCTTCCGCTCCCGCAGCGAGCCGATGGAGGACATCATCCAGGTCGGCACGATCGGCCTGATCAAGGCGATCGACCGCTTCGAGCTCAGCCGCGGTGTGGAGTTCCCCACCTTCGCGATGCCGACGATCATCGGCGAGATCAAGCGCTTCTTCCGCGACACCTCGTGGTCGGTGCGGGTGCCTCGCCGCCTTCAGGAACTCCGTCTCGACCTGGCCAAGGCCGGCGACGAACTGGCGCAGAAGCTGGACCGGGCGCCGACGGTGGCCGAGCTCGCCGAGCGCCTGGGGCTGACGAAGGACGAGGTCGTGGAGGGCATGGCCGCCTCCAACGCGTACACCGCGTCGTCGCTGGACGCGCAGCCGGAGGAGGACGACGCCGAGGGCGCGCTGGCCGACCGGATCGGCTACGAGGACCACGGCATCGAGGGCATCGAGTACGTGGAGTCCCTGAAGCCTCTCATCGCCGACCTGCCCGCCCGGGACCGGAAGATCCTGTCCCTGCGCTTCGTGGCGGGCATGACCCAGTCGGAGATCGGTGACGAGCTGGGCATCTCGCAGATGCATGTGTCACGGCTGCTGTCGCGGACGCTGGTGCGGCTGCGAAAAGGGCTGACCGTCGAGGATTGACCCCTGTTTTTCAGGTGCGGGGCGTGTGTGTCAGACGACGCGCACGCCCCGTCGCCATACCCCGCTCACCAGCGGCACCCCCGGCCGGTAGGCCAGGTGGACGTGGCTGGGGGCGTCGAGGAGGGTGAGGTCCGCCCGGGCGCCCGGGGTGATCCTGCCGATGTCCGTGCGGCGCAGGGCGGCCGCGCCGCCCGCCGTGGCGGACCAGACCGCCTCGTCCGGGGTCATGCCCATGTCCCGCACGGCCAGCGCGATGCAGAACGGGACGGACGAGGTGAAGGACGAGCCCGGGTTGCAGTCGGTGGACAGGGCCACGGTGACGCCGGCGTCCAGGAGGCGGCGGGCGTCCGGCCACTGAGCCCGGGTGGAGAACTCGGCGCCGGGCAGCAGCGTGGCGACGGTGTCGCCGTTCGCGAGGGCGTCGACGTCGGCGTCCGTGAGGTGGGTGCAGTGGTCGGCGCTGGCGGCGTCGAGTTCGACGGCCAGCTGGACGCCGGGGCCGTAGGACAGCTGGTTGGCGTGGATGCGCGGGTGCAGGCCCTTGGCCTTGCCGGCGGTGAGGATCGCGCGGGCCTGGTCGCCGTCGAAGGCGCCCTTCTCGCAGAAGACGTCGATCCAACGGGCGTACGGGGCACAGGCGTCGAGCATCTCGCCGGTGACGAGGGCCACGTACGCCGCCGGGTCGTCCGCGAAGTCCGGGGAGACGATGTGCGCGCCGAGGTAGGTGACCTCGTCGGTGTGGGCGGCGGCGATGCGCAGGGCGCGGGCCTCGTCCTCGACCGTGAGGCCGTAGCCGGACTTCGTCTCGAAGGTCGTCGTGCCCTGGCGCAGGGCCTCGGCGAGATAGCGGGTGAGGTTCGCTTCGAGCTCGGCGTCGCTCGCGGCGCGGGTCGCGGCGACCGTCGTGCGGATGCCGCCCGCGGTGTAGGAGCGGCCCGACATGCGGGCGTTGAACTCCTGGGTGCGGTCGCCCGCGAAGACGAGGTGGGAGTGGGAGTCCACGAACCCGGGCAGGACGGCCCGCCCCTGGGCGTCGACGCGATTGTCAGTGGCGGGTGCTTTGCTTGATTCACCGGTCCACGCGACGTGGTCGCCGTCGATGACGACGGCCGCGTCCTGGATCAGACCGAGGGGGGAGTTGTCACCGAGGGAGGGGTCGTTGGTGACGAGCGCGGCGATGTTGGTGATGACGGTGCTGCTCATGGCGGTGGCGTCCTTGAGGGTGGCGTCCTTGGGGGTGATGGTCAGCCGCGGAGGGCGTCGACGGCCCGCGCGAGGGCTTGCGGCACATCCGGTACGAGCGTGTGCGCCCCGTCGCGTACGACCTGCCGGCCGCCCACGACCGTGTGCCGTACGTCCGCTGCCGTCGCCGCGAATACGGCCGTCTCGGCGCCCAGCCGGGGCAGCGGGCCCGCTGTCCTGACCGAGTCGAGCGCGATCGTCGTGAGGTCGGCGAGGGCGCCGGGCTCGATGGTGCCCGCCTCGTCCCAGCCGAGGGCCGCGTGGCCGTCGGCGGAGGCGGCCCGCAGCAGCGCCGCCGCCGTCCAGTGACCGCGGGTGCGGGTGCGCAGCCGCTCGTTCAGCTCCATCGCGCGGGCCTCTTCGAGCAGGTCGATGACGGCGTGGCTGTCGGAGCCGAGGGAGAGCGGGGAGCCGGCCCGCTGGAGGGCGACGGCGGGTCCGATGCCGTCGGCGAGGTCCCGCTCGGTGGTCGGGCACATGCAGGTGCCGGTCCCCGAACCGCCGAGGAGGGCGATGTCCTCGTCGGTGAGGTGGGTGTTGTGGACACCGGTGGTGCGGTGGCCGAGGACGCCGTGGTCGGCGAGCAGCCGGGTGGGCGTGCGCCCGTGGGCCTCCTGGCAGGCGTCGTTCTCCGCCGTCTGCTCGGACAGGTGGACGTGCAGCGGGGCCCGCCGCTCCTCGGCCCATGCGGCCACGGTCGCCAACTGGCCCGCGGGCACGGCCCGTACGGAGTGGATCGCGGCCCCGATCCGCGCGTGATCCCGTTCCTTGAGAAGTGAACAGCGTGCGGCCCAGGCCTCGGCGGTGCCGTCGGAGAAGCGGAGCTGGTGGGCGTTGGGGGGCTGTCCGAAGCCGGCGGAGAGATAGGCGGTGTCGAGGAGGGTGATGCGGATGCCGGCGTCGGCGGCGGCCGCGATCAGGGCCTCGCCCATGGCGTTGGGGTCGGCGTAGGGGGTGCCGCCGGGGGCGTGGTGGAGGTAGTGGAACTCGCCGACGGAGGTGACGCCGGCCAGCGCCATCTCCGCGTACACGGCCCGGGCGAGGGCGTGGTAGCTCTCCGGGGTCAGCCGGTCGGCGGTGGCGTACATGACCTCGCGCCAGGTCCAGAAGGTGCCGGAGCCGACCTGGACGGTGCCGCGCAGGGCGCGGTGGAAGGCGTGGCTGTGGGCGTTGGCGAGGCCGGGGAGGGTGAGGCCGCGCAGGATCTCGGCGCCGGGCGGCGGGGTGGGCACGTCCGTGCGGACGGCGGTGATCCGGCCGTCCGCGACCTCGACGGCGACGCCCGGCTCGACGTGGGTGTCGAGCCAGGCGTGCTCCAGCCAGTACGTCGTCACGAGGTGGCCAGTCCTTCCAGTACGTCGGCGAGGGCGAGGACCCCGGCCACGCAGTCGTCCTCGGCCGCGGACTCGGCCGGGGAGTGCGAGACGCCGGTGGGGTTGCGTACGAACAGCATGGCGGTCGGGATCGTCCCGGACAGGATCCCGGCGTCGTGTCCGGCACCGGTACCCAGGACGGGGACGGTGAAGTCCGTGTCCTTCGCCTCCTTGCCCAGGATGCGGGCCAGTTCGTCGCGCAGGGCGTGGTCGAACTCGACGACGGGGGTGAAGGACTCCCGGACGATGTCGAGGGCGATGCCGTGGGCGTCGGCGTACTCCCGGGCGGCCTTCTCGATCCCGCCGACCACCTGGTCCAGGCTCGCCTGGTCGGCGGCGCGGGAGTCGAGCCAGCCGCGCACTAGGGAGGGGATCGCGTTGACGCCGTTGGGTTCTACGGAGATCTTGCCGAAGGTGGCGACGGCACCGGCGAGTTCGGCCTCGCGGCGGGCGGCGAGGACGGTCTCGGCGTAGGACAGCATGGGGTCGTGCCGGTCGACGAGACGGGTGGTGCCGGCGTGGTTGGCCTCGCCCCGGAAGTCGAAGCGCCAGCGGCCGTGCGGCCAGATGGCGCTGGCGATGCCGACGCGGTCGCCGGACAGGTCCAGCGCGCGGCCCTGCTCGACGTGCAGCTCGACGAAGGCGCCGATGCGGCCGAGCCGCTCGTGGTCGGCGCCGATGGCGTCGGGGTCGTACCCGGCGGCCTCCATGGCCCGGGGCAGGCTGATCCCCTCGCCGTCGGTCAGCCGGTGCGCCTGCTCGACGGTGAGCTGCCCGGAGGCGAGCCGTGAGCCGACGCAGGCGAGCCCGAAGCGGGCGCCTTCCTCGTCGCCGAAGTTGACGATGGCGAGGGGCTTGGTGAACTCCACCCGACGGGCGCGCAGTTCATCGAGCGCGGCGAAGGACGACACGACGCCGAGCGGCCCGTCGAAGGCCCCGCCGTCGGGCACGGAGTCCAGATGCGACCCGGTGACGACGGCGTCCCCGGCGGCCGGGTCCCCCAGCCAGGCCCACTGGTTGCCGTTCCGGTCGAGCTCGTAGCTCATCCCGCGCGCCTCGGCCTGCTCCTTGAACCAGGCCCGGCATTCGGCGTCGGCGCGGGTCCAGGCGAAGCGGCGGTAGCCGTGGGAGTCGGGGTGGCGGCCGATGGGGAGCAGCTCGCGCCACATGGTGTGGAACGAGCTGCCGTGGGACGTCTGCGTCACGCCGGGTCACCCTCGCGCATCGGGATCCGCACGCCGCGCTCGTCGGCGACCGACTCCGCGATGTCGTAGCCCGCGTCCACGTGCCGGATGACGCCCATGCCGGGGTCGTTGGTGAGGACGCGGCGGACCTTCTCGCCGCCGAGCTTGGTGCCGTCGGCGACCGTGACCTGGCCGGCGTGGATCGAGCGGCCCATGCCGACGCCGCCGCCGTGGTGGAGGGAGACCCAGGAGGCGCCGGACGCCACGTTGACCATGGCGTTGAGCAGCGGCCAGTCGGCGATCGCGTCGGAGCCGTCGAGCATGGCCTCGGTCTCGCGGTACGGCGAGGCCACCGAGCCGGCGTCCAGGTGGTCGCGGCCGATGGCCAGGGGCGCCGCCAGCTCGCCGCTCGCGACCATGTCGTTGAAGCGCTCGCCGGCCTTGTCGCGCTCGCCGTAGCCCAGCCAGCAGATGCGGGCGGGCAGGCCCTGGAAGTGGACGCGTTCGCCGGCCATCTTGATCCAGCGGGCGAGGGACTCGTTCTCGGGGAAGAGGTCGAGGATCGCCTTGTCGGTCTTGGCGATGTCGGAGGCCTCGCCGGACAGGGCGGCCCAGCGGAAGGGGCCCTTGCCCTCGCAGAAGAGGGGGCGGATGTAGGCGGGGACGAAGCCGGGGAAGGCGAAGGCGCGGTCGTAGCCCGCGAGCTGGGCCTCGCCGCGGATGGAGTTGCCGTAGTCGAAGACCTCCGCGCCGGCGTCCATGAAGCCGACCATGGCCTCGACGTGCCGGGCCATGGACTCACGGGAGCGGGTGGTGAACCCGGCCGGGTCCTTCGCCGCCGCGTCGGCCATGTCCTCGAAGGCGACGCCGACCGGCAGGTAGGACAGCGGGTCGTGCGCCGAGGTCTGGTCGGTGACGATGTCGATGGGGGCGCCCTCGGCGAGCATCTGCGGGAGCAGCTCGGCGGCGTTGCCGAGGAGGCCGATGGACAGCGGCTTGCGCTGGTCGCGGGCCTCGGTGGCGAGCTGGAGCGCGTGGGCGAGGTTGTCGGCCCTGACGTCGAGGTAGCGGTGCTCGATACGGCGCTCGATGGCGCGCGGGTCGCAGTCGATACAGATCGCGACGCCGTCGTTCATGGTGACCGCGAGGGGCTGGGCGCCGCCCATGCCGCCGAGGCCGGCGGTGAGGGTGATGGTGCCCGCGAGGGTGCCGTTGAACTTCTTCGCGGCGACGGCGGCGAAGGTCTCGTAGGTGCCCTGGAGGATGCCCTGGGTGCCGATGTAGATCCAGGAGCCGGCGGTCATCTGGCCGTACATGGTCAGGCCGAGGGCCTCCAGGCGGCGGAACTCCTCCCAGTTGGCCCAGTCGCCGACCAGGTTGGAGTTGGCGATGAGGACGCGCGGGGCCCACTCGTGGGTCTGCATGACGCCCACGGGGCGGCCGGACTGGACCAGCATGGTCTCGTCCTGCTTCAGGGTGCGCAGCGTGCGGACCATCGCGTCGAAGGAGCGCCAGTCGCGGGCGGCCTTGCCGGTGCCGCCGTAGACGACGAGCTTGTCGGGGTGCTCGGCGACCTCGGGGTCGAGGTTGTTCTGGAGCATCCGCAGGGCGGCTTCCTGCTGCCATCCCAGGGCACTCAGTTCCGTACCGCGCGGCGCTCGGACGGGGCGGGGTCCTGACATGGTCTGCCTCCTAGCGGATTGTTTTCGCTCTCTATTCACATCCTGACCAACTGAATAGAACTAGTCAATAGGCGTAGTCCCTCAACGCAGGCGCTGCACAGATGTTTGGCTGGATGCATGGGCACGGACAACGACCTGACGGGGGACGGCGTGGACATCGGACAGCAAGGGGACCGTCCGGTCCGGCGGGACGAGGCGGTGCGGGCCGTGGTGGAGCAGGGGCTGCTGGGGCCGGACTCCCCGATCGTCGGCCTGCTCGACGTCACCGGCATCCGGGAGTCGGCGGCCGAGCTGCGGGCCGCGTTCGACGCCGTCACCGCGCCCGGCACCCCGGTGCTGCACGCCTTCGCGGTGAAGGCGACCCCGCTGGTGCCGGTGCTGCGGCTGCTGCGGGAGGCCGGGATCGGCGCGGAGGTGGCGAGCCCGGGCGAGCTGGCGCTGGCGCGGGCGGCGGGGCTCACCCCGCAGCAGACGGTGCTGGACTCGCCCGCGAAGACACCGGCCGAGCTGCGGGAAGCCCTCGCCCTCGGGATCGCCGTCAACGCCGACAATCCGCAGGAGCTGGACCGCATCGACGCCCTCATGCGGTCCGGCCCGAGTCGCTCGCCGCTCGGGATCCGGGTGAACCCGCAGATCGGCGGGGGTTCCATCGGGGCGACCTCGACGGCGACGGCGACCTCGAAGTTCGGGGTGGCGCTGCGCGACCCCGGCGCCCGGGAGTGGCTCGTGCGCGCCTACGCCGACCGGCCCTGGCTGAACCGGCTGCACGCGCACACCGGCTCCCAGGGCATCCCGCTGTCCCTGATGGCGCAGGGGGTCGCGGAGACGTACGCGCTCGCCGAGGAGATCAACCGGCACATCGGGCGCCCGCAGATCGACACCCTCGACATCGGCGGCGGGCTGCCGGTGAACTTCGGCTCGGACGCGACGGCGCCGACGTACGCGCAGTACGCGCGGCTGCTGAGCGAGGCGGTGCCGGGGCTGTTCGACGGGCGGTACGGGCTGGTGACCGAGTTCGGGCGGTCACTGCTGGCCAAGCACGGCACGATCGTGGCGCGGGTGGAGTACGCCAAGAGCGCGGGCGGGCGGCCGGTCGCGGTGACGCACGCGGGCGTGCAGGTGGCGACGCGGACGGTGTACGTGCCGGGGTCGTGGCCGCTCAGGATCGCCGCGTACGACGGGAAGGGGCGGCCGAAGGCGGGGGCCGACGTGGTGCAGGACATCGCCGGGCCGGCCTGCTTCTCGGGCGACCTGCTCGCCGAGGCGAGGGCGCTCCCGCTGCTCGAACAGGGCGACTACGCGGCGGCGCTGGACACGGGCGCGTACTACTTCGCCCACCACTACGCCTACAACTCCCTCGCGCGGCCCGGCATCTACGGGTTCGCGCCGGACGCGGGCGGGGGTGTCGCCTTCGCGACCGTGCGCACCCCGCAGACGCTCGACGAGATCGTGGCCGAGTCAGGAGGGGCGCACGCCGCCGCGCTCACCACCCTCGGGACGACCGCGCGCCCTTGACGCACGCCGGTGGACATGTGCGTCAACTGAGCGGAAAACGAGCTCAGTTGACCCACCCTAGCCATCCGCCGCATGTTCCACTGGAAAATGCCGGAATCCTCACCCCTCGCCCACACCCTGCGTAGTTTCGGCGTCACTCAGCCGAACCCCAGGCGGGAGGGGAACTCACGGTGCCCGGTATCGACGAGTGTCTGCTCGAAGTCATGCAACTGCCCGGTGCCCGGGGCGCCGCGCTCGTCGACTGGACGAGCGGACTGGCCCTGGGCACCGTCGGCGAGTCACCGGGCGGTGACTACGAGACGGCCGCGGCCGAGGCCGCCGAGCTGGCCCGACTGGCCGCCGAGCACCGGGCGTTCGCCCCGGACGACGACGTGACGGACCCCCCGGTCGAGGACGTCATCATCAGCAACCGGGACAGCTACCACGTCCTGCGCTTCGTCCAGACGTCGTTCGACAGCAGCGTCTTCCTGCATCTGTGGCTGGCCCGCGTGGAGGGCAACCTCGCGCTGGCCCGCATCCGGCTCGGCGAGATGACCGGACGGCTGGTCCTGGGATGACGGCGGTGACCACCACACCACCGCCCCGGCTGCCGGTGCGGGACAAGGCGGAGGCCCGCGAGAGGGCCTGGGGCGGCGTCTCCCCGATGCTGACCCGGCTCGCCGCCGAGCGGGCCACCGGCGTCCTGGTCCGCGAGCGCGGCACCCTGCATCTCGCCGAGGGCCGGGTGGTGCACGCCGAGAGCCCCGCAGCCCCCGGCCTCGGCGCCCTGCTCACCGCGCACGGCACCGTCGACGCCGACACCTGGCGGCAGGCCGCCGACGAGGCCACGGAGACCCCGGGCGCCGGACTGCTGCTGGTCGGCCGCGGCCGGCTCACCAGGGGCGCGCTGGAACTGTGCCACCTCGAAACGCTGTACG
Source organism: Streptomyces sp. TLI_55 (assembly GCF_900206255.1). Taxonomy (NCBI): domain Bacteria; kingdom Bacillati; phylum Actinomycetota; class Actinomycetes; order Kitasatosporales; family Streptomycetaceae; genus Streptomyces; species Streptomyces sp. TLI_55. The sequence goes on from NZ_OAOJ01000001.1 coordinate 3,749,799, forward strand.
ACGCCGCCTACTTCGCGCTCGCCCCCAGCAGCGCCCCGGGCCGCTTCCGGTACACGGGCGCGGGCCGGGCCGGCGCGGTGCGCGCCGTGCCGGTGGCCGCCCTGGAGCACGAGACACTGCGCCGCCGCGACCTGCTGCACCGCATATGGCCCGACCCGGCGACCGACGAGGCCCCGCTGCTGCGCGCCGACACCGTCGCCCTCCCGGCCCTCACCGCCCGGCAGCGGGCGGTGCTGCACCTGGTCGACGGCGTCCGCACGGCCCCGGAGATCGCCCGCGCGATGGGCCGCCCGGCGTTCCACACCCTGGTGGACGTACGGCGGCTCGCGGCGGCCGGTGTCGTGGTGCGCGGCGCCCCGCAACCCGCCGAAACGGCCTGGCCCGAGACCACCGACCCCGACATCACGCTGCTGAAGAGGCTCAGGGATGCGCTGGAGTCCCTTTGAACGACAACGCGCCCGTGCCGAGAGGAGTGACCAGATGGCGGCCGAACCCGAAATCCTGGACGAGCTGCGCCGGTTGAGGAGCCGGGTGCCGTATCTCACCGGCGCCCTGGCGGCGAGCGTGGACGGGCTCGTCCTCGCCCAGGACACCCCGGGCGTGGAGCCCGACGGCATGGCCGCGCTCACCGCGGCCGCGCTCGGCGTCGCCGTGCGGCTGACGGACGCGACCGGGCAGGGGGACTTCCGGGAGCTGACGGTGCGGGGCGCGTACGGCTATGTGGCGACGTACGCGGCGGGCCGGACCGCCGTCCTCACGCTGCTCGCCCAGGACCGGGTCAATGCCGGCCGGCTCCATCTGGAGGGCCGCCGCGCCGGCACCCGTATCGGGGAGTTCCTCGACTCCCGGACGCCGGCGGAGGCGCCCGTCACCGCCAAACCGGCCAGAGCGCCCGCCCGCACCAGAGCGGCGCGCCCCCCGCGCACGACCAACGCACGTACGTCCACGGACAGTTGATCCCACAGGAAAGGCAGATAGTCATGGCCAACACCGAAACCTCCCTGAAAGAGTGCCTCGCCTCCATCGAGGGCGCGACCGGCGTCGCGCTGGTCGACTACACCAGCGGCATGGCCCTCGGCACCCTGGGCGGCAGCAAGAGCTTCGACCTCAGCGTGGCCGCCGCCGGGAACACCGACGTCGTCCGCGCCAAGATGCGCACCATGGAACACCTCGGACTCAAGGCCCAGATCGAGGACATCCTGATCACCCTGTCCGACCAGTACCACCTGATCCGGCTGCTCAGCGGCCGCAGCGGCAACGGACTGTTCCTGTACCTGGTCCTGGACGCCAAGCGGGCCAACCTGGCGATGGCCCGCCACCAGCTGAAGAAGGTCGAGGAGGACCTGGAGGTCTGACGCGCGAGCCGCTCAGACCAGCGCCGCGGTGCGGCGGCGCGCCCCGCCCGGGGCCGCGTCGCCCGCCGCGATGCCGGTGCCGCGGTACGCCTTGACCGCCTTGCCGGCCGGGCGTCCGCCGCGCGCGTCGAGCCAGTCGACCCGCACCCACAGCAGCGCGTCCCCGGCGTGTTCGCACCGCCCGAGCCAGGCGGCCTTCAGCCGCAGCCCCACCCCGGCCCCGGCGAGCAGCAGCCCGCCCGCGACGGGCACGGCGAAGTTGGCCCCGAGCGCCACCAGCCAGGCGAGCAGCAGCCACCAGCGATGTCCGTGCCGCCAGTTCCGTACCGTCACGGCCCGGTCCTGGAGCACGTCGTGCTTCCCGGCGCGGGCGGCCGCCCGCGCGAGGGCGGTGTAGCGCCTGCGGCGGCGGTACGACACCACGGCCGCCGCGACGATGAACAGCGCGGCCCCCGCCATGACCCCGATCCGGCGCCCGGTCAGCCCCGGCACCAGCACCCCGACACCCGCCGCGAACACCCCGGCCCACCACAGGGGCGCGGCTCCGGCGCGTACGACGACGGCCACCCGAGCGAGCCCCAGTCCTCCGCGTGCCACGTTCCGCCTCCTCGTCCTTGCGGCACAGTCCTGTCGGCCGGGCAGGTTAGCGGGCGAAAGTGAGACGAGTCTGAAAAACGCCGGCTACTCCACGAACAGCCCCCGCGCCGCCGCCTTCGCGTCGAACTCCTCCAGCCGCGCCTGCGCGTCCGGCAGCTCGTCGGCCATGGCCTCCAGGAGCACCCGCCCGAGCAGCATCGGCGCGCACGCGGTGTCGAAGGCGAGCCCGGTGCCGACGGCGGCGGGCAGCAGCAGGTCGGAGACCTTGGCGACCGGCGCGAAGGCGGAGTCGGCGACGGTGACGACGGACAGCCCGGCCTCCTTGGCGTAGCCGAGCGTGTCCAGGACCTCCCGGGGATGCCGCGGCAGCGCGAAGCACAGCAGCGCCGAGGCGCCCGCGCGGACGGCGGCGTCGATCCGGTCGTGGATCATCGTGCCGCCCTCGTGCAGCAGCCGGACGTCCGGGTGGACCTTGGCGGCGAAGTAGGCGAAGCCGTAGGCCTGTGAGGCGGCGGCCCGCAGGCCCAGCACCGGCAGCGGCCGGGAGGCGGCCAGCACCCGGCCCGCGCGCTGCACGGGCCGCGGGTCGGCGAGCATCTCGGCGAGGTGCCGGAGGTTGGCGATCTCGGCCTCGACGGCCTGCTGGTACTCGTTGTACGACGCCGAGTCCGCCGCCTGCTGCTGTTCGGCGGGCGCGACCTCGCGCAGGTGGCGGCGGAGCGCCGGGTAGCCGTCGAAGCCGAGGGCGACCGCGAAGCGGGTCACGGACGGCTGGCTGACTCCGGCCAGCTCGGCCAGCTCGACGCTGGACAGGAACGGCACGTCGGCGGCGCGCCGCACCATGCTGTGCGCGATGCGCCGCTGGGTCGGCGTGAGCCGGTGCCCCTCGAAGAGCGCCTGGAGCCGTGCCGCCGGTGTGTCCGTCACACCCATGTCGCTCATGCCTCGCTCCCCCTCCAGATGTCCGTGAACCGGTCGAGCAGTGCGGCCGCCGTCGTCACGTCACCCGTGAGCGGCCGGTCGGCCTGGTCCTCGTCGAGCACCGAGAAGGCCAGCTCCAGCGCCCGCCCCACCGGCAGCGCCGGGTCGGGGCCGTGGTCTCGCTGGCGCAGGGCCCGTACGGCGGCGACGAGTTCGCAGCCGACGACGAGCCGGTACGCCCCGCACGCCCGCAGGGTCTGCCGGGCGGCGAGCGAGGCGAAGCTGGCCTGTTCCTCGACGCCCCGGGAGAGTACAGCGTGCCCGAGCGAGGCGGGGGCCGAGAAGGCCCGCAGATCGCCGAGGGCGGCGCCGGCGGCGTACTCCAGGATCATCACACCGGAGGAGGCGGGCTCGTGGTCGGCGAGGAAGGGGCGCAGGCGGGTGTAGGCGGGCTCGTTGAGGGTGGACAGGCGGGACGTCGACAGTCTCGCCACCTGGGTCAGGGCCAGCCGGAAGTGGTCGAGGGCGAGGGCGAGCTGGGCCTGGTAGAAGCCGCCGTGGTGGTAGGCGGCCATGTCCTCGGGGCTGATGAGGGGGTTCTCGGCGGCGGCGTTGATCTCGACGTCGAGGACCGCTTCGAGGGCGTCGGCGGCGTCGTGCGCCGGGCCGTGGATCTGCGGCAGGCAGCGGAAGCCGTAGGGGTCCTGGATACGGCCGAGGGGCGGCGTGGGCCGTTCGTCCGCGCCGATCAACTCCCGCATCCGGCGGGCGACTTCGCTGCTGCCCCGGTGCGGCCGGGCGGCGTGCACGGGGGCGGCGTACGCCTCGTGGGAGCCGTCCACCGCGAGCAGTGACAGCGCGCCGACCACCTGGGTCGCCTCCAGCAGCCCGCGCAGTTCGTGCAGGGCGAGCGCGGCCTGGCCGAGGGTGAGGGCGTTGCTGCTGATGAAGGCGAGGGCGTCGTTGTTGTCGAGGGGCTGCGGCTCGGGTCCCGCGCCCTTCCAGGGGTGCTCCCCGGCCAGCGCGAGGCCGGCCTGGGCGAGGGCCGCGATGTCCCCGGTGCCGACCGACCCGAACTCGTGGACGACCGGGTACGCCCCGGTCTCCAGGGCTTCGCACAGCGCGGTGACGACGGTGGGCCGCAGCCCCGCGCCGCCCGCGAGCAACTGGTTGGCCCGTACGGCGAGCATCGCGCGCACCTGCCGGGCGGGCAGTTCCTCGCCGATGGCGCCGGCGTGGCTGCGCAGGAGTCTGAGGCCGTGCTCGGCGGCCGCCTCGGTGGGCACCGGCTCGTTCCGGTTGGCGCCGACGCCGGTCGAGCGGCCGTAGACGCGACCGGTCGCGGCGATCTGCCGGGCGGCGTCCCACGATGTGGTCACCCGCTTCATCGCATCGGTGCCGGGCACCGGCCGCGCGACCCCGTCGGCGAGCCGTACGACGTCGGAGACGCCGAGTCCGATGCCGTCGAGGACGACCAGTCCGGTGTGCACAGAACGGGGTGTGTCCACGATCCGAGACGACATAAAGCCCAAACACCCCTCAATCCGGACACCTGATCTTGCCTGGCGGTCATCCGTTACATCGGATTTACATCAACCCGTTGACAACTTATTCAGCTACAGAGAACTCTGCATGACGTTATACAGCCGGGCAAGGGACATCTCATGATCCAGTTCGATGCGGTCCACAAGCGCTTCCCCAACGGCACGACAGCAGTCCACGATCTCTCCCTGGAGATCCCCGAGGGCGGCGTGACGGTCCTCGTCGGATCTTCCGGTTGCGGCAAGACGACCACCCTCAGAATGATCAACCGGATGGTCGAACCGACCTCCGGCACCATCAAGGTCGGCGGCAAGGACATCACCCGGCAGGACGCGGCCGAACTGCGCCGCTCCATCGGGTACGTCATCCAGCAGGCGGGCCTCTTCCCGCACCGCACGGTCCTCGACAACATCGCCACCGTGCCGCTGCTGCTGGGCCACGGCCGGCGCAGGGCACGGGCCCGCGCGGCCGAACTGCTGGAGACCGTCGGCCTCACCCCCGAGGCCGGCAAGCGCTACCCCCACCAGCTCTCCGGCGGCCAGCAGCAGCGCGTCGGCGTGGCCCGCGCGCTCGCCGCCGACCCGCCGGTGCTCCTCATGGACGAGCCCTTCGGCGCGGTCGACCCGGTGGTGCGCACCCAGCTCCAGGACGAACTGCTGCGGCTCCAGAAGGAGTTGAACAAGACCATCGTCTTCGTCACCCACGACGTCGACGAGGCCGTCCGGCTCGGCGACCAGATCGCGATCTTCCGCACCGGCGGCCACCTGGTGCAGTGCGCCTCCCCCGCAGAGCTCCTCGCCCGGCCCGCCGACGACTTCGTGGCCGACTTCCTCGGCGCCGAGCGCGGACTGAAGCTGCTGTCGCTGAAGACCCTCGCCGAGGTCCCGCAGGGCCCGGCACCGGAAAAGGACACCTGGGGCCTCGTACTCGATGAAGCGGGCAAGCCGCTGCACTGGCGTTCGGCGGACGCTCTCGAACTCCCCGTACGGCCGCTGACCGACGACGATTCCCTGCTGTCCGCGCTCAACGAGTCGATCGCCTCCCCCACCGGCCTGATAGCCCGCGTCGACGCGGCCGGCGTCCTCACCGGCGTCTCCTCCCGCGACGACATCCACACCCACGCCGGCCAGGCGCACCACGCGGCCCGGACGGTGGCCGCATGACCATCGACTGGTCGTGGATCGGCGACCACACCGACGACCTCACCACCCTGACGGTCTCCCACCTCCAGGCAGCCCTGTCCGCCGTCTTCTTCGGCCTCCTGATCTCCCTGCCCCTCGCGGTGGTCGCCCACCGGATCCGCCCGCTGCGCGGCTTCCTGCTCGGCGTCTCCAACATCCTGTTCACGATCCCGTCGATCGCGATCTTCGTGCTCCTGCTGCCGATCAGCGGCCTGACCCGCACCACCACGGTGATCGGTCTGACCGTCTACACCCTGGTCGTGCTGCTGCGGAACACCGTCGAGGGCCTCGACTCGGTCCCCGCCAAGACCAAGGAGGCGGCGAAGGCGATGGGCACGCGCCCGCTGCGCACGCTGCTCACCGTCGAGTTCCCGCTCGCGCTCCCCGTGATCATGGCGGGCGTCCGGATCGCCACGGTCATGTCGATCTCGCTCGTGTCCGTCGCCACCTACATCGGCGACGGCGGCCTCGGCCAGCTCTTCACCGACGGCTTCCAGCGCGACTTCCCGACCCCGGTGATCGCGGGCGTGGTCCTCACGATCCTGCTCGCGGTCGTCGCGGACGCGGCCCTGGTCGCCCTCCAGTACGTCCTCACCCCGTGGAAGAGGAGGCGGGCTTAAGACATGTACGAGCTCATCAAGAACCTGGGCACCTGGCTGACCAGCGGCGCCAGTTGGACCGGCACGGACGGCATCGCCCACCGCCTCGCCGAGCACCTCCAGTACTCGCTCCTCGCCACCCTCGTCGCGGCCGCCATCGGCCTCCCGCTCGGCCTGCTCATCGGCCACACCGGCAAGGGCGCCTTCGTCGCGATCAACCTCGCCTCCTTCGGGCGCGCCCTGCCGACCGTCGGCCTGGTCGTCCTCGTCTTCCTGGCCGGCGGGCTGTCGATGCTGCCGGTCTACGTCGCCCTGGTCGCCCTCGCGGTCCCGGCGATCGTCACCAACACCTACGCCGGGATGACGGCCGTCGACCCGGACGTGAAGGACGCCGCCCGCGGCCAGGGCATGCGCGGCCACCAGGTGCTGTTCCAGGTCGAGCTGCCGCTCGCGCTCCCCCTGATCATGACGGGCCTGCGCCTCGCGCTGATCCAGGTCGTCGCGACGGCCACGATCGCCGCGTACGTCTCCTTCGGCGGCCTCGGACGCTACGTCTTCGACGGCCTCGCCCAGCGCGACCTCGTGCAGGTGCTGGGCGGCGCGGTGCTGGTCGCCGTGGTCGCCGTAGCCCTCGATCTGCTGCTGTCCGGCCTCCAGCGCTTCCTCTTCCGCCACCGCACCGCCTAGGGAATACCGACCATGAACCGACGCACCCTCATCGGCGGCCTGTTCGCGGCCGCCTCCGTCCCCGCCCTGACCGCCTGCGCGAGCGGCATCACCTCCCTCGACGGCCAGGGCTCCGCCTCCGGTGGCGGCGGCTCCAGCAAGGGCGGCATCACCATCGGCACCGCCAACTTCACCGAGAACCAGGTACTCGGCTACCTCTACGCGGCCGTTCTCCAGCAGGCCGGCGTGAAGGTGAAGGTCCGCCCCAACCTCGGCACCCGCGAGATCGTGATCCCCGCCCTCAGGAGCGGCGACATCGACCTGCTGCCCGAGTACCAGGGCGCCCTCCTCAACTACCTGGCCCCGAAGGACGATTCGGCCGAGCCCGGCACCATGCAGAACGCGCTCACGCTGGCGATGCCCAGCGGCCTCCAGGTCCTGCCGTACGGCCAGGCCGCCGACTCCGACTGTTTCGTGGTCACCCGCGAGACGGCCCGGAAGTACGGTCTGACCTCCCTCGCCGACCTGGCGAAGCAGAACGGCAAGCTGGTCATCGGCGCCGCGCCCGAGGTGAAGAAGCGCCGGGTCGGCGCGATCGGCCTGAAGGACGTCTACGGCGTGGAGTTCAAGGAGTTCAAGTCGCTGGACTCGGACGGCCCGCTGGTCAAGGGCGCCCTGAAGAAGGGCGACGTGGACGTGGCGAACCTCTTCACCACCGACACCGACATCGCCGGCAACGACTGGGTCGTGCTGAGCGACCCGAAGAACCTGATCCCCAGCCAGCACATCGTCCCGCTCATCGCCGACCGCAAGGCCGACGACAAGGTCCGCAAGGCCCTCGCCCGGCTCGGCAACGTCCTGACCACGGCCCAGCTCACCCAGCTCAACAGCCAGGTCGACAACGACAAGAAGGACCCGGAGGACGTGGCGAACGCGTACGCGAAGCAGCACGGGCTGACGAAGTGAGCCGACGCTGACACGTCGATGTGACGGCGATGATCCGACGTCGATGATCTGACGATGAATCAGCCAAGAGTCGTCAAACAGGCACAGACGGTGACTGATCGCATGCGTACGGTGATCAGGCGTCAACCGTACGACTCCTGAGGACACGTCATGGCCTCCAACCGCCGGGCCTTTCTGACGGTCACCGCCGTCGGCGCACTGGCCGCCGCCCCCGCCGCGGCGGCCCCCGCCGCCCCCGACCACCCGCACGACTCCCGCACGGCCCTCGCCGAACTCCTCGCCGGAAACCGGCGGTACGCCACCGGCCGCTCCCGCCACCCCCACGACACCGTGCGCCGCCGCCACCTCCTGGCGGGCGCGCAGCACCCCTTCGCGGTGATCGTCGGCTGCATCGACTCCCGGGTGCCGCCGGAGCTGGTCTTCGACCAGGGGCTCGGGGACCTGCTGTGCATAAGGACGGCCGGCCAGGTGCTGGACGAGGCGGTGCTGGCGTCCGTCCAGTACGGCGTCGAGGAACTGCGCATCCCGCTGGTGGTCGTGCTCGGCCACGAGCGGTGCGGGGCCGTCGCGGCCACCCTGGAACACCTGCGCACCGGCGCCCCCGTGCCCGCCCATCTGAACCTGCTGGTCGACGAGATCGCCCCGTCCGCCCGCCGCACCCGGGCCCTGCCCGGCGACTGGGCCGAGCACACCATGACGGCGCACACCCGCTGGGTCCGCGACGCCATCCGAGCCGACCCCGCCTTCCGCCGGGCCCATGTGACAGCCGCCCGCTCCGACCTCGACACGGGGCTCGTGACCGTACTGCCGTGAGCCTCCGGGCCTGTGGGCCTGTGGGCCTGTGGGCTGCTTCCGTGTCTCGTCGCCGCCTCCCCTCCCCGCCCCTTGAAGAGAGCCATGCACCGCTCCGTACTGCCCTCCCTGGCCGACCTGCGTTCCATGACCCGCGCGCCGCGTCGCGATCTGCTCTGCGGACTCACCGTCGCCGTCGTCGCCCTTCCCCTCGCCCTCGGTTTCGGGGTGACCTCCGGGCTCGGGGCCGCCGCCGGGCTCGTCACCGCGATCGTCGCGGGCGCGCTCGCCGCGCTGTGCGGCGGCAGCGCCCGCCAGGTCAGCGGGCCGACCGGCGCGATGACCGTCGTCCTCGTCCCGATCGTGCACCGCTACGGCGCCGACGGCGTCCTCACCGTCGGCCTGCTGGCCGGCGTCATGCTGCTCGCGCTCGCCTTCGCCCGCGCCGGTGCCGCCATGGCGTACGTCCCCGCCCCCGTGATCGCCGGTTTCACGATCGGCATCGCCTGTGTCATCGCCCTCCAGCAGATCCCGAACGCCCTCGGCGTGCCCGTGCCGCACGGCGAGCAGGTGGCCGTCGTGGCGGCGCGGGCCGGCGAGGAGTTCACGGCGGCCCCGCACTGGCCGGCCCTGCTGCTGGCCCTCGGCTCGGCCGCGCTCGTCCTCGCGGGCGCCCGCTGGAAGCCGGCCGTGCCGTTCTCGCTGGCCGCGGTGGCGGCGGCGACGGCCGTGGCGCAGGCCCTGCACCTGACCGTGACCCGTATCGGCGCGCTCCCCGCCGCCCTCCCCGCCCCCTCCCTCGGCTTCCTGGACGCCGGCCGCGTCCCCTCCCTGCTCGCCCCGGCCACCGCGGTCGCCGCCCTGGCCGCGCTGGAGTCCCTGCTGTCGGCCTCCGTCGCCGACGGCATGCGCCCCGGCGAGCGCCACGACCCCGGCAAGGAACTCTTCGGCCAGGGCATCGCCAACCTCGCCGCCCCGCTCTTCGGCGGCGTACCGGCGACCGGCGCGATCGCCCGCACCGCCGTCAACGTCCGCACCGGTGCCGTCTCCCGGCTCGCCGCGCTCGCGCACGCGGTGATCCTCGCCGGGATCGTCGCCCTCGCGGCCCCGCTGGTGGGCCGCATCCCGCTGGCCGCGCTCGCGGGCGTACTCCTCGCGACGGCGGTGCGGATGGTGGAGACGGACGCCGTACGGGCCATGGCGCGGGCCACCCGGGGCGACGCCCTGGTGCTGGCCCTGACCGCCGCCTCCACCCTCGCCCTGGACCTGGTACGGGCCGTCCTGATCGGCCTGGCGGTGTCGGTGCTGCTCGCCCTGCGGGCGGCCGTGCGCGGCACCCGCCTCACCCCCGCCGCCGCCGACGAGCTCCCCGGCGCGACGGGCACGGTGACCTACCGCTTCGACGGCCCCCTCCTTTTCGCCGCCGCCCACCGCTTGAGCCGCAGCCTCGCCGACGTGCGCGGCGTCGGAACGGTCGACTTGCGGCTGTCGGGGCTGACGGCGGTCGACGCGACCGGCGCGCTCGCCCTCAAGGACGCCATCGGCGAGCTGCGCGGCCGGGGCATCGAGGTCCGGGTGACCGGCGTCGAGCGAGGTCATCGCCGGGTCCTGGAGTCCCTGGGGGTCCTCCCGGACATCCCCAGCCCGAACACGGGGGCTATCCCCAGTGCGGCCGGCACCCCGGCTCCCTAACTTTGACTGCATGACCGGAATGGACGCGCGCGACGCCGACCTGAAGAAAGAACTCGACGCCACCCTGCAGGCCCGCAGGGAACTGGGCGAGGAGTACGAGTCCGCACTGGTGGACTCCTTCCTGGAGAAGGTCGACCAGCGCATCGACGGCGCGGTGGAGCGCCGGGTGCGCCGGCAACTGGCCGAACAGCAGATGGTGGTCGCCCGGGGCGCCCGGAAGCCGAGCCCTACGGACTCCTGGGGCGAGCGCTACGGCTTCGGCATCGTCTCGCTCGTCCTCGCCGTCCCGCTGTCCGCGATCGGCGGCGGCATCGCCCACCTGCCCGGACTGCTGGTCGCCTGGGCCGGCATCGTCGGCGTCAACGCCTTCCAGGCCCTCCGCACCAACCCCGAGCTGTTCCGGGGCCGCCGGCACCGCAAGTCCGAGCAGGACAGCGAGTGGGAGGGCTGAGGGGCCTCACGCCTGCCGGGTCGGCAGCACCATGATCTGACGCAGGTTGACGTGCCGGGGGCGGCTGGTGACGTAGGCGACGACATCGGCGACCTCCGCCGCGGACAGCGTGCCCATCGCGTCGACCATCCCGCCGACCTGCTCGCGCAGACCGTCGTTGTCGATGTGCGAGGCGAGTTCGCTCTCCGTCAGCCCCGGCTCGATGTTGGTGACCCGCACGTCGCGCGGCCCGAACTCGCCCCGCAGCAGCGCCGACAGGTGGGTGACCGCGGCCTTCGTCGCCCCGTACACGGCGTAGTTGGTGAAGCCGGTGACGTGCGCGCCGATGGATGAGACGTTCACCAAGTCCGCACTGCGGCCCTGCGCCGCCGCGCCCGTCAGGTCCTTGGCGAAGGCGCCGATGACGCGCAGGACGCCGGTGACATTGGTGTCGATCATCCGCTGCCACTCGTCGACACGGGCGTCCTCGATCGGGTTGGGCAGCATGACACCGGCGTTGTTGACGACCAGGTCGACGCTCCCGTACGCCTCGTGGGTCCGCTCCACGGCGGCGTCCACGGAGGCCCCGTCGGTCACGTCGGCGACCACGGCCAGGGCCTGCCCGCCGTCCGCCCGGATCTTCCCGACGACGGCCTCCAGCCGCTCCGCCCGCCGCGCCAGCAGAGCGACCTTCGCGCCCTGCGCGGCCAGCTCGACGGCGACGGCCTCACCGATCCCGCTCGCGGCGCCGGTGACGACGGCGGTACGGCCGGCCAGGTTCTCGTACGACATGAGTGCTCCTCGGTGGGTGAGTCGCCCGGTGTCTCCCGGCGACGTCCACCACCCTGCGCCGCCCCGCGCGGCCTACCCAGGGATGCGCTTTTCCTGGGTCTGGCAGAACCAGGTTGGAATTCCGCCCCTCCCCTACGATCGAACCCATGGACGGGGACCTCGGAGATTTCCTGCGCTCACGCCGCGCCCGCATCCAGCCCGAGGAAGTGGGGCTGGCCTCGTACGGGCGGCGCCGCGTGCCCGGGCTGCGCCGCGAGGAGGTGGCCCAGCTCGCGGGCGTCAGCGTCGACTACTACATCCGCCTGGAACAGGGCCGCGGCCCGAGCGTCTCGGACGCGGTCCTGGACGCGATCGCGCGCGTCCTGCGTCTCGACGACACCGAGCACGCCTATCTGCGCGCGGTGGCCAGGCCGCCGAAGAAGCAGACCCCCCGCCGCCGCGCCCCACGCGTCCGCCCCGGCGTCCAGCTCCTGCTGGACAGCATGGAGCGCACTCCCGCGTTCGTCCTCGGCCCCGGCATGGAGGTCCTCGCCTGGAACGCCCTCGGCGACGCCCTGCTGGGCTTCAGCCGGATGGCTCCGGCCCGGCGCAACATCGTCCGGCAGCTCTTCCTGGAGCCCGGCGGGCGCGACCTCTATCCCGACTACGCCGCGGTCGCCGCCCAGACCGTCGCCCACCTGCGCCTCAGCGCGGGCGCCCACCCCGACGACCCCGTCCTGCGCGACCTCGTCGGCGAACTCTCCCTCAAGAGCGAGGACTTCCGCCGCCTGTGGGCCGACCACCAGGTCAGGGCGTGCATGTACGGCGTCAAGCGCGTCCAGCACCCGGTCGCGGGCCTGCTGACCCTCCCGTACGAGTCCCTGACCCTCCCGGAAACCCCGGACCAGACGCTCGTCGTCTACACCCCGGAACCGGGCTCGGAGACGGCCGAGAGGCTGCAACTGCTGGGAAGCTGGGAATCCGCTCCCGCCCACTGAGAAGCCCCGCAAAAAAATATGTCGCGGGGACCGCCGCACCCCCGTTACCGGGGGGCGGGACGACGGCGGTCCCCGCGAGGGACGTCGACCGGGTCAGGGCCAGGTCTCACGTCCGGCGTCCATGGAGGTCCGGGAGCCGCTCCGGAGGTCCTTGGACGTTTCGGTGTCGGCGGGGGCGGGGAGCCGCTCCCGCCCTGCCGACACCCACTAATGTGCCGGACGCGTGTTAAGCGAGTGCTGCGCGGACGTGACGCCCTCGTACCACTTCCGGGAAGTCCACCGATTGGGTAGGCAAACGGAAGTTCGCCGCCCGCCCCGCCGGTTCACCGGACGTTCACCGCTGCTTCCCGCCCTTGGCAAGGAAAGCCGACGGAACCCGACCACTCCGTCAACGAGAAGACCCCTGCTCACCCGATGTACGGAACCAGTCGGTCATCGACTCGTCCGTCACGGCGTACAGCCGCATAGTTCGAGGCATCCGAACATTTCATCCCCCCTGGAAGGGGTGCTCGCATGCCCGGCTGGTCCAGGAGCTTCCTCGATCCCTCGCTCGTCGTGGCCCTGGAGGCCGGACGCACCTTCGAGGAATGGCTCGGCGGTCGCATACCCGCCGTGGACTACGCCCGGATCAGCGCCGACCAGAGCACGCGGTCCGCCGTCCTGGCCAAGGGCCGAGCGGCAGGCACGGGTATTCGCCACCAGCACGAGGAAAACATCGAGACGGCAGCCGCGTTCGGCGTGGCCATCGTCAAGTTCTACGAGGACAACGGACTGACGGCGGCGCAGCCGGCCCTCGTACGGCCGGCATTCCTGGAGGTGGTCGACGCCCTCCACTGCCGAAGGACGACCGAGGGCTTTCCCGTCCAGGCACTCATCGCCACGGAGCACGAACGCGTGTGGCGGCTGGCTTCAGACTTCACCCGGGTCCATCAAGCCGTCACGGTCACCGAAGAGGGACTGTTCATCGAGCGGCGAAGCGTTTTCGATCTCGGTTCGCTTCGCACCGCCGAGGCCACCGTCACCAGCGACGGCGAAGTACGGAGGACGAAGGAGCGCATCGAGCGCCATGTCCGGCGCCGGGCGATCGATGGGGGGACTCCGGGAGGCCGCAGACGCTTCGGCTGGCTGCCACCCGACCCCCGCTCCGGGCTGAAGATCAACATGCGCAGGGACCCCGAGGAATGGCCCGTGCTCCGCGAGATGATCGACTCCGCACTGCGTGGCACGAGTTGGAACGACATCGCCCGGCGACTGAACACCCGCGGCGTCCCGACCGCCTCGGGAAACCGGTGGAGCGGAGCGACCGTACGCCAGGCCCTCGTCAACCCAGTGATGTGTGGTTACCGGGCCATCCACGGCGAGCTGGTCCGTGACCCCGCCACCGGCGCACCGGTCGTCGGCCAATGGGACGCCCCCGCGACCGTCGAGGAGTGGAAGGCACTCGTACGACTCTCACGGGAACGGGGCTCGAAGAAAGGCACCCGTCTGACGAACGGCAGTCCGTCCGCGGGAGCCGAGCCCCGGAACCAGCGCAAGTATCTTTTCAGTGGGTACTTGCGCTGTGGTGCTTCCCGAGAGGACAGCCTGGTGTGCGGTTCCAAGATGGGCGGTTGTGCACGGCCGACCGCGACGAACCCCGCCAACGCCGTGTACGTATGCACCGCTCTGGACTGCGGAGGCACGGCGCGCAGCGTCCGTGACGTCGATCGCCACCTGCAGGAAGTCGTACTCGCCCTGCTCGACGAGCGGCGCACCGTCGCCAACGAGGAGGAGCTGGAGTGGGCCGGCGCTCCGCTGCTCCAATCCTTGATCAACAGACGTGATTCTCTCGGGCCGGAGCAGAAAACCGACCTGGAGGCCCGGATCTCCGGGCTGGAGGCCGCCCGGGACAAGCACTTCCGTAGCCGACGGGACGCGTCGGCCGGCTGGGACGCGTCACGCTGGCCGGCGATGAGTCTCGAAGAGAGGCGGGCGGCAGTCGGCACCGTCCTGCGCTCGGTGACCGTCCTGCCGCTTCCGCCCGGTCGGTCACGCCGCGCCCCGTTCGACCCCACGCTCTTGCGGGTCACCGCCGCGACGTGACCGAGGAAGCGCGGACGGGGTGCCGTCCTCGAGGACGGCACCCCGTCCGCCCTAGTGCACCGTGCGGGCCATGTACGCCAGCAGGTCCTGCCGTGTCACCACTCCGGTCGGCTTGCCCTCGACCAGCACGATCGCGGCGTCCGCGCGGCCGAGGACCGCCATGAGGTCTTCGATCGGCTCACCGGACCCCACCTGCGGCAGGGGCGACGACATGTGCTTCTCCAGCGGGTCGGTGAGAGTGGCCCGCTGGGTGAACAGCGCGTCCAGCAGATCCCGTTCGACCACGGAACCGACCACCTCGGCCGCCATGACGTCGGGGTGCCCGGCGCCCGGCTTCACCACCGGCATCTGGGAGACACCGTACTCGTGCAGCACCTCGATGGCCTGGCCGACCGTCTCCTCGGGGTGCATGTGGACGAGGCTGGGGATGGCGCCCGCCTTGTGCTTCAGCACGTCCCCGACGCTCGCGGCCGGCTCCGACTCCTCGAGGAAGCCGTAGGACGCCAGCCACTCGTCGTTGAAGATCTTCGAGAGGTAGCCGCGCCCGCTGTCCGGCAGCAGGACGACGACCACGTCGTCCGGGCCCAGGCGCTCGGCGACGCGCAGGGCCGCGACGACCGCCATGCCGCAGGAGCCGCCGACCAGGAGGCCCTCCTCCTTGGCGAGGCGGCGGGTCATCTGGAAGGAGTCCTTGTCGGAGACGGCGACGATCTCGTCGGCGACGGTCCGGTCGTAGGCGGTCGGCCAGAAGTCCTCGCCGACGCCCTCGACGAGGTAGGGGCGGCCGGAGCCGCCGGAGTAGACCGAGCCCTCCGGGTCGGCGCCGACGACCTTGACCTTGCCGTCGCTGGCGTCCTTCAGGTAGCGGCCGGTGCCGGAGATGGTGCCGCCGGTGCCCACGCCCGCCACGAAGTGGGTGATCTTCCCCTCCGTCTGCTCCCACAGCTCGGGGCCGGTGGAGTGGTAGTGGGAGAGCGGGTTGTTGGGGTTGGAGTACTGGTCGGGCTTCCAGGCGCCGGGCGTCTCACGGACCAGGCGGTCGGAGACGTTGTAGTACGAGTCCGGGTGCTCGGGGTCGACGGCGGTCGGGCAGACGACCACCTCGGCGCCGTACGCCCGCAGCACGTTGATCTTGTCGGTGCTCACCTTGTCGGGGCACACGAAGATGCACTTGTACCCCTTCTGCTGCGCGACGATGGCGAGGCCGACGCCGGTGTTGCCGCTGGTCGGCTCGACGATCGTGCCCCCGGGCTTGAGCGCGCCGCTCTCCTCCGCCGCCTCGATCATGCGCAGGGCGATGCGGTCCTTCACGGACCCGCCGGGGTTGAAGTACTCCACCTTGGCGAGGACGGTCGCCTGGATGCCCTGGGTGACGTTGTTGAGCCTCACCAGCGGGGTGTTGCCGACGAGACTGATCATCGAGTCGTGGAATTGCACCGTTGTCTCCGGATGCTGCAAAAGATGTGGTCGTAGTGGTTCCGCCAGCCTACGGCCCCGTGGCGGTTGTTCACTCCTCGTTGCGATTGGACGACGGCCCGTACGGGGCAAGGAGTGGATGTACGGCAACGAGGAGGTGGCGGCGACGTATGACGAGCATGTCGAGGGCGAGGGTGGCCCGGCGGATCGCGGCGGGCGCGGCGTACGGCGGCGGCGGGATCGGGCTGGTCGGCGCGGCGGCCGTGGGCGTGCTGCTGGCCGAGGTGCGGCTGGCCAAACGCCAGGTGGGCAACGGTCACGGCCCGTCGCCGCACGTGCCCAACGCACAGGGTCTGTACGGCCTCTCCTATTCCGTCCCCGGTGAACCGCCCCTCAGGCTGACCATGCTGGGCGACTCCACGGCCGCGGGCCAGGGCGTGCACCGCTCGGGGCAGACGCCGGGCGCGCTGCTGGCGTCGGGTCTCGCGGCGGTCGCCGAACGGCCGGTGGATCTGCGCAACGTGGCGCTGCCGGGTGCCCGCTCGGACGACCTGGACCGCCAGGTGGCCCTCGTGCTCGCGGACCCCGGGCGGCTGCCCGACGTGTGCGTGATCATGATCGGCGCGAACGACGTCACCCATCGGATGCCGCCGACCCGTTCGGTGCGTCATCTGTCGACGGCCGTACGGCGGCTGCGCACGGCCGGTGCGGAGGTGGTGGTCGGCACCTGTCCCGACCTGGGCACCGTCGAGCAGGTGCAGCAGCCCCTGCGCTGGCTGGCCCGGCGGGCCTCCCGCCAGCTGGCGGCCGCCCAGACGATCGGCGTCGTCGAACAGGGCGGCCGCACCGTGTCCCTGGGCGACCTGCTGGGCCCGGAGTTCGCGGCGAACCCGCGCGAGCTGTTCGGGCCGGACAACTACCACCCGTCGGCGGAGGGCTACGCGACCGCGGCGATGGCGGTGCTGCCGACGGTGTGCGCGGCCCTCGGGCTGTGGCCGGCCGACGAGGAGCGCCCGGACATCAGCCGCCGCGAGGGCTTCCTGCCGGTGGCCCGGGCCGCGGCGGAGGCCGTGGCGGAGCCGGGTACGGAGGTCACGGCCGCCATGCCGACGGGGCCGAAGGGGCCATGGGCCCTGCTGAAGAGGCGGCGTCGGCGGAGGGTGCCCGAGCCGGAGCGGGCGCCGGTCACTCCGTCGCCGTGAGGAGCCACTCAGAAAAGCAAGCGCTCAGCCATCCGAAAAAGCAAGCGCTTAGAAAACTGCGGCCAGGGTCACACCCCTACCCCCGTGACCTCGCCCATACGTACGGGTAACTTCCCAACCAGCCCTGCCCGGAAGAACCCGTAACGCCAATGGAGCCGTGATGCCCGAAGCAGTGATCGTCTCGACCGCCCGCTCCCCGATCGGCCGCGCCTTCAAGGGTTCCCTCAAGGACCTGCGCCCGGACGACCTCACCGCCACGATCATCCAGGCCGCCCTGGCGAAGGTCCCCGAGCTGGACCCGCGGGACATCGACGACCTGATGCTCGGCTGTGGTCTGCCCGGCGGCGAGCAGGGCAACAACCTCGGCCGGATCGTCGCGGTGCAGATGGGCATGGACCACCTGCCCGGCTGCACCATCACCCGGTACTGCTCCTCCTCGCTCCAGACCTCCCGCATGGCGCTGCACGCCATCAAGGCCGGCGAGGGCGACGTCTTCATCTCGGCCGGTGTCGAGATGGTCTCCCGCTTCACCAAGGGCAGCTCCGACAGCCTCCCAGACACGCACAACCCGTTCTTCGCCGAGGCCGAGGCCCGTACCGCCGAGGTCGCCGCGCAGGAGGGCACCACCTGGCACGACCCGCGTGAGGACGGCCTGGTCCCCGACGCCTACATCTCGATGGGCCAGACCGCCGAGAACCTCGCCCGCTGGAAGGGCGTCACCCGCCAGGACATGGACGAGTTCGGCGTCCGCTCGCAGAACCTCGCCGAGGAAGCCATCAAGAACGGCTTCTGGGAGCGCGAGATCACCCCGGTGACGCTGCCCGACGGCACGGTGGTCAGCAAGGACGACGGCCCGCGCGCCGGCGTCACCCTGGAGGCCGTCGGCGGCCTGAAGCCGGTGTTCCGCCCGGACGGGCTGGTCACGGCCGGCAACTGCTGTCCGCTGAACGACGGTGCCGCCGCCGTCGTCATCATGAGCGACACCAAGGCCCGCGAGCTGGGCCTCACCCCGCTCGCCCGCATCGTGTCCACCGGCGTCTCGGGCCTGTCCCCCGAGATCATGGGCCTCGGCCCGGTGGAGGCCTCGCAGCAGGCGCTGCGCCGCGCCGGTCTCACCATCGACGACATCGACCTGGCCGAGATCAACGAGGCGTTCGCCGCGCAGGTGATCCCCTCCTACCGCGACCTGGGCATCGACCTGGACAAGCTGAACGTGAACGGCGGCGCCATCGCCGTCGGCCACCCCTTCGGCATGACCGGCGCCCGCATCACCGGCACGCTGATCAACTCCCTGCAGTTCCACGACAAGCAGTTCGGCCTGGAGACGATGTGCGTCGGTGGCGGCCAGGGCATGGCCATGGTCATCGAGCGCCTCAGCTAACCGAGTTGGCGTCCCTTTCGGCGCAACGCCGAAAGTAGTCGTCCGCACACCCGCCGTGAGGTCATGGCCCGGAACCCTTGAACCACCGGGGTTCCGGGCCGTTTTGTGATCCAATCTCCGTCAGGATGTGACCTATCTCCCTCTGCGCAGGGATTTACGCAGGTCAGAACCGTTCTCACACTAAACTCCGGGCCCAAAGTCCTGTCCGTTTCGTGACGTTACGCACTGACAGCGGGATAGTCCGCCCTTCAAGCTGATGTAGGAAGTCGGGGGTCGACTTTGAACCGGGAGTACGTCAGTGAGCGCCATGCCGATCGCCTTGCTGGTCACCACGGCCGCCACGGGCGCCGTGGGCGTCGCCGTCCTGCGCACCCTCTTGCAGCTGCGCCGACAGGTGGCGGCCCTGCACACCCAGCTCGCCGAGACGAACACGGCGGCCGCCGCGCGCGGTCTCGTGCCCGCCGCCCGGCTAGCCGGTGAGGCCGACGAGATACGCGCCGCGGTGGCCGCGGCCCTCGCGGAGGAGCGGGAGCGGGAACTCGCCGAGGCGCGCGCCTTCTGGGCCGCGCAGGAGGCCCGGGACGCCGACGCCCCCACCCTCCTCGGGCTGACCGACAGCGAGCTGTTCCTGCCCCGGCAGAGCGACTTCGTGGGCCTGGAGCACCTGGAGCCGGTCGCCGAGCCGGCCGCGGACGCCGACGAGTTCGCCGCGGACTCGCCCGAACTGGCCGCGGCCCGCCGCCGGCACCCCTCCCACCCGGACTTCGTGCCGGTCCAGTCACCGGTCGTCAACGACCATGAGCGCACGGTGGCCACGCTGGAGGAACTCGCCGCGTCGCGGACGGAACTGGCCGACGTCCGCCCGGGCCCGCTGGGCACCCTCGACGTCTACGTCTTCGCCGACGGCACCACGCTGTGCATGACGCCGGGCCACAAGGAGACGGCGGAGCGCCTCTCCGCGGCCCTGACGGCCGGCGAGACGCCGATACTGCTGGGCGGTTCGGGAGTCTCGGGCGCGTACACGCTGACGTTCGCGTGCGGCGAGGAGAACGTCTACATCCTGGCGGACCGGGTCATAGCGAGCCTGTAGGTCACAGGGCTCAGACACCCGCCCGCTTCTGCGCCTCCTCCACCAGCCGTACGGCTTCGTCGATCTGGCCCTCGTCCGTGAGGACGAGGGCCAAGTCGTGCACGGCGACGGTGATTTGGTCCGCGGCGGCGAACATGCCCGCGTCGGGCATCTCCCGGGGCTCACCGGAGGGGTCCTCCAGAAGCTGCGCCCGGCGTGCCAACTCCCTGGCCAGACCCAGTGCCTCGGCCGCGGCGCCCCGTTGCAGCCGGCTCTGCGGAGCGGCCCGCAAACGGTCGGCGAAGTGATCCACAGCCTGCGTCAGACGCGTCGTATCAGCCACGGCGCAACCGTACGCGGCGCACCGGGACTGTTGCCAACACGCGAACGCTCAGGCACGGTGACCTGAAGGACCGGCTTACATCCCCTTTGCGTCCGGAGGCGCCGATGTCCCACGTCCTCTCCGAGGAGACCCACCGCAACATGCTCGCCCGCATCCCCCACTGCACCGGTCGTGAAGTCTCCGACTGGATCCGCACCGTCGAAGAAGGCCCGGCCCTCTTCCGCTTCGAGGAAAAGGTCAGCTGGCTCCGCCACGAACACAACCTCGCGTACGGCCACGCGAAGGCGATCATCCACGAGTACGACCTGAGGAGGGCCGCGCGCAAGTTCCTGTAGCGGCGCGCACGACGACATGGCGAAGGGCCCCCGGGACGGATGCCCAGGGGCCCTTCGTTCAGACCGTACGACCGTTGACCGTCGGTGATCAGTCGCTGTTGAGGATCGAGATGAGCCTCAGGAACTCCATGTAGATCCAGACCAGGGTGAGCGTCAGACCGAACGCCGCCAGCCAGGCCTCCTCCTTCGGCGCGCCGTAGGCGATGCCGTCCTCGACCTGCTTGAAGTCGAGGGCCAGGAAGCAGGCGCCGAGCAGGACGCCGATGATGCCGAACAGGATGCCGAGGCCGCCGCTGCGGAAGCCGAGGCCGTCACCGCCGCCGAAGACGGCGAACAGCAGGTTCACGGCCATCAGCAGGACGAAGCCGAGCGCGGCCGCCATGACGAAGCCGTAGAAGCGCCGGTTGACGCGGATCCAGCCCGCCTTGTACGCCACCAGGACGGCGGCGAACACGGCAAGCGTGCCGATCACGGCCTGCATGGCCGCACCGCTCGCGATGCGGTTGTCGACGACGTTGGAGACGACGCCGAGGAAGACGCCCTCGAACGCGGCGTACGACACGATCAGCGCGGGCGAGGCCTTGCGCTTGAAGGACTGGACGAGCGCCAGAACCATGCCGATCAGACCGGCGCCGATGGCGATGCCGTAGGACCGGTTGATGTTCGCGTCGTCGACCGGCAGCGCCGCCCAGGCGACCGCGGCCGTGACGATGAGAATGCCGAGGGTCGTACCGGTGCGCATGACGACGTCGTCCATCGTCATCCGGCCGGTGGTGACCGGGGCCTGCGGCGGCGCGCCGTACTGCAGGTCCTGCTGGGCGTAAGGGTTCTGCGCGTAGGGGTTCTGCGCGTACGGGTCGCCGGCCTGCGGCTGGGCGTACGGATTGCCCTGCGTGCCCACGGCTGCGCCCCCGGCCTGCGGCTGGGCGTTGAAGCCCGCGTAGCCGTTGTCGCGGCTGAACCCCCGTCGCGAGAAGACCGGGTTGCTGCTCCTCATTTCACTCCTCCATGGCCACTACGTGTGGGCCTTGGCGTCAAGAGTAATAGGTAGGCAAAGGAATGACCCTAGTGCTTGGGGAGGATCTTTCCCTCGTCGTGCTGCGCAACACGCTACGCGGCCCGTCGATTCCCAGCCACGAAGGGGGCAGGTTCATGACCGTTTCGGTACATCGGCCGGCAGGTCAGCCGAAGGGGAACCCGGTGTACCCCTCGGCGAGGTCGGTCTCGGCGGCCGCGGACGTGGCGATCCGTTCCAGCCGCGCGACCTGGAGCCGGTCCTCGAAGGGAGCGGCGTCGGGCGCCCGGTGCAGCAGGGTCGTCATGTCGTACGAGAACCGCTCGGCCTGCCACACCCGCCGCAGACAGGTCTCGGAGTAGGCGTCGAGCAGCTCGGCCGACCCCGTGTCCCGCTGGTGGGTGAGCGCCCGCGCGAAGGTGACGACGTCACCGACGGCGAGGTTCAGCCCCTTCGCCCCGGTCGGCGGCACGATGTGGGCGGCATCCCCGGCGAGGAAGAGCCGTCCGTGCCGCATGGGCTCGTGGACGTAGGACCGCATGGGCGTGACGGACTTCTGGGTGATGGGACCGCGTTCGAGGGCCCACCCGTCCTCGGTCTCGAAGCGCCGCTCCAGCTCGTCCCATATGTCGTCGTCACTCCAGCTCTCGGCGTCAGTGCCCTCGGGGACCTGCAGATAGAGCCGGGAGACGGACGTCGAACGCATGGACAGCAGGGCGAAACCACGATCATGCCGGGCATAGACCAGCTCGTCGTGCGAGGGCGGGACGTCGGCGAGGATGCCGAGCCAGCCGAAGGGGTACGTCCGCTCGAAGACGCGGACGAGTTCCTCGGGGACGGCCTTGCGGGCGACGCCCCAGAACCCGTCGCACCCGACGACGTACTCGCATTCGAGGACGTCCTCACGCCCCTCGTGCCGGAAGCGAACGGTGGGGCTGTCACTGTCGGCGCCCTCGACGGCCAGCGCCTCCGCCTCGAACAGCAGCGGGCCGCCCTCCTTCAGCTGGAGGGCGATGAGGTCCTTGCAGACCTCGGTCTGCGCGTACACCATCACGGACCGGCCGCCGGTGAGGGCGGGGAAGTCGACGCGGTGCCGCTTCCTGTCGTACCTGAGCTCGATCCCGTCGTGCCGCAGCCCCTCGCGGTCCATGCGCTCGCCGGCCCCGGCCGCGCGCAGCACGTCGACGGTGCCCTGCTCCAGGATTCCGGCGCGCTGGCGGTGCTCGACGTAGGCGCGGTCGCGGGCCTCCAGGACGACCGAGTCGATGCCCGCGTTGTGGAGCAGCCGGGCGAGGAGGAGGCCGGCGGGGCCGGCTCCGATGATGCCGACGGTGGTGCGCATCGACGAACCTCTCTGTTCGTACAGTGAAATTTACTTCACTGTTGTCCGCTGCTGAGTCTGCGACGGCCGGGGGCCGCTGTCAACGGTCGGTGCGCGGCAGGACGCCGGGGCGCAGCTCGATGCGGACGGTGTCGTCGTCCTCGATGACGTAGGTGGGGTCGGTGGCGTGGTCCCAGCCGAGGCGGAGGAGGTAGTAGCGGTGGTCGCGTTCGAGGAGGAGGCGGAGGTTGGTGTACCGGTAGCGGTAGTGGACGCCCTTGCCGAGGTCCTCGTAGTGGGGGCCGGGCGGGGCGAAGTCGAGGCGCTCGGTGCTCATGATGACGACGGCGACGCGGCGTACGAGTTGACTGGCGTCGCGCTGCGCGTCCTGCCGTCCGAGCTGACCGGCGACGAGAGCTGCGACCCAGATGAGGAAGAGGCCGGCGACCAGGAGGGACCCTGCGCGTTCCCAGGGGGCGCGGGTGCGGGGCCGCTCCGCGGGTTGGGCGACCAGGGTCAGCCCGAGGAGGAGCCCGCCCGCGACGAGAAGGGGTGCCAGCCAGCGAACGGGCTGGATCCAGCGCCACAGCACCATGAGGGTGACGCCGACGACGACGAAGGCGAGATATGACCGTGCGACGGCTCGCCCGAAGTCCCGGATACGCCGGACATGATGCTCGGGGATGTGGAGGACCGTCAGCAGCCGCGGCAGCGCGGGGATCAGCAGGAGCAGGGCCATGAGTTCCAGCACCGGGAGCGTGGCCAGACGCAGGCTGCGCATGACCAGTTCGAAGGTGCTGAAGCCGACGGCGAAGGGGTTGAGGCGGAAGTAGCCGAAGTAGGCGTTCGTGTAGATGTAGCCCGCGTACAGCATCAGGGCACCGGCGAAGGAAGCCAGTCCGGCCACGGAGTTGGCGAGTTCGAGAGGGCTGCGGGTGGCGGGCGGCGGGGCCGTGGTCCCTGGGGGCCTCAGACGTGTGGGGCGGATGCGTGGCGGCGCGGGCCGAGGGCGTCGCGGCCGGGGTGGCGTGGGAGAACCTGCGGGGCCCTGGGGAGCGGATGCCATGCTGTCAGCTCTGTTCCGGGGAGACGCCCGAGTCGTCGGTGCCATCGACGGGCGACGGGGTCTCGCCCGTCCCCTCACTCCCGCCCCCGGTCGTCAGGTCGCCCGGGTCGGGACAGGGCGTCTCGCTCTCGGCTGAGGCCGGCGAAGGACAGCCGGGCGACGGGGGCGCACTGCCTGTCGGGCCTCCGTCGAGACCGGCGCCCGGCCCCCCGACACCTCCGGGGTCCGTAGGCGGCGGATCGACTCCCGGAACCCCCGGGTCGCCGTCGGTTCCGGGCCCTCCGTCGGCCCCACCGCTTCCGTCGGTTCCGCCGCTTCCGTTGGTTCCGGCGCCTCCGCCGGTCCCACCACCCGCTGCGGTGCCACCACCGGCGGCGCCCCCGTCACCCGCGGTCGTGACCGGTCCTGTCGCTCCCGGTGCCGATTCTCCGCCACCCGAGCCGTCCCCACCGCCCCCGGTTCCCGCGCCACACCCGGTCATGGCCCCGAGCCCCAAAATCACCGCCAGACAGACCCCGGCGACACCTCTGCCCACCAAAGGAACCCGCATGGTCCCCTCCCCCGACGGGACGCCTTCGCGCACAGCCGCGCTGTCGCGATGTACTGAAAGAAGGATCCCACCGGAAGCGGTGTCTGCCTACGGGAACGAAAAAGTCGGAGGTGCCCGGAACCGGACTTGAACCGGTACGCCCGCGAGGGGCAGCGAGGTTTAAGCTCGCCGTGTCTGCATTCCACCATCCGGGCAGGCCATGGGCTCCGCATCGAGGTCCCGAGCCTATCGGGGCGCGTCCCCCGAACAGCGGACGGGCGGACCGATGTTGTCTTATTTTATTGACGTCTGAGGGTGCATCAGCCCGTGGAACGAGCCATCCGCACTTGCCAATAGCCTTACGTGCGAGCCTCGGCCACGCATGCGGAATGACGGAATTTCACCGCCTCAACCAGGGGGCTCCCCCTGTTCTCGACTCGGCCGTCGCTCAGGGACGTCCGTCATCCCCAGGTATGACACGGCCGCCTCCGGTCAGTCTCGAGTCGCCCTCCGGAACCGGAACAGCGGGTGACTACACGGCCGCGAGGCGACGCGACGATGGTTCACGGCCCGAAACGGCCGCAGGAACACAAGAACGCAGGACCGCCGTCGTCGTCCGTCAAGGAGCACCCACCCGTGACCACCACTCCCATCGCCGACCGGACCACCTCCGTGGCCGCGCGCGCCACGGATCTGTCGAAGATCTACGGACAGGGCGAGACCCAGGTGGTCGCGCTCGACCGGGTCTCCGTCGAGTTCCGGCAGGCCGAGTTCACCGCGATCATGGGCCCGTCCGGGTCCGGCAAGTCCACCCTGATGCACTGCGTGGCCGGGCTCGACACGTTCTCCTCCGGCTCCGTGCGCATCGGCGACACCGAGCTGGGCGCGCTGAAGGACAAGCAGCTCACCAAGTTGCGCCGGGACAAGATCGGCTTCATCTTCCAGGCCTTCAACCTGCTGCCGACGCTGACCGCGCTGGAGAACATCACGCTGCCGATGGACATCGCGGGCCGGAAGCCCGACAAGCAGTGGCTGGAGAACGTCATTCAGATGGTCGGGCTCAAGGACCGGCTCTCGCACCGGCCCTCCCAGCTCTCCGGCGGCCAGCAGCAGCGCGTCGCCGTCGCCCGCGCCCTGGCGTCCCGCCCCGACATCATCTTCGGCGACGAACCGACCGGAAACCTCGACTCCCGCTCCGGCGCCGAGGTACTGGGCTTTCTCCGCAACTCCGTACGGGAGTTGGGGCAGACCGTGGTGATGGTGACGCATGACCCGGTCGCCGCCGCGTACGCGGACCGTGTCGTCTTCCTCGCCGACGGGCGGATCGTCGACGAGATGTACCGGCCCACTGCTGACACGGTCCTCGACTTCATGAAGCAGTTCGACGCGAAGGGCCGTACCTCCTGATGTTCCGCACCGCCCTGCGCAACGTCCTCGCGCACAAGGCCCGGCTCCTCATGACCGTCCTCGCCGTGATGCTCGGCGTGGCCTTCGTGTCGGGGACGCTGGTCTTCACCAACACCATCTCGGACGCGTACCAGAACAGCTCCGCCAAGGGCTTCGACCAGGTCGACGTGGCGGTCCGGCCCGACTACCAGGAGAGCAGGGGCAACAAGGTCGGCAAGGCCCCCGAACTCACCCAGGCGCTCCTCGACAAGAGCGCGAAGACCCCGGGCGCCGCCTCCGCGATCGGCGTCGTCAGCGGCTTCACCGCCCTCGCCGACAAGGACGGCAAGCTCGTCGGCGGCGGCTTCCAGACGCAGGGCGGGAACTACTGGGGCGCCAAGGACCCCCGGTACCCGCTCGTCGAGGGCGACGCTCCGCGCGGCGCCGGCCAGGTCGCCATCGACTCGGAGACGGCGAAGCGCGCCGGGTACGAGGTCGGCGACAAGATTCGTATGTCGATCGACGGGCCGGTCCTCACTCCCACCGTCTCCGGCATCTTCACCACCGACGACGGCAATGTCGCGGCCGGCGGCAGCCTCGCCCTGTTCGACACGGCGACCGCGCAGCAGCTGTTCGGCAAGACGGGCACGTACGACGAGATCGACGTGAAGGCCGCCCCGGGCACCTCCCAGACGGCGCTGCGGGCCGCGCTCGACAAGTCCCTGCCGGCGAAGCTCGTCGAGACGACGACCGGCAAGGAACTCGCCGACGACCAGGCCGAGATGATCTCCTCCCAGATGGGCAGCTTCCGGCAGATGCTGCTGGTCTTCGCGGGCATCGCGCTGTTCGTCGGCACCTTCATCATCGCCAACACCTTCACCATGCTGGTCGCCCAGCGCACCAAGGAGCTGGCGCTGCTGCGGGCCGTGGGCGCCTCCCGGCGTCAGGTCACCCGCTCGGTACTCATCGAGGCGTTCGTCGTCGGCACGGTCGCCGGGGTGACCGGCCTGGTCGCGGGCATCGGCATCGGCGCCGGGATGCGGTCGCTGATGGGCGCGCTCGACGCGACCGTCCCGGACGGGCCGCTGGTCGTCTCCGGCGGCACGGTCGCCACCGCCCTCGCGGTCGGCATCCTCATCACCATGCTGGCGGCGTGGCTGCCGGGCCGCCGGGCCGCGAAGATCCCGCCGGTCGCGGCGATGAGCAGCGTGCACGCGCAGGCCACCACGAAGTCGCTGGTGCTGCGCAACACCCTCGGCGCGCTGTTCGCGGGCGCCGGTGTCGCGGTCGTCCTCGCGGCCACGACCATGGACAGCTCCGACGGCCAGGCCCCCATGGGCATCGGCGCGGTCCTGCTCATCCTGGGTGTGTTCATCCTGACCCCGCTGCTGTCCCGCCCGCTGATCGCGGCCGCCGCCCCGGTGCTGCGCGTCTTCGGTACGGCGGGCAAGCTCGCCCGGCAGAACTCGGTCCGCAATCCCCGTCGTACGGCCGCCACCGCGTCCGCGCTGATGATCGGGCTGACCCTGATCACCGGTATGACGGTGATGGCGGGCAGCCTGCAGAAGTCCATCGACAAGATGGCGTCGGCGGCGATCCGCGCGGACTACGTCGTGTCGATGGCGAACGGCAACGGGCTGTCCCCGGACGTCGACCGGAAGTTGAACGCCACCGACGGTGTCACGACCACCAGCCCGCTGCGCGACGCCCCCTCGCGCATCGACGGCGAGACCGAGTACCTGACCGGCGTGAACGGCTCGGCGATCGGCAAGCTGACCGACCTGAAGGTCGACAGCGGCTCCTTCAAGGTGGCCGGCGGCCAGGTGGTCGTCGACAGCGACATCGCCAAGTCCCGTGACTGGACGGCTGGTTCGACGTTCACCGCGCACTACGAGGACGGCAAGGCACAGCGGCTCACGGTCTCCGCCATCTACGAGGGCAACGAGCTGATCCGGGGCATCATGGTCGACAACAGGACCCTCACCCCGCATCTGACCGACCCGGCCGACAGGCGGATCCTGGTGAAGACGGCCGACGGTGCCTCCGACGCCACGAAGGACCGGCTGGAGAAGGCCCTCGGCACCAACCCGGCCGTCAAGGTGCAGAGCAAGCAGGACCTGTCCGACGACATCGCGCAGATGTTCACGCTGATCCTGAACATGGTCTACGGCCTGCTCGCCATGGCGGTGCTCGTCGCGGTCCTCGGGGTCATCAACACCCTGGCCATGTCGGTCTTCGAACGCTCGCAGGAGATCGGCATGCTCCGCGCGATCGGCCTGGACCGCAAGGGCGTCAAGCGGATGGTGCGCCTGGAGTCCCTGGTGATCTCCCTGTTCGGCGGGGTCCTCGGCATCGGCCTGGGCGTGTTCTTCGGCTGGGCGGCCGGGGAGCTGCTGGGCACGAAGATGGCGACGTACGAACTCGTCCTGCCCTGGGGGCGGATGGCGCTCTTCCTGCTGGGCGCGGCGGTCGTCGGTGTGCTGGCGGCCCTGTGGCCGGCCCGGCGCGCGGCGAGGCTGAACATGCTGTCGGCCATCAAGGCCGAGTAGCGAGCGGCGTCCGCAGGGCAGTTGGGGCCCGTCACCGGCAAGTGGCGGGCCCCTTCCGTGTGTTCAGTTCCAGGTGCGGGCCCGCAGCGGCATGCCGGAGTCACCGGAGTCGGCGGTGCGGACGGCCAGGACCTGGTTGACGCCGATGCTGTTGCGTTCGAAGGCGAGCGCGCTGGCGGCCATGTAGAGCCGCCAGACCCGGGCCCGGCCGGGTCCGGCGAGCCGGACGGCGCGGGCCCAGTCGGTCTCCAGGCGGGCCACCCAGCGGCGCAGGGTGAGGCCGTAGTGCTCGCGGATCGACTCGACGTCCCGCACCTCGAACCCGGCGCGTTCCAGCTGGGTGACGGTGGTGCCGAGCGGGGCGAGTTCGCCGTCGGGGAAGACGTAGGCGTCGATGAACTCGTCGACGTGGTACGCCGATTCGTCGCGCTGGGGGCGGCGGGCGATCTGGTGGTTGAGGAGCCGCCCGCCGGGGCTGAGGAGGGCGTAGAGGTCCTCGGCGTACTCCAAGTAGCGTTCGGCGCCGACGTGTTCGGCCATGCCGATGGAGGAGATCGCGTCGTAGGGGCCGTCGCCGACGTCCCGGTAGTCCTGGACGCGGATCTCGATCCGGTCGGTCAGGCCCTCGTCGGCGACGCGCTTGCGGGCGTAGGCGGCCTGCTCCTGGGAGAGGGTGATGCCGACGACCCGCACGCCGTGCTCGCGGGCGGCGTGGATCGCCATCGAGCCCCAGCCGCAGCCGACGTCGAGGAGCCGCTGACCGGGGGTCAGGGCGAGCTTGCGGCAGACGAGTTCGAGTTTGTCGCGCTGGGCGCTCTCGAGCCTGCTGCCGGGGGTCTCCCAGTAGGCGCACGAGTAGACCATCGACGGGCCGAGGACGATCTCGTAGAAGTCGTTGCCGACGTCGTAGTGGTGGCTGACGGCGCGTCTGTCGGTGCGCTTGGTGTGGAGGTGGCCGCGGTGCCTGCGGACCTCCTCGGGCGGCGGGGCGGGCGGCAGCGGCAGCCCGGAGAGCCGGACGAGGCCGCGCAGGGCGGCGCGCACCTCGGGGTCCCGGAGCAGCGCGGCACGGCTCCTGGTGCCCTCGCCGCGCTCCCAGACGAGGCCGGAGATCAGGTCGAGGGCGGTGTAGAGGTCGCCTTCGATGTCGAGGTCCCCCGCGACCCAGGCGCGGGCGAGACCGAGTTCGCCGGGCTGGTACAGCAGCCGGCGTACCGCCCGGCGGTTGCGCAGCACCAGCGCCGGGGCGCCCGGCGGTCCCGCCTGCGAGCCGTCCCACGCCCGCACGCGGACCGGGAGCGGGGCTCCCAGCAGGAGTTCGAAGAGGTTCTTCAGCCGCGACGCGGCGTCGGCCATGGCGCACACCTCCGTGACGATGATCCCGGAATTGTCCACCTACGTAAACAGTGACAAGGGGTCACGCCATCCCGGGACACGCCGAAGGGCCTCCCGCACCACGGATGGCGGGAGGCCCTTCGGTTCGTACGTCGTACGTCGTACTTCGTGCGGCGACCGGAGTCGGTCAGGAGGCCTTGGCCTTCTCCTGAGTCTTCTCCGGCTGGGCGACGGCGGGCGCCGGCGCGGGCTTGGCGGCCTCGTAGAACTCCTCGCGCGGAGTCTCCAGGGCGCCGAGGGCGACGACCTCACGCTTGAGGAACATCGCGAGCGTCCAGTCGGCGAAGACGCGGATCTTGCGGTTCCACGTCGGCATCGCCAGACCGTGGTAGCCACGGTGCATGTACCAGGCGAGACGGCCCTTGAGCTTGATCTTCATCTTGCCCATGACGATCATCGCCACGCCCTTGTGGAGGCCGAGACCGGCCACCGCGCCCTTGTTGGAGTGCGCGTACTCCTTCTGCGGGAAGCCCCGCATGCCGGAGACCACGTTGTCGCCGAGGACCTTGGCCTGACGCAGCGCGTGCTGGGCGTTCGGCGGGCACCAGGCGTTCTCCACCCCGGCCTTGCGGGCGGCGACGTCCGGGACCTGGGCGTTGTCGCCGGCGGCCCAGATGTAGTCGGTGCCCTGCACCTGGAGGGTGGGCTGGGTGTCGACGTGACCGCGCGGACCCAGCGGGAGGCCGTAGCGGGACAGGACCGGGTTCGGCTTGACGCCGGCGGTCCAGACGATCGTGTTGGAGTCGACCTCGAGGCCGTTCTTCAGCACGACGTGGCCGTCGACGCAGGAGTCCATCGAGGTGGAGAGGTAGATCTCCACACCGCGGCTCTCCAGGTGCTCCTTGCCGTAGGTGCCCAGCTTCGGGCCGACCTCGGGAAGGATCTTGTCGGCGGCGTCGACGAGGATGAACCGCATGTCCTCGCGGGAGACCGTCTTGTAGTACTTGGCCGCGTCGCGGGCCATGTCCTCGACCTCACCGATGGTCTCCGCGCCGGCGAAGCCACCGCCGACGAAGACGAAGGTGAGCGCCTTGCGGCGGATCTCCTCGTCGGTGGTGGAGTCGGCCTTGTCCAGCTGCTCCAGGACGTGGTTGCGCAGGCCGATGGCCTCCTCGACGCCCTTCATGCCGATGCCCTGCTCGGCGAGGCCGGGGATCGGGAAGGTGCGGGAGACCGCGCCGAGCGCGATCACCAGGTAGTCGAAAGGCAGCTCGTACGCCTCGCCCACGAGGGGGGCGATCGTGGCGACCTTGCGGTCCTGGTCGATGGTGGTGACCCGGCCGGTGAGAACCTCCGCCTTGGGCAGCACGCGTCGCAGCGGGACGACGACGTGGCGCGGGGAGATGCTGCCGGCGGCGGTTTCGGGGAGGAAGGGCTGGTAGGTCATGTACGACCGGGGGTCGACGACCGTGACGGTCGCCTCTCCGTAGCGCATCTTCTTGAGGATGCGCCGAGCTGCGTACAGGCCTACGTACCCACCGCCTACTACGAGGATCCTGGGACGCTCCGTGGTGCTCATGCCATCGAGTATCCACCCGCCCCAGGGGGGTCGCTCGTGCGCCCCTTCACAAGCTCCGACAGGGGGTGTGTTATCCTCCGCGACTCACGTGATCGAGGTCATGTTGCGGATCCGGAACCGGCATGCACCGCGGACCGTTGTCAATGCCGCGTGAGCTGCCTCTCTTGGCCTCCGCGACCCCTGTGAGCGGTCCGCGACGACCCCTCGCGCACCCTCGACAGAGGACCCCCGCGGACCCCCTGTATCACACTTCTGAACACGTTCAATGGCCTTTCGGGGCCCCGGAAGGGTCAGTCGGCCGCTTTTCATGGTTCCGCAGGGCGGAATTCCTTGTGAAGAACTTCACGAAGTTTCTCGGAGGCGCGCCCCCGAGGGCCGTTTCCAGGCCCCCCGGAGGCGCTCATACGTTATCCGACCTGCTCAGCAGATGGCTACCGATCGGTAACAAAGGAGGGCTACGCCACCGAGAACGCGATGCCGTCGAGGATGTCGTGCTCGCTCACGACGACCTCCTCGGCATCGATCCGCTCCATGATCGACAGCAGTACGAGAGCGCCGGCGGCGATGACGTCCACGCGCCCGGGGTGCATGGAGGGCACGGTCGCGCGCTCGGCGTGCGTGGAGTGCAGCAGCCACTCGGTGATCTCCCGGACCTTCGCGCGGGAGACGCGGGAGTGGTGGATGCGCTCCGAGTCGTACTCGGGCAGCTCCTGAGCGATCGCCGACACGGTCGTGACGGACCCGGCGAGCCCCACCAGCGTGCGCGCCTCGCGCAGCGGCACGGTCTCCTCCGCGAGGTCCAGGGCGGCCTCGATGTCCGCCCGCATGGCGGCGATCTGCTCCTGCGAGGGCGGGTCGGAGACGACACCGTCGCGGACGAGATGCCGCTCGGTCATCCGCACACAGCCGACGTCCACGGACCGCGCGGCCCGCACGTGCTCCGCACCGACCACGAACTCGGTGGAACCGCCGCCGATGTCCACGACGAGATAGGGCGTGGCGAGGTCGGCACGGCCCTTGAGCTCCCCGGTGGCGCCGGTGAAGGAGAACTCCGCCTCCTGGTCGCCGCTGATCACCTCGGGCTCCACGCCGAGGATGTCCAGCACCCCGCGCACGAAGTCGTCCCGGTTCTCGGCGTCCCGCGAGGCGGACGTGGCGACGAACCGCAGCCGCTCCGCGCCGAGCTCCTTGATGACGGCCGCGTACTCGCGGCACGCCGCGAACGTCCGCTCCAGCGCCTCGGGAGCCAGCCGCCCGGTGCGGTCGACGCCCTGCCCGAGCCGCACGATCGTCATCCGGCGGTCCAGGTCGACGAGTTCACCGGTGGCCGGGTCGCAGTCGGCGACGAGGAGACGGATGGAGTTGGTACCGCAGTCGATGGCGGCGACACGGGTCACTGCTCGTCCTCCTTCGGCAGGGTCACGCACGCGCCCTTGCGCCACCACTCCGGCAGCATCGCGATCGCCTCGTCGCCCAGCGGGTTCACACCCGGCCCGGCGGCCAGGGAGTGGCCGACCAGCACGTGCAGGCACTTCACCCGGTCCGGCATGCCGCCCGCGCTCGGGAAGCCCTTGAGCTCCTCGATCTCGTCACGTCGCCGGATGTAGTCCTCGTGGGCGGCCCGGTACGCGGCGGCCAGCTCCGGGTCGGTCCGCAGGCGCTCGGTCATCTCCTTCATCACGCCGTTCGCCTCCAGCGTGCCGATCGCGGAGTTCGCCTTCGGGCACGTCAGGTAGTACAGCGTCGGGAAAGGCGTGCCGTCGGGAAGCCGGGGGGCCGTCTCCACCACGTCCGGCTGCCCGCAGGGGCACCGGTGCGCGATGGCGCGCAGCCCGCGCGGCGGACGCCCGAGCTGCTGCTTGAAGGCCTCGACGTCGGCGTCGGTCGGCTCGGTGCGCGGGGTGGTGGGCGGGGGCGTTTGCATGCCTGTAACTGATTTCCTCTGTCGGTCTACTGGTCGGAGGCGTCGGACTTGTCGACCCCGTCCCAGACGTTCGAGTACCAGGGGCGGTCCGCCGCCCCCAGGTCGGCGCGCGACTGCTGGGCCGCGCCCGGGTCGACGACGACGAACCCCGTCTCCCCCGGCATCACATAGTGCAGCCGCTGCCGGATCTGCTGCTCGGCGTACGCGTCGTCCTGCCACCGCGCCTTGAGGTCGCGCAGCTGCTCGACGCGCTGCCGTGCCTGGTCCTGCTCCCGCTGGAGATCGGCGATGTCGGCGCGCTGGGAGACGTACTGCCTTATCGGGTACGCGAGCGCGACGATCAGCGAGCACAGCACCAGCGCGAGCAGCGCCGCGCGGCCGGTGAGCCGCGAGCGGCGGGCCTGCCGCTTGGTCTGGGAGCGGTAGACCCGGGCCGCGGTCTGCTCGCCGAGCAGCCGGATCCGGGTCGCGGTGGAGAAACGGTCCCGGTCCTTGACGGCCATCTCTCACTCCCGTTCACACGCGCGTACGTCCCCGCACACGGTACGGGACCGAGTACGGGGACGTACGTACGACTTGGCTGAGCCTTTAGCCCTTGAAGCGCGGGAACGCGCTGCGGCCGGCGTACACCGCGGCGTCGTCGAGGATCTCCTCGATGCGCAGCAGCTGGTTGTACTTGGCGACGCGCTCGGAGCGGGCCGGGGCGCCGGTCTTGATCTGGCCGCAGTTGGTGGCGACGGCCAGGTCGGCGATGGTGACGTCCTCGGTCTCGCCGGAGCGGTGCGACATCATGCACTTGAAGCCGCTGCGCTGGGCGAGCTCGACGGCGTCCAGGGTCTCGGTGAGCGAGCCGATCTGGTTCACCTTGACGAGCAGCGCGTTGGCGGCGCCGTCCTCGATACCGCGGGCCAGACGCTCCGGGTTGGTGACGAACAGGTCGTCGCCGACGATCTGGACCTTGTCGCCCAGCTTGTCGGTGAGGACCTTCCAGCCGGCCCAGTCGTCCTCGAACAGCGGGTCCTCGATGGAGACGAGCGGGTAGGCCGCGACGAGCTCCTCGTAGTACTCCGTCATCTCGGCGGCGGAGCGCTCCTTGCCCTCGAACTGGTACTTGCCGTCCTTGTAGAACTCGGAGGCGGCGACGTCGAGGGCGAGGGCGACCTGCTCGCCGGGGATGTAACCGGCTTCCTTGATCGCCTCGAGGATGAGGTCCAGGGCGGCGCGGTTGGACTCGAGGTTCGGGGCGAAGCCGCCCTCGTCGCCGAGGCCGGTCGACAGACCCTTGCTCTTCAGGACCTTCTTGAGGGTGTGGTAGACCTCGGTGCCCCAGCGCAGCGCCTCGGAGAAGGACTCCGCGCCGATCGGGGCGATCATGAACTCCTGGATGTCCACGTTGGAGTCGGCGTGCGAGCCGCCGTTCAGGATGTTCATCATCGGAACGGGCAGCAGGTGCGCGTTCGGGCCGCCCAGGTAGCGGAAGAGCGGGAGGTCGCTGGCCTCGGAGGCGGCGTGGGCGACGGCGAGCGAGACGCCGAGGATGGCGTTGGCGCCGAGGGAGCCCTTGTTGTCGGTGGCGTCCAGGTCGAACATCGCCTGGTCGATCAGCCGCTGCTCGGTGGCGTCGTAGCCGACCAGCTCCGGGCCGATCTGCTCGATGACGGCGAGGACGGCCTTCTCGACGCCCTTGCCCAGGTAGCGGTTCGGGTCACCGTCGCGGAGCTCGATGGCCTCGAAGGCGCCCGTGGAGGCGCCGGAGGGGACGGCGGCACGACCCGTGCTGCCGTCGTCGAGGCCGACCTCGACCTCGACCGTGGGGTTGCCTCGGGAGTCCAGGATTTCCCGGGCTACGACGACGTCGATGGACGGCACGAGCATCTCCTTCTTGGGATGTGACGCGGCTACGGCACTGCCGCAGCGACTCTGCGAGACGAGCCTAACCGGCTCCGGGCGATCGGCCACCGCGTGGACCGCCCCGTGGACAGAACCGATCGTAAATTGTTTCCGAACGGAACAAAGACGGTTCAAGAAACCTAGTACACAACGCGGCGCAAAAAACCCCGCTCCGGTGCGTACGGGGGAACACGCACCGGAGCGGGGAGTCTGGGGGACGGGTTCAGCCGCGAGCCCCTGATTACTTCAGGTGGAGCTGCTGACCCGGGTAGATGAGGTTCGCGTCCTCGATGATGTCCTTGTTCAGCTTGAACAGGGTCTGGTAGCCGCCCTTGACCTTGTGCTTCGCGGCGATCGAGCTGAGGGTGTCACCCTTGACGACCTTGTACTCGCCGTCGCCCTTCTTGACCTTCTTGCCGGTCGGGGTGGTGACGGTCTTCTTCGCGGCCGTGCGCTCCGAGGAGCGGGAGGCCGGCTGCTCGGAGGAGCGGGTGCTGGTGTCGCTGCCGCTCGACGAGCCGGTGGAACCGGAGGACGACGAGCTGCCGCCGTTGTAGGCGGCGCCGGACAGGCCCGTGCCGCAGACCGGCCAGGCACCCTTGCCCTGGGAGGCGAGGACCTTCTCGGCGACGGCGATCTGCTGCGCCTTGCTGGCCTGGTTGGCCTGCGGGGCGTAGGCGGTGCCGCCGTACGCGGCCCAGGTCGAGGCGGAGAACTGCAGGCCGCCGTAGTAGCCGTTGCCGGTGTTGATGGACCAGTTGCCGCCCGACTCGCACTGGGCGACGGCGTCCCACTCGGAGGCGGTGGCGGCGGAGGCGTTGCCGGCCGCCATCAGCGGGGCGGCGATGGCGACACCGGTCACGCCGGCCAGAGCGGCGGCGCGGGTGGCCTTGGACGGACGACGGTGCTTGCCCTTGCCGGAAAACAGCATGGTGGATCCCCTCACCGACGCCTGCGAGGTGAGCTGTCGGGTTCGGGCCGGTTGAGTTGCCCGGCCGCGCACCCTGCGGTGCGCGACTTAACCCCAAGCCGGTCCAGCGTGAACTGCTGGGCCCGGCGCTTACCTTGGGTCCCCCGCTCCTGCCTACGGCGCTTGACGCGACGACTGTTCCCGTACAGCCGCTGGCAGGATTCGGCGTTGCGGCAGCCGGGGCTCGTGGTGACGAGCGGTGTTGACCGTAGACACGGAACCCGCGGGATTTCAAAGACGATCAGGGCTTCTGAGACTCATCCCACACTTTCGCCAAACCGGACATTCAGCGCGAAGCATGACGTGAACTCCCGCCGGTTTTCGCCCTATTCAGCCCCTACTACAAGGGTCTGACCGGGCATGATGGCGCTCGGGTCGGCACCGATGACCTTCTCGTTCAGGGCGTAGAGCCGACGCCATCCGCCGTCGAGGCCAAGGGAGTCGGCGATGGAGGCGAGCGTGTCGCCCTCGCGGACGGCGTACGTCTTCTCGTCGGCGCTCGGTCCACGGTGCCGGCCGGTGCCGGTGCTGGCGTCGCTCTCGCTCTTGGCGTCGCCCTTGCCGTCTCCGCCGAGGGCGCCGATGTCGACGAGGCTCGAAGAGCCGCCCACTTGCCACGAGTTGTCCGATTCGGCCTCATTCGCCGGAACCGTGGGCGAGTCGTCGGGCGACTGCGAGGCGGCCGGGCCAGAGTCGGACGTGTCCGACTTGGCGGACTTGTCCACGCCGGTGGAGGCGGAGGGTGACGGCGAGGTGTCGCCGGAAGCGTCGTCCGACGAGCCGGACTCCGCGGAGTTGGGCAACCCGGATGATTCCGAGTCCGATCCGGACGTATCGGACTCCGCGCCGGAACCGGACGCCGAGGGCGAACCGGTCCCGACGCCCGTGTCGACGTCGGCCGAGCCCGAGTCCTTGCTGAGCCCGTTGAGCAGCCCACAGGCGCCCCAGACGCCGACACCCTGGTCGGCGAGGACCTTCTCGGCGACGGATATCTGCTGATTGCGGCTGGCCAGGTCGGCGCTCGGGGCGTAGTCGAGGCCGCCGTACTTCTCCCAGTTGTCCTGGGAGAGGCTGAGCCCGCCGTAGGAACCGTCACCGTTGTTCTGGCTCCAGGAGCCGTCGGTCTCGCACTTGGCGACCTTGTCCCAGGTGCCGCCGTCGGCCGCGCTCGCGCCGGTGGCGGCGAGCAGCGGGATCGCGATGGCGGAGCCGGTCACTCCGGCCGCGACGAGAAGTGCCGGAGCCTGGCGGGGGCGACGGTGACGACCGTTCCCGGAGAGCATGCGGGGACCTTTCGCGAGACAGCGGTGATCGGCGTGGCGGGTGAGTCTGGGCGCCACGCTGGTTGGTGAACGTATCGGCAGACGATCACTTGTCACAAGTTAATGCCGCGCAGATCACGTGAAGATCACAGAGGTGAGGGGAAGTCACCTTCACAATGACCAGCGTCAATGGCCGAGTTGACGCGAAGTGGGCTATGAGGTCGGCGTGAAGCGGACCATGGCGCTCTATCAGGTGCCTTATGCGGCACTTTATGAGGTCGGCGTGAACTCGACCGGCAATGTCCGCAATC
Source organism: Streptomyces sp. TLI_55 (assembly GCF_900206255.1). Lineage (NCBI taxonomy): Bacteria > Bacillati > Actinomycetota > Actinomycetes > Kitasatosporales > Streptomycetaceae > Streptomyces > Streptomyces sp. TLI_55. The sequence goes on from NZ_OAOJ01000001.1 coordinate 3,787,274, forward strand.
CACGCATGATGAGGCCGCCGCGCCATCTCAAATCGGCCGGATCCACCGCGAGTCGGAGGTCGGGGAGCCGGGTGAGGAGCGTGGCGAGCGCGGTCTGGCCCTCCAGCCTGGCGAGCGGTGCGCCGAGGCAGTAGTGGATGCCGTGGCCGTAGCCGAGGTGCTGGTTGTCACGGCGGGAGAGGTCGAGGGTGTCGGGGTCGGCGAACCGCGCGGGGTCCCGGTCGGCGGCGGCGAGCACGACGAGGACGGGATCGCCGGGGGCGATGTCCTGCCCGCCGATGGTGAGGGGCTGGGTGGCGAAGCGCCAGGTGGCGAGCTCCACCGGGCCGTCGTAGCGCAGGAGTTCCTCGATGCCGGTCTCCAGGAGGCCGCTCTCGCCCGCGGCGAGGGAGTCCTGGAGGCGGGTGCGCTGGTCGGGGTGGGTGAGCAGGGCGTACGTGCCGTTGCCGATGAGGTTCACGGTGGTCTCGAACCCGGCGAAGAGCAGGATGAAGGCCATCGCCGCGGCCTCGTTCTCGGTGAGGTGCTCGCCGTGGTCGGAGGCCCGGATGAGGCCGGAGATGAGGTCCTCGCCGGGGACGGGGTCGGCGGGCAGGCTCTCGCGCTTGCGGTGGATGAGCTCCAGCAGATAGCCGCGCATCTTCTTCACCGACCGCGCCACTCCGCCGCGCGGCCCTCCCCCGTGCCGGATCATCATGCCGGCCCAGTCCCGGAAGTCGTCCTGGTCCTCACGCGGGACGCCGAGCAGGTCGCAGATGGCGTAGATGGGGAGCGGGAACGCGAAGTCGTGGATGAGGTCGGCGGTCCCCTCGGCGGCGAACTGATCAATCAGATGGTCGGTCAACTCCTGCACCCGCGGGGCGAACTCGGCGACCCTGCGCGGGGTGAACGCCTTGCTGACGAGCCGACGCAGCCGGGTGTGGTCCGGCGGGTCGATGTTGAGCAGATGCGTCATCAACTCCGCCTTGCGCTCCCCCGGGATGCCGGTCTTCCCCTTGGCGTGCGCGGGCTCGTCGTGGTGCGCGGGGTTCTTGCTGAGCCGCTGGTCGGCGAGGGCTTGCTTGGCGTCGACGTAACGCGTGACCAACCAGGCCTCCACACCGCTGGGCAGCCGGGTGCGGTGCACGGGGGCGTGCTCGCGGAGCCAGGCGTAGGCGGGGTAGGGGTCGGTGGCGAACTCCCAGGTGAAGAGCTCGGGGGCGGTGCGGTCGGCGAGGGGGTGGTCGGTCACTCCTTGACGGTATCCGGGTTTTCCGCCAGGGCCTTCTTCGCGGCCGGGTGGCCCATGCCGGCGGCTTTGCGGTACCAGGTCCTCGCCTCGTCGGGGTTGCCCTGCTTGTCGAGGAGGGCCGCCAGGCGGTAGGCGCCGTAGGCGTCGCCGTACTCGTACGCCTTCTCGTACTCCGCGCGAGCCTGGTCGAGCCGGCCCCGCATCTCCATGACAAGGCCGTAGTGGGTGGCGTCGAGCGGATACGCACGGGAGCCGTGGTACTTGAAGTACTCCTCCGCGTCGTGGTCCGCCGGTTCGCCCCGCACCAGCTTCAGCAAGTCGGCCGCCACCGTGTCGCCCGCGTCTGCCGCTCGCGTCAGGTACACCGCCGCTATCTCTGTCCAGCCTTCCAGAAATGCGTACGCACCGGAGCTCCTGGCGACAGGCGCGTGACCACGCTGTTCCGCCTTCATGTACCAGTGGGACGCCTCGTCGAACTCACCGCTGCCGAGCAGCAGATCCCCGAGGAGGTGCGCCGCCTCCGGGTCATCGGCTTCGGCCCCCACCTCCAGCCACCGCCGGGTCTGCCCCAGCAGCACCTTCCCCAGCAGCATCGCCGCCTTCCCGTCCCCGGCCTCGGCGGCGGTCTCCAGAAACGCGGCCGCCTCCTTCTCTTCCCCCCGCTCCACGAGCATCCGCCCGAGCCGTCCCGCGCCCTCCGTCTGACCGGCCTCGGCCGCCCGCCGCAACCATTCCTCGGCCTCGGCTCCCTCCCCCAGACTCTCGGCCAGCAGCCCCAGCCGGAGCATGCCCCGGCCGTCGCCCCGCTCGGCCGCCCGGCGGAACGCCTCACGCGCGGTCTTCGTCACCGTCTCGAAGTCGTACGCCGTGTCGGTACGCGCCGCCTCCAACGCCAGGTCCCACACCGCGCTGTCGACCACCGGGTGCCCCTCGCCCTTGAGTACCGCCTCCACGAGGTACGGGGCCGCCTCCCACTTCCCGGCCCCGCCGCCGCGCAGCAGCCGCAGCACACCGAACCGCTTCTCGGCCGCCCAGGCGAGCGCGTCGGCCACGGACTCGCGTTCCAGACCCGTCACGTCCTCGTAGCTCTCGTGCGCCTTCACGAGAAGCTCCTGCGGCAGCGGTCCACGCAACCCGCACCGCGCCAGGTCGATCGCCGCCCGCACCAGGGCGTGGCCACGGGGATGCCGGTCTGCCCGTCTGGCCCGCTGCCAGTCCTCCCAGAGCTGCGGGCCCACGGCGAGGTAGGCGGCGATGCCCTCCGGCCCGCTGTGCCGCGCGGCCTCGGCGAGCCGGACGTCGCCCGCCGACCGGGCACGTTCCCGCTCCCCCGCACTCCACTCCCGAGGCAGCTCGACGAAGCGCGCCAGATCCAGGACCCGGCCGTCCACGCTCTGCCGGACGTCGTCGTAGGCCTCCTCGCGCAACGTGGCCACCACGACCACGCCCTGCCCGGTCAACTGGGCCAGCAGCCGGGGCTCCAGGCCATGCGCGCCTGCGCCGAGGTGGACGTCGAGGTCGTCGAGCCACAACACGCAGGGTTCACGCCGCCCGCGCAGCAGGCTGGGCAGCAACCGCAGGTCCTCGCCCCGGCCGGGAGCGAACACCCGCGTGTCCGGGAGGACTTCGGCGACGGCCCGGAGCGCGGTACGCGTCTTGCCCGCGTAGGCCTCGCCCAGCACCACCACGAACTTGCCCGCCGGTGCGCCGGTGAGCACGGTCTTGATCGCGTCGTCGACCTCGCGCTCCACGTACGGCGGCAGCAGCGGGCGCCCGCTCACGTTGCTCGTAGGCCGTACACCGTGGGCGAGCGGCTCCACGTCCTTCGCCGGAGGCCAGTCGTCGGGCACGAGCCGCTGGATGGCCGAGTCGGCCCCGTAGCTGTGCCGGACGTGCTGCACACCGACGACCGGCTGGTGGAACGTGCCGCCACGGAAGTCGACGTGGTCGCCGGTGACCACAGTGTTGTCGTCTCCGGTGACGGCGACCCCGATGTCACGGCCGGCGGTGACGCTCCTCGGCGCCGGTAAAGCCGCCGGCTGCGAGGCGACGGCTTGCAGCTCGGCGTACGCCTCCGGATGGACGTGCCGCAGAGTGTCGAGCATGTTCATCGCGTTCGTGGGCGATGCCCAGATCCTGCTGGCGTCGGTGAAGTACCACGACAGCACGTCCATGACCCGCTGCGCCCGCTCCGGCGACTCGTCCATCACGCTCTCCAACGCGTCCCTGAGTGCCTCCGACTCCGTGGCCACACACGCCCCCACACCTCACACCGCCCGTGAAGACAACGGTACTAAGCGCCAACCCCTTCGGCAGCGCGTACGGCATCCCTATAAGCCCGCGCGGCCACCCGCAACGCCGCCTCCGGATCAACACCCTCGGCCTCCGCCCGGGCCGCCAGTGCGAGCAGCTCGTACCCGATGCCCTCGCCCACCGGCAGCGGCACCTCAAGGCCCGCCGTCCGGACTCTCGACGCCAGTTTCGAGGCGAGGGCGAGGCCGGGCTGGCCGAGGGGGATGCCGTCCGTGATCGACTCGCGCTGCTTCTCTATCGCCTTGGTGCGCAGCCAGTGGGCCTTGACCTCCTCCGGGGTCGTGGCCGTCTCGTCGCCGAAGACGTGGGGGTGGCGGTGGATGAGCTTGGTGACGATGCCGCCCGCCACGTCGTCGATGGAGAAGGGGGCGTCGGGGTCTTCCTCGGCGATGCGGGCGTGGAAGACGACCTGGAGGAGGACATCGCCGAGTTCCTCGCGGAGTTCGTCGCGGTCGCCCTCCTCGATGGCCTCGACGAGTTCGTACGCCTCCTCGATGCCGTACTTGGCCAGGCCCTTGTGGGTCTGCTGCGAGGACCAGGGGCACTCGGCGCGGATGCGGTCCATGACCTGGACGAGGTCGAGGAGTCGGGCGCCCGGGAGGTCGTAGGAGGCGGGGAGGAGTTCCAGGTCGGGCATGGACACGCGGCCCGAGCCGGCGAGGCGGGCGAGGCCGTCGGTGAGGGCGGGCTCGCCCTCACCGGTCGCCACGACGACCACGGTGCGACCGCCCGCGCAGGCGGCGACCAGGTCCTCCGCCGTCGGCGACGCCTCGTCCACCCGTATCCCGGCCTCGCGCAGATACGGCAGCTGCGGGTGGGCGCCGTCGGCGCACAGCACGCGGTCGGCGGCGTGCAGTGCCTGCCAGGCGGGCCAGGACAGCAGGCCGGGGGCGACGCGGTGGCTGGTGGTCAGCAGGACGATGCGGCCGGGGGCGGCGGGGGTGTCCGGCGTGGCTTCGGGGCTGGTGGTGTTCACGGTTCGAAGCTAACGCACGGCGCCGACCACCCCGCGAGTTATCCACAGGGTGATCGGCGCTGCCGTACCGTTCCGCCGCGCTGTGTGTCCCGGGTCAGGCGGTCTGCCGGGTCCCCGATGCCGTGACCTCGCGTACCCAGGGGGTCTTGGCGTCGACGCGGCTGCTCTTGTCGACGTCCCAGGTGCCGTAGCGGGGGTTGAGGTCGACGCCGAGTTCCTTGGAGGCCTTGGACAGGGCCGCCCAGAAGGCCGGCTGGCTGGTGTCGGTGCCGAGGGCCGCGGCGAGTTTCTGGGCCTCCAGCTGGAGGCGGAGGTTGTCGTCGAGGCGCTCGGGGGCGATGCCGTACTGCTGGAGCCAGGCCGTCTCCAGGCCCTTGGCGCCGCCGGCCTGCTGTTCCAGGCCGGCCCGCATGGTCTGGATCTCCTTGCGGGTGACGGTGATGCCGGCGTCCTCGGCGGCCCGGTGCAGGACGCGGTCGAGGACCATGCCGTGCAGGGTGTCGCGGGTGAGGGTGCCGGTCTTGGCGATGGCCTGCGCGTACTGCGCGTCGTCCGTCACCGCGGCGCGCTGGGCGTCGCGGACCTCGTTCACCCTGGTCTCCAGTTGCGCGACGGTGATCCGCTGGCCGCCGACGACGGCTGCCGCGCCGGGGTGCGCGTCGCTGCCGCAGGCGGTGAGAAGGGGTGCCGCGGCGATCGCGGCGGAGAGGAGGAGCGCGGTGCGACGACGGCGGTGCAAGGAAGCCTCCCGGGGAGCTTGTGCGACGGTGCACAAAGTCTTGCGGTGATCGATGGTAGGCAGTGGGCAAGCTCTGGCCAACCCATTCGACCAACGATTCACCGGGACTTGGGGCACCGGCACGCCTCAGGGGTGACGCCGGCTTCCGGACGCGGCCCTCGCGGGACCTAGCCGCGTACCTGTCCCAGCCACTCCAGCGTCCGCCGTATCTCCGTCACGAGGGGGTGGCCGGGGCCGTGGAGGTGTTCCACGTCGTGGGCGAGGCGGGCCAGGGTGTCGTGGGCGGCGGGGCGGTCGCCGAGGGCGAGGAGGAGGTGGCCGATGCGGCGGCGGATGTCGTGGGCCATGTCGGGGTCGCCCGCCACGTACTGGTTCTCGTAGAACGGGAGCAGCGCGCGGTACTCGGCCAGCGCGGCCGCCGGTTCGCCGAGTTGTTCGAGGCACTGGGCGGCGTCGTGGCGGAAGCGGAGTGACTGGGGGTCGGCGTGGCCGGCCTCGGCGGCGCGTTCGTCCGCGAGGCGGCGCAGTTCGGGCAGCGCGCGCCGGTACTGGCCGTCGTCCATGAGCGTGGCGGCGTACTGCTTGCGCAGGGTGCGGACCACCGGTGAGTGCTCGCCGTGCTGTTCCGCCGCCGCGGGCAGGATCGCGCCGAGGATGTCGACGGCCTGGGTGATGCGGCCCTCGCCGAGGAGGCGCTTGACCTCGTCGACGGCGCGCGCGACGTCGGGTTTCTCGGCGGGGGGCGTGAGCGGCATGGCGGGCGCCGGCTGGGGCGCGGGTGTGCGGGCGCGGTCCGGCCAGGGGGCGTGCGGGCGCAGGAAGGGGCGCGTGGGGTCGAGGGGCGCCCCTGTGGGCATCCCGCGCGCGGGCAGGAGCACTGCCAGGTGCTCGTAGACCTCCTGCGCGCTGGCGGGGCGGTGCTGCGGGTCCTTGGCGAGCAGGCGCAGGACGAGCGCCTCGAGCGCCTCCGGCACCTCGGGGCGCAGGCGGCGCACCGGGAGCGGGGGCTCGTAGAGGTGGCGGTGCAGGACGCCGAGCGCCGTCGAGCCGGAGAACGGGACGTCGCCGCTGAGGAGTTCGTGGAGCAGTACGCCGAGTGCGTAGAGGTCGGTGTACGGGCCGACGGCGCCGCCCATGGCCTGCTCGGGCGCCATGTAGGCGGGCGAGCCGATGGGGGTGCCGGTGTGGGTGAGGCGGGTGGTGTCGGCGTCCATGACGGAGGCGACGCCGAGGTCGAGGACGGTGACCGTGCCGTCCTGCTTCACCATCACGTTGCGGGGCTTGAGGTCGCGGTGGACGATCGGCACGGCGTGCACGGCGCTCAGCACGGCGCACAGTTGCGCGGCGACCGCGACGGCCCACTGCCAGGGGTACGGGTCGTGCTCGGCGAGGTGGTCGGAGAGGTCCGCGCCGTCGACGTACTGCATGACGAGGAACAGCTCCTCGCCCTCGCTGCCCGCGTCGTGCACGGTGACGAGCCCGGGGTGGTCGACCTGCGCGGTCACCCGGCACTCACGCACGAACCGGCGGCGCAGTTCGTCCGCCTCCTGCCCGGCGACCTTGTCGGGGCGCAGCAGCTTCACCGCCACACGCCGGTCGAGCCGTCGGTCGTACGCCGTCCAGACCTGTCCCATGCCGCCCTGTCCGATGAGCGTGGACAGTTCATAGCGGCCTGCGACGACACGCCCTGTCGCCACGGTCACCTGCCGCCCTCGTGGTTTCCGCCGGGCTGCCCGTCCTGCCGGCGCAGGTAGTCACTGAGCTCGTCGAGCTCGGCGCGCACCTGGTCGATGCGGGCGGGCGCGGGGCGTTGGGGCGCGGGTGGGGGCGTGTGGGGCGCGGGGGGTTGCGGCATGGGGCTTTGGAGATGCGGCTGCGGGGCCGGGGACGGTGCCTGGGGCACGGTCGTGGCGGTGTACGGCGACTGCGGGAGGGGCGGCTGGAGGTGCGGCTGCGGATAGCCGTACGCGGGTGCGGGCGCCGGTGCCGGGGCGGGCTGTGGGGCGTACCCGGCGTAGCGGAGCTGGTGGAAGTGGCGTACGTCCGCGGAGAGGTAGTACGCGATCGTCGCCACCAGCGTGCCGAACAGCAGGGCCATGCCGGTCCAGCCGCCCGCGGTGTGGATCTCGTCGCCCGGTTCGACGCCGATCAGCACGAGCCCGAGGGTGACCGCGAGGAGCGAGGCGACGAACAGGCCCCAGTCGAGCGCCCTGCGGGTCACGAGCGCCAGGCGCAGCAGCATCGCCCAGGAGAACAGGCCGATGGTGAAGATCCCGAGCACCACGAACAGCACACGCAGGACGACCAGCCATGCCGGGTGGGGCGGCTGCTTCACCGGCTGCGGGTAGCCGTGGCCATGCATGACAGCTCCTGGTGCCTCGGGTGGGCGTACGAGGGCGGCCGTCGCCCGGCAACCCCGTTCCTGCGATTGTCGCTTCGCGCGTATTCGCGCGTACAGGCGAGCGTATAGGCCGACACGGACCAGCGGTCCCGGGTTGTACCGAACCGTTGTCGCACTGATCACTTCTCGCGCCCGCGCAGGTCGGCGGAGTGGCGGCTTCCGCGCGGGGCGTGCGCCGCGCGGGCGCGCCGGAGGGTCAGTCGGGGGCGACCGTGCCGTCCGTGAGGCCGTCGTACATCCCGCGCACGAGCTGCTCCCCGAGCCGGCCCGCGCGCCTGAGCGCCCGCTCGAACTCGTCGAGTGCGCGGAAGCGCGCGCCGTAGCGCCGTTGTTCGTCGAGCGGGAGCCGGGGCAGTTGGAGGCGGCGCACGTCGAGGCGGGTGGCGGTGGAGGCGTAGCTGCTGGCCTGGCGGTTGTTGGCGGTGCCGCGCAGGAAGCCGGCGAGGAACCACGGGTCGAGCGCCGTGCGCTCGGGGCGCAGGAGCACGAGGTTGCGCCCCAGGGCGGCGCCCCCCGTCGCGTCGTCGATCACGCGCGCCATCGAACCGCCGCCGAGCACCGGCACGACGACGTCGCCGGGCTCCACCAGCACGGCTTCCTCGTCGCTCTCCGGGAGCGAGCCGGAGGGTGCCGTTCCGGCGAGGACGTCGTGGTCGGTGAGGACAGGCACGCGCGCGTGGCCGCCGTTTCCGCCGGTGCGCAGCACCAGGGCGCCCCCACGCGCGAGTTCGCCGATGGTGGTGAGCGGCCAGCGCGGCACGGGGTGTGCGGCCTCGGCGGGCGGCGGGGTGAGGTCCGCGGTCAGGCGCAGCGTCGCGCCGAGGTTTTCGCGTACGGCGGTGAGTGCGCCGGCGCCCTCGGCCGCGGTCGGCGGCGGGAGGTGGCGGGCCGGGGCGAGGTCCACGTCGTCGTCGAGGAGGTCGATCACCGGCAGCGAGCGGGCGAGGCCGGGCCGTTCGTCGAGGGTGCCCGCGCGGTCGAAGGCGCGCCAGGCGTCGAGCACCACCTCCCCGACGTCCCGCCAGTCGGGGCCGCCGCGCCCGTCGGCGGCGAACTGCCCGGTGTCGGCGAGCAGCACCTCGGGCTGCGTCGGCGCCTTCTCGGGCCGGCGCAGCACCCACAGGTGCAGCGGGATGTTGTACGGCGGCGCCGCGCCGACCGGCAGGGCGACGACGGCTCGCAGCGCGCCACGGCGCAGCAGGTCGGCGCGGATGCGGCGGCCGGAGCGGCGGGAGGCGGCGGCGGGCGGCATGAGGAGGACGGCGGTGCCGCCGTCCTTGAGGCGGGCGAGCGCGTGCTGGACCCAGGCCAGCTCCGACTCGGTGCGGGCCGGGAAGCCGTACTCCCAGCGGGGGTCGTAGGCGAGTTCGTCGTGGCCCCAGTTGCGCTCGTTGAAGGGCGGGTGGCACAGGACGGCGTCGGCGTGCAGCTGGGGGTAGGCGTCGGCGCGCAGGGTGTCGCCGGTGGCGGCGCGGACGGCGGCCCGGGTGTGCAGGGCGAGCCGGAGCGCGGTGAGGGCGGCGAGTTCGGGGGCGCTGTCCTGGGCGTAGAGCTCCTGGTCGGGCCGGGTGGTGACGGCGCGCAGGAGAGCGCCGGTGCCGCAGGCGGGGTCGAGGACCGTGCGGGCGGGGCCGGCCAGGTCGGCCATGAGGCCGGCGAGGTCGGCGGGGGTGAGCGTGTACTGGCGCGGGTTGGCGTCGAGGTGCCGGCCGAGCAGGAACTCGAAGGTCTGCCGGGCGCCGAGCTCGGCGGCGAGTTCGGCGGTGCCGCGCAGGAGGGGGGTGGAGGGCAGGAGATCGGGGCCGGTGGGGAGGTGAACGGCGGGGCGGGTGTTCACAGCGGCGTCGGTGGCGGGGGTGTTCACACGGTCGGCGTGGGTGCCTGAAGCGCCGGCCGCCGGGGTGTTCACACCGTCGGTGCCCGCGTGAGCGGCGTTCACAGCGCGGGATGCGGTGCCGGGGCGCGGCGAGTTCACAGCGCGCCGTGAGTTCACAGCCGCCACCGGGCCGAAGCGCGGCGTCAGCACCTCCTCCAGCGCGCCGGGGAGCATCGCCGCGAGCCGCTCGTCGGAGCCGGCGCTCACCTCCAGCCAGACGGTGGGCCGGTCATGGATGAGCAGCAGCACGCACCCGGCGTGGGTGAGCGCGGCGACCGGGCCCTCGGGGTGGCCGACGAGCTGCTGCCAGACGCGTTCCCGCAAGGGGACCTCGGCGAGTTTCCCCTGCTTGCGCAGCCAGGCCTCGACCTCGGCGAGGGCGAAGGACGGGCTGGTCTCGGTGCCGCCGACCGGCTTGGGAAAGTCGGCGTGGCGGCGGCGCCAGTTGCTGACGGCGGCGCGGCCGACCCCGGCGAGCCGGGCGATCCCGGCGGCGGTCACCTCTGTGGCGTTGTCCTGCACCGGCCCGCTCCCTCGTCGTCCCTGCCCGCATGTCCTGTGCACATCCCCGTACACGTCCGCTGCGCGTGTGACGCCGAGCATAGCGGCGCATGCAAGATCTACCCATTCACGGCCGTGTACGCGAGACATTGCGTGAACCGTGTTGACTCGGTTCACAGCCTCTGTTCTTATTGACCCAGCGGACGAGCGACAGCCGAGCAGCGGCTGTCACCGTGTCGGGAGGGGACACAGTCATGGGCATGAAGGGCAAGATCGCGCTGGGGGCCGTCGTGGGGATCGTCGTCATCGGCGCCGTGTCGGCGAACTCCGGTGACGACTCCGACGGGGGTTCCCAGAGCAGCGGCAAGGGCTCTTCGTCGTCCGCTCAGGCGAAGCCGGGGGACGGCAAGGAGAAGGGGTCCGCCGATGCCGCCGACGCCGCCGATGCCGCCGAGGAGAAGAAGGTCGCGTTCGAGGGGGACGGCCAGTTCCAGGTCGGCTCGGACGTCAAGCCCGGCACCTACCGCACCTCCGGCAACGAGGACGGCATGTGCTACTGGGAGCGCGCCAAGGACGCCTCGGGCGAGATGGACTCGCTGCTCGCCAACGACAATGTCACCGGCACCAGTTACGTCACCATCAAGGCCACCGACAAGATCTTCAAGTCGAGCGACTGCAACGACTGGGAGGCCGTCGACACCGCCGCGAAGGGTTCGCCCGCTTCCAAGATGGCCGGCGACGGTGGCATGTTCAGAGTCGGCGCGGACATCGCGCCCGGCACGTACAAGTCCACCGGCAACGAGGACGACATGTGCTACTGGGAGCGCACCAAGGACGCCGAGCACGGCCTCGACTCGATCATCGCCAACGACAACGTCTCCGGCAGCGCCGTCGTCACGATCAGCGCCAAGGACACCTACTTCAAGACGTCCGGCTGCACGGACTGGAAGAAGACCGGCTGACACCGGCCCTCGTACGGCGAGATCCACCCGGCTCCGCTGACGAACCGGCGACACGTCTCGCCGTACCCGCTCATCCCACCGCCTCACCATCGGGGAATTCCCATGCGTCACACCGCACTTGCCACTCTCTGCCTCGCCGCCGCGGCCACGCTCTCTCTCACCGGCTGCCAGTCCGGGCAGGACAAGGCCGACAGCACGTCGGACAAGACCGGCTCCGGCGCGGCGAGTTCGCCCGCGCCGAGCAAGAGCGAGGCCAAGGAGCCCTTCGCCGGACTCACCGGCGCCGAGATCGCCGACAAGGCCGTCGAGGCCACGACCGGTGCCTCGTCGCTGCGGATGAAGGGGGACGTCCCCGACGACGAGTCGGGCAGCACCATCACGATCGACATGGCCCTGAACCGGCAGGGCGAGTGCGCCGGCACGATGAGTATGGGCGGCCAGGGCAAGGCCGACCTGATCAAGGTCGGTGACACCGTCTACATGAAGTACGACGAGAAGTTCCTGCGCGAGCAGAGCAAGGGCGAGAAGAAGTCGGACGTGGACGCGGCCGTGGCGCTGCTCGCCGGGAAGTGGACCAAGATGTCCGCCAAGGGCAAGGACGCCAAGGACATCGCGAGCTTCTGCGACCTCGACACGGTGCTCGGCGACGCCGACGACGCCGAGACGGACGCCTCGCGCGGCAAGACGACCACCGTGGACGGCACGCCCGCGATCGTGCTGAACGAGCGGGACGGCAAGGAGCGTTACACGCTGTACGTCGCCACCGAGGGCAAGCCGTACCTGCTGCGCGTGGACAGCGTCTCCGCGAAGGACCCGGGCAGCCTCACCTTCAGCGACTACGACAAGAAGGTCCCGGCGCAGAAGCCCAGCGGCGAGATCCTGGACCTGGACGCGCTGGGCGGCTGAGCCCCGGGACCCCTAGAGCGGGTGCCGCATCCACACATTGGGCTCGACGTACACCGCGTACCCCCGCTCCGGCTCGCAGCGCACCGGCACCAGCGCCCCGGGCACCTCGATGTCGCCCCGGGTGTCGAAGGGCAGCCCGGTCCAGCGGCGCCACTGCTCCAGTGAGCCGACGACTGTCATGGACGCCGGTGCCACCGCCTCGAGGGTGGCGCCGGCTCTGGCGTGCACGCGCAGCCACGGGTCGTGCGGGAGTCCGTCGAGGCGTACGCGGCGGGCGTACTCCTCGATGGGGGTGTGCGGTTCGAGGTGCTTGGCGCTGGGGCGGACCGGGGCGACGACCTCGCCGAAGCCGTGGGCGCGGGCGTTGTCCCGCATCGCCGAGAGCATGCGGCCGGACAGGCCCTTGCCCTGGAGGTCGGGCCGGACGTTGATGGCGATCGCGCTGACGGTGTCGGGCCGTGTCCCGCGGCGCAGGTCGGCGAAGGCCCACAGGAGGACTTCGTCCCAGCCCCGGGCGGGCAGTTCGCCCCGCCCCTCGCCGTCGAGGGCGAAGGGCACACTGAACCCGGTGGCGACGACCTCGCCCCGCTCGTCCTCGGCGAACAGCACATACGCCGGGAACTCCCGGGCGATCCGGCCGTAGTGGTAGTCACCCACCAGGTCCCGGGTGACGAACTCCGGCCAGCTGTCGGCCATCCCGACCACCCGCTCGAGGTCGTCGGGACGCTCGGCGAGACTCGACACCTTCAGCTCCATGCGGCCACCGTAGGCGGGCGGCGGGGGAGACCGGAACCGGTTTTCCGGACCCTCGACAGCGCCGTCGGCCGGCAGTCGGCCGCTGGCCGCACGGCGCGGTCAGCCGCCGCACTGCCGCAGCATCATCTCCTTGTCCGCCTTCGTCACGGGCAGTTCGTACTTCAGGGAGACCTGGGCGAAGCGCACGACGTACGAGCAGCGGATGGCCTTGCTCGGCGGTAGCCAGGAAGCCGGTCCCGAGTCGCTCTTGGAGCTGTTGCTGGGGCCGTCGACCGGGATCAGGTTGAGCGGGTCGTTGGCTATGTCCTCGCGCTTGGCCTTCGTCCACCGCGCCGCGCCCATCTGCCAGTCGTACGACAACGGCATGACGTGGTCGATCTGCACCGTCGTGGCACGGGCCTTGACCCAGTCGATCTCCTTGCCGGTGTAGGGGTCGGCCAGGGTCATGGAGGTGACGACGCAGTCCGAGCCGGAGCGGAAGCGGACGTCGTCGCCGTCGCGCTTGAGGAGGTCGTTGCGGGTGTCGCAGCCGTTGTGCGAGAAGGGGATGCCCCCGGGAGCGGAGTCCATCCAGGCGTAGCCGAACTTGTCGCGGTCGTAGCCGGTCTTGGGGCCGCGGCCCTTGGTCGCCACCTTCGCTATGAGGTCCCGGGCCTTCGCCTTGTCGGCGTCGGAGGTGATGGCCGCGAGGCCCGGTTTGGTGCCGTCCGGGTTGTCCAGCGGGCTCACGGCACGGCCGGAGCCGACGGCCGGGACGGAGCCCGAGGGCTCGTCGTCCGCGGGCAGGTCGACGCCCTCGCATCCGGTGAGCAGTACGACCATCCCGAGCATCGCGGCGGCGACCGCCGCCCCACCCCTCAGACGCGTCACGGTGCGTCCCTCCCCTTGTTCTGTTCGTCTCCGCCCTGCACTGGCAGGTGCTGCCCGCACTCACCGTAGCGGGCGAGAGGTCCAGACCATATGGGGCCTCAAGGGGCATCTCTCGCATCTCGGGCGTATCGTCGAATCGAGTCACCTCCGGAAGGAGCTCTGGATGGGCATCTTCGACAGGTTCAAGAGCAACCGCCAGATGCAGGACAAGGCCAAGGACATGTCCGACATGGCGGAGAGAAAGGCCAACGAGAAGACGGGCAACAAGTACGAGGGCCAAGTCGACGACGCGCAGCAGAAGATCGAAGGCGCGATGGGCATGGACCGAGACAGGCCCGAGCAGCCGTAAGGCCGGAGGCCCACGGAGGAACACGAACCGTGGAGGCCGTCCGCGGGGACCAGCTCTCCCGCGGGCGGCTTCGGCCGTCCCGCGCCCCGTCCGTCCCGCGCCCGGGAAGCGCCTGGCCGGCGTGCCGTCTAAGGCTCCATCAGCAGCACCACGCGGTCGGTCCCGGCGTCGTACGCCAGGATCGGATCGCCGTAGGAACCCTCCGGGTCCATGAACACGGGCTTGCCGAGCCGTCTGCCGAGCGCCCGCAGGAACCCGCAGAACAGGTCGAGGCGCTCCTGTCCCTGCAACTCCCGCAGGTCGACGTCGAAGTCGATCTCCTCGTCCCCGAGGAAGCGGAAGATCGCCAGGATTCCGTCGGCCGGCCAGACCCGCAGTTGGGGGCACTCCGCGTCGGCCGGCCGGGCCAGCACGGCCGCCGCCCGAGGCAAGGGGAGTTCGGTTTCGCCCTCCACGTACTCATGGCTCCAGCCGCGTTCCACGACGAGGTCGAGCAGTGACTGCCAGTCCCCCGCCGAGGCGTCCGGCACCCGCAGGTCGGGCAACGAGCCCATCTCCTCCGGGTCGAAGAACTCTTTGACGGTGTCCCACGACAGATCGCTCGCCGCGCCCTCCTTCACCCCCTGGGACCTCATCTTCTGGGACTCCCTCTCCCGGGACCTCACACCTTCCCGATCCCCAGCGTCGACTCCGATGGCAGCAGACCCGAGGACAGCACCGCCACCCAATAGTCACCGAGCAGTTCGACGAGCCGGTCGATCTCGGTCGGCGCGAGGGACTGCCAAGGGGCGACGGCGAGTTGGTCGGTGTGCTCCTCGACGCGGCGGCGCAGGGCGCGCCCCGCCTCCGTGGCCGTGCCGTCGGCGTCGACCAGGCCGCGCGCGGCCAGGCGTTCGCGGGCGGCCGCCCATTCCGCCTCGCTCCAGCCGCGGCTCTCGAAGCGCTCGACGGACGCGGCGCCTATCGCCGCGAAGGAGACGAGCGACTCGGTCGGGTCGAGACCGGCGACCAGCAGGGCGGCGAGGTGGCCGTCGCCGCGGTGCTCGCGCAGGATCGTCGCCGCCTGCCACAACTGAAGGTGCGGGGCATCGGGCCACTCCAGCGCGCCGTTGGCCGCGGCAAGCGGGCGGCCCGCGGTGTTCGCCGCCTCCGCCGCGCGCCGGGCGAGGGCGGCGGCCTCCGCCAGTTCGGGGCTGTCGACGCGGTCGCCGAATATCGCGCGGTACGCCCGGTCGATCCCCCGCAGTCGCGCCGCAAGGACCGCCTCCGGAGGCGCGATGCCCCACGCGGCGTCGACATGCTCGGCGACCATGCGCGGGCTGAAGCTGTAGAAGGCGGACGCCACTCGCCCGGCGTCCACCGCCCCCAACGGCGCCGCGCGGAAGGGGAAGTAGCTCGGCCAGCGCTCCTTCGTGTCGAAGCCGAGCGCCGCCGCCTCCTCGAAGACCTCCGGCGCGTAGTACAGGACCGCGTGCAGCGGCTCCAGCAGGTGCCAGAGCTGACGCGCCCGGGCCGGCTCCACGCTGCCGACGACGCCGGTCCCACCCTCGTGCTGTGACATGCCACGCCTCCCCGTCGTATCGAAGCCGGTGGGAGCCGCTCGGCCGCCCACCGCAAAACTTGACACTGACAAGATTGCCTCAACCGCCCGAACTTGTCAATGCCTAGATTGGGCGTACGCTGCTGTCCATGGCACCTGCGGACACCGACAGCACCAAGCCGGCCGCGCGCCGGCCCTACCATCACGGCGATCTGCGCCGCGCGATCCTCACCGCCGCGCTCGACGTCATCGCCGCCGACGGGCCCGCCGCGCTGAGCCTGCGCGACCTCGCCCGCCGGGCCGGCGTCTCGCACGCGGCCCCCGCACACCACTTCAAGGACCGCACGGGCCTGCTGACGTCGATCGCCGCCGAGGGCTTCGGGCTACTGGCGACCACGCTCCGGGAGGCCTCGGACCTCAAGGAGGCGGGCGTGCGCTACGTGCGCTTCGCACGCGAGCACCCCGCGCACTTCCAGGTGATGTTCACGCCCGGGCTGCTGCGCGCCGACGACCTCGAACTGACCACGGCCCGCGCCCTCGCGGGCGACGCCCTGCGCACGTCCGTGTCCACGGTGGACCCCGGCGGCATCGACCCCCGCCTCGCCGGCGTCGCCGCGTGGTCCCTCGCCCACGGCTTCGCCACGCTGCTCCTCGGCCACAACCTGGACGGGCCGGTCGGCGACAAGGACCCCGAGGAGGTTTTCCGGACCTTGGCAGCGACGCTGTTCCGCTGACGGACTCCGCGCGGCCCCTGCTCTGGTGACGGTCTCTGCATGACCCTCGCCCCGGTGACAGGCTCCGCGAGGCGCCCGCCCCGGTGACAGGCTCCGCAAGCCCCCTACCCCACTGACGCCCCGGTGCCAGGCTCCGCAAGACCCCCACCCCGGTCACAGGCCCCGCGCCCCCACCCCGCCGCCCCGCCACTTGACCTTGACACCAGCGTAAGGGTTCGACGATCCCCGCATGACCACCACCACGGCCCCGGAAACCGTCATCGTCACCGGCGCGGGCACCGGCATAGGCCGCGCCACCGCCCACGCCTTCGCCGCCCGCGGCGCGCACGTCCTCGCCGTGGGCCGCCGCCCGGCACCCCTCGCCGAGACCGCGGCGTACGACGAGGCCCTCATCACCCCGCTCCCCGTCGACATCACGGCCGAGGACGGCCCCGACACGGTCGTCCGTACGGCACTCGCGCGACACGGCCGTATCGACGTCCTCGTCCACAACGCAGCGATCGTCAACACCGAGTCCCTGCGCACGTACACGCGCGCGTCGGTCTCGCCCCAGCTCGCGACGAACCTCCTCGCGCCCGTGCTGCTCACCCAGGCCGCACTCCCCGCCCTCACCGAGAGCCGGGGCGTCGTCGTCAACGTCACGACCGCCGTCGGCCAGCGTGGCTGGCCCGGCAACTCCCTCTACGCCGCCGGAAAGGCGGCCCTCGAAGTGCTCACCCGCAGCTGGGCCGTCGAACTGGCCCCGCTCGGCATCCGGGTCGCCGCCGTCGCCCCCGGCGCGATCGAGACGCCGATCGCGGACCACTCCGGCTACACCCCCGAGCAGCGTGCCGCGATCCGCGCGTGGCAGTTGGAGCACACTCCGCTGGGCCGGGTCGGCCGCCCCGAGGAGGTCGCGTGGGCCATCACCCAACTCGCCTCGCCGCAGGCGTCGTTCATCACCGGCGTGATCCTTCCGGTGGACGGCGGCGCGGTCGTCGCATGAGACTCACCGGCATGACAGCCCCGACGCCCCGCCTACGGATCGGCGAGCTCGCCCAGGCCACCGGCACCACACCGCGCGCCCTGCGCCACTACGAGCAGGCGGGGCTCATCACGTCCGTCCGCGCGGCGAACGGCTACCGGCTCTACGACGCCGGGGTCGCCGTGCGTGTCCGCAACATCCGGCACCTCCTGGACGCGGGCCTCACCCTGGACGACGTACGCGTGTTCCTGCCGTGCCTCGACGGCGACGTGACCGAGGGGCCGGCCTCCGGCAAGGCGTTGCGGGTGGCCCTGGACCGGCTCGCCGTGATGGAGGAGCGGATCGCCACGCAGGTCGCCGTACGGGACCGGCTGGCGGCGGCGTTGGCGGAGGCGACGCGCGGGCGCATACGTCCTGTGGCGTGAGGCTCAGTGGACCGGCCGCGGGTGTCGTACCAGCCACTCCTGGAACTCGCGGTGGCGGAACTGGTAGGCGATGCCGGAGGTGCGGAGCAGGCCCGCGGTGACGCACCAGTCGAGGAAGGTGGGGAGGCGGGGGCCGAGGCGGGGGTTGGCGAGGCGGTGGACGAGGTAGCCGACCCATTCCCGCATCCCTCGCAGCAGCATCACCAACAACACCGCGGCGAAGGCCGTGTCGGTCAGTCGAAGGTTGCTCGTGGTGGTGATCGCGACGGGAACCACACCGGCGGCAAGGACAACGACACACCACGCCGCCCTGAGGGGTCCGCTCGGCCCGACAGCTGTGCTGTCGAGGTCGTCCATCACTGCCACGGCCACCGCGGCGACGCAGAACCAGCCGCTCGCCGCCAGCAGGAATGCGCTCTGGCTCCCGAACAACGTGCTCACCACGTCCGGCCCTTCGGCGACCAGACACGCCAGCACAAGGATGACGGCCACCAGCCGCCAGACCCTGCGCCAACCCCGACGCAACGCCAGCCGCCACAGGGAATCGCCCAGCGGCGGCAGGGCGATGGCCGACACGACACTGTCCCCCTGGGAACCCAGCGGGGCGGAGCGCAGTTCGCGGACGAGGGCACACCCGCTGACGACCGCGGCGACGCAGCACACCCACAACTCGGCCGGCCGCACCGACCGTTGCACAGCCGCCGCGGCCATCGGCGCGAGGCCGGCCGTCACCAGTCCTCCGACCACCACCGCCCGCACCGCTCCTGCCACCCGGTCTCCCAGGCGGTGCAGCACCACGTCCGTTTCCAGCCCCACCGCGAGCCGGTGCAAGCGCATGTGCACAGTCCGCTCCTGATACCGCCCCACCCTCTCCGGCGCCCACCCCGCCACCGCCCCGATGAACCGCCCCAGCAACAGCTCGGCGATGGCTTCCGCGGATCCGGACCGCACCAACTCTCCCGGGTCACCCTCCCGTTCATAGACGGTCGCCGCCAAGGCCAGCCGCCATGGCGTCGACAGCGCTGACGCCAACACGCCGTCCGGCGCGGAAAGCAGGTCGTCGAGCACCGGCCGCCACACCGCCGGCCGCCGTGCGGCGCCCCTCAGTTCGAGGAAACGGACGGCCTGGACGGAGTCCACGGGATCGATCTCGATCCGCGCCGCGTCGAGGATGTGGCTGCCCTCGGCCTCCAACTCGTCGTACCGCCGGGTACGACAGGTCAGCACCAGCGGCGCCGGATCGGTGCCGTCCTGGTAGCGGGCCAGCGCCTCCAGCGCCCGGGAGTCCGCCGCCCCGACGTCCGCGGCGTCCATCTCGTCCAGCCCGTCGAGCACGGGCAGGACCACGCGCGCGTCCATGACCTTGCGAGCGGACCGCCTCGGCATGCCGAAGTCTCGTTCCAGATGCCGTACGACCCAGTCGGTCAGCTCCTCACGGGTGTCCCAGTCGGCGAGCGCCATCAGCACGGCGACCGGTTCTCCGGCGCCCCGCGCCTTGTTGAGCTCCATCACGAGCTTCCGCGCGAGCACGGTCTTTCCCGCGCCGGGCTCCCCCGTGATCACCAGCCGTCGAGGCCGTACGGCCCGGTAGTCCTCGACCACCCGCTCCAACTGTCCGGCGGGCGTGGGCGGAAGCTCGGCGGCCCGCGCGTGGACATAGGGCCGGAAGGCGAACGTCACGTCGATTGGGGTCAGTTCGCCCCCGAGGCTGTGCATCCACTGGGGTTCACCGACCGACCGCACCTCCCGCACGAGCCTGGCGACGGCCGCTGTCTCGTCCTCGTGTGCGCCAGGGCGTGCCCACAGCAGCCCGATGACGGACACGACCAGGGCCGGCAGCGCCACGGCCATGGACACCAGGCCGCTGCGATCGGACACCCCGAGCGGACCGTGCGCACCCCACAGGGCGTATGCCGACGCCCCACCGACCAGGACGCAGGTCGCCCCCGCCCAGGCGACCCTGCCCCCGCCTCCCCCGACAGCCATGCCCGCCATGGTGCCGGAACGGCCCGGCAACGACCCTACGACCCCAGGATCGACGTCAGGAACTCCCCGACCCACCCCAGCAACTCCCGCCCGACCAACGGCTTCCCGCCCACCTTCGCCGTCTTCGGACGCGGCACCAGCACCTGGTGGATCGCCGGCTTGATGACCGTCCCCGGGTACAGGCGCTTGAGGCGCAGTTCCTGCGACTCCCGCAACTCCACCGGCGCGAAGCGGATGTTGGTTCCCTGCAGGACGATCTCGCCGACTCCGCACGCGCGGGCCAGCATCCGCAGGCCCGCCACCAGCAGCAGGTTCTCCACCGGCTCCGGCAACTTGCCGTAGCGGTCGACGAGTTCCTCCCGTACGGCCTTGATGTCCTCCTCGGTGTTGGCCGAGGCGATCGCGCGGTAGGCCTGCAACCGGAGCCGCTCGCCCGGCGCGTAGTCGTGCGGGACGTGGGCGTCGACCGGGAGCTCGATCTTGACCTCCAGGGGCGGCTCCTCCTCGACACCGCCCTCCAGGGAGGCCCGGTAGTCCGCGACCGCCTCGCCGACCATGCGGACGTACAGGTCGAAGCCGACGCCCGCGATGTGGCCGGACTGCTCGCCGCCGAGCAGGTTGCCCGCGCCGCGGATCTCCAGGTCCTTCATTGCCACGTACATGCCCGCGCCCATCTCCGTGTGCTGGGCGATGGTGGCCAGGCGCTCGTGGGCCGTCTCCGTCAGCGGCTTCTCCGGGGGGTAGAGGAAGTAGGCGTAACCTCGCTCCCTGCCTCGGCCCACCCGGCCCCGCAGCTGATGCAGCTGCGACAGGCCGAAGTTGTCGCCGCGCTCCACGATCAGCGTGTTGGCGTTGGAGATGTCGATGCCGGACTCGACGATCGTCGTCGACACCAGCACGTCGAACTTCTTCTCCCAGAAGTCGACGACGACCTGCTCCAGCGCCGACTCCGACATCTGGCCGTGGGCCGTCGCGATCCGCGCCTCGGGGACGATCTCGCGCAGCCGGGCGGCCGCGCGGTCGATCGATTCCACCCGGTTGTGGATGTAGAAGACCTGGCCCTCGCGCAGCAGTTCACGGCGGATGGCCGCGCCGATCTGCTTCTCCTCGTACGGGCCGACGAAGGTGAGCACCGGGTGGCGCTCCTCCGGCGGGGTCGTGATCGTCGACATCTCGCGGATGCCGGTGACGGCCATCTCCAGGGTCCTGGGGATGGGGGTGGCGGACATCGTCAGGACGTCGACGTTGGCGCGGAGCTTCTTCAGCTGCTCCTTGTGCTCGACGCCGAAGCGCTGCTCCTCGTCGACGATGACCAGGCCCAGGTCCTTGAACTTGGTCTCGGAGGAGAACAGGCGGTGGGTGCCGATGACGACGTCCACCGAGCCCTCCTTCAGGCCCTCCAGGACCGCCTTCGCCTCGGTGTCCGTCTGGAAGCGGCTGAGCGCCCGTACGTTCACCGGGAATTGGGAGTAGCGCTCGGAGAAGGTGCCGAAGTGCTGCTGGACCAGGAGGGTCGTCGGGACCAGCACCGCGACCTGCTTGCCGTCCTGGACCGCCTTGAAGGCGGCGCGCACCGCGATCTCCGTCTTGCCGTAGCCGACGTCGCCGCAGATCAGGCGGTCCATGGGGACCGACTTCTCCATGTCCTCCTTGACCTCGGCGATGGTGGTCAGCTGGTCGGGGGTCTCGGCGTACGGGAAGGCGTCCTCCAGCTCGCGCTGCCAGGGCGTGTCCGGGCCGAAGGTGTGGCCGGGGGCCGCCATGCGCGCGCTGTAGAGCTTGATCAGGTCGGCCGCGATCTCCTTGACGGCCTTCTTCGCGCGGGCCTTGGTCTTCGTCCAGTCGGCGCCGCCCAGGCGGTGCAGGGTGGGGGCCTCGCCGCCGACGTACTTGGTGATCTGCTCCAGCTGGTCGGTGGGGATGTAGAGGCGGTCGCCGGGCTGGCCGCGCTTGGCGGGGGCGTACTCGACGACGAGGTACTCGCGGGTGGCGCCCTGCACGGTCCGCTGGACCATCTCGATGTAGCGGCCCACGCCGTGCTGTTCATGGACGATGTAGTCGCCCGTCTCCAGGGTGAGCGGGTCGATGGTCTTGCGGCGCCGGGCGGGCATCCGGGCGCCGTCCTTGCCGGCCGCCTTCTGGCCGGTCAGGTCGGTCTCGGTGAGGACGGCGAGCTTCAGCGCCGGGGCGATGAAGCCGTAGTCGATCGAGCCGCACGCCACGTGCACGACGGACGGGGAGATCTGCCCCAGCTCGGCGTCCAGGCGGGCCGCGATGCCTTCCCCGCCGAGCACCTCGACCGTGCGGGCGGCGGGGCCGTGGGCCTCGGTCACGAAGACCGTGCGCCAGCCCTCGGCGAGCCAGCCCTTGGTGTCGGCGAGGGCCTTGGCGGTGTCGCCGCGGTAGGTCTCGGGCGCGTTCATGCCGAGCTGGAGGGTGTCCGCCTCCAGCTCCAGGTCGGCGGCGAACGGCGACACCGACCACCACATCATGTCCAGCTCGCGGGCCCGGTCCCGGACGTCGGCGATGGACCACAGGGAGGCCGCGCCGACGTCGATCGGCGCCTCGCCGCCGCCCGCGGTGGCCGCCCAGGAGGCCTGGAGGAACTCCTGCGAGGTCGCCACCAGGTCCGCGGCACGCGTGCGTACCCGCTCCGGGTCGCACACGACGGCCATGGCGCCCTTGGGCAGCACGTCGAGGAGCAGCTCCATGTCGTCGACGAGGACCGGCGCGAGGGACTCCATGCCCTCCACGGCGATGCCCTCGGCGATCTTGCCGAGCAGCTCGCCGAGCTCGGGGTGCTCCTCGGCGAGGGCGGCGGCACGCGCGCGTACCTCGTCGGTGAGGAGC
Organism: Streptomyces sp. TLI_55; assembly: GCF_900206255.1. Taxonomy (NCBI): domain Bacteria; kingdom Bacillati; phylum Actinomycetota; class Actinomycetes; order Kitasatosporales; family Streptomycetaceae; genus Streptomyces; species Streptomyces sp. TLI_55. The sequence goes on from NZ_OAOJ01000001.1 coordinate 3,809,653, forward strand.
AGCTCGCGGCAGGGCGGGGCCCACAGGCCGTGCTCGGCGATCTCCAGGGAGCGCTGGTCGGCGACCTTGAAGTAGCGGATCTCCTCGACGTCGTCGCCCCAGAACTCGATGCGGAGGGGGTGCTCCTCGGTGGGCGGGAAGACGTCCAGGATGCCGCCGCGCACGGCGAACTCGCCGCGCTTCTCGACGAGCTCCACGCGCGCGTAGGCGGCGGCCGCGAGGGCTTCGACGATCGTGTTCAGGTCGGCGTTCTGGCCTGTGCGCAGGGCGACGGGCTCCAGGTCGCCGAGGCCCTTGACCTGCGGCTGGAGCACCGAGCGGACGGGCGCGACGACCACCGACACCGGGCCGGTCTCGGGGTCGTCGGGGCGCGGGTGGGCCAGGCGGCGCAGGACGGCGAGACGGCGGCCGACGGTGTCGCTGCGCGGGCTGAGCCGCTCGTGCGGCAGGGTCTCCCAGGAGGGGTACTCGACGACGCCCTCCGAGGGCAGCAGCGAGCGCAGGGCCGCCGCCAGGTCCTCCGCCTCGCGGCCCGTCGCCGTCACCGCGAGCACCGGGCGGCCGGCCTCGCGGGCCAGCGCGGCGATCGCGAAGGGGCGGGCCGCCGGGGGGCCGACCAGGTCGACGTGCATACGGTTGCCGTCAGCGGCCGCGGTGATCGCTTCCGCGAGGGCGGTGTCCTTGACTACGGCGTCGAGCAGACCGTGCAGGCTCATGGAGGGCGCTTTCCGTCCTGGGTGGGCAACACAAAGGGCCCGACAGAGGGACCGGCCGGGGGGTATCCAGCGTACGTCGCGACGAGCGGTGGTGCCGGGGCTGTGGATAACCCCGGTTCTCCCCACGAACCGGAGGCCGGACAGCGAACCGGAAAGCAACGGACCCGGCGCCGAGAAGTCCCCCGTGACTTCTCGGCGCCGGGCCCTGCTCCCCCGTCGGTTGTGGCTACTCGGTGGCGATCGCGTTCAGGACGTTCATCCGTCCCGCCCGGAACGCCGGGACCAGGGCGGCGAACAGGCCCACGAAGGCCGATCCGATGAACACCCCGATGATCGTCGGCCAGGGGATGTCGAGGACGTTCAGTCCCTCCAGGGCGAGCAGCTTCTGCGCGGTGGCGCCCCAGCCCATGCCCAGTCCCAGGCCCAGCAGGGCACCGAAGAGGGCGATGACCACGGACTCCATGCGGATCATCCGGCGCAGCTGCCGCCGCGAGAGGCCGATGGCCCGCATGAGGCCGATCTCCCGGGTCCGCTCGACGACGGACAGCGCCAGGGTGTTCACGACACCGAGGACCGCCACGATGATCGCCAGGGCCAGCAGGCCGTAGACCATGTTGAGCAGCTGGCCGATCTGGTCCTTCAGTTCCTGCTTGTAGTCGGTCTGGTCGCGCACCTGGTACTGCGGGTAGTCGTCCAGCGACTTCTTCAGGGCGGCGTAGGCCTGCTTCTCCTGGCCGTCCTTGGCCTTGGCGAACATGATCGTGTTCGGCGGGATCTGGTCGGCGGGGACGTACTGCTTCATCGTCGCGATGGAGAGGTAGCGCGCCCCCTGGTCCAGCGCCGAGTCGTCGTCGGTGATGGCCGCGACCTTGAGCTTCGCCGTCTTGCCGCCCTTGAAGGCGACGGAGATGGTGTCGCCGACGTGGACGCCGTGGTCCTTGGCGTAGTCGGAGCCGACGGACATGGAGTCCTTGCCGTAGGCGGCGGAGAGGGTGCCCTCCGTCGTGGCGCGGCGCAGGTCCTGGGCGTACGTCGGGTCGGCCGCCGTCACCTGGGAGTCGTCCTTCTTGCCGTCGGGCGAGGTCAGGACCGCCTCCACCTCCTTGTAGGAGGTCACGTGGGCCAGGCCCGGGGTCCGCTCCATGGCCTTCTGGGCCTGCGGGACGATCCGCTGGTTGCCCTGGACGATGAAGTCCGCGCCGACCGACTTGTCGAGCTCGGCCGTGGCCGAGGCGACCATCGAGGAGCCGACCACCGACAGGCAGGCCACCAGGGCCAGGCCGATCATCAGGGCCGCGCCGGTGGCGCCCGTACGGCGGGGGTTGCGCAGGGCGTTGCGCTCGGCCAGGCGGCCGACCGGGCCGAAGCCCCGCAGGATCAGCGCGCTGATCACCCGGACGACCCCGCCCGCCAGCAGCGGGCCGATGACGACGAAGCCGATCAGGGAGAGGACGACGCCTCCGCCCAGCAGCAGCGAGCCGTCCTTGGCCTTGTCCGCGGTGGCGGCGGCGTAGAGGGCGTAACCGCCGGCGCCCGTCAGGACGAGCCCGATCAGGCCGCGCACCAGGCCCGCCTTGCCGTCGGCCGGCGTACCGGCGTCGCGCAGGGCGGCCATCGGGGAGACCTTGCCGGCCCGGCGGGCGGGCAGGTAGGCGGCGAGGACGGTGACGACGACGCCGAGGACCAGGCCGGCCACCGGGGTGGAGGCCTTGATGGTGAGGTCGTCGGTGGAGAGGTTCATGCCCGCCATGGACATGAGCTTCATCAGGCCGATCGCGATGCCGACACCCGCGCCGACGCCGAGGATCGAGCCGACGAAGCCGAGCAGCAGCGCCTCGACCAGCACGGAACGGTTGACCTGCTTGCGGGAGGAGCCGATGGCCCGCATCAGGCCGATCTCGCGGGTGCGCTGGGCGACCAGCATGGAGAAGGTGTTGATGATCAGGAAGATGCCGACCAGGAACGCGATCCCGGCGAAGCCGAGCATGGCGTACTTGATGACGTTCATGAACTCGCCGACGTCCTCGCGGTTCTCGTCGGCGTTCTCCTTGGCCGTCTGGATCTTGTACGAGCCGTCCAGGGCCTTGGTGACGTTCTGCTTGAGCCGGGTGTCGCTGACGCCGGAGGCGGCGGTGGCGAAGACCTGGGTGAAGCGGCCCTCGGCGCCGAGGAGTTCACGCTGGGCGGTGGCGGTGTCGAAGTAGACGATCGCCGCACCCGGGTTGGTGACCTTGAACGTGGCGATGCCGACGATCTTCGCCTTGAAGTCACCGACGACGGAGATGGTGCGCAGTTCGTCGCCGATCTTCAGGTGGTGCTTGTCGGCGGTGTCCGCGTCGACCATGGTCTCGGTCGGCCCGCGCGGGGCGTGTCCGGAGGTGATCTCCATGGACCGCAGGTCGCCCTTGGTCCAGTTGCCCGCAATGGTGGGGGCACCGTTGGACGAGCCCATGTTCTTGTTCTCGTCGTTGACGACGGTCACGTTCATCGAACTGACGCCGCCCTCGGCGGACTTCACGCCGTCCGCCTTCGCGACCTGCTGGACGAGGGAGGCCGGCAGGGAGGCGGGCTTGCCGTTCTGCGGGGTGTCGTCGCTCTTGGCCTCCTTGGGGGAGACCGTGACGTCGGAGGCGGTGGTGGCGAAGAGCTTGTCGAACGTCGTGTTCATGGTGTCGGTGAACACCAGCGTGCCGCACACGAACGCCACCGACAGCAGCACCGCCACGGCCGAGAGGGCCATGCGCCCCTTGTGCGCGAAGAAGTTGCGCATCGAGGTCTTCATGACGGTCATGACGTGCGCCCCCGGGCGTCGAAGTCCTTCATGCGGTCCAGGACGGCCTCCGCGGTCGGCTTGAGCATCTCGTCGACGATCCGGCCGTCGGCCAGGTACAGGACGCGGTCGGCGTAGGAGGCGGCGACCGGGTCGTGGGTGACCATGACGATGGTCTGGCCGAGTTCGTCCACGGAGCGGCGCAGGAAGCCCAGTACCTCGGCGCCCGCGCGTGAGTCGAGGTTTCCGGTCGGCTCGTCACCGAAGATGATCTCCGGCCGGGCGGCCAGCGCCCGGGCCACCGCGACGCGCTGCTGCTGGCCGCCGGAGAGCTGGGTGGGCCGGTGCTTGAGCCGCGAGGACAGCCCGACCGTCTCCACGACCCGCGCCAGCCACTGCTTGTCCGGCTTGCGGCCCGCGATGTCCATGGGCAGCGTGATGTTCTCGAGCGCATTAAGTGTGGGCAGCAAATTAAACGCCTGGAAGATGAACCCGATCCGGTCCCGGCGCAGCTGCGTGAGCTTCTTGTCCTTCAGCCCGGTGATCTCCGTGTCGTCCAGGTAGATCTGGCCGCTGGAGACGGTGTCGAGCCCGGCGAGGCAGTGCATGAGCGTGGACTTGCCGGACCCCGAGGGGCCCATGATCGCGGTGAACTGGCCGCGTGCGATGTCCACGTCCACGTGGTCGAGGGCGACGACACGGGTCTCGCCGGACCCGTACGCCTTCACGACCTGCCGCGCCCGCGCGGCAACGGCCGTAGTCCCTCCAGTGCCCCCGTGCCTGGTGATGGTCACAGCCGATGTCACGGTATGTCTCCTATGTCGGTCAACGATGGCGTCACGTGTGCTGCTGAGCGGTGCTGCGTTCTGGTTACGTCGTTGAGCTGGTTACGTCGTTGAGTCTGCTGCTCGCCGGGGGTCCGGCGCGCTGGTGCCCAGCGCAGTCTTTTGCGGGGGAAAACCCCACCCCCCGACCTGCGGTCCGCCGCCCCGAACCCCTCCTGAGCGGCGTAAAGCCAGGTTAAGGAGCGGCCTGGCCCCCTCTCGTCCTCCGGTGGGACGAACCCTCCCCGAGCCGTAGTACGGACAGACCCCTAGGGGCAGTCCACCCCCGGGTGGAGCCGATCTCGGGGTCCGCTCCACCCTTCCGCGCGATCAGGCTGCACCCTGCCGCCACGTGAGGGTCAAGTGAGAGGGTGGTCGGCGGCAGATAGATGCAAGGGGAAAGGATCTTTGGTGGACCAGGGGGGCACGGACATACAGCCGGCCGCGACGGACGCGGACCCGCGCGGCTCGCACCGGCGCGGTGCCGTCGTGGCCGCGCTGATGCTCGCGATGGCGCTGGCCGCGCTGGACGCCACCATCGTCTCGACGGCCGTCCCGCAGATCGTCGGCGACCTGGGCGGCTTCTCCGTCTTCTCGTGGCTGTTCTCGGGCTATCTGCTGGCCGTTACGGTGACGCTGCCCGTCTACGGCAAGCTGTCCGACACCTTCGGCCGCAAGCCGGTGCTGGTCGCGGGCGCGGCACTCTTCCTGCTCGGCTCCCTGCTGTGCGCGCTCGCCTGGAACATGGCCGCCCTCATCGCGTTCCGCGTGGTGCAGGGCCTGGGCGGCGGCGCCCTCCAGGGCACCGTGCAGACCCTGGCCGCCGACCTCTACCCCCTCAAGGAGCGCCCGAAGATCCAGTCGAAGCTCTCCACGGTGTGGGCGGTGTCCGCGGTGGCCGGACCCGGCGTGGGCGGCCTCCTGGCGGCCTACGCGGACTGGCGCTGGATCTTCCTCGTGAACCTCCCGATCGGCGCCGTGGCGCTGTGGCTGATCGTCCGTCACCTGCACGAGCCGGAACGGACCTCGACCGTACGCCCGCGGATCGACTGGGCGGGCGCGCTCGCGGTGTTCGCGTGCGGGGGCGTGTTGTTGACGGCGCTGGTGCAGGGCGGGGTGGCCTGGCCGTGGCTGTCGGCGCCCTCCCTGGGCCTGTTCGGTACGGGACTCGCGCTGGTGGCGGTCGTGGTGGCCGTGGAGCGCCGGGCGGCCGAGCCGATCATCCCGGGGTGGGTGTGGCGGCGCCGTACGATCGCCGCGGTGAACCTGGCGCTGGGCGCGCTGGGCCTGCTGATGGTGGCGCCCTCGGTGTTCCTGCCGACGTACGCCCAGTCGGTGTTGGGTCTTGCGCCGGTGGCCGCCGGATTCGTGCTGTCCGTCTGGACGTTGACCTGGCCGGTGTCGGCCGCGCTGAGTCAGCACGTGTACCGGAGGATCGGTTTCCGCAACACCGCGATGCTCGGGATCGGGACGGCGGCGCTGGTGCTGTTCGCGTTCCCCTTCCTGCCGTACCCGGGCCGGGCCTGGCAGCCGACGGTGCTGATGCTGGTCCTCGGCGCCGCCCTGGGGCTGTTCCAACTGCCGCTGATCGTCGGGGTGCAGTCGACGGTGGGCTGGGCCGAGCGCGGCACGACGACGGCCTCCGTCCTGTTCTGCCGGCAGATCGGACAGACCTTCGGCGCCGCGCTGTTCGGGGCGGTCGCCAACGGGGTGCTGGCCGCCCGGCTCGGCGGCGCGAGCGACCTCGACTCCGTCACGCGCGCGTTGGACGCCGGTACGGCCCCCGAGACGACCCGGCGGGCCATCGCGGACGCCGTCCACGCCGTGTACCTGGGGGCGTCGTGCGCGGCGGCACTGGCGTTCCTGGTGCTGCTGTTCCTGGCGCCGCGGAAATTCCCGGTGCTGTCCGAGTGAGCCGCCGTAGAGTGCCCACATGGTGAGGCTGGAGCGGCTGCGGGCGGATCACGAGGAGGCGTTGCTGGCCTTCGAGTCGGAGAACCGGGAGTACTTCGCGCAGACGGTGCCCGACCGCGGGGACGACTACTTCGCCCACTTCACCGCGCGCCTGCGCGCGCTGCTGGACGAACAGGACGCCGGGATCTGCCACTTCCACGTCATCCGGGACCAGGAGGGCACGCTGGTGGGCCGGATCAACCTCATGGACGTGGCGGCGGGCCGGGCGGAACTGGGCTATCGCGTCGCGCAGCGGTCGGCGGGCAAGGGCGTCGCCACGGCGGCGGTGCGCGAGATCTGCCGGACGGTGGGGCCCTCGTACGGACTGCACTCGCTCACCGCGAAGACGACGGAGGACAACAAGGCCTCCCGGACGGTCCTCGAACGCAACGGCTTCGTGCTCACCGAGCGCATCACCCTGATGGGACGCTCCGGCGTGCGCTACGCGCGCGTGCACCCCGGCCACCGGCAGAGCGGATAGCGTCCCGGCAGACCGACCGAGCACGTCGTGACCGGCCGTCAATGGCGGGGCCGACCGGCCGTCAACGGCGGGCTCGTTCCTCCCCACCGCCGACCGGCCCACCGCCGACCTCCCTGCCCCCGACCGCCCTGCCTCCGACGGCCTCCTTGCGGATGAGGTCGAAGAGGCTCGGCGTGTTCTGTGTGGTGCGCACATCGACGTAGCGGCCCACGTGACGCCGTTCCTCGACGGCCTGCCGCAACAACTCCCGTGCCAGGTCCGGTCGCGCGGTGTACCGGCCGGGCAGCCGTTCGGTGCCCACTTCGTACGCGCTCACCTCCTCGGCGTCGAAGAGTCCACCGGGCCGCAGCACGGTCCACTCCAGTTCGCTCCTCCGCAGGACCTCTTCCATGCGCCGCATGTCCTCGTACACCGTGCGGCCCATGAACCGGGCGATCGAGGGCTCCAGCACCTTGCGGAAGAGGAAGTTCTCACCGGGGGCCGGCGTGCCGAACAGGACGGTCGAGGTGACCGCGACGAGACGGCGTACCCCGTGCCCGGCCATGGCCCGGGCGATATGGGTGACGCCGGTGGAGTAGACGGTGACCCGGTCGCGGCCGTACGGGACGCCGAGCGCCGAGACGACCGCGTCCTGCCCGGCCACGGCCCGTTCCACGGCGGCCGGGTCGTACACGTCGGCCAGGACCACCCGGGCGCCGTCCACCGGGAAGCTCTCGGGGTGGCGGGTGACCGCGGTGACCGTGTGCCCGGCCTCGACCGCCTGTTCCACCACCTGCCGCCCGGTCGGTCCGTTCGCGCCGAAGACGACGATGTTCATGGGGACTCCCTCTCGGAAGGGCTCGCCTCTCGGAGAGGCGCGCCTTTCGGATGGCTTATGTGCACCCCAAGAGGGCGGGCCGCCCGGGAGTGTGACTCCGACGGGCGCCGGTGAGACTTGGGCGACAGTTTCGGCGCGGACGTCACACTCCCCCAGGGCACGGCCCCCATGCCCCTTCCGGGACGAACCCGACTCCCGCAGGAGGACCGATCACCGACTGCCGCCGTCTGCTGGATCCATGGACCTCACCAGGCTTCCGGACACGGCTCGACGACGGCTCCCGAGTGCCACCGTCCGTAGCGCCCGTTCAACCCGTCGTAGCGCTGACGGCCGTTCAAAAATCTGAGTTAATCCGGGTAACACCCGAGGTCAGAGAAGTAAGCGCATACCGACCAATCAGTTTGGTGAAAAGCTCGCAACCTCCGGCTACCTACGAGTAGCGTGCGTGGCTCCGCTCGGCCCACCCCCCAACTCCCTGCGGTCCGCACCGGACCCGAGCCGCGCAAGGAGCCACCGGGATGTCACACGACCCGTACGCGTCCCCGTACCCGTCCCCGCCGCCGACCCACCCGGCGTACCCCACCTACCCCTGGCAGCCGCCCCTGGAAGACGAACCGGCGGCCACCCACCGCCGTGCGCGCCGCCCCGCCCTCGGCCACCACAGCGACCTGCGCGTCCTGCGCGGCGCGTACCGCCGGCAGCGACGCGTCGCGACCCTCACCGCGCTCGGCTACTTCACGCTATTCCTCATCCTGTCCGCCCTCGCACCGTCCCTCATGACGAGCAGCGTCACCGACGGACTGCCCACCGGCCTGCTGCTCGCCCTGCTCCAACTCCCCATCACCTGGCTGGCGATCACGCTGTACGAGCACACCGCGCGCGTGTACGTCGATCCCGTCGCCGACCGCATCCGCAGACAAGCCGCCGTCGACGCCAAGCGGGAGGCCAGGCCATGACCGGATTCAGCGACTCCGCACAGGCGATGTCCCTCGTGGCGTTCTCGGCGGTGGCCACGATCACGCTGCTGCTGTGCGTGATGACCGGCCCCGACCGCGACGACCTCGACGAGTTCTACACCGGCTACGGCTCCCTCTCCCCCATGCGCAACGGCCTCGCCATCGCGGGCGACTACATCTCCGCCGCGACCGTCCTCGGCACCGGCGGAGTGATCGCGCTGTGCGGCTACGACGGGGTCGTCCTCGCCCTCAGCACCGCCCTGTCGCTGATGCTGCTGATGTTCCTGCTGGCCGAACCCCTGCGCAACGCGGGCCGGTTCACCATGGGCGACGCGCTGGCCCGCCGGATGCCGGGACGCTCGGTACGGATCGCCGCCAGCGCGGTGACCCTCGCCGCCCTCCTGCCGCTGATGCTCGTCCAACTCGCGGGCACCGGACAGCTGCTGGCGTTCATCCTCGGCTTCTCCGGCGACTCCCTGAAGACGGGCTGCATCCTCGGCCTGGGCGTCCTGATGATCAGCTACGCGGCGATCGGCGGCATGAAGGGCACCGCCCTCATCCAGATCCTGAAGATGGTGATGCTGCTGGGTTCCGGCGCCGTGGTCGCCGTACTGATCCTCCAGCGCTACGACTGGAGTCCCGGCGCGCTGTTCGACGCGGCCGCCGCACAGAGCGGCGTCGGACCGGCGTTCCTGCACTCCGGACTCCAGTTCGCGGGCGGCCCCGCACCCCGCCTCGACATGATCGTCTCGCAGCTGACGGTGGTCGTCGGCGGCGCCTGCCTCCCGCACGTCACCATGCGCATGTACACCGCCGACAGCGCCCGCGCGGTCCGCCGCTCGATGTCCTGGGCGGTGTCGTCGGTCGTACTGTTCGTGCTCGTCATCACGGTCGTCGGGTTCGGCGCCACGGCCCTGATCGGACGCGCGGTGATCGCCGAGGCCGACCCTCAGGGCAACACGGCCTATCTGCTCGCCTCCCGCGCGGCCTTCGGCACGGAGGTCTCCACCGCCGAGACGCTGCTGTTCACCACGGTCACCACCGCGATCTTCCTCACCCTGCTCGCCTCGGTCGCCGGCATGATCCTCGCCTGCGCCAACTCCCTCGCCCACGACGTCTTCGCCGGCCACGCGCGCGAGATGACGGCACGCCGCGAGATGACCCTCGCGCGCGTGTCGGCGCTCGCCGTGGGCGTCCCGGCGATCCTGCTCGCCGCCCTCGTCCAGCACCGCAGCCTCCAGCCGCTGGTGACCCTGTCGTTCTGCCTGGGCGCCTCCGCGATCGCCCCCGCCCTCGTCTACGGCCTCTTCTGGCGCCGCTACACCCGAACCGGCCTGCTCTGCACCCTGATCGGCGGCACGCTGGTGGTCCTGCTGCTGATGCCGGGCACCAACCTCGTCTCCGGCTCACCCATATCGGCGTTCCCGGAGAGCGACTTCAACTGGTTCCCCTTCACCACGACCGGCCTCGTCTCCATCCCGGCCGGCTTCGCCTTCGGCTGGCTGGGCACGGTCGTCTCCGGACGGCGCGGGTCGGAGGAGCAGCGGCGGCAGTACGAGGCCGTGGAGGGGTGGATTCTGGCGGGGGCGGTGCGGAGGGAGGAGTAGAGGGCCGGTGGATTCTGGATTCTGGATTTCCCACCGGATTCTGGATTTCCCACCGGAAGTTCTCCGAGGGATGTCACAGGGCCGTTCGCTGTCTCGTCCAGAGGGTGCAGAGCAACCTCGATCAGGGAGTGAACGATGAACCTCGCGCTGTGGATCACCGCAGGACTGCTCGCCGCGGTGGCCCTGACCGGCGGCATCAGCAAGACCTTCGTCCCGAAGGACACCCTGGCCGCGCACAACGGCGGCGGCTGGACCGCCGACCGGAGCGTCACCTTCGTCAAGACGCTCGGCGTCGTCGAACTCCTGGCCGCCGCCGGCCTGATCCTGCCCGCGGCCGTCGGCGTCGCACCGGTCCTCGTCCCGGTGACCGCCGTCTGCTGGATTCTGCTGATGATCGGCGCGATGATCACCCATGGCCGGCGGGGCGAGATGGCCTTCGTACCGCTGAACCTGGTCTACCTCCTGCTGGCCGTGGTCATCGCGTGGGGCCGCTTCGGGCCCGGGTCCTTCGCGAGCTGACCGGCGACGCCGGACGGGCCCCGGCCGGCGGGGCCCGCACCGGTTCGAAGGGGGGAAGCCGAGTCATGGGCAGGACCGAGGAGTTCGAGGAACTGCGGCCCCTGCTGTTCTCCCTCGCCTACCGCATGCTGGGCAGCGTGGGCGAGGCCGAGGACGCCGTCCAGGAGACCTGGCTGCGCTACGCGGCCTCCCCGGTCGAACCCCGGTCGGTCAAGGCCTTCCTCTCCACCACGGTCACCCGGATCGCCATCGACGTCCTGCGCTCCGCCCGGGTACGACGGGAGGCGTACGTCGGCCCGTGGTTCCCCGAACCACTGCTCGACGACCCCTACGACGACCCGGAACGATCGGCCGAACTGGCCGACTCCGTGTCCATGGCGGCCCTGCTGCTGCTCGAACGCCTCTCCCCGCTGGAACGCGCCGTCTTCGTGCTCCGCGAGGTCTTCGACTTTGGCTTCCCCGAGGTCGCCGCGGCCGTCGGGCGCTCGGAGCCGGCATGCCGTCAACTCGCGGCACGCGCGCGGCGCCACATGTCCGAGGGCCGCCCCCGCTTCTGCGCCGACCGCGAGGAACGCGCGCAACTCGCCTCACGCTTCTTCGACGCCCTCCGGGAAGGCGACGTCACCGGCCTGCGGGACCTTCTCGCCGCCGACGTGGCGATGGTCGGCGACGGCGGCGGCAAGGCACCGCAGCTCGCCAACCCCGTCATCGGCGCCGACCGCGTGACCCGCACCCTCACCGCGCTCCTCGACCTGCACGCGCGCGTGGACGTCACGATGGAACCCCGCGAGCTGAACGGCCAGCCCGGCGCCGTCTTCCACGACCGGGACGGCAAGGTGCTCCACACCTGGACGCTGGACGTGCTCGACGGCCGCGTCCAGACGATCCGCACGGTCATCAACCCCGACAAGCTCACCCACCTCGGCCCGGTGGCGGACGCGTGGGCGCTCGCCGGGGAGGCCCGGCGGGAGCGGTAGGCAGCTGAGAGCGGGCGGGCACCGGGACTACTCCGCCGGTGCCCGGCCCGTCAGCGTCGTCAGGCTGTTGCGTACGAGGTCCATGTGGGCGCGTACGTCGTCCCAGCGCTCCCCGTGCTCGCGCAGCACCCGCTCCGTCTCGCGCGCGACGCGGTCCTCGCGCAGCCGCGCCTCCGCGAGGACCTCGGCGGCCCGGGCCCGCGCCTCCTCCTGGCGGCGGCGTGCGGCGGCCTCCGCGTCGGCGAAGGCCTGCTTCGCCTCGGACAGCGCGGCCTCCGCGCGGGCTACCTGGTCGGCGTGCAGGGCGTCCAGCGCCGCGGCGCGCTCGGTCTCCGCGCGCTCGGCCTCGGCCCAGCGCTCGGCGTGTTCCCTGGCCTGTTCGGCGAGCATGCCGGTGGTGCGCTGCCGTACCTCGCGCAACGCTTCGAGCGCCTCCGTGCGCCCCTCTTTCACTTCGCGCCGGGCGGCGATGCGGATCTCGTCTGCCTCGGCGCGCGCCGCGAGGAGGCGCTGGCGGGCGCGCTCTTCCGCCTCGGCGTGCACGGCGTCGGCGTGCGCCTGTGCCGCGTCGCGCACGCCGTTCGCGCGCGCCTGCGCCGCCTCCGCGAGGCGCTGCGCCTCCTGCCGCGCGCCCTCACGCACGGCCGCCGCCTCCTCCTGGCCGAGCTGGAAGATCCGGCGCGCACGCTCCCCGAGCGTCTCGTACGACTGCGGCGCGAGCCGCGCGACCGTCTCGCGCAGCGCCTCCAGCTCCGCCTCCATCTCCTTGGCGAGCACGGTCAGACGGGCGGCACGCTCCCAGGAGGCGTCACGGTCCTGCGAGAGCGCCGCGGCGTACGCGTCGACCTGATCGGGACGGTAGCCGCGCCCCCGTACGACCACGAAGCCGTGGGACGAGGCAGGTGTGCCGCTCATCCTGGAACCCCTCTCCATCAAAAGGACGCAAAATGATGATTTCGCGCACATCTTGATGTATCAGGCATAACAGTGCATAACGCGACACTCCGCACAGAGGTCACGGCCGTCCCCCGGTAGGCGGGGGTACGGCCGTGTCCCGTACCGGTGAACGCGGGCGACGACGCTCGCGAGGTGCTCCGGTACGACGAAGAGGCGGCCCCGGTCGCCGTGACCGGACCCGCCTCCCCTGCATCTTCTGCGTCGCCGACGCGACGGGCCCTACAGCGCTACAGCGCTGCAGCCCTATAGAAGCCCGTCCCACATCTGCTCGAGCAGCACCGACCACCAGCTCTCCGGCGAACCCAGCGCCGCCGGGTCCAGGGAGGCCAGCTGCGCCTGGAAGTCGACGGTCCAACGGCCCGCCTGCTCCTGGTTCAGCCCGAACCTGAGCCGCCACATCCGCCCCAGCAGCGCCAGGCACCGCTGGAACTCGGGCAGCCCCGTGTTCACGAACTGCGGCGGCACGGGCGCCCCACCGGGCCCCGCTTCCACCGGCACGGCCACGATGTTCGCCGTCCCGTACTGCACACAGATCGCCCGGCCGAAGTCACTGCCCATCACCAGGTACGACCCCGCGTCCGCGGCCGGCTGCACCCCGCGCTCCTGCGCCAGCTCCGCGAGCGTCGGCACGGGCCGGCCCGGCTGGGCCTGCGCCCAGAAGAACGGACCCATGTCCATCGGCAGCCCCGCCGCGACCAACGAGTGCGCCACCATCGGCGGCACCCCCTGCCGGGACACCGCGGCCTGCTCGAACCGGAAGATCCCCGGCCCGAACGCCCCCGCCAGCTCCTGCGCCACACCCTCCGGCGGAATCGGCGGCGCCGCCTGCACCGGCGGAAGCGGGGCGCGCACCGGTCCCGGCCGCGCCGGCCCGTCCGCCACCTGGTGCAACTCGCCCTGGTGCGCCAGCAACTGCTGCATCCCCTGCTGCCGGCTCGCGTGGTCCGTGCCGTACGGCGCGATGCTCGCGAGCCGCGCCTGCGGCCACTGCTCCCGGATCATCCGCGCGCAGTACGCCCCCGGCAGCTCACACGACTCCAACTCCGTGTGCAGCTCCAGCACCTGGTCCGGCGGGATGTTCATCGCCCGCAGCTCGTGGAAGATCTGCCACTCCGGGTGCGGCGTACCCGGCGCCGAACGCCGGATCAGCTGCTGCTCCGACCCGTCCTGCGCGCGGTAGCGCAACACGGCCTGGTAGCCCGGGCCGACGATCGGCTGCCCCTGCTGCGGGTATCCGTACGCCGGCGCCTGACCGGGCGCGGGCTGCCCCGGCGGCGGTACGGCACCGGGCGGCATCCCACCAGGGGGCGGCACCGCGCCGGGAGGCACCGCGCCAGGAGGTACCGCGCCGGGCGCCATCGGCTGAGGGGCGCCCGGCGCCATGCCGGGGGCGCCCGGAACACCGGGTGCGCCGGGCATGCCGGGTGCACCCGGGGCTTGCGGCGGCGGAGGCGCGCCGGGGCCGCCGACCGGCGGCGCGGCCAGCATGGTCTCCGCCTGGTGAACCGCACCTCGCGCACCACCGGCAGAGCCCTGCGCGCCCGGCGCACCAGGCATACCCGGGGCGCCCGGAGGCTGCGGTGCGCCGGGGACACCCGGGGCACCGGGGGCGTGCGGAGCCCCAGGACCGCCAGGCGCGCCCGCGACACCGGGGGCGCCAGGAACTCCCGGAGCACCCGGCGCGTGAGGTGCACCCGGGGCGCCCGGAGGAGTCTGCGCGCCCGGCGCACCGGGCATGACAGGGGCGCCCGGCGGCTGCGGCGCGCCCCCACCCGGGCCCATACGCCCCGGGTCGGCCAGCATCGTCGCGGCATGGTGCATGCCGCCCGGAGGCGTACCGCCGGGCGGGTTCGGCGCACCGGGCGGCTGGGGGGCGCCCGGAGGAGTCTGCGCGCCGGGTCCCCCGGGCACACCCTCAGGACCGTCGGGCCCGAGCGCGGACACGAGTTGCGTCGGCACATACCCACCGGCCGGCGCTCCCGGCGTACCAGGCGCACCCGGCGCAGGAGGAGGCGTACCGCCCGGCCGCGCGCCCGGCGCCCCCGGGGCACCCGGCGGCGGAGGCGGCGTCGCACCCCCACGCGCACGGCGCGGCGGAGGCGCCGCCTTGCTGGTCGCGGCGTCGGCGATGTCCCCGGCGTTCGGCGCGAGCGGCCGCTCGGGCACCCCCGGACCGCCGACCCCGCCGACGCCCACAGGAGGCTGAGGCGCCCCCGGCGCACCCCCCGGCCCCTGCGGATAGCCATAAGAAGGAGCACCCGGAACAGGCGGCGGCGTACTGCCCTGCGGCGCACCCGGCGCGGGCACGGGCGGCACACCCGGAGGGGGCGTACCCGGCGCTCCCGCACCACCCACACCCCCCGCACCCTGCGGATACCCGTACGCCGCGCCACCCGGCACCGGCGCAGGCGCACCCGGCGGCACCGCACCACCCGGCGCAGGCGCACTCCCCACCGGCGCACCCGGCACACCCTGCGCCCCAGGCGCACCCGGCACCCCGAGCGCCCCGTGCCCGCCAGGAACCACCGGCGCGCCCGGACCACCAGGCGCCGGCGCACCCGCAGACGCACCCGGCGCATGCGGATCGTCGAGCGCCGGTGCGAGCGCCGTCGGCGGAAGCTGGCTGCCGCCCGAGATGAGCGCGGTCTTGGCCTCCGGCGGCGTCGTGGGCGGCGGAGTGTCGTCGTCGGTCCCGCTCAGCGGCGGCGCGAACACGGTCGCGGGCAACGGCACCGAACGATCGTCACCCGCATCGGCGTTGGTGTCGGTTCCGGCCCACGGAGTCGCCCCGGCAGGCACACCAGGCGCCCCCGGCGCACTCGACGCAGCGGGCGCCCCCGGCGCACCACCCGCCGAAGCCGCACCGGTACCAGCACCGGCACCGGACCCCGCACCGGACCCCACAGCCCCGTTCCCCGACCCGACCGGCACCCCGGCCTGCGTCTCAGGCAACGCCGAAGACCCAGCCCCAACACCGAACCCGGCATGGACACCGGCACCGGCACCGGCACCGGCCGAACCCTCAGCCGCCCCGGCACCAGCCCCACCACCGACCCCGGCACCAGGCCCACCACCGAAACCAGACTCACTACCGGCCCCGGCACCGGCCCCCGCCCGCCGATCCGGAATCCCCAACTGATCCGCCGCCTCCTGCAACCACTCCGGCGGCGTCAGAAGGAACGACGTCTGATTGAGATCGACCCGAGCCGCAGGCGCCGACGCGGCCGCAGCAGCGGCGTCCTCGGCAGCGCGCCCGTACTCCTCCTCGTACCGGCGGATCACCTCCCCCACCGGCAGCGCCGGCCACAACGTGGCCTCCCCGCTGTCCCGGGCGAGCACCAGCCGCTGCGCGCCGCCGTCCGAACGCGGACCGTCCGCACGGTCCTCCGCCCACACCACGAACCCGAGCTCGAACTCCCGCACCCGCACCTCACGATGCTGATACGAGGGAACGTCCCCGTTGATCCACTCTTCGGCGCGCTCCTGCGCCTGCGCGAACGTCACCATCGGTCAGCTCACTCCCCAGCCCCGGCAACAGCCCCGGCTCCAGCCCCAGTTCCGGCCCCGGCGACAGCCACCGGCACGGACCGCGCGAAACCGCCGTCCACCATCAGGTTCGCCACCGTCTCCAACTCCGGCGGAGAACCCGCCAGTCGGGACAGGAACACATCGAAGTCATCGCCGCACGGCAGCAACAGCCGCTCCACCCGCTCCGCCGGCGCCAGCGAAGGATCGACGTCGCGGGCGTCGTCGTACGCGCAGAACCAGACCGAACCGATCCGGTCGCCCTTCACCTTCACGGCCAGCAGTCCGCCCTGCACGAAGCCGACACCCAAGTAGTCCTTGGTCAGATGGTCACGCAGGCACTTGTTCACGTACACGAGGTCGTTGACGGCCGCCTCGTCCCGCACCGTGAAGAACGGCTGGTCGACCAGCAGACCCAACTCCGGGTCCAGAGCCGTCCCCACCGGGGCACACCCACCCGCCGCCTTCAAGAACGACCGGTACGCACCCGGCAGCCGGTACCCGAGATCCTCCTCGACCCCCAGCACCTGCGACTCCGACACCGCCGCACCCGACTTCGGCAACCCGAAGTGCGCGGGCCGCGTCTCCTGCAACGGCCGCGTCCCCCGCTTCCCGTGCTCCACCGCCGCCGTCGCGATCCCGCCGTGATGCCGCAGCAACGCCTTCACCTCGACCGGCACCAGCTCAAGACGGCGCGAACCCACCACGTGATGCCACGTCCAGCCGTGCGGCGTCGCCACCGCCGGAATCGTGTCCCACAGCTCATGGCCCGTCGCCGCGAGCGCCGCGTTCGCCGACACATAGTCCGTCAGCCGCAACTCGTCGACACCGAAACCCTCCGGCGGATCGGCGATCTCCGCAGCCGCACGCGCATACGCCGAGAAGTCCGGATAGCCGCGCTCGTCCACCCGCACCCCCCTCGGGTGACGGGCAGCCCGGACCGGATCCGGGAAATGCACGACCTGCCCGGCATAGGCCGCGTTCGGCGGCGCGGCTTGCTGCCCGAGCCGACCTGTCGTCATGGCGGTTGCCCCCTGCGGCACTCTGATACGGCCCACGGCGACCGGCCCGGCCCCGGTCCACCCGGCTCCGCCCCGCCACCCCAGCCCGTATTCGACTTCTCCGACGTTCTCCAGCGTGTTGACCGCATACACGCAGTCGCATACACGCAGTCGCACACACGCGGTCGCATACATGCGGGTGCCGACAGCCTATGCGGTACGACGACACCGGTCACCGGGCACCGGTCAGCCGCCCTCCGCTTCCGTGACCAGCCGTCACCCCGCCGTGACAGCCCGCCCAAACCCGGGCGTGTCGCACCGCCCCAGCTTCCGCACCAGCCACGGCATTTGGCACTCTGTGTGATCCGGGGGGATGCTCGGAGGGGATGATGATCATGAATACGGCGCAGACGGGACCGCACCCAGGGCCGCGACCAGCCACACCCGGCGACCCGCGGACCGCCCTGTCCGGCGACCCGCGCATCGGCTGGAGCAGCGAAGCCGCCCACGCCCCCACCCTGCGCCACCGCCGCGACGGCATACTCCCCACCGTCGCCGCCGCCCTCTCCGTCCGCGGCGCCACCCTCACCGGCACCGCCGCCCGCGGCGACGAGGCACCATCCCTGCACCCCCTCGTGCAGGACTTCCTCGACACCCTCACCTCCACCCAGCGCGACCGCTTCACCGGCCGCTGCGCCGAGACGATCCTCATCTCCCGCCACCTCACCGCCGCCGACGCCGCCCGCACCAAACGCGCCGCCCGCAAACCCATGACCAACGGCGAGGCCCGCAAAGCCCTCAAGCAGGCCAAACTCACCGCCCGCCGCATCCGCGAGGACGGCGACCCCCTCCACGGCAGCTTCGCCGCCCCCTGCCGCGCCTGCACCGCGCTCAGCGCCCACTTCGGCGTACGCATCGTCGACCCCGCGGCGGACGACTGACCCCCCACCCAGCACCACAGCCGCACCACACCCATGACCACGACGATCGAAGGCAGATGCACCCGGACCGCACCAGCACCACCCGCTTCCCCGTACCCGTCGACGCCGCCCTGCGCGCAGCCGGCTGGCAACCCGGACGCTGGGACATCAAGCAAGCCGAGATCTGGGCCGACGCCCTCCGCGACCACACCTCACCCGCCGGCCACCGCCACACCGTCTTCCCCGCCGCGGTAGAAGCCTGGGCCGAGTTCGGCGGCCTCCACATCACCCCCACCGGCCCCGGCCGCCAGGTCGCCCCCGCCCACCTCCACCTCGACCCCCTGCACGGCCTCCACATGGCCCGCACCCTCGCCGACCTCGGCCGCGCCCTCGACACCGACGTCTGCCCCCTCGGCACCGAGACCGAGACCGCCGCCCTCCTCGCCATCGACGCCGAAGGCCGCGCCTACGTCCTCGACCACACCGGCGACTGGTACCTCGGCCCCGACATCGACCACGCCCTCGCCGCGCTGGTCGCAGGCATAGAGCCGGTACGCCTCACGGCAGGCTGAAACCACACAGGCCGACGGGGCACCGCGACGCGGCGCTACGACGCGGCGCTACGACGCGGCGCTACGACGCCGGAATCACCGCCGACACCCGAAAACCCCCCGCATCCGTCGGCCCGGACACGAACACCCCGCCCAGCGCGGCGACCCGCTCCTTCATCCCCACCAGCCCGTTCCCCCCGGACGGCAACCGCGCCGACGACGCCACCGACACCTCCGGCGGCGGCTCGTTCTCCACCTGCATCGCGATCTCCGACCCCCGATGCGCGAGCCGGACATGCGTCTTCGCCCCCGCCGCATGCTTGTGGACGTTGGTCAACGCCTCCTGCACCACCCGGTACGCGGTCTGCTCGATCTCCCCCGCGTACGACCGCACATCCCCCTCCACGGTCAGATCCACGACCATCCCCGCGGCCGCCGACTGCCCGATCAACTCCTCCAACTCCGACAGACAAGGCCCGTCGGACTCCTCCACGGCCCGCGAAGCGGCAGCGGCAGCGGCGACCCCCACCGCGACCAACGGCACGGCAGCCTGCCGCACACCACCACGACCGCCGTCCCCGCTCCGCAACACCCCGAGCATCTCCCGCAACTCGGTCAACGCCTGCCGCCCCATGTCCCCCACCAACGCGGCATTCTTGACGGCCTTCTCCGGATCCTTCCGCGCAACGGCCTGCAACGCGGCGGCATGCACGACCATCAAACTCACCCGATGCGCGACGACGTCATGCATCTCCCGGGCGATCCGGGTCCGCTCCTCATTACGCGCCCACTCAGCCCGCTCCTCCGCCCGCTCGGCAAGCAGCTGAAGCTCCCGCTCAAGACTGTCGGCACGCTCGCGCAAGCTCTCCATGAGCCGCCGCCGAGCCCCGACATACAGCCCGAGCAGCAAGGGCGGCGCGGTAAGCCCGATGGAAATCGCGATCGCGGCAAACGGAACGGACCAACTCCCGAGATCGCTCTCCCCCGTCTCCATGCTCTGCCGCACCCGCACGAACATCACGATCAGCATGCCGACGAACGACATCCCGGCCAGCGACCCGATGATCCGCCGGGGCAGCTCGGAGGCGGCGAGGGTGTACAGCCCGACGATGCCCATGAGATACCCCATCTGGGCAGGCGTGATCGCGATGGACACCAGCACCACCGCGATCGGCCACTTCCGCCGCACCAGCAGCGCGGCGCCGGCGAGCGCCCCGAAGACGACCCCCGCCGCCTCCGGAATCCCGGCGTCCCTGGCGAAGTCGACGCCCTCGACCGCACACTCCAGCACGGAGACGAACGCGAGACCGATGTCCAACAGTGCGGTACGCCACCTGGCCCACCACCACGGCCCCGTCCGGGCCGCGGCGTGGTCTTCCCCCGTCGTGGTCATGCCTCCAGCCTACGGGCGCCGGGTGCGGCTTTTCCGGTGAGTTTCCGGTACTGGCCTACACCACACGCCATGACCGGCCAGAAGCGAAACCGCCCGATTTCCCTCGAACTGCTGAACCAGCCCCTGTTCGACCCCGGAAGCGGAGATTCCGTCTGGACGGTATGCCTATGGCAACTTCACTTGGCAAATACGCGGACTTCGAGGGGCTGCGGGAGCGGGCGGTGGCGTTACGGCGTGCAGGACTCAGCCGATGCCAGATCCGCGACCGCCTACACGTCCACAACAACGACATCCTCAACCGCCTCCTGGAGGGCGAGCCCCCTCCGGAATGGACGAAGCGCCCGAACGCGAAGGACGACCTGAGGGCCAGGGCGCGGGAGCTACGGCTCCAGGGCTGGACGTACGACCAGATCCAGGTGGAGCTGGGGTGCTCTAAGAGTTCGATCTCGTTGTGGGTGCGGGATCTGCCGAAGCCGGAAAGGCGCAAGCGGACGCGTGAGGAGGCCTCGGCGATCGCGAAGCGCGGTTGGGAAGCCACGTTGCGCCTGCGGGAAGAAGAGCGGCAGGCCACCAAGCGGACGGCAGCTCAGCAGATCGGGCAGATGACCGACCGCGAGCTGTTCATGGTCGGGGTAGGCCTCTACTGGGCCGAGGGCACCAAGAGCAAGCCGTACCGCCGACAGGAGCGCGTTACCTTCGTCAACAGCGACCCGGACATGATCACCCTCTTCCTGGCTTGGCTGAACCTGCTCGACGTCGAGCCGGGGCGCCTCAAGTTCGCCGTGCATATCCACCAGACCGCAGACGTGGCATGGGCCGAGCAGTTCTGGGCGGACCACGTCGGCATCGAGCGATCTGCACTTCTCAAGACGACCCTCAAGAAGCACAACCCCAGCACGAACCGGAAGAACGTCGACGAGAACTACCTCGGCTGCCTCCGTGTCGACGTGCGCGGCGGAGCCGATTTGTACCGTCGCATCGAAGGCTGGTGGTCTGGCATGGTGGTGGAGGCCAAGCGGCGAACCGCGTAGGCTGCCGTGGTGATCCCCCGTGGTGTAATCGGCAACACACGTCACTTTGGATGATGTATTTCAGGTTCGAGTCCTGGCGGGGGAGCCATGCTCGGTGTGGGCCCTGACAGCACAGTCAGGGCCCACACTCATGTCCCCCAATAAACACCCCGGTATCCTGCGGATGTCACCCCACCCCCTCCACAGCCGAAGGGCATCCCGTGAGCGCCAACCGCCCGGCAGCCGTCGTCGTTCTCGCAGCGGGTGAGGGCACCCGTATGAAGTCGGCCACACCCAAGGTTCTCCATGAGCTCTGCGGCCGCAGCCTCGTGGGACATGTGCTGGCCGCAGCCCGTGAGTTGGACCCCGAGAATCTGGTCGTAGTCGTGGGGCACGCGCGCGAGAAGGTCACCGCGCATCTCAACGTCATCGACCCCGACGTACGGACCGCCGTGCAGGCGGAGCAGAACGGCACCGGGCACGCGGTACGGATGGGCCTGGAGGAGCTCGGCGGCGTCGTGGACGGGACCGTCGTGGTCGTCTGCGGTGACACTCCCCTTCTCACCGGTGAGACCCTCCGCGCCCTCACCGCGACGCACTCCACCGACGGCAACGCGGTCACCGTCCTCACCGCCGAGGTCCCGGACGCGACCGGGTACGGGCGGATCGTGCGGGACGGCGCCTCGGGGGCCGTGACCGCGATCGTCGAGCACAAGGACGCCTCCGACGCGCAGCGGGCGATCCGGGAGATCAACTCCGGAGTCTTCGCGTTCGACGGGCAGTTGCTCTCCGACGCTCTCGGGAAGGTCCGTACCGACAACTCGCAGGGTGAGGAGTACCTCACCGACGTTCTCGGGATTCTCCGGGAAGCCGGTCATCGTGTCGGGGCTTCCGTCGCCGCCGACCACCGTGAGATCGCCGGGATCAACAACCGCGTCCAGCTCAGCGAGGCCCGCCGGATTCTGAACGACCGGCTGTTGACCGAGGCCATGCTCGCCGGGGTCACCGTCATCGACCCGGCGTCCACTTGGGTCGACGTGACCGTCACCTTCGATCAGGACGCGGTCGTCCACCCCAACACCCAGCTGCACGGCACCACTCACATCGGCTCCACCGCCGAGGTCGGTCCCAACAGCCGGCTGACGGACACCCACGTCGGCGCCGGGGCCCGGGTCGACAACACCGTGTCGTACGGGGCGCACATCGGTCCGGACGCGAGCGTGGGGCCGTACGCCTATCTGCGGCCCGGTACCCGCCTCGGCGCGAAGGGCAAGATCGGGACGTACGTGGAGACCAAGAACGCCTCGATCGGGGAGGGGACGAAGATTCCCCACCTGTCCTACGTCGGTGACGCGACGATCGGTGAGTACTCCAACATCGGTGCCGCGAGCGTGTTCGTGAACTACGACGGGCAGGACAAGCATCACACCACCGTCGGGTCGCACTGCCGGACGGGTTCGGACAACATGTTTGTGGCGCCTGTCACGGTCGGGGACGGCGCGTACACCGCCGCAGGGTCGGTGATCACGAAGGACGTGCCGCCCGGTTCGCTGGCCGTGGCCCGTGGCCAGCAGCGGAATATCGAGGGTTGGGTGGCCCGTAAGCGTCCGGGAAGCGCGGCGGCGAAGGCGGCCGAGGCGGCGTCCCGGGAGCCGGGTAGCGACGGCTGACCGGAAACAGGTGCGTCAAACACGGCGTACCGTGATAAGTGCACACCCGCACCCCACCAGCTGAGACGGCCCCGTCGCGCCCAGCGGCGAGGTCTCTCGACATCCAGCTGAGACACCTCTGAGGAGACAGTGCTGTGACCGGGATCAAGACGACCGGCGAGAAGAAGATGATGTTCTTCTCCGGCCGCGCCCACCCCGAGCTTGCCGAGGAGGTCGCCCAGCAGTTGGGTGTCGGGGTCGTCCCGACGAAGGCCTTCGACTTCGCCAATGGCGAGATCTATGTGCGGTATCAGGAGTCGGCGCGTGGTGCGGACTGCTTCGTGATCCAGAGCCACACGGCTCCGATCAACCAGTGGATCATGGAGCAGTTGATCATGATCGACGCGCTGAAGCGTGCGTCGGCCCGCTCGATCACGGTGATCGTGCCGTTCTACGGGTACGCCCGCCAGGACAAGAAGCACCGTGGCCGTGAGCCGATCTCGGCCCGTCTCATCGCGGATCTGATGAAGACCGCGGGTGCCGACCGCATTCTGACCGTGGATCTGCACACGGACCAGATCCAGGGCTTCTTCGACGGTCCTGTCGACCACCTGTTCGCGCTTCCGCTGCTCGCGGACTACGTGGGCGCCAAGGTCGACCGGGACAAGCTGACGGTCGTCTCCCCCGACGCCGGACGCGTCCGGGTCGCCGACCGTTGGTGCGACCGTCTCGGTGCTCCGCTGGCGATCGTGCACAAGCGGCGTGACAAGGACGTGGCGAACCAGGTCACCGTGCATGAGGTGGTCGGTGAGGTGAAGGGTCGCGTCTGCGTTCTCGTCGACGACATGATCGACACGGGTGGCACGATCTGCGCGGCCGCGGACGCGCTGTTCGCGCACGGTGCGGAGGACGTCATCGTGACGGCGACGCACGGTGTGCTGTCGGGTCCGGCCGCCGACCGGCTGAAGAACTCGCGGGTGAGCGAGTTCGTGTTCACGAACACGCTGCCGACGCCGGGTGAGCTGGGTCGTGACCTGGACAAGATGACGGTGCTGTCGATCGCGCCGACGATCGCGAGTGCGGTGCGTGAGGTGTTCGAGGATGGTTCGGTGACGAGCCTGTTCGACGAGCAGTAAGCCCTGCCCCTGCGGCAGAACGCTTCTGCATGATCGATTTTTCTGCGGCCTCCCCTGCCGAGTAGACTGCCCAGGTTGCTCGGCGAGGGAGGCCGTACCCATTGCGGGATACGGCGATCCGTTATCGACGCGCTCTTCGTAGCAGGCCGTTCGTGGCCGGGTGACCTTGTCCGCTCTCACCCATACGAGGAGTGATCCGCATGTCCGAGGTAAAGATCTCCGCCGAGACCCGCAGCGAGTTCGGCAAGGGCGCCGCCCGTCGCATCCGTCGTGACGCCAAGGTTCCCGGTGTGCTGTACGGCCACGGTTCGGACCCGATCCACCTGACGCTTCCGGGCCACGACCTGCTGCTGGCGCTGCGTACGCCGAACGTCCTGATCGCTCTGGACATCGACGGCAAGACCAACGAGCTGGCGATCCCGAAGTCGGTTCAGCGTGACCCGATCAAGGGCTTCCTGGAGCACGTCGACCTTCAGCTGGTCCAGCGCGGCGAGACCGTCACGGTCGAGATCCCGGTCCACACCGAGGGCGAGCTGGCCGCCGGTGGCAACCTGCTGGAGCACGTGCTGAACGCGCTGCCGGTCGAGGCCGAGGCCACCCACATCCCCGAGGCCGTCACGGTCTCCGTCGAGGGCCTGGAGGCCGGTGCCTCCATCCTCGCCAAGGACATCAAGCTCCCCAAGGGCACCACCCTGGCCGTCGACGAGGACGCTGTCGTGCTGCAGGTCCTGGCCGCGCAGGCCGAGGAGGCCTCGGAGGAGGCTGTCGAGGGCGACGAGGCCGCCGAGGCCTGAGCCTGAGGCTCTGCGACAATCTGCCGGCCGCCGCTTCCGTACGGGAGTGGCGGCCGGCGCGTATCGAGGAGACATGGACGTGACGACCCCCGCCAATGAGCCCTGGCTGATCGTCGGGCTCGGCAATCCCGGGCCGGAGTACGCGGCCAACCGGCACAACGTCGGTTTCATGGTGGCCGATCTGCTGGCCGAGCGGATCGGGGGGAGGTTCAAGCGGGCGGGCAAGGCGCAGGCGCAGGTCGTGGAGGGGCGGATCGGGCCGCCGGGGCCGCTGAACCGCCGGGTGATCCTGGCGAAGCCGATGTCGTACATGAATCTGTCCGGTGGGCCGGTGAACGCGCTCAAGGACTTCTACAAGGTGCCCGTCGCCAATGTCGTGGCCGTGCATGACGAGTTGGACATCGACTACGGGGTGCTGCGGTTGAAGCTCGGTGGTGGGGACAACGGGCACAACGGGCTGAAGTCGATGACGAAGGCGTTCGGCGCGCAGTATCACCGGGTGCGGTTCGGGATCGGGCGGCCTCCGGGGCGGATGCAGGTCGCGGATTTCGTGCTGAAGGACTTCTCCTCCGCGGAGCGCAAGGAGCTCGACTACTTCGTGGACCGGGCGGCGGACGCGGTGGAGTGTCTGGTGATCGAGGGGCTGGAGCGGGCGCAAAGCACGTACAACTCCTGACTTGTCCGGTCGCGGAACCGGCCCGGGTTGACGGGCCGTTGAGGCATGGCCAATGATCCCGGCCATGCCTGCCACCACCTCCGTCTCCGCCCGTCAGGCCTCGGCTGCCGCCCTGCGGTTGGGGCGGCTCGCGGCGATGGGTGCGGTCGCGGTGCTGATCCTGGTGGCGGGGGTGTGGGCGTCGTGGGGTACCGCGCAGCACGTGATGCTGACGAAGGGCCGGGAGAGCGGCACGATCGCGGTGACGCGGTGCGGGGCGGACACGTGCAGCGGGCCGTACACGCCGGTCTCCGAGGGGTCCACGGCGCGGGCCGAGGTCGTCATCGAGAAGACGGTGGCGGTGCGCAAGGGCGAGACGTACGCGGTCGTCGTGAAGCCGAGCAGTGACGAGGTCGTACGGTCCGGTCCGGCCGGGATTCTCTACGCCTGGGTTCCGTTGGGTGGTGCGCTGTTGCTGGCGTCGGTCGTGGTGGCGGGCGGGTTGGGGCGTACGCGGGGCGCGTGGGTCATGGCGGGGGCGGGTGTCGTGCTGCTCACCGCTGCTTTCGTGACGATCTGAAGGCTTTCGCCGTTCTGCGTTTCTGTGGAGGGTGTGAGCGTTGTCTGTTCGTGATTGACCTGAGGTCAGTCGGGGCTGGAAGCTGAGCCGCCCCCTCCACATCTTCCCTGTCACATCTCGAAGATGGACTGCCCCATGCGTACCCTCATCCGTGCCGGCGCCCTGTCCGCCGTCACCGCCGCCGCCCTGTTCGCGGCCCCGACCGCCTATGCCACCGCTCCCGGTGACAACGGCACCGTGAAGATCCACGACGCCTCCACCGGCGAGGAGTTGCGGCGCAACGAGCCGCACGTCTGCACGTTCTATCTGGACGCGTTCGGTTTCGACGGCGTCCAGGAGGTGGACTGGCACATCGAGGCCTGGGCGCCGACGGCCGACGTCAAGGGCGAGACGGTGAAGTCCGGCGAGATCACCCTCGACGCCGAGGGTCATGGCCGGACCGAGGACCTGTCGCTGCCCGACGGCCACTACAAGCTGTTCTGGAACTTCGAGGGCGAGAAGGGCGCGGCCAAGCACAAGGTCTTCTGGACCGACTGCGAGGGCTCCGACGACGGCAAGCCGAGTGAGACGCCGTCCGCGTCGGCTTCCT
Source organism: Streptomyces sp. TLI_55 (assembly GCF_900206255.1). Taxonomy (NCBI): domain Bacteria; kingdom Bacillati; phylum Actinomycetota; class Actinomycetes; order Kitasatosporales; family Streptomycetaceae; genus Streptomyces; species Streptomyces sp. TLI_55. The sequence continues at coordinate 3,836,033 of NZ_OAOJ01000001.1, forward strand.
CGTCCGCTTCCGCGCCCGCTTCCTCCGCGCCCTCCGCCTCGCCGTCCGAGTCGGCGCCCGCCGGCGGGTCGTCCTCGGAGCCGTCGGCGTCCTCGTCGCCGTCCGCCCAGGGTGGCGGCAGCGGCGACGGCGGCGACCTCGCCGAGACCGGCAACGGCGCCCCGGTGGGTCTGCTGGGCGGCGCCGCGGCGGCGCTGGTGGCCGCGGGCGGCTACCTGGTGTTCCGCCGCCGTAAGGCATAGCCGCTGATACGACGGTGCCCCCGAGCTTGTCCGAAGCTCGGGGGCACCGTCGTATGCGTGTAAGGCCTCAGCCGGTGTTGCGCAGGCCCGCCGCCACACCGTTGACGGTGAGGAGCAGGGCGCGGGCCAGGGTCGGGTCGGGCTCCTCGCCAGCCGCGGCCGCGTCGCGCTGGCGCTTGAGCAGGGCGACCTGGAGGTAGGAGATCGGGTCGAGGTAGGCGTCGCGGATGGTGAACGTCTGCTTCAGGACGGGCTGGGCGTCGAGGAGTTCGCTCTCGCCGGTGACCTTGAGGATCTCGCGGACGGTGAGGGCGTGTTCGGCCTCGATGGTGGCGAAGACGTGCTGGAGCTCGGCGGGGACGAGGGTGTCGACGTAGTGGCGGGCGATGCGCAGGTCGGTCTTCGCGAGGGTCATCTCGACGTTGGAGATGAAGTTGCGGAAGAAGTGCCACTGCTCGTGCATCTCGTCGAGGACGGTGTCGAGGCCGGCCTCGCGCAGTGCCTTGAGGCCGGAGCCGACGCCGAACCAGCCGGGGACGATCTGCCGGGACTGGGTCCAGCCGAACACCCACGGGATGGCGCGCAGTCCGTCGAGGGAGACGCCGGAGCCGGGGCGGCGGGAGGGCCGGGAGCCGAGGTGCAGGTCGGCGAGCTGGTCGACCGGGGTGGAGGCGAGGAAGTAGTTCGGCAGGTCGGGGTCCTCGACGAGCCGGCGGTAGGCCGCGTGGGCGGCGTCGCTCACCACGTCCATGGCCGCGTCCCAGCGGGCGAGGGCCTCGTCGGACTGGCGGGGGGCGGTGTGCAGGGCGGAGGCCTGGAGGGTGGCGGCGACCGTCAGCTCCAGGTTCTCCCTGGCCAGGGACGGCACCAGGTACTTGTCGGAGATGACCTCGCCCTGCTCGGTCACCTTGATCTCGCCCTCCAGGGTGCCCCAGGGCTGGGCGAGGATCGCGTCGTGCGAGGGGCCGCCGCCGCGGCCGACGGTGCCGCCGCGGCCGTGGAACAGGCGCAGACGCACGCCGTAGCGGTGGGCGACGTCGCGCAGGCGGCGCTGGGCGCGGTGGATCTCCCACTGCGAGGTGGTGATGCCGCCGAACTTGGAGGAGTCCGAGTAGCCGAGCATGACCTCCTGGACGTCCCCGTTCAGCGCGACCAGGCGCCGGTAGGAGGGGTCGGAGAGCATGTCCTCGAGGATGGTGTCGGCGGCCTTGAGCTCGTCGGTGGTCTCCAGGAGCGGCACGATGCCGATCTTGGCCCAGCCGGCGTGCAGGTCGATGAGGCCGGCCTCGCGGGCGAGGACGGTCGCGGCGAAGACGTCGTCGGCGCCCTGGCACATCGAGATGATGTACGACTCGATGACCTCGGGGCCGAAGACGTCGAGGGCGCGCTTGACGGTGTGGAAGACGCCGAGGGTCTTCTCGCCGGCGGCGTCCAGCGGGGCCGGGGTCGGGGCCAGCGGCCGCCTGGACCGCAGCTCCTTGGCGAGCAGTTTGCCGCGGTAGTCGCGGGGCATGTCGGCGTAGCGCCAGGACTCCTCGCCGAGGCGGTCGAAGAGCTGGCCGAGGGCGTGGTGGTGGGCGTCGGCGTGTTCGCGGACGTCCATGGTGGCGAGCTGGAGGCCGAAGGCGGCGAGCGTACGGATCGTGCGGTTCATGCGGCCTTCGGCGAACAGGCCGCCGCGGTGTTCGCGCAGGGAGGTCTGGATGAGGGTGAGGTCGTTCAGCAGCTCGCTGGTGCCGAGGTAGTCGCGGCCCGGCTCGTGCGGGGTGTTCTTGGCGAGGCGGAGCTTGGTGTTCTCCAGCTTCTGGCGGATCGCGGTGGCCTTGAGCCGGTAGGGCTCCTCGGCGTTGAGGCGCTTGTAGCGGGGGCTGATCTCCGGGAGGCGTTCGAGGTCCTCGCGCAGGGATTCCAGCAGCTCTTGCGTCGCTCCGGTGTAGCGGATGGAGTTGGAGAGGAAGCCGCGCAGTTCGTCGATCATGTCGAGCGCGTCGTTGATGCCGTGCTCGTGCTGGAGGATCAGGACGTCCCAGGTGACCTGGGGGGTGACGTTGGGGTTGCCGTCGCGGTCGCCGCCGATCCAGGTGCCGAAGGTGAGGGGGCGGGTCTCCTCGGGGAGGGTGACGCCGACGCGCTCCAGCTCGGCGGTGAGGTCTTCCAGGACGTCGCCGACGGCGCCGGCGTGCAGCTCGTCGAGGTAGTAGATCGCGTTGCGGGACTCGTCCGTGACCTCGGGGCGTACGACGCGCAGCTCGTCGGTCTGCCAGACGAGGTCGATGTTCTCGGCCAGGCGGGTGTCGTAGCGGCGGCGGTCGGTCTCCAGGACCGGGGTCTCCAGCAGCTCGGCGATGCGGCGGAGCTTGTTGAGGACGGAGCGCCGGGCGGCCTCGGTGGGGTGCGCGGTGAAGACGGGGCGCACGTTGAGGTTCTGCACGGTGGCGCGCAGGTGTTCGGGGTCGGCGTCCTTGAGGCGGTCGGCCGTACGGGCGAGGAGGCCGCCCTCGGCGGCGCGCTTGGCCCTGAGTTCGCGGCCTCGGTGCACCTGTTCGGTGACGTTGGCCAGGTGGAAGTAGGTGGAGAAGGCGCGCACCAGCTTGGCGGCGGTCTCCAGTTCCGTGCCCCGCAGCAGTTCGGCGGCGGCGTCACCGTCCTCGCGGGTGAGGCGGCGGACCTTCTCGACGAGCTCCAGCAGCTCCGGGCCCTCCTGGCGGACGAGGGTCTCGCCGAGGAGGTCACCGAGTCGCCTGATGTCGGCGCGCAGCTCGGCGGAGGTGGTCTCCTGAGAAACGGTCTGGTCGTCGGCACTGCTCACAGGTGCGGCTCCTTGCAGTGTTGAAGCTCGTCCGAGAGGGAACCCGTGGACCGGTCGGGCGGCGGCTGCCGCATACGGGCCGGTCATCCGGGAAGAAATGAGAGCGGACCGCGCTGTCCGAACGACTCCAGGATAGGTGCCGGTGCGGACGCGCAGGCTCTTGGGCTCTTGCCGTCGGGCGACGCGCTGCCATACTTACGACGCCGTAGGTTACGGAACCGTAGGGAAGTCCCGCTCTGCTTCTCGTGTGGTTACCGGTACCACGGATCTTCTCCCACCCTCGAACCCCACAGGGGACGCCCATGGCCACAAGCTCCGATGTGATCGAAGACGCCCCGAAGGCGAATGACGGCTCACCCATGCCCTCCGCGACGCTGGGCGGGGAGCACAAGCGCGGGATCGAACAGATCACGCTGCTGCTCTTCATCACCGTCCCGTTCCTCGCGCTGCTGGCGGCGGTGCCGCTGGCGTGGGGATGGGGGGTGAGCTGGCTGGATCTCGGCCTGCTGGTCTTCTTCTACTACCTCGGGTGCCACGGCATCACGATCGGTTTCCACCGCTACTTCACGCACGGTTCCTTCAAGGCCAAGCGGCCGCTGCGGATCGCGCTCGCGATCGCGGGCTCGATGGCGGTCGAGGGCCCGCTGGTCCGCTGGGTGGCGGACCACCGCAAGCATCACAAGTTCTCCGACGCCGAGGGTGACCCGCACTCTCCGTGGCGGTTCGGTGAGACGGTCCCGGCACTGATGAAGGGCCTGTGGTGGGCGCACATCGGCTGGATGTTCGACGAGGAGCAGACGCCGCAGGACAAGTACGCGCCGGATCTGATCAAGGACCCGGCGATCCGTTCGATCTCCCGGAACTTCATCTACTGGACGATGCTGTCCCTGGCGCTGCCGGCCGTGATCGGCGGTCTGGTGACGATGTCCTGGTGGGGCGCGTTCACCGGCTTCTTCTGGGGCTCGCTGGTCCGCGTCTGCCTGCTGCACCACGTGACCTGGTCGATCAACTCGATCTGTCACGCGGTGGGCAAGCGGCCGTTCAAGTCGCGGGACCGTTCGGGCAACGTGTGGTGGCTGGCGGTGCTGTCGTGCGGCGAGTCCTGGCACAACCTGCACCACGCGGACCCGACGTCGGCGCGGCACGGTGTGATGCGCGGCCAGGTGGACTCCTCGGCGCGGCTGATCCGCTGGTTCGAGCTGGCCGGCTGGGCGTACGACGTGCGCTGGCCGTCACGCTCGCGTATCGATTCGCGCCGCAACAACGGTGAAGACGGCTCCCGACGCCGGAAGGACGCCGTCGAGACGGCATGATTGACGCCGTGGCGACCGACTCCAGCAGCACCGAGAGCAATGACAAGCCGCGGCGCACCCGTCGCACGCGGATGACGGGCGCCGAGCGCCGCGCCCAGCTGCTGGAGATCGGCCGCACCCTGTTCGCCGCGAAGGGCTTCGAGGGCACGTCGGTGGAGGAGATCGCGGCGAAGGCCGGGGTTTCCAAGCCGGTGGTGTACGAGCACTTCGGCGGCAAGGAGGGGCTGTACGCGGTGGTCGTGGACCGCGAGATGCGGCGGCTGCTGGACATGGTGACCGGTTCGCTGACGGCGGGGCATCCGCGCGAGCTGTGCGAGCAGGCGGCGTTCGCCCTCCTCGACTACATCGAGGAGTACACGGACGGCTTCCGCATCCTGGTCCGTGACTCCCCCATCCCGCAGTCGACGGGTTCCTTCGCCTCGCTGATCTCGGACATCGCCACGCAGGTGGAGGACATCCTGGGCCGCGAGTTCAAGAGCCGCGGCTTCGACCCCAAGCTGGCGCCGCTGTACGCGCAGGCGCTGGTCGGCATGGTCGCGCTGACGGGCCAGTGGTGGCTGGACGTCCGCCGCCCGAAGAAGGCGGAGGTCGCGGCCCACCTGGTGAACCTGGCCTGGCACGGCCTGGACGGCTTGGAGGCGAAGCCGCACTTGATAGGGCGCCGCAAGAGCTGAAGAGCTGGGGCGGCGTCAGTGCTTGAAGATGTCCTTCTCCTTCTCCTTCGCCTGGCGCGCGTCACCCTTCATCTGTTCGGCGCGGCCCTTGGTGGTCAGCCGCTCGTTGCCGACGGCGCGGCCCACGGTCTCCTTGGCCTTGCCCTTGGCCTGTTCCTTCTTGGCCTTGGCCTTCTGGTCCTTCGCCACGTCACTCACTCCCGATCGTGTGTGCGTTTCCCGGCTGTCGGGTGAACCGTGACCGGGCCGCTCAAACGTGCGGTTCCAGGAACTCCAGCCGGTTGCCGACGGGGTCGTAGGAGTAGAACCGCCGGTGGCCTGGCAGGTCGGTGTCCCAGGTGACGGTGGCGCCGCGGGTCTCCAGGCGGGCGGCGTAGGTCTCGATGTCGGTGACGCGCAGCCCCGGGTGGGCCTTGATCGCGGGCCGGAAGGCGGCCTCGATGCCGAGGTGGAGCTGGACGGGGCCGGCCTGGAACCAGCACCCTCCCCTGGCCGCGAGCGCGGGCGGCTTGGGGATCTCGGTCATGCCGAGGACACCGGCGTAGTAGGCCCGCAGCCGGTCCTCGGAGCCGGGCGGGGCGGCGAGCTGGACGTGGTCGACGGCGGTGATCACGGACGTACTCCCTCGAACGGCGCGGTGATCATCCGTCACGCCTCCTTGCGGGCGACCGCGAAGATGCGGCGGAAGGGGAACGGGGTGCCGTGCGGGCCCGCCGGATAGGCCTCGCGCAGGGCGGCGCGATAGGCGGTCAGGAACTTCTCGCGGGCCGCCGGGTCGTCGGCGAGGGCGGCGAGGACGGGCCGCAGTCCGGTGCCCTTCACCCAGTCCAGCACCGGGTCCTCGCCGGTGAGGAGGTGGATGTACGTCGTCTCCCAGACGTCGGCGGTGCAGCCGAGGGCGGTGAGGTGGGCGAGGTAGGCCTCGGGGGTGTGGACGGCGTCCTCGTGGCGCAGGGCGTCGGTGAGGCCGTGGGAGGCGGCGAGTTCGCGCATCAGCCGGTGGCTGGGGGCGCCGAAGTTGCCGGGGACCTGGAAGGCGAGGGTGCCGCCGGGCGCGAGGGCGCCGATCCAGTCGGCGAAGCGCTCCAGGTGCCCGGGGACCCACTGGAGGGTGGCGTTGCTGATGATGAGGTCGTACGACCCGGTGGGCGCCCAGGTCCGTACGTCGGCGTGGGCGAAGTCGAGGCTGCCGCCGCCCGGGGTGGGGCCGGTGTGCGCGCCGTACCTGGAGTGTGCCTTGTCGAGCATCTCGGGCGAGTTGTCGTAGCCGGTGATACGCGCGGTGGGCCAGCGGTCGGCGAGGAGGGCGGTGACGTTGCCGGGGCCGCAGCCGAGGTCGGCGATGCGAGCCGGGGCCGTCGGGAGGTCGGGGACGCGGGCGAGGAGGTCGATGAAGGGGCGGGCGCGGTGGTCGGCGTGGCGCAGGTACTGGGCGGGGTCCCAAGTGGTCATGAGATCCACTGTGCCCGTCGATATATCTCGACGTCAAGAGACTTGATGTCAAGAGACTTCACATCGACACAACCACTACACTGATCGTCATGGAGGACGAGGTCGATCGGCTGGTCGCTGCGTGGCGCCGGGAGCGCCCGGACCTCGACGTGGAACCGCTCGAGGTGCTCAGCCGGGTGAGCAGACTGGCCCGGCACCTGGATCGCGCGCGCCGTCTGGCCTTCTCCGAGCACAGCCTGGAGCCCTGGGAGTTCGACGTCCTCACCGCGCTCAGGCGCGCGGGGACGCCGTATCAGCTCTCACCGGGGCAGCTGCTGACGCAGACCCTGGTGACGTCGGGCACGATGACGAACCGTATCGACCGGCTGGCGAAGAAGGGCCTGGTGGAGCGGCTGCCGGACCCCTCGGACCGCCGGGGCGTGCTGGTCCGGCTGACGGACGAGGGCCGGGACCGCGCGGACCAGGCCCTGGCCGGACTGCTCGACCAGGAGCGGGCGATCCTCGCGGAGCTCTCCCGGGCCCAGCGGGGCGAACTGGCGGGGTTGCTGCGCCAGTTGACCGCCCCGTTCGACAACATCCCCGGCTGAGGAGCGGCTGACGGGGCGGCTGAGGAGCCGCCTCGCCCGCTCAGGCGGTGTGCGTCTCCTCCGCCCGGATGCGCCCGGCCGGCTCCAGGTCCACCGGTCCGACCCCCGCCCGCCGCGCGAGCGCGACGGCGGCCAGCGTGGAGTGCACGCCGAGCTTGCCGAGGACGTTCTGCATATGGGTGCGCACGGTGTGCGGGGAGAGGAACAGCCGTTCGGCGACGGCCTTTCTGCCCAGCCCGGCGACCATGCAGCGCAGCACTTCGCGCTCGCGCGGGGTGAGCGACTCCACCAGCCGTTCGCTCTCGGTGCGGTGCTTGCGCGCGGCGGTCAGCTCCCGCAGCACCCCGGTGAGCAGGGCGGGCGGCAGATGGGTCTCGTCGCGCAGCACCCCTCGTATGACGGTCAGCAGCCGGGACAGCGAGCAGTCCTTGGCCACCCAGCCGGACGCACCGGCCTGAAGGGCGAGCGCGGCGCGCCGCGGATCGTCCTTCTCGGCGAGTACGACGATCCGGACGCCGGGTTGTGCGGTACGCACCCCGGCCACCAGTGAGATGCCGTCCACGAGCCCGTCCTCGCCCGCCTCCTGGACGGGCACGGCGGGCCGGATGCCCTGGACGTTGCCGCCCAGGTCGGCGTCGACGAGCAGGACGTCGAAACGACGGCCCTCGGCCGCCGCGCGCTCCAGGCTGCGCAGCGCGGCGGGACCGCTGCCGGCCGCGGAGACGTCGACGTCGGGCTCGGCCGCCAGGGCTGCGGCGAGCGACTCGGCGAAGATGCGATGGTCGTCGACGACCAGGACTCGGATGCGAACCACGAAACCCCCTTCCCCAAGCTCTTGAAGAGCAGGGGATACCCCATCGTCGGGAGACGGAAGACCAGACGCAGGTACGACGCCCGAAGCGCGAGGGCGCTGCGCACGGCCGCCGCCGTGCCCGAACTGCTACCCCCACTTCGGGTGTCGTACCCGACTTGTCTCGCCCCCTGATCAGCACCGGCCCCCACCGGTACTGCTCATCAGAGTACGGCCGGGGGGCAGCAGCGGAAGGTGATTTGCAGAACTGGCCGTCCGGCGCGTTTATGGTGAGCCGCATGTTTCGTATGGAGACGGAAGTCGACAAAGACCGGCGCGATCTGCTGCGCATCCGGCTGCGGGACACCAACACCGCGGCCTCCCCGGTGCTGCGGGCCCTGCGCGGCACCCCGGGTGAACGCGAACTTCCGCTCCATGTCTGGGTGTTGGACGCGGCGGGGGAACTCGCCGGCGGACTGGTCGGCCACACCTGGACGGCCTGGCTCCATGTGACGTACCTGTGGGTGGACGAACGCCACCGGGGCGCGAGCCTGGGTTCGCGGCTGCTCGCTCAGGCGGAGCGGGTCGCGCGTGAGGAACGGGGCTGTGCGATGTCCCGGGTGGAGACGTGGGACTTCCAGGCGCCGGAGTTCTACCGGAAGCAGGGGTACGACGTGGTGTGCGTGATCCCCGACTATCCGCCGGGGATCACGGAGTACACACTGACGAAGCGGCTCGGTCAGAGGTCAGGCCAGCCTGCGCGCCCCCGGTGAGGGCACCGCCTCGAACACGCGCGGTGCGGTGAACCCGGCTGCGGCGAAGGCCTCTTCGACCGCCTTGGTGATGGTGTCGACGTCGGCCACGTCCGCCAGCACGATCGCCGAGCCGCCGAAGCCGCCGCCGGTCATCCGGGAGCCCAGGGCGCCCGCGCTCATGGCCGTGTCGACGACGAGGTCCAGCTCCGGGCAGGAGATGCGGAAGTCGTCGCGCAGCGAGGCGTGACCGGCCACCAGCACCGGGCCGATCGCCCGCGTCTCACCCGACTTGAGCAGGTCGACGACCTTCTCGACCCGCTCGTCCTCGGTGACGACGTGCCGGACCAGACGGACCGCCTCCTCGTCGTCGCCGAGCCGGGCGAGGGCCGCGTCGAGGTCGCCGTAGGGGATGTCCCGCAGCGCGTCGACGCCCAGCAGGGCCGCGCCCCGCTCGCAGCCGGCCCGGCGCTTGCCGTACTCGCCCTCGCTGTGGGAGTGCTTGACCTGGGTGTCGACGACCAGCAGGCGCATGCCTTCGGCGGCCAGGTCGAAGGGGATCTGCCGCTGGGACAGGTCGCGGGTGTCGAGGAAGAGCGCGTGGCCCTCCTCGCAGCACGCCGACGCCGTCTGGTCCATGATGCCGGTGGGGGCGCCGACGTAGACGTTCTCGGCGCGCTGGCACAGACGGGCCAGCTGCCAGCGCTGCAGGCCCAGTTCGAACAGGTCGTTCAGGGCGAGGGCGACCACGACCTCCAGCGCCGCCGAGGACGACAGGCCGGCGCCGGACGGGACCGTCGAGGTGAGGTGGATGTCCGCGCCGGTCACGGCGTGGCCCGCCTCGCGCAGGGCCCAGACCACGCCCGCCGGGTACGCCGTCCAGGCGCGGTCGGACTCCGGGGCGAGGTCGTCCAGGCGCAGCTCGGCGACGCCGTCCTCGATGTCCGCCGAGTGCAGCCGCAGCACGCCGTCGTCGCGCCGGGAGACCGCGGCGACCGCGGTGTGCGGCAGCGCGAAGGGCATCACGAAGCCGTCGTTGTAGTCGGTGTGCTCACCGATGAGGTTGACGCGCCCCGGCGCCGACCAGACACCTTCGGGCTCAGTGCCGTAGAGCTCCACGAAACCGGCCCGGACCTGCTGTGCCTGCACTACTGCTCCCTAGAGATGCTCTGCGTGAACTCCCACGCGTCCGCGACGATCCCCGCGAGATCCGCGCGGGACGGGTTCCAGCCCAGCTTCTCGCGGGCGGTGGCGGCCGAGGCCACCAGGGTCGCCGGGTCACCGCCGCGGCGGGGGGCCAGGACCTCGGGGATCGGGTGGCCGGTGACCTGGCGGACGGTCTCGATGACCTGCCGGACGGAGAAGCCCTCGCCGTTGCCGAGGTTGCAGATCAGGTGCTCGCCGGGGGTGGCGGCCGCGACGGCGAGGAGGTGGGCCTCGGCCAGGTCCGCGACGTGGATGTAGTCGCGCACGCAGGTGCCGTCCGGCGTCGGGTAGTCCTCGCCGAAGACCGAGATGGCGTCGCGCTTGCCCTGGGCGACCTGGAGGACCAGCGGGATGAGGTGCGACTCGGGGTCGTGCCGCTCGCCGTAGGCGCCGTACGCGCCCGCGACGTTGAAGTAGCGCAGGGAGACCGCGGCCAGGCCGTGGGCCGCCGCCTCGCCGGTGATCATGTGGTCGACGGCGAGCTTGGAGGCGCCGTAGGGGTTGGTCGGCCGCGTCGGCGCGGTCTCGACGATCGGGACCTGCTCCGGCTCGCCGTAGGTGGCGGCCGTGGAGGAGAAGACGAGCCTGCGGACGCCCGCCTCACGCATCGCGCCGAGCAGCGCCATGGTGCCGCCGACGTTGTTGTCCCAGTACTTCTCGGGCTTCACGACCGACTCGCCGACCTGGGAGAACGCGGCGAAGTGCAGCACGCCGTCGAAGGAGGCGTCGAGCCACTTGGCGGCGTCGCGGATGTCGCCCTCGATGAAGGTGGCGCCGGCGGGGACGCCCTCGCGGAAGCCGGTGGTGAGGTTGTCGAGGACGACGACCTCGTGGCCCGCCTCCAGCAGATGCTGGGCGACCACGCTGCCGACGTAACCCGCGCCACCCGTCACCAGGTACTTACCGCTCATGAACTCGCTACCTCTCGCAGTCGCTCGGCCGCGGCCTCCGGCCGGATGTCGTTGATGAACACGCTCATGCCGGACTCGGAACCCGCGAGGAACTTCAGCTTGCCGGAGGTGCGGCGGATGGTGAAAAGCTCGAGGTGGAGCGCGAAGTCGTCACGGCTGACGCCCTCGAACTCCTCCAGCTGCCCGAACGGCGCCTGGTGCCAGGCGGCGATGTAGGGCGTGGCGGGCTCCCCTTCACCGAAGATCCGGTCGAAGCGCTTCAAGAGTTCCAGATAGACCTGGGGGAATTCTGAGCGCGCGTCCTCGTCGAGGGCCAGCAGGTCCGGCACGCGGCGCTTCGGGTACAGGTGGAGCTCGTAGGGCCAGTGCGCGGCGTACGGCACGAACGCGACCCAGTGTTCACTCTCCAGGACGACCCGCTCACCGGCGAGTTCGCTCGCCAGCACGCTGTCGAAGAGGTTCTCGCCGCCGGTCGCCTCCTTGTGCTGGGCCACCTGGCGCAGCATCAGGGCGGTGCGAGGCGTGGTGAACGGGTACGCGTAGATCTGCCCGTGCGGATGTCCGAGGGTCACACCGATCTCGGCGCCGCGGTTCTCGAAGCAGAACACCTGCTCAACGGAGGGCAGATGCGACAGCTCCGACGTCCGGTCCGTCCACGCCTCCAGGACGAGCCGCGCCTGCTCCTCGGTGAGGTCGGCGAAGGACGCGTTGTGGTCGGAGGTGAAGCAGACGACCTCGCAGCGGCCGGAGTCGCCGGCCAGCGAGGGGAAGCGGTTCTCGAAGACGACGACGTCGTACGACGAGTCCGGGATCTCGCTCAGCCGGTCGCCCTCGGACGGGCACAGGGGGCATTCATCGGCCGGCGGGTGGTAGGTGCGGCCCTGTCGGTGCGAGGCGATGGCGACCGAGTCGCCGAGCAGTGGGTCGCGGCGGATCTCGGACGTGGTGACGGTCCGCTCGAGCGGGCGGCGGTCGACCGCGTCCCGCACGGTGTCGTCACGCAGGTCGTAGTAGATGAGCTCGCGACCGTCGGCCAGCCGGGTCGAGGTCTTCTTCACCGCCGGACTCCTTCACTCAAACAGAACTAAACACAAGTAACCATAACTCGACAGCAGCGTCAACATCAGAATCGAACAAAGAACGCCAGCCGAAGGGTTCCCTTGCCCCATGCAAACCCCCACAGAAGTCATGAATCTGGCGGCCGAGCTACGACTCCCCACGAACTGGCTCGACTACACGATCCTGGCCATCTACTTCGTCGTCGTCCTGGGCATCGGCTTCGCCGCCCGCAGATCGGTGAAGACCAGCCTCGACTTCTTCCTCTCCGGCCGCTCCCTGCCCGCCTGGATCACCGGCCTGGCCTTCATCTCGGCCAACCTGGCCGCCACCGAGATCCTCGGCATGGCCGCAAACAGCGCCCAGTACGGCGCCTACACCGTGCACTGGTACTGGATCGGCGCCATCCCGGCCATGGTCTTCCTGGGCCTGGTGATGATGCCGTTCTACTACGGAAGCAAGGTCCGCTCGGTCCCCGAGATGCTGCTGCTGCGCTTCGACAAATGGGCACACCTGTTGAGTTCGGCCCTGTTCGCCTTCGCCGCCATCCTGATCGCCGGCGTGAACCTGTACGCCCTCGCGATCGTCGTCGAGGCGCTGCTGGGCTGGCCGCAGTGGGTGGCGATCGTGGTCGCCGGCGCGTTCGTGCTGGCGTACATCACCCTCGGCGGTCTGTCGTCCGCGATCTACAACGAGGTGCTCCAGTTCTTCGTGATCCTCGCGGCCCTCATCCCGATCGTGGTGCTGGGCCTGAAGAAGGTCGGCGGCTGGGACGGCCTGACCGACAAGCTGACGGCCGAGCACGGCGCGAACTTCACGACCGCCTGGGGCGGTACCGGCATCGGCTCGGACAACCCGCTCGGCGCGAACTGGCTGACCATCGTGCTCGGCCTCGGCTTCGTGCTGAGTTTCGGCTACTGGACGACGAACTTCGCCGAGGTCCAGCGCGCCCTGTCCGCGAAGAACCTGAGCGCCGCCCAGCGCACCCCGCTGATCGCCGCGTTCCCCAAGATCTTCATCGTCTTCCTGGTGATGATCCCGGGCCTGACCGCCGCCGCCCTGATCCCCGGCTTCGGCACGGAGAAGTCCGGCTACCAGTACAACGACGCCATCCCGTACCTGATGGAACAACTGCTGCCGAACGGCGTGCTGGGCATCGCGGTGACGGGTCTGCTGGCCGCGTTCATGGCGGGCATGGCGGCCAACGTGTCGTCCTTCAACACGGTGTTCACCAACGACATCTGGGGGCGGTACGTCGTCAAGGGCCGCGAGGACGCGTACTACGTGCGCTTCGGCCGGCTGATCACGGTGATCGGCGTGTGCGCGTCGGTGGGCACGGCGTTCCTCGCCTCGTCCTTCTCCAACATCATGAGCTACCTCCAGACGCTGTTCTCCTTCTTCAACGTGCCGATGTTCGTGGTCTTCATCGTCGGCATGTTCTGGAAGCGGGCCTCGGTGAAGTCCGGCTTCTGGGGCCTGCTCGCGGGCACGGTCGCGGCGATGGTGAACTACTTCTGGATCTACAAGCAGGGCATCATCGACATCCCCACCGACCAGGGCGCCAACTTCGTCTCCGCCATCGTCGGCTTCGTCGCGGGCGCGGTCGTGATGGTCGCGGTGTCGCTGTTCACCGCGCCGAAGCCGGCCGAGGAGCTCCAGGGCCTGGTCTACGGCACCCGCTCCCCCGGCATGTCGGAGGCCCCCGCCGAGGGCGACGACGCCTGGTACCGCAGGCCGGCCCTGCTGGGCTGGGGCGCGATCGTGCTGGCCGCCGCCTGCTACATCCCGTTCTCGTTCTAGTCGCGGGAGGATTGAGAGACCATGTCTGACCACCACGGATATTCCGACCAGGACGTCCAGCGGGAAGTCGCCGAGCTCCAGGCCAAGTCGGCCACCGCGGCCCGCATCTTCGACCTGCGCCGCATCATCGGCGGCCTGTTCGTGCTGTACGGCGTCATCGTCACGATCGCCGGCATCAACCCCTCCGACGCCACCCTCGACAAGGCCGAGGGCGTCAACATCAACCTGTGGACCGGGATCGGGATGCTGCTCCTCGGCATCTTCTTCCTGGCCTGGCTGAAGCTGCGGCCGACGCCGCCGGCCACGCCGAAGGTCACTCCGGAGGACGTGACGGGCGACGGGCCGACGGAGTAGCGCCGTTGGTCCATCGGTTGTTCGCCGACTGCGGGCGCGTGGGGGCTGGTCGCGCCCGCGCGGCGGAGCCGCAGATCGATACAGCCCCGCGCCCCTGGGCGGCGCCGGTCGGGGCCGGAGCTCACATGCCCGGCCCCTCCTCCCGCGTCGTCGTCTGCGGCACCGGGCCCGCCCGGTCCAGCAGACCCGTGCGCGCCGCCAGCGCCGCCGCCTCCAGTCTGGATCCCACCCCCAGCTTCATCAGCACCCGCTGCACATGGGTGCGAGCCGTGGACGGGGCGATGCCCATGCCCGCCGCGATCAGCCGGGTGTCCTCGCCGTCGGCGACCCGGACCAGGACCTCCACCTCCCGCGGCGTCAGCATCTGCAGCAGCCGCTGGCCCTCGTCGTCCGGTTGGGCCGCCGGGTTGAGCAGTTCACTGAAGGCCCCTTGCAGCAGCTGAGGTGCCACCGCCGCCTCGCCCGCCCGCGCCTTCATGATCGCCCGCTCGACGCCCTCGATGCGCTCGTCGTGCCGTACATAGCCCGAGGCGCCCGCGGCGAAGGCCGCCGCGATGCCGCGCGGGCTCGGCACCGGGCCCAGCACCAGCACCGCCACCTGCGGACGGTCCCGCTTGATCTTCACCACCGGGTCGAAAATGCCCGGTTCGGCCGGGGTCGCCGTGCCCAGCAGGCACACCTCCGGTGCCCGGGTGATCACCAGCTCCGCCGCCCCCGCGGCCGGTGCCGCCGCGGCGAGGACCCGATGCCCCCGCAGTTTCAACGCCGAGGCCAGCGCCTCGGCCAGCAGTCGGTGGTCGTCGACCACCATGAGCCGCACTCCCATCGAGCAACCCCCCAGTCCCCCCTCCGCACGGACAGGAGCCCCCGCCCGGCTCCCCCGCTCTTCATGACCCCGGAAGCTACACGCTTGTTCGACGTTGCGCTCCCCCTACTGGTGAGAAGTGCCCCGGATCGACGGAATTTCCATCATTCGAGATTGATGGGTGGTACGCGCACTGCCCCGTCCCTGAGCAGGGACGGGGCAGTCGGTGGAGGCGGTTGCGTGATCAGTTACGCGATCACTTGGCACCGAAGCCGATCGCCAGGTACTCCTTCTCACCCGTACTGCTGCCGAAATCGCTCGCGTAGACCTCCGACATGAACAGCCGGCCGTCGTGGTAGAGGTACTCCGCCGATTCGGGCGACATGCTCGTCTCCACGTCGCGCACGGCCTCCGTCGCCGGGTTCTCCAGGAGCTTGGTCTCCTTGAAGGTGCCGCCGTCGATGCTGACGATCTGGCCGCCCTTGTTGTACGGCGGGCGCTTGTAGGCGATCAGGTTGCCGCCGTCCATGCGCAGCGGGCTGATCGTGTAGTCGTCGCCCGCGTCTGCGCGCTGGCCGGTCTGCTTCCCCGTAGCCAGGTCGAAGGCGATGATCTCGTTGGTGCGGCTGTAGTCGCTGCCGGTGCCCTGGTGCGCCTCCGTCGGCACGTACAGCCGGTCGTTGCCGACGGCGATCTGGAAGCAGTACTCGGGCCGGTAGATGCCGTCGCACTTGGCGGCGTACTCGTCGCCCGGCAGGGAGATGTGGGTGCGCAGCTTGCCGGTCTTGTTGTCGATGGAGAAGACGTCGGAGATACCGCTGGCGCCGGTGTCCTCGCCGACCTCGGCGGCGACCACCAGCGGCTCCGTGGAGACGATGCTCGCGTACTCGATGCCCTGCGACATCTTGTACTCGGAGATCACCTTGCCGGACGCCGGGTCGATGGTCTGGATGTGCAGCTGACGCGCGTCGTAGTCACCGCACTTGCGGACCGCGACCAGCTTCGCGCCGCCGCCGTAGCCCGAGTCGAAGCAGGAGTCGGTCGGCTTCGGGGACCACAGGGACTTGCCGGTGGTGATGTCCCAGGCGGCGCCGCCGCTGCTGGAGCCGGTGGCGACGGTGTTCGCGCTGACGGTGACGTTGTCCCAGGGGATCAGCCGGTCACCGGCGTTGGCGGTCTTCGTCCACAGCTGCTTGCCCGCGTCGAGGTCGATCGCCGAGACCTGGCTGCAGCCGGCCGTCGGCTTCTCCTTGGTCGGCATCGCGGGCTCGTAGGCGATGGCCGTCAGATGCTTGTCGGTCATCGGGCGGCTGGCCGCGCACACCGGGCCGGGCAGCTTGATCGTCCACAGCTCGGTGCCCTTGTCGGGGTCGTAGCCGACGATCTCGGCGATGCCGCTCTTGGCGTACACCTTGTCGGTGAGCCAGGAGCCGTTGACCGTGATGGTGGTGTCGGCCTTGACCTCGGGCTGCGGGACCTGGAAGAGGACGGAGGCGGCGGTGTTCGCCGGGACCTTCTCCTCGCCCTTGCTGCTGGTGCCGCCCTTCTCGTCGCCGCCACCGCCGGTGCCGCCGCTGCTGTTCGCGGTGTCCTTCTTGCCGTCGTCGCCGGAGGAGTTGGCGTACCACAGACCGCCGCCGACGATCAGGGCGATCGCCACGACCGCCGCGACGATGATCGCCAGCTGCGAGTTGATCCTCCGTCCGCCAGCCGGCTGCCCGGCCTGCGGCTGGAGCGGCATGGTCGGCTGCTGATAGCCGTAACCGGGCTGCTGGCCATAGGGGTTCGGCTGCGGCTGGCCGTAACCACCGGGCTGCGGCTGGCCGTACGGGTTCGGCGCCTGGGTGGGCGGCTGACCGTACGGATTCGGCGCCGGGGGCTGCGGCTGGCCGTACGGCTGCTGCGGCTGCTGCGGCTGGCCCGGGTAGCCGTAGCCCTGGCCGGGCGGGGTCTGCGGCGGGCCCTGCGGGGGCGTCTGCGGAGCCTGCGGGTATCCGTAGCCGGGTTGCTGCGGCGGCTGGTCCTGGGGCGGGCCGAAGCCTCCCCCGGGCGGGGGCTGGTTCGGCGGGGGCGGCGGCTGGGTCATGGCGGAGTACCTCGGAAGAGCGGGGACGGAAGCGGACGGATCGAGCGGCGCGGAAGGCTACTTGCCGTAGGCGAGCATCAACTTCTCCTGCGCGTCGTCGTCGCCGCTCAGCCGGGTGGTCGAGAGGTAGAAGCGGCCGCCGGCCCAGTCGATGGCCTTGGAGAAGAAGCCGTTCTCGACGTCGGCCGCGGAAGCCGGGTTCTGGAGCAGCTTCACCGGCTTGTGGTCGGAGCCGGTCGTCGCGATGGACACGACCTGGCCGCCCCCGTCGTACGTCGGCTCGACGTACGCGATGAGCTTGCCGTTCTCGATCTTCAGCGGCAGCATCGTCTCGTCCGCGGGGGACTTCACGCGCCACTTCTCCTTGCCGTTGGCGAGGTTGACCGCGACGATCTCGTTCGCGCCGGTCGTCGCCTCGGTGGGCAGGTAGAGGGTGTTCGCGTCGGCGGCCGTGCCGGTGCAGCCGGTCAGGTCACGCGCGAAGATCGCCCAGTCGCAGGCGGGCTTGAAGTCCTCGTCGAAGGCGACCTGGGAGCGGAACTTGCCGCCGGAGGTGAACGTGGAGATGTTCCAGGCGTTCTTGTCCTCGTTGGTGCTGTAGATGACGAGCGGGTCGACGGAGTAGGCGCGCGCGACCCGCCAGCCCTTGTCGAACTTCTGGGTCCACCTGGCCTTCCCGGTCGTCGGGTCCAGTTCCTGCACCTCGTCGTGCTCGTTCTTCCCGGAGGCGTCGCAGGAGGAGACGGCGATCAGCTTGGGGCCGCCGGCGAAGGCGCTGGGGAAGCAGGCGTCGCCGTACTTCTCCTTGTCGAACAGCTTCTTGCCGTTGGTGACGTCGTAGGCGGTGCCGGACATCGAGCGGCCCACCATCAGGGTCTTGCCGGTGATGGTCAGCTCGATCTGGAGCGTGGAGTCGAACAGGTCGCCGTCGGCGACCTCCCCGGTCCAGCCCTTGGCGCCGGTGTCGAGGTCGACCTCCTGGAGCTTGTTGCACTTCGCGCGGTCGCTGCTGCCGTTCATGTAGGCGACGACGATCTTGTTCGCGGCGGTCTTCTGCGGGGTGACCGCGCAGATCTTCTGGTCGAAGGTGATCGGGTCCCAGGCGGGGTTGCCGTCGCCGACCTGGTAGCCGAAGAGCTGCTTGTACGCCGCCTTCACCGCGGTCTTGTCGGTGATCCACATGCCGGGGGCGTCGGCGCCGGAAGCGGGCGCGTCCGGCCCGGTCTTGTACCAGAGCACCTTCGACTCGCCCGGCTGGCGGCCCTCGTTGAGGTCCTTCTGGTCCTCGCCGCCGCCCCCGTCGCCGTCACCGGGGTTGACCGGGTCGTCGGAGGCGGAGGGCTTGGCGCTGTCGCTCTCCTGGGCGACCGGCTTCTTCGGGTCGTCGCCGCCGCTGCTGCCGACCGCCCACACCGTGCCGCCGACGACGAGCAGGCCCGCCACGGCGGCGGCGATGACGAGGGCCGGCCTGCCCTTGAAGGGGTTGCGGGAGCCGGAGTTGCCGGGCGGGGTGCCGGGGCCGCCGGGGTACTGCGGCTGGGGCGGGTAGCCGTAACCGGGCTGGGCGAAGGGGCCGGGCTGCTGGGGCTGTCCGTACGGACCGGGCTGGGCGTAGGGACCCGGCTGCTGAGGCTGACCGTAGGGGCCGGGCTGGGCGTAGGGGCCCGGCTGCTGCTGAGGCTGGCCGTACGGGCCGGACTGGTCGGCCTGTTGGGGATAGCCGTAACCGGGCTGGTCGGCCTTCTGGGGATAGCCGTAACCGGGCTGCGGCGGACCCTGCGGCGGAGGCGGCGTCTGCGGCGGGCCCGCGGGCGGCGGCGGTGCGCCGAAACCGCCCTGCGGCGGCGGGTCCTGCGGTGCTCCAAAACCGGGCGGCTGGGTCATCAGCGCGTTCCCCCTCGTTCACTGATTTTTAGCCACGCCCTGAGGTACGTAACGGCTCAGAGTCGTACTCAGACAGTTCTCAGACGGCTCTTTCTATCACTCGGGACTGACAGAAACCCGGGCCGATCACCCCCTGTACCGAAGGGAGGACCGGCCCGTGATGCCACTGTTATGCGCCTTCACGCCCTCTTCACGCGGCGCGCGCGCCGCACGCGGGCGCCGCCCTCGGGCGCCTCACGCGTCCTCGGCGAGTTCCAGCCAGCGCATCTCCAGCTCCTCGCGCTCGCCGGCCAAGTCGCGCAGCTGGCCGTCCAGTTCGGCCACCTTCGCGAAGTCCGTGGCGTTGTCGGCGATCTGGGCGTGCAGCTTGGTCTCCTTCTCGGAGAGCTTGTCGAGCTGCCGCTCGATCTTCTGGAGTTCCTTCTTGGCGGCGCGCTGGTCGGCCGCGCTCTTCTCGGGGACCGCCTTCTGGACGACCGGCGCGCTCGCGGCCGCGGCCTCCTCCATCTTGTGGCGGCGCTCGATGTACTCGTCGATGCCGCGCGGCAGCATCCGCAGGGTGGCGTCGCCGAGGAGGGCGAAGACGCGGTCGGTCGTGCGCTCGACGAAGAAGCGGTCGTGGGAGATGACGATCATCGAGCCGGGCCAGCCGTCGAGGAGGTCCTCCAGCTGGTTCAGGGTCTCGATGTCGAGGTCGTTGGTGGGCTCGTCGAGGAAGAGGACGTTGGGCTCGTCCATCAGCAGACGCAGGAGCTGGAGCCGTCGGCGCTCACCGCCGGACAGGTCCCCGACCGGCGTCCACTGCTTCTCCTTGGAGAAGCCGAACGTCTCGCACAGCTGCCCGGCGGTCATCTCGCGGCCCTTGCCGAGGTCGACGCGGTCGCGCACCTGCTGGACGGCCTCCAGGACCCGCAGGTTCGGGTCGAGCTCGGCGACCTCCTGGGAGAGGTAGGCCAGCTTGACCGTCTTGCCGACGACGACCCGGCCGCCGGCCGGCTGCGCCTCGCCCTCGGTGCGGGCGGCCTGGGCCATGGCCCGCAGCAGCGAGGTCTTGCCGGCGCCGTTGACGCCGACGAGGCCGATGCGGTCGCCGGGGCCGAGCTGCCAGGTGACGTGCTTGAGGAGGACCTTGGGTCCGGCCTGGACGGTGACGTCCTCGAGGTCGAAGACCGTCTTGCCGAGCCGCGAGGAGGCGAACTTCATCAGCTCGCTGGTGTCGCGCGGCGGCGGCACGTCCTTGATGAGCTCGTTGGCGGCCTCGACCCGGAAACGCGGCTTCGACGTACGGGCGGGGGCGCCGCGGCGCAGCCAGGCCAGCTCCTTGCGGACCAGGTTCTGCCGCTTGGTCTCCTCGGTGGCCGCGATGCGCTCGCGCTCGGCGCGGGCGAAGACGTAGTCGGAGTAGCCGCCCTCGTACTCGTAGACGTCACCGCGCTGCACGTCCCACATGCGGGTGCAGACCTGGTCGAGGAACCAGCGGTCGTGGGTGACGCAGACGAGCGCGGAGCGGCGCTCGCGCAGGTGCTGGGCGAGCCAGGAGATGCCCTCGACGTCGAGGTGGTTGGTGGGCTCGTCGAGGACGATCAGGTCCTGTTCCTCGATGAGCAGCTTGGCGAGCGCGATCCGGCGCCGTTCACCGCCGGAGAGCGGGCCGATGACGGTGTCGAGGCCCTGCGGGAAGCCGGGCAGGTCGAGCCCGCCGAACAGCCCGGTGAGCACGTCCCGGATCTTGGCGTTGCCGGCCCACTCGTGGTCGGCCATGTCCCGGATGACCTCGTGGCGGACGGTCGCGGTGGAGTCCAGGGAGTCGTGCTGGGTGAGGACGCCGAGGCGCAGTCCGCCGGAGTGCGTGACCCGGCCGGTGTCGGAGTCCTCCTGCTTGGCCAGCATCCGGATCAGAGTGGTCTTGCCGTCGCCGTTGCGGCCCACGACACCGATCCGATCGCCCTCGGAGACGCCGAGCGAGACACCGTCCAGCAGGGCACGGGTGCCGTACACCTTGCTGACGTTCTCGACATTGACCAGGTTGACGACCATTTCTCTCCTGACGAGGGGGATCGATCAGCCTCCCAGCCTAATGCGCGCCGTTCGGTGACCGATCCCCGTGCAGGTCAGCGGCTCGCGGCCGCCCTGACCTCGTCGAGGAGGTCGTACATCGTCTGTCCCGGGCAGTCGGTCTGCAGCCAGTCGCGGTGGCCGCTGACGGTGGTCGCGTCCTTGGTGACGCCGTTGACCGGGTTGGTGTACGTGATCCTCGCCTGCGGGTCGAGGCCCTTGAAGCGGGCGACGACCTTGATCAGGCGGGTCAGCGAGGCCTTCGCCGCGTCCGTCGGGCCCTGGTCGGTGAGGGTGCCCAGCAGTGCGATGCCGAGGTTGCCGGAGTTGTAGCCGGCGGTGTGGAAGGCGGTGACGACGTTGCCGTCCGGGTCGAAGGCGGGCACGCCGTCGTCGCCGGAGTAGCGGCCCTCGTAGACGACTCCGGCCTCGTCGATCAGGAAGTGGTAGCCGATGTCGCCCCAGTCGAGGGTGACCGCGTGGTACTCGTAGATCGCCCGGACGGTCGCCGCCGGGTCGGCGTCACCGTTCGGGGTGTCCGTGTGGTGGACGGTGATCGCCTGCAACGGGTAGTACTTCTCAGGCGAGTTGACCACGCCGTCCTTGTACCGCTTCGACTCGTCCGCGCCCCACGCCGGCCGCGAGAGGTAGCGCACGCCGCGCACGCGGGTGGGCTCCGAGGGCACCTGCACGGTCCGCTGCGGGCCGTCGGTGGTGTCGATCGCGACCGAGCGCACGCCGGTCGTGCCGTCCGCCGCCTTCACCTCGTACGACGTGACGTCGCCGGCCGCGACCAGTGCCGTACCGCCGTCGTCGACGGTCGCGCAGCCGCCGCTCAGCGTCGTCCAGGCGCCGTCCGCGAGGCGCAGCGCGGCGTCCTCGCGGTCGCCGGCCCAGCGGACGCCGACGTAGGAGGCGGCGAAGGCGACGGTGGCCGTGCCGGCGCCGGTGGTGGCGTCCGAGCGGGTCGCCGGGAACTTCTCGGGCGTCGTACCGGCCTCGGCCGTGCCGGAGTCGGCGTCGGAACCGGCCGCGAAGACCACCGGGGTCAGGGCGGCCCCGGCGGCGACGGCTCCGGCGGCGCCGATCACGCCGCGGCGGGACAGGGAGCGCTTGCGGCGGTGGGAGGGGGTGGGGGGTTGTTCGGACACGGTCGTGCCTTGCCTTCCAAGGGGGGTCACTCGACAGCGCGCCGGGCGGCGTTCGGCTTGCCGGACGCCAGTGGCGTTCGAAGTGTCAAGTGACCCTAGAGGCCCTTGGTTTCCCTCACGTACCGCTTTCGCGGTACGCGATGTGGAGATAGCGCGAAGACACGGTCACGCCCCGGTGCCGCCGAAGCCCGGCCACTGCTGCTGGATGAGCGCCGCCGCCGGCGCCAGTCCGCGTCCGCCGGCGGCCAGTTCGCCGACCGGCATGTCGTCCCGCATCAGCGCCTCCGGAATGAGGACCGCGGCCGTGACGCCGCCGCTCGGCGAGGAACGCAGCTCCACCCGCAGCCCCTGCCGCTCGCGCAGCCGGTTGACCACGAAAAGGCCGATCTGCTTGGCGTCGAGGAGGTCGACCTTCTCGGACTCGATCTTGCGGTTGGCGTCGGCGAGGGCCTCCTCGTTCATGCCGAAGCCGCTGTCCTCGACCTCGATGAGCACACCGTCGCGCATCCGGGCCGCGCGCAGCTGCACCTTGGTGCTGGGCGGGGAGAACGCGGCGGCGTTCTCGACGAGTTCGGCGAGCAGGTGGATGACGTCGGCGACCGAGCCGCCGAGCACGGACATCTTCGGCACGGCCCAGATCTGCACGCGCGGCGTGTTCTCGATCTCGGCGACGGCGGCGCGCAGCACGTCCACCAGCGGGATCGGGTCCCGCCAGCCGCGGCCGGGGGCGATGCCGGACAGGATCAGCAGGGACTCGGAGTGGCGGCGCATGCGGGTCGCCAGGTAGTCGACGCGGTGGAGGTCCTGGAGGTCCTGCGGGTCCTGTCTGCGGCGCTGCATGCCGTCCAGCAGGTCCAGTTGGCGGTGGAGGAGGACCTGGCTGCGGCGGGCGAGGCTGACGTAGACGCCGGAGATGCCGCTGAGGAGTTCGGCGCGCTCGGAGGCCGCCTTGAGCGCGGCCCGCTGCACGGCGGTCAACGCGGTTCCCACCTGGGCGAGTTCGTCACCGACGAGGCGCCGCAGGGGGGCTTCGGCGTCGATGTCGACGCCTTGTCCGGCGTGCAACTTCCGCATGGCCTGCGGCAGTCGGCGGCCGGCCACCTCCAGGGCGTCGTTGCGCAGGTCGAGCAGCTCGACGATGAGCCCGCGCCCGACGAGCACGGACACGAGCAGCGACAACAGCACACCGACGAGACCGAGCACCACGGCGACGCCGGAGGCGCCGAGGGTGTCCCAGCCGAACGGGTCGGCGTGGGCGGTGGCGCCCGTACCGGCGTCGGTCTCGGCGGCCGTCAGGTCCTTCAGCGTCGCGGCGACGTCCGTGTCCCAGCCGCGCAGCAGCCCCGACGCCACCGCCGCGGTCCCCGGTCCGGCGCTCTGCACCCGGTTCTCCACGGCCTGGAGCCCGGCGTACGTGTCGCCGTCCAGGATCACCTTGTATGCCGCCCGGTGCTCGGCCTTGAGGTCGGCGACCGCCGGCTCGAGCAGCTGGCGCCGGGTGGCGACCGCGCCGACGAACTGCGTGTACGGCTGCCCGGTCAGCGTCCGGGCCGCCCGCGCCGCCCCGAGCAGCGCCTGCTCCTGGGCCAGCGCCTCGCGCGCGCGGGCGAGTTCGAGCACCACGCGCGCGTCGGACGCGGCATCGATGCTCTGGTCGCCGGTGAGGCCGCCCGCGACCGCGAAGGCGTCCTCGACGATCGCGGAGTACCCGGCGTACGCCACCGAGGACTTGGCGCCCTTGGCGGTCGCCTCGGTGCGCAGCCGCGCGAGCCCGCCGGCCGCCTGCTTCAGCTTCTCGATGCGCCGGGGAAGGCCCGCGTCGAGCAGCGCGGCGTCCGAACTGGAGGTGTTGATGCCGTCCCGCATCGCGGAGGCGGCCCGGTCGGTGGCCTGCCGGACATCGGCGGGCAGCACCCGACGCCCCATGACGGCGGTCCGCTCGGCCTGCAACGCGGTGACGAACTCATCGACGGGGGTGAGCAGTTCGGCGTTGACGTCCTTGGCCCGCTCGGCGTCACCGATGCTGGACGCGGTCGTCACGGCGGCGAATCCCCACAGCGCCATGAGGGACACGATGGGCAGCATGAGCAGGGAGACGATCTTGGCTCGGACGGATCGGGGTCGTAGTCGACCGGTGGTACTACGGAGAACGCGCATGAGAGTGCCTCGATTTGGTGGTTCAGATGCGTACAACGCCCCCAAGGGGCGCGGGGCTGTGCCGATTTGCGGCTCCGCCGCGTGGGCGCGACAAGCCACACCGGACCCGCACACGCCACACCACATGGCGCGGCAGATCAGCAGGCGCACCTACGCAGTGGCCAGCTCAACCTCACGAAGAATCTCCGCGGCAACAGCCGACTCATGCCGCTTCCCGGTCGGCGACAACGCGACGTACGCAGCGGCGAGAAAAAGAAACGACCCCAGCACCACGGCCAGCGGAAAGATGAACTCGGTCGGCGTTGCGCCGGCCAACCCCGCGCTGCTGGGCGAGAGTTGAATGCTCACGGCGAACATCGCGGTGTAGTGCATGCTGCTCACGGCAAGTCCCATGACCAGCGCGGCAAGAGCGGCCAGCACACCGCCACGCACAATCAGCGTGAGCGTCAGCGCCGCGGTCGCCGCGACGACCGCGATCACGACGGACGCGATGACGAGCGCGGGGTCGTAGTCGACCTGGCCGTGCAGATTGAGCGCGGCCATGCCGGTGTAGTGCATCGCGGCCACCCCCACTCCCGTGCCGAGACCGCCGAACGCCACCGAGGCGACACGGGACTTGCCGTACCCGGCCGTGAAGACGCCGGCCGCGACCACGCCGATGGACATCAGCAGGCTGAGGACGGTGAGCGGGATGTCGTAGCGGATCGGCGTGCCCTCGACGCTGAAGCCGAGCATCGCGATGAAGTGCATCGTCCAGATGCCCGAGCCGATGGCGACGGAGGCGAGCGTCAGCCAGTTCCGTTTCGAGGCGCCGTCCGCTTCGAGCGCTCTGACGGTGCAGCGGAGTCCGAGCGCCGAGCCGACGCACGCCATGACATAGGAAAGGACGGGGGTGACCCAGCCGGCACTGAAGTGATCCATGTGGCCCATGGGAGATTTCCTCTCGCCCGTGGCGCGGACTGGGGGCGCCGCGCACACGAAGTACCACCGGTAGGGGGGACCGGAGTTGGCCGAATCATGTCAGTCGTATTCAACGGCCAGAGGGTGCGAAAAAGGGCCATGGAGCGCATTCTTGAACATTGAAATAATGTGGCGTACCTAACACCTGGCCTGCATGTTTATGCAGTCAACCACGAGACGGTGAAGGGTCTGAGGAGGTTAGGGGGATCGCCGGGAGGCTTTGACCGGAGGTCAGTTTTCGGACACCACGGTCGCGCCCGGCGCGGGTCCCGACGCCACCCGCACAGAACGGCACGTACCGGACGTGCGCAGCGCCCCGGCCACCTTCGCCGCGGACCGCGGATCGCGCGCGAGGAACGCCGTCGTCGGCCCCGACCCCGACACCAGCGCGGCGAGCGCACCGGCGGTGCGGCCCGCGGCGAGCGTGTCGGCGAGCTCCGGGAAGAGGGAAAGGGCCGCGGGCTGGAGGTCGTTGGAGACGGCGGCGGCGAGCGCGTCGGAATCGCCCGCGGCGAGCGCGTCGAGCAGCGGCTCGGAGGCGACGGGCTCGGGCACGTCCGCGTGCTCCGTGAGCCGGTCGAACTCCCGGAACACCGCCGGGGTGGACAGCCCGCGCTCGGCCATCGCGAACACCCAGTGGAAGGTCCCGCCGACGTCGAGCGCCGTCAGCTTCTCCCCCCGCCCGGTCCCGAGCGCCGCCCCGCCGACCAGGCTGAACGGCACGTCGCTGCCCAACTCGGCGCAGATGTCGAGGAGTTCCTCACGGGAGGCGTGCGTGCCCCACAGCGCGTCGCAGGCGAGCAGCGCACCGGCGCCGTCCGCGCTCCCGCCCGCCATGCCGCCGGCGACCGGGATGTCCTTGGCGATGTGGAGGTGCACGGCGGGCTCGATGCCGCGGCGCTCGGCGAGGATCAGCGCGGCCCGCGCGGCGAGGTTCGTCCGGTCGAGGGGGACGAGGGCGGCGTCCGGGCCCTCGCAGGTGACGCTCAGCTCCTCGGCGGGCGTGACCGTGACCTCGTCGTACAGCCCGACGGCGAGGAAGACGTTGGCGAGGTCGTGGAACCCGTCGGGACGCGCGGCCCCGACGGCGAGCTGGACGTTGACCTTGGCGGGAACACGGACGGTGACACTCACTGCTGACCGGACTCCTCGTTGTCCTCGGCACGGTTTTCCGCGCCCCCGACTCGGCTCTCCGCGTCCTCGACACGGTTCTCCGCGTCCGCGACACGGCTCTCCGCGCCCTCGACACGGTTTTCCGGGTCCGCGACTCGGTTTTCCGCGATCCGCGCGAACTCCTCCACCGTCAGCGACTCCCCGCGTGCCTGCGGCGAGACTCCGGCGGCGACGAGGGTGGCCTCGGCAGCCGCCGCGGACCCCGCCCAGCCGGCCAGCGCGGCCCGCAGGGTCTTGCGGCGCTGCGCGAACGCGGCGTCCACGACGGCGAAGACCTCACGCTTGGAGGCGCTGGTCTTGATCGGCTCGGCCCGCCGCACCAGCGAAACGAGCCCGCTGTCGACGTTGGGCGCGGGCCAGAAGACGTTGCGTCCGATGGAGCCGGCCCGCTTGACCTCGGCGTACCAGTTGGCCTTCACGGACGGCACCCCGTAGACCCGGGAGCCGGGTCCGGCGGCGAGCCGGTCGGCGACCTCGGCCTGCACCATCACGAGGGTGCGCTCGATGCTCGGAAAGGTGTCGAGCATGTGCAGCAGCACGGGCACGGCGACGTTGTACGGCAGGTTCGCGACCAGCGCGGTCGGGGGCGGCCCCGGCAGTTCCTCGACGTGCATCGCGTCGGAGTGCACCAGCGCGAACCGCTCGGCCCGCTGCGGCATGCGCGCGGCGATGGTGGCGGGCAGGGCGGACGCCAGCACGTCGTCGATCTCGACCGCCGTGACGCGCTCGGCGACCTCAAGCAGCGCGAGCGTGAGCGACCCGAGCCCCGGCCCGACCTCGACGACCACGTCGTCCGGCCGTACGCCGGCGGTGCGGACGATCCGGCGGACCGTGTTCGCGTCGATGACGAAGTTCTGTCCGCGCTGCTTGGTCGGCCGCACGCCGAGGACAGCCGCGAGCTCACGGATGTCGGCGGGGCCGAGGAGGGCGTCGGGGGTGGGGCTGCTGGTCACGGGACAAGGGTACGGGGGCGGCTGCGCCGGTCCCGACACCGCTCGGCCGCGCACCGCGACCGCCGGCCACGCATCCGCCACCCCGCACCGCGACCGTCAGCCGTGCAGCCGCCGCCCGCAGTGCGGCCAGGGGCTCGCTCCCCGCCGTACGTACAGCTTCTTCGCCCGGAACGTCTGCTCCGCCGCCGGGGCGTCCTGGGGGCGGCCGCTGCCGCCGAGGCTCTGCCAGGTGCGGGTGTCGAACTGGTACAGCCCGCCGTACGTCCCCGAGGGGTCCACCGCGCTCGGCCGGCCCCCGGACTCGCACGCCGCGAGGCCCTGCCAGTTCAGCCCGTCCGCCCCCTGCACGGACGTCGGCAGCGGCTTGGTCCCCACCTTCACCACCTGCGCCCGCGGCTCGCGCACCACCTCGGTCCTGATCCGCCGCGGCTTCTGCCTGACGCCGTTGACGGTGCGCAGGGAGTACGTGACCTGCCGCACCCCTTCCCGTCCGGCCTGCTCGACGACCTCCGTGCCCTTGAACAGCGAGGCGTCCTCACGGCGCTCGACCCGGAACGGGATCGTCTCCTCGCGGACCTCCTTGGTGCCGGTGATCCGCAGCACGGTCACCGTCTGCCCGTCACGCGGGAAGCTCCCCGGCGCCACCGACGTGGTGTCCTGCCCGCGCAGCGTGATGCCGGCCTCCTCGATCACCTCCCGCACGGTCGCCGCGTTGGTGCGCACGGTCCGGGACCGCCCGTCGGCCATGACGGTGACCGCGCGCTCGGTGCGCACGTCCAGCGCGAGCCCCTCGCGCCCGATGCGCTGGGAGCGCGCGGCCGACAGATACGCGCCCTCCGCGCGCACCCCGAACTGTTTGAGCGCCCCTTCCACCGTGTGCGCCGTCGTCCACACCTCGCGCCGCTGCCCGTCGATCGTGAGCCGGAGGGGGCGCCCGTAGTGCACGGCGATCTCGTCGCCGCTGCTGAGCGCCGTCCCGGGGGCGGGCGCGACCACGTCGTGCGCCCCCACGTCGACGCCTTCCTCGGCGAGCAGTTCGGTCACGTCGTCCGCGAAGGTGTGCAGGGTGCGCGGCTTGCCGTCGACGTTCAGCTCGATCGCCTTGTCCTTGGCGACGAACGCGGTGGTCCCGCCCGCGAGGAACGCGACGACCAGCGCCTGCGGCAGCAGCCGGCGCATGGTGCTGTCCGCGCGCTCGGCGCCCCGCATCTTCCGCCGGCGCGCGGCCCGTCTACTCGCTCCGGCGCGCGGGGCGGGCTCGGGCGCCGCCGCGGGCGCGGGTGCGCCGGGCAGGTCGTAGGCGGGCCGGTACGTGTCCTCGTACGCGACAGGCACCGCGCCCTCGTACACGACCGGCACCGTGTCGTCGTAAGCGACCGGCACCGTGTCGTCGTAAGCGACCGGCACCGTGTCGTCGTACGCCACCGGCATCGGCGGCGTCGGCGCCGTCTGCACGCCGTACGCCAGCGTCTCCGCGCTGTGCGGGTCGTAGGCCGCGCCGTACGGCTCGTACGTCTGGTACTGGGAGTTGCTCACGCCGACACGCTCCAGGGTCCAGAGAGACCCAGAACCTAGCGGAGCGGCCGTCACTCTCCAAAGCGACGCGAGTACTCAGCGTGGTGTTCAGTAGCCGAACGCGCGTGCCGTGTTGACGGCGAGAGCCGTGGCCAGGGCGTCCTCGTCGATGCCGCGGACCGCGGCCAGCGCGCGCACCGTGACCGGGATCAGATAGGGCGCGTTGGGCCGTCCGCGGTACGGCACCGGCGTCAGGAACGGCGCGTCGGTCTCGACGAGGAGCAGCTCCAGCGGGGCCACCGCCACCGCGTCCCGCAGGTTCTGGGCGTTCTTGAAGGTGACGTTGCCGGCGAAGGACATGAAGTAGCCCTCCCGCGCGCACACCTCGGCCATCTCCGCGTCCCCGGAGTAGCAGTGGAACACCGTCCGCTCCGGCGCGCCCTCCTCCTTCAGCACGCGCAGGACGTCCTCGTGGGCGTCGCGGTCGTGGATGACGAGGGCCTTGCCGTGCCGCTTGGCGATCTCGATGTGGGCGCGGAAGGAGCGCTCCTGCGCCTCCTTGCCCTCGGGGCCGGTGCGGAAGTAGTCGAGGCCGGTCTCGCCGACGCCCTTGACCTGGGGGAGTGCGGCCAGGCGGTCGATCTCGGCGAGCGCCTCGTCGAGCGCCTGCGCGCCCCCCGGCTGCCGGGCGCCCTGCCGGGACCAGCCGTCGGGGTCGCCGTGCACGATGCGCGGCGCCTCGTTGGGGTGCAGGGCGACGGTCGCGTGGACGCTGTCGAACGCGGCGGCCGTCTTCGCGGCCCACTGCGAGCCCTTGATGTCGCAGCCGACCTGCACCACCGTGGTCACGCCCACCGACGCGGCCTTCGCGAGCGCCTCCTCCACCGTCCCGGACTGCATGTCGAGGTGGGTGTGGGAGTCGGCGACCGGTACCCGCAGGGGCTCCGGGAGCGGCGGTGCCGCGTTCTTGTCGGACGCTGCGGAGGAGTTCGAAGGCATGCCCCGATCCTACGAAAGGGGCATGCCGACCCGGACCGGCGGAGCTCAGCTCGCCTTGCGGTGGTGGAACGGGTGCAGGAGATCGGACAGCTGCCAGTGGTGGCGCTCCTTGGCCTGCGCGGGCACCTCCGGCACCTCCACGGGGCCGGCCTGCGGCGCCCGGTGCTGATGCCGGTGCGCCGCGTCGAGCACCGAGGAGACCTGGCCCGGCCGCATGATGCGCACGACGTGGCCGTCGCAGTTCTGGCACGTGGGCCGGGACAGCGGCGACGGCACGACCTGCTGGTTCGCGACGTAGATGACGAACTCGTGGCCGTCGGCGTCGGTGTGGTGCTCTATCTCGTACGACTGCTCCCAGCCGTGCCCGCAGCGCATGCAGGCGAAGGAGTACGACTCGTGGACGACGGCGGTGGCGCCACTGCGCAGTGCGGCGGACTGCCCTGCGATCTCGCTCATGCCAGCTCCTCTGGTCCGCTGGACACCGGGACGGGTGCGTCCCTTCGACCAGTGGACGCTTCCGCCGACGCGAATGCATCAGCCCTGTCGACTGTTGGATCCGATTTGGACCTTCCTTGCCAAAACGGCCCTGCCGCAGGGGGCTGGGCTTTGCTTTCGACCGCCGCCCTTTACTCAGCCGTGGGGCGCTCGCTCAAACGACATGCGCCCTGCTCAGAGGGCATACGCCTGCGCTGTCACGCACCCGCGTTCTTCGCCGCGACAACGGCGTCGAACACCTCCCGCTTGGGCAGCCCGGCCTCCACCGCCACCGCTGCGATCGCCTCCTTGCGGCGCTCGCCGGCCTCCTCGCGCACGCGCACCCGGCGCACGAGCTCCTCCGCGCTCACGTCCTGCGCGCCCCGCTCGGGCGCCCCCTCCACGACCACGGTGATCTCCCCGCGCACGCCCTCCGCGGCCCACGCCGCCAGCTCCCCCAGCGGACCGCGCTTGACCTCCTCGTACGTCTTGGTCAGCTCGCGGCAGACGGCCGCCCGCCGCTCCTCGCCGAAGACGGAGGCCATCGCGGCGAGGGTGTCGTCGAGCCGGTGCGGGGCCTCGAAGTAGACGAGGGTGCGCCGCTCCTCGGCGACCTCCCGCAGCCGCGACAGCCGCTCGCCGGCCTTCCTGGGCAGGAACCCCTCGAAGCAGAACCGGTCGACGGGCAGCCCGGACAGCGCGAGCGCGGTCAGCACGGCGGACGGACCGGGGACGGCGGTGACGCGGACGTCCTTCTCCACGCAGGCGGCGACCAGCCGGTAGCCGGGGTCCGACACGGAGGGCATGCCGGCGTCCGTCACCAGCAGCACGCGGGCGCCGCCGACGAGTTCCTCGACGAGCTCGGGCGTGCGGGCGGCCTCGTTGCCCTCGAAGTACGACACGACACGCCCCTTGGGGGTGACGCCGAGCGCCTGGGTGAGGCGCCGCAGCCGTCGGGTGTCCTCGGCGGCGACCACGTCCGCGGCGGCCAGTTCCGCGGCCAGCCGGGGCGGGGCGTCCGCGATGTCACCGATGGGGGTGCCTGCCAAAACAAGGGTTCCTGTCACGTTTCCATCCTCGCAGGGCCCATGCACGGGACTCCCACAGACGTGTTCCCTACGATGGCGCGGTGACCAGTACAGCGTCGTCCATGGACTCCACGGACACCCGGCAGGACCAGACGCCGCAGGACCAGCGGCCGTCCTGGCAGCAGCGGCTGCGCCGTTTCGGCTACTCGGCCGCGCCGAGAAGCGATGTCCGGGACCGGCTGGTGCCGCCGTACACCCGGCCCAACCCGCGCATGTGGGCAGCGCTCGGCATCCGCAAGCCGGTGGCCGACTACTTCGTGGGCTGGTCGGCGTGGGGCGGGCCGCTGCTCGTCACGTTCCTGGCGGGCTGGATCCGGTTCTGGCACCTGGGCAGCCCCAAGGCGGTGATATTCGACGAGACGTACTACGCGAAGGACGCGTGGGCGATCGTCCACCGCGGCTTCGAGGTGTCCTGGGACAAGAACGCCAACGACGTCATCCTCGACATCGGCAGCAAGGTCAGGATCCCCGGCGACGCGGCCTATGTGGTGCATCCGCCGGTCGGCAAGTACGTCATCGGGCTCGGCGAGCTGATGTTCGGCTTCAACCCGTACGGCTGGCGGTTCATGACCGCGCTGCTGGGCACGCTGTCGGTCCTGATGCTGTGCCGGATCGGCCGCCGGATCTTCCGCTCGACGTTCCTCGGCTGCCTCGCGGGCGCGCTGATGGCGGTGGACGGGCTGGCGTTCGTGATGGCCCGCACCTCGCTGCTCGACGGCGTGCTGATGTTCTTCGTGCTGGCCGCGTTCGGCTGCCTGGTCGTCGACCGGGACAAGACGCGCGAGAAACTCGCCGCCGCGCTGCCGGTCGACGCGGACGGCCAGGCCCGCCCGGACCGGCACGTCGCGGAGACCACCCGGTTCGGATGGCGTCCCTGGCGCTGGCTGGCGGGCCTGATGCTGGGCCTGGCCATCGGCACCAAGTGGAACGGCCTGTACATCATGGCCGCGTTCTGCGTCATGGCCGTGCTGTGGGACGTCGGCTCCCGCAAGGTCGCCGGCGCCCGCCACCCGTACGTCGCCGTCCTCAAGCACGACCTGGGCCTCACCTTCCTGGCGACGATCCCGGTCGCGATCGCCACCTACCTGCTGTCCTGGCTCGGCTGGATCCTCTCCCCGACCGACGGCACCGGCGGCTACTACCGCAACTGGGCCGCGACCGACGGCAAGGACAGCAGCTGGTCCTGGCTGTTCCCGGACTGGTGGCGCAGCCTGTGGCACTACGAGCACCAGGTCTACGAGTTCCATGTGGGCCTCACCTCTCCGCACACGTACCAGTCCAACCCGTGGAGCTGGATCGTCGACGGCCGGCCGGTGTCGTACTTCTACGAGTCCCCGGCCGCCGGCAAGGACGGCTGCCCGGTCGACGCGACGGAGAAGTGCGCGCGCGAGGTCCTCGCGATCGGCACCCCCCTGCTGTGGTGGGCGGCTGCTTTCGCGGTGCTGTACGTGCTGTGGCGCTGGTTCTTCCGCCGGGACTGGCGCGCGGGCGCCATCGCCTGCGGCATCGCGGCCGGCTATCTGCCCTGGTTCATGTACCAGGAGCGGACGATCTTCTTCTTCTACGCCGTCGTCTTCCTGCCGTTCCTGTGCCTGGCCGTGGCGATGATGATCGGCGCGCTCGTCGGACCGCCGGGAGCGAGCGACACCCGGCGGGTCGCGGGGGCGACCGGGGCGGGCGTGCTGGTGCTGCTGATCGCCTGGAACTTCATCTACTTCTGGCCCCTGTACACCGGGACCGCCATCCCGATCGACGACTGGCGTTCACGGATGTGGCTGGATACCTGGGTCTAGTCAACAACTCGGCTACAAAGGAAAACACCCCTCACAGTTTTCACTCGGCCCACTTAAGGTGCGGAGGACTGATAACGGGGAGGGGTTCAGTTCCATGAACAAGGGGGTCAAGGCCACCGTCATCGGCAGCGTGTTCGCCGTGATGGTGGGTGGGGCCGGGTACGGCGCGTTCAACATCGTGTCCGCGCTGAACGGCGGCGGGGGTTCCGGGTCGGAGGCCAGGACCGGGCCGCCCGAGGCCGACGAGGTCCAGGAGACGTCGGAGAAGTTCTTCGCGGACTGGGAGAAGGGCTCGGCGGCGGCCGCCGCGCAGTTCACCAACAACAACGCGGCGGCGAAGACGCTGCTGACGTCCTACACCGAGGACGCGCACATCACCGCCGTGAAGATCACGCCCGGCACCGCGAAGGGGACCACGGTGCCCTTCACCGTGCGGGCGAAGGTGGCGTACCAGGGCAAGTCCGCGCCACTGACGTACAAGAGCTCCCTGACCGTGGTGCGCGGCCTCACCACCGGGAAGCCGCTGGTCGACTGGAAGCCGTCCGTGGTCCACCCCGAGCTGCGGACGGACCAGGACAATCTCGTCACCGGCTCCTCGTCCACGCCGCCCATCGAGGCCGTGGACCGGGGCGGCAAGGTGCTGACGAAGGACAAGTACCCCTCCCTCGGCCCGATCCTGGACGCCCTGCGCGACAAGTACGGCCCCAGGGCGGGCGGCACGCCGGGCGTCGAGCTGTACGTCCGCCACGACGCCGACGGCGCCCCCGACACCTCGCTCCTCACGCTCTCCAAGGGCAAGGCGGGCAGGCTGCAGACGACCATCAGCGCTGCCGCGCAGGCCGCCGCCGAGAAGGCGGTGACCCAGTACGACAACTCCTCGGTGGTCGC
Source organism: Streptomyces sp. TLI_55 (assembly GCF_900206255.1). Taxonomy (NCBI): domain Bacteria; kingdom Bacillati; phylum Actinomycetota; class Actinomycetes; order Kitasatosporales; family Streptomycetaceae; genus Streptomyces; species Streptomyces sp. TLI_55. The sequence continues at coordinate 3,869,960 of NZ_OAOJ01000001.1, forward strand.
GGTCAAGCCGAGCACCGGCGAGGTGCTCGCGGTCGCCAACCACCGGGACGACGGCTTCAACGCGGCCTTCGAGGGCAAGGTAGCCCCCGGCTCCACGATGAAGATCATCACCGCGGCGATGCTCATCGACAACGGCGTCACCTCGATGAACGGCCCGGCGCCCTGCCCGCCGGAAGCGGTCTGGCAGGGGCAGACCTTCCACAACCTCAAGGACATGCAGCCGAACGAGAACGCCACGCTCGCCAACAGCTTCATGCGGTCCTGCAACACGGCCTTCATCAAGCTGATCGACGAGAAGCCGCTGACCGACGAGTCGCTGACGGCCGAGGCGCAGAACAAGTTCGGGCTCGGCCGCGACAACTGGAAGACCGGCATCTCCTCCCAGGACGGCAGCGTCCCGGCCGTCAGCGGCCCGGACCGGGCGGCGGGCGCCATCGGGCAGGGCCAGGTGACCATGAACCCGCTGAACATGGCGTCCGTGACGGCCACCGCCATCACCGGCGCCTTCCGCCAGCCGTACCTGGTCTCGCCGAAGCTCGACGACCGCGAGCTGGCCACCGCCGAGGGCCTGCGGTCCAGCACCGTCTACCAGCTGAAGCAGATGATGCGGATGACGGCGACGCAGGCGCCGGGCACCGCGACGGGCATCATGCGGGGCCTCGGCAGCGCCGACATCGGCGCGAAGACGGGCTCCGCGGAGGTCGACGGCAACGCCACCTCCAACAGCTGGTTCACCGGCTTCCGCGATGATGTGGCGGCGGCCGCGATGACCGAGCAGGGCGGCCACGGCGTCGACGCGGCCGGACCGATCGTGCGGGCCGTGCTGGCGGCGGGAGACTGAACTCACGCGCACAGGACGGGACTCTAGGCTGGTCGCCGTCGTTGAGGTGAGGGACAAGGGCAACGGGGACCCCGGTGATTTCGCGGAGGAACGAAGGCTGTGGGCAAGAGAAGGCGCGTCGCCGAGCGACGTAGGACGCATCGTCCCGCCGTGATCGGCGGGATGGTCGCCGTGGTCGTCGGCGGCGCCGGCTTCGCCGGGTACGTGCTGTACGGCGGCGGGGCGGTGGCCGAGGACGGTACGTCCTCGACGGCGGCCGACAGCAAGCCGAAGGTCAAGACGGGCCCGCTGTCCGCGACCGAGGTCACCACCGCGAGCCGGACGTTCCTGACGTCCTGGCAGCAGGGCAAGGTCGCCCAGGCCGCCGCCGTCACCAGCGACACCGAGGCGGCCACCGAGCTCCTCACCGGGTACACCAAGGACGCCCACCTCAAGGACGTCACCCTCACCCCCGGCACCCCGACCGGCGCCAAGATGCCCTTCGCGGTGAAGGCGACGGTGTCGTACAAGGGCAAGTCGAAGCCGCTGTCGTACGACAGTTCGCTCACCGTCGTGCGGAACACCACCACCGGCAAGCCCCAGGTCGACTGGCACGCCGCGGTCGTCCACCCGGATCTGAAGGACGGCGACACCCTGGTCACCGGCGAGTCCGGGAACCCGCCGGTCAAGGCCGTCGACCGGGACGGCGGCGAGATCACCACCGAGAAGTACCCGTCGCTGGGCTCGGTGCTCGACGGGCTGCGCGAGAAGTACGGCAAGAAGGCCGGCGGCAAGGCGGGCGTCGAGCTCCAGGTGGTGCGCGGCAAGGAGTCGAAGAAGGACAAGCTGTCCGACAAGACCCTGCTGGAGCTGAGCAAGGGCACGCCGGGGACGGTGAAGACGACGCTCAGCCCGGCCCTCCAGGCGGCGGCCGAGGCGCAGGTCGCGAAGCGGGCGCAGTCGTCCGTGGTGGTGCTGCGGCCGTCGACCGGCGAGATCCTCGCCGTGGCGAACGCCAACAAGGGCTTCAACGTGGCCTTCCAGGGCTCCCTCGCGCCGGGCTCGACGATGAAGGTCGTCACGTCCTCGCTGCTGATCGAGAAGGGGCTGGCGTCGGCGGACAAGCCGCATCCGTGCCCGAAGTACTCGACATACGGCGGCTGGAAGTTCCAGAACGACGACAAGTTCTCCATCAAGGGCGGCACCTTCAAGGCGAGCTTCGCCCGCTCCTGCAACACCGCCTTCATCAGCCAGGCGCCGAAGCTGGAGAACGACTCGCTGACCCAGCAGGCCCAGCAGGTCTTCGGTCTGTCCATGAACAACTGGGCGGTCGGCGTGCCCACCTTCGACGGCTCGGTGCCGGTGCAGTCGCAGGCCCAGATGGCGGCCTCGCTGATCGGCCAGGGCGGGGTGCGCATGAACCCGCTGAACATGGCGTCGGTGTCGGCGACCGTCGAGTCGGGCGTCTTCCGGCAGCCGTACCTGGTCTCCCCGGACGTGGACGGCCGCACGCTCGCGAAGGCCTCGCGCACGATGTCCTCGGACACGCTGAGCCAGCTGCGCGAGCTGATGGCGTACACGGCGGGCTACGGCACGGCGGCGGAGGCGATGCAGGGCGTCTACGGCAAGGTCGGCGCCAAGACCGGCTCGGCGGAGGTCGACGGCCAGAAGAAGCCCAACGGCTGGTTCACCGCGTACCGCAATGACCTCGCCGCGGCCGGCGTCGTCCAGGCGGGCGGGCACGGCGGCGACACGGCGGGGCCGATCGTGGCGGCGCTGCTGAAGATGGGCGGCTAGCTAGCTGCTCACCGGAGTGGCTGTGTACGTCCGGCGCAGGAACCTGAGCAGGGCCTTGGACTCGAACTGCACCACAGAGACGCCCTGGGTGGAGTGGAACTCCACCACGGCCTGCACCCGTCCGCACGGCCACACCCGGACGTCCCCGGCCTCGACCGGCGCCCGCAGGCCCTGTTCCAGGAGGGCCCGCTCGAAGGTCCACTCGTGCGGGCCCGGCAGGCCGACACGCACCGCGCGCGGGTCGGCGTCGGGGTCGTAGCGCAGGACGACGGGGACGGCCTCCGGTTCGGCGACCGTGATGTCAGCGTCCGTGACGATATGGGCTCGCGCGTACTGTTCGACTACGGACATCGGCTCGGCCCCTTACGCTGAGTGACCTGTGCGGAAGCTGTGCGACCGCTTCCCTTCCAATGTCGCATATTTTCCGGAACACGCTCCCGGGCGCCCCCTCCACAACCAGCTCGCTCTTGCAACTTGTTCGCATTAAGTCGCATCATCTAACGGTGCATGTGCCTGACGGATTCATAGACGCCCCCGTTTCCGCCGCGACCGGAGTGGTCGCCGCGACCGCCGTCGCCGTGAGCCTGCGCGGCGCGCGCCGCGAGCTCGACGAGCGGACCGCGCCGCTGGCGGGGCTCGTGGCGGCGTTCATCTTCGCCGTGCAGATGCTCAACTTCCCCGTCGCCGCGGGCACCAGCGGCCACCTGCTGGGCGGCGCCCTCGCGGCGATCCTCGTCGGCCCCTACACCGGCGTGCTGTGCGTCTCCGTGGTGCTGCTCATGCAGGGCATCCTCTTCGCGGACGGCGGGCTCACCGCCCTCGGCGTGAACATCACGGACATGGCGGTGGTGACGACGGTCGTGGCCTACGCCGTCTTCCGCGCCCTGGTGAAGGTGCTGCCGCGGGGGCGCCGGTCGATCACCGTGGCCTCCTTTGCCGCCGCGCTGCTGTCCGTGCCGGCCGCGGCCGTCGCCTTCACGCTGATCTACTGGGTCGGCGGCACCACCGATGTCGCCATCGGCAAGGTCACCACCGCGATGGTCGGCGTGCACGTCCTGATCGGCATCGGCGAGGCCACGATCACCGCGCTGACCGTCGGCGCCGTCGTCGCCGTCCGCCCCGACCTCGTCTACGGCGCCCGTGACCTGCGCCAGCGCCTCAAGCTGCGGGTCGACGGCGAACTCGTCGACGCGCCCGACCCGGTGGCCGTCCCCGTCGCCGCCCGCTCGCACCGCAAGGTGTGGCTGGCCGGCCTCATCACCTCCCTCGTCCTCGCGGGCGGCGTCAGCTTCTACGCCTCCGCCAGCCCCGACGGCCTGGAGAAGGTCGCCGCCGACCACGGCATCGACCAGAAGACCGAGAAGCACGCCTCCTCCGACTCCCCGCTCGCCGACTACGGCGTCAAGGACGTCGACGACGCCCGGCTCTCCGGCGGTCTCGCGGGCGTGATCGGCGTCGGCGTCACGGTCGTCGCGGGCAGCGCGGTGTTCTGGGCGGTGCGCAGGCGGCGTACGGCCGAGGACGCCTCGCCCGTGAGCGCGGGCGTCTGAGATGGGCGCCGGACACGCGCACCGGCTCTACCGGCACGGGCACTCCCCCGTGCACGCCCTGCCGCCGCACACCAAGCTCGCCGCGGTGTTCTGCTTCGTGGTGGTCGTCGTCTCGACCCCGCGCGAGGCGATGTGGGCGTTCGCGCTGTACGCCGTCCTGCTGGGCGTCGTCGCCTACGTCGCGCGCGTGCCCGCCGGCTTCCTGCTGAAGCGGCTGCTGATCGAGGTGCCGTTCGTCGCGTTCGCGGTGCTCATGCCGTTCGTGGCGGAGGGCGAGCGGGTCGAGGTGCTGGACCTCTCGCTGAGCGTCAGCGGACTGTGGGGCGCCTGGAACGTGCTCGCCAAGGGCACGCTCGGCGTCGCCGCCTCCGTGCTGCTGGCCTCCACGACCGAGCTGCGGGAACTGCTCCTGGGACTCCAGCGGCTGAAGCTGCCGCCGCTGCTCGTGCAGATCGCCTCCTTCATGATCCGGTACGGCGACGTCATCACGGACGAGATGCGGCGCATGCGGATCGCCCGCGAGTCGCGCGGTTTCGAGGCCCGGGGCGTGAAGCACTGGGGGGTGCTCGCCAAGTCCGCGGGCGCCCTCTTCATCCGGTCCTACGAGCGCGGCGAGCGCGTGCACCTCGCCATGGTGAGCCGGGGATACGCCGGTTCGATGCCGGTCATCGACGAGGTGACCGCGTCCCGGGCGCAGTGGACGTACGCGTTCGCGCTGCCGGGTGCGGCTCTGCTCGTCTGCATGTTGGGATGGATGCTGTGAGTGGGGCGAATGCTGTGAGTGGGGCGGGCGCTGTGACCGGGTCGGATGCTGTGGCCGCGTCTCTTGAGGTCTCCGGCCTCGCCTTCGCCTACCCCGACGGGCATCAGGCCCTGTTCGGCGTGGACTTCTCGATCGCGCGCGGCGAACGGGTCGCGCTGCTCGGGCCGAACGGCGCCGGCAAGACGACCCTCGTGCTCCACCTCAACGGCATCCTGTCCGGCGGCACCGGCACCGTGCACGTCGCCGGACTGCCCGTCGGCAAGCGGCACATGGCGGAGATCCGGCGCCGGGTCGGGATCGTCTTCCAGGACCCCGACGATCAGCTGTTCATGCCGACCGTGCGCGAGGACGTCGCGTTCGGACCGGCGGCCGCGGGCGTGAAGGGCGCGGAACTGGAAGCGCGCGTGGACCGCGCGCTGGCGCGTGTCGGCATGGCCGAGTTCAAGGAGCGGCCGCCGCACCATCTCTCCTTCGGCCAGCGCCGCCGGGTCGCCGTCGCGACCGTGCTCGCCATGGAGCCGGAGATCCTCGTCCTGGACGAGCCGTCCTCCAACCTCGACCCCGCCTCCCGGCGCGAACTCGCCGACATCCTGCGCTCCCTGGACGTCACCGTTCTCATGGTCACGCACGACCTCCCGTACGCCCTGGAGCTGTGCCCGCGCTCCCTCGTCCTCAGCGAGGGCGTCATCGCGGCCGACGGCAAGACGGCCGAGCTGCTCTCCGACGACGCCCTGATGCGCGCCCACCGCCTGGAGCTGCCGTTCGGCTTCGACCCGCGTTCGGTGTCCGCCGGCTCGGACCGTCCGTGACAATGGGCGCGTGACGAACGAGGACCCCACGGCGGTCGACGGCTCACTGCTCCTCGACGAGCAACTGTGTTTCGCGCTGTACGCCGCCCAGCGCGCCGTGACGGCCGCGTACCGCCCGCTGCTGGAGGAGCTCGGTCTCACCTACCCGCAGTACCTGGTGCTGCTCGTGCTCTGGGAGCGCGGCGAGACGACGGTGAAGGAGCTGGCGGCGGCGCTGCGGCTCGACTACGGCACGGTGTCGCCGTTGCTCAAGCGGCTGGAGAGCGCGGGGGTGGTGCGCCGGGAGCGCGCGGCCCACGACGAGCGCTCGGTGCTCGTCGCGTGCACGGGGCGCGGAGAGGAACTGCGGGAGCGCGCGGCGCGCGTCCCGGGCGCGCTCCTGTCCACGACGGGGCTCGACACCGCGGGGGTCGCGCGGTTGCGCGAGGAGTTGTGGGAGCTCGTAGAGAAGGCGCACGCGGCGGCCGAGCGCCCCTACTGACGGCCGAGCGCCGTCACCGGCCCCCTGTTACCCACGGTTGCAACCCCCCGGTGGGCCTAGCCCTCCCTACTGGTCGGTACCTTGTGCACGATGTACTTGCGCGCACTTGTTCTGGGGGGCCAGCCATGAGTGACACCACCGCCGACGCCGCCACCGTCGACACCCGTCCGACGAAGATCATGTACGTCGCCGAGGCCACCGCGCACGGCGGCCGGGACGGCTACGTCACCAGTCAGGACGGGCAGATCGAGCTGAAGGTCGCGATGCCTCCGGCGCTGGGCGGCGACGGCAACGGCACCAACCCCGAGCAGCTCTTCGCCGCCGGCTACAGCTCCTGCTTCCACAACGCGCTGATCCTCGTCGGCAACCGCGAGGGCTACGACCTGACCGGCTCCACCGTCGCCGCGAAGGTAGGCATCGGCCCCAACAAGCACCGCGGCTACGGCCTGGCCGTCGCCCTGAGCGTCTCCCTCCCGGTCCTGGACGCGGGCCTCGCGGCGAAGCTGGTGGACGCCGCCCACGAGGTGTGCCCGTACTCGAACGCGACCCGCGGGAACATCGACGTGACGATCCTGCTTGGCTGAGGTGGGGACACCCCCCGCACCGAGCAGCACGCTAAGGAGTACGGCCGTGGACGTGAACGGCACAGTCGCGGAGGGCTTCGAGCCGGTCAGGGACGCGTTCGTCCGGAACTTCGAGCAGCTCGGGGACCGGGGCGCGGCCGTCGCCGTCTACCGGGACGGGCACAAGGTCGTCGACCTGTGGGCGGGTACGAAGGACGTCGACGGCACCGAGCCGTGGCAGCGCGGCACCGCCCAGATCGTGCGCTCGGCGACCAAGGGTGTCGCCGCCGCCGTACCCCTGATGCTGGCCGAGCGCGGGTGGCTGGACCTGGACGCGCCGGTCGGCGAGTACTGGCCGGAGTTCAAGGCGCACGGCAAGGAGCGGGTGCTGGTCCGGCACGTGCTCAACCATCGGGCAGGGCTGCCCGTCCTCGACCACCCGATCACGCCCGCCGAGGCCCTGGACCCGTCGAAGGGTCCGGCGGCCGTGGCCGCGCGGGCACCCGTGTGGGAGCCCGGTACCGACCACGGGTATCACGCGCTGACGTACGGCTGGCTGCTGGACGAGCTGGTGCGGCGGGTGACGGGGCACGGCACGGGTGAGTGGATCGCCGAGCGGATCGCCGGGCCGCTCGGGGCGGACCTGTGGCTGGGCCTGCCGGACGCGCAGGCGCACCGGGCCGGGCGGGTGGGCCCGGTGGACGCGCCGGAGGCCGCCGCCGCGCTGCGGATGCGCCCGAAGCGTTCGGTGACCGAGGCCTACGCGGACCCCGGCTCCCTCACCAACCGTGCCTTCGGCGCGATCACTCCCTTCCCCGACCAGAACGACCCGGCCTACCGGGCGAGCGCCCTGCCCGCGACCAACGGGATCGCCACGGCCGACGGTCTGGCCCGCTTCTACGCGGCGACGATCGGCGAGGTGGACGGGGTGCGGCTGCTGTCCCAGGACACGGTGGAGCGCGCCCGCGCGGAGGAGTCGGCGGGGCCGGACCGGGTGCTGGTGGTCAACACCCGTTTCGGCCTCGGCTACATGCTGCACGGCAGCGCGTCCCCGTTCCTCGGTCCGGGCTCCTTCGGCCACCCCGGCCGCGGCGGATCCCTCGGCTTCGCCGACCCGGAGTCGGGCATCGCCTTCGGCTATGTGACCAACGGCCTGCGCAAGACGGTCACGGCGGATCCGCGGGCGCAGGCGCTGGTGCGGGCGGTGCGAGCAGCCGTATAGCTGCGCGTAGCTACACGTGGATCGGGTGGGACGTCCGCCCGGATGCCGCGTCGATCTCGCCGTGCGCCTTGGTCAGCAACTCCATGGCGAGTTCGTTGAGCGCGCGGGCCCCGGCGATCTCCTCGCCGACCCGCGGTTGGTTGGAGTCGGTGTGGTGGCGGCTGGCCTGGCCGTGGGCCCGTACCTCGCTGCCGTCGGGCAGCCGGACCATGGCCACCGCCCGGGTGTGCTCGTCGTCCTCCATGAACTCCATCTCGACGTGCCATCCCACAGTGGTGCGCATCATGTCGATCACCTCCGGAAGAACTTCCTTCCAGAGTGCTCCCGCGGGGGCGACCGCGACCAGTCGGCCCGGCGGACGACGCCCGGGCCGCTGCTTCCTGTGCCTCCTATTCGGGCTCGGCGTACTGCTCGGGCCGCGGTGCCGGCGCCGTCGCCTTGACGCGCGCGGGAAGGCTCATGCCGGCCACGCGCGCGGCCAGCGACTCGCGGTACCCGTCGATCTGCCGTACCAGCTCCCGCCGTTGCCGCCGCTGGTACCGGTACGCGATCTCCAGGGTGCCGAGCGCGAGCAGCACCCCGAGCAGGACGACCACCCCCAGCGTCACGTACCGCCGGACCGTCCCCTCCCCGGCGTCGGCGAAGGCCCGCGCCGACGCGGCCGCCAGCGCGGTGATCAGTGCCAGCCACACCGTGTAGAGGGCGCACAGCCACGGATGGTCCCGCCGCAGCCAGAGCCCGCGCGTCCGGGCCGCCTCCCGCGCCACCCGCCGCGCCGCCCCGGCGATGTCGGCCAGCTCCCAGTCGGCCTTCTCCCGCTGCTCGCGCGAGAGCGGGGCGGTCATCCGGTCGAGGCGCAGATGGAGCCGGGCGACGGCGCGGCGCAGTTCGGCCCGGTTCACGCGGTCGGGCAGCCGGTGCGGCCAGCGGGCCCACAGCTCGTCGTCGCGTCGGCGCAGCCGGATGTCGGCGGCCGCCGCCCGGGCGACCGCGACGCCCAGCACCAGCAGCAGGACCAGCGCCCGCACCACGCCCAGGTCGCCGCGGAGCGCGCCGTACACCCCGACCAGGACGAGGCCGACGCCGACGGGCCAGGTCCCGCGGATGTAGGTGCGGTGCCGGACGGTGTGCAGCTCGCGCTCCAGATCGTCGACGGACCGCCGTACGATCCGCACGGCGGCGACCGCGATCAGCGGGGCGCAGAGCAGGAGGCAGCACATCAGGGCGGCGGTCAGGGTGTACGGCAGGACGCCGGTGCCGACCCAGTCGTCGTCCTGCGGCAGCAGGGGCACACCGACGAGTACCGTGGCCGCCACCGCTCCGGTCAGCGCCGCGAGCCACCGCCCGCCCGGCCGTGCCGCGCGCTCCTCGGGAGGGTCGACGGGCCGCCACTCCGGGCGGACGACGCCTTCCAGCGCGGCGACCACCACGGCGAGGTCGGCGGTCCAGTGCGCCGCGCGCAGCCGGGGCGCGTTGAGGCCGGCGAGCGCCCGGAGCGTGGCCGGCAGTTCGGCCGCGGTGGGCATCTCGGCGCCGTCGAGCAGCACCGGCAGGACGAACTTCCCACCCGCCAGCGCCCACTCGATCTCCCGCCGCACCCAGTCCTCCGGATCATCCAACCGCCGCGCCCCGGCCGGGAGCGGCGCCTCGGACAGGAGCGGCACCTCGGACGGGAGCGGCGCCTCGGACGGAGGCCGGGCATCGGATGGGAGCCGCACGTTGGACGGGAGCCGCGCGTCGGGCAGGGGCCGCGCGTCCGACAGAGGCCGCGCGCCGGGCAGGGGCCGCGCGTCGGACAGGGGCTGCGCTTCGGGCAGGGGCTGCGCGTCGGACAGATGCCGTGCCTCGGAATCGCCCAGCAGCCCCGCCCCGGACGGATGCCGGGCATCGGACAGCTGCCGCGCCTCCGACAAGGGCTGCGCCCCGGCCGCGTGCCGTTCGGCCGCCCACCCGGGGTGGAGCACGGCGATCAGCGCGTCGCAGTCCGCGACCCGCTCCACCAGCGCGTCCGCGAACCGCTGTCCCGGCAGCAGGGACGGCCGGTCCAGGAACACCTGGTCCCTGCCGAAGTGCCGCGCGAGCGCCGCGTCGAGGTCGTCGACGACACCGGAGTGCCGGCCCCTGCGGTAGTTGATGAAGACGCCGCTCATGGGGGCACAGACTAACCAGTGAGCGGCCGGTCACCCAGCGTGCAGCATGAGCCCGATCCCGGTCACCAGCAATCCGGCGGCCACGATTCGCGGCGCCCCGAACCGCTCCTTGAAGAACACCGCCCCGATGGCCGCGCCGACGATGATCGACGACTCCCGCAGGGCGGCGATCGGCGCCAGCTCGGCCTTGGTCTGCGCCCACAGCACGAGCCCGTACGCGGCGACGGACAGCGCGGCACCGAGCAGCCCGACCGCCGCGAACGGGCGCAGTTCCGCGAGCAGTTGACCGCGCCAGCGGTAGAGCGCGTACGCCGGTACGCACACGCCCTCGATGGCCATCAGCCAGGCGATGTACCCGAGCGACGACCCGGAGGCCCGTACCCCGAGCCCGTCGACGACGGTGTACGCGGCGATGGACAGCCCCGTCGCCAACGCGGCCCCGATCGCCGCCCAGTCGGGCCGGCGCCCCCGCAGCCCCCACAGCGCGACGCCGGTCAGCCCGGCGCAGGACACCCCGATCCCGGCGGCGGCCCACCCGTCCGGCACCTCGTGGGCGAAGACGGCGGCGAGGACGGTGACCACCAGCGGCGCGCTGCCCCGGGCGATGGGGTACGCCTGCCCGAAGTCCCCCAGCCGGAAGGACGTCATCAGCAGCATGTAGTACACGACGTGGATCACGGCGGAGGCGAGAAGATACGGCCACGCCCCCGCCGCCGGTATCGCCACGAACGGCACCATGAGCAGCCCGATCAGCGTCCCGCCGCCCGCGATGAGCGTGAACCCGACGAGCTTGTCGGTGATCTTGTGCGCGATGGCGTTCCAGCTGGCGTGCGTGACCGCGGCGCACAGCACCGCCGCGGTGACGACCGGCGTCACGGGGTGTGCTCGCGCACGTCCACGAGGGTGGCGCCGGCGTGCGCGACGAGGTCCTCGGGCGCGATGGGGAACACGGCGTGCGGATGGCCGGCGGCGGCCCACACGAGGTCGTGCTCCAGCAGCGACCGGTCGGCCAGCACCCGCGTCGTCGTACGGTGCCCGAAGGGCGGCACGCCCCCGATGGCGTACCCGGTGGCCTCCCTTACGACGTCCGCCTTGGCCCGCGTCACCTTCTCGGCGCCGAGTTCCTTCCGCACCAGCTCGACGTCGACCCGGGAGGCGCCGTCCATCAGCACCAGCACCGGCACCCCGTCGGCCGCGAAGATCAGCGACTTGCAGATCTGGCTGAGCTCGCAGCCGATCGCCGCGGCGGCCTCGGCGGCGGTCCGGGTGGCCTCCGGGAAGCGGCGGACCTGGCGGTGGAGGTCGTCGAGCCCCTTCGCGCGCAGGGCCTCGGCGAACAGGGGGTGGGCGCCGGAGTCCGCGGTGCCCGCTGGGCTGTCGGTGGTCGTCATGCACCGCACGCTAGCGGTGCGTGTAGGGCACAGGCGACCCGTTAAGCCGGGCACTGAAACGTCACGTGAACGTGACGTCCTTCGTGTCCGCCACCGCCGCCTTCCGCCCCGGCGCCGAGTGGTACTGCCAGTACAGGTTGGTGTGGGCGATGACCTGGTCCGGGGGCGGGGCGCCCCACTTGCTGTTGTCGTCCGTGGTGTGGGCGTCGCCGACGAGGGTGACGTCGTAGCCGCGGACGAACGCGCCGTGGATGGTGGAGCGGATGCAGGCGTCGGTCGACGCCCCGGTCACCACGAGATGGCCCGCTTCGGCCGCCGCGAGGACGTCCTCCAGCTCGGTCTCCTCGAAGGAGTCGCCGAAGTTCTTGTGGATGAGCGCCTCGGTGTCCCGGCGTATCAGCTCCGGCGCGTACTCCCAGGCGTCGCTGCCCTTCACCAGGTGCTCGTCGGAGTGCTGGACCCAGACCACCGGGACGTCCGCCTCGCGGGCGCGGTCGACGAGCGCGGCGATGTTGGCGACGACGGCGTCGCGCTCGTGGGCCTCGGCCACGACGCCCTTCTGGACGTCGATCACGAGCAGGGCCGTGCGGGGTCGTGCGGCAAGTGTGGTCATGCCCGCCACGTTAGACCGGGGCACTGACAATCGCCCTGGCCCACGGCCGTGGTGCAGCGCACCGCACCACGGCCGTGGGTTCAGCCCAGGGACCTCAGACCCGCACCAACTCCCGGTCCTCGTCCGGATCGCTGTCCTTCGGGCCGTCGAGCGCCGCCAGGCCCTCGCCCTCGACGTCCACGTTCGGCAGGGCGCGGTCCAGCCACTTCGGCAGCCACCAGGCCTTCTTGCCGAGCAGGGCGAGCACCGCCGGGACGATCGCCATGCGGACGACGAACGCGTCGAAGAACACCGCGATGGCGAGGCCGAAGCCGATCATCTTGATCATCGACTCGCTGGAGCTGATGAAGCCGCCGAAGACGGCCATCATGATCACCGCGGCGGCGACCACGACCCGGGCGCTGTGCTTGAACCCGGTCACCACGGCCTGGCTCGGGGACTCGCCGTGGACGTACGCCTCCCGCATCCGGGTCACGAGGAACACCTCGTAGTCCATCGCGAGGCCGAAGACCACGCCGACCATGAAGATCGGCATCATCGACATGATCGGGCCGGTCTCCTCGACGCCGATCAGACCGCCCAGCCAGCCCCACTGGAAGACCGCGACGACGGCGCCGAGCGCGGCGAGGACGGAGAGCAGGAAGCCCAGGGCCGCCTTCAGCGGGACCAGGATCGAGCGGAAGACCACGATCAGCAGCAGGAAGGCCAGGCCGACCACCAGCGCCAGGTACGGGATCAGCGCGTCGGTGAGCTTCTGCGAGAAGTCGATGTTCATGGCCGTGGTGCCGGTGACCAGGACGTCGGTGTCGGTGCCGGCCTTGACGTCCGCTCCGGCGTCCCGGATGGCGTGGACCAGGTCCTCGGTCTGGGTGGAGGAGGGCTTGGAGTCCGGGATCACGGTGATGGTGAAGGTGTCCCCGGCCTTGTTGAACGTCGCGGGCGTCACCGTCACGACGTCGTCCAGGCCCTTGATCCGGTCCGCGACCTGGGTGGCGGCGGCCTTCGGGTCGGCGCTGTCCTTGGCGTCGCCGACGACCATCAGGGGGCCGTTGAAGCCGGGGCCGAAGCCCTCGGAGAGCAGGTCGTAGGCGCGGCGCTGGGTGGTGGACGTCGGCTGCGAGCCGTCGTCGGGCAGGCCCAGTTCCAGGGAGGTGGCGGGCAGCGCGATCGTGCCGAGGCCGACGACGCCGAGCAGGAGCACGACGGCCGGACGACGGATGACGAAGCTCGCCCAGCGCGTGCCGAGGTTCGGCTTCCCGGGGGTCTCCAAAGACTTCTTGCGCTTCTCGCCCGCCGGCCGGATCTTCCGGCCCGCGTACCCGAGCAGCGCCGGGATCATGGTCAGCGCGATGAGGACGGCGATCACGACGGTGCCCGCCGCCGCGAGGCCCATCTTGCTCAGCATCGGCACACCGACCACCGACAGTCCGGCCAGCGCGATGACGACCGTGAGGCCGGCGAAGACCACCGCCGAGCCCGCTGTACCGGTGGCCCGGCCGGCCGCCTCCTCGCGGTCGCGGCCCTCGGCGAGCTCACCGCGGTAGCGGGAGACGATGAAGAGGGCGTAGTCGATGCCGACCGCGAGGCCGATCATCAGGGCGAGCGTGGAGGTGGTGTCGCCGAGGTCGAGCGTCTTGGCGAGGGCGGTGATGGTGGAGACGCCGATGCCGACGCCGACGATGGCCGTCAGCAGCGGCAGCCCGGCCGCGACCAGCGAGCCGAGGGTGATGACCAGCACGACCGCGGCGATGGCGAGGCCGATGACCTCGCCGGCGGCGCCCGGCTCGGCCCCGGCCTGCAGCGCGTCACCGCCGACCTCGACGGTCAGCCCCGTGTCCCGGGCCTGGTCCCCGGCCGCCTCCAGGGCGTCCCGGGTGGAGTCCTTGAGCTCCATGGAGGGCGCGTCGTACTTCACCGAGATGTACGCGACCGTGCCGTCCTTGCTGACGGCGTTGCTCTTGTAGGGGTCGGTGACGGAGTCGACCTCGGAGCCGTCGCCCAGCGCGGTCACGGTCTTGGCGACGGTGGCCTTGTTGGCGGCGTCGGTCATCTTCTCGCCCGCGGGCGCCTTGAGGACCAGGCGTCCGGTCGCGCCGTCGGCGCTGGCTCCGGGGAAGCGCTGTTCCAGCAGGTCGAAGGCCTTCTGGGCCTCGGTGCCGGGGATCGAGAAGGAGGAGGAGCCCGCGGCGGGGGCGCTGGCCGCGCCGACGCCCGCGAGCGTCAGCAGGGCGACCCAGATCAGGGCGACGAAATGCCGTCGCCGGAAGGCGAGCCGGCCGAGTTTGTACAGGAAAGTGGCCACGTGGGCGTACTCCCGGTCAGGTCGTGGGGTGGTTCAGGGACAGGGGTGATCAGCCCGGTGGGTGGCAGGGGTGATCGTCCCGACGACATTGAGCGGGTACGTCAGGTGAGGGTGGTGCTGGGGAAGGGGGTCAGTCGCCTTGGTTGCCGAGGGCGGGGAGGACCACGGCGTCGATGTACGACAGCAGGAAGGCCTGGGTGGGCGGCTGCTCGTCGATCATCGAGCGGGCGGCGAACCCGCCGATCATCATGTGCATCACGAAGTCGATCGCGGGGTTGTCCGGGCGGACCTCGCCGCGGTCGATCGCGCGCTGCACGATGGTGCGGAAGTCCGCCATCTCCGGCCCGATGAGGTGTTCCTTGAACGCCGCCAGGAGATCCGGGTTGCCGTGGATCGCCATGGCGAGGCCTCGCATGAGCGCGGAGTTCTGCTCCATCTGGCAGTCGTCCGAGCGCAGGGTGAGGGCGTGCAGGTCGCCCCTGAGCGATCCGGTGTCGATGTGGGCGAGGCTGCCGGCACCGCCGGGCTTGGTGTGCCGGACGGCCTTCGCGACGAGCTCGGCCTTGCCGCCCCACTGGCGGTAGAGCGTGGCCTTGCTGGAGCGGGTCCGGGCGGCCACGGCGTCCATGGTGAGGGCGTCGTAGCCGACCTCGCGGAGCAGTTCGAGCACGGCCTCGTACAGCTCGGCCTCGCGCTCGGGCGTGATCCGACTGCGACGCGCCGTCGCGACCTCAGTCATGCTTCTCACCCTCTCCCACTCCGGCGTCCCGCGCCGAACGACACGGTTTCGTACGTGAGTACAAGACGAATGTAGCGCACCGACTAGCGAAACGAAACGGTTTCGTTCGTGTCCTGCGTCACCCGGGTCCGGTTTTTCACAAGTTGCTCCGGCTCATCCCCCGGAAAAGCATGAAGAGGTGAGCTATCTGCGCCTGCCGCATCTGAGCGGCGACCTCTTGTGCTTCGTGGCCGAGGACGACCTGTGGCTGGCCCCCCTGGACGGCACGGACCGCGCCTGGCGGCTCACCGTCGACCGTACCAAGGTGGGCCACCCGCGCTTCTCCCCCGACGGCCGCCACATCGCGTACACGAGCTGGCGCAGCCTCGTGCCGGAGATCCATCTGGCGGACGTGGAAGGCGGTCCCGGCAGACAGCTCACGTACTGGGGCTCGCCGGACACGCAGGTCTGCGGATGGACGCCGGAAGGCCAGATCCTCGCCGTCGCCTCCCACGGCGAGCCCTTCTCCTACTTCACCTGGGCCTACAAGGTCCGCACCGACGGCGACCCCGGCCGCAAGCTTCCCTGGGGCCCGGTCTCCGACATCCAGGTCGCCGATCTCGACGGCGACCGCAGAACCCTGCTGCTCACCGGCACCCCGCCGCACGAACCGGCCGCCTGGAAGCGCTACCGCGGCGGCGCCACGGGCCGCCTGTGGCTGCACGGCCACCGCCTCCTGGAGGACCTCGACGGCCATCTCCACTCCCCCATGTTCGTCGGCGGCCGGATCGCCTTCCTCTCCGACCACGAAGGCGTCGGCAACCTCTACTCGTGCGCCCACGACGGCTCCGACCTGCGCCGCCACACCGACCACGACGCCTTCTACGCCCGGCACGCGGCGAGCGACGGCACCCGGGTGGTGTACCAGTGCGCGGGCGACCTGTGGATCGTCGACGACCTCTCCCCGGCCGGGACGCCCCGCAGGCTCGACGTCCGGCTGAGCGGCCCGCGCGCGGGACGCCGTCCGTACCAGGTGCCGGCCGCCCAGCACGTGGACGGCGTCTCGGTCGACGAGACGGGCCGCGCGAGCGCCGTCGTCGTCCGCGGCAGCCTGTACTGGCTGACCCACCGCGACGGCCCGGCCCGCACGATCACGGACACCCCGGGCGTACGGGTCCGGCTCCCGGAGATGCTCGGCTCGGTCGGCCAGGTCGCCTACGTCACCGACGCGGAGGGCGAGGACGCGATCGAGATCGCCCACCTGCCCCGCGCGACCGGCGACCGCGAGCCCCGCCGGCTCGCCTCCGGCGAACTGGGCCGCGTCCTGGAACTGGTCTCCGACCCGCGGGGCGAACGCCTCGCCATCGCCTCCCACGACGGCCGGCTGCTCCTCATCGACGCGACGGAGGACTCCAACGGCGAGGTCACCGAGCTGATCCGCTCGATCAACGGCCCGGTCCGCGATCTGTCCTTCGCCCCGGACGGTTCCTGGCTGACCTGGTCGCACCCCGGCATCGGCCGCTCCCTGCGCCAGATCAAGATGGCCCGCATGAAGGACCGGCTGATCGTCGACGTCACCAACGGCCGCTTCGAGGACGAGAACCCGGTCTTCACCCGCGACGGCCGCTACCTCGCCTTCCTCTCCTGGCGCGGCTTCGACCCGGTGTACGACGTCCACACCGGCGACCTCTCCTTCCCGCTGGGCTGCCGCCCGTACCTGGTCCCTCTGTCCTCGGCCACCCCCTCCCCCTTCGCGCTCAACCCCGAAGGCCGCCCGGCAGCGGGCGGCCTCGACCCGGCGGAGGACGAGCCCGGCGACGGCAGCACGGTCACGGTGGAGGTGGAAGGCCTGGAGAGCCGCGTCACCCCCTTCCCCGTCAGCGCCTCCAAGTACTCGGCGCTGTACCCGGTGACGGGCGGCGGGCTGGTCTGGCTGCGCTGGCCGATCTCGGGCGCCCTCGGCGAGACCTTCGCCAACCCGGACGACACCAGCGGCCGCCCGACCCTGGAGTACTTCAACATCAGCAAGGCGAAGAAGTCCGAACTCGTCGACGACCTCGACTGGTTCGCGGTCAGCGGCGACGGCTCACGGCTGGTGATCGTCGACGAGGGCGACCTGCGCGCGGTGCCCGCCACCGAGTCCGGCGACAGCGACTCCACCGTGTGGATCGACGCCCGCCGCATCCTGCACGACGTCGACCCCGGCGCCGAGTGGCGTCAGGCGTACGAGGAGGCGGGCCGGCTGATCCGCGCCTACTTCTGGGACCCGGGGATGTGCGGCATCGACTGGGACGCGGTCCTCGACCAGTACCGCCCGCTGGTCAAACGGGTGGCCACGCCCGACGAGTTCGCGGACCTGCTCCGCGAGGTCCTCGGCGAACTGGGCACCTCCCACGCCTACGTCACCGCCGCCCGCCGCAACGAGGGCCCGCCCCACTACCAGCGCCGCCAGGGCCTCCTGGGCGCCAACTTCGTCCGCCGGGACGCCGGTTGGACCGTCAAGCGCATCCTGCCCGGCGACTCCTCCGACTCCAAGGCCCGCTCCCCGCTGGCCGGCACCGGCATCCGCGAGGGCGCGGTCCTCACCCACGTCGACGGCCGCCCCGTCGACCCGGTGACCGGACCGTACCCGCTGCTCGCCGGGGCGGGCGGTACGACGGTGGAGCTGACGTTCACCCCGGCGGAGGGCGAGGGCCGCGCGCGCCGGGTGGCCGTGGTGCCGTTGCTCGACGAACGCCCCCTGCGCTACCAGGACTGGGTGGCCAAACGCCGTGAGGTCGTACGGGAGTTGAGCGGCGGCCGCTGCGGCTATCTGCACATCCCCGACATGGGCGGCTCCGGCTGGGCCCAGTTCAACCGGGACCTGCGCATGGAGGTGTCGAGGCCGGCCCTGATCGTCGACGTACGCGGCAACGCGGGCGGCCACATCAGCGAACTCGTCGTGGAGAAGCTGACCCGCACGATCCTCGGCTGGGACCTCACGAGGAACGCCCAGCCGGTGTCGTACGCCTCGAACGCCCCGAGGGGGCCGGTGGTCGCCCTCGCGGACGAGGCGACCTCCTCCGACGGCGACATGATCACGGCCGCGTTCAAGCTGCTGAAGCTGGGCCCGGTGGTCGGCCAGCGCACCTGGGGCGGGGTCGTCGGCATGACCGGCCGCCACCAGCTCGGCGACGGCACGGTGATCACGGTGCCGATGAACGCGGGCTGGTTCGACGCGTACGGCTGGAGCGTGGAGAACCGGGGCGTCACCCCGGACCTGGAGATCCTGCGCACCCCACTGGACTGGGCGGAGGGCCGCCACGCGCAGCTGGACGACGCGGTGAAGCTGGCGGTGGACCTCCTGACCACCAACCCGCCTGCGACGCCGCCGGATTACAGCGACGTACCGGACAGGTCGAGGCCGAAGTTGCCGCCGAGGTCTTGAGCAAATTCGCCGGGAGGTTCTGAATCCGGGGCGCGGGCAACTCCCTGAGGGGCGCGGGGAACTGCGCGACCAGCCCCCACCCCCCTGCACCCGACACCGCATCCCAGAACGGCCACGCGAACATGGGGTGCCCCGATCCTCGGGGCACCCCATGTTCAGCGGCTGAAGCCGAGCGCAGCGGCTACGCGTCGTAGTCCTGGTCGAGCCGGTCCTGCTCCTCATTCAGGAGCCGCTCCGTCTCCTCGTCCCGCTGCTTGCCGCGCTGCGGCTGCTCCTTGCCACGCTGCGCCTGCTCCTTGCCCTGCTGAGCGCGCTGCTTGGCCTGCTCCTGCCACTGCTCCGACTTGTCCTGGAACTGGTCCTTCATACCCATGTGGGTTCACTCCCGAAGTGGGTGGGGGAAGAGCCCCGAGCCGGGGCCTCGACCAGATTCACACGCCCGGACACAGTGCGCATTTCGATCAGTCACGGTGCGTAGCGCGCGCCTCCTCATCGGCGGCCCCACCTGCGCCGACGAGTCCCGACCGCATGCCCTCCAACCGGTCTCCGAAGCGCCGCATCTCCCGTACCCCGACCGTCCCGATGAGCCCCGGCAGATACCCGCGCACGCCCTGCATGCCGCGCAGCCACCACTGCCCGTACACATGGCCGGCCCGCCGCTCGATCCCGGCGACGATCCGGTCCACGGCCGGGCCCAGCGGGTACGTCTTGTTGGACGGCCACGGCAGCCGCTGCCTGAGCTCCCGCATGACCTCGTCCTGATCCGCGCCGCGCACCATGTCCGTGTCGGTCCAGGACAGATAGCCGACGCCGACCCGCACGCCCTTGTAGCCGACCTCGGCCCGCAGACTGTGCGCGTACGCCTCCACACCGGACTTGGACGCGCAGTACGCGGTCATCATCGGCGCGGGCGTGATGGCGGCCAGCGAGGCGATCTGGAGCAGATACCCCCGGCTCTCCATCAGCATCGGCAGGAAGGCCCGGGCGGTGACCGCCGACCCGATCAGGTTGACCTCGATGACCCGCCGCCACGCCTCCGGGTCGGAGTCCACGAACGGACCGCCAGTCGCCACACCGGCGTTGGCGACGACGATGTCGACCTTCCCGAACCGCTCCTTGACCTCCCGCGCGACCCGCGCCATCGCCTCGTGGTCGGTGACGTCGGCGTACCAGTGGTCGCTGTCGCTGTGCAGCCGTTCGGAGACCTGCTTGAGCGCGTCCGGCTCCAGGCCGACCAGCGCCACCTTCACCCCACGCGCCGACAGCTTGCGCGCGAGCAGCTCGCCGACACCGCGCGCGGCGCCCGTGACGACGGCGACCTGTCCTTCGAGACCGACCCTGCTCATGCGCCCTCCTTGAGCGTCGCGTACGTCGTCACGAGGTCCCGGATCTTCCCGGTGACCAGCTCGGGAGCCTCCACGGGCGTCATGTGCCCGAGTCCCGGCAGTTCGGTGAGCCCCACACACTGCGGCAGCGCCGCCACCAGCTCACGCGCGTGCACCGGCGGCGTCAACCGGTCGGCGGTCCCGACGACGACGGCCGTCGGCACATCGAGGGAGCGCACGCCGTGGTCGAGGTCGAGCAGATCGAGCACCTGCGACCAGGAGTACCGCACCTTGCGCGGGCACGCGTGCACGATCCGCGCGCACGCCTCCACCATGTGCGGGGCCGAACCTGGCCCCATCGTCCCGTACTTGAGGATCCGCCGGGCGAGAGGAGTGACCGGCCCGAGCGGCGCCCGCGATCCGAGGACGCGCTGGGTCAGCCAGGTCCGCAGCCGCCCGGGCCGCAGGGGTACGAGGGTCGACTCGGCGACCAGCCGCGAGGACCCGGTGCTGCACAGCAGGACCGCGGCGGCGTGCTCCCGGAAGGCGGCCCGGGTGGCGGCGGCCATCACCGTCATCCCGCCCATGGAGTGCCCGGCGATCACGGCCTTCTCCCCGGGTGCCAGGGTCGCTTCCAGTACGGCTTCCAGGTCGTCGGCGAGCGCGTCCACGCTGCACGCCGGGCTCGCGGGACTGCGTCCGTGGCCGCGCTGGTCGTAGGCGATGACCCGGTGGTCGACGGCGAGGTCCCGGATCTGCGCCGCCCAGAAGGCGGTCGAGCAGGTCCAGCCGTGGGCGAGGACGACGGCGGGGGCGCCCTCGGGCCCGTGGACCTCGACGTGCAGGCGGGCGCCGTCGGCGGAGACGGCGGTGAGTTCACGGGTGGGGGCGGGCGGGGCGTAGGGCCCGGACACGACGGACATGAGCCGGCTCACGCGGACACCTCGTCCTTCGTCTCCGTCTTCTTGGTGACCTTCTGGGCGCGGATCACCTCGTACTCGGTGATGTCCACACGCCGTGTCGCCCGCCGGAACTCGCTCGTCGTGCCCGGCCAGATGGTGGTGTTGCGGCCGCCCTCGTCGAGGTACCAGCTGGTGCAGCCGCCGGTGTTCCACACCGTGCGCTTCATCCGCTCCTGCACCCGCCGGTTCCAGGCGCCGACCGCGCTCGGCCGGGCGTCGAGGGCGGCGCGTCCGCCGAGGACGTCCAACTGCCGTACGAAGTCGGCCAGGTAGTTCAACTGGGACTCGATCATCAGGATCATCGAGGAGTTCCCGAGGCCGGTGTTGGGCCCGATGATGGTCATCCAGTTCGGGAACCCGGCGGCGGAGGCGCCGCGCAGGGCCTCCATGCCGCCCTTCCACACCTCGGCGAGGGTCCGGCCCTCCGCGCCCACGACCCGCTCGGCGATGGGCATGTCGGTGACGTGGAAGCCCGTACCGAAGACGATGACGTCCGCCTCGGCCTCGGTGCCGTCGGCGGCGACGAGGGTGGAGCCGCGGACTGCCTGCAGACCGCCGGCGACGACGTCGACGTTGGGCCGGGCGAGCGCCGGGTAGTACTCGCTGCTCAGCAGGATGCGCTTGCAGCCGATGCGGTAGTCGGGGGTGAGCTTGGCGCGCAGCGCCGGGTCCTTGACGGCCCGCCCCATGTTCCGCTTGGCCAGCTGCTCGACGAACCCGAGCTGCTCGGGGTGCTTGGTGAACGCCGAGACCTGCAACTCCCGGATGCCCCACAGCAGTCCGCGCCGGGCCTGCCCGGTGAACGGCAGCGCCCGGTGCAGGGCCCGCTCGGCGCCGGTGATGGCCCGGTCGACGCGGGGCATCACCCAGGGCGGGGTGCGCTGGAAGAGGGTGAGCCGGCCGACCTGCGGCTGGATGGCGGGCACGATCTGGATCGCGGAGGCCCCGGTGCCGACCACGGCGACGCGCTTGCCGCGCAGGTCGAGGCCGTGGTCCCAGCGGGCGGAGTGGAAGACCTTGCCGGGGAAGGAGTCGAGCCCCGGGATGTCGGGGATCTTCGGGTCGGACAGCGGCCCGGTGGCGGAGACGACGACGTCGGCGGAGAGCCGCCGGCCCCCGCTGATCTCGATGTCCCAGCACAGCCGTTCCGCGTCCCAGGCCATCCGCATGACCTCGGAGCCGAAGCGGATGTGCGGCCGGAGGTGGAAGACGTCGGCGACGTGCTCCAGATAGGCCCGGATGTGTTCCTGCCCGGAGAAGGTGCGCGGCCAGTCGGGGTTGGGGGCGAAGGAGAAGGAGTAGAGGTGGGAGGGCACGTCACAGGCGCACCCGGGATAGCTGTTGTCCCGCCAGGTGCCCCCGACGCTGTCCGCCCGCTCCAGCACGACGAAGTCGGTGACACCCTCCCGCCGCAGCCGTACGGCGGCCCCGAGCCCCCCGAACCCGGACCCGATCACCGCCACCCGCACATGCTCGTGCTCGGTCATCCCGAACCCTCCACGCTGTCCGACTCCGCCAGTGAACACTGGCGCAATCGGAGGGTAGAGCAGCTCCGTACCGATGGGTAGGGGTCGGGGGAAGGAAAGTTACCGGCGGTACAACATAGGCTGCGGGCGTGACGGAGAAGCAGGAGCACCGCGAGTACCGCATGGAGGAGCTGGCGAGGAAGGCCGGCATCACCGTGCGCACCCTGCGCTTCTACCGCGAACGCAAACTGCTCCCGCCGCCCCGCCGCGAGGGCCGTATCGCCTGGTACGACGACCATCACCTGGCCCGCCTGCGCACGATCGCGGCCCTGCTGGAACGCGGCCACACCCTGACCGGCATCGGGGAGCTGGCGGAGGCCCTGGACCACGGCCGCGACGTGGCGGACCTGCTGGGCGTGGACCCCCCTTCCGAAGAGGAACCGGTCCGCCTCACCCCCGAGGAACTCGCCGCCCGCTTCGAGGGCCAGGTCACCCCGGAGAACCTCGCCGCCGCACTGGAGCTCGGCTACCTCGGCACCGACGGCGACGAGATCGTCCACATCAGCCGCCGCCTCCTCGACGTCTCCTCGGCCCTGGTCGCCGAGGGCATCCCCCTCGCCGAGGTCCTGGCCGCCGGCAAACGCGTCCGCGACCACGTCGACGAACTGGCGGAGATGTTCACCGACCTGGTCCTCCGCCACGCCACGGAAAACGACCTCGCCCGCCTGCGCCCCCTCGCACGGAGCGTGGTGGAGGCGGAACTGTCACTGGCGTTGGACCGGCGGTTGCGCAAGCAGGGCTAGCGGGGACAGGACGCCTAGGGTCAGAGGCCAGGGGGTCAGAGGCCAGGGGTCAGAGGCCAGGGGTCAGAGGCCAGGGGTCAGAGGTCGTAGACCACGGTCACCGGCGCGTGGTCCGACCAGCGCTCGGCGTGGGTGGCCGCCCGCTCCACGAACCCCTTGACCGCCTTGGCGGCCAGGCCGGGAGTCGAGACGTGGTAGTCGATGCGCCAACCTGAATCGTTGTCGAAGGCCCGCCCCCGGTACGACCACCACGAGTACGGCCCCTCGACATCGGGATGCAGCGCCCGCACCACGTCGACGTAACCGCCGTCGGTCGCGTCGAAGACCCGCGTCAGCCACTCCCGCTCCTCGGGCAGGAAGCCGGAGTTCTTCTGGTTGGCGCGCCAGTTCTTCAGGTCGGCCGGCTGGTGGGCGATGTTCCAGTCGCCGCAGACGACGACCTCGCGGCCGTCGGCGGCACAGCGCTCGCGCAAGCCCTTGAGGTAGGCGAGGAACTCGCCCATGAAGCGGACCTTCTCGTCCTGGCGCTCGGTGCCGACCTCGCCGGAGGGGAGGTAGAGGGAGGCGACCGTCACACCGGGCAGGTCGACCTCGACGTACCGCCCGCTGGTGTCGAACTCGCTCGACCCGAAGCCGACCTGGACGCGGTCGGGCTCCCGGCGGCTGTAGAGGGAGACGCCGGCGCGGCCCTTGGCGTCGGCGGGCGCGTGCACGACGTGCCAGCCCTCGGGTGTACGGACCTCTTCGGGCAGCTGCTGCGGCTCGGCGCGCACCTCCTGCAGGCAGAGCACATCGGCGGAGGTGTCCGCGAGCCACTCCACGAAGCCCTTCTTCGCGGCGGCGCGGAGTCCGTTTACATTCGCAGAGGTCACAGTGAGCACCAGGGCACCTTACCCGCACCTTGGACTGAGTCCTGTTCTGGACGGTCTTGGCTTACCGTTTCCGACATGCATGTCATCCGTCGCATCTCCTTCGACCACCCCGACGCCGTCAAGCTCAACGACCAGGTCCAGGCCGAGTACGCCGTCCGCTACGGCGACGACGGCGACGCCACGCCCCTGGCCCCGTCCGACTTCGACCCGCCGAACGGCGTCTATCTCATCGCCTACGACGAGTGCGGCAGCCCGGTCGCCACGGGTGGCTGGCGCACGCAGGACACCAACGACGAGGGGTACCGCGACGGGGACGCCGAGCTGAAGCGGATGTACGTCATAGAGCAGGCGCGGGGCAACGGCCTCGCCCGGCGCATCCTGGCCGCCCTGGAGGAGGACGCGCGCGCGGCGGGCCGGCTCCGCATGGTCCTGGAGACCGGCGACAAGCAGCCGGAGGCCATAGCGCTGTATCTCTCCAGCGGCTACGAGCCGTGCGAGAAGTTCGGCTACTACCGGCACTACGAGTCCAGCCGCTGCTACGCGAAGGCGCTGTGACCGCCGCTTCTCTTCGAGGGCCGTCAGGCCCTGAGGTAGGCGAGCACCGCCAGCACCCTGCGGTGCGTGTCGTCGGCCGGGGGCAGGTCCAGCTTGGTGAGGATCGAGCCGATGTGCTTGCCGACGGCCGCCTCGGACACCACCAGCGCCTTGGCTATCGCGCCGTTGGACTTGCCCTCGGCCATCAGCGCCAGCACCTCCCGCTCGCGCGGGGTGAGCCGGGCGAGCGGATCCCGTCGCCGGCGCAGCAACTGCCGTACGACCTCGGCGTCCACGACCGTGCCCCCGGCCGCGACCTCCCGCAGCGCCGCCACGAACTCCTCGACCTGGCCCACCCGGTCCTTGAGCAGATAGCCGACCCCGGTGCCGTCCCCGGAGTCGAGGAGTTCGGCGGCGTACGCCCGCTGCACGTACTGGCTGAGGACCAGCACCGGCAGCCCGGGCCGCTCCTCGCGCAGCTTCACCGCCGCGTGCAGTCCCTCGTCCTGGAAGCCGGGCGGCATGCGGACGTCCGTCACGACCACGTCCGGCGTGTGTTCGGCGACGGCGGCGAGGAGGGCGTCCGCGTCGCCCACGGCCGCGACCACCTCGTACCCGAACCGGGTGAGCAGGCCGACGAGTCCGTCGCGCAGCAGCACGCTGTCCTCGGCGAGGACTATGCGCAGGGCTCGGTCGGCCGGCAAGGGATCTCCACTCGCAGCAGGGTCGGTCCGCCCGGCGGGCTGGACAGGAAGAGTCTGCCATCGAGCACTGACACCCGGTCGGCGAGACCGGTCAGCCCGGTGCCGCCGTCGAGGTCCGCGCCCCCGCGTCCGTCGTCCCGGATCTCCAGCGTCAACCGCTCCTCGTCGTGCCCCCCGCTGACGACCGCCCGGCTCGCCCCGCTGTGTCGGCCCACGTTGGCGAGGGCTTCGCAGACGACGAAGTAGGCGGCGGACTCGACGGGTTGGGACAACCGTCCAGGCAGGTCGAGGTGGACGTCCACGGGGATCGCGCTGCGGTCGGCCGCGTCGGTGACGGCGGCTTCGAGGCCGTAGTCGGCGAGGACCTTGGGGTGGATGCCGTGGATGAGTTCGCGGAGTTCCGCGAGGGCTTTCTCGGCCTCGCCGTGCGCGGTGGCGAGTTGGTCGGCGAGCGGGCCGGGCGGGACGTCGAGGCGGGCGAGGCCGAGGCGCATGGTGAGGGCAACGAGCCGTTGTTGTGCGCCGTCGTGCAGGTCGCGCTCGATACGGCGCCTTTCCGCCTCGAAGGCGTCCACCAGCCGCACGCGCGAGCGCACGAGCTCAGCGACCCGCGCACTGTCCTGCCCACGCGCCCCCAACAACGCCCTCACCACCTCAGCGCGCGCCCCGGCGGCCACCCCCAGCACGTACGCCCCCACCAGGAGCAACACGCCCCCGGCCACCGCGGCCCCGGTCGCGGCCGGCCAGGTGTCGACCGTCCACAGCTTGACCACCTTCGCTTCGCCCTCCAAGGCGACCAGCAGCGGCGTCGCGAGCAGGAACAGCGGCACCCCGGCGGCGAAGGTGACGACGAGCGCGTCCAGCGGCCACAGCACGAGCGCGAGAAGCACGGCGTACGCCAACTCCCGCCAGGTCTCCGGCTCCTTGAGCCGTACGACGAGCCAGCGCGCGAGCCCCGGCGCGTCAGGCACCCGATGCGCCCCCGCGGGCGCGTCCCCCACCCCCGCCGTCCGCACCCGCCACCGCTCCACGGCGGCCACCGGAATCCCGGCGAGCGCGGTGAGCACGAGCAACGGCAGCCCGACGAGGACGACGGCCGTCGCCGCCCCCACGGCGACCCCGGCGACGATCCCGACCAGCACGACCGCCCCGAACAGCGCCCCGCTCGCCAGGAACGCGACCGACCGCCACGGCCACGCCGACCTCAGATACCCACGCCCGCCGAGCGCCTGCCACACCGTCATGGAGATCACGGTAGGAGCCGGGCCGGGGCGGACGGAATCCGTCCAGCCGGAGAACCGGGGGTATGCCTGGCCCTACCCCAAGTCTCGCTTCTGCCGCACTGCTTCGGGGTGCGGTGACGCGGTTTGGTGGAGCCCTCTCCTGAACGTCCGCGAACTACTCCACACCTAATGAGGGCACATGACGATCAGACTGACGTCCGTCAGCAGGCGGTACGGCGACGGCGACGACGGCGTGAGAGCCCTGGACGGCGTCTCACTGGCCTTCCCCGGGGGCACGTTCACGGCGGTCATGGGCCCGTCCGGCTCGGGCAAGTCGACGCTGTTGCAGTGCGCGGCCGGCCTGGACCGGCCCACCTCGGGCTCGGTGCGCATCGGCGACACGGAACTGACCGGGCTGAGCGAACGCCGTCTGACCCTGCTGCGCCGCGAACGCGTCGGCTTCGTCTTCCAGTCGTACAACCTCCTGCCCTCCCTCACCGCCGAGCAGAACGTCGTCCTGCCGCTGCGCCTGGCCGGCCGACGCGTGTCGAAGGCACGCGCGCGTGAGGCACTGCAACGGGTCGGACTCGGCGACCGCGCCCGACACCGCCCCGACCGGCTCTCCGGCGGCCAGCAGCAACGCGTGGCGCTGGCCCGCGCCTTGATCACCCGCCCCGAGGTGCTCTTCGCCGACGAACCCACCGGCGCCCTGGACACCCGCGCGGGCCACGAGGTGCTGTCGCTGCTCCGCGACCTGGTCGACACCGAGGACCGCACGATCGTCATGGTCACGCACGACCCGGTGGCCGCGTCGTACGCCGACCGCGTCGTCTTCCTGGTCGACGGCAGGGTCCACGGGGAGCTGACGGGGCCGTCGGCGGCCGACGTGGCCACCCGTATGACCACGCTGGAGGCGGCGCCGTGCTGACCTTCGCCCTGCGCACCCTGCGCTGCCGCTGGACCACCTTCACCGGCAGCTTCGTCGCCCTCTCCCTGGGCGTCGCCCTGCTCACGGTCATGGGCCTGACACTCGCCTCCTCCCTCGACGCCCCCGAGCGCGCCCCGGAACGCTTCGCCGCCGCCCCGGTCGTGGTGCAAGGAGAGGACACCCTGCGCGTACAGACCCGGATCGGCGACCGCACCCAACCCCTGGCCCACCCACGCCCGATACCGCGTCAGACGGTGGCCGCGCTCCGCGAGCTCGGCCCGGTCACCCAGGACCGCACCTTCGCGGTACACGACGACCTGATCGGCCACCCCTGGTCGACCGCGGCCTTCGCCCCGTACCACCTGACGTCGGGCCGACCGCCACGCGCAGCGGACGAGGTGGTGGCCGCCACGGGTACGGGGACGGCCGTGGGAGAGCGTCTGCGGACGGCGCACGGCACGGTACGGGTGGTGGGCACGGCGCGCGTGGGCGACGTGGGGCGCGCGGCAGGCACGGCGCGCGCGGTGGGCGCGGTGGGCGCGGTGGGCGCGGTGGGCGCGGTGGGCGCTGGGCGCGCCGTCGGCGCGGCGCCCTCAGTCCACGCGGGGCGCGTGGTTGGCGATGCACGCTCCCCCGGCTTCGAACGCGCCCTCTTCTACACGGACGCGCGTGCCGCCGAGTTGGCGCCGGTGAGCACGCAGCTCGTGGTCGAGGCGGCGCCGGAGGCGGTACGACGGGTGGTGGCGTCCTCTGGGACGGGCGCCCGGGTACTGGTCGGCGTCGAGCGGCGGCTCGCAGACGCGGATCCCGGCCGTGACGCCGAGGCGCTGACGACGCTGAACGCCCTGTTCGGCACGGCCGGCGGGGTGACCGGCTTCGTGTCGGTGTTCGTCGTGGCGTCCACCTTCGCGTTCGCGGTGGCCCAGCGCCGCAGGGAGTTCGGCCTGCTGCGCACCACGGGCGCGACGCCGGGCCAGATCCGGCGCACGGTGCTGGCGGAAGCCCTGTTCGTGGGCGTCCTCGCGTCGGCGGCAGGTTGTGCGCTGGGGTCGTACGGCGCCCCATGGCTCGCGGAGCGGGTGGTCGAAGGTGGTGTCGCGCCGGCCTGGTTCACGATCGGCACCCCTGTCTGGCCGTACCAAATGGCGTTCTGGACGGGCCTGTCGGTGGCGCTGTGCGGGGCGACGGCCGCCTCCTGGCGGGCCGGCCGCACCGCCCCGGCCCAGGCCCTGCGCGAGGCGTCGGCGGACGAGCAGCCTCTGACGCGGGCCCGACTCCTGTGCGGGGCGGCCCTGTTGCTGACGGCGGCGGTCACGCTCGCCGTGACGCTCCTGACGGATCCGGGCGACCTGCTGCACCGCAAGACGTACACCAGCCGTCCGCTGCTCCTGATCACGGCGA
The DNA here is from genome assembly GCF_900206255.1 of Streptomyces sp. TLI_55. Classification (NCBI taxonomy): domain Bacteria; kingdom Bacillati; phylum Actinomycetota; class Actinomycetes; order Kitasatosporales; family Streptomycetaceae; genus Streptomyces; species Streptomyces sp. TLI_55. Next base: position 3,898,784 of record NZ_OAOJ01000001.1, read on the forward strand.
CGGCCCTCCTGTCGCCGCTCCTGGTCCGCCCCCTGATCCGGCTTCTCACCCCGCGCGGCATGCTGGTCCGCGCCAACACCACGACCTCCCTCCGCCGCACGGCCGCCCTGGCCGCTCCCGTGCTGGTCACGGTGGCCCTGACGGGCTCGCTGCTGGGCGCGACAGCGACCCTGAACGACGCGCGGGCCACGGAGGCACGGGAGCGGACACGGGCCGACTACGTGCTGACCTCGGCGACGGGCCTGGACCCGCGGACGGTGGACCGTCTGCGCGCGGTCCGGGGCGCCGAGGTCTCACCGACCGCGTCGAGCGAGGTGTACGTCCTGGAGGAGGGCGTGGCCCTGGTCAAGTCCGAGGCGAGAGCGGCCGATCCGGAGCGGCTCGCCAGGACGACCGCCGTCCCTCTGGCGGCAGGCAGGCTCTCCGATCTCTCCGACGACTCGATCGTCGTCAACGAGGAGTGGGCACGGCACGAGGTCGGCGAACACGTCACCGTCTGGCTCGGCGACGGCACCCGCAGATCCCTCCGCATCGCCGCGGTGATGCCGGTCGGGACGGGCGACAACGGGGTGTACGTCACGCCTGCCAACGCGCGCGGGGCGGCGGTGGACCGGGTGGAGGTGCGGGTGCGGGAGGGCGCCGAGGCCAAGTCGGTGCGGGCTGCCCTGCGCTCGGCGGCCCCCCAGGCGAGGCTGCTCACCCGCGACGCATGGCTGGCCGCCGCCCACCCCGCGACCGGCTTCACGGCCGCCGACGCGACCACCCGCCTCGGCTATCTCCTGGTCCTGGGGATAGCTCTCCTGTACACGGCCCTCTCGCTCGTCAACACGCTCCTGATGGCGACGTCCGACCGCACCCGCGAACTGACGTCCCTACGGCTTGCGGGAGCCACGCGCGCCCAGGTGCTCCGTCTCGTGGCCCTGGAGTCCCTGACGGTGGTCGCGGCGGGCGCGATCCTGGGCCTGCTGGTGACGACCCTCAACCTCACCGGCATGTGGACCGCGCTCGGCCTTCAGTCGGTACGGTCCCCGATCCACGTCCCCTGGCCCGAACTCGGCGCGACCACCGCGGCCTGCGCCGTCCTCGCCGTCGTCGCGGCGGTGGTCCCGGCGGGTCTCGCGCTACGGGGTCCGGTCGGCGGCCGGCGTTAGGTGGCGGCAACTCTTCCTCGCGCAGGCATGGCAAGAGCCCCTGGCGGTGATCACCGCCAGGGGCTCTATGCTGCGTGGACCTGAGGGGATTTGAACCCCTGGCCCCCTCGATGCGAACGAGGTGCGCTACCGGACTGCGCCACAGGCCCTTGCAACGAGTGAAACCTTAGCACCCCGATCGGGGTGCTTGGAAATCCGTTCCCTGCCCTGCCGGAGCGGCAACCCACAGGTGGGGGCTGCCTCGGCTACTCGTTGGCCGCGCGCGGCCGCTCCCCGTCCTCGTACTGGTCGAACAGCGGCGTGCGCCCCCGCTCCCGGGCCCGCCGCGCGGACGCGGCCCGACGAGCGTCACTGCGCCCGCCGCCGTCCGCCCTGTCCTCGGCGGCCTCGGCGGCTTCCGCGCGGGGCGGCTCCCCCGGCTCCGCGTCCGACCCGGAGCCGTCCTGTCCGGCGCGCGCCTCCCGGTCCCCGGCGACCGAACTCGACCGCGCCGAGCTCCACGCGTCCGGCGCCCCCAGGTCCACGTCGGCCGTGGCCCGCGGAGCGACCGGCGCGGTCACATACGTCGGCAACGGCACCGGCACCGGCTCCCAGCTGTCCCCGTGCCCCGGCCGCCGCTGCCGCTCACGCTGCTGGTCGACCCACTCGGCGTGATCGGTCTGCTCGACGAGCGCACGCCGGTCGGCGGCGAGCGCCGACAGCCCGGCGTCCTGCTGCTCGGCTTCTGGTCCCTCGTCCGGTTCGTCCGCGTCGGCGGGGCCGTCCGCGGACGGCCGCCGGCGCGGTTGTCGCGCACGCTCCTTCAGGCGCTGCGCCGCCGCCTCCGCCCGTTGGCGGTCCATCTGGTAGGCGAAGCGGCGGCGTTCCTGGGAACGCAGGTAGGCGATGTACGCGCTGAGCAGCACGGCGGGTACGCCTGGCGCCCAGAGGAACGCGAGTCCTCCGACGGCGGCGACGATCGCGCCGAGCGTGAACGCGAGGAAGAGCGCCACGGTGGTGCGCCTCCGGCGCGCGAGCGCCTTCGTGCGCCGGGCGCGCGCTGCGGCGGCCTCGGCCGAGGGGGTGCGCCGGGGGGTGGGCACGGGTCTGCGCGCGGGCGCGGATCCGGATGCGGGCGCCGGTGCCGACGCGGCTGCGGGCGCCGGCTCGGCTGCCCGTTCGCGCGCCGGTTCACGCACCGATTCCCTGCGCCCGGACGCCGGTGCTTCCGCGCGCGCGTGGATCTCCGCGCGCGCCTGTGGGCGCGTCGGAGGCATGGCGAAAGCCCGGACGTCCACCGAGTCGGTGACGGCATCCGGGTCGACGGCGCTGGGCTCCCCCTCCTCGGTGGAGCGCGCCCGCAGGTCCTTGGCGTACCGACGCTCCATCCCCGCCCGTCCGGACAGCAACCGGATGGCGGTGCTGAAGCGTTCCGTCGGACGGGCCTCGTTCAGCTCGTCCTGCCTACGGAGCCACATCGGCACCAAGTAGGCGGCCCAGGCCCCGACAATGACTGCGTAGATGAGGCCGCTGCTGCTCACGCCTCACACGGTAGAGGGGTTTGCGTGAGGCCATCCGCCAATTGGGCCGGTGTGTCGCACGATCTGGCTGATATTTCGAGCTTTTTTTGTGACCGATGCGATCAGCAGGCCGCCGAGGGCGCGAATTTAATGCCCTGAGACGGTCTCCGACCGATCATTCTCGAACATATATTCAATTTCTCAGGTCTATGTGGGATTCCCCGGCGTGTTCTGCGGGTTCCGGGGCGTGTGGTGCGGCGCCTTCTGTGAGCGTGCCCGCTGCCACCGTGCGAGCAACCCTTCCGGCACCTCTTCCGCCGTGAGCGCGAAGACGAGATGGTCGCGCCAGGCTCCGTCGATGTGGAGATAACGGGGCCTGAGGCCCTCCTCGCGGAATCCGAGTTTCTCCACGACGCGTCGGCTGGGCCCGTTCTCGGGACGAATGCAGACCTCGATGCGGTGCAGGCCGACGGTCCGGAAACAGTGGTCCACGACCAGCGCCACCGCCGTCGGCATCACGCCGCGGCCGGCCACCGACTCGTCCACCCAGTAGCCGACGTGCCCCGAGCACATCGAGCCCCAGGTGATCCCGGCGACGGTCAACTGCCCGACGAGCCGCCCCTGGTACTCGATGACGAACGGCAGCATCCGGCCCGCGTTCGCCTCGGAGCGCAGATGACGCACCATCTGCCGGTAGGTCGGGCGGTGCGCGATCGGCCCGCTGGGCGTGGGCGGCGGGATGGTCGCCTCCCAGGGGCGCAGCCAGTCGCGGTTGCGCCGGTTGACCTCGCGCCACGCCCGCTGGTCGCGCATCTTTATCGGCCGCAGGACGACATCGCCGTCCGCGAGCACGACGGGCCAGGCTGGGCTGTTCAGCTCACACCCCCGTTACCGGCGCCGGGTCTGGGATGGTCGCCGCCGCGGATCTGGTCGACGGCGTGGGTCAGCAGGGGCTCCAGGACGGCCAGTCCGTCCTTCACCCCGCCGGTGGAGCCCGGCAGGTTGACGATCAGCGTGCGTCCCGAGACTCCGGCCAGTCCTCGCGAGAGAGCCGCGGTCGGCACCTTCTCCCGTCCGAACGCCCGGATGGCCTCGGCGATGCCCGGCACCTCGTGGTCGATCACCCTGCGGGTGGCCTCGGGGGTGCGGTCGGTGGGTGAGATGCCGGTGCCGCCGGTGGTGACGACGGCGTCGTAACCGGCCTCCACGGCGGCGCGCAGGGCGGCTTCCACGGGATCGCCGTCGGGCACGACCTGGGGTCCCTCGACGGCGAAGCCGAAGCTCCTCAGTCCCTCGGCGATGAGGGGGCCGCCCTTGTCCTCGTAGACACCGGCGGCGGCACGGTTGGAGGCGGTGACGACCAGCGCGCGATACGGCGCGCGCTCTGCCTCATGGGCCCCGGCGCTCACGCCCGGCTCCAGTCGCCCGACTTGCCGCCGGTCTTCTCCTCCACGCGCACGTCCGTGATGACCGCTCCCTTGTCGACCGCCTTGACCATGTCGATCACGGTGAGCGCGGCGACGGAGACCGCGGTGAGGGCCTCCATCTCGACGCCCGTGCGGTCCGTCGTCTTGACGGTGGCGAGGATCTCCACGGCGTCGTCCGCGACCGACAGGTCCAGTTTCACACCGGACACCGCCAACGGGTGGCACAGCGGGATCAGGTCCGGGGTGCGTTTGGCGCCCATGATCCCGGCGATCCGCGCGGTGGCGAGGGCGTCACCCTTGGGGACTCCCTCGCCACGCAGCAGCTCGATCACGCGGGGCGAGACGAGGACGCGGCCGCTGGCGCGGGCGGTGCGCGCGGTCACGTCCTTCTCGGATACGTCGACCATGCGGGCGGCGCCCGCCTCGTCGATGTGCGTCAGTCGGTCCTGCGTACTCATGCTGTGTGGCGCTCCCGGTCTCGGCCCTTCGCGGTGCGGCGCAGGGGCCTGTTGTGCGCGACACGGTACCGCCAACCAGGAGCACTCAGCCGAGCAGGACCACCTCGACCTCGGTGCCGGGCTCGACGCTCTCCACGTCCTCCGGGACGACGATCAGCGCGTCCGCGTGCGCGAGGGCCGCGACCAGGTGCGAGCCCGCGCCGCCGACGGGGGTCACCGCGCCGTCGGCGTACGTCCCGCGCAGGAACTGCCTGCGCCCCTTCGGCGAGGTCAGCGCCTTGCCCGCGGTCAGCTTCGCGCGCGTGCGCGGCCGGTGGACGTCGTCCAGTCCCATGAGGGTGCGGATCGCGGGGCGCACGAACAGCTCGAAGGAGACGTACGAGGACACCGGGTTGCCGGGCAGCGCCAGCAGGGGGGTGTGGTCGGGACCGATGGAGCCGAAGCCCTGGGGCTTGCCGGGCTGCATGGCGAGCTTGCGGAAGTCGATGCCGCTGCCCGCCTCGTCCTCGTCGCCGACGTGCGAGAGGGCTTCCTTGACGACGTCGTAGGCCCCGACGCTCACGCCGCCCGTGGTGACCATGAGGTCGGCGCGGACAAGCTGGTCCTCGATGGTGTCGCGGAGAGTTTCGGCGTCGTCGGCGACGGCGCCCACGCGGTAGGCGATGGCGCCGGCGTCGCGGGCGGCGGCGGTGAGGGCGAAGCTGTTGGAGTCGTAGATCTGACCGCTGCCGAGTCCCTCGTCGGGCTGGACGAGTTCGCTGCCGGTGGACATGACGACCACGCGCGGGCGCGGGCGCACGCGTACGGTGCCGCGGCCGATCGCGGCGAGCAGGGCGATCTGCGGAGGGCCGAGGACCGTACCGGCTTCGAGGGCGCGGTCGCCGGCTTTGACGTCGCTGCCCTTGGCGCGTACGTGCGCGCGTGCCTCGGCGGGCCGGTACACGTGCACGTGTCCTTCGGCGCCCTCGGGGGCCAGTGCGCGGGCGCGCATCCCGGTCACGGGCCCCTCACCGAGGCCTCCGTCGGTCCATTCCACCGGTACGACGGTTTCGGCGCCGGGCGGCAGGGGGGCGCCGGTCATGATGCGGGCGGCCTGGCCGGGGCCCACATGGAGCAGGTCGGCCTGGCCCGCCGCGACGTCCCCGACGACGTCCAGGACGGCGGGGAACTCCTCGCTCGCGCCCGCGACATCCGCGACCCGTACCGCGTACCCGTCCATGGAGCTGTTGTCGAACGGCGGCAGTGAGACCGGCACCGTGACGTCCTCGACCAGGACGCAGCCCTGGGCGTCGAGGAGCTGCAGCTCGATGGGTTCGAGGGGGCGGACTGTCGCGAGGATGTCCTCCAGGTGTTCGTCCACCGACCAGAGGTGGTCCTGGCCGGTGGTGCGGGGCGCGGCGTTGCTCAACGTTGCTACATCTCCTCGGCTACGTAACTGCGAAGCCAGGTCCGGAAGTCCGGGCCCAGGTCTTCACGTTCGCACGCGAGTCTGACAATGGCACGCAGATAGTCGCCACGGTCGCCGGTGTCATAGCGGCGGCCCTTGAAGACGACGCCGTGCACGGGGCCGCCGACCTTCTCGTCCGCCGCGAGCTGCTGGAGGGCGTCGGTGAGCTGGATCTCGCCGCCGCGGCCGGGCTCGGTCTTGCGGAGTATGTCGAAGATGTGCGGGTCGAGGACGTAGCGGCCGATGATCGCGTAGTTGGACGGGGCGTCGGCCGCGGCGGGCTTCTCGACCAGGTCGTGGACCTTGACGACGTCACCGTCGCCGGTCGGGTCTACGGCCGCGCAACCGTAGAGGTGGATTTGCTCGGGAGCGACCTCCATGAGGGCGATGACGCTGCCGCCGTGCTGTTCCTGCACCTCGACCATCCGCTTGAGCAGCGGGTCGCGCGGGTCGATCAGGTCGTCGCCGAGGAGAACGGCGAAGGGCTCGTGCCCCACGTGCGGGGCCGCGCACAACACGGCGTGACCGAGGCCCTTGGGGTCGCCCTGGCGGACGTAGTGCATCGTCGCGAGGTCGCTGGACTCCTGCACCTTGGCGAGCCGGCTGGCGTCACCCTTCTTCTGAAGGGCCGATTCCAGCTCGTAGTTGCGGTCGAAGTGGTCCTCGAGGGGGCGCTTGTTGCGGCCCGTGACCATGAGGACGTCGTCGAGGCCCGCGGAGACGGCCTCCTCGACCACGTACTGGATCGCCGGCTTGTCGACGACCGGCAGCATCTCCTTGGGAGTGGCCTTGGTGGCCGGCAGGAACCGGGTGCCGAGGCCTGCTGCTGGGATGACAGCCTTGCTGATCCGAGGGTGCGACTGAGTCATGCCCGCAACCTTATCCGGTGCCTTTGCAGGGAATCTGAGGCTCCGGTTAATTAACCCTGATATGAGCGCATTGAAAGGATAAGGGAGCGGACTGTGAGTCACATCGGACGTCCTGACGAGCCTGACAAACGAATGTTGCGGCGAGAGTTCCTCTCGGTGAGAAGCAGGTTGACGGCCGATGACCTGCGGGAAACGGCGACCGCGCTGGCGAAGCGGGCGCTCGAGCTGCCCGAGCTGGCGCAGGCGAGCACGGTGGCGGCGTACGTCTCGGTGGGGAGCGAGCCCGGCACGCTCGCGCTGCTGGACGCGCTGCGCGCGCGGGGCGCGCACGTCCTGCTCCCCGCGCTCCTGCCCGACAACGACCTGGACTGGGGCGCGTACGCGGGCGAGGGCTCTCTCGCACGCATCCGGCCCGGCGGGAAGATGGCCCTCTTCGAGCCCGCGGGCGACCGTCTGGGCCCCGACGCCGTGACCGCCGCCGACGTCGTGCTGCTGCCCGGCCTCGCGGTCGACGCGCGTGGCATGCGGCTGGGGCGGGGCGGTGGGTCGTACGACCGCGTGCTCGCGCGCCTGGAGCGTGCGGGTGCGCATCCCGCGCTGGTGGTGCTGCTCTACGACTCCGAAGTCGTCGAGCGCGTCCCGGAGGAGGCGCACGACCGGCCGGTGGACGCGGTGGTGACGCCGTCGGGCGTGCGCCGTTTTCGTGGTGACGCGCGGGCGGCGGATCGCTGAACGCTCAGGGGGCGTGCGGCGGTTGATGCACGCCCCGTGCTCGTGCGTCGCGCCCGACGTGCGCGAAGGGCCCCTCCACGCGCGTGTGGAGGGGCCCTTCGGTTGTTCGCGTTCAGCCGCGCTTCAGCGGTTCACGGTTTGAGCACCAGGGTGTCGCTCGTGCTCTTGTCGACCGCGTCCTTCGAGAAGGACCAGTCCAGCAGCTCGCCCTTGACCCACTTGCTCGTCTGATCGGTGTAGTGGGCGCTGTAGGCGTGCCCGGAGGCGCCGGTGAGGTTGATCCACTTCGACTTGTCGAGGTCACCGAGGTTGACCACCATCCGCATCGACGGCACCCAGACGACGCCGTAGCCGCCGGCGGCGTTCCAGCCGGTCGCGTTGACCGTGGCCTCGCCGCCGCTGAGCTTCCAGGGGCCGCGGTTGAGGATGTACTTCAGGAAGCCGGGGCCTTCGGTGCCGAGGGTCTGGTTCTTGAGGAACAGGCGGTGCAGCCGGCCCCAGCTCCAGGTGTCGATGTCCTTGCCGAGCTTGGCGGTCAGCTCCCAGCGGGCGTCGATCATGGCGCGCTTGAAGAGTTGGTCCCGGTTGGTGGCCTCGGGGCGGTCCCCGACGCCCTTCGGCGTCGTCCACCAGTCGCTCTTCTCGTCGTTCATGAGGTTGCGCACGACCTCGAACCAGCGGTCGCCGCCGTCCGGCTGCGCCTGGTCGGGATCGCGCTGGCCGCACTCACGGACCTTGGTCTCCTCGTCGACCGGGCCGGTGCTGTCGGCCTTCTCGACCCACAGGCACTGGCCCTCGACGCGGAGCTCCTTGGGCAGCTTGTTGCCGAAGGCGAGCTTGAGGATGTTGCGCCACACCGCGTTGAAGTAGGCGGCGGCCGCGGAGTCGGCGTCCTGGGTGTAGTCCCAGCCCTCCAGCAGCTTCTGCGCCTCGCGGACGTCCTTGTCGTCGATGTCGATCTTCAGCAGGGTGGGCACGAGCAGCTTGGCGATCTCGCTGCTGTTGTCGACCTGCATCTGCCGCATGTCGTCGGTCGAGATCTTGCCGCCGTCGTCGATCTTCGACTGGATCAGGTCGGTGATCCGCTGGCTGCGGGTGCCGTAGCCCCAGTCCGTGGTGAGCGTGTAGGGGTACTTGTCCGGGTCGATCACGGCCTGGTTGGCGGTGACGATGTAGCCGCGCGACGGGTTGTACTCATAGGGCAGTTCACCCTGCTTGATCCAGCCGGTCCAGCGGTACTTGGAGTCCCATCCGGGCTGCGGGAGGGAGCCGTCGACGCCCTTCGCGCGCGTGGGGATCCTGCCGGGCAGCGTGTAGCCGATGTTCTTGCTGTCGGCGTACACCAGGTTCTGCGACGGCACCTCGAAGAGGGCGGCCGCGGCGCGGAAGTCGTTCCAGTTGGCCGCCTTGTCCATGGCGAAGACGGCGTCCATGGTGGTGCCCGCCTGGAGGGCGGTCCAGCGCAGGGCGATGCCGTAGCCGTCGCCGCGGTCGGGTGCGGCAGCGTCCACGGGGGCCTTCTTGCCGACCTTGACGAGTTCGTCGTCGCGGTCGGAGAGCAGAGGGCCGTTGTTGGTCTCGCGGACGACGATCGTCTTGGAGGTGCCGCCGGCGACCTTGATGGTCTCCTCGCGCGTGGTGAACGGCAGCGTCTTGCCGTCGTACAGGTAGCCGTTGCCGCTGAGCTTCTCCAGGTAGAGGTCGGTGACGTCCACAGCGGAGTTGGTCATGCCCCAGGCGATGTTCGCGTTGTGGCCGATGACGACGCCTGGCATGCCCGCGAAGGTGTAACCGCTCACGTCGTACTGGCACTTGCTGGAGACGGCGCGGCAGTGCAGGCCCATCTGGTACCAGACGGACGGCAGCGAGGCCGACAGGTGCGGGTCGTTGGCCAGCAGCGGGCTGCCGGTGATCGTGTACCGGCCGGAGACGACCCAGGCGTTGGAGCCGATGCCGTTGCCGTTCACACCGACGGCCGCGGGGACGTCGTCCAGGACGTCCTGGAGGCCCGCCAGCTGGCCCTGGAGGGCCGTGGAGGCCGAGGAGGTGCCGCTGGTGCCCGTCGCGCCGCTCGTGGAACCTGACGCGGATGTGGAGCCGCCCTGCTCGAACGTCTGGGTGAGCTCGTTGTACTGGCCCTCCTGGACGATCGCCTTGTTGCGGCTGTAGGGATAGTCCGGGTACAGGTCGGCGATCTGCTTGGGGCCGAGGCGGCTGGTCATCAGGGCGCGGTCGATCTCGTCCTGCATGTTGCCGCGCAGGTCCCAGGCCATCGCCTTCAGCCAGGAGACCGAGTCGACGGGCGTCCACGGCTCGGGCTTGTAGTCGTTGGTGAAGCCCAGGGCGGCGTACTCAAGGGAGATCTCCTTGCCGTCCTTGCCCGCAAGGTAGGCGTTGACTCCCTTGGCGTACGCCTGGAGGTACTTCTTCGTGGAGGCCGACAGCTTGGTGTCGTACTCCTTCTTCGCAACGCGGTCCCAGCCCAGGGTGCGCAGGAACTCGTCGTTGTCGACCTGGCCCTTGCCGAACATCTCCGACAGCCGCCCGGAGGTCATGTGGCGGCGCACGTCCATCTCGTAGAACCGGTCCTGCGCCTGGACGTAGCCCTGCGCCATGAACAGGTCCTCGTCGGTGGAGGCGTAGATCTGCGGGATGCCGTAGCTGTCGCGCTTCACGTCGACCGGTCCCGACAGGCCGTCGAGCGTGATCGAGCCCTTGGTCTGCGGCAGGGAGGCGCGGACGGTGCTGATGGACCAGTACGCCCCGTAGGCGATGCCCCCGATGATGGCCAATACCAGGACGAGGACGATCAGTCGGGCTTTGTGCCCCTTTTTCCTGCCGGACTTGCCGGGCTTCTGACCCGATGAGGCGGTGGTGTTGGGGGGCATCGCTGTCCTTGCTGTCCTAACGCGAGCGGCAGGGCGGGCTGTCCTTTTGAATGAGCGCTGGAGCAACCATAGGCGCAGGGCCCGACGCCACTTGACGCGGAGTCGGCAACCCGAATGGCCGGGCGTTCGATCTTGCCTTGAGGAGTGTCAAGAAATCGTCAAGAGTTAGGTAAGGTAACGAAGTACTTGGGTGCGGAGACCCGCCGCTTCGTGTCCTATGTACGTGAGCCCACGCGCGCGTGATGCCCGTGGGCCAGGGAAGGGAACAGCCGCTGACCGTCCACGACCTCAACCAGCTCCTGCTCGTCTGCTCGCTCGTCCTGCTCGTCGCCGTCGCAGCGGTCCGGATCTCCTCGCGCAGCGGGCTCCCCAGCCTGCTCGTCTACCTGGGCATCGGCATCGCCATGGGCCAGGACGGCATCGGCGACATCAAGTTCGACAACGCCGAACTGACCCAGGTCATCGGATACGCGGCCCTGGTCGTGATCCTGGCCGAGGGTGGCCTGGGCACGAAGTGGAAGGAGATCAAGCCGGCACTGCCCGCCGCGTCCGCGCTGGCGCTGGGCGGGGTCGCGGTGAGCGTCGGGGTCACGGCGACGGCCGCGCACTACCTGATCGGCCTGGAGTGGCGGCAGGCGCTCATCATCGGGGCGGTCGTGTCCTCCACGGACGCGGCGGCGGTCTTCTCGGTCCTGCGGAGAATCCCCCTCCCCGCGCGCGTGACGGGCACGCTGGAGGCCGAGTCCGGCTTCAACGACGCCCCCGTCGTCATCCTCGTCGTCGCCTTCTCCACCGCGGGCCCCGTCGAGCACTGGTACGTGCTGCTCGGCGAGATAGCCCTGGAGCTGGCCATCGGCGCGGCCATAGGCCTGGCGGTCGGCTGGCTGGGCTCCTGGGGACTCAGGCACGTCGCTCTGCCCGCCTCCGGTCTCTATCCGATCGCCGTCATGGCGATCGCCGTGACGGCGTACGCGGCGGGCGCGCTGGCGCACGGCAGCGGCTTCCTCGGCGTCTACCTCGCCTCCATGGTGATGGGCAACGCCAAGCTCCCGCACTGGCCCGCCACCCGCGGTTTCGCCGAGGGGCTCGGCTGGATCGCCCAGATCGGCATGTTCGTCCTGCTCGGCCTGCTCGTCACCCCGCACGAGCTCGGCGACGACGTGTGGCCCGCCCTCGTCATCGGGCTTGTGCTGACCATGGTCGCGCGCCCGCTCAGCGTCGTGCTCTGCCTGGTGCCGTTCCGGGTGCCGTGGCAGGAGCAGACCTTGATGTCCTGGGCCGGGCTGCGCGGCGCCGTGCCCATCATCCTGGCGACCATCCCGATGGTGAACGGCGTCGACGGCAGCCGCCGCATCTTCAACATCGTCTTCGTCCTGGTCGTCGTCTACACCCTGGTCCAAGGGCCGACGCTCCCCTGGCTCGCCCGCAAGCTGCGCCTGGGCCAGGACGCCGAGGCCGCCGACCTCGGCATCGAGTCGGCACCCCTGGAGCGGCTGCGCGGGCATCTGCTGTCCGTCGCGATCCCCGACGGGTCGAAGATGCACGGCGTCGAGGTCAACGAGCTGCGGCTGCCGGCAGGGGCCGCCGTCACCCTCGTCGTCCGCGATGGAAAATCGTTCGTTCCGCTGCCCACGACGGTGCTGCGCCGCGGGGACGAACTGCTCGTCGTCACCACGGACCCGGTCCGGGACGCGGCGGAGAAGCGACTGCGTGCCGTGGGGCACGGGGGCAAGCTGGCCGGCTGGCTGGGCGCGAACGGCGCGGCGCCGGGGCGCTGACGAGGGCGGCCCGCGGCTGGGCGTGCGCGGGGGCGCCGGACGGAGCGTGCGCGACGCGCTTCAGCGCGCCCCATGCCGTTAAGGGCGTGTTTCGCACAGTTCACACCCTTCTCAATCGCAGGTGAACGCTACCGATGGTGCTCGTTTTCACAGGAACATCAGCGGTTGGTCCCTGTACGATGAAGGCGCACCCTGATCGAACCAACTCTGCCTGACGCAGAGCTGGCGCGACCGTATGGCGGCCGGGACACCCTCGCAGTGGGCGCCGGTATCTACCGCAGTTCCGCGCATGAGGACAGCTCTCGGCGCCCCCGCACGGGCGCGCTACCAGGCGGCAGAAAGGCACGGGCCGTGGCATCCACGGTCACCACCGAGCCGTCGAAGGACTCGTCGGCTTCCTCCCGCCCCGGATACGGGCAACTGCTGCGCACGCGCGGCGCCTGGACGTTCCTGCTCCCCGGCTTCGCGGCGCGCCAGCCGTTCGCGATGCTGACGATCTCCATCGTGCTGCTCGTGCAGCACACCACCGGCTCGTACGGCGCCGCGGGCGCCGCGGCCGCGGTCACCGGTGTCTCCATGGCGCTGTTCGCGCCCTACAGCGGCCGTCTCGCCGACCGCTACGGCCAGCGCACCGTGCTGATCCCCGGCGTGCTGGTGCACACGCTGTCGGGTCTGACCCTGACGGCGCTCGCGCTCTCCCACGCGCCCCTGTGGGCGCTGTTCATCGCCGCCGTTCCCACGGGCGCCTCGGTGCCTCAGATCGGCCCCATGGTGCGCGCCCGCTGGGGCGTGAAGCTCCAGGGCTCGCCCCTCATGAGCACCGCGGCGGCGTTCGAGTCCGTCACGGACGAGCTGACCTTCGTCGTCGGCCCGCTCCTGGCCACCGCCCTGTGCACCGCGGTCGACCCGGCCGCGGGCCTGATGACGGAGGCCGCGCTGACCCTGGTCGGCGGTCTGCTGTTCGCCGCGCAGAAGGGCACGCAGCCCCTGGTCGCGGTGGACGGGCACGCGCGCGTGGAGCACGCCTCAGCGCTGCGCGTCCCCGGCGTACGCGTGCTGATCGTGGCGTTCCTGGGGATCGGTTCGGTCTTCGGCGGCATGCAGGTCTCGCTGGCCGCGTTCACCGAGTCGATCGGTGAGCCCGGTCTGAACGGTGTCCTGTACGGCGTCTTCGCCGCGGGCAACATGCTCTCCGGCATCGCGTGCGGCGCCATAGCGTGGAAGGTCGCCCCGCAGCGGCGCCTGGTGGTCGGATACGTGGCGCTCGCGCTGACGGCCTCCGGCCTGTGGGCCGCGCACTCCGTCCTCGCGCTGGCCGGGCTCGGCCTTCTGGTCGGCATGTCCATCGCGCCGGCGCTGATCACCGGCTACACGCTGGTCGAGAGCCTGGTGCCCGCCGGTGCCCGGACCGAGGCCTTCACCTGGCTGACCGGAGCGGTGGCGCTCGGCCAGGCCGGTGCCGTCACGGTCGCCGGGCAGCTGGAGGACCGCTTCTGGGACGGTGCAGGATTCCTGGTCCCGATGGCCGGCACACTGCTCGCCCTGACAACGCTTCTGACCCTGCGTTCACGGCTCGTGGCGCGCCCCCGGAGCCGTACGGTCGCACGTGGCGTCGGTCACCGCGTGCCGGTGACGGTGGACTGATCCTCAGGAATACGTCACTATGGACCGTCGTTAGCACTCATTGAGTGAGAGTGCCAGGAGGAAGACAAGTGCCGACCTACCAGTACCAGTGCACCGAGTGCGGCGAGGGCCTCGAGGCGGTGCAGAAGTTCACCGACGACGCCCTGACCGAGTGCCCCAACTGCGGTGGCCGCCTGAAGAAGGTGTTCTCCGCGGTCGGCATTGTCTTCAAGGGCTCCGGCTTCTACCGCAATGACAGCCGCGGCTCCTCGTCGAGCAGCTCGCCGGCGTCGTCGTCGAAGTCCTCGACGTCCAGCACGTCGTCCTCGTCCACCTCGACGTCGTCCTCGGACTCGAAGTCGTCGAGCAGCGGCACCTCCTCCAGCAGCAGCTCCGCCGCCTGAGGACTCCGCACGCGGGACCCTGTCGTCGTACGACGGCGGGGTCCTCGGTGTTTCTCTGAGCCCGGGCCGGCCCGCCGCCGGGGGCGGCTACTGTGCTGGTCATGGCGAACGCAGAGATCGGCGTAATCGGCGGCTCGGGCTTCTACTCGTTCCTCGACGACGTGACCGAGATCCAGGTGGACACCCCATACGGCCCGCCCAGCGACTCCCTCTTCCTCGGTGACGTGGCGGGCCGACGCGTCGCGTTCCTGCCCCGGCACGGACGCGGCCATCATCTTCCGCCGCACCGGATCAACTACCGCGCCAATCTGTGGGCGCTGCGGTCGGTGGGCGCCCGCCAGATCCTCGGGCCCTGCGCCGTGGGCGGGCTGCGCCCCGAGTACGGGCCCGGCACGCTGCTCGTACCGGATCAGCTGGTCGACCGTACGAAGTCCCGGGTGGGAACGTACTTCGACGGGCTCCCGCTGCCCGGCGGTGATGTGCCCAACGTGGTGCATGTGTCGCTGGCCGACCCGTACTGCCCCGTCGGCAGGACGGCGGCGCTGAAGGCGGCGCGCGGGCGGGACTGGGAAGCCGTGGACGGCGGGACGCTGGTCGTGATCGAGGGGCCGCGCTTCTCGACGCGTGCCGAATCGTTGTGGCACCAGGCGCAGGGCTGGTCGGTGGTGGGCATGACCGGCCACCCCGAGGCGGCGCTCGCCCGTGAACTCGAGCTCTGCTACACCTCGTTGACGCTGGTCACGGACCTCGACGCGGGCGCCGAGACCGGTGAGGGCGTCTCGCACGACGAGGTGCTGCGGGTCTTCGCAGCCAACGTCGACCGGCTGCGGGGTGTGCTGTTCGACGCGGTGGCCGCACTGCCGGCGAACGAGGATCGGGACTGCCTGTGCACAACGGCCCTCGGCGGGATGGATCCGGGCTTCGCACTGCCCTGACGCGGCACGGGCAGTGCGCCTGAAGGGCGGAACTGCCCGTTCGGGTGAGGGAGTTGTCCACAACCAGTCGGTCGTCCACCTGTCTCGGCGGGATTCGGCGCGAGGCCTCATCGTGGCCTTGCAAGCCGGTCCCTCGTCACAGGTGGTGGTCCCATGTCCTTCGCTCCCTCTCCGTCTCCTCTTGTCCCGCGCCCGCCGGGCACCGATGCCCCCGCCACGTGCGAGGTGCCGCATTTCGCTCCCGTGCGGGTACGGGGCGGGCGCTATCAACTGGCCAGGCTCGTACGGCATCGCAGGCGGGCCATCGCGGCGGGCCTCGCCGTCACGGCCGCCGCGCTGCTGGCCGTCGGCCCGGACGAGGCGGACGGGGCGCGCGGGCACCCGGCGGCCGCGCCGGTGCGGAAGCAGCGCGCCGTCGAGATGGTGACGGCACCGGTGCGTATCGCGGACGGGGCCACGGTTCTGCTGTTGCGGCCGGGCGACCGGGTCGACGTGGTCGCCGCCGAGTCGACGGCGACCGGCGGTGACGCGCGGGTGATCGCGCGCGGGGCGCGGGTGAAGAAGGTGCCGGAGCCGCTGGAGGGCGCTGCCGAGAGCGGGGCGCTGGTCGTGCTCTCGGTGCCGCGGCCCATCGCGGCGCGCCTCGCGGGCGCGAGTGCGACGGCACGGCTGGCGGTGACGCTGTGTTGAGCCATGTGATCCGCCTGGTGCGCGGATTTCTGTCACGTCCCCCTTTCAAGCTCCCCAATTGGACAGGGTCACCTCAGGTTGACGTAGGTTGCGGAGCTGTTTGTTCCACAACCTGTGCGTGCGAGGAGAGTCCCCTAGGTGAGCGAGAAGAAGCCGAACGTCTGGGATGGCTTCAAAGCCTTCCTGATGCGCGGGAACGTCGTCGACCTGGCCGTGGCGGTGGTCATCGGCGCGGCCTTCACCAACATCGTCAACTCGGTGGTGAAGGGCGTGATCAACCCGCTGGTCGGGGCGATCGGGACCAAGAACCTCGACAACTACAGCTCGTGCCTGAAGGACCCGTGCAAGGTCGCGGCGGACGGCACGGTGAAGAGCGGTATCCCGATCATGTGGGGCACGGTGCTCGGCGCGACGCTGAGCTTCGTGATCACCGCGGCGGTCGTGTACTTCCTGATGGTGCTGCCGATGTCGAAGTACCTGGCGCGCCAGGAGGCCCGCAGGAAGGCCAAGGAGGGGACGCACGAGATCATCGAGGTCACCGAGCTGGAGGTGCTCAAGGAGATCCGCGACGCGCTGGTCGCGCAGCGCGGCTCGGGCCACGACGAGCGGTAGCCGCCGCCACGGCCCGCCTGCTGTGGCGGGCCGTGCGGCGGACGGCTCAGAGGTGGTGGGGCGGCTTCTCGTCGAGGAAGCGCTTCAGGTCCGCCGCGCCGTCCGTACCGGGGCGCTCGCCCCAGCCGCGGTCCGTGTCGTCCGAGGACTGCTGGTCCAGCGGGTCGTCGAAGATCAGCGACGGCTTGGGGGCGCGCGGCTCGGGGTCGGGGGCGGTGCTCATGCGTCCAGGGTACGGCCCCGGCGGCGGCCGCCCCGGACGGTCCGGTCGGCGTACGAGGTCACACCGCGTAGAGCCCGTGGGCGTCGAAGACACCCCTGGCCGAGGTGACCTGCTCCGGGGTGGGGCAGGGAGTGTCGTGCAGGGCGAAGGGCCGCCCCAGGCCCTGCCACTTCGCCTCGCCCAGCTTGTGGAAGGGCAGGACGTCGACGCGGCTGACGTTGCCGAGCGTCGCGGAGAAGGCGGCGACACCGGCGATGTTGTCGGGGGCGTCGGTGAGACCGGGCACCAGGACGAAGCGGACGTGGACCTCCTTGCCGAGGCCGGCCAGGCGTCGGGCGAAGTCCAGGGTGGGGTCGAGCGAGCGGCCGGTGACCTTGCGGTAGGTGGCGCGGTCCCAGGACTTGAGGTCGAGCAGGACCAGGTCGGTGTCGCGCAGCAGGGCGTCGGTGGCCCGGACGCCGAGGAAGCCGGAGGTGTCCAGGGCGGTGTGCAGGCCGAGTTCGTGCTTGAAGCGGTACAGCAGCTCGCCCGTGAAGACGGGCTGGAGCAGTGGCTCTCCCCCGCTGACGGTGGCGCCGCCGCCGGCCGCCGCGATGAACCGCGTGTACTTGCCGGCCTCGGCGACCACGTCGTCGGCGGTGGTGCGCTTGCCGTCGCGCATCCGCCAGGTGTCGGGGTTGTGGCAGTACAGGCAGGTCAGGGGGCAGCCGGACAGGAACGTGACGAACCGGGTGCCGGGGCCGTCGACGCCGGTCGACAGGTCCCACGAGTGGACCGAGCCGACCGCCGGGCGCCGCGTCGCCGCGGCAGCGGGGGTGGCCGCCGCGGCACAGGTGCCGCCGCCCGGCGTCGGCGTGGTCGGCGCGGGCGGAAGAAGCGTGGTCATCGTCCTGCCCCCTTACAGCGATCCGTGGAAGGTGCGGTTGATGACGTCGAGTTGCTGCTCGCGCGTGAGGCGGATGAAGTTGACCGCGTATCCGGAGACCCGGATGGTCAGTTGCGGGTACATCTCGGGGTGCTCCATCGCGTCCTCGAGGGTCGCCTTGTCGAGCACGTTCACGTTCATGTGGAAGCCGCCGCTCGCCATGTAGCCGTCCAGGACGCCGCAGAGGTTG
The DNA here is from genome assembly GCF_900206255.1 of Streptomyces sp. TLI_55. NCBI lineage: Bacteria > Bacillati > Actinomycetota > Actinomycetes > Kitasatosporales > Streptomycetaceae > Streptomyces > Streptomyces sp. TLI_55. Next base: position 3,916,635 of record NZ_OAOJ01000001.1, read on the forward strand.
GCGGCGCGCTCCCCGGGGCTGCGGCCCAGGGCGTCCGGGGTGATGGTGTTGGTCAGCGAGATGCCGTCCTCCGCGTCGTCGTAGGGGAGCTTGGCGACGGAGAGCGCCGAGGCGATGTACCCATGTTCGTCGCGGCCGTTCATGGGGTTGGCGCCAGGCGCGAAGGCGGCGCCCGCGCGGCGGCCGTCGGGGGTGTGGCCGGTCTTCTTGCCGTAGACGACGTTCGAGGTGATCGTCAGCACCGACTGGGTGTGCACGGCGTCGCGGTACGTCGGGTGGCGGCGGACCTTCTCCATGAACTCGTGGACGATCCAGCGGGCGAGTTCGTCGGCCCGGTCGTCGTTGTTGCCGTACGCCGGGTAGTCGCCCTCGACGACGTAGTCGACGGCGAGGCCCGTTTCGTCCCGGACGACCTTCACGCGCGCGTGCCGGATCGCGGACAGGGAGTCGGCGGCGACCGACAGGCCGGCGATGCCGCACGCCATGGTGCGCAGGACCTTGCGGTCGTGCAGGGCCATTTCGAGGCGCTCGTAGGCGTACTTGTCGTGCATGTAGTGGATGACGTTGAGCGCGTGGACGTAGGTCTTCGCGAGCCAGCCGAGCATGGCGTCGTAGCGGGCGAGGACGGTGTCGTAGTCGAGGTAGTCGTCGGTGATGGGCTCGAAGCCCTCGACGACCGGCTTGCCGGAGACCTCGTCGCGACCGCCGTTGATGGCGTACAGCAGGGCCTTGGCGACGTTCACGCGGGCGCCGAAGAACTGCATCTGCTTGCCCATGGCCATCGCGGAGACGCAGCAGGCGATGGCGGTGTCGTCGCCGTACTTGGGGCGCATCAGGTCGTCGGACTCGAACTGGAGGGCGCTGGTGTCGATGGCGACCTGGGCGGCGTACGCCTTGAAGGCGTCGGGCAGGCGCGGGGACCAGAAGACGGTGAGGTTGGGCTCGGGGGCGGGGCCGAGGTTGTAGAGGGTGTTGAGGGCGCGGAAGGTGGTGCGGGTGACCAGGGGGCGCCCGTCCTCGCCGAGGCCCGCCATGGACCAGGTGACCCAGGTGGGGTCGCCGGAGAAGCCCTCGTTGTACTCGGGGGTGCGCAGGAAGCGCACGATGCGGAGCTTGATGACGAAGTCGTCGATCAGTTCCTGCGCCTCGGTCTCGGTGAGCAGGCCGCGTTCGATGTCCCTCTGGAGGTAGATGTCGAGGAAGGTATCGATGCGGCCGATCGACATGGCGGCGCCGTTCTGCTCCTTGACGGCGGCGAGGTAGGCGAAGTAGAGCCACTGGACGGCCTCGCGGCCGGTGCGGGCGGGGCCGGAGATGTCGTGGCCGTAGGAGAGGGCCATGGCCTTGAGTTCTTCGAGGGCGCGGATCTGCTCGGCGACTTCCTCGCGTTCCTGGATCACCTCCGCACTCGGCCACTCGACTTCGAGTGCGCTCTTGTCCGCTCGCTTCGCGACGATGAGCCGGTCGACGCCGTAGAGGGCGACGCGGCGGTAGTCGCCGATGATGCGGCCGCGGCCGTAGGCGTCCGGCAGCCCGGTGATGATGCCGGAGGAGCGGCAGGCGCGGATCTCGGGGGTGTAAGCGTCGAAGACACCGTCGTTGTGGGTCTTGCGGAACTTGGTGTAGATCTCCCGGACGGCGGGGTCGGCCTCGTACCCGTAGGCGCCCAGGGCGTTCTCGACCATGCGCCAGCCGCCGTTGGGCATGATGGCGCGCTTGAGCGGGGCGTCGGTCTGGAGGCCGACGATCAGGTCGACGCCGGGGTCGATCCAGCCTGGCGCGAAGGCGTCGATGCGGGACGGGGTGCTGACGTCGACGTCGTGGACGCCGCGCGCGATCTCCTCGGGGAACAGCGCGAGGAGCTTGTTCCAGACCTTGCTGGTGCGCTCGGTGGGTCCGACGAGGAAGGAGGCGTCGCCCTCGTAGGGGGCGTAATTGCTCTGGACGAAGTCGCGGACGGCGATGGCGTCGCGCCACAGCCCGCCGCGGAAGCCGACCCAGGCGTCCCCCGGCGCCGAGGTGTGTTGCGCCGTCTCCTCGGCGGGAGTGACGGTCGTGGTTTCCGCAGGGGTGGCAGTCATGGCCCGCACCTTCCACATCGCTTCGTCGGTACGGCTCCATTGCACGCCCGGGCGGGCGGCTCCGCGGGCCGCGTTGGTCCCGATCTGCGGGACCAACGTCCCGACACCGCGCGGCCCGGAAAGCGGCCGGTCCAGCTGACCTGGCGCTTTCTCCGGGCCTTTGGACCCCTGACCGCTTGTGAATCCGTTCACAAGAATTTCTGGCCGGTATCTGATGTGCTTGGACGCATGACGTCCAGTTCGACTCCGTCCCCGGCGCCTTCCGACGCGCACGCCCCCCGTAGCCCTCTGCGCCGGCTCAGCGCCCGCGGGCGCGACGAGGCCCATCGGGTCGCCTCTCCTCTGGAGCTCTTCTTCGACCTGTGCTTCGTGGTGGCCATCGCCCAGGCGGGCGTGCAACTGGTGCACTCCATCGCCGAGGGGCACGCCGGCGAGGGCATCCTCAACTACGCGATGGTCTTCTTCGCCATCTGGTGGGCCTGGATGAACTTCTCCTGGTTCGCCTCGGCGTACGACAACGACGACGTCCTGTACCGGGTCGTCACCCTGATCCAGATCGCCGGCGTGCTGGTGCTCGCGGCCGGGGTGTCGCGGGCCTTCGAGGACCACGATTTCCTGGCCGTCTGGCTGGGCTATGTGATCATGCGGCTCGCCCTGTCCGCGCAGTGGATACGCGTGGCGCTGTCCACTGAGGGTGCGGAGCGGACGATGGCCCTGCGGTACGCCATCGGCGTGCTGCTCTGCATGGTCGGCTGGACGGGGCTCGTGGTCCTGCCCGAGGGGGCGCGGCCGTGGGTGTTCCTCGTGATGGCGGTGATCGAGATGTGCGTGCCGATGTACGCGGAGAAGGACTTCAACTCCTCCTGGCATCCGCACCACATCGCCGAGCGGTACGGGCTGTTCACCATCATCGTCCTCGGCGAGACGATCGCCGCGGCCACGATCGCCGTGAAGTCCGCCGTCGACGAGAACGACGCGCTCGGCGAACTGCTGCCGATCGCCACGGGCGGGCTGCTGATCGTGTTCGCGGCGTGGTGGATCTACTTCGTCGTGCCGATCCACGGCAGGCTGCGCAGCAACAGGCAGGCGTTCCTGTGGGGCTACGGCCACTACCTGATCTTCGCCTCGGCCGCCGCGATCGGCGCCGGGCTGGAGGTGGCGGTCGAACAGGCCGTCGGCAAGGCCCACATCTCCACGCTGGCCGCGTCGGCCGCCGTGACGCTGCCGACGGCGCTGTATCTCCTCACCGTCTGGGCCCTGCACTCGCGCTACTTCAAGGTGGGCACCGCACAGCAGCTGGTGCTGCCGGTCACGGCGCTGCTGGTCATCGCCTCCACGTTCCTGGGCGACTGGGCGGTCCTCGCGGCCGGCGTCGTCTCGGCGCTCGCGGTCGCGACGGGGACGACGCTGACGGCGCGCATGGTGGCCCGGGAGAGCCGGGAGGCGGCAGCGGCACCGGTCGGGTGATGTGCCGCCGACGCCCGCGTCGGTGCCGGTGCCGCGTGGGTGGGCCGGTGCCGGTGCGGCGCGGGTGGGCCGGTGCCGGTGCCGCGCGGGTGGGCCGGTGCCGGTGCGGCCTGGACGAGACTGGTGGCATGACAGTTGACGCTCTGACGGATGTCGCCGGTGTGCGCGTGGGACACGCGACGCGCACCGGTGACGGTTGGCTGACCGGCACCACTGTGGTGCTCCCCCCGGAAGGCGGCGCCGTCGCCGCCGTGGATGTGCGCGGGGGCGGGCCCGGCACCAAGGAGACCGACGCCCTCGACCCCCGCAACGTCGTGCAGAAGGCCGAGGCGATCGTCCTGACGGGCGGCAGCGCGTACGGGCTCGACGCCGCGAGCGGTGTGATGGCGTGGCTGGAGGAACAGGGGCGCGGGGTGCGGGTCGGGGCGGATCCGACGCATGTCGTTCCCGTCGTACCGGCCGCCTGCGTCTTCGATCTCGGGCGGGGCGGCGACTTCCGGGCGAGGCCGGATGCGGCGCTGGGGCGGGCGGCGGTGGAGGCGGCCGCGGCGAGCGCGCCCGGGGCGCGCGTACGGGAAGGAGGCGTGGGCGCGGGCACGGGCGCCGCTGTCGGGCCGATGAAGGGCGGGATCGGCAGCGCGAGCGTCGTGCTCGGGTCGGGGATCACGGTCGCCGCGCTGGTAGTGGCTAACGCGGCGGGGTCCGTGATGGATCCGGAAACAGGCGTTCTGTACGGGGAGTTGTTCGCGGGGCGCGTGGACTACCCGGAGGCGCATGTCCACGAGGCCGCGCGCCGGCGCCTTGCCGAGACCGCGGCGAAGAACGCGCCTCCCCTCCTGAACACCACGCTCGCGGTCGTAGCCACGGACGCGGACCTGTCCAAGGCGCAGGCGCAGAAGCTCGCGGGCACGGCGCACGACGGGATCGCGCGTGCCGTGCGGCCGGTGCACCTCCTGAACGACGGCGACACGGTGTTCAGTCTGGCGACGGGGCAGCGCGCGCTCGACGCCGAGCACCCCCTGGCGCTGAACGAGCTCCTCGCGGCGGGCGCCGACATGGTGACGCGCGCGATCGTGCGTGCCGTGCGTGCGGCCGAGTCGGTGAGTGGGCCGGGTGGGGAGTGGTTGTCGTACGGGGAATTGTACGGGGGTCGGTGACGGGGGCGGGGCGGGGCGCCCGCGCTCTCGCCGCGCCGGTGCGCGGAACACCCCGCGGCGGTGGTGCCGAGGTGCTCCTCGGCCGGCAGGTGGCTCATTTCGTGTGGTGATTGTCCCGGTTGTGTCACGCGATGTCGTTCAGCGCGCTCGCAGGGAACCCGATCGGCCATGCATGCGCTCTTCGTCCACGCACTGGAGCGGATCACGCACATCACATGAATCGGGAGCAGCTCGTGACAACGCCGGACATAGCAAAGCGGCGCGCGCTGGGGGCCTGTGCCGTCCTGGCGGTCGGCGCCCTCACCCTCACCGCGTGTGGCGGCGGCGCCGACGGCAAGAACGACGGCAAGGGCGCCGGGGACTCCCCGAAGACGTCGGCGGCGAAGATCGTCATCTCGGCGAAGGACGGTTCGACGGGCGCGTCGATCAACACCACCGGGGTGAAGGTCAGCGAGGGCGCGCTGACCGGAGTGAAGATGAAGGTGGCCGGGACGGGGCAGGACGTGCCGGGCACGCTCGCCGCGGGCGGGGGGAGTTGGAAGCCGAAGGAGCAGTTGGAGCGGGGCACGAAGTACGAGATATCGGCGACCGCGAAGGACGCCGACGGTCGCGCCACCTCCGCGGACTCGACGTTCACCACGGTCAGCAAGGCGAACAGCTTCATCGGGACGTACACGCCGGACGGCGGTACGACGGTGGGGGTCGGGATGCCGGTGTCGTTCAGTTTCGACAAGGCGATCAGTGACAAGAAGGCCGTGCAGTCGCACATCACGGTCTCCTCCAGCAGCGGGCAGCAGGTGGTCGGACACTGGTTCGGGTCGCAGCGGCTCGACTTCCGGCCGCAGGAGTACTGGAAGGCCGGCTCCAAGGTCACGATGAAGATCGACCTGGACGGCGTGAAGGGCGCGAACGGCGTCGTCGGGGTGCAGAAGAAGACCGTCAGCTTCACGATCGGGCGTTCGCAGGTCTCCACGGTCGACGTGAACACGCAGACCATGACGGTCGTGCGCGACGGCAAGACCCTCAAGTCGGTGCCCATCTCGGCGGGCAGCCCGGAGTTCACCACCTACAACGGGCAGATGGTGATCTCCGAGAAGTTCAAGAAGCTGAGGATGGACAGCCGGACGGTCGGACTCAAGAACGCCTACGACATTCCGGACGTGCCGCACGCGATGCGTCTGACGCAGTCGGGGACGTTCGTCCACGGCAACTACTGGTACAAGAAGTCCAATCCGCCCTTCGGCCGGACCGGCACCAGCCACGGGTGTGTGGGGCTGCAGGACGTGCAGGGTGGCTCGGCGGCGACGAACGCCAAGTGGTTCTACGACAACTCCATCCTCGGGGACGTCGTGATCGTCAAGCACTCCCCCGACAAGTCGGTGGCGCCGGACAACGGACTCAACGGCTGGAACATGTCGTGGAGCGAGTGGACCGCGGGAAGCGCCGGGTAAGCGCCGGCGGGGTACCCGGGCGCCCCTCGGGCGCCCATGCGCCGTCCAGCTGCCGCCGCACGCCAAGTGCCTTCTGACCGGCTGTTTTTGACGGATCTTCGGGCCGCGTGGGAACTTCTCACGCGGCCCGGGCGTTTTCTGTACGCACGTTTTCTCGGTTCCCGGACATGATGTCCGACCGAGGGGCTACGGTATGCACCCACAAGGTGACATGCAGCAACGCCGGGAGAAACCTTGAGCGTTCCGTACGAGACGGCAGCGTACGAGCCACGCGAGTCGCCCGAGTCTCCGGAGGAGCACCTCGCGCGGCTCCTCGGCCGCGCGCTGAACTCCTTCGAGCTGCCCGACGAGGTGATACAGCGCCTCGACTGCGCGCTGGCGCACGACAGCTCGCTGCACTCCGCGCACCACAGCGCGGGGCTGCACCGCGAGACGTACCGCCACGCCTGGCTGCTCGCCGACGGTTCCGCGCTCACGCTGTGGGAGCTCGTCCACAACACCGCGCCGGGCAGCGAGCCGCAGCACGAGGTGTACGTCGACGAGGAGGAGCTGCGCGCGGCCACGGCCCGGCTGCCGTTGCCCGCGGACACCCCCGACTTCGAGCTCCCGGTGACGGTGCAGCTGTCGCCGATCCCCGCGCCCCGGCACGCGTATGTGCCCGACGACTCCGCGGACCACGCGCGCCGGCTCCTGCGCCGCGCGGAGAACCCGGACCGGCCGGGCGCGGAGACGGCGGCGCTGCTGGCGAACGCGTTCGCGCACCAGATCACGCAGGCGTTCGGACGGCCGTGCCGCGCGGGGCGTATCGGGCTGTGCTTCTCGCTCTACGAGCACGCGTTCCTGCTGCGCGACGGTGAGGAGGTCTCCCTGTGGGAGGTCGAGCACACGGCCACGCCCGACGGGCGGCACATGTGCGAGGTGTACGTCTCGGAGGACGCCGCGCGGGACGCGATGGAGCGGCGGGCAGCGCGCGTCTCGTGACGCGCACCGGCGTGGCGAGCGGGTGAGCGCTCGAGTGGTCAGCGGCCGTCGCTGAGCTGTCGTACCAGCCCTGCGAAGGCGTCCCGTTCCGCCGGGGTCAGCTGGACGGCCTCCAGGTCGGGGCCGGCCTGCCGCTGGTACGGAAGCCCCTGGAGGGCGTGGCCAGGGCCCCACAGGGCGGCCGCGCGGCCGCGGCGCAGGACTCGGGTCAGGCCGATCGCCCAGACGACGGTCGCCAGGGCGAGGACGGCCATGCCCGTCAGCTGGTAGATCGAGACGTGCTCAGGCATGCGCCCCAGTAGACACCACGGTCCGGGACTTTGGTCCCGGACCGTGACGTATCTCGCAGGTGCCGTGAACAACTCACAGCGACCGAAAGGGACATGCGCAGGGCGAAAACGGCTGCGGCCGGCCGCAACCCTGTCCCGCCAGGGCTGCGGCCGACCGCCGTCGGTGCCGGTGCCGGTGCCTCCGTTACGCCGCCACCGGCTGCTTCTGCTCGGCCGCCGGAGCGGACGCGGGGGCGTCGGAGGCGGGGGCAGCGTCTCCCGGGGCCGTCTTGCGCAGGCCCTTGAGGAGGATCACCAGGCCCGCCGTGACGGCCGTACCGATCGCGATGGCCAGCAGGTACAGGAACGGCTTGCCGATGAGGAAGGTGACCCAGATGCCGCCGTGCGGGGCGCGCAGGGTGGAGCCGAAGGCCATGGTCAGCGCGCCGGTGACCGCGCCGCCCGCCATGGAGGCGGGGATGACGCGCAGCGGGTCGGCCGCGGCGAACGGGATGGCACCCTCGGAGATGAAGGAGGCGCCGAGGACCCAGGCCGCCTTGCCGTTCTCGCGCTCGGTCTCGGTGAACAGCTTCTTGCGGACGGTGGTGGCGAGGGCCATGCCCAGCGGGGGCACCATGCCGGCGGCCATCACGGCGGCCATGACCTTCATCGCCGAGTCGCTCGGGTCCTGTACGGCGATGCCGGCGGTGGCGAAGGCGTAGGCGACCTTGTTGACCGGGCCGCCCAGGTCGAAGCACATCATCAGGCCGAGGAGGATGCCGAGCAGGATGGCGTTGGTGCCGGAGAGGCCGTTGAGCCAGTCGGTCATGGCCTCCTGCGCGTTGGCGATCGGCTTGCCGATCACGATGAACATCAGGAAGCCGACGACGATCGACGAGATCAGCGGGATCACCACCACCGGCATGATGCCGCGCAGCACCGGTGGGATCTTGACCTTCTGGATGGCGAGGACGACGCCACCGGCCAGCAGACCGGCGACCAGGCCGCCGAGGAAGCCGGCGGCGATGTTGACGGAGATCATGCCGCCGACGAAGCCGGGCACGAGGCCGGGACGGTCGGCCATGCCGTAGGCGATGTAGCCGGCGAGGACGGGGATCAGGAAGCCGAAGGCGACGCCGCCGATCTGGAAGAGCAGGGCGCCCCAGCTGTCGACCTGGCCCCAGTCGAAGTGGTCCATGACCGGCTTGGCCTCGTTGATCTGGTAGCCGCCGATCGCGAAGCCGAGGGCGATCAACAGACCGCCGGCCGCGACGAACGGGACCATGTAGCTCACGCCGGTCATCAGCCACTTGCGGAGCTTGGTGCCGTAGCTGTCGCCGGCGTCGCCCGCGCGCTCGACCGGCGTGGAGCCGGTTCCGGGGGCGCCCGTGACCTCACCGCGCGCCGCCTTGCCGCGCACCTCGGTGATGAGCTCGGCGGGGCGGTTGATGCCCGCCTTCACGCCGACGTCGACGGTCGGCTTGCCGGCGAAGCGGTCCTTGTCGCGTACGGGGACGTCGTGGGCGAAGATCACGCCGTCCGCCGCCTCGATGACGGCCGGGTCGAGCCGGGTGAAGCCGGCCGAGCCCTGCGTCTCGACGACGAGTTCGACGCCCGCCTCGCGGCCCGCGCTCTCCAGGGACTCGGCCGCCATGTAGGTGTGGGCGATGCCGGTCGGGCAGGAGGTGACGGCGACGATGCGGAAGGGGCGCGCACCGGAGGCGTCCGCCGCGCTCGCGTCCGCCGCGCTCGCGTCCGTGGCGCCCGGCGCCGGAGCGGTCGCGCCGTCCGGTGCCGGGGCCGCGGTTCCCGTGGCGGTGTCGGCGGAGGCCGCCGCCGACACCGCCACGGAGTTCGAGGAGGCACCCGCGGGGGCGCTCGCGGATGCGCCGGGCGCGTCCGCCTCCGGCGCGTCCCCGCGGATGAGCGCCGCCGCAGCCGCCGCGTCGCCCGCCGCGCGCAGTGCGTCGGTGAACTCCGTGTTCATCAGCTGCCGCGCCAGCGACGACAGGATCGTCAGGTGGGCGTCGTCGGCGCCGGCCGGCGCGGCGATGAGGAAGATCAGGTCGGCGGGGCCGTCCGCCGCGCCGAAGTCGATCCCGGCGGCGCTGCGCCCGAAGGCGAGCGTCGGCTCGGTGACGTGCGCGCTGCGGCAGTGCGGGATGCCGATGCCGCCGTCGAGGCCGGTCGGCATCTGGGCCTCGCGGGCGGCCACGTCGGCGAGGAAGCCGTCCAGGTCGGTCACCCGGCCCAGGGCCACCATGCGCTCGGCGAGGGCACGGGCCGCCGCTTCCTTGGTGTCGGCGGACAGGTCGAGATCGACCAGGTCCGCGGTGATCATGTCGCTCATCGCGGGCTCCTTCGCACGCGTATCGCCCGGGGAGTGGAGTGGGCGGGGGCGGGGACGGGGGTGCAGTGGGGGGTCTTGGGGGTGAGTTCGAAGGTGAACTCAGCGGTGAGTTCGGGGGCGAACTCGGGGGTGGTGGGGGCGAGGCCGGGGAAACCTCGGCCCCGTCGGGCGGCAGGGCGGCTCAGGTGGCCCCGCTTCCCGCAGGCCGCGACGAGTAACGGGGAGCCTCGCCGCTTCATGGCCGGTCCACTGGGGAGTGCCGGGGGTGTGGACGACGCCGAGCGATCCAGGTCGGGCGCCGTGAGCGCCGTAGAGGCAGAGGCCGAATCGTGCGCCTCCGGTGCCCTCACGCCCGTACGAGCGGAGCGTTTCGTCATGTCACCGGCTCCTTCAGTACGCGGTCCGTCGGGACCTCAGCCGTCACCGTCACCGCGGCCGGGTCCAGGTCGGACGGGGTCGGCATGACGCTGCCGGGGAGTTGTACGGCGGCGGCGCCGTGGGCGACCGCCGAGGCGAGGGCCTCCGGGCCGCTGCCGCCGGCGATGAGGAAGCCGGCGAGGGAGGAGTCGCCGGCGCCCACGTTGCTGCGGACGACGTCCACGCGGGCGCTCGCGAACCAGGTGCCCGAGCCGTCCACGAGGAGCTGTCCGTCGGCGCCCAGGCTCGCGAGCACGGCGCGTGCGCCCATCTCGCGCAACTCCTCGGCCGCCTTCACGGCGTCGCCCACCGTGGACAGGGGGCGCCCGACGGCTTCCGCGAGCTCCTCGGCGTTCGGCTTCACCACGTCGGGACGTTCGCGCAGCGCCTCCAGGAGCGCACGCCCCGAGGTGTCCAGCGCGATACGCGCGCCCCCGGCGTGCGCCCGCGCGACCACATCGGCGTACCACGACGGCGCGAGCCCCCGCGGCAGGCTCCCGCAGCACGCGATCCAGTCCGCGTCCCGCGACTGCGCCCGCACCGTCTCCAGGAGCAGCTCCTGCTCCTGCGCCGACAGCTCGGGACCGGGCGCGTTGATCTTCGTCAGTACGCCGTCGGACTCGGCCAGCGCGATGTTGGAGCGGGTGGCGCCCGCGACCGGGACCGGCGCGACCTCGATGCCCTGCGCGTCGAGCAGATCCGCCACGAGCGCCCCCGGCGCACCACCCAGGGGCAGGACCGCGACCGTGCGCCGTCCGGCGGCCGCCACGGCGCGCGAGACGTTCACGCCCTTGCCGCCCGGGTCCATGCGTTCGCCGGTGGCGCGGATGACCTCGCCGCGCTCCAGGGCGGGAACCTCGTAGGTGCGGTCCAGGGACGGGTTCGGGGTGACGGTGAGGATCATGCGCGCACTACTTCCGTGCCGCCGCGCTCGATGGCGGTGGCGTCTTCGGGGCTCAGCCCGCTGTCGGTGATCAGCAGGTCCACGTCGCTCAGGTCGCCGAAGCGGGCGAAGTGCTCCTGGCCGTGCTTGGAGGAGTCGGCGAGCAGCACGACCCGGCGGGCGGCGGCGATCGCCGCGCGCTTCACCGCGGCCTCGGCGAGGTCGGGGGTGGTGAGGCCATGGTCGGCGGAGAAGCCGTTGGCCGCCACAAAGAGGACATCGGCCCGGATCTCGCCGTACGCGCGGAGCGCCCAGGCGTCGACGGCGGCGCGCGTGCGGTGTCGTACGCGCCCTCCGACGAGGTGGAGCTGGATGCCCGGGTGGTCCGCGAGGCGGGCCGCGATCGGCAGGCTGTGCGTGACGACGGTGAGCGCGGCCTCCAGCGGGATGGCGCCGGCCAGGCGGGCGACCGTGGTGCCGGCGTCGAGGATCAGGGTGCCCTCGGTCGGCAGTTCGGCGACGGCCGCCTTGGCGATGTGGTCCTTCTCGTCGGCCGCCGTCGTCTCGCGCTCGGCGAGGTCAGGCTCGAAGTCGAGGCGCCCGGCCGGGATGGCACCGCCATGCACCCGGCGAAGCAGGCCGGCGCGGTCGAGGGCCTTGAGGTCCCGGCGGATCGTCTCCGCGGTGACCTGGAACTCCTCGGCCAGCGACACCACGTCCACTCGCCCGCCGTCACGCGCGAGCCGGAGGATCTCCTGCTGCCGCTCCGGTGCGTACATGTCCGCTCGCCTCCGACTCGATGTCCGGCCGTGTCCGGCTTGATGTCCGAATTGCCGCCCGACCTGATGTCCGACTTGCCATCCGGCTTGATGTCCGGTCGCTTCCGACCAGTGCCCGAACTTGTGGTTTCGCTGGGAGGCTACGCCCGGATTTCAGGAAAGTAAACAGGTTCGGGCCTGATTCGGGCATGAACGGACTTCCGGTCAGGTTGAAGGCGTACGGAAGACCCGCACCAGACATGCGGAAGGCCCGGCGCCCACAGGGCGCCGGGCCTTTCTCCACTTCCCCAGGCTTCTCGGGTCAGACCAGCTGCGGCTCCGACTCCTCCCCCGCCCCCTCCAGATGCTGCGCCCCCCGCTTGGGCAGCGCGAACATCAGCAGGAAGATCAGGGCCATGATCGCCGCGACCCAGCCCAGCGCGTGCTGGAAGGCGTCCACGAAGACCGGGCCCACCTGCTCGCGGCGCAGCACGTCCGGGATCTCGTTGAAGAAGACGACCGAGACCAGGCCGAGCCCGAGCGCGTTGCCCATCTGCTGCACGGTGTTGATCAGGCCGGACGCCGAACCCGCGTGCTCGCGCGGTACGCCCGACAGCACCATGTCCGTCAGCGGGGCGAAGATCAGGCCCATGCCGAGGCCCATCACGACCAGCGGGAGGGCCATCTGCCAGGGGGCGATGGCGGTGCCGTACCGGCCGGCCTCCCAGAGGTAGAGCAGGACGCCCGCGACCATGGTCAGCGCGCCGGACTGCAGGACCGTACGGCCTCCCACGCGGGGGACCAGCTTCTGCACCGACAGGCCCGCCGCCGTGGAGACGGCGATCGAGAACGGCACCCCGGTCAGGCCCGCCTTGAGCGGCCGCCAGCCCAGTCCGACCTGCATGTACATCGTCCACACCAGGAAGAAGATGCCGAGGCCGATACCGAAGACGGTCTGGACGGCGACGCCCGCGGCGAAGCTCTTCACACGGAACAGGGACAGCTCGATGAGCGGGGAGCCGTCGCGGGCGGTCTTGCGCTTCTCGTACGTCACCAGCGCGGCGAGGACGACGAACGCGCCGGCCATCGACACGTACCCCCACAGCGGCCAGCCCAGCTCACGGCCGCGGGTCAGCGGGTAGAGCAGCATGAGCAGGCCCAGAGTCACCAGGGCGACGCCGACCAGGTCGAGCTTCAGGGCGCGCGGGGCCTTCGACTCGGTGATGTAGCGGCTGCCGAGGATCAGGCCCGCGATGCCGACCGGGAGGTTGATGAGGAAGATCGGGCGCCATTCCAGGCCGAAGAGGTTCCACTCCGTCAGCAGCGCGCCCAGCAGCGGGCCGGACACCGCGCCCAGGCCGACGATCGCGCCGAACAGGCCGAAGACCTTGCCGCGCTCCTCCGCCGGGAACGTCGCGTGCACGATCGACAGCACCTGCGGCACCATCAGCGCCGCCATGCCGCCCTGCAGCAACCGGGAGGCGACCAGCATCTCCGGGTTCGCGGCGAGGCCGCACAGCGCGGAGGCGAGGGTGAAGCCGCCGATGCCGATGAGGAACAGCCGCTTGCGGCCGTGGATGTCGCCGAGGCGTCCGCCGGTGATCAGGCCCGCGGCGAAGGCGAGGGCGTAGCCGGCCGTTATCCACTGGATCTGGCTGACGCTCGCGCCCGCCTCGGCCCGGATGGACGGGAGGGCGATGTTGACGATCGTGACGTCGACGAGGTCCATGAAGGCCGCGGTCATCACGATCGCGAGAGCGAACCAGCGACGCCGGTCGGCCGCCGGCACAGGCGAGGACACGGGCGAGGACACGGGTGACGACGCGGGCGAAGACGCAGGCGTAGGCGTGGAAACCACGGTTTCGGTGGAGGTCATGCACTCAAGCTACGACCGCATTAGGTCAGATCGTGTCCTAGATCTACGGCATCCTCGAACTCATGACGACCGATACTCCGGCCCGGCTTCTCCAGCTCCTCTCCCTCCTCCAGACCCCGCGGGAATGGCCCGGCGGCGAGCTCGCCGACCGGCTCGGGGTGTCCCGCCGTACCGTGCGGCGGGACATCGACCGGCTGCGGGAGCTGGGCTATCCCGTGCAGGCGAGCAAGGGGTCCGACGGCGGCTACCGGCTCGTCGCGGGCAAGGCGATGCCGCCGCTCGTCCTCGACGACGAGGAGGCGGTCGCCATCGCGGTCGGGCTGCGGGCGGGCGCCGGGCACGCGGTCGAGGGGGTCGACGAGGCGTCCGTGCGGGCGCTGGCCAAGCTGGAGCAGGTGCTGCCGTCCCGGCTGCGGCACCGGGTCTCCACGCTCCAGGCCGCGACGACCCCGCTGACCAGCGGGGACGGGGCGAGCATCGCGCCCGAGACGCTGACGGTCATGGCGTCGACCGTCGCGGGGCACGAGCGGCTGCGGTTCGCCTACCGCACGAAGGACGGGACCGGGTCGCGGCGGGTCGTGGAGCCGTATCGGCTGGTCTCCACCGGGCGGCGGTGGTACCTCGTCGCGTACGACCTCGATCGCGAGGACTGGCGTACGTTCCGGGTCGACCGGGTGAGCGAGCCGTTCGCGACGGGGGCGCGGTTCGCTCCGCGGGAGTTGCCCACGGGGAGTGCGGCGGAGTATCTGCGGCAGTCGATGTACCGGCGGCAGGAGACGTACGAGTTCGCCGTCACGTTCGCCGCTCCGGCGGAGGTGGTCGCGGCGCGGGTACCGAGGTGGGTGGGGGTGCCGGAGGCAGTAGGTGAGGGGCGCTGCCGGCTGCGGGGGGAGTCGGGGGACGCGGTGGAGTGGCTGGCGGTCCGGCTGGCGATGACGGGGGTCGACTTCACGGTGGAGTCGCCGGGGGAACTGGTCGAGTGTGTACGGGGGTTGGGGGATCGGTTGGTACGGGCTGCGGGTGGGTGAGGGGTACGAGGCCCGCAGCGAAGTAGCCACCCGAGGCCCCGACCGCGGCCCGAAGCAGCCACCCGAGGCCCCGACCGCGGCCCGAAGTAGCCACCCGAGGCCCCGCCCGCGGCCCGAAGCAGCCACCCGGGGCCCCGACCGCGGCTACTCCCCCTCCCAGGGAAACCCCTCCAACACCCCCAGATTCCGCAACGCCAACTCCGCCGGACCCCCGGGGCCGCTCGCCCGCCGGTCGTCGGCCACCCATGCCTCCACCGCCGTCCGCACCGCCGCGCTCGCGACCGCCGCGGCGAAGCGCAGTTCGGCGCCGGCGACAGGAGCGGCACCGGGAGCGGCAACGTTGTCGCCCCCGTCAGTCCCCCACGCCGCCCGCTCCCCCCGGACCCGCTCCGCCAGCACCTCCCCCAACACCCGCTCCGAATCCCGGCACACCTCCGCCCACACCTTCCCAAGCGCCGGGCTGGAGTCCGCGAGGCGGATCAGCGTGCGGACCCATTCCCAGGACGCGGCGGAGACACCGGCCCCCGGAGTCAGCGTGTGCCGTACCGCGTGTTCCAGGGCCTCCGGCACGGACAGTTCCGCCGGCGCGTCCCGTACCGCTTCCGCCCAGCGCTGGGCGCCTGCCGCGTAGAGCGGGGTGACGGCCTCCTCCTTGGTCGCGAAGTAGCGGTAGAAGGTGCGCGGCGCGATTCCCGCGGCCTGGGCGATGTCCTCGGCGCGAGTGGCGCGCAGCCCGCGGCTGACGAAGAGCCCGGCCGCAGCCCTGGCGATGTCCATCCGCGTCTCGGCTTTCCGTCGCTCGGTCAGCGAGGCCGGAGCGGACCGGGAGGTGGATCGCGAGGCGGAACGGGAGGCGGAACGCGGTGCTGGGGTGGGGCTGCTCACATCGGCAGGCTATGCCCATGTGACACAATCTGCCATCCGGCGGGCCACCCCGGGGTTCAGGTACGGGGTGGCCCGCCGTCCAGCATGCCCGGTCACCGCCGGCAAAGGCAGAGCCGGACCCCAGCGCCCGGGGGGAGGGCGCCGGAGCCCGGCTCTCGGGAGAGTCCCGGCGCCGGGGGGAGTGCGTCGGGACTTGGCTCTCGGGGGCTCCGGGCCGTTGCCCAGGAGCCCGATCTCATCTCACGGACTCACACTGCGGACTCGAAGTGCGGACCCGAACTGCCGTATTCGAACTCTTGGACCCTGAAAGGTTGTTCCCAGCGTCCTGCTCGTTGAAGCGACCCAACTCCGCCATGTTCGCGCCGCCTTGAGACACCCCGCGTACGCGGGCACACCCGCGCCGTGGGGAGCCTTACGCGGCCGCGTCGAACCCGGTGTCCCGGGCCAGCTTCTTCAGTTCCAGCAGGGCGTGCTTCTCGATCTGGCGGATGCGCTCGCGCGTCAGGCCGTGCTCCTTGCCGACCTCGGTGAGCGTGCGCTCCCGGCCGTCCTCGATGCCGTACCGCATCTTGATGATGGAGGCCGTGCGCTGGTCGAGGCGGCCGATCAGGTCGTCCAGCTCCTCGCTGCGCAGCAGCGTCAGGACGGACTGCTCGGGCGAGACCGCGGAGGTGTCCTCCAGCAGGTCGCCGAACTGGGTGTCGCCGTCGTCGTCGATCGACATGTTCAGCGAGACCGGGTCGCGGGCCCAGTCCAGGACGTCCGTCACGCGCTCGGCCGTGGAGCCCAGTTCCTGCGCGATCTCGGCGGGCTCGGGGTCGCGGCCGTGCTCCCGGTTGAACTCGCGCTGGACGCGGCGGATGCGGCCGAGTTCCTCGACGAGGTGGACGGGGAGCCGGATCGTGCGCGACTGGTCGGCTATCGAGCGGGTGATGGCCTGCCGGATCCACCAGGTCGCGTAGGTCGAGAACTTGAAGCCCTTGCGGTAGTCGAACTTCTCCACCGCGCGCACCAGGCCCGCGTTGCCCTCCTGGATCAGGTCGAGCAGGGGGAGGCCGCTGCGGGGGTAGCGGCGGGCGACCGCGACCACCAGGCGGAGGTTGGACCGGATGAAGACGTCCTTGGCCCGCTCGGCCTCGGCGACCAGCGCCTCGAGCTCCTCACGGGTGGCGTCCGCCTTGGACTCCTCGTACCCGTCGAGGACCTGCCGCGCGAACACACCCGCTTCGATCATCTGGGACAACTCGACTTCCTTGGCGGCGTCGAGCAGCGGCGTACGCGCGATCTCGTCGAGATACATGCCGACCAGGTCGCGGTCGGCGATCTCGCCGGCGTGGGCGCGAACGCTGCGTGCCTTGTCGACGGCCTCGCCGGAGGCGGACTGACGACGGGCGACGGCACGGGTTGCCATGCGTGTGCTCCCTTGCGATGTGGGCTGGCGGGTGGTCCTTGGAGGCCTGGTCCCGATGCGGTCGGACTGTCCGGTCCGAAACACCGTCCGGTCTGGCACTGTCCGGTCCGGACTCTCCTCGGGTGCCCTGCTTCCGAAGGAAACAACGACTGGAATCAGGACAGAATTCCCAACCCGTCCCCCTATTTTTCTGATCATGCAGTATCCTGCGCGGCAACACCGTCCGCGGCGGCGCCGACCGGCTCGGCAGAGGTGCAGGTCAGGCCGTGAGTCGAGACCGATCCCGGGCTTCTCATGAACCCCTCCCACCTCCGCATCGGCGAGACGTCCGTCACACCCGGACGCGCTCGCCCTCCCCCGTGAAGACCGCCGTAAGACCGTCGTCCCCGGCCGCCCTCTGCCCCAGAAGACGGCCGACGCCCCTTGATGGTTGCCAGGTCAGCGGACTCCCAGGGAATTCACAGGGACACCACATCCAGCCCTTACACGCGGCGGGGCTCCAGCCCTGACACGCGGCGGGGCGCCGCAGCCCGCCTCAGCCGAACTGCACCGACCGCTTGGCCATCCCCATCCAGAACCCGTCGATCACCGACTTCTGCGCGTCCAGCTCGCCGGAGACCTCGGCGGCGCCCATCGTCACGAAGAGGGGGGCGAAGTGCTCGGTGCGCGGGTGGGCGTAGCGGCCGGCCGGGGCCTTGTGGAGGAAGTCGAGCAGGCCGTCCCAGTCGCGCGCCTCCAGGGCCCGACGGCCCCAGTCGTCGAACTCGGAGGACCAGGTGGGCACTCCCCCGCCGGTGTGGCGGAGCGCGGCGAGGTTGTGGGTGAAGAAGCCGGAGCCGACGATCAGGACGCCCTCGTCGCGCAGCGGGGCGAGCTTGCGGCCGATCTCCATGAGCTTGACGGGGTCGAGGGTCGGCATGGAGATCTGCAGGACCGGGATGTCGGCCTCGGGGAACATCTCGACGAGCGGGACGTAGGCTCCGTGGTCGAGGCCGCGGTCGGGGATGTCCTGGACGGGGGTGCCGGGGGCGCGCAGCAGCTTGCGGACGGACTCGGCGAGCGCGGGCGCGCCGGGGGCGGCGTACCGCACCTGGTAGTAGTGCTCGGGGAAGCCCCAGAAGTCGTAGACGAGGGGGATCGTCTCGACCGTGCCGAGGGCGAGCGGGGCCTCTTCCCAGTGAGCGGAGACCATGAGGATCGCCTTGGGGCGCGGGAGGTCCGCGGACCAGGCGGCGAGTTCGCCGGGCCAGATCGGGTCGTCGGCGAGCGGCGGAGCGCCGTGGCTGAGGTAGAGCGCGGGCATACGCTCCCTGGTCGCGTGGCGGTCTGCGTCCTGGGTTGCGGCCGACATGGCGCTGCTCCCTCCGAAAGGTGTTATATGAACACAGTTTTTCGAGCGTTACTTGAAGTCTAAAAATTCCAATCCCGTGAAACATACCTCCAACTTGTTTAACTTTCAAGGAGCCCTCTCGTACAGTGGAAGACATGGCCGAAGAACCCGTCTGGCTCACCGCCGAGGAACAGCGCGTCTGGCGCTCCTACCTGCACGCCACCACTCTTCTGGAGGACCACCTCGACCGCCAGCTGCAGCGCGACGCGGGCATGCCGCACGTCTACTACGGGCTGCTCGTCGGCCTCGCCGAGGCGCCGCAGCGCCGGCTGCGGATGACCGAGCTGGCGATGAAGGCGAAGATCACCCGCTCCCGGCTCTCGCACGCCATCGCCCGCCTGGAGAAGAACGGCTGGGTCCGCCGCGAGGACTGCCCCTCCGACAAGCGCGGCCAGTTCGCGATCCTCACCGACGCCGGGCACGAGGTGCTGCGCCGCACCGCCCCCGGCCACGTGGGCGCCGTACGCCAGGCGCTGTTCGAGCGGCTCACCCCGGAACAGCAGAAGTCCCTCGGCGAGATCATGGAGATCGTCGCCGAGGGACTCCAGCCCAACGAAGCGGGTGCGGACCTGCCCTGGCTCCGCTGAGCCAGGACAGGTCCTCAAGGGTCGTACGTGCGGAGCGTCCCCATCCCCGCACGTACGACGAGCACGAAGGGGTACGACCGGACGGTCGTCGTCGTCAGTGGGCGACGACCGGGACCGGCACCTCGTCCTCGGCGCCCTCCGCGGAACCGGCCACGGCGCCGGTGTCCGGGCGGCCGGCGTTGACCAGGGTCACCACGATGACCGCGGCGAGCACCAGCATGCCGACGGCGAACCAGATCGCGTTGGTGTAGCCGTGCACCTGGCCCTCGAGAGCGACCAGCTGCTGCTGCGACTTGGAGGTCGCGGAGCCGATGTGGTCCTTGATGTACGCGGTCGTCGCGGACGCGGCGATCGTGTTCAGCAGGGCCGTGCCGATCGCGCCGCCCACCTGCTGCGAGGTGTTGACCATCGCGGAGGCGACACCGGCGTCCCGGGGCTCGACGCCGAGCGTGGCCAGGGACATGGCCGGCATGAACGCCGTACCCATGCCGAGACCGAGCAGCAGCATCGCGGGCAGGATCGTCGAGGCGTACGACGAGCCGATCTCCAGCTGCGTCATCAGCAGCATGCCGACCGCGGCGACCAGGAAGCCGGGGCCCATCAGCAGGCGGGCAGGCAGCCGGGTCATCAGACGGGTGCCGATCTGGGTCGAGCCGACCATCATGCCGACGATCATCGGCATGAACGCGAAGCCGGTCTTGATCGGCGAGAAGCCCTTCACGACCTGGAGGTAGTAGGTCAGGAACAGGAAGGTGCCGAACATCGCGATGATCGCGATACCGAGCGAGAGGTAGATGCCGCCGCGGTTGCGGTCGGTCACCACGCGCAGCGGCAGCAGCGGGGCCTTGACCTTCGCCTCGGTGACGACGAAGGCGATCAGCAGGACCGCGGAGGCGACGAACATGCCCACGGTCACGGAGTCGCCCCAGCCGTTGGACTCGGCGCGGGTGAAGCCGTAGACCAGCGCGACCAGACCCAGGGTGGAGAGCAGGACGCCGGGGATGTCGAGCGGGTTGCGGTTGCGGCCGCCCTCGGGCTCACGGATGACGAAGTACGCGCCGAGCGCGGCGACGATGGCGAACGGGATGTTGACGAAGAACGTCCAGCGCCAGTCCATGTACTCGGTCAGCACACCGCCGAGGATGAAGCCGACGGCACCGCCACCACCGGCGATGGCGCCGTAGATGCCGAACGCCTTGGCACGCTCCTTGGCGTCCGTGAACATCACGGCGAGCAGGGAGAGCGCGGCGGGCGCGAGCAGTGCGCCGAAGGCACCCTGGAGGGCGCGGGCGCCGAACATCATGGCCTCGTTGGTGGCCGCGCCACCGAGCGCGGAGGCGCCGGCGAAGCCGATCAGGCCGACGACGAAGGCCCTCTTGCGGCCCCACAGGTCGGCGATGCGACCACCGAAGAGGAGGAGGCCACCGAAGGCGAGGGCGTAGGCCGTGACGACCCACTGCCGGTTGCCGTCGGAGATGCCGAGGTCCACCTGGGCGGACGGCAGGGCGATGTTCACGATGGTGGCGTCGAGGACGACCATCAGCTGGGCGAGCGCGATGAAGACGAGCGCCTTCCAGCGGTTGGCGTCACCGGACGTGGCCGGTGCGCCGGGAGCCTTGGAGGCTGTTTCGGACATGAGGGTACCCACTTCGGGACTTCGTGACGGAAAAAAGGAGTGGTGAGGGGACGGCCGGTCATCGGTGACGGCCGGTGAGACTCGTTGCGATAGGGACTGCGGTGGCGATCCGAACTAATCGGTCAGGCTCGGCGGAGGTCCTCCATGTTCAGGGCCGTGCCCGGCAGGATGGAGCGGGCCGGGGCCCGCAATCCGTCGAGGAACAGCTGGAGCGTGCGGTGCACGAAACGGTCGGCGACGCCGCAGCCGGTGCCGGCCGGGGGCCGGGACAGCTGGGACACGGCGACCATCACGTCACCGAAACTCACGTCGGCACGGAGCTGACCGGCCGTCCTGGCCCGGTCCATGAGCTCCTCGACGAGGTGCTCGATCCGCTCCCGTGACGCCACCAGGTCGGGGTGGTGCTGGTCGAAGGTGCTCTGCACCATCGGGCACAGGGCGGCGATCCGCTCGTCCGCGGACGCGTGCACGAAGCGCTCCAGCGCCTCGAAGGCGTCCCCGGTCGCGGCGAGCGCGACCTCGGCCGCCTCGGACGTCCGGTCCATCACGGAGCAGACGACCTCGCGGACGAGCGCGTCGCGGTCGGGAAAGTTCCGGTACACCGTGGCGTTGCCGACGCCGGCGCGGCGGGCGATCTCGTCGAGCGGCACATCGGGGCCGAACTCGGTGAACATCTCCCGGGCGGCGGTGACGATCCGCTCCCGGTTGCGCAGGGCGTCGGCGCGGGGCCGGGTCACCTTCTTCTGCACAGTGGTCGCGGTCACGGCGTACTCCTCGGAGTGGGGTGCTTCGGCTGGATGCTTCGGCTGAATCTGCTGACTCTTGCGATCCGGGGAAGAACTCCCCGTTTCGCGCGAACACACTTCTAAACGGGGAGACGCTCCCCGGTTATTTCGGGTTGAGGAGAAGATTTGATGTGACCTGAGTCACATGCACTCCTCCGAGAAACCCACGTTCGGCCCCTCCAGCGCGCGCCCGCGCACCCCTCGACCCAGGGTGATCGAAAGGGTGCAGTCCGTGGTCAGACGGCTGCCGTGGACGGAGAGGGCCGTGCATGCAGCAGACGCAGACCAGCCGTCGGATACGCCCGCGCCGCGTCGCCGCCCTCGTGTCCGTGACCGCGCTGACCCTGGTGGTCAGCACCTCGGCCGGCACGGGCCACCGCACGGCAACCCCCGCACCGGCGGGCGCCGGACCGATCGCCCTGGCCCGCACCTCCGCGCACGGCCCCTGTCTGATCCGCGGCGGCTCCGCGATCCAGATGTCCGAGGGTGTCCCCACCACCGGCGGCTACTCCCGCTCCACCGGCACCGTCCGCGCCCTCACCCTGATGATCGACTTCTCCGACGCCCCGGGCCGCGGCCCCGCCCTCGACCGCTTCCGCGAGTTCTTCCCGCAGACCCAGGAATGGTTCCGCACCAGCTCCTACGGCCGCCTCGACTACCGCCCCGAGACACCGATCCCGACCTGGCTGCGGATGCCGAAGCCCTTCGCGGCGTACGGCATAGAGCGCGGCGCGCCCTTCGACCCCGGCTACCGGGACCTGGTCCAGGACATCGTGGCCGCGGCCGATCCGAAGGTGGACTTCCGGGCGTACGACTTCCTGAACGTGCTGGTCACTCCGAACGCGGGCCCTTCGGCGCTGGACACGGTCCTGTCGGTGACCTTCGCCGGCAACCCGGACGCGCCGGTCGCCGACGGCGTCCCGGTCGCCAACGCGTCCTTCGTCTACTCCCGGCAGGACGACGGCTCCGGCTCCTACGCGCAGACCGGTTACCGGGTGCTGCCGCACGAGAACGGGCACGTCTTCGGCCTGCCCGACCTCTACACGGCGGACGGCGGCGGCGCGGTCGGGCACTGGGACATCATGAGCGAGGACTGGGGCGCCAACAACGACCTCCTCGGCTGGCACAAGTGGAAGCTGGGCTGGCTGGACGCCTCGCAGGTCACCTGTGTGACGGCCCCGGGGACGACGGAGTACACGCTCACCCCGATGGCCCGCGCAGGCGGCTCCAAGCTCCTCTTCATCCCGGTCAGCGGCCGCACCGGGTACGCCGTGGAACTGCGCACCCGCGAGCGCAACGACGAGGCGGTGTGCCGGCCGGGTGCGCTGATCTACAAGGTGAACGCGGACGTCGACACCGGGATGGGCCCGGTCACGGTGTACGACTCCCGCCGCGACAGCGGCGGCTGCACCCGCAGCCCCAACGTCCACGCGGAACTCTCGGACGCCCCGTTCGCCCCGGGCCAGGTCTTCCGTGACCGGAAGCGGCACATCCGGATCGAGGTGGCGGGGGTGGATCTGTCGGGGGACTACCGGGTGCGGGTCACGCGGGGGTGAGGACCGGGGGGCACGGGCGCGAAGGGGCGGGGAGAGACCGGGGCTAGGCGCGGGCCACGGACGCGAAGGGGCGGGGAAAGACCCGGGCTAGGCGCGGGCCACGGACGCGAAGGGGCGGGGAGAGACCGGGGCTAGGCGCGGGCCACGGACGCGAAGGGGCGGGGAAAGACCCGGGCTAGGCGCGGGCCACGGACGCGAAGGGGCGGGGAAAGACCCGGGCTAGGCGCGGGCCATCGACGCGGTCCGGCCCGGATGACGCCCGCCGGATTACCGTAGGGCTCCCGTGACTGCCGTACCGGAGAGCCGATGCCCGCGAAGACGACCCCGACCATGGATGACGCCGTGGATGTGAGGGACCCTGCCGCCGTGCCGGCGGAGGCGGTCGCGCCGTTGATCCGTGGCGTCGCCGTGCTGCGGGAGCTGACCGAGGCGGGCGGGACACTGAGCCCGAGCGCGCTGGAGCGGGCGACCGGCCTCGCGCGCTCCACGGTCGACCGCATCACCGCCACCCTCGCCCGCATGGGGTACGTCCGCCTCGACGGCCGGGACGTGGTCCTCACCCCCCGGCTGATGGAACTGGGCAACGCCTATCTGGCCGCCCTGCGGCTGCCCGCGCTGCTGGACGCGCGGGCCGACGAACTGGCCGACGAGCTCGACGAGTCGGTGTCGCTGGCGGTCGCCGACCGCGACGGCATCCGCTTCATCCATCAGGCCACCCGGCGCCGCGCGATGTCCCTCAGCTTCCGCATCGGCGACCTGCTCCCGGCCGAACGCACCGCGCCCGGCGCCCTGTTCGCGGCGGAGTGGACGGACGCGGACCGGCGGGCGTGGCGGGAGCGCCGGGCGGCGGACCCGCAGGACCGGGGCTTTCCCGCCGTACCGCCCCGCGAACACCCCTGGCTGGACGAGGAGTTCGAGCGCCGGGCGGCCCAAGCGGCCGTTGACGGCTGGGCGTTGGACGACCAGCTGATCGAACCGGGCCTGGTGGCGGTCGCGGTGCCGGTGCGCGACCCGCACACCGGGCGGATCGCGTGCGCGGCGAGCGTCGTCAGCCACACCAGCCGGCACACCGCGGCCGGTCTGCGCGAGACGCTGCTGCCGCGGCTGCGGGTGGCGGTGGCGGACATGGAGCGGGAGCTGCGCCAGATGCGGTCCGCGCCGGAGCCGGGCAGCGGCCCGTCGGACCTGGCCATCTGGACCGGGGCCTCCAAGCAGGAGCTCGGCCGCGGGTTCGTGGAGTCCCTGGCCCGCGGCCTGACCGTGCTGACGGCGTTCGGCGAGGGCCGGGCCGCCCTGACCCTGACGGAGGTCGCGAAGGCGACCGGGCTGGCCCGGGCCACGGCCCGGCGGGCCCTGATCACCTACGAGCACCTGGGTCTCGTCACCGCGACCGCGCACCGCACCTTCACCCTCACCCCGCGGGTGCTGTCCCTGGGCTTCCCGGCGCTCGCCCGGACCTCACTGGCCGAGATCGCGACCCCGCACCTGGCGGACCTGTCCTCCCGCATCCACGAGTCGGCGTCCCTGGCGGTGCTCACCCCGGCCGGCGACGAGATCCAGTACACGGCCCGCGTCGCCACCAACCGCGTGATGAGCGTGAACCTCACCGTCGGCACCCGCCTCCCGGCCTACGCCACCTCCATGGGCCGGGTCCTGCTGGCCGACTTCCCGCGCGGCCGCCGCACCCCGGGCGAACTGCGCCCCCTGACCCCGCACACCGTCACCGACCCCACGGCCCTCGACCGGCTCCTGGCCGAGGTCCACGCCCAGGGGTACGCCCTGGTCGACGAGGAACTGGAGGCGGGTCTGCGCTCGATCGCGGTGCCGGTCCGCGATCACCGGGGCCGGGTGGTGGCGGCGCTGAACACCGCCATGCACACCACCCGCCGCACCCCCACGGAGTGCGTGAGCGACCTGCTGCCCGAACTGCGGGCCACCGCGACGGCGATCGAGCAGGACTTCCACACGGCGGACCGCTTCACCCGCGTCCCCACCGCCTGACCTTCCCAACCCCCATCCCTTATCCGCTAGGCTGGTCGCGGATCTCACCGAGATCCTTGCCGCGTCCCAGCCTTCGTAGCTCAGGGGATAGAGCACCGCTCTCCTAAAGCGGGTGTCGCAGGTTCGAATCCTGCCGGGGGCACCAGGCAAAAGGCCCCGGACCATGATCGGTCCGGGGCCTTTGACATCTACTTCTGACATCAACGAGGGCGGTCACCCGCGATCGGGGCGCCTCTTCCGCAGCAGCCGGTCCATGTGGCTCATGGCCTCGCGCTGGGTGTCCTGGACGACGTGGGTGTAGACGTCCATGGTGATGCTGATCTGGGAGTGGCCAAGGATCTCCATCACGACTCGGGGCGCCACCCCGGCCGCCGTGAGGAGCGTGGCCGTGCCGTGCCGTGCGTCATGCAGCCGGATGACGCGGAGGCCGGCGGACTGGGCGACGCGGGTGAAGGAGCGGTAGACGTTCCTCGGCTCGACCGGTCGGCCCGTGCGGGTGGTGAAGACGTGGGCCGACTCCTGCCACGTTTCGCCCGCCTTGGCCCGAGCAGCTGCCTGCCGCATGCGGTGCCAGCGGAGGGGCGCGATGCAGAGTGCGGGCAGCGGGACGGCGCGGCGACGACGGCTCTTCGGGTCGTCGTCGTAGAGGACGCCACGGCGGCGCTGGGTCTGCTGGCGGACGTAGAGGACCCGGTTGTCGAGGTCGAGGTCAGACCAGCGGAGCCCGACGATCTCGCCCCGGCGTAGGCCCATGGCGATGGCGAGCACGAAGGCGGCGTAGAGCGGATCTTTACGGGACGCGGCGAGGAAGTCGAGCGTCTCGTCCAGGCTCCAGGGCTTCAGCTCCCGGTTGTCCGTGCGAGGTGACTCCACGAGCTTCGCAACGTTGCGCGTGATCAGCTCCTCACGGCAGGCGGAGGACAAGGCCGAGCGCAGAACTCGGTGCGATTCCTTGGCCGTTGCCGCTGTCGTCTGCTTCTCCAGGCGGACGAGGAAGCGGCGGACGTCGGCGACGCCGAGGGATTCAAGTCGCTTCGCGCCGAGTAGTGGTATCAGGTAGAGCCGGACGTGCGCCTCGTACTTGTCGTACGTGCTGAGCTTCCGCCGAGCCTTGATCACGTTGTCGAGCCAGTACGGCAGCCACTCAGACAGTTTGGCCGAGCGAGTCGGCACGGGCACGCCCTGGTCGACCTTGGCGAGCAGTTCCCGGCGCTTCGTGTCGCACTCCTGCCAGGTCTTGCCGTAGGCGAACTTACGAGCCCGGGTGCCGTCCGGCTGGAGCACGTAGACCGCGCACTGATAGCGGCCGTCCTTGCGCTTCGTAATGGTGCCCGCACCGTTGGGGTTCCGCTTGCGCTGACTGGCCATCAGGCGGCCTCCTCGATCTGGCCGAGGATGAAGTCCCGGACGGCGTCGGCGGGGATGCGGCGAGCACCGTCGATCTTGATCGACAGCAGTCGGTGCGAGCGGATCAGGTCGTAAACCTTGGAGCGTCCGACCTTGAGCCGCGCCATAACCTCCGGCACGGTCAGCAGCTCGGCGGTAGCGGTGGTCATGCTGCGGCTCCTTCCTGGGCGAGCTGGTCGCGTATGGCTTCGCGGGCGGTTTCGCGGTTGAGCTGGAGGTCGCGGGCGATGCTGGCGGCGAGGGCCGACTCGCCGGGGGTGTGGCCGTGTCCGGCGTATTGCCAGTCGGTCAGGACGAGGACGGTTTCCGGCTCGATGTCGTCCAGGCCGAGGGCTTCACGTTCTTGGGCGGCGCGGTAGTCGGCGCGGGCCTGGCGGAGTTCGCCGAGGGTGGTGGAGTAGCGGCGTGACTTGGAGCTGAAGTGGCCGCGGAAGCCGAGCATGTGAGCCCACGCCCAGAGGCGGCGGTCTGGGTAGAGAGGGTCGAGGGTCTTGCAGGCCTCGATCAGGCGGCGGGTGTGGTCGGGGACCTGGCGGCGGTCGAGTTCGGAGAGTTCGCCGATGCGGCGGTCGAGGGTGCCGGTGTTCTCGGCGGCCTTGGTGGCGTACTTGGCGACGTAGGAGGCGACGGCCTGTTCGGTGAGGTTGGAGCCGTCACCGAAGGCCTTGACCGGCCGGACGTCGAGTTGAGTGCCCCAGCGGAAGGTGCGGGCCGGTTGGTCGTCGGCGGCCGGGACCGAAACGGAGGTGTATGAGTGCGCGGTGGCGGCCCGGATGGCGTCGGTGAGGAGGTCGACTGTGGCCCAGGCGGGCGGTGGTGTGTCGGGGCCGTCCGGGCCGTCGAGGCGGATCACGGCGTGGAAGTGCAGGGCTCCGCGCTTTTGGAACTCGGCGACCTTGCCGTATGAGACGCGTAGGTGATCGGTGAGTTCGCGGCGGGTGAGGCCGGCGCGGACGGCGATCTCGCGGCGCAGGCGGGTGGTGAAGCGCTGCCAGAGGTCGCCCGCGTGGTTGTTGAACAGAACGGCGCCCGCGTAGTCGTACGTCGCCGGGTCGAGGGCGGTGCCGAGGGCGGGATCGTCGGTCGCGTGGTGGGTGCCGCAGCGGCAGGTTCCTCGGTCGGGCCGGTTGTGGACCGGGCCGAAGGACGGGGCGGTGAGGGTGGCGAAGACGCGCGGGTGATCGCGGACAGTGGCGGGGATGTCGCGGTGGTCGTCTCCAGCGAGCCCGGCGCGGATGAGGTGGTAGGTGTCGCCCGCGTAGGCCCAGGCGCAGGACGGGCAGCGGGACGCGCGGCGGTTGCCGCAGGCGACGCGGAGGCGACCGCCGGGTTCGGACTCGGTGGAGTAGTGGTGCAGGGTCTCGCCGGTCGTCTTGTCCTTGTGCAGGACCCAGCCGGTCAGGTGGATCGGGTCGGCGCAGCCGCCGGTGCGGCGGACCTGGTCTTCCCAGCGGGTGTAGTCGTCGGCCGAAGCCACCCTCAGCAGGTCGCGGAGGGTGGTCGGGTCGAGCAGCTGGTCAGGCACGGGCGCCCTCCCGCATGCGGCGGGTGCGGGTGACGCCGAGGCCCTGGCAGGCCGGGCAGTGCGCGGTGATGGTGCGCAGGTGGCCGTGCCGGTCGCGGCCACCGAGTGTGATGGCGACGGAGGCGAAGCCGTCGCAGTTCGGGCAGATCCGTGCGGGTGTTGTGGTGGCCGGGTTGGGGCCGGTCATGATGGAGGTTCCTTCCGGTTCAAAGATCGGGGGAGGGACGGCGCCCGGAGCGGACGAGACTTGGCGGTTGAGGCCGCTCCGGGGGCCCGTCATCGTCGGGTGTCGCTGGCAAGGATCGAGCGGACGACGACGGCGACCACGGCGAGCGAGGCGCCGGTGATGGCAACCGCCAGAAGCAGCGAGACGAGGACGGCGCCGACGACCAGGACGACGGCGGTGCCGCCGCCGACGAGGGCGAGCACGGTGCCGGGGGTGAGCTGGACGACCGGCCGGGAGGGCGCCGGAGCCACAGGGGCGGGCGGCGGGGTCGGTGTGCTCGGGACGATGGTGGTCGGCTCGACAATGGCGGGCGGGGAGACGCGACCGGTTGGTGTCGGCATGGTCGGGATCTTCGGACGGAACATCGTGAACTCCCTTCTGTAGTGGGTTACTTGACGAGGCTGTTGATGGCGGGGGCGAGGACGCTGTCGGCGAGGAGGAAGCCGCCGAGCAGCAGGACGGCGATGAGCCAGGCGGGCGGGCGGATGAGCTTGACGCCGAGGTAGCCGACGACGAGCAGGGCGAACCAGAGCGGGACGTCCATGGCGGTTGGCCTCCTAGCGGACCTTGCAGCGGTGGGTGCGGGCGGCGAGCTGGGCGGCCGACTGGCTGGTGTAGTCGGCGGACCAGCCGCACCGGTCGGCGGTGCACACGGCCGCGTGCTTGGTCTGGCCGCGGCGGTCGCGGTGGGTGCCGATCTGCACCGGGCCGATGCTCATCACGGAGTGGAAGTGGTCGCGGACGGGCATGGTGGGTGGTTCTCCTTTCTGGTCAGGCGAGTTGGGCGGCGATGGCGTCAGCGAGCTGCGGCGGAACGCCGAGGCGGGTGCGCAGGGTGTCCGTGTCGATCGGTGAACCGGTGCGGGAACGGTGGTCGTCGGCGACCTTGCGGGCGTGGTCGACCAGGGCGGCCGGAACGGGCGCCGCTGGGACAGGAATCGCGTCGGCGGCGGGCAGGACCGGTGCTTGCTCGGGTGCCGTGACCGGTTCGGCTTCCGGTACCGAATCGGGGATTGAGTCGGGCTCGATGTCAGTTGCCGGGGTGGGGGCTGCGGGCGCCGGCGGAACCGGCATCCGGTCTCCAGCCGAGTGGGCGAGGAGCGTGCCGCCGAGGAAGGCCAGGGCGGGCCATCCAGCAACGCCGAGGCGGAGCAGGGCGGGCGGCTGGTCCAGGTCGAGGAATCCGGCGGTGGCGACGTTGGCGCCGAGCGAGGCGAACAGGGCGATCAGGAACCAGCACCAGGCCAGCTGGGACGGGCCGTCGGAGCGGAGGCGTCGCCAGGCGGCAACCAGCAGCAAGTCGACTGAGACGGGGTAGGCCCAGGCCTTCCAGCCGGTCTGTCCGGCAGCGGCGGCGAGGTCGTGCAGGTGCGCGAACGACAGAGCGCCTGCGATGACGGCCTGGACGAGGACCGCGTCGACTCGAATGGCGGGGCGGGCCATCAGAACCCCTCCTCGCCGGGGTATTCGGGGCCCTCGGTGGGGTCGTAACCGGGCGGGAACAGGCCGGGCGGGGGCTCCGGCAGCGACGCGGCCAGGCACGGGCCGACGGTGTCGACGAAGTCCTGATCGGCGCCGAGGGTGTCGGCGTAGACGGCCAGGGCGCCGAGGAGAATCACGGTGCGGTGGAAGTCCTCGCAGTTGTCGCACATGCGGCTCACCTCGCCTGCGCCGTCTCGGTCTCGGGACGCTGGGCGGCGGCGTAGCGCTGGACGGCGGCGAGGTAGTCGGCCGAGGCCTGGGCGAGCTTCTCGGCGAACGCCTGGTGATCGGCGATCGGGCGGCTGTCGAAGACCGAGATGGTCAAGCCGTAGCCGTCCCCGTCGATGGCCAGGATCGGCAGGCGCCGGGTGCCGTAGTCGTGGAGGTGGACCCAGGTGGAGGCGTCGCCGTAGAAGGACATGGAGGCGGACATCGGTCGTTCCTCTCTGCGTTTCGGGCATGGAGGGGGTAGGAACCTGGCGCGAGGCGGTCGCGCCGACCGTGGAGCAGGGGTGGGATCAGGCAGCGGCCGGGGCAGACTCGACGGCTGCAGTCGGGACCGGCTTTGCGATGCCGAGGACGGGCCGGAACGGGGCCAGGGCAGGCAGATCCGGGGTCAGGTCGGCGTGCCGATTGCAGGTGTTGACGGCCTGTCGCAGCGAGGTGTGCGGGGCACGGATGCGGTGCCAGCCGCCGGTCGAGTCGCCCGCGATGGCGACGCCGCGCATGTCGGCGGGGATCTGGATAGCGGCGAGGACGGCGTCCGGGGCGATGTCCCCGAAGGCCATGTTGGCACTCGTTTCGTCGTTGACGCGGTGCGCGGTGCGGCCGGTGAGCTGGGCGCGGAGCATGGTGATGCCCTTGCCGAGTTCGGAACCGAAGCGCTGCCCGCAGATCTCCAGGTAGATGCCGGCGGCGCGGCCGAGCTGGGCGAGTCGGGCGAGCGCGGTGATGATGCGGTCCCGGCGCTTCTCCTCTTCCTTGGTGGCGTACAGGGCGAGTTCGGCAACCTCGTCGACCAGGACCACGATGGGAGTCGGGCGCAGGTCGGCGGGCAGGCTCCAGATGTCGGCGGCGATCTCCGCGTCAGAGACGTCGGCGGTGATGCGCTGTTCGGCGCGGATGAGTTGGTAGACGTCTTCCATGTGCGTGACGAGCGCGTCGAGAAGGTCGGCGGCGGTGTCGGGGTTGTCGGCGAGCGCGGAGAAACGGCGAGCCAGCGGGAACAGCTCCACACCCTGCTTGCAGTCGATGCCGACCAGGGCGACATTCATCGGGGCGAGCCC
Source organism: Streptomyces sp. TLI_55 (assembly GCF_900206255.1). NCBI lineage: Bacteria > Bacillati > Actinomycetota > Actinomycetes > Kitasatosporales > Streptomycetaceae > Streptomyces > Streptomyces sp. TLI_55. The sequence goes on from NZ_OAOJ01000001.1 coordinate 3,947,530, forward strand.
GGCAACCAGGTTGCGCTGGTAGACGGACTTGCCGGACTCCGTGGCGCCGAGGGTGAGCGCGTGAGGTATTGCCCGGTAGTCGCGGTGGTGGACGGCTCCGTCCTCGCGCAGCGCGACCGGGACGCGCATCGGTCGGGTGTCGGTCTGGGTGGGCATCTGCACTCGCTTGAGGACGTCGTAGCCGGTCATCCTCAACTCGACTACGCCGGAGCGGAGTTCACGCGAAGTGACGCCGTACATCGAGAAGGAGTGACGAAGCCGGTCGGAGGCCGCCGCGATGTCGAAGGCGTCCTGCCCGGGCCGCAACTTCAGCCGCAGGACAAGGCCGGTCCGTGTGGGCCGCAGTCGCAGAATGCGCGGCGGACGGGACTCCGGCGCAGGTCGGTTGGTCATCCGGGCGAGGGTGAGGCGCCAACGCGAGGGCGAGACGGTCAGCCCGCACGCGTCCATGACCGAGCCGTACCGGACCAGGACGCGCAGCGAGGCGAGGGTGACGCCGAAGGTCAGCCAGTACCAGGCGGGGCGCCGCCACCGCAGGAGACCCGCAGCGGCGACGACCAGCACCAGCGCGACCATGAACCAGGGCATGATCAGGCCGCCTTGGGCTTCGATGCCGTGGCGGCGAGCGAGGTCACGGCGACCGCCCGGAAGGCGATGCCGTGCCGCTTCTGGCCGTTGAACTCGTTCTCCCACGCCGATGCGACCAGGCCGGTCAGCGCGACCGGGGTGCCCATAACCAGGTCCTCGGAGACGCCCGGCTGCGGAACGGTGAGCTTGAGGATCTCCACCTCATCCGGCGTGGAGAAAATGACCTCCACCGTCATCAGGGTGACGCCGTCCTGGTCGGTGGCGATCTCGCCGGTACGGCGGTCCTTGACCTTCGGCTGCGGAGCCTTGGCGACCATCACGGTCGCGTTGGTGGTGTCGACGGGAATCTGACGCACAGCAGATCACTCCTCTATACAGGCTGGACTCCGTCACTCATGTACATGAGTGACATGAAGAAGAGCGCCTCACTCCTATACATGAGTCAACCCGCCGCGAAGAAGAACTCGCGACGGGCTGCGGAGAGTTGAGCGGGCGTCAGTCGGCGGCGGGAATCCGGTACTCGAAAACGAACTGGTCAGCGGCCATGAGCGTGTCGCAGACCTCGACCACGAGACCCTCGGTCGTCCGCGCTTCACGGATCAGATGAACCACCGGCGCACCGGGGCTCAGCGCCAGTTCGGACGCCTCCGCCTTGGAGGCCGGACGGGCCTGCAGTGTCTCGACGAACTCTGCGAACTCGTGCCCGTGATCTTCGAGTCGGGCGTAGATGCCACCGCCGCCGGGGTTCTCGGCGAACAGCTCCGGAATCTCCTTCACGACGTCCCACGGGAGGTACGACGTCGCGGTCTCGACCGGCGTGCCATTGCGGAAGTAGAGCCGCCGCCGAGCGAGGACCTGAGTGCCGGCGGGGACGCCCAACCGCTGGGCAGCATCCGCGGGAGCCTCCATCGGCCCGATGTAGAGGACGCTCACCTTGGCCGTGGCGCCGGACTGCGCAGACTCGGCCAGGTAGGCAGCCTTGCCGCCCTGCCGGTGCGAGCGCCGGAAGCGATCGGAGGAGCGGTGCCGTACCGGCGGCCGATCCTTCACGATCGAGCCCTTGCCGTGCCTGGTCTCGACGAGCCCGCTCGCGCGTACCTCGACCATGGCCTTGCGAATCGTGCCGCCCGAAACGCCGTAACGGTCGACCAACTCCGACTCACTCGGCACCATCTCACCAGGCTTAAGCACACCAGCCCTGATCTGCTGCACGATCTCGTCGGCGATCTGTACGTACCGAGGTACGAACCTCTCTCCTCCTACTGCGGTTCCCATAGTCCTTCTCTGCCTCCTATGCTCCTGTACATGAGTCAATCACAGGAAGCAAAGTCACCGCCGCTGCACTCCGTATCTGTCGCCGGAGTAGTGGTGCGCGAAGACGGCCGCCTCCTGGCGATCCGCCGTGCCGACAATGGGACTTGGGAGCTGCCGGGCGGCGTGCTCGAGCTAGACGAGACCCCCGAGACGGGTGTCGCCCGCGAGGTCCTGGAGGAGACAGGCATCCACGTCGAGGTGGACGAACTCACCGGGGTCTACAAGAACACGACCCGGGGCATCGTGGCCCTGGTCTTCCGCTGCAAGCCCTCTGGCGGCACGGAGCGCACGTCGAGTGAGTCCACGGCCGTCGCATGGCTCACCCCCGACGAGGTCGCGGAGCGCATGTCCGAGGTCTTTGCGATCAGGCTCTTGGATGCCCTGGACGGCAATGGCCCCCACGTGCGGAGCCACGACGGCAAGCGCCTCATCCCAGCGGGATAAAACTTTCCCTACTTCATCGAGGTCTTTGCGATCAGGCTCTTGGATGCCCTGGACGGCAATGGCCCCCACGTGCGGAGCCACGACGGCAAGCGCCTCATCCCAGCGGGATAAAACTTTCCCTACTTCATCAAGCCCCGGCTGCGCTCCGCTCCGCCGGGCGCGCTCCCGGCTCCGCGCCGGGCGCCGCTCCTGCCTCCGGCCCGCTCCGCCCGCGCTGCGCCGACGCGCGCCCACATGTGGATAGGGCCGGAGGCCATGAGGCGATCACCGCATAGCGCGGCCCACGGTCAAGACGATGCCTCCGGCGGGGGATCGGCCGGCACCGGGATGGAGGGGGCGCCGTTCCCGTCCGCGGGTCCGTAGGGGCGTGCGCGGGGTGCTCCCATCCCGTCCACCGTCGACCCAGGCAGAGCCGAGCAGACGCGGCCCATGGCGTCCAGGTCGTTCGTACAGTGGCGCGCTCCACCTGGACGCCATGAACCACGCCCGCTCCACGGTGTGTGGGTCGACGGCGGACGGGATGGGAGCCGGGGTGAGTGGTGGGCTGAGGGGCGTCTGTACTGATCGCCCTGCCGAGCACACGTCGGCGCGTGATCGTCCACCCCCGTCGCAGCTAGCGAGACATCCAGTGTCTTGCGGAGCCCGGCACTTGAGGGCGTGGGCCACGGCATGGAGCTCGCCGCGAGACCACCTCGACAGGTCGGTGTCCTTGGGAAACGTACTGGCGAGCACCACGTCACCCGACCGGCGGTTACGGCACGGCCGATCACATACATAGATTCGCCAGAGCATGCACCGTGAGTGACCGCGAAGATGCCCAGGCTGGTCCAGCCCATCTGCGCGGTGGCTGGCGACGCATGCGGCCCTCGCCCCGAGTGGGCGGCAGCGTGCGCGTACTCGCTCCCAACCATCCGCTCTGCGGAGAAACCCGCCGCCCCTCTGTGAACCCAACCTGGAGGCCAGACCATGCCCGTCTTCCAGTTCCAGTCGTTCAACTTCCCCGACCACTATGTTCGCCACAAGGACTTCGTGGGCCTGCTGACCAAGCACACCGACGGCGAGCAGGGCGACTTCTCCTTCGAGGTAAAAAACGCAGGCCAGGACAAGCACGGCGTGCAGCTGGTGGTCCTGCGCTCTGTCAACTTCCCCGATCACTACCTGCGGCACCAGAACTTCCAGATCGTCCTGCAAGCCCCCAACGGTGGGCTGGACGATCTCTTCCTGAAGGACGCCACGTTCTACCTGGAGCGGGGCCTGGCGGACGGGGGGGACCCGGAAGTCGTCTCCTTCCGCTCCGTCAACTACCCGGACCGTTACCTCCGCCATAGGGACTTCAAGCTCTGGCTCGAACCCAAGGACAGCCCCAACCTGCCGGCCGACGCGACCTTCCGCAAGACTGTCCCGGTCGACTGACCGTGCCGGCTGAGCATCCGGGGCTGCTGCGAGCCGTACCATCCAGCGGCGCTGGACTCGCCCGCTGAGCTTCGGGGCCTGGTAGCCGATCTGGCAGAGCTACGGATCAGAAGTTCCCCGTGCCACACCCGTGCCAGATCCAGCGGGGAGCCACGGGGAACGACGGTGGCTGGCGGCTGACCGACCCTCGGTCTGCCGCCTGGGCATCGGGTTCGCGACGAGGGCCCAACGGAGTGCAACATCCACCTACGCCCGGAAAGCGACTCCCGCGGCACTCATCGCGCCCCGCACCCCGGCTGACCGGGCCACATAGAGCTATGGGCCAGAAGGCCTCTGACATCCACGGCTGACATCAACGACGTCGGACGGAGGCGTACACCAGCGTCTCTGCCCGACCGTCGCACCAGTCGACGGCAGCAGCTGGAGCGGGCTCGGATCGAACTCCTAAAGCGGGTGTCGCAGGTTCGAATCCTGCCGGGGGCACAGACAGAAGGGCCGGCCCAGGAGGTTTCCCTCCCGGGCCGGCCCTTGGTCGTTTCAGAGAGTGTCCGGACCTCGTCAGGTCAGGAGGTACGCCTTCAGGATCGTCACCGTGTAGGTGTTGCCTGTGGTGTCGGTCAGGGTGGATCTGAGGGAGACCGAGCGGGCGTTTTCCGGGTGGGTCAGGGTGAGGGTTCTTTTGCCGTGGGTTGTGGTCACCGGGGCGGGGGTCCAGGTCTTGCCCGCGTCGTAGGAGACCTTCACCGTCAGGGACTTCAGGGCGGTGGCCGCCGGGCCCTGGAGGGAGAGGGGGATCGTGGTGCGGTGGCCTGCGGGGGCCGTGCCGGTCGGGGTCAGCTTCGGGTGGAAGCGGACCGTGGAGAGGGGCAGCGAGCCGGAGTCGGAGGGGCTGGACGTGAAGGTCCAGGCCGCTGTCAGGCGGCTCGTGGTCGTGGCCACGCTCATCGGGCGGGTCAGGTTCGTTCGGATCGTGTAGCGGGCCGGAACGGACGGAAGCTTCTCCACGGTCTGGCAGAGGTCGCCGTCGTTGTCGAGCAGGGTGCTGCCGTCCGCGGTGACCGTGGTGTGGCGTTTCGCCGTGGAGGAAGCGGGGTGCCCGGCCCCGTCGGCGAGGTCGGGGACGCACAGGTCCAGGGTGTCGCCGTCGCGCTGTGCGCCGTACGGGTCGCCGGTGATCGGGCTGAAGACACCGACGTTGTACGTGGCCGCGTAGGTCCGGCCCGCCTGGTACGACCTCGCGCTCTCCGTGCCGTAGAAGACGTCGTCGTCCCCGGAGGCGTTTCGCTGGCCCAGGTTGGCCGTCCACTTGAAGCCCTTGGGCGTGGTGACGTAGATCTTCGCGGTCGTCGGCAGCGGGAAGGGGTCGCTCACCGTGCCCAGCGCCAGGGTGGGGCCGCTCCACAGGACGTTGACGATGCCCTTGCGATGCGCGACGGAGGAGCCGAAGTTCCGCTTCAGCAAGGCCAGTTCGCTCATGCGCGTGGTGTGCCGATAGCCGGTGGGGAAGCGGTCGGGCAGGTTGTGGAGCAGGTGGTAGGTGGTGCTGCCCTTCTGCCACAGGCCGCCGAGCTGCGTGCTGAGCCTCCCGGGAGGGGCGGTCGGTCCCAGGGTCGCGGTGCGCAGGTTCTTGAACGTTCCCCAGAACAGAGTGCTGTTGTGTGATGCGCGGCCGGCGTCCCCGGTGCCCACGGCGAGGTTGAGCTGGCCGTCGGACATCTTCGCGCCCTGCGGTGCGGTGATCCCGACCGGCTTCGCCTTGCGGGCGTCGAAGACGACCGTGGTGTCCCCGGTCAGCGAGAGCCGCGGCCGGACCAGCGCGGAGGTGCCCTCGGCGTCGTCCAACACGGTGTCCACGACGTAGTCGCCGCGCGGGACCCGCACCCGGTACACGCCCTTGGAGATCTGCTCGTAGTCCGCGAGGTTCGTGGTCCAGTACGTGCCCGAGTACCCGAGGATCTCGGTCAGCGGAGCGCTCACGGGCTTGCCGCCGCGGTCGAGGAACTTCAGGGTGAGGTCGTATGCCTCGGCCTCGCGTACGACGCCGAAGGCGGTCCGTACGGCAGCGGGTTCGGCACGGTTCCGGGCGATGGCGACCAGCGTGCCCGAGTAGGCGCCGTCCGCCGCCTCGACGCGGGTGTCCGCGGTGAGGTCGACGCCGGCGGTGCCGCCCGCCGGGACGGTGAGCTGGGTGGTGCTCAGCGTGAACATGCCTTCGGGGGCCGTGCCGCCTCCGGGGCCGGTCGCGGTGGCCGTCAGGTCCAGGGTGACGGGGTGGTCGCCGTCGTTGCGGTAGGTGATGTGCTGGGTGAGCGGCCGGTCGTCGGTGTGGGGCCACCGCTGCTTGCCGAAGGACACGGAGGTCTGTTCGCTCGCCACCGCCCCCTCCAGTGCCCGTGACACGTCGACCCGGCCCGTCCCCTGCTGGTAAACGGTCGCGCCGGAGGTAGGGGTGGTGGACGCGGTGAGCGCCTGCTTGATCCGTGCGCCGGTCCAGTCGGGGTGCCGCTGGGCGAGGATCGCGGCCGCCCCCGCGACATGCGGCGTCGCCATCGACGTACCGGACATGGAGACATAGCCGTCGGCGGCCGGGTCGCCCATGTGGCCGTGCGCCGCCCTCGCCGCGACGATGGCCACGCCCGGCGCCGTGAGGTCCGGTTTCAGCGCACTGTCGGCGGTCGGGCCGGTGCTGGAGAAGTCGGCGAGCCGGTCCTCGCCGTCGACGGCGCCCACGGTGAGCGCCGACTCCGCGGCCCCCGGGGAGCCGACGGTTCCCGCGTCGGGGCCCTCGTTGCCGGCCGCGGCGACGGTGAGCATGCCGGTGCTCTTCGAGAGGGCGTTCACCGCCGCCTCGACCGGGTCCTCCCCCGGGGTGTCCTCCTGGCCCAGGCTGAGGTTGGCCACCTTGGCGCCCTGCCCTGCGGCCCACTCCAGGCCGGCGATGACGCTGGAGTCGCTGCCCTCGCCGCTGTCGTCCAGCACCTTGGCGTTGAGGATCCCGGCACCGGGCGCGACGCCCTTGTACCGGCCGCCGGACCGTGCGCCCGAGCCCGCCAGCGTCGCGGCCACATGGGTGCCGTGGCCGGCCATGTCGTCGGTGCTGCCGGTGCCGGTGAAGTTCTTCGAGGCCGTCACCGCCGAGGCGAGGTCCGGGTGTGTGGTGTCGATGCCGGTGTCCAGGACGGCGACCTTGACGCCCTTGCCGTCGTATCCGGCCGCCCAGGCGGCCGGGGCGCCGATCTGCGCGACGCCGCCGCCCGCCTCCCCGGCCTTCGCGCCGTCTTCGTCCGCCGGCGCCTTGAACCGGCCGTCCAGCCAGACCCGCGCAACGCCCTGTTCCTCGGTGAGGGCCTGCCACATGGCGTCGGCCCCGGCCTTGGGCATGGTGATCGCGGCGCCCGCCACACTGGGCAGCTCCCGGCGCACGGTGGCGTCCGCGTCCGCGACCAGTGACTTCTGGGTGCTCCTGCGCTGGGCGGACCTGCCCTCGTACGACACGATCAGCGGGAGCGTGCGGCGCCGGGTGTCGTCGTAGCCGGCGCGTATCAGGCCACTGACGTCGAACAGCCGCATGTCCAGGACGCCTTGGCCGATCAGGGCGGCGGCGTCGGCGGGCACGACGTACTGATCGCCCCCGACACCGCGCACGGACACCGGGACGTGCTCACGGCCCGGTGCCCGGCGTACGCCCGTCACCCGGCCCCGGGCGTCCAGCCGGACCCGGTCGCCCGTGACGAGGGTGACGTACCGGCCGGCCGCGGAGGCGGAACCGGCGGTCCGCGCGCCAAGGGCGGAGCCGACGGTCCGCGCGCCGAGGGCCTGGCTGCTGGGCGCCGCGACGGTGGCGGTGTCCTGCGTCCGTACGCCGAGGCCGGAGCCCGTGGCCGCCACCGAGGCACCCGTCATCAGCCCCGCCACCAGCAGGGCGGCCAGTGAGGCGCTTGCGGTTCTGTCGCGCATTCAGCCCACCTGCCCGGGGACCTGCTTGGCGGCGTCGACGACCGCGCGCTCGGTGATCGCGCTGGTGTGCGTGACGGTACCGACCTTGAGGGGGTTGCCCGCCGTGGCGTTGACCACGACGACGCGCTCGCCGAGGAAGCGCAGCGTCTTCTTGTCGAAGATCCACTCGGTGCGCTCGCCGTCGGCAGGGTTCTCCCGCGCGATCGCGACCCCGTGCCGGCCCGTGGCGTCGACCGCGTCGTTCACCGCGACGACGCCAGGGATCTTGGCCGCGGCCTTGTAGAGAGCGGCGCCGACCTCGGCGGGCGGGTAGCTCTCCGTCAGCAGATCGCCGATCGCGACGAAGGCCGCCTGGTCGCGCGGGACTTCGGGGTCACGGACGGCGTCCGACGCGCGGTAGATCCGCCGGAGCAGCGCGTCGGGGTCGGTCGGCAGCTCGGCCAGGGCGTTGTAGGCGCCGCTGAACGGGGTGGAGCTCTTCAGGGTGATGCCTTTGTCGCTGGTCGCGCCGGCCTCGATCAGCCAGCCGTCCCTGCCGTCGAGGGAGTTCCAGACCTGCCGGGAGTGCAGCTCGTCGCTGACCGCCTCGCTCTTGTCGCCGACGGTCTTGATGTAGCTGTCGGCCACCTTCGAGGCGATGTAGATGTACTGGCCCTCGCGCGGGGCGGGCGCGGAGGTGTCGGCGGCGGCCAGGGAGATGCGTTCGAGGAGCTGGGGGGCGCCCTTGGGGTCGGCGACGCCGATGCTGGTGGTCAGTGCGGGGCCGGTGGCCAGGGCGGTCTTGTCGTCGTCCGCCCCGCCGCCGGTGAGGGCGAGGCCGCCCACGACCGCGCCGGCCAGGGCGAAGGCCGCGGCGGGCAGCAGGACCGTACGGCGCAGGAACGGGTTGGAGCGCTTCACGGGCGCGACCGGAGAGGCAGCGGACGTACGGGAGGAGGTGCGGAGGTCTTCGTGGATCCGGGCCATCATCTGCTCCTTGTGGAACTGGTGGCGGCCCGCCGGCAGATCCCGCTCGGCGGAGGGCAGCAGACTCTGCGTCTCCGTCCACTCGGCCGGGTGGGGCCGGTGGGAGGGGCTGGCGTTCATCGGTTTCCTTCCTGTGCGGACCGGACCGCGTATCCGCGATCACCTGTTATCTGCCGGTTCGTGCGGGTGGGTTCCCGTTTTTCTTCGAGCAGTTGTGCGTCGGCGAGCTTGCGCAGCTTGGCGCGGGCGCGGGAGAGGCGGGAGCGGACGGTGCCGACCGGGACACCGAGGGCGCGGGCCGCGTCGGCGTACTCCATCCCCTCCCACAGGCACAGCGTCAGGACCTCGCGCTCGGGGCGCTTGAGCAGGCTGAGGGCGGCGAGCGTGGCGTTGATACGGCGCCGGTCGTCCAGCCGTCCGGCGGTCTCCTCGGCGTGGTCCTCGACCCGTTCCTCGGCGGCGTGCGCGGCGGCCGCGGCGCTCGCCGCGTTGCGGTAGCGGCGGTTGCTGCGGTGGTGGGAGCGGGCGACGTTGGTGGCGATGCCCAGCAGCCACGGCCGCAGCGAGCCGCCTTCGGCGTCGACCGAGGTCCGGCGCCGCCACGCCTCCATGAAGGTCGTCGACATCACGTCCTCGGCCAGCGACCAGTCGGCGGTCAGCCGGAAGGCGTGGTTGTACACCGCGCGGGCGCACTCGTCGAAGAGTTCCGCGAAGGCGTGCGGATCTCCGTTTCGCACCCGGGTTCGCATATCTGTGGTCACGTCTTGAGCTGACGTTCGGTGCGGGCGGGTTCCGGTGAGAGAGGTCACAGCCGTCGCACAGGACTCCTGAAGCTGGTGTCGCAGGCCCGAATCGTGCCGGGGGCACGTACGGGAAGAGCGCTCACGGATGTCCGTGGGCGCTCTTCGGTGTCGTACGCGTATGTCGTGGCGTTACTTCAGCTGGTCCTCGGTGAAGTAGTCGTCCTTGATGAGGACGTCATAGTTGGTCTTGTCGACGCTCGTCGGCTGGAGGAGGACGGCGGGGACGGCCTTGACGCCGTTCTTGTAGCCGACGGAGTTGTCCACCCACGGCATCCGGTCGTTGAGGATGTCGTCGACCACGGTCACGGCCGCGTCGGCGAGCTGGCGGACGTCCTTGTAGACGGTCTGCGCCTGCTGGCCCGCGATGATCGACTTCACGGACTCCAGTTCGGCGTCCTGACCGGTGACGATCGGGAGGGGCCGCGCGGCGGTGCCGTAGCCGTCCGAGTGCAGCGCGGCCAGGACGCCGCGCGAGATGCCGTCGTACGGGGAGAGGACCGCGTCGAGCCGTTGGGTGCCGTACTTGGCGAGAATCCCGCTCATGCGCTTCTCCGCGGTGGGGCCGTCCCAGCGCAGGGTGGTTATCTTGTCCAGCTCCGTCTGGCCGGAGGGGACCACCAGCTGCTTGTCGTCCAGGTACGGCTGCAGGAGCGCCATCGAACCCGCGAAGAAGTACTTGGTGTTGTTGTCGTCGGGAGAACCGGCGAACAGCTCGATGGTGAACGGGCCCTTCTTGCCGTCCTCCAGACCGAGCTTCTCGATGATGTAGTGGGCCTGCATCCGGCCGACCATCTCGTTGTCGAACGAGACGTAGTAGTCGACGTTCTTGGTGCCGAGGATCAGGCGGTCGTAGGCGATCACCGGGATCTTCGCGTCGGCGGCCTTCTGCAGCACGCCGTTCAGGGACCTGTTGTCGATGGCCGCGATGATCAGCGCGGAGACACCCTGCTCGATCAGCTTCTCGATCTGGGCGACCTGGGCCTTCGGGTCGTCGTCGCCGTAGACCAGCTTGGCCTTGTACCCCTTGGCCTTGAGGTTGCTGACGACGCTCTTGCCGTCGGTGAGCCAGCGGTCGGAGGCCCGGGTCGGCATCGCGACGCCGATGGTGGCGCCCTCGGCTTCGTTTCCCGAGCCGGCCTCGGAGGCGTCGCTCTCCAGGCCGCAGGCGGACAAGGTGAGGGCCAGAGAGGCTACTCCGGCCAGCAGGGCTCTTCGATCGAACACGGTGATGGTTCCTTGTCCTTCTCGTCGTTGAGGGGATGACGGCGTATCAGGTGTCGAGGGGGGTGTGGTGCGGGCGCCTGGGCCGAGCCCTCGCCGAGCCGCGCACCGCCGCCGAGGTCGTCGGGGTTGTGGTGCGCGGAGTTGAAGGTGGTGCACAACCGGCCGGGCACGCCCGGAGGTTCGGGCAGGCCGGTCCGCCGGGACGTCGCCCGGGTCGGTGCTCTGGTGCCTCGGCGCCCTGCGGGCCGCCGATCAGTGCCGTGCCGCGGCGGGGCGTGCGGGGCTCGTCAGCTCCCGTGCTCCCGGTGCCGGCGGGGGTGCACCCACCCGTACGTCCGGCGGTGCCACGGCGTTCAGGTCGCCTACGAGCTGATCCTGGCAATGCACAGGGCACGCGCCTTTCGAGCGTTCGAAATCTCGACAGATGTGCGGAATGTTGGCGTGACGGTAAGGGGAGGTGCGCATGGTGTCAACGGTGCGAACAGGGACGGTTACAGAAAGGTGCGAAAGGAGGGATCGAAACATTCGACGCCTTCGATCGAAAGTTGATCTCACCTAGCAGTCATTTGTTTCAACCCGTCGCACTTCAGCCACCTGCGATTGTTTCGCCAACCTCGTCGAAACCGTTGACACTTGTCGGGGACAGACCAACACTGCATGCGTTGACGGGGCTCCCCCCCCTCCGGCCCCCCACCGCCCTCTGTGAGGACGAGGAGGAACACGTCCATGAACGACGCACCCGCACCCAGCAACAACTCCGCCCCCACCCGCCGCAACGTCTGCGCCCTGCTGCTCGGTACCGGCGCCGCGCTCGCGCTGCCCGGAGCCGTCGGCACCGCGCACGCCGCCACCGTCGTCACCACGAACCAGACCGGGTACGACAGCGGCTTCTACTACTCCTTCTGGACCGACGCCCAGGGCACCGTCTCGATGACCCTGAACTCCGGCGGGAACTACAGCACTTCCTGGCGCAACACCGGCAACTTCGTCGCCGGCAAGGGCTGGGCCAACGGCTCCCGCCGGAACGTGACGTACTCGGGCAGCTTCAACCCGTCCGGCAACGCCTACCTCGCGCTCTACGGCTGGACCTCGAACCCGCTCGTCGAGTACTACATCGTCGACAACTGGGGCACCTACCGGCCCACCGGCACGTACAAGGGCACGGTCAACAGCGACGGCGGCACGTACGACATCTACCAGACCACCCGCTACAACGCCCCGTCCGTGGAAGGCAACAAGACCTTCAACCAGTACTGGAGCGTGCGCCAGCAGCGGCGGACCGGCGGCACCATCACCACCGGCAACCACTTCGACGCCTGGTCACGCGTCGGGATGCCGCTCGGCACCTTCAAGTACTACATGATCATGGCGACGGAGGGCTACCAGAGCAGCGGCAGCTCCAACATCACCGTGAGCGGGTGACGGGATGGGCCGCAGGGCTTCCCGTTCCGTCCGTTCCCTGTGCAGCAGATTGGCCGTTCTCGCCATGGCAGCAGCGAGCACCCTCACCGTCCAGGCCACCGCCCCGGCGCACGCCGCCGCCTGCACCGGGTACGTCGGTCTCACCTTCGACGACGGTCCGTCCGGCAACACCTCGGCGCTGCTGAGGGCCCTCACCCAGAACGGGCTGCGGGCCACCATGTTCAACGAGGGCCAGTACGCCGCCGCCAACCCGTCGCTCGTGAAGGCCCAGGTCAGCGCCGGCATGTGGGTCGGCAACCACAGCTACACCCACCCCCACCTGACCTCGCAGTCCCAGGCCCAGATCGACTCGGAGATCTCCCGTACACAGTCGGCGATCGCCGCGGCCGGCGGTGGCACGCCGAGGCTGTTCCGGCCGCCGTACGGCGAGACCAACGCGGCCGTGAAGGCGGTCGAGGCCAAGTACGGGCTGACCGAGATCCTGTGGAACGTGGACTCGCAGGACTGGAACGGCGCCAGTACGGACGCCATCGTCGCCGCCGCGGGACGGCTCACCAACGGCCAGGTCATCCTCATGCACGACTGGTCCGCCAACACGCTCGCCGCGATCCCGCGGATAGCGCAGGTGCTGGCGGCGCGCGGACTGTGCGCCGGGATGATCTCGCCGACGACCGGCCGTGCCGTGGCCCCGGTCGGCACCAGTACGCCGACGGTCTCCGACAGGACGGCCTGACGCACGAAGGCGCGGCGACCACGCCGACGGTCGCCGCGCCTTCCTCCTGTCCGGATCCGGTTCCGGCTAGCAGCCCGTCGCCCACACATGGGCGTCGCCACGGTCGTTGGCGACGCCGTTGTAGTTGACCTCCTGGCCCGGCGTCAGGCAGATGGTCACGTCCCCGCCCGTGGACGGGAACTGGATGGCGGACTCGTAGACCTTGACGTGGTCCTTGATGCCGGGGCCGGAGATGCCGTGGTTGGCCCACGACGAGTCGTTGTCGGCGATCCAGCTCTCCCACCACTCGTCGTCACCGGACGCGTTCATCCGCTGCCCGCCGAAGTTCGCGTCCGTCCATACACAGAAGTTGCCGCTCGGACAGTCGACGGCCGCCGCGGGCGAGGCGGTCGCCAGACCCGTGCCGGTGGCGAGCAGGGCGGCGACGAGCAGGGAGACGTACTGCTTCACAATCAGGGCCTTTCTAAGGGTTGTGGTACGACGCGCTGAGCAACGCCCGTGCCTCGGTGAGGCCGTGGGCGCGCAGCTCTCGATAGGCGGCGCGCTCCTCGCGCGGCGCCCGGGACTTGAGGTTGTTCACGAGGGTCATCGCCCGGAACCAGCGCTGCTGGTCGCCGTAGAGGCGGCGCTCGGCGGCGGCCAGGCAGCCGTCGGTGTGCGCGCCGACGACATGGCCGCTGGGCAGTTCGAGCGTGAGCTCGGCGCGGCCGGTGCCGAACAGGGCGTGGTCCACGTCGGTGGAGGCGGGCGGCCCGCCCGGACGCGGCGGGGTGAGGCCCTGCCGGGTCAGACAGCGGTCGGTGAGCAGGACCTGGGACGCCTTCAGGGTGTCGTCGGGGCTGAGCGACACCGCCGGTTCACGCGGCCCGCCGCAACCGGTCACGCAGGCGACCAGACACGCGGCCAGGCACAGCGCGGCGAGTGCGCGCCGGGTGCGGCGGCTCACCCCGGCTGGCAGTCGGAGTGCGGGACGGCGTCGATCGCGTCGGCCTTGTCGGCCCACTCCCAGTTCTCCGAGTAGTCACCGCCGTACACCGTGCGTTGCAGACAGCCGCCGGAACGCGGGAAGTGCAGGACGTACGTGGTCCGGTCGACCTGGGAGCTGAAGGACTTCGCGTTTCTGCGGACGGTGGCGTCGAGTTCGGCGTATCCGCCGCGGGCCGCGTCGTAGCACCAGCCGCCGCCCATCTCCCCCGGCTGCGGCCAGAAGCACACATGGCCCGGGAGGGCGGCGGCGGAGGCGGACGGGGTGGGGGCGAGCGCCGTGAGCGCGGCGGACAGGGCGAGGGCGAAGGTGACGGAGCGTCGCAAGGGGGACCTCTGGGGACGGTGGCTGGAGGATGCTCACGCTGCCTTCCCCGTGCTGACCTGGACAAGCGCGGAGACCACCGACGTCACCCATGACGGTGAGTAGTCATACAGGTCGTCATACAGGTCGGGTACGGCTGTCCCGCGGTGTCGATCGTGCCGTGAGCGCCGGCCCCGGCTCGGCCGCCCGGGTCCGCTCCTTCGTCAGCGCCTTGGTGACCCGGCGGGCCAGCAGCGGGTCCACCGGCAGCACATGGGAGGCGAACCAGCGGGCGGGCTCCGGGTCCGGGGCCGGGTCCACGAACTCGGCGCCCGCGTAGTCGTCGAGCGGCGGGTCGTAGAGGTAGCCGCAGACCACGCCGTGCCCGACGAGGCGATCCACGAGGGCGTCCCGGTCGTCCACCAGGAGCGGCACCCGGAAGAGCGGCAAGGGGCCGCCGTGATCACGCACTGCCGGGGAGGCCCAGGGGGTGCCCGCGAGGAGCGTGACGCCCGCTCGGCGGTGGGCGAGGTCGGTGTCGAGGCGGTTGAGGCGGAGGGCCAACTGGGCCCGGACGAACGCCCCGTGGCGGACGCGGTAGTCGTTCAGGTCGACGCGTATCCAGGGGTCGTACGGCGGCAGGCTCGGCGCCTCGTGTCCGGCCAGGGACAGCCGCGGCGCGTGCAGGGGCATCCGGTAGGAGCCGGGGTCGCGTTCGAGCAGGCCGAGGCGTTGCATGGCCCGCCAGGTCGGGCGTACGAGGTGCAGGGCCTTGACCGTCGAACGGGCCAGGGGGCGCAGGGTGACCGCCAGGTCGGCGCGGAGCCGGGCCGGGGTGAGGAGGTCGTCGCGCAGGATCTCCAACTCCCGCCGGGTACGGGCGTCCTTGACCGCCAGGAAGCCGCCCGCCATCGCCGCCACGTGCTTGGAGAGGCTGAAGGCGGCGGCCTCGCCGAAGGTGCCGACGGGCTGCCCGGCGACATGCGTGCCGATGGCGTGCGCCGCGTCCTCGATCAGCGGGATGCCCAACTGGTCGCAGCGGCCTCGGAGTTCGGCGAGGCGGTCGGGGATGCCGTAGAGGTTCGTCGTCAGGACGGCGTCCAAGGAGCGCCAGGTGGATTCCGGTACGGCCGCCGGGTCGATGGTGCCGTCCCAGGGGGAGACCGGGGCGGTCACGGGACGCAGGCCGGCGGCTAGGACGACGAAGAGGATCACGTCGTCGTTGACCGGGGACATCAGGACCCGGCCGCCGGGGCGGCACCAGCGCCGCAGGGCCAGGTACAGGGCCAGCCGGGCCGAGGGCGTGTAGACGCACTCCCGGCCGAGCCGCCGCGTCATCGCCGCGGCGAGCCGCGATCCGTACGGCATCGTCACCTCGTGTGTGGGTTCGCGGGGGGGGCTTACTTGGCCGGTGATGACGTGCGCAGGCCGCCGATCGTCTTCAGCAGGCGGTCGGCCGGATCGCGGAGCCAGGGGTGGGCGTTGACCGTGTTGCGCAGGCCGCGGACCGGGCGCCGCCACATGCGGTGGGCGGCGGCCACCGGGTGCGGGCGGACCGCGAAGCCCTCGCCGACCCGCAGTTCACGGGTCTTGAGCCAGTCCTTGTACTCCTTGTCGCCGCGCCCCAGATCCAGCACCTGCACCCCTTCACGCCCGGCGGCCTCGGCCATCCGCAGATGCATGAGCAGGCCCGGGGAGTAGTAGCGCAGTGCGGGGTCGTACGCCGTGAACCAGGCGGCGAAGACGGTGCGCGAGGTCGGCCCGAAGTGGGCGGCGACCGGCCGGTCACCGGCGTAGACGACGGACAGCACACCGGTGAAGTGGTCCTCGCGGACGCGGAAGAGGTGCTCGGTGAGGCCGACGATCCAGGGGCGGGCGAACCGGTCCATGCGGCCCGTGCGCCGGTACTGTGCGGACTTCCAGCGCATCAGCTGCCGCAGCACCTCCGGGTCCCGCTCGTCGAAGACGAACCGCACCTCGCCGTGGTCGCGCGCGAGCCGGCGCTCCTTCTTCAGGACCGTCTTGGCCAGGCCGGGATAGGTGGCGCGCAGCCACTCCGGGTAACTGCCCTCGGCGGCCTTCAGATCGACGACCGGCGAGGCGAACGTCCCCGTGACGAAACGGCCGAAGGGCTTCTGCTCGTCGACGAGGTGATCGAACTCGAACACGGACAGCCCGCAGGCCTTCAGCAACTCGCCGGTGTCCCAGGTGACTCCGGAGCGGTGGACGAGGGCCTGGCAGTCGGAGAGACCGAGGCCGATGGCCCGCCCGACGCCGAACGCCCCCCGCTCGTACGGGAAGAAGCCGACCGCCTCCGCGCCGTCGTGCAGCACCGCGATCCGGGCCCCGCCTCGGTACCGGCCCACCCCGAGCGCGAACTCCGGGGCCAGGAAGGGGTTCCCGAAGTCGGGCGACTCGTCCATCACGCGGTGCCAGGCAGCGCGGAGCGTGCCGCTGAGCTCCTCCGGTCTGTGGATCGTGATCTGGTTTCTCATGGAGTTGCTCGTGGATCGCATGGGCGATCGCTCCCCCCAGTTCCCCCCATGACGCGCCGGCCGCGTCCCGCCACTTCCTCCGCCATGTGCCCGTCGGCTCCCGTGCCCATTGTGCGGTGGGGCTCAAACGTCGCGAAACAGTACGCACGCTGTCAAGGGTGCCTGTCGTAACGGAACCGTGCGGATTGGGCTCTTCCCGTCCGGCTGCGCTCCCCCGCCTGTATTACTGCCTCGATGACGGCATCCTCGTAGGAGCGAGGAGAGTCACGTACGGAGGGAACGGGGGCCGGGCATGGCGGACACCGGGTTCGTGGACGGGATGACGCCCTATTTGCGGGCGTCTCTCGGGGCGCACGGGGAGCGGGTGCTGGACAGCGAGGGCGTGCCGGTCGTGAGCGGCCCGGCGGAGGTGGGGCGACGGATGCTGCGGGCCACGCACCGGCGGGGCGACGAGCGGGGCCGGGAGGCGCTGGCGGAGGCCGTGGCGGACGCGGTCGCCGAGCCCGGCAACGAGGACGCGCTGGGGGCGCTGCGGCAGCTGATCCGCCGGGCGTTGAGCAAAGACCCGGGGTTGGAAGCGGAGTTGGCGGCACTGCTGCCTCACCGCACGGCTTCGGTGGTCGTCGCGTCGGGCGAGCGGTCGATCGCCGCCGGGGGCAACATCGGTGTCGCGATCACCGGTGACGGGCACGGTTCCTCGACTTCATGAACGCGGAGCACGCCCCGGGAGCGTCCGGGGAACGGGCCATCGCGGCCGGTGAGTCGATCGGCGTGGCGGTCAGCGGGGACAACGCGCGCGTCGTCGTGCTGCCGGCGGCCGCCGTGCACTGGGCGCGGACCGTGGAGGCGCCGGCCGGGGCGGGGTTCCTGCCGGGGTCGGCATCCGGGGTGTTCGTGGGCCGGGAGGACGAACTCGCGGAGTTGCGCGCGTTGTTGACCGGCGGGGGCACGGCCGCGGTGACCCAGCAGAGCGCGGTGCGGGCCATCCACGGGCTGGGCGGGGTGGGCAAGTCGACGCTGGCGTTGCAGTACGCGGCGCGGTACCGGGACGCGTACACGCTGGTGTGGTGGATCACCGCGGAGACGGCCGAGTCGATCGTCACGGGGTTGGGCGGCCTTGCCATGGCGTTGTGTCCGCAGTGGGCGGGGGCGGCGGGGCCGGACGAACGGGCCGCGTGGGCGTTGCTGTGGCTCCAGGAGCATGCGGGGTGGCTGCTGGTCTTCGACAACGTCGAGGATCCGGGGGTGTTGCGGCCGTATCTGGGGACGCTGCACCGGGGCCACCACCTGGCGACCAGCCGTAAGGCGACGGGCTGGCACGCGGTGGCTCCGTCCATGGCGCTGGGGCTGCTGCCGCTGGAGGAGGCCGTCGACCTGCTGACCCGGCTGGCGTTCCCGGGGCGGGCGCCGACGCGGGAGGAGTGGGCTGCGGCGACGGAGTTGGCGCGGGTGCTGGGGTGTCTGCCGCTGGCTCTGGAACAGGCGGGGGCGTACGTCTACGAGACCGGGACCGGGTTGGACGACTATCGGCGGTCGTTGGGGCTCGTGTTGGACGAGGTGAGCGAGGGGATCGATCCGGAGAGGACGATCGCGCGGATCTGGGATCAGACGCTGGGGGCGATTTCGGCGCGAGATCCGTTGGCTGTGCGGTTGTTGGAGGCGATGGCCTGGATGGCGCCGGATGACATTCCGCGGGGGTTGTTGGAGCCGCTGGCGCCGGATGTGGTGGGGTTGAACCGGGCGTTGGGGGTGTTGCACTCGTACAACATGGTGGGGTTCAGCGGGCCGTCGTTGGTCGGTGTGCATCGGTTGGTGCAGGCGGTGTTGCGGGGGCGGGCGGTGGGGCGGGCGGATGCCGAGCGGGTGATTCAGGCGGCGGTGCTGTCGCTCGGCGAGGACGAGGAGGCCACGGCGGACCAGTGGCAGCAGGTCCTGCCCCACATTGATGCCCTTGCCGAGTACGCACCTGAAGGGAGCGTTCCGACGGAGACGATGGCCGACGCCTACTTGGTCGCCGCGCAGTACCTGTTCGAGCGGCAGCGGGACGACCAGACCATCACCTTGCGTCAACTCGTCCTTGCTCATCGCTCGCAGAAGGGCGACAACCATCGCAATACCCTGGCCGCCCTGAATAACCTCGCCAACGCCTACGCCGACGCTGGGAGCCCCCGACTGGCCATCCCACTGCTGGAGACCGTCGTCGCCCGGATCGTAGAGATCCACGGAAGCGCACATCTCAACACCATCGACTGCCGCCACAATCTTGCCCGCGCCTACGCGCAAGCCGGAGACCTGGAACGAGCCGTCCCACTGCTGGAAACGACCCTCGCCCAATACGAACAGACCGTCGGCGACAGCCACCCCCACGTCCTATCCTGCCGCAACAGCCTCGCCGTCGCCTCCATGCAAGCCGGAGACCTGGAACGAGCCGTACAACTCCTGGAAACGACCCTCGCCCAATACGAACAGACCGTCGGCGTCAGCCACCCCCATGCCCTAACCTGCCGCAACAGCCTCGCCGTCGCCTACGCGCAAGCCGGAGACCTGGAACGAGCCGTCCCGCTCCTCGAAACGACCCTCGCCCAACGCGAACAGGTCCTCGGTCCCACACACCCTTACACCGAGGCCACGCGCCGGCGGCTCGCAGCAGCCCGCCAAGCCACCCAGCTACGCTGACCAAATGCCCAAACCACCCCCCACCCCCACCCTGGGCATAGTCCCCGCCCTAGTCCGCTCCGCGTTCCTCATCAACGCCGTCTACGCCGACTCCAGCCGCGCCTTCCACATCACCCCCCAACAGGGCCAACTCCTCTGCGTCCTCATGCCCCACCCCCAGGGCATGACCGAACTCGGCGAAACCCTGGGCCTCGCCAAGTCGAGCCTCACCGGCCTCGTCGACCGCACCGTCCAACGCGGCCTCGTCCGCCGCGAACCCGACCCCCGTGACAGACGTGCCGTACGCGTGAGTCTCACCGAGCAAGGCGCCGAACTCGCCGCGGAGTTCTACGAGGAGACCTGCCGCCGTATCGACGCGCTGCCCGCCGGTCTCACCCCCTCCGAGCGCGACCGTCTCGCCGCGCTCCTCTCCCGCGTCGTCCTCGACAACAAGGTGCCGGAAGTGTTCAGCGAGCCAGACCCGGCGCCGTAGCCGCCTCGGTGGCCGGCGTACGAAGTCCCGCCACCGCCAGTGTCAGCGTCACCAGCACCGACGCCCCCGCCGTCATCGACATCGCCGCCGCCGGAGACGTCACCTGCGCCAGCGAACCGGCCAGCGCCGCGGCCACGCCCTGCATCGTGAGCATCCCGGCGGAGCGCAGCCCCAGGGCGTGGCCCGCCATGTCGTCGGGGGTGAGGGACATCAGCCGCTCCTGCTGGACCAGGCTCGCGGCGAAGCCGACGTTGGACACGAACACCGCCACGGCGGCCACCGGCACCTCCGGGCGCAGGGCGAAGATCAGATACGGCGCTGCCAGCAGCAGGAGCAGGGGCGTGGCCAGGCGCCCGCGCAGGGACGGTGGCACGAAACGGCCCACCAGCACATCGCCCACGAACATCCCCAGCGCCCCGGACGCGAACAGCGCGCCCGCGGCTTCCGGGGCGTAGGAGACGTAGAGGGAGTCGCAACCCACGACGAGGCCGTTCGGGAGCCACAGGCCGAGGTACGTCAGGCGGCGGCCCCGGGATGACCACAGGAACGCGTTGTTGCGCCAGGTCGCCCGGACCGAGAGGCGGCCGGAGGCGCGGGGCGGGCGGGCGGTCAGGCCCAGGCGGTAACCCACCGCCTGCGTCAGATACAGCGCGGCCGCCAAGAGCAGACAGAGCCGCGGGGACAGCAGCGCCAGCAGTGCGCCGCCCAGCGCGAAGCCCAGCACCTGCATCAGGCCCGACGCCATGTTGAACATCGAACGGCCCAGGACGAAGCCCGACTTGGGGAGGATCTCGTTCAGCAGGCCCCCGGTCACCCCGCCGCCCAGCGACGCGATCAGCCCCTGGACGACCACGACGGCGAAGACTCCCCAGACCGGGAGGCCGGGCAGCGCCAGCACCGCCGTCAGTGCCGCGAAGGCCAGGCCCGACCAGACCAGCGTCGACCTCGGGCGCAGCCGGTCGGCTCCCGAGAGCAGGAAGGTCGCGCCCAGCACCTGCGCGAGCTGCGGCCCGAACATGCTCAGCGCCGACAGCAGCGGGGAGTCGGTGGCCCGGTAGACCAGCGTGGCGAGGGACAGTCCGCCGATCGTCAGGGCCGCGTTGAAGGCGGCGTAGGAGAGGAAGAAGGGGGTGAACTCCGGGGTGCGGAAGAGCTCGCGGTAGCTGCGCATGGAGGGAGTCTCGGAGCGACCGGGCGGCGATCGTTATTGTTTCGCGCGTCGGCGAAAGCCGCAGCGAGGCGCAGGGGGGCTCATGGGGTGGTGGCAGCTCGACGCCGACACCCTTGCCCGCAGCCGGTTCGTGGTCTCGCCGTTCGCCGAGACGTTCGCGAGTCTGTGGCTGCTGCGCCGCGGGACCGCCGCCCATCCCGGTGAGGAGGCCTGGCTGCGGGCGCATCTGCCGGGCTACCGCGCCTTCCTCGCCGCCGACCCGGTGGCCGGCGCCCTCGTGGACGCCGCGCTGCGGTCCTGGATCGCCGACTTCGTCTGCCCGACCCCGATCAGCGGGGAGACCTTCGAGGAGACGGTGGAACGGGTCCGTGAGGCCGCCCCCGACGCGGCCCGCGCCAATCTCCGCGTCTCCCTCGCCGGACCGCTCCCCGCGCTGCTGGAGCGGGACGACCTGCCCGAGCGGGCGACCGCGCTCCTCACCCACGTCTGGGAGGAGACCGTACGGCCGTACTGGGACCGTCGGCGGCGCGTCCTGGAGGCCGACGTGGTCGCGCGGACCGCTCAGGTGAGCCAGGGCGGCTGGGCGGCCGTGCTGGACTCGCTGAAACCGTGGACGCGCTGGCTCGGGGAGAGCCGGTTCCAGGTCAACCTGCACGAGTATCCGCCGCGGGAGGTCGCGTCCGGCGCCGAGCTGTCCTTCATCCCGGTGACGACGGGGAACGGCTGGGTGTCGTGGGAGGGGCGGGAGCGGTACGCCGTCGTCTACCCGTGTCTCGGGGTGCTCGCCGAGGACCACCGGCACCGGCCCGTCCCGAGCGGGCTCGGGGCGCTCGTCGGGGCGGCGCGGGCCGGGCTGCTGGTGCTGCTCGAAACGCCGATGAGCACGACCCAGCTGGTCGCGGTGACCGGCCGCGCCCTCGGCTCCGTCGGCCGCCATCTGCGGGTGCTGCTGGACGCCGGGCTGGTGGAGCGGCGGCGGGCGGGGCGGTCGGTGCTGTACGAGCGGACGGCGGCCGGGACCGTGCTCGTGGAGGCGTCCCGCACCGAGACCTCGGAGCCTGCACATCGGCCCGACACTTACCGGAGTTAGCATCCGCTTATGACGACTGCTGACAGCACCTCCCCCCTCTCCGTCGAGATCGGCACCCTCCAGGGCGGCGCCGCCGACCTCTCCCAGTACGCCGGCCAGGCCGTGCTGATCGTGAACGTGGCCTCCAAGTGCGGGCTGACCCCGCAGTACACGGGCCTGGAGAACCTCCAGAAGAGCTACGCCGACCAGGGCTTCACCGTCCTCGGCGTGCCCTGCAACCAGTTCATGGGCCAGGAGCCCGGCAGCGCCGAGGAGATCGCGGAGTTCTGCTCGGCGACGTACGGCGTGACCTTCCCGCTGACCGAGAAGGTCGAGGTGAACGGCGAGGGCCGGCACGCGCTGTACGAGCGGCTGGTCGACTTCGCCGACGCCGACGGGCACACCGGCGACATCCGCTGGAACTTCGAGAAGTTCCTCATCGGCCGGGACGGCACGGTCGTCGCCCGCTTCTCCCCGCAGACCGAGCCGGAGGCGCCGGAGCTCGTTGCCGCCGTGGAGGCCCAGCTGGCCCGTTGACCTCGCCCCAGGCTCCCCAGCCGGCCCGTTGACCTTGCCCCTGGGGCAGGGCGGAGTCTCCTCGTCACCGGGCGGAAAGATCCGTCCGGTGACGGAGGACGAGGATGGTCCGGTGACTGACGACACCCTGCTCACCATCGGCGCGTTCGCCGCGCGGGCCCGCCTGTCGGCCAAGGCCCTGCGGCTGTACGACCGGCTCGGACTGCTGGCCCCGGCGCATGTCGACGAGGCCAGCGGCTACCGCTACTACCGGGCCGGCCAGGTGGAGCGCGCCCGGCTGGTGGCGCTGCTGCGGCAGCTCGACATGCCGCTCGCGCGGATCGCCGAGGTGGTCGAGGCGGGCGGGGTCGCGGGCGCGGACGTGCTGGCCGCCTACTGGGCCGAGGTCGAGACCCGGTTCGCCGGGCAGCGGACGCTCGCCGAGTACCTCCGTGGACGACTGTCGGGGAGGAGCTCCGAGATGTACGGGAAGTTCGTGGTGGAGACGGTGGAGCTGCCGGAGCAGGTGGTGATCACCGAGACACGGCATGTGCTGGCCGACGAGCTGCCGGCCTGGATCGGCGCCTCACTGGGCCGGCTGGAGGAGGGCGCGCGGGAGTGCGGGGGCGTGACCGCGGCCCCGTTCGTCCGCTACCACTCCGAGGTGTCCATGGAGAGCGACGGGCCCGCCGAGTCCTGCGTGCCGGTCGCCGACGAGGCCGCCGCGCGGGCGTGGGCGGTGGCACAGGGCCGGGTGCGGGGCACGGAGGTCCGGGTCGAGCCAGCGCAGCGGTTCGCGTACACCCGGGTCACCAAGGCGCAGGTGGCCCATCCCCAGCTGATGGCGGCCTTCGAGGCGGTGGAGGAGTGGATCGCCGGGCAGGGCCTGGAACAGGCGGGGCCCTGCCGGGAGATCTACTTCACGGACTGGGACGCGGCGGGGCCCGAGGACCCCGTCTGCGACGTGGCGTTCCCGGTCAGGTAGGCAGCCCTATTTGAGCTCGTCGGGGCAGGGCGTCCCGCGCGGCAGCTGATAGGGCGCCGCCAGCCGGTACGTCCCCGCCCTCGGCGCGATCAGCTCGGTCCACTTGTCGCCCTGGGCGTCCTCCTCGGTCTCCAGCAGGCAGCCGTTGACGTTGTCGTACGTCTTCGGCTCCCCGTCGGCCCGGTCCTTGGACGCCTCCGTCTCCTGCGGCGGCTTGAGGCTCTTGCCGTCGGCGTCGACGATGCTCAGCCACGGCGAGTACGGGATGCGGATGAGGATCCGGCCGGCCTTCTTCACCTGGAGGGTCATCTCGCCCTGCTCGGCGCGGTCCACGACCGCGTTGGGCTCGGCGAGCGGGGTCGGGTCGGTCACCTGGAACAGCTGCCAGTTGGCGTCGCCCCACACCTGCTTCAGATACGGCATCCCGCGCTGCACGAGCTCCCGCTCCCGCTTGGCACCGTCCCCGTCCGGCTCGTCCTTGGGGACGACCACGAAGTGCACGGCCCAGCGCTTGACCCACTCGTGGTAGTTCGCGGAGTTCAGGGTGTCGTCGTAGAAGAGCGGGTTGCGCTCCATGTCGGCCTGGCGGTTCCAGCCGCGGGCGAGGTTGACGTACGGGGCGAGCGCGGACGCCTCCCGGTGGGAGCGGGCCGGCACGACCTCGACGCGGCCCTTCTCCGCGCCGACCACCTGGAGCTCGTTGACGAGCGGGGCCAGCTCGCGGGCCCAGGAGGCGGCCGGGGTGGTGTTGAGGACGTCGTCGACCGACTTGAAGCCGACCCAGCCGCCGAAGCCTGCGATGGCCACCACGATCGCGTACCACTTGCGGCTGCGCGGCACCGTGAACGGCAGCGCCGCCACCAGCACCGTCCCGGCGAACAGCATCGGCAGCCGGGAGATGTTCGACCCGATCTGCGAGCTGATCAGCCAGACCAGGACGACGGCGAGCGCGTACACCGCGGCCGTCAGCCGGACCGTCTTCCACCCCTTGGGGACCACGAAGTAGACGATGGCGCCGTACAGGAACGGCAGGATCACCGAACCGAAGATCATCGGCTGGGTGCCGGAGAACGGGAACAGCCACGCCGACACCGCGACCACCACGGTCGGCGCGATGCCCAGCGCCCAGGCGCCGGGCCGCCGCTTCTGCAGGAACAGCGCGACCGCGACCAGCCCCACGAACAGACCCGCGACCGGCGAGGCCATCGTGGCGAGCGCGGCCAGCGGGGCGGCGCACAGCGCCTTCGCCCACCGCTTGTAGCGCCAGCGGTACGGCCAGCAGAACACGACCGCGACCGCGCCCAGCGCGAACATCGTGCCGAGCCCGAAGGTCACGCGTCCGGAGACGGCGTTGCAGAAGAAGGCGACGACGCCCGCGAGCGAGGCCCACAGCGGGTTCTTCACGGACCGGCTGCGCAGCAGGATCAGCGTGAGCAGCCCGGCCGAGACGGTGCCGGCGATCATCATCGTCGTACGGACACCGAGGACCGACATCAGATACGGCGAGACGACGCTGTACGACACCGGGTGCATGCCGCCGTACCAGGCGAGGTTGTACGCCGAGTCCGGGTGCCGGCCGACGAACTCCGCCCAGGCGTCCTGGGCGGCGAGGTCGCCGCCGCTGTTGGCGAACACGAAGAACCACATGATGTGGAGCCCGCCGGACAGGGCGGTGAAGGAGAGCACGGGGTGCCGCAGGATCCGCTCACGCAGAGCGAGGAAAGCGGTGAGGAGGCGGGAGGGCACCGGGGACGCCTCAGGGTCGGCTGCGGCGACCGGGGTGTCGGTGCTGCTCACGGCACTCTCGGCGCTCTCGGTACTCTCTGCACTCTTCGCGCTCTCTCTACGCGGCGCGGGCACACGTATTCGCGGGCTCATGTCCGAGCCCGGATCGGCGTCGTCTGCGCGTGTCGGCTCCGCAGTGGCCACCTGAAGGCAACTCCCCGTGTCCCGTCTTCTTTTCTCGGCCGTGTGATGTTCCGGCCTCGTTCACGGTCGCGTTGTGCGCGACCGGCGACCTGCCCCAATTCGTGACGCTAGCACGCAGCCCGCCGCCGGGCCCCCGGGCGGGGGCGTCGGCGGCGGGACGCGGGGCGCTTCCTCGGCCCTCGACGGCCCTCTATCGGCTTTCGACCGGCCTTCGATCAGCCGAGGCGGGTCAGTTTGTCCGTGAAGCCCGGTTCGGCCAGGTCCTTCTGGAGGGCGACCGGGACCGAGACGGCACCCTTCGAGGCGTCACCCACCGTGAGCGAGCCGACCTTGGTGCCGGCCTTCGCGGTGTGCGGTACGTCGTCGGCGGCGAACGTCAGCTTCACGGTGAGGCCGGACCAGCCGACAGCGGTGACGTCCTTGGTGGCGACGACGGGCGTCTTGCCGCCGAGGCCGTCGTCGACGTACCCGACGACGTCGCCCTTCTTCAGGATCGTCGCCGTCTTCAGGCTCTGCTGCGCGGCCTGGACCAGTGTGTCGCCCGCGGACAGGGCGCCCTGGAGGATCGTGTTGTCGTAGCCGCCCTCGGGCTGGCGCAGGACCGCGCCGAAGATGGTGCGGGTCTCGCCGCCGATCTCCTTCACCGCCGCGAAGACCAGGTTGCCGCGGGCGGAGGTGGTGGTGCCGGTCTTGATGCCGATCACGCCGTGCTTGCCGACCAGCTCGTTCCAGTTGCGCTGGCGGGCGCCCTTGTAGTCGTAGTACTCCATCATCGACACGACCGAGCGGAAGACCGGGTCCTGCATCGCCTTCTTGGCGAGCTTCACCTGGTCCACGGCCGTGGAAACGGTCGTGTCGTTCAGGCCCGAGGGGTCGGTGTACGTCGTGTTGGTCATGCCGAGGTCCTTGGCGGCGGCGTTCATCTTCGCCACGAAGCCCTTCTCGGAGCCGGCGTCCCAGCGGGCCACCAGGCGGGCGACGTTGTTCGCGGACGCGAGCAGGATGCCCTGCAGCGCCTCGCGCTCGGAGATCTCGTCGCCGGCCTTCACCTTCACGGTCGACTCGCCCTGCGCGGACGCCTGGTCCTCGGCGGCCTGGTCGACCTTGATCATCGGCCCCTTGGCGTCGCCCTTCAGGGGATGGTCACGCAGGATGAGGTACGCCGTCATGACCTTGGCGACACTCGCGATCGGCACGGGCTTCTGCTCCCCGGAGGAACCGAAGGAACCGATGCCCTGCACCTCCAGCGCGGCCTGCCCCTGCGCCGGCCACGGGACGTCGGCCTTGCCGCCGTCGAAGGAGTAGGTCTCCTCGGCGGTGAGCTGGAGGGTGGGGGTGGGCAGCGGGCGTACGGACTGTACGACCGCAAAGACGACCGCGAGGAGCAGGACGACGGGCGTCCAGATCTTCACGCGGCGGACGGTGGTGCGGAGGGGGGTCTCCGGGGGCGGGGGCGTGTTGGTGAGCTCGGCCAGGAGGTCCAGCGGCGGCTTCGGCGGAAGCGGCTGCTGGGTGGTGCGCTCGGGGCCGACCTGGGGGACCTGGGTGGTGCGCTCGGGGCCGACCTGGGGGACGGGGGTGGTGATGTCGGGCTTGAGAGCGACGAATTTGCTGGTGGGGCGGTCGGTGGCGGGGCGGTCGGTGGTGGGGCGGTCGGTGGTGGGGCGGGGCAGCTTGAGCATGGTGGTGGGCTGATCGACGGGCGCGTCGGCTTCGCCGCCCGTCTTCCCGGCCGTCTTCCCAGCCGTTGTCCCACCCGCACCACCCGTGCGGCTTTCGGTGCCGGGGGCGGGTGGCCCTTGGGGGGCCTTCTCGCCGCGGGCGGCTTGAGATGCGTCGGCTGCGGGAGCGGCGGCGCGGCTCTCGGTGCCGGGGGCGGGTGACCCCTGGGGGGACTTCTCGCCGCGGGCGGCTTGAGGCGCGTCGGATGCGGGAGCGGCGTCGCGGCTTTCGGCGTCGGGGGCGGGCGACCTGTGGGGGGCGCTCTTGCCGCCGGCCGCTTGGGGCGCGTCGGTGGGGGCGGTGGCCCTTCCCGCTGTGCCGGTCGCCGAGGTGGAGGCGGCGGCTGCCGTGCCGGTCGCGGCGCGCGGGTCGGCCTTCGGCGCCGCGGGGGCGGGCTCGGCGGCCTTGGCGGCGGCAACGGGGCTGTCGGCGGGCTCAGCGTCGGCACGCCCATCACGCGGCGCGTCAGCAGGCTCGGCAGCGTCACGCGCGTCGCGGGGCTCGTCGGCGGGCTCCGCAGGGCCCTCCGCGTCGCGGGGCTCGTCGCTCGGCTGCGGGGTGTCCTCGGGCTCCTCCGACGCCGCCGGGTCCTTCGACGCCGCCGACTCCTTGGATGCCACCGGACCGGGCTTGCCGGTGTTCCGCTCGGCGTCGCCCTTCGCGGCCTCGACAGCCTCCGCGGCAGTCTCAGGCTCCTCAGTGGCCGTCTCGGGCCCCTCGGCGGCCGTAGAGGCACCCTCGGGCCCCTGCGACGCCCTGCGGCCGTCGTCCGCCTCTGCGGCTACGTCCTCGGCGCTCGGCGCGCTGTCAGCGGCCTCGGTCTCGGCGGCGGCGTCAGCCTTCGCCTCACCATCGACCTCGGCCTCGGCCACGCCGTCAGCTCCGGCCCCGGCCTCGGGTCCGGAGTCGCCGTCAGCCCCGGCCCCGCCGTCGGCCTCGGTGCTGGCCCCGCCGCCGGTCCCCGTCCTGGACTCGGCGCCAGCCCCAGCCTCGCCATCGGCCTCGGGCCCGGAGTCGCCCTCGGCCCCGGCCCCGCCGTCGCTCTCGGTGCTGGCCTCGCCGCCGGTCCCCGTCCTGGACGCGCCGCCAGCCCCAGCCTCGCCGTTCGCCTTCGTGCCGGACTCGGCGTCAGCCCCAGCCTCGCCGTCGGTCTCCGTCCTGGACTCGGCCTCAGCCCCGCCGTCGGCCTCGGTGCTGGCCCCGCCGCCGGTCCCCGTCCTGGACGCGCCGTCAGCCCCAGCCTCGCCATCGGCCTCGGGCCCGGAGTCGCCCTCGACCCCGGCCCCGCCGTCGCTCTCGGTGCTGGCCTCGCCGTCCGTCTCCGTCCTGGAGTCGACGTCGGCCTCCCCCGCGGCGCTCGCCTTCTCCGGCGTGCCGTCTCCCGAGCGGACCCACGCCGCCACCGCGGCCCGCAGTCGCGCGTCGCCGCCCTCGCCGGGGGCGTCGGCCGTAGAGGGCTCGGCAGCCTCGGCGTCGGCGTCCGCCTTCGCCGCGGACTCCCTGGCCTTCGCCACGTCCCGTACCGAGAACACGCGCGTCGCCGTGTCCACGCCACCGGCGCCGCCGCCGGAGTCCGCGCCCGCACCGTCGGTGTCCCGGGCCACCGCGAGCCGCGGATCGCGGACCTCGGCCCTGGCCTCGGGAACCGGACCCGCGCTCCCCGACGTCGGTTCTGCCGACGACTCGCGCTGCTTCGACCTGTCGGGGGACTCGCCCGCCACCGATGCCTCCTAAACCGTGAACCCGTGAACCTGTGGAACCTGTGGAACCTGGACCGTGGATTTCTATCCGACCGCCTGCCCCGGTCACCGGTCCACCGCACTGTCCGAACCGTGTACCAGTGTCCTGTGTGAGGCCTTAGCTCCTGCGGTAGACGAGAACGACATACCTACTGGTTCCACTACAAACAGGTCACGCACCCTCGACAGACCAATGTGAGAGGGGTCACCCTGTCGTACATCCACGCGGGGAGGCATGGATGGGCAGGAGCCGCAGAACACTTCCGGAGGAGCTTCTGCTGCTGGCGTTGGACCCGACCACGGGTACCACCGCACAGCCGCAGTCGCTCGACCTCGGTCTGGCCGGAGCACAGCTAGTAGAGCTGGCGCTGGCCGGACGGATAGCCCCAGACGGGGATCGTATCGCCGTGGTCGTACCACGGCCGACTGGAGATCCGACGCTGGACTGCGCGTTGGAGTTGCTGCGAAGGCGTGGCGCTCCCGTGCGGGCAGTGAACTGGATTGGCGGGCCTCGCCTGGGGCTGCGCCAGACCTACCTCTCGCATCTCGAACGGTGCGGCATGGTGCATGCCGTCGCCGGTCAGATGTGCGGGGTGTTGCCGACGACTCGCTATCAGGCGACGGACAACGCCATCAGCCGGGAGATCAAGGCCCGGCTGGACTCGGCGATCCGCACCGGCGTACCGCCGGACCCGCGGACCGCGGCGCTGGCCGCCCTGGCCCACGCGGTCGGCCTCGGCAAGCATCTGTACCCAGGCAACGAGGGCAGGTCCTCGCGGTCCAGGCTGCGGGATCTGATCAGGCACGACCCCATGGGCGGCCTCGTCGCGCACGCGGTGATGGACGTCCAGAACGGTGTGGCGGCACAGCCACGCCGTAGCCCCGCTCCGGCGACCGGCCGTCAGGCCGCACCCGGCGGCAGGGCCGCAGCGGAACCCGCTCGCGGTGTTCCGGTGCAACCGCGCCGCGGTTCCATGGCGCGTGTCGTGGCCCACTGAGCCGCAGTTCCCACGACACAGCCACCGGAACCGAGTCGCACCACACGCACTGCCGGCGCAGCCCCATACCCGGAATCGGGAGCCGCTGGTCCGCGCGGGGCGGCGGGACCGTGTGTCCGGACGACACCACGGTCCCGCCGTCCCGCGCGCTTTTTTCGTGTCCACACCCTCACAACGGCGCGCGTGTCACCGCCGTTCACCGCGAACCGGCGCCTGCGCAGCGCATATCCACGGTTTCCCAGCGGTAGAAAGCACCTTGGTGGCAGTCTGCTCAACAGCAGATACGCAAAGTGGCAATTTTCGAAGGCACGCAGCCGGAGGTGCACGTTCTCGTGGCGACCAATGTCAATCCCACCGTCAGGCGCCGCCGGCTGGGCCAGGAACTGCGCCGGCTCCGCGAGCTCAAGGGCATGACCGCCGAAGAGGTCGCCGAACGGCTGCTGGTGTCGCAGTCGAAGATCAGCCGTCTGGAGAACGGGCGGCGCAGCATCAGCCAGCGCGACGTCCGCGACCTGTGCGGGGTCTACGAGGTCGAGGACCACCGGATCGTCGACTCGCTCATGCAAATGGCCAAGGACAGCCGCCAGCAGGGGTGGTGGCATTCCTTCGGGGACATCCCCTACTCCGTCTACATCGGCCTGGAGACGGATGCGGCCAGCCTGCGGGTGTACGACCCGCAGGTCGTCCCCGGCTTGTTGCAGACCCGTACGTACGCCGAGGCCCTCATCTCCGGGGCGCTTCCCGAGGCGACGCCGACCGACATCGACAAGCGTGTCCAGGTGCGCCTGCGCCGACAGGAACGTATCTCTGCCGCCGACAACCCGCTGCGCCTGTGGGCGGTGCTCGACGAGGCGACCCTGCGCCGCGAGGTCGGGAACAAGCAGGTGATGATCGAGCAGCTGGAGCATCTGATCGAGATGTCCCAGCTGCCGCACGTCACCGTGCAGTTGATCCCGTTCACGATGGGCGCGCACCCGGGGGTCAGCGGGCAGTACGCGATCCTGGAGTTCCCGGACGCGGCCGACTCCAGCGTGGTCTACATCGAGGGCGTCACCAGCGACCTGTATCTGGAGAAGGCGCAGGACGTGCAGAAGTACAGCGTGATGTACGAGCATTTGCGGGCACAGGCCCTCAACGCGGACCAAACCCGGGACTTCATCTCAAAGGCGGCCAAGGACTACGCCCGCTGACCGCACAACGGGCCACTCTGTAAGGCGGGCGCCGAAAGGTACACCTAAGTCGGGCCGTGATGGAAGACCCCACTGGAATATGCCACCCGGGCGGGTGAATACCATCCCCAGACTCCGATGTTGGCGAGTAGCGTCGATCACGCCATCGAGGCAACAACGTTGGCGCAAACCGTGTCGTGCAGACGGAGACCAACGCACACCGCGGTGACAGCAACTCAGCAACTGGCTAATCGGAGCGAACATGGCAATCAAGCAGGGCGTCACGGACGAGTGGGTCAAGTCCTCCTACTCCCAGGGCAATGGCGCGTGCGTCGAGATCAAGTCCCCCGTCCTCGCGGCGATGGCCGTCCGGGACTCGAAGATCACGGACGGCCCCACCCTGGCCTTCCCCGCGGACGCGTGGACCGCCTTCGTCGGCTCGGTCAAGGCGTAAGCAGGTCGAGCGATCGAGTGATCGGTTCCAACACAACTTCACAAGCACCGTCCAAGAGCCCTCTCGTCCAGCTCGCCGTCCTTGCCGAGGGGGCTCGGCTTGTGCCCGGACACAGGCCCGAAAGAACAAGGAACAGGGTCAGCGCAGTCGGTCGACGTACTTGTCCGTGCCCGGCACCGTGGGGATGAACGGCGCTACCAGCTCCACCCGCCCCAGGCCCGCCTCCGCCACCGGCCCGTCCAGGCCCGTGAAGCAGGCCTCCCAGCAGTCCCGTGGGTCCGCCTCCAGGAACCACAGCAGGGTCAGCCGGGTGTCGACGCCCTCGACCTGCTTCACGTAGGTCATGCGGTCACCGGGCAGGGGCGTCGGGCGGAAGACGGTCACCATCGCGGCCGGTGAGCCCGCGATCCGCTTCGGCAGATGGCGGGAGCGCAGCCACTCCAGCAACTCCGCCCGCTGCTCGGGCGATTCGGCGTCGACGACCTCCACCACCAGGCCCGCGTAGGGGTGATCGAGGGCGTGGAAGTCGCGCGGCCCGGCGGCCCCGTCCCGGTACACGGTCGCCTCGTGGTCCTGGAACGCCGTGAAGACATGCGTACGGTCCTGGTAGACCCGCCCGTCCCGGTTCAGACGCTTGTTGATGCCGACGGTCCACTTCATGTGGTCGGCGTGGCGGCCGTCCGTGATCCAGTACGTCGAGATGTAGCACCCGGCGGTGACCGGCTGGGCGACCGCCGACTTCTCGGGGTAGCGCAGGAGTTGGAGGTCCCGGGTGGCGACCCAGCGCCGCCCGGCGTACATCCAGGGCATCGCCATCGCGCCGGCGTAGTAGTGGTCGTCCTCGTACCAGCGGTTGTAGGCGTACTCGTGACCAGGGTGCGGTTCGACCATGGTGATCAGGGCATGGCCGGGGCGGACTCCGTACGGCCCTACGGCGGCCAGTTCGGCGTACCTCTCGCTGTACGTCTCGCTGTACGTCTCGCTGCGGGTGTCGTCGCTCATGCGGTTCCCCTTTCCTGCGGTCGCCCTTACTCTGACGCTCCGTCAGATAATGCGCCAGAGCCAGAGCCAGAGCCGCCGGGAGGGTCATCGATGTCATCACTGCTCTCAGGGAAGACCGTCGTGGTGTCGGGCGTCGGGGCCGGGCTCGGACATCAGGTCGCCGCGGCCGTCGTACGGGACGACGGGAACGCCGTGCTCGGGGCCCGCACGGAGGCGAACCTGGCGAAGTCCGCCGCCGAGATCGATCCGGACGGGGCGCACACCGCGTACCGCGCCACGGACATCACCGACGAGCAACAGTGCGCTGCACTCGCGGAGTTGGCCGAGGAACGGTTCGGGCGGATCGACGCGGTGGTCCATGTGGCCGCCTGGGACAGCTATTTCGGCGGTCTGGAGGACGCGGACTTCACCACGTGGCAGTCGGTGATCGACGTGAACCTGCTGGGGTCGCTGCGGATGACCCGGGCCTGTCTGCCGGCGCTGAAGCGGTGCGGGGGCTCGGTGGTGTTCATCGGGACGCAGTCCTCGGTCGCGGCGCCCTCGCAGGTGCGACAGGCGGCGTACGCGGCGTCGAAGGGGGCGCTGACGAGCGCGATGTACTCGCTGGCGCGGGAGCTCGGCCCGTACCGCATCCGCGTGAACACGGTGCTGCCGGGCTGGATGTGGGGGCCGCCGGTGCAGGCGTACGTCCAGTTCACCGCGCACACCGAGGAGGTCGGCGAGCCCGAGGTGCTCAAGCGGCTCACCGAGCGGATGGCGTTGCCCGAGCTCGCCACGGACGGGGACGTGGCGGACGCGGCGGTGTTCCTGGCGTCGGACCGGGCACGATCCATCACGGGACAGTCATTGCTGGTCAACGCCGGGGAGCTGATGCGCTAACGTTCACGTAGATGAACTCGACCCAACATGCCGAATGAATTTACCTCCCCTTGACCTTACGTCCGCTTGTCGTGTTCACGCGGCAGCACCCACGATGAGCGCCGGGTCGAACCCTGGGAGGGCGCACATGAACGGTCTCGACTGGGCCGTGCTCATCGGCTACTTCGGCGTGATGGTGGCGATCGGCGTGTGGTCGCACAAGCGCGTGGACAACGTCAGCGACTTCTTCACGGCCGGCGGCAAGATGCCCTGGTGGCTCTCCGGCATCTCGCACCACATGTCGGGCTACAGCGCGGTGATGTTCACCGGGTACGCGGGCATCGCGTACACCTACGGCGTCACTTCCTTCGTCACCTGGTCCTTCCCCATCGCCCTCGGCATCGCGATCGGCTCCAAGCTCTTCGCGCCACGCATCAACCGCCTGCGCTCCCGCCTCCACGTGGCCTCCCCGCTGGAGTACCTGAAGAACCGCTACGACCTCAAAACCCAGCAGGCGCTGGCCTGGTCCGGCATGCTGCTGAAGATCGTGGACGTGGGCGCGAAGTGGGCCGCGATCGCGACCCTGTTGTCGGTCTTCACGGGCATCTCCCTGAACCAGGGCATCCTCATCACCGGCTGCATCACCGCCGTCTACTGCACGATCGGCGGCCTGTGGGCGGACGCGCTGACCGAACTCGGCCAGTTCGTCATCCAGTTGCTGGCCGGGGTGGCCATGCTGATCGCGGTGGTCCTGGAGCTGAACGACAAGGGCATCGGCTTCTGGGGCGCCTGGGACGAACCGCAGTTGAAGGGCCACGGCGAGCCGCTGGTGGGCCCCTACGGCACGGTCTTCCTCCTCGCCTTCCTCTTCATCAAGCTCTTCGAGTACAACGGCGGCATGCTCAACCAGGCCCAGCGCTACATGGCCACGGGCAGCGCGTACGAGGCGGAGCGGTCGGCGCGGCTGTCGGCGGCGCTGTGGCTGGTGTGGCCGGTGGTCCTGTTCATCCCGATGTGGCTGTCCCCGCTCTTGGTGCAGTCCCAGAAGCCGGACGGCTCCGACGCGTACGGCCTGATGACCGAACAGCTCCTACCCCACGGCCTGTTGGGCTTGGTAATCGTCGGCTTCTTCTCACACACCATGGCGATGTGCTCCTCCGACGCCAACGCGATCGCGGCGGTGTTCACGCGGGACTGCGCGCCGGTGGTGTGGCGGCGGGCGCGGGCGTGGAGCGAGGGGCAGGGTCTGCGGGTGGCCCGGGTGACGACGGTCGTCTTCCTGGGCCTGTCGATGGCGGCGGCCACCCAGGTCAACTCCCCCGCCTTCAAGGACATCATCACGGTCGTCATCAAGTGGGTCGCCGGTCTGATGGGACCGATGGCCATCCCGATGATGCTGGGCCTGCTCCGCCCGTTCCGCCGCTCGGGCCCGACGGCGGCGCTCACCAGCTGGTCGATGGGGCTGCTGGCCTTCTGGCTGGTCAACTACCCGATCAACTGGAACGTGGACGGCGGAGTCCCGCTCCAGTACCAGGTCTCGGTGCCGCTCGCGGTCTCCCTGGTCCTGTACATCCTGATCGGCTTCCTCAAGCCGGAGGACACTCCGGAACGCCTGGCGATCATCGAGAAGATCAACACCGATGGCGACGGGGTCGCTGCGCGGGCTGAGCCGGTGCCTACGGAGGCGTGACTTCGGTTCGTCGGCGGGTGCGGGTCCGGTGGGGGCTGGTCGCGCAGTTCCCCGCGCCCCTTGGAGGCGTTGCAGGTCCCGGCGTGTAACACCTCCCGGCGCGGCCCCGACCCACACCCCGCCCGAGCCGCGCTCAGCCCCGCGGATACCGCGCCAGCCAGCCCGGTGACGCCCCTGCCGGGCCGTGCAGGGCCGGGCCCTGGGTCATCTCCATCGCGAAGTCGTCGGCCAGTTCCAGCAGCGTGGGACGGCCCTCCAGCTCGGCCAGCCAGGCCGGCGGGAGGGCCGTTTCGCCGTGCAGGGCGCCTAGCAGGCCGCCCGTGAGGGCGCCGGCCGCGGCGGAGGGGCCGTCGTGGTTGACGGCGAGGCAGAGGCCGTGCCGTACGTCCTCGCTGACCAGGGCGCAGTAGACGGCGGCTGCCAGCAGGCCCTCGGCGGTAGCGGCCCCGATGAGCTCCGCCACCCTCGCGGGCGTCGGCATCCCCTGCCGTACGGCACCCAGCGCGTGCTGCAACGCGTCCGACACGGGCTGATGGCCGGGCCGGGCGGCGACGAGGGCGAGGGTCTGCTGGACGGCGGCGTCCAGGCTCTCGCCGCGGGCGAGCCCGTGCACGATCGCGGCGTACGCGCCCGCCGCGAGGCAGGCGACGGGATGGCCGTGGGTCTGCGCCGCGCACTCCACGGCGAGCTGCACGACGAGCTGTGGCTCCCAGCCGACGAGCAGCCCGAAGGGCGCGGAACGGGCGGCGGCCTCCGGCCCGGCCTCGCCGGGGCTCTTGGGGGCGTCGAGGGTGCCCATGGTGTCGTCGCCGAAGCCGATGAGCAGGGAGCGGGCGGGATCACGCCGGGCGTACAGCCACTCCTCCCGCGCCAGCCACCCATCATCCTTGCGCCGCTCGTCGGGCCCCCAGTCCCGCTGGGTGGCGGCCCACCGCAGATAGGCGCGGTGCAGGTCGGTCGGCGGATGCCAGGCGCCGGTGTCGCGGCGGACCTGGGCGCGTATCAGCCCGTCGACGGAGAAGAGGGTGAGCTGGGTGAGATGGGAGACGGCACCGCGCCGCCCGTACGCGGGCGCGAGGTCGACGACGCCTTCGGCACCGTACGTCTGCCGGATCTCCGCCAGCGGAAGCGCGTCGACCGGGGCGCCCAGCGCGTCCCCGACGGCGGCCCCGAGCAGCGTGCCGCGCACCCGGCTGCGGAAGTCCTGCTGTTCGGCCCGCCCCCAGACGGCCCCGGCTGTCACACCCACCAAGCCCTCCTCAACGGCACCGCCCGGACGCACGACAGTTCAGCACTGTAATCGACCGAGAACGGTCAGTTCATGGGGCGGAACGGTATGCGGGTTGTGTGCGGAGTGGTCGCTATTGGGCTCGGGTGGTCAGGTACCGACCTGCGAACCGGGTGCGCCGCCGAGCGTCACAGTCCGGCCTGGGGTGCCTTCGGCTCCGCTACGCCGCGGTCGTCGCCGTACGGCAGTCCCGGCATCGGGCGGCAGATCAAGATGTGGCGGGAGGCCGCCGGGCTGACCCAGCCCGAACTCGGCGAAGCGATCGGGTACGGCGGGGAGATGGTCTCGTCGGTGGAGCGGGGGCGGCGGAGTCCCAAGCCGGACTTTCTCGACAAGGCCGATGAGGTGCTGGGCGGGGGCGGCCGGATCTCCGCGATGAAGAAGGACGTGGAGGAGGCCCGTTACCCGAAGAAGGTGCGGGATCTTGCGAAGCTGGAGGACGAGGCCGTCGAGCTCGGGGCCTACGGCAACCACAACATGCACGGCCTGCTCCAAACACCCGAGTACGCACGGGCGTTGTTCGCGATCAGGCAGCCCGCGTACTCGGAAGACGAGATCGAGCGCCAGGTCTCCGCGCGTATGGCACGGCAGCGCATCTTCGAGCGGACGCCCGCCCCGCTGCTCACCTTTGTCCAGGAAGAGGTGACGTTGGAGATCGGCACGTTGAGGCACGTCAGGATTCAGGTGATGCCCACGAGCTGCGAGGATCACGCCGGTATGGGCGGCTCACTTCAGCTGCTGAAACTTCGGGATGGCAAGACACTCGGCCACTCGGAGGGACAGCTCCACAGCCGTGTGATCAGTGATCCCCGGGAAGTCCAGATCCTGGAAATGCGCTATGGAATGATCCGGGCGCAGGCCCTGACGCCGCGCGAGTCGCTGGCCTTCATCGAGAAAGTCCTGGGAGAAGAACAGACATGACCTCCGCCCTGAAGTGGTTCAAGAGCAGCTACAGCAGCAACGACGGCCCTGAATGCGTCGAGGTCGCCATATCCCCCGCCGACCCCGACACCACCACCGTCCACGTCCGCGACTCCAAGGACAAGGACGGCGCCCGCCTCGCCTTCACCGAGCGCTCCTGGACGGCCTTCATCGGAGCCCGTTCCGTGTAGTCAGCCACGGATGCCCGGGGTGCACCCGCCGCAGCCACTCGCCGAGCCGCTGGCGCCGGGACCGGTCCAGCAGCGGCAGCACTTCGTCGAAGTCCGCCTGGTCCTTGGGGCGTGGGTCCCTGGCCTTGAACAGCAGCACCAGTTCCGGCACCAGATACGGAATCCCGTCCGGCGTCCGCTCGATGATCTCGTCGTACGGCAGCCGCAGGCTCTGGTCCCGTCGGCAGACCCACATCCCGTCCTCGTGCGGCTCGCGGAAGACGTCGAACAGGAACCGGCCGCTCGCCGGGTCACGGAGCCAGGTCTGGTGGGTGGCCGCCAGCACCTCCGTGTCTGCGTCGGCCCAGACCCGCCCCCAGCCCACCGCGTCCCAGGCGTACCCGGTGAAGCGGTCCCGGAGCTCCGGAAAGCGGGCGGCGGGCACCGCGATCTCCAGGTCGCCGTGCGGCCGTGACTGCTCCCCGCGGAAGAGGTCCAGCGCCCATCCCGCCGCGACGCACCAGGGAGCGTCGACCCCGTTCAGTCGCTCCGCGACCTGTCCCGGCCGCCACGCGTCCGTCCACCTCGCGTCCGTCTCGTCCGCGTCGAGCACCACACCACCGGGCGGCAAAGAGTCGTCCATCGACCCAACCTATCCCGGCCTCCGGTGGCTGGATTCTGGCTGAATGCCATCTGTCCTCGCCGCCTACTCCGCAAAACGCGCCCGCACCGCGTCCCTGGCCTCGACGGCCGGCTCCAGGCAGGCCGTGATCCCCGCAACGTCCGCGCCCTCGCTGTCCCTCAGGTCCGTGAGGATGGACACCAGGTTGGCCAGGTTCAGCCAGTCGGGGTTCAGGGCCAGCACCTCCGCGAGGCCCTGTTCGGCGGTGGGCCGGTCGGAGAGGGCGCAGCCGGTGAAGCAGCGGGCCTCGGCTTGTCTCAGTGGATTCAGTCGGGTGTTCTCCTGCACCAGCCGAACCAGTTCCCGCCACAGTGGGGCTGCCGAGGGCAGGCCTTCCGAACTGCTCACGGTCAGCGCCGCCTCGAAGGTGCCCAAGACTGGTTCGCCGCCCGTGCGGAGTCGTTCGGCGACGCGGTGGGCCTCCGCCCAACGGCCCGCGTGGCGGTGCAGCGCTGGAGACAGGTCGTCCATGTCGTCGGTGAGCCGGGCTTCCGCCTCGTCCCAGCGCTCGCACAGCATCAGCAGCTCGACGGCCGTACGGCGGGCCCAGTCCGGTTCCGTGTCCAGGGCGACGCAGCGGTCGAGGTCCGCGAGGGCCTGTTCGGTGCGGCCCGTCGCGAGGCAGACGCGAGCACGCTGTCCGTACGCCCAACCGTAGTCGGGGGACAGCGCCAAGGCCCGGTCCAGGTGCCGGATCGCTTCGGTGTGGTTCTCGCGGGCCCGGTGGGCCGAGCCCAGGATCGCCCAGGAGCTGGCGTCCTCGGGTTCCTGCTCCAGGCAGTGCCGCAGCGCGGCGATGGCCTCATCGTGGCGGCCCGCGTCCAGGTACTCCGAGCCGAGTTCGCGACGGATCCACATCGCGTCCGGGGCCGCCGCCACGGCCGCCTCCAGGTCGGCGAAATGGCCCGCCTCGTCGCCGTTCATGTGCTTCGCCCGGGACCGCATCGCGAGCGCCCAGGCGTAGCCGGGCCGCAGCGCGATCGCCCGGTCCAGGTCAGCCTGCGCCTCCTCGCCCCGGCCGAGTTCACCCAGCGCCGCGCCCCGGCTCGCCCACGCCGAGGCATGGTCCGGGTCCAGGGCGACCGCACGGCCCAGCTCGGTGACCGCGTCCTCGAAGCGTCCCGCCAGCCGGTAGTTGTCGCCTCGCCACGAGGCGACCCAGGCCGCGTCCGGGGCACGCGAGACCGCGAGGTCGAAGTCGGCGTAGGCCTCCTCCCACTCTCCCCGGCTGCGCCGCAGTCGTGCTCTGCGGACCAGCGTCCACAGGTCGTCGTCGATGGCGAGCGAGCGGTTGAAGTCGGCGAGGGCCTCGTCGTACCGCCCCAGGACGTGCCGGCACACGCCCCGTCCGGTCAGGGCGCCCGCGTCGGTCGGGTCGAGGGCGAGAGCGCGGTCGAAGTCGGCGACGGCTTCCTCGATCCGGCCCGCCAGCCGGTAGGTCTCGGCACGCTCGGCGATGATCCAGCCGGTGTCGGGGGACAGCTCGTCGGCGCGGTCGAAGGCGGTCAGGGCGGCCGGGTAGTCGTCCATGAGCTGGAGAGTGAGGCCCCGGCCGTAATGTGCGAGGGCCGAATGCGGGGCCAGCTCGATCGCTCGGTCGCATTCCTCCAACGCCCGTGCATACTCCCCCTCATGGCGCCACTCGCGGCCTCGGAGCAGGTGCGCAGCCGCCCGGCCGCGCGGGTCCAGGCCCGGCCGGAGCAGGAGCAGGTCCAGCGCGCGGGCCAGTCCGGCCTCGTCGTCGAGCGCCTCTCCCAACTCCCGTCCCCAGTCCGCCGACTGGGTGTGGTCCGTGGCGCCGCCCGCGTCCTGGAGCATGCGAGCCCAGCGTCGCCCCTCGGCCGCGTCCTCGCGGCAGGCCTCGACGAACAGCCCGAGCGCGTCGGCGAGGGCGGCCGCGGGCCGGGCGCACAGCAGGTGGTACGTCTCCTCCAGGCGCAGGGCGCGCCACTCCTCGTCCGCCCAGAGGTTGTCGGCGTCGAGCCCCTCCCCCACGTCCTGCCGCCACTCCGCGAACGCCGCCGCCAGTCGCCGGTGCCGCGCCCGCCACCGCTGCGGATAGTGCAGCCGCTCCTGGCGCAGCATCGGTTCCCGTACCACGTCGTGGTACCGGACGCGTCCGCCGCGCTCCCCCACGAAGGGCAGCCCACGCAACCACCGGTACTGGACGTCGAGTTCACCGTCGGGGAGGTCGATCAGGATCCGGAAGACGTCGCCGTCCAGCCAGCGCGGCAGGGCGCAGATCCGGGCGACGTCATGGCGGACCTCCGGCTCGGCCCGCAGGAACCGCTCCACGGCGTCGGCGCTGGGGTCCTCGACCTGCTCCGGGACGTCGGGCCGCTTCTCAGCGAGGGTCGACACAAGGACGGGCAACCCGCCGGTCACCCGCAGCACCTCGGTGACCACCGGCTCGGCCACCACCCCTTTCCCGGCCAGGAGCCGACGCGCCTCGGCGTCGGTGAACGGAGCGAGCGGCAGCTCCACGGCACCGTTCCAGCGGCCGGTCGGCAGGGACAGTTGGCCCGCGGTCACGACGACGGCCGTCTCCGGCAGGCCGCCGTGCTCATCGCCCTTCCTGAACAGGCCGTGCAGCCACGGGTCCAGGAACGGGCCGGTCTGTTCGTACGTATCGAAGAACAGGACGATCCGCGTCGCGGCGG
The DNA here is from genome assembly GCF_900206255.1 of Streptomyces sp. TLI_55. NCBI lineage: Bacteria > Bacillati > Actinomycetota > Actinomycetes > Kitasatosporales > Streptomycetaceae > Streptomyces > Streptomyces sp. TLI_55. The sequence goes on from NZ_OAOJ01000001.1 coordinate 3,988,348, forward strand.
AGGCGGCGGCGCGCAGTTCACGCAGCAGCACCGGGCTGAGCGCGGCCTCCGGATGCAGGACGAGGTCGATGTCGTCGGCGCTGCGGAACCGGGCGCTGAGGCCGGCCCGCAGCCGGTCCGCGCCCTGGGCTATCAGGTCGGCGGGCAGCGCCCGAGTGAGCAGCGCGGCCCCCGGAACAGCAGTCTCCAGCACGCCCCTGCCCAGCTCGACGGCGGCTCTGCTCCCGGCGGACGCGGGCTCCGGCTCCTGCGCCCGCATCGCCGCCTCCGCCTCCCGCCGCCGCTCCTTGTACACGGCCAGCCGGCGTTCCAGCTGCTTCAACCTGCGCCCCTGCGCAGCGAACTGACGACAGACCAGCTCCAGCACGTCCGGCACGCTGCCCGCGTCCTCGTCGACGTACACCGTGAGCGCGCCGCGTTCCCGCGCGAGCCTCTTCAACTCCTCGACCAGGAACGTCTTCCCGACGCCGGAGTCACCGCGGACGTGGAACCGCGAGCGGTGCTCCGGGTCCCCCGGCGGCACGTCGAAGTTCCGCAGGAAAAAGGCCCGTTCGGCCTCCCGGCCGACGAACCGGTCCGCCGGCCCCGATCCAGGCGACTGCGCCATCCCCGTATGTCTCCTCGCTGCGGCGACTCCCCGTCATTCTGGCTCAATGCGTACGGCGAGGCGTCATCCTCACAGGGAAAAATGATCGCCATGGCCACCACACCCCCACGCACCGCACTCCACCTCACCGCCACCCTCCTCACCGCCACCGTCGCCCTCTACATGGCCCTCGTCGCCTTCGGGAACATCACGGACTTCGGCACGAATCAGGCGTTCGTCCAGCACGTTCTCGCGATGGACACGACCTTCAAGGACGACGACCTGATGTGGCGGGCCGTCACCAGCAAGGGGCTTCAGGACGCGGCGTACGTCGCGATCATCGTCTGGGAGACGGTGGCCGCGTTGGTGCTGATCTACGGCACCTGGCTCTACGCCCGGCGAGATGATCTCCGCGGGCGCCGGTTCGCCACCTACGGCCTGCTCATGGTCATGCTCCTCTTCGGCGCCGGTTTCATCGCGATCGGCGGGGAGTGGTTCTCGATGTGGCAGTCGGAGGACTGGAACGGGCTGGACGCCGCGCTGCGGGTGTTCGTGCTGAGCGGGGTCGTGCTGATCGTCGTACAGCTGCCCGCCGGGGCGCGCGACGCCTGAGTCAGGTCAGTCCGCGCTCGCGTCTGCGCCGGATCTCGGCGATCCGCTCGCGGACGTGGTCCGGCGGCAGTTGTGCAGCCAGCCTCGCCAGTTCCTCGAAGCTCGACAGATAGTTTCCGCCGCCCGGCCCGCGCAGCTCCCGCTCGCGGGCCACGAACGGCCGGATCGCCTCCCACACCGAGAGAATCCGGGTGCGCAGGACCGTGACCAGCAGGGTTTCGTCGAGCAGCCCGAAGACCGCCAGGTTGGCGAAGGACTGGTAGTAGTACACGACGCTGTAGAAGGCCGCCTTCGCCTCCTCGGGCAGCCCGCGCACCCCGGCCGCCGGGTCGTTCTCGGCCCCCAGCCGCAGCGTGACGTAGTCGTGGTGCCCGTGGAACTCCACCGACCGGAACTCCGCGAGCAGGTCGATCATCACGGATATGTGGTTGGCGTGCTTCGCGGTGCGGGTCTGCCGGGCGCTGAAGACGACGGAGGTCACCACGGCGACGACCGCGATGGCCGTGGTCACGATGTTGAAGACGACGGAGCTGTCCATCCGGTCACCGTACGGAGATCGGCGCCCCACGTGCAGCCCCTGGCGGACTAGTTGACCACCACGACCGCCGTACCCGTCTCGCCGAACGTCCACAGTGCCGAGCCGTCCGCCTTCTTCATGCGGATGCCGCCGGTCTGGGTGCCCGCGGCGGGCGGGGGCGGGGAGGAGCCGTCGACGGCGTTGGAGAAGGCGATGTTCTTGCCGGACTTCGCGGCGAAGTAGACGACGTGCTCGATCCTGACCCCGTCGGAGCCGGTGATCGGGTCGCCGGAGCGGGTCCCGACCTTGTAGTCGCCCGGGTCGGGGGAGACCGTCCCCGGCCACACGGCGAAGGTGCGGCGGGCCGCGTCGCTCGCGTCGACCAGCCACACCCGCTTCTCGCCGAGCGAGTAGACGATGCGGCGGCCGGTGCCCGAGTCGTCGGGCACGGCGGTCGCCGCCGGCTTCTTCGCCCCGGCCGAGGGGGACGCGGACGCCGTCGCGCTCGGGCGGACGCTCTTCGCCTCGGGCTTGGCGCCCTTGTCCGCCTGTACGGCGAGAGCGGCGACCACGGCTATCGCTCCCACCGTCAGACCGGTCACCCAGACCTTCGAGGCAGGCACGGCAGGTATCTCCTCAGCTCACCGACAGGGTCGGATCATCGTACTGCCGTGCGCCCGCCCTCTTCGTCCAGCAGTCTCAGGCCAGAACCTCAGTCCAGCACCGGCAGCAGCTCCGGCAGGTGCCCGTCGGACACCGCCGCCGCCTTCTGCCGCTCCTCCGGGACCTCGCCGTACAGCGTGGTGCGGGGCTTCGCCGGGCGGCCGGCCGCCTCCGCCACCGCGATCAGGTCCTGCACCGACTTGTAGGAGCCGTAGGAGGAGCCCGCCATGCGCGAGATGGTCTCCTCCATGAGCGTGCCGCCCAGGTCGTTGGCGCCGGAGCGCAGCATCTCCGCCGCGCCCTCGGTGCCGAGCTTCACCCAGCTGGTCTGGATGTTCGGGATGTGCGGGTGGAGCAGGAGTCGGGCCATCGCCGTCACCGCGCGGTTGTCCCGCATCGACGGGCCCGGGCGGGCGATGCCGGCCAGGTAGACCGGGGCGTTGGTGTGGATGAACGGGAGCGTCACGAACTCGGTGATGCCGCCCGTCTGCTGCTGGATACGGGCCAGCGTGCGCAGGTGGCCCAGCCAGTGGCGGGGCTGGTCGACATGGCCGTACATCATGGTCGAGGTCGACGGGATGCCCACCTCGTGGGCCGTCGTGATCACCTCGATCCAGGTCGCCGTCGGCAGCTTGCCCTTGGTGAGGACCCAGCGGACCTCGTCGTCGAGGATCTCGGCGGCCGTGCCGGGGATGGAGTCCAGGCCCGCCTCCTTCGCCGCCGTCAGCCACTCGCGGATGGACAGGCCGGTGCGGGTCGCGCCGTTGACGACCTCCATGGGCGAGAAAGCGTGCACATGCATGCCGGGGACGCGTTCCTTCACCGCCTTCGCGATGTCGAAGTACGCCGTGCCGGGCAGGTCCGGGTGGATGCCGCCCTGCATGCAGACCTCGACCGCGCCCACGTCCCAGGCCTGCTGGGCGCGGTCGGCGACCTGGTCCAGGGAGAGGGTGTAGGCGTCCGCGTCGGTGCGGCGCTGGGCGAACGCGCAGAAGCGGCAGCCGGTGTAGCAGACGTTGGTGAAGTTGATGTTCCGCGTGACGATGTACGTCACGTCGTCGCCGACCGCCGCCTTCCGGACGTCGTCCGCGATACGGGTGAGGGCGTCCAGGGCGGGGCCGTCCGCGTGCAGCAGGGCGAGGGCCTCGGCGTCCGTGAGCTTGGTGGGGTCGTCAGCCGCCGTGGCCAGCGCCTGGCGTACGTCGGTGTCGATGCGCTCCGGCACCATTCCCGGCGCCGCCGCCTCCCGCAGGGCGCCCCAGTCGCCGTAGACGACGTCGAAGTCGTCCCGGCGGTCGGCCGTACGGCCCTCGGTGTCGATGGTGGTGTGCAGGTCGGTGCGGCCGGACGGGACGAAGACCTCCTCCGGCTCCTGCCACGGGTGGCCCTCGACCACCGCGTCCTCGCGCGCGAGGCCCGTCTCCCCGTCCGCCAGCGCGCGTACGTGCGGGAGCAGCCGGGGGTCCAGCCAGGGTTCGCCGCGCTGGACGAACTCCGGGTACACACAGAGGCGTTCGCGGAGCTCGAAGCCGGCCGCCGCGGACTTCGCCGCCAGCTCCTCGATCTGCGGCCAGGGGCGTTCGGGATTGACGTGGTCGATGGTGAGCGGGCTGACCCCGCCCCAGTCGTCGATGCCGGCCGCGATGAGCCGCTCGTACTCGCTGTCCACCAGGTTCGGCGGGGCCTGGATGTTCCCCGCCGGGCCCATGACGATCCGGGCCACCGCCACGGCCGCGACCAGCTCGTCCAGCTCCGCGTCCGGCATGCCGCGCATCGCGGTGTCCGGCTTGGCGCGGAAGTTCTGGATGATCAGTTCCTGGACGCCGTGGTAGGCGCGGGCGACGCGGCGCAGCGCGAACAGGGACTCCGCCCGCTCCTCGTACGTCTCACCGATCCCGATGAGGATGCCGGAGGTGAAGGGGACGGAGGACCGGCCCGCGTCCTCCAGTACGCGCAGGCGTACGGCGGGCTCCTTGTCCGGGGAGCCGTAGTGGGGGCCGCCCGGCTCCGACCACAGGCGGGTGGCGGTCGTCTCCAGCATCATGCCCATGCTGGGCGCGACCGGCTTGAGGCGCTGGAAGTCCGTCCAGGACATCACCCCGGGGTTGAGATGGGGCAGCAGTCCCGTCTCCTCCAGGATGCGGATCGATATCGCGCGGACGTACGCGATCGTGTCGTCGTAGCCGTGCGCGTCGAGCCACTCGCGCGCCTCCGGCCAGCGGTCCTCGGGCTTGTCGCCGAGGGTGATGAGGGCTTCCTTGCAGCCGAGGGCCGCGCCCTTGCGGGCGATGTCCAGGACCTCGTCCGGGGACATGAACATGCCGTGGCCGGCGCGACGGAGCTTGCCGGGGACGGTGACGAAGGTGCAGTAGTGGCACTTGTCCCGGCACAGACGGGTCAGGGGGATGAAGACGCTCTTGGAGTACGTGATGACGCCGGGGCGGCCTGCCTCCGCGAGGCCCGCGTCGCGGATGCGGGACGCTGTCGCGGTGAGGTCGTCCAGGGCCTCGCCGCGGGCCTGGAGGAGGACCGCGGCTTCGGTGACGTCGAGGGCCACGCCGGTGCGGGCGCGTTTGAGGGCGCGACGCAGGGAGTTTTCGGTGGGGCCGGTTCCGGTGGCGGAAGTCGTCATCTCTTGAGCATACGTTCGGGTGATCAGGGGGGTAGTGCGGTGTCCTGGCGGGTGCGGGCCGGTGGGGGCTGGGCGCGCAGTTCCCCGCGCCCCCAGGGAGCTACAGGTACTCGGCGTATTCATCCAAGGTCCGCAACACCTCCGTCTCCCCCGCCGGGGGCAGCTGGACCACGACCTCTTCGATGCCCAGTTCTGCGTAATGTGCGAGCTTGCCCGGTGACGGATAGACCGCGTACGGCACCACCTGCAACGCGCTCGCCTCACGCCCCGCCTCCGCCCATGCCGCCCGCAGGACCGGCAGCGTCTCCGTCAGGCCCCTCCCCCCGATCGGCATCCAGCCGTCCGCGTACTCGCAGATGTGGGTGAAGAGCTTCGGGCCGGCCGCGCCGCCGATCAGGGTGCGGGGGCCCAGGTGGGCGCGGAGGGGCTTGGGGTGGGCGTGGCTGGGGCGCACGCTGCCGAACTCGCCCTTGTAGGCGGTCGGTTCCTCGGACCACAGGGCCCGCATCAGCGCCATCCGGTCCCGGACCAGTTCGCGTCGGGTGCGCCACTCGACGCCGTGGTCGGCGGCCTCCTCCACGTTCCAGCCGAAGCCGAGGCCGAGAGTGAAGCGGCCCCCGGAGAGATGGTCGAGGGTCGCGATCTGCTTCGCGAGGTCGATGGGGTCGTGCTGGGCGACCAGGGTGATGCCGGTGCCGAGGCCGAGCGAGTCGGTGACCGCCGCCGCCTGGCCGAGGGCGACGAAGGGGTCGAGGGTGCGGCCGTACTCGGGGGGCAGGTCGCCGCCCGCCGGGTACGGAGTGGTCCGCTCGACGGGGATGTGGGTGTGCTCGGGCAGGTACAGGCCCGCGAACCCCCGCGCCTCCAGCTCACGGGCGAGCCGGGTCGGGGTGATGGTCTCGTCGGTGAGGAAGATCGTGACGGAGATACGCATAGCCGCATCTGTACCGCGCCGCGGGCGACATGTCCATACCGACTGGTCGGCATTGAAGCGGAGGTGCGGCGAAGGTGCGGCGGAGGTGCGGCGAGGTGCGGCGGAGGTGTTCGGGCGCCTCTGATTCCCTTGTCTTTCACGGGAGTTCACCGTCGTCCCCGACAGTGGGGCGCATGTGTGAGGACGAGCGCCACATCGGAAGACGCACACTCGTCGTGACGGGAGCCGCCGCCGCGCTTACGTTGGGAAGCGTGACCTTCGCTTCAGCGGCGGACGGCGAGACGGAGACGAGGACGATCCGGGGCACGCTGCCCACCGGGTCCCCCGATTTCGTGTACGTGCCGGTCGAAGTCCCGTCCGGCGTACGGGAAATCAAGGTCGCCTACACCTACGACCGCCCGGCCGTCCCGGCGGGCACCCCCGGCAACGCCCTCGACATCGGCATCTTCGACGAGCGGGGCACCGAGCTGGGCGGCGAGGGTTTCCGGGGCTGGTCGGGAGGGGCCAGGAGCGAGTTCTTCATCCGGGCCGACGACGCGACGCCGGGGTACGTCCCGGGGCCGGTGCGCGCAGGCACCTGGTCGATCGCGCTCGGCCCGTACACGGTGGCGCCGCAGGGGCTGTCGTACGAGATCACGATCACGCTGACGTACGGCGAGCCGGGTGAGGTCGCCCGGCCGGTCTATCCGCCGGGGCGGGCCATGGGGCGCGGGCGGGCCTGGTACCGCGGTGACTGCCATCTGCACTCCTGGTACTCGGACGGGCGCCGCACCCCCGCCGAGATCGGCGCGCTGGCGCGTGCCGCGGGGCTGGACTTCATCAACACCTCCGAGCACAACACCCATGCGGCGCACGCCCATTGGGCGGACGTGGCCGGGGACGACCTGCTGGTGCTGCTGGGCGAGGAGATCACGACGAGGAACGGCCACGTCGTCGCGCTCGGCACCGACCCCGGCACCTTCGTGGACTGGCGTTACCGGGCCCGCGACAACCGCTTCGGCCGGTTCGCCCGCCGTATCCGCCGGGCCGGAGGGCTGGTCGTCCCGGCCCATCCGCACGCCACCTGCGTGGGGTGCGGATGGCGGTTCGGGTTCGGCGAGGCGGACGCGGTGGAGGTCTGGAACGGGCCCTACACGCCCGACGACGAGGTGGCGCTGGCCGACTGGGACAGCATGCTGGTCGCGTCCGCGCGGGAGGGGCGGGACTGGATTCCGGCGATGGGGAACAGTGACGCGCACCGGGACCCGGATGTGGTCGGCTCACCGCAGACCGTCGTCCTGGCCGACGACCTGACGCGGGAGGCGATCCAGGAAGGCATCCGGGCGGGGCGGTCGTACATCGCCGAGTCCTCGAAGGTCTCGCTGGACTTCACCGCGGTCGGCGGCAAGGGCGAACACGCGGGAATCGGCGGCCGGTTGAGGGCGGCGGCGGACACGCCGGTGACCGTACGCCTTGAGGTGACGGGAGCGCCGCGCTGCACCGTCCGGTTCGTCACCGACGAGGGGGTGCTGTTCACGAGCGCGCCGTTGCCGGTGGCCGGGTCGGGGGTGGTGGAGTGGCGGACCACTCCGGCCTACGCGGCGTACGTCCGGGCCGAGTTGAGGCACGAGACGGCGGCGGGTCCGCTCCCGGGCGCGCTGGCGGCGTTGACGAACCCGATCTTCCTGGGGCGGTGAGGAGAGCAGCGCCCGGGCCTGACGAAGCCGCTAATAGGGTCGCGGCATGATCCTCACCACCGGCCCCGCGTCCCACGATCCCACCCTGGACTTCCCGGAGTTGGCGCTCCACGCACGCCCGACGGTACGGCTGCACCCGCGCCGGGGTGCCCCAGGGTCGCGGGACAGTCACCTCGGCGGGCCGCTGTGGTGGCCGGCCGCCGAGCCGTGGCCGTCGTGCGCCGAGCACCGGGACGTCAACGGGCGGCCGTCGGGCCCGTATCCGCTGGTCGCGGTGGCTCAGCTGACGGCGGCGGACTTTCCGGAGATCCGTTTCCCCGACGGTACGGATCTGGTGCAGCTGCTGTGGTGCACGGACTGGCACGACCAGCCGCATCCGGAGGGGTGGGGGCAGGCGTGCCGGCTCTTCTGGCGCCGGGCGGACGACGTGACCGATCCGCTCGGCGACCGGCCGGACCCCGGCGAGGTCGAGGACGAGGACATGGTCCCGAGGGCGTGCGTCCTGCATCCCGAGCGGCTCACGGAGTATCCGTGGCGCGAGGAACTCCCACCCGGTCTCGCGGACCGCCATGAGGCCTGGCTGGCGGAACGCGGGCTGGACGACGACGTCTCGACGGTCCCCGGCTGCAAGCTGGGCGGCAGCATGCGCTGGGGTGTCACGGATCTGCCGGGGGCGATGGAGTGCGGGGAGTGCCGGGCGCCGCTGGAGCTGTTCCTCCAGCTCGACACGTACGAGTACGACATGGATGCCGGTGACCGCTTCCGCCCGCTGGAGGAACGGCACTTGGACCCCCGGTCGGAGGCGGGGCGGGCGGCGCGTGAGCCGACCGGGATGACGGTCGGGCGGGGCGGGCACGCGGGGCTGTACGTCTGCGCCGCCGACCCTCGCCACCCTGCGTCGCTCTTCACGCAATGACCTGGGCGGTGGCTCAGCCCTGGAGGTCGGCGACGACCGCCGCGTGGTCCGACGGCCACACCCCGTCCACCGGCCCGTGCCCGGCCCGCCGTACCCCGCGCACCGTGCCCTCGCCGTCCGGGCCCGCCGGGCCCCCTACGTGGATGTAATCGACGCGGACGCCCGGGCCGAGGCCGGGGTGGACATACGGGTTCTCCGGGCTCCATGTCGCTCCGGGGACGCCCGGTTCGGCGTACTCCCACGCGTCGAAGAACACCTGGCCGGGGACGGCCGGAGCCGTGCGGGTGCCGCCGAAGGCGCGGATCTCGTCGGAGTCGGGCCAGGCGTTGAAGTCGCCGGTGACGACGGGTGGGAAGGGGGTGTTCTCGCGGTGCGAGGCTACGAACTCGGCCAGGGCCCTGACCTGTTGGACGCGGACCGCCGAGGCGTGGAGGGGGGAGGTGAGGTGGGTGGTGAAGAAGGGGACCGCGCCGCCCGGTGCGTCGAGGCGGGCGTAGAGGGCGAGGCGGCCGTCGTCCAGGTCCTCCGGGGCGGGCAGGCGCAGGGTCGCCCGGTCCGTCACCGGCCAGCGGCTCAGGACCGCGTTGCCGATGTCCACCGAGTCGTCGGCGATGCGGCGCCACCAGCGTTCGGGGGCGGGGGACGGGGCCCAGGCGCAGTGCAGGTCCAGCTCGGCGGCCAGCCATTCCGCGAGGTTCTCGCCGGTGCGGCGGTCGGCCCAGACCTCCTGCAATCCGACGACGTCCGGCCGTAGCTCACTCAGTACGGCGAGAATCGCCTTCTGACGCTCGGCCCACGGACCGAACCGCCACCACAGGTTCCACGTCACCACCCGCACGGACACCTCACCAGCCCCTCCACGAGACTTGGTAACCATGCCCCACCACAACGAACGCAAGTATCGGATCGTCGCCGCCTTCCAGCGCCGGTTCAACGCCGTCATGCGCCGGCTGCCGACCCAGACCCTCCTGGAGACCACCGGCCGCACCTCCGGGCTGCCCCGCCGCACCCCGCTCGGGGGGCGGCGGGTCGGGGACTCGTTCTGGCTGGTGTCGGAGTTCGGGGAACGGTCGCAGTACGTCCGGAACATCAAGGCCGACCCCCGGGTGCGGGTCCGGCTGCGCGGGCGCTGGCACCACGGCGTCGCCCATCTGCTGCCCGACGACGACCCGATCGCGCGGCTGCGCGGCCTGCCCCGGGTGAACAGTGTGGGGGTACGGGCCATGGGGGCGGGGTTGTTGACCGTGCGGGTGGATCTCACCGACTGACGCACCCCGGCGCCCCCTGTCAGGCCGGCTGCGGGGCGGGCGCCGCGGGCGCCGCGGCCCTGCGGGTCTCGTGCAGGAACAGCAGGCCGCTGGCCGCCATCAGGGTCGCGGTCAGGCAGTGGACGCCGAGCGCGGTGGCCACGGAGCCGTGGTGGGCCAGCACGGTGGTCATGTCGCCGTACGCGGCGAGGGACTCCACCAGCAGCGCCCAGCCCAGCGCCCGGCGGTGGCCCGTCAGCAGCAGGACGGCGAGGACCAGGGCCAGGACGACGTCCCGGATCCCCTTCACTATCAGGAAGCCCCCGCCGTCGCCGGACGCCGGGTGCGGCAGCCCGAAGCCCTGCACCGACGTCTCCGGGTCCAGGACGAACCCCGTCCCGAACCAGAGGATGAAGAGGATGAAGGCGGCGGCCACGACGGTGTTGATCTTCTTCAGTGACATGGTTCTTCTCCTTGTCCTTGTTCTTGGGTGTCGGGGGCGGTTCAGACGAGGGCCGCGGCCAGCAGGGCGAAGGCGGTGATGATGACCGCGACGCGGACGTAGTGAAAGCGCAGCCAGCGGTTGAGCTGCTGCTTCCAGTCGGCGGGGCGGTTCTCCGGGGTCCACGTCTTGTTGCGGTTGTTGATCGGGACCAGCAGCAGGATCGACATGATCACGCTGAGGATCAGCAGGGCTCCCGCGCCGACGACCAGGCCGGTGCCGTGGTCGTCCCATCCCGCGACGGCCCAGGCCGCCACCAGGGCGACCGAGCCGATGTACCAGACCGGCATCACCGCCCCGAGCATCCGGCCCCCGTGGGCGTGACCGAGCTGAGCGCTCTCGTCCGGGAGCGCGTTGAGGATCGGGTTCATGACGAAGGCGACGGCGAACTCCACCCCCACCATGACGCCGACGACCACGACTGTGACGACCTCGAGTGTGCTGAGCATGACTACCCCCTGAGCTGGAAGCCCGAAGCTGGAATCTAGCGTTGCTAGCTGTTGAGGCAACGCTAGACCTACTGCCGCTCGATTGTCTAGCGGTGCTAGGATCGAATCATGTCGGTACAGGAACGCAAGCAGCGCGAGCGGGCGGAGCGTGAGCGCCTCATCGTGGCGACAGCCAGGGAACTCGCCGAGCAGCAGGGCTGGGACGCGGTCACCACCCGCCGGCTCGCCGAGCGCATCGAGTACAGCCAGCCCGTCCTCTACAGCCACTTCCGCGGCAAACGGGAGATCATCGGTGCCGTCGCCCTCCAGGGCGCCACCGACATGGCCGTCGCCATAAGGGCCGCGACCGCCGCCGCGGACGGCCCGCGCGCCCGGGTCACCGCCCTCGCCCGCGGCTACCTCGACTTCGCCGAGCGCAACCCCGCGGTCTACGACGCCCTGTTCCAGCTCGACGGCGGTCTGCCCTACGCGCAGGAGGACACCCCGGAGCCGCTGAAGGACGCCTTCGCCGCGCTGCTGGAGACCCTCGCGGAGGTCGCCGGGGACGGGGTCGAACCGGGGCTGTTCACCGAGCTGTTCTGGGCGTCCCTGCACGGGATCGCGACCCTGACCCGCACGCGGAGGCTGCCGCCGGAGGACACCGAGCGGCGGGTGGAGCTGCTGGTCGACCGGCTCGCCGTGCTCTGACCGGCCCTCCCAGGCGGCCATCGCCCACGGCAACAAGCCCTCCCCCCGGCCGGAGTCGACTTCGCGGAGGTCAGGTCGGGATCAGGACGAGGGGGCTTGCATGACGTCAGGGATGGTCATCGGGGCGGGGCCGGGGATCGGGCTCGCCGGGCATGGCCGAGCGCGGCCGGGGCACCTTCGTCGTCACCGGCGGGATGCCCGAGCCGAAGCCGGAGTACGTCAGCCTGTCGCTGGGGAAGGCGGGCGCCCGCTCGCTCGTCGATCTGCTGGACCGACAGCAAGGGTAGGAGCGCGAGGTCCTCGTCTGACCGCCCGATGCCGGCTGCGGGCATGCCGATGCCCGGACCAGGGGCGGTCCGGGCATCGGTGATCGGGCAGGAGGTTCGCGTCCCTGTGGGGGTTCAGGGCGCGAAGATCTCCTTGCCCTCCTCCGCCGTGCGGAGCGTGATGGCCGCCGCAGGGCAGTTCTCGGCGGCTTCGAGGAGGTCGTCGTCGGCCGGGACGGGGGACGCCGGGGCCGTCGCGCGGCCGGCGGTGTCGAGGGTGAAAGCCCTCGCGGCACTGCCCGCGCACAGGCCCGAGCCGACGCAGACCTCGGAGTCGATCTCGATGGTCCAGTGGTCGGGCTGTTCCGTCTGATCCGTCTGTTCCGTTGTCATACCCGCTCTCCCGTCTTCGGCTTCGGGCTCGGTACGGTCACCACGGTCTCGGACGGGCCGCCCTCGCTGATGCCGAAGCGGCCGTGCAGGCGCCGCAGCGGGCCGGGCGCCCACCAGTTGGCGCGGCCCAGCAGCTGCATCACCGACGGCACCAGGACACCGCGGACCACGATCGCGTCCATCAGGACGGCCAGCGCGAGGCCCAGGCCGAGCATCTTCATGTTGGTGATCTGGGACGTGCCGATGGCCACCAGTACGACCGACAGGACGGCCGCGGCCGCGGTGACGACGCCGCCGCTGCGCTGGAGGCCGAAGACGATGGCGCGGGTGGTGTCGCCGGTGCGGTCGTACTCCTCCTTGATCCGGGACAGGACGAACACCTCGTAGTCCATGGAGAGTCCGAAGGCGACGCAGAACATCAGCACGGGCAGGGTGGCCGGGATGAAGCCGGTGACCGTGAAGTCGCCGAGCAAGCCGCTGAGATGGCCGTCCTGGAAGACCCAGACCAGGGCGCCGAACGTGGCGGACAGGCTGAGGACGTTGAGGACCACCGCCTTCAGCGGGACCACCACGCTGCCCGTCATCAGGAACAGCAGGACCATCGTGACGCCGACCATCGCGAGCAGCGCGTACGGCAGCCGGTCGGCCAACGTGTCCTGGGTGTCGACGAGTTCGGCCGCGCCGCCGCCCACCAGGACGGGGAACGGGGACGGCACGTCACGGATCGCGCGGACCAGGTCCTGGCTCTCCGGGGAGACGTCCTCCAGGGACGGCTCGACGGCCAGGTAGGAGGCTCCGGTCGTGGTGTAGCGGGCGTTGGCCGGGCCCGGCTGCTGCACCAGGTGGCCCTCGGCGTAGGTGCCGGCCGAGGAGTTGACCCGTACGACCCCGTCGAGGCGGGACAGGGTGGTCGCGTAGGACGCGATGTCCGTGGCGCGGCTCTTGCCGTCCACCCCCTGTGCCACCACGTCGAGTTCGCCGGTGGGGCGGGACGAGAAGTCATCGCGGATCACCTGGTGGACCTGGTGCGCCTCGGCGTCCTTGGGGAGTTGGCGGTCGTCGATGTTGCCGAAGGTCACGCCGAGGAAGGGGGCGCCGAGCGCGACGAGGAACGCGACCGCGGTGACGGCGAAGACGACCGGGCGCTTCACCACGGCCTCTCCGATCCGCCGCCAGCGGCGGCCCGAGGCGTCCGGTGCGGTGCCCTCGGCCGAGCGGCGGCGGAAGATCCGGGTCAGGTCGAGCGCGTCGATCCGCTTGCCCAGGACCAGCAGCAGGGCGGGCAGGACGATGAGCGCCGCCGCGGCGGCGATCAGGACCACCGAGATGCCGGCGTAGGCGAAGGAGCGCAGGTAGTACATGGGGAACAGGAGCATCGCCGAGAGCGCCACGGCGACGGTGAGCGCCGAGAAGGCGACCGTGCGGCCGGCGGTGCCGAGCGTGGTGCGTACGGCGGCCTGGGGCGGGGCCCCGCCGTGCAGTTCCTCGCGGTAGCGGCGGACGATGAACAGGCCGTAGTCCACGGCGAGTCCCAGGCCCAGCGCGGTGGTCAGGTTGAGCGCGAAGACGGACACGTCGGCGAAGCCGGTGATCACGCGCAGGCTCGCGTTGGTGCCCACGATGGCGATCAGGCCGATGATCACGGGCAGCAGGGCGGCGACCGCGCTGCGGAACACCAGGACCAGGATCAACAGGGTCAGCGGCAGCGCGATGACCTCGGCGCGGGCCAGGTCCTCCCGGCTGGTGTCCTGCACCTCGGCGCGGATCTGGGCGGCGCCGCCGATGGAGACGTCGACCGGGCCGTGGCTGCCGCGGTAGTGCGGGGCGAGGGCCTTGAGGGTGTCGTCGGCCTCGGTCTCGGTGCCGGTGACGCGGGCGACCACGAGGCCGTAGCGGCCGTTCTCGCTGCGCAGCGCCGGGGACTTGGCCTGCCAGTACGAGGTCACGCCCTGGACGTCGTGCTCGGCGGCCAGCCGCTTGGTCAGCCGCTCGGCCTCCGCGGTCACCGCCGGGTCGTCGACGCCGGCGTCCGCCTTCACGAGCAGCGCCAGATTGGGACGGCCCGCGGCGAACTCCTGGTCGAGGAGACGGGCGGCCTGCGAGGACTCGGCGGCGGGGTCGGTGGTGCCGCCGCCCTGGAGCCGGTCGGCCACCCCGCCGCCGAGGACGACGGAGCCCGCGGCGAAGAGCAGCGCCAGGAACAGGATGAGACGTGGCCGCGCCGTGGTCAGCCTGGCCAGACGCTCGAACATGGTGGTGGGTCCCTCCGGGAGTGACGCGGTGTGGGGCGGGGGTGGGCAGCGGGGCGTGGGGCTTGGGGCGCGGTGCGGGTGGTGGCTTGGCGGCGGTGGTGGGGCTTGGGGCGCGGTGCGGGTGGCGGCTTGGCGGCGGTGGTGGGGCTGGTGGCTTGGCGCCGACGGTGGGGGCGACGGCGGTTCGGGCTGAGCTCGGGGCCGACGGTGGGTGCGGCGGCGGTTCGGGCTGAGCCCGGGCGGGTGTCGCTCGCCGACATCGGCGGGGTGCCCAGGAGTTACCGGTGTCCGGCCTCTCTGGGGTGTCGCTCGCCGACATCGGCGGAGTGCCCGGGAGCCACCGGCGCCCAGCCCCCTCCGTGGTGTCGCTCACCCATGCCGACGGAGTGCCCGGCAGTTACCGGCGCCCAACCCCTCCGGTGTATCGCTCACCCACACCGGCGGAGTACCCGGGAGCCACCGGCGCCCAGCCCCCTCCGTGGTGTCGCTCACCCACACCTGCGGAGTACCCGGGAGCCACCGTGGTGTCCGTCAGCGGGCGTGGGCCGACTCCGCCGGCTTCGGGTAGCTCGCGCGGCTCAGGCCGAGGGTGCGCAGCAGCAGTCCGTCGCGGAAGCGGTCGGGCAGGATGCGCAGGAACGACAGGGCGCGGGCGTCCTGGCCGATCAGGTAGCGGGTGGCCGGGCGGCGGGTGGTGATCGCCTTCGTCAGGGTCCCGGCCGCCTTCTCCACCGGCGTGGCCTTCTGCTTCGCGGCGGCCGCCTGGGCGTCGCCGAGGGCCTTCACATAGCGCTGCCGTGCCTCGGTGTCGCCGGCCCAGCCGTCGTCGGCGGCGGCCTTGTCCGCCTTGTGGAAGATCTCCGTCTCCAGCGCGCCGGGTTCGACGAGGACGACGTCCACGCCGAGGAACTTCAGTTCCAGGCGGAGGGTGTCGTTGAGGGAGGCGAGGGCCGCCTTGGACGCGGCGACCGGGCCGAAGAACGGCACGGCGGTCCGCGCGGTCACCGCGCCGACGTTGACCACCCGGCCGCCCGCCCGGCGCAGTGCGGGCAGGAACGCCTGGGTGACGGCGATCTGGCCGAGCACGTTGATCTCGAACTGGCGGCGCAGCGCGTGCGGCGGTACGAGTTCCACGGGGCCCTGCACGATGACGCCGGCGTTGTTGACCAGCGCGTCGAGGCCGTGGTCGGCGAGGACGGGGGCCACGGTGGTCGCGGCCGCCTGGATCGAGTCGGGGTCGGTGACGTCGAGGACGACGGGGGTGACCGCGGCGAGACCGAGGGGCAGTGCGCTGAGCGCCTCCGGGGTGCGTACGGCGGCGATCACCTGCCAGCCGGCGTCCGAGAGCTTCTTGATCGTCGCGCTGCCGAGACCACCGGCGGCGCCGGTGACGAGGGCGACGGGGGCGGACGAGGTGGGGCTCATGAGTGCCTCCGGGTTCGTGAGGGGGTGCGGGTGGGGGCGTTCACTCGTCCTCCACCAGGTGCATCAGGCCGGCCGGGAACCGCTCGCCCGCGAACGCGCCGGGCGGCGCGACCGTCTCGATGCGGGCGAGGTCGGCCGGGGTGAGGTCGACGTGCAGGGCCGCGGTGTTCTCCTCGAAGTCGCGGCGGGTCTGGCTGCCGGGGATGGGGACGACGCCCTGGGCGAGCAGCCAGGCCAGCGCCAGCTGGGCGGTGCTGCACCCCTTCTCCAGGGCGATCTCGCCGAGCCGGGCGACGATCGCGCCGTTGACGGCGAGGTTGTCCGGCTCGAAGCGCGGCAGGAAGCGGCGCAGGTCGTCGTTGGCCAGGTCCTCGTCGGTGAGGATCTGGCCGCCTAGCAGCCCCCGGCTGAGCGGGCCCCAGGCGACGAAGCCGATGCCGAGCTCCCGGCAGGTGGGCAGGATCTTGTCCTCCACGCCACGGCTGGCCAGCGAGTACTCGGTCTGGAGGACGGAGACGGGGTGGACCGCGTGGGCCCGGCGGACGGTCTCGGCGCCGGCCTCGGAGAGGCCGATGAAGCGTGCCTTGCCGGCCCGCACGATCTCCGACAGCGCGCCCACCGACTCCTCGACCGGCACCCGCGGGTCGATGCGGTGCAGGTAGTACAGGTCGACGTGGTCCGTGCCGAGGCGGGCCAGGCTCGCGTCGATCGCCTTGTGGAGGTGGGCCGGTGAGCCGTCGAGCTCCACGCCAGTCGGGGTGCGGATCATGCCGCCCTTGGTGGCCAGGACGACCTTGTCCCGCAGTCCGCCGGCGCGCAGCGCCTTGCCGACGATCTGTTCGGACACCCCGTCGCCGTACATGTCGGCGGTGTCGATGAAGTCGACGCCGAGTTCCACGGCGCGGTGGATCGTGGCGACGGATTCCGGGTCGTTCCGGTCGCCGTAGAATTCGGCCATTCCCATGCAGCCGAGCCCGAGTGCGGACACTTCGAGGCCCTTCGCGAGTTCGCGACGCGGCACATCCATTTGCTACTCCAGTCGTCTCCGAGGAAGCCGAATTCCCGGCTTTTCAGCGTATGAGCGAGAACGCGCGGGCACAATGGTGGAAAAACTAATAGCAGTACCGCCACCAGCTGGCCCGTCAGCGCCTGACCAGATGAAAGAGCCAGGTCAGGGCGGCTGCACCGGACAGTGCGGCACCCAGCACGCACACCGCGGTCCAGCCCGAGGCGGAATAGGCGAGAGCGGCTCCCGAGGCTCCCGCGGCGCCGCCCAGAAAATATCCGGTCATGTAGACCGACGTAACTCGGCCACGAATTTCCGGAGGAACCTGGTAGATCGCCCCCTGATTGGCGATGTGCGCGCCCTGGACCGCGAAGTCCAGGGTGAATGTGGCGAGGACGAGAAATGTCAGGGACGTTTTCCCGAGGGCGGCCGGGAGAAAGGACAGGCACACCCCGGCGAGCAGGATTCCGGTGAGGGGCGTGCCGCGGCCGCGGTCGGTCGCCCGGCCGGCCAGCCCCGCGGCGGCGACCCCGCCGATGCCGACCAGGCTGAGCAGCCCCACCGCGCCGGCGCCGTACCCGTACTCGGGTCCGGCGAGCAGGAACGGCAGCGGGGTCCAGAACGCGGTGAACGCGGCGAAGCACAGGGCGCCGTACAGGGTGCGGCGGCGCAGCGTGCGGTGGGCGGCGACCAAGCCGGGCAGGGAGCGCAGCAGCGCCCCGTAGCCGAGGCCGGTCGCGGTGGGCGGGGCGGCGCCGGCCCGCGGCAGCCGGCCGCGCAGGACCAGCACCAGGAGGCCGGCGCAGGTCGCGGCGCCGTAGTACACGGGCCGCCAGCCGGTGTGGTCGCCGATGACGCCGGACAGGAAGCGGATCAGCAGCGAGCCGACGAGGACCCCGCTCATCACGGCGGCGACCACCCGGCCGCGTTGGTCCTCGGGGGCCAGGGACGCGGCGAACGGCACCATCACCATCACCGCGACCGAGGCGAGGCCGATCAGGGCGGCCGCCGCGTAGAGGACGCCGATGCCCGGTGCGGTGGCGGCGAGCATCAGCGCGGCCGTCTCCGCGGAGAGGAGCGTGAGGATGAGCCGGCGCCGGTCGAGGAGGTCGCCCAGCGGGACGACGAGGACCAGGCCGAGCGCGTACGCGGCCTGCGTCGCCACCACCAGCAGGCTCGCGGCGAGATGCGAGCGGTCGAGGTCGGCGGCGATGGTGTCCAGGAGCGGCAGGGCGAGGTAGAGGTTGCCGACGGTGAGGCCGCTGGCGAGGGCGAGCAGCCGGACCGGGGCGCGGGGGACGGGGGCGGCGGCGTGCCGCCGGGGTGAGTCGGGGCGTACGGACGAGGCCATGGGAGGCGTCCGTGCCGTCAACCGGTCGCGAGCGGCAGGGACTCCACGCCGCGCAGGGTCAGCCGGGGCCGGAAGACGACCGCGTCCGCGCCGCCCGGGCAGTGCAGCCCGGGGAAGCGGCGCAGCAGGGTGGAGAACGCGATCTGGGCCTCCATGCGGGCCAGGGAGGCGCCCAGGCAGTAGTGGATGCCGGAGCTGAACGACAGCACCGGGGCGTCGCCGCGGCCCACGTCGAAGCGGTCGGGGTCGGGGAAGCGGCGGGGGTCGCGGTGGGCGGCGCCGACCAGGGCGACCACGGAGGAGCCCTCGGGGATCACGGTGCCGGCGATCTCGACGGGCGAGTCGGTGACCCGGTTGCCGAGCTGGGTGGGGCTGTCGTAGCGGAGCATCTCCTCCACGGCGTTCGGGATCAGCTCGGGCTGGGCGCGCAGCCGGTCCATCTGGTCGGGGTGGCGCAGCAGGGCGAGCATGCCGTTGCCGAGGAGGTTGGTGGTGGTCTCGAAGCCGGCGCCGAACAACAGGTTGCACATGCCGATCAGTTCGCCCTGGCTGAGCTGGTCGGCGCCGTCCTTGGCGGCGATCAGGGCGGACAGCAGGTCGTCGCCGGGGTTCTTGCGGCGCTCCTCGACGAGGTCGCTGAAGTAGTCGTCGGTGAACTGCGCGCCCTTGTCGCAGGCGGCCAGGTCGTCGGGGGTCAGGCCGAGTTCGTAGATGTCCTGGAAGGCCCGCATGGGTTCCTGGAGCGAGGGCAGGTCGGCGTCGGGGATGCCGAGCATGCGGCCGGTGGCCATCGCCGGGAGCGGGAAGGCGAAGTCCTTCATGTAGTCGATGACGCCGTCGTGTTCGAGCTTGTCGGCGAGGCCCTCGACCATGGCGGTGATCTGCGGGCGCATGGCCTGCACGGCCCGGTTGGTGAAGGCGAAGCCGGCCAGCTTGCGCAGCCGGGTGTGGTCCGGCGGGTTGGCCCAGAGCATGATGTTCGGCAGCCGGCGCAGGGCGGCGTGCTCCTGCCACTCGTCCTTGCCGACCCAGGGCGCGAAGACCCGGTACGGGTCCTTGAGCGCGTGCTGGCTGCGCAGGAAAGTGTTCACGTCGTCGTAACCCGTGACCACCCAGTGGCCGAGCGCCGTGCGATGTACTGGGGTCAGATCCCTGACCCGCTCATACAGCGCATAGGGTTCGCGCAGGCCCTCGGGCGTGAGGAAGAGCTGGGCGAGCAGCTCGTCGGCGTCCATTTCCATGAGGTGTCCTTTCTGTGTACTCACTGACTCCCCTTCATGATTGAGCACGATTCCGGGATGAGGGAGAGTAGAGTCACTGCTAGTGGTTTCCGCACCACAATCCGATCCCACGGGGGCTCTAATGGGAAATTTGAAGGACGAACAGAGCCGGAAGGAACTCGGGGACTTCCTGAGGTCCCGGCGCAGGAAAGCGGACCCGAAACAGAGTGGACTGATTAATTCCGGAAACGAGGTGAGCCGTCGCCGAATTCAGGGGCTGCGCAGGGAGGAGGTCGCCCAGCTCTCGGGCGTGAGCCTCACCTGGTACACCTGGCTGGAGCAGGGGCGGGACATCAACGTCTCGCGGCAGGTCCTCGGCGGGATCGCGCGGGCCCTGACGCTGGACGCCGTGGAGCGCAGCCATCTGTTCCGGCTCGCCGGAGAGGTGCCGCCGGACACCGCGGCCGCCGGCGGTGAGCAGGTCGCCGGACCCGAGATCCAGACCTTCCTCGACCTGCTCGACCCGAACCCCGCCTATGTGATCACCCGGTGCTTCGACGTGGTCGCGTGGAACCGCGCGGAGGCGGCGCTCATGGGCGGCTTCGAGCATCTGCCGGTCCACGAACGCAACGCGCTGTGGCTCATGTTCAACGCCCCCGAGGCCCGCGAGCTGCTGCCCGACTGGGAGCGCGAGGCGCGCTGGCTGGTGGCGCTGCTGCGGGCCGAGTCGGCGCACGAACTGGGCAGTCCGCGCTTCATCGAGGTGGTCAGCAGCCTGCAGAAGTCCAGCGAGCTGTTCAGCGAGTGGTGGACCTCGCACGACGTCCAGGCGTTCTCCCCCTCCGTCCGCCGCTTCCGGCACCCGGTCGTGGGAGAGCTGGAGCTCAACTACGTGAAGCTGTCGGTGGAGGGCGGTCGCGGGCTCAGCATCGTCTCCCACTTCGCGACCCCGGGCTCGGAGACGGCCCGCCGGCTGCGCACGCTCGTCGACTGACCTGACGGCCTTCACGCGGTCAGCAGCCCCGCGGGGACCTCGTCCGGTCGGCCGATGACGCCCGACTGGTCGAGGGCCACCTCCCACAACCGCCGCCGGCCCACCACGTCCTGTGCGAACGGGTTCGGTTCGATGCGCCGCCGCTCGTGGAAGTAGACGCCGCTGGCGTTCTCCAGCCCCGGATCGGTGACCAGCCGGACGATGTTGCGGGCGCCGTACCCCGTCCGATGCGGGGCCAGCACGAACGTACTGCGCACCATCTTCGTGGCGCACATGCCCGGATGGAGACTGTTGGCCCGCACCCCGTCGGCCCGCAGGCGCTGCGCGTACTCGTTGGTGAAGGCGGTCAGCGCCAGCTTGGACTGCGCGTACGCGGCCATACGGTCCCAGCGCCCCGCCATCTGGAGATCGTCCCAGCGCAGTTGCCCCCACCCCTGGGCGACGGAGCTGACGTTGACGACCAGGGCGGGCGCGGAGCGGGCGAGCAGACCCGACAGACGCAGGGTCAGGGCGAACGGGGCGAGGAAGTTGACCTGCCACTCCAGTTGCAGCCCGTCGGCCGTGACCCGGCGGGTGCGGGCGCTGCGGTTGGGCGTGGCCACGCCCGCGTTGTTGATCAGGGCGTCCAGCCGGCCGTACGTGGCCAGCACCTCGTCGGCCAGCGCGTGCACCCCCTCGCGCCGCGACAGATCGGCGACCAGGGAGCTGCCCTGGCCCCGGCCCGCCGCCCGCACCCCGGCGAGGGTCTTGGCCACCTTGCGCGGATCACGGCCGTGCACCACCACGTGCCAGCCCTCCTCCGCCAGAAGTCGTGCGGTCGCCTCCCCGAGACCGCTCGTGCTGCCGGTCACCAGAGCGACCCGTTCGGTGCTGGTCACGTCCTGCTCCTTCACGGCCGAATCCTCACGCGCATTCGCACAATCGGTTTTCTCCGATCCTCACACTCCCCCGCGCACGGCCGCCGGACAAGATTACTGAAACCACTAGTGCCAACGGCACCACCGTCAGGCCAAGTATTCGTTGACAACGCGACCGCCGGGTGTGGATTGTTGCTGCAGGAGTGAAAGCCACGCCCAGGGGAGGCGATAATGGCAGCAAATTCCATTGAACCCGTCATAGTCGAGACCGCTAAAGGCGGCATTCCGCTGGACCGGCTCGGCGTCACATTGATGCATGAGCACGTCTTTGTCCTCAGTACCGAAATACAGGAGAACAATCCTCAGCTCTGGAATGAGCAGGACCAGATCGACAACGCCGTCGCGAAGCTGAACGCGGCCGCCGAGCGCGGGGTCGAGACCATCGTCGACCTCACCGTCCTCGGCCAGGGCCGCTACCTGCCCCGTATCAAGAAGGTGGCCGAGCGCGTGGCGCTCAACATCGTCGTGGCGACCGGCGTCTACACCTACAACGACGAGCCCATGTACTTCGCCTTCCGCGGCCCCGGCCGGGTCTTCGAGGGCCCCGACCCGATGGTCGAGCTGTTCGTGCGCGACATCACCGAGGGCATCGGCGACACCGGCGTCAAGGCCGCCGTCCTCAAGTGCGCCACCGAGACCGAGCAGTTACCGGAGGGTGTGGAACGCGTCCTGCGCGCCACCGCCCAGGCCCACCGCGAGACCGGTGCGCCGATCCAGACCCACAGCAACGCCCTGGTGCGCAACGGCCTGTTGCAGCAGAAGGTGTTCCGCGAGGAGGGCGTCGACCTCAGCCGGGTCGTCATCGGGCACTCCGGCGACAGCGACGACCTCGGCTATCTGCGCGAACTGCTCGACGCCGGCTCGTTCCTCGGCATGGACCGCTTCGGCATGGAGTTCATCGCCCCGCTGGAGCAGCGCGTGGAGACCGTCGCCCAACTGGTCCGCCTGGGGTACGCCTCGCAGCTCGTCCTCTCCCACGACTGCCCGTGCTTCCTGGACTACCTCACCACCGACCAGCGCGAACTCGTCGCCCCCTCCTGGGACTACACGCACATCCACGACGACGTCCTGCCCGCGCTGCGCAAGGCCGGGGTGAGCGACGAGGACCTGCGCACCATGCTCGTCGACAATCCGCGCCGCTTCTTCGCCGCCAACGCCCCCTACTGACACCGACCTTGCAAGGAGGCATGTCGTGACCCACAGTCCCGTCACCGCGCAAGGCCCCTGGGAAGAACTCGGCGCACCCCTGTGCCTGGACACCCCCTGGGTGAAGGCCTGGGTCGAGCAGGTCCCGCCGGGCGGCACCCGCCCCCTGCACACCCACCGCAAACCGTGGGCGACCGTGGTCCTCAGCGGCGCCAAGGTCCGCTCCCTCGGCCCCGAGGGCGAGGTTCTGCGCGAAGGTGAACTCCCGGACGGCGTCGTCCTGTTCAACCCGGCGGACGAACCCCTGTGCCACCAGATGCACAACATCGGCGACACCGAACTGATCATGGTCGGGCTGCAGTGGGAGAGCGGCCCGGCGAGCGCGGCGGAACCGGAGGCGTCATGAGCGGCGAAGGCGTCGAGGTCGTCGTCGTCGACTACGGCGGCGTGCTCACCAACCCGCTGGCCGAGACCTTCTGCGAGTTCGCCGCCCTCGCCGGCCTCGACACCACCGCCCTCGCCGAGGCGTTCCTCGCCGCCACCGAGAAGCACGGCGAGACCCCCATGGCCGCCCTGGAGATCGGCGCGATCAGCGAACGCCAGATGGCCGAGCGCATCCTCGCCGAACTGCCGCCCGGGTCCGAGAAGATCCTGGACGACCACGAGTTCGGGGAGCTGTGGTTCCGCGGCCGGCGCCCCAACCAGCCCTTCGTCGACTTCCTGCGCGAACTGCGCGCGAGCGGCAAGCGGCTCGCGCTGCTCACCAACAACGTCCGCGAGTGGGAGCCGCGCTGGCGCGCCCAGCTCCCCGTCGACGAGCTCTTCGAGGTCGTCGTCGACTCGCACAAGGAGGGCGTGCGCAAGCCGGACCCCAAGATCTACCGGATTCTGCTGGAGCGGCTCGACGTCGCACCGCACCAGTGCCTGTTCGTCGACGACACCGAGGAGAACTGCGCCGCCGCCCGCGAACTCGGCATCCCTTCCGTGCTGTTCACGGACACGGAGACCGCCGTACGCGAGGTGCTCACCCACCTGGAAGGCAACGCACCGGACTCCGAAGGGACTTCACCATGACCGCCATGTCCGAGGACATCCTGATCGTCGGCGCGGGCCCCACCGGGCTGACCGCCGCCTGCACCCTGCTGGGGCTGGGCGTGCCGTGCCGGATCGTCGACCGGCGCGACGGGCCGGGCGGCTCGCCCAAGGCGCTGGTGCTGTGGAGCGGCGCGCTGGAGTGCCTGAGCCGCGTCGGTGCCGCCGGGCCCATCGTCGAGGCGGCGCTGCCGCTCGCCCGCGCCACCTACTGGTCGCGGAAGAAGCAGGTCGGCGGCATGCGCTTCGGCGGCCTCGACGGCACCGCCTTCCGCCATCCGCTGTGCGCCCCGCAGCCCGTCACCGAGGCCGCCCTGTACGAGCGGCTGCACGCGCTGGGCGGCGAGGTCGAGTGGGAGACGGAGGCCGTGGGGCTCACCGTCGCCGGCGACAAGGTCACGGTGGCGCTGCGGACCGTGCAGGGCCGGGTGGAGCGCGGGACGTACCGCTATGTGATCGGCGCGGACGGCACCCACAGCCGGGTCCGGGACGCCGTCGGCATCCCCTTCGAGGGGCACACCTACGACCGGGTGTTCCTGCTGGGCGACGGCAGGCTGGAGGGGCCCGCGCCCGAGGACGAGGCGCAGTACCACATCACCCCCGAGGGCGTGCTGGTCCTCGTCCCGCTGCCGGACGGCGGGCACCGGGTCTTCTTCGACATCGCGGCCGACGGCAACACCCGGCCGCCGTCCGATGAGGAGCTGCAAGCCCTGCTGGACGAGCGCGGGCCCGGCGGGCTGCGGCTGCGCGAGACCTGGTGGTCCAACCGGTTCCAGGTGCACGCCAAGGTCGCCCCCGCGTTCCGCGCGGGCCCGGTCTTCATCGCCGGGGACGCCGCCCACGCGCACAGCCCCGCGGGCGGCCAGGGCCTCAACACCGGGGTCCAGGACGGCTACGACATCGGCTGGAAGCTCGCCTCCGTGCTGCGCGGCGCCGCTCCCGAGCTGCTCGACAGCTATGAGCCGGAGCGCCGCCCGGCCTCCGTGCAGGCGGTGCGCAACGCCGACCAGCAGACCCGGATGTGGCTGCTGCGCAACCCCATGGCCCGGGCCATGCGGGACGCCACCATGCAGTCGTTCTCCCGGCGGGGCCTGCTGGAGAAGCAGATGCTGCCGCAGCTCGCCCAGCTCGACCTCGACCACTCCGCCAGCCCCGCCGTCGCCGACCTGTCGGGCGCCGCGGCCGTGCCCCGCGGCGTGAAACTGGGGCGGCGCGTCCCGGACACCGCGTTGATCCCGCTGAACGGCACGAAGGCCGACTCGCTCCACCAGTACCTGACGGCCGGACGGCACACGGTTCTCGCGTACGGGGACCAGGCCGCCGGCGACATGGCCGTCCGGGCCGTGGCCGCGCTGCGGGGGCGTGGTGTGGACGACATCACGGACGTGCTCTGGGTCAGGCCTGCGGGCGACAGCTCCGGGGCCGGGCGCGCCGGCGGCGCCGCCGATGCCCGCTGCGACACCGCACGCGTGTCCGGCCCCGGGTTCGGCAAGGAGGACGGCACACCCTGGCTCGCCTACGTACGCCCCGACGGGACGGTCGGGGCCCGGGCCGGCATCCCGGGCGTCCTCGAACTGCTCGACCGGCTGCCCTCGCAGCGGGCCGGCTCCGCCGAGGCGGCCTGATCCGTGGACCGACACCCACTCCAGGTCGGAAAGGACCCCCAGCCGATCATGACCATGCCCGAGACCCAGCCAACCGATCTCGAGACAGAAGACAAGCCCGACTCCCCGTCGGACCCCGTCGCCGAGGCCGCCGCCCGGCTGCGCTACGACGCCACCGTCTCCCGCACACTGGTGCACCGCACCTCCGTCGCCGAGGTGTTCGTCACCGACTCCGCGGCGATCGGCGAGGAGACCTTCCTCGTCGCCGCCCAGCTGCCCCGCGGCCACCTCATCGGCGAGAACGCGCCGATGTACGACTACACCCTGCTCATCGAGGTGGTCCGGCAGGCCGGCGTCCTGGTGGCCCACGAGCACCTGGACGTGGAACTGGGCTCCGCGTTCATCTTCCGCAGCCTCAACCTCCGTACGGTGGGCCTGACCCAGCTGCGGATCGGGGCGACGCCCGCGCACGTCCTCGTCACGATGACCGTCCATCCCCGGCGCAACAAGGCCGGACGTGTCCAGGGGTTCACCTTCAGCGGGAACGTCGCCCTGGACGGCCATGTGGCGATGGCCGGCAACGGGGCCCTGCTGATCGTGTCCCAGCGCGCCTACCGCACCCTGCGGGCGAAGCGCCGCATCGCGGCGACCGACCTCGCGCTGCCGCGCTTCACCCCGGCGGCGCCGTCCGCCGTGGGCCGCAGCGAGGCCCGCAACGTCGTGATCACCGCTCCGGTGGTGGCGGGCGAGGCCCGGGTGTCGGCGCAGCTGGTCCTCGACGCCAGCCACCCGCACATGTTCGACCACCCGCTCGACCACGTCCCCGGGCATCTCCAGATGGAGGCGGCCCGCCAGCTCGCGATCGCCGCCGTGGCCCAGCTGCACGGGCTGTCCCCGCAGACGCTGACCATCTCCGCGATCGAGACGGAGTTCACCGACTACGCGGAACTGGACCAGGTGACCGAACTGCGGGCCACCGTGCAGGGGTTCCGCCGCCAGGACGACCTGCGCACACTCGCCGTGCCCGTGGTGATCGACGTCCGGCAGGAAGGGGCGGTGACGACGACGATCCGGCTGGAGGTGGTGCAATGGACGTGACCGGTCCGCCGTTGCAGCGGGTGCTCGTCACCGGTGCCACCGGTCTGCTCGGGGGCCATGTCGTACGGCAGCTGCTCGACGGCGGCAGCGCGGTGACGGCGCTGGTCCGGGACCCGGAGCGGGCCCGCGCCCTGCTCCCCGGGCACGACCAACTCACCGTCCTCCAGGGCGACGTACGCGATCCGGGCGGCATCGCCCCGTCCCTCCCGGGGCACACGGCGGTGATCCACACGGCCGCGTACTTCCGGGAGTACTACGCCCCGGGAGGGCACGACCCGGCGCTGCTGACGGCCACGAACGTCGACGCCGTCACCGGGCTGCTCGACGCGGCGGCCGCGGCCGGGGTGCCGGTCGTGGTGCACACCAGCTCCATCGGCACGCTCGGCACCCGCCCCGACGGCCGGCCCTCGGACGAGGACACCCCGGAGGGGCGCGGCACCCGCGCCAACGGCTACTACGCGAGCAAGCTGCGCTCGGAGGAGGCGGTCCGTGCCTTCGGCACCGAGCGCGGGGTGCGGGTGCCGATCGTGCTGCCGGGCTGGATGTGGGGGCCGGGCGACGCCGGGCCGACCTCCGCCGGGCGGCTGTTCGCCTCGGTGGCCGAGGGGCGGCTGGGCGGTGTCCCCCGGGCGGGCAACCATGTGGTGGACGCCCGTGACGTGGCGGACGCCTGTGTCCGGGCCGCAGCCAAGGGCGAGCACGCCCGCCGTTACATCGTGGCCGGCGACTGGGTCCCGCTCCCGGAGGTCTGCCGGATCGCGGCGCGTGCCCTCGGCGTGACGCCCCCGCGCGAGGTGCCGGCCCGGCTGGCGCTGCTGATGGCCGCCGTACTGGAGACCGGCGGCCGGCTGCGCGGCGCTACGCCGACCGCCACCCGGGAGGGCGTGCGGGCCCTGCTGGAGGGCGACCGCCGCCGGGTGACCTCCGCCCGCGCCGAACGCGAACTCGGCGTGGAGTTCCGCCCGTTGGAACGCACGCTACGAGACCAGGCCGACTGGTACCGCACCCACCACGCCACGGTCCCCTGAACCGGACTTACGCCCCACCACAAACCCCGGGGCCCGGGCGGTCACGTCCCCCGACCGCCCGGGCCCCGGCCTGACTTCCCACCCTGCGAGGAGAGCGACCCAGCCATGCCCAGATCCAGCAGCGAGATCAGCAGACGGGCCCTGATGACCGGGGTGTCCGCCCTGGCCGTCGCCGAGGGCGTCCTCGCCGCGACCGACGCGAGCGCGGCGCCCACCGCACCCACCGTGTCCGTCGTCCTCGGTGACGCGCGGTACGCGGAGCTCGCCACCGGCGTGAACAAGCGGTGGGCGGCCACGCCCGAAGCCATCCGCCTCGTCGCCTCCACGGAGCAGGTGGTGCAGGCGGTGACGGAGGCCGTGCGCGCCAAGAAGCGCGTGTCGGTGCGCAGCGGCGGCCACTGCTACGCCGACTTCGTCCACCACCCCGACACCGACGTCATCATCGACACGTCCGCGCTGAACGGGATCGCCTACGACCCCGCCCGCAGCGCCTTCGCCATCGGCGCCGGGGCCCAACTGGGGCAGATCTACGAGGCGTTGTACAAGGAGTGGGGGGTGACGATCCCGGGCGGCGCATGCCTGACCGTGGGGATCGGCGGTCATGCGAGCGGCGGCGGGTTCGGCCCGCTGACGCGGCGGTTCGGGCTGGTGGCCGATCACATCGAGGCCGTGGAGATGGTGGTGGTCGACGCCTCGGGGAGGGTGCGTACGGTCGTCGCCTCGCGCGCGCCCTCGGACCCGCACCGCGACCTGTGGTGGGCCACCGCGGGTGGCGGCGGCGGGAGCTTCGGCGTCATCACCCGCTACTGGTTCCGCTCCCCCGGCGCGACCGGAACCGCACCGGGCCTCCAACTGCCCGCCCCGCCCCGCGAGGTGCTGGTCAGCCTGACGGAGATCCCGTGGAGCCGGCTGGACGCCCCGTCGATGGCCCGCCTGGTCCGCAACTTCAGCACCTGGCACGTGGACAACGGCTCGACCTCCTCCCCCTTCATCTCCCTCTCCGGCTATCTGCTGATGCGCCAGGGCGCGACCGGCGGCGTCGCCCTGTTCACCCAGGTCGACGGCACGGACCCGGACGCCGACCGGCTGCTCGCCGACTACGCCGCGGCCCTCACCGCCGGCACCGGCCTCGCCGCCTCCTTCCCGTCCCGCCGCGTCCCGTGGCTGGCCTCGACGAAGCTGCTCGGCACCAGCAGCCCGGTCCTGCTGTACGACCACACGCTGCGCAGCGCGGTGAAGACGGCGTGGCTGAAGGGGAGTTTCACCGACGCCCAACTGGCCGTCATGTACCGCCACTTGACCCGCACGGACTATTCGAACCCGAACGCCGTCATCTCCCTCAACGGCGGCGGCGGCCGCACGAACGACACCGCCCCCGGCGCCACGGCGATCCCGCACCGGGACGCGGCCCTGATCGCCCTGTACGAGAACTTCTGGATCGACCGGCGCGAGGACGACAAGCACCTCGCCTGGCTCCGGGACCTGTACCGGGAGTCGTTCCAGGACACCGGCGGCGTCCCCGTCCCGAACGACCTGACCGGCGGCTGCTACATCAACGACCCCGACCCCGACCTCTCGGACCCCGCCTGGAACACCTCGGGCGTGCCCTGGCACACCCTGTACTGGCGGGCGAACTACACCCGCCTCCAGCAGGTCAAGGCCCGCTGGGACCCGACGGACTTCTTCCGCCACTCCCAGTCGATACGACTCCCGTAGGGCGAAGGAGGACCGCTCACCCGGGCCAGACGATCGCCTGCACCTCGCTGTAGGCGTGCAGCGCGTACGACCCGACGTCCCGGCCCACGCCGCTCTTCTTGAACCCGCCGAACGGCGCCTCCATGTTCCGCCCGACGGTGTTCACGCCGACCCCGCCCGCCCGCAGCCGCCGGGCGACCCGGAAGGCGCGGGCGACGTCGCCGGACCAGACGTAGTCGATGAGGCCGTAGTCGGAGTCGTTGGCGAGGGCGATGCCCTCCTCCTCGTCGTCGAAGGGGACGACGGTCACGACCGGCCCGAAGATCTCCTCGCGGGCGACCCGCATCGTGTGGGTGCAGTCCGCGAGGAGGGTCGGGGCGACGTAGAACCCACGCTCGTACGACGGCCGTTCACCGCCCACGACGACCGTGGCCCCTTCCTTGCGGCCCAACTCCACGTACGACTCCACACGCTCCCGGTGCGGGGCGGAGATCACCGGCCCCACGACCGTGTCCGCCTCCCGCGGGTCCCCGACCCTCAGCCGCCCGGCGTAACCGGCCAGCCCCTCCACCAGCCGCTCGTACACCCCCCGTTGGGCCAGTACGCGCGTCGGCGCGGTACAGATCTGCCCGCTGTAGAAGGAGAAGGTGGTGCCGATCCCGGCCACGGCCGAGCCGATGTCGGCGTCATCGAAGACGACGGCCGCGCCTTTCCCTCCCAGCTCCATCAGCTGCCGTTTCATGCCGCGCCCGCACACCTCGGCGATGCGCTGTCCGACCGCCGTGGAGCCGGTGAAGGAGACCATGTCGACGTCCGGGGAGTCCACGGCGGCCTCACCGACGTCGACCGAGCGCCCGGAGACCACGCTGAGCACGCCCCGCGGCAGCCCGGCCGCCTCCAGCGCCTCCGCCATCCGGTAGACGGACAGGGGGTCCTGCGGGGCGGGCTTCACGACGACGGTGTTGCCCATCGCGAGGGCGGGGGCGATCTTGCCGGCCGGGTTGGCCCACGGGTTGTTGTACGAGGTGATGCAGGTGACCACCCCGACCGGCTGCCGTACGGCCAGCGCGCCCATCACCCCGGCCTTCCCCATCGGCCCGGCCTCGTTGATCTGCGGCGGGATCGCCCACTCGGCGCTCTCCACGCGCGCGTACCGCCGCAGCCGGGCGACCCCGACGCCGACCTGCATCGCCCGCGCGGTGCCGGTCGTCGCGCCGGTCTCCGCCTGGGCGAGTTCGGCGTACGGCACGAAGCGGCCGGCGATCACGTCGGCCGCCCGGGCGAGGATCGCCGCCCGCTCCTCGGGCGCCGTACGCGACCATGACCCGAAGGCCTCGCGGGCCGCGGCGCAGGCCGCGTGCACCTGATCCCGCGAGGCCTCCGGCGCCCACCCGACGGTCTCCTCGGTGGCCGGATCGACCACGGCGTAATGCCCGCCGTCCGGCTCACTCCACTCACCCCCGATGAACAGCCGCTCCCTCACCGGGTGCTCACCGTCCGGGTGTCCCGCCCCGAGCGCAGCACCTTCCCGGGCACGGCCCCGCTCACCGCGTCGTCGCGGATCGCCTCGACCCCGTTGACCCACACGGCCCGTACCCCGAGCGCCTTGGAGTCCAGCCGCGGACTGTCACCCGGCAGGTCGTGCACCAGGGTGGCCGTGCCCGCGCCGATCCGCTCCGGGTCGAAGAGCACCAGGTCGGCATGCCAGCCCTCCCGTACCTGCCCCCGCTCGCGCAGCCCGAACAGCCGCGCCGGGTCGTCGGTCAGCATCTTCACCGCCTGCTCCAGGGTGGCGAGCTTCCGCCCGCGCAGACAGTCCCCGAGGAACCGGGTGGTGTACGGCGCCCCGCACATCCGGTCCAGATGCGCCCCCGCGTCCGAGCCGCCGAGCAGCACGTCCTCGTGCTGCCAGGTCTCGGCGCGCAGCGCCCAGGAGGCGGGGTCGTTGTCGGTGGGCATGGGCCACAGGACGGTACGGAGGTCGTCGGCGGCGCAGATCTCGACCAGACACTGGAACGGGTCCTGCCCCCGCTCCTCGGCGATGTCCCGCACGACCCGGCCGCTGAGCCCACGGTTCGCCTCGCTGTAGGTGTCGCCGATGACGTACCGCCCGAAGTTCGCGAGCCGCCGGAAGACACCCGCCTCCTTGGACTGGGCGCGCTCCAGCATCCCGGCCCGTACGTCCGGGTCGCGGAGCTTCTCGATCCGCTCGGGCACGGGCAGGCCGAGGATCGGTCCCCAGCCGGGGATGAGGTTGAGCGCGCAGAAGGTGCCCAGGGACATGTTCATCGGCGTGAGGATCGGCATGGTGAGGGCGACGATCCGCCCGCCGGCCTTGCGCGCCTGCTCGCTCGCGAACAGCTGACGCGGGACGCGTTCGGGAACGCCGGCGTCGATGGTGAGCACGTTCCAGTTGAGCGGCCGCCCCGCCACCGCGCTCATCTCCACGAACAACTCGATCTCGGCGTCGCTGAACTGGTCGAGACACCCGGCGACGATGGCCTCGATCTGCGTCCCTTCGTGCTCGCCGACGGCCTTGGACAGCGCGACGAGTTCGGCGGGAAGGGCATGCCGGGAGGCGACGGGCTTCCCGTCCCCATCGGAATGGGTGGTCGACTGGGTGGTGGACAGCCCCCAAGCCCCCGCGTCCATGGCCTCATGGAACAGCCGCAGCATGGCGCCGAGTTGCTCGTCACTGGGCTGCCCGCCGATGGCCTCCGCCCCCATCACATACCGCCGCAGCGCACAATGCCCCACCATGAACCCGGCGTTGACAGCGATCCGCCCTTCGAGAGCATCGAGATACTCCCCGAACGACTCCCAACTCCAGGGCGCCCCCTCCTCCAACGCGACCAGCGACATGCCCTCGACCTTGGACATCATGCGCCGCGTGTAGTCGGCGTCCACCGACCGCAAGGGAGCCAACGTGAACCCACAGTTCCCGGCGGCGACGGTGGTGACCCCGTGGTTGAGGGAGGGCGTGGCGTACGGGTCCCAGAAGAGCTGGGCGTCGTAGTGGGTATGGGGGTCGACGAACCCGGGGGCGAGGACGAGGCCATGAGCGTCCTCACTGGTACGCGCCTCTTCGGTGACGCTCCCGACGACGGCGACACGCCCGTCACGAATACCGACGTCGGCGGTGAAGGCGGGCGCACCGGTGCCATCGACAACGGTCGCCCTTTTGATGAGGTGATCGAGCATGAGGGCCCCCTTCAACTCCGGGTGGGCGGAAGGCTTTTAGGGGCGCGGGGAACTGCGCGACCAGCCACAACGCACCCGCACCCCGCAACGGCGATCAAGAGGCAGCCCGGAACCGGGACGTCCGATGCACCGGATCCGTGTCGATCTTCGGAATCACGCGCTCCCCGATCAACCGAATCGTCTGCAACGTCTCCTCCTTCGGCACCCCCACCGGCAACCCGAAGCTCAACTGATCCGCCCCGGCCTGCTCCCACCGCTTGCACTGCGTGAGCACCTCGTCCGGATCCCCGCAGATCAGCAACTCCTCCTCGATCAACAGCTCCACGAACTCGGGCGTGTACTCGGGCAGCGTCTCGGGCCACACCGGGAACCCCTCGGGCCGCGGGAAGGTGTCGTGGTACCGGAAGACGAGCGACGGCAGGTAATGCAGCCCGCCGTTCACGGCGATGGAGATCGCCTCGTCATGCGTAGGCGCACAGATCGCGGTCGTCGTCACCATCACGTTGTCGTTGACGAAGTCCCCGACCGGCTCGGCGTTCACGACGGAGTTCTTGTACTGCTCCAGCACCCACTCCATGTCGGACACCTTCTGGATGCTGAACCCCAGCACCCCGAGGCCCTTCTTCGCCGCCATGGCGTACGACGGCGGCGACCCGGCCGCGTACCACATCGCCGGGTGCGACTTCCCGTACGGCTTCGGCAGGACCTTGCGCGGCGGCAGCTGCCAGTGCTTGCCCTGGAAGCCGACGTACTCGTCCTGGAGCCACATCTTGGGGAACTCGGCGATGGTCTCTTCCCAGATCTCCTTGGTGTAGTTCATGTCGGTCACCCCCGGTATGAACCCGAGGATCTCGTGCGACCCGGCCCCGCGCCCGGACCCGAACTCGAAGCGCCCTTCGGAGAGATGGTCGAGCATGGCGACCTTCTCGGCGACCTTCACGGGGTGGTTGACCTGGGCGAGAGGGTTGAAGATCCCGGAGCCGAGGTGGATGCGATCCGTGGCGTGCGCCAAATACCCCAGGAACACGTCGTTGGCCGACAGATGCGAGTACTCCTCCAGGAAGTGGTGCTCGGAGGCCCAGGCGTACTTGAAGCCGGACTTGTCCGCCTGGATGACGTACTCGGTCTCCTCCATCAGCGCCTTGTGCTCGGCGAGCGGATCGGTCTGGGCGCGTTTGCCCACGTATCCCTGTACAAAGAGCCCGAATTCCACGGCGGTTCACCATCCCAAGACAGGTGGGTCTGCTGAGTGCTACGACTTTCTGACGTACCGTCAGAAAGGTCAATACCTGGCCGCCCAATACCTGACGCCCAGTCAGACGACACTGACCCCCGCCAGCCACCCGCCGTCGATCACGAACGGCTGCCCGGTGATGTACGACGAGTCCTCGCACGTCAGGAACAGCGCGAGCCGCGCCACCTCCTCCGGCCGGCCGATCCGCCCGAGCGGCACGAGCTTGCGGTACAGCTGGTCGAGCGCCCGACTCATCCCCTCCACGTCGGCCCCCGGGTCCAGTTGGGCCGGGTTGGACATGGCGGTGTCGATGGCACCGGGGCACAGGGCGTTGACGCGGATGCCCCGGTCGGCGAGTTCCAGGGCGGCGACCCGGGTGAGGCCGAGGACGGCGTGCTTGCTGGCGGCGTAGCTGCCGACGGCGGCCATGCCGGTCACACCCGTGTAGGAGGCGGTGTTGACGATGGTGCCACCGTCCTCCATGACCGGCGCGACGGTCTTGATGCCGAGGAAGCAGCCGACCTGGTTGACCCGCACGACCTGCATGAACTCGTCGAGGGGCGTGTCGACGAGGGAGTTGAAGCGCAGGATGCCGGCGTTGTTGACGAGGCCGTCGACGCGGCCGAAGGCGTTCTTGACGACGCCCACGGCGTCCCGCCACTGCTCCTCGTCGCCGACGTCGAGATGGACGTACCGCGCCCCGATGTCCCGCGCGAGCGCCACCCCTTGCTCATCGAGCACATCGGCGAGGACGACCTCCGCCCCCTCCTCCCGGAACAGCCGCGCCTCCTGCTCCCCCTGTCCGCGTGCCGCGCCGGTGACGATGACGACGCGTCCGTCCAGCTTGCCCATCCGGCATCTCCTCAGAGGTGGGGCGCCACTTCGGTCCCGAAGGCCGCCATCTGGTCGGTGAGTTCGGTACGGCCGCGGCTGCGGAACCGCACCTGGATCTGGTGCACGCCCATCGCGCGATAGGCCCGCAGGGACTCGGCGAGCGCGTCCGGAGGGCCGGTGAGAGTGCGCCGCCCGACGTCCCACCCAGGCCGCCCAACGTAGAGAGGCTCGACGATGGCGCCGACGGTCAGCGGCGTCTCGATGCCCGCCTCCTCACGCATCCGCGTCAGCTCGGCGATCTGCGCGGGCAGCCGGTCCCGCGGATCCCCCTGCGGCAGCCAGCCGTCCCCCTTGAGCGCGGCCCGCCGGACGGCGGCCGGCGAGGACCCGCCGACCCAGAGGGGTACGCGCGACTGGGCGGGGCGTGGCCGCTGCCCCAGCCCCTGGAAGTCGTAGAACTTCCCGTGATGCTCGGGGAACTCCTCGGGCCCCAGCGCGACCCGCAGCGCGTCCACGCACTCGTCGAGCAGCGCGCCTCGCTGCCGGAAGTCCAGCCCCAGCACCTCGAACTCCTCGGCCACGTGCCCGGCCCCGACCCCGAGAATCAGCCGCCCGCCGCTGAGATGGTCGAGGGTGGCGTACTGCTTGGCACTGAGCAGCGGATGCCGCAGCCCGACGACGGCGACATGACTCAGCAGCCGGATGCGCTCGGTCACGGCGGCGAGGTGGGCGAGGGTGGCGACGGGGTCGTACCAGACCGTGCTCATCGCGGAGGCGAGCCGGCGCGGGATGGCGACGTGGTCGCAGCTCGCGATGTACGCGAACCCGGCGCTCTCCGCGGCCCGGGCCACGGCGACGAGATCCTCCGGGCCCGCCCCGGCCTCCCAGGGCTCGGTGTAGATCGTGCTCTGGGACTGTACCGGCAGCTGGGTTCCGTACTCGATCACCGCGGGCCGTCCCACAGTCCGTCGGGGGTGAGCCCGAGCAGGTCGATGGCGTTGCCGCGGACGATGCGTTCGATCGCGGCCGGGTCCAGGTGGCCCATCTGGGCCTCGCCGACCTCCCGCGACTTGGGCCAGGTGGAGTCGGAGTGGGGGTAGTCGGTCTCGTAGAGGACGTTGGCGAGGCCGATCGCGTCGAGGTTCCGGAGGCCGAAGGCGTCGTCGAAGAAGCAGCCGTAGACGTGGTCGGCGAAGAGTTCGGACGGCGGCCGGTGGACCTTGTCGGCGACCCCGCCCCAGCCGCGGTTCTCCTCCCAGACGACGTCGGCGCGTTCGAGGATGTAGGGGATCCAGCCGATCTGCCCTTCCGCGTACATCACCTTCAGGTTCGGGAAACGCTCGAACTTGCCGCTCATCAGCCAGTCGACCATCGAGAAGCAGCAGTTGGCGAAGGTGATGGTGGAGCCGACGGCGGGCGGGGCGTCGGCGGAGGTGGAGGGCATCCGGCTGGAGGAGCCGATGTGCATGGCGATGACGGTGCCGGTCTCGTCGCACGCGGCGAGGAACGGGTCCCAGGCGTCGGTGTGCACGGAGGGCAGGCCGAGGTGCGGGGGTATCTCGGAGAAGGCGACGGCGCGGACGCCACGGGCGGCGTTGCGCCGCACTTCGGCCGCCGCGAGCGAGGCGTCCCAGAGCGGGATGAGCGTCAGCGGTATCAGCCGCCCCCGCGCCTCGGGCCCGCACCACTCCTCCACCATCCAGTCGTTGTAGGCCTGGATGCACAGCAGCCCCAGCTCGTGGTCGGCGGCCTCGGTGAAGGTCTGGCCGCAGAAGCGCGGGAAGGTGGGGAAGCACAGGGCGGACTGGACGTGGTTGACGTCCATGTCGGCGAGCCGGGACGGGACGTCGTACGACCCCTGCCGCATCTGCTCGTAGGTGATGATCTCCAGCTTGATCTCGTCCCTGCTGTAGCCGACGGCGGTGTCGAGGCGGGTGAGCGGGCGGTGCAGGTCCTCGTACACCCACCAGTCGCCGACCGGGCCGTCGGTCTGGCCGGGGGTGCCCATGACGGGCTTGAACCGGCCGCCCAGGAAGGTCATTTCCTTCAGCGGGGCGCGGACCACGCGGGGGCCGACGTCCAGGTACTTCTTCGGAAGCCGGTTCTGCCAGACGTCGGCGGGCTCAACGGTGTGGTCGTCGACGGAGATGATCAACGGGAAGGTGGTTCCGGTGGCGGTCTCCATGGGGGCCACGGTAGCGCTGATCTGACGACCCGTCAGCTATGGTGACGGCGCCCGGTCCTGATGGTTTGTGCGCGGAATTGTGCGGAGAGCGCGTGAGGGGCTTGTGATTTACCGCGCGCCTGTCTGTGATCGCCCCCTCCACAGCTGACGCATCTGCCATGAACAAGGCAAACTGGCGGGGTTGCTCACAGTGTTTAGGGGGACGCGATGGACGGTCTACCGCGAGTGCCTGAGCAGCGGCGTCCAGGCTCCTCGGCGGAGCCCGTGCCGCCGCTGCGCTTCAGCGTGCTCGGACCGGTGCGCGCCTGGCGCGGCGAGGAGACCCTCGCGATGGGCTCGCCCCAGCAGCGGGCCCTGCTCGCGGCCCTGCTCCTGCGGGAGGGCCGTACGGCCACCGCGGCGGAGTTGATCGACGCCCTGTGGGGGGAGGAGCCCCCGTCGCAGGCGCTGGCGGCCGTGCGGACGTACGCCTCCCGGCTGCGGAAGGTCCTCGACCCCGGCGTGCTGGTCAGCGACGCGGGCGGTTACGCGATCCGTTCGCTCGGCGAGGGCGCGCTGGACGTGACCGTGGCGCAGGAGTGGGCGACGGAGGCGGAGAAGGCGCGGAGTGCGGGCGACCTGTCCCACGCCCGTGAAGTGCTCGCCCGCGCCCTGGCGCTGTGGGACGGCGAGGTGCTGGCAGGGGTGCCGGGCCCGTACGCCTCCTCGCAACGGGTCCGGCTGGAGGAGTGGCGCCTCCAACTCCTCGAATCCCGCCTCGACATGGACCTGGAGCAGGGCTGCCACGCGGAGGCGGTCTCCGAACTGACCGCCCTGACGGCCGCGCACCCGCTCCGCGAACGCCTGCGCGAGTTGCTGATGCTGGCGCTGTACCGCTCCGGCCGGCAGGCGGAGGCCCTCGCGGTGTACGCGGACACGCGGCGCCTGCTCGCGGACGAGCTGGGCGTCGACCCGCGGCCCGGCCTGAAGGAACTCCAGCAGCGCATCCTCCAGGCGGACCCCGGCCTCGCGGAACCGTCGTCCCCACACTCGGAGCCCGCGGCGACCCAGGTCCGCCCCGCCCAACTCCCGGCGACGGTCCCGGACTTCACCGGCCGCGCGTCCTTCGTGGCCGAGCTCGGCGACGTGCTGGCCTCCTCCGAGGGCCGTGTGATGGCGGTGTCGGCGCTGGCGGGCATCGGCGGCGTGGGCAAGACGACCCTCGCCGTCCATGTCGCCCATCAGGCCCGCTCGGCCTTCCCCGACGGGCAGTTGTACGTCGACCTCCAGGGCGCGGGGCAGCGGGCGTCGGAACCGGAGACGGTCCTGGGCGCGTTCCTGCGGGCGCTCGGCACCGCGGACTCGGCGATCCCGGACTCGCTGGAGGAGCGGGCGGCGCTGTACCGCTCGGTGCTGGACGGCAGACGGGTCCTGGTCCTGCTGGACAACGCGCGGGACGCGGCACAGGTCCGCCCCCTGCTGCCCGGCACGGAAGGCTGCGCGGCGCTGGTGACGTCCCGGGTCCGGATGGTGGACCTCGCCGGCGCGCATCTGGTCGACCTGGACGTGATGTCCCCCGACGAGGCGCTCCAGCTCTTCACACGGATCGTCGGCGAGGAACGCGTGGCCTCGGAACGGGAGGCGGCCCTGGACGTGGTGGCGGCCTGCGGCTTTCTCCCCCTGGCGATCCGCATCGCGGCGTCCCGGCTGGCCGCCCGCCGCACCTGGACGGTCTCGGTCCTGGCGGCGAAGCTCGCGGACGAACGCCGCCGCCTCGACGAACTCCAGGCGGGCGACCTGGCGGTGAAGGCCACCTTCGAGCTGGGCTACGGCCAGCTGGAGCCGGCGCAGGCCCGCGCGTTCCGGCTGCTGGGCCTGGCGGACGGCCCCGACATCTCCCTCGCCGCGGCAGCGGCGATCCTGGACCTGGACATCGACGACACCGAGGACGTCCTCGAGTCCCTGGTGGACACCTCCCTGCTGGAATCGGCGGCACCCGGCCGCTACCGCTTCCACGACCTGGTCCGCCTCTACGCGCGTGCATGCGCGGAACGCGACGAGTGGCCGCCGGAGGAGCGGGGGGCGGCGCTCTCCCGGTTGCTGGACTTCTATCTGGCGACGGTCGGCGGGGTGTACCTGATCGAGCGGCCGGGGGACCGGCTGGTGGCCCACCTGGAGCAGGCGGCGTATCCGGGGCTGGTGTTCTCCGACCGGCACGCGGCGCAGGACTGGCTGTACGCGGAGGCGGTGCCCCTGCTCGCCTGCATACGGCAGTCCGCCCAGGCCGGTTCGCTGCGGCGGGCCGTCGACGTCCTGTGGGCCGCCGTCGACCTGGCCGAGTCCGGCACCAACTCCAAGGAGTACGAGGCGGTCGCGGCCCTGCTGCGGGAGGTGGCCCAGGAATCCGGCGACACCCGGACCGAGGCCCGCGCCTCGGTCGCGCTCGCCTTCGTCCACCAGCACTCGGACAGCAGGTTCGACCTCGCCTCCCGGGAGGCGGAGCGCGCCGCCGAGCTGGCACGCGAGGCCGAGGACCCGCTCACCGGCTGCTGGGCCGCGAACATCGGCGGCGTCATCGCGCTCTACCAGAACCGCAACGAAGAGGGCATGGCGTACTTCACCCATGCCATCGAGAGCTTCCGGGCCCTGGGCGACCGCCCCGGCGAGGCGAGCGCCCTGTGCAACCTCTCGCGCATCCATCTGGCCACCGGGCGGACGGAGAGCGCGGTCGAGCTCGCGCAGCAGGGCACGGCGATGTACGACGACATGGACCACGCCTTCAAGGGCGCCAACGGCCGGTACGCCCTGGGCCTCGCCCTCACCCAGAGCGGCAGGCTCGCCGAGGCGACCGAATGCCTCCAGCAGGCCCTGCGGGTGTTCCGCGACAGCCGCCAGCGCCTGTGGGAGGGCATGACGCTGTTCCGGCTCGCCGAGCTCGACCTCGCGGCCCGGCGCCCCGCGCAGGCGGCGGCCCACGCCGAGACGGCGCTCAGCCTGCTGCGCGGCATCGGCGGCGACTGGCGGCACGGCAACGTCCTGACGGTGCTCGGACGGGCCCTCGCCGGGATCGGACAGCTCGGCCGGGCCCAGGTGTGCTGGCGGGAGGCCCTGGAGATCTTCGACGCGCTGGGGTCCGCGGAGGCGGACGCGGTCCGCACCCTGCTGCACCCGAGCGCGGTCGCCTGAGCCGACCGGCCCTGCCCGCGCGGGCCGCTCTGACCGGCGAGAAGACGCGTTCATCATTCGTTTATCGCCGCCCGGCACTCTCTGCTGTGTCGAGCCGTCGCGTCGGGGGGCAGACGGAGCGACGACAGGCCGGACCTCTAGGGTGAACCGGCCCAGCTGGATCCGCCCGGCAACCCTCGGGGGAGTTGCCGGGCGGATCCAGCCCATCCATCGCACCACACTGTCAGGGGAGCCAGCGCATGAGCGACGAGACCACCACGGACAACGTGCACGCCACGGGCGAGCCGACCGGCGACGCGACGACCGACAACGTCCACGCCACCACCGAGCCCGTCACCATCAAGAACGTGCACGCGACCAGCGACCCGCTCAAGCTGAGCGAGGGCACGGGCGAGGCCACGACGGACAACGTCCACGCCACGGACAACCCGGCCTGACCCACACGAACCTTTTCCCGCACGGGGATCGGCCGCGGCGGCGCGGAGGGGGAGCCGCCGCGGCCGAAGCATGCGTTGTCACCAATCGCCCCCTGCCCGCAGCTCCCCCTTCACCACCTTCCCGCTCGCGTTCCGCGGCAGCTCCCGCACGAACTCCACCGCCCGCGGCACCTTGTAGTTCGCCATCTCCCGTCGCGCCCACGCGATCAGGTCGTCGCCCGTCAGGACGGCCGCGTCCCTTCGCACCACGTACGCCTTCCCGACCTCGCCCAGCCGTGCGTCCGGTACGCCGATCACCGCCACGTCCGTCACATCCGGGTGCA
This sequence comes from Streptomyces sp. TLI_55, assembly GCF_900206255.1. Classification (NCBI taxonomy): domain Bacteria; kingdom Bacillati; phylum Actinomycetota; class Actinomycetes; order Kitasatosporales; family Streptomycetaceae; genus Streptomyces; species Streptomyces sp. TLI_55. Next base: position 4,028,635 of record NZ_OAOJ01000001.1, read on the forward strand.
GGGACAGCAGCTGCTCTATCTCCGCCGGGTACGCGTTGAAGCCGCCGACGATGAACATGTCCTTCAGGCGGTCGGTGATCCGCAGGTTCCCGGCGGCGTCCAGGACCCCCACGTCGCCCGTGCGCAGCCACCCGTCCGGGGTCAGCACCTCCGCCGTCGCCGCCGCGTCCTCGAAGTAGCCCCGCATGACGTTGAAGCCGCGCACCAGGACCTCGCCGGGTTCGCCCGGCGGCGCCTCGACGCGGACCTCAGTGCCCGGGATCGCCCGGCCCGACGTCGAGGCGATGACCGACGGGGCGTCGCCGCGGCGGCACATCGTGACGATGCCGCTCGCCTCCGAGAGGCCGTACGCCGTCAGGACCGTCGAGACGCCGAGTTCGTCCCGCAGCCGTTCGACCAGGGTCAGGGGGACGACCGTGGCACCCGTCACCACCAGGCGCAGCGCCGAGAGGTCGTACGAGGTCCGCGCCGGGTGGTCCAGGAGGGACTGGAGGAGCGTCGGCGGGCCCGGGAGGACCGACACCGCCTCCGAGGCGATGTTCGCCAGGACCGTGTCCACGTTGAACACCGGCTGCGGGATCATCGTCGCGCCCCGCATGAGGCAGGCGATCACGCCGGCCTTGTAGCCGAAGGTGTGGAAGAAGGGGTTCACGATGAGGTAGCGGTCGCCCTGGCGAAGACCGGCCAGGTCGCTCCAGATCTCGTACGCCCGCAGCGTCTGCGCGTGGGTGATCACCGCGCCCTTCGGGCGGCCCGTCGTACCCGACGTGAAGACGATGTCCGACGGCCACGCCCCCTCGACCGCCGCCGCGCGCTGCCGCACCTCCGCGGTCCTCACCCCGTCCCCGCTCGCCAGGAAGTCCTTCAGCGTGCGGTAGTCCGCCGGGGCGTCGTCCGCGAGCACCACCACCTGGTCCAGCGCCGGCAGGCCCTCCCCCACCGCTCGCCGCAGCGACGCCACGTACGACGTCCCCAGGAACGTACCCGTCACGAACAGCAGCCGCGCCCCGCTGCGGCGCAGCACGTCCGCCGCCTCCGCGCCCTTGAAGCGGGTGTTGAGCGGGACGAGGACGGCTCCCGCGGAGACCGCGCCGAGCGCGGACACGATCCAGTCGAGGGTGTTGGGGGCCCAGATCGCCACCCGGTCACCGGGTTCGACGCCGTTCGCGATGCAGGCCGCCGACGCGCGCTCCACGCGCGCGCCCAACTCGGCGTACGTCACCCGCGTACGGCCCTCCACCACCGCCTCGACCTCCGGGTACCGCTCGACCGCGGACCGGACGAGTCCCGGAACGCCGCCCCACTCCAGATCACCGCGCACAGCACGCCTCCCAACCCCGGAGCTGACTACCCGTCAGATTAGCTGTACCCTGACGGCCTGTCAGCAGCCCTTCAGCAGCGTGGAGGTGGGTGCGCATGGCCGGGATCAAGGACGCCACCGCGATCGTCGGGATAGGTCAGACCGCCTTCGCCAAGCAACTCCCCGAGGACGAGCGGACGCTCGCCTGCCGTGCCGTCGTCGCCGCCCTCGACGACGCCGGGATCGACCCCGGCGAGGTCGATGCCCTCGCCTCCTTCACCATGGAGGAGACGGACGAGGTGGAGCTCGCGAAGGCCGTGGGGTTCGGGGACCTCACCTTCTTCAGCCGGGTGGGGTACGGGGGCGGCGGCTCGTGCGCGACCGTCGCGCACCTCGCCACCGCCATCGCCACCGGGCAGGCGTCCGTCGGCGTCGCCTGGCGGTCGCGGAAGCGGGGCAGCGGGCCCCGGCCGTGGCGCAACACCGTCGCCCAACTCCCCACGCCCGCCCAGTGGACCCGGCCCTACGGTCTGCTGCGGCCCGTCGACGAGATCGCCATGCTGACCCGCCGGTACATGCACGAGTACGGCGCGACCCGGGACCACCTGTTCAACGTCGCCCTCGCCTGCCGCAACCGCGCCAACCAGAACCCGGCCGCCGTCATGTACGACCGCCCGCTCACCCGCGAGATGTACATGACCTCGCGCTGGATCAGCGAGCCCCTCTGTCTCTTCGACAACTGCCTGGAGACGGACGGGGCGTTGGCGTGTGTCGTGGTCAGCAGGGAGCGGGCGCGGGACTGCCGCAAACCTCCCGTGTACGTCCACTCCGCCGCCCAGGGGCTCCCCGCCCAGCACCACGGCATGGTCAACTACTGGAACGACGACCCCCTCACCGGCCCGTCCTGGGCCACCGCCCGACACCTGTGGAAACACGCCGACTTCACCCCCGAGGACGTCGACGTCGCCCAGATCTACGACGCCTTCACCGCCCTCATCCCGCTCTCCCTGGAGGGGTACGGATTCTGCGGGCGCGGGGAGGGCGGCGCCTTCACCGAGCAGGGGGCGCTGGAGAGCGGCGGGCGGCTGCCGATCAACACCGGGGGCGGCGGGCTCAGCGAGGCCTACGTCCATGGGTTCAATCTGATCAACGAGGGTGTGAAACAGCTCAGAGGGACCAGTACCGCCCAGGTGCCCGGTGCCGCCACCTGCCTGGTCACCGCCGGTGAGGGCGTCCCCACCTCCGCACTGCTGCTGACGAACAGGAGCTGACCGTGCTCTCCCCCGTCATTGACCCCGAAGGCGCCCCCTTCTGGCGGTACGCCGCCCAGGGCGAACTCCGCGTCCAGGCCTGCGCCGACTGCGGCGCACTCCGCTTCCCGCCCCGGCCCTGCTGTCCGCACTGCCGGTCCTTCGGCACCGAGTGGCGGCCCCTCTCGGGGCACGGCCGCGTCTGGTCGTACGTCGTCCCCCACCCGCCCCTGCTGCCGGACTACGCCGAGCGGGCGCCGTACAACGTGATCGTCGTCGAACTCGTCGAGGCACCGCACATCCGGCTGGTCGGGAATCTCGTCACCGAGCCCGGGGCGGCGATCGACTCCCTGCCGGTCGACCGCATCCGGATCGGCGCCAAGGTGCGGTTCGCGGCCGACCCCGTGAGCGGGCTGCCGCAGTGGGTGCCGGAGCGGTCATGAGCCTTCGGGTCAGCGCCGACAAGGACACCGGCGTCGCCGTCGTCACCCTCGACCGGCCGCACCGCCTCAACGCCATCGACCTGGAGACGAGGGACCAACTCGTCGATGCCTGGCGGTCGTTGCGGTTCGACGACTCCGTGCGGGCCGTCGTCCTCACCGGCAGCGGGGAGCGCGCCTTCTGCACCGGCATAGACCGGGACGCCGACGTCCCGCAGCCCAACTCCCCCTACATGGCCGACGATCCGCTCCTGCGCGTCGGGCCCAAGTCCAACGACCTCTGGAAGCCCGTCATCGCCGCCGTGCGGGGCATGGCCTGCGGGGGCGCCTTCTATCTCCTCGGCGAGAGCGAGTTCGTCGTCGCCGATCCGGACGCCACCTTCTTCGACCCGCACACCACCTACGGCATGGTGAGCGCCTACGAGTCGGTGCTCATGGCGCAGCGGATGCCGTACGGGGAGGTCGCCCGGATGATGCTGATGGGGACGGCGGAGCGGATGTCCGCGCGGCGGGCGTACGAGATCGGGCTGGTCTCCGAACTCGCCGCGCCGGGCGAGGCGTTGGCCCGGGCGACCGAAGCCGCCGCCGTCATCGCCACGCAGCCGGCCGCCGGGGTGCAGGGCACCGTGCGGGCGCTGTGGGCGGCACGGGAGGCCGCGCTCGCCGCCGGGTTCGCACAGGCACCGCATCTGATCGCCCTGGGCAACCTGCCGGACGACCGGCAGGCGGAGCTGTTCGCCGGGCGGCGGAGCGACGGGTTCCGGCTACGGTAGGCCCGGTTAGGAGCCGTACGCCTCGGGGGCGACCTCGCAATGGTCGACTTCGTCGATGAGGCTGGAGTAGAGGGGGACCCTGACGGTCGCCTTGCCCCTGGCGGAGACCTTGACGGAGGCCTGCTTCTGGGCGACCGCGATGCCCTGGGCGTCCTCGAAGGTGACGTCGACCCAGTACTTGACCTGGCGCCCGTTCGGATTGCCGACCTCGACCGTCGCGTACGGCTTCTCCTTGGTCGCGCAGCTCACCAGCCTGACCGTGCCGTCTTCCAGCGCCTCGCCGCTGCCGGTGCTGGAGGAGCTGGGCGTCGAGCGGTTCGTGGGCCGGCGGGTGTATCCGCCCCCGCCGCTGCTGCTTCCGCCACTGCTGTAGCTGTCGTCGTCATCGTCGTCGTAGGAACTGTCGTACGAGCCGCCCCCGGACGTCGAGGACGAGGAACTGTCGTGATCCTGGCGGGAGCTGCTGCACCCGCCCCCGCCACCGCCGCTCCCGTGCCGGCTGCTGTGATGCCGCCCTGTCGAGAAGCCGGTCAGGGCCAGGGCCACCAATGCGATGACTGCTGTGAACTTGAGAGTGCGTCCCCGTGCCTTCATGACCGGCACCCTATCGATCATCTGTCACGAGCATGCCACCACATGGCGACCGGCCCGCGCCCGGCGTAGCGTCGGCCTTGGACGGCCGCCGTCTGGCCCCTTCCGTGAACCACGTACGACGGCCGTCACCAGAGCACCGGGCCGCGGCGGCTACGCCGTGCGGGCCGTCCCCGTGCCTTTCTCCGCGTCCAGCGCGTACACACAGCGGTCCTTGCTGCACGCGTACACGACGCCGTCCTTGACCACCGGGGCGCCGGTGATCTCGCCGCCGGTCGCCAGCTTCCAGCGCAGCCGGCCGTCGTCGGCCTTCAGGGTGTAGAGCAGGTGGTCGGTGGAGCCGAAGTGGATCCGGCCCTCGGCGACCGCGGGGGCGCCCACGATGTCGCCGCCCGCCTGGAAGCGCCACTTGGGCGTACCGGTCACCGCGTCCAGCGTGTACAGGCCCTTGCCGCTGCCCACGTGCACGTGGCCCGCGGCCACCAGCACCGGCTCGATGGAGGACCGCGCCTCGGTGGCGATGCGCCAGCGGTCGCGGCCGTCGGCGGCGTCGAGGGCGTACACCGTGCCGAGGTAGTCGGCCAGGTACACCCCGCCGCCGGTGACCGCGGGACCCGGCACGAAGGTGGGCGGGCACAGGAACACCGCCGGCGCCTCGAAGTGCCACTTCACCCGGCCGCTCGCCACGTCCAGCGCGAGGACGCGAGTGCCGGCGGAGACGTACACATAGCCGTCCGGCGCCTGCGTGACCCGGACCGGCACCCCGCCGCAGGAGGCCGCGTCGCCGATCGGGTACGACCAGCGCTCGTCGCCGGTGCGGGCGTCCAGGGCGCGCAGCCGGGCGTCCTGCCAGACGTACACCGTGCCCTCGTGGAGGGCCGGGCCCGCCTCGGGGGACTCGAAGTCGGTCTGGGCGCCGCTGATCTCCCAGAGTTTCTGGCCGTTGGAGGCCTCCCAGGCCTGCACGCCGCCGCCCCGGGTGCCGGTGACGACCGTGCCCCGCTCGGCCTTGAGCGCGTACACCCAGGCGTCCGTCTGGAACCGCCACAGGTCACCGCCCTCGCGGGCCTCCAGGGCGAACAGGGTGGGGCCGTCGGAGGCGTGGATACGGCCGTCCGCGACCGCCATCGACCAGGCCACGTCCCGCGTCTTGAAGCTGCGCCGGCCGGTCGCCACGTCCAGCGCGTGCACCTCGAAGGAGGTGACGTAGACGAGGTCACCGGCGACGGACGGGGTGCCCCACACGTCGTTCGACATGCGGAAACGCCAGGGGCGCCAGCCGGAGGCCGTCTCGGGGGCCAGGGGAGGCGGGGCGGGGACCGCGGGGTCGGCTCCGTTGACGCCGGGGCGCGGCTTGGACCAGCTGGCGACCAGGCCCGCCTCGGGCGGCGGCGCCTTCACGGCGGCGGCGCGGGCGTCGGCGACGCGCGGGCCAGGGCCGATGGGCACCTGAGCGCCGGCGAGGCGCACGGGGCCGGTGTCGGGGGCGCCGACGGGGACCCGGGCCGGGACGACCGGGTCGTGCGAGGGCGGCGGGGGCATGGGGGCCGGCCGGCCGCCGCCGCTGCGTCCGCCCTGGCCCGGCTTCACGGCCGGGCGGCCGTTGCGGCGGGCCTCGATCAGGCTCACCGCCCGCTCGGGCAGCCAGGCCGACGCCGTACCGCTGTCGTCGGAGCCGGAGCCGAAGAGATGGGGGGCCAGCTGGGCCTGGAGGTCGGCCGGGTTGGGGCGGCCGGCGGCCTCCATCTGCATGCAGGACTCGATGAGCGGGCGCAGCTCGTCCGGGAGGCCTGCCAGGTCCGGGCCCTCGCGCAGCAGCATGAAGACCGTCTCGACCGGGTTGGCGCCGTGGAAGGGCGGGTGGCCGGTGGCGGCGAAGACCAGCATGGAGCCGAGCGAGAAGACGTCGCTCGCGCCGGTGACGGAGCGGGAGTCCTTGGCCTGCTCGGGTGACATGTAGGCGGGGGTGCCGACGGCGACGTTCGTCATCGTCAAACGTGTGTTCGACACGCCGGAGGCGATGCCGAAGTCGATCACCCGGGGGCCGTCCTCGACGACGAGGACGTTGGAGGGCTTGAGGTCACGGTGGACCAGCCCGGCGCCGTGGATCGACTGGAGCGCCTCCGCGACGCCCGCCGCGAGCCAGCGCACCGCCTGGGCCGGCATCGGCCCGCACTCGTTCACTATCTCCTCTAGGGAGGGCGCGGGAACGTACGCGGTGGCCAGCCACGGCACGGCGGCGCGGGGGTCGGCGTCGACCACGGCCGCCGTGTAGAAGCCGGAGACGGCCCGGGCCGCCTCGACCTCGCGCGTGAAGCGGACGCGGAACAGCTGGTCCTCGGCGAGCTCCGTCCGGACCGTCTTGATCGCCACGCGCCGGCCGGACGCCGAGCGCGCGAGATAGACCAGCCCCATGCCGCCGGCGCCCAGCCGTCCCAGCACCTCGAACGGCCCGATCCGCCGCGGATCGTGCTGCGTCAGCTGATCCACCACTTGCCTGCCACCTCCCCGTACGGGCCACGTCACATCCTTATGTACGCGACCCCGTGCAGCGTCTCACCACCGCACCGCCATGGCGGCACGCACCCCGATTCTTCCTGGCCGAGGCGCAGGTTGCGAACCCGGCCGCAAAACGGGATGTCTCCCACCAAAACACCCGGAATCACGGCTGTGACCGCTCCAGTACGGCGAACGACGCCCCCTGATTGTCGGTGACGACGGCGACCTTTCCGTAGGACGTCTCGAAGGGCGGCGCCTGCACCCGCCCCCCGAGCCGCTGCACCGCCCCGAGCGCGGCTTCGCACTCCTCGACCCCGAAGTGGACGAGGAAGTGCGGCGGCATCTCGGCCGGGAAGACGTCGGAGACGGGGGCGCGGCCGAAGTCGGGGACGGCGTCCGGCCCGAACAGGGCGTCGTGGAAGAGCCCGGCGTAGAACGTGTTGGCGGCCTCGGTGTCGCGGGCGTACAGCTCGGCCCAGGCGAAGGTGCCGGCCTGGTGCCGGGCGCCGAAGCCGGGGTGGGTGTCCGGCTCCCACAGGCCGAAGACGGCGCCGTCCGGGTCGGTGACCAGGGCGGAGGTGCCCAGGTCGCCGACCGGCATGGGGGCGGTGACGACCTGGCCGCCGGCCGCCCAGACCCGGTCGGCCAGGCCCTCGATGTCGGGGGTGGCGAAGTACACCGTCCACACGGTGGGCATCCGCCCGTCCGTCTTGCGGGTGAGCGCGGCGACCGGCTCGCCGTCCAGGAGGGCCCAGGCGGCCCCGCCGTACCGCTGCTCCTCGAAGCTCCACCCGAAGAGCTCGCCGTAGAACCGCTTGCCCGCCTCGACGTCGGGAAGCTGCGCGTCCACCCAGCAGGGGACGCCCTCGCCGTATGCCCTGTTTTCGGCCATACCGCCAAACTAACGGCGACGCACGCACCCCGCAGGACCAGGCACACCCGCCCCGCGAAGCCCGTGCACCCCATTTGCAGTCGGCCGAATCGCGCTCCGATCACCCCTCGGTAAGCTGACGGCATGACAGGACAAGTGCGTACCGTCGACGGCCGCGTGGCCGGCCGGCGTGGGCAGGCGACCCGGCAGAAGCTGCTCGACTGCCTCAGCGAGATGCTCAGCTCCTCCCCTTACCGGGACGTCAAAGTCATCGATGTCGCCCGGAAGGCGGGCACTTCGCCCGCCACCTTCTACCAGTACTTCCCGGACGTCGAAGGTGCCGTCCTGGAGATCGCCGAGCAAATGGCCACCGAGGGCGGGCAGTTGACCGCTCTGCTGGAGGGCCGGTCGTGGGTCGGCAAGGCCGGCTGGACGACCGCGCAGGAACTCGTCGACGGGTTCCTGGAGTTCTGGCGCAAGAACGACGCCATCCTCAGGGTCGTCGATCTCGGTGCCGCCGAGGGCGACAAGCGGTTCTACAAGCTCCGCATGAAGATCCTGAACTCGGTGAACAACTCCCTGGCCGATTCGGTGGCCGAGTTGCAGTCCAAGGGCAAGGTCGACAAGGACGTGAACCCGGCGGCGGTCGCCGGTTCGCTGGTCGCGATGCTCGCGGCGGTCGCCTCGCACCAGAAGGGCTTCCAGACCTGGGGCGTCAAGCAGGCCGAACTGAAGCCGAACCTGGCGCTGTTGGTCTACCTGGGCGTGACCGGCAAGAAGCCCACGAAGTAGCAGCACGGTCCCTTTATCAGGCCCCAAGTCCTGTCCGGCAGGCGGTGGTTCGTCCGGCACGTCCCGGACGGGCCGCCGCCTGCCTCGCTGTGCGGGCAACACACCTCTACGACTACCTCCGCTCGATCCTGAACACCCGGATCTCCCGCTCCACCCGCGCCTGGTACGTCGCGTACGGCGGCCAGAAGACCAGCAGCCGCCTCCACACGGCCGCCCGCTCCTCCCCCGTCAGGAGGTGGGCGGTGACGGGGATGTCGGTGCCCTTCCAGCTGATCTCGGCGTCGGGGTGGGCGAGGAGGTTGGCGGTCCAGGCGGGATGGCCGGGGCGGCCGAAGTTGGAGCCGATGAGGATCCAGGTGCCGTCCGCCTCCGGCATGCAGGCCAGCGGTGAGCGGCGGACCTGTCCGCTGCGGGCGCCCGTCGAGGTGAGGATGACGCCCGGCAGCATCTGGGCGCTGAGGATGACCTTCCCCCGGGTCAGCCGGTGCACGGCCCGGTCGAGGGCGGGGATGACATGCGGAGCGACCTTGGCGAAGCCCCGCGTGGACGAAATGCGCTGCACCGTCTTCTCGCCGATCACACCGGCACCTCCGTCGCCGTGAACAGGGACGCCGCGTCGGCCGCGTGGGCCCGCAGCCGGTGCACCGGCCCGAACAGCAGCTCGTCGCCGGCGGCCCGCTTGAAGTACAGCTGGACGTCGTGCTCCCAGGTGAACCCGATGCCGCCGTGCAGCTGGAGCGCCTCCCCGGCGGAGCTTCTGAGCGCCTCCACGCCCTGCGCGAGGGCGATCCCACCCACGCGTTCGCCGTGGGCCGTGGCCCAGGCCGCGTTGTACGCGGCCGACCGGGCCGCCTGCACCTGGACGTACACGTCGGCCAGCCGGTGCTTGACCGCCTGGAAGGACCCGATCGCCCGCCCGAACTGCTCACGCTGCTTGACGTACTCGACGGTCCGCTCCAGCACCCGGTCGGCGGCCCCGACCGCCTCACAGGCGAGGACGGCGGCGGCGCCGTCGCCGGTGCGGGCGAGGGCGGCCGGGACATCCGTACCCCCGTCGTCGCCCAGCAACTCGGCCTCCACATCCCTCAGTTGGAGATGCCCCAGCGGCCGGGTCGCGTCGAGTGCGGTGTGCCGGGTGCGGACGACGCCGTCGGCGTCCCCGGCGACCAGGAAGAGCAGCGTCCGGGAGCGGGCGAACCCGCCGGTGTGCGCGGCGACCAGCAGCAGCCGCGCACTGTGCCCGTCCGGCACCGGCCCGACCTCCCCGTACAGCGTCCACCCCGCCCCCGCCCGCCGCGCCTGCACGCCCCCGGCGCGGCCGCCGCCGGCCCAGTCCCCGCGGTTGTCGCCGGTGAGGGCGAGGCCCGCGGCGGGGGCCGCGAGGGCGGCGGTGAGGGCGCCGGACGCGATCCGGGGCAGCAGGTCGGCGCGCTGGGCGTCGGTGCCGAGGGCCAGGACCAGCGGGGCGACGAGGACGGCGGTGGCGAGCAGCGGGGAGGGCGCCAGCACCCGTCCCGTCTCCTCCGCCGCGAGGGCGAGTTCGGTGGCGGAGCAGCCGACACCGCCGTACGCCTCCGGGAGGGCCAGTCCGGGCAGGCCGAGCTGTTCGGCCAGGGCGGTCCACAGGGCCGGGTCGTGTCCTGCGGGGGTGTCGACGGCGGCCCGCAGCTCCTCCGGACCGCACCTCTTGTGGAGCAGTTCGCGCAGGGTGCGGCGGATCTCGTCCTGCTCGGCGGTGAAGCCGGCGTCCATGGCGACCCCTTCCCTCCGGATCTGACGGTCCGTCATATTAGGAGGGGTGGGTCGATAAGCACAGAGCGAGGGAGAGGTCATTCATGGCTGCCTCATTGCTGAGGTCCGGCGGCCGGAAGGTCGCCGTGGTCGGGGTCGCCCTCGCCGACTGCGGCCGGGTGGACGGCGCGACACCGTACACGCTGCACGCCCAGGCGGCCCGGCGCGCGCTCGCGGACTCGGGCCTCGACCGGTCCGTGGTGGACGGGTTCGCGTCGGCGGGCACGGGGGTGCTGGCGCCGGTGGAGGTGGCCGAGTACCTGGGTCTGCGCCCCACCTGGGTCGACTCGACGTCGGTCGGCGGCTCGACCTGGGAGGTCATGGCGGCGCACGCGGCGGACGCGATAGCGGCGGGCCATGCCGACGCAGTGCTGCTGGTGTACGGCTCGACGGCACGGGCGGACATCAGGGCGGGCCGCCGCACCGGCGACCTCTCGTTCGGCGCCCGGGGCCCGCTCCAGTTCGAGGTCCCCTACGGCCACACGCTGATCGCCAAGTACGCGATGGCGGCCCGCCGCCACATGCTCGAACACGGCACGACACTGGAGCAGTTGGCGGAGGTGGCGGTGCAGGCGCGGGAGAACGCGGCCCGCAACCCGGAGGCGATGTACCGCGATCCGATCACGGTGGACGACGTCCTGTCCGCCCCGATGATCGCGGACCCCTTCACCAAGCTGCACTGCTGCATCCGCTCGGACGGCGGGGCGGCGGTCCTGCTGGCGGCGGAGGAGTACGTCCAGGACATCCGCCCGGCCCCCGCCTGGATCCTCGGCACCGGCGAGCACGTCTCGCACGCCACGATGTCCGAGTGGCCGGACTTCACGGTCTCCCCGGCGGCCGTGAGCGGACGCCTCGCCTTCGAACGGGCGGGGGTACGACCGGCCGACATCGAACTGGCGGAGATCTACGACGCCTTCACCTACATGACCCTGGTGACCCTGGAGGACCTCGGCTTCTGCAAGAAGGGCGAGGGCGGGGCGTACGTCCAGGCGCGGGAGCTTCCCGTGAACACGGACGGGGGCGGCCTGTCGGCCCAACACCCCGGCATGCGCGGCCTGTTCCTGCTGGTGGAGGCGGTACGGCAGCTACGGGGCGAGGCGGGCGCGAGGCAAGTGCTCCGGAAGGACGGGACCTTGCCGGAACTGGCGGTGGCGTCCGGCACCGGGGGCTGGTTCTGCTCGTCGGGGACGGTGGTGCTGGGGCGGTCGTGAACCGTCATCGCGACACCCTGATGACGGCCGTGTCGTTGCCCGCGTCCGGATCACGGCGGCCCACGTCCCAGGAGCTGAACGGCTTCTTGTTCTCCAGGGTCAGGGTGCCCTCGCCCGGCTCACCGAGGGCCATCGTGAACTCCAGGGTCTGGCTCTGCCCCGGCTTCAGGGCCTTCACGTCACAGGTGTAGGTGAAGCCGTTGCTCTCGCAGTACGGCTCGTAGACGCCGTCGTCGTACTCCGTCATGGGCTGTTTCACCATCGAGGTGCCGAGCGGCGGTTCGAAGACGAGCCGGACCGGCGCGCCGACGTCGGCGGGGCCGTTGTTGCGGACCTCGAGCGTGAAGGTCCTCTTGTCGCCGGGCGCGCCCTTGAGGTGGACGGCGGAGACCTCGTAGTCGGCGTAGGTGTCGAGGACGACGTTCGTGGCACCGCCGCCTGCCACGAAGGCGTCGCCGGTGTGCTTGCCGGTGGGCTGCGGCTCCAGCGCGGGACCGTCCCCGCGGTCACCGCCCTTGTGGACCGTCGCGTAATGTCCTGGGCCCATGTCCAGGGCCCAGACGTGCCTGCCGTAGGAGCTGTACATCTGCGTCCGGGGGGTGCGGATGCCCAGGGCGGGGGTGAGGGCGACCGTCTCGCCCGGGTCCAGGGTCAGGTCCGGGAACTCACAGACGGCGACGGTCCCCTTCTGGGGCGTGGGATAGCGGCAGTTGGCGTACCGGGTGTCGAACTCCATGCCACTGACGCTCAGTTCCAGTCCCAGACCGTGCGCCGGCACCTCACCCGTGTTGCGGACCACGAGTGGCTCGCCAAGACGGGAGCCAGGACGGACGTCGTCCACCCACTCCGGCGCCACCGCCTCGACGACGGGCTCGCCGACGACGAACCGCGTCCGCGCCGTGAGCTTCTGCCCGCCCTTCGTCGTGTAGGTGTACGTCACCACGGCCGAGTCGCCGGCCTTCGCCCCCTTCGCCGCCACCACTTTGGCGCGCTGCGCGTCGGACCAGTTGCTGTAGTCGGCGTCGACCTCGCAGGTGACGTGCGTCGCGCTGCCCTCGCAGCCGCCGTACTTGCGGATCACCACCGTGTCCCGCGCCCCCTTCGGCACGTCCGCGGTGAGCGTGCGCGCGCCAGGGCCGCCGGTGTCCTCGGCCACCAGGGAGTAGGGCATCTTGTCGTGCGGGCCCGTTCGGTCGCCCGGCGGACGGAGGTAGAAGACGCCGGGCGCGGTGATCGAGGGGGAGGCGGTCTCCCCGGCCACGGTGCAGGCGGTGAGGGACGCGAGGAGGACGGACGCGGCGCCGAGCGCCGTACCGGACATGCGTTTCACGATCGTCTCCCCTGCCCCAGTGGTTCAAGCCCCCAGGAAACACTCCCGCATCGCCGCGCACGCGAGAATCGGGGCATGGAAACCCCGGATCTTCACGAGTCACTGAGGTCGTTGCGGGTGTGGGACCCGGAGGTCACCACGCTGCCCGCCTTCGACCCGGCGACCACGCCCCTGGCGCCCCTGGCCCTGTTCGCCACCTGGTTCGCCGAGGCGGTCGCGGCCGGGCAGACCGAGCCGCACACCATGTCCCTCGCGACCTCGGACGCGGACGGCCGGCCCGACGTCCGGACCGTGATGCTGCACGGCGCCGACGCGGACGGCTGGGCCTTCGCGAGCCACTCCCACAGCCGCAAGGGCGGACACCTGGCGGCACGGCCGTACGCCGCCCTCGGCTTCTACTGGCCGGTGCTGGGCCGGCAGGTGCGGGTGCGCGGGCCGGTGACCGCCGCGCCCTCAGGGGAGGGACAGGCCGACCTGCACGCCCGGTCGACCGGCGCGCTCGCGGCCGCCCTGACCGGCCGGCAGAGCGAAGTGCTGGGCTCGGTCGAGGAGTTGGAACGGGCGTCGACGGCGGCCTGGGAGCGGGCGCAACGGGAGCCGGACGCGCCCGTGACGTCCTGGACGCTGTACCGGCTCGCCCCCGAGGAGGTGGAGTTCTTCCAGGGGGACGCCCGGCGCCGGCACGTACGGCTCCGCTACCGCCGTACGGAGGACGGCTGGGCTCGGGAACTGCTCTGGCCCTGAGGCTGCGGCTGCTGCGGGCCGGTGAAGTCGTAGACGGCGAAGTCGGCCACCCCGCGGTAGCCGACCCGCTGGTACACACCGTTGCTCGTCGGGTTGGCCAGGTCCGCGAACAGCAGCACCTCCTCGGCGCCGGCCGCCCGCACGGTCCGGCCGACGGCGACGGTGACGGCCGCCGCGTAGCCGCGTCCGCGCTGCTCCGGCGGCGTGTAGACGGGGCCGACCCGGACCTGCCCGGCGACCATCGGGTGCGCCGCGGCCAGGGAGACGGGGACGCCGTCCGGGGTCTCCCAGAGCAGGGCTCCGCCGTGTTCGACGCGGGCGTCGGCCCAGGCACCAGGGTTGCCGATCGCGACCCCGACGTCGGTGGCGAAGCTCTCGAACCAGCGTGCCAGCAGCTCCCGGTCCGCTTTGTCCACGATCCGGGCCCGGCCCGGCGGCATGGGGTCGGGTGACGTCAACTCGTCCAGCCGGTAGAGCCGTTGGTGCTTCCAGAGGGTGACCTCGGAGTCGGTGTGCCGCCGCCAGGCCTCGGCGAAGGCGACGGCGGTGCCGCGGTCGGCGGAGACACCGGGGAGCCGGTGCCCGAGGTCGGCGAGGTGCACGGCGAGGGCGGCAGCGTCCTCGGTGGCGAGTGGAGTAAGGGTCAGCCAGTGCGGTGGGGTGCGGAACCAGGCCGCCCTGGCGACTCCGTCCCTTTCCAGCACGCCGAAGACCGGAGCCTCGTCGCCGTACGCAGTGCTCCCGTAGGTGCGCAGCCGCTCGGTCACCGTCAGGTGAAGGGTGTGCAGGACCGGCTGAGAGCGCAGAAAGCTCCCGGCGCGGGCGAGGAAGACGTCGAGATCCTCGGTGATGTGCCAGCTCATCGCGCCTCCCCCGGTTCCGGGTCCGTCGCCAGTCGGGCGTGCAGGTGGACGTCCCGGAAGGTGTCCAGCGTGCCCGACTCGAACATCGCGCCCCGCAGGGTTCCCTCGTAGCGGAAGCCGGATCGCTCGGCCACCCGGCAGGACGCCTCGTGGCCGAGGGCGTGGCCCAGTTCGAGGCGGTGCAGGCCGAGGTCGGTGAAGGCCCAGCGGGCGGCGAGCACGAGGGCCCGGGTGGCGACCCGGTGGCCGCGAGCCTCGGGCAGCACCCAGTAGCCGACGCGGGCGACGCTCATGATCTGGTCGATCGCCTTGACGCCGATATGTCCGAGGGTCGTACCGCTCGCCGCGTCGTCGACGCGGAAGGACGCGCTCTCGCCGTCCGCCATGCGCTCCGCCACCGCGCGCAGCGAGGCGTGGGCGCCGTCGAGGTCGGTGACCGGCACCAGCGGGGTGTTCCAGCGCCGGAACTCGGGGTCGGCGCGGGCGCGCAGCCAGGTCGCGGCGTCGGCGGCGGAGTCCGGGTCCCAGGGACTCAACCGCAGCCCGTGACCGAGCAGTTCGGGGGCGGTGCGGTGGCTCGGGGTCCGTTCGCTTGTATGGGCCATCGGGCCATTGAATACCGGGGGTCCGAGGCCGGGGACCGTGGGTCATCCTGCGGGGCGGAACACCGGGATCCCGTCGCGGAAGCCGACCTGGAGTGCCATGCCCGCGCGCAGCGTCCGCGGTGGGGCGTCCACGACTTCCGTCATCATCCGCGGGCCCTCGGCCAGCTGGACGACCGCGGCCACGTACGGGACGCGCTCGCCGAACGGCGGCAGGTCGTTGCGGTGGACGACGGACCAGGTGTAGAGCTCGGCCCGGCCGCTCGCCGGCCGCCACTCCACGTCCTCGCTCCAGCAGTGCGGGCAGAACTCGCGGGGGTAGTGGTGCGGGCGGTCGCAGGCCCGGCAGTGGCGGACGAGGAGCGTGCCGGTCGCCGCCGCGTCCCAGTACGCGCGCGTGAAGTCGTCGGCCTCCGGGAGGTCGTGGCGGGCCGCGCTCATCAGAACCACCCGAGCGCGTGGTCCAGCGACCACGTCTGCCAGGACATCCCGAACAGGCCGACCACGGAGATCAGCGCCATCATCGAGTTCTGCCCCTGCTCGGCCCAGTCGTGGATCATGAGCGTGAAGTAGAGGGCGTTGAGCAGCAGTCCGCCGACCAGCGCGACGGGGGTCAGCAGGCCGAGGATCAGGCCGAGGCCGAGGGCCAGTTCCGCGTAGGCGACGACGTACGCCATCGTCCTCGGGCGCGGCCGTACGACCACCTCGAAGCCGCTGCGGACCGGGGTCCAGCGGTGCTTGGCGGCGATGTCCGCGGCCCAGGTGATCCCGCCGCCCTCGAACCACGTCTTCTTGTCCTTGTGCCGCCAGCTCTCCAGCCACCACAGCCCGAGACCTATGCGCAGGACGGCCAGCCATTCCGCACCGGTGAGCCAGATCGTGTCCATGAGATCTGACGGTACGTCAGATCCAGAGCCGCCGGAAGCCTCCGGTTTCCCTGGGGAACGGCCATGGGACCACCACAACCAGGCGCCCTACGCCACGAGCCCCACCCACTCCTCCTACAGGCGTGATCAATCCGCAACCAATTCCGGTCTTGACCGAGACCCATCAACCCGGCGCGTGATTACGCTCGCGAACATGGCCGACTCCACAGCGTCCTCCGCGCCCTCCGGCGCGGAGCCGAACACCGCAGCCCGCCCCGTCTACGTCATCGGCGGCGGCCCGGGCGGACTCGCCGCGGCGTACGCGCTGCGGGCCCAGGGCGTACGCGCCGTCGTCCTGGAGAAGTCCGACCACGTCGGCGCCTCCTGGCGGCGCCACTACGACCGCCTCCATCTGCACACCACCCGCCGGCTGTCCGGCCTGCCGGGCCTGGCGATGCCGCGCAAGTTCGGGCGCTGGGTGTCCCGCGACAACGTGGTGCGCTACCTGGAGAAGTACGCCGAGTACCACGAGCTGGAGATCGTCACCGGCGTCGAGGTCTCCCGGGTCGAGCGCTCCGCCGACGGCACCGGCTGGCTGCTGCACGCCACCGGCGGCCGCGAACTGAGCGGCGCCGCGGTCGTCGTCGCCACCGGCTACAACCACACCCCGCACCTGCCCGACTGGCCCGGCCGGGACGGCTACACCGGCGACCTGGTGCACGCCTCGGAGTACCGCAACCCCGAGCCCTACGCCGGCCGTGACGTCCTCGTCGTCGGTGTCGGCAACACCGGCGCCGAGATCGCCGTCGACCTGGTGGAGGGCGGCGCCGCCCGGGTACGCCTGTCGGTGCGCACCACCCCGCACATCGTCCGCCGCTCGACGGCCGGCTGGGCCGCCCAGTACACCGGCGTCCTCGTCCGGCGCCTGCCGGTCGGGCTCGTCGACCGGCTCGCCGGCCCGATGGGCAAGCTGAGCGTGCCCGACCTCTCCGCCCACGGCCTGCCCCGCCCCGACACCGGCCTCTACAGCCGCGTCACCGAGGGTTCCATCCCGGTCCAGGACGTCGGTCTCATCGACGCCGTCAAGGCGGGCAAGGTGGAGGTCGTCGCCGCCGTCGACGGCTTCGAGGACGGCAAGGTCGCCCTCGCCGACGGCGACCGCATCGCCCCGGACGCGGTGATCGCGGCGACCGGCTACGTCCGCGCCCTGGAGGGCCTGGTCGGCCACCTCGACGTCCTCGACGCCCGCGGCAGACCGCTGGTGCACGGCGCCCGCACCCCGTCGACCGCCTCCGGCCTCTACTTCACCGGCTACACCAACCCGATCAGCGGCATGTTCCGCGAGCTGGCGATCGACGCGGAGAAGATCGCGAAGGCGATCACCCGGACGGGCTCGGCGGCACGCCTGGACGCCGTGCGTACGTAGAAACGCTCAACAACCTTCATTACGACGGCTGTTGCCCATGTGTCCTATGTGACTCCCGGGTCAGCTCGGGGAGCTGTTTCGCGCCACCGCACGGGGCCAGAATGTGAGCACTGCTCATCTTTCCGGCCCCACCCCACCCCTCTCCTCGGAGGACGCACGTGGCAACCGAAAGACAGCTCTCCCGCCGTTCCCTGCTCGGCGCCGCCGGCGCCGGTGCCGCCGGCCTCACCGCCGCCACCGCCGGGACGGCCGCCGCCGCCACCCGTACCGCCGACGTGTGTGTCGTCGGCGCCGGGCTCGCCGGACTCACCGCGGCCCGCGACCTCGTGGCGGCCGGCAAGTCCGTGGTCGTCCTGGAGGCCCGCGACCGCGTCGGCGGCCGCGTACTGAACCTCTCCCTCGCGGGCGGCGGGATCACCGAGGGCGGCGGCGAGTTCATCGGCCCCACCCAGGACCGCATCAAGGCCCTCGCCGACTCCCTCGGCGTCGCCACCTTCGCCACCTACAACACCGGCAAGAACCTCCTCTACAAGGACGGCAAGAAGACCCCGTACGCCACCGACGGCCTCCTCGGCTCGGTCCCGCCGATCGACGCGGCCGGCCTCGCCAACGCCGCGATCGTCCAGGCCACCCTCGACGACCTGGCGAAACAGATCCCGGTCGACGCCCCCTGGACCGCCGCCAAGGCCGAGGAATGGGACCGGCAGACCTTCGAGACCTGGCTGCGCGCCAACGCCGTGATCCCCTCGGCCAAGTTCCTCTTCGACGTGGCCTGTACGTCGATCTTCTCCGCCGAGCCCCGTGAACTCTCCTTCCTGTACGTGCTCTTCTACATCGCCGCCGCGGGCAACGCCTCGAACCCCGGCACCCTGGAACGCCTCACCGAGACCGCGGGCGGCGCCCAGGAGCTCCGCTTCGTCGGCGGCTCCCAACAGGTCCCGATCAAGCTCGCCGCCACCCTCGGCGACCGGGTCGTGCTGAACGCCCCGGTGCGCTCGATCACCAAGTCCGGCTCGCAGTACGTCGTGACGGCCGACGGCACCACGGTCACCGCCCGCCGGGTCGTCGTCGCCGTCCCGCCGCCGATCGCCGCCCGCATCACCTACGACCCGGTCCTGCCCGCCGCCCGCGATCAGCTCACCCAGCGCCTGCCGATGGCCTCCGTCGGCAAGGCGATCGCGATCTACGACACCCCCTTCTGGCGCGCCGACGGCCTCAACGGCCAGGTCGTCAGCGACTCCGGCGTGGTCAGCTCCACCTTCGACAACTCCCCTCCCGACGCCTCCTACGGCGCCCTCATGGGCTTCATCGAGGCCGACGAGGCCCGCAGGTTCGACGCGGCGAGCGAGGCGGAGGTCAGGGCCGCCGTGCTGAAGGACTACGCGACGTACTTCGGCGAGAAAGCCGCCTCCCCTTCCGCCTTCGTCCTGCAACGCTGGAACAACGAGCCCTACACCCGCGGCGGCCCCGTCTCCATCGCCGCGCCCGGCGTGCTGACCCAGTACGGTCCGGCCCTGCGCCGGCCCGTCGGCGGCATCCACTGGGCGGGGACGGAGACGTCCACGTACTGGATCGGATACATGGACGGTGCGGTGCGGTCGGGCGAGCGGGTCGCGAAGGAGGTGCTGGAGATGCTGTGACCGGTCCGCCCGCACTCTGCCCGTCCGCACTTTGCTGCGTGCACGGCCATTCCTGACACAGCGTCAGTTCCTTTAATCTGACACTGCGTCAGTTAATCGCTGTCACACAGGAGCGGGCGGACCGATGCTTGGATCAACCCACGGCACCCTCACCACCGACTCCCGCCGGGCCCGGGTCGTCGCCTGCGGCGAGCAGCCCGGGCCCGCCGTCCACGGCCGGCCCGCCGACGTCGACGACCTCGACGTCAGCGGCCGTCCGCTGTACGGCGACGTCCCCGATCTGGACCGCTTCTTCCGGCCGGAGTCCGTCGCCGTGATCGGCGCCTCGGACGCCGAGGGCCGGCCCAACACCGGCGTCACCCGGCAGCTCCTCGGCTGGGCCGGGCGCGTCGGGGCCCGGCTGCACCCGGTGCATCCCAGCCGTCCGTCCGTGTTCGGCATCCCCTGCGTGGCGTCCGTGGCCGAGCTGCCCGAGCAGGTCGATCTCGCCGTCCTGCTGGTCGCCGACCCGCTGCCGGTGATCGAGGAACTGGCCGAGGCCAAGGCCAAGTTCGCGGTCGTCTTCGCCTCCGGTTTCGCGGAGACCGGCGAGGAGGGCGCCGCCGCCCAGGACCGGCTGGCCGCCGCCGTACGGCGGTCCGGGATGCGGCTGCTCGGTCCGAACACCAACCTCAACGCCTTCGAGCGGTTCCGCGAGGACCTCGACGGGCCGGCGATCGCCCTCATCACCCAGTCCGGGCACCAGGGGCGTCCCGTCTTCGCCCTCCAGGAGCTGGGCATCCGCCTCTCCCACTGGGCGCCGACCGGCAACGAGGCCGACCTGGAGACCGCGGACTTCCTCTCCTACTTCGCCGAGCAGCCGGACGTCGGCGCCATCGCCTGTTACGTCGAGGGCCTCAAGGACGGCCGCTCCTTCCTGCTGGCCGCCGACCGGGCCGCCCGCCGCAAGGTGCCGGTGGTCGCGGTCAAGGTGGGCCGCACCGAGACCGGCGCCCGCACGGCCGCCTCCCACACCGGCAAGCTGACCGGCGCGGACGCGGTGGTGGACGCGGCGATGCGGCAGTACGGCGTGATCCGCGTCGACGGTCTCGACGAACTCCAGGACACCGCCGCCCTGTTGGCCCGCGCCCGCCCGCCGCGCGCCGACGGGGTCGTCGTCTACTCGATCTCGGGCGGCACGGGCGCCCACTTCGCCGACCTGGCGACGGAGGCCGGGCTGCGGCTGCCGACGCTCTCCGACGCCAAGCAGGCCGAACTGCACCAGTGGATACCGGAGTACCTGAACGTCGCCAACCCCGTCGACAACGGCGGCCATCCGGTCGGCGACTGGCGCGGCCGGAAGATCATCGACGCGATCCTCGACGACCCGGCGGTCGGGGTGCTGATCTGCCCGGTCACCGGCCCCTTCCCACCGCTCAGCGACAAGCTGGTCCAGGACCTGGTGGACGCGGCGGAGGAGACGGACAAGCTGGTCTGCGTGGTGTGGGGCTCGCCGGTCGGCACCGAACCGGCGTACCGCGAGGTCCTGTTGGGCTCCTCCCGGGTGGCCACCTTCCGCACGGTCGGCAACTGCATCACCGCGGTCCGCGCCTACCTCGACCACCACCGCTTCACGGCGAGCTACCGCTCCCCCCTGGACGAGGCCCCGCGCACCACTTCGCCCTCCTTCCGCAAGGCGCAGGCCCTGATGCGCCCGGGTCAGCAGCTGAGCGAGCACGCGGCGAAGCAGCTGCTGCGGGCGTACGGCATCCGCGTGCCGCGCGAGCAGCTGGTGACCAGCGCCGCGGCGGCCGTCCGTGCGGCGGGCCTGGTGGGCTACCCGGTGGTGATGAAGGCCTCCGGTGCGCAGATCGCCCACAAGACCGAGCTGGGCCTGGTGAAGATCGGGCTCACCTCCGCGAGCCAGGTCCGCGACGCCTACCGGGAGCTGACCGACATCGCCCGCTACGAGGGCGTCTCCCTGGACGGGGTGCTGGTCTGCCAGATGGTCGAGCGGGGCGTCGAGATGGTCGTCGGCGTGACACACGACGAACTCTTCGGGCCCACGGTGACGGTCGGCCTCGGCGGCGTGCTGGTGGAGGTGCTGCGCGACGCGGCCGTACGCGTGCCGCCCTTCACCGAGGAGCAGGCCCGGGACATGCTGGGCGACCTGCGCGGACGGGCCCTTCTCGACGGGGTGCGGGGGCGGCCGCCGGCCGACGTCGACGCGCTCGTCGAGGTCGTGCTGCGGGTGCAGCGCATGGCCCTGGAACTCGGGGACGAACTGGCCGAGTTGGACATCAACCCGCTGATGGTCCTGCCACAGGGGCAGGGCGCGGTGGCGCTGGACGCGCTGGTGGTGTGCCGGTGAGCGCCGACGTGCTGCACACCGTGACGGACCAGGTCGTGTCCCTCACCCTCAACCGGCCCGAGGTCCTCAACGCCCTCACCCCCGAGGGACGGGACCTGCTGATCCGGCTGCTTGCGGACGCCTCGGCCGACCCCGAGGTGCGGGCCGTGGTCCTCACCGGGACGGGCCGCGGCTTCTGCGCGGGCGCGGACCTGCGGGGCGGCACGGGGTCCGGGGAGCGGGTCGCCGGCGATGTCGCGCGCATGCTCCGCTCGGGCGCCCAACGCCTGATCGCCGCGGTCCTCGACTGCGAGAAGCCGGTGATCGCGGCGGTCAACGGCACCGCGGCCGGCCTCGGCGCACATCTCGCGCTCGCCTGCGACCTCGTACTGGCCGCGGAATCGGCCAAGTTCATCGAGGTGTTCGTACGACGCGGGCTGGTCCCCGACGGCGGCGGCGCGTATCTCCTCCCCCGCCTGATCGGCCCGCAGCGCGCGAAGGAGCTGCTGTTCTTCGGCGACGCGCTGTCCGCCGCCGACGCCGAACGCCTGGGTCTGGTCAACCGGGTTGTTCCGGAAGGCGAGTTGGCGAAGACGGCGGCGGAGTGGGCGGCCCGCCTCGCCACCGGCCCGACCCGCGCCCTCGCCCTCACCAAACAGCTCGTCAACACCTCCCTCGACACCGACCGCACCACCGCGTTCGCCGCGGAGGCCGCCGCACAGGAGATCAACATGACGACGGCGGACGCGCGGGAGGGGGTGGCGAGCTTCGTGGAGCGACGAGGAGCGGAGTTCAAGGGCCGCTGACCGGCGTCACTTCTTCTTGAGAATCCGCAGGTCACCCGCGTCCGGGTCACCGAACAGCACGAACAGCTCGGGGTCGGCCGGCGTACCGCCGATCGTCCAGTACGTCTGCTCCCCGCAGCCGCCGTCCAGCCGTACGACGACCCCGTCCCGTTCCTCCGGCCCCTCCCCGGCGTAGGCGTCGTCGCGGCCGTCCCGGTCGAGGGTCCAGGTACCGGTGCCGGTGCAGCGCACGGACTCCCAGCCGTCGGGGTCCTGGAGCGGCAGGTCGGTGAACTCGACCCGGCCGCCCGCACGCAGGTCCAGGACGGCGCCGCCGTCGCCGTGCCAGGCCCCGGCGAGCTGGGCGGTGGAGAGCGTCGGGGGCTCGTAGTCCTTGAGCAGCCCGGCGAAGGTCGCCGCGATCGCGCCGCCGACGATCAGCACGCACAGCCCGAAGGTGGCGACCGCCGAGCGGAGCCAGGCGCCGAAGAACCCCCAGGCGCGCCCCTTGATCCGGGCGCGGCGGCGGGCGTAGCCGACGGTCAGGAGCGGGAGGAGGGCGAAGGCGGCGAGCATTCCGGCCGCGGCGAGCAGCGCCGGCACGGACGCGGACCACCCGCCCAGGACGAGCACCCAGAAGACGCTCAGCAGGATCACGGCCCCGAACTGCCACAGCCACTCCGGCCCGCGCGCCCGCCGCGCGGCCACGCAGGCGAGGACGAGCGTCGGCATCGTGAACAGGACCGCGTACAGGGTCGTCAGCAGCGGCAGCACGACGAGCACCGCCAGGAAGAAGAGCCCGGCGAGCGCGCCGCCGAAGCCGCTGCCGTAGTCGTCGTCGTTGACGGTCGTCAGCCACGCGAGCACCCAGAGCACCGGCACCTGAAGCGCGGCCGCCGCCGCGGCCGTGTGCAGCTCGGACCACTTCCAGGCGTCCGCGAGCTGTCGTCTTGTCTCTCCCCACCCCATGCACGCAGGGTACGAAGCCCCTTCGGCCGCCTCTCACCACCCCTTCCTATCTGACGCTCCGTCAGCTTCAATGGAAGGGTGATGGGACAAGCAGGCACGGCCGAGGCAGCCGTCCGCTATCTGCGGTCCGTGGAAGCGGCGGCGGGGCGATCCACAGCGCACGGCGACTCCACCGCCCCCCTCGACCCGCTGCCCCGCCCCGACCTGCGCTGTGTCGGCGAGGACGAGCGGGCGCCGGTCGGGCAGGGCGAGTTCCGGCGGGTGCTGGGGAACTTCGCGACGGGCGTGGCCGTGATCACCGCACCCGCCGCTGAGGGCGAGTCCGGTCCCGCCGGCTTCGCCTGCCAGTCCTTCTCCTCCCTCTCCCTCGACCCGCCCCTGGTCACGTTCATGGTCGGCCGTACGTCGGCGACCTGGCCGCGCATCGCCCGCGCCGGCGTCTTCTGCGTCAACGTGCTCGCCGCCCACCAGGGCGCCCTGTGCCGTGGCTTCGCGGTCAGCGGCGCGGACAAGTTCGCGGGCGTGGCGTACGACGCGGCGCCCTGCTCCGGCTCCCCGCGCCTCGCGGACACGCTCGCGTGGATCGACTGCACGATCCACGCGGTGCACACCGGCGGCGACCATCTGATCGTGGTGGGCCGGGTGGACGCGCTGGGCACGGGCGACGAGGGCGCGGCCCCCCTGCTGTTCCACCGGGGGCGCTTCCTCTAAGCCACCGCCGCCACTGTGGGCGGCACCGTCTGCTTCCGCCGGATCACCAGCGCCATCAGCGCCGCCGCCGCGCACAGCGCCCCGGAGAAGTACCAGACCATGTCGTACGACCCGAAGGCGTCCCGCGCCACACCGCCGAGGAAGGCCACCAGCGCCGCCCCGACCTGGTGCGAGGCCAGCACCCAGCCGAAGACGATCGCGCTGTCCTCGCCGTACTGCTCCCGGCACAGCGCCACCGTGGGCGGCACCGTGGCGACCCAGTCGAGGCCGTAGAAGACGATGAAGAACAGCATCGGCGGGTGGACGCTCGGCGCCAGCAGCATCGGCAGGAACAGCAGCGAGACGCCGCGCAGCGCGTAGTACGTCGCGAGCAGCCGGCGGGCGTCGAAGCGGTCGGTGAACCAGCCGGAGGCGATCGTGCCGACGACGTCGAAGACGCCGATGACCGCGAGCAGCGAGGCCGCCGCCTGGACCGGCATGTGCGCGTCGTGGGCGGCGGGCACGAAGTGGGTCTGGATCAGGCCGTTGGTGGAGGCGCCGCAGATCGCGAAGGTCCCGGCGAGCAGCCAGAAGGGGCCGGTGCGGGCGGCCTTGAAGAGGACGCCCACGGCACGCCGCGCGGCGCCCGGCACCGGCTCCGGCTTGGGCACGAACTCCTTGGCCCCGTACGGCTTCAGGCCCACGTCGGCCGGGTGGTCGCGCAGCAGCAGCCAGACGAAGGGGACGACTGCGAGGGCGGCGAGGGCGACGGTGACGGCGGCCGGGCGCCAGTCGTGCTTCTCCACCATCCAGGACAGCACCGGCAGGAAGATCAGCTGGCCGGAGGCGGAGGCGGCGGTCAGGATGCCGGTGACCAGACCGCGCCGCTCGGTGAACCAGCGGTTGGTGACGGTCGCCGCGAAGGCCAGCGCCATCGACCCGGACCCCAGACCGACCAGCAGGCCCCAGCACAGCATCAGCTGCCAGGCCGCCGTCATCCACACGGTCAGCCCGGACCCGACCGCGATCACGGTCAGCGCGACGGCGACGACCCGGCGGATGCCGAAGCGGTCCATCAGCGCGGCGGCGAAGGGGGCGGTGAGCCCGTACAGGGCGAGGTTGATCGAGACCGCCGCGCTGATCGTGCCGCGCGACCAGCCGAAGTCCTGGTGCAGCGGGTCGATGAGCAGCCCGGGCAGGGACCGGAAGGCGGCCGCGCCGATGATCGTCACGAAGGTGACGGCGGCGACGAACCACGCCCGGTGGATGCGCGGCTTCCTGGGGCTCGGGGTCTCCGGTACGGCGGCTGCGGCGGCCTGAGTCGTCTGAGTCACGCCCTTGAGCATCGCGGCCGGATCCCGCCGCATCGAGTGGCCCGAAGGACAGCATTCGTTAGGATCGGGCCATGAGCAGCGAGCCGAACAGCGACCGTGGGCCCCGTCCGCACCGCATCGTCGTCCTCGCCATGGACGGCCTGCTCCCCTTCGAGCTGGGTATCCCGCACCGCATCTTCGGCCGCCCCCGGGACGCCGCGGGACGGCCGCTGTACGAGGTCGTCACCTGCTCGGTCCGGCCGCCGGGCCCGGTCGGCACGGACTCCGACTTCGACGTCCTGGTGCCGAACGGCCCGGAGATCCTGGCCACCGCCGACACCGTGATCGTCCCCGCCTCCTACGAGTTCGGCCCGGTGTACGACGAGGGCGTCCTCACCCCCGAACTCGCCGCCGCGCTCGCCCACATCCGCCCCGGCACCAGGCTCGCCTCCATCTGCACGGGCGTCTACGTCCTCGCCGCCGCCGGGTATCTCGACGGCCGCCCGGCCACCACGCACTGGATCGACGCCGAGCGCCTCCAGCGGCTCTTCCCGAAGGTCAAGGTCGACCCGGATGTCCTGTACATCGACGACGGGGACGTCCTGACCTCCGCCGGTGTCGCCGCCGGGATCGACCTGTGCCTGCACATGCTGCGCCGCGACCACGGCACCGCGGTCGCCAACGCCGTGGCCCGCCGCACCGTCGTACCGCCGCACCGCGAGGGCGGGCAGGCGCAGTACATCCAGCGTCCGGTGCCCGAACCGCAGCTGGCCACCACGACCGCGGCCCGCGCCTGGGCGCTGGCCCGGCTGCACGAGCCGATCCAGCTGCGGGACATGGCCGAGCAGGAGTCGATGTCCGTACGGACCTTCACCCGCCGCTTCCGCGAGGAGGTCGGCATCAGCCCCGGTCAGTGGCTCACCCAGCAGCGGGTGGAACGCGCCCGGCAGCTGCTGGAGTCCTCCGACCTGTCCGTGGACCAGGTGGCCCGGGACGCCGGTTTCGGCACCGCGCAGTCGATGCGGCAGCACCTCCAGGCGGCGCTAGGCGTCACCCCGACGAGCTACCGTCGCACCTTCCGCACGGGCGCCGAGCCCGGCGCCGGCGTCACCGCCCGTGTCCCCAGCGGCAGTTGACGCCTTCACCCGGACCTCTCCCCACCAGCCGAGCGCGGTGAGCAGGAGCCCCAGCACCACGCCCGCCAGGATGGCCGTGGACGGGGCCACGACCTGGAGCAGCCCACCGGCGAGGGACCCCGTCGCCGCGTAACCCGCCCCCGCCGCCGCGTACATCACCGAGTACCCGGCGGCCGCGGCACCCGGCGGAACGGCCTCCCGCAGGGACAGGTTGCGCGTGATCAGCGCACCCGACTGGAGCGTGCCCGCGAGCGCCAGGGCGACCGCGATCCCGGCCGCGCCCGGTATCAGCGCGGCGAGGGCCACGAAGGCCGACATGCCGACCATCAGCACCACACTCCGGGTGCGCAGCCGCCCCGGCCACGCCCGCAGCCCGTACAGGAACGCCCCGAGGCCCGCCGCCACGGCCATGCCGGCCAGCATCGGTCCGGTCCAGCCGACACCGATGCCGCGCTGTTCCAGGAGGGCGGGCAGGGTGAGTTCGGCGAGGCCCAGCAGGGTGAGGCTGGCCGCGCCCGTGACGTACACCGGCCACGCACGTATCAGCACCCGGAACGCCGAAGACGCCCCGCCCTCCCCCTGCCGCGTCTCCTCGTCCCAGCGAGCGGGAAGCAGCCACAGCCCCGCGACCGAGGCCGCCATCAGCGCCGCGGCGAGCACCAGCGGAGCGCGGGGCGCGACGCCGAGGGCGAGTCCGGCGACCGCCACCGGCGACACGGCCCACACCCCGGACATCAGCATCGACTCGGTGGACAGCGCCTGCGCCACCGCGCGTTCCGGAACCAGCGAGGTCAGCAGCGTCCGCAAGCCGCCGGTGACCGCCCCCGGCATGAACCCGGCCACGAAGGCGCACACCCCCAGCACCCCG
This sequence comes from Streptomyces sp. TLI_55, assembly GCF_900206255.1. Lineage (NCBI taxonomy): Bacteria > Bacillati > Actinomycetota > Actinomycetes > Kitasatosporales > Streptomycetaceae > Streptomyces > Streptomyces sp. TLI_55. The sequence continues at coordinate 4,055,714 of NZ_OAOJ01000001.1, forward strand.
CTCGGCGCACCGGGCCACACCCCCAGCGCCGCGAACCCCACCGCCCCGCCCGAGAGCCCGACGGCCAGATGCCGGCGCCCGCGCGCGGGATCCAGCCGCATCCCGAGCACCGGTGCGCCGATGATCTCTCCGATCACATAGGCCGCCGCGAGCGCCGCCCCCAGCGTGTACCCGCCGGGCCGCTCGCGCACCAGGAAGACCAGCGCCAGCGGGGCCATCGCGACCGGCATACGGGCGCCGACGGCCGTACCGGCCCAGATCAGCACCGACTTGGAGGCGACGTCGCGGTAGGTCATGCGAACGACCGTAGGCGTCGGCACTGACAACACGGCAGTGATTTTCCTGCCCTGTGGACAACTCCGCGCCGACCCTCAGAAGGTCAGCACCCCCCGCGCCACCTTCCCCGCCTCCGCGTCCACCACGGCCCGCTCGAACTCCTCCACGGGATACGTCTGCGTCACCAACTCGTCGAGCAGCAACCGCCCCTGCCGGTAGAGCTCGGCGTACAGCGGGATGTCCCGCTGCGGCCGCGAGGAGCCGTAACGGCAGCCCAGGATCGACTTGTCCAGGAACATGGACGCCACGACGAAGGACGCCTCCGCCCCGGCCGGCGGCGTCCCGAGCAGGACCGCCTGACCGTGCCGGTCCAGCAGATCGACGGCCTGCCGGACGAGTTCGACGCGCCCGACGCACTCGAAGACGTGGTCGGCCCCGGTCGGCAGCAGTTCCCGCACGCCCTCGGTCGACGTCAGGAAGTCGGTCGCCCCGAACTGCCGGGCCACCGCCTCCTTCGCCGGATTGGCATCGACGGCGACGATCCGCAGCGCCCCCGCGATCCGGGCCCCCTGGAGGACGTTGAGCCCGATGCCCCCGGTGCCGATCACGACCACGCTGTCGCCCCGGTCCACCTTGGCCCGGTTGAGCACGGCCCCCACCCCGGTCAGCACCCCGCATCCGATGAGCGCGGCCGAGGTCAGCGGAATGTCCTGCGGAATCCGCACCACCTGCACGGCCTTCACCACGGTCCTTTCCGCGAACGCCGAGTTGGAGGCGAACTGGAACACCGGCCGCCCACCCCGCGCGAACGGCTGCCCCGGCCGCCCGATGGCCTGCCGGCACATGGTGGGCCGCCCCCGGTCGCACTCCGGGCAGGTCCCGCAGTTGGCGAGGGTGGACAGCGCGACATGATCACCGGCCGCGACATGGGTCACGCCCGCCCCCACGGCCGCCACCACGCCGGCCCCTTCATGCCCCAGCACCACGGGCACCGGGAACGGAATGGTCCCGTCTACGACAGACAGGTCGCTGTGACACAACCCGGCGGCCGCGATGGCGACGACCACCTCCCCGGGCCCCGGTTCCCGCACCTCCAGGTCGGCCACGACCTCGACCCGCTTCCCGTCGAACAAGACGCCGCGCATCACACAACCCCCTTGGGTTCCCTGGGCAGCCCGAGCACCCGCTCGGCGATGATCGTGCGCTGGATCTGGTCAGAGCCGCCGTAGACGGTGTCGGCCCGCGAAAACAGGAACAGCCGCTGAAACGCGTCGAGTTCATACGGCGAGGAGGCCTCCCACTCCCGCGGCCCCACACTCCCCACGGCCCCCCGAACCGCCATGGCCAGCTCTCCCAGCCGCTGATGCCAGCCGCCCCACAACAGCTTGGCCACGCTGGGCGCCCCGGCGTCCCCGGCCCGCCCGAGCGTGCGCAGCGCGTTCCACCGCATCACCCGCAGCTCGGCCCACTGCCGGACGAGCCGGTCCCGTACGACGGGATCGTCCACCGCCCCCGAGTCGACGGCGGCCCGCACCACCCGCCCCAACTCCTCGGCGAACCCGATCTGCTGGGCCAGCGTGGACACCCCCCGCTCGAACCCGAGCAGACTCATGGCCACCTGCCAGCCGTTCCCCTCACCCCCGACGACATGCTCCGCACACGCGCGTGCCCCGTCGAAGAAGACCTCGTTGAAGTCGCTGGTCCCGGTCAGCTGCCGAATGGGCCGCACCTCGATCCGCCCCGGCTGGTCCATGGGCACGAGGAGAAGGGACAACCCCTGATGCCGCCGCGACCCGGCTTCGGTACGGGCCAGCACAAAACACCAGTCGGCGTCCTGCGCGAGCGAGGTCCAGATCTTCTGCCCACTGACCCGGTACCACTCCCCGTCCCGCACGGCCCCGGTCCGCACCCCGGCCAGATCCGACCCGGCCCCGGGTTCGCTGTACCCCTGACACCACAGCTCGTCCCCGGCGGCGATGGCCGGCAGGAACCGGGCCTTCTGCTCCGGACTGCCATGGGCGATGAGGGTCGGCGCCAGCAGATTCTCCCCGATATGCCCGGACCGAGGAGGAGCCGAGGACCGCGCATACTCCTCGGCCCAGACAACCTGCCGAGTAAGCCCGAGAACCCGATTCCCGTACCCCGCCTCCCCCCACCCGACCCCGATCCACCCGGCGGAACCGAGCTCCCGCTCCCAGACGCGACGATCGACATCGGTCCGGGCATGTGCGCCGAGCCAAGCCTTAGCCTCCTTGCGGAACGCCTCGTCATCGGCGGTGAACCCAAAGTCCACGGACCTCTCCTCTCAACGCCGCGGAGGTGTATGCCCTTAGGGGCGCGGGGAACTGCGCGCCCAGCCACAACCAACCCGCACCCGCCAAACCACAAGTCCCCCCGAGCTACTGGGCGTTAGGCCGAGCCCCGCCCCGCGCCGCTTTCTCCATCGCCGCCACATGCGTGAGCATCGGCATCGGATCCACCCCAACCGACCCCGGCAAGAACTCCGCAATCGCCTCCGGCGTCCAGGCCCCACCCCCGGCATACGCAGCGCGCAGCTCCCGCGGCTGAGCCCACACCGCCAACTTCGCCCCCGCGATCGTGTACACCTGCCCCGTGATCCCGCCCTCCCGGGCCCGGTCCGACAGCAGGTACACCACCAGCGCGGCCACATCCTCCGGCTCCCCGATCTCCGCCAGCTCCATGGGAACCCCGGCGGACATCCGCGTACGGGCGACAGGCGCCACCGCGTTCGCCGTCACCCCGTACTTGTGCAGTCCCAACGCCGCGCTGCGGACCAGCGAGATGATCCCGCCCTTCGCCGCGCTGTAGTTCGCCTGCGACACGGACCCCTGATGGTTCCCGCTGGTGAACCCGATCAGCGTCCCGCCCCGCTGCCTGCGCATCACCGCCGACGCCGCGCGGAACAGGGTGAACGTCCCCTTCAGATGCGTGGCGACGACCGAGTCCCACTCGTCCTCGGTCATGTTGAACAGCATCCGCTCGCGCAGGATCCCGGCGACGCACACGACCCCGTCGAGGCGCCCGTACGACGCCAGGGCCACGTCGACGATCCGCTGCCCGCCCGCCATCGTGGACACGTCGTCGGCCACCGCGACGGCCTCTCCCCCCGCCGCGACGATCTCCTTGACGACCGCTTCGGCGACCTCGCTCGTCGGCGAGGACCCGTCCACAGAGACCCCGTAGTCGTTGACGACGACCCGCGCCCCCTCGGCCGCGGCCGCGAGCGCCACCGCCCGTCCGATCCCGCGCCCCGCCCCCGTCACGGCGACGACCTTGCCTGCCAAGAAGTTCCCCACGACCGGCCCCTTCCCGCGGTTTCTGACGGACCGTTAGATTTTATGACCCGTCAGATACCCGGAGACAAGCCCCTGGGGAGCGCCGATGACATTGCCGGCCGAGTTCCACGAGATCGCCAAGCGCGTGAACAACTGGGGGCGTTGGGGCGCCGACGACGAGATCGGCACCCTCAACCTGATCACCGACGAGGTGGTGCGGCAGGCCGCCGCCGAGGTCAGGACGGGTCGCCGCGTCCCCCTCGCGCTGCCGCTCCACCAGGACGGGGTGCAGACCGGCATGATCCCGGGCCGGGTGAATCCGCTGCACGCCATGGTGCAGATCAACCAGGAGATCTTCGGCCCGGGGACGGTGGCGTGCAGCGACGACGCCGTGACGATGGGACTCCAGGCGGCCACCCACTGGGACGCGCTCCCGCACGTCTCGCATTCGGGCAGGCTCTACAACGGCCGCCCGGCCGACACCGTCACCGCGCACGGCGGCGCGCGGTTCAGCGGCATCGACAAGGCGCGGCACATCGTCTCGCGCGGGGTGCTCCTGGACGTGGCACGCGCGCGGGGCGTCGACCGGCTCGACGGCGGCCACGCGGTCACCCCGGAGGACCTGGAGGCGGCCGAGGAACTCGCGGGCACGCGCGTGCGGGCCGGCGACATCGTGCTCGTACGGACGGGGCAGTTGCAGGTCCTGCTGGCGGGCGACAAGCACGCGTACGGCTATCCGTCACCCGGCCTGTCGATCCGTACGCCGGAGTGGTTCCACGCGCGCGATGTCGCGGCCGTCGCGAACGACACCCTGACGTTCGAGATCTTCCCGCCCGAGATCGAGGACCTGTGGCTGCCCGTGCACGCGCTCGACCTGGTGGAGATGGGGATGCTGCAGGGCCAGAACTGGAATCTCGAAGAGTTGTCCACAGCCTGTGGACAAGAAGGCCGCTACGCGTTCCTGCTCGCGGCGATGCCCGAGCCGTTCGCCGGCGCGACGGGAACTCCCGTGGCACCGGTCGCCATTCTGTGAGGATGGCCGGACGGCGGCACGCCGAGCGCCGCCGTCCGGCCGCGCGCCCCGATTCCCAGGCCCCGAGGGAACCGACGCCGGACCAACGACCCACACTCGGCAAGGGCTCCCGTCACCGAAGCCCTCGTCGTCCCCTCGCGGCGAATCGCTGACCACAAGCGTGAGCAGACGAACACGCGGCGTCAACACCGGTCGGGAGTTTTATCACTTACGCCCTATTTGCCATGGGCGCGCACGGAAGCACATCACGGCGCACCGCCCCGCACCCGACGGGGGCGACCGGGCCACCGTGCAGCCGTGCACCCGTCGCGCGGCCCCTACACCGCCTCGTACGCGAAACCCTCGTACCCCTTGAACGCCGAAGCCCCGCCCGCGAAGGCCGGACCGGCCGCGCGATCCTCCTGCGCGGACCGGTCGAGTTCGCACCAGATGCGCTTGCCGGCGCCCTCGGGGCTCCAGCCCCAGCGGTCGGCGAGGCCGTCGACCAGGGCGAGCCCCCGGCCGCCGGTGGCGTCCCCGTCGACACAACGCGGCACCGGCGCACAGCTGCTGGTGTCGGCCACCTCCAGGCGGACGGTGGCCTCCCCGGTCACGGCACCGGGCAGCGACAGCCGGAGCACGGCCGGACAGCCGGTGTGCACCACGGCGTTGGTGACCAGCTCGGACACGAGCAGGATCAGGGTCTCGGCGAGCGGCTCGTCGGCCCCTATGCCGGACCCGGCGAGTCGCGACCGCGCCCACCTGCGGGCTCGTCCCACCTCAGCGGGGTCGGGCCGGATCTCCAGCTGCATTTGAAGCACCTGCACCGCTCACACCATCCGAACCGGCAGACACATAGCCTCGCGCCTCACGAGGGCCACGATCGTAGCCATTTTTTGCATGGCCAGAACAATGGCCAAAGCCGGGGTCACAGAACGTGAGTCCCTTACGAGACAGCATGGTTGACGTACAGTCACCCCAACAAGCGCTTCGGGCATATTCCAGCGCGAAGGAGTACGCGTGCGCCATACTGTGCGACGCTCGCTGCGGGGAGTCGAACAGGTGGGGGCCGACAGCCCTTCCACCCGGCGAGAAGCGGCACGCACCGCCTCGTCCGGAGCCGCCTCGGAGGCAACACCGGCACGGCTAGTGCTCGGAACCACTCGCATCCCACAGAAGGTACCGGAGTAGGGCACCGACTCCAGGCCGTGACGGGTCACGCCTAGGACACAACCCGATATCAACGCTCCGTGATTCCGGTATGCCACAGTCCGCGACATTTCCGGGGCGGACCTCGACCACTGCGCAGAGCAGCCCCTGTCAGGCCGTCAGCTCGGCCGCGAGCAGCTCCTCACTCTCCGCCCGTCCGCCGCCACGCTGCGCCCGCACCCACGCCCGCTTCAGCAGCAGATGCACCTCGGACTCCCAGGTGAAGCCCATGCCGCCGTGCACCTGGAGGCAGTCGCGGGCGCCGCGCACGGCGGCCTCGTCGGCGAGAAGCCGGGCCGCCGCGATGTCCGCCGGGTCGGCGGTCACGGCCGCCGCGTACACCGCCGCCCGGGCCACCTCGACCCGCACCAGCTGCTCCGCGCACAGATGCTTGACGGCCTGGAACGCCCCGATCGGCTGCCCGAACTGCTCACGGGTCCGGGCGTGTTGCACCGCCAGCTCGCACGCGCGCGTGGCGGTCCCGAGCTGCTCGGCGGCGGTGAGGAGGACGGCGACAGGATCGGTGGGCGCCGGCGCGGGCACCCGATGCAACGGCGTCCACGGGTCCACGGACCGCAAGGGCACGGCCCCCTCGGCACCCGCCATCACGACATCGGCCTCATCCATCCACTCCACGAGCCGCCCGTCCGCGGCGGCCACGACCACCTCACCGGTATCCGCACCGGGCACCACGCCGGCGGCAAGATGAGTGGCGACGAGCGGCCCGGGCACGAGCCCCCGCCCGGCCTCCTCGAACACCAACACGGCTTCGGGAAGCCCAAGTCCAACGCCACCATCGGCTTCGGCCAACCGCAGAGAAAAGAACCCGAGGTCCCCAAGGGCCCGCCACAGCCCCCGATCAATGCCGGGCTGGGCATCGCCGCCAAGGGGCGCGGGGCTCTGACATGTGCGGCTCCGCCGCGTGGGCGCGCCCGGCCCCCACCCACCCGCAGCCGCCCGACGACCGACCACGGCTCGCACGGCATCGCGCAACGCCACTTGCTCCTCCGTCAGTTGAAACCGCACCTCCTCACCTCCCCTTCGGCAACCCAAGAATCCGCTCAGCCACGATGTTCCGCTGAATCTGCGAGGTCCCGGCCGCGATGGTGTACGACAACGACGACAACCGATCCACCACCCAGGGCGCCCCCAGATCCAACGCCCCCTCCCCCAGCACTTCCGCCGCCGCGTCGTACAACTCCTGCCGCGCCTGCGAGTACCGCAACTTGAAGACCGACCCCCCGACCCCCGGCCCCCCGCCCCGCGCCTCCGCCTCGCTCACATTCCACTGCGTGAGCCTCCACAACGCCCGGAACTCGGCGTTGAGACCCCCTAGACGCCGCCTGAGCGCCGGATCGTCCCAACGCCCGTTCTTCCGTGCCTCCGCGGCGAGTTCGCGCAGCACACGGCGACAGGCGACGACCTCGCCCACGAAGGCCGTGCCGCGTTCGAAGGACAGCGTCACCATGGTCACGCGCCAGCCGTCGTTCTCGTCCCCGACCCGGTTGCCGACCGGCACCCGCACCTCGTCGAGGAACACCTCGGCGAACTCGGCGCTCCCGGCGAGGGTTTGGAGCGGCCGTACGGTGATCCCCGGCGCGTCCATGGGCATCGCGAGCCAGGTGATCCCGCGGTGCTTCGGCGCCGACGCGTCCGTCCGCACCAACAGCTCGCACCAGTCGGCGACTTCGGCGTGCGAGGTCCAGATCTTGGAGCCGCTCACCACGTAGTCGTCGCCGTCGCGCCACGCGCGCGTGCGCAGCGCCGCGAGGTCGGAACCGGCGTCGGGCTCGCTGAACCCCTGGCACCACACCTCGTCCCCGCGCAGGATCGGCGGCAGCCAGCGCGCCCGCTGCTCCTCGGTGCCCTCGGCGGCTATGGTCGGCCCGGCGTGCAGCAGCCCGACGAAACCGGCGCCCACATAGGGCGCGCCGGCCTTCTCGGTCTCCTCCAGGAAGATGAGCCGCAGGGTCGGCGAGGCATCCCAGTGCACGTCCGCGTACCCGGCGTCGTACAGCATCCGCTGCCAGCCCATGTCGTACGCGCGGCGCCCCGGCCAGTCGTCCGGGGACGGCTTGGGCGGCAGGGCGGGCAGGACACTGCCCAGCCAGCGCCTCAACTCCGCCCGGAATTCCTCCTCTTCGGCCGTGTACGACAGGTCCATCAGGCGTCGGGGTCCTTGTCGAAGTCCAGGTCGAGCATGCGGATGGCGTTGCCGCGCATCAGCTTGTAGACGGTCTCGTCGTCGAGGCCCTTCACATGGTCGAGGGCGACCTCCTTGGTGTGCGGGAAGGTCGAGTCGACGTGCGGGTAGTCGGTCTCGAAGGTGGCGTTGTCGCGGCCGACGACGTCCAGGGACGCGACGCCGTGCTTGTCGCGGAAGAAGCAGCAGAAGATCTGCCGGTAGTAGTACGTCGACGGCGGCTCGGGGATCGTGCCGCGCACCCCGCCCCACGCGCGGTGCTCCTCCCAGACGTCGTCGGCGCGTTCCAGGGCGTACGGGATCCAGCCCATCTGGCCCTCGCTGTACGCCAGTTTGAGCGTCGGGAACTTCACCAGGACGCCGCTGAACAGGAAGTCCATCATCGAGGCCATGGCGTTGTTGAAGCTGAGGGCGGCCTGGACGGCGGGGGGTGCGTCGGGGGAGGCGGCCGGCATCTGGGAGCTGCTGCCTATGTGCATGTTGACGACCGTGCCGGTCTCCTGGCAGGCCGCGAAGAACGGGTCCCAGTAGCCGGAGTGGATGGAGGGCAGCCCGAGATAGGTCGGGATCTCGGAGAAGGTCACGGCACGCACCCCCCGCGCGGCGTTGCGCCGGATCTCCGCGACCGCCAACTCGACGTCCCACAGGGGGATCAGGCACAGCGGGATGAGCCGCCCGCCGCTGTCGCCGCACCACTCCTCGACCATCCAGTCGTTGTAGGCGCGCACGCAGGCCAGCGCGACCTCCTTGTCGTGCGCCTCGGCGAAGGTCTGTCCGCAGAAGCGCGGGAAGGAGGGGAAGCAGAGGCTGGCCTCGACATGGTTGAGGTCCATGTCGGCGAGGCGCGCCTTGGGGTCCCAGCAGCCGCGCCGCATCTCCTCGCGGGTGATCCCCTCCAGGGTCATCTCGTCCCGGTCGAAGCCGACGGCGGCGATGTTGCGTTTGTACGGGAACTTCAGGTCCTCGTAGATCCACCAGTCGGTGGGCGGGCCGTCCGGGTCCATCGTGATCTGGTACTTGCCGCCCACGTAGGCGAGTTCACCGATCCCGGCGGTGAGCGGCTGCGGGCCGCGGTCGCGGTACTTGGCGGGCAGCCAGGTCTCGAAGAGGTGCGCGGGCTCGATCACATGGTCGTCGACGCTGATGATGCGGGGCAGTTCGGTCATGGTTCCCCTCCGCCGGCCGGTACGTATCTGATGACCCGTCAGATAGCATGTCACCTGACGAGTCGTCAGCCAAGGCAGGGGGCAGACATGACGGAGACCCCGCACACCCTGAGTTCCGCCCGGACGCTGTGGGAGCTCGTGGAGCGCCGCGCCCGGCTCACCCCCGAGCGTCCCGTGCTCCTCCAGGACGACCGCACCCTGACCTTCGGCGAGCTACGCGCGCGTGCCGAGCGGGTGGCGGCCGGTCTGTACGGCATGGGCGTCCGCCCCGGCACGGTCGTCGCCTGGCAGCTGCCCACCCGCATCGAGACGGCCCTGCTCTCCTTCGCGCTGGCCCGCCTGGGCGCCGTGCAGACGCCGGTCATCCCCTTCTACCGGGACCGTGAGGTCGGCTTCGCACTACGGGAGTCGAAGGCCGAGTTCTTCGCGGTGCCGGGCACCTGGCGCGGCTTCGACCACACCGGGATGGCCCGGCAGCTCGGCGCCAAGGGCGTCTTCGAGGCGTACGACGACCTGCCGGACGGCGACCCGGACGTACTGCCCCCGCCACCCGCCGAGGGCACCTCGGTGCGCTGGATCTACTGGACCTCGGGCACGACCTCCGACCCCAAGGGCGTGCTGCACACGGACCGTTCGCTGATCGCGGGCGGCTCCTGCCTCGCCCACGCGCTGCGTCTGACCGCCGCCGACGTGGGCTCGATGGCCTTCCCGTACGCCCACATAGCGGGCCCCGACTACACGGTGATGCTGCTGCTGTACGGCTTCCCGGCGGTGATGTTCGAGCAGTTCGCGCTGCCGGACGCGCTGGAGGGGTACCGCAAGCACGGGGTGACGGTGGCGGGCGGGTCGACGGCGTTCTACTCGATGTTCCTGGCGGAGCAGCGCAAGCAGCCGGGCACCCCCGTCATCCCCACCTTGCGGCTGCTCGCCGGCGGTGGGGCGCCGAAGCCGCCGGAGGTCTATCACGCGGTCGTGCGTGAGATGGGCGTCCAGCTCACGCACGGGTACGGCATGACCGAGGTGCCGATGATCACGATGGGCGCGCCGGACGACACGACGGAGAACCTCGCGACGACCGAGGGGCGGCCGCCGGAGGGCATGGAGATACGGATCGTGGAGGGGGAGGTGCGGCTGCGCGGCGAGGCGGTGTGCCAGGGCTATCTGGACCCGGCGCAGACGGCGGAGGCCTTCGACGAGGAGGGCTTCCTGCGCACCGGCGACCTGGGGTTCCTCACGGAGACCGGGCATCTGGTCCTCACCGGCCGCGCCAAGGACGTGATCATCCGCAAGGGCGAGAACATCTCGGCGAAGGAGATCGAGGACCTGCTGGCCGCGCACCCGGCGGTGGGGGACGTGGCGGTCGTCGGGCTGCCGGACGCGGAGCGGGGCGAGCTGGTGTGCGCGGTGCTGGAACCGGCGCCCGGGGCCGCGCAGTTGACGCTGGCCGACGTCGTGTCGTACCTCCGCGCGGAAGGGCTGTCGGCCCACAAGCTGCCGGAGCGGCTGGAGGTGGTGGACGCCCTTCCGCGGAACGAGACGCTGCGCAAGGTGCTCAAGTACAAGCTGCGCGAGCGCTATTCCGGAACGGTGCGGTAGGGGGCGGAAGGTCCGCTATTCCGGAACGGTGAAGTAGCGGGCGAAGGCGGGGACGACCTCGGACTCGGCGATCTTCCCGTCGCCGTCGGCGTCCAGGGCGGTGGCGGCGGCCAGGGCCACGTCCGGTGCCGCGCCGAGGGCCCTGAGCACGCGCGCGGTGTCCTCGACCGTCGCCGTACCGTCGTCGTCCCGGTCGGCCACGGCGAGGGCCGCGTGCAGGAAGGGGCGGGCGATCTCGGCGAACCGGTCGGGGTTGTCCCGCAGCCGCTTGACGGCGCCGTTGACGAACTCGTCCCGGTTGATGCGCTGATCGCCGTCCCGGTCCGCTATCCCGGCCATGCCCTGCCAGAACGCCTCCGCGCCGATGTACAGGGCCTGTCCCTTGTCCGACCGGGCGGCAGTGCCGAACTCCGCGAGCAGCGCCTTGGCCGCCGCGCTGAAGTCCTCCCGGTCGATGTACCCGTTGCCGTCCTGGTCGAAGGTGGCGAACCGGGCGGCGATCCTGCGCTCGTACTCGCTGCTGACCATGTCTCTACCAGCCGCCTTACGTCACGTGGGGGTGCATCTGGTGCATCTCGCTCGGAGCGTACGACGCGCGGCCCGTTCCGGGCTGCGGAAAGCGTCGGTTGTGCCAAGACCGGGGGAATTTCGGAACAACGGTGTGGCACAGCGCAGACCCTTGTGAAAACGGGGCCCCTACGCCGACAGCGGGCCCGCCTCGTCGTCCGTCGCCGAGTCCACGTCGAGGTGGACGTCGAAGAGCCGCCGTACGCCCAGCGCGCCCAGCACCCTGTTGACGTGCGACCCCTCCGTCGCGCCCTGGGCCGGCAGTATCAGGCGCAGCCGGCCCTGGCAGGAGCGGATCAGGCGGCGGGAGGCGATGAGGACGCCCACGCCGCTGGAGTCGCAGAAGAAGACCTCCGAGAGGTCCAGGACGAGACTGTGGCGACCCTCGGCCACCACGTCGTGCACCCGCTGACGCAGCACCGGCGACGTCACCAGATCCAGCTCGCCCGACACTCGCAGCACGGCCCAGTCCCCGTGCTCGTCACCGGTCACGTTGAACGCCACCACCAACGCCCTTCGCTCGCCGGAAACGGAAGCGATTCCTACGCTTCCTTGCAGCGCGGCTGCCCACCGGCCGTGCCCTGAAACACAAGCCGAGAAACGGAAACCGATCAAAAGAGGCTTGTTTTAGTCGCCTTCGATCCTGTTCGATCGGGGATGAGCGCGAAACGGTGGGGTAGGCGAAGGTCCACTATCATCCTCCGCTCCCCGGGGGCGCGCATTGCGACAAAGGGGCGTGCGCTGTCAGACGTGCCGACTACATTCGAGGAGACGGTGGGTTCAGGCTTGACGGGCACGGCGCCCGGTTCGACGGGCAGGCGATCAGGGTGAGGGGGCCGCATGGCGAAGAAGGACGCACCGCCCCGCTGGGACCGCAAGATGCAGCAGCGGCTCGCACGCGGTGAGGCGGCCGCCCTCGGCGAGCTCTACGACCGCTTCGCCTCCCTCGTGCACGGCCTCGCCCACCGCGTCCTCGGCGACGAGCGCGCCGCCGACGGCATCACCCGCGAGGTCTTCGCCCATGTCTGGCAGCACCCCGACGCCTACGACCCCAAGCAGGGCCCGCTGCGCACCTGGGTGGCCGGGCTGACCCACCGGCTCGCCGTGCAGCGCCTGCGCGCCACCGAGACCGCCGCCCTCGCCCAGGGCGGCGGCGGCTCCACGGAGGAACTGGAGCGCAAGGTCCGCCACGCCTCCGTCGCCGCCCGCGCCGACTACATCGTCACGTCCATGCCCGCCCCGCTGCGCGCCGCCCTGGAGCTGGCCTACTTCCAGCGCCGCGACTACCGCCAGACCGCCGCCGACCTCGGCGTCACCGAGGACGAGGCCCGTCGCCGCCTCCGCCTGGGCCTGCAACTGCTGTCCACGGCCCATGACACCGGCGCCCCCGGTGCCCCTCCGGAATACGGGGGCGCGGCATGAACGAGGCGGACCGCTTCGAGTCGTACGACGAGCACGAGGGCCAGGAGGACGGGAAGGACCGCGAGAAGGACGAGACCCAGGACGCCTGGAAGGACTCCCGGAACCCCGAGGGACACGACTCCCACGAGCCGCCCGCCGGCCCCGGTGGACCGGCCGACGGTGGTCCCCCCGGCCCCACCCAGAACCCCGGCCAGCAGCCGCCCCGCATACCGCTCCCCCGTGCCTCCGTCGAGGACACGGGACAGCCGCTCCCTCCCCTGGACGAGCCGCCGAAGCCGGCGCCGCTCGTCCTGGAGCACCCGGTGCTGAAGTCGCTGCTCGGAGCCTGGGCGCTCGCCGCCTGCTCGGCGGAGGAGACGGCCGCCGTGGAGGACCACCTGGGCGTGTGCGGCGCGTGCGCGGACGAGGCGCTGCGGCTGCGCGAGGCGGTCGGCCTGCTCCACCCGCCCGAGAGCCTCGACCTCGACCCGGGCCTGCGCACCCGCGTCCTGGAGGGCTGCCTGGACCGACGCCCGCCCCGCATCCCGGTGCCCGAGTGGGCGGCGCCGTACGACGCCGAGACCGCCCGCCTGGACGCCCTGCTCCGCGACATGGGCGACGCGGAGTGGCACGCGCCCGTACGGCTGCGCTGGTTCGAGGCCGACGCGGCGACGAGCCGTCGTACGACCGTCGCCGGTGTGATCGCGCATCTGCTCACCGTCGACGGCCTGGTGGCACTGGCCCTCGGTCTCGACGACCCGCTGGGCGAGGTCACCGCGCGGACGCCCACCCCGGCAGCCCGCACCGAGGCGTACTGGCGCGGCTCGCACTTCCCGCCCACCCGCTCCGTGCGCGCCCCGTGGCGCGAGCAGAGCCACGACCTGGTGCGCACGGTGTCGTTCACGGGTGGCGGAGCCGGAAAGCTGTCCGTCCCCTACGGCGACTTCGAACTCCCCCTGCACGACGCGATGCTGGACCGCGCCTTCGAGTGCTGGGTCCACGCGGAGGACATCGCGGAGGCCGTCGACTATCCGTACGAGCCCCCGTCGCCGCGCCACCTCAACCGCATGATCGACCTCGCGGCCCGCATGCTGCCCACGGCGGTGGCCGAGCGGCGTCGGCACGGGCTGGCGTCTCCCGCGCACGGCCGGCATCTGGTCACCGCGGGCGAGCCCGGCCGCACCCTCCGCCTGGAGATCGAGGGCCTGGGCGGCGGCGAGTGGCTGATCCCCCTGGACTCCCCGGCGGCGATGGGCTCCGCGGAGCACGAGGTGGCGCATGTGGCGCTGGACGGCGTGGAGTTCTGCCAGTTGGCCGCTGGCCATGTGTCGCCGGAGGAGGCGGCCGCCGGCCAGGTGGGCGACCGCGAGGCGATCAAGGACGTCCTGTTCGCGGCGGCGAGCTTGAGCAGGATGTAAGGGGCGGTTTCTGTTTGGTCGGCGGCTGCGGGTGAGTGGGGGCTGGTCGCGCAGTTCCCCGCGCCCCTGAAAAGCGCCTCAGCTGCACGCCCTTCTTTTAGGGGCGCGGGGAACCTCGCGAGCAACCACAACCCACCCGCAGCCGCCCGAAAGCACGAACCCCCGAGCTCCTAGGCGAACACCACCGTCCGCCGCCCGTTCAGCAGAATCCGCCGCTCCGCATGCCACTTGACGGCCCGCGCCAGCGCCTGGCACTCCACATCCCGCCCGATCGCGACCAGTTGGTCCGGCGTGACATCGTGCCCGACCCGCTCGACCTCCTGCTCGATGATCGGCCCCTCGTCGAGGTCGGCGGTCACATAGTGCGCGGTCGCCCCGATCAGCTTCACACCCCGCGCGTGCGCCTGGTGATACGGCTTCGCACCCTTGAAGCTCGGCAGGAACGAGTGGTGGATGTTGATGATCCGCCCGCTGAGCTGCTTGCACAGGTCGTCGGAGAGCACCTGCATGTACCGGGCGAGCACGACCAGCTCGACGTCCTTCTCCCGCACCAGCTGGAGCAGCTCCGCCTCGGCCTGAGCCTTGTTCTCCTTCGTCACCGGAATGTGGTGGAAGGGAATGTCGTACGACGCCACGAGCTCGGCGAAGTCCGTGTGGTTGGACACCACGGCCGCGATCTCCACGGGCAGCGCCCCGATCCGCGCGCGGAACAGCAGGTCGTTCAGGCAGTGCCCGAACTTGCTGACCATCAGCACGACCCGCATCTTGTCCTCGGCCCGGTTGATCTGCCAGTCCATGTGGAAGGCGTCACCGATCGCCGCGAAACTCGCCCGCAGCTTGTCCACCGTCACCGGCTCCTCCGCCGAGAAGTGGACGCGCATGAAGAACAGACCCGTGTCGTGGTCGCCGAACTGCTGGCTGTCCTCGATGTTGCAACCGGTCATGAAGAGGTAGCTCGACACGGCGTGCACGATGCCCTGCTTGTCGGGGCAGGACAGGGTGAGGACGTACTGCTCGGCCGGGGCCGCGGCTCGACTGGACTGCGCGTTCATGCAGGACAGGGTCGCATATCCGCCGACGCGGCAGGGACCGCGTCCGTCACGCGGACCGGGTCATGATCTGCAGGACGTGCAGGGTGCGCGGCGGGGTGTCGGGGTCCTCCCCGTCGGCCGTCGCCATGCGCACGTGCGCGTCCCGCGCCGCCCGCACCGCCTCCGGCCAGCCGGGGTTCTCCATGTACACGGAGACCGGGGCGTCCGGGCCGACCTGGTGCATGATCCGCAGCACGCGCAGCACGGCGGTGTCGACGAGGGCGGCTTCCTGGGAGTCCCGGAAGATCGTGCCGACGTACTTCTCGGCGGACCAGTTGTCGAGCCAGGTGTCCTCGACGAGGCGGTACACGGCGTCGGTGACGTCTCCGTACCCCTCGACGCCGGCCAGCCAGACGTCCCGCTGGAACCCGGGGTCGGAGAGCATGTGCAGCGCGGAGCGCACATTGCTGCGCCAGCGCCACCACGGCATGTCGTTCAGTGGCATAGCGCCCATGGTGGATGAGCGACGGCCACGACGGGAAGAGTTCTCCGAACCTTGCACGGTCATCGATCGTACGTTCCCCGTCACACCGGTCTCACCGGCCCCCGCAATTCACCTGCGCGTCACCACCCGTTGACCGAACGTCACTCCCAGGTTGGCGATGTGACGGAAGCGTGTGTGCCCATGACTGGCAGGCGACGCACCCGCAACACCTTCCTCCCCATCCTCACGCGGCCCGTCAGAGCCACCGCCCTCGCGGCGGGGGCGCTGGTGGGATGTGCGTCACTGATAGCCGGCTGCGGGGTCGTCCCCGGTGTCACGGGGGGCGCCGGGGACGACCCGATCAAGATCATGACCTGGGCGCCGATGAACACCAACGCCACCAACAAGCCCGGCATGCCCGCCCTCGCGCAGGCCTACGCGCGCTGGATCAACTCCCAGGGCGGCATCAACGGCCGCAAGCTCTCCGTCCTCGTCTGCAACGACCAGAACGACACCGTCACCGCCGCCAAGTGCGCCCAGCGCGCCGCCGACGAGGGCGTCGTCGCGGTCGTCGGCTCCTACAGCCAGCACGGCGACGCGTTCTTCCCGACCCTGGAGAGCGCCGACATCCCCTACCTGGGCGGCTACGGCATCACCAACGCCGAGCTGGAGAGCCCGCTCTCCTTCCCCGTCAACGGCGGCCAGCCCAGCCTGCTGGCCGGCCTCGGCAAGGAACTCGCCGGTGCCTGCGGGCCCGTCGCCCTGGTCCGGCCCGACTCCATCGCGGGCGACGAGCTGCACACCATGATCGACTCCGGTCTCAAGGCGGGCGCCCATCCCGCCGCCGCGGACCAGCTGGCCGACGAGGACGCCACCGAGTACTCCACCCAGTCCGAGCGCGCCCTGGAGCACACCACCACCGACCCGGCGAAGAAGGGCTGTGTGGTGCCCGCCCTCGGCGACCACACCGGCACCTTCATGGACTCCTTCCGCCGCGCCCGCGTGAACTACCCGGCCGTGCGCACGGCCACCGTGCTCGGCAGCGTCGACCAGACGGTGATCAACGCCTCCGGCGGGCAGTCGGGGCCGTACGAGGGGTCGTACATCACCAGCTGGTACCCGGTCGCGAGCGACAAGCGCTGGGACCCCATGAAGCAGGTGATCAAGAAGGAGGCGTTCGGCGACAACCGCATCGACCCCGCGGACGCCGGAGTGCAGACCACCTGGATCGCCTACAGCGTCCTCAAGGCCGTCCTGGAGTCGCTCGGCGACGGCGAGGTGACCGGCACCGCGATCCGCAAGGCCCTCGACGGCGGCCTGAAGGTCAACACCGGCGGCCTCACCCCGACCCTCAACTGGGAGTACGAGAACGGCCTCGCGAAGATCGGTCTGACCCGCCTCGTCAACACCGACGTGACGCTCCAGGTCGTCCGCAAGGGCCGGCTCGTGGCCGCGCACCCCGGCTTCACCGACGTCCGCAGGACGCTGGCGAACGCCGAGGTCGGCTAGCGCCGTCCGACTACAGCTGGGTGTAGGTGCGCTCGGTCAGGCCGTACTTCTTCGCGATCGTGTTCCACAGCCGGGCGGCCGTCTTTTTCTGGATGGTCGCCTCGCCGCTCGCCTCGTTGCCGGCCAGGGTCTGCGGGGTGGAGCGGGCCTGGCCCTTCTTGCAGGCCTTCTTGTTGCCGGCGACCTGGTCCGCCCAGGCCGCGTAGTGGTTGTCGGCCGACGCGGACGCCTTCCACGCCTTGGTGAGGGCGGTGGTCAGCTCGGAGTGGTTCGGCAGCTGGTCGACGGACAGCCCGGACAGGCTGGTGACCAGGTCGTTGCGCTGGCCCGCGGCGTCACGCAGGTCGGTGGCCGCCTGGCCGAGGTCCTTGCAGGCCTTCACATTGCCGACCGCGCTGATCACGGACGCCCGGCTGTCACCGCTGTCGGCGAGCAGCTTGTCCAGGGCGACGGCCTGCTCCTTCGCGGCGTCGGTGGACGGCGAGGCGGAACCGTCGGACGCCGGGGCGGACGCGGAGACGGGCTTGTTGTCGTCGCCCTTGTCGTCCCCGCCACCGCCCGCCAGCAGCGCACCCGCGCCGATCCCGAGAATGGCGATACCGATGCCCACGGCGGCGATGGCGGGCACCCGCGACCGGGTCGGTCCGCCGCGGTCCCGCTCGTCCGCCTGCGCGGCCCGCCGCCCGGGGCCGGTGGGGGGCGGAATGTACGCCGGCTGCGGCTGGCCCTGCTCCGGCTCGAAGCGCGGCAGCACCTGCGTGGCTCCGGCCGGGCCCTCCCCGCCGGGACCGCTGCGGAAGAGGTTGTCGAACTCGGCGGGCGGCTGCCGCTCCCCGCCGTGCTGCCCGGGCACGGGCGCGATGTACTGCGTCGCCTCCGCGTCCGGCCCCGACGCATGCGGCAGCGGCCCGGCACCCGGAGCGGCGTGCGCCCCCTGTCCGTGCGGTGCGGGCTGCGGCTGCTGCCCCAGGAACTGCGTCCGCTCGCCCGGCACCTCGGGCGGCAACGCGCCCGAGGTGACCGGCGGGATGTACTGCGTGGCGCCTTCGTCGGCGGGCGGCAGGGGTACGCCGGTGGCGGCGCCGGGCCCGGCGGGGGAGCCGTACGGGCCGGCGCCCGGCGGCATCGGCAGGGGCTGCCCCACGGGCGGCAGGTAATAGGACGTGGCCTGGTCGGCGTCGTAGCCGGACGGCTGCGGTGCCGGGGCGTTCTCCTGCGGCAGCGGCTGCGAGGCGGGCGGCGTCTGGGCGACGGGCGGCAGGTAGTAGGAGGTCGCCTGGTCGGTGTCGTAGCCGGGCGACTGCGGTGCCGGGGTGTTCTCCTGCGGCAGCGGCTGGGGCGCGGGCGGCGTCTGCCCGACCGGCGGCAGGTAGTAGGAGGTGGGCTGGTCGGTCTGATAGCCCGGCGTCTGCGCCTGGTACGGGTCGGGTGGCTGGGCCTGCTGGTACGGGCCCGGGGCCGGTGCCTGATACGAGCCCGGGGTCTCCCCCTGGTACGAGCCCGGCGCTCCCCACTGCTGGCCCTGCGAGGCCCCCCAGCCGTCACCCGGGGCAGGCTGCTGCGGAGCCGGTGTCTGCTGCTCGGGTCCCCACGGGGTGCCCCAGGCCTGAGCGCCCGGCGGCGCGGCGGGCGGTGCCGCCGGGGCGGGCGCCGGTCCGTGACTGCCGCCGGCGGGGACGCCGGTCATACCCGGCAGCAGCGGTTCGCCCCCGTCCGAGGGCAGCACGATGCCTTCGCGCGCCACGCGCGGCGAGGGCTCCTCGCCCTGTCCACTCTGCGTCACCGGGACTCCTACAAATGGGGGACCTTGTGAATCGTCGGCTCACGCTACCGGGTCCCCCGAGCCCGGTGCCACGCAGCACGGGACGTGACCTGCGTCCCTGTGACCGCGGTAACAGAACCGGGCCCGCATCCGCTCTATAAGCCCTCCTTAAGCACTGCTTTCCGCCCAAGAGCCTTCGTTTCCCGGGAGTTCACGCCCTC
The DNA here is from genome assembly GCF_900206255.1 of Streptomyces sp. TLI_55. Lineage (NCBI taxonomy): Bacteria > Bacillati > Actinomycetota > Actinomycetes > Kitasatosporales > Streptomycetaceae > Streptomyces > Streptomyces sp. TLI_55. Next base: position 4,074,865 of record NZ_OAOJ01000001.1, read on the forward strand.
GTACCCACGGATTTCACGCGGCGGCCTGAAGCTCCAGCCGGGCCCCGAACTCCCGTACCACAGGCTCGTCCCGGAAGGGTTCGAGGCGCTGCTGGAAGTCGTCGAGATACTCGGCGCCCCGGTTGGACCGGACCGTCTCCAGCAGCTCCACGGCCTTCAGGCCGGTGTGGCAGGCCTGTTCGATCTCGCGCTGCTGCACCTGAGCGGTGGCCAGCAGGACGTACCCGATGGCCCGGCGCCGCGCCTTGTTCTCCGGCAGGCCGTCCAGCGACTCCTGTGCCCGCCGCGCCGCAGCCTCGGCCTGGCCGAGGTCGCGGTGGCAGTGCGCCAACTCGTCGGCCAGATAGGCCTCGTCGAAGTGCGCGATCCACGCCGGGTCGTCCCCGGAGTTCGCGTCCGCCGACTCCAGCGCGCTCACCGCCCGCCCGGAGGCCGCCTGCGCCGCCCGCGCATCGCCCAGCAGCGCGTGCCCGCGCGCCTCGGCCGCGTAGAACATCGCCTCCGCGCGCGGTGTCACGCGCCCACGCGCCCCTTCCTGCGCCGCCCGCGCCAACTGCGCGATCTCGCGCGGGTTTCCGAGCTGCGCGGCGAGATGACTCATGGAGGCGGCGAGGACGTACCCGCCGTAGCCGCGGTCCCCGGCGGCCTGCGCGAGGCGCAGCGCCTGGATGTAGTACCGCTGGGCCAGGCCCGGTTGGCCGGTGTCGATGGCCATGTACCCGGCGAGTTCCGTCAACCGCGCGACGGCGGCGAACAGTTCCCGCCCCACGGCCTCCCGGTACGACCCGGCCAGCAGCCCGGAGACGACGCTGTTGAGGTAGTGCACGACAACCGGCCGCACATGCCCGCTGCCGTACTGGTGGTCGAGGTCGACGAGGGCCTGGGTCATCGCCTTCACGGCCGCCACGTCCGACTGCCCCACCCGGGGTCCCGCCGAGCGCGCCACCTGGGAGTCCGGCGAGGAGATCAGCCAGTCGCGGCTCGGCTCGACGAGCGCGGAGGCGGCCACGGACGAGCCGGACAGGAAGTCCCGCCGCCCCACGTCACTGCGCCACAGCTCGCAGACCTGCTCGATGGCCCCCAGTACGGTCGGCGAGAACTGGAGACCCACGCCCGAGGCGAGGTTCTTGCCGTTGGCCATGCCGATCTCGTCGATCGTGACCGTACGGCCGAGCTTGCGGCCCAGCGCCTCCGCGATGATCGCCGGCGCCCGGCCCCGCGGCTGCTGTCCGCGCAGCCAACGCGCCACGGACGTCTTGTCGTAACGCAGATCGAGGCCGTGCTCCGCGCCGCACATGTTGACGCGGCGGGCCAGCCCGGCGTTCGAGCAGCCCGCTTCCTGGATGAGCGCCTGCAGCCGTTCGTTCGGCTGCCGCGCGACGAGAGGCCTTGCGGCCATGGCGTACCCCCTGTGGCTGCGGTGCCTGCCCACGCACCGAGTTGACGTGTCTTCCACCGAAAAAATCCGGCCGTGAAGATCGATGCCCCGCGATCGAACCGAAAATGCGAGGCTTGCGAGGATTGCCGGGGTAAAGGCGGTTGCCGCCCCCACAGCTGGCTACCCCGATCACGCCGCCGTTCCTCCCGCGCGCCCCCACACGTGCATCCATGCGCCCCAGATGCGGAATCGATGCCCCTCCCCCGCGCGCAGGCCCTGCCGCCAATCTCCCGTCGTCCGCCCGAAGGGCGGGCCCCGCGGCGTCTGGTGCGTGCAGCTGCAAGGCGGAGGAGGGAGTCGGCGACCGACGACAACGCCGCAGATGCGCGCACCAGACGCCGCGGGGCAGGCGGGAGATTGGCGGCAGGGCCTGAACCCCCGTAACTCCAGGTGGGTGCGGGAGTTGTGTTCATCGTGGAAGAGACGATCGCGGGCACCGAAGCCGCTCAGATTCCGAAGCAGCGCGGCGAATCGCTGCTGGAGACAGCCGTACGCTACGCCGAGGAGCGCCACTGGGACGTCTTCCCCGGCACCTGGCTGGAAGCCGTCGACGGGGTGCAGCGCTGCTCCTGCGGTGACGCGGCGTGCGCCGCCCCCGGCGCGCACCCGGCGCGCGACGACTGGGCGACGCAGGCGACCGGCAGTGCGACGGTCGCGCGCCGGTTGTGGCAGAAGCAGCCGCTCGCGTCGATTCTGCTGCCGACGGGGCGGACCTTCGACGCGGTGTCCGTGCCGGAGACGGCCGGGTTTCTCGCGTTGGCCCGGATGGAGCGGATGGAGCTGACGCTCGGGCCGGTGACCTTGTCGCCTGATCGTCGGATGCACTTCTTCGTGTTGCCGGGGGCGTCCGTGAAGGTGCCGGAGCTGGTGCGGAAGCTTGGGTGGACGCCTTCTTCCTTGGACCTGGTGGCGTTGGGTGAGGGTGCGTATGTTGCCGCTCCGCCTACGCGGTACGGCTCGCGTGGAGCTGTGCAGTGGGCTTGTCGGCCCACTCCCGCGAATCGGTGGTTGCCGGATGCTGAGGAGTTGATCTCGCCGCTTGCTTACGCGTGCGGTCGGGACAGGTAGCCAGCCCTTAGGTTGGCATGCATGACGTCGGCTGTAAGTGTGCGTGGGCTCTGGAAGCGGTTCGGGCAGCAAGTTGCCGTTGCCGGGATTGATCTGGAGTTGCCCTCCGGGAAGTTCATCGGGCTTGTCGGGCCCAATGGGGCCGGGAAGACGACGACCCTCTCGATGATCACCGGGTTGTTGCGGCCCGACCAGGGCTCCGTCTCCGTCGTCGGGCACGACGTCTGGCGGGATCCCGTCGAGGTCAAGGCCCGGATCGGGGTCCTCCCGGAGGGGCTGCGGCTCTTCGAGCGGCTCTCCGGGCGGGAACTCCTCGGCTACTCCGGGCGGTTGCGGGGGCTGCCCGGGGCCGAGGTCGACAAGCGGGCCGCGCAGCTGCTCGACGTCCTCGACCTCGCCGGGGCGCAGCACAAGCTGGTGGTCGACTACTCGACCGGTATGCGGAAGAAGATCGGACTCGCGGCCGCGCTCCTCCACAACCCCGAAGTCCTCTTCCTGGACGAGCCGTTCGAGGGCGTCGACCCGGTGTCCGCGCAGACCATCCGCGGGGTGCTGGAGCGCTACACCGCCTCCGGCGCCACCGTCGTCTTCTCCTCGCACGTCATGGAGCTCGTCGAGTCGCTGTGCGACTGGGTCGCCGTGATGGCCGCCGGACGCATCCGGGCCCATGGCACGCTCGCCGAGGTGCGCGGCGAGGCGCCGTCGCTCCAGCAGGCGTTCCTGGAGCTGGTCGGGGCGCACGGGCGGGACGCCGGGTCCGATCTGGACTGGCTGGGCGGCGGGGCGGCCCGATGAGCGCCGACGTCACCGCCGTCGTCGTACGGCTGAAGCTGTCGCTGCTCAGGAACGGGCTGCGGCAGTCCGGTGGGCGGCGGGCCGCGTATGTCGTGTCGGCCGTCGTCACGCTGCTGTTCGCGGCGCTGCAACTGCTCGGGCTGATCGCGTTGCGGGGCAACGCGCACGCCGTGTCCGTGGCCGTGCTGCTGGTGGCGGTACTGGCCGTCGGGTGGGCGGTGATGCCGCTGTTCTTCCCCGGCGGGGACGAGACGCTCGATCCGACGCGGCTGGTGATGCTGCCGCTGCGGCCCCGGCCGCTGGTGCGGGCGCTGCTCGCGGCCTCACTGGTGGGGATCGGGCCGGTGTTCACGCTGTGCCTGCTGATCGGTTCGGCGGTGTCGGTGGCGCACGGCGGGGTGGCCTACGTCGTCGCCGTCGTCGGCGTGGTGCTGGCGCTGCTGGTGTGCGTGGCGCTCGCGCGGGCCGTGGCCGTCGCCAACATCCGGCTGCTGACCAGCCGCAAGGGGCGGGACCTGGCCGTGCTGAGCGGGCTGGTGATCGCGATCGGGGCGCAGCTGGCCAACTTCGGTGTGCAGCGCCTGGGTTCGAGCGGTCTGGCGCAGCTGGACCCGGCCGGGGACGTGCTGCGCTGGGTACCCCCGGCGTCCGCGATCGGTGCGGTGGACTCGGCGAGTTCGGGGTCGTACGGCGTCGCGGTCGCTCAACTCGCGCTGAGTGCCGGTGCGTTGGTGGCCCTCGTCGCGCTCTGGTCGCGGCATCTGACGCGGCTGATGATCTCGCCGGACGGCTCCACGCTCCAGGCCGCCACCGACTCGGCCGCCCGCGAGCGGACGTCGACGGGGCTCGGGCGGCTGCTGCCGGGCGGGCGGACCGGCACGGTGGTCGAGCGCAGCCTGCGCTACATCTGGCGCGACCCGAAGACGAAGGCCGCGTGGGTCACCTCGCTCGCGATCGGGCTGATCGTCCCCGTCTTCAACGCCCTTCAGGGCACCGGCTCGATCTACTTCGCGTGCTTCGCCGCCGGAATGCTCGGCATCCAGATGTACAACCAGTTCGGGCAGGACACCTCCGCGTTCTGGATGGTCGCGACGACCATCTCCTCGCCCCGGGACGCGTACGTCGAACTGCGCGGCCGCGCCTTGGCGCTGCTGCTGATCACCCTGCCGTACGCGACGCTCGTGACCGTCGTGACGACGGCGATGCTCGGCGACTGGGCCCGGCTGCCGGAGGCGCTCGGCCTGTCCTTCGCGCTGCTCGGCGCGATGCTGGCGACGGGTGCCTGGACCTCGGCCCGCTTCCCGTACTCCATCCCGCAGGAGGGCTACAAGAACGTGGCCCCGGGGCAGGCCGGGCTCGCCTGGATCTCGATCTTCGGCGGCATGATCGCCGCCGCGCTGCTGTGCGCCCCGGTCATCACGCTGACGATCTGGCTGAATCTGGTGCGCGACGGCGATCGGTGGAGCTGGGTGCTGCTGCCGGTGGGGGCGCTGTACGGGGCGGCGATCACACTGGCGGGGCTGCGACTGGCGGCACCGCGCACGGCGGCCCGGCTGCCGGAGATCCTGACGGCGGTCAGCAAGGGCTGACGGCCGCCGCTGCCGCTGCCCCTGGCGGGGGTCGCCAAGGGTTTACGGCCACCGGTGATCCTGGCGGCAATCGGCAATCGGCAACGGCTGACGGCTATCGCTCTCCGAACAGGCTCTCGATGAAGGGCTCCACGGCCGCCCGCCAGGCCTCCGGCTGGTCGTAGTGCACCAGATGGCCGGCGTCGGCGACCTCGGCGTACTCCCCCCGCGGCAGTACCCGCACCATCTCCTGTGCCTCCGCCCGCCCCAGCTCGCCGTCGAGACCGCGGACGACCAGCGTGGGGCACTGGACCTGCGCCAGCTCCTCCCAGTGCGCGTCGAGCACCCAGGTCTCCCGGGACTTCAGCATCTGCTCGGGTTCGAAGACGGGCCGCCAGCCGTCCGGTGACTCGGCCATCACCTCGGCGTAGAACTCGCCACGGGCGGGGTTGGGGCGCTCCACCCAGGGGTCGTCCTCGCCGAACCACTTGCGTACGTCGGCCAGGGTGGCGAAGGGGAGGGGCCAGGACTTGAACCAGTCGGCCCACTCCCGCTGCGAGGCCGCTCCGAGGGCGGAGGCCCGCATGTCGCAGATGATCACGCCGGAGACCAGGTCGGGCCGTTTCGCGGCGAGCTGCCAGGCGGTCAGGGCGCCCATGGCGTGGCCGATGAGGACGGCCGGGCCGAGGCCGAGCTGTTCGAGGGCCGCCTCGGCGTCCTCGACGTAGGCCTCGCGGGTGAAGGCGGCCTGCGGGGGCTTGTCGCTGCGGCCGTGGCCGCGCTGGTCGAGGGCGACGGCCCGGTGGCGCTCGGACAGCCAGCGGGCGGTGGGGGCCCAGTGGGAGGCGCGGCCCATGAGGCCGTGCAGTAACAGCACGCCGGGTGAGCGGTCGAGGGCGCCTTGGACGGTCCGCTGCCCGGCCCGTCGGCCGGCACCACCGCCCTGCTCCACGCCCCGCTCCGTCGGCTCCGCCGCCTGGCCGGGCTTGGGAGGGTCGCCGAACTCCCAGGCGGCAAGGCGTACGCCGCCCGCTCCGGTCACGTCGATGCGCCGCGCCATTGGTCCTGGCACCCCCCTAGCTCCGCTCGGACCGCTTGCTCCCGCTCAGCCGGCCGGTCCTGTGAACCATGTCTGCCTTGCCCTGCCTGACGTGCTCGCTGTCGCGCCGCCGCCCCTCCCTGAAGCGCAGATTCCGCCCGGCGCGTCACTCCCAGGCTATCGAATGCCTATTCGAAAACGCGTCCTCCGCCGCCAACACCCCTCATTCGAGTGACCTCACTCCAGGATTGATCGTCGTGACCGGGGGGAGATCTTCTGCGGGAGGCGGACCGCTCGGGGAAATCGGTCCGAGGGGAATGACCCTGGGAGCTCGGGGCTCCGGGTCAGCACAGGGGAGGACAGGCCCCGGCGCCACATGGCGCCGGGGCCCTCCCCATGTCTGCGGCACATCATCCCGGCCCCCTCAGGTCATATGCCTCACGCGACAGCCTTGCACGCGGGGCGGCGGAGCGCTGCGATTCCGCGCACTGAATCTTCGAATCGGCCACACCGCTTCGCCACATCGGCGGCCTCCCCCGGGACGCCACAACCGCCCCTACGGCCACCGCAGTTGGAAAAACCCCAGGACGAGCGGCCGGTCAGCGCTTGGCGACGAACACATGCGAGGCGACGTCCGCCGCCAGCTCGGCCGCCTCACCGCCGCTGCCCACCAGCACCCCGCCGGCCGACTCCGTCACGCTCACCACCGAGCCGGGCTGCACACCCGCGCGCCGCAGCGTGTACATCAGCTGCGCGTCCGTCTGGATCGGCTCGCCGATGCGGCGCACCACGACCGTCTTGCCCTCGCCGCCCGGGTCCAGGTCGGCCAGCGACACCATGCCCTCGTCGAGGAAGGGATCGGCGCCGTCCTTCTCGCCGAGCTCCTCCAGGCCGGGGATCGGGTTGCCGTACGGCGACTCGGTGGGGTGGCGCAGCAGCTCCAGGACGCGGCGCTCGACGGCCTCGCTCATCACGTGCTCCCAGCGACAGGCCTCGGCGTGGACCTGCTCCCACTCCAGGCCGATCACATCGACCAGGAGACACTCCGCGAGGCGGTGCTTGCGCATCACGCGCGTCGCCAGCCGGCGGCCCTCGTCGGTGAGCTCCAGATGCCGGTCGCTCGCCACGGACACCAGGCCGTCGCGCTCCATCCGCGCCACCGTCTGGGAGACGGTCGGCCCGCTCTGGTCGAGCCGCTCGGCGATCCGGGCACGCATGGGGACCACACCTTCCTCCTCCAGCTCGAGGATGGTGCGGAGATACATCTCCGTGGTGTCGATCAGTCCGGACATACGTGCCCCTCGATTAGCTCTGCCGGAAGCGCGACCACTCCGCGGCGCGTGCGCTGGCCCTGACCCCAATTCTGACGCATAGCACTGACAACCGTGCCGCGCCGGTGAAACGAGCGGGTTTCGCGGGCCCGCGGACCACCGCGGAACGCCTCCTGCGGGGCTTCGGCACGGCCGTATTGACACCGCACTGGTCCAGACCGCACGGTGATCCGCGACACAGCCAACCCGAAGGGGTTCGTATGAGCGACGGCACGCCCGCCGACCGGTTCCTCGAGGCCGCCATCGGCCTGCTGCAGCGGGTCCGCGAGGAGGAGGCCGAGTCCATCGCCGCGGCCGGCACGCTCCTCGCCGACACGGTCGCCGCCGGGGGCCGGCTGTTCGCCTTCGGCGCCGGGCACTCCTCGCTCGCCGCGCAGGACGTCGTCTACCGGGCCGGTGGCCTCGCCCTGATGAACCTCCTCGCCGCACCCGGGATGGTGGGCGTGGACGTCATGCCGGCCACGCTCGGCTCCGCCCTGGAGCGCGTCGACGGCCTCGCGAGCACCGTCCTGGACTGCTCCCCGCTCCGCGCGGGCGACGCCCTCGTGATCATCTCCCTCTCCGGCCGCAACGCGATGCCGGTGGAGATGGCGATGACCGCCCGCGCGCGCGGGATGAAGGTCATCGGCGTGACGTCGGTGGCGTACGCCACGGAGACCCGCTCCCGGCACTCCTCCGGCACCTACCTCAAGGACCACTGCGACGTCGTCCTCGACTCCAAGATCGCCATCGGCGACGCGGAACTCACCCTCGACACCGTCCCGGCCCCCTTCGCCCCCGCCTCCACGGTGGTGACGTCCGCCCTGATGCAGGCCATGGTGGCGACGGCGGCGACGTCCCTGGCGGAACGGGGCGCGGAGCCTCCGATGCTGAGGTCGGGGAACGTGGACGGGGGGCTGGAGTGGAACGAGCGGGTGTTCGAGGAGTACGGGGACCGGATCTTCTACCGGCGTTGACCGTCGACGGTCACTTCCTCAGCGTCCCCGCCAGATCCAGCGCCGCAGCGATCCGCATCGCCACGTCCTCCGCATAAGCCGCGTCGGACCGTTCGAACGGACTCCGTCCGGCCCCCCGCAGAAACGTCACCGCTCCCAGCGTCCGCCCCCGGCTCCGCAGCACCGCGCACAGCGCGTGGACCGCGTCCGGCGGCCACTGCCGGGACAGCGCCCACTCGCGCGCCCGTTCCGCCGGTACCGAGCCCACGCTCGCCCGCACCGATCCGACGCGCTCCACGCACTGCAACGCCGGATGCCCCTCGGCGTACCGCACCGGCAGCCCCGCCTGCCCGGTCAGCAGGCTCGGCCCCGGCGCCCCGGAGGGAGTGGCGGCGACGCGGACCAGTCGTACCGGAACGTCCGAGTCCCCGTCGGCGAGCGAGCCGTCCCCCGCCACCCGGTCGATCAGCGCGTGGTCGGCGAAGCCGGCGAGTGCGAAGTCCAGGTGGATCGTCGCCGCCTCCGCCGGGTCCTCGCACTCGGCGGCCGCGCGGGCCGCGCGATGCAGCTGGTTGCCCCGGAAGCGCAGCAGGGACGCCTCCTGCTCGGCCTGCTTGGCCTCCGTTACGTCGTTGAACAGCCAGCCCACGCCCAGCGGCACCGGCTCCTCGGCGAGCGGCGAGGACAGCCGCACGAACCCGCACCGCCAGCAGCGCCGCTGCTCGCCCTCCGGTGTCCGCACGCCCACCCAGATCTCGGCGGGCGCGGGCGGCGCGCCCTCCGCCAGCACATGCGTGAGCGCGCTCTCCAGTTCCTCCACGCCCTGCGCGAGCAGCTCGCCCAGGGGCCGCCCCAGCACGGCCGTACGGCCGATGCCCAGCGCCCGCGCCGCGTGCGCGTTCACCACCGCGGGCCGCAGGTCCGCGTCCACGAGCACGACACCCCAGCTGGCGTCCTCGAACAGCGCCTCGCTCAGCGCGATCGACCGCTCCAGGTCGATCTGCGCGTGCACCTCGCTGAACGCGCAGTACACCCCGGCGGGCTTGCCGTCCGGGCCGTGCACGGCGGCCGACTGGGTCCGTACGAGGACCCGTCCGCCGTCCTTGGTCAGCAGCGCGAACTCGTGCACCTGCCGCCCCGGGGCCTGCATGGCGGACAGCAGCCGCCCCTCGACCTCCTCGGCGTCCGCCTCCCGTACGGCCCACCCGGCGAAGCCGTGCCGGCCCACGGCCTCGGCCGCGGACCAACCCAGAATCCGCTCCGCCTCGCGGTTCCAGTGGGTGACGACGCCGTCCGCGTCGAAGGCGCACAGCGCCGCGTCCATGCCGTCGAGCAGGGCGGCGAGCAGGTCCGAGCCGTCCCGGTCGGGCTGCTCGGGCTCGTCCGGCCCCAGCTCGTCGGTGGTCCCACTACGCCTGGAAGCACTCACCTGGACCCCCTGCAGGCTGCGTCCGTACGTACGGCACGTCGGTTCGCTCACTTGCAATCATCTAACTGGAACGTGACGCAGCACACACCGAGTTCCCACAAGTTGGGGGAATCGTTGTACGCCGCTCCTGTCTCTGCGGGTGTCCCGGTGCGCCTAGGCGAGCCGGAGATCGACCCATTCGTCGCTCTCGCCGTCGAGCACATACCGCTCGACCTCGGCGAAGCCCTGTTTTCCTGCGAAGCGCAGACCGTCCTCGTTGACGGCCAGCACACATGTCTCGATCACCCTCGCGCCCAGCACGCGCGCGTGGGCGAGCCCGTTCTCGTACAGCGCCGTCCCGTACCCGCGCCGCCGGTGCGCGGGCAGCACGCGCGCGATGACGGTCGCCACCGCGTCCTCGCCCTCCGGCGGGCGCACGGTGGAACAGCCGACGAGGACGTCACCGACGTACGCGTTCTCCAGGCGGTAGCGCGTACTGCGCTCCCGCACCGCGTCCAGGCTCAGCGGGTCGGCCGGGATGATCACGTTGTGGACGTACCGCCACTGTTCGAGCAGGGCGTCGCCGACCGCACGCTCCAGCCGGACTATCGGAAGATCAGACACGTCCTCCACCTCCCCGCCGCGCGTACACCTCAATCTCGATCTTCATACGAGGATCGGCGAGTCCGCACATCATCATCGTCGCCGCGGGCCGCACCCGGCCGAACGCCCGCCGCAGCACCGGCCAGCACGGCTCGAAGTCCTCGCGGTCGGGCAGCAGATACCGCACCCGGACCACGTCCTCGAAACCGCTCCCGGCCTCCGTCAGGGCCGCCTCGATGTTCCGCAGGCACTGCTCGGCCTGCTCGACGACGTCGTCGGAGATGGTCATGGTCGCGTAGTCGTAGCCGGTCGTCCCCGAGACATGCACCCAGTCGCCGTCGACCACGGCCCGGGCGTACCCGATCTGCTCCTCGAACACCGAACCGCTGAGAATCGCGCGTCGCTCCGTCATGGGCGAAACGGTAGGTGGTCGATCTGCCGGACGGTCACGCGTCCAGGGTGAGGTGGTCCCGCGCGGCCTTGCGGAACGCCGTCACCAGGCGGTTGCGGTCGTTCGCGCGGGTGGCGACGACGACATGGCTGGGCTCGACGCCCTCCAGCGGGACCATGGTGAGGTCGGGCCGCAGGACCCGCCCCACGGACTGCGCGGCGACCGCCAACGACTCGCCGGCGGCGACGAGTTCGAACTTGTCCTCGACCGCCTCGATGAGCGGCCCGTCCGGCGCCGGGCGCCCGTCCGGACGCGGCTCGAACCGCCAGAACGCGCTGCGCACCGGGTCCGCCGTACGCGGCAGCCGCTCGTCGGCGATGTCGTCCAGCGTGACGGCCTCCTTGCCGGCCAGCCGGTGGTCCAGCGGCACGATCAGCACGCGCGGCTCGTCGTAGAGGACCGTCACCCGCAGCCCCTCGGTGCGGAACGGCAGCCGCGTCACCACCGCGTCGACCCGGTGGTCGAGCAGGGCATGGTGTGCGTCGTCCCAGGTCAGGTGAGTGGTCAGCACCTCGGCGTCCGGGTGCCGGTGCCGTACCGCCCGGACCGCCGGGGTGACGATGATGCCCGAGGTGAAACCGACCGTCATCCGATGCGGCTGCGCGGCGGCACGCGCGCGTACGGCCGCCTGAGCCGCCGCACGCAGCAACACCTTCGCCTCCGCCAGGAAGACCTCCCCCGCCTCCGTCAGCCGCGTCCCCTGCGGCGTCCGGTCCAGCAACCGCGCCCCCAGCTCCCGCTCCAGCCGCTGCACCTGGCGGCTCAGCGAGGGCTGGGTGATGTGCAGGGCGTCGGCGGCCCGGCCGAAGTGGCGGTGCTCGGCGACGACGGTGAAGTACCGGACGAGACGGAGATCGAGGTCCGCGGCGCCGGGGATCGGCTGGGCGTCGGAGTCGGCCATACAACGAGCCTAGCTGTGGTGATGCCCAGATCGCATTGCCGTATACGAAAGAGGCTTTGGACGCGGGGACGCCCTGTTCCCCAGGCTGGAGGCATCCCGAATTCCATCCCTCTGGGGGTCATCAGCATGCGTGTGTTCGTCACCGGCGCCAGCGGCTTCGTGGGCAGCGCCGTCGTACGTGAACTCATCGGCGCCGGACACGAGGTCGTCGGCCTGGCCCGCTCCGACAACTCCGCGGCGGCGCTGCGGGCGGCGGGCGCGCAGGTGCACCGCGGCGACCTGGACGACCTGGACAGCCTGCGCCGGGGCGCGGAGGCAGCCGACGGTGTCATCCACACCGCCTTCAAGCACGACTTCTCCGACATCGCCGCCTCGGGCGTCATCGACCTGCACGCCATCGAGGCGATGGGGTCGGTACTGGAAGGCACCGGCAAGCCCTTCGTGACGACGTCGGCGTTCCTGGTCGAGCGCGGCATCTACGCCACCGAGGAGGACGCGGCACACCCGGACTCCGTGGCGCCCTTCCGCGTCCCCTCCGAGGAGGCCACCCTCGCCCTCGCCGACCGCGGCGTGCGCACCTCGGTCGTCCGCCTGCCCCCGTCCGTGCACGGCCGCGACGACGGCGCCTTCGTCCCCAAGCTCATCGACATCGCCCGCGACAAGGGCGTCTCCGCGACGATCGACGCCGGCACCAACCACTGGCCCGCCGTCCACCGCCTCGACGCGGCCCGCCTCTACCGGCTGGCCCTGGAGAAGGCCGACGCGGGCACCCGCGTCCACGCGATCGACGACGAGGGCGTCCCCGTCCACGCCATCGCGACCGCGATCGGCCAGGGCCTGGGCGTACCGGTGGTCCAGGTGACCGCCGCCGAGGCCGCCGCACACTTCGGCTGGTTCGCCCACTTCATCGCCCTCGACCTGCGCGCCTCCAGCACCCTGACCCGGCAACGCCTCTCCTGGAAGCCGGAACAGCCGAACCTGCTCACGGACCTGGCGGAGGGCCACTACTTCGAGGAGGGGCGCCGGAGCATCCTCTGAGGGCTCGGCAGCGAGGCGACAGATACGGCTACACCCAGCGCCTGGAATCGGCTCCGCCAACGTCTCGGAAAACCGGTTGATCCATGACCTACAGCTCTTTAGTGTGACTATCACTTCGGAGAGGAGGTGGTTCGGCAGATGTATTCATACCGGACGGAAGAGGTGGCTGCGGGCTAGCAGCCCGTCACCACATTTCAGTGCGGTGCCGGACCAGTGCGCGACAGACGCGTGCAGCCGGCCCAATCCCAAGCAGTCACCCGACCCGTGAGCTCGCCGGTACGTCCGGCCGGCTCCCCCGCCCAGGCGGGGGGACCCGAGCTCGCGGGTCGTCTGCGTTTCCGGAAGACGTACCCGGAAGACGTACCCGGACGACGTACAGGGAAGTTTTGCGGGCGTGAGCTGTGACACGCGACATTTTTGCTGCACGCAGTACTCTGACCGCATGCTTTCGCTCGTTCGGCGCCGCCACGTGGACTACGTCCGCGTCACGAGCATGGGCTGTCGACGCTCCATCTGAGCCTCCAGCCCTTCGCGCAGCCATCCGCTGCCGACTTTTCTCCCTCTCACCCTTTGCGGACGCACCATGACCCACGTGTCGACGAATCCGTCGTACCAGCAGCTCCCGATCATCGATCTCTCGGCCGCCGATCGCGGTCCCCAGGCCCGTGCGCTGCTCCGCGCCCAGCTGCACAGCGCCGCTCATGACGTGGGGTTCTTCCAGCTCGTCGGGCATGGGGTCCCGGAACAGGAGACGCGCGCCCTGCTCTCCGCCATGCGGAGGTTCTTCGCGCTGCCCGAGGACGAGCGGCTCGCTCTCGACAACGTACGGTCGCCGCACTTCCGCGGATACACCCGCACCGGTGACGAGCGCACCGGCGGCAGCCGGGACTGGCGGGATCAGCTCGACATCGGGGCCGAGCGGCCCGCGCGGATACCCGGGGCCGGTGAGCCGGCGTACTGGTGGCTGGAGGGGCCCAACCAGTGGCCGGACTCCCTGCCCGAGCTGCGTACCGCCGCGCTCGCCTGGGTCGAGCGGCTCAGCTCCGTCGCCGAGCGGCTGCTGCACGAGCTGCTCGCCTCCATCGGGGCGCCCGCCGACTTCTACGACCCGGTCTTCGGCGACCGGGCCCACCCGCACCTCAAGCTCGTGCGCTACCCGGGGAGCGCCGGTGACGGCGCCGATCAGGGGGTCGGCGCCCACAAGGACTACGGGTTCCTCACCCTGCTCCTCCAGGACCAGGTCGGCGGCCTTCAGGTGCAGCGCGAGGACGGGCTGTTCCATGACGTGCCGCCGCTGGAGGGGGCCTTCGTCGTGAATCTCGGGGAGCTGCTGGAGGTGGCCACGAACGGGTATCTCGTGGCCACCAACCACCGGGTCGTCTCCCCGCCCGGCGCCACCGAGCGGTTCTCCGTGCCGTTCTTCTACAACCCTCGGCTGGACGCGCGGGTGGAGCCGCTGCCCTTCCCGTACGCCGATGCCGCGCCCGGTGTCTCCGACGACCCCACCAACCCGCTCTTCGCGGAGTACGGCTACAACGAGCTCAAGGGCAAGCTGCGGGCGCACCCGCTCGTGGCGGAGCGTCATCACCAGGACTTGCTGACTCCGGCTTAGGCAACGCCCTCAGGGGCGCGGGGAACTGCGCGACCAGCCACGACGGACCCGCAGTCGCCCGCGTCCCTCAATCCCCACCTCAGTGGGCGCCAATGTCCCCGTACCCCTCGATCTCCTGAGGGGTACGCGCCCCCGGCCCCACATACCGGGCCGAAGGCCGCACCAGCCGCCCCGTCCGCTTCTGCTCCAGAATGTGCGCCGACCATCCAGCCGTACGAGCGCACGTGAACATCGACGTGAACATGTGCGCCGGGACCTCCGCGAAGTCCAGCACGATCGCCGCCCAGAACTCCACGTTCGTGGCCAGGACGCGGTCGGGGCGGCGAGCGTGGAGTTCAGCGAGCGCCGCCTTCTCCAGCGCCTCGGCGACCTCGAAGCGCGGCGCGCCCAGCTCGCGTGCCGTGCGGCGCAGCACGCGCGCGCGGGGGTCCTCGGCCCGGTACACCCGGTGGCCGAAGCCCATCAGCCGTTCGCCCTTGTCGAGGGCCTGCTTGACGTACGCCTCGGCGTCGCCCGTGCGCTCGATCTCCTCGATCATGTACAGGACGCGGGAGGGGGCGCCGCCGTGCAGCGGGCCCGACATGGCACCCACCGCGCCCGACAGCGCCGCGGCCACGTCCGCTCCGGTCGAGGCGATGACCCTCGCCGTGAAGGTGGACGCGTTCATGCCGTGTTCCGCCGCCGACGTCCAGTACGCGTCGACCGCCGCGACGTGCTTGGGGTCGGGTTCGCCGCGCCAGCGGATCATGAAGCGTTCGACGACGGACTGGGCCTTGTCGATCTCGCGCTGCGGGACCATGGGGCGGCCCTGGCCGCGGGCGGACTGGGCGACGTAGGACAGGGCCATGACGGCGGCGCGGGCGAGGTCGTCGCGGGCCTGGGCCTCGTCGATGTCGAGGAGGGGTTTCAGGCCCCAGACGGGGGCGAGCATGGCCAGGGCCGACTGGACGTCCACGCGGATGTCGCCGGAGTGGACGGGGATCGGGAAGGGCTCGGCGGGCGGCAGGCCGGGGCGGAAGGCGCCGTCGACGAGCAGGCCCCAGACGTTGCCGAAGGAGACGTGGCCGACGAGGTCCTCGATGTCGACGCCGCGGTAGCGGAGGGCGCCGCCCTCCTTGTCCGGTTCGGCGATCTCCGTCTCGAACGCGACGACTCCTTCGAGGCCAGGTACGAAGTCGGACATCAGGCGGCTCCTCATGATGTGTGCGACGGATGACGCCGCCGGATCCACGGCTGTGCGGGGCTCGCGGTCCTGGGCGGTCACCCCTGTGATGCCCCGTTCGGTCGGCGGTCACCCCAGGGGGGTGGCATCTGCACCATATCCCCGAGTGCCACGCTTGGGCAGGGTTCGCGGCACTCAGTGCCACCTTCCGTGGAGTGACGTTCGATACGGCAAGATGACCACGTGACCGACGCACACGCCGTCTCCCACGGACCCGACAGCGCCCCCGATCCCGCTTCCATGCGCAAGCAGTACCGGGCCGACGGGCTCTCCGAGGCCGAGCTCGCCGCCACCCCGGTGGAGCAGTTCGCGCGCTGGTTCAAGCAGGCCGCGACGGAGGCCCATCTGTTCGAACCGAACGCGATGGTGGTGTCGACGGCGGACGCGGAGGGGCGGCCGAGTTCGCGGACGGTGCTGTTGAAGCAGTTCGACGAGCAGGGGTTCGTCTTCTACACGAACTACGACTCCCGCAAGGCGCGTGATCTCGGCGAGAACCCGTACGTCTCGCTGCTCTTCCCGTGGCATCCGATGGCCCGCCAGGTGATCGTCAGCGGTGTCGCGCGCCGTACGGGGCGGGACGAGACCGCCGCGTACTTCCGTACCCGGCCGCACGGTTCGCAGCTGGGCGCGTGGGCCAGTGAGCAGTCCTCGGTGATCGGGACCCGGGCCGATCTGGAGGCGTCGTACGCCGAGTTGGCGGCCCGCTATCCGGAGGGCGAGCAGGTGCCGGTGCCGCCGCACTGGGGTGGCTTCAGGGTGGCTCCACGGACGGTGGAGTTCTGGCAGGGGCGGGAGAACCGGTTGCACGACCGGTTGCGGTACGTGGCGGAGGCGGACGGGAGCTGGCGGGTGGAGCGGCTCAGTCCTTGAGACCTGCTCTGCCTCAGTCCTTGAGGGCTGACTCCAGCAGTACCGTCCATTGGGCGACCACCTTCTCCCGGCGGCCCTTGTCGTCGGTGAGCAGGTTGGCCAGGCCCAGGCCGCGGGCCATGTCCAGCAGGCCCTGGACCGTCTCCCGTACGCCCGGTCTCGATTCGTCCGCGCCCAGCAGGTCGACCGCGATGCGGTGGGTCTCGCGGCCGACGCGGGCCTCCAATTCCGTGACCTGGGGGCGGAGTTGTTCCTCGTTGGAGGCGGCGACCCACAGGTGGAGGGCGGCGCGGAAGAGCGGGCCGGTGTAGAGGTCGACCAGGGCGGCCACGACCGCCCGGCGGTCGCCTGCCGCGCCCTGCGGGAACAGGGCGCGGATCGCGCCGGAGCGTTCCTCGGCGACGTACTCCACGGCCGCCGTGAAGAGGTCTTCGCGGGTGGGGAAGTGGTGCTGGGCGGCGCCGCGGGAGACGCCCGCGCGTTCGGCGACGACGGTGACCGTGGAGCCCGCCCAGCCGCGTTCGGCGAGGCAGGCGACGGCGGCTTCGAGGAGCCGCTGCCGGGTGGCCCGGCTGCGGTCCTGCTTCGGCGTGCGGTCGCCTGGGGAACGGTCCATACGGTCGCCGACCGTGCTCACAGCGCCCATGCGGGGTCCCGTCGTTCTAGAAAGGCTGTCATGCCCTCGCGGGCCTGCGCGGAGGCGAACAGGCGGGCCGAGAGCGCGGTGAGGTGGGCCGCGTCCCGGTCGAAGGCTTCCAGCACCCTAACCGTGAGCAGCCGTTTCGTCTCGGCCAGGGCTTCGGGGGCGGCTTTGCGCAGTCCTTCCAGGACGGGTTCGAGTACGGCGTCCACGTCGTCGCCGGTCGCGGTCAGCAGGCCGATGCGGGCGGCCTCGGCGGCGTCGAAGCGTTCGCCGGTGAGGTAGTAGCGGGCGAGGGCGCGTGGGTCGGTGCGTGGGAGGAGGGGGAGGGAGATGACGGCGGGGGCGACCCCGATCCGTACCTCCGTGAAGGCGAAGGTCGCTGCGGTGGACGCGGCGCCGATGTCGCAGGCGGCGAGCAGGCCGAGGCCGCCCGCGCGGACGTGGCCGGTGACGCGGGCGAGGACGGGTGTCGGTGCGGCGACGATCTGGCGGAGGAGGCCCACCAGCGCGTCGGGGTCGGGTGGGTCCTTGAGGTCGGCGCCGGCGCTGAAGGTGTTGCCGGTGTGGGTGAGGACGACCGCGCGGACGTCGCCGTCCTCGGCGCAGTCGGTCAGCGCGTCCGCCAACTCGCCTACCAGGGCCGCCGACAGGGCGTTGCGGTTGTGCGGGGAGTCGAGGGTGAGGGTCTCGACGCCCCGCGCGCGAGTGCGGCCGATCAGGGTCGTGTGCGCTGTCATGTGAGCTCCCTCAGCCGGCGGCGCAGGATCTTGCCGGAGGCGGCGCGCGGGACGTCGTCGATGAAGGTGACCTGGCGGACGCGTTTGTAGGGGGCGACGCGTTCGGCGACGTACATCATGACCTCTCCTTCGGAGAGGTCGGTGGCGGTGGGCTGGCGGACGACGTAGGCGTGCGGGACTTCGTTGCCGTCGGCGTTGTAGACGCCGATGACGGCGGCGTCGGCGATGCCGGGGTGGGTGAGGAGCAGGGCTTCGAGTTCGGCCGGGGCGACCTGGAAG
The DNA here is from genome assembly GCF_900206255.1 of Streptomyces sp. TLI_55. Lineage (NCBI taxonomy): Bacteria > Bacillati > Actinomycetota > Actinomycetes > Kitasatosporales > Streptomycetaceae > Streptomyces > Streptomyces sp. TLI_55. The sequence goes on from NZ_OAOJ01000001.1 coordinate 4,092,803, forward strand.
CCCTTGTACTTGATGAGTTCCTTGACGCGGTCGACGACGAACAGCCAGCCGTCGGCGTCGACATGGCCGACGTCGCCGGTGTGCAGCCAGCCGTCGGGGTCGATCATCGCGGCGGTGGCGTCGGGGCGGCCGAGGTAGCCCTTCATGACCTGGGGGCCGCGGATGAGGATCTCGCCGGCCTCGCCGACGCCGAGGTCCTTGTCGGGGTCGTCGAGGGAGACGATGCGCATCTCGGTGCCGGCGATGAGCTTGCCGACGGTGCCGGCGGGGGCGTCGCGCATGCCGTCGAGGGGGACGATGTGGGTGCCTGGCGACAGCTCGGTCATGCCGTACGCCTGGCCGACCGGCGGCAGGTTCAGCCGGGCCGAGCAGGCGGCGGCGAGCCGGGCGTCGAGGGGCGCTGCGGCGCTGATGATGTGCCGCAGGGACGACAGGTCGTACTGCGCGACGAGCGGGTGCTTGGCGAGCGCGAGGACGATCGGCGGGGCCACGAACAGGTCGGTGATGCGGTGGTTCTGGATGGCCGCGAGGTAGGTCTCCAGGTCGAAGCGGGGCAGGACGACGACGGTGGCGCCCTGCCGCAGCGGCGCGTTCATCAGGGCGGTCAGGCCGTAGATGTGGAAGAAGGGCAGCACGGCGAGGATGCGGTCGCCGGGCTTGGCCGGGATCAGCGGCTCCAGCTGGGCGAGGTTGGTGGCGATCTGGGAGTGCGTGAGCATCACGCCCTTGGGGATGCCGGTGGTGCCGGAGGAGTACGGGAGCGCCGCCACGTCCTCCACCGGGTCGATGGCGACCTGCGGCTCGGGGGCCGTGGTGCCCAGCATGTCGATGAGCGAGCGGTGTCCGGGGGCGCTGTCGCAGACGAAGATCTCCTCGACTCCGCCGGAGAGTTCGGCCGCCCTGCGGGCCGTTTCGAGGAAGGGGGAGACGGTGACGATCCAGCGGGCCGCCGAGTCGGTGAGCTGCTTGGCGAACTCCTCCGCCGTGGCGAGCGGGTGCACGGTGGTGACGGAGGCGCCCGCGCGCGTGGCCGCGTAGAACGCGGTCGGGAAGGCGATCGTGTTGGGGCTGTGCAGGGCGAGCACGTCCCCCTTGCGCACGCCCGCCTCGGCGAGCCCGGCGGCCACGCGCCGGTGGAAGGCGTCCAGTTGGGCGTACGTGAGGGTGGTGCCGTCGGTGCCGTCGATCAGGGCGGGTACGTCGCCGAACTGGGCTGCGCGGCCCAGGACGGCCTCGTGGATGGGGAGTTCGACGGGCGGGACGTCTGCGTACTCGCTGCGGAACATGGTTCCTCCTCGCACAACGCTGTGCCGGGTCAGGCTCTCAGTACGACTTGGGCAGGCCCAGGGTCTGGTGGGAGACGTAGTTGAGAATCATCTCCCGGCTCACCGGAGCAATACGAGCCACGCGCGCGGCGGTTATCAACGAGGCGAGCCCGAACTCGCGCGTGAGGCCGTTGCCGCCCAGGGTGTGCACCGCCTGGTCCACCGCCTTCACGCAGGCCTCCCCCGCCGCGTACTTCGCCATGTTCGCCGCCTCGCCCGCGCCGGCGTCGTCCCCGGCGTCGTAGAGGTGGGCGGCCTTCTGCATCATCAGGCGGGCCAGTTCCAGGTCGATGTGGGCCTGGGCGAGGGGGTGGGCGATGGCCTGGTGGGCGCCGATGGGGGTGTTCCACACGGTGCGGTCGCGGGCGTAGGTGATGGCCTGCGCGAGTGCGTAGCGGCCCATGCCGATCGCGAACGCGGCCGTCATGATGCGTTCGGGGTTGAGGCCGGCGAAGAGCTGGAGGAGACCGGCGTCCTCGTCGCCGACGAGCGCGTCCGCGGGCAGCCGTACGTCGTCGAGCGTCAGCTCGAACTGCTTCTCCGCAGCCTGGAGTTCCATGTCGATCTGGCGGCGGTGGAAGCCTTCGGCGTCCCTCGGGACGATGAAGAGGCAGGGCTTGAGGCGGCCCGTGCGGGAGTCTTCGGTGCGGCCGACGATCAGGGTGGCGTCGGCGATGTCGACGCCGGAGATGAAGACCTTGCGGCCGGTGAGCAGCCAGTCGCCGGTCTCCGGGTCGCGGCGGGCCGTGGTGGTGATGCGGTGCGAGTTGGAACCGGCGTCGGGTTCGGTGATGCCGAAGGCCATGGTGCGGGTGCCGTCGGCGAGGGCGGGGAGCCATTCCCGCTTCTGCGTTTCCGTGCCGAAGCGGGCGATGACGGTGCCGCAGATGGCCGGGGAGACGACCATCATCAGGAGCGGGCAGCCTGCGGCGCCGAGCTCTTCGAGGACGATGGAGAGTTCGGAGATGCCGCCGCCTCCGCCGCCGTACTCCTCGGGGAGGTTGACGCCGAGGTAGCCGAGTTTGGCGGCCTCGGACCAGAGGGTTTCCCGGTCGAAGCCGCGGCCGTGGCGCTTGCCGAGCTGGGCGACGGCGGCGCGCAGGGCGGTGTGTTCCTCTGACTCCAGGGTGATGCTCACTGGTCCTCCTCTACGACGGCGAGCAGGGCACCGACGGCGACCTGACCGCCGACGACCGCGTGCAGAACGCTGAGCGTCCCCGTGACCGGGGCCGAAATGCGGTGTTGCATCTTCATCGCTTCGAGCCACACGATCGGTTCACCGGCCTCGATCTTTGCCCCGACCTCCAGGCCCTCGGCGATCCTGACCACCGTTCCCGGCATCGGGGCCACCAGCGAACCCGGGGCCAGCTGCGCCTTCGGGTCGGGGAAGCGGGGCAGGGCTCTGAGCGCGGTCGCGCCGGCGTACACCTCGTCGCCGTACCCCGACACCTCGTACCGGCGCCGCACGCCGTCCACTTCGAGTACGACCAGACCTGCGTCCGCGTGCACCACGCGCACCCCGTCCGCCTCCAGGCCGTCCCTCCCCCAGCGGTACCGGACCTCGATCTCCTCGCCCGCCCTCTCGTACCGCTTCACCTGTGGCTGTGAAGGGACGTTGCGCCAGCCGCCGAAGCGGGAGCGGCCGTGGGCGTCGGCGAGAGCGGCGGCCAGCGGGGCGTGCGGGTCGGGGGGCGTTGAGGTGAGCGACGTGAGGTGGCGGTCGTAGAACGCCGTGTTCATGGCCGCCGTCGTGAACTCCTCGTGGCGCAGGGAGTTGACCAGGAGGGTTCTGTTGGTGGTCGGGCCGTGGAGCGTGGCCCGTTCCAGCGCGCCGGCCAGTTTGCGGATCGCCTCCGCGCGTGTGGGGGCGTGGGCGACGGCCTTGGCGAGCATCGGGTCGTAGTGGACGCCGATCTCGTCGCCGTCCGCGTAGCCGGTGTCCAGGCGGACGCCGGGGATCGTGAGGCGGTGCAGCGTTCCGGTCTGGGGGGCCCAGTCCTGGGCCGGGTCCTCGGCGTAGAGGCGGGCCTCGACGGCGTGGCCACGCGCGCGTGGAGGTGTCTCGGGGAGGGGCTGTCCTTCTGCGACGGCGATCTGGAGTGCGACCAGGTCCACGTCGAACACTGCCTCCGTCACCGGGTGCTCCACCTGGAGGCGGGTGTTCATCTCCAGGAAGTGCGCCTTGCCGTCTGCGACGAGGAACTCGACGGTGCCCGCGCCGACGTAGGAGACGGCGCGCGCGGCGCGCACGGCCAGCGTGCGCAGCTCCTCTTCGAGCCCCAGGGAGAGCCCGGGCGCCGGCGCCTCCTCGATGACCTTCTGGTGGCGGCGCTGGAGGGAGCAGTCGCGCGTGCCGAGCGCCCAGACCGTGCCGTGGGTGTCGGCGAGGATCTGCACCTCGACATGGCGGCCGTTCTCAATGTACGGCTCGACGAACACCTCGCCGTCCCCGAAGGCGCTCGCGGCCTCGGCGCGCGCACCCTCCAGCGCGGCGCTCAGCTCCTCCAGACGGCGCACGATCCTCATCCCGCGCCCCCCGCCGCCCGCGGCCGCCTTCACGAGCACCGGGAGGTCGGACGCGGTCACCTCCCCCAGCGGCCGGAGCCCCATCAGCTCCTTCGCGCGCGTCTTGGACGCCATCGCCTCGATCGCCTCGGGCGGCGGGCCGATCCACACCAGTCCGGCGTCCAGGACGGCGCGGGCGAAGTCCGCGTTCTCGGAGAGGAAGCCGTAACCGGGGTGCACGGCGTGCGCTCCGGCGGCGACGGCGGCCTTCACGATCAGGTCGCCGCGCAGATACGTCTCGGCGGGGGTCGCCCCGGGGAGTCGTACCGCCGTGTCGGCCACGCGCGCGTGGAGGGCGTTCGCGTCCGGGTCCGAGTGCACGGCGACGGTTCGGATTCCCAACTCACCGCAGGTGCGGAAGATCCGGCAGGCGATCTCGCCCCGGTTGGCGACGAGCACGGTCCCTATCAAGTGATCCCTCACATCCGGAAGACGCCGAAGCCGCCGCGCGCACCTTCGTACGGCGCCGTGTGGATGGCCGACAGGCACAGGCCGAGGACCGTGCGGGTGTCGCGCGGGTCGATGACGCCGTCGTCGTAGAGCCGGCCGGAGAGGAACATCGGCAGCGACTCGGACTCGATCTGCTGCTCCACCATGGCCCGCAGGGCCGCGTCGGCCTCGTCGTCGTACGGCTGCCCCTTCGCCGCCGCCGACTGCCGGGCGACGATGGACAGGACGCCCGCCAGCTGCTGCGGGCCCATCACGGCGGACTTGGCGCTGGGCCAGGCGAAGAGGAAGCGCGGGTCGTAGGCGCGGCCGCACATGCCGTAGTGCCCGGCGCCGTAGGAGGCCCCCATGAGCACCGAGAGGTGCGGGACCTTCGAGTTGGACACCGCGTTGATCATCATCGCGCCGTGCTTGATGATGCCGCCCTGCTCGTACTCCTTGCCGACCATGTAACCGGTGGTGTTGTGGAGGAAGAGGAGGGGGATGTCGCGCTGGTTGGCGAGCTGGATGAACTGGGCGGCCTTCTGGGACTCGGCGGAGAAGAGCACCCCCTGGGCGTTGGCCAGCACGCCCACGGGATAGCCGTGCAGGGTCGCCCACCCGGTCACCAGGCTGCTCCCGTACAGCGGTTTGAACTCGTCGAAGTCGGAGGCGTCGACGATCCGGGCGATGACCTCGCGTGGGTCGAAGGGGGTCTTCAGATCGCCGGGAACGATGCCGAGGAGTTCGTCGTTGGAGTATTTGGGCGGCTCGGCGAAGCCTGGATCGTCGTACGCCTTCCGGTGGTTCAGGCGTGCCACCACTCTCCGCGCCTGCCGCAGCGCGTCCCTCTCGTCAACCGCGAAATAGTCAGCGAGACCCGACACGCGAGCGTGCATCTCCGCGCCGCCCAGCGACTCGTCGTCGCTCTCCTCACCGGTGGCCATCTTCACCAGCGGCGGACCGCCGAGGAACACCTTGGCGCGCTCCTTGACCATGATCACGTGGTCGGACATGCCGGGGATGTAGGCGCCCCCGGCGGTGGAGTTGCCGAAGACAACGGCGACGGTCGGGATTCCGGCGGCGGAAAGCCGCGTCAGATCCCGGAAGATGGCGCCACCGGGGATGAAGATCTCCTTCTGGGACGGCAGGTCGGCACCGCCGGACTCGACCAGGCTGATGCAGGGGAGCCGGTTGGCGAGGGCGATGTCGTTGGCCCGGAGTGCCTTCTTCAGGCTCCACGGGTTGCTCGCGCCGCCGCGCACGGTCGGGTCATTGACGGTGATCAGGCACTCCACGCCCTCGACCACCCCGATACCGGTGACGAGCGAGCCGCCGACCGGGTACTCGCTGCCCCACGCGGCCAGCGGGGACAGTTCCAGGAAGGGCGTGTCCGGGTCGAGGAGCAGTTCGATGCGTTCGCGGGCGAGCAGCTTGCCGCGCGTGCGGTGCCGCTCCACGTACTTGGGACCGCCCCCGGCCAGCGCCTTGGCGTGCTCGGCGGTCAGCTCGTCCAGCTTGGTGAGCATGGTCTCGCGGTTCGCCCGGTAGTCGGAACCCGACGTGTCAAGGGTGGAGTTGATGACCGTCACAGCAGGACCTCCGGGATGTCCAAGTGGCGGGAGCGCAGCCATTCGCCGAGCGCCTTGGCCTGCGGGTCGAAGCGGTGCTGGGCGGCGACACCGGCACCGAGGATGCCCTCGACGACGAAGTTGAGGGCGCGGAGATTGGGGAGTTGGTGCCGGGTGACCTTCAAGTCGGCTGTCTCCGGCAGGAGTTCACGGAAGCGGTCGACGGTGAGGGTGTGCGCGAGCCACCGCCAGGCCTCGTCGGTCCGGGCCCACACTCCCACGTTGGCGTCGCCGCCCTTGTCACCGCTACGGGCGCCGGCGACCAGGCCGAGCGGGGCGCGCCGAGTGGGTCCGTGCGGAAGGGGGGCGGGCGGCTCGGGTTCGGCGGGATCTTCGAGTACGAGGGTGTCGTGGGCCGGCGCCACGGGGATACGGCGGCCGTCGTGGAGGACGGCCACATGGTCGACGGCGCCATGGGGGACGTACACATCCTCGAAGACCCCATAAGGCGCGCCCCTTCCAGGTGGCGCGAGCACATGGAACCCGGGGTAGCTGGCGAGGGCGAGTTCGACGGCGGCACCGCTCAGCGCGCGCCCGACCGCGTCCTGGTCGGGGTCGCGTACGACGAGGCGTAGCAGGGCGCTGGCGGTCTCCTCGGTGTCGGCGTCCGGGCGGTCAGTGCGGGCCAACTCCCAGCGCGTGGAGGCGACTTTGCCGAGGACAGGCTCCATCTGCGCCTTGACCAACGCCGCCTTCGCCTCGATGTCGAGGCCTGTGAGGACGAAGACGACCTCGTTGCGGAAGCCGCCGAGCTTGTTCAGGCCGACCTTGAGGGTGGGCGGCGGGGCCTCACCGCGGACGCCGGAGACGCGGACGCGGTCGGGGCCGTCCTGGGTGAGGCGGACGGTGTCGAGGCGGGCGGTGACGTCGGGGCCGGCGTACCGGGCGCCCTGGGTCTCGTACAACAGCTGCGCGGTGACCGTGCCGACGTCGACGAAGCCGCCGGTGCCGGGGTGTTTGGTGATGACGGCGGTGCCGTCCTCGTGGAGTTCGGCGAGGGGGAAGCCGGGGCGGCGGAGGTCGTGGGAACGGTTGTTGAAGAAGGCGTAGTTGCCGCCCGTCGCCTGGGTGCCGCACTCCAGCACATGCCCGACGACGACGGCCCCCGCGAGCCGGTCGAAGTCCCCCGGCCCCCAGCCGAAGTGGGCCGCGGCGGGCCCGGTGACCAGGGCCGCGTCCGTCACCCGCCCGGTGACGACCACGTCGGCGCCCGCGCGTAGGCACTGCGCGATGCCGAAGCCGCCGAGGTAGGCGTGGGCGGCGAGGCTGCCGGGGTGGGCGGTGGTCAGGTCGTCGCCCTCGACGTGGGCGACACGGACGGCGATGCCGAGCCGGTCGGCCAACTCCCTCACCCGGGTGGCGAGTCCGGCCGGATTGAGGCCACCGGCGTTGGCGACGATCCGTACGCCCCGCTCCCGGGCGAGGCCGAGGCACTCCTCCAACTGCCGCAGGAACGTGCGGGCGTACCCGGCGCCGGGATCCTTCAGCCGGTCGCGGCTCAGGATGAGCATGGTCAGCTCGGCGAGGTAGTCGCCGGTGAGGATGTCGAGTTCACCGCCGGTGAGCATCTCGCGCATGGCGTCGAAGCGGTCGCCGTAGAAGCCGGAGGCGTTACCGATGCGCAGGGTCACTTTTCGGCCCCTTTGGGTGCGCGCCCGTCTCCCGGTGGGCCCGCGAAGGCCTGGGCGATGTCCAGCCAGCGGTCGGCGTCCTCGCCCTCAACGGTCAGGGCGAGGTCGCTGCGGTGGGCACGCTGGGTGACCAGGAGGCAGAAGTCGAGGGCGGGTCCGGTGACGCGGTCGGTGGCGTTCTCGGGTCCATAGGTCCACAACTCACCCGAGGGCGCGGTGAGTTCGACGCGGAACTCCTCGAACGGCGGGGTCAGTCCATGCACCCCGAAGGCGAAGTCACGGGTGCGGACGCCGAGTCGGGCGATGTGCCGCAGGCGGTCGGTGGGGGTACGGGTGACGCCCAGCGCGTCCGCCACGTCGCCGGCGTGCGCCCAGGTCTCCATGAGGCGGGCGGTGGCCATGGAGGCGACGGACATCGGAGGGCCGTACCAGGGGAAACGGGCGCCGTCGGGGGCGGCACGCAGCGCTTCGGCCAGGTCCTCGCGCCCCGCCCGCCAGTACGCGAGCAGCCTCGCGGGAGGCTTCGCCGCGCCTTCCTCGGCACCGTTGTCCACGAAGTCCCCGGGCGCGGCCAACGCCTTCTCGACCTCGCGGGAGAAGGCCGCCTGATCGGTGACGGCGAGGAGGGAGGAGTGGTCCGTCCAGGCGAGATGGGCGATCTGGTGGGCGACGGTCCAGCCAGGCGCCGGGGTCGCGAGCGCCCACTGCTCTGGGCTCAACTCGGCCACGAGATGGTCGAGTTCCTCGCTCTCCGCGCACAGGTCGTCGATGACGGGCGTGGGGTCTGCCATGGCAGTGAGGATGGCAGCCGGCCCATAAACAAGCAAGCATGCTTGCATTCTTTCTTCGGTCTCGCTGAGTGAGTACGGCTACTCATGCCGCCGCCGGGCCGCGCGGGAACGATGGACGAGGGTGGGCATCCGACCTGGAAGGTGGGGCATGGGCAGGTTTCTGGCGGGGGTCGGAGCCGTGGTCGCGGCCGGGGTGGCGCTGATCGTGGCGTATCTGGCGGGGGCACCGGCGGATGTGGTGTTCGGGGCCGGGGCGGGGGTGCTGAGCCTGCTGTGGCTGCTGCTTCTGCTGACCGTGCCGTGGAACCTCTACTTCCGGGCGCACGCCGTGCTCGCGGAGATCGCGGTGAGCCGGGAGAAGGGCCTCGAGATCTCCTCGTCCCGGGACGCCGAGGCCCGGCGGATCGCCCGCGCGATGCTGCGGACGGCGGTCGCGGGGCATGTGGTGACGGCGGCGGTCGTCGTCGCGGTCACCTGGGCGACGGGTGCGTTCACGGGCTTCTGGTTCGCCGCGTTCTTCCTGCTGAGTACGTTCTTCCGCCCGGCCGGCGCCTGGTTCGGCCAGCTTCGTCGGCGGCTCGGGACGCTGCTCAAGGACGTCACGTATCCCCGGGACGACGTGGTCGAGCTGAACGCCCGCCTCGACCGCGCCGAGACCGGGACGCGGGTGCTGGAGGAGAAGGCGGAGGAACAGTACCGGGCCCTCGCCGAGCTGCGCCGGACCGTGGACGCGCTGGCGATGAGCGCGTACGAACGGGCGGAGGAGGCCGATCGCAGGATCACGGCACTGGGCCGGGAGTTCGAGTCGACGGTGAACCGCCTCACCGACAACCAGGAGATCATCGCAGGGGTGAAGGCGTTCCTGCGGATGGTGCGCTCGCCGGAGCTGCCGGGGGACGCGGGGGCGTCGGGCTGACAGGGAACGCGATGACCCGGGCGATGAGCAAGCGCCTTCGACGCTGGAGTCCTCTCCCTCACCCCGGAAGCCTTCACTCGCTTTGTGACGGCAGCCGGTGGCGGTGTCCTCCGTTGACGCGTGACGGTGGGACGGCCGGAGGCGGTGGTGGCTGCGCCTCGGCGAGGGTGTCGAGAAGACGCCCGCGGATCGGGCGGAGCCTCGGCGCTCGTCGATAGGCCAGGTGGCGTTCCAGGGGCCAGAAGACAGGCTGGCCCGTGGTGCGTCCTGGTTCCGTCATGGCGGGTTCGGCTGCCGGGTCCACCCCGTCCTTCCACTCCACGTCCTCGAACGTGCCGTTCTCCGCGGCGCTCCCGACGACGGGCCCCGCCAGCACGTCGGTCGTGCGGTGGATGTTGATCCATGCGTGCAGGGCCTCCAGGGCATGGACCGAGTCGGCGGGCGCGTAGCCGGGGTAGTGGCGCTGGAACACCACACCGACCGGGCTGCCCGTGGTGAGCAGGGCGATGCGCCAGCGCAGGTCGGGCCGCACCTGCCACAGGGCCGCCACGGCGATCACGGATCCCATGGAATGGGCCTGGATCAACAGGCGTCTGTCGCGGCCCTCCTCGTCCAGCAGGTACTCGATCCGGTGCACGAGTTCGGGGACGGTGCGCACCGCCCAGGCCGCCGGGGTGAACGGGTGCGCCGCACGCGGCCAGAACGCGCCGAAGGCCCAGGCCAGCCCCGCGTTCCGGCGCATCTCGGGGCGCAGCACGATGGCTCGTACGGCGAACACGGCCACTGCGACGAGACCTACGAGGATGACGGCTCCGAGCGTCGTCAACTGCTGGAGCACGTTGACCATGACGTCGCGTACGCCCGCCAGCCAGGAACCGTCGCCGACCCAGTAGGCCCCGTACATGGCGCAGGTCAAAAGGACGACCAGGACCGCGAGGGTGGCCAGGCCGCGGTCGTACCAGATCAGGGCGCGCACTCCGGCGTACTCGGCGAACCGGAGCCTTTTCCACTGGCGTTGGTTGTCGAGGATGTCGTCGGGGTCCGCGTCGGGGTCGGGGGCGGGGGGCGAGACGTCCCGCAGCCAGGGGCGGCGCAGGGCCGTGCACGCGGCGGCGATCGCACCCACCGCCACGCCGATCAGCACGACCAGCGGGAAGGCCGCCGCGACCACCTGGACGGCCCGCGGGATGAGGGCCGCGTACGGGTCACCGTCGGGGGTGAGCCAGCCCTGGAGCCACAGGGAGAACGCGGCGGTGTACAGCCAGCCCACGAAGCAGGCCAGCACGCCCACCACGGGTCCCAGCAGCCCGTACAAGGTCGTCCTGGACGCCGAACCGGTCTCCCCGCGGACCATGGCGAGACAGGCAATGACCATGAGCACGAGGCCGACACCCTGGGCGATCACCACGTAGTTCGCCTCCGCGCCCATGCCGGGCAGCATCGTGGAGCGCTCGCGGGCGGCGTCCCAGTCCCGGTCCGGCACCGCGCAGCACACCATGGCGCCGACCGTCACCGCCAAGCACCCGCCGACAGCGCCCTTCGCGTACCGCAGAGGCCATCGCAGCCTTCGCCGTGGTGCGCCCATGGTTCCGTCGCGCTGGACGTAGCTGGCGCGGAAGTAAGGGCCGTCGATCACCACGAGGACGGCAATCACCAGGGTCAGCACGAACAGGGTCAGGGCCAGGGTGGCGTCGCCCTCGCGGAGGTCGTACTGGAGCGGCGGGACGATGAGCAGCATGGCCACCGTGAGCAGTCCCGCGCACAGGTGCCGTGTGGTCAGGCCCTTCGCCCGCGTGTTGTGCTCCCAGAAGCCGCGGACCTCCAAGGGCCGCCGGGTGTGGTGTCCGTTGCGCCGGTGCCGGTCCTCCTCCTCGGCCCGCTCGTAGTTCTCACGCGAGGCGGTCCTGAGCACCGGGCGGTACTCGCGTTTGGCGTCCCGGGCGCTGAACGCCATCAGGGTGCCGACGATCAGAGGTGCGAGGGCCGCAAGGGCCAGGCCCGTCCCGGTGTCCGGCTCACGAGCCGCGGTCACCGCGAAGTTGCCCGAGACGCACTCGGCGGTTTCGGCTCCGCACTGCCAGACGACCTGGTCCATGGCCGCCTGTCCGAAGACACCGACCAGCATCACCGTCAGGGAGAGTCCGAGCAGCCGCGCTCCGAAGCTGTACAGGGAGCCCTGCCATGAGCGCTCCGGTAAGCGTGGCTGCATCCACGTCACCAGGTTGATCACGAGAAATGGCAGGAGGAAGAGCCAGGCGGCCCGGCCGGCCCCGCCGATCAGCAGCCGGGGCCAGTCGTACACCTCCCGCAGGGTGCGCGGCTCGCCCGTGTTCTCCTCGGCGGGCCGGTACCAGCCCGCGCTGTCGTCCCCGCTCACCTGGCGTACACCGGGTGGCCGAAGAACCTCCTCGCGGTCCACAACGCCGGTGCCGGGTATGACCAGTTCGACCAGTTCCACCGGCCCCCGCGGGGGTGGTTCGCCCACGTGCGCGCCCGGTGCTCCGTTGTCCATGAGAGATCAGGGTGAGGCTGCCGAAGCCTGCTGACAATGCGTCGAATGTACGAGAAGTCGACTGTCCGGGAGGCAGCCCGGGCTTCCCGCGCCCCTCAGGAACCGTCCTCCTGAACCTTGGCTTTCCCCCGCCCCACCTGCGTCAGCACCACCCCCATGCTGGCCGCGATGACCAGGGCGATGGCGACGGCCTCCGTCGCGGACAGGGACTGGCTCAGGACCAGGAAGCCGGCCGTCGCGGCGATGGCCGGTTCCAGGCTCATGAGGATGGCGAAGGTGGAGGCGGGCAGGCGGCGCAGGGCGATGAGTTCCAGGGTGTAGGGCAGGACCGAGGAGAGGACGGCCACCGCCGAGCCCAGGGCGATCGTCGTGGGGTCGAGGAGCTTGGTGCCGGACTCGACGATGCCGAGCGGCAGGAACACCACCGCCGCTACCGCCATGGCGAGGGCGAGCCCGTCGGCCTGCGGGAAGCGGCGGCCGGTGCGGGCGCTGAAGACGATGTACGCCGCCCACATGGCACCCGCGCCCAGGGCGAAGAGGACGCCCACGACGTCGAGGCTGCCGAAGCCGCCGCCGCTGAGCAGCACGACACCGGCGAGGGCCAGCCCGGCCCACACGAGGTTGATCGCGCGGCGGGAGGCAAAGACCGAGAGGGTGAGGGGGCCCAGGACTTCCAGGGCGACCGCCGGACCTAGCGGGATGCGGGCGATGGACTGGTAGAAGAGGCCGTTCATCCCGGCCATCGTGAGGCCGAAGACGATCACCGTGGCCCAGTCGGCGCGGCTGTGTCCGCGCACCCGCGGCCGGCACACCACCAGCAGCACGAGCGCCGCCGCCACCAGCCGCAGCGTCACCACGCCGAGCGCCCCGGCGCGCGGCATCAGGCTCGCCGCGAGGGCCCCGCCGAACTGCACGGAGATGCCCGCGGACAGCACCAGGCCGATGGAGCCGAGGGAGCGTCGGCGGTGCGGGGTGCCCGCGGGCAGCTGGGCAACCGGGGTTACCGAGGGCGAGGCGGCGGTGCTGGGGGTGCTCACGGGGCCTTCCAGGGGGTTCGGCACACGGGACGTTCATCTCGATGTACTGTCAAGTCCAGAGTAATGGACCGAGTCAGGTGCGCAAACCCTTTATGCCACTGTTCCGTAGGCGGCCCCGCTACCGCCGCGCCATGTACAGGTCCAGCGCCTTGTGCAGCAGCCGGTTGATCGGGAAGTCCCACTCCCCCAGGTACTCGATGGCCTGACCGCCCGTGCCGACCTTGAAGCGGAGGAGCCCGAGGAGGTGGTTTCCGTCCTCCAGGGTGTCGGTGATGCCACGCAGGTCGTAGACGGCGGCGCCGAGCGCGTGGGCGTCGGCCATCATCCGCCACTGCATCGCGTTGTTGGGCTGGACCTCGCGCTTGTGGGCGGTGGAGGCGCCGTACGAGTACCAGACGTGCTCGCCGACCGTGAGCATCGTGGCCGCGGCGAGGACGTCGCCTTCGTGGCGGGCGAGGTACAGGCGCATGCGGTCGGGGTGTTCGGCGTTGAGTACGGTCCACATGCGCTGGAAGTAGGCGAGCGGGCGTGGGATGAAGCGGTCGCGTTCGGCGGTCTCGGTGTAGAGGGCGTAGAACGCCGGGAGATCCTCGGGGCCGCCGCGGACGACCTCGACGCCCGCCTTCTCGGCCTTCTTGATGTTGCGCCGCCATTGCTGGTTGAGGCCGCTGTGGATCTCCTCCAACGACCGCCCGGCGAACGGCACTTGGAAGACGTACCGGGGCTGTCCGGCGGCGAAGCCGTCCTCGCCGCCCGGCTCCGTCTGCTGCCAGCCCGCCCGCCGCAGCCGGTCGGCGACCTCGAAGGCACGGGGTTCGTACGAAGTCGCCTCGGCGTCCCGCAGCCGCCGGGCGGCCGGGTCGGCGATCGCGGCCTTCACGGCGTCGGCGCTCCAGCGGCGCACGACGACGGGCGGCCCCATCTTCACGGAGAACGCGCCCTGTTGCTTGAGATGGGCGAGCATCGGTTCCAGCCAGCGCCCGGCGAGCTCGGCGTCGTACCAGTCGATGACCGGCCCCTCGGGCAGATACGCGAGGTACTTCTTCAGCTTCGGCACCGGCCGGTACAGCACCAGCCCCACCCCCACCAGCCGCTCCCCTTCGTCGAACCACCCCAGACTCTCCGCCCGCCAGTCCGGCTTCACCTCGCCCCAGGCGGGGATCTGGGTGTGGCTGGCCGAGGGGCGGGCGGCGATGAAGGCGAGGTGGTCGGGGCGGGGGATCGGACGGACGCGGAGGGGCATGCGCGGGCTCCTTCACAGAGGTGGGCACCTGGCGTAAACGCCGGCGATCTAGGGTTCCAGCATGATCGAGGGCAGGCTGGTGAGGCTGCGCGCCTTGCGGGCGGAGTGGGAGGCGGAGCCGGTCGTCCAGGGGGTGCCACGCAACCCCCGGCTCCTACTCCTTCAAGTCCTCCCCCAGCCCCTCCGCCAGCACCTCCGCCAGATGCCTCCCCCGCACCCCCGCCAGCTGTTCCAGCTGTGTCCGGCAGGAGTAGCCGTCCGCCAGGACCACCGTTTCGTCGGTCGCGGCCCGGACAGCCGGGAGCAGCTGTTCCTCCGCGCAGGCCTGTGACACCTCGAAGTGCCCCGCCTCGAAGCCGAAGTTGCCCGCGAGGCCGCAGCAGCCGCCGCTCAACTCGCCGCCCAGCCCGCCGCTTCGCGCAGGCGGCGGTCGGCGGCGTCGCCCAGGACCGCGTGCTGATGGCAGTGGGTCTGGCCGACCGCCGGGCGGTTCACGCTCGGGGGCGTCCAGTCGGGGGCCAGGCGTTGCAGCGCCTCCGCGAAGGTGAGGACGCGGGCGGCGAGGAGGGGCGCGCGCGGGTCGTCGTGGAGGAGTTCCGGCAGGTCCGTGCGCAGCGCCGCCGCGCAGCTCGGTTCCAGGACGACGACCGGGAGGTCCGTCTCCAGCACCGGTGCCATCAGGTCGAGGGTGCGACGCATGACGGTACGGGCGCGGTCGAGTTGGCCCGTCGAGACGTACGTCAGCCCGCAGCAGACCCGGCCGCGGCGGGCCGTGAGCGGGGCGAAGGTGGGTGAGGGGGTGCGCAGGGTGGGCGGGAGGATCAGGGAGACGCCCGCCGCCTCCAGGACTCGCACCGCCGCCTGCCCCACCTGCGGTGACAGGTGCTCGGTGAAGGTGTCCGGCCACAGCACCGCCCTCGGGCCGCCCGCTGCCGGAGCCGGCCGCTTCCGCCACCACCGCGTGAACGTCTCCCCCGCCACCCGCGGAAGCCGCCGCTCGGGTGCGATCCCGCCCAGCCGTTTCGCCGCCCACGCCAACGGCCCCACCGCGGCCAGCGCGTTGACCACCGCCGCCGTGCGCGTACGTGCCACCGCCCGCAGCCACACCGGCAGCCGGCCCATCGCGTAGTGGGCGGCGGGCCTGCGGCGGCCGGCGTAGTGGTGGTGCAGGAACTCCGCCTTGTACGTGGCCATGTCCACCTCGACCGGGCAGTCCGAGCGGCAGCCCTTGCAGGACAGGCACAGGTCCAGCGCCTCCCGCACCTCCTCCGAGCGCCAGCCGTCGGTCACCACCTCGCCCGCCAGCATCTCGTGCAGCAGCCGGGCGCGCCCGCGCGTGGAGTGCGCCTCCTCGCCGGTCGCCCGGAACGACGGGCACATGACCCCCGCGCCCGCCACTGACGTCGTACGGCACTTCGCTACCCCCACACACCTGCGGACCGCCGCCGAGAAGTCACCGCCGTCGCCGGGGTAGCCGAAGGCCACGTCGACCGGTTCGCGGGGGAGGGCCGCGAAGCGGAGGTTGGTGTCCAGCGGGGCCGGGCGGACCAGCATGCCGGGGTTGAGGAGGTCGTCCGGGTCCCAGACGGCCTTGGCGCGCTCGAAGAGGGACACCAGCTCGGCGCCGTACATCCGCGGCAGCAGCTCGGCCCGCGCCTGCCCGTCGCCGTGCTCCCCGGACAGCGAGCCGCCGTGTGCCACGACCAGGTCGGCGAGGTCCTCCGAGAACCGGCGGAAGCGGGCTACGCCCTTGTCCGTGAGCAGGTCGAAGTCGATGCGGACGTGGATGCAGCCGTCGCCGAAATGGCCGTACGGCGTCCCGCGCAGCCCGTGGTCGTCGAGCAGGCGCCTGAAGTCCCGTAGGTACGCACCCAGTCGGGGCGGCGGCACCGCGCAGTCCTCCCAGCCGGGCCAGGCCTCGGAGCCGTCCGGCATCCGGGTCGCCGTGCCGGACGCGTCCTCCCTGATGCGCCACAGCGCCCGCTGCCCGGCCGGGTCGGTCACCACCAGCGCGTCCACGACGTCCGCCGCCCGCACGACCGTCTCCGCACGCGCGCGTGCCTCGGCGTCGGTGTCGCCGCCCGTCTCCACGAACAGCCACGCCCCGCCGCGCGGGAGGGCGGCCGCCGAGGGCACCAGGTCGGCCGCCATGCCCTCCACGGTCAGGGGATGGTGGGACAGCAGGCCTGCGGCGGCCTCGGCGGCCGCGCCCTCGTCCGCATACCCCAGCACGGCCAGCGCACGCGCGCGGGGTGCCGCCACCAGCCGTACGACCGCCTCGGTCAGCACACCGAGGGTGCCCTCGCTGCCGCAGAAGGCGCGGGCGACGTCGGCGCCGTTCTCCGGCAGCAGCGCGTCCAGCGCGTACCCGGAGATGCGGCGGGGCAGCTGTGGGAAGCCGGTGCGCAGCCGGGCGAGGTCGCCCGCCACCAGGTCGCGCAGGCCGTCCGGGGCGCCGGCCCAGTCCTGCCCGAGCCGCAGCCGCCGACCACGCGCGGTGACCACGTCGAGTTCCCGGACGCTGTCGGCGGTCGTACCCCAGGCCACCGAGTGCGAGCCGCAGGAGTTGTTG
This sequence comes from Streptomyces sp. TLI_55, assembly GCF_900206255.1. Lineage (NCBI taxonomy): Bacteria > Bacillati > Actinomycetota > Actinomycetes > Kitasatosporales > Streptomycetaceae > Streptomyces > Streptomyces sp. TLI_55. The sequence goes on from NZ_OAOJ01000001.1 coordinate 4,109,452, forward strand.
CCGATCATCCCGCCGAGCGTGCAGCGGCTGTGGGTGGAGGGGTCCGGGCCGAAACGCAGGCCGTGCGGGGCGGCGGCGTCCTGGAGGCGGTCCAGGACCAGGCCGGGCTGGACGACGGCCGTACGGGACTCCGGGTCGAGGGAGACCAGGCGGTTCATGTGGCGGGTGAAGTCCAGGACCACGCCGGTGCCGGTGGCCTGACCGGCGATCGACGTCCCGCCACCGCGCGGCACCACCGGCACGCCCCGTTCCCGGCACACCGCGAGGACCGCCGCCACGTCGTCGGCGTCCCTCGGCGCCACCACCCCCAGCGGGACCCGCCGGTAGTTGGACGCGTCCATGGTCATCAGCGCCCGGGACGTGACGTCGAACCCGACCTCACCCCGGACGGCCGCCCGCAACGCCGACTCGAGATCCGTCATGACTCCAGCATGCATCCGACCACTGACAGTGACGAAGCACCACCGGCGATGAACCCGCCGCGCGCCGCCGGAATCTGTGAACGCCTCCAGAACCCACCCAGTTTGATCACCAACTCCCATATAGTGACCGCTTATTGAGCGACAGGCGTCGCTTCGCGCCCAGGAATGCACAGCGGCCCCCTACCGAGGACCCGACTCATGACCGCCCCAAACCTGCCCGGCGAACGCCCCACCGCCCGCGCCCTCCTGCCCGTCCCGCTGCTCACCGCCGTCCTCGCCGCGCTCGCGGTCGCCGGCGCCGTGGCCCGGGCACCGGAGTCGGTACGCGTCCCGCTCGCCCTCGGTGCCGGTGCGGGCGCCCTGCTGCTGACCGCGGCCGTCGCCGTGGCCGCCCATGCCACGCAGAACGCCCGGATCGCCCGCCGCCGCCTCGAAGCCGTCACCCTCGACGCCGGGCGGCTGCTCCAGGACCGGGCCCGGCAGAGCGCGGAGTTCGACCAGGAGCGCGTCCAGCTGACCCAGGAGCTGACCCAGGAGCGGGCCCGGCACGCCGCCGAACTCACCCGGGAACGCGCCCGGCTCACCGCCGAGTTGGAGGAGGAAAGGGCTCGCCTCACCGCCGCGAACGCCCGCCTGACCGAGCGCGCCCGCCGCGCCGAGCAGGAGCGGTCCACCGCCCTGTCGGCCACTGCCAACGCGGCCGGCCGCATGCAGGCCCTGGCCACCGGCATGCTCGCCGACCTGCGCGCCATGGAGGAACGGCACGACGACGAGGACGTCCTCGCCGACCTCCTCCACCTCGACCACCGCACCGCCCAGGCGGGCCGCCTCGCCGACTCCGTCGCCGTCCTCACCGGCGCCCGCTCCGGCCGCCGTTGGGCCCGCCCCATCGCCATGGAGTCGATCCTGCGTGGCGCGATGGGCCGCATCAGCGGCTACCGGCGGGTGCGGGTGCACTCCGCCTGCGAGGCCGCCGTCGCCGGGCACGCCGCCGAAGGCGTGATGCACGCGCTCGCCGAACTCCTCGACAACGCCGCGAACTTCTCGCCGCCGACCGCCGAGGTCCACGTGTACGTCGAGGAGGTCCCGGCCGGCGTCATCGTCTCCGTCGAGGACAGCGGCCTCGTCATGGGCGAGCTCCAACTCCGGCGCGCCGAACGGGCGGTGTCGGGCGACGACGCCGAACTCGGCGGCCTCACCGGCACCCGCCTGGGCCTCGCGGTCGTGGGCCGGCTGTCCCGCAAGTACGGCCTCACGGTCTCCTTCCGCCCCTCGGCCCGCGGCGGCACCGGCGTCCTGATGCTCGTACCCCAGGACATCCTCGTACCGGAGCAGTTGGCTCCGCGCCCGCAGGGGGCGCTGACGCTTCCGCAGGCGGCGGTCGAAGGTACGGAGGCGGGGGCGACTACGGCCGTACGGGCCGACAGCGCGTGGGCCGGACCGTCTCCGGCTCCCGACCCGGTTCCCACCCACGAGTCCCCGGGCCACAGCGCCGCCATCCTTCCCGACGATCTGCCCACGGACCGGTCGGAAGGCAGCTCCGAAGGGCTTCCCGACGGCCTTCCGAAACGCCGCCGGGGCCGTGCCCTCGCCGCGGCCGAGCGGGAGCAGCGGGAACGGGTACGCGCGCGTGCCGCCGAAACGGCCAGGACCGCCAGGACGGCCGGGACCGCGAGGACCACGGAAGCCATCGGAACCAGCGGCTCCACCAGCGCCTTCGGTGCGCTCGGCGCCGGCGAACCCACCAGCCACGCCGGCCCCGCCGACGACACCCCCGCCCGCGCCGTCCGCTTCAGCAGCTTCCGGCAAGCCGTACGCGGCACCAGCACCCTCACCGACCAGAGCGACCCCGCCACTCCGGCATACGCGGAGACCCCCGAACCGTCCACCCAGGCACCCCCGGCCCACACCCACCCCACCCCGGAAGGCGACCCCACGTCATGACCGGCACGACCACCGCCGACGAGAAGCTCACCTGGCTCATCGAGGGCCTGCTGGAGCGCACCCCGGGCGCGCGGCACGCGCTCGTCCTCTCTCGGGACGGACTGAAGTTGTGCCGGACGCCGGAGCTCACCGTCGACCAGGCCGACCAGCTCGCCGCGATCGCCGCCGGCATCCAGGCCCTGTCGCAGGGCGCGTCCGTGGAGTTCGGGGACGGCACCGGCGGCGTACGGTCGGCGATGACCGAGTTCTACGGCGGTGTCCTCTTCATCGTGGAGGCCGGTGAGGGCGCTCATCTGGCCGTCGTCACCACCGAGGACGCGGACGCCGGTCTCGTCGGGCACAACATGAGCGAGCTCGTCGAACAGCTCGGCGCCCATCTGACCGCGCAGCCCCGGACCTCATGAGCCGCCCCGGCAGGGACGACTCACCCGACCGTCTGTACACCCTCACCGGGGGCCGCGCGCACGCCACTCCGGAGAGCCCCTTCGACCTGGTGACGCTCGTGGTCGCCGAGTGCGATCCGACCCCCGGCATGCAGTCGGAGCACGCGGCGATCCTGAAGCTGACCCAACTGCCGACGGCTGTCGTCGAGTTGGCGGCCGAGCTGAAGCTGCCGGTGAGCATCACCAAGATCCTGCTCGGCGACCTGCTCACGGCGGGCCGCGTCAGCGCCCGCCACCCCCGCAAGGCCGCCGTCCCCGAACCCGACGTCCTGGAACAGGTGCTCGTTGGACTCCGCAACCTCTGAGGCAGCCGTCGAGGCAGCCGCGCGCACCCCGCTGGGTGCCACCGCCGACAACGGCCTGAAGATCGTCGTCGTCGGCGGTTTCGGCGTCGGCAAGACCACCCTCGTGCGCTCGGTCAGCGAGATACGTCCCCTCAACACCGAGGAGACGATGACCCGGGCCGGCGAGCACATCGACGACATCAGCGAGGTCCGGGGCAAGTCGGCGACCACTGTCGCCTTCGACTTCGGCCGCATCTCGCTCGACGCCCGCAATGTGCTGTACCTGTTCGGCGCCCCGGGCCAGGAGCGGTTCTGGTTCCTGTGGGACCGGCTGTTCTCCGGGACGCTCGGCGCGGTCGTCCTCGTCGACACCCGCCGTATCGACGACAGTTGGTACGCCATCGACCGGCTCGAACACCACGGCACGCCGTTCATCGTGGCCTGCAACGACTTCGGCGGCCCTTCCTACGCCCCGAGCCAGATCCGCGACGCCCTCGACCTCGATCCGCAGGTCCCGCTGCTCGACTGCGACGCCCGCTCCCGGGCCTCCGGCAAGCAGGTCCTGATCACCCTGGTCGAGCACGTCCGGAACACCTATGCCCCCCAAGCCTCCCTCCGAGAACAGGAGTTGACGCGGTGACCGCCCCCGTACCCCTCAGCGGCCCCAGGTTCCAGACCGAACCGGCGCGGCTGTACCGGGAGATGCGGCGCGACCACGGTGCCGTCACCCCGGTCGTGCTCGACGGCGACATCCCGGCGTGGCTGGTGCTCGGCTACCGCGAGCTGCACCAAGTCACCGGCGATCCCGTGCTGTTCAGCCGTGACTCCGAGCTGTGGAACCAGTGGGACCGCATCCCCGACGACTGGCCGCTGCTGCCGATGATCGGCCGCAAGCAGCCGTCGATCCTCTACACGGTCGGCGAACGGCACCGCGAGCGGGCGGCGATGATCAGCGAGGCGCTGGAGGCGGTGAGCCCGTCGGAACTGCGTTCCTACGCCGAGAAGTTCGCCGACGAGCTGATCGACGCGGTGTGCGCCGAGGGCGAGACGGACATCATCGGCAACTACGCGATGCTGCTGCCGGTACGGGTCCTGGCCCGGCTGTACGGCTTCTCCGACGAGCAGGGGCCGGGCCTGGTCACCGCCCTGAACGACATGATCGACGGGCGGGAGCGGGCCATCGCGGGCCAGACGCACCTCGCCTCCTCCATGTTCCAGCTCCTCGCCGACCGGCGCGCCGAACCGGCCGACGACGTGGTCTCGCAGATGCTCGCCCACCGCGGCGGGTTCACGGACGAGGAGATCGCGCAGGACCTGATGGTGATGATGGCGGCGGGCCACCAGCCGACCGCCGACTGGATCGGCAACTCGCTGCGGCTGATGCTGACCGACGAACGGTTCGCGGCCTCCCTGTTCGGCGGCCGCAACAGCGTCGCCGACGCCATGAACGAGGTCCTGTGGGAGGACACGCCGACCCAGAACGTGGCCGGCCGCTGGGCGTCCCGCGACACCCAGCTCGGCGGGCGCCGGGTCCGCGCCGGCGATCTGCTGCTGCTCGGCCTGCAGGGCGCCAACTCCGATCCGCAGGTGCGCACCGACGGCTCCACGCTCACCGGCGGCAACAGCGCGCACTTCTCCTTCGGACACGGTGAGCACCGGTGCCCGTTCCCCGCGCAGGAGGTCGCCGAGGTCATCGCGCGGACCGGCATCGAGGTCGTCCTGGACCGCCTGCCCGACATCGACCTGGCGGTCCCCGCCGACTCCCTGACGCGCCGCCCCTCGCCGTGGCTGCGGGGACTGACCGCCCTGCCGGTCCGCTTCACGCCGGTGCCCGCGCTCTGAGACCCAGGCCCTCCAATCCGCGCCGATCAGCCACCTACGTCCTCTTGGAGACCGGAGACCCCCATGACCACTGACCTGGAACAGACGCGCATCGCCCTCGACCCCTTCGTCACCGACCTGGACGGCGAGAGCGCGCGGCTGCGGGCGGCCGGGCCGCTGGCCGCCGTGGAGCTGCCCGGCGGGGTGCCCGTCTGGGCGGTCACGCAGCACGCCGAGGCGAAGGCGCTGCTGACCGACCCGCGACTGGTGAAGGACATCAACGTGTGGGGCGCCTGGCAGCGCGGGGAGATCCCCGCGGACTGGCCGCTGATCGGCCTGGCCAACCCGGGCCGCTCCATGCTGACCGTCGACGGCGCCGACCACCGCCGGATGCGCACGCTGGTCGCGCAGGCGCTGACGCCGCGCCGGGTGGAGGAGATGCGGGGGCGGATCACGGCACTCACCGAGAAGCTGCTCGACGGCCTGGAGGGCGACACCGTCGACCTCAAGGCGGCCTTCGCCTACCCGCTCCCCATGTACGTCATCGCCGACCTCATGGGCCTGGCCGAGGAGAAGCTGCCCCGGCTGAAGGAGCTGTTCGAGAAGTTCTTCTCGACGCAGACGCCGCCGGCGGAGGTCATCGCCACGCTGACGGAGCTGGCGGGCATCATGGCGGAGACGGTGGCCGCCAAGCGCGCCGAACCCGGCGACGACCTCACCTCGGCCCTCATCCAGGCCTCCGAGAACGGCGACCACCTCACCGACGAGGAGATCGTCTCCACGCTCCAGCTGATGGTCGCGGCAGGCCACGAGACGACCATCTCCCTCATCGTCAACGCGGTGGTCCAGCTGTCACTCCACCCGGTCCAGCGCGCCCTGGTCCTGGCGGGCGAGGTCGACTGGTCCTCGGTGGTCGAGGAAACGCTTCGCCACTCCACTCCCACCTCCCACGTCCTGATCCGCTTCGCCACGGAGGACGTCCAGGTCGGCGACAAGGTCCTCCCGGCGGGCGACGCGCTGATCGTGTCGTACGCCGCGATCGGCCGCGACGAGCAGGCGCACGGCCCCACGGCGGGCGAGTTCGACATCACCCGCACCTCCCCCAACCGCCACATCAGCTTCGGCCACGGCCCCCACGTCTGCCCGGGAGCCGCGCTGTCCCGGCTGGAGGCGGGCGTGGCCCTGCCGGCCCTGTACGCCCGCTTCCCGGCCCTCGACCTGGCGGTACCGGCGACGGAGCTGCGCAACAAGCCGGTGGTGACGCAGAACGACCTGTTCGAGCTGCCGGTACGGCTGACGGCGCCGCAGGAGTCGTAGATCACGACAAGTCCACGAGCCGGAGACGTGCCGGAAAAGTGCCGGGGAAGTCGTCTCATCGAACGGACACGTTTCCGTGCGGTTTCTCCGAGGCGATACGCTCCGGCTCGTGGCTGAGATCCAGATTCCCGCTGACATCAAGCCCGCCGACGGACGTTTCGGCGCGGGCCCCTCCAAGGTGCGTGTCGAGGCGCTGGACGCCCTCGCCGCGACCGGTACCTCCCTGCTCGGCACCTCCCACCGCCAGGCTCCGGTCAAGAACCTGGTCGGCAAGGTGCGCGAGGGGATCTCCGAGCTGTTCTCCCTCCCCGAGGGCTACGAGGTGATCCTCGGCAACGGCGGCTCCACCGCGTTCTGGGACGTCGCGACCCACGGTCTGATCGAGAACAAGTCGCAGCACCTGAACTTCGGCGAGTTCAGCTCGAAGTTCGCCAAGGCGGCCAAGCTCGCGCCCTGGCTGGCCGAGCCGACCGTCATCGCCTCCGACCCGGGCACGCACCCGGAGCCGCAGGCCGAGGCGGGCGTCGACGTGTACGCCTTCACGCACAACGAGACCTCCACCGGTGTCGCCGCCCCGATCAAGCGCGTGGCCGGTGCCGACGAGGGCGCGCTCGTCCTCGTGGACGCCACCTCCGGCGCCGGCGGCCTCCCGGTCGACATCGCCGAGACCGACGTCTACTACTTCGCCCCGCAGAAGTCCTTCGCCTCCGACGGCGGCCTGTGGATCGGCGTCTTCTCCCCGGCCGCGATCGAGCGCGCCGAACGCATCCACGCGTCCGGCCGCCACGTCCCCGAGTTCTTCTCGCTGCCCACGGCGATCGACAACTCCCGCAAGAACCAGACGTACAACACCCCGGCCCTCGCCACGCTCTTCCTGCTGAACCAGCAGCTGGAGTGGATCAACGGCCAGGGCGGACTGGCGTGGTCGACGGCCCGTACGAAGGACTCCTCGACGCGCCTGTACAGCTGGGCGGAGGAGAGCAAGCACGCGACCCCGTTCGTCACCGACGCGGCCAAGCGCTCGCAGGTCATCGGCACGATCGACTTCTCCGACGACATCGACGCCGCCGCGATCGCCAAGGTGCTGCGCGCCAACGGCATCGTCGACACCGAGCCCTACCGCAAGCTCGGCCGCAACCAGCTCCGCGTCGCCATGTTCCCGGCGATCGACCCGGCGGACGTCGAGGCGCTGACGAAGTGCATCGACTACGTGATCGAGAAGCTGTAACTCACGGGTAAAACCCCCTAGTTGCGTAACTTGTTGCAGGGCCCTGTCGGTGACAGGGCCCTGTTCGTCGGGTACGGCTGGGGCATGAACAGACCGATACCGGGCACCGTGCAGATCGCGGTGCGCCACATCCTCAGCGACAACACGACCGGCGTGGTGACCAGGACCCGCAGGATCACCTGGCGGGACACCCAGTACCGGGTCCGCCGGCCGGCATCGGGCAAGCACACCGTGGAACTGACCTGCTCGGAGTGCGACGTGGCCGTCCGGGCCGAGGTCCGCGACGAGGCCGCCACCCGCCGAACGACCGGCATCCTGCGGACGCTTGCCGCCCTGTCCGTGCTCGTCCTCGTCGTGGCCTTCGGTTACGCCGTCCACGAGGGCGGCAAGACGCTGCCCGAGGGCCAGTCGCTACCGGTCCTGTTCCCCATCAGCATCATCTCGATCGCCCTCGCGCTCTTCGCCGCTCCCATGCTCTTCGTCATGAGCCTCCGCTACAACGGCGTCAGCAAGCTCGACGCCCCCAAGCTCCACGGGATCATGCCGGTGGGCAACTGACCGCCGGCAACGAGCAGGGCGCCCGGTGTGCACCGGGCGCCCTGTTTGTTCATTCCCGCCTCAGCCGTTGTCGGCTCAGTCGCGGAAGCCGAGGAGAGCGTGCAGACCGGCTCCGCTCGGCGCCGTGGCCGGCTGTCCGGCGGTCAGCGCGGACATCGCCGAGGCCGCGGCCTCCGGCTTGGGGTCGGGGGTCTTCTGGCAGACCGCGTCGGCCACCCCGCTGCCGCGCGGCACCGTGCCGTCGGTCAGGTACTTCACCAGGTACTTGTCGAGGCAGGCGTTGCCGCTCAGCGAGATGCCGTGGTTGCCGCCGCCCTGCTCCACCACCAGGCTGGAGTGCTTGAGCAGACGGTGGACGGTGACACCGCCCTGGTACGGGGTGGCCGCGTCGTTCGTCGCCTGGAAGAGCAGCGCCGGCGGGAGCTTGGAGTTGGCGACGTTCACCGGCTTCAGGGTCTTCGTGGGCCAGAACGCGCACGGCGCGTTGTACCAGGCGTTGTTCCAGGCCATGAACGGCGCCTTGTCGTACACCTTCCAGTTGTCCTTGCGCCACTGGTTCCAGTCGCGCGGCCAGGAGACGTCACGGCACTGCACGGCGGTGTAGATGCTGTAGCCGTTGTCACCGGAGGCGTCGATGGCGGCGATGTTCGCGTACGCCTTGACCAGCGGGGTGGCGTTGCTGTCGTTCACGTAGGCCGCGAACGCCTGGGCGAGGATCGGCCAGTAGCCGTTGTAGTACCCGCCGGGGATGAAGATGTCCTCCAGCTCGGAGGCGCCCACCTTGCCGCCCGCGGGCTTCTTGGCCAGGGCCGCCCGCATCGCGTACCACTTGGCCTCGATCTTGGCCGGGTCGGTGCCGAGCTTGTACGTGCTGTTGTACTTGGCGATCCACGCCATCAGCGCCTTCTGGCGGGCGTCGAAGGCGTAGTCCTGCGAGATGTTGGCGTCGTACCAGACTCCGTCAGGGTCGACGATGGAGTCCAGCACCAGTCGGCGCACCCGGTTCGGGAAGAGCTTGCCGTAGACCTGGCCCAGGTAGGTGCCGTACGAGTAGCCGAAGTAGTTGATCTTCGACGCGCCGAGCGCCTTGCGGATCGAGTCCATGTCCTTCACGGCGCTGATCGTGTTGATGTACGGCAACACGTCCTTGTACTTGGTGCCGCAGGCCTCGGCGAAGGACTTGGCGCGCTTGAGGTTGGCCTTCTCGATCGCGGGCGTGCTGGGCACGGAGTCCGGGCGGACCGGGTTGAAGTAGCCCGGCACACAGTCCAGGGCGGGCTTGCTCTTGCCGACGCCGCGCGGGTCGAAGCCGATGACGTCGTACTGGCTCGCGACCTGCTTGGGGAGCGCGGACGCGACGAAGCCGGCGAGGGTCAGGCCGCTGCCGCCGGGGCCGCCGGGGTTGACCAGCAGCGGGCCCTGGTAGTGCTGCGCGGTGTGCGGCACGCGGGACAGGGCGAGGGTTATCTTCCGCCCCTCGGGCTTGGCGTAGTTCAGCGGCACCTTCACCGACGCGCACTGGAGGGTCGGGTAGTCGTCCGTGCCGCACTTCCTCCAGGTGACGCTCGACGCCTGGGCGGACTGCGCGGACTGCGAGGCGTCGGCCTGGGCCGGGACGGCGGTGAGCGAGCCGGCGAGGACGACGGTCGCACCGCACAGCACGGCTGTACTTCTTCTCATGAAGGTCCTTCAGAGAGCATGGGGCGTTGGACAGAATCGGAGGATGGGCGGTCCTGGCGCGATCTTTTCGGAAAAGCGTGCCAACGGAGAACATCCCGACCGAAAATTTGAACCAAAAATGTGAACCAGCTGTGGCGACAAGAGGGGCGCCCGGCGGCCACTCCGCCGGACGCCCGCCCTCCGCTCAGCTCGCCGTGCAGCTCACCGTCGGCACGCTCCCGCCCCCGGGCGCCCCGCCGAACCCGAAGCTCGTCGAACCGCCCACGGGCACCGTCCCGTTGTGCGCGGCGTTGGTGGCGGTCACGGTCGCCCCGGACTGGGTGTACGACGCGTTCCAGACGTTGGTGATCTTCTGCGACCCGCTCCAGGTCCAGGTCACCTTCCAGGAACTCAGCGGGGTGGTACCGGAGTTGGTGACCTTCACCTCGGCGTTGAAGCCGCTGCCCCAGTCGCTGCTGACGGTGTAGGCGGCGGTGCAGGCCGCCGTACCACCGCCACCGCCTCCGCCCCCTCCTCCACCGCCACCGTTCGACGGGAAGCCCGGCGCCTTGATGCTCGCCAGATACCCGTCCTTCACGGTGTCGACGGACTGCCAGTCGTCCTTCAGAATCCCCCCGGTGTCACCGGAGTTGGGGTTCCAGGACCAGAACGTCCAGTGGAAGGAGTCCGAGCCGTACGTCGACGTCGGCCGCAGATAGTCCACGAGCGCCGCCAGCCACTTCTGGTCGACGGTCGACTGGAGCGTCGTGCCGAACTCGCCCACCCACACGGGCGCGATGTTCTGCTTGAAGATGTAGCCCCAGTACTTGTCCCAGATCCCCGGCATGTTCGCGGGGAAGGACGGGTCGCTGAACCAGCTCTGCTGGGCCACGCTCGTGGCGTAGTCGTGGGCGGAGTAGACGACCCGGTTGGGGACGCTCAGGTTCACCGGGTACTGGGCGACGCCCATCAGGTTGCCGCCCCACCAGCCGGAGACGCCGTTGAAGGTCTGCACGCCCTCGACGAAGATCAGCAGGTCGGGGTTGACGGAGAGGACCGCGTTGCCGGCCCGCTGGGCGGCCAGCCGCCAGTCGGTCGCGGTGTCGCCGCAGCCCCAGCAGGCGGGGTCGTGCGGCTCGTTGTGCAGGTCGATGCCTACGACGGTGTTCTGGCCGAGATAACGGGTCGCCAGCGCCTTCAAGTTGGCGATCCACGTCGACTCGGGGACCGCGGCGGTGTACCAGAGCGCGGACTGGCCCGCGGAGTCCGGGCGGTGCCGGTCGAGGATGACCTTGAGGCCGTCCTGTCCGGCGTACGCCACGATCTTGTCCAGCACGCCCAGGGAGCTGAGCCCCTGGAGGTCGGCGTTCTTGCCGCTGCTGAAGTCGATGCTGTTGGGGACGGTCCCGGACTTGAAGATGTCGTCGCTGAACGGGATGCGGAGGGTGTTGTAGCCCAGCGATTTCATCTGGTCGATCATGGACTTGTAGTCGCGGGACCAGAGGCCGTGGACGACGTGGTTGCTGGTCTCGAAGCCGAACCAGTTGATCCCGGCGACCCGGACCGCCTGCCCGTTGGCGTCCAGGATCTGGCGCCCGCTGGTGTGCCAGTACCCGGCACCGGCGGCGGACTCGGCCGCCTGCGCCGAGGGGCTGACGCCGACCAGGAGCGGTATCAGAAGCGCCGCCGCGCACAACGCTCTTCGCAAGGTGCGGAACATGTCGCTGCCTTCTCTAGGGGAGCGCGGGCCCGGAACGTGATGGGAGCGCTCCCATCACCCGCATCTCCCATGGAAGTCACGTCCCATGAACACGTCAAGACACATGACACGACTGACTGAGCTTCTGGAACCTGCGGACCCCGCGTACCGCCGGTGTCACTTCCGAGGCCGCGACAGCCTCCGGAACCCGAAGACGACGGCGACGACGGCCGCTACGGCGAGGGCACCGACCTTGACGTCGCCGCTGCCGCCACCACTGCCCCCACCCTGGGCCGAACTCCCGCCCCCGGAAGGGGAGTCGGACGACCCGCCGCCACCACCCCCCGGCGCGTCCTGCGCGACGACCGCACTCCCCTCACCCTCACTCCCGAGCATGAGCTTGGTGCCGTCGGCGGAGTAACTGACGGACTCGCCCTGCCCGAGGGGCACGCTGAGCCGCCCCTCCTTCTTCAGGTCGCCGCCGTTCCAGTCGTACCAGATGCCGCCGAAGTACCCCCGTACGGCGAGGTGTTGGCCGTCCGGCGAGAAGGCGGCGTCGGTGGCCCAGAGGTCGACGGGCTTGACGGGCTTGAAGACGTTGGTGCCCGAGGTGGAGAGCTTGGCGGGCCCTTCATAGAGATGCCCGCCGTCCTCGTGCTTGTCGATGATGTAGACGCGCCCGGTCTTGGGATGGACGACCATCGACTCGGCGTCACGCGAACCGTCCGTGTACTTCACGACGTACTGCTTGGCCCGGATGGTCTGGTCGACGAGCTTCTTGGGCTCGGGAAGCTGATAGATCCAGACGTAAGGCCAGCTCACGCCATCATTGTCGCCAATGTCCCCGACGTAGATCTGGTTGTCGGGCCCGATGGAGATGGCCTCGACGTCCCGCTGCTGCCCGACCCCGGCGAGGGTGATGCGGGCGACGGTCTTCCCGGTGCCGCTGTCGACGGCGTAGATGTAGCTGCCGGTGTCCTGGTCGTTGTGGGTCCAGTAGATGCCGGGGTGCTGGTGGGAGGCGGCGAGGCCGCTGGATTCGGTGATGCGGGGGTCCGAGATGGTGAAGTCCTGATCCCCCTTGCCGTCGGCGGCGGCGGGGGCCGCGCCCATGAGAAGGAGCAGGGCACAGGCTCCGACGACACCCAGTAGCGCACGCATGCGGTCAAGCTTGCCATCCCCGGACGGGGAGGGACGGGCGGCCAGGTGGCGACTCTCACACCCCACCCCTCCCCGGGATCGTTCATCATGATCGGATGCTCAGGTTCATGCCCGTCGGCGATTCCATGACGATCGGAAGCGCGGGCGAACACACATGGCGTTACCGGATGTGGCAGCACCTGCGCGACACGTACGGCGGCCCGTTCGCCGTGGTGGGCCCGCGCGAGACCCTGCACGACAAGGCGACGGACGCGCCGACGTCGTACGAGTACGCCGACCCGGACTTCCCCAGCGCCCACCTGGCCGGCTGGGGCGAGGGCTGGCTGCACATGGCCCCGCTGATCGGCGAGGCGGTGCGGACCTGCCGGGCCAATGTGTTGCTCGTCTCGCTCGGCCTGATCGACCTGGGCTTCTACACGAACGCGGAGCAGACGGCGGAGAACGCGCGTGCCTTCATCGCGGCGGCACGGGAGGCGAACCCGCGCGTCCGCATGGTCGTGCTTCCCGTGCTCCGCAACGTCCGCGTCGACGAGGACGCCGACTTCGCCGCGCAGGTCACCCTCTTCAACGAGCTGCTGGCCAAGACGGTCGCCGACCTGGACGAGCCGCGCTCGCCGCTGCTGCTGGCGTCGCCGCCGGAGTCGTACGACTTCACGGTCGACACGTACGACGGGACGCATCCGAACGCGAGCGGTGAGCACAAGATCGCGGAGGCGTTCGCGGGGGCGATGTATCAGGCGTGGGGATGGGGACAAACGTACGAGGCCGGAACAGACTGACTGAATATCGGCGCACCCCGATCACCGTGCGTATCGTTGTACCGCGCGGCTGCACCTGTCCGTGGGGCGACCGGGGAGGAGCGCCACGATGACCGTCGTAGAGACCGACAGGATCGAGATGGCTGAGAGCGGCGACAGGAATGCCCTGGACGAAATGTTCCAAGGGTTCGGGCGAGACCACTTCCTCGAAGGCTACCGAGTCGAAATTGTCGGGGGAGCCGTCTTCCTGACGCCGCAACGGAGCACGCACTGGCAGATCATTCGCCGAATCGTCCGAGCCCTGGAAGACAGGTTCGGTATGGATGTGATGGTGCTCTCCGACGTCCGCATCGATTTCCCCGGACACCAGAACGGTTTCTGCCCTGACGTGGCGAAACTGAAGGACGGGGCAAAGTGGAGCCACGAGCGCGGTTGGCACTATGAGGACGTCGAATTTGTCGCCGAGGTCATCTCGAATGGCACCGCCGCGAACGACTACGGGCCGAAGAAAACCGCCTACGCGATCGCGGAGGTGCCCGTCCTCCTCATCGCCGACCCGTACCAGGGCAAGTGCCACCTCTACACCCAGCCGAAGGACGGCGAATACCTCACCGAGTTGTCGGTCACCTTCGGATCGGACATCGACATGACCTCGACCCCCCTCGGCCTGACCCTCAAGACCGACGAGTTCCCCCGGGACTGACCTGCCGGCAAGGTGGTCGAGGGAGTGATTGGCGGGTTTCTTCCACCCGGCCGAGCAAATACCCACGCGGCTCCTCCCAACGTTGGTACAAACTCGCCACTCAGTGAGCGAGACCCCGATGCGACACCCCCAACCGCCCACCGGCCGATCGCCGCTGAGCCGACCCGGCGTGCAGGCGAGGCGCGACCGCGTCCGGCGACGCCGGGGGCTGGGCAGAGGACGGAGGCCGCCGACCTGCCTCGGCCACCCGTCTTTCCGAGCCGCCCGCTCGCTTCTCCCCCGTGCTGGAGCGGACCGGGTCAAGGGTGGCCCGCAGGGCCATCGGCGCAGCCGACGCGGAGCCGCAGGCGGAGCGCCCTTGATGCGGGCCGTGGAAGCACGACACTGGCCGAGAAGCGGGCGGCCCCACGGCCACCTCACACACGGGCGTTCAGCTCACCCACCGTCGCCCGCAGCAACTCCCCGTCCACGAACGGCACCCCGGCCGACGGCACCGACCGCCACCCCAGCGGCCAGGTGATCCCGGTCAGCGCGGGAACGCCTACGTAGGCCATGGCTCCGTGACTGTGCGTCAGCACCTTCACATCCGGCGGCCATGCAAAAGCTCCGCCGGTTTGCGGGGGCAACAGGAAGTACATGTTCCGGTCACCCGTGGCCTCGGTGACGATCGGTCCCGCCTCGAAGTCCGTACAGCGCAGAAGCTCAGAGGCGACGCGCTCGGCCTGCGGCCCGCGCATGCGTACGGCGTCGAAGTGCACGCCGGCGAGGCGCAGGGCGTGACCGGCGTCGGGGATCCAGAGCGGGATCCAGGGGGCGTCGATTCTTTCGTTCATGCCGCAAATCGTTCCGCGCGCTCACATACTGTGACCAGGGGTACTCAAGGGTGGTGCAGGGCTGTGCACTTGGGGAGGCGGTTGTGCACGCGGGTGAACAAGGGTCGGGGAACCTGGAGATGTTCGGCTCGTTGCTGCGGTTCTTCCGGGAGCGGTCCGGGATGACACAGGAGTCGCTGGCCCATCGTGTCGGGTACTCCAAGTCCCAAGTGGCCATGGTGGAAAGGGGAGTGCGGGCACCCAAGGGGCAGCTGATCGAGATCGCGGACGAGGCGCTCGGTGCACAAGGTGCACTTGTCGCGGCGGGAAGGAAGTTGAAGGTCAGCAGTTTCCCGTCCTGGTTCGAGGACTACGCGGCGCTGGAGGCAAGGGCCGGCGCGATCTACATGTACGCGAACCACGTCATTCCGGGTCTGCTCCAGACGCAGCACTACGCAAGGGCCACCTTCGAGGTCCACCGCCCGTCCCTGGACGACGACGAGATCGAGGCCCGGCTCGCCGCCCGCCTCGACCGCCAGCAGGTCATGGATCGCAGACCCACGCCGGTCGTCGGCTTCGTACTGGAGGAACACATCCTCAGGCGCCCGCTCGGCGGCGACCAGGTCCTCAAGGAGCAGTTGGGCCACATCCTCGACGTCGGTAGGCGCCGCAACGTCGAGATTCAGGTGATGCCGACCGACCGCGAGGACCACGCGGGTCTCGACGGCCCCATGATCCTGCTGGAGACCGATGACCCCGACCGGATCACCTACGTCGAGGGCCCCAACAACGGCTACTTCGTCAGCGAACAGCCAGAGCTGGGCCAGATGTTCGCACGGTATGGCATTCTGCGAGCGCAGGCCCTCAACCCCGGGGAGTCCGCTCAGTTGATCAGCGAGGTGGCAGGCAGCTTATGAGCACGGACCTGGACTGGTTCAAGAGCAGCTACAGCAGCGGCCAGGGCGGCGAGTGCATCGAAGTAGCCCTCACCCCCACCACCATCCACATCCGCGACTCGAAAACCCCCGCCACCCCCACCGCCCCGGCCCTCCAAGTGACCCCCACCACCTGGAAGGCCTTCCTCAACACCCTGCTCTAGAACATCCCATTGTCATTCGCGGAGCTCTCCGGAACATCCTGGATCACATCCCAGTGCTCCACGATCTTCCCGCCCCGCACCCGGAACAGATCCACGATCGCCTGTCCCCGCTCCCCCGGCGCCGGCACGTAGTGACTGTGGACGGCGACCAAGTCCCCCTCGGCGATGACCCGCTTCGGCGTGACCTTCAGCTGCGGGAACTGCTTGAAGTACGCGCCCAGGCCCGCCTTCGCACCCTCCACACCGTTCGGGATGTTCGGGTTGTGCTGGTCGTACTCGGGACCCCAGTACCGGTCGATCGCCGACAGGTCCCTCTTCACCAGCAGCTGGTCGAACGCAGCCGTCACCAGCTTCTTGTTGTACGCGGTGAGAAATCCCGGCCCCGGCTCCGACGTCTGCGGCCAACTCACCGTGGAGAACATGTCGTTGCCGTTCACCGAGGACTCCGGCACGTTCTGCCCGACATCCCAGTGCTCGGCGATCTTCCCGCCCTGGAAGCGGAAGATGTCGAAGACGGCGGAGCCCCGCGCGCCCGGCGTCAGGACGACGTTCGAGTGCACCAGGACGAGGTCGCCCTCGGAGATCACCCGCTTGATGTCGTACTTGGCGTCGGGGAACTGCTGGTGGACCGAGACCGCCAGCCCCTTCAGCGTCTCCGCCCCGTCCGGCGCGAGCGGGTTGTGCTGGATGTAGTCCGGCCGTACGAAACGGTCGACGACCGCGGTGTCGCCGCGCTCGAACACGCCCTTGAGGACACGGGCGGCAACGTCCTTCTGGTAACCGAGGCGGGCGGACTCACCAGGGACGCCGTAACCAGCGTGACCCGCCGACGCGGCGTGCGGCGCCGCGACGGCCGGAACGGCGGCGGCACCCAGCACGGCGGTGGAGGCGACGAAGGCGACAAGGGCCCGGCGGACGGAGGTGGTGGGGGGCATACGACACTCCGGGAATAGATATTGAAAGTTCAAGCTGACACTTCCCAAAGGAAAGCACTAACCACGAGTTAGCGTCAACCCCCAAGGGCCCCCAAGGACCCCCAAGCGCCCAACGCGCCCCAACCACCCTTGCCTAGAGCGCACTCCACGCCGTTGGCTAAGAACCCATGAAGTACACGCAGCTCGGACGCACGGGACTCAAGGTCAGCCGGCTCGTCCTCGGCACCATGAACTTCGGCCCGCAGACGGACGAAGCCGACAGCCACGCGATCATGGACGCGGCGCTGGACGCGGGCATCAACTTCTTCGACACCGCCAACGTCTACGGCTGGGGCGAGAACAAGGGCCGTACCGAGGAAATCATCGGCACCTGGTTCGCCAAGAACCCCGCCCACCGCGACAAGGTCGTCCTCGCCACCAAGGTCTACGGCAACATGGGCGTCGACGGCGAGGCCTGGCCGAACCACGACAAGCTCTCCGCCGTGAACATCCGGCGAGCCGTCGACGCGTCGCTCAAGCGCCTCCAGACCGACCACATCGACGTCTACCAGTTCCACCACATCGACCGCGCCACCCCCTTCGAGGAGATCTGGCAGGCGATCGACGTCCTGGTCCAGCAGGGCAAGGTCCTGTACGCCGGTTCCTCCAACTTCCCCGGCTACAAGATCGCCCAGGCCAACGAGATCGCCGCCCGCCGCGGCGGCACCATCGGCCTGGTCAGCGAGCAGTGCCTCTACAACCTCTTCGAGCGCCGCGCCGAGATGGAGGTCATCCCGGCCGCCCAGGAGTACGGCCTCGGCGTGATCCCCTGGTCGCCGCTGCACGGCGGCATGCTGGGCGGGGTCATCAAGAAGGAGGTGTCGGGCGGTCGCCGCACCTCCGGCCGTACGGCGGAGGCGCTCACCGATCCGGCCGTACGCGCGAAGATCCAGTCGTACGAGGATCTCCTCGACAAGCACGGTCTGGAACCCGGCGAGACGGCCCTGGCCTGGCTCCTCACCCGCCCCGGCGTCACGGGCCCGATCGTCGGCCCGCGCACGGCGGAGCAGCTCGAATCGGCGATCCGGGCTTCAGAGCTGGACCTGAGCGAAGAGCTGCTGACCGACCTCGACGAGATCTTCCCGGGTCCTGGACCGTCTCCAGAGGCCTTCGCCTGGTAGTACCGGCAAGGGCAAACGCCGCCAAGGGGCGCGGGGAACTGCGCGACAAGCCACGACGGGCCCGCAGCCAGCCACCGGCCCGCAGTTCCCCGGCGCTACTTCCGCGGCGCTGCTTCCCCGGCGCTGCTTCCCCTGCGCTACTTCCGCGGCGCTATTTCCCCAACGCCGCCGCCACCGCGACAACGCCAAACATCAGCACCAGCACAACGGCCATGATCCGGTTCCGGGTCTTCGGGTCCACGCCCCGAGCCTAACCGGCCCCTCCGAGCCCCCACCGCCCGACCACCTCATACCGAGGCTGCTCCCCCGGCACCCCGCCCCGCGGCAGGTTGCTCCGCACGAGCGCCAGCTCACCCACGGTCCACGCCCGCCCCGTGAAACCGCCCAGCGCCCCCACGTACGGCCGCACATCCACCTCCGACCGACTCCGGGCCACGGTCAGATGCGCCTTGTACCGCCGGTGCTCCCCCATGTCGACGCCCGCCTTGCGCCCCGCCGCCTCCGCCCGCTCCGCGAGCAGCCGCAGCGCCGCCAGGTCCCCGTCGGCCCCGATCCACAGGGCCCGGCCCCGCCCGAACTGCCCACCCCGATGCAGGGCCAGCGCGAAAGGGGCCGCACGCCCCGCCGCCCGCTCCAGCCGAGCCGACAGTTCCGGTACGACGGCCTCGTCCTCGACCTCACCGTAGAACGCCAGCGTGAAGTGCCACCCCTCCCGCCCGGTCCAGCGCAGCGCCTCCGCCCCCGGCAGCCGCTTCAATGCATCCAGCTCGGCCGCGAGTTCATCGGCCACGGCCTCCGGCGGCAGCACCGCGGCGAAAAGTCTCATGTCCGCCACCTTCGCAGGGATCTACGCTGCCGTCATGGCGATCACCATCAGGAACGGCGACCACGACGACATCCCGGCGATACTCGGCATGCTGGACAGCTGTGTGGAGTGGCTGGCCGCACAGGGGCGTACCGGGCAGTGGGGGTCGAAGCCGCTGTCCCAGAGCCCGAAGACCGTGGAGTCCGTCACCCGGTACATGGACGACGGCATCACCTACATCGCCGAGGTCGACGGCGTACCGGCCGCCACCCTCAGCCTCACCGACGCGCCCGGCGCCTATCTGGCCCATCTCCCCGCCCCCGGCGAGCCCGAGCGGTACATCCACTGGCTGGCCTCGGAGCGCCGCTTCAAGGGGCAGGGAGTCGGTAGCGCCCTGCTCGAGCACGCGGCCGAGGAAACCCGGCGGGCGGGGGTCGGGCTGCTCCGCGTGGACTGTTACGCGGGCGACGACGGCAAGCTCGTCCGCTACTACGAGAACAACGGCTTCCGCCGCGTCGAGGCCTTCACGGTCGGGGAGCAGGAGTGGCCCGGGCAGCTGCTGGCCCGGAGGGTCTGACCCCCCGGGCCGGTACGACAGCTACGCCGCCGGCGCCAGCTGCTCCTGTGCCTGCCGCGGCACGAAGCGGACGTGCGGGTGGCCGCGGTTCCAGCCGACCGACAGCCGCAGGTTGCCGACCCTGGCGAGGACCAGGCCGATGACGGCCGCCGCGCCCGCGGCGATCGCGCCGCCGACCGCCAGGCCCGCCCGGACGCCGTACGCGTCGGTGATCCAGCCGGCGATCGGTGCGCCGAGCGGGGCGCCGCCCATGAACACCATCATGTAGAGGGACATCACCCGGCCGCGCATGGCCGGGTCGGTGCTCAGCTGGACGCTGCTGTTGGCGGTGACGTTGACCGTCATGCCGAACATGCCGATCGGCATCATCAGCAGGGCGAACAGCCACAGGGACGGGGCGAGGGACGCCACCATCTCCAGCGCGCCGAAGGCCACCGCGCCGACCACAAGCACCCGCATCCGGGCGGTGCCGCGGCGGGCGGCGAGGAGGGCGCCCGCGAGGGAGCCGACCGCCATGACGGTGTTGAAGAGGCTGTAGGAGCCGGCGCCCGCGTGGAAGACGTCGTCGGCGAAGGCCGACAGGTAGACAGGGAAGTTGAAGCCAAAAGTGCTCACAAACCCCACGAGCACGATCGTCCAGATCAGGTCCGGGCGTCCGGCGACATACCGCAGGCCCTCCCGCAGCTGGCCCTTGCCGCGCGGGGCGCGCTGGACGACGTACAGCTCGCGGGCGCGCATCAGGAGCAGGCCGGTGATCGGGGCGATGAAGCTCAGGCCGTTCGCCAGGAACGCCCAGCCCGTGCCGACGCCCGTGATCATCAGGCCCGCGACGGCGGGGCCGATCAGGCGGGCCGACTGGAAGTTCGCGGAGTTGAGGCTGACGGCGTTCTGGAGCTGGTCGGGGCCGACCATCTCGGAGACGAAGGTCTGCCGGGCCGGGTTGTCGACGACCGTGGCGAGGCCGACGGCGAAGGCGGCGACGTACACGTGCCAGACCTCTACGTGGCCGGTCAGGGTCAGGAAGGCGAGCGCCAGGCCGGTGAGGGCCATGGACGACTGGGTGACCAGGAGGGTCGGGCGCTTGGGGAGGCGGTCGACGAGGACGCCGCCGTAGAGGCCGAACAGGAGCATCGGCAGGAACTGGAGTGCCGTCGTGACACCGACGGCGGTCGCGGAGCCGGTGAGGCTGAGGACCAGCCAGTCCTGGGCGATGCGCTGCATCCAGGTGCCGGTGTTGGAGACGACCTGCCCCAGGAAGAACAGGCGGTAGTTGCGGTTCCTGAGTGAGCTGAACATCGAGGACTTGCCTGGGTCCTCGAGGGTCGGGGTGGACGGTGCGGGGGCGGAGTCTGCTCCGGGTCCCGTACTCAAAAGGGTCGCCTCCTCTTTGTTGGCTCGTTCGCCTCCGGGGCGCTTACAGGTGTGCGAGCTTCTCCAGCACGGGGGCGGCGGCGCGCAGTTTCGCCCACTCGTCCTCGTCGAGTCCGTCGACCAGGGTGGCCAGGAAGGCGTTGCGCTTGGCGCGGCTCTCGGCGAGCATCGCCTCCGCCTGCTCCGTCTTCGTGACGACCTTCTGGCGGCGGTCCTCGGGGTGCGGCTCCAGCCGGACGAGTCCCTTGGCCTCCAGCAGCGCCACGATGCGGGTCATCGACGGCGGCTGTACGTGCTCCTTGCGGGCGAGCTCACCGGGGGTGGCCTTGCCGCAGAGGGAGAGGGTGCCCAGGACCGACATCTCGGTGGGGCTCAGCGACTCGTCGACCCGCTGGTGCTTCAGGCGGCGCGACAGTCGCATCACGGCGGAGCGTAGGGAGTTCACGGCGGCAGCGTCGTCGCCATGGGTAAGGTCCGGCATCTCTTTAGCGTAACTCATTACTCTCGCTAAACAAGCTGGCGGGCGCGAGGATTCCCGTGAGCCTGACCACTGAAACCGGACCTTCACCCGTACGAGTGAGACGGCAGCGGAAAGTGAACGGCGCCCGGATCGGCCCGCGACCCTCGTGTTCATGGGGACCAGCGTGCTCAGCCTGCGGATAGACGGGGAGCTGCTCGACCGGCTCCGGGACCATGCGGCCAAAAGGGGAATGAGCGTCCAGGACTATGTGATCCGGACGCTCATTCGGGACGACTTCGACGAGCGGTTCCAGACCGCCGTCGAGGAGACGGAGAAGTTCTACGGGCTGACGTGAGGGATCTTTACGTCAGACCCAGCGCCGGCATCAGGTAGTAGAAGGCGAACACGGCGGAGACGACGTACATCGCGACCGGGATCTCCTTGGCCCGCCCGGCCGCCAGGCGCAGCACCACGAAGGTGATGAAGCCCATGCCGATGCCGTTGGTGATGGAGTAGGTGAACGGCATCATCACCATGGTGATGAAGGCCGGGATCGCGATCGTGTAGTCGGCCCAGTCGATCTCCTTGACCGAGTTGGCCAGGATCATGAAGCCGACCGCGAGCAGCGCCGGGGTGGCCGCCTGGGACGGGACCATCGTGGCGACCGGCGTGAGGAACAGCGCCACCGTGAAGAGGCCGCCGGTGATGAGGTTGGCGAAGCCGGTACGGGCGCCCTCACCGACGCCGGCCGTCGACTCGACGAAGGCGGTGGTGGCGGACGAGGAGCTCGCGCCGCCCGCGGCGACGGCGAGGCCGTCGACGAAGAGGACCTTGTTGATGCCGGGCATCTGGCCCTGCGCGTCGGTCAGCTTGGCCTCGTCGGAGACGCCCATGATCGTGCCCATCGCGTCGAAGAAGCACGACAGCAGCACGGTGAAGACGAAGAGGATGCCGGTCAGGACGCCGACCTTGTCGAAGCCGCCGAACAGGCTGACGTCACCGATCAGGCCGAAGTCGGGAGCCTCGACCGGGTTGCCGGGCCACTTCGGCGTCGTCAGGCCCCAGGACGGGATCGTGGCGACCGCGTCGATGATCATCGCGACGACCGTCATGGCGACGATCGAGATCAGGATCGCGCCGGACACCTTGCGGACGATGAGCGCGAGCGTCAGCAGGGCGCCCAGGATGAAGACCAGGACCGGCCAGCCGTTGAGGTGACCGTCGGCGCCGAGCTGGAGCGGGACGGTGGTGTGGGCGGCGTCCGGGATGCGGGAGACGAAGCCGGAGTCGACGAGCCCGATCAGCATGATGAACAGGCCGATACCGATGCTGATGGCCTTGCGCAGGCCGAAGGGCACCGCGTTCATCACACGCTCGCGCAGACCGGTCGCCACCAGCAGCATCACGATGAAGCCCGCCAGGACCACCATGCCCATGGCGTCCGGCCACGACATCCGGGGCGCCAGCTGGAGGGCGACGACCGAGTTCACGCCGAGACCGGCGGCCAGCGCGATCGGCACATTGCCGATGACGCCCATGAGGAGCGTGGTGAAGGCCGCGGTGACACAGGTGGCGGTGACGAGCTGGCCGTTGTCGAGCTGGTGCCCGTACATGTCCTTCGCGCTGCCCAGGATGATCGGGTTCAGCACGATGATGTAGGCCATCGCGAAGAAGGTGGCGAAACCGCCGCGGATCTCGCGGGCGAAGCTGCTGCCCCGCTCGGAGATCTTGAAGTAGCGGTCGAGGGCGCCGTACGCGGGCGTGCCGCCCGGCTGTTCGGGCGCGGGAGCCTTGGCGGTGGCCGAGGTCGACATTGGATGTTCCTACGAGCAGAAGTGGACAGACGTAAACCGTTTCAGTATGAACATATAAACCCGGAGTTAGCTATCTCCGCGCGTAGACCTGATCGTCGGCGAGGCACCCGGAACCGCCTCGTAAGCTGTGCCCATGGCGAAGTGGACCCCTCAGCACGAGGCACCGGAGCCCCTGGAGGGCCCCATCGTGCCGACCATCATCGGCGGCACGATCCTCTGGTTCGTCCTCTTCCTCGTCCAGCTCCCCTTCTACGGCTGGTTCGACGACCGCGGACACGCCTGGTGGGTGTGGACCTGCCTGGCCGGCGCGGGGCTCGGGCTGATCGGCATCTACTACGTCCGCCGCCGCGACGCGGCCATCAAGCGGGCCGAGGCCGCCGGGACCCTACGGGAAGCCGAGTAGGCCCGTACTACCTGGGCACCACTCGGCCCGGCCGCCTCTCCTCCCCAGGTCGGAACTTCCGTCCACTCGGCGGGTGAAGCCGTAAAACCGCACGTACCGTCGAATGCATGACGCACATCGACGCGGGCGCCGAACTCGATCCTGTGCATCCCGTACCCCTGCCCGCCCGCGTGGGGAACGGCGGGCTGAGCGCCGCCGAGGTCGCCGAGCGGGTGGCGCGGGGGGCGGTGAACGACGTACCGGTGCGCAGCAGCCGGTCGTTCGGCGAGATCGTCCGCGCGAACGTCTTCACCCGGTTCAACGCGATCATCGGCGTGCTCTGGCTGGTCATGCTGTTCGTCGCGCCGTTCCAGGACAGCCTGTTCGGGTACGTGATCATCGCCAACACCGGCATCGGCATCATCCAGGAATGGCGGGCGAAGAAGACGCTCGACTCCCTCGCCGTGATCGGCGAGGCGAAGCCGACGGTACGGCGGGACGGCGAGGCGCTCGAGGTCAGTACGTCGGAGATCGTGCTCGACGACCTGATCGAGATCGGGCCCGGCGACAAGGCCGTCGTCGACGGGGTGTGCGTCGAGGCGGACGGCCTGGAGATCGACGAGTCGCTGCTCACCGGTGAGGCCGACCCGGTCGTGAAACAGCCCGGCGACCCGGTCATGTCCGGGAGCTTCGTTGTCGCGGGCGGGGGCGCGTTCCAGGCCACCAAGGTGGGGCGCGAGGCGTACGCCGCCCAACTCGCCGAGGAGGCCTCCCGCTTCACGCTGGTCCACTCCGAGCTGCGGACCGGCATCTCCACGATCCTCAAGTACGTGACCTGGATGATGGTCCCGGCGGCGATCGGCCTGGTGATCACGCAACTGGTCGTCAAGAGCCACGACTTGAAGGAGTCCATCGCCCGCACGGTCGGCGGCATCGTCCCGATGGTCCCCGAGGGCCTGGTCCTGCTGACCTCCGTCGCCTTCGCGATCGGCGTGATCCGGCTTGGCCGAAAACAGTGCCTGGTTCAGGAGCTGCCGGCCATCGAGGGCCTCGCCCGCATCGACACCGTCTGCCTCGACAAGACGGGCACGCTGACCGAAGGCGGCATGGACGTCACGGAGCTGCGCCCGCTCAACGGCAGCGACGAGACGTACGTACGCAAGGTGCTCGGTGCTCTGGGGGAATCGGACCCGCGCCCGAACGCCTCACTCCAGGCCATCATCGACGCCTACCCGGACGCCGAGGACTGGCGCTGCACCGAGTCGCTGCCCTTTTCCTCCGCCCGCAAGTACAGCGGGGCGAGCTTCAGCGAGGGGACCGGCGAGTCCAGCACCTGGCTCCTTGGCGCGCCGGACGTGCTGCTGGGCGCCGACGACCCGGCGCTGGCCGAGACGGGACGCCTCAACGAACAGGGCCTGCGTGTCCTGCTGCTGGCCCGGGTGACCGGCGACCTCGACGATCCGGAGGTCGCGCGCGGCGCGTCCGCCGCCGCTCTCGTCGTACTGGAGCAGCGGCTGCGGCCCGACGCGGCCGACACCCTGCGCTACTTCGCCGAGCAGGACGTCCGCGCCAAGGTCATCTCCGGTGACAACGCGGTGTCGGTGGGCGCGGTGGCCGGGAAGCTGGGCCTGACGGGTACGGCGGTCGACGCCCGTACGCTCCCCTCGGACCAGGACGGGATGGCCGAGGCGCTCGACGAGGGCACGGTGTTCGGGCGGGTCACCCCGCAGCAGAAGCGGGACATGGTGGGGGCGTTGCAGTCCCACGGGCACACGGTCGCGATGACCGGCGACGGTGTGAACGACGTCCTGGCGCTCAAGGACGCGGACATCGGCGTCTCGATGGGCTCGGGGTCGGAGGCCACGCGCGCGGTCGCCCAGATCGTCCTCCTCAACAACAGCTTCGCCACGCTGCCGGACGTGGTGGCGGAGGGGCGGAGGGTCATCGGGAACATCACGCGGGTGGCGACGCTGTTCCTGGTGAAGACGGTGTACTCGGTGCTGCTGGCGGTGCTGGTGGTGTGCTGGCAGGTGGAGTACCCGTTCCTGCCACGGCACTTGACCCTGCTGTCGACGCTGACGATCGGTGTACCGGCGTTCTTCCTGGCGTTGGCGCCCAACAAGGAGCGGGCGCAGCCGCATTTCGTACGGCGGGTGATGCGGTACTCGATCCCGGGCGGGCTGGTGGCCGGGGTGGCGACCTTCGTGACGTATCTGATCGCCCGTCACTACTACACGGGTGAAGGCTCCTTGGACGCGGAGACGAGCGTCGCGACCCTGACCCTGTTCCTGATCTCGATGTGGGTGCTGGCCATCATCGCCCGGCCGTACACGTGGTGGCGGGTGGTGCTGGTGGCGTCGATGGGCGCGGGGTTCCTGCTGGTCCTGGCCGTGCCGTGGTTGCAGGACTTCTTCGCGCTGAAGCTGGTCGGGCTGACGATGCCGTGGATCGCGGTGGGGATCTCGGTGGTGGCGGCGGCCGCCCTGGAGGTCACATGGAAGTGGGTCGACCGCCGCGTTCCCGCATGACGGGGGCTGCTGCTTACTGCACGTCGATGTAATCGCCCGTGGCGTTCACCGACGAAGTCGTCGCGGTGCCCGCGAAGCTGTAGCGGTAGTAGCCGTCGGCCGACGCGGTGACCGTGGTGCTCAGGGCGCCCGTGGAGCTGGACTTGATGGTCTTGACCGTGGTGTAGGTGCTGGAGCCCTTCTTGCGGAACTGCAGCTTCACCGACTGGCCGGAGTAGCCGGCGTACTTCAGGGTCTCCCAGTTGGCGCGGGTCAGCTTGCCAGTGACCGTGATGGTCCTGCCCTTCTTCACCGGCTCCGGAGAGGCGTTGGCGGTGAGCTTGGCGAGGCGCAGCAGCTTGGTGGTGCCGAGGTCGCCCTGGTCCTTGTAGCCGATCTTGTTGAAGTCGAGGTTGTTGCTGTTCGGGTCCTGGCCGTTGAAGTCGATGGCCTCGGCGGCGGCCTTCCAGGTACCGGCGTCGGCGTTGGGGAGGTTGTTGTCGGCCGGCTCGATGTCGATGGTGCCGGTGCAGTTGGCCGTGGTGGCCGAGGTGACGGTGCAGGTGGCGAAGTCGCCGCTGAAGCCGTCGGAGGTGTCGTCGGAGCCGTCGAGCGAGCCCCGGTAGAGGATCGCGTCGGTGAAGAAGTCCGACGCGGTGGGGTCGACGTCCGAGCCGTGGGTCAGCGTGTAGCTGACCTTCGTGCTGACGGCACCGGTGCCGACCTTGACCGACGAGGCGATCTTGAAGTTGGAGAAGCTGACGTCCAGCGTGTAGGGGGTGCCGGAGTCGGCGGCCTGGGCGGCCGGGACGGCGAGGCCGGTGAGGGCCAGGGCGCCGGTGACGGCGGAGACGGCGGCCACGGTGGCTCTGATGCGCATGTGCGTTCCCCAGGGGGAGAGTCGATCTAGGAGTCTGTTGACTCGCGGGATCAGATCCTTGGCCCGGGGAGGGGGTTGTAGGACCCTACGCCGAATTTGCCGACTTTGTCGTTACATGCGGGTTGCTTGATCATCGCATGGGATGTGCATGACGAAACCAGGGTTCAGCCGCGACGCGAGGTCGGGGAGATCCCGTCGGGGCCCCAAGACCAACTCGCGGTACCTTCGTCGCACGCAGACGAGGAGAGTCATCGTGAGCAAGTTCGTGCGGCCCGCAGCCGAGGGAGCCGACCCGTTCGGGACCGCCCGTCTCAGGCGGGGCGTGCTCGACGCCTGGGCGACCAGCCCCGCCCGGTTCCGCGAGGACGCCAACGCCGAGGAGGACCTCGTCCTCGGCGGCTACCGGGACCGGCTCGTCGTCGAGCTCGCCCAGAACGCCGCCGACGCGGCGGCGCGGGCGGGAGTCGCCGGGCGGCTGCGGCTGACCCTGCGCGACGGCGTCCTGGTCGCCGCCAACACCGGCGCCCCACTGGACGCGGCCGGTGTCGAGTCGCTCTCCACCCTCCGTGCCTCGGCCAAGCGGGACACCGCTGCCGACACGCCCTCCGTGGGGCGGTTCGGCGTCGGGTTCGCGGCCGTCCTCGCCGTCACCGACGAGCCCGCCGTCGTCGGCCGGCACGGCGGCGTCCGCTGGTCCCTCGCCGAGGCCCGTGACCACGCCGCCGAGACCGCCCGGCACAGCCCCGGCCTCGGTGACGAGATCCGGCGGCGCGACGGGCACGTCCCGCTGCTCCGGCTCCCCTTCGCCGCCGAGGGCACCGCCCCCGACGGCTACGACACCGCCGTCATCCTCCCGCTGCGCGACACGGCCGCCGCCGACCTCGCCGAGCGGCTGCTGCGGGCCGTCGACGACGCCCTGCTCCTCGCCCTGCCCGGCCTGGAGGAGGTCGCGATCGAGGCGGGCGCCGACGCCCGCACCCTGCGCCGCCGCACCGACGGCGCCTTCGTCGTCGTGGAGGACGTACGGGAGGGCGAGACCGGCGCCACCCGGTGGCGGGTCACCTCCGCCCACGGGCCGCTCACCGCCGACCTCCTCGCCGACCGGCCCGTCGAGGAGCGGCTGCGGCCGCACTGGTCGGTCACCTGGGCGGTGCCGGTGGACGCGGACGGCGCGCCCGTGCGGCCCCGCACCAACCCCGTCGTGCACGCCCCGACCCCCAGCGACGAGCCCCTCGGCGTCCCCGCCCTGCTCATCGCCTCCTTCCCCCTCGACCCCACCCGGCGGCACGCAGCCCCCGGCCCGCTGACCGACTTCCTCGTGCAGCGGGCGGCGGACGCGTACGCCGAACTCCTCGCCGCCTGGCGGCCGGTGGGCGTCGGGATCATCGACCTCGTACCCGGCCCACTCGGCAAGGGCGAGCTGGACGGCGCGCTGCGCCACGCCGTCCTGGAGCGCCTCCCGCGCACCGCCTTCCTGCCGCCGGTTCTGGAGCCCACGGACGAACTGCCCGAGGCGCTGCGGCCGCTGGAGGCGGAGGTCGTCGAGGGCGCGGGCGCGGACACCGTACGGGTGCTGGCGGAAGTACTGCCGACTCTCCTCCCCGCCGGACTCGAACGGCGCGTGGAACTGCGGACGTTGGGCGTCGCCCGCGTCCCGCTCACCGACGCGATCGACCGGCTCGCCGGGCTGGAGAAGGAGCCCGGCTGGTGGCGGCGGCTCTACGACAGCCTCGCCGGGGTCGACCCGGACCGGCTGTCCGGGCTGCCCGTGCCGCTCGCCGACGGCCGGACCACCATCGGCCCGCGCCAGGTGCTGCTGCCCACGTCCGAGGGCGCCGCGGTCGAACCGGAGACGCTCGCCCGGCTCGGCCTGAAGGTCGCGCATCCCGACGGCGCCCACCCCCTGCTGGAGAAGCTCGGCGCGCTCCCCGCGTCCCCGCGAGCCGTCCTGACCACCCCCCAGGTGCGGGCCGCCGTCGCCGCCTCGCTGGACGACGAGGGCGGGCTCGACTGGGAGCAGGACACCCTCGACGCCGAGGAACTCGCCGACACCGTCCTGGCGTTGGTGCGGGACGCTGGCCTCGAACCCGGTGACGAGCCCTGGCTCGGCGCGCTCGCCCTCCCCGACGAGGACGGCGAGCCCGCTCCCGCCGGGGAACTGGTCTTCCCCGGCAGCCCCTTCCACCAGGTCATGCGGGAGGGCGAACTGGCGATGGTGGACGCGGAGTTGGCGGCCCGCTGGGGCGAACAGCCCCTCGCCGCCTGTGGCGTGCTCGCCACCTTCGCCCTCGTCCGCGCCACCGACGTCGTCCTCGACCCGGACGAACTGGAGCCGCGCGACGGGGACTTCGCCGAGCCCGACGACGCCGGACTGCTGGACGCCGTCGACGTGTGGAGCGAGGACGTCCTCGACCGCTTCCCGGACTCGCCGGTGCCGCCGGTCGCCACCGAGCTGGTCGCCGTACGGGACCTGGAACTCGTCGACGAGGAACGCTGGCCCCAGGCCCTCGCCCTCCTCGCCCAGCCGCCCCTGCGGGACGCGCTGACCCAGCAGGTGCGCATCCTGCTCCCGGACGGCACGCACGAGGTCGTACGGCCTTACACGGCCTGGTGGCTACGCGGCCACCCGGTGCTGGACGGCCGCCGCCCGGCAGGTCTGTTGGCTGCGGGAGGTGACCCGCTCCTCCGGGGCCTGTACGACGAGGCCGATGCGACGGGTTTCGACGACGAACAGGTACTGCGGGCGCTGGGCGTACGGACCTCGGTGGCCGCGCTGCTGGACGAGCCGGGCGGCGCGGCGGAACTCCTCGACCGCCTGGCGGACCCCGAGCGGGAGGTCAGCGCGGCACAACTGCACGCCCTCTACGGGGCGTTGGCCGACCTCGACCCGGACCAGGTCACCCTCCCCGACGAGCTGCGGGCCGTCGTGGACGGACGGGTGGAGGTCGTGGACGCGGCCGACGCTGTGGTCGTCGACTCCCCGGACCTGCTGCCCTTCACCGAGGGCGTGCCGCTGCTGCCGGTACGGCCTACACGGGCCGCGGAGCTGGCGGAGCTGTTCCAGGTGCGGCGGCTGAGCGAGTCGGTCACGGGGTCGGTGGACTCGGAGGGCACGGAACACGACGTACCGGACTCGGTGCGGGTGCTGCTGGGCTCACGGACCCCGTCCTCCTATGTCGAACACGAGGAACTCGTCGTGGACGGCGTGGAGATCGACTGGCGCCTGACCGGCGACGGGGTGCTGCACGCGGCGACCCTGGAAGGCGTCGCGGCCGGCCTGGCATGGGCGGCGGGACAGTGGCCGCGGCGGTTCGAGGTGGCGGCGCTGCTGGAGGATCCTTCGCGGACGGAGGAGCTGGCGCGGGATCGCTGGTTCGACTGAGGCGGAGCACGCGGTACGGCCGATCTGGAAACTTCTCGAATGAACTTCTGATCGGTCGTACAACCATTCCCTTGCGTCACGAATCTGATCAGCTGAGTCAACAGACTCACCGATCACTTTGGGCCCAGGCGTGCTGACACGACCGTGGGGGACGATCTCCGTCGGGGCCCCTCTTCACGTGGGGAACGCATGCGCATTCGAGTCCTCGGGGCTGCCGTCACCGGCGCCCTGGCCCTGTCCGCCCTCGCCGTGCCGGCCGCCCAGGCCGACACCGTCGAAGGCGACACCACGATCTCGAACGTCGTCGTGAACGGTGGCAAGGCTGTCGTCGTCGGCGCGACCGCCACCAAGACCATCTCCGTGACCTTCAAGGTCACGGACGATTCGGGTGTCAAGGACGCCATGGCCATCCTGTGGCACGGCTCGGACTTCGACAACTCCGACAGCGGCGCCGTGGCCACCGGCAACGACGGCTACGCCAGCTGCACCGCGACGAGCTCCACCACCGCGAACTGCAAGGCCAGCTACGAGATCGAGGCGGGGGCCAACGCCGTCAACGCGGTCGCCGGCACCTGGAAGGTCTGGGGCATCGCCTCGGGCAAGGACGCCGACTACGTCCAGAAGGACAACGTGAAGACCTTCAAGGTCCAGCGCCTGTCCAAGCTGACGACCAACGCCTCCCCGGAGCCCGTGAAGAAGGGCAAGACCATCACGGTCACCGGCAAGCTGACCCGCGCCAACTGGGACGCGGCGACGTACTCCGGCTACTCCGGCCAGTCGGTGAAGCTGCAGTTCCGCAAGAAGGGCACCAGCACCTACACGACCGTGAAGACCATCAAGACCACCTCCACGGGCGGTCTGAGCACCACGGTCACCGCGTCGGCCGACGGCTACTACCGCTACAGCTTCGCGGGCACCTCGACCACCCCGGCGGTCAACGCCACGGGTGACTACATCGACGTGCAGTAGTCAGCCCCGCACCCGCACACTCTCTTTCTCATCTGGGGAAACACATGCGTATTCGCGCCACCGTGGCCGCCGTCTCCGGCGCCCTGGCCCTGTCCGCCCTGGCCGTTCCGGCCGCGCAGGCGGACGGCTCGTCGTACAGCAAGGACGCCCTCGTCAAGGCCGCGCAGTCCGTGCGGGAGGCCGCCGACGGCAAGTCCGCGTACGCCGCCGCCGACGAAGGCGTTCCGTACACCCTCGACCTGTCCTTCTCCAACGTGAAGGTCAACAAGGGCAAGCCGATCGTCGCGGGCATCGCCAACCAGGTGACCGTGCCGGTCACCTACACCGTCACGCACTCCGAGGACATCGACCTCAACGCCCCGGACTTCGTGTTCGACGTCGAGATCTACCGCGGCACCTACGACGAGCCGCAGAACATCCTGTTCGGCGACGACTGGGCGACCTGCACGGCGACCTCGGCGACCACCGACAACTGCACCGGCACGATCGACGTCTACCCGGGCGACGAGCTGAAGAACGCCGACGCCACCACGTGGAAGGCGATCGGCTTCGCCATCGACTGGAACGACCAGGACCCGACGTCCGACGACATCGACTTGAGCAAGGTCGGTTACGTCGACCAGGACGCGCTGACCACCACCAAGCTGCAGCGCTACTCCAAGCTGACGGTCAACGCCTCCCCGGAGCCGGTGAAGAAGGGCAAGACCATCACGGTCACCGGCAAGCTGTCCCGCGCCAACTGGGAGACCCACAAGTACGCGGGTTACACCAACCAGTCGGTGAAGCTGCAGTTCCGCAAGAAGGGCTCCAGCACCTACACCACGGTCAAGACCATCAAGACCGACTCGACGGGCAACCTCAAGACGACCGTCACCGCGTCCGCCGACGGCTACTTCCGCTACGCCTTCGCGGGCACCTCGACCACCCCGGCGGTCAACGCCACGGGTGACTTCGTCGACGTGCAGTAAGTCCCACCAAGCACCATCCGTACGCCGGTCCCGGAAGCCACCCGGGGCCGGCGTTCGTGCTGCTCACCGCGAGGCGTAGGTGACGAAGGACGTCCAGGCGGCGAACGCCGTGACGCACGGCCGCGTCCCGGGGCGGGACTTCCGGCTGACGCTCTACGTCGTCGGCGACACCCAGCGCATCGAGGTGACGGACACCCGTGCGGACCGCGAGCCCCGCCCCGAACAGGCGTCCCCCGAGGCGGAGTCGGGACGCGGCCTCGCCCTGGTGGCGGCGCTCGCGTCCCGCTGGGGCGTCGCGGAGGGCCCGGCGCCACGCAAGACCGTATGGGCCGAGGTCGCCCAGGTCCCCCAACTCCCCCTGCTCGCACCGGAACCCGGTTTCCCACGCTGCGGCGAAAGGGGCGCCCTTTCCAAAGGACCCCGAGGGTGAAAGAACCCCACCACCCGCCCGGGTGAACATCACCAACTGAGCTGGATTTCGGACTGGTTGCTTGCTCTACGCTCGCCACAGCAACGCAACCCAAACATGCAACAGCCCTCGCCGGGCCTGGCATCCCAATGCGAGGGCCTACACCCGCCACACCACCCGCTTCACGGTCATCGGCAACCACCTCGCCCATCACCCGGCCCCGTCCCTCAACCAGCCCGGGGTCCGACGCGACCGCACCCGCACCCCGAAACCGGCCGGCCCAGACCCATGGCGGAAGTGCGACGGCTGCACCCGTCCGTTCCGCGCACCCGCCCTGTGCCTCTGCCGCGACCGCCGAACCGATCTCCCGGAGGCCACCTAGCATGGACGTGACGATCCTTGCCCCTGGGCACAGACGAGGAGCGAGCGCCATGACCATCGCATCGGACAACGCGCGACAGGGCGCCTCCCACCTCTACCGGGCCATGAGGGACTTTCTCCAGTCCATGGACGACACCCTCCCCGGGAAGTTCGAGATCACCAAGGAAGGGATCGTCCACGACATGACGTCGCCGGTGAGGCAGCACGAGATCACTGTGCTGCACCTGCGGAAACGCCTGGAAAAGGTGATGCCGGAGGACATCGTGGCCCACACGGGTGAACCCGACGTGGAGGCGGCGCCCGAGGGGATCATGCGCCACCCCGACGTGATGGTGATCCCCTGGGCGGACATGGAGGGTGACGGCTCCTTCGACCCTCGGACACTGATCGCCGCGATCGAAGTCGTCTCGCGCTCCAATCCGGACAACGACTGGTCAGGCAAGATGCGCGACTACCCCCTCATGGGCATCCCCGACTACGCGATCTTCGACCCCCGCACCGGCACCGGCGCCGTCCTCACCGACATCCACCCCACCCCAGACGGCCCCCGCTACGCCACCCGCAAGGACTTCGTCTACGGCGAGGACGTCGCCATCGGCGACTGGACGATCTCCACCGAGAACCTGCCGCGCTACGAGAGCTGAGCCGGCGCGGCTACGAGTGGCCCAGCTCCGCCGAGTCCTCGTCCGTGACCGTCGGTACCGATCCCGAGTCCGCCGCCGGGCGGAGGGGGAAGGCGTCGACCTTTGTCTCGTCGATCACCGGGGGCGCCGGGCGGGGTGGCTTCGGCATGATCGCTGCCTCCGAGTGGCCGCCGCAGCCGTACGCCAGGGAGACGACCCTGCCGTCCGCCGGGGCGAACTCGTTGGCGCAGATGCCGAAGGCCTGGCCGAGGGAGCCGCCGATCGGGGTGAGGAAGCCGCAGCTGACGCAGGTGGCGGGGGCCGCCTGGGCCATGGGGGTCTTGGAGCCGAACGCCTCCTCCCAGCGGTCCGCGGCGCTGTGCAGGCCGTAGCGGGACAGGACACGCGCCCGGCGCATGCCGAGTTCCTCGGCGAGCGCGGCGATCGTGCCCCGCCGGGGGGCCACCGGGAGGTTGGAAGGCGTGCCCGCGGTCACTTCCGCGTCCTCCGCCTCCACCAGCTCGGCCATGTCCTCAGAGACCGCCGAGTTCGGGAACGGATCGTCCTCGCCGGAGTAGCCGGGCTCCAGGCGGAGATCGTCGGCCTCGGTGGGGAGGAGATCGCCGGGGCCCATGTCGCCGGGGCGCAGGCGTTCGCTCCACGGGACCCATTCGGGGGCGAGGAGGGCGTCGGGGCCGGGGAGGAGGACGACCTCGTCCAGCGTCACCACCTTCGCGCGGGACGCCCTCGCCACCGTCACCGCCCAGCGCCAGCCGCGGTAGCCGAGTTCCTTGCACTCGAAGAAGTGCGTGACGACACGGTCGCCTTCGGAGACCGCGCCCGCGTGCTCGCCGACGACGCCTGGAGCCGCCGCCTCCTCGGCTGCGGCGCGGGCGAGGTCGACGGCCTCGGCGCACAGGCGGTCGGGGGTGCGGCTTCGCGTGGTCGCTGCGCTCACAGGTATCGCTTCTCTCCTACGCCGTCTCTCTGGTGCGCCTGCCTGAACGCGCGATGGGGCGGACGGAGCGGACCGGGGGACCGCGTCGACGTCCGCGCCCGCTCGCACTCGGGCGCACCTACCATCCATTCTGCGGGATGGCTGAGATACGCACGCTACCTGCTCGCGTGCGTACGGCCTACACCGACGGGACGTTTACCCCCCGACACAGCCCCGAAGCACCGCACGAAAGCACGGACATACGCGCGGTAACCGCACTACGAAGCCCTGACTCGGGGCACTATGAACGTCGTGGCAGCCGCGAAGACGCCCCAAGGGGCCACCGGAATCAAGGGCAACGGCAGGACGCGAGGTTCCCTGCGTTCCGTCGGGCGAGCCCTGCACTTCCCGGTGTCCGGACCCGCCCGCGGCATCCGCAAGGCCACCCACGCCCACGGGGCGGGGGAATCCGGCCTCGGCAAACTGATCGAGCTGCACGCTGTGAACGGCGCGGGCGATGTGATGATCACGGTCGCGCTCGCCTCGACCGTGTTCTTCTCCGTCCCCACCGACGAGGCCCGCGGGCGTGTCGCCCTCTACCTCGCCATCACGATGGCACCCTTCACGGTCCTCGCCCCGGTGATCGGCCCGCTCCTCGACCGGCTGCCCCATGGGCGCCGCGCCGCCATGGCCGGGGCCATGCTCGCCCGCGCCCTGCTGGCTCTGGTGCTGTCCGGGGCGGTCGTCACCGGCAGCCTGGAGCTGTATCCGGCGGCGCTGGGCGTGCTCGTCTCCTCCAAGGCGTACGGCGTCGTACGAAGCGCCGTCGTGCCCCGGCTGCTGCCGCCCCGGTTCTCCCTCGTCAAGGCCAACTCCCGGGTCACGCTCGGCGGGCTCCTCGCCACCGGCATCGCCGCGCCGATCGGCGCTGGGTTGCAGGCGATCGGGCCGCGCTGGCCGCTCTACGGCGCCTTCGTGATCTTCGTCGCGGGGACCTTCCTGTCCTTCACGCTGCCGCCGAAGGTGGACTCCGCCAAGGGCGAGGACGTCGCCCTGCTCGCCGCCGACGAGAAGCATCTGCACGGACCCCACCGGCAGCCGGTCAAGCGCCCGGGCCTGCGGACCGTCGGCCTCGCCGTCACCCACGCCCTCGGCGCCAACGCCGCCCTGCGCTGGCTGTCCGGCTTCCTGACCTTCTTCCTCGCCTTCCTGCTGCGCGAGCACCCCCTGACCGGCGAGAGCGCGGCTGTCTCCCTCGGGATAGTCGCCGTCTCGGCCGGCGTGGGCAACGCCCTCGGCACGGCGGTCGGCGCCGGGCTGCGCTCCCGCGCGCCGGAGATCATCATCGTGACGGTCCTCGCGGTCGTCCTCGGTACGGCGATCACGGCCGCGATCTTCTTCGGCGCGTTCCTCGTCGCCGTCCTCACCGCGGTCACCGGCTTCACGCTGGCCCTCGCCAAGCTGTCCCTGGACGCGCTGATCCAGCGGGACGTGCCCGAACAGGTGCGCACCTCGGCGTTCGCCCGCTCGGAGACGATGCTCCAGATGGCCTGGGTGTTCGGCGGCGCGGTCGGCATCGTGATGCCCCTCAACGGCACGCTGGGCCTGGCGGTGGCCGCCGCGGTCATCGCCACGGGCTGGCTGGCGACGGTGAAGGGGCTGCTCAGCTCGGCCCGCCACGGGGGCGCTCCGCGCACGCGCGTGGCGTAACGAACAGGGCACGCCGTACCCCGCATAAAGAGACTGCTGCACCTGCCCGATAGCCTTCGGCCATGACCACGATGCAAGCCGCTGTGCGACGCCGCCGCGCCGTCGCCGTCGCCGGCGCCGTTTCCGCCGGACTGCTCGTCCTGGCGGCCTGTGACAAGCCGACGCCGCGCGCGACCGTGACGGTCGGCAAGAACTCCATCAGCTCGGAGGCCACCTGCTACGAGGACGGTGACGACCTCGGCCAGGAGAAGGCCACCAAGTGCGCCCTGAAGAAGGCGTCCGACTCGATCGAGGTCGCCCAGAGCGAGACCCTCCGCATCGGCGTCGACCCGAAGATCGCGGACACCGGCTGGGCGCTGTGGATCAACGGCCAGCAGGTCACGAACGTCTACAAGAAGACGTACTACTCCTTCCAGGGCGTCGACCTCTTCGCCGACCAGCAGGGCCAGGCCGCGCCGAAGACGCTGTACATCAGCATCGTCGAGCAGGACAAGCCCAAGAGCGGGGGCTCCAGCAAGGAGTTCAAGGGCGTCTGGAACTTCAAGCTCGTCAACGGCGACGCCTGATCCGCCGTCCGTCATGCGCATCCTCGTAGCCACCGCGGTCCCGGTCGAACGGGACGCGGTGGCTCGCGCGTTGACGGGGACGACGGGCATCGAGGTGATCGCGGCGGGGGTGGGCCCCGCCCGCGCCGCCGCGGCCACCGCCACGGCACTCGCCGCGGCGCCCCGCGGCCTCGTCGTCTCCGCCGGGATCGCCGGCGGCTTCCAGCCGGACGCGCCCGTCGGGTCGCTCGTCGTCGCCGACGAGATCACCGCGGCCGATCTGGGCGCCGAGACGGCCGAGGGGTTCCTGCCGGTCACCGAACTCGGCTTCGGGACCGTCACCCACCGTCCGCCGGAATCACTCGTACGAGAGGCCGTCGCCGCCACCGGCGCCCGCGCCGGAGCCGTCCTCACCGTCTCCACGGTGACCGGCACCGCCACCCGCGCCGCCCTCCTGAAGGACCGTCACCCCACCGCGCTCGCGGAGGCGATGGAGGGTTTCGGCGTCGCCGAGGCCGCCGCGCTGCACGGCGTGCCCGTGCTGGAGATCCGGGCCGTCTCCAACCCCGTCGGCCCGCGCGACCGCGCCGCCTGGCGGATCGGGGACGCCCTCCAGGCCCTGACGGACGGCTTCGGGAAGCTCGCACCCGTACTGGAGAGTTGGAACACGGTATGAGCCTCGACATCGCCTACTCCCCCTGCCCGAACGACACCTTCGTCTTCGACGCCCTCGCGCACGGCCGGGTGCCGGACGCGCCCGCGCTGGACGTCACGTTCGCGGACATCGACGTCACCAACGGCATGGCCGAGCGCGGTGAGTTCGACGTGCTGAAGGTGTCGTACGCCGTGCTGCCGTACGTCCTCGACGAGTACGCGCTGCTGCCCTGCGGCGGGGCGCTGGGGCGGGGCTGCGGGCCGCTGGTGCTGACCCGGGAGGCGGGGACCGACCTCACCGGGCGGACGGTCGCGGTGCCGAGCGAGCGGTCGACGGCGTATCTGCTGTTCCGGCTGTGGGCGGCGGACACGCTGCCGGGCGGGGTCGGCGAGATCGTCGTCATGCCGTTCCACGAGATCATGCCGGCCGTGCGGGACGGGAAGGTCGACGCCGGACTCGTCATCCACGAGGCGCGCTTCACGTACCAGAACTACGGGCTGCACAAGCTCGCCGACATGGGCGAGCACTGGGAGGACACCACCGGGCTGCCCATCCCGCTCGGCGCGATCATCGCGAAGCGGTCGCTGGGCGCCGAGACGCTGACGCTGCTCGCCGACTCCATCCGCACCTCCGTGCGCGCCGCCTGGGACGAGCCCGAGGTGTCCCGGCCGTACGTCATGGAGCACGCCCAGGAGATGGACCCGGCCGTCGCCGACCAGCACATCGGGCTGTACGTCAACGAGTTCACGGCGGATCTCGGCGAGGACGGGTACGCGGCCGTCAGGGGTCTGCTGACACGTGCGGCGGCCGAGGGGCTGGTACCGCCCCTCGGCCCGAACGCACTGGAATTCCCCTAGAAATCCACCAGTTCCGTACGCCCTCTATACGTCCTACGTCATACGTCGAGTTGATCGGCGACCGCGCGCAGCAGTCCGGCGATCTTCTTTCCTGCGACCTTGTCGGGGTAGCGGCCGCGCTCCAGCATCGGCGTGATGTTCTCCAGGAGGGTGGTCAAATCCTGGACGATGGAGGCCAGTTCGTCGGGCTTCTTACGGGTCGCCGCCGCGACGGACGGGGTCGGGTCGAGAACGACGACCGAAAGGGCCTGGTCACCGCGTTGTCCGGCGACGACGCCGAACTCCACGCGCTGGCCCGGCTTCAGTGTCTCGACTCCGGCGGGGAGGACCGAGGAATGGACGAAGACGTCACCGCCGTCGTCGCGGGAGAGAAAGCCGAAGCCCTTCTCGCTGTTGAACCACTTGACCTTGCCGGTAGGCACGTCTGTTCCTCGTCCTCGTACTCGTCGGAAAACTGCTTCTGAAAACGGCTCTTGATAGCACTGGGGCGGGTCGTCGGACCCGCCGGTACCAAGGCTAATGGTCTTAGGGCCGGTGACAAGACGTCGCCCGGTTGTTCCTTCGGGCAGGGAACTACCCTGGTCGGGTGCGTGACAAAACCCAAGCGAATTCCGCCGGGCCCGGTGACCGACTGATCCGTGCCGGTGCCATCGTGTTCTTCGTCGGTACGGTGGCCACACTCGTCACCGTGGCCCCGCTGTTTCTCGGTACGACGCCCTTTCCGACGTACATGTTCGGACTGAGCATGCTCATGGGCGTCGGCTTCCTGATCGCCGCCGCCGGGGTGCTGCGGTCGGTCGCGGCGGGGCGGCGTCAGGCGCGGGCGGCCGGGAGGTAGCCGGCGAACCAGGCCGGGAACTCCGTGAGGTCGGCCAGGACCACGTCCGCGCCGGCCTCGGCGAGCTCCGCCGCGCTGCACGGGCCGGTCGGCACCGCGACCGACAGGGCCTCGGCGGTGCGGGCGCCGCGCACGTCACCGACGTGGTCGCCGACGTACACCGACGCCCCGTGCTCGCGCAGGGCCACCGCCTTCTGCTCGGCCCAGAGGTTGCCGATGACGGCATCGGGCGCCATGCCCAGGTGCTCCATGTGCAGCTTGGCGTTGGGCTCCCACTTGGCGGTCACGACGACGGCCCGGCCGCCCGCCGCCTGCACGGCCGCTATCGCCTCCCGGGCGCCCGGCATCGCGAGGGTGCCGGTGATGGCGTACGTCGGGTAGAGCTCACGGTAGAGATCGGCGACGGCCGCGACCCGCTCCGCGGGGAACCAGTGGGCCATCTCCTCCGTCAGCGGCGGCCCGAGCCGCGTCACCGCGAGGTCGGCGTCGATGTACGTCCCCGTCCGCTCGGCGAGCGCCACGTAGCAGGCGTGGATGCCGGGGCGGGAGTCGATGAGGGTCATGTCGAGGTCGAAGCCGACGGTCGGTCCCTCGGTGGGTCCCTCGATGGGTCCCTCGGTGGGGGCGGAGATGGGTGCAGTGGCCATATACGCCATTGTGCCCAGTCGCGGCGGCCGGCTTCCCGTTATTTCCGCCGCTGGGACCGCCACACCACGAACAGCGCCGACGCCACCGCCGCGCCCCGGACCACCCAGGGCCAGGTGTCGGCGACCGCGGCGTTCATCTGCCCCTCGGCGATGGGCTCGCCCCAGCGGCCGTCGTTGCGGCCCCACAGCCACCCGATCCCGGCGGTGAGCGCCAGGCCGGGCAGGTACATCACCGCCCACTTGGTCTCCGTGTCGGTCAGCCGCCGGGAGGCGTAGGCGATGAGCCAGCCGACGAGGAGCACGACGAGGTTGCCGATCACGGCGCCGACGACCAGGCAGCCGGCGGCGAGCAGCAGCAGGGGGTTGGTCCACTTGCCCTTCGGCAGGGCGAACAGGCGCCGCCGGCGCGGGACCGCGGCCTCCTCGACGACTTCGTCCGCTGCCTCCGCCGCCGCCTTCTCGACCGGCGGTTTCGGGGTCTCCTTCGGCGGCGGGGGCTTGAGCAGCTCGGGGATCTCCACGCCGCCGACGAAGCCGGGGACGCCCTCGCCGGCCCCGAACGGGGAGTCCCCCACCCGCCACCAGTCCGGCGGGAGCGTGCTGTCCCCGAGCTCGGCCGGGCCGGCGAGGTGCGGCGGGGCCGGGGCCTCGTCGGGGGTCTCGGCGGGGCGGGGCTTGGGGATGATCCGGCGCAGCCCCTTGGGGCGCGGCTCCGCCACCTCCCGGTCCCGCTGCACGGGTACGGCGGTGGGGGTGGGCGCGGGCACCGACGCGGCCTGCGGGGCGCCGCCGGCCGCGGTGACGACCTCGTCGGGGCTGCCGAGCCGGTCGATGATGCGGCGCACGGCCGCGGGACTGTCCACGGGGGCCTTGGCGCGGCGCCGGTCGATCTCGTTGCGCAGCTCGGAGACGAGGCGCATGCGGGTGCCGGACGGCAACTGCCGCTGCTGCGCGACGTCGCCGACGCGGCTCAGATACTCGTAGACGACCTGATCGCTCTCGATATCCACGAAGTCCCTCCGGGGTGCGGCGCGTTGAAACCCCGGAGTGACGGTATCGCGCGCGGGGCGGGGGACGTAGCCGCGTACGGTCGTGCCGTCGGCGTGGTCGCAACCCACCGAGCCGCGCCGCACCGTCGTACCGACCGGATACCGTGGGTCGGATGAGCACCCCGGCCACCCCGCCCCGCTCCCTCGCCGAAGCCCTCCGGGCCAGGGACGACGTCTCCCTGGCCGCCCTGCTGCGGGCCCGCCCCGACCTCATCACCCCCGTCCCGACCGACCTCACCCAGCTCGCCACCCGCG
The DNA here is from genome assembly GCF_900206255.1 of Streptomyces sp. TLI_55. NCBI lineage: Bacteria > Bacillati > Actinomycetota > Actinomycetes > Kitasatosporales > Streptomycetaceae > Streptomyces > Streptomyces sp. TLI_55. The sequence continues at coordinate 4,150,476 of NZ_OAOJ01000001.1, forward strand.
CCGGGACGCGTGCCTCGGTCGTGCGGGCCCTCGAACGCCTGGACCGGTTCGCTTTGCAGACCGCGGAGGCGCTCGCCGTGGCCGGGGACCCGGCGTCGTACGAGGAACTGCTCGGGCTGATGGGCGGGGACGGCGGGGACCACGCCGTCGCCGCCGCGCTGCCCCGCGCGGTGGGCACGCTGCGCGAGCAGGCGCTGCTGTGGGGCGAGGACACGCGGCTGCGGCTGGTGCGCACCGCGCGGGAGCTGCTCGCGCCCTCGCCGCAGCATCCGTCGCCGACCGGGCTCGGGCCGACCGTTGCGGAGGCGTCGGCGGGGATGTCGCCGGGGCGGATCCAGGAGATCGTGACCGCGGCCGGGCTGCCGTCCACGCACGACTCGGTGTCGGCGGTGGCCGCGCTGACCGGGCTGTTCACCGACCGCAGGCGGATGGCGAAGCTGCTCGGCGGGCAGCCGGAGGAGTCCCTCGACGTGCTGCGGCGGCTGATGTGGGGGCCGCCGTACGGGCAGGTCACCGCCGATCCGGCGCCCCGGCTGCGGCGGCTGCTGGACCTCGGGCTGCTGCTGCCGACAGCGCCGGGGACGGTCGTCCTGCCACGCGAGGTCGCGCTGCATCTGCGGGGCGGGCTCGCGCACCGGGCGACCGAGCCGGTGCCGCCGGTCGTGGAGGCGGCGGCGTCGTACCGTCCACAGGTTGTGGACGCGACGGCGGCCGGGCAGGCGTACACCGCGCTGGCGACCGTCGAGGAGCTGCTGAAGGACTGGGACGAGGGCGGGCCCGCGGTGCTGCGGGCCGGCGGGCTGAGCGTGCGGGACCTGAAGCGGACCGCGGTCGCCCTCGACGTGCCCGAGCCGATCGCCGCGTTCTGGGTCGAACTGGCCTACGCGGCCGGGCTGCTGGCCTCCGACGGCGAGGCCGACGAGCGGTACGCGGCGACCCCGGCGTACGACGAGTGGCTGGAGCAGCCCCCCGCGGAACGCTGGGCGCGGCTCGCGGAGGCGTGGCTGGCGGCGACCCGGACGCCGGGGCTGGTCGGCGGCCGGGACGCGAAGGAGCGGACCCTGTCGGCGCTGGGCCCCGGCCTCGACCGCAGCGCCGCGTCGGAGGTACGACACCGGGTGCTGACCCTGCTGGCGGGCCTCCCCGAGGGCGCGGCACCGACGGCGGAGTCGGTACTGGCGCGGCTGCGGTGGGAACGGCCGCAGCGCCGCGAGGACGACCTGCGCTCACGGCTCGCCCAGTGGACCCTCAGCGAGGCCGAGCTGCTGGGCGTCACGGGGCGCGGGTCACTGTCGGCGCACGGGCGGGCGTTGCTGGGGGCGGCGGCGCCCGACCGGGCGAGCACGGCACACGAGCCGACCGGCCCCGGCGACAAGCTCCCCGTGCACCATCACCCCGTACCGGCACCCCACCCGGAACCCCTCTCCGCCGCCGAGCAGGCCGTCGCCGTCGCGGCCGCCGGGCGGTTGCTGGCGCCGCTGCTGCCCGAGCCGCTCGACCATGTGCTGCTCCAGGCCGACCTGACGGCGGTGGCGCCCGGGCCGTTGCGGCGGCCGCTCGCCGACATGCTGGGCGTGCTCGCGGACGTGGAGTCCAAGGGCGGGGCGACCGTGTACCGGTTCACGCCGGGCTCGGTGCGGCGGGCGCTGGACGCCGGGCAGTCCGCCTCCGACCTGCACGCCTTCCTGACCGCGCACTCCCGTACGCCGGTGCCGCAGCCGCTCGCCTATCTGATCGACGACGTGGCCCGCAAGCACGGGCACCTCCGGGTCGGCGCGGCCTCCGCGTACGTCCGCTGCGACGACGACGCCGTGCTCAACGAGATCCTCGCCGACAAGCGCGCCGCGGGACTGGGGCTCCGGCGGCTGGCGCCCACGGTCCTCGCCTCGCAGGCCGACCCGGCCGCCCTCCTGGACGGGCTGCGCTCGATGGGGTTCGCGCCGGCCGCCGAGTCCGCCGAGGGCGATGTCCTGATCGCCCGCGCCCACGCCCACCGCACCCCGCCGCGCACCGCCCCCGAGCCGGTCCCGGACGGCCCACCGGTGCCGGACGCCACGCTGCTGACGGCGGCGATCCGCGCGATCCGGGCCGGTGACCTGGCCTCCACGACCCCGCGCAAGCAGGCCCCCTCGGCGGGCCCGACCGGTGAGCTCCCGCGCACCAGCTCCGCCGAGACCCTCGCCACCATGCAGGCCGCCGTCCTCACCGGCGAGACCCTGTGGATCGGCTACGTCAACGCCGAGGGCGCCGCCAGCCAGCGCGTCATCGCCCCGGTCCGAGTGGAGGGCGGCTTCGTGACGGCGTACGACCACACGGCGGACGAGGTACGGACGTACCCACTGCACCGGATCACGGGGGTCGCGGAGCTCGCGGACGACCAGGGGTGATCGCCTTCCTTCCCGGACGCCCCTGAGATACCCCTAAACCTCGCGAACACCGACCAAAGCGAGGTTGCACGCAAAACGGCTGTATCGATCACGGTCGGTGTGCTATTCCGGTGGCAGCACGCATCGGCGGCCGGAAGTGATCGGTGGGCGTGGGCCGGTGCGGACCGGGGGACGGCGGGGGGACGGCCGTATGAGCAGTGCGGGGAATCCAGGGGACGGCGGACCGGGAGCCGGGCAGCCGCCGGACGACCGGGCGCATCGAAGGGCCGCGCGGGCGACCATCTGGCAGGGCGTCGTGGTCGGGATCGCGACCATCGTCGCGGCGGTGCTTGCCGCCTATTTCAGCGGAGTCTTCAACGGCGGCTCCGACCAGAAGCCCACGTCCTCGGTCTCCTCCGCACCCCTGCCGCCGGGCGACACGGGTGACTCGCCGACGCCCAAGAGGCCCGTCGACGACCGCACGAGCGAGACACCTGACGACGAGATCACGTCGGAGGAACCGGACGGCGCTCTCACCGCGGACGAGCGGGCGCTGGCCGAGCGGGTCGGCGGCGACCTGTCCGGGTGCCGGAGCGCCGACCCCGGCGACTACGCCTCCGTCGCGGTGAACTGCGAGTCCGCCCAGGGACCGGCGACGGACCCGATCGTGCTGTCCTTCGCCGACGCCGACCAGATGCGGAACTGGATGACCGAGGAGACGTCGGACTTCACGGTCTCCGAGACCGGAAGCTGCGAGAACCACGGGAACTACGCCGGCCTCTGGAACCTGTACGGCACCGACGCCGGGACGGTGGCCTGCCATTGGGGCGACGGTGTGTACCGCATCGCCTGGTCCTTCGAGGACCAGCTCATCGGGGTGGTAGCCGAGAGCCCCGACGCCGATTCGCTCGTGACGTGGTGGAAGTCAGCGCCCGTCGATCCCTGAGTCTCAGCACCGCACGACCGACGAGTCCGCCGCCAGGCCGAAGTGGGTGCGGGCTGCCGTCTCCAGGGGTGTGGTCGAGAGCGTGTCGTCGAGTTCGGTGCGGGTGAAGTGGCCGAAGTGGGTGTGCGTCCACTCCGCGTAGCCCGCCCCATCGGGGGGCTCCTCCTGGGACACGATGCGGTAGCCGCCGTCGGCGTCCCGCTTCAGGCGCAGTACCTGCGGGACGTGGGCGCCGGAGCACTCGACCAGGGCGTGTGCCTGGACGCCGTACTCCATGCAGAGCGTGTCGACGCCTGCCCGCACGACTCCGTCCCTCTCGTTCAGCTCCAGCGCCTCCGCGTGGCAGAACCACCGCGCGTCGAGCTCCGGGGCGGTTTCGCCGTACCCGGTGCCGTGCGCCTCGGCCACCAGGCGGGCCTCGATCGCCGGACGTATCTCCTGCCACAGGTCGCTGTCGACGTCCTGCGGCCACACCACCCACGCCCCCGTGGCCACGAACACCGCCGTCGCCCCGAGCCCGAACCCCCACCTGACCACCGACACGCGTGCTCCTCACTCCGCCGGTCCCCGCCCGACTAGACAGGCAGGACGGGGCAGAGGTTGCATCGGCGCCCGGACCGCTTCTCGCCGGTATGCGGCACACTGGAGGTTTGGCCCGTGCGGAAGGGAAGTGCGTACGTGAACGGACCGCTGATCGTCCAGTCGGACAAGACCCTGCTCCTGGAAGTCGACCACGAGCAGGCCGACGAGTGCCGTCGGGCCATCGCGCCGTTCGCGGAGCTGGAGCGGGCACCGGAGCACATCCATACGTATCGGGTGACGCCGCTGGGGCTGTGGAACGCGCGCGCGGCCGGGCATGACGCCGAGCAGGTCGTCGACGCGCTCGTGCAGTACAGCCGGTACCCGGTGCCGCACGCGCTGCTCGTCGACGTCGCCGAGACCATGGACCGGTACGGACGGCTGACGCTGAGCAAGCATCCCGCGCACGGGCTCGTGCTGACCACCACCGACCGGCCGGTGCTGGAGGAGATCCTGCGGTCGAAGAAGGTCGCGCCGCTGGTCGGGGCGCGGCTCGACCCGGACACCGTCGTCGTGCATCCCTCCGAGCGCGGGCAGATCAAGCAGACGCTGCTGAAGCTGGGCTGGCCCGCCGAGGACCTCGCCGGGTACGTCGACGGCGAGGCGCACCCGATCGAGCTGGCCGAAGACGGGTGGGCCCTGCGGCCGTACCAGAAGCAGGCCGTGGAGAACTTCTGGCACGGAGGGAGCGGGGTCGTGGTCCTGCCCTGCGGTGCCGGGAAGACCCTCGTCGGGGCCGGGTCCATGGCGCAGGCCAAGTCGACCACGCTCATCCTCGTCACCAACACCGTCTCCGCCCGGCAGTGGAAGCACGAGCTGGTGAAGCGGACCTCGCTGACCGAGGACGAGATCGGCGAGTACAGCGGGACGAGAAAAGAGATCCGGCCCGTCACCATCGCCACCTATCAGGTGCTGACGACCCGGCGTAAGGGCGTCTATCCGCACCTGGAGCTGTTCGACTCCCGGGACTGGGGGCTGATCGTCTACGACGAGGTGCATCTGCTGCCGGCCCCGGTGTTCAAGTTCACCGCCGATCTTCAGGCGCGCAGGCGGCTGGGCCTCACGGCCACCCTCGTCCGGGAGGACGGGCGGGAGTCGGACGTCTTCTCGCTCATCGGGCCCAAGCGGTTCGACGCGCCCTGGAAGGAGATCGAGGCGCAGGGCTACATCGCGCCCGCCGACTGTGTCGAGGTCCGGGTCAACCTGACCGACTCCGAGCGGCTCGCGTACGCCACCGCCGAGCAGGAGGAGAAGTACCGGTTCTGTGCGACGACCGCGACGAAGCGGAAGGTCACGGAGGCGCTGGTACGACGCTTCGCCGGGCAGCAGATCCTGGTGATCGGGCAGTACATCGACCAGCTCGACGAGCTCGGGGAGCACCTCGGGGCGCCGGTCATCAAGGGCGAGACGCCCAACGCGCAGCGCGAGAAGCTCTTCGACGCCTTCCGGGAGGGCGAGATCAGCGTCCTCGTGGTGTCGAAGGTCGCGAACTTCTCCATCGACCTGCCGGAGGCGACGGTCGCCATCCAGGTGTCGGGCACCTTCGGGTCACGGCAGGAGGAGGCGCAGCGGCTGGGGCGGGTGCTGCGGCCCAAGGCGGACGGGCACCAGGCGCACTTCTACTCGGTGGTCGCCCGGGACACGATCGACCAGGACTTCGCCGCGCACCGGCAGCGGTTCCTGGCGGAGCAGGGGTACGCCTACCGGATCGTGGACGCCGACGAGCTGCTGACGGAGGGATGAGGCCCCCCGGCGGGTCTCCCGGGGTCTAACGCCTGCGGCGGACGCCCGCCTCTTCGCCGTACTCGCCGAGGATGATCACCTCGAACGCGGTGCCGACGAAGACGCGTATCGCGCGGAAGGCGTCGCCGAGGCGGTGGGTGGGGTGGGTGTCGGTGACGGGGGTCGCTCCGGAAGGGCGACCGGGGGCTGGGGTGATGGTCGCTGCACTCATGTCTCCATGGTGGCTTTCGAGGCATAAGGAGAGCATCGGCCCAAGGTCCCGACTTGCTGTGATACCTGAGTCGTAGGGGCTCCCGGGGGCCGTCCCCTAGGGGAGGGCCCCCGGAAATGCATTGGCGGCCCCCGCGCACGCTCACCTACAATCTCCGCTCTTGCCCGCCTCCCTCCACGGAGCGCCGCCGCCCGGACGGAAACCGGTCGGTACTCGCAGCAGCAGCCACCCAGCCCGCAGCACCTTGCAGCACCTTCGGAGGCACCCCCTTGTCCACGCCCGTCGACGACCCCGCGCCCCTGGACGACCCCCTCGGCCGCGAGCGCGGCCATCTCGCCGCGTCCCGTGCCGCCCTGCGCGCGATGCGGGAGGACGCCGAGTCCCTCGACATCAAGGACGTCACCGCGAACTGGGTCAACGCCCAGATCCTGGAACGCCAGATCAACGAGCGCATCGCGGCCCTCGCCGACCTCAGCGACACCCCGCTCTTCTTCGGCCGCCTCGACTATCTGCACGCGCCCGGCACGGACCTGGCCGAAGGCGCGGACGGCGAGCGCTTCTACATCGGCCGACGGCACGTCCACGACCACGACGGCGACCCGATGGTCATCGACTGGCGTGCGCCGGTCTCGCAGCCGTTCTACCGGGCGTCCAAGAAGGACCCGATGGACGTGGGCCTGCGCCGCCGCTTCGGGTACACGCGCGGTGACATCACGGCGTACGAGGACGAGCACCTCTCCGACCCCGCCGAGGCGGCCACCACCAGCAAGCTCCTCCAGCAGGAGATCGAGCGGCCGCGTGTGGGTCCGATGCGGGACATCGTCGCGACCATCCAGCCCGAGCAGGACGAGATCGTGCGGTCGGGGCTGGGCGGCACGGTGTGCGTGCAGGGCGGGCCGGGGACCGGGAAGACGGCCGTCGGTCTGCACCGGGTCGCTTATCTGCTGTACGCCCACCGCGACCGGCTCGCCCGCACCGGCACCCTCGTCATCGGGCCGAACCGGTCCTTCCTGCACTACATTGAGCAAGTGCTGCCCGCGCTGGGCGAGTTGAGCGTGCAGCAGGCCACGGTCGACGACCTGGTGGCGAAGGGCGTCGAGGTGCGCGGCACGGACGACGCGGCCGCCGCGGTCATCAAGGGTGACGCGCGGATGGCGGACGTCCTGCGGCGGGCTGTGTACTCGCATGTGACGATGCCGACCGAGCCGGTCGTGGTCGTGCGCGGCTCGCGGCGGTGGCGGGTCCCGGCGTACGAACTGGAGGACATCGTCCGCGAGTTGCTCGACCGCGACATCCGCTACGGCGCCGCCCGCGACGCCCTCCCGCAGCGCATCGCGCATGCCGTGCTGGTGCAGATGGAGCGCTCGGGCGAGGCGCCGGACGACCGGGTGCAGGACTCGGTGGCGCGCAATGCGGCGGTGAAGGCGGCCGTGAAGCAGATCTGGCCGCCGGTCGACCCGGCGAAGCTGGTGCTGCGGCTGCTGACGGACGCGGACTTCCTCGCCACGCACGCGGACGGGATCCTCGACGAGGACGAGCAGAAGACGATCCTGTGGGCGAAGCCCGTGCGGTCGGTGAAGTCGGCCAAGTGGTCGGCCGCGGACGCGGTGTTGATCGACGAGGCGACGGACGTCGTCGAGCGCACGCACTCGCTCGGGCATGTGGTGCTGGACGAGGCGCAGGACCTCTCCCCCATGCAGTACCGGGCGGTCGGCCGCCGCTGCACCACCGGCTCGGCGACCGTCCTCGGCGACCTGGCGCAGGGCACCACGCCCTGGGCGACGCGGAGTTGGGACGAGGCGCTCGCCCACCTCGGCAAGGCGGACGGCGTGATCGAGGAACTGACGGCCGGTTTCCGCGTACCGACGGACGTCATCACCTACGCCTCCCGGCTGCTCCCGCACATCGCGCCGGGTCTGACGCCGGTGGCGTCGGTCCGTGAGAACCCCGGCTTCTTCGACCTCCGTGCGATCACCGGCACGGCCGACGTGGTCGCCGCCTGCGAGGAGTTGCTGCGCAACGAGGGCTCGACGGGCCTGATCGCGGCCGACGCCCGGGTCCCGGCCCTGGCGGAGGCCCTCGACGCGGCCGGCATCGGCTACCTCGCGCCCGGCGAGGAGACGACCGAGGAGACGCGCCTGACCCTCGTCCCCGCCTCGCTCGCGAAGGGCCTGGAGTACGACTACGTGGTCCTGGACGAGCCGCAGGCGGTCGTGGACGGCGAGCCGGATGAGCGGACGGGGCTGCGGCGGTTGTACGTGGCACTCACCCGTGCGGTGTCGGGGTTGATCGTGACCCATGCGGCGCCGTTGCCGGTTCAGCTCGGCTAGTCAGACGGGTTGCGGCTGAGGGGGTGCCGCTTGAGGCCGGGGGCCGGGTGCAGGTTCGAGGGGGCTGGGCGCGCCCGCGCGGCGGAGCCGCACATTGATACAGCCCCGCGCCCCTAAAAGCCTTGCAGTGCGCGGCGCCATTCTTCTACCGCCCTCGCCGACACCGGGTGTTCCCAGCCCCTCGGCCTCGCCGCGCCCCCGATGTGGAAGGCCTCAATACCCGCCGCCAGCAGCTGCGGAACATGCTCCAGCACCAAGCCCCCGCCCACCAGCAGCTGCTGCTCATACCCCGGCTCCCCCGTCCTCGCCGCCTCCGCGAGCAGCGTGGGGAGGCCGGTCTCGACGCCCTTCGCCGAACCTGCCGTGAGGTAGGTGTCCAGGCCCGGCAGGTCGGCGAGCTGCTTGCGCAGGGCGTCCCGGTCGGCGGTGTGGTCGATGGCGCGGTGGAAGGTCCAGGGGCAGCCGTCCAGCTCCGCGACCAGTCGCTCCACGGCCGCCAGGTCCACGCCGCCCTCCGTGTCGAGGAACCCGAGCACGAACTGGTCGGCACCGGCCGCCCGCAGCTCGCCGGCGGTGCGGACCAGCCGGTCGACATCTCCCGCCGCGAAGCCGTCCGTCAGGCGGAGCATCACGCGCAGGTCGATGTCGACGGCGGCCCGGATCGCGGCGAAGGTCGCCACGGACGGGGTCAGACCGTCGGCCGCCATGTCGGTCACCAGCTCCAGCCGGTCCGCGCCACCGGCCTGCGCCGCGATCGCGTCCTCGGCGTCGAGCGCGATGACCTCGAGGACTGCACGCTTGCTCATGGGACCCCGTTCGTAGGCGTAGGCGACAGGTCTAGTCCAATCTCAGGGTACGCCAGCCCTCAGAAGAAGATGTTCAGCTCCGCCGCCTCCGCCCCGGCCAGTTCGAAGGCCCGCCCCTCCACCGGACGCCCCGCGTACAGCCGTACGAGGGTGGCGGCGTCCCCGATGTACCGGGCCGGCGTCCGCTCCCCCGACACCGCGCCCAGCGTGAGCGGTTCGTCGACGTCGTCCAGGTCGGCGTGCAGGGGCAGGGTCCCCTTGTTCCGGGTGATCCGGGACAGCAGCAGGAGGGCGCGCGGCAGGCCGGGGCCCGCGTAGGCGCCCGGTTCGCCGAGCGCGTCACGTACGTCGCCGCCGTGCACCCATTCGCCCACCGCGGCCAGGTCCAGCACCCCGCCCGCCTTGGCGATCACCGGCCCGGCCTCGGTCATCCCGCGCTCCAGCTCGTCCACGACCTGCGCGTTCGTCCATTCGGCGCGCTCGGCGATGTCCCGGTCGTTCGCCTCCGGCGAGAAGACGTCCTTCTCGAAGCGGCTCTCCACGATCCGCATCAGCGCGGACGAACAGTGCGCCACCACGTCCCGGACGGTCCAGCCGGGACACCCGGCGGTGGGGAGCGCGAAATCGGCGTCCGGGCGGGACCGCAGGAGCGGGATCAGACCGTCGCGCTCGGTGGTGAGGAGGAGGCCGGGCAGGTCGGGGTCGCGTACGTCCTCAGTCGTCGTCATGTCCCCACACGCTAGGGGCGCGCGACAAGTAGCGCGACAATCGGTACATGGTCGATCTCGATGCCCTCCGCGTCCGTTTCTCCCACGCGCTCCGGTCGGTCAGGGGTACCGGTGACGGCCCCGACCCCACCCCCTACGCCGACGACCTCCTCGCCCGCTGGCAGGAGCCGCAGCGGCGCTATCACACGCTCGCGCACCTCACCGCGGTCCTGGACCACGTCGACGTGCTGGAGAAGTACGCGGACGCCCCGGACGTCGTACGGCTCGCGGCCTGGTTCCACGACGCCGTGTACCTGCCCGAGCGGTCGGAGAACGAGGAGCGGTCGGCGCGGATCGCCGAGCGCGCCCTCCCCGAGGCCGGCGTCCCCTCGGAGACGACCGCGGAGGTCGCACGGCTCGTGCGGCTCACCGTCACCCACGACCCCGCCGACGACGACCGCGACGGACAGGTACTGTGCGACGCCGACCTCGCGATCCTCGCCGCCCCGCCCTCCGCGTACGCCGCGTACACGGCCGCCGTGCGCGAGGAGTACCACTTCGTCCCCAACGAGGCCTTCCAGGAGGGGCGTTCGGCCATCCTGCGGCAGCTTCTCGATCTGCCCAGGCTGTTCCGGACGCCGTACGGGGCGGCCGAGTGGGAGGCGACCGCCCGCTACAACCTCGCCGCCGAGCTGGAAATGCTGTCGCCCTGAGGGCGGCGGCCTCATAGCCTGCACCTCATGGGACACAGGGGTGCGGAGCGGGTGGAAGAGGCCGTCGCGGGGGCCGTGGCGGTACTGCGGGGCGCGGTCGAGCGGGACTGGGACGGTGTGCGGGCCGGGCGGTGCGAGTGGAGTTGCCGGGAGACGGCCCAGCACATCGCGCAGGACCTGATCGTCTACGCGGGGCGGCTGGCCGGGCAGGTGCAGGACACCTACCGTCCCTTCGACATCGTCGTCGACGACGACAGCACGGACAACGCTCGCGTACTCCAACTCATCGAGGGCGGAGGGGTGTTGCTCTCCGCCACGGTCCGGGTGACGCCGCCCCGGGCCCGCGCCTATCACCCGCGGCCGTACTACTCCGCCAACCCCGAGGGGTTCGCCGCGCTCGCCGTCGGGGAGGTGCTGCTGCACACCCACGACATCGCCGAGGGGCTCGGCCTGGCCTACGAACCCCCGGCCGACCTCGCCGAGTTCGTGCTCACCCGCATGTTCCCGCACATCCAGCCAGGCGCCGAGCACTGGCCCACCCTGCTGTGGGCCACCGGCCGCGGCGAGCTGCCCGGCCGCGCCCCGGTCACCGAGTGGGACTGGTACAACAACCTCGTCCTGCCCACCGAGCGCCTCACCCTGGAGGGCCTCACCCCCGCGGCCGCCGCCGACCTGCGCCTGGGCGGCGACGGCGGCTACGACTGGGTCGCCGACGGCCCCTTCGACGGCACCCGCGAGGCCGCCGGGATGCTGGTCAAGGCGTACGAGGCGGGCGTGCACCGCCCGGAGTGGGGCGTCTTCGTCCTCGTCCGCCGCGAGGACGGCAAGGCGGTCGGCGGCATGGGCTTCCACGGCGCCCCGGACGAGGACGGCCGCGCGGAGGTCGGCTACGACCTCGCCCCCTCCGCCCGCGGCCAGGGCTACGCCACGGAGGCGCTGCGCGCGCTGAGCGAGTGGGCGCTGGCGCGGGACGGCGTACGGCTGCTCATGGCGACGATCGAGGAGACGAACCGCGCCTCCCAGGCCGTCGTCACCCGCGCCGGATACACCCGGGCGACGGTCGGGGAGCAGCACGAGGTGCTCACCCACGAACAGCACGCGCCGCACGAGGAGGACACCGACCTCCGCCTGTACCTGCGCAAGCAGAGCTAGGGCCTGTCCTGGGCGGGACGCCCCTTCGGGCGCCGCAGCCCCGACTCCGTCAGCAGCCGCACCACCTCGCGGCTGCTGACCTCCACCGCGCCGGCGGCCACCACGTCCGCGTACCGGTGCGCGGGGATGTCGTAGTGGTCGCGTTCGAAGGCCCGGCGCGGGACGCCCAACCCGTCGGCGAACGCGTGGAGTTCGTCGTACGACACGTCGCTCACCAGGTGGGACCACATCCGGCCGTGTCCCGGCCAGGCGGGTGGGTCTATGTAAACGGTCACGAGGAGGGCGTCCCGCCGGGCACCGAGCCCAGCGCGCCCACGGACGCGACCCGCACGCCCGCCTTGTGGCACACCCAGGACGGATCGGGTCCGAGCTCCGGCTCGACCTCCAGCGCGTGCGGGTCACCGGCCCCGCAGACCGGGCACAGCGGCCAGCGGCCGTAACGCTCCAGGAGCGCGTCCTGGACGTCCTGCGCGACCAGTCCGGCCACGAACTCCGCGCCGTCCGGCCATTGCTCCACCCACCAGCGGCGCTGTACGACGGACTCCTCGACGAGCGACACCACGTCCGCGTCGGCGACCTCTCCCGCGACCAAGTCGGCGAGCACGAGGGCGCGTGCCGCGTGCAACGCCTGCTCCAAAGGGCTTACGGGGAGGCCGGAGGGATCCATGCCTCCATTGTGCGCACTCTTGACCACGGGACCGAGCCGAAAATATCTTTCATATGTGACCCGGGAAGTGAAGGAAATTTTCGGCAGCGCCTCGGGCGGCCCGAGTGGTCCGGGCGGTCCCGGTGGTCAAGGCACACCGCCCGCCCCCGCCGCGCTCGCCGCCAAGGTGCGCACGCTCACCCCTTCCATGACCCGCTCCATGCAGCGGGTCGCCGAGGCCGTCGCCGGGGACCCGGCCGGCTGCGCGGCCCTGACGGTCACCGGCCTCGCGGAACTGACCGGCACCAGCGAGGCGACCGTCGTCCGCACCGCCCGCATCCTCGGCTACCCCGGCTACCGCGACCTGCGCCTCGCCCTCGCCGGCCTCGCCGCACAGCAGCAGTCGGGGCGGGCGCCCGCGATCACGACGGACATCGCGGTGGACGACCCCATCGCCGACGTCGTCGCGAAACTCGCCTACGACGAGCAGCAGACGCTCGCCGACACGGCCGCCGGGCTGGACACCGTGCAACTGGCGGCGGCCGTCGCCGCGGCGGCGACCGCCCGCCGCATCGACGTGTACGGCATCGGGGCGTCCGGGCTGGTCGCCCAGGACCTGGTGCAGAAGCTGCTGCGGATAGGGCTGATAGCCCACGCCCACAGCGACCCGCATCTCGCCGTCACCAACGCCGTGCAGCTGAAGGCGGGGGACGTCGCCATCGCGATCACGCACTCCGGGGCGACGGGGGACGTCATCGAGCCGCTGCGGGTCGCGTTCGAGCGCGGGGCCACGACGGTCGCGATCACCGGGCGGCCGGACAGCTCGGTGACGCAGTACGCGGACCATGTGCTGACGACGTCCACGGCCCGGGAGAGCGAGCTGCGGCCGGCGGCGATGTCGTCGAGGACCAGCCAGCTGCTGGTCGTGGACTGTCTGTTCGTGGGGGTGGCGCAAAGGACGTACGAGACCGCGGCGCCGGCGCTGGCTTCGTCGTACGAGGCGTTGGCGCACCGGCATCGCGGGAGAACGTAGGCAGAACCCCCCACCGTCAGTCGAAAGAGCCGCTCCCTATGACTTCGACCTCCAACCGCCGTGATCTCCGCATCGAGTTGGAAGCCCTCACCACCGAGGCCTTCCGGCCCGAGCTCGCCGACATCGATCAGTTGCCCACCCTCGACATCGCCCGGCTCATGAACGGTGAGGACGTCACCGTGCCCGCCGCCGTCGCGCAGCGGTTGCCCGAGATCGGTGCCGCCATCGACGCCGTCGCCGCCCGGATGGCCCAGGGCGGCCGGCTGGTGTACGCCGGTGCCGGGACCGCCGGGCGCCTCGGTGTGCTGGACGCCTCCGAGTGCCCGCCGACCTTCAACACCGATCCGGCGCAGGTCGTCGGCCTGATCGCGGGTGGCCCGGAGGCCATGGTGACCTCCGTCGAGGGCGCCGAGGACTCCAAGGAACTGGCGAGAGCGGACCTGGACGCGCTGAAGCTGACGCCCCTGGACACGGTGGTCGGCATCTCCGCTTCCGGCCGTACCCCGTACGCCATCGGTGCCGTCGAACACGCCCGCACCCAGGGCGCGTTGACGATCGGGCTGTCCTGCAACGCGCACAGCGCGCTGGCCGCCGCGGCGGAGCACGGCATCGAGGTGGTCGTCGGCCCCGAACTGGTCACCGGCTCCACCCGGCTCAAGGCGGGCACCGCCCAGAAGCTGGTGCTGAACATGCTGTCGACGATCACGATGATCCGGCTGGGCAAGACCTACGGGAACCTGATGGTCGACGTACGCGCCTCCAACGAGAAGCTCCGGGCGCGCTCCCGGCGGATCGTCGCGCTCGCCACGGGCGCCGGGGACGAGGAGATCGAGCGGGCGCTGGCGGAGACGGACGGCGAGGTGAAGAACGCCATCCTGGTGATCCTCACCGGCGTGGACGGCCCCGCGGCCACCCGCCTTCTGGAGGAGTCCGGCGGCCATCTGCGCGCCGCGCTCGCGGCGGCGGGCGGCTGACCCGCACGCTCGTCGGATGACCACCTCGTACGACACCGCGACAGCGCTCCTCCCCCTGGTCGGCGGCCCCGCCAACGTCACCTCCGTCGCCCACTGCATGACCCGGCTGCGGCTGGGCCTGGCCGACCCGTCCCGGGTGGACGGGGCGGCGTTGCGGGCGCTGCCGGGGGTGCTGGGCGTGGTCGAGGACGACGACACGTACCAGATCGTTCTCGGGCCGGGGGCGGTCACGCGGGTGACGGCCGACTTCGAGGCACTGCTGCGGAAGGAGACACGGCACGCCCGCAACGCGACCCCGCTGAAACTGGCGCTGCGCCGGGTGGCGAACGTCTTCGTCCCGCTCATCCCCGCGCTCATCGGCTGCGGCATCCTCGCGGGCCTCAACGGGCTGCTGGTGAACGCCGGTTGGCTGCACGGGCTGACGTCGGCCCTTTCCGCGATCGCCTCCGCCTTCATGTCCCTCATCGCGGTCTTCGTCGGCTACAACACCGCCAAGGAGTTCGGCGGCACCCCGGTACTGGGCGGGGCGATCGCGGCCGTCGTCGTGTACCCGGGGGTCGCGAAGGTGACGGCCTTCGGCGTGGCGCTGGCCCCCGGGCAGGGCGGCGTCCTGGGCGCGCTGGCGGCGGCGGTGCTCGGGACGTACGTGGAGAAATGGTGCCGCGGCCACGTACCCGCGACGCTGGACGTCCTGCTCACCCCGACGCTCACGGTCCTGGTGTCCGGCCTGGCGACCCTGTACGTCCTCATGTACGCCGCCGGTACGGTCGCCTCGGCGATCGGCACGGCGGCGAACTGGCTGCTGTCGACGACGGGCGCCTTCGCGGGCGCGGTCCTCGGCGGGCTCTTCCTCCCTCTGGTGATGCTGGGCCTGCACCAGGCCCTGATCCCCATCCACGCCACCCTCATCGAACAACAGGGCTCGACCACGCTCCTCCCCCTACTGGCCATGGCGGGCGCGGGCCAGGTGGGGGCGGCGGCCGCGGTGTACGTCCGGCTGCGCCACAACACCGCGATGCGTACGACGATCAAGTCGGCCCTGCCCGCCGGGCTGTTGGGCGTGGGCGAGCCGCTGATCTACGGGGTGTCGCTGCCGTTGGGACGCCCCTTCCTCACGGCCTGCGCGGGCGGGGCGGCAGGGGGCGCCTTCGTCGGGCTGTTCGCGATGCTCGGGGAGCGGGTAGGGGCCACGGCGATCGGCCCATCAGGCTGGGCCCTGTTCCCCCTGCTCGCCGGGGACGGCGGGCTGGGCACGGCGGCGGCGATCTACGGGGGCGGGCTGCTGACAGGGTACGCGGTCGGGTTCGGGGCGACGTACGCCTTCGGACTGCCGAAGGAGAGGTGACTCCGGCGGCGGCCGGTCGTTCCCCGACCATGAAGAACATGCTGATGGCCGCCGCTGCGCTGGCCTCCTCCGCCGTAGCCCTCGCCGCCCCCGCACACGCCGACCCCCATGATGGCAACCACTGGGGCTCGGCCGCCCCGGTGGTGTGCACCGCGGAACACGCGGTCACCCCGGTCCTTGGCGACCTCGCCTCCGCACCGACGCACGCTTGCCCCGAGGGCTGAGCTACTCAGCCGCGTTCAACAGGGCAGCCGCCCTTCCCGGTTGGCCTTCCGGACCCGCGCCCGCAGCACCTCCTCCGGCGGCGCGGGTCCGACCGACTCCGGCGGACAGTCCCACTCCCGGCCGCCACCGAGGGGACGCAGTTGTACGGTGCCGCCGACGTGTCCCATGACCTCACCGAGCCGTCCGTCGCGGGCGTCGCGCACCTGGGTTCCCACGGGCGGTCTTTCGCCGCGGAGTACGGAGGCGAGGCGTTCGGCGGTACGGATGTTGCAGCGGCCCAGATCGACGAGGGCGAAGGGTTCGCCGGTGGCGGCGGTGACGGGGTCGACGGTGAGGGACGGCAGGACGATGCCGGCGGATGTGAGAGCGGCTCGTAGGGACTCGACGATTTCCTCGGTCGACCGCATGACCTTCTTACCTCCACGCTGAGTTTGCGATTCGCAACACAGCGTGCCCGCCACGCCTCTAGCCTGGCCATACGGGACATCCCAACACCTTTGATGTCGGACCGGGAGCTGCCATGGCAGGACCGAAGGACCTCGACCCGTCGTCGTCACCACGCGCTCTGCTGGGCGCGGAGTTACGTCACGCCAGGGAGAAAGCCGGGCTGAGTCAGGAGGAGTTGGGGGTCCGGCTGTTCGTGAGCGGCTCGTTCGTCGGGCAGTTGGAGGCGGCGACGCGGCGGATCCAGCCGGATATCGCGCGGATGTTGGACGAGGTGCTGGGGACGGGGGACTTCTTCCAGCGGAACTGTGGGGCGGCGGCCAAGTCCCGGTATCCCGAGCACTTCGCGGAGGCGGCGGAGGCGGAAGCGCTGTCAACGGCGATGCGTCAGTACGCACCGATGCTGCTCCCTGGGCTGCTCCAGACTCCCGCGTACGCACGGGCCGTGAACCGCGCGTTCGCCCCGACCGCGCCGAAGGAGACTATCGAGGAGCGGGTGGAGGGCCGGATGGCACGGGCCCGCCTGCTCGACAACCCAACAAAGCCCTTGTTGTGGGCGGTGCTTGACGAGGCAGTGTTGCGTCGGGAGACCGGTGGGCGGGCGGTCATGGCCGAAGCTCTCCAGCATGTCGCCGGTTTGGCCCGCCGGAACCGGGTCATCGTGCAGGTACTGCCGTTCAGCGCGGGAGCGCACACGGCGATGGAGGGTTACCTGCGGCTGATGGACTTCGAGGACGCCCCTCCGCTCGCCTACTTCGAGGGAGTCGGCACCGGGCGAATGGAGGACGACCCGGCCACGGTCGCCCACATGAGGCTCGTCTTCGAGCTTCTCGCGGCCTCCGCACTCTCGCCGGAGAAGTCCCTGGCCATGATCGAGGCGGTGGCGCAGGATTACGCCCATGAGGAACACCCCTGAGAACTGGCGCAAGTCAACCTACAGCGGCGGCAGCGGCGGCGAGTGCCTCGAAGTCGCCGACGGCCACCCCACCCTCATCCCGGTCCGCGACTCCAAGGCCCCCCACGGCCCGAAGCTCACGTTCCGGGCGTCGGCGTGGTCGGCGTTCGTCGAGGCCGTCATAGAGGTCAGGATCTGACCTACACCGCTCCTAGCGTGCCCCCATGACCAACACCACGCAGGACACTGTCACCGTCACCGCCACCGAACGCCCCGACCTGCTGGAAGTGCTGGCCCACCAGCGGCACTTCCTGCGCTTCACGACCCGTGACCTCACCGACGAACAGGCCGGGCAGCGGACCACGGCCAGTGAGCTGTGTCTGGGCGGCCTGATCAAGCACGTCACGTCGGTGGAGCGGAACTGGGCGGCCTTCATCCTCAACGGCCCGTCGCCGGCCGACGACTTCAAGAACAAGACCGAGGCCGACTTCGCCCGGCGCGCCGACGAGTTCCGGATGCTGCCCGGCGACACCCTGGCCGGTGTGCTGGCCGCCTACGAGGAGGCGGCCCGCCGGACCGACGAGATCGTCATGTCCCTGCCCGACCTGAACGCCGACCACCCGCTGCCCGAGGCTCCTTGGTTCAAGCCCGGGGCTCGATGGTCGGCGCGCAGGGTGCTGCTGCACATCATCGGCGAGACGGCCCAGCATGCCGGGCACGCCGACATCATCCGGGAGTCTTTGGACGGCGCGAAGAGCATGGGCTGACCGCTCCCGAAGCTCAAGCGCCCAGCCCCGAGCCCTCTTTGCTTGGAATGGGAGGCGGGCCTCAACCCGCCCTCCCACCCCGCGTGTTGACTTGACGCGTCCGGCTTGCCACGCAGAGTCACGATCGTCTACGGTCCGGATAACGAACAGCCCCCGCCAGGTGCGCCAACACCTGCGGGGGCTTGACCGACGAGATCGCTCGGAGTCGATCCGTGGCTGACGCCCAGTTTAGTGCTGCCCCTCTGCCCGCGCACGCTGCCCCGCACCCGATGTCCAAGCCGGGTTACGGCAAGCGCACCGCCCCCGACCAACGCCCCCGCTCCCAACACGACTTCGCCCACCTCCCGCCCCGCGAAGCCGCCATCGCCGGCTACCTCGACCGCCTTCCTGACGGCGCCGACATCTCCGTAAAGATGCTGGCCAAGCAGCTGCCGTACGGACAGTGCGCCCTCCGCACCGCCCTCAACCGCCTGCAAAGGGAAGGGCACTTGCGGCGCGGGCGTGAACGACTGACCACCGAATCCGGCACCTCCCACTGGATCACCCGATCGTGGTTCTCCCGTACCGCACGGGACGATGACTGGTGGGCGGCGTTCACGCGAGGAGACGTACCGCAGGAACCGCCGGACCGGCCTCGCCGTACGCTTTCCCGCGCTTACGTCCTCCTCGCCGCCCTCGGCCGCACCGCCCCCGCGCTCTCCCTCTCCGGCGCCGAGTGCGCGCGCCTCGCCCCGTTGCTGACGCCGTGGTTCGAGCGGGGCGCCACCGACGAGGTCGTACGCCATGCCCTGACCAGCGGTCTGCCCGTCCCGGTCCACAGTGCGGCGGCCCTCGTCCATAGCCGCCTGACCAGCAAACTCCCGCCCGAGCCACCCGCCGCGCGACCACCCCGCCGGGTTCTGGAGTGCGCGGAGTGCGGGTTGCCGGGTCCGCCGGAGGCGCTGCCGGGAGGCGTGTGCGGCGGCTGCCGGGGCGGAGGGCGCGCCCCCGAACGCCCCGCCGCGCTCCCGCCCGCCCCGGAGATCCACGCCCGTGCGGCGGAGATCCGAGCCGCAATGGATCAACGACGCCGCGAAAGGGCACTCGTATGACGGCTCCCACGGTCCGACGTCACCACTCCAGGGCACGATGGAGGGGAGGAGGCGACGCCATGACCCCCAGCACCGCCGAACGCCCGCTGATGTCCGTCGAGGACTTCGAGGAACTTGCCCGCAGGGCCCCGGAGAGCGTCCGGCTCGAACTCGTCCATGGACGGTTGTACGTCAAGGGCGACCACATCTCGGTCGAGGACTTCGAGGAACTTGCCCGCAGGGCCCCCGAAGGCGTCAAGCTCGAACTGATCGATGGAAAGCTAGAGGTCAAGCCGTTGCCGGACCAGCGTCACAGGGCCATCGTCATGTGGCTGCTCCGATTGTTCATGGGGCTGCGCCCGGAGCTGGCTCTGTATCCGGAGCAGGGTCTGAGGATCGACACCTACCGCAAGGGGCACGCCTGCGCGGACGGCGCGCTCGCACCACTCGATCATTTCGTCACGCAGGACGGCGACTGGGCCGACCCGGAGGGCGTCCTCATGGTCCTGGAGGTCACGTCACACGACCGCGACACCGACCGACGTGATCGCGTCGACAAAGTGCGCGGTTACGCGGCGGCGGGAATTCCTGTCTGTCTCCTCATCGACCGGGACAACGACACCGTCACCGTCTTCAGCGAGCCCAAGGACGGCCACTACCAGCAGTCCCCCTCGTACCCTTGGGGAGACACCGTCGAGCTGCCCCCGCCCGTCGGCATCACCCTCGACACCGAAAAGCTCAAGGATTACGCGGACTAAGGACTACGCGGACTGATGAACCACGCCCAGCTCACCGCCCTAGGCCGGGCCCTCCGCCTCCTCGGCGAGCACGGCGAGGCCCTCTCCTCCGACACGCCCGACGCCAAGCTGCACGAGGTCAAGGCCGACCTCAAGCGCGCCCTGGAGCTGCTCGACGAGAGCGTCACCAGCGCCGCGCCCACCACCCGCTGCGCCGAGCACCCGGGCGGCCCGGTCGACGAGAACGCCCCCGACCTGTGCCTGCTGTGCGAGACCCGGCGCCGTGCCGCCCGCCGCGCCTCCATCAACGGCCCCGCGCAGACCGGCCCGTCCGCCACCGCCCCGTCCCGCTACGGCGTCCGTGACGACCGGCCGCAGCCGCAGCAGCGCTGGCTGCCCGAGCTGTGGAACGGCCAGGAGTGGCAGCTGTGCGGCACCCCGCGCCGCGACCGGCGTGAGGCCGAGCTGTATCTCGCGGCGGCCCGCCGGGGGCCGCGCGCGGCGATGGCGTACCGGCTGGTGCACGAGTTCACCGACTACGAGGTGCTGCGGGTGTGGGGCACCCCGGTGAAGGTCGACATCGAGCCGCTGGGGAACCTGTAAAAGCCACAGACTGCGTCTACGACTTGGCGGCGACCTCCGCCGGCTCCGCCGGTCCCTCCGCCGCCAGCGTCCCGTCCCCCGCCACCCGCTGCCGCGGGATGAACGACGCCACCGCGAAGGCCAGCAGCGCCGCCCCGGCGCCCACCGCCAGGACCGCTTTGAAGCCGTCCTCGGACGGCAGCGCGTAACCGCCGAAGTCGGTGGTCAGCTGGGCCAGGATGACGCCGGCGATGGCGCTCGCCGACGAGGTGCCGATGGAGCGCATCAGGGTGTTGAGGCTGTTCGCCGCGGCCGTCTCCGACGCGGGCACCGCGCCCATGATGAGCGCGGGCATCGAGCCGTACGTGAAGCCGATGCCGGCGCCGATGACGCAGGAGACGAGCACGAAGTGCCAGACCTCGCTCATCAGGACGATGTTGAGGCCGTACCCGGCGGCGACGATCAGGGCGCCGATCATCAGCGTGGCCTTCGGGCCGCGGGACTTGGAGACGGCGGCGGAGATCGGGGCCGTGGCCATCATGACCAGGCCTGAGGGGGCCATGACCAGACCGGCGGCCAGCATCGACTTGCCGAGGCCGTAGCCGGTCTGGGACGGGAGCTGGAGAAGCTGCGGGATGACCAGGCTCATCGCGAACATGGCGAAGCCGACGGCGATCGAGGCGAGGTTGGTGACCAGCACCTGACGGCGGGCGGTGGTGCGCAGGTCCACCAGCGGCTGGTCGGTGCGCAGTTCGAAGAAGCCCCAGGCCAGCAGGATCACGACGGCCGCGACGAAGAGTCCGATCGTGGTGCCGCTGCCCCAGCCCCAGTCGGCGCCCTTGGAGATGGCCAGCAGAAGGCAGACGAGGCCCGCCGCCATGCCTATGGCACCTACGAGGTCGAAACGGCCGCCGGTGCGGACCTTGGACTCCGGTACGAAGGCGGTGACCAGGGCGATGGCCACCGCGCCGAGCGCCGCCGAGGTCCAGAACAGCACGTGCCAGCTGAAGTTGTCGGCGATGAGCGCGGCGGCGGGCAGGCCGAGGGCGCCGCCGATACCGAGGGAGGCGCTCATCAGGGCGGTGGCGGAGGCCAGCCGCTCGGCGGGCAGTTCGTCGCGCATGATGCTGATGCCGAGCGGGATGACACCGGAGGCGAGGCCCTGGAGGGCACGGCCGATGATCATCGGCAGCAGAGAGTCGGCCAGGGCGCAGACGACCGAGCCGACGATCAGCATGACGCCGCTGATCAGCAGCATGCGGCGCTTGCCGAACATGTCGCCGAGGCGTCCGACGACCGGAGTGGCCACGGCGGCGGCGAGCAGGGTGGCGGTGACGGCCCAGGCGGTGTCGGAGGCGGGCGCGTCCAGGAGCCTCGGCAGCTCGGGGACGATCGGGATCACCAGGGTCTGCATCAGCGAGACCACGATTCCGGCGAAGGCCAGCACCGCCACCACGGCGTTCGACCGTGGTACTGCGGAAGGGGCGTCGGACATGGCGGGGCCTCCATCGGCGTAGTACTTGACCTACGCAACCTTAAGTCAGTTGCTTGACTTAATAAAGGGGGCCAGGTCAGCCGTACTGCTCCACGAGGGAGCGCACCCTGTCCGCGTCCAATTCGTAGACCGTCTCGTGCGCCCGGGGATCACGTGCGTGGAGCGTGTGGAAGAGCGGACCGGAGGGCCCGCCGAGCACCACGAGGGAGGCGGACGCCCCGCGTACCGCCCGCTCGGTGCCCGGCGCCGCCGTCAGGTCGATGCGGTTGACCACGCCGGGCGTCACCCACACCGGCACCGACTCCAGCAGCCCGAAGAGCTGGAGATGGAAGTGCCCGGTGAGCACGACCCGGACATCGCTGCCGCGCAGGGCGTCGGCGAGGTCGGCGGGGTTGCGCAGGCCGAAGACCTGCTGGAGGGGGTTGTCGAGGGCGATGGGCGGGTGGTGGAAGGCGAGGACGGTGCCGTGCTCGGCCGGGGTGCTCAACACCTGCCGCAGCCAGGCGAGTTGCCCGGCGGTGAGGTGTCCGTGCACCTTGCCGGGCACCAGCGAGTCGAGCGTGACGAACCGCCACCCGTCGACGGTGCTCACCGCGGCCCGCTCACCGGCCTCCGAGGCGAACACCGCCTCCGGCTCGCCGTGCCCGCTGCCGAGCACCTTGCCGAAGGCCTCGCGCTCGTCGTGGTTGCCGGTCGTGAAGAACACCGGCACCCCGCCCAGCACGTCCCGTGCGAAGCCGCCCACCAGTGCCTGCACGGCCGTGTACGCCTCCGCGGAGCCGTCGTCGGCGAGGTCGCCGGTGACGACGACGGCGTCGATGCCCCGCAGATGCCGGAGTTCGTCGAGCAGTAGCCGCAGGGAGTCGTGCGCGTTGACGCCGTGCCGGTTGACGGCGTCGGTGCGCTCCAGATGCGTGTCCGAGAGCTGGAGAATCCTCATCTCCCGGACACTACACAGGAGTTGACGGTCAGCTCAGCGACTGGAGCGCCGCCGCGTCGTACGCCTTCAGCTCGTCGAGGCGGCCCGCGAGGACCTTCGCCGCCCACTCCGGGTCCTGGAGCAGGGCGCGGCCGACGGCGACGAGGTCGAACTCGTCGCGCTCCAGCCGGTCGAGGAGGTCGTCGAGGCCCTTGAGCGGGGAGCCCGCGCCGACGAACGCGCTGAGGAAGTCGCCGTCCAGGCCGACCGAGCCGACGGTGATGGTGGGCTTGCCGGTGAGCTTCTTGGTCCAGCCCGCGAGGTTGAGGTCGGCGCCGTCGAACTCGGGGAGCCAGTAGCGGCGGGTGGAGGCGTGGAAGGCGTCGACGCCGGCCGCGGCGAGCGGGGTCAGGATGGCCTCCAGCTCCTCCGGGGTCTCGGCGAGCCGGGCGTCGTAGGCGTCCTGCTTCCACTGCGAGTAGCGGAAGATGACCGGGAAGTCGGCGGAGACGGTCTCGCGGACGGCGGCGACGATCTCGGCGGCGAACTTGGTACGGGCGACCGCGTCACCGCCGTAGCCGTCGGTACGGCGGTTGGTGCCGGCCCACAGGAACTGGTCGACGAGGTAGCCGTGCGCGCCGTGGATCTCCACGCCGTCCATGCCGATGCGCTCCGCGGCGGCCGCGGCCTCGGCGAAGGCGCCGATGACGTCGTCGATGTCGCGCTGGGTCATGGCCGTGCCGGTGGGCTCGGTCTCGCCGATGCGCAGGCCGGAGGGGCCGACCGAGGGGGCCTCGGGGACGGGGTTCTGGCCCTCCTTGCGGACCGTGCCGATGTGCCACAGCTGCGGGACGATGGTGCCGCCCGCCGCGTGCACGTCCTCGGCGACCTTCTGCCAGCCCGCGAGCTGCTCGTCGCCGTGGAAACGCGGGACGCGGCTGCTGTTGCCGGCCGAGTCGTGGCCGACGTACGTGCCCTCGGTGACGATCAGCCCGACGCCCGCGGCGGCGCGGCGCGCGTAGTAGGACCGCACGTCCTCACCGGGGACGCCGCCCGGGGAGAACATCCGGGTCATCGGCGCCATCGCGATGCGGTTCGGGACGGTGAGGCCGTTGATCGCGATCGGCCGGGAGAGGATCTCGGCGGCGCGAGTGGGGGAGGCGGTCACGCGGGGGGCTCCTAGCGGTGGGTACCAGCGGGTATGTGCATACGCATGGACACTACGCAGTAAGCAACCGCTCAGAACACCCCTGCATTTCCACCGGGCCCTGTGATCCCGCCCACCTCCGGACCCTGAGAACGCCCGAGGGCGGCACCCCCTGTCGGAACAGGGGGTGCCGCCCTCGGCAAGGACGAGTCCGATCCGCCGGGGATCAGAAGTCCATGTCACCGCCCGGCATGCCGCCGCCGGCGGGCGCGGCGGCCTTCTCCGGCTTGTCGGCGATGACGGCCTCGGTGGTGAGGAAGAGCGCGGCGATGGAGGCGGCGTTCTGCAGGGCAGAGCGCGTGACCTTCGCCGGGTCGATGATGCCTTCCTTGACCAGGTCGACGTACTCACCGGTCGCGGCGTTGAGGCCGTGACCCGGGGTGAGGTTGCGGACCTTCTCCACCACGACGCCGCCCTCGAGGCCGGCGTTGACGGCGATCTGCTTCAGCGGGGCCTCAAGGGCGAGCTTGACGGCGGCAGCGCCGGTCGCCTCGTCACCCTCCAGCTCCAGCTTCTCGAAGACACCGGAGGCCTGCAGCAGGGCCACGCCACCACCGGCGACGATGCCCTCCTCGACGGCCGCCTTGGCGTTGCGCACGGCGTCCTCGATGCGGTGCTTGCGCTCCTTGAGCTCGACCTCGGTCGCGGCACCGGCCTTGATGACGGCGACGCCACCGGCGAGCTTCGCCAGGCGCTCCTGGAGCTTCTCGCGGTCGTAGTCCGAGTCGCTGTTCTCGATCTCGGCGCGGATCTGGTTGACGCGACCGGCGACCTGGTCGGCGGAGCCGGCACCGTCGACGATGGTGGTCTCGTCCTTGGTGATGACGACCTTGCGGGCGCGGCCCAGGAGGTCCAGGGTCGCGTTCTCCAGCTTGAGGCCGACCTCCTCGGAGATGACCTCGCCGCCCGTGAGGATGGCGATGTCGCCGAGCATGGCCTTGCGGCGGTCACCGAAGCCCGGGGCCTTGACGGCGACGGACTTGAAGGTGCCGCGGATCTTGTTGACGACCAGGGTCGACAGGGCCTCGCCCTCGACGTCCTCGGCGATGATCAGCAGCGGCTTGCCCGACTGCATGACCTTCTCCAGGAGCGGGAGCAGGTCCTTGACGGAGCCGATCTTGGAGTTGGCGATGAGGATGTACGGGTCGTCGAGCGACGCCTCCATACGCTCCATGTCGGTGGCGAAGTAGGCGGAGATGTAGCCCTTGTCGAAGCGCATACCCTCCGTCAGCTCCAGCTCCAGACCGAAGGTCTGGGACTCCTCGACGGTGATGACGCCTTCCTTGCCGACCTTGTCCATCGCCTCGGCGATGAGCTCGCCGATCTGGGTGTCGGCGGCGGAGATGGAGGCCGTCGAAGCGATCTGCTCCTTGGTCTCGACATCCTTCGCCTGCTCAAGGAGGGCACCGGAGACGGCCTCGACGGCCTTCTCGATACCGCGCTTGAGAGCCATCGGGTTGGCACCGGCGGCCACGTTGCGCAGACCCTCGCGCACCAGGGCCTGGGCCAGGACGGTCGCGGTCGTCGTGCCGTCACCGGCTACGTCGTCGGTCTTCTTCGCGACTTCCTTGACCAGCTCGGCGCCGATCTTCTCGTACGGGTCCTCGAGCTCGATCTCCTTGGCGATGGACACACCATCGTTGGTGATCGTGGGGGCGCCCCACTTCTTCTCGAGGACGACGTTGCGACCCTTGGGGCCGAGCGTCACCTTGACGGCGTCCGCGAGCTGGTTCATGCCGCGCTCGAGGCCGCGCCGCGCCTCCTCGTCGAACGCGATGATCTTGGCCATGTGAAGTGGTCCCTCCAGGACTGGGGGTGATTCCTTCGGACCGCGCCCGCGCCCGCGACGGACGGCTCGCACACCTCGTGGTTCCTTGCCCCACCTGGCCTGCGGGCCTCACCGACCCGGTCCTTCTTTGTCACTCTCACCTTCAGAGTGCTAACGCCAATGATTAGCACTCGGCATGGTCGAGTGCAAGCGCCTCCCGGGGATCGGGCAGGCCCACCAGGGATCCCGTACCGGGCCCGGACAGGCCGAAGGGCCCGTACCCCTCGCGAGGTACGGGCCCTTCAACAGAAGACGTCGCTTGCGGTTTGGTCGGTCGCGCGATCAGGCGGTGACGCGAACCATGTCGGCCTGCGGGCCCTTCTGGCCCTGCGAGATCTCGAACTCCACCCGCTGGCCCTCTTCCAGGGTGCGGTACCCGTCCATCTGGATCGCGCTGTAGTGGACGAAAACATCCGCACCACCGTCGACCGCGATGAAGCCGTACCCCTTCTCCGCGTTGAACCACTTGACGGTGCCCTGAGCCATGCCTAACTCCCCTATTACTGGCCCTTGCACAGATCCACACTTCGCGGATCCGGGTCAGACCTCACCCCCCACGGATTGGGGGCGTGCGCCGGAACGCGTCGACCGCGGCTGAATGTATCTGTCCAACTGCCGTCTGCAACAGGTCAATCGGACGAGAATTCCGGACGCGCGAGATCCGGAATGTGGTGAGAATTCGCCCGAACTCAGGGCAAGTCGGGCCCTACAAAAGGCACAAAACTCGCAAAAGAACGGCACACTTTGGCTGCTTCTCGACGCAAGTGGAGCAGGTACTCATATGCGTGCGGCATGGAAGGCGCAGCAGGTTCCCCAACTGTACCGCGCTCAACCATAGAGAATTGCCCCCTCCGCTTCTCTCGCGGAGGGGGCAATTAGGTGAACTCTCAATAATTGGCGTTACCGAGGGTAATGTTCGGTCATTCGGTCAGACCCGCCGAACCGATGTCAGCCGCCGGCGACGGCCGGGATGATCGAGACGCCGGCGCCATCCGGGGTGGCGGTCTCCAGGCCCTGCTCGAAGCGGACGTCGTCGTCGTTGACGTACACGTTGACGAAGCGGCGCAGCTTGCCCTGGTCGTCGAGGACGCGGGCGGCGATGCCCGTGTGGTTCTTCTCCAGGTCGGCGATGACGTCGGCGAGGGTGGCCCCCTCGGCGGCGACCTCGGCCTGCCCGCCGGTGTAGGTGCGCAGGATGGTGGGGATGCGGACGGTCACGCTCATGCGAGGCCAGCCTCTCGGAAGGAGTCCAGGTTGGGGCGGATGGTCGCGGTGAGGCCGGTGCCGGCCACCGCGTCGAGGGTCTTCAGGCCGTCGCCGGTGTTCAGCACGACGGTGGTGAGGGTGGGGTCGAGTACGCCGTTCTCGATCAGCTTGCGGGTGACACCGACCGTCACGCCACCGGCGGTCTCCGCGAAGATGCCCTCCGTGCGGGCCAGCAGCTTGATCGCGTCGACGATCTGCTCGTCGTTGACGTCCTCCACGGCACCGCCCGTGCGGCGCGCGATGTCGAGGACGTAGGGACCGTCGGCCGGGTTGCCGATGGCGAGGGACTTGGCGATGGTGTTCGGCTTCTGGGGACGGACGACGTCGTGGCCCGCCTTGTAGGCGACGGACACCGGCGAGCAGCCCTCCGCCTGGGCGCCGAAGATCTTGTACGGCTTGTCCTCGACGAGCCCGAGCTTGATCAGCTCCTGGAGCCCCTTGTCGATCTTCGTGAGCTGCGAACCGGAGGCGATCGGGACGACCAGCTGGTCCGGGAGCTTCCAGCCGAGCTGCTCGCAGATCTCGTACGCCAGGGTCTTGGACCCCTCCGCGTAGTACGGCCGCAGGTTGACGTTGACGAAGCCCCAGCCCTCGCCGGCCGGGTCGCCGATCAGCTCGGAGCAGAAGCGGTTCACGTCGTCGTAATTGCCCTCGATGCCGACGAGCTCACCGCCGTATACAGCGGCCATGACGACCTTGCCCTGCTCCAGGTCGTGCGGGATGAACACGCAGGAGCGGAAGCCGGCGCGGGCGGCGGCGGCGCCGACGGCACCCGCGAGGTTGCCGGTGGAGGAGCAGGAGAGCGTGGTGAAGCCGAAGACGCGGGCGGCCTCGATGGCCTGGGCGACGACCCGGTCCTTGAAGGAGTGCGTCGGGTTGCCGGAGTCGTCCTTCACGAAGAGCTTGCCGGCCTCGACACCCAGCTCGCGGGCGAGGTTGTCGGCCTGGACGAGCTTGGTCCAGCCGGGGTTGATGTTGGGCTTGTCGGCCACGTCCGCGGGGACGGGCAGCAGCGGTGCGTAGCGCCAGATGTTCGCGGGTCCCGCCTCGATCTGCTTGCGGAGCTCCTCGGCGTCGTAGGCGGAGAAGTCGTAGGCGATCTCGAGCGGGCCGAAACACTCCTCGCACGCGAAGACCGGGCCGAGCGGCACCCGGTGGCCGCATTCACGGCAGCTGAGCGCCGCGGCGGGACCGAGGTCTACGCTGGTGGAGGCGGAATCGGTGGTGCTTGCAACAGTCTGCGCAGCCATGAGAGGCGAGGCCCTTTCTCCTCATCTTCCTCACGACGCATCTCGCCGTGAGACGGATTTGGCACCTTCCCTAGCCGGGAGCCTCGCGATGCGATCGATGCTGATCGCTACGAGACCGGCTGGAGGGTTGCCGGGGCTTCATCGGGCCGTATCCCTCTGCCCCTCTGGATGAGCGGTATGAAGTTGTGAACATCGGACGAGCCAGGACATGCGATGGTCATCCGCGTTGTTCAAGACTGTAACCGACGACCAGGACAGTTGAGATAGTCGTCCGAACCGCGAGATGGATCACAGACGGGTCCAGCTCGCCGAAAGAACGCAGAGGAGCCGCGCACTGTGCTGAACGAAGTCGAGCGCTGGCTGACCACACGCTCCTGGTCGGTGACCGATCGCCCGCTCCACCAGATCCTGGCCGCCAAGCAACGCACGAAACAGACGGTCAGCGTCGTGCTGCCCGCGCTCAACGAGGAGGAGACGGTCGGCGACATCGTCGCGATCATCCGTCACGACCTGATGCAGCAGGTCCCCCTCGTCGACGAGATCGTCGTCGTCGACTCCGGGTCGACCGACCGGACGTCGCAGGTGGCGGCCGCGGCCGGGGCCACGGTGGTGCACCGCGACGAGATCCTGCCCCGTATCCCCACCGTGCCCGGCAAGGGCGAGGTGCTGTGGCGGTCGCTGCTGGTGACCAGCGGTGACATCGTCTGTTTCATCGACGCCGACCTGAAGGAGTTCTCCTCCGACTTCGTCACCGGGATCGTCGGCCCGCTGCTGACGGAGCCCGAGGTCGACCTGGTCAAGGCCATGTACGACCGCCCGCTGGGCGGCGCGGCGGGCCAGGGCGGCCGGGTGACCGAGCTGATGGCCCGGCCGCTGCTCAACATGCACTGGCCGCAGCTGGCGGGCTTCGTGCAGCCCCTGGGCGGCGAGTACGCGGCCCGCCGCTCGCTGCTGGAACAGCTGCCGTTCCCCGTCGGCTACGGCATCGAGCTCGGCATGCTGGTCGACGCCCTGCACCTGGTCGGCCTCGACGCGCTCGCCCAGGTCGACGTGGGCGTCCGCAAGCACCGCCACCAGGACGGCCAGGCCCTCGGCCGGATGTCCGCCGCGATCTACCGCACGGCCCAGCTCCGCCTGGCCCGCGGCCATCTGATCCGCCCCGCCCTCACCCAGTTCGAGCGGGGCGACACCGGTTTCGAACCGCGCACCTACTCCGTGGACACGGAGGAACGCCCGCCGATGGCGGACATCGCGGAGTACGCGGAACGAAAGGTGGCCTGACCCCGCCGGGCCGGTACCCCGGGGAACCGGACGAACGTTTGAGCAATCCGCGGCCGGGCTAGGTTGATCGGTATGGCTCGTATCGCTTCAACGTTCGGTGCTGCGCGGGTCCTGGTGGCCTCCAACCGGGGACCGGTCTCGTACGACGTCCAGGCGGACGGCACGCTGTCCGCGCGGCGCGGTGGCGGTGGGCTCGTCTCGGGGCTGTCGGCGATCGGGTCGGACGCGGACGCGCTGTGGGTGTGCTCGGCGCTGAGCGACGGCGACCGCGAGGCCGTGCGGCGCGGCGTGGGCGAGGCCGGGGTGCGGATGCTCGACATCCCGGCCGACGTGCACGCGGACGCGTACAACGGCATCGCCAACTCGGTCCTGTGGTTCGTCCACCACATGCTGTACCAGACCCCGCTGGAGCCGGTCTTCGACGCGGAGTTCCGGCGCCAGTGGGCGTCGTACGAGACGTACAACCGCGCCTTCGCCGAGGCGCTCGCGCAGGAGGCGGCGCAGGGTGCGGCGGTCGTCGTGCAGGACTACCACCTCACCCTGGTGCCGGGCATGCTCCGCGCGCTCCGTCCCGACCTGCGGATCGGGCACTTCTCGCACACGCCGTGGGCGCCGCCGGAGTACTTCCGGATGCTGCCGGACGACGTGGCCGAGCAGGTGCTGCGGGGCATGCTGGGCGCCGACCGGCTGGGGTTCCTGACCCGGCGCTGGGCGTCGGCGTTCGAGGCGTGCGCGGCGGAGATCACCGGTGGGCTCGGCGACACCCGGATCGGGGTGCACGGGCTCGGCGCGGACGCGGACTTCCTGCGCGAGCGGTCGCACGAGGCGGACGTCGCCGAGCGCATGACCGCGCTGAAGGCGGAGATCGGCGAAGGCCGCAAGACCGTCGTCCGGGTCGACCGCACCGAGCTGTCGAAGAACATCGTGCGGGGCCTGCGCGCCTACGAGCAGCTGCTGGCGACCCGGCCCGAGTGGCGGGAACGGGTCGTGCACGTGGCGTTCGCCTACCCCTCCCGGCAGGACCTCGCCGTCTACCGCGACTACACCGCCGAGGTGCAGCGCCTGGCCGACGAGATCAACTCCACGTACGGCACGCCGGGTTGGACCCCGGTCGTGCTGCACGTCAAGGACGACTTCGCCCGCTCCCTCGCCGCGTACCGGCTCGCCGACGTGGCCCTCGTCAACCCCATCCGCGACGGCATGAACCTCGTCGCGAAGGAGGTGCCGGTCGTCTCCGACGAGGGGTGCGCGCTGGTGCTGTCGCGGGAGGCGGGGGCGTACGAGGAGCTGGGCGACGACGCGATCGTGGTGAACCCGTACGACGTGATCGGCACCGCCGACGCGCTGCACGAGGCGCTGACGATGGCGCCGGGCGAGCGGGCGGAACGCACGAAGCGACTGGCTGCCGCGGCCACCGCGTTGCCGCCCGCGCAATGGTTCCTTGATCAGCTGGCGGCGTTGCGAGGCTGAGGAAGCGTCTCCGCCAGCTGCCCCAGCAGCCGTACCAATCCCGCCGGGCCGGCCACGACCAGGTCGGCCCGTTCCTTCAGGTCGGTCACCTCCTCGCTGCCCGCGCTGCAAACGAGAAGGCCTGGTACGCCGTCGGAGCGGAGTTTCTCCACCGCGGCGAAGGCCGGGAGGTCTCCGAGGTCGTCGCCGGCGTACAGGACGGCCTCGGCGCCCAGCTCGCGGACGTAGTCCGTCAGCGCCACGCCCTTGTCCATGCCGGGCGGGCGGAGTTCCAGGACGAGGCGGCCGGGCTCGACGATCAGGCCGTGCCGGGTGGCGAGGTCGGTGAGCGGGGCGCGCAGCGCGTCGAAGGCGGCCTGCGGGTCCTCGGCCCTGCGCGTGTGGACCGCGACGGCCCGGCCCTTCTCCTCGATCCAGGTGCCCTGCCAGGCGCCGATGCCGTCGAGGAAGCCGGGCAGCTCCGCGCGGACCGCGGCGACACCGGGGTGCGGGGCGGGTGCGGTGACCTCGCCGGTGGCCGCGTCCCAGCGTTCGGCGCCGTAGTGGCCGAGGACGACGAGGTGTTCGAGGCCGGGGACACCGGCGAAGCCGCCGAGGCGTACGGCGACTCCGGGAGGCCTGCCGGTGACGACGGCGACCGCGGCGATCTTCGGCGCGAGCGCGGCGAGCGCGGGTACGGCGTCGGGGTGGGCCCGCGCCTGCTCCGGGTCGGCGACGATCGGGGCGAGGGTGCCGTCGAAGTCGAGCGCGACGATGGTTTTCGCGGGGTGCGCGAGGATTGCGGCGAGGCCGTCCCGCCCGGCGGGGGTCACCGGGGTCGGCAGGGAGTCGTCCGTGGAGTCCTTGTGGCTGCCCATGGGAAGACCCTATCCACGCGGGCGAATGGCACGCCTTTTTCTCGCCCCCGCAGTCACCTCTCCGACCTGCGGGCCTCCCGTACCCGGCGCAGTCTGTTCACCGTCACCGGGTCGTGGGCCAGGGCTCGCGGATCGTCCAGCAGGGCGTTCAGGAGTTGGTAGTAGCGGACCGGGGCCAGGCCCAGTTCCTCGCGTATCGCGCGCTCCTTCGCGCCGGGGGTGGTGAAGCCGCGGCGTTCCAGCGCGAGGATGGCCTGTTCTCGGGGGGCCAGGTCGTTCATGTCGACGACCGTAGCCCCCGCCACTGACAAGCCCTACTCCGCGCTCTCCGCCATCACGGCCTTCGCCTGGAGGTCGTTGAGGACCGCCGACGGGCTGCCCCCGGCCGTCACCGCCTTGCCGATCCGCTGCTTGACCGCCGCGCTGACCTGAGCCCAGGAGACCTTGCCGACGGGGTAGAGCTCGGAGCCGGTGAGCTCCGTCAGGAAGGGCTTGAGGTCCTGGTCCTGCCGCGCCGTGCGCATGGCGTCGGACGCCGACATGGTCACCGGCAGCAGGTCGTACTCGCGGGAGAACGCGAGCACGTTCTTCTCGTCGTAGACGAAGTCGAGGAAGTCCCCGATCTGCTCGGCGTGCCCGTTCTGCTTGAACGCCGTCATCCAGTCGGCGACGCCCATGGAGTACTTGGTCGGCCCGTCGACGCCGGGCATCGGGACCATGCCGAACTTCACGCCCTTCGCCGCGGCCGTCTTCATCAGCGTGGGGTGCCCGTTGAGCATGCCGACCTGGCCGCCCGCGAACGCGGCGAACGCGTCCGCCCGGTTCAGCTTGCCCGGCGCGACCGGCCCCGTCAGCCCCTTGCCGACCAGGTCGTCCTTGAGCCAGGTGAGGGTGTCGATGTTGGCCGGGGAGTCGATGCCGTAGGTGCCGGTGTCCTCGGTGTAGCCGCCCCCGCCGCTGAGCAGCCACTGCATGGTCTCGGCCTGCGCTTCCTCGGGACCGAGCGGCAGGGCGTACGGGTACTTCACGCCTTCCGCCTTCAGCGCGGCGGCGTCCTCGGCGAGCTCGTCCCAGGTCTTCGGCGGGGTCAGCCCGGCCTTGGCGAACAGGGTCTTGTTGTAGAAGAGCAGCCGGGTGGAGGAGGCGAACGGCATCCCGTACTGCGTCGAGTCCACCTCGCCCGCCGTGGCGAGCTGCGAGACGAAGTCGGCCTGGGTGGGGATGGAGAGCAGTTCGTCCGCCGAGTAGAGGAGGTCGTCGTGGGCGTAGTCGGCGTACGCGCCGATCTGCGCCATGTCGGGGGCGTTCCCGTCCGCGACCATCTCCTTGACCTTGCGGTCGACGTCGTTCCAGGAGTAGACGCTGACGTCGACCTTCACACCCGGGTGCGTGGACTCGTAGTCCGCCGCCAGCTTGTCCCAGTACTTCTGGGAGCTGTTCGCCTTGCTGTCCCCGTAGTCGGCGGCGACCAGCTTCAAGGTCACGTCCCCCGACTCCCCGCCGAGGCCGCAGCCGCCGAGAACCGCCGTCATGCCCAGTGCGGACACCACCGCGATCGTTCCTGTCCTACGCCGCTGCACTGCCAAGCCCCTCATGGTCACCGAAACTTTCGAAAGGTCAGACATAAGGTCTACACCACGTGAGTGGACTAGACCTCTCACGGGTCGGCGGGCCACACTACCCCCGTGAGACATGTCATCGCCCTCGACGTGGGCGGCACCGGAATGAAGGCCGCCCTGGTCGGCACCGGCGGCGAGCTGCTGCACCAGGCCCGCCGCGCGACCGGCCGTGAGCGCGGTCCGGACGCGGTCGTCGAGGGCATCCTCGACTTCGCCGCCGAGCTGCACGCGTACGGCGCCGAGCACCTCGGTGAGCCCGCGTCCGCCGCCGGCGTCGCCGTCCCGGGCATCGTCGACGCGGAGCGGGGTGTCGCCGTCTACGCGGCCAACCTCGGCTGGCGCGACATCCCGCTGCGCGACCTGCTCACCGAACGGCTGGGCATCCCCGTCGCCCTCGGCCACGACGTCCGCACCGGCGGCCTCGCCGAGGGCCGCATCGGCGCCGGCCAGGGCGCCGACCGCTTCTTCTTCGTCCCCCTCGGCACCGGCATCGCGGGCGCCATCGGCATCGGCGGCCGGGTGGAGGCGGGGGCCCACGGCTTCGCGGGCGAGATCGGCCACATCGTCGTACGGCCGGGAGGGACCCCGTGTCCGTGCGGGCAGGTCGGCTGCCTGGAGCGGTACGCCTCCGCGGCGGCGGTCAGCGAGGCATGGGCAGCGGCGACCGGGGACCCGGAGGCGGACGCGGCCGACTGCGCGAAGGCGGTCGAGTCCGGCGACCTCCAGGCCCAGACCGTCTGGCAGAACGCCGTCGACGCCCTCGCCGACGGCCTGGTCACGGCCCTCACCCTGCTGGACCCGCGGATCGTGATCATCGGTGGCGGGCTGGCCGAGGCGGGGGAAACCTTGTTCACACCACTGCGGGACGCGATCCGGCAACGGATCACTTTCCAGAAGCTGCCGTCGGTGGTCCCGGCGGCACTGGGCGACACGGCGGGTTGCCTGGGTGCCGGGCTCTTGGCCTGGGATCTCCTCACAACAACTGACGGCATGGAGGTAGCGACCTGATGGCAACCCCCTCAGGGGCGCGGGGAACTGCGCGACCAGCCACACACAACCCGCACACCGCGTCCGGCGATGCGCCCCTCATCCTGTCCGGGGCAACGGTCGTCCTCCCCACAGGAACCGTCCACAACGGCCGAGTGATCATCGACGGCGACAAAATCATCGGCGCCGCACCAGAAAACGCCCAGGTCACCGACGTAACCGGCCACTGGCTCATCCCAGGGTTCGTCGACATCCACAACCACGGCGGCGGCGGAGCCAGCTTCACCTCCGGCACCACAGACGACGTACTCACCGGCATCCACACCCACCGCCTCCACGGCACCACCACCCTCGTCGCCTCCACCGTCACCGGCGACATGGACTTCCTCGCCCAACGCGCCGGTCTGCTCTCCGAACTCGCCGAGCAGGGCGACATCGCCGGCATCCACTTCGAGGGCCCGTTCATCTCCCCGTGCCGCAAGGGCGCGCACTCGGAGGAACTCCTGCGCGACCCCGACCCCGCCGAGGTCCGCAAGCTGATCGACGCCGCTCGCGGCAAGGCCAAGATGGTCACCCTCGCCACCGAACTCCCCGGCGGCATCGACTCCGTACGGCTGCTCGCCGAGCACGGCGTCATCGCGGCGATCGGGCACACGGACGCGACGTACGAGCAGACGGTGGAGGCCATCGACGCGGGCGCCACCGTCGCGACGCACCTCTTCAACGCGATGCCCGCCCTCGGCCACCGCACCCCCGGCCCGATCGCCGCGCTCCTGGAGGACGAGCGGATCACCGTCGAGCTGATCAACGACGGCACGCATCTCCACCCGGCCGCCCTCCAGCTGGCGTTCCATCACAAGGGCGCGGACCGGGTCGCGTTCATCACGGACGCGATGGACGCGGCCGGTTTCGGTGACGGCCGCTACATGCTCGGCCCGCTGGAGGTGGAGGTGAGCGACGGCGTCGCCCGTCTCGTGGAGGGCGGCTCGATCGCGGGTTCCACCCTCACCCTCGACCGGGCCTTCAAGCGCGCGGTGACGATCGACCAGCTGCCCGTCGAGGACGCGGTCGCGGCGCTGTCCGCCAACCCGGCCCGGCTCCTTGGCATGTCCGACCGCGTCGGCTCCCTCGAACCCGGCCGGTACGCCGACCTCGTCCTTCTCGACGCCGACTTCGAGCTCAAGGGCGTGATGCGCCGGGGTGAATGGGTGGTCGATCCCCAACTGGGCTGATCTGTCCATCTGTTGAGGGCGGCGGTTGTCCTGGGAGACTGGGCCGACCGCCGTCCGTTTGGCATGATCACCCCACCAAACGGCTCAGCAACGTCTTCGGGGGAGGTCGGCCCAGGTGATCCTCACGGTCACGCTGAACACCGCTCTCGACATCACCTACCGCGTACCGGCCCTCCGGCCGCACGCCTCCCACCGGGTCTCCGAGGTCATCGAACGCCCCGGCGGCAAGGGCCTGAACGTGGCCCGCGTGCTGGCGGCCCTCGGGCACGAGGTGACGGTCACCGGCTTCGCGGGCGGCGCCACCGGCCGTGTCATCCAGGACCGGCTCACCTCGACGCCCGGCGTGATCGACGCGCTCCTCCCGGTCTCCGGCGCCACCCGCCGCACCATCGCGATCGTCGACGAGCGGGCCGACGACACGACTCAGCTCAACGAGCCGGGCCCCGAGGTCACCCCGTCGGAGTGGTCGGCCTTCCAGGAGGCGTACGAGGATCTCCTCGCGTCGGCGGACGCGGTGGCCCTGTGCGGCAGCCTGCCGCCGGGCGTGCCGGTGGGCGCGTACGCCGGGCTGGTCCGGACCGCGAGGGCGGCCGGAGTACCTGTGGTGTTGGACACCAGCGGAGAGCCGCTGCGCCGGGGCGTCGCCGCCCGCCCCGACCTCATCAAGCCGAACGCCGACGAACTGGCCGAACTGACCGGCTCCCACGAGCCGTTGCGGGCCACGCAGGACGCCCTTCGCCGGGGCGCCCGCGCGGTCGTCGCCTCCCTCGGCACCGACGGCCTGCTCGCCGCCGCCCCCGAGGGCCGCTGGCGCGCCGCCCCGCCGGCCCGCGTCCACGGCAACCCGACCGGCGCCGGCGACTCGGCGGTCGCGGGCCTGCTGTCAGGGCTGGTGGACCACCTGCCGTGGCCGGACCGGCTGGCCCGCGCGGTCGCCCTGTCGGCGGCGACGGTCGCGGCGCCGGTGGCGGGCGAGTTCGACCGGAAGGTCTACGAGGAGCTGCTGGAGCGGGTCGCGGTGACCAGCGGGGTCAACGCGGCCTAGCCGACTCCTACTTGACCCAGCCCTTCACCAGCCACAGCTGGTCGAGGAGGGCGTCGCACTGGTTGCCCTGCTCGCAGGAGAGCTTGATGGTGTTGCTGCCCTTGTTGAGCTGGACCCAGTTGTAGGTCTGCGTCCAGCCCTTGGCGTAGTCGCCCTCGGCGGCCTTGGCGTAGTTGTCCATGCCGACCGGGGTGGTGGAGGGCGTGCCGTTGATCGAGAGGGTCGCGGTGGCGTCCTTGCCGGGGACGCTGTAGCCCGTGTACAGCGTGTACTTGCCGCTCTTCGGGATGCCGCTCACGTTCCACGTGACGGAGGCGCCGACCTGGTTGAAGCCGTTGAGGTAGATCCCGCCGTCGGCCTTGGCGCCCTTGACGTCGGTCGCGGTGGTGATGCCGGGGCTCAGCGAGAGGGCCTTCGCGTCGATCTTCGGCAGGTCCTCCTCGGTCACCTCGGTGGAGGTGTCCGAGGGGCTCGGCTCGCTGCTCTGCTGGGCGGACGGGGTGGCTGACGCGTCGCCGCCGCCCGCGTCCTTGTCGTCGTCGCCGCCGAGCATGGCCACGCCGATGCCGATGACGACCGCGGCGACCACCGCGATGGCGCCGATCAGCAGACCCTTGGTGTTGGGTCCGCGGCCACGCCCGCCGCCGTTGCCGCCGTACGGCTGCTGCTGCGTCGTGGGGGCGCCGCCCGGGAACGTCTCCGGCGCGGCGTAGTGCGCGTTGGTCGGCTGGCCGTAGGCGCCCTGCTGCGGTGCCTGCTGCTGGGGGACCTGTCCGTACGGCGCGGTCTGCTGCTGGCCGTACTGGCGCTGTCCGACGGGGCGCACCCGGTTGACGGTGTTCGGGTAGCCGTAGCCACCGGACGGCGGCTGGGCTCCGTTGGCCTGCCCGTCGGCGTAGAGGTAGCCGAACGGGTCGTCGTCCTCGGGCGTGCTGGCGCCGTTGTTGCCGGACGTCATCCCTTGGTACTCCTCACCAGGTGCATGCGAATGCGATACGAGGGTCAGAATGGCGAGCCTACCCGCTCCAGCTGCCCCAAACGGGTGACTCGGATCGCATCAGCTCGCTGACCTGGGGATCATCCCGCGCGCCTGTGCTGTTTGGGACGAGATCGTTTCTCTACGTACATCCGCTCGTCGGCTGACTTCAGCACTTCGTCCGCCGTCATGCCGCAGTGCGCCCACCCGATGCCGAAGCTGGCGCCCACCCGGACGGCCCGGCCCTCGGCGCGGATGGGCTGGATGATCTCGTTGCGCAGGCGTACGGCGAGGTCGGCGGCGTCGGCGCGGCCGAGGCCGTCGGCGAGGATGACGAACTCGTCACCGCCGAGCCGGGCGACGGTGTCGCCGTCGCGGACCTGCCGGGTCAGCCGGCGGGCGACCTCGATGAGGACCGCGTCCCCGGCGTTGTGCCCGAACCGGTCGTTGATCGACTTGAAGCCGTCGAGGTCGCAGAAGAGGACCGCGAGCCCCTTGGTGCCGTCGTCGCGGTCGTCCTCGGGGGCGACGGTGTGCACATGGTGGTCGTAGGCGTCGAGGGACTGGGCGCCGGGCCGGAAGTCGAAGCCGTGGCCGTGGGCGTCGAAGGCGGGGTGGCCGAAGGCCGCGTCCAGGGACTCCAGGGCGCCGGGGTGCGCGGCGCGCTGGCACAGGCGGGCGGAGAGGCGGGCGCGCAGTTCGGCGGAGTTCGGCAGGCCGGTGAGGGAGTCGTGGGAGGCGCGGTGGGCGAGCTGGAGCTCGCGGCGCTTGCGGTCCTCTATGTCCTCGA
This sequence comes from Streptomyces sp. TLI_55, assembly GCF_900206255.1. Classification (NCBI taxonomy): domain Bacteria; kingdom Bacillati; phylum Actinomycetota; class Actinomycetes; order Kitasatosporales; family Streptomycetaceae; genus Streptomyces; species Streptomyces sp. TLI_55. Next base: position 4,188,969 of record NZ_OAOJ01000001.1, read on the forward strand.
CGTGGGTGAGGAGGAAGCGCGGGCCGTCGGCGGCGTCGGCGACGACGGAGTTGCGCAGGGACACCCAGACGTACGTGCCGTCGCGGCGGCCCAGGCGCAGCTCCGCGCGGCCGCCCTCCGCCGAGGTGCGCAGCAGGGTGCCTATGTCCTCGGGGTGGACGAGGTCGGAGAAGGAGTAGCGGCGCATCGCGGACGCGGGGCGGCCGAGGAGCCGGCACAGCGCGTCGTTCGTCCTGAGGATCCGGCCGTGCTGGTCGCCGCCCATCTCGGCGATGGCCATGCCGGAGGGGGCGTACTCGAAGGCCTGCCGGAAGCTCTCCTCGCTCGCCCTGAGCGCCTGCTGCTCCCTTTCGAGCCTGACCAGTGCGCGCTGCATGTTGGCACGTAGACGCGCGTTGCTGATCGCGATCGCGGCCTGGAACGCGTACATCTGGAGCGCTTCGCGACCCCACGCGCCCGGCCGTCGTCCGTTGCGCGGCCGGTCCACCGACAGCACGCCGATCAGCTCGCCGCACGAGCCGCCCTGCACGCCCGGCGTGAACATCGGCGCGAAGAGCCGGTCGGAGGGGTGCCACTCGTCCTCGAAGCGGGGGGCCGGGCCGTCGGTGTACCACTGCGGTACGTCGTCGTCGTCGAGGACCCAGCCCTCGGTGTGCGGGATGAAGACCAGGTCGCCCCAGTTCTCGCCCATGCCCAGCCGGCGCTCCCAGGACTCGCGGGAGCCGACCCGGCCGGTGATCAACGCCTCGGCGGCGGGGTTGCCGGCGAAGGCGGCGACGACGAGGTCGCCGTCGGGGCGGACGAGGTTGACGCAGGCCAGTTCGTAGCCGAGGCCGTTGACGACGCCGTCGGCGACCGTCTGCAGGGTGTCCGCGAGGGACCGGGCGGTGTTCATGTCCGCCATGACCTGATGCAGTTGCCGCAGAGAGGCAAGGCGGACGTAGGGCTCCGACTCGGTCTCCATGCTCGCCCTCCCCCCGAGACCTCGCAGCGAATCAAGGGTTCTCATCGGCGTATCGTTCTGGCAGCTTCCCCGCCACTGAATCACAGCGCGCTGCCCACTCGGTACACAGGGTCAACAATTAATGCCCCTTGTGACTCAAGTCACAGCTAAAGATGAACAATTGAGTGGTGTTTCTGTGTTTTCGCTGTCCGTTTACTGAACGCAAACTTTGTCGGCATGTGCGGCATGCCTATGAACCGGTGGGCCGGGCGTTCAGCGGGTAGGTCGGGGGTCCTAGGTCCGGGTTCGGGCTGAGGTCCGATGCGGCGGCCACCGGGCGGACACTAGCGTTCCCGACGTGCCGAACACAGCCCCCACCGCCACCGTCGTCCCCTCCGGGCATCCTGAGGGGGTGAGCAACGACGAGTTCCGCGCCGCCATGTCCCGGCTGGCCGCGGGTGTGGTCCTGGTGACCGCCTTCGAGCCACCGCTGGACGCGGACGGGCCCAAGGGCGAGGACGTGGGCATGACGGCTACCTCGTTCATGTCGGTGTCCCTCGATCCGCCGCTGGTGCTGGTCAGCCTGCGGGAGGGCTCCCGCATGGACGACCTCCTCGACGAACAGCCCCTGTGGGCCGTCTCCGTCCTCACCGAGAGCCAGCGGCACATCGCGGGGCGCTTCGCGATGAAGGGCCGGCTCAGCGACCGTCTGCTCTTCGAGGACATCCCGTACGTCCGTGGCTCGGCGACCGGCGCCGCGCTCGTCGGGGGCGCGCTGGCGACGCTGGAGTGCCGCACCGAGCAGCGCGTCACGGCCGGCGATCACACGCTGGTGATCGGGCGGGTGCTGACGGCGCATGTGCCGAGCGCGGACGGGGGTCCGCTGACGTACTTCCGGGGACGGTACCGGCAGTTGGGGTGAGGTAATTCAGGTGTGGCCAGGGGATGGGCCGCTCTAGGGTGCGGCGCATGATCGCGTCCGGCTCCGGCCCCCGTCTCGAAGAAATAACCCCGCGCAATATCGACGCCGCCCTCGCTATTCGCGTCCGACCCGAGCAGGAATTCGCGGTGTCCCCGGTGGTGAAGTCCCTCGCCGAGGCGTACGTCCATCCCGGGACCGCCTGGCCGCGCCTCATCGTCGACGGCGACGACGCCCGTCCGGTCGGCTTCCTCATGGCTTTCTTCGACATCAACTGGGGCGACGACGGCACCGTCATCCGGTCCGGGCTGTGGCGGCTGAACATCGACGCGGGCGCGCAGGGGCGGGGGTACGGGCGGTTCGCCGTGGAGTCGGTGGCGGCGGAGATCCGGCGACGGGGTGGTGACGAGCTGTACGTCACCTGGCATCCCGGGGAGCACGGGCCCGAGAACTTCTACCTCGGGCTGGGGTTCCGGCCGAACGGGGAGATGGTGGAGGGGGAGGTTGTGGGGGTGCTGGGGCTGGGCTAGTGCGGGGGGGCGGCTTGGGTTTCGTCGTGGGTCGGGGCCGCGCCGGGTGCCGGTCCGTGGGGGCGCACGTCCCCCGTCATGCGCGGTGCCGGTCCGTAGAGGGCGCGCCCGCTGTCCTACGCCGGGACCTGCAACGCCGCTAAGGGGCGCGGGGAACTGCGCGACCAGCCACAACGCACCCGCAGCCCGAACTCGGCCGTCACCCCCAGTCCCTGCCCGTCCTCCCCCGCTTCGTCTCCGCGCGCTGCTTCTTCTCCCTCAACCGGCGTTCGTTGATACCCCTCGGAATCCGCGTCGGCTTCCTCGGCTTGGGTGGCGGAGCCGTAGCCTCAGCCAGCAGCGCAGCGAGGCGTACGGCCGCGGTCTCGCGGTTGCGCCACTGGGAGCGGTGCTCGGAGGAACGGACCGTCACCACGCCGTCCACCAGACGGGACGCCAACCGCTCAAGGGCCCGGCTCTTCCACACCTCGGGCAGCGACTCGGTGTTGGCCAGGTCGAAGCGGAGTTCCACCTGGGAGTCGCTGGTGTTGACGTGCTGACCGCCGGGGCCGGAGGAGCGCGAGAAACGCCACTGGAGCTCGGCCTCGGGGAGGGAGACGGAGCCGCGGATGACGTAAGGACCGGACATGCCGTCCATCGTCCCCCGGCTGACCGGCACACGTCACGCGAATATCGTTCACCGTCTGTTCGGTAAAGAAAGTAAAGACACCTGGAACCTTCGCCACCCCTCTTGGCGTTCATAGGGGTAGCTGTAGCTTCGAGCCGTACATAACACGAGGGAAAGGACTCCCAACCATGGCTGTAAGCCTGTCCAAGGGTGGCAACGTCTCGCTCACCAAGGAGGCTCCGGGCCTGACCGCCGTCACCGTGGGCCTCGGCTGGGACGTCCGCACGACCACCGGTACGGACTTCGACCTCGACGCCTCGGCGATCGCGGTCAACACGCAGGGCAAGGTCTACTCCGACGCCCACTTCGTGTTCTTCAACAACAAGCAGACCCCGGACAACACCATCGTCCACACCGGTGACAACCGCACCGGCGAGGGCGCGGGCGACGACGAGGCGATCAACGTCAACCTGGCCGGTCTGCCGGCCGACATCGACAAGATCGTCTTCCCGGTCTCGATCTACGACGCGGAGAACCGCTCGCAGAACTTCGGCCAGGTCCGCAACGCCTACATCCGCATCGTCAACCAGGCCGGCGGCGCCGAGATCGCGCGCTACGACCTGTCGGAGGACGCGGCCACCGAGACCGCCATGGTCTTCGGCGAGCTGTACCGCAACGGCGCGGAGTGGAAGTTCCGCGCCGTGGGCCAGGGCTACGCCTCGGGCCTGGTCGGGATCGCGCAGGACTTCGGCGTCAACGTCTGACGTTCGTCGGGTCGCAGCGGAACCCCCGGCTTCGGCCGGGGGTTCCCGCTTGTCCGGGGGTAGCGTCGGCGCGTGCGTCTCGAATCGCTTCCTCTGACGACCGATCACGACATTCCGGCCTCCCTGCTCACCGAACTCACCGCGCTCTACGCCTCCAACCGTGAGTTCCACGCCCTCAGCGGCGACTTCCCCGACCCGGACGACATCCGTCCCGAGCAGGTGGCCGCCGCGCTGGCCGACGAGTTGGCCAACCCGGAGGTCGAGGTGCTGCTCGCCCGGAGCGAGGGGCGGGTGGTGGGGGTGGTGATCACTCTTGCCCGTCATCCCGATCCCGACGATCCCGACCCGTGGATCGGGCTGCTGATGATCGACGCCGCCGCGCATCGGCGGGGGTACGGCAAGCAGCTCGCCGGTCTTGTCGAGGAGCGGTTCCGCGCGGGCGGTCGTAGCGCCGTACGGCTCGCCGTTCTCGACAACAACCCCAAGGCGCTCGTCTTCTGGACCGCCCTCGGCTTCGAGGTCATCGGGCACCGGGCCGACCTTCGGCTCGGCCTCCCTTGTGCCGTGCTGCGCAAGGTGCTGGGTGGCGCACGGCAGGAGTGACAGTTTCGGTGCCAACTCCGCTTGAACAAGCGGAGAGTTGACCATGAGCCGTGCGTCCGCATAGCGGATTTCGGCTACTGACTTTCGGACAAGAACACGTAAAGTCTTGACGGCGACCTGTCAAACAGGCCCTTTCCGGTGTCACCCTCTCCTCGCTCGCCGCAACTCTGTGCCCCACCTGTGCCAGTCATGTGCCTCGCCTGTGCCTCGACACCCTTGAGGCCGGCCCGAAGGAGACCGAGTGAGACTGCAGTCCCGCACCCCCAGCGCCTCCCGCACTCCCCGTACGACCACCCTGCGTGCCGCCGCCCTCATCGGCTCGGCGGCGATGGTCGTACTCGCGCTGCAGAACGGTGCCGCCACCGCCGCCACCGAGTCCGTCAGCGGCGCGAGTGCCCTCCCGCTCAGCGCCTCGGCCCGGGCCGAGGCGCTCAGGTCGGCGCAGGACGCGGCCGGTTCGACCGCCGCCGAGCTCGGGCTCGGCGCCCAGGAGACACTCGTCGTCCGGGACGTCGTCAAGGACGCCGATGGCACCGTCCACACCCGCTACGAGCGCACCTACGCCGGACTGCCCGTCCTGGGCGGCGACCTGGTCACCCACGTGGCGAAGAGCGGCGCGCTCAAGGGCGTCAGCAAGGCGACCGGCGCGCGGATAGCCGTCGCGTCGACGGACGCACGGATATCCGCCGCCGCTGCCAAGAAGGCGGCCCTCGCCGACGCCGGATCCGGAAGCGCCTCCGCCCGCAAGGTGGTCTGGGCCGTCGGCGCCAAGCCCGTCCTCGCCTACGAGTCCGTCGTCAAGGGGCTCCAGCACGACGGCACCCCCAGCGAGCTGCACGTCATCACCGACGCCACCACCGGCAAGAAGATCTACGAGTACCAGGGCATCGACACCGGCACGGGGACCAGCGAGTACAGCGGGACCGTGACCCTGGGCACCACCGCCTCGGCCTCCGGCGGGTTCGACCTCGTCGACTCCGGGCGCGGTGGGCACAAGACGTACGACCTCAACGGGGGTACGTCGGGGACCGGCACCCTCTTCCACGACGCCGACGACGCCTGGGGCGACGGCACCCCGGCCAACCGGCAGACCGCCGCCGTCGACGCGGCCTACGGTGCCGCCGTCACCTGGGACTTCTACAAGTCCGCCTTCAACCGCAACGGCATCGCCGGTGACGGCAAGGCCGCCTACTCGCGGGTGCACTACGGCAACGCGTACGTCAACGCCTTCTGGAACGACAGCTGCTTCTGCATGACGTACGGCGACGGCTCGGGCAACTCGCACCCGCTGACCTCGCTCGATGTCGCGGGGCACGAGATGAGCCATGGGTTGACGGCGGCCACGGCCGGGCTGAAGTACAGCCGCGAGTCGGGCGGGCTCAACGAGGCCACCTCCGACATCTTCGGCACCTCCGTGGAGTTCTTCGCCAACAACTCCGCCGATGTCGGTGACTACCTCATCGGCGAGAAGATCGACATCAACGGCGACGGCACGCCGCTGCGGTACATGGACAAGCCCAGCAAGGACGGCGGCTCGGCCGACTACTGGTCGCGCACGGTCGGCCGGCTCGACGTGCACTACTCGTCCGGTGTCGCCAACCACTTCTTCTATCTGCTGAGCGAGGGCAGCGGCGCGAAGACGATCAACGGCGTGAGCTACAACTCACCCACGTACGACGGCTCCACGGTCACCGGCATCGGCCGCGCCAAGGCCTACCGGATCTGGTACAAGGCCCTGACGACGTACTTCACCTCCTCGACCGACTACGCGGGCGCCCGCACCGGCACCCTGAAGGCGGCGAGCGACCTGTACGGCGCGGGCAGCGCCGAGTACAACGCGGTGGCGGCGGCCTGGAAGGCCGTCAACGTCCAGTAGCCGTACGGCCCTCGCGGGCACACCCAGGCCGTCCGCCTCGGCATCTCACGTATCCGGATGTGGGTGTTGTTGCCGATGCGGGCGGCCGCCGGGCCGGCGCAGACTGTGCGGGGTGCGACCGTGCGTCGGTGCCCGTGGTTGTGCGGGATTGTTGCTGTCAGCTACTGGCGTCAGTCGGTTCAGCCCAGGTACGGCTTCTCGCGGTGTTCCAAGAAGTGCTGGAGCCTGAGCCGTTGGGTGTGGTGCATCGGCAACTGCTTGATTTCTTCGGGCGGTACAAACCGGAGTTCCGTGGACTCGTCGGAGATCTCCAGCTGATAGCCACTGGTGATGCGGGCGGTGAAGCAGACATTGAACTGGCGGCGCACCTCGCCGTCGGTGTAGGCGATGATGTGCTTCGGATCGGTGTAGGTACCGACCAGGCCGGTGATCTCGACGTCGAGGCCGGTCTCTTCCTTGACTTCGCGGACGGCTGTGCCTGGCAGGGAGTCGGTGAGGTCCATGCCGCCGCCGGGCAGCGCCCACAGGTCGTTGTCGCGGCGGCGCTGGAGGAGGATACGGCCGTGGTCGTCGGTGACGACGGCGGAGGCGGCGACGACCATGCTGTTCGGCTTGGGCGCGTTCGGGTCGTCGTAGTACTCGGTGCGGGCCACGGTCAGCCTTCCTCTCGTACGGGGGTTGCCGTCGCCCACACGGCGTCGAAGCTCTCGGCGTAGGTGTCGAACATGCCGCTCTCCTCGTGTCGGCGAAGATGCCACACGGGGGCGGCGTAGGCATTGACACCCCAGACGTGTGCATTGACGAGTTGCTGGTCGTCGGCGCGGTAGAGGGAGTTGTAGAGCGTGGTGCTGTGGGTGCGGACTTCGATGCCGGGGGTGTCGGCGAGGGGCCTGTAGTGCATGAGTGCGAGGCGGCAGCGGGATTCGATGCCGTGGCCGAACCGCTCCTCGCGGCCGCGGGCTTGGACGTTGTCGCTGTCGGCGTCCCCGATCGCGACGCGGATCGTGCAACCTTCGTTGGCGCGTTCGGTGAGGAGTTCGTTCAGTCGCGGCTATGCCTCGTGGAGGAAGACGGCCGCGTAAACGACCGATATTTATCTAGACATTGAATTGGCTTGCGTCGACCAAGTCAAAAATAGCCATAGCCTCGAACTGGAAGCGCTCAAGGTCATCAAATGAACGCGGAAAACCTGGCCTGCGGGTAAGGAATTCAACCGTTGCACCATTGACGGAATCCTCCTCCTCCAAATCCAGTGAGACGACGGCAACGAGGCGGTCCGATGACTCCGGTTCGCGAGCTGCCCGAAGTCCAGCGAGAGCACCACCCAGCAGATAGGAGGTCTCGCAATTCCACTGGAAGTTCAGTCTCGGCAAGACTGATGGACTTCAGTACCTCCAGTAGAGGCTTCATGTGGGCATTTGATTTCACGGCGCCACCATTCCGAAGTATTGATACGCCTTGCAGGCCGGCGCGGCTACGGCTGCGCCGGCTTGCCCTCTCCGTACAGCCACTCGTCCCAGATCGCGTCGAAGTCCTCGTCGGGCGCCTGCTGTTCGACATAGGCCGTGAAGTCGTCGGTGTCGGCGTTGCCGTGCCGGTGCCCGGCCGTCCAGCCCTGGACGATGTCGTAGAAGGCGTCGTCCCCGACCTGCTGCCGGATCTTGTGGATGACCATCGCGCCGCGCTGGTAGACGGGGTCGTCGGAGATGTGCGCGCCGCTCGGGGGCTCGGCCGGCGGGAAGGCCCACAGGTCCGGGTACTCGTCCTCGCCTTCCTCGTACAGCGCGTCGAAGGTGTCCTGGGCGCTGTCGCCGCCCTCGTCCTCCTCCCACAGCCATTCCGCGTAGGTCGCGAACCCCTCGTTGAGCCACATGTCCCGCCAGCTCTTCGGCGTGACGGAGTCGCCGAACCACTGGTGGGCGAGCTCGTGGACGAGGAGCCCGGTGTCGGGGGTGCCCGGGAAGAAGGGCCGGTTCTGGGTCTCCAGCGCGTACTCGGCGTCGTCCTCGCCGCCGACGATCGCACCGGTGGAGGAGAAGGGGTACGGCCCGAAGTTGGTCTCCGCCCAGTCCATGACCTCGGACAGCCGGTTCAGCGCCTTCGCGCTCTCGCCCTCCTGGACGGCGGTGTAGACGGGCACGCCCCCGGCGGTGGACCGGCGGATGTCGTAGGCGCCGATGGCCAGGGTGGCGACATAGCTCGCCATGGGCTCGGCGGCGTGCCAGGCGAAGGTGGTACGCCCGTCGTGGGTCTCCTTGCCGCGCAACTCCCCGTTGGAGACCGCCTCCAGGCCCTTCGGGACGGTGACCGTGATGTCGTACGACGCCTTGTCCGAGGGATGGTGGTTGCCGGGGAACCATGTCATCGAGCCGACCGGCTCGCCCAGGGCCACGGCTCCGTCGGCGGTGCGCAGCCAGCCCTCGTGGGAGCCGTCGGCGTCGGTGAGGGTGCGCGGGGTGCCGGAGTAGCGGACCTCGGCCTCGAAGGTCTCGCCGTCGTCGAGGTCGTCGTGGGGGCGGACGGTCAGTTCCTGGCCGGTGCGGTTGAAGCGGGCGGGCTTGCCCTCGACGGTGACGTTCTCGACGTCCAGGCCCTTCAGGTCCAGGTTGAAAGCGGACAGGTCCTGGGTGGCCCGGGCGGTGAGGGCGGCGGTGCCGGAGAGCTGGTCCGTGCCGGGGTCGTAGGACAGCCGCAGGTCGTAGTGGCCGACGTCGTAGCCGCCGTTGCCCGCCTTGGGGAAGTACAGGTCCCGGACCCCTGCCCCGCCCGGGGTGCCCTGCACGCCGCCACCGCCGCCGCTGCACGCCGTGAGGGCGAGGACGAGGGCGGCGGCACAGGCCGGGGCAAGGGGCGCGGATCTGGACATGTCAGCGATCCTATGGCGCGCCGAGGTCCCGGCCCGGGCGGCGTGACACCATCACGTACGTGCTCGACATCGGCTACGCCCTCTCCAACCGCTTCCCCGACCCGCCCCAGACGGACTACCGCCGTGTGGACGTCCGCACGCTGCGGCACGACCTGTTCTGCGGGGACGTCTATCTCGCCGACACCAAGGCGGACCGGGAGCTGTCCACAGCCTGGGGATGGGTGCCGGTGCTCGACTTCGCGTGGGCGCTGTGCGACATCGTGGAACGCCTCGACCGCGATCCGGCCGGCTCCCGCGCGTCCCGCCCCCAGCACGCCGAGCTCGACTTCACCGAGTCCACCGACCGCATGCTCTTCGAGCGCCGCTTCGGCTGGGTGGACATCGAGTCGGACTGGATGCCGGCCGAGGAACCCCCGCTGACCTTCTCGCACGCCGAACTCCGCCGTGAGGCCCGCGACTTCCTGCACGACCTCATCGCCGACCTGGTGGACCTCCACGAGGACCTGGGCGAGAACCCGGCGATCTGGAGCCTGCAGGCGATGTTTCCTCGGGTGAGCTAGGGCCTGGCCAGAGGATCAGCACATCGGGAGCCGGGGAGCTCAGAAGCTCCCCGGCTCGGGGGGCGGGGAGCTCGGGGGCGGGGAGCTCAGAAGCTCCCCCCGTCAGCCCTCCACCCGGACGCCCATCTGGGCCGCCAACACCGGTGCCAGGTCCATCAGTTGAGCCGTGCTGATCACCGATCCCGCCAACCGCTCCACGCCTCGCACGATGTCCAGTTCGACCGCGCCCCGCAGGTCGACGTCGGTCAGGGTCGCCGCGGTCAGGTCGGCGCGTTTGAGGGCGCAGTCGATGAACTCGACGCGTTCCAGGTGGGCGCCTCCGAAGTCCGGTTCCACCAGGACGCAGCCTTCGAAGACGACGTCTCTGAGCCGGGCCGTGCGCAGGTTCAGGTAGTCGATCTTGCCGCCGCGGATCACCACCCGCTCCAGTACCGCCCCGTGCACCTGCACGCCGCCCAGCCGGGCGTCCACCAGCTCGACGTCCCGCAGGGTCGCGTCGGACAGGTCGGTGCCGACGCCCCGTACGCCGGTGAGCACCGAGTCCAGGACGCGCGCGTTGCGCAGCCGCGTCTCGTCCAGCGCGCAGCCCGTCAGCGCGCAGTCCATGAAGCGGGCGCCCCCGCCGTCCTGCCCGGCGAGGTCCAGCTCCCGGAACTCCAGCCCGTCGTAGTCCCCGTCCGGCTCCAGCACACCCCCGTCGAACGCCTCCAAGGCCGGCAACCGCACCTCCGGCCGCCGCGCACCCTTCACACCCGTTCCGCCCGCCGCTCTGCTCGCCATCCCCCCATGCTGCACCCCACCACTGACAACACCCCCGGACCTCCAGCCTGACCTGGAAAAACGCCCCTCACGTCACATTTCGGCCCGCGCGGGCGTCATATCCGCGACAGCCCACCCCACCGTGAGGACACCCCATGCACCGCATCACCGTCATCGGCGGCGGCCTGGCCGGACTCACCGCCGCCATCACCGCCGCCGAAGCGGGCGCCAAGGTCACCGTCCACGAGGCCCATCACACCCTCGGCGGGCGGGCGCGGACCGCCGAGGGGCCGTACCGGACCAACGAGGGGCCGCACGCGCTCTACAACGGCGGCCCGCACTGGGCCTGGCTCAGGCAGCGCGATCTCATCGGGCCGCTCGCCCCGATACCGCCCCTGGAGGCGGCCCGGCTGCGGCTGCGGCACAAGGGCGTCCTGCGCCGCACCCCGCCGTTCGCGATGCTGAAGCTGCTGCGCCCCCGGCTGCCGCAGGCCCCCGTCGACACCGACTTCCTGACCTGGGCCACCGGCATCGCCGGTGAGGAGGGCGCCCGCGCCGCCGCCCACTACTCCGCCGTCGCCCTCTTCCACCACGACCCGGGCGCCCTGTCCGCGGCCTTCGTGCAGGAGCGGCTGCGCCGCGCCACCAAGCTGCCGCCCGAGGCGCACTACCCGGTCGGCGGCTGGGCGACCGTCGTCGACCGCATGGCCGCCCGCGCCTGGAATCTGGGGGTGCGGATGGAGACCCTGTCCCGCGTCGACACCCTTCCCACCGACACCCCCGTCGTCGTCGCCACCTCCCTCGACGCCGCCCGCCGCCTCCTCGACGACCCCACGCTGACGTGGACCAGCGGCCGTACCGTCCTCATCGACCTCGCCGTGCGCACCCGGCGCGGTGACGCCTTCGCCGTGTCCGACCTGGACTCCCCCGGCTGGATCGAACGCTTCACGGCGCAGGACCGCACCCTCGCCCCGGCCGGCGAGCAGCTGATCCAGGGGCAGATCCCCGTCGCCCCGCACGAGTCCAAGGCGGACGGCGTCGCCCGCGCCGAGCAGCTTCTCGACCTCGGCTTCGACGGCTGGCGGGACCGCGTCACCTGGCGCGGCGAAGCGCTCGCGAACGGCCGTACCGGCGCCGTCGACCCGCCCGGCACCAGCTGGCGGGACCGTCCCGCCATCGACCGCGGCGACGGCGTCTACCTCGTCGGCGACCAGGTGGCCGCCCCCGGCGTGCTGTCCGAGGTCTCCTTCAACAGCGCCCTCACCGCGGTGTCGTTGGCCCTGGGGTCCGGCCGCGACGCCCTTGACCTGAAGCATGCTTGAGGTTGAAGGCTGGGAGCCGACGCAGCAATCGTCCAGGGAGCTTCCATGCACGCCATCCGCCTGCACGCCTTCGGCCCGGCCGAGAACCTCACCTACGAGCGGACCGAGGACCCCCGCCCCGGCCCGGGCCAGGTCCGTGTCGCCGTACGGGCGGCCGGTGTCCACCTCCTCGACACCGCCCTGCGCGAGGGCGTCCAGGGCCCGCTGCCCGAACTACCCGGCCTGCCCACGATCCCCGGCCGCGAGGTCGCCGGCGTGGTCGAGTCCCTCGGCGAGGGCGTCGCCGGGCTCTGGCTCGGCAAGCGCGTCGTCGCCCACCTCGGGTTCGCGCCCGGCGGTTACGCCGAACTCGCCGTCACCGACGTCGACCGGGTCCACGAGATCCCCGGCAACCTGGACTTCGCCGAGGCCGTCGCCATGATCGGCACGGGCCGTACGACGATGGGCATCCTCCAGTTCGCCGAGCTCGGCCCCGACTCCGTGGCCCTCGTCCCGGCCGCCGCAGGCGGCATCGGCACCCTGCTCGTGCAGTACGCGAAGAACGCCGGCGCGACCGTCGTCGGCCTCGCCGGCGGCCCCGCCAAGACCGCCCGCGTCGAGGCCAACGGCGCCGACCTCGCCGTCGACTACAAGGACCCGGCCTGGCCCGACAAGGTCCGCGCCCACCTGGGCGGCGACAAGGTCACCGTCGTCTTCGACGGGGTCGGCGGCGACATCGCCCGCGAGGCCGTCGCCCTCCTCGCCCCCGGCGGCAAGCACCTGGTGTTCGGCTGGTCCGCCGAAGGCATCCAGGGTGGCGCCCCCTACGTCGTCGACGGCGTCTCCGAGCAGGTCCTCGGCCCCGTGATGATGCGGAAGGCCGGCGGCCCCCACCCCGTACAGACCCTCGAACTCCGCGCCCTCGCCGAGGCCGCCGCGGGCCGTCTCACCCCGGCCGTGCAGCGCTTCCCGCTGACCGAGGCCGCCGCCGCGCACCGGGCGCTGGAGACCCGCGGCACCACCGGAAAGGTCGTCCTCGAACCATGAGCAACCGCAAGACACCCCTCGCAGATGCGATACGTCCCGATTCATGGTCTTCTGGCGGGGTGAGTGTCACCCGAACAGGTGAACCGGATCAGGCCGACCCGCGCCGCTGGTGGGGCCTGGTGATCATCGCTCTCGCCCAGCTGATGGTCGTCCTCGACGCCACCATCGTGAACATCGCCCTCCCCTCCGCACAGGAGGACCTGGGCATGTCCGACGGCAACCGGCAATGGGTGATCACCGCCTACACCCTCGCCTTCGGCGGCCTCCTCCTGCTCGGCGGCCGGATCGCCGACCTCGTCGGCCGCAAACGCACCTTCGTCATCGGCCTCGTCGGCTTCGCCGCCGCCTCCGCGCTCGGCGGCGCCGCCCAGAGCGCCGGCATGCTCTTCGGTGCCCGCGCACTCCAGGGCGTCTTCGCCGCCGTCCTGGCGCCGTCCGCACTGAGCCTGCTGACGACGACCTTCACGGACCCGAAGGAACGCGGCAAGGCCTTCGGCATCTACGGCGCCCTCGCCGGGTCCGGCTCCGCCATCGGCTTCATCGTCGGCGGACTGCTCACCGAGTACCTCGACTGGCGCTGGTGCCTGTACGTCAACGTCCCCATCGCCGTCATCGCCGTCTTCGGCGCCCTCGCCCTCCTGCACGACCGCCCCGGCCACGCGGGCGCCCGCCTCGACGTGCCCGGCGTACTGCTGGGCTGCGGCGGCCTCGTCGCCATCGTCTACGGCTTCAGCGAGGCGGAGCCGCGCGGCTGGAGCGACCCGCTGGTCCTGGGGCTCCTCGCGGGAGGCGTCGTCCTTCTCGCGGTCTTCGTGTGGTGGCAGAACAGGGCCCCCTCTCCCCTGCTCCCCCTGCACATCGTCAAGGACCGCAACCGCGCGGGCTGCTTCCTGACGATGGGCCTGGCCGTCATCGGCATGTTCGGCCTGTTCCTGTTCATGACCTACTACCTCCAGGTCATCCTGGCCTACTCGCCCGTCCAGACCGGCCTGGCCTTCCTGCCCCTCACGGCCGCGATCATCATCGGCTCCACCCAGATCTCGGCCCGTCTGATGGACCGGGTGCCGCCCCGGCTGCTGATGGCTCCCGGCATGGTCCTGGCCGCGGGCGGCATGCTGATCCTGACCCGGATGACGATCCACTCCGACTACGCGACGCAGATCCTGCCCGCGCTGCTCCTCATGGGCCTCGGCATGGGCCTGACCTTCATGCCGGTCTTCGCCACCGCGACGGCGGGCGTCGCCCCGCAGGACTCCGGGGTCACCTCGGCCACCGTCAACACCTCCCAGCAGGTGGGCGGTTCGATCGGCACGGCCCTGCTCAACACGATCGCCACGACCAGCAGCACCGCCTACCTCACGGCCCATCTGACCGGCGGCACCAACCGGGACCTCCTCGCGAAGGAGGCGGTCGTGCACGGCTACACGGTCGCGATCTGGTGGGCGGCGGGGATCATGCTGCTGGCGGGGCTGGTGGCGGCCCTGATGGTGACGACGAAGCCGCCCGGGCGGGAAGCGTCGGCGCAGGCTCCGGTGCCGGAGTCGGTGGCCTAGCGACACAAGGAGGGCGCGGCTCCGGCCGCGCCCTCCTCATCTCAGCCGCTCCTCATTTCGCGACCGCCGCCGTCGCCTTGCTCACCGCCGACCCGTCCTTGTGACCGGTCCGATGCGCGATCACCTTCACCGTGATCTTCTTGCCCTTCTGGGCCGACTTCAGCACCAGAGACGACTTGGTGGCCCCGCTGATCACCTTGCCGTTCGCGTACCACTGGTACGCGAACGAGGTCGGCGTGGGACTCCACGTCCCCTTCGTCGTCTTCAAGGTCCTGCCGACCTTCGCCGTACCACTGATCACCGGCAGTTTCGTCGCCTTGGGCGCATCCCCCTTGGCCACGGTCGACGCGGCCGAGGTCGCCGTGGCACCCTGCCAGCCCTCCTTGACCGCGGTGACCGTCACCGTGATCTTCTTGCCCACCACCGACGCGGGAAGGACGTACGTCTTGCCCGTCGCCCCGGCGATCTCCGTGCCGTTCGCCTTCCACTGGTACGTGTACGACGACGGTGTCGCCGACCAACTCCCCGGCGCCGCGGAGACCTTGGCCCCCACCTTGACCGTGCCGGTCACCTTCGGGGCGGCCGTGTTCTCCAGCTGGGGCTCGGTGACGGTGAAGGTGCCGCGCGGGAATTCACAGCAGCCCGCCAGCACACTCACGTTCCACGTCCCCGGGGCCGCGCCCGTCAGATCGAGGGTCGCGGTCAACGTCCGGTTGTCCGCCGACACCGACTCCGTCGTCGCGTTCAGGGTGGTCCCGCTCCGCGACAGCCGCACCGTGGCACTCGCGGGCAGCGCGGTGCCGGTCACCGTAAGCGTGACCTTGCCACCGGCGACGCCGGTGCCGGGGCTCACCGCGGTGACACTCACCCTGTCAGGGCCGCACAGGGAGGACGTGCAGGTCAGCTTGGCACTGTAGGACGTGCTGGACGCCTTCTCCGGCAGCCCCAGGACGAACACACTCGGACTGGCCGCCGAGGACGAGCCACCCGCCGAGCACTGCCAGCCGGACGGTATGGCCAGCGAACAGCCGTTGTTCCAGGCGCTGTTGTACAAGGCGGGCACGGCCGTCGTGGTGGCCCCGTTGGTGTCGGTGACCGCCAGGTCGAAGCGGTCGAACCCGGCCGTCGGCAGAACCGCGCACACCGCCGTGTGCCCCTCGTCGAGCGCGCCGGTGATCGGCCCGTACCCGTACGACACCGATGGCACCTTGGTGCACTCCGCGGCCGGGCCGTCCGCGGTCGCGATCCGCAAGGCGTCCAGGTGGTACTCGGGCGCCGCCTTCAACGTGGCCGGCGTCTGCACCAGGACCTGGTGGGTGGTGGACCCGGTGACCGCACAGGAACGGTTCCGGAAGGAGCACTCCGCACTGCCGTCACCGCCGAAGACGGCGATGTTGGCCGTCCCGAGCGCGTCCCGCACGTCCACGTGCACGACATCGGTGGCGGCATCGGTGGTGACCTGGTGGCAGTTCAGCGTGCCGGGCTCGCCGTAGGCACCGGTCACGGACGGTCCCCCGACCTTCCCCACGGGGGACTTCGCACAGCCCGCGGCCGACGCGCCGGCGGTCACGTCCCGCCGGGACAGCGCGTAGGTGGCGGCCGTGTCCCGTCCGGTGACCAGCACCGTGTGGGCCTTGCCCGGGGTCAGCGCGCAGACGGTCCAACCGTTCGTCGTGGAGGCAGCACGGTCGCAGACCTTCTTACCGGTGGCGTCCAGCACCGAGAACTTCGCCGGTACCCCGCCGGACGTGGCAACCAGCTGAAAGACCTCGGCCCCTGTGTGCGCGTCGGCGGGAATGCTCAGGCACTGGGAGAAGACACCGCCACCCGTGGTCAGCGTGGCCTTGGCCCCGTCGGCGGAGAAACTGCCCGCCGGCAGGACCGGGCAGTCGCCCGCGGCATCGGTGCGGTGGAAGGCGATCGCATACGCGCCCACGGCATCCGCGCCGGTGTCCTCCGTGTGCACCAGGGCGTGATAGGGCGCCGTGCCCGTCAACGCGCAGTCACCGCTGGCCAGCTGTGCCGCATCGCACTGCGCGGTCCCGTCGCGGTCGACGACCTCCACGTCCACGTCCACCCCGGTGGAGGCGAGCGGCGTGAGCGCGGCGATCCGGGCACCCTGCGGGGCATCCAGCGTCAGGCAGTCGTACTGCCCGATCGCGCTCAGCTCCCCCTTGTACGCACCCATCCCGGCCGCCACGCACCCCGCCTGCGCGGCACGGTCGAGAACGACCAGATCGTCCGGGCCGTTCTCAGCGGCCCGGAAGGGGTAGTCGCCGTCGAGCACCGCCGTGTACGTGCCCGCGCTCGTCAGCCGACACGGATCACTCGCCCGGCAGGCGATCTTTCCGTCGGCGTCGTAGACCATGACCGCGCTCGCGGAGTAGTCGTCCACGGAGTGGACCAGATACCGGCCTGCCTTGTCGGCGGTGAAGACGAAACAGGGATTCGTACCGAAGTCCAGTCCCTCCAGCACCCCGAACGGGCGCACGGACGCGGAACGGCAGCCCTGCGGGTCGGACAGCGACCGCACCTTGACCGCGTACTCGGCCGGATACCCGTTCCCCCCGTACGTGACCTTCGACAGCACCCGATAGGGGCCGTCGCCCGGCAGCACACAACTGCGGGTGTCCTCGTCGTCCGCCGAGACACGCGGGCAGATCCAGGCACCCGTCGCATCGGTGATCCACGCCAGAGTGTCGCCGTACACCTTCGTCCCGTGCGTCAGCCTGACCCGCTCCCCCGGCCTGCCCGCGAACTCCTGGCAGTCGACCTCCAGCTCACCCGCGGAGGTCCGGCTCACCGCCTCCTGGTCCCAGCCCGTACCGACCGCTCCGAAGCACCCGGGCGTGCCCGACCCCAGCGGCACGACCGTGAAGGAGACCTCCTTCTCCGCCCAACCGCCGTTCACCACGCTCAGCGTGTAGTCACCGGCCGCGGGCACCTGGCACTGGCCCTGCTGCGAGAACTGCTCTTCATAGCAGTCCACTTCGGAGCCGTCCGGGGCGGACAGCCGCGCATACGCGTCGGTGTCGTCGAGAGACACCAGGTACAGGCCGGCCGCCGGAGCCGACACCGTGAAACACGCGCTGCCCTCGGCCGGGATCGTGGCCTTGACCACCGCATTCCCCGGGTCGCCGAAGGAAGCGAGCGGCACCGGCCCGCACTCCCCCTCGGCGGCCGAGGCCCGCCCCGTGCCGGTCAACGTCAACAGCGAAGCGAGCAGTGCAACGAGAGCCGCGAAAGCGGCCGCCCGTCTGCGCCCCGCACGCGGACAGGAGTCGCCGAACAAAGAATCCCCCCTGGATCATCGGTCGTTGATGCGATGGTGACACAGGGATACGACAACGCATTCATGAGAATCCCGGAGCGGCCAGAAAGCGTTGTCCCGCCTCTGGCGCCCCACCCCTCAGTGCCGCCCCGCCACCCGGTCCGCGAGGCGTGCCAGCTTCGAGGATCGCGCCGTGTGCGACAGGGCCTCCCGCCGATCAGCCGCCCGATAAGTCGCGTACATCCCCTGCACCCCCAGCCACCGCAACGGCTCCGGCTCCCACTTGCGGACCTTGTGTCCGACCCACGGCAGATCGGTCAGTTCGGTCCGGCCGCCCTGCCCGGAGTCCAGCTGGACCAAGTCGCGCAGGGTCCGGCCCGCGAGGTTCGTCGTGGCGACGCCCGAGCCGACGTACCCCCCGGCCCAGCCGAGACCCGTCGCCCGGTCCAGCGTGACCGTCGCGCACCAGTCGCGCGGCACCCCCAGCACCCCCGACCAGGCGTGCTCGACGGCGACCCCGGCCAGCGACGGGAAGAAGCCGACCAGGATCTCCCGCAGCGCCTCGACGGTCGCCGCCTGTGTCCGTCCGTCGTTGTCCGTCCGCGACCCGAAGCGGTACGGCACCCCGCGCCCGCCCAGCGCGATCCGCCCGTCGGCGGTGCGCTGGGCGTACATGTACGCGTGCGCCATGTCGCCGAGCGCCTCCCGCCCGTCCCAGCCGACCGACGCCCACTGCTCGTCCGTCAGCGGCTCGGTCACCACCATCGACGAGTTCATCGGCAGCCAGGTCCGCCGCTGCCCCTTCAGGCTCGCCGTGAACCCCTCGGTGCAGCGCAGGACGTAGGGGGCGCGGACCGTGCCGTAGGGCGTCACCGCGTGCTTCGGCCGGATCTCCGTCACCGGTGTCGCCTCATGGATGGCCACGCCCAGCGCCTCGACGGCCGCGGCCAGGCCCTTCACCAACTTCACCGGGTGCAGCCGCGCCCCGTGCGGCGTCCACGTCGAACCGACCACGTCCGCCACCCGGATCCGCTCGGCCGTCTCACCGGCGCCGTACAGCTCACGGTCCTTCTCGCCGTACGACAGCTCGTGCGCGTGGAAGTCCTTGAGGCGGGCCAACTGGGCGGGTGTGCGGGCGACTTCGAGTACCCCGCCCTGGTGGATGTCCGCCTCGATGCCCTCCGCCGCCGCGGTCCGCACGACCTCGTCGACGGTGTCGTTCATGGCCCGTTGCAGGCGCACCGCCGCCTCGTGTCCGTGCAGCTTCGCGTAGCGGTCGCGGCCGGCGATGCCGTTGTAGAGCCAGCCGCCGTTGCGGCCGGAGGCGCCGTACCCGCAGAACTTCTGCTCCAGGACGGTGACGCGGAGGAAGGGGGCGGCCTTCTTCAGGTAGTACGCCGTCCACAGACCGGTGTATCCGCCTCCGACGATCACCACGTCCGCCGTGGCGTCCCCGGTCAGCGGCTCCCGCACCGCCGGGAGACCGTCGTCGGCGAACCAGAACGAGATGCCGCCGTTCACGACGGCGGTGGCCGAGCTGCTCATGCCGGGACGTTAACCCTGCGAGACCGCCGCTGTCTCCTTCGGATCTCGTGGTTTTGCACGGCCCCTGACCAGCGGATAGCAGGCGAACCCGATCAACACCGAAGTGAAGTGGCCGAGGTCGGTGAAGGTCCGCCCGGTCACCAGCGGCACCCCGTAGACGATCAGCACGGCGGCGGCGTACGGCGCCCGCCAGGGCACCGGAATCCGGTACGCCAGCACCGCCACCACCCCCGCCAGCGCATAACTCACCCCGACGTCCAGCGTGTTCACCGCCGACTCCGGCGCCATCCCGTGCCGGATCCCCCACAACAGCGCGCCCTCGCTGATCAGCGTCGCCAGCACATGCGCCGCCGCGCACACCGCCAGCCAGCGCGCCGTCCCCAGCCAGCGCTCGGCCGGCGCGTGGATGACGGAGTACAGGACGGCGTACGGCAGCCACCGCCCGCCGTCGATCCACATCGCGCTGGACACCAGCACCCGTACCGGGTTGCTGGACAGTTCACGGATGTTCGTCGAACGCTGCCGCAGGAAATCCGCCTCGAAGTCCGGAGACATGTGGTGCAGCGCCACCGTCGTCACGAACAGGACCGCCAGCCAGATGTACGTGCCGGGCGCGCCGCGCACGTACGTCCACACCCTGTGCAGGCCCCGGGTAATTCCCATGAGCCGATTTACCCACGTCGATACGCTCGACGCGTGATCGACATTCCGGAGCGACTCGCGGCGGCACAGGAGAAGTTCAACGGAGCGGCGGGACGGGCGTTCATCGCGGGACTGCCAGAACAGACCGAGCGCTTCCTCACGGAGTGGGGCCTACGGCCGGACGGCACCGCCATGCACGGCGTCAGCGCCCTCGTCCTGCCCGTCCTGCGCGCCGACGGCACGGGAGCCGTCCTGAAGCTGCAACTCCTCGACGAGGAGAGCGCGGGCGAGCCCGTCGCCCTGCGCTTCTGGGACGGCGACGGCGCGGTACGCCTCCTCGACCACGACGAGGCCACCGGCACCATGCTCCTGGAACGCCTCGACCCCGCCCGCATGCTGTCCCACGTCCCCGACACCCGCGAGGCCGTCCTCGTCATCGCCCGCCTCCTGGCCCACCTGACGGCCTTTCCGGCTCCGGCGGGCATGCGCCGGCTCGGCGACATCGCGCGGGCCATGCTGGAGCGGACGCCCCGGGCGCTGGAGCGGATCGCCGACGAGGAGGCGCGCGCACTGGTCGCCGACTGCGCCGCCACCGTACGAGAGGTCGTCGACGAACCCGGCGACCGCCTCCTCCACTGGGACCTGCACTACGACAACGTCCTCGGCGCCGACCGCGCGGACTGGCTCGCCATCGACCCCAAGCCCCTCGCGGGCGACCCCGGTTTCGACCTGCTGCCCGCGATCGACAACCGCTTCGAGCCCGGCGAGGTCCGCCGACGCTTCGACACGATGACGGACGTCCTGGGCCTGGATCGGGCACGCGCGCGTGCCTGGACGCTCGGGCGGGTGCTGCAGAACTGTCTGTGGGAGATCGAGGACGGCCGGCAGCTGGAGCCGGAACAGCTGGAGATCGCCCGGCGGTTGCGGGACGCCTGAGCCGTCCTCCGCCGGGAGCCGCTCAGGCCGCGAGGAAGTCGATGAGCGCGTCGTTCACCGCGTCGGGCCGCTCCAGATACCCGTAGTGGCCGCAGCCGGGGATCTCGGTGTACCGGGCGCCCGGGATGGCCCGGGCGAGTTCGCGTGACAGATGCGGGCGGACGACGAGGTCGTCCTGGAAGCCGATGACGAGGCAGGGGCGGCTGATCCGGCGGTAGTGCGGCAGGCGGTTCGGGATGACCTCCAGGCCGAGTTGCGCGCGGATCGTCGACGGGTCGGGGGCCGAGAGCTCGAAGATGCCGAGCCAGTCCCGCAGCCCGTCCTCGTAGTTGAGGGTGCGGGGCGAGAGGTTCTGGACGGCCTGCTGGTACGCGGTCACCGAGGGCGGGATCTTGACGCCGCTGTCGGCCAGTTCGATGTCGGCGGCCGACATGGCGGCGATCAGCGCGTCCGCCCGTCCGCAGCTGGCCATCAGCACGGCACGGCTGACGAGGTCGGGGCGGGCGAGGACGAGTTCCTGGGCGATGAGGCCGCCCAGCGAGTGGCCCACGACCCGGCAGGGGCCCGCCCCCAGGCGCTCGATCAGCGCGGCGACGTCCGCGGTCATGTCGGCGAGGGTGAAGCCGACGACGGACGGGCCGGTCGGCGGGATGCCCCGGTTGTCGAGCGTGATCACCCGGTGGCCGGCCGCCCGGAGGGCGGGGACCTGATGGCTGCGCCAGATCCGGCCCGGGCCGCCGGTGCCCGCGAGCATCACGACCGGCTCCTCCCGGTCGGCGGGGCCGTGGTCGTCGTAACTGAGGTCGATCCCGTTGACGTGCGCGATCGGCATCGGCAGGTCCTTCCGCCGTCGGAAATCAGAGGTTCAGAAGATGGGGGGCCGTCAGGGCGGAGCGCGGTGGAGGCCGGGGCGGCTCCGCCGGCTCAGCGGCCCGACCACACCGGAGCGCGTTTCTCCGCGAAGGCCCGGGGGCCTTCCACGGCGTCCTCGCTGTGCATGCGCCGCTCCTCCCACACGTAGCGGGTGGCGAACGCCTCCTCCAGCGGCTGGTCGAGCGAGCGCATCACGGACTCCTTGATGGCCCGCACCGACAGGGGCGCGCTGCGCACCAGGTCGTCCGTCCAGGCGGCCACCCGGCGGTCCAGGTCGCCCTCCTCGGCGTCGGCGACCTCGTTGACCAGTCCGAAGTGCAGTGCCGTCGCCGCGTCCATGGTGCGTCCGGTGAGCAGGTACCCCATCGCGGTCTTCAGGGGCAGCTGGCGGGCGAGCCGGAACGCGCCGCCCGCGCCCGGGACCAGGCCGAGCCTGGCCTCGGGCAGGGCGAACACCGCGTCGTGCGAGGCGATGACGAGGTCGCAGGCGAGCGCCAGCTCGAAGCCGCCGCCGAGGGCGTAGCCGTTGACCCGCGCCACCACCGGTTTGGACAGGGTGAACCGCTCGGTGAGCCGGGGCCAGCCGGGCAGGCCCCGGCTGCCGAAGGTGGTGCGCGGGGTGCCGGCGCCGTCGAGGCGGCTGCGTTCCTTCAGGTCCTGTCCGACGGAGAAGGCCCGCTCGCCCGCGCCGGTCAGGACGACCGCGCGGAGGTCGTCGTCGGCCTCCACGTCGTCCCAGACCTCGGCGAGTTCCTCGTGCATCCGCAGGTCCATCGCGTTCAGGACCTCGGGCCGGTCGAGGGTGACGTGGGCGACGTGGTCCTTCTTCTCGTACCGCACCCGGGGGCGGTCGGCGGCGCTCACGCGGACCTCGCCGCGAACCTGCCGACCTTGTGGATGACGTCCTCCCCGTAGAGCCGCAGCGCCTGCTGGAGGGCGAACTCCGCCATGTACGCGCGGAACGCGTCGGCGGGTTCCTCGGCGAGGTTGAGCATCCGCCGGTTGGCGAGCACCGCGTCCCCGTCGAAGCGGGCCAGGCTCCGCTCGACGGCGTCGTCCAGCTCCTGCGGGTCCACGACCTCGTCGACCAGCAGCCGCGCCGCGGGCTCGGTGGCCCAGATGCGACGGCCCTCCAGGATCACCTGGCGGGACAGGCGGGGCCCGACGTACCGGCTGAAGCGGAAGTTGGCCACGCCGGGGATGATCCCCTCCTTGGCCGCCGGGAGGCTGAGGTAGGCGTCGGACGCGGCGAGGACGTGGTCGAACACCAGCAGCAGCTGGGCGCCGCCGCCGATCGCGAAGCCGTCGACGGCGGCGACCCAGGGCTTCTCGACGCGGGGCGAGTGCCAGGGCGCGTCGGCGCCCTCGACGCGCAGGCCCCGGACCAGCTTGTGGATATAGCCCAGTTCGCGGCGCAGCAGGAAGTCGACCAGGGAGATGTCGCCCGAGCTGAGGTTCTTGAGGTTGATGCCGGCGCTGAAGACCCGCTTGCCTCGGTAGCGGGGGTGGCTCATCTCCCCGCCGCGCAGCAGCCCGACCCGCACGTCCGGGTCGAGGAGGGCCAGGTCGACGGCGGTCTCCATGTCGTCGACCTGCTGGTTGTCCTCGGCGTTGAGCCGGTCGTGCCGGCACATCGTCAGCCGTGCGACACCGCCTTGGCGTTCCAGCCGTACGGCTTCCAGCTCCACGACGCCGGTGCGCCGGAACTCCGGGAGGAGGCGCTCGGCGCGGGCCGTGGGCCGGAGCATGGCGTCGAGGAGGTGCGGGCCGGCCGTGGGCGAGCGCAGGACGGCCCGCAGGAAGATGCCCTGGTCTATCTCGTGGCCCTCTTTGTCGGCCTGCGGGCGGCCGCGCTCCTGGGCGAGGCGGTCGGCGTCCGGTACGAGTCCGGGGTAGGCGGTCGCGGCGGCCTCGACGAGTTCGTCGATGCGCAGGTCGCGGGTGCGGCCCTCGGTGAGCCGGTCGTACACGGTGTCGGCGTGCCCGTCGAGGAAGCAGGCGCGCAGGGCGCGGGCCCGGTTCTTCGCCGTCTCGGCCTCCTCACGCTGACGCGCGGTGCGGCGGGTCGGCTCCGGAAGGGCCGCGAGCGTCTTGTCCACCTGCTCGGCGGCCTCCGTCAGGGCCGGCCACTCCTGTGTCCCGTCGTCGGCCACCGCCATCAGGCCGCCTCCTCGGCGGTGCGCCGCAGGGCGCGGTCGCAGGCGGCCAGGTGGGGGCCGAGGGCGTCCTCGAAGCTGATGGTGGCCGCGTCGAAGAGGAGCTGGCGGCGCAGGGCGATCTCCTTGCCGGACAGGCCCTCCAGGCGCTGCACGGCGGTGGCCGCCGCGGTGTCGGGCGTCTCGGTCAGCTCGTCGGCGATGCCCAGCATCAGCGCCTCGGGGGCCTGGATCGGCCGGCCGAACAGGACGGCACGGCGGGCGCGCGCGGCACCGGCCAGGCGGGCGAGCCGGAAGACGGCCATGCCGGGCCAGATGGCCTCCCCCTCGAAGGGCAGCAGCAGCCGGCTGCTGCGGGTGGCGATCCTGATGTCGGCGGTGAGGAAGGCGTCGAGGGCCGTTCCGCCGCTGTCGCCGGTCGCGACCGCGACGGTCACCGCGGGCAGCCGCTCCAGCCGCCGCAGCACCCGCTCCCACTTGGTGACGAGGGCGACGTCCAGCCCGTCGGTCCAGCCCGGCGCGGGGGCCCCGGTGACGCGCAGGACCACGGCCCCGCCCCGGTCCTCCACCGCGTCGCACAGGACGGTGACGTCCTTGATGGCCTTGACCGACAGCGGCTGGGAGCCGTCGATGGTCAGTGTCGTCACGTCGCTCAGCTCGCTCACTGCACTCTCTCCTGTTGTCACCACTGCACCAGCGCCGTCTCGAGCGTGGAGCCCGGTCCCATGGTCATGAGCACTCCGTAGTCGCCGGGCCGGGTCACCTGCTCGTCGAGGAGTCGTTCGTACGAGAAGAGGAACGACCCGCTCGACACGTTGCCGTAGTCCCGCAGGACGCCGACGGTGTGCCGCAGGTCGTGGCGGGTCAGCCCGAGGTTGACCACGACCGCGTCGATCACCTTCTTTCCGCCGGAGTGCACGAGCCAGTGGCCGATGTCGCTGCGCCGCAGACCGGTGTCCCCGAGCAGGCGGTCGACCACGATCTCGGCGTGCGCGCCGACGACGTAGGGGATCTGGGGGTCGAGGTAGAAGCTGAAGCGGTCCAGCTCGCGATCCCAGTCGTAGCGCATCGCGCCGATCGCCTCGGGGATGATGCAGCTGGCGAACTTCAGCACGGTCGGGCCCTCGGTGGTCCCGGACGCCTCGTCACCGGGCCCGCTCATCAGGGCGATCGCCCCGGCGCCGTCGCCGAAGAGGCTGTTGACGACCGCGGTGCGCATCGAGGAGTCCATCGCGTACGCCGCCGAGCAGGCCTCCGTGCAGA
This sequence comes from Streptomyces sp. TLI_55, assembly GCF_900206255.1. Classification (NCBI taxonomy): domain Bacteria; kingdom Bacillati; phylum Actinomycetota; class Actinomycetes; order Kitasatosporales; family Streptomycetaceae; genus Streptomyces; species Streptomyces sp. TLI_55. The sequence goes on from NZ_OAOJ01000001.1 coordinate 4,213,983, forward strand.
GCACGACGGCGAGTTCGCCGGGGTGCGCGGCCGACCAGCCGGCGACCACGTTGAGCGCGTTGAGGCCCGCGTTGCAGCCCATGCCGACGATGTCGCTGCGGCTGCAGTGCCGGTCGATGCCCAGCTCACGGATCATCAGGGCGCTGAGGCCGGGGGTGAGGAAGCCGGTCGACGACACGCAGCACAGGTGCCGCAGGTCGGAGAGTTCGGCGCCGGCCCGCTTCAGACAGGCGCGCAGTGCCTCGGCGCCCATCTCGACCGCCATGGCCTTGTGCTTGTCGAGGAGGTCGCCCTGCGGTTCGGGGGCGCGGACACCGTCGGTGCCCGGTTCCGGCAGGGTGAGGTGGCGCCGGTCGATGGCGCTGTTGGCGAAGACGGACCGGATCTTCGGGTCGGTGATGGCGAAGGCGTCGAGCACCTCCTGCTGGGAGTAGACGGCGGCCGAGGCGGCCGTCCCCACTCCGAGGATCCGCGGCCGGTACGGCGTCTTCAGGGCGCCGTCACCGGTCAGGGTGACCGGCGGCCGGTCCAGAATGACTGTCATCGAAAAGTCCACCCCCACATGCGCGGCTTGGACCGCGCTCGCTGTGCATGGCTGTTCCCGCTCACTTGCCTCGCCTTTCCGGAGAGTTCACGACGCCGAAGCCTGTGCCTCGATGAACCGCGCGAGCCGCTCGGTGCCTTCTTCGATATCGGCGGTCGTCAGATAGCTGGTGGAGAGACGGAGGGCCTGGTGGCCGCCGCCTTGCGGATAGAAGTAGTTCATCGGCGTCCAGATGACGCCGAATTCCTGTGCCGACCGGGTCAGGGCCGCGTTGTCCGCCCGGAAGGGCACGTGGACCGTGAGGAAGAAGCCGCCGGTGGGCTCGTTCCAGCGCACGCCCAGGGCGGTCCGCCGGGCCTCGGGCAGCCGGGCGTCCAGGGCACGGAGCGTGGTGCGCAGGGCGTCGCCGTAGTAGGCGGCGGGTTCCGCGTTGAGCTCGGACAGCCGGCCGTCGCCGGCCAGCAGGGCGCCCGCGACGGCGGCCTGGCTCAGCGACGAGGTGTTGACCGTCACCATGCTCTTGATCTTGGCGAGTTCGGCGGCCAGCAGACCGGTCCGGCCCTCGTCGTCGACCACCTGCTGGTCGGCGACGGCGAAGCCGACCCGGGCGCCGGGGAAGACCGTCTTCGCGAACGAGCCGAGGTGGACGACCCGGCGGGCCCGGTCCAGGGACTTGAGCGTCGGCAGCGGTGTGCCCGGGCTCACCCGGCGGTACGGGCTGTCCTCGATGAGGAGGATGTCGTGCCGCTCGGCCGCCTCCAGCAGCGCGTGGCGCGTCGGCAGGTCCATCGTGGTGCCGGACGGGTTGGAGTGGTCGGGGATCACATAGAGGGCGCGGGGCCGCCGTCCCCGGGCGCGCTCCCGCAGGATCGCGGCCTCCAGGTCGGCGCGGGAGAACCCGTCCTCCCGCTCCTCCACGGCGGTCACCGGCACGCCCAGCAGCCGGGCCACGCCGGTGATGCCCACATAGCAGGGGCTCGCCACGAGCAGCGTGTCCTCGGGAGCGGCGGTCAGCGCCCGCACCACCAGCAGCATGGCCTCCTGCGCGCCGACCGTGATCACGATCGACTCGGGCGGTACGTCGATGTCCTCGTCCTTGCGCAGCGAGTCGGCGACGATCTCCCGGATCTGCCCCGCGGTGGGCCCGTACTGGTACATCGCGGTGCGGACGTCCTGCTCGGTGGCGCCCTGCGCCGCCAGGTGGTCCAGGTAGCGGCGCAGGTACGTGAAGATCTGCTCGGTGTCGAAGAACCCGTCGTAGGGCCTGCCGGGCGCGAAGGAGATCGCGTCCGGGAAGCGGTGGGTGACCTCGTTGAGGAAGGTCATCGTGTCCAGGACGGGGTCCGAGAGGCTGGGGTGCAGGTCGCCCTTGCGCAGCGCGTGGACCGCGGTTTCCGGGGATTCTTCCAGCACGAGATCCAGGCCCATGAATTCCCCCCGGCGGATTCGGATTTGGCAGGTTGATTTCCGCACCCAGAATCACACGATCGCAATCCTGGTCACAACTCTGTCCAACAGCCCGAAACCGTCACTTGGACGGGGACTTATTCATCCGACATTCGGCGAGCAGGCCTCGGAAAGACCGGTGATTGCCGCCGGAAGATCGGCCCTGCCGCGTACCTTCAATTTCCGGTATATCTTTGTCAGGTGCTGTTCCACGGTGCTGACCGTGATGGACAGCCGGTCGGCGATATCCCGGTTGGTGCGGCCGGCGGCGGCGAGCGCCCCGACGCGGAGTTCGGCGTCGGTGAGTTCGGCCAGCGGCGCGGGCAGCGCCTCCCGGTCGGGCAGGGACGGCGCGTCCCACAGCACGGCCGGCGGCGCCACGGACGCCGGCACGGCGGCCTGGGCCGCGTGCCGGGCGGCCTGCGCGTCGGCGCGGGCCCGCCGCAGTTCCAGACCGTCGTCGCAGGCGTCCAGGACGCGCTCGGCCTCCTGCAGCAGGCGCAGCCGGTGCCGGGGCGTGCTCACCGCCGCGAGATGGCGCAGGGCGGTGCCGCGGGCCCGGCTGGGCCGGGTGCCGAGCCGGGTGAGGTGTTCCTCGATCCGCTCCCGGGCGTGCCGGCGGTCGCCGAGGGCGATGAGGGCGGCGGCCGCGTCGTTGCGCCAGTCCACGAGTTCCGGGGAGTCGAGTTCCCACTTCGCCATCAGCTCGCCGCACGACTCGAAGTCCCGCAGGGCCGCGCGCGGCCGGTGCAGGGCGAGCCGGAAACGGCCCAGGGCGTGGAGGTAGGGCAGGGCGAAGGGCGTGCCGAACATGACCATGGGAACGGGCACGTTGAGAAAGGCCCGCGCGGCCTCGATGTCGCCGGCCTCGGTCGCCGCGCGGATCGCCAGGGCCAGGGGCAGGCCGATCGCGATGCCCCAGGCCTCGGGGGTGACGAGGTCGAGCGCGGTCCTGGTGGCCTCGCCCGCGCTCTCGACGTCCCCGCGGCCCAGGGCGGCGGCGGCCCGGATCGTCTCCAGCAGCGCGTGGCCCAGGGGGATCCGCCGGGTGCGGGGCTCGTCCAGCAGCCGCTCCGCCTGGAGCACCGCCTTGTCCAGGCGCTGGGCCCCGATCAGGAAGATCAGTGCCACCAGCGGGTCCGCGTACGGGGTCACGCTGCCGGGTCCGGGCAGCAGCCGGCCGGCGGCCCGGCCCCTCTCGAACTCGACGAGGTCGGCCGCGAGGGTGAGGAACGTCCGCGGCGACATGGCGGCCGCCCGGCCCGCCGGTTCCCCCGCCCCCGCCGTCCGCGTGTGGGACGTACGGGTCGCCGCTCTGGTGGCGCGCCGCAGGCCGGGGCGGCAGAAGGAGAGCCAGAGCCGGACCAGGGCGGGGTCCGAGCGGTTGAGCGCGGGCGGGTAGCCCGCGGTGTCCCAGGCCTGCTCGGGGCCCGCGCCCTCGCGTGCCTCGATGATCCGCAGCAGGTCGTCGGCCTGCGCGAACTCGCCGCGCCACACCCTCTGCTTGACGACGACCAGGGCGTCCGAGCCGGTCAGCTGTCCGGCGCGCACCATCCGGCCGAGCTGCGGGAGGTACCGGGACGCCTTCGCGGGGTCCATGGACCACTGGGCCTCCGCGAGGGCGGCGATCACCTCCGCTTCCTGGTCGGCGTCCGTGCACAGGCCGGAGGCGTGCCGCAGATGGTCGACGCCGGCGGCGAGGTCGCCCGCGGCCAGGGCCTCGCGCGCGGCCTCCCGCAGGATGTCGAGCTGCCAGGCGGCTCGGGCCGGGTCGTGGGCCGCGAGGAGTTGCCGGGCCACCACCGCGGCCGGGGCGCCGCTCTCGCGGAGCACCTCGGCGGCCCGGGTGCGCAGGGCGGCGAGGTCCGGTCCGGGGATGTCCGCCAGGACGGTCAGCCGGGCGCGTTCGTGGCCGAACCAGGCGCCCGAGAACAGACCGGCCGCGCGCAGCTCGGTGATGCTCCAGCGCACGGAGGTCGCGTCCGCACCCAGGAGGGTGCCGATCAGCGCGGGGGTGACCGACTCGCCCAGGACCGCGGCGGCCCGGGCGACGGCGAGCAGGGTCGGCTCACCGCGGTGGAGGCAGCGCAGGAAGGCGTTGCGGAACGCCTCGTGGGGCATCGGGGCGCCGCGTCTGACGGCCTCCGGGGTGCCGCACGTCGCGGTGTCCTCGATCAGGGCCTCCAGCAGCAGGGGGTTCCCGCCGCTGGTCCTGGCCCACAGCTCGACCGTCTCCGGCGCCGCGGCGCGGGCCGCCGGATGCCCGGCCAGCAGGGCGGCGACCCCGTCGGCGCCGAGCGGTCCGATCCGCAGCCGCCGGCAGTGCGGCAGGTGCAGGGTCTCGGCGTGCAGCGTGGCGAGGGTCCGGTCGTGGCCGGCGGTCTCGGTCAGGACGACCAGGACGGGCAGCGCGTCGATGCGTCGTACGAGATAGCGCAGGCACTGCAGGGACGCCTCGTCGGCGAAGTGCACGTCGTCGGCGTGCAGGACGAGCGGGCCGCGGCCGGCGAGTTCGGCGACGGAGCGGTGGATGCGCTGCATGAGGGCGCGTGGCACGCGTCCGCCTGCTTCCGCGGCCTTGGCGAGTTCGTCGGCGGCCGGTGGTCCGTCGGCCGGGCCCGTCGCCCGCATCGCGGTGACCAGTTGGTCGATCAGTCCCAGTCTGTCGAGGCTCTCGCTCGCGGCGCCGGTCACCGACAGGAAGGTTCCTTCTCTTGCCGTGACCTGCTCGGACAACGCCCGGACCAGGGTGGTCTTGCCGCAGCCCACGGGGCCGTTGACGATGACCAGGGCTCCCTTTCCGGCCACGCACCCTTCGTAGAGCTCTCGCAGCAGACCGAGTTCTCCGTCCCTTTCATGGAGCTTCACAGGTACCCCCCGTACCTACGCCGACCCGTGAGTATTTGAGGTCCGAACCAAAACGTCTCTGACCTGCAAGTACATCGCCAGGATACCGGCTCATTAGCGCCAGCACGGCAAGATTTCGGCCACTCGGCGGGACGAATGGGGGCGATTTTCGGACAGCCAACGGCCGATAATTCCTGGGGAACTCAAAAGGAAAGACACAGAACCATCGGTGAATAACGGGCGACGGATTCGCGCCACCACCGGTGGAGCACTGAACAGGAAAACCGTCGCGAAAGCGGCAACTTTCGCGACGGTCGACATTCCGAAATGCGGTCTCAGCCGATCTGGGCGACGTCGTCCCTGACCCGCTCGGCGAAATCCGACCACAGGTCGGCGAACTGCCGGGCGAGATCGGCCACGATGTCGCTGCAGTGCGGCGGGACGTTGCTGACGATCGCCTCCCACTCCTCCTTGCGCAGCGAGTGCAGGACGAGCAGGCGCAGCAGGTTGCGGCCGGTCTCCGTGAAGCGCAGTGCCGGGTCGGCCTTCAGGCGCTTGATGAGCACGGCGCGGTCCGGCGCCTGCGTCATGTCCGGGCGGGTCCGGGGAGCCGGCCGGGCCAGTCGCAGCGCCCCGAACTCCCCGCGTCCGGGCGGCTCCCCGGGTTCGGTCCGCTCCTGCTTGCGCCGGCGCTGCCGGGGCAGCGGGTCCTCGCCGTTGCGCAGCCGGTTGCGGACGTCCCGGGCGGTCTCGGGGGAGATCCCCGCCGCCCGGGCGACCTGACGCAGCGACAGCTCCGGGTTCTCCGTGAGCAGTTCACCCGCCAGGATGCGGCCGGTACTGCCGTCGACCGGCCGCAGTCGGCCGTCCTGACCGAGCCGCCGTCCCTCCGGCCCCGGCAGCTGGACGACCCGCTTGCGGATCTCGCCGACGGTCCCGGGCGCGATCCCGGTGACCGAGGCGACCCTGCGGTCCGACCACTGCGGATGGGAGACGACGATGCGCTCCGCGGCGCGCTTGCGGTCGGCGAGCGCCAGCGGAAGGCCGTGATGGACATTGAGTTGGACCGCCAGGACGAAGGCCGCGGCCTCGTCGCCGTCGAAGAACCGGGCGGCGATCCTGCTCTCGCCGCGCAGCCGGGCGGCCTTCAGCCGGTGGTAGCCGTCGATGACCCGCATCGTCTGCCGGTGCACCGTGATCGGCGGCAGCGGGCTCTGCGCCGCCGCGAGTAACTGAATGTGCTCCGTTCTCTCTCCGGCCAACCGCGGTGATCCGGACAGGCTCAACGAGCCGATCTCGACCTCCACGACGGGCTGCTGACTTATTGCTCCCTCGGACTCCACCCCAGCTCCTTACATCCCCACGCTGCTGCGAAAGGCGGTTGCCGTCCACGAAGAAGAATTTCTCGTCCGAGCACGCTTTCTGCCGAAAATCCATCGCCAGTGGTCCGAGTGTGGGGGGAGCGATTTCACAAGGTCGACATTTGCATGCTTCAGATGTGACCGAAATTAACAGCCTGACATCCTGGGCGAAACCCCTGCGGTTCGAGCGGTCCTCACCCCTACCTCTAGGGGGTGTGGGGGTGAGCTGGGCAAAGAGGTGCCCGCGACGCCGTGGGAGCGTCGCGGGCACCGGTCTTGCGGGTCGTACTCAGTGCGGCCGGGGGCCTCCCGGTCCGCCGGGGCCCTGGGGGCCGGGGCCGAAGACGACCGGCCGCGGTCCGGGCCCGGGGCCGGGTCCGGGCATCCCCGGGCCGCCGGGGCCGCCCGGGCCGCCCGGGCCCTCGGGGCCGCCGGGGCCGAAGAAGACCGGCCCCCCGTGGCCGTGGCCGACCGGTTCCGGGACCCGCTGCTGCGGCGCCTCCTCGACCTCGGGCACCTCCTCGTCGAGGAGGGCCGGCATGGCGAACTGGGTGCGGTACAGCTCGGCGTAGAGCCCGCCGAGCGCGAGCAGTTCGTCATGGGTGCCGCGCTCCGCGATCCGTCCCTGGTCCAGGACGATGATCTGGTCCGCGTCCCGGATGGTGGACAGCCGGTGCGCGATGACCAGGGAGGTGCGGCCCGCGAGCGCGGTCTTCAGGGCCAGTTGCAGGGCGGCCTCGGACTCGGAGTCCAGGTGCGCGGTCGCCTCGTCGAGCACCACCACCGGCGGGGCCTTGAGCAGCAGCCGGGCCATGGCGATGCGCTGCTTCTCGCCGCCGGAGAGCCGGTAGCCGCGGTCGCCGACCATGGTGTCGAGACCGTCGGGCAGCGAGGCGACCAGCCGCCAGATCTGGGCGGCCCGGCAGGCCGCGACCAGTTCCTCCTCGGTGGCGTCCGGGCGGGCGTAGAGCAGGTTCTCCCGGATGGTGGTGTGCAGCAGGTGCCCGTCCTGGGTGACCATGCCGACGGTGTCGCTGAGCGACTGCAGCGTCAGGTCGCGTACGTCGCGGCCGTCGATGAGGACGGTGCCCTCCTCCGGGTCGTACAGCCGCGGGACCAGGTGGGTGACGGTGGTCTTGCCCGCCCCGGACGGGCCGACCAGCGCGGTGAGTTTGCCGGCCGGCACGGTGAAGCTGAGGTCGCGCAGCGCCCAGCTGTCGCCGTCCTGCTCGCGCGTCGGCGTGGCGAAGTCCTCCAGGGAGGCCAGCGAGACGTCGGCGGGCCGCGGGTGCCGGAAGGACACCCCGCGGAACTCGACCCCTGGGGCCGTCTCGCGGGTGCTCGCGGGGGGCAGCGCCACCGCGTCGGGCTTCTCGGTGACCAGCGGCTTCAGATCGAGGATCTCGAAGAGCCGGTCGAAGCTGACGAGCGCCGTCATCGCGTCGGCCTGGGCGTTCGACAGCTGGCCCACCGGTGCCATCAGCCGGGTGAGCAGCGTGGCGAGGGCGACCAGGGTGCCGACCTCGAAGACGCCGTTCACGGAGAGGGTCCCGCCGACGCCGTAGACGACGGCGGTGGCGATCGAGCCGATGAACATGCTCGACAGGAACAGCAGCTTCATCGACACCGAGTTGCGCACGCCGATGTCCCGGCCGCGGGCGGCGAGCCGCGCATAGCCGGCGGTCTCCCGGTCCGGGCGGCCGTAGAGCTTGGCCAGCAGCGCGCCGGCGACGTTGAACCGCTCGTGCATGAGCGAGCCCATCTCGGCGTTGACCTGCATGTGCCGCCGGGCCAGGCCCTGGAGCCGGCGGCCGACGAGCCGGCCGGGGAGGATGAAGAACGGGACCAGGACCAGGGAGATCAGGGTGATCGTCCAGGACAGGTAGAACATCGTGCCGAGCACGAACAGGACGGTCAGCCCGGCGGAGACCACCGTGGAGAGCATCTGGGTGACCGCCTGCTGGGCGCCGATCACATCGGTGTTCAGGCGGCTCACCAGCGCGCCGGTCTGGGCGCGGGTGAAGAAGGCGAGCGACTGGCGCTGCACATGGTCGAAGACCTGCACCCGCAGGTCGTAGACGAGTCCCTCGCTGACCTTGGCGGAGAACCAGCTCTCCCCGAAGCCCACCACGGCGGCGAGGACGGAGACCGCGGCGACCGCGCCCGCGAGCCAGGCCACGGTCCCGTTGTCGCTGGCCATGATGCCGTCGTCGATCAGGTACTTCAGGAGCAGGGGCGGGGCCACCGCGCACAGGGCGTTCAGCGTGGTGCAGACCACGAGGAAGCCGATGGCGCGGCGGTGTCCGCGGGTGTACGGGATGATCCTTCTCGTCGTTCCGGGCTTCGCCCGCTGGGTGTTGTTCGAGGAATCCGGCCCGTCGGACCGGATCATGACGGGTCCGCCCATCATGGCCACGGGTACTCCCTGGGTAGCGTCGCTGGGGTCGGGCGGGCCACTAGCGGGCCGCCTCGGTCTCCTTCATGGCGTCGATGAGGCTCTGCGGACGGAGATCCGTCCAGCTCTCCTCCACATAGGCGAGGCATTCCTTGCGCGAGGCCTCTCCGAAAACGAGCCGCCAGCCATTCGGAATTTCAGCGAATGCAGGCCACAACGAGTGCTGATTCTCCCTGTTCACGAGCACCAGAAAGGTCCCGTCTTCGTCATCGAACGGGTTCGCCATTAGTCACTCCCGCGGGATCGGATTAATTCCTCGATGGATAGGAAAACCTTAGCCCGAGCCATATGAGCCGAACAAGGTTCGCCAATTCGAGGGCATTCCGCGGCAATGGATATTTGTTTTTTGGGTGGGCCGGGCACAGCCGGCTCACAGTCTGACCTGCGGGCGCCCGGCGCGACAGCTCGTCCAACCGGCCGACCCGGGCAGTTGGACACCGGACGACCGGGGTGCGGCGCCCCCGCCGGCGGGGGATGGCGACGGAGGCGCCGCGGTCCGGAATGTCAAGCCACCGTCCAGGGCGGCTAGTTGGTCGCGAGGGCCTCCGTCGGAGGGAGCCGGGCCGCGCGGACCGCGGGGTAGAAGCCGGCCAGTCCGCCGATGGCGAGCGTGGCGGCCAGCCCTCCGGCCATCGCCCACAGCGGGACCAGGGCCGCCCACCCCTGATAGGCGGCGTAGCCGTCGGTCACCCCGATGCCCAGCAGGACACCGCCGAGGCCACCGAGCCCGGACAGCAGCAGCGCCTCGGCGAGGAACTGGATCCTGATCTGGCCCCGGGTGGCGCCGAGCGAGCGGCGCAGTCCGATCTCCGAGCGGCGTTCCAGCACCGAGATGACCATGGTGTTGGCCACCCCGACCCCGCCGACCAGCAGCGCGACCCCGCCCAGGCCGAGGAGCAGCCCGCTCAGCGACTTGTCGGCGGCGTGCTTGGCGGCCAGCGCGTCGGAGGGGCGGGAGACGTTGACCTCGTTGGGGTCCTCCGGGGAGACCGTCGGGCCCAGCACGCTGTGCACCGTCTCGACGTCCGCGTCCTTCGCCCGGGTGTAGACGGTCGTCGGGTAGCCGTCGAAGGACAGTTCCTTCTCCGCCACCGTCCAGCCCACGAAGGCCTGGGTGTCAAGGGCGGGCAGCAGTTCGTTGGGGGCCAGCAGCCCCACCACGGTGAACCAGCGGTTGCCGAGCCACACCTGGACGTCCGTCCCGGCCCGGTGGATGCCCAGGCTGCGCGCCGTCTCCGCGCCCAGCACCACGGCCGGGTACCGGCTGTTGGCGTCGTTCAGCCAGCGGCCGTCGACGATCTTCCCGCCGATGGAGCGCAGCAGGTCCGTACGGGCCGCGCTGACCGTCAGACCGCCCGACTCCACCGCCGGCACCCGGTCGTTGCGGTAGAGCTTCGCGTCCGTGGTGCCCGTCGCGGAGGCCGAGATCACCTCGGGCCGGTTCGCGATCATCGCGACGGCGTCCTCGGACAGATGGGCGTTGTCACCGGTCATCGTGGTGCCGGGGGCGACAGTGAGCAGATTGGTGCCGAGCGCGGCCAGCTGCTTGTTCAGATCGTTGGTCGACGAGGTGGAGATGCCCACCACCCCGATCATCGCGGCGATGCCGATCGCGATGCCGAGCGCCGACAGGAAGACCCGCATGGGGCGCGAGCGCAGGCCCCAGCCGCCCACCCGGGCCACGTCCGACAGGCTCAGCCGGGCCGCCTTGGGACGCGGCGGCGGGGGCAGATCGGCCCAGGGCCGCTGCCGTTCGGCCGGCAGCGCCGGATACGCCGTGCTCATCGCCCCACCCCCGTGTACGTCAGGGCCCGCGGCCCCGGAGATCCCGAGTCGTGCTCGATCCGGCCGTCCCGCACCCTGACCTCGCGCGGCAGGGAGGCCGCGATGTCCCGGTCGTGGGTGATGACGACGACCGTCGTGCCGGCCTCGTGCAGTTCGTGGAGCAGTTCCATCACCACCGTCCCCGAGCGGGAGTCCAGCGCACCGGTCGGCTCGTCGGCCAGCAGCAGCGGCGGATCGCCGACCACCGCCCGGGCGATCGCGACGCGCTGCTTCTCACCGCCGGACAGCTGCTGCGGCTCGTGGAAGAGCCGGTGCCCCAGGCCCACCCGGCGCAGCGCCACCTCGGCGACCCGGCGCCGCTCCCGGCGCGGCCGCCCGCTGTACAGCAGGCCGTCCGCCACGCTGTCCAGCGCCGACACCCCGGAGGCGAGATGGAACTGCTGGAAGACGAAGCCGATGGTGCCGGCCCGCAGCGCCGACAGCTCACGGTCGTTGAGGGAGTCCACCGGGTGCCCGGCGATCGCCACCGTCCCGGAGGTGGGCCGGTCCAGGGTGCCCATGATGTTGAGCATGGTGGACTTGCCCGAGCCCGAGGGGCCGACGACCGCGAGCATCTCGCCGCGGTGGACCACCAGGTCCGCCTCGACCAGGGCGGCCACGTCCCCGTACGACTTGCCGACCCCGGCCAGCTCGATCACCGGGTGGGCGGTGACGGTCACTTCGGGACCCCCACGACGGTGCCCTCGGTGATGCCGGTGCCGGAGACCTCGACCATGCCGTTGCCGAACATGCCGAGCTTCACATCGCGGTACTCCGACTTCGACCCGGTCACCACCTCGACCGCGTAGCCGCCGCCCGGCCGCGCGAACAGGGCGCTGATCGGCACCGCGAGCACGTTCGAGCGGGCTTCGGCCGCGAACTCGACGCTGACGGAGGCGGCCTGGTAGGCGCCGAGCTTCTTGGCGTCCTCGACCTTCAGCTCCACCGGCACGGTGGCGTTCGAGGAACCCGAGCCCGAGGACTTCTGCTGGTCCCCGCCCTCGCCCCCGGAGTCACCCGACGAGGTCGGCGTGCCGATGTCCGTCACCACGGCGGTCACCGTGGTGTTGTCCGGCAGCGTGACGGTCGACTTCCCGCCCTTCTTCGCCAGGTCCGCGTACTGCACGGGCAGGTCGACGGAGATGACCCGGTCGGTGCCCGTCCAGGTGAGCACGTCACCGGTGAGGCTGTCGCCGACGGCGAGATTCGCCTTGGCGACCCGCCGCGCGCCGGACGCCACCACCGCGTCGCCGGGCCCGACCTCCCCGGTCTCGGTACGGCCGAGGTCGTCCTGCCACTCCTCGACGGCGGCGGCCGTGTCCGAGGTGTAGTCGGAGTCCACCGTGAAGCCGTCGTAGCCGAGCGCCTTCAGGTTCTTCTCCAGCATCCTGACGTCGCTGCCGCTGACGCCCGGCTTCAGCGTCCGGTACAGCGGCACCGAGCCGTACAGCAGCGGCACCGACTCCTGGTTGACCTTGTAGACCGGCTTTCCGCGGGTGAGGGTGTCGCCGTCGGAGGGCATCCAGGTGACGATCCCGGCGCCCGCCCCGCCCCCGCCCTGCGCCTGCCCGGACTGCGCGGAGCCGGACGCGGCCGGGGCCTGCACGGCCACCGTGTCGCCGTACCCGAGCTGCCCGTCCAAAGCCTGCGAGCTGGTCAGCGTCGTCCGCTTGACCTGCGTCGTGGCGGGCGGCCCGGACGGCGCCGTCGCCTCCGTCCCGTCGTCCCCGCCGCCGAACACCCCGAGGGCGGCACCGGCTGCGGCCGCGGCGACCACCGCCGCACACGCGACGACCAGGGCGATCCGCACCCCGCGGCGGCGCCGGCGGCCGTCCGCCGGCGCCTCGTCCACGGCGCCTCCGCTCCCCTCGTAGGAAGGGGAGGGGATGGCCTCGGGCCGCAGCTCCAGCTCCCCGCCGTCGACGCCCGGCGCTTCCTCGGGGGCCCGCGCGACGGTCCCCTCCTCCTGACTGGTCATCCCTGCGGTCCTCCCATGAAGGCGAGCGTGCCGCCGGGCCGGATGCTGTAGCAGGCCTCGGCCGCCTTCGAGAACTTCGGGTCGTCCCGCCCGGTCAGGCCGGAGGCGTTGGCGTCGATGACGATCGTGTTCCCGTTCACCTGCGGGTCGGGGAAGTTGGGTACGCCGTTCTCACGGATGCACTTCGCCCAGGCGGCGACCTTCGTCGCGTCGAAGGCCCGGCTGCCGGCGGCGTCACCGGTGTCGCCCTGGTACAGCAGACCCTGGCAGGCGGACTGGGCCGACTTGAAGGTGGGCGAGTTCTGGTCGACGCCCTGCGGGATGACGAGCTTCACGCCGCCCCCGCTGTCCTTCTCCGGGTCGGGGAACTCCGACACACCGTGCTCGCGCATGCACTTCGCGTAGGCCACGCCCGCGCTTTCCGTGCCGCCCGCACTGGAAGAGGAGGAGTCCCCGCCGCCCTCGCTGGTCACCGTCGCGTCCTTGTCGCCCGACGAACAGCCGGCGAGAAGTGCTCCAGCTGTCATCACGGACAGCACCGCCAGGAGGGGCCCGGTCATGCGCTTCTGATGGTTATTCGGCATACCAGAAGTTCTACGGGGCGCCCGGTCACACCAGGGTTGCAACGGGCGCCCCGCGGGACCGCTCAGTCAGCCCGGTCCCACCCGGCACTTCCCTGTCCTCCCGAGGGCACCAGCGCGATGGCACGGGCGGGACAGCGGGACGCCGCCCTGCGCAGCGCCGGCAGGGCCTCGGGGCCCGCCTCCCGGACCCGCGGCACGACCAGACCGTCGTCCTCCGACTGGTCGAAGAACTCCGGCTCGAACAACGCGCAGGCGCCCGAACCCACACAGCTGTCCCGGTCCACCCGGATCTCCACCCGGGCCGTGTCCGCCACCGGCCTCACCACAGGACCGGCAGCGTCTCGACGCCGAACTGCGGTGCCAGTGAGCGGAACCGCAGTTCCTCCACCCCCGTGCCGAGCCGCAGGCCGGGGAAGCGTTCCAGCAGCCCCGACAGCGCGATCCGCAGCTGGAGCCGCGCCAGCGCCGCGCCGAGGCAGAAGTGCACGCCGAAGCCCAGCGCCAGGTGGTTGCCGGGCTCGCGGGCGATGTCCAGCCGGTCCGCGGTGCCGTCGTCCCCGCCGTACGGGCAGCGGTTCGCGGCGAACACCGAGCACGACACGACCTCACCGGCCTTGATCAGCTCGCCGCCGATCTCCACGTCCACCAGCGCGGTCCGCGGCGACACGGACGCCACCACCGACACATAGCGCAGCAGCTCCTCCACCGCCCGGTCCATCAGCTCGGGCCGCTCCCGCAGCAGGGCCAGCTGGTCGGGGTGGCACAGCAGCGCCAGGACCCCGAGGCCGATGGTCTCCGCCGTGTTCTCGATCGAGCCGTTGGCGACGCTCTCGCAGATGCCGGCGACCTCCTCGTCCGACACCGCGTCCCCGTGCTCCCGGATCAGCATCCCGGCCAGGCCCTCACCCGGTTCGCGGCGCTGTGCCGCGGCCAGCTTCCGGAAGTGCCCCACGTACTCCGACGTCGCCGGGTGTCTGCGCGGGCTGTGCCCGGACGCCCGGTGGTCGCCGAGCCGGGACAGCTCGGACAGGTCGTCGCGGGGCAGGCCGATCAGCTCGGCGAGGATCAGGCCCGACACCGGCCGGGCGAAGTGGCGCATCAGGTCGGCGGGACGCCCGGCCCGCTCCAGCACCTCCAGCCGCTGGTCCACGATCCGCGCCATCATCGGCTCCATTGCCTTCATCTGCCGCACCGTGAACATCGGCGCCACCAGCCGCCGCAGCCGGCTGTGCTCGGCCCCGTCGGTCTGCAACAGGCTCCCCGGATGCGGATCGGGCTTGCGGCCGTCCGGCTCGGGCGGCGGCATGCTGGAGAACCGCTCGGCGTCGGCGAGGATCTGCCGCACCACCTCACGATCGGTCACGATCCAGTGGGGCATCCCGCCGGGCGGCCGGAACAGCGGCGCCCGCGCGTTGAGTTCCAGGAGCTCCGGCACCGGGTCCAGGACGTCCCGGCGCTTGTCCACCGGAAGCTCGAACGACTGCGTCATGCGAGTCCTACCTTTCTGACACGGGCTTACGGTCTGACGTGGGTTCCGGGGTCACGAGGCGCCGGGCGACCTCCCGGCCGATGGTCTCGGCGTGCGTGCCGCGCAGCATCCCGACGTGGTCGGCGGCGATCTCGACCCCCTCGATGGGTTCGGCGATGTACTGCTCCCAGGTGGAGCGCGCCGCCGCGAGCGACACCTGGGCCAGGTCGCCCTGGGTGGCCAGGAACAGCACCGCGCCACCGCCGAAGCGCCGGGGGGTGTGCCCCTGCGCCAGCCGGATCATGTGCTCCTTCGTCTCCTCCACGTTGACCGTGAACGAGTCGGCCGGCGGGCTCATCGCCCCGGGCCCGTCGAGCAGGGCCCGCCCCTCCTGGTCCGCGGCGCCGTCGATCCGGACGAGCGTGCCGTCCACGCCGGCCGCGCCGCCGCCGTCGCCGTCCCCGTCCTGACGCGGGCCGTCCTCGTCCCGGCGGTGGTGTCCGCCGGGGTAGCCGTCCAGCAGCGCCAGCAGCGCGACCTCCTGCCCCTGCTCCTCCAGCTCCGCGGCGATGGCCTGGGCCAGCACCGCGCCGAAGGACCAGCCCAGAAGCTGGTACGGCCCCTCGGGCTGCACCGAGCGGATCCGCTCGACGTAGTCGGCCACCAGCTCCGGCACGCTGCCCGGCATCGCCCTGCGGTCGGTGAACCCGGGCGTCTGGAGGCCGTACACCGGCAGATCCTGCGGCAGGTGGCGCAGCAGCGCGGCGTAGGACCAGGCCAGCCCCGTGCTGTGGTGCAGGCAGAACAACGGCGTCCGGGACCCGCCGCGCTGCAACGCCAGCAGCGCGTCGAGGTCGTCCCGCCGCCGCCCGGCCCGCCGCGGCGCCGTCAGCCCGGCCGCGCCGTCCAGCGCCGCGCGCGGCTGCACCAGCCCGTCCGAGGTCCACGCGGCACGCCGCCCGGTACGCAGCATCAGGTCACCGCCGGCCCCGAAGGGATCGGCGACCAGACTGCCCGCGGTGCGGGCCGGGGCCCCGGCATAGGCACGGGCCAGCGACGGCCCGGCGACGTACAGGTCACCGGCCACCCCGACGGGCACCGGCCGCAGCCACTCGTCGAGCACGTAGGCGCGGGCGGTACGGGGCAGGGCGAGGGCGGGGACCGGCGCGGAACCATCGGCTACGGTCTCCACAACCGCGGCCTCCACAACCGCCGTACGCCCCCCGCTCAACGCGGCCAGCAGCCCGACGAGCAGCTCGGTGACCGGCGTGTCTGCGTCCAGGTGGAGCGTCGCGGCGGCCGACTCCGACGACGGGGTAGCCGCCTGACGGTCGATCACCCGGCCCAGCAGGGACCGGTGGTCCACCAGCTCGCCCACCGACGTGCCGTCCGGCGCCTCCGCGGGAAGCAGTACGGCCGGCTGGGACGGCCGCGGATCCGGGAGTACGGCAGGACGGCGCAACCGCCTGCCCGCGGCCCGGATCGCGTCCGCCACCCGCAGCACGGGCACCGCCTCCGCCCCGGCGTCACCCGACGACACGACGAGCGCGGCCGGCCCCACGCAGCCCAGTCCGGCCGCCGCCGCCAACGGCCCCTCGGGGGCGTCAGGGTCGGCGATGACGCACAGGGCGCCCGACCGGAGGACACCGAGCACGGCGACCGCCCAGTCGGTGCCGGGCCGTACCGCCACCACCACGGTGTCGCCCGCGCCCACCCCGCGCCGGTCCAGTCCCGCGGCGAGCCACGCGGCGGCCCGGTCCAGGGCGCGGCGGCTGAGGGAGCCGTACCGGTCCTGGACGGCCGGCGCGCCCGGCTCACGGGCCGCGGCCTCGGCGAGCGCCGGGAGCACGGTGCCGTCCGGGACCCGGGCCGCGCCGCGGTTCCAGTCCTCGGTCAGCTGCCGCCGCTCCGACTCGCCGAGCAGGATGTCGAGCTGGCTGAGCCGCAGTTCCGGCTCGGCCGCCACCTGTCCGAGGAGCCGGAGCAGACGCCGTACGAGAGCGGCGGCGGTGGCCCGGTCGAACAGTTCCTCGGCGTAGTCCAGGCTGCCGTCGAGGCCGTCGGGCCCGCCGTCGTCCCGGTGCCGGTCGGTCAGCCGTACCGTCAGATCGAACCCGGACGCCGGGGTGCCGAGGCCGACGAGCGAGGCGTCCAGCCCCGGGACCGCCGGGACGTCCCACTTCGCCGCGGTGTCGTCCCGGACGTCCAGGACCACCTGGACCAGCGGATGCGGGTCGCCCGGTGCCGCGTCCGCGACCCCCAGGGCCTCGGCGATCCGCGCGAACGGCACGTCCCGGGACCGCTCCGCCTCCTCGGTGGTCTCCCGGACCCGGCCGAGCATCTCCCGGAACGTCGGGTCGCCCGAGACATCGGTGCGCAGCGGCAGCAGCCCGGCGAACGGGCCCATGACGGCCTCGAGTTCACCCTCGCCCGTCGGGCGCGGCGCCACCGCGCCGACCACCAGATCGGTGCCGGCGCCCATCCGGGCGAGCAGCATCGCCAGCCCGGCGTGCACCACGGCGACCGAGGTCACGCCGAGCGCCTGGGCCGTCTCCATCAGCTGCACGTGCACCGGAGCCGGCACCCGCAGCGGCACCGCGCCGGTCCGCCGGGCGGGCCGCCCGGATCGCGGCCGGTCCACGGGAAGCGTGATCGCGGGCGGCGCGTCCGCCAGCGTCTCCTTCCAGTACGCGAGCTGATCACCGGCCACGCTCTCCGCCGTATCCGCCGCCGTCTCCGCGTCGGAGTCCGCGCCCGCGAGCAGCCGGCTCTCCCAGACCGCGTAGTCGGCGAACTGGAGCGGCAGGGGTGCCCGCTCCGGGGCGCGGCCCTCCCAGCGCGCGCCGTAGGCCACGGAGACATCGCGGACGAGCGCGTCACGGGACGCGTCGTCGCCACCGATCCGGTGCAGTACGAGAAGCAGGACATGGTCGGTGTCGGAGAGCTCGACCAGCGTGGCCGCCCAGGGCGTTTCGCTCGCGAGGTCGAACCGGCGGGCGGCACCGGCGGCCAGTACGGCCGGCAGTTCCCGCTCGGTCGCCGTGACGACCGGAAGCTCCGGGCGGGCCGCGGGATCGTCGGCGTCCAGGATCCGCTGGACCAGCTCCCCGTCCGGGGTCTCGGCGAACACCGTCCGCAGGACGGCGTGCCGTGCGGCCACATCCGCCAACGCCGCCCGCAGCGCGTCCCGGTCGAGCTCCCCGCGCAGCCGCAGGGCGACGGACGACTGAAGGGCCCGCGTCCCGGGATCGGCCGCGGCCCGCCGCCAGACGAACCGCTGTCCGGCCGTCGCCGGCGCCTCGCCCCCCTCATGGTCGACCGGCAGCAGCGAGGGCCGCGACCTGGTGCCCAGGAGGCGTGCCGCGCCGATCGGCGTCGGATCGCCGAAGAACTGCTTCAGGTTCAGCTCCGCCCCGATCTCCGACCGGACCCGGCCCGCGAGGTGCATCGCCAGCGCCGAATTGCCGCCCAGATCGAAGAAGTTGCCGTCGGCGGCCACCCGGTCGACGCCCAGCACCCCGGCGAACAGGGTGCACAGCAGCGCCTCGGTCCCGTTCCGGGGCAGCAGACCCGAGCCGTCGCTCTCCGGGTCGGGGACGGGCAGCGCGGCCCGGTCGACCTTGCCGTTGACCGTCAGCGGCAGCGCGTCGAGGACGACCACGGCCGAGGGGACCATGTAGTCCGGGAGCCGCGTCGCCGCGAACTCCCGCAGACTCGCGGGCTCAGGGGCCGCGATCGCGAGGTCCTCCGGAAGGACGTACCCGACGATGCGCGGCCGGCCCGGGCGGTCCTCGCGTACGACCGCTATGGCCGTCTTCACCTCCGGGTGCGCGGCCAACGCGGCCTCGACCTCACCGAGTTCGACCCGGAAGCCACGGATCTTCACCTGCTCGTCGGCACGGCCGACGAAGGCCAGCTGCCCGTCCGCCGTCCAGCGGGCCAGGTCGCCGGTGCGGTACATCCGGCCACCGTCCTCATCGAACGGGCAGGCCACGAACCGCTCCGCCGTCAGATCGGGACGGTTGACGTAACCGCGCGCCAGACCGTCTCCCGCGATGTACAGCTCACCTGTCACCCCCACGGGGACAGGTCGGAGGAAAGCGTCGAGGACGTAGGTACGGACGTTCCCCAGGGGCCGGCCGATGGCGGGCGGGGCGTCCTCACCCGTGATGCCCGCCTCCAGCAGTACGGCGGTGGTGATGACGGTCGCCTCGGTCGGACCGTACGTGTTCCACACCCGCGCACCCTCACGCCACTTGGCCGCCAGACCGGCCTCCAACCGCTCCGCGCCCAGCACCCAGTTCCCGATCCCGGACACCATCTCCGGCTCCAGCGCACCGAGGAGGGAGGGCACCACACTCGCCGTGTTCACGCCGGCCGCTTCGATCATGCGCGCCAGTGCCGCCGCGTCCAGCCGTTCGTCGGACGAGGCGATGGCCAACGTGCCCCCGGCGGCGAGGGTGACCGCCACGTCCAGCACCGCCGCGTCGAAACTGAACGACGCGAACTGCAAGGCCGTGACGCCGGGTTCGACGCCGAGCACCGGACGCATCACGGAGGACAGATTCGCCACCGAGGCGTGCGCGACAGCCACACCCTTCGGACGCCCCGTCGACCCCGACGTATAGATCACATAGGCCAGTTGATCGCCGCCCACCTCCGGCAGCACACCGACGTCACTGCCCAACTCATCCAGCAGGACGGTGTCCACCTCCGCCGACAGACGGTCCGCGGTCTCGGCCGTCACCAGCACCAGCTCGGCGTCGCTGTCCGCAGCCATGAACACCAGCCGCTCAGACGGGTATTCGGGGTCCAGCGGAACGTACGCCCCACCGGCCTTCCACACCGCCAGGATCGCCACGACCATCTCGACACCGCGCGGCAGGCACAGACCGACCCGGGACTCGCGCCCCACACCCCGCGCCACCAACCCACGCGCCAGCGCATCCGACCGCGCGTCCACTTCGGCGTACGACAGCCCCCGCCCGCCGGACCACAGCGCGACCGTCTCCGGCGCCCTGGCCGCACGGGCGCGGAACCGCTCCAGCACGGTGGACGTGTCCACCTGCTGGTCGGAGGCGTTCCAGCCCTCGACGACCGCGGCGCGCTCGCCCTCCTCCAGTACCTCCACGGCGCTCAGCCGCAGCCCGGGGTCGGCCGCGACCTGCTCCAGCACCCGCACCAGCCGCCCGGCCAGCGCCCGGACGGTCGCCTCGTCGAACAGGTCGGCCGCGTACAGGATGCCGCCGCCCATACCGGCCGGGACTCCCTGCTCGGACCACCGCTCCCCCAGGGAGAAGGAGAGGTCGAAGCGGGCCGCGGGGTCCTCCGCCGGAGGGATCTGCTCGACCGTCAGCCCTTCGAGTTCCCACTGCGCCTCGGGCACGTTCTGGAGCGCCAGCATCACCTGGAACAGCGGGCTGCGGGACGCCGACCGGGTCGGGTTCAGCTCGTCGACGAGCTTGTCGAACGGCACGTCCTGGTAGGCGTACGCCGAGAGGTCGGTCTCCCTGACTCGCGCCAGCAGGTCACCGAAGGTGGGGTCACCGGAGGCGTCGGAGCGCAGGACGAGCGTGTTGACGAAGAACCCGGCCAGCCCCTCCAGCTGCACATCCGAGCGCCCGGCGACCGGGGTGCCGATGCAGACGTCCTCCCCGGCCCCCATCCTCGCCAGCAGCACCACCAGCGCGGCATGCACGACCATGAACATCGTCGCCCCGCCCCGCGCGGCCAGCTCCGTCAGCCGGGCATGCGTCGCCGCGTCCACCCGCACCGGCACCTGACCGCTGCGGAACGACGGCATCGCCGGACGCGGCCGGTCGAACGGCAGCGCCGTCTCCTGCGGCGCCCCCTCCAACACCCGCCGCCAGTAAGCGATCTGCCCGGCGCCTGCGCTCTCCGGGTCGTCCAGCTCGCCCAGCACCTCACGCTGCCACAGCGCGTAGTCCGCGTACTGGACGGGGAGCGGCTCCCAGGCCGGTTCGGCACCCGACAGCCGTGCGCGATAGGCGGCCTGGAGGTCGTTCGCCAGCACGCCCATCGACCAGCCGTCGGAGGCGATGTGGTGCGCCACCAGCAGCAGGCCCCACTCCCCCTCCGAGATCCTCAGGAGGGAGGCCCGCCACGGCAGGTCGACCCGTACGTCGAACCCGCGCCCGATCTCCTCCTGCATGAGCTCGTGCCACCGCTCGCCGGCCGCCACGACCACCAGCTCCGGACGCCCCTCGGCGCCCTCGCGGATCTCCTGGTACGGCACCCCCTCCACGTCCGGGAAGACCGTGCGCAGGCTCTCGTGCCGGTCGGCGATGTCCCCCAGTGCCGCCCGCAAGGCGTCGATGTCGACGGTGCCGGTCAGGCGCAGCGCGAAGGGGAGGTTGTAGGCGGACGCCCCCGCCCCGTCGGTCTCGGCGCCCTCGATGCGGTTGAGGAACCACATCCGCTGCTGGGCGAAGGACAGCGGTACGCGCTCGGGGCGTTCCCGGCGCGCCAGCATGACGCCCGCCGACGCCCCGGCGCTGTCCACCAGCCGTGCGACACCGGCGACGGTCGGCTCCGCGAACACCTCACGGACCCCGACCGACACCTCCAGCACCGAGCGGACACGGGCGATCAGCCGCATCACCTTCAGCGAGTCACCGCCGAGCTCGAAGAAGCTCTCCTCCGCGCCGACGCTCTCCACGTCCAGCACCTCGGCGAAGAGCGCGGCCAGCGCCTCCTCGGTCGGAGTCGCGGGCCCACGGCCACCGTCCGCCGCGCGCTCCGGCTCGGGCAGCGCGGCACGGTCGATCTTGCCGTTGACGGTCAGCGGCAGGGCGTCGAGCAGCACGAGGGCGGACGGCACCATGTAGTCGGGCAGCCGGCCGGCGGCGAACTCCCGTACGGCGTCCGTCCGCGGCGTCAGCCCGGCCGCGGGCAGCACGTACCCGATCAGCCGTTCGTCGCGTACGACCGCGATGGCCGTCTTCACCTCCGGGTGGGCGGCCAACGCGGCCTCCACCTCGCCGAGTTCGACCCGGAAGCCGCGGATCTTCACCTGCTCGTCGACACGGCCCACGAACTCCAGTCGCCCGTCGGCCATCCAGCGGGCCAGGTCGCCGGTGCGGTACATCCGGCCGCCGTCCGCGTCGAACGGGCAGGCCACGAACCGCTCCGCCGTCAGGTCGGGGCGTCCGATGTAACCGCGCGCCAGACCGTCTCCCGCGATGTACAGCTCGCCCGGCACCCCTACCGGAACCGGCCGCAGATAGGCGTCCAGGACATGGGTCCGGACGTTCTCCAGGGGGCGCCCGATGGGCGGCGGCGCGTCCTGGGCGGTGAGGCCCTTCGGCAGCAGCGTCGCCGTGGTGATGACGGTCGCCTCGGTGGGGCCGTAGGTGTTCCACACCCTGGACCGCGCCCGCCACTTGGCGGCCAGACCGGCCTCCAGCCGCTCCGCGCCCAGCACCCAGTTGCCGATCCCGGACACCATCTCCGGCTCCAGCACCCCGAGCAGCGACGGGACGACGCTCGCGACCTCGACCCCGCAGGTCTCCACCAGTTCGGCCAGGGCGGCGGGGTCCAGCCGCTCCTCGGCCGACGCGATGGTCAACGTACCGCCGGCGGCGAGCGTGACCGCGACGTCCAGGACGGACGCGTCGAAGCTGAACGACGCGAACTGCAGCGCCGTCACCCCCGGTTCGACGCCCAGCACCGGGCGCATGGCGGTGGCCAGGTTCGCCACCGGGGCGTGCGCCACGGCGACACCCTTCGGGCGGCCCGTCGACCCCGACGTGTAGATGACGTAGGCCAGCTGGTCAGCATCGATCTCCGGCAAGTCACCGGAGCCGTCGGCGAGTTCATCGAGGCGGACGGTGTCGACCTCGGCCGACAGGCGGTCCGCGGTCTCGGCCGTCACCAGCACCAGGTGCGCCGCGCTGTCGGTCACCATGTAGGCCAGCCGGTCCGAGGGATACTCCGGGTCCAGCGGGACGTACGCCCCACCGGCCTTCCACACCGCCAGGATCGCCACGACCATCTCGGCCCCACGCGGCAGGCACAGCCCCACCCGCGACTCGCGCCCCACACCCCGCGCCACCAACCCACGCGCCAGCGCATCCGACCGCGCGTCCACGTCCGCGTAGGTCAGCGACCGGTCGAGGGAGCGCAGCGCCACCGCCGTCGGCGTCAGCGCGGCCCACTCGCGGAACCGTTCCACGACCGTGCTGACGTCGTCCGCGTCGCGGGCCGTGGCGTTCCACTCCGCCACGACCGTGGCCCGCTCGGCCTCGTCCAGCACCTCCACGGCGCTCAGCCGCAGCTCCGGATCGGCCGCGACCTGCTCCAGCACCCGGGCGAGCCGCTCGGCCAGCCGGCGCACGGTCTCCTCGTCGAACAGATCGGCCGCGAACAGGATGCCGCCCCGCATGCCCTCCGGCTCGCCCTCGGCGGTGTGGAACTCGTTCAGCGCCACCGACAGGTCGAAGCGTGCGGCCGGATCGGACGCGGGCGGTATCTCCTCGACCGCCAGCCCCTGAAGATCCCACTGCGCCTTCGGCACGTTCTGGAGCGCCAGCATCACCTGGAACAGCGGATTGCGGGCGGCGGAACGCGCCACGCCCAGCTCGTCGACGAGCCGCTCGAAGGGCACGTCCTGGTGCGCGTACGCCGACAGGTCGATCTCCCTGATACGCGCCAGCAGATCCCCGAAGGTGGGGTCGCCGGACGCGTCGGAGCGCAGGACGAGCGTGTTGACGAAGAACCCGGCCAGCCCCTCCAGCTGCACATCCGACCGCCCCGCGACCGGCGTACCGACGCAGACGTCCTCCCCCGCGCCCATCCGGGCCAGCAGCACCACCAGCGCGGCATGCACGACCATGAACATCGTCGCCCCGCCCCGCGCGGCCAGCTCCGTCAGCCGGGCATGCGTCGCCGCGTCCACCCCGACCGGCACCGACCCACTGCGGATCGACGGCGCCGCCGGACGCGGCCGGTCGAAGGGCAGCACCGTCTCCTGCGGCGCCCCTTCCAACACCCCTCGCCAATACGCGATCTGCGCGGACCCCGCACCGGTCCCGTCGTCGTCCAAGTCGCCCAGCACCTCCCGCTGCCACAGCGCGTAATCGGCGTACTGCACGGGGAGCGGCTCCCACTCCGGGGCCGCCCCGCCAAGACGGGCGCGATAGGCGCCCTGGAGGTCGCGGGCGAGTACGCCCATCGACCAGGCGTCGGTCGCGATGTGATGCGCGACCAGCAGCAGGACCCAGTCCGTGTCGGAGACCTTCAGCAGGGTGGTCCGCCACGGCAGATCAGCCCTGACGTCGAAGCCCCGCTCGGCTTCCTCCTGCATGGCGTCCCGCCACTGCTCGCCGGCTTCGACGACCTGGAGCCGGGGGCGGCCCGCGGCACCCTCGCGGATCTCCTGGTACGGCACCCCTTCCACGTCCGGGAAGACCGTGCGCAGGCTCTCGTGCCGGTCGGCGATGTCCCCCAGCGCTGCCTGTAGGGCCTCGGTGTCGAGGGTGCCGGTCAGGCGGAGGGCGAAGGGCATGTTGTAGGCGGACGCCCCGGTCTCGTCCATCCGGTTGAGGAACCACATCCGCTGCTGAGCGAAGGACAGCGGTATCCGATCGGGGCGTTCCCGGCGCGAAAGCACGACACCGGTCGACGCGGCGGCGGTGTCGACCAGCCGCGCGATCCCCGCGACCGTGGGCTCCCCGAAGACCTCACGGACGCCGACCGACACCTCCAAGACCGAGCGGATACGGGCGATCAGCCGCATCACCTTCAGCGAGTCGCCGCCGAGCTCGAAGAAGCTCTCCTCCGCACCGACGCTCTCCACGTCCAGCACCTCGACGAAGAGCGCGGCCAGCGCCTCCTCCGTCGGGGTCGCAGGCCCACGAGATGCACCGGCGCCCACATCCGGCACCGGGAGGGCGGCACGGTTGACCTTGCCGTTGGCGGTCAGCGGGAAGGTGTCGAGCACGACGACCGTCGACGGGACCATGTACTCCGGCAGCCGGGAGGCCGCGCTCGCCCGCACGTTCTCCGCGTCCGCGTCCCCGACGACATAGCCGACCAGACGGCCGTCCCGGACCAGCGCCACGGCTCGGTCGACCTGTGGGTGGGCGGCGAGTACGGCTTCGACCTCGCCGAGTTCGACACGGAAGCCACGGATCTTCACCTGTTCGTCGGCACGGCCGACGAAGGCCAGCTGGCCGTCCGGCGTCCAGCGGGCCAGGTCGCCGGTGCGGTACATCCGGCCACCGTGTGCGTCGAACGGGCAGGCCACGAACCGCTCCGCCGTCAGATCGGGACGGTTGACGTAACCCCGGGCCAGCCCGTCTCCCGCGATATACAGCTCACCCGTCACACCCACAGGGACAGGGCGGAGGAAAGCGTCGAGGACGTAGGTACGGACGTTCCCCAGAGGCCGGCCGATGGCGGGCGGGGCGTCCTCGCCCGTGATGCCCGCCTCCAGCAGTACGGCGGTGGTGATGACGGTCGCCTCGGTCGGACCGTACGTGTTCCACACCCGCGCACCCTCACGCCACTTGGCCGCCAGACCGGCCTCCAACCGCTCCGCGCCCAGCACCCAGTTGCCTATCCCGGACACCATCTCCGGCTCCAACGCCCCGAGGAGGGAGGGCACCACACTCGCCGTGCTCACGCCGGCCGCTTCGATCATGCGCGCCAGTGCCGCCGCGTCCAGCCGTTCATCGGACGAGGCAATCGCCAACGTGCCCCCGGCAGCCAGCGTGACCGCCACGTCCAGCACCGCCGCATCGAAACTGAACGACGCGAACTGCAAGGCCGTGACACCCGGTTCGACCCCGAGCACCGGACGCATCACCGACGCCAAGTTGGCCACGGAGGCGTGCGCGACAGCCACACCCTTCGGACGCCCCGTCGACCCCGACGTATAGATCACATAAGCCAGTTGATCGGCGGTGACCTCCGGCAGCTCGCCCGCGCCTCCTTCCAGCTCGTCGAGCAGGACGGTGTGGACCTCCGCGGACAGGCGGTCGGCGGTCTCGGCCGTCACCAGCACCAGCTCGGCGTCGCTGTCGGCGGCCATGAACACCAGCCGCTCAGACGGGTATTCGGGGTCCAGCGGAACGTACGCCCCACCGGCCTTCCACACCGCCAGCATGGCGACGACCATCTCGGCACCGCGCGGCAAGCACAGGCCGACCCGGGACTCGCGCCCCACACCCCGCGCCACCAGCCCAAGCGCCAACGCATCGGAGCGGGCATCGACCTCGCCGTACGACCAGGCCCGGCCCTTCGCCCACAACGCGGCCGCCTCGGGTGTCCTCGCCGCCCCGGCACGGAACCGCTCCAGCACAGTCGAGGTGTCGACCTCGCTCGCCGTGGCGTTCCAGCCCTCGACGACCGCGTGGCGCTCGCCTTCCTCCAGTACCTCTACCGCGCTCAGCCGCAGCTCCGGATCGGCCGCGACCTGCTCCAGCACCCGCACCAGCCGCTCCGCGAGCCGGCCGACGGTCTGCTCGTCGAACAGATCGGCGGCGTAGAGGATCGCGCCCCGCAGACCATCGACCGAGCCGTGGTCCGAGCGGCGCTCGCTCAGCGTCAGGGAGAGGTCGAAACGGGCCGGGGGGTCTTCCGCCGGCGGGATCTGCTCGACCGTCAGCCCTTCGAGGTCCCAGTGCGCCTCGGGCACGTTCTGGAGGGCCAGCATCACCTGGAAGAGGGGGTTGCGGGCGGCGGAACGGGCCGGGTTCAGCTCGTCGACGAGCCGCTCGAAGGGCACGTCCTGGTGGGCGTACGCCGAGAGGTCGGTCTCCCTGATACGCGCCAACAGGTCACCGAAGGTGGGGTCACCGGACGCGTCCGAGCGGAGGACGAGCGTATTGACGAAGAACCCGGCGAGGTCCTCCAGTTGGGAGTCCGAGCGCCCGGCGACGGGAGTGCCGACGCAGATGTCCTCTCCGGCACCCATCCTGGCCAGCAGCACCACCAGCGCCGCGTGCACGACCATGAACATCGTCGCGCCGCCCCGCGCGGCCAGTTCGGCAAGTCGGGCGTGCGTCTGCGTGTCGACGTCCACCGGCACCGACCCACTGCGGAACGTCGGCACCGCCGGACGCGGCCGGTCGAAGGGCAGCACGGTCTCCTGCGGCGCCCCCTCCAACTCCCGCCGCCAGTGGGCGATCTGACCTGCCCCCGCGCTCTCGGGGTCGTCCAGTTCGCCGAGCACCTCGCGCTGCCACAGCGCGTAATCCGCGTACTGGACGGGGAAGGGCTCCCATCCCGGCGTCCGACCGACCAGCCTGGACTGGTAGGCCGTCTGGAGGTCGCGGGCGAGTACGCCCATCGACCAGGCGTCGGAGGCGATGTGATGCGCGACCAGCAGCAGGACCCAGTCCGTGTCGGAGACCTTCAGCAGGGTGGTCCGCCACGGCAGATCGACGGCCAGGTCGAAGCCGCGCTCGGCCTCGCCCCGCATGGCGTCCCGCCACTGCTCGCCGGCCTCGACGACCTGGAGCCGGGGGCGGCCCGCGGCACCTTCGCGGATCTCCTGGTACGGCACTCCCTCGATGTCCGGGAAGACGGTACGCAGGCTCTCGTGCCGGTCGGCGATGTCCCCCAGCGCTGCCTGTAGGGCCTCGGTGTCGAGGGTGCCGGTCAGGCGGAGAGCGAAGGGCATGTTGTAAGCGGACGCCCCGGTCTCGTCCATCCGGTTGAGGAACCACATCCGCTGCTGTGCGAAGGACAGCGGTATCCGGTCGGGGCGTTCCCGGCGCGAAAGCACGACACCGGTCGACGCGGCGGCGGTGTCGACCAGCCGGGCGATCCCCGCGACCGTGGGCTCCGCGAAGACCTCACGGACGCCGACCGACACCTCCAGCGCCGAGCGGATGCGGGCTATCAGCCGCATGACCTTCAGGGAGTCGCCGCCGAGTTCGAAGAAGCTCTCCTCCGCACCGACGCTCTCCACGTCCAGCACCTCGGCGAACAGCGCGGCCAGCGCCTCCTCCGTCGGGGTCGCAGGCCCGCGAGATGCACCGGCGCCCACATCCGGCACCGGGAGGGCGGCACGGTCGACCTTGCCGTTGACGGTCAGCGGCAGAGCGTCGAGCACGACGACCGTCGAGGGGACCATGTAGTCCGGCAGCCGGGTGGCGGCGAAGGCACGGAGGTCGTCCGTGTCGGTGGCGCCGACGGCGTAGCCGATCAGACGGCCGTCGCAGATCTGTGCCGCGGATTGGTCGACGTGGGGGTGGGCGGCGAGTACGGCTTCGACCTCGCCGAGTTCGACCCGGAAGCCACGGATCTTCACCTGCTCGTCGGCACGGCCGACGAAGGCGAGCTGGCCGTCCGCCGTCCAGCGGGCCAGGTCGCCGGTGCGGTACATCCGGCCACCGTCCTCATCGAACGGGCAGGCCACGAACCGCTCGGCGGTCAGATCGGGACGGTTGACGTAACCCCGGGCCAGACCGTCACCCGCGATGTACAGCTCACCGGGCACGCCCAGGGGCACGGGACGGAGGAAGGCATCCAGCACGTAGGTGCGGACGTTCCCGAGGGGCCGGCCGATGGCGGGCGGGGCGTCCTCGCCCGTGATGCCCGCCTCCAGCAGTACGGCGGTGGTGATGACGGTCGCCTCGGTCGGGCCGTACGTGTTCCACACCCGGGCAGCTGCACGCCACTTGGCCGCCAATCCGGCCTCCAGGCGCTCAGCACCCAGCACCCAGTTGCCGACCCCGGGGGCCGCCCCCGGCTCCAGCACACCCAGCAGCGACGGCACCACACTCGCCGTGGTCACGCTGGATGCCTGAAGCATCGCGGCCAGGGCGGCGGGGTCCAGCCGTTCCTCGGCGGAGGCGATCGCCAGCGTGCCGCCTGCGGCGAGGGTGACGGCCACGTCCAGCACCGCCGCGTCGAAGCTGAACGACGCGAACTGCAGGGCGGTGACGCCCGGTTCGACGCCGAGCACCGGACGCATCACCGACGCCAAGTTGGCCACGGAGGCGTGCGCGACGGCCACACCCTTGGGACGCCCCGTCGACCCCGACGTATAGATCACATAGGCCAGTTGGTCGCAGCCAACTTCCGGCAGCACGCCGGAATCACTCGCCAACTCATCCAGCAGAACCCCTGCGGACACCCGCCCGGCGGTCTCCTGCGCGACCAGCACCAGCTGCGCCGCGCTGTCGGTCACCATGTAGGCGAGCCGGTCCGAGGGGTACTCCGGGTCCAGCGGGACGTACGCCCCACCGGCCTTCCACACCCCCAACATCGCCACGACCATCTCGGCCCCACGCGGCAAGCACAGCCCCACCCGGGACTCGCGCCCCACACCCCGCACCACCAACCCACGCGCCAACGCATCAGAGCGCGCATCCACCTCGGCATACGACAGGCCCCGGCCCTCGGACCACAGCGCGACCGCCTCCGGTGCCCTGGCCACGCTTGCACGGAACCGCGCCAGCACAGTCGAGGTGTCCACCTCGCTCGCGGTGGCGTTCCACTCGTCCACGACCGCCGCCCGCTCGGACTCCTCCAGCAGGTCGAGGTCGCTCAGCCGCAGCCCCGGGTCGGCCGCGACCTGCTCCAGCACCCTCACCAACCGCCCGGCCAGACCACGCACCGTCGCCTCATCGAACAGATCCGCGGCGTAGAGGATGCCGCCCCGCAGACCATCGGCCGTGCCGCCCTCCGACCGGCGCTCGCTCAGCGAGAGGGACAGATCGAATCGGGCCGCGAGGTCCTCTGCGTGAGGAACCTGTTCGACCGCCAGCCCTTCGAGGTCCCAGCGCGGCTCGGGCACGTTCTGGAGGGCCAGCATCACCTGGAACAGCGGGTTGCGGGCGGCGGAACGGGCCGGGTTCAGCTCGTCGACGAGCCGCTCGAACGGCACGTCCTGGTGGGCGTACGCCGAGAGGTCGGTCTCCCTGATGCGCGCCAGCAGGTCCCGGAAGGACGGATTCCCCGCCAAGTCGGACCGCAGGACGAGCGTGTTGACGAAAAGGCTGGCCAGTTCCTCCAGTTGTGCGTCGGAGCGGCCGGCGACCGGAGTGCCGACGCAGATGTCCTCCCCCGCTCCCATCCGCGACAGCAGTATCGACAGCGCGGCGTGCACGACCATGAACATCGTCGCCCCACCCTGCGCCGCCAGCTCCGTCAGTCGGGCGTGCGTCTCCGCGTCCACCCGCACCGGCACCTGACCACCGCGGAACGAGGGTGCCGCCGGACGCGGCCGGTCGAACGGCAGCGCCGTCTCCTGCGGCGCTCCCTCCAACGCCCGCCGCCAGTAAGCGATCTGCCCGGCACCGGGGCTCTCCGGGTCGTCCAGCTCGCCGAGCACCTCGCGCTGCCAGAGGGCGTAGTCGGCGTACTGGACGGGGAGCGGTTCCCATTCGCGTTCGGCACCCGACAGCCGTGCGCGATAGGCGTTCTGGAGGTCGTTCGCGAGTACGCCCATCGACCAGGCGTCAGTCGCGATGTGGTGAGCCACCAGGAGGAGCACCCACTCCGCCGCCGAGACCCTCAACAGGGTCGTCCGCCACGGCAGTTCGACGGCGAGGTCGAAGCCACGACCGGCCTCGTCCTGCATGGCGTCACGCCAGCGCTCGCCGGCCTCGACGACCACCAGCTCCGGACGCCCCTCGGCACCCTCTCGGATCTCCTGATACGGCACGCCCTCCACGTCCGGGAATACCGTGCGCAGACTCTCGTGCCGATCCGCCACATCACCCAGTGCCGACTTCAGCACCTCGACGTCGAGACTGCCGGTCAGTTGTAGGGCGAAGGGCAGGTTGTAGGCGGAGGCCCCCGTCTCGTCCATCCGGTTGAGGAACCACATCCGCTGCTGAGCGAAGGACAGCGGTACGCGCTCGGGGCGCTCCCGGCGCGCCAAGATGACTCCCGCCGAGGCCCCGGCGGTGTCGACCAGCCGTGCGACTCCCGCCACGGTCGGGTCGGCGAAGACCTCACGGACCCCGACCGACACCTCCAACACCGAGCGGACACGGGCGATCAGCCGCATCACCAGCAGCGAATCACCACCCAGCTCGAAGAAGCTCTCCTCGGCGCCGACCCTCTCCAGGCCCAGCACCTCGGCGAACAGCCCACACAGCGCCTCCTCCGTAGGAGTCGCCGGCCCACGAGAGGCACCGGCCCCCAGATCCGGCACCGGCAGAGCAGCCCGGTCCACCTTCCCGTTCACCGTCAACGGGAACGCGTCCAGGACGACGACCGCGGACGGCACCAGGTAATCCGGCACGCGAGCGGCAGCGAATGCGCGCAGAGCGGTGGCATCCGTGTCGCCGACGGCGTACGCGATCAGCCGTCCGTCACGGACCAGCGCGACCGCCTGCTCGACCCCCGCATGAGCCGACAGAACCGCCTCGACCTCACCCAACTCCACCCGGAACCCACGGATCTTCACCTGCTCATCCGCACGCCCCAAAAACTCCAACTGCCCATCCGCCAACCACCGCACCACATCCCCCGTGCGATACATCCGGCCCCCGCCCTCACCGAACGGGCAGGCCACAAACCGCTCCGACGTCAGACCAGCACGCCCCGCATACCCACGCGCCAACCCCACCCCCGACACATACAACTCACCACGCACCCCCACCGGCACCGGCTGCAAAAACGCATCCAGCACAAACACCCCGGCATTCCGCAACGGCCGACCAATCGGCACCACCCCCGACCCACCCACCACACCCCGCTCCAACGGCAAACTCATCGCCGCACACACCGTCACCTCAGTCGGCCCATACGCATTCACCATCCGCCGACCAGACGACCACCGCTCCACCAACCCCGCAGCACACGCCTCCCCCGCCACCACCAACGTCTCCAACCCCGCCGGCAACACCCCCTCCTCCACCGCCAGCACACCCGGCGGCACCGTCACATGCGACGCCCCCGACCGCACCAACGCCTCACCCAACGACACCCGCGGCGGCAACCCCCCAACCCCCGCCACCACCAACACCGCACCCGCACCCCACGCCATGCACAACTCAGACACCGCCGCGTCAAAACTCAACGACGCAAACTGCAACACCCGAGCACCCACACCCACCGCAAACCGCTCAATCTGCGCACCCGCCAAATTCACCAACCCCGCATGCGACACCACCACACCCTTCGGCCGCCCCGTCGAACCCGAGGTGTAGATGATGTAGGCGAGCTGATCAGGAGCGACGTCCGGCAGTTCGCGCCCGGCCTGGTCGCCGTCCAACTCGTCGAGCAGGACCGTCTGCACCTCACCGGGCAGCCGGTCGGCGGTTTCGGGCGCGACCAGGACCAGTTCGGCGTCGCTGTCGGCGACCATGTAGGCCAGCCGGTCGGAGGGGTACGCGGGATCCAGCGGGACATACGCCCCGCCGGCCTTCCACACGGCCAGAATCGCGATGATCGCCTCGATCCCGCGCGGGAAGCACAGGCCGACCCGGGACTCCCGTCCCACACCGCGCGCCATCAGACCCCGCGCCAACACGGCCGCTCGGGCGTCGAGTTCGGCGTAGGACAGGGTCTGATCCTCGGAGCACAGGGCGTCTGCATCCGGCGTCCGCGCCACCCACCCCTGGAACAGCTCCAGCACGGTCGCGGCTTCGGCATCGTCACTCGCGGTGCCGTTCCACTGCTCTACGACCGCCGCCCGCTCGCCCTCCTCCAGCACCTCCACGGCGCCCAGCCGCAGCTCCGGATCGGCCGCGACCTGCTCCAGCACCCGCACCAGCCGCCCGGCCAACGCACGCACCGTTCCCTCGTCGAACAGGTCGGCGGCGTAGAGGATGCCGCCCCGCAGACCGTCGGCCGACCCGCCCTCCGAG
The DNA here is from genome assembly GCF_900206255.1 of Streptomyces sp. TLI_55. Taxonomy (NCBI): domain Bacteria; kingdom Bacillati; phylum Actinomycetota; class Actinomycetes; order Kitasatosporales; family Streptomycetaceae; genus Streptomyces; species Streptomyces sp. TLI_55. Next base: position 4,246,285 of record NZ_OAOJ01000001.1, read on the forward strand.
CGACGCTCGCTCAGCGTGAGGGACAGATCGAAGCGGGCCGGCGGATCCGCCAGCGGCGGGATCTGCTCGACGACCAGCCCTTCGAGGTCCCAGAGGGCCTCGGGCACGTTCTGCAGCGCGAGCAGCACCTGGAACAGCGGGTTGCGTGCCGCCGACCGCTCCGGATTCACCTCGTCGACGAGCCGCTCGAACGGCACATCCTGGTGGGCGTACGCCGACAGATCGGCCTCCCGCACCCGCCCCAGCAACTCACCGAACGTGGGGTTCCCGGCAGCGTCCGACCGCAGGACGAGCGTGTTGACGAAGAAGCCGGCCAGATCCTCCAGCTGGGAGTCCGCACGCCCCGCGACCGGCGTACCGATGCAGACGTCCTCCCCGGCCCCCATCCTCGCCAGCAACACCGCCAGCGCCGCGTGCACGACCATGAACATCGTCGCCCCGCTCCGCGCGGCCAGATCGGCCAGCCGGGCATGCGTCACCGCATCGACGTCCACCGGCACCGACCCACTACGGAACGACGGAACCGCCGGACGCGGCCGGTCGAAGGGCAGCACGGTCTCCTGCGGCGCCCCCGCCAACTCCCGCTTCCAGTAAGCGACCTGGGCGGACACCTGGCTGTCGGGGTCGTCCAGCTCGCCGAGCACCTCGCGCTGCCACAGCGCGTAATCCGCGTACTGGACGGGGAGCAGCTCCCGCTCCTGCGCCCGGCCGCTCAACCGCGCCTGGTACGCCGACCGCAGATCACGGGCCAGCACGCCCATCGACCAGGCGTCGGTCGCGATGTGGTGAGCCACCAGCAGGAGCACCCACTCCGCGTCCGAGACCCTCAACAGCGTGGTCCGCCACGGCAGTTCAACCGCCAGATCGAAGCCCCGCCCGGCCTCGTCCTCCACCAGCTCACGCCACCGCTCACCGGCGTCGACGACCACCAGCTCCGGACGCCCCTCGGCACCCTGGCGGATCTCCTGATACGGCACACCCTCCACATCCGGGAAGACCGTACGCAGGCTCTCGTGCCGGTCGGCGATGTCCCACAGCGCCGACTCCAGCACCTCGACATCGAGGCTGCCGGTCAGCCGCAGAGCGAAGGGAAGGTTGTAGGCAGCGGCTCCCTCAGCGCCCTCCCCGTCCATCCGGTTGAGGAACCACATCCGCTGTTGGGCGAAGGACAGGGGTATCCGGTCGGGCCGCTCACGCCGCCCCAGCAGCACGCCGGCCGACGCGCCGGCGGTGTCGGCCAGCCGTGCGACTGCGGCCACGGTCGGCTCCGCGAAGACCTCACGTACCCCAACGGACACGTCCAGCACCGAGCGGATACGGGCGATCAGCCGCATCACCTTCAGCGAGTCACCGCCGAGCTCGAAGAAGCCCTCCTCCGCACCGACCCGCTCCAGGTCCAGCACCTCGGCGAACAGAGCCGCCAACGCCTCCTCGGTCGGGGTCGCGGGCTCACGCGATGCACCGGCGCCCAGGTCCGGAACCGGCAGGGCGGCGCGGTCGATCTTGCCGTTGACGGTCAGCGGGAAGGTGTCGAGCACGACAACCGCTGACGGGACCATGTACTCCGGCAGCCGGGCGGCCGCGCTCGCCCGCATGTCCTCGGCGTCCACGTCCCCGACGACGTAACCGACCAGACGGCCGTCCCGTACGACGGCCAGGGCCCGCTCGATGTGCGGATGGGCTGCGAGTACGGCTTCGACCTCGCCGAGTTCGACCCGGAAGCCGCGGATCTTGACCTGCTCGTCGGCACGGCCGACGAAGGCCAGCTGCCCGTCCGCCGTCCAGCGGGCCAGGTCGCCGGTGCGGTACATCCGGCCACCGTCCTCATCGAACGGGCAGGCTATGAAGCGCTCCGCCGTCAGGTCGGGACGGTTGACGTAACCCCGGGCTAGCCCGTCGCCGGCGATGTACAGCTCACCTGTCACACCCACAGGGACGGGGCGGAGGAAAGCGTCGAGGACGTAGGTACGGACGTTCCCCAGAGGCCGGCCGATGGCAGGTGGCGCGTCCTCACCCGTGATGCCCTCGTCCAGCAGTACGGCGGTGGTGATGACGGTCGCCTCGGTGGGGCCGTACGTGTTCCATACCTGGGCTGCCTCACGCCACTTGGCGGCCAGACCGGCCTCCAGGCGTTCGGCACCCAGCACCCAGTTCCCGATCCCGGAGACCGTGTCCGGGTCCAACGCGCCGAGGAGGGAAGGCACGACGCTGGCCGTGTTCACGCCGGCCGCTTCGATCATGCGTGCCAGTGCTGCCGCGTCCAGCCGTTCATCGGACGAGGCGATCGCCAACGTGCCCCCGGCAGCCAGCGTGACCACCACGTCCAGCACCGCCGCGTCGAAACTGAACGACGCGAACTGCAAGGCCGTGACACCCGGTTCGACGCCGAGCACCGGACGCATCACCGACGCCAAGTTGGCCACGGAGGCGTGCGCGACAGCTACACCCTTCGGACGCCCCGTCGACCCCGACGTATAGATGACATAGGCGAGTTGGCCCGAGCCGAATTCCGGCAGCAGCACACCGGCATCGCTCACCAACTCATCCAGCAGAACCCCTCCGGACACCCGTCCGGCGGTCTCCTCCGAGACCAGCACCACTCCGGCCCCACTGTCCGCCACCATGAACTCAAGCCGCTCAGCCGGATACTCAGGGTCGAGCGGGACGTACGCCCCACCGGCCTTCCACACCCCCAACATCGCCACGACCATCTCGACACCACGCGGCAAGCACAGGCCGACCCGGGACTCGCGCCCCACACCCCGCGCCACCAACCCACGCGCCAACGCATCAGAGCGGGCATCGACCTCGCCGTACGACCAGGCCCGGCCCTCCGCCCACACCGCGACCGTCTCCGGCGCCACGGCCACACGGGCGCGGAACCGCTCCACGACCGACGACGCATCCACCTCTCGCGCCGTCGCGTTCCACTCCTCGACGACCGCCGCCCGCTCGGAGGCGTCCAGCAGGTCAAGGTCACTCAGCCGCAGCCCCGGGTCGGCCGCGACCTGTTCCAGCACCCGCACCAGCCGCCCGGCCAGCCCACGTACCGTCGCCTCATCGAACAGATCGGCCGCATACAGCAGCCCACCCTCCAGCCCAGCCGGGGCACCGCCCTCGGTCCACAGCTCCCCGAGGCCCACCGACAGATCGAACCGGGCGGGAGCCATCTCCGGCGGGATCTGCTCGACGGTCAGTCCTTCAAGCCCCCACTGCGCCTCGGGCACGTTCTGGAGGGCCAGCATCACCTGGAACAGCGGGTTGCGGGCCGCGGAGCGCTCCGGGTTCAACTCGTCGACGAGCCGCTCGAACGGCACGTCCTGGTGCGCGTACGCCGACAGGTCGGACTCCCTGATACGCGCCAGCAGATCCCCGAAGGTGGGGTTCCCGGACGCGTCCGACCGCAGGACGAGCGTGTTCACGAAGAACCCAGCGAGGTCTTCCAGCTGTGAGTCCGAGCGCCCGGCAACGGGTGTACCGACGCAGACATCCTCCCCGGCACCCATCCGCGCCAGCAGCACGGCCAACGCGGCATGCACGACCATGAACATCGTCGCCCCGCCCCGCGCGGCCAGCTCCACCAACCGGGCATGCGTCACCGCATCCACCCCGACCGGCACCGACCCACTCCGGAACGTCGGCACCGCCGGACGCGAGCGGTCGAAGGGAAGCACGGTCTCCTGCGGCGCCCCGTCCAACTCCCGCCGCCAGTGGGCGATCTGACCCGCCGCCGCACTCGACGGGTCCTCCAGCTCGCCCAGCACCTCACGCTGCCACAGCGCGTAATCCGCGTACTGGACAGGGAGAGGCGCCCAGCCCGGGGCGTCCTCGCCGGCGAGACGGGCACGATAGGCGTCCCGGAGATCGCCCGCTATCACGCCCATCGACCAGGCGTCGGTCGCGATGTGGTGGGCCACCAGCAACAGCACCCACTCCGCCTCCGACACCTTGAGCAGCGTGGTGCGCCACGGCAGGTCGACCCCGACGTCGAAGCCACGGCCGATCTCGTCCCGCATGAGCTCACGCCAGCGCTCCCCGGCCTCGACCACCACCAGCTCCGGACGCCCCTCTGCGCCCTGGCGGATCTCCTGATACGGCACACCCTCGATGTCCGGGAAGACCGTGCGCAGCGTCTCGTGCCGGTCGGCGATGTCGACCAGCGCCGCCTGCAGGGCCTCGGTGTCAAGGGTGCCGCTCAGCCGCAGCACCAGCGGCAGGTTGTAGACGGACGCCCCGGTCTCGTCCATCCGGTTGAGGAACCACATCCGCTGCTGCGCGAAGGACAACGGCACCCGCTCAGGACGCTCCCGCCGCCCCAGCACCACACCCGCCGAAGCCCCGGCGCCGCCTTCGACCAGCCGCGCAATACCCGCGACCGTGGGCTCCGCGAAGACCTCACGGACGCCGACCGACACCTCCAGCGCCGAGCGGATACGGGCGATCAGCCGCATCACCAGCAGCGAATCACCACCCAGCGCGAAGAAACTCTCCTCCGCGCCGACGCTCTCCAGCCCGAGCAGATCGGCGAACAGCCCGCAGAGCGCCTCCTCCACCTCCGTCTCGGGCCCACGGGAAGCACCCGCCCCCAGATCCGGCACCGGCAGAGCAGCCCGATCCACCTTCCCGTTCACCGTCAACGGCAGCGCGTCCAGCACCACCACAGCCGACGGCACCATGTAGTCCGGAAGCCGCGTCCCCGCATGCGCCCGCACCGCGTCCTCGTCCGCATCGCCGACGACGTACCCGATCAGCCGCGCATCCCGTACGACGGCCACGGCCTGCTCGACCTGCGGGTGGGCGGCGAGTACGGCTTCGACCTCGCCGAGTTCGACCCGGAAGCCGCGGATCTTGACCTGCGCGTCGGCACGCCCCACGAACTCAAGCTGCCCGTCCGGCGTCCAGCGGGCCAGGTCGCCGGTGCGGTACATCCGGCCGCCGTCCTCATCGAACGGGCAGGCCACGAACCGCTCGGCGGTCAAGTCGGGACGGTTCACGTAACCCCGGGCCAGGCCGTCTCCCGCGATGTACAGCTCACCGGGCACGCCCAGGGGCACGGGACGGAGGAAGGCATCCAGCACGTAGGTGCGGACGTTCCCGAGGGGCCGGCCGATGGCGGGCGGGGCGTCCTCGCCCGTGATGCCCTCGTCCAGCGGTACGGCGGTGGTGATGACGGTCGCCTCGGTCGGGCCGTACGTGTTCCACACCCGGGCAGCTGCACGCCACTTGGCCGCCAATCCGGCCTCCAGGCGCTCGGCGCCCAGCACCCAGTTCCCGATCCCCGGCACCGCGTCCGGCTCCAGCACCCCCAGCAGCGAGGGCACCACACTCGCCACGTCGACGCCGGCCGCTTGCACCATCTCGGCCAGGGCAGCAGAGTCCAGCCGTTCCTCAGCCGAGGCGATCGCCAGCGTGCCGCCTGCGGCGAGGGTGACGGCCACGTCCAGCACCGCCGCGTCGAAGCTGAACGACGCGAACTGCAAGGCGGTGACGCCCGGTTCGACGCCGAGCACCGGACGCATCACCGACGCCAGGTTGGCCACCGCCGCATGCGCAACGGCCACACCCTTGGGACGCCCGGTCGACCCCGACGTATAGATCACATAGGCCAGTTGGTCAGCCCCAGCCTCCGGCAGCAGCACACCGGCATCACTCACCAACTCATCCAGCAAAACCCCTTCGGGCATCCGTCCGGCGGTCTCCTCCGAGACCAGCACCACTCCGGCCCCACTGTCCGCCACCATGAACTCAAGCCGCTCAGACGGATACTCAGGGTCGAGCGGTACGTACGCCCCACCGGCCTTCCACACCGCCAGCATCGCCACAACCATCTCGGCGCCACGCGGCAAGCAAAGCCCCACCCGCGACTCCGCCCCCACACCACGCGCCACCAACCCACGCGCCACCAACCCACGCGCCAACGCATCGGAGGACCTGTCCACTTCGGCGTACGACAGCCCTCGGCCGCCCGACCACAGCGCAACCGCCCCCGGCGCCTCGGCCGCGCGGGCGCGGAACCGCTCGACCACCGACGACGCATCCACCTCTCGCGCCGTCGCGTTCCACTCCTCGACGACCGCCGCCCGCTCGGACTCCTCCAGCAGATCAAGGTCACTCAGCCGCAGCCCCGGGTCGGCCGCGACCTGCTCCAGCAGCCGCACCAACCGCCCGGCCAGCCCACGCACCGTCGCCTCATCGAACAGATCCGCGGCGTAAAGAAGCCCGCCCCCCAGCCCAGCGGGGGCGCCACCATCGGTCCACAGCTCGCTGAGGTCCACCGACAGATCGAACCGTGCCGCGGGGTCCTCCACCGGCGGCACCTGCTCCACCCACAGCCCTTGCAGCTCCCACCGCGCCTCGGGCACGTTCTGAAGCGCCAACATCACCTGGAACAGCGGGTTGCGGGCCGCGGAGCGCTCAGGGTTCAACTCGTCGACGAGCCGCTCGAACGGCACGTCCTGGTGCGCGTACGCCGACAGGTCGGACTCCCTGATACGCGCCAGCAGATCCCCGAAGGTGGGGTCACCGGACGCGTCCGACCGCAGAACGAGCGTGTTGACGAAGAACCCGGCCAGGTCTTCCAACTGTGAGTCCGAGCGCCCGGCAACGGGTGTACCGACGCAGACATCCTCCCCGGCACCCATCCGCGCCAGCAGCACGGCCAACGCGGCATGCACGACCATGAACATCGTCGCCCCGCCCCGCCCGGCCAGCTCCACCAACCGGGCATGCGTCACCGCATCCACCCCGACCGGCACCGACCCACTCCGGAACGTCGGCACCGCCGGACGCGGCCGATCGAAGGGCAGCACCGTCTCCTGCGGCGCCCCCTCCAACGCCCCACGCCAATAAGCGATTTGCCCCGCCGCCGCACTCGACGGGTCCTCCAGCTCGCCCAGCACCTCACGCTGCCACAGCGCGTAATCCGCGTACTGCACCGGCAACGGCGTCCACCCCGGAGCCTCCCCGGCAAGCCGCGCGCCATAGGCGTTCTGGAGGTCATTCGCGAGTACGCCCATCGACCAGGCGTCAGTCGCGATGTGATGAGCCACCAGCAGGAGCACCCACTCCGCCTCCGAGACCCTCAACAAGGTCGTCCGCCACGGCAGTTCAACCGCCAGATCGAAGCCCCGCCCGGCCTCGTCCTCCACCAGCTCACGCCACCGCTCACCGGCGTCGACGACCACCAGCTCCGGACGCCCCTCGGCACCCTCACGGATCTCCTGATACGGCACACCCTCCACATCCGGGAAGACCGTACGCAGACTCTCGTGCCGATCGGCGACGTCGCCCAATGCTGCCGCCAGCGCCGCCGAGTCCAGCCGTCCTGAAAGTCGGAGGGCAAACGGCATGTTGTAGGCAGCCGCCCCCGCCTCGTCCATCCGATTGAGGAACCACATCCGCTGCTGAGCGAAGGACAACGGCACCCGCTCCGGCCGCGCACGCCGCCCCAGCACCACACCCGCCGAGGCCCCAGCACCCTCGACCAGCCGTGCGACTCCCGCCACGGTCGGGTCGGCGAAGACCTCACGGACCCCGACCGACACCTCCAGCACCGAGCGGACACGGGCGATCAGCCGCATCACCAGCAGCGAATCACCACCCAGCTCGAAGAAGCTCTCCTCGGCGCCGACCCGCTCCAGGCCCAGCACCTCGGCGAACAGCCCACACAGCGCCTCCTCCGTAGGAGTCGCCGGCCCACGAGATGCACCGGCCCCCAGATCCGGCACCGGCAGAGCAGCCCGATCCACCTTCCCGTTCACCGTCAACGGGAACGCGTCCAGCACCACCACAGCGGACGGCACCATGTACTCGGGCAGCTGAGCCGCGGCGTGCGTCCGCAGCTCCCCACTGTCCACGTCACCGATGGCGTACGCGATCAGCCGTCCGTCACGGACCAGCGCGACCGCCTGCTCGACCCCCGCATGAGCCGACAGAACCGCCTCGACCTCACCCAACTCCACCCGGAACCCACGGATCTTCACCTGCTCATCCGCACGCCCCAAAAACTCCAACTGCCCATCCGCCAACCACCGCACCACATCCCCCGTGCGATACATCCGGCCCCCGCCCTCACCGAACGGGCAGGCCACAAACCGCTCCGACGTCAGACCAGCACGCCCCGCATACCCACGCGCCAACCCCACCCCCGACACATACAACTCACCACGCACCCCCACCGGCACCGGCTGCAAAAACGCATCCAGCACAAACACCCCGGCATTCCGCAACGGCCGACCAATCGGCACCACCCCCGACCCACCCACCACACCCCGCTCCAACGGCAAACTCATCGCCGCACACACCGTCACCTCAGTCGGCCCATACGCATTCACCATCCGCCGACCAGACGACCACCGCTCCACCAACCCCGCAGCACACGCCTCCCCCGCCACCACCAACGTCTCCAACCCCGCCGGCAACACCCCCTCCTCCACCGCCAACACACCCGGCGGCACCGTCACATGCGACGCCCCCGACCGCACCAACGCCTCACCCAACGACACCCGCGGCGGCAACCCCCCAACCCCCGCCACCACCAACACCGCACCCGCACCCCACGCCATGCACAACTCAGACACCGCCGCGTCAAAACTCAACGACGCAAACTGCAACACCCGAGCACCCACACCCACCGCAAACCGCTCAACCTGCGCACCCGCCAAATTCACCAACCCCGCATGCGACACCACCACACCCTTCGGCCGCCCCGTCGAACCCGACGTGTGGATGACATAGGCGGCGTTGGCGGGGCGCAGGGGTGCCGTGCGTTCGGCGTCGGTCACGCGGCCCGGGGCCTGGCGGGCCACCGCTGCCGTGACCTGCGGGTCGTCGAGGGCGATCGCATGGTCCCGGGCGGTCTCGGGCAGCAGGGCGCGTCCGGCTTCGGTGCACAGCACCGCGACCGGGTCGGCGTCCTCCAGGACGAGGGCGAGCCGGTCGGCGGGGTGCCCGGGGTCGAGGGGGACGAAGGCCCCGCCCGCCATCGAGACGGCGAGGAGCGCGACCACGGTGTCGGCGGAGCGTTCGGCGAGGACGGCGACCCGGCGCTCGGGACCCACTCCCAGGGTGATGAGGTGCCGTGCCAGGCGGCCCGCTTCGTCCTGCAGTTCGGCGTAGCCGTACGTCCGCTCGTCCGAGTCCAGGGCCGGTGCGTCGGGTGTCCGGCGCACCTGTGCGGCGAGCAGTTCGGGCAGGGTCCCGGTGGGCACCTCGGGCTGGATGTCCTGCCAGTCCCGGGTCACACGGGCCAGTTCGGCGCCGGTCAGGAGTCCGAGGCGGGCCAGCGGCGTACGCGGGTCGGCCGCGAAGCCTTGGAGGACCTGGTGGAGCGCGGCCAGCACCTGTTCGGCGCGGGCCCGGTCGAACAGGTCGGTGCGGTGGTCGAGTTGCAGCTCCAGGCGCTCGCCGGGGCCGACGATCAGGCCGAGCGGGTAGTGGCTGGCGTCCCTCGTGCGGCCGTCGAAGCGGATGCTGAGGGCGTCGGGGTCGGCCGGTGCCGTGTCCGCCGGGCGCGGGTAGTTCTCGTACACCACGAGCGTGTCGAACTCGGCGCCGGGTCCGGCGAGTTGCCGTATCTCCGTGAGCCCGAGGTGCTGGTGACCCAGGAGGGCGATCTGGCGGGACTGCAGGGTGCGCAGCAGGTCGGCGACGGAGAGGCCGCCGGTCAGCTCGACCCGGACCGGCAATGTGTTGATGAACAGGCCGATGAGCGAGTCGGCGCCCGGCAGGTCCGTGGGGCGGCCCGCGACCGTGGTGCCGAACACGACGTCCTGGCGTCCGGCCAGCCGGGCGAGGACCAGGGCCCACGCGCCCTGCACCACCGTGGCCATGGTGACGCCGTGGTCGCGGGCCAGCGTCTCCAGTGCCCGGGTCAGTTCCGCGCTGCACTCGGTGACCAGCGCCTCGGGGCGCAGCGGTGCCCGGGCGGGGTCGGCCGGCGCGACCAGGGTGGGCTCGTCCGCCCCGGCCAGTTCCGCGCGCCACGCGGCCCGTGCCGCCTCCCGGTCCTGGCGGCCCAGCCAGGCCAGGTAGTCCTTGTAGGAGCGGACCGGGGGCAGCGCCCGGGCCTCGCCCCCGGCGCGGTACAGCGTCGAGAGCTCATCCACCAGGATCGGCAACGACCAGCCGTCCAGCACGATGTGATGGGTCGTCATGACGAGGCGGTGCCGCCGCTCGCCGAGGCGGATCAGCAGCAGCCGCAGCAGCGGGCCGCGCTCCAGGTCGAAGCCGGCCGACAGTTCCGCCTCGGACAGCCGGGCCGCCTCGGCCTCCGCCTCGGCTTGCGGCAGCTCCCTCAAGTCGGCTTCCTGCCACGGGAGTTCCACCTGCCGGGCGACGACCTGCACGGCCTGCCCCGACCTGCGCCGACGGAAGCCCGCCCGCAGGGCGCCGTGCCGGGCGACCAGGGCCTCCCAGGAGCGGCGCAGCCGGGCGATGTCCAGCGGCCCGTCGAGGGCGAGGGCCCGCTGTCCCGCGTACACGTCGGACGCGCCGTCCCCGAAGGCCGCGTGGAACAGCAGTCCCTCCTGCAGGGGCGACAGCGGCCAGATGTCTTCGATGGCGTTCCGGGTCCGGGTCATTGCGTAGATCTCCTCACAAATGGGATGGCCCAGAACGGGCGCAAGTAAGGCAAGGAAGGCAGCAGAGACGAGAGAGACAGGAGGGAGACGAACAGCGGCCTACGGCCGGCAATCAGTGGTGGTGGTCGTCGGCGAACTCGGACTCGAAAGCCTCGATCTCGTCCTGGTCGAGATCGAGCAGCGCGAAGTCGGAGGGCGTGTGACCGCCCGCCGTCGGATCGGCGGTATGGGCGGCGAGGCCTTCCAGCAGCTCCAGCCAGGCCTCACCCAGACATTCCGCCCGGCGCTCGTCGAGCAGCGTCCGGGGCCAGCTCAGCGTGAGGGTGAGCAGCGGCCCGTCCGGAGTGTCGGCCACCAGGGCGCCGGCTTCCAGCGCGTGCGCCACCGGCATGTCCGGATCCGCCGTACCGACCATGGCGGCGTCCCCGGAGGTCTGCCAGGCACGAACCGGGCCGGCGTCCGCGCCGGCAGCTGCGAACCGACCCAGATAGTTGAAGCCGATCTCCGGCACGGGGAGCTCCGCCAGCACCCGTGCCGTGTCCGGGTTCGCCCAGCGCAGCAGACCGTGCCCCAGCCCGTCCCCGGGCACCGCCTGCACCTGCTCCTTCACCCGCTTGACCAGCGCTCCGGCCGAGGCACCGCCGACCGCGGCATCGTCCAGGTCCAGGCCCGACACCTCCAGCCGCAACGGGTGCACCGCGGTGAACCAGCCCACCGTCCGGGACACGTCCATGCCCTCCGCCAACGGTTCCCGCCCGTGCGCCTCCACGTCCACCAACAGCCCGTCGACACCGGCCTCGGGCCGCCACCGCGCCACGGCCCCGGCCAGCGTCGCCAGCAACACCTCGTGCACACCACAGTGAAAGAGCGCCGGGGTACGCCCCACGAGCACGGCACTGACCTCGGCGGACACGGCCCACTCCCGCCGCGAGAGAACGCGCACGGTGTCCCGCCCCGGATCCAGCTCCCGAGCCCCGACGACCCGCCGTACATCAGCCCCGGCTACGCGCCGTACGCCACCCTTGACCACCAGCCGCCCACCGGTCCCCGCCACACGCCGCTCACCACGCCCGGCGACCGGCCACCCACCACCGGCCTCGGCCACCGGCCGCTCATCGCTCCCGGCGGCCTGCAATACGCCAGACCCATCCGCCCGCCGCCCACGACGCCCGACCACCTGCCGCCCATCGGTCCCAGCCACCGACTGCTCGACGGTCCCAGCCACCGGCTGCTCATCGGCACCAGCCCCAGGCTCCTCATCGGCACCAGCCACCGACCGCTCATCGGTCCCAGCGGCCTGCAATACGCCAGACCCATCCGCCCGCCGCCCACGACGCCCGACCACCTGCCGCCCATCGCTCCCGGCCACCGACTGCTCGACGGTCCCAGCCCCAGGCTGCTCATCGGCACCAGCCACCGACCGCTCATCGGTCCCAACGGCCGGCCATATGTCAGACCCGTCCGCCCGCCGCCCACTGGTCCCAGCCCCCGGCTCCTCATCGGCACCAGCCACCGACCGCTCATCGATCCCAGCAGCCGGCCATACGCCAGACCCATCCGCCCGCCGCCCACCGGTCCCAGCCACACGCCGCTCGCCGGACCCGGCCACCCACCAGTCCTCGGCCCCGGCCACCGGCGACTCGTCGGCCCCAGCCACCCACCGCCCGTCACCCCCGGCCAGCAACTCCACCCAGCCGTCCAACTCCGCCGTGCGCTCAGCACTCCGCGCCGCGCGCTCCAGTTGCCGCGCCCAGGAACGGAAGGAGGCGCCGCCCCGCTCCAGCGCGTCCGCCGGGTTCCGCCCCTCGGCCACGGCCTCGCAGGCCGCCCGCAGATCCGGCATCAGCACCCGCCACGACACACCATCGACGACCAGGTGATGCGCTACGACGACCACGCGCCCCACCCGATCCGGCCCCGCGTCCACCCACACCGCACGCACCATCACGCCCGCCAGCGGATCCAGTCCCGCGACCGCCTCCCGGGCGGCCTCCGCGGCCACGTCGTCGAGACCGTCGTCGGGCACGCCCACGGCATCCACCCGCACGACCCGACCGGAAACATCCACCTCGCCGGCTTCCGGCACCACCAGCACCGGCGAGCCCTCGACCCCACCCGGCACCGGCGACCCCTCGGCCTCGCCCCGTACCGGCACGCCCTCGACCCCACCCAGCGCTGGCGGCCCCTCGACGGCCCCCCGTACCGGCACCCCCTCGGCGCCGCCGTGGACCGATGACCCCGTGCCCCCACCCCGCACGCCGGCCCGAAGCATCGCGTGCACGCCCAACACCGCTCCCAGCCCCGCCTCCAATACCTCCGTCCCCAGCCCGGCAGGCGCCCCCACCGCCATCCACTGCGCGAACCCTGCCCGCAACGCATCCGCACCCAGCGCCCGCATCACCGGCGTCCACGGCACCTCACCGACCCCGCCGTCCTCGGCCGCCGCCTCCGACCCGCCCCCGGTCTCGACAGCCACCAGCGCCAGCCGCTCCGGCGTCCGCTCCTCGAAGATCTGCCGAGGCGTCACCACCCACCCGGCCCGCCGCGCCCGGGAGGCAAGCAGCATCGACATGATCGAGTCCCCACCCAACTCGAAGAACCCGTCCCCGACCCCGACCTTCTCCAGCCCCAGCACCTCGGCGAACAGCGCACAGAACGCCTCCTCGGCAAGAGTCCCGGGCGCCCGCCCGGCACCCGCCACGGCCTCCGGCACCGGCAAAGCAGCCCGATCGACCTTCCCGTTCACCGTCAACGGGAACGCGTCCAGCACCACCACCACGGACGGCACCATGTACTCCGGCAACCGACCAGCCGCGCTCGCCCGCACCTCCTCGGCATCCGCGCCCGCGCCGACGACGTAACCGACCAGCCGACCATCCCGTACGACAGCCACCGCCCGCTCAACCCCCGGATGAGCGGCGAGAACGGCCTCCACCTCACCCAGCTCGACACGGAAACCACGCAGCTTCACCTGCGCATCCGCACGCCCCACAAACTCCAACTGCCCATCCGCAGTCCACCGCGCCAGGTCACCCGAGCGATACATCCGCCCGCCACCATCGCCATCGAACGGACAAGCGACGAACCGTTCCGCCGTCAGACCAGGACGGTTGACATACCCACGCGCGAGACCAGACCCGGCGATATACAGCTCACCCGCAACCCCCACAGGAACAGGCCGCAGAAACGCATCCAGCACATAGGTACGGACATTCCCCAGAGGCCGGCCGATCGCAGGCGGAATGTCCTCACCCGTAATGCCCTCGTCCAGCAGTACGGCGGTGGTGATGACGGTCGCCTCAGTGGGGCCGTAGGTATTCCAAACCCGCGCACCCTCACGCCACTTGGCCGCCAGCCCAGCCTCCAGCCGCTCCGCACCCAGCACCCAGTTGCCAATCCCCGGCACCGCCCCCGGCTCCAACACCCCCAACAGCGACGGCACCACACTCGCCACATCAACACCGGCCGCCTCCACCATGGCCGCCAACGCCGACGCATCCCGACGCTCCTCCGCAGAAGCGACCGTCAACGCCCCACCCGCAGCCAGCGTGACCGCCACGTCCAGCACCGCCGCGTCAAAACTGAACGACGCGAACTGCAACGCCGTAACACCCGGCCCAACCCCCAGCACCGGACGCATCACCGACGCCAAATTCGCCACCGCCGCATGCGCGACAGCCACACCCTTCGGACGCCCCGTCGACCCCGACGTATAGATGACGTAGGCCAGTTGGTCAGACCCCACCTCCGGCAACAGCACACCGGAATCACTCACCAACTCATCCAGCAAAACCCCTACAGACAGACAGCCGGCGGTCTCCTCCACGACCACCACGACCCCGGCCCCACTGTCCGCCACCATGAACTCAAGGCGCTCAGCCGGATATTCAGGATCCAGCGGGACGTACGCCCCACCCGCCTTCCACACCCCCAACATCCCCACAACCATCTCGGCGCCACGCGGCAAGCAAAGCCCCACCCGCGACTCCGCCCCCACTCCCCGCGCCACCAACCCACACGCCACCGCATCCGACCACGCATCCACCTCGGCATACGACAACGCACGCCCACCCGACCACAGCGCAACCGCCCCCGGCGCCTCAGCCACCCACCCCCGGAACCGCTCCACCACCGACGACGCATCCACTTCACGCGCCGTCGCGTTCCACTCCCCCACCACCACGCCCCGCTCAGCGGCGTCGAGCAGATCAAGGTCACTCAGCCGCAACCCCGGATCGGCGGCCATCTGCTCCAGCACCCGCACCAGCCGCCGAGCCATCCGCGACGCGTCCCGCCGGTCGAAGAGATCGGCGCGGTGGTCGAGGCGGATCTCCAGGCCGTCGACCGGCGTGACGCCCAGGGCCAGGGCGAAGTTGGTCGACTCGCGCAGCTCCGTGGCCGTGAGGGTGAGGTCGACGCCGAGGGGCTGGGCGTCGAGATCACCCGGGTAGTTCTCGAAGGCCAGCAGGGTGTCGAAGGTCGCGCCGGGCCCCGCTGCCCGCTGCACCGCACTGAGCCCCACATGCTGGTGGTCGAGAAGCGCCGACTGCCGTGTCTGCAACTCCGCCAGGGCCTCGCCGACCGTCCGGGCCGGGTCCAGATCCACCCGCACCGGCAGCGTGTTGATGAACAGGCCAAGCATCGCCTCCATACCCGCGAGCTCCGCCGGACGCCCCGCCACCGTCGCCCCGAACACCACCGCGGGCCGGCCCGTCAGCTGCCCCAGCACCAGCCCCCAGGCCAGCTGCACCACGGTGTTCAGGGTGACGCCGGCACCCCGGGCGAGCCGCTCAAGATCGCGCACCAGTTCGACACTCGCGCGCTCGGTGACCCGGTCCAGGACGACGGACGTCGTAGCGCTCGGCTCGGCCGGCGCGACGAGCACCGACTCCTCGACCGGCGCCAGTTCGGCCCGCCACGCCTCCAGCGCCGCCGACGTGTCCCGCTCCGCGAGCCACGCCCAGTACGGCCGCGACGACACCGGCGCATCGAGCCCGTCCGCCCGGCCGCCGGCCGCGTAGAGCGCCCACAGCTCCCGCAGCACCAGCGGCAACGACCAGCCGTCCAGCAGCAGATGGTGCAGCGTGACCACCATCCGCGACCGTCGCCCGCCCTCCCGGACGAGCGCCACCCGCAGCAGCGGCGGTGCCGCGAGGTCGAACCGCGCGGCCCGCTCCTCGACACCCACCCGCTCCGCGGCGCCCTCATCCAGGCCCGTCACATCGACGTCCCGCCACGGCAGTTCGGCCCGTTCGACCACGACCTGCACGGCACCCGCCGCCGCACCCGCGACCTGCACGAACCCGGCCCGCAACGCCGCGTGCCGATCGAGCAGCGCCTGCCACGAGGCCCGCAGCCGAGCCCCGTCCACGGCACCGTCCAGCTTCAGGACCAGCTGCTCGACGTAGACGTCCACACCCTCCTCGTCGAAGAGGGAGTGGAACAGCAGCCCCTCCTGAAGCGGTGCTACGGGAAGCACGTCCACCAGCCCCGGAACCGCCGCCTCGATCTCCTCGACGCCCGCCTGGTCCAGCGCCACCAGCGGGAAGTCCGACGGCGAGTGCCCGCCCGCCCCGCCCCGGACGACATCCGCGACCAGCCCGGTCAGCCCGTCGGCCCACGCCTCCAGCAGGGCCCGCGCCCGCCCCTCGCCCAGCAGTCGCGGCGGGTGGGCCAGCCGTAGCTCCAGCACCGGACCGTCCGCCGTGTCGCGTACGGCTCCCAGCAGCTCTACGGCGTGCATCACCGGGGCGTCCGGTGCACTCCCCGCCCCGAAGCCCTCGCCCGCCCCGACCCGCCCGAGGTAGTTGAAGCCGACCTGCGCCGAGGGCAGGTCCGCCAACTCCCGTGCCGTGTCCGGCCGGACGTACCGAAGCAGCCCGTAGCCGAGCCCGTCCCCGGGAACCGCCCGCACCCGTTCCTTCGCCGCCGGCACCGACACCCCGGCAGCGGCGCTGAGCCGCACCGGACGCGAGGACGTGAACCACCCCACCGTCCGCGACAGGTCCTGGCCGCCGTCCGACAGCGGTTCACGGCCGTGTCCCTCGACGTCCACCAGGAACTCGTCCACCCCGGCCCACGCCCCGACCGCTCCGGCGAGGCCCGCGAGCAGCACCTCGTCCACCCCGGCATGGAACGCCGCCGGCACCGCCGTCAGCAGCGCGGCCGTCACGTCCGCCGGAACCGACACCGACACCTCACGCACCGTCGCACCGACGTCCAGGACCGGGTCCAGCGGCACGTCCGTGAGCGACGGATGCGGCCCCTCAAGCACCGCCCGCCACGCCGCCAGCTCGGCCACCCGCTCCGGCCGCCCCGCCTCCGCCGCCAACTCCCGCGCCCACGCCCGGAACGGCACCGGAACCGGCTCCCAAGCCACGGCCCGCCCCTCGCCCTCGGCGAGGCTCTCGTACGCGGACCACAGATCCGGCAGCAGCACCTGCCAGGACACCGCGTCGACGACCAGATGACAGGCGACGACAACCAGCCGCCCCGCCACCTCATCCCCCGCGTCCAGCCACACCACCCGCACCATCACCCCGCCGACGGGATCCAACCGCCCCACCGCGCCCGCGACCACCGCCTCCACCAAAGCCGACGCCGCCCCCGAACCCGAAGCCAACTCCGCCACCGAGCCCAAAACCGACCCTGCCCCCGAAGCCGCCTCCGACATCGACACCGACGCCGACCCCAAAGCCGACCCTGACCCCGAAGCCGAGCCCGCCTCCGACATCGACACCGAAGCTGACTCCGACACCGACTCTGACGCCGCACCCAGCCCCAAAGCCCTCGCCGTCCCCGCCCCCGACACCGAACCCAAGCTCAAAGCCGAGCCCGACCCGGACTCCGAGCCCGACCCCGCCCCGGACTCCGAGCCCAAAGCCGACCCCGACACCGACCCCGACCCGGACTCCGAGCCCGACGCGGACCCCGAGCCCGACCCCGTCCCGGACTCCGAGCCCAAAGCCGACCCCGACACCGACCCCGACCCCGACCCGGAGCCCAAAGCCGACCCCGACACCGACCCCAAGCCCAAAGCCGACCCCGACGCCAACGCCGCACCCAGCCTCAAAGCCCTCGCCGGCCCCGCCCCCCACGCATCCGCACCCACGACCGAAACCCGCACCACCAGCCCGTCGACCAGCTCCGCCGCCGCCCGCTCAGGAACCACCAGCACCCCGGACTCCGCCACCAGCCGCGCCCGCAACACCTCATGCCGCTCCACCAGGGCCGCCACCGCACCCCGCAGCGCCACCTCGTCCAGCCCGGCCGGCGCCTCCACCACCATCGACTGCACGACCCCGCGCACGCCGTCGGCGCCGACCCGGTCCAGCACCTCCCGCATCACCGGCGTCAGCGGCACCTCACCCACGGCCGAGTCCACCGGCCGAACGCCCTCCACCGCCCCGCCGACCGCTCCCGCCACCGCGGCCAGCCGCGCGGGCGTCCGCAACTCATGCACCTGCCGCGCGCTGACGACCAACCCCGCCCGGCGAGCCCGCGACACCAGCAGCATCGCCGTGATCGAATCCCCGCCCAACTCGAAGAAGCTCTCCTCCGCCCCGACCCGCTCCACCCCGAGCAACTCCGCGAACAGCCCGCACAGCACCCGCTCGCCCGCAGTCACCGGCGCCCGCCCAGCCCCCGCCACGCCCTCCGGCACCGGCAAAGCAGCCCGATCGACCTTCCCGTTCACGGTCAACGGGAACGCGTCCAGCACCACCACAGCCGACGGCACCATGTACTCCGGCAACCGACCAGCCGCATGCGCCCGTACGTCGTCACCATCCGCACCCGCGCCGACGACGTACCCGACCAACCGCCCATCCCGTACGACAGCCACCGCCCGCTCAACCCCCGGATGAGCGGCGAGAACGGCCTCCACCTCACCCAGCTCGACGCGGAAACCACGCAGCTTCACCTGCGCATCCGCACGCCCCACAAACTCCAACTGCCCATCCGCAGTCCAGCGCGCCAGGTCACCCGAGCGATACATCCGCCCGCCACCGTCACCATCGAACGGACAAGCGACGAACCGTTCCGCCGTCAGACCAGGACGGTTGACATACCCGCGCGCGAGACCAGACCCGGCGATATACAGCTCACCCGCAACCCCCACAGGAACAGGCCGCAGAAACGCATCCAGCACATAGGTACGGACATTCCCCAGAGGCCGGCCGATCGCAGGCGGAATGTCCTCACCCGTAATGCCCTCGTCCAGCAGTACGGCGGTGGTGATCACGGTCGCCTCAGTAGGCCCGTAGGTATTCCAAACCCGCGCACCCTCACGCCACTTGGCCGCCAGACCGGCCTCCAGCCGCTCCGCACCCAGCACCCAGTTGCCAATCCCCGGCACCGCACCCGGCTCCAACACCCCCAACAGCGAGGGCACCACACTCGCCACGTCGACGCCGGCCGCCTGCACCATCCCGGCCAGGGCAGCAGAGTCCAGCCGTTCCTCAGCCGAGGCGACCGCCAACGCACCGCCAGCAGCCAGCGTGACCGCCACGTCCAGCACCGCCGCGTCAAAACTGAACGACGCGAACTGCAACGCCGTAACACCCGGCCCAACCCCCAGCACCGGACGCATCACCGACGCCAAATTCGCCACCGCCGCATGCGCGACAGCCACACCCTTCGGACGCCCCGTCGACCCCGACGTATAGATGACGTAGGCCAGTTGATCGCCACCCACCTCAGGCAGCACACCGGAACCACTCACCAACTCATCCAGCAAAACCCCCGAGGCCACCCGCCCGGCAGTCCCCTCCGAGACAACCACCAGCCCAGCGCCACTGTCCGCGACCATGAACTCCAGCCGCTCAGCCGGATATTCGGGATCCAGCGGGACGTACGCCCCACCCGCCTTCCACACCCCCAACATCCCCACAACCATCTCGGCTCCACGCGGCAAGCAAAGCCCCACCCGCGACTCCGCCCCCACACCACGCGCCACCAACCCACGCGCCAACGCATCCGACCACGCATCCACCTCGGCATACGACAGCCCCCGCCCACCCGACCACAGCGCAACCGCCCCCGGCGCCTCAGCCACCCACCCCCGGAACCGCTCCACCACCAACCCGGGCTCAGTCACCCCAGCCGTCGCGTTCCACGCACCCGTCACCAGCCCCCAGTCGCCCTCCCCCGCCACACCGATCCGCCGCACAGGCGCCGCCGGCTCCCGGACCGCTCGCTCGACGAAGCCGACGAGGGAGCGGTGAACGGCCCTCGCCCACGCCCGGTCGTAGAGCGCCGGATTCGCCTCGACGGTGATCTCGATCCCCGAGGCCGTCCGGTCGATGAGCACCCCGAAGTCCTCGACAAGCCGGGTCGACACGTCACGTGCCACACCCCGGCAGTCACCGAAGGCCAGTTCTCCGGCGCGCGGCAGGATGTTCACGTAGGGCCCGAAGTGCCAGCGGTCGCCTTCCGGCCAGCCCAGTTCCCGGCGCAGCCGCTCTCCCCGGTACCGCTGGTGGCGGAGCAGTTCGGCGACGGCCTGGTGGGCGGTGTGGGCGAGGTCGAGCAGATTCGCACCGGTGGGGACCGGGAACCGCAGGGGCAGCATGTTCGCCCGGGTGACGCGTGCGCGCAGGTCGGTCTCGCTGACGCGGCCGGTCATGGGGAGGCTGAGGAGCGCCTCGGCCGCTCCCGCCATGCCGCTCACGAAGGCGCCGGCGGCGGCGAGGAGCAGCCGGGAGGTCGGCAGACCGGTGCCGTCGGCGGCGGCTCGCAGCGCGTCCGCGGCGTCGGCAGCGAGGGTGCCCGTCACCCGGAGCACCGACCCCGTACCACCACCATCTCCTCCGGAGACTGCGGAAATTCGTGGGACCTCCGCCAATTCCGGGCGATCCGAAAAACGCTCACACAGATAGCGTCGGTCTTCTGTGAATTCGACCGAGCCGTGGTATGCCGTCTCCTCGTCCAATGCCGCACGCAACGAGATGTGATCGGAATCCGGAAATTCCCTTCCCGTGACGATCGCGGAATAGATCTCGGCGACGCGGCGGGCCATGAGGGTGCACGCATATCCGTCGAGGAGCAGGTGATTGTAGCCCTGGAACCAGCAGTACCGATCGGTATCGAGTCTGAAGAGCACGAACGAGCAGAGCCGCGCCGCGAGCGGGTTCTCCACCGCGGCGAGTTCCTCGCGCATACGGGTTTCGAGCCACGCCCGCCGGTCCCCGCCGGCCTCGTCCCACTCCTCGACGCGCAGGGCCGGCCACCCCGCACCACGCGGTACGGCCCGCCCCGCGCCCCTCTCCACGGCCCGCCCCGCATCCAGCGGTACCGCCCGTACTGTGCTGCCCGCCGCGTCCTCGATAAAGCGCACGCCCAGGATCTCGGTCTCCTCAACCGTCCGGTGCAGCGCGGCCTCGAAGGCGGCCACGTCGAGCGCGCCCGTGATCTCGACGGCCTGCCCGACGCTGTAGCCCGCGCGGGGGCCCGCCAGGCGCTGTGCGCGCCAGATGCCCTCCTGGCTGTCGGACAGGGAAATGCCGCCGTCGATTCGCTCGCTCATGTCCGCCCCTCACCCCTCATTCCCTCTCCATGGGCATTTAAATGCCCATGCAGACTGCCCGGCGCGCCATTCCGTGGGAAACGCAAGGAAAAGAGCTTCCGCTCGGGAAGCTCCTGGGAACATCACCCCGTGGACCGAAAGTCACCCCGTGGACCGAAAGGCCCGGTGAAACGTCGTCATAACCCGTTCACGACCGGGGCCGGTCAATAAGAACAATACCTAGCGATGGGCGTCGTCGGCGTCGTCCAACCGGCCGTTCTGGTCACTTGGACGCGGTTGCCGCGCGGGGCTGCGGCCAGATCTCGTATCGCTCGCCGTCCTTGACAAGGAGCGGGAAGGAGAGTTCGACGACGAGTCCGCCGTGCGGTCCGGGGCGGGCGGAGAGGGCCGCGTCATGGGCGGCGGCGATGGCGCGGACGATCGACAGGCCGAGGCCGTGATGGCCGTCGCCCGCGGTGCGGCTCATGCGCTGGAACGGCTCGAAGAGCTCGTCGACGCGCTCCTCGGGGACGGCGGGCCCGGTGTTGGTGACGGTGAGGACGGCATGCCGGCCGTGACGGCGCACGGTGACGTCGACGGTCCCGTCGGGCACGTTGTAGTAGGCGGCGTTGTGGACCAGGTTGGCGACCAGGCGTTCCAGCAACGCGGTGTCACCGGCGACTTGGGCGGGCTCGGTGCGGTCGACGATCCGTACGCCGTGCCGTTGGTCGTGGGGCAGCTGGGTGAGCAGGACGGACTCGACGACCTCGGCGAGGTCGACGGGCTCGGTGCGGTCCATGCCCCGCTCGCTGACGGCCAGGGTGAGGAGGGACTCCAGCAGGGCGCCCTGGTGGGTGCTGATCCGCAGCAGGCGCTCGAAGTTCTCGCGGAACGACTCGGCGGTGGCGTCGGGGTCGAGGAGACACTCCTCCAGGAGGGCGCGTTCCACGGTGAGCGGGGTGCGCAGTTCGTGGGCGGCGTTGGCGACGAACCGTTTGTGGGACTCCAGGGCGGCTTCCAGCCGGTCGAGGAGGCCGTCGACGCTGTCGGCGAGGTCGCTGATCTCGTCGCCGGGGCCCTCGACGGCGAGCCGCTCGTGGACGTTGCGGGCGGAGATGCTGCGGATGCCGGAGGTGACGGTGCGCATGGGGCGCAGCACCCGGCGGGCCAGCAGCCAGCTGAGCACGACGGAGAGACCGGCCATGATGGCGAGGGCGATGCAGGACTGCACGAGCAGGTCGTGCATCTGCGCCTCGTGCATCCGGGCGGCCTGGTCGCGGAGCTGGGCGTCGAGCGCGAACTCGGGCGGTGGGGCGTCGCCGCCCTGGCCGCCGGGCTGGATGTGGATCGTGGGCTGCCGGCCGGCTTCCCCGTTGATCTCGTACTTGACGACGCTGCTGTGGGTGGGCCGGTTGACCAGCAGATAGGTCATGCCGAGCAGGACGGCGCCGGACGCGATGAACAGCAGCCCGAAGAGGACCGCGAAGCGGACCCGCACCCGGCGCGGTGTCAGGCGCCGGGCGACGGCGCGCAGCCAGGACGCGGGGGCGGAGCGCAGGACGCGGTCGCGGGCTCGGGCGAGCCGGACGAGGACGGGCGGTGCCATGTCAGACCCGGTAGCCCCGGCCGGGCACGGTCTGGATCACCGAGGCGTCGAGGAGCTTGGCGCGGAGCCGGTTGACGGTCGCCTTGACGGTGGTGGTGCCGGGGTCGGCGACCTCGTCCCACACCTTGGCGAGCAGCTCGTCGGCGGGGACGGTGCGTCCCTCGGCGCCGAGCAGATAGGCGAGCACACCGAACTCCTTGGTGGTGAGCGGCAGTTGGGTGCCGGAGTGGCTGGCGGTGCGGCGCGCGGGGTCCAGGCGCAGGGCGCCGCGGACGAGTTCGGGCTGCCGCTGCGGGTGGGCGCGGCGGCCGAGGGCGCGGGTGCGGGCGAGGAGTTCGGGCCAGGCGAAGGGCTTGGCGAGGTAGTCGTCGGCGCCGAGACCGAGGCCTTCGACGCGGTCGGCGATGGAGGCGGCGGCGGTGAGCATGAGCACCTTGGTGCGCACGCCCTTGGCGGCGAGTTCGCCGCAGACGTCGTCGCCGTGCACGCCGGGGAGGTCGCGGTCGAGGACGACGACGTCGTAGTCGACCTCCTCGACGAGGTCGAGGGCGGTCGAGCCGTCGTAGGCCGTGTCGACCGCGAGGCCCTGGCGGCGGAAGACTCTGGTGATCGAGTCCGCGAGCTCGGTGTGGTCCTCGACCACCAGTACCCTCATCATTCCCCCTACGAGACACGCGCCACGGACCCCAGGCTGCCCCACCCCCGGTCACAGCCGGGTTACCACCTTCACAGGCTGGCGCACGGCCCCCCGTGCCGCAACAACACCGATCGGCCGGGCGTCAGATCCGGTACCCGACGTGCGGGAGCGTCTCGATGACCGGCGGGTCGCCGAGCTTGCGGCGCAGCCGGCTCACGGTGACCTTGACCGCGTTGCTGAACGGGTCGGCGTCCCGGTCCCAGGCCCGCTCCAGCAGCTCCTCGGCGGAGACGACGGCACCGCCGGCGGCGAGCAGCACCTCCAGGACGGCCATCTCCTTCGGCGACAGCTCCAGCCTGCGCCCGGCGCGCAGCACGATGCGGCGGGCCGGGTCGAGTTCGATGTCACCGCGGGCGAGGACGGGCGGCACGGCGGGCTGGTCGCGTCTGTCCAGGGCCTGGACGCGGGCGATGAGCTCGGCGAAGGAGAAGGGCTTGGCGAGGTAGTCGTCGGCGCCGAGATCCAGACCGTCGACCCGGTCGGCGAGCGTCCCGGCGGCGGTCAGCATCAGCACCCGCGACGGACACCCCTGCCGCACCAGCGCCCGGCAGATGTCGTCGCCGTGCACGAGCGGCAGGTCACGGTCCAGTACGACGACGTCGTAGGCCCCGGTGGAGGCGCGGCTCAGCCCCTGCTCGCCGTCGTGCGCGAGCTCGACCTCCATGGCATGCCGCCGCAGCCCCCTCGCGACACTCTCCGCGAGATCCTTGTGGTCCTCCACGATCAGTACGCGCATGTCCCCACCCTGACACCCGGAGGGTCACTCAGGGGTAACAAGGAGACGCGGCAGGCACGACCGCGCCTGTTCTTGGAGCCCCCTGTCGGATTCGAACCGACGACCTACGCATTACAAGTGCGTTGCTCTGGCCATCTGAGCTAAGGAGGCAGACGTACCGCTGTCGCGTACGCGCCCGTGCAGTGTACCCAGGTCCCGGCGGAGCCCTCTCGAAAATTTCGACGAAGTTCACATGCCCCGGACTACTGACAGATCCGGCGAACGCCAGGTAGCGTCCCCTCAAGTTCACCTGTGTGGACTACACCACCACCTTCCTACAACGGATCGTCCGGCACGTTCCTGCCGGTAGAAGGGGGCCCTTCACCATGGCCACTGTCTCGTTCGACAAGGCGACCCGGATCTACCCGGGTTCCGAGAAGCCCGCCGTAGACGCGCTCGACATCCAGATCGAGGACGGGGAGTTCCTCGTCCTGGTCGGCCCGTCCGGCTGCGGCAAGTCCACCTCGCTCCGCATGCTGGCGGGGCTCGAGGACGTCAACGCCGGCGCCATCCGCATCGGTGACCGTGACGTCACGCACCTGCCGCCGAAGGACCGGGACATCGCCATGGTGTTCCAGAACTACGCGCTGTACCCGCACATGACCGTCGCCGACAACATGGGCTTCGCGCTCAAGATCGCCGGCGTGCCGAAGGCCGAGATCAAGCAGAAGGTCGAGGACGCGGCGAAGATCCTCGACCTCACCGAGTACCTGGGCCGCAAGCCGAAGGCGCTCTCCGGCGGTCAGCGCCAGCGTGTCGCCATGGGCCGCGCCATCGTGCGTGAGCCGCAGGTCTTCCTCATGGACGAGCCGCTGTCGAACCTCGACGCCAAGCTCCGCGTCTCGACCCGTACGCAGATCGCGTCGCTCCAGCGCCGTCTCGGCATCACCACCGTCTACGTCACCCACGACCAGGTCGAGGCCATGACGATGGGCGACCGTGTGGCGGTCCTCAAGGACGGTCTGCTGCAGCAGGTCGACACCCCGCGCAACATGTACGACCGTCCGGCGAACCTCTTCGTCGCCGGCTTCATCGGCTCCCCCGCGATGAACCTGGTCGAGGTCCCGATCACCGACGGCGGCGTGAAGTTCGGCAAGTCGGTCGTGCCGGTGGACCGTGACGCGCTCGCCGCCGCCACGGACAAGACCGTGACCGTCGGTGTCCGCCCGGAGCACTTCGACGTGGCCGGCTCGGACGCGGAGCAGGGTCTCGCGGTCACCGTGAACGTCGTCGAGGAGCTCGGCGCCGACGCGTACGTCTACGGCACCGCGAAGGTCGGCGACGACTCCAAGGACCTCGTCGTCCGCGTCAGCGGCCGTGACGTCCCGGAGAAGGGCAGCACGCTGCACGTCGTCCCGCGCGCGGGCGAGACCCATGTCTTCTCGACGTCGACCGGCGCCCGCCTGTCGGACTGACCCACAGCAGAAAAACCCGGGTGAATCACCCAGGTTGACGAAGAGGGCCCCGCAGACCACTGCGGGGCCCTTCTCGCACCCCCGCGATCGCATCCAAATACCCCGGCAGACCGGGCATTTCGAGCCGTGTGCGTCAACGCCTTACCCAATTCGAGGCACCAGTTCATCCCCCGAACCGGTGACTAAATGTCGCCAAATCATCACCCCGCGCTACCCTCACACGCGTGAAGCACTCCACTAACCCACAGACGCGACGCGGCCGGGGCCCCGCCCGCCGTATCGGCCGCACGCTCGCCCTCGTCCTGCCCGTCTTCCTGGTGCTCTCCGGGACCCTCGCGGTCACCCGGGTCAACTGGACGGGGAGCCCCTCGGACTCGGTGCTCACCGCCTCCGACATCTCGGCGGCGCGTGCGAAGGCCCGTGCCCCGCAGGACGTGTTGCGCGACAAGCTCCTGACGGAGCTCCAGGAGGAGAACCCTGGCATCGCGCTGACCCATCTCCAGGAGGCCGTCAACGACCGCCCTTCGCTCGCGAAGCACTGTGCGTCCATCGCGCGGGCGCTGGGCCGCGCGGCGGTGCGGGTGTACGGCCCGACGCGCGCCCAGTCGTACGCCCGCCCCGTCTGCGACACC
This sequence comes from Streptomyces sp. TLI_55, assembly GCF_900206255.1. NCBI lineage: Bacteria > Bacillati > Actinomycetota > Actinomycetes > Kitasatosporales > Streptomycetaceae > Streptomyces > Streptomyces sp. TLI_55. Next base: position 4,272,494 of record NZ_OAOJ01000001.1, read on the forward strand.
TCCTTCGCCACGGGCGTGGCCGCCTCGCACACCTAGAGCCTGCCGAGGCTCACTGGAAGCCGTTATTCCTTTTGTGGAGATTTACGGCTGAATAAGAAACGGTTACCGGCAGAAGCCGCGAGCGGGACGCCACGTACAGTTCGGTCATGACCGATCCGAACGCCGCGTCCCGCCCCGTTCAAGCCGTCGTCCTGGCAGGTGGCCAGGGTTCACGGCTGCGCCCCTACACCGACGACCGGCCCAAGCCGATGGTCGAGATCCCCGGCACGGGGACGCCGATCATCGGCCATCAGCTTTCCTGGCTCGCCGAGGAGGGCGTGACCGATGTGGTGGTCAGCTGCGGCCACCTCGCCGACGTCCTGCAGAAGTGGCTGGCCTCCGCCGATCTGCCGGTGAACGTGACGACCGTCGTCGAGACGGAGCCGCTGGGCCGCGGTGGCGGTCTCAAGTACGCGGCGGCGCATCTCCCGCACCCCGACAAGCCCTGGTTCGCGACCAACGGTGACATCTGGACCCGGTTCTCGCTGCGCGAGATGGCGGACTTCCACACCGAGCGGGACGCGGTGGCGACGCTGGCGCTGGCGCGTCCGCGGATCCCGTGGGGTGCCGTGCAGACCGACGGGTTCGGTCACGTCACCGACTTCATCGAGTCGCCGCCGACGACGTACGAGATCAATGCCGGTGTGTACGTCTTCTCGCCCGAGTTCGCCGACATGCTCCCCGAGCGCGGCGACCACGAGCGCACGACCTTCCCGCATCTGGCGCGCGAGCTGCGGCTGGCCGGGTTCCCGATCCCGCAGGGCGCGTACTGGCGGGCGATCGACACGGCGAAGGACCTGACGGAGGCCGCGAAGGAGCTGGCGGCGCTGGGGCGCTGACAGGCCTTCGCGGCACGGACATCACGAAGGGCCCCGCTGCTGCGGGGCCCTTCGTCGTCGGGCCTGCGGTTCAGCCGGTGGGTTGCCCGAGGATGCCTCCCACCGGCCCGTCTACCCCAACAGGCCGCCTACCAGGCCCGGTTCACCGGAGGACGTGCCTCCCGTGTCCGTTCCTCCGCTGGAGCCGGTGCCGCCGGTGGAGCCGGTCGGTCCCGAGCTGGTGCTGGGGGCCTGCTGGGCCGGGGACGACTGCTGGGGCGGCGCCTGGCCGGTGCCCTGGGTCTGGCTGGGCGTGCCGGCCGTGCCGGTGTCGCGGGTGGCGCCCGGGGTGGTCGCGGAGCCGGAGGGGGTGGCACCGGCCGTGGCACCGTGGGTGGGCGACGTGGAGGCCTTGGGGCGCTTCTTGTGCTTGGCCGGGTCCTGCGGGAGCGGGGAGCCCGGCAGTTCGTTGCGCGGGGCCTCGCCGGGCCCGGGGACGACGACCCGGTCGGCGTCCCGGACGGCACCGCCGAGGAGGGAGCCGATCAGCAGCGTGAGGCCGATGACGATGGCCGTCACGAGGGCGCCGCGGCGCAGGACGTAGCGGCGCAGGTCCCAGATGTCGGAGCGGGGTCCGAGGCGACGCCAGGCGCTGCCCGCGAGGCGGCCGTCGATGGAGTAGACGGGGGCGCCGGCGATGATCAGCGGGGACCAGGCGGCGAGGTAGATGATGTCGGGCGCGTCGTAGGCGGGGACGCTCTTCCAGCTGACCGTGAGGAGCAGCGCGGCGGAGAGCAGCGCGCCGACGACGCCGGCGACGCGCTGCCAGCAGCCGAGGATGGTGAGGACGCCGACGATGACCTGGAGGAAGGCGATGACCAGGCCGGAGCCGACGGGGTGGTGCAGGGCGAACTGGCGCAGCGGCTCGGCGACTTCCCAGGGGTGCAGGGTGTTGAGCCACTTGACCATGGAGCCGCGCTTGCCGCCGTCGAAGTAGACGGGGTCGCACAGCTTGCCCATGCCGGCGTAGATGGAGATGAAGCCGAGGAAGATGCGCAGCGGGAGGAGGACGACGCCGAGGTTCATACGGCGGCCGGGGTAGTAGGCGTGCCGGGCGGGGTCGTCGCCGTGGCGCCTGCCGGGGGTGCCGGTCTCCACGTCGACCGCGTCGGCGAACTGCTCGTCCGCGTAGGCGAGTTCCTCGTCGTAGGCGCTGCCCGCCGTGCGCATGCCGGGCAGCAGCGGCTCGTGGGTGCGCTGGGCGCCGACGACGGGGGTCTCGACGGTCCGGGTCAACCCGTCGTCGTAGCCGGGCTCGTAGCCGCCGTCGACGTCGATGCGGGGGATTACCTGGGTGGCTCCGGCGTCGGCGGTCTGCTCCTCGACGGGTCGGACGCCGCCTCGCACGGCCTGGAGCAGGCGGTGGGCGCCGGTGTCGTCGGGGGCGGACTTGCCGCTCCAGACGACGGGCCGGCGGCGCGCCGCACCAGTGCCCGTGGCACCGACGGCGGGCATCCGGGCGGTGTCCTCGGTGGCGCTCAAGTGCCGGGCGATCCGCGGGGATTGGGCCGCGCGTCTCGTCGTCGCGCCCAACTGCACGCGGAAGCTGGCGTGATTGACGATGATCTGCGCCGGATCGCTCGGCACCTTCACCATGCTCAGCGCGGGAGCGTCGTCGAGTCCGGAGGCGAATCCGGAGTTGAAGCCCGACGAGCGGTCCCCCGTGGGTGTGCGGGGTGTTCTGGTGTCCACACTCATCTAACCGAGTGACGTGTGGTTAGGACACTGCTTTGACTGCCCGGATGTGTCCGGACCCCGTCAAGCTTGCGCAGAACACCCCGATTACCCCGTACGGGTGAGGATGGGCACGCGCGTTCAGCCGCGGCGGGCGCCGCGGAAGCACCCCGCCATCAGCCGCGCCGACGCGCCGCCTCGTACAGCACGATCCCCGCCGCCACACCGGCGTTGAGGGACTCGGCACCGCCCGGCATCGGAATGCGGACGCGGAAGTCGCAGGTCTCGCCGACGAGTCGGGACAGGCCCTTGCCCTCGCTGCCGACCACGATGACGACCGGGCCGTCGAGGGCGTCCAGTTCGCCGACCTCGTGCTCGCCGTCGGCGGCGAGGCCGACGACGACGATGCCGGCCTTCTTGTAGCCCTCCAGGGCTCGCGTGAGGTTGGTGGCGCGGGCGACCGGCGTCCGGGCGGCCGTACCGGCGGACGTCTTCCATGCGCCGGCGGTCATGCCGGCCGCGCGCCGCTCGGGCACGACGACACCGTGGCCGCCGAAGGCGGAGACGGAGCGGACGACGGCGCCCAGGTTGCGCGGGTCGGTCACGCCGTCCAGCGCGACGATCAGCGGGTCCTCGCCGTCGTCGTAGGCGACGCTGGCGAGGTCCTCGGGGTGCGCGTACTCGTACGGCGGGACCTGGAGGACGAGCCCCTGGTGGTTGAGGCCGTTGGTCATGCGGTCGAGCTCGGGGCGGGGGGCCTCCATGAGGTTGATCCCGCCGCGCTCGGCCGCGAGCTGGAGCGCCTCACGCACCCGCTCGTCGTTGTCGATGAACTGCTGGACGTAGAGCGTCGTCGCGGGCACGCCCTCGCGCAGCGCCTCGACGACGGGGTTACGGCCGACGACCATCTCGGAGGTGCCCTTGCCGCCCCGGCCGCGGGGCACGGGACGACGCGCCGCCTGCTTCGCCTTGGCGGTGGCGATGCGGTTCTTCTTGTGCTTCTTGCGCATCTCGGCGGGCGGGGTCGGGCCCTTGCCCTCGAGACCCTTGCGTCGCTGGCCGCCACTGCCGACCTGCGCGCCCTTCTTGCCGGACATGCGGCGGTTGTTGGCTGCCATGACCTACCTGTCCTACGTCGTCGAAATGTTCGTACGTCTGTGAAGTGTGCTCTATGAAGTGTGCCGCCCGGAGAGCCGGACGGCACAATCGATCTTCGTGACCGGGGTGGGGCTCAGCGGGGGCCGAGACTCCAGCGCGGTCCCTGGGGGCCGTCCTCGATGGCCAGTCCGGACTGGTTGAGCTGGTCGCGGATGGCGTCCGCGGTGGCCCAGTCCTTGCGTCCGCGGGCGGCCTCGCGCTGGTCGAGGACGAGGCGGACGAGGCTGTCGACCACGCCGTGCAGGTCCTCGCCGCGGTCGGTCTCGCCGGCCCAGTGCGGGTCGAGCGGGTCCAGGCCGAGGACGCCGAGCATGGCGCGGACCTCGGCGAGGCGGGCCACGGCGGCTTCCTTGTCGTCGGCGGCCAGGGCGGAGTTGCCCTGGCGGACCGTGGTGTGGACGATGGCGAGCGCCTGCGGGACGCCCAGGTCGTCGTCCATGGCCTCGGCGAAGGCGGGCGGCACCTCGGCGGACGGCTCGACAGGGCCGGCCTTCTCGACGACGCGCTGCACGAAGCCCTCGATGCGGGCGAACGCCGACTCGGCCTCGCGCAGCGACTCCTCGCTGTACTCGATCATCGAGCGGTAGTGCGGGGTGCCCAGGTAGTAGCGCAGCACGATCGGGCGCCACGCCTTGACCATCTCGCTGACCAGCACGCTGTTGCCCAGCGACTTGGACATCTTGTCGCCCGCCATGGTGACCCAGGCGTTGTGCACCCAGTACTGGGCGAAGTCGTCGCCGAAGGCCTTGGCCTGGGCGATCTCGTTCTCGTGGTGCGGGAAGATCAGGTCGAGGCCGCCGCCGTGGATGTCGAAGGCGGTGCCGAGGTATTTGTGCGCCATGGCCGAGCACTCCAGGTGCCAGCCGGGACGCCCGCGGCCCCACGGCGTGCCCCAGGTGGGCTCGCCGGGCTTGGCGGACTTCCACATGGCGAAGTCGCGCGGGTCCCGCTTGCCGGTCTCGCCCTCGCCGGACGGCTGGAGCAGGTTGTCCAGCTCCTGCCGGGACAGCTCCAGGTAGCCGGGGAAGGAGCGCACGTCGAAGTAGACGTTGCCGTCGGCCTCGTAGGCGTGGCCGCGCTCGATGAGGCCCTGCATCATCTCGACCATCTCGGTCACATGGCCGGTGGCCCGCGGCTCGTAGGTGGGCGGGAGGCAGCCGAGGGCGGCGTAGCCCTCGTTGAAGGCGCGCTCGTTCTCGTACCCGATCGACCACCAGGGGCGGCCCTGTTCGGCCGCCTTGGCGATGATCTTGTCGTCGATGTCCGTGACGTTCCTGATGAAGGTCACGTCGTAGCCGCGGTACTCGAACCACCGGCGCATGATGTCGAAGTTGAGCCCCGACCGGATGTGCCCGATGTGCGGTGCGGCCTGCACGGTGGCACCACAGAGGTAGATCGAGACGCAGCCCGGCGTGAGCGGGGTGAAGTCACGGATCTGCCGGGCGTTGGTGTCGTACAGGCGAATAGTCACGAGACCAGGGTAGTAGGCGATGCCTAGTGCATCGGACGGATGTGGATAACAGTCATCCTCGGGTTCGTCCGAGGATTCATAAGAGGGTTCATCCTCGGGTTCGGACGACCAGTGCGGTCGCCACCGCCATCAGTCCTTCGTCCCTGCCGGGGAAGCCCAGTCCGTCCGTGGTCGCGCCCGACACCGACACCGGTGCCCCGGCCGCCTCGGACAGGATCTTCTGCGCCTCGTCCCGCCGCTTGCCGATCTTCGGGCGCGGTCCCACGACCTGGACGGCGATGTTCCCGATCCGGAATCCGGCGTCCCGCACGATCCGCGCGGCCTCCGTCAACAAGGTGATCCCGGAAGCACCCGACCACTCGGGCCGGCCGGTGCCGAAGTGCTGGCCGAGGTCGCCGAGGCCGGCCGCGGAGAACAGCGCGTTGCAGGCGGCGTGCGCGACGACGTCGGCGTCGGAGTGACCGGCCAGGCCCGGCCCCTCGCCCTCCCACTTCAGCCCGGCGCACCACAGCTCGCGGCCCTCTTCGAAGGCGTGGATGTCGGTGCCGATGCCGACCTGGGGGAGGACCATGGACGTCTCAGAATCCATCGTTGAGCCTCCTGCGGGCCAGGACCGCCTCGGCGAGCACGAGGTCGAGGGGACGGGTCACCTTGAAGGCCTCCTCGTGCCCCGGCACGACCACGACGGTCAGGCCGAGCTGCTCGACCATGCTGGCGTCGTCGGTGACGTTGTCCGTGACCGTCTCGTGGGCGCGGACCAGGGTGGCCCGGTCGAAGCCCTGCGGGGTCTGGACCGCACGCAGCCGGGCGCGCTCGGGCGTGGCGACGACCGGCTCCGGGTCGCCCGCGGCCGAGGCGGGCTCGACCTCCTTGACCGTGTCGGCGAGGGGCAGCGCGGGCACCACGGCCGGCGCGCCGTCCCGTACGGCCTCGATGACGGCGTCGACGGTGTCCACCGGGACCAGCGGGCGGGCCGCGTCATGGACGAGGACGATGTCGTAGTCCGGCGGCAGGGCGTCCAGACCGAGCTTCACGGAGTCCTGGCGCTCGGCGCCGCCGGGGACGATGAGGAAGTCGGTGCGCTCGGGCAGGGCGTGCGCGTCGAGGAGGCTCTTGACCTCGGCGGCGCCGTCGGGCGGGGCCACGACCACGACCAGGGAGACCGCGCGGGAGGCGGCCATCGCGCGGACCGCGTGGATCAGCATCGGGGTGCCGTTCAGCGCGCGGAGTGCTTTGGGGGCGCCTGGACCAAGGCGTACGCCCCGGCCGGCGGCCGGGATCACGACCGCTGTGCGGGCTTCGGCACGGGCCGTCGTGGGCGAAGGGCGCGAATCGTCAGACATCGGTTCCTGTCAGGTTTGTGTGCTCGGCCAACGTGGGTACGACAGACAGCGTGCCGGGCGCGACGCCTTGACCGGACCCTTCCGTGACGCGCCGGTCGAGCCAGCTGCCCGGGCCCGGCACGCCAAGTATCGGGGGCTCCAGGTGTCAGGGGTCCCCATCCCAGTGGTCGCACCGGACGGCTGCGGGCGAACGTACAGTGTCCGGGCATGAACATGCCGCAGCGCCCGGCGACTGTGGAACGTCATCGGGCACCGCGGCATTTTCAGAGTGCTGGCCTGGCGGCAGCGGGCGTCGTCAGGACGCGAGGACCTCGTCGAGCAGGGCCTCGGCCTTGTCCTCGTTCGTGTTCTCCGCGAGGGCGAGCTCGCTCACCAGGATCTGGCGGGCCTTGGCGAGCATGCGCTTCTCACCGGCGGAGAGTCCACGCTCGCGCTCACGACGCCACAGGTCACGCACTACTTCCGCGACCTTGATGACATCGCCGGAGGCGAGCTTCTCCAGATTTGCCTTGTAACGACGGGACCAGTTCGTGGGCTCCTCGGCGTACGGCGCGCGCAGCACCTCGAAGACCCGGTCCAGCCCGTCCTGACCGACCACATCACGCACGCCGACGAACTCCGCATTGTCCGCTGGCACACGTACCGTCAGGTCACCCTGGGCGACCTTCAGCACCAAGTAGGTCTTGTCCACGCCTTTGATCTGGCGAGTTTCGATAGCCTCGATCAGCGCGGCCCCGTGATGGGGATAGACCACGGTGTCGCCAACCTTGAACGTCATGTGACAGGTACCCCTTCCGTGGCTATCCAGGGTAACACGGAAACTGCGCGTTCTGAATGGCGTTTTCGCAGGTCAGGGCATATCTCGGGGCTTGACAACAGCAACAGGAACGTGCTGCGGAGGGCGAGCGGAAGAAAGTATTCGCAGGTCGGAGCGGCTGTCCGGGGGAGGTGAAACCCGTACGTTACACGCATCCGGAGGACCTCCAGGAAGGACGAACGTCCCCATATGTCTGGTTCCATGTGTGCGACTTCCGCTACTCCGTTCGGTAGCCGGAGTCGCTTCCGCGCCGATTCCGGAATTGATCACGTGCAATCACCCGCAATCACGAGCAGCCACCGGATCACCCCGTGATCAATTCCGTGGGTGATCGCGGATTCCTTCACGGAAGATTTGCTTGTGGTGGCACGGACTCTTATGTGAATGCCGGACGAGAACGGGTGCCAAAGCGACTCGGGAGTCACTGGTGAAGGCAGTGACTCCGTGCCTCCTTCTCGGGCCGGCTACCCCCTGCTGAGGGAAGCCGAGCGCTTGAAGGGGAGGGTCGGGTGCGGCGACGCGGGAACGGCTCGGTAACCTAAGGCCGCTGACAGACACTTAGGGCGGCTTTATGCAGTGCCCGCCCGTTCGAGTCAAGGAGTTGCCGCCGCCGTGAGCAGCAGCCTTCGACGCGGCGCCCTCGCCGCCGCCGCCATCGCGTTCTCGATCGCCTCGCTCGCCGCGTGCGGCGCCGGCAACAACGCCCAGACGCTGGAGATCAAGCCGGACAACGCGGCCACCACCGTCGGCGTGATCAAGGTGCAGAACGCCCTCGTCATCACCCAGCCCGACGCGCAGTCCACCGGCCCGTCCGTGATCTCCGCGACCCTGTTCAACAGCGGCACCAGCGCGCAGACGCTGGACGCGATCACCGTGGCCGGCGTCAGCGAGCCCGCCAAGCTCGCTCCCGCCAAGGGCAAGGGCAAGCTGACCGTCCCGGCGGGCGGCTCCCTCGTCCTCGGCGGCGAGGGCAACGCCTCCGCGGTCCTGTCCGGCAGCCGTGAGGGCCTGAAGGACGGTGCCGCGCAGAAGGTCACCTTCTCCTTCAGCAAGACCGGTGACGTGAGCCTGCAGGCCTTCATCGTCCCGGCCAAGAGCTACTTCGAGAAGTGGGGCCCGACCGAGCTGCCGTCGACCCCCGCGGAGACGTCCCCGTCCCCGACCGAGTCCGCCACGGGCTCGGCGACCCCGTCGGGCGAGGCGTCGGCTTCGGCTTCGGCTTCGGCGAGCGAGAGCGCGGCCCACTGAGCAGTCGTACGAGAAAGGGCGGGACCTCTTCGGAGGTCCCGCCCTTTGTTCGTCGTACGACGGTTTACGGCTCGATCTTGTAGCCCAGGCCCCGGACCGTCACCAGGTACCGCGGCGCCCCCGGGTCGGGCTCGATCTTCGCGCGCAGGCGCTTGACGTGGACGTCGAGGGACCCCTTCTTGATGCCCCCCTCGCACTGCTGCGCAGGCTTCGGCGGGCTGCGCCGGACTCCGTCCGCCGGCTCCAGTCGGACTCGGCCTACGGCTCGAACTTGTAGCCCAGGCCCCGGACCGTCACCAGGTACCGCGGCGCCCCCGGGTCGGGCTCGATCTTCGCGCGCAGGCGCTTGACGTGGACGTCGAGGGTCTTGGTGTCGCCCACGTAGTCGGCGCCCCAGACGCGGTCGATGAGCTGCATGCGGGTCAGGACGCGTCCCGCGTTGCGCAGGAGCATCTCGAGGAGGTCGAACTCCTTGAGAGGGAGATCGACCTTCGAGCCGGAGACCGTGACCACGTGACGGTCCACGTCCATGCGGACCGGGCCCGCCTCCAGGGCGGCCGGGGTGACCTCCTCGGGCTCGCCGCGGCGGCGCAGTACGGCGCGGATCCGGGCAACCAGCTCGCGCGAGGAGAACGGCTTGGTGACATAGTCGTCGGCTCCTATCTCCAGGCCTACGACCTTGTCGATCTCGCTGTCCTTGGCGGTCACCATGATGACCGGGACGTTGGAACGGCCGCGCAGCTGGCGGCAGACCTCGGTGCCCGGCAGGCCGGGCAGCATCAGGTCGAGGAGGACGAGGTCGGCGCCGTTGCGCTCGAACTCGTCGAGTCCGTCGGGGCCCGTGGTCGCCACTGCGACCTCGAAGCCCTCCTTGCGGAGCATGTACGACAGGGCGTCGGAGAAGGACTCCTCGTCCTCGACGACAAGCACTCGGGTCACGGAAGGACCTCCGGGGCGGGAAGCGGTTCGTACGGGGATGAGTCGGTGGGCCCGCCGGTCTCGTCTTCGAGGCCGGACTGGTGTGGTGCGCGGTCGCGGGCGGCCCCCGCCTCCGGCAGTCGCAGGGTGAAGGTGGAGCCCTGACCCTCGGAGCTCCACACCGTGACCTCCCCGCCGTGCGAGGCGGCCACGTGTTTGACGATCGCGAGACCGAGGCCCGTGCCGCCCGTCTGGCGGGAGCGGGCCGGGTCGACGCGGTAGAAGCGCTCGAAGATGCGCTCCTTGTCCTTGTCGGAGATGCCGATGCCCTGGTCGGTCACGGCGATCTCGATGAGTTCTCCGCCGGGCGCGGTGACCCGGCGGGCGGCTATGCCGACGCGGGTGCGGGCCGGGGAGTAGTTCACGGCGTTCTCGACGAGGTTGCCGAGGGCCGCGGCGAGCTGGCCGCGGTTGCCCCAGATCCTCAGGTCGGCGGTGCCGCCGGAGGCCATCGTGATCTGCTTGGTGCCGGCCTGGTGGCGGCAGCGGTCGATGGCCTCGGCGACGAGTTCGTCGACGCGCACCGGCTCGGCGTCCTCCAGCGGGTCGTCGTTCTGGACCCGCGAGAGATCGATGAGCTCCTGGACCAGGTTGGTGAGCCGGGTCGCCTCTATCTGCATCCGCCCGGCGAAGCGCGTCACGGCCTCCGGGTCGTCGGACGCGTCCATGACGGCCTCGGAGAGCAGGGAGAGCGCGCCGACCGGCGTCTTGAGCTCATGGCTGACGTTCGCGACGAAGTCGCGCCTGACCGCCTCGATGCGCCGGGCCTCTGTGAGGTCCTCGACGAGGAGCAGCACCAGACGCGATCCCAGGGGCGCGACGCGGGCCGAGACCGCGAGGGCCTCCCCGCGCCCGGTGCCGCGCCTGGGGAGGTCCAGTTCGACCTGTCGTATCTCCCCGTCCCGTCTGGTGTCCCGGGCCATCAGGAGCATCGGCTCCACGGCCAGCTTCCCGCCCCGGACCAGGCCGAGCGCGTACGCGGCCGAGCTGGCCTTGACGACGGAGTCGGCCTCGTCGAGGACGACCGCGGAGGAGCGCAGGACGGACAGGACGGTGTCCACGCCCGGCGGAAGCACCGGGTCCGTGTGCAGGGAGGTACGTGTGGGGCGTTTCTGCTCCCGCTCGCTGAAGCGGAACGCCAGCATGGCGATCACACCGGTGAGCACTCCGGCGATCGCTGCCGCTGCGGCGACCGCCGCGTTCACGTCCATGCATCCAGGTTAGGCACGGGATCGGTCCTGGCCACAGCCATCGGGGTGCGAGCTCGAACACTCGTCGCCCAGAGTTCACCTTGGAGCCAGGGATGGTTCATTTGGGGTGGCGGAAAACGACGCGTACAGGGCCGAACGTGGGAGCGTGGGGTTCACAGCGCCGGTCGACCGGAGCCTTCCCAGGCTTCCCGGAGGCTGGTTCTGGCCCCCGGAACCCCCGAGGCAGACGTAAGAGAGGGACCCCTGATGCGGGACGCGTACCACGAGGAACTGGACTCGATCGGCGACGGTCTGGTGGAGATGGCCCGGCTGGTGGGGTCGGCGATCGGGCGCGCCACGACGGCCATCCTCGACTCCGACCTGAAGCTGGCCGAGAGCGTCATCGAGGCCGACCAGAAGGTCGACGACCTCCAGCACGACCTGGAGGCCCGGGCCATAGCCCTGCTGGCCAGGCAGCAGCCGGTGGCGACCGATCTCCGGATCGTCGTCACGTCACTGCGCATGTCGGCGGACCTGGAGCGCTCGGGCGACCTGGCCCAGCACGTCGCGAAGCTGGCCCGCCTGCGCTTCCCCGAGCGTGCGATCCCCCACGACCTGCACGCCACGATCCTGGAGATGGGCCAGCTCGCGCAGCGCCTGATGGCGAAGGCGGCGGAGGTCATCATCACCAAGGACGTCGACCTGGCGCTCCAGCTGGAGCAGGACGACGACGAGATGGACCTGCTGCACCGCACGCTCTTCCAGCACCTGCTGGACGACAAGTGGAAGCACGGCATCGAGACGGCCGTCGACGTGACCCTGCTGGGCCGCTACTACGAGCGCTTCGCCGACCACGCGGTGTCGGTGGCGAAGCGGGTGGTGTACCTGGTGACGGGCGAGCACGCGGACGAGCTGACGGCGGACATCCAGCCGGTGACGGGGGTGGAGGGGGCCTGACGTCGGGCGCGGGTGCCTCTTCGGGGCGTGTCGGGGGCCTGACGTCGGGCGCGGGTGCCTGTTCGGGGCATGTCGGGGACCTGACGTCGGGCGCGCGGGGGCCTGTTCGGGGCGTGCGCAAGCCTCTGTGCGCCGTTGATGCGACCTGCTGGGCGGGCATGCAATGGGCACAGGGTCTGATCCGAGGGCCGAGAGTTCAGACCCCTGCCTCGAGGAGGACCCATGGCCGACACCCCGAGCAAGACACCCGACCCCACCCAGGAACGCCAGACCGAACAGCCCCCCGAGGTCAGGAACCTGCTCCTGATCGCCGCGTGCGGCTGCGGCTCGGGCTGCGGCTGCGGCTGCCAGTCGGGCAATCCGTGCCAGTGCGGCTGACGTAGGCCGACGCGGTTTCGTACGACGTGAAGGGCCCCGGTGCGAAGGTGCGCCGGGGCCCTTGGTGTGCGGTCGCACGGGCGGGCGAGCGGGCGCAGCATGGAGTGATAGCGAGCGACGAGAGGGAGTGTGGGGACATGGCCCGGTTCATGGACGTACACCACGGCATGGCAGGCATCACCGCCGACCAGCTGCGCGAGGCTCACCAGGCCGATTTGGCCATAGAGAAGGACGAGAAGGTCCACTTCGAGCAGGCCTGGGCGGACCCCGAGTCCGGCACGGTCTACTGCCTCTCGGAGGCCCCGTCGGCCGAAGCGGTCCAGCGCATCCACGAACGCGCCGGGCACAAGGCGGACGAGATCCATCCGGTGCCGTTGTCGGTCTGAGCCGCTTCTGCGTGAAAATGCCTCCCATCCGCGCCGTTTGCGCAGGTGGGAGGCATGATCGCTATCCCTACTTCTTCTTGCCCTGGTTCTTGACCGCCTCGATCGCTGCCGCTGCCGCCTCCGGGTCGAGGTAGCGGCCGCCCGGGGTGACCGGCTTGAAGTCGGTGTCGAGTTCGTAGTACAGGGGGATGCCCGTCGGGATGTTCAGGCCCGCGATGTCGGCGTCCGAGATGCCGTCCAGGTGCTTGACCAAGGCGCGGAGGCTGTTGCCGTGGGCGGCGACGAGGACCGTGCGGCCGGCCAGGAGGTCGGGGACGATGCCGTCGTACCAGTAGGGGAGCATGCGGACGACGACGTCCTTCAGGCACTCCGTGCGCGGGCGCAGCTCCGGGGGGATGGAGGAGTAGCGGGCGTCGGAGGACTGGGAGAATTCCGTGCCGTCCTCGAGCGGGGGCGGCGGGGTGTCGTACGAGCGGCGCCACAGCATGAACTGCTCCTCGCCGAACTCCGCGAGGGTCTGCGCCTTGTCCTTGCCCTGGAGGGCGCCGTAGTGGCGCTCGTTCAGGCGCCAGCTGCGGTGGACCGGGATCCAGTGGCGGTCGGCGGCCTCCAGGGCCAGCTGCGCCGTGCGGATCGCTCGCTTCTGGAGGGACGTGTGGACCACGTCGGGCAGGAGATCGGCGTCCTTCAGGAGCTCGCCACCGCGGACCGCCTCCTTCTCGCCCTTCTCGTTGAGGTTGACGTCCACCCAGCCGGTGAACAGGTTCTTCGCGTTCCACTCGCTCTCGCCGTGGCGGAGGAGGATCAGCTTGTACGGTGCGTCGGCCATGCGTATGAGCGTAATCCAAGGGCTCAGCCGCTCGCGCCCGCGCTCGATGGGCGGACGCTTGACGGGATCTGTTAATTGAGTGGCCCCGACGGAACCCTGTTATGTAAGTTCTCATCGCCGCTTGGGACACTTACATCACCGGGGGATCCGCCATGCCACTCGTCACCATGAGACGCGCTCTCCGAGAGACCGTCTCCGGGCTCCCCCGCGAGTTCTGGTGGCTGTGGACCAGCACCCTCGTCAACCGCCTCGGCGCCTTCGTGGCCACCTTCATGGCGCTCTACCTGACGCTGGACCGCGGCTACAGCGCGGCCTACGCCGGTCTCGTCGCCTCCCTGCACGGACTGGGCGGCGTCGTCTCCTCCGTCGGGGCGGGGGTCATGACCGACCGGCTCGGGCGGCGGCCCACGCTGCTCGTCGCGCAGGGCTCGACCGCCCTGTCTGTTGCCCTGCTCGGGTTCATGCACCACCCCGCCGCCATCGCCGCCGTCGCCTTCCTCGTCGGCCTGACCTCCAACGCCTCACGGCCGGCCGTGCAGGCGATGATGGCCGACATCGTGCGGCCCGAGGACCGGGTGCGGGCCTTCTCGCTCAACTACTGGGCCATCAACCTCGGCTTCGCCGTCTCCTCCATGGGCGCCGGGTTCATCGCCGAGTTCAGCTACCTCGCCGGCTTCCTCATCGAGGCCGCCATGACCGCCGTCTGCGCGATCCTCGTCTTCCTGAAGCTGCCCGAGTCACGCCCCGAGCGCACGCCCAGCGAGGAGAAGGCGGACACCGCGGTCGGCCTCGGCACCGTACTGCGCGACGGGCGCTACATGGGTGTCGTCGGACTGTCCTTCCTCGTCGCCCTCGTCTTCCAGCAGGGCTCGGTCGGACTTCCGGTGGCCATGGGCGAGGCCGGGTTCACGCCCGCCGACTACGGCATGGCCATCGCCGTCAACGGCGTCCTGATCGTCGCGCTCCAGATCCCCGTCACCCGGTTCATCCAGCACCGCGACCCGCGCCGGCTGCTCGTCATCTCGTCCCTGCTCGCCGGGTACGGCTTCGGGCTGACCGCCTTCGCCGGGTCCATCGGCGTCTTCGCCCTCACCGTCTGCGTGTGGACGCTCGCCGAGATCGTCAACGCCCCGACCCAGACGAGCCTCGTCGTCCGCCTCTCCCCCGTCCACGGCCGCGGCCGCTACCAGGGCATGTACACCCTGTCCTGGGCCGCCGCCTCCCTCATCGCCCCGCTGATGTCCGGCCTCGTCATCGACCACTACGGCGCCGAGTGGCTGTGGGGGCTGTGCGCGGTCGTCGGGACGGTGGCCGGGGTCGGGTACGCGGCCGTGATGCGGCGGCTGCCGGCCGAGGAGCCGGTCCTCGCGGAACCGCCCTCCCTCGCGAAGCCCGAGGTCAGCGCCGCCTGAGAAGCGCAGTGACAGCGAAACGGCGACGAGCCCCCTGCCCGGACGGCAGGGGGCTCGTGGCCGTACGACGTACGACCGGACCTGAGGTCAGAGGCTCGCCGTCACGCCGACCTCGTGCGGCAGCGCGCCCAGCGCACCGCCGACGGTGCCCAGCGCCGTGGCCTTCACCGAGTCGAGCTGGGCGAGGACGTCCGCGCTGCTGAGGGTGGTGTCGCCGACGGAGACGGTGACCTGGGGGGCCAGGCCGCCGGAGACGGTGTCGAGGTCGGCGTCGGAGAGCTCGGCGGTCTGAACCTGGGGAGCGGAGTTCATGAGGAAACAGCCCTTCGCATGGGTGCACATGGGGGGGGACCGCCCCGCGGGGACAGCGGGCGGGGCGCGGTGCGCAGGATCAAATCACGGAGCGCGCCCGGCATCCAGCGCGTCCGCGCTCGTCGCCGTGCAGTTGAGGGCATCGGTGACCCAACCATGAGGGCCCGTCCACGAATTGGGGGCAGGTTCTCTACACCCGGCACCCACAGGCGGCCGGCCTGCGCCGCGCTCGGGCGCGCGAACGGGGCATCTCCGCCTCAACAGCGCCCGCCCACGGCCCGGTTGCGGACGGGCTGTGCAGATTCCGTCACGGATGCATCCGGGCGCCTTTCATGACCTTGTCGACGGCATTGCGGGGGCCGTAGACGGCGATCCCGACGAGGTCGAGGTCAGCCGTCCGCACGGCCCGTACCGCCGCCCGGTTGTCGCGGTCGTTGCCGGTGGCGAACAGGTCGCTCGTGAACACCGCGCGCGGCAGCGCACGGGACAGCACGCGCGCGTGGGCCGCCTTCAGCGTCTCCTTGGTGCCCTCGAAGACCAGCACCGGCTGCCGGAACATCGGCAGACACCGCACCCCGTCCGCGTCCTCGTACGGCTCCCCGACCACCTCGGGGACCTCGGTGCCGAGGCCGCTGACGAGGAACGCGGTGACGTTCAGCCGCTGCCAGGACTCCAGGTCCTCGCGCAGCAGGACGGCGATCTTGGTGTCGAAACGGATCGGTTCAGTGCTCATGCAGGAAGCGTGCGGGCGGTCGTACGGTTTCGTCTTGTACGTTCTTTGCATGGCCGCCCGGCAGGAAGTCACCGCCTGGCGCCCGGCCGTCCCGGGTGTCGTGGAGGTCTTCCACGCCCACTTCACGGGGTACGCCTATCCGATGCACGTCCACGAGGCGTGGACGCTGCTGATCGTGGACGACGGGGCCGTACGGTACGACCTCGACCGGCACGAGCACGGCACCCCGCACGACACCGTGTCGCTGCTGCCGCCGCACGTCCCGCACAACGGCTCCCCCGCCACGCCGGGCGGCTTCCGCAAGCGGGTCGTCTATCTCGACACCTCGCTGCTCGGCGCGGATCTCGTCGGGTCCGCCGTCGACACCCCCGACCTGCGGGACCCGGTGCTGCGGCGGCGGGTCGGGCAGCTGCACCACGCCCTCGACCATCCCGGCGACGAGCTGGAGGCGGCCAGCAGGCTGACGTTCATCGGGGAGCGGCTCACGGCCCATCTACGGCCGCGCCTGGTCACGGACGTCCCGCGCTCCGACCCCGGACTCGCCCGCCGACTAAGGGAGTTGCTGGACGCACGGATCGTCGAGGGCGTCGCCCTGGAGGAGGCCGCCGCGCTGCTGCACGCCCATCCCGCCCATCTCGTACGGGCGTTCAGCACCGCCTACGGCATCGCCCCGCACCAGTACCTCAACTCCCGCCGCGTCGACCGCGCCCGCCGGCTGCTCCTGGAGGGACAGCGACCCGGCGAGGTCGCCACCGCCACCGGGTTCTTCGACCAGTCCCATCTCACCCGGCACTTCCGGAAGTTGGTGGGGGTCACGCCGGGGCGGTACGCCAAGTCAGTGTGAGGGGCCGTCCGCCGGGCGCTGGGTGAGGTGGGTGAACGCGTCCAGGTTGCGGGTGGACTCGCCGCGCGAGACGCGCCACTCGTACTCCTTGCGGATCGCGGTCGCGAAGCCCAGTTCCAGGAGGGTGTTGAAGCTGTCGTCCGCCGCTTCCAGGGTCTGGCCGAGGAGCCGGTCGATCTCGTCCGGGGTGACCGCGGCGAGCGGGAGCTTGGCGGTGACGTAGACGTCGCCGAGCTGGTCGACGGCGTAACTCACGCCGTACAGCTTGAGATTGCGCTCCAGGAGCCAGCGGTGGACGCCGGACTCGTTCTCGTCGGGGTGGCGGATGACGAACGCGTTCAGGGAGAGGGAGTGCCGGCCGACGAGGAGGGAGACCGTCGTCTTGAGTTTGCAGGTGCCGGGGAGCTGGACGACGTAGTTTCCGGGGGCGGGGCTCTCCCAGTCGAGCTCGTTGTCCTTGAGGACGGCCTCGATGACCTTCTGCGCGTCAGCCATGGTGGGAGCGTACGCGACGGCGGTGGGCCTGCAGCGCGGCCGTGTAGACGTCGGCGGTCGCCGCCGCCGCGGTGTCCCAGCCGAAGGACTGCGCGTGCCGGGCCGCCGCGGCGCCCGCGCGGGGGGCGAGCTGCGGGTCGTCGGCGAAACGCTCGAGCACGCGCGCGTAGTCGGCGGGGTTGTGGCCCCGTACGAGGAAGCCGGTCTCGCCGTCGCGGACCGCCACCGGCAGGCCGCCGACCGCGGCCGCGAGGACCGGGGTACCGGTCGCCTGCGCCTCTATGGCCACCAGGCCGAAGGACTCGCTGTACGACGGCATGACCAGCAGCGATGCCGCGCGGAACCAGTCCGCGAGCTGGTCCTGGCCGACGGGCGGGCGGAACCGTACGACGTCCGCGATGCCCAGGCGGGCGGCCAGCTTCTGCAGGCCCTCCGGCTTGGCGAGGCCGCTGCCGCTGGGGCCGCCGACCACGGGGACGACCAGGCGGGAGCGGAGTTCCGGGCGTTCGTCGAGGAGGACGGCGACCGCGCGCAGGAGGATGTCCGGGGCCTTCAGGGGCTGGATGCGGCCCGCGAAGAGGGGGATGAGCGCGTCCTGCGGAAGGCCGAGGCGGGCGCGGGCGGCCGCGCGGCCGTCGGCGGGACAGAAGCGGTCCAGGTTCACGCCGGGGTGGACGACCGCGACCTTGGTGGGGTCGGCGTCGTAGTGGTGGACGAGTTCGTCGCGTTCCTCGATGGTGTTCGCGATGAGCCGGTCCGCCGCCTGGACGATCTGGGTCTCGCCGATGACACGGGCGGCGGGCTCGGGGGTGTCGCCGTCGGCGAGGTTGGCGTTCTTGACCTTGGCCATGGTGTGCATGGCGTGCACCAGGGGGACGCCCCAGCGCTGGGCGGCGAGCCAGCCGACGTGGCCGGAGAGCCAGTAGTGGGTGTGGACGAGGTCGTAGTAGCCGGGGCGGTGGCCGGCCCACGCCTGCATCACGCCGTGCGTGAAGGCGCACAACTGGGCGGGGAGGTCCTCCTTGGCGAGGCCCTCGTAGGGGCCGGCGTCGACGTGGCGGACCAGGACGCCGGGGGACAGCTCGACCGTGGGCGGGAGGGAGGCGGTGGTCGCGCGCGTGAAGATCTCGACCTCGATGTTGATCGCGGCGAGGCGCTGCGCGAGCTCGACGATGTAGACGTTCATGCCGCCCGCGTCGCCGGTGCCGGGCTGGTGGAGGGGGGAGGTGTGCACGGAGAGCATCGCCACCCGGCGGGGGCGACGGTGCAGCCTCAGCCTCGGGGATGTGGCCGGGGAACGACGCCCGAGCCTGCTGACGTACTGGCTCACGTGGCGTTTCCTCCTTGCTGCGGGCATGCCGGACGGAGGGTGTGGGGCGCCCTCCAAGGGGGTGCAACGTCGGAGGGGCTGGTTCCCATTCCGACGGTGGGGGTTTTTGCCTGGGCATTACCAGGCGTCGCTCAACTGTTCGGGGATGGGGTGCGTCCGGGGACAGGAGCGGGGTCCGACCGGCACATACCCTCGTACGTATGACATCTCGCGCCAGTACCCGTCCCGTGGGCACTGTCACGCGCGGGACCACCAATCCCAATCGGCTGCGGCGCATGGATCGCTGGATCGCTGCCACCCATGGGGCCGCGCTGCGTCGCGCCGAGGACCCCGTCGCCGTCGACCTCGGGTACGGGGCCGCCCCCTGGACCGCCGTCGAGCTGCTCGCCCGGCTGCGGACCGTCGCGCCCCGGGTGCGGGTGGTCGGGGTGGAGATCGAACCCGCCCGGGTTGCCGCCGCCCAGCCGTACGAGCGGGAGGGGCTCGTCTTCCGGCACGGGGGGTTCGAGATCCCGGTGACGCAGCGGCCCGTGCTGGTGCGGGCGGCGAACGTGCTGCGGCAGTACGACGAGGGTGAGGTCGCGGAGGTCTGGGCGCGGATCCGCGCGCGGCTCGCGCCCGGGGGGCTGCTGGTCGAGGGGACCTGCGACGAGATCGGTCGGCGGCATGTGTGGGTCGCGCTCGGGGGCGAGGGGGCGCGGACGGTCACGTTCGCCACCCGGCTGGGGTCGCTGGAACGGCCGTCCGATCTGGCCGAGCGGCTGCCGAAAGCTCTTATCCACCGCAATGTGCCGGGCGAGCCGGTGCACGCCTTCCTGCGGGACTTCGACCGGGCGTGGGCCGCCGCCGCGCCTTACGCCTCGTACGGGGCCCGGCAGCGCTGGATGCGGGCCGTGCGCGACCTGACCGCGGACTGGCCCGTGACCGACGGGCCTGCGCGATGGCGGCAGGGTGAAGTGACCGTGGCGTGGGAGGCGTTGGCACCTCGGGGGCGCTGAGCTGCGGGGAACGATCTCCGTGAGTCGTTCGTCACAAAGGCGGGGAGATCGTCGTCGGGGGCGGGAACGGGGGGCAGGAGGAGCGAAGTACCGCTGACGCACGACCTCTGTCGCTTTCCGGTGGCACATGGCACGATCCCCCAAGCGTCCGTAAGTTACTGACGGTAAATCAGGTTTTGGGGGCAGAGGTATGGGTGCGGGCAAGCGCGGGCTGTTGGCGGCGGCCGTGACCGTGGTCTGTGCGGTCACCGTGCTGGCGGCTCCGGGTACGGCGTTCGCGGCACCGACCCCCACCCCTGCACCGACACCCAGCGCTTCGCCCTCCGTCGCGCCCGACAAGGACCTTGAGGCCGTACGCGAGAAGCTGGACGGCCTCTATCACGCCGCCGCCGTGGCCACGGACCAGTACAACGCCGCCGAGGAGGCCGCCGATCAGCAGTCGGCCGCGATCGTGGCGTTGGCGAAGAAGATCGTCAAGGGGCAGGAGCGGCTCGCCGAGCTGAAGAAGCGGGCGGGTGCGGCGGCCGCCGCCCAGTACCGCAGCGGCGGACTGCCCGACGAGGCGCAGCTGATGCTCAGCGACGACCCGGAGGACTTCCTCAACGGGGCCGGGCGGGTGCTCCAGGGGCAGCGCGCCACCAAGGGGCTGCTGGAGGAACTGACCCGCACCCAGGAGGACTTGGAGCAGTACGCCGACGACGCCTCCGCACAGTGGGAGAAGCTGGAGGCCAACCGGAAGGCCAAGGCCGCCGCCAAGAAGAAGGTCAAGCAGCAGATCGCCGCCGCCGAGGAACTCGAGTCCAAGCTCGAGAAGAAGGAGAAGGAGCGGCTGGCGCGGCTGGAGCAGGAGGCCGCCTACAAGGCGCAGAGCACCTGGCTCGACTCCGGCATCCTCGACGAGATCAACGGCAAGGCGTCCGCGCAGGGCAAGAAGGCCGTGGAGTACGCGACCTCGCAGATCGGCAAGCCGTACGAGTGGGGCGCCGAGGGACCGGGGTCCTACGACTGCTCGGGGCTCACCTCACAGGCCTGGGCCAGCGCCGGACAGCCCATTCCGCGGACCTCGCAGGAGCAGTGGAAGCAGCTGAAGAAGATCGACATCAAGGACATGCGGCCCGGCGACCTCATCATCTACAACTCCGATGCCAGCCATGTCGCGATGTACATAGGCGACGGCGCGATCGTGCACGCCCCACGCCCGGGGCGGACGGTGACGATCGCGGGGGCCGGGTCGATGCCGATCCTGGCGGTGGTACGGCCCGACGCCTAAGACCGCCGCGGGCCGTTGAGACCGGGGTCACGTGACGCACGGCACCCCGGGCGCCGTACAAACCTGGTGCGGACGTGACGTTCGTCATTCCCGCACCTCGGGCGGGGTGTCCAACTGCGGTAGGGAACGCGGCATATGACAGCGGCCGCCCGCCGAACCGCGTGCCGTGCGCCATTCCGTTGCGACGCCGACTACCGCTATGGTCCCCGTCGGTGGGTCGAGGTCCCTCGCCCCACCATGCCCTCGGGGGGAGGGAAGGAACCCAAGACGATGCCCGTACCCGTACCGCGGCAGAGAGCGATCCCGGCCGTGGAAGGTGGTCAGGCGCAGGCCGCGACAGCACTCGGCGGCCCGGTCGGCGGCCCTCCGAAGGAGGAGACCCCGCGTAAGGACGGCACGGTCGAGAAGCACCACGGCACCCACATGACGCTGCTGGTGATCGAGGACGATCCCGGCGGCTCCACGATCGTGCCCGAGCTCCTGGACTCCGCCGGCAACCCCATCCGCGTCCGCACGGCCCGCAACCTCACCGAGGCCGAGCGCCTGCTCACCGACGACGTCCACTGCATCCTGCTCGACCTGGCGCTGCCCGCGCCGGTGCGCGCCGGTGACGACGACGAGCTCGCCGTGCTCAAGCACGTGCTGGAGCTCGCCCCGCGGCACGCCGTGCTCGCCCTCACCGCCTCCGGCGACGCCGAGCGCGGTGCCGAGGCCGTGCGCGTGGGCGCCCAGGACTATCTCTTCCGGGACGAGCTGGACAGCCGGCTGCTGAGCCGCGCGATCCGTTACGCCGTGGAGCGGAAACGTTCCGACACCGCCGAGCGGCGGCTCGCGGAGGGCCGCGTACGGGCGCAGGAGAACCGGCGCCTGGAGCGTGGCCTGCTGCCCACGCCGCTGCTGGAGGGATCGGCGCTGCGTTTCGCCGCCCGCTACCGGCCGGGGCGCTCGCGCGCGCTGCTCGGCGGTGACTTCTACGACGTCGTACGGACCTCCGACGGCACCGTGCACGCCATGATCGGCGACGTCTGCGGGCACGGGCCCGACGAGGCGGCGCTCGGCGTGGAGCTGCGGATCGCCTGGCGGGCGCTGACGCTTGCCGGGCTGTGCGGGGACGAACTGCTGGGGACGCTCCAGCAGGTCCTGGAGCACGAGCGGGCCGACGACGAGATCTTCGCGACCCTGTGCACGGTCGACATCGCGCCGGACGGGCGCCGCGCGGGGCTGTGCCTCGCCGGGCATCCGGCGCCGCTGGTGGCCCGCCCGGGGCGGCCGGCGCGGCTGCTGCCGTACGACAACAACGGGCCCGCCCTCGGGCTGCTGCCCGGGGCCCGGTGGCCGCGGATGCAGGTGGAGCTGGGGCGGGAGTGGAGCCTGATGCTCTACACCGACGGGCTCATCGAGGGGCGCGTCGGTGCGGGGCGGGAGCGGCTCGGGCAGGACGGCATGGTGGAGATGGTCCGGCGGCAGCTGGGTGAGGGGCTGCGGGGGGAGGCGTTGTTGCGGGCTGCCGTCAATGAGGTGCGGGAGCTCAATGGGGGCGAGTTGGCGGATGACGTGGCGGTTGTGCTGTTGGATCGGGCGGCCTGAGGGCGTCTCGCCGTTTCAGGTCCTGTTCAGGTCCTGTCGTACGCGAGTGCGGGCACGTTGTGGCTGGTCGCGCAGTTCCCCGCGCCCCTGGGGGCGCTGCCCCCAGGGAGTCTCCTACCTGCCGCCGTTCCAAGGGCCGTACGGGCCGTCGCTGCTTGAGCCGCCGCCCCTACGCCCCCTGCCGCCGCCGGACACCTGGCGCAGGGCCGGGCGGACGTCGACGAAGAAGACGATCGACGCGACCAGGCCCGCGAGCTGCAGGAACAGCATCGGGACCAGAAGGTTCACGGCCACCGCGATACCGAGGATGATCAGCCAGAAGCCCTTGCCCTGCTTGTCGGCCGCGCGGTACGCGTCCTCGCGGAAGAAGGCGGCCATCACGAAGGCCACCACCGCGAAGGCCAGCATCGCGAGGTAGAGCAGCCACATCAATCCCGCGAAACCCTGCATCAGCACAACGTCCACCACCAGACTCGGCTCGTCATTACGCGGTCACCGTACCCGTACAACGGGCCGGGCACCCCCGAGGTGCCCGGCCCACTGTCTGTTCAGCTGTCCGTCGATTACTTCTACTTCGCGGGCGGCGTCGTCTTCTTGGCGGTGGTGGTGGTCTTCTTCGCCGGGGCCTTCTTCGCGGCGGTCTTCTTGGCGGGGGCCGGAACGGCGGCAGCGGCCGGCTTCGGCTCCTCCTTGACCTCGACGGGCTCGGCCTTCGGCTCGACGGCGATGGCCAGCTCCTCGATCTCCTCGGCGGCCTCGCCACGCCAGGTCTTGACGGCCTGCTCGCCGTGCTCGGCGACCTTCTCGTAGGTCTCACGCGCCTTCACGGCGTACTCGGCGGCGACGCCGACGCTGCGCAGGGCGAAGTCCTGGGCGCTCTCGCCGAACTTCTTCAGGTCGGCGTCGATCGTGCTGCCGAGCTTCTTGATGTCGCCGTCGAGGGTCGCGATGAACTCGCCGACCTTGGCCTGGATGCTCTCCTGGGCCTCCTTGGCCCGGGCACTGGCCTCCTTGGCGCGGGCGGCGGCCTTCTCCTGCACGGCCTTGGGGTCGGTGCCGCGGACGGCCTCGATCCGGGCCGGGGCCTCGGCGCGCAGCTGCTCGACGATGCCGGGCACCTTCTTGGCCTCCTGGAAGGCCAGGTCGCCGGCGCCGGCGAGGAAGTAGAGCGGGGTCGGGTCGGTGACGGCCTTGCGGATGTCGTCGGTGATGGCCATGGTGATGGTCCTCCCGGGTCGCTTTCAGGTGAGGGTTTTGGGTCCCGCGGTCGGTCGGCCCTGACGCCTGTGGTGCATGGGCGTCAACTGGCCGTCTGCTGCGGGTCGGCGTCGCTGCCGTCGGCCGTGCGGGGGGCCGTGGTCTCGGGTGCCGTGCTCTTCTTGCGGGTACGGCGCGGGGTGGTGCTGTTCTGGCCGCTCGGCGCGCTCTGCGCGTCCTCGGCTATGGAAGCCTCGGGCTCCTCGGAGCCGTCCGTCGTCCGCTCCGCGGCGTCGGTCCCGAATCCGTTCTCCTTGCGGAAGGACTCGTAGATCTGAAGCAGCACCTGCTTCTGCTGCTCGTTCAACGACGGGTCGGCGAGGATGACGGCGCGCGTCTCCACTTCGTCCCGGTCCCGGTCCGCGTCGAGGATGCCGGCCCGGACGTACAGCGTCTCGGCCGAGATCCGCAGGGCCTTGGCGACCTGCTGGAGCACCTCCGCGCTCGGCTTGCGCAGCCCGCGCTCGATCTGGCTCAGATACGGATTGGACACCCCGGCGGCGTCGGCGAGCTGCCTGAGCGAGAGCTGGGCGTTTCGCCGCTGCTCGCGCAGGTACTCACCGAGATTGCCGACGTTGAGCGATGCCATGCCCCCACTGTGCCCCACCCTCGCTAACTATTGCAAGCACCCGCTTGCAAAAGTGCGCCACACCACGTACGGGTAGGCCCGGACGGGTGAGTCACCGCAGACGCCGCGCCACGAAGACGAACTCCCGGCCCGGGCGGTCGGGGGCGTCGCGCACGGCGTCCAGGACATAGCCCTCGGCAGCCAACTCGTCTTCCACTTCCTCCCGTTCCCGGAACCGCAGCGTCGAATCCGACGTCAGCGCCTCCCCGTCCGCGGCGAACACGTACGTCCACCGAAACGTCACCAACGGGCCGCTCACGTCCAGCACCTCGACCCAGCTCTCGACCGCCCCGGTGCCGGGTACGTCCGTCACGGCGTACGACGCCTCCCGGTTCCACTCCTCCCACGCGCGCCGCGCCGGGTCCCTGGTCTCGAAGACCAGACGGCCGCCGGGACGCAGTGCCGCATACGCCCCGCGCAGGGTCTCGCGCCAGGCCTTCGGGTCTACGACTTCCTGGGCGACGTTCGCCGTCATGGTGGCGAGGTCCACGGCGAGCGGCGGGAGGTCCGTCGCGTCGCCGCAGACCCAACGGACGCGGTCGGCACCGGGCTTGGCACGGGCCACGTCCACCGACGCACCGGCGGGATCGACGGCCACGACCTCGATGCCGCGGGCCGCCAGCCGCAGCGCGAGGACGCCGGTGCCGCAGCCGATGTCCAGCACCCGGCGTGCCCCGAACTCCGACGCGATGCGGACGTAGGCGTCGAGGTCACCGCGGTCGGGATCCAGGGGGTCGTAGAGCGCGGCCAGTCGTGGATGCCCGTAGGACTCGTCAGCCATGGGGTCAAGGTAGGGAGGCGGGGCGGGGCGGGCCAGTGGTTTGCCCGTCTGTCCGTCCGCCCGCCTGCCCGTCTGCCCGCCGCGGAAAATCGGTGGCGGCCTTCCCCGCGCCGCGACTACCGTCCCTCCCATGACTGCCGGGTTTGCGGCCACGCGCCGCGCGACAGTTGGGTACCCGGCCTCCGCGTGAGGCCCGTGCGGGCCAGAAGCCCGCCGCTTCTCTTCGCCATCGACTCCCCCTCCCAGAGACCGACGAGATCGACGACGAAGAGAAAGACACGCATGCCCAACGACTTCAATCAACAGGTCATCGACGAGTTCCGTGCCCACAACGGCCGCGTCGGCGGCTGGTTCGAGGGTGGCCGGCTGCTCCTGCTGACCACGACCGGCGCCCGCACCGGCGCCCGTCACACCACTCCCCTCGGCTACCTCCCCGACGGCGGCGACCGCGTCCTGGTCATCGCCTCGGCCGGCGGCTCGACCCGGCATCCGGACTGGTACCGCAATATCCTCGCGCATCCCCAAGTGACGGTGGAGGCAGGCGCGTTCACGTACGAGGCGCAGGCCGTCGTGCTGGAGGGCGAGGAACGCGACCGGTCGTTCGCGCGGGCCGTGGAGGCCGACCGGGGCTGGGCTGAGTACCAGGAGAAGGCCGGGGACCGGGTCCTCCCCGTGGTCGCCCTGTACGAGGTCGCCGCACCCGGCCCGCCGAACATCCGGGCCGGCTCCGCGGGCGAGGCGATCAAGCTCGTCCACGACAACTTCCGCCACGAACTCGACCGGATCCGCGCCGAGATGAGGAAGAGCGACGCCGGTGCCCCGCTCGGCGCCCAGCTCCGCGTCAACTGCCTCACCTTCTGCCAGGGCCTGCACAACCACCACACCGGCGAGGACAAGGCCCTGTTCCCGTTCGTCGCCGACCGGCATCCCGCCGCCGCCCCCGCGCTGGCCCGGCTGCGCGAGGAGCACGAGCGGATCGCCGAACTCGTGCTGGAGATACGGCAGGTGGTGTGGACGGCCGGCGAACCGGGCACGGCGTTGGCCGAGTTCGAGCGGCTCGCCACCGAGCTGGAGGCCCATCTGACCTATGAGGAGGAGCAGTTGATCCCCTTGCTGGGAGGCTGACGCGATACGGCACTGGTCCGTCGGCTAGAACGGCAACGGCCTCCCGTGCACCACCTCAAGCCCCGACACCGCCCGCGTGAGCACCACGTACAGCCGGTGCAGCCCCCGTTCCTCCGCCTCCGCGATCGCCGCGGGCTCGACGGCGACGACATGGTCGTACTCGAGCCCCTTGACCAGCGAGGCCGGGACGAGGGTCACGCGGGCGGCCAGGTCGTCCGGCCCGGCGACCGGGACACCGGCCGCGTCGAGGGCGGCCCGCACCCGGGGTACGTCCCCGTCGGCCGCGATCACCCCCACCGACCCCTCCCGCCCGAGGGCGTCACGCACCGCGGCCACGACCGCGCCGAGCAGATCGTCCCCGGCCTCCCGCACCCTCAACTCCCCGTCCCGGCGCAGGGACCGGGCCTCCGGTACGTCGACGTCCAGACGCCGCAGCAGCCGGTTGGCGAGCCC
The DNA here is from genome assembly GCF_900206255.1 of Streptomyces sp. TLI_55. Taxonomy (NCBI): domain Bacteria; kingdom Bacillati; phylum Actinomycetota; class Actinomycetes; order Kitasatosporales; family Streptomycetaceae; genus Streptomyces; species Streptomyces sp. TLI_55. The sequence goes on from NZ_OAOJ01000001.1 coordinate 4,299,065, forward strand.
CACGACGGCCTCCGGCACCCGGAACCCGGTGGTCAGCGGCACGACGGCCGCGTCCGGCCGACCGAGGTGGGCGAGCAGCCCGCCCCACGTCCGGGCCGCCCACGGCGTCGTCCCCTGCGCCAGATCCCCGAGCACGGTCAGCGAACCGAACACGGCCCGCCGCGCGATGGCCCGGCACTCCATCGGCGAGAGGTCCTGCGCCTCGTCGACGACGACATGGCCGTAGCCCTCGGGATGCTCGATCAGCCCGCCGACCTCGTCGAGCAGCACCAGGTCGGCGGCCGACCAGCGCGCCGACTTCCACGACCGCGGCGGCCTGCTCCACAGCAACGCCTTCTGCTCGTCCCCGTCGAGCAGCCCTCGACCCGCCGCCTCCAACACCCCACCATCCGCCAGCAGTTCAGCGACGACCTCCTCCGCCCGCACCCGTGGCCACACGGCATCGACGTACGGCCGGACCGCCGACGCCATCTTCCGCACCCACGCGTTCGGCGGCGGCCCCGCCCGCCGCTCGGCGAGCGCCTGGATGTAGGCGACGACCCGCGTCCGCACCCGCTCGCGCCCGACGGCGTACGGCGGCTCCTCCGCCCGCACCCCGTCCACGATCCGCGCGAACGCCTCCCTCTGCACCCGCCACCGATAAGCCCCCTCGGGAATCGCGATCTCCTCGGCCCGCTCGGCCGACACGCGCGCGTACAGCGCCCGCCGCAGCACCTCGGCCATGCGCACGTCGTGCTTGAGCACGGCGGTGGGGGGATCGTCGCGACCGGTGACCGCATGCCGGCCGCCGATCTCCTCCGACAGCGTGGACTGCCGTACGCCGGTCTCGCCGAGGGCGGGCAGGACCTGCGCGATGTAGGAGAGGAAGGTGCGGTTGGGGCCGAGGATCAGCATGCCGCCGCGTTGGATGCGCTGGGGGTGGGTGTAGAGAAGATAGGCGGCCCGGTGCAGCCCGACGGCGGTCTTGCCCGTCCCCGGAGCACCCTGCACACACACGGAGACGCCGAGATCACCTCGTACGAGATCGTCCTGCTCGGGCTGGATGGTCGCGGCGATGTCGCGCATGGGGCCGACGCGGGGCCGTTCGATCTCGCGGACGAGAATGTCGCTGGCGCGGTCCTCACCTCGGCTCAGATGCTCGTCTTCGAAGCTGCTGAGGTCGCCAGAGACCCCCCTGCTCCCCGGCGCCCACCCGAACCGCCTCCGAACGGCGACGCCCTGCGGGTCGTGGGCGCTCGCCTGATAGAAGGCGCGGGAGACGGGGGCGCGCCAGTCGACGACGAGGGGTGGGGCAGCGGGGTGCTCGCTGATCCGGAGCCGCCCGACGTGGTAGCTCTGCCCGGCGTGTTCACCGCCGTCGAAGTCCAGACGCCCGAAGAACAACGGCCCCTCGGGCAGCTCCCGCATCTCCTTGGCCTTGCTGCGCAGCTGATAGCCGAGGACTTCGGCGTCGGCCCCGGAGGCGGAGACGTCTTCACCGACGACGACCTGCTCCTGGGCGCCGTCGACCATGGCGGCGAGGGCGGCGCGGCAGGTGTCGTGGTGGGCGCGTTCGAGGTGGAGGGCGTGGGTGAGGGGGGTGGTGGGGTCGGGTGACGTCATGGGCTGAGCGTACCGACATAACGTAACCGAGTTAAATTTTTTACCGAGCCTCAGCGGTCATGAATACCGCGGCAGAGCAGCCTCCAGCAGATCGAAGGCCCGCTCGGCATCACCGAGAGCTGTGGCCCTCACCTCGGCGACGGGCTCCCCGGCTCCGATCCGCCGCCAGTTCTCCTGAGCGAGGATGCGCCGCACGGCGATGATCTGGCCGGCGGCCAGCCGCGCGTCCAGGTCACCGCCGAGGGCTGCGGCGAGGGCCTCCTCGGAACGTTCGAGATGGAGATGCAGACGGGCGACGAGGGCGGGCGTGCCGTAGAGGAGGTCGCAGAAGGCGCGGACGGCGGGATGATCACTGACGCCGGTGATGGGATCCCCCTGCTCGACCCCGTCCAGGAAGTTCCGCCGCAACGACTCCAGCGGCGCCCCCCGCCCTTCCCTCACCACCCGCGCGGCCTCGTCCTCGTGGTCGGCGATGCGATGGAAGACGAGGTCCTCTTTCGCGGGGAAGTAGCGGAAGAGGGTGGGCTTGGAGATGTCGGCTGCTGCGGCGATCTCGGCTACGGAGACTGCGTCGTAGCCCTTTTCGAGGAAGAGGCGGATCGCGATCTCGGAGACGGTCTCGTACATCCGCTGTTTTTTGCGGGCGCGCAGGCCGGGGGTGGTCATGGGGTGAGGGTACGTGGGCCTCGTTTGACGAGCGTGCGGGCTAGATAGGGGTTGTGCATCCGGCGCAAGGGCATGCCGAGGGAGGCTGTCGCCGCCGTCAGGGTCATCGAGTAGGAGTCGAGCGCGCGGCGGACGTTCGGGGCGTCCAGGCTGGCACCGGTCACCAGGCGGTCGAGGTCGATGTATGCCGAGCGTACGATCTCGATCCAGCGGTACACACCCCAGTCACGGCGCCAGCCCTCGGTGTATTCGGGGGCCAGCCGGAGAGCCCAGCGGTTGAACATACGGTCCCGGATCTCTGGCTTTGTGGGGGTGAGGTGCATGTGCCGGACCAGGTCGTAGAGGGGGTCCCCTACGACGGCCATTTCCCAGTCGATGATGGTCAGGGCCCGGCTGTCGGAGCGGCGCACGAGATTCCACGGATTGAGGTCGCCGTGCAACAGGGCCGGCCTGCGGTCACGGACCTGGTGCCGGGCGAGAATCTGCCGGAGCCGACCGGCGTCAGGCAGCCCGAGAATACGGGCCAGCTGCTTGGACTCCTTCGGCAGCTCTTCGACCAGCAAAACAAGCCGCTCACTCAGCACGGCATAGAAGGACTCCTTCCCTGCCGCCGGGTCCAGCTGCGCGTATTCCACCTGCGTCAGGGCACTCAGCTGGTCGACCAGCGCGTCGGCTTCATGCGGCAGCAAGCCCTGCGCGGGATGGCTTACCGGCTGGTCCGGATCGAGCGGCCCCTCGTAGGTATGAATGGCGAATGGCTCCCCCTGGTAGCTCGTGCCCAGGGCCAGGAACCTCGGCGCCGCCACCATGGCCTTCGATTCCTCGATGGTGCGCAGTACGGCGTGTTCGCTGAGAAAACCCCGCTCGCGCCGGTCGACATTCGGCACCTTGCGCCGCACCACCACAGGGAAGTGGATGCCAGGCACATGCACGATCGTGTTTAGGTGCCCGGTGCCTTTGAGTACCCGGCTGGCAGGCGCCGCGCCTTCTGCACGCAGCGCCTCCTCCACGGCCGTATGAGGAAAGTCGGGGTGCTCGGGGAAGCGTGGGTCCCATGACCACTTATCGATCTTGGCAATCGGGCCACGACCGTTGTTCCGCGCGGCCAGCCATCTGAAGAGGATGCGCTCGATCTCCCGCTCGTCCGGAACGCTGCCGAGTCTCAGTGGGCCGGCAGCCGCCGCCAGCGCACGTGCCACCTCCGCCTTGGCCTCGTCCAGGGTCTTCTGGTCGGGTGAGTTCTGCAGGGACTGCGCCGCCCGCATCACATCCGGGTAGACCGACTGCGCTCGCTCGAAGGCGAGGTAGTACTGCAGGTCTCTCGTCAGCCCCTTCACCGCCGCAGGCCGGACCCGGCGCATTGCGGCCGCCCAGGCGTCGATGACCTCGTCCCACTGGTACGCCGGGTACTGCATGCGCACCAGGTGGGTGGCGAGATCATGCAGGGGATCCCCGTAGGTCGCCAGCTCCCAGTCGACGCAGATGAGGGGCGGGTCACCGGCGTACGACATGATCAGGTTGTCGCGGTGAAGATCGGCGTGGAGCAGGCTGAAGGGTCGACGGGCCATGATCGGCACCCGCTCCGCGAAACGCAGCATGGCGTCCTCGGGGATGCCCAGGGCCGCGAACAGGCCGCCGAAGCCAGCCCAATTGGGCTGCCGAATCTGCCGGTCCGCCATCAATGCCAACGCCCGCAAGAACGCTTGGCTGTCCGTGTGGTTACCGGGCCAGTCGGACGGCAGATCGGGCAAGGCCCCACTGCGCACCTGGGTCATCTGGGCAAGCAGGCCCGCCAGGGCGCGGATGATCATGGTGTCGACCGGCTTGCCGTTGCTGCACACCTTGGACAGCGGCACGCCCTCCACATAGCTGTGGATCGCGAAGGTGCCGCCCTTGTAGAGACACTGCGGAACGTGGGGCAGCACGCCCTGGATGGCATCCAGGATCTCCGCCTCGTCCGCCCAGGTTCTGATGACGACCGGGAGCGCCTCTTCGCGCCGGATACGCACGGTCACCGTCGTCCCGGCGTCCCGCCCGGCCAACCGAGCCGCCGGTTCCGTGAGAGGCAGGACGTAGTTCTTGTTGTGATGCCCGCTGGTGGCCTGCCCCAGTTGCTCGGCCAGACTCACGAACGCCTCGACCGCGCGTGCCCCGGGCGGGGTCTCTGGAAGAGGCGGTGCGCCCACAGGCCACACTCCGGATCGTTCGCGCGACAGACGGGAGGCACGGCAACACTAGGTGCCGTTTGTAGCAAGCACGACCAGAGCCCGGCTTGAGTAGCCATAACGAGTGGTTTTGCCACTCTTCGTTCGTCAGGCCGTGCGAGATTGCTCTTTGCCACGTCCATACGGGCGGAACAGAGCGATTGCTCAGCGGTGCGGGAATGTTAGCGCACCGAACCATGTCCCCCGGTCACCGTTTGGCCGCTATTCGGAGAGCCGGTGCCAGACCGAGTCAAACCAGGCCTGCATGTTGTCCACGAAGACAGACGCCGGCGAGTTCTCGTCGTCGTCCTTCACCTGATGGGTGAGCGTCGCGCCCAACCCCAGTACGTCCAGTGCGGTGACCACGTCACCGTCGTCGAGCTCGATCTGACGCTCAATCACGTCATACATGCCGTGGAGAGCTTCGGCGCGGTTGATGAGATACAGCTTGAATGGCGGGACCAGTGGGGTGTGGTGGATCTCGAAGCCGACAGACGGCACCAGTCCCTCCATCCGCAGGTCCTTCAGCGATCCCCGCAGCGACTCGGTGTGACGATGGCTGATGGCCCGCAGCCGCTCTTGCAGCCGCAGGTCCGTCTTGTCACCCTTCACCCGCGGATACGGTAGCGATTGCGTGGTGTCCGGCAGCAGCAGCCGCAGGGCGATGCGCTCGGGGGCGATCTCGCCGGCGTGGATGCGTTCGGCCTGCACGCGTATGTGCGCGTCCAGCGACTCTGCCGTCAACGTGTAGACATCCAGGTGGACTTCAGGCTCCTCGAACGCCGAGCTGATGATGAAGCTCAGCGTCGCACCGTGCCGGGACTTGACCGCCTTGGGCGCCGATGACTGGATTCGCTGGGTCTTGATCACCGTGGACCCGCTTCCCTGGCGCGAGCGGATCCAGCCCTCGTCCGACAGTTCCCGCAACGCTCGCTGGATGGTGTCACGCGACACGTCGAACTCCTTGGTGAGCTCCCGTTGCGGCGGAAGGAAGCTCCCCACGGGATACACCCCGTCAGTCATCCGAGTGCGCAGCACCTCGGCGACCCGCTGGAACTCCTTGACTCCGCTGTCGCCGTTCTCCCGTGCGTCCACGAATCGACCGTACCGCTTGCCGTCCACCGGCAAACCAATCTCAGTCAATTCCCCTTAGTGGACTGGACTGTTGGTTAAGGGATCAGCCAGCCAGGGCAGACCACTTACAAGTCAACCAGTCCAATTGGACGATGAGTTGTGGCGTTGGCGGCAAAAATGGAAGGGAGGTGGGCCAGCATGCCCCTGTTGCGGCATCACCGGGTCAGACCCGCCCCAACAACACATCCCGCACCACATCCAGCGAGTTGACCACCACCAAAGCCCCCGCATCCCGCAACAACCGCTCCTTGCGCCCGTTACGCGCGTAGCCCAGGAACGGAACACCGGCGCTTCGCGCGGCCTCGTAGTCGGACGGAGTATCGCCGATCATCAGCGCAGCGGACGGCGCCGCGCCCATCGCGTTCAGGGCGTGGTTGAGGCAGTGCGGGTGGGGTTTGAGGTGGTGGAGGTTCTGGGTGCGGCCGTAGATGTGGGGATGGAAGCACGCAGTCAGACCCCGTCCGGCCAAGTACTTGCGCACCACCCTCGGGGAGTTGTTCGTCGCTATCGCCAGCCGTGAGCCCACCGCGGCCCACGTCCGGATCAGCGGGTCGGCGTACATCGTCGGCATCGCCGACGTCGCGGCGTGCAGTTCTTCCTGGGTGAGACGTTCCTCCAGCTCCGCGACCAGGTCGCTGCCGGGGTGGCGGAGGTCGACGGCGCGCAGGACGACGTGAGGGTCGAGGGACTTCCGTTCCTCCTCCGTCACCAGGCCGTGCAGTCCGCGGCTCTCCAGCCACTCGACCAGTTCCGCCGCCACCCGTTCCGCCGAGTGCCCGGCGAACAGGCGGCAGATCGGGCCGTCGAAGTCCCACAGCACGACTCGGGCGTGCCTGATCAGCTCCCGGAGGTCTTCCAGTGCTTCAGGATCGTTCTCTGTCTCTGCTGTCACCGAATCAGTCTGCGCCGTATCAGAAGTCACTAGGAGAGTGTCAGGTCCGTCGTGATGGTTTCCCAGAGGGCGTCGAACCACTTCTGGGATTCCGCTACGAACGCCGCGTCCCGCTGGCTCGCCGCCTTGACGAAGGAGAACAGGACGGACTGGGAGCCCAGGGCGTCGTACATCTCCAGGGTCTGGCTCTCGTACTCCTCCTCGCGCTTTTCGAGCATGTAGTAGCCGAGCAGCACTTCGTCGCCGTTGAGCAGGTACAGCTTCACCGGCGGGGTGAAGGGCAGGGCGCGGAAGGTGATGCTGACGTCGATGCCGTGGGTGGAGCGTACGGCGTTGAGGTTGTACTTCAGGACGTGGGCCTGGGCGTTGCGCATCTGCAACCAGCGCTGGTGGACCAGGTCCTCCTCGCCGTCGCGTTCGACCGACACCGGGAAGGCGAGGTTGATGTCCCGGGACGGGAGCAGGACTCGGAACTCTATGGACTCGGGGCGGATCGCGCCCTCGTGGATGCGGCGGAGGGAGTCGCCGAGCGCCAGCATCAGCGTTTCGGAGGTGTGGCTGACCACGTCCACGCGCACATGCGGCGACGCGAACGCCTCCGACAGTCGCGGGGCCAGGCCGACCATCGTGGGCTGCGGCGCCCCGCGCACCGGGGCCGGCTCGGCGATCCTCGGTGGGCTGCCCTTGCTCACGTTGCTGAGCAGGCCGTCCTCCTGGAGCGCGCGCAGGGCCTGGCGGACGGTGCCGCGTTCGACGTTGAACTCCTCGGCCAGTTCGGCCTGAGTGGGCAGGCGGTCGCCCGCCTTGAGGTCGCCGGAGCGGATTCGGTCCCGGAGGATGTCGGCGATCTCCTGGGGCGAGAGCTTTCTGCTGCCGTTCACTGCCACGTTCTCCTGGGTCACGACCAAACGCTACAACTCACGCCCATCTTTGGGGAGTTGCTCGGGAGTTGTTTCAAAGTAGGTACCAAGTGGGGACAACTAGAGCAGAGATGGTTGCCAACTTCTCCAAGTTGGCGGAAGTTTTGCTTCCTTGTTCGCCACCATCCCGTGCAACCCCCCCACATCCGCTCGCCCCGGATGCCCGCCTCACGCCCTAAGGGGGAATCACCGTGCCTGCCATCTATCTTCTCTCCGCCATCTTCGTCGTCGGCATCGAGCAGACCATCCAGTGGAGATACGGCGCTGCCGGCATCCTCGGACTGCTGCTGCTCAGCGTCGGCCTCAAGGCCAAGAGCCCGGCCCTGAGCTCCGTCGGTGCCGTGGTGCTCGCGCTCCTCGTCTCGGGGCAGGCTCTATGAAGAGGAACAGCCCGGATCCACCTCTGTGGGAGACCTCAGCTCGTGAGCGTCAGCTCCGAACTGATCGTCTCCCACAGTGCGTTGAACCACAGGTGGGACTGCTCGACGAAGGTGGTGTCCCGCAGCCCGGCCCCCTGCTCGAAGGCGAACAGCATCGACTGGGTGCCCTCCGCGTCGTACATCAACAGGTGCTCGTGGTCGATCTCCTCCTCGCGCTTGCTGAGCGTGTAGTAGGCGAAGAGCGCTTCCGTGTTGTTGAGCAGGTACAGCTTCACCGGCGGGGTGAAGGGCAGGGCGCGGAAGGTGACCTTGACGTCGATGCCGTGGGTGGCGCGCAGGGCGAGGAGATTGTGCTGGAGCACCTGGCCCTGGGCGTTGCGCTGGGACAGCCAGCGGCGCTGCACCCTGCCGTCCGTCGAGGGGTCCACGGGGATCGGGAAGGCGAGGTCGATGTCCCGGCTCGGCAGCAGGACGCGGACGTCGACCTTGGCCGGTTTCAGTCGTCCGGCGTGGATCTGGCGCAGCGGTTCGCCGAGGGCGAGGTTGAAGGAGACCGACGTCAGACACAGGGCGTCGATCTCCACGTGCGGGGCGGCGAAGGCGGCGGCGATGCGCGGCGCGAGGGCGACCATAGTCGGCAGCGGCGGGGCTCCGGGCCCGGTCAGCGCCCTGCCGAGGTCGGGGGCGACCGTCGCGGGGCTGCCCTTGGACACGTTGGTGAGCAGCCGCTCCGACTGCAGGATGCGCAGGGCCTGCCGTACGGCGCCGCGCTCCACGCCGAACTCGTCCGCCAGCCGGGCCTGGGTGGGCATGCGCTGACCCGGCCGCAGCTCACCGGATCGGATACGGGAACGCAGCTCGTCCGCCACCTCACGAGGAGACTTCTGTGACCGCTGCGCCTTCTCCAGCCCATTGACGGAGGCGGGTTTCGGGTCCACGACCAAACACTACAACTTCCCGCCATCTTTGGGCAGTTCGAAGAAAGGTGGTTATGAGCCGCATCCAAGCGGAGATAACTACAGTGAAGTTGGTCGCCAACTTTCAGAACATGGTCAAGCTTCAAGGGGGTTGGCGCCAGCAGGCCGAGCACCACACCATGCTTCGCCCAGGGGGGATCGTCATGCCGTTCGCCATCGCCGTCGCCGCCATCGCCCTCGGATTCGAGCAGCTCGTCCAGTGGAAGTGGGGGCCGATGGGCATCATCGCCTTCCTCCTGCTCACGGTCGGCGTCAAGGCCAAGAACACCATGGTCGGCGGCCTAGGAGCGGCGATCCTCGTGATGCTGCTCGCCCAGTCCGGCTGACCGGACCGCCCACGTCCGAGGTCAGTCCGGCCGATCGGGCTCCCTTCCGGAGGGGAGCCGGGAGCCTGATCGGTCAGCAGAAGACAGCACAGCCACAACTGAACACCGACAACCGAACACGGATGGATCGCACAGCCACAACTCAATAGGCACAGCTACGGATTCGTCCTCGTCGTCCATCGGAAGGAGCACTCAGAACATGTCCGGGCACCACGGTCGCCTGGACGTACGCAGCAGGGCGTCGGCCACTTGGGCGGCGCCCGCTCTGTCTTCCCGGACCCGGCCGAGCGCCGCGAGCCGCACGGCGGACTCGTCACCCAGCCACAGGGTCGCCAAGTCAGCGATGTCCAGGGTGAGTTCGGGGCTCGCGCCGGTCGGCGTGCAGGACGCGCCGTCCGGTGCCGCCTCCAGCCGGTAACGCCCGCCGGCCAGCCCGGCCGCGTCGGCCACCTCCAGGACGAGGGCGCCCTCCCCGTCGTACGCACGCGCCTCCAGAGCCCGTACGACGTCCAGCAGCCGTACCCACAACCAGTCCGCCTGTGCGGTGGTGGCCTTCGCGGCCCGCGGGTTGGGGAGGTGGAGGGGGAGCAGGTCGTCGGGGGCGCGCCAGCCGGTCTTCACCTGGGTGACCCAGTCGATGGAGCAGAGGTAGTGCCACAGGGCGCGCTCGGCGGCGGGGGTCGTCGCGATCAGCCACTTCACCTGGGCCGTGTCGTTCGGCTGCTTGTCGTGCCAGGTGTCGTCGCAGACGTACGACACCAGGCCCTCGGGTTCGCCGGACGGGGAGCGGTACAGGGCGTAGAAGGGCTCGGCCCAGGGGGTGCGCTCCAGGTGGACGACGCCCGTGTTGACCTGCCACCAGCGGTCGTCGCGGCTGACCGCGCCGGGCTGGGCGCGGCGCAGGCGGTCGTGCAGGTCGGGGCCGAGCTTGCGGACGTCCTCGCCGTCGACGAGGTCGATACGGCCGCCGTCGTCCGGGGCGGACCATCGGGGGTCGAGGCCGGTGCGGAGGACGTCGACCGTCCACTCGGTCATCGAGGTGGCGGGGCCGAAGCCGTAGCGGCCGTAGATCTGGTACTCGGCGGCGATGAGGGTGGCGGCGACGTCTCCGCGGTCCTTCGCGGCGGTGAGGTCCTGGGTCATCATGCGGGTCAGCAGGCCGCGGCGGCGGTGGGTGGCGGTGACGGCGACGTTCGAGATGGCGTCGGCGGGGACCTGGCGGCCGCCGGGGACGGTGAGCTCCTGGTCGAAGGAGCGGTACGTCGCCACGCAGCGGCCCGCGTCGAAGGCGCCCTGGGTGCGGTGGGCGAGGAGGTAGCCGGTGCGGGAGTCGATCTCCTCCTGGGTGGGGGCCGGGCTGCGGAGGAAGCCGGTGTGGAGGGCGCGGATCCATTCGGGGATGTCGGCCTCGGTGACGGGGCGGACGTCGATGGCGGGGCGGGTGGTCATGGGGTCACGGTAGGGGGGTGATGGGTGCAAGCCCCAACGTTTTTCTGCCCCACCGCCCACACCTCCCCCACCGCCCCTCACATCAGCAGGTCGTCGACCTGGGCCTCGCCCTCCCGGTACCGGCGCGCGATCTCCCCGCTGCACTCGTCCGTCGTGTGCTGGAGGCGTTGGCGGCGGCGGGAGACCTGCTGTTCGTAGCGGACGAGGCGGCCCATCGCGGCGGTCAGCTCGGCGTCCGTGCGGGCCGCGAGGTCCGACAGTTCGACCTCGGCGAGCATGTCGGCGGCCAGTCGGCGGTACTCCTCGTTGTGCGGGGTGCCCAGCGTGACGTGGCGGGCGGAGGAGCGCTGGCGGGCCGGGGCGTCGGTCAGGATCTCCGGGAGGCGCTCGACCACGGAGCCCTCCCCCGCGGGTGACCTGCGGGCCAGCTCCGCGCGCAGGATGTCGATCCGGCCCTGCAGCAGGCGCCGTACGTAACTGAGGTCCGCCTCGTCGCGCTGGGCGTCCCGGCGCGCCGTGCGCAGCTCGGGCAGGCTCAGGACGGCCAGGTCGGGCTCGGGCGGGTCCGCGGGCAGCCACGCGGGGGCCGACACCCGTGACGGTGCCGGTGCCGGCCCTTCCGTCCGCTGCGTGGGCGGCCGGAACGCGGACCCGGGTGGCTGCTCGGTACTCGGTGTGCTCATGTGCCTCTACCGTCCCCTCGACCGGCGTGTGTGAGCATCGTGCCACCCCAAGTGGCCGCTATGTGACCGAGTGCCCCCGAACGGCCCAGATGGGGGGTTAAGGATCATTAAGAAGCCCCCGGTAGGCCCTCGTCCCGGCGCCCTGTCCGCGCACGGCATCATGGGGGCCATGCGTGCAGTGGTACAGCGGGTCGACGGCGCGAGCGTCGTGGTCGACGGCGAGACGGTCGGGGAGATCAACGGCGAAGGGCTCTGCGTCCTGGTCGGGGTGACGCACGAGGACACCAAGGAGAAGGCGGCCCAACTCGCCCGCAAACTCTGGTCGATCCGCATGCTGCACGACGAGCGGTCGTGCAGCGACATCGACGCCCCCCTGCTGGTCATCAGCCAGTTCACCCTGTACGGGGACGCCCGCAAGGGCCGCCGCCCCACCTGGAACGCCGCCGCCCCCGGCGACATCGCCGAGCCGCTGGTGGAGGAGGTCGTCGCCCAACTCCGGGCGCTGGGCGCGACGGTGGCGACGGGCCGGTTCGGGGCGCAGATGCGCGTGTCCCTGACGAACGACGGCCCGTTCACGGTCCTGCTGGAGATGTGAGCCGCCAACCAGTCCAGCACCGCCTGACTGCCGCTGGCGGGTTGAGGGCAAGTGTCCGTTCGTTGTTTACGGGCCGGGACCAAGTGGGCACAACTTGGGAGAGTTGGCAGTCCAATTGGTCTGTGTGACCGCTCAACCACCCGAACGCCCTTCTCCCTGTCAGCCCAGGTGAGCCTGGTTCTCGGGGCAGCGGACAGCGACTCGCGGGGCTCGTGACAGCGGGCCCCCTCGACAGCGGTGGACCCCGCCGGGCGAAGACCTCGGCGGGGTCCCCGTCGTACTTTCCCTACCGCAGACGCAGCAGCCGCGCCTCCTGCGCCTTCCTGCCCCAAATCCCGTATATCCGGGGTGTGTTGGCCAGCCCGGCCGCTGGGAATCTCTCGGAGCACGGAACATCACGGAATATGCGGCTGTCACCGCGTCGTCCGTGGTCCGCCAATCACCTGGGCTGACGTGCTCGACGAAGGGGGAAGCGGCATGGAACACCACCCACCCACAGGACAGGACCCGGGCGGCACCGGCTCCGGCATCACACGGATTCCGACGTCGAACGCGATCACGGCGGCGATCATCGCGATCGCGGCGCTGGCCGCCGGCATCACGGTGCTGATGCTGACGCCGGGAGTGCTGGAGGGCCTGGGCAGCGCCGTGACGATCACCGGCGGCGGCTTCACGCTCGCGGCGAAGATCGCCGTGCCGCGCTGACCCCGCGCCTCCGGCTCGACGCGGCCCCGCCTACGGCTCGACCACGACCTCCTGCGCCGCCGCCGTCTTCTCCCCCGCCACCAAGGGCGCGTCCACCGACACGTTGCGCTTCACCAGGGCCAGGGCCACCGGGCCCAGTTCGTGGTGGCGTACCGAGGTCGTGATGAAGCCGATCTTGCGGCCGTCCGGGCCGTCGGAGGCGATGCGGAGGTCCGTGCCCGGCGGTGGGAGGTGGACCTCGCTGCCGTCCAGGTGCAGGAAGACCAGGCGGCGCGGGGGCTTGCCGAGGTTCTGGACGCGGGCGACCGTCTCCTGGCCTCGGTAGCAGCCCTTCTGGAGGTGGACCGCGGTGCCGATCCAGCCCAGCTCGTGCGGGATGGTGCGGTGGTCGGTCTCGAAGCCGAGGCGGGGGCGGTGCTGTTCGACGCGCAGGGCCTCGTAGGCGAGGAGGCCGGCCGGGGGGCCGGTTTTCTCGGCGTACGACTCCAGGTCCTCCCGGGGGAGGAACAGGTCGCGGCCGTACGCCGTCTCGCGGACCACCACGCCCTCGGGGACCTCGGCGATCGAGCCGGCCGGGAGGTGGACGACCGCGATGTCCGCGGTGCGGTCCGTGACCTCGACGCGGTAGAAGAACTTCATCGACTCCAGGTACGCCAGCAGCGCCTCCTGGGTGCCGGGCTCGATGTGGGCCCAGACCGTGGTGCCGTCGTCGACCAGGTACAGGGCGTGCTCGATGTGGCCGTTCGCGGAGAGGATCAGCGCCTCGGTGGCCTGCCCGGTCGGGAGGTCACTGACGTGCTGGGTGAGCAGCAGGTGCAGCCAGCTCAGGCGGTCGTCGCCGGTGACCGCGATGACCCCGCGGTGCGAGAGGTCGACGAATCCGGTGCCCTCGGCGAGGGCACGCTGCTCGCGGAACAGGTCGCCGTAGTGGGCGGCGACGTCTTCGTCCACGCCTTCGCCGGGGACGGCGCCGGGCAGGGACAGCAGAGGGCTCTTCATATGCACAAGCCTACGACTCGGTAGTTGAAGCCTTGAGGGCCTTTGCGGAGCAGTCCTTGCAGCGGCCGAAGATCGCGAAGTGCTTCATGTCCGTCTCGAACCCGAAGGTCGAGCGCAGCTTCGCGGTGAACTCCTCCGCCACCTTGATGTCCGCCTCGATGACGTTCTGGCAGTCACGGCAGACCAGGTGGATGTGGTGATGGCGGTCGGCCAGGTGGTACGTCGGCGCGCCGTGCCCGAGGTGGGCATGGCTGACCAGGCCCAGCTCCTCCAGGAGCTCCAGCGTGCGGTACACGGTGGAAATGTTGACCCCCGACGCCGTCTTCTTCACTTCCGTGAGGATGTCGTCGGGGGTCGCGTGCTCCAGGGTGTCCACGGCTTCGAGGACAAGCTGGCGCTGCGGCGTCAGTCGGTAACCGCGCTGCCTGAGGTCGCTCTTCCAGTCGGTGCTCACCACACCGGAAAGTCTATGACCACTCGGCAAAAGTCCTACTTGAAGAACGCGATTCCGTCGTCCGGCATATCGTCCGGCAGGGCCTTCGCCCAGCGCTCGACGTCCTCCGGGGTGACGACCTTCTTCAGGTGCGCCGACATGTAGGGGCGCAGCTCGACCTCGGGGGTCTGCTTCTCGCCGACCCACATCAGGTCGCTGTTGACATAGCCGTACAGGCGCTTGCCGCCGGTGTACGGGCCGGAGGCCGCCGTCCGCGCGACCGCGTCCGTGACCAGGTCGATCTGCGGCTTCTGCTTGGCCAGCTCGCCGTACCAGATCTCGACGACACCGTCGTCGCGGACCATCGTCACCTCGACCTTGCGGTCGGCGTCGACGCGCCAGAAGCCGTGCTCGGACTCCAGCGGACGGACCTTGTTCCCGTCGTTGTCCAGGACCCAGGTGCGGGACTGGTACTCCAGGAAGTCACGGCCGTCGTGGCTGAAAGTGACCTCCTGCCCGAAGTTGCACTTCTCGGAGCCGGGGAAGTCGTGCACACCCGCGCCCGCCCAGTTGCCGAGCAGGAAGACGAGGGGGACGAGGTCCTTGTGCAGGTCGGACGGAATCTCGATCATGAGCTTCTTCAGTTCCTAGCGTCGGGTCAGCGCTGGCCCTGGTACAGCTTCTTCACCGTCAGCCCGGCGAAGGCGAGGACGCCGACGCAGACCAGGACGAGCAGGGCTTCGAAGAATGCCTCAAGCACGGGGTGCTCCTTGCTGAGCGGTTATGGGCGGTACTAGAGCCGGGCCCCAGCTTAGTCGGCCGGGGCCCGCCCTTCTCTGCGAGGTCCGCCTCAGCCGAGCAGCTGGCTCTGGAGCACGACCGTCTGCTGGAAGGGGACCGCCGCCGCCCCGCCCTTCTTCGACTGCACGACCAGCCCGAGGACGTCGCCGGAGACCAGATACGCCTCCCGCACATGCTCCGCCCCGTACGGCTCGGCCTCGCCGTACACGTAGTGCCGTACGTTCTCCACCTCGGCCTTCTCCGGGAACTTCTCGTCGATGTGCACCTCGGAGGCGCCCTTCAGGGCGTACTGCGGGGCGTCGTAGCCGGTGAAGGTGTTCTCCTGGAGGGAGTCGACGACCCGGGCCGTCTCGAACTGCAGCAGGTAGATCCGGGTGTGCGTGCCGTCCGCCGCGGTCCAGCCACGGGCGGCGACGTGCCGCAGCCCCTGGTCGGTCAGGAGCTGGTCGATGGCGTCCCGGTCGTCCTTGTCCTCGTAGACCGCGAGGAAGTCCTTCTTCGCCAGCCAGCCGGCCTTGCCCTCCAGCGCCTGGTCGGCCTTGGCGCCCTTGGGCGCGGGCAGGAGCAGCTCGCGCAGGTCGGCGTAGTGGGAGTTGGCCGCGTTCGCCTTGTCGAAGGGTGCCGGGCTGCCGGAGGGCAGCGGCGGCTTGACGATCGCCGGGTACTCCCAGCGCCCGTCCGACTCGCTCGCGAGTCCCGGTACGTCCGTCCGCTCCATCCGCGTGATCCCGTACGCCGTCCCGGCCCCGGCCGCGGCGAACACCACGACGGCGGCGGTCCAGCGCAGGACGGCGCGCAGCACGCGGCGGTCCTTCTTGACGGGCGGGGCGGGCGGGGCGGGCGGTACGGGCGGGGCGCCTTCCGTGACCTCGGTGACCTCGGTGACCTCCGTGATCTCCGTGATCTCCCCGATCGGCTGCGGCTGCTGTTCGGTGGTCATACGGCCTTCCCCGGGTCGTCGATGCGGTCGAGCTGGGCGGCGAGGAACGTGGCGACGGCACGCTTGTCCATGGGGGCGGGCCCGGACGCGGTGACCTCGACCAGCACCTCGCCCACGGAGGCGGAGCAGAACATCCGGTCGAGCTTGATGTCCTTGTCCTTGGGCGTCAGGAAGCACTTGGCGTCCTTGTAGCCCTCGATCTTCGGCCCCTTGCGGAAGAGGTCGACGGAGGAGAAGAACTCGCTCTGCGCCGTCGCGATGCCCCGCACGGCGGCGCGGCTCTCCATCTGGGTGAGGACGACGCCGACCACGGAGGCCTTGTCGTCGTAGATCGCGTAGCCGTTGGCGTTGACGTAGCTGCGCATGACGACGCCCTTGATGCGCTGCCGGTCGATCTGCTTCTCCAGCTGCCGCCGCTGGGCGGGCGGCAGACCCTTGATCGACTCCTTGCGCAGCGCGGTGGCCTGCTTGCCGCTGAGCTCGGCGTCCGCGCCGAACTCGGCGAGGTCGGGACCGCGGTCGAAGCCATGCGCCTCGTAGGGCATGAGCAGCCCGCGCAGCCCCTTCGCGTCCTCTGCGGTGCCCGTGTCCTCGGCCTTCGCGGCCTTCGGGAACTGCCAGGTCGGCCGGCCCGGATCGCGGTCGGCGTCCTGCACGGTCATCACGGTGTAGCCGGAGCCGGCGACGACGGCACCGAGCAGCAGGACCGAACCCGCCACGGCGGCGATACGGCGACGGGGCAGGCGCTTCTTGGCGGGCGCGGGTTCCGGAGCAGCCTCGTCCGGGACAGGGCTCTCCAGCACCTCGGGGTTCTCCGTGTCGTTCACAGCCGCCCCATCTGCCGGTTGGCCAGGTCCATGATCTTCTTCTTGCCGATGGGGCTGCTGTCGTAGACCCAGATCGTCATCGCGATGTCGCCGCGCGTGGCATGCGCCTCGGCCTCGTACAGCGGCAGGTAGCCCGGCTTGCGGTCGGGTGCGTTGTGGACGTAGGCCCAGCCGTCGCCGGTCCCCGCGATCTCCCACCTGTCGGTGTCGGGCTCGTCGCTCGCGTAGTACTGCGCGTCCGAGGTCCAGTCGGCGGCCGACAGCGACCCGTCCTGGCGGAACTGCACGAGGTGGATCTCGACGAAGTACGTGCTGCCCTGCCGCCAGTTGGTGACGGCGGCGCGGCGGAAGTGGTCCGTGGCGAGGTCGCTGAAGGCCCCCGCCGGCTTCTTGTAGAGGTCGGCGTACTCGGCCATGTCGAGCCAGCCGTCGTCGCCGACCGGGATCTCCGCGTCCCGCGCCCCCTTGGGCCGCTTCAGCAGCAGCTTGCGCAGGTCGCCGTTCACCTTGACGTGCCGGTCCTGCGCGGCCGACAGCGGCGCGACCTCGCCCTTGGCCTGCTTGACGACCGGCTGCGACAGCGGCGGCAGCGCGGTGGGCTCGCGGTTCGCCTGTACGACGAACCCGGTGCAGGTGCCGGCGACGACACCGAGCACGGCGGCCACGGCGACGAGCAGCGTGGTCCGGCCACGCCGCCGCGCCGGACGGGCCAGTTCCGGCGTTTCTCGCGCTTCCGGCGCTTCTGGCGCTTCCGGCACCTCGTCAGGTACCGGGTTTTCCTGAACTTCGGGTACTTCCAAGACGTCCCCCCACAGAACGTGAAGTGCACATTCCATATGCGCGCACAGGAGACTCATGGCCTACGACCTGGGTTGTAGCCGCGTTGATTACGATTCAGCCATGGCGAAGAAGCTCGTGATCAAGGTGACGGCGGGGGCCGATGCCCCCGAACGCTGCTCGCAGGCGTTCACGGTGGCGGCGGTGGCCGTGGCCAGTGGTGTCGAGGTCTCCCTGTGGCTGACCGGCGAGTCGGCGTGGTTCGCGCTGCCGGGCCGGGCCGCCGAGTTCGAGCTGCCGCACGCGGCCCCTCTCCCCGACCTGATCGAGTCGATCCTGGCCGGCGGCACGCTGACCCTGTGCACACAGTGCGCGGCCCGCCGGGAGATCACGGAGAAGGACGTCATCGAGGGCGTACGGATCGCCGGCGCGCAGGTGTTCGTGCAGGAGGCGCTCGCGGACGGGACGCAGGCGCTCGTCTACTGACCCTCGGGCGTTCTACTGGCCGTCGGGCATCCACAGGCAGAACGGATGCCCCGCCGGGTCGAAGAGCACCCGTACGTCGTCCTGGGGCTGGTACTCGGCGAGCGTCGCCCCCTCGGCCACCGCCCTCGCCGTCTCAGCGCCCAGGTCGTCGACCTCGATGTCGAGGTGCAGCATCATCTGCTGCTCGCCGGGCACGCGGTCGGGCCAGAGCGGCGGCACGTACGCGGGCTCGGTCTGGAAGGCGAGCCCCACGCCTCCCCCGGGCGGCCCGATGAGCACCCAGTCGGGTTCCTCCTCGCGCACCACGAATCCGAGCAGGCGCTGATAGAAGTCGGCGAGCTGACGGGCGTCCGGTGCGTCGAGTACGACGGTCGACAACCTCATGGGCGACATGGGCCCCTTCCTACTGCCGCCGCTTCTTCCCGTCCAGCTCGTCCCACCACTCGTCGGACTTGGGGTCGCCGGAGGGGTCGTCCCACCACCGGTCGTCGGGCCCGCGCCGGTTGGCCACCATGGCGGCGACGGGCGGGATCAGCATGGCGACCACGCACATCCCGACCGCGACCGGGATCGACCACAGCCGCACGACACCCCACGCCAGGACGAAGAGCCCGACGCAGGTCCCCATCATGGCGAAATAGACGTGCCGTCGACGCGCCAGCATGTGTCCAGGGTAGGCCCGGACACGGCGAAGGGCCGTACCCGGAGGGGTACGGCCCTTCGTCGGACACAGGTCCGTCAGACGGCGATCGCGACCTCGGCGAGGCCGCCCTGCTGGGCGACGACGGTGCGGTCGGCGGTGCCGCCCGGCACCAGCGCGCGAACGGTCCAGGTGCCCTCGGCCGCGTAGAAGCGGAACTGGCCCGTCGCGGAGGTCGGGACCTCGGCGGTGAACTCGCCGGTCGAGTCCAGGAGGCGGACGTAGCCCACCACAGGCTCGCCGTCACGCGTCACCTGGCCCTGGATGGTGGTCTCACCGGGCTTGATCGTCGAGGCGTCCGGGCCGCCGGCCTTCGCTCCACACATGTCTTTCTCCAGATTCAGAGGGTCTGACCGGAAGGAAGGCCGGTCGGGGTGGGACTGGGGTCTGCTTACTTGTTGGCGCCGAGCTCGATCGGGACGCCGACGAGGCTGCCGTACTCGGTCCAGGAGCCGTCGTAGTTCTTGACGTTCTCGACACCGAGCAGCTCGTGCAGGACGAACCAGGTCAGCGCGGAGCGCTCACCGATACGGCAGTAGGCGATGGTGTCCTTGGCGAGGTCGACCTGCTCCTCGGCGTAGAGCTCCTTGAGCTCCTCGTCCGACTTGAAGGTGCCGTCGTCGTTGGCGTTCTTGGACCACGGGATGTTGCGGGCGGACGGGACGTGGCCCGGACGCTGCGACTGCTCCTGCGGCAGGTGGGCCGGGGCGAGCAGCTTGCCGGAGAACTCGTCGGGCGAGCGCACGTCGACCAGGTTCTGCGAACCGATGGCCGCCACCACGTCGTCGCGGAAGGCGCGGATGGAGGTGTCCTGGGCCTTGGCCTTGTACTCGGTCGTCGGGCGCTCGGGCACCTCTTCGACCAGCTCGCGGGCGTCGAGCTCCCACTTCTTGCGGCCACCGTCGAGGAGCTTGACGTTCTCGTGGCCGTAGAGCTTGAAGTACCAGTAGGCGTAGGAGGCGAACCAGTTGTTGTTGCCGCCGTAGAGGATCACCAGCGTGTCGTTGGCGATGCCCTTCGCCGAGAGGAGCTTCTCGAAGCCCTCCTGGTCGACGAAGTCACGGCGGACCGGGTCCTGCAGGTCCTTCGTCCAGTCGATGCGGATCGCGTTGCGGATGTGGTTCTTCTCGTAGGCGGACGTGTCTTCGTCCACCTCCACGATCGCGATGTTCGGGTTGTCGAGGTTGGCCTCGACCCAGTCGGCGTCGACCAGGACGTCGCTGCGGCTCATGCTCTTTCTCCTCCGGGGCAGTTACGGCGGGGCATACGACTGTGAGGGTGCGCGGGCCGACGGGGCCGCGGCGCACGGGTGCCCAAGGTCAGGGCGCGGGGGATGCGGACGGCGCTCGGCGCTTCCGCTCAGAAAGTGCGACAGAGCATGGCGGCAACGCGGCACAGGTCGACTGCCCGCCGCTTTGTGAGATCCGCCTGTCGCTTCATGCCGTCGATCGTAGGGACGGACTACCGGCCATGTCACCGGTGTGTCGTATTTTGAGACGCGATCGTCCGCGATGTGGGATCGGATCAGCGTCCGGGCCGTGTTCGCACGGGTTCCGGACGCCGGCGGCCGTCATCGCACCATATCCACGGACAGCCTGTCTCGCCCCTCGGACACTTCCGGCCCGCCGAACGCGGTCCTACCCGGCCAGCTCGACGTTCGAACCCTTCACCGTGACCTCCACACCGTCCTGCGCGGCCTCGACCTTGTCGAGCTTGATGCCGCCGGGCAGATCGTCGATCTTCTGCTCGAAGTCGGTGATCGACCGCACCTTGCCCTCGGCGACCTCGACGACCAGGTTCGGCAGGTTGTCGGCGTGCACCTTCACGGTGTCGCCGTCGACGGTGACCGTGCTGAGCACGGGGTAGGTCTGCGACCGGCCCAGGGCGGTGACCTTGACGTTCACCTTGATCTTCCCGTTGCCCCCGTCGGACAGTCCGACGACCTCGGCGGTCACGCCGGGGAAGATCTCCGTGGGCTCCGACCGGGCGGCCTTGAGCAGCTCGTCGTAGGAGATGGACGCCGTACCACTGGCCGTGGCGGCGGTGGCGGAGCTGTAGTCCCCGGAGAACGAGACGCCCTTGAAGTTGGCCGTGATGTCGTCGATACGGATCTTCTCGCCCGCGGTCCCCGCGGCGGCCTCGTAGTCCTTGATCCCCACCTCGGCGTCGTCCAGCTCCCCGGACGCGACCTGGGTCAGGAACGGAAAGCCCTTGATCGACACATCGGGAGTGCTGGCGAGGTTCTCGCTGCTCTTCAGCTTGTCGGCGACCTCGCCCTCGGCGAAGTGCACGGCAATCCGGTCGGCGATGACGAAGAGCCCGCCCAGCACGACAACAACAATCAGCAGTATTCGCAGTGCGCGCATTCTTTGGTGTTCCCCCACCTAGGCGGTCTACGTCTCCGCCACCGTAGCGCCGCGGCGAAGGCACCCCGAGGAATTGTTGATCACCTGTGACAGCGGGCCCCTCGGCGGACTACCCGATCGCCCGCCCCAGCACATAGACAGCCGGTGCAGCGGCGGCCAGCGGCAGCGCGACGCCCGCCGTGAAGTGCACGAACCGCGAGGGATAGTCGTAGCCGGCCACCCGATGACCGATGAGGGCGCACACCCCCGCACCAGCCCCGAGCAGCGCACCCTCCGCACCCAGCCCGGTCATCCCGCCCACCGCGATACCGGCACCCGCGGCGGCCAGCAGCGACACGACCACCGACGCGGGCGTCGGCAACGGCAACGCCCGCGCCAGCACCGCCACCGCGACCGACGCCGCGCCCACCGACACCGCGTCCGCCGACGCCGCGAGGTACCCCGCCGCGACGATCGCCAGCGCCGACGAGGTGACGGTCGCCATCAGGCCGTACATCCGCTCGTCGGGGTCGGCGTGCGAGCGCAGCTGCAGCACCAGGCACAGCAGGACCCACACCCCCAGCGTGCCGAGGATCGCCGAGGGCGACCGGTCCGCGGCCAGCAGCGCCACGTCCGCGACGACCGCCCCGAGGAACGCCAGCGCGATGCCCTGCCGGGCGGGCCACATGCCGTTCAGCCGGAACCAGCCGGCGGCGGTGACGGCCTGGAGAAGAACGAGCGGCACGAGCAACGCGTACGACCCGACGGCCGCCGCACCCGCCAGCAGCAGTCCCAGCACCGCCGTGAGGGCGGCGGGCTGCATCCCGGGCTCGATGATGGGCGAACGCCCTTCGAGCCGGGCCCGCTGGGCGTCGGTGACACGGGCGTTGCCGCCGAGGGTGGCGGGCCCGTAGTCGGAAGAAGCGGCGACCGGTTCGGGAGCCGGAGCAGGCTCCTGATACACGGGCTGCTGATACACCGGCGGCTCATACCCCTGCGGCGGCAGATACGCCGTGTCCGCGGCGGCCGGCGCCGCGGGGGCGACCGGCGCCTGCATCTGCGTCTCCCAGGTCTGCCCCTGCCACTGCTGGGTGTACTGCTGAGCGGCGTGCGGATCGTCGTAAGCCTGCTGCCAGTAGGGGTCGTACCCCTGCTGGCCCTGCTGCCCCTGCTGCGCGTGCCGGCCCTGCTGCCCTTGCCGGCCCTCGTACGGCTCGTACGGCTCATACGGCTGGTTCGTCATCGCTCACCCTCCTGCGAACGGCGGGAGCACCTCGACCGTGCCGCCGTCGGCCAGCCGTACCGTCTCATGTCCGCGGGTGCCCACGGGGTCACCGTCGATGAGGAACGAGCATCGCTGCAGCACGCGCGTGAGTTCACCGGGGTGTCGCTCGCGCACCGCGTCCAGCGCCTCGGCGAGGGTGTCGGCGTCGTACGCCTCCTCGGCGACCCCGGCCGCGGCCTTCGCGGCGGCCCAGTAGCGCACCGTGACCTTTGGCATCTGCTTCCGCTGCTTCCTCACTCGACCGTGTTGAACACCGTCAGGCTAGCTCTCCTGGGAGACGGCCCAGTCCCCGATGCGCCGCAGGAGCTCGTCCGGGGCCGCGTTCTCGGCATGGCCCATGCCGTGCTCCAGCCAGAGTTCGGCGTGGCCGGGAGCGGCGTCGGCGAGCATGCGGGGGTGGTCGAGGGGGAAGTAGCCGTCGCGGTCGCCGTGCACGATGAGGAGGGGGGTGGGGGCGATCCTCGGGACGGCCTCCACCGGGGACAGCGGGACCGGGTCCCACTCCTCGTGGTGGATGCGGGTACGGAATCCGTAGCGGCCCACCAGCCGCCCCTCGGGGCGCGTTACCAGCCAGTGGAGCTTCCGCATAGGCGCCGTACCCCGGTAGTACCACCGAGCCGGTGCACTCACCGAAACCACCGCGTCCGAGTGCGCATCCGTGCGCCCCTCACGCCCCGGCTCGTCCTCCCGGTACAGCGCCGCGTGCCGCAGCACGACGGAACCGCCCATCGAGAACCCCACCGTCACCACGCGCGTATGCCCGAGCGAGCGCGCCCACTCCACCGCGGCGGCCAGATCGAGCACCTCGCGGTCCCCCACGGTCGAGGCCCCGCCGGAGGCCCCGTGGCCGCGGAAGGAGAACGTGACCACGCCGCCGTACTGCGCGAACGTCTCCGCCACCCGGCGAACATGAGGACGATCCGCGTCGCCGGTGAAGCCGTGCGCGATGACGAACACGGGAACACGGGAAGGTGACGGGGAGGCGTCGTATACGAAGGTCGGCGGATCGTATACGGAATCGATCGTCACCCCGTCGACAGTGTGCAGAAACGTCCGTATAGGTGTGCCTCTGTTCGTCTCAGAGTGCGGAATAGCCGTGGATCGCACCACACGACCTGCCGGATCAATGTGCATGTGGGCTATTCTCCTGAACAGAGGACTCGGGCAATGCAGCCCCCGGGTCCTTTTGTGCTTTCGGATCGTCTGTATACGAAAGATCCGAGAGCTATGACCTCGCGGGACCGAGGAGGAACCAGCCGTATGAGTTCTCTGCTGCTCCTGACCAACGCCCTCCAGCCGTCGACGGAGGTGCTCCCCGCTCTCGGCCTGCTCCTGCACAACGTGCGAGTGGCTCCGGCGGAGGGCCCCGCCCTCGTCGACACCCCGGGTGCCGACATCATCCTGATCGACGGGCGCCGCGACCTGCCGCAGGTCCGCAGCCTGTGCCAGCTCCTGCGCTCCACGGGGCCGGGCTGTCCGCTCATCCTCGTCGTCACCGAGGGCGGCCTCGCCGCCGTCACCGCCGACTGGGGCATCGACGACGTCCTTCTGGACACCGCGGGACCGGCCGAGGTCGAGGCCCGCCTCCGGCTCGCGATGGGCCGCCAGCAGATCGTCAACGACGACTCCCCGATGGAGATCCGCAACGGCGACCTGTCGGTCGACGAGGCGACGTACTCCGCCAAGCTCAAGGGCCGGGTCCTGGACCTGACCTTCAAGGAGTTCGAGCTCCTCAAATACCTGGCCCAGCACCCGGGCCGCGTCTTCACGCGCGCCCAGCTGCTCCAGGAGGTCTGGGGCTACGACTACTTCGGTGGCACCCGGACCGTGGACGTGCACGTACGACGGCTGCGCGCCAAGCTCGGCCCCGAGCACGAGTCGCTGATCGGAACCGTCCGGAACGTCGGTTATCGATTCGTTACTCCGGAGAAGGGCGAGCGCGCGACGGACGACGCCAAGGGCAGGAGCGACCTGCCAAAGGCGGAGGAGACGGACGAGACGGTCGCTCTGGACGCCGCCGAGGTCAACGCCGAGGTCTGACGGAGTCCGGCGGGCGCGGGGGTCGCTCGGGCGGAGCACAGCGAAGACGGCTTACGCCCTGCCCAGAGCGGGTCCATCCGCGTAGACTCCGCGCGTGGCCAAGGTGACTCGAGATGACGTGGCGCGGCTGGCAGGGACGTCCACTGCCGTCGTCAGCTACGTCATCAACAACGGACCCCGGCCGGTCGCCCCGGCCACGCGCGAGCGCGTTCTCGCCGCGATCAAGGAGCTGGGGTACCGGCCCGACCGGGTCGCCCAGGCGATGGCGTCCCGGCGCACGGACCTCATAGGCCTGATCATCCCGGACGCCCGTCAGCCCTTCTTCGGCGAGATGGCGCACGCGGTGGAACAGGCCGCGGCCGAGCGCGGAAAAATGGTCCTGGTCGGCAACACCGACTACGTCGCCGAGCGCGAGACCCACTATCTGCGCGCCTTCCTCGGGATGCGGGTCTCCGGCCTGATCCTCGTCAGCCACGCGCTGAGCGACCTGGCCGCCGCCGAGATCGAGGCCTGGGACGCGCGCGTGGTGCTGCTGCACGAGCGTCCGGAGGCGATCGACGACGTCGCCGTCGTCCTCGACGACCTCGCCGGCGCGAAGACCGCCGTGGAACACCTGCTGGGCCACGGCCACCCCTACGTCGCCTGTATGGGCGGTACGGCGGACACCCCCGCCGTCGGCGACCCGGTCTCCGACCACGTCGAGGGCTGGCGGCGTGCGATGGAGGAGGCCGGCATCCCCACCGAGGGACGGCTCTTCGAGGCGCCGTACAACCGCTACGACGCCTACCAGGTGGCGCTCCAGCTGCTGTCGGGCCCGGACCGGCCCCCGGCGATCTTCTGTTCCACCGACGACCAGGCCATCGGCCTGCTGCGGGCGGCTCGCGAGCTGCGCATCGACGTGCCGGGCGAGCTGGCCGTCATCGGCTTCGACGACATCAAGGAAGCGGCGCTCGCCGATCCGCCGATGACAACGATCGCATCGGACCGCTCGGCGATGGCGCGGGCCGCGGTGGACCTCGTGCTCGACGACGGGCTGCGGGTGGCCGGGTCGCGTCGCGAGCGGTTGAAGGTGTTCCCATCGAAGCTGGTCGTACGCCGGTCCTGCGGCTGTGCATGAGGCTCCGCGGGCCTTTATGAGGCTTGTCTGAGAGAGCCCGGCCCGGCCCCAGTACCGGCTTTATATCGGGCAAACGAGGTTTTGGCGGCGTTCTCAGGGAGCACTCAGGAAGCTCTCATGGTCGGGCGACAAGCTCAGTTCCATGACCGAGAGCTTCCGCCGCGACGGCGAGTACGAGCAGTACACGAACCCGTATCAGGGCGCCCCGGTGAACCCGGAGTGGCCGCCCCCGCCGGCGCAGCCGCCCGCGCCGCAGCCGGTGCCGGTGGAGCCGGGGACCACGGTGTGGCCGGCGCAGACTCAGGTCGCCGGCGGAGACGGCAACGGCGGCAGTGACGGCGGTACGGCCGTGATGACGGCGGTCCCGGCCGGCCCCGCGCCCGCTCCGAAGAAGCGCGCCCGCGGTCCCTTCGCCCTTCTCGCCGCCGTCGCGATCGTCGCCGCGGCGATCGGTGGCGGCACGGCGTACGGCATCCAGGAGCTGACCGGCAACGACACCGTCGCCTCCAGCAGCACCAGCACCAATGTGGTGCCGTCCTCCGCCAGGGGCACGGTCTCCGGGGTCGCCAAGGCGGTCAGCCCGAGCATCGTCGAGATCAACGCGACGCTCAGCAACGGCTCCTCCACCGGCTCCGGCGTGATCATCACCAGCGACGGCGAGATCATCACCAACAACCACGTCATCGCCGGCGCCTCCTCGATCAAGGTCTCGACGAGCGACGGCAAGGAGTACACGGCGAAGGTCGTCGGGACCGACAGCAAGAAGGACCTCGCCCTGATCAAGCTGGAGAACGCCTCCGGCCTCACCCCCGCGACCCTCGGCAACTCCGACGGCGTCCAGGTCGGCGACCAGGTCGTGGCGATCGGCTCCCCCGAGGGCCTGACCGGCACGGTGACCAGCGGCATCGTCTCCGCCCTGAACCGTGACGTGACCGTCTCGACGGACGAGAGCCAGGGCCAGCAGCAACAGCAGGGCGGCGGGTGGCCGTTCGAGTTCGGCGGCCAGCAGTTCAACGGCGACACGGGGTCGTCGACGACGACGTACAAGGCGCTCCAGACGGACGCCTCGCTGAACCCCGGCAACTCCGGCGGCGCGCTGATCGACATGAACGGCAACATCATCGGCATCAACTCGGCGATGTACTCGGCGGCGGACTCCACGTCCTCCTCCAGCGCCGGCAGCGTCGGCCTCGGCTTCGCCATCCCGATCAACACCGTCAAGGCCGACCTCGCGACGCTGCGGGCCGGCGGCAGCGACAACTGACCCTCGGAACCGTGCCTGTTCTGTCCTGTTCCGTGTCCTGTTCTGTGCGTAAGGAGTGCGTCGTGATCAAGCAGGTTTCCCACACCGTGGCCGGCACCGACCCGGCCGGCCTCGCGCTGGTCCTTGAGGTGGCGTACGAGCTGCACGCGCCGACGGCGGTGGCCGTCCGGGCCCCGGAGATCTCCACGGTGGCCGCCCGCCGCACCGCCCGGCGCCGCAAGGTGCGTGCCTGACCGTCCTCCCTGTGCTTGACCCCGAAGCCCGCGAACATGCGAGGCTGAAGGCGCCCACGTCCCACCGCACCCCGAGGAACCGCGAGCGATGAGCCCCGCCGATGGCGACCGTGACCCCCAGCGCATCCTGATCGTCGACGACGAGCCGGCGGTGCGCGAAGCGCTCCAGCGCAGCCTCGCGTTCGAGGGCTACGACACGGAGGTCGCGGTCGACGGCGCGGACGCGCTGGAGAAGGCGACCGCGTACCGGCCCGACCTGGTGGTTCTCGACATCCAGATGCCCCGCATGGACGGCCTCACCGCCGCCCGCCGGATGCGGGGCGCGGGCACGACGACGCCGATCCTGATGCTGACGGCCCGGGACACCGTGGGCGACCGGGTGACCGGCCTCGACGCGGGCGCCGACGACTACCTGGTCAAGCCGTTCGAACTGGACGAGCTGTTCGCGCGCGTCCGCGCGCTGCTGCGGCGCAGCTCCTACGCGGCGGCCGCGGCCGATGCGGGCGTGGTGGAGGACGAGGCGCTGACCTTCGCCGACCTCCGCATGGACCTGGCGACGCGGGAAGTCACCCGGGCCGGGCGGCCGGTGGAGCTGACGCGCACCGAGTTCACGCTGCTGGAGATGTTCATGGCGCATCCGCGGCAGGTGCTGACGCGGGAACAGATCCTGAAGGCGGTGTGGGGCTTCGACTTCGAGCCGTCGTCGAATTCGCTGGACGTGTACGTGATGTACCTGCGCCGCAAGACGGAGGCCGGTGGTGAGCCTCGGCTCGTGCACACCGTGCGGGGCGTGGGGTATGTGCTGCGACAGGGCGGCGCGGAGTGAGGAAGCTTCTGCGCCGCTTCCAGACGCTGCCCATTCGGGCACGGCTGTCGTTGCTGGTGGCTGCGGCGGTGGCGTTTGCGGTGGCGGCGGTTTCGGTGACGTGCTGGTTCATCGTGCAGGGGAAGTTGTACGACCAGGTGAACAAGGATCTTGACAAGATGCTGGGGCGTGGAGTGGGCCCTGACGGTGTGATCGTGTGCGCCACCTCGCAGGATGACAAGGACGAGTTCCAGCCCAAGAACGGCTATGTGCAGCTCGTCAGGGAAGACGGCACGACCTGCGTTCCCCGGTACTCCGAAGGCACGGTCAAGGTCACCGACTCCGACAAGAACGTGATCAAGAAGGCCGAGCTGAACAAGGGCATCTATCGCAACGGCACCGACGAGGACGGCAGCGCAGTCCGTGTGCTGACCGTCTACAAGGGCATTGACCAGGTCACCTCGCAACCGGCTGCCCTTATGGTCGCGACCTCGCTCAAGGGCACGCAGTCCACCCTCAACGAACTTTCCCTCATCCTCCTCCTCGTCTCCGGCATCGGTGTCCTCGGCGCCGGTGCCGCCGGGCTCGCCGTGGCCCGCGCAGGGCTTCGTCCCGTCGACAAGCTCACCGAGGCCGTCGAACACGTGGCCCGTACCGAGGACCTGAGCGTCCGCATCCCGGTCGAGGACGACGCCGAGGACGAAGTGGCCCGGCTCTCCCGTTCCTTCAACTCGATGACGTCCTCCCTCGCCAGCTCCCGCGACCTCCAGCAGCAGTTGATCGCGGACGCCGGTCACGAGCTCCGCACTCCCCTGACCTCATTGCGGACCAACATCGAGCTCCTCACCCGGAGTGAGGAGACAGGCCGGCCCATCCCCGAGGCCGACCGCAAGGCGCTGCTCGCCTCGGTGAAGGCGCAGATGACCGAACTGGCGGCGCTCATCGGCGACTTGCAGGAGCTGTCCCGGTCCGAGGGGCAGCGAGGCGAGCGCGTGCAGGTCGTGTCCCTGGAGGACACCGTCGAGTCGGCGCTCCGCCGGGCCCGGCTCCGCGGGCCGGAGTTGACGATCAACGCGCACCTGGAGCCGTGGTTCTCGCGCGCGGAGCCCGCCGCGCTGGAGCGTGCCGTCGTCAACATCCTCGACAACGCGGTGAAGTTCAGCCCCGACGGCGGCACGATCGACGTACGGCTGGAGCGCGGCGTCATCACCGTCCGCGACCACGGCCCCGGCATCCCCGCCGACGAACTCCCGCACGTCTTCGACCGCTTCTGGCGCTCCCCCAGCGCCCGCGCCCTCCCCGGCTCCGGCCTCGGCCTGTCCATCGTCGCCCGCACCGTGGAACAGGCCGGCGGCGAGGTCACCCTCGGCCACGCGGACGGCGGCGGCACGATCGCGACCGTACGGCTGCCGGGGGCGCCTACGCCTCCCCCCGACACTGTCGGTGCTCGTTGATAACGTGCCTCGTCCAGTGATCACCTGCATGAAGGGACGGGGCGCGTGCGGGAAGTGACATGCCATCAGGTCGGTGAGCAGCGGTTGGCCGAGGCGCTCGACGACATCCATGGGCGGGCCTACGCACGCTGGCACTCGCTGCGGTACGGCAGCATCTCGCCGGCCCTGATACGGGCGATGGCGGACGAGCTCCTCGACCATGTCGCCGCGCGTGCGGTCGCCGAGCCGGGGCTCGACGCCGCGGCCGCCACGGTCGCCGTCACCGCCGCGGAGTGTGTGCACGGAGTGCTGAGCGTCATGTGCTTCCCGGGCGGCGACCAGGAAATCCGGTTCCCGCTGGTCGGGGAGGTGATCAGCACGGACCCCGACGACGACGAGTTCGGGGACGGGCCGATCACCTTCCGGGACGTCGTCCGGGAGGCGCCCACCGCGCGGACCTGGCTCGACATGTTCGAGGTATGCGTCGTCAGCGGGCACGTGTGGGACTGGGAGCGGGTCACCGGGCTGCTGCTGCGGGGCGACTACGCGCCCGCCATCCGCGACGGCGTGCCGTACAACTCGTACACCTCCGTCTCCGCCCCCGCCGACCTCGCCGCCATGGACGCGCTGTGCCTCTATCTCACCGAGGCGGCCGGGCATCTCCCGCGCGACTGGCCGACCGTTCCGCTGCGCAAGCCCGACGCCGGGGAGCTGGCCGGGGCCGCGAGGGGGCTCGATGGGGCCGGTGCCCTGACCGCGGACCAGCGGCTGCTGCGCGTACTCCTGGACGACGACCAAGAAGCCTTCGAGGACGCCCTCGTCGCCCACCTCGTCGGGTACCGGGAGAGTGTCGTCGAGGATGATCCCGCACCGCGCACCCTCCTCCCCCTCGGCGCCCTCACCCTGGCCTGCCTCGCGGTGCAGGTGCACGGGTGGGAGCTCGGCGTCCGGTCCGGGTATCTGCCGTACGGACTGCTGGGATCGACGGACGCGCTGCGCCGGGCGGCCGAGGGCAACCGGAACACCTTGGGCCTGTGGGCTGCCAAGTAGCCGTCAAGGAGTGGGCGGCAGGAACGTGACCTTGCGGGTGGCGTGCGGGGTGCTGGAGGTCGTCATCAATGACGTACCGGGGTGGGACCTCGCCCTGCGGCCTTCCTGAGCGATACGCCAGGAGGCGGCCGCGTCGATGACGCGGCCGCCTCTTTCTGCCTGCCCCGCAGGGTTACTTCACGCAGGGTTACTTCACGATCGTGATCCGGTTCGTCGCCGGGGGCGCGATCGGGTTGGTGGCCGAGGAGTTGGCCGTGAGGTACTGCTCCAGCGCGGCCAGGTCGTCCGTGCCGACGAGGTCGTTGGTGCCCTGGCCGAGCGTGGTGAAGCCGTCGCCGCCGCCCGCGAGGAAGCTGTTGGTGGCGACGCGGTAGGTGGCCGTCGGGTCGAGGGTCGTGCCGTTGAGCTTGATCGAGTCGACGACGATCCGGTCGGCGCCGGTCTTCGTCAGGTCCAGGGTGTAGGTGAGGCCCGAGGACGGCTGGAGGATCTTCGGGGAGGCCGCGTTGCCGCCGCTGACCTGCTCCTTGAGGACCTGGATCAGCTGGGCGCCGGTGTAGTCCTGGAGGTTCACGGTGTTGGAGAACGGCTGGACCGTGAAGCCCTCGGCGTAGGTGACGACTCCGTCGCCTTCCGTGCCCTTCTGCGCGTACGTCAGACCCGCCCGCACACCGCCCGGGTTCATCAGCGCGAGGTCGGTCTCCGGGTCGAGCTGCTTGCCGTACGCCAGTTGCGCGTCCGCGATCAGGTCGCCCATCGGGGACTCGGTGCCGGTGTTCGCGATGTCGGCGGAGATGTAGCCGATCGCGCGGTTGCCGACGGGCGCCGCGAGGGTGTTCCACTTGCCGATCAGCTCGGTCATGTCCGGCGCCTTCGCGACGGTCCGGGTGACCACGTGGTTCGCCGACTTCACCGACGTACGGGCGATGTCACCCGTCCACCGGTCGTACGTCAGCGTCGTGTCCGTGTAGAGGCGGCCGAAGGAGGCCGCCGAGGTGACCGTGCGCGGGTTGCCCGCCGGGTCGTTGATGGTGCAGGCGTAGGCGGCGTGGGTGTGACCCGTCACCAGCGCGTCGACCTGCGGGGTGATGTTCTTGGCGATGTCCACGATCGGGCCGGAGATGCCGTCGCCCGCGCCCGGGGAGTCGCAGTTGTAGTTGTACGCGCCCGACGCCGGGGCGCCGCCCTCGTGGATGAGGGCCACGATCGACTTCACGCCCTGGGCCTGGAGCACCCGCGCGTACTTGTTGATCGTCTCGACCTCGTCCTTGAACTTCAGGCCCTTGACGCCCTCGGCGGAGACGACACCGGGGGTGTCCTCCAGGGTGACGCCGATGAAGCCGACCTTGATGCCGTCCTTCTTCCACACCCAGTAGGGCTTGAGGATCGGCTTGCCGGTCTTCTCGTTCAGGACGTTGGCGGCCAGGTACGGGAAGTTCGCGCCCTCGAACCCCTCGTCCGTGTAGCAGCCGGCCGTCGGGTGGCAGCCGCCGTGCTGGAGGCGGGCCAGTTCCCTGGCTCCCTCGTCGAACTCGTGGTTGCCGACGGAGGTGACGTCCAGGTCCAGCTTGTTGAGCGCCTCGATGGTGGGCTCGTCGTGGAAGAGACCCGAGATCAGGGGCGAGGCGCCGACCATGTCGCCACCGGCCGCGGTGATGGAGTACTTGTGGCCCGCGCGCGCGTCGCGCAGATGCGTGGCGAGGTACTCGACACCACCGGCGTCGATCGTCTTGCTGGTGCCGTCCGCCTGGAGCTCGGTGACGCGCCCGGAGGAACCGGACGGGGGCTCCAGATTGCCGTGCAGGTCGTTGAAGGACAGCAGCTGCACGTCCTGGTAACGGCTGGGCAGCTTGCCCGGTTTGCCTGACTCGACCGGGGCGGCCGACGAGGGCAGCGCGGCGGCGAGGGCGCCGGCGGTCGCGAGACCGGCGGCTGCGGCGAGCAGCCGGACGGTCCGTCTGCGGCGGTGCGGCTGGGATATGGCTGGCATACGCCCCCCTGTGGGTCGTCTGAGCAAGTGGGCCCCGTCCGGCGCAGCCTAAAGTCAACGCGCGTAGCGCGACAGGGGTTTCTTGGTTACATCCTGGTTTCCCTTTGCCCTCACCTTTGCTGACGCTTTGCAGGGTTTACAGTGCCGCCGGTTTGCGGGTTCTCCCCCGTACCCTCGTACGCATGACCAGCGACGACACCGTGCGGCCCGGCAGCACTCGCTCCATCCAGACCTGCTCGGCACTCTCCCCGGACCAGACGGACGCCGTCCTCGCGCTCCTCGCGGCGGCCGCCCGCAGCGACGGCCAGCAAGCCGTCTCGGAACAGGGCCGGTTGCAACTGCGCGGCGGCACCCGCGAGGGAGTGGCCCATCTGCTGCTGACCGTCGACGACGAACTCGTCGGCTACGCCCAGCTGGAGGACACCGACCCCGTGGAGGCCCCGGCCGCCGAGCTGGTCGTCCACCCCGCGCACCGCGGTCGCGGCCACGGCCGGGCCCTCGGCTCGGCCCTCCTCGCCGCCTCCGGCAAACGGCTGCGGGTGTGGGCCCACGGCGGGCACGCCGCCGCCCGCCATCTCGCCCAGGTCCTCGGCCTGACCCTGTTCCGTGAGCTACGGCAGATGCGGCGGCCGTTGACCGACCTCGACCTGCCCGACCCGGTCCTGCCGGACGGTGTGACCGTACGGTCCTTCGTCCCCGGCACCGACGACGCCGCCTGGCTCGCCGTGAACGCCGCCGCGTTCGCCCACCATCCCGAGCAGGGCTCCCTCGTCCAGCGCGACCTCGACGACCGGATGGCCGAGCCCTGGTTCGACCCCGCCGGGTTCTTCCTCGCCTTC
This sequence comes from Streptomyces sp. TLI_55, assembly GCF_900206255.1. Classification (NCBI taxonomy): domain Bacteria; kingdom Bacillati; phylum Actinomycetota; class Actinomycetes; order Kitasatosporales; family Streptomycetaceae; genus Streptomyces; species Streptomyces sp. TLI_55. Next base: position 4,331,962 of record NZ_OAOJ01000001.1, read on the forward strand.
CGCGGCGACGAACTCGTCGGCTTCCACTGGACCAAGGTCCATGCGGCGGAGGGGCTGGGCGAGGTGTACGTCCTCGGCGTGAAGCCGGGCGTCCAGGGCGGGGGGCTCGGCAAGTCCCTCACGACCATCGGGCTGCGGCACCTCGCCGCGCAGAGGCTGCCGACCGCGATGCTCTATGTCGACGCGGACAACAAGGCGGCGGTGTCGGTGTACGAGCGCCTCGGGTTCGTCACCTATGAGACGGACCTGATGTACCGCACGGAGACGTGAGGTGACACCGGGGCCTCAGCGCCTCGGGGTCCGGGGACCTCAGGCCCTGGCGGGCTTCAAGACCACCCGGCCCTGAGAGTCCGGGGCCCTCAGGCCCTGACGGGCTCAAAAACCACCCGGCCCTGAGGGTCCCGGGACGTCAGGCCCTGGTCGCCTTCAAGACCACCCGCCGTCTCAACGGCTCCGGCCCGCACACCCCCCACACCACCACCGCGCCGACCAGCACCAACCCCCACCGGTCATGCGCCTGCGCCCACCTCGGGTCCTGCGGCCCCACGAACAGCGCCCACCGCCCCGGCCACAGCAGCAGCCCCAGCACGGCCGTCGTCAGCACCGCGCCGGCCACCGCCTGCCCCGGCTCCGCCGCCTGGGTGAAGCGGATCGCCGCCGCCGACGCCGCGAGCGCCAGCGTGAACGCCGCGCCCGCCTCCAGGGTCACGTCGCCCACGGGCGGACGTATCCCGTCCGGCACGAGCAGCACCGTCGCCGTCCACCACGCCGCGGCGACCGGCGCGACGAGCGCCACCCGCAGGGCGTGACGGACAGGCCGACGGGTCGGCACCGGGGTCGTGGTGTGCCGGGCCGGGTCGTCCAGCACGAACGCCAGGCCCAGGGCGAAGGCGAGGACGGCGGCCCGCAGCAGGTTCAGCGCCAGCGGCTCGTCGGCCGTGTCCGACAGCCGCGCCATCGAGACGATCAGCAGCCCCACGGCACCCGAGGCACCGAGCGCCCGCCAGGGCAGGGTGCGCAGAACGGGGACCAACAACGCTCCGATCAGCCGCACTTGCCCACCCCCAGAGCCAGCGACATCGGCCCGCCCCTCAGTCGCACTTGTCCGCCCCCACCTTCGCCTTGACCCCCAGCAGCTCCGCCACCCGAGCCGTCGTCACCTTCGGGGACACCAGCTCGACCCAGTGCTGCTTCACCTTCGCCGCCACCTCGTCCCGCGGCTGCTCCAGCAGCGTGCGGACGACCGTCGTCTGACCGGCCGTCATCGACAGCGGGTTGGTCTGGGACAGCACGATCGCCGAGCCGCTCGCGCTGTCGTCGAGGCGGACGTTCTTGAGGCTGCCGATCGGGTCGGACCGCCCGGCCAGGGCCAGCCACATGACCGTGACCATGCGGCCGTCGCACAGCTCACCGGTCGTCTTCTCGTCGCCGGTGACCAGCACTCCCGCGACGGCGGCCGAGAACTCCGGGACGCGGTTGCCGCCCCAGGCCGTGCCCACCGTCACCTGGTGCGGGGTCGTCGCGGGGTCGAGGGCGGCGTCGCCGTCGAGGCCGTAGCGCGCGTCGAGCCGCTGGCGGACGAGGAGGCTCTGGTCGTGGGCGGTGCCGCCGGCGAGGGACTGGACCTCGGCCACGGTCCGCGCCCAGTCCGCGGTCCGGCCCCGCCACTCGGGGAAGGCGCAGTAGCGCGACCCGTCCCGCTCCACGCACGTCTGCACCTGCTCGGGGTGGAGCGTGGCCCGCTCCCGCGCCGCCGTCACCTCGGAGGAGACTCCCTGGCCCTGCGCGACCGCGCCGAGGACCGTCAGCGCCAGCGCCCCGACGAACCCGGCCTGCACGGACCGCGCGCGCAGCCCACCGCCGACCAGCACCGCGAGCAGCGCCACCGTCAGACCGAGCGCGGCGAGATAGAGCGCGTGCCAGGCGGCGGGGCGGCCGATCAGGTCGGAGGGCAGAGTGTTGCTGCTGCTGACGCCTATGACCGGGGTCAGCCAGCGGGTCCAGCCCTCGTCGACGCCGGCGCCGGTGCCGAGCAGGAAGAGGAACAGGAAGAAGACCACGACCAGCGGTGCCGTGAAGGCCGTCCTGATCACGCGGGCGATCAGCACGCCGGCCGCCCCGAACGCCAGCACCGTCAGCGGTCCGACCAGCAGCTCGCCCGGCGAACCGTGCCCGAGCGCGCCCGGCCTGAGCGCCTGCCATCCGAACTGCCCGGCCACGCACACCGCGGTGAGCAGGGCGGCCGGGACCACGGACAGCAGATGCGCGGCCGTCCGGTGTGCCCTGCTCATCACCAGCACCGTGAAGTGCCGTTCGGTGTCGCGGCGGAGGGATCTCAGCACGGCCTGGTTCACGGCCAGCAGGACCGCGAGGCCGATGAGGAGCGGACCGCCCTGGGTGGCGCGGTCGGCGTCCTGGAGGGCGGGGTAGCCGTCCGCGTAGTCCTGGGCCTGCCATACGATCCAGGCCGCGTAGACCAGGAAGCCGAGCAGCACCGGGATGGTCGTGAGGAGCCTGCGCGCCTCGAAGCGGGCCAGGGCGAACACGGCCGCCCAGGAGTTCTGTGACGGTGTCTGCGTGGCGGTCGGGGCCGCCTGAATGAGCGTGCTCATGCCGCCGCCACCTCCACGCCCGCGTCGTCCAGGGTGAGCAGGTAGCCGTCCTCCAGGGTGGGGTCGGTGAGGTCCGCGCCGGCGGGCGGGTTGCCCACGTTGCGGAAGGTGCCGGTGCCGGTGCGCCAGCCCGCCTTCGCGCCCGGGTCGCGGTCCGCGCTGTTCCACACGCGTCCCGCGGCCACCGCGGTCAGCTCGGCCGGGGTGCCGTCGAAGCGGATCCGGCCGCCGGCCATCACCACGACCCGGTGGCAGAGCATCGCCACGTCCTCGGTCTGGTGGGTGGACAGGAGCACGGTCCGGCCCTCGCCCGCCCGGGCGATCAACTCCCTGAAGCGCATGCGCTGTTCGGGGTCGAGGCCGACCGTCGGCTCGTCGAGGACGAGGAAGCCGGGGTCGCCGACGAGCGCCGCCGCGAGCGCCACTCGCTGGCGCATGCCGCCGGACAGCTTCTTGATGCGCTTGCCGCGGACGTCGCCCAGGTCGACCTCGTCCAGCACCCGCCGGACTTCGCGATGGCGGGCGCCGCGGTCGGTGAGCTCCTTCAGGATCGCCACGTAGTCGACGAACTCGAAGGCCGTGAAGTCCGGGTGGAAGCCGGGGGTCTGCGGCAGATAGCCGAGCCGGCGCCGCACCTCCTGACGTCCGCGCGCGGTGCCCGGGTCGTTCCCGAGGACCGTGAAGGCGCCGCGGTCGGCGGGGACGGCCGTGGCCAGCACTCGCAACAGGGTGGTCTTTCCGGCCCCGTTGGGGCCGAGCAGCCCGGTGACGCCTCGGGTCAGCCGCAGCGACACGTCGTCGAGGGCGCGGGTGCCGCCGTAATGGAGGCTGAGCCCCTCGGCGGAGACGGTGGGTGTCATACGGCACTCCTGTGGAAGACGTCGAATCGGTCACGTACGAGGAAGAGCAGGCCGACCGCGAGGGCGGCGACCACCGCGGCGGCGCCCTGGCCGGCCGCGGTGAACGGCGAGAGCGGGCCGTCCCCGGCCCGTTCGGCGGCGACGAGCAGCGCGACCCACGCCCCGCCGACCAGCGACGGAGCGAGCACCGGCCCCAGCCGGGGGGTGAGCGCGAGCCCGGTCGCGGTCAGGGCCAGCGCGGGCAGCAGCCAGGCCAGCGCCCGCAGGCCGTACGAGGGCAGCGCGAGGGTCGCCAGGCCGTTGAGGCCCAGGCCCGCGGCGAGCACCGCCACCGTGCGGATCATCAGCAGCCGGAAGCCGTGCACCGGGCTGACGACCGCCATCTCGTAGGTCGGGTCCAGCGCGGGGCCGTACGACAGCGCGACGCCGGCGAGCGGGAGCAGCGGGGCGAGGGCCAGGAAGAGGGTCGGCGAGTCGGCCGTGTAGACCACGCCCACGGTCGTCACCAGCAGGAACACCACCGCCGCGAGCCAGGAACGGCGCAGTACGGGGGTCGCCGTGAGCAGCCGGGCGACATGGTCGGCGACGCCGAGCCGCACGAGCAGCCCCTCCAGCAGCCCCCTTCGGGGGACGTCGAGTTCGGCGTCGAGCCGCTCCCAGCCGGCGTCGAGGGTGACCGGGTCGCTCACCGCGGCGAGCGCCTCCCGGCAGTCCGCGCAGGCCATCAGATGGGTGTCGGCGGACCAGAGCATGGGCGGCGCCAACTCGCCCCGGGCGTAGGCCCGCAGGTCCTGTTCGTCCACATGCCATGTCATGCCGTCACCTCCACTGTTCGCCCCCGCACCGACCGGGCCATCCGCGCGCGGCCCCGCAGGCCCCGTCTGTCCATCCGCCCGCTCATGCCAGCGCCTCCCGCAGTTGCTTGCGGGCGCGCGAGGCCCGCGTCTTGACCGTCCCCGGCGGAATCCCCAGGACGACGGCGGCCTCGCGGGTGGTCAGTCCGTCGATGACCGTCGCCTGGAGGACCGCGCGGAGCTCCGGCGAGAGCCGGACCAGGGCGCCCGCGAGGTCTCCGTGCTCCACCCCCGCGAGCACGCGTTCCTCCGCGGACGCCTCGTCCCGGTGCCGCAGCCTGGCCAGGGCCTGCCGCAGCCGCCCCCGCGCCCCGTCACCGCGCAGCGCGTCGACCAGCCGCCGCGACCCGATCCGCCACAGCCACCCGGCCACGTCGCCGTCCTCCCGATAACGGGCCTTGCCGCGCCAGATCGCGAGGAAGGTCTCCTGCACGACGTCGTCGACTATCCCGGCGTCGGCGCACCGGCCCCGCAGTCGCGCGGTCAGCCAGGGCGCGAACCGCCGGTACAGCTCCTCGAAGGCGCGCCGGTCCCCGTCTGCCGCGGCCCGCAGCAGCTCTCCGTCGCTTCTCGTCTCGCTCACACCCCCTCATCGCACGAGCCCCACCGATCGGTTCACGGATCGGCGAACGACTTTCCGCAGCCGCCACCCAAAACCGCCGCTTGACTTTGCCACCCCCCTTCCACCACCCTTTCACTACTCAATTAGTGAAAGGGTGGTTCACGGGTGCTCGAGTACCGCATCGACCGGCACTCCGGGGTCGCCACGTACGTCCAGATCGTCCAGCAGACCAAGCAGGCCCTCCGACTGGGCCACCTGGAGCCGGGCGACAAGCTCCCCACGGCGCGCGAAGTAGTGGAGGCCACCGCCATCAACCCCAACACCGTTCTCAAGGCCTACCGCGAGCTGGAGCGCGAGGGACTGGTCGAGGCCCGCCGCGGACTCGGCACCTTCGTGCGCCGCGGTCTCGGCGCCGCCCCGGCCGACTCGCCGCTCAACGCCGAGCTGGACGGCTGGACGGCCAAGGCCCGCGAGGCCGGCCTGGACCGGGACGACGTGGCCGCCCTCTTCACCGCCGTACTCGACAAGCACTTCCCGACGCAGTTCCCGACACAGTTCCCCGCACCGACCGCCGCACCCCAGCACAGCCAGGGAGACCCTTCATGACCGACACCGCCCTCGAGGCAGCCGCGCTGGGCAAGCGTTTCGGGCGGCTGCGGCGGAGCGCCGGATGGGCCCTGCGGGACTGCTCCTTCGCCCTCCCCGCCGGACGCGTGTGCGCCGTCGTCGGCCCCAACGGCGCGGGCAAGTCCACCCTGCTCGCCCTCGCGGCGGGCCTGCTGGCCCCGACCGAGGGCACGCTCACCGTGCTCGGGGCGCCCGTCGGCCAGGCACGCGCGCGGGTGGGCTTCGTCGCACAGGACAAGCCGCTCTACCCCCAGCTCACCGTCGCCGAGACGCTCCGCATGGGCGGCGACCTCAACCCCGGCCGCTGGGACGCGCGTGCCGCCGAGCGGATCGCGACCGGCGGCGACCTCGACCCGAAGGCCCGCATCCGCTCCCTGTCCGGCGGTCAGCGCACCCGGGTCGCGCTCGCCCTCGCCCTCGGCAAACGGCCCGAACTGCTGCTCCTGGACGAGCCGATGGCCGACCTCGACCCGCTGGCCCGGCACGAGCTGATGGGCGTCCTGATGTCCCAGGCCGCCCAGCACGGCACCACGATCGTCATGTCCTCACACGTCGTGGCGGAGCTGGAGGACTCGTGCGACCACCTGCTGCTGATCGGCGGCGGCCGGGTCCGGCTCGCCGGGGAGATCGACGACCTGCTGGAGACGCACGCGCGCGTGTCGGCCGCCGCCGACACCGACCTCGCCCCGCACGCCGTCGTCGAGTCCCGCATCACGGGCCGACAGCTCACCGCCCTGATCCGCCCGGCCGCCCCGCTCCCCGCCGACTGGCGCACCGGCACGCCGTCCCTGGAGGAACTGGTCCTGTCCTACCTGCGCAACCCCGAGGCGCAGGCGACGGCGACGGGCACCCCGGCGAAGTCCCCCGAGGAGTCCGTCGCATGACCGCCCTCACCCCGCCCGCCCCAAGCACCCCGCACCTCACCCGCTGGCTGATCCGCCTGCACCGCCCGGCCCTGCTGTTCTGGACGGCCGTGATCGTCACCGTCTCCGGCGTCCTGCTGTGGCTGGGCGGTCCGCTCGCCGACGCGTCCGCGGATGCCTGGCGTGCGTACGACGCCTGCCAGGCATCCGCGTGCCGGTACGACCAGGCCGCGATCCTCCGCTACAAGGACGTCTACGCCTACACGACCTACGCCGTGCTCGCCGCACCCTTCCTGGTCGCCGCCTGGGCCGGCGCCGCCCTCACCGGCCGCGAGGTGGAGACCGGCACCGCGCGGCTGGCGTGGACGCAGAGCACCTCCCCGCTGCGCTGGTTCGCCTCCCGGCTGGCGCTCCCGGCGGCCGTCGTCACCGCGGGCACCGGCCTGCTGGTCCTGCTGCACCACCTGGCGTGGTCGGCGGGCAAGGGCCGCATCGACAGCCTCAAGAGCTGGTACGACCTGCCGACCTTCTACGCCAACGGCCCGGTCGTCGTCGCCCTGGCCCTGGCCGGTCTGGTCGCGGGCGCCCTCGCGGGCCTGCTCCGGCGCGGTTCCCTGCCGGCCCTGGTCGCGGGCCTGGGCTTCACCGGCCTGCTCTGGTACGGCGTCCAGCTGGCCATGCCCCACCTGTGGACCACGTCCACCGCCGTGGTCGGCCTGCGCCGCTTCGCCCCGGCCGGCGGCGGCCTCGGCGTCGACGAGGGCATCGTGACCGCCACCGGCGCCCACGTCTCCAACCCGACCTGCGCCAACTCCGAGAACGTCGAATGCCTCGCGTTCTACGACAAGTTCGACGCCGTCGGCTGGTACCGCGACTACCACCCCGCCTCCCACTACTGGCCCCTCCAGCTCACCGCGACCGCCCTGGTCCTCGCCCTCACCGCGCTGCTGACCCTGCTGGCCTTCCGGCTGCTGCACCGGGAGACCGCCCGCCGCCGCGCGGGAGGGCCCGCATGAGCTCCTTCCGCAGGACAGGCCCTACCCGCCGCACCGTCCCCGCCCGCACGCCCCGCCAGGAGTCCCCCGCATGACCGCGACCACCACCGCCCCGGCGCCCGCCGCGGGAAGACCCGCCGCCACCGGGCGCACGGTGCTGCGCCTGCACCGCGGCGCGCTGATCGTCTGGCTGGTCGCCGTGGCCGCCGCCGCGGGCAGCCTGCTGTGGGCGTACGGTCCCGGCGCCACCGAGGTCTATGCCAACTGGCGGCGGGGGTGCCCCGACGACATCGACGCCTGCACGTGGGACACCACGATCAACGGCTACTACCGGGCCGTACGCCTTCCCGAGCTGGCGCTCTCCTTGCTGTGCCTGCCCGTCGCCGCCTGGGCCGGGGCCGCGCTGACCGGCCGCGAGATGGAGAACGGCACCGCGAAGCTGGCCTGGACGCAGTCCGTGAGCCCGGCTCGCTGGCTGGTCGGCAAGCTCGCCGTGCCGGCCGCCGTGCTCACCGCGGGCACGACCGTGCTGGTGCTGGTGCACCGCCTGACCTTCGAGGCGAACCCGTTCCCGGTGTACCTGACCTGGTCGGAGCGGGAGGTCTTCGTCGCCAACGGCACCGTCGCCCTGGCCCTGCCCCTGTGCGCCCTCGCCCTCGGCGCGCTCACCGGCCTGCTGCTGCGCCGCACCCTGCCCGCGCTCGCCCTGGGCACCGCGGTCACCTGGGGCGTCGTCCGCCTCGCCGCCCTGGTGAGCCCCGACCTGTGGCCGTGGAAGACCGCCACCGCGTCCCTGGAGTCCGAGTGGCCCGCCACGAACGGCGACGTCGCGTTCGGCGACCAGGGCATGCTGACCGACACGGGAGCCCGCATCCCCTACCCGAACTGCGGCGACGACTTCGAGCGGTGCATGGCCGACCACCACGCGGTCGCCTTCTACGCCGACTACCACCCCGCCGCCCACTTCTGGCCCCTCCAGCTCGTGGAGACCGGCATCCTGCTCGGCGTCGCCACCGCGGCCGTCGCCACCGCGTTCTGGCTGCTGCGCCGCCGTACCGCCTGACATCCGGGCCGGGACGGGCCACGACTTCCGGGCCGCACGTCCTCCCACGGGGGTGGGGGACGTGCGGCCCGGACCTGTAGATGCCCGGGAGCCGTCCCGCGATATCCCGCACGCCATGTCTCCGTAACCATTGGTTCAGACGGGCTTGCGACGCTCGGCGAATGAAGCCCGCCGTGCCAGAGCCTTCGCCGCCCTCCAAGGGATCCGGGGGAAACGGGGACCTCCGCCTCGCCGCCGCGCTCCCGCCCGCGCTGTCCGACGCGCCTGTATCGCCCATGGCGCGGAACAATGGGTCCATGAGCCAGCCCAACGCCCAGGCGTCATCACAGGTCCAGCACGCGCAGCCCTCCGTGGGTTCCATAGCCGCGCACCGCCCGCACACGGTCGCGGCGGCCGTCTCGGATCTGGAACCCGACATCGACGCCGACCTCGACGCGTACGAGGAGGCCCCGTACGACGGCGTCGAGCTTCCGCAGGGCCGTTTCCTCGACCGGGAACGCAGCTGGCTCGCGTTCAACGAGCGCGTCCTGGAACTCGCCGAGGACCCGAACACCCCGCTCCTCGAACGGGCGAACTTCCTCGCCATCTTCGCCAGCAACCTGGACGAGTTCTTCATGGTCCGGGTGGCCGGCCTCAAGCGCCGTATCGCCACCGGCGTCGCCACCCGTTCGGCCTCCGGTCTCCAGCCGCGCGAGGTGCTGGAGATGATCTGGGCCCGCTCCCGCGAGCTGATGGCCCGGCACGCCGCCTGCTACCACGAGGACGTCGCCCCCGCACTCGCGGAGGAGGGCATCCACCTGGTCCGCTGGAACGAGCTCCAGGAGAAGGAGCAGGCCCGCCTCTTCACCCTGTTCCGGCACCAGATCTTCCCGGTCCTGACCCCGCTGGCGGTCGACCCGGCGCACCCCTTCCCGTACATCTCGGGTCTCTCCCTGAACCTCGCGGTCGTCGTACGGAACCCCGTCACCGGCCACCGCCACTTCGCCCGTGTCAAGGTCCCGCCGCTGCTGTCCCGCTTCCTGGAGAGCTCCCCCGGACGCTACGTCCCCATCGAGGACGTCATCGCGGCCCACCTGGAGGAGCTGTTCCCGGGCATGGAGGTGCTGGAGCACCACGCCTTCCGCCTGACCAGGAACGAGGACCTGGAGGTCGAGGAGGACGACGCCGAGAACCTGCTGCAGGCGCTGGAGAAGGAGCTCATGCGGCGCCGCTTCGGCCCGCCGGTGCGCCTGGAGGTGGAGGAGTCCATCGACCGCGAGGTGCTGGACCTCCTGGTCCGCGAGCTGAAGATCTCCGAGGCCGAGGTGTACCCCCTCCCCGGCCCCCTGGACCTCACCGGCCTCTTCCGCATCGCCTCGCTGGACCGTCCCGAGCTCAAGTACAAGAAGTTCATCGCCGGCGTCCACCGCGATCTGGCCGAGGTCGAGTCGGCGTCCGCGCCGGACATCTTCGCGGCCCTGCGCGCCCGTGACGTCCTCCTGCACCACCCGTACGACAGCTTCTCCACCTCCGTGCAGGCCTTCCTGCAGCAGGCGGCCGACGACCCGGACGTCCTCGCCATCAAGCAGACCCTGTACCGGACCTCGGGCGACTCCCCCATAGTCGACGCCCTCATCGACGCCGCCGAGGCGGGCAAGCAGGTCCTCGTCCTGGTCGAGATCAAGGCCCGCTTCGACGAGCACGCCAACATCAAGTGGGCGCGCAAGCTGGAGGAGGCGGGCTGCCATGTGGTCTACGGCCTCGTCGGCCTGAAGACCCACTGCAAGCTGTCCCTGGTGGTCCGTCAGGAGGGCGACACGCTGCGGCGGTACAGCCACGTCGGCACCGGCAACTACCACCCGAAGACGGCCCGTCTGTACGAGGACCTCGGCCTGCTCACCGCCGACCCGCAGGTCGGCGCGGACCTCTCCGACCTCTTCAACCGCCTCTCCGGCTACTCCCGCCGCGAGACGTACCGCCGCCTCCTGGTCGCCCCCAAGTCCCTGCGCGACGGCCTGATCTCACGGGTGAACAAGGAGGTCCAGCACCACCGTGCGGGCCGCCCGGCGTTCATCCGCATCAAGGTCAACTCGATGGTGGACGAGGCCCTCATCGACTCGCTCTACCGCGCGTCCCAGGCGGGCGTGCCGGTCGACGTCTGGGTGCGCGGCATCTGCGCGATACGCCCGGGCGTGGAAGGCCTGTCGGACAACATCAGGGTCCGCTCGATCCTCGGCCGCTTCCTCGAACACTCCCGGGTCTTCGCCTTCGGCAACGGCGGCGAGCCCGAGGTGTGGATCGGCAGCGCCGACATGATGCACCGCAACCTCGACCGCCGTATCGAAGCGCTGGTCCGGGTCACCGACCCGGCCCACCGCGCATCCCTCAACCGCCTTCTGGAAACGGGCATGTCCGACACCACCTCCTCCTGGCACCTGGGCCCGGACGGCGACTGGGAGCGGCACGCCACCGACGCGGACGGCCAGCCCCTGCGCAACATCCAGGAGATGCTCATAGACGCCCGGAGGCGCCGGCGTGGCACAGCAACACCTTGAACCGACGGACGCCACGGCCGGGGCGGCCACGGCGGAGGCCCTCGCGGGCTACCTCCGCGCCCAGGCCACGGAGTTCCTCCGAGCCCTGCGCCAGCACCGCGAGAACGGCGGTGCGGCAGCGGGCGGCTCGGAGGCGTCCGTCGACGCGGCCCGAGCCCTCCGCCGCTCGGCCCGCCGCATCAGCGCCAGCCTCCACACCTTCCGCCCCCTCCTGGACCCGGACTGGTCGGAACAGATCCGCCCCGAACTGGCATGGCTGTCAGGCACGTTGGCACTGGAACACGCGTACGAGGCAAGACTGGAGAGGCTGCTGCTGGCCCTCCACCGCCTGTCGGGCGCGATGCTGCCCCTCCAAGCCGACCCCGTTGCGGGCAGTCGTGCCGCTGGGGCGGCACCCGGCCCACAGAAAACGGCACCCGCCAGCGCGGCGAGCGGAAACCCCGGTACGCCCACCCCGGACCGCGGCAACCTCACAGTGGGCGCAGCAAAGGCAGGCGCCCTGCTCGACCGCCAACTAACGCTCGCAAGGACCCGAGCTCACTCCACCGCCCTCCAGGCCCTCGGCTCCTCCCGCTTCCACGCAGTCGCCGACAACATCGCCGTACTGGCCAGCGAAGTCCCGTTGGCACAAACCCCCACCCCCACCGATCTCCACCCCCTCGCCGCCGCAGCCGAGGACCGCCTCAAAGACGCCGTCACCGCTCTCCCCCTCGTCACCGCAGGCCACCCCTACAACGCCGAGGCCCTCATCCACGGCCTCTCCCCGGACCCGTCCCCCCACCCCCAGGACGCCCCCTGGCACCAGGTCCGCCTCCTGCTGCGCCTGCACCGCTACGCCCGCGAGGTCCTCCACAGGACCGAGATCGACGCCGAGATCGTCGACGTACGCCTGCTCGCGGCGGGCGAGGCCCTGGACCGGCACCGCGACGCGTCCGAGGCGGCGGCCGCCGCGGCACAGGCGGCGCGCACCCCGCGTATCGCCCCGGCCACGGCGTACGCCCTCGGCGTGCTCCACGCCGACCAGCGCCATGAGGTGGAGGCCGCGCGATTCGCCTTCCAGCAGGCCTGGCAGAAGGAAACAGTCAGCACCCCATAAGCCGATCCGACCGATACAGCCGAGAAGGAACGGTGAGCGCCCCGTGAGCTCTCCCGACACGACCACCGTCCACGCGGCCGGCTGCGTCCTGTGGCGCCGCTCCCCCATCGACGGCGAGCTGGAGATCTGCCTCGTGCACCGGCCGAAATACGACGACTGGTCGCACCCGAAGGGCAAGCTGAAACGCGACGAGGACGCGCTCGCCGGCGCGCTGCGCGAGGTGGCGGAGGAGACCGGTCACGAGGCGGCCCCGGGCGCCAGGCTGTCCACCCTCCGCTACCTGGCGAACGGCCGTCCCAAACAGGTCCAGTACTGGGCGGCGGAGGCCACGGCCGGGGCGTTCACCCCGAACACCGAGGTGGACCGCATCCTCTGGCTCTCGCCGACGGCGGCCCGTAACCGGCTGACCCAGCTGCGGGACCGCGCGCTGATCGACGATCTCCTGGCGGCACTGCACCTCGCATGAGACCGGTGCATCACCGGTGCACCCCAGGGAATGCAACCGTTCCGTGACCTAACCGCACCTTCCGCAGGGGTTCACCCGCCGTTCATTTCCGCCAGTCGGCGCCTTCACCTGATCTGCCTAATTTCGGCCTTACGCGGTGCGGACCGCGCCTCCCGGGAACACCTCGACGACGCATCCGCGCCACCCAGTCTTCGCACGCCGCCGGATTCAGGACGGCGGCTCTCGGAAGGAAATCCCTCAGTGAAGCTTCAGCGCAAGAACCGGCGGGCTCTCGCTCTCGGCGCGTTCGCCGTCTCCGGCGCCCTGGCCCTCACGGCGTGCGGCTCCGACGACACCGGCTCGTCGAGCAACCCCAGCTCGTCCACCGCCGCCAACAGCTCCATCAAGTGCGACGACGCCAAGGGTCAGCTGCTCGCCGACGGCTCTTCCGCGCAGAAGAACGCGATCGACGCCTGGGTGAAGTCGTTCACCCAGGCCTGCTCCGGCGTGCAGATCAACTACAAGGGCTCCGGCTCCGGCGCCGGTGTCACCGCGTTCACGCAGGGCCAGGTGGCCTTCGCCGGTTCCGACTCGGCGCTGAAGCCCGAAGAGGTCACCGCCTCCAAGTCCGTCTGCAAGGGCGGCACGGGCATCGACCTTCCGATGGTCGGCGGCCCGATCGCGGTCGGCTTCAACGTCCCCGGCGTCGACAAGCTCGTCCTCGACGCCTCGACGATCGCCAAGATCTTCGACAGCAAGATCACCAACTGGAACGACGCGGCGATCAAGAAGCTGAACCCCGACGCCAAGCTCCCCGACCTGAAGATCCAGGCGTTCCACCGCTCGGACGAGTCCGGCACCACGGACAACTTCACCAAGTACCTGATCGCCGCCGCCCCGGCGGACTGGAAGTACTCGGGCGGCAAGGCCTGGCAGGCCAAGGGCGGCCAGTCGGCGTCCGGCTCCTCCGGTGTCGCCCAGCAGGTCAAGCAGACCTCCGGCGCCATCTCCTACATGGAGCTGTCGTACGCCAAGGACGGCATCGTCCCGGTCACCGTCGACACCGGCGCCTCCGCCCCGGTCGAGGCCACCGTCGAGAACGCCACCAAGGCCATCGCCGCCGCCAAGATCGTCGGCACCGGCAAGGACCTCTCCCTGGAGCTGGACCGCGCCACCAAGGCCGAGGGCGCCTACCCGATCACCCTGGTCACGTACGAGATCGTCTGCGACAAGGGCAACAAGGCCGACACCCTGCCCGCCACGAAGGCGTTCCTGCGCTACATCGCCTCCGAGGACGGCCAGGGCCAGCTCTCCGCGGCCGGCTACGCCCCGATCCCCGACGACATCATCGCCAAGGTCCGCACCACCATCGAGGGCCTGAGCTGATCTGAGCGTGCGGCCCGTCCCCTCGCCGGGGCCGGGCCGCACCGTCCGGTGCACCGCCGCCAGGAGCCGCACACACCGTGCGTCTCCGCAGACCGGAGAACCCGATGGACACCACACAGATAACCGACACGCCTCCTCCTCCCGCACCCCAACCCACCGCGACCGAGCAGAAGCGCGCCGCCCGCGGCGCCACCCGCCCCGGAGACCGGATCTTCCTCGGATTCTCCCGCGGCTCGGGCATCTTCCTGCTGGTGATCATGGCCGCGATCGCGGTCTTCCTCACCTACCGCGCGTCCCTCGCCATCAGCAAGGACCACGGCAACTTCCTGACCACGTTCGAGTGGAACACGGGCCTGCAGGAGCCGGTCTTCGGCATCGCGGTCCTCGCCTTCGGCACGATCGTCTCCTCGATCGTCGCCATGGCCATCGCGGTCCCGATCGCCGTCGCGATCGCCCTGTTCCTCACGCACTACGCCCCGCGCAAGCTGAGCGGTCCGATCGCCTACGTGATCGACCTGCTCGCCGCCGTGCCGTCCATCGTGTACGGCCTGTGGGGCGCCCTGGTCCTCGTACCGCACATGAACGGCCTGTTCGGCTGGCTGGACGACTACCTCGGCTGGACCGGCATCTTCTCCTGGCAGGGCGGCGCGCCCCGCTCGATGCTGACCGTCGGCATCCTGCTCGCGATCATGATCCTGCCGATCATCACCAACGTCAGCCGTGAGGTCTTCCGGCAGACGCCGCGGATGAACGAGGAGGCGGCCCTGGCGCTCGGCGCCACCCGCTGGGAGGTCATCCGCATGGCGGTGATCCCCTTCGGCCGCTCCGGCGTGATCTCCGCCTCGATGCTCGGCCTCGGCCGCGCGCTCGGCGAGACGATGGCCGTGGCCACCGTGCTCTCCCCGACGTTCGACATCCAGGCCAGCCTGCTGGACCCGGGCGGCGGCACCTTCGCGCAGAACATCGCCAGCAAGTTCGGCGAGGCCACCGAGTTCGGCCGGGACGCGCTGATCGCCTCCGGTCTGGTCCTGTTCGTCATCACGCTGCTGGTCAACGGCGCGGCCCGGGCGATCATCGCCCGCCGCGCGGAGTACTCGGGGGCCAACGCATGAGCACCGCAACCGTCAGCACGCTCAAGGGCGCCCGGCTGCCCAAGTGGTCCCCGTACGCCATCGCGGGCGGCTCGGTCGGCCTCGCGATCGCCATCGGTCTGGGCGCGGGCCTCGACAGCCGCGTCCAGTGGGGCCTGATCGCCGCGATCCTCTTCGTCGTCGGGACCTACGGCATCGCCGCCCGCGTCGAGGGCAAGCGCCAGGCCAAGGACCGGATCGCCACCTCGCTGGTCTGGGTCGCCTTCCTGCTCGCCGTGATCCCGCTGGTCTCCCTGGTCTGGGTGACCGTCGTCCGCGGTGTGAAGGTCCTCGACTTCTACTTCCTGACCCACTCCATGGGTGTGGTCGCCGACACCGAGCCCGGCGGCGGTATCTACCACGCCATCATCGGCAGCCTGGAGCAGGTCGGGCTCGCCACCCTGATCGCCGCCCCGGTCGGTGTGCTCACCGCGATCTACCTGGTCGAGTACGGGCGGGGCAAGCTCTCCAAGGCCATCACGTTCTTCGTCGACGTCATGACCGGCATCCCGTCGATCGTCGCGGGTCTGTTCATCCTCAGCCTCATGCTGCAGTTCGACATGCAGCCCTTCGGCTTCGCCGGCTCGCTGGCCCTGGCCATCCTGATGATGCCGGTGGTCGTCCGCTCCACCGAGGAGATGCTCAAGCTCGTCCCGAACGAGCTGCGCGAGGCCTCCCTCGCGCTGGGCGTCCCGAAGTGGCGCACGATCCTGAAGGTGGTCCTGCCGACCTCGATCGGCGGCATCACGACCGGCATCATGCTGTCGGTCGCCCGTATCGCGGGCGAGACGGCCCCGGTACTGCTCCTCGTGTTCGGGAACCCGTTCATCAACACCAACCCCTTCGAAGGGGCGCAGTCGTCGCTGCCGCTGTACATCTACCAGCAGTACGCGAACAGCGCCGGTTCCGGAGCGGCGTACGACCGCGCCTGGGCGGCGTCGCTGACGCTGATCGCCTTCGTGATGATCCTGAACCTGGTGGCCCGCGGCATCGCCCGCTGGAAGGCACCCAAGACCGGTCGCTGACGCGGCCAACAGCGACCGATCTGAATCTCTGGAAGTGAAGTAGTCATGGCCAAGCGAATCGACGTAAGCGGACTGACCGCCTACTACGGGTCCCACAAGGCGATCGAAGACATCTCGATGACCGTCGAGCCCCGCTCGGTGACGGCCTTCATCGGCCCCTCCGGCTGCGGCAAGTCGACGTTCCTGCGCACCCTGAACCGGATGCACGAGGTCACCCCCGGCGGTCGCGTCGAGGGCAAGGTGATGCTGGACGACGAGGACCTGTACGGCGCCGGGATCGACCCGGTCTCCGTCCGCCGCGAGGTCGGCATGGTCTTCCAGCGTCCGAACCCGTTCCCCACGATGTCGATCTTCGACAACGTGGCGGCGGGCCTGCGGCTGAACGGCTCGTACAAGAAGTCCGAGCTCGCGGACGTCGTCGAGAAGTCCCTCAAGGGCGCGAACCTCTGGAACGAGGTCAAGGACCGCCTGAACAAGCCGGGCTCGGGCCTCTCCGGCGGTCAGCAGCAGCGCCTGTGCATCGCGAGGGCGATCGCGGTGGAGCCGAAGGTCCTGCTGATGGACGAGCCCTGCTCAGCGCTCGACCCCATCTCCACGCTCGCGATCGAGGACCTGATCGGCGAGCTGAAGGAGCTCTTCACGATCGTCATCGTGACGCACAACATGCAGCAGGCGGCCCGTGTCTCGGACCGCACCGCCTTCTTCAACCTGGCCGCCGTCGGGCAGCCCGGCAAGCTGATCGAGATCGACGAGACGGAGCGCATCTTCTCCAACCCGTCGGTCCAGGCGACGGAGGACTACATCTCGGGCCGCTTCGGCTGATCCCCGGGTCTCCCCAGATCCCCTCGCGGTGCTGCATGGCGGTGCCACCGCGAGGACGAAAAAGGGCCCGCCCTCTGGCTCATCAGAGGGCGGGCCCGTTTCGTGTTTGCCGACGCCTTGCCTAAAGGAAAGCCAGGTTGACGATCCCGAACGAGGCCGCCGCCACCAGCGCCGCCGCCGGCATCGTGATGAACCAGCCCAGCACGATGTTCTTGGCGACACCCCAGCGCACGGCGTTCACGCGCTTGGTCGCGCCGACGCCCATGATCGCGGAGGTGATGACATGGGTCGTGGAGATCGGCGCCTTGAAGAGGAACGCGGTGGTGAACATGATCGACGCACCGGTCGTCTCCGCGGCGAACCCCTGCGGCGGGTCCAGCTCGATGATCTTCCGTCCCAGCGTCCGCATGATCCGCCAGCCACCGGCGTACGTCCCCAGCGACAGCATCACGGCACACACGATCTTCACCCACACCGGGATCGGATCGCCGTAGTCCTCGACATCGGCGATGACCAGCGCCATCACCACGATGCCCATGGTCTTCTGCGCGTCCTGCAGACCGTGCCCCAGCGCCATCCCGGCGGCCGAGACGGTCTGCGCGATCCGGAAACCGCGCTTGGCCTTGTGCGGGTTGGCCCGCCGGAAGATCCACATGATCGCCGTCATCACCAGGTAACCGGCGATGAGACCGACGAACGGCGACACGAACATCGGGATGACGACCTTCTCCAGCACCCCGTGCCAGTAGACCGTCGTACCGCCCGCGAGCGCCGCGCCCACCATGCCGCCGAACAGCGCGTGGGACGACGACGAGGGCAGCCCGAAGTACCAGGTGATGAGGTTCCAGGTGATCGCACCGACCAGCGCGGCGAAGAGGATGCCCATCCCCTTCGACCCCTCGGGCGTCTGGATCAGCCCCTCGCTGACGGTCTTGGCGACCCCGGAGCCGAGGAACGCGCCGGCGAGGTTCATCACGGCGGCCATCGCCAGGGCCGCGCGCGGGGTCAGCGCCCGCGTCGAGACCGACGTGGCGATGGCGTTCGCCGAGTCGTGGAAGCCGTTGGTGTAGGTGAATCCGAGCGCGACGCCAATGGTCACGATCAACGCAAAGGTGTCCATGAAGGGCTCAGGACTCCTTGACCGCGATGGTCTCCACCGTGTTGGCCACGTGCTCGAAGGCGTCCGCCGCTTCCTCCAGCACATCCACGATCTGCTTCAGCTTCAGCACCTCGATGGCGTCGTACTTGCCGTTGAAGAGCTGGGCGAGCAGCTTGCGGTGGATCTGGTCGGCCTGGTTCTCCAGCCGGTTGACCTCGATCCAGTACTCGGTGAGGTTGTCCATGGTCCGCAGGTTCGGCATGGCCTCCGCCGTGAGCTCCGCGGCCCGCGCCAGCACCTCGATCTGCTGCTCGACGCCCTTCGGCAGCTCCTCGACGTTGTAGAGGACGACAAGGTCGACGGCCTCCTCCATGAAGTCCATGATGTCGTCGAGGGAGGACGCGAGGTTGTAGATGTCCTCACGGTCGAACGGCGTGATGAACGAGGAGTTCAGCTGATGGAAGATCGCGTGCGTGGCGTCGTCACCCGCATGTTCCGCGGCCCGCATACGCTCTGCGATCTCGGCCCGGCCGGCGGTGTCCGCCCCGAGCAGTTCCATGAGGAGCTTCGAGCCCGTGACGATGTTGTCCGCGGATGCGGCGAACATGTCATAGAAGCTCGTCTCCCTGGGGGTCAGACGGAAGCGCACAAGGGGTCCTCGGGGTGCATCGGTTTCGGTCAGGCTGATGCTAAGTGCATCATCCGGCCACGGCTAATGGGCCGTCCCCCAGTGTCGCCCATCAGGCACAGTGGTCAGCACGGGGGCCTTCCGCAGGCCCTATACCCGCCAGAGTTCGGTACGATATACCCAGTAGGGGTATGTAACCGTCTAGGTCATGCCCAAGTGACATGGAGGACGCGATGACGACCACCGAGGCCGGCGCGGCAGCGCCCTCCGAGCACGCCACGCACGGGTACCACAAGCAGAAGGCCGAGCACCTCAAGCGCCTGCGCCGCATCGAGGGCCAGATCCGCGGCCTGCAGCGGATGGTCGACGAGGACGTCTACTGCATCGACATACTCACGCAGGTGTCCGCCTCCACCAAGGCGCTTCAGTCCTTCGCCCTGCAGCTCCTGGAGGAACACCTGCGGCACTGCGTCGCCGACGCGGCCGTCAAGGGCGGCGACGAGATCGACGCCAAGGTGGAGGAGGCGACGCAGGCGATCGCCCGCATGCTGCGGACGTGACGCGATCCATGCCTTGCCAAGAACGCCTCCGGCTCACTCGCCGGAGGCGTCCTCGCGTTCCTGGGCCACTTTCAGCACCTCGTCGATGCGTCCAAGGCTGAGCCGCTCCTCGTGCGCGGCCGACGCCGCGATGATCAGCTCTCCGCACAGCTCGATCTCGGCGAGGGCCACGTGGTCCTGAACTGCCGTACCGCCGACCGGAGCCACGTGCATCACCTCTTCTCTGCCGTCACCGCTTCCTAGAGTAGGGAGCGGTCTACACACCGCGCATGGCACGGACGGGCTAGTTCTTGACGCCCGTCACGACCGCTCACCCCTCCGCGATCTTCCCGGCGTAGATGTCGTCGCCGTTCGGCAGACGTACGTCGACGGCGACGCCGAAGTCGAACAGCAAGGTCGTCGACGCGACGGCCACGGTGCCCTTCTGCTGCCCGTTGACGAAGCTGAACCGGTGCCGGATCTTGCGGATGCGCCCGTCGTCGTCGAGGTACACGTCGAAGGGGACGTGCGCCGTGGCGAACCCTTTCGCCGCCGCACCCAGCGACGCCTTGTTCCCGTCGGTCGCGTCCCGCGCGGCCACGGCGAGATCGGCGGTACCGCGATAGTGCCGTACGGCGATCCCGGCGACGTCCGTCTTCCCCACGTACGTCGCCGTCCGCGCCCCGCGCAGCAACTCGGCGGCGGCGAACGGGTCGGTGGCACCGCCGGTGACCAGGTTCCCGTCGGAGAGGGTGGCGGTGTCGACGCGCACCCACTTGTCCGCGGGAACCCCTGCCCCCCGGTTCTTCATGAACAGGGCACCGGGAGCGAGCAGTTCGGTGATCGGCCGGTGCTCACTCCGTCCGGCCGGGTCCTGCGGCAACAGCACCTTCAGCTGCCCGATCTGCCGCCGGTAGTCATAGACACCCTCGCCGCGGATGGTGACGCGGGTCCCGCCGGTGGCCATCTCCATGGAGGTACGGGCCTTGGAACTCCCGGCCTCGACCAGCCTCGCGGCGGCGGCATGCAGAACAACGACAGGATCCCCACCCCGCCCGTCCCCACCACCCCCACCTCCGGAACACCCAGTGCCCCCACACAGGACGACGACCCCCGCGACGATCGCCCCGCCGACCCTGTGCTGCCGCTCCGCCATCGCCTGCCTCCGTCACGGACCCCCTGACGCTCCGCTTAACGACGGCTCGTTGGGCCCGTCACGCATACCGCCCCTTTACCGAGGCTCGGTAACGTTGTCGCCGTGGCGCAGCAGGACAGGGTCCCCCCACCCCATGAATCCCCCGAACACCAGACGACGACGGTCGACCAGGGCCGCTTCTGCACAGCCCGCTGCACCTGCGGCTGGCGAGGCCCCGCAAGAAGAGCAAGAAGCCAAGCAAGAACAGACGCCCAGAACCACATGCCGACGCCGTAGCCCACGCGCTTCTCCACGCAGCCGTGCCGCAGTCAATCCATCCGCCTCAGCTGCGGGCAGTCGTGCCCCCGGGCCGGCGCCCACCCCAGCAGCAACACCCGACCCCCACACAGCCCCCTAGCTACGGGCAGTCGTCCCCCTGAGGCAGCGCCCGCCCCAGCAACGGCATCCACGACCCCGCACATCCGCATAGCTGCGGGCAGTCGTGCCGCCGGGCCGGCGCCCACCCCAGCAGCAACACCCGACCCCCACACAGCCCCCTAGCTGCGGGCAGTCATGCCCCCGGGCCGGCGCCCACCCCAACAGCAACACCCGACCCCCACACAGCCCCCTAGCTACGGGCAGTCGTCCCCCTGAGGCAGCGCCCGCCCCAGCAACGGCATCCACGACCCCGCACATCCGCATAGCTGCGGGCAGTCGTGCCCCCGGGCCGACGCCCACCCCAACAGCAACACCCGACCCCCACACAGCCCCCTAGCTGCGGGCAGTCGTGCCCCTGAGGCGGCGCCCGCCCCAGCAACGGCATCCACGACCCCGCACATCCGCATAGCTGCGGGCAGTCGTGCCGCTGGGGCGGCACGGGTGGGCGCAGCGGCACCCCGCCAGCGCGGGGCGAGCGACACCCCGGCACCTCAGCCCCAACTCCGTGCACCATGGAACCCCGGCCACCCCCACCCCGTCTCGTTCCACGAGAGGCACGACAGCCAAGGCCACGGAGGGCACGCACCATGGAACGCCGTACGTTCATCGGAGGCACCGTCGCCGCCCTGACCGCCACCACCACCGCGGCCTGCACCGGCGACGACACCGCCACCGCGGCCCAGACCCGCACCCCCTCCGGCACCGCAGCCTCCGTCACCGGCAAATCCGCCGCCCTCCCCACCGCCCCGGCCAACTGGACCACCCTCGCCCACGACCTCGACGGCCCCCTCCTCCGCCCCGGCGACACCAACTGGCCGGCCGCCCACCAGCTCTACAACACCCGCTTCGACAACCTGAAGCCCACCGCCGTCGCCTACGTCGCCCACGCCGACGACATCCGCACCACCCTCGCCTACGCCCGCGCCCACCACCTCAAGGTCGCGATCCGCAACGGCGGCCACTCCTACGCCGGTTGGTCCTCAGGCAACGGCCGCCTGATCATCGACGTATCGAAGCTCAACAAGATCAGGTCGAGCGGCGGCACCGCGGTCGTCGGCGCAGGCTCCAAGCTCATCGACGTCTACCGCGCCCTCACCGCGAAGGGCGTCACCATCCCCGCCGGCTCCTGCCCCACCGTCGGCGTCTCCGGCCTCACCCTCGGCGGCGGCCACGGAGTCGTCTCCCGCGCCTACGGCCTGACCTGCGACAGCCTCACCCAGGCCACGGTCATCACCGCGGACGGCAAGCAGCTCACCGCCAACGCCACCACCAACACCGACCTGTTCTGGGCCCTGCGCGGCGCGGGCAACGGCAACTTCGGCGTCGTCACGGAACTCCAGTTCAAGACCCACCCGGCCCCGCAGGCGGTGACCGGCTATCTCTCCTGGCCCTGGTCGAAGGCGGCCGCGGTCATCAAGGCCTGGCAGGAGTGGGGCCCGGACCAGCCGGACGAGATCTGGTCGTCCCTGCACCTGGCGGGCACCACCGGCGGCTACACCACCATCAACGTCGCCGCCTTCTCCCTCGGCACCTACGGCGAACTGCAGAACGCGGTGGACCGCCTCGCCGACAAGGTGGGCGCCCCCGCGAGCAGCGTCTCCCTGCGCCGCCGCTCCTACGAGGAGGCGATGGAGATCTACGCCGGCTGCTCCTCCTTCGCCACCGACGCCCAGTGCCATCTCCCCGGCAAGACCCCCGGCCGCTCCCCGCAGGGCGCGCTCAACCGAGAGACGTACGCGGCGAAGTCGGACTTCTTCGACCGTTCCCTGTCCACGGCCGGCATCAAGGCCCTGCTGAAGCAGATGGAGACGGTCCGCGGCGGCTCCGGCAGCATCGCCCTGACCGCGCTCGGCGGAGCGGTCAACCGCGTCTCCCCCACGGCCACGGCGTTCGTCCACCGCCGCTCGCGCATGCTGGCCCAGTACATCGTGTCCTGGCGGGCGGGCACCTCCGGCGCCACCGGCCAGTCCTGGCTGACCGCGGCGCACGACGCGATGAAGCCGTACGCATCGGGGGCGGCGTACCAGAACTACACAGACCCGACGCTGACGAACTGGCGGAAGGCCTACTACGGCGACGCGGCGAACCGCCTGGCGACGCTGAAGAAGCAGTACGACCCGAACGGCTTCTTCACGTTCCCGCAGGCACTCTGAGCAGCCCTGTCAGCCCGAGCGGTCAGGCCGCGAGGTCCCGCTCCTCCGCGCCCGCTTCCCGGCGCGCCCCGGGCACGACCGCGCCCTGTCCGTCGTACGCCGAAGCCTTCCGCGAGCGGATCAGCCACCCCGCGCGCGGCGACCGCTCGATCGCCTTCGTCAGCGGCGTGAGCAGGGCCATGGCCGGCGGGGAGAGGAGGAGGGCGACGGCGGTGCCGAGGGCGAGGCCGCCGAGGACGTCGGTCGGGTAGTGGACGCCCATGTAGACCCGGCAGAAGCCTTCGAACAGGGCGAGCAGGATGCCGACGACGCCGAACTTGCGGTGGGCGAGGAACAGGCCGACGGCCAGCGCCATGGTGATCGTGGCGTGATCACTCACGAACGAGTAGTCGGTCTTGCCGGAGACCAGGACCTCCAGGCCGTCGTGGTCGACGAACGGGCGGGGCCGCTCCACGAAACCTCGTATCGGCACGTTGATCAGCACGGCGACACCGGCGGCGAGCGGCGCCCACACGAGGGCCGCGACCGAGGGCGCGGCCTCCTCGCCGCCGCGCCTGCGCACGGACAGCCAGCACCACAGCACGAGCAGCACGGTGGCGAGCAGGATGCCGTACTCGCCGACGAACTCCATGACCCGGTCGAACCAGTGCGGTGCGTCCTTGGCCAGGCCGTTGATGTCATAGAGCAGCTCGACGTCGGGGTTCGACCCGGATGCGGCGAGTCCAGCCATGGTGCTGTGGCCCCTTCGTCGTTGTTCTTGGCCCCCGTGGATGTAGATCCGATATGCGTTCGGCTACGACAACAGGAACGCATGGTCCCCGTTAATACGTTCCACACTCCACTGAATGATCACGCAGACGTTATCGAAGAGAGACACATCTCTGCAGCTCAGGGGGTAGGTTCACAGCCCGCTCATACCGTCGTGGGGAGCGCTTTCGCGCCATCTTCGGTCACCCGGGTCGCACCGAAGTAATCGGGGGTGTCGATCGGGTCGAACCGGATCACAGCGCCCGTTCTCGGGGCGTCGATCATGTATCCGCCGCCGACATAAATCCCCACATGCCGGATGGCGCGGGAGTTGGTGAGGTCGTCCGAGAAGAAGACCAGGTCGCCCGGCAGCAGCTCGCCCCTGGCCGGATGCGGCCCCGCGTTCCACTGGTCGTTGGCGACGCGCGGCAGCGTGACCCCGACGCTCTCGTACGCGGCCTTCGTCAGCCCCGAGCAGTCGAACCGCCCACCGTCCTGAGCAGTACCGTCACCGCCCCAGAGGTAGGGCGTGCCGAGTTTGTTCTGCGCGTAGGTGATCGCGGCGGCGGCCTGCTTGGAGGGGTCGACGCGGGCGACGGGAGCGGCGAAGCTCTCCTCCAGCGTCGTGATCGTCTTCACGTAGTTCTGGGTCTCCTTGTACGGCGGTACGCCGCCGTACTTGATGACCGCGTAGGCGCCCGCGTTGTAGGACGCGAGCATGTTCCGCGTGGCGTCCCCGGGGACGTCCTTGACGTACGAGGCGAGCTTGCAGTCGTACGACGCGGCCGACGGAATCGCGTCATTCGGATCCCATACGTCGCGGTCGCCGTCGCCGTCACCGTCGATCCCGTGCGTGGCCCAGGTGCCGGGGATGAATTGCGCTATCCCCTGCGCGGCCGCCCCGCTCTGCGCCCTCGGGTTGAACCCGCTCTCCTGGTACAGCTGGGCGGCGAGCAGCGCGGGGTTGATGGCCGGGCACAGGTTGCCCCACTTCTGCACGAGCCCCGAATAGGCGGCCGGCACAGCGCCCTTGGCGAGCGCCTTGCTGGCTCCCCCGACCCCGCCCGCGAGGTTCCCGGCGACGACGTAGACCCCCACGACGAGCAGCATCACGAAGCTCAGCCCCGCCCCGAGAGCGGCACCCGCCACGATCCACGCCTTACGCACCGTCAACCGCCCCTCGCTGCCCGGGAGTCCGCCCGGGTCAGTTTAGGAGCTTCCCACGTGGAATCCATCGCAACCGATGGACTCCTGATCGGTGGGTCTGCTGCCGGTGAGGTGGTAGAAGACGACGGTCCAGTCACCGGGGTCGTCGGCGACGGGCACCGCGTCGTAGGCCTTACCGTTCGGCAGGTGCTCCTGGAAGTCGTCGGGGTAGACGAGTTCGACGGCCCCGCCTTCCTTCCAGTGCGTGAAGATGTCGGCCGGCCTGCTGGTGGCGCCGATGGTCCTGTTCACGTCACCCTCGTACGGCGTGCCCGTCTCCGGATCGAAGTCGCGCGGCGACTTCACGCCGACCGAGACGTAGTAAGGCGCCGGCTTCTGCTTCTGCAGCTCCGCGTACTTGAACCGGAAGGTGATCTTCGCCCGCTGCCGGACGTTCCCGCCGTCCGGGCTGTCCGCGTCGGTGGCGCTGTACTGCAACTCCATCGGCGCGCTCTTCGCCCCGACCGCCGCGCAGTCGCCCCTGCCCTCCGCGGCCTCGGCGGGGTCGTTCGAGAGCTTCCAGAAGTCCCTGGAGGCCTTGTTGCCCAAGATGTAGGACGGCGGCTTGAACGCCGTGGCCGAACCGCTCGCGGACGCCGACGCCGTACCCCCGCCCTGGGCCTCCGCCCCACCGTCGTCCTGCCCGCCCTGCATCCGCCACGCCACCACGGACCCGGCGACGAGAACGGCCGCGACGGAGACGGCCACCAGCGCGGACGTACGACGAGAGCGGCGCGGCGGCTCGGGCACCGTCGTCGGCACATAGGTCGGGACATAGCCGGGGCCGACGGTCGGCCGGTGCGCGGGCGCGGCCGGGGCACCGTGTCCCAGGGGCACCAGCCCCGCCGCCACCGCGGCCCGGAGATCGGACGGTGCCACCACCGAGTCGGCGGCGAGGCGGCCGTAGAGCGGATCCTCGGCCAACGCGGACGACACCGCACAGCGCGCGATGACGGCGGCCGGTCCGGGCCGCGCCCCCGGCTCCTTGGCGACGCACTCCTGGATCAGCGCGGCGAGCCCCGGCTCGACCCCCGCGACGTCGATGTCCTCGTGCACCACGCGATACGACACCGCGTGCGTGGGCCCGCTCCCGAAGGGCGGCCGTCCGGTGACGGCGTAGGCGAGGGTCGCGCCCAGCGCGAACACGTCCGCCGCCGGGCCCACCTGGTTGCCGACGATCACCTCGGGCGCGCTGTACCCAGGCGTCCCCGGGGTGAGCCCGGTCTGGGTCAGAGCGGTGTCGGCGGCGCCCCGCGCGATGCCGAAGTCGATGAGCTGCGGCCCCTGCGGGGAGAGGAGGACGTTCTGCGGCTTGAGGTCCCGGTGCGTGACGCCGTACACGTGGACGCTCGCCAGCGCCTCCGCGAGCGCCGCGAACAGCCGTCGCGCGCTGTCGGCGGGCAGCGGCCCGTGCGCACCGACGGCCCCGCTCAGCGTGGGCCCGGCGACATACTCGGTGGCCAGCCAGTAGGGCGCGGCATCCAGCGAGGCGTCGATCAGGTTGGCGGTGTACGCGCTCCGCACCGCCCGCACGGTCTCCACCTCCCGGCGGAACCGCGCCAACGCCTCCGGATGGTCGGTGATCTCGTCCCGGATGACCTTGACGGCGACGAGCCGTCCGCCGGGCGACCGCGCGAGATACACCTGCCCCATGCCACCGGCCCCGAGCCGCGCGAGCAGGGTGTACGCGCCTATGTGCGCGGGATCCCGTTCTCTCAGTGCGTCCACCGCACCGACCTTGCCACATAGATCAGTTGGCCGCGTGACGGTACAACTCCGCTGCCTCGTCCCCCAGAACGACGCTGTACGAGATGTCGTCCGTGAGGCCGCCCTCCTCGTGCCCGCCGAGCACGCCGACGACCTGTCCGTCGCCGTTCACCCAGGGGCTGCCGCTGGTCCCGCCGCTGAGGTCGGGGCAGTCGATGCGCTGCTGCGTACGGCTGTGCGCGATCGGCTTGTTGGTGCACCGCAGCGGGACCTCACGGGAGTTGGGGTATCCGGTGACGGTCACGGCGGTGGCGCCGGTGGTGGCGCCGGTGGTGAAGCGGTTCGCGCCGACGACGTCCTCGACGCCCTCGCCGTTCCGCTCGGCCACCTCCGCGAAGGCCACGTCGCTGTCCTCGTCCCACCCGTCGGGCAGGAAGCGCCGCGTCACCCGCCACTTCCCGTACGGCGCCTGTCCGTCGCGGTACCCGGGCACGAACTCGAGCGCGTCCTCGGTGCCGTCGAGACAGTGTGCGGCGGTCACGATGAGGTCCCGGCCCGGACTGTGCACGACGGACGCCGTGCAGAAGTGCTCCCCGTCGTCGAACAACGCCCCGACTCTCGCCGTCTCCGCACTCGCCTGCGCGACGACGGTGACACCGAACGGACCGGGCCCGTCGTCGGCGGCCGCCTCGGAGGCGGAGGTGACGGCGAGCAGCACGAGGGCGACACAAAGGGGCGTGTGCTTCATCGAAGCCAGTGTGGCCACCAAAGGTGAGAGAGGGGTCAAACGGTTACGCCATCCGGGGGAACGGCTCCTTACGCAGGAGGTTCCCCGCCCCGCCCCCTGTGAGCCCGCTGTGCACACGGTCAAGCCGCAGCCAACCCACGGCCATCAGCCCGCCATTGATCAGTAAGCCCCGACACCCCTGAGTCATGCGGAAGTCAGAGTTCCGCAACGCGTCTTGTTGTCACGTACTCAACAAAGGGATGGTCTACGCGGGTCGCCGCCCCCACCGGGAACCTCACCGGTGGTCCCCCACCGCAGGCCTCTGCAACCCCACTTACAGGAGGCTGTACGTTGCGTACGCCCAACACCCCCCACATGTCCGGCAGATGGCGCAAGGCGGGCTCCGCCGCCGCGGCCGCCACCGCCCTTCTCCTCGCCGGCCTCGGCACCGCCGCCCAGGCGCACGCCGCCACCCCCACGCCGCACAAGGTGAGCGCGAAGGCCATCGCGGCGCAGGTCGCCAAGGCCCATGTGCAGTACGAGAGTGCCTGCGCCGCGACCCCCAAGAAGGGCTACGCCGCCTGCAACGCGCTCCGCGTCACCGCGGGCACCACCGCGTTCATGGAGAAGCAGGCCGCGCTGAAGGGCGCGACCCCGAAGTCCCTCAAGCCGAACGCCACGTCCGCCACCCCCACCGGCTACGGCCCCAGCGACCTCCAGGACGCCTACGGCCTGACCGACGCCGCCGCATCGAACGGCTCGGGCCAGACGATCGCGATCGTCGACGCGTACGACGACCCCAACGCGGAGGCCGACCTGGCCACTTACCGCTCGTACTACGGCCTCCCGGCCTGCACCACCGCCAACGGCTGCTTCAAGAAGGTCAGCCAGACCGGCTCCACGACCTCCCTCCCCACCGCCGACAGCGGTTGGGCCGGCGAGATCTCCCTCGACCTCGACATGGTCTCCGCCATCGCCCCCAACGCCCACATCCTGCTCGTCGAGGCGAAGTCGTCGAGCATGGCCAACCTGGGCACGGCCGTGAACGAGGCGGTCAAGCTCGGCGCGAAGTTCGTCTCCAACTCCTACGGCGGTGGCGAGTCGTCGAGCGACACGTCGTACGACTCCTCCTACTTCAACCACCCCGGGGTCGCCATCACCGTCTCCGCGGGCGACGAGGGCTACGGCGCCGAGTACCCGGCCGCGTCGAAGTACGTGACCGCGGTCGGCGGCACGAAGCTCTCCACGTCCTCCAACAGCCGCGGCTGGACGGAGTCCGTCTGGAACACCAGCAGCACCGAGGGCACCGGCTCCGGCTGCTCCGCGTACGACGCGAAGCCGTCCTGGCAGACCGACGCGAGCTGCTCGAAGCGCATGATCGCCGACGTCTCCGCGGTGGCCGACCCGGCGACGGGCGTCTCCGTCTACGACTCCTACGGCTCCGACGGCACCGGCTGGAACACCTACGGCGGCACCAGCGCCTCGGCGCCGATCATCGCGTCGGTGTACGCCCTCGCGGGCACCCCGGGCAGCAGCGACTACCCGGCCTCCTACCCCTACGCGGACACCTCCGCCCTGAACGACGTGACGAGCGGCAGCAACGGCTCCTGCACCACGAGCTACTTCTGCACCGCCAAGTCGGGCTACGACGGCCCGACGGGCCTGGGCACGCCGGCGGGCCTGGACGCCTTCACCGGCTGACCCTCGCCGGAAAGAGACTCCCCGTCGGGTCACGGGGAGCCGCCCTCAGAGGGGGGACGTGGGGTCCCCTTCGGCGGCACACACGGCAACGGGCCGCGTCCCTCCGGTCGCGGCCCGTTCGCCGTCCCCCTGTGAATCGGCCACCTGTGAATCGGCCACCGACCTGTGAATCAGGTCAAGCAACCGCCGTACTCCGCCCATTGAGCGGCCATCAGGAAGTAAGCCCCGACCCCCGTTCGGTATGGCGGAAGTCAGGATTCCACCACCCTCCTTGTTGTCGCGTACTCAACAAGAGACCGTCGTTCCGGGCCGCCGCCCGCCGCCGGGGCCACCACCCCGGTGACTCGCACCCGCACCGCTCCTGTTCCACCACCTTCAGGAGGCTGCACGATGCGCACGACCCCCACCGACAGACCCTCCCCGCGGACGAGATGGCGCCGGATCGGCACCGCGGCCGCCGCCGTGACCCTGATGCTCACCGGCCTCGGCACCGCGGCCGGCGAGGCCGACGCGGCCGTCCCGGCCAAGGTCACCTGGGCCGCGACCCCCTGTTCCACCCCCAAGAAGGCGGGCGAGCTGGCCTGCGACTCCCTCCGCGTCACAGGCGGCGCCACGGCGTTCCAGCGGGCGAAGGGCGTGACCCCCAAGGCCGCCGACGCCACCACCCCCTCCGGCTACGGCCCCAGCGACCTCCGATCCGCCTACGGCCTCACGTCCGCCGCCGCCTCGAACGGCTCCGGCGAGACGATCGCGATCGTCGACGCGTACGACGACCCCAACGCGGCCGCCGACCTGGCCACCTACCGCTCGTACTACGGCCTCCCGGCCTGCACCACCGCCAACGGCTGCTTCAAGAAGGTCAGCCAGACCGGCTCCACGACCTCCCTCCCCACCGCCGACAGCGGCTGGGCGGAGGAGATCTCCCTCGACCTCGACATGGCGTCGGCCGTCTGCCCGAACTGCAACATCCTCCTGGTCGAGGCCAAGTCGGCCACCATGGCCAACCTGGGCACGGCCGTGAACGAGGCGGTCACGCTCGGCGCGAAGTTCGTCTCGAACAGCTACGGCGGCAGCGAGTCGTCGAGCGACACGACGTACGACTCCTCCTACTTCAACCACCCGGGCGTGGCCATCACGGTCAGCGCCGGCGACAGCGGCTACGGCGCCGAGTACCCGGCGGCGTCGAAGTACGTGACGTCGGTGGGCGGCACGGCCCTGTCGAAGGCCTCCTCGACGACCCGAGGCTGGTCGGAGACGGTCTGGAAGACCAGCAGCACGGAGGGCACCGGCTCCGGCTGCTCCGCGTACGACGCGAAGCCCTCCTGGCAGACCGACACGAGCTGCTCGAAGCGCATGATCGCCGACGTCTCGGCGGTCGCCGACCCGGCGACGGGCGTCTCCGTCTACGACTCCTACGGCATCACGGCGGGCTGGT
This sequence comes from Streptomyces sp. TLI_55, assembly GCF_900206255.1. NCBI lineage: Bacteria > Bacillati > Actinomycetota > Actinomycetes > Kitasatosporales > Streptomycetaceae > Streptomyces > Streptomyces sp. TLI_55. The sequence goes on from NZ_OAOJ01000001.1 coordinate 4,362,351, forward strand.
ACACCTTCGGCGGCACGAGCGCCTCCGCGCCGATCATCGCGGGCGTCTACGCCCTGGCGGGCACCCCGGGCAGCAGCGCCTACCCGGCCTCCTACCCCTACGCGCACACCACCGCCCTCAACGACGTGACCTCGGGCAACAACGGCACCTGCTCCACGAGCTACTACTGCACGGCCAGGTCGGGATATGACGGCCCGACAGGCTGGGGCACCCCGGCGGGAGTCGGAGCCTTCACCGGCTGAACCGCACCGGACCGGTCTTGACGCCGGCACGGATACTGAGAGACGGGCTGTGGCGACAAGCCACAGCCCGTCCGTTCGTCATGCCGATATGCCGATGCCCACGGGGGAAACCACATGAAGCGCACACTCGCGGCCCTTGCCACGGTCGCCGTCCTCACCACACCGCTGCTGACCGCCTGCGGCAGCGACTCGAAGCCCGTCAGCGGCACGGTCACCGGCAAGGACACGGACTACGAGTGCAAGACGAAGAAGAAGAACGGCAAGAAGAAGCAAAGCTGCCACATGGAGTACGAACTGACGGTCCGTACGAAGAGCGGCGACGAGGAGGAAGTCGACGTCAGCAAGGGCAGCTACGACAACTGCGCCGAGGGCACGACCTACCCCAAGTGCACGACGCGCTGACGGCGGCCGTACGGGGTTAGCCTTCACCCACAGAACACGGGTGCAAGAAGAGGTCAACGACGGAACCACACGAAGGTTCCGCTCAGGCCTCATTGCCCGGCGTGACCTGCCGTGATACACAGAGTAATCGGACGAGTACCAGACAAGCATTCGTACGAAACCCGCCAATCAATGACGCCAAGTCGACATGCGACGGCGGAATTGTCGGCGACAATGAGGCCTGACCTCTGCGCACCCGCAGGGGAAGCGGAACTACCCACCAGGGGCGGTGACTTACATGCTCTTTGCGGCCGACAAGGGAGACATCAACACCATCATCGGCGGGATCGCTCCGGACTGGGGCCCCTTCGGCAGCCTGGGCAACGAGGCGAAGGTGATGATCGAGGTGGTGATGGCGGTGGCCATCCTGCTGTGCCTCGGCATCGCCATCTGGGGCGCCGCGAAGCAGCGCATCGGCGCGACCGCGCTCCGCGACACCTTCAGCGCCGAACAGGGCAAGGGCCTCATCATCGCCGGCCTCACCGGAGTCTTCATCATCGGCTCACTCGGCACGCTGTTCACCATCGTGTACGGCATGGCGGTCTGATGGCGGTCTAGCGGGTCGGCCGCCCATCCCTCCAGTCCCCCGGGCGCGCCCGGCTGTCCCCCACCACCCACCCGCCCGTCGTGCCCACCGGCTGAGGTTGCGTTTCCCTGATGTCCAGTCACCACACCGCGCCCGCGCGGGAACCAGCACGGCTACCGTCGTATGCCTACGAGTTTCCGCACGACGTCGAGGGGGCGTACGCGGCATGAGTCTCGGGGACGAACGCGAGGGCTCCGGCGGTTACGGAGGCACGGGCCAGACCCGCACCCGCCTGCCGGACACCGGCGGCGACGTGTACGGCGGCGCCCGAAGAGGCGGCCGCTCGTCGTCCCGCAGCCTCGTCACGGTGGTCGGCGTGGTGGTGATCCTCATCGCCGCGATCGCCTTCGCGAACCGCGGCGGAGACGACACCACATCGAAAACAGACGGCGCCGACAAGCCGGTGACCTCACCGACAGCGGCGACCGGGAAGACACCGGTGAAGTCGGGGTACGCCCGGGATCAGCAGGGGGCGCAGAGCGCGGCGGCGAATTATGCGGTGGCGTTGGGATCGGCCGAGATGTTCAACAAGGCCAAGCGTGACGCCATCCTGCAGGCCATCATCACGCCTTCCCGGGTCTCGCAGTTCGAAGGAACCCTCGACAAGGCATACACCCCGGAGTTCAACAAGAACGTCGGCCTGAACGAGGACGGCTCCACACCGCAGGGTTACACGTTCGTATCCCGCACCACCCCGATCGGCACCAAGGCCACCCAGGCATCCGCCGACAACGCGACGGTCGAGGTCTGGTGCAGCGGTCTCCTGGGCCTGGCCGGCGAGAACTCCACCAACCCGGTCACCAGCACCTGGTTCACCATCACCATGCAGCTCCAGTGGACCGGGGGGGACTGGAAGATCGTGACGCACTCCCAGAAGGACGGCCCCTCGCCCGTTCCCGGCGACGACAGGGCCTCCAGTGCCGACGAGATGGCGAAGGCCGTCGAAGAGTACGGAGGGTTCACCTATGCCCGGTAGCCGACGCGTACTCAAGGTCGCCGCTGTCGTCACGGCCGTACAGACCACAGCCGTCCTCCTGGCGACACGCGCCTTCGCCGCACCCACACCGTCGCCCACGCCTACGTCCAGCAATGACCCCTGCGACCTGATCCACGGCCCCGCCAAGGACTACTGCGAAAAAGGCCGCGGCACCGGCTCCGGCGGATCCACCACCCTCGACCCCACCTCCTCCCTCGACCCCCTCTCCTCCCTCGCCAAGGGCTGTGCCGACGCCGCCTCCTGGACCGTCGACAAGCTCAGTGAGGCCGTGAAGGACACCGCGAACGTCGACTTCACCAACCCCAAGTTCCTCCAGCAGTACGCGGTCGTCTTCGCGGCGTCGACCGTCCTGACCCTGCTTCTCTGGCTGCTCGCCGTCGCCAAGCGCGCGGTACGAGGCGTCCCCCTCTCCACCGCCATCGGCGAAGCGATCGGGTTCCTCTGGCTCACCGTCCTGGCCTCCGCCTTCACCCCGCTTATCCTCTACACCGTCGTATCGGCGACCGACGGCATCACCGAGGTCCTCGCGAAGACGACCGGCGACCAGACGGACACGTTCTTCGGCACCTTCTCCGGCGCCCTCAACAAGGGCGAGGACATCGGCGGCGGCCCGATCATGCTGATCGTCGTCTCACTCGTCAGCATCCTCGCCGCCGGAATCCTCTGGCTGGAGCTCGTCATCAGGGCCGCCCTGCTCTACGTGGGCGCGCTGCTCGGCACCGTCGTCTACGCCGGCCTCGTCGACAAGAACCTCTGGGGCCACGTCCGCCGCTGGGCGGGCATCATGATCGCGGTCATCCTGGTCAAACCGGTGATCGTCATCGTCCTCGGCCTCGCCGGCGCCCTGTCCACCGACGACGGCCCCGACGCCTTCTCGGCGGTCGTCTCCGGCCTCGCCATCATCCTGCTGGCGATCTTCGCATCGGCGATGATCTACCGCTTCGTCCCCGGCTTCGGCGACGAGATCGCCGGCTCCCGCAACAACCGCATCATGCAGGGCGCGGAGGGGAAGGCCGCGGCCGTCATCAGCAGCCCCGCCACCCTCGTCGCCCAGGGCATCAAGACCCACAGCACCCGGGCCGACAACAACGGCGGCGGACAAGCCTCCGGTGGCGGTGCCCGCCCCTCCAACCCGGCCTCCGGCGGCGTCGCCGCCCACAGCACGCGCGGCTCGAACGGCGGCGGCGGTGGCGGCGGATCTGTCCCCTCCGCCGCCCCCTCGCCCCGCTCGAGCAGCCCGGTGAACACACCCCATGCCAGCAACACCCGCAACAGCAGTAACAACCGCTCGGGAGGTGAAGGGCGTTGACGACCGAGTCCCACGTGTCCCATCCGGTCACGCCCCGCCGGACATATCTGATCGGCCGCGCCCGGCCGAACGCGATCGTCGGCAGGAATCGTGAGACCGGCGAGATCGCGCTCATCATCGGCGGCGCGTTCCTCGGCATGATGTGCGGGCTCCTCGTCCCGGTGCTGTCCCTGCGCATCGTGCTGCTGATGGGCTTCCCGCTGCTCGCGCTGGCGGCGGTCTACGTCCCGTACAAGCACCGCACGTTCTACAAGTGGTTCGAGATCAACCGCAGTTACAAGCGCACCCTGAAGCAGGGCACCGTCTACCGCTCCGGCGTCATGGAGGCCGGCATCCGCGTCGACGGCCGCGAGGTCGAGGTCGGCCCGCCCCCCGGCATCGGCCGCATCAGCTGGCTCGCCGCCCCCTTCGGCCCCGACGAGATCGCCGTACTCCTGCACGCGGACCGCAGGACGGTGACGGCCGCGATCGAGATCGAGGGCCCCGGCGTCGGTCTGCGCGACTCCGAGGACCAGGAGGCGCTGGTCGACCGCTTCGGCACGCTGCTCAAGCACGTGGCCAACGGCGACGGCTTCGTCACCCGCCTCCAGATGCTCGCCCGCACCCTCCCCGCCGACCCGGACGCCCACGCCAAGGACGTGGCCGTCCGCGGCGACGAGAAGTCACCGGGATGGCTGCAGCAGTCGTACGACCAGCTCCAGTCCATGGTCTCCACCAGCAGCGAGCAGCACCGCGCGTACCTCGTCGCCTGCATGCACTACACCCGCGAGCTCTCCGCCGAGGCGCACGCGATGGCCCGCGCGGCCCGCCCCCAGTCGGGCCGCAAGCTGGACCGCGACGCGGGCCTGGCGGTGGTCATGGCGCGCGAGCTGACCGACATCTGCTCCCGCCTCCAGGAGGCGGACATCAGGGTCCGCCAGCCGCTCGGCCAGGGACGTCTCGCCTCGCTCATCCACTCCATGTACGACCCGGACCACCCCATCGACCACATCCAGGCGATGACGAAACGGAACGCCTGGCCGGCCGAGCTGGACGCCATGGAGCCCACGTTCCTCCAGGCCAAGACCCGCGAGTCGTCGACCCGAGCGCCCTGGTGCCACGCCACCGCCTGGGTGAAGGAGTGGCCGATGACCCCCGTCGGCGTCAACTTCCTGGCGCCCCTCCTCGTCCACACCCCGGACGTCATCCGCACGGTCGCCGTGACGATGGACCTCGAACCCACCGAGGTCGCCATCGAGCGCATGCTGACGGAGAAGACGAACGACGAGGCGGAGGCGTCCCGCGCCGCCAAGATGAACCGGACCGTCGACCCCCGTGACATCGCCGCCCACAACCGCCTCGACCAGCGCGGCGAGGACCTGGCGAGCGGCGCGGCCGGCGTCAACCTGGTCGGCTACATCACCGTCTCCTCGCGCTCCCCCGAGGCCCTGGCCCGCGACAAGCGGACCATCCGGGCCTCGGCCGGAAAGTCGTACCTGAAGCTGGAGTGGTGCGACCGCGAGCACCACCGCGCCTTCGTGAACACCCTCCCGTTCGCCACCGGAATCCGAAGGTAGAGGCTGATGCGCTGATGCGGGACCCGCTCTCCGTCCTCACCGACGCCTTCACGTCCTTCCTCTTCGGGAAGGTCGAGACGACCCGCCTGCCCGTCCGCACCTCCACGGGCCAGGCCCAGGCGGTCTACCTGCCCACGGCGGCACCGGGGCTGGGCGACTCGGGCGTCATCATCGGCCGCGAGGTCTACTCCGGCAAGGGCTACATCTACGACCCCTTCCAGCTGTACGGCCAGCAACTCCCGGCCCCGCACTGGCTGGTCCTCGGCGAGTCCGGCAACGGCAAGTCGGCACTGGAGAAGACGTACGTCCTACGGCAGTTGCGCTTCCGGGACCGGCAGGTCGTCGTCCTGGACGCGCAGGGCGAGGACGGCGTCGGTGAATGGAACCTCATCGCGCAGGAGTTGGGAATAACTCCTATCCGCCTGGACCCGATGGCCGCCCTGGACATGGGGATCCGCCTCAACCCGCTCGACCCCGCGATCACGACGACGGGCCAGCTCGCGCTGCTCCGGACCATCATCGAGGTCGCGATGGGCCACGGCCTGGACGAGCGCTCGGGCTTCGCCCTCAAGGTCGCGCACGCCTACGTCAACGAGACCATCGTCGAACGCCAGCCGGTCCTCACCGACATCGTCGAGCAGCTACGGCATCCCGAGCCGGAGTCGGCCGAGGCGATGAACGTCGACATAGACGATGTACGGGCGTGGGGCCTGGACGTCGCCCTGGTCCTGGACCGGCTCGTCGACGGTGACCTGCGCGGCATGTTCGACGGCCCCACGACGGTCGGCATCGACCTGGACGCCCCGCTGATCGTCTTCGACCTGTCCCACATCGACCGCAACTCCATCGCCATGCCCATCCTCATGGCCATCGTCGGCGTGTGGCTGGAGCACACCTGGATCCGCCCCGACCGGAAGAAGCGCATCTTCCTGGTCGAGGAGGCCTGGCACATCATCAACAGCCCCTTCGTGGCCCAGCTTTTCCAGCGCCTGCTGAAGTTCGGCCGACGGCTGGGTCTGTCGTTCGTGGCGGTGGTCCACCACCTGTCCGACGTCGTCGACGGGGCGGCGGCGAAGGAGGCCGCGGCGATCCTGAAGATGGCGTCGACCAGGACGATCTACGCGCAGAAGGCGGACGAGGCGAGGTCGACGGGACGGGTCCTGGGCCTGCCCCGCTGGGCGGTGGAGATCATTCCCTCGCTCACCCCCGGCATCGCGGTGTGGGACGTCAACGGCAATGTCCAGGTGGTCAAACACCTGATCACCGAGACGGAACGCCCGCTCGTCTTCACGGACCGCGCGATGACCGAGTCCTCCGCCGACCGCGACCTGACGGACGACGCCCTGCGCGCGGCCGAGCTGGAGGCGGAGGAACGGGCGGCGGCCTTCGTGGAAGCGCACATGGAGCAGCAGCACCTGGGCGGCTCCGAGTCGACGGTGGCGTAGGCAGGGAGGCGGGCTGTGGTGAGACCTGACGACCGCCGGCAGGAGGGCCAGGGCGGCATCCCGGACGGGCTGCTGGTCGGCATACTCGCCTTCCTCATCGGCATGACGCTGATGGTCTGGTCGGCCACCGGCCTGGCCGGCTGGTTCGCCCACGGCTCCTGGCCCGACGGCGTCACCTTCACCCGCACGCCCCTGGCCATGCGCCAACTCATCGGCCAGCCCCACGACATGCCGGGCGCCTGGCCGAAGACCCCGGCGGCCCAGCTCTCCGGCTACGGCCTCTTCTGGGGCCTGTTCATCGGCCAGCTGATGGTCCTGGTCGTGCTCACCGTGTTCGTACTGGGGACGGTGGCCCGTTGGAGGGCGCTACGACGGACACGAAAGGCGGCACCACCGGTGGCGCCGAAGGCCGTGGCCGTCGAACAGCCGCCGACGGCTCCCGCCTTCGAGGAACCCGTTGTCGAAACGGTCACGCACCACGAGGTGCCCACACCGAGGGCGGAACCGCTACCCATGCCCGTCTCCGCGACGACGGTCCCCCAACGGGTGGAGAAGGTGCTGGTCGCTCCGAGGGAGACCCGCCAGACCACGGCCACCCAGGCGGTCCGCGACGCGGAGGGCCCCACCCTGGTGGTCACGTCCAACCCCGCCATCTGGTCGGACACCAAGGACGCCCGCGCGAAACTGGGCCCGGTCCACCTCTACGACCCCACCCACCTCTGCGACACCCCGGCCCGCCTGCACTGGTCCCCCACGGCAGGCTGCGAGGACAAGCAGACGGCGAAGGCGAGAGCCGCGGCCCTCCTCACCCCGGTCCGCCCGACCGCCCGCCTCGACCAGGCGGTCAGCGACACCGCGGAAACGCTCCTGCGGAGCTATCTGCACGCCGCCGCCATAGACGGCCGCACCATCCGCCACGTCCACCGCTGGTCCCAGGGCACCCAGATCCAGGACGCGGTACGCATCCTCCGTACGAACCCGAAGGCGGCCCCCGGCGCGGCGGGCGAGCTGGAAGCCACCCTCACCGCTCACCCGGAACGCCGGGACATCGCCCAGGAGTTGACCGGCCGCGCGCTCTCCGCGCTCTTCACGGTGAACATCCGTGAGGCCTGCACTCCAAACCGCTCTGATGCGCTTGCCTTGGATTCCTTCGTCGACGAAGGGGGCACGCTTTATGTAGTGGGGGAGTCCATCGAGGACCCCAGGACCAACCCGGGCGCGATGCCCCTCCTGACGGCCCTCGTCTCCAGCGTGGTCGAGCGCGGCCGGCACATGGCCGAACGGTCATCCTCCGGTCGCCTCGACCCACCACTGACGCTCGTCCTGGACGACGTCGCCGCAGTGGCTCCGCTTCCCCAGCTCCCGGAGCTGCTGGCCACCGGAGCGGACCGGGGCCTGCCGACCCTGGCCCTGCTCCGGTCAAGGGAACAGGCAAGGGCCCGCTGGCCGCACGACGAACTACCGGTCTGACCCCGAAGGACAGCCTGTCTTCTCACCCTGTCTTTTCAGCCTGCCTTCTCCAGCACGAACTCCAGCTCGTTCTCCCCTTCGTGCCCGGCCAACGGCACGACCTTCCCACTGGGCACGAACCCGGCCTTGCGGTAGAACGCCTGAGCCCGCGGATTGTCCTCGTGCACGATGAGCCGTACGGCCTCCACCCCACGCCCCCAGGCCCATTCCACAGCGGCGTCGAACAGCGCCTTGGTCACTCCGCCGCCACGCCACTCGGGCCGCACGAACACGGCGACGACATGTCCTTGCCGCCGCTCCACAGGGAAGCCGGCCCAGTCCGTCGTCCCGGCATCCTCGATCAACATGACGACGGATCCGACCCAGGTCCCGTCAGCGGCCTCGGCAACGAACTGAAGAACCCCACCCTCGGGATCCGATCCCCCGGCTGCCCGTTCCTGCCAGAAGGAGTCCGGCCGGCCAACAGCGTCCTCGTACGTCTCCAGGAAGGCGACGGGTGCGGCCGGGTCCTGCAACGCGACCAGCCGCAACTCCTTCACGGCGGGCCACTCGTCGGCGCGTATGGAACGGATCTCGAAATTCGTGCTGCTCATGCCGGTAACCGTAGCCGAAACGCAGAAAACCCCCGTACCGAATTAACGGTACGGGGGTTTTCTCAACATTTGTTCGGCGGCGTCCTACTCTCCCACAGGGTCCCCCCTGCAGTACCATCGGCGCTGTAAGGCTTAGCTTCCGGGTTCGGAATGTAACCGGGCGTTTCCCTCACGCTATGACCACCGAAACACTATGAAACTGTCAAACAATGCCGCACCATGCCGTGACCAGGCATGGGGCTGTTCGTGGTTTCAGAACCAACACAGTGGACGCGAGCAACTGAGGACAAGCCCTCGGCCTATTAGTACCGGTCACCTCCACACGTTACCGTGCTTCCAGATCCGGCCTATCAACCCAGTCGTCTACTGGGAGCCTTACCCCATCAAGTGGGTGGGAATACTCATCTCGAAGCAGGCTTCCCGCTTAGATGCTTTCAGCGGTTATCCCTCCCGAACGTAGCCAACCAGCCATGCCCTTGGCAGAACAACTGGCACACCAGAGGTTCGTCCGTCCCGGTCCTCTCGTACTAGGGACAGCCCTTCTCAATATTCCTGCGCGCGCAGCGGATAGGGACCGAACTGTCTCACGACGTTCTAAACCCAGCTCGCGTACCGCTTTAATGGGCGAACAGCCCAACCCTTGGGACCGACTCCAGCCCCAGGATGCGACGAGCCGACATCGAGGTGCCAAACCATCCCGTCGATATGGACTCTTGGGGAAGATCAGCCTGTTATCCCCGGGGTACCTTTTATCCGTTGAGCGACGGCGCTTCCACAAGCCACCGCCGGATCACTAGTCCCGACTTTCGTCCCTGCTCGACCCGTCGGTCTCACAGTCAAGCTCCCTTGTGCACTTACACTCAACACCTGATTGCCAACCAGGCTGAGGGAACCTTTGGGCGCCTCCGTTACTCTTTAGGAGGCAACCGCCCCAGTTAAACTACCCATCAGACACTGTCCCTGATCCGGATCACGGACCCAGGTTAGACATCCAGCACGACCAGACTGGTATTTCAACGACGACTCCACCCGAACTGGCGTCCGAGCTTCACAGTCTCCCAGCTATCCTACACAAGCCGAACCGAACACCAATATCAAACTGTAGTAAAGGTCCCGGGGTCTTTCCGTCCTGCTGCGCGAAACGAGCATCTTTACTCGTAGTGCAATTTCACCGGGCCTATGGTTGAGACAGTCGAGAAGTCGTTACGCCATTCGTGCAGGTCGGAACTTACCCGACAAGGAATTTCGCTACCTTAGGATGGTTATAGTTACCACCGCCGTTTACTGGCGCTTAAGTTCTCAGCTTCGCAACCCCGAAAGGTCACTAACCGGTCCCCTTAACGTTCCAGCACCGGGCAGGCGTCAGTCCGTATACATCGCCTTACGGCTTCGCACGGACCTGTGTTTTTAGTAAACAGTCGCTTCTCGCTGGTCTCTGCGGCCACCCCCAGCTCGAGGAGCAAGTCCTCTCACCGGTGATGGCCCCCCTTCTCCCGAAGTTACGGGGGCATTTTGCCGAGTTCCTTAACCATAGTTCACCCGAACGCCTCGGTATTCTCTACCTGACCACCTGAGTCGGTTTAGGGTACGGGCCGCCATGAAACTCGCTAGAGGCTTTTCTCGACAGCATAGGATCATCCACTTCACCACAATCGGCTCGGCATCAGGTCTCAGACTATGTGCAGGGCGGATTTGCCTACCCTGCGTCCTACACCCTTACCCCGGGACAACCACCGCCCGGGATGGACTACCTTCCTGCGTCACCCCATCACTCACCTACTAACCGCTTGGTTCGGCGGCTCCGCCACTCCCCTCAACTCCGAAGAGATCAGGGCGGCTTCACGGCCTTAGCATCACGATGCTCGATGTTTGACGCTTCACAGCGGGTACCGGAATATCAACCGGTTATCCATCGACTACGCCTGTCGGCCTCGCCTTAGGTCCCGACTTACCCTGGGCAGATCAGCTTGACCCAGGAACCCTTAGTCAATCGGCGCACACGTTTCTCACGTGTGAATCGCTACTCATGCCTGCATTCTCACTCGTCAACCGTCCACAACTCGCTTCCGCGGCTGCTTCACCCGGCAGACGACGCTCCCCTACCCATCACAGCAGGCGTTGGCCCTATTGCTGCAATGACACGACTTCGGCGGTACGCTTGAGCCCCGCTACATTGTCGGCGCGGAATCACTAGACCAGTGAGCTATTACGCACTCTTTCAAGGGTGGCTGCTTCTAAGCCAACCTCCTGGTTGTCTGTGCGACTCCACATCCTTTCCCACTTAGCGTACGCTTAGGGGCCTTAGTCGATGCTCTGGGCTGTTTCCCTCTCGACCATGGAGCTTATCCCCCACAGTCTCACTGCCGCGCTCTCACTTACCGGCATTCGGAGTTTGGCTAAGGTCAGTAACCCGGTAGGGCCCATCGCCTATCCAGTGCTCTACCTCCGGCAAGAAACACACGACGCTGCACCTAAATGCATTTCGGGGAGAACCAGCTATCACGGAGTTTGATTGGCCTTTCACCCCTAACCACAGGTCATCCCCCAGGTTTTCAACCCTGGTGGGTTCGGTCCTCCACGAAGTCTTACCTCCGCTTCAACCTGCCCATGGCTAGATCACTCCGCTTCGGGTCTTGAGCGCGCTACTATACCGCCCTATTCGGACTCGCTTTCGCTACGGCTTCCCCACACGGGTTAACCTCGCAACACACCGCAAACTCGCAGGCTCATTCTTCAAAAGGCACGCAGTCACGAGATATGTGCAAGCACATATCCGACGCTCCCACGGCTTGTAGGCACACGGTTTCAGGTACTATTTCACTCCGCTCCCGCGGTACTTTTCACCATTCCCTCACGGTACTATCCGCTATCGGTCACCAGGGAATATTTAGGCTTAGCGGGTGGTCCCGCCAGATTCACACGGGATTTCTCGGGCCCCGTGCTACTTGGGTGTCTCTCAAACGAGCCGCTGACGTTTCGACTACGGGGGTCTTACCCTCTACGCCGGACCTTTCGCATGTCCTTCGCCTACATCAACGGTTTCTGACTCGTCCCACGGCCGGCAGACCGTGGAAGAGAGATCCCACAACCCCGTATACGCAACCCCTGCCGGGTCTCACACGCATACGGTTTGGCCTCATCCGGTTTCGCTCGCCACTACTCCCGGAATCACGGTTGTTTTCTCTTCCTGCGGGTACTGAGATGTTTCACTTCCCCGCGTTCCCTCCACATACCCTATGTGTTCAGGTATGGGTGACAGCCCATGACGACTGCCGGGTTTCCCCATTCGGAAACCCCCGGATCAAAGCCTGGTTGACGACTCCCCGGGGACTATCGTGGCCTCCCACGTCCTTCATCGGTTCCTGGTGCCAAGGCATCCACCGTGCGCCCTTAAAAACTTGGCCACAGATGCTCGCGTCCACTGTGCAGTTCTCAAACAACGACCAGCCACCCATCACCCCGCCACACTCGGCGAGTTCACTGGGGCCGGCATCGAAGTACAGCCATACGGCCGCTACTTCAGACACCCAACAGCGTGCCCGACACACTCCCCGCTTCCCTCAACGTTCCACGCTCCGAAGAGCAGTACTAGAAGGAGAAGACAATCAAGTGTGCCGAATAATCAACGTTCCACCCATGAGCAACCAGTGCGAGACGTTCGCTCGCATGCTGGCCTCTGACCGAGCAAGCCCGGTAAGAAGTGCTCCTTAGAAAGGAGGTGATCCAGCCGCACCTTCCGGTACGGCTACCTTGTTACGACTTCGTCCCAATCGCTGGTCCCACCTTCGACAGCTCCCTCCCACAAGGGGTTGGGCCACCGGCTTCGGGTGTTACCGACTTTCGTGACGTGACGGGCGGTGTGTACAAGGCCCGGGAACGTATTCACCGCAGCAATGCTGATCTGCGATTACTAGCAACTCCGACTTCATGGGGTCGAGTTGCAGACCCCAATCCGAACTGAGACAGGCTTTTTGAGATTCGCTCCACCTCACGGTTTCGCAGCTCATTGTACCTGCCATTGTAGCACGTGTGCAGCCCAAGACATAAGGGGCATGATGACTTGACGTCGTCCCCACCTTCCTCCGAGTTGACCCCGGCGGTCTCCTGTGAGTCCCCATCACCCCGAAGGGCATGCTGGCAACACAGGACAAGGGTTGCGCTCGTTGCGGGACTTAACCCAACATCTCACGACACGAGCTGACGACAGCCATGCACCACCTGTACACCGACCACAAGGGGGCGACCATCTCTGGCCGTTTCCGGTGTATGTCAAGCCTTGGTAAGGTTCTTCGCGTTGCGTCGAATTAAGCCACATGCTCCGCTGCTTGTGCGGGCCCCCGTCAATTCCTTTGAGTTTTAGCCTTGCGGCCGTACTCCCCAGGCGGGGAACTTAATGCGTTAGCTGCGGCACCGACGACGTGGAATGTCGCCAACACCTAGTTCCCACCGTTTACGGCGTGGACTACCAGGGTATCTAATCCTGTTCGCTCCCCACGCTTTCGCTCCTCAGCGTCAGTAATGGCCCAGAGATCCGCCTTCGCCACCGGTGTTCCTCCTGATATCTGCGCATTTCACCGCTACACCAGGAATTCCGATCTCCCCTACCACACTCTAGCTAGCCCGTATCGAATGCAGACCCGGGGTTAAGCCCCGGGCTTTCACACCCGACGTGACAAGCCGCCTACGAGCTCTTTACGCCCAATAATTCCGGACAACGCTTGCGCCCTACGTATTACCGCGGCTGCTGGCACGTAGTTAGCCGGCGCTTCTTCTGCAGGTACCGTCACTTTCGCTTCTTCCCTGCTGAAAGAGGTTTACAACCCGAAGGCCGTCATCCCTCACGCGGCGTCGCTGCATCAGGCTTTCGCCCATTGTGCAATATTCCCCACTGCTGCCTCCCGTAGGAGTCTGGGCCGTGTCTCAGTCCCAGTGTGGCCGGTCGCCCTCTCAGGCCGGCTACCCGTCGTCGCCTTGGTGAGCCGTTACCTCACCAACAAGCTGATAGGCCGCGGGCTCATCCTTCACCGCCGGAGCTTTCAACCCCCACCCATGCGAGTGGAAGTGATATCCGGTATTAGACCCCGTTTCCAGGGCTTGTCCCAGAGTGAAGGGCAGATTGCCCACGTGTTACTCACCCGTTCGCCACTAATCCCCACCGAAGTGGTTCATCGTTCGACTTGCATGTGTTAAGCACGCCGCCAGCGTTCGTCCTGAGCCAGGATCAAACTCTCCGTGAATGTTTTCCCGTAATCGGGATGAACACCACGAGAGCGGAACCACCGGAGGAATAATCCGGCAGTTCACAGCGTCCTCGCTGTGTTATTTCAAAGGAACCTCGCCCCAGTCAGAATGACTGGAGACGGGGTATCAACTAATCTGGCGTTGATTTTTGGCACGCTGTTGAGTTCTCAAGGAACGGACGCTTCCTTTGTACTCACCCGAGAGACTCTCTCAGGCTTTCCTCCGGGCTTTTCCCTTCGGTCTTGCGTTTCCGACTCTATCAGATCGTTTCCGGTTCTGATTTCCTCGGCGCTTTCCAGGTTTCCGCTTTCGCGTTTCCCTTTCCGGCGGTTCCGACTCTATCAGATCCTTTCGGGCCTGACTCCCAGTCAGAGGGGCTTGTCTTCCCGGCTGTTGGGCCGTTCCGACGTCTCAAACCTTAGCGGATCCTTCCGGCAGTTGCTAATCGAGCTGCCGTGCCCGAATCGAATTGAATTCGGGCACACCGAATTCACCCCGGCTGGGAGATCGTGCTGATGGTTTGTTGTGCCGCTGATGCGGCGGGAGGTGTTGTCGAAGAACCGTTACGGCTCGGCGGCAACCCGAAGAACTCTACGGATCCGTGAGGGGGCTGTCAAGCACCCCCTGTCAAGATCTTTTCGGGGGACGTCAGTCCAGGTCGGTGAGGCGGCCGCCCGCGTCCGGCTGGGCGTGCTCCACCCTGCGCAGGAGGCGGGTGAGGACATCGCCGAGAGCCGTCCGCTCCTCCGGGGACAGGTCCTGGAGGAGGTCCTCCTCGAAGACCGTCGCCATGCGCATGGCCTCCAGCCACTTCTCGCGGCCCTCCGCGGTCAGCTCCACGATGACGCGGACGCGGTTGGACTCGTCGCGCTCCCGGGTGACCAGTCCCTCCGTGACCATCCGGTCGATGCGATGGGTCATGGCGGCCGGCGTCAGGCCGAGGCGCTTGGCGAGCTCGCCGGGGCCCATCCGGTAGGGGGCGCCGGAGAGGACGAGGGCCTTGAGGACCTCCCAGTCGGTGTTGCTGATGCCGAGGGCGGAGGTCTGACGGCCGTAGGCGACGTTCATCCGGCGGTTCAGTCGCGACAGTGCCGAGACGATCTGTTCGACCTGGGGGTCGAGGTCCTGGAACTCGCGCTGGTAGGCGGCGATCTGTTCCTCGAGTGTCGGCTCGCTGCCGATGTGGAGACTGCCGGGACCGCCGGGGGTGTCAGCCATGGACGCAGTATGGCACGCGGCCGCTTGGCGTTGAAGTCCTTCTCTGTGTACTCTTTAGCTCTGAAATTTAGCTTCGAAGTCTTCGGTTCTAAGTACTGAGGCACTCCAACTACCTGAGAGAGGTGAACGTGACCAGGGCGATGGGCGCAGCGATGCGCCGGATTCACGTGGGTAACGCACTCAGCGCGTTCGGGCTCGGCTTCACCGTCCCCTACCTGTACGTCTATGTGGCGCAGGTGCGGGGGCTGGGGGCCATGACGGCGGGGCTCGTCCTCGCCGTCTTCGCCGTGGCCGCGCTGATCGTGCTGCCGTTCGCCGGCCGGGCGATCGTGCGGCGTGGCCCGCTTCCGGTGTTGCTCGTCGCCCTGGTCACGGCCGCGCTGGGCGCGCTGAGCCTGGGGCTCGCGAGCAACGCGACCACGGTCCTGCTGTCGGCGGCCGCGCTGGGCGCCGGCCAGGCCGTGATGCAGCCCGCCCTGGCGACGATGATCGTGGACTGCTCCACGTCGGAGACCCGCTCCCGGGCCTTCGCCATGCAGTTCTTCCTGCAGAACCTCGGGCTCGGCGTGGGCGGACTCATCGGCGGTCACCTCGTCGACACCACGAACGTCTCCTCGTTCACCCTCCTCTTCGCGATCGAGGCGGCGATGTTCCTGCTGCTCGCCGTGGTGATGTCGACGGTGCGGATGCCGCGCGCGCCGCGGATCGAGGGTGCGCCGTCCGCTTCCGCCAAGGGCAGCTGGAAGCAACTGCTGGGGAACCGGGCGATGGTGCAGCTGTGCGTGCTGGGCTTCGTGCTGTTCTTCGCTTGCTACGGGCAGTTCGAGTCGGGTCTGGCCGCGTACGGCGTCGAGGCCGCCGGGATCTCCACGTCCGCGCTGGGGACGGCGCTGGCCGCCAACACGGCGATGATCGTCGTGGCGCAGTTCGCGGTTCTGAAGTTCGTGGAGCGGCGTCGGCGCTCGCGGGTGATCGCGGCGGTCGGGATCATCTGGTCGGTGGCGTGGGTCGTGGCGGGGTACGCCGGGCTCGGCCACGGCAGCCAGGCCATGGCGACGGCCGCGTTCGTCTCGACGTACGCCCTCTTCGGTCTGGGCGAGGCGATGCTGTCCCCGACGGTCGCCCCGCTGGTGGCCGACCTCGCCCCGACAGGCATGGCGGGCCAGTACAACTCGGCCTTCGCCCTGGTGAAGCAGCTCGCCCTGGCGGTGGGCCCGGCGATCGGCGGCCCGATGGGCGCGTCCCTGCACGCCCCGTACGTCGTGACGTTCCTGCTGTTCTCGGTGGGCATCACGTACTTGGCGCTGAGGCTCGGCCGTCAGCTGACACCGGCGCAGGACCACCCGTGGCGAGCAAGGAGCCGCGTGGTGGCCCAGGGCGGCACACAGCAAGAATCCGTCGCCGCGTAACTGGAGATACCTAAGGGGCGCGGGGAACTGCGCGACAAGCCACAGCGAGCCCGCAGTCGCCACACAACCCCGCGCCCCTACCCCTTAGGCAGCACGAACTCGCACCAAACCGCCTTCCCGCCCCCAGGCGTCCTCCGCGACCCCCAGTTCGAAGCAATGGTCGCCACAATCGCGATACCCCGCCCCGATTCATCCCCGGGTTCAGCCTTCCGACGCCGAGGCAGATGGTCGTCCCCGTCCGTCACCTCGATGATCAACCGCCGATCAGTACGGCGAAGCCTCAACCGCATCGGCGGCGTCCCGTGCTGCAACGAGTTCGCGACCAGTTCGCTCGCCGCCAGCACCCCCAGGTCATGCAGCTCCGCCGGGAACCGCCAACTGGTCAGCACGCCGGAGGCGAACGCACGCGCGCGTGGCGCCGCCTCCACCCCGCCGAGGAGTTCGAGCGCGGCGTTGCGGAAGAGGTCGCTGTCGGGGCCCGTACGGGACGGGTGCTGGAGGACGAGGACGGCGACGTCGTCGTCGTGGTCGGCGGTGACGCCGGCGGAGCGGACGAGGCGGTCGCAGACGACCTGGGGCGTGCCGGTCGCGCCGGACAGCGCGCGCTCCAGGGACGCGATTCCCTCGTCCAGGTCCTCGTCGCGGCGTTCGACGAGGCCGTCGGTGTAGAGGACCGCCGTGGCGCCGGGGCCCAGCGGGATCGAGCCGGAGGCGTGGATCCAGCCGCCGGTGCCGAGGGGCGGGCCGGTCGGCTCGTCCGCGCGGAGTACCGCGCCGCTCTCGTCGCGGACCAGGATCGGGAGGTGGCCGGCGCTGGCGTACACCAGCTTGCCCTCGTTGGGGTCGTGGATGGCGTACACGCAGGTGGCGATCTGGTTGGCGTCGATCTCCGTGGCGAGGCCGTCGAGGAGTTGGAGGACCTCGTGCGGGGGCAGGTCGAGGCGGGCGTACGCGCGGACCGCCGTACGGAGTTGGCCCATGACGGCTGCCGCGCGGACGCCTCGGCCCATGACGTCGCCGATGACGAGGGCGGTGCGGCCGCCGCCGAGGGTGATGACGTCGTACCAGTCGCCGCCGACGGCGGCCTCGGTGCCGCCGGGCTGGTAGGTGGCGGCGATGCGGAGGTCGTCGGGTTCCTCCAGGACCTGGGGGAGCAGGGAGCGCTGGAGGGTGACGGCTGTTTCGCGCTGGCGGCGTTCGCTCGCTCTGAGGCGCTCGGCGGCTTCGGCGTGGTCGGTGACGTCGGTGGCGAAGACGAGGACGCCGCCGTCGCCTTCCGACACCGGGGTGCAGGTGAAGGTGTAGCAGCGGCCGTCGGGGGCCTTGCGGGACTTGATCGTGCGCGGCTTGCCGCTGCGCAGGACCTGGTCGAGGAGGGGGAGGAGGCCCGTCTCGTGGAGCTCGGGGAGGCCTTCGCTCGCGGGTGCGCCCGGGGAGCGGGGGCCGAAGGCGGTCACATAGGCGTCGTTGACGTAGGCGAGGCGGTGGTCGGGGCCGTGGACCAGGGCGACGAGGGCCGGGACGCGGTCGAGGACCTCGCGCACGGGGAGTTCGTCGACGGCGGGGACGGGGGGTGCGTCGTCGGTGAGCTGTTCGGCGCGGGCCGCGGGTACGGCGCCCTCCCCGATTCGGTCCGGGGTGAGCTCGTGGTCGGTCCGCGCGGCTGCGCGGCGCTGCGTTCCGGGGAGCCGGGCGCTCCAGCGCGTGAAGTTCACGAATCCTTGCCTCGTGTCGTCGTCTTCGGCCGGCTCCGGACCCGGCCTGGGTCCTCGCGGGTTCGGTGGGCGGGCGTCCACCCGTCCTGGGTCGGGGATCAGTGTGGCAGTGTGACCGACCGGGCCGACATCCGTCAGACGCCTGCCCCGCCGGTGGAGTTCCTGGGTCCGGTCAGGACGACCCCTTCGGGTCGTTCGTGGGGTCCTGAGGAGGCTTTCCACCGGCCGCGAGTTCGAACTCCGCTCGGGGATGTTCGAGCGAACCCAGCGAGACGATCTCCCTCTTGAAGAGCCCGGACAGGGTCCATTCGGCCAGGACGCGGGCCTTGCGGTTGAAGGTGGGGACCCTGCTGAGGTGGTAGACGCGGTGCATGAACCAGGCAGGGTAGCCCTTCAGCTTGCGTCCGTAGACGTGTGCGACGCCTTTGTGGAGGCCGAGGGAGGCCACCGATCCGACGTACTTGTGGGAGTACGTCTCCAGGGGCTCGCCCTTGAGCGCGTGGGCGATGTTGTCGCCAAGGACCTTGGCCTGGCGCACCGCGTGCTGGGCGTTGGGGGCGGTCTCCTTGCCGGGTTCCCCGGCCGTGACGTCGGGGACGGCTGCCGCGTCTCCGGCCGCCCACGCGTGCGTGGCGCCCTCGATCGTGAGCTGGGCGGTGCATTTCAGCCGACCTCGGTCCGTGAGCGGGAGGTCGCTGGCGGCGAGGACCGGGTGGGGTTTGACGCCGGCCGTCCAGACGACCGTACGGGTCGGGAAGCGGGCGCCGTCGCTGAGGACGGCGACCCGGTCGGCGCAGGATTCGAGGCGGGTGTCGAGGCGTACGTCGATGTTGCGGCGGCGCAGTTCGGTGACGGTGTAGCGGCCCAGCTCAGCGCCGACCTCGGGGAGGATGCGGTCGGAGGCCTCCACGAGGATCCACTTCATGTCCTCGGGTTGGACGTTGTGGTAGTACCGCGCGGTGTAGCGGGCCATGTCCTCCAGTTCGCCGAGCGCCTCCACGCCCGCGTAGCCGCCGCCGACGAAGACGAAGGTGAGGGCGGCGTCGCGGATCGCGGGGTCCCGGGTGGAGGAGGCGATGTCCATCTGCTCGATGACGTGGTTGCGCAGGCCGATGGCCTCCTCGACGGTCTTGAAGCCGATGGCGTGGTCGGCGAGACCGGGGATGGGCAGGGTGCGCGAGACGGAGCCGGGGGCGAGGACGAGTTCGTCGTACGTCAGCTGCCGGGCGCCCGTGCCCTCCTCCTCGGTGGCGAGGGTGGTGAGGGTGGCGGTGCGCTTGGCGTGGTCGATGGCCGTGGCCTCGCCGATGATCACGGTGCAGTGGTCGAGGACGCGGCGCAGCGGCACGACGACATGGCGCGGGGAGATGGAACCGGCGGCCGCCTCGGGAAGGAAAGGCTGGTAGGTCATGTAGGGGTCGGGAGTGACCACCGTGATCTCGACTTCTCCGCGCCTGAGTTCCTGTTTCAGCTTCCGCTGGAGACGCAGGGCCGTGTACATCCCGACGTAGCCGCCGCCGACAACGAGAATGCGCGCGCGTTCCTTCACCACCCCATGACGCACCCGGCGCTTGAGTTTGTCCACAGCCCCGACAATTTGTGTGACCGGCGACCTCGTGTGCGCGGGGTTGGCCGAATCGACGGCGTGCGGGGAAGGATTGCAGGTCAGCGGGTGTGCGCCGGGGGTCACCAGAGGGTGCAATCGGGACGTATACGACCCGTACTCCTTTCGGGGGGCGCTCTGTGCGGAACCTGCCCCTTCTGAATTGACTCCCACTCAACTATGTTCGTGTGTCGACGGGGTGTAGGGGGATGCGCTCATCGGGTCCGCGACGGGCGGCCCGTGAACCGGGTTCGTTCCCTGTGTCGCCCCGGCCTTTCAGTGGCGGGGAGAGTCTCCGGGGGGAGACGTCATTACCGGGGGATCGCTTATGCATGTTCAGGACTCTCATTGGTCTTCCGCTTCCGCCATCGCACCCGGTGGCGGAGCGATGAGCGCGGCGGTGGGCAACGGACGCGGGGACGCGTCCCGCTCGACACCGCTGCGCGTGGACGCACAGCGCAATCTGGAGCACGTACTGCGGGCCGCGCGCGAGGTCTTCGGCGAGCTGGGGTACGGCGCGCCGATGGAGGACGTGGCGCGTCGCGCGCGGGTCGGTGTCGGCACGGTGTACCGGCGCTTCCCGAGCAAGGACGTCCTGGTGCGCCGGATAGCCGAGGAGGAGACCTCCCGGCTGACCGACCAGGCGCGTGCGGCGCTCGGGCAGGAGGACGAGCCGTGGTCGGCGCTGTCGCGCTTCCTGCGGACGTCGGTGGCCTCGGGTGCCGGGCGGCTGCTGCCGCCGCAGGTGCTGCGGGTCGGCGTTCCCGAGGAGCAGGCCGGGCAGGCCGGCGGTGCCGTCTTCGACGAGGCGCGGGTGCCGCAGCAGCGGACCCAGCCGGGCTCCGGTGAGTTGCGGCTGGTGTCGGAGGAGTCGCTGTCGGCCGACGACACGGGGGCGGCGGCGCTGCTCGACGTGGTGGGCCAGCTCGTGGAACGGGCGCGGGCGGCGGGTGAGCTGCGGGCGGACGTGTCGGTGTCGGACGTGCTGCTGGTGATCGCGACGGCGGCGCCCTCGCTGCCGGACGCGGCGCAGCAGGCGGCGGCTTCGGCGCGACTGCTGGACATCCTGCTGGAGGGTCTGCGGTCGCGGCCGTCGTGAACACCCGCGCGACCGGTGACTCGAACGGGTGACGACGGGGTGTGAGCGGTACACCGCTCACACCCCGGTCGCATTCCGGTCTTTTCGGATACGTCCCCCAACTTCCGCGTGAGCGACGTCAGTTGACCTTTCCCCAGATGGGTGACGGCTAGTACTGCCTTGCCAAAGGTCCCCACGGACGAGTGGATGCCCCGTACTGCCGGGGCCCGGTCAAAAGCCGATGTGGCACTCTGACCCGGTGTTCGGGACGGGCAGGGCAGGCGGCGGGGGCTTTCCGCGATGAGTGTTGACGGGCGGGACGAGTCACACGGTGACGGTGAGCCGGACGGCCTCGCGTCTCCCCAGGTACCGAGCCAGGGCGGACGGGCGGGCCGCCCGCACAGCGGCGGCGACCCGGTCGAGGGCAGCGTCCCGACGCAGCGCGACCGGCGCGAGGACAGCGTCCTGCCGCCGCCCCGGGATCTGCCGCCCTCCGACGCCGACCTGATCGGCCGGATGCGCTCGGGCGACGACACGGCCTACGAGGAGTTGTACCGGCGCCACGCGAACGCGGTGCGCCGCTACGCCCGCACCTGCTGCCGGGACGCCCACACCGCCGACGACCTCACCGCCGAGGTCTTCGCCCGCATGCTCCAGGCGGTGCGCGGCGGCTCGGGGCCCGAGCACGCCGTACGTGCGTATCTCCTGACCACCGTCCGACGGGTCGCCGCGAACTGGACGAAGTCCGCGAAGCGGGAGCAACTGGTCGACGACTTCGCGCTGTTCGCCGCGCAGTCCGCGCGCGTCAGCGAGGTCTCCGACGACGACACACTGGACCTCGGCGCCGACGTCCGCGCGATGCACGAGGCCGAGCAGTCCATGGCCATGCAGGCCTTCCGGTCGCTGCCCGAGCGCTGGCAGGCCGTGCTGTGGCACACCGAGGTCGAGGACGAGTCGCCGAGCGATGTCGCCACGCTCTTCGGACTCGACGCCAACGGCACGCGTGTGCTGGCCTCCCGCGCCCGCGAGGGCCTCAAGCAGGCCTACCTCCAGGCCCACGTCAGCGCGACCCTCGCCGACGACGAGGAGTGCGCCCGCTACGCCGACCAGCTCGGCACCTACGCCCGCGGCCGGCTGCGCACCCGCGCCGAACGCGGGCTGCGCAAGCACCTGGAGGAGTGCGCCAAGTGCCGCCTCGCGGCCGCCCAGATCTCCGAGGTCGCGAGCAGCATCCCCGCCGTCGTACCGGTCGCCGTCATCGGCTGGTTCGGTGCCGCCGGGTACGCCAAGGTCGCCGCGCTCATCGCCGGTGGCACCGGAGCGGGCGCGGCCGGTGTCGCGGGCGCCGCGGCGGCGAGCAGCGGCTCGTCGGGCGGGGCGGGCGCGGCCGGCGGCGCGGCGGCCTCCGAGGGGGTGGGCGCGCCGGTCAAGGTCGGGATCGCGGCCAGTGTGCTGGTCGCGGCGGGCGTGGCCGCGGCGCTCGCCTTGTCCGGCAACGACCGGCCGGCCGACAACAAGCCCGAGGCCAGGCCGCCCGCCTCCACGCCGGTGGCCGAGCCCGCGGAGGAGACGCCCGAGCCGCCGAAGAAGCAGCCCGCGCCCGTGCCTCCGGTCATCGCCCCGGCCCCCAGCCCTACACCGACCCCCACCCCGACGCCCAAGCCCACCCCCAAGCCGACGCCGACCCCCACACCGAAGCCGAAGCCGAAGCCCAAACCGACCCCGACACCCACCCCCACTCCGACACCCACGCCCACCCCCGCCCCGGCCGTCTACCAGTGGAGCGAGCTGGCGTACAACGTCAACGGCGACGGCACCAACCCGGAGATGCGGATCGCCGAGAGCAGCTGGGTGTGGCAGCGGTACGGCGTCTCGATCGCGGACAAGAGCTACACGCACGGCGTGACCGTGCACGGCCGCTCCTCCGTCACCATCGACCTCAACCGCGCCTGCACCTCCTACGACGCCTACGTCGGCGTCGACGACATGACCCTCGGGCTCGGCAAGATGTACTTCTCCGTCTACGCCGACGGCGTCCAGCTGTGGAAGTCCGGCATGGTCCAGGGCGGGGACGCGGCGATCCCGGTCCATGTCGACCTCACCGGGCGCAAGACCGTACGGCTCGTCGTCGAGCCGCACAGCGAGTACGACGACCTGCTGCTGGCGGACTGGGCCGAGTCGAAGTTCCGCTGCTCGTAGAGCCCGGTCCCGCCCCGCCGCGTTTCAGAGGCCGGTGACGCCCGCGCGCAGGGCCGCGTCGAGTTCGTCGAGGACGTCGGCCGGGGTGAGGGTGGCGCCGCGCGCGTGCTCCTCCTCGTACCGCGCCGCTCCCAGCCCGGTGCGGGCCGTGGACTCGGCGTGCTCGGCGCGGGCCGCCTCCGGCATGGAGCGGCTCTCGTGGCCCCGCCAGTGCCCGGCCGCGGCCAGCAGCCTGGTGGCGCGGGGAAGGTCGCCGAGGTCGGCGAGCAGCGCCGCCGTGACGTCCACGAGCGTCGCCACGATCAGGTCGGCGCACTGCTTGTCCACGGCCTCCCGAACCGTGGCGACCAGCTTGGGCAGTCCGTGCCCCGGGCCGGACTCGGCGACCGTCACCATGGCCTCGACCGCGTTCAGCATCACGACGAACTGCGGGGGCGGCGTGCCCCGCGCGGTCTCCACGCGGGCCTCCTCCAGAAGCTCGCGCGCGGTGGCGGTGTCCTTGTCGTCCAGCGCGACATGCGCCCGCAGCATCAGCACGAACGCCCTGCTGTCCCCGACGCCGTACCGGTCGGAGGCCTCGCTCGCCTCGTCCAGGGCCGTGATCGCGGCCGAGCGGTCGCCCGCGCGGTAGGCGATCTCGGCGAGGCGGGCGATGAGGAACGGCGTCTCCGTGTACGCCCCGACCTCGTAGGCGAGTTGCAGCGCCTCCTCGTACGCCCCCTTCGCCTCCTCCAGCCGGCCGCGGGCCATGGCCGTCTCCCCCGCCGCGCTGTACACCTGGGCCCGCAGCCAGCGGTCACCGACGCGGCGGCTGAGGACCCGCAGCTCCGCGAGGTCGTCGTCCACGCCCGGCATGCCGCCGGGCGAGTCGACCGCCATGTGCGTGCGGAACATCAGGGTGACGCCCAGCTCCCAGTCGCCGCCGTACGTGCGGCAGTTGGCGATCGCGGTGTCCAGGATGCCCCGGGCGTCCAACCGGTCGCCCACGAAGAACGAGGTCAGCGGCCAGACGAGGCCGGGCATCCGGGCCGCCTGCGGGCCGCCCTTCTCGAAGTACGCCCGCACCTGGGCGAGGTACTCGCCCATCCGCTCGTCCGGTATCCGGTCGCGCGCCTCGATCTCCGAGACGAGCAGGATGTGCAGCATCCGCAGCTCCATGCGGAGCTCGTACAGCGGGTGTCCGGCCCCGCCGTCCGGCGCGGAGAGCAGCACGTCCATGGGGTCCAGGGACTCCAGGAGCGAGCAGCGAGCCTGGGGATCCTCGGGGAGCGGGGCCACGTCCAGCGCCGCGCCCAACCGCAGGATCCGGTCGACCCAGTCGGCGCC
The DNA here is from genome assembly GCF_900206255.1 of Streptomyces sp. TLI_55. NCBI lineage: Bacteria > Bacillati > Actinomycetota > Actinomycetes > Kitasatosporales > Streptomycetaceae > Streptomyces > Streptomyces sp. TLI_55. Next base: position 4,386,779 of record NZ_OAOJ01000001.1, read on the forward strand.
CTCGCGCCGGTAGTTGCGCAGCCACCAGAACCAGCCCATGTTCACGGCCAGCGCGCCCGCCGCCGCCTCGTCCCCGTCCTCGACGGCTCGGTGCAGGGCCGCGCGGATGTTGTCCAGCTCCGCCTCCAGGCGGGAGATCCACGGGAGTTGGCCGACCGAACGCAGCACGGGCTCGGCCTCCGCGACCAGGGCGCTGGCCCACGCGCGGTGCCGCCGCTCGGCGCCGGCACGCTGCTCCGGGGCCTCGGCGGCGCGCTCCACGGCGTACTCGTGGATCGTCTCCAGCATGCGGTAGCGCATCGCGCCGCCGCCGTCCGGGGCCTCGGACGGGGCCGCCACGATCAGGGACTTGTCGACGAGCGCCCCGATCAGCTCGGCGGCGGGGCCGGTGCACACGGCCTCCGCGGCGGCGAGGTCCCAGCCGCCCGCGAACACCGACACCTCGCGCAGCACCGTCCGCTCCCGCTCGTCGAGCAGGTCCCAGGACCAGTCGACGACCGCGCGCAGGGTCTGCTGGCGGGGCAGGACCGTGCGACTGCCGGAGGTGAGGAGGCGGAAGCGGTCGTCGAGGCGGTCGGCGATCTGCCGGGGCGTGAGCATCCGCAGACGGGCCGCCGCCAGCTCGATGGCGAGCGGCAGTCCGTCGAGGCGGCGGCAGATCTCCGCCACGGCGTCGGAGTCGCGGAGGACGAGGTCCGCCGCGTCCGGGCGGACGGCCGTCGCGCGCTCCGTGAAGAGCCGGTGGGCCTGGTCGGGGAGGAGGGGCTCGACCGGGCGCACGGACTCGCCGGGGACACCCAGGGGTTCACGGCTGGTCGCGAGGATCGTGAGCCCCGGGCAGTGGGTGAGGAGGGTTTCGGCGAGGTGGGCCGTCGCCTCGATCACATGTTCGCAGTTGTCAAGGATCAGGAGTTGGCTGCGCGGGGCGCAGTACTCGACGAGGAGGGTGAGCGGGTCCTCCTGCGGGGTGGACAGCTCGGTGGCCATCAGCACGGTCTGCCGCAGACCGAGGGCGCTGACCACCGCGCCGGGCACCGCCTCCGGGCGGTCCAGCGGTGCCAGTTCGACCAGCCAAGCCTGCGGCAGCGCGGCGGCGGCCTCCTCGGCGAGGCGGGTCTTTCCAGAGCCTCCCGGTCCGGTGAGGGTGACGAGCCGGGCCCTGTGCAATTCGGAACGGATGGCGTCGAGTTCGGGTTCCCGGCCCACGAAAGAGTTGAGGCGGGGACGGAGGTTGCCGGTGCGGGCGGGTCCGGGGGCAGGGGATGCGGGGTCGGGGGATGCGGGGGCCGCCTCGGCTGCCGGTGGCGCCGGGGCCAGGAGTTCGGCGTGCAGGGCGCGCAGTTCCGGGCCCGGGTCGGTGCCCAGGCCCTCGGACAGGGCTCGGCGGGCCGTCTCGTACGCGGCCAGGGCGTCGGCCGGGCGGCCGGTGTCACGCAGGGCGCGGACGAGGAGGGCGTGCAGCTTCTCGTCGTACGGGCGGGCCGTGGTCAGCTCTGTCAGTTCCGGTACGACGTCCTGGGCGCGGCCCAGACGCAGGGACGCCTCCGCGCGGGTCCTGGTCGCCTCCAGGCGGAGCGTCTCCGGGCGGGTCGCGGCGGTGCGGTCGGGGAGGTCGGCGAGGGCCGGGCCGTGCCACAGGGCGAGGGCCTCGTCCAGGGCGCGGGCGGCTGCGCCGGGGTCGCCGGTGTGGAGGGCCTCAACGCCCTGGTGCACGAGGCGTTCGAAGACGAAGAGGTCGACGTCCGTCCTGGCCGCGTCGAGGCGGTAGCCGCCGGGCGTCGAGACGATCGTCGCCTTGCCGATGGCGCGGCGCAGACGGCCCACGAGGGCCTGGAGCGCCGCGTTGGCGTCCTGGGGCGGGGTGTCGGCCCAGATGTCGTCGATGAGGGTGTCGGGGGTGAGGGTGTGGCCCGGTCGGAGGGCGAGGGCGGTGAGCAGCGTTCGGACTCGGGCACCGCCCAGGGGTACGACGGTGCCGTGGTCGTCCGCTGCCTGGGTGACACCCAGAATTCTGTACCGCACCGGGTCATTGTCGCCGGGGAGGCCGCGAGGGGCACGGGGTTTGTGGGTGGTGGGGTGTCGGGGGCGGATGGATGGGGGTGCGTGTTGCCCGGCCCGGCGTGAGAAGGCCTATCCCCTCCGCGCCGTGGCCCCCGCCCCCAGAGCCCCCCGCTGGGGCGTGATCCCCGCCGGTACCGCACGCGCGCGGGCCGGGGTTCCGGTCCAGCAGGTTCCCCGGCGGGCCAGGAGGCGGCGCAGCCAGAGTTCCAGGGAGACCAGGTCGGCCAGGCCGTCCAGGGGAAGGGGTTCGCCCTCCGCCGCCGCCCTCAGGGCCTTGCGGACCACCCGTGCCTCCACCAGTCCCGCCTCCGCCAGCAAGGGCGTGCCGAAGAGGGCCATCAGGGAGTCGGCGGCCACCCTCAGGCCCGTGCGGGCCGCCACCGCCGCCGAGGCGTGGGAGGGGGCGCCCCAGCCCGGGGGGAGGTCGGCCACGCCGGCGCCCTGGAGCACCGTGCGCAGGATCGCGGCCCGGGCGCCGGGCTGGACGCGGAGGGCCTCGGGGAGGGCGCGGCAGGCGCGGACGACCTGGTTGTCGAGGAACGGGGCGTGCAGGCGCTGGAAGCGGATCTCGGCTGCCTGCTCCAGCACCCTCAGGTCCGCGGCGTGCCTCGCCAGCGCCGCACGCGCGCGGTAGTCGCCGGGACGTTGGCCCGGGCCCACGGCTGAACGGTTCGTCGCGCCTTGCAGGCGAACCGATACTTCAGCAAGGGCCTCGCCGGTCAGCCAGCGGGCCGCGGGGCCCGGTCTGGCCCACGTGAGCGCGGCCAGGGAAGCGCCGACCGCGCCCCCGGGTTCCTCGAAGCGGCGGTCCATCAGGCGGTCGGCCAGGACCTCGAGACCTGCCCTGTAGGGCGTCCGGGCCAGCCGGCGCGCCGCGCTGTACACGCGCGCGGGGACCATCACCGAGCCGTCCGCCTTGGCCAGCGCGGCGACCGGGCGGACCAGGTGGCGGCGTTTGCGGTCCATCAGGAGGTCGGCGAGGCGGGCCGGGTGGGCGTCCAGGACCTGGCGGGCGCCGTAGCCCGTGAAGTGGTCGGCGCTGCCGGAGGCCAGGCGGGCGCGATGGCGGGCGGCCGTCACCAGGCTCGCGCCGGGCTCGTCGGTCAGCGGGCCGTCCAGGTCGGCGTACGGCAGGGTCTCCTCACCGCCGGTCACCACCACATGGTGCAGGCGCGGGTTGGCGGCGAGGTTCCCGGCGCGTTCGAGCTCGGCCTCGCGGCCGCCCACCGCCAGGTCGTTGAAGGTGACCGCCAGGAGGCGTTCGCCCGCCCCCGTGCCGTGTCCCAGGACCGTGCCCGGCGCTCCCGGGAGGCCCGCCGCCAGCAGGGCGAGGGTGCCGGACGCGGGGCCGCCGGAAAGGTCGGCGCCGATGCCCGGGACCGGCATCCCGCGCGCGGCACGGCGTTCGGCGGGCCCCATGCCGGGCACGGGACCCGGGTCGATGTCGGCGCCGGGCACATGCCGAGGAGCCGACAAGCGCGCGCGTACCGCCTCCACCAGCGCGTCCCGTACGGCGTCCACCGCGCTGTCGGGGTCGGCCGTGGGCGCCGCCACCGCGAGGGAGGCCACCGGCTCGTACCCGGCGATCTCACGCGCTCCGGCGCGCAGGATCAGCGCGTGCCCCGGCGGAATGCGCCGTACGCCGTCGTAGGGCGTGGAGTCGTGCAGGGCCGCCGGTACGTCGGGAGCGGCCAGCAGGGCCGCCAGGTGGCCGAAGTCGAGGTTGGCCTCGATGAGGTCGGCGAGCGGGAGGGCGGCCGTCGCGTACGCCGTACCGCCGGCCCAGGGGGTGTAGAACACCGGGCGGGCGCCCGCGAGATCGCCGCACACCGTGACGCGGCGGCCCACCTGGACGACCGCGGTGTAGCTGCCGGGCCAGTTCGTCAGATGGCGAAGTGCCCCTCCGCGCGCGGCGAACAGACCGACGCGCAGTTGCTCGTCGCTCGCGCCGCAGGTGCCGAGGACGGCGATGCGGTTCTGGGCGTCGGCCTTCACCACCCGCACCTCGTCGGGGCGCCAGTCGCCGACCGCCCACAGCGGATCGGGATCGCCCCACAGGAGTTGGGACCCCACCGGGTGCACGGTCTCGCCGTCCGCACCGGTGGCCCCGGCGGAACCGATCTCGGCTGCGCCCGCTGCGGTGCTGCTCCACCCCACCAACCACCGCATGGACGCCTCCACAGGCTGTGGACAACCAGTGCACCGTACGAATCGGTTCACCATGCTGCCATGAAGGACGCGCACCGGAGGGGCGACGGAGCCGCTTGAGCTCCGCCGTGTGCGCCCCCACGCGCATGCCCGTGAAGAAGCGAACACCCGTACCAGGGAGGGGGCCTGCGACCTGAATGCGCCCCCGATACGCTCCCCCAGAACGCCCTTCGCGCCGCCAACTTCCATGGTGGGAGCGGTAATTGCCCGAGGAATGCGGGGGCGATTTTCAGCCAAATTGGCGCGGCGGAGACGGGCTCGCGCACGCTCCGTACAGGCTCTGCGCAGCGCCTCGGCAACGCGCAGTCCGGGGAACGGAGTTCGCCCCCCGGACCGTTCCGCCGCCCGCGGGGATGGAGGCGGCGGAATCCCCCAGCCCACTGGATCCAGTACAGCGGGCCGACCCACGCACGATCCATGGAACCGCTCCCCCGATGGCCGGAGAAGAGCGCACGCGCAGGCGCACGGCCACACAGCGGGAGCACGGTGGGACGGTGCGTGTGGGGCCCCGCACGCGCGTACGGGCCACAATCCCGCCATCCGGAAGAATGCCCCTTAACGCTTGGGATGCGGCGAACTACGCTGGGTTTACGAATGCCGCGTGGTTATGCCAGCGCGGCAGCCGTCTGTGTCGAGGGGTGGCGCATGTCCAGGGAGCAACGCGGGCCGAACGAAAAACTCGGCGCCGTTCTCGCCCTCGCGGGAATCAGCAACGCAGGACTCGCGCGTCGCGTCAACGATCTTGGCGCTCAACGCGGGTTGACTCTTCGCTACGACAAGACCTCGGTGGCGCGCTGGGTGTCGAAGGGCATGGTGCCGCAAGGCGCTGCGCCGCACCTCATCGCCGCCGCGATCGGCCAGAAGCTCGGCCGCCCGGTGCCGCTCCACGAGATCGGTCTGGCGGACGCGGATCCCGCACCGGAGGTGGGCCTCGCCTTCCCCAGGGACGTCGGACAGGCCGTCCGCAGCGCGACGGAGCTGTACCGGCTCGACCTCGCGGGGCGCCGGGCCGGCTCCGGCGGCATCTGGCAGTCGCTGGCCGGATCGTTCGCAGTAAGCGCGTACGCAACGCCTGCCTCACGGTGGCTGATAACCCCGGCCGACAGCTCGGTCGCGCGCGAGGTGAACCACTCCGAGGACTCCGGCGCACCGCTCAAAGTCGGCCACAGCGACGTGCAGAAACTGCGGGAGGCCGCCGAGGACGCCAGGCGCTGGGACTCCAAGTACGGAGGCGGCGACTGGCGTTCGTCCATGGTGCCGGAGTGTTTACGGGTGGAGGCGGCTCCGCTGCTGCTCGGCTCCTACTCCGACGAGGTGGGCCGGGCACTCTTCGGTGCCAGCGCCGAACTCACCCGGCTCGCCGGGTGGATGGCCTTCGACACCGGTCAGCAGGAGGCGGCGCAGCGCTACTACATCCAGGCCCTGCGGCTGGCCCGCGCGGCGGCCGACGTCCCCCTCGGGGGCTATGTACTGGCCTCCATGTCCCTCCAGGCGACCTACCGGGGCTTCGGCGACGAGGGCGTCGACCTCGCCCAGGCCGCCCTGGAGCGCAACCGGGGCCTGGCGACCGCCCGGACCATGAGCTTCTTCCGCCTCGTCGAGGCACGCGCGCACGCACGCGCGGGCGACGCGCACGCGGCGGGCGCGGCGCTGCGGGCCGCCGAGGGCTGGCTGGAGCGGGCGCGGGACGGCGACCAGGACCCGTCCTGGCTCGGCTTCTACTCCTACGACCGGTTCGCCGCCGACGCGGCCGAGTGCTACCGCGACCTCAAGGCACCGCGCCAGGTGCGCCGCTTCACGGAGCAGGCGCTGTCGCAGCCGACGGAGGAGTTCGTGCGCTCGCACGGACTGCGGCTCGTCGTCTCGGCGGTCGCCGAGCTCGAGTCGGGCAATCTCGATGCGGCATGCGAGCAGGGCGTGCGGGCGGTGGAGGTCGCGGGGCGCATCTCGTCGGCCCGCACCACCGAGTACGTGAAGGACCTGCTGCACCGCCTGGAGCCGTACGGCGACGAGCCGCGGGTGGTGGAGCTGCGGGAGCGGGCGAGGCCCCTGCTGATGGCTCCGGCATAGCCGCTGTCGCATCCCGCGTTTGAAGGGACTGTCAGTGGCGCAGTGCACTATCGAGGTGGGAGGTGGTGCATGTGCGCTCGGCCGTCGCTTACGACTGTGACGTGCTCGTGATCGGTGGGGGCATCGTCGGCTTGTCCACGGCGTACGCGATCACGCGTGCCGCGCCCGGGACGCGGGTGACCGTCCTGGAGAAGGAGGCGGGGCCGGCCCGGCATCAGACGGGGCGGAACAGCGGGGTCATCCACAGCGGGATCTACTACCGCCCGGGGTCGCTCAAGGCGCGGTACGCCGTCAAGGGCGCCGCGGAGATGGTGAAGTTCTGCGCGGAGTACGGCATCGCGCACGCGGTCACCGGCAAGCTGATCGTCGCCACCGAGCGGGACGAGCTGCCGCGGCTGCACGGCCTGGTGCAGCGCGGCCGGGAGAACGGCATTCCGGTGCGCGAGCTGGGCCCCGCCCAGATCTCCGAGTACGAGCCGGAGGTCGAGGGCCTCGCCGCCATACACGTCGGCACGACCGGCGTGTGCGACTTCGTCGGCGTCGCCCGGCAGCTCGCGGCGGCGTCCGGGGCGGAGATCCGGTACGGCGCGCGGGTCGAGCGGATCGACCGGCGCCCGGCACTGGGGGTCGCCGTGCGCACCACCGCCGGGGACGTGGTCCGCGCGCGTGTGCTGGTGAACTGCGCCGGGCTGCACTGCGACGAGGTGGCGCGGCTGGCCGGGGACGACCCGGAGATGCGGATCGTGCCGTTCCGGGGCGAGTACTACGAGCTGGCGCGGCCCGAACTGGTGCGAGGGCTGGTGTATCCGGTGCCGGACCCGGCGTTCCCGTTCCTCGGGGTGCATCTCACGCGCGGGATCGACGGCGGCGTGCACATCGGGCCCAACGCGGTGCCGGCGCTCGCCCGGGAGGGGTACGGATGGGGTGTCGTACGGCCTCGGGAGCTGGGCGCGACGCTCGCCTGGCCCGGGTCGTGGCACATCGCGCGGCAGCACTGGCGGTACGGGGCCGGGGAGCTGCGGCGGTCGGTGTCCAAGGCGGCGTTCACGCGGGCGGTGCGGCGGCTGTTGCCCGCGGTGCGGGAGGACGACCTGGTGCCCACGGCGGCGGGGGTGCGGGCGCAGGCCGTGCTGCGGGACGGGACGCTGGTGGACGACTTCCTGATCAAGGAGGGCGCGCGGACGGTCCACGTACTGAACGCACCGTCCCCGGCGGCGACGGCTTCGCTGCCGATCGGGCGGGAGGTTGCGAGGAGGGCGTTGGCTGTACTGGCCGAGGGCTGAGCGGGCGGGTCGGCGACGAAGCCAGCAACGCCAGTAAAATCGACCCACTGTGTCTGACTCCCCCAACACCCCCGAAGCCACCCAGCCCACCGCCACCCCCGGTGAGCCGGCCCCGCACGCCCCCGGCGAAGCGGCCGAGCACACCCCCGGCGTCTCCGTCCGGCACACCCGGTTCAAGGGTGAGCCCCGGTTCCCCGACGGGCCCACGCCGGACCCCGCCGGGTCTCACTTCGAACGGCGGATCCGGAGTTTTCAGCCGCGGCGGAGCCGGGTGACCGCCGGGCAGGCCGACGCGTTGCAGCGGCTGTGGCCCAAGTGGGGGCTGGACATCGACGGGCGGGGGGTCCTCGACCTGGAGGAGCTGTTCGGCAACGCCCATCCCGTCGTCCTGGAGATCGGCTTCGGCATGGGTGAGGCCACCGCGCAGATGGCCGCCGCCGACCTCGGCACCAACATCCTCGCCGTCGACGTGCACACCCCCGGCCAGGGCAACCTGCTCAACCTCGCCGACCAGAACGGCCTGTCCAACGTCCGCGTCGGCAACGGCGACGCCATCATCCTGCTGCGCGAGATGCTCGCCCCCGACTCCCTCGACGGGCTGCGCGTCTACTTCCCCGACCCCTGGCCGAAGAAGCGGCACCACAAGCGGCGGCTGATCCAGCCGGAGTTCCTCAGCCTCGCCGCGACCCGCCTCAAGCCGGGCGCGATCGTGCACTGCGCGACCGACTGGGAGCCGTACGCCGAACAGATGCTCGAAGTGCTCACGGCGCACCCGGACTTCGAGAACACCCAGGCCGACGGCGGTTTCGCGCCGCGTCCCGACTACCGGCCGCTGACCCGTTTCGAGGGCCAGGGACTGGACAAGGGACATGTCGTGAACGACCTGCTCTTCCGTCGCGTACCGCACGACACCTCACCCCCCACCGGCGCCTGAGCTCAGTTTTCCCCCCTGCGGGCGGCGCCTCTGACTCGTTAGGGTCGATGCCGTGACCACCTTTCCCCCGTACCCCACGCACCCTCCCACCGGCCCCGCCGGCGGTGCGCTGCGGCACGCGCACTGGTGGCAGCGGAAGTGGGTGCGCTACGGCGCCCTCACCACCCTGCTGGCCCTGTCCGGGCTCGTCATCCTCGCCCTGGTGCGCGAACAGACCGGCACCGAGGGCTTCCTGGTCGGCCTCGGCCTCGCGATCCTCCCCGTGCCGCTGCTCATAGCCGCGTTCCGCTGGCTGGACCGCGTCGAACCGGGCCCCTGGCGCAATCTGCTGTTCTGCTTCGCCTGGGGCGCCTGCGCGGCAGCGCTGATAGCGATCGTCGCCAACAGCTTCGCGACGAGATGGATAGCCACCGCGACGGCCGACCCGTCCAGCGCGGACACCCTGGGTGCCACGGTCATAGCGCCCATCGTGGAGGAGTCCGCGAAGGCCGCCGCCGTCCTGCTGGTCTTCCTGTTCCGCAGACGGGACTTCACGGGGATCGTCGACGGCGTGGTGATAGCCGGGGTCACCGCCACCGGCTTCGCGTTCACCGAGAACATCCTCTACCTCGGCACCGCCTTCGGCACCGACCAGCTCACCGGCGACCGCGGCATCGCGTCCGTGACCGCGGCGACGTTCTTCGTGCGCGTGATCATGTCCCCGTTCGCGCACCCCCTGTTCACGGTCCTCACCGGCATCGGCTTCGGCATCGCCGCCCTCTCCGCGGACCGCCACCACCTCCGCCGCGTCCTCTTCCCCCTCTCCGGCCTGCTGCTCGCGATGGGCATGCACGCCGTCTGGAACGGCTCGTCCACCTTCGGGGAGTACGGCTTCTTCGCCGTGTACGCGGCCTTCATGGTCCCCGCGTTCGGGCTGCTGACCTGGCTGGTCATCTGGACCCGGCAGCGCGAGCTGAGGACCGTCCGCGAGGAACTGCCCGCCTACGCCGTCGCCGGCTGGCTCACCCCCGCCGAACCCTTCGCGCTCGGCTCGATGCGGGCCCGGCGCATCGCCCGCCAGTACGCCCGCCATCACGCCGGACGGCCCGCCGCGCGGGCGGTCGCGCAGTACGAGGCCTACGCGACGTCGCTGGCGTTCCTGCGGCACCGGGGGCGCCGTGGCCGCGCCGGCGCCGACTTCGTCGTACGGGAGCGGGAGTTGCTGCACGAGCTGTGGGCCCGGCGGGACGTCGCCCGCCCGGCGCTCGACCACGCGGCCCGGACGACGGCACCGCCGGTCCCGGTGGTGGCGGCGCCGTGGCCGATGTACGGGGTGTACGGGTACGGCCAGCAGCCGGCGCCGTACCCCGCGTACAACCCCTACCAGACCTGACGAGAGCTACGCGGACGCCTCCGTGAGCCGCTGCACCTCGGCCTCCGTGAGGGTCACCTCCGCGACCTTGAGGAGCGCCGGCAGCTGGTCCACCACTCGCGCCGAGGCGATCGGGGCCGCCACCGTCGGCTGCGCGGCGAGCCAGGCCAGGGCGATCGTGGCGACCGGCACCCGGTGGGCCTCGGCGATGTCGTCGAGGGCGGCGAGCACCTTGCGGCCCCGCTCGGTCTGCAGGTGCTTGCCGGCGCCGGCGGCCCGGGCACCCTCCACCACCTCGCCCTCGCGGTACTTGCCGGTGAGGAACCCGGAGGCGAGGGCGTAGTACGGGACGGCGGCGAGGCCGGTGCGCTCCGCCAGGTCCTGCAGCTCACCCTCGTACGTCTCACGCGAGACCAGGTTGTAGTGCGGCTGGAGTGCCACGTACCGGGCCAGGCCCTCGCGCTCGGAGAAGGCCAGCGACTTCTCCAGCCGCTCGGCGGAGATGTTGGACGCGGCGATGTGCCGCACCTTGCCCGCCTTCACCAGCTCGTCCAGCGCGCCGATGATCTCCTCGACCGGCACCTCGGGCTTGTCGAAGTGCGTGTAGTAGAGGTCGATGTGGTCGGTGCCCAGGCGGCGCAGGGAGGCGTCCGCGGCCGCCTTGATGTTGGCGGCCCGCAGACCCTGGAACTCCGGGTGCTGGCTGACCTTCGTGGCGATCACGACGTCGTCGCGGTTGCCGCGCGCCTTGATCCACTTGCCGATGATCGTCTCGGACTCGCCACCCGAGTTGCCCTCCGCCCAGTTCGAGTAGGAGTCGGCGGTGTCGACGAAGTTGCCGCCCGCGGCGGCGTAGGCGTCGAGGACGGCGAAGGACTGCGCCTCGTCGGCGGTCCAGCCGAAGACGTTGCCGCCGAGGGAGAGCGGGAAGACCTCGAGATCGGACGTGCCCAGCTTGCGAAGAGAAGTCATGTACGGGAACAACACCGATTCCGGAAACCGGTATTCCGTACACAACGACCCACGCGGGAGGTCAGGGGTTGAGCCCCTTGCTCCGCAGCCACGCCATCGGGTCGATGCCGGTGTCCGCCCCGCCCGGGTGGACCTCCAGGTGCAGGTGGGCACCGGTCACGTTGCCGGTCGCGCCCACGCGTCCGATGACATCGCCGGTGCCGACCTTCTGGCCGACGCTGACGCTGATCGAGGACTGGTGGCAGAACCACAGCTCGGTGCCGTCGTCGAGGGTGAGGATCGTGCGGTAGCCGTAGGAGCCGGCCCAGCCGGCCTCCGTGATGGTGCCGCTGTGGATCGCCTTGATCAGCGTGCCCGTGGGGGCCGCGAAGTCCAGACCGGTGTGGTAGCCGGAGGACCACAGCGAACCGGCCTGACCGAAGGTCCCCGTGATGGTGTACGACGAGGTCGGCAGCGTGAACTGCTTGGCGAGCTCGGCGAGGCGCTTGGCCTCGGCCTCCTTCGCGGCCTTCTCCTCGGCGGCCTTCTTCGCCGCGGCGGCGTCGTCGGCGGCCTGCTTGAGCGCGGCGGCCTCGGCCTTCGCGGTCTGCGTGGCGACCTCGGCCTCGGCGGCCAGCTGCGCCTTGTTGTCGACCTGGTTCTGCTGGCTCTCGGCCTGCGCCATGATCCGGTTGCGCAGCGCCTCACCGGCGTCCGAGCCGCTCTCGGCGGTCTGCGTGGCGCTGGTGGCCAGGCTGCTGAGGGCGGTGGCGGAACCCTTGGGGGCCTCGTCGTCACCGCCGAAGACGCCGCCCACGTTGGGCAGGTCGGGGATCGAGATGGAGACCGGCGGCTTGCCGGTGTTGGCGCTGGCCATGCCGCCCGCGCCGACGGCGGCTATGACACCGACGCCCAGGACCGTGGAGCTGCGGGCGAGTCCTCCGCCGCGCTGCTTGGCCACCCGGTGTTTGCCACGCGGCGGACGGAGGGAGTCCTCGGTGGGATTCCAGACGTCCTGCGGGCCCTCGTCATGGTGGTAGCTGCCGTAGCCGAAGGCATCGGTGCTGCGCTGGCTCGGCACATACGGGGCCTCGGGGGCAGGCCGGTTTGACGCCACGTGGGCGTGCTCCTTTCCTTCCTTCTCGCCTACCGGGTTAGCTGACGGGTTCGGAGCAGGAAGGTCTCCTACGCGCGTAAACCGCCGTGGTTCACGGCGACTTACGCGTGATTCACCCCAAGTTGGTGGTTCCCCGGTTCCCTTGCGGGATTCGGCGCGTGCGCACGGAGCCGACTCTTGTGACGGCTGGGACGACCGCGCTGCGTTATCGAACGTTAATAGACCCGGGGTACGGATTCCAAGCTGTTCTGCTTGATCATTAACCTTTTTCGGCAGGACGTAGGGGTCATGGCCGGTGAAAAACGGGCGAGTTGACCCCGCCGACGCCGCCGACGCTCAGTAAGGACCCGGACAACGACTCAGGGCCGGAATCCATTGACTGGATTCCGGCCCTGGGCCTTCAGTAGCGGGGACAGGATTTGAACCTGCGACCTCTGGGTTATGAGCCCAGCGAGCTACCGAGCTGCTCCACCCCGCGTCGTTGAAACCAGCATACGCCATCCGCGGGACCGCTCGCGCCACCTTTACGTCGCCCCAGCTCACGAGCGGTTCTCAGGTGCCGGGATTGCCCGCGTGGGTCAGGGTCTCCCAGGAGACGAAGAGGTTGTCGGTGCCGGCCGGGCGGGTCTCCTCGGCGAGCTTGTGGGCGGCCGGGACGGCGATGCCGAGGCGGTTCTCCAGGTGGTTGAGGGCGACCTCCAGGTCGGGACCCATGTTCCGGTCCACCTTGCCGCCGCACAGCCACACGGGCGCGGACTCCCCCGCCTGGTACCGGGCGTGGAAGGCGAGGGTGGCCTTGAGCCGGTCCTTCACCTCGCCGTACAGGTCGATGCCCTGGTGCCAGGCGGTCTCGGCGACATGGGCGGTGGCGGCGACGGAGTAGCCGACGTGCTTGAAGTTGCGGCAGGTCTCCTGGGACATGCCGTCCTTGTACGTCCGCTGCCCGAACCAGTACGTCGTGAGCTTCTGCGGGGTGTTGACGGTCGACCCCTTCGGCGTGAGCGGCAGCTTGCCGTCCTTCGCCAGGTAGAAGTAGGCGGGCACGCGCTCGCGGAACCGTTCCAGGGCGTGGTCGAAGGCCTTGCGGTCCTCCAGGAAGACGGCGATCCCGATGGCGGCGTCGGTCATCACCAGATCCCAGTTGCCGTTGTAGTCGGGGACCTTGCGGGTGACGGTCGGCAGATACGCCGTGCGCAGCATGGTCGCGAACCGGGCGACCCGGTCCGCCGGCCAGCCCGCGCCGGGACTGTGCCGGACGATCTCGGCGGCCCGCGCCCACGTCGACCCGGCCCACCCGGTCTGCAACCCGGCGTCCTCCTCGGTGTGCCGCCGCATCTTCGCCGACCAGGCGTCCAGGATCTCCCTGGCCTTCACGGCGTGCTGCTGCTTGCCGGTGATCCGGAAGAGCAGGGCCTGGGTGTAGGCGGCGATGGCGTCCTCGCGCTCCTCGACACACCCGTGCGCGGGCCGGTCGGCGTGGTCACCACCCGGGCAGTCGACGCTGGCGTACGGCTCGGGCCGGTAGTCGTACGCCCCGTACTTGCTGTCCCGCATGTCGAGGTAGGCCTTGAGCCACGGCTGCTTCCCCGCGGTGACGTTCTTCTTCACGGCCTCCAGCTGCGCCTCGCTGACGAGCACGCCGGGGTGGGTGAAGGCGGTGTCCGGGGGGAGGGCGCGGGCCATGGTGCGGGTGGCGGCACCGGTCCCCGCGCAGGCGGTGGCGAGGAGCGGGGCCAGCAGGAGGGCGGCGGTGAGTCGGGGCCTCATAGGGGAAGCGTGGACCGGGGGTTGCCGGGGCGCAGGATCTGTTGGTCCGATCGGTCGGCCGGGCCGCGGGGTCCCGCGTTCAGGGCGACAGGTGCTTGTTCGGCGCCTTCGCCCGCTCCTCGTACTCCGGCAGTACGACGACGTCGACACCCTGCGCCGCCAGCAGCCCGTTGCCGTCCGCCGCCGTCACGAACGTGTCCGGCTCCCGCCAGGCCGTCACCACCCGCCGTACCCCCGCGTCGAGGATCAGCCGGGCGCAGGGCGCGGGGCGGGAGGCGCGGCGGGCGCAGGGCTCCAGGCTGCTGTAGACGGTCGCCGACGCCAGCCGGGGGTCGTGTACGTCGATCTTCGCCAGCGCGGCCTCCTCCGCGTGTACGACGGGGTCGTCGCCCTCCCTCGAATACCCGCGGGCGAGTTCCGTGCCGTCGGCGGCGACCACGACCGCGCCGACGCTGAACGCGGTCCGCGAGGGCGGGCAGAGCGTCGCCAGTTCACAGGCGAGGCGGAGCCAGTGGTGGTCGGCGGGCGTGGCGAGCGGGCCGGTGCCGGGGGCCGTGGGCTCGTAGCGCATGAGGACCACGTCCTCGATCCGCCGGGTCTCCACCAGCCGCAGCCGGCCGCCTTGGTAACCGCCCGGGCCGAAGAGGCGGGGCGCCTCCGGGGTGCCGACGAACAACGGGGCCAGCACCAGCTGGAGTTCGTCGGCGAGGCCCAGCTGGAGGAGCTGGGTATGGATGCGGCCGCCGCCCTCGACCATGAGGCGGTCCACGCCCCGGGCGGTGAGATCGGCCAGCAGGCGGTGCCAGTCGAGGTCGGCGCCGAGGGAGACGACGTCGGCGGCGAGGCCGTGCGCCTCGGCACGCTCGGCGCCCTTGTCCGTCGTATAGACGACCTTGTCGCCGCCCGTGTGCCAGAAGTTCGCCGCCGGGTCCAGCTCGCCCGAGCCGCTGACCGTGACCTTCAGGGGGTACTCCGGCTTGCCCGCCGCCACCCGGGCCGCGCGGCGCTCCGCGGAGTTCACCAGCAGGCGCGGGTTGTCGGCGCGGATGGTGCCGGCGCCGATCAGGATCGCGTCGACGGAGGCGCGGACCTCGTCGACGCGGTCGAAGTCGGCCGGGGAGGAGAGCAGGAGCCGGTCGGGGCCGGTGTCGTCGAGGTAGCCGTCGAGGGAGACGGCGGCGGAGAGGAGGACGTACGGGTGGGGCATCGGCGCGGTCCCTCTCGCTGAGATGTGTGCCGTGACGCGCTGCGGCATGCTGTGACGTGGCACTCTTGGTTCAAGTTTGAAGCAAACCTACACTGGGGGCATGACGACTCGCTGGCTCACCCCCGAGGAGCAGCGCGCCTGGCGCGCGTACATGGCCGCGGCGCACCTCCTGGAGGACGCGATCGACCGGCAGCTCCAGCAGGACGCCGGCATGCCGCACCTGTACTACTCCATCCTGGCCACTCTCTCCGAGGCGCCGGAACGCAGGCTGCGGATGACCGAGCTCGCCGAGGGGCTGAAGATCACGCGGCCGCGGCTCACGTACGCCGTGACCCGGCTGGAGAAGGACGGGCTGGTCGGGCGCGAGAGCTGTCGGTGGGACAAGCGCGGCAGCGTCGCCGTCCTGACCGACGAGGGCATGGCGGAGGTGGAGCGGGCGGCGCCGGGACATGTCGAGGCGGTCCGCTCCGCGATCTTCGACCGGCTCAGCCCGGAGCAGGTGGGGCAGCTGGAGGAGATCTCCCGCGTGATCGCGGACGGGCTCCAGGAGGACACGGGGGACGAGGTTCCGTGGCGGCGGCGGTCGTCGTCGCCCTGTTCGTGACGAACGGCCCGTGACGAACGGCCCGTGACAAGCGTCATATATCTGTTGCTTCAAATTTAAAGCATGGGATAGGGTCTCGAACCGTAGATCTGCTTCAAATCTGAAGCAGACATGTCTACGGACCGGAGTACCCGCATGACCGACATCCCCGCCGCAACCCAGCGCTCCCGTGTCCGCGTGCCCCTGCGCTTCGGTGACGGCTACCGCGTCGACTCCGAGCTGGTCACCTTCCACGGACTGGTCGACGGCCAGGAACACCTGGCGGTCGTCCTCGGCGAGCCGGGCCCCAACCCCCTGGTCCGGCTGCACTCCGAGTGCCTCACCGGCGACGTCTTCGGCTCCGCCCGCTGCGACTGCGGCCCGCAGCTGCGCGAGGCGGTCGAGCGCATCGCCGAACGCGGCGGCGTGCTGCTGTACCTCCGCCAGGAGGGCCGCGGCATCGGTCTCTACAACAAGCTCGACGCCTACGCCCTCCAGGACCAGGGCCTCGACACCTACGCCGCGAACACCGCGCTGGGCCTGCCCGAGGACGGCCGTGACTACACGGCGGCCGCGCAGATGCTGAAGGCCCTGGGCATCGAGTCGCTGGACCTGCTGTCCAACAACCCCGACAAGGCGGGCCAGTTGCGCGACCTCGGCATCGACGTCCGCGACCGCGTCCCCACCGGCGTCTTCACCACCGCCCACAACGTCCGCTACCTGCGGGCCAAGGTGCTCCAGACCCAGCACACGCTGCCCCTGGGCGAGCTGAGCGTCGGATAACCGCCGGCGCGACCACGGCGATCCTCGGGGTCTCCTCGAAGGTGGTGACGGTGTGGAGGGCCTTCGTCTCCGTCTCCTACGCCAGGACCACGCACCCCCGCCGCTCCAGCTCGGCCACGAGCGGCGACGAGGGGTTCACGGCGTTCCAGCGCAGGTCCAGCTTCTCCAGCGCGGGCAGGCCGGTGAGCCAGGCCGGCAGGTCGGTGAGGTGATTGCCGCGCAGGTCCAGGTGGCGCAGGCGGGGGAGGCCGGCGAGGGCGTCCGGGAGGTCGGTGAGGGCGTTGTCCCGCAGCTCCAGGTGGCGCAGCTCGCGCAGGCCGGAGACGGACGAGGGCAGGCCGGTGAGCCGGTTGCCGCGGAGCCAGAGCTCGCGCAGGGCGGGGAGGTGGCCGATGCCGTCCGGCAGGGTGGTGAGCAGGTTGTGCTGGGCCCGGAGTTCGACGAGCCCGGTCATCCGGCCGACGGCGTCCGGGAGTTCGGCGAGCTTGTTCTCGCCGACGTTGAGATAGCGCAGCCGGGTGAGGTCGCCGAGGGTGTCGGGGAGTTCGGCGAGGTCGTTGTCGTGCAGGTAGAGGAAGCCGGAGAGGCCGGTCAGGGCACCGAGTTCGGGCGGCACCGAGGTGAGGTGGTTGTGGCCGAGGTCCAGCGTGGTCAGACGGTGGAGTCGGCCGATGGCGGGCGGAAGGTGAGTGAGGCCGTTGTCGGCGAGGATCAGCACCTGAAGCTCGGTGCGCTGCCACACCGACTCGGGGACATGACTCAGCTCGCGGCGCCAGAGGTTGAGGACGTGGCGTGCGGCGTCGGCGCTCATGCTCACCGGTGACATCGACATGGGCCCAACCTACGTCGCCTGCACAGGCGTTGGCCTCCCGTTACGTGAGCGGCCCGAGGATCTCCTGGGACTCGACAAGGCCCTGCTCGCTGGGCGCCTCGCCGTGCTCGAAGACGCGGGCCGCCTGCCGGGCCCGGAAGTCGAGGTGGGCGTCGGCGGGCTTGGGGTAGCCGTGGCGGGCGCGGGCCTCGGCCGGCGTCAGCACCTCCTGCGTGCGGGGCGGGACGCCGAGCTTCATCGGCGCGATCACCGGGACCGTGGAGGGCGAGAGCCGTCCTATCAGGAGCAGTTCGAGCCGGGAGCTCAGATGGGCGAGCGCGAAGGCCGTCTTCATGACGGGCACGATGAGCGTGTCGAGGAGGCGTGACTGCCGGATGCCGGCCAGCTCTCGCATCCAGCGCGGCAGGGTGGCGACCGTGGCGATGCGCTGAGCCCGCGCGACGGCGAGGCTCGCGGGCTTCGCCCACCACGGCGTCGGCGGCAGCACGAGCTCGGTCCTGAGCAGGTGGTTCATGGCCTGCTTGGCGATCGGGCTGGCGGACAGCCGCGGGCGCGTCTCGGCGAAGTACGCCCGGATGCCCTCCCGGCTGCGCGGTACGTCGTCCGGGGAGCAGGTCTGCAGCTCCGCGGCGAGGGCGCAGGCCTCCCAGTACTCCGTCTCCTCTTGCTCGGTGAGCTTGCCGGGGCCGTACTTCTCGTACGCGTAGAGGATCGAGTGCCAGCCGGTGAGCTGGATCCACAGCTGGGAGGCGGGGTCGTTGGCGTCGTAGGTGCCACCGCCGTACGGCAGCTCGCCGATCGCCTTGGAGTGGACCTTGACCAGGACGTCCGCGGCCTGGCAGACCTCACGGGTGCCGGCGAAGGCCACCATCGCGAAGTACCGCAGCGTGCGGTCGTAACGGGTGCGGG
Source organism: Streptomyces sp. TLI_55 (assembly GCF_900206255.1). Lineage (NCBI taxonomy): Bacteria > Bacillati > Actinomycetota > Actinomycetes > Kitasatosporales > Streptomycetaceae > Streptomyces > Streptomyces sp. TLI_55. Next base: position 4,404,835 of record NZ_OAOJ01000001.1, read on the forward strand.
CGCGCCGGTAGATGCCCTGGGTCGCATGGACGGCGGCGACGAGCGGCGGGTCGAGTTCCTCGACGACCACGGCGCGCTGGAACCCCACGGTCGGGGCGGTCGGATAGCTCCAGACCTTCCACACGACCGACCCGGGCCCGAAGAACCCGTAGTCCTCGTGCGGTATGACGTCACCGCGCCTCAACTTGGCCATGAAGCCGCCGCCCCTCACATACGACACTGGTGTCTTAAATTAAGACACGCCTGTCGTAAACTGCCAAGGTGTCGACCCACGCGACTTCCGGAGACCGGCCCCGCAAGCGACGCCCCTACGCCCCCCGCGTCCCGATCGAGCAGCGCCGCGAGCAGTTGCTGGACGCCGCCCTCGCCGTGATCGTGAGCGACGGCTACGACCGGATCTCCATCGACGCCGTTGCCAAGCGGGCCGACGTCGCCCGGTCCGTGGTCTACGGCGCCTACGACAACCTCGACACCCTGCTGACCGCGCTGCTCGACCGGCAGCAGGCCCGCGCCTTCGACCGCCTGCTCGCCACGCTGCCCGACTCCACCGAGTCACCCGACCCGGCCGAGTTCGCCGCGGAGACCGTACGCCGCATGTCGGCGATGCTCCATCAGGACCCGGACACCTGGCGGCTGATCCTGTCGCCGCCCGGCAACATGCCCGCCGTCGTCCGCGACCGCATCGAGGCGGACCGGGAGCGTTTCCGGCACCTGGTCGAGGCGTGGCTCTCTCACGCCCTGACCGGCCCGGGTCCCGACTCCCTCGACCCGCGCATCCTCGCCCACGCCTTGGTCGCCTGCGCCGAACACTTCGGCCGCCTGGCCCTCACGGCCCCCGGCACCTTCGACCCGGCGCACCTGATCGACCAGGTGAGGCTGATCCTCGGGGCGCTGTGGCCACGGACGCGCTGACCCCATGAACAAGTCGGTGGGGCGTAGCCGTCCGCCCCCCCATCCTCTGGGGGAGGAAAGACGGCCCCTGCTAGGTCCCCCGGCCCGGCGGGGGCCGTCGCACGTTCACCATGATCGTTGGACTCTCGGGCCAGCTACGGGCCAGCCCGCGATCATGAGGCTCTACCAAAACGGACACGCCCCCAGCTCGAACTACCTCTGAGCTGGGGGCGAATCGGTAGGCCCTGTGGGACTCGAACCCACAACCAATGGATTAAAAGTCCACTGCTCTGCCAATTGAGCTAAGGGCCCCAGGCGATGTTGCCTCCCCGAGCATAGCCGGACGCGGCCGTCTCTCCGATCGGGTATCGGGGACACGGCCGCGCCGGGGTCGGGTACCGGCCGCAAAGGTCACGGATCGACCGGTTCGGGGGCGCCCTTGCGGGCCGCCTCCCGGGCCCGCGTGCGCTCGTGCTCGGGGTTGAGGAACCAGTGCCGGGCCGAGGCCAGCCACCAGGCCGCCGCGAAGCCGAGGACCGCGAGGACGGCCACCGGCGCGTAGTTGAAGGTCTCCCAGGTGACCGGCGAGACCTGCGGGAGCATGAACAGGACCGTGATCACGCCGACCCACACCACCGACACCACGCCGATCGCCCGGGACCAGCGGCCCAGATGCCAGGGTCCGCGCTCGAACTCCTCGCCCTTGCGCAGCCGCAGCAGGGTCGGGATGACGTAGGCGATGTAGAGGCCGATCACCGCCACCGAGGTCACCGCCGCGTAGGCCGTGTAGTTGATCAGGTACGGCAGCCCCAGCAGCAGCGCCCCGCCCGCCGCCAGCCACACGGCCGCCACGGGCGTGCGGGTGCGCGGGCTGACGGTGTGCCAGAGGCGCGAGTACGGGAGGGCGCCGTCGCGCGAGAACGCGTAGATCATGCGGCTGTTGGCGGTTACCGACGCCATCCCGCAGAACAGCTGCGCCCCGATGACGACCAGGAGCAGCAGCTTGCCGCTCGTCGCGCCCAGCGCGTCCAGCAGGATCTGGGCGGGCGGCGCCCCCGTCTTGGAGTTCAGGGCACCGTCGTAGGACTGGATGGCGAACGTGAAGCCGAGCAGCAGCACGAAGCCGGCGATCCACGACGTCCAGATCGACCGCACGATCCCCTTCGGGCCGGCCGTCGAGGCGTCGTGGGTCTCCTCGGTCATGTGGGCGGAGGCGTCGTAGCCGGTGAAGGTGTACTGGGCCATCAGCAGCCCGAGCGCGACCACGTACACCCCGCTCCCCCAGCCCGTGTTGTTCACGAACTCGCCGAACACGAAGGACGCCGTCTGGTGGTGGTCGGGGGCGAAGGTCAGCGCGCCGACGATGAGCGCGACGCCGATCACGTGCCACCACACGCTCACGCTGTTCAGCAGGGCCACGATCCGCACGCCGAAGGTGTTGAGCAGGCCGTGCAGGACGAGGATCGCGGCGAAGAGCAGGATCGTCCGCCCCGGTGTCACCTTGAAGTCGAACTGGAGGTTCAGGTAGGCGCCCAGGAAGGACGCGGCCCCGAAGTCGATGCCGGCGGTCACGGCGACCTGCCCGAGCACGTTGAACCAGCCCGTGAACCACGCCCACGCGGCGGCGGTCCGGGGCGGGGCCAGCCGGTGGGCCCAGAAGTACAGGCCCGCGGAGGTCGGGTACGCCGAACAGATCTCGGCCATCGACAGCCCGACGAACAACGTCATCAGCCCGACCGCCACCCAGCCCCAGGTGATCACCGCGGGGCCGCCGGTGTTCATCCCGAACAGATACAGCGTCAGACAGCCCGACAGGACCGAGATGATCGTGAAGGAGACCGCGTAGTTGGAGAACGCCGACATACGGCGGGCAAGGACCTGCGTGTAACCGAGCTGGGCCAGCCGTTCCTCGTCCGACAGGCCGGATGGCCCCTTGGACGGCCCGCTCGCTATCGCGTCATCTGTCATGCCCCCAGCACTTCCCTCGCCGGAGTCGTGACACACGTCACAGCATGGCCAAAAAGTGCCGTGCGACCGCAGCCCCGCCCCAGCCCGCGCAACTGCCCCTGAAACGCCGAAGGGCCCGTACGACCGAAGTCGTACGGGCCCCTCTCGATCAGCTCAGTCGGCGTCAGCCGTTGCGCTTCCAGCGCGGCTTGTCGTCGCGGCGGCCGAAGGACGAGCCGGAACCGGAGCCGGTGCCGGTGCCGGTGCCACGGTGGTCGTCACGGCGGCCGTAGGGGCGCTCGTGGCCACCGGAGCGGAAGCCCGGACGGTCGTCGCGGCGGTCGCGGTTGAAGGGACGGTCGCTGCCACGGTGCCCACCGCGCTCGTCACGGCGCTCGAAGGAACGGCCGGCCGGACGGTCGTCGCGACGGAAGCCGCCACGGTCGTTGTCCCGACGCTCGAACCCACGCTCGCCACGCTCGCCACGGTTGTCGCGGTTGAAGCCGCCACGGTCGTCACGACGCTCGAAGGAACGGCCACCACGGTCGTCACGGCGGTCGTCGCGACGGAAGCCGCCACGGTCGTTGTCCCGACGCTCGAACCCACGCTCGCCACGCTCGCCACGGTTGTCGCGGTTGAAGCCGCCACGGTCGTCACGACGCTCGAAGGAACGGCCACCACGGTCGTCACGGCGGTCGTCACGGCGGAAGCCGCCACGGTCGTTGTCGCGACGCTCGAACCCACGGCCACCGCGGTCGTCGCGACGCTCGAAGGAACGGCCGGACGAACGGTCGTCGCGACGGAAGCCGCCACGGTCGTTGTCCCGACGCTCACGACGCTCGTACGGCGCCGCGCCCTCGCTCCGGTCGACGTCCTGCGCGGCAGGCTGCTCGGGCACGGACACCTCGGCGGCCTCGACGGCGGCCACGGCCTCCGCCTGCGCCTCGGCCACCGCGGTCTCCGGGTCCTCACCGCGGTCGCGGGCGGCCCGGGCGACGAGGCGGTCGGCCTCCTCGCGCAGCTCGGCGGCACGGCGCTGCGCCCGCTCCAGCTGCTTGGTCAGGGAGGCGACCTCACGCTCGGCCTGCTGCGCGGCGTTGCCCGCGGATTCGGCCTGGACCTCGGTCATCGACCGGGCACCGGTGATCTCGGCGACCTCGGGGTCGAAGGCGCCGGCGCCCTGGATGATGTGCCGGCCGGCGTCGACGCCCGCGTCCTCCATGAGGCGGAAGATCTGGCGGCGCTGGTGCGGCAGGGAGAGGGAGACGACCGTACCCGTGCGACCGGCACGCGCCGTGCGGCCCGCGCGGTGCAGGTAGTCCTTGTGGTCGCCGGCCGGGTCCACGTTCAGGACCAGGTCGATGCCGTCCACGTGGATACCGCGGGCGGCGACGTCGGTCGCGACGAGCGCGTTGACGTAACCGTCCTTGAAGTCGGCCAGCGTGCGGGTGCGCGCGCCCTGGGTCATGCCGCCGTGCAGCGCGTCCGCCTTCACGCCCGCATCGCGCAGCTGCTCGGCGATGCGGTCGGCGCCCAGCTGGGTGCGGACGAAGATGATGGTGCGGCCCTTGCGGGAGGCGATGGCCGCGGTGACCGGCGCCTTGTCCTTGGGCTTCACGATCAGGATGTGGTGCGACATGGTCGTGACGTTGCCCTGGGCGCTGTCGACCTCGTGCGTGACCGGGTTGCTCAGGTAGCGCTTGACCAGCGTGGAGATCTCGTTCTCCATGGTCGCGGAGAACAGCATGCGCTGGCCGCCGGCCGGGACCTGGTCGAGCAGCTCGGTGACCTCGGGCAGGAAGCCCAGGTCGGACATCTGGTCGGCCTCGTCGAGGACGGCGACCTCGACGTTCTCCAGGGAGCAGGCGCCGCGGTTGATGATGTCGCGCAGTCGGCCCGGGGTGGCGACGAGGATGTCGACGCCGCGCTCCAGGGCGTAGATCTGGTTGCCCATCGACGTGCCGCCGCAGACGACCTTCATCTTCAGGCCGAGGACGTCGCCGTACGGCTGGAGGGCGTCCGCCACCTGCATGGCGAGCTCACGGGTCGGGGTGAGGATGACCGCGCGGGGCTTGTGCTTCTCAGTGCGGCCGCCGGCGAGACGCGCCAGGGTCGGCAGACCGAAGGAGAGGGTCTTGCCGGAGCCGGTGCGGCCACGGCCGAGGATGTCCTTGCCGGCCAGGGCGTCCGGGATGGTCGCGGCCTGGATCGGGAAGGGGGTGGTCACACCGTTCTGCGCGAGCTTGCGCACGACGCCCTCGGGCAGACCGAGGTCGGCGAAGGTGACCTCGGGGGTCTCGTCGACCGAGTCGGTCGTGTCGGTCGTGTCGTTGCTGTCGGCCGAGTCGACGGTCTCGAGCGCCTCGACGGCCGCCTCGTTCTCGTCGTTCTCGGGCATGACGATGTGATCAGAACTGGAAATGGACATGCGTAAGCGAAACCTTCCGGAGTCTCGTCGGCACGCGCCCGTCAACTCCGTGATTTCGCAATACGACCGCCTCTATGCGGTCAGCCACGGCAAGGGAGAGAACGCGCCACACGGCGCTCTCTGCAATGGCGCCGGGCAATGGGATCAAACGATCTACCACCATACGCACCCTCCACCCCCGAAGGCAAACCAATCCCCCCGGACTAGACGTACGTCACATCGCCACGCCCTCGCGACACCGTCACGCCGGTGAGCCCGCCGTCGGCGCCGGCTCCCGCTGGACGAGTTGCGCCTCGGGGTCCGGGTGCGCGGAGGAGGACGGCTCCGCCGTCGGCGTCGGCGGCTCCGACGTCGGGGGCTCCGGCGTTGGCGTCACCGGGTCCGGGTCAGCCGGCCGCGTCGGCGTCGGCTGCGCCTTGGTCGGCGTCGCCTGCCCCGGCTTGGCGGGCTTCCCGGGCTGGGGCTTCGCCGAGGGGGACGCCTCGTCCGCGGCGGACGCCGAGGCGGAGGGGGACGCCGACTCCCCGTCCTTCCCCTTGCCCTTCTCCTTCTTCCCGTGCTTGCCGTCGACGCCCGCCGCCCCGTACCCGGAGCCGCCGCCGGACACCGCCGCCCCGCCGTCCGGCGCCTCACCGCCCCGCTCGCCGGCGGAGTGCGAGGGCTTGGCGCTCTTTCCCCCCTCGTCGTCACCGACGCTCATGCAGCCGGCGGCAGCGGCGACGGCCATGACCGTGGCGGCCAGACGGACGGGTACGTACTTGGGGCGCACGGGCAGCCACCTCCGAGGGCGGGTGAGGGAGTCAACCTGTTCAACTCCCGCCGCCCGCAAGAGGACACGCGCCGGACCCCGGTGCGGCCCGCCCTCACCCGAACCGCGCCCGACCCCGCGGATCACGCCCCCGTCCCCGACAATGGCCCTGTGCTGGAGATGACGCGCGACACCTTCGAAGAGCTGGTGGCCGAGGCCCTGGACCGGATCCCGCCCGAGCTGACCCGGGTCATGGACAACGTGGCGGTGTTCGTCGAGGACGAACCCCCGGCGGACGACCCCGACCTGCTCGGCCTCTACGAGGGCACCCCGCTCACCGAGCGCGGCGAGTGGTACGCGGGCGTCCTCCCCGACCGCATCTCGATCTACATGGGCCCGACCCTGCGCCACTGCGCGACCCGCGACGACGTCGTCCACGAGGTCGCCGTCACCGTCGTCCACGAGATCGCCCACCACTTCGGCATCGACGACGAGCGCCTGCACGAACTCGGCTGGGGCTGATCACCGCGGGCGAGGTCCGCCGCATACCCGCCCCCGCACTTGGGCATACGGGACCAATGGCCCGCGTCCCCGCCGCAGTCCTGAACGCCCTGATCCGTCTCCGCCGCTCGCCGCGCGCCCTCGCCCGGCACTACCGCACCCGCCGCCCGCACCCGGCCGTCGAGCTCGTGCCCCAGCCGCACCCCTGGGGCCGCGCCCTCGGCCTGGTCGCGGTCGTGCTGCTCGGCGCCTGGCTGGGCCTGCTGATCGTCGGCAACGTCCGCACCCCCGTCGGGCCCATGAACACCACGATGACCCTGCGCCCGTCCCTCACCGGCGGCACCAAGATCAACGTCTCCCCGCTCGGCGCCCTGCAACTGGACAGCCACCACGCCCCGGTCCGCCTCGACGTCAACGTCGACCAGCTCGACCCGGTCCGCTCCCAGGCCCTGGTCGACCACCCCGAACGCCTCTCCGGCCTCCAGGACGAGGTCGCGAAGGACGTCGAACACGGCACCCTCGACCTGGCGCTGCGCTCCTGCGTCGCCGTCGTCGCCGGCGCCACCGCCCTCGGCCTCGCCGTCTACCGCCGCCCGCGCCGCGCCCTCGCCGCCGGCGGCCTCGCCCTGACCCTGCTGGCCGCGTGCGGCGGGACGGCGTACGCCACCTGGAACCCCGACTCGGTCCTGCAGCCGAAGTTCTCCGGCCTGCTCTCCTCGGCCCCGTCCCTGGTCGGCAACGCCCGCAGCATCGTCACCGAGTTCGACGTCTACCAGCAGGAGTTGGCCCGACTGGTGACGAACGTGACCAAGCTGTACGACGTCACGTCCACGCTCCCCGCCTACCAGCCGGACCCCACGACCATCCGAGTCCTGCACGTCTCCGACATCCATCTGAACCCCGCGAGCTGGAAGATCATCGCCTCGCTGGTGGAGCAGTACCAGGTCAACGTCATCGTCGACTCCGGCGACACCATGGACCACGGCACCGCCGCCGAGAACGGCTTCCTCGACCCCGTCGCCGACCTCGGGGCGCCCTACGTCTGGGTGCGCGGCAACCACGACTCCCAGGTCACCCAGCGCTACCTGGAACGCATGAAGAACGTCCACGTCCTCGACGACGGCCGCGCCGAGACCGTCGCCGGGCTGCGCTTCGCCGGGCTGGGCGATCCCCAGTTCACGCCCGACCGCAGCGAGAAGTCCGGCGCCCAGGAGACCCAGGAGGCGGCCGGCGCCCGGCTCGCCGCGTCGCTGCGGGACTGGACGACGGCCGGGAAGCCCGTCGACGTCGCCGTGATCCACGAGCCCTCCGCCGCCCGCGAGGTCGACGGCTCGGTCCCGCTGGTCCTCTCCGGGCATCTGCACCACGAGGGCACGGAGGTCATGGACAACGGCACCCGGCTGCGCATCGAGGGCTCCACCGGCGGCAGCGGCCTGCGCGCGGTCGAGGGCAAGTACCCCGACCCGATCGAGGCCTCGATCCTCTACTTCGACCGCGACACCCGCCGCCTTCAGGCCTGGGACTCGATCAAACTGGGCGGCCTCGGCCTGACGACGGCGGAGGTGAGCCGCCACCTGCCGGAGGACAACCTGCCGGGCGCGACCCCCACGCCGACCCCCTCCCCGCCGCCTTCCTCCACCCCTTCCGGCCGAGCCCACTAAACCGTTTTGGCGATACCTCCCGGCATCCCATATGCTTCTCACGTCCCCGACGCGCTGCGAAGCGCAAGGCGGGCCGATAGCCCTCATCGTCTAGCGGCCTAGGACGCCGCCCTTTCAAGGCGGTAGCACGGGTTCGAATCCCGTTGGGGGCACGCAACACCGTGTGCGACACTGTCGTACACAACAGCTTGGTCCTGTGGAGCAGTTTGGAGTGCTCGCCACCCTGTCAAGGTGGAGGCCGCGGGTTCAAATCCCGTCAGGACCGCTGAGGTTTCCTTGAAGCCTCGTGGCTGGGTAGCTCAGTTGGTACGAGCGATCGCCTGAAAAGCGATAGGTCGCCGGTTCGACCCCGGCCCCAGCCACTCAGTACGAAAACCCCCACCGGACAACCGGTGGGGGTTTTCGTCGCTCACAGAGAGCCTGAGGGGGGTTCTTGAGACGCATCACCAGGGGAATCGTGACCGCCGCGGCTGTCATGTTCTCCACATTCGCGATTCCCGGCACCGCACACGCCGCCGGACCCAACGTCAAAGAGGCGTACGGCGACCAGGCCGACTGGTCGGTGCTCGACGTACGGCTCAACTACAGCGGTGAGATCGACAAGATCACCGCATCCCTGCGGCCCGTCGGCAGCGCCGCGTCGGACGCTCCGGTCGCGACCGTCACCGACTTCAAGCTGACGTACTACGTGAGTCCCTGGGAAGGTGTCTGGTCCTCCCAGCCCATTCACCTGGACACCCTCGGCGACTACACGGTCGACATCGAGGCCACGAACACCGCCGGTGAGACCACCGTCCAGCAGGACGCGGGCAAGCTGCACTACCAGAAGCAGCCCGTGATCAGCGGCTTCGCCGTCACGCCGGAACAGCCGGACATCGAGCACAAGACCGTCACCGCCACCGGCGACATGGTCGTCCGCGACCCGCGCACCCGCGAGACGGTGCCGCTGCCCGGCGCCACCGTGGACCTCACGTTCGACCAGAACCAGGACGCGACCACCGTCACGGACGACGCCGGCCACTTCTCCGCGTCCCACGAGACGACGGCGGGTGGCTGGACCTTCGCCCAGTATGAGGGCGATCTCGGCTTCGCGACGAGCCCTTGGATCGACGTCCGGCCGAAGGCGGCGCCGACCCGCTTCGTCCTGGACCGGAGCAGCTTCCACGTCGTCGCGAACGAGAAGGTCGCGGTCACCGGCACCCTCCAGTACCAGAGCGGCGACTCCTCGTGGAAGCCCTTGCCCGGCATCCCGCTGGAGATGGACTACAAGGACTGCACCACCTGCAACCCGGCCGAGGCGACCACCGATGCCGACGGCCGCTTCTCGCTCGAGAAGTACCCGTGGGGCAGCAAGTCCACGTTCGAGGTGGCCTTCACGCCGTACCCGTACAACCCGTTCATCCAGCGCACCACCACCGCGGACGTCAGCGTGGCGGTCACGGCCACGACGAAGTTCACCGAGTTCACGGCGGCGATGGACAAGTACGCGCAGCTGGAGATCACCGGCAGCCTCGACGCGATCGGGCGGGACACCAGCGACCAGGTCAGCGTCGACGTCCAGTACTCGGCCAACGGCACCAGCGGCTGGACCACGCAGAAGACCGTGAAGACCCGCTTCGGCTCCCAGTTCGTCGTCGAGAAGCTGCCCGGCTACACGGACGGCTACTGGCGCCTGCGGTACGCCGGGTCCACCACCAAGGACATCAAGGGCACCGTCTCCAAGAGCCTGCGCAAGAACCGCGCCGTCACCCGCGTCAAGGATGCCAACGCGTCCCCCGAGCCGGTCTCCAAGGGCCGGACGATCACGGTGAAGGGCGTCCTCCAGGACCGCCAGCCCGGCTCGTCCACCTGGAAGGCCTACGGCGGCAAGAAGGTGCAGATCCTCTTCCGGCCCAAGGGCCAGACCACCTGGTACCTGATGGCCACCGTCACCACCAAGACCAACGGCTCCTTCAGCAAGGGCTTCACGGCCAAGCAGGACGGCACCTGGGTCCCGGTCCACCTGTACCCGGACAGCAGGCACTTCGTGGGAAGCGGCCGAGAGGACTACGTGGACGTGCGCTGACGCGCGTACCGCAGGGGTGGGGGACGACGGCACACACGACGTCCCCCGCCCGCCGGGTCCTGGACGGCGCCGCGCAGCCGCCCGGGGCACCGGAGCAAAAGCGTTCGCCACGGATTTCCCGGGGATGAGATCCTGGATCCCGTATGTCTACGCATCCCGCCCCCGCCCCCGGCGCCTCCGACGCCCCGAGCCTCGGCGCCCTCGCCCCCCGCCTGAGCGAGCTGTCCCTGCGCGACGCGCACCGGATCGGCCGCCGGCTCGAAGGCGCGCGCAAGATCCGCAAGCCGGAGGCCCGTGCCGCCGTGCTCGCCGAGATCGAGGGCGAGGTCGCGAAGGCCGAGGAACGCATGGCCGGGCGGCGCTCCCGCGTGCCGGCCGTCAGCTATCCCGAGCAGCTCCCGGTCAGCCAGAAGAAGGACGAGATCGCGGACGCCATCCGTGATCACCAGGTCGTGATCGTGGCCGGTGAGACCGGGTCCGGCAAGACGACCCAGATCCCGAAGATCTGCATGGAGCTGGGGCGTGGCGTCCGCGGCATGATCGGGCACACGCAGCCCCGTCGTATCGCCGCCCGTACCGTCGCCGAGCGCGTGGCCGAGGAGCTGAACACCCCGCTCGGCGAGGCCGTCGGCTGGAAGGTGCGGTTCACCGACCAGGTGAACCCGGACGCCACCTTCGTCAAGCTGATGACCGACGGCATCCTGCTCGCCGAGATCCAGACCGACCGCGAGCTGCGCGCCTACGACACGATCATCATCGACGAGGCCCACGAGCGGTCCCTCAACATCGACTTCCTGCTCGGCTACCTCGCCCAGCTGCTGCCGAAGCGGCCGGATCTGAAAGTCGTCATCACCTCCGCCACCATCGATCCCGAGCGCTTCTCCCGGCATTTCGGGGACGCCCCGATCGTCGAGGTCAGCGGGCGGACGTATCCGGTGGAGGTGCGGTACCGGCCCCTCCTCGAAGAGGACTCCGACGACGCCGACCGCGACCAGATCACCGCGATCTGCGACGCCGTCGAGGAGCTCCAGGCCGAGGGCAAGGGCGACATCCTCGTCTTCCTCTCGGGCGAGCGGGAGATCCGGGACACCGCGGACGCGCTCAACAAGAAGAACTACCGGTTCACCGAGGTCCTCCCCCTCTACGCCCGGCTCTCGCACGCCGAGCAGCACCGCGTCTTCCAGCCGCACACCGGCCGCAGGATCGTTCTGGCGACGAACGTCGCCGAGACCTCGCTGACCGTCCCGGGCATCAAGTACGTCATCGACCCGGGCTTCGCCCGTATCTCCCGCTACAGCCACCGCACCAAGGTCCAGCGGCTCCCCATCGAGGCGATCTCGCAGGCCAGCGCCAACCAGCGCAAGGGCCGCTGCGGCCGTACGTCCGACGGTGTCTGTATCCGGCTGTACAGCGAGGACGACTTCCTCGCCCGCCCGGAGTTCACCGACGCGGAGATCCTCCGCACGAACCTCGCCTCCGTCATCCTCCAGATGACCGCGGCCGGCCTCGGCGATATCGAGAAGTTCCCCTTCATCGACCCGCCGGACCACCGCAACATCCGCGACGGCGTGCAGCTCCTCCAGGAGCTCGGCGCGCTGAACCCGGCCGAGAAGGACCCGCGCAAGCGCCTCACCGACACCGGCCGCAAGCTCGCCCAGCTGCCCGTCGACCCGCGCCTGGCCCGGATGGTCCTGGAGGCCGACAAGAACGGCTGTGTCCGCGAGGTCATGGTCATAGCGGCGGCGCTGTCCATCCAGGACCCGCGCGAGCGCCCCGCCGACAAGCAGACCCAGGCCGACCAGCAGCACGCCCGCTTCCGCGACGAGACCAGTGACTTCCTCGCCTATCTGAACCTGTGGCGGTACGTCCGCGAGCAGCAGAAGGAGCGGGGTTCGAGTTCCTTCCGCCGGATGTGCAAGCAGGAGTACCTCAACTTCCTGCGCATCCGCGAGTGGCAGGACATCTATACGCAACTGCGCACGGTCGCCAAGCAGATGGGCATCCATCTGAACGAGGACGACGCGCCCGAGCAGTCCGTCCACGTCTCCCTCCTCGCCGGCCTTCTCTCCCACATCGGGATGAAGGACGTGAAGGACGGCAACAAGAACGAGTATCTGGGCGCCCGCAGCGCCAAGTTCGCGATCTTCCCGGGCTCGTCGCTCTTCAAGAAGCAGCCCCGTTTCGTCATGTCGGCTGAGCTGGTGGAGACTTCACGCCTCTGGGCCCGCGTCAACGCCAAGATCGAGCCGGAGTGGGTCGAGCCGCTCGCCGAGCACCTGCTGAAGCGGACGTACTCCGAACCGCACTGGGAGAAGGACCAGGCGGCCGTGATGGCGTACGAGAAGGTCACGCTGTACGGCGTACCGATCGTCGCCCAGCGCAAGGTCAACTACGGCCGGATCGACCCGGAGACGTCCCGCGAGCTTTTCATCCGCAACGCCCTGGTCGAGGGTGACTGGCGTACGCACCACAAGTTCTACGCCGACAACCGCAAGCTGCTGAGCGAGGTCGAGGAGCTCGAACACCGCGCCCGGCGCCGGGACATCGTCGTCGACGACGACACGCTCTTCGACTTCTACGACCAGCGGGTGCCCGAACACGTCGTCTCCGGCGCCCACTTCGACTCCTGGTGGAAGCGCAAGCGGCACGAGCAGCCCGACTTCCTCGACTTCGAGCGGGAGATGCTCATCCGGGAGTCGGCGGAGGCGGTCACCAAGGCCGACTATCCGGACTCCTGGCGGCAGGGGCAGCTGAAGTTCCGGGTCACCTACCAGTTCGAGCCGGGCGCGGACGCCGACGGTGTCACCGTCCACATCCCGCTCCAGGTCCTCAACCAGGTCACGGACGAGGGCTTCGACTGGCAGATCCCGGGCCTGCGCGAGGAGGTCGTGACGGAGCTGATCCGCTCCCTCCCCAAGCCGATCCGCCGCAACTACGTCCCGGCGCCGAACTTCGCCAAACGCTTCCTGGACACGGCGGTCCCGCTCCAGGAGCCACTGACCACGGCCATGGCCCGTGAGCTGAAGCGCATGGTCGGCGTGCCCTTCGAGGCCGAGGACTTCGACTGGTCGAAGATCCCGGACCATCTGCGCATCACCTTCCGGATCGTCGACGAGCGGCGCCGCAAGCTGGCCGAGGACAAGGATCTGGAGGCGCTGAAGCTCCAGCTGAAGCCGAAGGCGAGGAAAGCCCTCTCCCAGGCTGCCGCGGCCACCGCCGAGCGCCAGGGCGGCGAGTCCCTGGAGCGCAAGGGCCTCACCGACTGGACGATCGGCACGCTGACGCGGGTCTTCGAGACGCGCCGGGCGGGCCAGCCGGTGAAGGCGTACCCGGCCCTCGTGGACGACGGCGACACGGTCTCGGTCCGCCTCTTCGACACGGAGGCGGAACAGGCGGAGGCGATGTGGAAGGGCACGCGCAGGCTGGTGCTCCGCAACATCCCGGTGAACCCGGCGAAGTTCGCGAGCGATCACCTGACGAACGCCCAGAAGCTGGCGCTCTCGGCCAACCCCCACGGCACGATCCAGGCCCTGTTCGACGACTGCGCGATGGCGGCGGCGGACAAGCTGATCGGCGACTTCGGGGGACCTGCGTGGGACGAGGAGTCGTACCGGAAGCTGTACGAGAAGGTCCGCGCGGAGATCGTCGACACGACGGTGCGTACGGTCGGGCAGGTGCAGCAGGTGCTGGCCGCCTGGCAGGCCTGTGAGCGCCGTCTGAAGGGCGTACGCAGCCCCGCGCTCCTCGCGAACCTGACGGACGTGCGCAAGCAGCTGGACGCCCTCGTGAAGCCGGGCTTCGTGACGGCGACGGGGCTGCGCCGGCTGCCGGACCTGATGCGCTACCTGGTCGCCGCCGACCGTCGCCTCCAGCAGATGCCGACGGCCGTACAGCGGGACACCACGCGCATGGAGAAGGTCCACGAGATGCAGGACGAGTACGCCTGGCTCCTGGAGCAGCTGCCGCAGGGCCGCCCGGTGCCGGCCACCGTCCTGGACATCCGCTGGATGATCGAGGAGCTCCGGGTCAGCTACTTCGCCCACGCGCTGGGCACGGCGTACCCCATCTCGGACAAGCGGATCGTGAAGGCGATCGACGCGGCCGTGCCGTAACCGACCGTGCACACCGGGTGAGTTCGCGCAGGACCCTCACCCTCCTGTACAGTCCTTCTCGCAGCGCAACGCAGCAATAAGCGCCGCGAAACCTGGTCCTGTGGAGCAGTTTGGAGTGCTCGCCACCCTGTCAAGGTGGAGGCCGCGGGTTCAAATCCCGTCAGGACCGCAATAAGAGGCTCGGATCTTTTGATCCGGGCCTCTTTTCGTACGTCGACCAGCTGGACCTCTCGTGGCACAGCTCCCTCAGCCGCCTTGCGCCGTCTTGACGGCGTCCCCTTCGGTCGGTACCCAGAAACCAGGGCCCCTTCCCCGCGTGGCCCCTGGAGGTGGCGTATGGCGGCTTCGGTCAGGCACGAGACGCGGGCGCTGCTCCGTGCGCATCTGTCGGCCGCCTCCTCCTATCGCCATCTGACGCGCCACTGCCCGATCTGCCACCAGCTGCTGCGGCTGGCCATGGACTCCGCCCCGAGAGGCCCACAGGGCGCCGAAGAGGCCGCGGAGGACGAAAGTCCCGCCGACGCGTGACCAACGGCGGCCCCAACACCCGTACCGGCGTGGGACGGTGGAACGCGTGGCTCCTCTAGCGCACATGAGCCAGAGGCAACAAGGACTCTGGCATGTGACGGGTGTCACCGCATGAGTTTCTGAAACCGCGGTACTTACGCCTCACCTACAACTGGTCAATTTAATATGTGCAATTGCACCAGTCCGGAGGGGGCGTCCACAGGAGATCCGACACCCCTCCCCAGACTCCGACAAGCCCGCTCACAGAGCCGTCAGCAAGACTCCCCGCGCGCACAAAAAAGATCGCGCTGGACTCGGCGGAGTCCAGCGCGATCGACGACGCACCCTGTGATGTTCTTGGGATGAGCTTGGGCGTGGGCCCCGTTGGGGCGGAACCCGCGTCGCTTGGAGCTTGTGAAGCGGTGTCACGGACGTATCGGCACGTTGGGGGACCTGCCGGTTTGTCCGTTATTCAGTTGGTTCAGGCCTCGCTGCGCTGCTGCGGGATGCCCGCGAGCAGTGCACGGACCTCCGCCTCGCGGTAGCGGCGGTGCCCGCCGAGCGTACGGATGGAAGTAAGCTTCCCGGCCTTCGCCCACCGCGTGACCGTCTTCGGGTCCACGCGGAACATGGTGGCGACCTCAGCCGGGGTCAGCAGCGGCTCGGCATCAGGGGTGCGAGCGGTCATGAGCGGCCTCCTCGGGAGAACCGAACCTTCTCGGTTCTTTCCTCTAAATTCTGCACCTTGACCCGCGTTGCCCGAAATGGCGGACGCGAGTCGAGTCGGTTATAGGACGAACGGCTTGTCCTCGGCACTACAACTACACCATCTGTCCAGCCGCGTCGGCCAAACCGATGGAATTGCCCCCCAGGTGTTCATCGGCGACAGAGGCCGATGGACCATGCCATAGCGGACAGTCACGCCACTGTGACGATCAGTCACAGAGCGATCAGGAGTCTCCAGACCCCCCAAAGCGGAACCTCCCCCGGGCCCCTTGTCCTATTTTGGCATGAGGAGGGGGAAGAGGCGCAAGGGCCAGGTACGTGCGGTCCATCACGCTTGACCGCACTTGAGCCTCAGTTGAGATGAAAGCCCGGATCGTGACGTACGTCCCATGTCGGGGGAACCTCAAGGTTCGCGGGCAACTCAGTGCGAGGACAAAACCCCAAAACGAGCGTCACGTCAAACACCCGTTCGTGACCTAGGCCGCACTCGGCAGCCGCACTCAGTTCGCCGAGCGCCGGTCCCTGACCGACCGCCAGCGCTCCACGAGCCGCCCGTAGGCCTCCCCCGCGGCCGCCCCGTCACCCCGCCGCAGCGCCTCGATGCCCTCGGCCACGTCCGCCGCCGAGTGGTCGTCCTCCAGCTCGCCGGCCGGCAGCGTGTGCACGAGGCCGCCGTAGTCCAGCTCGACGAGCGAGCGCGGGTGGAACTCCTCCAGCCAACGCCCCACGTCGACCAGGCCGTCGATGAGCGGCCCCTCGTCGAGGGTGTCCTTCAGCGTCCTGAGAGCCCGCGCCACCCGTCGCCGCGCCTGCACCATCGGCGTCCGGTAGCGCAGCATCGCCGGGATCTCCCCGGACCCCTTGTCAAAGGACCGCTCCTCGTCGCCGACGAGCACGAACCAGTGCAGCGGCACCTGCCAGGTCGAGGTGCGGATCCAGGGGCGGGCGTCCGGGTTCCGGATCAGCCACCGCTCGTAGTCCTGCGCCGCCTGCCGCCGTACGACCTCCGGCAGCACCGCGTCCAGGACCGGCTTCGGCAGCTCCTCGCCCAGCTCCCCCAGGGCCTGCCAGCCGCGCAGCCGGGTCCGCCAGGGGCAGACGCAGAGCACGCCGTCCACGTCCAGCACGAACGCGTCGCTGCTCTCGTGCACCGGTACGGCCATCGGCGGGGTGGGCAGCAAGTCGGCCAGGGAGCGGCGCAGTTCGTCCTGGTACGAGGGGCGGTCGGGGCGGCGGGCGTAGCGCGCCCAGTGGCCGCGCTCCGGCTCCGGGAAGGCGGCCAGCGGCTCGTACACACGGAGATAGGTCGCATACGGGACGACCACCGAGGACACCTTGGGCACGCCTGCTCCCTCCCCCGCCCGCTGCCAGGAAAACCTTCGGAACCCGCTCACAAACGGGCTGGAAATCTATGCAAATCGTCGCACGGGGGTACTCCGTGCGTAGGTGATCCTGAGCACGGCGAGGTGGGCGGGTCCGGTCAGGCTCTAATCTCGTGCCCACAGCGCCCGCCACCCTTACGGGAGCTGGTCCCAACCGCCGCTACGCATCCAGGAGTCACCACCGTGACCGAAGTATCAGCCGGCGTCCTGCACACCCTGTTCCACTCGGACCAGGGCGGTCATGAGCAAGTCGTGCTCTGCCAGGACCGTGCCAGTGGCCTGAAGGCCGTCATCGCCATCCACTCCACCGCGCTTGGCCCCGCCCTCGGCGGCACCCGCTTCTACCCGTACGCGACCGAGGAGGAGGCCGTCGCCGACGCCCTGAACCTCGCGCGCGGGATGTCGTACAAGAACGCCATGGCCGGCCTGGACCACGGCGGCGGCAAGGCCGTGATCATCGGCGACCCGGACACGGTCAAGAGCGAGGAGCTGCTGCTCGCCTACGGCCGGTTCGTCGCCTCACTCGGCGGGCGCTACGTCACGGCCTGCGACGTCGGCACGTACGTCGCCGACATGGACGTCGTCGCCCGTGAGTGCCGCTGGACCACCGGGCGGTCGCCCGAGAACGGCGGCGCCGGCGACTCCTCCGTGCTGACCGCGTTCGGCGTCTACCAGGGCATGCGGGCCTCCGCCGAGCACCTGTGGGGCGACCCCTCGCTGGCCGGCCGGAAGGTCGGCATCGCGGGCGTCGGCAAGGTCGGCCACCACCTGGTGACCCACCTGCGCGAGGAGGGCGCCGAGGTCGTCATCACGGACGTCCGCGAAGAGGCCGTGGGCCGCATCCTGGCCGCGCACCCGACCGGCGTGACGGCCGTCGCCGACACCGCCACCCTGATCCGTGCCGAAGGCCTCGACATCTACGCCCCCTGCGCGCTGGGCGGCGCCCTGAACGACGACACCGTGCCCGCGCTCACCGCGACGATCGTCTGCGGCGCGGCCAACAACCAGCTCGCGCACCCGGGGGTGGAGAAGGATCTCGCCGACCGCGGCATCCTCTACGCGCCGGACTACGTGGTGAACGCGGGCGGGGTCATCCAGGTCGCCGACGAGCTGCACGGCTTCGACTTCGACCGGTGCAAGGCGAAGGCGGCGAAGATCTACGACACCACGCTCGCCATATTCGCACGTGCGAAGACGGACGGCATCCCGCCGGCCGCCGCGGCCGACCGGATCGCCGAGCAGCGGATGCACGAGGCGGCGGTGGCGCGCCGGGCGCGCTGACCCTCGTAGCGGCGCATGACCGGTACCCGTCGGCGGGCACTTAGAGAGAACTCTCACGTTCGTCGGCGGGTCGGCCGCCAAGAAGTGGTTAAAATCGCGGTTGACCAGCGGGGACAGGGCGCCTCGCGGGTTCTGGGGCCAGGCCCGTCCTGCGGGCGACGTACCGTATGGGCGTGGGCTCAGGTACCGTGGAAGCCCTACGGGCCGGTCTCTCTGCGGAGAGCCCGTTCCAGATCATGAACGCGTGTCAAGACTCTGGGGCCATCGAGCCCCGTCACCGAGGGGGTCGAGCCATGGGGCGCGGCCGGGCAAAGGCCAAGCAGACGAAGGTCGCCCGCCAGCTGAAGTACAGCAGCG
Source organism: Streptomyces sp. TLI_55 (assembly GCF_900206255.1). Classification (NCBI taxonomy): domain Bacteria; kingdom Bacillati; phylum Actinomycetota; class Actinomycetes; order Kitasatosporales; family Streptomycetaceae; genus Streptomyces; species Streptomyces sp. TLI_55. The sequence continues at coordinate 4,423,441 of NZ_OAOJ01000001.1, forward strand.
GCGGGACTGACCTGTCGCGTCTGGCCAATGAGCTGGGCGCTTCGACTTCGCAACAGCCGCCGAATGGCGAGCCGTTCGAAGACGACGATGAAGACGACCCGTACGCGCAGTACGCGGATCTCTATAACGACGACGATGAGGACGAGGACGACGAGTCCGGTCCTTCGTCGCAGCAACGCCGCGGCGCTTGACGCTCCAGCAGTCGCAACCCGGTCCGGTAGTGGTCCACACCACCGGACCGGGTTTTGCGCTGCCAGTCGGCAGCGGACTGCTCAGGCGTAGTCCCCGACCAGCTCCGCGCCCGTGGCGTGGTCGCCGCGGTCGGTGATCTCGCCGGCCACCCAGGCCTCGACCCCGCGGTCGGCCAGCGTCGTGAGGGCCACGTCCGCCGACTCCTCGGGGACGATCGCGATCATGCCGACGCCCATGTTCAGGGTCTTCTCCAGCTCCAGACGCTCGACCGAGCCGGTCCTGCCGACGAGGTCGAAGATCGGGGCCGGGGTCCAGGTGGAGCGGTCGACGATCGCGTGCAGGTCGTCGGGGATCACGCGGGCCAGGTTGGCGGCGAGGCCACCACCGGTGACGTGCGAGTAGGCGTGCACGTCGGTGGTGCGCGTCAGCGCCAGGCAGTCCAGCGAGTAGATCTTGGTGGGCTCCAGGAGTTCCTCGCCGAGCGTGCGGCCCAGCTCCTCGATCCGCGCGTCCAGGGACAGGCCCGCCTGGTTCAGCAGGACGTGCCGGACGAGCGAGTACCCGTTCGAGTGAAGACCGGAGGCCGCCATGGCGATGACCGCGTCACCCGTACGGATGCGATCGGGGCCGAGCAGCCGGTCGGCCTCCACGACGCCCGTACCGGCGCCGGCGACGTCGAAGTCGTCCGGGCCCAGCAGTCCGGGGTGCTCGGCCGTCTCGCCGCCGACCAGGGCGCAGCCGGCGAGGACACAGCCCTCGGCGATGCCCTTGACGATCGCGGCGACCCGCTCGGGGTGGACCTTGCCGACGCAGATGTAGTCGGTCATGAACAGCGGCTCGGCGCCGCACACCACGATGTCGTCCATGACCATCGCGACCAGGTCGTGGCCGATCGTGTCGTAGACGCCCAGCTGGCGCGCGATGTCCACCTTGGTGCCCACGCCGTCGGTGGCGGAGGCGAGCAGGGGACGCTCGTAGTTCTTGAGGGCGGAGGCGTCGAAGAGGCCGGCGAAACCGCCGAGGCCGCCGAGGACCTCGGGGCGCTGCGTCTTCTTCACCCACTCCTTCATCAGCTCTACGGCGCGGTCGCCCGCCTCGATGTCGACGCCGGCAGCCGCGTAGGAAGCACCGGAGGATGTGGTCTCAGACATTGCCTGGGATCTTTCGGGTTGGGTTCTACGAGGCTTACGGGCGACGGATCGCGTCGGCCGCGGCCGTGGCTGCGGGACCCGCGGCCAGCTCGGTCTCCAGGAGCTGCTTGCCGAGCAGCTCGGGGTCCGGGAGCTCCATCGGGTACTCGCCGTCGAAGCAGGCGCGGCACAGGTTCGGCTTGGCGATCGTGGTCGCCTCGATCATGCCGTCGATGGAGATGTACGCCAGGGAGTCGGCGCCGAGCGAGGTGCCGATCTCGTCGATCGTCATGCCGTTGGCGATGAGCTCCGCGCGGGTGGCGAAGTCGATGCCGAAGAAGCAGGGCCACTTGACCGGCGGCGAGGAGATCCGGATGTGGACCTCGGCGGCGCCCGCCTCGCGGAGCATCCGGACCAGGGCGCGCTGGGTGTTGCCGCGCACGATCGAGTCGTCCACGACGACCAGGCGCTTGCCCTTGATGACTTCCTTCAGCGGGTTCAGCTTCAGACGGATGCCGAGCTGCCGGATCGTCTGGGAGGGCTGGATGAACGTACGACCGACGTACGCGTTCTTCACCAGGCCCGCGCCGAACGGGATGCCGGACGCCTCCGCGTAGCCGATGGCGGCCGGGGTGCCGGACTCCGGAGTCGCTATGACCAGGTCCGCCTCGACCGGGGCTTCCTTCGCCAGCTTGCGGCCCATCTCCACGCGGGAGAGGTACACGTTGCGGCCGGCGATGTCGGTGTCGGGGCGCGCGAGGTAGACGTACTCGAAGACGCAGCCCTTGGGCTTCGCTTCCGCGAATCGGGAGGTGCGCAGGCCGTTCTCGTCGATGGCGACGAACTCGCCCGGCTCGATCTCGCGGACGTAGGACGCGCCGCAGATGTCGAGGGCGGCGGACTCCGAGGCGACGACCCAGCCGCGCTCCAGGCGGCCGAGGACCAGCGGGCGGATGCCCTGCGGGTCGCGGGCGGCGTACAGCGTGTGCTCGTCCATGAAGACGAGGGAGAACGCGCCGCGCACCTTCGGAAGGACCGTGTGAGCGGCCTCCTCGATGGTCAGCGGCTTGCCGTCCTCGTCGACCTGGGCCGCGAGGAGCGCGGTGAGCAGGTCGGTGTCGTTGGTGGCCGCGACGCGGGTCGAGCGGCCGTTGGTGTCCTTCGGGAGGTCGGCGACCATCTCGGCGAGCTGCGCCGTGTTGACCAGGTTGCCGTTGTGGCCGAGCGCGATCGAGCCGTGCGCGGTGGCACGGAACGTCGGCTGGGCGTTCTCCCACACGGAGGCACCGGTGGTCGAGTAGCGGGCGTGTCCGACCGCGATGTGACCCTGGAGCGAACCGAGAGAGGTCTCGTCGAAGACCTGGGACACGAGGCCCATGTCCTTGAAGACGAGGATCTGGGAGCCGTTGCTGACCGCGATACCCGCGGATTCCTGGCCCCGATGCTGGAGGGCGTAGAGCCCGAAGTAAGTGAGCTTGGCGACCTCTTCACCCGGAGCCCAGACACCGAAGACGCCACACGCGTCCTGGGGGCCTTTCTCGCCGGGGAGCAGATCATGATTGAGTCGACCGTCACCACGTGGCACGTCCCCGAGTGTAGGCGAGGTCGACCACTGGTCCGAATTGGGGATACGGACCTTTACGGGATCACTCGGTCGCGACGGCGTTGGTGGTTTTTCCGTTTTCGCTGGTCAACGTGAGGGCGCGATGATCCAGTTCGTACTTCACCGTGCCGTCGAAGAAGCCCAGGAGGGCCTTCTCCGTCTTCATGAGTGAGGTGTCGCACATCATTCGGGTGGTGGCGGGGGCGCCCAGGGTGATATGTCCGTCGCGGATCGTGGCGGTCGCCGTGACCTTGTTGCAGCCGAGGCTGCCGGTGACCTTGCCGGTCCTCTTGTCGAAGACGAGGTGGGCTCCGCCGGTGGGACTCGGTGACGTGATGTCCCATTTCGTGCCGTACAGCGGGGCGTCCGGTTCCTCGGTGAGGCGGACGGTGTCGCCGTCGTCGGTGGTGAGGGTGAGCCGGTGATCGGTGACGTCGGTCTTCAGGGCGCCGACGGTGAGGGTGCGGGCGAGGGTCCGCTCGAAGGCCATGGGGCGCTCCTCGCAGGCCATCTCGGTCGTCGTGGGGTCGCTGAGCCGGAGGGTGCTGTCCTCGAAGGAGACCTTGGCGTTGAAGTGGTTGCAGCCGTAGTTGCCGGCCGCCTTGCCGTCCTCGATCGTGACGTTCGCCCCGGCGGGGGCCCGGTGGGTGGTGCCGTCCACGGTGACGCTGTCGACGCTCCAGTGGATGCCGGTGACGGATCGCTCGGCGGCCACCGAACCGCCGTCGGCCTGCTCGGTTCCGCAGGCCGCGGCGAGCGGGAGGACGGTCAGGACGGCGAGGGTCATTCGCTGTTTGTCCATGGCGGTGGGACGGATGGGTCGGGAGACGGGTTCCCGTGTCAGCCCATGAGGGGCAGCAACCCGCCGAGATCCGCCCGCTCCCCGCTCGCGCTCACCTTGGCGTCCTCGACGGCGTCCTTCCAGGTCAGCCGCCCGGTCGCGAGTCTGATCCAGGTCAGCGGGTCGGTCTCGACGACGTTGGGCGGGGTGCCGCGGGTGTGCCGGAGCCCCTCGACGCACTGCACCACGGCGTACGGCGGGATCCGCACCTCGGTCGAACCGCCGGGGGCCTTGGCGGCGAGCGCGTCGGCGAGCAGCCGGGTGCAGGCGGCCAGGGCCTGGCGGTCGTACGGGATGTCGAGGCCGGGGACGGCGGCGTTCAGGTCGTCGGTGTGGACGACGAGTTCGACGGTCCGGGTGACCAGGTAGTCGGCGAGGGTCATGGCGCCGGTGCGGCTGCCGATGAGGCGGTCGTCGGGGGCCCGGTCGAGGCTCGCGATGAAGCGTTCCTCGGTGCGGGCGTAGAGGGCGTCGAGGTCGGGGTTGTCCTGCGCCAGTTGCCGGGTGCCGTCGTCGATGTCGGCGCCTCGGGACGCGGTGGTGGCGGGCCAGTCCAGGAGGGCGAGGGCGCGCTTGGGCGGTTCCTCGGCGTCGAGGGCGTTGCTGATGGCGCCGACGGCCATGGTGACGTGTGCGGCGAGGTCACGGACGGTCCAGTCGCCGAGACGGGTGGGGCCGGTCAACTGCTCGGGGGTGAGGGTGCGTACGGCCTGTCGTACCTGCCCGAACTGCGTGAGCACCGCGGTGCGGATCTTGGCGGGGTCGTAGCTGCGAGCGCGCTTCTTGGCCGGTGGCATGGGGGTCAGCCTAGGCCTGTCGGACGGCGTACCCGGCGAGGCCCCCGGCCACCAACGCGAAGGCGCGCTCGGCCCGTTCGGCGGCGTCGGCGGCGACCTCGTCCACGCTCTCGCCGGCGTCGATGCGCAGGTGGTGCTCCTCGACCAGGGCCTGGCGGACGTGGGTGAGGGTGGAGGCGGCGATCAGGGCCAGGGTGCGGTCGCCGGTCTCCTCGGTGAGCAGGTCGGCGAGTTCGAGGGCGCCCTTCTCCGCCGAGACGTAGGCCCGGTCCCGCAGCACGGGCGTCGCCATGATCACCGAGCGGATCCGGCGGGCGAAGGGCTCGGCGTTCAGGCCGATCGAGGGGTCGCGGCCGTCGATCATCTCCAGGAACTGCCGGCGTACGGCGTCCACGGCGGACTCGCCCGGCTTGCGGTCGCGCACCGCGTGGGCCGGATCGGAGAAGTGGTCCTCCATGGGCTTGAAGACCAAGTCCTCTTTCGTGCCGAAGTAGTTGAAGACGGTCATCTTGGAGACCTCGGAGGCGTCGGCGATCTCCTGCACGGAGACGGCGTCGAAGCCCTTCTCGTCGAACAGCGCCACCGCGGTCCGGTAGATCCGGATCGCCGTCTGGAGCTTCTTGCGCTCGCGCAGCCCCATGCCCTCAGCAAAAGCCATGCCGTCACTGTACCAAGATGAAATTTAATCTCGGATGAAACATTGACTCGGTACACGATTCTCGGGCATGGTTCTGCCCATGACCGAGACCCAGCGCCAGCCCCAGGCCATGAGCGACACCCAGCGCAAGATCGGCTTCCTCGTCTGCCTCGCCACGATCGTGCTGGCCGTCCTGGACATGCAGATCGTGTCCGCGGCGACCGTCCCGATCGTCCGGGACCTCGACCCCACGCACGGCATCGACAAGATCCCGTGGCTGGTCAGCGCCTTCTCGCTGGCCTCGGCCGCGGTGCTCCCGCTCTACGGCAAGCTCTGCGACACCCTCGGCGCCAAGCAGGTCTTCCTCGGGGCCGTCGGCACCTTCCTGTTCGGCTCGGCGCTGTGCGGGGCCGCCCAGTCGATCGGCCAGCTGATCGCCGCCCGGGCGGTGCAGGGCATCGGCGCCGGCGGGCTGATGAGCGTGACGATGGTGGTGATCGCCCAGCTCAAGGGGCCCGGCAAGGAGAAGGACAGCAAGGGCGCCGGCATGGGCGGCATCGTCGCGGGCGGCGGCATGGCGCTCGGCCCGTGGATCGGCGGGGTGCTCTCCGACCACGCGAGCTGGCGCTGGATCTTCTACGTCAACCTGCCCATCGGCATCACGGTCCTCGCCGTGTCCGCGCTCGCCCTGAAACTCCCCCGGCACACCGAGCGGCACCGCATCGACTTCCCCGGCGCGGCCCTCGCCGCCGCCTTCTCCACCACGCTGCTGCTGGTCACCGAGTGGGGCGGCAAGGCGTACGACTGGACGTCCCCGCAGGTCATCGGGCTGGCGCTGGCCTCGGCGGCCTCCCTCGCGCTATTCCTGCGCCGCCAGCAGACCGCCGCCGAACCGATCCTGCCGCTGTCCATGTTCCGGGTCCCGGAGCTGCGCTGGGGCTTCGTCATCCAGGGGCTCGTCGGCGCGGCCATGGTCGGCTCGATGTACTACGTGATGGTCTATCTCCAGGTCGTCCGCGGCATCGCGAGCTCCTCGGCGGGCCTGTATCTCATCCCGATGGCGATCGGCATGACCGTGGTCGGCATCGTCACAGGCAAGCTCACCGAACGCGGCTGGTCCGAGCGGACGTTCGTGATCACGGGCTCCGCCGTCACCGCCGTGGCCTTCCTCCTCCTGGCCACCACCGGCACCCACACCTCGCTCTGGTGGCTGCGCGCCGAACTGCTCCTCGTCGGCGCCGGGTTCGGTCAGCTGATCGGCCAGCTCATCCAGCTCGTCCAGTACGCGGCACCCCGCCACCAGCTCGGGGTCGCCACGACCGGCATCCGCTTCTTCCAGACCCTCGGCACGGCCCTGGGCGCCGCCCTGTTCGGCACCCTGATCAGCAGGCTGAGCGACGGCACGGACATGACGTCGTACGTTTCCGCCATGGACGCGGTGTTCCTGTGCGGGGCGGGACTGATGGCGCTCGGGGTGGTGCTGGCGCTGCGGCTGCCGAAGGCGGGGCCCGCGTCCTCGGAGCCCGTCCCGGCGCCCGTGCCGGTCGGGAACTGAAGTCCGCGGGTGCGATCAGCGATCACTCGTACGTGTGATCGGCCGCGAAAGCCGCCCCGCGGGGCCGGGCCCGGACAACACTGGCTTCCGCCTGGAAGGGGGGTGCAACATGACGGTTATGGCCGAGCGCACGTCTCAGATGTCGGTGGAGGAGTTCGAAACGATCGCCTCCGCCGCTCCCGAGACCGTCACGTTGGAGTTCATCGACGGACGGATCAGCGTGAAGAAGGTGGCGGACGGGGACCACAGCACCATCGTGTCCTGGCTCGCCCGGCGCTGCATGCAGCACAGGCCCGACCTGGACCTGTACCAGAGCCAGGGGCTCCGGGTCGATGCATATCGGGAAGGAAGGGCGAAACCGGACGCGGTACTCGCACCCGAGGCTCACTTCGCGGGGCACGGCGAATGGGCCGACCCCGACGGGGCGCTCATGGTCGTGGAGGTCACCTCGTACGACTCGGACACCGACCGACGGGACCGGCACGAGAAGCCGACCGCGTACGGCCAGGCCGGAATCCCCCTGTACCTCTTGATCGACCGGGATTCCTGCACGCTCACTGTGCACAGCAACCCGGCCCGACAGATCGGCGGTTACCGCGACATCCACACCGCGAAGTTCGGCGAGAAGATCCGCATCCCGGGCCCGATGAACATCGAGCTCGACACGGAGACCCTCAAGAACTACGTCCGCTGAACCTGCCGTTCGACAAGAAGGCCCCGCCCGGAAGCAGAACATCCGGGCGGGGCCTCCTCTTCGTACAGCCGGCTACGCGAGCAGCGCCGGGATCGTCTCCTCGTGGGCCTTCTTCAGCTCCTCCAGGGAGAGCGTGAACTCGCCCTGGATCTCCACGGTTTCGCCGTCGACGACACCGATGCGGGTGACCGGCAGGCCCCGCGCACCGCACATGTCGTTGAAGCGGACCTCCTCCGAGCGCGGGACCGCGACGACGGCGCGGCCGGCGGACTCGGAGAAGAGGAAGGTGAAGGCGTCGAGCCCGTCCGGGACGACCAGACGCGCGCCCTTGCCGCCGAGCAGCGCCGACTCCACGACCGCCTGGATCAGGCCGCCGTCGGAGAGGTCGTGCGCGGAGTCGATCATGCCGTCGCGGGAGGCGGAGATCAGGATCTCGGCGAGCAGGCGCTCGCGCTCCAGGTCCACCTTCGGGGGCAGGCCGCCGAGGTGGTCGTGGACGACCTGGGACCAGGCCGAGCCGCCGAACTCCTCGCGGGTGTCACCGAGGAGGTAGAGCAGCTGGCCCTCTTCCTGGAAGGCGACGGGCGTGCGGCGGGCGACGTCGTCGATGACGCCGAGCACCGCGACCACGGGGGTCGGGTGGATGGCGACCTCGCCGGTCTGGTTGTACAGCGAGACATTGCCGCCGGTCACCGGGGTGCCCAACTGCTGGCAGGCGTCGGCCAGTCCACGGATGGCCTCCGCGAACTGCCACATCACGGCCGGGTCCTCGGGCGAGCCGAAGTTCAGGCAGTCCGACACCGCGAGCGGCTTGGCGCCGGTGGTGGCGACATTGCGGTAGGCCTCCGACAGCGCCAACTGGGCGCCCGCGTACGGGTCCAGCTTGGCGTAGCGGCCGTTGCCGTCCGTCGCGATGGCGACGCCGAGGCCGGTCTCCTCGTCGATGCGGATCATGCCCGAGTCCTCGGGCTGGGCCAGCACCGTGTTGCCCTGTACGAAGTGGTCGTACTGGGACGTGATCCACTTCTTGGAGGCCTGGTTCGGGGACGACACGAGCTTCAGGACCTGCTGCTTCAGCTCGTCCGACGTCGCGGGCCGCGGCAGCTTGTTCGCGTCGTCCGCCTGCAGCTCGTCCTGCCAGGACGGGCGGGCGTACGGGCGCTCGTAGACCGGGCCGTCGTGCGCGACCGTGCGCGGGTCGACGTCGACGATCTTGCCGCCGTGCCAGTAGATCTCCAGCCGGTCGCCGTCGGTGACCTCACCGATGACGGTGGCGATGACGTCCCACTTGTCGCAGATCTCCAGGAACCGGTCGACCTTCTCCGGCTCCACGACCGCGCACATCCTTTCCTGCGACTCGCTCATGAGGATTTCCTCGGGAGAGAGCGTCGAGTCGCGCAGGGGGACGTCGTCGAGGGTGACGCGCATGCCGCCGGAGCCGTTCGAAGCCAGCTCGGACGTCGCGCAGGACAGGCCCGCCGCGCCGAGGTCCTGGATGCCGACGACCAGCTTCTCCTTGAAGGCCTCCAGGGTGCACTCGATGAGGAGCTTCTCCTGGAAGGGGTCGCCGACCTGGACGGCCGGGCGCTTCGACGGCTTGGCGTCGTCGAAGGTCTCGGAGGCCAGGATCGAGGCGCCGCCGATGCCGTCGCCGCCGGTCCGGGCCCCGTACAGGATGACCTTGTTGCCCGCGCCGGACGCCTTGGCGAGGTGGATGTCCTCGTGCCGCATGACGCCGATGGCACCGGCGTTGACCAGCGGGTTGCCCTGGTAGCAGGCGTCGAAGACGACCTCGCCGCCGATGTTGGGCAGGCCCAGGCAGTTGCCGTAGCCGCCGATGCCGGCGACGACACCCGGCAGGACGCGCTTGGTGTCGGGGTGGTCGGCGGCGCCGAAGCGCAGCGGGTCGACCACGGCCACCGGGCGGGCGCCCATGGCGATGATGTCGCGGACGATGCCGCCCACGCCCGTGGCCGCGCCCTGGTAGGGCTCGACGTAGGAGGGGTGGTTGTGCGACTCGACCTTGAAGGTCACGGCGTAACCCTGGCCGACGTCCACGACGCCCGCGTTCTCGCCGATGCCGACGAGCAGGGCGTCGCTCTGCGGGGCCTTCTCGCCGAACTGGCGGAGGTGGACCTTGGAGGACTTGTAGGAGCAGTGCTCGGACCACATGACCGAGTACATGGCGAGCTCGGCACCGGTGGGCCGGCGGCCGAGGATCTCCACGACCCGCTCGTACTCGTCCTTCTTCAGACCGAGTTCGGCCCAGGGCAGCTCGACGTCGGGGGTCGCGGCCGCGTGCTCGACCGTGTCCAGAGGCGTCCGGCTCATGCGTTGACCAGCTTCTTGAGGATCGAGGTGAAGAAGGGGAGGCCGTCGGTGCGGCCCGACCCGATGAGCGGCTCGACGGCGTGCTCCGGGTGCGGCATGAGGCCTACGACGTTGCCGGCCTCGTTGGTGATGCCGGCGATGTCGCGCAGCGAGCCGTTCGGGTTGAAGTCCACGTACCGGAAGGCGACGCGGCCCTCGGCCTCGAGCTTGTCGAGGGTGTACTCGTCGGCGACGTACCGGCCGTCCATGTTCTTCAGCGGGATGTGGATCTCCTGGCCCGCGCTGTAGTCGACCGTCCAGGCACTGGAGGTGTTCTCCACCCGCAGCTTCTGGTCGCGGCAGATGAAGTGCAGGTGGTCGTTGCCGAGCATCCCGCCCGGGAGGAGGTGGGCCTCCGTGAGGATCTGGAAGCCGTTGCAGATACCGAGGACCGGGAGGCCGGCCTTCGCCTGCTCGATGACCGTCTCCATCACCGGCGAGAAGCGGGAGATGGCGCCGGCCCGCAGATAGTCGCCGTAGGAGAAACCACCCGGGAGGACGACCGCGTCCACCTGGTGGAGGTCCTTGTCCTTGTGCCAGAGGGCGACCGGTTCGGCGCCCGCGAGGCGGATCGCGCGCTGGGTGTCCCGGTCGTCGAGGCTCCCCGGGAAAGTGACGACGCCAATACGAGCGGTCACTTCGCGGCCTCCGCGACTTCTTCCACCTTCACCGTGAAGTCCTCGATCACGGTGTTGGCGAGGAAGGATTCCGCAAGATCGTGGATGCGGGCGAGCGCGGCCTCGTCGACCGGCCCGTCAACTTCCAGTTCGAAACGCTTTCCCTGACGGACGTCCGAGATGCCTTCGAAACCCAGACGCGGCAGTGCGCGCTGCACCGCCTGGCCCTGGGGGTCGAGGATCTCCGGCTTGAGCATGACGTCGACTACGACGCGTGCCACTGGCACTCCCGGTGTGTGGTGCTGAGCAAGGTTCCTGCGGGTGTCCTCCAACAGGCACCTTCAGACTACCCGCACAAAATTTCTACGCGCGTTGACTTGTAGGAAGCTACGTGACCACAGTCACGATCCGGCATCAGGGGCGGCGTTCACCAAAATTTCCAGGAAAGATCCGCGATCGACACCCGATACCTATTGCGCTCGGACACGCCAAAGGATTTAGTCGGGCTTCACAATGCATTGTCGGGCACTGTACAAATGAATTGGCAAAGTGCCGTACGAAGGGACCGATATTCGTGGCGCAGAAGGTCGTGGTCACTCTCTTTGACGACATCGACGGCTCGGAAGCGGCGGAAACGATCGCCTTCGGACTCGACGGCAAGTCGTACGAGATCGACCTGAATCAGGTGAATGCCGAGAAACTGCGTAAGGCCCTCGAGCCCTACGTGGAAGCCGGTCGCAAGCGTTCCCGGTCCGGCAAGGCGTACAAGCAGACCGAGGTCGCCCCCGACCCGGCGGCGGTCCGCGCCTGGGCCCAGGCGAACAAGATGGACGTGCCGGCCCGCGGCCGCATCCCCAAGAAGGTCTACGAGGCGTTCGCCGAGGCGCAGTAGCCCCGTCGACGCCCGGTCACCCGCCCCTCGGGACAACCGACTTGCGCTGCACCCCTCCTGGTCGGCTAGAGTCTGGAGCACGCCGAGGGGCGGGGACGGAAAAGCCCAGCCCACGGAGTACATGCGGGTGTAGTTCAGTAGCAGAACATCCCCCTTCCAGGGGGAAGGCGCAGTGTGCAATTCCTGTCACCCGCTCTGCATCGCCGGTCTGGTCCCTCTTGTGGATCAGGTAGGATGGTGCTCGCGCCGGTCGGTGAGAGCTGACCGGAGGCAATGCGAACGTAGCTCAGTTGGTAGAGCGCAACCTTGCCAAGGTTGAGGTCGCGAGTTCGAACCTCGTCGTTCGCTCTTGATGAAAGCCCCCCGGCTTCTGCCGGGGGGCTTCTTCGTGTGCCCAGTGCCTCTCGACTGGCCGCTGACATTTGTCATGCCGAGTGATGACAGCGCGCACTCCTGCCAGGCTCCCGGCGCCGGGACGCTTGCACCATGGACACGAACACGAACGTGATTGAGGTCACCGGCCTGCGACGCGTCTACGGGGGCGGGTTCGAGGCGGTCCGCGGGATCAGCTTCTCCGTGGCCCGCGGCGAGGTCTTCGCCCTGCTCGGCACCAACGGGGCCGGCAAGACGTCCACGGTCGAGGTGCTGGAAGGGCTCGCGGCACCGGCCGGCGGCCGGGTGCGGGTGCTCGGACATGATCCCTGTGCCGAGCGGGCCGCCGTACGGCCGCGGACCGGCGTGATGCTCCAGGAGGGCGGGTTCCCGTCCGAGCTGACCGTCGCCGAGACCGCCCGGATGTGGGCGGGGTGCGTGAGCGGGGCCCGGCCGCCCGTCGAGGCGCTGGAGCTCGTCGGGCTCGCGCGCCGCGGCGACGTACGTGTGAAGCAGCTGTCCGGCGGCGAGCGGCGGCGGCTGGACCTCGCTCTCGCGCTGCTCGGGCGGCCCGAGGTGCTGTTCCTGGACGAGCCGACGACCGGGCTCGACGCCGAAGGACGCCGGGACACCTGGGAGTTGGTGCGCGCGCTGCGCGACGGCGGTACGACGGTGCTGCTGACCACGCACTATCTGGAGGAGGCCGAGGGCCTCGCCGACCGGCTCGCCATCCTGCACGAGGGGCGGATCGCGGTCACCGGGACCCCCGCCGAGGTGACGGCCGGGCAGCCCTCGCGGATCTCCTTCGAGCTGCCCCAGGGGTACTTCGTGGGCGATCTGCCGCCGCTCGGGGAGCTGGGGGTGCTCTCCCACGAGGTCGACGGGCGGGTCGTACGGCTGCGGACGCGGGAGTTGCAGCGGGTGGCCACGGAAGTACTGGGGTGGGCGTCGAGGGCGGGGGTCGAGCTGCGGGGGCTCGATGTGCGGTCGGCCTCGCTGGAGGAGGCGTTCCTGGGGATCGCGGCTCAGGAGGTCACGGCATGAGCGTCGTCGTCGATCGGATGGCGGTGGGGCGGATGAAGTCCCTCGCGCGGGCCGAGCTGACGCTCTTCGGGCGCAGCAGGGGAATGATCGTCACCGCGGTGTTCATGCCGCTGGTGCTGCCGCTGAGCGTGCGGACCCTGGTCGAGGACATGGACCTGAAGGGCACCGGGCTCGACGTCGGGACGGTGCTGCTGCCGGGGGCGATCGGGTTCTCGCTGCTGTTCGCGGTGTACTCGGCGCTCGTCGGCGTCTTCGTCGCGCGACGCGAGGAACTCGTCCTCAAGCGGCTGCGGACGGGAGAACTGCGGGACGGCGAGATCATCGCCGGGACCGCGCTGCCGGCCGTGACGACGGGGCTCGTGCAGTCCCTGGTGCTGGTCGCGGCCTGTACCGCCCTGCTAGACATCCCGGCCCCGAAGGCACCGCACCTCGCCGTCCTGGGCCTGCTGCTCGGGCTGGCGACAAGCGCCCTGCTGGCCGCCGTCACCGCGGCGTTCACCCGGACCGTGGAGAGCGCTCAGGTCACGGCGTTGCCGCTGGTGCTGGTCGCCATGGCGGGGTCGGGGATGACCGTCCCGCTGGAGCTGCTGCCGGACCGGATGGCCTCGGTGTGCGAGCTGCTGCCGCTGACCCCGGTGATCACACTGATCCGCGGCGGCTGGACCGGCGAGCTCAGCGTGTACGAGACGATCGGGCCGGTGCTGACCGCGCTGGCCTGGGCCGCGGCGGGGGTGTTTGCTGTAGGGCGGTGGTTCCGGTGGGAGCCGAGGCGCTGAGGTACGGGGAGAGCATGCGCAAGCCGGGGAGCTGGTGGGGGCGGAAGAGCACGCCGGCCAAGGTCGAGACGTACACCCGCTGGTCGTTCCACTTCTTCGCGGTGATCGAGGTGGTCACCGTCGGGCTGCCGCTCGTCGGTGCGATGACGCCCTGGTTCGCCGCCCCGCTGCTGGCGCTGGTGACCGTGCACGCCGGCACCTGTGCCGTGACCGCCTCCCGGGTGCTGGACTGGACGCGCGGGCGGCGCGAGCGGCCCGTCCACATGCTGTGGACACTCGGCGCGGTGACCGCCGTCGTCGCCGTCACGGCCATCGGCGTCTCGGAGCGCGGGCCGGGCGGGGACGACGCCCAGACCGCGGCCGGCAGCGTCTTCGGGGTCATCCTGATCTTCGGTGCCGGCGTCGTCGCGATGGGCGTGCCCGAGCGGCGGCGGGTCTACGGCGTCGTCACCGGGTTCGCGGCCGGGGCGGGGGTCGTGGCCTTGCCGCTGGGGCTGCCCGCGCCCGCCGCCCTGGTGACGACGCTGGTCGTGCTGCTCGGCGCCGGGTTCGTCGCCTTCAGCTCCGCCTTCTCCGTCTGGCTCCTCAACGCCGTGTACGAACTCGACGAGGCCCGCGAGACCCGGGCGCGGCTCGCCGTCGCCGAGGAACGGCTGCGGTTCGGGCGCGATCTGCACGACGTCATGGGCCGCAACCTCGCGGTGATCTCGCTGAAGAGCGAGCTCGCCGTGCAGCTGGCCAGGCGCGGGCGGCCTGAGGCCGAGGAGCAGATGATCGAGGTGCAGCGCATCGCGCAGGAGTCGCAGCGCGAGGTGCGGGAGGTCGTACGCGGCTATCGGGAGGCCGACCTGGGGGTCGAACTCGGCGGCGCCCAGGGGGTGTTGGCGGCGGCCGGGATCGAGTGCACGGTCAGTGGGGAGGCGGCCGGACTGCCGCTGGACGTGCAGTCGGCGCTCGGCTGGGTGGTCCGGGAGGCGACGACGAACGTCCTGCGGCACGGGGACGCCAAGCGGTGCACGGTGGCCGTGCGGAGGACGGAGGACGGTGTGGTGCTGACGGTGGAGAACGACGGGGCGGCCGGTCCGTCCGGGCCGGGCGGGTCCGGGCTCGCCGGGCTGCGGGAGCGGCTGGCGGCGGTGGACGGGACGTTGGAGGCGGGGACCGTGCGGGAGGGTGTGTTCCGGTTGGTGGCACAGGTGCCGATGGTGACCGAGGTGGCCTCGTGACCGTACGGCTGTTGCTGGCCGACGACGAGCATCTGATCCGCGGGGCGCTGGCCGCGCTGCTCTCGTTGGAGGACGATCTGGTGGTCGTCGCCGAGGCCGCGTCCGGGCCGGAGGCGCTGGCGATGGCCCGGGCGCACGAGCCGGATGTGGCGGTGCTCGATCTGCAGATGCCGGGGGCGGACGGTGTGAAGGTCGCCACATCACTGCGGGCCGAACTGCCCGGCTGCCGGGTGCTGATCGTGACCAGTCACGGTCGGCCCGGGCATCTGAAGCGGGCTCTTGAGGCGGGTGTGCGGGGGTTCGTCCCCAAGACGGTGAGCGCGCAGAAGCTCGCCGAGATCATCCGCACAGTGCACGCCGGAAACCGTTACGTCGACCCCGAGTTGGCCGCCGACGCGATCTCCGCCGGCGACTCGCCGCTGACCGCGCGCGAGGCCGAGGTGCTGGAACTCGCCGCCGACGGGGCGCCGGTCGCGGAGATCGCAGAGCGGGCCGCGCTGTCCCAGGGGACCGTACGCAACTATCTGTCGTCGGCCGTCTCGAAGCTCGGGGCGGAGAACCGGCACACCGCCGTACGTCTCGCGCGCGAGCGAGGTTGGGTATAGTAGGCATCGCGCTTCGGCGCAGTGCGAACGTAGCTCAGTTGGTAGAGCGCAACCTTGCCAAGGTTGAGGTCGCGAGTTCGAACCTCGTCGTTCGCTCCAGATGAAGACCCCGGTCCGGTGGACCGGGGTCTTTCTCGTGCGTCAGCTCCAGCTCGTGCCCGTCAGGCGCTCGTACGCCTCGATGTACTTGGCGCGGGTGCGGTCCACGACCTCCTGCGGCAGCGCGGGCGGCGGCTGCTCGCTCTTGCGGTCCCAGCCGGAGGCCGCCGAGGTCAGCCAGTCCCGCACGAACTGCTTGTCGTACGACGGCTGCGCGTGCCCCGGCTCCCACGACTCGGCCGGCCAGAAGCGGGAGGAGTCCGGGGTGAGGACCTCGTCGCCGATGACGAGGGTGTCGCCGTCGAAGCCGAACTCGAACTTGGTGTCCGCGAGCAGGATGCCCCGGTCGCGGGCGATGTCCCGGCCGCGGGTGTAGACGGCGAGGGTGGCCTGGCGCAGCTGGGCGGCGGTGTCGGCGCCGACCTGGCGGGCGACCTCCTCGTACGACACGTTCTCGTCGTGCTCGCCGACCGCGGCCTTGGTGGCCGGGGTGAAGATCGGGGCGGGGAGCTCGCTGCCGTCGGACAGACCCTCGGGGAGGGCGAGGCCGCAGACCGTACGCGACTCGTTGTACTCGACCAGGCCGGAGCCGGTGAGGTAGCCGCGGGCCACGCACTCGACCGGGACCATCTGGAGCGACTTGCAGACCACCGTGCGGCCCGCCCAGTCGGCCGGGGCGCCCTCGGGGAGGTCGGTGCTGATGATGTGGTTCGGGATCAGGTCGGCGAGCTGGTCGAACCACCACAGGGAGAGCTGGGTGAGGACCCGGCCCTTGTCCGGGATCTCGGTGGGCAGCACCCAGTCGTACGCGGAGATGCGGTCGCTGGCGACCATCACGAGGTCGCCCGCCTCGTTCTGGTACAGCTCGCGCACCTTGCCGGTGTGGAGATGGACCAAGCCCGGCACCTGGATCGGCTCGGGCTTTTCTACGAATCCGGACACGGTTCCTCCCCGTGGTTGAACAAAAGGGGCGCCCGTAGGGCTCGAGTAGGGCGGTGGTGGGCGACGGGCGGGCCAACGGGTCGATTGTCCCTTATAAGCGGCTGACCTTGGACTTGGGGTGTGCTGCGGGTGATGTGCGTGGCTCAGTCACGCTTGCAGATGCGGTCCAGGAGGTTGGCGGTGGCGCGCTGGACGCGGGGGTCGACATGGCCCGGGCGGTCCAGGGACGGGGACCAGGCGAACGTCCCCGACGCGAAGACCAGGGCGCCCGAGGGGGCGCGGTAGAGGGACGTCTCCTGGTGGCGGAGGGCGCCCTCGGTGTCGGTGTACGGGGAGTGCGCGAGCAGGATGCGGTCGTCGTGGGCGGGCAGCGGGGTGCGCGGGAAGTAGCGGTCGGCCTCGCCGGCGACCAGGCCCTCGATGGCGTCGCCCTCCTGGGCGCCGGTCGCCTCCCACAGCCAGTGGTCGGCGTTGCGCACGATCAGGGGGTGGGGCTCGGGGACCCGGCCCGCGTACTGGATGCCGATCAGCTCCTGCTCGGGGCGGTCGATCTCGCGCCACAGCACCGGGCGGCCGGGACCGCGGCGCTTGCGGCAGGTCAGCAGGCGGTCGGGGACGCCGGACGGGGACGGGCCCAACTCCACCTGCCAGTACATGGTGTTGGCGGAGAGGAAGACGAGGGACGTGCCGTGGTCGCGGGCGCGCTCCACGGTGCGGCGCATGTTCGCCGACCAGTACTCGTCGTGGCCCGGGAAGACCAGACCGCGGTAGCGGGTGGGATCGACGCGGCCGGAGTGCAGGTCGCGGGCGTCGGCGTAGGCGAGGTCGTAGCCGTAGCGCTCGGCCCAGCGGATGAAGTCGTAGGCGTGGCCCACGTGCAGGGGCAGGCCCGCGCCCGCGTACGGGCGGTCGAAGGAGACCGTGGTCGCCGCGTCGGACTCGCCCAGCAGCCGGCCGTCCTCGTCCCACGCGTGGTAGAGGCTCGCGCCGATGCGGCCGTCCTCCGGGTAGAGGTTGTACGCCTGCCACGTCACGTCCGGCAGGAGCAGGAGCAGGTCGGCCGGCTGGTCGTGGCGGACCGTGAAGGGGATGTGGGAGCGGTAGCCGTCGGCGGTGGTGAGGACGGCCACGTACGCGCCGATGCTCCAGTACGAGGGGATCTGGAGACGCCAGCTCAGCCACCAGTGGTGGCAGGAGACCGTGCGGTCCGCGGTGAGGGGCGGGGACTGGACGATGCCGGAGAGGCGGGGGCTGGTGGTGATCTTCGCGGCGCCGTCACCGCCGTAGTGGCCGATGCGGTAGACGTCGACGCTGAATTCCTGCGGCGGGTCGACCGTGATGTGGAAGTCGACGGCCTCGCCGGGGGCGACCGCGCCGGTGGAGGCGAAGCCCTTGATCTGGCGGCGGACGTCGTCGGCCGCGCGGGGGCCGCCGGAGGAGGAGCGGGGGGTGGGGATACGGGCGCCGGTGGCCCCTGCCGGGGGTGGTGGCGGGGTGCTGTCCACGTACCAGGGGACGACCTGGCCGGTGTCGTCGAAGTAGGTCTCGCTGCCCCGGAGCCAGGGGAGGGGGCCCTGGCCGAAGGGGTCCGTCACGGCGTGCGCCAGGGCTCCCGACTCCCAGCGGCGGATCGGCTCCGGACCCATGGCTGCTCCCCTCCCTCGTACCCCCGTGTGGTTGTGCGTGTCTTATGTCGCAAGCCTTTGCCATGTGCGCGATCGGTCCCAGCACATCACATAACGCGCGCAGGCTGTCACTATTCGTTGCGAATTGGCCGAAAGTGGAATCAGAGGTTCCGATACGGCTGCCTCAGACCAGGCGGAGCGGCTTCTCCGGGCGTATCCCTGCCTGGGTCAGCCAGTGGCGCAGGGGGACGGGGTCGCCGTCCTCGATGAGGCTGAGGACTCCGGGGGCGAGGTCCGGGGTCCGCTCTCCGTTGATGAGGAGGGTCGGGCCGTCCAGCCAGTCCAGGCCGGGGGTGGCGCCGGCGGTGTCCATCGCGGCGCAGCAGACCATCGCCGTGACGTGGTCGGTGAGGAGTTCGCGGGCGCTGCGTGGGGGTTGGAGCGGGAAGAGGGGGAGGGTGGCGTCGTCCCAGGGCAGGGGCGGGGGCTGGGTGTCGGGCGCCTTTGCCTCGGGGGCCGTGGCCTCCTCGCGGGCGAGCTCGGTGGTGAGGGCCGCGGCGAGGGTGTGGGTGCGTTCGCTGCCGGGTTCGGACTCGCCGTCTTCGGTTTCGACATCGACATCGACATCGACATCGGCGGGGACGGGGGCGGAGGTGTTCGGCGGGGTGGCCAAGGTCGGGGCGGGGGCGGCCGCGGTGTTCGGCGGGGTGGCCAAGTAGTCCAGGACCCTCGACAGGGTGGGGCCCGCCGTGGCCGGGGTGGCGGGGTCCGGGGTGTGGTGGATGCCCTGGGCGTCCAGGACTCTGTGGAGGCGGGCCGCGTCCAGGCGCCACTTCCGGTCCACGACCTCTTCCGGGTACTCCTGCCAGGTGACCGGGGCCCAGTCCGGGCCGGTTTCAGCGGGGCCGCCGTGGAAGAGGCGGGCGGCGAGGAGGGAGGCCGCCTCGTCGATCGCGCCGGGCTCCTCCAGGAGGTCGCAGGCCGGGCGCTCACCCAGTCGGGAGGCGAAGCCCTCGGCCAGCCGGTCGCGGCGGGACAGCTCCGTGAGGGCGGCCACCACGCCGGCGTCCAGTCGGGACGGCCAGCGGCCCATGCGCCACGCGGGCAGCGCGACCCGGGTCAGCAGGCGGTCCCAGCCCGCGTACGCAAGGCCCACCTGCTCCTGCGCGACGATCCGCAGACCGTAGTCCACCGCCTGTGCGCGCTCGGCGGCCGCGGCGGCCACCCCGCGCTCCATCAGCGCCGCGTGCTCCCGGCAGCTTCGGAGCAGCAGCCGCGCCACCCAGCCGACGCCCGCGCACACCCCGCGGGTCAGCGGGCAGCGGCCGGATGTCGAGGAGACGGCCACCGCGGCGTCCAGACCGCGCACGAAACGGCGGGCCGCGGCTATGTCCGGGTGGGCCGAGGGGCCCGTACCGGCGACGACCGGGGCGAGGACGGCGCGGAGCTCGCCCACCCGCATCCACCACAGGAACGGGGAGCCGATGACGAGGACGGGGGCCGCTGTCGTACGGCGGTGTACGCCGTGGGCGCCGGTGAGCTCGTCACGGTCGGTCCGCGGGGGCGGGCCGTGGGCCGGGTGGGTGCGGTCCTCCAGCCAGCTGTCGCAGTCCGGGGTGAGCGCTATCGCGGAGGGGGCAGGGACGTCGAGGCGGTCGGCCAGGTCGCGGACCATGCGGTACAGGTCCGGGGCGGACTCCTCGGCGATCGCCACCGTCGGGCTCACCGCGGGGCGGGCGCGCGCCACGACCAGGGCGATGCCGGCGGCGGCGAGCAGGACGAGGGCGGCGAGCGGGGTGACCGTCCAGCGGGCGGCATGCCAGCCGGGGCCCACCAGATGGCCGGTGCTGTCGCCCGCGTACAGCACCACGGCGACCGCGGCGGGCAGCAGTGCGACGGCCAGCGCGCGGCTGCGGATGCGCAGCACGGCGAGAGCCCGGGAACGAGCGGCCTGTGCTCCTGCCTCCACACCCATACCGGTCACGACCGGAGTCGCCCCCTCCCTGCTGTCCTGGCGTTGCTCATTCCCCCACTGTGGCACCCACCACCGACATCGCAATGCCGGTGGGCCAAGTGCCGGAACGCTTGCGCCGCACCCTAGTTGGGCCCCAGGTCCCCGTCAGCCGTTAAAGACATCGGTCACTCGATGGAATGGCTTTGGGGAAAGGTGGATGACGGACAGCGATGATCAGGCCTTGGATCTTGACTTGGATTCAGTCATGTTCGAGGCGAGCGAAAGCCGCAGGCCCCGAATCCAGAGACGGATTCGGGGCCTGCTCGGTTCATCGGTCCGGTTCATCGATCCGGTTCATCGGTCCGGTGCCTCGGGACGGTTCAGGCGCCGGACGCGGCCTTCGCGGCGATGTCCGTGCGGTGCTGGGAGCCGTCGAGGTGGATACGGCCGACAGCGGTGTACGCCCGGTCGCGGGCCTCGTTCAGGTCCTTGCCGGTCGCGGTGACGGACAGGACGCGGCCGCCCGCACTGACCACGGCGTCGCCGTCGTGCTTGGTGCCCGCGTGCAGGACGTAGGCGTGCGGGGCGTCCTCGGCTGCCACCGCGTCCAGGCCGGTGATCGGGTCGCCGGTGCGCGGGGTGCCGGGGTAGTTGTGCGAGGCGATGACCACGGTGACCGCGGCGTCCTCGCTCCAGCGCAGCGGCGGCAGGTCGGCGAGGTCGCCCTTGGCGGCGGCCAGCAGCAGGCTGGAGAGCGGGGTCTTCAGCCGGGCCAGGACCACCTGGGTCTCGGGGTCGCCGAAGCGGGCGTTGAACTCGATGACGCGGACGCCGCGCGAGGTGATCGCGAGGCCGGCGTAGAGGAGCCCGGAGAAGGGGGTGCCGCGGCGGCGCATCTCGTCGACGGTCGGCTGGAGGACGGTGTCGAGGACCTCCTCGACGAGCTTCGGGTCCGCCCACGGCAGCGGGGAGTACGCGCCCATGCCGCCGGTGTTCGGGCCCTCGTCGCCGTCCAGCGCGCGCTTGAAGTCCTGGGCGGGCTGGAGGGGGACGACGGTCTCGCCGTCGGTGACGGCGAAGAGGGAGACCTCGGGGCCGTCGAGGAACTCCTCGATGACGACGCGGTCGCAGGCGTTGGCGTGCGCCTTGGCCGCCTCCAGGTCGGGCGTCACGACCACGCCCTTGCCGGCGGCGAGGCCGTCGTCCTTGACGACGTACGGGGCGCCGAAGGCGTCGAGGGCCTCGTCGACCTCCTCGGGCGTCGTGCAGACGTAGGAGCGGGCGGTCGGCACTCCGGCGCCGGCCATCACGTCCTTGGCGAAGGCCTTGGAGCCCTCGAGCTGCGCGGCCTCCTTGGAGGGGCCGAAGACCGGGATGCCCAGCTCGCGCACGGCGTCGGCGACACCGGCGACAAGCGGTGCCTCCGGGCCTACGACGACCAGCTCGGCGCCGAGCTCACCGGCCAGCGCGGCGACGGCCTTGCCGTCCAGGGCGTCGACCTGGTGCAGCTCGGCGACCTCGGCGATGCCGGCGTTGCCGGGGGCGCAGTACAGCGCGGTGACGTCGGGGTCGAGGGACAGGGAGCGGCACAGGGCGTGTTCGCGGGCGCCGCTGCCGATGACAAGGACCTTCACGGGGTTCAGGGTAACCGGCGCGGGGGGTGCGGCTTTGTGCGGGTTGCTGAGGGGAGGGGGGTGAGGGGCCTGTACGTTCCTCCAACTCGCGGCGGACCTTGCAGAGGCCGAGCTCGGTTTCGAGCGCGTTCTCGGGTTCGCTGCCCTACCCGATTGCGTCCGTGAGTGCGCCCTCGGGTTCGCTGGCCTACTCGTTTGCGTCCTCGGATGGGTCCTCGAGTTCGCCGGCCTACTCGTTCGTGAACTCCTCCACCACCGTCGCGCCCAGCTCCCGCACGATCAGTTCTCTGCCGGAGAGGGCCGATTCGTTGAGGTCGGGGTCGTCGTCCTCCGGGATGTCGTCCTCGGGGGCGACCGGGGGCGGTTCCGGGGCGGAGGGCTGGGGTGCCGGGGTGGGGGCTGCCGACGGAGGGCGTGTCGACGGGGTCGGGGCGGCGGGTGCCGTGGGTGTGGGCTGGGGGGACTGGGAGGGCTGCGGGCGTTGCGCGGGGGCGGCCGGGGTGCCGTATGTGCTGGGGGCGCCGCCACCGCCGTAGCCGGCGTTGAAGTTCTGTGCGCCGCCGGTCGGCGCCGGGGCCGAGCCGCCCGACGCGTCGACGATGGCCTCGATCTTCCACTGGACGCCGAACTGTTCGCCCAGCGCCTGCTTCAGGACGTCCTCGCTGCCGCTGCTGACGAAGTTGTCACGGGCACCGGCGTTGACGAAGCCGAGCTGGAGGGTGGTGCCGTCGAAACCGGCCACCTGGGCGTTCTGGCTGAGCAGGATCCAGGTGAAGCGGCGGCGGTTCTTGACGGCCTCCAGGATGTTCGGCCAGAGCATGCGGGGGTCGAGGCCGCCGGCCGGGGGTGCGTAGGCGGCTGCGGCCGCGGGGGGTGCGGGCTGCGGGGCAGGTGCCGGGGTGGGGGTGGGCTGGGGTGCGGCGGGGGTGCCGGCGCCCGGTGCGGATGCGGGCTGGCCGCCGCCGCCCGCCGGGGTGGCCGTGGGCCAGCCGCCGGGGCGCCGGCCGCCGCCGGCGGGGGTGGCGGTGGGCCAGGCGCCGGGGGCGGGAGCGGGAGCGGGGGCGCCGGTGGGGGCGGAGGCGACGGGGGGCTCTTGGGCCGGCGGCTGCACTGGCGGTGCCGACGGCGTGGAGGGGGCTGGCTGAGCTGCCGGAACGGGCTGAGCTGGCTGACTCAGAGGGCTCGGCTGACCCGGCTGACCCGGCTGGGCATAGTGCCCCTGCTGACCCGGCTGCGCTCCCGCTCCCGCTTCCACGGGCCCTGCGCCTCCGCCTCCGCCTCGTACCGCCGCTCGCGCCGCGGCCGCGCCGCTGCCCGGCGGGATCGGGGCGGCAGCTGCGGATGCGTGGGCGTGGGCGTCGGGTCCGGGGACGTAGCCCATCGCGGGCGCGCCCATGCCTCCGGAGGCGTTGCCACCGGAGAAGTTGACGCCCCGCTCCAGGCGGTCGAGGCGGGCCATCACCGACCGCTCGTCTCCATACGCGGCCGGCAGCAGCACGCGCGCGCAGATCAGCTCGAGCTGGAGCCGAGGAGACGTGGCGCCCCGCATCTCGGTGAGGCCCTCGTTGACGAGGTCGGCGGCGCGGCTGAGTTCGGCGGGGCCGAATGTGCCTGCCTGGGCCTGCATCCGTTCCAGGACGTCGGCGGGGGCATCGATGAGCCCCGTCTCCGTGGCGTCGGGAACAGCGGCGAGGATGACGAGATCCCGCAGCCGCTCCAGCAGGTCCGCGACGAAGCGGCGCGGGTCGTTGCCGCCCTCGATGACCCGGTCCACGACCTCGAAGGCGGCGGCGCCGTCACCGGTGGCGAAGGCCTCGACGACGGAGTCCAGGAGCGAGCCGTCCGTGTAGCCGAGGAGGGAGGTGGCCATGGCGTAGGTCACACCCTCCTCCCGGGCACCGGCGAGGAGCTGGTCCATGACGGACATGGAGTCACGCACGGACCCCTGCCCGGCACGGACGACGAGCGGGAGCACGCCCTCCTCGACGGGGATGTTCTCCTTGCCGCACACCTCTCCGAGGTACTCGCGCAGGGTGCCGGGCGGCACGAGCCGGAAGGGGTAGTGATGGGTCCGGGACCGGATCGTCCCGATGACCTTCTCGGGCTCGGTGGTGGCGAAGATGAACTTGAGGTGCTCCGGGGGCTCCTCGACGACCTTCAGCAGCGCGTTGAAGCCGGCCGACGTGACCATGTGGGCCTCGTCGATGATGTAGATCTTGTATCGACTGCTCGCCGGCCCGAAGAAGGCCTTCTCGCGCAGCTCACGGGCGTCGTCCACACCACCGTGGGACGCGGCGTCGATCTCGATGACGTCGATGGAACCCGGCCCGTTCCTGGCCAGGTCCTGGCACGACTGACACTCGCCGCACGGGGTCGGAGTGGGCCCCTGCTCGCAGTTCAGGCAGCGGGCCAGGATGCGCGCACTGGTCGTCTTGCCACACCCGCGCGGACCGCTGAACAGGTACGCGTGATTGACCCGGTTGTTCCGCAGCGCCTGCTGCAACGGGTCGGTGACATGCTCCTGCCCGATGACCTCGGCGAACGACTCCGGGCGATAGCGGCGGTACAGCGCGAGAGACGACACGCATACGAGGTTATAGGCGCCCACTGACAACCCGGGCCCCGCGGAGGCTCCACCCACCCCGGGAACGCAAGCGCCCCCCACGCACCCGCCAGAGCCAACCTACCCTTGCTGCCTTCCGGCCCTGGGGGAGTTCAGTCAGATAGCGCCGCGTGAGGGGCTGCCCAAACAGTACCCGATGGCGGGGGGTGGGAACGAGTTCGCGAGCACTCCTCAACGTCTTGTATTGTTTGCGGCGGAGGATTCGCCTAGAGGCCTAGGGCGCACGCTTGGAAAGCGTGTTGGGGGCAACCCCTCACGAGTTCGAATCTCGTATCCTCCGCCAGTGCCTCACCGGGCACGATGTCGAGGGGCCCCACCGTTCGCGGTGGGGCCCTTCGTCGTTGTCCGTCTCAGTTTCCGTCTCAGTTCGTCTTCGGGAGCTCCCAGAGAGCGTCGCCGACTTGCTGTGCGACTTTCCGCAGCAGGGTTCCGGTGACGTGCATGTAGCGAGCGCGCATGCGTGCCGCTCCCCCGGGCTCCCATCCCATGATCGCGTCGACCACGACGTCCGGGACGCCGAGGATCAGGAGGACCGTCGCGGCGGTGTGGCGAGCGTCATGGAGACGGCCGTCTCGTACGCCCGCGTCCCGCAGCAGTCGCTTCCAGATGTGGAAGTCCGTGTTCGGGCTGAGAGGGCCGCCGGTCGGGGAGGCGAAGACGTAGCCCTTGTCCTCCCAGTCGGCACCGGCCGCCGTCCGCTCCTTCTCCTGTGCCTCCTGGTGCTGACGCAGGAGCTTGATCAGCGGGTCGGGCAGGCCGATCGTTCGACGCCCGGCGCGGGACTTGGTGGACTTGTGCTCGCGGCGGGTCTGCTGCTTCTGGGGGCAGTAGCCAGCTTTCCGGCCGCACGGGCTGTCGCCGCAGCCGTGGGCGTACTTGGGGCGGAGACGGTTCTTGCGGATGCGGACGTATCCCGCCTCCAGGTCGACGTCTTCCCAGTGCAGGCCGAGCGCCTCCCCCTGGCGGAGACCGAGCGCCAGGGCGACGACCCAGCGCGCGCTGTTGCGGAGCTTGGCGGCTTCGACGAGAAGGCTCTGAACCTCCTCGATCGTGAACGGCTCAATGTCGTCTTCTTCGAGGCGCGGAGCCTTGGCGATCTCGGCCACGTTGGTGGCGACGTGCCCGCGCCGCTTGGCCTCACCGAGGGCGACCCGGATCGTCCGGTGAGCGTGGTGGGCAGTGCCGGCGGAGCTCCCGGCTTCTTGCATCTTCCGATAGAAGCGCTCCAGGTGTTCGGGTTCCAGTTTGTCGAGCTTGTGGGCGCCCAGGCCGGGGACGAGGTGTACGCGTACGTCGACCTCGTAGCCGTCGTACGTGTTCTCGGAGACGTAGGGCTTGGCGATGTTCTCGACCCAGTGCTCAAGCCAGGCCTGGGCCGTCCAGCTCTGGCCCGGCTTCCTGAGCTTCTTCTCGTCCCGGGCCCGCTCCATGTCGCGGACAGCCCTGGTCACCTCGGCCTTGGTCTTGCGCTCGATGTGGCGGCGGTCCGGCTTGCCGTCATCGCGGACGCCGACCGTCACCCGGCCGTGCCACTTGCCGTCCTTGCCGAAGTAGATCGAGGAGGCCCCGTTGGGCTGACGAGTGCGCTTCTTCTCTGTCATGACGTCTCCTCTCAGGCTGCTTCGGCGGGGCGATGGCGAAGTTTGGCCACGTAGGCGGGGACGGCGTCGACCGGCACTCGCCGTAGACGGCCGACCGTGACGGACTCGATCTCTCCGGCGCGTACGAGCCGGAAGCACGTCGTACGGCCTATGCGCAGCCGTCGAGCCGTCTCCTCGACGGTCAGCAGGACCAAGGAAGGGTCGGCACTCCCCTGCACGCTGTCCACGGCTCGGGGCTCAGCCATGGGTGGGTTCTCCTTCCGTTCCGGGGGCGGGTTCAAGGGAGGCCGCGAGCCAGGTCTCAGCAGCGCTGAGGCCCGTTCCGGCGAAGACCCAGTGGGCGAGGACAAGCGTGGTTTCGCCGTCCTGCGGGGCAGGTGGTGCGGCTTGGGCGCGGCGCCATTCGGCGCGGGCATCGCGGAGGGCGCCGAGCGTGGTCGAGTAGCGGCGGGACTTGGTGGAGAAGTGGCCGCGGAAGCCGAGCATGTGCGCCCAGGCCCGTAGGCGGAGGTCTGCCAGGTCTGCTCGTGCGCCGAGGGTCCAGGCGGTGCGGATCATGCGTCGGGCGTGGTCGGTGATCCGGGCTTGGGCGAGTTCGGCGAGGAAGCGGATCGGACGGTCCAGGGTGCCCGTCGCCGTCTCCGCGCCCTTGGTTGCGTACTTGGCGATGTACGCCGCTACGGCGCGCTCGGTCAGCTCCTGGCCGCCGTCGAAGTCGGCGGACCGGATCGGACGGACGTCGAGCTGACGGCCGAAGACGAAGCAGTGAGACCGGCCGTCGACTTCGGGTCCGGCGATACGCGTGGCAGTGGCGGCGGCTCGGATGGCGTCGGAGAGCAGCTCGGTCGAGGCCCAGGCCGGGGGCGCCGTTTCCCCTCCCTCTGGGCCGTCGAGGCGGATGACCGCGTGGAAGTGGACCGCGCCGCGCTTCTGGTACTCGGCCACCTTCGCGAAGGAGATGCGGGCGTGGTCGTGGAAGGCCCGTTGGGTGAGGCCGGCGCGCTTGGCCACCTCTCGGCGGAGGTAGATCGAGAAGCGCCGCCACAGGACACCGGCGTGCGCGTTCCAGAGGACGGCGGCTTCGTAGTCGTAGGTGTCCGGGTCGAGGGGCGTCCCCAGGGCGGGATCGTTCTCGTCGTGCCAGATGCCGCAGCGACAGTTTCGGCCGCCATTGGGGCGGTTGTGGACCGGGCCGAAGCTCGGGGCGGTCAGGGTGGCGAAGACGCGGGGGTGAGTGGCGACCTGTTCCGGGGTGCCTTTGCCGCCACGCAGTCCGGCGGTGATCAGGTGATAGGTGTCGCGGCGGTAGGTCTCGGCGCAGGCGGCGCAGCGGGACGCGCGGCGGTTGTTGCAGCGGACCAGGAGCTGACCAGCGGGGAGCGTGGTGGAGTCGAGGTGGTGCAGGACGTTGCCGATCTCACCGGTCGTCCTGTCGACCGCGTACTCCGTGCGGTGGCCGTCGAGGCGGACGGGGTGCGTGCAGCCGCCCAGGCTGGAGAGTTGGCGGGCCAGCTCGGGCATGGTGCCGAGGGAGGCCAGCATGGAGAGTTCCGCCAGTGGGGGCGGAGTCTGCCGGGTGATGATGGGAGTTCCTTTCGGCTGTTTCGGCGGTTGGGAGGGACGGCCCCGGGGCGGCGGGATGCTTGGCGGCGTTGTTGCCGCCCCGGCGGTCGGTCAGCGCCTGTTGGCGCCGTTGAAGAGCGAGCGCAGGACCACGGCGGCGATGGCCACGGACACGGCCGATATGGCTACGGCCGCCAGCAGCGCCGTCAGGACGAAACCGACGACGACCACGGCAGCGACCGCGCCCACGTAGGGCGTCAGCGACTGGCCCGAGGAGGGCACCGGGGTCTGCCTCTGCTGTGGAACGACGGGTGTCGTCGGCAGCGTGGGAACGTCGGGAAGCTTGGGACGGAACATGGCTGACCTCCTTGTCACTTGTCAGTGCCGTTGACGACGTCGACCCCGGAGCGGGTGCCGGATTCGATGGCGGGGGCGAGGAAGGTGGAGGAGAGCCAGAAGCCGAACAGGGCGATCACGACGGCGACCCAGAGGCGGATGCCGAGAAACTTGATCGCGGCCCAGGAGATGACGCCCAAGACGAAGACGAGCGGGAGCGAGATGGTCACGGGTCCTCCTCAGCGGGCGGCGCAGCGGTGGGTACGAGCGGCCAACTCGGCGGCGGCGCGGCTGTCGTAGTCCGTGGAGAAGCCGCAGCGCGGCGCCGTGCAGGCGGCGGTGTGCTTCTCGCGGCCCCGGCCGTCGTACGACGTGCCGACCTGGACGGGGCCGATGCGGACGACTCGGCGGAAGCGGCGGTTGGCGGGCATCAGGCGATCTCCTTGTCTGAGGGCTCGGCGGTGAAGTCAGCGGCGTGGTCGATGAGCCAGCGGCGGATCTCGTCGCCCTCGTCGTTGTCGGCGGCGAGAATCACCGGCTCGGCGATGAGAAAGGCTTCCGTGAAGCGGTTCTGTCGGGTCAGCTCGGCGGCGCGGTTGAGCACGCGGAGCGTGGTTGGGTGCATGGTCGGAAGTTCTCCTGAGGTCAGGTGAGTTGAGATGCAATTGCTTCGGCGAGCGGCAGCGGTACGCCGAGCCGGGCGCGAAGTGTCGTCGTGTCGATGGGGGTTCCGGTTCGCGTGCGGTGGTCGTCGGCGACCTTGCGCGCGTGGGCGACGAGGGCGGGCGGCACGGTGGTTGCTGAAGGCTGAGCCGATGCCGTTGCCTTGTCGGGGAGTTGGGGCGCGGGAGAGGCCGGAAGGACGCTGTCCGGGATAGGCCGGGCGGCTTCCGGAGCCCGCGTGGTTTCCGGCTTCGGTTCCCCGTGGACCAGCAGGGTTCCGCCGAGGAAGGCGACGGCAGGCCAGCCGGCGACGAGAATGCGCAGCCAGGCCGGTACCGCGTCTAGGTCGAGCAGCCCAGCTGTGGCGACGTTGGCGCCGAGCGAGGCGGTCAGCGCGATGACAAACCAGCACCAGGCGGGCCCCTTGCTCCCACCGGAGCGAAGCCGCCGCCATGCGGCGACCAAGAGGAGGTCCACGCTGATCGGGTAGGCCCAGGCCTTCCAGCCGTCCTGTCCAGCAGCGGCAGCGAGGTCGTGTAGATGCGCGAAGGACAGAGCACCAGCGATGACGGCCTGGACCAGGACCGCGTCCACACGGAGGGCGGTACGGGCCATCAGGAGGCCTCGCCGGGATATTCGGGTCCGTCGGTGGGGTCGTAGTCGGGCGGGAGGAGGCCAGGCGGCGGTTCCGGCAAGGACGCGGCCAGGGACGGACCCACAGCAGCGATGAAATCGTCGTCCGCGTCCAAGTTGTGTGCGTGCAAGGCGAGTCGGCCGAGCATGACGACGGTCCGAGTGAAGTCCTCGCAGGCGGAGCACATGACAAGCGCCGTCCTTTCTTCGGGCATGGCGGGGTAGAGACTTGGCGCAATGTGGCCGCGCCGGCCGTGGGAGGGGTGCAGTTACTCGGCGACGGGGAGCGCGACGGTCACCGGCCCCGGAGCGTCCAGGGGCACGGGTGGCACGTACGGGCGGAACGTGGAGAGCGCCGGGACGTGCGGGGTGAGATGCGCCCTCTCACGGCACTTGGCCGCAGCGTCAGCGAGGGAGAGGTACGGCGTGCGGATGCGGGACCAACCCCCGGAGGTGTCGCCCATGACGGCCAGGCCGGGCAGCTCGGCGGCGATGGCGCAGGCCGCGTAGACCGACTCGGGCGCGATGTCGCCGAGCGCCATCTTCGCTGAGGCTTCGTCGTTCACGCGGTGGCAGACTCGGCCCGTGAGCTGGGCCCGGAGCATGGTCGCTCCCTTGCCCAGTTCGGCCCCGAAACGCTGTCCGCATACCTCCAGGTAGATGCCAGCAGCGCGACCGAGTTGAGCGAGACGGATCAGCTGGGTCACCATCTCGTCCCGCCGTTCCTCCTCCTTCCGTGTGGCGACGAGGAAGAGTTCGGCCACCTCGTCGATGAACAGCACGATGGGAGCCGGGCGTTCGTGTTCCGGCAGCCCCCAGATGTCCGAGGTGATCAGCTCCTCCGGGGCCCCGGGCGCGATGCCCTGCCGGGCCTTGATCAGGTCGTAGCGGTCCTCCATTTCCTTCACGAGGACGGGCAGCAGCTCAGCCGCCTGTGTCGGGTCGGTGGCGAGCGCGGAGAGCCGGGGCGCGAAGGGCGCCAGTTCAACACCGCGCTTGCAGTCGATACCGACCAGAACCACCGGCTGAGCAGCCAGGCCAGTGAGCAGGTTGCGCAGGTACATGGACTTGCCGGACAGCGTGGCGCCCAGGACCAGTTCATGCGGTACAGCCCGGTAGTCGCGTAAGAACGCCGTCGCGTCCTCCCGCAGGGCCACCGGCACCCGGAGGAAGCCCCCGCGGGCCCGGCGTGGCATCCGCACGTTCCGCAGGACGTTGAAGCCGACCAGGCGCAGTTCGACGACACCAGGCTTGATGTCCCGCACGTAGACGGCGTGCACGCCCCAGGCGTGCCGGAGCCGTTCGGCCGAGGCCGCGACATCCGCCGGCTCCTGGCCCGGGGCCAGCCGCAGACGGATACGCAGGCCGGTCGAGGTGGGACGGATGAGCCCCCGGCGAGGCGGCACCGGCCGGATCTCACGGCGAGTGGTCGCCTTGAGGGCCAGCGCCCGCCAGCGGGACGGTTCGACCGTCAGGCCGCACGCGTCCATCGTCGAGGAGTACGAGGCCAGCAACCGGGCCACCGATACCGGCAGCCCGATCGTGGACCAGTACGCCGCCGGGTGAGCGTGCCGGGCGTAGGCCGCGCCGCCTATCGCAGCGAGCGCCCCGCCCACCTCGGCCACCGTCGTCAGATCGTTCACGTCGATCAGACCGCCTCAGCCATCGGGAAGGCGCCCGGAGCGATAGCGGATGCCCGGTAGGCGATGCCGTGCCGCTGCTGGCCGTTGAACACGCTCTCCCACGGCCGAGCCACCAGCCCCGGAAGGGAGACGGGAGCACCGACGGCCAAGCCGTCCGTCACCCCGCTCTCGGGAACGGTGACCTGGATCAGCGACGACTCCCCCTCGTCGATGAATACCACGCCGACCGTCATCAGAGCCTCACCGCTGACCGCGTCCTTGGCGATCTCGCCGGTCTGCCGGTCGCGCACCTTCGGCGCCGGCGCTTCGGTCAGCAGGATCGTCGCGGACGTGGTGTCGATACGGATCACACGCACAGGGATTTCTCCTTCAGAGAGTCAATCAACCCGCCGCCTGACAAGTTGACTTAGCAAGTTCGAAGTTAGAGTTGCCAGGTTGACTTGTCAAGTGAGCTTCGGCGGCAACTCGCCCCGAATGAGGCTCAGTTCAGACGGTAGGTGTCTTCCAGTTCCTGCCGATCAGCAGGAAGGAGCACGTCAGAGACTTGCAGCGCTTGCCCCGAGGCATCACAGGCGATCACGAGAACGCTCAGGACCGGCACGCCGTCCGGCAGGTGCAGCAGCTGCGCCACCTCAGCCTCAGGCAGTCGAGCCGACACACGTTCCGTCACGTGATCGAAGCGGACCTTCTTCCGCAGCTCCAAGTGCTCACGCCCACTGCCGATCAGGGGTTCGTCGACCGCCAAGTCCGTTCCGTCGACCAGGGAAGCGGGAAAGTACGACGAGACCAGCTCGATCGGTTCGCCGTCCTCCTCGACGAGGAAGCGTCGCACGACGGCAGTGGCCCGCTTGGGCAACCCGAGCGCCGAAGCGATGCGGGGCGGCACGGTCACTTCACCGACCTCGATCAGGCGACCCGAGGTCAGCGTCTCATCGCGCTCCAGCGCCTCGCGCCCCCGTCGATCCTTCTCGGCTACGACCGCCGGCCGACCGCGCACGATCGTGCCGTACCCCTGCCGCGACTCCAGCCAGCCATCCCGCTTGAGCAGTTCCAAGGCCCGCACGACAGTCGGGCGGGACATCCCGAAGGCCTGCACCAACTGGTTCTCACTGGGAACCCGGGTGCCAGGCGCGTACGTGCCGTCCTCGATGCGACGCTGAATTGTCTGCGCGAGGCGCACGTACTTCGGTGGCTCCACTTCATACGCCATGTACGCCGCCCGTCGGGATTGGCCAAGTCAACTGGTCAACCAGACTAGCGCTCCACGCATCTATGGATGCGTTAGGGTGGGGCAATTTTTCAGGCAGGCCAGGCATCGGCGACCACGAAAGAGACCACCGTCCCGCCGATGCGACTGGGCCCGGAGTGCCAGGAGTCGGCGATCGAGTCGACGAGCAGAAGTCCCCGTCCGTGTGCATCGTTGGCGTCCGGCCGACGCATCCGCACGTTCGCCGGAAACCCGGGATTGTGCACCTCCACGCGGAGCGAAGTCCCGTCGCGGAACCACTCCACCCGCACGACCCAGGTGTCGTCCGATCGCCCGTACAGGATGGCGTTCGTGACCAGTTCGGAGATCATCAGGGCACAGTCGTCGACCGAGCAGGCCGGGTCGTACGGCGCGATGAACTTCCGAAACCAGCGCCGGGCCATCGACACGGAGTCCGGAAGCGGATGCAAGGTCATCGCTCCGAGGAACTCCGGGCCGGGCGTGCCGCGTTCATGGGTGCTGTTGCCCATGCGTGCTCACTCCTTGCCAGTGCCGTCGCAGTCGAGGCACCGTCGCTTTGATGTGGCACGGGCACGGTCATTGACGGTAGAGAGCGCCAGCACCGTGCGGGAGCTGACGCGCTTCCAGCCGCGCCCCCGGCATCCCCGGCAGGCTAAGTGCGTGCCTTGATCCGGCCGCTTTCCCGTCACACCGTGCCCCCTTCCAGTAAGTGGCCTTAGCCACTTACTGGATAGTGGCATTAGCCACTCGTAGCGTGCAAGCACTTCCACGGAACTGATGGCCCATCAGGTCAGCGGATAGCCTTGCTCGAACGCCCAACGGTGCGGCGGGTAGGTGGCTTCGGCGAACTCCAACGGCCGGTCCTGAAGGTCGAAGACGACGTGGTGGACGATCAACACCGCAGAGCCAGGCTCCAGCTTCAGGTCCATGGCTTCTTCGTCCGTCGCGGCCCGTGCGCACATGCGGTCCTCGGCGTAACTCCCCTGGCGCTCCGTCATGTTCTCGACGTACATCAGGGTGCCCTCCTGAATCCGCTCGGGGTCGAGCAGCTTGGGCGCCCTCTGGCCGACGTCCGGGGCAAACCACGAGGTGGACAAAGTGATGGGCCCGTCCTGGTTGTTCGTGATGCGCCGGCGATGCACAGCCCGCCGATCCTTGACCAAGCCCAACGCCTCAGCAACGTGATCAGGCGCCTCCAGCCAGCCCGCCGACGTGATGACCGCGTACTCACCAGGGGTATAGATCTTCCCCGTCTGACGCGCCCGCCCGTACAACTCCCGTGCCCGGCGGTTCACTTCGAGGCTCCGCACGTAAGTGCCCGACCCCTGCCGCTTCTCGACCAGGCCCTGATGACTCAGCGCTTCCAGCGAGCGTGCCGCCGTTGGCCTCGACACCTTCCAGTCCGCAGCGAGTTGCCGCTCTGAGGGCACCTCGTCGCCCGGCCGTAGATCTCCCCTCAGGATCTGATCCCGGATGAAGTGCGCGATCTGGAGATACTTCGGCTGAGCCTCCTCAATCTGAGGCATGCTCCCTCCCTGTCCAAGTGGCTATGGCCTCTAGCCACTATAGGGTGAGTGGCCAATGGGCAAACCCGTACGCTGTCCGCATGACGCGGTTGATCGTCGCAGCAGGAGGAGGGGGCGACGCAGTCGCCGCCGCAATGCTTGACGCCGCCCTGTACGGGGACGCAGACCGGGCGGTGATCTTCACGTACGCGTGGGACCGCTTGCTCATCGATCCGGTACCGGGTCCCCGAGGCGCCCACGACTTCACCGGCCTCGAACAGCTCACCGCGTCTGTGTGGGCAGTGCCGGCCGAGGCCCGCCCGATCGCTCCGGCAGGTTCCACGCTCCCGCGACTTGCGGCGGAGCTCCCGCATACGTTCGCGCTGATCGACCCGTATCAGGGCGTCGAGGGCGTCACGCGGCAACTCGAAGAGCTGGTGCGCCACTTGGAGCCCGAGTCGATCGACCTCCTGGACGTCGGCGGCGACATCCTGGCCCGGGGTGACGAGCCGACGCTCAAGAGTCCGCTTGCCGATGCCCTCACACTCGCCGCGTGCTGCCAAGTAGACGCGTCCATCCGCCTGTTGGTCGCAGGCCCCGGCCTAGACGGCGAACTAGCGCCCGATGACCTCAGCGGCATGCTCGGATCTCTCGTCCATACCTTCGTTGCGAAGGATGTGGAGCCGATCAGCTCGGTTCTGGACTGGCATCCGTCCGAGGCAACCGGAATGCTCGCGGCGACGGCACGAGGGGTACGGGGTACCTGCGAGGTGCGAGACGCAGGCCTACCCGTGCTACTCACGGGCGAAGGTCCCACGGTCCACGAGGCCAACATAGACGCGGCGTTGAGCCGCAACCAGTTGGCCCGCGCGATCACTGCGACAGTCACCCTGGCCGACGTGGAGACACACAGCCGCGAAATCTGCGGCTACTCGGAGATTGACTACGAGCGAAACAAAGCCGCATGGCTCAGCAAGCAGGCTCCGCCGAGGCTGGACCCCGAGGCGTTCCTAGCCCAACTGAATCGCTTCGAGGCTGAAGCCCGAGACCGCGGTGTCACCCACACAACATTTCGCCACATCACTGAGGCCCTGAACTTCGACGGCTCTCAGCACGCTGAACTGCGCCAGCTCCTCATCCAGTGCCGTCCAGACCAGTACGATCCGCCGATCTGGAGCATCGCGGCCGGCACTAACCGTTCCGCACCTCAGCCATGAGCGGTTTCGCGGATGCCGTCGGAGTGAAACCTGGGGTTGGACGTGATGGGCGGCAGAGCAGGGGCCGCACTACCAAGGCAGTGAGTCAGGCCCGCCGCTCAGCCAGTGCAGCAAGAGCGCGACTACGGCACTCCCCGCAGCCGCCCCGGCTCCACGTACGACAGCAAAGGCTGCGGCTGTTGCCAAACGTCGTTTCCTCGACTGCCTGGAAAGCTCACTCATCCTGAGACCCTCCCCATAAGCCCTGTTGGGCGACGACTACTTACTCGCGACGGTTCCTAGGGTGCCCACACGGGCAGGCTCATGGGACTCATCGCAACGCCTTAGGACGTGCACGGACGGCTTAGAACACGACCCAACGGTCTTGGACGGCACCAAACACTTTCGAACGAGTTGGAAGGAGGCACATGGGGAGGCCTGGCTACTTGCGCAAGCCGGAGGGGCTCACTGGTCCACTCGCGGAGCTCAATGAGGAACTACATCGACTCCACGTAGAGGCAGGAGCCCCCTCGCTTGAGTCGATGAGGAAGGCTCTCGAGGAGACTCCTCATTCACGCAGCAGGATCTACGACGCCTTCACGAAAAATCGACTTCCGGCCTGGCCGCTCATTCAGGATCTACTGCATGTCCTTGCCGAACAGCATCACTCTGAAACGGCAGCCGAGTTGCTACCTACCTGGCACAGGCTCTGGTACGAGTCATGGAAGTTGGAGAGCGCAGCCAAGGCAACAGCAGCCCTACAGCAAGCTAGGCCCCCTTCGGATGAGATTCCCATTCACTATTTGTCGTTGCCCAATGATCTGGGTTTCCACATCCAGCGATACTGCACCGTATGCAATCAAATGACTCATCATCTCCGCCTCACCGAGACAGAAAAGGAATATATTCGCGAGCTGACAGGGCGCATGTATACAGATGACCTAATAGTCTGCGGAAACTCGCACTGCCGGGCCGTGCGCACATTCTTCAACAAGATGCCTCTACCCAATCCGAGCGCTCCCGACAACCCCCATGAATGAGCGCCATGCAGGCCACTGCGCCATCTGAGTTACAACCTTCTCTACTAGTTCAAGGCCCGCGCACGGCGCGGGCGCGCGCCGCCTCTGCGGCGCGGCCTGCCTCCTGTCTTCGCCCCGGCTGGCCGCGCCCGGCGGCGCGCTCGGCGGCTGCGGGCATGGAGTGGGAGACACCCTCTGTGGCTGGGGCGGTCGGCTCCACGGCTTTAGGCAGCCAATTTGGCGCGAGCCTCGAAGATCATGGCCCAAAATCGGGCACTAACGGGCAGGCTCACAAACCTGCCCGATCCGCTGGCTAGCGTAATGGGCCATGATCACTCGCGCCAAATCAGCTCCAGCCCAAAGCCGCTCCGCCGCCCTTGCGTAAGCGCGCATGCTCAGAGTGTCTTCCCTTCCATCCAATCCTGAACCCTAGCCAGCAGTCCCTGTGTCTCCGCATCAGTAAATCTGTCACCCGCTTTTGGGGTGTAATCATCGATAGTCTTCTTCATTTCACTGAAGGTTCTCTTCTTATTGCCCAGGCGATGAGCAGCGTCCGACGGCTCGACATCAGACAACAATCTCTCGAGCATGTCATGCGCGAAAGCTTTAAGGCTCTTATCGTTGTCGTCTTTTATTACCGCCTCAAGGAGTGGGCATATCCAGTGATGACCGTCGGTCCACCACTGCTTCGGCTTAGACGTCAAGAATTTAGGAAGTCCGGTAAGCAGTGCAAGGCGTGCATCCCAAGGCAGTTTAGCGGGCCACTTTTTTTCCAAAATTGCCGGAAACTCATATTGCCCGGCAGATGCGTAGCACAGCTGGTCGGCGTGCTGATAAAAAAGCCTTGCCGCTTCGATCTGGCTCTCGGGCGTTCCGTCCTCAAGTACTTCGTCGATGATCCAGATTGCACTTGCGGTGTCGGCTGCATCCTCACGCCAGGTCGCCGAAAGCATCCTCATGGCAATCACAGGGTGATACAGGTGGACGAGAGTCGAGAGGGCCCCCGCCAGCACCGCTTTCTGCGCGTAACTTCCGTCCTCCCTGTGCGTCAGAGCGATCCCTTTAACAGCAGTATCCAGACCGAGACGCCTCTCGGCTTGCCGGTTATGATTTGCGGTGACGAGGAGCCCAGTAAGTGTGACCGCAGCAGCTATACCGGAACCTATGAATGCCCACAACGCCTTGGTGTCCTTGGCATCCAGGGCACCCTTATCGAAATCAAAAAGGTTGGACCGAATGGCTACAGTGACCGCGAGGAGATACAAAGGTGCCACGACGAGAAGTGCCACCGCGATCAGCGAGATGAGGTTTATTCGCCGATTCTTTCGAGGTGTTGACGTGCTCCGCATCGCCGACCCCTAACTCCGTCGTCCGTTTGATAAACAGGACCCTAAGACAAGCTTCACAGGGGGTCGCCGTGACGGCCACGAGTGTTAGGCCAATTAGGTTAATGGGCCGCCTCAACGACTGTGAGGGCGTCAAGACGGTGAGCACGCGTCCTGGTGGAGGCACGGCAACAGGCGAAGACAAGGGTGCATCGCTTGTGCGCTCAGATGACATCACCGGTGCTGACAGCCCCACCCGGGCCGTCCAAGGTCATCCGACGCCGAACGACCGCTGTTTAGACGTCGTCTCAGCGTCTGACGGCAACGACCGTGCACGGCAGCAGCGCTCGGCGGCCTGACACGGTGGAGGCACGGAACGATCAGACCGGCCCCTCACGGCATGCCCGCATCTTCTAAGCACCTGGTCACCATAAGCGCCCTCCCGGGCCGCTTTGGGGCCGTGGAAGGGCGCTCAATGGTGACCGACGTCGACAGGTGCCGACAGCTCGGCAGCAGGTCAGGGCGTTGATCGATAAGGCGGCCACAGGTCACGGCCGCCCATGATCAGTTGTGGCTGAACTGAGCCCCGACCAGTCTCAGGCTCAGTGCTCCTGTGTACGAGGCTGCCGTAGCACACCAGTTACGGCATGCTCAGGGCATGGATCTGGTGGGGATCGGAGCCATCTCGGCTGCAGCTGTGGCAGCGCTCGGAGTGCCAGCCGCTGTCCTGGTGGGCCGTTGGCAGATGCGCGGCGCGCTGCGAGCAGCTGAGGAGACTGGCCGTGCCGGCATTGCTCAGGCGGAGTCGACATACAGAGCTGCCTTGGATGCTGTTCGTACCGAGGCTGACGCGGCTCACTTGCAGTGGCGGCGTGGCATTCGACGTGACGCGTACGCAGGCTTCCTTCTGGCGATGACGCGCTGTGTACAGGCCGCCGAGGCGCTACCGCGGGGACTACTAGAGACGTCTCAAGTCCTCAGTGCCGCCGAGGACGAACTCACTCGGGCGAAGAATGATCTAAGCGCAGCGCTTTGGGTGGTGAAGCTCGAAGGACCCCCTGATGTCGCCGACATTGCTGGAAGCGTGTCGTCGCGTACCTACGAACTCACGGGGGCGCTGGCTCGGAAGGCCGAGTATCACCGTGCGGCCAGCATCCTCTATCACCTCAGATCGTCCAATCCCACAGCTGCGGAACTGGATGCCGCGTTGATGGGATTGGCCGTGGTAGTGAGCGAGACGGGGTACAACGCGCGGCCCGGGTCACGACAGATGCCGCCTCAGGAGGTGACGGAGGCCGTCGAACGCGCAACGGAGCTGCATGGCCAGTTGTCGGACGACATAGGAATCTCTGAATGGGTCGTGCTGCTCAACGAAGCGCTCAACTACTACACGGACCCAGAGGCGCTCAACCGGCAGCTCACGTCGACTGTAGAGCAGCTGCTCCCTTCCTGCAGACAGGCTCTGGATGCCCGATCGAGTACAGATGATCTTTCCCTGACGACAGATCTCTGACATCCACGGCTGACATCAACGACGCCGGACGGGGGCGTACTCCAGCGACTCTGTCCGGCCGTCCCACCAGTCGCCGACCGCAGCCGAAGCGGGCCCGGATCGAACTCCTAAAGCGGTGCTCCGAGAGCGCCGGCGCCTCATCAGCAATGGTCGCTACGCTCGGACTCGTGAGCGAAGCCGCCCGACTCGTAGCGAACCACCGAGTCCACGTCGTACCCGTTGTGCTGGCCCTGGCCAATCCACCCTGGCAGCGGAACGTCTGGCTCGACCCGTCGGCGTTCGAAAACCTGGACCACGTCTTCCAGACACTCTTCGACGACTTCTGCGACGCCGACGAGCCAGAGCGGTACCTCGGCATCAGCCTCCGAAGTGACGAAGAGGTCGTCCTCATGCGAGAGCTAGGTGCCGCGCTCAACGCCGCGGCAGCCGAGGCGCCCAACGACACCGACGCGGAGCATCTCCAGTCATCTGCCTGGCCAGAGGTCGTGTCCATCGCCGGGCGCCTCGCTCAAGTCATGGTCACGAACGACCTACGAGAACTTGCCATGCTGCTTGAGGACGCGGCCGTGCCAGACTCGTGCCAGATCGTGCGGGGAACCACGGGGAACAGCGGGGAGCAGGCTGGCGGCGATTCAGGCTCCGACACGGCGTCGCCACAGGTCGGCTCGGCAACCTCTCGCGAACGCCCTTAGCTTCCCAAGCTGATGCTCTGCCCCGCACCTTGATCGATCATTTCGGATCCGGGCCGTCTTCTACTTCTTGAAGTTGCTCCGCAGTATGTCCGTCGAGGACTTGAGGAGGTCGACCTTCGTTGCCAAGGCCGGGTCCAACCACAAGAGAAGGACGATCACGGGCCAGCCTACGTAGGCGATCAGTTGGAGTTCGGTGGGGATGGTGGCCGGGACGACGCCCGTGAGTTGGAGGGTGAGAACGAGAGCGGGAGGGATGAGAAGGACGAGGAAACTGCGAAGGGCGCTCAGGAAGCGAACGCGGAGAACCTGGGCGACGGGATCGGGCTGACGGTGCGGGAGTTGGTCCCAGTGGGCGTGCACCGTGCAGTTCAGGACATCGGTAAGGACCGCACGGAGCGCCAGCCAGGTGTCGGCACCGGGGCTGAGGACCGAGCGCTTGAGGTCTCGGGTTGCTGCGGCTACTCCGGCTATGTGGTGACGGAAGGCTCGACCTGTGGCCTCCTCGATGGTGGAGCGACGGCCCTCGGGGCCGAGCGGTTCGACAAGGATCCGTTCCTGGCCTCGAGCGATGTGCTCGATCAGGTCCAAGGCCTGGCGGCGGATCGTGGGATCGGCCAGAGCCGGTTCGTATTCGAGGAGGACTAGGAGATCGATCACGTCGTTGACGTGATGAGTGAGGGGGTCGCGGGAGCGAAGGCGGGACTGGGCGATCTTCACCGGTACTTCTGCAAGGAAGATTGTGCCGAGTATCAGCCACCACGACGCGCAGCCGATAACCATGGCCAGGCTCGGAATCAGAACGGCGTCGGCGGGGGGCCCATGGCCGCGCCACAGCACCGTCCCGAGAACGATCAAGGTCACAACGGTGCAGATCAGCAGAATCCGGAAGATCCCCAGACTTTCCGCCGCTGCGACGATCAAGATCACCGCAACGAAACCGACGATCGCGGAGACGACAAGCAGCACAAACCGAAGCAAAGTGAGCGCACTTCCCAGAGGCTCGAGCACCAGCAGAACCGCACCGAGGAGACCGGCGGCGAGGATCAACCCAGGTAGGCCTGAGTCGGCGCTGAGCCGCTCGCCCCAACTGGAGATCGCCGCCTGGCGCCGGCTGAGCGCGCGAAGGCGTGCTTGGAGTCGTGGCGGAGTGTCGGCGGGGAGCAGTTCGGCGATCAGTGCGACGCGGTCGGCGTCATCCACCGTACGCTCCTGTTGCCCTGGGTATGGCGGCCGCAGCCGTGCGAAACGGCGCTTCAGTAGGGGCTGGATCCGCTGCTTCTGATCGAGCGCGTCGGTGCTCTGCGGGTTGGTCTCCAGGACGCGGTCGTAGCGGGCCACCGCTTCTTCGTAGTGCCCCTGATCGAAGGCGCACGCTGCGTATTCCAACAGCAGCGGCACGTTGCGCGGTTGGCTTTCGAGTGCTCTGGCGGCCAGTTCCTCGGCCGTATCAGCGCATTCCAATGCCCTCAGCGACGCCACGAGGCCGAGCGTGCCGTAGTGACTGGCCTCGCCGTAGAGCTGTGCCGCTCGCTCGTATCGCTCCTCCTCGTACTCGATCATCGCGAGTTGAAAGAGGGCCCAGGGATGGCGGGGACACAGTGCGAGTGCCGCCTCGGCCGTTCTGCGAGCCTCCCGTTTGCGTCCCAGGATCCGTAGGCAGTTGATCTGTCCGGCGTGGGCCCACACCAGGTGCGGGTCCAGCGCTTGGGCCAAACGGTAGTTCGCCAGGGCCTCGGCCGTCTGGCCGCGATACACCTGGACGTCGGCGCGCGAGGTCAGTACGCCTGCATACAAAGGCTCGTGGGTCGGTAGATCTGGTTCCGGGAGGCCAGCGAAGCCAGCCAGGAGAACGAGGCCGTCGAACGCGCTCGGGAGATCGGGCATCGACTCCAAAGCCCGTACGAAACTGCCCTGGGACTCGTCGAGAAGTGCACGAAGTGATTCGTCGTCCTGGCGGGGTACTTGTTCGAGGGCCAGACGGCACCAGCGAGCGAACGCGTGCCAGCCCCGTTCGAGATCCAGCGCTGGGCAGGGCGTCGCAACGCGCCCCAGTAAACGCTCAAGCAGCAAGTGCTCTTCGTCTAGGAGGTCCTCCATCCGCAGGATGTACGCCTTGGCCAACACGGCCTCGAGATCGTCGGGCCAGGAGCGCAGGGCGGTGTCCAGGGCGCTGAGCGCAGCCTGAATATCCCAGGTTTCGAAAGCACACCAGGCTGACTCGACCAGCAGGCCAGGGCTAGGAGCCCGTTCACGGAGAGCTGTGTCGAGGAGCGTACGGGCGTCGGCCGTACGCCCCGCGAGACGGTATGCGGTGGCGAGGCCGCGTACAGCCTGCTCTCTGTCCGGGTCGACGGCGATGGCCCCGTTGAAAGCGTCGGTCGCTGCCTCGTCGTCACGCGCCTGGGTGCCGGCGTGGATGCCCACGTGGAGGGGGCTCTCCCGCAGCCCGAGTGCCACAGTGCCTTTCGCGACAAGCAACTCGGGTCCGTCACCGTGGGCGGCGATCGCGTCCGCCAGCGCGTCGCGTGCCTCGTTCGCATTTCGTAAAGCCCACAGCGATCGTATCCGTCCGCTCAGCGCCGCCGTGTCACCTGGGTCCCGGGCCAGTGCCATGTCGAAGCGCTCCAGCGCGCTCGCAGGGTCGTGGCAACGCAGCAACTCCTCAGCCCGCTCCATGGGCTGATTGCAGCAGAGGTGATTGCACGCAGTCGAGGGGTTGCGAGCCGTGGCTATGTCTTGGGGCACCACTGACCGCCGCGACCGCATCCCAGACCGACAAGCCCGCCAGACCTCAACAAAGGTCCCAAGACTTCCTTGACGGTTTGTCGTCAGGAGATCCTTGACGATCCTCCTGCGTGCCCATGCCTTTGACGGTGATCGATCCGAGGTTCAGCCGCCCCGTCTCAGTTTCCGTCTCATTCAGCACCGTTCGCCGACGTTCAGCCGAGACCAGAAGGCCGCTATCGCTCACGGGCCAACCTCGCATGACCGCAGGTGAATGCCCCTGAACCTAGCCCATGACCCCACCATCACAGTTGGAAAGCGTGTTGGGGGCAACCCCTCACGAGTTCGAATCTCGTATCCTCCGCCAGTGCCTCACCGGGCACGATGTCGAAGGGCCCCACCGTTCGCGGTGGGGCCCTTCGACGTTGCTGGTTGCAGTTTTGGTTGCAGTTGCTGTGACCGGGCCGGGGCGGGCCCCGGTTTCACTGGCTTGAGGGCAGGTCGAGGTGCTTCTTGCCGAGGAAGATCGGGCAGGCGTCGCCGCGGCCCATGGTGATGACGTAGTCCAGTGGACGCTCCGCCGGCGATCTACCGGGTGGACCCGGTGTGCTCCCGCACAGTCGCCGCCTCGCTCGCCGTCGTCCCGGCCTCCGGCTCGGCGCTCTTCCCCGCGAACCCGCGCCGGCCCGGCAGGACCGCGAGGACGATCAGAGTTCCGGCGGCCATGATGATCCCGCCGATGAGGCTGGTCTGGGCGACTCCGTGGGCGAATGCCTGGTGGACGGCGTCCACGGCGGCCTGGGCCTGCTGGGGCCCGGCGGAGGGGTCCTGTGCGACCCGCTGCGCGACGGCCAGGCCGGCGCCGACCGAGTCCTTGGCGGTCTCCATCGCCTGCGCCGGGAGCCGGTTGCCCACCAGGTCGGTCAGTTCGTCCCGGTAGGCCGTGCCCAGCAGCGAGCCCAGCACCGCGATGCCCAGCGCCCCGCCCAGCTCCAACGCGGTGTCGTTGACACCGCCGCCGACGCCCAGCTCGGACTCGGGGAAGGAGCCCATGATCGTGTCGGTCGCCGGGGAGATGGCCAGTCCGAGCGCGAGGCCCAGCATCATCAGCGGCGCCAGGAAGTCCCCGTACGTCGACCCCTTGTCGATCTGGGTGAGCAGGAACATGCCCGCCGTGCCGATGGCCAGGCCGGTCACGGCCATCACCCTCACCCCCAGCTTCGGGGCGAGCACCCCGGTCACCGCGGACCCGAGGAACACC
This sequence comes from Streptomyces sp. TLI_55, assembly GCF_900206255.1. NCBI lineage: Bacteria > Bacillati > Actinomycetota > Actinomycetes > Kitasatosporales > Streptomycetaceae > Streptomyces > Streptomyces sp. TLI_55. The sequence continues at coordinate 4,466,571 of NZ_OAOJ01000001.1, forward strand.
GCACCGCCCAGCGGCAGCAGCCGTACACCCGTGTCCAGGGCGCCGTAGCCGAGGACGAACTGCAGGAACTGCGTCGAGTAGTAGATCACTGCGAACATGCCGAAGAAGAAGAACATCACCGCGAGCATCGAGCCGCTGAAGGGCCGCAGCGCGAACCTTCGGACGTCCAGCATCGGGTGCGGGTGCCGCAGCTCCCAGGCGACGAAGGCGACCAGACCGACACCGGCGACCACGGCGGCGGTGACGGGGCCGACGCCCCAGCCGGCGTGCGGGCCCTCGATGGCGGCGTAGATCAGGGAACCGACCGTGACGATCGACAGCAGACCACCGACGTAGTCGATCCGGCCCATGCCCTCCGCCTTGGACGGGGGTACCAGGGCGAGCGCGCCGAACACGGCGAGGACGGCGATCGGCACGTTGATCAGGAAGGTCGAGCCCCAGGCGTGGTCCTCGAGCAGCCAGCCGGAGACCAGCGGGCCGACGGCAACCGCCACCCCGGAGGTCGCGGCCCAGGCGGTGATGGCCTTGGCCCGCTCGCTCCGGGGGAAGGTCGCGACCACCAGGGACAGCGTGGCCGGCATCACGACCGCGGCACCGATACCCATGATCGCGCGGGCCACGATGACCAGCGAGGTCTCGTCGACCAGGCTCCCCATCACCGAACCGCCGGCGAAGATCAGCAGCCCCAGCACCAGTGCGCCGCGCCGGCTGTACTTGTCACCGATCGCGCCCAGCACCAGCATCAGCGCCGCGTACGGAACGGTGTAGCTGTCGACGACCCACTGCAGATCACTGCTGCTCAGGCCCAGGTCGGTGGTCATGTCGGGGGCGGCGACGATCAGCGACGTGTTCGCCATCACCGTGATCAGCAGGCTCAGGCACAGCACGAGCAGCGCCCACCAGCGCCGCGCGTAAGGCCCGGTCATTTTCTCCACGGGGGTGTTCGCAAGGAAGGGCATCAGTAGCTCCTGAGGGGGACGGGACGAACGAGTTGAATCACTTGATCGCCCGTGAGACGAGCGGGCGACGGGCTGGGATCTCAGGGCTTCGAGATCATCCTTTGGTCCCTTTTGGGCTTCCTTCGGCGATCCCCTGGAGAGCCGCGTCGGTGTCCGCGATGGCCAGCGTCCTGTTGATGTCGGCGCCGGCCAGTGCGCCGGCCGCTGCGGAGGCCCCGACCTGGGCGACCAGATCGGTGGCGTTGCCGGCCACCCACACACCCGGCACTTCGGTGGCGCCGGCCGTGCCGGAGGCGACACCGCGGCCCTTCGGCCCGTCCTGCACCGGCAGGCCCAGACCCTCCAGGCCCTGGGTGCGGGCCTGCATCGGCGCGGCGACCGCGACGACGCGGCGGGCCACGACCTGGCCGTCGGCCAGGCGCACCCCGGCGAGGGCACCGTCGGCGTCGTGGACGACCTCGGTGACCGGGGTGTCGATGACACGGATGCCGCGGGCGGCGAAGCGGGCGCGGCTGTCCTCGTCCAGGTCGGTGCCGTGGGTGAAGTAGGTCAGGTCATCGGTCAGCTGACGAAACAGATACGCGTGCTCGATGGAGGCCGGGCCGGTGGCGAGGATGCCGATGGGCTCGTCGCGCACCTCCCAGCCGTGGCAGTACGGGCAGTGCACCACGCTGTGCCCCCAGTGCTCGGCGAGCCCGGGCACCTGTGGCAGCACATCCGTGAGGCCGGTGGCCACCAGGATGCGGCGGGCGGTGATGCGGCGGCCGTCGGCCAGGGTGACGGTGAACCGCAGGTCCCCGTCCGCCGACGGGACGGCGGACTCGGCCGAGACCACCTCGCCGAACACGACGCGTCCGCCGTACTGGCGCACCTGCTCCCGGCCCCGTCGAAGGATCTCGGACGGCGGGGTGCCGTCGAAGACGATGAAGCCGTGGACGGCCTCCGCGGGCGCGTTGCGCGGGGAGCCGCTGTCGATCACGACGACCGAGCGGCGGGAGCGGGCGAGGATCAGTGCACCGTTCAGCCCCGCGGCGCCCCCGCCGATCACCACCGCGTCGACGGTCCCCTCGGCCAGCGCGTCGCTCGCGTACGGAGGAGTCGCCACAGCCATGGCCTTCTGCCTTTCCTTGTCAGTCATGGTTCGGTCGACCCTTCGAGTTCTGGGTGGTTGGTTGGAGGGGGTCAGCCGTTCAGGAAGCCCACGATGTGGTCGGCGACCGTCTTGGGCTGTTCGAGGTGCGGGAAGTGCCCCGCGCCGAGGACAGCCCGACGTTCGTGATGTACAGATCCAGTCCGGCGATGAAACTCGCCGTCGCCAGGATCGCGAGGACCAGACCGGGCCTGGCCTTGTCGGCCTGAAGGCGTCGCAATGCCGGGCGGCGCGGAGGAGAAGGCATGGGTTGCTCTCCCTCGCGCCAGGCGTGCACGCACCCTGTCCGGTGAGCTCAGGACGGTTGTGTACTGAACAGTCAGAAACCTAGATGGTTCTGTACTGGGTTGTCAATAACGGCGGGTCGGCTTTACCTTCGGTGTATGGCGAGACCACGAAGCTTCGACCGCGACCACGTCCTCCACGCCGCCGAGCGGCAGTTCCGTGCTTCGGGCTACAACGGCACGAGCGTCGACGACATCAGCGCCGCCACCGGCCTGGGCCGCGGCAGCCTCTATGCCGCGTTCGAGGGCAAGCACGGCGTGCTGCTGGAGGCGATGGCCGGCTATTTCGCCCGGCTGGCGCAGGGTCCGCGGAAGATGCTCGCCGGACCGGACGAGGGTGCTCTGGAACGACTGCACGCCTACTTGCTCCGCGCCGTCCACGGAGTGCCGCTCGCCGCCGACGTACCCCCCGCCTCTGACCGGGCGGGGGCGGCCTGCTTCGCCGCCAAGATGGCCCTGGAGATCGGCGCCTCCGACCCCGAGGTGAAACGCCTGGCCAACGACTGCTTCTCCGTGGTCCGGACGGCGGTGGCCGAGTGTGTGCGAGCGGCGCAGCGCAACGGCGACATCGACCCCGACGCGGATCCCGACGACCTCGCGTACCTTCTGCTGACCATCATCCGCGGGACCGATGTCGTAGGCGCGTACGGCCACAGCCCCGACCGCCTGACCTCGATCGTGGAGAGCGTGTTCGCCTTGCTGCCTCGCCCTCGCCACACCTGAGAAGGGCACGGCCGGCCTCGCTGCACAGGCACCTGATGCGGTCGGCCCACTTCGAGGCCGTGGACGCACGTCTCGTAGGTCGATGGGGGCCGCATTAGTCCTGGTGCGGTCCCCACCCCGTCGGCATCAGTTAGCCCCGACGGTCCTGATCAGCGGCAGCCCACCCGCGACGACTCTCGCCGCGCTCCGCGCCGCGGGTTACGCCTCGGTCGCCGAGACCGCCGAGGGAACGGTGCGCATCGAGAAGCGTGCGCCGCAGAGGGCCGCCGCTGCCGTTCCGCCCCCGCGAAGGAGCGCCGCGCGGCGTGGGCCCCGGACCACCCCGGCCCGCCCCTCGCACCGGAACCCGACCCGTTCGGCAGCGGGGTGCCCTTCGGGACCGACACCGAGGAGATCGTCGCCGGATACGCGAAGCACCTGTCGTACAGCGACGTCCGCCAGGTCGCCCACGCCATCGACACCGGTGCGGCCATCACGGTCGAGTACGTCGCCACCTCGGGCAACCGGACCGTACGCACGCTCAGCGACCTGGAACTCGACCCGCCCTACCTCGACGCGTGGTGCCACCTGCGCGAAGCGGAACGTGTCTTCACTCTCTCCCGCATCCATGGCGTGATGCCCGCGCAGGACTCGGGGCCGGGTCAGGTCGCCGGTGCCGGTTCGTGGTCCTGGTCCTGATCCTGGTCCTGATCCTGATCCTGGTCCTGGTTCTGGTCCTGTTCCGGCTGGCGTTGCGTCGGCAGGGAGATGTCCCGCCGCTCCCATGCCCTCGTCGTGCGGAGGTAGCCGTAGATGACCGAACCCATCGCCAGCAGGATCAGTGGGCCGTACAGCCACGGGAGGCGGGCCAGTTCTGTCGGGAGGTAGCGGTACGACAGGAGGAGGGCCGTGAAGATCGTCGTGCCGTAGGTGACCAGGTGGGTCGCGGAGCGGTCCCAGCCGCGGGCCTGGGCGCGCAGGGCCGCCTCGATGGTGAGGGTGAAGACCACGCCGGCCACGAGGTCGGTGCCGTAGTGCCAGCCGAAGCCGAGGGTCGCGGCCAGAGTGGCGATCAGCCAGAACGTGCCCGCCCAGCGCAGCACGCGCGGGCCCCGGCGGGAGTGGATGAAGATCGCGGTGGCCCAGGCCGTGTGCAGGCTCGGCATGCAGTTGCGCGGGGTGAGCTCGTCGAACGGGATCGCGTGCGGTGCCGTGAGCGGGGGTGGCGTGTTCGGCCAGAAGTCGCCCACCGACCACTGCGCGGTGGCGGGCGTGTGGGTCCACAGGCCGACCGGCTGCCAGTGCTCGATGCCCGTGCCGTAGGCGAAGATCGGGCCGACCACCGGGAAGATCATGTAGATGCCCGGTCCGAGCAGGCCGATGACCAGGAACGTGCGCACCAGGTGGTGGCGTGGGAAGCGGCGTTCGGCCGCCACGTTGCGCAGGCCGTAGAGAGACACCAGGACCGCGGCCACGGCCAGCTGGCCGTAGACCAGGTCGAGGAGATGGGCGCCGAAGGGGCCGGTGGCCTTGAGCATGCGGCCCGCCACCCAGGACGGGTCGCCCAGGGCGCGGTCGGCGACCGCCACGTACGGGTCGAGGACCATCGGGCGCGCCTTGGCGGTGATGAGCAGCCAGGTGTCGCCCGTCTTACGGCCCGCCACCAGCAGCAGCGCGAGGCCCACGCCCTTCAGCAGCAGGACGCGTTCGGCGCCGGTGCGGCGGGTGAGCGCGATGACGCCGTAGCCGAGGACGACCCACAGCGCGCCGTTGCCGAACGGGTGGCCGCCGTGCAGGCCGGTGCCGGTCGCCCAGCGCACGAGCAGCAGGACGGCGTCGATGCCGAGGGCGACGCCGAGCGCGCGGAAGCGCTCCCGCCGGGTGAGCACCACCATCATCAGCGCCATGGCGCCGTACAGCAGGAAGCCGGACTTCGGCGGGAGGATCACCTCCTTGACCTGGGTCGTCAGGGGTCCCGGCAAGCCGTAGTGGCGTGCCGTGAGCTCCATCGCGATGAGGAAACCGACGGTCACCGCACCGGCCGCGGTCCACAGGATCGTCTGTGGGCGGCGCCACGCGGCGGACGTGGTTCTTCGTCGTATTCGCGGGAGCGGGTGGTCCCGCGGCTCTCCAGGTATCAATGGGCCGGCCGATTTCTTGGACGTGGGTGCGGGCGGACGTGAGTGCGGGCGGATGTCGGACGGGCGTCTTGCGGTGTTGGGCCGTCGCTCATCGTAAGTTCAAAGACCCACACCCTCAGAGGGCCCAGCCCGGAAACCGGTTCGGCTCCGCCGCCTCCGTGCGGTCGCTCACGTCAGGTTCAGGCCACCGTCCAGCACGATCACCTCGCCGGTGAGGTAGCTGCCGGCGATCAGGGAGGCCACCAGGTCGGCCACGTCGGCGGGCCGGGCGGGGCGGTGCATCGGGGCGCGTTCGCGCCAGAGTTGGTGGGCCTCGGCCCAGTCCTTCGTCATCGGGGTGTCCACCAGACCGGGCGCCACCGCGTTGACCCGGACGTCCGGGCCGAGCGCGGCGGCGAGGAGCCGGGTGACGTGGTTCAGGGCGGCCTTGCTCGCCGCGTACGGGACGGACGAGCCCTTGGGGCGCACCCCGGCGTGGCTGGTGATGTTCACCACGCTGCCGCCGCCGGGTGCGTCGCGGAGCGCCGGGAGCGCCTCCGTGCACAGCACCCAGGGGGCGATCAGGTTGACCTCCAGCAGCCGGCGCCAGTCCGCCGGGGTCGCGGCGGCCAGGTCGGCGTGCGGGATGGGCCAGCTGATGCCCGCGTTGTTCACCAGGACGTCGAGGCGGCCGAGGCGGTCGAGGGCGGTCCCGACCAGGGCCCGCGTCTCGTCCTCGACCTCCAGGTCCGCCTGTACGTACGTCCCGCCGAGCTCCGCCGCCAGGGCCTCGCCCGCGTCGGTGCTGCGCCGCGAGTGCACGACGACCCGCATCCCGTCCCCGGCCAGCCGCCGGGCCACGGCCTCTCCGATGCCGGACGTGGAGCCGGTGACCAGGGCCACGGGGCGGTCCTGCGCTGCTGCTGTTCCCATGCCAGGGGATCCTGCCACCCGGTGCCGGGTGGCCCCCGCCGGTGGCTCCTGCCACCGCCAGCAGGCAGCTCCCGCCGGCAGAACCTGCCACCAGCCCCCGGCGGCTCCTGCCGTGGGCCGGTTCAGGGGCGGCTCACTTGCCCTCGGCCAGCGTGTGCGCCACCAGCGCGTTCGCGTGGCCGTGGCCCAGGCCGTGCTCCGTCTTCAGCCAGGTGACGAGTTGCATGTGCCGGGTCAGCGGGGAGCTGCGGATCAGCTCCACCCATTCCCCGATCGGGCGGCCGTACTTCTTCTCGATGGACGGGAAGTAGCTGGCGGGGCCCTTGACCGGCTCGGTCATGTGACTCACGTCCTTTCGTGGCGTCGTGTCACTCGGCCTCTATGACCGTGGCCTCCGGCGGAAGTAATCGGCGCTGGGGAGATCCGCTACCGGATCTCGACCTTGTTCGTCTCGCTGACCTGGTCGGTCTCGGAGATCCGCACGGTCGTCCGCATCGTCCAGGTCCCGGCGATGGGCAGGTTGAAGTCGCTGGTGCCCCAGTAGCCGCCCTGGTCGGTGAGCCGGGCGTCGAGGGGGCCGATGTCCTGGGACGCCAGCGTGAAGGTCAGCCGCAGTTCGGGGACGGTCGCGAAACCGCCGTCGGCGCCGTAGACGATCGCCTGCACCTGGTTCTGGCCGACCCGGCCCGGGTCGAGGGTGATCTGTACGGTGCCGCGCCCGGCGGGGCCCAGGTCGAAGGGGACGTTGGTGACCGAGGCGACGGGCAGCCCGCCGCCCGGGGTCGCCGTGGCCGCCTCCTCCGCCGCCCGCCCGGGCAGCGTGCCGGTCAGCACGGTCGTGAGCACCAGCACCACGACCCCGACGGTGATCTCGACGGCCACGGACCGCCGCAGCCCCCGCCGGTACCCGCCGTCGTATCCGGGGACGGCATCCGCGGACTGCTCCGTCGCGGGCAGCGACGACCCCCCACCCGGCCCGCCCACCGGCTCGGGCACCCGCTCCCGTTCCCGCTCCCGTACGACGCTCTCCGCGTCCACCGTCACCAGCCGCGCCGTCCACTGCCGTGACAGCCCGGCCGCGCCGAGCAGCACGAGCACCGCCGCGAGTTTGAAGAGCAGGAGACGGCCGTACGACGTCCCCGTCAGCGCCGCCCAGGAGCCGAGGCCGCGCCAGGACTGGTAGACGCCGGTCACGACCAGGACGGTCACGCAGGCGAAGGCGAGGCGGGAGAAGCGGGCGACCGTGCCGGCCTCGACGACGGAGGCCCGGTACAGGGTGGTGACCAGGGCGGTGAGGCCACCCAGCCAGGCCGCCATCGCGAGGACGTGCAGCACGGAGGCGGTCATCGCCACCGGCACCTGGATACCGGCGGAGGCGTGCTCACCGGCGGCCCAGGTGAGGGCGAGGGCGACGGCGAGGACACCGCCGGCGATCCGGGTGCCCTTGGCGCTCCACGCCTTGCGCACCCAGCGCAGATACAGCGCGGTGAGCGCGAGCAGCGCCAGCCGGGCGAGGAGGACCAGCCCGGGACGGGTCGTCAGCGTCCGGTCGAAGCCGTCGAGGGCCGGGGCCGTGCCCGTCTCGTACGAGGCCCGCAGCAGCAGCTGGGCGACGGTCGCCGCGGCCAGGATCCCCCAGCCCGCCCACAGCAGCCGGGGCAGCACGGTCGCGTCCGCGGGGCGGCAGCCGGCGAGGAAGACGGCCGTGCCGATGAGGAGGGCGGCGGCGAGGTAGGCCAGATAGCGGGCGATGTTGTAGAGCGTGGCCGTCGTCGGGTTCTCCACCGGGCCGGGGTCCGCGACCGCCGAGGTGACCGAGGGCTGGCCCACGGAGAAGGTGAACGCGCCCGACACCGGGTGGCTGTCCGCCGAGACGACCCGCCAGGCCACGGTGAAGGTGCCCTCGCCGAGCCCCTTCGCGGGCAGCGTCACGCGGGCCGTGTCGGAGCGGCCCGGCACATGCTCGGGCTCGCCGGTGCGGACCCGGCGGTTGTCCGGGTCCAGGACGCGGAAGGAGTCGTCGAGCAGGCCGACGGACTCGGTGAAGGTCAGGGTGAGGTGGCGGGGCGCGGTCTTGAGGACGCCGCCGTCCTCGGGGTCGCAGGCGCGGAGGGCGGCGTGGGCGGACGCGGGTCCCGCGCCGCCGAAGAGGAGCAGGACCAGCACGGTGCCCAGCAGCACCAGCCCTTGAAATCGCCGCCGTCCTCGGCCACCGTCACGCTCCACGTCAGTACTCCGCTCGTCCCGCCGCTTCGGGAGAGGTACGTACGCGAGCCGCGGAACACTCACCAGGTCGGGCGGGCGGACACCCCGCCGTCGACGACCAGGTCCTGCCCGGTGATCCAGGAGGCGAGCGGGGAGGCGAGGAAGGCGCAGGCGTCGCCGATGTCCTCGGGGCGGCCCAGCCGGCCCAGGGGAGCCGCCTGTTGCCATCTCCGCACCCCTTCCGGCCAGGCCTCGGCCAGCCCGTCCCGGTCGATCAGGCCCGGGGAGACGCTGTTGACGCGGATGCCGCGCGGCCCGTACTCCAGGGCGGCGGACCGTGCGTGCATGACGACGGCGGCCTTCGCGGCGGAGTAGTGGGCGTGCCCGGCGGCGGGGGTGTGTGCCTCGATCGAGGCGATGTGCGTGACGGACCCGCCCCGGCCCATCACCGACGCGCCCACGTCCATCGCCGATCCGCCACCGCCCGTCGCCGACCCGCCACCGCCCGTCGCCGAACCGTCCCCCTCCATCGCCGACCCGCCCCCGCCCATCACCTCGGCCGCCGCCTGCGTGCACGCGAACACGCTCGACAGGTTGGCGTCCACGACCTCCCGCCACTCCTCGGCGGTCATCCCGGGCAGCGCCTGGACGGGTTGCACCCCCGCGTTGTTGACCAGTGCGTCCAGGCGCCCGCCACCCCACTCGGCGGCCTCCCGCACCAGCCGCCGGCACTCCCCCTCGTCCCGCAGATCGGCCCGCAGCACGACGGCCCGGGCCCCCGACTCCCGTACCCGCGCCGCCACTTCCTCCGCCGCCGCCACCGACGTACGGCAGTGGACCGCGACCGCCGCCGCGCCGCGCTCGGCGAACCGCAGGGCGATCCCGCGGCCGATGCCGCCGCCCGCGCCGGTGACCAGGGCGACCTGTCCTTCGAGGAGTCTCATGGACGGCACAGTCCCGCGATCCGCGCCGCCTCGGCCGGATAACGCGCCACGAGATCCGACAAGTCCCCGTGCTCATAACCCTCGTAGGTGAACCCCGGTGCCATCGTGCAGCCGAAGAACGTCCAGGCGCCGAGGCTGCGGCCACCCATCCAGGTGCCGGCGGGGACGGTCAGCTGCACCGACTGTCCGGCGAGGACGTCCGGGCCGAGGACCGCCGTGCGGGACGTGCCGTCGGGGGCGAGGAGGAGCAGTTCCAGGGGGTCGCCGAGGTAGTGGTGCCAGATCTCGTCGGCGGGCAGGCGGTGCAGGGCCGAGTAGTCGTCCGCGGTGAGGAGGGCGACGATGGCCGTGCCCTCCGGGCCGCCGTCCGCGCGCTCAGGGCCCTCCCAGGTGCGGCGGAACAGGCCTCCTTCGCGCGGGATCGGTTCCAGTCCGTAGTGGGCGACGAGGTCATCCGGGGTCACCCGGGGAACACTACCTCCCGGCTCAGGAAGGCCAGTTGGGCGTGCTTCTCGGGCAGGTACACGTCCGGGAGGTCGATCTCCGGCAGCACGACCCGCTCCCCCGCCACGAACCCCTGCCGCAGGAAGCGGGCGATCGCCTTCTCGTTGCGCACGTCGGGATCGACGACGACCCGGCGCCGGTCGAGGGCCACCAGGACGTAATACGCGACGGCGCCCAGCAGCGCCGCCGACCAGCCGGAGCGGGCGCCCGCGGTGGGGTCGGCGGGCCCGAGGAGCAGGTGGACGCCGATGTCGCCGGGCTCGACGGCGTAGCACTCGCTGACCCGGTCGGCCTCGGGCTCGTAGGTCTGGAGCAGGCCGACCGGTTCGCCGTCCTTCTCCAGGAGGTAGGCGTGATGGGTGTCGAGGGTGTCCATGTGGGCGTAGATGTCGGCCACTTGGTCCTGGGTGAGGCCGTTCATGCCCCAGAAGGCGGCGCGTTCCTCACGGACCCAGGCGTGCACCAGCCCGGCGTCGGCCTCGGCGTCGAGCCGGCGGATGGCGACGGTGCCGAAGCCGTCGATGTCCTGCTTGTGCACATAGAGGTCAGACATCGCTCTCCTTGCTGAGCTGTTCGAAGTCGGTGACGACCGGGACCAGGTCGCCGCCGAGCCACAGGGGCTGTTGATCACGGTGGTGGGGCGAGCCGGGCGCCCCGGAGGCGCCGAACGGCACCACCCAGCGGCTGTCCTCACGCCGGGCCAGGTCCCAGACGTACCGGGCGGCGGGTCCGCGCGCGGCCAGGTCGGTCAGCCCCGGGACGGCCGAGGTGCACAGCACGCAGTCGTGGTCGCCGGAGAGGCCTGGTGCGTCGTACGAGGGGTCCGGCAGCGCCCGCCAGGCGAACAGGCGGTGGGTCTCGCCCCAGGTCTTCACGGGGGCCCCGGCGGCCACCTCTTCGACGGCCGCACGCACCGCGGCCGGCCGGTCGATGCCGTACAACTCCTCGGCCCGCAGCAGGTGTTCGAGCGCGTAGCCGATGCGCGGGGTGAGCCCGAGCCAGGGCAGAAGGACCTCCGGGTAGGCGGGCGGGGTGGTGAGCGCGGCGAAGGCGGGGTGCGCGGCGAGCCGTCGTACGAGCGCGGTGCGCACCGCCGCGAAGAGCGCCGCGGCCGAACTGTCCGCGTCCATACGGCGGTTCCAGGCGAGGAGCGTCGCCCGGAGGTCGCCGGCCGCCGGGCTCAGGTCCGTGAGCGCCGCCAGGTGGTCCAACAGGGGCCCGGCGGAGGCGAGATGGGTGTCCATGTGGATGGCCGGCATGTCGGCGGCCGTCCACTTCTCCTTCCCGGCGAGCAGTTCGGCGATGCGGTCGGCGCGGTGCGGCGGCGCGAACTCGACGCCGAGCGGGGCGGCCGGGCCGCGCTGGTTGGCCATCACGGCGACGCCGTCGGTGAGGCCGGTGCGGGGCATGTCGTGCCAGCCGGTCCACTCGTGCCCGGCCTCCCAGGCGGGCACCACTCGGGTGCGGTTGGTGGTGGACCGTACTGGCACCCGGCCCGCGACCCGGTGCAGCACCCCGCCCTCGGTGTCGGCGGCCTGCACCACGTTGACCGGCTCGGCCCACTGGTCGAAGGCCCGGTCGACGTCGGCGACCCGGCGGGCGCGCAGGAGGGGGAGGAGGGTGCTGAAGCCGAGGTCGCCGGTCACCCGGGGCGGGGTGCGCAGACTGAGGGCGAGCGGGGTGCCGTCGTCGAGGCCCTCGGGACCGCCGGCGATCACGGGGCCGCGCGCGGTCTCGATGACCTCGACCTCCACCGGCTCCTCCCCGGCGACCTCGATCGTCTCGGTGTGCCGGGACGCGCGCCGCCAACTCCCGTCCGGGTCGAGGGCTTCCACCCCGGCCCCGGTGCGGCGCAGCTTCTCGCGGTAGAGGTCCTGGTAGTCGGCCATGGCGTTGGTGATGGCCCAGGCGACCGTGCCGGTGTGGCCGAAGTGGGCGATGCCGGGGATGCCGGGGACGGCGAGGCCGATGACGTCGAACTCCGGGCAGGACAGGTGGATCTGCTGGTAGACGCCGGGGTCCTCGATGAAGCGGTGCGGGTCACCGGCGATGACGGCCCGGCCGGTCGCGGTCCGCTCGCCGCTCACCAGCCAGCCGTTGCTGCCGGAGGTACCGGGGCCGTCGGTGGCGAACAGTGCGACGGCCGCCTCGCCGAGGTGCCGGACGGCCTGCTCGCGCCAGAGCTTCGCCGGGAAGCCCGCGAAGAGGACGTGGGTGGCGAGCCATACGCCGAGCGGGGTCCAGGGCTCCCAGCGGCCGGGGGCGCCGAGCGGGAGTTCGGCGCCGGTGAGGCCTTCGTTGACGCCGTCGACGTACGCCCGTACCCAGTCGGCCGTCTCGGGGTCCTTCGCGCAGAGGTCGGCGAAGCAGCGTCTCGCGGTGTCGTCGACGCGGGCGCGTCGGACGAAGCGGTCCCAGGGGAGGGCGTCGACGCCGAGGACGGCGGCCGAGGTGCCGCGGGCGCGGTGCCGTTCGACCTCCAGCTGCCAGGCCCGGTCGCGGGCGGTGACCAGGCCCTGGGCACGGGCGAGTTCGTGCACGCTGTCCGCCCGCAGATGCGGGATGCCCCAGGCATCGCGGTAGATCTCGGCGCTCACTCTGCAGCTCTCCCGTGCTTTAGGTTAGGCTCACCTAAGTATGTCGGGTGGAATCGTACGCGAGGGGTGAAGAGGCAATGGGGCAGGGGCACGGCTGGGAGGGCGCGATCCTCAAACTGCTGCGCGCGAAGGACTTCGTCCTCACGGTGACCGGCGCCGAGGACGTCACCCCGCACTACCGGCGGCTCCACTTGAGCGACGGCGGCCTGCTCGCCGCGACCGGCGTGCACCCGACGATGTGGGTCCGCCTCTGGTTCTCCGACGCGGGCAAGCCGCACCAGCGGGCGTACACCCTCGTCGACCCGGACCCGGCGGCCGGCACCTTCAGCCTGGAGTTCGCGCTGCACGAGGGCGTGGCCAGCGACTGGGCGCGCGCGGCGCAGCCCGGCGACACGATCGAGGCCACGGTCCACGGCACGGCCTTCGCACACCCCGACCCGGCCCCGAGCCATGTCTTCGCGATCGGCGACCCGGCCTCGCTGCCCGCGATCAACTCCCTCCTGGCGGCCCTGGACCAGTCCCCGGCGACGATCTGGTTCGAGGGCGCCCACGACGGCCTCCCGTTCTGGACCGACCCGGCCCGCCACGACGTGCGCGACGGCGAGGGCCTCCTCGACCGGGTGAAGGCCGACCTTCCCGACCTCCTGAAAGCCCACCCGGACGCGTACGTCTGGATCGCCTGCGACACCCGCACGACCCGAACCCTCTCCGCCTACGTCCGCAAGGAACTGGGCGTGCCGAAGGACCGGATGCACGCGCTGGGGTACTGGCGGGCGGCCTAAAGCCTGGCGTTCTGGCGTGAGCACAACCATTCGCGGGGCCTGTGTGTCGAGAGGGACGTCCATTGCGCGAGTCAAGGAGTCCCGTTGCGCAGAGCAGCCGCGGCAGCCGCCGTGCTCACCGCTTCCCTCGCTGTCACACTCACCCCGCTGACGTCATCGGCCGCCAGCCCCTACAAGGGCGCCAACACCGCGGCCGTCCAGGACGACTTCAACGGTGACGGATACCGGGACCTCGCGGTCGGAGCGCCGTACGCGGCCAACGGCAGCGTGGAGGAGGCCGGTTCGGTCGTCGTGTTGTACGGGGGCCCGGGCTCGGGAGTGAACGCCACGCGGCGGTCCGTCATCACCCAGGCGACGTCCGGCATTCCGGGCGGCCCCGAGGCGTGGGACCACTTCGGTTCCGCGGTGACCAGCGCGGACCTCGACCGGGACGGGTACGCGGACCTGATCGTCGGCGCGTCGGACGAGACCGTCGGCACCAAGGACTCGCGGGGCGCGGTGACCGTCGTATGGGGCGGGCCGACCGGGCTGAAGGGCGGGGCGGGCCTGACCGTGCCCACCGGCTACGGGGAGGGCAGGACCTACTGCGGCTTCGGAATGTCGCTGGCCACAGCCGACATGAACGGCGACGGCAACCCCGAACTGGCCGTCGGCTCCCGCTGCGAGGCCGCCACCTACACCGGCCCCTTCACCCGCACCGGAAAGGCCGCCGCCGCGGTCCGCGACGACTTCTTCGGGGGAACCGAAGGCGTGGTGGCGGGGGACACCGACGGCGACGGCCTGGCCGAGCTGTACTGGCTGCCCGGCCCCTCGGACGACGACCTGCGCGGATCGGTGTACGTCTACGAGGGCGCCCGCCGCCCCAACGCCGTCCCGGCGACGAACAGGCCCACCGAACTCCCCTACGCCGACGGCTACGCCGGCGCCATCGGCGACATCAACGGCGACGGCTACGGCGACCTCGTCACCGGCATCCCGATGGACGACTCCATGTCCGGCGGCCCGGCCGGCCGGGCCCGCCCCGGCGGCGAGATCCAGGTCCTCTACGGCAGCGCCCAGGGCATCACCGCCGACCAGCAGCCGAAGGTCTACCACCAGGACACGGCCGGCGTACCCGGCGCCGCGGAGAACGGCGACCAGTTCGGCCGGTCGCTCAGCATCGGCGACGTGAACGGCGACCGATACGCCGACGTCCTGGTCGGCGCCCCGGGCGAGGCCGTCGGCTCGCGCAAGCTGGCCGGCACCGCCGTGCTCCTGCGCGGCTCCGCCTCCGGCCTGACCACCGCCAAGGCCGCCGGATACACCCAGGACACCGCGGGCGTCCCCGGCGCCGTCGAGACCGGCGACCAGTTCGGTGCCGCCGTGCACCTGGCCGACCTCAACAAGGACGGCAAGGCCGAGACGGTCGTCGGGGCGCCGACCGAGAACAGCGACGGCTGCGTCTGGGTGGCCCGCGGCTCCGCCTCGGGTCCCGTGCCGAGCGGCTCGGTCAACGTGTGCGGCAAGAGCGCCGGCATCAGCGTGCGGAACGTGAAGGGCTACTTCGGCGCCGCCCTGCCCGGTCCTCACGTGGAGCTCTAGCCCGCCCCGGGGCATGATCGGGGTCATGGACGTCACCCTGCACCTCGCCCAGGACCCCGAGGCCGACGCGCTCCTCGGGCGCTCCCCGCTCGCCGCGCTCGTCGGGATGCTGCTGGACCAGCAGGTCCCGATGGAGTGGGCGTTCAAGGGACCGCGGACGATCGCGGACCGCCTCGGCGGCGACGACCTCGACGCCCACGAGATCGCCGCCCAGGACCCCGAGGCCTTCGCGGCCCTCCTCTCCGAGAAGCCGGCGGTCCACCGCTACCCGGGCTCCATGGCCAAGCGCGTCCAGCAGCTGTGCCAGTACCTCGTCGAGCACTACGACGGGAACGCCGAGCTGATCTGGAAGGGCGTGACCGACGGACCCGAACTGCTGCGCCGCCTGGAGGAACTCCCCGGGTTCGGCAAGCAGAAGGCCCAGATCTTCCTGGCGCTGCTGGGCAAGCAGCTGGGCGTCACCCCGAAGGGCTGGCGGGAGGCCGCGGGCGCGTACGGCGAGGCCAAGTCCTTCCGGTCGGTCGCCGACATCACGGGCCCGGAGTCCCTGACCAAAGTGCGGGCCCACAAGCAGGAGATGAAGGCCGCGGCCAAGGCGGCGAAGGCCGCCAAGAAGTAACCCGGTCGGCTCAGCCCACCGCGCACGGCGGCCGTCCGCGGTCCAAGCATGGACCATGAGCGAGGCACCGAGCGGCTCCCCGTGGGGTCCGGAATACGACGACCGCAAGGTCCACACCCAACGACGGGTCACCGAGCCGGAACCCCCCTTCGAGGGCCCCCTCCACGCCCTGTCCAAGGCGGCCTGGCAGGTGGTCCTGATCACCGGGATCGCCTCGCTGATCCTGGGCGTCCTGGTGCTGATCTGGCCGGGTTCCACACTCCTCGCCACCGGCATCCTCTTCGGCGTCTACCTCGTCGTCAGCGGCGTCTTCCAGCTGGTCTCCGCCTTCGGCACGCACAAGACCACCGGCCTGCGCGTCCTCGCCTTCATCAGCGGCGCCCTGTCGATCCTGCTGGGCCTGTTCTGCTTCCGCGGCCCCATGCAGTCGATCCTGCTGCTCGCCCTGTGGATCGGCATCGGCTGGCTGATCCGCGGCATCACCCAGACCCTGGCCGCCGCCTCCGACCCGTCGATGCCGGCCCGCGGCTGGCAGGTCTTCCTCGGGATCATCACGTTCGTCGCCGGCATCGTCCTCATCGACTCCCCCTTCGAGTCGGTCGCCGTCCTCACCGTGGTCGGCGGGATCTGGCTGGTCGTCGTGGGCGTCGTCGAGATCGTCACGGCGGTACGGATGCGGGGGCGGGCCGCTCAGGTGCCGCGCGAGGTGTGAGTCACCCGTGCGGGCGGATCTGACGGACGACGCGATGGACCCCGTACTCCCCGGGGCAGACCAGCAACCATGAGCAGCACCAGAACCTGGCTCCGCGCCTTCGTCCTGCTGCTCGCGCTGCTCGTGCCGGTCGCACCCACCGGGACGCCGGCCGCCGTGCCGGTCGCGGTCGGTGAGATCGCCGAGTACGACGTGCTCGACACGGTCCTGCGACCGGCCGAACGGCATCCCGTCGCCCCGCTGCGTCCCGCGCCCCGCGTCGAACCACCCTCCCCCGTCACCCCGGAGGGCACACCGCTCCCGGCGCCGCCGCACCCCACGTCTCGCCTGCTCGCCCTCCGCACGGTGGTCCTGCGCTGCTGACCGGCCCTCGCGACCGAGGCCGTTTCAGCAACGAACGCAAGGAGCACCACCACCATGCCCGTCGACCCGTACGCCGTCCTGCGCGCCCTCCTGCGCGCGGAAGCCGCCCGCAGCGCGCCCAAGCCACCGGTCCCCCAGGAAGAGAAACCGCCGGTGAAGGAAGGGAAGCGCGGCTGAGCCAGGGGCGGAGGCGGGGCCTTCGGGTTACCAGGATTACCGGGGTTACCGCCTCCGCTTGGCCGTACCGAAGATCGAGCGGGTGATCTCACGGCCGATCTGGGTGCCGAGGGAACGTGCGAGGGACTTGAACATGCCGCTGCCGACGACCTGTTCGACGACGGAGGGCTCCTCCTTCGGGGCGGCCTTGCGCGGCGGGGCCTTCATCTCGTCCGGTCCCTTCGCCCCGCGGGACGCGTTGAGCTTCTCGTACGCCGATTCTCTGTCCACAGCCTGTGCGTAACGTCCGTGCAGCGGCGAGCCCTTGACCGCCTCGTCGAGGGCGGTGGGCTCGATCGGGCCCATCAGGGACTCGGGGGCGCGCAGCCGGGTCGCGGCGACGGGGGTGGGGGCGCCCTTCTCGCTGAGGACCGTCACCACGGCCTCACCCGTGCCGAGCCCGGTGAGCAGCTCCTCCAGGTCGTACGCCGAGTCGGGGAACGTCTTCACCGTCGCCTTCAACGCCTTCTGGTCGTCCGGAGTGAAGGCCCGCAGCGCGTGCTGTACGCGATTGCCCAACTGGGCGAGGACATCGGACGGCACGTCCTTCGGGGTCTGCGTCACGAAGAAGACGCCGACCCCCTTCGAGCGAATCAGCCGGACGGTCTGCGTGATGGAGTCGAGGAACGCCTTCGAGGCGTCGTGGAAGAGCAGATGCGCCTCGTCGAAGAAGAAGACGAGCTTCGGCTTGTCCGCGTCCCCGACCTCGGGCAGATCGTGGAAGAGGTCGGCGAGCAGCCACATCAGGAAGGTCGAGAACAGCGCCGGTTTGTCCTGTACGGCGGGCAGTTCGAGGACGGAGACGATGCCGCGCCCGTCGGACGCCGTGCGCATCAGGTCCGCGGTGTCGAACTCCGGCTCACCGAAGAAGTCGGCCATGCCCTGCGCCTCGAAGGCGGTGAGGGAGCGCAGGATCACGCCGGCCGTGGCGGTGGAGAGGCCGCCGATGTTCTTCAGCTCGGACTTGCCCTCGTCCGAGGTCAGGAAGGTGACGACGGCCCTGAGGTCCTTCAGGTCGACGAGTTCGAGCCCTTTCTGGTCGGCGTAGTGGAAGATCAGGCCGAGGGACTGCTCCTGGGTCTGGTTGAGCTGGAGCACCTTGGAGAGCAGCAGCGGGCCGAAGGCGGTGATCGTGGCCCGTACGGGGATGCCGTGGCCGATGCCGCCGAGGGCGTAGAACTCGGCCGGGAAGCCGGTCGCCGCCCACTGCTGATGGACGTCTTCCGAGCGGCTGCGGACCTTGTCATGGGGCTGACCCGGCGCCGAGATCCCGGACACGTCCCCCTTGATGTCGGCGAGGAACACCGGCACGCCCTGCGCGGACAGCTGCTCGGCGATCAGCTGGAGCGTCTTGGTCTTGCCGGTGCCGGTGGCACCCGCGACGAGTCCGTGCCGGTTCAGCATCGGCAGCGGAATCCTGACCTGCGCGTCCGGCAGACACACCCCGTCCCACAGCAGCGCGCCGAGATCGAGGGCGGGCCCGGTGAAGGCGTACCCGGAGGCGATCTCCAGGGCCTCCTTCGGAAGCGCGGGAGCGCTGCCCGGCGCCTCGGGAGCGGTGGCCGGCGGCATGGTCTCGCTGTCACTCATCTCAGGCACCTGTTCCGGTTTGCCCCCGTTTAAGGCATCTTTTCCAGCATCACACTCCGTCGCCATGGCTGCGCCCGGAAGGTCTTGACCGGTAGGCTTTCCGTGTGATCTTCAAGCGCATCGGAAACGGCCGGCCGTACCCCGACCACGGCCGGGAAAGCACCCGGCAGTGGGCGGACGTCGCGCCGCGCCCGGTCCGCCTCGATCAGTTGGTGACGACCAAGGGGCAGCTCGACCTGGAAACCCTGCTCGCCGAGGACTCCACGTTCTACGGCGACCTCTTCGCGCACGTCGTGAAGTGGCAGGGCGACCTGTACCTCGAGGACGGCCTGCACCGCGCGGTGCGGGCGGCGCTCCAGCAGCGCCAGGTGCTGCACGCGCGTGTGCTGGAGCTGGATTAAGTGACCGCCCTGTAAAGGGTTGGCCCTTTCGGGTTCTCCTGCCCGGTATCCAATGATCATTTAGTAGGCATCGCCGCCGCGGCGCACTACGCTGCGCCCATGAGCATGCTGACTCCCCCAGGCATGGGCGGCAAGTACCGGATCACGGGGGACAAATACCCGCGCATGCGCCGCCCCCGGCGGCGCGGCAGGCTCGTGGTCGCGCTGGTGGCGTCCGTCGCCGCGCTCGGTCTGGTCGGCTGGGGCACGTTGCAGCTCATCGGCATCTTCACCGGCAACGACGACAAGGCGTCCGCCGCGGGTCCCAAGGCGGACTGCGCGACGAAGGCGTCCCCCTCGGCCTCGGCGTCCGCCTCCGCGTATCCGAAGCCGTCGCAGATCACCGTCAACGTCTTCAACGCCACGCCCCGCGCAGGGCTCGCCAAGGACACGGCCGACGCCCTCAAGAAGCGCGGCTTCAAGATCGGCGACGTGGGCAACGCGACCAAGGAGTTCGACAAGAAGGTCAAGGGCGCGGGGCTGTTGCTGGGGCGTACGTCGGCCATGAGCACGTCGCTGGAGGTGCTGGGCACGCAGGTGGCGGGGGCGGAGGCGCGGGCTGACGGGCGCAAGGGTGCCGACGTGGACCTGATCATCGGGACCGGGTTCAAGTCGCTGGCGAAGAAGGCGGACGCGGACAAGGCGCTGGCCGCGCTGGGGAAGCCGCAGCCAGAGCCGAGCTCCTCAAAGAAGGCCTGCTGAAAGGCTTTTAGGGGCGCGGGGCCGTGTCGATCTGCGGCTCCGCCGCGGGGCGCGAGCAACCACGGACCCCCCGCGGCCGCGCTGAATCCGCACCCCTACGGCGATCAGGCGCTATTCCGCAGCCCCGTACAACCGGTCACCGGCATCTCCCAGGCCCGGCACGATGTAGCCGTGCTCGTTCAGGTGGTCGTCGACCGCTGCCGTCACCACCGTCACCGGCGTGCCCGCCAGCTCGCGCTCCATGAGCTCGACGCCCTCAGGGGCGGCCAGCAGCACCACGGCCGTGACGTCGTCCGCGCCGCGCTTGATGAGCTCGCGGATCGCCGCGACCAGCGTGCCGCCGGTCGCCAGCATCGGGTCGAGGACGTACACCTGGCGCCCGGAGAGGTCCTCCGGCATGCGCGTGGCGTACGTGGACGCCTCCAGCGTCTCCTCGTTGCGGATCATGCCGAGGAAGCCCACCTCGGCGGTCGGCAGCAGGCGGACCATGCCGTCGAGCATGCCGAGGCCGGCGCGGAGGATCGGCACGACCAGGGGGCGCGGGTAGGACAGCTTCACGCCGGTGGTCCGGGCGACCGGCGTGTTGATGTCGACCTGCTCGGTGCGCACGTCGCGCGTGGCCTCGTAGGCGAGGAGGGTGACCAGCTCGTCGGCGAGGCGGCGGAAGGTCGCGGAGTCGGTGCGCTGGTCGCGCAGCGTGGTGAGCTTGTGGGCGACCAGGGGGTGGTCGACGACGTGGAGACGCATGTCCACAACAGTAACCGGGCCCGCTGGGGCCGGCGTCCCGGCGATCCCCAAACCCCCGGGAAGCACGATTCACCCGGGCGCTGGCATCAAACCCCTCGTCGGAGGGAAAGTGAGAGGGACGTAGCGGGGTGGTGTACCTATGCCAGTGCCGGAGCAGGAGCCACAACAGGAGACCGACGCCGAGCGCCGCAGGCGGCGCGCCCAGTTCCTGCGCGATCTCGCGGAGGCCCGGGAGCTGCGGGACCGCGTCCAGCCGCGGCGTGCCAAGGTGGCGCGGCTGCGCCACGCCATGCGCATGCGCACCTTCCGCTGGTAGGGCTTGAGCCGTTCTTGGGCCGCCTGATGCGTGCGCCACGGCGGGAGCCGCGTACGATCCCGCTGGTGGACGATCAAAACGGGCGGACACAGGGAGCCGAAGACGTCCCCTGATCGCTCCGTTTCTGCCACGATTCCGAGTGGGTGGGGCTCGGACCCAAGCCTCCCCGCCCGCAGACCTCCGCCGGGGGGACCCCCAACCGGCACGCCTATGACCAGTGGGAGAGTCACGGTGTACTTCGCCGCACTGCTCGCGCGCACCGAAGACGGGTGGGAAGCGAGCGACACAGAGCTCCTCGACAATGTGGAGACGCTGTCGGATCTGGCCGACCTCGCCCGGGAAGCCGCGGCTGAGGACGACACGGTGCTCGTGCTGATCGAGCAGGAGGACGCCTGGTTCGGCGTCGTCCGCATCGACGGCGAGGACGACCCCCGTATCTACGTGTCGGACGCCGCCGCCGCTGCCCGCAGCAGTTACGGCGAGATCCTGCTCACCGACGAACTGCTCGGAAGGGAGCCCGGCGACAACGACGCCGACCTGGACGCGCTCGACCTCGACGGCACCGAGGACGGCGAGGACGAGGACGAGGACGACGACGACAGCGAGGGCGGCGGCTCCGCCGAGGCCGTGCCGCACGGCCCGGTCGGCGACCCCGAGATCCTCGACGACCTGGGTGTCAGCCAGAAGGAGCTGAAGGCCCTGTCGGAGGACGCGCTCACCGAGATCGCCGAGGCCCTGGGCGCCTCGGAGGTCCTGGAGACCGTCCGCTGACCGTGGGCGTCCCCGTGGGGTCCCCGGACCCGGTACGCGACCGCTGGCGGGCCGCGATGCGGCTCGCCCTGGACGAGGCCGGCAAGGCGGGTGCGGACGTGCCCGTGGGGGCGGTCGTACTGGCCCCGGACGGCACCACCGTCCTCGGCGCCGGCCACAACGAACGCGAGGCGGTCGGCGACCCGACCGCCCACGCGGAGGTCCTCGCGATCCGCCGCGCGGCAGCCGGTCTCGGCGAGTGGCGGCTGACCGGCTGCACGCTCGTCGTCACCCTCGAACCCTGCACGATGTGCGCGGGCGCCCTCGTGCAGTCCCGGGTGGACCGGGTCGTCTACGGCGCCCGCGACGAGAAGGCCGGTGCGGCCGGCTCCCTCTGGGACGTCGTCCGCGACCGCCGCCTCAACCACCGCCCCGAGGTGATCGAGGGCGTCCTGGCCGAGGAGTGCGCGGCGCTCCTCACCGAGTTCTTCCGCTCCCGCTGAAGACCCCGGATACCGATTTCAGAGCATGCCCCACCTTGCTGTAAGGTCTCCCTCGGTAGCGTGTCCGAGCGGCCGAAGGAGCTCGCCTCGAAAGCGAGTGTGGCGCAAGTCACCGAGGGTTCAAATCCCTCCGCTACCGCTTGAGAAGGGCCCCGTCGAAAGACGGGGCCCTTCGTGCGTGCCGGAACCTGAGGGAGCGGCCAGGAAGCAAAGGGCCTGAGTCCGCGGGCCGTTGGTCCTTAAATACGACGTGAAGTTACACTCGCCGCCGGCACACCAGTCCCAAAGAGCACCTCAGTCACGGGGGAGGCCGCGATGGCGGTGAATTCGAAGAAGGCCGCCGTCTATCTGCTCGTGGTCTTCGTGCTGTACGTGATCATCACGGACCCGGCCAAGGCCGCCGACTACGTCCAGATAGGGTTCGAGGGCATATCGGACGCCGCCAAGGCGATCGGCGACTTCTTCACCTGGCTCGCCGACGGGGCGAAGTAAGCCGTAACCAGGAGTGCTCATGATCCGCCATCTCGTCCTCTTCAAGCTCAACGACGGTGTCGAGCGCGACGACCCGCGCGTCAAGGCGGGCGTCGAGGCCTTCCGGGCGCTGGAGGGGAAGATCGACGAGATCCGGTTCTGGGAGCTGGGGTGGAACCTCAGTGACCGGCCCATCGCCTACGACTTCGCGATCAACTCGGGGTTCGAGGACGTGGATGCGCTGCGGCGCTATGTCGAGCACCCGGAGCACCAGGCGGGGGTGGGGCTCTGGAAGGAGTTCGCCACCTGGGTGATCGCGGATTACGCGTACTGAGTCCTGGACCCACCTCGTTCGGCCCCTCGTCGGAACGGCGGGGGGCTTTCGTGCGTCTTCTGCCCCAACTCTTCCCTCAACACGGCGTTATGGGGTGCTTGCACACAGTGCACATGTCTTGTGATGCTATGACCGCTTTTGACGGATGAGTTGACCGATGTAGACCGATGAAGAGGTGGCGTTGACCGTGTCGGCCAGTACTGCGCCACCCCAGGAAGAGGCGCCGGTCCAGACTCCCGCGCCCGCCACCCCCCAGCGCAGCCGCGGAGCGGACACCCGGGCGCTCACCCAGGTGCTCTTCGGCCAGCTCAAGGGGCTCCAGCCGGGCACGCCGGAGCACAACCGGGTGCGTGGGGCACTCATCGAGGCCAACCTCCCGCTCGTGCGGTACGCGGCCGCCCGGTTCCGCTCCCGCAACGAGCCGATGGAGGACGTCGTCCAGGTCGGCACCATCGGGCTCATCAACGCCATCGACCGCTTCGACCCGGACCGGGGCGTGCAGTTCCCGACGTTCGCGATGCCGACGGTCGTCGGCGAGATCAAGCGGTACTTCCGGGACAACGTACGGACCGTGCACGTACCGCGCCGGCTGCACGAGCTGTGGGTGCAGGTCAACAGCGCGACGGAGGACCTGACCACGGCCTTCGGACGCACCCCCACCACCGCCGAGATCGCCGAGCGGCTGCGCATCGGCGAGGACGAGGTGCTGTCCTGCATCGAGGCCGGACGGTCGTACCACGCGACCTCGCTGGAGGCCGCCCAGGAGGGCGACGGGATGCCGGGCCTGCTGGACCGGCTCGGCTACGAGGACCCCGCCCTGGACGGCGTGGAGCACCGGGATCTCGTACGGCATCTGCTGGTGCAGCTGCCCGAGCGGGAACAGCGCATCCTGCTGCTGCGCTACTACAGCAATCTCACCCAGTCACAGATCAGCGCGGAACTCGGCGTCTCCCAGATGCATGTCTCGCGGCTACTCGCGCGTAGCTTCCAGCGGCTGCGGTCCGCGAATCGCATCGAGGCCTGAGCCTGGAGCTCCGGTCGGGAATCGAACGAGACCCAACCGAATGCACAAGCGATAGATCACCTTCGCGAGCGAATCGCTCACCAGCACGGATCCCGACGGTTGTGCGCCGAAAAACCGTCAGACCCCCTTTATCCAGGGCGTATTCACGTCTCGCATGTCGACATGTCACTACAGCGTGTTGCCGACATGTGACATTCTGCCGGAAGCGCGTTTGCCGGGGCTTCGGCTCCGGTATTCAGGTGAAGGCTGACGTTCTCGACGGAACGCCCGCCGCGACCGTCCCGCGACCCAGAGGGGGTGGCATGTCCGCAGACCAGGGCAGCTCGAAGGTGCTCACGCTCACGAAGAGCGAGTCCGCGCCCGCGCTCGACGCCGTAACCGTTGTCGAGGCCGCGCCGGCCCCGGCTCTCCCGGCCCCCGTGGCCTCGGGAGCCATCGACACCCGCACCCTGTCCCGCTCCCTCTTCCTGCGGCTCGCCGCACTCGACGAGAACAGCCCCGAGCGTGCCTACGTCCGGGACACCCTGATCGAGCTCAACCTCCCGCTGGTGCGGTACGCCGCCGCCCGGTTCCGCTCGCGCAACGAGCCGATGGAGGACATCGTCCAGGTCGGCACCATCGGCCTGATCAAGGCGATCGACCGCTTCGACTGCGAACGGGGCGTGGAGTTCCCGACGTTCGCGATGCCGACGGTCGTCGGCGAGATCAAGCGGTTCTTCCGCGACACCTCGTGGTCGGTGCGGGTCCCGCGCCGCCTCCAGGAGCTGCGGCTCGCCCTCACCAAGGCCAGCGACGAGCTCTCGCAGAAGCTCGACCGCTCCCCGACCGTCGCCGAACTCGCCGCGGTTCTCGGGGTGTCGGAGGAGGACGTCGTCGACGGCCTCGCGGTCGGCAACGCCTACACCGCCTCCTCGCTGGACTCCCCGGCCCCGGAGGACGACGGCGGCGAGGGCTCCCTCGCGGACCGCCTCGGCTACGAGGACACCGCCCTGGAGGGCGTCGAGTACCGCGAGTCCCTGAAGCCGCTGCTCGCCAAACTGCCGCCCCGCGAGCGGCAGATCATCATGCTGCGCTTCTTCGCCAACATGACCCAGTCGCAGATCGGCGAGGAGGTCGGCATCTCCCAGATGCACGTCTCCCGGCTGCTGACCCGGACCCTGGCGCAGCTGCGGGAAGGCCTCATCTCCGACTGAGGTCTTCATAATTGACGGAGCGTCAGCCACCATGGCCCGATGCTCCGTACGACACCGAGCACGACCGCGAGAACGACCCCGAGTACGACATGGACGTATGGCCGTCGAGGCGCCCTGATCGGCGCATCGGCGGCCGTCGTCTGTCTGGGCGTGGCACTGACCTCGTGCGGGAGCACGGGGGAGGGTTACACGGCCGTCGGCCCGCCGGCCGTCCCGCCCTCGTCCGCGCGGCCGACGGGGGACGTGCGGGTGGTGCCGCTCGAGAGCGGTGCGGCAAGCCCGAGCGTCGGCAACTCCCCACTCCACACGTACGGTTCACCGGCCCCTGAGCCCCCGGCGCCGAGCGCCCGCCCGTCGAGCGGCGCCAAGTCCGGTCGTACGGCGTCCGGTTCGCCGTCCCCGACGGCCTCCCCCAGCCGTACGACCGCGCCCGCCGCCCTCACCTGGGACGCTCCCGTGCGGGCGGCCACCGACCAGCGGTGGTGCGAGGACGTGACGCTCGTGTTCCGCAACTCCGGGGGCGCCGCGGTCCGTTCGGGGACCGTGCGGTTCGGGACGCACGTCATCGGGGCGCTCGGGGTCGACTGGGGGACCGTCGAGTCGGAGGTGGAGCTTCCGGCGCCGGTCGAAGGCGGCGCGCGGAAGGGGCGGACGTGGACGGTGTGCGTCGAGGAGTGGCGCGTGCCGCTCGGCATGCACATCGAGACGCGGGACGTCGACGTCCGCTGGAAGTGACCTCGGGAACTACTTGAGCGCCAGCCAGGCCACCGCGGCGACGATCGCCACGGCGACGACGACACCGACGATCAGGCCGAGGCGCGGGCCGGAGGAAGTGGGAGCGGCGGCCGCCTGCTGGCGGCCCTGCGGGCCCTCGTCGACGAACGCGCGGAACATCTGGGTGCTGCCGGCGGGGTCGTAGTTGCCCTGGGGGTCCTGGGTGTTAGCCATGCCCCGAGACACTAGCGAATCCGCCGTGACGGCCCAAGTGCGGGGCAGGGACCTGCTCCAACCCCTCTCACATGCACGTTTACGCTCGCAATACTTGCCTTTGCCAAGTTTTTATGTCTCACCCACCCGGTTTATTTGCCTGCAGCAACCAACCTCTCCTATGGTTGCCCTAAGCAACGAATACGGGAGGTGGAATGGCCGGTCAGCCGCAGTACGAGGAGCTGATGCGCCAGTTCAGCGCCTTCGGTGCCGTGAAGCGGGAGATGGGGCGGATCCTGCCGTCCGACTGCCCGAGCGGTTCCGCCGCCGTGCTGACGCTGCTCGCCCGTCACGGGGACATGCGCATGAGCAAGCTCTCGGAGCTGCTCGCCGTGGACATGTCGGTGACCAGCCGCCATGCGGCGCACCTGGCCGAGCGCGGCTGGATACGGCGCTCCCCCGACCCGGCGGACAAGCGCGGCCGCATCCTGCACCTCACCCCGGCGGGCCTGGCCCGGCTCGACGAGTTGTCGGAGCGGACCTGCCGGATGCTCGCCGAGCGGCTCAGCGACTGGAGCGACGACGAGGTGGCCCAGTTGAGCGGGCTCATGGCCCGGCTCCGGGCGAGCTTCGACGACGGTCGCGCCCCCGCCGCCCCTCCTGTGTTCGAAGAGACCACCCGTACACCCGCAAACACATAAGAGAAGGAAGTCCATGGCAACCACCACACCAGCCGGTGTGCGGGCTCACGCCAAGCACGGGGGAGGCACGGACCACGCCCCCATGTCCCACCGGCAGATCATGGAGGCGCTCTCCGGGCTGCTGCTCGGGATGTTCGTGGCGATCCTGTCGTCCACGATCGTCTCGAACGCCCTCCCGGAGATCATCGGCGACCTCGGCGGCGGCCAGTCCGCCTACACCTGGGTCGTCACCGCCGCCCTGCTGTCGATGACGGCCTCCACTCCCCTGTGGGGCAAGCTCGCCGACCTCTACAGCAAGAAGGCGCTCGTCCAGATAGCGCTGATCATCTACGTGCTGGGATCGGCCGCGGCCGGACTCTCCCAGAACGCCGGCATGCTGATCACCTTCCGCGTGGTCCAGGGCATCGGTGTCGGCGGCCTCTCCGCCCTCGCGCAGATCGTGATGGCGGCGATGATCTCCCCGCGCGAGCGCGGCCGTTACTCCGGCTACCTCGGCGCGACCTTCGCCGTCGCCACCGTCGGCGGCCCGCTGCTCGGCGGTGTCATCACCGACACCTCCTGGCTCGGCTGGCGCTGGTGCTTCTACGTCGGTGTGCCCTTCGCCGTGATCGCGCTGATCGTGCTGCAGAAGACCCTGCACCTGCCGGTCGTGAAGCGGGACGTGAAGGTCGACTGGGCCGGCGCGTTCTTCGTCGCGGCGGCCGTGTCGCTGCTGCTGATCTGGGTCACCTTCGCCGGTGACAAGTACGACTGGATCTCCTGGCAGACCTACGCCATGGTCGGCGGCTCCATCGCGCTCGCCCTGATCTTCGTGCTGGTGGAGTCCAAGGCCTCCGAACCCCTCATCCCGCTGCGGCTGTTCCGCAACCCGACCATCACCCTGTCGTCGATCGCGTCGATGTTCGTCGGCACCGCGATGTTCTCCGGCACGGTCTTCTTCGCCCAGTACTTCCAGCTGGCCCGCGACAAGTCCCCGACCATGTCCGGCGTGCTGACCATCCCGATGATCGGCGGACTGTTCGTCTCCTCCACCGTCTCGGGGCAGTTCATCACCCGTACCGGCCGCTGGAAGGCCTGGCTGGTCAGCGGTGGCGTGCTCATCACGGCGGGCCTCGGTCTGCTGGGCACCATCCGCTACGACACGGACTACTGGAAGACCGCGATCTTCATGGCCCTGCTGGGTCTCGGCATCGGCATGATGATGCAGAACCTGGTGCTGTGCACGCAGAACCAGGTCGAGCCCAAGGACCTCGGTTCGGCGTCCTCCACGGTCACCTTCTTCCGGTCCCTCGGCGGTGCGATGGGCGTCTCGGTGCTCGGTGCCGTGATGGCCAACAAGATCACCGACTACGTCAAGGACGGCCTGACCGACCTCGGCCCCAAGTACGCATCGCTGGCCAACGGTTCGAGCGGCTCCAGCGAGATCCCGGACATGGACAAGCTGCCCGCGCCACTGCGCACGGTCATGGAGAGCGCGTACGGCCACGGCATCGCCGACGTGTTCCTGATCGCCGCCTGCCTGGCCGCGGTCGCCTTCCTGATCACGCTGTTCATCAAGGAGGTCCCGCTGAAGACCAAGGGTGCGATGGCGCAGGCGGCGTCCGAGTCCGAGGCCGAGAAGGCTCCGGTGGAGGCCGATGCGCAGGCGCCGGTCGCCGAGGAGCGGGTGCCCAGCTGGGCCACCGCCGAGCCGGCCGCCGACGGCACCCAGCGGCTCGCCGCCGTGGCGACCGTCGAGGCCCCGGCCGCACCGTCCGGCGGCATCCCGGTCCGCGGTCACGTCCGCGGCGCCGAGAGCGCGCCCGTTCCGCAGGCCGCGGTCACGCTGATCTCGCTCGCGGGACGGCAGCTGGGCCGGTCGGTGACGCAGGCGGACGGCTCGTACGGGGTGGAGGCGCCCAGCGTCGGCTCGTACGTCCTGATCGCCGCCGCGGACGGCTTCCAGCCGCAGGCGTCCACCGTCGTGGTCAACGGCGAGCCGGTGGCGTACGACATCCTGCTCAGCGGCACGAGCGGGCTGAGCGGGGTCGTGCGGGCCTCGGACGGCGCGCTGCCGGTGAAGGACGCCATGGTCATCGTGACCGACGTCCGCGGTGATCTGCTGGCCACCGGGACCACCGGTGAGCAGGGCGAGTTCGGCTTCGCCGAGCTGGTGCCGGGCGCCGTGACCGTCGCGGTGAACGCCGCCGGGTACCGGCCGCGCGCGCTGCCCGTCGAGGTCGGCGGCACGGGTGTCACCCGGATCGAGGTGGAGCTGGACTCCGGCGCCCAGGTCCAGGGCGTCGTACGAGCGCCGCACGGTCCGCTGGCCGACGCACGGGTGACCCTCGTGGACGCGGCCGGCAACGTGGTCGGCACCGCCACCACCGGGTCGGACGGGGCGTACGCCTTCACCGACCTGGACGGCGGCGAGTACACGGTCATCGCCACCGGCTACCCGCCGGTCGCGACGGCCCTGACGGTGGCCGGCCGGGGGACCGACGGCCACGACATAGAGCTCGCGCACCCCGGCGAGTGAGTCACTGAATACCCCGGCCCGTGGAGCGCGTTTCGAGCGGAGGCGCGCGCCACGGGCCGGACCTGTGTGGAGGAGAGAGCTGAGATGGGACTGACCGCGAGGATCCGCACCCGGGACGGATGGGCCGTGTCGCACGCGGTCGTCACGGTGACGGACATGACCGGCACGCAGGTGCTGCGCGCCGAGGCCGACGAGGAGGGCGCGGTCCGCGACCCCGAGCCGCTGGCGCCCGGCGCGTACACCGTCATCGTCACCGCCGTCGGCTACGCGCCCGCCGCGTCCAGCGCGATCGTCACGGCGAGCGGCCGGGCCGAGGTCGGCACGGTCACCCTGGCCCGGCAGGGCGGCACCGAACTCCCGCCGCCGGGGCCGTGGACCATCGACCCGGTGCACTCCAGCGTCGGCGCGGTGGCCCAGCACCTGGGCATCTCCAGCGTGCACGGCCGCTTCACGGACTTCGCCGGCACCATCGAGATCGCGCCGGACGACGTCACCAAGTCCCGGGTGGAGGCGGTGATCCGGGCCGCGTCCATCGACACGGGGAACGCGATGCGCGACGGCCATCTGAAGTCCGCCGACTTCCTGGACGTCGAGGTGCACCCCGAGATCACCTACCGGTCGACGGGGATCTCGCTCGCGGGCACCGACCGCTGGACGGTCCACGGGGAGCTGGGCATGCACGGTGTCGTACGGCCGGTCGACCTGGACCTCGCCTACCTCGGCACCGGCGCCGACCCGTGGGGCGGGACGCGAGCCGCGTTCCGGGCGACGACCGAGCTGCGCCGGGACGACTTCGCGATGAACTACAACCAGGTCGTGCAGGCGGGGATCGCGGCGATCGGCACGACGCTGAAGGTGGAGCTCGACATTCAGGCGGTGCAAGGGGAGTCCCTGCCTCCGCAGGCCTAGGCTGAGGACATGGCACCGAGCATCGCTACCAACACCCGTGTTTCCCTCGACGAGTTGCTGGACTTCGTACGGCCCCGGCACAAGGCCCTGCTGCTGACCCGGCGGGCGGACGGCAGCCCGCAGGCCTCGCCGTTGACCTGCGGGGTCGACGACTCCGGGCGGATCGTCGTCTCCACCTACCCGGAGCGGGCCAAGACGCGCAACGCCAAGCGCGACGAACGGGTCAGCCTCGTCGTGCTGAGCGACGACTGGAACGGGCCGTGGGTCCAGATCGACGGCACCGCCGAGGTCATCGACTCGCCCGACTCCGTCGAGCCGCTCGTGGAGTACTACCGGAACATCGCCGGGGAGCACCCGGACTGGGACGAGTACCGGGCCGCGATGCTGAAGCAGGGCAAGTCGATCATCCGCATCACGCCGGAGAAGTGGGGGCCGGTGGCGACGGGGGGCTTTCCGGCCCGGCTCGTCACGCCGGACGCCTGACCATCGCCTCGATCCCCGCGATCAGCAGATCGAGGGCGAAGGCGAAGTCCCGCTCCCACACCTCCTCGACCGTGCCGCCGCCCCGCGCCGCCATGATGTCCTCCGCCTCCTTGACGAGGCCGGCGGTCTGCGGGGCCTGGCTCACCGCGCTCATCGCGTCGCGGAAGTACTCGTCGGGGGTCATGCCGACCTGCGCGGAACGGGCGTTGAACTGGCCCTCGATCGTGCCGAAGCCGTACACGAACTGGAAGACCGCGGAGATCGCCGCCGCCAGGCCGTGCGCGGGCAGGCCGGTACGGCGGATGACGCCGTGGACGCACCGGGAGAAGACCAGGCTGTTCGGCCCGATGTTGAGGAACGTGCCGACCAGCGAGGACATCCACGGGTGCCGCACCAGCAGGGCACGGTAGCCCCGGGCCAGCACGCGGAGCTGGTCGCGCCAGTCCTCGCAGGCCGCCTCCGGGCCGGGGAGGACCAGTTCGCCGTAGGTGGCGTCGAGGGCGAGTTCGAGGAGGTCGTCCTTGGTGTCGACGTACCAGTAGACGGACATCGCGGTGACGTTCAGCTCGGCGGCGAGCCGCCGCATGGAGAACCTGGCCGGCCCTTCACTGTCGAGGAGCCGGACGGTGGCCGAGGTGATGCGCTCACGATCGAGCCCAGTGGGCTGACCCCCGCCCCGGGCACCCCGCCGCGCCTTCCCCTCCAGCCACACACTGGTACGCGCAGCCCGCTGACCGGCCTTCTCCATGGCGCACCTTCCTGGCTGTACGAGCTACCGAAAACTTGCCCAGTGCTCCCCCCTTCAGGGTGGAGGTGCAGGGCGTCCTGGCGGTAGTGGCCCGGAGGGGCGCGGCGGCATGGTTCAGGTCGCCTTGAAGAAGGGCGGCGACCTCCACCGGTCGCCGCCCTTCGTCGCGTTACGTCAGCTGCTCGCCTTCTGCGTCAGGTCGTAGAAGGTCGACGCACCCACCGTCACCTTCTTGAAGTTGGCCTCGACCCAGGAGGTGATCTGCGAGGACGTGCCGCTGCTGCTGCCGCGCATGCCGCCGCCGGAGCCGGACGCGATGAAGTAGTGGATCTTGCCGTCCTCGACGTACTGCTTGAACTGGGCCAGCGTCGGGGACGGGTCGGTGCCGTTGAAGCCGCCGATCGCCATCACCGGGTCGCCGGTGGAGAGTTGGTAGCTCGCCGCGTTCTGGGCGCCGATGGCCGCCGCGACCCAGGTGTAGTCGCCGGCGTCGGTCTCCAGCAGCTTCTTGGCCTCGTCGGAGACGGTCGCGCCGTTCAGCAGGCCGCCGGCGCCACCGCCGCCGCGCATGCCACCGCCTTCGCCGCCCATGGCGCCCGGCTGGTTCTGGGTGCTGCCGTTGCCGTTCTGCTGGTTCTGACCCGGCATGCCGCCGCCGCCCGGGAAACCGCCGCCCTGCCGGCCGTTCTGCTGGCCCTGTCGGCTGTTCTGGCCGCCGCCCGGGAAGCCACCGCCACCGGGGCCACCGCCCCGGCCGCCCATCATGCTCGCGCCGGCCGGGCCGGCCGTGACGATGGAGCCGGTGTGGCCCTCCTGGAGAGTGCTGATCGTGTACGCGGTCGGGCCGGCGAGGGCGGCCACCAGGCCCAGGGCCGCCGCCGCGAGGGCCAGTTGGCGGTTGATCCGGCCCGCGAAGACCAGGCCGAGCGCGGCGACCAGACCGCCGATCAGGACCAGCCACTTCAGCCAGGGCAGGTAGTCGGGGGTGCGGTTGAGGAGGACGTAGCTCCAGGCTGCCGCCGCCACGACCGACGCCGCGAGCGTGATCGACGCCCACAGCTCGGCGCGCTTCTCCCACAGCAGCCCGGCGCCCATGCCGATCACGGCCGCCAGGTAGGGAGCGAGGGCCACCGTGTAGTACTGGTGGAAGATGCCCGCCATGTAGCTGAAGACGACCATGGTGATCACCAGCGAGCCGCCCCAGACCAGGAACGCACCGCGGGTGACGGACGTCCTGCGCGCCTTTCGGGTGGCCCACAGGCCCGCGACCAGCAGGATCAGGGCCGCCGGGAGCAGCCAGGAGATCTGGCCGCCGATCTCGGAGTTGAACATCCGGTCCCAGCCGGTCTCGCCCCACTGGCCGCCGCCGTTGCCGCCACCACCGCCGACGCTGCCGGTCTCGTCGCCGTTGAGGCGGCCGAGTCCGTTGTAACCGAAGGTCAGTTCAAGGAAGGAGTTGTTCTGGGAGCCTCCGATGTAGGGGCGGGAGGAGGCGGGCCACAGCTCGACGATCGCGACCCACCAGCCGCCGGAGACGATCAACGCGGCGGTCGCGGCGGCCAGTTGGCCGAAGCGCTTCTTCAGCGACACCGGCGCGCAGACCGCGTACACGATCGCGAGCGGCGGCAGGATCAGGAAGGCCTGGAGCGTCTTGGCGAGGAAGGCGAAGCCGATCGCCGCACCCGCCCACACCAGCCACTTCGTCCGGCCGTCCTCCAGGGCGCGGACCACGAAGTAGCAGGCCACGGCCATCAGCAGGGCGAGCATCGCGTCCGGGTTGTTGAACCGGAACATCAGCGCCGCGACGGGGGTGAGCGCGAGCACGGCGCCCGCGATCAGACCGGCCGCGGGGCTGAAGCGGCGGCGCACGGAGGCGTACACGACGGCGACCGTGCCGATGCCCATCAGCACCTCGGGCATCAGGATCGCCCAGGAGCTGAGCCCGAAGATCCGCACCGACAGCGCCATCGGCCACAGCGAGGCCGGCGGCTTGTCGACGGTGATGGCGTTGGACGCGTCGAGCGAGCCGAAGAAGAACGCCTTCCAGGACTGGCTGCCGGCCTGGACGGCCGCGGAGTAGAAGGAGTTGGCGTAGCCGGAGGAGCTCAGGTTGGAGAAGTAGAGGGCGGCGGTGGCCAGCAGCAGGGCCCAGAAGGCCGGGCGCGCCCAGCGGGGGTCCTCGGGGCGGCCGCGCCAGAGTCCGCGCACGAACGGCTGCTTGGGCTCTCCGGCCTCGGGGGCGGGCGGGGCCGCAGGAGCCGAGGGCTCCTGAACGGTCGTACTGGTGATGGTCATCGGGCGTCCCTCGGGTCGGTGTCGGTCGGGCGCACCGGCTGCAGCTGCATGGTGGCGTCCCCCCGGGTGCGGTCCGCGGCTTCACCGGCGCGGAGCTGGTCGTCGTACGAGAAGTGGTTGCCACCCGCGCGCACCGGCAGCGGCGGGTGGAGAGGTGATGTGGCGGGGGCGGGGGTGTGGCTCGCGATCACCGTCGACTCGGGGCGGTCGGGGAACACCCAGGCGCGGAAGAGCAGGAAGCGCAGCACGGTCGCGGCGAGGTTGGCGGCGATCAGGACCGCCAGTTCGGTGGAGTGCGCGGGGTGGCCGCCGGCCGCGTCGAGGGCGGCGAGGGAGCCGCTGGTCAGGGCGAGGCCGATGCCGAAGACGACGAGGCCCTGCGCCTGGTGCCGTACGGCGCCGCCGCTGCCGCGCACCCCGAAGGTGAGCCGGCGGTTGGCCGCCGTGTTGGCGACGGCGGACACCAGCAGCGCGAGCGCGTTGGCGACCTGCGAACCGGAGAAGGTCCGGAAGCCGCTGTAGAGGAGGAGGTAGAAGAGGGTCGACAGGCCGCCCACGACACAGAATCCGACGAGCTGGCGGGCCAGGCCCTTCGGTACGTCCTCGATCTCGCGGTCGCGCGGGTCGTCGCCGAAGGGACGCGCGATCCGGTCCAGCGGCAGCGAGCCGGTGGCCAGCGCCTTGCCGACCCGCCACACCCCCTTCAGGTCCTCGGTCGCCGTCCTGACGATGTGGACGGTGGAGTCGGGGTCGTCGACCCAGTCGACGGGCACTTCGTGGATACGGAGTCCCGCGCGCTCGGCGATGACCAGCATCTCGGTGTCGAAGAACCAGCCGGTGTCCTCGACCATCGGCAGCAGCGCCTGCGCCACGTCACGCCGGATGGCCTTGAAGCCGCACTGCGCGTCAGAGAAGCGGGCCTGGAGCGAGCCGCGCAGGATGAGGTTGTACGAGCGGCTGATGAACTCCCGCTTGGGGCCGCGCACCACTCGGGAGGAGCGGGCGAGGCGGGATCCGATCGCCAGGTCGGAGTGGCCCGAGATCAGCGGGGCCACCAGCGGGAGCAGGGCGTTGAGGTCGGTGGACAGGTCCACGTCCATGTAGGCGAGGATCGGCGCGTCCGAGGCGGACCACACGGCGCGCAGGGCGCGGCCGCGGCCCTTCTGCTCCAGTCGGAAGGCCCGGACCTCGGCGATCTCCGCCTCCAGCCGCCGGGACACCTGCGGGGTGGTGTCCGTCGACGCGTTGTCCGCGATCGTGATGCGGAACGCGTACGGGAAGGTGCGCGCGAGGTGCTCGTGCAGTCTGCGCACACACGGCTGGAGGTCCTTCTCCTCGTTGTAGACGGGGATCACTACGTCCAGGACAGGCGTACCGGCGGCTGCGGCCGGGAGGTGCTCCCGCGCCGGCAGAGTGCCGGGAGAAGAGTCGGTTCGCATGGACCGACTGTCGTCAACTGCCCTGTCGCACCCATGTGGTGGCACTGTGCTGTGCCTGTGAGTGTGATTGCCAGTTCGTTTCGGGCGCCGGGCGGGGGATCGCGGGGGCGAGCGCGGGCAGATGAACCGTGAACACGGTCCGCCCCGGCACGCTGTCCACGGTCACGGCACCGCCGTGCGCGGTCGCCACGGCCTGCACGATGGCGAGCCCGAGCCCGGTGGACCCGGAGGCCCTGGACCGGGACGAGTCACCGCGCGCGAACCTCTCGAAGACATGCGGCACCAGATCCGGTGGGATTCCCTGCCCGTTGTCCTCGACGTCCACGCACATCCAGGGGCCGCGCCGCTGGACGCGGGCGGTGATGGTGGTGCCGGGTTCCGTGTGTTTGCGGGCGTTGCCGAGCAGGTTGATGAGGACCTGCTGGAGGCGGGCGGCGTCGCCGGCGACGAGGGCGGGTTCATCAGGGAGGTCGAGCCGCCAGTTGTGCTCCATTCCGGCGGCGCGGGAGTCGCTGACGGTGTCGACGACGAGGGGGATGAGGTCGGTCTGCTCGAACTGGAGGGGCCGCCCGGCATCCAGCCGCGCGAGCAGCAGCAGGTCCTCCACCAGCAACGTCATACGCCCCGCCTCGGACTCGATGCGTCCGAGCGCGTGGCGGGTGTCGGGGCCGATCTGCTCCCGGCCGCGCCGGGTGAGTTCGGCGTAGCCGCGGATGGAGGCGAGGGGGGTTCTGAGCTCGTGACTGGCGTCGGCGACGAACTGGCGGACCCGCATCTCGCTCTGCTGGCGGGAGTGCAGGGCCGCGTGGACGTGGTCCAGCATCCGGTTGAGCGCGACGCCGACCTTGCCGACCTCGGTGTTCGGGTCGCACTCCGACTCGGGGACCCGCTCGCTGAGGTTCACCTCGCCGGTGTGGAGGGGGAGTTCGGAGACCCTGGTGGCCGTCCCGGCGACGCGACGGAGGGGGCGGGTGGCTACGCCGA
Source organism: Streptomyces sp. TLI_55 (assembly GCF_900206255.1). Classification (NCBI taxonomy): domain Bacteria; kingdom Bacillati; phylum Actinomycetota; class Actinomycetes; order Kitasatosporales; family Streptomycetaceae; genus Streptomyces; species Streptomyces sp. TLI_55. Next base: position 4,502,316 of record NZ_OAOJ01000001.1, read on the forward strand.
CGATGACGGTACCGGCGATACCGGCGGCGACGAGGCCGGCGGCGGTGACGCTGGCTTCTACGGCTATGAGGGTGTTGAGGGTGTTGTTGACTTCCTTGGTGGGGAGGCCGACGTAGTAGTCGCCCTTGGGGCCGGTGCGGTACTCGACGCGGTACTCACCGCGGCCGGGGATGTCGACGGTGTGGATCTTCCCGTCCTGGGAGACCTCGTCGAGTGCGTTCATCGCCTCGTCGGAGAGCCCCTCGGCCTTCTGCTCGTAGGAGGTGTCGTCCTTCACCCCGACCTTGGCATCGGTGACGACGTGGTTCTTCACCGAGGCCACGAGGGTGCCCTCCTGCGGGCCCCTGACAAGGTCGTCCAGGGTCGCGGTGCCCTGCGGCCGGATATGGCCCTCGTCTTCCCTGCCGGGCGGAGCGTTCATACCGGCGGCCCGCGCCCCGGCCTCGCCCACCTTCGTGTCGAGCTGCTCATACAGATGCGACCGCAACGCGAGTGTCGTCACGGTCCCGATCACCGCACACACCACGGCGATCAGCACCACGGACGCGACGACGAGCCGCGCCCGCAGGGTACGCGGCTTGCCCAGTCGCTTCCGCTGCGGACGCGGCCGTCGCCGTCCGCTCATGACGCCGCGGGTTTGATCAGGTAACCGGCGCCGCGCCGGGTGTGGATCATCGGCTCGCGACCGGCGTCGATCTTGCGGCGCAGGTAGGAGATGTACAGCTCGACGACATTGGCCTGGCCGCCGAAGTCGTAGGACCACACGCGGTCCAGGATCTGCGCCTTGCTGAGCACCCGCCGCGGGTTGCGCATCAGGAAGCGCAGCAGCTCGAACTCGGTGGCGGTGAGGTGGATGGACTGCCCGGCCCGCGCGACCTCGTGGCTGTCCTCGTCCAGGGTGAGGTCGCCGACGACCAGCACGGATTCGGAGCGGCGGTCGGCGGCACCGGAGCGCCGGATGAGCCCACGCAGCCGGGCCACGACCTCTTCGAGGCTGAACGGCTTGGTGACGTAGTCGTCCCCACCGGCGGTGAGCCCGGCGATACGGTCCTCGACGGCGTCCTTGGCGGTGAGGAAGAGCACCGGAACGTCCGGCAGCTCACGCCGCAGCCGCCCGAGGACGGTCAGCCCGTCCATGTCGGGCAGCATCATGTCGAGGACGACGGCGTCGGGCCGGAACTCCCGCGCGGTCTGGACGGCGCCCGTGCCGTCCCCCGCACTCCGGATCTGCCATCCCTCATAGCGCAGGGCCATGGACAGCAGCTCGGTGATCGACTGCTCGTCGTCCACCACAAGCACTCGGACGGGGCTCCCGTCCGGCCTCAGCAGTTCGGTGCGCCCCTGGGGCGAGGTCGTGGTCATGCTGGACACACTGTCGGGACGCTCTGAGAACAGGCTTTCGTCTTCCTGTGATTTCCCTGAGAAACGCACAGGGAACACCAAGAGGGAACACCGAGGCGGCACCGGTCGCCCGAGGTCAGACGCGGGCCCGCTGGAAGCCGTGACTGTGCTCGACCTTGGCGATGTGCAGCGAGTACCGCTCGTACCAGTGCGCCCGCCCGCGCTCCTTGGCCTCGCGGTGCGCCGCGTGCCGCCGCCACTCCTCGATGCCGGCCAGGTCCCGGAAGTAGGCCACGGTGACCGCGAGTCCGCCCGGCGTGTGCGCCGAGTCCTCGCCGAGGAACCCGGGGATCTCCTGGACCAGTTCGCCCAGGCGCTCCGCGGTGGAGCCGTATCCGCCGTCCCGCTCCGCCTCCTCGGTACGGACGGAGGTGAAGACGACCGCGTAGTACGGCGGTTCATGGGCGGCGACAGGGAGAACGGGCGCGACAGGTGCAACGTGTTGATCACTCATGTCATCCACGGTCGCCCCGGCGCGGCGCCGCGTCCAGGGACCTTGCCGAAAGGGATCCCGGAGGGATCCGTCTCTTTACCTTCCGCGTCCCGGCCGTCGCCCGGCCCGCAGCCCCTCAGAACAACCCGTCCTGCACCCCCGCCTCCCTCCTGAACTCCCGCACCGGCACCGAGACTTCCGCCCCCTCCGTCGGCACCAGTCCCCACCCCGTCATCAGCCGCGTGTCCAGCACGATCACACCGTCCCCCGTGTCCAGATGCAGATCCGGCCCGGCGGCGGCGACCAGCCGCCCGCCCACCACCCCACCCGCGACGAGCTCGGACACCGCACCGACAGCGGCCGGCGCCCCCGCGAGGCCGAACACCTCCACATGGTCCACAGGCCGGAACGGCTCGGCCCGCAGCGACTCCGGCCAGCCGCCCAACGCCAGCGCCCGCCCGTGCAGTTCCGCGATCTCGGCCGCCCGCTCCGCCGCCGTCCCGGGCAACGCGGACCGCACGGCGCGCTTGTCGGCGTACGGGATCCGGTCCGGCACCCGGAGGGCGGCCCGCAGCAGCTCCTCCGTCCGCCGGGCGGCCATCAGCGGGCCGACGCCGAGCCAGCTGAAGCAGACGGCCCCCTGTTCCAGCAGCCGCGCGGAACCCCGCTCCTCAGCGGTGATCCCGACCTTGGTCATGCCGGGGCCGAACCACGCCAGATATACGTGGTACGGGCGCGGGTCGTCCGCGATCGTGTCGGCGGCCACGGAGTGCGCCCGGTCCAGCCGCGCACACTCCTCGCACCGCGCCCCCGTGCTCCGCCCCGGCACGGCCGCCCGCACCGGACACGCATGCCCCCGCGCTCCCACGCATGTCCGCACACCCCCGTCCGCGACCCCGAAGGCCACTCTCTTCCCCCAGGTCAGCGCACTGCGCCGACCGCCGTCCCACGCCAGCACGGGGCCGTCCGCCGACCAGCGCAGCCCCGCGCACTTCCATGCCTGTGCCATCTCTGACGAGAGTAGGGGGCACCACTGACAACGCCCCGATCAGCCACCGGCGTCCGCGGTGACGACCTCCGGCTCGGCGCCGACGACCACGGGTACCGCGGCCCGCCGCCCCCGCCCGGCCAACCGGCACCCCACACACCCCGGATGCCCGTCCCGCGCCGACAGGTCCCGCGTCCGCATCCCCCACTCCTCCCGGGGCCGTCGCCCCGGCGGCTTGCCCCAGCCGGCGAGATGGAGAGCCCAGGTGACCAGAAGTCCCAGCACCACCAGGGCGCCCCCGCCCACCAGCACCGGGACCGACACCATGACCACCCCGAGGCCCAGCACGACACAACCGACCGTGGCCACGGCGCATCCGGTCCACCCCGCGATCGTGTGCCCCTCGTCATACTGGCTCACGTACCCACCTCCAATCTCTCACAGTCTAAGAAGTTCAGATCCTAAATCTCTCACGATCTAAGGTAATAGGAAAGATGCCAGCCAAGCCCCGCCCCGCCACGACCCCGGCCGAGGCGCTGTCGTCGATGGACTCCCTCATCGCGACGCACCTGCTCGGCCAGCAGGAGATGGCCCAGCGGCTGGGCCTGAACGTCACCGACCTGCTCTGCTTCGCCTGCGTCCTGAAGGCCGGCGAGAACCTGCTCACCGCGGGCGACCTCGCGGAGCACGCGCACGTCACCACGGGTGCGATGACCGGCATCCTCAACCGTCTGGAGCGCGGCGGCTTCATCACCCGCCGCCCCGACCCCACGGACCGCCGCCGCGTCCGCGTCGCCGCCGTCCCGGCCGCGGTCGCCCGGGTCACGGCCCTGTACGGCCCCTACTACGCCCGTCTCGACACCCTCTTCGCCGACTACTCCGCCGCCGAGACCGCCGTACTGAACGACTGGTTCACGCGCGCGACAGGCCTCGCGCTGGAGTACATCGAGGAGCTGCGCGGCAAGGACGCGGAGGACGCCGGGCGCTCCGAGTAGGGCGCGGCCGAAGGGAGTCCCTGCAAGGGAGTCCAAGTAGGGCGCGGCCGAGGGGAGATGGTGGAGCTGGCCCTACCTCCGTTCCGGGAGGGCACACCATCGTTTCGCGAGGCCCGCCGGGGGATCGTGGAGCACGTCAGCAGCTCCCCGACCGCCCCGGAAGGACATCGCCATGGAGACGCAGCGCACGGAGCGCCCGGACGTGCGGCAGGGGGTGGGCGCGCTCGCCTCCTTCGTCCGGTTCGTGGTGTGCGGCGGAGGCGTGGGGCTGCTGGCCGGCGCGGCGGTCCCGCTGCTGGCGACGCTGATGCCCTGGGCGTTCGCGAACGCGGTGGTCACGGTCGCGTCCACCCTCCTCTGCACCGAGCTGCACGCCCTGTTCACCTTCGGCACCGGCCGCCGCGCCGGACTGCGCCGCCATCTGCAGTCGGCGGGTTCGGCGTCGGTGGCCTACGTGGTGACCTGCGCCGCGATGCTCGTGCTGCACGCTGTGGCGGCCTCGCCGGGCCTCGCCTGGGAGCAGGCCGTCTATCTCGCCGCCTCCGGCCTCGCCGGCATCGGCCGGTTCCTGGTGCTGCGGCTGTGCGTCTTCGCGGGCGGCCGTGCGGAGGAGGCGGTGCCGGTACGACCGCTGCCGAACGTCGTCCGCCTCCGCCACGACGACCTTCTGCTCGCCCGTTAGCGACTCCATGGTTCCGCGAGTGGGGTCGCGGCATGGTGGAAGACAGAGGTTCTCAAGGGCCTTCGGAGGAACGCATCCCGTCCCAGGGGCTCAGCCCCCTCGCAGGAAGGAAGCTCTCATGAACACACCGGTGAACCCCCCGTCCCCGGCCGACGACAGCGAACTCGTACCGCTGCTCACCGCCTGGGACCTGACCCACCCGGCCGCCGCCGACCCCGAGTGGCGCCACCTCCTGGACGAGCTCGCCCACCCGCGCACCATCGAGGCCTTCCACCGGTTGGCCGGGGCGACGGCCTGAACTGCCGTACGGCCCCTACGAGGTGGCGGCCACCGTCAGCGTGTAGTCGACGCCCGTGGAGAAGTCGGCGGACCGGCCCCGGATCTTCAGCGTGTGCAGACCGCTGTCCAGACCGGGCAGTTGGATCCACAGCCCGCACCCGGTGCCCTCGAACGTCTCGCCCGTACCGGTGACCGGATTGCCGGCGACGCTCTCCACGGTGACGGCCTGGCCCCGGTAGACGTCCGCCTCGACCTTCTTGCCGTCCAGGACCGCCGTGCCCTTCACGTCGTCCATGAACAGCACGCAGTCGGCGGGCCCGCCGATCCGGTTCACCAGGGGAAAGGCCAGCGGCACCCCGGCCGGGACCGGGCAGCTGCGCGCCTCCTGCGCGCCGAACGTGCCGGCCAGGAACCACACGTCCTTCGGCTGGTTCCGCGCACAGTCACCGCCGTCCTCGTCCGCGACCGGGTTCGTCGACTCGGGCTCGGAGGCCGCCCAGGACCACCAACGGCTCTGCAGCACATCGGGAGCGAGCCGCCCCTGCTGCGAGGAGGACGCGGACGCAGAGGCGGACGAGGACGAGGAGGCGGACGAGGACGGGGAAGCCGTGGACGACGCCCGCTCCGACGCCTCGCCCGACCCCGCGCCCTCCGCGTCGCCCCCACCGCCGCACCCCACCAGCACGGCCGCGAGCCCCACCCCCACGAGCCCCGCTCTGCCGCCGCCCCTGACCCTCATCGCGCTCTCCCTCCCCGGAACATCACCATGAAACGCGAAAGGCCCCGGATCTCTCCGGGGCCTTTCGTCAGTGTGCACTCGGCAGGATTCGAACCTGCAACCTTCTGATCCGTAGTCAGATGCTCTATCCGTTAAGCTACGAGTGCTTGTTTTGTTTTCCCGCCGTTCCTTGCCCTTCCGGGCCGCTCGCGGCGACAGGAAGAACATTACATGACTGCCGCCGCCATGTGAAATCCGTTTGCCGTACCCCTTGTGACCTGCGAAAACGCCCAGATGGCGGCATGCGCGGGCGATGCCGGACAACGACGAAGCCCCAGTCCGAGGACCGGGGCTTCGTGATCAAGCGCGGAGGCGGAGGGATTTGAACCCTCGATGGGCTTTAAGGCCCAAACCGCATTAGCAGTGCGGCGCCATAGACCGGACTAGGCGACGCCTCCAGCACAGCCGCCCGCGCGAGCGCGAGTGGTGCGTGCAGATGATGACACAGTCGAGCGCGGTGTCACCAATCGCCTCCCACGGTACTAGGCAGGCGGGCCGCAGGGCAAAGCACTTCCCACCGTCACCGGGCCGCGCCGCAACCGGCCGGGGCGGGCGGCGTTAGTCAGGTCATGTCCCTGCTCCGGAAGTCCCGCGCCCCGTTCGCCCGGCTGCTCGTCGCCGGCGCCTCCTCCCTCGTCGCCGTCGGCTCCCTGGCCGCCTCGCCCGCCACCGCCCTGGACCGCATGCCGCCGCCCGCCCGCGACGACCTCGGCACCGGCGACCACCTCACCGTCACCGTCCGGAACGCGGGCGGCGCGAAGGACGGCACCTTCGAGCTGTACTGCCACCCCGGAGGCGGCACCCACCCCGACGCCGGCCGCGCCTGCGCCGCGCTCGACCGCGGCACCCAGTGGGGCAAGGACACCTTCGCCCCCGTACCCGACGACAGCCTGTGCACCATGCAGTACGGCGGACCCGCCACCGCGCATGTCACCGGGACCTGGGCCGGGCGGCCCGTCGAGGCGACGTACGACCGCAGCAACGGGTGCGAGATCGGGCGGTGGGACCGGATGGTGCCGCTGCTGCCCGACCTGAGGGCGTGAGGCCGGGGCGAGAGGCCGTAGCGAGAGGGGGCGTACACCTGTCGTGTTCGCACAGGCATTTCATGGCGGATTCGGCGGAGTCGTGAAAACGGCGCGAAGGTCCCCCGGAGACGAAGCAAGAGGTCGCGGGAGTCGGTCACACGTTCTGCGTCACTTCGTCGTGCGACCTCCCTCTCATCCGGGGCCGCGCGCGCAACCGCAGCCCTTAGACTCCCTCGCGTGACACGCTGCGGACCGGTTGGCAAGATGGCCCGAGCGGTCGGCAAGGTGCGGTAACAGGGAGGAAGCGTCTCGTGAGCAGCAGGCCATCCCGAGGCGCTGCTCGCCTCGCAGCCATACTCGACGCGCTGCCCGATGCGTTGGTGCTGGTCAACGCCAACGGGACCGTCGTCAACGCCAACACGATCGCCCTGGAGGCCTTCGAGGCCCCGGGCACCGCGCTCGTGGGGCGCGGGCTGCTCGATCTGCTGCCCGAGTTCGACTCCAAGCTCATCCCGGGCTCCATGCGACGCCCGGACCACATGGATCCGCGCGGCCGGACCAAGCCGACCCGGATGATCGCGCGCCGGACCGACGGGACCCAGTTCCCGGTCGAGGTGACCAGCGCCAACCTCGAGAACAGCCAGCAGGCCTACGACAGCTACGGCTACGGCGGCGACGAACTGCTGATGCTCGTCGTACGCGACCTCACCGGCACCGTCGACACCGAGGCCGAGCTGGCGCGCTCGCAACGGCAGACCGAGATGATCCTGCGGGCCGCGGCCGAGGGTGTCGTCGGGACCGACACCGACGGGCGGATCGTCCTCGTCAACCCGGCCGCCGCCCAGATCCTGGGCTACCGGGCCAGCGACCTCGGCGGACGCGAGCTGCACGAGCTGATGCTGCACTCGCGCGCCGACGGCACGCCCTTCCCGTACGAGGAGTCCCCGCTCGCCGACACCCTGCGCTCCGGGCGCAAGCACCGGGTGCGCGGGCAGGTGGTGTGGTCGAAGAAGGGCGAGAAGGTCTCCGTCGACCTGACGACCGCGCCGGTACGCGACGGCGACCAGCTCGTCGGCGCCGTCATGACCTTCACCGACCGGCGGCCGTACGACGCCCTCGTCGAGGAGAAGGCCGCCGTCGAGAAGCAGCACGCGGACGAGCTCGAACGGCTCTCGGAGGAGCACGCCTCCGAACTCACCGCGCTGCGCCAGAAGCACGTCACCGAGGTCGAGGAACTCCAGGAACGGCACGCGGAGGAACTCGCCGCCGGCGAGGAGCGGTACGCGGCGCTGGGTGAGCGTGAGAAGGACCGTTACGAGGCGCTCGCCGGGCGCCACGAGCAGCTGCTGACGCTGCTCGGCGCCTCTCTGCGCGGGCCGCTCGACGAACTCCGCCGCGAGCTGGCCGCCCTCGCCGCCGACGACGCCGGGCAGTTGTGGCCCGAGGCCAACCAGGTCCTGCACCACCTGTCCGCCGGGTACTCCCGGATCACCCAGCTCATCGACAACGTCCTCGCCTACCAGCGGCTCGACTCGGGCACCGACGGCATCACCCGGACCAAGGTGATGCTCGACGCCGTCGTTGCGGCCGGCGTCGAAGGGGCCGTCGAGCTCATCGGGCCCGGCCGTGTGCAGTTCGCCGTGCACGCGCCGCCCATCGAGGCCGAGGTCGACCACGCGCTGCTGGCCCGCGCCCTCGCCCACCTCGTCGCCGACGTCGCCGGCGTCGACGCGACCGGCAACGCGCCCGTGTCGGCGGGCGGTTACATGGACAACACGGTCGTGGTGGCCGCCGCCCAGCGCGGCGAGGTCGTACGCATCGAGGTGCGCGGGCCGTACGCCGGGGGAGACCCGGTGCACGAGCCCATCGTGCGCGGGATCGTGCGGGCCCACGGCGGTGTGCTCCAGACCCATGAAGTGCCGGGGATGAGCGGGAGCGCATACGTCCTCGAAGTGCCGATCGGGGGTGGCGCGGGGGCCGTTCCGGCCGCACCCACCGCTGCTCCGGCCGCCATCGAGGCGGCCCCGGAGGCCACCGAGGGGGGCGGGCGTCGCCGGGCCCGACGGGCGACGACGGACGCGTTCCTGGAGGGCGAGGACCTCACCGACCCGGACGGCTCCGCCGAGGGCTCGGGTGAGGGCGGTGGCGCCGGGGGCACCGTGCCGACCGGGCGACGCAGGAGGCGTACGGCGGACGAGGCGGCGCCGGTCGCGGACGGCCAGGGGGCGCCGGTTGCGGCGGCTCAGACGGCCGACGAGTCCGCGTCCGGGGGCACCGGGCGGCGGCGGGGGCGGCCTGCCGAGGTTGCCGGTGGTGAGGTGGCCGCGGGCGCGGGTTCGGCTGGCGCTGCGGGTGTTGGCGGGGGCGTGGGGGTCTCCGAGGGTGCCGTCATGACCGCTGCCGAGCATGCCGCGGGGACCGCGGCGGTGGGCAGTGGGCTGGGCGGGACCGTACCGCCGCAAGGGGTGCCGTCGCAGGGGGTGCCGCCGCAGGGGGTGGCCGCGGCTGCGCAGCATGCGTTGCCGCCCGCCTTGCCCGCAGTGGCGTCCGGGGACGCGGCCGGTGGCGAGGCTCAGCCGACCGGGCGTCGGCGCCGTGCCCTGGCCGCGGCGAACGAGCGTGCGGCCGCGCAGGAGGCGGGGCCGCGGGCGGTGTTCGCCTTGCCGCCGGCGGAGGCGGACCGGGGGCCCGAGGTGGCTGGGGGCGGGGTGCCTGGGCAGGCGGCTGAGGTGCCTTCGCCGGTTGCCGGGGTGCCTTCGCCCGTTGCTGGTGCCGGTGCCGGTGCCGGTGCCGGGCAGCCTCAGGTTCCTGGGGCGGCTCAGGTTGCCGGACAGCCGCAGATTCCCGGGGCGCCTCAAGTTCCAGGGCAGCCTCAGCTGCCGGGGGCCGTGCCGGTTCCGGCTCAGGTGGCGGGGGTCGCGCCGGTTCCGGTTCCCGTTCAGATGCCGGCTCAGATGCCGGTTCAGGCACCGGCTCAGGCTTCGGCCGCGGTGCCTCCTCAGGTGCCCGGCGCTCAGGTCGCCGTACACGTTCCCGGGCAGGCCGTGCCTGCCGGCGGACTGGTCGACGACGGGCGGCACGACGCGGTGCCGCACGATCAGTCCGAGGATCACACTCCGCCGCAGCCGCACCCCGCGAGCGCGCCTACCGGTCGGCGTCGGCGGGCCGTGGGCCAGCCCGCGGAGGCCGCCGGGGCGACGCCCGCGCCGGGGGTTCCGGCGCAGCAGCAGGCGACCGCAGGGCAGGGCGTTCCGGCGGCCGCGGCACCCGGGCAGCCGGTGCCCGCTCAGTCGGTGCCGGCGCAGGCTGTCGCTCCTGGCGCTGCCGCTCCCGTGCCTCCGCAGAACGCCACCGGTCAGACCGCGTTGCCCGCGCAGGCGTCGGCTCCGCAGCAGGCTCCGGCGGCCGCTCCCGCGCAGCCGCTTCCGGCGGAGGCCGCCGCGCCGCAGGCCTGGGCCGGCAGCGAGGGCGCGGGGGTTGCCGGGGTTGCCGTACCGGCGAACGGCGAGGGGGTTCCCGTACCGCCACAGGCTCCGCAGCCCGCGCCCGGGGCGGCGTTGCCGCCTGAGGCCGGTGCGGCGCAGGCGCGTGGCGGTCAGCCGCTGCCCGCCGAGGCCGCGGCGGGCGCGGTTCCCGCCGCTCCCGTCGACCCGAACTCGACGCAGGGGCGGGCGATCAGTGTGCGGACGCTCGGGCAGGGGGTGCCGTTCACGCGGCAGGCCGCCCAGGTGCAGCAGCCGCAGACCGCCACGCCCGCGCCGCATCAGCCGGGGGGTTCCGGTCGGCGCCGCAAGCTCGGTACGCCGCCCGACCCGGCCGCCGGTCGGCCGCACCCCACGGCCGAGGCCCCCGCGCCCGCGGCGCCGCAGCCGTCGCTCGCCGGGCAGTCGCGGCTCGCGCAGATGACCGAGGGCACCGGACGGTCGTACGCCATAGGCGCACCGGACGAGAACGCCGCCGAGGGCCCCGAGCCGCTGGACGGGCCGGGCGGGGCCGTGGAGGTCGCCGATCCGCCGCGGCCGCAGCCGATGGACGACGAGCTGCCGCCGGAGCCGCTGGACAATCCGCGCCGGCTGCTGGTGTGGCCCGCGCCCGACGTGACGACCCAGCAGGCGCTGAGCGACCGCGGGTACCGGCCCGTCATCGTGCACTCGCGCGAGGAGGTCGACGCGCAGATCGCCGCCTTCCCGGCCGCGCTGTTCGTGGACCCGCTGACCGGGCCGATCACGCGGACCGCGCTCCAGTCGCTGCGGGAGGCCGCCGTCACCGCGCAGGTGCCGGTGATGGTGACCGCGGGGCTCGGACAGGCGACGCGCGAGGCGGCGTACGGCGCCGACCCCGCCGTACTCCTGAAGGCGCTCGCGCCGCGGGACAGTGAGCAGCATCCGCCGCGGGTGCTGCTGATCGAGGAGCACGCGGAGATCGCGCTGGCGCTGACGGCGACGCTGGAGCGGCGCGGGATGCAGGTGGCGCGGGCCGCGAGCGATGCCGACGCGGTGGCGCTGGCGGGGCAGTTGCGGCCGAACCTGGTGGTGATGGATCTGCTGCAGGTGCATCGGCGGCAGGCCGGGATCGTGGACTGGCTGCGCGCGAACGGGCAGCTCAACCGCACCCCGCTCGTCGTCTACACCGCCGCCGTCGACCAGGCCGACCTGCCGCGGCTGGCGTCCGGGGAGACGGTGCTGTTCCTGGCGGAGCGGTCGACCAGCGCCGAGGTGCAGGCGCGGATCGTGGACCTGCTGGCACGCATCGGCACCAACTGAGCCCTCGGAAGGGCCCGTTGGTGCCGGTGGTCGTGCTGGTCAGAGCTTCGTGACGTCCAGGGTGCCCTCCGCGTACTGCTTGCGGATCACCTTCTTGTCGAACTTGCCCACGCTCGTCTTGGGCACCGACTCGATGACCGTCCAGCGCTCCGGGAGCTGCCACTTGGCGATGTGGCCCTCGTCGGCGAGGAAGGCGCGCAGGGTCTCGAAGGTCGCGGTGGAGCCCTCCTTGAGGACGACCGTGGCGAGGGGGCGCTCGCCCCACTTCTCGTCGGGTACGGCGACCACGGCGGCCTCGGCGACGTCCGGGTGGGACATCAGCGCGTTCTCCAGCTCCACCGAGGAGATCCACTCGCCGCCGGACTTGATGACGTCCTTGGCGCGGTCGGTGAGGGTGAGGAAGCCGTCGGGGGAGATGGTGCCGACGTCGCCGGTCTTCAGCCAGCCGTCCTCGCTGAACTTGTCGGCGGGGCGCAGGGGTTCGGCGTCCGGGCCGTTGTAGTACGCGCCCGCGATCCAGGTGCCGCGGACCTCCAGCTCACCGGCCGACTCGCCGTCCCACGGCAGCCGCTCGCCGCCGGGGCCGGTGAGGCGGGCCTCGACGCCGGCCGGGAAACGGCCCTGGGTGAGCCGGTACGCGAACTCCGCGTCCGTGCCGACCGCATGGGCCGGCGGGCGGGCGATGGTGCCGAGCGGGGAGGTCTCCGTCATGCCCCAGGCGTGACAGACCCGCATGCCCAGCTGGTCGAAGGCCTCCATGAGGGAGGGCGGGCAGGCCGAGCCGCCGATGGTGACCTGGCCGAGGGAGGAGACGTCCCGCGGCCTGGCGGTCAGCTCGGCGAGCAAGCCCTGCCAGATGGTGGGGACGGCCGCCGCGTGCGTCGGCTTCTCACGCTCGATCATCTCGGCGAGCGGCGCGGGCTGCAGGAAGCGGTCCGGCATCAGCAGGTTCACGCCGGTCATGAAGGTGGCGTGCGGCAGGCCCCAGGCGTTGACGTGGAACTGGGGGACCACGACGAGGGACGTGTCCTGGTCGGTCAGGCCCATCGACTGGGCCATGTTGACCTGCATGGAGTGCAGGTAGATCGAACGGTGGCTGTACACCACGCCCTTGGGGTCGCCCGTGGTGCCGGAGGTGTAGCACATCGCGGCGGCCTGGCGCTCGTCCAGCTCCGGCCAGTCGTATGCCGTCGGCTTGCCCGCGAGCAGTTCCTCGTACTCGTGCACGCTCGCGTGGGAGCCCTCGAGGAGCGCACGGTCACCGGGGCCGGTCACCACCACGTGCTCCACCGTCTTCAGGTGCGGGAGCAGCGGGGCGAGCAGCGGCAGCAGCGAACCGTTGACGATCACCACCCGGTCCGCCGCGTGGTTGACGATCCACACCAGCTGCTCGGCCGGGAGCCGCAGGTTCAGCGTGTGCAGGATCGCGCCCATGGAGGGGATCGCGAAGTAGGCCTCGACATGCTCGGCGTTGTTCCAGGCGAGGGTCGCGACCCGGTCGTCGTCGGCCACCCCCAGGTCGTCACGGAGCGCGTGCGCCAGCTGGGCCGCGCGGGCGCCGATCTCGGCGAAGGAGCGGCGGTGCGGCTCGCCCTCACCGGTCCAGGTGGTCACCTGCGATGTGCCGTGGACCGTGGACCCGTGGGTCAGGATCCTCGAGATCAGCAGCGGTACGTCCTGCATGGTGCTCAGCACGGCGTCCTCCCGGGGCGACATTGCCTACGCGGTAGTAAGGGTTGGGCTGATTCTGCTCACATACCGCGCGGTATGTCACTAGTGGACGGTGATCGATCACGTCACGTTGCGTTCACAGCGGGGTGGCGCTACCGGGAATTGTCAGACAGGCCCTTAGCGGACGAGGTCCAGTTCCGGGTCCTCGCGCAGCTTGCCCAGCGCCCTCGACACCGCCGACTTCACGGTCCCCACCGACACCCCGAGCACCTCCGCCGTCTGCACCTCGCTCAGATCCTCGTAGTACCTCAGGACGACCATCGCCCGCTGCCGCGCCGGCAGCTTCAGGATCGCCCGCCACATCGCGTCGTGCAGCGCCTGCTGCTCCGCCGGGTCGTCGCCGCCGGGCAGCGGCTCGGGCTCCGGGATCTCGTCGGTCGCGAACTCGTCCACCTTGCGCTTGCGCCACTGCGACGTGCGCGTGTTCAGCAGCGCGCGGCGCACATAGCCGTCGAGCGCACGGTGGTCCTCGATCCGCTCCCAGGCGACATACGTCTTGGTGAGCGCGGTCTGCAGCAGGTCCTCGGCGTCGCTCGGGTTCGCGGTCAGCGACCGGGCGGTACGCAGCAGCACCGGTTGGCGTGCCTTCACGTACGACGAGAAGGAGGGGTACGTCGCATGCGGGCGGGTCGGCCTCGCCGGTACCGCGGCGTCCGAAGCGCTGGTGCAGACGGGTGTGGTCATGGCTCAACGCTAGGAGCGAGGGGGCCTCCGGCTCATCGGCCGCAGGTCCCGAAGACGACTCCCCCTCAGGTTGTAGGGGTGGGGGTGGCTCCACCTCCTGAGGGTGGACGAGGGGGTGGGGACTACTGCGGGATGACCCCTGGGGGCTCGTCCCACGAAGGCACTGGAGCGGGGTCATCCGTCCGCCGTGAGCACCAGCCCCGACGTCGGCACGCCCGTCCCCGCCGTCACCAGGACCCGGCGGGCCGAGGGTATGAGGTTCACGGCCGTCCCCCTGATCTGGCGCACAGCCTCCGCCATTCCGTTCATCCCGTGCAGATACGCCTCCCCCAGCTGTCCTCCGTGTGTGTTCAGCGGCAGCCTCCCCTCCGCCACGAACTCCGCCGCCTCCCCCTTCCCGCAGAACCCGAACTCTTCCAACTGCATCAGCACGAACGGCGTGAAGTGGTCGTACAGGATCCCCACGTCGATGTCGGCCGGCGTGAGCCCCGAGGTCCGCCACAGCTGGCGGGCCACCACCCCCATCTCCGGCAGGCCGGTCAGGTCGTCCCGGTAGAAGCTCGTCATCTGCTCCTGCGCCCGGCCCGCTCCCTGCGCGGCGGCGGCCACGACGGCGGGCGGGTTCGGCAGGTCCCGCGCCCGCTCCAGCGAGGTGACGACCAGAGCCTGGCCGCCGTCCGTCTCCTGGCAGCAGTCGAGGAGCCGCAGCGGCTCGACGATCCAGCGCGAGGCGGCGTGGTCGGCGAGGGTGATCGGGCGGCCGTGGAAGTACGCCGCCGGGTTGGTCGCCGCGTGTCTGCGTGCGGTGACGGCCACCTGTCCGAAGGCCTCCGGTGTCAGGCCGTACGTGTGCAGATAGCGCTGCGCCGCCATCGCCACCCAGGACGCCGGGGTGAGCAGCCCGAACGGCAGCGACCAGCCGAGCGCGACGCCCTCCGCGGAGGGTTCCCGGTGCTGCACGCCGGAGCCGAAGCGACGCCCCGAGCGCTCGTTGAAGGCGCGGTAACAGACCACCACCTCGGCCATGCCGGTCGCCACGGCGAGCGCCGCCTGCTGGACGGTCGCACAGGCCGCGCCGCCGCCGTAGTGGACGCGGGAGAAGAACGACAGCTCGCCGATCCCGCAGGCCTGGGCGACGGTGATCTCCGGGCTGGTGTCCATCGTGAACGTCACCATCCCGTCCACATCGGCCGGCGTCAGCCCGGCGTCGTCCAGCGCGGCCCGCACCGCCTCCGCGGCCAACTTCAGCTCGCTGCGGCCGGACTCCTTGGAGAACTCCGTGGCCCCGATCCCGACGATCGCGGCTCGCCCGCCGAGGGTGTCACGGGCGCGGACGCTCATCCGGCACCTCCTGCGGGGGTGGTTGCTTCCGAGGGCAGGTCGGCTGCCGAGGGGACGTCGGCCGTTGTGGGCACTCCGGCTCTCGAAGGGGCGTCGGCTTCCGAAGGGACCGTCACCGTCACCGTGCCCGTGACATGTCTGCCGATGCCGTTCTCCCCGACCACGCGGACCGTCGCCGTGGCGCCGCCGGGGGTCTCGGCGACCTCCTCGACCGTGCCTCTCAACACCATCGTGTCCCCCGGGTAGTTGGGCGCCCCCAGCCGGATGGCCACGCGGTGGAGGACGGCCGTCGGGCCAAAGTGGTCGGTGATGTAGCGGCCGACCAGGCCGTTGGTGGTCAGGATGTTCATGAAGATGTCGGGAGAGCCCTTCTGCCGGGCCGTCTCGGCGTCGTGATGCACGTCCTGGTAGTCGCGGGAGGCGATGGCCCCGGCGACGACAAGGGTTCGGGTCACCGGGATCTCCAGCGGCGGGAGCTGTTCACCGGGCTTCATACGGGCCTCCCCTCGATGGCGACGCGGCTCTCCTCCGCGCGGAAGGCGCGGAAGACAGGGAGCACCAACTCGCCGTCGTACTCCTCGAATGCGAGCCGCACCGACATGCCGATCCGCACCTCGTCGTACGGCACCCCGATCACGTTGCTGATCATGCGTACGCCTTCCGTGAGCTCTATCAGGGCGACCGCGTAGGGAGGGTCGAAGGCCGGGAAGGGCGGGTGGTGCATGACGACGTACGAATAGACCTCGCCCGTCCCGCTCGCCTCGACCGTGTCCCACTCCGGGTGTCCGCAGGCGGCGCAGCCGGGGAGCCAGGGGTGACGCAGGGTGGAGCAAGCGGTGCAGCGCTGGATCAGTAGACGGCGCTCGCGGACGCCCTCCCAGAAACCCGCGTTGTCGCGATTGATCACGGGGCGGGGACGCGGGGGCCTGTTGCGCCGAGTCAACTCCTGCTGCGGTCCCTGCTTTCTTTGCGCCGGTGCGTACTTGAGGATGCGGAAGCGATGGGTGCCCGCAAGGTCAGGGCCGACGCGGATGTCCATGCGGGTCGTGACGAAGTAACCCGTGCCGAGTTTGGTCGTCTTGCGGTCGGACACGGACTCGATGACCGCGTCGAACGTGATCTCGTCGCCCGGGCGCAGGGGGCGGACGTACTCCTGCTCGCAGTCGGTGGCGACGACCGACGTGCAGCCCGACTCGTCGAGGAGGGTGAGTAGTTCGTCGTACGCCGACGAGCGGCCCGTATGACCGGAGAGGCCGCCCATGGTCCAGGCCTGGAGCATGGTGGGGGGCGCTATGGCGTCCGGGCCGGTGTACGCCGGGTTGGTGTCGCCCATGGCCTCGCACCAGTGCCGGATCATGGGCGCGTTGACGGGGTCCTTGCCGACGGCGGAGACGGCGGCGGCCTGTCCCTCGTACGCCTTCAGTCGCCTGCCCAAGTCGTCGCTCGCCCGCGGCTCGTGCGCCATGGATCTCAGCCCCCTTTGTCTTCCTCGTCCCCGCCGTCCCGCCCGTCGCGTTCTGTCATTTCTGGTACACCGCTGCCGCCGCCCGGGTTCCACGATCCGGCCGCGTACTTCGCGAAGATTTCTGACTGTCCGTCAGATAGTGGGAGCTGTCAAGGTAGGCGGGAGCCGGCGCGGTCAGCGGGAGCCGGCACGGCCAGCGAGAGCTGTCACGGCCAGCGGGAAAGGCCAGCGTGGCTGCCAAGGTCATGAGAAAACGGCTGCGCGGTGGCGCCGAAGCACCACCGCGCAGCCGTACGACCACCCCTCGGACCACACCCGTCGGACCAGGCCGGCCGACCCCCCGGTCGGCCGACCCTCCCTTCAGTTCACGTCCTCAGCTCACGCCCCCGGCTCACCACCACAGCGGGGTGAAATTGACGGACGTGTTGTCGTTGCCCTGATTGATGGCCGTGAACGCCGAGCCGTTGACCTGGGCGGTGTTGCTCTGGTTCGAGGCGCCGGAGCCGACCGCGTTCTGCTGCGTGGTGGACGAGTTGCCGTTGTTGGTGCCGCCGACCCCGCTGCCGACGATGCTCGCGACACCCGCATTCGATCCGTCGTCCGCGAAGCCGCCGTTGTCCGCCGCCGCGACGCCGGTGAACAGAGCCGCGGCGAGCGGAAGGGCGGAGACGGCGGCGATGACGCGGGCGGTACGGATGCTTGCCATGTTTCTTCCTCCAGAACCCGGCCTCTTGAGCCGGAAGTGCGTCAAGTAGAGCTGTTTCCAAGGCAGTTGGCCGACCGCCTCGGTGTCGTTCACGACGTCGCGAGACCAGAGTTGCCCACCGAATCCCCGGCGAACCAGCCCGGAAGCGATCATTCCCCCTGAAGCGTGAGGACAAGTCGATAAACCCCTTTCGCGATCTACCGCATCAGACCGGCTCGGTCAGGGCATCTCCACCCCAAGTGCCGCAAGAGGTGAAGCGTTCCGGCGCTTTTCCGGCCAATCCGTTCCGCCTGGCGAGTCGCCTCCGAACTCCCTTCCCTTTTTCGAACACTCGTACGAAAATGGAGGTATGGCCACCACAGACCGGCAGGCCACGACGCTGGCCCTCGCACACGCCCTGTCCGCCGCCGAACGCGGACTGGCCGTCATCCCCCTGTCCCGGACGAAGCTCCCGGCGCTGCGCTCCCCGCACCGCGACGAAACCAAGACCTCCGGCTCCTCCGAGGCTGCGCCGGACCCGCCCTGCCACGGCGAGTGCGGCCGCTTCGGGCACGGGGTCTACGACGCCGCCACCGACCCGGCGCGGATCCGCGAGATGTTCGCCGCGGCCCCCTGGGCGACCGGCTACGGCATCGCGTGCGGTCTCCCGCCCCACCATCTGATCGGCGTCGACCTCGACACCAAATCCGGTACGGACTCCTCCGCGGCGCTGCGCGAGCTGGCCCTGCGTCACCTCTTCACGATCCCGGCCACCGTGGTCGTCCTGACCCCGAGCGGCGGCCGCCATCTGTGGCTGAGCGGCCCGCCGGACGTGGTCGTCCCCAACTCGGCTGGCCGGCTGGCCCCCGGCATCGACATCCGCGGCGCCGGCGGCTATCTCGTCGGCCCCGGCTCCCGCACCGACCACGGCGTGTACGCGACGGCCCCTGGCACGGGCCGCCTAGCCCCGGCGGCCTGCCCGCCGGCCCTGCTGCGCCTCCTGCTCCCGCCGCCCCGCACCACCCACCACCCCACGCCCGCGTCGGTCGGCGACCACGGACAGGGCCTCGTCCAGTTCGTGCTCGCCGCACACGAGGGCCAGCGCAACACCCGCCTGTTCTGGGCGGCCTGCCGCGCCTACGAGGACGGCATCGGCCCCGCCCTCGTGGACCCCCTCGTCGAGGCGGCCCTCAACACCGGCCTGTCCGAACGCGAGGCCCGCGCGACGATCGCCTCGGCGGCGCGCATGACGGGGCATCGGCCGTAGCCGGCCGTCGCACACATCGGCGAACGAAGCGAAAGAACCCGAAGGAACCCGAAGGAACCGAAAAACCGAAAGAACAGCGCGAGCCGGGGCGCCGGCCGGAAAACCCAGAGGAACACCCATGCACCGCCGCCCTAGAGTCCCGACCATGTCCCTGGCCCGCATCGTCCTCACGTCCGGCCGCAGCGTCGACCTCTCCGAGCTGCGGCTCTCCTCCACCTACGGCGGACTGCTCGAGGGCTACCCCTGCAAACCGGTCAACGAGATGAAGATCCAGGGCCTGTTGCGGTCGGCCGCGCGGGAGTTCCCGAGTTCCCCGATCCATCTGGTCCCGCCGCCGCGCGAATACCCCGACCAGTACGCGGGAGGGTTCGGCCCGGTGGAGGTCATGCCCGCCGTGGCCTGCGTGGGCAGCTTCCGCTCCCACGCCCTGAACCCGTCCCACGATCCGGTCCTGTACCGCTCGTCCCTCACGGTCATCTGGTTCCAGCCGACGACCCGGGTGCCATCGGGGTGCGATGCCGAAGAGGGGCTCCGGGACGTGGCGTGGGAGGAACTGGCAAAAGATCACGAGCTGTAGCGGGGGCGCGCGAAGCCGTCCTCGGCAAGGAAGAGGCCAAGACGCCCATGGCGGACGAAGCCGGGTGAGCAGAGAGGGCGTGCCCCCGATTCGGGAGCACGCCCTCTGACCTGCTAGTTCTCTGACCCGGCGGAAGCGGTGGGATTTGAACCCACGGTGACATCGCTGCCACGACGGTTTTCAAGACCGTTCCCTTAGGCCGCTCGGGCACGCTTCCCCGCGCCGCCGTTCAGCCCGGCGGCGCGGGGACAAGAGTAACCGGTGCCCACGCGCGCGTGGGGGTCAGCTGTCGCCCTCTCGGGAGCCCAGGGTGAGCTCCACCGTGTTGGTCTTGCCGTCACGCTCGTAGGTGATCTTGACCTTGTCGCCGGGCTGGTGGGTCCAGATCTCGCCGATAAGGGTCGGGCCGGAGTCGATCACCGAGTCGTCGAGCTTGGTGATGACGTCGCCCGGCTTCAGGCCCGCCTTGTCGGCCGGGCCGCCGGACTCGACGGGGTCGGAGCCGCTGGCGCCCTGCTCGGTGATCTTCGCGCCGCCCGTGGAGTCCTCCAGGGAGACGGACGCGCCGATCTTGGCGTACACGGGCTTGCCGGTCTTGATGAGCTGCTGGGCGACGTACTTGGCCTGGTTGATCGGGATGGCGAAGCCGAGGCCGATGGAGCCGGACTGGCTGGAGCCGCCGAGGCCGCCGCTGCTCGTCGACTGGATCGCCGAGTTGATACCGATCACGTTGCCGTGGGAGTCCAGCAGCGGGCCGCCGGAGTTGCCCGGGTTGATCGAGGCGTCGGTCTGCAGGGCGCTCATGTAGGAGGCGTTCGAGCCCGTGCCGTCGCTGGAGGCCACCGGGCGGTTCTTGGCGCTGATGATGCCCGTGGTGACCGTGTTGGACAGGCCGAAGGGGGCGCCGATCGCGATGGTCGAGTCGCCGACCGCCACCTTGTCGGAGTTGCCGAGCGTCAGCGGCTTGAGGTCGCCCGGCGCGTTCTTGAGCTTGATCACCGCGACGTCGTAGCCCTGTGCGTGGCCGACGACTTCGGCGTCGTACTTCTTGCCGTCCGGGAAGGTCGCGGTCAGCTTGCCGCCGTCCACCGCGTCCGCCACCACGTGGTTGTTGGTGAGGATGTGGCCCTCGCGGTCGAAGACGAAGCCGGTGCCGGTGCCGCCCTCGCCGCTGCTCGACTCGGCCTCGATGGTCACCGTGCTCGGCAGGGCCGCGGCGGCCACGCCCGCGACGGTGCCCGCGTCGCGCTTGACGTCCCCGCCGCTGTCGGAGGCGGAGACGGTCGTCGAGGAGCCGTTGTCGTCGTTCTTGGCCAGGGTGTAGCCGATGCCGCCGCCCAGGCCGCCCGCGACCAGGGCCGCGATCAGGACCGCCGCCATCAGGCCGCCACGGCCGCGCCCCGCCTTGGGGGCGGGCTGCTGGTAGGTGGCACCCCAGCCGCCGGCACCCGCACCGCCCGCACCACCCGAGCCGCTGTCGGCGTACGCCGGGGTCGCGGGCGGCGGAGGCGGCCAGGAGGCGTCCGGGGCCTGCGGGGTCTGGGCCGGGGTGCCGTAGCCGGGCACGCCCTGTGCCGGGGCCTGACCCGGGGCGCCCTCACCCTGCGAGGCCTGCGAGGCCTGCGAACCCTGCGGCCCGTACGAGCCCTGTGCCCCATGCGAGCCCTGCGGCCCCTGCGCGCCGCCCGCGTCCGCGCCCGCCGACGCATAGGCCGGCGCCTGCCCCGCGTGCACCAGTTCCTGCTCCGGTGCGCCGGGGGCGTGCGGAGGCGTCGTGGGGAGCGGGGTCGTCGGGGCGCCGCTGTCCGGCGCACCGGCCTGCGGGGAGGCCGGGGAGGCTGCGGGGGAATCCACCGGCACGGGAGGTGCGGACGGGGCCGGGGGTACCGCAGTGCCCTCGTTCTCGGTGCTCACAGCTTGTCTCCTCGATCCACGGCTGTTTGTCCTAAGGTCGCACTCGGTCACGCTCGTTCACGCTTGCCGACGGTCCGGCGCGATGCAGCTGTGCATGTGCTTTTGTATGCCGTCAGCTTTTCCCACAGGCCGTCAGAGCACCATAAGCGGTGCCTGTGGGTCTGCGACCATCCTTTATATGGGACCTTTTGGACGGAACGGCCGCATCTCGACGCCCGCATCTCGTCCTGTCATCGCCCACCTCGTGCGACGCGTACCCCGCCACGATGGCACCATGACGCGGTGACCCACGCACGGCAGCACAGCATTCAGGTCGTCGCCCACCGCGGAGCCTCCGAAGAGGCCCCGGAGCACACTCTGGCCGCGTACAAGAAGGCGATCGAGGACGGTGCCGACGCCCTGGAGTGCGATGTGCGCCTGACGGCCGACGGCCATCTCGTCTGCGTCCACGACCGACGCGTCAACCGTACGTCCAACGGGCGCGGGGCGGTCTCCGCCCTGGAGCTGGCCGAGCTCGCCGCCCTGGACTTCGGCTCCTGGAAGAACCGGGACGAGGAGCCCGACTGGGAGCACCGCCCCGAGGACCGCGAGGAGACCTCCGTACTGACCCTGGAGCGGCTCCTGGAGCTGGTCGCGGACGCGGGGCGGCGGGTGGAACTGGCCATCGAGACCAAGCACCCCACGCGGTGGGCGGGACAGGTGGAGGAGCGGCTGCTGGTGCTGCTGAAGCGGTTCGGCCTGGAGGCACCCGCCACGGCCGCCGACTCACCGGTGCGGATCATGAGCTTCTCGGCCCGTTCGCTGGCACGCGTGCGTGCCGCCTCGCCGATGCTGCCGACGGTCTATCTGATGCAGTTCGTCTCGCCCCGGCTGAGGGACGGCCGGCTTCCGGCGGGTGTGCGGATCGCGGGGCCCTCGATCCGGATCGTGCGCAATCACCCGGCGTACATCGAGCGACTGAAACGAGCCGGCCACCAGGTGCACGTGTGGACGGTGAACGAGCCCGAGGACGTCGACCTCTGCGTGGAACTCGGCATCGACGCCATCATCACCAACCGGCCCCGGGCGGTCCTGCGCCGGCTGGGCCGATGACCTTCACGGCGCCTGACGGTGAGTCACTGGTAAAGACCTGTGAAGAAACCTTGACCCCACGAGTCGACTGAAGCATCTTCGGTCACGGCCAAATCGTCGAAATCCGGCCACATGATGACAGGGAGTGCTCCGGCGCGTTCGGTCCGTGTTCGATCGTTACGAATGCGTCAGCGGAACTGTGTTGGCCGGTTTCCGGTGCAGGCCAATGGGGCATCCACACCGTGGCGTGGGGCAAAGGAGGTCTCGGGGGTGGCGTTGGTGGTGGCACAGGAGGTGCCCACGTCGTCGAGCATGGCCGTACCCCATGGCCCTGCGGGCGTGGGGGAAGCAAGACACCGGATGCGTTCTCAGTTGCGCAGGGGCGGTGTGTCGGAAGCGGTCATCGACGACGCCGTACTGATTCTTTCCGAACTCTTGAGCAACGCGTGCAAGCACGGCCGGCCCCTGGGCGACGCTCTGGCCGGGGACGGCGACGTCCGCGCCGCGTGGCGCGTGGAGCCGAGCGGCAGACTCATGGTCGAGGTGACGGACGGCGGTGGGCCCACCCGCCCTGCTCCGGCCACGCCCTCGGTCACCGCGCACGGCGGCCGTGGGCTGAACATCATCACCGCGCTGTCCGACGACTGGGGCGTCCGGGACGACACCCGCGGCGAGGTCACGGTGTGGGTCGTGGTGCACGACGACGTTCATGATCCGGATGCCGGCCACCGCCGGGACGACTTCGCTACGCGCGTCACGGCGCCGTCGGTCTCGTCGATCGGCGACCTGGACTTCGCGGACGCCTTCACCGACATGGACTGAGGCGCCACGGGCGGCCACCGGCGTTGTCCACAGGTCGGCACACCGCTCCGCGTCGTCCACAGCCCGGCACACCGCCCCGCGTTGTCCACAGGCTCCCGTCGCGCATGGCGTGAACGACTAGGCTCCCGCCCGTACGAGACGAGCCGTAACCGGGAGACCCCACGATGGCCAAGAAGCGACCCCAGACGAAGGCCCAGCGCCCTCAGATCGCCGACGGGGAGGTCCCGGTCGTCGGTGCCCGTGAACCCTGCCCCTGCGGCAGCGGCCGCCGCTACAAGGCGTGCCACGGCCGGGCCGCCGCGCACGCGGTGACCGAGCTGGTGCAGCGCCCGTTCGAGGGCCTGCCGGGCGAGGGCGACTGGGTGGCGCTGCGCGAGCTGGTGCCGGCCGCCACGGTCGAGCTGTCCCTGAAGGGCGGCCTCCCCGAGGGCGTCCCGTCGGTCACGCTGGCGACGGTCCTGCCGATGGCGTGGCCGGCGCTGCGCCGCGACGACGGCTCGGTGCTGCTCGGCCTGCAGAACGACACGGCGTCGGGCGACATCAGCCGCGACCTCGCCGACACGCTCCAGCGCGCGCTCACCGCCGAGCCGGGCACCCCGGTCCAGGGCCGCCGCGCGCCCGCCGAGGGTCCGCGGCTGCAGGATCTGCTCGACCCCGAAGGCACGTTCGAGCCAGTCGTGCACGAGGGCTTCGAGTTCTGGGTCCCGGACGCGGAGAACGCCACCCCGGAGGTGACCGCCTCCCTGGAGCGGGCCAACGCCGCGGCCATCCCGACCGTGAAGCTCCAGGGTGTCGACGCCGCCTACTGGTGCGAGACGCCGGACAAGAACCACCTGCGCTGGGTCATGCCGTACGGCGAGGAGCAGCTTCTGGACGCGCTCGCGCGGCTGCACGCGGCCGGGAAGTCCGGCCTCGGCGAGGGCACCCGGCTGGTGGGTTCCTTCCGCGCCCACGGCCTCACCGTGCCCGTCTGGGACCTGCCGAGCGGGGTCTCGGCGGAGGACGTGGAGAAGCCGGCGGCCGAGTTCGCCGAGCGCCTCACCGCGGCCCTGGCCTCGGACGCACCGCTCACCGCGGACGAGCGCCGCGCGCGGGGCGGCCTGACCAACCGACAGGTGACCCTCAGCTGAGACACAGGTTCGAGACAGGCTCCGGCTGAATGGCCGTTCAGCCGGAACCGGTCTCGCCGTGCGGCCGGAACGGATCACAACTGCCGCCCGCGGCAAGTGAGTCGGTGTCCGGAAAGCCGACGAACTCACGAGATCGAATTTGCGAACAGCCGATCTCTTGTTACCGTTCGAGTAGCCCGGTTGCTGGTGCATCCCCCGTCGCCAGCAACCGGGTCTTTGTACGCCCGCCTCCGTTCAGGGCACGCTGACGCGTGTCAACTGCCGGAAGGCGCCGAGGAGTTGCTTCCGCTTCGCAGCAGCAGCGGCCCGCTCCCGGCCTCGCCCGCGAACTCCGCGACCGCCGTGTAGGCATCCGGACCGCCACGGCTGCGCTCCCTGGGCGTCTCACAGGTCCCCGGTTCGTCCCCCGCCCCCACGGCACAGCTCATCTGCACGGTCCGGTCGTCCGGACCCATGAGGCTCAGTACGGTGTCGAGCGCTCCGCCGGTGACATTGCGGTAGTAGGTCCGCGCCCAGGTCTCCTCCCCCTGCGTCAGGACACAGGTCTGCGCCTCGATGCCGTCGGGGGAGGTGACTTCGGGACCGCAGCGCGCGGCGGTGGCCAGACCGAGGCCGAGGAGCGGGGCGCGGCCGGGTGCGGCGGACGGCGCCTTGGCGTCCTCGCGCGGGGCGGTGCGCGCCCCTTCACGCGACGACTCACGCGCCACGTCGTCCCCCACCTGCCCCGCGGACGCCACGGCCAGCGGCAGCGCGACCGCGCATGCCACGACGCCCGACAGGGCGAGGAGACGAAGGTTCATGAAAGGGGACGATAACGACCGGGCGCACACGGCTGGTTCCGTGCGCGCCCGACACCCCTACAACTCGGGTGCGCTCACACCCGTACGAGTGAGAGCGTCGACGACCGCGTCGACCACGGCCTCCACGTCGGGCACCCACGGGGAGGCCGAGCCGGGCAGCGGGGCACGCTCCCAGCGGATGGCGCCGTGGCCGGTCTCGGACGGGGGCAGGGCGAGGTAGCCGCCCTCGCTGTGGAACCGCAGCGAGCCGGGGACGAAGTCCTTGGCGTACAGCAGTTCGCCCAACTGTTCCATGGAGTACGGCTTGACGAGGATCGCCCAGCGATTGGGCGCGGCGACCACCGGTCCCAGGCGCATGCCCTGACGGTCCAGGGCGGTGAGCGCGCGGGAGGCCGCGAGCGCCGGCAAGGAGACCGCGCAGGGAGCCGCGCCACCCGTGGCGAGGACGATCGGCGCGGCGGGCCGGTTGGTCCACCACCAGCGCACCATGCGCTCGTCGGTGGTGGCCGCGAGGAGTCCGGGATCGAAGGGGTGCGCCCCGGGCACCGTGCACTCGGGGTCGGGACAGGAGCAGCGGGCCCGGCCCTGTGGGTCCGGCGCCGCGCCCGGGAGTACGGGCCACTGCCATTCCGTCGCGAAGGTCAGGGCCGCGCTGATCAACTCAGGCGCCCCGTCGTTCCGCTTGGACAGGAGCCTGCGTGCCTTTCCGAGGATCTCGCGCATGAGCGCTCGTTCCTTTCCGTTGCACCGCTGGCAACACCGTGGGCCACATCACACCATGTGTCGATCACTGCACTGTGCGTACCTGTTGGCGCATCACACCCCTGTCCGAGACAAGGGGAACCCCTATGGGCCGAACGTCGGCTGCGTCCGCGGCAGCCGGGCCCACACTGCATCTATCAAAAGCATGGGCGTGGCGTGGGGGTGGCGAAGTCTGGCGTTTGCCGTCCCGCGTATTTCTCTTCGCCTCCGCCACGGGAGGATGGGGCTCGGTCGTCGGTGGCTAAGACGCCCGGGTCCGTCACCAGGTTCCGGGTGGCTGTCAACCACCCCTGGCCTTCTCCGAGTACGTACCCATCACGACCGCTGTGACGCTCTGTGGAGCAAGGCCAGTCGACCGCAATAAGGCGTTACCTGAGTCAGTTTCAAGCCAACTTGGCTTTTCGGCAAGGGGTACCCCGGTGACCCACGGACACCAGGAATCCCAGCAGGACAATGCTGGACATCCCCTCACGAGTGCGTGTACATGTGGAGACACTGCTAGCGGCGCAGAATGACATGGGGGTTTGCGATGCTTTTGAGCAATACGCACCGGTCGGAAAGCCGGACGCCATGAACGCCCCTCACCCTCCGAAAGTGGCCGGAATCGATTCAACGGTTCCCTCGCCCGCACACACTGTCGCGCCCGCGCCCGTAGCCCCGGACACCTCACCGGCCTCTCCGCCGGGCGCTCCCGGGGCTCTGCTCCAGGACCGGCTCGCCGGCTGGGTCTCCGACCTCACGACCCTCCACGAGCTCACCGAGCGGCTGGCCCGCACGGACTCCCTCTCGGAGGCACTGACCGAACTGCTGCGCGCCGGAGCCGCCCTGGTGGGCGCCCGGCGCGGTCTCGTCGTACTGGAACCCGGCGACGGACTCGGCCCCGACACCACCATCGGCCTCGGCCTCGCCCGCGCCGACCTCGGCCACATCGAGACCGTGCCGCGCAGCGCCATGTCCTACGGCCGCATCCTGGACGGACTCCCCGACGCCGACGGCGAGATCGCCGAACCCGACCTCTTCGCCGGGGACGGCCTCGACCCCCGCCACCGCGAGGTGGCCGCCCGCCTGGGCTACGCCGCGAGCTACGCGCTGCCCCTGTCGTCCGACGCGGCGGGCCGCCTCGGCGCGGCCGTGTGGCTGTACGACGAACCGGCCGAGCCGAACGAGCGCCAGCGCCACCTCGTCGGCCTGTACGCCCGCTACGCCACCGAGCACCTCGCGCGCGTCGTCGAGGTCGAGCGCACGCGCGCGTGCATGGCGACGATGGCCGAGGAGCTGCTGCCGTCCCGGCTCCCCCGCGTCGCCGGCGTCCAGCTCGCCGCCCGGCACCGCACCGGCCCGCGCGGCGGCGGCGACTGGTACGACGCACTGCCGCTGCCGGACGCCGCACTCGGCCTCGCGGTCGGCTCGGTGACCGGCTCGGGTCCCAGCGCGGTCGCCGCGATGGGCAGGCTCAGAGCGTCGCTGCGGGCGTACGCCGTCATGGAGGGCGAGGACCCGGTCGCGGTCCTGTCCGACCTGGAGCTGCTGCTGCGCCTGACCGAGCCCGCCCGCTCGGCCACCGCCCTGTTCACCTACTGCGAGCCCGCGCTGCGCAAGATCACGCTGGCCGGTGCCGGGCACTGCCCGCCGCTGCTGGTCGGCGAGCGGCGCACGGAGTTCGTGGAGACGTCCGTGTCGGCACCGCTCGGCATGCTCGCCTGCTGGGAGGCACCCAGCGTGGAGCTGGTGGCCGAACCCGGAGAGACGGTTCTGCTCTACACCGACGGGCTGCTGCACCGTACCGGCGACGCCACCGACCGCGCCTTCGCGCGGCTGCACGCGGCCGCCGCCGGCGTACCCAAGGCGCTGCGGCACGACCCGGACGCGATCGCCGACCACGTGCTGCGCACGGTGCTGCCGGACGGGCTGGACGCGGCGGACTCCGACGAAGACGTCGTCCTGCTCGCCGCCCGGTTCGAGTAGCGCCGCGCGTACGCCCGGTACGAGTAGCGCGCCGTGTAACACCGGACAGCGGCGTGTAACAGGTCTTCCGGCCCTGGGCCCCCTTCCGTACGACCGTACGATGGAGGGGGTCCAGTGCCGTATCGAGGAGGATGACCGTGGCCGACGAGCTCAACCCGGAGACCCCGGAGACTGAGTCGGAAGAGCCCATCAAGCAGCGGAAGAACGGCCTGTACCCGGGCGTCTCCGACGAGCTCGCCGAGAACATGAAGTCGGGCTGGGCCGACACCGAACTGCACGACCTGGAGCCCATCGCCCAGGCCGCCGAGACCGCGGCCCGCCGTGCGGCGCTCTCCGCCCGTTTCCCGGGCGAGCGGCTGGTGATCCCCGCGGGCAACCTGAAGACCCGCTCCAACGACACCGAGTACGCCTTCCGGGCCTCCGTGGAGTACGCCTACCTCACCGGCAACCAGACCGAGGACGGCGTCCTCGTCCTGGAGCCGGTCGCCGACGGGCACAAGGCGACGATCTACCTCCTGCCGCGCTCCGACCGCGACAACGGCGAGTTCTGGCTCTCCGGCCACGGCGAGCTGTGGGTGGGCCGCCGGCACTCCCTCACCGAGGCGGAGAAGCTGTACGGCATCCCCGCCTCCGACGTCCGCGAGCTGGCCGACGCGCTGCGCGAGGCGACCGGCCCGGTCCGCGTCGTCCGCGGCTACGACGCCGGCATCGAGGCCGCGCTGACCGACAAGGTCACCGCCGAGCGCGACGAGGAGCTGCGGGTCTTCCTCTCCGAGGCGCGGCTGATCAAGGACGAGTTCGAGGTCGGCGAGCTGCAGAAGGCCGTCGACTCGACGGTCCGCGGTTTCGAGGACGTCGTGAAGGTCCTCGACAAGGCCGAGGCGACCTCCGAGCGCTACATCGAGGGCACGTTCTTCCTCCGCGCGCGGGTCGAGGGCAACGACATCGGCTACGGCTCCATCTGCGCCGCCGGTCCGCACGCCTGCACGCTGCACTGGGTGCGCAACGACGGACCGGTGCGCTCCGGTGACCTGCTGCTGCTGGACGCGGGCGTCGAGACGCACACGTACTACACCGCCGACGTCACGCGCACGCTGCCGATCAACGGCCGCTACAGCGAGATCCAGAAGAAGATCTACGACGCCGTGTACGACGCCCAGGAGGCCGGGATCGCGGCCGTGAAGCCGGGCGCCAAGTACCGCGACTTCCACGATGCCGCGCAGCGGGTCCTGACCGAGCGGCTCGTCGAGTGGGGGCTTGTCGAGGGGCCGGTGGAGCGGGTGCTGGAGCTCGGGCTCCAGCGGCGCTGGACGCTGCACGGGACCGGGCACATGCTCGGCATGGACGTCCACGACTGCGCTGCCGCGCGCGTGGAGTCGTATGTCGACGGCACGCTGGAGCCGGGGATGGTGCTGACCGTCGAGCCGGGGCTGTACTTCCAGGCCGACGATCTGACCGTGCCCGAGGAGTACCGGGGCATTGGTGTGCGGATCGAGGACGACATCCTGGTGACCGCTGACGGCAACCGGAACATGTCGGATGGGCTGCCTCGGCGGTCTGATGAGGTCGAGAGCTGGATGGCTTCGCTGAAGGGCTGAGGTTTTTGATGAGGGCCGGGTACCAGTGGGGTGCCCGGCCCTCGTTGCGGGCTGCGGGTCTGTGGGGGCTGGGCGCGCCCACGCGGCGGAGCCGCAAATTGATACAGCCCCGCGCCCCTAGAAGACCTGGGGGTTTCAGTGGACCTGCATGTTGAGCTCATCGCTTCCGAAGGGCGGCGTAACGGGATTGAGCATGCCCTTCGTGATGCCGTGCGGGACGGGAGGCTGGCTCCCGGGGCTCGGTTGCCCGCTACTCGGCGGCTTGCCGAGGAGCTCGGGGTTTCCCGGGGGACCGTCAAGGCGGCCTATGACCAGTTGGTCGCCGAGGGGTATCTGACCGCTCGGCAGGGGGCTGGGACGCAGGTGGCGTCGCTTCCCGTCAGCGATGCCGAGGCTGCTCCCGTCCCCGCACGCGCGCGTGCGCCCCGTTTCGATCTGCGGCCCGGGAGTCCGGACGTCGGGACGTTTCCCGCCGCCGCCTGGTTGCGGGCCCTGCGGCGGGCCATCGCCACGGCGCCCTCACTGGCGTACGACTACGGCGACCCGCGCGGGCGGATCGAGCTGCGGACCGCGTTGTCGGGGTATCTGGGGCGGGCGCGCGGGGTCGTCGCACCGCCGGAGCGGATCGTGATCACCTCGGGGTACGTCCAGGGGCTCGCGCTGCTCACGCGCGTGCTCGACGGGGGCGAGATCGCCATGGAGGACCCCGGGCTGGCCTTCCACCGGGAGGTGGTGCGCCGGGGCGGTGGCCGGGTCGTGCCGGTGCGGGTGGACGAGCAGGGGGCCTGCGCGGGGGAGCTCGGGGATGCGCGGGCGGTCGTGCTGACGCCGGCGCATCAGTATCCGACCGGGGTGACGCTCCATCCCTCGCGGCGGCGGGCGGTCACCGACTGGGCACGCGCGCGTGGCGGACTGATCGTCGAGGACGACTACGACGGAGAGTTCCGGTACGACCGGCAGCCCGTCGGGGCGCTCCAGGGCATGGCTCCGGGGCAGGTGGTGTATCTGGGTACCGCCTCGAAGACCCTGGGGCCCGCGCTGCGGCTCGGCTGGATGGTGCTGCCGCCGCACCTGGTCGACGCGGTCGCCGACGCCAAGCTGCACAGCGATCACCACACCGAGACCATCGGCCAGTTGGCGCTCGCCGAGCTCATCGACAGTCATGCCTACGACCGTCATGTGCGCGCCTGCCGGCTGCGCTACCGGCGCCGCCGGGACCAGCTGCTGCACCGGCTCGGGGCACGGCGGGCGGTGCGCGGGATCGCGGCCGGGCTGCACGCGCTGGTGGAGGTCGCCGACGAGAAGGAGGCCCTGGCACGGGCGGAGGCGGCGGGGGTCGCGGTGGGGCGGCTGGGCGATCACTGGCACACGCCGGACGGCGGGGAAGGGCGGACGCAGGCTCTGGTCGTCGGGTACGGGACGCCTCGGGAGCGGGTCTACCCGGAGGCCCTGGAGGCGCTGGGGCAGGCGCTCGACGGATTGGACCACTGAAAGGGGCGGCGATTGGGCCTGCCTGTCGGTCCAGTCGGCTTCTAATGTCGGTCACATGACGAACTCACTCGTCCCGCCCAGGGGGCCGCAACGCGTCCTCGCCGCCGCCCAGTTGACCAACGCCGTCGGTGACGGCGCCTTCCTCGTGACCTCGGCGCTCTACTTCACGTACGTCGTCGGACTCGCCCCCGCGCGCGTGGGGCTCGGGCTGACCCTCGCGTGGGCCCTCGGGGCGGTGGCGGGCGTGCCGCTGGGGCGGCTGGCGGACCGGCGCGGGGCGCGCGGGACGGCGGTGCTGCTGGCGGTGGTGGCGGGGCTCGCGGTCGCGGCGTTCCTGTTCGTGCGCGGGTTCGTGCCGTTCGTCCTGGCCGCGTGCGTCTACGCCGCCGCGCAGTCGGGGCTGGCGGCGGCCCGGCAGACGCTGCTGGCGGGACTGGTGCCCGCCGGGGAGCGGACCGGGCTGCTGGCGCATCTGCAGTCGGCTTTCAACGCCGGTCTGGCGGTGGGGGCCGGGCTCGGCGGGCTGGCGTTGCAGGCGGGGACGCGCGGGGCGTATCTCGGGGTGTTCGCGCTGGACGTGGTGAGCTTCGTGGTGTGTGCGGGGGTGCTGCTGCGGCTGCCTTCGCCGGCGCCGACGCGGGCGCCTCGTGCCGGTTCGCGGAAGCGTCAGCACAACGGGACCGGTGTCGTGCGCGACCGGCGCTATGTCGCCGTCACGCTCCTCAACACCGTTCTCCTGCTGCGGATGCCGCTGCTCAGCCTCGCGCTGCCGCTGTGGATCGCGGAGCGGACCGACGCACCGGCGTGGCTGGTCTCCGCGCTGTTCGTGCTCAACACCGGGGCCGTGATGCTGTTCCAGGTGCGGATGGCCCGCGGAGTCACGGGGCTGGCGTCGGCCACGCGCGCGGTGCGGCGGTCGGGGTGGGTCATGCTGGTGGCGTGCGGGGTGTTCGCACTGTCGGCGGGCGGGTCGGCGTGGGTGGCCGCCGGGGCGCTGGTCGTCGGGGCGGTGCTTCAGGTCGTCGCGGAGATGGGACAGCCCGCCGGGTCCTGGCAGCTCTCCTTCGACCTGGCGCCGGCCGACCGGGTCGGCGAGTACCAGGGCTTCTTCGGCACCGGGGTGACGGTGGCGCGGACACTGGGGCCGCTCGTGCTGACGACGCTGCTGCTCGGGTGGGGCACGGCCGGGTGGCTGCTGCTGGGAGGGGCGACGCTCGTGGCGTCGTACGCCATGGGGCCGGTGGCGCGCCGCCAGGGCGCCGTCTCTCGGCCGGAGGCCGACCGGCAGCCGGTGCTCGTCAGCTGAACCGGCAGCCGGTTCTTGTGATCTGAACCAGCAGCTAGTTGTTGTGGGGCTGGACGTTGTTGGCGCCAGGCAACGGGCGGGGACTCGGTTCGAGGGGTGGGTGTTATCGCCGAATGAGGTACTGATCGAGGGTGGCCAGGATGTCGTCGACGGGGCCAAAGCTGATCATGGCGGTTGTTCCGCCCGCGATCTCGCCGCGCAGAGGGGAGAGGGCGTCGTGCGCTTGTGTGGCGAGTGACTCGTCTTGGAGCAGGATCGCTGTATGGGCGTTGACGGCCCAGAGTGAGTCATACAGGTGGTCAGCAGGGGGTCTGGGCAGGATGGCGGCGGCCTCGCGGGCCGCTATGGGGTCGCCGTCGGCGAGGTTGAGGAGCGGCTGGGCCCAGGGACGGTAAGGGCCCCAGTCGAGGGCGGGGTCCGTTGGCGCAGGGCGTTGGTGGCGCATGCGGAGTGCGAGGAGCGCGAGCGGGAAGATGCCGGCTTCTACCCCGGGCATGCCGGCGCCGGCGAGGTCGGTAGCTGTGGTGCGATAGGCGTGAGCGACCTCGGCGGGGTCGTTCGAGCGTTCTGACAACTGCGTCGTCCGGAAGGCGGCGGTGAGAACGTGAACGAGCGGGGTCTCGTGGATGGCGGCGAGCCGCTCGGCCGCCACGACGTGGTGTTGCGCGGTCTCGGTGTCGCCGCGGGCCGCGCAGGCTTGGATCTTGATCAGATGGCCGAGGATCTCGAACATCGGGAGATCGTGCCGCGTGGAGAGATCGATGAGCTCGCCGGCGATCACGTCGCGTTCGCTGGTGCGCCCGGGGTGCTGGAAGGACTGTACGAATCGGGCGTTGAGCGCGAGTGCCAGCACGCTGGGGTCGTGTAGGTCTCGCGCCAGTCGTTCGGCTTCGGTCGCCGCCTCAAGGGCCCAGCGGTCTCGGGTTCCGCGATGCTCAAGCCCGATGGTGGCGAGGAGACGTGCTCGAAGCGCGGGCGGAGTCCCTGGCTCCAGTCGGTGCAGAGTGCGCCGAGTGGTTGCGACCAGGGCCTCGGATCGTCTGGGATCGTCGGCGCGCGTCCAGATGGTGGGGACGTCGTACGCCGCGATCACGCGGGCAGTGAGGCCGGGGTCTTCGGTCCGTTCGGCTTCCGCGGCTGCCGCGGCGCGTTGTTCTTGGGCAAGTACCAGGTTGGTGCCGCCTGTGACCGCGGCGGCCCTGGCCACGGTGCTCATCGAGCGCAGCCGGGTGTAGGTCCCCGTCGCTTCTGTGCGCGTGAGCAGGCGCAGCTGGTCCTCGTCCCGAGGCGCGGGCATGAGGTGCGGAGCGTGCCGGAGGATGTCACGTTCGAGATGATCAAGGCTGTCTGCCGATTCCAGTCCGAACCGATCCAGCAGCCGGGCTCGCGCGTCACGCAGCGAGGCCAGCGCGTCAACCTGGCGGCCGGCTTGGTACAGAGCATGGGCAAGCAGAACCCAGGCATGCTCCCGCCATGGGTGTGCGGTGGTGAACGTCTCCAGCTCCGGGATGAGGGGCGCACCACGTCCGAGGTCGAGCACCGCCCGGGCGCGCAGCTCGACGGCTTGACGGTGGAGTTCTGCCAGCCGGGCGCGCTCTGCCGTCAGCCAGGGCGAGGCGCCGAGGTCTGCGTACGGCTCGCCCCGCCACCATGAGAGCGCTTCGCTCAGCGCACAGGCAACCTGGCCGCTGGGCCCCTCGCGCATGGCCCGAAGGGTGTCCTCGAATCGGTGGGCGTCGACGTCTGCCCGTGGAAGCCGCAGGGCGTATCCGGTACCGACGGTCTCGATGGTGTGCGACCTGGTTCGCGGAAGACGATCGGGTTCGAGGGCGCGGCGCAGCTCGGCGACGAAGGTGCGGACCGTCCCGGCGGCTGCGGGTGGGGGGTCCTCCCAGAGATCATCGACAAGCACCGAAAGCGGGACGGCCCGGCCGCCGGCCGCGACCAGCCGACCCAGAAGCTCCCGGCGGCGCCGGCTGCCCACCGGCACAGGGCGGCCCTCGGCATCCGTGACCTCGATCGGCCCGAGCACCTTGACGAGGATCTCCATGTCCTCATTGTCATCGGTTTCAGGCTGCTGCTGATCCACTGCTGACCCGGCTCTCCGATCCTCCTCTCGTTCATGCATCCACGCGTGAACAGCAGCGACTCACGAGTCTGGGAGAAGGAGACGACAACGATGAGCATCAGCATTCCGGGGTTCGCAACCAGGTCGATCGGCGTGGCTGACGGCATAGACCTGAACGCTGCGGTGGGCGGAGAAGGACCGGCCGTTGTGCTGCTCCACGGCTTTCCCGAGACCCACCTGATGTGGCGGCATGTCGCTCCTGTCCTGGCCGAGCACCACACCGTGGTCTGCCCCGACCTTCGCGGTTATGGCGCCAGCAGCAAGCCGGAAGCGGTCGCCGAGGACACCTACTCGAAGCGGACGATGGCCGCAGACATCGTCGGCCTGGCCGACGCGCTCGGATTCGACCAGTTCGCGCTGGTCGGGCACGACCGCGGCGCGCACGTTGCGTTCCGGGCCGGCCTTGATCATCCGAATCGCATCAGCCACCTGGGAATCCTGGACATCATTCCCACTCTGGACACCTGGAACGTCCTCCGCGGGGTCAGCGCGGCGGTGGCCTTCCACCTGTATCTGATGGCCCAGCCGCCCGGTCTGCCCGAGCAGATGATCGCGGGCAGCGCCGACGCCTTCTTCGGCCACTTCCTCGACGTCTGGTCCACGAGCTCCGAGGCGATCCCGGCGGAGGTGCGCGCCGAGTACCTTCGCGCATGCCGGGACGCTGTTCCGTCGATCGTCGCCGACTATCGCGCCACCGCGACCGTCGACATCGAACATGACCAGGCCGACCTCGACGCCGGCAACCGGATCACCATGCCGCTGACGGTCGTCCAGCAGGACTGGGGCCGGCAGCTGGGGTTCGACGCCACCGCGACCTGGGAGCCGTGGGCCACCGACCTTCAGCACTTCACCACCCAGGCGGGCCACTTCATGGCCGAGGAGGCTCCGGAGGACATCGCCACGCTGATCCTGGACCTGGTGAAGCGGTGAACGCCGCGAAAGGGCCGGTATCGGCCGCACTCACCGCAGGCTCTGACCCCCTCCGTGCGCTGGGGCCGCAGTGGTCCATGCCAACGCCCCGCTGAGCATGGAAGGGCGACGCAGACTCGTCGAGCGGTGCCGGACCCGCCCGATTGCCCATGTCGCCGCTGAGATGGGCATCTCCCGAGCCTGCGCCAGCAAATGGGTCAACCGATGGCGCAGATTTGGCGAAGGTGGCCTGCAGGATCGTTCCTCGGTCCCACATCACAGCCCGAAGGCCGCCCCGGACCGGGTCGTCGAACAGATCGAGACCTGGCGACGGAACCACAAGTGGTCCGCCCATCGGATCACCGACGAACTGGCCGACCTCGGCTACGTGATCAACCGACGCACCGTCACCAGACACCTCACGCGGTTGGGGCTGGGCAAGCGCCGTCTCCTTGATCCGAACGGCGAGAACAATCGCAAGCCGCAGAGGATCATCGCCCGCTGGCCCGGCCACATGGCCCACCTCGACGTGAAAAAGGTCGGCCGGATCCCCGATGGCGGTGGCTGGCGCACCCACGGCCGCGACAGCGACGAAAAGCGAGCCGTCGACCGTGCCAAGACCGCAGGCGCGAAACGCGGCTACGTCCACCTGCACTCCACCGTCGACGGCTCGCTTACGCCGAACCACTCGCCGACGAGAAAGGAGCCACCGCAGCGGCGTTCCTCGCTCGGCCCTACACACCCCGACACAACGGGAAGGTCGAGCGGTACCAGCGCATCCTGGCCGAAGAACTCCTCTACGCCCGCGAGTTCGCCAGCGAGGATGAGCGAACTGCCGCGCTCAGTGTGTGGAACGTCCACTACAACTATCACCGACCACACAGCGGAGGAGGCGGTCAGCCACCCGTATCACGGCTCCGGAGCGGCGTCACCAACGTGGACCGGCCTGCAGCGGAAGCGAGTCCAGGAACAGCGCCCCCGCCAGCAGCCCCGCGCTGCCGCGGGGGCTCCACGCGCGCGTGCGCAGGTCCTCGTCGAAGGCGGCGAGGGCCGTGGCGCCCGCCGCCGTGGACGTGCCGCCCGCTTCCAGGACCCCGCGGGCGCCCGCCTGGACGTGGCGCAGGCCGAGCGGGCCCGCGGTGTAGAGGAGTTCGGTGTCCTGGAGGGTGGACATCACGGTGAGCAGGGCGTCCAGCCGGGCCTGCGCCTCCGTGGCACCGGCCTTGCGGGCGGCGGCGAGCGCGTCCAACGCCCGCCGTACGTGCGGGAATCCGGCCCTCGCCTCGCCCCGTGCCCCGGCGGCGCCGTACTTCGCCGACACCGACGAGCCACGCGACGGCCGCCGCGGGGCCCGCTTGTCGGGATGCCGGGCGATGCGCTTGGCGGTCGCGGCGACCTCCCAGCCCGTCGTGCCCGGGTTCAGGGCGGCCGCGGCGACCAGCAGGCCGAGCGCCCACAGGGCACCCCGGTGACCGCCGCCCGCGAGGCCCACCGAATGCTCGGTGCAGCGGCCGATCGCGCCGAGTTCCGTACGGAGCACGGGAGTCGGCTCGCCGGTACGGCGGGCGGCGGCGGCCATGGCGGCGAGGCCGGGTACGAGCGCCTTCGCCGACCAGCGCAGAGCGCGGTGGTCCACGCGCGTGGTGCGGGCGTCCAGGTCGCGCGGGTCGGGCAGCCCGGGCTTGGGGGCCAGGGCCAGTTGCCCGGTCAGCGCGGTCACGGCGGCCTGCGCCAGCGCTTCGTCCTCGCGGCTGCTCATGGCCGTACCTTACGAGGACGTCGAGGCGGAGGCAGTGGCGCTTTCGGACGGAGCGTCGGACGGCGGTGCGCCGGTCGGCGCGCCGCTCGGGGGCGTGCCGCCGTCACCGCCGCCGGTGCCGCCGCCCGCGCCGGTGTTCTCGGCGTCGGGGTCGATGCCGAGGGTGAGGAAGCCCTTGTAACCGTTGGACGGGTCGGCCTTCTTGACCGCCTTGAGGGTGAGCAGGCCGCTGGCGGCACCGCCGCCGTCGTACACCATGTCGTTGTCGAGGGTGGTGTAGCTGCCGGAGTGCCGGGAGTAGGGCTCCAGGGTGAAGATCTCCTGGGCGATGTCGTCGTCGAAGAAGAACTGGCCGGTGTAGTTGACCTTGCCGCCCTCGTAGGTGCCGTCCTCCTTCTCGCCGCCGGTGTGGACCTTGACGTGGATGTGGCAGGTGCGCGGGGTGTACCAGCCCGGGAAGATCGTCTCGAACTTGACGACTCCGTTGGCGTTGGCGATCTGGTAACCGCGCAGGTAGGTGGCGTCGTTGGCGGTGGAGCCGTCCTCGCTCTCGGCGGGGGCCGAACCGCCGGGGTTGGCGGTGGTGTAGCCGGAGTAGTAGCCCCACGCGTCGCAGTGCCAGATCTCCACGGCCGCGCCGGGGACCGGGGTGCAGCCGTCGGTGGCGTCGACGACGGTCAGGCGCAGGGTGAGCGGGACGCCGCTCTTGCCCTCGGTGATGTCCTTCCGGACCAGGGCGCCGTCCAGGTAGTACGGGCCTTCCGTGACGCTTGTCATGAGCGTCATGCACGCGCTGCCGGTGCTGGCGGCCGACGCGGTGGCGGCGGCGTCGGCAGTGGTCCCGGTGTCGGCGAAGGCCGACTGGTAGCCGACGGCGACGAGCCCGCCCGCGGCGACCGTGCCGCCGGTCACGGCGAGGGCGCGGCGCCGGGTGATCGTCTTGTCCTTGTGATTTCCCGTCATGATCGGGAAGTTAGGGACGCTGTCCGTCAGGGGGTTCTCAGGAGACTGAGAACGGACTGTGAATGCCGCGGAGGCTGAACTTCCGTTTACTCAAGGGGTCTTGCGCGGTCCGTGTCATATCTCCGGGTCGTCGTCGTGCAGGATCTTCTGGAACATCCGGTGGTCCCGCCACCCGCCGTTGATGTGCAGATAGCCCGGCGCGAGTCCGATCGGCTCGAAGCCGCACTTCTCCAGCACGCGTTGCGAACCCGCGTTGTCCACGAGCGTGGTGGCCTCGATGCGGTGCAGTCCGACCGTCTCCCGCGCGGCCCGGCTCACCCGCTCCACGGCGGCCGTCGCCAGCCCACGGCCCTGCTGGTCGGCGGCGATCCAGTAGCCCAGGTAGGCACTGCGGAACGGCCCCAGGATGATGCCGGTCAGGGTGATCGCGCCCACGATCCGCCCGTCGGACTCCAGGTGCCACGGCACGAGCCGGCCCTCCGCGAACTGGCGGAGCCGCTCCTCCAGACGTATCCGCTGGCCCACGACCGTGAAGAAGTCCTCGCGGCGGTACGGCTCCCACGGCTCGAGATGCTTCCGGTTGGCGACCTGGGCGGCACACAGCGCCTCGGCGTCACCGGGCACGGCGGGACGCAGGACCACGCCGCCGGGCAGCTCTTCGGACTCGATCTCCATACCGCGACCCTAACCGGGGCCACTGACAACGGCAGTTGAGCCGTTTGGAGAGCCCTAGACCGCCATCATGTGGAAAGCCCTACACCGCCATGAGCGGAGCGTCCTTCTTCCACTTGAGGATCTTGTCGAAGCTGACCACCGCACCGCCCCGGCCCGGCTTGTTGCCGATGTGGACGTGGTCGGCGAGTTCCTGGATCAGACACAGGCCGCGGCCGTGCTCCGCCTCACTGGGCGCGCGGCGGACGGCCGGTGCGGAGCGCAGGAAACCGGGGCCGGAGTCGGCGACCTCGATACGACACTTCTCGCCGTCCAGGTAAGCGGTGACGCGGTACGCCTCCGAGGTGCCGCCCTGCCCGGTGTCCCCGCCGTGCTCGACGGCGTTGGCGCAGGCCTCGCTGAGGGCGACGGAGAGGTCGTAGCAGACGTCGGGGTCGACGCCCGCGGTCTCCATGGTGCCGAGCAGCAGGCGCCGGGCGAGCGGAACGCTCGCAGCATCGCGCCGCAGATGGAGTGACCACCAGATGCTCATGCTCCAGCCTCCCGGCCGCGGCTCGACATACCGTTACGTATTGCCGCCCGCGACCGGGTGTAAGCACACTGTCGACGTGATGCCGCCCATATGGGGGATGCGTAGGGGGCGTTGGATGGGGTATGTGGGGCGCGTTCGCACCAGAAGGTGATCTTCCGGTCGTACGACTCGTACGTCATCTTGTGGACCTGCCGTATGGCGGCCGTGAGGCCAGTGCGATGATGAGCCCGCCATGACTGCCCCCCACCCACGCACGGCGCGCACCGGAACCGGCCTCCGGGTCCTGCGGGCCGCGGTGTTCGCCGCGGTCTGCGTCGTGCTGGCCGCGGGCGGTCACGTGCTCGCCTCCTGCGCCACGGTTCCGCTGTGGACCCTCGGCGCGGGATTCCTCGGGGTGGCCGTGGTGGCCGCGCCGCTCGCCGGACGCGTGCGGTCGCTGCCGGGCATCGCGGCCCTGCTCACGACCGGACAGGTCGTGCTGCACACGCTGTTCGGGCTCGGGCAGCACACCGCCGCGGCCAAGCCGTCGATGGCCTCCATGGCCGGCATGAGCGACGCGTCCCTGGTCGAGCAGGCCGCGCGCCTGGTCTGCGGAACCACCGCGGCGGCGATCAGCCCGGCCCAGGCGGCCCACCTCCTCACCGAGGCACGCCTCTACCGGGGCACCCACATGCACGCGTCCATGGACATGTCCGCAAACGCCATGTCCGGCGCTTCCTCCGTCTCGCTGCTGCCCTCCCTGCCGATGCTGCTCAGCCACGTCCTCGCGGCCCTGGCCGCCGGCTGGCTGCTGCGCCACGGCGACCTGGCGCTGCTGCGGCTGGCCGAACTGTCGGCGCACGGAGTCGCCGAGGGCGCGCTCGTACGGTCCCTGCGCGGGGCGCTCGCCCTGGTCCGCGCCCTGCGTGCCGGGCTCCCCGGCGCACCGCTGACCGGCCCGGCGCTGCCGCGCACCGCGCTGCTCGCGCCGCCCACCCCCCGCACCACCGCACTCCAGCACACGGTGATCAGGCGCGGCCCGCCGGCCGCCGGCGTTCTCGCACTCGCCGCCTGACACGACGCGCCACTTCCCGGGAAGGGGAGGCCGCCGTCGTGCGGCCCCCGTACGCGTGCCCGGGTCCGACAGCCGTCGGGCACCTCCACGCGCGCGTACCCCTCTTCATCACCGGAACCACCTCTCGAAGTGGAGTGCCCCTTTCCATGAAGACCTCTCGTGTCGCCGCCCTCGGCGCCCTCACCGCCTCGGCCGTCGTCGTCCTGTCCTCCCCCGCGTTCGCGCACGTCAGCGTGCAGCCCGAGGGCCCCGCGGCCAAGGGCGGCTACGCGGTCGTCGACTTCAAGGTGCCGAACGAGCGCGACAAGGCGTCGACCACCAAGCTGGAGGTCACCTTCCCGACCGACCACCCGCTGGCCTCCGCGATGCCGGAGCCGATCGACGGCTGGGACGTCAAGGTCACCAAGGCCAAACTCGACAAGCCGATCGAGATGCACGGCGAGAAGATCGACCAGGCCGTCTCCAAGATCACCTGGACCGCCACCGACAAGGGCATCGAGCCGGGCTTCTTCCAGAAGTTCCCGGTCTCCGTCGGCGCCCTCCCCGAGGACGCGGACGAACTGACCTTCAAGGCGATCCAGACGTACTCCGACAAGGAGGTCGTCCGCTGGATCGAGGTCCAGCAGGACGGCCAGGAGGAGCCGGAGAACCCGGCGCCCGTGCTGACGCTGACCGAGGCGACCGAGGACGGCCACTCGCACGGCTCGGCGGACGCCGAGAAGGCCTCCGACGACTCCAAGCCGGCCGAGAACACCGCCGCCGAGACCGCCGCCCCCGCCGACAGCAGTGACACCACCGCCCGCGTCCTCGGCGTCGTCGGCATCGTCGTCGGCGCCCTGGGCGTCGCCTACGGCGTGCTCGCCGGGCGCAGGCGCCCGGGCGCCGACGCCTGAGTCCGACCGTCCGCGCGCCGCACCGGGGGCGGTACAGCCACCCGTACCGCCCCCGGTGCACGCCGGAGCCATCACATCTGGGACATTCCTCTATGCGCAAGAAGACGTTCGCCGCGGCCGCCCTCCTCGCCGCCGCCTCCCTGACCCTGACCGCCTGCGGCAGCGGTGACGACACCGGCTCGCCCGTCTCCGTGGTCTCCGAGGACTCCGCCAACACCAAGGCCGCCATCGTCCTCGACAAGCCGTTCGAGAAGCCGGACCTCGTCCTCACGGACACCAACGGCAAGAAGTACGACCTCCGCGAGCAGACCAAGGGCCGGCCGACCCTGATCTACTTCGGCTACACCAACTGCCCCGACGTCTGCCCGACGACCATGAGCAACATCGCCGTGGCCAAGAGCAAGCTGCCCAAGGCCCAGCAGAACGAACTGCGGGTCGTCTTCGTCACCACCGACCCCGACCGGGACACCCCGAAGGCGCTCGGCAAGTGGCTCAAGGGCATCGACCCCCAGGTCGTCGGCCTCACCGGCGACTTCGCCACCATCCAGGCCGGCGCCCGCACCCTCGGCATCACCATCGAGGCACCGCACAAGGACAAGAACGGCAAGATCGTCTCGACACACGGCACCCAGGTCGTCGCC
Organism: Streptomyces sp. TLI_55; assembly: GCF_900206255.1. Taxonomy (NCBI): domain Bacteria; kingdom Bacillati; phylum Actinomycetota; class Actinomycetes; order Kitasatosporales; family Streptomycetaceae; genus Streptomyces; species Streptomyces sp. TLI_55. Next base: position 4,543,820 of record NZ_OAOJ01000001.1, read on the forward strand.
TTCTCCCCGAAGACCGACGGCGGATACGTCCTCTACACCGAGGAAGCCACCGTCGACGACTACATCAAGGACCTCCCCAAGCTCGTCAAGGGAGCGACCCCGTGAAGCGCACCGCGCTCCTCGGCGTCGCACTGACCGGGGGCCTCCTGCTCGCGGGCTGCGGCACCTCCGACGACACCGCGGCCGACCTGTCCGTCTCCGGCGCCTACATGCCCCAGCCGGTCTCCGACACCATGGCCGCCGGCTTCCTCACCGTCACCAACAAGGGCGGTACGAAGGACGAGCTCACGTCCGTGACCAGTGACCTCGGCGAGGTCACCATGCACGAGACGGTCGACGCCGCCATGCAGCAGGCCAACCGCCTCGACGTACCCGCACACGGTCAACTCGTGTTCAAAAGCGGCGGCACCCACCTGATGTTCGAGAAGCTGAAGCACCAGCCGAAACAGGGCCAGACCGTCACCGTCGAACTGCACTTCGCCGACTCCGACCCGGTCACCGTCGAGATGCCGGTGAAGTCCGCGACGTACACCCCCAAGACCGGTCACTGAGGGAGGGAACCACCTTGACGAAGACCATCGCCCCCCGCGTACGGGTCCTGGTACTGCTGCTCCTCGCAGCGACCGGACTGCTCCTCGCCGGCGCCGGGCCGGCCTCCGCGCACGCCGCGCTGACCGGCAGCGACCCCCAGCAGGGGACGGTGGTCGACAAGGCCCCGGACCAGGTCTCGCTCACCTTCTCCGAGAAGGTCGCCATGTCCGACGGCTCACTGCGGGTCCTCGACCCCAAGGGCAAGCGCGTCGACCAGGGCAAGGCATCCAACATCAGCGGCACCACCTACGCCGTACAACTCCACAGCGGCCTGCCCGACGGCACCTACACCGTCACCTACCAGGTCGTCTCCGAGGACAGCCACCCCGTCGCCGGCGCCTACACCTTCTCCATCGGCGCCCCCTCCCAGACCAGCGTCTCCGTCTCCGGCCAGACCGCCGGGGGCGGGGTCGTCGGCTGGCTCTACGGCTTCGGCCGCTACGTCTCCTACGCCGGCTTCGCCGTCATGATCGGCGGCGCCGCCTTCGTCCTCGCCTGCTGGCAACGCGGCTCCGGAGTACGCGCCGTACAGCGCACCGTCGTCTCCGGATGGCTCGCGCTCACCGCCGCCACCCTCCTGCTGCTGCTCCTGCGCGGCTCCTACACCAGCACCGGCTCCGTCGGCGACATCTTCGACCTGAACCTGCTCGGCCAGGTCCTGCAGACCAAGACCGGCGCCGCCCTCGTCTCCCGGCTGCTGCTGCTCGCCGCGGCGGCCCTGTTCATCGCCGTGCTCTTCGGCGCCTACGACAAGCGCGAGGACGAGGAGAAGCGCGACCTCACCTTCGGGCTCGCCATCGGCGGCACCGTCGTCGCCGCCGGGCTCGCCGCGAGCTGGGCCATGGCCGAACACGCCTCCACCGGCCTCCAGACCGGCATCGCGATGCCCGTCGACGTGATCCACCTGCTCGCCGTCGCCGCCTGGCTGGGCGGCCTGTGCACCCTCCTCGTGGCCCTCTACCGCGCCGACACCCCCATCGAACGCTCCGCCATCAGCCGCTTCTCCACACTCGCCTTCGGCAGCGTCCTCGCCCTCGTCGCCACCGGCATCTACCAGTCCTGGCGGCAGCTCGGCTCCTGGTCCGCCTTCACCGAGACCAGATACGGCCAGCTGCTGCTCGTCAAGATCGGACTCGTGGCACTGCTCGTCGGCATCGCCTGGATCTCCCGGCGGTGGACGGCACGACTGGGGGACGCGCGGGCACTGACCACCGCGAAGACCGAAGAGGCTGACGCGGAAGGGACTGCCGTACGGGAGAAGGAGCACGTCGGGGCCAAGGCAGCCGGCGCCGACTCCGTACGCGCCACCCAGCTCGCCCGGCAGCAGGCCGCCGTCGACGCCGCCCGGCGCAAGCGGCAGCGCGACGCCGACCCCGACCGGTTCGGACTGCGCCGCTCGGTGCTCGCCGAGGCGGGCGTCGCCGTCGTCCTGCTCGCCGTCACCACCGTGCTCACCCAGACCGAGCCCGGCCGCACCGAACAAGACGCCAAGGCCGCCACGTCCTCGTCCGCGTCCTCCTCGTCCTCCTCCGCCGACTCGTCCGCCGCGGTCACCCTCGACATGCCCTTCGACACCGGCGGCGAGGACGGCAAGGGCGTCGTCCGCGTCGACCTCAACCCCGCGCGCGTGGGCGCCAACGAAATGCACGTCTACGTGGAGCGGCCCAACGGCCGGGCCTTCGACGTCCCCGAGGTGAAGGTGTCCTTCACCCTGGAGGCCAAGGGCATCGGCCCGCTGCCCGTCACCCCCGACCGCATCACCACCGGCCACTGGTCCGCCGGCGGTGTGCAGCTCCCCATGGCCGGCGACTGGAAGATCGCCGTCACCGTGCGGACCTCCGACATCGACCAGACCACCGTCTCCAAGAACGCGCAGATCGGCTGAACCACCGTGGCTGACCAGTCCCCTCCGCAGACGCGGACGCCCGAGAAGGCAGTTAATGACGACGTTTCCGAAAGCGCCCCCCAGGAGGGCCTTTCGCGACGCCGGCTGCTCGGCACCGCCGGTGCCACCGGACTCGTCCTCGGCGCGGCCGGCGGAGCCGTGGGATACGCCGCCCGGCCCGCCGAGGCCACCCCGCTGACCTCGCTCGGCGCCGAAGAGGTGATGTTTCACGGGAAACATCAGCCCGGCATCCTCCAGGGCCTCCAGGCCCGCGGCCACCTCGTCGCCTTCGACCTGGCGGCGGGCGCGGGCCGCAAGGGCGCGGCCGCACTGCTGCGCCGGTGGTCGCAGACGGCACGGCGGCTGATGGCGGGCGAGGCCATGGCGAACGACGACACGGATGTCGCCCGCGACGCCGGCCCGTCCTCACTGACGATCACCGTCGGCTTCGGACACAGCTTCTTCGCCCGGACCGGACTGGAGAAACAGCGGCCCGTCGCCCTCGATCCACTGCCCCCCTTCTCCTCCGACCGGCTCGACAAGGCGCGCAGCAACGGCGACCTGTGGGTGCAGATCGGCGCCGACGACGCCCTGGTCGCCTTCCACGCGCTGCGCGCGATCCAGAAGGACGCCGGCGGCGCCGCGAAGGTCCGCTGGCAGATGAACGGCTTCAACCGGTCGCCGGGCGCCACCGCCCACCCCATGACGGCCCGCAACCTGATGGGCCAGATCGACGGCACCCGCAACCCCAAGCCGACGGAACCCGACTTCGACCGGCGGATCTTCGTCCCCTCCTCCGGAGACCCCGCATGGATGGCGAACGGCTCCTACGCCGTCGTACGCCGTATCCGCATGCTCCTCGACGACTGGGAGCAGCTCACGGTCAAGGCGCAGGAGCAGGTCATCGGGCGTCACAAGGCGGACGGGGCGCCGCTGACCGGCGGGTCCGAGACGACCGCGATGGACCTGGAGAAGACCGACGCCAAGGGTGATCTGGTCGTCCCCCTCAACGCCCACGCCCGGATCACCCGGCCCGACCAGAACGGGGGCGCGGCGATGCTCCGCCGCCCCTGGTCCTTCCACGACGGCATCGACACGGACGGCGTCCCGGACGCGGGCCTCCTCTTCGTCTGCTGGCAGGCCGACCCCCTGCGCGGCTTCGTCCCCGTCCAGCGCAAACTCGACCGCGGGGACGCGCTGTCGCGGTACATCCGCCACGAGTCGAGCGGCCTGTTCGCGGTGCCGGGCGGGGCGGCGGAAGGGGAGTACGTGGGGCAGGGCCTGCTGGAGGGCTGAGCGCGCACGAACGGTTGCGACGGCGTTCGGTCACGCCGGTTCACCCGGCGGTGGGGCTGTCCTGGGACGAGTGTCCGGCGTTACGCAAGGCCCATTAGGGTGAGGTCATGCCAGCCAGCTATGCGTACCTCGGTCCCGAGGGCACCTTCACCGAAGCCGCTCTGCGCACGCTTCCGGAGGCGGCCACGCGGGAGCTGATCCCGTACGTGTCCGTGCAGTCCGCCCTGGACGCGGTGCGCGGCGGCGAGGCCGAGGCCGCGTTCGTGCCGATCGAGAACTCCGTCGAGGGCGGCATCACCACCACCCTCGACGAGCTGGTCGCGGGCGCGCCGCTGATGATCTACCGCGAAGTGCTGCTGTCGATCACCTTCGCGCTGCTGGTCCGGCCCGGCACGAAACTCTCCGAGATCAAGACCGTCTCCGCGCACCCCGCCGCCCAGCCGCAGGTCCGCAACTGGCTCAAGAAGAACCTCCCGGACGCCCACTGGGAATCCGCCGCCTCCAACGCGGACGCCGCCCGACTGGTCCAGCAGGGGCAGTACGACGCCGCCTTCGCCGGCGAATTCGCCGCCGCCCTGTACGGCCTCGAGGCCCTGGAGACCGGCATCCACGACGCGGAGAACGCGCAGACACGGTTCGTGCTGGTCGGCCGCCCCGCCCGGCCCGCGGCGCCGACCGGCGCCGACAAGACCTCCGTCGTCCTGTGGCAGCGCGACGACCACCCCGGTGGCCTGCGCGACCTGCTCGGCGAGTTCGCCACCCGCGGCATCAACCTGATGCTGCTCCAGTCCCGGCCCACCGGCGCCGGCATCGGCAACTACTGCTTCTGCATCGACGCCGAGGGCCACATCTCCGACCGCCGGGTCGCCGAGGCGCTGATGGGACTGAAGCGGATCTGCCTGGAGGTGCGGTACCTCGGTTCGTACCCGCGTGCGGACGCGAGCGTGGACGAGGTGCGTCCGCCGCTGCGCGGCACTTCCGACGACGAGTTCATGTCGGCGTCGGACTGGGTGGCGCGCTGCCAGGACGGACGTTTCTAGTCCGTTTCCCGTGCGTTCGGGGAGCGTTTCCGTCCGTTGCTACCTGCATATTTTCGTTATCCACAGGAGTTATCCACAGGCCGCCATCTCGACCTGGGGACAAGTCGACATGGAAGCGCCACCTAGTCGACAAATCGCCCTACAGCGCCCAACTTCGTCCACAGACCCACAGGTCACTCTTCGTCCACCCGTTTCCATTGATCAATCCTTTGGGGCGACCCTTTTCCACCCGAAAGTGGGCGTGAAGAGCGTTTGGATCGGGAATTCTCAGCCCGCGGGAGCCGATTAGGAATGATCACTTCCGAAGTCCACAGATCTTTCGCACAGCCTGTGGATAACTCTGTGGCGCTGTGGATTCCTGTGGACGAAGCCGCTCCCAAGTCCCGTTCCCCGCAAGGGAATCGAGTCAACCCGCCGTTAACCTGTTGCTTCGTTCCAGGTAGTGGGACGCCTTTTATTGACACGCTCCCCTACACCGGTCAATTGCCCCATAACGGTAGGTAAGGGGTCGGCGCGGAATAGTGAGTCGTGGGCGCTCACTCGGCACCGGTAGCCTTGAGCGCGTGATTGACCTTCGCCTGCTCCGTGAGGACCCCGACCGAGTGCGCGCGTCGCAGCGCGCCCGTGGAGAGGACGTCGCCCTCGTCGACTCCCTCCTGTCTGCCGACGAGCGGCGCAGGTCGTCCGGCGTCCGCTTCGACGAGCTGCGTTCCGAGCAGAAGTCGCTCGGCAAGCTCATTCCCAAGGCCTCCGGGGACGAGAAGGCCGAGCTGCTGAAGAAGGCGAGCCAGCTGGCCGCCGACGTCAAGGCGGCCGACGCCGAGCAGCACGAGGCCGACGAGGAGACCAAGCGCCTCGCCCTCCAGCTCGGCAACCTCGTCCACCCCGACGTGCCCGTCGGCGGCGAAGAAGACTTCGTCGTCCTGGAGACGCACGGCACCATCCGCGACTTCGGCGCCGAGGGCTTCGAGCCCAAGGACCACCTGGAGCTCGGCGAGGCGCTGGGCGCCATCGACGTCGAGCGCGGCGCCAAGGTCTCCGGCTCGCGCTTCTACTACCTGACCGGCGTCGGCGCCCTCCTGGAGCTCGCGCTCGTCAACGCGGCGATCGCGCAGGCCACCGAGGCCGGCTTCGTCCCGATGCTCACCCCCGCGCTGGTCCGCCCGCGCGCCATGGAGGGCACCGGCTTCCTCGGCCAGGCCGCGGAGAACGTGTACCACCTGGAGAAGGACGACTACTACCTGGTCGGCACCTCCGAGGTCCCGCTCGCCGCGTACCACATGGACGAGATCCTGGAGGCCGACCAGCTGCCGCTGCGCTACGCCGGCTTCTCGCCGTGCTTCCGCCGCGAGGCCGGCACCTACGGCAAGGACACCCGCGGCATCTTCCGCGTGCACCAGTTCGACAAGGTCGAGATGTTCTCGTACGTCGCTCCCGAGGACGCCGAGAACGAGCACAAGCGGCTCCTGGACTGGGAGAAGCAGTGGCTGACCGGCCTGGAGCTGCCGTTCCAGGTCATCGACGTCGCCTCGGGCGACCTGGGCGCCTCCGCGTCGCGCAAGTACGACTGCGAGGCGTGGATCCCGACCCAGGGCAAGTACCGCGAGCTGACCTCGGCGTCCAACTGCGACAGCTTCCAGGCCCGCCGCCTCGCCGTCCGCATGCGCGATGGCAAGAAGGTGCAGCCGCTGGCGACCCTCAACGGCACGCTGTGCGCCGTACCGCGCACGATCGTGGCGATCCTGGAGAACCACCAGCAGGCCGACGGCTCCGTCCACGTCCCCGCGGTGCTGCGCCCGTACCTGGGCGGCCGTGAGGTGCTGGAGCCGGTCGCCAAGTGAGCGACGCGACTTCGACCGCGGCCGGGAGCTTCCCGTACCGGCTGATCGCGACCGACCTCGACGGGACGCTGCTGCGCTCCGACGAGTCGGTCTCGGACCGCACCCGTGCCGCGCTCGCCGCGGCCACGGCGGCCGGTGCCGCGCACATCGTGGTGACCGGCCGCGCGGTCCCCTGGACCCGGCACATCCTCGACGACCTCGGCTACGAGGGCCTCGCGGTGTGCGGGCAGGGCGCGCAGGTGTACGACGCCGGGGCGCACCGGCTGCTGACGTCCGTGACGCTGGACCGGCAGCTGGCCGGGGTCGCGCTGGCGAAGATCGAGGCGGAGGTCGGTCCGCTGTTCCTGGCGGCCAGTCGGGACGGGCTGGACGGGGAGGTGCTGGTCGGGCAGGGCTACGCGCTCACCGGCGATCTGCCGACCACTCCCTTCACGGACGCGGCCGATCTGTGGACCGCGCCGCTGAACAAGATCTACATACAGCATCCGGAGCTGTCGGACGACGAGCTGGCGGAGGCCGCGCGGCAGGCCGCGGGCGGGTTCGTGAACGTCGCGATGGCGGGCGCGGGCATCGTGGAGCTGCTGCCGCTGGGGCTGTCGAAGGCGACGGGGTTGTCGCTGGCGGCGCGTCGGCTCGGTCTGAAGGCCGCGGAGACGATCGCCTTCGGTGACATGCCCAACGACATTCCGATGTTCGGGTGGGCGGCTCGGGGCGTGGCGATGGCCAACGCGCACGAGGAGCTCAAGGCGGTGGCCGACGAGGTGACGTCCTCCAACGAGGAGGACGGGATCGCGGTGGTGCTGGAGCGGTTGCTCGGCTAGGGGCGGTGACGGCGGTTGAACGTCATTGCGTCTTGCGGAGGATGCACGGATCGAACGTGCGCGGGGATTACCCCGACCGCGACTCGCTTTTAATTGAGCACAGCGCAAGCCGGTGCCTTGCCTCTCGGCCAATCCTCCGGGTGGGCGGCCCACGCGAGAGCGACATCGCGTGCTCGAAGCGGCCGCCCCGGGCAGTTCCGGTGCGGTGGACTCGACGGTGGGGTAACTACACCGGAGTCCTCCGTGGACTGCCCTGACGGGAGCTGGACGTACTGTCGTGCATGGACGTCGCCCGGCTCCTCTCCCAGAACGTGGCGCCGGTGTCACTCTCCGGCGGGGACACAACCATCGTGCCGGTACGCCGAGTTGGGCGCCACTGAATTAATCGGCCGGGTGTTCGCCTACCGGCGCCACCACCTGCGGCGGACCTTGCTGAAGAACCATCCCGCCGGTGGTTCGTCGGTGCGCCAGGGCTGTGGTTCGGGGGCCTCGTCCCGCCAGCGGGCGGCGAGCATGCGGGCGCGTGCGGACGGCTCCGAGGTCTGCGCGGAGCGTATGAAGTCGTCGTCGAGGACGAGGCTGTCCCAGGTGTCGTCCCCGGAACGGCCCCGCTCGTCTCGGTGCGCGTCCGCCATCCCCGTTCCTCCTCGTCGTGCGTCTCCCGACCGGACAGTCTGCCGGGACGGGGGTGAAGCCCCCGTCAATAAGAGCAGCGTTCACTCCTGGCGGTGCCTACTCCTGGCGGCGCCTACTCCTCGCCCACCAGCTTCAGCGTCCGCAGCTTCTGTCCGGCGTACCAGGTGGCCAGCACCGTCACCACGACGAGCAGCACCGTGGCCGTCGGCAGGCTCACGTCCGAGGTGACCAGGTCCCCGCCGGCGACCTTGTGGGCCACCGCCAGCGACCACTGCTGGACGCTGAGCGTGCGCGCACCCGAGACGAGGGAGCCGAACAGGGCTTCCCAGACGAGGGCGTAGACGAGGCCGAAGACGACCGCGTGCCGGGACACCGTGCCCAGCAGCAGGAAGAGGGCGGCGTAGGCGATGGAGGAGACCAGCGCGGCGACCGTGTAGGCGACGGCGATCTGCTGGCCGTTGCCGTTGAGGATGAGGCCGGCGACCAGGGTCGGCAGGGCCGAGAAGACCATGGTGACCGCGATCGCGACGATCAGCTTGGTGAAGATGATCGTGGGCCGTTTGATCGGCTTGGACAGCAGGTACACCACCGAGCCGTCGTCGATCTCCGGGCCGATCGCGCCGGTGCCGGCGATGACGCCGATGATCGGCACCATGGTGGCGAGCGCGAGGCCGCCGAGGAGGTCGGACGTGGTCTGGTCGTCGGCGCCGACGAGGGCGCGCACGATCACCGAGATCACGATCAGCAGCAGGGGCAGGGCGCCCAGGATGAGGGCCCGGCGACGGCCGAGCAGGGCTCGGTAGGTGAGTCGGGCGACTGTGGGGTCGTACATCTTCGGCCTCCTACGCCGCGACCAGGTAAGAGAACACGGACTCGAGGGACTCGTCGGACGGCGAGACCGTCAGCAGCCGGATGCCGTGGTCGCGGGCGACCTTCGGCAGCAGGGCGGTGAAGCGGCCGAAGTCGACGGCCTGGATGCGCAACGCGCCCTCCGCCAGGTCGACTTCGATGCCGGACGTCGACGGGTCGGCGATCAGCGCGGCCGCGAGGGCGCGGTCGTCGCTGGAGCGCACCAGGTAGCGGTGCGGGCGGTCGGTCATCAGGCGGCGGATCTTGCGGAAGTCGCCGCTGGCGGCGTGCCGTCCGGCGACCACGACCTCGATGTGCCAGGCGAGTTGCTCGACCTCTTCGAGGATGTGGGACGAGAACAGGACCGTGCGGCCCTCGTCGCCCATGCGGCGCAGCAGGTCCATGAGCTGCATGCGCTGGCGCGGGTCCATGCCGTTGAAGGGCTCGTCGAGCAGGAGCAGCGACGGGTCGTGGACGAGGGCGGAGGCCATCTTCACGCGCTGGCGCATGCCCTTGGAGTACGTCTGGATCTTGCGGTCCTGCGCGTACTCCATCTCGACCGTGGCGAGCGCCTTCTGGGCGGCCTTGGCGCCCAGGCCGTGCAGTTCGGCGTTGGCGACGACGAATTCGCGGCCGGTGAGGAAGTCGTACATCGCCTCGCGCTCGGGGACGATGCCGATGTGCTTGTAGATGGCCTCGTTGCGCCAGGTCGGCTGCCCGTCGAGGGTGACGGTGCCGGTGGAGGGGGCGAGGAAGCCGCCCATCATGTTGATGAGGGTGGACTTTCCGGCGCCGTTGGGGCCGAGGAGGCCGGTGACGCCGGGGCCGATCGTCATGGTGACGTCGTTGACGGCGACCACGTTGCCGAACCAGCGCGAGACGTGGTCGATGGAGAGCGTGGTCACAGTCCCACCTTCTTGTAGCGGCGCAGCATGAGGCCGTAGCCGGCGGCGATCAGGCCGAGGACGACGAGGACGTACACCACGCCCTGGCCGGTCGAGGGCCCGTGCCCGCCCGGCAGCGACGGGGTCGCGCCGAGGAAGGCGGACTGCACGCCGTCGATGAGGGTGACCGGCGAGAAGAGGCCCATCCACGGGATGGCGGAGGTGCTGCCCTGGGTGTCGGCGATGGCCTGGAGGGTGGTGACGGCGCCGTAGGAGATGGTGAAGACGGCGATGACGGCCGCGATGCCGAAGCCGCGCCTGGGGGTGACCGCCGCGATGACCAGGCCGATGCCGGCGAACAGCAGCGAGAGCAGTGCCACGGAGACGAGTCCCTGTGCGAATCCCTTGGTCTGGTCGGTGAAGTCCAGCTTGGCCAGCAGTGCGCCCACGTAGAGGACGAGCAGGGGAGCCGCGGTCAGGATGAACATGGCCGAGGCCAGCGCCGCGTACTTGGCGCGGACGTAGTCGGCGGTCTCGATGGGCCGCGAGAAGTACAGCGGGACGGTCTTGAAGCGCAGGTCGCGCGAGACGGACTGGGGGGCCTGCGAGGCGACGTACAAGCAGATCACGGACTGCATGATGATCGCGTAGCGGGTGTAGTCGACCGGCAGGTCGTTGGCCTTGGTGGCGACCGCGACGGCGACCATGATGAGCGCCGGGACGCACATCACGACGAACAGCAGCATCGGCAGCACCTTGGACTTGACCGAGCGGCCGAGGCCGTAGGCGCCGCGCAGGGACTGCGAGTACAGGGACCGGGTCGCGTAGGAGCGGCCGAGGCGTGGGCCGTCGTAGGAGCGGTAGCCGATGTTGTGGATGCGGGTCTGGTCGCCCGCGGGGGTGGCGACCGGGTGTTCAGCTGCCATGGCCGACGGCCTCCTTCCGCTGCTGTTCCTCGGTCTCCTGGTCGTCCTGGAAGACCTCCGAGATGTGGTGGCGGCGCTGCTCCATGCGGATCAGGCCGAGGCCGAGGTCGGCGACGACGTCCCGGACGACGTCGTACGTCTCCTCGCCCTGCGCGGTGAGCAGCAGGATGTGGCCGGCGCCGGGCAGGCCGCTGCCCGCCTCGACGCTCACTCCGCGCGCGTGGAGCGCTTCGCGGACCGCGCGGGTGCCGTCCGGGTGCTCGTCGGTGTCGGTGACCTCGATCGCGAGGGTGGTGGTGGTCTGGGTGAAGTCGGTGGTGGAGCTGGAGCGCAGGAGCTTGCCGCCGTCGACGACGACCACGTGGTCGCAGGTGCGCTCCAGTTCGCCCAGGAGGTGGGAGGTGACCAGGACCGAGATGCCGAAGTCGGTGTGGATGCGCCGGATCAGGGCGAGCATCTCGTCGCGGCCGACCGGGTCCAGGCCGTTGGTCGGCTCGTCCAGGAAGACCAGCTGCGGGTCGTGGACGAGGGCCTGGGCGAGCTTGACGCGCTGCTTCATGCCGGTCGAGTAGCCGCCGATGGGGCGGTAGCGCTCCTCGTACAGGCCGACATGGCGCAGGGTGTCCGCGGTGCGTTCGCGCGCGGCGGTGGGCGGCAGGCCGGACATGCGCGCCATGTGGACGACGAACTCGGTGGCCGAGACGTCGGGCGGCAGGCAGTCGTGCTCCGGCATGTACCCGACGCGCTCGCGGATGGCGCCGCCTTGGGTGGCGACGTCGAGGCCGAGCACCTCGGCGCGGCCCTCGGTGGCGGGGGACAGACCCAGCAGGATCTTGATCAGTGTGGACTTGCCGGCTCCGTTGGCTCCGACGAGTCCCGTCACACCGGGTCCGACGTCCACGGAGAGCCGGTCAAGCGCGGTCACCCGGGGGAACCGCTTGCTCAGGCTTTCGGTCGCGATCACAGTCACGTCTTCGACAGTAGTGACCCGCGCCACTCGGGTCGTCACACCGCAGAGCTGTCTTCGGGTCAGCCTCCAGACGTACGGGCCCGTAGGGGATGCCATGCCTGAGAGTTACGGAGGGGCCGCGCGGCGGGGCTCGGGCGAGGGTTTTCCACAGGCTGACCCGGCCTATTGACGCAGCCTCTAACAACTGTCACATTCGGCGGTGTCAAGTTACGGGCGCGTAGCGCAGTCGGCGTGGACTGGGTGGGACGGGGTGGCATGACAACGGCAGTTGCAGGCGAACGGGCCGCGGAACTGCGGGGATTCAGGAAGGTCCAGCGGCTGGCGTACGAGTGCGCCGAGGCCGTGGCGGCGCGGCTGGAACCCGGAGTGACCGAGCGCGAGGCGGCGCGGATGCAGCGCGCATGGCTGCGTGAGCGTGGGGTGCGGGACTGGTTCCATCTCCCCTTCGCCTGGTTCGGGGACCGTACGGCGTTCGTGAACTTCCGCGTGCCGCTCCAGTTCTTCCCCACCGACCGGCGTCTGGAGCCCGGGATGCCGTTCATCCTGGACATGGCCCCGGTCTACGACGGTTTCACCGCGGACATCGGCTACTCGGGCTCGCTCGGTCTGAACCCGCTGCAGGACAAGCTGATGGACGACCTGGAGGCCCACCGCGAGCTGATCCTGCGCGAGGTGCGCGAGCGGCGTCCGCTGCGCGCGATCTACGAGGACGTGGACCGCTTGATGGTCCGCCAGGGCTACGCGAACCGGCACCGCGCCTACCCGTTCGGGGTGATCGCCCACAAGGTGGACCGGGTGAAGGAACGCCGCTGGTCACCGAAGATCTTCGGGTTCGGCACCCAGTCCCTCAAGGGCCTCGCGGCCGACGCGCTGCACGGCCACCGCGAGGGCTGGTCCCCGCTGTGGTCGCCGTACCGCTTCTCCGACCATCCGCCGCAGCCGGGCCTGTGGGCGGTCGAACCGCACCTCGGATTCCGGGGCACGGGCGCGAAGTTCGAGGAGATCCTCGTGGTCACCGACTCCAAGGACCCCGAGGAGAGCGCCTTCTGGCTGGACGACGACCTGCCGCATGTGCGGCGCTGGGCGGAGGGGAAGTGACCGGGATGACTCTCGAGAACGCGCGTGAGCGCCGGGTGCGGACCGGTGGCGTGGAGCTGTGTGTCGCCGAGCTGGGGGAGCCCGGGCAGCCGACCGTGGTCCTCGTGCACGGCTATCCGGACAGCAAGGAGGTGTGGGCGCAGGTCGCCGCCCGGCTCGCCGACCGCTTCCACGTCGTGCTCTACGACGTCCGGGGCCACGGCCGCTCCACGGCACCGAGGCCGCTGCGGGGCGGCTTCACCCTGGAGAAGCTGACGGACGACTTCCTGGCCGTGATCGACGCGGTCAGCCCGGACCGTCCGGTGCATCTGGTCGGGCACGACTGGGGGTCGGTGCAGTCCTGGGAGTTCGCCACCGTGGCGCGCACCGAGGGCCGTATCGCGTCCTTCACCTCGATGTCCGGGCCGTCCCTCGACCACTTCGGGCACTGGATCAACACCCGCCTCAGGCGGCCCACCCCGCGCCGCGTCGGCCAGCTCCTCGGCCAGGGCGCCAAGTCCTGGTACGTGTACGCGCTGCACACGCCCGTGCTGCCCGAACTGGCCTGGCGCGGCCCGCTCGGCAAGGCGTGGCCGCGGGTCCTGGAGCGGTTCGAACGCGTCCCCGGCGACGGCTATCCCACCGCGTCCCTCCCCACGGACGCGGCCCACGGAGCCTGGCTGTACCGGGACAACGTACGGGCCCGACTGCGCCGCCCCCGCGCGGACGCCTACGCGCACGCGCCCGTGCAGCTCATCACGCCGCTCGGCGACGCGTTCCTGTCGGAGCGGCTCTACGACGAACTGGAGCAGTGGGTGCCGCGGTTGACGCGACGCACCCTCCCGGCCCGGCACTGGATACCCCGGTCCCGGCCCGACCAACTGGCCGCCTGGATCGGAGAGTTCGTGACAGCCAACGAGAGCGGCAGGACGGTCACCGCGCCGAGCGGCAAGTACGCCGACCGGTTCGGCGGACAGTTGGTGCTGGTCACCGGCGCGGGCAGCGGCATCGGGCGGGCCACGGCGTACGCGTTCGCCGAGTCCGGCGCGCGCGTGATCGCCGTCGACCGGGACGCGGAGGGCGCGGCCCGCACGGCCGAGATGTCCCGGCTGCTGGGGGCGCCCGAGGCCTGGGCCGAGACGGTCGACGTCTCTGACGAGCAGGCCATGGAGAAGCTCGCCGACAAGGTCGCCGCCGCGTACGGGGTGGTGGACGTCCTGGTCAACAACGCCGGGATCGGCCTGTCCGGGTCCTTCTTCGACACCACCCCGGAGGACTGGAAGAAGGTCCTCGACGTGAACCTCTGGGGCGTCATCCACGGCTGCCGGCTGTTCGGCAGGCAGATGGCCGAGCGCGGACAGGGCGGCCACATCGTCAACACCGCGTCGGCGGCGGCCTATCAGCCCTCCAAGGCGCTGCCCGCCTACAGCACCTCCAAGGCGGCGGTGCTGATGCTCAGCGAGTGCCTGCGCGCGGAACTCGCCGGCCAGGGCATCGGCGTGAGCGCGATCTGCCCCGGCTTCGTCAACACCAACATCACCTCGACCGCGCGCTTCGCCGGCGTCGACGGCGCGGAGGAGAAGCGGCGCCAGAAGAGGACCGCGCGGCTGTACGGGCTGCGGAACTACCCGCCGGAGAAGGTCGCGGACGCGATCCTGCGGGCGGTCGTGCGCAACGAGGCGGTCGTGCCGGTGACGCCGGAGGCGCGTGGCGCGCACCTGATGTCCCGCTTCACGCCCCGCGCGCTCCGGGCGATCGCACGGCTGGAACCACCGCTGTGAGGGCGGGGGTTGCCCCTCGCGAGGTCCTCGTCGGCCGGTCGCGCACACTGCTGTGCCGGACTCCGCGGAGGCCACCGGCGGCACGGGCGATCCCGTGAGCACCGCCCCCGCGTACCGGATCGAGGACCTCGCGCACCGCAGTGGCGCCACTGTCCGCACCATCCGCGCCTACCAGGACCGGGGCCTGCTCCCCCGCCCGGAGCGGCGCGGCCGTGCCAACGTCTACTCGGACGCCCATCTCGCCCGCCTCCACCAGATCGCCGATCTCCTCGACCGCGGCTTCACCCTGGCCTCCATCAAGGAGTTGCTGGAGGCCTGGGACGCCGGGCGAGGGCTCGGCGGGGTGCTCGGGCTGGTCGCCGAGGTGGACGGGCCGTGGAGCGACGAGGAGGCGGTGCGGATCTCGCGCGCGGAGCTGGACGAGCGGTTCGGCGGTAGTCCGGACGCCGCGGCGGTCGCCGACGCGGTGGAGCTCGGCGTGCTGGAGCCGGTGCCGGGTGACGAGGACTCCTTTCTCGTACCGAGCCCTCAAGAGCTGGCTGTGGCCGTCGAGTTGCATGCCGCTGGGGTACCGCTGTCCGCGATCGCGGGCCATCTGCGGGAGTTGAGGGGACAGGTCGAGCACATAGCGGCCCGTTTCCTGGAGTTCACCACCGAGTACGTCTTCGCCCGCTACCTCGACGGACCACACCGTCCGACCGACGCGGAAGCGGCCGAAGCGGCTTCTCTCGTACGACGACTTCGGCCGCTCGC
This sequence comes from Streptomyces sp. TLI_55, assembly GCF_900206255.1. Taxonomy (NCBI): domain Bacteria; kingdom Bacillati; phylum Actinomycetota; class Actinomycetes; order Kitasatosporales; family Streptomycetaceae; genus Streptomyces; species Streptomyces sp. TLI_55. The sequence continues at coordinate 4,559,170 of NZ_OAOJ01000001.1, forward strand.
GCAGCAGACGGTGGACGCGGAACTCGCCCGCGCGATGCGCCTGTTGGCGGTGCGGCACCTGAGACGGCACCTCGGCACGGACGAGGTCACACCGGAGCGTTCCGCGACGCGAACCGTGGTTCTGCCCGAGGAGACGATGCGGGCTGTAGAAGGGCTGGTTGGCGAGGAGCGGGCGGCGGAGTTCGTGGCGTTGGCGGCTGAACGGGAGGTTCGGGCACGGGGGTTGGACGCACTCACGTCAAGGCGAGTGCCCCCAAGCGATCTTGGCGAAAGGGGCTGACAGGGCGGTGAGTTGTCCACAGAATCGCCAACTAGCCTGTGGATAAGTGAACTTGGTTGTGGATCAAACATCCGAAGCAAAATCATTCGCGTGATTCACGTCTCGCCCGTCACGCTGAAGGGCATGGACGAACGACGCACCGTGAAGGTGTCGAAGTACCTCTCGAAGCACCTGCGCCATCAGCCGGAACGTATCGGGCTCACGCTCGACGAGGGCGGCTGGGTCGAGATCGACACGCTGATCGCGGCGGCGGCAGCGCACGGCTTCCGCTTCACCCGGGAAGAGATGGACCACGTGGTCGCCGCCAACGACAAGAAGCGCTTCGCCGTGGAGGGCACCCGCATCCGCGCCAGCCAGGGACACAGCATCGACGTGGACCTGGGACTGCCCCCGGCGACCCCACCGCCGTACCTCTACCACGGCACCGTGGCCCGCAGCCTGGACGCGATCCGCGCCGAGGGGCTGCGGCCCATGAACCGGCACGCCGTGCACCTCTCGGCGGACCGTGAGACCGCGACCCGGGTGGGCGCCCGGCGTGGCCGCCCCGTCGTGCTCTCGGTGGACGCCGACGCCATGCACCGCGCGGGCCATGTCTTCCACGTCAGCGCGAACGGCGTATGGCTGACCGAGGCGGTACCGCCGCAGTACCTGCGGTTCCCCGAGGCGCACTGACCCCTTCCGGCACGCCCCGCAGGCAGGCCCGGCATGATCGGCGCCATGGACCACCTGCCCACCACCGAGGCCGCCGTCACCGCCCTCCGCGCGCTCGCCGCCGAGTACGCGCTCGCGATCGAGGTGACCCATGACATCGGCGCCGACCAAACCTCGCGCCGCACGGCCGCGGGCGTCGGCGTCACCGCGGACCCCGACGGCTCCCTGCCCCACGAGGCCTACATCGAGCTCGGCGGCCGGCCCCGGGTGGACGTGCGGCTCTATGCCGACGACGACGCGCTGATCACCGTCGACGGCGTCGAGTGCCCCGACGTCGCCCGCGACGACGTGCCCGCGTTCCTGCGCGCCCTCTACGAAGGCCACGCCTGGGTCAAGCGGCGCCGCTTCCCGCCGGGCAACTTCCTGATGGTGCCGCTGCCGGGCGACCGGGTGCACAAGGAGTTCATTCTGGTCGGCCTGAGTCCCTGGCTGAGCGGCCGCGCGCGGTGATCCCAGGGCGGTTGGATCATGACCGTGGGTCACTGTTTCACGTGAAACACGTTCGGCCGCATACGCTCGAACCATGAGCCTGCGTCTGAGCACCGTGATCCTCCCGTACCGCCGCTGGTCCGAGGGGGGTCGTGCCGCATGGGAGCGGGCGGAGCAGCTCGGCTTCCACACCGCGTACACCTACGACCACCTGTCCTGGCGGACCTTCCGCGACGGGCCCTGGTTCGGTGCCGTGCCGACGCTGACCGCCGCCGCGGCCGTCACCGATCGCCTCCGCCTGGGCACGCTGGTGACCTCGCCGAACTTCCGGCACCCGGTGACCCTCGCCAAGGAGCTGATCTCCCTCGACGACATCTCCGGCGGCCGTGTCACGCTCGGCATCGGCGCGGGCGGTACCGGCTTCGACGCCACCGTCCTCGGCCAGGAACCGTGGACGCCGCGCGAGCGTGCCGACCGGCTGGCGGAGTTCGTGCCGCTGCTGGACCGGCTGCTGACGGAGGACTCGGTGTCGTACGAGGGCGACTTCTACTCGGCGCACGAGGCCCGCAACATCCCGGGCTGTGTGCAGCGGCCCCGGCTGCCCTTCGCGGTCGCCGCCACCGGCCCGCGCGGGCTGCGGCTCGCCGCACGGTACGGACAGGCTTGGGTGACCACGGGCGACCCCAAGCTGTACGAGAACGGCACTCCTGAACAGTCGGTTCAAGCCATTCGCGGACAGGTCGACAAGCTGGCCGACGCGTGCGCCGAGATCGGGCGGGACACGAACGAACTCGGCAAGATCCTCCTCACCGGATTCACCCCGGACCGCGGCCGGCCGCTGGAGTCGCTCGACGCGTTCGTGGACTTCGCGGGGCGCCACCGGGAGCTGGGCTTCACCGAGATCGTGATTCACTGGCCCATCCCCGACTCGGACTTCGCCGCCGACGAGAAGGTCTTCGAGCAGATCGCCATGGAGGCCCCGGCGCAGCTGCGCTGAGACCACTGTGGGTGGGGGTGCAGGTGAGAGGCTGTAATCACTCACCTGTGCAGCCTCCCGCCCGACCGTGCAGGCATATGCGGGAGAATGGCCGGGTGACTTCAGCGACTCGACAGCCCGAGACCCCGGCCGCCGCCGTCCCGCCGCGCCTGATAGCCACCGACCTCGACGGCACGCTGCTGCGCGACGACAAGTCCGTCTCGCCCCGCACGGTCGCGGCGCTCGCCGCCGCCGAGGGGGCGGGGATCGAGGTCTTCTTCGTCACCGGCCGCCCCGCTCGCTGGATGAACGTCGTCAGCGACCACGTGCACGGCCATGGCCTCGCCATCTGCGGCAACGGCGCCGCGGTCGTCGACCTGCACGGCGGCCCCGGAGCCCACCGGTTCGTGAAGGTGCGCGAGCTGGCCAGGGAGAACGCGCTGGACGCCGTACGCCTGCTGCGGGACGCGGCGCCCGGCACGGTGTACGCGGTGGAGCAGACGTACGGCTTCCACCAGGAGCCGGATTATCCGAAGCTGCACATGGAGATCCCGGACGAGCTCCAGCCCGCCGAGAAGCTGCTGGCGGCGGACGGGCCCGGCGCCGGTGAGCCGGTCCTGAAGATCCTCGCCTTCCACCCCACGCTCGACCCGGACGCCTTCCTCACCCTGGCCCGTCTCGCCATCGGTGACATCGCCAACGTCACCCGCTCCAGCCCCAGCGCCCTGCTGGAGATCAGCGGCCCGGGTGTCTCCAAGGCCAGCACCCTCGCCCTGTGCTGCGCGGAGCGCGGCATCTCGCACGAGGAGGTCGTCGCCTTCGGGGACATGCCCAACGACGTCGAGATGCTGACCTGGGCGGGCCGGTCGTACGCGATGGGCAACGCGCACCCCGACGTGCTCGCCGCGGCCTCCGGCCGGACGGTCGACAACAACGAGGACGGCGTCGCGGTCGTCATCGAGCAGCTGGTGGCTCAGCGCGAGGGCTTGTCCTAGGGGCTGTCCTAGGGCCGGTTCTAGCCGAGGGGCACACCCCGCGCCGCCAGCCACGGCACCGGATCCACCCCTGAGCCCAGTTCCGGGGTGACCCGCACCTCGAAGTGCAGGTGCGGGCCCGTGGAGTTGCCGGTGGTGCCCGACTGGCCGATCCACTGCCCCGCCGCCACCTGGTCGCCCTGGTCGACGGTGACGGCGGCGAGATGGGCGTACTGCGTGTAGTAGCCGTCCGCGTGCTCGATCACGATCTCGATCCCGAAGGCGCCCCCGCAGGACACCGTCACCACCCGGCCCGCGCCCACCGACCGTACCGGCGTGCCGATCGGCACCGCGAAGTCCTGCCCGGTGTGCCGGTTCGCCCACCGCGAGCCACCGCTGCCGAAGCCCGCGGACAGCTCGTACGTCTCCACCGGCGTGACCCAAGGGCTCGTGACCTGGACCGCCGGCTGATCCAGCCGGACGGCACCGCGGCAGGCCCCCGCCGCGACCGAGGCGTCCGCCTGGCCCTGCAACTGCTGGCGCGCCTCCTCGAGCTTCTGCTCGATCCCCGTCTTCAGACCGGCGAGTTCGACGCTCCGCTTCTCCAGCGACTGCCACGCGGTCGCGGCCTGCGCCTCGTCCGCGGAGAGCTTCGCCTCGGCCCGCCGACTCTTCTCGATGGCGTTGTTCACGGCCAGGTTCGTCTGGGAGAACACCTGCTGACCGCGCATCAGCTGATCAGGACTGTCGGCGAGGATGATCTGCGCGGTCAGCGGGAGGTCGCCGCCGTTGCGGTACTGGGCGCGCGCGATCCGGCCCAGGTCCTCGTGCAGGACCGAGATGTCCCGCCGTTCCCGGTCGAGCAGCGCCTCCAGCCGCTGCGCCTTCGCCCGCTGTGCCTCCGCCTCCAGCCTCCCCGCCTCGTACTGCTGCGTCGCCACCGCCGCGTCCTCGTACAGCCGCGCCACCTGCGCACTGATCCCGGCGTCCGTACCGCCGTCGGCGGGCGCCTTCTTCTCCGCGGCGTCGGTCGGACGGGCCGCCAGGACGGCGAGCGCGCACAACAGGGCCGGGACGAGCAGCGGATGACGGCGGGACAGTCGCATGCCAGCGATCCTGACCCCGGCCCACGCGGGCGGTCCTGTTGGAGTCGTACGGCCGGGGGACAGAGGGCCTCGGACGGGTCAGTCGTACGACTGAACGGCCTCCGTGGAGATGCGGGGTGACGGGCCGTCATGCCTCGCTACTCCAGCGGTGCCTCCCACACCACCGTCGTACCGCCTCCGTTCTCGCCGATGCCCGGGCCGTGCCGGCTGTCGCCGCCGAGGGACTCCGCGCGTCGCTCGAGGTTCTTCAGGCCGCTGCGCCGCCCGCCGTCCGGGATGCCCACGCCGTCGTCCGCGACGGTCAGGCGGACGCCCTTCCGGCCGTCCGGCAGGATCACGTCGGCGTCCACGACGACATCGATCCGGGAGGCCCGGGCGTGCCGGAAGGCGTTGGAGAGTGCCTCGCGCAGGGCCGCGATGAGGTTCTTGCCGGTGAGATCGCCGACCAGGGCGTCCACGGGGCCGACGAAACGGTACGAGGGCTTGAAGCCGAGCGGCACCGCGGCCGTGTCGATCTCCCGCAGCACGCGGGTGCGCAGCCCCGAGGGTGCCTCGGCCGGCCCCTGCTGTAGCGCGAAGATCGCGGTGCGGATCTCCTGGATGGTGACGTCGAGTTCGTCGACGGCATTGCCGACGCCTTCGCGCACCTCCGGCACGACCGATCCGCGCTGCGCGCTCTCCAGCATCATCCCGGTGGCGAACAGCCGCTGGATGACGAGGTCGTGCAGGTCACGGGCGATGCGGTCACGGTCCTCGTAGACGGCGAGCCGCTCCCGGTCGCGCTGCGCGTCGGCCATCATCAGCGCGAGCGCGGCCTGCGAGGCGAACTGGATCGCCAGCGTGCGCTCGGTCTCCGTGAACGGCCGCTCCCCGCGCGCCCGCGGGGTGACCAGGGCGCCCAGGATCCGGCCGTCGCTGTGCAGGGGCACCATCATGGTGGGCCCGTAGCCGTGCGCCAGCGTGGTGATCATGCGGGGGTCGCCGGCCGCGTCCTCCAGGAACACCGGCTGTCCGTCGAGGAGTTCGGCGACGATCCCGCTCTCCGGCGGCACGACCGTGCCCAGCATGGCCGATGGACGGTCCGCGGCCACGGCCGCGATCTCCAAGCCGCCCTCGTCCGCGGGCAGCAGCACGATCCCGGCGGCCGAACCCGACAGCTTGCGGGCCTGCTCGGCGACGACCTGGAGGGCGTCGTCCGCGTCTCCGCCCGACAGCAGGGCGGTGGTGACGGCGACCGACCCGTCGATCCAGTGCTCGCGCTGTTTGGCCGCCTCGTACAGCCGGGCGTTGCCGATCGCGATCCCTGCCTCGGTCGCCAGCACCCGGACCATGGTGAGGTCGTAGTCGTTGAACGGCTGCCCGCCGTGCTTCTCCGTCAGGTACAGGTTCCCGAAGATCTCCCCCTGGACGCGGATCGGGAGGCCGAGGAAGCCGCGCATCGGCGGGTGGTGCTCGGGGAAGCCGCAGGAGCGCGGGTCCGTGGTCAGGTCCGCGAGCCGTACCGGCTCTGGGTCGCGGATGAGGGCACCGAGCAGGCCCCGATGCCCGTCCGGCAGGCGTCCGATACGGCGCGCGGTCGCCTCGTCGACCCCGTGGTAGACGAAGTCCGCCAGTCCCCGCCCGTCCTGGTCGACGACTCCGATGGCCGCGTAGCGGGCGCCCGTCAGCTCCGCCGCGGTCTCGCAGATCCGGTCCAGCGTGGAGTGCAGTTCGAGCCCGCTGCCGACGGACCGCATGGCCTCCAGCAACTGCGGCACCCGCGCGGTCAGCTCGGCCGACGGCGCGGGAGGCAGCGGGCCGGGGCCGGGACGCATGGTGTCGGACATGAGCCGAGCGTAATTAGTCCCATTTGATACAGAAAGTCGGAGACCAGTGGCGGCCTATGCCGTCAGCGCCAGGACCTCGGCATCCGACTCCCGCTCCGCCATCTCCCGCAACGGCCCCTCCTCGGCGGCCAGCTCCGCGTAGGAGCCCCGCTGCACGACCCGCCCCCCGTCGAGCACGACGATCTCGTCCACCGCCTCCAGCCCGGCGAGCCGGTGGGTGATGAGCAACGTCGTCCGGCCCTCGGTGGCGGCCAGCAGGTCGGCGGTGAGCGCGTCGGCGGTGGGCAGGTCGAGATGCTCGGCGGGCTCGTCCAGGACGAGGACGGGGAAGTCGGCGAGCAGCGCCCGGGCCAGCGCCAGCCGCTGCCGCTGGCCCCCGGACAGCCGTGCCCCGTGCTCGCCGACCAGCGTGTCCAGACCGTCGGGCAGGCCGTCGGCCCAGTCGAGCAGCCGGGCCCGCCGCAGGGCGTCACGGAGGTCCGCCTCGGTGGCGTCCTTCTTCGCGAGCAGCAGGTTCTCCCGCAGCGAGCTGTCGAAGAGGTGCGCGTCCTGCGCACACAGCCCGACGAACCGCCGCACGTCGTCCCCGTCCAGGCCGGACGCGTCGACGCCGCCGAGGGTGTACGCACCGGCCTGGGCGTCCAGGAACCGCAGCAGCACCTGCGCGAGGGTCGTCTTGCCGGACCCGGACGGGCCCACGACGGCGATGCGGCGGCCCTCCGTGACGGTCAGGTCGAGATCCACCAGGGCGTCCCGCTCCTGTCCGGCGTACCGGGCGGACAGCCCCTTCACGACGACCGGGAAGGGCGACGCGGGCACCTCGCACGGCTGCTCGGGCTCCCGTACGGGTTCCGGGGCGTCCAGCACCTCGTACACCCGCTCCGCGCTCTTGCGGACCCGCTGGCGGTACTGCACGGCGAGCGGGAGGCCGAGGACGGCCTCGAAGGCGGCCAGCGGGGTGAGGACGACGACGGCCATGGCGACGCCGCCGAGCCGTCCGGCGGCGACCGCCTGGGCGCCCGCGAGCGCGGTGCCGGCGACGGTGAGGCCGGAGACGAGCGCGGTGAGACCGTCACCGAGGGCGGTGGCGCTGGCGCCGCGCGAGGCGATCCGGGTGAGCACTCCGTCGGCCTCGCGCGCCTCGGCGGTACGTGCGGGCAGAGCGCCGGCGACGGCCAGTTCGGCGGTTCCGGTCAGCAGGTCGGTCACCCGCGTCGCCAGCACACCGCGCGCCGGCGCCAGCCGCCGCTCCGCACGCCGGGCCACCGCACCGGTGATCAACGGCACCCCGACGCCGGCCGCCAGCAGCCCCACGGCGAGTGCGGCACCCGCCTCGGGCAGCAGCCAGGCCGTGAAGCCGACGGACGCGGCGGACACGGTCAGCGCCGCGCCCGCGGGCAGCAGCCAGCGCAGCCAGTAGTCCTGGAGGGTGTCGACATCGTCGACCAGCCGCGACAGCAGATCACCGCGGCGGGTCCGCCGCAGCCCGGCGGGCGCGAGCCGCTCCAGGCGCCGGTACACGGCGACCCGGGTGTCGGCCAGCATCCGCAGCACGGCGTCGTGCGACACGAGGCGCTCGGCGTAGCGGAAGACGGCCCGCCCGATCCCGAAGGCGCGGGTCGCCGTGACGGCCACCATCAGATAGAGCACGGGCGGCTGCTGCGAGGCCCGCGAGATCAGCCACCCGGAGGTCGCCATGAGCCCGACGGCACTGCCGAGCGCGAGACTCCCGAGCAACAGGGCGAGCGCGAGCCGGCCGCGCCGGGGGCCGGACATGGCACGGACGCGGGCGAGGACACGGCGGCTTTCCGCTGCGGGTACGGCCATGTCGGCGGCGTCTGTGGCGTCGTCGCTGTCCTCGGTGGGATGCGTCGCCGCCGCGGCCTCACGCCCCCCGGCCTGACCAGAGGACTGAACCGTGCCAGCCTCGGCGGGGGCCACGGTCGCGGGTTCGGCCAACCGCACCACCCGGTCCGCCACCCCCAGCAATGCCGGCCGGTGCACGACGAGGAGCACCGTGCGCCCCACCGCCAGCCTCCGCACCGCCGCCACGACCTCGGCCTCGGTGGCGCCGTCGAGCGCGGCGGTCGGCTCGTCGAGCAGCAGCACGGGCCGGTCCGCGAGGAACGCCCGCGCCAGCGCGAGCCGCTGCCGCTGACCGGCGGACAGCCCGGCCCCGTCCTCCCCGAGCCCGGTCTCGGCACCCTGCGGCAGCGCGTCGACGAACTCCAGGGCCCCCGCGTCCGCGAGCGCGTGTCGTACGGCGGCGTCGTCCGCGTCGGGCCGTGCCAGCCGGACGTTCTCCGCGATCGTCCCGGCGAACAGCTGCGGCCGCTGCGGCACCCACGCGACCTGCGACCGCCACTGGTCGAGGTCGGCGTCGGCGAGATCGACTCCCCCGACCAGCACCCGCCCTTCCGCAGGCCGCACGAACCCCAGCAACACATTCAGCAGCGTGGACTTGCCCGCCCCGCTCGGTCCGACGAGCGCGACCGTCTCCCCGGGCTCGACGGCGAAGGACACGTCCTGGACGGCGTCACCGGAGCGCCCCGGGTAACGAACGGTGACGCCCTCGAAGGTCAGCGCACCGCCCGGCACGGCAGCCGTCCCCGCCGCCGGCACAGGCGTCTCCAGCACCTCGAAGATCTCCTCGGCGGCGGCCAGCCCCTCCGCCGCCGCGTGGTACTGCGCCCCGACCTGCCGCAGCGGCAGATACGCCTCGGGGGCCAGGATGAGGATGACCAGGCCGTCGTAGAGGTCCATCTCACCGTGCACCAGCCGCATGCCGATCGTGACGGCGACGAGGGCCACCGAGATCGTGGCGAGCAGTTCCAGCGCGAAGGAGGAGATGAAGGCGATCCGCAGCGTCCGCATGGTCGCCTGGCGGTACTCGCCGGTGATGCGCTTGATCGACTCGGCCTGCGCCTTGGCCCGGCCGAACACCTTCAGGGTCGGCAGACCGGCGACGACATCGAGGAAGTGCCCGGACAGCCGGGACAGCAACTGCCACTGACGGTCCATCTGCGACTGGGTGGCCCAGCCGATCAGCATCATGAAGACCGGGATGAGCGGGAGAGTGCCCACGATGATCGCCGCCGAGACCCAGTCCTCCGTGACCACCCGCGCCAGCACCGCCACCGGCACGACCACCGCCAGCCCCAACTGCGGGAGATAGCGCGAGAAGTAGTCGTCCAGGGCGTCGACACCCCGCGTGGCGAGGGCGACCAGCGAACCGGTCCGCTGCCCGCTGAGCCACCCCGGCCCGAGCGCCCCGGCCCGCTCCAGCAACCGCCCCCGCAGTTCGGACTTCACCGCCGCACTCGCCCGATGGGCGGCGAGCTCGGTGAGCCAGGACACCAGGGCGCGACCACCGGCCACCGCCACCAACAGCAGCAGGGGAGTACGGAGTTCAGCGGCCGACATCCCGTGCTGGAAGGCGCCCACCACCACCTCGGCGATGAGCATCGCCTGGGCGATGACCAGGGCCGCTCCGACGACGCCCAGACCGACGACGGCCGCCATGAAGAGGCGAGTGGCGCGGGCGTAGCGGAGCAGACGCGGATCGATTGGTTTCACGTGAAACACACCTCAATGCGTGGCTTCGGCGATGTGCTGCGTTCCGATGCGCTTGCGGAACACCCAGTAGGTCCAGCTCTGGTAGAGCAGGACGACCGGCGTGGCGATCGCCGCACACCAGGTCATGATCTTCAGGGTGTAGGGGCTCGACGAGGCGTTGGTGACCGTCAGGCTCCAGTCATCGTGGAGTGAGGACGGCATGACGTTCGGGAAGAGCGACAGGAAGAGCATCGCCACGGCGGCCACGATGGTGACGCCGGACAGCGCGAACGACCAGCCCTCACGCCCGGCCTGAATGGCGATCAGGGCGGCGATCAGGGCGGCGACGGCCACGACCAGGGCGACCAGGCTCTTGCCGTCACCGCTGTCGACCTGCGTCCACAGCAGGAAGATCGCCGCGAACACGGCCGTGACGAGCCCGACCTGGAGCGCCAGCTTTCGCGCCCGCTCCCGGATGTCCCCGACGGTCTTGAGCGCCGTGAACACCGACCCGTGGAAGGTGAACAGCGTGAGCGTCACCAGGCCGCCGAGGAGGGCGTACGGGTTGAGCAGGTCCCAGAAGGTGCCGACGTATTCGAAGTTCTTGTCGATCTTCACGCCCCGCACGATGTTGCCGAAGGCGACGCCCCACAGGAACGCGGGGATGAGGGAGGTCCAGAAGATCGCGGTCTCCCAGTTGCGCTGCCAGTTCTCCTCGGGCCGCTTCGCCCGGTACTCGAAGGCGACCCCGCGGACGATCAGGCAGACCAGGATGATCAGCAGCGGCAGATAGAAGCCGGAGAAGAGCGTGGCGTACCACTCGGGGAAGGCGGCGAAGGTCGCGCCGCCCGCGCTGAGGAGCCACACCTCGTTGCCGTCCCAGACGGGGCCGATCGTGTTGATCAGCACCCGCTTCTCGGGCCGGTTGCGGGCCAGCAGCTTGGTGAGGATGCCGACCCCGAAGTCGAAGCCCTCCAGGAAGAAGTAGCCGGTCCACAGGACGGCGATGAGCACGAACCAGACGTCGTGAAGTTCCATGACTCGCTCTCCCTCGGCCTAGTACGAGAAGGCCATCGGCTTGTCGGCGTCACGGGTGTCGCCGCCGATCTTCGTGGGCGGGTTGAGGTCGGCCTCGGTGAGCTCGGGCGGGCCGGCCTTGACGTACTTCACGAGCAGCTTGACCTCGACGACGGCCAGGATGGCGTACAGCGTGGTGAAGACGATCATCGAGGTGAGGACCTCGCCCTGGGAGACACCGGGGGAGACCGCGTGGCGGGTCTGCAGGACGCCGTAGACGACCCACGGCTGGCGGCCCATCTCGGTGAAGATCCAGCCCCAGGAGTTGGCGATCAGCGGGAAGCCCATGGTCAGGGCGGCGATGCGCCAGTACCACTTGGTGAGCGTCGGGCCGAGGGCCTTCTTGCCGCGGGGCAGCAGCACGAGATGCGGCACCTCGTCGTCGGCCACCCGCAGGTGCTGCGGCAGCAGGAACTTCTTGCGGGTCAGCCAGAGTCCGAGCAGGCCGATCGCGAAGGACGTCATACCGAAGCCGATCATCCACCGGAAACCCCAGTAGGCGACGGGGATGTTGGGCCGGTAGTCGCCCGGTCCGAACTTCTCCTGCTCGGACTTGTTGACGTCGTTGATGCCCGGGACGTACGAGTTGAAGTCGTCGTTGGCCAGGAAGGACAGCAGTCCCGGAATCTCTATGGCGACCTTGTTGTGGCCGGCGTCGACGTCGCCGTAGGCGAAGACCGAGAAGGGCGCCGGCTTCTCGCCGTCCCACAGGGCCTCGGCGGCGGCCATCTTCATCGGCTGCTGCTCGAACATGATCTTGCCGAGGGTGTCGCCGCTGATCGCGGTGAGCAGACCGCCGACGATGACGGTGACCAGGCCGAGCCGCAGCGAGGTCTTCATGTCGCTGATGTGCTTCTTGCGCAGCAGGTGGAAGGAGGAGATGCCGACCATGAAGGCGCCACCGGTCAGGAACGCGGCGGACAGGGTGTGGAAGGCCTGGGCGAGCGCGGTGTTCTGGGTCAGGACGTGCCAGAAGTCGGTGAGTTCGGCCCTCCCCTTCGCCTTGTTGATCCTGTAGCCGACGGGGTGCTGCATCCACGAGTTGGCCGCGAGGATGAAGTACGCCGACAGGATCGTGCCGATCGAGACCATCCAGATGCAGGCCAGGTGGATCTTCTTCGGCAGCTTGTCCCAGCCGAAGATCCACAGCCCGATGAACGTCGACTCGAAGAAGAAGGCGATCAGGGCCTCGAAGGCGAGCGGGGCACCGAAGATGTCGCCGACGAAGCGCGAGTAGTCGGACCAGTTCATGCCGAACTGGAACTCCTGCACGATGCCGGTGACCACACCCATCGCGATGTTGATCAGGAAGAGCTTGCCCCAGAACTTCGTCGCTCTGAGGTACTTCTCCTTCTCCGTGCGCACCCAGGCGGTCTGCAGGCCGGCCGTGAGGGCCGCGAGCGAGATCGTCAGGGGGACGAACAGGAAGTGGTAGACGGTGGTGATGCCGAACTGCCAGCGCGCCAGTGTCTCCGGCGCCAGAGCCAGGTCCACGTCGTCAGTCTCCTTACGTCGCCGTGATACAGCGGCAGTTTGCCCCTTATGTCTCACACATCACTGGAGCAACCGGGACACGCTTGTGAACGCGTTCACATTCACAAGCAATTATGACGCACTGATTTTCGACGCCGGAAGGGGGGTCCCGCTTGGGCCGAGCGGCACCCCGGACAAGGGGCGTGCGGCACCTCTTGGCCGAGCCCGTGCCTGCGCTTTGCCGCCTCGACGACGGACCGGGCCGCCTCGCGACGGTGCGCGACGGCGACCCGGTCCGGGTGAAGCTGGTCGAGAATCCCGGTGGAGCTGATCGCGAACTAGAGCTCCTTACGGAACCCCTCCGCCACCTTCAGGAAGATGTCGTTCGCCTCGGCCTCCCCGACCGTCACCCGCACACCCTCGCCGGGGAACGGCCGGACCACCACGCCGTGCCGCTCGCACGCCGCCGCGAAGTCGACTGTGCGCTCCCCCAGCCGCAGCCACACGAAGTTGGCCTGGGTCTCGGGCACCGTCCAGCCCTGAGCGCGCAGCCCCTCGACCACGCGGTTGCGCTCACACACCAGGGAGCCCACCCGGCCGAGCAGTTCGTCCTCCGCACGCAGCGACGCGATCGCCGCTTCCTGCGCGAGCTGGCTGACGCCGAAGGGCACCGCGGTCTTGCGCAGCGCCGCCGCCACCGGCTCATGGGCGATGGCGAACCCGACGCGGAGGCCGGCGAGACCGTACGCCTTGGAGAAGGTCCGCAGGACGCAGACGTTCGGCCGGTCGCGGTAGAGCTCCACCCCGTCCGGCACCTCGTTGTCGCGGATGAACTCGCGGTACGCCTCGTCGAGGACGACGAGCACATCGCTCGGCACACGGTCGAGGAACCGCTCCAGCTCCGCCCGGCGCACGACCGTGCCCGTCGGGTTGTTGGGGTTGCAGACGAAGATCAGCCGCGTCCGGTCGGTGATGGCCGCGGCCATCGCGTCCAGGTCGTGCACATCACCGGGCGTCAGGGGCACCTTCACCGAGGTCGCGCCGCTGATCTGCGTGATGATCGGGTACGCCTCGAAGGACCGCCAGGCGTAGATGACCTCGTCGCCGGGCCCCGAGGTCGCCTGGATCAGCTGCTGGGCGACGCCGACCGAACCCGTGCCGGTGGCCAGGTGCGCGAGCGGGACGCCGAAGCGCTCGGACAGCTCGTTCATCAGGCCGGTGCAGGCCATGTCCGGGTAGCGGTTGAAGGACGAGGCCGCCGCCGTGACGCTCTCCATCACACCCGGGAGGGGTGGATAGGGGTTCTCGTTGGAGGAGAGCTTGTAGGCGGCCGGGCCGTCGGCCGCGGCGGGCTTGCCCGGCTTGTAGGTGGGGATACCCTCCAGCTCGGCGCGCAGCTTGGGGCTCGTCTCGCTCACCGCAGTCCTCCTCGCGACCGCCGGCGGCCCCGTCGCCACCGCCGGCTTCCAATACTCCACACCTTATGAGGATTCGGCCCCGGTGCGTACAGGTGAGGCGCAGGAGATCGCACACCCCACCAGCCTCACAGGCATCAGGGGCATCACGGCCCGAAGGCAGACGAATCGCAGGGCGCTCTCACATATATCTATGCGCCGGTGGTGCGCGCCGTGGCGCGCATCCCTCGTGAAGGTGAGTTGAGACCTCTTCGAAACATCGAGGACTTGGCAGGCTCATGCGTGCCGACAAGTCACGTAGTGGCATTGAATCGCTCAACTCCCTTCTTTTCGAAGGGAATTGGCGGGTTGTGACCATGCAGAAACGTGCCTGTCAACGCGTGCATATGCGTCCGCACTACCCCACCGCATGAGCCCTACTATCGGCTCGCCATGACAGCAGCAGGGAAGCACCAGGTGAGCCGCGCGGAAACCTCACGTCGAGGCAGCCGGCCGGGCCGGGCGGGCATCAGAGATGTGGCCGCCGCCGCCGGAGTCTCCATCACGACCGTCTCCGATGCCCTCAACGGCAAGGGCCGGCTCCCGGACGCCACCCGACGCCATGTCCGAGAAGTCGCCGACCGACTGGGGTATCGCCCCTCGGCAGCGGCCCGAACCCTCCGTACCGGCAAGTCGGGACTCATCGGCCTGACCGTGACGACGTACGGGGATGAACCTTTCACCTTCACCGAGTTCGCGTACTTCGCCGAGATGGCCCGGGCCGCCACCTCGGCCGCGCTCGCCCGCGGCTACGCCCTCGTCATCCTCCCGGCCACCTCGCGCCACGACGTGTGGTCGAACGTCGCCCTGGACGGCACGGTCGTCATCGATCCGTCCGACCAGGACCCGGTCGTCAGCGAACTGGTCCGGCAAGGACTGCCGGTGGTCTCCGACGGCCGCCCGGCCGGCGAGCTGCCGGTGACCGCGTGGGTCGACAACGACCACGAGGCCGCCGTGCTCGGCATCCTCGACCACCTGGCCGACGCCGGCGCCCGCCGCATCGGGCTACTGACGGGGACGTCGACGGACACGTACACCCATCTGTCGACGACGGCGTACCTGCGCTGGTGCGAACGCGTCGGCCAGGACCCGGTGTACGAGGCCTATCCGGCGCACGACCCGTGCGCCGGCGCCGTAGCCGCCGACCGGCTGCTGGCCCGGCCCGACCGGCCCGACGCCGTCTACGGGCTGTTCGACCCCAACGGCACCGACCTGCTGGCCGCCGCACGCCGCTACGGACTGCGCGTACCGGAGGACCTGCTTCTGGTCTGCTGCAGCGAATCCACCGTGTACGCCAGCACCGAGCCGCCCATCACCACGCTCTCGCTGAAGCCCCGGCGCATCGGCACGGCGGTCGTCCAGCTCCTCATCGACGCCATCGAGGGCGTCGAATCGGACCAGCCGGTCGAGCAGGTGATACCGACCGAACTGATCGTGCGCACCTCGTCCCAGCGCCGCCCGCCGCGGACGACCGTCAGCCCGCCCCGGTCACCGGAGGAGAAGTAGAGCGCGGACGTCAACGTCGTACGGCCGTCACCGGGGCGTCAGCAGGAGGCCGAAGCCCGGCCCAATCGGGGCGAAAGCCGCGGTGAACTGGACTCTTGCGCCGATTCACCACCCCTGGGTCATCACATGGCGCGATCCGCATTCCTATGATGGGCCCACGACACCGCGGGCCGCTGCGACCAGGCAGTCCGAAGCGGTGCAGATGCGGCGCGATGGTGGAGGGGTCTGATGACTCAGGGGGCCGGTCAGGGACCCGAGGCGGAGCGGACGGCGACGTTGCGCGACTTCCGGGTGCCCGCGTACGTCCACGAGACCGGTCCCTACGGCCACAGCACGCACCCCGGCGACGTCGCGCCGCCCCACGAGGAGGCGTACCCCGAGGCCTACCCGGAGGGGTACACCCCCACGGAGCGGAACCTTCCGGTCGTCAACCGCGGTGACACGCTCCAGGTGACCGTCGACCCGGCCGTGGTCCCGCAGCCCGTGGACGGGCCGGGCGCCCTGTTCGTCGTAGGAGATGTGCACGGCTATCTCGACGAGCTGGTGGCGGCCCTCCAGGAGAAGGGCCTCATCGACTCCGCGGGCAACTGGTGCGCCGGCACCGCCCGGCTGTGGTTCCTCGGCGACTTCACCGACCGCGGCCCGGACGGCATCGGCGTCATCGACCTCGTGATGCGGCTGTCCGCCGAGGCCGCCGCGGCCGGCGGCTACTGCAAGGCCCTCATGGGCAACCACGAGCTGCTGCTGCTCGGCGCGAAGCGGTTCGGCGACACCCCCGTCAACTCCGGCGCGGGCACCGCCACCTTCCAGGCGGCCTGGCTGCTCAACGGCGGGCAGAAGACCGACATGGACCGCCTCCAGGACCACCACCTGCAGTGGATGGCCCGCCTCGACGCCATGGAGGCCGTCGACGGTCATCTGCTCGTCCACTCGGACACCACCGCCTACCTCGACTACGGCGACTCGATCGAGGCGGTCAACGACACGGTCCGCGAGACCCTCACGCGCAACGACGCGGACGAGGTCTGGGACCTGTTCCGCAAGTTCACCAAGCGCTTCTCCTTCCGCGACGAGGGCGGCGCCGACCATGTGCGCTCCCTGCTCGATACGTACGGCGGCACCCGGATCGTTCACGGGCACAGCCCGATTCCCTACCTCCTGGGCGAAGTCGGCTCCGAGGACGGCGAGGACGAGAGGGGCCCCGTGGTCGAGGGACCGCACGTCTACGCCGACGGGCTGGCCATCGCGATGGACGGCGGCGTGACCATGGCCGGAAAGCTGCTGGTCCAGCAACTTCCGCTGGATATCTGAAGATTCACCGGGCAGACGATCCCCCATGCCGAACCGATCGGAGACGGCGCAGGCCAGGGGCCAATTTCTGGAAACCCCCTGTCACCCTGTGCGGTGACCGCTCTACCATCGGCTTATCCGTAGCAGGCTCCCCTCCGTTTCTGCCCGACGGCTCACAGTCATGCGAGCCCCAAGCCCTACGGAGCATCGGGGGATGCACATGAACAGCGTTCCGCAGCACCTGCTGAGCGAGGACCGCCAGGAATACGAGCGGATCCTCGATGAGGCGCTGCGCTCCGCCCCACACCGCCCGGAACTGGCCGCTGTGGGACAGCGGCTCAATCCCGAACAGCTGCGCACCATGGCGCTGAACGCCACCGCGATCATCACGGCGGCCGCGGCGACCGAGTACCAGCACTACGTGAAGGTCCGCGAGGAACTGCGCCAGCCGGCGCCGTCCACCCCGACGTCCGTGCGCGAGACCGGCTCCGCGGAGTCCGGTTCGAGCGCGGCGGGGCTCGCCGCCACCATGGGAGAGGTCGCCGAGACCGCCGGCGCGGGCGCCGTCGCCGTCGTCGCGGTGCTGGCTCCCGTCCTCGCCGGAACCGCCGCGGCGATATTCCTGCTGGTCGGCTACATCCTGAAGATGCTCGATCCCAAACAGGCGTTCGCCAAGACGATGCTGACCACGGGCTGGGTCTTCGGTGCGATGACCGCGGTGGCGATCCTGGTCGCCGCGGTGGGGCTGCTGCTCACCGCTCTGCGCAACCGCCCCTCGCTCGTCGACACCGGGCCGTACGCCGAGCTGACCGGGGAGGTCGCCCGCGCCAGGGAAGCCTGGCACGACGCCCTGCTGGAGCGGGGCGTCCTGCCCTTCCTGCGGGACGCCCTGGCCGACCCCGGCACCGCGGCCGCCCTGCACCGCACGCCACCGCAGACGCCCAGCCGCATGCCCCACCTCGGCTACGGCCGTCCGGGCTTCAGCAGCCCGGACGACGGCACCACGGGCTCCCGCCCCAGCTTCACCAGCCCGGACTACACCAGCCCGGACTTCGGCGGCCCCGAACACCAGCCGGAGTAACCCCCGGCTTGCGCCCCTCGCCGCGGCCGTCCGCCTTCGGGGAGCGCAAGCCGGATGCCCGGCCGGCGGCATGGACAGGGGTTCCACCTGTCCCCGCCGCCTGTCGCCCGTCGCCCGGTGCTCAGTCCGCGATCGGCAGATACACCCGGTTCCCCGCCGCCGCGAACTCCTTCGACTTCTGCGCCATCCCTTCTTCGATCTCCCCCTGGCTGCTGCCGTGTTGGCGGCGGATGTCCTGGGAGATCTTCATGGACGACAACGGCAACCAGGAGTCCCGGCGATCGGTTCAGAACGTCGCCCACTCCGAGGTCGGGAGACGGTGATAGACGTCGTCGATCCATTCAGACGCGAGGAAGACCGGCCGGGTAAGGACGACATCTCCGACTCTCTGGACACACATCACGAGGCCGAGCGTCAGTGAGCCGGGATCGGCCCCCGGCATGTAGAAGAGTTCGGAGTAGGGCTCTCTCGTCTCGGCACGATCGATGAGCCACTGCTCCATCTTCGAGGGCACACGCCCCACCAGAGCCGTACCGTCGGACAGCACCTGAGGCCCAAGGCGCGCGTCCACCGATGCGCCGGCCAATCGCATCTCGTCCGCGTAGTAGACCGTCAGGCCCACGTCTCTGAAGCTCTCCTGACGAGTCACGGTGTCACCCCACGGAATGCTGGTGGAGTAGTCCGCCGTGCCCTGGCCAAGGACAGCGGCCACTTCGGTGGGATTCATCCCGAACCTCAAAGGTCCGATGCCCACGAACGGTTCCAGCTCCCATCGCAACCGTTCGCCGTCAGGCTTCACATCCCATATGCCCATGCCCGCAGCTCACCTGTTCGTACCGACACCGTCAAGCAGGCAGCCTACGGTGGCCGCTTGATCGAGCTGCTCAACCAAGCGCCGCCCCGTGAAGGCCGGATTCTCCGGGACGGCGCCTGTAATTGCGTCGGTCAGTCCGCGATCGGCAGATACACCCGGTTCCCCGCCGCCGCGAACTCCTTCGACTTCTGCGCCATCCCTTCTTCGATCTCCCCCTGGCTGCCGCCGTGTTGGCGGCGGATGTCCTGGGAGATCTTCATGGAGCAGAACTTCGGACCGCACATCGAGCAGAAGTGGGCCGTCTTGGCCGGCTCCGCCGGGAGGGTCTCGTCGTGGAACTCGCGGGCCGTGTCGGGGTCGAGGGCCAGGTTGAACTGGTCCTCCCAGCGGAACTCGAAGCGGGCGTCCGACAGGGCGTCGTCCCACTCCTGTGCGCCAGGGTGTCCCTTGGCGAGGTCCGCCGCATGGGCCGCGATCTTGTAGGTGATGACGCCGGTCTTCACGTCGTCACGGTTGGGCAGGCCCAAGTGCTCCTTGGGCGTGACGTAGCAGAGCATCGCCGTGCCCCACCACGCGATCATCGCGGCGCCTATGCCCGACGTGATGTGGTCGTACCCCGGGGCGACGTCCGTGGTCAGCGGGCCGAGCGTGTAGAACGGAGCCTCCTCGCAGATCTCCTGCTGAAGGTCGATGTTCTCCTTGATCTTGTGCATCGGGACATGCCCCGGGCCCTCGATCATGGTCTGAACGTTGAAACGCTTGGCGATCGTGTTGAGTTCCCCGAGCGTCCTCAACTCCGCGAACTGTGCCTCGTCGTTGGCGTCCGCGATCGAGCCGGGCCGCAGGCCGTCGCCGAGCGAGTACGTGACGTCGTAGGCGGCGAGGATCTCGCAGAGTTCCTCGAAGTTCTCGTAGAGGAAGCTCTCCTTGTGGTGCGCCAGGCACCACGCCGCCATGATCGAGCCGCCGCGCGAGACGATGCCCGTCTTACGGTTCGCGGTCAGCGGGACGTACGGCAGGCGGACGCCCGCGTGGACTGTCATGTAGTCCACGCCCTGCTCGGCCTGCTCGATGACCGTGTCCTTGTAGATCTCCCAGGTCAGCTCCTCGGCCTTGCCGTCGACCTTCTCCAGCGCCTGATAGAGCGGCACCGTGCCGATGGGGACGGGGGAGTTGCGCAGCACCCACTCGCGGGTGGTGTGGATGTTGCGGCCGGTGGACAGGTCCATGACCGTGTCGGCGCCCCAACGGGTCGCCCAGGTCATCTTCTCGACCTCCTCCTCGATGGAGGAGGTGACCGCGGAGTTGCCGATGTTGGCGTTGACCTTCACCAGGAACCGCTTGCCGATGATCATCGGCTCGATCTCCGGGTGGTTGACGTTGGCCGGGAGCACCGCGCGCCCCGCCGCGATCTCGTCCCGGACGACCTCGGGCGCCACGTTCTCCCGGATGGCCACGTACTCCATCTCGGGCGTGATCTCGCCGCGGCGCGCATACGCCAGCTGCGTCACCGCCCCGCCGTCACGGCTCCGGCGCGGCAGCCGGGGCCGCCCGGGGAAGACCGCGTCGAGATTGCGCAGGTTGCCGCCCCGCGGCGAGGTGTGCTTGATGCCGTCGTCCTCGGGACGGACGGGACGACCCGCGTACTCCTCGGTGTCGCCGCGGGCGATGATCCAGTTCTCCCGCAGCGGGGCCAGGCCCCGGCGGACATCCGTATCGACCAGGGGATCGGTGTACGGGCCGGATGTGTCGTACAGCGTGACCGACTGCCCGTTGGTGAGGTGCACCTGACGGACCGGCACGCGAAGGTCGGGGCGCGAGCCCTCGACGTACCCCTTGTGCCAGCCGATGGACTTCCCGCTCTCCGTGGACTTCTCGCCCTGGATGGGCTGTTCGTCCTGGCTGGAGGCAGGCGTGCGTGCGTCCTTGATGGTCATGAGACCTACTCCCTACGCCGGCATTACCCGGTAACAGGTTCGGCGGTCGACGCAGCGGTTTCCGTCTGCCGATGTTTCGTGGGGAACGTCACTCACTGGTGACGACGTTCCACGTGAAACATCGCTGGGACGGAGGTCAGCGCCCTCTCAGCCCGGTGCTCCGAGCTCCCGCGTGTACAAAGGTGGCTCCACGCTAGCGTCAATTCGGGCGCGGTGAACAGAGGGCCCCTGCCGTTCTTGCGATGATCGGTCGGTGACCACGACACCGCAGCCCCCGTACCCGCCCGAGCCACCCCGTGGCCCCGGCCGCAGAGGCGGCGCTCAGCCCGGGCCGGATGACTGGAACGGGTCTGCGGCGGGCGGTTGGAACGGGCCTAGGTCGGATGAACGGCAGGGGCCTGGGGCGGGCGGCTGGAACGGGCCTGGGTCCGGCGACTGGAAGGGACCCGGTTCCGGTCCCGGCAGAGGATCCGAGCACGAGCCCCGGCCCGGTCCCGGTCCCAGCAGAGGATCCGAGCACGGCCCCCGACCCGGCGGCCGGGTCGAACGCGGGCCGACAAGCGGTGGCGGTCACCACCACGGTCACGACGTCGGCCACAACTCTGCCGGCGCCTCTGGCACCCCCGGTCACAGCCATGAGCACGCCCACGACACCGGTGGCGGGCACGGCACCTTCCCGAGAGAAGGCAGCGGCGGCGGCACAGGAGGTGGCGGTGGGCACGGTCACTCGCACGGCCACAGTCACAGCCACGGCCCCGCAGCCCCCGTCTCCAAGCACCTGCGCAAGGTCATCGCGGCGATCCTCATCCCGTTCG
The DNA here is from genome assembly GCF_900206255.1 of Streptomyces sp. TLI_55. Classification (NCBI taxonomy): domain Bacteria; kingdom Bacillati; phylum Actinomycetota; class Actinomycetes; order Kitasatosporales; family Streptomycetaceae; genus Streptomyces; species Streptomyces sp. TLI_55. The sequence goes on from NZ_OAOJ01000001.1 coordinate 4,580,474, forward strand.
GCGCCGCCGTTCTGGTGGGCCTCGTGGTGCTGTGGCCCGGCGGCGCTCCCGCGCACGAGCGCACCGGCGTCGGCTTCGACCGGCAGACCCAGCAGGCCACCGTCACCAAGGTCGACGAGGTGAGCTGCAAGTCCGTCAACGCCTCGGGCGAGGCACCCACCGGCGACACCTCCACCGCCGAGGGCTCCTCCGCCCAGCAAGAAGCCGGCGGCACCTGCAAAAAGGCCACCATCCGCGTCGACACCGGCAAGGACAAGGGCCGTACCTTCACGGAGATCGTGCAGCCGGACCAGTCGCGGCAGCTGCACGAGGGCCAGAAGGTCGTGGTCGCCTACGAGCCCTCCGCCCCGAAGGACCTGCAGTACTCGGTCACCGACGTGAACCGCCGGTTCCCCATGGCCCTGCTCGCCGGCATCTTCGCCCTGGCCGTCGTGGTCGTGGGGCGGTTGCGCGGTGTCATGGCGCTGGTCGCGCTGGCGATCAGCTTCATGATCCTGAACTTCTTCATCCTGCCCGCGATCCTCCAGGGCTCGAACCCGCTGGTCGTGGCCGTGATCGGGGCGAGCGCCATCATGCTGATCGCGCTGTATCTGTGTCACGGGCTGTCGGCGAGAACCTCCGTCGCGGTGCTCGGCACGCTGATCTCGCTGCTTCTGATCGGCATCCTCGGCTCGCTGTTCATCGGCTGGGCGGCGCTCACCGGCAACACCGACGACAACACCGGTCTGATCCACGGCCTGTTTCCGTCGATCGACATGAGCGGTCTGCTGCTCGCCGGCGTCATCATCGGCTCGCTCGGTGTCCTCGACGACGTGACGGTGACGCAGACCTCGGCGGTCTGGGAACTGCACGAGGCCAACCCCTCGATGGGCTGGCGCGGCCTGTACCGCGCGGGCATCCGCATCGGCCGCGACCACATCGCCTCGGTCGTCAACACGCTCGTCCTCGCCTATGCGGGCGCTGCGTTGCCCCTGTTGCTGCTCTTCTCGATCGCGCAGAGCAGCGTGGGGACGGTCGCCAACAGCGAGTTGGTCGCGGAGGAGATCGTGCGGACGCTGGTCGGTTCGATCGGCCTGGTGGCGTCGGTACCGGTCACGACGGTCCTCGCCGCGCTGGTGGTGTCGGCCGACCGGGCTGGCTCCGGCACGATCCCGGCGGGCGGCGAGCCGACTCCGGCGGGCACGCAAGCACACACACAGGCTGGGGCGTACGGCTCACAGGGCGCCCAGACTCCGCAGCCTGCCGCCGCACGAGGTGGCCGCGGGCGTCGCCGCAAGCACTGAGGCCGGGCCGGCCGGAACCGGCCACGCCCCAGTCGGCCAGAACATCCAGAATGACGCCCAGAACGCCGCCCCTCCCCCAGAAAAAGCGTTCCTGCACTCCTCCACACCGGCGCTGAAGCGTTCCGCCTCCCTACCGGTGTAACGCTTCAGCCCGCGCTCTGCTCCTCCGCCAGAATGCGGTCCAGCGCCTCGTCGAGATGGGCGTCGAAGTCCGCGAGCGCCCCTTCCTGTCCCAGCGGCACCAGCTTGTCGGTGCGGTCGAGGAAGGCGATCAGCGGCGCCGTCGACGAACGGAACAGCGCCTGGTCGGCGCCGACCTGAAGCCGGATCAGCACCTCACCGAGCGTCTCGTGCTCCGCCGGCGCGATGCGCACATCACCGTCGCCGCTCGGCCGCCCCACGCCGTCGATCAGCAACTCACGCCCGAAAGCCCAGGTCACGGGGGCGTCCCCGGGCAGGTGGAAGGTCAGTCGCACCGCGTAGGGATCACAGGTCTCGTAGCGCAGCTCCACCGGGATACGGAACGAGAGCTCCTCGGACACGAGAAAGCTCATCATGACCTCTGCCTGTACGCACTCGTCCATCGCCTACCCCGTCATCTGCCGTCGACTGGCCGGGAATGATCCCTCTGACTCTGAAGAATCTTGCTGAACGTATACGAGAGATCACAAGGAGTGAGTTTTCAGATACTGATAGAGATCGCGAGCGACCCCAGAAGCTGTCCGATCTCGCTCTGTAGCTGCCGTGTGGCATCCATCAGACGATCCGCCTGATGGGAGGGGAGAGAAATGGCCATGGTCGCGGCGGTCGGTCCGATCGTGATCGGGATCGCCGCGCACACCGTGCCGAGCGCGTACTCCTGGTGTTCGAAGACCGGTTCCATCCGCCCCACCCGCTCCAGGCGCCGGAGCAGGGTGTGGTTGTCGTGCACGGTGTACGGGGTGATCGCCTGCACCGGATAGCGCTCGAGGTGGTCGCGGCGGGCGCTCTCGTCCAGTTGGGACAGCAGACACTGGCCGATGGCGTGCGCATGCCCCGTCTCGCGGAAGTCGGCCCACTCCTCCACCGCGGGGTTGCCCGGGGTGTCGGAGACGCACATGACCTCGATCTCGCCCTCGCGGTACATCGCGTAGTACACGGGTACGCCGATCACATCCCGCCAGTGGGCCAGCGCCTCGACGACCGTGCTGCGACGTTTCTGCTTGGCTCCGCTGCTGCTGAGCCGCTCGGCCGCCTCGCCGAGGAAGAACAGACCCTTGTCCCGGCGCAGATAGCCCTCGTGCACGAGGGTCCGCAGCAGGTGATAGGCGGTCGGCAGGGCCAGGCCGGTCTCCCGGGCCAATTGCTTGGCGGGGGCGCCGTGTTCATGCCCGGCGACGGACTCCAGCAGGCGCATCGCGCGCTGGACGGAGCCGATGAGGGTCGTGGAGGGGGTCTGGTCCTGGTGGTCGGCATGGTCCGGCCGCTCCGGGCGCTGCGACCGTTCGGCAGGCGTCGCCGGGTGCCGCCCTACGGGGGTTGCCGGTCGTGGTGGAGGCGCGGCCTGTACTGGTACGTGGAGTTCTGCCGGTGCGGTGTCAACCGTGGCCAAGGGTCACTCCCGAAGCGCGAGGGGGCTGCCCGTGCGGGGGACACGGGAGGGGGTGTGCGCCGCTCGCGGGGGATCGTCCCCGCGTCGAATTCCGGACTTTAACCGCCCGCCACCGCTCACAGACGGTCTGTGCCGGAAACTTCCCTCGCGCGAGGGAACCGGTGATTCCTGTTACCGATCACCGATGCCCGTCGCCACCGCCCCTTGCCCACCTCACCAGTCGCTGCGCGACGAGGAGCTCGTCGTGAACTTCCGTACGACGTAGATGAGCCCGCCGACCAGGGCCACGAAGACGAGTGCCTTGAACAGCAGCCAGACGACGAAGTGCAGGACGCTGGCTATCAGCCCGCCGAACACGACCAGGGCGATGACGGGCACCGCGATCCACTTCACCCACCACGGCAGTCCCGCGAAGATCTCACGCATCGCCCCAACCTCTCTCGTCCCCGGCATCTCTTGTCGCCGGATCCTTCCGATGTCCTGCTTCGATGCTAGGGCGGGCGGGGGCCCGAACGGGGGCCTCGCACCCCTCGTCGTCCCCTGATCGATCCCCTAGGGAACCCCGAGACGGGGCCTCAGCTCTCCGGGGGAGAGAAGACCACCAGAACCCGCAGATCCTCGCTGATGTGGTGGAACTTGTGGGCGACACCGGCGGGCACGTACACGACGCTGCCCCGGGCCACCTGGGTCGTCTCCAGACCCACCGTGATCGCGGCACGTCCGCTCACAACGAAGTAGACCTCGTCCTGGTTGTGCGGCTTCTGTGGATCATGCTCACCGGCGTCGAGCGCGTACAGGCCGACGGACATGTTCCGTTCCCGCAGAAACTGCAGGTAGGCGCCGTCGTTGGCGGCGCGCTCCGCCTCCAGTTCGTCCAGCCGGAATGCCTTCATCGCCGTTGTCCGCCCTCGTCACACTGCTGGTAACCGATCTCTTCTGCCACGATCAGACACATGAAGAATTTCGTAGTCAAGACGATCGCCAACGCGGGTGCCCTGGCGGTCGCCGTATGGCTGCTCGACAAGATCACTCTGACCGGTGACAGCACGGGCAAGAAGATCGGCACCCTGATCCTGGTCGCGCTGATCTTCGGCGTGGTGAACTTCCTGGTCAAGCCGATCGTGAAGCTGCTCAGCCTCCCGCTGCTCATCCTCACGCTCGGTCTGTTCACCCTGGTCGTCAACGCGCTGATGCTGCTGCTGACGTCGTGGCTGGCCGACAAGCTCGACCTGAGCTTCCACGTCGACGGCTTCTGGACCGCCGTCCTCGGTGGCCTGATCATCTCGATCGTGTCCTGGGCGCTCAACGTCATCCTCCCCGACGGGGACTGAGCCCGGGGATGACTTACCGCGTCTGCTTCGTCTGCACCGGCAACATCTGCCGCTCGCCGATGGCCGAGTCCGTCTTCCGCGCCCGCGTCGCGGAGGCCGGGCTCGACGACCGGGTCGAGGTCGACAGCGCCGGCACGGGCGGCTGGCACGAGGGCGACGGCGCCGACCCGCGCACCGTCTCCGTCCTGGAGGAGCACGGGTACGACAGCGCCCACACGGCCCGTCAGTTCCAGCCGTCGTGGTTCGCCCGCCTCGATCTCGTCATCGCCCTCGACCACGGCCATCTCAAGGCCCTGCGGCGCCTCGCGCCGACGCCGGAGGATGCGGCGAAGGTGCGTCTGCTGCGCTCGTACGGCGCGTCGGCGGGCGACGACCTCGACGTCCCGGACCCGTACTACGGCGGCATGGACGGTTTCGAGGAGTGCCTTGAGATGGTGGAGGCGGCGAGCGTGGGACTGCTCGACGCCGTACGTGAGGATCTGGGAGGACAGGCGGCATGAGGGAGACGACCGGGGCCACCGGGGAGGGCACGCGCGCGGTGCGGGCCGGACTGCCCGAGCCCGTCAAGAACGAGCCCACCCTTCCCGGCCCGGTCTTCGCCGCCCACTTCCATCTGCCGGGCGACGTCGAGGGGCCGTACACCTACGGCCGCGACGAGAACCCGACCTGGACCCTGCTGGAACGGGCCGTCGGCGAGTTGGAGGCGCCCGGGCACGACGACGTCGAGACGCTCGTGTTCGCCTCCGGCATGGCCGCCATCTCGTCGGTGCTCTTCTCGCAGCTGCGCGCCGGCGACACCGTCGTGATGCCGGACGACGGCTACCAGGCGCTGCCTCTGGTCCATGAGCAGCTGCGGGCGTACGGCATCCAGGTGCGGACCGCGCCGACGGGCGGGGACGCCCAGCTGGCCGTCCTGGAGGGCGCGCGGCTGCTGTGGATCGAGACGCCGTCGAATCCCGGGCTCGACGTGTGCGACATCCGGCGGCTCGTGGACGCGGCGCACGCGCGTGGTGCCCTCGTCGCGGTCGACAACACGCTCGCCACACCGCTCGGACAGCGCCCGCTGGAGCTCGGTGCCGACTTCTCCGTGGCGAGCGGCACCAAGCAGCTCACGGGGCACGGAGACGTCCTCCTGGGGTACGTCAGCGGCCGCGACGCCGAGGCGATGGCGGCCGTACGACGCTGGCGCAAGCTCGTCGGCGCGATCCCCGGTCCCATGGAGGCCTGGCTCGCCCACCGGTCGATCGCCACGCTCCAACTGCGCGTCGAGCGGCAGAGCGCCAATGCGCTGGCCGTCGCCGAGGCGCTGCGCGACTGGCCCGAGGAGCTCGGGGTGCGCTATCCCGGGCTGCCTGGCGACCCGTCGCACAAGGTCGCCTCGCAGCAGATGCGCCGCTTCGGGTGCGTGGTGTCCTTCACGCTGCCCACGCGCGCGCGTGCCGAGCGTTTCCTCGACGCGCTGCGGCTCGTGGACGACGCGACCAGCTTCGGCGGGGTGCGCTCGACGGCCGAGCGGCGGGGACGCTGGGGCGGTGACGCGGTGCCGGACGGCTTCGTCCGCTTCTCGGCCGGTGCCGAGGACACCGAGGACCTGGTGGCGGATGTGCGGCGGGCGCTGCGGGAGTCGGCCGGCTGAGCCGTACACGTACCCGTCGGTCGGTGTCCGGCTACGTACAACGGACGGTCCGAGCCTCCCCCCTCGTGGCTCGGACCGTCCTCGGTTCCGCGCGCGAAGAACCGCGCGAACAAGGCTAGTTGACTCTGTGTCAGTGTCCAATCACAGTAGCGACAGAGACCTATCGACATATTTATAGTTGGGGCCCGGCCGGGGGCCGGCACAGGGCTCGATGGGGAGGGCGTGGCATGGATCTGGCCTTGTTGCGGACCTTCGTGACCGTGCACCGGGCCGGCTCCTTCACCCGCGCCGCAGCGCTGCTCGGCCTGTCGCAGCCGGCCGTGACCTCGCAGATCCGCACCTTGGAGCGGCAGTTGGGCCGACCCCTGTTCCTGCGGCAGGCCCGCGGCGTGACCCCGACGACCATCGGCGACGAGCTCGCTCACAAGGCCGCGCCTCATCTGGACGCCCTCGTGGAGATCGCCGAGACCGGCCTCGACGACGAGTCCTCCTTACGGACCCTGCACCTCGCCGGGCCACCCGAGTTCACCGCGGAACGCGCCCTGCCCGCGCTCACCGAGCTGACCGGCGAGGACGGCCAGGGCTTCGCACTTCGCGCCTCCTTCGGAAACGCAGAAGAGACGCTGGAAGGGCTGGCCGCCGGACATCACGATCTGGCCATCAGTACGGCCCGTCCACGCGGTGCCCTGCTCACCGCGACTCCGCTCTGCGACGAAGTGCACGTCCTGGTCGCCTCCCCGCGCCGTGCGGAGCAGATCGGCTCGGGCCTGCTGCGCAGCAAGGGGGTGCATGCGTTGGAGGACGTTCCGGTGGTCGAGGTGCACGAGTCGCTGCCCTTCGTCTCCCGCTACTGGGCTTCCGTCTTCGACTCCCGTCCGGCCACCCCGGGCACGGTCATCGTCCCCGATCTGCGGGCGGTACTGGCCTGCGCGGTGGCGGGGGCGGGGCTGGCGGTGCTGCCCAGATATCTGTGCGCCGAGGCCCTGGAGCGGGGGGACGTGGTCGCGCTGCACCACCCCGCGGTGCCACCGCTGCGCACGTACTTCCTGGTGGTCCGCACCGGCACCCTGGCGATGCCGCATGTCGCACGGGCCCACGACTGGCTGCTGAGGGCGGCCGAGGACTGGTGCTGACCTGCGGTTCTCCAAGGGTCACCTGGTGCACTCGATCCATGACCGCCTGCGATGTTTCACGTGGAACCAAGCGGGCCACATTTCACCCATGACCGTCCGACCCGTGGTCAAGCGCACCGCACGTGCCGTTCTCCTGGACGGCGACGACTTCATCCTGATCAAGCGCAGCAAGCCCGGCGTGGATCCCTACTGGGTCACCCCCGGCGGGGGCGTGGAGCCGAGCGACACGACCGTCGTCGACGCCCTGCACCGCGAGGTGTACGAGGAACTCGGCGCCAAGATCACCGACGTGGTGCCCTGCTTCGTCGACACCGTCGAGCACATCGGTGAGGACGGCGGTGCGACCGGCGTGAAGGTCCAGCATTTCTTCGTCTGCCGACTGGAGTCCATGGACACCTCGCTGCGGCACGGCCCCGAGGTGGACGAGCCCATCGGGGAGTACGAGATCGTGCGCGTGCCGTTCACCCGGGTCGGGATCGCCTCCGTCCACCTGGTGCCGCTGTCGCTGCGGCACTACCTGGACGGCAACATCGAGGGCGTACGTGCCATGCACGCGCCGGACTTGGGATGAGGCAGGTGCGGGTGCTCAGCCGCCGGTGACGACGAGCTCCTCCACGGAGTCGTGGCGGATGCGCTCGAAGGGGATGCCGCTGTCCCTCAGCGCGTCCACACCCTTGCGGATCATTCCGGGCGGGCCCGAGACATAGGCGTCGAACTCGTTCCAGGGGCCGTAACGGCGGATCGCGTCGGGGAGCTGGAGGCGCGCCTGCTCGTCGATGACGGCGCGCACGGAGAGCCACGGGTGGGACTGCTGGAGGCGGAGCATCGTGTCGATGTCGTACAGGTCCACGTCGGTGCGGGCGCCGTAGAACACCTCGACCGGCCGCCGCTCGCCGTGTTCGGCCACGTCCTCGACCAGCGCCTTGATGGGCGCTATGCCGGTGCCGCCGCCCAGGCAGAGGAGGCCGTTGTCGGTGGTGTGGTCCACGGTCATCGAACCGGCCGGCGGGCCGAGACGGAGGACGTCACCGGGCCGGGCGCGATGCACCAGGGCGCCGGAGACCCACCCCGCGGGGACGGCCTTCACATGGAAGGAGAGCAGGCCGTCGGAGCGGGGCGCCGAGGCGAAGGAGTAGTGCCGCCAGATCCTCGGCCACCAGGGCGTCTCCAGGCTCGTGTACTGCCCGGCGAGGAAGGGATAGGGCTGGTCAGGGCGGACAGTGACGACGGCGACGTCCGGCGTCCTCAGATCGTGCGCCACGACCTCCGCGTACCACCAGGCGGGCGCCCGCCGTTCGTCCGCGGCCGCCGCGTCGATCATCACCTGCGAGATCGTCGTGTACGCCCGGACCCAGGCCGCCTCGAACTCCGGGTCCCAGATGTGCTCGGCGTACTTGCTCAGGGCGCCGATGAGGCACTCGCCGACGGCCGGGTAGTGCTCGGGACGCGTGCCGTACTTGCGGTGGCCGCGGCCCAGGTTCTGGAGGTAGTCGACGAGGACGGGGGTGTTGTCGATGTGCTCCGCCGCGGTGAGCAGCGCCTTGAGCAGTCGGTCCCGCTGGGTGTCCATCGCCGCGGGGAAGAGCGAGCGCAGCTCGGGGTGGCGTACGAAGAGGAGGGCGTAGAAGTACGAGGTGACCTTGTCGGCCACCGGGCCGACCTCCGCCATGGTCCTGCGGATGAGAACCGCGTCCGGGGAAGCCTCCTGGGCCCTCGCGGGGGCGGTCCGCTGAGGGGGCACGCGCTGTTCGGCGGGCGGGGGTGTCTCCGGTGTCACGAGGGCCGGAGGGGCCGGTTCGGGAGACGCCGTCTCGCCGCCCGGTGGCGTCGCCGGCTGCTGGTGCGGCCTGAACCAGCCGCTCCCGCCGCCGGAAGTGCCGTTGTCGGCCGATGTGGTGGTCGGAGCGTCCATGGTGTGCCTCGCCTCGAACATCTTTCGGTCGGTCTGCGCACTTCCCCGATCGGAATGTGCCTGCTTCCCCCGCAGACGGTTTGCTCCCCGTTCATGGCCACGGCCGAGGCGGCCCTATTCCGCCCGCATTCACGCCCTATAACGGGCAAGTAAGGCGAGAGTGCGACATTGGCCGCAGCGTGCTCACCGCAGCATCGCATCGGGCGCGGATCCTCCGGCCGCATAACCGAAAATGCGGGTCTTCGATCTCTCCGTCCCGTTAGGCTGCGTCGTCCTGCTCTCGGCCCGGTGCAGGAGGGTACGCACAGGACGCTCCCTCGTCGGACAAGAACCGGAGTCGACCCTACCGGTCGCCGCCGCGCACACAAGTCCCCCCTCGGTCCCCCATGAATGAGGCAGGGGTGCGCACCGTGAATGCGCTCAATTACCGGGTACGACACACCAATTCATAGGCTTCCCACAGATCCTTCCCCGCGTAGGAGTGGGTCGCGAGACCGGTCAGATGACGGTCGGCATTGACCGCGACGGAGACCGGAACCACAGCGAAGAGGTCCTTGTCCGACGACGAGTCTCCATAAGCGACACACTCGGCCCGGGTGACCCCGAACTCCTCGCACAGCCGATCGGCGATCAGCACCTTGGCCGCGGCGCTGAGCACTCCGGCCGGATCCACGGGCTCGGTGAACGGCACGGCCGGAAAGCGTGATCCGTACGCCGCATGCGCACCCCAGGCGATGAGCCGCTCGACGAAGAAGGAGGGGGAAAGCGACACGACGGCGCAGTAGTCCCCGTTGCTCCGGATCTCCTCCCAGACCTCACGAATACGGGCCAGCCACGGCGCGCCCTCGAATGCGGCCGTCACATGGGCGTCCGTGAGCTGCGCCCACAGGGTGTGCACCCGCGCCGCATACTCGGGCGGCTCGATGAGCCCCGCCGAAACCGCCTGATCGAGGGCCACCGTCTCGGCTTCCAAGCCGAGTTGCCGGGATATCTCGACCGGCGCGGAGGTGCCGTGCAACAACGTGCCGTCGAGATCGAAGAGATGAAGTCTGGCCATGGAGCCTGAGGCTAACGGGGTTGGCTGAAGCCCGAGGCTGCCCGCTCGGCTTTCGTGCATCGTCGCGAAGGGGCGGCTACCTCCGATTCGCCCATGTTTCACGTGAAACAACGGGCAGCTGTCGCCGGGCTGTGCAGGCGGCTACGACATGGCCAAAAGCTCGTACCTCTCCTTGGAAACGGGTGGACGTCAGGGGTGCCCGTCAGACAGCCTGACCTGCGTGTCGACACCTTCCCCCGCCGCTCTGCCCATCCGCCGTCTGACGCATCGCGATCTCGCCGCCTGCGCCGACTTGTCCGAGGACCGGGGGTGGCCGCGTGAGGAGCACAAGTGGGGCTTCCTCCTCGCCGCCGGGACGGGATACGGCATCGACGACCCCGAGGGCGGGCTCGTCAGCGCGTGCGTCGTCACCGAGTACGGGCCGCAGGAGCGCCCGGATCTGGGGGCCATCGGCATGGTCCTGGTCGCCGAACGGCACGCCCGCCAGGGGATCGGCCGCCGGTTGATGCGCCATGTGCTCGCGGCCATGGGCACCACCCCTCTGACCCTGCACGCGACTCCCAACGGCCGGCCCCTCTACGAGGAACTCGGCTTCAAGGCCACCGGGCGGGCGGAAATGGTGCGGGGGCATTTCAGGGCCGACGGCTACCAGCCCACCGTCGCGACACGGGCGGCCACCGGTGGAGACCTCTCCGCCATTCTCCGGCTCGACGAAGAGGTGTTCGGCGCCGACCGCACCCACATCGTCACGCGGCTGCCCGCCTTCGCCGACCAGCTGCGGGTCGCGGAGGAGGACGGCCGGATCATCGGTTACGCGGCCGCGTGGCCCAACATGGACACCCACGTGGTGGGGCCGCTCGTCGCCCGGGACACCGAGACGGCGAAGGCTCTCCTCGCCTCCCTCGCCGCCCACACCGACCGACCGCTGCGTACCGACATCGATGTACGGCACGAAGAGCTGCTGGCGTGGGCGCGGGCGCACGGCCTGGAGTCCGTCGCCTTCAACGCGGTCATGACCTACGGCATCCCGGAACTGCCGGGTGACTGGAGCCGGCGGTTCGCGCCGGTGACGGTGGCGGCGGGCTGAGGGTCCGGCATACGACCGCGCCGGTACCCGAGGAGTTCGGGACCGGCGCTGTCGTCATGGCTCAGTGGTGGGCGGCTGCGCGCTGTTCGGTCGTCGGCACGGCTCCGGCGACGACCGCGCTGGACGTGCCGGACCCGACGTCCCGGCGCTCCAGGGCCGCTGAGAGGACGGCGAGCCCCAGGGCGCCCGCGGCGAGGGCGGCGCCCACCCAGTTGGGGGCGGTGTAGCCGAGGCCCGCGCTGATGACCAGGCCGCCGAGCCAGGCGGAGAGCGCGTTGCCGAGGTTGAAGGCGCCGATGTTCACGGCCGAGGCGAGCGTCGGGGCGCCGTGCGCCTGGTCCAGGACGCGCTTCTGGAGCGGCGGGACGGTGGCGAAGCCGAGGGCGCCGATGAGCGCGATCGTGACGGCCGCGAGCACCTTGTTGTGCGCGGTGACAGTGAAGAGCGCGAGCACGATCGCGAGGGCGCCCAGGGAGACATACAGCATGGGCATCAGGGCGCGGTCCGCGTACTTGCCGCCGATGAGATTGCCGCCGACCATGCCGAGGCCGAAGAGGACGAGCAGCCAGGTGACGGAGCCGTCGGCGAAACCGGTGACATGGGTCATCATCGGCGCGATGTAGGTGATCGCCGCGAAGACGCCGCCGAAGCCGAGCACGGTCATCGCCATGGCGAGCAGGACCTGGGCGTTCTTGAAGGCGGCCAGCTCGTGGCGCAGGTGCACACCCTCGGGCCTGGGCATGTCGGGGACGAGCTTGGCGATGCCGGCCAGGCCGAGGACGCCGAGGGCGGCCACGATGGCGAAGGTGACCCGCCAGCCGACGGTTTGTCCGACGAGGGTGCCCAGCGGCACGCCGACCACGTTGGCGACGGTGAGGCCGGTGAACATCATCGCGATGGCGCCGGCCTTCTTGTCCGGGGCGACCAGGTCGGCGGCGACGACCGACCCGATGCCGAAGAAGGCGCCGTGGGCGAGCGAGGCGACGATCCGGCCGATGAGCATGACACCGAAGGCGGGGGCGAGGGCGGAGAGCAGGTTGCCGGCGATGAACAGGCCCATCAGCGCCATCAGCATCCGCTTGCGGGACACCTTGGTGCCGAGCACCGTCATGAGCGGGGCGCCGAACATGACGCCGAGCGCGTAGCCCGTCACCAGGAAGCCGGCCGTGGGGATCGAGACACCGAAGTCACCCGCGACCTCGGGCAGCAAACCCATGATCACGAACTCGGTGGTTCCGATGCCGAAGGCCCCGATCGCGAGGGCCAGGAGCGCGAGAGGCATGGAGGTCTGCACCTTCCCGGTTGATTGCATAAGCGCTTTACGTTCGCTGACAATACTTGCAGACGCGCGCTAATTGCAAGCGCAGGATATTGCGGGCCTGCCCTATCCTGGTTTCAGTCGTTCCGGGACGAAGGAAGCGCCAATGACAGCGACGGACCCCGCACTCACCGCCCTCGCCCAGGGCTGGTGCGCCCTCTCCCTGCTGCACGGGAGGATCGAGGCCCACATCGAGCGGGCCCTCCAGGCCCGGCACGACCTCAGCGTGCGCGAGTACTCCCTGCTCGACGTCCTCAGCCGGCAGCACGACGGCGACGGCGGCCACCTCCAGATGAAGCAGGTCGCCGACGCGGTCGTGCTGAGCCAGAGCGCCACCACCCGACTGGTGACCCGCCTGGAGGACCGCGGCCTGCTGACCCGGTACCTGTGCCCCACCGACCGCCGTGGCATCTACACCAACGTCACCGCGGAAGGCCTCGCCCTGCTGGAGGAGGCGCGGCCGACCAATGACTCCGCCCTGCGTGAGGCGCTGGACGAAGCGGCCAAGAACCCCGAGCTGGAACCTCTGGTGAAGGTCGTCGAGTCGCTGAAGGTGCCCGCATAGGCTGACGGCATGGGAGATCTTGAAATACGCGCCGCCGGCTCCGACGACGTCGCCCCGATCGTCGCCATGCTCGCCGACGATCCGCTGGGTGCGCAGCGTGAGACGCCGGACGACCTCACGCCCTATCTGACCGCGCTGGAACGGCTCAGCGCCGATCCGAACCAGCACCTGGTCGTCGCCGTCCGCGAGGGCCGTGTCGTCGGCACCCTTCAGCTCACGATCATTCCCGGGCTGTCCCGGCGCGGCTCCACCAGGTCGATCATCGAAGGCGTCCGGGTGCATGCCGATGAGCGCGGCAGCGGACTGGGAACCCAGCTCATCGAGTGGGCGATCGAGGAATCCCGGCGCCAGAACTGCCAGTTGGTGCAGCTGACCTCTGATGCCACCCGCACCGACGCCCACCGCTTCTACGAGCGGCTGGGCTTCGAGGCCTCGCACGTGGGCTTCAAGCTGCCGCTCTGACGTTCCATACAGCGGCGGGGGCTTGTTTCACGTGAAACAAGCCCCCGCATCGCTCAGCCGATGCCGCGCCACCCTTCCGGGTCCACCCCGCCAGGCACAGGAGCCCCCTCGTCGTACGGCTCACGCGTGAACACGAACGACCCGAGGTCCAGATGGCTCACGCTGCCGTCAAGCCGCCGTACGGCCCGCAGAAGCTCTCCGGCGTAGTAGCCCTCCAGTCCTGTCCAGGTGCCGTCGCCGTTGGCTCGGAAGCGCGAGCGTCGGCCACCACCGGACAGCGGCCCCATCGAGACGCCACCGTCGGAGGTGAGCCGCAGGGCGAAGACATGGGTGCCCCAGTACCACTGGCCCGCCAACTCCAGGACGTCCGGGTCGACTTCGGGCAGCGGACGCCACGGCTCGGGAAAGCGTGGTTCAGCGTCCGCGACGATCCGGACCAGATCGGCGCCCACGGCGGACAGCACCGGGCCGGATGTGCAGTTGGCCAGGACGACCGCCGCGACATCGTCCGCCACGCTGATGGTGAGATTCGCCAGGAACCCGGGCAGGGAACCGGAGTGCCCCACGAGCAGTCGGCCGTCCCGGTGCTGGATCTGCATCCCGAGGCCGTAGGTGGCGCCGTCGACCACGTCCGCGGCCTCGGCCGGCGCGGCGGGCGTGCGCATCTCCCGCACCGTCTCCGCGCTCAGCACCCGGTCGTCGCCGTTCGCGAGGAAGGCCGCGAACTTGGCCAAGTCGCCGGTGGTGGACCAGAGTTGACCCGCCGCCGCCATCCTCCCGAGGTCCTCGGTGGGTTCCGGCAGCATCACATCGGCCCACGGGTGCACGGCCCAGCCGCCCGCGTGCGGGGCCGACGGATGAGCGCTCGTGCGGTCCAGGCCCAGGGGTTCGAGCACTTCACGCCGCAGGACCTCCTCCCATGAGGCCCCGCGCACCTTCTCCACCAGGGCGCCCAGCAGGGTGTAGCCAGGGTTCGAGTAGTGATGACGGCGGCCGGCCGGATGCAGGAAGGGCTGTGCGCCGAGAACGTCGGACAGCTCGGGGCGCAGGGCCCCCGGGGTCCGCTCCCACCACGGACCGGGTGCCTCGGCCGCCAACCCGGCAGTGTGCGCGAGCAGTTCGGCGATGGTCGCCTCCCCCGCATCAGTGCCCGGAAGGTGCTTCTCCAAGGGGTCGCCGAGGTCGAGCAGCCCCTCGTCACGCAGTCTCAGCACGAGCACGGCGGTGAAGGTCTTGGTGATCGAGCCGATCCGGTACTGGACGTTCTCGTCCGGGCCATGGCCGTCCACCGAGGTCCGTGAGCCGTGCCAGACGGCCCGGCCGTCCCGCACGACCGCCGCGACCAGCGACGGCGCCCGCCCCTCGGCCTGAGCCACGGCGATCCGGTGCAACAGGGCACGACGCGTGCCGGGAAGCAGCAGTTCCTGAGATGTCGTCATGGCCCCAGTCCACCCCGCCAGGTGCCCGGGCGTCGAGTTCATTCGGCCCGGGCCGGGCGGCTCAGGTCTGGGCCATGTCCACGAAGCGTGAGTAGTGGCCCTGGAAGGCGACCGTGATCGTCGCCGTAGGGCCGTTACGGTGCTTGCCCACGATGATGTCCGCCTCGCCCGCGCGCGGCGACTCCTTCTCGTAGGCGTCCTCGCGGTGCAGGAGGATGACCATGTCGGCGTCCTGCTCGATGGAGCCGGACTCACGCAGGTCGGACACCTGGGGCTTCTTGTCCGTGCGCTGCTCGGGACCACGGTTCAGCTGCGAGAGCGCGATCACCGGGACCTCGAGCTCCTTGGCCAGCAGCTTGAGGTTTCGCGACATGTCCGAGACCTCCTGCTGGCGGCTCTCGGAGCGCTTGCCGGACTGCATCAGCTGGAGATAGTCGATGATCACGAGCTTGATGTCGTTGCGCTGCTTGAGCCGGCGGCACTTCGCGCGGATCTCCATCATCGACAGGTTCGGGGAGTCGTCGATGTAGAGCGGCGCCGCCGAGACCTCCGGCATCCGGCGCGCCAGGCGCGTCCAGTCCTCGTCCGTCATGGTGCCCGACCGCATGTGGTGCAGGGCCACCCGCGCCTCGGCCGACAGCAGACGCATCGCGATCTCGTTGCGCCCCATTTCAAGGGAGAAGATGACGCTCGGCAGGTTGTTCTTGATGGACGCCGCCCGGGCGAAGTCCAGCGCGAGCGTGGACTTACCCATGGCGGGACGGGCCGCGATGACGATCATCTGACCTGGGTGCAGGCCGTTGGTGAGCGAGTCGAGGTCCGTGAAGCCGGTCGGCACACCGGTCATCTCACCGGTGCGGGAGCCGATCGCCTCGATCTCGTCGAGCGCGCCCTCCATGATGTCGCCGAGCGGGAGGTAGTCCTCGCTGGTGCGCTGCTCGGTGACCGCGTAGATCTCGGCCTGGGCGCGGTTGACGATCTCGTCTACGTCGTCGTCGGCCGCGTATCCCATCTGGGTGATGCGCGTACCGGCCTCCACCAGCCGTCGCAGCACCGCCCGCTCATGGACGATCTCCGCGTAGTACTCGGCGTTCGCCGCCGTCGGGACCGTCTGTACGAGGGTGTGCAGATACGATGCGCCGCCGACCTTGTTGATCTCGCCGCGCTTGGTCAGCTCGGCGGCGATCGTGATGGGGTCGGCCGGCTCGCCCTTGGCGTAGATGTCGAGGATCGCCTGGAAGATCGTCTCGTGGGCCGGCTTGTAGAAGTCGTGGCCCTTGATGACCTCGACGACATCGGCGATGGCGTCTTTCGACAGGAGCATGCCGCCGAGCACGGACTGCTCCGCGTCGAGGTCCTGCGGTGGCACGCGCTCGAAGGACGCGCCCCCACCGTCCCATGCGCCGTTCTCCCGGCCGCGGTCGTGCTGCTCGTCGCGGCCCCGGCCTCCGTCGCCGCGTCGGCGCGAGGCAGGCAGGCGATCACTGGGACCGCTGTCGGCCCACGGATCGTCCAAGGGCTCGGAAATGCTCACCGAGCCACCTCCTCCCGTCCGCCGAGCGGACCTCGCCGTGCCTCTCTTTCTACGGCACGGCACTGACAAATAAGAGGCCCAACTCCGTTTGCGGCGCGTCGGTTTTGTGATGGTTTTCGGGCCGACGGACGGAGCGGGCGCCGGACCACGGTAGGCCTCTCGGCACCGTCAGCCAATCTGGTTATCCACAGGCCATGTGGACGACGGCCCGGATGCTGTGGAGAACTCGGCGAAACCTGTGCACGACCCGGTGGACAGGCCTGTGAACAAGCTCGCCCTTCTCTCGAAGGAACCGCCCTGACCTGCACACTTCCCATCCACCGGCTGTGCAGAAGAAAAACTTTCCCAGTCGGATCAAGATCAGGCCGCACGGTGTTCACAAGCGCGCGGCACAAGACTTCGAGTAAGGGTCACTAAGTAATTGCATCTATTACCTGTGGACGATTAGATTGGTGCTCATGACACACGCTCCCGCGACCTCGCGCGCCACGCGGCGACAGCACGACCGAGAGATCGTCGCACTGGCCGTTCCGGCCTTCGGCGCGCTCGTCGCCGAGCCCCTCTTCGTCATGGCGGACAGCGCGATCGTGGGCCACCTCGGCACCGCACAACTCGCCGGCCTGGGCGTCGCCTCGGCCCTCCTGACGACCGCGGTCAGCGTCTTCGTCTTCCTCGCCTACGCCACCACCGCGGCCGTCGCCCGACGGGTCGGCGCCGACGACCTTCAGGCCGCCATCCGCCAGGGCATGGACGGCATCTGGCTCGCCCTCCTCCTCGGCGCCGCGGTCATCGCCGTCGTGCTGCCCGCGGCACCGTCCCTGGTGGAACTCTTCGGCGCCTCCGACACCGCCGCCCCGTACGCGACCACCTATCTGCGCATCTCGTCTCTCGGCATCCCGGCGATGCTCATCGTCCTCGCCGCGACCGGCGTCCTGCGCGGGCTGCAGGACACGAAGACCCCGCTCTACGTCGCCATCGGCGGTTTCGTCGCCAACGCGGCCCTCAACGCAGGCCTCGTCTACGGAGCCGACCTCGGCATCGCCGGCTCCGCCTGGGGCACCGTCATCGCCCAGTGCGGCATGGCCGCCGTCTATCTCGTGGTGGTCGTGCGCGGGGCCCGTGCCCACGGGGCCTCCCTGCGTCCCGACGCAGCGGGCATCAGAGCCTCGGCCCAAGCCGGTGTCCCCCTGCTCGTCCGCACCCTCTCGCTCCGCGCGATCCTGATGATCGCCACGGCGGTGGCGGCCCGCCTCGGCGATGCGGACATCGCGGCGCATCAGATCATCCTGTCCCTGTGGAGCCTGCTCGCCTTCGCCCTGGACGCGATCGCCATCGCGGGGCAGGCCATCATCGGCCGCTATCTCGGTGCGGGCGATGCCCAGGGCGCCCGCGAGGCATGCCGACGCATGGTGCAGTGGGGCATCGCGGTCGGAGTCATCCTCGGCTTGGCGGTCGTGGTGACCCGGCCCGCGTTCCTGCCGCTGTTCACCAGCGACTCCGCCGTGAAGGACGCCGCTCTGCCGGCGCTGCTCGTCGTGGCGCTCTCCCAACCGATCTGCGGGATCGTCTTCGTCCTGGACGGTGTGCTGATGGGTGCGGGCGACGGCCCGTATCTGGCCTGGGCGATGGTGCTGACCCTGGCGGTCTTCACCCCCGTGGCACTGCTCGTCCCGACACTGGGCGGAGGTCTCACCGCCCTGTGGGGGGCCATGACGCTGATGATGGCGGTCCGCATGCTGACGCTGTGGATGCGAGCCCGGTCGGGGCGCTGGATCGTCACGGGCGCGACCCGCTGACGTTTCACATGAAACATGCTCAAGCGGGGGCGCCGGTGCTGGAGCTGGGCGAGATCCTCGTTCTGCGGTGTTTCACGTGAAACGTCGCGGGCGGACGTGTTTCACGTGAAACAGCCAAGCAAGAGCCCCGTACAAACCAAACAAGAGGGGCCGTACCCGATGTGGGTACGGCCCCTCTCACAACTGCTCAAACCGAGCGCAGCGATCAGGCCGCGACGACCTCGATGTTGACCTTGGCGGCAACCTCGGGGTGCAGACGCACGGACGTCTCGTGGGCGCCCAGGGTCTTGATGGGCGAGCCCAGCTCGATGCGGCGCTTGTCGACCTCGGGGCCACCGGAAGCCTTGATCGCGGAGGCGATGTCGGCCGGGGTGACGGAACCGAAGAGACGACCGGCGTCGCCGGAGCGAACGGCCAGACGGACCTTGACGGCCTCGAGCTGGCCCTTGATCTGGTTGGCCTGCTCGATGGTCTGGATCTCGTGGATCTTGCGAGCACGACGGATCTGCTCGACGTCCTTCTCGCCACCCTTGGTCCAGCGGATAGCGAACTTCCGCGGGATCAGGTAGTTGCGAGCGTAGCCGTCCTTGACGTCGACGACGTCGCCAGCGGCACCGAGGCCGGAGACCTCGTGGGTGAGGATGATCTTCATTAGTCGGTCACCCTTCCCTTAGCGCGCGGTGGACGTGTAGGGCAGCAGCGCCATCTCACGGCTGTTCTTGACGGCCGTGGCGACGTCACGCTGGTGCTGCGTGCAGTTGCCGGTCACGCGGCGGGCACGGATCTTGCCGCGGTCGGAAATGAACTTCCGCAGCATGTTCGTGTCCTTGTAGTCCACGTACGTGACCTTGTCCTTGCAGAAAGCGCAGACCTTCTTCTTAGGCTTGCGCACAGGCGGCTTCGCCATGGTGTTTCTCCTGTGTGATCAAGAAGTTTGGGTACGACCCGCCCTCGACCGATCAAGCCCGGGGAACCGGGCCCGAAGGTCTAGAAGGGGGGCTCGTCCGAGTAGCCGCCGCCACCGCCGCCGCCGCCGGAGTTTCCACCCCAGCCGCCACCGCCGCCGCCCTGCTGGCCACCGGCGGGAGCGCCGGTCGCCCACGGGTCGTCGGCAGGAGCGCCGCCGCCCTGCTGGCCGCCGCCGGAGTTTCCACCCCAGCCGCCGCCACCCTGGCCGCCACCGCCGCCGTAACCACCCTGGCCACCGCGGCCGGCACCGCCGGCGGTCTTGGTGACCTTGGCCGTGGCGTTCCGCAGGCTGGCGCCGACTTCCTCGACGTCCAGCTCGTAGACCGTGCGCTTGACGCCCTCACGGTCCTCGTAGGACCGCTGCTTCAGCCGGCCCTGCACGATGACGCGCATGCCTCGCTGGAGCGACTCCGCGACGTTCTCCGCCGCCTGACGCCAGACCGAGCAGGTCAGGAACAGGCTCTCGCCGTCCTTCCACTCGTTGGTCTGACGGTCGAAGGTGCGGGGAGTGGACGCGACACGGAACTTCGCGACCGCCGCACCGGAAGGGGTGAAGCGCAGCTCGGGGTCGTCGACAAGATTGCCGACGACCGTGATGACGGTCTCGCCTGCCATGGGGGAACCTCTCGGCGGGTTTGCTGCTGGCTGCTTTGTGGTGCTGCTACTCGAATCCCGAGATCAGCTGAGCTGGAGAGCTCAGTGGGTCTCGGGGCGGAGGACCTTGGTCCGGAGGACCGACTCGTTCAGGTTCATCTGGCGGTCGAGCTCCTTGACGACCGCAGGCTCGGCCTGCAGGTCGATGACCGAGTAGATGCCCTCGGGCTTCTTCTTGATCTCGTACGAGAGACGACGACGGCCCCAGGTGTCGACCTTCTCGACCTTTCCGTTGCCCTCACGGACGACGGAGAGGAAGTTCTCGATCAGGGGGGCGACAGCGCGCTCCTCCAGATCGGGGTCGAGGATGACCATCACCTCGTAGTGACGCATGTGGAACCCACCTCCTTTGGACTCAGCGGCCACGGTCGTTCCGTGGCAGGAGGGTCGTGATGCGTACGCAACGGTATCGGCCGCCACTGACAATCGGGGCTTCCTCGCGGTAGTCCCGGTCGTGACATGGGCAGACACAGGTGCAGACGGTACAGAGTACCCGCACACCGGCTTCCGGTTGAAATCCGGCCGCCAGGACCGACAATCTGTACACATCGGGTGTGTACGGCGCTACGATGCGCCGCCTTCCGCAGGAGGTGCCCTATGGCACAGGCAATGCGACCCAACACCGTCGGAGGCCTTTTCGCCACGGACGGAAAACCCCACCCCCTCCAGGACACGCTGCTCGCGGTGACCCTGGTGCTGGGGATCACGGCGTTCGTCACGGCGATGTTCCACAACCTGCACCTGCTCAGCTCCTGGACCGGCCTGGCCGGGATCTGCACCGGCGCGTACGGTCAGTGGATCTCGGAGACGACCCGCGAGCGCTTCGGACTGATCCTCGGTCTCGGCGCCTCGGCGGTCGGCTTCTTCCTCGGCATGGCCCACGGCGGCCTCTTCGGCGGAGTGATCAGCTGACGCCAGGGGCACTGTCCTCTTTCACATCACCCAAAGCACCACGGAACACCTCGGCAGCGCTTCGAGCCGGGGCGCGGGTTCCGTACGCCCAGTCGGGGCGCTCGCAAGGCGCAGTAGGCTTCGGCGCGAGAGCCGGAGCCCCTGTACCCATGGGGACACACCAGCCCGAGGAGCGCCCCGAATGAGCCTGACCCTGAGGACGATCAGCCGCGAGCAGCATCTGGCCTACATCCAGAGCCTGCCGTCGGCGAGCCACATGCAGGTTCCGGCCTGGGCAGACGTCAAGGCGGAGTGGCGCTCGGAGAACCTCGGCTGGTTCGACGACAAGACCGGCGAGATGGTCGGTGCGGGCCTCGTCCTCTACCGCCAGCTGCCCAAGATCAAGCGCTATCTCGCCTATCTGCCCGAGGGCCCGGTCATCAACTGGTTCGCGCCGAATCTGACCGACTGGCTGGAACCGATGCTCGCCCACCTCAAGCACCAGGGCGCCTTCTCCGTGAAGATGGGACCGCCGGTGATCATCCGGCGTTGGGAGGCCCCCTCCATCAAGGCGGGCATCCAGAACCCGGACGTGAAGCGGCTGCGCGACATCGAGGCCGACTTCATCGAGCCGCGCGCCTTCGAGGTCGCCGACAAGCTCCGTCGGATGGGCTGGCAGCAAGGTGAGGACGGCGGCGCCGGCTTCGGTGACGTCCAGCCGCGGTACGTCTACCAGGTGCCGCTGGCGAACCGGTCCCTGGAAGAGGTCCACAAGAACTTCAACCAGCTGTGGCGCCGCAACATCAAGAAGGCCGAGAAGGCCGGCGTCGAGGTCGTCCAGGGCGGCTACCACGACCTCGAGGAGTGGCAGCGGCTCTACGAGATCACGGCTGTGCGCGACCACTTCCGGCCCCGCCCGCTGTCGTACTTCCAGCGCATGTGGACGGCCCTCAACACCGAGGACCCCAACCGCATGCGGCTGTACTTCGCGCGCCACAACGGCGTGAACCTCTCGGCTGCGACGATGCTGATCGTCGGCGGGCACGTCTGGTACTCCTACGGCGCCTCCGACAACATCGGCCGTGAGGTCCGGCCCTCGAACGCGATGCAGTGGCGGATGCTGCGCGACGCCTACGCGCTCGGCGCCACCGTCTACGACCTGCGCGGCATCTCCGACTCGCTGGACGAGACCGACCACCTCTTCGGTCTGATCCAGTTCAAGGTCGGCACCGGCGGTCAGGCCGCCGAGTACCTCGGCGAGTGGGACTTCCCGCTGAACAAGCTGCTCCACAAGGCGCTCGACATCTACATGTCGCGTCGCTGAGCCACCACAATTCGCTTTCATACCTCTGATACACCGCAGCCACGAGAAAGGTTCCAGGTCCGGCCATGGCGCTCACGCTCTACGTCGACACCGCGCGCTGGCGTGCGCACCACAAGCACGTGCAGGACCAGTTCCCAGGGCTCGTCCCGGTCTGCAAGGGCAACGGCTACGGCTTCGGGCACGAGCGGCTCGCCGAGGAGGCCACGCGGCTCGGTTCGGACGTCCTCGCCGTCGGCACGACGTACGAGGCCGCGCGCATCAAGGACTGGTTCGGCGGTGACCTGCTGGTGCTGACGCCGTACCGGCGCGGCGAGGAGCCCGTCCCGCTGCCCGACCGGGTCATCCGCTCGGTGTCGTCGATCGACGGGGTCTACGGCCTCGTGGGCGCCCGGGTGGTCATCGAGGTGATGTCCTCGATGAAGCGGCACGGCATCAGCGAGCAGGACCTGCCGCAGCTGCACGCCGCCATAGAGAACGTCCGCCTGGAGGGCTTCGCCATCCACCTGCCGCTGGACCGCACCGACGGCTCGGACGCCGTCGAGGAGGTCATCGGCTGGATGGACCGCCTGCGCGCGGCCCGCCTGCCGCTGCACACGATGTTCGTCAGCCACCTCAAGGCCGAGGATCTCGCCCGGCTCCAGCAGCAGTTCCCGCAGACCCGCTTCCGCGCGCGGATCGGCACGCGGCTGTGGCTGGGTGACCACGAGGCCACCGAGTACCGCGGGGCCGTCCTGGACGTCACGCGCGTGACCAAGGGCGACCGCTTCGGCTACCGGCAGCAGAAGGCCGCCTCGGACGGCTTCCTGGTCGTCGTGGCGGGCGGTACGTCGCACGGGGTGGGCCTGGAGGCCCCGAAGGCCCTGCACGGCGTCATGCCGCGCGCCAAGGGCGTCGCCCGCGCGGGGCTGGCCACGGTGAACCGGAACCTTTCTCCGTTCGTCTGGGGCGGCAAGCAGCGCTGGTTCGCCGAGCCGCCGCACATGCAGGTGTCGATCCTGTTCGTGCCCTCCGACGCCCCCGAGCCGAAGGTCGGCGAAGAGCTGGTGGCCCATCTGCGGCACACCACCACGCAGTTCGACCGGATCGTCGACCGCTGAAGCGTTAGGGTCGCCTGAGAAGCCGTACGCAGACAGCCGAAAGGCCGTACACGGACTGCCCGTGTACGGCCTTTCGCTTGGTTCTGCCGGAGGTCATCAACTCCCGTTCGCTCAGAGCGAACTACCGCCGGAAGGGGAGTCTCCGCGCTCGCCCCACTCGACCTGCGGTCCGGCGAAGTGGGCCGCGTGCCGCGGGGGATGGGCGGCGGGGCCGAGCACGAACACGTCCTCCGCCCCGTCGAGAACACCGCCCGAGGGGTCGTCGTCGCCCGCTCGTCGTACGACGTCCCGCTCCGGCATGAGGATGTCGCGCACGACGACGACGCACAGGTACAGCGTGCCCAGCAGATGCAGGCCGATGGCCCAGTGGTAGCCCTCCTGCGGCAGACCCTTGTGGGCGTCCGCGCTGGTCGTGTACGCGAGGTACATCCAGATGCCCAGGAAGTACGCCACCTCACACGCCTGCCAGATCAGGAAGTCCCGCCACTTGGGCCGGGCCAGCACCGCCAGCGGGACCAGCCACAGGACGTACTGCGGCGAGTAGACCTTGTTGGTGAGGATGAACGCCGCGACGATCAGGAAGGCCAGCTGGGCGAAGCGCGGCCGGCGCGGGGCGGTCAGGGTGAGCGCGGCGATGCCGACGCAGCACAGCAGGACCAGCAGCGTGGCGAGCATGTTGACGGTGTCGGTGCTCAGCGGGTCGGACGAGTTCTGGGCGAGGATCAGCCAGAAGGACCCGAAGTCGACGCCGCGCTCCTGGCTGAACTCGTAGAACTTCGCCCAGCCGTCCCAGGCGAGCAGCATCACCGGAAGGTTCACGACGAGCCAGGCGACCGCGGCTCCACCGAACGCCTTCCCGAAGTCCCGCCACTTGCCGGCGCGCCAGCACAGCACGAACAGCGGGCCGAGCAGGAAGACGGGGTAGAGCTTGGCGGCCGTGGCGAGGCCCAGCAGGACGCCGAACGCCAGCGAACGGCCCCGGGACCACATCAGCATCGCGGCGGCCGTCAGGGAGACCGCCAGGAGGTCCCAGTTGATGGTGGCCGTCAGCGCGAAGGCGGGCGCCAGGGCGACCAGCAGACCGTCCCAGGGGCGCCGGGCCTGCGTACGGGTCACACAGACGGCGATGACGGCCGCGCAGGCCATCAGCATCCCGGCGTTGACCATCCAGTACCACTGTTCCTGGTCCTGGATGCTGCCGCTGCCCGGCGTGAGCCAGGCGGCGACCTCCATGAACACACCGGTCAGCACCGGGTATTCGAGGTACTCCATGTCGCCGTTGAGCTTGTCGAAGTACGGCACGAGCCCGTCGGCGAAGCCGCGCCCCGCGTAGAGGTGCGGGATGTCCGAGTAGCAGGCGTGCGTGTACTGCGAGCTGGCGCCGAAGAACCAGCCGCCGTTGTAGCAGGGCGCCTTCTGGATCAGACCGAGGGCGAACATGCCGATGGCCACGAGCGCGATGACCCGCACGGGAGTCCACCAGGACGTCCCGAGCAGTGCGCGCCGTCCGATGGGGCCCCCGATCAGCTCACTGCCGGTCGTGGCGACCTCGTCCTCTTCGGTCGGCCGCACCGTTCGCTCGTTGCCCACGCTCGTCATGGGGGTCATCCTGCCGTACGTGGCTGTGGGGGCGTCGAGCATACGCCGGAAGGCGCCGCGACCGCCCTTGGCCACCGCCTCATAATGAGGCGGTCGTGTCGGGAGAGAGGACTGCGATGGGTCGAGGATCTCTGGATCGGGCTTGGTCGGGCGTGGAGCAGTGGCTTGAGGTGATGGCACCCGCGAGCCGGGCCGCGCTACGGCCGCCCGCTGATCCCGCGGCGATCGCGAGGGCACAGGAGGAAACGGGGGCCGAGTTTCCCGACCAGCTGGTACGTCTCTTCGAACTGCATGACGGCGCCGACCACACCGAAGCGGGCGCCTTCCTCCCGGGCGAGGCACGGCTGCTCTCCGTCCAGGAGGCCACCGTGCTGACCAGAAGGCTGAGCGGTTCCATCGACAGCGACGAGGTTCTCGGGGTGTGGTGGCACCCGCAGTGGATTCCCTTCTCGGCCAACCACGACGGGGCCAGTTGCTGCTTCGTCGACGCTCGTCCCGGGCCCGGCTACGGGAAGGTGGGCTATTTCTTCATGGAGAGCGGCGGGGAGTGCGGGCGGTGGGATTCGCTCGCCTCTTTCACCGAGAACCTGGCCGACGCGGTCGAGAACGTCACGAAACTGCGCGGCTATGTGCCTTTCGTCAAGGACGACGCGCTGTCCTGGGACTGAACGAACGTCCCCGGGGCCGAGTCGGGGTTGAGCACGGCAAGGGGGGTACGCACCCGGCTGGTGCGCACCCCCCTTTTTGTCACGGGCTGCCGGTTACGGCTTCATGGTGCAGTCGATCTTGGGGCCCGCGGCCGAGCAGTCGTCGAATCCCGGGATGTCCACCCAGTAGGAGTCGGAGTCGAGCAGCCGGAAGTACGACGCGAAGCCGCTGAAGCGGTTCATGGAACCGCCGTTCTGCCACTGGGACATCGAGGAGCGGCCGCACACCTCGTTGAAACTGGGCGGGTCGTACCGATCGTCGTCGTACAGCTTCCAGGTCCCCTGGCTGATCCTGGTCGCGTACGTCTGGACGCACTCGTTCCCCGAGGAGACGGGATTGCGGCCGTTCATGTCCGACGGCATACCGGCGGACTGATAGGAGCCCGCGAAGGCGAACTCGTCGCACGAGGCGACATCCGGAGTACCCGTCGACACCAGTTCCGGCAGCAGGGTGGTGTCCGGGTGGTAGGCGTAGGACGTCGGGCAGATGATCCTCCGGTTCCTCTCCGTTTCCCTTTCCCACTTGTTCTTCAGGTTGGGAAGGAAGTTCATGGGCGACTTGAACTTCTTCGACCCCGCGTGCGGTGACAACGCGTTCTGGATGAGCCAGGCGTGCGCCGCGGCGGCCGGGTACTTCGCCGAGTTGAACTGGTAGGTGGGCTGGTACGTCCCGAAGCTGCAGCCCACCGTGTTGTTGATGGCGAAGTTGTCGCACTGCGGAAGCAGGTCGTGGGCGTAGACCTTGACCGCGGTGGGGCCGGCCACCGGCGTGTAGCCCTGGAACTTCCAGTTGAAGCCGAGGATGTCCCAGCCCTTGGTCGTCGTGTAGTTGGTCCAGGAGTGCTTCTTCGTCGCCCTAGCGATGTGGGCGTCACCGGGCGTCCAGGTCAGCGACGAGTCCCACTGCTCGGGCTCGGACGTGCACGTGCTGCCTTCGTCGAAGCAGTTCATGCGCATGTCCAGCGTGATGTTCACCAGTTTCGGATCCAGCGTTCCGATCGGCCAGACCTCCATCTGCTGCTCGAAGTCCTTCGACTTCTGGTTCAGCTTGATCTGCTGGAAGACGTCGAAGTCGGCTTCGGCGAAGGTCGAACCGTCCTCGGTGTCGATGGCCACGTACTCGTAGGTGGTGTGGAAGCAGGCCTCGAACCGCGTGTACCGGTGCGAGCCGATGGTGTTGCTGCACCAGGAGACGATGTCGCCGAAGTCGGAAGCGATCCGCGGCGACTTCTCCTGCCGTGTCGCGGGCCGGCCGACCATCTGCTTCTTGGTCGTGAGGAGACGGGAACAGCCGCTGATCCCCCGGGAGTTCGCGGGGGAGCAGGAGTAGCCCTTCAGCTTCGCCGGCTCGCCCTTGAACGCCGTGGCGCCGGAGCCGGGTCCCGCGTTGTCCGGAATGGCTATCTCGTACTGCGGAGCCTCCATCGTGACGGGCCCGTTGATGCTGTCCCAGTCGACGTTCGCCGCGTCGGGGTTCGGCTCCGGCAGCGTGATGTCGACGGTGGGGTAGCGGCCGGGCACGAAGGCCACCGCGTCGAAGGCGATGTCCTCGTCGCCCGTGCCGTCCGGGGTGATCGTGTCCAGCTGGACCTCCGGCACGTTGTCGAAGGCGTAGATGCCCAGTTCGACCCAGCGGTTGCTGTTGCCCGGCTGGGAGATCGTCCTGGTGCGTGTTCCGTTCCTGGTCGTGATCCGGTACTTCGCGTACTTGGTCTGAGCACCGTGGTCGGGAAGGTGGACCATGACCTTGGCCCGCCCCGTGATCGACTTGTTCAGCTTCCAGTCACCCGTGATCTTCAGCCGCTGGCCCTTGGCGTCGTCGGCCCTGGTGTGGCCGAACCAGAAGTGCCCGCCGAAGCCGGCCCCCAGCTGATGCAGGTCGACCTTGGCCGGGTACACGGTCTCGACCCCGTTGTTCGCGAAGCCGAGGGTGAAGGTGCCGGAGTTCGTCCAGGAGTTGGTGCACCCCGCACGGACCACGGGCGTTCCCGCGGGAACGTCGTCGACGATCAGGGCGCCGTCCGGGAGGCCGCTGGTGGTGCAGCTGGGCGGATAGGCGGTGCCGTCGGGCTCCTCCGGCGAGGTGTCGCCGAAGCGGACGAACTCGTATCCGCAGGTGTCGACGCAGTCGCTCTTCCAGGTCACCGGCTTGTTCCACCAGCACTTGACGTCATCGCGACCGCAGGGGCCGCTGGACGCGGTGTCGTTGGAGGCGCCGTCGGAGATCCGGCTCGGGTCGCAGCTGTTGGAGGAGTCGCAGAACGCGTCCTCGGGGGCCTTCAGATGGGCGCGGTTGTAGAGCGCGCTGCCCTTGACGGTGACGGCCGAGTTGGTGCCGTTCCAGGTGGCGGGGCGGAAGGCGGGGACCAGTGTGCCGGGGGACTCAAGGAAGGAGGGCGGGTGTGCGGCGAAGCCGAGGACCTTCTCCTGGTAGGGCCAGTTCTGCGGACGGGCGGCGGCGCTGGCGTCCTCGCCGCCGGCCGCGTTCTCCATGAACGGCAGCCGCCCGGCGTCCCACTCGGGGTTGGCGGGGTTGTTGGCCCAGCCCAGCCCCCACGGTGATCCGTCACCGGCGTTGACGTGGAAGCCGGAGTTGTAGGACCACAGGGCGAAGTACCAGTTCTCCGGGCGACCGGTGGTGCCGTGGTTGGCGATCATGCCCGCCGCGCGCGTCTCGTTCCACTTGGAGACAAGGGTCTGCAGGCCCGCCGCGATGTTCGCGGTGTAGTCCAGAGCCGCGGCACGCTGCTTCTCGTACGGCCAGGCCTCGCCGCCGTGGCCGTCCTCACGACCGGCCATCCGCATGTGGTCGGTGATCTGTGTGATGCCGTACCCGCAGTCCGCCTTGGCGAAGTTGATGTCCCAGTCGTTGCTGGTGTTGCCGTCGTAGAGGTCGATGCCGTAGTAGTTGCCGATCAGCGGGTTGGCGGTGACACCGGGGACGGCCTCGCGGCCCGCCTGCCACATGTTCGACTCCTGGGTGGTCACGCCGAGCATGACCTGCGCCATGGCACGGCCGCCGCCCTCCAGCGCCGGGTTCAGGAAGAGGGTCTGCGGCTGGTAGGCCGGCATCCCGAGGTTCTTCCAGTTGGCCGGGCGCGAGATGTGCGTGTTCAGCAGTCCCTTGACCGCCATGTCCACGGCCCACTCCACCTGGCGCGGCTTGGGCTGCATCGCCTGGTTCCGGGGGTCGTTGCGGGGTACGGAACAGGTGCGTTCCGCCTCGACGGGGTCGTTCGGATCACCGGCGGCGGCCGCCACCGATGTCCTGGCTCCGTCTCCGGATCCGGTCGACAGCCCCGGGGACGCGGCACGGTCCTGGCCCGCGGGTGCCAGTACCTGCCGGGCCGGGTCGACGGTGAACGAGGCCTTGCGGCCGGTGGCGCGCGTGGTCAGGGACAGCTTCACCGTACGAGCCCTGGTGGCCTCGCCGGGCTGCAGCAGCGTGCCCTTGCCGTCGGCCCACGCCGTGTGGGTCAGGACGGCCTCGCCGCGTGTGGAGACGGTGACGTCCTTCGGGGTGGCCGCCAACCGCCGTACCGACGAGGGCAGGTGGCCGGCCTTCACCGACTGCCTCGTGGTGCCGGTCACGTATACGGTCCCGGCGCTGCGCGTCAGTCCCGTCTCGGTGGCACGTCCCTGGGCCAGTACCGCCGCACGCGTCCGGCGTGCGTCCGGATGGGCCAGGGCGGCGGCGCCGACGCGCTTGACCTTGGATATGAGGCCCCGCTTGTCGAGGAAGGTGAGCCCGCCCCGGCCGTCCGGGCTGAGCCGGTAGGGCACCCCGTCCGTACGGACCAGGGCCTCGCGGCCGCCGTCCGCCTTCACGCGTACGACCTCCGCTCCCGAGGCGGCGGCTATGGAACCGTCCGCGACGGGCACCGCGGACGTGTACTGCCCCTTGAGTGCGATCGCCTTGCCGGGCTTGCCCGTGGACGTGTTCAGCTTGATCAGCCGAGTGCCGCCCAGGTCATCGCCACCGGACTGGGTGAGGACGGCTGTTTCCCCCGTGCCGCATCCCGGGTTGTAGTACGACAGCGAGGCCTTGAGCCCCAGTTTCCTGACTCGGCCGTTCGTCAGGTCGACGATCGCCGTGAAGCCGCCTCGAGCCATCAGCTGCGGCTTGTTGGTGAACGTACGCGGCGCGTAGACCACGACCGCCCGCCGGCCCGAGCCGGTGACGCACACGTTGCCGATCCAGGCATCCGCGTCGAACCCCGGTTCGGACAGCGACGCGGCCGTGCGCCAGGTGTAGCCGTCCTTCTTCCGGGCGGTGAGGAGATGGAAGCCGTCGGCGTCCCCGGACGTGGTCCACGCCAGGTCGTCCGACTTCTTCCAGTTCTTGCCCAGCAGCTCGGAGCGCCTGTCCGCCGGTACCGAGAACGGGGTGTGCCCGCTGTCGGCGGCGTCGGCCGCAGGGGCAGGTGTCCGGTCGGACGCCATGGCGGGTGGCTGCATCAGCCCCGCCAAGGCCGCGGTGGCCGCCAGGGCGACCGCGGCGGTCGTCCTGCGTCTTCTATGTGTCAACGCAACTCCCTCGAAGGTGGATTGCTGCGCAGTTCACACTCGGCCGCCGATTCCGAATGATGCGGTTAATTCCACTTCATTCGACCCAAAGGGAACGGAACGACGGTCACCGAGTGAACCCAGCAAAGGCAAATCACCGACATGACACCATGAGGGAACTGCCGAAAACACAGATACCGTTGGCGCATTTACGCCCAGTCGCCAGGAATACGAACGAGGAAGTATGCAAATCCGCCGGAAGCCGGAAAAATAACCAGATCCAGCCCGAAAAAACCGAATGACATGGCGCAATTACGCCAAACTTTCGCCCGTTATGCACAGAAGGCTGGCTTTAAACATCTTGCTCACCCTCAGTCGCAACACATAAAGTGAAGTGCGCGCGCCGGCAATCTGCAGCAAACTAGAGCGGTAAAGAACACGCAAACGGGGGTCCGCATTGGGCCGCAAATTATTCACCGATGACCTGGAAATGGAGATCCTTCGGCTTATGCGAAGCGGTCTCCCGGACAAAGCCATTGCTCAGCATCTCACCCTCGGCCACAGGACTGTCCAACGCCGCGTGAACAGGCTGATGGAAGAGCTGGAGGCACGTGGGCGATTCGCACTGGGCCTGCGCGTCAGCGAGATCGGACTGCTGGACGAATCCGTATGACCGAAGACCATATAGCCAAAGAGGGATCCATGAAGAAGAATTCAATGATCAAGGCCGCTGCCGTCACCGGAGCGGCAATGACCGCCGTGTTGATTCCACTGGGCGGAACGTCGTACGCGGCAGGTTGCCTCAGCACGGGGTGCGACAACAAGGGCCCTGTTTCCATGAACTGCGACGACCAGTACACATCTACGGTACGGACCGTGAACAACAACGAGCGGATCGCCGAGCTCAGATGGTCGAGCACCTGTGACGCCGCCTGGGTCCGCGTGCACAACACGTCGAGTAATCCGACCTACAACGCCTTCGGGTACATAGAGAAGTACAACTCGTCCGGGACACTTCTCAAGTCGCTTTCCGTCGCAGTGCCGGACTCCGGAAACGACTGGTCGAACATGCTGGGCGGCGCTTCGTACTACTACCGCGTGTGCATCAGTTTCCAGGGCAACGAGTATCCCCTGAAGTGCAGCACGAAGTTCTGAGTGACCTCGGGGCCCTCCGAGCGGCGGGCCCCGAGGATCATCAGCCTGCGGGTCCTCCGAAGATGCCGCCGTTGCCGTTGCCTCTGGTGGTGTCCGTCTCCGTGGCCGTCGGCGTCGCCGTGGAGGTCACGCCTCCGTCCGTACCGCCGTTGTCCGAGCACTGCCAGCTGAACTTGCAGGACTCGCCGGCCGACGGCGAGGGAAGGGTCTCGGTCTCGCTGGGCGTCGGGCTCGGCGTCGCGCTCGGCATCCGGGAAACCAGGGTCGTTGTCGCCCTTCAGAGCGGCCTTCATGTACTCGGTCCACATCGACGTCGGGGTGTCACCGTGGATCGAGTCCTCACCCGCCGTGCCGTTCATGGAGAGCAGCTTGTTGGTCTGGGGGTCTTCTCGGAACATCGCGACCGATGTCGACAGCTGCCGGGTGTAGCCGACGAACCAGGCGGACTTGTTGCTGTCGGTGGTACCGGTCTTGCAGCCACCGTACGACCGAGGGCCTTCGCGTTCTTACCCGTGCCGTTCTGAATCACGTTCTCAAGGGTGTCCGTGACGTTGTTCGCCACGTTCTCGGGCACTGATCAGGCGGGTCCGTTGCTCGGTGTCGCCCTCGTAGGACAGCTGGGTGAAAACGGCCCGTTCGTCCGAACCGCAACCGGGGCTGAAGTAGGCCAGCGAGGCTTGGAAAGGCAGCTTGGTGACCTTTCCGGTGGTGGGGTCCACAGTGACCACGAAGGCGCCCCGTGCCATTACTGTACTTCCTCGCAGTCGAGGGGGTTTCTCCATTCGTTCACTCTCAGGGAGACCAATGAAAAATAGGACCAGATTTGCCCTTGCCGCCTCCGGCTCCCTTTTGCTCTTGGG
Organism: Streptomyces sp. TLI_55; assembly: GCF_900206255.1. Classification (NCBI taxonomy): domain Bacteria; kingdom Bacillati; phylum Actinomycetota; class Actinomycetes; order Kitasatosporales; family Streptomycetaceae; genus Streptomyces; species Streptomyces sp. TLI_55. The sequence goes on from NZ_OAOJ01000001.1 coordinate 4,612,380, forward strand.
TTTTGCGGCCACTCCATCTCAGGCTGTTGATGTGCACACCGCATATTGCGCAACCACCGGAGCAAACGGGACTCTCATCACGACTGGCTGGGACTACAACGACAACGGTATCCCTTACCTCACCTTGACAGTGCGGGACAGCAGTGCCGACGGGCACCATGTCCGGGTCCGTTTGGTCACATCTCATGTGGATGGAAAGACATATTTCCCCTGGCATGCCAACTATGACGGAGCGGGCAGCGCCAAGACCTTTGAGTCTTACGTGTCCGGATATGGAACCATCTCTGGCGCAGCAATTCAGGTGGCCCGCTTCGAGGGTGACACACTGCTGAACTATTGCACGGAGTGGGCTTCCGACTAAGAAGTCCCGGCATGAGGGTAAGTGAATCAATAAATATGAGGAGGGCTGAGACACCGCCTGTAATGCGGTGTCTCAGCCCCTCCTCATGTAACTTAATTCAGGTGGCGAAGGCTTTACCCTGATGATCCTCCAAAGATGCCACCTCCATTGCCGTTGCCCTTGGTGGTATCTGTCTCCGTGGCTGTCGGTGTGGAGGTCACGCCTCCGTCCGTACCGCCGTTGTCCGTACCTCCGGTGTCCGAGCACTGCCAGCTGAACTTGCAGGACTCGCTGGCCGACGGCGGGGGAAGGGTCTCGGTCTCGCTGGGCGTCGGGCTCGGCGTCACGCTCGGCGTCTCACTCGGAGTCGCGGTGACGGACGGCGTCGGGGACGGCGCACCCGCCTCGTCCTGGATCTCACCGATCTTCTCGGCATCCGGGAAACCGGGGTCGTTGTCGCCCTTCAGAGCAGCCTTCATGTACTCGGTCCAGATGGATGTCGGGATGTCACCACCGTGGATGGACTCCACACCCGCCGTGCCGTTCATGGAGAGCAGCTTGCCCTCCTTCGGGTCCTCTCGGAACATCGCGACCGACGTGGCGAGCTGCTGGGTGTAGCCCACGAACCAGGCCGACTTGTTGCTGTCGGTGGTACCGGTCTTGCCGGCGGCCGTACGGCCCAGGGCCAGTGCGTTCTTACCCGTACCGTTCTTGATGACGTTCTCGAGGGTGTCCGTGACGTTGTTCGCCACATTCTCCGGAATCGCCAGGGTGACCTTCGGCTTGCTGAAGCCTGGGACGTCCGTGCCGTTGTGCTTGACGCCGGTCACCGAATACGGGTCTGCGTGCTTGCCGGAGGCGGCGAACGTCGCGTAGGCGTCGGCCATCCGGATGGCGCTGGGGGTGGAGGTACCGAGGGCGAAGGAGGGGTTGAGACCTGCAAAGGTGCTCTTCAGAATGCCGGACTTCTCAGCTACGTTCGCGACGTTGTCCAACCCCACGTCCACGGCGAGCTGCACGAACGGGGTGTTGACGGACTGCTCCATCGCCTTGCGCAGGCTGATGTAGCCCCAGGGATAGTCGCTCTCGTTCTCCTGATAGAAGATCGAGTTGTCCTCGCGCAGGTAGTAGGTGCCGTCCGGCCTCTGGACCTTCAGATGGTCGTTGCCATTGTACTTGCTCAGCGGCGAGACGCCGTTGTCCGGGTCCTTGTACGTGCCGTACTCCATGGCCGCGGCAAGAACGAACGGCTTCCACGTAGAACCAACCGGCACACCCGAAGTGTCAGCGTTGTTGTTGAAGTGGCCGTTCTCGTAACCTGCACCGCCGTAGATCGCGACGAGCGCACCGTCCTTGGGCCGCACCGACGCCGCGCCGAACTGGACGTGCTTGTCCTTCTCGCGCTTGTCAGGGTCGATGTTCTGGTCCTCGACCTTTTTGACGGCCTTGGCCAGATCGTTGACCTTCTCCTTCTCGAAGGTCGTGTAGATCTGGTAGCCGCCCTTGTCGAAGTCGGCCCGCGAGATGTTCGAGTGGGACAGCACGTACTTCTTGGCCGTGTCGACGAGGTAGCTGATCTGGCCGGTCATGCCCTTGGTCGCCTTGAGGCCCTGCGGCGTCGGATACCTCTTGGTGGCCTTCTGGTACTGAGCGTCCGTCAGGTGATCGTCGTTGTGCATCTGCTCCAGGATCCAGGCCCAGCGTTCCTGGGAGCGCTTGAGGTTGGCGGCCTTGTTCGCCGAGGGGTCGATGCTCGTGTTGTCGATCGGGTCGTAGTACGTCGGGCCCTTGAGCAGCGCGGCGAGGAAAGCGCACTCGGAATCGGTGAGGTCCTCGGCGTCCTTGCCGTAGTAGGTCTGCGCGGCGGCCTGGATGCCGTAGGCGCCACGGCCGTAGTACGACGTGTTCAGATAGCCTTGGAGGATGTCGTCCTTGCTGAGCTTCGTCCCCACCTTGATGGAGATGAACATCTCCTTGAACTTCCGGGAGACGGTCTGTTCCTGGCTCAGGTAGGTGTTCTTCACGTACTGCTGGGTGATGGTGGAACCACCCTGGGTGTCACCGCCGCGGGCCATGTTGGCGAGCGCTCGCGCGATACCCATGGGGTCGACGCCCGAGTCGGTGTAGAAGCTCTTGTTCTCCGCGGAGATCACGGCCCACTGCATGGACTTGGGGATCTTGTCGATGGAGACGTTCTGCCGGTTCACGCCGCTGCCGGTGGCGACCATCCGGCTGCCGTCGGCCCAGTAGTAGACGTTGTTCTCGGACTTCGCCGCGGCGTTCTCACTGGGGATGCTCACCATCGCGTAACCGAGGCCCGCGATGGCGACCAGACTGCCGAAGAAGGCGAGGCTGAGCCCGGAGACGAGGCGCCAGGAAGGCACCCAGCGCTGCCAGCCGTACTTGCCGGCGCGCGGGTAGTCGATGAACCGGTTCTTGGTGGAGGCGGCGGCTCGGCCGCGTCCAGGATCGGTGGAGCCGCGGCGCGCACCGCGCCCCGTGGGCTCGGGCGCTCTGCGCCTGCTGCCCCCGCCTCTCTGCGCCGCGCGGCGGGCCTCGGCGCGGCCGCCGTACGGCCGCTCCTCCGCACCCGACTCGTGTGAACCCGACCCGTACGCGTCGGAAGGAGATCCGGTGGCGCCACGCGGTGCCGCACGGCGGCCGGAGGACGAGCCGGACTGGCCGCGTCGGGCCGCGGCACGTCCGCCTCCCTGCGGCTGCGGCGGTTTGCGACGGTGCTCGCTCATCGAACGACTACTCCTAGGGCAGGCGCACCTTTGCGCGCCTGGAAACGGCGGCTGCTGGTTTCCGGTCCCCCCGAAGTACGGATGCGGTCGCTTTCGCATTCACCCGTACTGCACCGGGGACGATGACGCCCCCACGCGTCACTCGGTTCCCGGTGGTGTGCATGCCGCACAGACTACGCACCGTCAAAACCCGCCTAGCCCCGAAGTTCACCCCAAATCAGGCAACTTGCCTGCAACGAATCGGTGATGTGATCCCGTTCACCACCCCCGCACTTGTCGCATCCGGAAGGCCGTTCTATCGTCGTGATGTATCGAGTCGATACATCAGAGCGGCATAAGCGAGCGGAAGACCGAGAGGAGGCGACCATGAGCCGGCGTTCCGGGATCCTGGAGTTCGCCGTACTCGGTCTCCTGCGCGAGTCCCCGATGCACGGCTACGAGCTGCGCAAACGACTCAATACCTCACTGGGTGTGTTCCGTGCGTTCAGCTACGGCACGCTCTACCCCTGCCTCAAGACGCTGGTCGCCAACGGCTGGTTGATCGAGGAGCCGGGGAACGCTCCTGAGGACGCCCTCGCCGCATCACTCGCGGGGCGTCGCGCCAAGATCGTCTATCGGTTGACGGCGGAAGGTAAGGAGCACTTCGAGGAACTGCTCTCCCAGACCGGCCCCGACGCGTACGAGGACGAGCACTTCGCCGCGCGTTTCGCCTTCTTCGGGCAGACGTCGCGCGATGTGCGCGTGCGGGTGCTGGAAGGCCGCCGCAGCCGGCTGGAGGAGCGCCTGGACAAGATGCGCGTCTCGTTCGCGCGCACCCGGGAGCGCCTCGACGACTACACGCTTGAGCTCCAGCGCCACGGAATGGAGTCCGTGGAGCGCGAAGTGCGCTGGCTGAACGAGCTCATCGAGAGCGAGCGGGCCGGACGGGACCTTCGTGGTTCCACCGGGGGGCCCGCTCAGTCCTCTCAGCAGAACAACACATCTGGAGCGACGGGCAACCTGCCACGGCCCGGGGACACCCCCCGGACCGATCTGCCCGACGACACCGCCACGTGAGCGCCCAGTCAGGGCCTCACTCGTACACACAGGGAGCAACCGGAATGGGTTCGGTTCGCGTAGCCATCGTCGGCGTGGGCAACTGCGCCGCGTCGCTGGTGCAGGGAGTCGAGTACTACAAGGACGCCGACCCGGCGACCAAGGTGCCTGGACTGATGCACGTCCAGTTCGGCGACTACCACGTCGGTGACGTCGAGTTCGTCGCCGCCTTCGATGTCGACGCGAAGAAGGTCGGCCTCGACCTCTCGGACGCCATCGGTGCCAGCGAGAACAACACCATCAAGATCTGCGACGTCCCGAACAAGGGCGTCACGGTCCAGCGCGGTCACACGCTCGACGGTCTCGGCAAGTACTACCGCATGACCATCGAGGAGTCCGCCGAGGAGCCGGTCGACGTCGTCCAGGTCCTCAAGGACAAGCAGGTCGACGTTCTCGTCTGCTACCTGCCCGTCGGCTCCGAGGACGCGGCGAAGTTCTACGCCCAGTGCGCCATCGACGCCAAGGTCGCCTTCGTCAACGCCCTCCCGGTCTTCATCGCCGGCACCAAGGAGTGGGCCGACAAGTTCACCGAGGCCGGTGTCCCGATCGTCGGTGACGACATCAAGTCGCAGGTCGGCGCCACCATCACGCACCGTGTGATGGCGAAGCTGTTCGAGGACCGCGGTGTCCGCCTTGAGCGCACGATGCAGCTCAACGTCGGCGGCAACATGGACTTCAAGAACATGCTGGAGCGCGACCGCCTCGAGTCCAAGAAGATCTCGAAGACGCAGGCCGTCACCTCGCAGATCCCCGACCGCGACCTGGGCGAGAAGAACGTCCACATCGGTCCCTCGGACTACGTGGCCTGGCTCGACGACCGCAAGTGGGCCTACGTCCGCCTCGAGGGCCGTGCCTTCGGCGACGTCCCGCTGAACCTGGAGTACAAGCTCGAGGTCTGGGACTCCCCGAACTCCGCGGGTGTCATCATCGACGCCCTGCGTGCCGCGAAGATCGCCAAGGACCGCGGCATCGGCGGCCCGATCCTGTCGGCGTCCTCGTACTTCATGAAGTCCCCGCCGGTCCAGTACTTCGACGACGAGGCCTTCGCCAACGTCGAGAAGTTCATCAAGGGCGAGGTCGAGCGCTAAAGCTCACCCCCGCTCAAAAACGCTCCTGCCAGGGCTGTGTCGAGGGTCCCCGGGTTGAACCGCCCGGGGACCCTTCCCTTGTGTGAGGCTGTGCCCCATGGCCGTCGTACGTGACCTGCGCGTCCTGCTCCGCTTCCAGGGCTTCAGACGCCTTCTCGCCGTACGCCTGCTCTCCCAGGGCGCCGACGGCGTCTTCCAGGTCGCGCTCGCCGCGTACGTCGTCTTCTCCCCGGAGAAACAGACCTCGGCCGCCGCCATCGCCTCCGCCATGGCCGTCCTGCTGCTCCCCTACTCCCTGGTGGGCCCCTTCGCCGGCGTCCTCCTGGACCGCTGGCGCCGCCGCCAGGTCTTCCTCTACGGCAACCTGGTGCGCGCGGCGATGGCCTCAGCGACGGCCCTCCTCATGGTCACCCACGCCCCGGACTGGCTCTTCTACGTCTCCGCCCTGTGCGTCACCGCCGTCAACCGCTTCGTCCTGTCGGGCCTGTCCGCCGCGCTGCCCCGCGTGGTCGACGCGGAGCGACTCGTCATCGCCAACTCCCTCTCCCCGACCGCGGGCACGCTCGCGGCGACCGCGGGCGGCGGTCTCGCCTTCGTCGTACGCCTGGTCGTGGCCGACACCGACGCGGCCGTCGTGCTCCTCGGGGCGGCCCTGTACCTGTGCGCGGCACTGGCAGCGCTGCGCATCTCGATGGAACAACTCGGCCCCGACAGCGCGTTGGTACGCCCCGGCCTCACCGCGGCCCTCGCCGACACCGCCCGCGACCTGACCGCGGGCGTGCGCCACCTCACCGGAAAACCCCGCCGGGAAGCCACCTGGGCACTCGCCGCGATGACGCTGATGCGCTTCTGCTACGGCGCCCTGCTGGTGATGCTGCTGATGCTGTGCCGCTACGAGTTCTCCTCGTCGACGGATGACGGACTCGCCCTCCTCGGACTGGCGTTGGGCATCTCGGGCGCGGGCTTCTTCGTGGCCGCCGTGGTGACACCGTGGGCGGCGGGGCGTCTCGGCCCGGGCCGCTGGATCGCCGTCTGCGCAGCAGCCGCAGCAGTCCTGGAACCCGCCCTGGGTCTCCCCTTCGCCGTCGCGCCGATGCTCGTGGCGTCGTTCGTCCTGGGGCTGATCACCCAGGGCGCGAAGATCGCGACGGACACCCTCGTCCAGTCGTCGGTCGACGACGCTTTCCGGGGCCGGATCTTCTCCGTCTACGACGTCCTGTTCAACATCGCCTTCGTCGGCGCAGCCGCTGTCGCCGCCCTGATGCTGCCGCCGGACGGGCGCTCTGTGGTGTTGGTGGTCACAGTGGCCGTTATCTACGGGGCAGTTGCTGTGTTTATGGCCCGCTTTGAGCTCCAGTAAGTGTCACATCAATGACACAGAGCCCCCCTGGAGTACAGGGGTGTCAGTGGGGGCCGGTAACTTACGTGCGTCTTACTCGCGCCTCTTTGCGCATCACTCACCCATGTTCTAGGGGGACCCCCAAGTGTCTACTCCGCCGCCCCAGGGCCCGAACCCGTACGCCCAGGGCCAGCAGCCCTACGGCCAGCCCCAGGCCCAGGCCCCGTACCCGCCGCAGGGCGGCAACCCCTTCGCCCAGGGTCAGCAGCCGGGCTTCCCGCAGCAGCAGGGCGGAGTCCCCTACGCCCCGGTCCCGCCGGCGCAGCCGAAGCGCAAGCTGAGCTTCAAGACGATCAAGAACATAGTCATCGTCGTGGCCGCACTCGGCATCGCCATCGGTGGCTGGTACTCCAGCCGTGACGACGCCAACACCGCTGCGGTCGGCGACTGCATGCACCGCGGCAGCACTGACGACAACAACCCTGACCTTGAGGTCGTCGACTGCAACTCCTCGAAGGCCCAGTACACGGTGCTGGCGAAGATCGAAGGCACGTACAGCGAGGAACTCGCCAACACCAAGTGCACGGCCGAGGCCAAGGACTTCCAGTACGTCTACACCCAGTCCGGTGACGGCAAGGACTTCCTGCTCTGCCTGAAGGACAAGTAGTAGGTCCGGCGGAACCGCACGCACCCGAGGGGCGACGTTTCACGTGAAACGTCGCCCCTCGGGGCTTTCCGAGGTCATGTTTCACGTGAAACATGACCCCGTTTCACTGCCTCAGCTTTGCTCGGCCCACCACTCCTTGAGCGCCGCAGCCGCAGCCTCCTCGCCCATCGGTCCGTTCTCCAGGCGCAGTTCCAGCAGGTGCTTGTACGCACGGCCGACCGCCGGGCCGGGGCCGACGTCGAGGATCTTCATGATCTGGTTGCCGTCCAGGTCCGGGCGGATGGCGTCCAGTTCTTCCTGCTCCTGGAGTTGAGCGATGCGCTCCTCCAGGCCGTCGTAGGCACGCGAGAGTGCCGTCGCCTTGCGCTTGTTGCGGGTCGTGCAGTCGGAGCGGGTCAGCTTGTGGAGGCGGTCGAGGAGCGGGCCCGCGTCGCGGACGTAGCGGCGGACCGCGGAGTCCGTCCACTCGCCCGTGCCGTAGCCATGGAAGCGCAGGTGGAGTTCGACCAGGCGGGAGACGTCCTTCACCAGGTCGTTGGAGTACTTCAACGCCGTCATGCGCTTCTTGGTCATCTTCGCGCCGACCACCTCGTGGTGGTGGAACGAGACCCGGCCGTCCTTCTCGAAGCGTCGCGTGCGCGGCTTGCCGATGTCGTGGAGGAGGGCGGAGAGGCGGAGGACCAGGTCGGGGCCGTTCTCCTCCAGTGCCATCGCCTGCTCCAGGACGATCAGCGTGTGGTCGTAGACGTCCTTGTGGCGGTGGTGCTCGTCGCGCTCCAGGCGCAAGGCCGGCAGCTCGGGCAGCACGTGGTCCGCGAGGCCCGTGTCGACCAGCAGGGTCAGGCCCTTGCGCGGGTGCGCGGACAGGATCAGCTTGTTCAGCTCGTCCCGGACCCGCTCGGCCGAGACGATGTCGATGCGCTCGGACATCTCCTTCATGGCCGCCACCACCTCGGGGGCCACCTCGAAGTCGAGCTGGGCAGCGAAGCGCGCCGCTCGCATCATCCGCAGAGGATCGTCGGAGAAGGACGCCTCCGGCGTGCCCGGCGTGCGCAGTACTCGGGCCGCCAGGTCCTCCAGACCGCCGTGCGGGTCGATGAACTCCTTCTCCGGCAGAGCCACGGCCATCGCGTTCACCGTGAAGTCACGGCGGACGAGGTCCTCCTCGATCGAGTCGCCGTACGACACCTCCGGCTTGCGCGAGGTCCGGTCGTACGCCTCCGACCGGTAGGTCGTCACCTCGATCTGGTAGCCGTCCTTCTGCGCACCCACCGTGCCGAAGGCGATCCCGACCTCCCACAAGGCGTCCGCCCACGGGCGCACGATCTTCAGCACGTCCTGAGGGCGGGCGTCGGTCGTGAAGTCCAGGTCGTTGCCGAGCCGGCCGAGCAGCGCGTCCCGGACCGAGCCGCCGACCAGGGCGAGAGAGAACCCGGCCTCCTGGAAACGGCGGGCAAGGTCGTCGGCGACAGGGGCGACCCGCAGCAGTTCACTGACCGCGCGGTGCTGCACCTGACTCAGGGCGCTGGGCTTGTCTTCGTTGGCGTTCGGCACAACAGAAAAGGGTACGTGGCCCCGGCGACCCGGAGCGCCCCGATTAATCGCGAGCGCCTCCGACGGACACCTCCATCAAATCTGCACAGCCCCGTGCGCAGGCCACCGCAGAAGAAGCGCCTGTCGGACGTACGGATTCGCTCCCCTTTATACGCACACATACAGGACGGCCCGGCCCGGTTTCCCGATCTTGTGGAGCAGACCGCGGCACTTCCCCTCAGCGCGCATCGTTACCATGCGTGGACGCACATTGCGACGACCACTGACGACCACTGACGACGAGGGACGGGCGAGCGCGTGGCCGAGGCGGCAGACTTCCAGGGGATGAGTCCCTCACCTGCCCGCCGGTGGCTCCGGCGCACGGGAGCACTGCTCGCCGGCGCGCCTCTGCTGGCCGGACTGCTCCAGCTGCCTGCCGCCGCGCCCGCGAGCGCCGCGTCAGGCTCCAGCACCGTGTCCGTGGACATCAACACGCTCACGCCCAGCGTCCCCACGGACGGCGACACGGTGACGGTGTCCGGCACCGTGACCAACGACAGCAAGCAGACGGTCACGGACGCCCAGGTGGATCTGCGCGTCGGCCCCGAGCTCAGCACCCGCTCGGACGTCGACAGCGTCGCGCAGCGCGGCGAGTTCCAGCCGGGCCTCGACGGGACGATCGTCGGCGGCAAGTACGTCGAGAAGTTCGCCAAGCTGGCACCCGGTGTCGCCCAGAGCTTCAGCATCGCCGTCCCGGTCGACGAGCTGGATCTCGGCTCGGACGGCGTCTACCAGCTCGGTGTCTCCCTGACCGGTCAGACCTCCGCGCAGCAGTGGCAGCAGGTCCTCGGCATCCAGCGGACGTATCTGCCCTGGCAGCCCGAAGACGCCGACACCAAGACGAAGACGACGGTCCTGTGGCCGCTGATCTCCACCGCCCACATGACCGCCGAGACGGGGTCCAACGCGGAGCAGACGCCGGTCTTCCTCAACGACGACCTGGCCAAGGAGATCTCGCCGGGCGGCCGGCTGGAGCAGATGCTGTCGCTGGGCAAGACCCTGGACGTCACCTGGGTGATCGACCCGGACCTGCTCGCCTCCGTCGACGCGATGACAGGCGCCTATCGCATCGAGTCGGGCACCGGCACGGTGGCGGGCACGCACCAGGCGGTCGCCAATCAGTGGCTGGCCGAACTTCAGGACGCGGTGACCGACAAGGAGGTCGTCGCCCTTCCGTTCGCCGACCCTGACCTCGCGTCCCTCGCCCACAACGGCACGACCGTCAACGGCTCGCTGAGCCACCTCAAGGAAGCCACCGACGCTGCCACCACCACGGTGGAGACGGTGCTCCACGTCACGCCGAACACCGACTTCGCCTGGCCCGTGAACGGCGCCGTCGACCCGTCCATCATCAAGGTCGCCACCTCCGCGGGCGCCGACAAGGTGATCGCGCGCAACGACAGCCTCCAGGAGACCGCCGGGCTGCCGTACACGCCCTCCGCGGCCCGCCCCATCGGCGGCGGCACCACCGCGGTGGTCTCGGACGCCCGGCTGTCGACCGCGTTCGAGGGCGACCTGACCTCGGCCTCCGCGTCCACCCTCGCCGTGCAGAAGTTCCTCGCCTCAAGCCTGGCGCTGAACCAGCAGGTGGACAAGCAGCGCAGCATCGTCGTCGCCCCGCAACGCATGCCGACGGCGAGCCAGGCGCAGGCGATGGCCGCGGCAGTGGCCGCCCTCCAGGGCGGGAACTGGACGCAGACCCAGACCCTGACGTCGGCGGCCGCCGCCAAGCCGGACGCGAGCGCCACCACCAAGGTGCCGCCGACCTCTGCCTACCCCGCCAAGCTGCGCAAGCGGGAGCTGTCGAAGCCGGCCTTCGAGCTGATCGCGGCCGTGCAGCACAAGCTCGACAAGTTCAAGGTGATCCTCACCAAGCAGTCCCGCGTGGTGACCCCCTTCGGGCGGGCCATGAACCGCGAGATGTCGACGTCGTGGCGTGGCCGCCCCGCCGAGGCGCAGAGCTACCGCGACGGCGTGCGGAACTACCTCGACAGCCTGACCAGCCAGGTCAAGCTGATCGACAAGTCGGAGACCAAGCTCTCCGGGCGCAGCGCCACGATCCCCGTGACCGTGCAGAACAACCTGGTGCAGGGCGTCGACCACCTCGTCCTGCGCCTCACCTCCACGAGCCCGACCCGTCTGAAGATCGGCGACGGCGACTACGAGGAACAGCAGGTCACGGTCAACGGGGGCCACAGCCAGACGGTGAAGTTCACCACTTCGGCACAGGCCAACGGCCAGGCGAAGGTGGTCGCCCAGCTGTTCACCGAGGACGGCCAGGCGTACGGCGATCCCGTCCAGTTCGACGTGAAGGTCACCGAGTTCACGGCCACCGTGATGCTGGTCATCGGCGGCGGATTCCTCCTTCTCGTCCTCGCCGGTTTCCGGATGTACAAGCAGCGCAAGCGCGCCGCCCAGCGGGAGGCCGAAGAGGGCGGCCCGGACGGTCCCGACGAGGCCGGGGAGTCGGCGGACGGCCCGGAGAACCCCGAGGGGCCCGAAGACCGTCTCACGGAGGAGTCCGGCACCCGGCCCGGGGCAGACGACCCGGAGCAGCCGAGTGACCTGACACCGGACACCGCAGCGGAAAGCACCGACCCTTCCGGCACGGGTGAGAGAGTGGACCGTTGAGGATGTCGTGGCCGGTGGGCCCGGGACGATGAGGTGGGGTAACCATGAACGCGCCGTACGACGGTGACCGCGGCCAGGCCGCGGGCAGCTCGGGCCACCCCGAGGGCCCGCCGCCCGAGCACGGCCAGGTACCGCCGCAGCCACCCGCGGACATGTACCTCCAGGACGCCTACGCCCAGGACCCCTACCGGGCCCAGGACATCTCCGCCCAGGACCCGGTCGCCGAGGCGCTCTACGACCGCGCCGCGCACCCTCCGCCGCCGCCGGGCACGTACCAGCCGCAGCAGCCGCTGTACGCCCAGCCGCCGCAGTCCCCGTACGCCCCCGACCCGCACGTATGGGCTCAGACCCCGGCGCCCGAACCGGACGGCGCGACCCAGTACCTGCCGTACGGCGACGACCCGCGCACCACGCAGTACGTGGGCGTCGACGACCTCGTCACGCACTCCGCCGAGGAGCGCCACGAGCCGGACGCGTTCGCCCACCTCTTCCGGGACCAGCAGCAGGGCGGCGGCCAGCAGCCGTACCAGCCCCCGTCGGTACCGGCTCCGTCTCCGGCCCCGGTACCGGGCGCCGAGCCCCCGATGCCGCCGTCCGCGGACAGGACCATGAACCTGGGCACGGCGCCCGCAGCACCTCCGGCGTCGCCGGCTCCGGCCGCTGCCGCGGAGAAGGGCGGGAAGGCCGGGGGGCTACTGGCGTCCAGCGCGGTGATGGCGGCGGGCACGATGGTGTCGCGGCTGACGGGGTTCGTGCGGTCGGCCATGATCGTCTCGGCTCTCGGCCTGGGGCTCCTGGGCGAGTCCTTCCAGGTGGCGTACCAGCTGCCGACGATGATCTACATCCTCACCGTCGGCGGCGGTCTCAACTCCGTGTTCGTCCCTCAGCTGGTGCGTTCCATGAAGGACGACGAGGACGGGGGCGAGGCGTACGCCAACCGCCTGTTGACGCTCGTCATGGTGATCCTGGGCGCGCTCACCGTGCTCGTCATGTTCGCCGCGCCGCTGCTGGTCCGGATGTTGTCGAACCCACTGGCCAACAACGCGGCGGCCAACGACACCGCCGTCACCTTCACGCGGTACTTCCTGCCCTCCATCTTCTTCATGGGCATCCACGTCGTGATGGGCCAGATCCTCAACGCCCGCGGCCGGTTCGGCGCCATGATGTGGACGCCGGTCCTGAACAACATCGTCATCATCGTGACGCTCGGCACGTTCCTGTGGGTGTACGGCACGGCCAAGCACTCGGGCATGACCGTCGAGAACATCCCGCCCGAGGGTGTCCGGCTGCTCGGTGTCGGCGTCCTGCTCGGCCTCGTCGTCCAGGCGCTGGCGATGATCCCGTACCTGCGCGAGACCGGCTTCAAGGTGCGTCTCCGCTTCGACTGGAAGGGCCACGGCCTCGGCAAGGCCGCGATGCTCGCCAAGTGGACGATCTTCTTCGTCCTCGCCAACCAGGCCGGCGCCCTCGTCGTCACCCAGCTGGCCACGGCGGCGATCACGGACTCCCGCGTGCCCGGCACCGGCTTCAGCGCCTACGCCAACGCCCAGCTCATCTGGGGTCTGCCGCAGGCCATCATCACCGTCTCGCTGATGGCCGCCCTGCTGCCCCGCATCTCCCGCTCAGCCGCCGAGGACGACGCGGGCGCGGTGCGCGACGACATCTCCCAGGGCCTGCGCACGACGGCGGTGGCGATCGTCCCGCTCGCCTTCGGTTTCGTGGCCCTCGGCATCCCCATGTGCACCCTGATCTTCGGGTCCTCCGGGACCGACCAGGCCACCAACATGGGCTACATGCTGATGGCCTTCGGCCTCGGCCTGATCCCGTACTCCGTGCAGTACGTCGTCCTGCGCGCGTTCTACGCGTACGAAGACACCCGCACCCCCTTCTACAACACGGTGATCGTGGCTGCCGTCAACGCCGCCGCGTCCGCCGTCTGCTACATCGTGCTGCCTGCCCGCTGGGCGGTGGCCGGCATGGCAGCCTCATACGGCTTGGCCTACGCCATCGGCGTCGGTGTCGCCTGGAGCCGCCTGCGCAAGAAGCTCGGCGGCGACCTGGACGGCGCCCGGGTCATGCGGACGTACGCCCGGCTCTGCATCGCCTCCGTACCGGCCGCGATCCTCAGCGGCGCCGCCTGCTACGGCATCGCGCACGTCCTCGGTCAGGGCGTCATCGGCTCGTTCGCCTCTCTGGTCGTCGGCGGAGCGGTCCTGCTCGGGATCTTCTTCATGGCCGCACGGAAGATGCGTATCGAGGAGCTGAACTCCCTGGTCGGCATGGTGCGCGGACGGCTGGGGCGCTGATAAGGGGGTACGCGCACAACCATCGTCCGCCACCGTGTGTCGTGCATAGCGGCGGACTGTGGGCACAATTGGTTTCGGCGTCGGACGGCGCGCACGGATGTCGGTCGGCGCGCAACGAATGGGGAGGCAGGGACGACGGTGGCGGAACGGAGCACGGCTGCCGTCGACGTGGCAGACAACAGCGGCGACGAGTCGCTGACCGCACAGGCGGACCAGGCCACGGCCGACGGGGTGGCCACTAACCGGGAGCGGGACACGGACATCGACGAGGCACAGGGGAGTGGCGGGACCGAGGGTCCCGGGAAAGCCTCACCGCCCGAGCTGCATAGCGGTCACAAGCTCGCCAGACGCTACCGGCTCGAGGAGTGCGTCACCCGGCTGGACGGGTTCAGCAGCTGGCGTGCGGTCGACGAGAAGCTCCGTCGCGCCGTCGGTGTGCACATCCTGCCCGCGGACCACGCGCGAGCCCGCTCCGTGCTGGCCGCGGCCCGTTCGTCCGCGCTGCTCGGTGACCCGCGTTTCGTCCAGGTCCTGGACGCCGTCGAGGAGAACGACCTCGTCTACGTCGTCCACGAGTGGCTGCCCGACGCCACCGAGCTGACCGCCCTCCTGGCCCCCGGGCCGCTGGAGCCGCACGACGCCTACCAGATGGTCAGTCAGGTCGCCTCCGCCATGGCCGCCGCCCACCGCGAAGGGCTCGCGCATCTGCGCCTGAACCCGAACGCGGTCCTGCGGACCTCCAGCGGCCAGTGGCGCATCCGCGGCCTCGCCGTGAACGCCGCGCTGCGCGGCATCACCTCCGATACTCCGCAGCGCACGGACACCGAGGCCATCGGCGCCCTGCTGTACGCGGGCCTGACCCAGCGCTGGCCGTACGAGAACGACGCCTACGGTCTGTCCGGGCTGCCCAAGGACATCGGGCTCATCGCACCCGACCAGGTACGCGCGGGCGTCCACCGCGGCCTGTCCGAGCTGTCGATGCGCGCGCTCGTCAACGACGGAGCGACCGCCTCCCGCCACGAATCCGCGTGCACCACGCCGGAGGAGCTGGTGAAGGCGATCGGCGAGATGCCCCGCATCCGCCCGCCGGAGCCGGCCTTCACCGCCCCGCCGGAGTACCAGCGCACGACGTACCAGCAGGGCACGTACGGCCGCCCGGCGCCGCACCCCGGCGTCACGCAGCCGCTGCCGCCCCCTCCGCCGCCGCTGCAGAGCCGTACCGGCAAGGTGCTCAAGTGGGCCGTGTCGGCGCTGCTCATCGCCGCGCTGGGCCTCGGCAGTTGGCAGCTCGCCGACGCCCTGATGGAACAGAGCAACAAGTCCGACGACACCAACCAGACCCAGACGACGGACGACAACGACAAGAACGGCGACAAGACCAAGCCGGTCAAGACGCTCAGCATCGCCGGTGCGCAGGAGTACGTCGCCAGTGGTGACGCACAAGCTCCGAACGACGTGCAGCTGACCTACGACGGGAACAGCTCCACGTACTGGCGCACCAAGCGCTACAACGAGGGCCCGACGCTCGCCCCGTACAAGCCCGGCGTGGGCATCGTCTACGACCTCGGCTCGGCGCAGAAGATCTCGACCGCGTCGATAGGGCTCCGGTACGACGGCAACAACACGACCGTGAAGCTCTACGCCACCGACTCCCTGTCCCCCTCCACAGGGATCGACGGAATGACGGAGATCGGAACCGCCACCACGAGCGAGAAGTCCCTTACGGTGAAGGCGTCGAAGTCGGCCAAGACGCGGTACGTGCTGCTGTGGATCACGGCAGTGCCGTACGCCCCGACAGACGGCTACAGCGGGGCCGGCTACAAGCAGGCGATCACCGACGTGACGTTCAAGGGCTGAGCGCACCGCATCCCAGGGGAGGGGGTCCGATGGCAGATGGCACCGCATACGGCGACGCAAGCGATCAGGACCTCCTCGCCGCCCACGTGGACGGCGACCCCGACGCGTTCGGCGAGCTCGTAAGACGTCACCGTGACCGGCTCTGGGCCGTGGCCCTCCGCACGCTCGGCGACCGCGAGGAGGCCGCTGACGCCGTCCAGGACGCCCTGGTCTCCGCCTACCGCGCCGCACACACCTTCCGCGGCCAGTCGGCGGTCACGACGTGGCTGCACCGCATCACGGTGAACGCCTGCCTCGACCGCGCCCGCAAGGCTGCCTCCCGCAAGACCTCACCGGTCGACGACACAGAGCGCCTGGAACAGCTCCTGGAACCGCACGAATCCGCCTCGGCGCCGGCGGAGCGCAACGATCTGCACCGCCAGCTGCTGGAGGCCCTCGGCACGCTGCCGCACGACCAGCGGGCCGCTCTCGTCCTGGTGGACATGCAGGGCTATCCCGTCGCCGAGGCCGCCCGCATGCTCGACGTGCCGACCGGCACGGTGAAGAGCCGCTGTGCTCGCGGCCGGGCCAGACTCCTCCCCCTCCTCACTCATCTGCGGCCGGAAAGCACCGGTGACAGCAGAGAACCGGGCGGGGGACGGAACCGGGTGCACGGGACATCCGTCCCACCGGCAGCGGGATCCCCTGACCCGGGTCCCCATGAGACAGGTCCAGGCGATTCAGCTGCTGTGAAGGGCGGAGGTGGGCGAGCGTGACATCCACGACAGACACGGCCGGGCACCCGGACGTCGCGGAGCTCTCCGAGCTCACCGAGGGCCTGCTCACGCAGACCCGCAGCGCCGACGTACGACGACATCTGGACGAGTGCGAGCTCTGCGCCGACGTGCACGCCTCGCTGGAGGAGATCCGAGGCCTGCTCGGCTCGCTGCCGGGTCCGCCGCGCATGCCCGACGATGTCGCAGGCCGTATCGACGCCGCTCTCGCTGCCGAGGCTCTACTCAGCGCGACAGCTCCGGAGCCCGCCGATGCTCCCGGCTCCGATCATGCCGTCGATCTTGTAGCGACCCAGACCCACGCACTCGCCGGTACGCATGTTTCACGTGAAACATCGGTGTCCGCGGACCGTCCCGGCGGTCATGCCCGCGCCTCCAGCACCGGCCCCGGCCGCAAGGGCCGTTCCCGGGGCGGCCGACGCAGGATCGCCGTGCTGGGCACCGTATTCACGGTCGCCGCCTTCGGACTCGGTGCTGTGCTGCTGTCGTCCTTCAACGACGGTAAGCCGTCCGACCCGACCGCACAGGCCGACACCTTCTCCGGCCAAAAGGTCGAGACCCAGGTCTCCAAGCTTCTGGGCCAAGGTTCCGTTGCGGGTTCCCGGCCCCCTCGCAGTTTCGGGGCGAACACCGTGCCCGAGAACCACGTCAAGAACCAGCCCGTGCCGCAGGTCCCTTCGTGTGTGCTGAAAGGCATCGGCCGCGACGACACGGCTCTGGCCGCCAAGAAGGGCACCTACGACGATGTCCCGGCCTACCTCGTGGTGATGCCCAACACGAACGACAGCGACCGTGTCGACGCCTACGTGGTCGACGCCGGATGTGAGAAGGACCCGTCCTCCTCCGCGAAGGTTCTGCTGACGCACTCCTACGCGCGTTCCGCGCACTGACGCTTCGTCTCTCTCCGCCGTGGTATCCCGTACGGTGGCGCCTCTCCGTGTGCCCGGACACACCGGGAATGCGCGCCCCGTAGGATCCGTTGGGTGGGGTGAGAGTCCTGAGAGGGGCTCCCACCGGTCGTACTGACGCAGTCCAGAGACGAGGAACCAAGCCGTGAGCGACGTCCGTAACGTGATCATCATCGGCTCCGGGCCCGCCGGCTACACGGCGGCGCTCTACACCGCGCGCGCGTCGCTGAAGCCGCTGGTGTTCGAGGGCGCCGTCACCGCGGGTGGTGCGCTGATGAACACCACCGAGGTGGAGAACTTCCCGGGCTTCCAGGACGGCATCATGGGCCCCGAGCTCATGGACAACATGCGCGGCCAGGCGGAGCGCTTCGGCGCCGAGCTCGTCCCGGACGACATCGTCAGCGTCGACCTCACGGGTGAGATCAAGACCGTCACGGACACGGCGGGCACGGTCCATAAGGCGAAGGCCGTCATCGTCGCCACCGGCTCGCAGCACCGCAAGCTCGGCCTGCCGAACGAGGACGCGCTCTCCGGCCGCGGCGTCTCGTGGTGTGCCACCTGTGACGGCTTCTTCTTCAAGGACCAGGACATCGCCGTGATCGGTGGCGGTGACACCGCGATGGAGGAGGCCACCTTCCTCTCGCGCTTCGCCAAGTCCGTGACGATCGTCCACCGTCGCGACACCCTGCGTGCCTCCAAGGCCATGCAGGAGCGTGCCTTCGCCGACCCGAAGATCAAGTTCGTGTGGGACAGCGAGGTCGCCGAGATCCAGGGCGACCCGAAGCTGGCCGGCCTGAAGCTGCGCAACCTCAAGACCGGCGAACTGTCGGACCTGGCGGTGACCGGCCTGTTCATCGCGATCGGCCACGACCCGCGCACCGAGCTCTTCAAGGGCCAGCTCGACCTCGACGAGGAGGGCTACCTGAAGGTCGCCGCGCCCTCCACGCGGACGAACGTCACCGGGGTCTTCGCCGCCGGCGACGTGGTCGACCACACCTACCGCCAGGCGATCACCGCGGCCGGCACCGGCTGTTCCTCCGCTCTCGACGCCGAGCGCTACCTCGCCGCCCTGGCGGACGAGGAGCAGGCCGAGCCCGAGAAGACCTCTGTCTGATCCCCTCCCACCCACCACCCCACGCAACAAGAGTTAAGGAGCCCGCCGTGGCCGGCACCCTGAAGAACGTGACCGACGACTCCTTCGAGCAGGACGTCCTCAAGAGCGACAAGCCCGTCCTGGTGGACTTCTGGGCTGCCTGGTGCGGCCCGTGCCGCCAGATCGCTCCGTCCCTCGAGGCGATCGCCGCCGAGTACGGCGACAAGATCGAGATCGTGAAGCTCAACATCGACGAGAACCCGGGTACGGCCGCCAAGTACGGCGTCATGTCCATCCCGACCCTGAACGTCTACCAGCATGGCGAGGTCGCCAAGACCATCGTCGGCGCGAAGCCGAAGGCCGCTATCGTGCGCGACCTCGAGGACTTCATCGCCGAGTGACGCACTGAGCCATCGAGTCGATGGCACATGTTTCACGTGAAACACGACTGGGCCGACCCGAGAGGGTCGGCCCATCGTCGTCAGAGGAGCGGGTTGTCAGAGGGGACGCAGGGCGGGTTCCTTCTGAACCGCGCCCAGGAGCCGGTCCAGCGCCATCTCCACGTCTTCCTTCCAGGAGAGCGTCGTGCGCAGCTCCAGCCTCAGTCGCGGGTTCACGGGGTGCGGACGCACCGTCTTGAAGCCCACCGCCAGCAGATGGTCGGCGGGCAGCACACAGGCCGGTTCCTTCCAACGGGCGTCCCCGAAGGCCTCGATGGCCTTGAAGCCCCGTCGCAGCAGATCCTTGGCCACCGTCTGGACCATCACCCGGCCCAGCCCCTGCCCCTGGTAACCCGGCATGATGAACGCCGTCATCAGCTGCACCGCATCGGGCGAGACGGGGCTCGTGGGAAACGCAGTCGACCGCGGGACGTAGGCCGGAGGCGCGTACAGCACAAAGCCCACCGGCACGTCATCGACGTAGACGACCCGGCCGCACGATCCCCAGTCCAACAGGACGGCGGAGATCCAGGCTTCCTTCTCCAGGGCTGCCGTGCCCCCTCTTACCGCGGCTTCGCCGCTGACTGGGTCCAGCTCCCAGAAGACGCACGAGCGACAGCGCTGGGGAATGTCCTGAAGGTTGTCCAGCGTGAGCGGTACGAGCCGACGCCCCATGAAGGCTGTTCCTCGCTTCCCTCGCCCGCAGCATCGCGGGCGGCTGTCAGAGCGCTCCGCTCCCGGAGCAGACTGCCGACGAAGCCGCCGACCGCGCCCAGTCCCAGACCCGCGCTCACCAGTCCGCTGCGGTTCACCGTTCGCATGACACCTGCCTCCCCTGAGAGGTGCTGCCGGGTGGATGCGCCGTACCCGATCGCATCGTATCCACGATGCGATGGCATCGACACCGCATGAAAGCAAAGAGCGGGCCGTGTCCGGTCTCTGCCGAACTCAGCCCGCTCTGCCGTTGAACACGGCTTGCTCTCCCGGCCAGCCGACGCTGTCGCGCCACCGGCCGGGCGATCAGTCCTCCGTGTCCTCGGAGTCGCCGTCCAGAAGGCTCTTCTGAAGGACCGGCCCCTCGCCCGGGGCGAGCGTGCCGAGGATCCGCTCAAGGTCCTCCATGGAGGCGAACTCGACCGTGATCTTGCCCTTCTTCTGCCCCAGGTCGACCTTCACCCGCGTCTCGAAACGGTCCGAGAGCCGCCCCGCCAGATCGCTCAGCGCCGGGGAGACCCGAGTGCCGGCACGCGGCCCCTTGGCGCGCTGAGCCGTCTGCGGACGCGAGCCCATGAGGGTCACGATCTCCTCGACGGCACGCACCGAGAGCCCCTCGGCCACGATCCGGTGGGCGAGGCGGTCCTGCTCCTCCGAGTCCTCGACGGAGAGCAGCGCCCGTGCGTGCCCGGCGGAGAGAACCCCGGCGGCCACCCGACGCTGGACGGCCGGGGAGAGCTTCAGTAGACGCAGGGTGTTGGAGACCTGCGGGCGGGACCGGCCGATGCGGTCCGCCAACTGGTCGTGCGTGCAGTTGAAGTCCTTCAGGAGCTGGTCGTAGGCGGCTGCCTCTTCCAGCGGGTTCAGCTGCGCCCGGTGCAGGTTCTCCAGAAGGGCGTCCAGGAGGAGCTTGTCGTCCTCCGTCGCCCGGACGATCGCGGGGATCGCCTCCAGGCCCGCCTCCCGGCTGGCCCGCCAGCGCCGCTCGCCCATGATGAGCTCGTAGCGGGCAGGGCCCACCTGGCGTACGACGACCGGCTGGAGGAGGCCGACCTCCTTGATGGAGGTGACCAGTTCCTGCAGGGCGTCCTCGTCGAAGACCTCGCGCGGCTGGCGCGGGTTCGGCGTGATGGAGTCGAGGGGTAGCTCGGCGAAGTGGGCACCGACGGGAGACGCGAAGGTCTCCACGGCACCGTTCAGCGACGGCTCCTCCGTTTCATGTGAAACAGGCGGCAGCGTGGCCACCTTCGCCGCGGCCACTCCACGGTCGGTCGTCAGCACCGGGACAGCTGCCGGGGACGCGGAACCCGCGCCACCCATCGCGGCCGGAGTCGGTGTCTTCTCCGTCGGGGCAGCGGGGATCAGTGCGCCGAGACCACGGCCCAAACCCCTCCGTCGCTCGCTCACTGAATGCCCTCCACCATGCTCGGGTTGCTCTGGGCGCCGATGTGGGCCTGGGTCGGGTCATAGCTGACGCCCACGCCCTTCAGCGCGATTTCACGTGCCGCCTCAAGATAGGAGAGGGCACCGCTCGATCCAGGATCGTAAGTCAGCACCGTCTGCCCATAACTCGGTGCCTCCGAAATACGGACCGAGCGAGGAATGCTCGTCCGCAGCACCTCGTCACCGAAGTGGGTGCGCACCTCTTCCGCGACCTGGGACGCGAGCCGCGTCCGGCCGTCGTACATGGTGAGCAGGATCGTCGAGACATGCAGGGCGGGGTTGAGGTGCCCCCGCACCAGATCGACGTTGCGCAGCAGCTGACCAAGCCCCTCCAGCGCGTAGTACTCGCACTGGATCGGGATGAGGACCTCGGCTCCGGCGACCAGAGCGTTGACCGTCAGCAGGCCGAGCGACGGCGGGCAGTCGATGAGGATGTAGTCCAGGGGGTGCTCGTACGCCTGGATCGCGCGCTGGAGACGGCTCTCACGCGCCACCAGCGACACCAACTCGATCTCCGCACCGGCGAGATCGATGGTGGCGGGCGCACAGAAGAGCCCCTCGACATCCGGGACCGGCTGAACGACCTCGGCCAGCGGCTTGCTGTCGATCAACACGTCGTAGATGGACGGCACTTCGGCGTGATGGTCGATCCCCAGAGCCGTGGACGCGTTGCCCTGCGGGTCCAGATCGATCACAAGGACCCGGCCACCGTGCACAGCCAGCGAAGCAGCGAGGTTGACGGTTGTCGTCGTCTTGCCCACGCCGCCCTTCTGGTTGGCGACCACGATGACACGCGTCTGCTCAGGCCGCGGCAGGCCCTCGCCGGCGCGGCCTAGAGCCTCTACCGCCAGCTGGGCAGCTCGACCGATGGGAGTGTCGTCCATCGGGGGTGGTGTTTCACGTGAAACATCGTCCCCGATCGACTCGGTACGGGGACCGGGGACCGGATCGGTCATCGGTCCCGCGATGTTGGCGTCGGACCGCAAGGATTCACTCTCCTCGACTTCAGGCTCGCAATGAACAGAGCCTCCCATGTCTTCGGGGTCGTGAACCAGTGAGGCCTGGTGTTCTGTGGAGAAATCCACCTCTGTGGACAACTCCGTGCCCCCTGCGGGGGACGGAGTGTCATCAGGCCGACCTCCTCCAAGAGAACCTAGAGGCTTACGTTCGCGAGGTTCGGCCGCGGCGCGGCCGCGGCTGATGATGCCGTGCAGCAATGAGCGACGTTTCACGTGAAACACGATGCACAGCACTCAGAGCCGAAGAGTCGCGACACTCCGGCATGCGTAGGTTTGGCAGCTTGTGTGGAGTACGTCTCGTCGTCAGGACGGATCAGTGGCGAGGACGCGCAACCGATCCACGACGAGACCTCACCTATCCGCGACGGCGGCGCGCCCGTCCGGTACGGGCCGCCTTCGCCCGCTTGGCCGCAAAGCGCACCCCGCCGGGGCTCTCCCCGACCTCGACCCGGACGACCGTGGACAGAGGATCCACGACGCCCTCACCCACTTGCAGGACGGAGGTCTCCACGGCACCGAGCTTACTGAGTGCCGTGGACGCCGCCTTGAGCTCCTCCTCAGCGGTGTCGCCCTTGAGGGCGAGCATCTCGCCGTACGGGCGCAGCAGCGGAATGCCCCAGGTGGCCAGCCGGTCCAGCGGGGCCACGGCCCGTGCCGTCACCACGTGCACCGGCGGCAGCTTGCCCATGACTTCCTCGGCACGGCCCCGCATGACGGTCACATGGTCCAGGCCGAGCAGTTCCACGACCTCGGTCAGGAAGGTCGTGCGCCGCAGCAGGGGCTCCAGGAGCGTGATCTTCAGGTCGGGCCGGACCAGCGCCAGGGGAATGCCCGGGAGGCCGGCGCCCGAGCCGACGTCGCAGACGGTGACGCCCTCGGGGACCACCTCAGAGAGCACCGCGCAGTTCAACAGGTGCCGTTCCCACAGCCGGGGCACCTCACGCGGGCCGATCAGACCGCGCTGCACGCCCGCCTCAGCGAGCAGCTCCGCGTACCGGACCGCGTCCGCGTAGCGATCACCAAACACCGTGCGCGCCTGCTCGGGCGCAGGGGGAAGCTCCGCTGCCTCCGTCACGGGGACCGTCCTTCCGTACCGCGATGGGCGCTCACGGCGCCGATCACCACAACCACCAGAACTATCAGGCTGACAAAGTCCGGCCCCGTCTGCCGGGCAGACGGGGCCGGAGGAACCTACGGTCCGATCAGGCGGGCAGGACGACGACGAAGCGCTGCGGCTCCTCGCCCTCGGACTCGCTGCGCAGACCGGCGGACTTGACGGCGTCGTGGACGACCTTGCGCTCGAACGGCGTCATCGGCTTGAGCTTCACGGGCTCGCCGCTGCTCTTGACCTCGGCGGCGGCCTTGGCACCCAGCTCGGAGAGCTCGGCACGCTTCTTGGCCCGGTAACCCGCGATGTCCAGCATCAGACGGCTGCGGTCGCCGGTCTCCCGGTGCACGGCCAGACGCGTGAGCTCCTGGAGGGCCTCAAGCACCTCGCCGTCCCGGCCGACCAGCTTCTGCAGATCGCGGCCGCCGGCGTCGCTGATGATCGAGACAGCGGCGCGGTCGGCCTCGACGTCCATGTCGATGTCGCCGTCGAGATCAGCGATGTCCAGCAGACCCTCGAGGTAGTCCGCCGCGATCTCGCCCTCCTGCTCCAGGCGGGTCAGGGTGTCTGCACCCTCGGCAGCGGCGGAGGTGGTGCCTTCCGTCACGGGTTGGACTCCTTCTTACTTCTTGGACGGGGACTTGGGCCGCTGCGGACCCTTGCGCTGTCCGGACTGGGCCTTGCTGCGGGTACCGGCGCCGGGCTGCTGCTTCTGAGCGGCCTTCTTGGCGGGGGCGGGCTGGGCGTCTTCGGGCTCGTCGTCGGACTTGCTCAGCGAGGTGGGCTCACCGGCAGGCTTAGCCGTACCGGCGCCGACGGCGCCCGACTGCCGCTGCGACTTGCTCTGCCGCTTGGGCTGCTGACGCTTCGGAGTACCGGTGCCACCGGTGGTCGGCGTACCGTCCTCGGCCTGGGCTGCGGCCTGGCTCTCGCTCTTGATCACGGTGCCGTCGGTCTGGGCGGCGAGGCCCGCCTTGCTGAGGGCGTTGATGAACTTGCGCTCGAACTCGTTGCGGTCACGGCCCTTGGCGACGATCGCCTTGACGATGGTCTTCTCGCTGCGACGGCGGACCTTGCCGTGGTGCGTGACGTGGTTGGTCAGACGCTCCAGGTAGGCGGCCTGAGCCTTGGAACCCGGGGTCGGGTTGTTGCGGATGACGTACATCTGCTGGCCCATGGTCCACACGTTGGTGGTCAGCCAGTAGACGAGGACACCGACCGGGAAGTTGATGCCGAAGACGGCGAACATGACCGGGAAGACATACATCAGCATCTTCTGCTGCTGCATGAACGGCGTCTTCACCGTGGTGTCGACGTTCTTCGTCATCAGCTGGCGCTGGGTGAAGAACTGCGAGGCCGACATCATGACGATCATGACCGCGGTGACGATGCGGACCGTGGTCAGCGAGGCGTCGAGAGCGGAGACGTCGGCGGCGCTGTCGGTGAACTTCGCCGCCAGCGGAGCACCGAAGATATGCGCCTTCTGGGCGCTCGCCAGCAGGCTCTCGTTGATGACACCGATGGTGTCGTTGTTCGCGATCCCGTTGAGCACGTGGTACAGGGCGAAGAAGAACGGCGACTGCGCCAGGATGGGAAGGCACGAGGAGAGCGGGTTGGTACCCGTCTCCTTGTACAGCTTCATCATCTCTTCGGACTGGCGCTGCTTGTCGTTCTTGTAGCGCTCCTGGATCTTCTTCATCTCGGGCTGCAGCGTCTGCATGGCCCGAGTCGACTTGATCTGCTTCACGAAGAGCGGGATCAGGCAGATACGAATCAGGATCACCAGGGACACGATCGACAGGCCCCAGGCCCAGCCGGTGTCAGGGCCGAAGATGGCGCCGTACACCTTGTGGAACTGGACGATGACCCAGGAGACCGGTGTCGTGATGAAGCTGAACAGGCTGGCAATCGTGTCCACTAATCATGCTCCTTGGGCATGGGACGGAGTCTCTGCGGCCGGGCTCGAAGGAGGATTCTCTTCGGTGGTCGAAGAGGGATTCTCCTCGGTGGCCGTTTCGGCGGCGGAGTGCCCGCCCCTGCGTGTACGCCAGGCGTCACGCAGCATTTCGTGCCACCGCGGCCGCTTGCGGGGCGGGACATGGTCCACGCCTCCCAGCGACCACGGATTGCAGCGCAGGATGCGCCAGGCGGTGAGCGCCGTGCCCTTGATCGCACCGTGCCGGTCGATGGCCGTGTAGCCGTAGTGGGAGCACGACGGGTAGTACTTGCACACGGGCCCCAGCAGCGGACTGATCGTCCACTGGTACAGCTTGATCAGAGCCAGCAGCGGGTACTTCATCGCGCGCCCCCTCCCAGCAGCCGCTCGATGGCGGCATCCAGGTCTCGGGCCAGTTGTGCATGGTCGGCGTCACCCGCACCGGGCAGCGCTCGTACGACTACCAGGCTACCGGGGGGCAGCAGGTCGACCCTGTCGCGCATCAGATGGCGAAGCCTGCGCTTCACCTTGTTGCGCACCACCGCACCGCCCACAGCCTTGCTCACGACGAAACCCGCACGCGTCGGGGGAGCGCTCTCCCCAGGCGCGTGCGGGTTCGTTGCACCGCTACGAAGATGGACTACGAGGTGCGGGCGTCCTGCCCGGCGTCCTCGTCGTACCGCGGTCGCGAAGTCCTCGCGCCGCCTCAGCCGGTTCTCGGTGGGCAGCACGACGGCATGACCTGACCGGAATCAGGCGGACAGGCTGGCGCGACCCTTGGCACGGCGGTTCGCGAGAATCGCGCGACCGGCACGGGTACGCATCCGCAGGCGGAAGCCGTGGGTCTTGGCACGACGACGGTTGTTCGGCTGGAAGGTGCGCTTGCTCACTCGGGGGCTCCAGAAATCAAATCGGTGGTGGCGGGTGCCGTCCTGGCTGTCACCGTGCGCCCACGAGTAGCTCTCGCTTACGCCCGAGTGCACCGCTTCCCGATCACCTGACGCGATCTGTGCCCATCGGAGGCAGGCGGCAGCAGCCATCGACAACTCGACCTGGTTACGGTACGCGCGGCTACGCCATCCGGTCAAACCAGCCGCCTCCGGGAGACACTATCCACAGGCTGGGGACAACAACTTGAACCGCACCCGTCGCCCTGACTACCGTGGCTGAACTCCGATTCGTTCCTTTGTCCCCCCGCGCCCCGCGGTGTAGATCCCGACCCGTCCCACCATCACACGTTCGTGGGACCTGTGAGAGAGCGTGCCCTGTGGCTGACGTACCTGCCGATCTTGCCGCAGTGTGGCCACGAGTACTGGAGCAACTCCTCGGCGAAGGCCGCGGGCAGGGCGTGGAGGTCAAGGACGAGCACTGGATCCGCCGCTGCCAGCCCCTGGCGCTGGTCGCGGACACCGCCCTGCTCGCCGTACCGAACGAGTTCGCGAAGGGCGTCCTCGAAGGCCGCCTCGCCCCCATCGTCAGCGACACCCTGAGCCGCGAGTGCGGCCGCCCGATCCGTATCGCGATCACCGTCGACGACTCCGCCGGCGAGCCCCCGGCCCCGCCGGCCCCCCAGCCCGCACGCCCCCAGCAGCCGCGCTACGAGGAGCCCGAGCTCCCCTCCGGCCCGTACGACAACCAGTACGACAGCGGCAACCAGTACGAGGGCTACGGCCGCCACCGCGCGGACGACCGCCACCGGGGCGACGACCGGCACCGGGGCGACGACCGCCCGCCGGGCCGCCCCGACCAGCTCCCCGGCGGCCCCGGCGACCAGCTGCCCAGCGCCCGCCCCGCCTACCCGGGCGAGTACCAGCGCCCCGAGCCCGGCGCCTGGCCCCGGCCGCAGCAGGACGAGTACAGCTGGCAGCAGCCGCGGCTCGGCTTCCCGGAGCGGGACCCGTACGCGACCCCGCCCGCGCAGGAGCCGTACGGCCAGGACCCCTACCCCAAGGACTCCTACGCCTCGCCCTCGCAGGACTACCGCCCGCAGCCGATGGACCGCCCGCCCTACGACGGCCAGCGCCCCGACTACGACCAGCAGCGCGCGGACTACGACCAGCCCCGACGTGACGACTACGACCAGCCCGGCCCCAGGCGGGACGACTACGACCAGCCGGGACCGCGCCGGGACGACTACGACCAGCCCGGGCCCCGCCGTGACCTGTCCGAGCCGCCCTCCGGCGGCGGGCACGCACACCGCGGCGGGCCCGGCGGCTCGACCCTGCCCTCGGCCGGCGGCGCCCCCGGCCCGCTGGCCGCGAAGCCCGCGCCGGCGACCGGACCCGGTGAGCCCACCGCACGCCTGAACCCGAAGTACCTCTTCGACACGTTCGTCATCGGCGCCTCCAACCGCTTCGCGCACGCGGCCGCGGTGGCCGTCGCCGAGGCACCCGCCAAGGCGTACAACCCCCTCTTCATCTACGGGGAGTCGGGGCTCGGCAAGACGCACCTGCTGCACGCGATCGGGCACTACGCGCGGAGTCTGTATCCCGGCACGCGCGTGCGCTACGTGAGCTCGGAGGAGTTCACCAACGAGTTCATCAACTCCATCCGCGACGGCAAGGGCGACAGCTTCCGCAAGCGGTACCGCGAGATGGACATCCTGCTCGTCGACGACATCCAGTTCCTCGCGGACAAGGAGTCGACGCAGGAGGAGTTCTTCCACACGTTCAACACGCTCCACAACGCGAACAAGCAGATCGTGCTCTCCAGCGACCGGCCGCCCAAGCAGCTGGTGACGCTGGAGGACCGGCTGCGGAACCGTTTCGAGTGGGGTCTGATCACCGACGTCCAGCCGCCCGAGCTGGAGACGCGGATCGCGATCCTCCGCAAGAAGGCGGTCCAGGAGCAGCTCAACGCCCCGCCGGAGGTGCTGGAGTTCATCGCCTCCCGGATCTCGCGGAACATCCGCGAGCTGGAGGGCGCGCTGATCCGGGTGACGGCGTTCGCGTCGCTCAACCGGCAGCCGGTGGACCTGGGCCTGACCGAGATCGTCCTCAAGGACCTGATCCCCGGCGGCGAGGACTCGGCGCCCGAGATCACCTCGACGGCGATCATGGGCGCGACGGCTGACTACTTCGGCCTCACCGTCGAGGACCTGTGCGGCACCTCGCGCGGCCGCGCGCTGGTGACCGCCCGGCAGATCGCCATGTACCTGTGCCGCGAGCTGACGGACCTCTCGCTGCCGAAGATCGGCGCGCTGTTCGGCGGCCGCGACCACACGACCGTCATGCACGCGGACCGCAAGATCCGCAACCTGATGGCCGAGCGGCGCTCCATCTACAACCAGGTGACGGAGCTGACGAACCGCATCAAGAACGGCTGACACAGGCCGGCGCAGGCGTACGCACGGCGTTCAGGGCGCCCCGGGACATGGTCCCGGGGCGCCCTTCGTCATGGTCCCGGGCGCCCTTCGTCAGGCCGCCACGGCCCGGGACGCCGTCCGGGCCGTCACGTCCCCGTAGCCGCATGTTCGATTACCTGCCGGGTTACGGCCTCCCTCCACAGATTCGGCGACTTTCTGCCGTCCACATCCTGGGGACCGCCAAGTTGTCCAGATCACCGTCCACAGGGCGGCTGTTGAAAGGCCATCAGGCCAGGTCAAGTGGTTGTGGATTCGTGGATGAGCGATCTCCACAGACTGTGGACGACGAAAAGATCCACAGGCTGTGCATCAAGTTGTCCACCGGCAACCCACAGGCTGAGCCGAGTTGTCCCCAGCGATCCCCAGCTTCTCCACATGGCTGTCCACTGTTCGGCAACGCGACGCGGCTGCTCACCGTGTCGAGTGAAAGGCGTCACACGAAGGTGCCGGGTTGGGGTGTGGGAAACGTGGGTAAAGCTGGGGACGCAGCTGGGGAGAACTCGGCTCAGCCTGTGCACGGGGTGTGCAGAACTTTCTGTTCTCCACAGACACCCCGAGTTGTCCACCGTCTCCGCCCACAGGGCCCGTGGACAAAATTTCCGGTCTGACCTGCGAAAACGCAGTTATCCACGGTATCCACAGCCCCTACTACTACTCCCAACTAGAGAGAGCTGGGAATCCGTTTCGAAGGGGGGCCTGTGCACAACTCGCTGTCCGGCTCCCGACTGCCCCTCGTCACGACTTGACCCCGAGAGGCACCTACTGTCAGTGGGGTGCGTCAGACTGTTCCCCGGTGTCCTTCCCCTCACAGGGGCCGACGACACCGAGACAGACGACGAGGCCAGGCAGAGCGAAGCGCCGGCAACAGCAGGAGGCGGCAACAGTGAAGATCCGGGTGGAACGCGACGTACTCGCGGAGGCAGTGGCCTGGGCGGCACGCAGCCTCCCGGCCCGTCCGCCGGCGCCTGTCCTCGCCGGCCTTCTGCTGAAGGCCGAGGACGGCCAGCTGAGCCTGTCCAGCTTCGACTACGAGGTCTCCGCGCGGGTGAGCGTCGAGGCCGAGGTCGAGGAGGAGGGCACGGTCCTGGTCTCCGGCCGCCTGCTCGCCGACATCTGCCGAGCCCTCCCCAACCGCCCGGTCGAGATTTCCACAGACGGTGTACGGGCGACCGTGGTCTGCGGCTCCTCGCGGTTCACCCTCCACACCCTGCCGGTGGAGGAGTACCCGGCGCTGCCGCAGATGCCGACCGCGACCGGCACCGTCCCCGGTGAGGTCTTCGCCTCCGCCGCCGCCCAGGTCGCCATCGCGGCCGGACGCGACGACACGCTGCCGGTGCTGACCGGTGTGCGCATCGAGATCGAGGGCGACACCGTCACGCTGGCCTCCACCGACCGCTACCGCTTCGCGGTCCGCGAGTTCCTGTGGAAGCCGGAGAACCCCGAGGCGTCCGCGGTGGCCCTGGTGCCAGCCAAGACGCTCCTGGACACCGCCAAGGCGCTCACGAGCGGCGACAGCGTCATCCTGGCGCTCTCCGGCTCGGGCGCGGGCGAGGGCCTGATCGGTTTCGAGGGCGCGGGTCGGCGTACGACCACGCGTCTGCTCGAAGGCGACCTCCCGAAGTACCGCACGCTGTTCCCGACCGAGTTCAACTCCGTCGCCGTGATCGAGACCGCCCCCTTCGTGGAGGCCGTCAAGCGTGTGGCCCTGGTCGCCGAGCGCAACACCCCGGTGCGGCTGAGCTTCGAGCAGGGCGTGCTGATCCTGGAGGCCGGTTCCAGCGACGACGCACAGGCTGTGGAGCGCGTCGACGCCAACCTCGACGGCGACGACATCTCGATCGCCTTCAACCCGACCTTCCTGCTGGACGGCCTGAGCGCCATCGACTCCCCGGTCGCCCAGCTGTCCTTCACGACGTCCACGAAGCCCGCGCTGCTCAGCGGCAAGCCGGCCCTGGACGCGGAGGCGGACGAGGCCTACAAGTACCTGATCATGCCGGTGCGGCTGAGCGGCTGAGCCGGCCGGAGTTATCCCCAGGCCGTGGACGACGGTCGCGCGGTCTGGGGAAAGTCCGCAGGTGGGGGCGTGCGTTTGAGCGCGTATGCCCACAGGTGTGCGTGAGCGTCCGGGTTTAGGCTCGGACGTAGGTACGAAGGTGCCACACACGCCACAGCAACCTAAGGAACAACTGATGGAGCTCGGTCTCGTCGGCCTCGGCAAGATGGGCGGCAACATGCGCGAGCGGATCCGCCGCGCAGGCCACACCGTCATCGGATACGACCGCAACCCGGACCTCGCCGATGTCCACAGCCTGGAAGAGCTTGTGGGCAAGCTCAAGGGACCGCGCGTGATCTGGGTGATGGTCCCGGCCGGCGCCCCGACCCAGTCGACGGTCGACGAGCTGGCCGAGCTCCTGGAGCCGGGTGACGTCGTCGTGGACGGCGGCAACTCCCGCTGGACGGACGACGAGAAGCACGCCGAGGAGCTCGCGGCCAAGGGCATCGGCTTCGTGGACTGCGGTGTCTCCGGCGGTGTGTGGGGTCTGGAGAACGGCTACGCGCTGATGTACGGCGGTGACGCGGAGAACGTCGCCAAGGTGCAGCCGGTCTTCGACGCGCTCAAGCCCGAGGGCGACTTCGGCTCGGTGCACGCCGGCAAGGTGGGCGCCGGGCACTTCGCGAAGATGGTCCACAACGGCATCGAGTACGCGATGATGCAGGCCTACGCCGAGGGCTGGGAGCTCCTGGAGAAGGTCGACTCCGTCACCGACGTGCGCGAGGTCTTCCGGTCGTGGCAGGAGGGGACGGTCATCCGTTCCTGGCTGCTCGACCTGGCCGTCAACGCCCTCGACGAGGACGAGCACCTGGACAAGCTGCGCGGTTACGCACAGGACTCCGGCGAGGGCCGCTGGACCGTGGAGGCCGCCATCGACAACGCGGTGCCGCTGCCGGCGATCACCGCGTCCCTGTTCGCGCGGTTCGCGTCCCGGCAGGACGACTCGCCGCAGATGAAGATGATCGCGGCGCTGCGCAACCAGTTCGGCGGCCACGCGGTCGAGAAGAAGTAATCCACAGGGCTGTTGAGAACGGCCCACAAGCTGGGGGAGGTCGGCGCCCGACCATGCACGTCACGCATCTGTCGCTGGCCGACTTCCGCTCGTACGCCCGGGTCGAGGTTCCGCTCGACCCGGGCGTCACGGCCTTCGTCGGCCCCAACGGGCAGGGCAAGACGAACCTGGTCGAGGCGGTCGGCTATCTCGCCACCCTCGGCAGCCACCGCGTCTCCTCCGACGCCCCCCTGGTCCGCATGGGCGCCGACCGTGCGATCGTCCGGGCGCAGGTCCGGCAGGGCGAGCGGCAGCAGCTGATCGAGCTGGAGCTGAACCCGGGCAAGGCGAACCGCGCCCGGATCAACAGGTCGTCGCAGGTCAGGCCGCGTGATGTGCTCGGCATCCTCAGGACGGTCCTGTTCGCCCCCGAGGATCTCGCCCTGGTGAAGGGCGATCCCGGGGAGCGGCGCCGCTTCCTCGACGAGCTGATCACCGCCCGCTCCCCGCGCATGGCGGGCGTGCGCTCCGACTACGAGCGGGTCCTCAAGCAGCGCAACACCCTGCTGAAGTCGGCGGCGCTCGCGCGTCGGCACGGCGGCCGCTCGATGGACCTGTCCACGCTCGACGTGTGGGACCAGCACCTCGCGCGCGTGGGTGCCGAGTTGCTCGCCCAGCGGCTCGACCTGATCGCCGCGATCCAGCCGCTGGCCGACAAGGCGTACGAGCAACTGGCGCCCGGGGGCGGCCCGATCGCGTTGGAGTACAAGCCGTCGGCGCCCGGTGAGGCGCACACGCGTGAGGATCTCTACGAGCAGCTGATGGCGGCGCTCGCGGAGGCCCGTAAGCAGGAGATCGAGCGGGGTGTCACCCTCGTGGGCCCTCATCGGGACGATCTGCTTCTCAAACTCGGTCAGCTGCCCGCCAAGGGCTACGCCTCGCACGGGGAGTCCTGGTCGTACGCGCTGGCGTTGCGGCTGGCGTCGTACGACCTGCTCCGGGCGGAGGGCAATGAGCCGGTGCTGATCCTCGACGACGTGTTCGCCGAGCTGGACACCCGGCGCCGGGAGCGGCTGGCGGAGCTGGTGGCGCCCGGGGAGCAGGTGCTGGTGACGGCGGCGGTCGACGACGACGTACCGCATCTGCTGGTGGGGGCGCGGTACTCGGTTTCGGACGGGGTGGTGGAGCGCGTATGACCGCCGAGGAGCCTCAGAAGACGCCCGAGCCCTCCGGTGTCGACCTCGCGCGCGTGGCCCTCAGGGCGGCCAAGGAGCAGGCACGCGCGCGGGGGGACGCGGCGCAGCAGAAGAAGCAGGCGCGGCGGGGCGGTCTGCGCTCCGGCGCGCGCGCCGACGGGCGTGACCCGATGGCGCTGGGGTCGGCGATCAACCGGCTGATCAGTGAGCGGGGCTGGGAGGCGCCGGCGGCGGTCGGCGGGGTGATGGGGCGCTGGCCGGAGATCGTCGGGGAGAACCTCGCCAAGCACTGTGTGCCGCAGAAGTACGACGAGGACGAGCGGGTGCTGGTCGTGCAGTGCGACTCCACGGCGTGGGCGACCCAACTGCGTCACCTCGCGCCCGCTCTGGTCGCCCGTCTCAATGAGGACCTGGGCCAGGGCAGCGTGCGGATGATCAAAGTGCTCAACCCTGGTGGTCCCCCGCGGCGCTACGGCCCCTTGCGTGCCCCGGGCAGCACAGGCCCTGGTGACACCTACGGATGAGCCCGCAAACCTGTGGGTGACAGACATCACATCGACGGCCGTCGGCGGTTCTTCGGGACCTTCGGCGGCCGTCGTGTCGTACACCCGCACGCGGTTGCGAATTGCGACCTGACTCCCAAGTAGCCAAGGGTTGACAGTCGGAAGCGCTGAGTGCCTCCGTGAGCCTCTTGGAGCCCCGCTCCGTATATGGGGACCCGGCGGAGCGGTATTTCGGGCGGCACATGAGGACTCAGGTACCGGCAAACCCCCATCACTGTCAGCGCTACCGGTAGACTGGAAGCCAATCCCGCCCCATTCGTGGGGACCGCCGGGACAAGCTGAGCAACGCTGATCAAGGCTTACCAACGCAACATGCCGCAGCCGCTCCGGCAACCCGCCGCCGAGCTTGGCTCGTGCTGTGCCAGAAAGGGCGCTTCGTGGCCGATTCCGGCAACCCCAACGAGAACATCCCGTCCACCGACGCCGGCATGAACGGCGAGGTCACCGCCTCGTACGACGCCAGCGCCATCACCGTCCTCGAGGGTCTGGACGCGGTCCGCAAGCGACCCGGTATGTACATCGGTTCCACCGGTGAGCGCGGCCTGCACCACCTCGTGTACGAGGTCGTCGACAACTCCGTCGACGAGGCGCTGGCCGGGCACGCGGACACGATCGACGTGACGATCCTGGCCGACGGCGGTGTGCGCGTCGTGGACAACGGCCGTGGCATCCCGGTGGGCATCGTCCCGTCCGAGGGCAAGCCCGCCGTCGAGGTCGTGCTGACCGTGCTGCACGCGGGCGGCAAGTTCGGCGGCGGCGGTTACGCCGTCTCCGGTGGTCTGCACGGCGTGGGTGTGTCCGTCGTGAACGCGCTGTCGTCGAAGGTCGCCGTCGAGGTCAGGACGGACGGCCACCGCTGGACGCAGGACTACAAGATGGGCGTCCCGACGGCGGCCCTCGCCAAGCACGAGGCCACGGACGAGACCGGGACGTCGGTCACCTTCTGGGCCGACGGCGACATCTTCGAGACCACGGAGTACTCCTTCGAGACGCTGTCGCGGCGTTTCCAGGAGATGGCGTTCCTCAACAAGGGTTTGACGATCAAACTCACTGACGAGCGCGAGTCGGCGAAGGCCACGTCCGGTGCGGACGAGGCCGGCGCCGACGAGAAGGCCGAGGTCAAGCACGTCACGTACCACTACGAGGGCGGCATCGTCGACTTCGTGAAGTACCTGAACTCCCGCAAGGGCGACCTGGTGCACCCCACGGTCATCGACCTGGAGGCCGAGGACAAGGACAAGAGCCTGTCCCTCGAGGTCGCGATGCAGTGGAACACGGGCTACAGCGAGGGCGTGTACTCGTTCGCCAACATCATCCACACCCACGAGGGCGGTACGCACGAGGAGGGCTTCCGTGCGGCGCTGACCTCGCTCATCAACAAGTACGCGCGCGACAAGAAGCTGCTCCGTGAGAAGGACGACAACCTCACGGGTGACGACATCCGCGAGGGTCTGACGGCGATCATCTCGGTGAAGCTGAGCGAGCCGCAGTTCGAGGGTCAGACGAAGACCAAGCTGGGCAACACGGAGGCGAAGACCTTCGTGCAGAAGGCCGTCTACGAGCACCTCAACGACTGGCTGGACCGCAACCCGGTCGAGGCCGCGGACATCATCCGCAAGGGCATCCAGGCGGCCACCGCGCGCGTGGCGGCCCGCAAGGCGCGCGACCTGACCCGTCGCAAGGGCCTCCTTGAGTCGGCGTCGCTGCCGGGCAAGCTCTCCGACTGCCAGTCGAACGACCCCACCAAGTGCGAGATCTTCATCGTCGAGGGTGACTCCGCCGGCGGCTCGGCCAAGTCCGGCCGCAACCCGCAGTACCAGGCGATCCTCCCGATCCGAGGCAAGATCCTCAATGTCGAGAAGGCGCGGATCGACAAGATCCTGCAGAACCAGGAGATCCAGGCGCTGATCTCGGCCTTCGGCACGGGTGTGCACGAGGACTTCGACATCGAGAAGCTCCGCTATCACAAGATCATCCTGATGGCGGACGCCGACGTCGACGGTCAGCACATCTCCACCCTGCTGCTCACCTTCCTGTTCCGCTTCATGCGGCCGCTGGTCGAGGCCGGGCACGTGTACCTCTCCCGTCCGCCGCTCTACAAGATCAAGTGGGGCCGTGACGACATCGAGTACGCCTACTCGGACCGCGAGCGCGACGCGCTGCTGGAGATGGGCCGCCAGCGCGGCAAGCGGGTCCGTGAGGACTCGATCCAGCGCTTCAAGGGTCTCGGCGAGATGAACGCCGAGGAGCTGCGCGTGACCACCATGGACCAGGAGCACCGCGTCCTCGGCCAGGTCACGCTCGACGACGCCGCCCAGGCCGACGACCTGTTCTCGGTCCTGATGGGCGAGGACGTCGAGGCCCGCCGTGCGTTCATCCAGCGCAACGCCAAGGACGTCCGCTTCCTCGACATCTGAGTCGGTCTCAGCTGACCGCACCAGGAAGGATCTTCACCAGCAATGGCCGACGAGAACACTCCTGTCACCCCTGAAGAGGGCGGCATCATCGCCCAGCGTGTCGAGCCCGTCGGGCTCGAGACGGAGATGCAGCGCTCGTACCTCGACTACGCGATGTCCGTCATCGTGGCCCGCGCCCTGCCGGACGTCCGGGACGGCCTCAAGCCCGTGCACCGTCGCGTCCTGTACGCGATGTACGACGGCGGCTACCGCCCCGAGCGCGGCTTCTACAAGTGCGCGCGCGTGGTCGGCGACGTCATGGGCAACTACCACCCCCACGGCGACAGTTCGATCTACGACGCCCTGGTCCGCCTCGCCCAGCCGTGGTCGATGCGCATGCCGCTCGTCGACTCCAACGGCAACTTCGGCTCCCCGGGCAACGACCCGGCGGCCGCCATGCGCTACACCGAGTGCAAGATGGCGCCGCTGTCGATGGAGATGGTCCGTGACATCGACGAGGAGACCGTCGACTTCACGGACAACTACGACGGCCGCTCCCAGGAGCCGACCGTCCTGCCGGCCCGCTTCCCGAACCTGCTGATCAACGGCTCGGCCGGTATCGCGGTCGGCATGGCGACCAACATCCCGCCGCACAACCTGCGCGAGGTCGCGGCCGGTGCCCAGTGGTACCTGGAGAACCCGGAGGCCTCCCACGAGGAGCTCCTGGACGCCCTCATCGAGCGCATCAAGGGCCCGGACTTCCCGACCGGCGCGCTGGTCGTGGGCCGCAAGGGCATCGAGGAGGCGTACCGCACGGGCCGTGGCTCGATCACCATGCGGGCGGTCGTCGCGGTCGAGGAGATCCAGAACCGCCAGTGCCTGGTGGTCACGGAACTGCCGTACCAGACCAACCCCGACAACCTCGCGCAGAAGATCGCCGACCTGGTGAAGGACGGCAAGGTCGGCGGCATCGCGGACGTCCGCGACGAGTCCAGCTCGCGCACCGGCCAGCGCCTCGTCATCGTCCTGAAGCGGGACGCGGTCGCCAAGGTCGTCCTGAACAACCTGTACAAGCACACGGACCTTCAGTCGAACTTCAGCGCCAACATGCTGGCCCTGGTCGACGGCGTGCCGCGCACCCTCTCGCTGGACGCGTTCATCCGGCACTGGGTGACGCACCAGATCGAGGTCATCGTCCGCCGGACGAAGTTCCGGCTGCGCAAGGCCGAGGAGCGGGCGCACATCCTGCGCGGCCTGCTCAAGGCCCTGGACGCCATCGACGAGGTCATCGCGCTGATCCGGGCGAGCGAGACGGTCGACATCGCGCGCACGGGCCTGATGCAGCTCCTGGAGATCGACGAGATCCAGGCCAACGCCATCCTCGAGATGCAGCTGCGCCGACTGGCCGCCCTGGAGCGCCAGAAGATCATCCAGGAGCACGACGAACTCCAGGCGAAGATCGCCGAGTACAACGCGATCCTGGCCTCGCCGGTCCGCCAGCGCGGCATCGTCAGCGAGGAACTCGCCGCGATCGTCGAGAAGTACGGCGACGACCGCAAGACCATGCTGGTGCCCTACGACGGTGACATGTCCATCGAGGACCTCATCGCCGAGGAGGACATCGTCGTCACCGTCACGCGCGGCGGCTACGTCAAGCGCACCAAGACGGACGACTACCGGGCGCAGAAGCGCGGCGGCAAGGGCGTGCGGGGCACGAAGCTCAAGGAAGACGACATCGTCGACCACTTCTTCGTCTCCACCACCCACCACTGGCTGCTGTTCTTCACCAACAAGGGCCGCGTCTACCGGGCGAAGGCGTACGAGCTGCCGGACGCCGGGCGTGACGCGCGTG
The DNA here is from genome assembly GCF_900206255.1 of Streptomyces sp. TLI_55. NCBI lineage: Bacteria > Bacillati > Actinomycetota > Actinomycetes > Kitasatosporales > Streptomycetaceae > Streptomyces > Streptomyces sp. TLI_55. Next base: position 4,649,892 of record NZ_OAOJ01000001.1, read on the forward strand.
GACAGCACGTCGCCAACCTGCTGGCCTTCCAGCCGGACGAGGCGATCGCGGAGATCCTCGCCATCCGCAACTACGAGGTGGCGCCGTATCTGATCCTGGCCACCAAGGGCGGTCTGGTGAAGAAGACGGCTCTGAAGGATTACGATTCGCCCCGTTCCGGAGGTGTCATCGCGATCAACCTCCGGGAAACAGACGACGGATCGGACGACGAACTGATCGGAGCCGAACTCGTCTCGGCCGAGGACGATCTGCTTCTGATCAGCAAGAAGGCACAGTCGATCAGGTTCACGGCCACGGACGAGGCACTCCGTCCCATGGGCCGCGCCACCTCGGGTGTGAAGGGCATGAGTTTCCGTGAGGGAGACGAGCTGCTCTCGATGAATGTTGTTCGACCCGGTACGTTCGTGTTCACTGCCACCGACGGTGGGTACGCGAAGCGGACCGCCGTCGACGAGTACCGCGTCCAGGGTCGCGGCGGCCTCGGCATCAAGGCCGCCAAGATCGTGGAGGACCGGGGTTCTCTCGTCGGCGCGCTGGTGGTCGAGGAGACCGACGAGATCCTCGCCATCACACTGGGCGGCGGTGTGATTCGTACGCGAGTCAACGAGGTCAGGGAGACGGGCCGTGACACCATGGGCGTCCAACTGATCAACCTGGGCAAGCGCGATGCCGTCGTCGGTATCGCACGTAACGCCGAGGCGGGGCGCGAGGCGGAGGAGGTCGACGGCGAGGACGCCGTCGACGAGACCGCCGAAGGCGCCGCGACCCCCGGCACGGACGAGGGTGAGGCGCCCTCGGCCGAGTAGCACGAGGAGTGAGTCACGTGAGCGGAGCCACGGGCGCCGGACCGTCCAGTACCCCTTCCGGTACGGACACGGACGACGGCGGTCGTGGCTCCGCCGCGCGTACGAACGCTGCGCGTACGACCGACGCGCACATCACGGACGGGCGGGGCACGGACGGGCGGGCGACAGATTCGCACACGACCCAGCTCAAGGCGATCAAGGCGCCCGCCAAGGACTCTCCCTCGCCCGACGCATCTGGATCACAGGGGGGAACTGTGACGGACACCCGAGGCCCGCAGACCCAGCAGTACGCGGCCGGCGCGGGCCCGGCTGCTCCGGGCCCACAGCCGCAGCCGCCGGCCCAGCAGCCGCCGTCGCCGCTGCCGGGGGAACGCCGGCCGGAACAGGCCGCGGGCCCCTACCACCCGCCGCAGGCCTACCCGGCGCAGGCCGCGGCCACCGGCGCGGTACGCCGGCCGCGCACCGGCGCGCGCACCACGCCGCGCACCCGCAAGGCGCGGCTGCGGGTGGCCAAGGCCGACCCGTGGTCGGTGATGAAGGTCAGCTTCCTGCTCTCCATCGCGCTCGGCATCTGCACGATCGTCGCGGCCGCCGTGCTGTGGATGGTCATGGACGCGATGGGCGTCTTCTCGACCGTCGGCGGCACCATCTCGGAGGCGACCGGCTCGAACGAGTCGAACGGCTTCGACCTGCAGTCGTTCCTCTCCCTGCCCAACGTCCTGATGTTCACGACGATCATCGCGGTCATCGACGTCGTCCTCGCGACGGCCCTCGCGACGCTCGGCGCGTTCATCTACAACCTCTCCGCGGGCTTCGTCGGCGGCGTCGAGCTGACGCTCGCCGAGGACGAGTAAGCGGCCCTGACTATCGATTTTGGGACTGCCCCGGTCGTGCGCTAATCTTCAGGAGTCAGCGCGCGGGACACACACCGCAGAGCGCGGCGGGGCTATAGCTCAGTTGGTTAGAGCGCATCCCTGATAAGGATGAGGCCACAGGTTCAAATCCTGTTAGCCCCACAGAACGAAGACCCCCAGTCGATACGACTGGGGGTCTTTTCGTATGCGCGGAAATCGTCCTGCGGTGGGTATGCGAACGCCCGGTCGCTGGCGACGGGGGATGCACCAGCGACCGGGCTATGGCCAAGGCTAACAACGGTGAAGGTGCTGGGGGAGGCGGCTGCTCGGGACCGGTGAGGTGTTGTGATGGGGATCACGTGATCCCGTCAGTCCTCGCACGGGGGTTCATAGGCGAGTCGCGGCAGGTACTCGTGCCATTTCCCGGGCGTCAGGACGCCGCGCGTGGCCGCGCAGATGCGGCGGACCGCGGTGTCGGTGTCGAGGTTCCACAGCCGTACGGTGTCGACGCCGCTGGAGATGCCGAGCAGGTCGGCGTGCGGGCTGAAGGACAGGAAGCTGCCCGTCCGGCCGCCCGGGCTCATCGCCTGGCCGATGGGCGTCGCGAGCGCCGGGTCGGTGACGTCCCAGGCTCGGATGGTGTTGTCGTTGCCGCCGCTGGCGAGGGTGTCGCCGTCCCTGCTGAAGGTGAGGGACACGATCGCCTCGGTGTGGCCGGTGAGGATCGGGCCGACCGGGGACGCGTCGTGGGGGTCGGCGACGTTCCACAGGCGGACCGTGTCGTCGTCGCCGGCGCTGGCGAGGGTGTGGCCGTCCGGGCTGTAGGCGAGGGTGTCGATGGGGCCGGAGTGGCCGGTGAGCGGGGCGCCGAGCGGGGTCGCGTGCCCGGGGTCGGTGACGTTCCACAGGCGGACCGTGTCGTCGGCGCTGCCACTGGCCAGCGTGCGGCTGTCCGGGCTGAACAGCAGGGAGTTGACGTAACCCCGGTGACCGGTCAGCGGGGCGCCGAGCCTGGTGAGATGGGCAGGGTCGGTGACGTTCCACAGCTGGATCGAGCGGTCGTCGTGGGCCGTCGCCAGGAGGCGGCCGTCCGGGCTGAACGCCAGCGCCTCGGGGCCCGGGAAGCGGGTCCGGAGGGGGACCGGGGGACCGTAGGGGACCGGGTGGCGGGGGTCGGCGACGTTGAACAGCTGTACCGCGTGGCTGCCCGTCAGGACCGCGAGGGTCCGGCCGTCCGGGGCGAACGCCAGCGCACGGATGTCGCCCTCCCCCGGCCTGAAGGGCGCGGCCAGGCGCCTTGGCCGGTCGGGGTCGGTGAGGCTCCACAGGCGGATGTTCTCGTCGCGGGCCGCCGTGGCGAGGACCCGGCCGTCCGGGCGGAACGCGCCGAGTCTGCCGGTCATGTCCGAGGTGGGGATGGACCAGAGCCGGACCTTGTTGTCGCCGTTGCCGGTGGCGAGCGTACGGCCGTCCGGGCTGAAGCCCAGCGCGTACATCTCCCCGCTCGCGCCGGACAGCGGCTCCCCGATCCGGGACGGGAACGCGGGGTTGGCGACGTCCCACAGGCTGGCCGTGCTGTCCGCGCTCGCGGCGGCGAGCCGCGTGCCGTCGGGGCTGAACGCCACCGACCAGACCGGGCCGGTGTGCCCGGCCAGCGGGGCACCCAGCGGCTCGGGCGCCCGCGGATCGGCCACGTTCCACAGGCGTACGGTGTCGTCCGTGCTGCCGCTGGCGAGGGTGCGGCCGTCCGGGCTGAACGCCACGGAGTGGATGATTCCGGTGTGCCCGGTCAACGGGCCGCCCAGCGGCTCGGGTTCACGCGGGTCGGTCGTGTCCCACAGCCGGATCGTGTCGTCGTCGCCCCCGGCCGCCAGGGTCCGGCCGTCCGGGCTGAACGCGACGGACCGCACGGCCGCGGTGGAGCCGGTGAGCGGTCTGCCGAGCGGCTCGGGGCGGGCGGGGTCGGTCACGTTCCACAGGCGGACGGTGTGGTCGTCGCCGGCGGAAGCCAGGGTGCGGCCGTCCGGGCTGAACGCGACCAGGTAGATCGTGCCGCTGTGGCCGGTCACCGGTGTGCCGAGGGAACGCGGGTGGCCCGGCTGCCGTACGTCCCACAGGCGAATCGTTCCGTCATCCGAGGCGCTGGCGAGGGTGTGGCCGTCCGGGCTGAAGACCGCGCTGCTGACCCAGCTCGTGTGGCCGGTCAGGGGTGCGCCGAGCGGCTTGGGGCGGGCGGGGTCGGCGACGTCCCACAGGCGGACCGTGCGGTCGTAGCTCGCGGTGGCCAGCGTGCGGCCGTCGGGGCTGAACGAGGTGAGGTAGACGGCGCCGGTGTGGCCGAGCAGCGGGGTGGCCAGTGGGGCGTTCGCCGTCGACAGCACGCGGCTGCGCGCGCCCTCGTCGCCCCCGCGCAGCCGGTGCGCCACCAGGGCGAGCTGCGCGGACAGCGAGGGATCGGTGTCCTGGAAGCGGTCCGCCTCGGCGACGACCTGCTCGAAGACGGCGTCGTCCCGCTGCTTCCACGCGATCACCGCCGCGCAGACGGCGACGAGCGTGAGCGCGAGCAGCGCGGAGATCGCGGCCCGGCTGATCCACACCGTGCGCCGGCGCAGCCGTACCGAGGCCGCCAGGAACTCCACCGCGCTGCGGGTCAGGAAGGTGTCGCCGGCCGACTTGGCCCAGGTGCGGGCCTGTTCGAGGCGTGAGCCGCGGTACAGGAGCGCGGAGTCGCGCGCGGAGGCCTCCCACGACCTGCCGTCCTCCTCCAGACGCTGGCGCAGCAGGTTGCCGCTGCGGTCCTCGTCGATCCACTCGCGCAGCCGCGGCCAGGCGTGCAGGAGCGCCTCGTGGGTGATCTCCACCGTCTCCGCGTCCAGCGTCACCAACCGGGCCCGGACCAGCGCCTCCAGGGACTCCTCGGTCTTGTCGGGGTCCGCCGACTCCGCCGCCAGCTGACGCCGGGTGCCGCGCCTGCGGGTGGCCTGGGTGTCCTCGCTGATCCGGACCAGCCGCAGCAGGAGCAGCCGCGTGGCGGTACGGGCGGCCGGGTCGAGCCCCGACCAGGCGCGCTCGGCGGTGGCCGCCACGGCGCCCTGGATGCCGCCCGCGGCCCGGTATCCGGCCAGCGTCAGCCGCCCCGACTTGCGGCGCTGCCAGGTGGCCAGCAGGGCGTGGGAGAGCAGCGGCAGCACCCCGGCGTCGTGTGCCCCGCGCGGCCCGTCGGCGCTCACCTCACGGACGATCAGCTCCGCGAGCCCCGGCTCCAGCTCAAGTCCCACGGCCTTGGCCGGGGCGGTCACGGCCTCGCGCAGTTCGGTGGCGGTCAGCGGGCTCAGCACCATGTGCCGGTGCTGGAGCGCGTCGGCGAGTTCGGGATAGGAGAGGCACTGCTCGTAGAAGTCGGCGCGGATACCGAGGACGACCAGCATCGGAGCGGGATCGTCCGGGACGTCGCCGGGTGTGGACACGGCGTGCAGGAGCTGGACGAACGTACGGCGGTCCGTCTCGTCGCCGCAGAGAGTGAACGTCTCTTCGAACTGGTCGACGATCAGGACCGGCCGGGATCCGGCGGATGAGTCTTCACCGGACGGGCCTTCGCCGGACGGGCCCTTGCTGGCCCACGCGCGCACGGAGTCTCGTACGGTCTGGGCGAACGCGAGGTCGGACGGTTCCGAGGCGGCCGTGGTGAGTGCGGGGATACGACGGGTCAGCTCGGCGAGCGGATCGGTGCCCGGCACGAGCTGGACCACCTCCTGGCCGCCCTCCGCCAGCGCGGGCACCAGACCGGCGTTGAGCAGCGAGGACTTCCCCGCTCCCGAGGCGCCCACCAGCATGACCAGGCCCCCGGTGCGCTCCGCGCACAGCAGCTGGGCGAGGAGGGCGTCGGTGCTGCGTTCGCGGCCGAAGAACCAGCGGGCGTCCTCGCGGCGGTACGAGGCGAGGCCGCGGTAGGGGCAGACGCCGGCCGTGGGCGGGGGCGGACTCTCGGCAGGGGCGCGCTCCTCGTCGGCGGCGCCGGTGATCGCCCGCTCCCACAGGTGCTGCCAGTGGGTGAGGTCGTAGAGCCCGGTGGAGACCGGAGTGGGCTGGGCGCGGCGCGCCTGGGGTATCAGGATGTGCAGGACGGCCGCGAGCGCGGTGAACTGTGCGGGTACGTTCCGCGCCCGGCGCCAGTCGCTGATCCGCTGCGCGGACACCCGTACGGGACGCCCCCGTTCGTCGACCCGCTGCAGTCGTCCGACCGCCTCGGACACGCTCTTGAGGGGAGGGTTTCCGGCCTCCCGGTACAGCAGCGCGAGGCGTTCGGCGAAGGCCGTGCGTGCCCCTGAGTCGGAACTCAAGGCCTCCACCCCTTACTTCCCTCGCCACTGGACGTCCGGACCGGAAAACTCACTCTATAGGGCTGACCTGCGGAAAAGTCGACCCCTCAGGTCCGGAACCTCCCCGGCGGCGACCCCAGGGGGCAGGATCAAGCCACCGCAACGCGTTGACTGTGTGTTGCCTGAGCTTCCGCCGGAGTAATCACCGGCCGCATCCGGACTGCCATGTTCCGGCCATCGCCCGGCCCACGCCGCCCGGGCGCAGGCCGACGCTGCCCCAGGGTTCGGCACCGGTCCCCACGAGGGGAGGGACCGGTGCCGGACGATGGGGCGGGTCCAGGGATCCCGGCAGCGGGGCCTTCGGAGTCGTACGCCAGTGAAGGGCGGCGAGTGCGCGCGCTCTCTCCTCTATGGCGGGACATCCGGGCCTCACGCTCGGCCGGATCCATGTGCGCGGAAGTCGTTGGTGTTTCTGTGGTGGAGGGCTGCTCCGTGTTCGTTCGGGCCGTTCTCCTGGATCACCCAGTGCCCTTCCCGGCCGTGGGGCAACCGCTGCTCGCATGGGAGCGGTAGGCCTTCGGCGGGTGGTCGGCAGAGGGGGTGTGCACAGCGCGGTACTTGGGCCTGCTGTTGCGTCGTGCTGTTGTGTCGTGTCGTTACGTCGTGCTGTTACGTCGTGCTGTTACGTCAGGGTCGTGCGCGTGTGGCGGGTGGTCAGCCGCCGTGCGGGGCCGCGGCCGACTCGGCCTGCGGGGCGGCCGCGGTGTCGTCGCAGAGGGTTGTCGCGTCGTCGGTGTACTCGGTGTCCGACGGGGAGCGGTGGCGGCAGCTCGGGGTCTTGCCGTGGGCCTCGGCGCGGATGCGCTGCTTCATCGTGGGCGGCAGGGACCTGGCGTGGGTCAGGGACCAGGACCAAGCCGCGGCCCACGGGGACAGCTCCGGCGCCGCGACCGGCGCGGTGCTGTTACGCGTGGTGTCGGCCTGCGGTACGGCCGCCGCGGCGGTGGTGGTGACGAGTCCGAGCGTCGTGCACAGCGCCAGGAAGGCGGTGACGATCGCGGTCCACAGCTTCATGACCTTGTTCCGGTCCATGGTCCCTCTACTTTCGGGTTGGGCGATTTGCGTACTTTCCTCATGATGTGTATGAGGGTCGCGAAAGCACGGACCGACGCCCATGGCGCGTCGATCTTCAGATGAACACCACCCGGATGGACGCAAGGGGCCCGAAATCCGGAGCAGAGGGGAGGGATCGCATCAAAGTCACCGTGTGTGGAGGTGTGATCACCCTCCGATCGGAGCGGCGTCATCCGCTTCTATTGCGGTGCCGAAGGCGGAAGTTGAGGGGCTGACGCAGGTCACCGATCGGTATCGGACGGTGTGTATAGTCGGGCGCCAGAGGTCCCCTACGTCAAGGAAAGACGAGGTCGCGCGGTGAAGAAGCTTCTCCTGGTCGCACTGGCCGCCATCGGCGGGCTCCTCGTGTACCGCCAGATCCAGGCGGATCGCGCCGAGCAGGATCTGTGGACGGAGGCGACTGACTCCGTGCCCACGGGTTCGTGAGCACTGACACCCGATTCTGAACAGACCCCGGCCGCCGCTGCGGTCGGGGTTTTGCGTTCCCTGAATCATGGGGTGGCCTGAATACGGGGGTGAGCGGGGGTGAGCGCCGCCCCGGCTGGGCAGGATGGGCCACGGTCCGGCGACGGTCCGGCGACGAGGAGAGGTGGCGGGTTGCGGTGGGGCGGCGTACCGTGCGGTGGCGTTCTCGGCCGTGGACCGCTCTGCGCCCGGCACTCGTGGGAGCGGTGGTCGTGGCCGTCACCCTGATGGGGCAGACGGCGTCGATTGCGGCTGAGTCCGAGGGGTCGTACGGCTTCTCGGCCGATGACCAGCCGGTCGACGGTGCCGCGGGCACCGGGGACGCCGAGCTCCTCCTCCCCGGCAAGACCTACAAGAGCTCCCTTCCGGCGGACGGCGACGTCTACTACCGCCTCGAACTCGACGACACCTCCGACGCGTACGTCTCCGTCACCGCTGTCCCGCGCGCGGGTGCGACGGTGACCGCGTCGGACGGCATCAGGGTGACCGTGCAGGACGCCGACAGCCGCAACTGCTCCATCGAGAGCGATCTGGTGGGTGCGGGGCGCAGTCCGCGGCCGATCGTGGTGTCGGGGACGCGGGAGATCTCCCCCCGGCGGACGGCGTGCCAGGAAGACGGCTCCTACTACGTGATCGTCCACCGCATCGCCGGGACGGGCGGGACACCGGACGACTGGGATCTGGAGCTGGCGCCGTTCCTGGAACCGCGGCTCGAGAAGGCCATGGGCACCACTCCGCCCGGGAGCCCGGACCCGGACTCCGACTCCACCTCGCCCGGTGGCGTCACGGGCGCGGCCACACCCCGCTCCGGAGGCACGGGCTTCGGCTCGGCCGCGCCGGTGGAGCAAGGGGTCTGGAGGGCTGACATCTCCCCCGGCCAGACGCTCTTCTACGCGGTACCGGTCGGCTGGGGGCAACGCCTGGGCGCCACCGCGGAACTGGACAGCACGATCCGCGGCCCTTATGTGGGCGGCGCCCTGACCATGTCCCTCTACAACCCCGCGCGCGGTCCCGTCGCCGACGTGAGCTTCGGCTACAGCGGCAGCCAGAAGGCGGTCGCGCTCCGCCCGGTACCGCCGGTCGACTACGCCAACCGTTACGACTCCTCCGGCGCGGTGCGCGGCATGCGGTTCGCCGGCTCGTACTACCTCGTCCTCCATCTCTCCGAGCAGATGGGCGAGGAGTTCGGTGCGGGGCCGTTCGGAGTGATGTTGCGCGTCGGGGTCGACGGCTCGGCCCAGGCGGGGCCCGCGTATGACGGACGGTTCCAGCCTCCGGGGCCCTTCGAGGTGGCGGCTCAGGGGCAGGGGCCGGGGGCTGGGGTTGCCGGGGGAGGTGACGGCGGTGGCGGGGCTGCGGGGGGCGGCGATGCGGTGATGACGGTGGTCGCTGTCGCCGGGATCGGGGGCGGGACTGTGCTGCTGGGGGTGCTCGGGGTGTGGACGGTGGTGGCTCGGCGGCGGGCTGGGGGCGCCGCGTAAGGGTGGCCGGCTGAGTGGAGCGGCGGGGGCCGCATCGTCGGCTTGCTCGTGGGGGGTGGGTTGATCAGATGCGGGTCAGTGCCCAGAAGCCCACGGCGTAGCAGGTCAGCGCCAGGAGCAGGAGGGGGAGCGTCACCTTGGCCGGGGGGCCCGGGCGGCGGCGGGCCCTTGAGCCGCGGCGGCGGGGGATTGGCTGAGCCGGAGGCGGAACCTGCGGGACCTGAGCGGTGTATGAAGCGGTAGAGGCATCGGCGGGCTGACGCGGGAGCGGTGGGGTCAGGGGCGGTGCCGGGTGGGGTGACTGGTGCGGTTGGTGCGGCCGACCGGGCTGATCGTGCCGGTTGGGCTGGTGGGGTGCTTCGGGGCGGGGGGTGGGCAGGACGTGCGTGGGGTCGTGGGGGGCGATCGAGGCTGGGTGCGTGGGCTGTTGTGGTGTGCCGCTGTGCTGTGGTTCTGGTGCGGTGGTCTGGGGAGGCGGCAGGTGGAAGCTGCCGGTGTCCGACATGGAGGGCGGCTGCGCTCCGGTCGACGGGTCCGTGGTGGGAGGGTGCTGGGGGCGGGGTGGCGTGTTGTCCGGCGTGGGGCCGGTGGCGGTGCCTTGTCGGGGGCCGGGTGGTACGACTCCGGGGGCGGGCGGTACGACTCCGGGGGCGGCGGCGTGACGGGGGTCGGTCGTACCCGTACTCGCGGCGGCGTGACGAGGGTCGGTCGTCCTCGAACTCGCGGCGGCGCTATGCGGATCAGCAGTTCTCGAACTCGCGGCGCCGCGACGGGGATCGGTCGTCACCGAACCCGTGCCGGGCCATACGGAGTCGGAGGACCTGTCCGTGTCCGGCCAGGAAGAGTCCGTCGGGTCAGCGGGCGCGCCCCGCGCCTCCCGTGCCGCCCTCGCCCCCCGGGTCGTCTCCACACCCGGTGCCGGCTTGAGTGGTCCCTCGGGGCCGAACCCTGGTGGCAGGGGGCCGAGTTGGTCGAAGATCTCGATCAGCTCGTCGTCGGGGCCCGGTTCGGGCAGGAGTTCCATGGCCGAGGCGAGTGCTTTGCGCGCCCCCGTGGCCGTGCGGAACCGCGCCTGCGGATCGGGCTGGAGCAGGGTGGCCACGACCTGCCAGAGCGGCTCGGGTATGCCCTTGGGCGCCCCCGGTGTCCCGTGCGCCGCGAAGTACTGCACGAGCGCCTTGGTGTCGGGCCGCGCGCCCTCCAGGAGATAGAGGGCGACCAGTCCTACGGCGAACAGGTCGGCGGGGAAGTCCGGTTCGGAGCCCATCATCTGCTCGGGCGCGATGTATCCCGGCGTCCCCACCACGAGGTCGGTCTCCGTCAGGCGCGCCTCGCCCAGCCGCATGGCGATGCCGAAGTCGGACAGCCGCAGCCGGGGGCGGCCGGCGCCGGTGGCCTCCAGCAGCAGGTTGGCCGGCTTGATGTCCCGGTGGACGACGTCCTCCGCGTGCACCGCGGCCAGTCCGGACAGCAGCTGGTCCAGCAGTGTGCAGACGAAGAACGGCGGCAGCGGGCCGTAGTCCCCGACCAGGTGGACCAGCGAACCGCCGCCGACCAGGTCCATGGTGAACAGGACCTTGTCGTCGTCGGCGGCCCAGCTGGCGGGCGCGAGCACATGGGGGTGGTCGATCCGCAGCGCCTGCTCACGGACGAACCGCAGCAGGGAGTGCGCGTCTCTCTGCTGGAGCACCTTGGCGGCGACATAGCGCCGACGCCGGTGGTCCCAGGCGCGCCAGACCGCGCCGACGCCACCGCGCCCGATCGGGTCGACGAGTTCGTACCGGCCGGCGAAGACCTCACCCATGGCTGTGCGTCGCTCCTCCCCCTTCGGTCTCCCCCCTTGCTTCCCCCACTGCGGGGGATACGACTCCCGTCGTATCCCTCAGAGATGAGTGACACCCCTCATGCCCCCGGGTCCGGTGGAAGGACACGCCCCCGCGTGTCGTTCTCCGGTCCCTCTGTGGTGAGGCGCGACCCCCTCGCGCCTCGCCGGGTCAGCTCTGGTGGGACTGGTAGTGCGTGACGGCGTCGGAGGTGCGGCCGGCGCCGTAGACCCGGAGGAACTCTGCCAGTTCCGGGTGGGTCGGGGCGAGGGTGTCGGCGGCGTCGATGATGTCGCCGGCGGCCGCGACCGAGCGCAGCAGCGACTGGATCTCGCGGACGACCCGCTTGACCGTCGGCGCTCCCGAACTGTTCGTCGAGGTCGTGGTGTTGCTGAGCACCGAGCCCCCCTGGGACTTCTTGATCTCGTCCATCCGTTCCGTCGCCTCGGCGGCGCTGACGCTGCCGTCCGCGACCTGGCCCGCCAGGTCCTGGAGCAGCTGCACGCGCTGCACCACGGCCGGGTTGCCGATCTTCGCCCGCTGTCCGCTCATCAGCTGCGACAGCATCGGTGCCGACAGTCCCAGTACCCCCGCGAGACGAGCCTGGTTGAGGCCAAGATCGTCTATGAGCTTACGGAAGAGCGCCCCCAGCGGCTCCCCGTACCAGTTCCGCTGCAGTTCCCGCGCTCTTGCGGTGGCTTCCTGCTGTGCGGCGTCCATTGCGTCTCCCCATCGCTTCCCCAAATACCGCGGTTCGCTGTAGCGAACCACGCCGAGCATCTTACGGAGAGTGGTCATTCATCGGGACCCCCAATCTTTTTGCGAGATACCCCTGGCGACCCGGTACTCTGGTCTGCGGCGCCCGCCGGTGGTGTGACTCCACCGGACGGACGTTCCTTTTCCGGGGCCTTAGCTCAGTTGGTAGAGCGCTGTCTTTGCATGGCAGATGTCAGGGGTTCGACTCCCCTAGGCTCCACAACAAAGAACCCCCTGACCTGTGGGAACACGGTCAGGGGGTTTTTCTGTGCGGACGGAGTGTGCGGAGACCTGACAACGTCTGGATGACGACAGTGACGTGTTCCAGCCAATCCCCCTAGGTTTGGGGGGTGATGACGTCTGAAGCTATGGGGCTCCTCGAGGAGCTCGCCGCCGAAGGGGTCGCGCCGTGGTGGGACGCGGGCCCGCAAGAGGGCCCGGGGGTGCTCGACGCCGTGCGGTGCGGGTTCCGCGGTGTCCGGATGGCGTCCGGGACGCCGCTGGGCGCGGTCCGGGCGGCGTGTGACGCGGTGCGGGTGCGCGGCGGCTTCGTGTCGGTCGCCGCGGCCGCCTTCGACGGGGCCGACGACCCGGAGGCGTGGGTGGCGGCGGCCCGGATGCTGCGCAGTGCCGTGGACCGGCCGAACGTGCTGGTGAGCGTGCCGGCGACAGCGGCCGGCATCGACACCGTGGCGGACTGCCTGGCCGAGGGGATCGGCGTCGAGTCCACTCTGGTCTTCTCGGTACGTCAGTACCGGGCCGTCCTCGCCGCTCAGGAGGCGGGCCTGGTGCGCGCCCGGGAGCGCGGTGTGGAGCTGGCGGGCCTGGGCACGGCCGCTTCGTGCGAGCTGGGGGCGCTGGAGGACGAGGTGGACGCCCGTCTCGACCGACGGCCCGGCGCCGCGGCGAGCGCGCTGCGCGGCATAGCCGCCCTGGCCGCCGCCCGGCTGCTGTACCGGGCGCGGGAGACCGCGCTGGGCGGTGAGCGCTGGCAGAGCCTGCGGGCCTGCGGTGCCCGGCCGCCGATGCTGCTGTGGTCGGGGATGCGGGCCGAGCAGGTGCGGACCCTGGTCAGCTGGAACACCGGGCATGTGATGACGACGCAGACGGTGGAGGCCGCGGCGCGTGGCCGGGCGCTGGAGGGCGACACGCTGCTGGGCTGTCATGAGCAGTCCCTGCGCGAGCTGCGCTGTCTGGCCGAGTGTGACGTCGACGTGGACGTCGTAGGAGAGGAACTGCTGCGGGCCCGGTCCCCTTGGGGAGCCGGGCCCGCGGTGTCAGTGGGCGGCCGTCGGCAGCGGCTGCCGCAGGTCGGCGAAGCCGGTGCCCGCCAGCGCTAGCAGCGGGGCCGCCTTGACGACCGTCTCCTCGAATTCGTCGGCCGGGTCGGACAGGGCGACGATCGCGCCGCCGACGCCGTACCGCAACCGGCCCGGGGTGACGACGGCGGTGCGGATGACGACGCTGAAGTCGGCGGCGCCGGTCAGGGAGAGGTAGCCGATGGCGCCGGAGTAGATGCCGCGCGGGCCGTTCTCCAGGCGGTCGATGATCTCCATGGTGCGCGGCTTGGGCGCGCCGGTCATCGACCCCGGCGGGAAGGCCGCGCGCAGACAGCGCACCGGGCTGCTGTCGGGGCGCAGCCGTGCGGTCACGGTGCTGACGAGCTGGTGGACGGTGGCGTAGCTCTCGACGGCGAAGACGGGGTCGGCCCGGACGCTGCCGGTCTCGGCGCAGCGGCCCAGGTCGTTGCGGACCAGGTCGACGATCATCAGGTTCTCGGCGCGGTCCTTCTCGTGTGTGCGCAGGTCGGCGACGAGGGCGGCGTCCTCCTCGGGGGTGGCGCCGCGCGGGCGGGTGCCCTTGATGGGCTTGGACTCCACGACACCGTCGGCCGAGACGCGCAGGAACCGCTCGGGCGAGGTGGAGAGCACCGACAGCTCGCCGAAGCGCAGGAGGGCGCCGAAGGGGGCGGGGCTGGTGCGCCGCAGGAAGCGGTACGCCTGCCAGGGGTGCACGTCCGCCGTGGCCTCGGCCATGTTGGTCAGGCAGATCTCGTAGCTCTCGCCTGCGGCGATCTCCTCCTGGCAGGCGTCGATGAGCCGGAGGTAGGCGTCGCGGTCGTGGCGCAGCCGTACCTCCCCGAAGGGGGCCGGGGGTTCGGGCGGCGGGGCCGGGAGGGCGCCGGTGAGGGTGGTGAGGCGGCGGGCGGTGGCGTCGAGCCAGGCGCGGGCGGGCTCCGGGTCGTCGGGCTCGGCGAGGGCGAGGAGGTGGGTCGTACCGGTCTCGTGGTCGAGGACGAGGGCGCGGTCCGTGAAGACCATCACGGCGTCGGGCTCCTCCGCGCGCGGGCCGGGCGGGGCGCCGCACTCCGCCTTGAGGCCGTAGCCGAGGTAGCCGGTCCAGCCGAGGGCGAAGTCGCAGGGGAGCGGCGGCACTTCGACGTCGAGGGCGGCCATGTCCCGGTCGAGCCAGTCCAGGAACGGGCCCTCCACGGTCTCCTCGGAGGTCGCCGAGCGCACGGTGACGGTGTTGGTCGCCACGTCCGCCGTGGCCACCCGGGCCAGTGGTCCCGAGGCGTCGCCCATGACGGAGAAGCGGCCCTGGCCGTCGCGGCGGCTGCTGTCCAGCCAGAACGCGTGGTCGGCGGCGTGGAAGAGACGGTCGTGGAGCGTCTCGTCGTCGCAGGGCGTGGGGACCTGGGCGGTGAGCACGCGCAGGGAACGGGTGGGGGTACGAGGCAGCGGCGCCGGGGGCCGGAGTGTCACCGTCTCGCGCCGGCGGCCGACGCCGGCCCGGGCCAGGCGGTGGAAGTTGGCCAGCAGCTCGTCGCCGTACTGCGAACAGATCGACTCGGGGTGGAACTGCACGCCCCACAGCGGCCGTTCCCGGTGTCGCAGGCCCATGACCACGCCGTCCGGCGTCCACGCGGTGACCTCGAGGCGGTCGGGGAGGCCGGTGACGGCGAGGGAGTGGTAGCGCACCGCCTCGAACGGCGAGGGCAGGCCGGCGAACAGGCCCTCGCCCTCGTGCAGCACCGGCGAGGTGCGGCCGTGCCGGGGCTCCGGGGCCCGGCCGACGCTCGCCCCGTTCAGCAGCCCGATGCCCTGGTGGCCCAGACACACACCGAGCAGCGGCAGGTCCGTGCGCTCGACGATCTCCCGGCTGATGCCGAAGTCCGCGGCGCGCTGCGGGGTTCCGGGGCCGGGCGAGATGACGACGGCGTCGAACTCCGCCAGCAGGGCGGGGTGCCAGTTGGGGTCGTCGTTGCGGACGACCGTCGGCTCGGCGCCGGTGACGCGGGCGAGCTGGTGGACGAGGTTGTAGGTGAACGAGTCGTGGTTGTCGACGAGCAGGGTGCGCATGGAAATCCGGTCTCTCCGCAGGTCGGATCCGTGGGGTGCGGGCGGCTGGCCAGGACGATCTGGAGCGGCAGGTGCTCGACGGTCAGCCGACCGGCACGATCTGGAGCAACAGGTGCTCGACGATGTCGTTGCCGTACTCCCCCTCGCGGACCTGGCAGCTCTTGAGGACCCGCAGCTCGCGGCCGGTCTCCTCGGCGATGCGGGTCAGGCAGGGGTGGTCGCCGCGGCTGCTGAAGTGCAGCAGGGCCCGGCCGCCGGGCGTGGTGCGCAGCGGGGCCTGCTCCAGGTAGCGGCGGTGGGTGCGGTAGCCGGCGTCGACGTAGGCGCGTTCGTGGGCGGAGCGGTACTCGTAATGGTCGGGGCCGAGCACGTAGTTGGAGCTCCAGAAGACGGTGTCGAAGCGTTCGTCGGCGTCGAGACCGGAGAACAGGTCGCCGTGCACGGCCCTGACCCGGTCGGTCACGGCGTGCCGACGGGCGTTGCGGGCCGCGTTCTCCACCGCCCGTACGTTGATGTCCGAGGCGACGACCGGGGTGTGGCCGGCCAGGGCGGCGGTCACCGCGATGGCCCCCGTACCGCAGCCGATCTCCAGGAACGAGCCGCCGCGCACCTCGTCGGCGCCGGGGCCGGTGAGGCCGAGGAAGTCCAGGGCCACGCCGGTCGACGGCGAGTACACCGGCGCGAACACCTCGTCCAGCAGGTCCCATTGCCGTCCGGCGAGGGTGAACACGTCCGGCCGGTCGGCCCGGTTGAGGGACTGTCGGCTGCGTTCCAGGGAGCGTTGGTAGTCCTGCACCTGCGGTGTGTACGGCATGAGTCCCCACCCGTTCCGGTCAACTCGCGGCGTCGCACTGTGCGTTGCCTGTGCTGCCGAGCGTGACGGGCGGGGCGGACGCGGCGGAAGGTGCTCCGGCAACAGCGCGGGCCCGCAGGTTTGGTGGCCGCACCACCGTCGACGCCGTTGACCTGCGCTTTTGATGTGACCCGATCAAGGACTGGTTGACCCTCGGTAAAAACCTGAACTAGGTTTTCCGGAAGGATCTGGTCCATGCTCTGGGGGAGGGCCGCGGGTTGCAGACCGGTGGGGGCCTGCTGGACGCGTATGTGCTGGCCATGCTCGACCTGCTGGCCAGAGAGGCGCCCGCCCAGCGCTTCGAGGAACTGCTGCGCCAGGCGGCCGACGCCGGCGTCGACGGCACGGACCTGGCGCAGCTGACCCAGGCCAAGGACCGCTCGCTGGAGGTCAGACAGCTGTTCGCGCGGCGTCAGCAGCGCGAGGCCGGACTGTCCGCGCTGGTCGACACGGCACGCGATCTGACGCACCCGTACAGCCTGGACACCCTGCTGGCGGTGATCACCCGGCGGGCCCGGCTGCTGATGGGCCTCGACATGTCCTGGGTGAGCCTGCACGGCGACGACGGGGCGTCCGAGGTCAGAGCCGCGGACGGCCATGCCTCGGCGATCACGGTCGGGTTCGAGGTGCCGTTCGCCGGCGGGGTCGGAGCGCACGCGCAGAAACGGTCCGCTCCCTTCTGGACGCCGGACTACCTGCACGACGACAGCTTCGTCCACAGCGAGACCATCGACCATGTGGTCCGTTCCGAGGGACTGCGGGCCATCATGGCCGTCCCGCTGCGCCACGAGCACTCCACACTCGGCGTGCTCTATGTCGCCGACCGCAACATCCGGCACTTCCTGCCCAACGAGATCTCCCTGATGGCCTCGCTGGCCGACCTCGCGGCCGTCGCCATCGAACGGACCCGGCTGCTGGAGCGGACCCGCACCGAGGTCGCCGAGCTTGCGGGTGACGTCTCGCAGGCCATGGACTCCTCGGCCGCCGTGCGCCGCCTGCACAGCGTCCACCGCGGCCTGATCGACCTCGCTCTCGGCGGCAGCGACCTGACCGCCCTGCTGGAGCGGGCCGCCGCCGAACTGGGCGGCCCCCTGCTGGTGCGGGGCGCCATCGGCAAAGATCTCGCGTGTACGGAAAACTTCCCGGATTTTTTGTCGGGCACCGAATCTACCCGCATAGACAACCGCACGGACGGCTCCCCGCTCGACCGTCTGTGCCTGGACGCGCAGGCCGCCGAAGGGCCCGTACGCTGCGACGACGGCACCGGCGGCGTGCTCTCGGCGTGCCCGGTCACCGGCGGCACGGAGAGCCTCGGCACCCTGCTGCTGCACGGCGCCCGGCCCCCGTCCGAGACGCAGGAGCAGCTGCTGGGCCTGGTCGCGCAGGCCGTCGCGGTGCAGCTGCTGATGCAGCGCAGTTCGGCGGTGGCCGAGGGCCAGGTCAGGGACGAGCTGCTGCACGACCTGCTGCACGTCTCCCAACTGCCGCCCACCCAGCTCGCGGCCCGCGGCCGCCGGCTCGGCGTCGACCTCGCCGAACCGCACGTGGTCGTGGTGGTCCGCCCGGAGGGCGGTTCGCAGAGCCGGGCCAACGCCTGGGCCTCGGCGTGCGCGCACCGGCTGTCGGGGCTCAAGTACGTCGACGGGGGCCACATCGTGCTGCTGCTGCCCGGCGACGACCCGTCGGGCGCCGCCAGATCCGTACAGCGCGAACTGTCCGTCGTCCTCGGGCATCCGGTGACCGGTGGCGCGGCCGGGCCGACCACCGCGCCGGACGACGTCCGCCGCGTCCACCAGGAGGCCCGGCGGTGCCTGGAGGCCCTGACCGTGCTGGAGGGCGTCGGCGGGACGGCGTCGCCGAAGGAACTGGGGTTCCTGGGCCTGCTGTTGTCGGAGAAGCAGGACGTCGAACGGTTCGTACGGTCGGCCGTCGGGCCCGTACTGGACTACGACCACCAGCAGTCGACCGAGCTGCTGCGCACGCTGGAGTCGTACTTCACCTCCGGCAGCAGCCCCACGCGGGCGGCGGAGCTGCTGCACGTCCACCCCAACACCGTCTCGCGCCGCCTGGAGCGGATCACCGACCTGCTCGGCTCCGACTGGCAGGAGCCCGCGCAGGCGCTGGAGGTGCAGTTGGCGCTGCGGCTGCATCGGACGCGGCATCTGCTGGGCGGTGGGTAGTAGGGCAGGCGACGGGTTCAGGTGCTGCGGGCAGTAAGGCGTACGACGGGATCAGGCGCTGCGTGCCGGTGCCGTGCTGGCGCCGGAGGTGTCCAGCGTGCGGGCCGCGTAGGCGACGGAGGCGAGGGTGGTGTGGCGGTGCCAGCCCTTGAAGGAGCGGCCGACGAAGTCCCGTAGCCCGACCTGCTCCCCGGTCGTGGCGCAGTCGCGGGCCACCCGGCGGGCCAGCTTGGCCAGCCTCAGCAGGGCGGGGACCGGCATCCGGTCCAGATCGGTCAGCCAGAACTCCGTCGGCGGGTGGCGCGGGTCGGTCTGGGGGCCGGTCCGGAGGCCGCTTCGGGGGCCGCTTCGGGGGCCGGGCCACTCGCCGAGCAGCAGTCCCGGCCGTCCGTCGTCCGGCAGCGTCACCGGGACGCCCACCACCAGCGAGCTGCGTACGGCCGCCGGGCCGGCCAGCGGATCGGCCCACTGGACGGGGCGGCGCAGGGCCCGCACCGAGTCGGCGATCCGCTGCGCGGCGAGCGGCCCCGCGCCGAAGCCGGGCAGCGACGGCTCGGCCACGGCCAGCGCGGTGCCGCCGGGCACCCGCACCAGCAGCGGTACGCCGGCCTCCCGGTAGCGCCGCATCGCCGTACCCAGGTCCGGGCCCGCCGCCCCGAGAATCACGGGCCGGCGCGGCAGCTCCCACTTGAGCGTGGACCGTACGACAGCGGCCGCGCACTCCTCCAGCGTCTCCTCGCCCGCGGCCTCGGGGATCTCCGCCCGGCGGCGCCGTTCCGCGTCGCGGATCCAGCCGCCGGGCAGATGCAGCCGCCAGTTGACCGGCGCGCTCGCCTGCTCGGAGGCGAACCAGAGGCCGAACGCCTGCTGCCCGCTGTCCGGCCGGCCCGCGCGCCGCACGAACTGCCGGCCGACGCCCACCGAGTGCTCGCCGACCTTGGGGATGGCCATCGGCTGCACCACCCAGGCGGCCGGGGTGACGGCGTCCTGGAGGCGCTGGGCCAGGGCCGCCCGCAGCGGTGACCAGTCCCAGGTGGAGGCGGCGATGAGGTGGTGCAGGCTCTGCTCGGCCGCCCCGCCGCCGACCGCGGAGGCGATCCGGCGCACCGACTTGCGGCCGTCCGCGGCCAGCAGTCCGCGCACATACTGCTCGGCCCACCAGCGCTGGTCCTTGCGGCGCAGCACCTGCGGGAAGAGCGCGGCGGACAGTTCGGCCACGACGTCCGGCGGCTGGTGGAAGCCGGCCCAGCCGAGGTCGGCGCCGGGGCGGTCGAAGACGGCCTGGCTGAAGCCTGCGTTGAAGTCGGCCTCGCTGAAGACGTTCTCGCTGAAGGCGGCTTCGCTGAAGACGGCTCTGCTCACGGTGACGCCTGCCTCTCGCCCTGCTGACTTCTGACGCGTCCCACCCTGCCGAGCGGCCGGCTGTCCGGAGGAGGTGCCCGGAGAACCCCGTCCGCCCCGCGGATGGTGGCCGGACCACCACACCGGGCCGTCGAGCGACGGACGAAAGCGCTCCGCACGGACTCCGGGAGGTGGTCCGGCCACCATCCGCGGCCCGGCGCCCCCTTTTCCCGGGGGCGACCTGACGGATTCCTGTGGACCTGATGAGGATCCCGGACCGTCCTTGTGACACCCCCGGCCCGCTCCACACAGTGAGGGTCGTGATCAACGCCCGGCACCGGGGCCCGACCGCAGGGCAACCGGTTCCCGCCGGGTTCCCTTCACCACCGTCCGGGGGCCGTTCATGCCGTCACCACACCTAGCCGACGCCGTCGGCGCCCAGCGCGAAAGACGTGCCGACCGCGTCGCCCTGTCCTGCTGCCACCAGAGCGTCACCTACCGGCAACTCGACGACCTGACCTCGGCGTTCGCCGACCGACTGGACCACCTTCGCCTCGCGCCGGGTGCCGTCGTCTGCGTCCCGGCGCACAAGTCGCCGCAGACCGTCGCCCTGCTGCTGGCCGTGTTCCGCAAGGGCCTCATCGCCCTCGTCCCCTCACCCGACCTGGGGGCCGAGGCGCTGGCCCGGCTGAGCCGGCAGGCACGTGCCGTGCAGCTGCTTGGAGCGGACGAGCGGGGCACGCTGTCGGCCGAGCCGATACCGCACGACGAGACCGAGGCGGCCGGGTTCGCGATCCCCGCCCCCGGCCGCACCCGCCTGCTGCTCACCACCTCCGGTTCCACCGGGACCCCGAAGATCGTGCCCATCCCCGCCGACGGCTTCACCGCCTTCGCCGACTGGGCGACCCACGCCTTCGGCCTCACCGACGACGACGTCGCCCTCTCCTACGCCCCCCTCAACTTCGACCTGGCACTGCTCGACGTGTGGACCTTCCTACGGCTCGGCGCCCACGTCGTCCTCGTCGGCAAGGAGCAGGCCGCCGACGCGGGCCGGCTCGCGGAGCTGGTGAGCGGGCGGGGGGTGACCTTCGTCCAGGGCGTGCCGATGCTGCACCGGCTGCTCGCGCAGGGTCCCGCCCAACCCACCGTGCGGCAGGCCGTGTTCACCGGCGAGGCGATGCCGGCCGACCTGCTGTCGGCGGTGTTCGAGACCTATCCCGCAGCGCGCTTCCACAACGTCTTCGGCTGCACGGAGACCAACGACTCCTTCGTGCACGAGGTCCCCCGCACCCCGAACCCCCAGACCCCGCTGCCGATCGGCCGCCCCCTGCCGGGCGTACGCGCTCTCGTACTCGCCCCCGACGGAACCCCGCTGGACGGCCCCGGCACCGGCGAACTCGTCGTCTCCACGCCCTTCCAGACCGACGGCTACCTCCGCACCGCCCTCAACGAGCAGGCGTTCACCGAGATCGACGGCCACGCCCACTACCGCACCGGCGACATCGTCACCCGCGCCGCGGACGGCCTCGTCCACCTCGAAGGACGCGCCGACTGGCAGGTCAAGGTGCGCGGCATCCGCACCAACCTCCAGGAGGTCGAGGCCGTCATCACCACCCACCCCGATGTCGCCGAGGCGGTCGTCGTGGCCCTGCCCGACGACCAGGCGGGCGCCCGCCTGCACGCCAGGGTCACCCTGCGCCCCACCGCCGCGCTGACCGGCCTCGGCCTGCGCAGCCACGTGGGCGCACGGCTGCCCCGGCACGCCATCCCGTCCTCGGTCCACCTCACCGACCAGCCGCTGCCCCGCACCTCCACGGGCAAACCCGACCGCAACCGGATCAGAGACGACCGCATGAAGGAGACCGCGACCGCATGACGACCACACCCACCCCCCACGTCATAGCCGACGAACTGCGCGCCCACATCGCCGCCGAGTACCTGGCCGGCGAGGACGCCTCCGACCTCACCGACGACTTCGACCTCATCGCCTCCGGCGTCATCGACAGCCTCGGCCTCGTCCGGCTGGTGTCCCACATCGTGACCGCCTATCAGGTGCCCGTCGACGACCTGGAGCTCAAGCCGGAGCACTTCCGGAGCATCACCGCGATCACCGAGCTGATCGTCCGGCACTCCGCGCCCGCCGCGGCCTGACCCCGCACCACCCCCCACCGTTCGACAACCCGAGGAGTACTCCTGTGTTCACGCGCAACGTAGACGAAGTCGCCCCCGTCGAGTGGGGCAACGGCACCAGCCACCGGCTGCTCGTCGAGGCCGACGGAATGGGCTTCGCCTTCGCCGTGACCCTGGTCCGCCAGGGCACCACGAGCGCGCTGCAGTACCGCAACCACCTGGAGGCCTGCTACTGCGTCGCGGGCTCCGGCGAGGTCGTCGAGAAGGACGGCACCCGGCACAAGATCATGCCGGGCACGATCTACGTCCTCAACGAGCACGACCCGCACTACCTCATAGCCTCCGACTACGAGGACCTGCACCTCGTCTCGGTCTTCAACCCGCCGATCGTCGGCGACGAACGGCACACCCTGTCCGAGGACGGCTTCTCCCAGTACTGACCAGCCTGAGCTAGGAGCAGCCATGTCCGACCAGCCACCCCCCTCCGATCTCCTCGACCTCATGGCCCCCTGGGCCGACCGCCTCAACGCCGATCTCGAAGACCTCGACCACAGGGCCGAGTTCTCCCGGGACAAGTGGGCCGCCGTCCAGGACTCCGGCCTTCTGCGCACCCCCTTCGCCGCCGCGTACGGCGGCCACGGCCGGTCCCTGACCGAGACCATGCGAGCCCTGGAAGGACTGGGCCGCGTCTCCCACGACTCCGGCCTGTCCTTCTCCGCCTCCACCCAGATCGTGTCCGTGGGCACACCCCTCCAGCGCTTCGGCGACGACGACCTCAAGGAGCGCTACCTCCCCAAGATCGTCTCCGGTGATCTGATCACCGCCCACGCCATCACCGAGGAGTCCGGCGGCTCCGACGCGATGAACATCTCCACCACCGCCGTCCGCGACGGCGACCACTACGTCGTCAGCGGCGGAAAGATGTTCATCACCAACGCCCCCGTCGCCGACGTCTTCCTCCTCTACGTCCGCACCGGCGCCCCCGGCCCGTTCGGGCTGACCTGCCTCCTCGTCGAGGCCGGGACGCCCGGCCTGGAGGTCGGGCCGGCCATGGACAAGATCGGGCTGCGCACCAGCCCGCTCGGCACCCTCACCTTCGACGAACTGCGGGTGCCGGTCGCCCAGCGGGTCGGCGGGGAGGGCGCCGGGTTCCTCGTCCTGGACCACGTGATGAAGCGCGAGGTCCTCTACTCCTTCTCCATCACGCTCGGCGAGATGACCCGCCGCCTGGAGGAGACGGTCCGATTCGCCAAGGACCGCACCCAGTTCGGCCAGTCCATCGGGAAGTACCAGGCCATCTCCCACAAGATCGCCACCATGAAGATCAGGACCGAGACCGCCCGCAAGTGGCTGCGGGACACCGGCGCGAAAGTGGAGGCGAGCAAGGACGCCGCCCTCGACCTCGCCGCCACCAAGACCGTCGTCTCGGAGGCGAACGTGCAGAACGCCCTCGACGCGGTCCGCATCCACGGCGGCCGCGGAGTCCTCACCTCCCACGGCGTCGAACGCGGACTGCGCGACTCCGTCGCCGGGACCATCTACTCCGGCACCAGCGAGATCCAGCGCACCCGGATCGCCAGCCTCCTCGGCCTCTGACCAGGGAACCAGCCATGACCATCACCGACGTGCCCAGCAGCCTCACCGCGCCCACCGAGTTCCTGGACTACGAGTCCGACGCCGTCCAGACCTTCATCGACGACGTCATCACCGACCGCTCGGCCGACCGCCGCGAGAACGCCGTGAAGCTGTACTACGCGGTCCGCGACACCGTCCACTACGAGGTCTACGGCGCCGACCTGTCCCGCGAGGGCCTCAAGGCATCCCGCACCGCCACCGCCAAGTCCGGCTTCTGCCTGCACAAGTCGGCCCTGTTCGCCGCCGCCGTACGCGCCCTCGGCATCCCCTCGAAACTGGTCTACGGCGATGTCCGCAACCACCTCGCCTCGCCCCGCCTGATCGAGCACATCGGCGGCGACGTCTTCTTCCACGGCCTCACCCAGATCCACCTCGACGGCCGCTGGGTGAAGGCCACCCCCGTCTTCAACAAGGTCCTCTGCAAGCTCTACGGCATGCAGGCCCTGGAATTCGACGGGCGCACCGACAGCCTCTACCACCCGCACGGCAGCGGCGCCGCCATGGAGTTCCTCAAGGACCACGGCGCCTTCGACGACCTGCCCTACGAGTTCGTGATGGCGTCCATGCGCACCGCGCACCCGCGGTTCCTGGACGGCGCCGGAACCGGCACGGTCTCCGGCGGCTCGCTCGCCCTCGAAGCCACCCCGAACAGCTGAAGGAGCCCCCATGTCCACCCGCACCGCCACCCTCGCCCCCGACCCCACCCTCCTCGACATCGACGAGGAGGTCCGCGAGGCCCTGCACGAAGGCCGCCCGGTCGTCGCCCTGGAGTCCTCGGCCATCCCGCACGGCCTGCCCTACCCCGCCAACCTCGACCTCGCCCTCGACATCGACGCCGCCGTCCGCGCCGAGGGCGCCGTCCCCGCCCGGGTCGCCCTGCTCGACGGCCGGATACGCATCGGCATGACCAAGGAGCAGCTCGAACTCTTCGCCGCCGACCCCGCCGTACCCAAGGTCAGCACCCGCGACATCGGCATCACGCTGGCCCGCGGCGGCTCCGGCGCCACCACCGTCTCGTCCTCGCTGGTCGCGGCGGAGCTGGCCGGCATCAGGGTGTTCGCCGTGGCCGGCATCGGCGGCGTGCACCGGGACGCCCCGGACACCTTCGACATCTCCGCCGACCTCGTGCAGTTCACCCGCAGCAAGGTGGCCGTGGTCTGCGCGGGAGCCAAGTCGATGCTGCACCCGGCATGGACCCTGGAGTGGCTGGAGACGGCCGGCATCCCCGTCCTCGGCTACCGCTGCGACGACTTCCCCGCCTACCTGAGCGTCAGCACCGGCCTCCCCAACCCGCACCGCCTGGACGACCTGCGCGAGATCGCCGCCGTCGTCCTCGCCCACTGGCGGGCCGGCAACCACACCTCCCCGCTGATCACCCACCCGATCCGCGAGGAGGACGGCATCCCGTCCGCCGACATCGAGGCCGCCCTCGCCGGCGCCACCGCCGAGGCCAAGGCCGCGGGCGTCACCGGCCCCGCCATCACCCCGTACCTCCTCAAGGCGATCTCCCAGGCGACCGCGGGCCGCACCTCGGCCGCCAACCGGTCGGTCCTGCTGTCCACCGCGAGCCTCGCCGGGCGGTTCGCCGCCCAGTTCGCCCTCGAACTCGCGGCGGGAGCGGACTCGTGACGGCCGCCCAGGGACCCGACGCCGTCCTCTTCGACCTCGACGGCACCCTCCTCGACACCCCCGGCGCCATCGCCGGCGTCCTCGCCCGGGTACTGGAGCGCACCGGCCGCCCCGACGTGGCCGACGACCGGATCCGCGCCACCGTCGGCAAACCCCTGGGAGCCGTCTTCGCCGAACTCACCGGGCTCCCCGAGGAACACCCGGACGTGACCACCGCGGTCGCCCTGTTCCGGGACCTGTTCCGCGAGGAGGTCGTTCCCAAGGCCGCCGACCTGGTCTTCCCCGGCATACCCGAACTCCTCGGCAGGCTACGGGCCGAAGGCCGCAGGACCGCGATCTGCACCAGCAAGATCCGGGCCAGCGCGCTCGAACTCCTCGAACCCGCGGGCCTCCTCGACGCCTTCGACGCCGTCGTCTGCCACGGCATGGCCCCGCGCGGCAAACCCCACCCCGACCTGGCCCTGCTCGCCGCCCGCTCGGTCGACGTGCCGCCCGGCCGCTGCGTGGTCGTCGGCGACGCCGTCGACGACATACGGATGGCCGCCGCGGCCGGCATCCCCGCGATCGGCGTCACCTACGGCGTCGCCACCCGGCACCAACTGACCGAGGCGGGAGCCGGGGCGGTCGCCGACACCGTCGAGGAACTGGCCCAGACGCTCGCCCCCGCACGAGCCCACCAGTCCCCGCACCTCTGACGACACGACAGACGAAGCCGCCGACAGCGATCTTGACGGCACGACAGATGAAGCAGCCGTCAGTGATCCTGACGGCACCACAGATCACGCCGCTGACAGCACACCCGACGGCACGACTACAGAACCAGGCGGTCACCCCACCATGCCCCTACCCACCACACCCCCCGCGCCGGCGGCGTCCCGCGGACTCCTCGGCGGGCTCATCACCCTCTCCGCGGCCCAGTTCCTCATCGCGCTCGACTTCTCCGTCATCTTCGTCGCCCTGCCCGACATCAGCGCCGACCTGGACCTGTCCGGCACCGCCAACCAGTGGGTCGTCAGCGCCTACTCCGTGTTCTTCGCCGGCTTCCTGATCGTCGGCGGACGGATCGGCGACCGGCTCGGCGCACGCAAGCTCTTCATGGCCGCGCTCATCCTCTTCGGCGTCGCCTCACTGCTGGGCGGCCTCGCCGCCAACGCCGCCCTGCTGCTGATCACCCGCGCCCTCCAGGGCATCGCCGCGGCCTGCCTCCAGCCCTCGATCCTCGCCCTGGTGAACACCACGTTCCCGGCCGGAAAGGAACGCACCCGGGCGCTCGCCGTCTGGGGCACCGTCGGCGCCAGCGGCCTCGCCGCCGGTGTCGTCATCGGCGGCCTGCTGACCAGCATCTCCTGGCGCTGGACGTTCTTCGTGAACCTGCCCTTCGCCGTGCTGTGCGTGCTCGCCGCCCCCAAGTTCCTGCCGGGCAAGGCCGAACACGACCGCACCACCGCACTCAACGTCCTCAACGCCGTGCTGTGCACCGCCACGGTCCTCGTCTCCGTCTTCGGCCTCACCCTCGCCGCCGACGCCGGCTGGACCGACCCCCTGACCCTCGGCAGCTTCCTCGCCGCAGCCGTCCTCCTGGTGCTCTTCGCCGGACGCGAGCGGGTCAGCACCCAGCCCCTGGTCGACCCCGTACTGCGACGCACCCGCAGCCTCGTCATGGGCTGCTCCTCCTCCGCCCTCTACATGGCCAGCGTCGCGGGCGTCGAGTTCTACCTGGTGACACTGCTCCTCCAGGACGGCCGCGACTACGCCCCGCTCGCCGCCGGCATC
Organism: Streptomyces sp. TLI_55; assembly: GCF_900206255.1. NCBI lineage: Bacteria > Bacillati > Actinomycetota > Actinomycetes > Kitasatosporales > Streptomycetaceae > Streptomyces > Streptomyces sp. TLI_55. The sequence continues at coordinate 4,676,433 of NZ_OAOJ01000001.1, forward strand.
GCCTTCCTGCCGCTCGCCGCCTGCATCACCTTCGGCAACATGATCGCCGGAAAGATCATCGGCCCCTTCGGCGTACGCCGCTCGCTGACCCTGGCGTTCACCGTCGGCGCGCTCGGCCTCGCCCTGCTCGGCGTCTCCGCCACCCACCACGGCTACCTCGCCGCGATGCTGCCCGGCCTCGTCATCAGCGGACTCGGCCACGGCATGATCTACACCTCGATGTTCGTCGGCGGCACCCGTGACGTGGACGACCGCAACCAAGGCGTCGCCGGTGCCCTGATGACCACCACGCAGTACGCGGGCGGCGCCTTCGGAGTCGCCGCCCTGGTCCTCGTCCTCGGCACCGACCCCGGCGACGAAGCCTTCCGTACGGCGTTCCTGCTCGCCGGAGGCGTCGCCCTGGCCGGCGCGGTGATCGCCTGGATCGGCTTCGGAGCGACCACGGAAGCCACCGACCGGACCTCGCAAGCCACGGAAGCCACCCCCACCCCGGTGGGTGAACACTGATGACCACCCCCGCAGCCGCCCGCGTCGGCATCCTCGTCATCCACAACGACCCCGTGCCCGAGACCGAGATCTGGCGCATGGCCCCCGACAACGTCTCAGTCCACACCGCCCGCTTCGAGTGCCCCCGCCCCGCCGACACCGAGTACGTCGGCAGCCCGGCCGCGGCACTCGCCAACACCCCCGACGTCGTCCGGGGCCTGGACCAGCTGGGCCGGCTGGGCGCCCACAGCATCGCCCTCTGCTTCGGATCCAGCAGCTTCTTCGGCGGACCCGCCTTCGACACCGAGTTCATCGAAGCGGCCGGCGCCCACGCCCACGGCGTCCGCGTCTACACCGCGGCCACCGCCATCACCGCCGCCCTCCAGACGACCGGTGTGCGCCACCCCCTGCTCGTCATGCCGCCCTGGTTCACCGAGCCCACCTTCCGGGCCACGGAGGAATACCTCGGGAAACTCGGCATCCACGACACCAGCCTCGTCCAGTTCCAGCTCGGCCCGGAATGGGACGGCATCCCCCGCTACAACGCCTTCGACGAGGGCGCCCACTGGACGATCGACCCCACCGACGTGCACCAGCAGGTCGTCAAGGCCTTCCACGCCCCCGACACCCCACGCCCCGACAGCGTCCTGATACCCGGCAGCGGCTTCCCCTCCCTGGGCGCGGTCGCCCCCCTGGAACAGGAACTCGGCGTCCCGGTCATCACCTCGAACCAGGCGGTGCTCTGGTACGGCCTCCAGCTCACCGCACCCGACAGCGCCCCGGACCCGGCGACGGCCGGGAGCCTCTTCGGCCGACGTTTCACGTGAAACATCGCTGTGGGGCGGAAGGCACCTTCACCCTTCCGCCCCACAGCACCACTCACAGAGCCGACTGAACCCATCGGCCCCATCGGCTCAAGGCATCAGCTGTCACCGCCCTTCGTCGCGGTGCGCCGCCTCCTCCTCAGCCTGCTTCGCCTGCACCTCGGGGTCGAGAACGGACTGACCGCTGCCGTCCACAGAGGTCAGCCGACCCGACTCGGGCACCTCCGTCGCGGCAGGCGGCTCGACCAACCAGTCCGGGTTGGCCTGCTTGTCCCACCACTTCCACGCCGCGAAAGCGCCGCCCGCGAGCAGGCCGGCAACCGCCAACGCCTTCGCAATACGGCCGGCCCTCGCCCGCCGCGCATGCTTACGCGCCAGCTTCTCGATCTCCTTCGGCGAAACCTGGCCACGCAACGCGGCCAGAGCGGCCACCCCACGCGCAGCAGCCTCGTCCTTCACGGGCCCGGCCGCGGCCACGGCCTGCTCGATCCTCGGCCGTGAATAATCAGCGGCCTGCCGGGCAGCCTTACGGGTGCGCTCGGCGGCCTCATGGGCGGCCTGGTCGACCTTCGGCGGCACATGTGTACGGGCCTGTTCCAGACGCGGCGCGACATGCGCGCCGTACTGGACGCGGGCTTGCTCGGCCGCCAGTGACACCCTCGGCGCGAGCCGTACGCGCGCCTCGTGTGCGTACTGCGAGGCCCTGTCCTTGGCCGTGTCGGCGTAGGGCGCCACCACTTCCGCGGCGTGCAGCACGCTGTCCTTCGCCGAACCGGTCGCGGCGCGCACGCTGTCAATGCGGGTCACGGGAATCCTCCTCCTCGGTGGCGTACGGTAATTCGACTTTCCACCCTTTTACGGATCATGCATGCCAACAGCCAGAGAGGCATGCGAGGGCGGGCATACGGGGCAACGGGAGCTTGCCGTCGACAATGCCACGGATCGCCGAAGAGCGCGCCCGACCCGGGAGGACTCGCCCCTTTTTCTCTGAACAGCGTCTGAACGAGACCTCCACCGAGGCGACGGGCGCCGAACCGCCCAGGCCGTGCGAGGATCGCAGAGTCACAGAAAGACAACGGAAGGCACCACCGTGGCAGAGCAGCTCTACGCCACCCTGAAGACCAACCAAGGCGACATCGAAATCCGGCTGCTGCCGAACCACGCCCCCAAGACAGTCCGGAACTTCGTCGAGCTCGCCCAGGGCGAGCGTGAGTGGACCCACCCCGCCACCGGCGAGACATCCACCAACAAGCTCTACGACGGCACGGTCTTCCACCGGGTGATCAACGACTTCATGATCCAGGGCGGCGACCCCCTGGGCAACGGCACCGGCGGCCCCGGCTACCAGTTCGAGGACGAGTTCCACCCCGACCTCCGCTTCGACCGCCCCTACCTCCTGGCCATGGCCAACGCCGGCCCCGCCACCAACGGCTCGCAGTTCTTCATCACCCTCGGCCCCACGACCTGGCTGAACCGCAAGCACACCATCTTCGGCGAAGTCACCGACGCCGGCAGCCAGAAGGTCGTCGACACCATCGCCGCCACCCCGACCAACCCCAACACCAACCGCCCCCTCAGCGACGTCGTCATCGAAACCGTCGTCGTCGAGACCCGCACCCACTGACACCGGCACCCGCAGGGAACCACCCGCAGGGAACCAAACGCCCCGCCCATCCGTAAGGAGGGACGGGGCGGTTTCATTGCATACGACGACGTAGGGGACGACCTCATGGACCAGGCGCCAGGCAGCCCGCGACAGGAACAGGCCCTGCCCGGCTGCTACCGCCACCCCGACCGCGAGACCGGCATCCGCTGCACCCGCTGCGAACGCCCCATCTGCCCCGAATGCATGATCAGCGCCTCCGTCGGCTTCCAGTGCCCCGACTGCGTCCGCGACGGCTCCGGCACCGGCCACGCCCCGGACGCGGCGACACCCCGCACGCTCGCCGGAGGGACGGTTACCACCGACCCCCGCCTCATCACCAAGCTCCTCGTCGGCATCAACCTCGCCGTGTTCATCGCCGTCCAGTATTCGGACTCGCTCCTCAGCGATCTGGTCCTCATTGGCGTCTGGCCACCGGCCCCCTTCACCCCCACCGAAGGCGTCGCCGACGGCCAGTGGTACCGCCTCGTGACCTCGATGTTCACCCACCAGGAGTACTGGCACATCGGCTTCAACATGCTGAGCCTGTGGTTCCTCGGCGGCCCTCTCGAAAAAGCCCTCGGCCGCGCCCGCTACCTCACGCTCTACCTGGTCTCCGGCCTCTGCGGCAGCGTCCTGGCGTACCTGCTGGCCTCCCCGAGCACCGCCACCCTCGGCGCCTCCGGCGCCATTTTCGGCCTCTTCGGTGCCACCGGCGTCCTCATGCGCCACCGCAACTACGACCTGCGGCCGATCATCGCCCTGCTGGTGATCAACCTGATCTTCACCTTCAACCCGAGCTTCAACATCTCCTGGCAGGCCCACATCGGCGGCCTCGTCGGCGGCATCGTCATCGGCTACGCCATGGTCCACGCCCCGCGCGAGCGCCGCGCCCTCGTCCAGTACGGGACCTGCGCGGTCGTCCTCGCGGTGATCGTCATCATGACTCTGCTGCGCACGGCCCAGCTCACCTGAGCGCGAAAAGGCCCGTTGTCCACAGCGGGTTAGTAATCTTGTGCATAGTGTGCGCGAACAACTGTGCCCCCGGTCGCTGACCTGTGTTTCCGCAGGTCAGGCAGGGGGCGAACAAGTTTGCGGGAGCCGGTGTGGCAGTCGTACGGGCGTCAATCCAGTCGTACCGGCGTCAACCCTCTGTGAGTTATCCACAGATCGTCGTTCTTTTGTCCCCAGGTAGCCTGTGGACAATATCGCGATCTGTGGATAACTCAGCGAACAGCTCGGGGCAGAGCTACTTCCACTGGGTGGAGACGCCGAACCCGGCGGCGATGAAGCCGAAGCCCACCACGATGTTCCAGTTGTCCAACGCGTCGATGGGCAGCGAGCCGTCCGTCACATAGAAGATGACGATCCAGGCCAGCCCGATGACGAACAGGGCCAGCATCACGGGCGCGACCCAGGCGCGGCTGTTCAGCTTGATGCTGGTCGCCTGCTTCGCCGGCGGCGGCGTGTAATCGGCCTTCTTGCGGATACGTGACTTCGGCACGAGGGTCTCTCCTGTCGATGCGCTGCGTGGCCGCGCAGGTAGCTGGGTCGGGCTCGGGGCAGCGTACAAGGGGACACTGAGTGCTCCCCCGGGCGTCCGTTAGCGTAGTGCTTCCGCGGCGCCGAAGGAGATAAGGGTACGTTGAGCAATTCTGCCAACCCCCAGGGGATGGGATCCAGCCCTGACCGCGGCCGACGTTTCCGGCCCGTGCGGCTGCTCACGGTGGCCGTCTTCGCGCTCGCGGGGCTCATTTTCTTCACCAGCTTCAACACGGCCAAGGGCACCAACATCCGTACGGATGCCTCGCTGCTGAAGCTTTCCGACCTGATCCTGGAGCGCAGCCACAAGAACGGTCAGCTCGACGAGTCCAACGGCGCCCTGCGCGACGACGTCGAGGCGCTGGCCGAGCGGGACGACGGTTCGACCAAGGCCGAGGACGAGAAGCTGACGGCGCTGGAGAAGAAGGCGGGCACGCAGCCGCTGAAGGGCGAGGCGATCAGCGTCACGCTCAACGACGCCCCGCCGGACGCGACGGCGAAGCTCCCGGGCTATCCCGAGCCGCAGCCCGACTACCTCGTCATCCACCAGCAGGACCTCCAGGCGGTGGTCAACGCGCTGTGGCAGGGCGGTGCGCAGGGCATCAAGGTCATGGACCAGCGGCTGATCTCCACCAGCGCCGTGCGCTGTGTGGGCAACACGCTGATCCTCCAGGGCCGGGTCTACTCACCGCCGTACAAGATCACGGCGGTCGGGGACCCGGGGAAGCTGAAGCAGTCGCTGGCCGCCAGCAAGGCGATCCAGAACTACATGGTGTACGTCAACGTCTACGGTCTCGGATGGAAAGTCGAGGATGACGGGGCGGTGACTCTGCCCGGCTACTCGGGCACAGTGGATCTGCAGTACGCCAAGCCTGTGGAGTAGGTCTCTCCGGGAGCCGCCGGTGCGAGTACGTCTCGTCGTCAGGACCCTCAGCGAACTCTGCATCACCGTCGGCGCGGTCATAGTCCTGTTCGTCGTGTACGTGCTCTTCTGGACCGGCGTGAAGGCCGACAACGTCATGGGCGAGCAGATCGACCAGCTCCAGGAGCAGTGGTCGAAGGGGCGGGTGGAGCAGCCGAAGGCCACCGGGGGCGCAGAGGCCTCGGCGAGTCCGTCCGCTCCGGCGCCGTACAAGAAGGGCAAGCCCTTCGCGATCATGTACATCCCGCGTCTTGGTTTCACGTGGAACAAGCCGGTGCTGGAGGGGACGGCGGTCGGCACCCTGAAAAAGGGCCTGGGCCACTACGCGCGCACCGCGCAGCTGGGCCAGGAGGGCAACTTCTCGGTGGCGGGGCATCGGCGGACGTACGGCGATCCGTTCAAGGACTTTCCGAAGCTGCGGCGCGGGGACGCGGTGGTGCTGACGGACGGGACGACCTGGTTCACGTATCGGATCGACAAAGGGCCCTACAAAACAGTGCCCACGGACGTTGAGGTGATCGATCCTGTGCCACGTAACTCCGGGTATACGCGGTCGGGGCGCTATCTCACCCTGACCACGTGCGATCCGGAGTGGGGTCACAGCCACCGGTTGATCGTGTGGGCGCATCTGGACTCCACACAGCCTGTGGAGGCAGGGAAACCGGAGGCGCTGCGCCGTTAGTCTGTTGGCTGTACGGCGTGAGTCTGGTGCCGTGGTGCGACGGAAGGGACGGCATGTACGGCTGGATCTGGCGGCATCTGCCGGGGAACGCGTGGGTGAAGGCGTTGCTCTCACTCGTGCTGGCGCTTGCTGTGGTCTACGTCCTCTTCCAGTACGTCTTCCCGTGGGCCGAACCGCTGCTGCCCTTCAACGATGTGACGGTGGACAACCAGTGAGTGCGCGGATTCTCGTCGTCGACAACTACGACAGCTTCGTCTTCAACCTGGTGCAGTACCTGTACCAGCTGGGCGCCGAATGTGAGGTGCTGCGCAACGACGAGGTGTCGACGGCGCATGCCCAGGACGGCTTCGACGGTGTCCTGCTGTCGCCGGGCCCGGGGACGCCGGAGGAGGCGGGCGTCTGCATCGAGATGGTCCGCCACTGCGCGGCGACCGGGGTGCCGGTCTTCGGTGTCTGCCTCGGTATGCAGTCGATGCAGGTGGCGTACGGCGGGGTCGTGGACCGTGCGCCGGAGCTGCTGCACGGCAAGACGTCGTTGGTGGAGCACGAGGGCAAGGGTGTGTTTGCCGGGCTGCCGACGCCGTTCACGGCGACCCGGTACCACTCGCTGGCGGCTGAGCCGGCCACGGTGCCGGCCGAGCTGGAGGTCACGGCGCGGACGCATGACGGGATCATCATGGGCCTGCGGCACCGTGAACTGCCCGTCGAGGGCGTCCAGTTCCATCCCGAGTCGGTGCTCACGGAGCACGGTCACCGGATGCTGGCCAACTGGCTGGTGGAGTGCGGCGACCAGGGTGCCGTGGCGCGATCTGCGGGGCTGGCCCCGGTGGTGGGCAGGGCCACGGCGTGACCGCACTGCGCCCCGAGCGCGAGTCGGAGGCCTCGTACGGGGAGCAGCAGCCGTACGAGCCCTACGAGCCTTATGTGCCGCCTCTGGATGACGAGACGGTGGCGCTCAGGCTCTCCGACCTGTCGGAGCGAATAGGAGAGGCCACGTCGCCCTCTGGCGCCTCGTCCGTCACAGGAGCCACTGGGAGTCCCACGGGCGGCCGTGCGGCCCGCAGAAAGGCCGCCAAGCGGCGTGGCGGGCGTCATGGGGCGGGAGCGAGCCCCTCCACGGAGTCGGCGGAGGCCGCGGATTCCCCGGATGAATCCTCTGCTCCCCTCTCCCGTGTCGAGGCCCGTCGGCGGGCGAAGGCCCGCAAGCCCAGCCCAGGGGTGCTGGTCAGCCGGGCGATCGGTGAGGTGTTCATCACCACCGGTGTGCTGATGCTGCTGTTCGTCACGTACCAGTTGTGGTGGACGAACGTGCGGGCGCATGCGCAGGCCGGCAAGGAGGCGAGCAACCTCCAGGAGGAGTGGGAGAGCGGGAAGCGGGCGCCGGGTGAGTTCGCGCCCGGGCAGGGTTTCGCCCTCCTCCACATTCCCAAGCTGGACGTGGTCGTGCCGATAGCCGAGGGCGTCAGCAACAAGAAGGTGCTCGACCGGGGCATGGTGGGCCACTACTCGGAGGGCCCCCTGAAGACGGCGATGCCGGGCGCGAAGACCGGCAACTTCGGGCTGGCGGGCCACCGCAACACGCACGGCGAGCCGTTCCGGTACATCAACCGCCTGTCCAAGGGCGACGAGATCGTCGTAGAGACGCAGGACGACTATTTCGTCTACAAGATGACGTCGTCGCTTCCGGTGACGTCGCCGAGCAACACGAGCGTGCTGAATCCGGTGCCGCCGCAGTCCGGGTTCAAGGAGCCGGGCCGCTACATCACGCTCACCACCTGCACGCCGGAGTTCACCAGCAAGTACCGGTTGATCGTCTGGGGCAAGATGGTCGAGGAACGGCCGCGCAGCAAGGGCAAGCCGGATGCGCTCGTCAATTAGGGGCAGAGGACCAAGTGGCATCCACCACCGACCGCCAAGAGCACACAGACACCACGCCTCCCGCTCCGCGCCGCCGCGGTGGCATGGGCCCGATCGCGACGGCGGTCAGTGTCTTCGGTGAACTCCTCATCACGGCGGGTCTGATTCTGGGCCTGTTCGTCGTCTACTCCCTGTGGTGGACGAACGTCATCGCCGACCGCGCGGCGGACAAGCAGGCCGACAAGGTCCGTGACAACTGGGCCCAGGACACAGGTCCCGGTGCACTGGACACCGGTGCCGGCATCGGCTTCCTGCACGTCCCGGCGATGAAGAACGGCGAGGTCCTGGTCGAGAAGGGCACGTCGACGAAGATCCTGAACGACGGTGTGGCGGGCTACTACACGGACCCGGTGAAGGCGACGCTGCCGTCGTCCGGCAAGGACGGCAACTTCTCCCTGGCCGCGCACCGGGACGGCCACGGCGCCAAGTTCCACAACATCGACAAGATCGAGAAGGGCGACCCGATCGTCTTCGAGACGAAGGACAAGTGGTACGTCTACAAGGCGTACGCGATCCTTCCGGAGACGTCGAAGTACAACGTGAAGGTGCTGGGGGCCATCCCGAAGGAGTCGGGGAAGAAGAAGGCCGGGAAGTACATCACGCTGACCACCTGCACGCCGGTGTACACGTCTCGGTATCGGTATGTGGTGTGGGGGGAGTTGGTGCGGGTGGAGAAGGTGGATGGGGAGCGGACGTTGCCGAAGGAACTTCAGTAGGTTTCGAGAGTGACATGCCGTCACTCTCGGCATGAGCTGGGCCCGAAGCCGCAACTACCCTTTGCGGCTTCGGGCCCTTTGCGTCATGCCGTACCTACTCCAGGACCTTCAGCGGTTCCCCGGTGCTCCATTCCTCCAGCACGCCGCGGTGTACGGCGGTGATCCCCGTTTCGGCGGCGAGGGCGAGGGCCTCGGGGGTGAAGGGACACGTCGCGACGAAGAGGGCCACTTCCGCGCTGTACAGCACCTTTGCCGAGCCGATGAACTTCTGGATGTCGGAGCCGGCGATGGTGAGGTAGGGGGCGCGCCTCTTGCACTGGACGACCATGCGTCGTCCGTCGGCCGTGAGCCCGATGAGGTCGACGCCTCTGTCTCCGTGACCGCCCTGTACGACGACGTTGGTGCAGCCGTCCCGCACCAGCAGCTTGGCGATGTGACGCTCGAACGCGCTGCCGTTCATGGCGTCCATGGCGGCCATGACGCCGATGGCGGGTCGGTCGTCCCGTACCCCTTCGAGCCTTTTCAGTCGCTCGTGGTGCTGACGAAGCCGCCGCTCGATGCGCTGGACGCCGGTGCGCAGGGCGATGAGTTCCCTGCGGTGTTCGCCCGAGGTTTCGATCAGGGCGTTGAACATGGGGACGACGGTCTTGCCGAGGATGTGGGTGATGCGTTGATCGATGCGGTCGTCGAGGTTGTCGGAGGCTGTGGACGGGGCGGGCGCGGAGTTATCCACAGGCTGGGTGCGGGCCAGGTACTCCATGTCGAGGAGGTACACACGCACCTGACGTGCGACTTCACTGTCGCGGAGGAGCATGGCGACGTTGAGGACGGCTCGGCGGGAGAAGAGCGCGAGCGAGCGTGTGCGTGACTGGATTCCACTGAGTTGCTTGAAGTCACTCAGTTCTGTACCGGTCAGCACTTGGTAGCCGCTGGCTTCCAGTTCTGGACGATGGTCATGGACGAGGGCTCGGATCGCTTCGACGGTGACGTTGAAGTACGCCGCCGCCATCGCTGTAGTCACATGCATCCCGTCCGGCAACAGCGACAGCGCCTTCACCCTGTCGAGCACATCCGTCCGTTCGAGCACGCTGTCGCGCAGGCTCTTCGATTCCAGCAGCGCGGATTCGTTGATCATGGTTCGCCCTTCTGTTCGGGGTTTGGACTGATCAACGAGTTGTCGTATGTAAGGACACGAGCATGACTGAGCCCCGGCCCCCTGAGATGCAGGGAACCGGGGCTCGGTCGTGCGGGGCGCCTATCCGGTCGTGCCGCCGAAGAAGTTGGTGCCGCCGTTGTTGTTGCCGCCGCCCTGGTCGGTGGTGAACAGGGTGACGGTGTCGCCCTTGTTGAGCGTGCTGCCCGGTTGCGGGTTGGAGGTGACGACCGTGGCGTTGCCGTCCTGGGAGCCCTGGACCTGAACCTGCAGGCCCAGGCCCTGGAGCGTGTTCCTGACGTCGTTCAGCTTCTTGCCCGCGATGTCCTGCGGGATCTGGACCTGCTGGTTCTCCTTGGCCTTGCCGATGTGGATCGTCACCGTCGAGCCCTTGTCGACGGAGTTGCCGATGCCCGGGTCGGTGCTGATGACCTTGTCGACCAGGTTGGGGTCGTCGGTCTCCGTGTCGGTGACGCAGTTGCCGGTGAGGTTGTTCTGCGTCATCAGGGCCTTGGCTTCGTCGCACGTCTTGCCGGCGACGTCCGGGACCGTGGACTTCGCCACTTCCTTGGCGACGGTCAGCGTGATCGTCGAGCCCTTTTGGACTTCCTTGCCGAAGACCGGGTCCTGGTCGAGAACGGAGCCCGCTTCCTCTGTGGACTCCTTCGTCTGCTTCTTGACGACGAGCTTGTAGTCGTCGCCCTCCAGCTTCGCCTTGGCGTCGTCGAACTGGTCGCCGATGACGCTGGGCACGGTGACCTTCGGGGCGCCCGTCGAGACCACCACGTTGACGGTGGTCTGCTTGTCGACTTTGGTGCCCTGCTCGGGATCCTGTGTGCAGATGTTGCCCTTGGGCTGGTTCTCGCAGGGCTTATCGGTGGTGGCGAGCTTCAGGTCGCTGTTCGTCGCCATGGTCTGGGCGCTCTTCAGCGTCTCGCCGACGAACGTAGGCACCGCCACCTTGTCATCGGCCGCGTTATTACCGCTGAACGCCCACTTCCCGATCAGGATCGCGCCCACGAGAACCAGCACAGCCGCCACGACCAGCAGGATCGTGGAGGTGTTGTTCTTCTTCTGGCGGCGGCGGTCGGGGCGGTCGTCGTAGCCGCCGTAGCCCGGGTCGTCCGGGTTCATCGGCGGGAGCATCGATGTCGCGCCGGCGTCCGTCGAGCGGAGCGCGGTGGTCGGCTGGTCGTCGGGGTAGCCGCCGTAGCCGACCGAACCCATCGCCGCCGTCGCCGCGACCGGCTGGCCGTCCAGGCACGCCTCGATGTCGATGCGCATCTCGTCGGCGGACTGGTAGCGGTAGTTCGGGTCCTTGACCAGGGCCTTCAACACGATCGCGTCCATCTCGGGCGTGATCTCGGGGTCGAAGACCGACGGAGGCTGGGCTTCCTCGCGGACGTGCTGGTACGCCACCGCCACCGGGGAGTCGCCCACGAAGGGCGGCCGCACCGTCAGGAGCTCGTACAGCAGGCAGCCCGTGGAGTAGAGGTCCGAGCGGGCGTCGACCTGCTCGCCCTTCGCCTGCTCCGGTGACAGGTACTGCGCTGTGCCGATCACCGCGGACGTCTGGGTCATCGTCATGCCGGAGTCGCCCATGGCGCGGGCGATGCCGAAGTCCATGACCTTGACCTGGCCGTTGCGCGTCAACATGACGTTGGCCGGCTTGATGTCGCGGTGGACGATCTGGTTGCGGTGGGAGTACTCCAGGGCCTGGAGGATGCCGATCGTCATCTCCATCGCCCGCTCCGGCAGGAGCTTGCGGCCGGAGTGGAGCAGCTCACGGAGCGTGGAGCCGTCGACGTACTCCATGACGATGTACGGGATCGAGACCCCGTCGATGTAGTCCTCGCCCGTGTCGTAGACCGCGACGATCGCGGGATGGTTGAGCGAGGCGGCCGACTGGGCCTCCCGGCGGAACCGGGCCTGGAAGGACGGGTCGCGCGCGAGGTCGGCGCGCAGCGTCTTCACCGCCACGGTGCGGCCGAGACGGGTGTCATGCGCGAGGTAGACCTCCGCCATGCCACCACGACCGAGCACCTGGCCCAGTTCGTACCGGCCGCCGAGGCGACGCGGCTCTTCCATAGTTCCCTACCAGCCCTCTCCGTCGGTCCCGACCGGCACTGGTGTGCGGTCGGGGGCTGCCGTCCGGGCCTACCGTACCCGGCTGGCTTTGTGTGACCTGGCCAAGCCCGTCACCCGATACAGGACCGGTATCCCAACGTGCACGGATGTGAAGGGGGCGTGATGGGGGTCACTTCTTGGAGTTGATGACCGCCTCCATCACGCTCTTGGCGATCGGTGCCGCGAGGCCGCTTCCGGAGATGTTCTCGCGGACTGCGGTCTCGTCCTCGACGACCACGGCCACGGCGACCGGCTTGCTGCCGTCGGCGAGCTTGGCGTACGAGATGAACCAGGCGTACGGGTTCTTGCTGTTGTTCTCGCCGTGCTGGGCGGTACCGGTCTTGCCGCCGACCGTGACGCCGTTGCCGATCTGGGCGGTCTTGCCGGTGCCCTTCTCGACCACGGTCTCCATCATCGACTGGAGGATCTGCGCGTTGTCCGGGGACAGCGGCTGGCTGAGCTCCGCCGGGTCGTTCTTCGCGATGGTGTCCAGGTTCGGGGCCTGGAGCTCGTCGACCATGTACGGCTTCATCAGCTTGCCGTCGTTGGCGACCGCGGAGGCGACCATGGCCATCTGCAGCGGGGTGGCGGCGGTGTTGTACTGGCCGATGGAGGACAGGGCGACCTGGGAGTCGTTCATGTTGTCGGAGAAGACGGAGGCGCTGGAGCGGACCGGGGTGAACTGCTCCTCGGTGAAGCCGAACTTCTTGGCCTCGTCCAGCATCTTGTCGTTGCCGAGGTCGTAGCCGGCCTTGCCGAAGACGGTGTTGCAGGACCACTGCAGGGCGACGCGCAGGGTGGCGTTCTCGCAGGGGATGTTGCCCTCGTTCTTCAGCGGGGTCGTGGTGCCCGGCATGGTCCAGGGCAGCGGCGACTTCGTCTTCTCGTCGGCGCTGGAGTACAGGCCGTTCTCCAGGGCCGCCGCCGCGGTGACGACCTTGAAGGTGGAGCCGGGCGGGTAGACCTCGCGCAGGGCCCGGTTGAGCATCGGGTCGTCGGGGTTGTTCTTCTTGTCGAGCTTCTTCCAGGCCTCGGCGTCGGAGTCGCCGCCGCCGGCGATCGTTCCCGGGTCGTACGACGGGTAGGAGGCCAGCGCCAGGATCTTGCCGGTGGACGGCTCCAGGGCGACGACGGCGCCCTTGCCGCGCTTGGCGAGGCCCTCGTAGGCGGCCTTCTGGGCGGCGGCGTTGAGGGTGGTGACGACGTTGCCGCCCTCCTTCGCCTTGCCCGTGATCATGTCGAGGGTGTTGCGGAAGAAGAGCCGGTCGTCGTTGCCGGTGAGGATGCCGTCCTCGATGGACTCCAGCTGGTTGGCGCCGTAGGCCTGGGAGACGAACCCGGTGACCGGCGCCCACATGGCGCCGTCCTTGTAGGTGCGCTTGTACTTGAAGTCGCCGGTGGTCGTTTCCTTGTGCCCGGTGATGGCCTTGCCGCCGACGATGATGTCGCCGCGCGGGGTGGCGTACCGCTCGATGGCCACCCGGCGGTTGTCGGTGTCGGTCCGCAGCTCGTCCGCCTTGACGTACTGGAGCCAGTTGTCGCGGATGAGCAGGGCCAGGACGAGAAGGCCGCAGAAGAGTGCGATCCGGCGCAGGGGCTTGTTCATGACGGGCGGACCACCTGGGTCATCTCGGCGTCGGGGTTGGGGGCGGGGGCCGGCGCGGGACGGCGGGCGGTGTCGCTGATGCGCAGCAGGATGCCGATGAGGGCCCAGTTGGCGATGACGGAGGAACCGCCGTAGGCCACGAAGGGCAGCGTCATACCGGTCAGCGGGATGAGGCCCATGACACCGCCGGCGACGACGAAGACCTGGAGCGCGAAGGCGCCGGACAGGCCGACCGCGAGCAGTTTGCCGAAGGGGTCGCGGGCGGCGAGGGAGGTGCGGATGCCGCGTTCCACGATCAGCCCGTAGAGCAGCAGGATCGCCATGACGCCGGCGAGGCCCAGCTCCTCGCCGAAGGTGGCGAGGATGAAGTCGGAGTTGGCGGCGAAGCCGATGAGGTCGGAGTTGCCCTGCCCGAGGCCGGTCCCGAGGGTGCCGCCGGAGCCGAAGGCCCAGAGGGCCTGCATGGACTGCTCGGTGTGGCCGTAGATGCCCTTCCTGCTGAGCAGGTACTCGTTCATGGGGTCGAGCCAGGCCTGGACGCGCTGCTGGACGTGCGGCTCGAAGGAGGCGACGCCGACGGCGCCGGCCGCGGACATCAGCAGACCGAACACGATCCAGCTGGTCCGCTCCGTGGCGACGTACAGCATGATGATGAACATCCCGAAGAACAGCAGGGATGTACCGAGGTCGGTCTCGAAGACCAGGATGAGGATCGACAGCACCCAGACGACGAGGATCGGTCCGAGGTCGCGGCCGCGCGGCAGGTACAGACCCATGAAGCGGCGGCTGGCCAGGGCCAGGGCGTCTCTCTTGACCATGAGATAGCCGGCGAAGAACACGGCCAGGGCGATCTTCGCGAACTCACCGGGCTGGAGCGTGCCGAGGCCGGGGATCTTGATCCAGATCTTGGCGCCGTAGGTGGGTGCGCTGATACCGGGGATCAGCGGCAACACCAGCAGGAGCATGGCTCCGGCCATGGAGATGTAGGTGTAGCGCTGCAGGACGCGGTGGTCCTTGAGGAAGATCAGTACGGCCACCAGCAGGGCGACGCCCAGCGCCGAGTACAGCAGTTGGCGCGGTGCTGCTTCGGGGTAGTTGGCACTGAGCCGCTTGGACTGGTCCAGACGCCAGATGACGACCAGGCCGAGTCCGTTCAGCAGGGTGGCCATCGGCAGCAGCAGCGGGTCCGCGTACGGCGCGAACTTGCGTACGACGAGATGGCCGACGCCCGCGAGCAGGCCGAGGCCCAGACCGTAGGCCAGCAGACCGGCGGGCAGCTCGTCGTTGATGGCGAGGCCCACGTTGGCGTAGGCGAACACCGGGATGACGACGGCGAACACCAGCAGTGCGAGCTCGGTGTTGCGCCGGCTCGGCGTGCCGATCGAGCCGATCGTGGACGTGTGGTGCGTCGGCGAGTTGGTGGTACTGCTCATCGTGTGACGGGGCCTCTCACGTACCGCACTTGCCCGCGACCTGCTTCTCTTCGTCCGAGAGCGTGGGGCCGGGGGTGGGAGTGGGCGCGGTCGGGGTTGCGGACGCGTTCGGGGTCGGTGAGGTCGAGGTGTTGGGGCTGGGCGATGCCTTGGACGTCAGGGAGGAGCGGGTGGTTCCCGTGGTCCCTCCTGCCTCGCCTTCACCGGTCTTGGAGTTCTTCTCGCTCTCGGTGGCCTGCGCCTCGGCCACCTTGCGGCATGCGGAGGCCTGCACGGCCAGTTCGTCGATCTTCTTCTGGGCGGTCTTCAGGCCGCCCTCCGCGATGGTGTTCTCGACGAGCTCCTGCTGGTACGGCTGCAGGTACTTGAGTTCGATCTTCGGGTAGTCCTTCTCCACCTTCGACAGCGAGACCCAGGCGAGGTCCTGGCTGATGCCGCGGTAGAGGGCGACGTGGTCGCCGTTGGCGGCGACGTAGTACTGCGTCTGGGTCCAGCGGTAGCCGCCGTAGAGGCCGCCGCCGATGACGCCGAGGGCGAGCGCGATGTAGAGGGATCTCTTCAGCCACTTGCGGCCCTTGCGGGGCTTGACGAAGTCGTCGTCGGAGTAGCCGCCGAAGCCGTCGGTGGAGATGAAACCGGTCACGTCGCCGGAGCCGGGCGGGCCGAACTCGCCGCCTCCGCCGCCCTGTCCGGGGACCTGGCGGCCGAGCCCGGAGGCGCGTCCGGCGGGGGTCTGCATGATGCCGTTGTCGTGCAGGTGGTTCTGGTTCTCGGCGACGGCGCCGACCACGACCGGGGTGTCGTGCAGCTGTCCGGCGAGGGTGTCGCCGGTGTCGAGGTCGAGGACGTCGGCGACGATGACGGTGATGTTGTCGGGGCCGCCGCCGCGCAGCGCGAGCTGGATGAGCTGCTGGACGGTCTCCTGCGGGCCCTGGTAGCTGGCGAGGGTCTCTTCCAGGGTCTGGTGGGAGACGACGCCGGAGAGGCCGTCGGAGCAGATCAGGTAGCGGTCGCCGGCGCGGACCTCGCGGATGGAGAGGTCGGGCTCGACGTGCTCGCCGCTGCCCAGGGCGCGCATCAGCAGGGAGCGCTGCGGGTGGGTGGTGGCCTCTTCCTCGGTGATGCGGCCCTCGTCGACCAGGCGCTGCACCCAGGTGTGGTCCTGTGTGATCTGGGTCAGGACGCCGTCGCGCAGCAGGTACGCGCGGGAGTCGCCGACGTGGACGAGGCCGAGGCGCTGGCCGGTCCAGAGGAGGGCGGTGAGCGTCGTGCCCATGCCTTCGAGCTGCGGGTCCTCCTCGACCATGGAGCGCAGCTGGTCGTTGGCGCGCTGCACGGCGATGCCGAGGGAGGTGAGGACGTCGGAGCCGGGGACGTCGTCGTCGAGGGCGACGATGGTGGAGATGGCCTCGGAGGAGGCGACCTCACCGGCGGCGGCGCCGCCCATGCCGTCGGCGATCGCGAGCAGTCGGGGACCGGCGTATCCGGAGTCCTCGTTGCCCTCCCGGATCATGCCTTTGTGCGATCCGGCGGCGAAGCGCAGTGACAGACTCATGCGCACCTCGCCCGTCGGCTCCGGATACATCCGCACGGTGCCCACCCTCCGGTCGGGAGCGCGCCGGGGCCCGGGGTGGGGGCCGCTGCGTGCTCGCTCCGCTCGCGCCTATTCATGATGTAGCACTACTTCCGCAGCTCGATGACGGTCTTGCCGATGCGGATCGGCGCGCCCAGCGGAATCGGTGTGGGGGTCGTCAGCCGGCTTCGGTCCAGGTACGTGCCGTTGGTGGAGCCGAGGTCCTCGACGATCCACTGGCCGTCCCGGTCCGGGTAGATCCGCGCGTGGCGGCTGGAGGCGTAGTCGTCGTCCAGCACGATGGTGCTGTCGTGCGCTCGGCCGAGCGTGATGGTCTGGCCCTGGAGCGCGACGGTGGTGCCGGTGAGGGTGCCCTCGGAGACGACCAGCTTGGTGGGGGCGTTGCGGCCGCGGCGGCCGCCGGCGCTCTGCTGGCGCTGCTGCGGCGGCGCCTGCTGCTGCCGCTGGGCCTGCTGAGGCCGGGCGGCCTCACGCC
Organism: Streptomyces sp. TLI_55; assembly: GCF_900206255.1. Classification (NCBI taxonomy): domain Bacteria; kingdom Bacillati; phylum Actinomycetota; class Actinomycetes; order Kitasatosporales; family Streptomycetaceae; genus Streptomyces; species Streptomyces sp. TLI_55. The sequence goes on from NZ_OAOJ01000001.1 coordinate 4,693,552, forward strand.
GGGAGCCGCGCTGGGTGACGCGCGTACCGAACAGGTCGCTGCGGATGACCTGCACGGCCACGATCACGAACAGCCACAGTACGGCCAGGAAACCCAGCCGCATGACCGTGAGGGTCAGCTCTGACATTGCCCCCGCTTCACCCTTCGGCTTGCCTATAGATAACGGTGGTGCTGCCCACGACGATCCGCGAGCCGTCGCGGAGCGTAGCGCGGGTGGTGTGCTGTCCGTCCACCACGATGCCGTTGGTGGACCCGAGATCCTGGATCGTCGAGGGCGAACCGGTCCGGATCTCGCAGTGCCGGCGGGAGACGCCGGGGTCGTCGATCCGCACGTCGGCCTCGGTGCTGCGGCCCAGCACGAGCGTCGCGCGGGAGATCTGGTGGCGGGCGCCGTTGATCTCGATCCAGTGGCGGGTGCGGCCGCCGGGCGCCGGGGCGCCGACGGGTCCGCCGGCGCGCGGGGCCTGGGCGGGCTGCGGGTAGCCGTAGCCGCCGGGGCGTCCGCCGGGGGGCGGTGCGGCCGGCATGGGAGGGGCGCCCGCGGGCGCCGCGGAGGGCGGGTAGCCGTAGCCGCTGGGCGCCGTGGGCCGGCCGGCCGGGGCGGCGGGCGCTGACGGGGCGCCGGGGCCCTGCTGGTCGGTGGAGGAGGCGAGGGTACGGCTGCGCACCCGGTACAGGCCGGTGTCGAGGTCGTCGGCCTTCTCCAGGTGGACCTTGATGGGGCCCATGAAGGTGTAGCGCTGCTGCTTGGCGTAGTCGCGGACCATGCCGGCGAGCTCGTCGCCGAGCTGGCCGGAGTAGGGGCTGAGCCGCTCGAAGTCGGGCGTGCTCAGCTCCACGATGAAGTCGTTGGGTACGACGGTCCGGTCGCGGTTCCAGATCGTCGCGTTGTTGTCGCACTCGCGCTGGAGCGCGCCGGCGATCTCCACGGGCTGGACCTCGGACTTGAACACCTTGGCGAAGGTGCCGTTGACCAGACCTTCGAGACGCTGCTCGAACTTCTTCAGGACTCCCATGGGGCACCTCCTCCGTAGCTGCTGCCGTCCTGCACCCCGCAGAGCGGGTACTGCCTTACCTGGTACTGCTTACTGATCGTATCCACGCGCGGGTGGATCGGCTGGTTCCCCCTGTCGGCCTCGTCGACGGGTGTCGACGCCTCCGAAGTTCCCTGTGGAGCTCGTCTTCGAACTCCCGTGGCCGACTCCTCCTTGTCAGGATCGTAGAGGCGGCCGCAGACCAGTGTCCCGCACCTGACTGTGGACCCCGACCGGCTCCTGGGGAGACGGACGGGACCGGTACGAGGTTGATACGTGAACCGGTCGACGTTGATACGTGGCCGGAAGGGCGGTGGTTCGGTGCCCTCCGACGAACGTCCTGGTCGGCTGCTGCCCCGGGGAAAGGGATGTGAACCCACCCCGGTCAGCGTGCTAATGTTCTGGATGTCGGAAGGCGCCAGGCCCGAAAGGGAGCAGGGCCCGAAGACACACCCAATGCGCGGGTGGCGGAATAGGCAGACGCGCTGGATTCAGGTTCCAGTGCCCGCAAGGGCGTGGGGGTTCAACTCCCCCCTCGCGCACCAGCTGAAAGCCCCCAGGTCTCAGACCTGGGGGCTTTCGCGTTGTCCGGCCGCACATCCTGCGAGTGCCGGTGGTGAGGACAATCACATGAGATGTGGCGGTCGGTGGGGGAGGCTACGCGGCTATGCGGCCAGGCGCTCGGTGACGGGGGCTAGGCGGCCAGGCGCTCGGTGAGTTCCTTCGCCTTGGTCGTCGCGTCGTCGAGGGCGCGCTCGCGGGAGGCCTCGTAGAGGGGGACCAGTTCGGTCATCTCCGGGACGTGCGGGGCCATGGTCAGCTCCGGGACGATGAAGTCGACCTCCAGGGCGAGGGTGTCGGCGAAGACCGCGCGCAGGTAGGTCTGCACGTACTCGTAGTCCTCGCGCGGGGTGCCCGGCGCGTACGAGCCGCCGCGGCTGGCGACGACGGTGACCGGGGTCCCCTTGATCTTCGAGTCCTCCGCCATGAAGGTGCGGCCCCTGAGGATCACGTTGTCCAGCCAGGCCTTCAGGGTCGAGGGGATCGAGTAGTTGTACATCGGGGCGCCGATCAGCACGGCGTCCGCCCTCTCCAGTTCCTCGATCAGCGCCACGCGCGCGGCGAAGGCGGCGGCCTGCTCGGGGGTGTGGGTCGCCGGATCGGAGAAGCCGGCGAGGTGGGCGTCGGCGGTGAGGTGTGGCACGGGGTCGGTGGCGAGGTCGCGGTAGATCACCGTGCCCTCCGGGTGCTGCTCCTCCCAGGTCCTGCGGAAGGCGTCCGTGACGGAGCGGGAGGCGGAGGCGCCGTGCGGGAACACGGAGGAGTCGATGTGGAGCAGCGTGGCCATGGGGGTCTCCAGGCAACAGGCTCGTGCGAGCGGCCAAGGGCAGGGGCTCACGTAAGCGGCTAATAATTCGTACTCGACTATGAATAGCACAGGGACTTACTTTTTTTCATCCCCCTACGAACAGGGCAGTACCCTGGGGACATGGCGGGCGAGCTGAGTCACGGCACCGAAGCGTGCAAGCGGGTCGACGACGGGATCACCCGCGTCTTCCAGCTGCTGGGCAAGCGCTGGACCGGGCCGATCGTGGCCGTCCTCACCCCCGGACCGGCCTACTTCGTCGATCTGCGCCGGGCGGTGCCCGGCATCAGCGAACGGATGCTGTCCGACCGCCTCACCGAGCTCGCCGCCGCGGGGCTCGTCGTGCGCGAGGTCGACGAGGGGCCGCCGCTGCGGGTCTCGTACCGGCTGACGGAGGCGGGGGCCGCGCTGGAGCCGGCGTTCGCGGAGCTGGGGCGGTGGGCGGAGCAGTACCTGCCGGGGGGCGGATGCTGAGCCGCACGGTCAGGCGGTGGGTTTTCCACAGCTGTGGAGTTGTCCACAGGGTCTGACGCGTTTCGGCCACCGGCTGTACGGTCTGCACGAGTTGATGTTCGGGCGCGTGCGTGTTCGGGGGAGGCGGTCGGGATGACCGAGGTCGGAGCAGAAGCTGCCGTGCGGGTTTCCGCGGAGGCGGGGCGCAGGCTGCCCCGGGTGCGCGGCTTCGCCGTATGGCCCGTGCAGGGGTCGCCCAAGGAGGAGGGCAAGTCGCTGCGGGGCAAGGTCCCGCGCAGTGCGCACGCCGCGCTCGACCTGGACGGCTCCCGTCCCGACGCCGTCGGCGCGGTCGAGGAGTCCAGCAGCGGACGCCTTCCCCACCTCACCCCGATCCGCGTCGGACGGATGGCGGCCACGCCCTTCGCGTTCCTGCGCGGCTCGGCCGGACTCATGGCGTACGACCTGGCGCGCACCCCCATGACCCGGATCGTCGCCCAGATCTGCGGCGATGCCCACGCGGCCAACTTCGGTCTCTACGGCGACGCGCGCGGCGACCTCGTCATGGACCTCAACGACTTCGACGAGACGGTGCCGGGCCCCTGGGAGTGGGACCTCAAGCGGCTCGCGGCCTCGCTGGTGCTCGCGGGCCGGGAGGCGGGCGCGGACGAGGACACCTGCCGCCAGGCGGCGCACGGCGCGGTGGGCGCCTACCGCCGCACCATGCGCCTGCTCGCCAAGCTCCCGGTGCTCGACGCGTGGAACGCCATCGCGGACGAGGAACTCGTCTCCCACACCGACGCCCATGACCTGGTCGGCACCCTGCAGCGGGTCTCGGAGAAGGCGCGGGCCAACACCAGCGGCCGGTTCGCCGCGAAGTCGACCGAGCCGGGCGAGGACGGCGGGCGCCGCTTCGTCGACGCGGCGCCGGTGCTGCGCAGGGTGCCGGACGCGGAGGCCGCGGCCGTCGCCGGCTCCCTGGAGGAGTACCTGGACACGCTCTCCGAGGACCGCCTGCCGCTTCTGTCCCGGCACGCGGTCCACGACGTCGCGTTCCGGGTCGTCGGCACGGGCAGCGTGGGCACCCGCTCCTACGTCGTCCTGCTTCTCGACCACCGCGGCGAACCGCTGGTCCTGCAGGTGAAGGAGGCCCGCCCCTCGGCACTGCTGCCGCACCTGGTGACCGCCGGCTTCGAGACGCCCGCCGCAGGTCACGAGGGGCGCCGGGTGGTCCTCGGGCAGAAGCGCATGCAGGTCGTCAGCGACATCCTGCTGGGCTGGACGACCGTCGAGGACCGGCCCTTCCAGGTACGGCAGTTCCGCAACCGCAAGGGCAGCGTCGACCCCGCCGCGCTCGCCGCCGACCAGATAGACGACTACGGCCGCATGACCGGCGCCCTCCTGGCCCGCGCCCACTCCCACAGCACCGACCCGCGCCTGATCGCCGGGTACTGCGGCAAGAACGAGGAACTGGACGAGGCGATCGCGACGTTCGCCGTCACCTACGCCGACCGCACGGAGGCGGACCACGCGGAACTGGTGGCGGCGGTGCGGGCGGGGCGGATCGCGGGGGAGATGGGGGTCTGAGAGGCGTGAGATACGTCGACCTCGACGGGCGGGACGGGGACGTCACCGGGATCATCGACCCGCGGCCCTACCTGGCGAGGCTGTCCGAGCTGGCGGAGAACCTCCCGCCGGGAGCCCGCGCCTTCGCCATCGACCCCGGGCACTACGACTTCTCCGGCAAGAGGTGTGTGAAGGACCTCAAGCCGCTTCAGGTGCGGCGGACCGGTGACGAGGAGATCGAGATCCGCTTCGGGCACAACTGCTGGAAGCACGACGAGGACCTGCTCGTCCGGTACGTGGGAGTCTCGCGGTTCCAGGTGGATGTCCTGGACGTCTGTGACGTGGCCGCGCTGGGGGACGTGATCCTCGACGAGGTGCTGCCGCACGAGGGTGGCTGCACCCATGAGGTCGCGTGCCGGCCCGGGACGCTGGTCGTCGCGTGCCGGGACCTCGTGGCCGAGTGGGTGGCGGTGGACTGCCCGGACGCCCGTGGGGGCTGACGTGCGGGTGCCCGGCCGGTGCAGGACGTGGCGGCTGACGTGCGGGTGCCCGGCCGGTGCAGGCCGTGGCGGGGGTGGTGCTTCGGGGGTGGCCTACGCTGGTCGGGTGACGACCCCGGAAGCTGAGCAGGGTGGTGTCGCCGGCGGGACGCGGGCGGTGCCCGAAGAGGGTGCGCCCCGGCCGGAGGGCGGTGAGCCCAGGCCGGAGGAGCGGCTTGAGCGGGCCGTGCGGGCCGCCGAGCAGGCGCTGATCGAGTACGAGATCGCGGTGGAGACCTTCCGGGTCGAGGTCGAGAACTTCTCGCGGCTGCACCATCAGCGGCTCGGCCCGATGTACACCCGCCTCGACGAGCTGGACGCGCAGATCGCCGAGGCCAGGGCCGCCCGCAGCGGTGATCCCGAGGACCGGCGCAAGGCGGACGAGGCCCGGGCCCGGGTGATGCCGATGCCGGCCGTGGAGGAGCTGTTCCACGGCTGGATGGACGGCGACGGGCTGTTCCCGGAGGCCGCGGCGATGCTCACGGACCAGCCGGTGCGGCCCCCGCAGCGGGTGCGGCCCAGCGACGAGGCCCGCAAGCTCTACCGCGAGCTGGCCCGCAAGGCCCACCCCGACCTGGCCCAGGACGAGACCGAGCGAGCCCGCCGCGAGGAGTTCATCACCCGCGTCAACGCCGCCTACGGCCGCGGCGACGAACCACTGCTGCGGGAACTCGCCGAGGAGTGGGCGGCCGGACCCAAGCCGCCCGAGCAGACGCCGTCGGAGAGCGAGGAGCTCTACGCCCGCCTCGAATGGCTCGCCCAGCGCAAGGAACTGTTGACCGTCGTCGCGCGGGAGCTGGAGGAGAGCGCGATCGGCGCGATGCTCCGTCTCGCCCCGGACGACCCCGACCGCCTCCTGGAGGAGATCGCCGAGCAGCTGCTCGCGCAGGTCGCGGAGCGGGAGCGGGAGCTGGCGGAGTTGCTGGGCCAGTAGCCGGGGAAGCGGGCTGGGGTGGGCGTACGCCGAGCATCAAGGGCCCGGCCGGGCTCAGGTAGCCTCGGGACATGAGTTTTGGTGCTGCTTTGCCTTCGGTGGACGTCGCCGGCGTTCCGGCCGACGCTCTCGTGCTGGACGTCCGGGAGGCCGAGGAATGGGACGCCGGGCATGTCGAGGGTGCCCTGCACGTCCCCATGAGCGACTTCGTGGCCCGGTTCGGTGAGGTGACCGAGGCGGTGGCGGAGGGGCGGCGCGCCTATGTGATGTGCCGCGTCGGCGGCCGTTCCGCGCAGGTCACCCAGTATCTGGTGCAGCAGGGCATCGACGCGGTGAACATCGACGGCGGCATGCTGGCCTGGGAGGGCGCGGGCCGTCCGATGGTGACGGACAACGGCTCGCCCGCCTTCGTCCTGTAAAGAGCGGGCGTCAGCCCAGCGGGTGGGTCGCCAGCAGGTCGCCGAGGGCGTCCTCGTGGGCCGCCGCCGGGCCGAGCGACAGCTCCAGGTGCTTGGCCCAGGCGTGGTACCGGTGCAGGGGGTAGTCGACGTCGGCGCCGAAGCCGCCGTGCAGATGCTGTGCCGTCTGCACGATCCGCCGGGCGCCCTCCGAAGCCCAGATCTTGGCGACGGCCACGTCACCGGAGACCGGCAGCGTCCCTTGCGTGCCGGAGCCGAGCCGCCACGCGGCCTGCCACAGGGTGGCCTCCATCGCCTTGAGGTCGATGTAGCGGTCGGCGGCCTGCACGGCGACCGCCTGGAACGTGGCGACCGGGAACCCGAACTGCTCCCGCTTTCCGGTGTATTCGCTGGTCATGCGCAGCACCTGCCGACCGAGGCCGAGTGCCTGCGCACAGGTCCCGACGGTCAGCAGATGGCGCAGCCAGTCCCAGGCGCCCTCCGCGTCGAGCACGTCCCGCGCCGCGATCCGCGCCGACTCCAGCCGCAGCACGCCCAGCCGCTCCCCCGTCGTGGAGAACTGCTCGGCGAGAACCACCCCGGCACTGTCCGGCGCCACCAGCGCGAGCACCGCGTGACCGGCGGCCGTGTGCGCGGGTACGACGACGAGGTCGGCGTCGTACGCCCACGGCACCGCCGTCTGCATCCCGTCCAGCACCCACTCGGCGTCCTCCTGCCGCGCGGTGACGGCGAGTTCGGCCGGGTCGTGGCCGGTGCGGCCGCTCGCGGCGACCGTCAGGACCAGCTCACCGCGGCCCGCCCGCTCCAGCAGGGCGGACTTCAACTCCGCGCTGCCATAGGCCTGTACGGCGGCCATGGCGGCGCTGCTCTCCAGCAGCGGCACCCGGGCCAGCACCTTCGCCGACTCGCTCAGCACCAGGCACAGGGCGACCGCGTCCAGGCCGGCCCCGCCGTACGCGCCGTCCAGCAGCAGACTGAGCAGGTCCGCGTCCGCGAGCTTGCGCCACAGCACACGGTCGAAGGTGTCGGCGACGGCGCCCACGGCGAGCGCGGGGCTGGGCACCGCGTCCGGTGCGACCCCGGCGAAGACCCCGCGTGCCGCCTCGGCCGCCGCCTGCTGCTCCTCGGTGAAGCTGAAGTCCACGGTCCTGTCCTCCCGACGGGTGGCCGATCGCCGCGGCGGCCCATGGACAGCAGGGACCGGGCCACCGCGCTGATCTGACGGACCGTCAAGATAGAACAGGTTCTAGAAGAAGGGAACGGCGTGGCGTCGCCCGTCTCCTGACCCGATGGCTACCGGTCGAAGTCCAGCTCCACCTTCTCCGTCGCCGGGTGCGACTGGCACGCCAGCACATAGCCGGCCTCCGTCTCCTCCGGCTCCAGCGCGAAGTTGCGGTCCATGCGGACCTCGCCGGAGACCAGGAAGGCGCGGCAGGTGCCGCAGACGCCGCCCTTGCAGGCGTAGGGGGCGTCGGGGCGGTTGCGCAGGACCGTCTCCAGGAGGGACTCGCCGTCCTGGACGGGCCAGGTGCCGCCGCGGCCGTCGAGCCGGGCGGTGACCGTGCTGTGCGCGGGCGCCGGAGTCGTCGGGGCGGTGGGGGCGGCCGCGTCGACGTGGAAGATCTCCTCGTGGATCCGGGTACGTGCGACGCCGAGCTCCCTGAGGGCCCGCTCCGCGCCCTGCACCAGGCCGAACGGCCCGCACAGGAACCAGCCCGCCACCTCCGCCACCGGCAGCAGCGCGGGCAGCAGCCCGGTCAGCCGCTCCCGGTCGAGCCGCCCGGACGGCAGGCCCGCCTGCTGCTCCTCCCGGGACAGCACGGTCACCAGCTGCAGCCGCTCGGGGTAGCGGTCCTTCAGGTCGGCGACCTCGTCCAGGAACATCGTCGAAGCGGCCGTACGGTCGCTGCGGATCAGGCAGAAGCGGGCGGCCGGTTCACGGGCCAGCAGCGTCGAGACGATCGACAGCACCGGAGTGATGCCGCTGCCGCCGACGATCGCCGCGTACAGCCCGGGCGCGGGGGCCAGGGTGAAACGGCCCGCGGGGGTCATCACCTCCACCTCGTCGCCGACGTTGATCTCCTTCAGCGCGTACGTCGAGAACGCGCCGCCCTCCACCAGCCGTACGCCGACCCGCAGTTGACGGGGAGCCTCGCTGTGCGGGGCCGGGGAGCAGATGGAGTACGTGCGGCGGATCTCCGTGCCGTCTGCCCTGCGGCGCAGGGCGAGGTGCTGGCCCGGGGCGTGGCGGTACTCCTCGGCGAGTTCCGGCGGCACGGTGAAGGTGAGGGCCACGGAGTCGTCGGTGAGCCGGTCGACCGCCGCCACCGGGAGCGCGTGGAAGCGGGCCATCACAACTCCTTGAAGTGGTCGAACGGTTCACGGCAGGCCAGGCAGCGGCGCAGCGCCTTGCACGCGGTGGAGGAGAACCGGCTGAGCAGTTCGGTGTCGGCGGAGCCGCAGTGCGGGCAGTGCACGGGGGCCGCGGTGAGGGTGCGGGTGGCGCCCAGGGCCAGGGGGACCGGTCCCGTGGTCCGCTGCGCGCGCGGGGGCGCTATGCCGAACTCCTGGAGTTTGCGGCGGCCTTCGGCCGTGATGTCGTCCGTCGACCAGGCGGGCGTGAGCACCGTGCGCACGGTGACGTCCCGGACGCCGTGGGCGTGCAGGGCCCGCTCTATGTCGAGGGACATCGCCTCGATGGCGGGGCAGCCGGTGTAGGTCGGGGTCAGTTCGACCTCGACGGTGTCGGTGCCGCTCGCGTGCACCGCGCGGACGACGCCGAGCTCCTGGAGGGTGAGCACGGGCAGTTCGGGGTCGGGGACCGCGCCGGCGATCTCCAGGAGTTCCGCCTCCAGCGGGGTCGTGGTCACCATGACGCCCCCGGGTGGCTGCGGTGCAGATGCTGCATCTCGGCGAGCATGCGTCCGAACGACTCGGTGTGCAGGCCCTGTCGGCCCGCCCCGGCCGCCCACGCGCCCGTGCGCGGCCCTTCGGGGACCGTGAGGGTGGCGCGGTCGAGGACGGCCGTCACGGACGCCAGCCAGGCCGCCTCCAGGGCCGTCCCGTCCACGTCGAGGCCCTCGACCGGCTGGAACATCTCGCCGGTGAACCGCCACAGCGCCCCGCACGCCCGCCGCATCCGCTCCCGGCTCTCGTCGGTGCCGTCGCCGAGCCGCAGGGTCCACTGCTCGGCGTGGTCGCGGTGGTAGGCGACCTCCTTGACGGCCTTCGCGGCGAGCGGCGCGAACGGGCCCTGCCCGGCGGCCAGTTCGGCGTACAGAAGGTGCTGGTAGGTGGAGAAGTACAGCTGGCGGGCGATGGTGTGGGCGAAGTCGCCGTTCGGCTGCTCGACCAGCTGGAGGTTGCGGAAGGCGCGCTCCTCGCGCAGATACGCCAGTTCGTCCTCGTCGCCGACCATCGACAGCAGCACCCGGGCCTGGCCGAGCAGGTCCAGGGCGATGTTGGCGAGGGCGACCTCCTCCTCAAGGACGGGCGCGTGGCCGGCCCATTCGCCGAGACGGTGGGAGAGCACCAGGGCGTCGTCGCCGAGGGCCAGGGCGGCCGTGCGCGTGGTCGCGTCGAGGGTCACGTCGGCGGTCACAGGTGCTTCACCCCCTCCGGGATCTCGTAGAACGTGGGATGGCGGTACGGCTTGTCGGCGGCCGGTTCGAAGAACGGGTCCTTCTCGTCCGGGGAGGACGCGGTGATCGCGGCCGACGGGACGACCCAGATCGAGACGCCCTCGCCGCGCCGCGTGTACAGGTCGCGGGCGTTGCGCAGGGCGAGTTCCGCGTCCGGGGCGTGCAGGCTGCCGGCGTGGGTGTGGGAGAGGCCACGGCGCGAGCGCACGAAGACCTCCCACAGGGGCCAGTCGGTGTTCGTCATGCCTGCTGCTCTCCTGTCCCGTTGCCGTGCTTGGCGGCGTAGGCCGCTGCCGCCTCCCGCACCCAGGCGCCCTCTTCGTGGGCGCACCTGCGCTGGGTGATCCGCTGTTCGTTGCAGGGGCCATTGCCCTTGAGGACGTCCCAGAACTCGGTCCAGTCGATGGGGCCGAAGTCGTGGTGTCCCCGTTCCTCGTTCCACTTCAGGTCCGGGTCGGGGAGGGTCAGGCCGAGGGACTCGGCCTGCGGGACGCAGATGTCGACGAAGCGCTGGCGCAGCTCGTCGTTGGAGTGCCGCTTGATCTTCCAGGCCATCGACTGCGCGGAGTGCGAGGACTCGTCGTCGGGCGGGCCGAACATCATCAGCGACGGCCACCACCAGCGGTCCACCGCGTCCTGCGCCATCGCGTGCTGCTCGGGGGTGCCCTTGCTGAGGGCCAGCAGCAGCTCGTACCCCTGGCGCTGGTGGAAGGACTCCTCCTTGCAGATACGGACCATCGCGCGCGCGTACGGGCCGTAGGAGCAGCGGCACAGGGGGACCTGGTTGGTGATCGCGGCGCCGTCCACGAGCCAGCCGATCGCGCCGACGTCCGCCCAGGTCAGGGTCGGGTAGTTGAAGATCGAGGAGTACTTCTGGCGGCCGGAGTGGAGCTTGTCGAGGAGTTCGTCGCGGCCGGTGCCGAGGGTTTCGGCGGCGCTGTACAGGTACAGGCCGTGGCCCGCCTCGTCCTGGACCTTGGCCATCAGGATGGCCTTGCGGCGCAGGCTGGGCGCGCGCGTGATCCAGTTCGCCTCCGGCTGCATGCCGATGATCTCGGAATGGGCGTGCTGGGCGATCTGGCGGACGAGCGTGGCGCGGTAGGCGTCCGGCATCCAGTCGCGCGGCTCGATGCGCTCGTCGGCGGCCACGGCGGCGTCGAAGGCACGCTCGTACGCGTCCTGACCGGCGGTGTCCGTCCTGTCGTACGCCTGTGCTGCTGTTGCCATGTGGCCCCCTCGACCCCGGCCTTGTCCGGAACAAGCTCCCGACCGATCGTTCGGTTCGTCGCATCCATGGTGTGCCGGGCGCCGTATGGTGTCAACCGCTGTGGATAACCTGCCGTGGTCCCTGTGCACGACAGGGTGGGGTGACAGGCCGCGGACACGGTCCGGACATCGGGAAACGGGGCGCAATGGACGCGTACGACACAGGCGCGGAGGCCCGGCGCGGGGCCGACGGGCCGCGTGCCCCCGAGCCGCCCGCCGAGCCGGCTCCCCCGCTGCCGCCGCCCGCCCCGCCCGCACCCGCCGATCCCCGCACCGGCGTCGCCGCGCTGTCCCTGCGGTACCAGATCGGGGCCGCGCTGGCCCTCGCGATCGTGGCGGTCACCGTCTGCGTGCACCTCGGGATGACCTTCCTGCACGTCGCGCCCGCGAACGCGGTCACCAAGCAGCACGGCAGGGCGATCGAGGACTGGATCTACCCGGAGTTCGAGCAGAACTGGAAGCTGTTCGCGCCGAACCCGCTGCAGCAGGACATCGCCGTGCAGGTCCGCGCCCAGGTCCTGGCCGCGGACGGGACCGTCCGCACCACCGGCTGGTACGACCTGTCGGCCGAGGACGGCCGGGCCATCGACGGCAATCTGCTGCCCAGCCACACCCAGCAGAACGAGCTGCGCCGGGCCTGGGACTTCTTCAGCGCCACGCACGGCACCGACAACCGGCCGGTCGGGCTGCGCGGCGCGCTGTCGGAGACGTATCTGCGCCGGATCGTGGTGATGCGGCTCGACCGGGACGACGCGGCGGGCTCCGGCGGGAGCGTCGAGAGGGTGCAGGTGCGGTCCGTGTCCACCAACGTGCGGCCGCCCGACTGGAGCCAGGAGCAGGTCTCCGACAAGCCCGCCTACCGGGAGCTGCCCTGGTGGGCGGTCACCCCGGCCGACCGTGTGGGAGGCGACCAGTGAACCGGTTCTCCCTCGCGGTCTCCCAGGCCATCGCCCGGATCACGGAGTCGGCGCTCGGCCCCTACCAGGCCGCCGTGGTCCGTATCGGCTTCAGCGCGACCTGGCTGCTGTTCCTGCTGCGCGAGCTGCCGCACCGCCAGGAGCTGTACGGCCCCGACGGGCCCTGGAGCTGGGACCTCGCCGAGCAGTTGATCGCGGGCAACGGCGCGTTCACCGCGCTGATGTGGTCCGACGGACGGTTCTGGTTCGAACTCGTCTACGGCCTCGCCGTCCTGTCCAGCGCCTTGCTGCTGCTGGGCTGGCGCACCCGCACGATGTCCGTGCTCTTCATGGTCGGCGTGCTCTCGCTGCAGAACCGCAGCATCTTCATGGGCGACGGCGGCGACAACGTCCTGCACCTGATGTGCATCTACCTGGTGTTCACGCGGTGCGGCCTGGTGTGGTCGCTGGACGCGCGCCGGGCACGCGCGCGTGGGGAGCGGGTTCCGGACCGGGTCGGGCCCGTGCTGTGGGTGGTGCTCGGGCTGGTGCTGATCGCGGCGACGGGCGCGGGCCGGCTCTTCGAGGGCGACCCGTTCGTGCCCTCGCTGCTGTGGGCGGTGTGGCTGTCCCTGGGCGTGTGGTGGGCGGTCGGGCGGCCGGCGCGCACCGACCAGCCGCGCATCCTGCTGGACGTCATCACGAACATCGTCCACAACGGCGCCCTGCTCGTGATCATGGCCGAGGCCTGTCTGATCTACGCGACGGCCGGCTGGTACAAGATCCAGGGCTCGCGCTGGCAGGACGGCACCGCCGTCTACTACCCGCTCCACCTCGACTACTTCTCGCCCTGGCCCGGCCTCGCCGACGCGCTGTCCTCCAGCTCCACCATGGTGCTGCTCATCACCTACGGCACCGTCGCCGTGCAGGTCGCCTTCCCGTTCACGCTGTTCAACCGGCGGGTCAAGAACGTCCTGCTGGCGGCCATGATGACCGAGCACGCCGTGATCGCCGTCGTCCTCGGGCTGCCGTTCTTCTCGCTGGCGATGATCGCCGCCGACGCGGTGTTCCTGCCGACGTCGTTCCTGCGCCGGCTGGGCGGCTGGGCGGCACGCGCGCGTGGGCGGCTCACGGCAGGGCGGGGCCGTACGACGCTGCCGCAGCCCCGCGCCCCCGAGAGCGCCGAGGAGACGCACGTAGGCTTCACGGCATGACCGACCCCGCCGATCCCGCCGACTCCGCCGGCCCGGTGGCCGTCTGGCACCGGCTCGCCGACTTCGCCGTCCTGCTCGACGGCTTCCACGCCCTCAAGCACGCGCTGCGCTTCGGAGCCGAGGTCCCGGTGGCGGTCACCACCGATCGCGCGGCCACGCTCACCCTCGCCGAGGAGCTGGCCCCCGACGTGCGCGAGGCGCTGGACGCGCTGCTGACGGAGGTCGTGCCGGGGACCTACGACAAGCTCGTGCCGCGCCCGCATCCGACGGAGGTGGCCGCCCTGGCGGTACGACCGCCCCGCGCGGCGAACCTGGAGGCGCTGGCGCGCGTGCCCCGCCCCGCGCCGGTGGTGGTCCTCGACAACCCGCGCAACCTCGGCAACGCGGGGGCCGTGATCCGCCTTGCGGCGGGATTCGGGGCGACCGGTGTCGTCACCACGGGCACGCTCGACCCCTGGCACCCGACCGTCGTGCGTGGGGGCGCGGGGCTGCACTTCGCGACCGCGGTGGAGCGGGTGACGGTCGAGGAGCTGCCTCCGGGGCCGCTCTACGCCCTCGACCCGGAGGGCGACGACATCCGGGGCGTGAAGCTCCCGGACGACGCCGTCCTCGCGTTCGGCTCGGAGCGCAGCGGGCTGTCCGCCGAGCTGCGCACGCGTGCCGACCAGCTGGTGGCGCTGCCGATGAGGCCCCAGGTCTCCAGCTACAACCTCGCGACGAGCGTGGGGATGACGCTGTACCACTGGAGCCTCACGGCGGACTTCCAGCGCAGGCCTTAGGCCTCCCGGCGTACTTCCACGACCCGGAAGCGGTTGGCGACGAACGCGCCGTCCGTGAGGGCCGCGTTGGCCGCCGGGTTGCCGCCCGAGCCGTGGAAGTCGGAGAACGCGGCCGTCTGGTTGACGTACACCCCGCCCGTGAGGTTCAGCGACAGCTGCGCCGCCTCGTCGAAGCAGACCTCCTGGACCGCACGCTCGACCTCGTCGTCGGTCGTGTACGCGCCGACCGTCATCGCGCCCTTCTCGCGGATCGTGCGCCGCAGCAGCTCGACCGCGTCCGCCGACGAGTCGACCGCGACGGCGAAGGAGACCGGGCCGAAGCACTCGCTCATGTAGGCGGCCTCGTCGTCCGGCTTGGCGCCGTCCAGCTTGACGATGACCGGCGTGCGCACGACCGCGTCCGGGAACTCCGGGTTGGTGACCTCCCGGGAGGCGAGCGCGACCTCGCCGAGCCCCGCCGCGGCCTCCAGGCGGGCCTTGACGTCCGGGTTGACGATCGCGCCCAGCAGGGCGTTCGCCCGGGCGTCGTCGCCGAGCAGCCCGTCGACCGAGCGGGCCAGGTCGGCGGCGACCTCGTCGAAGGTCTTGGGGCCCTCGTCGGTGCGGATGCCGTCGCGCGGGATCAGGAAGTTCTGCGGGGTCGTGCACATCTGGCCGCTGTACAGGGACAGCGAGAAGGCCAGGTTGGAGAGCATGCCCTTGTAGTTCGCCGTGGAGTCGACCAGCACGGTGTTGACGCCGGCCTTCTCCGTGTAGACCTGCGCCTGGCGGGCGTTGGCCTCCAGCCAGTCGCCGAACGACGTCGATCCGGTGTAGTCGATGATCCGGATCTCCGGGCGGGTGGCGAGGGTCTTGGCGATGCCCTCACCCGGCTGCTCGGCGGCCAGCGCCACCAGGTTCGGGTCGAAGCCGGCCCCGGCCAGCACCTCGCGGGCGACCTGGACGGTGAGCGCGAGCGGCAGCACCGCGCGCGGGTGGGGCTTGACCAGGACCGCGTTGCCGGTGGCCAGGGACGCGAACAGGCCCGGGTAGCCGTTCCACGTCGGGAACGTGTTGCAGCCGATCAGCAGGGCGATCCCGCGCGGGACCGGAGTGAACTGCTTGGTCAGGGCCAGGGGGTCGCGCTTGCCCTGGGGCTTGGACCACTCCGCGGTGTCGGGGGTGCGGACCTGCTCCACGTACGCGTACGCCACCGCTTCCAGGCCGCGGTCCTGCGCGTGCGGGCCGCCCGCCTGGAACGCCATCATGAAGGCCTGGCCGGAGGTGTGCATGACCGCGTGCGCGAACTCGTGCGTCCGGTCGCTGATGCGCTTGAGGATCTCCAGGCAGACCACCGCGCGGATCTCCGCGCCGGCCTCCCGCCAGGCCTTCTGGCCCGCCTTCATGGCGGGCAGCAGCACGTCCACGTCCGCGTGCGGGTACTCGACGCCCAGCTCCGGGCCGTACGGCGACACTTCGCCGGACACCCAGCCGTCCGTGCCGGGCTGGCCGAGGTCGAGGCGGGTGCCGAGGAGGGCGTCGAAGGCCGCCTTGCCCGCCGCCGCGTCCAGGCTGCCGTTCTCGCCGTAGGCCTTCGGGTGCTCGGGGTGCGGGGACCAGTACGCGCGCGTGCGGATCGCTTCCAGCGCCTGGTCGAGAGTGGGCCGGTGCTGGGCGATCAGCTCGTGGGCGGTCAGTTCGGCGGCCATGCGGGACCAACTCCTCGTCTGGAGAACTCTGCGTCGAGCTCATGACCTGGGCAGAACCAATGGTCGGAACCATGGGCAGGAACGGCCAGTCAGAGTTAGAGTAACCGAACGATCGGTCGGGACAAGGGGGTCCGCCGCATCTGTGGAAAACCCCGTGCGGGAGGATCGCGCACATGACAGCACTCGACCTCAGCAGCCCCGTGGCCGTCGTCGGCACCGGCACCATGGGCCAGGGCATCGCCCAGGTCGCGTTGGTCGCCGGCCACCCCGTACGGCTGTACGACACCGCCCCCGGGCGTGCCCAGGACGCGGCCGACGCGATCGGCGCCCGCCTCGACCGGCTCGTCGAGAAGGACCGCCTCACCGGCGCCGACCGGGACGCGGCACGCGCCCGTCTGACGGCCGCCGGCACGCTCGCCGACCTCGCCGACTGCTCCCTGGTGGTCGAGGCCGTCCTGGAGCGGCTGGACGTCAAGCAGGAGCTGTTCCGGGAGCTGGAGGACGTGGTCGACGAGGACTGTCTGCTCGCCACCAACACCTCGTCCCTGTCGGTCACCGCCATCGGCGGCGCCCTGCGCAACCCCGGCCGCCTCGTGGGCCTGCACTTCTTCAACCCGGCCCCGCTGCTGCCGCTCGTCGAGGTCGTCTCCGGGTTCGCCACCGACGTCACGTCGGCCACGCGCGCGTACGAGACGGCACGCGCGTGGGGCAAGACACCGGTCGCCTGCGCCGACACCCCCGGCTTCATCGTCAACCGCATCGCCCGGCCCTTCTACGCCGAGGCGTTCGCGGTCTACGAGGCTCAGGGAGCCGACCCCGCCACCATCGACGCGGTGCTGCGCGAGTCCGGCGGCTTCAAGATGGGGGCGTTCGAGCTGACCGACCTCATCGGGCAGGACGTCAACGAGTCCGTCACGCACTCGGTCTGGGAGTCCTTCTTCCGGGACGTCCGCTTCACGCCCTCGCTCGCCCAGCGCCGCCTGGTCGAGTCGGGCCGCCTCGGCCGCAAGAGCGGACACGGCTGGTACGACCACGGTCCCGACGCCGAGGCCGCCGAGCCGCACACCGCGGAACCCTCCCAGCCGCCCGCCCACGTCACCGCCGAGGGCGACCTTGGCCCCGCGTCCGAGCTGCTCGCCCTGATCCGCGAGGCCGGCATCCAGGTCCGCGAGGACGAGGAGGACCACGGCACCCGGCTGGTGCTGCCCAGCGGCGGCCAGCTGGCGCTCGCCGACGGGCAGACGTCGGTGGAGTTCCGGGACGTGGTCTACTTCGACCTCGCCCTCGACTACCGCCGCGCCACCCGCATCGCCCTGTCCGCCTCCCAGGACACCGCCCCGCAGACCCTCGCCGAGGCCATCGGCCTCTTCCAGGCGCTCGGCAAGGACGTCAGCGTCATCGGCGACGTCCCCGGCATGATCGTCGCGCGCACGGTCGCCCGGATCGTCGACCTCGCGCACGACGCCGTGGCCAAGGGCGTGGCCACGGAGGAGGACATCGACACGGCGATGCGGCTCGGGGTCAACTACCCGCTGGGCCCCTTCGAATGGAGCCGCCGGCTGGGCCGCAACTGGGCCTACGCGCTCCTCGACGACCTGCATCTTCGCGACCCCTCCGGGCGGTACGCCCCGTCCCTCGCGCTGTACCGCCACGCGTACGCCACCGACAAGAGGGAGGGCAGTACGTCATGACCACCGCCAAGCGCGACACGTACACCCCCGAGACGCTGCTGTCCGTCGCCGTCCAGGTCTTCAACGAGCGCGGCTACGACGGCACCTCCATGGAGCACCTCTCCAAGGCGGCCGGGATCTCCAAGTCCTCGATCTACCACCACGTGGCGAGCAAGGAGGAACTGCTGCGCCGGGCCGTCAGCCGTGCGCTGGACGGGCTGTTCGGCATCCTCGACGAGGAGCACGCGCGCGTGGGGCACGCCGCCGAGCGCCTGGAGTACGTGGTCCGGCGCATGGTCGAGGTCCTCATCGCCGAACTCCCCTACGTCACCCTGCTGCTGCGCGTCCGCGGCAACACCGACACCGAGCGCTGGGCCCTGGAGCGCCGCCGTGAGTTCGACCACCGGGTCGCCGAGTTGCTGAAGGCCGCGGCCGCGGAGGGGGACGTGCGGGGGGATGTGGAGGTCCGCCTCGCCACCCGGCTCGTGTTCGGGATGATCAACTCCATCGTGGAGTGGTACCGGCCGGACGGGCGCGGGATGAACGAGCGCGAAGTGGCGGACGCGGTGGCGCAGTTGGTGTTCGGGGGGCTGCGACGCGCCGCCTGAGCGCGCGCGTGCGCGGGAGACCGGCGCCTTCGGGGGCGTCGCTCAGCCCTGCGGCTCCAGGTCCTCCTCCTCGAAGACCAGCAGCGTGCGCGTGCTCAGTACCTCCGGGATGGCCTGGAGGCGGGTGAGGACCAGCTCGCGCAGGGATCTGTTGTCCGGCGTGTGCACCAGCAGCAGGACGTCGAAGTCGCCGCCGACCAGGGCGATGTGGGAGGCGCCCGGCAGCTGGCGGAGTTGTTCGCGGACCGTGCGCCAGCTGTTCTGGACGATCTTCAGGGTGATGTACGCCGAGGTGCCCTGGCCTGCCCGTTCGTGGTCGACGCGGGCCCCGAAGCCGCGGATGACGCCGTCCTCGATGAGGCGGTTGATACGCGCGTAGGCGTTGGCGCGGGAGACGTGGACGCGTTCGGCGACGGACCTTATCGAGGCGCGGCCGTCGACCTGGAGCATCTGCAGGATGTCCTGATCGATGGCGTCGAGAGGACGCGGGGGCGGCAGGGGCACGCCGCCCTCCCGGCCTTCGGCCATTTGTTCAGGTGCCATGTCCCCCCGCCTCCCTATCATGGACGTACTGCGTTCATTGCAGGCTGTGCAGAACCGTTTGTCCACAGCCTGAGGGTGCCTGTAGCCAAAATGTGCCGACGACCGAACAATCGGTAGGTGAGGCGCATCACAACCCGTGACGCGTCTGAAGCCGCTCCCACGAGGAGGTGCCGTCATGACGGTCATGGAGCAGCGGGGCGCGTACCGGCCATCGCCGCCGCCCGCCTGGCAGCCCCGCACGGACCCCGCGCCGCTGCTGCCCGACACGGAGCCGTACCGCGTCCTCGGCACCGAGGCCGCCGGGAAGGCCGACCCCGGCCTGCTGCGCCGCCTCTACGCCGAGCTGGTGCGCGGCCGGCGGTACAACGCGCAGGCGACCGCCCTCACCAAGCAGGGCCGCCTCGCCGTCTACCCATCCAGCACCGGCCAGGAGGCCTGCGAGGTCGCCGCCGCGCTGGTCCTGGAGGACCGTGACTGGCTCTTCCCCAGCTACCGCGACACCCTCGCCGCCGTCGCCCGCGGCCTCGACCCCGTCGAGGCGCTGACGCTGCTGCGCGGCGACTGGCACACCGGCTACGACCCGCACGAGCACCGGATCGCCCCCCTGTGCACCCCGCTGGCCACCCAGCTCCCGCACGCCGTGGGCCTCGCGCACGCCGCCCGCCTCAAGGGCGACGACGTGGTCGCGCTCGCCATGGTCGGCGACGGCGGCAGCAGCGAGGGCGACTTCCACGAGGCGCTGAACTTCGCCGCCGTCTGGCAGGCGCCGGTCGTCTTCCTCGTCCAGAACAACGGCTTCGCCATCTCCGTCCCGCTCGCCAAGCAGACCGCGGCCCCGTCGCTGGCCCACAAGGCCGTCGGCTACGGCATGCCCGGCCGGCTGGTGGACGGCAACGACGCGGCGGCCGTGCACGAGGTCCTCGCCGACGCCGTACGGCACGCGCGCGCGGGCGGCGGTCCCACCCTCGTGGAGGCCATCACGTACCGCGTGGAGGCCCACACCAACGCCGACGACGCGACCCGCTACCGCGGCGACGCCGAGGTAGACGCCTGGCGCGACCACGACCCGATCAAGCTCCTCGAACACGAGCTGACCACGCGCGGACTCCTCGACGACGCCGGCATCCAGGCGGCCCGCGACGCCGCCGAGACCATGGCCGCCGACCTGCGCGAGCGCATGAACCAGGACCCGGTCCTCGACCCCATGGACCTGTTCGCCCACGTCTACGCCGAACCCACCCCGCAACTGCTGGAGCAGCGCGCCCAGTTGCAGGCCGAGCTGGAAGCCGAGGGGGAGACTCCATGACCACCGTCGCGGTGAAGCCCGCCACCATGGCGCAGGCCCTCACGCGCGCGATGCGCGACGCCATGGCCGCCGACCCCGCCGTCCACGTCATGGGCGAGGACGTCGGCACCCTCGGCGGCGTCTTCCGCGTCACCGACGGCCTCGCCAAGGAGTTCGGCGAGGACCGCTGCACCGACACCCCGCTCGCCGAGGCCGGCATCCTCGGCACCGCCGTCGGCATGGCGATGTACGGGCTGCGGCCGGTCGTGGAGATGCAGTTCGACGCGTTCGCCTACCCGGCGTTCGAGCAGCTCATCAGCCATGTCGCCCGCATGCGCAACCGCACGCGCGGCGCGATGCCACTGCCGATCACCATCCGCGTCCCCTACGGCGGCGGCATCGGCGGCGTCGAGCACCACAGCGACTCCTCCGAGGCGTACTACCTGGCGACCCCGGGACTCCATGTCGTCACGCCCGCCACGGTCGCCGACGCCTACGGCCTGCTGCGGGCCGCGATCGCCTCCGACGACCCGGTCGTCTTCCTCGAACCCAAGCGCCTGTACTGGTCGAAGGACTCCTGGAACCCCGAGGAGCCGCAGAGCGTTGAACCGATAGGCCGCGCGGTGGTGCGGCGCTCGGGCCGGAGCGCCACACTCATCACGTACGGGCCGTCCGTACCCGTCTGCCTCGAAGCCGCCGAGGCGGCCCGGGCCGAGGGGTGGGACCTCGAAGTCGTCGACCTGCGCTCCCTGGTGCCGTTCGACGACGAGACGGTCTGCGCCTCGGTACGGCGGACCGGACGCGCGGTCGTCGTGCACGAGTCGGGCGGGTTCGGCGGCCCGGGCGGGGAGATCGCGGCCCGCGTCACGGAGCGCTGCTTCCATCATCTGGAGGCACCGGTCCTGCGCGTGGCCGGGTTCGACATCCCCTACCCGCCGCCGATGCTGGAGCGTCACCACCTGCCCGGCGTGGACCGGATCCTGGACGCCGTGGGGCGTCTGCAGTGGGAGGCCGAGAGCTGATGGCACAGGTGCTGGAGTTCAAGCTCCCCGACCTCGGGGAGGGGCTGACCGAGGCGGAGATCGTCCGCTGGCTGGTGGAGGTCGGTGACGTCGTCGCCGTCGACCAGCCGGTCGTCGAGGTCGAGACCGCCAAGGCGCTGGTCGACGTGCCCTGCCCCTACGGCGGTGTCGTCACGGCCCGCTTCGGCGAGGAGGGCACGGAACTGCCCGTGGGCGCGCCGCTGATCACCGTCGCGGTGGGGGCGTCTGCCTCCGGCGGTTCGGCGGAGGAGACCGGCGCGAAGACCGAGGGCTCCGGGAACGTGCTGGTGGGATACGGCACTTCGGAGGCACCGGCGCGGCGCAGAAGGGTACGGAGGCCTGCGGCGCCCATGGCGGCGAACGGGCGACCGGCGGTTCCCGAACCGGTGGAAGGGCCTGTTCCGGTGATCTCGCCGCTCGTGCGCAAGCTGGCCCGGGAGAACGGCCTGGACCTGCGGGAGTTGACCGGCTCCGGACCCGAGGGGCTGATCCTGCGGGCGGACGTGGAGTACGCGCTGCGAGCGGCCACGGCCCAGGGACGCACCGCCTCCGTGCCGACCGCCACTCCGGAGACGGCGCCTTTGCCCGCCGCCCCGGCTCTCACCGGCCCCACCGCCGGAGGCATCCGCACCCCCCTCAAGGGCATCCGCGGTGCCGTCGCCGACAAGCTGTCCCGCAGCCGGCGTGAGATCCCGGACGCCACCTGCTGGGTCGACGCCGACGCGACCGAACTCATGCGGGCGCGTGCTGCGATGAACGGCGCGGGGGGACCGAAGATCTCCCTGCTCGCCCTGCTGGCCCGCATCTGCACGGCGGCTCTGGCCCGCTACCCCGAGCTCAACTCCACGGTCGACATGGCGGCGAGGGAGATCGTCCAGCTCGACCAGGTCCACATCGGCTTCGCCGCCCAGACCGAGCGCGGGCTCGTCGTGCCGGTCGTCCGGGACGCCCACGCGCGGGACGCGGAGTCGCTGACCGCGGAGTTCGCCCGGCTGACCGAGGCGGCCCGCACCGGCACCCTCACGCCCGGCGAACTCACCGGCGGGACCTTCACGTTGAACAACTACGGCGTCTTCGGCGTCGACGGCTCCACGCCGATCATCAACCACCCCGAGGCCGCGATGCTCGGCGTCGGCCGTATCGTCCCCAAGCCGTGGGTGCACGAGGGGGAGCTGGCGGTCCGGCAGGTCGTCCAGCTGTCGCTCACCTTCGACCACCGCGTCTGCGACGGCGGCACGGCGGGCGGCTTCCTGCGGTACGTGGCGGACTGCGTGGAGCAACCGGCGGTGCTGCTGCGCACGTTGTAAGGGCCGCGGCGTCACCGCGCACCCTCTGACGGCCGTGGTGCCGACGGGTGCGCGGTGATCGCCGTGGTGCCGTCGCGCACCTTGCGATGGGACCGACGCTGCCGCGCACCCGTGATCGCGGGGTCGCACGACCGGGACCCCGCGATGGCCGGATCGCCCGACCGGCCTCGTGCGATGACGGGTCGCCCGACCCGGCCCCTGCGATGACGGGTCGCCCGACCCTGCCCCTGCGGTGACGGGTTGCCCAACCCGCCCTGTGCGATGACGGGGTCGCCCGACCCGCCCCTGCGATTGCTGCGTCCCCCCACGCACTCCGCGATCCCCGAGCCCCACGCGTTCCCTGTGATCGCGACGGCCCGCATACTCGGAGGGTGACCTCGTACGAGCCCGCGGGCGCCGCCGGTGCCGATCTCGCGGCCCCCGGCGCCGATCTGGCGTACGACGCCGTCGTGCTCGCCGGGGGTGCCGCTCGGCGGCTCGGTGGTGCGGACAAGCCCGGCGTGCGCGTGGGCGGGCGGGCGCTGCTGGAGCGGGTTCTGGCCGCCTGCGCCGACGCCCGTACCACCGTCGTGGTCGCCGACCCCCGGCCCACCGCCCGGCCCGTCACCTGGGCCCGCGAGGACCCGCCCGGCGGCGGCCCGCTCGCCGCGCTCGGCGCCGGCCTGCGCCCCACCACCGCGCGGGACGTCGTCGTCCTCTCCGCCGACCTGCCCTTCCTCACCGCGGACACCGTCCGCCGGCTGCTGACCGCCCTGCGCGAGGCCGGCACCGACGGAGCGCTGCTCACCGACGCCGACGGCCGCGACCAACCCCTCGTCGCCGCCTACCGCGCCTCCGCACTGCGCCGTGAGCTCACCACGCTCACCACAGCGCACGACGGCCTCACCGGGCTGCCCCTGCGCCGGCTGACCGCCGGACTCCACCTCACCCGTGTCCCGGACCCCGTCGCGTCCTTCGACTGCGACACCTGGGACGACATCGCCGCCGCCAGGGCACGTATCAGGGAGCATGGACCCGTGCTGGATGAATGGATCTCCGCAGTCAAGGACGAGCTGGGTATCGAACTCGACGTCGACACCGGCGTCCTGCTCGACCTCGCCCGCGACGCCGCCCACAACGTGGCCAGGCCCGGGGCGCCGCTGACCACGTTCCTCGTCGGCTACGCGGCCGCGCAGGCCGGGGGAGGCCCCGAGGCGGTCGCCGAGGCAGCCCGCAAGGCCACCGCCCTCGCCCTCGCCTGGCCCGACGAGGACGCGTCCGACGCCAAGCCGGGTGACACGTCCGGCGCCCAGCCCGGTACGGACGCCGGATGACGGCCCGCTCCACCCGGACCGGCGCGCAGACCGACGCCGAGGACCTGGACGTCGAGGAGGTGCTCGCCCTCGTGAACGACCGCCGAGACACAGGCCGTACCCGCGACTCAGGCCTCACCTCGGACCGCGCCTCGGGCGAGCAGGTGCCCCCGCCCACCGGGCCGGCGCAGAGCGACGCCTCCCGCACGTCCGACGCCCACCACCGCGCCACCCCCTGGCCCCAGGCCCGTGACATCGCGGCCCGAGCCGCGCGAGCCGCCCGCGCCGCCCAGGCCGCCGAAGCCACCCGTTCCGGCGCTCCGGCCGACCGCCGCGCCCCCGCTCCCCGCAACGCCCCCGTCCCCCTCGACGCCGCCCTCGGCCTCACCCTGGCCGCCCCCCTCACCGCCCTCACCGACCTGCCCTCCTTCGACACCTCAGCGATGGACGGCTGGGCGGTCGCCGGACCGGGTCCGTGGGACGTACGGGACGAGGGCGTGCTGGCCGGGCACGCCGAGCCGCAGCCGCTCAGCGACGGCGAGGCCGTCCGGATCGCCACAGGCGCCCGCATCCCCCCGGACACCACCGCGGTGCTGCGCAGCGAGCACGGCCGTACCGACGGCCAGGGCCGGCTGCACGCGACCCGCGAGACCAAGCACGGCCAGGACATCCGCCCGCGCGGCCAGGAGTGCCGCAACGGCGACCAACTCCTGCCGGTCGGCACCCTCGTGACCCCGGCCGTCCTCGGGCTCGCCGCGGCCGCCGGGTACGACACCCTCACCGTTGTCCCCCGCCCCCGTGTCGAAGTCCTCGTCCTGGGTGACGAGTTGCTCACCGCGGGCCTCCCGCGCGAGGGCCTGATCCGGGACGCGCTCGGCCCGATGCTGCCGCCCTGGCTGCGCGCACTGGGCGCCGAGGTCATCGCCGTACGCCGACTCGGCGACGACGCCCAGGCCCTGCACAAGGCGATCACCACCTCCGGCGCCGACCTAGTCCTCACCACCGGCGGCACCGCCTCCGGCCCCGTCGACCACGTCCACCCCACACTCCAGCGCATCGGCGCCGAACTCCTGGTCAACGGCGTCAAGGTGCGCCCTGGCCACCCGATGCTGCTGGCCCGCATCAAGGAGAACCAGCACCTCGTCGGCCTGCCCGGCAACCCCCTCGCCGCCGTCTCCGGGCTGCTCACGCTCGCCGAGCCGCTGCTGCGGACCCTTGCCGCCCACCCCGCCCCGGAGTCGTACACGCTGCCCCTGCGGGACGAGGTCCACGGCCATCCGTACGACACCCGGCTCATCCCGGTCGTCCTGCGCGGTGACAGTGCCGTCCCGCTGCACTACAACGGCCCGGCCATGCTGCGCGGCATCGCGGCGGCCGACGCCCTGGCCGTCGTACCGCCTGGCGGTGCCCGCGCGGGTCAGGAGCTGGAACTCCTCGACCTGCCCTGGGCGTCCGCCGGAATCGGGGTGTGTTTCACGTGAAACTTCCGGGCCATGACGCGATCGCCCGCCAGGCGGACGAGCATCTCGTGACCCACCGGGTGAAGCTGCCGCGCAAAGTGGTGGAGCATCCGTTCCGGCAGGTCGCCAAGCGGGTTCTCATGGCGCTGCTGGTGCTGTCGGTGACCGCGCTGCTCGTCTGGTTCGACCACGACGGCTACAACGACAACTCCGACGGTTCCGTCGACTTCCTCGACGCCTGGTACTACGCGACCGTCACCCTCTCCACCACCGGATACGGCGACGTCACCCCGGTCAGTGACGGGGCCCGGCTCACCAACATCTTCGTCATCACGCCCCTGCGCGTGCTGTTCCTGATCATCCTGGTCGGCACCACGCTCGAAGTCCTCACCGAACGCACCCGGGAGGAATGGCGGCTCAACCGCTGGAGGTCCACCTTGCGTGATCACACCGTCGTCGTCGGCTTCGGGACCAAGGGCCGGTCGGCGATCCAGACCGTCTGTGCGACGGGGCTGAAGAAAGAGCAGGTGGTCGTGGTCGACCCCAGCTCCAAGGTGATCGACGCCGCGACCGCCGAGGGGTACGCGGGGGTCATAGGGGACGCGACGCGCAGCGAGGTGCTGAAGCGGGCCGAGGTGCACAGGGCTCGGAAGATCATCATCGCGACACAGCGGGACGACACCGCCGTCCTCGTCACGCTCACCGCCCGGCAGCTCAACAAGGGCGCCAAGATCGTGGCCGCGGTGCGGGAGGAGGAGAACGCGCCCCTGCTGAAGCAGTCCGGCGCGGACGCCGTCATCACCAGCGCGAGCGCGGCCGGACGGCTGCTCGGGCTGTCGGTGCTGAGCCCGGCCGCCGGCATGGTGATGGAGGACCTCATCCAGCAGGGCAGCGGGCTCGACATCATCGAACGGCCGGTCATAAAGGCCGAGGTGGGCCGCAGGCCGCGGGAGACCGACGACCTGGTGGTGAGTGTCGTACGAGGTCATCGGGTGCTCGGCTACGACGATCCGGCCGTCGGGACGCTGGAGCTGACCGACCGGCTGATCACGATCGTGCGGGCGACGCCGGGTTCGCAGATCGCACCCGACGTCCGTCCCCTCGTACAGGAGTGATCACTTGCGGTTGTAGAGCCGCATGGTGACCGGGCCGAAGACGGCGACGAACAGGCCCGCCCACCCCAGCGACCAGGCGATCTCGTCGGCGGGCCAGTCGCCCGCCATCAGCCCTCGTACGGCCGAGGACAGATGCGTGATCGGGCTGTTGTTGACGAAGGCCTGGAGCCAGCCCGGCATGGTCTTCGGGTCGACGAACACGTTGGACAGGAAGGTCAGCGGGAAGATCACCATCATGCTGACGCCCATCACCGACTTCTCGGTGCGCAGCAGCAGCCCGAACATGGTCCAGATCCACGAGAACGCGAACGAGAACACGACCAGCAGCGCGATCCCCGCGAGGACGCCGCCGGCCCCGCCGTCCGGGCGGTAGCCGATGATCATGCCGACGACGAGCATCACGACCGACGCGATCGTGTAGCGCAGGGCGTCGCCCAGCAGATAGCCGACCATCGTCGACGGCCGCCAGATCGGCAGCGACCGGAACCGGTCGAAGACACCCTTCTCGATGTCGGTGTTCACGGAGACGCCCGTGTACATCGTGATCATCACGACCGACATCACCAGGATGCCCGGCAGCAGGAACTGGATGTACTCCTTCGGGGAGCCGGCCAGGGCGCCCCCGAACAGGTACGTGTACATCAGCACCATCATGATCGGGAACGCGGTCACGTCGAAGAGCTGCTCGGGGACGTGCTTGATCTTGAGGATCGCCCGCCAGCCGAAGGTGAGGGAGGCCGAGAGCGCGCTGGGGCGCGGCGGCCGCTCCCCGGCGACCAGGAGGGCGGCCAGCGACTCGGCGCTGACGGGGGCGAGGTCCTTGGCCTCGGTGGTGGTCGCGGTGCTCATGCCGCCGCCTCTTCCTTCGCGTCGGGGGTTTCGTGGGTGTCGTGTCCGGTGAGGGCGAGGAAGACCTCGTCCAGGCTGGGCTGGCCCAGCGAGAAGTTGTCGACGGTGATGCCGGTGCGGGCGAGTTCGGCGAGCGCGCGGGAGGCCTGCTCGGCTGCGGAGTCGCCCGCCCCGGACAGCCGTGCGGTGAGCGCCACGGGGTCCGGCTCCCGCTGTACGTCGGTGTCGAGCGCGAGCCTCAGGACCCGCTCCGCCTCCGGCCGCTGTCCCGGATCGCGCAGCCGCAGATGCACGGACCCGGCGCCCACGGACGCCTTCAGCTCGCCCTTGGTGCCCTCGGCGATCACCCGGCCGCGGTCGATGACGGCGATCCGGGACGCCAGCTGGTCGGCCTCGTCCAGGTACTGCGTGGTCAGCAGCACGGTGGTGCCCTGGGCGACGACCGCGCGCACGATGTCCCACACCTGGTTGCGGCTGCGCGGGTCGAGGCCGGTCGTCGGCTCGTCGAGGAACAGCAGGTCGGGGGTGTTGAGGATGGAGGCGGCTATGTCGATCCGGCGCCGCATGCCGCCCGAGTAGTGCTTGACCTGCTTCGCGGCCGCGTCCGTCAGCCCGAAGGCCTCCAGGAGCTGCCCGGCCCGCACCCGGGCGGCCTTCTTGTGGTGGCCGAGGAGACGGCCGAGCAGGATCAGGTTCTCCAGGCCGGTGAGGTCCTCGTCGACGGAGGCGTACTGGCCGGTGAGGCTCACCCTGGCGCGCACCTCGTCGGCCTCGCGGACCACGTCGTGTCCGAAGACATGGGCCTCGCCGCCGTCGGGACGGAGCAGGGTGGCGAGCATCTTCACGGTGGTGGTCTTGCCGGCGCCGTTCGGACCGAGGACGCCGTAGACCGTGCCGGCCGGGACGGCGAGGTCGACTCCGTCGACGGCACGGGTCTCACCGAACGTCTTCACCAGTCCCGCGGTCTCGATCGCCAGACCGGAGGTGGGCCGGCTCAGGGTGGGGCTCATGGCGGGGTGTCCTTCCGCGTGCGAGGCGCTGGCGCCTGCTTGGGCTACGCATGGGGAGACCTTTACGGTCGCGCAAACTCATCGGTGCCGCACAGGGATTTCCGGGTGGCCCCGTCAAAAGGCCGAGCGACGTGGGACCGGAGACCGAGGAGTAGCGTCGCCCCCATGCGTGCGATCACGATTCCCGAAGCAGGTGGACCCGAAGTGCTGGTGTGGGACGAGGTCCCCGACCTGGTGCCCGGCGAGGGCGAGGTGCTGGTCGAGGTGGTGGCCAGCGCCGTCAACCGGGCCGACATCGTGCAACGGCAGGGCTTCTACGACCCGCCGCCCGGCGCCTCCCCCTACCCCGGCCTGGAGTGCTCCGGCCGGATCGCCGAGATCGGCACCGGGGTGTCCGGCTGGGCCGTCGGCGACGAGGTGTGCGCGCTGCTGTCCGGCGGCGGCTACGCCGAGAAGGTCGTCGTCCCGGCGGGCCAGCTGCTGCCGGTGCCCAAGGGGGTCGATCTCAAGCACGCCGCCGCGCTGCCCGAGGTGGCCTGCACGGTCTGGTCGAACGTCTTCATGATCGCCCACCTGCGCCCCGGGGAGACGCTGCTCGTGCACGGCGGCTCCAGCGGCATCGGCACGATGGCGATCCAGCTCGCGAAGGCCGTGGGCGCGAAGGTCGCCGTCACGGCCGGAACCAAGGAGAAGCTGGACCACTGCGCGCGGCTCGGCGCCGACATCCTGATCAACTACAAGGAGCAGGACTTCGTGGCCGAGCTCAAGGCGGCCACGGACGGCGCGGGGGCCGACGTCATCCTCGACAACATGGGCGCGAAGTACCTGGACCGCAACGTCCGGGCGCTCGCGGTCAACGGCCGCCTCGCGATCATCGGCCTCCAGGGCGGCACCAAGGGCGAGCTGAACATCGGCGCGCTGCTCGGCAAGCGCGCGGCCATCAGCGCGACCACCCTGCGCGCCCGCCCGCTCAGCGAGAAGACGGCGATCGTGGCGGCCGTGCGCGAACATGTCTGGCCCCTGCTCGAGGGCGGTCACATCCGCCCGGTCATCGACCGCGAACTCCCGATCAGCGACGCGGCGGCGGCCCACCGGGTGGTGGAGGAGAGCGGGCACGTGGGCAAGGTCCTGCTGGTCGTGGAGTAGCCCGGTCGTCAGCCGCGGCGCAGCCGCACCCCGAGCAGGGCCAGCGCCAGGCCGAGCCCGATCAGCACCAGCCCGCTGCCGAGCGGCAGGATGCGCAGAACGGGCTCGGTGCTCGGCCCTTCCTGGCTGACGGCCTGCCGCGAGGCCTCCGGTACGGCGGTGGCGGCGCCGCCGGTCGGCTGGGTGGCCCCTTCGTCCGTCACGCCGCCGTCGTCCGGCGCCCCGGAGTCCTGAAGCTCACCGTCCTCATCCGCACCGGCGTCGGCACTCTCCTCCGTCTCCGCTGCCCCGGCGTCCTCGTGCCGCCCCGGACGCTCCCGCCCCTCGCCCGCGCTGCTCCCGGCCCGGGACGGCCCGGTGCGCGGGACGACCGGCTGCCCATGGCGCGGCGGTGCGACGGAGGGCCGCGGTGAGGCGGTTTTCCGGGGGGTGTCGGGTACGGGGGCGGCGGCACCATCGGCGGGATGTTCGGCGGGATGCTCGGCGGGACGTTCTGTGGGGTGTTCCGTTGAGCTCGCCGTGACGGACGGGTGCGCGCCCGGCGTCGGCCCGCCGGGCGCCGCCATCACGTCGTACGGCAGCAGCGCGCCGCCCGCCGCGAGGGCGATCAGCAGTCCCGTCGTGCGCACTGTGCGCAGCCATCCCGTCACAGCACCAGCGTCACATCACCCCGCGATTCCGGCATTACGGATACCGCCGCCGGGCCGAAAAGGCCGCACGATCGGGCCCGGCGGCCGACCGGATCTCACGACCCGTAAACGGTGGATCACCCTCCACCGGGGGCACCCCAATGATGAGGTGTACGGGTGCGAGAGAATGGCGGCATGGAGATGCCGAGGAACGAACGGTCGTCCGAGCAGCCGCAGATCCTGGTCGTGGGCCAGGACGGGATGGCGCTCGGCGGCACCGGGGACGAGGACTCCCGCGAGCTTCCGGTGACGGACATGGTGGAGCAGCCCGCCAAGGTCATGCGGATCGGCAGCATGATCAAGCAGTTGCTGGAGGAGGTGCGCGCGGCTCCTCTGGACGAGGCCAGCCGGGTCCGGCTGAAGGAGATCCACCGCAGCTCGGTCAAGGAGCTGGAGGACGGTCTGGCGCCGGAGCTGGTCGAGGAGCTGGAGCGGCTCTCTCTGCCCTTCACGGAAGGGGCGACCCCGAGCGACGCCGAACTGCGGATCGCGCAGGCCCAGTTGGTCGGCTGGCTGGAGGGCCTCTTCCACGGCATCCAGACCACGCTGTTCGCCCAGCAGATGGCCGCGCGGGCCCAGTTGGAGCAGATGCGCCGGGCGCTGCCGCCGGGCGTGGGCCACGAGGGCGAGGACGGGCACCCGGGCGGCCGCTCCGGCGGACCGTACCTGTAGACCCCGTAGATCCCGTTGAGCCCATAGATCTCGTAGATCTCGCGAGCACGACGAGGGGCCGGCGTCAGCGGACGCCGGCCCCTCACTCGTGTCTCACGCCCAGGTGATCAGCCGCTTCGGCTGCTCCAGGATCGCCGCCACGTCCGCGAGCACCTTGGAGCCGAGTTCCCCGTCCACCAGGCGGTGGTCGAAGCTGAGCGCCAGCGTGGTGACCTGACGCGGCTTCACCTTGCCCTTGTGGACCCACGGCTGGAGCTTGATCGCGCCGACCGCGAGGATCGCGGACTCGCCGGGGTTGAGGATGGGGGTGCCGGTGTCGACGCCGAAGACGCCGACGTTGGTGATCGTGACCGTGCCGCCCTGCATGGCGGCCGGGGAGGTCTTGCCCTCGCGCGCGGTCGCCACCAACTCGCCGAGCGAATCGGCCAGTTGCGGCAGCGTCTTGGTGTGCGCGTCCTTGATGTTCGGGACGATCAGGCCGCGCGGGGTGGCCGCGGCGATGCCCAGGTTCACATAGTGCTTGAGCACGATCTCCTGGTTGGCCTCGTCCCAGGACGCGTTGACCTCGGGGTTGCGCTTGATCGCGACCAGCAGGGCCTTGGCGATCAGCAGCAGCGGGTTGACCCGCAGCCCCTGCATGTCCTTGTCCTGCTTGAGCTCCTCGACCAGCTTCATCGTCCGGGTCACGTCGACCGTCACGAACTCCGTGACATGCGGCGCCGTGAACGCCGAGCCGACCATGGCCGCCGCCGTCGCCTTGCGGACGCCCTTGACCGGGACGCGGGTCTCGCGCGCGGTGTCGTACGTCGGCACGGGCGCGGGGGCGGGCTTCTGGGCCGGCGCCGGTGCGGCCACAACCTCCGGTGCCGGGGCGGCCGCCGCGTGGACGTCCTCGCGCGTGATGATGCCGTCCGGGCCGGTCGGGGTGACCGTCGCCAGGTCGACGCCGAGGTCCTTGGCCAGCTTGCGCACCGGCGGCTTGGCCAGCGGGCGCTCCGTGGCCGCCGGCGCGGCGGGCGTCGCCGGTGCGGATGCGGCGGGCGTCGGCGGTGCGGCGGGACCGTGGCCGTTGAGCTCGGTCTGGATCGCCGTCGAGGCCTCCTGGACCGGGATCTGGGGGCCCTTGCGGGGGCGGCGCTTGGTCGAGGACGCGGCGACGCCGTAGCCGACGAGGACGGGCTGGCGGCCCTCGGGCTTCTTCTCGGGCTCGGCGGCCGCAGGGGCCGCCTCGGACGCCGGGGCCTCGGCGGGGGCCGCCCCGCCCGAGACGTCCACGGCGATGATCGACGTGCCCACGTCGACCGTGGTGCCCTCGGGGAAGTGGAGCGCCCGGACGACACCGTCGTAGGGGATGGGCAGCTCGACGGCCGCCTTGGCGGTCTCGACCTCGCACACCACCTGGCCGTCGGTGACCTGGTCACCGGGCTGCACGTACCACTTGAGGATCTCGGCCTCGGTCAGGCCCTCGCCCACGTCGGGCATCTTGAACTCGCGTACGGACGCTTCCGTCATCGTCGTCACGACCCTCTCCTCAGTACGCCAGGGCACGGTCGACGGCGTCGAGCACCCGGTCCAGGCCCGGCAGGTACTCCTCCTCCAGGCGGGCCGGCGGGTACGGGGCGTGGTAGCCGCCGACCCTGAGCACCGGGGCCTCCAGGTGGTAGAAGCAGCGCTCCGTGATGCGGGCGGCGATCTCGGCGCCCGAGCCGAAGAACACCGGCGCCTCGTGGACCACGACCAGGCGGCGGGTCTTCTCGACCGAGGCCTGGATCGCGTCGAAGTCCAGCGGGGACACCGAGCGCAGGTCCAGGACCTCCAGCGAGCGGCCCTCCTCGGCCGCGGCGTCCGCGACCTCCAGGCAGGTCTTCACCATCGGGCCGTACGCCACCAGCGTCAGATCCGTGCCTTCACGGACCACCTGGGCCTTGTGGAGCGGGCCGGGGATGGCCTCCGTGTTGACCTCGCCCTTGTCCCAGTAGCGCCGCTTGGGCTCGAAGAAGATCACCGGGTCGTCGCTCTGGATGGCCTGCTGCATCATCCAGTACGCGTCGGAGGAGTTGGACGGCGAGACGATCTTCAGGCCCGCCACGTGCGCGAAGAGCGCCTCGGGCGACTCCGAGTGGTGCTCGACCGCGCCGATGCCGCCGCCGTAGGGGATGCGGATGACGACGGGGAGCTTGACCTTGCCCAGTGAGCGGGCGTGCATCTTCGCGAGCTGGGTGACGATCTGGTCGTAGGCCGGGAAGACGAAGCCGTCGAACTGGATCTCCACCACCGGGCGGTAGCCGCGCAGGGCGAGGCCGATCGCGGTGCCGACGATGCCGGACTCGGCGAGCGGGGTGTCGATGACGCGGCTCTCGCCGAAGTCCTTCTGCAGGCCGTCCGTCACCCGGAAGACGCCGCCGAGCTTGCCGACGTCCTCGCCCATGACCAGCACCTTGGGGTCGGATTCGAGGGCACGGCGCAGCGACTCGTTGATCGCCTTGGCGAGAGCCATCTTCTCTGCCATGTCAGTGGTCCCCCTCGTCTGCGAACGACGCCTGGTAGGCGGCGAACTGGGCTCGCTCCTCGTCGACCAGCGCATGTCCGTCCGCATACGCGTGCTCGAAGAGGGCGAAGTGGTCCGGGTCCGGCATGGCGCGGACCGCTTCGCGCACTCGCCTGCCCAACGCCTCGCTCTCGGCCTCGAGTTCCGCGAAGAATCCCTCGTCCGCGTGGTTTGAGGCCTCCAGGTACCGGCGAAGGCGCAGGATCGGGTCCTTGGCCTCCCAGGCCTGGCGCTCCTCGTCACCGCGGTAGCGGGTCGGGTCGTCGGAGGTGGTGTGGGCGCCCATCCGGTAGGTGAACGCCTCGACCAGGGTGGGGCCCTCGCCGGCGCGGGCGCGCTCCAGCGCCCACTTGGTCACCGCGAGGCAGGCCAGCACGTCGTTGCCGTCGACGCGGACGCCCGGGAAGCCGAAGCCCTGGGCGCGCTGGTAGAGGGGGACGCGGGTCTGCTTCTCGGTCGGCTCGGAGATCGCCCACTGGTTGTTCTGGCAGAAGAACACCACCGGCGCGTTGTAGACCGCGGAGAAGGTGAACGACTCGGCGACGTCGCCCTGGCTGGAGGCACCGTCGCCGAAGTAGGCGACGACCGCGCTGTCCGCGCCGTCCTTGGTGATGCCCATCGCGTAGCCGGTGGCGTGCAGCGTCTGGGAGCCGATGACGATCGTGTAGAGCTGAAAGTTGTTGCTGTTGGGGTCCCAGCCGCCGTTGTTCACGCCGCGGAACATGCCCAGCAGGTTCTCCGGCGGGACGCCGCGGCACCAGGCGACGCCGTGCTCGCGGTAGGTCGGGAAGACGTAGTCGTCCTCGCGGGTGGCCCGGCCCGAGCCGATCTGGGCGGCCTCCTGGCCGAGCAGCGACGCCCACAGACCCAGCTCGCCCTGGCGCTGCAGGGAGGTGGCCTCGGCGTCGAAACGGCGGGTGAGCACCATGTCGCGGTACAGACCGCGCAGCTCATCGGGGGTGATGCCGGCGACGTACTTGTCGTATGCGGCGTTCTTGACGCGCTTGCCCTCGGGCGTCAGCAGCTGAACCAGTTCGGGCTCGGTGCTCGGGGACTTCCTGGTCCCGGCGCTGCGTCGCGGCTTGCGCGCGGCAGTGCTCTCCACGGTCACGTGTGCTCCTCCGTCGGTCCGGCATCCCCGGGTTCGCCGGGTGCCAGTGCGGCTCACCTGAGGCCCTGCCGACGCACGGGGTGGGTGCGGACGGGTCGGGATCAGGCGTGACAAGGTGCCCCGGCGAGCGCCCTGCACAAGGCACGTTACCCAGTGCTGCACAAATCTGTGAAACCCCTCCTGACCTGCGATTTTGCTTGGATTTCCAAGTAAATGGATGCTTGGATTTCCAAGTAAGTCGCGCATTCGGGAACAGCCGCTGGTCACAGCCTTGCAGGAGGCCGGAGCAACGGCACGTTATCCCGGCTACCCAGGTCACCGGAAGACTTTCTGTGTTTGACTTGCCGCGTGCGCGAAAACCGAAAAATCACCGTATTTCTGCTCGACGACCATGAGGTGGTCCGGCGCGGCGTCCATGAACTGCTCTCGGTCGAGGACGACATCGAGGTGGTGGGCGAGGCCGGTACGGCGGCCGACGCGCTGGTACGGATCCCGGTCACCCGGCCCGACGTCGCGGTCCTCGACGTACGGCTGCCGGACGGCAGCGGCGTGGAGGTCTGCCGGGAGATCAGCTCGCGCGACGAGGACGTCAAGTGCCTCATGCTGACCTCCTTCGCCGACGACGAGGCCCTCTTCGACGCGATCATGGCGGGCGCCGCCGGGTACGTCCTCAAGGCCATCCGCGGCAATGAGCTGCTGTCGGCGGTACGGGACGTCGCGGCCGGCAAGTCCCTGCTCGACCCGGTGGCCACCGCGCGCGTGCTGGAGCGGCTGCGGGACGGCGGCACCGCCAAGGGCGACGACCGACTCGCGCACCTGACCGACCAGGAACGCAAGATCCTCGATCTGATCGGGGAGGGTCTCACCAACAGGGTGATCGGTGAGCGGCTGCACCTGGCCGAGAAGACGATCAAGAATTACGTGTCGAGTCTGCTGTCCAAGCTCGGGATGGAGCGACGCTCGCAGGCGGCGGCGTACGTGGCGCGCATGCAGGCGGAGCGGCAGCGGCATTGAGGACCAAAGACCTCTGCCCTCCGGGGCGCCGAGGTCCGACATTGGTTACATGCCCTCCGAAGAACAGCTCTCCGACGAACAGCTCGCCGTAGACCTGCTCGCCCGCACCGACTACGGCCGGGTGGCCACCAGCATGCGCGCGCTGCCCTTCCTCGCCTTCGCCCGGCACATCGTGGCCGACGGCCGGGTGCTGCTGCGGCTGCCGGGGAACGTCGGCTACCACCGGGCGTGCGTCGGGCATGTCGTCGCCTACGGCGCGGACAACCTGAGCTCGGCCCGGCCGGGCGAGGGGCTGTGGTCGGTGCAAGTGGTCGGCGCGTGCGCGCGGCACGAGCCGACGCCCGCCGAACTCGAACGGTTCGGCCCCGGGCCCAACGTCGTCGACGGCGAGCCGTACGAACCCGTCTATCTGCGCGTCGAGCCGCAGTTCGGGACCGTGCACTCCACCGACGGAGCCCTGGAAAGTCACTTCGCGCACCTGCCGTGATCGAATGCGACTGTCTGTGACAACGCCCAGCTCACGGCCCCGTCGCGTGCCCTAGCATCTGGCGCGTGCCGCGCCCTTGTGTACCACCCCTCATGCCCCACGCGCCCCCGCTGAGCGCCCTGTTGAGCCAGTACGCCGCCGGCTCCGCCGTCGCCTGCGAACCCGTCGAACAAGGGCTGCTGAACCGCGGCTACCGGCTCCGCACGACCCGCGGCCGCTACTTCCTCAAGCACCACTTCGACCCCGACACCGCCGACCCGGCCGCCATCGAGCGCCGGCACCGCGCCACCCAGCGCCTGGCCGACCTCGGCGTCCCCGTGGCCCCTCCACTGGCCGGCCGCGACGGCCGTACGGTCGCGGTCGTCGGCGGCCACGCCTACGCCCTGCACCCCTGGATCGAGGGCCGGCACCGCCACGGCGGCCAGCTCACCCCGGAGCAGTGCGCACGGCTCGGGGCGCTGCTGGGGGCCGTGCACGCCGCCCTGGAGCGCGTGATGCCGCCCAAGGGGCGCACCCGCCCGGCTACGAGCCCCCACCCCGTCCGCAGCGCCGACCCCACCGCCACCTTCGCCCTCATCGACGAGCTCCTCACGCGCGTGCGCCGCCACCGCCCCGCCGACTCCTTCGACGAGCTGGCCCGCCACCGCCTCCTGGAGCGCCGCGCCCTGCTGGAGCAGCACGCGCACCGGCGGCCGCCGAACGGGGCCTGCGTGGGCTGGGTGCACGGCGACTTCCACCCGTTCAACCTGCTCTACCAGGGGGACGCCCCCGCCGCGATCGTCGACTGGGACCGGCTCGGCGTGCAGCCCCGCGCGGAGGAGGCGGTACGCGCCGCCGCGATCTTCTTCGTACGGCCCGCGGGGGCGCTCGACCTGCCGAAGGTACGGGCGTACGCGCGCGCGTACCGGCGCGCGGCCGGGGTCACGCCCTCGGAGCTGGCGGCGGCCGTGCACCGGGTGTGGTGGGAGCGGCTCAACGACTTCTGGATGCTGCGCTGGCACTACGAGCGCGGCGACACCCGCGCGGACCCCCAGTTCCCGGCCGCGTCGGCGCTGGCGGTGTGGTGGACGCGGGAGTACGAGACGGTGTGCGACGCGTTCGCGGGATGAGGACCGCGGGGGACCACGGCGGACCACGGGGCCCGGGAAGCAGCACGCGCGCGTACGGTCCGTTTCCGGTCCGCACGCGCGCGTGGAGGTCAGGTCACAGGCCCCCGGTCGGCAGGCCTGGCCTTCAAGTGCCGTCGGGGGCGCCCGTGTCGCCGCCGCTCGTGTCCGTGGGCTCCGCCGTGTCGGTCGGCTCCTCGGTCGTCGGCTCGTCCGTCGGCTCCTCGGTCGTCGGCTCGTCCGTGGGCTCCGTCGCCGTCTCCGAAGGCGTCGCCGAGGGCGTGTACGAGGGCTGCGACGACGGGGTCCAGGAGGAGCCGCCGTCGCTCGTGCCGTTGTCGGTCTGCTCCTCGGTGGCCTCGTCCGTCGGCTCGTCGCTCGGCGACTCGCTGGCCGTCTCGTCGTCCTTTGTCTGTGAGGTGGTCGGCGACTGCGTGGTGCCGCCCCCGCCGCCGTTCCCGCCCCCGCCGTTCAGCGCCAGCGCGACGCCGGCCGCGATGGCGATCACCGCGAGAACGGCGAGGATCCACAGCTTGCCGCGGCCGCTGCCCCGGTTGCCGTGCCCCTCGAAGCCGCCGTCGTCCCCGCCGCCGTAGCCCTGGTGGGGCAGGATCGGCTGCGGGATCTGGGTCGTACCGGAGGCGCCGGCGTCCGGGTGCCCCATGACCGTGGTGTTCGCGAAGCCCGCGGCCGGGGTGTGCCGGCCCTCGTGCATCGCGACCGGCCCGGTGTTCCAGGTGCCGGTGTGGCCGCCCTGCTCGTAGAGCATCTGCAGCCCGTACTGGACGAGCCCGCGCATCTCCTCGGCCGTCTGGAACCGGTCGTCCGGCTCCTTGGCGAGCGAGCGCATGACCAGGCCGTCGAGCTCCGGAGGCGTGGCGTCGGAGACCTCGGAGGGCGGCGTCGGGATGTCCTGGACGTGCTGGTAGACGACGGACAGCGGCGTCTCACCCGTGAACGGGGGCCGCAGCGCGAGGAGTTCGTAGAGCAGGCAGCCCGTCGCGTACAGGTCGGAGCGGTGGTCGACGGCCTTGCCGAGAGCCTGCTCCGGCGACAGGTACTGGGGCGTGCCCATGACCATGCCGGTCTGCGTCATCGTCGACTGCGCGCCGTGCAGGGCGCGGGCGATGCCGAAGTCCATCACCTTGACGGCGCCGTTGTGGGTGATGATGACGTTGGCCGGCTTGATGTCGCGGTGCACGATGCCGTGCTGGTGCGAGTAGGCGAGCGCCTCCAGGACACCGGAGACGATGATCAGGGCCTGCTCGGGGCCCGGCGCCTCGGCGTTGAGCAGCAGGTCGCGGATCGTCCGCCCCTCGACGATCTCCATGACGATGTACGGAACGGACTGGCCGTTCACATGGTCCTCGCCGGAGTCGTACACGGCGACGATCGCGTGGTGGTTGAGACCGGCGACCGACTGGGCCTCGCGCGTGAAGCGGGCCTTGGAGACCGGGTCCTCGGCGAGGTCGGCGCGCAGCAGCTTGACCGCGACGGTGCGGCCCAGCCGTACGTCCTCGGCGGCGAACACCTCTGCCATGCCGCCACGGCCGAGTCTGTGTGTCAGCCGATATCGGCCGTCGCCGACCAGCCCGCCGTTACCCCACAGCTCCGGCGCATCTGACATTCCGCCGCCAGTCGCCTCGGGGTCGGACGGGCCCTGAGCGCGCTGCTGCTGTGCCATCAGTCCTCGCCGTCGTTTCTGCCCGCGGTGCGCGCGGTGTTGTTACGGTCTCCGTCGGCCACGCTACAGCCTCCGCGCAAGCCTCCGGTCCGGGAAGACCCCGGGGACCGGTCCGAGACGGACCGGCCATCAAAGCGGTAGCACGCGCTGTCGTGCAAATTCTGTGTACCGGCCGTACGGCCCCTGTAACGCTTCCGCGACGCTTCTTTCGCGTACGGTCACGGAACGGGCACCCGGCTTGACCTGTCAGTGCCGTGGGGCAGACTTGGCCGGGAATGAGCCATTCGATCAACGACAGTCGGGCCGGCGCCTGATGGCCGATGGGGGACGCGGAAGATGAGCCAGGACGGCGCACAGGGCCGGTACGCGGGGCGGGCGCTCGCCAACAACCGCTATCAGCTGCGCGACTTGCTCGGCGAGGGCGGCATGGCCTCGGTGCACCTGGCGCACGACACCATGCTGGACCGCCCCGTCGCGATCAAGACGCTGCACACCGAACTGGGCCGGGAACAGGCCTTCCGCGAGCGGTTCCGCCGCGAGGCCCAGGCCGTGGCCAAGCTCACCCACACCAACATCGTCTCGGTCTTCGACACCGGCGAGGACGCCCTCGACGGGTCGACGATGCCGTACATCGTCATGGAGTACGTCGAGGGCCGCCCGCTGGGCTCGGTGCTCGACGAGGACGTACGGCAGTTCGGCGCGATGCCCGCCGACAAGGCGCTGAAGATCACCGCGGATGTGCTGGCGGCGCTGGAGATCAGCCACGAGATGGGCCTCGTCCACCGCGACATCAAGCCCGGCAACGTGATGATGACCAAGCGCGGCGTGGTCAAGGTGATGGACTTCGGCATCGCGCGCGCCATGCAGTCGGGCGTGACGTCGATGACGCAGACCGGCATGGTGGTCGGCACCCCGCAGTACCTCTCCCCCGAGCAGGCCCTCGGCCGTGGCGTGGACGCCCGTTCCGACCTCTACTCGGTCGGCATCATGCTGTTCCAACTGGTCACCGGGCGGCTGCCGTTCGAGGCGGACTCGCCGCTGGCGATCGCGTACGCGCATGTGCAGGAGGAGCCGGTGGCGCCCTCCTCGATCAACAGATCGCTGCCGCCGGCCGTGGACGCGCTGGTCGCCCGCGCCCTGAAGAAGAACCCGAACGAACGGTTCCCGAGCGCCGAGTCCATGCGTGACGAGTGCCTGCGGGTGGCGGCCTCCTTCCAGGCGGCGCCGCCGAGCATCGTGCCGGGCGCGCAGACCGCGAGCGGTGCCGGTGTCGGCTCGGCGGTGTTCCCGCCGGTCGGCCAGACGCCCCCGCCGCCCACGAACAACGTCCAGACCCCGTACCAGCCGGCCCCGACGCCGAACCCGTACGGCACCCCGACGCCGGCGCCCGCGTACGGCTACCCGCAGCAGGGCGGCGGCTACCAGACGCCGGCGCCGAACGGGTACGCGTCGACTCCGCCGCCGTACACCATCTCGCCGCAGCAGGCGCCGGCGTCGTCGGGCGGCGGCGGCAAGAACAACAAGCCGGTGATCCTCGGCTCGAT
Source organism: Streptomyces sp. TLI_55 (assembly GCF_900206255.1). Lineage (NCBI taxonomy): Bacteria > Bacillati > Actinomycetota > Actinomycetes > Kitasatosporales > Streptomycetaceae > Streptomyces > Streptomyces sp. TLI_55. The sequence continues at coordinate 4,733,530 of NZ_OAOJ01000001.1, forward strand.
CGTCGTCTCGGTCATCGCGGTCGGCGGCCTCATCGCGGCCCTGCTGATGAACGGCGGCGGCTCGGACGACGACGCGAAGGGCGGCGGCGGGGCGAGCACGTCGGCTTCTTCGCACCCGACGGGATATCGGACGGGTGACGCGACCCGGACGGTCGACAAGACCGAGTGCACCGAGCCGCAGGAGTCGTACAACGACCCGGAGAAGGTCGAGATGCCGGACTTCCAGTACAAGAACTGGGACTCGGTGCTCGAGTGCCTGAAGGCCGCCGGCTGGCACTACGACCCGACACCCGTGGACGAGAACACCTGGGGCCAGGGCACCGTGCTGAAGCAGTACCCCAAGGCGGGTGAGGATTTCGATCCGAAGGATCCGCCGGAGATGCAGTTCGACGTGTCGTCCGGCAACCCCGCGTGATGCGGGCTTCCTTCCTATGACCGACGTCAGGCGGGCGCGTGCCGGGGATCTTCCCGAGCTTGTCGCCCTCATCGCCGAGCATGCCGTCTACGAGAAGGCCGAGCCGCCTGGTGAGGGGCTTGCCGGGCGGCTGGAGCCGCTGTTGTTCGGGAGCCCCGAGCCCCGACTGATCGGGCTTGTCGCGGAGTTGGGGGAGGGCGGACCCCTCGTCGGGTACGCCACCTGTTCCGCCGAGGTGTCCACCTGGGACGGGGCCGAGTACCTGCACATGGACTGCCTGTTCCTGCGGGACGGGCACCGGGGGCTCGGTATCGGGGAGTCGCTCATGGACGCCGTGCGGGGTGAGGCGCGGCGGCTCGGGCTCGGGCATGTGCAGTGGCAGACGCCCGTGTGGAACGACGGGGCCATTCGGTTCTATACGCGGATCGGGGCCACGTCCAAGGACAAGCGGCGGTTCTTTCTGCCGGTCCGGTGACGGACATGCGTGAGGGGGCCCGCCGCCGCGGGCCCCCTCGATGCGTTCCTACGCGTCAGCTGATCTTCGCGTAGCCGTAGTTGATGAGCTTCTTCACGTCCGCCGTGCGGTCGGTCGCGTTGGGGGCGGTCATGACGGCGCCGATGACCGACTCGCCGTTCAGCGTGGCGGCGAAGACGAGGCAGTAGTGGGCGTCAGGGCCCGAGCCGGTCTTGATGCCGAGCGTGCCGTTCCAGCCGAGCAGCGTGTTGGTGTTCGTCCACTTGCCCATGGTGCGCGTCGACCCGGAGCTCGTGATCGTCTTCGCCGTGTACGACTTGGCCTTGACGACGGTCTTGAACGTGCTGCTCTTCATCACGCTCCGGGCGACCTTCGTCAGGTCACGCGGCGTCGAGTAGTTGTTGCCGTTGCTGAGGCCGTCGAACGAGTCGAAGTGCGTGTTCGTCATGCCCAGGTTCTTGGCCATGGTGTTCATCTTGCCGATGAAGTTCTTGGTCCGGGCGGCGGACGTCGAGCCGGATCCGAACTTGTCGGCCAGCGCGAACGCGGCGTCGCAGCCGGACGGCAGCATCATCCCGTAGAGGAGCTGACGGACGGTCACCTTGTCGCCGACGATCAGATGGGCCGACGAGGGGTAGCCCTTGGCGACCATGTAGTCGCTGACGGCCTTCTTGATCGTGACCTTGGTGTCCAGGTTCAGGTTCGACTGCGACAGCACGACCTTCGCCGTCATGACCTTGGTGGTGGACGCGGTGAGCCGCTTGGTGTCGGCGGCCTTGGTGAAGAGCGTCTTGCCCGTGGCGCCGTTCATCAGGTAGCCGCCCTTGGCGGTGATGGTGGGCGTGGCCACAGCCTGCGCCGGTGCCGCGGTAAGTGCTCCGGTGGCGAGCATCGCGCCGGTCGTGAGGGCGACGGCAGCGGCTCGGCGGACACGGAGGCCCTTGGTAGCGGTTGTCAACTGAAATACCCCGAATACGTCGAATTCGCCTGGGATGCGGCCAAGTTGGAGGGGGTGACGAAGGGGCCGCATCTGTGTGACACGTAAGTAGCACAGAAGGTTGTGCGATGGGTGGGGCGAATGTTGCGGTCCACATGATGGAACGGGATCACGCTTGCGTACGTGTTGTATCTATGCTGTGCGCATGCCTTCCGCTCCATCCGCCGCCACCGACCAGCCCCCCGCTCCCGCCAAGCAACCACCCGCCGCCGACCGCGTCTACACCCACGTCAAGCAGGGTGTCCTGGAGCGCCGCTACGAGGGCGGCACGCTCCTCACCGAGGGCGAGCTCGCCGAGGCCGTCGGGGTGTCCCGCACCCCGGTGCGGGAAGCGCTGCTGCGGCTCCAGGTGGAGGGGCTGATCAAGCTCTACCCGAAGAAGGGCGCCCTGGTCCTGCCGGTCTCCGCACAGGAGATCGCGGACGTGGTGGAGACCCGCCAGCTGGTCGAGGAGCACGCCGCGCGGAAGGCCGTACCGGCGTCCCCGCAGCTCATCGCCCGCCTGGAGGAACTGCTCGCGCGGCAGAAGGAGCAGGCCGCCGCCGGTGACCTTGCGGGCGCCGCGGTCACCGACCGCTGCTTCCACGCCGAGATCGTCCGCAGCGGCGGCAACGAGATCCTCTCCCGCCTCTACGACCAACTGCGCGACCGGCAGCTGCGGATGGGCGTCGCCGTCATGCACGCCCACCCGGACCGCGTCACCAAGGCCCTCGCCGAGCACGAGCAGATCCTCGAAGCGCTGCGCTCCGGCGACGCGGAGGCGGTCGTCGGGATCGTCCACGCGCACGTCGAGTGGTTCTCCCACCTCGCCCGGGGTGAGGTCCGATGAGGTCCGAGACCCTCCCCGGTGACCCTCCTGGCGGCCGCCGCGCCATGGCCGTGTGGGGCATCGGTGTCTCCGTCTACTTCGTCGCCGTCATCTTCCGCACCTCCCTCGGCGTCGCCGGCCTCGACGCCGCCGACCGCTTCCACGTCAACGCCTCCGCGCTGTCGACGTTCTCGATCCTCCAGCTGCTGGTCTACGCGGGCATGCAGATACCCGTCGGCCTGCTCGTCGACCGGCTCGGCACCAAGAAGGTGCTGACCATCGGGGTCGTGCTGTTCACGGCGGGGCAGCTGGGCTTCGCCTTCTCCCCCTCGTACGGCATGGCCCTCGCCTCGCGCGCGCTGCTCGGCTGCGGGGACGCGATGACGTTCATCAGCGTGCTGCGGCTCGGCAGCCGCTGGTTCCCCGCCCGGCGCGGGCCGATGGTCGCCCAGCTCGCGGGACTGGTCGGCATGGCCGGCAACCTCGTCTCCACCCTGGTGCTGGCCCGGCTGCTGCACGGCATCGGCTGGACGGCCGCCTTCGCGGGCAGCGCGCTCGCGGGCGTGCTGGTGCTGGTGCTGCTGCTCCTCTTCCTCAAGGACCACCCCGAGGGCTACGAGCCCGAGCCCGTCCCGCACCAGGGCGCGGCCTACGTACGCCGCCAGATCGCCGCGTCCTGGCGGGAGCCGGGGACCCGGCTCGGGCTGTGGGTGCACTTCACGACCCAGTTCCCGGCGATGGTGTTCCTGCTGCTGTGGGGCCTGCCGTTCCTGGTCGAGGCGCAGGGGCTGTCCCGGGCGACCGCCGGTGAGCTGCTGACCCTCGTCGTGCTGTCCAACATGGTCATAGGGCTCGTCTACGGTCAGGTCGTCGCCCGGCACCACGAGGCGCGCACCCCGCTGGCGCTCGGGACCGTGGGGGCGACCGCGCTGCTGTGGGCGGTGACGCTGGCGTATCCCGGTGAGCACGCGCCGATGTGGCTGCTGGTGGTGTTGTGCGCGGTGCTGGGGGCCTGTGGGCCGGCGTCGATGCTGGGCTTCGACTTCGCGCGGCCGGCGAATCCGCCGGAGCGGCAGGGGACGGCGTCCGGGATCACCAACATGGGCGGGTTCGTCGCCTCGATGACGACGTTGTTCGCGGTGGGGGTGCTGCTGGACGCGACCGGGGGCAACTACCGGATCGCGTTCTCCGTGGTGTTCGTGCTCCAGGCCGTGGGGGTCAGTCAGATCCTGCGGCTGCGGAAGCGGGCGATCCGGCGGGAGCGGGAACGGCTGGTGGCGAGCCGGGTGGAGGCGGTGCACGTACCTGCGTAGGCATCCGGCGCCGGTGCTGGGCGGGGGGTGGGTCGCGCAGCCCGGCGCTTCGGGGTGCCGCCTGTTACTTGGTCACCGTGAAGTTCCTCAATATCGCCGCCGTCAGCTGGGGTTCGCCCTCCGCCTTCACCCGGTCCGCCACCTGTTCCGGCGTCACCCGGCCGCAGGCCAGGCGGACGTAGGTCTCCCAGTCGAGGGTGAGGGTGGCGGCGGGGCCCAGGGCGGGGACCGTTTCGAGGGTGCCGCGGCCCTGGATGTCGACGCGGATCGTGCGCAGGAACTCGATGGGGCCGTGCACGTCGAAGACGACCGCCGAACTGCGCGGGGCGTCGGCCTTCTCCGCGACCACGGCGGGGAGTTCGGCGAGCAGATAGTCCCGCGCGACGTGCGCGCCGGGCGAGTCGAGGTTGCCGGGGCGGCCGAGGGCGGCGCGCAGGTCCTGCTCGTGGACCCAGACGTCGAAGGCGTGCCGCCGCATGGACTCCTCGAGCGTCAGTTCGCTGCCGTAGGGGCCGCGCACCTTGGTCCCGGGGTCACGCGACTCGTTGCGGAGCTGGCGGTTGCGGCGGATGATCACGTACTCCAGCTCGGACGTCATCTCCGGCGCCGTGTGGTGACGGCGGACGTCGACCTGCATCTCCGTGTACCGCTGCTGTTCGTTCGTCACGTGGTAGAGGTCGCGGGGCAGGGTGTGGATCGGGCGCGGGTCGCCGAGCATCTCGCAGTCCAGACCGATGACATGGGAGACCACGTCACGGACCGACCAGGCCGGGCACGGCGTGCGCCGGTTCCACTCTCCTTCCACGAGCGGGGTCACCAGCTCGGATATCGCTTCGATGGAGTGGGTCCAGGCGTCGGCGTAGGGCTGGAGGGTGGGATGCAGACTCACGGAACGGGACCCCTCGGCGGTCGGTACACGGGCAGATGGCGGCGGCGTTGCCAGCGGGAGGTGGCTGCACTGAGCGGGTGTCTTGAAACGCTAAGTTACGCTGCTCTGAGGCACCCCGGCAGTGCTTTCGTGTGACGATCGTAGGCCCGTGTGAACGGCTCGAATGCCAGGACGGTGGTAGTGTGCGCGCCTCTCTGATCCAGATCGACGTGAACGAGGACGAATCGGTCGAGTCGCGTCGACTGCGGGTGGCTGCTCTGGTGCGCGGGCAGGCGGGCGCCGACCTCGTCGTCCTCCCCGAACTGTGGACCACCGGCGCCTTCGCCTACGAAGGGTTCGACAGCGACGCGGAGCCGCTGGACGGGCCGACGCACGAGGCGATGGCGAAGGCCGCGAGCGACGCCGGCGTGTGGCTGCACGCGGGCTCGATCCCCGAGCGCGCCGACGACGGGACGCTCTACAACACCTCGCTCGTCTTCTCCCCCTCCGGTGATCTGATCGCCGCCTACCGCAAGATCCACCGCTTCGGCTTCGACAAGGGCGAGGCCGTGCTGATGGGCGCGGGGCGGGAGCTGGTGACGGTCCGTCTGCCCGAGACGACCCTTGGCCTCGGCACCTGCTACGACCTCCGCTTCCCCGAACTCTTCCGCGGTCTCGTCGACGCCGGCGCCGAGACCTTCGTCCTCCCCGCGGGCTGGCCGGAGCGCCGCCGGGCGCACTGGACGCTGCTGGCTCAGGCGCGGGCGGTGGAGAACCAGGCGTTCGTGCTCGCGTGTGGAACGGCCGGGACGCACGCGGGAGTTCCGCAGGCCGGTCACTCGATCGTGGTCGATCCCTGGGGCGAGGTACTGGCGGAGGCGGGGGCCGGCGAGGAGATCCTCACGGTCGAGTTCGACCCCGGGAAGGTCGCGACGACCCGCGAACAGTTCCCGGCCCTCAAGGACCGCGTCCTGGGCCTGGAGCCCCCGCGCAAGCCATAGCGGTTCGCCGTCAGTCCTCCTCGCGTTCCTTCTCCGCCAGGTGGATCACGCACACCGCCACCGCGATCAGCAGCGCCGGGTCGGCGTCCTCCCGTACGACGTCCACGCCGTACGTCTCCCGGACGTGCAGCCAGCGGCGCGAGACGACGGCGAGGAGCTCCTCGTCGTACTCGATGGCGAACTCGCGGTCGAGGATCTTGCCGCTGACGTCGAGTTCGGTGCTGCCGTCGGCCAGGGAGACCCGGTAGTGGTTGCGGAGCAGGGACAGGCGCTTGCGCTTGATGCGGGCCAGGGGCTCGCCGTCCCGTTCGATCACCATCGTGTCGCGCAGGGCGAACATCTTCTGGTGGATGTCGATGAGGACGCGCCCGCGCGTGTCCTTCAGCTCGAAGGTGTCGCGCAGCCGCATGGCCTTGCCGTCGACGAGGAAGACCTTGTTGCCCTGGTCGTCCTCGATCCAGTAGTCGTCGCCGAAGCCGAGCAGCCGGTCGCGTACGAGGAATCTCATGTATGACCGCTTCCCCGGACGCCGGGCCGAAACGCCGCCGGTACTCCGACGGGCTGAGCGCGGTCCCGCCGGGCCTCCGCTCGGGTGACTGTCGGTGGCGGGTGGCACGCTTGGTCCATGAGCGACTCCGCACCCCGCCGCGTCCGTGTCCGCGCCCCCGAGCTGATCGGCAAGGGCGGCTGGCTGAACACGGGCGAGAAGCAGTACAGCCTGGCCGACCTGCGGGGACGCATCGTCATCCTCGACTTCTGGACCTTCTGCTGCATCAACTGTCTGCATGTCCTCGACGAGTTGCGCGAGCTGGAGGAGAAGCACCGCGACACCGTCGTCGTCATCGGCGTGCACTCGCCCAAGTTCGTGCACGAGGCGGAGCACGGGGCGGTGGTGGACGCCGTGGAGCGGTACGGGGTCGAGCATCCGGTGCTGGACGATCCCGAGCTGGCCACCTGGAAGCAGTACGCGGTACGGGCCTGGCCGACGCTCGTCGTGATCGACCCGGAGGGGTACGTCGTCGCGCAGCACGCCGGTGAGGGCCATGTGCACGCCATCGAGCGCCTCGTGACCGAGCTGGAGGCGGAGCACGCGGCGAAGGGCACGCTGCGGCGCGGCGACGGGCCCTATGTGGCGCCGGAGCCGGAGCCGACCGTGCTGCGGTTCCCCGGGAAGGCGCTCGTGCTGCCCTCGGGGAGCTTCCTGGTCAGCGACACCACCCGGCATCAGCTCGTCGAGCTGGCGGCGGACGGGGAGAGCGTGATGCGCCGGATCGGCTCCGGTGCCAGGGGAATGCGGGACGGTGCCGGTGACACCGCCTCCTTCAACGAGCCGCAGGGGCTCGCCCTGCTGCCGGACGGCTCCGTGGTCGTCGCCGACACCGTCAACCACGCCCTGCGCCGGCTGGACCTCGCCACCGGCGAGGTGACCACCCTCGCCGGTACCGGACGGCAGTGGATGCAGGCCGACGCCACCTCGGGTCCCGCGCGTGAGGTCAACCTCTCCTCCCCCTGGGACGTCGCCCACTGGAACGGCAGGGTGTGGATCGCCATGGCCGGCGTCCACCAGCTGTGGACGTACGACCCGGAGGAGGGGACCGTCTCCGTCGCCGCCGGTACCACCAACGAGGGCCTGGTGGACGGCCCCGCCGAAGAGGCCTGGTTCGCCCAGCCCTCCGGGCTCGCCGCCACCCCGGACAAGCTGTGGCTCGCCGACTCCGAGACGTCCGCCCTGCGCTGGGTCGCCCTCGACGGCACCGTCCACACCGCCGTCGGGACGGGACTGTTCGACTTCGGACACCGCGACGGCACGGCCGAACAGGCGCTGCTCCAGCACCCGTTGGGCGTCACCGCGCTCCCCGACGGCTCGGTCGCCGTCAGCGACACCTACAACCACGCCCTGCGCCGCTTCGACCCGGCGACCGGCGAGGTCACCACCCTCGCCACCGACCTGCGCGAGCCCAGCGACGCGGTGCTGGTCGGCGAGGACATCGTGGTCGTGGAGTCCGCCCGGCACCGGCTGACCCGGCTGCGGCTGCCGGAGGAGGCCGTGAAGGTGGCCTCGGTCGCCCACCGCACGCAGCGGGCCGCCACCGAAGTCGCCCCCGGTGAGCTGCGGTTGGACGTGGTCTTCCAGGCGCCCGCCGGACAGAAGCTCGACACGCGCTACGGCCCCTCGACCCGGCTGCTGGTCTCGTCGACCCCGCCCGAGTTGCTCGCCGACGGTGAGGGCGAGGGCACCGACCTCTCCCGCACCCTGCGTCTCGACCCGGCCGTCACCGAAGGGGTTCTGCACGTCTCCGCGATGGCCGCGTCCTGCGACGACGACCCCGAGAACGAATACCCCGCCTGCCATGTCCACCAGCAGGACTGGGGCGTCCCGGTCCGCCTCGTCGAGGGCGGAGCGGACCGGCTGCCGCTCGTGCTGGCCGGGATGGACCCCGACCAGCCCGCTCGGTGAAGGGGTCAGCGGCGGCGCGGGCGCGGGGCCAGCTTGTAGAGGGCCACGCCCGCGGCCGCCAGGGTGGTCGCCGTGACGACCAGGGCCATGCTGTTCATCCACAGGCCCGTCGCGGCAAGGGTGGCACCTCCGGCACCGGTGGTGCCCGCGCCGATCACTCGTCCGTACATCGTGCTTCTCGCTTCTCTCGGTAGAGGGTCAGGTCTCTTGGCTGAGGGTCAGGTGGCGACCCACTTCTCCTCGCTGCGGCGCACCAACCCCCACAGCGAGGTGAAGTAGACGGCGTGCTGAAAGAGGTCGTAGAGCATCTCCGGGACCATCAGCGCCGCGACCAGGACGGCCTTCGGGCCGGCCCGCCGTACGGAGACCGTCTTCTCGACGACGAAGATCAGGCCGATCGCCGTCCAGAACGGGGAGAGGCCCGGCCAGCCGTACAGCGTGGTGAACGTCGTCATGTAGACGAGGTAGACCAGGAACGACAGCGCGCCGAAGCCCATCAGGACCTGCTGGGCGAAGTAGCGGGCGGTGACCTTGGTCCAGCCGTAGTCGCGCAGGTTCTCCAGGGCGCCGCGTTGCCAGCGCAGCCGCTGGTGCCACAGCTTGCCCAGCGTCGGCATGACCTCGGTGGTGACCGCGCAGCCGGCCGGGGACATGGCCCGGTAGCCGAGGGTCTTGACCGCCTTGGTCATCTCGTCGTCCTCGGTGAGCGAGGCGAGGCTGTAGTAGCTGCTGCCGCCGCCGATCACCCCGGCGCGGCGGGCCGCCCGCACCTCGCGCAGCACCCGGGCGCGGAACATGGTGCCGGTGCCGGTGAGGACCTGGGCCTTGCCGCCGGTGCGTTCCAGTTCCCAGGCGTAGCGGTGGAACTCCATGCGCTGGAGCAGACCGAGGAGGCCGCCGCCCTCCTCGCCGTAGAAGACCCCGCCGACGGCGCCGACCTTGCGATTGAAGGTGGCGAGGGCGGTCTCGGCGAACCAGGGGTCGAGGACGGTGTCGGCGTCCTGGACCAGCAGCAGGTCGCGGTCGTCGAGGTGGGGCAGCATCCAGGCGATGGCCTGGTTGAGGGCGCCGGCCTTCTTGTGGGTGTTGCCCTGGGTGTGGAACACCTGGGCGCCGTGCGCGACGGCGATCTCGGCGGTGTCGTCCGTGCAGTTGTCGCAGACCACCACGACGAGGTCGGGGCGCCGGGTCTGGTCGCGCAGGCCGTCGATGGCGGCGCCGATGCGGTCCGCCTCGTTGTGCGCCGGGATCAGGACGGCGAGCCGGGGGCGGGTCGGCGGCTCCTCGGGGGCCGCGTGGGCGCGCCGGGCCGCATGGCGGGGCACCGGGTGCGGTCTCGGACCGCTCGGCGCCGCGAGGTCGAGCACGCCGGGCCCCCTGGTGCGAAGTCTTGTGAGGACGGGGCTCGGTACCACTCACCCCCCGAGCCCCGGAGTCCTCACAAGTCTTCACGAAATCCATACAAGCCGACAAGCAGTCCGGGGTAACGGACTGCTCACGGTTGTCTGGATATTTCCTGCGAGCCCCATTGATGACGAGCTGTCAGAAAGGACCCGCTGTCAGCCGTTGTTCAGCCGCTGTCAGTACTCCCTGCGCCGTACCTCTTCGTCGACGACCGGCGTGGTGGGCGGCACCACGACCCGCCTGCGCCGCGCGATGCTGCTGAAGGTGCTGACCCCGATCAGTCCGACGATCATCAGGATGATCCCGACCAGATCGAGGTTGACCCCCTGCATGTCCCAGTCCGTCGCGAACGTGAGGATGGCTCCCGCGGCGATGAGGATGATGCATCCGCCGAGGCCCATGTGTGTCGCCTCCCCTGCATGACGTTTCCGTCAGGGGCGGGTACCCAACCGGGGAAACCTATCCCTCCCGTTCTTGACGGCTATCCCTCCAGGAACGCCACCAGCGCGTTGGCCAGCAGATGCGGGTCGTCCGCGCCGCACAGTTCGCGGGCGCTGTGCATCGACAGGATGGCGACACCGATGTCGACCGTCTTGATGCCGTGCCGGGCCGCGGTGATCGGGCCGATGGTGGTGCCGCAGGGCATGGAGTTGTTGGAGACGAAGGACTGGAAGGGCACGTCCGCCTTCTCGCAGGCGGCGGCGAACACCGCGCGCCCCGAACCGTCCGTCGCGTAGCGGTTGTTGACGTTGACCTTGAGGATCGGGCCGCCGTTCACGCGCGGGTGGTGCGTCGGGTCGTGCCGCTCGGCGTAGTTGGGGTGGACCGCGTGGCCCGTGTCGGAGGACAGACAGACGGTGCCCGCGAACGCTCTCGCCCGGTCCTCGTACGACCCGCCGCGCGCGAACACCGACCGCTCCAGCACACTGCCGAGCAGCGGCCCGTCCGCGCCCGTGTCGGACTGCGAGCCGTTCTCCTCGTGGTCGAAGGCGGCGAGTACGGGGATGTAGCCGAGGTCCGAGCAGGCCGCGACCGCCGTCAGCGCGGCCACCCCGGCGTGCACCGACAGCAGGTTGTCCATGCGCGGCCCGGCCACCAGCTCCTGGTCGCGGCCCAGGTAGGCGGGCGGCTCGACGGAGTGGACCATCAGGTCCCAGCCGGTGACCTCGCCCGCGTCGAGCCCTTCCTCCGCCTCCAGGAACGCGATCAGATCGCCCTCGCGGACGTCGTCGCCGAGCCCCCAGATGGGCTGCAGATGCCGCTGCTTGTCGAGCTTGAGCCCCTCCGCCGACACCGAGCGGTCCAGGTGGATGGCGAGCTGCGGCACCCGCAGCAGCGGCCGGCCCACGTTCACGAGCCGCGTCGAGCCGTCCCGCAGGGTCAGCCGGCCGGCCAGCCCCAGGTCACGGTCGAGCCAGGAGTTCAGCAGCGGTCCGCCGTAGATCTCCACCGCCACCTGCCGCCAGCCGTGCGCCCCGGCGTCCGGCAGCGGCTTGACCCGCAGGTTGGGGGAGTCGGTGTGCGCGCCGACGATCCGGAACGGCGTGTGCGCCTCGGCACCCTCGGGGACGTACCAGGCCACGATCGCGCCACCGCGCAGCACGTACTTGCCGCCGCTCGTCCCCTCCCACGCGTCCGTCTCGGCGACCTGCCGGAAGCCGGCCTTCTCCAGCCGCTCGGCGGCGTTCGCCACGGCGTGGTACGGCGACGGGCTCGCCGCCAGGAAGGACATGAGGTCGTCGGTGTGGCCGCGGTCGAAGCGGGAGGGTTCGCTCATGGGGTTCACCTTAACGACGAAGGGATTCACCTGGACGACGTACGAGGGCCCGCTCCCGGTGAAGGAAGCGGGCCCTCAGGAGAGCTGTGCTGATGTGTCCTAGAACGCGGCCTCGTCCAGCTCCATCAGGTCCAGCTCGACGTTCTGGGCGAGCTTGCGCGCACCCGTGACACCCGGCAGGACGTTGGCCGCGAAGAACTTCGCCGCCGCGATCTTGCCCGTGTAGAACGCCTTGTCCTTGGCGGAGGCGGTCTCCAGCTTCTCGGCGGCCACGGCCGCTCCCTTGAGGAGCAGGTAGCCGACGACGACGTCACCGGAGGCCAGCAGCAGACGGGTGGTGTTCAGGCCCACCTTGTAGATGTTCTTGACGTCCTGCTCGGTGGCCGCGAGGTCGGTCAGCATCAGACCGACGATGGCCTCCAGCTCGACGGCCGCCTTCGCGAGGTGCTCGCGGGCGCCGGCCAGCTCCTCGCCGCCGGTGCCGAGCGCCAGGAACTTCTTGATGTCCTCGGCGAGAGAGTTCAGGGCCGCGCCCTGGTTGCGGACGATCTTCCGGAAGAAGAAGTCCTGGCCCTGGATCGCGGTGGTGCCCTCGTACAGGGTGTCGATCTTGGCGTCCCGGATGTACTGCTCGATCGGGTACTCCTGCAGGAAGCCGGAGCCACCGAAGGTCTGCAGCGACTGGGCGAGCTGCTCGTAGCCCTTCTCGGAGCCGTAGCCCTTGACGATGGGCAGGAGCAGGTCGTTGAGCGCGTGCTCGGCCTTGGCGTCCTCGCCCGCGGCCTCCTTGACGGCGATCGCGTCCTGGATCGAGGCGGTGTAGAGGACGAGGGCGCGCATGCCCTCCGCGTACGCCTTCTGCGTGATCAGCGAGCGGCGCACGTCCGGGTGGTGCGTGATGGTGACCTTCGGCGCGGTCTTGTCGCCGAAGGCGGCCAGGTCGGTGCCCTGGACGCGCTCCTTGGCGTACTCCAGCGCGTTCAGGTAACCGGTCGACAGCGTCGAGATCGCCTTCGTGCCGACCATCATGCGGGCGAACTCGATGATGCGGAACATCTGGCGGATGCCGTCGTGCTTGTCGCCGATCAGCCAGCCCTTGGCGGGGTGCTGGTCACCGAAGGTCATCTCGCAGGTGTTGGAGGCCTTCAGGCCCATCTTGTGCTCGACGTTCGTCGCGTAGACGCCGTTGCGCTCGCCCAGCTCGCCGGTCTCGAAGTCGAAGAGGTACTTCGGGACGAGGAAGAGGGACAGGCCCTTGGTGCCGGGACCGGCACCCTCGGGACGCGCGAGGACGTAGTGGAGGATGTTCTCCTCCATGTCGTGCTCACCGGACGTGATGAAGCGCTTGACGCCCTCGATGTGCCAGGAGCCGTCCTCCTGCTGGATCGCCTTGGTGCGACCGGCACCGACGTCGGACCCGGCGTCGGGCTCGGTGAGGACCATGGTGGAGCCCCAGGTCTTCTCGACCGCGATCTGCGCCCACTTCTTCTGCTCCTCGGTGCCCTCCTCGAAGAGGATGCGCGCGAACGCCGGGCCGGAGGAGTACATCCACACGGCCGGGTTCGCGCCGAGGATCAGCTCCGCGTACGCCCAGATCAGGGACGGCGGCGCGGTCGTCCCGCCGATCTCCTCCGGCAGGCCGAGCCGCCAGTACTCGGAGTCCATGAACGCCTTGTACGACTTCTTGAAGGACGGCGGGACCGGCGCGGTGTTGGTCTCGGGGTCGAAGACCGGGGGGTTGCGGTCGGCGTCCGCGAAGGACTCGGCCAGCTCGTTCTCCGAGAGCCGCGTCAGCTCCGCGAGGACGCTTTTCGCGGTGTCCGTGTCCATCTCCTCGAAGAGACCCGTGCCGTACAGCTTGTCGCGGCCGAGTACTTCGAAGAGGTTGAACTCGATGTCACGGAGATTCGACTTGTAGTGCCCCATGGCGACGGCTCCCTGGAGAGACGGGCGAGGCACTGGATCCTCGCGCTAGTTCACGTACCGACAAGTAGCTTCGATACGATGATGCTACCCGCCGGTAATAAGCCGCAACCCCGATCCGGCCATCTGTGACGGTTCACACCGCAATGGTGAGGGTGGCGGTGTATCCGGAGCCCGTACTCCCCCGCACGACCGCCAGCTGCCGCTCGTACCCGTCCCGGAAGACGCCGTCGCTCTCCGGGGAAAGACCGCCGAGGTGGGTCACGCTCGCCTCGTAGCCCTTGGTGGCGTACACCGTGTCGCAGACGTCCTTGGGGAGGGCCAGCTGCGAGGTGCTGGTGATCGCCCTCGCGGCGGTGGCGTCCGCGAGGCCGCCGTAGACCTCGAAGTGGATGTGCGGCCAGCGGCCGGCGTAACAGCCCGGGAAGACGCTGGTGAAGGTGACCTGCCCCGCCTCGTCGGTCTCCTGCACGCCCCGCAGATAGTTCTCGTCCGCGACCCCCTCCGTATAGAGGGAGTAGCGGCCCTCCCGGTCGCAGTGCCACACGTACACGGCGGCGCCCTTCTTCGGCGTACCGCACCCGGAGTCCGCGTCCACGACGGTGAGCGTCACGGTCAGCGGGACACCCGCCGCCGTGCCGCCCGCCGAGTCGCCGAAACTCGTCCTGATGTCGCCGCGCACGACACCGCTCTCCTTGAGGACGTTCACCCCGTTCGAACCGTCACCGGGGTACGGACCGGCCGTCTCCTCGGGGATCGGCGCACAGTCCGGAGTCGCGGCGGTGGCGGCGTCGTCGTCCGTGGAACAGCCGGCCAGCGACACGAGGCTCGCTCCCGCCAGCAGCCGGATCATCCGGCGGCGGGCCAGGACGGGAAGGTCGTAGGAGAGCCCCCGGTCGTGCTCATGGACCTCGTCATGGACCTCGTCGTGCTCGTGTCGGCGCATGGGAACGACGCTAGGAGCCGGCGGCCCCCGGAACCCAGAGCCGACGGCTGTCGAGTCGCTGTCGGTTTCCCGCACCCCAGGGGCGCCCACCGCCCCCGCCCCGCTCGGTACGCTTGCGCCCATGTACGGCTACGACCAGAGCGCGGGTACGCAGCAGCAGTACTCCACGCCACAGCAGCAGATGCCGGGCGGGTACGGCCAGCAGCCGCCGCTGTACCCCGAGCCGTCCCCGCCGTCCCTCGCGGACGCGGTGCGCGCCTTCACCACCGGGCAGCTCGCCGCCGAGGACTTCCAGCAGGTCTTCGCCACCTCCAAGGTCTACTGCCCGCGCGGCGACAACCCCGGCTTCCTCGCCCTGCACAACACCCAGCAGCCGGTGATCCCGATGTTCACCTCGCTGAAGGAACTGCGCCGGTACGCGGGCAAGGAGTCCAAGTACTTCGTGATCACCGGCGCCGAGGTGATCGACCTCCTGCCCACCGGCTACGGCTTCGTCCTCGACATGGAGGGCGAGCACCGGATGGTGTTCGACGCGAAGGCGGTCGAGCAGATGGTGGAGTTCGCGATGCGAAGGATGTACGGGTAGGCGACGAACGGCGGTCGAAAAACCTCCACTCGATTGTCACAGGCATGCCATAGAGTGCTTTTCGGCAGCCGCGCCCCGCACGTCACACCGCCTTCAGGCGGCCCGCGTCCGGGTGCCGCGCGGCGCCTTCAGCTCTCCCGGCACCGCCGGGATTCTCTGTGGGGGTTCATCACTGTGCGCATGCGCAGCACCTCGACCGCGACGGCACTCGCGGTCCTGTTCAGCTCGGCGGCGCTGAGCGTCGTATCGGCCGGCCCGGCGTCCGCCGTCACGGCCACGGTCGGTTCACCCGGGGGCATCGTCGTCAGCGACACCCTCAAGCGGGTCTACCTCGGCGACGACACCACCGGCAGCATCATCGCCGCCGACTACAACGGCAACCGCGTCGACTCGGTGACCGGCATCAAGGGCGTCTTCGACCTGGCACTCTCCGACGACGGCAGCACCCTGTACGCCACCGCGCGGGTCAGCCACGAGATCGTGGCGCTCGACGCGGCCACCCTCGACATCAAGGCCCGCTACCCCGTCGCCACGAACACCGGCCCGCTGTACGTCGAGTACGCCGGCGGCAAGGCCTGGTTCTCCTACGGCGACCAGTGGGACGGCGACCTCGGCTCCGTCGACCCGGCCGTCGACCCGGCGAGCGGAACCGACCCGGTGGCCCTCGCCCAGATCCCGACCGAGGGCACCGGCTCCGGGATGTGGGGCCAGGCCCTGCTGGACACCGACCCGCTGCGGCCGGGCCTGCTGGCCGTCGGCGAGACCGGCGACTCCACCGGCACCGAGGCCGTCCTCGACGTGTCCAGCGGCACGCCGAAGGTCGTGGCCTGGAACGACCAGTCGTACACCCTGAACGACGGGCTCGGGGACATCGACCTCGTCGCAGGCAACGACCAGGTGCTCGTCAACGGCACCGAACGACACGCCTACGCGAACGGCAACCTCACCAAGGACGGCGCCTACCCGGCCGGCTGGCAGGCGGACATCGCGCGCAACGGCCTGGTCGCCCAGACCTCGGGCGACAAGGTCGCCATCTACCGGCCGGACGCCACCCAGCCGGTGCGCACCTACAGCCAGTCCGCCACCGCTCTCGCCTGGGCGCCGGACTCCTCCCGGGTCTTCGCGCTGGTCAGCTCGGCGTCCGGCTACACCCTCAAGGTGCTCACCGACCCGGCGCTCAACGTCCCGACGCTCACGGTCAACGCCCCGGCCACGGCCGCCCGCGCCAAGTCGCTCACCGTCAAGGGCAAGATCTCGGCGACGGTGCCGCTGCCGGCGGGCGCCAAGCTCGCCGTCACCCGCACCGACCTGGACAGCCCGAACGGCAAGGCGCTGGCGACGGTGACGGTCAAGGCGGACGGCACGTACTCCTTCGCCGACACCCCGCCGGCCGGCGGCAAGGTCAAGTACACGGTGAAGTACGCGGGCGACGCCGCCCACACGGCCGTGAGCGCCTCGGACACCGTCGACGTCTCCCGCGCCACCACCACGCTGAGCCTGAACAACAACGGCAAGCTGTACTCGTACGGCCAGGACGTGAAGTTCACCGCGCACCTCGGCAAGACGTACAAGAACCGCTCGGTCTCGATCTACGCCGACCCCTTCGGCAGCGACAAGGGCAAGAAGCTGATCAAGACCGGCACGGTCAACTCCGACGGCAACATCAGCGCCTGGGTGGACATGACCCGGGACACGGCCGTCACCGCGGTCTTCGCGGGCGACTCCCGCTACCAGTCGAAGACCGTCAAGTCCACGGCCTACGCCAAGGTCAAGATCTCCACGGCCGTCTCGAAGCACTACAAGACGGCGAAGATCGGCTCGACGACGTACTACTGGTTCCACAAGAGCACGGACCCGCTGCTCACGACGACGATGTCGTACTACCCGGGCCGTCAGCAGCGCTTCGACCTCCAGGTCTACTACCAGGGCACCTGGTACTCGACCGACTCGGAGTACTTCCCGCTCGGCTCGAACGGCAAGTCGGCCGTCTCCCTCGGGGCGCCCGACGAGTCGGGCATCCGGGCGCGGATGCGGTCGGTGTACGTCAACGGCTCGTCCGGCGACAGCGTGAACTCGACGACGTACGGGTCGTGGAAGTACCTGTACTTCAGCAACTGACGCGGGTCAGGCCCGCGTGGTGGAGCCCGGAGGGAATGTCCTCCGGGCTTCTGCCGTTAGGGGTGGCAGAAAGTTCAACGCTCAACTAAACTGGTTGCACCAAGGAGGTACCGACATGCCTGCAGTGACCGTCGAGAACCCGCTGACGCTGCCGCGCGTCGCCGCATCGGCAGACGCCGTGGCCCGTCCCGTGCTCACCGTCACGACCGCGCCGAGCGGCTTCGAGGGCGAGGGCTTCCCGGTGCGCCGTGCGTTCGCCGGGATCAATTACCGCCATCTGGATCCGTTCATCATGATGGATCAGATGGGGGAGGTGGACTACGGTCCCCTCGAGCCGAAGGGCACGCCCTGGCATCCGCACCGGGGGTTCGAGACCGTCACCTACATCATCGACGGCACCTTCATCCACCAGGACTCCAACGGCGGTGGCGGCACCATCACCAACGGGGACACCCAGTGGATGACGGCCGGCTCGGGCCTGCTGCACATCGAGACCCCGCCCGAGTCGCTGGTCATGTCCGGAGGGCTCTTCCACGGCCTCCAGCTGTGGGTGAACCTCCCCGCCAAAGACAAGATGAAGGACCCGCGCTACCAGGACATCCGTGGCGGTCAGGTCCAGCTTCTGACCTCGCCGGACGGCGGCGCGCTGCTCCGTGTCATCGCCGGTGAACTGGACGGCCACCAAGGCCCCGGTATCACCCACACCCCGATCACGATGATCCACGCGACGCTGGCACCGGGCGCGGAGATCACGCTGCCGTGGCGTGAGGACTTCAACGGCCTCGCGTATGTGCTGGCGGGGCGTGGTTCCGTGGGTGCCGAGCGGCGGCCGGTCCAGATGGGGCAGACGGCCGTCTTCGGCGCCGGCGGTTCCCTGACGGTCCGCGCGGACGAGAAGCAGGACTCCCACACGCCGGACCTTGAGGTCGTCCTCCTCGGCGGACAGCCGATCCGTGAGCCGATGGCCCACTACGGCCCGTTCGTCATGAACACCCGCGAGGAACTCCAGCAGGCGTTCGAGGACTTCCAGAAGGGGCGGCTGGGGACGATCCCCGCTGTGCACGGGATGTCGGAGGGTGGCCTGTAGGGGGCCGGTTCCTCAGGTCGCCAGAGCCCGAATCCGCGAGTCCGGTCCGCGGATTCGGGTCTCTGCCCAATGCAGTGCTACAGCCGTACGTCGAGGTCGATGCCGCCCGCCCAGGTGACGCTCACACGGGACTCGGTGCTCACGCCTTGCCCGGCGTGGCGATAGGCCTTGCGCACCTCGACTCGGTCCAAGAAGAGGCGGAAGAGGGCCCGCTTGTCGTCTCGGCCGGCTTGATCCCACCATGAGCCGGGGCCGAGCGGGTCTCTCTCACCTTGCGCAACCCAAGCGGAACGCGGGAGTTCGACACACTCGCTGTTTCCCAGCTCCGCAATACGGGCATCCAGTGCCCTCATGTCTTCCGCGAGCGCGCGTTCGTGGCGCCCGTCCGCGTGCTGCTGTTGCCGAGCGTGCCGAAGGTTCGCCCGCTCGGCCAAGAGCCGGTCCCGCTCCTCGGCGACCTCCGGAGATTCCTGCTCCTCCTGTGCACGCGCATATCGCGCCGACGCGTTGGCGAGAACGGTGCTGGTCCCTTCATCGACTTGTGACGCTGTGACCATGGAGAGGATCCGCCGGGCCAGGTACTCCTCGATCCCCTTCGACCCGATGGTCACGTCTCCCGCGTGCTGATCCGGCTTCGCCGTCCGGCGGCGGCACCGGTAGTGCTTCTTCGCGCCGGTTCCCCCGTGCGTCATGGAGGCGCCGCACTCGCAGTACAGGAGTTTCATCGCGGACAGGATCCCTGAGGGGCGGCTCTGCCAGTCTCCACCGCCGGGGTGCCGGTCCGTGAACCACTCCTGTACGCGGTACCACCGTTCAGGACTGACGATTGGCTCGCACGCCGGCACGGGGTTGCCGCTGTCGTCACGGATGATCCGGTACTCGGCGATCTTTTTGCTCGGTGTGCCGTCTCGGCGTTTGCCGTACACGCTTTCACAAGCGAAGCCTGCGATACGCGGGTCGATCAGAATGCGCTTGACGGTGGCCGCGTCCCAGGGGGCGTCCGCATGCTGCCGTTCGGTCCTCCTCCCGCGCGTCAGGTGCCCTTCGGCTTCGAGTTCGCGGGCGAGTTTCCAGCAGGAGCCGGACGTGTCGCCCCTGACAAGCCAACCCTCGACGATCTCCACCATGCGACGGACGATCGGCGCCTCGTGCTTCGTGTCAGGCGTGAGGACCTTCACGTTGACCGGTCTTCCGTCGGTTGAACTGCGCGTCTCGTGGACGAGAGTGAAGCCGAACGGGGCCTTGCCCGTGTAGCCGCCCAGGCTGACCTCCAGGGCTTTGGCGGCCCTGATCGCGTTGCTCTTGTTCAGGCTTTCGTCGTGACTGGCCTGAAGTTTGAACAGCAGCTCTGTGAGGGCGAGTTGGTTGTCGGCGTGGAACTCGCGATGCTCGCCGACGCTGACGATGCGAATCCGGTTCATGAGAAGCGGACGGAGCTCGTCGATCGTCTCCGTGGCGGATCTGCGGCTGAGCCGGGACATGTAGTGCACCACGATCACGTTGACGCGGCCTGCCCGGACATCGCGAAGAAGTCGTTCGTAGGCGGGGCGTTTGACGTCCTTGAAGGCGCTCAGGCCCAGGTCCTCATAGACCTCGACATGGCTTGGTGGCACGTCCCATCGCGCCATCGCCCTGAGACACTCTGCGCGCTGTGCGGCCGTGCTGGCTTCACTGCCGCGGGCGCGACGTTCTGACTGGCGCACGTAGATCCCTGCGTGAATCGCCATTCCGGTGACGATTCCCGGCCTAGTGGGAGCGGTCAGGTGTGCCGGAGCGGGCAAGGCGGCGTTAGAGTCGCCGATATCCATCGGATCGGTCCGTTCGATCTTGTGTGGTGAGACCCCGGCGGGTGCTGCGAACATCCGGCCGGGGTTGTTTGTTATCGCGAACGCTAGGCGGCCACTACGGAGTGTCGCAGCCGATTGCGAAAAGTGATCAGCCCCGCTGAGCGAAGGCCAGGATGGGGGGGATCGCCTGGTGGAGGGTGGGGAAGTGGCGGTGGACGCCGTCGACCGCGATGTCGGTGTTCACGCCCCACACGTTCATTCCGGTGCGCAGGCCGGACCGTACTCCGGAGGGGGCGCCCTCGATGACCAGGCAGTGTTCCGGAGCCGTGCCCAGTCGGGCGGCGGCCCGCAGATAGGGGACGGGGGACGGTTTGTCCTCCTCCACGGCGGCCGCGTCCACGATGACGTCCGGGAGGGGTAGACCGGTTCGCTCGAAACGGCCGCGGACCCGGTGCTCGTAGTTCGAGGTCACCAGAGCCCAGGAGCCCGGCGGCAGGGCGTTCAGCAGGTCGGACGCGCCGGCGAGGCCGTGTAGACGCCGAACCGGACGTCGTGGTCCTCCAGTTCGTGAAGGGAGGACAGGCATTCCTGCGGGTCCCGGTCCGGGGCGACCTGGGCGAAGGTCTCCAGCGGGCGGGTGCGCAGGGCCACCTTGTAGACCTCGGCCGGGGCCAGGCCGTGGCGCTCCGCCCAGGCGCCCCAGGCGCTGATCATGACAGCAGGTGGCCGTGGGTCGGTTCGAGGGGCTCGTTCGGATGACTCTGCGCGACAGGGGAACCGGCGTATGGCCAGATGGGAGCATGCAGGAACCGTCGACAGCGCTGCTTCCGGGACCGGTTCGTCGTGGCGCCGCCTGGTGTGCCGTGACGCTTCTCGTCGCCGGCGTCGTCTACGTCGGGATCCTGCTGTGCGCGGAGTTCCGTACCGCTCTGGTGCCCGTGTTGCTCGCATTGCTCGGGACCGCGTTGCTCGGGCCCTTGCACCGGTGGCTCATCAAGGTCGGGGTCGGGCGGTCGCTTGCCGCCGGGCTCACCTGTGTGGCCGTGGTCGCCGTGGTGGGCGGGGCCGTCTACATCGTCGTCGCCGCGCTCATCGACACCGGGGACCAGATCGTCGCCTCGCTCAAGGACGCGGCTCAGGGGATCGCCGAGCACTTCGGGGCCGCGGGGACCTCGCTCGACGATCTCGCCTCCAATGCCAAGGAGTTGCTGAGCAGGTTCGGGGGGACCGCCGCCTCCGGGGTCATCAGTGGGGTCAGTGTCGTCGGGGAGGTCCTTGCGATGGCCGTTCTCGCGTTGTTCCTCGTCTTCTTCTTTCTGCGGGATTCCCATCGGGCCGTCGGTACGCTGCGGTCGATGGTTCCGGCAGGCTCCGGCGACCTCGTCGAGGCCCTGGCGCGGCGGGCCTTCGGGGCGGTGGAGGGGTTTATGCGGGGGACCACGATCATCGCCCTCATCGACGCCGTCTGCATCGGCGTCGGGTTGCTGATCCTTGATGTCCCGGGGGCCGTGGGGCTCGCGGCGCTTGTGTTCGTCGGGGCCTACATTCCCTATCTCGGAGCCTTCATCTCGGGGGCCGTCTCCGTGCTCGTCGCGCTGGCCGACCGGGGGTTCGTCATCGCGCTGTGGGTGTTGGGAGTCGTGCTCGCCGTGCAGGTGCTGGAGGGGCATGTGCTCCAGCCCGCCATCCAGAGCCGTACCGTGCAGATGCATCCCGCCGTGGTGCTGGTCGCCATCACCGCCGGGGCGTCCACCGCCGGGGTGCTCGGGATGCTGCTCGCCGTGCCGCTCACCGCCGCCGCGTTCGCGGTCGGGCACGAGCTGCGGGAGCGTTACGCGGAGGATGCCTCGGTCGTCGACTCGTAGAGCTCGAACCAGATGCTCTTGCCCTCGCCGCGCGGGTCGACTCCCCAGGCGTCGGCGAGGAGTTCGATGAGCACCAGGCCGCGTCCGGAGGAGGCGAGTTCGCCGGGGCGGCGTTTGTGGGGGAGGTCGTCGCTGGTGTCGGTGACCTCGATGCGCATCCGGCGGGTGCCGGGGCCGTCGCCGCGGACCTCGGCGAGGAGCAGCGCGTCGGCGTCCGTGTGGACGAGGACGTTCGTCAGGGTCTCCGACAGGAGCAGGACGGCGGAGTCGATCTGGTCCTGGGAGGGCCAGTCGTGGAGGAGTTCCCTGAGCTGGGCGCGGGCCACTGCGACGCGTTCCGGTTCCGCCTGGGCCACCGTGAGCATCGTGCGGCGGACCTGGGGCGGGGTGACGGTGTCGCCGCAGCCGCAGCCGTCTCCCTCGCGGTGCAGCAGCAGGACCGCTATGTCGTCCTCGCGGCGGTCGGTCAGGGGGCCCGGGGTGTGGTGGGAGGAGGGGCCGTGGACCGCCTGGACCAGGGCGTCGGCGAGTTCCTCGAGGTCGTCGCCCTTGTGTTCCTCCAGGATGGTGCGGACCCGCTGCCAGCCGGTGTCGAGGTCGTGGCCGCCGGTCTCCAGGAGGCCGTCCGTGCAGACCATCATCGTCTCGCCGGGTTCGAGGGTGAGCCGGGTGGTGGGGTAGTCGGCGTCCGGGTCGATGCCGAGGGGGAGGCCGCCGTCGGTGCGGCGGGCCAGGACGGTGCCGTCGGCCATGCGGATCGCCGGGTCGGGGTGGCCGGCGCGGGCGATGTCGAGGACGCCGGTGCGGGGGTCGACCTCGGCGTAGAGGCAGGTCGCGAAGCGCAGGTCGCCGGGGTCCTGGTCGTCGTCGTACGTCATGCCGTGCAGGAAGCGGGAGGCGCGGGAGAGGACGGCGTCGGGGCGGTGGCCCTCGGAGGCGTAGGCGCGCAGGGCGATGCGGAGCTGGCCCATCAGGCCGGCGGCCCGCACGTCGTGGCCCTGGACGTCGCCGATGACGAGGGCGAGGCGGCCGCTGGGCAGCGGGATCATGTCGTACCAGTCGCCGCCGACCTGGAGGCCGCCGCCGGTGGGGACGTAGCGGGCGGCGACGCTCATGCCGGGTATCTCGGGGCCGAGCTTGGGGAGCATGGAGCGCTGGAGGCCGTCCGTCAGCTCGCGGGCGGATTCCGCGGCCTCGGCGCGGGAGAGGGCCTGGGCGAGCATGCGGGCGACGGTGGTGAGGACCGAGCGCTCGTCGGGGGTGAAGGCCACCGGGTAGGTGAAGGCCGCCATCCAGGCGCCCATGGTGCGGCCGGCGACGGTCAGTGGCAGGAACGCCCAGGACTGGCGGCCGAAGTGGGCGGCCAGTGGCCAGGTGAGCGGGTAACGCTCGCGGTAGTGGTCGGGGCTCGACAGGTACACCGCGCGGCCGGTGCGGACGACCTCCGCCGCCGGGTAGTCCGTCTCCAGGGACATGTGGGAGAAGGGGCCCTCGTCGCCGGGCTGCTGGCCGTGGTGGCCGATGATCTTCAGGCGGTCGCCCTCGACGCCGAAGACGGCGAGGCCGTCGGGGGAGAAGCCGGGCATGGACAGGCCCGCCGCGACGCGCAGGACCTCCTCCGTGGAGCGGGCCTCGGCCAGGGCGCGGCCCGCGTCCAGCAGGAACGCCTCGCGGGAGCGGCGCCAGTCGCCGGTGACGGCGGTGCTGCTGCGGGCCGCGGCGGTGGTCGGCGAGGGTTCGGTGACCTCCTGCATCGCGCCGATCAGGACGAAGGCGCGGCGCTCGGGGTCGTAGGACGGCTTGGAGCGGCTGCGGACGACGCGGATGACCCGGTTCTGCTCGTCCATGATCCGGATGCGGACCTCGGCGAGGGTGCCCTCGGCGACGGCGAGCTGGATCACGCCCGTGATCTCGTTCCAGTCCACGGGGTGCATGCGAGCGCGTGCCTGGACCTCGGTGAGGGTGGTGGGCTCGGCACGCAGCCCGAGCAGCCGTGCGGCCTCGGCGTCCACCGTGACCAGGCCTGTCGCGGTGTCCCAGTGCCACAGGCCGGTGGCGAGGGCGGAGAGTACCTCCCCCACGGCGGGCAGGGGCTCACCAGTGCGCATTGCCCCACTGTAAGAACAGATGATCGGCGGGTGCCACTGATCGCCGGGCGTAAATGGTGGGGAGGCGATCTTTGGGTGGCCGGTACCCTTGGGAGGTCCGGGCACCATGGCCCGTTCCTGTCGGGGAGTGACCCTCGGCACACGCCCACACCGTAAGGACGATGAACGACGATGCATCGGTACAGGTCCCACACCTGCGGCGAGCTCCGCGCCTCTGACGTCGGCACCGACGTCCGGCTGAGTGGCTGGCTGCACAATCGGCGCGACCTGGGCGGCATCCTCTTCATCGATCTGCGCGATCACTACGGCATCACGCAGCTCGTCGCCCGGCCGGGCACGGAGGCCTACGAGGCGCTGGACAAGGTCTCCAAGGAGTCCACGGTCCGCATCGACGGCCGCGTTGTTTCACGTGGAACCGAGAACGTGAACCCGGACCTGCCGACCGGTGAGATCGAGGTCGAGGTGGGCGAGGTCGAGCTGCTCGGCGCCGCCGCCCCGCTGCCGTTCACGATCAACACCGAGGACGGGGTCAACGAGGAGCGGCGCCTGGAGTACCGCTTCCTCGACCTGCGCCGCGAGCGCATGCACAAGAACATCATGCTGCGGTCGTCGGTCATCGCCTCGATCCGCTCCAAGATGGTGGCCCTCGGCTTCAACGAGATGGCGACGCCGATCCTGTCCGCCACCTCCCCCGAGGGCGCGCGTGACTTCGTGGTGCCGTCGCGTCTGAACCCGGGCAAGTTCTACGCCCTCCCCCAGGCGCCGCAGCAGTTCAAGCAGCTGCTGATGATCTCCGGCTTCGACCGCTACTTCCAGATCGCGCCCTGCTTCCGTGACGAGGACGCCCGCGCGGACCGCTCGCCGGGCGAGTTCTACCAGCTCGACGTCGAGATGAGCTTCGTCGAGCAGGAGGACGTCTTCCAGCCGATCGAGAAGCTCATGACCGAGCTGTTCGAGGAGTTCGGCAACGGGCGGCATGTGACCTCGCCGTTCCCGCGGATCCCGTTCCGTGAGGCGATGCTGAAGTACGGCTCCGACAAGCCGGACCTGCGGGCCCAGCTGGAGCTCGTCGACATCACCGACATCTTCGAGGGCTCGGAGTTCAAGGCCTTCGCGGGCAAGCACGTGCGCGCGCTGCCGGTGCCGGACGTCTCCGCCCAGCCGCGGAAGTTCTTCGACCAGCTCGGCGACTTCGCCGTCACGCTGGGCGCGAAGGGCCTGGCCTGGGTGCGCGTGGGCGAGGACGGTTCGCTGTCCGGCCCGATCGCCAAGTTCCTCACCGAGGAGAACGTCGCCGAGCTGACCAAGCGGCTGTCGCTGGCCGCCGGGCACGCGGTGTTCTTCGGGGCGGGCGAGTTCGACGAGGTCTCGAAGATCATGGGCGCGGTGCGGGTCGAGGCCGCCAAGCGTGCCGGGCACTTCGAGGAGAACGTCTTCCGGTTCTGCTGGATCGTCGACTTCCCGATGTACGAGAAGGACGAGGAGACCGGCGCGATCGACTTCTCGCACAACCCGTTCTCCATGCCGCAGGGCGGTCTTGAGGCCCTGGAGACCCAGGACCCGCTGGACATCCTGGGCTGGCAGTACGACATCGTGTGCAACGGCGTCGAGCTGTCCTCCGGCGCGATCCGGAACCACGAGCCGGAGATCATGCTGAAGGCCTTCGAGATCGCGGGCTACGACCGCGAGACCGTCGAGGAGAAGTTCGCGGGCATGCTGCGCGCGTTCCGCTTCGGCGCCCCGCCGCACGGCGGCATCGCCCCGGGCGTCGACCGCATCGTGATGCTCCTCGCGGACGAGCCGAACATCCGCGAGACGATCGCCTTCCCGCTCAACGGCAACGCCCAGGACCTGATGATGGGCGCGCCGACGGAGCTGGAGGAGGCGCGGCTGAAGGAGCTGCACCTGACGGTGCGCAAGCCGCAGCCGAAGTAACCAGCGGACGGTAAGGGCTCGGAACCGGCGTCGGTTTCGGGCCCTTTCGCTTTTCGTGTGCGCCTTTCCTGTGGGAGGAGCACAGGTCTTGCCGGTGGCCCTCTCAGGCTTCTTGCCTAACTTCCGTGTCCATGACGGGAAACCAGCCGAAACACAAAAAGGACCTGACGCGGCGCAAGGTCGTCGTGGCCGGAGCGGGCGCGGCCGTGGCGGTGGGTGCGGCGGGCACCCTCGCCGCGTCGGGAGCGTTCGCGGGCGAGACGGGCACGACCGCCTCGGCGAGCAGCTCCTCCACGGCGTCGGAGGCCTGCTACAAGCTCACCTCGGAGACCACCGAGGGGCCGTACTACATCGACGCCGACAAGATCCGCCGGGACATCACCGAGGACAAGGAGGGCATCCCGCTCGTCCTGAACCTCACGGTGATCGACGCCGAGACGTGCAAGCCGATCGCGAACGCGGCCGTGGACATCTGGCACTGCGACGCGCTGGGCATCTACTCGGGGTACGAGAGCATGTCGTCCGGTGGGGGCGGCGGCACGATGCCGACCGACGCGCCCTCGGGTGCGCCCACCGGTGAGCCGCCGTCCGGTGGGCCCTCCGGCGGCACCGGCGGTTCCATCCACGAGGAGCCCACCGACGACGAGCGCTATCTGCGCGGCACCTGGAAGACCGACAAGCACGGCAAGGTCACCTTCAAGACCGTCTTCCCCGGCTGGTACCAGGGCCGCTGTGTGCACATCCACACCAAGGTGCATGTCAACGGCGAGTGGACGGACGCCGGTTACGAGGGCGGCAACACCTGCCACACCGGCCAGTTCTTCTTCTCCGAGGAGGCCGTGCTCGCCTCCGCCGAGGTCGAGCCGTACTCCACCAGCACGACCACCCGCACCACGCTCACCGAGGACACCATCTACGACCAGAGCGGCACCGCGGGCGGTCTCCTCAAGCTGAAGTACGACAAGAAGCACATCGCCAAGGGGGTCGTCGGATCGATCACGATGGGCGTCGACCCGGACGCGGAGAACGACAACACCACGAGGTGACGTCGGGCAGCTGAAAAGGCGCCCGGGACGGTGGTCACGTCCCGGGCGCCCTGCCGCGCGAACTCCTTACAGGCCCAGCGACAGGTATGTCTCGTCCAGCTCCGCCACGTCCAGGCCCGCCGCCTGGCGGACCAGGCGGATCGCGCGGTAGATCTGGTTGATGTGGGCGATGTCGTGGCCGACCACCTTCTTGATCATGACCTCCATGGTCTCGCCGCCCTGCTCGCCGTGGTGGCCGGTGCGCTGCCAGTCCTCGGGCGAGAGGGCCGCGAGCAGGGCCACGTTGGAGGCGCGCAGGCCGGTCCAGGCGTCGAGCATCTGACGGAACGGGAGGCGGGGCAGCGGGGCCCACTTCTCCTCGTCGTAGCCGGGGTAGACGGGGGCGTCCTCGGTGGCGACCAGGCGCCAGCGGAAGCCGTAGACGATGTCGACGTCGAAGAGGTGCCCGACGGTGAACGCGGCCGGCCACTCCCCCTCCTCCGGGACCGTCTCGGCGAGCTCGGTCGGCAGGTCCGCGAAGAGCCGCGCGGCCCACACCGGCGTCTTGGCGAGGACGTCGAACGGGTCGCGCTCGGCGGCGACTTCGAGGAGCGCGGTGACGTACGCGGCCGGGTCGTCGGTCGCGGAGGGGATGTCGATGCGGGGAACTTCGGTATCGGTGACGGTCATCGGGGTCTCTCAGATGTGAAGGGGCGGGTGGTGGAGGTCAGTTGGAGGTGGCGGACACCGGCTCGGGCGTCTCCGCCGCCGGGGTCTCGGTCTGCCGTACGCCGGGCTTCGCGCCCAGCACCAGGACCGCGCCGAGGGCGGCGACGGCGGCGCAGACGGTCCAGTGCAGCGGGGCGTTGATGCCGTAGAGGAGGCCGCCGACGGCCGGGCCGAGGGTGCCGCCGAGGGTGTGGGCGAGGCCCTCGGCACCCTGGTAGCGGCCGCGCAGGTGGGCCGGGGAGAACTCGGCCGGGTAGGCGTTGGCGATCGGGGTGTAGATGGTCTCGGCGACCGTCCACAGGACGACCGTCAGGGCCAGCAGCCATACGGCGTTCATCGCGCCCGTCAGCCCCATGCCGGCGCCGAGCAGCAGCAGGCCGAGGGCGATGACGCGGCGCGGGTCGCGGCGCTCGGTGTGCCGGGTCAGGGGCAGCTCGATGACCACGCACAGCAGGGCGTTGAGCCCGAGGAGCAGGCCGTAGACGGTGTTGGAGAAGCCGGCGTCGGTGACGTGCAGGGGGAGGGTCGCGGTGGTCTGGCCGTAGACGAAGGTCGCCGCGACCATCGACAGCAGGAAGAGGACGTACGGGCGGTCGGTGAAGACCTCGCGGTAGCCGCCCTTGCCCGCCGCCTCGGAGGCGGTGACCGGGGCCTGGGCCGGGCGGCCGGCCGGCAGGAGCAGCAGGGCCAGGGTGCCGAAGGCGAGGGAGAACAGGGCGTCGCCCGCGAAGACGTACGTGTAGGAGTGGCCGCTGAGCAGACCGCCGACCAGCGGGCCGACCGCCATGCCGACGTTGACGGCGAGGCGGAGCACGGCGAACGCCATGACCCGCTGCTCCCCGTCGACGACGTCGACGAGCAGCGCGCCGGCCGCCGGGCGGTACAGCTGGGCGAAGACGCCGACCAGGCAGACCAGGGCGGTCGTGGTGAGCAGGCCGTCGGTGAAGGGGACCGCGGCGGTGGCCGCCGCCGAGCCGAACATGGAGACCGCGATGGCGCTGCGGCGGCCGAACTTGTCGGCGACCGTGCCGCCGATCATGTTGCCGACGAAGGTGCCGAGGCCGACCGCGGCGACGGCGAGGCCCGCCTGGGCGGTGGAGTAGCCGCGGGAGACGAGGAAGAGCACGAGGAAGACGTTGAGGAAGTTCCCGAACTTGATCAGGAACATCCCCGCGAAGATCACCCAGGCGCTGCGCGGCAGTTGGCGCAGGCGCTGGTGCAGGGGGGCGGTGTCCGCCATGGGTGGGGCTCCTTCAGGAGGGGAGGGCGCAGGGCTCGGGAGGGGTCAGCTCGCTGCCGGGGCCAGCTGCTTCTCCTCCACCGGGGCGTCGGGGGCTGCCGGGGTGTCCGCCGAGGGCACTCGGCTGGCCAGGACCAGGACGCAGGCCGCCGCCGCGAGGGCCGCGCAGCCGAGGGTCACCGGCGTGTAGCTGTGCGTCGCGTCGGCCATCAGGGCGCCGACCTCGCTGGTGAGGGCGGTGCCGAGGGCGTGGACCGTCCACACCAGGCCCATGCCGAAGCCGCGCACCTCGACGGGCAGGACCCGGGCCGCCCACATGGTGGTGGCGATGACCGTGGCCAGGTAGCTGATGCCGAAGACGATGCCGAAGGCGATCGCGACCGTGCCGGTCGGCGTGAGGGCGACCAGCAGCATCGCCACCCCGCGCACCGCGTACGCGCTCAGCAGCACGGCCTTGATGCGGCCCCGGTCGCACAGCCAGCCCGCGAGCAGTCCGCCGGCGATCTCGAAGACGCCGAGCAGGGCGACGGCGGTGGAGGAGACGGTGTGGCCCAGGCCGTGGTCGTGCATCAGCGGGATGAAGTGCACGTCGATGAAGGCCATCGTGGCGCCGCAGGCGAACATGGCGAGCGCGAGCCGGCGCAGGTCCGCGTTGCGGGTGGTGAGCCGGAACCGCTCGGCGAAGGAGAGCCGCACGGCGGGCTCCTCGGAGACGGCCTCCTCCGTCTCGGACGTCGCCGACGTCACCTTGCCCGACGCCCGCGCCACCAGCAGCGCGACCGGCGCCAGCACGAACAGGAAGAGCAGGCCGACCACGAGCAGCACGTTCTCCCAGCTCGCCCACGTGCCGAGCCAGGACCACAGCGGGACCAGGACGACGAAGCCGACCGCCGCGCCGTTGGTGAGCAGCGCGTACATCAGGCCCTTGCGGCCGTCGCGGAAGAGCTCGTCGACGAGGACGCCGAGGGGGACGTACGACAGCATCGTGG
Organism: Streptomyces sp. TLI_55; assembly: GCF_900206255.1. Lineage (NCBI taxonomy): Bacteria > Bacillati > Actinomycetota > Actinomycetes > Kitasatosporales > Streptomycetaceae > Streptomyces > Streptomyces sp. TLI_55. The sequence goes on from NZ_OAOJ01000001.1 coordinate 4,763,384, forward strand.
AGGCGAGCGCGGCGACGACGGCGTACACCGCGACGAACAGCCACAGCCGGCCGGCGAGCGCGCAGCCGACGAGGGCCGCGCCCGAGAGGGCGGTGCCGACGGCGAGGGTGGCGGCGCCGCCGATGCGGTCGGCGATCGCGCCGACCAGCGGGGAGGCCACGGCGACGGTGACGGCGAAGAGCGTGGTCGCCCAGGCGAGGGCGCCGCGCGAGCCGCCGAACGTGTCGGCCATCGGCACGAAGTAGACCTGGACGGTGTTCTTCAGCGCCGAACCGGCGAGGGTCAGCAGGAAGGCCGCGGCGCTCAGCACCAGCAGCAGAGCCCGGACGTTGGGCTTAGACATGGGTCACCTCGGGGGCGGGGGAGGAGGACACGGGGCGGCCCTCGGGGTCGAAGGGCTGCCTGAAGTCGAAGGCGTGCGCGCTGGGACCGTGCGTGTCCAGGTGCTCGAGGCGCCGGCAGGCCTCGGTCCAGGTGGGGATCTCGGTGTCGGCCACCCACCAGGCCGCGTACAGCTTGTGGGGGATCTGGGCGAACCAGCGGCGGCGGTCGCGCAGCGCCTGCCGGTGCAGACCGCCGTACGCGTACGCCTTCACGGAGGCGAGGTCGGTCCACAGCGAGAGGGTGGAGGCGCGGGTGTCGGTGTCGTCGGTGCGGCCGCCGGTGTAGAAGGCGGGCGCGTCGAAGAACCCCCAGTCGCCGTAGTCCCGGCCGAAATTGGTCCACCTGGTGTCGACGACGTCGATCGCGGTGGCGCGGGCGATGAAGCCAGGGCTGGTTTCCGAGGCGCCGAAAACCAGTGGTTCGAGTGCGTTGAAGTCGTCGTTCGACAGGTGCGGATACGGCTGCTTGAGCACGGCGAACGTGGTCATGGCGATCCTTGGCATGACCTCGATGTTCCGGGTGCGCGAGCCGCCTGGGAAGGGGAACGGGCGGGCACCAAAGTGCGTGGCACAAACGTGCCAGGGGGCTTTTCCGGTGGCCCGCTGGATCAATTGTGCCGGGCATTCTTGTGCCACCCGAAAACTATTTCGCCGCCGGAATTCCTGGCCCAGAGTTTTCGCCATGACCCAGCAATCAGCGACCTCACGATCAACCGGTGACCACACGCTGCTCGTCGTAGGCGGCCGGATCCAGACCCTGCGCAAGGCGGCCGCCCTCGGTATCCGTTTCGTGCTGATCCAGCACCAGGACCACTTCGTGCCGGAGGCGGCGAAGCTCGCCGAGGCCGTGATCATCGCGGACTACACCGACTGGGAGACCACCCGCCCGCTGATCGAGGCCGCGCACACCGCGTACGGCTTCACCCGGGTGGTGTCGATCACCGAGCCCGGTCTGGTGCCGGCCGCGCGGATCAGCGACCACCTGGGACTCGGCGGGACCACCGAGCGCACGGCCGAACTCCTCCGGGACAAGCGCGCGATGCGTGATCTGCTGGCCGCCTCGGAGGCGACCCGGGACCTGTCGGTCGCCGCCGCCGAGGTGACGAGCGCGGACGACCTGGTGGCCTTCGGCGCCGCGCACGGCTACCCGTTCGTGCTCAAGCCCGCCGACGCCACCGCGAGCCTCGGTGTCGAGCGCATCGACGGGCCCGAGCAGGCGGCGGCCGCGTGGGCCGGCGTGGAGGCGCTGCGGGCGCGCACCGACCTGCAGTGGGGGAACTTCTTCCACATCGAGCGCTTCCTCGTCGAGCAGTACATCTCCGGGCCGGAGTTCAGCGTGGAGTCGTTCTCCTTCGCGGGCCGGCACGTGGTCCTCGCGATCACGGAGAAGCTGACCGGCGGCGAGAACGGGTTCATCGAGTTCGGGCACGCCCTGCCGGCCCGGCTCACCGCCGAGCAGGAGCGGAGCGTCGAGGACACGGTCGCCCGCTTCCTGGACGCCCTCGGCCTCACGGACGGCGCCGCCCACACCGAGCTGCGGCTCACCCCGACCGGCCCGAAGATCATCGAGAGCCACAACCGCATGGGCGGCGACCGCATCTTCGACCTGCTGAACGCCGCCTACGGCATCGACGTCGAGGAGTGGATCGTGGCCTGGCAGTTCGGGCTGATCCCGGCCGTGGACGCCCGCCCGGTGCCGGAGCGCTCCGCCGCCACCCGCTTCCTGTCCGCCCGTCCCGGCACGGTCGTCGAGGTGCAGGGCGTCGAGGAGGCCAAGCAGCTGGCCGACGTCATCGACGTGGAGACCACCGTCAAGCCGGGCGACGTCCTGGGCGAACTGCGCGGCAACTGGGACCGCGCGGGCCAGGTGCTGACCACCGGTCCGGACACCACGGCGGCGGTCGAGACCGCCGAGGCCCTGCTGGAGCAGGTCACCGTCGTCACCGTCGAGCTGGAGCAGAAGGTCGCGGCATGAGCAACAAGATCCACAGCAACGGCAGCAACAAGATCCTGCTGATCATGCGGAACACCTACGCGTGGCACCGCGAGCACATCGAGACGCTGGAGCGGATGGGTCTGGAGATCCACCTGGCGACCGGCGTCAAGCAGGCCGCCGCCGACGGCCGCTTCGCCTCCGTGATCCCGGTCCCGGAAGAGCTGGAGGGCGAGTCGATGGCCGCCTTCTGCGCCGACGAGGCCCGCAAGCTGGGCATCGCCACCGCGATCACCTTCTACGACAGCGACATCGCCGTCACCTCCCGCGCCAACCAGCTCCTCGGCCACACCTGGCCGCGCCCGCTGGCCGACGCGATCTCCCGGGACAAGAAGCTCCAGCGCACCTTCCTCACCGAACACGCCCTGCCCGCCCCGCAGTTCGCCGGGGTGACCGGCGTCGAGGCGGGGCTGAAGGCCGCCGAGGACTTCGCGTACCCCTTCATCGTCAAGCCCAGCGCGCTCGCCGCGAGCATCGGGGTGAGCCTGGTCCGCGACCGGGACGAGCTGGAGCGGGCGCTGACCGACGTGGCGCGGCTCGCCGAGGAGTGGGGCGGCTACTTCCCGAGCGACGGCCCCGAGATCGCGCTGATCGAGGAGTTCCTGCCGGGCAAGGAGGTCACCCTCGACGGGGTCGTCGTGAGCGGTGAGTTCCATCTCGTCGGTGTCACCAACAAGATGCAGATGCCGGGCCCCTACTTCGAGGAGGACTTCTACACCCTGCCCTTCCGCACCCCGGAGGAGGAGCCGGAGCTGGTCGCGGTCGCCGAGGGCATAGTCGCCGGACTCGGCGTCGAGCACTGCCTGTTCAACGCCGAGTTCCGGCAGGACGCCCAAGGCCGGTACCGGGTCGTGGAGTTCGCCACCCGGATGAGCGGCGGTCAGAACTACCGCAACCTGCGCGAGGTGCACGGCATCGACGCGGTACGGCTCTACGCCAAGGCCGTGCTCGCCGGGGACGACGCCGACCAGCGGGCCGCCGTGCTCGACGGCGAGGTCCGCCGGGCGGCCACGCCCCGCGCCGCGACCTGCATCAAGTTCGCCTACCGGACCGGCACGCTGGTCCGCAACAACCCCGGCGACGCCTACCACTCCCCCTACTTCCGCTCCTACATCCCCGCCTCCAAGCCCGGCGACCGGCTGCGCCGCGCCCCCGAGGGCTGGTACGAGATAGCAGGATCGCTCGCCGTCGCCGCGCCCTACCGGGGCGTCGAGGACGTCGACCGGGTGGAACGGATCGCCGCCGAACTGGACGAGCAGCTCGACGTCGTCATGGTCCCGCCCGTGGCCGTGCCGCCGGCGGTCAGGGGCGCCGCGTGATCTTCCGCATGGGCATCACCGAGCCCACCGCCATCGACCCGTACAAGGCCCAGGAGGGCGAGGGCATCCTCGTCTGCAAGGCCCTGTTCACCGGGCTGCTCGCGCTCGACGAGGCCGGGGAGCTGGTCCCGGCCACGGCGACCGCGTGGGAGTCCGACCCGACCGCGACGACCTGGACGTTCCGGCTGCGCACCGACACCGTCTTCAGCGACGGCGAGCCGGTCACCGCGCACAGTTTCGTACGGGGCTGGCGGCGCGCCCTCGACCCCGAGGCCAACACCGAGACCGCCTACCACCTGGCGGGCGTGCGGGACTTCCGGGCCGTGGACGACGCCACGCTGGTCGTCGAACTCACCGAGCCGGACGTCCAGTTCGACCTCAAGACGCTCCAGCCGATCTTCTTCCCGGTGCCGTCCTGGACCCCGCCCGCGCTGGAGACGTCGTACAACGATCTCCCGGTCGGCAACGGCCCGTTCGTGATGGACGGGCCCTGGCGGCACGGCGAGGCGATCCGGCTGCGGCGCAACGAGCGGTGGTTCGGGCCGCGGCCTCAGATCGAGGAGATCCACCTCGACATCCTCGACCCGGTCACCGCCCTCGACGACGAGTACGCCCGGTTCGCCGACGGCACCTACGACTACGCCCGCATCCCGCCGGCCCGCACCAAGGAGGCGACCCGGCAGGGCGGTTATCTGGAGCAGGAGGGCGCCGGGCTCTTCTACCTCATCCCCTTCTGCCACCAGACGCCCATGGACTCGGTGGACGCCCGCCGGGCGGTCTCCGCCGCCATCGACCGGCAGGGGCTCATCGACACCCACTTCCACGGCAGCCGTACGGCCGCGCACTCGCTGCTGTCGCCGTGGTTCGGCAAGGCGCACACCCCGCGCGCGGAGATCGAGGACGACTGGACGGCGTACGACCCCTCAAGGGCCAGGGAAGCGGCCCGGCGGGCCGGGCTCGGGCCCGGTACCCGCGTCGACCTCGCCTACAACACCGGCGCCGGGCACGACGACTGGGTGATCGCGCTGGCCAAGGGGCTTGAGGAAGTCCACGGCTGGCGGGTCGAGTTGCTGCGCACCGACGCGCGCGGCCTCGTCGACCACCGCACCTCGGTCGGGGCGGCAGGTCTGTGCCGGGCCGGGTGGGCCTGCGACTACCCCACCCCCGACAACATGCTCTTCCCGCTGCTGCACTCCTCCTGCACCGCCCCCGACGCCGAGGGCACCGCGCACGGCGACAACGAAGGGCGGTACGTCGACGCCGAGTTCGACGCCCTGGTGGCCCGCGCCCGTGCCGCCGGCGACCCCGCCGAACGCGTCGACGCCTGGCGGCGCGCCGACCGGATCGCGATCCGCGACCTCGCCCTGATCCCCCTCTGGTACCGCACCGACCAACGCGTGTACGCGGCCGACCGGCTCGGCGGCCTGCGCATCGACTTCGACGGCAACCCGACCTTCACGACTGTCACTTCAAGGAGCACTCAGCGATGACCAGCCGCACGTCCACTCCTGTCTACGACATCCTCGGCATCGGCTTCGGACCCGCCAACCTCGCCCTCGCCATCGCCCTGGAGGAGCGGAACTCACCGCTGACGGCACGCTTCCTGGAGGCCCGGCCCAGTCCCGAGTGGCAGCCCGGGATGCTGCTCGACGGCTCCGACATCCAGAACCACCCGAGCCGCGACCTGGTGACCCTGCGCAACCCGCGCTCCCGCTACAGCTTCCTCAACTACCTGCACGAGCAGGGGCGGCTGCTGCGCCACCTGAACCTGCCCTCGGAGTTCCCGCTGCGCAAGGAGTACGCCGGGTACATCCGCTGGGCCGCCGGCTTCTTCTCCCACCTCGTCGACTGCAACCAGCGGGCCGAGGGCCTTCAGGTCGTGGAGGAGAACGGGGAGCGGCTGTACGAGGTGACGACCATGGCGGGCAACCGCTACCTCGGCCGCACGCTGGTCATGGGCCCCGGGCGCACGCCCTACATCCCGGCGCCGTATGACACCCTGCGCGGCGACCGGGTGTTCCACCTCACCCAGTACCTGCCGAAGCTCGCCTCGCTGACGGCATCCGGTGAGCCGGCCTCGGTCGCGGTCATCGGCGGCAGCCAGAGCGCGGTGGAGCTCGCCCTCGACCTGGGCCGGCGCTTCCCGCGGACGCGGGTGACGACGTACACCCGCTCCCACTCGCTGCGGCAGAAGGACACCAGCCCGTTCAGCGAGGAGGGGTACTTCCCCGAGTTCACCGACTACTACTTCCGGGCCTCGCGGGACGGCAAGAAGGCGCTCGACGCGTTCATGCACCCGACGAACTACTCGTCCGCCGACATCGACGTGCTGCGCGAGCTGTACCTGGAGATCTACGAGCAGGAACTCGACGGCGACCAGCGGCTGTTCGTCCGCGGCAACCTGGAGGCCGTGTCGGTGGCCGAGGCCGACGGGCGGGTGAACATCGACTTCCGCGAGCGGCACACCGGGGAGACGGTGACCGACTCCGTGGACTTCGCGGTCCTCGCGACCGGCTTCCGGAACATGGGGCCGGGCGCGCACGAGGAGCTGTGCCCGCCGCTGATGGCCGGGCTGGCGGAGAGGTTCGCCAAGGAGAGCGACGGGCGGCTGGAGGTCTCCAACGACTACGCGCTGAAGCCGGTCGCCGACGGGACGCCGCCGCTGTTCCTCAACGGGCTGTGCGAGTCGAGTCACGGGATCGGTGACGCGGGGTCGTTCAGCTTGCTGTCCCTGCGCGCCTCCACCCTCACCGACGCCCTCACCGAGCGTCTGTCCACCCGCTCCACCACCGACCGCAGCGCCGTCCTGGCTGCCGCCTGACCAACGGAACCGAGATGACTGCAACCATCGATCACGCTGCCCCTACTTCCTCCGGCTACCCCGGTCCCTACGTCTCCGGCACCCTCCCCGGCCCCCGCAGCGCCGAGCTGCTCGACCGGCAGGCCGCTCGCGAGTCCAACTCGCGCTCCTATCCACGGAAACTGCCCATAGCCATACGACGCGGCAAGGGCAGCTACGTGGAAGACCTCGACGGGAACGTCTTCCTCGACTTCCTCTCCGGGGCCGGCGTGCTGTCCCTCGGGCACAACCACCCCGAGCCGCTCGCCGCCGCGCACCGCCAGCTCGACGAGTTCGTGCACGGGCTGGACTTCCCGACCCCCATCAAGGACGAGTTCACCGAGCTGACCATCGGGATGCTGCCGGCGCCGATGCGGGAGCGGACGCGCATCCACTTCTGCGGGCCGACCGGGGCCAACGCCGTCGACGCCGCGCTGAAGCTGTGCAAGACCGCCACCGGCCGCGAGGAGATCATCACCTTCCAGGGCGGCTTCCACGGCGCCACGATGGCCGCGATGAGCGTCACCGGGCTCGTCGAGCAGAAGGAGCCGGTGCGGGGCCGGATGCCGGGCGTGCACTTCTTCCCGTACTCCAACTGCCACAGCTGCCCCCTCGGCCTCAAGCGCGAGAGCTGCGAGGTCAACTGCGCCACGTTCCTGGAGCGCGCCCTGACGGACGTCAACGGGGGCATCACCCTTCCCGCCGCCGTGATCATGGAGCTGGTGCAGGGCGAGGGCGGTGTCATTCCCGCCGATGTCGAATTCGTGCGGCGGGTGCGGGAGGTCACCAAGCGGCTCGGCATCCCGATGATCGTCGACGAGGTGCAGAGCGGCTGCGGCCGCACCGGCACCTGGTTCGCCTTCGAGCAGTACGGCATCGAGCCCGATGTGGTGTGCGCGTCCAAGGCGCTCAGCGGCATGGGGCTGCCGGCCGCCGTCATCCTCTACGACGGGAAGCTGGACGCCTGGGCGCCGGGCGCCCACACCGGCACCTTCCGCGGCAACCAGCCCGCTTTCGCCGCCGCCGTCGCCACGATGAAGGTCGTCGAGCGGGACCGGGTCCTGGAGAACGTCCGGGCGCGGGCCGAGCAGCTGATGGTGCACCTCCAGGGGCTGCGGGGCATCAGCCCGTACGTCGCCGACGTGCGCGGACTCGGGCTGATGACCGGTGTCGAGCTCAACGACCCCGTCACCGGGCGGCCCGCCACCCAGCTCGCCAAGCGCGTGCAGTGGGAGGCCGTCAGCCGCGGGCTGATCCTCGAACTCGGCGGCCGCGACGACTGCGTGGTGCGCATGCTGCCGCCCCTGAACTGCTCCGAGCAGGAGATCGACATCGCCGGACGCATCCTGCGCGAGGCCCTCACCGCCGCCGAGGAGGCCCTCCGATGAGCCCGTACGACGTCCACGACCTCGTCGTCGCGGGGTTCGGGCCCTCCGGGATCGCGCTCGCCGCCGCCGTCGAGGACCACGACGACGCCCACGGCGGGGTGCTCAGCGCCCGCTACCTGGAGAAGGCCGCCGACTCCGCCTGGCAGCCCAACCTCGTCCTGCCCGGCACCGACATCCAGCACCACTTCCTGCGCGACTTCGCCACGCCCCGCGACCCGCGCTCCCGGTTCGGCTTCCCGAGCTATCTGCACCAGACCGGCCGCTTCTACCCGTTCACGCTGATGGGCGGCTACCCGAGCCGCCTGGAGTGGTCGGACTACGTGCAGTGGGCGGCCGGGCAGGTGCGCGGCCGGGTCGACTACCACCGCGAGGTGGTGTCCGTGGAGCCGGTGGTCGGCGACGGCGGGCGGGTGCTCAGTGCCCGGGTCGTGTCGCGTGATCCCCGGGACGGGTCCCTGCACACCGTCGAGGGCCGCAACATCGCCCTCGCCACCGGTCACGAGGCCTACGTCCCGGAGGTGTTCCGGCCCGCGCTCGGTGAACGCGTCTTCCACGCCAGCAAGTTGCTGCCCTCCCTGGCCGCCCTCGGACCGCTGGGCCGCGTCGCCGTCATCGGCGCCGGGCAGACCGCCGGTGAGATCGTGCTGCACCTCGCCGGGCAGAACCCCGACGCCCACATCCACTCCCTGGTCCGGCACGCCGGCTTCCGGATGTACGAGCTGGGCCACTTCAGCAACGAGGTGTACTTCCCCGACGAGACCGACTACTTCTACGCGCTCGGCGACGAGGAGCGCGAGCGCGCCCTGGGCCAGGCCCGCGCCACCAACTACGCCGCCGTCGACCCGGACGTCTCCACCGGGCTCTACCAGGCCGTCTACCAGGACCGGCTCACCGGACGGCAGCGGCTGCACATGCACCGCCGCACCGATGTGCGCGAGGTCCAGCAGGCCGGCGACGTCGTGCGGCTGCACACCGAGGAGGTCTTCACCGGGGAGCGGAGCGTCATCGAGGCCGACGCCGTCATCGTCTGCACCGGCTACCGCGAGGCCGCCTTCCCCCGCCAACTGAAGGCGTTCAAGCCCTACTTGACCTTCGACGCCAAGGGCCGCCCCGACGTCACCCGGGCCTACCGCGCCGAGACCACCGACGACTGCGAGGTGGGCCTCTACCTCGACGGCCTCACCGAGTGGCGGCACGGCATCGGCTCCGCCACCTCCTTCAGCCAGATGGCCGCCAAGGCCGACACCATCCACCGCGACCTGCGCAGCCGACTGCGGCAGCCGGTCGCCGCGTGAAACGGGGGACCCCATGAGCAAGCAGCAGACCGAGAAGAAGAGCCTGATGCACGTGTTCACCGCGCACGAGGGGGACATGGTCTTCGAGGAGCCGTACAACGTCAGCGGCCGGCGCATCTTCCCCTGGCCCGGCGCGGTCGAGGAGCCCACCTGGGGCGGCGCCTGGGTGGACGTGGCGCCCGGCGAGACGTCCACCGCCCACAACCACGACGAGAACGAGATGTTCTTCATCACCGAGGGCAGCGGTGTCATGCGCATCGGCGACGAGACGCGCCGGGTGCGGGCCGGGGAGACGGTGTTCATCACGCCGTACCAGGACCACGACCTCACCAACGACGGCGAGACCCGGCTGCGGTTCGTCACCATCTGGTGGGGCGGCGCGGAGGCCGTGGCGCGCGAACGCGCCAAGTGGGCTTCCGTGTTCGAGATCGACGACCCGTCCGGTCCCCTCAACTCCCGCCTGGTGTCTGGGGTGTCCGTCTGATGAGTCCCATCGTGCACGCGCACGCCGACGCCGTGGTCGTCGGCGGCGGGGTGATCGGCGCGGCCATCGCGCACCAGCTCGCGCTGGCCGGGCTCGGCCGGATCGTGCTGTGCGACCAGGGCCGGGTCAACGCCCAGGGCGCCACGTCCCGTTCGGGCGGGCTGCTGCGGCTGCACCACACCGCCGTCGCCGACACCCGGCTCGCCGCGCGCTCGCTGCCGGTGTTCGAGCAGTGGGCCGACGTCATCGGCGGCGACTGCGGCTACCGGCGCACCGGGTTCGTGATGATCGTCGGCGACAACCACGCCGACGACCTGCGGCAGAACGCCGCCGCGACGACGGACGCGGCCGGGCACCGGCGGGTCGAGATCGTCGACCCGGCCGAGCTGAAGGAGATCTATCCCGGGCTCAGCACCGAGAACATCGCGCTGGCCGCCTACGAGCCCGAGGGCGGGTACGCCGACCCGATGGCCGCCTCGGGGGCGCTGCTGGCCGCCGCCTACCGGCTCGGGGTCTCCCCGTCCGAGGGCATCCGGGCGATGAAGGTCCTGGAGCACGCCGGTGTCGTCACCGGGGTCCTCACCTCCATCGGGCGGATCGACGCGCCGCTGGTCGTCCTCGCGGGCGGCGCCTGGGGCTCGGCCCCGGCCGAGTATCTCGGCGTCCACATCCCGGTGACCGCCCGCCGCATCGGCCTCGCGCAGGCCGAGCTGCCGGGCGCGGGGCGGCGCGGCTCCCGGGCCTCGGTGCCGACCTGCATCGACGACACCACCGGCTCCTACTTCCGGCCCGACGGCCTGGACCGCTTCTACTTCGGTGTGCCCAGCAAGCCGGACACCGAGCTCGGCCGGGACGTGGAGCCGCTCACGCAGGCCGAGCTGGAGGCGGCCATCAACGCGATCGCGGTCCGGGTCCCGCAGGCGGCCACCGCGCCCCTCGCCGGCACCCGCTCCGGCCTCGACGGCTACACGCCGGACAAGCGACCGGTCGTCGGCGCGGCCGGGCCGGACGGCCTCTACCTCGCCCTCGGCTTCAGCGGCGGCGGCTTCAAGATGGCGCCCGCCGTCGCGGAGCTGGCGGCGAGGGAGATCGTCGACGGCGGTGCCGTCCCCGGCAAGGCCGTCCAGGAACTCCTGGAGCCCTACCGTCCGCAGCGGTTCCTCGCGGGCCGGCCGGTCAGACCGGAGGCGCCCTATGACCACATGTGAGAAGGGACCGCGGCTGCGGGCACTGCTCGCCGAGGACATCGCCACCGTCCTCGCCAAGGACCCCGCCGCCTCCTCCCGCGCCGAGGTGCTGCTCTACCCGCACATCCACGCCCTGTGGACCTACCGGGTCGCGCACCGCCTGTGGCGGCGCGGGCACCGCTTCACCGCCCGCGCCCTGTCGCTGCTGGCCCGCGCGGTCAGCGGCATCGAGATCCACCCGGGCGCGCGGATCGGCCGCCGCTTCTTCGTCGACCACGGCACCGCCGTCGTCATCGGCGAGACCGTCCGCATCGGCGACGACGTGATGCTGTACCACCAGGTCACGCTCGGCTCGGTCGGCTGGTGGAAGGACCTGCGCCGCCCGGCCGGCTCCCGCCGCCACCCCGTCGTCGGCGACCGCGTGATCATCGGCACCGGCGCCAGCGTCCTCGGCCCGGTCACCGTCGGCTCCGACTCCCGGGTCGGCGCCCACGCCATCGTCCTGGACGACCTCCCGCCGCACAGCCGCGTGGTGGCACCGACCTGCGAGGTGCTCCCGGCGCTCGACACCGGCGCCGTGCCGGAGCCCGCCCTCAACCAGCTCGCATCGTAAGGACTTCGAAGACCATGACCTCGTACGTCGTCACCAGCGCCCCGCCCAACCCCAACGGCGACCTCCACCTCGGCCACCTCTCCGGCCCGTTCCTCGGCGCCGACATCCTCAGCCGGCACCTCCGTCAGCGCGGCCACGACGTCCGGTACGTCGGCTACTCCGACGAGCACTCCTGCTACGTCCCGCGCCGCGCCGCCGAGATCGGCTCCACCGCGTACCCGACCGCGAAGCTGTTCGGCGACCGCATGGAGAACACGCTGTCGCTGGGCGCCATGCACCACGACTGGTTCACCCGCCCGCTGACCGACACCACGCACACCGAGTTCGTGCAGCGCTTCTTCCTGGAGCTGTGGAACGCGGGCGCGCTGAAGGTCGAGGAGCTGCCCGTCTTCCGCTGCGAGCCCTGCGACCGCTACCTCTACGAGGCCGAGGTGCGCGGCGAGTGCCAGTTCTGCGCCGACCCCTCCGACGGCGTCTACTGCGAGGCCTGCGGTCTCGCCCAGGACCCCGCGGGCCTGGCCAACCCCAAGTGCACGTCCTGCTGGCAGGAACCGGGCCTGACCACCCTGCGCCGGATCGTGTTCCCCCTCGACGACTACCGCGACCGGCTCCAGGCGTACTACGCCGAGGCCCAGTCGAAGGCGGAATGGCGCCCGCGCCTGATCTCCTACCTGGAGGGCCTGTTCGAGCGCGCCCTGCCCGACACCCCGATCTCCCGCGAGGCCGACTACGGCATCCCGGTCCCGCTGGAGGGCTGGGAGGGGCACATCCTCGACACCTGGTTCAGCGGCATCTTCGGCTACGCCGCCGCCACGGCCCGCCTCTCCGAGGCCAACGGCGACAAGGCGGAGTGGGAGCGCCTGTGGACGAACCCCGACACGAAGATCGTCAACTTCATCGGCTTCGACTGCTCGTTCTCGCACGCGGTGCTGTGGCCGGCCCTCCTGCTCGCCCAGGGCACGCTGACGCTCCCGTCCCAGGTCGTGATCAACGAGTTCTACCGCCTGGAGGGCGACAAGTTCTCCACCAGCCGCGGCCACGCCATCTGGGGCGGCGAGTTCCTGCGCCGGGTCAACGCCGACGCGCTCCGCTTCCACCTCGCGCTGACCGGCCCCGAACGGGAGCAGAACAACTTCTCCATGAAGGAGTTCGCCGACACCGTCAGCACGGTCCTCGCCGGCGGCATCGAGCGCTGGACCGACACCGTCCTGGACCTCCTCGCGCAGGACTTCCAGTCGGTGGTCCCGGAGGCCGCCCTGTCCGTCACGTTCCTCGACGAGGACCGCGCCGAACTGCCCGCCCGCATCGCCGCAGCCCTCGGCGCGGAGACCTTCTCCCCGCAGAAGGCCGCCGCCGAACTCGCCGTGATCGTCGACCGCGCCGTCGACGACCTGCGCCAGCTGTCCCTGGTCCGGGCCGCGGGCCCGCGCGAGGAGTACGCCGCCCGCCTCGTCGCCCACCTCGAACTCCTCGCGTCGGTCGCGGTCACCTCGGCCCCCCTCATGCCGGGCTGGTCCGCCCACCTCGCCGGACAGCTGGGCGTGCCGGTGGACATGACGACGCAGATGCCCAAGTGGGCCGCGCTGGACGCCCGCTTGGTCCCGGCGGGCACCCAACTGCCGGACGCGGCACCGCTGTTCTTCCACGAGCTGTCATGAGGGACGTGACGGCGGCGGCAGTCCGCACCCTCGCCGCCGTCCTCGGCGCGGGCGCCCTGCTGCTGCCCGCCGCGCTCGCTCCCGTGCCGGTCGGGTACTCCGCGGCGGTCGCGCTCGTGGTGGCCGCCTGGTGTCTGCTCGCCGCCCGGGCGGGCGGCACCGCCCAGGGCGGGGCGGTCGGGTTCGTGCGGCGGCGGCTGGGGTTCCGGGCCGCCCGGATCGTCACCGGGCTGTACTTCGCCGGGTTCGCCACCGGGCAGGCCGCCGTCGCGCTGACGGCCGGCGAGTTCGCGGCCCGGCTGGGGGGTGACGCGTACGGCTGGTCGGTCGCGGTCCTGCTGGCCGCCGCCACCTGGGCCACCTACCGCCCCCGCCCGCTGTCGACGCCGGTACGGCGGCTGCGGCTGGCGGCCGTGCTGGCGGCGGCCGGGGGATGGTGGGCGCTCGGCGGGACCCCCGACGCCACCGCCTCCGGGTGGGTGCTGCTCCCGCTGCTCTTCGGCTGGGTCGGTATCGAGGGCTCGGTGCCGAGGCGGGCGGGCCTGGGCATCCAGGGCTCGGTGCCCGAGCGGACGGGCCTGACCGGAACACTCCTCGGCGTCTTCGGCGCCGCCGCCCTGTACGCCGTACTCCTGCGACCTCCCGCCCCCCTCGCCGACCTCCCCCTCACTCCCCTCGCCCTGCTGAGCGCCCTCGTTCTCGCCCTGTACTGCCGCACCAACCTCCAGGCCACCGGCGCCCGTTGGCACGAACTGACCAGTCGGCCGCAGTCCGAGGGCACCGCCACCGCCGCCACCCTCGCCCTCGTCACCCTCACCCTCGCCCATCTCGCGGGCGGCACGACCGCCGCCCTGCTCCTGCTGCCCGGCAGCGCGACCGCGGCGATCCTCGCGGTCGTAGCCGTAGCCGCCGTACGCACCCTGACGACCAACCGATCCAAGGAGAAGCCCCATGACCACGACCACCACCGCCCCCTCGAAGGTGCTGCGCGTCCCCGCCGCTGACCCCGCCGAGGCGCTCGCCCACTTCCGCGGGCGGCTGTCCTTCGAGGCGGACGCCTCCGACGTGCACGCCGACATCGAGTCGGGCGCCAAGGGGTTCGTGCTGATCGACACGCGCAGCAGCGAGGCGTGGGAGCAGGGGCACATCCCGGGGGCGGTGCATCTGCCGACCGACGAGATCGCCGAGCGGGCCGCCGAGCTGGTGCCGGCCGGGTCGCTGGTCGTCACCTACTGCTGGGGGCCCGGCTGCAACGGGGCCACCCGGGCCGCGTACGCCTTCGCCGGGCTCGGTTACCCGGTCAAGGAGATGCTGGGCGGCTTCGAGTACTGGTCCCGCGAGGGCTTCGAGGTCGAGGACGCGGCAGGCCCGCGCAAGCAGGCGGTCGACCCGCTGACGGCGCCGGTCAGCGGAATCGCCTGCGCCTGCTGAAGTCCCGTTACAACAGCCCGTGTTCGACGGCTCGCTGCCCCAGTTGGAAGCGACTTTGCGCGTCGAGCTTCTCCATCAGCTCCGAGATCAGGCGCCGTTCGCTGCGCAGCGAGATGCCGAGGCGGCGGGCGGCGGCCTCGTCGGTGTAGCCCTGGGCGAGCAGGCGCAGCAGTTCGCGGGGCTGGGAGCCGGGGTCGTCGAGGCTGCGGCGGGCCGGTTCGCCGAAGGGGGTGGCCGTCGCCCACACGGCGTCGAAGAGGGCGCAGAAGGCGGCCACGGCACCCGGTTCGCGCAGCAGGACCGCGCCCAGGGAGCTGTCGGCGGGGTCGATCGGGACCAGGGCCTTCTGCCGGTCCAGGATGATCATCCGCATCGGCAGCGAGGGGACGGTGCGCAGCTCGCCGCTGTGCTCGGTGAGCCAGCGGGCGTGTTCGACGCTGACCGGGTCGTTGCGGAGGGAGTCCTGATAGACGCCCTTGACCTTGACCCCGCGGTCGAGGAGGCCGGTGGTGATCGGCTCGCTGGCCTCGAACTGGGCCGCGGGCTGGGGGCCGCCGGGGTGGAAGCTGATGATCTCGGTGCGGACGTCGGCGGTCAGCTCGGTGATCTTCGCGCGCACCGCCTCGACCCCGAGGAATCGTTCCGCCCCCTGCTCGGGCTCCTCCGGGTGCAGCTCGGCGTACTGGGTCAGCAGCGCGTCGGCGGCGGCCTGGCTCTCGGCGAGGGCGCGCTGCCGCTCGACGATCTCGGCCTGCTGGTGGGCGAGCAGGGAGTCGAGCGCCGCCTTGGGGGCGACCACGCGCAGTTTGCCGTCGCGGCGCCAGGTGGGGGTGAGAAGGGAGAGACGGGTGAGTTTCTCCAGCTCCTCGCGCACCTGCTCCTCGGTGACACCGAGCTCTTTCGCGGCCTCCGCGACGGCCAGATCCGGCCGTCTGAGAATGGCCCGATACAGACGGTCGGACTGCTCGGTCAGTCCGAGAGAAACCAGCACGCAAGCCCCCCAGCTTCGTGTCACGGAGCGGCGGCGGGTCCCGACAACGCTGGCGGCACATGGGGGACGGGCCCGTCCCAGCCCCGGCGCGGCCACTCCGTGGGTCAAGTCATGCGGAGGGATTGTGCCGCTCGACGGGGTCTCACCACAAGCCTGTCCAGGGAGCGGACGCGCAGGTCAGCAGCGTGAAGGGATCATGCTCGTGGCGACTTGCCAAGATCACGCCGAGTGCCTGTGAAGATCCCGTGCCCACCTGTCCGGCCCTCCGGACCGCGCACTGGCACACATGTGCCAGATCGTTTCGTGCCACACAAAACACGCGACTCGAGGATCACTCGAACCCCAGTATGGAGTCACGCCGAACCGCCCGGAACGGCCCAACTGCTGCTAAAACACCACTACTTGGGGGAACCAAATGCGTCGCATGCTCGCCACGCTCGTCGCCGTCACCGCCGCCGCCCTGATCGCCGTCCTCGGCGCGAGCGACTCCGGTGCCGACGCACAGACGACCACCGTGGCGACCGCGACGCTCCACGACCCGGGCTGGTCCTAGTCCGCACGGCCGGCATGAGAAGGGGCCCGGAACCGCCAGGCGGTTCCGGGCCCCTTCATCTGTTGTTCACGGCCTGCGTCAGCGGGCCACGTGCTGGGTGAGGATCGCCTGCACCTCGTAGATGTCGACGCCCTTGGTGAACGTCTTCTGGAACGGCAGCGACTGGCCCGAGACCCAGACCTTCAGCTCGGCGTCGAGGTCGAAGGTGCCGGCCGTCTCCACCGCGAAGTGCGTGATGCTGCGGTACGGGATGGAGTGGTACTCGACCTTCTTGCCGGTGATGCCCTGCTTGTCGACCAGGATCAGCCGCCGGTCGGTGAACATGATGACGTCACGCACCAGCTGGTACGCCGCCTGCACACCCTCGCCGGAGCCCAGCAGCTTGGCGAAGTCCGAGGCCGCCTGGCCCGGGTCGATGGTGTGCGCGTTGCCGAAAAGTGCCATGGATGAAACCCCCCACTAGTGATCTTCGGGCATGTATAGCGCCTGGCCCGGGTCCCTGCCTAGATCAAGTGAAGGACGTGCGTGCGTCACGTGTCATAACTCCCGTCCCAGGGCGGCCCGAAGCCCAGCCGGTCCGGATACAGCTCGGCCCACCCCTCGCCGTCCTCCTCCCCGGTGACGAGCCCGAACAGCACGCCGTCCACGACGAGTTCGAAGGGCCGTACCGCGATGTCGGTGTACGTCCGCCGGGGCAGGCTCCGCAACCGGGTCGCCAGATGGGCACGGGCACGCGCGAGCACGGAGGCGTCCCGCTGCTGCTCGGCCCAGGTCCCGGCGCACCAGATCTCCGAGTCGCGGTAGTTGCCCTCCGCGTCGAAGGTGTGCAGCACGGAGTAGAGGCGCTTCTGCGCCTCCCAGCCGTCGTCGGGCCGGAAGCCCTTGGGGAAGGCGTAGGAGACCGACCCCAGGAACTGCCCTTCCGCGTAAAGCCCGATGGCCTCGGTACGGCCGTGCGGCTCGTAGGCGATCGGGATGATCCCAGGTACTGCCATGGCGCAAACCATACGTATGTTTCCTGGCAAGTTCCGCCCCCTGCCCACAACTTGATCACCATCAGGTGGAAAGTTTTACGGGCACGAACCGCCAGACGCCGTCGGACTCGTGGCCGTTGATGTGGCTGAGGGTGTGGAGGTGGAGTTCCGTACCGTCTTCGCGGACGGTGCCGTCGTATTCGATGGTTCCGTAGGAGGCCGTGGTCGCGAACGTGATGCGGTCGCCGACGATGTCGTAGGGGCCCTTGCCCAGGTCCGGTTGATCTGCGTGGAACCACTTGGTGATCTGCTCGGCGGATCCGCTGGTCGTCACGTCCAGCACGGTGCCGTCCGGGTAGAACCGGAGGAACTCCGTGAACCCGGGATCCGACGCCGGCTTCGCGTAGAACCCGTCGTACCGGACGCCGCCGCGGGTCGCCGCCACCGCCGCCAGCGACTTCAGGAGCCTGTCGTAGCCGTCCTGCTTGAACAGGTCCACCCGGTGCCACCTCTGGAGCCGTTCCGGGACCTCGCAGTTCTCCAGGCGGGCCGGGATGACGTAGATCGTGCCCTCGGGCTGGTGGTCGGCCTCGTCGAGGACGATGCGGATCTCCTTCTGCACGTATCCGGTCTTGGTGACCGAAGCCCGTGACAGGCAGACCAGGACCAGGTCGCAGGCGCGGATCGCACGGCGGATCTCACGGTCCCAGTCCTGGCCCGGGAGGATGTCCTCCTCGTCGAGCCAGGGCTGGAAGCCCGCGGACAGCAGCTGTGTCCGCAGGCGCCGTACGTCTTCTTTGTCCCCCGACGAATGGCAGAGGAAGATCTTCAGCACGCCCCCGCCCCTCGCTTACTCCGCCGTGCCGCCGAAGCGCTCCTTGTACGTCTCCAGGTCCTCGTCCGTGAGCTTGGCGAACAGGACCGGCGGGACGGTGAAGGGGGTGCCGGCCGGGACGGCGGTCAGGGTCTTCGCCTCGGTCCGCGACACCCAGGTGGCGGTGTCGTCGGGGAGGGTGAAGGCCTGCCGCATCGCCGCGGAGGTCGCCGGGATGAAGGGCTCCGAGACCACCGAGTAGAGGTGGATCAGGTTCATCGCCGTGCGGAGGGTGAGGGCCGCGCCGTCCTTGTCCGTCTTGATCTCCAGCCAGGGGGCCTTCTCCTCCAGGTAGGAGTTGCCGGCCGACCACAGGGCGCGCAGCGCGGCCGCCGCCTTGCGGAACTGGAGGGCCTCCATCTGGGTCTCGTACTCGGCGAGGAGGCGGGCGATCTCCTCGCCCAGCTTCGCCTCCGCCTCGCCCGGCGTGCCGCCCTCGGGGACGTCGTCGCCGAAGCGCTTGCGGGAGAAGGACAGGACACGGTTGACGAAGTTGCCGAGGGTGTCGGCGAGGTCCTTGTTGACCGTGGCGGTGAAGTGCTCCCAGGTGAACGACGAGTCGTCGGACTCGGGGGCGTTCGCGATGAGGAAGTAGCGCCAGTAGTCGGCCGGGAGGATGTCGAGGGCCTGGTCCGTGAAGACGCCTCGCTTCTGGGAAGTCGAGAACTTTCCGCCGTAGTAGGTCAGCCAGTTGAAGGCCTTGACGTAGTCGACCTTCTTCCAGGGTTCCCTGACGCCGAGCTCCGTCGCCGGGAACATCACCGTGTGGAAGGGGACGTTGTCCTTCGCCATGAACTCCGTGTAGCGGACCGTCTCGTCCGACTCGTACCACCACGACTTCCAGTCGCGCGTCGACGGGTCCTCGTCGGCCCACTCCTTCGTCGCGCCGATGTACTCGATCGGGGCGTCGAACCAGACGTAGAAGACCTTGCCCTCGGCCGCCAGCTCCGGCCAGGTGTCGGCGGGCACGGGCACGCCCCAGTCCAGGTCGCGGGTGATCGCGCGGTCGTGCAGGCCCTCGGTCAGCCACTTGCGGGCGATGGAGGAGGCCAGCTGCGGCCACTCCGCCTCGTGCCGGGCCACCCACTCCTCGACCTCGTGCTGGAGCTTGGACTGGAGGAGGAAGAGGTGCTTGGTCTCGCGCACCTCGAGGTCAGTGGAGCCGGAGATCGCCGAGCGCGGGTTGATCAGGTCGGTCGGGTCCAGGACCCGGGTGCAGTTCTCGCACTGGTCGCCGCGGGCCTTGTCGTAGCCGCAGTGGGGGCAGGTGCCCTCGACATAGCGGTCCGGGAGGAAGCGGCCGTCGGCGGGCGAGTAGACCTGGCGGATCGCCCGCTCTTCGATGAACCCGTTCTCGTTGAGGCGGCGGGCGAAGTGCTGGGTGATCTCGACGTTCTGCTGGGAGGAACTGCGGCCGAAGTAGTCGAAGGCGAGCGCGAAGCCGTCGTAGACCGCCTTCTGGGCGTCGTGTGCCTGGGCGCAGAAGTCGGCGACGCTGAGGCCGGCCTCCTTCGCGGCGAGCTCCGCCGGGGTGCCGTGCTCGTCGGTGGCGCAGATGTAGAGGACGTCGTGGCCGCGCTGGCGGAGGTACCGGGAGTACACGTCCGCCGGGAGCATGGACCCCACCATGTTGCCCAGGTGCTTGATCCCGTTGATGTAGGGAAGGGCGCTGGTGATGAGGTGTCGAGCCATCGGGGGCTGCTCCCAGGTCGGATTTCGTGATGCTTTACGAACCAAGAAATCGTAGCCGACATGGGGGGACCGCCCGCTTTCCGTTCTGAGGGGTGGAAAGGGGCGGCCCTGGGGTGGTGCGGGTCGGGGGCGGGCTGGGGGCTACGGGCGCCAGTCGATCAGTACGCCGTCGTAGAGCTCCGCGTCCGTGAGCTCCTTCGGGGTGGGGCCCGCGTGGAAGAAGGCCGTGTTGTCGGTCTTCAGCTTGCGGAGGTAGTCGAAGGCCTTGTTCTCGTGCTCGCCGAACGCGACGAAGGAGAAGAAGACGGACGGGTGGGACTTGGCCGCCTCGGTCAGGGCCTGGGTGGCGGGGGTCTTCGCGTCGGGGGCGCCGTCGGTCTGGAAGACGACGAGGGCGGGGGTGGTCTCGCCGGGGGTGGTCGTCTTGTCGTAGTGGGCGAGTACGGCTTCCACCGCGGCGTGGTAGCTGGTACGGCCCATGCGGCCGAGGCCGGCGTGCGCCTCGTCGATGGCGTCCTTGGGGGAGGCCGGGGTGAGGTCGAGGGTGCCGTCGACCTCGGTGGAGAAGAAGACGACGTGGACGGAGGGGGTGTCCTCAGTGCCGTCGGTGTCCGGGGTGAGGTGGGTGGCGAGGGCGAGGGTCTGGTCGGCGAGGGCCTGGGCGGAGCCGTCCTTGTAGTACGGGCGCATGCTCGCGGAGCGGTCGAGGACGAGGTAGGTCTTGGCGCGGGCGGTGGTGAGGCCGGCCTTGGCGAGGGCGAGGGCGGCGGCACCGGTGCCGGTGCCTGCGGCGGCGGGGGCGGGGGCGGGGGCGGGGGTCGCCTCGGCTTCGCCTTCGGCGTCGGTGTTCCCACCCGCACCACCCGTGACGGTTTCGATGTCGTCTGCGGGTGGCCCCTGAGGGGCGGACTCGCCGTCGGCGGCTGCGGCGAGGGGGGTGGGGGCGGATTCTGGGGTGGGCTCGGCCTTGGGGGTGGCCTCAGGGTCCTGAGTGGTTTCGGTGGCGGCCTCGGGCTCGGCCTCCGGCTCGGTGGCGACCTCGGCGGTCGGCTCCGGCTCGGGAGTGGGCTCGGCGTCGGCGGCGGCAGCGAGTTCCTGGGTGGTGTCGGCGGTGGCCTCGGCCTCCACCTCCGGCTCCGGTTCAGCCTTGGCCTCGGCCTCCACCTCCGGCTCGGTGGCGACCTCGGCGGTCGGCTCCGGCTCGGGAGTGGGCTCGGCGACCGGCTTCGGCTCCTCGACTGCGGGGGTCTCTTCTGCGGTGGGCTCGTCCACGGCCGCCGGCTCAGCCTTGGCCTCGGGCGCCGGCTGGGTCTCCGTGACCGTCTCCGGAGTGGGCTCCTCCGCAACCGGCTCCTCGACGGGGGCGCTCTCCTCAGCGGTCTGCGACGCGGGAGCGGGCGCGGCCTCAGCCGCCTCCTCTACAACGGGCTCCGCCTCGACGGCAGGCTCAGTCTCGGAGGCAGCCACCTCGGGGGCAGCCTCAACCTCGGCAGCGGCCACCGTCTCGGGCTCGGCACCCTCTACGGCAGGCTCAGCGCCAGCCTCAGCGACGGCCTCGGCCCCATCCTCAGCGAGCGGCTCAACCTCAGCCTCGACGACCGGCTCCTGAGCCACCGGCTCAGCTCCAGCCTCGACCACCGGCTCCTCGGCCACCGGCTCAACCTCAACCTCGGCTACCCGCTCAGCCTCAACCTCAGCCACCGGCTCAGCCTCAGCCGTCCGCTCCTCAGCCCCCGCCCCCTCACCCCCCGACGTCTGTCGAGGCACCGTCACGTTGTCGAACGCCGCCGCCACCAGATCGTGCTCGTCCTTAGTCGACAGGGACGTCGACGTACGCGGCTCCGGGACCTCGACCTTGGCCTCCGGCTCGGGCGTTGCAGGGGCCGGTACCGTCGGCTGAGCTGTCGGCTGCGTCCCCTCCGCACCCTCTGCCTCGGCGGTACGCCCCTTGCGTGAGCGGCCGAACGCGTTCCGCAGGAGAGTGAGAATGCCCATGTGCGCAACCCTTCGCATGAGTTGATGCCCGTCAATCCCTGGCCAGGACGGACACGTAAGGTTAGCGGCCCCGGAGGGGGATCTTGGGCCGGGGAGGGCATCGGAAGCCGCTCCCGTCAAGGGTCGTATTCGGTCTTACCGTGCAACCCAACCCCAACTCCCGCTCAACTCCCACCCCGCTACCCCGCATTCACCGCGCGTTCATCGCCAGTCCCCGCTCCCGCACAAACCGGCCCCTAGCGTCCGTGGCGCGGATTCAAGGGGAGTCCATGGAGAAGCAAGGGGACTGCAAAGTGCGTATACCGCTGCCGTTGATCAGTACGCCGTCGTCCGACGGACACCCGGGCGGGCGTTCCGCCATGACCTGCCTCTACCGGTGCGGCAACGCCTGTTTCCACGAGGTGCCCAACACCAGCGCCAACGAGTACGTCGGTGACGTCATCGCCGATGCCCTCAGCCGCCGTTCCCTGATGCGGACCGCCGCCGTCGTCACCGTGGCCGCCGCGGCCGGCGCGACCGTCGTCGGCGCCCCGCAGGCCCACGCCGCGACCGGTACGGCGCCGTACCAGCCCGTGAAGCACGGCAAGGCCGCCCGCGGGCTGCGGTACAGCCCCGTCGCCCCCAACACCACCGACGCCGTGACCGTCCCCGACGGCTACGCGCAGAACGTCGTCATCCGCTGGGGCGAGCCCATCCTGCGCGGCGCGCCCGCCTTCGACCCGGAGAAGCAGACGGCCGCCGCGCAGGCCGGACAGTTCGGGTACAACAACGACTTCCTTGCCCTGCTCCCGCTCGGCCACGGCAAGCAGCTCCTCGTCGCCAACCACGAGTACACCGACGAAGTGCTCATGTTCCGTGGCTACGACGCCGCCAACCCCACCCGCGAGCAGGTCGAGATCGCGTGGGCCGCGCACGGACTGTCCGCGGTCGTCGTCGAGGAGGACCGGCGGAGCGGCAAACTCACCGCCGTACCCCGCCACCCCCTCAACCGGCGCGTCACCGCCACCACCGAGTTCCGGCTCACCGGGCCCGCCGCCGGGTCGGAGCTGCTGAAGACCTCCGCCGACCCGAGCGGCACCAAGGTTCTCGGCACGCTCAACAACTGCTCCGGCGGCACCACCCCCTGGGGCACCACGCTGCACGGCGAGGAGAACTTCAACCAGTACTTCGCCAACAGCGGCCGCGCCACCGACAAGCGGTACGGCATCGGCACCGGCGCGAGCGAGCGCAAGTGGGAGCGGTTCGACAAGCGGTTCGACGTCGCCCAGGAGCCGAACGAGGTGCACCGGTTCGGGTACGTCGTGGAGTTCGATCCGTACGATCCGACGTCCACGCCGCGCAAGCACACCGCCCTCGGCCGCTTCAAGCACGAGGCCGCGACCGTGCGGCTGACCTCGGACGGGCGTCCGGTCGTCTACTCCGGCGACGACGAGCGGTTCGACTACTTCTACAAGTTCGTCAGCAGCAAGAGGGTGAAGAAGGGGGCCTCGCGGGCCGTTCGCGAGCACAATCTTTCCCTTCTTGACGAGGGGACCCTCTACGTCGCCAAGCTCACTGGCGACTCCCCCGCCATCGAGGTCGACGGCACCGGCAAGCTCCCGGCCGACGGTGAGTTCGACGGCAGTGGTGAGTGGATCCCGCTGGCCACCGCGACCGCCAAGGGCGCCGTCTCGCACGTCGACGGCATGACGGCCGAGGAGGTCTTCGTCTTCACGCGGCTGGCCGGGGACAAGGTCGGCGCCACGAAGATGGACCGGCCCGAGGACATCCAGCCCAACCCGGTCTCCGGCAAGGTCTACGTCGCCCTCACCAACAACACCAACCGCGGTGTCGGCAGCAACGCCCCCGCCGACGAGGCCAACCCGCGCAACGCCAACAAGCACGGGCACATCCTGGAGCTGACCGAGCGCTGGAACCGGCCGGAGAGCAAGAAGTTCGCCTGGTCCCTGTTCCTGGTCGCGGGTGACCCGGCCGACCCGGCCACCTACTTCGCCGGGTTCCCGAAGGACCGGGTCAGCCCGATCTCCTGCCCGGACAACGTGGCCTTCGACCCGTACGGCAACCTCTGGATCTCCACCGACGGCAACCAGCTCGGCTCCCACGACGGTCTGTTCGGCGTCGCCACCAAGGGCGACCGGCGCGGTGAGCTGAAGCAGTTCCTCACCATGCCGACCGGTGCGGAGACCTGCGGGCCGGTCATCCAGGACCGCCGTGTCCTGGTCGCCGTCCAGCACCCGGGCGAGATCACCGGCGCGACGGTGGAGAACCCGGCCAGCACCTGGCCCGACGGTCCGGGCAGGATCGTGCGCCCGGCGGTCGTGGCCGTGTGGCGCAAGGACGGCTCGGACATCGGCGTCTGAGACGCCGGTCGCTTCACCCCGGTGCCTCCCGTGTCACCGGGGTGAGGCGATCGCCCGAGCCGCCGCCACCTCCTGCCGCAGCGGCTCCAGGACGCTTCCCGCCGGTCCCGTGAGGTCGGTGCGGACCGCGTACAGGGTCTCCACCTCGCGTACGCCCTCCGCCAACTCGCGCAGCTGAAGGACCACTTGGGCCACCTCCGCCGCCGAGGGCGGCGGGGCGCCGTGCTTGGTGCGGACGCGGGCCGCCGTCGTCGCGTCGACGATCCGCTCCACCGCGACCACCAGGGGCCACCAGGCCGCAGCCCGGCGGCCGGTGGGCGGGGGTTCGGTCAGGGCGCGCTGGAACTCCGTGCGGATCACCGACAGGTCGCGGTAGAGGCGGCGGCGCATGCGGGCGCGGGCCGGCGGGTCGGTGGGGTCGCGGCCGAACGCCGTCTCCACGTACGCCGCCGTGTCGTCCACCGCCTTCGCCAGGCGGTCGCCGACGCGCGTGTGCCAGCTCTCCGGCCAGAGCAGATAACCCGCGACCAGGGCGATGCCGCAGCCCATCAGGGAGTCCAGGAGGCGGGGCATCAGGAGGGCGGTGCCCTGGTGGTTGAGGATGTCTGAGAGAAGCAGGATGACCGGGGTGATCGCGGCCGTCTGGTAGCCGTAGCCCCGCGGGGTCAGCGCCGGGATCAGGGGGGCCAGGACCAGCATCACCGGGACGTCCCACCAGCCGCGCGGCACCTCCGCCAGGACCGCCGCCGCGATCACCAGCCCCGCCACCGTGCCGAGCGCGCGCAGCAGGGCGCGGGAGAACACCGAGCCGAAGTCGGGCTTCAGGACGAAGGTGATGGTCAGGGCCACCCAGTAGGAGCGCGGTACCGGGAGGATCGAGACGAGGACCTGGGCCACTCCGATGCACAGCGCCAGGCGCAGGCCGTAGCGCCAGGAGGCCGCCGACAGCGCCACGTTGCGGGTCGCCCGCGCGGCGCGGATGCGCAGTGCGGCCGGGCGGCCCAGGCGGTCGTCGATGCCGCCGGGGTCGACGTCCGGGGTGCGGACGACCTCGGCCGCGTGGCGCAGGGCGTGGTCCACCGCCCGGGTCGTCTCCGAGGTGGGGACGGGCAGGTTCAGGGCTATCGGGCCGGTGTAGCCCGTCTCCACCGCCTCCGCGAGGTGGCGCACCGCCTCGGTGACCTCCGGCGGCAGTGGCTCGCCGGTGAGGTGGGCCGCGGGAGCCGCCTCGACGACCGGGGTGATGGCGTTCAACTGGGCGAGGAGGCGGGTGAGGTCGGGGCTGCGGCCGTGGTGGCGGGTGCGGCGGGCCAGGATGAGGTCGTACGACTGGTTCAGGGACTGGGTGACGGTGTGGCGGGCCTGGTCGTAGGCCTCGGTGCCGCAGGCCGACATGAGGGTCGCGACCGTGCGGTACGCGTCCGCGACCGCGGAGCGTTCCGGGACGCCGGAGCGCAACGGCCAGGCCAGCAGCGCCAGGACCAGCACCAGCAGCCCGCCGCCGCTCATCAGCAGCGGCGCCAGCCACCACTCGCCCGGCATCGGCAGCCCGGCTCCCACCACGGAGTTGAGGAGGAGCAGCAGCCCGGACACCGACGCCACCGCGCCGATCGTCGAGATCATGCCCGACACCAGCGCGACCGCCGTGACCACGGCCACCGCCAGCCAGCCCTGGCCGAACACCAGCGACCCGATCGTCACGCCCACCGCCCCGAACAGCTGCGGGATCGCGATGTTGAGGATGCGCATGCGGTACGCGTCCGCGGTGTCGCCGATGACGCCCGACAGGGCGCCCATCGAGGCCAGGGCGCCGTACTCGACGTTGCCGACGGCGAGACCGATCGCCAGTGGCAGGGTCATCGCGATCGCGGCGCGGGCCACGGCCGCCCAGTTGACCGGGGCGGGCTGGGATTGGAGGTTCCTGACCAGCCAGTCGGGAGGGGTGAGGCCGATGGGGAACTCTCGGGACATGCGCCTATTACACGTCATCCGCCCTGGTGCAGGTCCAGATCGACCAGCAGCGCCCGGTGGTCCGTGTCCGCCAGGTCCAGGAAGCGGGCCTTCTCGCAGGAGAAGTCCGGCGACGCGAGCACGTGGTCGATCTGGGCGCCGAGCGTGGGCGCGGTACGGGCCGGCCAGCTCGGGGTGCGGTCGGAACCGGCCAGCCGGGCGGCGTCCTGGAGACCGGCGTCGAGGAGGTGCCGGAAGGCCGCGTGGTCCTGGGAGGCGTTGAAGTCACCGGCCACGAGCAGCGGTGCGCCCCGGTGCCGTGCCGCGAAGTCGCGGAGCGTGCCCAGCTCCCGCTTCCACACGCCCACCTGGCCGGGCAGGGGCGGCATGGGGTGCGCGAGCTGGAGCCGTACGGTCCGGCCGTCGACGTCCGCCAGCGCGCCCGGCATCCCCATCGTGCCCGCGACCGGGTCGGCCGCCGTGAGACGGTGGCGGCTGAGGATCACCGAGCCCTCGGAGCCCGCGCCCGGCACGCTCTGCCGGTTCGGGTAGGCGACGCCGAGGGTCCGCTTCAGCTCCGCCTCGCAGGTGTACTCGCACTCCTGCACGAACACGAGATCGGGCTTCTCCCGGCGCACCGCGTCCACCAACGCCCCCGTACCGCGCCCGAACTCGACGTTCGAGGTCAGAACGCGGAGCGAGGCGAGGACCCTGCCACCGGGCTCGCTGATCTTCCCGTACGGCTCGATGAACCACGCCAGCAGGCCGAGCAGCGCCACACCCCAGACCAGGCCCACCCACCACCGGGACAGCAGCGCGAGCAGCAGCCCCGCGCCCGTCGGCACCAGCAGCCACGGCAGGAAGGCCAGCAGCTGGGGCACGGGGGTGATGCCGTCCGTGTCGGCCGTACGGCAGCCGACGACGACGCTCACGACGGCGAACAGCAGCCCGCCGAGCCAGGCCCCGGCCCGCCTGCCGCCTCGCTGGTCCGGCAGCGCGCGTACATCGGTGTCCCCCGTGATGGACTGGTGCGTCACGCACCCGACCCTACGAGTGGCCGTCCACCCGTGCCAGGAACGCCCCCAGCGCCGCGTTGAACTCCTCGGGCCGCTCCAGGTTCGGCATGTGGGCGGCTCCGGCCACCACCAGCAGCTCCGCGTCGGGGAGCGCCGCGTGCATCGCCTCCGCGTCGGAGACCGGGGTGTACTCGTCATCCGTGCCGACCACGAC
Source organism: Streptomyces sp. TLI_55 (assembly GCF_900206255.1). Taxonomy (NCBI): domain Bacteria; kingdom Bacillati; phylum Actinomycetota; class Actinomycetes; order Kitasatosporales; family Streptomycetaceae; genus Streptomyces; species Streptomyces sp. TLI_55. The sequence goes on from NZ_OAOJ01000001.1 coordinate 4,790,593, forward strand.
CAGCGCGGGGACCCGCACCCGGGCCAGCAGCTCGCGGTAGTCGGGGCGGGCGGCGCGGGCACGCAGGGCCGCCGCGGCGCCCTCCGGGGAGGTCGCCGTCATCATGCTGTGCACGTGCGCCTTGACCCGGGCGTCGGCGTACGGGGCGACCATCTTCTCCAGCACCTCGTCGGCGTACCCGCGCATGCCCTCGCGCAGCAGCCGGTCCGCCATCGCGTTGCGGGCCCGGGCGCCCTCGGGGGTCTCCGGGGCCGGGAAGGTGTCGGCGAGGACCAGGCCGCGGACCCGGTCCGGGTACTGGCGATGGAAGTCCATGACGATCTGCCCGCCCATCGACAGGCCCGCAAGGACGGCGGCCCCCATCCCCAGGTCATCCAGCAGCGCCGCGACGTCCCGGGCGAAGTCGGCGAACTCCGTGACGCCGGGGAGCACCGGGGAGGCGCCGTAGCCGCGCAGGTCGGGGGCGATCACCCGGCGGTCGTCGGCGAACGCCTCGATCTGCGGGGTCCACATCGTGTGGTCGAAGGGGTGGCCGTGGATCAGCACCAGGGGTGCGGGATCGGTCATGATCACGACCCTAGGCCGCCCTCGCTCCTCGGTGCAATAAGATCTTTGCCCTCGGTGCAATCGCGAGACGCAGGACGCAAGACGCAAGTGGGGGACGGGGACTGTGGACGACTATCGGGCCATCGCCGACCGGCTGGCCGACGACATCACGGCCGGGCGCCTCAAACCCGGCCAACGGCTCATGCCGCAACGCCAGTTCGCCCGGCGGCGCGGGATCGCCGGGTCGACGGCGGGGCGGGTGTACGCCGAACTCGTACGGCGGGGGCTGGTGGTGGGCGAGGTCGGCCGCGGCACCTTCGTACGGGCCGCCGCGCACGACCCCACCGGCCGGGCCCTCATCGAGCAGGCGGGTGCCGCGCCGGTGAACATGGAGCTCAACTACCCGGCCGTGCCAGGCCAGTCCGAGCTCCTCGCCCCGCTCCTCACGCCCCTGCTGCGCCCCGACGTCCTCACCGAGGCACTCCTCCCGGCCGCCGCCACCGGCACGGCACCCGCCCGGGAGGCCGCGGCGGCCCTTCTCGCGACCCCGGGCTGGCGTCCCGAACCCGGCCGGGTCCTGTTCGCCGGCAACGCCCGGCAGGCCATCGCCGCCACCCTCGCCTCCCTCGTGCGCCCGGGCGGCCGGGTCGGCGTCGAGCCGCTGACGTACCCGCTGGTCAAGGAGATCGCCGCCCGTCTCGGCCTCGTCCTCGTGCCGCTGGCCGCCGACGAGGACGGGCCGTTGCCCGAGTCGGTCCTCGCCGTCCATCGCACGGCCCCGCTGTCCGCGCTCTACCTCCAGCCGACGCTCCACAACCCGACGTCCCGGACCATGAGCGACGAGCGGCGACAGCAACTCGCGCATGCGGCAGGCGACTTGGGGCTAGCCGTCGTAGAGGACCGCATCTGGTCCTTCCTGCACCCCGACGCCCCCGCTCCCTTCGCCGCCCACGCTCCCGCCCTCACCCACGTCGTCGACAGCCTCTCCAAGCGGGTCGCGCCGGGGCTGACAGCCGGCTTCGCCGTCGTACCGGAGCACCGGGTCGACGCGGTCGCCGCCGCGATCCGGTCCGGGGGGTGGAGCGCGGGGCGGTTCGCGCTGGAGGCGGCGGTGCGGGTCATCGGGGACGGGGTGGTGGAGCGGCTCGTCGAGGCCAAGCGGGCGGACGCCGCGCTGCGGCAGCGGATCGTCGCCGAGGAACTCGACGGGTTCGCCGTACGGGCTCATCCGCAGGTGTACTACGCCTGGTGGGAGCTGCCCGCGCCGTGGCGGGCCGACACCTTCACGGCCGCCGCCGCGGCGCACGGGATCGCGGTGACGCCGGGCCCCGCCTTCGCCGTCGACCCCAGCCGCACGCCGGACGCGGTCAGGCTCGGGCTCGCGTCGGCCGCGGTGCCGGATCTGCGACGGGCACTGCGGACACTTGCCGGCGTCGCGCGTACCGGGCCGTGAGCCAGGTCGCGCAGGCCACCGTGAGGCCGAGGGCGACCAGCAGCCAGGAGACCGCGCGCAGGGTGCCGGTGAGGGTGTCGTAGATGACACCGGCGGCGCTGCGGTGGTCGGCGTCGGGCAGGTCGGCGAGGGTCATCCGGCGGCCGACGGCGACCGCGAGGCCCAGCAGCCCGCCGCCGAGCGCCGTGCCCAGCGAGGTGGCCGTCACCGCGCGGCGGCGGCAGGCGGCGACCGCGATCCCGGCGGCGGCCAGCACCAGGGCGCTGACGGGCAGCCAGAATCCGGCGAGGTCGAACGGTACGTAGGCGTCGGTGAGTTGGCGTCTTACCTGGGCGAGCTCGACGGTCGTCCAGTACGCCGCCCAGGACGCCAGCACACTGAACGGCACGAGCAGACAGGCCAGGCCGATGAGGGTGGCCGAGAGGGCGTTGCGAAGGCGTGGGCGCACCCTTCCAGGCAAGGCCGCGGCGGGCGGGGGCGCGAGCGGGGGCACTGCATTCGGGTGTACGGCACCCGTCCCGCCGACCGGAAGCCGGTCGCCCCAAGCCCTTCCAGCCGTCCGGAAGCCAGTCCCCCCAAGCCCTCCCGCTCTCCGGTGGAGGGTTCACCCGAACGGGTGTTTCCTGGTTCTGGGGAGAAGGAGGCCGATCCATGCGCACCACTCCGGCCCTGCGGACCCTGGCCGCGGCCCTGCTCACCGGCGGCACCCTCGTCGCCGCGGCAGCGGGCACCACGGCCGCGGCCGTCACCCCGCCGACCTACGCCGACGGACACGGTGGCGGCGGCGGTTCCGGCGGTCCGATCTGGGGCACCATCGTCTCCGGCGTCGACCTCAACGTGAGGGCCGCGCCCACCACCCACTCGCCCGTCGTCGACCAGCTCTCGCCGTGGAGCCAGGATCGCGTGGACTGCAAGGTCCTGGGGCAGAGAGTCAACGGCAACCCCTACTGGTACTGGCTCGTCGGCGCCCAGGGCTGGGCGAGCGCCGCGTTCGTCGACACCGGCGGGCGCGGGGTGCCGACCTGCTCCGATCCGTGTCCCGAGTGGAAGGACGGATCCTGGAGCAACTGGGACGACCCGTACATGAACGACTCCTGGAGCGTGTCGAGTTCCGGTACCTGGAGCTTCTCCGGTTCGTGGAGCTTCAGCGTGACCGGCTCCTCGGCCGGCGGGTGAGAGAGGGAGACAGAAGGGCCCGGCAGCTGCTGCCGGGCCCTTCTGCCGATCGCGTCCGCGCGTTCCGCGCGTCAGCGGATGCGGTTGCCCTCGGCGTCCTCGCGCGTGTAGTAGCGGTAGAAGAACACGCCGAAGATGCCCGCCGTGACGGCCACCCCGAGCGCCGCGGACCTGAGGACGCTCTCGCCGGTCTGGCTGTAGAGGAAGCCGACCGCCGCGCCCGCGAACGCGGACTTCACCAGCGAGTGCAGTTCGCGCTTGAGCATCGGAGCGAACGTCGCCACCGCGAGGCACAGCACGATGAACGCCAGCGCGGTCACGAAGCCGAACAGGATGTTCCAGCCGGTGATCTCGCCGCCGCCGCGCCGGTTGGCGGCGGCCCAGTAGCCGTAGACCAGCCCCAGGACGACGGGAATCCCGTACCGGGCCGCCGTGTGGACCTGCGGGCTGAAGACGTCGGGCGACCGTCCGGCCGTTCCGGACCTGGCGCCGGACGCGGGTGCCGCATGAGCCATGAGAGGACTCCTCTCTCTCCTCGCCCCCGCCTACCAGAGCACACCTGGGAGAGGGGCCTGGCAAGTCGGAGTGCGGCCCCCGTCTCCCCGTGTTTCGCTGAAGTGCATGATGCGTCGGGCAGGCCCTGGGCCGGTCGGCGGGCGGCGCGGTCCGATGGCCCGGCGGCCCCGGCCCGCCGCGGAGGGCGACGTCCTGCGCCGGCAGCAGCTGCTGCGGGTCCGCGGGCACAGCCTCGCCTGGGTGCCGCCGCTGCTGATGCTCGCCGGGATCGCACTGATCGACTTCTACACCGCCGGCGAGTTCCGGATGATCACCTGGGTCGTGCTGGTGCCCGGTATCGCCGCCGCGATCTGCGGTGTGCGGGGCACGGCCGGCTTCGCGGTGCTCGCCTTGCTCACCTACGTCCTCGCCGATTCCTCCTACCCGACCTGGTACCGGAGCGGACTGGCCGACTTCCTCCTTGTCGGCATCGGCGGGGCGCTCGCCGTCCTCGCCTGCGTGGTCAGAGTCCGCGGCGAGCGCCACATGCTGCACATGCATGACGTCGCCGACACCACCCGCCGCACGGTGCTGCGCCCGCTGCCGCCGGACTGGGGCGGCCTCGACCACGCCGCCGTCTATCTCGCCTCCGACGTCGAGGCCCGGGTCGGCGGCGACTTCTACGACGTCCAGCAGGGCCTGCACGGCACCCGCGTCCTCGTCGGCGACGTGCAGGGCAAGGGCCTCGACGCGGTGGAGGCGGCGGCCGCGCTGCTGGGCACGTTCCGCGAGGCGGGGTACCACGAGGCGCTCGGCACCGTGGCCGAGCGCCTGGAGCTGCGCATGCTGCGCCACAGCCGGCATCTCGCCGCCCTCGGCCGCGACGACGGCGACCGCTTCGCCACCGCCGTCCTGATCGGCTTCCCCGACGACGCCTCCGGTGTGGTGGACGTCGTCGTCTTCGGCCACGAGCCCCCGCTGGCCGTCGGCCCCGAAGGGGTACGGCGGTTGCCGGTCGGCACCGGACTCCCGCTGGGCCTCGGCGAGCTGTCGGCCGACGGGCCGCCGCCCGTGCAGCGCGTCCCCCTCGCCGGCACCGAGACCCTCCTGCTGACCACCGACGGCGTCACCGAGGCCCGCGACGCCGACGGCGCCTTCTACCCGCTGGCCACGGAGGTCGCCCGGGCCGTCGCCGCCGATCCGCGGGCCGCCGAACCCCGCCGCCTGGTCGCCCACGTCCGCGACGGCACGCTCCGGCACAGCGGCGGCCGGCTCGCCGACGACACCACGGTGTTCGCGGTCCGCCGTTCACTCCCAGGAACCGGCCGAAAGGGACGTTCCCCGTCCTGAGGTCCACCTTTGCAGCCGCAGCGGTTACGGTGCTGACGTACGTGATCGACGGGGGATGGGGAGGGACCGATGCCCGGAACCGTGCTGCTGCTGGCCGCCGCACCGGCGGGCAGGGGATGTCTGGTCGACGCCGCGTCCGTCCTGCCCGTCCTCGCGGCCGTGCCGCCCGCCGTGCTGTCCGGCGCGGACACCGCCAACGTGGTGGAACTGGCGGACCCGTTGGACCCGCAGGCCGTGCTGACCCGGCTGCGCGCCGCCGCGGCCGCCCCCGGACCGCTCACCGTCTTCGTCACCGGCCAGCTCCAACTGGACCGCCGCCAACGGCTGCCGCACCTGGCGCTGGCCCGCACCACCCCGGCCACGGTCCGCTACAACGGGTTCCCCTGGCACTGGTTCAAGGACGAACTGCGGCTGCGCCCGGCGGGCGCGACGGCCTTCGTCCTCGACCTGCACGCCGACCCCGAGACCTGGGAGTGGCTGCGCGCCAACCCCCTGGACACCGGCCGCAACAACGCGGTGTACGGGCGGATCGCCCCGCCGCCGTCCCGGCGCAGCCTCGGCACGCCCGCGTACATGAAGACGATCGCGACGATCCTGCGCAGCGGACACCGGCCGCCCCTCGACCAGTTGCACCAGCACGCGCTCAGCCGCCTCCCGCAGGAGAGTGTCGGCTACGTGCTGAGCGCGCAGGGCCCCGAGGCCGGCGATCCGCACGCCCTGATCTCGGCCGCCGTCGCCGCCCGGCGCCACGGTGACGCGGACGCGCTCGCCGCGCACCACGAGCTGAACGCCGTCCGGGCGCACGGCCCCGCCTCCGAGGAGGCGCTGCACTGGAGTGAAGTCCGGGCGGACCTCGCGATGTTCGCCGGGGACCCGGTGCGCAGCTGCCGGGCCTGGCTGGCGGTGGCGACCACGCGCCTGACGGCCGGGCAGGCGCCGGACGCGCCCGCCGTGGAGGCCGCCGTCGACCGCGCCCACCACCAGTGGGGCCGCATCGACGACCCGGCGCGGGCCCGCGAACTGGGGCCCGCGCTGGCGGAGTTGAGGGCTCGGGTGCCAGGGCGCCGGGAGGGCGCCCTGGACCATGTGCACAAGCACCTCAGTCAGTTGCAGACGCTCACTTCGTGAAGGTGAAGTACTTCCAGGAGCCGTACGTCGTGGTGTTCACGCTGTCGCCCGAGCCGCTGACGTAGGAGTTGCGGACCCGGAAGCGGACGCCCGTCGGCGGGGTGCCGGTGAGCTGCACGGCGGACTTGCCGGCCGAGTCGAGCTTGAAGTACTCGCGGTACGTGGTGACCCAGCTGGTGCCCGACCAGTACTCGATCTGGAGCAGCTGGGTGCGGCCCCCGTACGGCGGCAGCTTCGCGGTGACGACCGGGTCCTTGGACTGGCGGAAGAACAAGTACGTGTGGCCCCACGTGGACTTGGACTTGTAGGAGCCGCTGACCGACGTGGCGATCGACACCTTGGCGCCGACCGTGCTGTTCACCGACCGCGGCGCGTAGCGGGCGTCGCCCGCGAACTTCGCCGTCAGCTTGGTCTTGCGCTTGAGGTCCACGACGACGGACAGGTTGCCGTCGGCGTTGACGGTGCCGGTCTTCACCAGCTTGTTGGGCTTGTCCGAGCCGTAGGGGTCGGCCCAGATCTCCACCGTGCGGTTCTTGTACGTCGTCCCGAGGTGCGCGGTGAACTTCACGTCCTGGCCGTACGCGTAGACCTTGCCGTTGTTGTTCAGCGTCAGGGTCGGGGTGGCGCGCGAGACGTCGACGGTGTCGGAGGCGGAAGCGCTCGTGTGCTCGGCGTCGCCCGCGTACGCCACCGTGTACTTGACCTTGGCGCCGGCCGGCGGGACGTCGGTGAAGCTGAACTTGCCGCCCGTGCCGAGGGACTTGGTGCCGAGCGACTTGCCGTTCGGCGACTCCAGGTCGGTGCGGGTGACGGTGATCGGCGTACCGGCGGGCAGGGCCAGGTTGGCGGTGAGCGTGCCGGTCACCGTCAGGGTCTTGGCCCGGGGCGCGGAGGCGGGGGCGTTGACCTTGAGCGTCGCCGCGTACTTGCGGGGCTCGTCGACGACCCGGAACTGGGGCGTGTAGTAGGTGTCGGTGACGAGGAACAGCTTGCTGCCGTCGGCCGACCAGTTGATTTTGTGACCGTACGGCATCCACTCGCGCGACAGGTTGCGCACGTTGACCGGCTTGCTGGTGTCGGTGGGGAAGACGTAGGTGTCACCCACGTCCTCGGTGTCCTCGGCGGTGGCCGCGACCGTGCCGTCCGGGGCGATGCTGACCCCCAGCGGTTCCGAGGGGACGGGGTAAGTGCGCACCTCGGTCAGGTCGGAGAGACGGTACTCGGTGAGGGCCCGGGTGCCGGGTCCGGCCACGACGATGTTCTGTCCGTCGGGGGTGAAGGCGGCATCGTGGTAAAAGCCACCCTTGTTGTCGGTGACCCGGAGCACCGGGGTGCCGGAGGAGATGTCGTAGACGACGATCGCTCCGGAGCTGTTCCCGTCGAGGGCGACCAGCGTGCCCGGGTTGTCGGGGTCGGCGAAGAGCGACGGCGGGCTCGAGAAGTCGTGGCCCACCGCGAGGCCGAGGGTGACCGTCGGGGTCTCAGCCGTCAGGTCGACCATGCCCAGGTCGGCGTCCGATTGGTCGCCGTAACTGAACCACAACTTGCCGTCGGCGTAGGCGAGGCCGGACGGGGTGGTCCCGGAACCGGTCGCGTACTCGGCGGTCTGCGCGAGGGTCGCCGTGTCGAACGCGACGATCTTGTCGGCGCCGTAGACCGTGGCGTACAGCGTGCTGTCGTCCGGGCTGAGCGCGAGGCCGAGGACCTGGGGCAGGCCTGTGAGGGTGCCGATGAGGGTGCCCGCGTTGTCGGTGACGGCGATCTGGTTCGTGGACGGATCGCTGATGAAGACCCGCTGGTGGGTGCCGTCCACGACGGTGAGGGCCGCGTCCTCGATGGCCGAGACGGGCTTGACCGAGTCGGCGAACGCCGGAGTGGCGGTGAGAGCCGCCGAACTGAAGAGGACCGCCAGCGTGGTGGCGGCCGCGAGGGAGCGCATACGCACTTCTGTTTCGAACCCCCCGGAACGAATGTGAAGGTGCCCCACGCGGCCGGTCACGTGCGGGACCTGTGCGTCGCGTGTGGCGAGTGAGCGAAGACTAAGTCATGCCACGGACAACGACGTCAGAGGGGTCATAGGTGGGCGAGGGCCCCCGCGACGAGCGCCCGCACACCGGTCCCCACCGCCGACAGATCGGGTGCGAAGTGCGGGCTGTGGTTGCTCGGAATCGCGTCGAGCTTGGCGAACAGGTCGTCGCCGCCCGGTGCCGCGTCCCAGGTCGCGGCCGGGGTCGTGGTCACGAACCAGTAGGCGTACGGCTGCCCGGCCGCGGCCAGCAGGGAGAAGTCCTCGCTGCCCATCGCCGGGCCCGGGTCGAAGACCGTGCCGTCGCCGAAGACCTCGCGGTGCACGGCGGCCACCCGCCGGTCGGCCTCGGCGTCGTTGACGGTCGCCGGGAAGGAGGCGCCGACGGTCACCTCGGGCTCGCGCGGGCAGCCCGCGGCATGGCACTCGCCCTCGGCGATCCGGCGGATCGCGGCGACCATCCGGTCCCGGACGGCCTCGGACTGGGTGCGCAGGTTGAGGGAGATCCGCGCGGTGGACGGGATGATGTTCGGCGCGGTGCCCGCCTCGATACGGCCCACGGTCAGCACGGCCGACTCGCGCGGCGCGATCTCCCGGCTGACGACGCTCTGGAGCCGGGTGACGAGATACGCCGCCGTCAGCACCGGGTCCACGGTCGTCTCCGGCCGCGACCCGTGCCCGCCCCGCCCGTGCACGACGATCTCGACGTCGGTGGTGGCGGACAGGATCAGCCCCGGAACATGCGGGTACAGGCCCACCGGACCCGGTGCCGCGTGCTGCCCGAGCAGCACATCGGGCCGGGGCACGCGCGCGTACAGCCCGTCCGCGACCATCGCCGCCGCCCCGCTGCCGGTCTCCTCGGCGGGCTGCCCGACGACGACCAGGGTCCCGTTCCAGGCGTCCCGCCCGGCGGCCAGCGCCCGAGCCGCGCCCGCCAGCCAGGTCACGTGCAGATCGTGCCCGCACGCGTGCATCACGCCGGGCGTCTCGGAGGCGTACGGCAGCCCGGTCTCCTCCGTCACCGGCAGGGCGTCCATATCGGCCCGCAGCAGCACGACGGGCCCGTCCCCGTTGCGCAGCACCCCCGCGACGCCGGTACCGCCGATGCCCTCGACGGTCTCGTACCCATCCGCCTTCAACCGCCCGGCAAGCAGCCCGGCGGTGCGGTGCTCCTGCCGGGACAGCTCGGGGTGGCGGTGCAGATCCCGGTAGAACTCCTCCAGATCGGGGAGGC